>NZ_JAMZDX010000009.1 GCF_024172095.1 Kitasatospora cinereorecta | reverse complement strand
GTCTCGTCGTCCAGGTGGCGGGCGGAGTCGGCCCACTTCCCGATGCCGCCCTTGTAGATGTTCTTGTACAGCCCCGCGAGGACCAGGGCGTCCGCGCGGACCTCGTCCTGGCCGACGTCCTTGTGGACGGCGTAGGCGGCCAGGAACTCGGCCGGGGCCTGGCCGTCGGTCAGGCCGAGGTCGGCGTAGGCGCGCTTGTAGCCGCCACGGATCCGGCCGGTCCACTCCTTGAGCAGCGGAACGGTGTGGGTCGACAGGTAGGCGTCGGTGATGGTGGCCGGGTCGAAGCCGTAGGTGGTGGCCATGTAGGCGACGGTCGGGGTGGCGTACCAGCCCGGGCCGGTGGGCGGCTGGCCGTGGAAGGTGGCCGGGTGGGGCAGCAGCTCGTCCACCGGGGTGCTGGTGAAGTCGCACCACCAGAGGCCGCCGCTCTTGCCGCCGTCCCACGCCGGGTTCCGCGCGTGCTCGAGCGGGCCGATGGGCAGGCGCAGGGAGTCGGTGACGGACAGGTAGGACGCGCAGACGTCGACCGCGACCGCCCACGGGCGGACGGACTCCTGCTCGGTGAGCTCGCGGGCCCACCACTTGTAGTCCTCCTCCTCGCACACCGCCTCGCCCTTGCTGAGGAGTTCGCGGGTGAGCGGGTGGCGGGCGCCGGCGGCCGGCGCAACGCACAGGTCCCCCGTCGGGAGCGCGCCATCACGCAGGTGGGAGGACCACTCGCCGGTTGCCTCGTCCTTGACCCACTCCATGCGCGGGCGCACCGCGTCCAGGAGCAGCATCGCGGTGGAGGCGGTGGTGGCGCCGGGGGCGACGCCGAGGTCGGTGGTGAAGGCACGGAAGCGGCGGGCAAAGGTGGCCCCGTCCTTGGTCCCGTCGGGGGCGGTGGCGAGCGGGCCCGCCAGGGCGCTGGTGGCCTGCTGGCGGGCATCGCCCTGCCCGAGCCACGGCGCGATGGTGACCCGGACCGAGGTCTTCGGGCCGCCGGCCGACCCGGTGCGGCGGAAGACGTGGAAGGCCGGGCCGATGTGGTCGCTCAGCTCCATGCCGACGCTGGCCGCGGCCTTCGCCATCTTTGCCTGCAGCGAGGTCAGGGCCTTCTCCGTGCCCGGCAGGGCGGCGGGCAGGCCGAGCTGCTTGAGCGCGGCCGCGGTCAGGCAGACCGTGCCGTCGCCACCACGCCCCAAGGGGTGGGCCCGCTCGACGCGCAGCGGAAGCCCGGTACCCAGCCACGCGAACCAGTCGCCCAGCTTGGTCCCGGCCGGGGCCGGGATCTGCGGGACGTCCAGCACCCAACCACCGTCGACGGCGCCCAGCGCGACCACCGGCCACCACCGGGAAGCAGCAGCCGGGGCGGCCGGACCGGCAGGCCGCGGGGCAGCCGGGCGGGCAGCGGGGCGGGCCGTCGCCGGGCGCGTCCTGCCCGCCGGGGCCGGCGTGGCGGTGGGTGCGGGCCGGACCGGCTCGGAGGCGACGGGAGCAGCAGCGGGTGCTGGCGTGGCCGGGGGCTGCTCGGCCGGGGCCGGGGCCACAGTCGGCTGCTGGGTGGCTTCGACGGCCGGCTCGGTAGCCGGGGTGGCGGGGCGGCAGAACCCGCCGAGGTGCATCGGGCGGCCCTGGGCGCGGTAAACGGAGGGCTGGCCGCACTGCACGCACGGCGCCGCGGCGGCCATCAGCAGCGAGCCGTCCGGGTTCTGGTCGAGCACCGGGACGGCGGGCGCGTCGGTGGCGTGCTGGGCGGTCGCCGGGGCCTGGGCGTGCGTCTGCGGCTGCGGTGCGACCGGGGCGGCGGGCTGCTGCTCGGGGGCGGGGAAGCGCGCTGCCAGGCCCTCCAGCAGGCGCGTGTACGCCGGAGCGATGTCCGGGCCCGGGACGGCGCTGCCGTCCTCCCAGCCCAGGACCAGGGCCGAGTTCACCCGCAGGGCCGCAGCAACCTGCGCGGGCGTCAGCCCGGCCGCCAGGCGCAGCCGCCTGCGCTCCGCCGGCAGCGGCAGACCGCTGCTCACCGCGGCGAGCAGCGCGTCGACGGAGTCGAACAGCTCGTCGGACATCGGGGGCTGCTCCTCAGCGTCCGTTGGGTCGGGTCGGGTCGAGACGCGGGTCGCCGAACAGGGCGTCGAAAACGTCCTCGGTGACGCAGGCGATCAGTCCGTGCTCGGCGTCGCGCAGGGTGTAACCGGCGCTGCGCCCGAGGTCGGCCGCGGCGATCGAGACCTGCGGGCGGTAGTAGAAGGTCAGCTCCCGCCCCGAGAACTCCGTCCGCTCCGCCGTAGTCTGCGTGGGGGTGAACGGCAGGGTGAACTCGGGCAGGCCGGCCACGTCCGCCTCGGCGGCCAGGTGCAGGACCCCGTCGTCGGCGGCGCGGAACGCGACGACCAGGTTCACGCCGCCGCTGCGGCGATCCTTCGGCAGTCCATGTCCTTCGAGGACCCGGCCGAGCTGGGAAGCGGACATCGCGGCCGCGAGGGCCAGGGCTCGGCGGTTCGAGTAGGCGCCGGCGGCGTCTGCACGGGAGATTGCCACCTCCTTGAACACCGTCAGGTGCTGGATGAGCCGGCTGAGGCTCGCGACCAGGTCGACCAGGTCGTCGAAGCCAGCAACCTGCGGCGGCTCCACCAACCGCTCCTCCCGCAGCGCCGCGAGCAGCGCCCGGCCCAGGCCATCGGGCACCTCGACGTGATCGCCGCCGATGCTGATCCTCACGATTCAACCCCCAATCAGTACGACGTAACCAAATGCTACACCCGTCCACTCTGGGAGCCCGAAAGAAAAGGGGCCAAGCACTGAGCATTTTCAGAGCGGCCACCGATCGGGTGACGGTCGGACGGTCGTGGACCGAGGGGTAACGGACAGGGATCCCAGGCAGGCCGTGCGCCAGGGCCCGCCTGTGGAGGGCTTGTGACCGGCCGTAACAGAGCGGCCGATGGCGCCAGGGAGTGAACGCCTGCGCCGAACCCGGTGAAACCCACACGCCGAACACGAGCGAGCCGCACGAGGTGCCCCTGCCTGCGACTTGGCTACCGGTTGCCGGGCCCCGGACGAAGCGCGTCACGCAGCAGTCGGACCACGTCCTCGGTGAGCTCGGTACGCCGCTGCTCCGCCAGGGCGAGCAGTTCGGCGGCCTGTGCGGGGCTGGCGTCGAGGGACGGGACCGGGCGGGTGCGCCAGGGGTGCGGGGCCAGGTTGCGGATCTGGGTGGTGGCGTCGTTCTTGCCCTGGGCAGCGAGTCGGGGGTGGGTGTCGCCACTCACGACGAGGGCGGCGCGGAGCGCGGTGAGACGGTCGTGCCGGCTCAACAACCGGTAGCCGGCCCGTCGGACGGCCGGCCGCTGCGGGTCGGTGAGCATGTCCCACAGCAGGTCGGCAGGCAGTTGGGTGGCACTGGGGGCGAGCGTGGCGGCGGCCTCCTTGACCACCGTGGTGGAGCCGTCCCGCAGCAGCGCCGTGACCCGGGGCATGGGCACCACGTCGAGGCTCCGCAGGGCGCGCAGCGCGTGGACGCGGACCTGAGGAGCCGGGTTGTCCAGCAGGGCGGTGAGCAGTGGGCCGTCGGCCCGGCTGCCGGTCTCGGCGAGCCCTCCGACTGCCCCGACCCGCGGCTCGGCAGCCTGGATGCCCGCGCGGTAGTACGCCAGGGGATCCGTACCGGTGCGGCGTGCCGCCTCTCGCGCGAGGGCCCGGATCAGCGCGGACGGGTGGTCGAGGTACGGCACCACGTTCTCAGCCGCAGCGCGCGGCCGGGTTGGCCTGCACCGCCGCGCTGCTGGTCATCGAGGCGTCCCGGCTGGCCCAGAGCCGGCCGCCGGGCCGCCACCTCGCCATGCACCCGGCCGTCGCGACGGCCAAGCGGCGCATCGAGCACCGGCTCGCCGAGGGCCGCACGGTCGATGAGCTGGCCGCCGAAGTGCGCCTGTCGCCCGCCCACTTCGCCGAACTGTTCCGGGCCGAGATCGGTGAGCCACCCGCTCGGTACCGCACCCGCCTGCGAACCGAACGTGCCCGGCTGCTGCTCGCCGAGACCGACCTGACGATCACTGCGATCGCCATGGACCTCGGCTACTCGTCGTCCCAGCACTTCGCCACCGCGTTCCGGCGGGAGACCGACGAGACGCCGTCGCGGTACCGCCGTCGGGTCAGACAGCGCGACACGGACCCCGGAGCCGGGCTCCGGGGTCCGTGCAGGTGACCGGTCGTCAGTCCTGGATGGGTGTGGACGTTCCGGTGGAGGTGGCGGTCAGTGGGACGGGGTTGGGTGGACGGGTCCAGGGCCTGTTGCCCGGCCCCGTGACCCAAGGGTGCTGCCTCATGGTGCGATCAGAAGATCGTCCACTGCTGGCGCGGGGTGCCGCTGTTCGGGTCCTGGCTGACCAGGGAGTTGTTGTCGGAGAAGTCCGTGGTGAGGAGCAGTCCCGAGTTGGTGCTGGTGATGGTGTAGGCGCCCGAGGGCAGTGGTGCGATCTGCCAGTGCTGGTTGGCCGCGCCGGTGCAGACTTCCTGGGTGACCGCGGCACCCGGGACGGGGACCTGCCATCCGCCGTCGTCCAGGCACAGCTTGGAGGCGGCGTTGGCGATGGTGTAGGACTTGTCCGGCTGCTGGGTGAGGACCCAGTTCTGGTTGGTGCCGCCGTCCTTGATCCAGGTGATCGGCCGCTCTCCGGGGACGGTGGAGGAGTTCGGGTCGTCGAGGGCGAAGCCGCCGGCGACCGTCAGCTGGTGGGTTCCGTTCAGGTTGCCGCCGCCGTGGTGGACGATCGGGTGCGAGATCGCGCAGGAGTTGGTGTCGTTGGACCACGAGGCCTGCTCGGCGTAGGTACCGAACGCACCGAAGCTCACGTTCGCCAAGCCGCCGGGCTGGCCGGGCTTGATCCAGGCGCACTCGTCCGAGTTCTCGTCCTGCCCAATGGGGTAGGCCCACCCGGTGGTCGGGTAGGTGTCGGACATCATCTCGTGCCACTCGTGGCCGAGCGATGTGGTGTATCCGTCGAGTGTGCCCGCCGCACCGGCGTTGACGAAGTTCGCGCCACAACCGGCACCCATGTCGATGTTGTACGGCTGGTTGCTGAACGCGATGTCGTTGCCGTAGGCGGACGGGGCCGGTCCGCCGCTCAGGCGCTCGGCGTCGTTGTTCCAGTCGTGCCATGCGCAGTACCGGGTCTGGTAGTCGTCCGGGTTGGTGCCGTGCGGCGACATGATCACGTAGTACGCGTTGCGGTTGCTCGCCGCGGTCTTGTTGCCGAAGTGCCCGGCGGCCTTGTTCGCCTCCAGGGCCAGGCCGTGGCCGTCGACGTTCTTCGGCTCGGGTGCGGCGTTGTCGTACCACACGCCGGCCAGGACGCCACCGGCCTGGTAGGGGACGAACTGCGAGGCCGGCAGGTTCGCCGGACACGCGGTCGCACCCGTCGCGATCCCCGGGCCGTCGCACCACTGCGTGAGGTCCGCGGACCAGAGTTCGCCGTTGGTGCCGATGCCCTTGAACATCTGCTGCGCCGCGCCGGCCGCGCCGGCCGGGTCGCCGGAGAACTTGGCGTTGCCGTTGGCGTCGGTGCTCCGCTTGCCCCACTGGTTTCCGTAGAAGACCAGGTACACCTTGGTCTTGGCGCCGCTCATGACGCCCGCGCCACCGATGCCGCCGTGGTACGAGAGCGTGTTGTCTTCAGCGGCGGGCGCCGCAGCTCGGGCGGCGGCGGCGTGCACCGTACGCGCCCGGGCCGCATGGGCCGCCTGATCGACTGTCACCATGACGCCCGCTCGGTGGGCGGGTGCGGCCGGGGCGTCCGCCGATCGGGCGGCACCCCCGGTGGCGGTCGCTGACGCGGCCGCGCTCACGAGGAGCGCGATGGCCGTGCCGAGCACGGCCGCGCCGCGTATCGTCGTTCTTTTCACTGCGCGATTCCCCTCCGAACCGTTGTACGGTCCACTTCAGAGGTTGATGAGCACGAATGTGCTGAGGCGAAATTAGAATTCACGGAACCCGCTCGTCAAGGGGCGGGCCGAGAATGTCAAAGGGTGAGCTTTTCGAAACGCGCCGGAAGCCTGAGCCTGGATCGGAGCGCATGCGATTCACCCGGAGGGCGTGCGGCGCCGAGCAGAGCGAGAATGCCGGCCCGGTCCGGGGATTCCCGGCAGGGGAAAGACCCCAGTGGAACCGCTCCGACGCTGGTCGCCGCTTGTGGTGCGACGAAGGGTTGCCAATGTTCGGCGAGCTGTTTCTCTGGACGAATAATCCGCCGGGCGGCGGATTCTCGACCGGCCCCGGTCGGCTACTTCGTTGACGTTCCGAAGGCCGCTGCGCACGATGCCCGGACAGCTGAGGAAGGGCTCCGAAGAATCCCGAAGACGGATTCCTCACCGCGGAGCGGGTGGAGCTGGTGCAGGAGGGTGCGGTGCGGACCCCGGAGCCGGGCTCCGGGGTCCGTGCAGGTGACCGGTCGTCAGTCCTGGATGGGTGTGGACGTTCCGGTGGAGGTGGCGGTCAGTGGGGCGGGGTTGGGTGGACGGGTCCTGGGTCTGTTGCCCGGACCCGGGGCCCGAGGGTGCTGCCTGGTGGTGGCGATCAGGAGATCGTCCACTGCTGGCGCGGGGTGCCGGTGTTCGGGTCCTGGCTGACCAGGGAGTTGTTGTCGGAGAAGTCCGTGGTGAGGAGCAGTCCCGAGTTGGTGCTGGTGATGGTGTAGTCGCCCGAGGGAAGTGGTGCGATCTGCCAGTGCTGGTTGGCCGCGCCGGTGCAGACTTCCTGGGTGACCGCGGCACCCGGGACGGGGACCTGCCATCCGCCGTCGTCCAGGCACAGCTTGGAGGCGGCGTTGGCGATGGTGTAGGACTTGTCCGGCTGCTGGGTGAGGACCCAGTTCTGGTTGGTGCCGCCGTCCTTGATCCAGGTGATCGGCCGCTCTCCGGGGACGGTGGAGGAGTTCGGGTCGTCGAGGGCGAAGCCGCCGGCGACCGTCAGCTGGTGGGTTCCGTTCAGGTTGCCGCCGCCGTGGTGGACGATCGGGTGCGAGATCGCGCAGGAGTTGGTGTCGTTGGACCACGAGGCCTGCTCGGCGTAGCTGCCGAACGCACCGAAGCTCACCCGCTCCGCGCCACCGACCATGCCGGGGGTGATCCAGGAGCACTCGTCCGAGTTCTCCTGGCCCTTGGTTCCGCCGTGGGTTCCCGGGTTGGCCCAACCGGCGTACGGGTAGGGGTCAGACATCATCTCGTGCCACTCGTGGCCGATCGTCATCGTGTACCCGTCGAGGGTGCCCGCCGCGCCGTCGGTGACGAAGTTCTCGCCACAGCTTTCCACGTCGAGGTTGTACGGCTGGTTGCTGAACACGATGTCGTTCCCGTAGGCGGACGGCGCCGCCCCACCGTTCAGGTTCGCCGCGTCGTTGTTCCAGTCGTGCCATGCGCAGTACTGGCCCTGGTAGCTGTCCGGGTTGGTGCCGTGCGGCGACATGATCACGTAGTACGCGTTGCGGTTGCTCGCCGCGGTCTTGTTGCCGAAGTGCCCGGCGGCCTTGTTCGCCTCCAGGGCCAGGCCGTGGCCGTCGACGTTCTTCGGCTCGGGTGCGGCGTTGTCGTACCACACGCCGGCCAGGACGCCACCGGCCTGGTAGGGGACGAACTGCGAGGCCGGCAGGTTCGCCGGACACGCGGTCGCACCCGTCGCGATCCCCGGGCCGTCGCACCACTGCGTGAGGTCCGCGGACCAGAGTTCGCCGTTGGTGCCGATGCCCTTGAACATCTGCTGCGCCGCGCCGGCCGCGCCGGCCGGGTCGCCGGAGAACTTGGCGTTGCCGTTGGCGTCGGTGCTCCGCTTGCCCCACTGGTTTCCGTAGAAGACCAGGTACACCTTGGTCTTCGCCCCGCTCATGACGCCCGCGCCAGCGAGGCCGCCGCCGTAGGCGAGCGTGTTGTCGCCAACGACGGGTGCCGCTGGCCGGGCAGCCGCCGCAGCTCGGGCGGCGGCGTGCACCGTACGCGCCCGGGCCGCCTGATCGACCGTCGCCATGACGCCCGCACGGTGGGCGGGTGCAGCCGGGGCGTCCGCGATCGGCGGCACCGCCGGTGGCGGTCGGTGGCGGTCGCTGACGCGGCCGCGCTCACGAGGAGCGCGATGGCCGTGCCGAGCACGGCCGCGCCGCGTATCGTCGTTCTTTTCACTGCGCGATTCCCCTCCGAACCGTTGTACGGTCCACTTCAGAGGTTGATGAGCACGAATGTGCTGAGGCGAAATTAAGATTCGTGGAAGCGCTTGTCAAGGAGCGATCCGATAACGTCACGCGGCGGAAATTTTGAAACGCGCCGGAAGCCTGAGCCCGGATCGGAGCGCATGCGATTCACCTGGAGGGCGTGCGGCGCCGAGCAGAGCGAGAACGCGGCCCGGTCCGAGGATTCCAGGCAGGTAAAAGATCCCGACGGCGCCGCCCCGACGCTGGTCGTGGCTCATCGCCACGCCACGGAGGAATTGTTCAGTGCCATCGGGCGGCCGCGATCCGGTCGCACCGTTCGCTGCTTTCTGCGTACGGAGGGGTCGCCATTGTGACTGGGCCGGGCCCGACCCTCGGCCCGAATTACTCACCGGCCTCGATCGGCTACTTCGAGGACGTTCCGAAGACCGATTCCCACGATGGGACAGCTGAGGAAGGGCCCCCGAAGACACCCGAAGGACAGATTCCTCAGGGCGAGCGGGCGGAGCCGGTGGAGCTGGTGCAGGAGGGTGCGGTTCGGCCCCCGGAGCCGGGCTCCGGGGCCGCGGGGGTCACCGGTCGTCAGTCCTGGTTTCGGGCGGAGGGTCCGGTGAGTGGGACCGGGTTGGTCGGGGAGTTCTTGGCCGGGTGCGTCCAGGCGTCGTTGACCGTGGCCGCGTAGGCGTCGTTGTTGGTCAGCGGCTGGAGGCCGAGCGCGCGGTCGATGGTGCGCAGCAGGCCGTACTGGTCGGTGCGGTCCGAGCTCCTCGTAGCCGGCCTGTCACGGTGCCCTTGGAGCCGAGCAGGATGGTGGCACCTTGTTGGGGTAGCTGGGGCCGAAGGACTTGCTCCGGCCCTCGTCGAAGGTGAGGATCAGCAGGGACTTCTGCTGGGTCCAGGCGGGCGAGTTGAAGATGGCGGGCAGGGTGTTCTTGAGCCAGTCGTCGCCGGCGCGGGTGCCGCAGCCCTCCATGTCGTGGCACTCGTTCGGCTCGAACCAGGCGAAGTTCGGTGTGGTGGAGGTGTGACTTCAGGTCGGAAGTACATCCGGGTCAGCGGCTGCTCGTAGCTGGGCGCAGTAGCTGTCCGGCGAGGTGTCGTCGCGCATGTTGGCGAAGGAGTTGAACGGCAGCTGGTCGGCCCAGTAGTCGCCGTGCGAGCTCGTGTCGCAGTTGCCGTTGGCGGACTCCGTGTACGCCTTCCACGTCTTGCCGGCGGGCGTCGACGGTGTTGTTGCCGATGTGCGGGGCGTCGATGCGGGATGCTGCTGTTGTCGTACAGGCCGTAGAGGGCCGCCGCCCGCCAGCGCGACGTAGTTCGGGTCCGAGGGGTGGGTCGTTGCGTACGACTGGGTCAGCGAGGTGTGCCGGAGTCCAGCAGGCTGTTGATGTAGGGGGCCTTGTCGCTGTTGCCGATGATTGTCGCCGAAGTCCTGGTTCTCCAGGTAGACCACGAAGACGTGGTCGAAGCCGGGCACCTTGGAGGCAGGGGCGGTCAGCTTCGGTGCTGGCAGGTTGGCGCCGATCGTGAGGGAGAGGTCGTCCGCGAAGCCGTCGGTGGTGTTGCCGGAGGTCCAGGTGAAGGCCAGGTCCACGCGGATCTTCCGGGTGCCGGTGGGAACGGTTTCCGGTGGCGGAGCGGTGGAGCATGCCGCCCTTGTTGCCGCGGTCGCCGTTGGTGACGGGGGCGATGTCGGAGGAGCCGATCGGCTCGCCGCTGGAGTCCAGGAAGGTGGCGGTGATGCCGACGCGGTCGTTCTGGTTTCCAGTAGGCCGCCGAGCCAGCCGGAGAGGTTGAACGGCACGCCGCCCTGGTCGATGGCGGTGTGGGCCGCCGACACGTCGACGGTCTGGGACTGGCCGGAGTCTCCGGTGCCGCCGCCGGCGAAGAACTGGTCGCCGCGGTTCGGCGAGCCCGGTGACGAGGCGTCGGGGTAGTCGGGCGCGCCGTAGCAGACCGCGTTCGGCTCACCGGAGGTGATCGTCCAGCCGGGGACAGTCATGCCGTCCTTGCCGTATTTCGAGCACTGCGCGACGTCCTCGGCCCCGGGGTCCTGCAGCAGGTTCGCGCTGGTGACGGCGGCTTCGGGGCCGGCAGCTTCGCGCCGATCGCGAGGTAGGAAGGTCGTCGGCGTAGCCGTCGGTGGTCTTCCCGTCGGTCCAGATGAAGTTCAGGTCGACGCGGATCGTCCGGGTGCCGGCGGGAACGTCTCCGGTCGCTTCGCGGTAGAGCATCCCGCCCGTGTTGCCGCGGTCGTCGTTGGTGACGGGCTCGATGCCGGAGGAGTCGATCTGGTCGCCGTTGGAGTCCAGGAAAGTGGCGGTCATGCCCACGCGGTCGTTCTGGTTCCAGTACCCGCCGAGCCAGCCGGAGAGGGCTGAACGGCACGTCGCCCCGGTCGATGGCGGTGTGGGCCGCCGACACGTCGACGGCCTGGGACAGGCCGGAGTCCCCGGCGCCGCCGCCGGCGAAGAACTGGTTGCCGCGGGTCCGGAGAGCCCGGGTGACGAGGTGTCGGGGTAGTCGTTGGCGCCGTAGCAGACCACGTTGGGCGCACCGGGAGGTGATCGTCCAGCCGTTGATGTCCATGGTGTCGGTGCCGTTGTTGGTGCAGTGGTCCGCGTTCTCGACCCCGGCGTCCTTGAGCAGGTTGCCGCTGACGAGCGGGGAGTCGGTCGCCGCGTGCGCGACCGGGACCGCGACCTGGGACGTCGCGAGGAGCAGTGCGGTGGCGGGGAGTACGGCCGCCCGGGCGAGTGCGCGGGAGGAGGGAGCGGGATGGTGGGGCGTCGCATGGTGGATGTCTTCCAGTGGGGGTCGTCGTGGAAAGGCGGCGGGAGCGGGGGAACGCCCGCCGACGGGCATCCGGTCTTGGCGAGGTCCTGGAGGACCGGTGTTGGGGGTTTCTGCAGGTGGAGCAGGTGAAGCGTGGGGGTGGGCCGCGCCGAGGGCCTGGTCGAGTGGGGCCGTCGGTGCACGACGGCTCCGAAGGTGTCGTAGTGGACCTCACCGGGGCAATCAGGGCCGGTCGGAATACGTACCCGTAGTCGGGGGCGCAGCGGGGACACTGACCCCTTAGGTACCTGATGGATCATCGCCCCGTCACCCCGGGGCGAGTCACGGGTGTTCGCACTGCCGAACGGTCGGCGGGCCGCAACCGGGAACGGAGGTTCCCGGTTGCGGCCCGCCGACCGTTCGGCAGCAGATGTGGTTGTCGCGCCTCCTGGACGGGGTCACTCGGTCGGGCCGCTCGGCCCCCCGGTCCAGGAACACGTTCGGCTCCGTGGCGGTCGTCGTCGGGGCGGGGGCGGCCAGGGTGAGCTGGGCGATGGCTTCGGAGGACAACTGCACGCCCGGGTAGGTGGCCTGGACGGGCAGGGAGTAGGCGCCGAGGGTGGCGTCGGCCGGCGGGGGTGACGGTCCAGGTGGCGGTGACGGTCTGGCCGGGCTTGACGCTGGCGAACTTGTCGTGCGAGGTCGCGACGGCCTTCCAGCCCTTGGGCGCCGCCAGGGTGAGCTGGAGGTCCTTGAGCGTGGTGGTGCCATGGTTGGTGTAGGTGGTGGTCACCGTGTTGGCGGCGCCGGCGGTGGTGCTGGCGGGGGGCGTCGATGGGGACACCCACCGGCCGGCCGGCCGGCTCGGCAGCGTTGAGGCGTCGTCCGAGGCGCGCGGCGCCACGCCGAGCGCACGCGGTTCACTCAAGGAAGCCTGGCCCGTCTCCGCGGCCACCTGCTGTCCGTGATCGCCTTCCTCACCTGGACGGCCGAGACCGGCCTCACCCTCGACGCCGTCCACCCAGCGCCACGTCGAGGACCGGTTGGGCGCGGCGGTCCGTCCCGGCGCTCCGTCCGCAGCTTCCTCCAGTGGACCACCCCGCGCGGCCTCACCACCCACCTCGACGTCCCGGGCCCCGGCCCGCAGCCGAGCCCCGGGAATGGTCCACGCCCGAACAGCGGTGGAACCTTCTGGACCGCTGCCTCAACGACGACAGTCTCCCGCTCGACGTCCGCGCGGCCGGCTGCCCGACCCTGCTCCACGGCATCAGCGACCCACGCATCACCGAACTGACCACCCGCCACCTCACCAGCGGAAGCAGGCCCACGATCCGGCTCGGCGAGCACCCGGCCGCCCTCCGTCCGGCGGCGTTCCACCTGCTCGCCCAGCAGGCCGAACACGCCGTCACCGCCTCGGCCGTCGCCCGCACCTCGGCACGGCCCGGCACGCCCTGGCTCTTCCCCGGCCAGTGGACCCGCCGCATCGGCCGCGACTGGAGCACCTACCTGGCGAGCCGCGCCCGACCTCCCTCGGGCCGGACCGCTTCAGCCGCCGATCTGCTGGCGGACGCGGCGGGAAGGGCTGAACGCGTACAGGTCAAGGCTGTCGGGCGGGTCGGCGAGGCCGGGCTCGCCCGCCTCGACCCAGACGGTGATGTCGCGGGCGGCATCGGGGTCGTTGACCAGGCCGAGCCAGACGGGTCGGCCACCGGCCCTGCGGCCCTCGGCGGAGGGCTGGACGACGATGACGTTGGCCTGCTCGCAGGCGCCCAGGCAGTCGGTGGGGCGCACGTCGACCACGCCCGCGAGGGACTCGCGCAGGTCGGTGAGCTGGGCGCGGTGGTCAAGGCCCGGGACGGTGGGGCCGCTTCGCGACGAGGCGGACCATCGCCTCCGGGTTGCCCCGGGCCAGGCCGAACTCCTCGTCCTCCTCACCCCTCCTCGTCCAGGTACGCGGTGGAGCGCCACCGGGCGCGGTCAAAGGCCGGGTCCGCCTCCCCCGCACGCCGGCGGCCGCCCTGGCCGCGTCCGTCCGGCCGGCCGGTGGGTGTCCCGGCCCGGGGCCGAGCCGGCGGGAGTATCGAGCGACGCGGAGCGTCCTGCAGCCGACCTGGCGGCCGACCGTCAGTGCACGGCCCTACGGTCCTGGTGTGACCGATACCGACGCCCTTGCCCTCGCCTCGGCCTGGCAACGCTTCAGTGCCCGGCTGGCTGTCCAGTCCCCGGCCGCAATCGGGACGTGGCTGGCGGAGCTGCGGGCCGCCGCGCAGGTGCTGGCCGGGGACTGCCTGGCCGATGTGGCGATGCTGCGGGCCGAGCCGGCCGTGTTCGGTCCGGTGGCCTCCGACCCGACCGTCTCCCGCCTGGTCGACACCCTCGCCGCGGCCGGGCCCCGCGCCCTCGCGGCGATCCGTCGGGCACGGGCCGACGTCCGCGAGCGGACCTGGCGGTTGGCCGGCGAGACGGCCCCGGACGCGGGCGGCGAGGTGACCGTGGACATCGACGGAGTGCTGGTCCTCGCGCACTCCGAGAAGCAGGACGCCGCCAAGACCTGGAAGAAGACGTTCGGCCATCACCTGCTGTTCGCGTTCGTCGACCACGGCCCGGGCGGGTCCGGCGAACCGGTCGCCGGGCTGCTGAGGCCGGGCAACGCAGGCAGCAACATCGCCGCCGACCACATCGAAGCGGCCCACACGGCGCTGGCCCAGCTGCCGAAGAAGTACCGGCGCGGACGCCGTACCCTGATCCGCACCGACTCCGCCGGCGGCACCCACACGTTCCTCGACTGGCTCACCGCCCGCGGCCGGTGGCTGTCCTACTCGGTCGGGATGACCATCACCGACGCCATCCACCAGGCCGTGCTCCTAGTCCCGGCCTCGGCTGGACCCCAGCCGTCGAACCCGGCGGCGATGTCCGCGACGGCGCCTGGGTCGCCGAACTCGCCGGCGATGTCCTCAAAGGCTGGCCGAAGGGGATGCGGCTCATCGTCCGCAAGGAACGGCCGCACCCTGGCGCACAGTTGCGCTTCACCGACGCCGACGGCATGCGCCTGACCTGCTTCGCCACCAACACCACCGGCACCCCCATCGCGCACCTGGAGCTGCGGCACCGCCAGCGCGCCCGCGCCGAGGACCGCATCCGCGCCGCCCGCGACACCGGCCTGCGTAACCTGCCCCTCCACCAGACCGCCCAGAACCAGATCTGGCTGGAGATCATCCAGCTCGCGCTCGACCTGCTCGCCTGGATGCCCATGCTCGCCCTGACCGGCCAGGCCCGACGGTGGGAACCCAAGCGTATGCGGCTGCGGCTGTTCTCCGCCGCCGCCCAACTGGTCACCACCGGCCGCCGCCGCTACCTCCGACTCGCGCGCCACTGGCCCTGGACCGAAGTGATCACCAGCGCGTTCGCGCTCCTGCACGCCCTGCCGGACCCAGGCTGACCAGCGAAATCACCCCATCCCGGCGAACATCGGGACCACTTCCGGAGCTGTGGAACCCGGCGCCCACTCGACGCGACAGTCGAACCCTCGGCGTCTCTTGAGCCGGAAACCCAGCCCGGACAAGCCGAAACGGCCCGCCAGTCGAGCTGACGAGCCGTCATGCAAGATCGAGGCTAGGTGTAAGGGGATCCCGCCAGAATCGGGGTGCCGCTTCCGGCCATCACCCGCCAGAAATCCCGCCTTTCGTAAAGGGTGCGGGCCCACGAATTTCCTGCCAACATTCCACCGGTCCGACCCCGGCTGGCTGTGCCAGAAACCCGCCGTGCGGGAATCCCGCCACACGCCCCATGCGGACACCAACCCGAGATAAAATCCCCTCCACTAACCCGGCCGAGCCCCTTATCAGGAACGCACCGGGACCCCGGCCATCCATACCGGGCGACAGCCACCACGACCAGCACAAACGACAACAATGACAGCACCCAAACGACAAACCACAACAGCCGATACCGAGCAGCCGACCAGCAGAAACAGGATCTCAACCACTGCCAGAACACTGACGCCACATCACTGCCGCTCCCCCGACGCGCACCACCATTGACTTCCCGCCTTCAATTCCTCCCGTCCGGCCCTGGAGCGGACGGTTCACGACGCGCCCGCGGGTGCCAAACGGGCCCGCCCCGCGGCCGGCGGCCCGCCACGAGCCGATCATCTGCACCAGCAGATCCAGCGTCGGCACCACGACCAGCACCACACCGCGGGGCACCAGCTGATGGCCGGCCACCGCCGCCACGTACAACTTTCCGGGGATCGGTGGCTATCTGCACCGTCACCCGCAGCCCGTTCGGGGCGGAGTGCCCCGGCCGCGGTGTCAAGCCCCGCACGATGGCCTCCAGGCCCTCCTCCTGGTGCCCGAACAGCGAGCGCCGGCAGCCGACTGAGCGGCCATCAGGCCGGCTTACGACTTTCACGAAGACGTGTCTCCCCTCACCCATTCCCGAACCCACACACGGGACCACGTGGGAAGGCCGGTGGATGAGGTTCGCCGCAATCGCTCCGATGGCTGGGCCGGCGTTCTCGTTCTGGTTGGCGCCGCGCCTCATCCGAATTAATTTCGCGCGTCCTCCGAATTAATTTCACACGCCCCCGATCCCGGTTTATGTTTCCGGCATGTTTCGACGTTCTCACTGCATGGATTTCCAGGTTTTCTCCTTGACGGGCACCTGCCACGACTTCTAATTTCGCCGCAGCACAATCGTGCTGATCAATCTCTGGGATGGACCGCACAACGGTTCAGAGGGGAATCACTCAGTGAAGCAAACGACGATACGTGGCGCGGCCATGCTCGGCATGGCCACCGCGCTCCTGATGAGCGTGGCCACGTCCGCGACCGCCGCCGGTGGTGCCGCCCAGGCGGCGGACAGCACTGCCGCACCCGTCCACCGGGCGGGCGTCATGGCGACGGTCGGGCAGGCCGCCCAGGCTCGTACGGCGCACGCCGCCGCCCGGGCTGCGGCACCTGACGTTGACGCAAAGACGCTCGCCTACAACGGCGGTATCGGTGGCGCGGGCGTCATGAGCGGGGCGAAGACCAAGGTGTACCTGGTCTTCTACGGAAACCAGTGGGGCAAGCGGAGCACCGACGCCAACGGCAACGCCAAGTTCTCCGGGGACCCGGCCGGTGTGGCCAGTGCGGCGCAGCAGATGTTCAAGGGCATCGGCACCAATGGTGAGACCTGGTCGGCGGACCTGACGCAGTGGTGCGATGGCAAGGGGGTGGCGAAGGGTGCGCTCGCGTGCCCGGCGAACCTGCCGGCCTCGCAGTTCGTCCCCTATCAGGCCGGTGGTGTGCTGGCCGGTGTGTGGTACGACAACGCTGCGCCCGAGCCGGAGAACGTCAACGGTCACGGCCTGGCTCTGGAGGCGAACAAGGCCGCCGGGCACTTCGGAAACACCACCGCGGCGAGCAACCGCAACGCGTACTACGTGATCATGTCGCCGCACGGCACCAACCCGGACGGCTACAAGGACCCGAAGACCGGGTATTGCGCGTGGCACGACTGGAACAACGACGCGGTCAACCTGCCCGGCGGAGCGGCGCCGTCCGCCTACGGCAACGACATCGCGTTCAGCAACCAGCCCTACAACGTCGACGTGGACGATTGTGGCAAGAACTGGGTCAACGCCGGTGCGGCGGGCGCGCTCGACGGGTACACGATGACGCTCGGCCACGAGTGGCACGAGATGATGTCCGACCCCTACCCGAGCACCGGGTGGGTCAACCCGGGCACCCACGGCGGGACCAAGGACTACGAGAACTCGGACGAGTGCGCCTGGATCGCGCCCGGCCGGGCCGGCGGTGCGCAGAACGTGAACTTCGGCCCGTTCGGCAGCTACGCCGAGCAGGCCTCGTGGTCCAACGACACCGACTTCTGCGCGATCTCGCACCCGATCGTCAACCACGGCGGCGGTAACCTGAACGGCACGCACGTGCTGACGGTCTCCGGCGGGTTCGCCCTGGACGACCCGCGCTCCTCCAGGGTCCACGGGGAGCAGCTGATCACCTGGGTCAAGAACGGTGGCAGCAACCAGAAGTGGGTGTTCACCCAGCAGCCGGACGGGTCGTACACCATCGCCAACGGCTCCTCGAAGCTGTGTCTGGACGACAACGGCTGGAAGGCCCCCGTCCCAGGTACCCCGGTGTTCCAGGACCCCTGCACCGGTGCGACGATCAGGCACTGGACGGTCGCCCAGCTGCCCTCGGGCGCCTACACCATCGCCAACAGCTCCTCGGGACTGCTGCTGACCACGGCGTACGCCAAGAACGGCTCCCTGGTGACCGAGGAACGAAACACCAACTCCCCGCTCCAGCAGTGGACGATCTCCTGATCGCGCTCTGAGGCAGTGCTCCGGGGTCCCGGGTCTGGCAACAGACCCGGGACTCAGCCGGTGGAGGTCTCGGAGGCTACCTACGGCCTGATCGCCCACCAGGCCCGCCACCAGTACGACATCCCCGTGCCCTTCGCCGCCGGCTGACTGATCTCCGCCATCAAGTGGGGCGGCGGGGGCGGAGGCGGCGGGTCACCACCGCCGAGATCCTCGCCTGCCGCCGCTTCGCCATCTCCGGCGACGTCCGGGTGATGGACGGCTGGTAGCGGCAGCGGCGTGCCGGTGGTGCCCTCGGCCAGGTGGGAGCGCAGGTTGCCGAGCGCGGCGAACTTCTCGGCGCCCAGGGTCTGCGGGTCGCCGGGGATGCACGCCTTGGGGACCAGGTCGCCGCACCAGTCGGTGCAGTACCGGCGGGCGCGGCCGATGGAGGCCGGCGGCATCGCCTGGGCACAGACCGGGCAGTGGCCCGCCGGGACGGGGGTGGCCAGGCGTTCCAGCAAGCGCTGGACGCGGTACTGCTCGTCGAGTTCGAAGGGTTCCTGGTCGGCGGCGCAGTTGATGAGGAGCTCGGCGAAGGTGGAGCGCAGTTGGGGGAGGTCGCGGCAGCGGGCGCCGAGGAGGTCGAGGTAGTCCTCGACGGAAGCCGACAGGTTCGCAGATTCTCGTGCCACCATCACGTCGAACCGGAGGGCCAGTCCCAGTAGGCGGGGCCGAGGACCAGCCGGTTGCGGGCGCTGTCATGGTTGATCGGGTCCGCTGCTTGGTCGGCCCGCTGTGGTGACGAGGCGTCACCATGCCGCGGTTACAGGTCGACGGCCGATCTGCTCTAACCTCGCGCTTTCACGAAGCTGACTGTCCGGCAGGTGGTCAGCAAAGCAGAAAGTGCCTCTGACCAGCGAGAATAAGGATTGTCTAGGCCCTTGTTCCCGCGCCCGTCGGAGGCACTTCCCAGGTGAGTAAGCGTATCGGGTCATACCCGCGTGTCCGCGTCGAGGGCGGTGGTCGCGGGGTGGTCTCGCAGTCCGGCGCTGTGCTTCTGGTCGAGACCGCCCGCAAGGCAGGGCTGGACACGGCGATATCGGCGGCACTGGCGCCGTGGCGCAAGGCCCGGGCGGTCCACGACCCGGGCAAGATCCTGCTGGACCTCGCGCTCGCGGTGGCGCTTGGCGGGGACTGCCTGGCCGATGTCGCGATGCTGCGGGCCGAGCCCCCGGTGTTCGGACCGGTGGCCTCCGACCCGACAGTCTCCCGCCTGGTCGACACCCTCGCCGCGGCCGGATCCCGTCCACTGGCGGCGATCCGGCGGGCGCGGGCCGAAGTCCGCGAGCGGGTCTGGCGGTTGGCGGGCGAGGCGGCCCCGGACGCGGGTGGCGAGGTGGTCGTGGACATCGACGGAGTGCTGGTCCTCGCGCACTCAGAGAAGCAGGACGCGGCCAAGACCTGGAAGAAGACGTTCGGCCATCACCCGCTGTTCGCGTTCGTCGACCACGGCCGCGAGGGCTCCGGGGAACCGGTCGCCGGGCTGCTGCGGCCGGGGAACGCGGGCAGCAACACGGCCGCCGACCACATCGAAGCGGCCCGCCTGGCTTTGGCCCAGCTGCCGAAGAAATACCGGCGCGGGCGCCGGACCCTGATCCGCACCGACTCCGCCGGCGGCACCCACGACTTCCTCGACTGGCTCACCGCACGCGGCCGATGGCTGTCCTTCTCGGTCGGGATGACCATCACCGACGCCGTTCACCAGGCCGTGCTGAAGATCCCGGCCCCGGCCTGGACGCCGGCCGTTGAACCCGGCGGCAAGGTCCGTGACGGCGCCTGGGTCGCCGAACTCGCCGGCGACGTCCTCACGGGCTGGCCGAAGGGGATGCGGCTGATCGTCCGCAAGGAACGGCCCCACCCCGGCGCCCAGTTGCGCTTCACCGACGCCGATGGCATGCGCCTGACCTGCTTCGCCACCAACACCACGGGCGTCCCAATCGCGCGGTTGGAGCTGCGGCACCGCCGGCGGGCCCGGGCCGAGGACCGCATCCGCGCCGCCCGCGACACCGGCCTGCGCAACCTGCCCCTCCACGATGCCGCCCAGAACCAGGTCTGGCTGGAGATCGTCCAGCTCGCGCTCGACCTGCTCGCCTGGATGCCCATGCTCGCGCTGGCAGGCGACGTTCGTCGGTGGGAGCCCAAGCGCATGCGGCTGCGGTTGTTCTCCGCCGCCGCCCAGCTCGTCACCACCGGCCGCCGCAGCTACCTCCGCCTGGCCCGCCACTGGCCCTGGACCGGCACGATCACCAGCGCGTTCGCCCGCCTGCACACCCTGCCGGACCCTGGCTGACCAGCGACATCGCCCCATCCCAACGAGCAGCGGTACTTCCGGAGTCGTGGAACCCGGCGCCCACCCGACGCGCCAGTCGGGCCCTCGGCATTCCTACAGGCAGAAGACCCGGCTCGGACAAGCAGAAACGGCCCGCCAGCCGAGCTGACGAGCCGTCATGCAAGATCGAGGCTAAGCTCCCTTGCGATTTGTCGGCATGCGGCAGCGACATCGATTACCAAGGCGGATTAATTGAGACTGTCACTGATGGAAATCGACCGAATCGACTGGAACTCATATACTTGCGGGTGTGGCCGCCCGGCGGGGCATCTGGCCAATTTTTTGCGAACGATAATCTCGGCAACCTCGGATAGTTATTTTCTACCCAGCCTTTCTGGGCATGTTGAACGCGCGCCACTTCTTTTCGAGGTCACGCCGGTCGCCGTCTCGGTGATGGTGGCCGCCTTGGGTGAGGAGCTCCAGCCTGCAGCGCGCCACGAGCTTCTGAACACCATCTGGCGATGCCTGTGCGGGGAAGACGAAGAACTCGACGCCGCGTGCGCGAACGCTGCACGCACGGGACTTTGGCAACTGTACAGAGACGCCGCGGCGCCATCGAGAGCGGAGGTGACGATCCTCAATCTGCTCGACAGCGACAGGGCTAGATTTCATAACTTCATCAGGCAGATCGAGAGCCCTCCAAAATGGCTGTCCGACCTGATCGAAAGATCGGCCGAATTTGACGGATGAGGGCTCGCCATCGGCAACCACAGGATTGTCCTGGGCTGCGGCCGGAAGGCCGCGCCGATCATGGCGCCATCGAGGGTGTCGGTGCACGCGTCGGCCAGCGGCTATTGGCGATGACCTGCGCGATCTGGCACAACCGGACCACTGGCCGACCTATCACCCGCTCACCGACCGACTTTGGAACTACTCGTCGCCCAGCATCCGCCACAGCGGCTACGGCTGTGCGGGGTCGGCCCCGAAGCGTTCGGGATGGGCAGCGCGAGTGTAGGCGACGGCAGTAGCCACGGAGATCCCGAACATGCGCATGAGGTGGACGGGGTCCGCGGTGTGGTGTGCCTCGTCGAGAACGCGGTCGCGGCGCAGGCGCCCGGCAGGGGTGCCTGTGGCGGTGTAGAGGTCGTAGAAGAAGCCTGAGCAGGCGGGTGGGCCGGTGGGGTCGGCGGCGGTGATCTGGCTGACGATCAGGTGGGGGTTGGGGCAGAGCGGCCAGCGGTGGTGGCGCTCGTGGAGCATTTGCCGGATGAGGGTGAGGGTGAGTTCGTCGAGGATCACGGTCCGGCGGGGGCCTCCGTGGTGGAGGTGGAGGCGGCCGCCGGCGAGGTCGAGGTGGTCGAGGCGGGCGTGGCGGATCTGTTCGGATCCGACTGCGTGGATCGCGGTGAGGGCGAGGACGGTCTTCGCGGTCGGGGTCGCGGCGCGTTCCAGCAGTCCGGCGAGGCGGTCGGCGGGCAGCGGACGGGGCAGGCGTTGCGGCATCGGGAGGGTGAGGGTACGGGCCGGGTCGCGGAAGACGCGCCGTTCGCGTTTGAGCGCTCGGAACAGGGAGCGCATGGCGGGCTGCACGGTGCGGGCGCGGTGTTCGGGTAGGGCGCCGATCGCCTCGCTGAGGTGGTCGGGGGTGATCTCCCGCAGCGAGGTGTGTGTAGTGGCGAGGATGGTCAGGGTCGGCAGGGCGCTGGTGAGGTAGCCGCGGATGGTCGTCCAGGGCAGGGCGGGCGAGGGCCAGCGGCCCGCGCCGCGCAGGACTTGCGTCCAGCAGTGGACGTCGTCCCGGAACGCGGAGGGGACCTGTCCGGTAAGCCGGTCGACGGCGATTTCGTCGCGGTCGCGGCCGGTTCCTGGGGCGCGGGTGAGCAGGCCTCGTTCGGCGAGGAAGTACAGGGTGCGTCGGGCGTGCCAGGCACGTTTGAGGTCGGCGGCGGAGCGGATGTCCACCTCGTGGAGTGGCGCGAGGGCGCCGAGGTGCGCGACGACCAGGCGCAGGGTCTGCACGTCGTGGTGGTCGTGGCCGGAGGGCCACCAGTTCCGCTCGCGGCCGTACACCAGGTAATCCTCGACCAGCCGCTCGGCCTCGGAGGTGAGGGCGGGCAGCGGGCGGTCCTTGACGCGGGCCCAGTCGCGCGGCGGCGGCGGGAACAGTTCGTCCTGATCCGGGTCGACCAGGTGTGGGGACGGGGGCGTCATCTGGCGGCGGGCGCGTTCGGCTCGCCGTTTGGCCTCTCTGCGGCCGGTCTTCCTGTCCTGCGGGCGGAGCTGTGAGGCGGGGAGCCACAGGGCGGGCATGTTCGGTCCGCCGAACCAGAGCTGATCGACGGGCTCGCCGTCGCCGTGGTGTTCGGCCAGAACCACGTGGCACAAGCGGCAGTGACCGTCCTTCAACGGGAGGCCGTCGCGATGGCACCGCTCACAGCGGCCAGCGGGGAACTTGCGCCGCCAGTGCTGGCAGCGGTCGCACACAGGCCGGTGGTCGCCGCCCCACGCCAGGCAGATCCGGCAGCTGGTCTTGCGCAGCACCCGGTGCGGAACGACACGACCCTCTGCGTAGGGACGATAGCGAGGCGCGGTGACGCCGATTCGGCGGGTGAGGAGCCCGGCCCGGTCAAGCACCTGGGCGACGGCGGCGCTCAGGTCGGGCAGGTCGGGCAGCACGCGGACATCAACCAGGTCCTCGCCAGCCTCGCGGGTGGCCAGGGCCAGACGGGCGTGGCGAATGACCGTCACCTTCCAGAAGTCGCCCTTGCCGAGTTCAGCGTGCAGCTCGCGGGCGATCCGCTCCACCAGTTCAGCGCCGGGAAGGTCACGGCCAGCGATCCGGTTCGCGTGCGGATACAGGAAGACCCGGCGCATCCGCGCCAGGGGCAGGGGCAGCTGGCCGGTGATCTGCGGGGTGCAGACCCTCGGGTCGTCCGCCGGCGGCTGGCCCCAGGAGTCCCTGGAGTAGGCCGAGGCGTTTCGGTGACTGAGCGGCGGAGTACGGGCGAGCACCGTTCCTGGTGGCACTACCAGGGACAGCTGCAGGTGCCGCACCGGAAGCGGCCGACCCGCGCGGAACGCCGCCACCCAGTCACTGTCCGGATGTAACCTCGCCTCCAACGAGCACAGCCTGCACACCCCGTCCATGTTCAGCCGCGTCTCCTCGGCGTGACGGCACCGGCAGCACCGCCCGACCGAGCGCTTTGTCGGCCGCCAGAACCCACACGGCAGGCAGATCCCGCTGGCCCGCACCAGCCCCCAGCCACCACACCGCACACACGTGTCGACCAGCGTCGACGTGAACCCTCCCACCGACGGCTCCCTAGTTCGGCGGCAGCGAACGCCGACCGCCCACGGCCCTCGGCACCGGTCCGGCGGCACCTGCCCCCGCGGCCCGCGCCGGGGCCTCGGGCTTCGCGGCCGGCGCCGCCGCGGGTTCGGCGACCATCAGGTCCGCCACCGTGCACCCGAGCGCCGCGCAGATCAGGTCCAGGTCGTCCAGGCGCACGGTGACCGGCTTCCCGCTCCACAGCGCCGCGACCTTGCTCAGCGACGGGTTGAAGCCCACCTCCTGGAACGCCACCAGCAGCTGGGTCGGCCGCCAGATGTCCCGCTGGGCCGCCACCCAGCGCAGATTCCACTTCACCGTCACACCTCTCCGCTCAACCGCCGCACCGCCCGGCGCGAGGACTCCAGGCTCGTCGTCTCCGGGTCGGCCTTCACCGACGACACGTAACGAACCGTGGTACTGGCCCAGACATGTCCGAGAATCCGCTGCACATCCCACAACGGCATCCCCGCCTCGTAGTTGTGGGTCGCGCACGCGTGCCGCAGAAGATGCGGGAACAGCTCCCGCACCGGACCGTGCAGGTGCAGCTGGGCCGCGTTCTTCAACGCCCGGCGGAAGGCGTCCGGGCCGAGTGCCGGCGCCACCGCAACGTTCAGCGCCGCCACCGCCGTCGGCATTCGCTCGGACGGGAACAGCGGTGCGAGGGGGTCGAGCGGGTCGTCGCAGAACTCCCCGCGTACCTCCTCCACGTACCACCACAGCAGCTCCCGGCCCTCCGCGAACAGGTACGCCTCCCGTTCCCGGGGCCCCGACCCGTGCGCACCCTTGCCCTTCACCACGAACCGGCCCCACTGGCCCAGCTCCCAGTGCACGTCCCCGATCCGCACCCCGCACAGCTCCGCCGCCCGAACCCCCGAGATGTAGGCGAGCTTCGCCATCACGTAGTCGCGCGCCGCAACCGGCCACTTCCGCGCGCCGGGCAGGGCCTGGCGCCACGACGCGAAGAACTCCTGCACCGCCCGCCGCGACGGCGGGATCCGCAGTCCGAAGTCCCCGCGGTGCCGCGGCCGGTTGAACGGGTCGACCGGCGACTCGACCGCCACACCGAACCTCCGGGCGATCTCCCCGGCGTACCGCTGTTCCAGAAAGGCGAAGTACGCGTCGATCGTCGAGACCTTGCCACGCACGGTCGACGCCGCACGCTTCCCGGCACCCGAGAAGTACAGGTCCAGATGGCGCGGTGTCAGGTGCCACGGCACGAGGTCATAGAACCCGCAGACCTCCTCGACCGGACGCAGCAACCGCTCCAGCGTTGACGGCGCCAAACCCGCGACATCCCGGGCCCAGCAGTACTCCGCCATCGTGTCCACGAAGAACGCCTGCTCGTCGTCCGCCGACACCCCGGCCGCGGCCCGCCGCTGAAGCGTCACAACATCGGCAAGACCAGGCTCGACCAGACCGTCACCGATGAGCCCTGGCCCATCTGGGGCAGGACTGGCACTGACCAACGCCAGCCGCCGAGTACCGGAATCCTCCACAGATCCGCAGATTAGGGCAGTAACTCCTGGAATCTGTGAGTTTATACGCGAATCCCACACCAACGAGTGAAAGTCCCATACACGCCATCTACCTGCTGAAATGCTGACCTACCCTGCCCCAGGCCCAACCACGAACCCGTCGGGACTCCACTACCCCGCCGGCAGACGGCACGCTCACCCCGCACCTGGCGCAGCGCCTCGCGGCGCGGCTGCGGCGGCACCGCTGCGCGCTGGTCTCCCCGACGCCGTGGCCGGGGGCCGCGTTGGTGCTGGAGGTGACCGGCCCCTCGGGCCGGCTCGGGCTGGGCGCGGGAAGGGGCTGCCCCGCCGCCGTCAACCGAGGAGGGCTCCCGGGCCACATCCCGGTGCGTGCAGGTTCGTGGAGCCGACAGCGGGGGTCTGACGCGGCGCCACATCCGGATACTCCAGGCGACAACACTCGAACGTCGCGCGCGGTATGGATCCAGATACCAGCGGGTAGAACAGAGGCAGTGAGAAAGGCCCAACCGGCACTCCCCCCACGGAGTGCACGGCCGGGCCCAGGCAAGGCACCGGGCCGCCCCAGCACTCCCCCCACGGAGAGCAAAGGCGGCCCGCTCGTTTGCGCACTCACCGACACGCACAGTACATGCCAAATCGACGGAGCGCTACCACGCCACCAGCCGAACGTTCGGTAGATCCCTCGTTCGAAGGCCGCTCGATCCGAATGCTTTCCTCGGGTGGTCCGCGCGGCTGAGCAGCGGTTCTGGACACCGGACGAGAGAGCAGCGAGGCGTACGAGAAGGCATCGGTGACGGTCGGCGACCGCCAGCTGCACCCAACGGACCGGGGCACCGGAAAGGTGTCCGTTCGATCGGCAGGTGCCTCGACCTGTATGGCAATGGCTTCTTAGCGGTTAGGGGACGGGCCGTCAGTCCCGAGGCTGACGAGTGCTGTTTCCCATTGGGCCTGGCTAGTGCCGCTGAGGGTGCAGCCGTCGTGGTCGGTGGCGCGGCGGAAGGCGATGGTCAGACGGTAGGAGGACAGTTGGACTTCGGGCGTTCGCTGCCAACCTGGTGGCAGGACGGGGGCGGAGCCGGTGTTGCTCCCGATCGCTGCTATGACGATGTCTCCGGGGGCGCAGCCGGTGGGGATGCCGGCTGCGAGGGTCTGGTTGCTGTGGTCGTAGGTGCCGAATCCTGCGGCTTGGCCTTTGGCTGCGGATGGGCCGTTCAGGAGTGAAGCGTCTCGCACCCAGAAGCCCAGATCGCCGCCAGCCGCGGTCGCGATCGGTTCACAGAAGGTCTCCAGCCACGGGACCACGCCCGGTCAGGACATCCTCGAAGCGGCAAGGCTCGAAGAGCCACAGCCCAACTGCTGGTCCCGCCACGATGCCTCCAGAAACGCGTGGTTCGCTGCCACATGCGACCCGGTTCCACCAGGTTCTGGAGCACGCACGTGATCATTTATGAGACACGGCCCAATCGGTTGGCTCCGCGCTCAGGGGCTGCCGCCCATCCGGCTGATGAGCCCGTCTCTGGTTATTCCGTGTTCTTGGCCCCAGGCCGCGAGGCGGTCTTGATCGACGGGGTCGGGCAGCTCGTGCAGCGCCTCCTCCGCCTCCTCCGAGTATCCGGCTCTCTGCAGTGTGGCGATGACTTCGCTCCGGCTGTATTCCATGATGATCATCTCGTTCGCCGCAACCCCCACACCTCCACTGTCGGCCTTGCCGCCGGCAAAGTCACGACGGCCCACCCGCCCCCGCGGACGGGCACATATCGCGGGTCAGCACGACACCCTCCACGGCCCGGCCACCGTGCCGGCGGTCACCGCCGGGCCCAGGCCGGGCAGGCCGGCTCGTGCCAGGTGGTGCGGACGACCACCCCGCCCGGGGTCAGGTGCTCGCTGGCCCAGGTCCGGCAGCACCCTGCGCTGCCCGACCGGGCCGGGGCCGGCGGCCATCCGGCGCGAACCGGGAAGGCGGGCGCGGGCGGGGTGGGCGCGGACGGGCGGCGCCGACGGCGGCGACGCCTGGTGATGGGTGTCGTCATGTCGCAGGCTCTGCCCACCCCGCCATCCCGCCGAACCCCGCCGCCACTCAGACGGCGTACCGCAGTCCGTTCAGCTTGACCGGGTCGGTCCTGGGGCCGGCTGCCAGGCGCTGCAGCGTCTCGGCGGGCGGGCCCGGCCGCAGTAAGGGGCTACAACGGCCGGGCCGGTACGGGCGACAGCACCGCCCTGTGGTTGCTACTTCTTCGCCTCCCACGGCCACTGGTCGACGAGCTTCAGCGTCACGCCCGGCCGTTCGGCCGCCAGCGCCGTTGCCTTGGCGTCGAAGCCGCTGCCCTGCGTCCGCAGCGCGTACACGGTCCGCTTGGGCCCGTCCCAGCAGGTGCCGCGGAAGTTGTCCGGGTACTGCTCACCCAGCTTGTCCACAGCCGTGGCCAGCTGGACCGCCACGAACTCGGCGGGTTCGGGTGTGACCATGGTGACGTCTGCCCCCGGCGACGCGACAGGCCGTCCGCTCGCGCCCCTCATCAACAGGCCGTCGTAACTGCAGTCCTGCGGTGGGATCTGGTAGGCCTCCGCCTGCCCGACCCCGACCGAGGCCGCCTCGCGCGCGGTCGTCCCGCCGGGCAACTGCAGCAGCGCGCCCGTACAGACGGCTCCCACCATCAGCACCGCACCGGCCCACGCTCCCCGCACTCGCCGCACGCGACGCCGGCCCGCGGCCCTGACCTGCTCCAGCGGAACCCCGCCGACCATCCCGACGCCCTGGGCGAGTCCGCCCAGCCGGGCCACCAGTCGCCCCTCGAAATCACTGTCATCCACCAACGCTGATCGCCTCCCTGTCCTGCCTGTCCTGCGCCAAGTCCTGCCGGAGCGCCTTCATCGCCCGGGCCAGATGTGTCTTGGCGGTAGCGAGCGAGCAGCCCATCTCATCCGCGACCTGCGCCATCGGCAGGTCCGCGTAGTACCGCAGCGCCACCGCCGTGCGCTGACGCGGCGGCAGCCGACGCATCGCCGCTCCCAGTTGCGGATCCCATTCGGCCGGCTCGGGCGCCGCAAACTCGGGCGGCTGCGCGGTCGGCGTCTCCCGTCCGAGGCTGCGCCAGCGCGAGATGTGCGCGCGCACCATGGCCCTGCGCACGTACGCTTCGGTGGCCGCAGCGTCCCTGATCAGGGAACGCCGGGCGTAAACCCTGGCCAGCGCATCGTGCAGCAGATCGGTTCCGTCGTGCACGTTCCCGGTGATCACGTACGCGGCGCGCAGCAGCGCCTGGTACCGCGCCGCCACGAACGCATCGAACGCCGGCCGTTCCGGATCCGGGCTGTTCGTCATTCTCATGCCCCCTAGACGCGGTGCGGGCCGAAAACGGATGACACCGGGCCACAGAAAGATCCGGCGGGTGGAGCGCGAACGTAGTCGGCGGGCGGCCGTGCCTCCGTCGGGCCGGTTCGAAGCCGGCCTCGGCTGACCACCCACACCCTCGCGCATCGAGCCTAATTTCCGATGACGGGGCGGCCGCTGGTGCCGCCCCGCCGGCTCCGACGGCTACCTGCGCGGGGATAGCAGTGAAAGCAGCAGCGACAAGGCCTGCCGAGCGTCGGCACGCCGATCGGCCGAAGGGGCGAGGACCGCGGTCAGCGCCGCGACGAGGAGGCTAGCGGCGTACGCCAGGCCGACGCCGGATGCGGCGGTGGTGCCGGCGACGATCAAATCGGACACGAGTTCCTCCGAGAGGTGCCACCCGGCGAATCCGGGCGTATGGGTCCATCAGGCCTCGACGGTCGGCCATGATTTGACCGTTCCAGACGCACCCAGACGGGTCCGGCCGAACACGGCCGACCCCAGACAGGGGGACCGCTGACCAAATGAGCGACCAGGAAACAGCCCGGAGAACAGCTCTCGCCGCTGAGCTGCGAGCGCTGCGGAACGAATGCGGCAACCCGTCGCTCCGGGAGCTCGAGATACTGACCGCCAAAAGTGGGTCGAAGATCCCGCGGGCGACCATTGGCGAGAAGTTCACGGGGACCAGCGCCATCAAACCCCGGCAGCTCATCGCCTTGGTCAACGCGTTGAAGCAGCACGCGGTGGACATCAACAGCCCGGTGCCGCCCGAGCGCACTGACCTGGCCGTGTGGCTGGGTGGGTCGCCCGGCGCCAAGCCGCCCGACGACGCAGCCGCTGACAGAACCGTCGACACCGGTGCAGGCAGCAGCGCTGAGATCGGCGGCGGTTCGGGGGATGACGACGTGCGGTTTGCGGCGGCGGTCGCCCGTGGGCTCGCCCCGCTGCCCGGGGTCGACCAGGACGAGCCGGCACTGGTCGCGCAGGTTCGCCCACTCGATGCCCGAGGCGGCGTGGTGCGGCGCTGGCTGCGTCTGCTGTTAGCAGCGTCGATGCTGCTGCGCCGGCGGCGATCGCGTGATCGCGGTGACGCGACGCGGCTGCGGATGCTGAAACTGGTCCGCGACACCGCAGGGCAGACCGTCGCAGACGCCGAGACGGCCTACCTCCTGCCGCCTTCCTTCGAGGTGCTGCGGAACCCGCCGCTGGGAAAATCCCGTTCGACGAAGAAGGGACAACCGTTCCTCGCCGCCCCGGTCGAAGGCGCGACGCTGCATGACCTGTTCGAGTGGTCCGGTGAGAGCCTGCTGCTCCTTGGCGAGGCCGGCCTGGGAAAGACAACGCAGCTCGCCCGCCTGTCCCGTGACCTCGCGGAGGCGGCCCTTGCCGAGCCGGAGCGAAAGACCCCAATCCCGATTCTGCTCAGTCTCGCCTCCTATCGGGGCGAGCCCCTGGCCGAATGGCTCGTCCGGGCTATCGCGGACAGCTACGACCGGGTCGACGGACGACTCGTACGATCGTGGCTGGACGCCGACCTGGTACTGCCGGTACTCGACGCCCTCGACCAGGTGCCGACGGCGCACCGCAGACGCTGCGCGGAGGAACTCTCGGCGTTCCGGCGGCGCACGCTCGGCCTCG
Organism: Kitasatospora cinereorecta; assembly: GCF_024172095.1. Lineage (GTDB taxonomy): Bacteria > Actinomycetota > Actinomycetes > Streptomycetales > Streptomycetaceae > Kitasatospora > Kitasatospora cinereorecta. The sequence goes on along the minus strand of NZ_JAMZDX010000009.1, from coordinate 358,145 downwards.
TCGTGTCATGCCGGGCGGAGTTCGTCGATCTGGCGCGGGAGGTCGACGTGCCGCTGCGGGCACGGCTCCGGCCGGTCGAGCAGGAGCAGGCGGAGCGCTACCTGGCCGCCGACCTCGAGGCGATGGCGGACGTCAAGAAGGCGCTCGACGACGACCCAAGCCTGTGGTCGCTGCTCCGCTCGCCGCTCATGCTGCAAGTGATCCACGGCGCATACGCGGGCCGCGCGGCCGTCGCACTGCGGCTGCCCGACCGGACGCCAGCGCAGCGGGAAAAGCTGATCTTCGACGCCTATGTGCGTCGGATGCTGCTGGACGACCGTCGGCCGCGCACCGATCCGGCACGGTCGCTGCGCCTGCTGACCTGGCTGGCCGAGGCGCTGGCGCAGCGGCAGGAGGATGTGCTGCACCTCGACCGGCTTGACCAGAGCTGGCTCGCCCCCAAGCACGGCGTGTTCCCGCGAGTCATCGCCAAGGCGAGCGATTCGCTGCTCGCAGCCACGCTCACCCTGCCCTGGGTGGCCGCGGCGGACGCGCTGAACGTGACCGGGGTCCGGTTCGTCGACGCGGCGATCCCCGCCCTCTCGGGCCTCATCGCGAGCACCACCCAGGACGTCATCGGCGACGCCTTCAATCGGCACCTGCCCGAAGCGAGCCCCTGGGCGGCCGTGCACGCCAACCGGCCGGCCATCACAACCTCGCTGATTCTCCTGCTGTTCGTCGACTTGAAGTCGCCAGCAGTTTTCGCCACCGTCCTCGCCTGGCTGTGGGTCCAGATGACGATCGGCGAAGGCTGGTTCAAACCGGTCCTTCGCCCAGTCGAGCAGCTGCGCTGGACGGGTCGACCGCACACTTTCCGGCCGGCTATCGCCCTCCTCATGTTCGCCGTTCTCACCGGCCTTTGCGGACTGGTCTTCCCGCTGTTCCTGGGCCGGCCGGCCTGGCTGGCCGCGGCGGCGGCGTTCCCGCTCTGGCTGATCTACGTACTGAGCGGGGCCTTCGAGCCGTCCCTGAGCGAGGACCGGCCGCGTCCCAACGAGGGAATTCGCAGGTCGGTGCGGTTCGCTTTCCTCCACGGATCCGTCAACGCCCTGCTCATCGGCGGCGCGACCGCAGGAATCGGCCTGCTCGTCGCCCCCCACGCCTCCGCGGTCGCGATCGGGCTTGCCGCCGGATACCTCGGCTCACTGCTCGGCCTGACCCGGGCCCTGCGGTACGGCGGGATGGCCGTCATCCAGCATTGGACCGTCCGGGCCGTCCTGATCTGGACCGGCGCAACGCCCGCCCGCTACCAGCACTACCTCGACGAGGCCCAGCAACGCGTCCTGCTTCGCCGTTTCAGCGGGGGCTACGTGTTCCTGCACGAGAAGCTGCAGACGCATCTGACGGAAGACCCGGAAGAACTCCTGCACCGCCTGAACCTGGACGTCCCGGACGCCGAGCCCGCGCCCGTCCCCGTATTGACAGGCCCGCCAGCACCCAAGCCTCCAGCGAAGTCCTAGCCGAACTGACCGGAGCCGACAGGAACGACCACGTGCCGGTCGCATGGCGGGAAGCCCTGCGCGGGGTCGCCGCCGCTGGTCGCATAGGCCTGGGTTGCGGTCAGTGCCGCGGTGAGCGAGGCCAGGCGCCGGGAAAACACATGAGAGAAGTCCCGGCCGCCTTTTCGGCGGCCGGGACTTTCGTTTTCGGCGACACGCGGGCCGCTCGAGGGGCGCTACAGCTCGACGTCCATCCAGGCGATGTCGTTCAGCTCCACGTCGAGGCCGCGGGCGCGGTGCCCGCCGTCCTGGAAGTAGTGCTCGCGCAGGCCCTCGGCAAGGATCCGCTCCTGCTCGTCCTGGCTGGCTCCGGCGTCGCGGGCGGCGTAGAGCTGCTGGGCCACCGAGCCGGGCATCTTCTGGGTGATCGTGCGCTGGCGGGGGTCGTCGGTGGAGCCGCCGGCCGCGCTGTAGCCGAAGGTCGCCTGGATGTGGAGCATGAAGCCGTTCTTCACGGCGTCGCGGCGCACCCGCTGCTTCACCCGCGGCTGCCAGGTGGCGCGGACCTTCTGCTCGATGGCCTTCGCCGCGGCGGGTTTCGGGGTGCCCTGGCCCTTGAGCCAGCGCTGGACGGTGCGCTGGGAGACGCCGAGGTCCTGGGCGAGCTTCTTGGTGGAGCCCTTGGCGCCCTTGAGGAGGAACCGCATCCGGGCGGGGACGGACTGCGGGATCGGCTTGGTGCGCTCGGCCCGCTCCAGGCCCTCGTCGATCTCCCGGCTCACACTGCTCTCCCTCCCGGTCGCCCGAGGTCGGCGGCCGCTGCTGGTGGTCGTGGGTGGTGGGCGGCCCGCCGGGCAGGTGCCGGCGGGCCGCCCGGGGGCTACTCGTCGGCGGAGACGACGCCGCCGGTCTTGATGTGCCGGGCCGGGTTGGCGCCGTCGGCGAGCAGCTCGGCGATCTCGGCCATCGGCCGGGCGCCCTCGAACTTCACCATCCCGGGGCTGACGCCCAGGCGGAGCGAGGTGGTGAGGGTGCCGTCCGGTTTGGTGAGGATGTCGAGGGCGCCGGGGCCGGGGGCGGGGAAGACGGCGCAGTCGGAGAGCACCGCGAAGGCGTGCAGGCCGGTGTCGGTGGCCATCTTGCGGAGTTTGCGGTGGAGGTTGACGGTGGCGGTGTCGATGACCAGGGCGCGCATCAGCGGGTCCCAGGTCGGGCGGTCCAGGGCGGCCCAGCGTTCGCCGGGCTTGTAGCCGTGGCCGCGGGGGCGTTCGCGCATCTTGCCGATGGTGCCCTTGGCGGTCTGCTTGATCGCGGTGAGGACCGCGAGTTCCGCCGGGTCGCCGGTGGTCTTGAGGCCTGCCATGGCGTCCAGGAAGGCGATCGGGTCGGTGTCGGCGAGGGTGAGCGGGACGCCGAGGGCGGCCATGGTGTCGACGTAGGCCTGGCGCAGGCGCTTGTGCCACGGGTCCAGGTACGGGCCGCTCTCGTGCCGGAGCCAGCCCTCGGTGGGCTGCACCCGGGCGCCGAGCTCGATGGCGTAGGCGACCTTCACCGTGGAGTGCCAGGCCGGTCCGGTCGGCCGGGAGCCGTCCGGGGTGAACGGGCTGGGGAGCAGCGGGTTCGTGTCGACGCCGGAGAGATCGACCAGCCACGAGCCGGGGATCTTCGGGTCGAAGGCCGGGTTCAGCTCGTGGACCGGGCCGGACAGCGGCAGCGTCAGGCGGCCGGCGGCGGCGAGGAACGCCATGTTGATGTCCAGGCCGACCGCGAACGGCGCCGCGGCTTCCTGGTCGGTGAGGGGGCGGTGCCAGTCCCACGCCTCGGTGACCAGCTCGCCGCCCGGCTCGCGGCCTTCCGCGAGCGGGTGGATGTCCGGGACCTCCGGCGGCGCCGGGTCGAAGGCGTCCTTCGGCCGGGAGCCCTCCACCGGGCCGGACGTCCAGCCGGACTCGGTGCGCACCGCCTTCGTGGGCGGGCGCAGCGCGGTGACGAGCTCCAGGCCGGAGACGGCGGTGGAGCCGCGCGGGGTCAGCACGCGCCTCGCGTAGGTGCCGAGGAGGCGGGCCAGCTCGGGGGCGGCGAGGCCGTCCGGAATCTGCCAGCCGCCCGACGCGAGGGCGCCCCAGGCGGGGATGCACAGCTGCACGCAACTCCGCTTGCCGTCCTCGGGCGTGCGGTAGACCCTGGCCCACGGCCCGAGGCCGCGCTGGGTGAGCAGCCAGCCGGCCTTCTCCACCTGCTTGACGGCCTTGTGGGTCTTCGGCAGCTGGCCGAGCCGGGGGACGAACTCGGTCTTCTCGTCGCGGCCCATCGGCGGCAGGCCGAGCTCCGCGAGGGCGGCGTCGGTGAGGACGACCAGGGCGTCGCCGTCCTTGCCGTGCCGGTGCAACCTGGGCGAGCCGAGCTTCACCTCGAGCGCCCACTCGACGACGTCGGCGAGCGTCCGGCCGGCCGGGCCGGTCGGCGCCTGGGTGCCGTCGGCGAGGTAGGCCATCAGGCCCCGGCCGGACGGGGCGACGTCCAGCACCGCGAGCGGGCCGGCCGGGAACCGGGCGGCGGCCGCGGCCTCCCAGTCGGACGGCCCCTCAGCTGCGGTGGCCTTCTTGGACGGCGCCTTGCGCGCCCGGGACGACGTCGCCGGACGCGACGACGCCGTGCGACGCGGCGCAGCAGCGGGCGCGGCGGGGCGGGGCGCAGCGACCGGGGTCGGCGACTCGGCGGACATGGCCAGGACGGGCTGCTCTGCGACCGGGGCGGCGGCCGCCGTCGGCTGCCCGGCCGGGGCGGGTGCGCACCAGCCGCCCATGTGGACCGGGCGGCCGCCCGAGCGGTACGGCGTCGGCCGGCCGCACCGCATGCACGGCTGGGGTGGCCCGGCGATCAACTCCCCATCCGGGGTGCGGTCCAGTTCCACCACCACGTCACCGCCCGGTGCCGCAGCAGCGGGCGGGACCGGCGCGGGCACCGACGCGGCGGGCCCCGGGGCAGACTCGGCCCTGGGCGCGGGTGCGGGGGCTAGGCGGGCGGCGATGCCCTCCAACAGACGCGCATACGCCGCACGGCCCTCGCCCTGCGGATCACGCTGCCCCGACTCCCACGCGCCGAGCGTGCTGGTGCTGACCCCAAGCGCCTGCGCCGTCTCCGCCTTCGACAAGCCGTACTCCTTACGCAGCCGTTCCCGCTCCGCCGGGGCCGGCAGCGGCACCGGGCGGCGCGGGCCGGCGCCGAGCAGCGCGTCGATCGCGTCCGGGCCGCCAGTCACGACTCCCCCTCGGCAGCCGCGGCAGGCACCCGGGCGGGGGCAGCATCCAGGAACTCGCGCAGCGCCGCGCCGGTCAGGATCCGGGCCGGGTTGCGGCCGGGCGGCAACGGGAGCCGCTCACCGAGCGCCCACTGGAACCGGGCGGCCGGCACCAGGTCGAAGGCGTACTTGCCGCCAGCCTCCGGGTCCGGCTCAGCGCTACGGATCTCGAACGCCCCCACGCATACCCCGCCGTCGACGAACGCGAGCAGGAAGTCGCCGTGGTCGGCGATCGTCTGCTCGCCGAACCTCCACCAGCGGGTGGCCGCCTCCAGCACCGTGTCACCGCCCCTGAGCGACTGCCGGACGTCTACCGCGAGCATGGGCCCTCCCATCGCAACATTCATCACGAACAACCAAACTCTAGGGCATTTGGACAATCTTTATCAACCGATAAACTTGCGCAGGTGGGCGATGAAACATGGCGGCTGACGCGGCTCCGGGCCGAGGCTGGCGGAGTTCATACCCCTGCCGCAGGCCGGCCGAGCGAGCCGTGCTGGGACACATCCTCTCGGCCGACTTCGTCGGCGCCGCGGCACTGCGCAGCCAACTGGACCGGACCGAGGTTGTGGCCACCTGGGGAGTCGGGTCGGTGAGCGTCGACCTTCGGGTGCGCGGGCTGGTGCAGGATCCCGCCCCGGCGTCCACCGTCCTGCCGGTCGACGCTCGCGTCCACGACCGCTCCGGCGAGTACATCGGCGAACTGCTGGTGTGGGCCGAGGGCGGCACGACCCTCTGGTCGGTGGAGACGGTGGTCGTCGGGTGCTGCTGCTCAGCGTTCTCATCCATGGCCGGCAGGGCGGGCCCTGCCCCCGCACCCCCCAGGTCCCAAGCCCGGTGCTCCGACTCATTGAGCTACATGCCGTCGAACGCCGAAGCTACGCGGCGGCGCGGGGACCGGGCAACGGATCTCGGAGAGCCGCGATCATGGTGTCCGGCGAGAGGAGGAACAGACCCCGCCTGTCAGCGAGCCGACCGGTTGGCCAGATGACTGGTGCCAGGGTTAGTGGTCGTATGCGGTCAACGGGCTGGGCCGTCCGTCGGCTCAGTGCCGGGGTACGGGCCGGTCGGGCGTTCGGCGAGGAGTTCGCCGCTGTCCGGGTCGTAGAGCTCTATGGTGCAGCGATGGCCGATCCGACCGAAGGTCTCGATCAACTCGATGATCCCGGTGATCGCAATCTCGCCTGTGAAGATCACCGGTTCCAGCGGGAGCACCGACAACCGGGCGTAGGTGTGCTCGGCCTCGAACTCTGTCCAGGACTGCTTGCGAACCCGCCAGCCCCCTCCGAAGAGGATCTCTGCCACCTGCTGGGCATCGGCCGCCGACGGCACCGAACCGGCGATCTCGACACTGAGGGCCTGGTCGTCGAACGCCGGGCCGGCGGTCCAGCCGGACGAGAACTTCATGGCCGCAGCGTAGAACCGGACGCGCTGACGACACACCCCGTTATCTCCCGCCACCCGCATGCGCCGGGTCGTCGATGTACTTGAGCTGCATGTGGGCGTCGACCCGGTCCTCGAACGGCAGCGTCTCCCAGGACGGGTGCGCCACGACCACCAGCACGGCGTCCCGCTCGGCCCGCTCCAGGCGCCGGGACTCGGCAGCTTGCGGAGACCTCGGCAGTGCGGCATGCGCCGGGTCCCGCGCGACCCCGCACGCACCCTCGCCGAACAGCGCCCGGCGGACACGCGGCGTCGCCCGCACCTCGGGCGCCCCCCGGTCGGCAGTGACGGGACGGCGCGGAATGGCCGGTTCCGGCAGCCTGGAGAAGCTCCCGCATCGCATCACACGTCACAATGCACGCTTTCCTCCTCAAGAGATATGCGCCGCCACCTTTCGGTGGATCAATCTTCAGATATCGAGCACGTGTTTCACACATCACCCCCTTTGGATGGTCCGGATGCTCTAGATTGATTTTCGCTTCGCCAGCCGGACGCGAAGCGGCAAATCATGATCTACAGGCCCGGTGCCGCCCGAAAGGGGGGCGTTGAGCACGGAGAGCAACCGTCAGCGCCCGGGTGGGATGTTCACGTAAAGCTGGAATAGCCGGTTTGCCATTCGCGGAGGGCGGGGGCCCCGCAGACAGGAACAGCGCGACACGGGAGGCGGGGCCTCCCGAGGGGAGGAACAGTGCGGGAGGCGCGAGCCTCCCGGGGGGAGGAACCGTGTGGGACGAACACGTCGAACCCACTGCCGACCTGGAGGGGGCCGTCAAGCAGGGGGAAGGGGCATTGGCCAGGCCGTTTCCACCGGCGCACGGGCGTCCGAGAAGCGGGAGAATCGGTCGGCCCGCGATCGACTGGGAGCAGCAGTACCGCCGTACCGTGATCATCAGCGATACCGCGGCCACCGCCTTCGTGGTGGCGGCGATAGGCCGATTCTTCGGGGTTCGGGATGCGGCCAATTGGCACGAGAAATGGGGAATTCTCGCCTTCGGCACCGAGCTGCTCGTGCTGGGAGCGCTTGCGACGACCCGGTCGTGGGCTCCGGCCGTGCTCGGCCAGGGCGCCGAGGAATTCCGCCGGCTCGGACGCTCATTGTTCACGGCGGCCGTCGTCCTGGCGCTCGGCGGAATCGCGCTCACCTCGCACAACATCAAGCTCTGGATCTTCGTCGCGATTCCGGCGATCACGCTCGTCACCATGACCGAGCGATACCTGCTGCGCCTGTGGCTGCACAAGAAGCGGAAGGAAGGGCGGTGCCTGCGCCCGGTGCTCGCGGCCGGAAGCCCGGCCACCGTACGCGACCTGATCGCCCGGACCCGCAAGTTCCCGCACCTCGGCTGGCGGGTGGAGGCGGTGTGCACACCGTACGGTCTCGGGCCCGACGGCGACCGACTGGACGGAGTGCCGGTCGTCGGCCGGCTGACGGACGTCGCCAACCACGTCCGGCGCGACGGCTACCGGGTCGTCGCGGTCACGGCGGACCCGCACTGGTCACCGGACCGGCTGCAGCGGCTGGCCTGGAACCTCGAGGGCGGCGATGCCGAGATGGTCGTCGCCCCCGTGCTGATGGAGGTGGCCGGCCCGCGGCTGCACGTCGACGCGGTGCTCGGGATCCCGATGCTGCGGGTCAGCATGCCGGCCTTCACCGGGGGCCGCCGGGCGGTCAAGGAGGTCGTCGACCGCCTGGGCGCCGCGGTCCTGCTGGTCCTGTTCGCACCGCTGATGGTGCTCGCCGGGCTGCTCGTGCTGGCGGACAGTCGGGGTGGGGCCTTCTACCGGCAGCACCGGGTCGGCAAGGACGGCCGCGAGTTCACCCTGTTCAAGTTCCGCACCATGGTCACCGGGGCCGACCGGGCACGTGCCGAGCTGGCCGACCGAAACGAGGGCGCCGGCCTGCTGTTCAAGCTCCGCCGGGATCCGCGGGTGACCCGGGTCGGAGGAGTGCTGCGCCGGTACTCGATCGACGAGTTGCCGCAGTTGGTCAACGTGCTCACCGGCTCGATGTCGCTCGTCGGTCCGCGGCCTCCGCTGCCGGAGGAGTCCGCCGCGTACGGCCCGGACATCCGGCGGCGGCTGCTGGTCAAGCCCGGGCTCACCGGCCTGTGGCAGATCAGCGGGCGCAGCGACCTGCCGTGGGAGGAGGCGGTCCGGCTGGACCTGCGGTACGTGGAGGACTGGTCGCTCGCCCTGGACGCGGTGATCTTGTGGAAGACACTGCGGGCGGTGCTGCAGGGGCAGGGGGCCTACTGATGGGCGGGGGGCGTCGACCGATCGGCGCGCGGACGGCCGGCCGGAACGGCCTGCCCGAGGGGAGGAGCGAGTCATGAGGGTCAGTGTCCTGGGGCTCGGCTACGTGGGCTGCGTGTCGGCCGCGTGCCTGGCCAGCCTGGGTCACGAGGTCATCGGGGTGGACGTGAACCAGGTGAAGGTCGACCTGGTCAACGACGGCAAGGCCCCGGTGGTCGAGGAGCGGATCGGCGAGCTGATCGCCGAGGTGGTGGCGGCCGGAGCGCTGCGCGCCACCACCGACGTCCGCGAGGCGATCATGGGCAGCGAGGTGTCGCTGGTCTGCGTGGGCACGCCGTCGGAGCCCAACGGCAGCCTGTGCACCACCTACCTGGAGCGGGTCACCGAGCAGATCGGTGCCGCGGTGGCCGAACGGGGTGGGCGCCAAACCGTCGTTTTTCGCAGCACCATGCTCCCGGGCACCTGCCTGGACCTGCTGGTACCGATCCTGGAGAAGTTCGCCGGCGGCACGGCCGGGGTGGACTTCGGGGTCGCGGTCAACCCCGAGTTCCTGCGCGAGGGCACCAGCGTGCGGGACTTCTTCGACCCGCCCAAGACCGTCATCGGCGAGCTCGACCCGGCGAGCGGCGACGTGGTCGCGGCGCTGTACGACGGACTGCCCGGCGAGGTGTTCCGGGTGCCGATCCCGACGGCCGAGGCGATCAAGTACGCGGACAACGCGTTCCACGGCCTCAAGATCGGCTTCGCGAACGAGCTGGGCGCCGTGTGCCGGGCGCTCGGGGTGGACTCGCACCAGGTGATCGACGTGTTCCTGGCCGACCGCAAGCTCAACATCAGCCCCGCCTACCTGCGGCCCGGCTTCGCCTTCGGTGGCTCCTGCCTGCCCAAGGACCTGCGCGGCCTGGTCCACGCGGCACGGCAGGCCGACGTCGCGGTGCCCATCCTCTCCCACGTGCTGCCCTCCAACGACGCACACCTGCAGCGCGCGGTGGAGCTGGTCGAGCGCACCGGCCGGCGTCGGGTGGGTCTGTTCGGCCTGTCCTTCAAGCCCGGCACCGACGACCTCCGCGAGAGCCCGCTCGTCGAACTGGCGGAGCGGCTCTTCGGCAAGGGCTACGACCTGCGGATCTACGACCCCAACGTGAACCTCTCCCGGCTGCTCGGCGCGAACCGCGAGTACATCGAGACCCGGCTGCCGCACCTCTCGCAGCTCCTCGCGGAGTCCGTCGAGGAGGTGCTCGACCACGCCGAGGTGTGCGTGGTCGGGACCAGGGACCCGGCCGTGCTGTCGGCCCTGCCGCACGGCGACAGCCCGGTGATCGTCGACCTCGTCCACCTTCCCGACGCCGAGGCGCGCCGGACCGAGCCGGGGTACGTGGGCCTTGCCTGGTGACGCGACGCGCGGCGACGGGCGGGGCCGTCGCGCGCTGATCCTCGTGGAGAACCTGTCGGTGCCGTTCGACCGACGGGTGTGGCAGGAATGCACGACGCTCCGTGCCGCGGGCTGGACGGTGGACGTCATCTGCCCGAAGGGCAGCAAGCGGGACACCGAGCCGGAGGCGGTGATCGACGGGGTGCGGATCCACCGGTACCCGTTGCGCGCGGCCACCGGAGGGCCGGCCGGGTACCTGCGGGAGTACGGATCGGCGTTGTGGCACACGATGCGGCTGGCCCGCCGGGTCGGTCCGGTCGACGTGGTCCACGCCTGCAATCCGCCCGACCTGCTGTTCCTGCCGGCCCTGTGGTTGAAGCGGCACGGCGCCCGCTTCGTGTTCGACCAGCACGACCTGGTGCCCGAGCTGTACCTGTCCCGGTTCGACCGCGGTGAGGATCTGCTCTACCGCGGCGTGTGCGCACTGGAACGGCTGACCTACCGGGCCGCCGACGTCGTACTCGCCACCAACGAGAGCTACCGGGACGTCGCACTGCACCGCGGCGGCCGGCGCCCGGACGACGTCTTCGTGGTGCGCAGCGCACCGGACACCGAGCGGTTCCGGCCGGTGCCGCCCGAGCCGGAGCTGAAGCGCGGCAAGCCCCATCTGCTGTGCTACCTCGGCGTGATGGGGCCGCAGGACGGCGTCGACTACGCCCTGCGGGCGCTCGCGAAGCTGCGCGACGAGTGCGGGCGGACCGACTGGCACGCGGTGTTCGTCGGCGGCGGCGACACCTTCGACGCGATGGTGGAGCTGTCCCGGCGGCTCGGGCTCTCCGAGCAGGTGGAGTTCACCGGGCGTGTTCCGGACGCCGACCTGGTGCGCTACCTGTCCACCGCGGACGTGTGCCTCTCCCCCGACCCGCGCAATCCGCTCAACGACGTGTCGACCATGAACAAGGTCCTGGAGTACATGGTGATGGGTCGGCCGATCGTCTCGTTCGACCTCCGCGAGGCCCGGGTCTCCGCCGGTGACGCCGCCGTCTACGCGCCCGCCGACGACGAGGCCCGGTTCGCCGAACTCGTCGCGCTGCTGCTGGACGATCCGGAGAAGCGGGCCCTGATGGGCAAGATCGGCCAGGAGCGGATCAACGGCCCGCTCGCCTGGCGGAACTCGCAGGCGTCGCTGCTCGCCGCCTACGCCGCCGCCTGCCGTGACGACACCCCTGTTTCGGCGGGCGGCCCGGGCCGGGCCGGGAAGAGGCCGCGCCGTTGAGCGACGAAACGATACGTCTGGTCACGATCGGTCGGATCCTCCGTTGGCGCTGGCGGCTCCTCGCCGTCCTCGCCGTGGCGGGTGCGCTCGTCGGCTTCGGCAGTTCCCTGATGTTCCCGCCGCGCTACACGACATCGGCCTCGGTGCTGCTGCCGGGGGCGTGGCAGGAGCGCGAACTGACGACCCAGGCACAGATCGCGACCAGTTCGGTGGTGATCGACCGGGTGGCCACCGCGCTCAACTGGCCCGGGGTCGGCGGCAACGAGCTGCGGGACCGGGTGACCGCCACGGCCGCGGACGGGAACATCATCACGATCTCGGGCACGGCCGACACCCCGAAGCGCGCACAACAGCTCGCCGATCAGGTGGCCCAGGAGTTCGTCACGTTCGCCGCGCGGTTCTCGGGCGACGGCACCGGCACCGAAGCGGCGCAGCCCGAGGCACTGCGGCAGCTGGTGGAGCAGACCAGCCGCCGCATCACCGACCTGGCCGACGCGGCCGGTTCGGGACAGAGCGTGGAGAGCGTGCAAACCCGCACCGAGCTGGTGAAGCTGCGCACCGCGCTGCAGGACGCCGTCAAGAAGCTGGACCAGACCGATCCGGCCGCCACCAAGACGGTCAACCTGGTCGTCATGGGGCCGGCGGCCCGACCGACCGGGGAGGCACCGCCGACGAGGACGCAGCTCGCCGCGGGCGGAGCGGCGCTGTTCCTCGTGCTCGGGGTCGTCGGTCATCTCGCCGCCGCACGGATGAGCCGCCGACTGCGCACCGAACCGGAGATCGCCGCGGCGCTGGGCTCGGTGCTCCTCGGCACCGTCGAGGTGCCCGATGACCGGTCCGCGCACCGGCCGGCAGGCCGTGGCCCGCGGGCCCTGGTCCGCCTACTGCTGGGCACCGACGTCCGGTGGGACCTGCCGACCCGGCACGCTCCCGGCGACGAGCCCGGTCGGCAGCTGCGCTACCGGCGGGTCTGCGACCGCCTCCGGGACGGACTGCCGGCGCCCAGGCCGCTGTTGGTCCTCGTCCCGGACGGGGACGAGACGGCCGGCCGGGCCGCCGGGCGGCTCGTCGCCGCGGCGGAGGGCGATCCGCTGCTGCGGGTGGTGGGGGTCTCGGTGTCCCGGCCGCTGGTGCCGGACCGCGCCGACGAGTCCGGCGCGGTGGTCGTGCTCAGCGCGGGCAGCTGGACGGCGGCCGAGCTCGCCGGCATCGCGGAGGCGTGTGCGGACGCCGAGCACGAGGTCGTCGGCGCCGTCGTCGCCGACGTGGTCCGGGCCCGTCCGGAACGGTCCGCCGACCGTGATCCGGACGGCGCCACGCCGGTGCTCGTGGCCGGCGGCAACACGAGGAGAGCCGCCGGGTGACGACGAGTACGACGTCGGAGTCGGCGGCCGCCGCGCCGCTGGTGGACCTGCAGGCGCTGGTGGTCGCGGTGCGCAGGAGCCGCCGCTTCTGGTGCGCGATGGCGCTGCTCGGACTGCTGGCCGGCGCGGCGCTGGCCGTCCTGCGTCCGCCTCCGCCGACCGCGCTGGTCAAGGTGCTGGTCGCGCACCAGGCAGACCAGCCGAACGATCCCGGAACGCTGATCCGCACCGACGTCGCCCTGCTGCAGACCACGGGGATCGCCGGCAGGGCCCTGCAGTCCCTCGGGTCCTCGGAGAAGCCGGAGGACTTCATGAAGGACTACGGGGGCATCGGACTGACCAACAACATGCTGCAGATCACCGTGACGGGTCACAGCGAGGAGGAGGCGGTGGCCCGGGGGAAGGCGCTCGCCGACGCGTTCGTGGCGGACCACGTGCGGCGGATCAAGGAATCCGCGGACGCCCAGGCCAAGGCCCTGCTCGACCAGCGGGACCGCCTGCAGGAGCAACTCGACGAGGTCAACCGGACGATCGGCGACGGCTCGCAGCAAGGCGGGCCGAAGGCGTCGGCGAGCCTGGAGACGCTCTTCGCCAGCCGGGCCGAACTCACCGCGCGGATCACCGACTTCGGCCAGCGCGCGGCGGAGGCACAGGTCGGCACGCCCCAGCTCGTCGCCGGCACACAGATCGTGGACGCCCCGCGCGCGGTGCGGCAGTCCCTGACGGCGACCGCCGCCACCGACGCCGCGATCGGGCTCGTCCTCGGGCTCGTCCTCGGGCTCGCGGTGGCCGCGGTCGGCACGGTGGTGGCGGACCGGCCCGTGCTGCGCCGGGACATCGCGGCGAACCTCGGCGCCTCGGTCATCGCGGAGCTGCGCCGGGTGCCCCGTCGGCCGGCCGGACGGTGGCAGCGCCGACGGACCCGGGCGGCCCGGGCGAGGGTCACCACGACCCTGGCCCGCACCGTGCGCGGCTCCGCCGAGGCGGTGTCGCTGCTGGAACTGGGCTGCGCGCGCAGCACCGGCGCGATCGCCCTGGACCTCGCGGGGGCGCTGGGGGAAGAGGGGCCGGTGGCCCTCGTCGACGAGCTGCCCGGCCCGCGGTTCGCCAAGCGCGGCCCGCGGCCGGGAGAGCCGACCGTGGTCGACGGCGAGGGCGCGACGGCCGGGGCGGGTCAGGAGCGTCGGCTCGGTGTCGGCTCGGTGTCGCCCGGCACGACCTGGACCGACCTCCCGTTCCTCGGCACCCGGACCGTGCTCGTGGTGCGGGCCGGGCACGGCAGCACCGCGTGGCTGCACACCGTGGCACGGCAGCTCGCGGACCAGGACATCCCGGTGATCGGTGTGGTGCTGATCGACCCCGATCCGCGGGACCGGACCGACGGCACGCTGTGGGACGGGCCCAACGCCCCGGCGCGCGGCCGGACCGAGCGGCCAGCCCGGCACACCGGCACGGGCCGTCGGCGGACGGGAGTGACGACGATGTGGACCTCGAGGGTCCCGGACAGTGATCAGGAGGTGCGGTAGGACATGTGTGGCATCGCGGGTACGTACCGATGGCCGGACGGGAAGGTCGTGACCGACCTGCTCACCGAGACCCTCGCCCACCGCGGTCCCGACGGGGCTGGTCGGTACAGCCACCCCGTCGGTGACGGCGAAGTGCACCTGGGGCACCGGCGACTGGCCATCGTCGACCTGTCCGGAACCGGCGCCCAGCCGATGGTCTCGGACGGCCTCGTCCTGACGTACAACGGCGAGCTGTACAACGCGCCCGAGCTGCGGGCCGAACTGGCGGCCACCGGGGTGCGCTTCCGCGGCACCTCCGACACCGAGGTGCTGCTGGAGGCCTGGCGGCGCTGGGGCACGGACTGCCTGCCCAGGCTGCGCGGCATGTTCGCGTTCGGGGTCTTCGACGAGCGGACCGGCGAGCTGGTGCTCGCCCGCGACCAGCTCGGGATCAAGCCGCTGTTCCTGGTCCGGCGCGGCGAGGGCCTGGTGTTCGCGTCCGAGCTCAAGGCGCTGGCCGCCGCCACCGGCGGGTCGCTGGAGGTGGACCCCGCGGCGCTGGTGGCCTCACTGCTGTACTACTGGGTGCCGGACTCGCGGTGCGCGTTCCGCGAGGCGGAGAAGCTGCCGCCGGGGAGCTGGCTCCGGTGCCGGCCCGACGGCCGGGTGGACCGCGGCCGGTTCTGGCACCTGCGGGACGTCGCCGCCGAGGGCCGGGAGCGGGCCCTCAGCGGCGAGCTGCCGGACCTCGCCGCGATCGTCGAGGAGTCGACGAGGCGTCACCTGCTCTCGGACGTGCCCGTGGCGACCTTCCTCTCCGGCGGCCTGGACTCCAGCTATCTGACCGCGCTCGCGGCCCGCGACCGGCCCGGGATCTCCGCCTACACGATCGGGTTCCGCGCCGAGGACGCCAGGTTCGAGGCGATGCCGGACGACCTCCGCTACGCCCGGCAGGTGGCCGAGCGGTTCGGCGTCGACCTGCACGAGATCGAGATCGCGCCGGACGTGCTCGACCTGCTGCCGCGGATGACGTACCACCTGGACGAGCCGATCGGCGACCCCGCCGCGATCAACACCTTCCTGATCTGCTCGGCCGCCCGGGAGGCCGGGGTCAAGGTGATGCTCTCGGGGATGGGTGCCGACGAGCTGTTCGCCGGCTACCGCAAGCACCTGGCCAACCGGCTCGCGCTGCGCTATCAGCGCGTCCCGCGGCCCCTGCGGCGCGGCCTGTCCGCGGCCGTGGACCGGCTGCCGGTCGCCACGGCCAGCCGGGGATTCCGGTCGGTGCGGTTCGCGAAGCGGTTCCTCTCCTTCGCCGATCTGCCGGAGGAGACCGCCTTCCGGCGCAGCTACACCATGTACGACCGGGACGAGCTGCTCGCCCTGGTCGACCCGGACCTGGCCCAGGCGGTCGAGGACGTGCTGACCGAGCACGCGGACATCTACCAGGACAACGAGCTCGACGACTTCGTCAACCGGATGTGCCTGGGTGACGCCCGGATGTTCCTGCCGGGCCTGAACCTCGCCTACACGGACCGCTCCAGCATGGCCGCGTCGACCGAGGTGCGGGTGCCGTACGTGGACGTCGAGGTGGTCAGGGCGGCGTTCGCCGTGCCCGGCGACCGCAAGATCGTCGGACGGCAGGGGAAGGCTGTCCTCAAGGAGGCGGCTGCCTCGGTCCTGCCCCGGGAGATCGTGTACCGGCCCAAGGGCCTGTTCAGCGCGCCGCTGCGGGCGTGGATGAGCCGGGACCTGGCGCCGCTGGTGCGCGAGGTGGTGCACGACGGCGTCCTCGTCGGCTCCGGGCTGCTGCGCCGCGACGCGCTCGCACGCATGGTCGCCGCGGACGCCGCCGGGCAGCAGGACTACTCCAAGCACCTGTGGCACGTGCTGACCCTGGAGTACTGGTACCGCGGCGCGACCTCCGGCTCCGGCCACAGCGCCCGGTTGACGGCGTAGCACTCACTTGACGGCGCAGCACTCACTCGACGGCAGAAAAACGAGGGGACTTCCGGTGAAGCAGGTTGTGCAGAACTACAAGAGCGGCGAGCTGGCGGTGCTCGACGTGCCGGTGCCGGGGTGCAAGCCCGGCGGTGTGCTGGTCCGCAGCGTCTTCTCGCTGATATCCACCGGAACCGAGCTCATGAAGGTGTCCGAGGCCGGCATGTCGATGCTGGGCAAGGCCCGCTCCCGTCCGGACCAGGTGGCCAAGGTCATGCAGAGCGTGGCCACCAACGGGCTGCCCGCCACCTACCGCAAGGTGATGGGCAAGCTGGACTCCTACACGCCGCTGGGCTACTCGCTGTGCGGCGTGGTCGAGCAGGTCGGTGCCGGGATCGACGACGTGAAGGTCGGCGACCTGGTGGCCTGCGCCGGCAACGAGCACGCGCTGCACGCCGAGCAGAACTGGGTGCCCAGGAACCTCTACACCCCGGTGCCGGACGGCCTGGCGCCGCGCCATGCTGCGTTCGGCACCGTCGGGTCGATCGCGTTGCAGGGCGTCCGGCAGGGTGAGCCGCAGCTCGGCGAGGTGGCGCTGGTCGTCGGCCTCGGGCTGATCGGCCAGCTGGTGGTGCAGCTCCTCACCGCTGCGGGGGTGCGCGTCGTCGGGGCCGACCCCGACCCGGTGCGCTGCGAACTCGCCGAGCGCCTGGGCGCCGTGGCCTGCGGCGACCCCTCGTCCGCGGCCGTGGAGACCGCCGTCGCCGAACTCACCGGCGGACACGGCGTGGACCAGGTGTACCTGGCCGCCGGCGGCGGCAGCAACCAGCCCGTCGAGCTGGCCGCCCGGTTGAGCCGGGACCGCGGCCGGGTCGTCGACATCGGCAAGTGCCGCCTGGACCTGCCGTGGAACGCGTACTACGAGAAGGAGCTCGACGTCCGGTTCTCCCGCTCGTACGGCCCCGGGCGCTACGACCCGGAGTACGAGTTGGAGGGGCGGGACTACCCGATCGGCTACGTGCGCTGGACCGAGCGCCGCAACCTGGCGTGCTTCCTCGACCTCATGGCCCGCGGCCGCGTCGACGTGGAACCCCTGATCTCCCACATCGCCGACTTCGACGACGCCGTCGAGACGTACCAGCGCCTGAAGGACGGCGAGTTGAAGGCTGTGGCGGTCCTCTTCCGCTACCCCGACGCCCCGCGCGAGGCGGCCGCGCAGGCCCCGGCGGTGGCGGTGCCCGCGGTGCGTCCCGGCGGCCCGGCGCCCGTCCCGGCCCGGCCCGCCGGGACGCCGGTGCGGCTGGCGTTCGTCGGCGCGGGGAACTACGCGACGTCGATGCTGCTGCCGCACCTGGAGCAGCGCGACGGCGTCGTGCTGTCCACGGTCGTCACCACGACGGCGCTGTCCGCGGCCAACGCCCAGCGGAAGTTCGGCTTCGCCCGGGCGACCACCGATCTCGACGCCGTGCTCGGGGACCCGTCCGTCGACGCGGTGTTCGTGGTCACCCGGCACAGCTCGCACGCCGAGCTGACCCGGAAGGCGCTGCTCGCCGGCAAGGCGGTGTTCGTGGAGAAGCCGCTGGCCCTCACCGAGGACGAACTGGCCGGCGTGCTCACCGCGGTGGAGGAGTCCGGCAACGACCGCTTGCAGGTGGGCTTCAACCGGCGGTTCGCACCGCTGCTGCAGGAGGCCAAGAACCGCTTCGGCGTCCGGACCGGGCCGGCGAACCTGCGCTACCTGGTCAACGCGGGCCGGCTGCAGCACGGCAGCTGGTACCTCCAGCAGGGCACCGAGGGCTCGCGGTTCGCCGGCGAGGGCGGGCACTTCATCGACACCGCGAGCTGGCTGCTGGACGCCGACCCGGTCTCGGTGTACGCGGTCGCCCCGGCCGGCAACGAGGACCTGCAGGTCGTGCTGCGCTACCCGGACGGCTCCACCGCCACCATCGGCTACATCACCAACGGCGCGCCCGGCTTCCCCAAGGAGACGCTGGACCTCGTCGCGGACGGCAAGGTGCTGAAGCTCGACGACTTCGTCCGCGCCTCGGTGTATTTCGGAAGCACAGCCGGGCGCAAGCGGTGGGTCAGCTCGCGGCTGCCGAAGGCCCGGGACAAGGGCCAGTCCGCGGAGCTGGCCGCGTTCATCAGGGCCGTGCGGACCGGCGGGCCGATGCCCGTGCCGCTGGAGTCGCTGGTCGCCACCACGGCGGCCACCCTCGCCGTGCGGACCGCCCTGACCGGCGGTGCGCCGGTGACGCTTGCGAGTGCCCGATGACCATGAGCGCGGGCTGGTACCTGCGCCGGCTGTCCCGAATGGGACCGCAGGAGGTCGGCGGCCGGGTGGGCGACGCGGTGCGCAGGCGGCGGTGGCGGTCGGCGCCGCCGGACTGCCCTGCCGTTATCGGCGCCCGGTTCACCGCCGTCCTGCCCGTCGGGGCGCTAGCCGCGGTGCCCCCGGACGCCGCGAAGCGTCTCCTCGCCGAGGCGGACCGGTTGATGGACGGGCGCGCCGAGTACTTCGGCGTGGACCGCGACGACCTGGCCGCCCCGGACTGGTGGCGCGACCCGAGGACCGGGCGCCGGGCTCCGTCCGGTTACGCCTTCGACGTGCCGTACCGCGACGAGGACGCGGTCGGGGACATCAAGCAGATCTGGGAGCCGTCCCGGCACCAGTACCTGACCGTACTCGCCGCCGCCTACGCGCTCACCGGGAACGAGCGGTACGCCGAGCGCGTGGCCGAGCACCTGCGGTCCTGGTGGGCCGCCAACCCGCCGCTGCGCGGCGTGCACTGGATCAGCGGGATCGAACTGGGCATCCGGCTGCTGTCCTGGGTGTGGATCCGTCGGCTGCTCGACGGCTGGCCGGGCGCGGCCGGGCTGTTCGAGGGCAACCCGGTGGCGCTGAACCAGATCTGGCACCACCAGCGCTGGCTGGCCGCCTTCCCCAGCCGGGGGTCCTCGGCGAACAACCACGTCATCGCCGAGGCCGCCGGGCAGTTCGCCGCGGCCTGCGCGTTCGGCTGGTTCCCCTCCTCGGCGCGGTGGCGGTCCGCCGCGCTGCGGTCGCTGGAGCGGCACCTGCGCGCCAACACCTTCCCCTCCGGCCTCAACCGCGAGCTGGCCACCGAGTACCACGGGCTGGTCCTGGAGCTCGGCCTGGCCGCGGTGGCCGAGGCGGACGCCGCGGCCGTGCCGGTCCCGACGACCGTCCGGCTCGTCCTGCTGCGGATGACCGACGCGCTCGCGGCCGTCGTGGACAACCGGTTGCGGCCCCCGCGCCAGGGGGACGCGGACGACGGGCACGGCCTGGTCGTGGACGGCGCGGGCACCGACCGCTGGGGCTCGCTGCTGGCCACCGGGGACGCCGTGTTCGGCCGGCTCGCCTGGTGGCCGGAGGTGACCGGCACCGATGTGCGCACCCCGCTGCTGGCGGCGCTCGTCCGACCGTACGGGCGGAACGCCAGCGCCGACAAACGCAGCGTGGCCCGCCCGGCCGACCGGCCGGCCCACTTCGCCGATGCGGGCCTGACCGTCCTGCGCGGTCCGGAGGAGATCTGGTGCCGCTGCGACGGCGGCCCGCACGGGTTCCTGTCCATCGCCGCGCACGCCCATGCGGACGCGCTGTCCGTGGAGGTCCGGCACGACGGGGTCGACGTGCTCGCCGACCCGGGGACGTTCTGCTACCACGGGCAGCCCGAGTGGCGGCGGTACTTCCGGTCGACCCTGGGCCACAACACCCTCCAGGTGGACGGCGCCGACCAGTCCGTCTCCGGCGGCCCGTTCCTGTGGACCCGGCACGCCCGCAGCCGCGTCCTGGTCGCCGACACCTCCGACGAGGGCGTGGGCCGCTGGAGTGCCGAGCACGAGGGCTACCGGGAGTCGATGCACCGCCGCCGGGTGGAGCTGACCGCTGCGACCCGGGAGCTGCGGATCGTCGACGAGCTGCGCGGACCGCGCCGGGCCGTGCGCCTGGCGTTCCACCTCGGCCCGGCGGTCACCGCGGACCTGACGGGGAACCGGGCCGCGCTCACCTGGACCTGGGACGGCGAGGACCGCTCCGCGGTGCTCGACCTGCCCGGGGAGCTGTCCTGGTCGGCGCACCGCGGCGAGACCGACCCGCCGCTCGGCTGGTACTCCGTCGGCTTCGGCCGCAAGGAACCCGCCACCACGCTGGTCGGCACCGGCTTCGCCGACGGCGCGCAGGGGCTGACCACCGTACTCAGGTTCCGGGGCTGAGGCGGGTGGGGATCACGAGGTGGCGCCGGGGGGCGACGGTGGCGACGGCGCTGACGCTCGCCCTGCTGGTGGCGACCGGCTGTACGAGCACGCCGGACGCCCCGGCGAAGCCGACCGCCACGCCGTCCGGGGCCGCGTCCGGGGCCGTGGCCGTGGCCCGGGTGTGCGCCGAGCCCGCGGCCGGGCCGGCGGCCACGCCGGCGGGCGCGGTGACGGTCGACCCCGCGGTGGTCGGTGACCTGGCGTCGAAGACCAGGAGCAACCCCCCGCACACCACGTTCTGGCTGCTCCCGGGCACGCACACGCTCGAACCGGACCGCTACGCCCAGGTCGTGACCAAGGAGGGGGACACCTATCTCGGCGCGCCGGGCGCGGTGCTCGACGGCCGGAAGACCAACAACTACGCATTCAGCGGCACCGCCCCCGACGTGACCATCCGCTACCTGACCGTGCAGGGCTTCGTCGCCCCGCACGACGAGGGCGTGGTCAACCACGACATGGCCGACGGGTGGGTGATCGAGCACGCGACGATCCAGCACAACTCCGGCGCCGGGCTGATGTCCGGTGCCCGCCAGCAGGTCCGCGCCAACTGCCTCCGCGACAACGGACAGTACGGAATGAACGCGTACAAGACCGGCGGCCCCATCAAGGGCCTGCTGGTCGAGGGCAACGAGGTCGTGGGCAACAACACCGACGACTGGGAGGGACGGCAGCCGGGCTGCGGCTGCACCGGAGGCATCAAGTTCTGGGCCGTCGACGGCGCCGACATCCGCGGCAACTGGGTGCACGACAACCGCGGACCCGGCTTGTGGGCGGACACCGACAACAACGACTTCCGCATCGAGGACAACGTGCTGGAGGCCAACGACGGTGCCGCGCTGGTGTACGAGGCCAGCTACAACGCGGTCATCCGGAACAACACGATCCGGCACAACAACTGGGTCGAGGGCCGCAGGTCCGCCGACCGCGGCGACAACTTCCCGTTCGCGACCGTCTACCTGTCCGAGTCCGGCGGCGAACCACGGATCCCGGCCCGCACCGACAAGATCGAGATCGACCGGAACGTGCTGGAGGACAACTGGTCCGGGATCACCCTGTGGGAGAACGCCGACAGGTTCTGCAACAGCCCGGCCAACACCTCGTCCGGTGACTGCACGCTGCTGGTGAAGAACACCGGCAGCTGCGCCCAGCCGGCGATCGCCACCGCACCGCTCTACGCCGACTGCCGGTGGAAAACCCAGCGGGTGGACATCCACGACAACCGTTTCACGCTGAACCCGGCCGTCGTCGGCTGCACCACGAAGTGCGGCCGGATGGCGGTGCTGGCGAACTACGGCACCTACCCGGAGTGGTCGCCGTACAAGGGCGAACCGGTGGCCGAGGCGATCACCGGCAAGCAGCAGAACCGCTGGCACGACAACACCTACGTCGGGCCGTGGAGCTTCGTCGCCCACGACCCGGGCCGGACGCTCGACTTCGGGCAGTGGCAGGGCGCTCCGTACCGGCAGGACGCGGGCAGCACCTTCCAGCCGCGGACCGGTGGTTGAGATGGGACATGACCTGACCCGCGCCGGACCGGGCCCCGCCGGGCCGCCGAGGACCGTCGAGATGATCTGGGGGCTGCTGATCCTCAACACGCTCGGCTCGGCCGGGGCGCGGACCATCGTCCCGCTCCCCCGCTCTCTCATCCAGATGGCCACCATGGGCGCGCTGGCCACCGCGTTCGCGCTGGCGCTCGTCCTCAACCTCCGGCTGCGCGTCCGGGCCAGTGCCTTCCTGTTCCTGCTCACCCTGCTGCTGGTGCTGAGCGTGATCTCCAGCGCGAACCTCGAGTCCGGGTTCGGCGCGCTGTTCCGCTGCTTCCGGCTGACACTCTTCGTCAGCACGTTGTGGCTGCTCAGCCGCTGGTGGGACGGCAGCCCGACGTTCGTCCGGTTCCACATCC
The DNA here is from genome assembly GCF_024172095.1 of Kitasatospora cinereorecta. Lineage (GTDB taxonomy): Bacteria > Actinomycetota > Actinomycetes > Streptomycetales > Streptomycetaceae > Kitasatospora > Kitasatospora cinereorecta. The sequence goes on along the minus strand of NZ_JAMZDX010000009.1, from coordinate 336,034 downwards.
GGATGTACTTCGGCGTGCTCGTGTCGGTGGCCGCCGGACTGGTCGCCTCACCGGGCGCGGCCATGCCCGACCTCTACGGCGGACGGCTGGTCGGCGCGCTGTGGCCGCTCACCCCGCCACAGATCGGACAGTACGCTGCGGTGATCATCGGGCTCACCGTGCTGCTCCTGCTGGACCGCCGGACCACCGGGGCGAGCGCGGCGACGATCATCGTGCCCTCGCTCGTCCTGCTCGCGCTGACCCACACCCGGACGGCCACTCTGGGCCTGATCATCGGCCTGGCGCTGGCGATCGGCTCGCTCGTCATGACCAGCGCCGCCGCCCGCCGGTTCTTCAGTTGGGCGGTGCTGCTGGCCACCGTGGTCGGGGTGGGCCTGAGCTCGCTGCTCCAGGCCTGGTTCCTGCGCGGCCAGAGCCAGGAGAACTTCTCCAACCTGACCGGCCGGGCCAAGGTCTGGGACGCTCTGCTGGCGGCGCCCCGGACGACCACGGAGCAGGTGTTCGGGGTGGGGCTGGGCGACAAGTCGTTCGGCGGGCTGCCGATCGACAACAGCTGGCTGGCGGTCTACAACGAGCAGGGTCTGGCCGGGGTCGCCGTGGTGGCGGTGGTCTTCGTCGTGCTGGGTGGCGTGGCGCTGCTACGGCCGCCGTCGCCGGAGCGGGCCGCCGCGATCTTCCTGATCAGCTACTGCGCGATCGCCTCGTACACCGAGGCCGGGCTGGGCGACGCCTCGCCCTACCTGCTGCACCTGACCGTGGCCGCCTCGCTGCTGGCGGCGCCGACCGTGTCCGCCGTCCTTCCGACGCCTGCTGTCCCCCGGCGGCGCACCGCGCCCCGGGCCCAGCGAACGGAGCTCACCTGACATGCACGTCCTCGTGGTGCACAACCGCTACGCCTCGGCGCAGCCGAGCGGGGAGAACAAGGTCGTCGACCAGGAGGTGGCCCTGCTGCGGGAGGCCGGCCACCGGGTCGAGGTGTTCGAGCGACGCAGCGACGACATCGCCCGGCGGTCGCTGCCGGGCAAGGTGGCGGTGCCGCTGCTGGTGCCGTGGAACCCTGCGGTCCGCACCGAGTTGGCGGCCCGGCTGCGCGCCGAGCGGCCGGACGTGGTGCACATCCACAACGTCTTCCCGCTCCTGTCGCCCTCGGTGCTGGCCGCCTGCGCCGACGCCGGCGTGCCCGCCGTCGCCACGCTGCACAACTACACCCAGGTCTGCCCGCCGGGCACGCTGCAGCGGGACGGCCGGTCGTGCACCGAGTGCGTCGGGGCCACGCCGCTGCCCGCCGTCCGGCACGGCTGCTACCGGAACTCCCGGCTGGCGACGGTGCCGCTCGCGGTCGGCCTGGCGGTCAACCGGCGGCGGTGGTGGTCCGGCGTGGAGCGGTTCTTCTGCATCTCGGCGGCGCAGCGCGACGTCCTGGCGCGGGCCGGTCTGCCGGCCGAACGGCTGGCGGTGAAGCACAACTTCGTACCCGAACCCGGCGTCCGTCGCACGGGCGCCGGCGAGCACCTGCTCTACCTCGGCCGACTCGCGGAGGCCAAGGGCGTACGGCTGCTGATGGCCGCGTGGGACCAGATCGCCGCGGACGGCGGGGTGGGCGTACCGCTCGTGGTCGCCGGTGCGGGCCCGCTGGAGCGGGAGGTGACCGCCTGGGCGGCCGGCCGGGACGACGTGCGGTACGTCGGCCTGTACGACCGGGACCGGTGCCGGCAGGCCGTCGCCCGGTCGGTCGCCGTGGTGGCCCCCTCGACGTGGCTGGAGGCGTTCGGCCTGGTGGTCGTGGAGGCGATGGCGTCCGGGGTCCCGGCCGTCGCCGCCGGGCACGGCGCCTTCGTCGAACTCGTCGAGGACGGGGTGACCGGGCTGCTGCACCGGCCGGGCGAGGCGGCCTCGCTCGCGTCCTGCCTGCGCCGGATCACCGCCGATCCGGACGGCAACCGGGAGATGGGCCGGGCGGCCCGGCGCCGGTACGAGCAGGGCTTCAGCCCGGCCGTCGGGCTGGAGCGCCTGGTGGAGGGGTACCGCACCGCGATGGCGGGGCGGTCCGGCGGCGCGGACGGCGCGCCGCCGGTGGGGAACGGAAACGCTGGCTCGCGACGGGGCACCCCGCGCGGGCGGGAATGGGGGCAGTAGATGACACGATGCCGACTGTGCGGCTCGACGGCGCTGGGGAGCGTCGTCGACCTGGGGGCGACCCCGCCGTGCGAGAGCTTCCTCGCGGCCGACGAACTGGACCGGCCGGAGCCGACGTACCCGCTGCACCTGCGGGTCTGCACCGACTGCTGGCTCGCGCAGATCCCTCCGCTGATCACGCCGGAGGAGACGTTCACGCAGTACGCGTACTTCTCCTCCTACTCGACCTCCTGGGTGGACCACGCGCGCACCTTCGTGGCCGGGGCCGTCGAGCGGCTGGAGCTCGGCCCGGACGCCTTCGTGGTCGAGGTCGCGAGCAACGACGGCTACCTGCTCGGGCACGTGGTGGAGCGGGGGATCCGCTGTCTCGGCATCGAACCGTCGGTGAACGTCGGAGCCGCGGCCCGGGAGAAGGGCGTGCCGACGCTCACCGAGTTCCTGGACCCGGCCACCGGCGCGGCCGTCCGCGCCGAGCACGGCCCGGCGGACCTGGTCGTGGCGAACAACGTGTACGCGCACATCCCCGACGTGGTCGGGTTCACCCGGGGGCTGCGCGCCCTGGTGGCCGACGACGGCTGGGTCTCCATCGAGGTGCAGCACCTGCTGACCCTGATCGAGGAGAACCAGTACGACACGATCTACCACGAGCACTTCCAGTACTACACCGTCGCCTCCGCGGCCCGGGCGCTGGCCGGCGGCGGACTCACCCTCGTGGACGTCGAGCTGCTGCCCACGCACGGCGGCTCCATCCGGCTGTGGGCCCGGCCGGCCGAGGTGGCCGGCGAGCCGACCCGGGTGGTGGCCGAGGTGCTGGACCGGGAGAAGGCCGCCGGGCTCCAGGACCTGTCCGGGTACACCGAGTTCTCCGCCCGGGTGGCCAAGGTGCGCCGGGACCTCCTGCGCTTCCTGGTCGAGGCGGCCGAGCGCGGCGAGACGGTCGTCGGCTACGGCGCCCCGGGCAAGGGGAACACCCTGCTCAACCACTGCGGCATCCGGCCCGACCTGCTCCCGTACACGGTCGACCGGAACCCCTACAAGCACGGCAGGTTCACCCCGGGCACCCGCATCCCGATCCTGCCGACCGAGCAGATCGCCGCCGACCGGCCGGACTACGTCCTCGTCCTCCCCTGGAACCTGCGGGCCGAGCTGGTCGAGCAGTTGTCCTATCTGCACGAGTGGGGCGGCCGGCTGGTCTTCCCCATCCCGGAACTGAGCATCGTCGAGGTGAAGCCGTGAAGGTCGTCCTGTTCTGTGGCGGTTACGGGCTGCGGATGCGCAGCGGAGCGTCCGACGACGTGCCCAAGCCGATGGCGATGGTCGGGCCGCGGCCGCTGATCTGGCACGTCATGCGCTACTACGCGTACTTCGGGCACACGGAGTTCATCCTGTGCCTCGGGTACGGGGCACACCACATCAAGGACTTCTTCCTCAACTACGAGGAGACGACGTCCAACGACTTCGTGCTGCGGGGCGGGCGGACCGAGCTGCTGTCCACCGACATCGCCTCCTGGACGATCACATTCGCGCAGACCGGCATCGACTCGCCGATCGGGGAGCGGCTGCGCCGGGTGCGGCACCACCTGGCCGGCGACGAGATGTTCCTCGCCAACTACGCCGACGTGCTCACCGACGCCCCGCTGCCGGAGATGATCGACCGGTTCGCCCGGCGCGACGCCGGCGCGTCGATGATGGTGGTGCCGCCGCAGCAGTCGTTCCACTGCGTGGAGCTGGGCGAGGACGGCCTGGTGGGGGGCATCACCGCGGTGAGCGAACTGCCGCTGTGGGAGAACGGCGGCTACTTCGTGCTCCGCCAGGAGGTCTTCGACCACATCCCCGAGGACGGGGACCTGGTCGCCGACGGGTGCGCCGGACTGGCCAAGCGCGGCCGGTTGGTGGCGCACCAGCACCGCGGCTTCTGGAAGCCGACCGACACCGTGAAGGAGCGGGCCGCGCTCGACGCCGCCTACGCCCGGGGCGACCGACCGTGGGCCGTGTGGGAACGGGACGGCGCGGGGACGCCCGGCAGCGGGGACGGCGCCATGGCGAGGACCGCGTGATCCGGCTCGGAGCCGGGCGCCTGGACCGGATCGTCGCGGTGGGGGCGCACTGCGACGACATCGCCATCGGCGCCGGCGGCACGCTGCTGACGATGTGCCTCGCGCGGCCGGGCCTGCGGGTCGACGCGCTGGTGCTCTCCGGCGGTGGCAGCGAGCGGGAGCTGGAGGAGGAGGCAGCGCTCGACGCCTGCTGCCCGGGCGCCGACCTGCACCTGACCGTGCTCAAGCTGCCGGACGGCCGGCTGCCCGCGCACTGGGACGAGGCCAAGGCCGCGGTCGAGGAGCTGCGCGGGCGCACCGAGCCGGAGCTGGTCCTCGCACCGCGTACCGAGGACGCGCACCAGGACCACCGCGGCCTGGCGCAGCTGGTGACCACCGCCTTCCGCGACCACCTGGCGCTCGGCTACGAGATCGTCAAGTGGGACGGCGACCTCGGCCGCCCGACGGCGTACCAGCCGCTGTCCCCGGAGGTCGCCGAGGAGAAGGTGCGGCTGTTGCAGGAGCACTACCCCTCGCAGCGGCACCGGCCCTGGTACGACCGGGAGGCCTTCCTCGGGCTGGCCCGGATCCGCGGCATCGAATGCCACACGCGCTACGCCGAGGCGTTCGCCGTCACCAAGCTCGTTCTCGATCTGGAGGGATGAACCTTGCGCGTACTGCTGACCGGTCACCAGGGCTACCTCGGCACCGTGATGGCCCCCGTCCTCGCCGAGGCCGGGCACGAGGTCGTGGGGCTGGACGCCGGCCTGTTCGCGGACTGCGTCCTCGGCCCGACGCCCGCCGACCCGCCGGGGCACCGGGTGGACCTGCGCGACGTCACGGCCGAGCACGTGGCCGGGGTGGACGCCGTGATCCACCTGGCCGCGCTGTCCAACGACCCGCTGGGCTCGCTGGCGCCGGACCTCACCTACGACATCAACCACCACGCCTCCGTGAAGCTGGCGAAGCTGGCCCGCGACGCCGGGGTGCGGCGCTTCCTGTACGCGTCCACCTGCTCGGTCTACGGCGCCGCCGGCGGCGAAGACCTGGTCGCCGAGGATGCCCCGCTGCGCCCGGTGACGCCGTACGCGGAGTCCAAGGTGCGGGTGGAGGACGACCTGCACGACCTGGCCGACGGCGACTTCAGCCCGGTGTTCATGCGCAACGCCACCGCCTTCGGCTACTCGCCCCGGCTGCGCGCCGACATCGTGCTGAACAACCTGGTGGGCCACGCGCTGCTGTCCGGCGAGGTGCTGGTGCTCTCCGACGGCACCCCCTGTCGCCCGCTGGTTCACGCCGCCGACATCGCCCGGGCCTTCGCGGCCGCGCTGGTCGCGCCGCGGGAGGCGGTGCACGACGAGGCGTTCAACATCGGCAGCGAGACCAACAACGTCACCGTCGCCGAGATCGCCGAGCAGGTCGCCGAGGCGGTGGAGGGCTCGAAGGTACGGATCACCGGGGAGGCCGGGGCCGACCCGCGCTCCTACCGGGTGGACTTCTCTCGGTTCCGAGCCGCGGTCCCCGGCTTCGACTGCGCGTGGACGGTGAAGCGCGGCGCGCTCGAACTCGCCGACGCCTACCGGAAGTTCGGGATGGGCCGGGACGACTTCGAGCAGCGCTTCACCCGGCTGGCCGTGCTGCGCGCGGCGTCCGACGCCGGCACCGTCGACGACACCCTGCGGTGGCGCCGATGACCGCGATGGGCGACCGGATGCACGCACTGGTGGAGCGGCTGTACCCGCTCTGCCGGAGCATCACCGGCGACGGCGTGCGCGCCACCCTGGACATCGTCGGCGAGTACGTCCCGCTGCAGGTGCACGAGGTGCCGACCGGGACGCAGGTGCTCGACTGGACGGTGCCGCAGGAGTGGAACATCCGGGACGCGTACATCGCCGACGCCGCGGGCAAGCGGGTCGTCGACTTCGCCGCGTCCAGCCTGCATGTGCTCGGCTACAGCGTCCCGGTGGCGGCGACCATGCCGCTGGCCGAGCTGCGCGGACACCTGCACACCCTGCCCGACCACCCGTCCTGGGTGCCGTACCGCACCAGCTACTACACGCCGGAGTGGGGGTTCTGCCTGGCCCAGGAGACCTTGGACGCGCTGCCGGACGGCGAGTACGAGGTGCGCATCGACTCCACGCTCGCCGACGGCCACCTCACCTACGCCGAGCACGTCGTCCCCGGGCAGGTCACCGACGAGGTGATCGTCTCCTGCCACGTCTGCCACCCGTCGCTGGCCAACGACAACCTGGCGGGCGTCGCGGTGGCGACCTTCCTCGCCCGGGAGCTGGCGGAGCGGACGCCGTACTACACCTACCGGTTCATCTTCGCGCCCGGCACCATCGGGGCGATCACCTGGCTGGCCCGCAATGCCGAGCGGGTGGAACGGGTCAAGCACGGCCTGGTGCTGGCCTGCGCCGGCGACCGGGGCCGGCTGACGTACAAGCAGAGCAGGCGCGGCGACGCGGAGATCGACCGGGTGCTGCGGCACGTCCTGCGCACCTCCGAACGGCCGCACCACGTCACCGAGTTCACGCCGTACGGCTACGACGAGCGGCAGTACTGCTCGCCCGGGTTCGACCTCGGCGTCGGCTCGCTCAGCCGGACCCCGTATGCCGGGTACCCCGAGTACCACACCTCGGCGGACAACCCGGACTTCGTCTCCTCGGAGGCGATGGCGGACACCCTCGCGGTCTGCCGCGAGGCGTTCGCCGTCCTCGACCGCAACCGGCGCTACGTCAACCTCAGCCCGTACGGCGAACCGCAGCTCGGCCGGCGCGGGTTGTACGACTCGCTCGGAGGCCGCAGCGACGCAAAGGAGGCCCAGCTGGCCATGCTCTGGGTGCTCAGCCTCTCCGACGGCGAACACGGTCTGCTGGACGTCGCCGAGCGGTCCGGACTGCCGTTCGACGCCGTCGCCGCCGCGGCCGACGCCCTGTGCAGCGCCGGGCTGATCAAGGCATGACGCCGATGACCACCGAGGCGGCGAAGGCGACGGCATCGGCCGGGTCCGCCAAGCGGGCCCTGGTCGGCCGGCTGTCCTGGGGACTGGCCGACCAGGCGGCCTCCAGCATGTCCAACTTCGTGGTGGGCATCTACGTGGCCCGCTCGCTGGGGGTGACCGCGTTCGGCGTGTTCAGCCTCGCCTGGGTGACGTACGGCGTGGTGCTCAACGTCTCCCGCGGGCTGGCCACCGATCCGCTTGTGGTGCGCTTCAGCGGTGTGCCGGAGGCATCCTGGCGTGGGGCGGTGGCCCGGTCGACGGGCACCGCCCTCGGCGTCGGCGCGGTTCTCGGCGCGGTGTGTCTGTTGGTCGGGCTCGGTCTCGGCGGCCGTGTGGGGCCCGCGTTCGCCTGCCTCGGCGTCATGCTGCCGGGGCTGCTGCTGCAGGATGCCTGGCGGTTCTCGTTCTTCGCCGCCGGCGCCGGGCGGAAGGCGTTCGTCAACGACCTGGTCTGGGGCGTCGCGCTCGTCCCGGCCATGGTCGTGGCGGCCCGCGTGGGCAGCGTGGCCGCGTTCGTGCTCGCGTGGGGCGCGTCAGGCGCGGCGGCCGCTGCCTACGGCCGTCTCCAGTCCGGCATCCGGCCGCGGATGACCGGGGCGCGCGGGTGGCTTCGCGAGCAGCGCGATCTCGGCTACCGCTACCTGGTCGAGAACGTCAGCCTCAGCGGCGCGAGCCAGCTGCGGGCGTACGGGCTCGGCGCGATCGCCGGGGTCGGCGCGGTGGGTGCGGTGCGGGGCGCCGAGCTGCTGCTCGGCCCGTTCCTCGCCGTGCTGATGGGGCTGTCGCTGGTCACCGTCCCGGAGGCGGCACGGGTGCTGCGGCAGGCCCCGCACCGGCTGGGCTCGTTCTGCCTCCTGCTGGGCGGCGGGCAGGCCGTCGCCGCGCTGCTCTGGGGCGGGGCGCTGCTGCCGGTGCCGGACCGGCTCGGTGAGCTGGTGCTCGGTGACGTCTGGCAATCGGCCTCGCAGCTCGTCGTGCCGCTCACCCTCGGCGTCGCGGGCGCCGGCCTCGGCACCGGAGCGGCGGCCGGGCTGCGCGCGCTCGGCGCAGCCCGGCGCAGCCTGCGCTGCCAGCTGTTCGCCTCCGCCTGTTACGTCGGCGGCGGACTCGGCGGGGCGGCTGTGGCCGGCACGGCCGGCTCGGCCTGGGGCGTCGCCGCCGCGACCGTCAGCAGCTCGGCCGTGTGGTGGCTGCAGCTGAGGTCCGCCCTGCGCGAGCACAACCAGAACCCCATCCCCGAAGTGAGGACCTCATGACCGCCCGACCCAGGCTGAGCATCGGCCTGCCCGTGTACAACGGCGAGGAGTACCTGGCCGAGTCGCTCGACGCCCTGCTCGGCCAGACCTACGAGGACTTCGAGCTGATCGTCTCCGACAACGCCTCGACCGACGGGACCGCGGAGATCTGCCGCACGTACGCCGCGAAGGACTCGCGCATCCGGTACTTCCGGCTGCCCCGGAACATCGGCGCCACACCGAACCACAACCTCGTGTTCGCCCGGTCCCGCGGCGAGCTGTTCAAGTGGGCCTCGCACGACGACCTGTACGGCCGGGACCTGCTGCTGCGCTGCGTGGAGGCGCTGGACGAGCGGCCCGAGGTGATCCTCGCGCACGCCGACCAGGCGGTCATCGACGGCGACGGGCAGCTGAAGGTCCCCTACGAGTACGGGCTCGCCACCGCCTCGCCGCACGCGCCGGAGCGCTTCCGCAGCATGCTGTTCGAGCCCGGCGGCGACGACTTCTACGGGGTGCTGCGGGCCGACGTGCTGCGCCGGGTGAGACCGATGGACAGCTACCACCACGCCGACCGCACGTTCGTCGCCGAGATCGCCCTGCACGGGCCCTTCCACCAGGTGCCGGAGCTGCTGTACTTCCGACGCGACCACCCCACCCGCGCCGAGCGGGCGAACCCGTCCAAGCGTTCCCGGTGCGTCAACCTGGACCCGCGCCGGGCGGGTCCGCTGCACCCGACGCCCCGGCTGCTCGCCGAGTACGTCTGGGGCTTCGTCTCGGCGGTCCGACGGGCGCCGTTGTCCCCGGCCGACCGGCGGGCGTGTTTCGGCCACCTGGCCGCGTGGCTGACCAGCCGGGCCAGGCCGGGTGCCGGCGAGCGGGTCGAGGACCGCGACCCGGTCGACCCGGCCCTGCTCACCGTGTCCGTCGACGCCCTGGTGGCCGGCCGCGAAGGGAGGACGGCGTGACGTCCACGGACCGGAAGCCGGTACGGGTCGGGGTGTTCGGGCTGCTCGGCTCCGGCAATCTCGGCAACGACGGGTCGTTGGAGGCCCTGCTCGGATACCTGCGCGCCGCACACCCGGAGGCGGCCGTGGACGCGCTGTGCGGCGGGCCCGAGGCCGTGACGGCCCGGTTCCGGATCCCCGCCACGCGGCTGCACTGGAACCGCGCCGAGTACCGGACCGCGTCGCGGGCGGGCGCGATCGCGGCGAAGGGCCTGGGCAAGCTCGTCGACGCCGTCCGCACCGCCGTCTGGGTGCGCCGGCACGACGTGGTGATCGTGCCGGGCATGGGCGTCCTGGAGGCCACGCTGCCGCTGCGGCCGTGGGGCTTCCCGTACGCACTGTTCCTGCTCTGCGCGGCCGGCCGGCTGTTCGGCACCCGGGTGGCGCTGGTCAGCGTCGGCGCCGCCGCGATCGGCAGCCGGCCCACCCGGGCCCTGGTGCGCTGGTCGGCGCGGCTCGCCGCGTACCGGTCGTACCGGGACTCGCCGTCCCGCGAGGCGATGCGGTCGATGGGCGTGGACACCGCGCGGGACGAGGTCTACCCGGACCTCGCCTTCTCCCTGCCGACGCCGCCGCCGGGCACGCCCGACGGCCCGCCGGGCCCGGTCTGCGTCGGCGTCATGGCCTTCCACGGCGGGAACGACGACCGCGCCCGGGCGGAGGAGATCCACCGGCGCTACCTCGACGGGACGACCCGCTTCGTCCGCACGCTGGTCGAGGACGGCAGACAGGTCCGGCTGCTCATGGGCGACGACGTCGACCGGCCGGTGGCCGCCGCGATCCTGGACGCGGTGAACTCGCCGCTGCTCACCGCCGCCGCGCCGGCCTCACTGGCCGACCTGATGCGGGAGACGGCCGCCGCAGACACCGTGGTGGCGACCCGCTACCACAACCTGATCTGCGCACTGATGGTCGGCACGCCGACGCTCGCCCTGAGCTACGCGGCGAAGACCGAGGCGCTGATGGCCCGGATGGGGCTGGACGAGTACTGCCACCCGGCGCGCGAGGTCGACGCCGACCGGCTGCTCGAGCAGTTCCGGGCGCTGGAGAAGCAGTCGCCGGAGCTGCGGCGGACCCTCGCCGAGCGGAACCTGGCCGCCCGCCGGGAGCTCGAGCAGCAGTTCAGCGCCTTGACCGCGGCGCTCTTCCCGGCGGCCGGCCACGCCCACTCGCACGACCGCACTCACGCACACGACCACACCCACGACCGCGCCCCACGGGAGGCTCCATGAAGGCGACCGAAGTCCCGGCGATCAACGGCGCATACCTCTTCGAACCGACGCCCTACGCCGACGAGCGCGGCTTCTTCTGCCGCACGTTCGACGCCGAGGTGGTCCGCTCGGTCGGCCTCGACCCGAACGCCTTCGTCCAGCACAGCGTGTCCCGCTCGGTCCGCGGCGTTCTGCGCGGCCTGCACCTGCGCTCCGGCGCCGGTGAGGCCAAGCTGGTGCGCTGCTCGTACGGAAGGGTCTTCGACGTCGTCGTGGACCTGCGGCCCGGCTCCCCGACCTACCGCAGCCGGGCCTTCTTCGAGCTGAGCGGCGAGACGCAGCTGAGCGTGTACATCCCGGCGGGCTGCGCCCACGGGTTCCAGGCGCTGACCGACACCGCCGACGTCTCGTACCGGATCGACCGCCCGCACGACCCGGCCGAGGACGTGACGATCGCCTTCGACGACCCTGAACTCGCCATCCCCTGGCCGCTGCCGGCCGTGTCGGTGTCCGAGCGGGACCGGAAGGCACCGAGCCTCGCCGAGGTCCTGCGGCACGAGGGGCAGCCGGCGTGAACACCGAGGACACCCAGGACGCTCGGGACGCCCGAGCCCCCCGAGGCCCTCAGGACGCCGATGGGTTCAGCCTGCCCCGGTCGCGGCGGGCGAACGAGCGGCTGCACGCGCTCGTCCCCGGGGGCGCCCACACCTACGCCAAGGGCGACGACCAGTACCCCGAGAACCTGGCCCCGGTCATCAGCCACGGCCGCGGCGCCCACGTGTGGGACGTCGACGGCAACCGCTACATCGAGTACGGCTCCGGCCTGCGGTCGGTCAGCCTCGGCCACGCCCACCCGCGCGTGGTCGAGGCGGTGCGGCGGGAACTCGACCGCGGCAGCAACTTCGTCCGGCCGTCCGTCGTGGAGGTCGAGGCCGCGGAACGCTTCCTGGCCACGGTGCCGACCGCCGAGATGGTGAAGTTCGCGAAGAACGGGTCCGACGTCACCACCGCCGCGGTGCGACTGGCCCGTGCCGTCACCGGGCGGCCGCGGGTGGCCATCTGCGGCGACCACCCGTTCTTCTCCGTCGACGACTGGTTCATCGGCACCACGCCGATGTCCACCGGCATCCCCGCCGCGACCACCGAACTCACCGTGGCGTTCCCCTACGGGGATCTGGCCGCCACGGAGGAACTGCTCACCCGGTACCGGGACGAGGTCGCCTGCCTGATCCTCGAACCCGCCCACACCGAGCCCCCGCCCGGGTACCTCGCCGGCCTGCGCGAGCTGGCCGACCGGCACGGCTGCGTCCTGGTCTTCGACGAGATGATCACCGGCTTCCGCTGGTCCGAGGCGGGCGCCCAGGGCCTGTACGGCGTCGTCCCCGACCTCTCGACGTTCGGCAAGGCGCTGGGCAACGGGTTCGCCGTCTCCGCGCTGGCGGGGCGCCGGGACCTGATGGAACGCGGCGGGCTGCGCCACTCCGGCGACCGGGTGTTCCTGCTGTCCACCACGCACGGTGCGGAGACGCACTCGCTGGCCGCCGCGATGGCCGTACAGACCACCTACGCTGAGGAGGGCATCACCGCCCGGCTGCACGCCCTCGGCGAGCGATTGGCCGCCGGTGTCCGCGAGGCCGCCGCCTCCGCGGGCGTCGGAGACCACCTCGTCCTCCGGGGGCGGGCCAGTAACCTGGTCTTCGCCACCCTCGACGAGAACCGGCAACCCTCGCAGCAGTACCGCACCCTGTTCCTGCGCCGGCTCCTCACCGGCGGGGTACTGGCCCCGTCGTTCGTGGTGAGCAGCGCGCTCGGCGACGCCGACATCGACCACACCGTCGACGTGGTCGCCCGGGCCTGTGCCGTGTACCGGAAGGCGCTGGACGCCTCCGACCCCACCCCTTGGCTCGCCGGGCGGCCGGTCAAACCCGTGTTCCGCCGCCTGGCCTGACCTCACCCGACCTGACCTGACCTCGGCGACACTCCCGCCGACCGACGCCGGCCATCCGATCGACCAGCCACGCGGTCGCCGGCACCACCGCCAGCGCGGTGCACCAGCCGCCGAGGACGTCGGTCGGGTAGTGCGCGCTCAGAGCGACCTGCGCCCAGCCCATGACGGCGCCCGCAACCAGGGCCGCCGCGAGCACGAGCACGGTGCGGGCCGTCCCGCCGAGGCCGACCCCGTCCCGGCCTCGGCGGCGATTCGCCAACATCGCCACCACGAGAGCGAGCGCGGTGGCGAAGGCGGTGTGCCCGCTCGGGTAGGACAGGTGCCCACCGTGGATGGTGCGTCCAACCACGTGCTTGAGCACCTCCGTCGACCCCACGCTGATGCCGACGCCGGCAACGACGAACACCGCCGCGCGAGGACGCCCGAACAGCAGGCAGCTCGTCACTGCGGGCACGACCAGCGTCGCGGCTCCCACCGGCTCCCCCAAGGCGTCCATCGCCAACGCGACGTACCGCCACGACGGACCCGTACCCTCCACCAGTTCCCGGATCCGCACGTCCACCGTGCCGGGCCCGCCCTCGCCGGCATACCGGATCCCGAGCACGACCACCACCAGCGCGGCGAAGGCCGCGACCAGCCCGAGCCCCACACGCAGCGACGGGGGCAGCACCACGGGCGCCGGCCGGCCGGTCACCCGCCCACCGCGTCCGGTCGGCCCGCCGAGCGGCAGGCCCCGAGTACCAGGCTGCCGACCGCCCCGAGCGCACCGGCAGTCCAACGGGCGGAACTACGCATGTCGGCGACGCTGTCGCGAACCGCGCTCGCCCGTGGGACCGGGACGGCGGCGGACATCGGGTCGGCCATCGACGCTCCCGACGGCGGGCGCGGGCGGGCCACCGGGACCGGCTGCTGCTCCGATGTCCGCCCAGGCTCCACCTCTTCAGGCATGGGCCGAGTATGTCAGCGGCCCACCGGCGCCGACAGCCGTTCACGAAGAACACCCCGCCCGGACCGAGTCGGACGTCAGCGTGTAGCGCAAGGTGCCGCGGAGTAACTTCTTGCAGCTCAGGCGTGCGGCAGGCAGTCTTTGTGGGCGCGGGCCGACGCCGCGGGGCACGCGTCATGACCCGGGCAGAGCGGTAGTGGATGAACTCCCCGGGCGTGAACTCCAGCCCTGCGGCGGGTCGTCGCGGCCGGCCGGGCGGGCGTGGTACCACGCCGCCGCTATGCCGGACCACCGGACAACTGCGGCTCGCGCTCGGAAGCGGCAGGGCCGGCACGGTCCCCGCCTCGCCGGCGGCCTGCGGTGAGCGGATGCCACCCACCGCGGACCGGTCCCGCCGACCAAGGCGGCCGGAGCGGGCGTGGAGTGGGTCAGGTGTCGGCTTCTGGCTCCTGGCCGTGCCGGGAGCGGCGGAGCTCTTCGTTGAGGCGCAGGGCTTCCTCGAGTTGGTCTTCGAGGATGACGATGCGGCAGGCGGCCTCGACGGGGGTGCCCTGGTCGACGAGGTCGCGGGCGCGCATGGCGATGCGTAGTTGGTAGCGGGAGTAGCGGCGGTGCCCGCCGTCGGAGCGCAGTGGGGTGATGAGGCGGTGCTCGCCGAGGGCTCGCAGGAAGCCGGGGGTGGTGCCTGTCATCTCGGCGGCGCGGCCCATGGTGTAGGCGGGGTAATCGTCGTCGTCGAGCTTGTCGGGTGTGTCGGGGCTGGCCGTGGTAGTCACTGCACCTCTCTGGTTCTCGGGGAGAACGCGTCGAGGGGCCCCGGCGCCGTATCGGCTCCGGGGCCCCGAAGGGGAACAACACCATCTACCGGCCTCGGCCGGTCCTGTTACGTCCGCACTGCCCCGGGGGATGGGGTGTGCGGGGATCGCGTATGCGTGACCGGAAACCACCGTCCTTCGTGTCCTTGAGGGAGGTCTGCGGTGTCCGCCCGGACGGAAAACTGCTGCCTCACGGGCCGGGCGATCCTGATGGTGCTTGCACCCTCCGTTCATCCTCTGTACTGACCTGTCACTTTGCGTACTGCCGGTACTGCACTCACTGGACTGCGTACTGCTTGGTACCGCCGGTGGCGGCCCCTGATGCCTGCGGGCCGCCCGGTCCGGCAGCCAGCCCCGTCGCCGTCCTGAACCTGCCTGGCTTCGGAACTCCACTGCCGGACCGAACTGCGAACTTCTGTCCAACAACCCCGGCCAGTTCGTGTCTGGCCGGTATCGCCGACTGCTGTCTACGGGAGAAACGTTAGACCCACCCACGAGCAATGTCTACTCCGGCGAGCACAGATTTTGCCGTGCCCGTGTGTGAGGTAGTCTCCCGCTGCGCGTCGGCGGCAACCCCCCGAGCCGCCGCCGCGCGCCCGAGTTACCCAGCGACACCGCGCAGGGAGGCGACAGTGGAACACGCTGCGCCCGTGGCATCGGAGACGGTCCGGGACGGGCAGGCGGCCTTGATCGAGGCGATCACCGGGCTCGGAGGTGCGCGGACCGGTCGCGTACGCGTGCGGGCTGTGTACTGCCCGGCGGGCCGGTCAGCGGGCGGCCGCTGTGCGGTACTGCGAGGGGTCACAGCGGGCCTGTCTGCGCCACCAGCGGTGGTTGCTGGGCGCTGGTGGCGGCCATGGCTTGGAGCATCTCGACGTCGCCGGCTGTCCGGAGATCGTGGTGGCGCGGCGGCGCTGGCCGGTGGTTGCCCGGCGAGCCGTGGCGGGGGTAGCAGCGACCTTGGGGGCGGAGGGTCCAGGTGCCGTACGGGCGCTATCGCTTCAAGTGTCGCGTGGACAGCTGTTCAAGCATGCTTGGTGCGCGTCAGGTGGGCGTACGCGACCACGTTGTCCGGGTAGCCGGTCTTCTTGGAGAAGCGACCGCCGCAGGTGATCAGTCGAAGCTCCGATCGGCTGGTCGCCCCGTAGACTTTGTCGTCCGGGTAGTGGTCCTTGGGGTGGACCTCGACGGCATCGACAGTGAAGACGGCGGTCGTGCGGTCCCTCCGCTCGATCTCGACCTCGGCTCCCGGGCGCAGGCGGCCCAGGCTGTAAAAGACGGAGAGCCCGCGCTTGTTGTCCACGTGTCCCGCCATGATGGCGTTGCCGTTCTGGCCCGGCGTGACGCCGCCCTGATACCAGCCGACGACGTTGCTGTCGTCCGGCGGAGGTGGTTGAAGGTGCCCGGCGACGTCCAGCTTGATAGGGATGACCCGGGCCTCGACCCGGATGGCACGGATGCGGATCCGAGTCGGTGGCGAAGCGCTCATGCCTGGAATCTCGGACTTTGTATCCGGCGGACTGCCGCTGCCACCGCCCCTGGACAACGCCTGGGCTGTGGGCTGGGGAGGAAGACTCGTTCGGCGTCCGTCGTGGAGGAGCCACACGCCGATGACCAGAACCAAGGCCAGGACGGCGCCGATGACGGCCGGCCGCGGCCTTCTGAATCCGTGCACTGCCGCCTCCTTTGCTGGGCTCCGGCCGATCTCGCCGTGGTGTCCGGAGAGGAGCGCCGACAGTGCGGGGCCGGGGAACGCGGCGGACTCCGGCCGTCGGCGCGGGGCCACAGTCCGAGATTCGGTAAATCGTGCCATCGGACGCGCGCGGGCCTCGTCAGCCGTCACCGGGCTGAATGAGTGATTGTGTACTGAGTGCGAATCCCACTGCCGTTGCCGCCGGAGTCATCTGGCGGGGTGTCACGATCGTGACGGGGTGGTGCCTGGCGGCCCTGCGCGAATCATCCGGATGCGCGGGGCGGCGCAGCGGGGGGCGAGGCTGAGGCAAACCTATTGTATTTGCACACGAACTCCCCTCAAGGGCTGGGTCAGGACAGATTCTGCTGCTCCATCTCCTCGTGCAGCCCCAGGGGACGAGCGCTCGAATCTCACCGATCCATAGCACTCCCCTCCGTCGGATCTCCTCGAAGGAGCTTGGCGCCCTGATGAACTCGAACACCTTGGTCGTGCCTCGTCGGCGTGGATTCGCCACCCGCGTTTCCGCGGCCCTCACGCTCGCCCTCACCGCTGTGGGGATGGCGGTGCTTCCGACTTCCGCCTACGCGATCGGGGTCGCCGTACCCCTCGGAACCGCGTCCAGCTTCGCCGTCCTGGCCGGCCAGTCCGTCACGAACACCGGTCCCAGCACCATCAATGGCGATGTCGGGGTGAGTCCGGGGACCTCGGTGACCGGTTTCCCCCCAGGCACGGTGAACGGAGTCATCCACTCGGCCGACGCCGTTGCTCTGCAGGCGCAGACCGATCTGACCGTCGCATACAACAACGCGGCCGGCCAGGCCTCGGACGCCAGTATTTCGGGTGATCTCGGCGGCCTGACGCTGAATCCGGGCGTCTACACCGCCTCCTCGTCCATCGGGCTCACCGGCACCCTCACGCTCGACGCCCACGGGGACCCCAACGCGGTCTGGATCTTCCAGGTCGGGTCGACGCTGACAACGGCCTCCGCAAGCCGGGTTCTCCTGGTCAACGGTGCTGCGCCGTGCAACGTCTTCTGGAAGGTCGGCAGCTCCGCCACGATCGGCACCAACTCCACCTTCGTGGGCAACATCCTGGCGCTGACGTCGATCTCCGCCACCACCGGGGCGACCATCGACGGGCGCGCACTCGCGCGCAACGGGTCGGTCACCCTGGACACCAACACCATCACGCGGGAGACCTGCTCGACGGGTGGGACTACGGCTGGCACCACCGCGGGCACCACGACCGGGACCACCGCGGGCACCACCGCGGGCACCACGACCGGCACCACCGCGGGCACCACGACCGGGACCACCGCAGGCACCACGACCGGCACCACCGCGGGCACCACAGCAGGCACCACAGCAGGCACCACGACCGGCACCACCACTGGGACCACCGCGGGCACCACAGCAGGCACCACGGCTGGCGGAGCCGCGTCGGGCGGTGGAAGCTCCGGCGGCCGTCCTCCGGTCGGCGGCGTGGGTACTGGTGTCGGTGGTGCCGCGCATGGACCGAGCGCGACCGAGGTCACGATCGGCGCCGTTCTCGTCGGACTCTCGCTGATCGGCATCGGCTTCCTCGTCGTCCGACGACGCGCGCTGACCGCGTCCTGAGCGCACGACACACCTGTGGTGATGTCCCCGCGCGAGAGGTTGGCGTCGGGACATCACGACACATCACGGTGAGCAAGCGGACGGGAAGGCGCGAGGTGCGAGCCGATCAAGCGAAAACGATGAGCACCATCGACCAGGACCGCCACTGGTACGGCGGCGCCTACCAGGCGGCCTTGGACTCGGCCTCCACAGTCCGGGCGTGGCGCAGCAGGCGCTGATGGTCGAGGCGGCCCTTCTCCGTCTTCTGCGCCGGTGCCCGGTTCGGAGAAGCCGGCGGTGCGGCACAGGCGCGAGCACCTGCTCGACACTGGACCGTCCGGCGTCGACACAGGATTGATCTCCCGCCGTCCCACCCGTGCCGGCCTGCTCCCACCGCTCGCCAGCCTGCCCGGCTCACCGTCGCCGGGCCTGCGCGTGGCCATGGCCGGCCGGCCCGGGTCCCGGTCGGCGGGCGCGGCGGCGGGGTCCGGGGCAGGGTGGCTGGTGTCGGTCATCGCAGGGTGCCTCCGGGAGTCGGGAGCGGGGTACAGGCGGCCGTCCCGGCATCGGTGGGCTGGGACGGCGGGGGTGCAGGTGGCGGTTCCTGGGCGGGTCAGCCAGCGACGGCCTCGGCGTGCCGGTGGAGCGCATCCAGGAACGCGGTCTGCTGCTCGGTCAGCTTCCGTTCGGTGCGGGCCTTGTCCTGCTGCGCAGCCATGTACCGGGCCGGAACGACGGGTCCACTTTGCCGCCGGTGCGGTTGGCCGGGCCGTCCACAGTGCCGCCGGCCGCGAGGTAGGCGAGCAGGCGGCGGTAGGAGCGGTTCCAGTCCGGCTCCAGCCGCCACATCGGCCGCGCGGTCGCCCTGGCATTCGCCCGTGAGGGCGCCGACATCGCCTTCTGCCACCTCCCGGAGGAAGCCGGCGACGCCGACACCACCACCATACTCATCGAGGGCGCCGGGCGACGCGCCCTGCCGATCGCCGGCGACCAGCGCGACGAGGAGTTCTGCAACCGCCTCGTCACGTACTGCGTCGGCGAACTCGGCGGCCTCGACATCCTGGTGAACAACGCCGCCTACCAGATGTCCCAGCCGCGAGCTCGAACAGGCGTCGCCGCCCTGGTCGGCGGTGCCGGCGCTGAAGCGGACGCCGTGCTGCGCGACGGCCAGGTCGGCGATGAGGACGACAGCCGACGAGCCGGCCCGTCTGGGGCAACGGTATGGCCCCCAGTCGGGGCGCCTGCCCGTCACGAAGCCGTCGGCTGCGGGCTCATCGCACGCTCGTACAGCTTCTCCCGCGCCCGCTTGAGCAGTTCGGCGGCCTTCTTCCGCGACGCCTCCTCCGCCTTGTCGAGCGCTCGCGGGTAGTCCGCGGACATCCCCGAACCCGCGCTGTAGTCGACATCGACCGTCAGGCGCAGATTCCCGTCGCAGAAAGCCGACTTGAAGCTCAGTTGGTCGACCGGCCCGGGAATGGTGTCGGTGAGCGGGTGCCGGACCGACGACTGGTAGCCCTCCTGGCCGAGCCCCCCGCCGTCGGTCATCTCGAACTTCCGGGTCTCGGTCGGCTTGGGGCCGCCGAGCGGGGACTTGGGCCGACAGACGTGCGCGGCCGACCGTGATCAGCTCGACGTGACGAGTCTTGCCGCCCCTGTACGGTGTGCCGTATGAGCCTGGGAGTCCACTTTGCCATCGATGCAGAGACCGCCGATCGCCTGCTCGCGACCGCTGACGACGATGAGGTTGCCGCGCTCGTCGAGGAGATTGAGGAAGAAAGCATCGGTGTCGGCCACTGTGACACCGACAAGGCATGGGACGCCATCCATCGCAGCCTGACCGACGGTTACCTTGGCTACGACAACGGCATCTACCCGCTGAACGCTGTGATCCTGGGCGGCGTACAGCTTTACGAAGGGGACGATTACATCGTCAGCCTGCTCACGCCGGATCGGGTGCGCGATGTCGCCGATGCCATGACCGATGTCGGCCGCGAGGCACTGAAAGCAGGCTACGACTGCATCGACATCGAGGACTACGGGCCGAACTTCGGCCACGAGGACTTTGCCTACACCTGGGCGAACTTCACTGACCTGGTCGTCTTCTTCCGGCAGGCAGCGGACGCAGGAAGCCACGTGATCTTTACGGTCGGCCAGTAGAGGCTCCGGGGCCAGGGCGGCGTCGTTCAGTTGCTCTGCCGACTTGATGGCAGCTCATGCGCAAGAGCCGGCTGCGATGTCCCCGGATCGAGCCGGACCGGAAGCAGGCACGCCCTCCGGGTGATCACGAGGTGTCGAGTCCCTGATCACCGCAACGGAAGACCGTGACTGGCCGCTCATCATCGCCCATCCCTGCCGGTCTGGGCCAGCTCGCTGTTGCCCGGCTTTCCGCCGCCGAGGGACACTCCGGCCTGCTGGACTGTCTTGCCACGGTGCCCGATCCGCGCCAGGCCAAGGGCCGTCGCCATCCCCTCCCCTTTGTCCTCGCCCTGACCGCCTGCCCGGTCCTGGCCGGCGCGAGATCTCTGACCGCGATCGCAGAGTGGGCCGCGGACGCGCCGACCACCGTGCTCACCGCCCTCGGCGGACCGAGCCGTGAACCAAGCGGCCCGACCGCCCCGGCCGAGGCCCACCGTACGCCGGGTCCTGCAACGCATCGACGGCGACGCGCTCGACACAGCGATCGGCTCCTTGCTCGCCGCCCCGCGACCCCGACCGCCCGCCATCCGGTCAGGATCCGCTCGCACAGCCCCGCGCCGTTCCCTGACCGTGGACGGCAAGACAGCGCGAGGCGCCCGCCGCTCCGACGGCACCCAGGTCCACCAGCTCGCCGCGATGACCGCCGCCGGCCTGGTCACCGCCCAGCGCGCGGTGGGCGGCAAGACCAACGAAATCACTGTCTTCCGGCCCATGCTCGCCGACGTCGACCTGACTGACACCGTGGTCACCTTTGACGCCTGCACTCCCAGACCGCGCACGCGCGCTTCCTGGTCGAGGACAAGGATGCCCACTACATCGCCGTGATCAAAGCGAACCAACCGCTGCTGCACCAGCGCCTCAAACGCCTGCCCTGGCGGGACATGCCACTGCTGGGCAAGAGCCGCACCACCGCGCACGGCAGGGATGGGATCCGCCGGGTCAAGACCGCCACCGTGGCCGACCTGGGCTTCCCCCACGCCGTGCAGGCTGTGCAGATCGCGCGGCACCGCCGCACCGTCGCCACCTGCAAGGTCACCCTCGATCGCGTCTACGCCGTCACTGGCCTCTCGGCCGAACAGGCACGAGGACACCTGCCGCGTACGCACCGGCACTGCGCGCCGACCCGGACCACCTCGTGCGGACGGTCAGGCGCGGCTTACGGCATCGAGCGCTACGTCAAGCCCACAACCAAGTCCTCTTGGAGAGCGAATGGCGCTCCCGCCTCACCGCCGCCTGGCTGATCGGTGCGGACCGCCGTCAGCACTTCCGAGACGTTCTGGGTGACCTGCTTCTCGCCAGCCAGCTGTGCTTCTCCGGACAGGGCTACTGCTTCGCTCTCGCACGCTTCTGCACGGAGGAAGACGCCCTGCACCTGACGGCCTACCTGGAACGCTATCTCCAACAGCCTGACTGCCAGTACGACCAGCACTGGGCCATCAGCGCGCTCCTCCACATCGACAGTCAGGCTGGAACCGAACACGCCAGCCGCCTCCTCGTCCCCGAAGGCCTGTGGCACCAGTGGAATGACGCCCAGTACAGGCCCTCGCCGCCGAGCCGGTTCATGGATGAACTGTGCGCACTGACGGACTCGCTCAGGTAGACGTCACAAGATCAGCGACAGAGCACGTCCAACCGGACGGGGCCGAGCACTTCGAGATGTACGCCGACAGACCGGCGCAACCTGCACGCAGTGATTCACCCTGGCGCTTCTGCGGCAGGGTGAATCACTGCTGATTCCGTACCGCGTGGCATCAACGCCACTCGAGGACGACGTCGCCGTAACCGAGTGCGGTGGCAGCGTCCTGACCGCTGATCTGCTGAGGTTGGGCCCCCGGGGTGAGGGCGCTGACGTACGGCTGCTCGACCTTGCCCTGGACGGAACGGAAGAGCAGGCGCTTGCCGTCCGGCGAGACGGCGACGGGGAGGTTCGTACGGTCGGTCATCGGCAGCAGGTCGGGACCGGCGCCGTCCGTGGTCTGGCGCGACGCTTCGGGTTGCAGCCGGTCGACGTCGATGGTCCAGAAGTTGTTGAGGTGCTTGGGGTTGGGGCCCGAGTCGCGGTGCGCGCAGAGCAGGGTGTGCTTGTCCACCCAGCCGGACGGCTCGCATTCGTGGTCGGGGAGCGCGAGGGCGCCCTTGGTCGCCAACGGGCCGCTCGCGGTGACGGAGGTGACGCTGCGGCCGCTGCCGAGGACGAAATCGGAGACACGCGTGCCGTCGGGGCTGAACCGCGGGCTGGGGCCGAGCAGGCCGCGCAGCGGAGAGCCGCCGAGCAGCAGGATGTTGTCGCGGGTGGCGGGCGGCTCGCCGGCCCACTGCTCGGTGATCTCGTGGCTGCCGGAGGTCGAGCGGCTGGCGATGTGCTGCCGGCGGGCGGCGTCGAGGTACGTGAACCAGACGCTCCCGCCGTCGGGCGCGAGCAGGGCGTCCTGTTCCTTCGGGGTGGTGGCGAAGCCGTTGCCGTCCCCGGTGAGGTCGGTGAACTTGCCGGCACGGTCGACGTATCCGACGTGGCGCGCGCCGGTCCGGTCGTCGGCGGTGACGACCGCGAGTTTGGTGAAGTCACGGTCGAAGAGTTGCCGGACCCGCGGGCCGAACGCCGCGTCCGAGGTGGCTGCCCCGCCGGCCGGTTCCTCGTGCGGCAGGTCATTCGCGCACAGCGAGTAGAGGGCGCTCAGCGCCTCGTGGTCCCGCTTGTCGATCACCACCTGCGCGGGCAGGGTGAACTCGACCGACACCACCTTCTTCCAGGTGGACGGGTCGAAGCCCTGGACCCACACCGTGGCGGGCCGGGAGGCGGGCACGGTGCAGCCGGCGCTGATCACCAGGTCCTTGCCACGGAACGTCGAGTCGCCGGTACTCCCGCCGGCCGCGTCCCGGCCTGCCGGTGTCACGCTGCTCGGCGACACGGTCCCGGCCGCCCCTGTCGTCCCTGTCGCGCCGCTGCTGGCGCAGCCCGCCAGCAGCGGCAGCGCGAGCGCCGCCGCCGCTGCGAAGGCGGGCGTCCGATGCGTGAACTGCATGACCATCCCCCGTCAGATGCTTCATCAGAAGATCGTGATTGTAATGCTGTTTGACGATGGCCTTGCCCGGGTGCCGAAGCGCAACAAGGGCCACCGGGAGCAGGGAGGGCAGCTCAAGTCAGTCACGACAGCACTTTGGCGGCCCTGATGGTACCCAGCAATTTCCCACTGAACGGCAGTGGTGCTGGCCCCGGTGCTCGCGAGCACTTCCAGACCCGGGCGCTCGCGGGATTTGCGGTGGCGATCTCCGGCCGCCCCCAAAACCGCAGCCCAGGCCTACTCGTCAACACCCCCTCTCGACCGGTGGCACCGCGAAGGAGGCTCACCGGGCCACGGCGGCTGTCGTCGCGCGGAGGTCAGGCCACTGCCGGCCCGGTGCTCGGACGGCGCGTCAGATAGGCGGTCTCCAGCTTCGACGCCCGGGTCCGCTTCCAGTCGAGCTCCCAGCCGAGCGGCGCGGCCAGCTCCTCGACGAGGCCGAAGCCGGCGCCGCGGTAGACGGGCGGGGTCAGTTCGAGTTGGTCGGACAGAACCGGCGCAGGCTCAAGCTGCTTGCCCTTGGCGGTGGCCTTGGTCTCGGCCTTCGCGCGGCTCTTCGCCTCAGCAGCGCGCTTCTTGTCTGCCCTCTCGCTGCCCTCGCGCAGCGCCTCCTGGACCCGCTTCGCCCAGGCGTCGCGACCGCCGTCGCGCTCCAGCCGGTACTGGCGACGGGTCAGCACGACATATCCGCCGATCCTGATCCGAGAGCCCCCGCCGCCACCGCCGAGTCCACCGACGTCACTGCCACCGGCCGCCGAGGCCCAGAGCAGCAGACCGACCACGGCGAGGATCAGTACGGACCCGACCAGCAAGTACGCCCACTGGAACCAGAACTGCCACCACAGCCCGCTACGTGAGCGCGGCGGCAGCGGCCCCGCCTCACTCTCGTCGGGCCGCAGCGATTCTGCGGGTATGTCGAACAGCCCCACGGCTCCCCCTGACTCAGCACTTCCGGACGATCGGCACACACCCTATCGGCGCGGGTGCGCCGCTGGAGCAGGTCCCGGTCGCGGCCTCCGGGCTCGTGGCGGGCCACACGATCCGGCACCCATCGGCTGTCCCTCGGCGGCCAGTCGCAGGCCGAAACCGAGACACCGCATCTGCTCAGTCAACACGGTGGGCGACGCACGAGGGGCATCCGTGGAGCACGCGGCCGAGCACCGACCTCCCCGCCCGACCCTCTCCCCCACCAGCCCTTACCGGGCCGTGGCCCGCTGCCCGGTGCCACCGGGCCACCGCGCGACGGACAACCACCACGCGGTCGGCGCGCGACTCCCGCCAGCCTATGGACAAATAGACTTTGAACTGCGGGAAAGGCCCTCTCCTGCGGCAGGGGCTGACGCAACCGGGAGTAGCAAACCCCGAGACACAACCGCAGAAGCAACCGACACGGTGGCCGGCGCGGCGGGGACATCCGCGGGTACGCAGGGGCACGTTGCTTGTCGTTCGCTGCGGGAAGCGCTCGTGCTGCGGCCGGTGTCGGAACCCGCCACTCATATGAAGCGCAGTCACAAGATGAGCCCCACCACCCGTGGCCGAGAGTCGTCACGCGGGCACGCGGAACAGCTGCCGGTTGTCGCCCTGCGCGCAGGGCGTGACGGTGAGCTGCCTCCCGGCGCCGTTGTCGGTCAGGCAGTTCTGACCGAGGTAGTCCTCGAGGTACGAGGCACCACCGCCCGCATCGACCACCTTCCAGTCCCACGCGTACGGGTAGGCGCTGCCCAGGGCCACCGTGCCCTCCCCGCTCCCGACGCCGACCTTCCCCAGACGGGGCGCGCCCGCCTTGCAGGCGCTGAACATGTCGACGCCGTCCGACGGACCGCGGACCCAGCCGTACGCGGTACGGCCGCCCATCACAACGGCGGTACCGTCGGCAAGGCTGTCGGCGGCCAGGCCGACCTTCAGACCGTCGCCCACGTTCACCAGGTATCCCCAGCGGCCGCCGCCGCAGTCGGCCGGATGTGACTCACCCGGAGAAGTGGTGGCAGGCGCAGGTGTGGGCGTCGCCGTGGTCCGGGTCTGGCCGGGACCCGGACCGGGGGCGGTCCCGCCGCCGCTGCCCCCGCCGACCGAAGCCCCCTGAGCCGCTCCGCCGCCGCTCGCGCCACCGACCGCCGTGTCACCGGCAGGGTTTGTGCCCGCACTCTGGCCGGCGTCCGCGCCCGCTCCGACCGAGGCCGTCGGCTGCCCGGACACCAGGGGCGACGCGGTGCCACTCCCGCCCGGTCCACCCGGTGACGCCGCTGCTCCCCCCGGCCCCACCCCCGACGCCGGTGCGGAAGCGCCCGCCCGCGGGCCCGATCCGTCGAAGCGGTACGGCAAGGTCTGGACCAACCACACCGTGCCCGCCCCGACGGAGATCACCACCGGCACGATCAGCGGCACCAGCACCCGCCGCCCGCGCCACCGCGATCGCTTCCCGTCCGGCGCCGTCGCCCCTACGGCTCCGCCGGGCTCGGCCTTCGGTTCGGCCGCGACCGGCGGAGGCACGGGCTCGACCGCGGACGCCGAGTCCGGCCCGACGGCCGGCACCTCCGCAGCCGCCGACGCCTCCGCGACCACCGGCGCGCCCAACCGCAGGGTCCGGTCCGATCCGCCGCCACCGGCGGCCAGCGCAGCCCGCGCCTCGGCCGCCATGACCGTGGCGTCCGGAAAACGGTCCACCGGCCGCTTGGCCAGTGCCTGCGCCACGAACTCCCGTACTGCCACCGAGAAGGAGTCCGGCAGCGGCGGCGCCGGCTCGCGTACGTGCTTGAGGACGACCTCCAGCACGGCGCCACCCGTGAACGGAGGCGCGCCGGTGAGCATCTCGAAGCAGACCACGCCCAGCGAGTACAGGTCGCAGGCGGCGGTGATCTCGCCGTTCTCCACCTGCTCCGGTGCGACGTACAGAGCCGTGCCCATCACGGCGTGGGTGGCGGTGATCCTGGTGCCCGAGGCGGACCGCGCGATGCCGAAGTCGGTGACGGCAATCCGGCCGTCCCGGCGCAGCATCAGGTTGGCCGGCTTCAGGTCGCGGTGCACCACGCCGGCCCGGTGAGCGGTGTGCAAGGCATCCGCCACCTGGGCGGCGAGCTCCAGCGTCTCCGCCACGGGCAGCGGCCCGCGCTCGGCGAGCACCTCGTTCAGCGGCCGACCGTCGATCAGCTCCATGACGATGTACGCCACCCGGCTGCCGGAACCGGTCTCGGTCTCGATCTCCGCCTCACCGTAGTCGTACACGTCCACGATGCCTGGGTGGCTCAGCCCGGCCACGATCGTCGCCTCGCGGCGGAACCGCCTGGCGAACCGCGGGTCGTCCAGCAGCGTCGGCAGCAGGATCTTCACCGCGACCCGCCGCTCCAGCACCCCGTCGGTGGCCTGCCAGACGTCGCCCATCGCACCGCCCCCGAGCCGCTCCACCAACGTGTAGCGCCCGCCGAGCACGGTCCCCTGCCCCCACATACCGCCCCCGCCGCGATCTCCGGCTGACACACCGTCAGTCGGACACGAAGTCTGCCAGATGTGCCACATGGCGCGGCATACGCTCGGACACCCCCGCCTCGACGCGGCCCACCCCGGCGTCGTACTGCTCGGCTTCGAACCATCGGTCCTGACTTCGATCCCCACGCGGTGAGCAGAGCATCAGGAGCCGTCAGCACGGCCCCTTCGGGGTCCGCAGCGGCGGCGAACCACGGAACCAGGTCACCGGCTCGGTGTCACCACGCGCGTTGGCCCGGACGGCGCCCCGTACGGCAGCCTCCCGGCCAGGCGACAGGCCGCGTTCGTCGGTTTCCACGCCGAGCTCCAGCAGGCCGTCCTCGTACAGGTCGTTGCAGAGCCGGCTGTGGAGCAGTCCGTGGTCGTGTAGCCGAGTACCTCCCAGCCGAGCTCGCGCCCCGTCCTCGGCCGCCTCCCGGACGGGCCTGCGGGCCCGCCTGTCGAGGCGCGCGAGCAGCACCCGTCCGTCCGTCCCGGCCGTGAGAATGTCGGCGACAAGCCACCGACATGGTCGGAGGTCGACGCCGGAACCCATCAACACCTGCAGCCGGCGCCGCTCCCTCCACCACCAGGGCCGGCGTGGTCGGCGCAAACCCGACGCTCACGGACTCCCGGAGCGCTACGGGGACCCGCCCAGCCGGCGCGGGCGGGGCTTCTTGAGGGTGCGGGAGGCGATCAGCAAGCCCGCGCCGACCACGGCGGCCCCCAGCAGGGCGCCCCCGGTCGGGAGGGCCGCGCCACTCCCCCAGATCCAGGCGTCGCCGTGGACGTAGCGGGCGCGCACCGAGTCCGGATGCTCGCCCCCGCACCACCAGGGCTTGTCCGACCGGCTGCCCTTGCACGAGTTCGGCGTCAGGTACGCATCACCCGAACCGCCCCTCAGCTCGACGCCCTCAACCTCCGGCCCGCCGTTGTCGGGGCGGAAGTCGCCGTAGCAGTGGTGGGTCGTGCCGCTGCCGCCGTGATCGGTGGAGTACGCGCGATCCTGGCAGCTCGTCACCTTCAGCGTGCCGCGCTCGCCCACCAGCCCGGCGCCGGCCAGCGTCTCGGACCCGAAGTGCACGAGCGCCCAGAGCCCGACCGCCACCACGTTCAGCGCGACGTACAGCAGACCGATCCGCCGCGCAGTGCCCCCGCCCTCAGCCCCCATCCGTCCACGGTAGACGCCGGAGGTGACACCTGTCAGCCCGCCCGGAAACCCATAGAACCCGCCGGATTCCGCTGCATTCGATCCCGGCGGGCCTGGTCGGCGATCAGCGCAGTCGGACCGGGATGACCAGTCCCGAGACCGGGAGCAGGCAGGTTGTGGTGCTGCACGCGCCGTACGACACGACGACCTGGGCGTCGGGCGACCCGGTACGGGCGACCGGCATCGTGAGCGTGACCGGCCCGTCGGGGTAGACGGGCAGTGCTCCGGCCACCCCGGGAATGTTCAGTTGTCGGACCGGCTGGTCGGACGTCGGGGCCGCGGTGGCGCGCAGCCCGCCCTTCACCGCGAGCTCCGTCGGTACGCCCACCCCGTCGATGCCGTCGACCGGCAGGCCGATGCTGTAGAGGTGGAAGCCGGGCCGCTCCGGCCGGAACGTGGCCCGGACCGCGTCGGCCGAGACCACCACGGTCACCTGCACGCCGTTCTGGGCCGCGCCGGCGGTGGCCTGGTCGGAGGTGGCGGGGTCAGAGGTGGCGGGGTCGGAAGCGGCGCGGCCAGCGGACGGCGAGCGTTCGCGGGAGCACCCGGTCACGGGCGCTGTCGCGCAGAGGAGCAGTACTGCCGCGGCCATCAGCCGTGCGGCGGTGCGGCCCGATGAGACGTTCGAAGCAGGCATGACGGGCATCACAGGTGGGGCTTCAGGAAACCGATGATCACGCTCGGGCTGTTCGGCTGGTCGTTGTCGAACAGGCCGTCATCGGTGTTCGCCACGAGGTCGCCCTGCGCAGACAGGAGGACCAGGCCCGGCAGACCGGTCTTGTTCAGGTGGAGCCGGTAGGCCACCGCGATGTCCGTGTTGGTCCACGCCGACCTGGGCCCGGTGTCGACCCGCACGCGGTGTACCGACCCGAGCAGCGCCCGGACCTTGGGATCCTGGAACGACTGCTCGAGCTCCTTGCAGGCAGGGCACCAGGTGGCGCCGAAGTCGAGGAGGACCGGCTTGTGATCGACTGCCGCCTGCTTCAGGGCCTCGTCGATGTCCCGCCATGCGCCCCGAGTCGGGTCGAACTCCGGCGGAAGGTTGATCCTCGCTGCGCTGGGGCTGGGCGAGGGTATCGCGGGGCTCGGGGTCGCCTCCGGTGCCGCGGTGGTCACCAGCGGTGTCGCCGTGGTCACCGGTGGCGGGGCGGCCACCGGCCCGACGGGCTTACCGGAGCCACTGGTTGAGCATGCCGTGGCAGCCAGGGAGACCACCGTGGCCACGAGACCGAGTCGCGCGGACAATCCGGCGGCGCGCTTGGGCATGAATGAGTCCCTCCACGAAGATCACCAGGGGGACTGGAATATAGCCGATGCTGCAAGGCGGCGCGGACCGAGCCCTGGCAGGGTGTTCATCAGTACGGCCGCAGCAGCCGACTGGCTGGTCGTAACGCCGCGATGCCCCCGGCCGCCCGCCCGGAACCCGGCCCGACCCGTCCGGCAGCACGCGGCCGATCGGTTCGCGCCGGCCATCGAGGACGCGCGAGGAGCCGACCTGACCACATACCCGCAGGGCGAGGTTCCGCAGCGGCCTCGCATCGCCCGCCCCGCCGACGCCGAGGCCGTGATCACTCTCCATCGACCCCTCGGCGAGGTCCTCGATACGCGAGAGCAGTTCGAAAACGCCACAGCCGAAGCCACTGCCAGGGCCCGCCGGAAATTCGCTCGCCCGTTGTCCCACTCGTGGACAGAATCAGCAGATGGACCTCCCCCTGGTGCTGGCCGCTGTCGAGCGCGGAGACGACATCGCGGCGCTCGAACTCCTGAGTGACGCCACCGCAGACGAGCTCGCCGGCGACGACGCCGTGACCGTGCTCGCCGCCGCCTCGAGGGCCGGACGCCACGAGGTCGTCAACTGGTTGGTCGTGTGGGACGTCGATGTGACCCGCCCCTGGGCCAGCGGTGTCGATCCCGTGACGTGGGCAGCCGAGAGCGGTATGTACCTGGTCCTGCGAGCCCTGCTGTCCCGCAGCCGCGACCCGCTGAGCAGCGACAGCCCGCATCGGCGAGCGCTTCGTGCGGCGCAGGACGCAATCGCCACCGGAGTCGGCCCCGGAATCGATCCGCCTCCCGCTCATCGGGCGATCATCACCGACCTGGAGGCCGAACTCGGCATCCACCGCTCACCGGACGAACTGATGGCCCGCGCCCTCGTCCACGCCGACCCCGACCACGACGACTGGTTCGCCTCGGTCTTCCATCTGGGAAGCCGGACCGACCGGGCGACCTTCGACTGGGCACTCGAGGCCGCCCAGGACGCGCACTGCCCTGATCGCAGGCGCTTCGGGCTCGACACGATGAACTTCCTGGCAATCGGGTTCAGCCTCGACATCGATCAGGACGACGACGCCGAACTCCCGTTCAGGCGTGAGGCGGAAGAGTTCCTCCGCCCGCTGCTGGAAAGCGAGCAGGATCCCCGCTCCCTCGCGATCGTCATCGCCTCCTTCACCTCCTACTGCTCCGACGATGCGATCGCGGCGATCCTGGTCCACGCCGAGCACTCGGATCCACGTGTCCGGGCGTGTGTCTCCACGATCCTCCACCTCAACACCGACAGGTATCAGGAAGCCCTCGCCGCCCTGATGCGCCTGGCTGAGGACCCCATACCCGTGACCAGGGCGAAGGCGCTCCACAGGCTCGCCATGTCCGACGTCGACACCCCGGCGCTGAGTGCCGTCTTTGCCGCGCACCTGGCGGACCCGTACTTCGATGCCAGGATCGAGGCCGCCGCCGGGCTCGCCCTGCGCGACGACGAGCGCGGCCGAGCAGTCCTCGACGACATCCGCTCCGGCATCAGGAACAGCCGCAGCCAGGGTTGGGGCCGCCTCTCCGACATCGACCACATGCTGCGTGTGCGCGCCGGAGCAGCGGGCCGGGGCAGCTGACGACAGAGCAGCCCACGGACCCTGGCCGCCACCACCGTCAGGGGTCAGGTGGGGCCGCACCGATGGGCGGCTGCCCGTGCCGGGAAGGTGGGGCTGGGCAGCCGCGCACGTGTGGGCTGCCCCGGGTCGCGGGCGTGACTCGACCGGGCCTGTCCATCACCCTCCGGCACCCGACCGGCCGGCCGCTGCTCAGGCCGACGGCGACACCGACTTCTCCGGACTCACTTCGCTGAGCCATCGGACCGGGCCGACGACTCGGACACTGTGAGCCGGAATTCGCAGCTGGGGACGGTCACGACGTCCGCCAGGGTGAACTCCACGATCGCGGATCGGCGTCCCACAGGCTCCGGGAAGGTCCACCGCGCCGTGGGCGGGACATCGGCGCTGCTCCCACTGCCCGCCGCCGCCGCGCAGGCGGAGGTCGCCCCGCCGAGGGCGGGCCTGGTGCCTTGTCAGCGCAGACCAGGCCGTGCCCCACCCGGCCGACAGGAAGTGCCCGCCACACGGCGCAGCCGACCTGGCAGCAAGCAGCCAAGGGCGCAACCATCCTGACCACGTCAGGCCGGACAGGGACGGCGCAGAATCGGGCTGCCACGCCAGGAGGCCCCCGCCCGGCACCGGCACCGGCACCAAAAGCCGGCGACGATGTCCCGGACTGCCCCGAGCCGTTGTCGGCGCACCCGAACACCGCCGTCGAGCAGACCAAGCCGGCAACCCCGGGGCGGCCGAGAACTCAGCGGGCGACCGGCATTGCCACCGAACCCGACATCTGCTCACGCCCTTTGCCCGGACGAACGCAGCAGCGGGTGGCCCTCCAGCGGTACGCCCGTACTGCCGGTGACGACACCGCCCGACCCGGGACAACTGGTGCCGGACAGACAGGGACGACGGGGCGGGGCGGGGCCAGGAACGCCGCCCGGACAGGGCGTCAGCGGACTGTCCGAGGCGATCGCTAGGGTTTCGGCGTTGATCACCCACGGCGTGGAGGAGGAACGGTGCGGCGCTGGGAGCTGGTCGGGGACGGTTCGGCGAAGTTCTGGGAGGCGGCGGCCGAGGGCGCCCTGGTGCGGGTCCGGTACGGGCGGATCGGCACTCCCGGCCGCGAGCAGCTCAAGGAGCTGGCCTCGGACGAGGCGGCCAGGGCGCACCTCGCCAGGCTGGTCGCGGAGAAGCAGCGCAAGGGTTACATCGAGACCGGTCCGCAGATTGCGCAGGCTTCCCCCGAGCCGACGGCAGAGACGGCTGCGCCGCCGGTCGAGGAGCCTGCCGGGCTGCCCGACGAGCACTCCTTCGTACTGCCCGCCGAGTGGCGTACCAAGGTCCTTCCCCGTCGCTCCGGCACCGCCGTGCCCGCCGGCACGTCGGCCGCGCCCGCCGTCCGGGAGCTCGGGCCGGCCGAACTCGCCGACGAGCAGCACTGGATCGCCCAGGTACTCACCGCGCCGGCCTCCGACCCCGAGCTGGTGCGCGCCGCGCAGTCCTACCTGGCCGGCGAGCCGGACGCGCTCGGCGCGGCCGCGGTGGCGAGCATGCTGTTCGCCGGGATGGGGGACACCTTCCTGAAGCGGTCGCCGATCGCCGACCGGTGGATCGCCCAGCACGGGCCGGCCTTCGCCGCCCGGGCGACGGTGCACACGTTCGAGGTAGCGACCACCTACCAGCAGACCGGCTACCACCGTACCGATGTGATGGTGCGCCGACACGTCCCCCAGGGGTACCAGTACAGCAGCACCCGGCACTACGAGCGCGGTCTGGCAGCCCGGGTCCGCGCCCTGCTCGCCGTCACCGACGAGGCTTCCTACCGGGAGGTGGTGGAGGCGCTCGCGGTGTGCCGGACCACTCCCGAGCGTCGGGTCGTCGCCGCCTTCCTCGCCCCGGGAACGCCGGGCTGGGCGGACGACTGCCTGGCGGACGAGCCCTACGGCGACGGCGGCCCGTGGATGCGGACGATGCTGATGCAGGCGCTGGACGATCCCGCCCAGCTGCTCCGCCTCGGCCCCTCGCCCGAGATCCTCTGGAACGCGTGGACGGTGGACTTGTTCGCCACCCTCGCCGACGCGCTCGGGCCGGCCTGCGCCCGGCTGTTGGGCGAGGCGCTCAGGCGGGGCTACGGCTCCGACCACACGCGGGCCATCACCGACGCGGCGACGGTGTTCCCCACCGACGACGCCTTCCGCTTCCTGCTCTCCGCCCTGGACGACAAGCACTCCCGGCCCGCATTGCAGAAGGCCATGACCCGGTATCCGGTCCGGGCCGTCCGGCTGCTCGCCGCGGCCGCAGCCGACTCCGGCAAGAACGCGCCCGCCGCCCGGCAGCTGCTCGACAGCCATGTCCGGCTGCACCGCACCCACCTGCCCGAGATCCTGCCGCAACTCGACTCCTCCACGGCGGGGTTGGTCCGCGCCCTGGACGCCGCCGCCGAGCGGATCGCCGAGGCCTCCGCGGATGCGCTGCCGCCGCTGCTGGTGTCGCCGCCGTGGACCCGCAGGCGCACCTCTCGCATGCCGCGCGTGCTGAGCGGCCTGCAGCCGGACAGCGCCTCGGCGCTGCTCTGGGACGACGGCGAGCAGGAACGCTGGGCCCGCACAGAGTTCACCGGCTACCAGTACCCGCCGGACACCGACTGGGCGGTCACCGCCGAGCAGGCGCTCAACGGGAGCCAGGGCCTCTGGTACGCCTGTCGGCTGCTCGCTCAGGGACCGATGGGTGTGCTCTCCCCGTACGTGGAGAATTGGCAGCCGGACGACCTGTGGAACGGGCTGGAGCACCTGCGCCCTGTCCTCGCCAAGTATGGCTCGGCGGCGGTGCCGATGGCGGTCTTCGCCGCCCGGTCGCAGCCGGCGAACCTGGCGCCGCTCTTGCTGCCGGTGCTGGACATCACCGCGGCACGGGTGATGGCGGACGGCCTGGTCCGGCTCAAGTCGGTGCAGCCGACCGCGCGTTCGTGGTTCGCCCGACACGGCATACCGGCCGCGCTGCTGCTGGTGCCGGACGCGGTGGGTCCGGACGGTCCGGGCCGCCGGGCGGCCGAGCAGGCGCTGCGGGTGGTCGCCGCAGCCGAGGGCGCCGAGTCCGTACGGGCCGCCGCGGCCGACCGCTACGGCGCGGAGGCGGCCGGGATCGTCGCCGAGGCGCTGGGCGCGGATCCGTTGGAGACCGCGCTGCCTGCCCGGATGCCGGTGCTGCCCGCCTGGCTGCGACCCGCCGTCCTGCCGCAGCTGCTGCTCGCCTCCGGCGAGGCGCTGCCGGACAGCGCTACCGAGCATGTGCTGATGATGCTGGCCCTGTCGAAGCCGGGCGCCCCGTACCCGGGCCTCGCCGTGGCCATCGACGCGTGCCGGGCCGACTCACTGGCGGCATTCGGCTGGGCGCTGTTCGAGCAGTGGCGGCAGGCCGCGATGCCCGCCAAGGAGAGCTGGGTGCTGCCCGCCCTCGGGGTGCTGGGCGACGACGGGACGGTCCGCCGGCTCACCCCCATCGTCCGCGACTGGCCGGGCGAGGGCGCCCACCACCGCGCGGTGGAGGGGCTGGGCGTCCTGGCCGAGATCGGCACCGACGTCGCGCTGCTCCATCTGCACACAATCGCCCAGCGGGTGAAGTTCAAGGCACTGAAGCTGCGCGCCCAGGAGAAGATCGCCGAGGTCGCGAAGGGGCTGGGGCTGACCGGAGACCAACTGTCCGACCGGCTGGTGCCCGATCTCGGCCTGGACGCCGACGGCACCACGGTCGTCGACTACGGTCCGCGCCGGTTCACCGTGGGCTTCGACGAGCAGCTGCGACCGTACGTGCTGGACGCCGATGGCAAACGGCGCAAGGACCTGCCGGCGCCGGGTGTCCGCGACGACCAGGAGCTGGCCCCGGCGGAGCGCAAGCGGTTCGCCGCGCTGAAGAAGGACGTCCGCGCGGTGGCCACCGACCAGATCCGCCGACTGGAGACGGCGATGGTCTCCGGCCGGTCCTGGTCAGCGGCGGAGTTCGACGAGCTGTTCCTGCGCCACCCGCTGGTCTGGCACCTGGCGCGCCGTCTGGTCTGGCTGGCGGATGCGGCCGGCGCACCGACCACCGCTTTCCGGGTCGCCGAGGACCGCACCTTCGCCGACGCCTCCGACCAGGAGTACGCCCTCCCCGAGGGTGCGAGCGTGCGCCTGGCCCACCCGCTGCACCTCGGCGCCGAACTGTCGGCCTGGTCGGAGCTGTTCGCGGACTACGAGATCCTGCAGCCCTTCCCGCAGCTCGGCCGCCCGGTGCACCGACTGACGGCGCGGGACGCCGCCGCCAACCGGCTGCCGCGCTACGAGGGCGTCACCGTCCCGGTGGGCCGACTGCTCGGCATGACCAAGAAGGGCTGGGAGCGCGGCGCACCTCAGGACGCGGGTATCGAGCGCTGGTTCTCCAAGCGAATAGCCGACGGCTGCCACCTGGTGATCCAGCTCGACGAGGGCATCTGGGTGGGCGTGGTCAGCGAGTTCCCCGACCAGACCTTCGAGACCGTCTGGCTGGACACCGCCCCCGGCGACCACTGGTCGAGCCGTGAGTACCCGCTGCGCTTCGGCGACCTCGACCCCGTCGCCGTCTCCGAGCTCCTCGCCGACCTCGAGGAGATGACGGCCTTGTGATCCCCCTCGGGGAGCGTCCGCTCCAGTGTCCCGGCAGCGGTACCGACGGCGCCGGCGCGGTCGGCTGTGCCGCCGGGGCCGCGGCCCCGGCCCGGCCGTACTCCAGGCGGCCGGGCTGGGACCGCGGCCGGAAAACCGGGCGGTGACCGAGGTAGTGATGACGTGCCAGCAGCCGGTTACCGTACGATCCACCCAGCAGTGCTGTCTTCGAGGCTGTCAGGGGCAAGCGCTACGGTCCGTGGCCGTGGACGCTTCCGATCTTGACTACCGGGCCCGGACGCGGTCCGGATGCATCCCGCCGGAGCTCGCCTCGCGGCTGCTCGAACGAGGCCATGTAGACGTCGTGGAGGTGCAGGCGCGGCGCGGGGAATGGTTCTGCGCGCTCGCATGGGCGCGGTTGGCGGGTGCGCAGGGCCGGCAGGCCGACGCATTGGGGGTTCTCGCCCCGTACCTGGCGACCGGCTGGTGGAGGGCCGTCGTAGCCACCGCCGAGCTGTTGGAGGGCTGGGGCCGGATCGAGGAAGCGATCGTCCACGCCCGGAACCATCCCGGAGGTGCCGACTCCTACGCGGCCTCCGCCATCGCCCGGCTGCTCGCCGACGCCGGGCGCGCCGAGGAGGCCGTCACCGTCCTCCGGCAGCACGGCCACACCGACAGTCGCGCCCTGGCCGGCTACCTCATCGACCTCGGCCGCATCGACGACGCCCTGGCGGTCCTCCAACGGCCCAGGCCCCGGAGGCCCACTGCCCTGGCCTACGGCCCGTGGCACGACGGTCGCCCGTTCTGAGCTGCCCGGTAGCGGCCTGCGGGCCGTCCACCCCCGTGCATCCGCGGGGCGACCCGGTGTACGACGCGCAGGCCGCCGCAGCGGAGTCGGCCCGCACCGATCCGGTGAGGGCAGTGGAGGAGTCACCCGCACCCTCCTCGCCAGAGCCGCCTCGATCAGCCGGATTGCATCGTCCGGGCATCCGCGAGCCGCCGGACGCGGCCTAAGGTTTGACCGCTGTTCAGCAAGGAAGTAGCTACCTGTGCAGGTAGCAGGGGCGGTCGCGGCATGCAGCGATCGACGGGATCGATCGCACGCCGCGGCCGATCATCGCGGCCGCCGTCCAGGTGCCGGCCGAGAGCGACTACGGACGGACGAGGGCGGCTCACCACCTGGATCGAGGAACCAATTCGGCGGGCCGGCCAACAGATCGGGCAGTTCCGGGCGTTCGACATCACCCTCGTATCACTCACCCTGGAGTCCGCGATCGTACGTATGACACAGCCGCCCTGTCCGAGCGTAGGCGACCGCGTCCGTGAGATCACCACCCTGGCCCTTCTCGCGACCCGGAGGATGTCATGACCACCCGGAGGTGCCGGCGGTGACGACCCCCGAGGCACAGCCGCGGCCGAGCGGGCGACGTCTGCTGCTCGGTGTCGTGTGGGACGTCGCGGTCCCGATCGCGTTGTACTACGGCCTGCGCGCCGCCGGCGTCAGCGTCTTCGTCGCGCTGCTGGCCGGCGCCTTCCTGCCGGCACTCACCACGGTGGTGCAGTGGCTGCGCACGCGCAGCCTGGAGGGCATGGCGGGATTCGTCGCCGGGACCATGCTGCTGGGCGTTGCAGCCGCGCTGGTCAGCGGCAGCCCCCGGTTCCTGCTGGCCAAGGACGGTTGGCTGACCGGCGTGGCCGGGCTCTGGTTCCTGATCTCGATCAGGGCCAGGCGCCCGCTGCTCTTCCACGGCGGCCGCCCCCTGCTGGAGGGTCGGTTCCGCTCCGACGGCACCTCCTGGGACGTGTTGTGGGAACGCGAGCCGGCCTTCCGGCGGATCTGGCGGGTCTCGACCGCGATCTGGGGCGTGGCGATGCTGATCGACGCCGCCGCGCGGGTCGTGATGGCCTACTGTCTGCCGGTGGACCTGGTGCCCGGCCTCGGCGCTCTGCTCTGGCCGGTCACGCTGCTGCTGTTGCAGGTGGTGA
Source organism: Kitasatospora cinereorecta (assembly GCF_024172095.1). Lineage (GTDB taxonomy): Bacteria > Actinomycetota > Actinomycetes > Streptomycetales > Streptomycetaceae > Kitasatospora > Kitasatospora cinereorecta. The sequence continues at coordinate 299,018 of NZ_JAMZDX010000009.1, read as the reverse complement.
ACGGCGTCTACTACGAGGTGGCCGGGCTCTGGCGGCTGACCTCCGGCGCGGCCGCGCGCCCGGCGGACGGCTGAGCGCCCGCCGACCCCACTCCCACCCACGCCAGGAGCCCGCAGACCTGGCCCCCAGGGCCCCAGGACACATTCCGCACCGGACAGCCCCTCGCTGAGGCACGGTGGGAACAGCCTCGGGAGCGTTGCCGGCGTACAGCAGGTCGGGGTCGGCCACGCCCAGCGAGACGGTGTTCACGGTGCTGCCGCATCCTCCAAGTTCCGTGGCGGCGACAGCGGTGACCTGCTCGACAGCACCGTTGCCGACCGCGTGCAACCGTGCCGCGGCATCCCGTACGGTCGCCACCACGTCCACCGCGACGCCCTCGACGGTGGCATGGTTGAACACCACCGGCGGCACTGTCCGCAGCACAGCACTCCCCTGGTCGCGCCTCTGCGGGCGCTCCACTCACAACCGGTCCCGGACCCGAGGGCGGCGAGCGCGTGCAGGCGAATGCTGGGAGAACGGGGCACCCGCCGGGCTGGCATGCCGCACGGTAGTCGGCCGGGGTGAGGCGGCCCTGCCGAGCGGCCGGGGACGGGCGGTCCGACAGGTCTGGCACCGTTCGCGTGGTGGCCTCGATGAGGCTGCGGCTCGTCCCGGTCCACCGTCGGTTTCGGCGCGGGCCCGCCGCCCCCGCCGGTGGTCCGGGACGGAGGCGGCGGACAGCCGTCCGAGCGAAGCTGCTCGGTGCCGGACGGCGGTTCCTACCAGAGGGTCCAGCCCTGCCAGCCGCCGTCCTGGGAGCTGCCGTTGCAGGGGTAGCCGCGCATCAGGTCGTGGTTGCCGTCGCCGGAGTCGTCCAGGCAGCGGCCCGTGTTCTGGTTGCGGAACACGTACTCGTTCCCGGCCGTCAAGGCGCTGGCGGTGCCACTGGTGGCGGCGATGCCGGTGAGCGCGAGCGCCCCGGCGACCACGCCCTGGACGGCGCGCTTGGCGATGGTGCGCATGATGAGGTACCTCCTTGCATGGACGGGGCGCCCGGTCGGGCCGGGCACTCCCCGTGCGTGGACTCGGCGGGGCCGGGTGGTGCACCCCGCGGACACGGACGACCTCGGCTCTCGGAGCCCGTCCTCGTCCGGCACAGCCACGCTGCCAGGAGGCGCTTACGCCGCACTCACACGCGACTTACACCTCGTGTGCGCGCTCTGGTGCACGCATCGTCACGTCGTCGTCGAGAGCCGGACAGGCCACTCGAGGGCCACTCGGAGACTCTCGGAAATCTCCGAACCAGCCTGCAACCTCCCACCGGGACGGACGTCTGTACGGGTGAAGGGCGACGGCAAGCGAGACCGGCAGGAACCGGGGGGCGCCACCGCCGGACCCGGCACGAGGGGGCCGGGCGGCCTTCAACCGCATCGTCAGCACCAAGACCTCGGGGGGTCACACCATGCGCACGTCCGTTATCACCTTATCCGCGAAGAATGCCCGCCTGTTCGCCGCCGTCACCGTCACCGCCGCGCTCGCGGGCGGCGTCCAGTTCCTCACCACCGGCCCCGCCTGGGCGTACGAGGGCCCCTACAAGGCGGCCAACCCGATCATCTCGATCGAGGCCCAGCAGCGGCACCAAACCGGTGCTCCGACCGCGGACTTCGCCCAAGCCCGGCCGCTCACGCCGGCCGCCGGCTCGAGCACCGAGACCGGGGCGGAGTTCGCCAACGCCGGCAGGCCGGCGTCCGAGGCGTCCTCCCCGACCCTCGCCCTGCCTGACGCCGTCTCCGCCGGCCTGCTCGCCGCATCAAGCGTCGCCCTTCCCGCCCTCGGCATCGGCCTCCTGACCGCCGTCCGACGCCGACGCACCCAGCGCTGAACCACCCGCAGACCGGCGCCCGACGAAGCCACCCGAGCGAGCGCCGTTCCGGCGCAGTACTCTGCCGGGGCTCCGAGAAGGCGAGGGAAGGCGAGGGAAGGCCGGCACCCCTGGGGTGCCGGCCTTCACCATTCGGACCACACCGGTGTCCGGTACCGCTTCGGCAGTCTTCCGACTGAACGACCGATCCCGTCGGGGCGGGATGTCTGCTGAGAATCGGCATGCTCACCCCTCCCCCTACGGTACGCACAGAGAGCACATATCACGCCATATCACCGCCCGAAAAGTGCCGTTACCCGGGGCGGCCGGATCGTGTTGGTACTTACCAAATGATCTGTCACCTCCCGAGAGGAAGGCACCCGTGCCCCAGCGCACCGGCCCCGTGACCGCACTTGCCGCAGTCGCCGCATTCGCCCTGGTGTCGACCGCTCCCCTCGCCCACGCGGCTCCCTTGACGGAGCCCTCGACCACCGGCGTGTGCGACAAGGCCGACGGCTCCACCACCGAGTACAAGAGCAAGGACGGCTATTCGAAGATCAACGCCCGGTTCTGCGTGCAGGTCACCACGGCCGCAGACGGCACACGCACGGTGGCGAGCAGTCACTGACCGCCGCACCCGAGCTGCTCGGCGAAGCGCTGCTCCTCTGAGCGCCGCCGCTCAGTACGCCAACCGCACCCGGGAGCCGGGCGGGCAGGTGCGGCGTGGCGAGGCGTTCGGGACCTCGCCGGCATGAGGGCGCACCGTCCGCCGGTCCCCTCGTCCGCCCAGCCGTTGCTCCGGACGCCCATGCCGTACCGGCTGCGAAACGCGATCACGCCGGCCGGTTGCTCACCACCGGATCAGCATCACACCCGCGCTGGCGCCGCTGGCCAGTCCGAACAGGGCAATCTCGGCGCCGGGGGCGAGGCGTCCCTGCTCTGCGGCGAGGGCCAGTTGCAGCGGCAGGCTCGCCGCGGCGGCGTTCCCGACCGTCGGGAAGGTGGTGACCACCTGGCCCGCCTCGACGCCCATCCGACGGCAGAACGTGTCCGCGAACGGCACCGACGGCTGGTGGACGCCCACCAGGTCCAACGCTCCGACGTCCGCACGCTGCTCGTTGAGCCGCTCCTTGAGCCACAGCCGCACCGGCTCGTCCAGACCGAGGAACGAGGCGAGCAGCCGGTCGGAGTCGACGTGCAGACCCCGAGGCCGGTGAGGGGCGTGCTGCGGGTCGAACAGCGTCGCCGCCGGCCAGCCGGCCGAGTTGGCCCAGAACGCCGACGCCCTGATGCCCGGTACTTCGGAGGCCTCCACCAGCACGGCCGCCCCCACGTCCGCCCCCGTCAGCGACGTCAGGCCCGTGCGCAGCGTGGCACGGGTGAGGTGCCAGCGGGACAGGCGGGAGAGGGTCTCGCCGCAGGTGATGAGGACGCGGTGGTGCCGGCCGGTGCGGATGAGGGCGTCGGCCACCTGGAGGGCGTTGAGGACGCCGTTGCAGGCGTTGGAGACGTCGAAGGCGGGGCAGGCGAGGCGGGTCTTGGCGGCCACGATGTGGGCGTTGGCGGGTTCGCGGACGTCCGCGCTGACGGCGGCGAACAGCAGCAGGTCGATGTCGGCGGGGTCGAGGCCGGCCTGGCGGAGGAGAGTGGTCGCGGCGCGGGCGGCGAGGTCGGAGGGCAGGTCGTCAGGGCGGGCGAGGGTGCGTTCGCGCAGGCCGAAGGTCCGTTCGATGAGGCCGTCGGGGATGCGCAGCCCGGGGCTGTGGCGGCGCAGCCGTTCCTCGATCTGGTGGGTGTTCTGGCGGTCGTCGGGCAGGTGGACGGTGGCATGGGTGATGCGGCTGTAGCCGGTCACGGGCGGGCGCCTTCCGTCGGCGACGCGACGCCGGGGGCGGCGGCGGTGCCCGTGGTCTCGGGCCCCGGCGGGCGGACCGCCGTACCGCCGTCAGGGCTGCCCGGGTGCGGGCCGGGGGTCGGGGTGCGGGGCAGGCCGCACACGGCGTGCTTGAGCAGGTCGGTCACGCGCAGCGGGAGGACGCCGTGGAGGGGCACGAGCAGGCGGGCGTCACGGCCGACGGTGTACCGGGGCCGCGGGCGGGTGGCGGTCAGGCACTTCTCGACGGTGCGGGCGACGGGCTCGGGGCCGGGTACGTGGCGGTCTACGGCGTTGAACAGCGCGGCGGTGCGGTCGTAGCCCGGGGCGTCGGGGGTACGGGCTGCGGTGAGGTCGGCGAGGGCGGTGGTGAGCATCGGGGTGGCGAACGCGCCGGGCTCCACCAGGCACACCCGCACGCCCAGGTGGGCGGCTTCGACGCGCAGGCAGTGGGTGAGCGCCGACAGGCCGTGCTTGGCGGCGCTGTACCAGCCGCCCATCGGCCACGGCACCCGGCCCAGCCCGGAGGAGATGTTGACGATCCGTCCGCCGCCCTGGCGGTGCATCGCGGGCAGAACCAGGCGGCACAGGCGCGCCGCGCCGAGGAGGTTCACCTCCAGCACGTGGCGGGCCTGCTCGTCGCCGACATCGGCCACGGCCCCGGCCTGCGGCACACCGGCGTTGTTCACCAGCGCCCACAGCCCGCCCGCAGCCATCTCCCCGGCCTGGTCCACCGCCCGCCGGCACGAGGCCGGATCGGCAACGTCCAGGACCACGGTGCGCAGCCGTACCCCCGCCTGCTCGGCCTGTGCCACCAGCGCGGCCGCCTTCACCGGATCCCGCGCCCCGGCGATCACGTCCCACCCCCGGGACGCCAGGCGCAGGACCGTGACCCGGCCGATCCCCCCGGTCGCGCCGGTCACCAGCACACCACGCCCGCGGCCTCCCGCAGCACCGCTCCTGCTCCTTGCACCGCTCGTACTGCTCTTTCCGCTCTTCACGATCCGCTTCTCGCCTTCCCTGGGGCCACGCCGCGCGGCCCCAGGCGGCACAACGACCGCTCCCCGCCACAGGATGCGCAGCCGGACGAGGCGGCCCCGGACCCGACCCATCACCCGGAACGTCCGGGACCGCCCCCGCTGAACGTGCCGTTCCCGTCCGGGAGATCGGCATCATCGCGCACAGGCTCGACCTCGCCACGCACGCGTTGCAGCTCAGACGCCCTTCAGGACGCGGTCAAGTGCCGACCGGCCTGCGGGCCCCCACTCCGGCTTGCCGCCGGGCAGGCCCCGGTCACCGTTCTGACCCATCAGCATCAAGAACAGGCTCTTCATCACGGCCAGCCCGCGCGCCCGCCGTACCGCCGCCTCGTCCGCCTGTGCGTAGCGGTCGAAGAACCGTGAGGCACCGCCCGCGGGGAGCAGCAGCCAGGCAGCGGCGAGGTCCCATGCCGGGTCGCCGGCGAAGAGCGCGCCGAAGTCGACGACGCCCGCCAGGGTCCCGTCCGCGACGACGACGTTCGCGGGATGCAGGTCACCGTGCACCCACACCCGCGGGCCCTCCCACTGGGGAGCCGCGACGGCGTCGTCCCAGACGGCCCGTATGGCGTCCTCGCCGACGTGGTCGAGGTCCACGGCCTGGAGGAAGTGCTCGAAACCGTCCGTGCAGTCCCTGGGGTGAGCGCCGAAATCCGAGGCGTCCGGCGCGTCGGCGGGCGCCTGCGCATGCAGCGCCTTGAGGAAGGCCGCCAGCGTGTCGGCCGCGTGGTCAGTACGGGTGATGGAGCCGTGGTCGAGCGGCGTGCCGTCGACCCATGTCATGACGGTCCAGATCTTGGGGAACCGCTCGGACGGTGCACCGTCCCGTACGGGCGTCGGGATCGGCAGCGGCAGACGCGAGGCCAGCAGCGGCAGCCAGCGACGCTCCTTGAGCTGAAGATCGGACGAGTTGTCCATCCGCTGCATCCGGACGGCCAACTCCTCCCCCAGCCGCCACATCTGATTGCCCCAGCCGCCCGCCACCTCACGGATGGACAGCTCGGCCAAGTCGGGATGCTGTTCCCGCAACAGGGCGCGGACCAGACCTTCACTGACCTCAATCCCGGATTCGATCATGAGGAGTCAGAGTAGTTGAGCCAGGCGGATCCGTGTTGCCAAAGGTCTGGACCCAGTGGAGTGTGGCGGCAAGGCACTGATCGGTGAACGAGATCGGCTTGCCGGTGGCGTGGGCATATGCGATCTCCCTGCTCGTGGACTCGCCGATATACCCGCCGGGGTTGACGACCAGAACCCGGTCAGCCAGGTCGATCTTGCGCAGGTGGAGGGCGTCGAGCGCGGTCTTCTGCTCGTGGGTGATCAGCTCGTCTGCTTCGCCTGGCGCGACGACGATGACACCTGCGAAGGTCAGATCACGGTTCGCCGCACGCATCTCGTCCACGAACCGGGTAGAGCCGCAGATGCAGACAATCTCAGGTCGGTCGGGCACGGCTCGGTCCTTCGGTCGAACGGGAACCCGTCAGCGTGCACGTTGACATCACAGACAGGCACACGAGCCAACAGCTTACGCAGCGAGGTGAACATCACGCGGCCGCACCGCCGCAGGCGGAAGGCGTGACCCGTACTGGGAATGGCGCTGCTCGACGGCGAAGTCTGGGGTGCACCCGGCTCGCCGGCTTTCGCAAGCAACACGGCCTATTCGTCGTCGCTGTCGCCCTGTCTGCGGAGCGGGGGGAGCAGCAGCGTGGCGCCGCCGACGGTGAGGAGGAGCAGCGCCTGGGCGGCTGCGGCAACCGAGTTGGCGTCGTGCAGTGGCCAGGCCCAGATGCCGGGCCGGTTGTGCACGAGGCCGAAGGAGACGCAGAAGAAGGGGAACACTGCGGTGGCCACGGAGGCCAGGCGTGCTCCTCCGAGCCATCGGAGGACGAGGGCGAGGCCGAGGTAGCCGGTGAAGTCGCGGGCCATGGCGGTGGCTGCGGTGCCGGCGTCCGCGATGGCGACGCCGGCGGCGGCCAGGATGCCGGTCAGGACGCACAGGGCCATGAAGCCCGCATCCCATCTGTCGACAGCCCGGACGGCGACGCGTTCGGCGAGCCGGTCGGCGCGGGCCTGCCCTTCCAGGATGAGACAGACGGGGATCAGCGGGAGGAGCGAGGACATGGGCAGGTCGAACGTCAGCCCACCGATCATGACGGGGATGGGGACGGTCACCGAGTTCGCGGCGCCGCCCAGCAGGATGCAGGCGACCAGGCTGGCAGCGACGGCAGGAACGAATCTGATCCGGAGCCACCAGATCGTCGGGCTGCCTCGAACGAGGGGGTACCGGGGTGGTGGCACTGGGCGGGATCCAGGGCCGGCTTGGCGTCACACCGGGTCAACGTGTCGGCGTTGGACCTGAACCAGGCGAGCTGTTCGTCGCGTGGGAGTGCCATGACCTGGCTCGCGATTCGTAGCTCCTGCTCACGATAACGGCCCTGCACCGTAAGAGGAGTGACGCCGGCAGTCAGCTTCAGCCAGGACGACAGCGGGCCGACAGCCTCGGCGCCAAGCCAACGTCCGCCGCGTTCCCTTGCGCACTGCGGGGGCCGGTCGGGGATGTGGCCCAGGGCGACCAACGATCGGACCTCGTCCTGGCCGGGACGGCTGGAGAACGGCGACACGGTGGCGGAATCCGTGAGACCGGCGGCATCGAGACGCTGCTGTGCCTGCGTGGCCCACTCGGTGATGTTCGAGGCGTCGGCCTTCTGCTCGGGCCACAGACACACCCGTGGTGTGGTGGTCGCGGTACAGGTCTGCTCGCTCGCCGGACGGGCCGTGGCCGCACGGTAGCCGAGCGGTGCGGCAATCCACGCTCCTGCGGCAGTGGTTGCCGCCAGCGTCACGACGGCGAGCAGCCGACGCCGGTCGCGTAGCGTCGTCCAGATCCAGGCGGCCGCGAGCAGCCCGAGTACGGCCACGGTCGGCGCCGCCACGGCCCGCAGGGCCGGAACCTCGTCCAGGGCGCAGCATTCGGTGAGGTTGCGGCCGTTGAGCTGGCGTACCCAGAAGGCGTCCAGGGTCGAGGGGAAGGCCATCCACAGGAAGCTGGCGACGAGAGCGAACGGTACGGCGAGCAGGCGGGGAAGGGTGAGTCCGAGGGCGTAGCCGGCCGCGGTGTGGGCGAGGACGACCAGCAGTTCGACGGCGATGATGGCGGCGGTCGGCCAGCCCGGGGTGCCGCCGGCCTGCGGGACGAAGATCGCGAGGGCCGCCAGGACCGACACGGTGCCGAGGGTGAGGACCGGGGCCAGTACGGACAGCGCGATGGCGGTGGTGGAGCGGGCGGGTGCGGTGCCGAGGACGTCGGACCGGCGAACCTTCAGGCCTTCCCAGGCCCCGCAGGCGGCGACGGCGGGTGCGGTGAAGCTCAGCAGGAAGCTGCTCTGGGCGGCGACGGAAGGCCAGTAGCCGTCGGTGATCCAGCCGGTCATCCGGCCGCTGTACATCAGGATCCAGACCAGGGCGACCGGTGCGGCGCGCAGTGCTGCGGAGGTCCGGACGATGGTGCGCCAGTGCACGGTCAGACCTCCCCGGTGACGATGCCGGCGTAGGCGGCATCGGCACGCCGTTCCGGCGGGGCGTCGTGGGGTGCGAGCGCGAGAAAGGAGTCGATCGGTCCTTGGTGGCGCACCTGCCCCCGGTCCAGCAGGACGACCGTGTCGTAGATCTCGGCCAGGTCCTCGGTCTGGTGGGTGGAGACGACGAAGGTGGTGAGGTGGCGCAGTCCGGCGATCAGCTCGCGGAAGACACCGCGCTGGACCGGGTCCAGCCCTGCGGTGGGTTCGTCCAAGAGCACCAGTTCCGCGTCGTGCACCAGAGTCTGCGCGATGCCGAGGCGGCGCAGCTGGCCACCGGAGAGTTCCGAACTGCGCCGGTCTGCAAGGCTGGAGAGCCCCACCTTGTCGATGGCGTGCCGCGACCGCTCCCACGCCTCGCTGCGGGACATGCCCTTCAGCCAGCCCGCGTAGGCCGCTTGCTCCCTGACCCGCAGGCCCGGGACCGGAGGTACCTGCTGGGGAAGCCAGCCGACCCTGCGTCGATAGGCCTTGAGGTCCTTGGTGCTGCGGGTGTCGAGTCCGTCGAGGGTGATTCGGCCGCTTTCGGGCCGGAGCGCAGAGGCGATCAGTCCCAGAAGGGTCGACTTGCCGGCGCCGTTGGGGCCGAGCAGCACGCTGCAGCCCTTGTCGAGGCGAAGGCTGAAGTCCTTGAGAACGTGGGAGCCCCGCCGGTAGCTGAAGGAGCAATCGGTTATGTGAACAGGCATGGTTCGTGATCCACTTCGCAGGACAGACAGGCTCGCGAGCGCACCGGGCGAGCGACGACGGTGGCGCACGCGTTGATCTGCAGAGGTGCCCTTCTTGGGAGCGGCGCCACCGGCTCCGCCACGAGAGTTCGTATCCGATCATGCCTCACGATCACGTCCCCTGCGGAGACTTGCGGAACATCCGTTGCCGACCGTGGGCCGGTTACGCCGGTGATCCGGAGTACTGATCGGAGCCGCTTCGCGCGGTCGCCGTCAGAGCCGGTCCGCGAGCCCCGGCACCACGAAGCCCGACTCGTACGCCAGCACCACGGCGTGGGTGCGGTTCTGCGCCCCCAACTTCGCGAGTACGTTCCCGACATGTGTCTTGACGGTCTCCATGCTCACCACCAGGCGCTGCGCGATCTCCGGGTTGGACAGCCCGGTGGCCATCAACCGCAGCACCTCCTCCTCCCGGCCGGTGAGCGTCGCCCGCGGCAGGGCGTCGGCCGAGGAGAGCGGGCGGGCGGTGACCATGCGCCGCAGCGCTGCCGGGAAGAGGATCGCCTCGCCGGCGGCGACCACCCGAATCGCCTCGGCGATCTGCGGAACCGGTAGCCGCTTGAGAACGAAGCCGCTCGCCCCGGCACTCAGCGCGGCGGTGACGTAGTCGTCGTTCTCGAACGTGGTGATCACCACAACCTTCGGCACCGCGCCGTCGGCCCTGAGCAGCAGCCGGGTGGCCTCGATGCCGTTCCGGCGTGGCATCCGAACATCCATCAGGACCACGTCGGGGCACAGTAGTCGGGCCAGCTCGACGGCCTCGACCCCGTCGGACGCCGAGCCTGCCACGGTGATGCCGGGCTGGGCGGCCAGCAGGGTGCCCAGCCCGCTGCGGGTCACCTCGTCGTCGTCGGCGATCAGCAGGGAGACGGGGCGATCGGTCACGCCGACCACCGTACCGGCAGCCGGACCGCCAGCCGCCACTGCGAACCGTGCGGGCCGGCCGTCACCTCGCCCTGCAGCAGCCGCACCCGCTCCCGCAGCCCGATCAGGCCACGTCTCTCGCGTCGGCCGCTCGGGCCACGTGTGCCGGAGGGCGAGTTGACCACGGTCAGCTCCAACTCGGCTCGCCCGGCCGCCACCCGCACCGCGATCGGTCCGCCGCCGCCGTGCCGCAGCGCGTTGGTCAGGCCCTCCTGCAGGATCCGGTACGCCTCGCGGGACAAGGTCGACGGCAACTGCGCCCACTCCCCCGACAGTTCCGACTCCACCACGACTCCGGTGTGGCGCAACCGGTCCAGCAGCGCGGGCAGGTCGGCCAGCCCGCGCGCCGGCGCCGTCCCGGCGGCCTCGGCCCGCAGCACGCCCAGCACGTAGTCCAGATCGTCCAATGCGGTACGCGCCGACTGCTCGATGCCGAGCATCGCCGCCCGCGCCGCCGCCGGATCCGCCGACATGAGTTCACCGGCCACCGCCGCCTGGATGGTCGCGGCGGTCAGGGTGTGGCCGATCGAGTCGTGCAGTTCCTGCGCCAGGCGGTTGCGGCCGGCCAGCAACAGCTCCCGCTGCTCCGCCGCGGCCAGCCGCTCCGCCGCCGAGGGCCCGAGCAACCGAGGTGCCAGCAGCCGCAGCACCGCCGCCGAAACGGCGCAGACCACCAGGGCCAGCGAGACGCAGCCCGCGGCCACGGCCCAGACCCAGGCCCCCGGCCAGCCCTGGTGCACCCGCACCACCAGGCCGAACCAGACCAGTCGCTCGCTGCTGACCGGCTTGCCCAGCAGGTCGAGCCAGACGCCGACCGGCACCAGTCCGGCCAGCAGCAGCATCCCGGCCGGCAGGGCGGTCGCCCAGCCCAGCGCAGTGTGCAGCAGCACCCAGAGCGGGGTGCGCCAGCGGTTCGCCCCGCGCGGCCGGCCCGCCGGGGGCGGCAGCGGCACACCCAGCAGCCGCCGCCCGGCCCCGATCAGCACCCGCCGCGTGGTGTCGGCCAGTCCGAGCACACCGAGGAGCACCGCCCACGACACAAGGAGGACCAGCGCCTTCACGGCGTCCGGCCCGTGGTGCCAGGCCAGGACCGGAACCAGCGCCGGAATCATCAGCGGAATGCCCGCCGGCACGGCGACCATCGCGAACAGTGCTCCCGTGCAGGTGCCGTGCAGCAGCGCCCCCACCCCTGGAATACGGATTCCCCTCACCATGAAAGCCAGTATCGTCGCGGCCCGGGCAGCACACCTCCCCCGATCGGGGGACCGGATTCTCCCGCCATTCCGTGATGTCGTCCGCGCGTTCGCGAACCAGGATCGTGCCGAAACGACCTGACGGAAGGACAGCTCGATGAACTCTCGCACCAAGGGTGTGGCCGTGTTCCTGGCCATCACCTTCGGCGGTGGCTGGGCCTGGCTGCTGCTGGCCCGGCTGATACTGCGGCTCTCCCTGGTGAACCCGCTGGCCCAACTGCCGTTCGCCGTACTGCCGGCCGTCGCCGCGGTGGTGGTACGCCGCTGGGTCACCCACGAGGGCTTCCGGGACGCCGGGCTGGCCCTACGGCTGCGCCGGGCCTGGCCCTACTACCTGGCCGCCTGGCTCACCCCGCTGCTGCTCGCCGGTGCGGCCCTCGGACTGGCCGCACTGCTCGGACTCCGTCCGGACCTCGGCCGACTGGCCGACCTGGCACCGGGTTTGCCGGGCTGGTCGGTCCCGCTGCTGCTGACCGTGCTGGCCGGCGTGCTGACACCGCTCTACTGGGGCGAGGAGTTCGGATGGACCGGCTACCTGCGGTTGCGGCTGCTGCCCGACCGGCCGCTGCTGTCGGTCCTGCTCACCGGACTGATCTGGGCCGGCTGGCACTACCCACTGGCGCTGCTCGGCTACCTGCACTTCCCCCACCTGGCCGCCGGGCTGCTGGCGTGGACGGCCTCCATGCTCTGCCAGGAGTACCTGCTCGCCTGGCTGCGCGCTCGCAGCGGCAGCATCTGGCCGGCCGCGCTGGCCCACGCGGGCAACAACCTGGTGCTCTCGCTGCTGGTCGGCGTGCTGCTCGGCTCCCGCGGCCTGGACGATGTCACCCTCACCCTGCTACCCGTCCCCGTACTCGTCGTGGCCGCCTACGCCACCCTGCGCGGACTGCGGCGCTCGACCGTCGCCGGGGCCACCGCGTAGCGGTCCCACGCAGCGAAGCGACGCGGGGCGTCCTTGCATTCCGCCGACACTGAGACCCCACCAGCCGCCCCGCCACGGCGGGCGGGCGGCCGGGGCCGGTGGCGGATGGGTTCGTCGACCTTCGTGATCCCCTCGGGGTGACGGCCTCGGGTGCCGGCCCGGGTCAGCGGAAGACGCCGGTGTGGCCCAGGGAGTAGCGCCCCGGCTGCGGGTACACGCACAGCCCGTGCGGGCCGGAGCCGACCGGGATCCTGGCCAGCAGGTGCCCGTCGTCGGTCGACAGCGCGTACACCTCGGCGTTGTAGCGGCCGCTGAGCCACAGCACCTTGCCGTCGGCCGAGACCCCGCCCATGTCGGGGCTGCCGCCGCCGGGGATCCGCCACTTCACATCGGCCGTGCCCGTGGCGAAGTCGAGGAGCGAGATGGAGCCCTCGCCCCGGTTGGAGACGTACATCTTCTTGGAGTCCCGGCTGACGTACAGTCCGTGCGCGCCCTTGCCGGTGGGCAGCAGGGTCGGGGTGGCGAAGGTGTCGCCGTTCAGCACCCACAGGCCGTTGGCCATCATGTCGGCGATGTACCAGGTGCGGCCGTCCGGTGCGATCTTGACGTCCTGCGGCATGGCACCGTCCATCGGGAGCTTCTGCTCGGCGAGGACCGTCATCGAGGCGGTGTCCACCTTGAGCAGGTCGCCGGAGAACTCGCAGGACACCACGAAGTAGCGGCCGTCCGGAGAGAAATCGGCGTGGTTGACGCCCGCGCAATCCACCGGGACGGACTTGACGACCGCCATGGTGTGGGCGTCCCTGAAGACCAGCTGCCGGTCCTTGGAGGCCATCACGACGGCGTACTTGCCGTCCGGTGTGAAGTACAGGTTGTACGGGTCGTGCACGTCGACCGGCCGGCCGGCCGCTCCGGTGGCCGGGTCGATCGGGGTGAGGCTGTTGCCGAGGTCGTTGTTGACCCACAGGGTCCTGAGGTCCCAGGACGGCACGACGTGCTGCGGCTGCCGTCCGACGTGCAGGGTTTCGACCACCTGGTACGTCGCCGGGTCGATCACGCTGACGGTGTCGGACTCGGTGTTGGGCACGTAGACCCTGGACGGGAAGGACTGCACGACGGGTGACAGCAGGCCCGGGCGGTCGGCGGCGTACAGGTCGCCGGGGTCCAGCGGCGCCGGCATGCCGGGAAGTCCGGCGGGCGCCGCGGCGGCAGGCGACCCGGTGGGCGACCCGGCCGCCGAGCCCCCGGCGGACCCCTCGGGGGCGGAGGGCGCCCCGGCGACGGAGGGCGCCCCGGACGGTGCGGCCGGCGGCGCGCCGCAGGCGGCCGGGGCGAGCGCGCAGCACGCCGCCAGGGACAGGGCCGCCAGGGTCTTCCCTGCGCGGGCATGCTGGGTGATGGCCATCAGCTGAACAACTCCGTTGCCGTGACCGGGCGCAGGTTGCGCGCGGTCAGTCCGTCGAGAATGGCGGGAAGCGCCGCGACCGTCCCCTGATGCCCGAAGTGCAGGCTCACGATCGAGCCGGGCCGGACCCGGCCCAGCACGGTGTCGCGGACGGCGGACGCGCCGGGGTCGGTGAAGTCGCGCGAGTCCAGGTCGTAGCCGAGGCAGTGCTCGTAGCCGGCCCGGAGGGCCTGGGCGGCGACCGTGGGGGTGCAGTCGCGGGCGCGGGAGGGGCGGAACCAGCGGCCCTTCGACCCGGTGAGCCTCTCCAGCCGCTCCGCGCAGCCGGCGATCTCGGCGTAGGCCCGCTCCGGGTCCAGCGCCGACATGTCGCCGTGGTTCAGGGTGTGGTTCCCCAGCTCGTGGCCGCCGTCGAGGATCCGGCGGGCGAGCTGCGGCTGCTCGTCCAGCCAGGTCCCCACCGCCAGCACGGTGATCCGGGCACCCGCCGAGGCCACCTCGCCGAGCAGCGCGGTCGCGATCTCCGGACTCCCCTGGCCGTGGAAGGTGAGGGCCACCCGGTCCCGGTCGGGCGGGCCGGAGGTGAGCTGGAACGGCAGACCGGCCGGCAGCGGCACAAGCGGCCCGCCCGCGGAGGGGTCGGCGGAGCGGGCGGTGGGGGTGGGGGGCTCCGACGACGGCGGGACGACGACGCCGGGTACGGGCGGCCGAACATCGGCGCCGCAGGCTGCGACGGCCGCGGCGCCGGCGCCGAGGGCAGCTGCACGGAGAACGCTGCGCCGGTCGACAGATGTCACATGCGGAAGCTATGCCATATTCCGGCGGACGCAACGCGACGCCGGTTGTCTGCGGGCAACTACGGCGCCCCGCTCCCCCGTCCGGCGTAGTACCGAGGTGCCGCTCCACCGCCGGGGTCGCGCCCGCGGTACCACGGTCGGCCGATTCGCCGCCACTAGCGTGGACGACAGGACGGCCGGACGACCTGATCGGCCGTCCCACCGAGGTCCCGGCCGAACACGCCGGCGTCCGGTGGACGTCCACGTTCGCGACCGGCACCAGGCCAACGGCTTTCGGAGGGCGGCATGAGCATTCCGACCCACGTGACCACGACCGGGCAGGAGCCCGTCCGGGCCCGCCGGACGCCCGGATCCGCCGTCAGGCCCGCTCCCTGGGCGACACGCCACACGTGGTCGACCCCCACGCCCGCGACGCGCTGCGACCTGGGCTCGGCGACAGCGGCCGCCTGGGCACTGAAGCCCCTGCCAGCGGGGCGCTGCACCTGCCCCTGCTCATCGTCGGCCGGCTCGCCGGCCCCGTGGGCGGCTCCTGCGCCCTTCTCCCAGGGGTGACCCCCAGTCAACCTCCAGCCGCCTCCGCCGCCCGCCATTGTGAGGCTGACGGGCACCGACGCGCGTTGTCGGCGGGTGGCGGCCGGGTGCCGCGCGTCCGGCCGTACAGGGGCGTCGGGGACGGCGGAGCCAAGGGCATACCCGAGGGTGGCGCCGAAGACGGAGGCGGAGGGCAGGGTGGTGGAGCTGCCCTTGATCAGCCAGTACGCCGGCGCGCACAGCGGCACCCCGAGCGAGACGCCGACCAGGACGACCAGGGCACCGAGCGCCGGGACTGTCCAGCCGCCGAGCAGAACGGGCGGTGGGGCGCGGGGTGGGGGCGCCGCGCCGGGTGACGCGCCCGGCGGCCGGCCCAGCGAGCGGCAGGGCCAGCGCTACCAGCACGAGGGCGGGCAGGCAGAATCCGGCCGGCGCGGGCCGGGTGAGCGGGAGGGTGACCCGCCAAGGGTGGCGAGCCGGCCGCGGCCGAAAAAGCGGAGACCTCCCTCAGCGGCGCCGTCGCCCTGCCGCAGGGCCACCGCGGCGGGCACGAAGACCAGCGTGTACAGCAAGCAGGTCATCACCGGCACCGCGCCCCAGTGGCCGCGCCGCATCCATCGGCGTCCCTGGTCGAGATCTGCGAGCTGATGTGCGGGGATAGGTGCTGCTACGCGCCAGGACACGCGGAAGGTCCCGATTGCGGCGGCATCCTGTGAAATCGCCAATCGGTTTCCAGACGAACGATGCTCCGTCCAAGCCACAACTCCGTGTTCGATCGAACATGCTGGCGAGATGCTCGTACGTTCTGCGACTGTCCGCCCACTGAGTGCACAGGCCACTCACGGACTCCCGCACTACGGAGTTGAGTTGATACTTCGACGAGCCATCGTGGCGGCGACGGCAGCACTGCTCGCCCTTTCCGGCGCCGGCCTCGCCCAGGCAACCCCCGCAGAGCCGCAGCCTGTCATCGGAACAACCCCTGACGGATTGACATACATGCAGATCACACAGTCGGACGCCGAAGTCCGCTCGCACTGGACGCCTGAGCGGATTGCCAGTGCCCTGGCGAACCCGCTCCCAAGTCCTGATATCACCGACGCCAGCATCAGGAAGGCGCACGAGACGGCCGGCTCCGCCGGCAACGGGCGTACCGCGAAGAGCCTCGCGCCGCTCTCGGCCGATGCCGTCGCGCCCCTCCGGCTACAGAAGACCGCAACACCTGCCTCGCTCGCTGCCGCGGGGGCCGGTCCCACGATCGGCGACACCTCCCACTCCGAGCTCGCATCGAACATCCCGACCTGGCAGACCGCTATCGCGGGCAAGCTGCTCTTCTACACCTCGGATGGACGCCAAGGGAGCTGCACGGCAGCAGCCATCGTCGCGCCGAACAAGAACTCGGTGTGGACCGCCGGCCACTGCCTTCACCAGGGCAAGGGCGGAACGTTCTACAAGAACTTTATCTTCATTCCCGGCTACGATCACAAGGCAATCTACGGATGGTGGGTACTCGGCAAGGTCATCGTCTCATCGGACTGGGCCAACGACTCCGACAGCACCTGGGGTGACATGGGCGGCGGCATAGCCAACCCGAGCGCCGACTACGGGAACCTTCAGGACTGGATCGGCGCCTACGGATACCGGTTCAACGGCGACACCGACTTCTCCGGAGTCACTTCGCTGGGCTACCCCGTAGACGCCTACAACCGCAGCGGCGCCGACGTCCATGACGGCGAACAGATGATGTACTGCCACGGGAACGTTACCGACGCCGGCAACTGGAACCCGCTGGATGACCGACTCCAGATGAACTGCGACATGGGACACGGCTCCAGCGGCGGACCCATCGTGACCGACCTCGGCGGCAACTCTCAGATCATCGGGACAAACAGCCACCGCCACGCAGACTCGAACGGCAACTGGACCGACAACTACCTGTTCTCTTCGAACCACGGCTCCGACGCTGCCGGTGTCATCAACTGGCTGAACACCCACTGAGCCAGTCGCGGGGCCCACTCCCCGCAACACGGGAGTGGGCCCCAGCCCCATACCTGGCGGTCTACCGAGTGCGCTGCTCACCCATCATGGGCGTCGACACCGGGTGCGCACGAAGGTATGCCTCCAGAGCCGCCGGATCGCTGCCGATCTGCGCCAGATCCGGTGACACCAGACCGTCCTCCTGCACGACCACCGCGCCCGAGTCACGGCCAAAGGCCATCGCCGTCACACCGCCGACCGCCACCCCGACCACACCCAGCGCCAGAAACACCGCACCGGCCCTACCGATCGCCATCACAGCCCCCATTCGCGTCGCCGAAAGCGTCAACTCCAGTGCTCCCCAAGCACGCTAGCACCGATCGCCGGATGACCACCGGCTCTCCCCGCCCCGAGCAACCGCCGGAACCGGCGAACCGCCTGCCGACCCGCTGCGCACCCTCCGACCCGCGCTCGGCGAGCAGAAGCATCGTGATCCGGTGCACGCTGACAGTACCGGGGTGTCCACCCGGGCCAGATGGCCACGTGATCCGTGTGGCCGGGCTGTTGACGCACCGAACGGCGCGCTGGTCAGACAACCACAGCGCCGGTCGTAACCGTGATACGGGAGGCCAAGACTGCGATCGGGTGTCGACGGGCACGGTGCGTTCGAACCGGACATGGCGGCACCGAGGCCGGGTTCGGGCGTAGGTGACGAAGTGCTGTCGTCCGGCTCGGCAAGGCACAACCGCGGCCATGGTGGAGCGGACGCCGGGTCAGCCCGGGTCCGGACCCGCTCCCCCGACCGCCAGCGCCTCCGCCACGACCTCCGCGATCTGGCGCGGCTCCTCGTTGGGGAGGAAGAAGCTGGTGCCGGGGATCGTGACCACCGTCGCGTGCGGGCAGGCCTCCAACGTGCGGCGCTCGTCGGCGGTGAGTCCGCCGTCGCCCTTCTCCGCGTGCACGACCCAGACCGGTACGCCGGCCGCACACAGGCGCACGGCCGGCTGCTCGTGCGCGCCGAGGTGGTCCAGGTAGCCGCTGAGAATCCGGCGCACGGTGTGCGGATCGTTGTTCCGCAGCTCGCCGAGCAGTTCGGCCCGGCGCTCGGGCGGCACCCGCATGCCCTTCGAGAAGGGGCCCATGAGCTTCAGCAGTGCGGCGGAGGGCAGTGGGCCGAGGACGTCGCCCAGCCGGCAGAGGGCCCGGAAGAACGCGGGTTCGTCGGCGGGCGACAGGCTGATGCCCACCAGCACGGTCGGTCCGGTGAACGCGCCGGTCGCAACCATCTCGGCCGCGACCGTGGCGCCCATGCTGTATCCCACCACCGCGTCGGTGGCCTGCTCGTCGGCCAGCCGGGCGGCGTGTCGCGCCAGGGTACCGATCGCGAAGTCCTCCACCGGTGCCGTCCCGCAGTGTCCCGGCAGGGTCGCGGCGACCAGCCGGGTCCGGGCGAGCGAGGGCTCGGCCATCACCTCGGCGTACAACCGGGCGGGGACCAGCCCACCCGGGAGCAGCAGGACGCTCTGCCGGGCATCGGCCAGCCCCGAGACGAGCAGGTCCCACGCAACGTCTGCCGGATCCGGATCCATCGGGTGCCCTCTCCACACGCGTCCCGCACGCCGGGCCGACGCCATGGCGAAAGTGCCCGAAGCGGGCAGCCCGCTGCGGGAGCGGCCGCGTCCCCTCATCGTCACGTCTGCGCGCCGGCCGGGCCACCCGGTCAGGCCGGGTCCGGAAGGGGCGGTGCTGCTCAGGGGGCGCCGGGGGACGGCACCGAACGGCCGAGCCTCGCCCGCTCCATCGGCCTGGACCGGAGCGGGCGAGGCTCGGCATGCCCTTGGGAGCGACGACGCGAGCATCCTCGACGGCCTGCCGTCCTACCGGACGGGCAGACGCACGCCCCTCAATCCCCTGACAACCCGATCACCGGTGGCGGCAGCCCGACCCACCGGACCGTTTCAGACCCCGGGGCAGGTGAAGATGGGGCTCTCGATGTCGCCGATCACGTGGCCGCTCTCCTTGATGTACCCCTTGTAGACGTACAAGGCGTTGCCGGTGTGAAGCGGGCAGTGCTCGTTGTTGGTGTACGCGGTGGTGAACACGGCACCCGCACTCCGGGTCCCGGCGAAAGGAGCGCAGTGCTCCACGCCGTCGATGTTGCCCCAACCCGAAACGGATACCAGCTCCCCGCAGATCTGGACATCCGTGGAGTACGGGTCGACCCGGACGTTGATCTCGGCATTGAAATTCTCCGGGCCACCGGGGCCGGTCTCGATGCAGGGTTCGAGCCGGTATCCGTAGCCCACGGATGCGTAGTCGTAGCGGCAACCGCCGGCGGCCTGGGCGGATCCGGCGAATCCGATCAGCGAGGCGCCGACCAGAGCGGCCGTCAGCGTCGCGACGGCAGCCTTCTGAAGCTTCATGAGGTCTCCTGAGAAATATATGGACGGTGGAGCAAGGGGGTCCCGGATCGGCAGCTCCGGTCCGAGGCCGCCCGTTCACCGGGGCCCGATGCGAGGGGCTGTCGTGGCCTCAGATGCGGGCGCTACCGGCCTCCGACCGTTGCGCACCGGGCCACGGTCGGGCTGTTCGCCGGGTCAGCAGTGGGCGTCCCAGCCACCGCCCAGGTCGTCGCCGGTGGAGTAGGCCCACCAGTCGGAGTCGAAGAAGACGCTGCACCCGGCGGCGTTCCGGAACCAGGCGCGGGCCTGGTACATCTTGTGGCCGCCGGTGTGGTTGAGCGAGATGGAGATGGTTCGCGCGTGGGGCTCGGTGCCGTATCCGCGGGTGTCCGCGTGGCCGACGATGTCGGTGTTCTGATCGACGATGTCGACCGCGAGCCACCAGGGTGACGAGCCGCCGAGCCCGGACGCGTCGAGCACGGCGTACGTCGAGTAGGTGCTGCAGTCGTACACCAGGTACACGTACGCGGCCTGCGACCCGACCTGCACCTTGTGCTCACCCGGCATGGCGTAGGCCGGCGGGCAGGCGGCGGGACGCACCGCGGCGCTGCTCGGGCCGGCCGACAGGGCCGTCAGCCCGAGCAGGGAGATCGCCACGACCAGGAGCCGGAGGCCGGCACCCAGAAATCCGGAGCGGTGCTTGAAAATACCCATGTGCTACTCGTTCCTCTCGTCAAGCGGATCCACGGAAATCCGTCCTGCACGACTCCGCCGGCAAGGGCGGCCGGAGTCGGTCGACGTGGAGCCTGGCAGGGCCCGGTCGGGGTCGCACAACCTTTCGGCCGAGCTCGAAACCTGCCGGTAGCATCGGTGGCCGCCGGCGGGGGTCGACACGGGACGGGGGCATACGGTGCTGCGGCTTCACTTCACCTTCGAGGACCTGTGCAAGGTCACGCTCAACGACGCTCCACCACCGTTGAGCGAGGCCGTGCTGGCCCTCCAGACGCTGACCCGCACCGACCAGCAGTTACGCTTCGGACCTTGGCGGGACGGCCTGCGCGGGCGCATACCGGCCGCCGTCCGACCACTCCGGGACCTCGTCCCGGCCCGCGGCTGGATCCCCGACTTCCTCACCCCGGTCCTCCGGGGCACCCCCGGCGACGCCGCCGCCGTGGAGGCCGTCCGCGCCACGCCCGCACGGCAGATCCGCGCCGACCTCACCCGCCTCGGCACCACCACCCGCCTACCCGGCTGGGTGCGTCGGCTCGCGGACGGCGACATCGACACCATGACCGCCGTCACCGACGCGCTGTCCACCTGGAACCGGATCGCCGTCACCCCGCACGAGCCCCGCATCCAAGCCGCCCTGGACGCCGACGTCGCGCACAAGACCACCCTCCTGACCCACCACGGCGTCGACGCCCTGCTCCGTCAGGTGCATCCCGCCGTCAGCTGGCAACCGCCGGTCCTCACCGTGCCGTCCCCGATCGACACCGACATCGACCTGGCCGGACGCGGCCTGCGCCTCGCCCCGATGCTGTTCTGCGGCGCTCTGCCCCGGCTGCGCCTCGGCGACGACACCGGCAGCACGGCCGTCCTGGCGTACCCACTGCCGTTCGACCCCGACACCGCGCACCCGCTCACCGGTACCCGCCCGGAACGGGAGACCCGCAGCGCGGCCGCTCTCCGCCGACTCCTCGGCGGCACCCGCGCCACCCTGCTGCAGACCATCGCCGCCGCCCCCGGACTCACCACCAGCGACCTCGCCCGCCGCACCGACGTCGCCCTCGCCACCGCCTCCGAACACGCCACCGTGCTCCGCGAAGCAGGACTGATCACCAGCCGGCGCGACGGCAGCCGTGTCCGCCACTACGCCACCACCGTGGCAGCAGCACTGCTCCGATCCAGGTGAGGGACGACCGTCCGGTGAAGGGTCCCGTCCGCGGGCACGCCGGCCTCGCCCTGATGCTCGGCCGGCGGTTCGGTCCGCGCACAAAGGACCAGCTTCCGTCGTGCCCGGTGCCGGGGTGGCCGGCTGCCAGGGTTGCAGAGGGCCGTGGGAGGGCACGCCGCCGGCCGGACCGCGACGGGGCCGGGCGGTCACCTCCCGCGGGTGGTCCTGACCGCCTGCCGCGCCGGAACAGGTCCTGGGCTTCCACCGTCGTCGCCGGGCGGGGTGGCCGGTAGCTGCTGCGCAGATCGGCGAGCAGGGCCTCGGCTGGAAGGCGCACTGCCCGGGCTGGAGGAAGCGCCGACGGGGTGGACGGTGGCGCGGTCGGTGTGGCGATGGCGGTGCACGGTCACCTGCAGAGTGGGAGCGTTGATGGCCACGGGGGCCTCCGGGGTCAGAGGCGCCGGCGGTGTGGCAAAGGGAGTTGACGCTCCATGTCACGTGCTGCGCAGGGCGACGCGGACGAGTCCGGCCCACAGCAGTGCGGTCAGCGCGGCGTGCCAGGTGCCGCCGATCGCCCAGCCCGCACCGGCGGGGATGCCGAGGGACAGCAGGCACAACCAGGGGAAGGCCGGGAGACGGCCCGCAGGTCCGGGTCGGCCAGCAGGCCGGGGGCGTAGCGGCTCGGCGGGGTGACGTCGCGGGTGAAGAGCCAGCCGACATGGGCGTGCACCAGTCCGCGGAGCTCGCCGGCCACAGATGTGCCGAACCGGTACCGGAAGTGCGGGTCGCCGGGCCGGCGGAAAAATCGCGCAGGGACGTACCCGAGCCCGATTACACCGTAGCGCGCATCGTGGATTTCGGACGGTGGCCGGGAAGCAGTTCGCAGCGGCGAACAACGACTCATCGCAGGACCAACCGGAAAGGGACCGGAGGATGCGTCCGTTCCGGGGAAAAGGCTTGGGGAGAACGCGCCGGTCCCACCCCGGGCGGGGTGGGAACGGCTCTGGTGCGGCGCCGGCAGGGCGCAGGTGTGCATCCGTGTCTACCAGTAGTGGCGGCGACCCGCGACCTCGTGGCCGACCGATCCCATGATCAGCAGGGCGACGCCGATGAGGGCCAGGACGGCGCCGATGGTCCACAGGAAAGGAATTCCGGCGACGATTCCGATGAGAAGGAGGAGGACTCCGAGGATGATCATTTTGTGCTCCGTTTTCCGCTCCCCCCGGTGTGGTCCTCCGTCCGGACCTGCGACGGAGACTGTGCTGCATTCCCTCTTCCCGGGTCTTGGGCGGGGATCGCTCCTTCTCCTTTCGATCTTCGGTCGACGCTGTTTCCTCCCGTGTCCGATGCGAGGGCGCTAGGGGGGCGCGGTGGTCAGGCCCGCGAGGAGGATGTCGAGGCCGCGCTCGAGTTCGGCCACGCCGTCATAGGAGAGCAGGGTGGAGGCGAGGCCGCGCAGGAGCGGGAATTCGCCGAGCGGCAGCCGGTGCAGGCCCAGGCGCAGCAGGTCGTCGGTCTCGTCGGGGTTGTCGACGAGTTCCTGGAGTTCGTTGAGGACGTGGCCGTGGAGGAGGCCGAACAGGGCACGGTAGACGTGGAGGGCGTCGGGGGCGCTGAAGCCGGCCCGGGTGAGCAGGGCGAGGGTGGCTTCGAGGGGGCGCAGCGTGCCGAGTGGGCGGAGGGCCAGCGGGGTGGCGAGCGGGCGGGTGACCAGGAGCGGCACGACATGGGGATGGGCGAGCGCGATCCCACGGAACTGACGTGCCACGGAACGCAGTTGGGCTTTCCAGTCGGGATCGTCGGAGTCGACCATGAGTTCGGAGAGGACGGTCTCGGCGACGCCGTCGAGCAGGGCGGCCTTGTTCGGCGCGTAGCGGTAGAGGCTCATCGGATCATGGCCGAGCGCGCGGGCCAGGCGCCGCATCGACATTCTTTCGATGCCCTCGCGGTCGATGATCTCCAGCGCGCAAGCCAGCACCCGCTCCCGGCTGAGTTTCCCGCCGGCCGGCGAATCGCGCTTCTCGACCGCCGGGGCGGCCGGTGGGGTGGTCATATCGACACCTCCTGTCGCTGCTGGTCACCGATTGCCCACTCAAAGTTCGTAGACCTACGGTGTATCTTTCAGTGTACTTCGGGAGTTAGCTGTAGGCATACGACGTAGACATCCTGGAGTAACGCCATGATCCTTGTTCTCGGACTAATCGTCCTGATCGCCGCAGCAGTCGTCGCCCTGGCGGGAATCTTCACCAACACCGGCGCCGCGCACGACCTCACGAACACATTCACGCTGTTCGGCCACCACATCACCGGCTCCACCGGGACGCTCTTCCTCTTGGGCATCATCGTCGGCGCGGCCGCCATGCTCGGACTCGGCCTCCTCCTGACCGGAGCGCGCCGCACCTCACGTCGGGGCGCCACCGCGCGGCACGAACTTCGCGACTCCCGCCGGGAAACGGCCGCCGCCACCCAGGACCGCGACGCCCTCGCCGAGCAGCGGGACACCGCCCGGACGGAGGCGGCGACACTCGCCGACGACCGGAACGCCCGGGAGCAGGACACACTCGCCGAGCAGCGCGACGACCTCGCCGAGCAGCGCGACGCCATCGCATTGCAGCGCATCGACCTGATGCGCGGGCAGAGCGGTGCGCACGAGCAGACCGCCGGGACACGCACCGGCCCCATGCTCCAGGACGACGGCACTCCGCCCGGACCCGACGCGACGCCGAACGGCGACGGGCACCGCAGACCCCACCTCATCTCCCGCGAGTCCGAATCCCACTGACCGCAGACCCGCTGTCCGGATGCGAGCCCGCTTCCCGAAAGGAGGCGTGGCCCACGCAGGAACCCGGCACCAACCGCTCCACGCACAGGAACACCAGAGGAAGGAACCAGTCATGGGTATCGGCAAGAAGGCCGCCCACAAGGCCGAAGCAGTCAAGGGCGGCGCGAAGAAGACCATCGGACGCGCCACCGGCAACCGCAGCCTCGAAGCAGAGGGCCGCGCCGACCAGGTAAAGGGGGACGCCAAGCAGGCCGGCGCCAAGGCGAAGGACGCACTCAAGCACTGACAGCACAGCCCGGCCGCACCCGCGCAGGAAACGAAGAGCGAAACGACGAGCGAAACGAAGGAGCACTCCGTGTCCGACATGTGGGGCTACAGCCCCGAATCGCGCTACACACCCGGCACCAGCCTGACCGGATACAAGGTCGAGGCCAGCGACGGCCACATCGGCAAGGTCGACGACGCCACCGACGACATCGGCTCGGCCCACATCGTCGTCAACTGCAAGCCGTGGCTGATCGGCAAGCACGTGATGCTGCCGGCCGGAACCATCACCCGCGTCGACCGCGACGGTGAGACGATCCACGTCAACCGCACCAAGGAACAGATCAAGGGCGCACCCGAGTACGACCCCGACACCCACCGCGCCGACACCGGCTACCGCGAGGGCGTCGCGACGTACTACGGATCCCAGGGGCGCTGACCTGGCCGGAGGGAGGCCCCGGAGGGAAGGCCCGGGGGAAGACACAGCGCAGTGTCAGAGAGTGGTCAGGTGCCGGTGGTCTGGTCGCTGATCATCGCGATCAGACCTTCCCGGCCGCGCTCTCGCAGCACCCGGCGCTGGCGGGTGGCACCGTTGCCCTCGCGCAGCAGCCGCTCGAATACGGGGACGATGTGCCGGCGGTCGCCGCTCCGGGAGAGAGCCGGGTCCACGGAGTCGAGCAGAATGGCCGCAGCGTCGCCGATCGCGGTGAGCCGACCGTGGACGGGGTCGAACACCTCGCTTGTGGAGCCGTGGCGCGCGCCGTGCCACACCGCAGCGGCCAAGGCCTCCGGCTGAACGGCGGGGGCGGGGCGCCCGGCCCTCTCGTTGCTGATGGCCTGGTCTGCCAGAGCCCGGACGGTGCCGGCGAGCATGACCGCCTCGTCCGGACGGAGCTGGACGTCCATGGCGCGGATCTCGACGGTGGGGTAGCGGTCGGACAGCCTGATGTGCCAGTAGATCTGCCCTCGGTCGTGGATCAGGCGGCGGGCCACCAGCGCTTGGGTGCGGCGATCGTAGTCGGCCGCGTCCTCGAAACGAGGGGGCGGGCCGCTGACGGGCCAGCGACTGAAGACGATGGTGCGCCAGCTGGCGAAGCCCGTGTCGACACCATGCCACAGGGGCGAGTTGGCTGCCAGAGCCACCAGCAGCGGAAGCCACGGGCGCAGCCCGTTCATCACGACAACGCCGGCCGCGCGGTCGGGAATGCCGAGGTGGACGTGCATACCGGTGATCAGTTGCTCGTCGGTCAGTTGCGGCGCATCGGCGTGCATGGCGCGGTAGCGGGCTGTGTCGGTGATCGGGACAGTGAGGTGGTCGGCGAAGGGGGCGGCGGCGGACGCGGCGAGACGACAGCCGTCCGTGACGGCCGCATCCCCCAGAGCGTGGCGCATCCGCAGGAGGTGTCCCCCGACTTCCGCCAGCTCACGGCAGATGGGCGTGGCGACCTCCAGCTGGGCCTGCAGGAGCTCACGCTGCACCTCGGCCTCGGCGAGGGAGTACTGCAGCCCGGCCGTTCGGCGCACCTGTTCCGCACGGGCACGCGGCAGGCCCGTGTCGAGGTCGAGAAGGAGGTACTCCTCCTCCACGCCGAGGGTGAGCATGGTCGGCGCATACCCCGGTGATCCGGCCGCAATCCTCCGCCGGCCGACCGATGGGTGCGGCGCGAGAGCCTGCCGGGGCCTCCGGACAACCCGCACGGGGCGCGTCGGCGTGAAGCCGGGTCGCCTCGCTCGCCGCGGCCCGGTCGGCGACCGCACCCCCGGGACGGGCCGGGGGCAACCGTGACGTCCCGGGCGGAGCGCCCAGGTGCCGGGCCCCGACACCTACCGGGACCGAACAGTGCGACGCCCTGCAACGGTCAGCGCTCCCGGAGGTTGCGTGCACCGCACTCTCCCACGGGCACCGACCTGTGCCGCTCGGACGCCGACGGACTCGAAGCCGTCGCCCGCACCCTCGGCAGCCGGCCACGCGGGATCCTCGCCGGGGCACCACCGCCGAGGCCTCGACGATCTTCCTCCACCGCTCCGCGAAACAGGTTTTGCTCGGCCGGTCGAGACCGGGCAGTACACCGGTCCTGCGAGGACCGGCCGCCCCCCTACAACGCGATGTCGGCCTGCTGCGGTTCGGCTGTCGAGCGGGCGCCGTCCGGTGCCGTGGGCCGGGGGGCGCGGCCGGCGCGGGCGAGCACGGCGGCCGACGCCAGGCCCGTGGCCCCGGCGGCGAGGAGCTGCACCCGGTAGTCGAGGCCGGCCACCATCGCGGCGCCGATGATCACAGCGGGCCCGGTGGGCGCGAACATCAGCGTGTTGGCCGTGGCGGCGACCCTGCCGAGCAGTTCGCTCGGTGTCTCCCGCTGCACGGCGGTCATGGCGACGATGAGTGCGCAGGGCAGGCCCAGGCCGATGGCCAGGCTGCCGCCGAGCACGACCGGCAGCCACGGAGTCGCCCGCGCGAGCACCCCGAGCGCGAAGAGTGCGAGTCCGATCGCCGAGAAGGCGCGCTCGGACATGCGCCGCATCAACGCACCGGCCGTCAGCCCGGCGACGACCGATCCGAGCCCCTGAAACGGGGTCAGAACGCCTGCGTACGCCGCGGACCGGTGGAGTCCGGTGTCGAGCATGGCGAAGGTGGCCGTACTGCTCAGGCTGGAGAGCACCATGGCCGTCCCGCCGGTGAGCACCAGCGGGCGCAGCACCGGGTGCCGCCACAGATAGCGGGCGCCCTCGGCGGTCTCGGTGGCCCAGGCCCGCTTGTCGCGGGCGGCGGGCGGGGCCTCCCGTACGCGGATGAACCGGAAGGCGGCCGCGGCCAGGACGAAGGTGACCGCGTCCAGTGCCGCCACCGCGGGCCCGCCGTACAGGGTGAAGAGTCCCGCCCCGGCCAGCGGTGCGAGCAGCTTCATGCTCTCGAGCGCGGTGTACACCAGGCCGTTGAAGTCGCCCCGCAGTTCCTCCGGTACGGCGGCGGCGACCAGTGCGGTCGCCGCCGCGTCCGTCAGGACCATGCCCGCGCCGACCAGGGTCAGCACCCCGAACAGCAGCCAGACCTCCGCCGGGGAGCGTACGGCGATCGGCGCGGTCATGACGGCGGCCAGGACCAGGTTGGTGGCAACCAGGAGCGGGCGGCGGCGCACCCGGTCCGCCACCGTGCCGATCACCGGGCCGGCGAAGGCCGGCAGCCACAGGCAGACTCCGACCAGCGCGGCAAGACCGGCGGAACCGGTGAGGGTCTTGACCCAGATACCGGCGGCGAGCGCCATGGCCGAGTCGCCGAACCCCGAGACGATCACCCCGCCCAGGTACAACCCCGCGTTACGGTCCCGCAGGACCCTGAGCGTGTGCCGACTCATCCGCAGCCCCCTCGATGTGCCTTCGATCGGCGCCCACCCTACCCCCAATCATTTGATTGGAGGTAGGGATTCAGGACGCACCGGATGCGGTTTACTGGCCTACGTGACCGACACCGACCCCGTCCTCCGTGCACTCGCCCATCCCCTGCGGCTGCGGATGCTCAGCCTCATGTGGCCGGGACCAATGTCGGCCGCCGAACTCGCCCGCGAGCTGGACGTCTCCCATGCGCTGGCCAGCCAGCACTTGCGGCGTTTGAACACCGTGGGCCTGGTCGAACTGGCGGAGGAGCGCACGCGTCGCGGCGGCAGGGAGCGCCGCTACCGCACCGTCCGCGGCACGCCGCTGTCGGACCAGCACCACGGAGCCCCGATGCTGGCCGAGACGATGGCGCACACCCTCCGCGAACGTGCCGGTCGCCGACTGGCGGCGGGCGAGGGCGTCACCGTCGACGCCGAGCTGTGGGTGGATCCCGAAACCTGGCACGACATCCGACGACGACTCACCGAACTCGCCGTCGAACTCCACGAGGCCGCCCAGCCGCCGCACGCACCGGGCACGATCCCCCTCGGCGTCACCATGATGGCCTTCCCGCTCCAGCACACGACGCCGCCGGATCCGCCGGAGCACCACTGACCCCGCACGAGCGCCGACGAGCACGTCTGCTCCGAATCGGCCCGGTGGTTCTCCAGCAGGAGGACGTACGAGGGTGCCTTCTGAGCTGGGACGATGAACCTGTCGACGGGTACTGCCGGTCCGAGCGGAAGGCACTTCTGCGCCCAGCCCGGTCAGTGCTTGCCGAAGAAGATCTCCTTCACCTCGCGGATCGCGTAGTACACGAGGACGTATCCGGCGAGCGGGTCCGCCCACCACCAGCCGGCCAGGGAGTTGAGGACGAGGCCGACCAGGACGGCGGCTGCGAGCAGACCGTCGATCAGAGTGACCCGACCCTCGGTCTTCAGTACCGGGTTGTCCAACGCCGCCCCGGTACGGGCCTTGCCCGCCGCGAGCGTGAACATCACAGCTGCGGTGATGGCGGTCCACGCGATGCCCAGCAACGAGTGGTGCGGGCGGAATCCGACGGACAGCACCCACGTCGACTGCACCAGGAGATAGACGGAGAGCAGGGCGAATCCGACCCCGATCAGCCTCAGCGCCCGCCTCTGCCGGTCCACGCCGCTTCCGGACAGCTCCCAGATGACTACGGTGGAGGCACCGATCTCGATCAGGGAGTCGAGACCGAACCCGGCCAGGGCCACGGACCTCGCCGCGATCGCGGCTACAGCGAGCACCACGATGCCGAGCACATTCCAGGCGAGTGTGGCGTACTCCAGGGCGAAGCCACGGCGAAGCAGGGTCTGGCGGGCGACATCATCGGTGGCGGTCACGGCACGAGTCTCCCAGTGCCATCGGCAGCTGCGACGGTGGGGCGCTCCGCGTGCTGCTGAACCTGGTGAGCATTTCGCATTGCCTGGGGCCTGCGGGTGCCTCCCGGATCGGTGAGCGGGTGCTGCCCATTCTCGGTTCTGGTCCAACTTCTGTGGTGTGACTACTCCGTGTGACCGTTGAGCTCGTCGGACACCTCCCGAGATCGTCTGGAAACGGCCGGTGGCGGCGGCGTTCGGGCTGATGGTTCTGGGCTGTGCGCGAGGTACTGCTCCGGCTGGAAGAGCTGCTCTTCCTGTCGGCTCCGGAGATCAGGGTGGTGTCGGTGCAGGACGACGGCGAGGTGGTCCGCGTCGGTGTCAGATCCCGTACAACCAAGGCGTGCTGCCCGGGCTGCGGGAGCTGGTCGTAGCGGGTGCATGGTTCCTACCTGCGGTTTCCCGCCGATCTTCCCGTGGCAGGACGGCGAGTGGTACTGCGGCTTCGGGTCCGGCGCTTCACGTGCGACGCCGCCGTTGTTCCGGGCCTTGTTGGCCATCATCTGGTCGTACCGGTCGCCGACCCGGGCGACGTAGGCGACCAGCAGCGGGTCGGTAGCGGCGGGCGCGGCGGAGGGGTTCCGGATGGCGGGCACTGCTCCTGCGGCACGAGCACGGCGCCACCGGGTCGACCACGGCCTGGCTGGTGAACCGGCGCAGGGAAGGCGGACAGCGGAGTTCCCGAAGCGGGCTGGTCACGGCGGGTCCCGGTCACCCCGCTTGCAGCGGGCTCGCCGGAGGCGCGCCACGACCGGCCACCCGGTCCGGCCAGTCATCGCCCAGAACAAGCCAAGTGCGTACACCACCATATTGACCAAGCAGGGCCCCGAGTAGGGTTTGCACAGGAATTAGGCCAATCATGCCTGGGGGGGTAGGGTTGAATATCCAATGGCGTCACCTCGCGCTGGTTTCCGCACTGACTGCGACAACCGCACTGACTGCGGCCGCACCTGTTTCCGCAGAAACGCGTGGAAACATATCCATCGTCTCCTACTCAAGCTCTGACCCCTCCATCACCGTGGAGGTGGGGGAGAGCATTTCGCGAGTCCGGGAGCGGTTCTCCGAAGCAGGCTCGGTAGAAATCGGAGGCACAGCCTCCCCGGCGGTCGGCATCAAGCCGAGCCCTTCAGGCGGCGAGAGTGGAGCCCCGCCACAGCGCGTGCCGAACGTTGCAGCAGGCAGCACGGCGGGAATCACGGGCATCGTGGACTTCAATGCCTGCCGAGCGAACCCTGATGCCGGCGTCAGGGAAGGAAAGATCGTATCTCGATATGACTTCTGCCGCTACCAGACGATCTATTCCATTGCAGTCAGCGCGAGCGGTCAGACCCTCGGGACGATCAGCTTCCTGCAGACCGAGGTGACAACGGGATCCAACGGAACCAGGGAAGTCCTCAGTAGCGTCGAGATCACCGATATCCGCTACAGCGGCGTCTACACCGCCGCCAGCCAAATCCAGACGTACCGGGCGGCCGGCACTGGCACGAACGACCCTGAGTGCGCCGTATCGGGGGGAACCAACCCTTACACCGCAACGGCCGCCCAGCTGCAGGGAAACGGATTCCTCGGAATGAACATAACGTCTCCACCAACCGTCGGCGACGGGGACGACAAGATCAAGGTTTGCAACATCCAATGGTTCTACAAGATATTCTTCCCTGCCGGCACCTACCCCACCCAGTGGCTCTCCGGAGGGTTTAGCACGGTCCGATTCGACTCGGCCTCCTACCTGCCGTCCAAGCAGGGCGTCGTCTTCAGCGAGCTGACTCCCACGATGACCATGAGTATGAGCGACACGCGCGTCAAGGGAGTTGCCCAGCACATCAACCAGGCGTTCACCGACCCGGGAAGCACGCTTCCAGTGAAGTCCGACAATTCACCCAAGGTCATCCCGGGGAACGCCCGGCAGGGCTCCACGCTGTCTCGCCTCTACTCCGGAGCCAACCCGTTGGCCGCTCAGGCGTATGCCGACAATCGCAGTGCCGTGAGCAGGGCGTGCGCCCCCCTGCCCCATGCGCCGCTCGAGGAGTGCGACGAATTCCCGTTCGCATCGACATGGGAGGGGGCAGGCGTCGGCAACGGAAACTTCTCCGTCAAGTATGTCAGCGCGACTGAAAACAGCAACGCGGGATACGACCTTGCGAATTTCTACAGTTCGCAGCGAATCCTTCACAACGACAAATTCAAGGTTTTGATCACCCCGTAGGGGCAGTCGGTCACCGGCAGGGCGAGAAGTAGAACCAGTATTCTTCCAGGTCCTCAGGCACACCGAGGGGGCTCTCCTCGAAAGAGAGAGCCCCCTTCGGCCTCCTGCGGAAGATCTGCAGCCACAAGGCCGACTGCGGTTCACCGAGCTCAAGCTCAACACCAGCCGGACCCGAGAAAAGCGACCACAGCTCCACCGCGGCGCCCCGAGTGACGTAGCGGTATGCGCCGATCATTTCCCAGCCGTGCGCCGTTGCGAGAGCATCCTGACCATACTCCAGGGTGACTGAGGCGTAATGGTCCTTGTGCAGGCTCCGCACTTTGACACGACCTTCGTCGACGGTGGCAAAGGACGGATGGTCTGCGATCTCCAGAGCCATCCAAGGACCGCCCCCTTCATCGAAGGGGTCGTCCTCCCAGAGGCCGAACTGGCTGTTCTCGACCGACACCTTGCCGCTGACCCGCCCTGGCGTACTCATGCTTCACATCGTGCCATGGGTGGCTGCGTAGGTGAGAGTGGGTTCTGGTCCAACTTCTGTGGTGCAGACACGCTCTGTAGTTGTGGTGGCCGGCCGCGGAGTTGTCCTTGCTATGCCATCAGGGGTTCGGCGCCCCAGGGATCGAGCCGCAGGCGGCGCCAGCGACGTGCGTCCCTGCTGTGGACGAACCGCGATCCTTCGTACCGCAGGTCGTCGATCCAGAAGTGCGGGATCTCGTGCTGCACGTAGCGGCACAGGAGCTCGACCATCCCACAGTCAAAGCGCACCCACGATTCCGGCGCGGCCCACTGGCGGCGCCAAATGACGGTCGTCCATCGATTCGGATCGGGATCAGAGGCGTACCAGCACAGCAGGTCGGCGTCCACCGTGCCGCCCCACGCGATCAGCAGCTCGGGCTCGCCGAATTCCTCCTCCTCGCCTGTGTAGCGTGCAGTCGCGGTGCTGCCACTCACGGCGGAGGACGGATCCGGGTAGACCTCGGAGACCGGGGGATTCACGTACAGGAAGTTGTCGAATGTCCCCTCTCCGTAGACCTGCATGAAGGCCTGGTAGTCGTCGGGGAAACCGTGGTCGTACTCAACGGTCATGTGCGACCAGTCAATGGCATTCCCGCCACCGATCGGCGGCGCGACCAGAGCCCGAAGCCCGCGGATCGTCTGAAGCGCGGATGTCTTGTCCTCGGACTCACCGTTCACGCTGTTCTCCTGGTCACCTGTATTGGCTGCGGCGTCATGTCGCGCGCGTGAACATAGCCGAGCAAGGAAGCGGGTGCCACTACCAGCTCGGGCTACTGCGGCACTCCTCGTCAGGCCGCGGAGTGACTCCAGCATGGGCCGGTCAGGAGGCCAGCAGGACTCGTTTCCGCAGCAGGTCGAAGCCGGCGCGGCCGTACATCTGGCGCTTGATCATTTTGATCCGGTTGACGTGGCCTTCGACGACGCCGGAGCTCCAGGACAGTGTCAGGCCGGTGGTGACGGCGGCGAGATCGCGTTCGAGGCCGTTGGCGAAGGTGTGGAGGCTGGGCAGGTCGTCGGCACGGACCGCCTTGATCCATTGCGGGAGCTGGTCGCCTGGAGCTGGGTGAGCATCTTCCCGAACGCGCGGACGTGCCCGGTGAGCGAATCCAGTTCGGGGCAGTCGGCGAGGACGGACTTGAGCTTCAGGCGCTCGCTCTCCGGCAGGGTATCGGGGTGGGTCAGGATCCAGCCGGTGACCGTGCGCGGGGACGGCGGACGGGCGGCCGGCGCGGTCGGGGATGTGCGGAACGGCTGAAGGTAGGCGCGGACGGCGCCGTAGCCGCCTGTGTAGCCGTGCGTCTTGATCTCTTCCCAGAGGGTCCAGGCGTTCGCGCAGCCTTCGGCCCACCGGTCGTTCAGGTACGGCTTGAAGTCGTCGAGCTTGGTCCTGCGGTTCTGCCACTGTCCCTGGAACAGGTCTTCCGGCCTCGCGGCGTCCGCCAGCCGCTGGACGGTGCGGTAGGTCATGCCGAGCTGGCGTTGGATCGAGCGCCGGCTGTGGCCGGCGGCCAGCAGCGCGTGGACGGTGGCGTGCTTGGTGCGGGTGCGGTCGGCGAAGCGGTGTCCGGTGGGCCACGGCGAGCCGCTGTCCGCCGGTGCCGGGGCCTCTGCCTTCTGCGGGGCCGCCTCGGCGGTGGTCGCGCGCAGGCAGGAACGATGGCGGGAGATGCACCGTTCGGCGGCTTCGCCGAGGTTGCGCCAGAGGTGGAAACGGTCGGCAACCTGGACGGCGGTGGGTGCCCCGGTGCTGGCGCCTTCGGCGAAGAACGGAGCGCGGTCACGGCAGACGACCTCGGTCCCCGGGCGTTCGGCCAGCCAGGCCGCGACCGTGGCCGCCTCGCGATCCGGCAGCAGGTCAATTGGTCGGCGGGTCTCGACGTCGACCAGGACGGTCCCGTAGACACGTCCCTTGCGCATCGCGTACTCGTCGACGCCGACCACCCGCGGGGTCCGCGGCTGCGGTTCCGGGAGCGCATCGACCAGTCGCAGGACCGTGTTCCGGCTGGCTCTCGCCCCGAAGACGTCGGCCAGCCGGGCACCGGCGCGGCCGGCCAGGGCGAGGCCGACCTCGGCCAGTGCCGACCGCATTCGTTCGGTCCGCCGGCTGTGTCGGCGGGGCAGACCCGTGACCTGCTCGACGAACGTCCGCCGCTCGCATGAGGCGGCGTCGCACGTGAAGCGCCGGACCCGAAGCCGCAGTACCACTCGCCGTCCTGCCACGGGAAGATCGGCGGGAAACCGCAGGTAGGAACCATACACCCGCTACGACCAGCTCCCGCAGCCCGGGCAGCACGCCTTGGTTGTACGGGATCTGACACCGACGCGGACCACCTCGCCGTCGTCCTGCACCGACACCACCCTGATCTCCGGAGCCGACAGGAAGAGCAGCTCTTCCAGCCGGAGCAGTACCTCGCGCACAGCCCAGAACCATCAGCCCGAACGCCGCCGCCACCGGCCGTTTCCAGACGATCTCGGGAGGTGTCCGACGAGCTCAACGGTCACACGGAGTAGGTGCGCCAGAGAAGTTGGACCAGAACTTGAGAAGAAAGACCTGAGAGCGGTTGTTGACGGCCTCCGAGAGCGGCTGCTGGTCGGTCGGGCGGGGGTGGTGGCGAGGCGGCAGAAGTCGGTGCCGGTCTCGATCCGGGTGGGCGCCGGGCGCGGGTCGGCAGCTCGTATGCTGCCGGTGCGGGTGCTCCAGCCAGGACGTCCGCAACCTGGTGGAGGGCGCAGTGGTGGCATCGTTCTCGGAGGTTCGGTCGCTGTTGGGCGAGCCCGGATTCAACTGGTCGGATCCGGAGCCGTGGGCGGAGATGGAGCGGGAGTTCGGGTTCGAGTTCCCGGCGGACTTCCGTGAGGTCGTGGACGCCTACGGGTCGGTCCTGATCAACAATCAGCTGTACCTGGAGCATCCGGCCGGCCATCTTCTGCACAACCTTCATAAATCTGTCCGCGACAACCTCGAGTTCTGGCAAGAGGAGGACTCGACAGAGTTCCTGCCCGGCCCTGCGGGGGCGAGGCCCGGCGAGTTGATGCCGATCGCGACAGCTCGGACAGGCGAGGCTGTCTTCCTCCGCGTTCCGGCTGGGCCCTCGTCGCCCTGGCGCGTCCTCATTCAGGAGCTCGACTCCTTCTCCTGGGTTCTCTATGAGATGACGTTCGGCGAATGGCTGTTGGCCTACCTCCGGGGCGAGGATGTGATGGCGGGCTCCCGCAACTTCGCGCCCGACGGCGCTTTCTACGAGCCCCTGTCCTGAAGCGAGCATGGCGTCGGCAGGTGCGGGTTCCAGCTCTGTCCGGCCACGCCCACAACCTCGCCCTCCGGTACGTTCGCGCCGCTCACCGGCTGCTCGGCCGGTCGGGAAGCGCTCGGTTCAGCAGCGGGCTTTCCTACGGCGCGACCTGTTGGCCTGTCAGACTCTTGCACGGCATCGAGATCGCGATCACGCGAGACCCGCCAGCAAGATCAACGGTCACAGAGGGTGGGCACGCCACAGAAGTTGGACCAGAACCCGTTCTCGTGAACAAAGCCAACCGGTGCATAGGCTGGCCGTCTCGTCCGACGCACCCCGACAAGGATCAGCCCATGCACAGCAGCACCAGGATCCGCCTGATCGAGCCGACCGACGCCGCCCCGATCGCCGCGCATCGGGTGCGGGACGTCGAGGCTTTTCGGCGGTGGGAACCGGCCCGGCCGGCCGAGTTCTTCACCCCGGAGGGCCAGGCGGAGCGGATCGACGAGCTGCTGGCCGGATACCGGGCCGGCACGGTCTGGCCGGGCGTGGTACTCGCCGACGACCAGGTGATCGGGCAGGTCACCATCGGAGGCATCCTGCCGCAGGTGCACCTACGCCGCGGCTCCGTCGGATACTGGATCGGCAGTGTCGCCCAGAACCAAGGGCACGCCGGGCGCGCCGTCGAGCTCGCACTCCGGGTGATGACGGACGAACTCGGGCTGCACCGCGCCGAGGCGTCCACCAATCTGGAGAATCTGCCGTCGCAGCGGGTGCTGCGCCGCAACGGGTTCAGCCCGTACGGCGTCGCGCACTCCTCGATCTTTCTCGACGGGAGCTGGCGGGACGGGCTGCTGTGGGAGCGGGTCCTCGGCGACTGACCTCGATCATCCGGATCAGCCGAACCGACCCGCAACACGGAGGTTAGGCTCACCGTGATCAACACCAGGAAGGTCGAAGGGGGTACTCGGATGGATCTCGCCGGGAAGACCGTGGTTGTCACCGGGGCCGGGCGCGGGTTCGGGAGGGCGTTCGCGTTGCACGCCGGCCGGACGGGTGCGCACGTGTTCGTCTCCGCCCGCACGCCAGCCGCCGCCCGGAGGACGGCCGAGGAGGTGGCGGCCGACAGCGGTGCGCGCGTGGAGGCATTCGCCTGCGATCTGGCCGACCCGGCCACGGTACGGGACTTCGCGCAGCAGGTCGCCGCGCACACCCCCAGCGTGGATGTGCTGATCAACAACGGCGCCGGTACCTCGCCGGCCCTGACCTGTGGGACGCCGACGACGAAGCGATCACCGACACCGTCGCTTCCGGAGCCACCGGCACCCTGCTGACGGTCAAGCACTTCCTGCCCCTGCTCCGGGCGTCCGAGGGCGCGGATGTGGTCAACCTGGTCTCCTCGGCCGCAGAGGCCCGGAACCACCGGTCCCAGGCGCATCCCGCGTTCTACGCAGCCAAGGCCGCCCAGGCCGGCTTCGCCGACGTCCTCTCCCATCGACTCCGCCCCGAGGGCATCCGGGTCATCTCGCTCTACCCGCCGGACTTCACGGACGGCGACCCGCTCCACGCCACCTGGGACCAGGCCTCCCGGACCGCGGACGACCCGCTGACCGCCCGATCCGTCCTCGACTGCGTCCTCTTCGCCCTCGGCCAGCCGCGGGACTGCTTCATCCGTTCCTTCCACTTCGAGCAGCTGTAGACCCCCGTCGACCCAGCACTACCGGCACGTCGACGGTCACAGGTCGGCGATGAGGTCCAGGAACGGAATCCGCCGGTCGAACGCATCGTGCCTGTACCACAGGACGCTCACCTCTGCGGAAGCCGAGATCCACAGCACCGGGTCCGGGTGCTCGTCCGCGAGGACGGCCCCGTAGCCGGGAAGATCTGCGGCGAACTTCTCGACCAGTTCCTCGAGGTACTCCGCGGTCTCGTCGTCGATCTCGTCCTCGATCGACTCCAGGCACACCCGCCGCAGGACACGGTCCATCGGCTCCACCACCAGCACGCCCTCGTCGTCGGCAACGGGCACGCTGCTGCGGCCGCCGTTCAACGGGTAGAAGTTGTCGAACGCCGCCCAGAGGCGGATGCACTGGGGTGCAGGCCGCCCGTCCGGGAGGACGAGCGCCCCGGCCCGCGGATGCGGTTCGGCCCCTTCAGCGCCGCCCGCCGCCCGCAACCGGGCCACCACGGCCTCGACCACACTCTCATCGACCATCTCTTGCTCCCAAGCGACATCACTGCCCCCGGCGCCGTCCCGCGACCGCCTGAACAAAGACTCGCACCTCCCCCACCCACCCGGACACCACCAACAGCACACCTCACCCGGCCGGCCCGGGACGAAAGCCGCGAGACCGAAGCCGCGTCCATCGACCGAACGCACCATCAGCCGACCCGCCGCAGCGGCGGCATCCAGGCAAAGACGGACATCGATCTCCGACACTGCAGCCCACGAACAGGCCCGCGCGGCCGGCCAGCGGTACATTCCGAGCGGGCCGGTCACCCAGGGTGCGGAGACGAACCGCAGAAGTGCGGCGTCCAGCAGGCTGGCGAGCGCCCCGGGAGTTCGCAAAGACCCGGCCGACGAGGACGTCGAGGCGCAGCGGCAGACGACCGCTTGCGGCGTGCCGGAGGATCGGAACGAGGCGCCGAAATGGGCCGCGTCGAGGACATCGGCGAGCCGCTTCCCTTCGAGGCCCGCTACTGGGCGGCCGACCGCCGCGCCGCCACCGTCCCCTGGCCCGACCGCGCCGAGGACCCCGACGCCCTGCCGTTCCACGCCCTGAGGTTGGGCGTCGATGCATTGCGTGCCCTCTGCGGGCTCGCCCTCGACGGCCCGCCGGAACCCGCCGACGTCGACGGCGCAGCCATCGGGCTCCACGGCTTCCTGGTCCGCGGCCCGATCGCCTCCTGAGCGCCGCCCGCTCAGGGTCAACTGTCGCTCGACGTACGCGGACCACACTCGTCGGCCCGCAGGTCCTCCTGGCCCACTTGTGCCACGGCATAGTCCGTCCAGGTCGAGTCGGTTCCCCCCACCTCCCTCGCTTGTCATAGTCATGACATCAGCCGGTGACGGAGAGGAATGCACGGAGAAAGCAGGACGCCCGCATCAGGAAACGGGCGGGACGAAAGCCGTCCAGGAATCCGGACACCAGAAAAGGAGTCTCTTCACATGAATCCGTTCACGCAGGTCTCCCGCAATCGCCGCCGCCTCCGGAACGGCCTCGCGGCCGCCGGCATCGCCACCGCCCTTCTCGCCGCACTGCCCGGGACCCCGGCCCAGGCCGCCACGCCCAAGGTCATGATCATGAGCGGGACGTTCTCCGGCTACGCACTGTGCGCCAGCCCCGCGGACAACTGGGTCTGGCTCAAGAAGGTCGACACCGCCAACCCCGACCCCTTCTGCCTGTGGAAGCAGCTCGGCCCCGCCGGGCAGTTCACCCTGTACAACCCGGCCAAGGACGAAATCATGGCCTACACCGGCGGCAACGAGGGCGTCGTGGTGATGGAGGACTCCGGGACCTCGCCCCTGGGGGCCAACGGCGAACTGTGGTCGTGGGGAGGACGGGAGGGCTGGGGGGCGTCCGCGCTGCAGTCCTTCTGGGACAGCGGGCAGAACGTCGACGCCAAGGACGGCTTCGACAACCCCCGCACCGACCCCGTCCACACCCGCGGCTGGCGCCACGGCTTCCAGCGTGAACTGACCTGGAACGCGGTCACCCCCGGCTGATGACCGACCGGGTCCGCTCCCCTCCGGCCGTCCGGCCGCCCGGCCGGGAGCGGACCCGCGCCGGCGCCCGGTGGTCAGTCCTGCTGGTGACCGGCGGCCGCGCGGAGGATACGGTCGCGTGAGGCCGAGGCCTCGGCGCGCAGCGCGGGCAGGTCGACGTCCAGGACGCGGCCGGCCCATTTGCGGACCTGTCCGGCGATCAGCACGGTGTCGATGTTGCGGGTGTCGCAACCGAGGACGGCCGTGCCGGTCGGGTCGTTCAGGGGAAGGTTGTTGAGCTCGTCGGCGGTGAGCAGCAGCAGGTCGGCCTGCTTGCCGGGGGTGAGGGAGCCGGTGACCCGGTCGAGGCCGCAGGTGCGTGCGCCCTGGAGGGTGGCGAAGTCCAGGACGTCGGCGGTGCCGATCCGCTGCGGCACCGGTCCACTGTCGCCCGCGAGGTAGGCGGCGTTCACGGCGCGCATCCGCTGGATCGCGAGCAGCGCTCGCATCTGGGTGAACATGTCGCCGGCGAGGGCGACTTCGACGTCGATGCTCAGCCCGGGCCGCACGCCGACGGCCAGTGCCTCGTCGACGGCGGGTACGGCGCTCTCCAGGCCGATCTGCGGCTCGGAGGTGGGGGCGAGCGAGACGGTGGCGCCACTGGCCGCGATCGCCCGCCAGGCATCGGGGCCGAGGCCGGTGGCGTGGATCAGCGACACCTGCTCGTCGAGCAGTCCTGCCCGCTCCCAGTCGAGGATCGCCCGCGAGGAGGCTTCGCCGAACACCGCGTCCACGCTCACGCCGATTCCCAACTCTCGGGCGAAACACGCTAGTTCTGGTCCGAAGGCAAGGTCGGGTCCGGCGATCTCGGGAGTGGCCAGGGCGGCGAGGCGGAAGGTGAGCAGCGGGTCGGCGTACCGGTCGCGCAGCCGCGCCAGGTCGGCCGGCCACTGTCGGTCCCAGCTGCCGAAATGCGGCGCCATCGCGGCATGGACACCGCGGATGCCGGTGTCGAGGAGTGCTTGCACGGCGGCGTCGGAGTGCGCCGCGCTGCGGGAGTTGTGGGAGAAGTCCAGCATCGTGGTGATGCCCGCGTCGACGGCGCCGAGCGCGGCCAGCCGCGTGCCGGTGTACATGTCCTCGGGCCGGTAGGCCGGGGCGCAGCCGGCCAGGGTGGTGGCCAGGTAGCCGGCCAGGTCGTCGACGTCGGGGATGGTGCGGCGCAGTTGCGCCTGCCAGGCGTGTCGGTGCGTGTCGACGAAGCCCGGGGCGAGGAGGGTGCCGCCGGCGTCGACCACGATGGCGTTGTCCGCGGCGCCGGCCGCCTTCAGGTCGGGGCCGACGGCGGTGATCGTGCTGCCGGTGACGAGGAGGTCGCCGCGTTCGAGGGTGCCGAGGGCCGGGTCCATGGTGAGGATCGTGGCGCCGGTGAACAGGACGCGGCGCTCCCGGTCGCCGGCGGTTGCGCGCAGCCGGTCGAGGAGTGCGGGCCGGTCGGTGTCGGTCGAGCGGTGGACGAGGTGCTGCATGCAGGGTCCGTTTCGCAAACAGGGTCGGTGGGTGAGGGGGACGCGGCGGGGCCGGTCCGGGATGGGCCTCGGGCCCGTGGACACGTCCCGGGCGGCGATCCGCGGTCGGTCGGTCCGCAGGGGTCGGTGACGAGGTGTCCGGAGGTCCACGCTGGCAGGCGGCCGCAGGCTCCTCCAGGCCTCAGCTCACCGCGGGTGCGGCGCTCCCAGGGTGTGACGCACCCCCGGTGAGGGGTTCTGCCGGTTCCTGCGTCCCCGTAGCCTCGGATCATGAACTCGGAACGACCCCCGCGACGCGACAACCCGCTCGGGGAGTACCTGCGGGCCCGCCGCGCCCGGCTGTCCCCCGAGCAGGCGGGCGTAACGATCTCCGGCCACCGGCGGGTGCCCGGCCTGCGCCGGGAAGAGGTCGCCCAACTCGCCGGGGTCAGCACCGACTACTACACCCGCCTCGAACAGGGCCGTGAGCGCAACCCCTCCGCACAGCTGCTGCACGCCGTCGCCCGCGCCCTGCACCTGGACGCGGACGCCGCCGAGCACCTGACCAACCTCGCCGCACCGCCCGCACCACGGCTACGGCTACGGCGCGCGCCCGACCGGGCCGCGCCCGCGCTGGTGCACCTGATGTCCGCACTGACCACGCCCGCCCTGGTCACCGGCCGGACCCTGGACGTCCTGGCCCTCAACCGGCAGGCCGCCGCCCTCTACAGCGAGTTCGGGCGGGTGGACAACCTCGTGCGAATGACGTTCCTCGACCCGGCCGCCCGGCCGTTCCACGCGGACTGGCCGGCAGCGGCCCGCTCCGCCGTCGCCGCCCTGCGCAGCGCCGCAGGCCAGGATCCCCACGACCCGCGGCTCGTCTGCCTGGTCGGCGAACTCTCCCTCCAGAGCCACGAGTTCCGCGTCCTGTGGGCACGCCACGACGTGCACGGCAAGTCCGCGGGCACCAAACGGCTGCACCACCCGCAGGCCGGCGACCTGGAGCTGGCCTACGAGACGCTCACCCTCAACAGCTCCCCCGACCAGCAGCTGGTGGTCTACCAGGCCACCCCGGGAAGCCCGTCCGCCGTACGCCTCGCCCTCCTTCCGGTCCCGACCCCCTCGAACGGCTGAGGACCGAAGCCCGCGCGTCAAAGTCGTTGCGGTGGGCTCTTCGAACGCGGCGCGGTCGTAGAACCGGTGATGCCACTCGTTGGCGTCCGGGGCTGGGCCTGTAGCTGCCTTCCCGTCCTGGTGTCGTCGACGGGTCCGGTGAGCTGACGGACCGCCTGGAGGCGGGCGGCCGGCAGAGGAGCTGCCGTCAAACGAGGTATGCGGCGGAGTATTTCGCTCATGTCCCTTTGCCAGAAGATGGCTTGCCATGCCCATGGCAGTAGGGCAATCCTGAACTGCCACCCCCAACAGCCGCCCACACGGCTCGGGCTGGCGTGTGAGCATCCTGAGCGTTCCCCCACAGAGGAGCCACCATGCGCAGAGTCCTGATACGCCTCGCCACCCTCGCGGCAGCGGCGACCACCCTCGTGGCCCCCGCGGCGCCGACCACGGCGGCGGCCGCACAGGGACTGTCGTTCCGTCCCCTGCAGTACAACACCAACGGCTACAACTGGGGCGGCTACGTCGCCACGGGCAGCGGCTTCACCTCCGTCTCGGCGACCTGGACCGAGGCGAGGGCGACCTGCAACTCCACCAACGACCTCTACGCCCCCTGGGTCGGCATCGACGGGTACGGCTCCTCGACCGTCGAGCAGACCGGGGTGGCGACCGACTGCTCCAGCGGCAGCCCCGTGCACCAGGCCTGGTACGAGATGTACCCCGCGAACCCGGTCTACCTGAGCACCGGTTCGTACCCGGTGTCGGCCGGCGACGTCATCACCGCCTCGGTGACCTACGCCGGGGGCAGCAAGTACACCCTCAAGCTCACCAACTCCTCGCGGAGCTGGACCTACAGCACCACCAAGTCCCTCTCCTCCGCGAAGCGCGCCAGCGCCGAGGTCATCATCGAGTCGCCGACCGGGGCCTACCCCAACTTCGGCACCCAGAACTTCAGCTCCGCCACCGTCAACGGCAAGTCCCTCGGTTCCTTCGGCCCGGTCGCGCTCGACCCCTCGAACGGCGCCTACGAGGCCCGCACCAGCGCGCTCGGCTCCAGTGGCACCAGCTTCAGCGAAACGTTCCTGCGCGAGTAGGGCGCCGGTGCCCCAGCGGAGGGGGCCCAGTCACCGCCGGTCGCCTTGCCGGCCGACTCCGACGACTGCGGTCCCACCGTCCGAACACCGGCGGTGGGACCGCGGTTGTGGATCAGCAGGCCGATGCGTTCATCGGCTCGTGGGTCAGTTGCAGACGCCGTTGGCCGTGTAGTTGGTGCCACGCCCGTTGTAGTTGTACTCGATCACCTTGGCGCAGATGGTGTGGCCGGGGCCGTCGTAGTACCAGGGGGACTGCGCACCGCTGAAGGAGTCGTAGATGACCCGGCCGTTGT
Organism: Kitasatospora cinereorecta; assembly: GCF_024172095.1. GTDB lineage: Bacteria > Actinomycetota > Actinomycetes > Streptomycetales > Streptomycetaceae > Kitasatospora > Kitasatospora cinereorecta. The sequence continues at coordinate 256,379 of NZ_JAMZDX010000009.1, read as the reverse complement.
CCGTGAGGATGAACTCACAGCTCCCGCCCAGGTAGGTCGGGTCGATGGCCTGGGCGTCGTGGTAGACCCCGCTGTAGGGGTGCAGCTCGATCTTCTGGTCGGCGGTGCAGTTGGGCGTGTAGAGCCAGTGGTCGCCCTCGTTGGCGGCGAAGGCGGGGGTGCTGGCGCCCAGGGCGAGCGCGGCACCCACGCCGAGGGCGGCCACGGCGGAGCGCAGGGACGTACGGCGAGACAGCATGAAGCGGTTCCCTTCTCGGATTCGCGAACGGCCCGGGTGGCGGCTTGCGGATCCCGCCGCCCGGTTCGACCACGAGCCTCTCGGCACCCGGACGGAGAATTCCAGGAGTCCGATGGGAAGTTGGGCGGAGCCTCCCGGCAAGCCCCGCATCCCTGACCGGAGGTTGACCGGAAGGTGGGCGACTGCTTCGATCTTCCCGGTGGCTCGGGGGAGCCTTCCGAGGGGGAAGCCATGGACGTGCCCGAGTTCGGTCGGCTGATTCGCCAATGGCGCTTACGGGCCGGGCTGACCCAGGAGGAACTCGCCGGCCGGTCGGGTCTGTCGTCCCGGACGATCCGTGATCTGGAACGCGGTCGGGTGCGGCAGCCGCGCCTCAGCTCGGTGCGGTTGCTGGCGGATTCGATGAAGCTCACCGAGCAGGAACGGGACCGCCTGACGGTGGCCGCGCAGCCGTCGACAGCTGCGCCGAGCGATCGGCCCGAGGCGGTGGCCACGCCCCCGGAGCCGACGCCGTCCCCCGCCGCCCCGCCCGATCCGGTGGACGCCCCGCTCGACGCCGGCCACCACGGCCCCGGAGACCGACGCGGCTCTGCACAGGCCGCTCCGGCTGGGAGGACCGCCTTCCATCACTGGCACCGAGGCCGAGCGTTCCGAGCGGTGCGGTTAGGTGCGCTGGTGGGCGCATGCCTGCTGGCAGCCGTCGGCAGCGCGGCCGATCCGGCGGTCGTCACGCAACCAGCCTCCGTGCCCGGGCAGATCTCGTACGTCGCCCGGGTCGGCAGCGACGTCTCCCCTGCCGGCGCGCTCGGCAGCCTGGGAACGGCCATGGCGGTCGAACACCCCGTCGCCCGGGGCGACTCACTGATCGTCACGGTTCACCTGGTCAACGCCCGACCCGGGGCGGTCGCGGTGACCGACACCGCGGGCAACAGCTACACCGAGGCGGGTGAGTCCGCCGATGGTGACGGTGATCGGCTGGTGATCCTCGTGTCCCTCAACGCGAACCGACTACGTCCGGGTTCGGACCGGATCACCGCCACCTGGCCGGCCTCCGGCGGCGACCAGATCTCAGTCGACGAGTTCCACGGCGTCACCGCCGTCGGCTCGGCCTCCGGCGCGGACTCGCAGCACGGCTTTACCCGTTTCATCGGCCAGGGATGGCTGTGCGACGAAGCCGTAGGGGGCCTTCTGGTCAGCGCCGTTGCCAGCTACGCCGACCGCGCCGGCTTCGGAGGTCCCTGGCAGAACCTCCCGGATCTGACCCTGGACCAGCACCGGCTGTCCACGCGATACCGGCTGTACGGAGACGCGTCCGACTGCCTGGACACCGAGGTCCCCGTCGGACCGGCGACCCGGTGGGAGGCACTCGCCCTGGCTGCCCGCTGAGACAGCGCGGTGAGGGAGCGCGGCCACCGGGCGGGGTCTCGTGGCCAGGCCCGACAACAACACCTGGACCGCCCGCCCGGGGGCCCGGCTCACCGGACCCGCGCGCAGTACGTGCAGCGCGGTCACCGGACAGGCCGGGCACTCCCGGGCGTGTGGCGGGTCAGAGGGTCAGCGGGCGGCGAGCAGCTCGAGCGTGTCGATGACGCGGTTGGAGAAGCCCCACTCGTTGTCGTACCAGGCGACCACCTTGACGTGGCGGCCGTCGACGCGGGTGAGGGCCGAGTCGAAGATCGACGACGCGGGGTTGCCCGTGATGTCGGACGAGACGAGCGGGTCCTCCGAGTACTCGAGGACGCCGGCGAGCGGCCCCTCGGCTGCGGCGCGGTACGCGGCCAGCACGTCGTCGCGGCTCACCTCGCGGGCGACGGTCGTGTTGAGTTCGACGATCGAGCCGACCGGCACCGGGACGCGGATCGAGTCGCCCGACAGCTTGCCGTCGAGGTTCGGCAGCACCAGGCCGATCGCCTTGGCGGCGCCGGTCGTGGTCGGCACGATGTTGACGCCGGCGGCGCGGGCGCGACGGGGGTCGCGGTGCGGGCCGTCCTGCAGGTTCTGCTCCTGCGTGTAGGCGTGCACCGTGGTCATGAACCCGTGCTCGATGCCGGCGAGTTCGTCGAGGACGGCGGCCAGCGGCGCGAGCGCGTTGGTGGTGCAGGAGGCGTTCGAGACGATGGTGTGCAGGTCCGGGTCGTAGGCGCCGGTGTTGACCCCGAAGGCGAGCGTGACGTCGGCGCCGTCCGACGGCGCGCTGACGAGGACCTTCCGCGCACCCGCGTCGAGGTGGGCGCGGGCGTCCTTCGCCGAGGTGAAGCGGCCGGTGGCCTCCAGGACGATGTCGATGCCGAGTTCGGCCCACGGCAGCTGCGCCGGGTCACGCTCGGCCGTCACGGTGATCCGGCGGCCGTCGACGACAAGGGCGTCCCCGTCGACGGTCACCGGGCGGCCGAGCCGGCCGGCGGTGCTGTCGTAGGCGAGCAGCCGGGCGAGCGTGGTGGGCTCGGTCAGGTCGTTGACGGCGACGATCTCGAGGGCGCTGTCGCGCTCGAGCAGGGCGCGCAGCACATTGCGTCCGATGCGGCCGAATCCGTTGATGGCGATGCGAGTCATGTGTGGGGTCCCTTCCCTGTTCGCCACCAGGTTCGTCCACGGCCGGCGCCGCCGACAGTGGCGACATCGCCACGGTTCAAAAGGATCGCGCCAACGTCGCGCCGACGTCCTCACCCGGTGCCGGGCAGGTCACTCGCCCCGGGTGAAGGTGCGCCGGTACTCGGTCGGGGTGGTGCCGAGGATGTGCTGGAAGTGCAGGCGCAGGTTCGCGCCGGTGCCGAGCCCGACGTCGGCGGCGATCTGTTCGACGCTGCGCTCCGAGCGCTCCAGCAGTTCGCGGGCCAGGTCGATGCGGGCGCGCATCACCCACTGCATCGGCGTGTAGCCGGTCTCCTCGGCGAAGCGCCGGGAGAACGTGCGCGCGGAGACCCCGGCCTGTCGCGCCAGGATGTCGAGCGTGAGGGGTTCGCCGAGCCGGTGCAGCGTCCATTCGCGGGTGGCGGCGAACCGCTCGCCGAGCGGCTCGGGGACGCTGCGCGGCAGGTACTGGGCCTGCCCGCCGCTGCGGTAGGGGGCCGCGACCAGGCGCCGGGCCGCGTGGTTGGACGCCGCCACGCCGAGGTCTCCGCGCAGGATGTGCAGGCACAGGTCGATGCCGGACGCGGCGCCGGCCGAGGTGAGCACGCTGCCCTCGTCGACGAACAGCACGTTCTCGTCGACCCGGACGAGCGGGTGCTTGGCCGCGAGGGCCCGCGTGTAGTGCCAGTGCGTCGTGGCGCGCCTGCCGTCGAGCAGGCCGGTGGCGGCGAGCGCGAACGCGCCCGTCGAGATCGCGGCCAGCCTCGCGCCCCGTTCGTGGGCGGCGATCAGGGCGTCGACGACGGCCTGCGGCGGGTCGTCGCGGTCCGGGAAGCGGTAGCCGGGGATGAAGACGATGTCCGCCCACTCGAGGGCGTCCAGGCCGTGGCCGACGTAGTACGCGAGGCCGTCGCCGCCGGTCACCAGGCCGGGCGTCGCCCCGCACACGCGCACCTCGTACGGCATGCTCGCGCGGGTCGTGAAGACCTGCGCGGGAATCCCGACATCGAGCGGCTTGGCGCCTTCGAGGACGAGGACGGCGACGCGATGCTGGCGGGAGGATGACACAGGACGAGGTTACGTGGGGCGCGACGGCGATGCGCCGCCCGGCCGCAGCCGCACGCCGCCAGTCGGGCAGGCCGGCCTCAGTCGATGCCGAAGTCGGCCCACTGGATCCCGGTGAACTCCACGGCCAGGCCCTGGGCGCGGCGGCCGCCGTCCTTGAAGTACGCCTCCTGCAGCCCTTCGGCGAGGATGTCGGCCTGTCGGCGTTCGCTCGCTCCGGCGTCACGGGCGGCGAACAGGCGGCGGGCGTACTCGCCGCTGATGTGCTGGCTGATGGTGCGCAGCCGCGGGTCGTCGGTGGAGCCGGCGGCGCTGGCGAAGCCGAACTGCGCCATCGTGCTGAGCTGGAAGCCATTGGCCTCGGCGGCGCGGCGCATGCGGCTGCGGACGCGGGGCTGCCATCCGGCGCGGACGGCCTGCTCGACCTTCTTCTCGTTGCCCTTGGTCATGGTCGGTTCGGCGCCGTCGCGCAGCGCGGAGACCCAGCGCTGGGCGGTGCGCACGGACACGCCGACCGTGTCGGCCAGGGCCCCGGTGTCCGGCCTGGCGACCTTCCTGAGTTGGGCGGCCGACCTGCCTCGTCGCCGAAGTCGTGTGGCCCACCCAAGGCCACCGCTGACGCATCTGTGCTCACGGACGCGGGACGATCAGCGGTGGCCGAGGCATGAAGGGCTAGCTGGTCAGGGTCGCCTTCTGGTGCGCGTCGGCTCCCTCCGCCCGCGAGATGATGCCCGCCCTCGGCGCGTGCCGCACGGCCCGGTTCGCCGTGGTCAGCAGGGCGAGGGCGAGTAGCCATGCTCCGCAGAGCCAGACCAGCGGCTTGGCCCCCAGCGCGCCGATCAACGCACCGCCCGCCAGCGTGCCGATCGACAGAGCACCCGTGGTGAGCGTCGACACGGCGCTTGTCACACGGCCTCGCAGCTCATCAGGGGTGATACTCAGCTGGTGGGCAGTCATCGCCACCGCGTACACAGGAGCCACCAGGGACTCGCCGGCTGCGACTACGGCCAGCAGCAGTGGGCTGGGAGCAAGTGCGTACAACGGGAACATCACCGCCTCCAGCCACAGCATCACGACGGCGATGTGACCGAGCGGGAACCGACGCGTGGCCCGGTTCGACACCAGCGCCCCTGCCATCGCGCCGACGGCCGCTCCGCCGAAGACGACCCCGATCCACAGCGGCGACGAGCCGAGCTGCTGGGCAAGGGTGATGATCAGCAGATAGCCGGCGCCGTAGCGGATCTTGTCAGCCGCCGTCACGAGGGTGAGGAAGCGGACGACCGGCTCACGCCACAGCCAGCCGACCCCCTCGCGGATCTCCGTAGTGATCCGCGCCCTGGCTCGGATCTCCTGACGTTCCGTCTGGAAACGGGCGTGCATCATCCGGAGAGACACGGCGGAGACGGCGAAGGACACCGCGTTGACGGCGAACGGCACGACCCGCCCGACGGCGTAGAGCGCACCGGCGAGCGGGGCTCCGAGGATGCTCACCGCGCTGCCGGCGGACTGCTGGTAGCCGAGGGCGGTGGGCAGTTGCTGTGCATCGACGACGTTCGGCAGCGCCGAGGTGTTGGCGACCTGGAAGAGCGTCCCCAGGATCCCGGCAAGGACGGCCGTCGCGTACAGCTGGGGCATCGCGAGGCGGTCCAGCCAGTCCGCGACGACGACGCCGACCGTGAGTAGGGTCCGGCCGGCCTCGCACCAGATCATGATGGTCTTGCGGTCCCACCGGTCGACGAGCACCCCCGCGACGAGCCCGAAGGCAAGGAAGGAGACGGTGCCCAGGCCCAGCACGAACCCGGCCTGGGTGGCCGACCCGGTGAGGGCCACGACGACCAGCGGCAGGGCCATGAACTGGGCCTGGTCGCCGACGGCGGCGATCAGCTGGCTGCTCAGCAGCAGCGAGAAGTCCCGGTTCCGAAGCAGGCCGGAACCACGAAAGGTATTCACTATTGTTACGCTCCGTAACAGCTCTAGGACACAAGGGTGGCGTCGAAGCTGGTGTCCGAGCTAAGAAACACGGGGCGTTGTAAGCACGGGCGGGACCCTACACACGGCGCGACGGGGATCGCAATCGAATTTGCCGTTACAGGTCGGCACACTGACGGACCGTTCAGAGCGCGCGGCGCAGGCGGCGGAGACAGATGAGACTGCAAGCCAGTTCGAGCAGAGCCGGGTGAAGGTCCGAGCGTCGTTGGTAACTGATCCTGCCGACCAAGATCGCCCGACCGCAAGCCAGCAGCCCAGCTCATTCTCGGCGCGGCCCCTGGCCATCCCGCAACAAGCCCGCAACTCTCGCAGAAGATCGGCCCGTTGGGTCATAGGTGCGCGACAGCTTGGTCCCGGTCCGACCTGCTCTGCCTCATGGAATCACGGCGTACGGCGGACGGAATCGAGTTGATCAGAGCCCTTGCCGGCAGCTCCTGCCGGAGCTGATCAAGGCTGGCCGGGCCCGTCGGCCTGCGGGGCGGGCCGGGCCGGGCCGGGCGTCCTGACCGCTCCGCAGGTCGCGGCGGATTCGCTAGTGGTTCGGCGAGAGGGGGAACCAGATCTGGTTGTTGCCGTTCCAGCAGTCCCACTGCTGGGCGAGGACACCGTTGCCGGTGCTCCGGCCGTCGATCTCCAGGCACCTGCCGCTGTGGACGTTGCGCAGGACGTAGCCGGTGCCGGGGACGTGCGTCCAGGTCCACTGCTGGCTGGCGCCACCGGTGCAGCTCCACTGACGGGCGGGAGCACCGTTGTCGGTCCGCCAGTCGGCGATCTCCAGGCATTCGCCGCTGTGGACGTTGACAAGTGAGCCCGTGGGGCCGGCCGTCAGGCTCCACTGCTGGCTGGCACCGTAGTGGCAGTCCCACTGACGGGCGGGAGCACCGTTGTCGGTGCGCCAGTCGGCGATCTCCAGGCAGTGCGGACTGTTCGCGATGCCCAGCACGACGACGTTCGGCACGCCGGCGGGGTGGAACGGCGAAGCGGCAGCGCTGGCGGTGGGCGCGCCCGCGCTCACCGCGAGGCCGGCGCCCAGCAGGGCGGCGGCTATGCGGGTCTTGATGGCCATGATGGTGATACCCCGTCGGAGAGAGGTGCGAATGGGTGGGGCTGCTGCCCGGCAACATGATCGCCGGGAGGTCCGAGGCGACACCTTAGCGGTCGGCGCGACCGTGAGCGAAAGCGTTTCGGCGACGGTCCGCGGCCCGGGACGGTGATGCCGATCGCCGGTGTGCACATGCCTGCCGGGTACAACGCCGCTGCCCGAAGCAGCGCGCCCGGCCCCGCTTCGGAGCGGGGCGCCGCCGGTTCCCCGGGATGCGCAGGCCCGCGGCCGAACCACGCCGAACTGCGGCCCGTGGCCGGTCATCCGCTCGCGCAGCGCGGAGCCGGGCCGGCGCGTGGCCCGCGGTCCAGGAGCCGCAGTAGCTGTTCTTCGAGCCGGGCCGGCTCCACCACTGCGAGGCCGATGGCAGGGAGGAGGCGGCCACCTGCCCTGATCTGCTTGGATACCGGAATGGCCGACCCGACCACGCCCTCGCCGTGCCCCTGCGTGCTCTGCGATCCCGCCGCCTCCGCGACATTCCGCGCGCGGCGGCAGCGGGCGAAGCACTGGTCGTCGGAGATGGCACACGTCCGCGAGCACGGCTGGCACGTGGTGGGCGTGGGCGGCGGAGGAGGAGTGCCCGACTGGGCCTTCACCGTCGGCCTGTGGCACTCGTACCGGATTCCGGAGGTCGCCATGTTCGGCCTGGAGCTGCACGGGCTGATGCACTGGGTCGGCGAGGCTGCCGCCCGGCTGCGTGACGGAGCGTCAACGGAGACCGGCGCACTGCTCCCCGGTGTCATCGACGGATACGAACTCCGACTCCAACCGGTTGACGCCGGTTGGCACCACCCCCTGTTCGGTACGGCCGTCGGTTTCTACCGGCGGACCCCGGTCCCCATCGTGCAGCTGGTCTGGCCCGACCGGGACCGGCGCTGGCCCTCGGACGAACAAGCCACTCCGGGGTGCCGCGCCCAGCCGGACCTCCGACTTCCGGTCGACGAACACCCGAAGGGAGTCTGGACCGAGGAGGCCGGCTGACGCCGACGTAGGCACCGCCCACCGGAACTGCCGCGGCCACCAGATGTCCCGGCCGCGGCGGCGACCGGGACACCCGCGCACCGGCTCAGCCGACAACCGGGCCGGCCTCGACGTCCCCCTCGCGGTGGCCGCTGTTGACGATGTACGCCATCGAGAAGTACTGGCAGTCGGCCCTGACGGGTTCGCCCGAGCTGGGCGCCGTGTACAGGGTGCCGCCACCCGGCCAGATGCGCACCGGGGTGTCCGTGTACCCGAGCCACTCGGGCACGCTCCAGTCGTTGCAGCGGTAGCCGAGCACGATGTGGAGGTAAACGTCGGTGTAGCCGCCGGTGGCGGTGACCTTGCCGTGCATCTTGCCGCTGCTGTCCTGGTAGACGCACGGGAGCAGGTTGTAGCCGTGGACCTGGACCCAGCCACTGCCGCCGCCGCGGCAGACGTTGTCGCCCGGGTGGGCGCTGGCCGTGCCGCTGGTGGCGAGCGTCGTGCCGGCGGCGAGCACGGTGGCGGCGGCGGTGAGGCCGAAGGCTCGCCGGAGGGTGGTGCGGACGAGTGAGCGCATGGCGGAGCATCTCCTCTGCATGGGCGGGTCGGACGAACCGGACCCGGCCGGTAGCGACATCGCGATGCTGGCAGCGGGCGCCGACGGCGCCAAAGCTTTTCGGGCTGAGTCGAATGGTGGCGAACTCCGCCCGGACACGCCGCCGACGGCATGACCGTCCGGCCACCGCATCGAGGCGGGGGCGGGGGCCGCGCTCGGCGCAGCCTTCGATGTGCCGGATCCCTCGCGGATCGGCTCCTGGCGCTGCTGGACGCCGAGGCGTGAGGCGGAGCGATGTCAGGTTCCGGCGCCTGCACAGGGATGCGGCCCGGCGGGGCTCACCCCCGGGCGGGTGCCAGCCAGCCCTCCGCACGGGACTGCTTGTCGGCGTCGCCGCTGCGGCGGGCGTGGGCAAGCAGGCGGGCGCGCAGCGAGTCGGGCAGGGCGGCGACGTCCTGCTTCTGGTCGGGGCGGGTCTTCCAGCCGACCAGGTGCCGTACGGCGCCGGCGTCGTGGCGGTCCCCGGCCCGCGGGTCGGCCAGGGCGGAGAGCAGGTCGGTGATCGGCAGCACACCGAGCAGCTCGCCGGGCACGCCTTCGTACGAGGGGTAACCGGAGCAGCGGCCGCTGCCGGATCCGAACCAGGCCAGCAGGGCCAGCGTCCGCTCGACCGGGTCGGGGACGTCGTGTCGCAGCCGGTCCTCGAGGTCCGCGAGCAGCGCGGCCTCGGCACCTCCGTCGAACGGGGACAGCCCGAGGATGCGGTCGGTGAACTCCTCCAGCGCGGCGGGCATCACGGCCACCCAGGCGCGCCGCAGCTCGTCCGCCTCCTCGTTCCGTCGCAGGGCGGCCTCGAACTGCTCCAAGGGACCGGGCATGCCGTGCTCGGCCAACCAGTCCAGCAGCAGGCGCCCGTCCGTGAGCACCGCGTCGCTCTCCCACCGCTCCCAGCGCAGCGTCCTCCCGTGGTGCAGGACCACCTCGGTCAGCCGGCCACCGTCCCCGCCGAGGAGTTCGAGGCGGACGTCACCGATGCACATGCAGTGGAAGCCGGGCAGCGAATCCACCGCCATCGCCGTCCTGAACCGGACCGACTCCGCCGGATCGCCGAGGTCGACCCGGATCTCCCCGCCCGACCCGGCTGCACGCACCGGCGCCACCCGCACCGCGCGTGCCCGCTCCAACACACCGTCCAACGCCATTGTCTCGTCCACCGACCGCTCCCCTCCCCCGCCAGCGCCGCCGACTCCCGTGGCACAGGTGCCCGATTCCACCGCAGCACCCGACCACCCCGCAACCGGCTTCTCGCAGTCCCCCCGGGTCGCCCCCGCCTTGGACGACTCCACCGTTGCGATGGCACAGTCGGCGGCACGTGGGCGGTGACGGCTGCTACCGAGCGGCGGCGAACGACTGTCCCGGCGGTTCGCTCCCACCCCTCGCCGTCCGCTCCGTAACCTGTCCCGGGACGGCAGTGCGGCAGCGCGGGGACAGGACAGGACGATGACCGGCGAACTCGGACCACTCGAGTACACCGGGCGCGCATGGGTCATCGGTGATCGGTCGCGCCCGAGGGCTCACTACGTGGAACTCGGACCGGGCGGGATGACACCGCGCGCACGGGGATCCGGCACCGGGACCATCCCCTGGTCGAGGTTCATGGAACTCGACATCTCCGCCCAACCCGGCCGCGCCGGAACTCCACGCTCCTTGCCTGGTTCACCGACATCGCCATGGCACTGTCCGCCGGTGCGCGCACCGGGGGCGGCAGCGCTGCCGTCAGCGCCACACTCCGGATCCGCCCAGGCCGTCCCGCACCGCCTCATGCCCGCGGCCCATCACCACCACCGACCCGATGCCCCCGGAGGATCCGCTTCAGCCAACGCCCGGGTCGAGCAGTGACGTGCGGAGCGAGGCCACCATGGAGAAGTTCAGATCGGCCGATGGATACGGTCCTTCCATGTCCGACTCAGTCGAAGTCATCAGCAAGCGCAATGCCGAGGTCGTCCGCCGCTACCTTCGGGTCTTCGAAACGAAGGAGATTGCCGAGTTCGAGGAGATCGTCGCCGAGGACGTCCTCGTTCACGGCGCCGGCATTCACGGCCGGGGCCGGCACTTCCCCGAGGGAGCGGTGCTGACCCCGGGGCTGTCCAACTGCCGCGTGCAGGTGGACGACCTCTTCTCCGCCGGCGACCGGGTGACCGTGGCGTTCACGCTCACCTACACCCACGACCGCAGCGGCCGGGACCTCACCATGACGGGCGTCAAGTCCTACCGGCTCCAGGACGGACGGATCGTCGAGTTCTGGGGCGAGACCGACCTGTACGGCCTCCTCCGCCAGGCCGGACTCGTACCCGAGCAGATCCCGCCCTTCTGACCGGACCGCGCCGCCCTGCTCCTCCCCCGACCCGGACGGCACGGGACAGGGCTGACGCAACCTCGTGCAGCGCCAGGGTGTGTCCGGCGGATCAGGCGTGAGCGTGGTCCGCCGGATGCCCGGAGAGACTCAGGCCGGCGAGAACTGGGCGACGTACTCGGAAAACGGCGGGATACCGACTTCTTCACGACGCTCGTCCATGTGCTCGGGATCCTCGCAGGGCCACGGAATCGGCGAGCCCTCCCTCACTCCGGCGATCTGCGTGCCATAGATCTGCTTCTGCCCTTCGTTCACGAGCGTGCGATCACGCAGGAAAGCGAGGTCGCGCGGGCTGGCAGCGCCGTCGGCCACCGCCTGCTCCATCAGTCGCAGTGCGCGCCGCTGAACGTCGAGCTGCCGGTCGGCGTGCTGTGCGATCAGCCACGCGGCCCGAGCCGCTTCCTCGCCGACCAGGTCCGCGGTCGGCCACCCGTGCGCGTCCATGATCTCGCTGAGACGATCGGCGTGCCGGGCCGTCAGACGACGCCACGCCAACTGCTCCGCCGGGTCGTCGCTGTTTGCCTGGCGCGCGGCCTGGTGGTCTGCCGCAACCATGGCGGTGAGTTCCGCGGCCGCTGTGGCGACGTCGGATGCCATTCCTACTCCAAGTCAGATCGGGGTTCTCGCTGGTCATCCGCAACCTTAGGTGGGCAGATCACGACAAAATCTCCTCCCGGAGGACGGTGACAGCCCTGTCCGGATGCTGGAATACTTGATCTGTCCGCGGAGCAAGAGCGGTATCGACGCAACGCTGACAGGCCCGTGGAAGCCGTAGGTGAAGGCCGCGAGCCGACCACCACGGCTGCCTCGACGTTGCCGAGCGCTGCGACAGGCCGACCGCCTGGCAGCCACCAGGACATGGGGGCAGCCGTCGGAGCGTAAGCGGTTCTGCACGGGGTGGCCATGGCGCCTGTCCGGCCTCGGGCCTAGGGTGTGCCGGTGATCTTCAGACGGAAGCAGAAGGCTGCGGCCCTGGACGCCGCCGTGTCCGAGCTCGAGCAGGCGGTGGCCGCCCGCGACGGCGCTCGCACCGAGCAGGCCTTCTCCATGGCGCTGCACGCCCTCCAGTCGGCGGCAGCGGACAGCGCGTGCGTCGACGCGGGGCCCCGACTGGCCGCGCTTCTCCCCTCGTTCCCGCCCGCCGGCCCGCGTCCGATGCTGGCGACCACGGTCGGCTTCTGTGTGGAGCGCGGAGCCGACCCGACGGCCTGCGCCGAGCCGATCCTCGACAGTGTCCGCCAGGATCTGCTCGACGCGGCGGAGTTCGCCCGCCGCTGGAAGGCCGACGGCGGAGGCGAGCTGCCGGAGCCGGACGAGAAGATCATCGATGACACCCTGCTGGCCCGCCTCGGCGACGACGCACCCGAGGCGCTGCGGCTGGCACTGGCCTGGTGCACGGTCGAGGAATGGCAGCCACCCGCGCTCGCTGTACTGTGCCGCAGCGCCGAGGTCCGCCGCCGGCACGCGCCCGCACTCCTCGCCGCCTGCCGCGAGTTGGAGGCGCTGGCGATGCACGACCTCAAGTGCCTCGCCTACGTGCTGGCCGTCCTGGACGACGAACCCCTGCTCGTCCTGCACCGCCCCACCCGCACCGGGTTCGAGGTCCGCATCAGCGGCATCGGGGACAACTTCCAGCTCCACACGCTGCTCGCCCACGTCCTCATCGGCGGCGGCCACGTCCCCGGTACCGCACCGTCTGCCGCGAGCGTCCGCCTGGCCACCGAGCCCCGTCCCGCGCGCGGACGCACCGACACCACCGCCACCGGAGCCTTCGAACTCCTCACCCCGGACGGGAAGCGGATCTGGAACGAGGGCATGCCCGACGACATCCCCGTCGTGGAGGGCCGCCGTCTCCTCATCCTCGACCAGCCGGCGTACCCGCGGAGTTGGAACGCGGACCGCTTCTTTCCGATGCTCCCCGGCACTGCGGAGTTGACCCGAGTCCTCACCCCGGACGAATCCGAGGCCTGGTACGCCCGCACCACCAGCAGCGACCAAACCCTCCGCACACCCTGACCCGGTCGCCTGGCAGGCCGACCCCCAGTACGCCCTCGCCGTCCCGCAGCCGTATCGCGCCGAGGCATTCCGTTCCTAAACACGCCACCTCATCGACGAGCGCGAGTGGAACGCCGAGGACACGCGGTGGGCGGAAGCGTGGCTCTCCCGCGCCGAACACTGAGCGTCGGCAACCGAGAGCCGGAGTCCGCCACTGCGCCCGCGACGGCCCAGTGGCGGCCCCTGGCACCCGGCGATGCGGAAACGAGCGAGCAGCGCAACCTCTGGTGAGGGGACCCAGGCACCCGGGGACTCGCGGGACCGTGGCCGACGACATCGACGCTGCAGGCGAACGCCGGCCCTTCGTCGTCGGCTCGGGCAATTCGCCACGCTTCCGTCCTGTTCCTGAACCTGTTCGACCGTCCCTCAGTGGTCAAGACCGGACGGCCGCCCAACCCGGCGGGCGCCCCACGGTCCGCTCCCGCCGGGCGTTTCGTGGGGCAGCGGGTCGGTGGGTCGGGCGCTCGGTCAGCCGAGCCAGACGACATCGATGACGTAGAGCCGTCCCGCGACGGAGTTCACCAGGTAGACGAGGCTGACCTGGCCGACCGAGGCGCAGCGCACGCTCTCGCCCTCGGGGTCGGTGGCGTCCCACTGCGGCCATCCCCACGGGGTGCGGGAGGCGATGTCGAGGACGTCGCGTACGAGTTGCTGTGCGTGCGCGGGGAGCGCGGCGAACGTCTTGGCTGCCTGCGGGGACAGGCGGACGGGCCAGACCTGATCGTTCACGGGCGGGTTCCGACGGGCCGGTCGAGGTCGATGCCGTCCTCGTCGTCCATGCCGCCCGCAACATACGGGGCAACCGCACTGGCCGGACTGTCCAGGCGGACCAGCGAGCTGCGCACCGGGTCGAGAGGGGGCGTCAGGTCGTACACCTGCCAGGAGGAGTCGTCCATGGCCCTGGCCGCCCCGTCACGCTCGAGCGCCTGCGGCCACCACGTCCTGCGATCCTCGGCCGCCGTCGGGGCCGGAGCGGGTGGCAGAGGGGAAAGCTGGTCCGGCTGCGCGCTCATGCGACTCTCCATCCACGTCGTCGTCGGTCACGCTACGGCAATCCGACGGCCGGGGTGGCAAACAACCTTGGCCGCACGCGCGCAAGGCCCGCGGTTGGTGGACGACGCCGCCGCTTACGCAGACGTACCGGCCGCACCCCGCCCTCCCGGAGCCGTAGCCACGAAGCAGCGAGGACCGGCACGACCAGCGCAGGCGCGTCCGCCGCGCGGTGGGCGAGGGCGGATTCGAACCGCCACAGCCGGAGCGGGGGCTTTACAGGCCCTTGGGCTCAACCGATGCCCAGCTCGCCCTTGGCGGAGGAGGTGGGAGTCGAACCCACACGGGCGCTCGTCGCACCCCGACGGTTTTCAAGACCGCGGCCGCCGCCTGTCGGCTGGCTCCTCCGGGAACTACGGGAACTACGGGAACTACGGGAACTGCAGGTGCTGCGCGGAGAGTGCGCGGATCGAACGCGCGCGGGTGCGACCCCGACGACGGCTTAGCAAGCCGCTGCCTTACCACTCGGCCAACTCTCCCTGTCACTGCGAGGGCCGGGCGGCACATGAGAAAGGGCCGCCCGGCGGGGACACCGTCCCCGGGGCGGCCCGGCACAGGAGCCGGTCGGCGCACTACGAGGAGGACGTCCCGCGATACGGGGAACTCGATGAGGAACTCGCGGAGCGCTGATACGACTGGACACGGGTCACGGTGGTCACTGTCGCGCTCCTTCCTGTTCCTGGGCCTGTCGGCGCGATGGGTTCATCGTGCCGGACCGTCGGCGACAGGGACAACCCGTTTTCGCGCCGGCCCAGTTCCGGCAGCGGCAACCGTCTCCCTTGACCAGCGGAAATGCATTTCAGCGCACCGGTTCGGGTGCGGTAGCATCCCGCGATCGTCCGCCGCCCGACCGCCGGGCGGCTCCATCCGGGGAGACACATGGACATACCGCCGCAGTACTCGTACGGCGCCGACCCGTACCGGCCACCCGAGTTCGACGGCGGAGCGCGGCGCAGGGGCGGCTTCACCGCCGGCCTGCGCGGCATGGGCGCGGCCAACTGGGCGCGGCTGCTCGCCGGTGTGACGGTGGGCGGCCTGGTCCTGCTGATGGCCGTGCACAACCGGGACGTGACACGCGACCCGCGGGTCGCCCTCACCTCGCTCGCGCCGGGCACCTGCTACGTCATCGACGACCGGGACAAGGTCTCGGACGACGCCGGCCAGAGCACCTTCGACTATCCGGGCCGCGTCCGGACCGTCCCGTGCACCCAGCCCCACCGCGGCGAGGTGGTGGCGCAGGTGAGCCTGCCGCACATCGAGCTCCGGACCCAGTCGGCGCTTGTGCGCGCCGCGCTGGCGTCCTGCCAGCTGGACTTCGCCGACTACAACCCGGATCCGTGGTCGCTGCCGCAGAACGTCCTCGCCGCCCCGATCTACCCCAAGTTCCGCGACCTGGACACCCGGCGGACGGTCACCTGCGTCTATGACGACGACGGCCTGCCGATCCGTACGGCGCTGCGCGCCGGCCTCTCCTCGACCTCCGAGCAGCGCGAGTACCTGCGCGCGGTGCGGCCGTACAACATGGCGGTCTCCGCCTGGGTCGACGCGAAGGGTCCGGCCGAGCTCGGCGAACTGGTCGACTGGGCCGAGGACATGAAGACCGCCGAGCACCAGATCATCGACCGGCTGGCCGCGCTCACCGTCCCGAACGAGGCCCAGCAGGCCCTGGGCACCCTCCTGGACCACCACCGCCAGGCCCTCGCCGCCTGGCAGGAGGCCGCCTCCGCCACCTCCCGGGAGCAGGCCGCGCAGCAGGTGCAGGCCGCCTGCCGTGCGGACAAGGACAGCCAGGAGGCCGCCCGGACCGTCCGCCGCGCGCTGGGCCTGTCCACCTCGACCCGGACTCAGGGCCGCTCCGTCTGACCGCTACGCCACCACCCGGCTGCGCCGCGCCGAGTCCGTCCGACCGTGACCGCGCCCGACGCCGGCCCTCGTTGCTGATCACCACACGCGCAGGAGAAACATGCACGCCCGCAAGACGGCCGTCCTGGCCGCAGGCCCCCTCGTTGTACTCGCGCTCACCGGCTGTCGGGCGGTCGGCGAGCCGGAGATCGCCACGCCGAGCAGCGCGAGCAGCGGGCTGCCGATCCCGTTCAGCGCACTGCCGATGCCGTCGTTCAGCAGGCCCACGGTGGATCCCGCGGAGGCTCTGCGGGACGCCGAGATCACCGCCTGCACGGTCGACTCCCACCATCTTCCCCGGATCGAGGTGAAGGTCACCAATCACTCCAGGTGGCCCACCACGTACTTCGTCGACGTCGACATCGCGGACGAGTCCGGCGCACGACTGGGCACGGGGCTGGCTGATGTGGAGAAGGTCGCTCCAGGTCAGACCGCGGCCGGCGAGGCGCCGAGTGCGACCGTCGTCGGCGGAGAGACGATCAGCTGCAAGGTCGTCAAGGTGACGCGGTACGAGATCACCACGGGGTGATCGGTGCCGGCGAGCTGCCGGATCCGGTCCCGTGATCAGGGCGGCTCCGCCGCAGGACGAGGCACGGGAGTCGGCCGACGCGCAGCGGGGCAGCATCCACCTGGCACGGACAACTCTGTCCGCCACCACTCGGGGCTGCCACGGGGGAAGAGATGGTCGACACCGAGCACACCTTCAATGCGGTCTTCGGACTCCTCGGGCTGCTGTTCGCAGGCGCAGGCGTCGGAATGTCCGTCTACTTCGCCCATCGGCTGGCGCACCGGCGGAGGGCCCTGGCCCACGGGCTGATGGCCGAGGCCGTCTGCCTCGAGACCTACACGACGCGCCGACGCGACCAGGACGGAAGCACCCGCACCGTCCGCCACGCGATCCTCGGATTCCGGACCTTCGACGGCCGGGACGTCCGTCTCGACCGGACCTCCCGGGCTCCTCACGTCGTCGGCGACGTCGTACCGGTCCGCTATCTGCCTGATGACCCCGAGCACGCCGCCGTCGTCTCGGCCTCGCAAGGAGAGCCGATCGAACTGGTCCTCGCTGTGGTCTTCGGCGCGGTCTTCGCCTGTGTCGGTCTCCTCTTCGCCGCTACGGGTTTCGGAATCATCGACCCCAGCGGCATGCCACCGGACTCCCCCTCCGGCATCACACAGGTCCGCTAGGGTCTGCCGCGGGGCCCGGTCGCCCGCCTTGTGGGCACAACGGTGGACGATGACGGCCCGAGCGGACGCTGTGAGCACCGTTCAGGTGACCGGGAGCACCGGCCGGTGAAGACCTTGCTTCGGCGCACCTCGGATGACGTTCGGTACGAGGTCGAACCGGCCGTAGCCGCTCGCTGTGTGAGACATGCCTCGCCTGTCGTCATGGCGCTGGTGGCCCGGGAAGGTCGACCATGGAGTCATGACCTCCTCGCCCCGCCCGCCGCACGTCGATGGACGACCGGACCCGACAGTCGGGACCACCCCGCCCGGTGGAGAGCCCGCCCCCGAGCGCGGGTACCTGCTGGACAACGCGCGCGCCGAGGCGGGCGAGCGGTTCGTCTGGCTGGCCGAGCTGTTCGACGGCGTGACGCGCGGGCATTTCGATCGGCTGGGGGTCGGCGCCGGCTCGCGCTGCTGGGAAGTGGGGGCCGGTGGCCCCGGTATCCCGGAGGCGCTCGCGGCGGCCGTCGGTCCGACCGGGTACGTGCTGGCCACGGACATCGACCCGTCGTGGCTGAAGACGGGCGACGGGTACGAGGTGCGCCGGCACGACGTCGCCGCTGACCCGCCCCCGGAGCCGGGAACGTTCGATCTGGTGCACGCCCGGCTCGTGCTGGTCCATGTGCCCGACCGGGCCCGGGCGTTGGCCACGATGGCGGCAGCGCTACGGCCCGGCGGCTGGCTGCTGGTCGAGGACGCCGACACCGCTCTGCAGCCACTGGCCTGCCTGGACGACAGCGGCCCGGCCCAGCGGCGGGCCAACCGGCTGCGCGACGCGGTCCGGGAGCTGATGGCGCGCCGCGGCGCGGACCTGCGCTACGGCCGGACACTGCCGCGGGCCTTGCGCGAGGCAGGCTTGGTGGACGTCGCCGCGAGGGGCACCTTCCCGGTCGGCGGTCCTGCCTGCGACCGGCTGGAGGCGGCGACCATCCGGCACGTGCGCGGCGAGCTGCTCGCGGCGGGCCTGGCCGACGACGTCGAGATCGACGCGCACCTGGCCGCCATCCACGCGGGCCAACTCGACCTGACACTCGCACCGCTGATCTCGGCCTGGGGACGCCGTCCGGCCGAGAACCCGCCGGCACTCGGTTAGGTGCTGAACCGATCCCGCCTCCTCCGACAGCACACTTCGCGCGCCGCGTTCGGGGACGGCTCCACCGCGGACCGACAGCCCGGGTGTCTGCCGTCACGCAGTGAAGTACCGCGACACCCGGCCCACCGTGACAGCGGCGCTGGAGACCCCGCGCCACCGAGGCGCTGGCTGGTCGCCTACAGTGGCCGACCATGTCGATCGGCACCCTCCTCGTGGACACCGCCGTGGCCGGATCCGCCGCTGCCTCCCTGTGGCAGGCGCCGCGGGCACTGCGCCGCCCGGCGCCGAGCGAGGTGGCCAATGGACAGCGCGGCGCGACCCCGGAGGTCGCGCTGGCCGCCGTCACCGCGCTGATCTTCCTCAATCAAGTCCTGGTCACCGTCTACCTGCTGCGGGTGCACGGCGGTGATGCCTCGTTCGTCGCCCGGCTGCTGCCGCCCGGCTGGTTCGACCTAGCCGACGGCCCGGCCATGCGGGCCTTCGCCGCTCACGTGCCCGCGCCGGAGCTCCTCGCCCCGTGCCTGCTCCGCGTCCCGGCGCTGCTCGAACTGCCCTTCGTCCTGCTGGTGTTCCTGGCCGTCCTGCGCCGGCTCGACCCGGGAACCTACCGGCGGGCCGCCCTCTCGCCGCTGCTCCCGCTCGCCGCCGCCTCGTACACCGCCGTCTTCTGCGCCGTCGAGTGGCAGCTGCGCACCCCGTGGACGGGACAGGACATCGCGCTGCGCCTGCTGTCCGCCGTGCTCATCCCGCCCGCGATCGCCGCTCTCGTCCGGCGGGACGCCCGGGCCACCGACCGCGCTCCGGCATGGCCGCCCGGCACCGCGGGTCTGCTGCTCTTCGCCGTCGACCTCGCCGCGCTCGGCCACCTGGTCCTCGCCGTCTACGACACGGCGCTGCTCTACAACCTCGGCCGACTGCCCGGTCGGCTCCCCGGCGCGGTCGCGGCGGTGGCCGTCCTCGCCGCGACCGCACTCCTCCGCCGCCGGATCCCGTCCGCCACCGGCTCGGCGGCCCAGCCGGCCACCGGGCTGCTCGCGGACGGGCTGCGCCGGTCGCTGGTGCTGTTCTTCGTCCCGGCGCTGGCGATCCGGTACGGCGTCAACTTCGGAACTCCGCTGCTCGCCGCCGCGGCCGGACTCCTGGTCCTGCTCGCGGCCGCCGTCCCGGCCCTGGCTACCCGACCTCGTACCTCGGCGCTCGCCCTGGTGCCCGCAGCGCTCGCGGCCCTGCTCGCGGCCGCCGCTGCCGTACGGCTGACCACCGGCGTCCACTACGAGACCGCGCTCCTCGGCGCAGCGGTCGCAGCCGTCGCCGCAGCCGTGCTCACCTGCCGCCTCGCCGACCGGGTCCTGTCCCCGGCAGTGGCGGGCCGACGGCGCTGAGCCGAGGCGCGGCGAGGCGGTACACGTCAGTCCGAGGTGCCCGCCTCGCGGGCTTCGCGCCAGGTCGGGGCCTCCAGGAAGTGGTTGTCGAAGCGCTCCTGACTCGCGAGCAGCTCCTCCACGGTGGCCTCGCCTCGGCGCAGGCGCTCCAGCATGCGGAAGTACTCGAAGCGCTCGACGCCGGGAGTGATCACGATCAGCAGGTCCGCCCCGGAGGACGGCGGCGCGGCGAAGGCGTGCGGCAGGTGCGGCGGCACGACCAGCAGGTCGCCGGCGTGCGCGGTGACGACCTCCTTGCCGACCAGCACCTGCAGCTCGCCGTCGGTGACGTAGAAGAGTTCGGAGGAGCCGGAGTGGTAGTGCGGGGTGGCCCCGTCCGCTCCGCGCGCCAGCGTCACCCGAAGGGTGCTCAGTGCGCCTCCGGTGGCACTCGCGTCGGCCAGCAGTCGCACCGCGCTCCCGCCCAGGCCGAGCGTCTCGGCCTCCTCGCTGCGCACCAGTACGGCGTCGTGCCCGATCACTGACATGGCTGGTCCCCGTCCCCTCGCGAAGTCGATTCCACGACTGATAGTACTACGTCTAACTATCGCCCATCGAATAGAATTCCCCACATGGACGAAGTGGACCTGATCGTGGAGCAGTGGCAGCACGAGCGGCCCGAGCTGGACCTCTCGGCCGTCGGCACCGCCGGACGGTTCGGGCGGTTCGCCATGCTCGCCGGACGGGTCGTCGACGACGTCTTCAAGCAGCACGGCCTGCAGCGGGGCGAGTTCGACGTCCTCGCCACACTGCGCAGGTCCGGGCCCCCCTACGTGCTGATCCCCTCCGCCCTCGCGGCGACGCTGATGATGTCCCGGGCCGGCATGACCAGCCGGATCGACCGGCTGGAGGCGGCGGGCCTGGTCGAGCGTCGGCTCGACCCCGACGACCGCCGCAGCTTCCAGGTCGCCCTGACGGACGAGGGCATGGCCACCGTCGATGCGGCGATGACCGACCACGCCGCGACCGAGGCCCGACTCCTCGCCCCGCTCACCGCCGCCGAACACGCCGCCCTCGACTCGATCCTGCGCAAGCTCCTCGACGCGGTCGAGCCCTCACGCCCCTGAACACGCCCGGACGCGTCGCCCCACCCGCCGAAGCGCGGAACCACACACAGGACCGGACGCCCATGCTGAACCCACTCGACGCTCCGGACGCGGTGTCAGCCGCAGCCGAACGACTCGAGGACCTGCTCGACGCCTGCAACCATGTGTCGTCCATCCACCTGTTCCCGGTGGTCCCAGTGGCGGTGGTGACACCCAGTCAGGACTGGATGACGGGCATCGCTCAAGCCGTGTACGACGCGGGGGCCACCGGACACCGGGTGAGAACGCCGGTCGATCCGTTCGAATCACCACACGCCTGGCGGGACATCTTCCGCCGGCAGGTGACCACAGGGTTCATACAGCCCGCCACCAGGTACTCGGACCCCAACCTGCGCACGCCCGACGAGATCCGGCAGGCAAGCGAACTCGCCGATGGCATCGCCGACCTCATCGAAGCACACCTCGGGCCGGTCCGGGGCTCCGGCGACGTCACCGGCCCGCACGCGGGCGACCTGGCGTGGCGCAACCTGCTGCTGATCACCAGCGACTGGGCCACCATCCTGCATGTCGGGATCCGCGACTGACCGACCCCCAGATACAGGCTCACGGGCTCCGGGCCTGCGCGCCGAGCTTCACCCCGACCAGGAGGTGCATGATGCACGGGACCACTCGGGCGATCCACCGCTGCGACGCCGACGTCACCACCGCCGTCGACGGCTTCACCGATGCGCCTGACCCGGCCGCCGGCATCAGCCCCGCCGTGACCGTGACCTACTGTGCGGACCACCTCGCGCGCAGCAGGCCCTGGCACCGGCTCCATACCGTGGAACGGGCGTCCGACCCGGCGGAGGGCCGGTGCGGCTGGGCCAGCGACTTCCGCGGGCCGAGGACCGGATACCAGGACCACGCCGACGGCTGGCTCAACGACCTCAGCGGCATCGACCGCGCCGACCACGCGACCTGGGCCGCCTACCTGACCGCCCTGCACCGCGAGCTGTGCGCACGCTACGGCCTCGACCCCGCACAGATCGGCGGCGGGGCGATCGGCTGGATCGGCCTCACCGCCGCCGAGGCCACCGCCATGCCGGACCATCACGAAGGCGCCGCGATCTTCCTCGTCGACGCGGAGATCCTCGCCATCATGGGTCTGGTCGAGGACGCCCCGGAGCAGTGCTGCTGACCACCCGCCCACGCCGGATTACCCGTCAGACCGGTAACTCTCCGCTGCTTCCAGAGACACGACGTCGTTCCTGCGGCATCTTCACCTGTGCCGACCGGCACCCCTCCGAGCACCGGCAGTGCCTCCCGGCGCCACTCGATCGGTTTCGCCTCGGACAACACAGGCCATGACGTAGATGGTCCTGATGACGTGTCCGATCATGGCGATACCGAGGACCAGGAACAATCGACTGCGCGATGCGCCGAGGTAGGTGAGCACGCCGGCGGCTGCCGCAGCAAGCAGAAGATTCGCGATCAGCAGGGGCCAGCCGGAGTCGGTCTTCGCCATGTTGAACCGCTCCCACGTGGAGCGGGGCGTCGATATCGGGTAGGGGCTGATCCGTTGTTCGAAGGTGCCCCTGTCAGACCGCGTCAGCATGCCGCCCATCCAACAGGCTGGATGATTCCTTCACAAGATCCTCCAGCCGTCCACTCACCACCATGAGGCGACGGCGAGGTCGGTGCCGCCCTCGACCAGGGTGAGCGGGCTGCCCCCGGCGGGTCGCATCGGCGGCAAATCCGCTTGATCGGAGGCCGGAGGGTCGGGAGGCTTGGGCGGTGATTCATGAGCTGTCCCCTGTGCGTCTGAACTGGGACGACGTCGACCCGGCCCGGCACCCCTTCGACGCCGACGCGGCCGTGCGGGTGGTGCGGTCCCTCGGACCTGCCGCTCGGGTGCCGTCGTGCCCCGACCGTCCGGCATCGAGGGCCTGGACCCGGGACGAGGGCAAGCCGTGGGCCGACGCGATGTCGCATGCCCTCATCGGCCACTACGGCGTCTGGGCCGCGGGTTGGCGCTGGGCGCACGACGAGGGCGACTTCGACGGGGGTCCGGTCGGGAGCTGGTGCTGCCCGCCGCACTCGATCACCACGGCGGACGAGACGCTCGCCCTGGTCGTCGCGGCACTGTGCGAGTGGCGTGCATGGCTGGAGTCCCTCGCGGGGTGGTTCGAGGCCCACCCGCTGGACCTGGCCTCGGTCGGGGAGCAGCGGATCCTGTGGGAACGCACCGCCCGCAACCTGATCCTTCAGGTGTCCGACCGCACCGGCGGCGGCAGCGGCTGGTACGGGCACTGCCGTCAGGTGCTCACCTGGTTCCTCACCCGCTGGGGGGTCGAGCCCGGAGCCGCCGTGGGCATGGTGGAGCAGGCGATCGGGGGCCGGTTCCGGAGCTGGACAGGCCCGGACGCGGTGCTGGTCGAGGATGTCGCGGAGCGGCTGTCGCTGTCGCTGCGGCCGGACCTCGCCGCCGAACGGGTCGACCCGCCCCCGCCGGACCACCTGCAGAGCTGGCTCGCGGTGCGCGCGTCGGCGCCCTGGCGGGAGAGCCCCGACGCCGGCGCGGACGGTCCGGTGGTCCCGTCGCGGGACGGCGCCGCCGAGGACATCCGCGCGTTCGACGGCACCATCGACCCCGCCCGCGCCGACGGCATGCTCGCCGCCCTGGCGGCGGTACGGGCCGACGCGGCGCGCGGCGCCTCCCTGGACTTCGGCCTTCTCCGCGGATGGCAGCAGCACGTTCTGGGCGCGGATCAGCCGCCGCCGTTCCGCACCTCGCCCGCGTTCGCCAAGGAAGGCCGGGAGCGCTACGGCATCGGCCCGGAGACCCGTGCCCAGCTGGATGCCTGTCTGGCCGAGAGCACCGCCGACGCCGGCCGTCCCCTCCCCCTCACCGCCCGCGCCGCCCGCGCCCACCTCGACGTCTGCTTCTTCCACCCGTTCGACGACGGCAACGCCCGGGCCGCCTTCCTCACCCTCGTGTTCGTCCTCGCCCGCGAGGGGATCACGCTCGACGACGTCCTCCTGCTCCGGCGGATCTCCTTCCAGGCCGCGAATCCTCAGGACGGCCCCACCCTCGCCCAGTACATCGGCATCCACCTGGAGGGGACCCGCCGCAACCTCGCCGCCCACTCCACCACCGGATAGGACACGGTCACGGCCGCGCTGTCAGGGGTGAAATCCGGGCAACCGCGTTTCACCGGCCCGGCCCGGAGGGGAATGGTTCGCAAGCAAACTTCACGCCGCCCGCACCCCGCCGGGCGGCCCGAGAATGGAGCGAACCGTGAGCCCGACCCCACGACCCGCCGGAGCGACCCTCCCGCCCACCGCACTGAAGGCCTCCCCGACGTACCGCCAGGACGGAGCCGAACGCATCCTCGGCATCTCCCTGGAGTGGACCGTCGGCCGGAACAACGGCTCCGGCCTGCCGGGCGACTGGACGGAGGGCAAGAACGGCGACTACCCGCGCCAGTACGAAGTCGAGGTGAACGGCGGCGAGTTCGTGCAGACCGTCGTCATCGGCTTCAACAGCCTGCCGTCCTGGGGCACGTACTGGAACCTCGCCCGTACGCACTGGCTGAGCCTCGGCCCCGCCGCGACCGGCCGCCATTCCGTCCGGATCCGGGCCGAGCTGGACGGCGGGTGGAGCGAGTGGACCGAGCCCGCCGAGGCCGACCTCGCCGGCGCCGAGGCCTACCGCAACCCGTACTCCGAGAGCGGCTCCCCCGCCCGCACCGCGGACGACTCGCCGGCCGGCTCCGCGGACGGCGCCCCGCGGCACGGGACCGTCTACCACCCACTGTCGCGCACCTACCGCGCCCTGGTCCGCAAGGAGCAGGACCCGGTCTGCCAGGCCGCCTACCAGCAGGTCGACAACCCGGGCGACTGGGCCGCGGTCGTCCCCGCCGTCACCGCCGACAACAAGGCCTGGAACGGCCAGTACCTCGAGTATCGCAAGTACTTCGCCGCCGACGAGCCCGTCGTCCCCTCCGCGGGCCGCAAGGAGTTCCGCGGCCTGGCGCTGCGTCCGGGAGACGTCGCGGGAGCCGACTGGCCGGTCGACCGCCTCGACACCGCCGGGGGCGAGCTCACCCTGACGTACGGCTACACGCAGCCGCACACCGGCTGGACCTGGACCCACCAGTGGTTCGTCACCCGCGACGGCTGGCGACCCGAGGACGGCATCTCCTGGGACACCCTCGACCCGGTGCCCTTCCTCGTCGACCTCTACGGCGGCGACGACGTCCCGGCCCCCGAGCAGCCGCTGAACCGGATCGAGACCCGCACCCTGCGCACCGTCCCGCGCAAGTCCGGCCGCCACGCCCTCGTCAACATCTGGGGCGGCCACGGCGGGCACGGCGGCTGGGGCGAGTACTTCGTCTCCGTCTGCGACGTCCGGTTCGGCTGAGACCGGCCCACCACCCGGCCGCCGCCGCGGCGGCCTCGGCGTCCTCGGCGGCCTCGCGTACGCGCCCTCAGGGGCGGTGCGCGAGGCCGTCCAGGGTGAGGTCGAGCAGGCGCTCCGCCTGCTCGCGGTGCTCGGCACCCGCCGAGGTGAGGGCGATGCCCTCCAGAGCGGCCGCGATGTCGGCGGGCCGGATGTCGGTGCGGATCTCCCCGGCGGCCGTGCACGCGTCCATGAGCGTGCCGATGGCGTCCCGGATCATCTCCCGGCTGTGGCCGTACGGGTTGCCGCCGGTCGCGGCGATGGCGCGCAGGGCGTCGATCATGCCGTACTTGGCGGTGACGTAGTCGAGGAAGAGGCGGGTCCACGCGCGCAGCGCCTCCAGGGGTGCGTGTTGGGCGAGCAGTGCGGTGGCGGCGTCGCACAGGCCGGCCACCTCGTTGCGGTAGACCGCCTCGACCAGGGCTTCCCGGGTGGGGAAGTTGCGGTAGAGGGTCGCCGTGCCCACCCCCGCGTCCTTGGCGATCTGCTCCAGGTGTGCGTCCAGCCCCTGGGTGGTGAAGGCCCGCACGGCCGCGGCGAGGATCTTCTCCCGGTTGCGCAGCGCGTCGGCTCTCAACGGTCGAACCGCTCCGTCGCCCATCGCTGCTCGTCATTCCTCTCGTCGACCTGTCCGCTTGCTAAGTGGAGGCGCCTCCACTTAGCGTGGGCGTAAGTGGGCGCGCCTCCGGTTGACTGTAGGCCACCCCACCGAACCTGCGCACATCCAGCGGAAGGAAGCTGCCCATGTCGGGTATCCGGGGCAAGGTCGTCGCGATCACGGGCGCCAGCAGCGGCATCGGCGAGGCCACCGCCATCCACCTCGCCGAACGGGGCGCCCGGCTCGTTCTCGGAGCCCGCCGCGAGGACCGGCTGAGCGCCGTCGTCGACGCCATCACGGCGAACGGCGGCGCCGCCACCGGCGTGGTCGTGGACGTCACCCGCCGCGAAGACCTCGTGCGTCTGACCGACACCGCCCTCGACCGGTACGGCCGGCTCGACGTCCTCGTCTCCAACGCGGGCACGATGGCCGTCTCCCCCTTCGACGACCTGCGCCAGGACGACTGGGACGCCATGGTCGCCACCCACATCACCGGCCTGCTCAACGGCATCGGCGCGGCCCTGCCCGTCTTCCGCCGACAGCGCTCCGGCCACTTCGTCAACGTCGGCTCCACCGCGGCCTACGTCGTCAAGAGCCCCCAGGCGGTCTACGCCGCCACCAAGACGGCGGTGAAGGTGCTCACCGAGGGCCTGCGCCAGGAATCCGGCCCCGACCTGCGCGTCACCCTCGTCTCGCCGGGCTTCACCCACACCGAAGGCATCGGCAAAGGCGCCGGCCCCGAGATCGCGGCCGCGATGACCCGACAGCGCGACGAGATCGCCATGCCGCCCGGCGCCGTCGCCTCCGCCATCGGCTACGCCATCGAGCAGCCCGACGGCGTCGACGTCAGCGAGATCGTCGTCCGCCCGACCGTGCAGGCCTGACCGCGACGCACCGCACCGGGCCTGCCCGCACCGGGCCGCGCAGCCGTCCCAACTCTGCGCGGCACGCCGCCATCAGTGGCGCACATACGGCAGATCCCCCGGCCTCACCCGCTTGCGCGGCCCGGCCGCCCGCAGCACCACGTCCAGCACCCGCGCCGGGTCGGCGGCGTACACGTGCGAGAACCACGCCATGTTGGCCTCCACCACCGCCCACCGGTGGCCCGGTCGGTACGGGTCGAGCAGCTGTCCGACGTCCACGACGACGGCGCTGGGCAGGGTGTGCCCGGCTGCGGCGACCAGCCGGTCGACGAAGGCGGCGATCTCGGCGGCGACGGTCCGGTCCGCGCCGATCGGGCGCGGGTCGAGCCGGCCGAACACCGCGTACCGGCTCGCCGCGGCGATCCGCCCGTCCAGCAGGAACAGCCGGTACTCGGCCGCGAACGTCACCACCTCGGAGAGCAGCACCGGCGTCGCCGGGTCCAGTCCGGCCGGCAGCCGGGAACCGTCGGCGTAGACGTCCGCCGGGAAGGACTTGTCCCGCGGCGGCTTCACGAACGTCGGCCGCTGCAGCGCCCCCGCGTCCGCGACGGTCGCCGCCCGGACCTCCCGGCCGGTGAACTCCTCCGGCAGCTCGGCCAGCCAGTCGTCCGCCGGTTCGAGCAGCGCGAACCCGAGCCGGTCCGCCAGCCGCGCACCCGCCACCGGCCCGCCGTACCAGTGCGCCGGGCCCGCAAGCGGGCCTGGCGCCTCTGCTGCCCGGACTGCCATCCCCCGGCCCGCCGCCTCGGCGGCCAGCAGCTCCATCGTCGACGTCCGCCGCCCCGGCATGACCAGCACTTCGACCCCTCCCCCACTCCGCAAGGCCCTCACGCTAGACCGCCGGGCCCGCGGCCGCAGCCGAGTATCCGCGCCGACGCACCGACCGGCCCCCGTCCCACCGCCCGAGCGGCGAGGACGCCGTCGCCGCCGCAGAGTGGGTCGGAGGGAGCGGTCCCCGTCTGCCTCGACCTGGGAGTTCCGATGTCCAAAGCGATCACTTTCTCCGAGTACGGCGCGCCCGAGGTGCTCCGGCTGACGGAGGTCGACCCGCCGGAGCCGGGCCCGGGCCAGGTCCGGATCAGGGTCAGGGCCGCGTCGGTGAACCCGCTCGACATCAAGATCCGGTCCGGCCTGATGGCGCGCATGGCCCCGGTCGACTTCCCCGCGGTCCTCGGGCTGGACGCGGCCGGTGTCGTCGATGCCGTCGGCGAGGGGGCCGACGCCGCCGTGGGGGACGAGGTCCTCGGCGTCACCGTCGGCGGCAGCTACCGCGAGTACGCCCTGCTGGAGCGGCCGGTGGCCAAGCCCGACGCCCTGTCGTGGGAGGTCGCGGCCTCGCTGGTGTCGGTCGGCCGGGCCGCGATGCGGGTCCTCGGGGAGCTCGGCGTGCAGCCGGGGCAGACCCTGCTGATCCACGGCGCCGCCGGCAGCGTGGGCGTCATCGCGGTCCAGCTGGCCGTCGCCCGCGGCACCACCGTCGTCGGCACGGCCGGCGCGAAGGATCTCGAACGCGTCACCGCGCTCGGCGCCACCGCCGTCCGCTACGGCGACGGCTGGCCGAAGCGGGTCCGGGCCGCCGCTCCGCAGGGGGTTGACGCCGTGTTCGACGCCTCCGGCGCCGGCGTCCTCGACGACTCCGTCGCGCTGACCGGCGACGCGGGCAAGGTCGTCACCATCGCCGATCTGGCCGCCGCGCAGCACGGCGTCCGCTTCAGCGCCGGCACCGCCGACCAGGGCGGCGAAGCCCTGCCCGAGCTGGCGCGGTTGGCCGCCACCGGCGCACTCACCGTCCCGATCTGGCGCACCTACCCCCTCTCCGACGCCGCCCGGGCCCACGCCGACCTCGAAGCCCACCGCAACCAGGGCAAGGCCGTCCTCCTCCCCTGACCCCGCCTCAATACCGGCACAGCGGGGTCGTGAGCGCCATGCGGGTCGCCGCCCCGGCGCAGTCGGGCGCACCCGCCCGGCTGCCGTCGCCTGCTCCGCACGATGCTCAGACCCAGGGCCTGGCTCCCGCCGGGCGTGCGCGAGTAGTGTGCCCGCCGTGGACGAACTGCGGTTCCAGGGGAGAGAGCAGTACCGGGCTGCCGGGGTGAGGAGGGCAGCGGTCACGATCGGGTGCGGGGCCGTGCCGGTCGTGGTCAGCTCGGTCCGGCTGGGTGAGGCAGGGATCCTCTGGGGACTCCCGGTCTTCCTGGTGTTCGGCGCCGTCGGTGTCTACCTGCGTTTCCGGGCCGCGACGACCGTCGGTCCCGCCGGGATCACCGTCATCTGGTTCGGCGCCGGCCGCAGCTACCCCTGGCACCGGATCCAGTGGCTCGACATCCGCACGTCCGGGTCGACGCACGACGCCCGGATACACCTCACCGACGGCCGCCGCCGCGTCCTGCCCGGCCTGCACCGCAGCGTGTTCTATTCCTCGCCGAACTTCGAGGACAACATCCGGCAGGTGGATGCCTGGTGGAAGGCCTCCACGCACCCGAGCGCCCGGATCCGGCCCCCGCTGAAGTTCCGGGACCGGCACCCGATGGGGTTCGGCTGGCTCGTCACGCTGGCCGTCCTGGTCGCCGTCACGCTTCTGGTGGTGGCCGTGCTGGCCACCGGATCGCCGAAGTGAGGCTCATCTGCGACCCCGTATACGGCGAAGTGGATCTCACGGCGTCTGCGGAGGAGTTGCATCGTCTGGCGGACGCAGTGGCCGAGGGCGAGGGGCAGCTCAGCTCCACGTCCTCGCCGGGCAGCGACGCTCTGGCGGGGATCGAGGTCAAGAGGACTGCCGGCCCTGGCGTGCTGGTCCAGCTGGATGCCGAGCGGCGGTTCCTTGTCATCAGCGGTGAATCCGCCGGCCGGGCGGTGCTCGCGGACAATCTCCGTAGCATCGCCTCCGCTGAGGACGGCGGCCACCTCCACATCGACTACTTCCCCGGGCACTTCTACCTTGCCGAAGGGTCTCTGCCGCTGGTGGTCAACAGCCCACACGGAGGCATGCCGGCCTGCTGAGTGCGGCGTTGCCAGGTGGAGTCACTGGCTGCTGCCTGCTACGAGTCGGTCTCCGAGACAGCGGAAGGCGTGAGTCGCCGAGCCCGAGCGCCTGTCTCTGCGGCAGCGATCTCGACGCACGCAGCACGAACGCGGCTGTCGCCTGTCCTTCGGCCGGTCGGTGGCGCGGTGCACCCGAACGGCGGATCGAACAGTGTCGATCCACTCGACCGGTCGTTGAGGGGTGAGCGACAGCACCGACACTGCGGGGGCAGCGATATGGGAGCACCGTTCGGCGGCCTCGGCGGACCGCGGGGGGCGTGGCTTTTGCTGGGCTCGATCCTGTGCCTCTTCGCCACCACGACGGGGTACCTCCTGGTCGCGTCCACCGCGGCGCCGGCGACCGGCCGCAAGGCGGAGCGGGCGAACGTCTCGCGCACCGTACGGCTGACGGGGACGGTTGTGCCGACCGCCCGGTTCTGGCTGTTCTTCGGGCGTTCCGCCGCGGCGGGGGATCCGCAGTCGGGCACCGAGGATCCGTGCGCGTGGTTCACGTCGTCCCCGGACCCGGCGACCGGTCTCGGCCGCGTCACCTCGGTCGCGGTCGCGGTGGGGACGCACGTCACGGCCGGGGCCGTCCTGGCGGAGGCGGACACGGCGGCGGCGCAGCAGCAGGCCGATCTGGCCGCGGCCGAGCTGACGGCCGCGCAGAGCGCGCTGGCCCGGGACCGGAAGCTCGTCGCCCTCCTCGACGCCGAGGCTCCGGCCCCTCCCCCTCCGCTCGCCCCCGCCGCGACGCGCGCGGCAACGCCCACCGCGCCGGCCGCCTCCTCTCCCTCGCCGGTCGCGACGCCCACGCCGGGCAGCCGGGCTGCCGAGCGCCTGGCGGCCACGGCCCAGATCGCCACCGACGAGCAGCGGGTGGCGACCGCTCAGAACCGGGTCAACGCGCTCGCCGCCACCATCGCCAACGCTGCCGTGAAGGCACCGGTGGACGGCATCGTCGAGCAGGTGGGCACACCGGTGGGCGCCACTCCGTCGTGCCGTTTCCCGGTGGTCGTACTGCGGTCGGACACGGTGCAGGTCGAGGCGTTCGCGGCGCCGGAGGACTCCGCCGACCTGCAGGCCGGCCAGCCCGCCACGGTGTCGGCGTCCGGCGGTACCTCGGTCGCGGCGACCGCGCTGTCGGCGGTGCCGTCGCCCTGTCCGCCCGCGCCCCAGGGGCGACAGGTGAACGTCGCCACGCCCTGCGGCCTGCGGCCGTGGCTCCTCCCCCTGCCCGGAGGGACGCAGGCGGCGCCCGGCACGGCCGTCACGGTGACGGTCACGACCCAGCAGCACGGCGGGGTCCTCGCCGTGCCCAACGCCGCGGTGCGGCACCGCAAGAGCGGCGAGCCGTACGTGGTGACGGGCCGCTGCGACACGGAAGGGCGGCGCTGCCGCGAGGGGAACTCCCGTACCGTCACCTTGGGCATGGTGGGCGACGCCCTCACCGAGATTACCGCCGGCGTCGAGGAGGACACCGTGGTCATCGTGCCCGCCAAGTAAGAACGTCTGCCGGTCAGTAGGCCCGCCGGTAAGTACACCCGCCGGATGGTGCCTGTGGGTGGAGGCAGGACAGGCGCGCCCCCGGATGCGGTAGCCGCTGTGCGGCGGGCGCGCGCCGCAGTACCGGCTGGGCCGACGCGTCGGCAGCTGCCAGACTCCCGGCATGCGGATGATCATCGAGGACATGGCTCGCCGCTTGGCACGGGTGCCAGGCGTGGTCGGGGTGCTGCTCGGCGGCAGCCGGGCGCGCGGGGAGCATCGGCCCGAATCGGACTGGGATCTCGGCGTCTACTACCGTGGCGGACTCGACCTTGCCGCGTTGCGCGCACTGGCCGGGCCGGACGTGGAGGTGGCCGCTCCGGGCGACTGGGGGCCCTGGGTGAACGGCGGCGCGTGGCTGCGGGTCGACGGGGTCGCGGTGGACTGGATCCTGCGGGACCTGGACCGGGTCGATCAGGTGTGGGCGGACTGCCGCGAGGGCCGGTACGAGGTGGGGGTGCAGGCGGGTCATCCTCTCGGATTCTGGTCGCCCTGCTATGCGGGCGAGGTGGCCCTCGGGCAGGTGCTGAGCGACCCCACCGGAGAGCTGACCGATCTTCGGCTGCGGACCGCGACGTATCCGGAGCCGCTGCGGGCTGCGTTGACGGCGGGAGCCTGGGAGGCGGAGTTCCTGGTCGCTGCCGCGGCGAAGGGTGTTGCACGGGCCGACGTCCTGTACGTCTCCCTGTGCCTGTCCCGAGCGGTCGGCGTACTGGTGCAGGCACTGTATGCCGCGGACCGGCGCTGGTGCCTCAATGAGAAGGGCGCGATGGCTGTCGCCGAGACGCTGCCGACGGCACCGCCCGACTTCGGCCCGCGCGTCCACCACCTGCTGGGCTGCCCGGGCGGGACTCCCGAGGCGCTGGCAGCAACGGTGACCCGGGCTCGGGCACTCGTCCGGGAGACCCTCACCGCACTGAGGAGCCCCGCTGGGTGACAGCGTCGCCTACTGGCGGACGGTCCAGGTCCGGTGGGCGGCGACCGGGGGCGCGAAATTACTTCCGACGGTGCGGCAACCTTTCCGCGGGCGGCGGCAACCAGGAGGCGAACGCCGCGGACAGGACGAAGACTCGGGGCGTTCGCGCGGCGGACCCGAGGAGGTCCGCCGGGATCCCTGAACCCGTACCGGTAAGGACAGTTGAGACGTGAGCAAGCGAGCGATACGCCCCAGGCGTGCCAGGATCGCGGCCCTGGGCGGTGTCGTGGCCCTGCTGGCCGCCGCCGCGGTCGGCGGCCTGTGGGCCGGTGCCGATGCGGCCGGACCGGCCGTGGCACCGGGCGACTACACCCTGGCCAACGCGGCGAGCGGTCTGTGCCTGGACGCACCTGCGGCCGACGGCGTGAGCACGGGCGAGGGCACGCAGTTGACCCAGGAGGCCTGTGATCGGAGCGGCGCGCGGAGCTGGCGGCTCACCGCGACGGGCGGCGGCTTCCGGCTGGTGGCCGCGTGGGACGGCAGCTGCGCCGGAGTCCGGGACGGGCGGACCGGTGCGGGCGCGGCGGTCCAGCGGGAGGCGTGCACGGATGCGGCGGCGGCGCAGACCTGGACGGTGAAGGCGGTCGACGGCGGCTACCGGGTCGTCAACGCGGCGAGCGGCAAGTGTCTCGCCGTCAAGGACGGCTCCACCGCCGCCGGTGCGCCCGTGCAGCAGAACTCCTGCGACTCCGCCCCGGCGAAGCGCTGGACGTTCACGGCAGTCGGGGCGACGCCCACCGCGTCTGCCGATCCCCGACCGAAGCCGTCCGCCTCGTCCGCCGATCCGACCGGTGCGATCCCGTCGTGGCCGGCGCCGAAGGGGGCGGACGTCCCGGTGACCGCCACGCAGAAGGTCGCCACCCTCTTCGACGGCGGTGGCCGGCGCTTCGTCGGCAAGGGGCCGCTCGGCACGGGTGACCAGTCGGAGAACCAGCCCGCGATGTTCGAACTCGCCGACGGCGCCGTCCTGCAGAACGTCATCCTGGGCGACCCGGCTGCCGACGGCGTGCACTGCGCGGGCAGCTGCACGCTGCGCAATGTCTGGTGGGAGAACGTCGGCGAGGACGCCGCCACCTTCAAGGGCACTTCCGCCGACCAGGTGATGACCGTCGACGGCGGCGGCGCGCGCGGCGCCGCCGACAAGGTGTTCCAGCACAACGGGCCCGGCACCTTCGTGATCAAGAACTTCCGGGTCGAGGACTTCGGCAAGCTCTACCGCTCGTGCGGCAACTGCAAGACCCAGTACCAGCGGCACGTCGTGATCGACAACGTCGTCACCACCGCCCCCGGGAAGAAGATCGTGGGCATCAACGCGAACCTCGGCGACACCGCCACCATCACCCACCTCACCATCACCGGCGACTCCGCCCACCGAATCACGGTCTGCCAGCGCTACACCGGCGTCACCAGCGGCGAGCCCAAGGAGGCCGGCGACGGACCCGACGGCCGGACCTGCCGCTACACCCCGACCGACGTCACGTACCGCCCGTAGGGTTTCTGCTGTGCCCGGTGCGGTCCACCGCCGCACCGGGTCCGGGCGGCACGGTCAGCGGGTGGTGCGGGCGAAGTCGCCCCAGACGGAGCTGGTGTCGGTGTCGGCCCCGTAGGTGTCGTCCTTCGCATCGCGGCCGCCTGCCGCGTGGTTGTACTGCCCGGCGAAGACGTGCTGGCCGACGGGGACGGTGCCGCCGGGCTTGAGGGTCCAGCGGTAGACCAGGAATCCACCCTCCTGGCGGACCGTCACGTCGAACGCGTCGGCGGGCTGGGTCTGCCAGTGGCCGGTGTCCTGGACCCCGGCCGTCAGGGCGATCCGCAGCTCGACGGTGAGCGCGGTCAGCGGCTGGGTCGTCTTCAGCGTGACGTTGCTCTGCGCCCAGTAGGAGGTGCTGTGCGGGTCGACGGAGCCGTCCGACCAGAGCGGGCCGTCCTCGGGGTGCCGACCGGCCGGGGGTGCCGAGGACGGCCGTGACGCGGTGGCAGCGGCGGAGGGTGATGTGGCGGTGGCGGTATCGGTCCGCTCGGGCGTGCGGCTCGGGGACGGTGACGCGGGAGCAGGAGAGTCGGTCGGTACCGGCGTCGGGGTCGTGGAGGACGCCGGTGCGGCCGGCGCGGGGCTGGGCGTCCGGACGAGCGAGGCCGCGGCGAGGCCGCCGAGCGCCATCACCCCGGCGGTCGCCAGGGTGGCGAGCACGACCCGGGGCCAGGGCAGCGGCCCGGTGCGGCGCGGACGCCGACGGGCCGATTGGTCAGCTGGGTGGCCGGCCAGGCCGCGTTCGACTCGGGCGAGCATCCGGGCGCGGTCGGGTTCGTGGGCGTCGGCCGCCTCGCGCAGCCGGTTGCGTACGTCGTCCATCAGCTCCTCCTCCCGACCAGTTCCTCGGCGGCCCGGGTGCCGAGCAGCCTCTGCAGTTCCGCCATCCCCTTGGAGGTCTGGCTCTTCACGGTACCGACCGAGACGCCGAGCACCCGGGCCGTCTCCTGTTCGGAGAGGTCGAAGGCGTGCCGCAGCACCACGCAGGCCCGTTTGCGGAACGGCAGCCGGCCGAGGGCGGCGCGGACGTCCAGCACGGCGGCCAGGTCCGGCCCGTCGACGCGTTCGGAACGGTGGGACCAGAACAGCAGCACCCGGCGGCGTTCGCGGACGGCGCTGCGGATCCGGGCGCGGACGAGGTTGGCCACCACACCGCGGGCGTAGGCGAGTTGGTGGTCGGCCGCGCGGAAGCGGTCCCAGCGGTGCCAGAGGGCGACCATGGCGTCCGCCGCGAGGTCGTCGGCGGCGTCGGTCTCCCCGGTCAGCAGGTGCGCGAGGCGGGCCAGCTCGGCGTGGTGGCGCTCGAAGAACGCGTGGAACTCCACGGAGGCCTCATCGGCGATCATGCCCGTGCTACGGCCTCTCGTGTCCCTGTGAGCGCTCTCAACGGCTGGCGGAAAGCCGCAGCGTAGCAGGTCGGGACACCGCCCCGACGGGCGGCCGTGGGGTCCCACGTACGGCGTAAGGGCAGCCGCCGGTCCGCCGGGCGGGGCTCCCGGCGGCCCACAATGCGGCCATGACCTCCTCCCTGAGCCGGCGCCGGCTCCTCGGTGCCGCTGCCGCGGCCGCCGGTGCCGGCCTGTTCGGCCCCGCCCCGGCGGCCCACGCCGCCGACCAGCCCGCCGTCGACCTTCCCGCCGTCGGACAGACCCTCGCCTTCGGCGTCACCACCACCGCCACCACCCTGCTCGTGGACCTCCCCCCGCCACTGCCGGTCCTCACCTTCACCGGCTCCTGGAGCGTCGAGATCACCGCGACCGGCTCCGACGGGTGCACGTACCGCACGGTCGACCTCGCGCTCGACGCCAGGCACCCCCAGTTCGGGCTGATCACGCTCCGCGCCCCGGACGGGGAGCCCGGCACCGGCACCCTCCGGCCGCAGGCCGACGGCGGCGTACTCGACCAGTGGGGCCAGCCGCTGCGGATCACCTTCGAGCGGTGCGGGCGGGAGTTCGGCCCGTTCCGGTTCGTCAGCTCGGCGCCCGCGGCCTGGACCGGGACGATGCCCGCCTACCCGCCGCCCCCACCGGGCGTGAACCCCGACGGCTCACCCACCGGCCGCACGCTCTACCGCACCGCGGGCCCGATCCGGTTCGGCCTCGACCCCGACCGCGCCAACCCGCCGGCCGACAACTGTCCCCTCACCGCCGGTCCACTGCCCCAGCAGTCCGCCGCCCGGGCGGACGCCGACCCCGAGTACCTCGAACTCCAGGGCATGGACTGCACCATCTCCCGGCAGACTTGATTCCCCCTCGCGCCCGCTCAGGCCGCGCCCCAGCGGATCGCCGCCGCGCCCGCGTAGTCGCCCGCGTGGGCGAAGCCGCCCAGCACCACCAGGTCGCCCGCGGCGAGGCGCCCGGACCGCACGGCGCGGTCGAGCGTGACGGGAATGGCGGCGCCGAAGAGGTTTCCGCAGTCGTCGAAGGTGTCGGGGTGCCGGTCGGGCGGCACCCCGAGCGAGGTACGCCAGTTCTCCAGGAACGTGCGGTTGGGCTGGTTGGTGATCAGCAGGTCGATCCGCTCGCTGGGGACGGAGATCTGCTCGCAGACGTCCGCGACCACCTCGGGCACCAGCCGGTTGCCGCGTTCCAGGACGGTGCGGACGGATTCCTCGGTGAAGCCGATCCGCAGCTGGGACTCCCCCGGTTCCCAGTACCGTCGCCCGTCGTCGAGGACGCAGGTCATGTCGCCGCCGTACGCGCCGAAGTGGCGGCTGGTCACCGCGAGCACCGGGGACGCCGCCGAGGTGGTGAGGTAGCCGACGCCGCAGCCGTCGCCGGGTATCGCGGCCTGCGCGAGCCGCCGGACCTCGGACTGGGTGAAGAGCTGGCCGGCGGCGGTCTGCGCGTTGCAGATCAGCGCCGTCCTGGCGTCGGTGGTGAGGAGGATCTGCCGGGCCAGCCCCAGCATGTGGACGAAGGACGCGCAGCCCGCGTTGGCCACGTCGATCAGCCAGGTGGGACGGAGCCCGAGGCGGCGGGCGACCTCGGTCCCGGCCCCGACGAACGGGCTGTCCGGCAGCTGGCTGTGCACCAGCAGTACGTCCACCGACCGGATCGCGTCCCGGCCGTGCCGTTCGACCAGGGGCGCGACGGCCTGCTCGATCAGGTCCACGTTGCTCTCCGCGGCGACGTGGTGGCGCTGCGGCGGGATCCGGAACATCGGGTTGTCCCGGAGCCGGTCCTCCGCACCGGGGTACTCGGTGTAGTACGCCGCGGGCACCGGCTCGCCGGGCAGGAACCCTGAGACGTCGGTGAGGCTGACCGTCCTCACCGTGCCCACCGGGCTCAAGGTCCTCACCGGGCCACCGCCGCGCGGGGCTGGACGTTCAGGGGCAGGCCGTTGCGGTGGCGGTGCTCCAGGATGGCCTTGAGGTTGGCCATCTCCACCGTGTGCCCCGCGTAGAAGAGGTCCCAGTAGGCGCCCACCCACGTCCGGTCGGGGTCCGGGGCGAGGTCGGGGCGGGGGTTGGCGTCGTAGTGCGGGTGGCGGCAGTTGGTCCAGGTGACGACGGACCCGGGCCGGTCCAGGACCGATTCGGCGGGCAGGACCCGCATCAGGTAGATCATCCACAGCTGCTCGCCCTGGTCCCAGGCGCAGTGGAAGTCCACCGTGCGGGCGTCGGCGTTCGCCTCGACGCGGCAGAAAATCCTGGTGCGGGCCTCCAGCAGGTCGTCGCCGACCCAGGTGCCGGGCGTGCCCGACGGCGCGAAGTTGCGCAGGCTGAAGGTCCATTCCTCCAGGTGGTGGCCCTGCCGCAGGTAGTCGAAGACCTGGTCGGGCGGGCAGTCGATGTACTCGTGGATCGTGCAGTACTGGCCGTAGACCTCCTGGTGCGGGTAGGCCGGGCGGGTGAGCTCGGCGCAGCGGGCGGCGAGCGCGGCGGGGTCGGTGTTCTCGACCGTGGTCAGTCCGGGGACCGGCACCCCGGCGAGCGCGGACGGGTCAGCCGACGTGGACGGTTGCGTGCTCATGGGTGTTCTCCTGGTGGTCGGTCGGCCGGGGGCCGGCGGAGGTGAGGAAGGGCAGGAACGGCGGGATCTCGGCCGGGTCGAGGTCCACCGCCACCAGGGCGGGCCCTCGGGACGGCGCGTTGGTCCGGTGCAGGGCCCGCCGCAGCTGGGCCGCGCCGGTGGCCGCGGTGACGTCGAGGCCGGGGAAGAGGGCCGCCACGCCCGCGGCCGGGTTCGCGGGCCGGAAGAGGTTTCCGGGGTGCGGGGTTCCCCGGAAGATCACGTCCCGGGTGGCGCACATGGCGTGGGCGTTGTTGTTGAGGATCACGAAGGTGACGGGTGCGCCGTACTCCAGCGCCGTGTGCACCTCCATGCCGTGCATGAGGAAGGAGCCGTCCCCGGCGAGCACGTAGGTGCGCCGGCCGGTGGCGAGCGCCGCACCGATGCCGGCGCCGAAGGTGTAGCCCATGCCGCCCATGCCGACCGCCACCACGAACCGTCCGCGGCTCGGGGCCGGCAGGCGGTGGATCATGCCGGCGCCGGCGTTCCCGGCGTCCACGAAGACGTGGGCGTCGGGCGGCAGCGCGTCCGCCACCGCGGCGGCGGCCTCCGCGTGGGAGAGGCCGGTGCCGTCGCCGGGCGGCGTCGCCAGCGGGACGGGCCCGGCGTGGACGGGCGCGGGGAGACTGCGGGGCGCGAGGCGGTCGGCCAGTCGGCGCAGGGTCCGGCGCAGGTCGCCGCTCAGGTGGAGGTCGGTGGTGGAAGGAGGGTGCGGGGGCTCGGGATCGGCGCTCACGAGCGGTGTCGAGGCCAGCTCGGGCTCCAGCCCGGCCCGGGCCATGACGGGCAGTCGGGTGCCGACGAGCAGGCAGAGGTCCGCCCGGCGGAGGCAGTCCCGGACGTTGGGGTGTCCCATCACGCCCGCCACGCCGGCGAACCGCCGGTCGGTGTTGTCGAACACGTCCTTGGCGTCCGGGGTGACCGCGACCCACGCGCCCGTCCGCCGGACGAGCTCGGCCAGGTCCTCCTTCGCCCCTACCGCGGCCACCCCCTCCCCGGCGATCACCAGCAGCCGTCCGGCGGACCGGATCAGCCGCGCTGCCCGTTCCACCACCACGGGCGGGGAGTCCGGGCCGTCTGCGGCGAGCGGCGGGGCCGTGTGGAGCGCTCCGGCCGCGGCCTGCTGGACGTCCTTCGGCAGCAGCAGGACGGCCGGCCCCCGGGGGTGCGAGCAGGCCCGTCGCACGGCCTCGGCCAGCAACGGCCCGACGGCGTCGGGGCTCTCCACCCGGGCGCAGAAGCGGCTCACCGGCCCGAACAGGGCCAGGGCGTCGAGGGAGCCCGCGAGTCCGCTGGAGTCCTGGAAGGCGCCGCGGCCCTCCAGCGCGGTGGGCGGCTGCCCGACCAGGGCGAGCACCGGGACCCGGGAGGCGTACGCCTCCGCCAGGCCGGGGACGAGGTTCATCGCGCCGCCGCCGGAGGTGGCCGCGACCACGCCGAGCCGCGCGCCGGTCCGGGCGGAGCCGTCCGCCATCGTCACCGCCGAGAACTCGTGCTTGGCGACCACGGTCCTGATGCCGGTGCCGGGCTCGTTCAGGGCGTCGTACAGGTCCTCGATGTTGGCCCCGCCGACGCCGAAGACATGGCGGACGCCGGCCTCGGCGAGGAAGCGGGCCACCTGGTCGGCGACCCGGCGCGGGTGGGCGGGCTCGGCGGCCGGGGGTAACGTGCGGAGGTCGGTGATCACGGGGTCGTGCTCCGTTCCGCCGGGCCGGCGGCGACCACCAGTCCGGCCGGTTCGACGGTCTGGAAGCGGCGGCGGTACTCCTGGGGCGTGAGATCGACCAGTCGGCCGAAGGAGCGCAGGAAGGTCTCGGCGGAGGCGAATCCGCAGCGCCGCGCGACCTGTCCGACCGTCAACTCGGTGGATTCCAGCAGGTGGCGGGCCTGGGCGATGCGCAGCCGTTCGATGTACTGGCCGGGCGAGACCCCGACTTCGCGCCGGAACACCCGGGCGAAGTTGCGGACGCTCATGTTGGCGCGCCGCGCGACCTCCGGTACGGGGAGCGGTGCGGCCAGGTTCTCCTGGATCCACTCCTGGGCGGCGCGGATCGGCGGACGGTCCGCGAGCTGGGCGTCCAGCACCGCGCTGAACTGCGACTGCCCGCCGTTGCGTTTGAGGAACAGCACCAGGAAGCGGGCGACCTCCAGCGCGAACGACGCGCCGTGGTCGGCCTCGACGAGCGCGAGGGCCAGGTCGATCCCGGTCGACACCCCGGCCGAGGTCGCGACGTTGCCGTCCCACACGAAGATCGGCCCGCGGTCGACCGCCACCCCCGGGTAGCGGCGCGCCAGTTCGTCGCAGTACGCCCAGTGGGTGGTGGCACGTCGGCCGTCCAGTACCCCGGCCTCGGCGAGCAGGAAGGCACCGCCGCAGACGGACACCACCCGGCGCGAGCGCCCGGCGGCCCGCGCGATCCAGTCGACCAGCTCACGGTCGGCCAGGGTCTCGTACAGGCCCCAGCCTCCCGGCACGAGGAGGGTGTCGATCGGCCCCTCCCCCGTGGCGAGTGCCTCCGCCTCCATCACCAGACCGGCGCTGGTCCGCACCCGCGGCCCGTCGGCCGAGACGAACTCGATCCGGTAGCCGTCCAGGCCGGCGCGGAGTCTGTTGGCCGTGTCGAACACCTCGACCGGGCCGGTGATGTCCAGCGCCTGCGCACCGGAGTAGGTCACTACGACGACTCGTTGATGAGACACCATCAAAGTCTCCGGCCGCCCGGTCATGGCCGCAACGACGGCCTACTGACGAATTCGGCCATCCGGCGGCGGACCTGGGGACGCATGCTGCGCACGGGACCGACCCCACCGCAGCCGGAACCGGTGGACGGGTGGCCGGCGTCCCTCCGTGCGTCTTGCAAGATCGACTGCGCTGGAGGACACGCCCATGACCGGTACCGCCGCCCGCTACCTCTACCTCACCCGCCACGGCGAGGCCTTGCCGGACGAGAGCGGGCTGACGGACGCGGGGCGCCGCCAGGCCGCGCTGCTCGGGCAGCGGCTGCGCGGGGTCCCGCTGGCGGCGATCCACCACGGGTCGCTCGCCCGCGCCGAGCAGACCGCCCGGCTGATCGGTGAGCAGCTCGACGGCGTCCCGCTTCGCCGCTCGGAGGCGGCGGGCGACTTCCTCCCGTACCTGCCGGCCCGCGAGGAACTGCCGGCGGAGGCGGCCGACGCCTGGGGGACGTTCCTGGATCGGTTCACCGCCGAGGAGCGCGAGCAGGGCCCCGGGCTCGCGGCGGCGGCGCTCGCGGAGTTCACCGGCCCGGTCCCCGGGGACGAGCCGCGTCACGAGCTCGTCGTCACCCACAACTTCCTGGTCGGCTGGCTCCTTCGAGCCGCCTTCGAGGCGCCGGGGTGGCGGTGGCTTGGCATCAACCACGCCAATGCGGCCCTGACCGTCATCCGCTATTCGCCCGACCGTCCCCCGGCTGTCCTGATGTTCAACGACACCGGCCACCTCCCCGCCGAGCTCCGCTGGACCGGCTTCCCGCCGGAGCTCCACGTCTGAGCCTGTTGTTCGACCTCGGTGGTCACTCGACCTGCTGATCCTCCCTCTGCTCCACGCGGAGGAGGTGTACCGACGAGTCGAGGCGTGGCGCCGTGTGCCCGGCGGGCGGCCGGGTACGGTCGGCAGCGCGACGGGGGTGGGACCGATCACCGAGCGAGAGTGGGACTTCCATGGACGACACCCGATTCGGCCGGCACCTGGCCATCTACACGCTCCGCCCCAAGACCGCACTCTCGCAGGGCGAGGTCACGGCGGCCGTCCGCCGTCTCGCGGACGGCCTGACGGAGGGACAGCCGCACCGCACCGGCAACTTCACCCGCTTCCGCCTGCTGTACGACGGCCAGGAGGAGCGGCACCTGCTGCTGGTGTCGGCCGACATGCCGATGTCGCCCGACGGGCGGATCGATCAGCTGGCACCGCAGTTCGCCGTCCAGGCCATGGGCGCGTACGGGACCGTCGCGCTGCCGTCGGTGACCGAAGCGGACCTCGCGGTGAATTCCGACGACCCCGAGGCCCGCGAGTTCGACCTGGGCCGCCAGTTCTCCGTCGCCGAGGTGCAGCCCCTCCGCGGAAAGGGCTTCGACGGCCTCGTGGCCGCCGTCGACTCACACCTCGTCCCCTACCTGCACAAGGGCCCGACCCGGGGCGGCATGGTCACGAGCGTCTCACTGCTCGAACCGGCGGGCGACAACTACCAGCAGCTCCTCATCCTCGGGACGGTCGACGCCCAGGGAGGACTCGACCCCCGCCTGGACGAACTGGCCGACACCGCCGCCATCACACCGGTCGGCTTCTTCATCCAACTCTCCCTGAACGACGCCTGACCCCCGCAGCCACCGGGAGCCGCACCGGAAGGAACGCGAGGACCGGCGTCACACCGCGCCGAGCGAGGCGCTGCGACGTCCGAGTGCGACGGCGCCGACCGCGATCCAGGCGGTGTTGAGCACGGCGGACGGCCAGGCGTGATGGTAGCCGGAGTTGACCGTCAGTGCGGCGGAGCCGAACAGGTTGAGGAGCTGGAACGCGGAGCCGGCCGGGCGAATGCGCCCGGCCGACGCGAGGGCGTAGGCGGCGAGCAGCAGCCCGGCCCCGATCCATCCGGCGGCGGTGACCGCGGTCCCCATGGCGGCTACTCCTCCTCGCCGGGCAGCACCGCGTAGGCACGGACCGGGAAGGTCCCCATGCCCTCGACGGCGGGCGGCGCGGCGTGGAAGCGGAAGCCGTCCACGGGCAGCTGCTCCAGGCCGCGCAGGTGTTCCACCACGGGGATGCCCGCGGCCAGCAGGGTGGTGTGGGCGGGACGGGCCCCGTCGTCGGTGTCGTCGATGTTGAGCGAGTCGATGCCGACGAGTGCGGGCCGCTGCTCGGCGAGCCAAGCGGCGCCCTGCGCGGTGAGGAACGGGTGGCCGCCCGCGCCGTAGGCGTCGGTGCCCCAGTGCCGGTCCCAGCCGGTGTGGATCAGGACCGCCCGGCCGGTGACCGGGTACGGCAGCAGGGCGTTCCGGTCGACGGCGCGGCCGGGCGCACCGACGACCCGGACCACCACGCCGTCCAGGTCGACGAGTCCCGCGAGCGGCAGTCCGGCGAGGTCCGGCCCGTCGCCGAAGCGGTGGAAGGGGCTGTCGAGGTAGGTGCCGGTGTTGGCGACCATCGAGATCCGCCCGATGTGGAACTCGGTGCCGGGCGCGTAGTGGTCGCGGGACGCCGCCCGGGTGAGGTGGTCGCCGATCTCGGGGGCGGGCAGGCCCGGGTAGGTGACCATGCCGTGCCGGATGCGGTGGCTGAGGTCGACCGTGCGGCGTGCCGCCGTCCGCGGGACCGCCCCGCCGGTGGCGCGGCCGCCCTTGTGCGGCTCGCGCAGCGTACGCCGGCCGCTGATGCGCACCGTGTCGACCATGAGCAGGCCGAGGTGGCGTACGAGGAGCTCGGCGAGTTCGTCGTCGCCGAGGTCCGGGCCGGGCACGTCCAGCCGGAAGTCCTGGGTCTGCAGGCCGCCGCCGTTGGCGAACACCACGTCGGCGTCGAACTGCACCCGCCACTGCTGCTCGTCGGTCCGGTCGGGGCCCTGGTCCGTGTTCTGCGTCTCCATGCCTCCGATGATCACTGAAGCCGCGCTGGAGAACAATCGAGAACTTCTGAAGTGACGCTACAGTCCGCCTTATGGAACTCGACCCCAGACGTCTGCGGGTGCTCCACGCGGTGGCCGTGCGGGGCGGCGTGATGGACGCGGCGCGGCTGCTGCACCTGACACCCTCGGCGGTGTCGCAGCAGCTCACCCAGCTGGAGCGGGAGGTCGGCCAGCCGCTGGTGGACCGGTCCCGGCGAAGGGTCGGTCTCACCCCGGCCGGGCGGCTCCTCGCCGCCCGCGCCGCGCGCATCGAGCAGGAGCTGGCCGAGGCTCGTCAGGAACTGCTCCGCGTCAGCGGACGCGCGAGCGGCCCGGTGGCGATCGCCGGGTTCTCCTCGGCCATCTGCCACCTGCTGGTCCCGGCGCTGCGTCGACTCGCCGAGGCCCAGCCGGACCTGAAGCCCAGGGTGGTGGAGCTGGAGGGCCCCGAGGCGCTGCGCGAACTGCGGACCGGCGGGCTCGACCTGGTGGTCGCCGAGTACGACGTGGGCGGCCAGGGCGCCGCCGCCGACCCGACCGGTCTCACGGCGGCGCCGGTCGCCGACGACGAGTACCGCGTCGTCCTGCCCGCCGACTGGTCGCCCGCGCCGGGCTCCGTCCGGGACCTGGCGGACCGCCCATGGGTGGCCTCGCCGCCCGGGACGGCCTGCGGTCGGGCGCTGGAACGGATCTCCGCCGAGTACGGCTTCACCCCGCGCCACGCGCACACCGCCCTGGAGTTCCCGACCGTCCTGGCCCTGGTCGCGGCCGGCCTCGGCGCGGCGATCGTCCCCACCCTCGCCCTGAGCGGCACGGGCACCGACTTCGTCACGCTCCCGGCCCTGCCCGTCGCCGGCCACCGCCGCATCGCCGCGCTCCGGCGCGCCTCGGGCTCCGGCCCCGACCCGC
Organism: Kitasatospora cinereorecta; assembly: GCF_024172095.1. Taxonomy (GTDB): domain Bacteria; phylum Actinomycetota; class Actinomycetes; order Streptomycetales; family Streptomycetaceae; genus Kitasatospora; species Kitasatospora cinereorecta. The sequence goes on along the minus strand of NZ_JAMZDX010000009.1, from coordinate 212,113 downwards.
TGACGGACGCCGTGGTCACGGCGCTGCGCGAGGCCGCGACGGCACTGGGCCTGAAACCGCCCGCCGGCAACGGGTCCTGACGGACCGGGCAAAAAATCTGACCGGACCGGCGGCTCTGCCCGTGGCGAATCTGCGGCGGGCAGAGAAACGGCATCCGGGGGTCTCCCGAGGTCAAGAGTGGAGTCGACGGCATCCCCGTCCCGAGCCTCGACAACTCGACACCTCGACAAGGAGATCCGGATGACTCCCCTCGCCCCGCCCCCGCCCCGCGCGGAGGAGCACGACACCCCGCCCAGCCGCTTCGACGACCACCTCGCCGCCCAGTTGCTCGGACAGCGGATCGTCCTGCTCGGCACGCAGGTCGACGACGTGTCGGCGAACCGGGTGTGCGCGCAGTTGCTGCTGCTGTCGGCGGAGGACCCGCGGACCGACATCAGCCTGTACATCAACAGCCCCGGCGGGTCGGTGACCGCGGGTCTCGCCATCTACGACACCATGCGGCTCATTCCCAACGACGTCTCGACGCTGGCGATGGGGTTCGCCGCCAGCATGGGCCAGTTCCTGCTCAGCGTCGGCGCGCCCGGCAAGCGGTACGCGCTGCCGAACGCGCGGATCATGATGCACCAGCCCTCGGCGGGCATCGGTGGCACCGCCGCGGACATCGAGATCCAGGCGGAGAACCTGCTGTTCACCAAGCGGGCCATCGAGCGGATCACCGCCGAGCACACCGGGCAGAGCGAGGAGACGATCGCCCGGGACGGCGACCGGGACCGCTGGTTCACGGCGGAGCAGGCCAGGGAGTACGGGATCGTGGACCGGGTGGTGGAGTCGGTCGCCGACATCCGCCCGGCCGCGTCCCGCCAGCGGATGGGGTTGTGACATGGGCTCCTACACGGTTCCGTACGTCATCGAGCGGACGGCGCAGGGCGAGCGGTCCTACGACGTCTTCAGCCGGCTGCTGAACGAGCGGATCATCTTCCTCGGCACCGAGATCGACGACGGGGTGGCCAACGTGGTCATCGCGCAGCTGCTGCACCTGGAGTCGGCGAGCCCGGAGAGCGAGATCTCGATCTACCTCAACTCCCCCGGCGGATCGTTCACTTCGCTGATGGCGATCTACGACACGATGACCTTCGTACAGGCGCCGATCTCCACGTTCTGCGTCGGCCAGGCGGCGTCGACGGCGGCGGTGCTGCTGGCCGGCGGGGATCCCGGGCGGCGGTTCGTGCTCCAGCACGCACGGGTGCTGCTCGGGCAGCCGGCCAGCGGCGGGCGGCAGGGGACGGTGTCCGACCTCAGCCTGGCGGCCAAGGAGATGGTCCGCGTCCGCTCGCAGGTGGAGGAGGTGCTGTCCCGGCACACCCACCACGACGCGGCCAAGCTGCGCGCGGACATGGACCGGGACATGGTGCTCACCGCCGAGGAGGCCGTCTCGTACGGGCTCGCCGACGAGGTGCTGAGCCGGCGGCTCGCGTTCGCCTGACCTCGCGCGGTGCCCGAACGGCCGGTACGGCGGTGGTTGGCCGCCCGCCGTACCGGCCGTCGGGGCAGCCGGTCGTGGTCAGGCGGCCAGGCAGAGGCCGTCGTGCCGCGCCGTGGGCGCCGTCCGGCCCCGGACCGCCCGGCTCGGCGCGTACCGGCTCTGCGCGTACCGGGCCAGCTCGTCCTGGGCGAGCGAGAGCAGGTCGCCGAGGCCGAGCCCGAGTGCCCTGGCGGCTGCCGCCAGCACCTCCGAGGAGGCCTCCTTGCGTCCGCGCTCCACCTCCGACAGGTACGGCATCGAGATCCGGGCCGCGTCCGCGACGTCCTTCAGCGTGCGCTCCTGGGCGAGCCGCTCGCGCCGCAGCACGTCGCCCACCAGGTCACGGAACAGCGGCTCCTTCGGCGCGGGAGCGGTCGGGACGCGGGTCGCCGCACCGGGACCGGGCGACGAGGCATGGGGACGCAGGGGGATGACGCGGCCTTCGTTCTGTGCATGAGTGCTCACCCCTCCAGCCTAGGGATCCGGGGCGCCGGGGGAAGGGAGCGGCGTTCAGCCCTGGGTGAAGCCGGGTCGGCATCGTCGGTGACTGATCGTCAATTTTCGCTACCGGCACGCCGACCGGTGGGAGAGGATCACCGTATGGACATCACTTCCGAGCGCGGCGACGCCGGCCGCATCTGGCTGATCACCGGCGCCAACTCCGGCTTCGGCCGGGCCATCGCCCAGGCCGCCCTGGACGCCGGCGACACGGTCGTCGCCGCCGCCCGCCGACCCGAGACACTGGCCCAGCAGGCCGCCGAACACCCCGGCCGGCTGGTGCCGGTCCGGCTGGACGTCACCGACGCGGAGCAGATCCCCGCCGTGGTCGCGGACACCATCGCCCGGTACGGGCGGATCGACGTCCTGGTGAACAACGCCGGGCGCGGCCTGATCGGCGCGGTCGAGGAGACCACCGACGACGAGCTGCGCGACCTGATGGAACTGCACTTCTTCGGTCCCGCCGCGCTCACCCGCGCCGTCCTGCCCCACATGCGGGAGCAGGGTACGGGCGCCGTCGTGCAGCTGAGCAGCATGGGCGGCCGCATGTCCTTCCCCGGCGTCGGCGCGTACTCGGCCACCAAGTTCGCGCTGGAGGGGCTGTCCGAGGCGCTCGCCCAGGAGGTCGCCGGCTTCGGGATCAAGGTGCTGGTCGTCGAGCCGGGCTCGTTCCGCACCGGCTTCGCCGGCCCGGGCGCACTGGCCCACTCCGCCCCGATCGCGGCCTACACGCCCCTCGTCGGCCCGGTCCGCGACGGCCTGCCCGACTCCGACGGCAAGCAGGCGGGCGACCCGGTCAAGGCCGCCGCCGCGATCCTCACCGCCCTGGAGGCCGACCGCACCCCGCTGCGCCTCGCCCTCGGCGGCGACGCGGTCGACGCCGTGCGCACGGCGCTGCAGAACAGCCTGGACGAGCTCGAGGCGTGGGAGAAGGTCGGCCGTGCGACCGGCTTCCCGGACGGCGCCTGACCGGCACAGTCATGAACGTGGCCGGGCCCGGTGCGACGAATCGCACCGGGCCCGGACCGTTGGTAGCGGGGACAGGATTTGAACCTGCGACCTCTGGGTTATGAGCCCAGCGAGCTACCGAGCTGCTCCACCCCGCGTCGGTGAACCAAACTCTACGCCACAACAGCCCCACCAGGCGAATCCGTATCCCCGTCCCGTCCCGCACCGGCAGCCACTCGTGCGGGTGAGATGCCGTGTCACTGCCCCGGACCGGCCCGCCCGGCCCGGAAGACTGGCCCCGCCACGACGACAACGACCGGAGGAACGTGATGGCGGAAGAGCTGTACGCGACGCTGAAGACCAACCAGGGCGACATCGAGATCCGGCTGCTGCCGAACCACGCCCCCAGGACGGTGAAGAACTTCGTGGAACTCGCCACCGGCGAGCGCGAGTGGATCGACCCGAACACCGGCCAGAAGAGCACGGCCCCGCTGTACGACGGCACGGTCTTCCACCGGGTCATCGAGGGCTTCATGATCCAGGGCGGTGACCCCCTGGGCAACGGCACCGGCGGCCCCGGCTACAAGTTCGCGGACGAGTTCCACCCCGACCTCGCCTTCACCAAGCCCTACCTGCTCGCCATGGCCAACGCCGGACCGGGCACCAACGGCTCCCAGTTCTTCATCACTCTCGGGCCGACCACCTGGCTCACCGGCAAGCACACCATCTTCGGCGAGGTCACCACCGATGCCGGCAAGAAGGTCGTCGACGCCATCGGCACCACCGAGACCAACCCCCGCAACGACCGCCCGGTGAACGACGTGGTCATCGAGAAGGTCGTCATCGAAACCCGCTGACACCCCACCGTCGGCGGGCAGGGGCGGTCTGCTTGGATCCGGGCATGACGGACTGGTCGAAGCTCAGCGACGCGTACGGCTCCGCGGACGGTGTCCCGGACCTGCTGGACCGGTTCGAGGCCGACCCGCCGGGCGTCTGGTCGGAGCTGATGGATCGGCTCTGCCCGCAGCTCGACACCGCGTTCTCGGCCGGCGTCGCGGCCCTGCCCCGGCTGGCCGGGATCGCGGCCGCCCGGGAACCTGCGGAGCGGCACTGGACCCTGTTCGCGGCAGGCCCGATCGTGTCGTCCGCGCGCCGCTCGGCCGAGGGCGTCGCCGCGTTGCAGCTCCACGCCACGGAGATCGCGGAGCTGGCACGGCTCGCCGACGACTGCCTCCGTCTGCCGCTGGAACCGGATGACTACCTCGGGCTGCTCGGGATGGCTCTGGCGTTCGAGGGCGTCGAGGTCTGGGACACGTGCCTGGACAACCTGGCACAGGGCGAGTTCGAGGTCGACTGCCCCTACTGCGGCGTCGACCTGTTCATCGTGATCGGCGAGGACGAGTCCTTCTCGTGCAGCGACGACTACGCGCTGGGCGAGGTCGTGAGGGCGCCACTTCGGCCGATGGATCCGGCCGAGGCGGCGGGACCGGCGGCGCGGCTGCACGAGCGGGCGCTCGCCGACGGACAGCCGGTGGTCGCCCGCAGGCTGTCGTACCTGTTCGGTGGTGCGTCCTGCACCGACTGCGGGACGGACTTCCCGGTGGCCGAACGCGTGATCGCGCAGGCCACCCTCGTGGTACCCCCGATTCCGCCCGCACCCGCCGTCCACGGCACCTGAGGCGGTCCGGGCGGAACGCCGGTTGCCCGCCCCGGCCGGATGCGGCGCGGGACGGGCAACCGAAGGGGCGTCAGGAGACGTTGAGGGTGATGTCGTCGAGGACGAACGAGGTCTGCTTGGTGTAGTCCTCGGCGCCGGTGAAGGTGAGGGTGACGCTCCGGCCGGCGTAGGCGGCGAGGTTGAAGGTCCGCTGCTGGTAGCCGGTGGCGGCGTTGAGGTTGGAGTAGGTGGCGAGGGTGGTGCCGTTGGCGGTGACCGTCAGCTTGTCGAAGGCGGTGGTCGTCGAGGACGCGCTGTCGATGTGCAGCCAGAAGCTGAGGGTGTAGTTCGTGCAGCCGGTCGGCAGGGTCACCGTCTGGGCGAGGGTGTCGGTGTTGGTGGTGCCGTAGCCGTCGAGCCAGGCGTCGTAGCTGCCCGAGTGCGGGGGCTCGCTGGAGCTGTTGTTGATGGTGGAGGTGCCGCCGCTGTTGGTCTCGGTCCAGGACGAGGTGGAGCCGGTCTCGAAGCCCGGGTTGGCGATCAGCTGGGCGGCCGTGCAGCCGGAGCCGCCGGCGGGGTTGACGGTCCAGGTGAAGGTCGCCGAGGAGGACGGGCCGGTGGAGTCGGTCGCGGTGGCGGTCACGGTGGACGTGCCGGCGACGGTCGGGGTGCCGCTGATCAGGCCGGTGGCGGCGTTGACGGACAGCCCGGCCGGCAGGCCGGTGGCGGCGTAGCTCAGGGTGCCGCCGGCGGTGTCGGTGGCGGAGAGCTGGAGGCTGGTGGCGGTGCCGGCGGTGGCGGTGCGGGTGCCCGGGTTGGTGAGGGTGACGGTGCCCGTACCGGTGCCGCCGCCGCTGCCCTGGGCGAGCCAGGCGGTGGCGTTGAGGGCGAGGGCGGCGTCGGTGCCGGCCGGGTCGTCCCAGCCGTTGTAGAGGGTGTTGCCGCTCTGGCCGGTGCCGTCGTCGATCGGCGAGCTGTCGCCCCAGATCGCGACGCGGCCGTTGCCGAAGGTGGAGGTCGCGAAGTTGGCGCCGGTGTTGCCGCTGTAGCCGCTGCGGTAGACCAGGCCCTTGACCGCCGGGTTGTCGCCGGGCTTGAGGGTGAAGGTGGTGCCGTTGCGGATGATGGAGCCGGTGACCTTGCCGAAGGAGCCGTTGAGCACCGGGTCGGTGGTGTCGGCGATGGCGCGCGGGTTCTCGTTGGCGATGTTCAGCAGGTCGACGGAGAGGCCGAACGGGTCGGTGCTGTCGACACTGTTGGTGGTCATCAGATCGTTGATGATCGCCGGGGAGTCCCAACCGTCGTTGTTGCGGTCGCTCTGGGTGTGGTCGGAGATGAGGAACAGTCCGCCGCCGTTCTGGACGAACTTCATCACGGCGGTCTTCTCGGCGTCGCTGAGCCGGATGTTGGGCTCGGGCAGCACGAACTCGTCGAAGTTGGCGAGGTCGAGCGCGCCGCCGGTGCCGTAGGTGATGGTGGACCCGGAGGGGAGGGTCTTCAGGCTGTACTGGCCGGTCTTCTGCAGGGCCACACCCCAGGCGGAGATGGCGCCGGTCCAGGAGGTCTCGGTGGTGGGGTTGGCGTTCTGACCGAGCGGGTCGGGCTGGCTGGTGGAGATGATCCAGTCGGCGTTGCCGGCGGTCTCGGCCTTGGTGTTGTCGAACAGGATCCGCTTGGGGGTGCTCGCCGCGGCCGCGGCTGTGGGGGCGGCCTCGGCCGCTGCGGCCCGGTGGGGTGCGGCGCCCGCACCGGCGAGGACCACCAGCGCGGCGGCGGCGAGCGCCAGCGGGCGGGCGGTGTTGATGGATCTGATCACGTGACAGCACTCCTCGTGCAAGTGGGGTAACAGAGGGTGCGCGCTACGCGCGTAGGCGCAGCGGTACGCTGTCATGGTCGGGTAATCAGAGCCTGAACGGAACACGTCGACTCAACTTTTAAGACAAACGTTGCTCCGGGCGGCCATGGTGACGGTTGGTCAGGGCAGGTGCCAGAACTGTCTGGTGATCAGGTAGAAGGCCGCGGCCCAGAGGACAGTGACGCCGGCGACGATGCCGAGGCCGATGCGGTTGGTGCGGGCAGCCGGTTCGCCGGGGGTGGGGCGGAGCCAGCGTCGCAGGAGGGGGTTCACGTAGTAGGGCATGGTCAGGAAGCTCATGATGAAGCTGGACAGCAGGTTGCCGACCAGCAGGCCGATCCAGAGCGGCATCTTCAGGGGTGACAGGGCGAGGGTGAGCAGGACGACGGTCGGGTAGAGGCCGACCCACACGGCGATGGCGGTCTTGGTCGCCGGTGGCGGCGGGGCCTCCCTGCCGTTCTCCTCGAAGGCGAACCAGCTGCCGAAGGAGTTGTCGATCGTGCGGAGTTTGAACTCGTTGAACTTCTCGCCCTCTTCGAGGATCCGGCGCCGGGTGCCGGAGGTCAGCCAGGCGTCGAGGTGCTCGGCGCTGTCGAAGCGGTAGAGCGTGGTCCATTCGTCCTGGAGGCCCTCGATCGGACGGAAAAGTTCGGTGCCGCGGAAGCCCGCGAAGGTCCGCTCCTCCTGGCTCATCCGCTGCTGCCAGTCGAGGAAGTCGTCGACGTGGTCGGGGTGAACGCGGTGGGCGACGACGACGGTGACGAGCGGGTCGGGGGCCTGCCGTCCGCCCCGGACGACCTGTTGGGTGCCGGGGCCGTCGAAGTAGCGGTCGCCGATGTCGAGCAGGTTCTGCCGGGTCGCGCTGTTGATCCAGGCCTGGAGGTGGGCGATGGAGTCGAAGCGGTAGATGACGAGCCAGTCGGGTTGCAGGGGGGTCGGCGGGGAGACCTCGGCGCCGAGGTAGCCGGCGTAGTCGGCGGCGGCGGCGTTGACGGCCTTCTGCCAGGCCCGGTACTCCTGCTCCAGACCCGGGCGTACCTTGAGTCCGAGGATGGCCGTGGCGGCGTCCGCTTCCAGGGGCTGCGTGGTGTTCATTGCGGTCCGGCCGTCCTCGAGGTGACCGGCGCGATGGCGTTCAGCCGGCCGAAGATCCGTTCCGGCGTGAGTGGCAGGGCGCGGTAGCGGACGCCGGTGGCGTCGTGGAGGGCGTTGGCGAGCGCGGCGGACACCGGGTTGATGCAGCACTCGGCCATGCCTTTGGAGCGCATCGGCCCGACGGAGTCGGAGGTGGGCACCAGGAGCACCTCGGTGCGGGGGATGTCGGCATACGTGGGGATGCGGTAGTTGCGGAGGTTGGGGTTGACCATGGCGCCGTCCGCGTCGATCAGGTGGTTCTCGGTGAGGGCGAAGCCGATGCCCTGGGCGACGCCGCCCTCGACCTGCCCGCGGACCTGGGCGGGGTTGATGACGTCGCCGGCGTCGGTGGCCTGCACGCTGTGCAGGATGCGGATCTCGCCGGTGACGCGGTGGACGGCGATCCGAAATCCCTGGGTGTTGGAGGTGACGCTGCGCGGTGAGCCGTACGCCTTGCGGGCGGCGGTGAAGCGGATGCCGCGGGCCCGGGCGAGGGCGACGAGGTCCGCGAGCGGGACGCGCTGTTCGCCGCAGCGGACGCCGTCGTCGTCCATCGAGCACATCACGACGTGGACGCCGGTGTGGGCGGCGGCGAACTCCAGGATCCGGTCGCGTACGGCGTTGGCCGCGCGGAGGACGGCGTTGCCGGCGACGAAGAGTCCGGCGCTGGCGAAGGCGCCGGTGTCGAAGCCGGTGCGGTCGGTGTCGGACTGGACGAGGCGGATCCGCCCCGGGGTGGTGCCGAGTTGGGTGGCGGCGATCTGGACGTGCGCGGTCGACGTGCCCTCGCCGAACTCGACGGTGCCGACGGCCAGTTCGTAGACGAGGTCGTCGCCGAGGGTGACCCAGGCCTCCGAGATGTGGTCGGTGGGGGGCGCGGTCTCGTGCAGGGAGGAGGCCACGCCGGAGCCGACCAGCCAGTCGGGTCCGGGGGCCGGCTGGTGCGCGGTACGGGCCATCGCGGCGTCCACCAGGTCGATGCACCGGCCGAGTCCGTCCTCGGTGAAGTGCACGTCGTCGGGTCCGTCGTGCAGGGCGACGAGCGGGTCGCCGGGGCGGACGATGTTGCGGCGGCGCAGTTCGAGCGGGTCGAGGTGGAGGGCGCGGGCCAGTTCGTCCATGGCCGATTCGACGGCGAAGGCGGGCTGGGTCATGCCGTATCCGCGCAGCGCGCCGCTGGGGACGGTGTTGGTGTAGACGGCGAAGGCGTCGTACTTCTTGTTGGGGCACCGGTAGATCATGACGGCCGCGCCGCCCGCGTACAGCGTTTCGCCGCCGTGGTTGCCGTAGGCGCCGGTGTTGGAGACGTTGCGGATCTGCAGGGCGGTGAGGGTCCCGTCCGCCTTGGCGCCGAGCTTGACGGTGAGGGCCATCGGGTGGCGGGGCGAGGCGGTGGTGAACTCCTCCTCGCGGGTGTACTCGAGGCAGACCGGCCGGCCGGTGTCGAGCGCGGCGAGGGCGACCAGGTCCTCGGAGATCACTTCCTGTTTGCCGCCGAAGCCGCCGCCGACGCGCTTGCAGAACACCCGTAACTGGTCCGGCCGCAGGGCGAACAGGTAGGCGAGTTTGACCTTGGCGATCGACGGCGACTGCGAGCTGGTGCGCACGTTGAGGCGGCCGTCCGCCGTCCAGGCGATCGAGCCGTGCGTCTCCAGGTGGGCGTGCTGCACGCGCGGGGAGGTGTACGTGCCCTCGTGGACCACGTCGGCCTCGGCGAAGCCGGCGTCGACGTCGCCGATGTGCGAGTGGATCTCCAGCAGGATGTTGTGGACCGGGTCCCGGACGAAGGGGTCGTCGGTGCCGTGCAGTTGCGGCGCGCCGTCGGCCATCGCCTCCTCGGGGTCGAACACGGCCGGCAGCAGCTCGTACTCGACCACGACCTTGCGGCAGCCCTCCTCCGCCGCCGCGACCGTGTCGGCCAGGACGGCGACGACGCGCTGCCCGACGAAGCGGACCGTGTTGTCGAGGATGAAGGTGTCGTCCGGGTCGACGAGATGGTCGGTGTGGATCGCCGTGTTGAACCGCCGGCGCGGCACGTCCTGCCAGGTGTAGACGCGGCGCACGCCGGGCACGGCGAGCGCGGCGCTCTTGTCGATCGAGACGATCCGGGCGTGCGCGTGCGGCGAGTGCAGCACCTTGAGGTGCAGCATGCCCTCCATCCGGGTGTCCATGGTGAACTCGGCGCGGCCGGTCACCACGTCCTCGGCCGCCGGTGCGCCGACGCTCGTCCCCATGGCCTTCCCGGGAGCCGCCGACTCGACGCCGGTACGGCCGCGCACGGCGTCCTCGATCGCCCGGTAGCCGGTGCAGCGGCAGAGGTTGCCCTTCAACGCCCTCGGCAGGTCGTCCTTCTGGGCCTCGGTGAGCGTCGCGGACGTCATGATCATCCCGGCGGTGCAGAAGCCGCACTGGAATCCCGGGGCGTCCCGGAACTGCCGCTGCACCGGGTGCAGGTCGCCCGGTGATCCGAGTCCCTCGACGGTCGTCACCTCGCGGCCGTCCGCGCGGAACGCGGGGGTGATGCAGCTGTGCACCGGCTGACCGTCCAGCCACACCGTGCACGCGCCGCAGTCGCCCGCGTCGCACCCCTTCTTGACGCCGAAGTGGCCGAGCGAGCGGAGGAAGGTGCGCAGGCACTGGCCGGGCCGCGGCTCCTCGTCGAAGCCCCGGCCGTTCACGGTGAAGGTCATGCCGGGCTCCCAGCCATGAGTTCGTGACGGATCTCTTCGGTGAAGTGCTTGGTGAGGTGGCGCCGGTGCTCGGGCGTCCCGTTGGGATCGGCGAACCAGACGTCGGCGGGGATCACGTCGATGCTGTGCTGGAGCGTCGGCGCGTCGGGCATGGAGTCGAAGGCGATCCGGATCGGCCGGGTGGTCCCGGCGGTGACGGTCAGCAACAGGTCGTTGCGGCCGGGCGTCTGGGTGCCGATCAGGAACACCGTCGAACGGCCGAGGCGGGTCAGCTCGAAGCGGCGGTGCACGGCGCGTTTGCGCAGCGCACCGGTCGGAATCCGGATCCGGCGCAGGAGTTCGCCGGGTGCGAGGATGTTGCGGTTGTTGCCGGTGACGAACTCGAGGGCGTCCACGACCCGGGTCGAACCGTCGGGCGCCCACAGCTCGTACCCGGCCTCCAGCGCGACCGTGAGTGTGATCATCGGTCCGGCGGGCAGCGAGAGACAGATGTTGCCGCCGACGGTCGCCGCGTTCCACACCTTGAACGAGGACAGGAACGCCTCGCAGCTCGTGGCGAGCAGCGGGCCCGCGGTCCACTCCCGCGGCGGCTCGAACGCGTACAGGTCACGGACGGTGCAGGTCGCACCGATCTCCAGGCCGCTCGAGTCCGCGACCAGCGGGGCCCAGCCCAAAGAGGTCAGATCGATCAGGCGGCGCAGGTCCGGCTGCTCGGTCGAGAACAGGTACGTTCCGCCGGCGAGCCAGGCGTCGCCCTCGCGCCAGTCCGGACCGGGCCGGTCGGCCGGACGCCGGACGACCTCGGTGATGGTGTTGAGGTCCATGGGAACCGGTCTCCCTCACGACGACCGCCGCGGGACGGACCGCCCACCGAACCACCGTCGGGCCGCTGCGGTCGAACTGCTCGGGGAGGAGCATCGGCGGGCACTGGGATTCCCCTCCAGCGTAAGGCCGGACGCGCGGAGCCCGCCAAGTCGGGGGCCGCGGCCGGGCGGCGAGAGCGGGCACCTCGCCGCTCTCCTGCCTCCCTACCGGCCGCGGAACATGTCGACGAGCGGCGCCGGGGCCTGCGGGTGGAAGATCAGATCGAGGGCCCGGGCCGATTCGGCGGCCGTCCCGGCGGCCCGGGCGAACATCTCCTGCTCGTAGGCGCGCACAGCGGCGAAGGCGTCCCCGGGGTGGGCGAGCAGGTGGCGGGCGAACTCGGCGCCGTCGTACAGGGCGAGATTGGCCCCCTCCCCCGCGAACGGGGACATCAGGTGGGCCGCGTCGCCGAGCAGCGTGACGCCGGGGCGGCCCTCCCAGGTCAGCCCGGCAGGCAGCGCGTGGATGTGGCGCGGGGTCAGCGGACCGTCCGCATCCGCGACCATCCGCCGCAGCGCGCCGTCCCAGTCGGCGAAGTGCTCCAGTACGGCCCGCTTCGCGGCGTCGGCGTCGGCGTCGGCGAAGTCGACGGTGCCCAGCCACGCCTCCTCGGCGCGCAGCGCGACGTACAGGTGGATGCTGCCGTCGGTCTCGCGGTGGGCGAGGAAGCCCTTGTCGTCGCCGAGCGCGAAGAACATGCCGCCGCCGACGAGGGCGGCCGCCTCGGGGTGGCGGCGGTCCGCGTCCTCGAGGTCGAGTTCGACGAAGGAGATGCCGCTGTAGGCGGGGCGGGCGTCGGTGAGCAGGGGCCGGATCCTCGACCAGGCGCCGTCGGCGCCGATCAGCAGGTCGGTGGTGAACGCGCTCCCGTCGGCGAGCGTGACCTCGTACCGGCCGTCGCCCCGTGGGTGGGCTCCGGTGACCTTGGCGCCCCAGCGGACGGCGCCGTCTGGCAGCGAGCCGAGCAGGAGCTTCCGCAGGTCGCCGCGGTCGATCTCGGGCCGCGTGCCGTCGGCGTCGTCGGCCTCCTCGTGGACGACGGCACCCTGCTTGTCCAGGACGCGCAGCGCCTGGCCGCCCGGGTGGACCCGGGCCAGGAACTCCGCGTGGAGGTGGGCCCGGCGGAGGGCCTCCTGCCCGGTGTCGTCGTGGATGTCGAGCATCCCGCCCTGTCCGCGGGCGCCGGCAGCGGCGTCGAGGTCGAACACGGGGACGTCGATGCCGTTGACGTGCAGGACGCGCGCCAGCATCAGCCCGCCCAGGCCGCCGCCGACGATGGCTGTGGAGTAGTGGGGAGTCATGCCTCCAACGTAACGAACATGTTCGTGACGAACAAGTTCGCTATGAATTTCACCGAGTGGGACGAGTGGCGAGGATGCCGTTCAGCAGCATGTCCACACTCCAGCGCCGACGCTCGACCGGCGTACCGGACACCAGGTTGTCGGCCTGCGCCCGCACATGCGGATGCACCTCCGGAGAGGCACCGGCCAGCGCCGTCCGCAGCCGGTCCCAGTCCGCCTCCGCGTGCGAGTCCTCCCGGCGGGCCGAGTGCTCCGCCGCCGACGCGGTGGCACTCTGCAGCAGGATGTCGACGCCCCACGCGGCCTGCAGATCGGGCACACCGCCCTCGGCGAGAAGCCCGAGCAGCACCTCCAGCAGCGCGAGGTAGTTGTCACCCGCCGGCCGAGCGGTCAGCGCCGCGTGCGCGAGCGCCGGGTGGGCGAACAGCACCTCCTCGTAGCTCGCCAGCACCGCATCCAGCCGCTCCCGCCAGTCCCCGTTCCCCTCCCCCGAACCGGCCGAACCGGCCGCGGCCAGGTCCACCCGCCCCAGCAGCCGCTCCAGGATCGCCGCGTGCAACTCGGCCGTGTTCGCGACGTACACGTACAGCGACGCCGGCCCGGTGTCCAGCGCCTGGGCGAGCCGCCGCATCGTGACGCGCTGCAGCCCCTCCCGCTCCATCAGCGCAACGGCGGTGTCGACGATCCCCTCACGGGTGAGGGCGGGCTTGGCGGGACGCTCGCGGCGGCTCTGCGGGGTTGGCATGCCGCGATCCTACGACCGGACATGTTCGTACCGAACGCGTTCGAGCTACGCGCCTCCGCCGACGCGCGTCAGGTCGTGCAGCAGGAAGTGGAACTGCATCCCGTCCGTCGACTCGGCCCACAGCCCGTCGGCGTCGAGCACCGATGCCGCGACCATCCGCGCCTCGGCGACGAGTTCGGGGTGGTAGTCGAAGCCCTGCCACGGCAGGACGGGGAACCCGCCTGCCTCGCCGAATCGGCGCACCTCCTCGATGTCGCCGACCACCGCCCGCGGCAGCGAGTCATTGGCCCACGCCCACAGCCACGTCCCGCGGTCCAGGCTCACGCTGCCGATCATCGTGATCCGGCCGGTCAGGAACACCTGCCCGCCCCGCGACCACGTCATCCTCGCGTCGTCCATCGACCACGCGTACTGCACGTCACCGGACAGGCTGTAGCGTTCCACCATGAGCGCCTGCCGCGCGCGGGCGCGCTCACGCGCCGCGAGCACGACCGCCTCCCACGCGGAGTGGTCATGCCTCGTGCCGTCCTCCACCATGCCTCCTCGCACATCCGTGCACGTGTCGGCATGATCCTCCCACCATCGCGACCGAGGTAGCGGATCAGGGCCCGCAGGCGCCTGCGCGAGGATTGACGCGTCGGTAGCCGGGTGACAGCCTGCCCGTGCTCACCAAGCTGATGATCGCCCCGACGTCGAGCAGGGCTGGGCCGAAGCGGATCTGACCGCCGCAGCCCATCGCGAGAGCTACCTCCGCTGGGTCGGGGCCGCCGGAGTGGACTCCGTCCTGGCCGACGCGATGTACGAAACTCTGTCCGACGCAGCTGACAACCTGTTCGCTGCCGATGTGGCACCCACCCTGATGGCGCTCAAAGCAGCCGGGCTCAAGGTGGCGGTCGTCAGCGACATTCACGTCGACATCCGCCCCGCCTTCCTGAAGGCCGGCCTGGACACCTACGTCGACGACTACGTCCTGTCGTTCGAGCACGGCACGTGCAAACCCGACCCAGCCATCTTCCGTACGGCCCTCGACCGGCTCGGGGTCCAACCCTCCGAGGCGCTGATGGTCGGCGACCGGTCCGGCCACGACGGTGCGGCCGTCGAAGCCGGAGTCACCACGCTGCTCGTTCCGCCGTTGACGGATGTCGCCGAGAAGAGGCTGCATCTCGTCCTCGCGGCCTGTGGCGTTCCTGTCCGCTGACAGCTCCGGTTCGCATCACCGAGCACGGCCGGTCGACCGGTCCCGCCATCCGGCTCCGGACCTCCCCGGCCAGGAACGCGACCGCGACGGCGACCGCGAGGCCTACAAGAAGCGCAACACGGTCGAGCGGTGCATCAACCGTCTGAAGCAGTGGCGCGGTCTGGCCATGCGCACCGACAGACTCGCCATCGCCTACCAGGCCGCACTCCACCTCGCAGCCATCCTCATGTGGCTCCGCAGATGACCTGGGGTCTGCCCCGCCTGGAGCGTGTTCTGGCCTGTGACCGACCATCCTTAACGTGCTGGCCCGAGCCCCTCCGGCAGGGTGGCCACCACCAGGGCGACGGCCTCCTCCGGCGTCTCGAAGCGCGCGATCACCTCGCGCCCGTTGTGTACCCCGTAGACCCCCTTTTCGTGCACCCACAGGATGTGCCCGACATGTGTCTTCCAGTTCGCCCTGACACTGGTGGAGAACCAGACGTTCATCATGCTGAGCGCAGGTGTCAGCCGGCGGAGCACCGGCTGGGCGTACGCCGCAGCCAGCAACGCATGCGTGCGTAGGTCCCGGTCGCCCGGCGGAAAGTGGATGCGGTCCAACTGAAGGTGCCACTCCAACTCGACCCCGCCGAACGGCTCCCGCTCGTGCGCGAGGGCCCAGGGCCGGAATTCGATGCACGGGGCCTGCGCCTTGGCCTCCTCGAGCCCCGCTCCGCCGGTCCAGGCCACCACCGCCCTGACCACCTCGGCCGGATCGGCGGTCCACCCGCCGGCCAGGCGCGGGAAGTTACTCGGAAGGTCACTTGCGAGGACCACCCGGAAGGCCCGGCGCTGCTCGTCGGGCGGATACACCGCCACCCGCCGGCCGAGCCCTGCATCGACATACTTCGCGAGGGACCCCCACTCATCGTCCGACTCGTGCAGGACGACCCCGATCCCCTCCGCCGTCTGCCTCAGCAGCTCCCGCAGTACCCCGCGACCCCAGTTGCTCCCGCCAGACCCCACCCCAGAAGTTCATCACCTCAGTATGCCGCTGAGCGTGTCAACGGACCGCCCACCACAGCAACCTCTTGCGCGGTCCTGAACGAGTCCGAGCCCTCGCACCACTGACCACCAGCAGGACAGATACGTCAGATCAACTACTCGGCCCATCATAGAGACACGCCTCTGTTCCGGTGCCTTCCGCGCGGCGCGGGTAGGGTCTTCCGATGCGTCAATTCGCGGAGATCGAGGATCTGTCAGCGCTGGTACGTGACGTTCTGGGGGCGCGGTTCCGGGTCGTGGGGGTCGATCGCCTGCGCGGGGGCAGCAAGAAGGGGGTCTACCGGGTCCGCGCCGACGGTCCGCGCGCGGCGAGCGTGATCGTGTACAGATGGGCCGAGGCCGAGAACTTCTGGCCTGACGTGGGCAGTCCGGAGGCCACCGACCCATTCGCTCCCGCTTCCGGGCTGACACCGTTCCTGGCGGCTCAGCGGCGGCTGGACGGTCTGGGGGTGCGGGTGCCGCGGGTCCTCGCGGTCGATGGCAGCCGTACGCGCCAGGACGCGGATGTCGCTGTCGTCGAGGACGTTCACGGTGGCACGCTCGAAGCCCTGCTCGGGACGGATCCGGCGCGCGGGAAGGCCGCGCTCGGCGAACTCGCCGACATGCTGGCGGTGATGCACCGGCAGCTCGGCGCGCAGTACGGCCGGGTGGACGTGCTCGAGCGCGGTGGGACGGCGGTAGGTTCTTCGTGCGAGCAGGTGGTCCTCGACCGCGCCCTGGTGGATCTGGGCGAGGCGGCGGCGCGCGACGGCCGGATCGGGTCGGCGGCCGGTGCGCTGGACGACCGGCTGCGGGAGCTCGCCGAAAGGGTCGCCCCGCGCACGTCGCACGGGCTGATCCACGGTGAGCTCGGCCCGGACCACGTCCTGATCGACGCGAACGGCAGTCCCGTCCTGATCGACATCGAGGGCCTGATGTTCTTCGACGTCGAGTGGGAGCACGTCTTCCTGCAGCTCCGCTTCGGCGAGCACTACGGCCGACTGGCCCGGCCCGGGCTCGACGCGCACCGGCTCGATCTTTACGCGCTCGCGATGCGGCTGTCGCTCGTGGCCGGCCCGCTGCGGCTGCTCGACGGGGACTTCCCCGACCGGGAGTTCATGGCAGGGATCGCCGACCACAACGCGAACGAGGCGCTCTCGCTGCTCCCACGGTAGGGGCGGCCGGTCAGCGGGCGGCCGCGGCGTGCGGGATCAGGGCGTCGTGGCGGCCCGGTCGGACTCGCTGCGCAGGACGCAGAACTCGTTGCCCTCGGGGTCGGCAAGGACCGCCCAGCCGGTGCCGTCGGGGTTGCGGCGGTCGGCGACGAGGGTGGCGCCGAGGCCGAGCAGCCGTTCCACCTCCTGGTCGCGGGAGTCGTCCGGGCGCAGGCAGAGGTGGAGGCGGTTCTTGACGGTCTTGGGCTCGGGCACCTGGTTGAAGTACAGGACCGGTCCTTCCGCGAGCATCACCTGGACCTCCGGGTCGCCCGGCTTGTCGTCCGGGTGGAGCGGACGGCCGGTGACGCCGCTCCAGAACCGGGCCAGCTCGTAGGCGTTCGTACAGTCGATGGCGACGTTCTGCAGTACCGAGAACATGCGGACGAGCCTTCCCGATTTCCGGGCCGGACGCCACCCGCCCGCGTGTCGCGAGCAGCCGCGGGTCATGAGTCAGGGGCTGGTGCCGTCGATCAGGGTGGCGATGCCGTCGAGGAGTCGTTGCAGGCCGAACTCGAAGAGCCGGTCGAGGTCGAAGTCGTAGCCCTCGGCGGTGTGCCGTTGCAGCGCGGGGAAGCGGCCGGTGGCGATCAGGGCCTGCAGGGCCGGTTCCTGGGTGGTCATCCACTCCTCGGCGTCCAGGCCGCTGTCGGCCATCGCCGTGCTCTCCGACTCGACGTTGACGGCGGTGCCGCGTACGTAGTTGAAGAGCGTGAGGTGGGTGGTGAAGGCGGTCCAGGCGTCGAGGCCGCGGCCTTCGAGTGAACCGAGCACCCATTCGGTGAAGGGCAGGGCGGTGGGGATGATCTGGGGCCGCGTCATGGAGAGTGCCGACGCCAGCCAGGGGTGGCGGCGGAAGCCGGCCCAGAGCATCCGGGCGGCCAGGGCGAGCGGCTCGCGCCAGCCGTCGGGCCGTTCGGCGGGGAAGGTCCAGCGGGCGAAGGCGGCGTCCATCATGCGCAGCAGCAGGTCGTCCTTGTCGGCGACGTGCCGGTAGAGGGACATGGTGGCGACGCCGAGTTCGGCGGCGACGCGGCGCATGGAGAGTGCGGGCAGTCCTTCGGTGTCGGCGATCGCGGTCGCGGCAGCGACGATCCGCTCGGCGGTGAGGGCCGCGTCCGGGCCGCTCCGGGGCTCAGGTGCGGGCGCGGGCGCGGGCGCGGCCGGCGGGGTCGGGGAAACGGCCTTGCGCGACGGCGCGGACGAGGGCGGCGGCGAGGGCGCCAGCGGGGCGGCCACCACGGTGCCGACGCCCGGGACGGCGCGGACCAGTCCGGCCCGGCGGAGTTCGGTGAGGGCCTTGGTCGCGGTCGCCATGGCCACGCCCCACTGCCGGGTGATCTCGCGGGTGGAGGGCACCCGGTCGCCCGGTGCCAGCTCGCCCTGCTCGATCCTGGCCCGCAGGTCGTCGACGATCCTGCGGTACCGCGCTCCGTCGGTCCGGTCCACGACAGTCCTCCGCACTAGTGCACCTTGCTCTGCCGGTCAGCCTAGCCATCCCCGCGCCCGGACCGTCCGAGGGCAGTGCACCACTCACCGAGAGCACTAGTGCACCATCGGCAAATGCCCTGGCCATGACCGGATTTACGGCTTGCGAGGCAGATGCGTACAGCGTACATTCAACGGCATGGGGAACACCGACATCCTGATCTCGGGCGGCGGCATCGCCGGCCCGGCACTCGCCCACTGGCTGCACGCGGCCGGCTTCACGGTCACCGTCGTGGAGCGCGCCCCGGCCCCGCGCCCGGGCGGCCAGACCGTCGACCTGCGCGGCGCCGGACGCACCGTGATCACACGCATGGGCCTGATGGACCGCGCCCGCGAGCTGAGCCTCGACCAGAAGGGCCTCGCCACCGTCGACTCCGCCGGCCGGATCACCTCCCGGCTGCCCGCCGACGCCTTCGGCGGCGAGGGCATCGTCTCCGAGATCGAGATCCTCCGCGGCGACCTCGCCGGCCTGCTGTACGAGGACACCGCGCCGTACACCGAGTACCTGTTCGACGACACCGTGACCGCCCTCGCCCAGGACGCCGACGGTGTCACCGTCGACTTCGAACGGGCCGGGACCAGGCGGTTCGCCGCCGTCATCGGCGCCGACGGGCTGCACTCGGTGGTCCGCGGGCTGGCCTTCGGACCGGAGTCGGACTGCGTCCGCCCGCTCGACCTGTATCTCGCCTGGTTCACCGCCGAGACCGACCTCGACCTCGACGGCTGGTACCTGATGCACAACGCCCCCGGCGGACTGGTCGCCTCGGCCCGCCCCGGCCGGCTGCCCGGCGAGGTCAAGGCCGGTTTCGGGTTCCGCTCGGGGCCGCTCGACCTCGACCGGAGAGACACTGCCGCCCAGCAGGACGCCGTCGCCCGACGGTTCGCCGGAGTCGGCTGGGAGGCGCCGAGGCTGCTGGACGCGATGCGCCGCTCCACCGACTTCCACCTGGACTCGCTCGGCCAGGTCCACCTCGACGGCTGGTCCCGCGGCCGGGTCGCCCTGCTCGGCGACGCCGGCTACTGCCCCTCGCCACTGACCGGACTCGGCACCAGCCTCGCTCTCGTCGGCGCCTACGTTCTCGCCGGCGAGGCGGCCGCCGCCGGAGGCGACCTCGCCGCCGCCTTCCGCCGCTACGACCGGGTGATGCGGCCGTACGTCACCAAGGCACAGGAGCTGCCGCCCGGCGGGGCCGGCGGCTTCGCGCCCAACAGCGCCCTGGCGATCCGCCTCCGCGCCATGTCGATGCGGTCGATGAACCGCTGGCCGATGCGGCAGCTCATGGCCGCCCAGTTCGCCAAGGCCGGCGACATCGCCCTCCCCGCGTACCCGCTCCCGGCCGCCTGCTGAGTGGTCGGCGCTCGAAGTCCTTCGGGGGTTGACCCCGGCGTCGGCGGGAGCTTCGGCGGAGACAGTGAGGTGGAGCTCGTCCGCTCGTCAGCTGAGCAGAGTCGCCGTCATCTCGCCCGGGTTGCAGCCGGCCTGGGCGACCGGTTCTCCGTTCCGCCCCCAGATGCCGGAGCCGCCGGAGGTCTGCGCGAAGGAGCCGCTGGGTCCGGCCGCAGTGGCGAGCACGACCCAGATGCCATGGGCAGCGGCGCGCTCTCGCATGTGGGCATCGCGGCGGGCCGCAGAGTCGGCGCCAGGACCGTAGAGGGTACTGGCCACGTAGGCATCGATGCCGAGTGCTGCCGAGTCGGCGGCGTGCTGGGGCACGGCAGCGTCGTAGCAGATGGCCAGGCCGAGCCTCCATCCGTCGACGGTGACCACCGCTGGCTTGTCGCCGGGGCTGAACCGGTCGAACTCGGCCCCGTGCAGCCACATCTTCCGGTACGCCACCGTCACGCCGTCACCGGTGACGGCCAGAGTGGCGATGTATTCGCGGCCGTCCTCGTGGCGGATCGGCGCGCCGACCAGTGCCACCGAGCCGGCGACACGGCAAGCTTCCACCAAGGGCCGGAGGCGGTGGTCGTCCGCAGCCAGCGGCGACGCGTCGAGGTCGTATCCGGTGAGGGAGAATTCGGGGAAGACCACCAGTCTCACGTCTGCCTGTTCAATGGCCCGCGCGTGTTCCCTGACGTTCGCCGGGACGTCCACGCCGGCCCACACGGGTTGGACGGCAGCCACCGTGAGCGGCTCTCTCATCGCGTTCCCCTCATCCCTCGGAGCGCAGACGCGCATGGACGTGCACGTCGTGCCGGCCGTCCGCCTGGAGCCATGCACTGCGGCGCACGCCCTCGACTGCGAAGCCGGTCTTCTCGGCAACGCGGCAGGACGCCGTATTGCCCATGGCGTGTTCCAGATCAAGACGGTGCAAGCCGGCCACGTCGAAGGCCCACGATGCCATCGCTTCGACGGCCCGCGAACAGACGCCCCTTCCCCGAGCCGCCGGGACGGTCCAGTAGGCGACATCGGCGGTGCCGTCCGCGAACTTCAGTCCCTTCAATGCTGCGCGAGCCAGCAGGACGTCGGTCTCGGAGTCGACCACGGCCCAGTGCGCGCCGGTCTCGGATGGCCAGCCGCCCTGCCAGCCTGCGATCCACTCCTGCGCCTCGGCGACGGAGTCCGCGCGCTGCACATGCCAGCGCTGGATCTCCGCGTCCTGGTAGGTGTCCATCACAGCCTGGGCATCGCCGAGAGTCCAGGGTCGCAACAGCACGCCGTCGCCGGCCGGCAAGGTTGGTTGGGGTTGTGCGGCGACGGAGCCCACCGGAACCGTTGAGTGGACAAGAGTAGGCATGGCCTGGATTATTCAAGATCGCCAGCCGGGTCGTCCAGCGGTTGCGGCAGGCTGCGGCTGCCCTGATCCACTTCTGCCGATCGGCTTGCCTGCCTTGCCTGTTGTCGCCGCACGCCAAATCGTTTGGACAGCCGCAGAGCGCCACCGATCGAAGAACACCGCCACCTGACGGTTCGTCGCACCGGACGAGCCGGGGGTGGCGCCGCGAGGGGGCGATCACCTAGGGTCGTGGGCGGCTTGGTGGGGGCATGGCGAATCGGCACCGCACTGCGTCATGGGGTCGGACCACCGTCGGGGGATGAGCGTGGCTGGTAGTTTCGGGGCGCTGCTGCGCGAGCACCGGCTTCGCGCCGGGTGGACGCAGGAGGAGCTGGCGGAGCGCTCCGGCGTCTCGCCGCACGCGATCAGTGTGCTCGAGACCGGACGGCGGCAGCCGCGCCTGTCGTCGGTCGCCTGGCTGGCCACCGCCCTCGGACTGGACGCGGCCGACCGGGAGGAACTGCTCGCGGCCGCCACCCGCCGCTCCCCCGCCGCGGCCGCAGGCACGGGCACCGGTACCGGCGCGGCAACCACCCCGGGCGCGGCAACCGCCAAGAGCCGGCCCGCCTCCCCGGCCTCCGCCGACCTGCTGTGCCAACTCCCCTCCGACACCCGGCTGTTCACCGGCCGTACGGCGGAGCTGGACCGGCTCCTGGCGCTGGCCGAGGCGGCGCCCGGCGGGAGCGACGCCGGGATGGTGGTGATCTCGGCGATCGACGGGATGGGCGGTGTCGGCAAGTCGGCGCTCGCGGTGCACGCGGCCCACCGGATGCGCGGGAGCTTCCCCGACGGGCAGCTGTTCATCGATCTGCACGGCCACACCGCCGGTCTCGCACCGGTGACCGCCGACGACGCGCTGGAGCGGTTGCTGCACTCGCTCGGCGTGCCTCCGCAGTCGATCCCGCAGGATCTCGGCGCCCGCGCCGCCTTCTACCGTGAGCGGCTGGCCGACTCCCGGACCCTGATCGTCCTCGACAACGCGGTCAGCACCGCGCAGGTGCGGCCGCTGCTGCCGGGGACGCCGGGCTGTCTGGTCGTCGTCACCAGCCGGCGACGGCTGACCGGGCTGGACGACGCCCACACCCTCGCGCTCGACACCCTCGGCCCGGCCGAGGCGGCCGCGCTGCTGCACAAGGTCGCCGGTCCCGGCCGCATCCCGGCGGAGGATCCGGCGATCGGCGAACTGATCGCGCTCTGCGGCCATCTGCCGCTGGCCGTCCGGATCGCCGCCGCCCGGCTGCGGCACCGCCGCGCCCTGCGGATCGAGGACCTGGTCGAGCAGCTGCGGGACGAGCACGACCGCCTCGACCGGCTGAGTGACGAGGACCGCGATCTGGCCGCGGTCTTCGAGACGTCCTTCACCGCCCTGCCGGAGGCCGAGCAGCACCTGTTCGAACGGCTCGGCCTGGTGCCCGGACCGGACTTCGACGCGTACGCGGCCGCCAACCTCATCGGGGGCGATCTGCGCACGGCGGAGCACCTGTTGGAGTCCCTGCTCGACCACCACCTGGTCCAGCAGCACACGGCCGGCCGCTACCACTTCCACGACCTCGTCGGCCTCTACGCCAGGACGCGCGCCGGGGCCGGGGACCGGGACCCCGAGCGGGAGGCCGCGTCGGAGCGGCTGCTCGACTACTTCGAGCACACCGCGCGCGAGGCGTACCTCCACCTGGTGCAGCACAGCCGTCCCGGCGCGGCGCGCACCGTCCCGGCGCCGGCGGTGGCGCCCCGGATGTCCGACCGGGCCCGGGCGCTGGCCTGGATGCGGGCCGAGCGGGGCAATCTGCAGGCGGCCGCCGCCCGAACGCCGGTCCCCGGCCGGGCGATCGCCCTGAGCGCGGCGCTGGCTCCGTTCCTGCTCCAGGAGGGTCCGTGGCAGCAGGCGATCGAACTGCACGGCGCCGCGGCCGCTGCGGCGCGCGAGGCGGGCGACCGGCACGGCGAGGCGGGCGCGCTGACGGACCTGGGCCGGGTCCGGCACGCGCTCGGGGAGATCACCGACGCGGGCGAGCTGCACGAGCGGGCGCTGGCGATCCACCAGGAGCTCGGCGACCGGCACGGCGAGGCGGGCGCCCTGGAGGAGGTGGGCCGGTGCCGCTACATGATCGGCGAGTTCCGGACCGCGCTCGGCCTGCACGAACGGGCGCTGGCGATCCACCAGGAGCTCGGCGACCGCCTGGGCGAGGCCAGCGCGCTCTGGGGCATCGGCCGCGCCCACAACGCCTGCGGGGAGTACCCGGCCGCGTCCGACGCGCTGGAACGGGCCCTGGCGGCCTTCGTGGCCGTGGGCAAGCGCCTCGGCGAGGCCAACGCCTGCTGGGACCTGAGCCGGGTCCGGCACGCGACCGGCGACCTCGCAGCTGCGGGCGAGCTGCTGGAACACGCCCTGGCGATCATGGAGGAGCTGGGCAACCGGCACGGCGCGGCCAACATCCTGTGGAGCCTCGGCCAGCTGCGGATCACGACCGCCACCTACCCGACCGCGTCCGACGCCCTGGAACGGGCCCTCGCGATCTATCTCGACCTCGGCAAGCGCGACGGCGAGGCGTACAGCCTCAAGGACCTGGGCCGGGTGCGCTTGGAGACCGGGGACATCGCCGCCGCGACCGAGCTGCTGGAACGGGCGGTGGCGATCTTCCGCGAGGACGGTCTGCGCTACAGCGAGCTCAATGCGGTGCACCACCTGGGCCGCGCCCGGCACGCGGGCGGCGAGACCGCGGCCGCGGCGGCCCTGTTCGAGCAGGCCCGGGCTTTCAACCGGGACATCGGCGACCGGGCCGGCGAGGCCGAGGTGGTTGTCAGTACCGCCGCCCTCGCCGTCGACACCGACGGGCCGCTCGCCGGACTCGCCCTGTACCGGGAGGCCCGGCAGCTCGCCGGCGACGACACCAGTCCGCTGAACGAGGCCAGGGCCCTCGAGGGCGCCGCCCGCTGCCTCGAGCTCACCGGCGACCGCGCTGCCGCGGCGGCCGAGCTCCGGCAGGCCGTGGACCTCTACCGCCGACTGGGCGCGGCCGAGGCCGAGCCGGCGGCGGCCCGGCTGGCCCTGCTGGAGCCGGACGCCGGCTGAACCGCGGGCTGATCCGCGGCGACCCGACCGCGCTCGAACCGCGGACCGGAACGGTACTCGCACCTCCACGGGTCCCCTCCCCCTGCCCCGTCCCTGACCCGGCCGTACACCCCGTCCCCGGTGCGGCGAGGCCGTCGTACGGACGATCGGAACGCCAAGCGAACGCAAGGTCCGCGCCATGGGGCGGGCGACGGCTGCCGCCCAGGATGACCGGTGACGCCGCAGCACCGGCCAGGTGGCCACCGACCGGTCGCGCGGCGTGGACCCGACCCGTCGCGAATCCCGCCCGGCGACGGCCGTCCCGCCGAGCAGCGCGGACCGGCCCGACCGGGCTGTTGGGGGAACCATGCTGACCGTCACCTTCGGTGTGCCGGACCTCGCTCGCACCCGCTTCGTCGTCTCACCGATGGACCACGTCGTCACCGCCCTGGCCGGCTCCCACCCCTGGTCGGGCGCCCGCCGCGACCGCTGGTGGCGCCGGATGCGCGGCCGCGTGCCGTACGCCGCCGCCCCGCTGTTCGACCTGGTGAACACCGTCCGCGCCGGCATCCCGGACTTCCTGGTGACCCATGTCCCGAGCAGCCGCCGCACGCTCGCCGACGAGCTCGACGCCCTGCTCGCCGCCACCCCGGCCGACCTGCGGCAGGCCCTGCCCGGGCACGGCGCCGAGCGGGGTCTGCCGCGCATCGTCGTCGAGCTCCGCGAGGGCGACACCCGCGGGCTGCGGCGGCTCGCCGAGGGCGCCCGGGCCGTCTTCCAGACCTGTCTCGCCCCGGACTGGCCCGACCTCCAGCGTCACCTGCAGGCCGACATCGCCCGCCGCACCCACCTCGCCGGCGAGGCCGGGATCGGCGCGGTACTGGCAGGGCTCCACCCGCGGACCGTCTGGCAGGAGGACGGCGTGCTCCGGTGCGCGGTGGCCGGACCGGACCGGAGCGTCGACCTGGACGGCCGCGGCCTGGAGCTGCGCCCGAACTTCTTCGTCCAGGACGGGGTCGACGCCGTACTCGTCCGCCGCCGGCCACCGGTGCTGCTCCACCCGACCTCCGGCGGGCCGGTCGGTCGCGAGCGGCCCGCGACCGACCGGCTGGCCGAGCTGATCGGCCCGGCGCGCGCCCGGGCCCTGCGGGCCGTCGGCCAGGAGCCGTGCAGCACCACCGAACTGGCCCGCCGCCTCGGGCTGACCGCACCCACCGCCAGCGCGCACGCCACCGCACTGCGCACCGCGGGCGCCATCACCACACAGCGGCAGGGCCGCCGGGTGGAACATGTGGTGACGCACCTTGGACACGTCCTGCTCGAGGGCCATGCACAGCTGCAGGACGACCTCGCGGTTCAGCCGTCGACCGGATCGGCCCTGATCGCGCCGTAGGCGATGCCACGTTCGCCGTGCCATGACGGTTGCCTCGCCTTCGGGGAGGGACGGTGGAATCGTGCTGCGCGCGCAGCACGATGGTCACCGCCGCACCGGTCCGCCGTCGAGCTGTTCGACCACTACCGAACAGTGCCGGGACGTCAGGACGACCGGCGGACCGACGGACCGTCAGCCGGTCACGCCGACCGGACCGTCCCAGGCGTTGCGGTCGACGGTGAGGGCGACGCCGCCGTACGTCTCGCGCTGGTTGACCTGGTACTGGTGGCCGCGGCGGTGGCCGGCGAAGAGTCCGGCGCCGAAGGGGAAGCTGCCGGTGGTGTCGGCGGCGCCGTCGTACTTCGCGTACCAGAGCGCCTCGGGCAGGTCGGGCTTGCCCTGGGCGGCGGCGTTCGCGATGCCGGCGGCCGAGGAGGAGGAGAAGCCGTAGAACCCGGGTCGGTAGGAGCGGGACGCGACCGCCCGGTCGAAGGCCTGCGTGTAGGCGAGCACGGCGTCCCCGCAGGCGGTGTCGGCGCTGTTGTACGCCTCCACGTCCAGGTAGAGGGTGCTGCCGGCCCGCATGCCGAGCGCGGACGCCTTGGAGACCGCGTCGGCGCCGTCGGCCGCGCCCAGCGAGTCCGCGGTGGCGGCGGTGATCTTCTCCGGGCTGCTGCCGGTCTGGCACGGCGGCTGCGCACCGACGTACAGCGGGATCAGCTTCCACCCGGCGGCGGAGACCGACTGCACCCAGGAGGCGGTCAGTTGCGGCTGCGCGCAGCCGCGGTTCTTCCCGCCGACGTACACCGCGACCGCACCGTACGGCGAGGTGCCCTGCCAGGCGGTCATGGTGGCGAGCGGCGGGGCCGTGCAGGTGTCGAAGGCGAGCCCGGTGAACACGCTGCCCGAGGAGCTTCCGGCCGGCGGACCGGCGGGCGCGGCACCGGGCCCGCCGCCGGGCGCCGTCGACGCACCGGCCGGCGCGTTCCCCGTCCCGTTCGGCGACGCCGAACGGGACGCCGCGGCCGAGCCCGAGGCGGACGCCGACGCGGACGGGGAAGCCGATGCCGACGGGGACGCCGTCCCGGACGCCGAGGCCGTCGCGTCCGGTGCGCCCGCGGTCGCCGCCCCGGATCCGTCCGCCGCGGCGGCGGCCCGGCGGGGGTCGTCCGCCGGCTTGGCGCAGCCGCTCAGCGCCAGCGCGCTCGCGGCGAGCAGGCAGGCGGCGGAGAGCTGGGCGCTGCGCCGCGCGCGAAGGGAGCCGTTCGGCACGAGGGTCCTCACAGGTCGGTCGGCGGGTGGGGCGAGTGACAGGGCGCTATGAATATCACCTGGTGATCATTACGTTCCAGTCGGGTCCGGCCGCCGACCAGGACGCTTACGCCCGCCACAGCCGCAGGTCGCCATCATGGTCCCGACCGTTCATCGCTGGGGAGGCGACATGGGGGACCAGGCGACCGGAGGAGCCGGACCGGGCCTCGGGAGTGCGGAGGCGTCCGACCCGGCCGCCGCGACCACACCGGGGAAGGCGAAGACGAAGCGCCGGATGCCGTTCTGGCAGGAGGCGCCGGTCCTGGTCGTCGTCGCGCTGGCGCTCGCGCTGCTGATCAAGACGTTCCTGGTGCAGGCGTTCGTCATCCCGTCCGGGTCGATGATGAACACCCTCGGGATCGGCAACCGCGTGGTGGTCGACAAGCTCACCCCGCACCTGGGATCCGGACCGTCCCGGGGCGAGGTCGTGGTCTTCCACGACCCGTCCGACTGGCTGGGCGACGAGCCGGCGCAGAAACCGAGCGGCAACCCCGCCGTGCGCGGCGTCCGGTCCGCGCTGGGTTGGATCGGCCTGTTGCCGTCACCGGACGAGAAGGACCTGATCAAGCGCGTGATCGCGGTGGGCGGAGACACCGTCAGCTGCCAGGGCACCGGGCCGGTCTACGTCAACGGCAAGCCCCTGGACGAGCCGTACCTCTACCCGGGTGCGACGCCCTGCGGCGACCGGAACTTCGGCCCGCTGGCGGTGCCCGCCGGCTCGATCTGGGTGATGGGCGACCACCGCAACGACTCCCGGGACTCCCGCTACCACATGGACGAGCCCGGCGGGGGGAGCGTGCCGGTCGACAAGGTGATCGGCCGTGCGATGGTGGTCGCCTGGCCGGTCGGCAGCTGGAGGACCCTGCCGATCCCCGACACCTTCGCGCGGACCGGAATCGGCTCCCACCCCGCTGGTACGCCCTGACCTGCGGGAACGCAACGGCGCCCGGCTCCGCCACGCTTTCGGCGGCGGAGCCGGGCGCCGGAGTCCTCCGGTCGGGGGGATCAGCAGGGGAAGGTGCCGCTGTACAGGGCGTGGCCGTTGGACGAGGTCCCGGTGCCGAAGCCGTAGATGCCGTCGTCGGACCAGACCGCCTCGCGGAAGCCGTTTACGCAGGTGGAGGTCGGCGCGATCGCGAAGCCCTCCAGGTTGTCGACCGGCATGACGGCCGGGTTGGTGTACGTCACGTCCGGCACGATCGCGCCACTGGCGTCGACCTTCATCAGGGTGTGCGTCTCACCGCAGGTGTTGTCGCAGGTCGCGACGATGCGCTGGGTGCCCGCGTCGAACGTCACGTCCATCACCGAGACCTTGCCGGTCGCGATCGTGCCGAACGTGGTGAACGTGCCGTCCGAGTTCAGACCGTAGACGTGCAGCGTGCCGTCCCACTCCAGGCCGGCGAAGAACAGGCCCGAGCCGTGCAGCGGGTAGTTCGCCGGGTTGTAGGCGGCACCGGTCAGCGGGTCGACCCAGCCGTTGCCGGTCAGCCAGCTGTCCGGCACGTAGCCGACGCCCTCGAAGCCCAGGTTGGCGTCGTCCTTGTTGCCCGTGTTGAGCTGCGGGAACTGCGCGGTCATGTCCCACTGGTGAATTGGCGTCAGCGTCGAACCGGTCGCGGCCGGGTCGAACTCCATGACCGTGTCCTTGGGGACCGTGTTGTTGGCGTTGTCGCGCTCGGAGGTCACGTAGATGTGGCCGTTGCTGCCGACCGTCAGACCCTCGGAGTCCGGCTGGCCGGTGCCGCCCGCGAAGCGGATCTGCTTGCCGGTCGCGCTCCACGACGCGTCCGGGATCCACTTGCCGTTGCTCTTCACCAGCTTGTACAGCCAGTTCTTGTTCTTGGCCGCCCACAGCACCGACGGGTTCGCCGGGTCGAACGCCAGCCCGCTCACGTCGCGGCCCTCCGGGCCGGTGGACGTGGTGAACGCGCAGACGTTGTCGGCGATCGTCACGTCCAGCCCGCCCGGCCACGCCAGGGTGCCCGCCGGGGTGGAGCCCGTACCGGACGGCGCCTCCGGGGTGCAGCCGCTGGTCAGCGCGCCGCCACCGCCCAGCAGATGGCCGGTCTGACCGCCGCCGCCACCGCCGCTGCCCGAGCAGGAGTTCGCGCTGCCGAACGTCGCGCTCGCGGAGGTCTGGAACACGCCGGCACACCGCTCGTCCGACGGCGAGGCACCACTGGGCGCCCAGGTCACCGAGTCGATGGTGTTGCCGCTGCCGTCGATCAGGAACAGCGAGTCGTTTCCGCCAAGACCGATGCCGGAGGTGAACGTGACGTAGCCTCCCGCCGGGATGCTGGTCGCGCTCGGCGAGGACGACGAGACGGTGACCGGCGAGTGGGTGGTGTCGTTGTCGACGTACTTCCACGAGCCGATGCCGACCGCGCTCGTGCCGCCGTTGTACAGCTCCACGGTGTCAGCGCCGTCCGAGGTGACCTCGTTGATCCGCACCTTGCTCGCCGCCGGGATCGACGCCGGACAGCCGGAGGCGTTGGCGGCGCCGAACGTGGTCGCCGCGGTCGTGGTCACCCACGCCCCGGTGCCGTCGCCGCCGCAGCGCGCCATCGCCGGCTTCGCGCCGTTGGTGGCCCACTCGACCCGGTCGACCACCGTACCGTCGGCCGTGTAGATCACCACCTTGTCCGAGTCACCCAGCCCCTTGGGCGAGTTGAAGGTGACGAAGCCACCGGCCGGGATCGAGCTCGACGACGGGCTGAACGACTGCGGCGAGAAGCTGTCGTCGGACATCTTCCAGCCGCTGATGCTCACGGTGGTCGAGCCGCTGTTGTACAGCTCGACCGTGTCGTTGTTCGACGAGGTGACCTCGTTGATCCGAACGTTCTGGTAGCCGGCCGGGTCGGCGGCCGCCGCGGGCTGCGCAGCGACCATCCCGGTGAGCACCAGACCTGAGAACGTCAAGGCAGCGGCGCTCACGGAGGCGACGCCGACACGCATGTGAGTGGTAGGCACGACGCCGAACTCTGACGGCGGCACCTTGAAACCGCGTGTACTCCCGCTGAATACCGCCCGCTCGCCACCCGAACGCCCGGCGCCCGCCGCACCACCCGAACCGGAACCCGCCTCCCGCCACACCACGCGCACACCACCCGCACCGGACCTCGACGGGAAGCCGTTGCGCGCCCCGCCCCCAACCCGACCGGAACCCGGGCGACTTCCCCGCAGCGCCCACCGGGACGGCCGGGCGAGGGGTTGCTCGGATCGTGTGCGATAGGTTGCCGGTCATGACTGACATCGAACGCGTCTGGCCTCCCGCCCCGATACGGACCGAACGCCTGGTGCTGCGCGAGCCCGAGGCCCGGGACCGAGCGGCGGTCATCGAGCTGTTCACCTCGCCGGAGGTGGGCACCTACATCGGCGGTCCCCGGGCGCGCGAGGAGATGGAGCGGGCGGTTCCCGAGGTGCCGAGGCGGCGTCCCGGACTTCTCGTGGTCGCTCTCGACGAGGCGATGATCGGCATCGTGACGCTGGACCCGCGCGCCGCGGAGCGGCCGGGTCACGTCCGTCCGGAGGCCGGAGAGACCGAGCTCGGCTACATGTTCCTGCCGCAGGCGTGGGGTCGCGGGTACGCCGGCGAGGCGTGCGCGGCGGCGCTGGACTGGTTCTCCGAGGTGCTTCCCGGCGAGCCGGTGGTGCTCACCACCCAGACCGCCAACGACCCCTCGATGCGCGTCGCGGCGAAGCTGGGGTTCACCGAGGTGGAGCGGTTCGAGGAGTTCGGCGCCGAGCAGTGGTTCGGCGTGCGCCACCCGCTCACGCCGGCCGGCTGAGCCCTCCGGCGGGGCACACGACGACAGGAACGACCCGCAGCGGAGTTCGACCGCGCGGCACGCAGGAGTGATCCGACGTGCCGCGCGGCCCTCGGGCCCGTTGTACGTGGTGTCACCTGCCCGTCTCCTCGCCCCTCGGAGCCCCCATGACGTCCACGTCGTCCGTGCCGGCCGCGTCCCCGCCCGACAGCCGCAGCGCGCTGCGCCGGAGCCTCGGCGAGTGGCGGATCGGGCTGGTGGCCTGGCGGTTGATCGTCCTCCAGGCGGCGCATCCCGCCGTCGCGGCCGGCATGGACCGGTACTCGACGTACCGCGCACACCCATGGCGCCGCATCCAGCACACGGTGGACTCCGGGGCGCGGCTGTTCTCCGCGGGTCCGGAGGAGCGCCGGTTGGAGGTGGCCCGGTTGGCCCGTACCCATCGCCGGATCCACGGCACCGACGACGCGGGGCGACCGTACACCGCCGAGGATCCGGAGGTGCGCGCCTGGGTGATGGTGACGCTGTACGAGGCGATCACGGCGATGCACGAACTGTCCGGCAAGCGCCTGCGACCGGCCGAACTCGACGATCTGTACGACGAGTTCAGGGACGTCTGCGCGGCGCTGGAGATCCCCGACGAGGTGCTGCCGGCGACGGCGGCGGACGTGCCGCCCTACCTGGAGCGCCATGTCCGCGAAGTGCTCGAGTACGGGGACGTGGTACGTCATCTGCTGTTCGGGATCCTCCGCGAGGCGCCGGCCCCTCGGCGGATCGGACGGCTGGCGCCCGCGTGGCCGCTGCTGCGGGTCGCCGCGGCCCGCACGCTGAGCAGCCTGACGGTGGCCGACCTGCCGCCGGCGTGGCACGAGCGGTTCGGGACGCGGCGGACGCGGCCCGCCGCGGCGTTGTCGTGGGCGGTGCACCGCGGTGTGCGGCACGTCATGACCCGCCTTCCCGAGCACCTGCGCTACCGCCACCGCCCCTCCCCCACCGCCGACGGCCGACCGGCCCCGCGGCGTACGCCGGCCCGTCCGGCGAGCCGGCCGCGTACCGTCGACTCGCGCCGGGCCCGACTGGAGGCGTTCTTCCACCAGGTGCTGGACCAGACCGGCGACGGACGGGTCGACTCGGCCGACCTCCAGGCGATGGTCCACAACGTCTGCTGGCAGCTGGAACTCCCCGTCGAGCGGGAGGACGTGCTCTACGCCGCGTTCGAGACCTGGTGGCAGCAGCTCCGCACGGCCATGGACGCCGACGGCGACGGCACCGTGGACTGCGAGGAGTTCGTCTCGGCGATGCTCGCCGGGGTCGACCGGGACCCGGCCTACCTGGAGCACGGTCTGGTGCCGGCGGTTCGTGCGCTGTTCCGGGCCGCGGACGCCGACGGCGGCGGCCACCTGTGCGCGGACGAGTACCGCGTCCTCTTCGGCGGATCACGGGTCCACCCGGCCGAACTCAACGACGGTTTCCGCCAGTTGGACACCGACGGCGACGGCCGGATCAGCGAGGAGGAGTTCGTCACCGCGTTCGCCGACTTCTTCACCGCCCGGACGGACGCCGTCGCCGGCGCAGCCCTCCTCGGCCGCCCCTGACACCCGGTGCGGGCGTCCGGCTCCACGCGCTCGCGCACCTGTCACCCGGACGTCGGGCGGCTACCCGGCCGGGGTCTCCAGCCCGGTGGTGCGGCGGACGGTCTCGAAGCCGACCACCTCGATCCGGGGAGTGTTGTCGACGTCCCGGGTGAGGTGGACCGCGTTGCCGACCAGCAGCCCGCCGGTCATCACGTAGCTGCCGTCGTCCATGACCCCGAGCGGCATGGTCCGCGGCCCGAGGCGGAGGAACAGGTCGAGGCCGCTGCGGGTGAGGCGGTAGCCGCCCTCGTAGTGGCCCAGGTACGGCGCGGTGGCGCCGGGGTCGGTCGGGAAGGTGCGGCGTCCGAGGGCGCGCAACTCCTCCAGGGCGGCCAGGTGGGCGGTGTGGACCTTGGCGGGGACACCCTTGTTGAGGCCGAACCGCTCGCTGAGCAGCAGGTTGAGGACGTAGAGGTAGAAGTGCTGCCCGGTCGGGGACGGGTTCGTTCCGTTGAGCACGACCAGCCCGAGGTCGTGCTCGGGCAGGAAGCCGATGTACGAGGTGAAGCCGTCGATCCCGCCGTTGTGCCAGATCAGCGAGGTGCCGTCGCAGAACCGGTGGCGGATCCAGCCCATCCCGTAGCCGGATTCGGTGACGTCCGGGTCGAAGTCGGGCGAGACGGGGACCGGGATGTGCGGCTTCCAGCACTCGGCGAGGTTCTGCGCCGACACCACTTGGTGGCCGTCGACGGAGATGCCGTGGCGCAGCTGGAGGCGGACGTAGGCGGCCATGTCGTCGAGGGAGGCGAGGGTGCCGCCGGCCGGGGCGTAGCTGCCGACCGGCCCGTAGGCGAGCGGTCGGTTGGCGCCGGTGAGGTCGGGTGCGTAGCCGCGCATGAAGTCGGTGACCAGTCCGCGGGGGTCGTCCGCGATCCGGGCGCCGGCCATGCCGGTGGGCCCGTACACCCGGCGCTGCATCTCGTCGGCGAACGTGCCGGTGAGGGCGTCGGCGGACACGCCGTCGGCGAGCAGCGGCAGGTAGCCGCCGGCGGAGTACACCGTGTTGTTGTAGCGGAACGTCGTGTTCGGCGGCGCCACCACCGGCAGGGTGACCAGGGAGCGGAGCAGCTGCGGGGCGGCAGGGTCGCCCTCGTGCAGGCCGGAGAGGGCGGGCGGCTCGTCGATGCCGGTGGCCATGCCCAGCAGGTCGCGGACCCGCAGCGAGCGGGTCAGCCGGTCGGTGGGTGCCCGGAAGCCGGGCCAGGCGTCGACGGCCGGCTGGTCCCACGCCAGGCGTCGCTGGTCGACGTGGGTGGCGGCGAGCAGCGAGGTCATCGACTTGGTGGTCGAGGCGACCAGGAAGCGGGTCGAGGAGGTGACCGGCGCACGGCTCTCCACGTCACGTACGCCGAGTGGGAGGGTGAGCAGGACCCGGTCCGCGCTGACCACGGCCACGGCCGCGCCGGCCAGGCCCATCGCGGTGAACTCCTCGCGTACCCGGGCGGCGAAGGCGTCCCACTCGTCCGTCGGGTCCACCGGGGCCGGTCCATCAGCCGGTTCCGCCGCCCACGCCGGGGACGGTGACCGGACGCCCAGCCCGGCGCCCAGCCCGGCCGCCGCCAGCCCCTTGAGCAGCGTCCGGCGGGTCGAGTCGGTGGATGAGGTGGACGAAGTGGACGAGACAGCGGTCGCGGCGTCGAGCCCCACCGGCGTTCCCCTCACTGCTACGGGCGGGAGACACCCGGATTGCGCCGGCCGTCACCCGCTGCCTGAACCGTGCGGCCGACCGCCCTCCCGGACGAACCTGGGGCCGCCCCGCCAAGCTATCCGGGCATCCGCGGGGAGCCGCCGGACACTCCGTCCCGCGGTCCGATCGTCATCCGATCAGCGCCGTCCGGTACCTCCGACGGACCGTCAGCGGTTCACGGCCCGCATGCCCGCCTCGTCGTAGCGCTCGCCCGCCACCGCGGGCAGTTCGGCGTCGATGCGGGCCAGGTCGTCGGCGGTCAGCTCGACGTCCACGGCGCCCGCGTTCTGCTCCAGGTAGGTGCGGCGCTTGGTGCCCGGGATCGGCACCAGGTGCTCGCCCCGGGCCAGGACCCAGGCGATCGCCAGCTGAGCCGGGGTGACGTCCTTCTCCGCGGCGATCTCCTTGACCTTCTCCGCGAGCCGGAGGTTGGCGCGCAGGTTGGCCTCGGTGAAGCGCGGGTTTCCGCGGCGGAAGTCGTTCTCCTCCAGTTCGTCCGGGGAGCTGAAGCGGCCGGCGAGGAAGCCGCGGCCGAGCGGGGAGTACGGGACGAAGCCGATGCCGAGTTCGCGGCAGGTGGGCAGCACCTCGGCCTCGACGTCCCGGGTCCACAGCGAGTACTCGCTCTGGACGGCGGTCACCGGGTGGACGGCGTGGGCGCGGCGGATGGTCGCGGCGCTCGCCTCGCTCAGCCCGATGTGCCGCACCTTGCCCTCGGCGACCAGTTCGCCGAGGGCGCCGACGGTCTCCTCGATGGGCACGTTCGGGTCGACGCGGTGCTGGTAGTACAGGTCGATGCGGTCGGTGCCGAGCCGTTCGAGCGAGCCGTGGACGGAGCTGCGGACGTGCTCGGCGGAGCCGTCCTGCCGTCCCACCGTCGACATGTCGCCCGGCACGGCGTGGTCCATCCGGTGGTTGAACTTGGTGGCGATGACGTACTCGTCGCGGTGTCCCCGGATCGCCTCGCCGACCAGGGACTCGTTGGTGAGCGGACCGTAGACCTGGGCGGTGTCGAGGAAGGTGATGCCGAGTTCCAGGGCGCGCCGGATGGTCGCGGCGCCCTCGTCCTGGTCGGCGGTGCCGTAGAAGGCGGACATACCCATGCAGCCGAGGCCGATGGCGGACACCCGGAGATCCCGCAGAGTGCGTTGTTGCATGTGACGTCCCAGCCCTTGCTCTCGTCGTTCCGTCGACTCGTTCCGTCGGCCCGAGGTCCCCTCTCCATCTAGCGACGGATCCCGGCGCCCGGCATCCCGTGGGGACGGTTCCGCTGGGTGGCGTACCCACTCAGGGAGTGACGTCCACGTCGACGGTGTAGTCCTGCTGGTCGGGCGGGCAGGGCTTGGCCTCGCCGCAGCTGGTGCGCCGGGCGGTCAGCCGGACCGATCCGGTGGCACGGGCGACGAACCCGGTGGTGACCGTCCCGCAGCCGGCGCCGGGACGGCAGGACGGCACGGCGGAGGTCGAGGGGGTTCCCGT
The DNA here is from genome assembly GCF_024172095.1 of Kitasatospora cinereorecta. Taxonomy (GTDB): domain Bacteria; phylum Actinomycetota; class Actinomycetes; order Streptomycetales; family Streptomycetaceae; genus Kitasatospora; species Kitasatospora cinereorecta. The sequence goes on along the minus strand of NZ_JAMZDX010000009.1, from coordinate 176,903 downwards.
GGGGGCGAGCAGGTTCGGATCGGAGCTGGTGACCGGCGACCAGTAGGTGCTGTGCAGGTCGGTGCGGACGGTCGCGCCGACGGCGACCGTGACCCGGGTGTGGTTGGCGCCCTCGTCCAGGGCGACGGGGGCCGCCCCGGCCGCGGTGACGGGGCCGCTCGCGCCGGACGGCCCGCACCCGGTGAGCGCCACCGGTCCGAGCACGGCGAGGCCGAGCGTGAGGATCGCCTTCAGGGGCACCGTCTTCATGGCGGGGACTCCGTTCGCTGTGCGGGTTCTCTGTGCTGGTTCTTTGCGCGTGGGTGAGACGCGGTGACACCCCGATCGGATCCACCGACGGGGACACGACGACACCGGGGCGGACCGCAGACGGCCCGCCCCGGTGTCGCGTCAGGTCCCGGTCAGGAGACGTTGAGCGCGGTGTCGTCGATCACGAAGCTGGTCTGCAGCGAGGAGTCCTCGGTGCCGGTGAACTTCAGGGTGACGCTCTGGCCGGCGAAGGCCGACAGGTCGAAGGACTTCTGGACGTAGCCGGTGGCCGCGTTCACGTTGGAGTAGGTCGCCAGCGTGGTGGAGCCGGCCTGGACGGTCAGCTTGTCGTACGCGGTCGAGCCGGTCTCGGCGGTGTCGATGTGCATCCAGAAGCTGAACGTCGCCTTGCAGCCGGCCGGGATCGAGACGGTCTGCGAGACGCTGTCGCTGTGGGCGGAGCCGTAGCCGTCCATCCAGGCCTTCCAGGAGCCGCCGTGGGCGGCCTCGGAGGCGGAGTTGTCGACCACGCCCGAGGAGGCGGTCCACGGGGCCGCGGAGCCGGTCTCGAAGCCCGCGTTACCGATCAGCTGCGCCGCGGTGCAGGTGCCACCGCCGGTGGGGGCCTCGGTCCAGGTGAAGCTCGTGGAGCCGGCGGCGCCCGTGGTGTCGGTGGCGGTGACCGTCACCGAGGAGGTGCTGGCGGCGGTCGGGGTGCCGGAGATCAGGCCGGTGGCGGAGTTGATCGCGAGGCCGGCCGGCAGGCCGGTGGCCGCGTAGGTCAGGGTCTGGCCCGACGCGGAGTCGGAGGCCTGGATCTGCAGGCTCGCCGCGGTGCCGACGGTGCCGGACTGGCTGCCCGGGTTGGTCACCGTCACGGTGTTGGTGGTGCCGTGGGTGAGGATCGCGTGGGTGATCGCGCAGGAGTTGGTGTCATTCGACCAGCTGGCCTGCTCGGCAAAGGTGCCGAACGGGCCGAAGCTGACGTTGGCGGCGCCGCCGGCCTGGCCGGGCTTGATCCAGGCGCACTCGTCCGAGTTCTCCTGGCCGTTGTAGCTGCTGCCCGACACGTGGTTGGTCCAGCCGCCGGCCGGGTTCTGGTCGGACATCATCTCGTGCCACTCGTGGCCGAGGGTCATCGTCCAACCATCGAGGGTGCCGGGCGAGTTGACGAAGCCGACACCGCAGGACGCGCCCATGTCGATGTTGTACGGCTGGTTGGAGAACGCGATGTCGCCGTACGGCGAGCTGGCCGCGCCACCGGTCAGCGTGGTGTCGCCGTTCCAGTCGTGCCAGGCGCAGTAACCCTGGGTCGGGCTCTGGTAGTTGTCCGGGTTGGTGCCGTGCGGCGACAGGATCACGTAGTACGCGTCGCGGTTGGACGCGGCCGTGGTGTTGCCGAAGTGGGCGGCCGCGTTGACGGCCTCCACGCCCAGCTGGTGGCCGGTCGCGGACGCCGGGGAGGCTGCCGCGTTGTCGTACCAGACACCGGACAGCACGCCGCCGCTCTGGTACGGCACGAAGTTGGCGTTGGCCGGGCAGCTGGTGGCGCCGGCGGCGACGCTCGCGCCGTCGCACCACTGGGTCAGGTCGGCCGACCAGGTCTCGCCGTTGGTGCCGATGCCCTTGAACATGTTCTGCGTGGCCTGCGCGGCGCCCGCCGAGTCGCCGGAGAACTTGGCGTTCCCGTTGGCGTCGGTGGTCTGGGTGCCCCACTGGTTGCCGTAGAACACCAGGTACACCTTGGAGTGGCCGCTCTGCACGCCGATGCCGTCGACACCGCCGCCGTACGACAGCGTCTGCTGGCCGGTGGCCGCCGCCTGGAGCTGGTGCGCGATGCGCTCCCGCTTCTGCGCCGCGTACTGCTTCATCCCCGGGATGTTGCTCTGCGTGAGCGCCGGGCTGAACGGGTTGAACTCGTTGGAGATGCCACTGGAGTCGGCCGCGAGACCGCTGTGGTGGGCCTGGCCCGAGACCGCCGCCGAGGCCTGCTCGGGAGCGGTGGTGGCCTGCGCCGGAGCCGCGGTGACGGCGAGTCCGGCGGCGGCGAGCGCCAGCGAAGCGGCGCCGGTGAACGCCGCCAGCCTGGTACGCCTGGTGGTGGGGGAACTACCCATCGATGGGGGGAGCCTCTCTCATGCCGACCGTCCGCACGCCGGTGGGCGTCGGACGGTCGAATCCGGACAGAAGCCGACGGTGGGGGCACGGCCGGAAAGGGAATCCCGCGCGCTTCAACACCCGCGCAACGGGACCCGATCCGGAAATTCCGCGCATGGCCTGGCGAGCTGATGACTCGTCATGTGGGGCTGGCCGTCCGTCTGCGGGCTGAAGCAAAGCAGAGGCGCCGACAGGCAGTCAATGGATCCGCATAAGGAAACATTCAGGAATGCCGTATCCGCAGGTGGAGGCCGTGGAAAGCTTTCCCCAACACCCCCTTCAGGGCATCAACAGTATTGAACTCGACTCTTCTGTTGAACGGTCTTCAAGCTGAATTCGCTACTATTCCTTTGCGAATGCTTGGAGATGGAGGCGACAGAGTGACGCCCCGTCTCACAGACCCTTTCGAAAGACCGTTGAGCTGTGCCGGACCTCCATCCCTACGCGCAGGCCTCGCTGATTCATCGCGATGGTCGGTTGATCTTGTGTCCGTGATGTCGCGTAGATCCCTGTCCATGGACGGGGCCGGTGAGGGCTGCGCGTCGGCTGTCGTGCCGGGCAACGCCGGGGTTCCACGGTCCCGGAGACTCCGGGGCCCTCCTCTCGGTGCTCGTGGGAACCTTGAGTCGGCGTTTGCGCCGGCCACGGACCAGGAGGGCGGGAACGTGGAGGATGCGGTGGCGCGGGGTCTTGGGGGTGGCCTTGGCCTCCTCGCCGTCCAGGGCGAGGAGTTGGAGCCAGGCTCGCAGGTCGGAGGCGATGGCGGTGGCCGTCGGCCAGGCGGTGTTCACGGTCATCTCGCGGGAGGGCAGCAGGCCCATGCCCGAGGCCTTCTGGTCGCGGATCTTCGGCTCGACGCGGGCGTGCTTGCGGTGCTCGCCGGTGGCCGGCTGCCACAGGCCCAGGCGGTCCACGATCTCGATGACGGACTGCTCGCGCCCGGTGGCCCGCCCAGCCGACGGAGTACTCCCAGCGGAAGGTGGGGCCGGCCCGGCCGCCCGCACCGTCACCACGGGACGGCTGGTGCGTGTGACCGGAGCGCCACAAGCACATGCGCCGCGCGGCGGATCCGGCTGCTCAGTCCTCCGATCCGGCGGCGACCGTCTCGTAGGCGTATCCGTCCCGGCGAAGTGCCTGCACGAGGGCTTCGACTTCGACAGCGGTTCCGAGGGGTTCCCCGGCCTTCGCCGCCCTCAGCCTGCCGATCGCCTCGGCCGGGCTGTAGTCGAGGATCTCCCGCAGGTGGCGGGCCGCCGCGACGGTCCCGTCCCGGCCTTCCACGAGCCGGACCCGGAATCCTCCGAACTGCGCCAGCAGTCCTTCCCTGACGTCCTCCGGCCCGGGCCCGTCGCCGTAGTCGTCACTGACCAGACCACAGTTCTCGCACTGCCATTCGTCGAACCAGCCGAACTTCTCCATCACGATCTGCTGGCCCCGCGAGCCCGTCACGTCATGACCGCACTTGCTGCAGGTCAGCTGGTAGTCGAGTGCGCGGTAGATCATTTCCTCTTCCCGCTCCCGTTCCACCCACGGATGTTCATGTACCTCCGGACAATCTCATAGAACTTGTCCGTCGGGGCGAGGTGGGCGGCGTTCCGGGCCTCCGATGGCTTGGGGTGGTGCTTCCTGACGTAGGTCTGCGGCCGTTCGCCTCGCCCGGGCCTCGGCGCAGGCCAGGAGCGCACTGCCCAGGTAACGGCACCGGTGCTCGGGGTGGACGTCCACCGCACAGCGCCGGTTCACCCAGGCCCGAGCGACCAACTACCCCGCCCGGTCATGGATCAACCGGGTGTCCGGCTCCGGGACCAGGCCGGGTCGTGCGAGGTCGGCGGCGATGCGGCCGAGATCGGTCTGCACCCGCCCGAAGAGCGCGCGCTCGCAGGTCGCGACCAGGCGATGGATGTCACCGGTGTCGTCAGCGGTGGCCGGTCGCGCCCGGTATCCGGACGGCAGCCCTGGCATGAGATCTGGCAACGGAGATCACTCCCAGGGCGGCGGTGTCACCTACAGGTACAGCACCGCGACAGTCTTCCGCCCGGCCCAGGCGTCATCAACCGATCAACCCGAACACCGGCGGCGTATCGCAGGGATTGCCCTCCGCAACCACCCGGCAGCAGAGCGGGGATCTCACTGGCCGATCGCGATGACGGGGTGGTCGGCGGGGTCGATCCAGTGCATGGTGCGGGTCATGAAGGCGGCGGGGACGGCGACGCAGCCGCCGGTGTCGCCGGCCTTCGGGCCGAGGTCGTGGAGGAAGATGCCGGCGCCGCGGCCCTTGACGACGGGGGCGGTGTTGAAGTCGATGACCAGGACGTTCTCGTACTGGACGGGGTAGTTGACGAGGTGTTCGCTGCCGAGGGGGCCGTCCTCGGTGAGGTGGAAGCCGCCCTGGGTGTCGGTGCGCAGCTGGTTGTAGTGGGCGGAGGAGGGGTCCTGGACCCACCAGTCGTGCGGGGTGACGTGGTGGTAGGGCATGCGGGTGCCGGGGTCGGGGGCGAGGCCGAAGGACCGGGTGATGGTGTAGGTGCCGGTGGGGGTGGTTCCGGTGCCCTGGACGCGGGTGAGGCCGCTGTGCAGGCCGCCGGATCCGATCCGCGCGTCGGCGGTGGTGGCGAGCGGCTGCCATCGGCCGTCCCGGCGGTCCCACAGGGTGACGGTGGCGTGGGTGCCGTCGCCCTTGACCGTGATCACCTGCTCGGTTGCCGGGCCGGCCGCCACCGGGACGGGGAAGGGTCCGTCGTCGGCGGTCGCGCCGTACGCGGGGACGGCACCGGTGACCGCGAGGGCGAGGCCGAGCGCAGCGGCGGCCGACAGCCGGCACGCGCCCGGGCCGCGGCGGGTGACGGGACGTTTCCAGGAGGCGACGACCATCGAGAGGTCCCTTTCGATCCGACCAGGACGGGCGCGGCGGGCGGGGGCACACCGTCCACGCGGAACCCATGATCGGCCGACCGGCACCGCGGGGCCGGTACCGACACCACCGGCGTGTCCGCTCAACGCTCGGCGATCGGTCCGGCGGGCGCGAGCAGGGTGCGCAGGGAGCGGTTGTGGCGGCGCAGCCAGGCGCGGTAGGCGGGGTTGACGCCGGCGAGGTCGAGGTAGGCGCGGCGCAGGTCGGTCCAGAGTCCGTCGAGGGCGGGGCCGCCGATGGCTGTCGGGCGCCAGGTGAGCAGGAGCCGGTGGGCGAACGGGTCGCCGTCGACGGGGCGGAGCACGGTGCCGGGGCCGGGTGGCGAGGTGGGCTGGAAGGGGCGGACGGCTTCGCCGGAGGCGACGAGTTCGGCGGCGGTGGCGTTGTCGCGGACCTGGACGACCCGCGGGTCGAGGCCGGCTTCGGCGAAGACGCGGCGCAGGGCGGCGTACTCGTGGTCGGCGGTGGGGTCGACCATCCAGGTGTCGTGCGCCAGGTCGGCGAGGGTGACGACCGGGCGGGCGGCGGCCGGATGGTCCTCGGCGAGGGCGACGAACTGGGGTTCGCGGGCCATCAGGACGCGCTGCTCGGTGCCGGGCGGCACTTGCAGGGGGAAGCCCTCGCTCTCGTGGACGAAGGCGATGTCGAGTTGTTCGGCGGCGACGAGCTGGAGCAGGGCGATGGCGGAGATGTCGATGTGGATGGTGGTGTCGGTGTCGGGGAGCCGGTCGTGGACGCGGCGCAGCCAGGCGGCGACGGCGCGGCTGCCGACGCTGCCGATCCGCAGTCGTCGCCGGCCGGGTCGGGTGGCGGCTTCTTCGCGGGCGGCGGCGATGAGGGCGTCCATCTCGCCGATGACGGGTCTGGCCCGGGAGAGGACGGAGTGGCCGAGGGCGGTGGGGCGGCTGCCGGTCCGGTCGCGGGTGAACAGCTTGCCGCCGATGGTCCGTTCGATGCGGTGCAGTTGGGTGGTGAGGGAGGGCTGGGTCATGCCGAGGCGGCGGGCGGCCTTGCGGACGCTGCCGGTGTCCGCGACCGCGCACAGCACCCGGAGGTGTCGTACGTCGAGCTCCACATCGGGAGCATAACCGGGCATTCCCCATATGCCAAGTGCATGTCAAGACTGCCCAACGAGACGTCAAAGAGCTGTTCAGCAGGGGATATTGGCCGGTGCTATCGCCGGTTGCCATCTGCGCGGCCCGCCCGGGCTGCCCCAAGCTCGGTGCATCAACCCGTCACCGTGTCCCGGCCCGGCCTCCCCACGGCCCCCGGGACCCGCGAATGGAGTCCCCCACATGAACCGCTCCATGACCGTGCTCGCCGCTGCCCTCGGACTGGTCCTGGCGGCCGGCGCCGCTGCGGTGCCCGCCACCGCGGCGCCCGTCCAGCAGAGCACCCAGGGCTACACCGCCACCGCGGGCTTCGCCGGTTCCGCCGCCGAGGACGCCGACAGCCAGGCGTTCTACCAGGCCGTGATGACGTCGGCGCTGGCCAAGCAGGCCGCCCACCCGTACCTGAAGGCCGTCGTCGTCACCTATGACGCCAGCAGCGCTCCGACGTTCAAGAACGTCATCGCGCAGAGCGCCCAGATCTGGAACAGCTCGGTGAGCAACGTGCAGCTGCGCTCCGGCAGCAACGCCGACTTCCGCTACTACGAGGGCAACGACTCCCGCGGCTCCTACGCCAGCACCGACGGCCACGGCAGCGGCTACATATTCCTCGACTACGCGCAGAACCGGCAGTACAGCTCGCTGCGGGTGACCGCCCACGAGACCGGCCACGTCCTCGGCCTGCCGGACCACTACTCCGGCCCGTGCAGCGAGCTGATGTCGGGCGGCGGCCCCGGCACCTCCTGCACCAACCCGTACCCGAACTCCACCGAGAAGCGCAAGGTCAACAACCTCTGGGCCAACGGCTTCGCCATGGCCGGCTGACCTGGCTGACCTCCTGCCCGACACGACGCCGGCCCGGCCCCACCACCGTGGGGCCGGGCCGGCGTCGTGTCGGGCACAGCCCGGCGGCGGCCGGTCAGACCGGGCTCGGGGCCGGTTCCGGCTCGGCGGCTCGGGAGGCGGGGTTGCGTCGCGGGAGCAGCAGCGGGGTCGCCAGCAGCAGGACGCCGGCCAGGGCGATGGCGGTCCGAGGGCCGAGCAGCGCGCCCAGGACGCCCCAGACGGCGGTCAGCAGCGCGGTCGCGGCCTTGGTGGTGACCGCCCAGGCGGACAGCGTGCGGGTGACCCGGTCGGTGGCGGTGTGCCGGAGGCGGTAGGTCGAGTAGACCGGGTTGAAGACCGCGCAGCAGAAGATCAGCCCGAGCTCGACGCCCATCACCAGCAGCAGCCCCGCGGTACCGGGCCGCAGGAAGGCCAGGCCGACCGGCCACAGCGCGCGCAGCGTCCCGAAACCGACCATGATCCGGTGCTCGCCGAAACGGGCGGCGAGGGGCCTGGCCAGCCGCGAGCCGAGCAGGCCGCCGAGGGCGGGCGCCGCGAACGCGAGGCCGTACTGCCAGGGCGCGAAGCCGAACCGGCCGAGCATCAGGACGGCCAGCAGCGGTTCGGTGGCCATCACCAGGCCGTTGAACAGCGCGGTGTTGACCAGCAGCGGGCGCAGCGTCGGGTCGGCGAGGATGTACCGCCAGCCCGCCGCCAGATCCCCGGCCCGTAGGCGGGTGGCCGGTCGGCGCTCGGGGGGCGGCTCGTGGCCGCCGATGGCGCGGATGCCCAGGGCGGAGAGCAGGTAGCTGGTGGCGTCGGCCACGACCGTCGCCACCGGGCCGAGCAGCCCGGTCAGGGCGCCGCCGAGCGGCGGTCCGATGATCGTGGTGGTCCAGGTCGTGGACTCGAAGCGGGCGCCGGCGGCGAGCAGGTCCTCGGCGGGCAGCAGCGTCTTCAGGTACGCGCCGGAGGCGGCGCGGAAGGTGATGTCGGCGGCCGCGACGACGACCGAGACCAGCAGCATTTGCAGGAAGGTGAGCGCGTCCAGCGCGTACGCGGCGGGGATCGTCAGCAGGGCCGCGCACCGCGCCAGGTCCGTGGCGATCATGACCGGCCGCTTGCGGCGGAACTCCACCCACGGGCCGAGCGGGACCGCCGCGGCGGCGCCCACCGCGGCCCCGACGCAGGAGAGCGCGGCGACCTCGGCCGGGCCCGCGTGCAGCACCCGGACGGCGATCAGCGGGAACGCGCCGAAGGCGAGCCAGGTGCCCAGCGCGCTGGTGGCGTTCGCGCCCCACAGCCACCCGAACCGCCGTCCCAGCCGGCGGCCGAGCAGACCTCCCAGCCCCTCCCCGCTCGCCATGCCCGACGCCCCTCGTCCCGTTCCGCGTGCCCGATGCCGGCTCCCCGGCCCGCCGGTCGAGAGGCGGGCCGGGGACGCCGGAGCGAGCACCCTACCCGAGGAACGGACGACCGCCGGACCGGCGGCAGCGGCCCGGGGGACGGTGCCGCGGCGGGTCAGGGCTTGGCGGTCGCCGGGGCCTGGATGCGTCCCTGCAGCGCCTTGGACAGCTCCGCCACGCAGGCGGCGAGCTGTGCCGTCGTCAGCTGTCCCGGGTCGCCGCCGCAGTCGCCGGCCGCCGCCGGAGGCTGCGGCGTGGGAGCGGGCGCCGTGGGCGCGGGCGTCGGCTGGCCGCCCGGCGCGGTGATGGGGCCGCTCAGCGACACCAGGTTGGGCTTCACCGTGGCGTCGCCGGACAGGTCGATGTAGTCCTGGGTCTGCCCGTTGAAGTCCACGTAGCCGCGCCACATGTCCCGGCCGAACGGGATGATCTCCTGCAGCGCCCCGCCCTGGCCGGCGCTGATGGTGATCGAGGTCTGCTGCGCCATGTACGAGACCATCCGGCTGGCGAGCACGTCCAGGTTGACCGACGGGCTGTCGTCGCCGCGCACGTACACGTGCAGGTCGCCCAGACCGCCGCCGACCCGGTCCGCCTGCAGCACCGCGTACGCGACCACCAGCTGCGAGGAGCTCTCCCGCGGCACCAGCGGCGTGACGTAGTAGAGGTGTCCGTCCGCCTTGGAGCGCAGCAGGAACTCGCCCGGGTTGCCGGCGTTGGTGGCGGCGGAGGTGTGCGCGTAGCCGAAGCCGCGGTCGTCCTTGGCGCCGCGGCCGCCGAGCCACTGCACCTCGTGGATCTGCGAGCGGACGATCGAGGCGGGGTACACCGCGCCGGGCAGTTCGCCGGGGGCGACGGTGGCCCGGTACGTGATGTCGGGGCGGCCGTCCGAGGAGCCGCGCAGCACCAGCACGCCGGCCGGTTCCAGCACCGTGCGCTGCAGCCAGCCGGTCTGCCGGGCGACCGAGACGACGATCACCGGCTGGGCGGTGCGCGGGTCGGGGCCGTCGCAGTAGCCCCAGATGTCCTGGTCGCTGTAGACCAGGTCGGGGAACCGCTCGGCGAGCAGGTTGCGCAGGCTGACGGCGCCGGTGCCGGCGAACGCCCGGCCGAAGGCGTGGTCGCCCCGGTAGGCGCAGGTGGCGACGGTGTTCGACCGGCCGTCCCAGACGGCGATGCCCTCGGTCGGCTGCTCGCCGGAGCCGTCCAGGACGGCCGTCCACACGCCGCCGCCCTGGGAGGCGTCCGGCAGGTAGTGCAGGCTGTGGCCCATCAGGTGCACCCCGGAGGTCAGGCCGGCGCTGGCGGTGAGCGCGGCGGTCGCCGCCGCGTAGGAGGCGGTCCGCGCGTCGAAGTCGAAGTCGGGCATCGGCGCGGTCTTCACGCAGGCGGGGACGTCGGCGGTGCCGAGCAGGTCGCAGCGGCCGCCGTCGCCCTTGCGGGTGTGTTCGGTGACCGGCAGCACGGAGCGCGGGGTGGCCGCGCCGCCCGCCGGGATGTCCAGGACCGTGGCCAGGGCGTAGAAGCGGCCCGCGTCCTTGTCGTCGTCCCAGATCCCGGTGCCCGCCCGCACCAGCGAGCCGGCCACCGCCAGCAGCACCACGGCGAAGGCCAGCCGCACCCGCCGGTCGCCGAAGGCGGTCCCGGACGCGTCGGCGACGTACCCGACGACCCACACCGTGCCGAGCAGGCCGACGGCGACCCAGATCCAGAACAGCGGGGCCGCGTCCAGCACGCCGCCGTGCGGGAAGAACTGGCGCTCCATCAGCAGGACGTAGCTCTGGTCCTGCTGACCGAAACCGCCGAACAGCCCGTGCTTGACCCACCACGCCAGCAGTGCGACCAGCGGCATCCACAGCCACCAGACGGCCAGCGCCACCGCGCCGCGCCGCACCGCGCCCCGCCGGGCATCACGTATCGTCATCCGTCCCCCGTTCCTCGTCCCCGTTCGCCCCGCGACACTCCGGGACCCTGGGCGCTCCTTCCCGCCGTGCCCGTCCGGCAAGCCCTCCGCCGCAGAGTCTCCCGCACGCCTGTGACAATCAGCGGCGCCGGTGAATCTGCGGAGCCGCGGTGCTCCCCCGTGCCCGGCCGCAGGGGGAAGCACATACTGAAGGAATCCGGGGCATCCGGGGCATCCGCCGCTCGGCGCGCGGGCCGGCGGGTCCCCGGTGCGAGAGTCCGTCCGCCCGGTTGCGGCGGCGCCGGGCCCGGAGCCGGGCGGCCGGCCCGCGGCCGGGGGCGCCGCCGGGGACCGCGGTGGCAGCCGAAGGGACGTGGAACGATGTTCGACGATCGGCGGGACCGCCGGAGGGCCAACCGCGCGTTCGACCACGGCGACGGGGTGACCCGTTACCGCATGCAGCAGAAGATGATCGCCGTCGGGGACGACTACTGGATCGACAACGACTCCGGGGAGCACGTCTACCGCGTCGACAACAAGGTGCTGCGCGCCCGGCAGACGTTCCAGCTACAGGATCCGCAGGGTCACAAGGTGGCGACGGTCCAGAGCCGGCCGATGCGGATCAAGGACTCGATGGAGATCGGCGACGCGGACGGCCACCGGGTCGCCCTGGTCAAGAAGGCCCTGATCACCCCGCTCCGCAACCGGTGGACCATCCACCAGGAGGAGGGCGACGACCTGAGCGTCGAGGGCAATGTCGTCGACCACGAGTACACCATCGAACGCGACGGCTACAAGATCGCCGAAGTCTCGAAGAAGTGGTTCCGGGTCCGCGACACCTACGGGGTCGCCATCGCCGACGGGACCGACCACACCGTGGTCCTCGCCGCCACGGTGGCCATCGACTCGATGTCCCACCCCGGCTGACGCCCGGCGCGGCCCGGTCTGCGACGGGATCCGGCCGCCGCGGCCCCGGCGCGCCGGTCGAACCCGTACGCGGCCGCCGTACGGGCGCTCGAACCGCGGTGCGGACGGCGGGACCGGTGTGCCGGGTGGGCCCGGCGGTGACGGCCGGCGCCCCCGACCGGCCGCCGGATCCTTCCTGGTCACGGCCTCGGAGCCCGGTCCAGGAGGGCGTGAATTCGGCGTTCCGGACCATCGCCGGCGGGTACGACGCGCGGCATGGGCGTTCATCTCATCACAGGTTCGGGTTCGGGTATCGGGGCGGCCGTGGCCGCCCTCCTGGCGCAGCGCGGCGAGGAGTTGTGGCTGCTGGCCCGGGACGCGGCCCGCGCCGAGCAGCTGCGCGGGACGTTCCCGGGCAGTCGGACGCTGGTCGCCGACCTGGCCGAGCCGGCCGCGCTGGCCTCGGTCCTGGCGGACCAGAAGGGACCGGACCACCTCGACTCGCTGCTGCACGTCGCCGGGGTCATCGAGCCGGGCACGGTGGCGGACCTGGCGGCCGACCGCTGGTACGGCACGCTGGCGGTCAACCTGCTGGCGCCCGCCGAGCTGACCCGCCTGGTGCTGCCGGCGCTGCGCGCCGCGCGGGGGCACGTGGTGTTCCTCAACTCCGGTGCGGGGCTGCACGCTCCGCCGGGCCTGGGCGCGTACGCGGCCTCGAAGTTCGCGCTGAAGGCGCTGGCCGAGTCGCTGCGCGCGGAGGAGTACCCGTACGGCGTGCGGGTCACCGCGGTCTATCCGGGCGAGGTGGACACGCCGATGCAGGTCCGGCTGCACGAGCGCCTCGGGCTGCCGTACGACCCGTCCACCTGCCTCACCGCCGACTCGGTGGCCGCGACGGTGGTGGGGGCGCTGGACCTGCCGCGGGACGGCATGGTCAGCGATGTGATGCTCCGACCGGGCTGTTGAGCACCGGCGGGTGAGGGGGTGTCACGCGGGACCGGCGGGTCACCGCCCGTCCCGCGCGGCCGGCAGCGCGCCGTACGCCTCCTCCCCCATCAGCGCGCGGTAGCCGGGCACGCCGGCCAGCAACGCCCGGTGGGTGCCGATCACCGGCCGGGAACCGTCCAGGTAGAGCACCCGGTCGGCCCGGCGGGCGGGTCCGGGCCGGTGGGTGATGGCCACCACCGTGCCCGGGCGGGCCCGGAAGGCACGTTCCACCCGGAGCTCCGCGGCCGCGTCGAGGTGGCGGGTGGCCTCGTCCAGGACGACCAGGCGGGCGGGCGAGAGGTGGGCCCGGACCAGGGCGATCAGCTGCCGTTCGCCCGCCGACAGCGCCCGCGGGTCGATCTCGGCGGCCGGGCCGCCCAGGCGTTCCACCAGCGCGGTGGCGCCGAGCGCGGCGAGCGCGCGGGTCACCTCCGCCTCGGTGGCCTCGGGCGCCAGCCAGCGCAGGTTGTCGCCGAGCGGGCCGCCGAAGACGTACGGGTCCTGCGGCAGCAGCACCCGGACCCGGGCCAGCTCGGCCGCGGGGATCCGGGCGAGCGGGACGCCGCCGAGCCGGACCCGGCCGCGGTCCGGCGGCACGATGCCGGCGAGCACGTCGGCGAGGGTGGACTTGCCGATCCCGGACGGGCCGACCACCGCCAGGTGCTCACCGTCCGCGAGGGCGAGGTCGAGGTCGGCGAAGACCGGCTCGGCGGCCGGACCGTACGCGTAGCCGACGGCGGCCAACTGGACCGAACCGTCCTTCACCGTCCCGGAGTCGGCCCGGTCGGCGGGGCCTACGCTCTCCGGGCGGGCCGCCGCGGCGGCGAGCCGTTCGGCCGCCACCGCCAGCCGCAGCCAGGACGCCCCGACCCCCTGGACCAGCAGGCGCAGCGCCGGCTCCAGCGTGCCGGTCAGGTACGCGAGCACGCCTACCACCGCGCCGGCACTGAGCCCCCGCCGGACCAGCAGCGGCGCGGCGAGGACCACCAGCAGCAGCGGCAGGTGGGCACCGAGCGCGACGATCAGCCGCCGCAGCGCGGCCACCCGGGCGAGCGCCCGGGTGGCGGCCGCGTTGGCCTCCACCGCGGCGAGCACCTCGCGCTCGGCGTCCCGGTCGGCACCGCACGCGACCAGGTCCCGCAGGCCCTGGACCACCTCGACGAACCGCCGGGCCAGCTCCTCCTCGCTCGCGAACGCCTCCCGCTGGCGCCTCGCGGTGGCCGGGGCCAGCGCCGCGAACAGCAGCAGGGCCAGCAGCAGCGGCACCGCCACCAGGACGGCCGCGGCGGGCGCGAGAGCACCCGTCCCCACCACCACGGCCGCGACCGTCAGCGTGAACTGCGAGACCAGCAGCAGCTGCCCGGCCGTGGTGTCGCGCACCGCCTCCACCTGGCGGGTCAGCTGCGCCACGGCCACGGCGGCCGACCCGTCGGACCGGCCACGGGCCGCCACCGCGCGGTGCAACAGCCCGGTCACCACCTCGCGCAGCAGCCGGTCGCGCATCGGCTCCACCAGCCGGGCCAGCCACGGGTAGGTCTGCCGGGTCGACCAGGCGCCGACGGCGGCGGCCACGGCGAACACGGCGAGCCAGCCGGCGGCCTGGGCCGGGCGGTGACCGAGGAAGCCCCGGTCGACGGCGAGCGCCAGCGCCTTGCCCGACACCAGGGCGGGCAGCGCCGACCCCAGGTTCCAGGCCAGCAACCGCGCCAGGGCGCCGCGGTCGGCGCCCAGTGCGGTGCGCAGCAGCCGCGCGGCGGCCCGGCCGTCGGGGAGGTCCGCGGGCGGGGACGCGTTCCGGGCCGCGTTCCGGGTACGGCGGTCGGTGGGGAGGGGCATCGGCGGCTTCCTTCCGGGCCGGGGGGTGTCTGCGGATGCGCGGCGGGCGGATCAGTCGGCGCCCCGGAACACGGCGCGGTACGCGGGCTCGGACCACAGCTCGCGGTGCGGGCCGACGGCGCGGATCCGGCCCCGATGCAGCCAGGCCACGGTGTCGGCATGCGCGGCCGCGGCGGGCCGGCGGGTCACCAGCAGCCGGGTGCGCCCGTCCTGCGCGCGCAGCGCCCGCAGGACGGCGGCCTCGGTCGCGGAGTCGAGGCTGGAGGTGGCGTCGTCCAGCACCAGCAGACGGCTGTCCCGGGCGAACGCCCGTGCCAGGCCGAGGCGTTGGCGTTCGCCGCCGGAGAGCGGGGCGGCCGTGAGCGGGGTGCGGTAGCCGTCGGGCAGCCGCCGGACGAACGCGTCCGCCCGGGCCGCCCGGGCGGCGGTCCGGCTGCGCTGCCGGGCACCGGGCGGCGCGCCGAGCGTGATCGCCTCCTCGACGGTGGGCCCGTACAGGACGGGGTCGGCGAAGGCGCAGGCGACGGCGGTGCGCAGGTCGTCGGGCCGGATCTCGGCGAGCGGGACGCCGTCGAGCAGGGCCGTTCCCCGGTCGGGGGTCAGCAGTCCAGCGGCGACGGCGGCGAGCGCGGAGGTCTCCGCGTCGTCGGCCCCGACCAGGGCGGTCCACGTACCGGCGGCCAGGTCCAGGTCGACACCGTCCAGCACGCTCGTCCCCAGGGCGCGGACGGTCACCGCGCGCAGCTCCAGCCGTCCGCGCCCGTCGGGCAGCGGCCGGTCGCCGCGCGGGCGTTCCGGCGCGTCGAGTGCGTCGGCGAGCAGGACGGCTCCGGCCCTGGCGCGGGAGACGTCGAGCAGGCTCTGTGCGGCGCCGAATCCGCCGAGGCCGATCCCGGCGTAGCCGAGCGCGGCGAGCATCCCGCCGACGCTGAGCGAGCCGTACCCGACGGCGATGCCGGACGCGGCCAGGACGGCGAGCTGGGTGGCCGGTGCCAGCAGGCCGGCGGCCCAGGCGATGCGGCGCTGGCTGTCCCACATCCCGGTGCCCTGGCGGGAGAGTTCGGGGACGGGCCGCAGGACGCGTTCGATCTCGCACGCGGCGGTGCCGGCGGCGGCGATGCTGCGGCTGCCGGAGACGGCGTCCAGCAGGCCGGCGGCGACGGCGGCCTGTGCCCGCTGATAGCCCTCGCCGAGCCGGGCGGTCCGGCGGAGCTGGCGGCGGACGACCAGGTACCCGAGCGGCGCGGTGACGGCGAAGGCGAGGGCCGGCAGCGGCGCGAGCAGCGCGAGGGCGCCGACGGCTCCGGCGGCCATCAGCAGCTGGGCGGCGGAGTACACCAGGGCGGGCGCGGCCAGGGCGGCCTGCGGGGCTGCGGCGGTGAGGCGGGCGGCCAGCTCGCCGACCGGCGGTCGGCGGGCGGGGAGCGCCTCGCCCGCCGTCGTCCGGCACACCGTCGCCTCGCGCAGCCGGGCGGTGGCGTCGGCGGAGGCCCGTGGTCCGGCGTACTGGTTGAGGGCCTCGGCGGCTGTCAGGACCAGCAGGACCACCGCGAGGGGAACGGCGGCCGGGACGCCGGATCCCCCCAGGGCCCGGTCGGCGGCGCGGCCCAGGACGGCGGGCAGCGCCAGGGTGGCGGCGGTGCTCGCCGCGACCGAGGCGGCCAGGACGGCCGACCAGCGGCGGCCGTGGGCGAGCACCGGCAGCAGTCGGCCCCCGGCCGCGGGCGGGCGGCGGCGGGGGCCGTCGGGTGTGTCCGGGGCGCTCGCGGACCGGTCACCCGCGCGGGGGGCGGTCGGCGCGGAGTCGGCGGTGGTGGGCATGGCGCCTCCGGGGCGGTGGCCGGGCGGACGGACGGCAAGCGGTCGGGAAGCGGTCGGGAGGTCTGCCGGACGGACCGGGGTGGGCGCGACTCCCCTCGTGGCCGCGCCACCCCCGGTCTGCTCCGCGCCCGCGGCGCCGGCCGGAACGGCCACCGGGCCCCGGCCTCGTCCGGCCGGGACCCGGTGCCGCCGCGGTCAGCCGGCCCGGATCACTCCGGGCCGGGCGCCGGCGGGCGTGTCGACCGCCGGGAAGGGCGGGCGGTCGACCCTGCTGCTCAGAGGCAGAGCAGGGTGCTGACGGTGCTGTTGGTGCAGTTGACGGCGCTCAGGGAGCTGAGGACCGAGCGGAACTCGATGGTCTCCTCGGACGCCTCCAGCGCCTGCAGGCTCAGGATCGACATGGCCCCTCCTTGGGGTTTCGGTGGGTTTCCCGGCGTTCGCCGGAACTCGTGGGCGGCGGGTGGTTCCCGGCCGCGGGGGTGGCCGCCGGCGGCGCGCGGTGTGCGCGCGGCGCCGGCGGGTGGGACCGGCCGTTCGGACCGGTCGTCAGTGGTCGCCGTCGAGTGGCGAGGTATCGCCGTCGTCCGGCGGGGTGTCGCCGGCGCGCGGCTCGGGCCGCGGCGGCACGGTGTCCGGCCAGAACGGCAGAGCGGGGGCTCCGTCGTGCACCGCCGCGAGGGCGGCCAGCACGCCGGCCGTGCCGGTGGCCAGGTCCATGGACAGGCGGAGCAGTTGCTCGCCGGGGAAGGCGGGCAGGCCGCGGTACGGGATGACGTGCCAGGCGAGGCGCCGGATGTGGCGGCGGATCACCTCGGCGTGCTCCCGGCCGTCGCCCTGCACCAGGGCGAGCAGCGCGATCAGTCCTGCGCGTCCGTTGAACAGGCCGGACTGGACGATGAACTCGGGCTCCGCGGCGGCCCGGATCGGCGCCGGCCGATCGGCGAGCGGGGAGTCCGGCCGGTGTCGCAGGTAGGCGTGGAGGGCGACGGCGATCCCGGCGCTCCCGGTCTCCAGGTACGGCAGGACCCGGGTGCCGTCGTCCACCTGGAGGGTGCCGTCCTCGGCGGTCACGCAGCGGGACAGGTCACGCTCCAGGGCGGTGCCGGCCAGGTCGAGCAGGGCGGTGTCGCCGGTCGCCCGGTGCAGCCGCAGCAGGAGCAGCGCGGTGCCGGTGGCACCGTGCAGGAGTCCGGCGCGGGAGCCGGGGGGTGCGGTGGCGGCGTCGGGCCGGGTGAGGCCGAGCTTGTCCACAGCGCGTTCGGCGGTGTCGAGCGCGGCGTCGCGCAGGGCGCGGTCGCCGGTCCGCTCGGCGAAGTGCAGCTGGGTCAGGCCGATCCCGGCGAGGCCGCCGGAGAGGTCGGGGCCGGGCGCGTCGGGGTCGTCCTTGCGCAGCCGCTCCAGCAGGTCGAGTGCGGGCTGCCGGCGGCCGAGCATGTCGAGGACGTACGCGACGCCGTGGGCGCCGATGAACAGTCCTGGTCGGCACGGTTCGCGGGTGACGGCCTCCTCCAGCCATCGGACGTGTTCCGGGTCGACGCCGGCGCCGCTGCTGTGCAGGGCCCAGAGCACGCCGGCCGCGCCGTAGGACAGGCCCAGTCCGTCGTGGGTGAACTGGCCCGGGTCGCCGGGGAAGAGCCGGTCGGTGCGGTCCGGGGTGGCGCTCGCCGTGATGGCGGCGGCGAGTCCGTCCCGCAGGCGGGGCCACCGGGCCGGGTCGCCGTCGAGCAGGGCGTCGAGGTCGGCGGTCGGCTCGGAGCCGTCCGGCCTGTACGTGCGGGGCCTCGCGCCGGGTGGCCGCGCGCCCTGCGGCCTGATCCGGTGCGGCCGCTGCCTGCGCGCCTCGTCCGGGTTCTCCTCCGGCTCCGCCGGGTTCCCGTCCGGCTGCGCACCGGGCGCCGGCGGGATACCGGGCGGCAGGGCGAAGCGCGCACGGGCGGCGCGGGCGAGGGCGTCGGCCTTGCCGGGGCTGAGCGCGGTCAGGGGCAGCAGCGGCATGAACATCCACAGGCGCAGGGCGTCCAGCGCGTACTCGTCCACGGCGGGACCGGTGAGTCCGGCGGGTGCCGCGAAGCCGGCGGCGCCGAGTGCCGGACGCTTGAAGTCGTCGACGGGTGAGGCGAGTTCGAAGTCGATGAAGGTGACCCGTCCGTCCGGTCGGACGATCAGGTTGCGGGGGTGGAGGTCACCGAAGACGATGCCCCGCCGGTGGATGGCGCGCAGGCCGCGCTCCACCCCGGCCAGGATCTCCAGGGCCTTCTCCCGGTAGTCGGCGACCGTCTCCTCGTCCGGATCGGGGTGGACCAGCGGGTAGTTCCGGCCGAACCAGCGGTGCAGCGGCTCGCCGTCGACGTACTCCTGCACCAGGAAGTGGTGCTCCCAGGCGGTGAGGTGGCCGAGCGCCGCGGGCACCTCGGCCACGCCCTCCAGGCGGCGCAGGGTCGCGTACTCGCGGCCGAGCCGTTCAACGGCGTCCTCGCCCCGCTGGTCCAGGCCGGCGTACGGGCGGCCCTCCTTGAGCACCACCTGGTCGCCGCCCCCGGTCGGCCGGGCGAGGTAGATGCCGCCGCCGTTGGAGAAGTGCAGCGCCGACTCCACCGTGTAGGGGAAGGCGTCGACGCTGGCCTGCCCGGCGTCGGCGAGTGCCTGGCGGAGCACGGCCGGCACGGGCGCCCACTCCGGCACCTCGAAGACCGCGCGGCGCACGTCGGGGCGCAGCCGGCCGTCCGGTTCCCGGAAGGCGAGGACGAGTTCGCCGTCGTCGTCGCGGCACAGCAGCTCGACGAAGGCGCCGTACCGCAGGTACAGCGGCCCCTTGCGCCAGCGCAGGTCGCTCAGGATGTACGGGCCCGGGGCGCCGTCCAGGGCGGTGTCGAGCTCGTTCAGACATCGGGTCAGCTCGTCCTCGCCGACCGGGTAGAGCGTCAGGAACTTGCCGCTGGAACCGCGCGAGGCGTACTTCGCGTTCTGCGTCTGGACCAGCGCCGGGCTGCGCAGGAACTTGAACGCGATCCGGTGCTCGAAACAGTACGTCCGGACGGTGTCGAGAATCCGCGGCGCATTCTCCAGGGTCGCCGAGACGTGGATCTTCCAGCCCTGTTCCGGCAGGACGACGTCGCCGGGCTGGAAGCCCACCCACACCTCACGGACCGTGCGCACCCACCCGGGCGGCGCCGGCTCGCCGGCGGCCGGGAACTCCTCCCGCGCCGCCCAGCGGACGGGCGAGTCGTAGAAGAGCCGGTCGGCGTAGGAGTAGGCCTCGTAGCGCATGTCCATCGGAACCCTCCAGCGGGAGCGGAACGACAGGAGCCGGACGGTGCCCGCGGCGGGGCACTCACAGAAAAGGAATCCCGAGGAGAACGTTTCGCCACGGACGAACGCCGTTCCCTGCGGCCGAGAAAAAGTCTGCGGTGCACACTCGGGCTGCACAAGATCTGTCAAAATTCTTGGCCGAATATCCCACTTTGAAGGCCACCGCAGCCGTCCGCTGCAGCCTTCGACCGTAGGCAATCAGTCCAAACATTCCAATAAGTGCAGGAGCAATTCGAACACCGGCTGCCTCGCCCGGCTGAAGCGCAGGTGACAACGGCACGGTCCACTGGCGCGACCACCGCCGGTCGGGGCCGCCTCGGCCGGCGAAAGGCAGGAATTCCGCCCTCGACCACCCCGCGACGCGCGAATGTCACTCCACCGCCATCGACCCGCCGGCCACCGCACTGTCCGGATACCAACCGGCGCCCGCAGCGCGCACCCGAATGCACCTCGACCGCACCGCCCGGACACCCCCCGGCCGCCGTGCGCCCCTGCGCTCACCCTGCGCCGGGAATCATTCCATCGACCCACCGGAAAACGGGCCGACAGCAGGCCATGACAACGATTCGCACAGAAGAACGACCGCGAACCGATCCGTCGCAGCTCCGGGCCGTCACCCCGGCTGGCGGCCGACCGGCAGCGGCGTAGTGTCGGCCGGGAACCCAGATCGGCGAGGACAAGGTCGATGGACGCGAAACCCCGGCTCACCGACGCGCACCGCAGAGCGCTCGCCCGCATCCGCGAACGCGAGGACGCCGCCTTCCGGGCCCGGGTGCCGACCTCGCTCGCGATGACCGCCCGCGCGAGGAGCACCATGCCCGGCGGCGTGCCGACACCCTGGATGGCCGGCTTCTACCGCACCCCGGTGCTCTGGCTCGCGCACGGCAGCGGCCCCGTCTTCACGGACGTCGACGGCAACCGCTACCTCGACTTCAACCTCGGCGACATGTCGACCGCCCTCGGCTACGCCCATCCGCGGCTCACCGAGACGATCGCCGCGCAGGCCGCCCGCGGCGTCCAGCTCTTCCTCCCGTCGGAGCCCGCGACCGCGGTCTGCGAGCAGCTGCGGCTGCGCTTCACGCTGCCGCAGTGGCAGTTCACCCTCTCCGCGTCGACGGCCAACACCGAGGCCCTGCGCATCGCCCGGGTCGCCACCGGCCGCCAGGGCGTCCTGCTGTTCGCCGGGAAGTACCACGGCCAACTGCAGGAGACACTCTGGACCACCGATGGCGGAAGCGGCGACGAGAGTGCCGGCGCCGACGCCCTGGTTCCCGAGCAGACCGGTCTCGGCGCCCCGCCACCGGAGCTCGCGGTCGTCGCCTTCAACGACCTGGCCGCGGCGGAGCAGGTGCTCGACCGCCGCCGGTGCGCGGCCGTCCTCGTCGAAGGGGTGCTCACCAACTGCGGCACCGTCCTGCCCGAACCCGGCTTCCTGCCCGGCCTGCGCGAGGCCTGCACCCGCACCGGAACGCTGCTGGTGATGGACGAGACGCACACCCAGTTCGACCACTACGGCGGCGCGGTCGCCCACTACGACCTCTCGCCCGACCTGGTCACCGGCGGCAAGGGCATCGCCGGCGGCATCCCGATCGGCGCGTACGGGATGACCGACGCCCTCGCCGGACTCGTCGACGCCGCTCTCGCCGACGAACTCGGCGAGACCGTCGGACTCGCCCTCGGCGGCACCCTGTTCGCCAACGCCCTCTCCCTCGCCTGCGCCGACGTCGTCCTCACCGAACTGATGACACCCGCCGAACACGAACGCATCGGCCGCCTCGGCACACGCCTGTCCGACGGCATCGAGGCCGCCGCCCGCGCCCACGAACTCCCGTGGCGCGCCCACCGGTTCGGCGCTCGCTCCGGCTACTGCCTGCAACCGGAGCTCCCCCGCAACGCCCGTGAGGCCCACACCGGCATCGACCCCCTGTTCAGCGACACCCGCCGGGTCTACCTCGCCAACCGCGGAGTCTGGGACGCCATCTCCTCGGCCGGCCCGCACGCCGGCTTCGCCCACGACGAGGCGGACATCGACCTGTACCTGGGGCTGCTCGGCGCCTTCCTCGACGAGCTGTGCGACTCCTCCTGACGGGCACCCCGCGGCGGCGTGCGAGGCTGTCCGCATGGGACCCGACACCGACGAGCAGTGGCGGCGGTGGATCGCGCCGCTGCTGGCGATCCTCGCCGCCGACGAGGCGGACCACCGCGCCTGGGCCGACCACCACGGGGTGGGAGCCGCCGCCCTCGCCGACGACGCCGAGTTCGCCGCGCGCCTGGCCGAGGGCCTGGCGGACCGGGGGGTCCTCCCGCCGCAGGACGTACCGGACCTGCATGCCGTCGCCCGGCTGTGCCGGGCCCTGGACGGTGTCGACGCGCCCACCGCCGAGGCGGTCCGCGCCGAGGCCCGGATCCTGGCCCGCAGCATCCTCACGGCCCGCACCGGCACCTGGCACCACCCGCTGCCGCGCCGCGTCCTGCCCCAACGCGCCCACGGCTGACCACGCCCCCGATCCTCTGCGTCCCGCTACGCTGCCGAGCGCACTCTCCCTCTCCACGAACGGACCGAACCTCATGGACCTCGCCTTCGCCGGCCACGTCATCGAGTGGCGCGGGCCCTCCCCGTACTACTTCGTCCCGCTGCCCGAGGAGCAGTCCGCCGACATCAACGAGGTCGCCTCCCAGGCCACTTACGGCTGGGGCGTCATCCCGGTGGAGGCCCGGATCGGCGAGGTCGCCTTCGCCACCTCACTGTTCCCGAAGGACGGCGGCTACCTGCTCCCCCTCAAGAACGCCGTGCGCAGGCCGCTGGACCTCACGCCCGGCGACGAGGTGACCGTCGAGCTGACGGTCCGGCTCGACAGCCGGTAGCCGGCAACGGGAGCGGAAGCGGCCCGCCCGAGGTCAACGACCTTCGCGGGAGAGGAAGTTCTCACGGTCCAGCGCATGGACGGTGCACGGCCGGTCCAGCACGGTGTCCTCCCGCAGCGGCGTGAACCCGAGTCGGCGGGCGACCGCGGTGGACGCGGTGTTGCCGTGGTGGATCATGGCGGTGATCCGCTCCAGCCCCAGGGTGTCAAACCCCCAGGCCAGCACGGCACCCGCGGCCTCCGTCGCATACCCCCGGCCCCAGTGGGCGGTGGCGAACGTCCAGCCGGCCTCGGTCTCGCCGAACTGGTCCCACCAGTTCAGGCCGCAGCGCCCGATGGCCTCGCCGGAGTCGCGCAGCTCGACCGCGCACAGCCCGTGCCCGCGCTCCTCCCACTGCTGCTCGATGGCCCGCAGCCGGGCCTGCGCCTGCTCCCGGGTGTACGCGCCGACGAACCGGCTGACCGCGCTGTCCTCGTGGAGTCGGACCCACCAGTCGGCGTCCGCCGCGGTGAGCGGGCGCAGCCGAAGGCGCTCGGTGGTGATCACTTCTGTCGGTCCCCCTGTCCTGCGGGCGCCGAAGGTCCGGCGCGGGTCGGCCGCGCCGGACCCGAAACGATCATAGGACGGGTGCTCGACGGTCGGTCAGATCGCCTTCCCCCACAGGACCGAGAGGATCGCGTGGCCGGCCGGTCCCACCGAGAACCGGCCGGGCTCCCGGTCCACGGCCAGCCCCGCAAGGGCGGACTCCAGGCCGGCTACGCCCCATGCGGCATCCGTCCGGCCCTGCAACGGTGCCTCACCGACCGGCATCCGCCCTCGCCGGGCGTACGGCACCGCAGCCCGGACCTCACAGCCCGAGGCGCACCGGCTCGGCCGGAGCGCCGCCGGCGATCAGCGCGGCCAACGGTGTGGCGAGATCCCGCGGCGAGAACAGCTCGAGGCCGCGGTGGCCCGCGATCTCCGCCGGCCGCCACCAGCGCAGACCGCGCAGGTTCTCGGCGGCGAGCTGATCGTCCGTCATCGCACCGCGTGGGTGGAACGACGCGGTCCGGACGAGGAAGTAGTCGTTGACCACACCGTCGCAGCCCTCCGCGTGCCCGGCGGCCACGACCTCCTGGTGCCACACCTGCGGCGGGTCGCCCTCGAGCGTCAGGCCGACCTCCTCGTGCAACTCCCCCTGCAACGCGCCGAGCAGCGTCTCCCCGCGCTCGACACCACCACCGGGCGCCGCCCACACCGTGATGGCACCGGTCGGCTTCGGAATGACCAGCCTGCAGAGCAGGATGCGGTTCTCCTCGTCCAGGACGACCGCACGAACCGCGTGCCGAAGCTTCACCGTGGGCATGCGCCCACGCTACGTGGCTGCCCGGGGGCCTCAAACCTCAGGGTCGAGGGTCGGCCGAAATCAGTCGTTCGGTGTGCGGTTCATGCCCGACTGATCGGGGGCCGGCAGGGACGGGCCGGCGGAGGTGGGAGCGGGCGGCGGCGAGGTGGAGGGCGGAGCGGCGCAGGTGGTGGGTGACGACCGGCAGGAGGGTGCCACGGAGGCGGTCGGCGGTGCGCAGGTCGGCGGCGGCCGCCGCCAGCAACTCGCCGACCTGCCGGACGGGGTGGCCCCGGTCGCTGGCACGGTACTCGCGGGCGAGGGCCCGGGCGGCGCGGGCGAGTTCGCCGGCGCCGGGGTCTTCGAGGAGTTCCGCACCGAAGTACGCCAGCGCCTCGGCCAGCTCGATCAGCAGCGCATCCCTGCGCCTGCCCCACCAGTCGCTCACGCGCTGATCATGCACCACTACGCGGCGTGGCAGGTCGGGAACAAGCCACCGGCCCGCCCGGGGTCGCCCGGGCGGGTCGCGGCGGCGGGTCGGGGCCGCAGATCGGGGCGGCGGGTCAGCGCTTGGCGATGGTCACGTTGCGGATGTTGACGGGCAGGGTGGGGAATCCGTCGCCCGGGTTGTTCTGGTCGTCCTCGCCGCCGGCGGCGATCTTCTGCAGGACGTCGAGTCCGGCGGTGACCTGGCCGAACGGCGTGTAGGCGGGCGAGAGCTTGGTGTCCTTCCAGACGAAGAAGAACTGGCTGCCGTTGGTGTTCGGTCCGGCGTTGGCCATGGCGACCGTACCGGCGGGGTAGGTCGCGCCGTCGAGGTTCTCGTCGGGGAAGGAGTAGCCGGGCCCGCCGCTGCCGGTGCCGGTGGGGTCGCCGCACTGCAGGACGTAGAGCCGCTGGGTGGTGAGCCGGTGGCAGTGGCTGCGGTCGAAGTAGTCGTGCTCGGCCAGGAACCGGAAGGAGAAGGTGGTGCAGGGGGCCTTGTCGGTGAGCGCCTTGAAGGTGATCGAGCCCTGACTGGTCCGCAGTGTCGCGCTGTACGGCTTCGCGGCCTTCTTGGCGTCGAACACCGGGATGCCCTTGAAGTTGTCGGCCGGTACCGCCGGGGTGTACGTACAGGCGGCGGTGGTGGTCGCCGGGCCGCCGGCAGCGGCGGCCGGCTGGGCGACCGCGACGGTGCTGGACAGGGCCAGCGGCAGGGTGGTCAGGGCGGTGAGCAGGGCCCAGGTCTTGCGGTTCACGTGGCTGCCTTCCGGGGTGGAGTTGGCGCGGACCCGTCATACATGCCCGCGCGAACCGCCCCCATGCACCACACCGGTGCCGACCGTACCCACCCGGCCCTGCGCCACCACCGACGGGCGGCCGTCAGCGGCTGTCGCCCGTCCAGTCCCAGCGGCGCGGATCGGCGGGTCGCGGCGTGTAGTGGGCATGGCCGCCCGGGCCGTAGCGGCCGATCTCCGTCCACAGCGCCGCGCCGTCGCGCAGTTCGTCGGCGCCCCGCCCGGTCACGTCCAGGAGCAGGCCGTCGAGCGGCCCGCCGCACAGCTCCCGGTACGCGCGGCCGGGCTTCGGGCCGGGGTCGGGGTCGTCGTGGTCGGCTCCGTAGACCCGGCCGCGCATCAGCGCTTCCTCGTCCATGCCGGCCACCTTCGCACCCGCCACCGACAGTCCCCGGTACCAGTGAACGCGGGGCGCCGCGCGTACGTATCGAAGGATGGGGGCGCGGGGCCGTCCGGCCTCGTGCAGGCGTTCCACCGAGGGAACAGATGCTGCGCAGCGTGGCAACGGGACTCCTCGCCGGCCTGCTGTGTCTCGGCGGCGCGGCGGTGGCCACGGCCGCCGCCAACCCGAGCGGGACCGGGCCACCGAACCAGTCCTGCCAGAGCTTCGAGACTCCCGGCACTGGCGCGGGCGCGCCGGGCCACTCCGGCACCGCACCCGGCTCGGTGTTCAACGAGCCGGGCTTCGGGAGCACGAACGGCGGCACCGGCGGCGCGGCCTACAACCGCGCAGGGGCTCCGTCCCAGTACGACGTCGCCTGCTTCCAGGTCAGCCACCACTGACACCACCGGCCCGGGCCTGCGGGGCCCGGGCCACGACCCCAGGCCCGTTCAGGCGTGGAAGACCGGTGCGTCGGTGCCGGGCGCGGCCTCGTGCAGGATCAGGTCGGCCATGTACCGGAGCATCGGTTCGGCGAAGCGCTGCCAGGTGTTGTCCTCGCGCCAGCGCATGGTGAGGATCACCCGGTCCTGTCGCAGGGTCACCATGAACATCCGCTCGGCCGCGGTGTCGCGCACCGGCATCGGCTCCACGACGTCCAGTGGGGCGTCCCGGACGACGGCGGGCACTCCCTCGCCGCGCAGCGCGCTCTCCGGCATGAAGTTGTAGATCGCGCTCGCCACGGCGCTGGTCCGCAGGTCGCCGAGGATCTCGTCGGCGAGTGCGCCGGTCAGCCGCTGATCGGCGTTGGCGTAGCGCATGCCGCGCAGTTGTTCGCCCGCGGCCTCGGTCACCGCGTCGGCGAAGGCGCCCGCCGGCGGGACGTCCAGGACGACCGGCACGGCCACGACGGCGTTGCGCACCGAGCGCAGCGCGGCGGGCGTGAGCCGGTTGGCCGACAGCATCAGGACACCGACGGTCCCGACCTGCTCCGCGGCGCCGAGCGCGGTCGCGAATGCCGCGAGGTAGACCGCGGAGACCGGGACCTCCGTCCGGTCGGCGACGGCCTGGGCCGCCTTGGCCAGCCGGACGGAACTCAGCGTGCACCCCGGGAAGCGCAGCCCTTCCGCACCGCCCGCCGCTGCCCGCGCGGGCCGGTACTCACCGACCCCGCTCCGCAGCCGCTCGTACTGCTGCCGCCGGTGCGACAGCACGCGGCGCAGGTACGCCGCCCCGCCGCGCGAGGCGGACTCCCACAGCGCGAGGTCGATCGGTTGCTCCACCGGCCCGGCGGGCACCCACTCGGTGCCGGCGGCGGCCGCCGCGAGCGCCCCGGCGAGGTCGTCGTACAGCGCGAGCACGCCGAGGCCGTCGGCGGCGCAGTGGTCGACGACCATCGCCAGCCGCGTCACGCCGTCCGGCCCGTGGTCGGCCACCAGCTTCAGCGGCCACTCGCGGGAGAGCCGGAAGTTGGTCCGCCGCGCCGCCGTCACCGCGAGGTCCCAGCTCTCCGGGGCGACGGTGTCGAGGACCAGGTCGCAGCCGGGCTCGACCGCGTCCACGACCTGCCGCGCGTCCTCGCCGAGGCCGACGAGCCGGCTGCGCAGCTGCTCGTGCCGGGCCAGGACCTGGCGTACCGCCAGGCGCACGCGGTCGGGCGGCATCGGGGGGAAGTCCAGCCGGCGGAACATGTTGTCCTCGTGGCTGAACTCCCGGGCGTCGGGCTGCTCGGGCAGCCACTCCTGCTGGACCCACGTCAGCGGCCCGGTGCGTTCAGGCCGAAACGATCCGGCGGACACGTCGTCCTCCCCCTGTTGCCCGATGCTCTCCCGTTGTTCCGATCATCCGCATGCTCCCGGCAGCGGGCATGCGCGCAACAGGCAGCCGACCGGCAACATCGCCCCCCGCGGTTGCCGGTCGGCTGCCTCCGCAGCGGCCGGCCGGCCTATTCGGGCTGCTCCGGGGTGGTGGCGGCGATCACCGCGAAGCCGCCGCCCTGCGGGTCCGCGAGGACGGCCATCCGGCCTGCGGCCATGTCGAACGCCGGGACCAGGAGCGAGCCGCCCGCGCGAACGGCGGCGTCCTGGATGCTGTCGACGTCGTCCACGCCGAAGTACGGCAGCCAGTGCGGGGGCACCCCCGGCGGGAGCGCGGCCAGGTCCATCATCCCGGCGACGGCCCGGCCGCCGACCCGGAACTCGATGTACCCCTCGGCACCGGGGAGCTGCGCGGCCGCGGTCTCCAGCGGCAGGACGGCGCTGTAGAACGTGGCCGCCGCGGCGGTGTCGCCGGTGTTGAGCTCGTTCCAGATCAGCGCGCCGTGCTCGTTGACGATGCCGGCGCCGTCGAAGGTCCCGGCCTGCCACAGGCCGACGGCCGCGCCGGTCGAGTCGGTGATCACGGCCATCCGGCCGAGGTCCATCACGTCCATCGGGCCGGCCAGCACCGACCCGCCGGCGTCGCCGACCGCCTTCATCGCGGCGTCGATGGCGTCGGTGGCCAGGTACGTCGTCCAGACGGTGGGCGGCATCGGGTCGGGAATGGTGCCGTCCGGGTTCATCGCCTTCATGATCCCGGCGACGGGCTTGCCCTTGAGCGTGCACACCGCGTACCCGCCGGTCTCCGGCGGGCCGACCTCGCCCTGCCAGCCGAAGAGGTCGCAGTAGAAGTCAATCGCGGCCTGCTGGTCGGGCACCATCAGGTCGAGCCAGCAGGGGGTGCCGGGCTTGTAGGGGCCGTTCTTGTCGGGCACGGGAGCCTCCGGTGGGTACCGCGGGGGGGACGGACGGACCACCCGTACCCGGCTGACCAGGCCCCAAGCGGCCCGAACGGGTGAACGCCCCCCACCCGGCCCACCGCACGGGACCTCTGCTCCGCCCGCCACCGCCCGGGTCAGGTCCACTGCTCGGCGGGCTTCACCCCCGGCACCGGCTTGCCGATCAGGGCGAGCGGGACGAAGAAGTTCACCTGCCCGATCGCGATCGTCAGCGTGGCCAGGGCCTTCGGGTCGTAGTGCTCGGCGGCGCGGGCGTAGAGCTCGTCGGTGACGCGCTCGGTCCCCGCGGGCGGCACGGTGAGCACGGCCTCGACCAGGGCGAGCGCGACCCGCTCCGCCTCGGTGAAGTACGGGGCGCCGGCCCAGGTCGCCACGGCGCCGATCCGCTCCTCCGACTCCCCGGCCTTGCGCAGCAGGCCCGTCTGCAGCGCGGTCAGGTAGGTCGAGCCGACGATCTGGCCGGCGCGCAGCTGGATCAGGCCAATCGTGGTGCGCGGCACGGAGCGGTTCCCGGTGGCGCGGTACAGCCAGCCGGACAGCTCCTCCAGCTCGGGAACGAGCGCGACCGGGTCGGACATCCGCGACCGCACCTGCTGCGCGGTAGGGGCGGTGGGGGCGCTCGGGGTGGTGGAAGCGTTCATGGGATCGACTCCTCGTGCTCTCCGGACGGCTCGCTGCCGTCGCCTTCACTGCCCCGACGGATCGCGCCGTGCGGATGTGACAGCCGAGGTGTCGCCGGCCAACCGCCTTTGCTGCCCGCCTTCTTGCGCTCGGCCGCCGGATCCGGTCAAAGCAAGGTCAGCTCGACCGTTCGAGTGGGAGACTCGGCCGGAACGTGACGACCCAAGGAGTACAACGCATGGCAGAAGGTGCCGTCGACGGACCCGGTCCGGGGCAGCGGGTCCTCGACCTCCTCGACAAGGCGATCGAGCTGCAGAGCCCGCTGGTGCGCAATAACATCGCCCGGGCCCGCCAGCGGAACCCGGAGGCCACACCGGCCGAGGTGGTCCGCAATCTGGAGCGGATGTACGTCAGCGCCCTGACCGGGACGGGTGCCGCCGTCGGCGGGGCCGCCGCCGCGCCGGGCGTCGGTACGGGAGTGGCGTTGGCCCTGTCGGCCGGCGAGGCCCTCTCGTCGCTCGAGCTGAGCGCGCTCTTCGCGCTCTCGATCGCCGAGGTCCACGGGGTCCCGATCGACGAGCTCGAGCGGCGCCGGACGATCGTGATGGGGGTGATGCTCGGCGGCAGCGGCTCCGGCACCATCACCAAGATCGCCGAGCGTACGGGCCAGCATTGGGGACGTCAGGTCGTCGCCAAGGTGCCGCTCGAGACCTTGCGTCAGATCAACAAGATCCTCGGGAGGAACTTCGTCACGAAGTACGGGACCAAGCAGGGCATCATCGTTCTCGGCCGGGTGGCACCGTTCGGCATCGGCGCCGTGATCGGTGGTGGCGCCAACGCTGCCGTCGCCACGCTGAGCGTGCGGGCCGCACGTCGCGCATTCGGCCCGGCCCCGGCCTCATGGTCGTCGCCGATGCCGATGCCGACGCCGCCCGAGCCGACGGCGACGCCCCGACCCGGCGGAGTTCCGGCCTCCCGACTCGCACTCGACGAGTACGCACCCGGCGACTACGCATCCGACGACTACGCCCCCGAGGCGCAGGTCGAGTCGTGATCGACGGCCCACCGGCCCGGGCCTGCCGATCGGCGGGCCCGGGCCGGTGGGCCGCCGCAACGCCGTCAGGCCGGGCGCGCGGCGGCGGCGCGCAGGCGGCCGGCGGAGCGGGCCAGCAGGGCGGCCGCGAGGAGCGGGAGGGCGAGGCCGGCCGCCGCGACGGCGAGGACGAGGACCGGGCTCAGACCGGCGGGCGACAGGGCGAACGCGGCGGCGGGGACCACCACCAGCGGTGCCAGCAGGAGCCAGGTCGCCTGCTTCTTCTCTCCGCGGGTCCACTGCGGGGCGGTCCAGATGCGGCGCAGGGCGACGACCGCGGCCGCCAGTCCCAGCAGCGGCCCGACGGCGGGGACCACGAACAGCGGCAGGGCGAGCGCCACGAGGGCGACGGTGACGGCGGTGCGGCCGGGGCTCTGCGGTTCGGGCTGCGGGCGGCCCTCCTCGGCGAGGGCGGCGGCGATGTCCTGCGGGCGGCCGAGCTGTTCCAGGACGGTGCGGATCGCGGCGGCGTCGATGTCGTCGGCGGCGTCGGCGGTGCCGCGATCGGCGAGGGTGGCCTCGATGTGCTCGCCGAGGTCGGCGAGGAGTTCGCGGCGGCGTTCGTCGGTCTGGTCGGCGGTGAGCCGGCGGACCTCGTCGAGGTAGGCGCCGACCAGCGGGTGCTCAAGGGGCGTGTTCACGGGTTCTCTCCCGGGTCGAGGACGTGGTCGACGGTTTCGCGGAAGGCCGGCCAGAGCACGGCGAACTCCTGCAGTGCGGCGCGACCGGCATCGGTGAGGGTGTAGTAGCGGCGCGACGGGCCGCTGGCCGAGTCGCGCAGGAAGGTGTCGGCGAGGCCGGCCCGGCGCAGCCGGGACAGCAGCGGGTAGATCGTCCCCTGACTGGTGGCCAGCGTCGGGAACCGGCCGAGTTCCTGCAGCAACTCGACGCCGTAGCGGGGACCGTCGCGCAGCAGTGCAAGGACGCAGTACTCCAGGACGCCCTTGCGCAGCTGGGTGGCGACGGCGCTGTCCGCCGCGTCGCCGCCGCCGGGGTTGGTCATGCCAGGTACCATGCACAGCAAGATAGCATGCACAACAAGGCCCCTGCGCAGGGCCCGGACGGACCGTCAGGCGACCAGATCGGCGATGCTCCTGCCCATCAGCCAGAGCCCGACGGTCAGCGACAGGATGATGATCAGCCGATCCTGGTTGCGCTCCAGCGAGGACCGCAGGGCGTCCAGCCGGGCCTGGGCCGCTGCCGGCGCCCGCACCGAGTACACCTCCATGACCAGCAGGCTGAGGGTGGCGAGCACGCAGTAGCCGGCCAGCGCGAACCAGTCGGTGAGCGAGGACAGGTCGGCATCGACGACCGTGGCGGCGCCGGCGCCGACCAGGCCCCACGGCTGCAGCACCCAGGCGAGGGAGGCGGAGGTGACGATCGAGGCGTTGTCGACACGGCCGGTCCAGCTCGGCGGACGGTGCGGGCGGGGCGGCCGCCGGTACCGGTAGACGCCGTACGCCGCCAGGCCGACGCCGAACGCCAGCTTGGCAGCGTCGGCCGCGGTCGACGGCGGGCTGTGGGGCGCGGGCGGCTTCCCGCCGGTCAGCAGCACCACGCAGGCGACCACCACGGCCAGGTTGGCCAGCCACGACAGCAGGAACGCCAGGCCCTTGCGGACGCCGCGGCGGGAGGCGAGCAGCAGGATGAAGGCGCTGTTGTGCAGCGGTCCGAGGGTGATGGCCGTACCGATCACGACCAGGTCGACGACCATCGGCTCGGCTGCTCCCGGGGGTCCAGGCCGCCCGGCCTGCCCGGACGGGCGTCGCGGACGGGCGCCCCCGCCCGAGCGGGGCACCTCGCCGCATCCCGACTCTGCGGTCCCGGACCCGGCGGGTCAAGCGGGGCGCGCCGGGGGCCGGACGACTACGACCGCGGGCCCGGCGGAGGTTCACCCGAAGGCCCGAACCGGGCGCACCGCGCCACCGACAGGCCATCAGCCGTTCACCATTCCGACGGCCCGCATCACCCCGGCATTCCCCCGCTCCGCGCCCGCGGTCCGCCGCCGACCTGCCCGAACACCTCCGCGCGCGGCGCCCGGCGGTGACGGCCCGTCGGCCCGTCCGCATCGCGCGTAGACATTGCGCGTAGAGTTTGCTTGACCTGCCCGGTTACCCGCCCGTACGTTCATCCCCGCACGTGCGCGCCGAGGCTGCGGGGGGACGACTCGCGTTCCCGCGCCCGGCGGCAGAAAGGGCACACCACATGGTCGACAAGACCCTCGGAAACCGCTCGAAGACCCTCGTCACCCTCGCCGTCGGCGTGGTCGTCGGCGGTGCGGTCGCGGGCGGCGGTTTCGCGGTCGCCGACACCAAGGCTCCGCGGACCGACCGTCAGATCACCAACATGACCGACGAGGTCAACGACATCAAGGCGTACTACGGCGACACCGTCGACGCCAAGGGCGAGCACTGGCCGTCCGCGAGCAGCAACTACGCGAAGCAGGTCGCGGGCATAGAGAAGGACGCCATCCAGTACCTGCAGTCGCGCGCCCGTCACGACAAGGGTGCGAAGAAGGCGATCGTGCTGGACGTCGACGACACCTCGCTGTCGACGTACAACTACGAGCTGGAGACGACCTTCGTCTACAACCCCACCAGCAACGCCCAGTACATCGCCACCAAGACCATGCCGGCCGTCTTCGGCATGAACACGCTGGCGCAGTGGGCCGAGTCCGAGGGCTACACCGTCTTCTTCGTCACCGGCCGGCCGGAGTCGCAGCGCTCCTACACCGCGGCCAACCTGGCCGCCGTGGGCTACCCGACCGCGGACGCCACGCACCTGTACCTGAAGAACAAGGAGAACCCGCCGGCGTACCTGCCCTGCGGTTCGACCTGCACCACCGTCGAGTACAAGTCCGGCACCCGCGCGCACATCGAGAGCCTCGGGTACCAGATCGTGGCCAACTTCGGCGACCAGAACAGCGACCTGTCCGGCGGCCACGCCAGCAGGACGTACAAGATCCCGAACCCGATGTACTACATCCCCTGATCTTCGGGGACGACGACGGCGCGACCGGAACCTCCGATCGCGCCGTCCGGCGTTCAGGGTCAGGAGTCAGGGGTCAGGACGCGACGGCGATGACCGTCTTGCCGCGGGCTCCACCGCGCTCGACCTGGAGCAGGGCGTCGACGGCCGCGTCCAGCGGGAAGACGTGCTGGACGATCGGACGGAGCTCGCCGGTGGTGACCAGCTGGGCGATCCGGGCGAGCTGGGCACCGTCGGGGCGCATGAAGAACGCGCCGGCCCGGACGTTCCAGGCCGCCTTCTTGGCCTCGACGTCCGCGATCGGCACGATCGACACGAGGGTGCCGCCGGGCTTCAGCACCGCGAAGGACCGGTCCTGGGTCTCGCCGCCGACGGTGTCGAAGACCACGTCGAGGTCGGACAGCACCTCATCGAACTTCTCCACCCGGTAGTCGATCACCTCGTCCGCCCCCAGCTCGCGCACCAGGTCCACGCTGTCGCCGCTCGCCGTCGCCACCACGTGGGCGCCGAGGTGCTTGGCGATCTGGACGGCGACGCTGCCGACCCCGCCCGCGCCGCCGTGGATCAGGACCCGCGACCCGGCGCCGACCTTGGCCTGCTCGGTCAGGGCCTGCCACGCGGTGAGGGCGACCAGCGGCAGCGAGGCGGCCTCCTCGAAGGAGAGCTGCTGCGGCTTGGCAGTGACCAGTGCGTGGTCCACCGCGACGTACTGGGCGAACGCCCCGCCCACGCGGGGGTCGACCCGGGTGAAGACCTCGTCGCCGACGGCGAAGCCCGTGACCTCGGCGCCGACCGCGGCGACCACGCCCGCGACCTCGCTGCCGAGCACCAGCGGCCCGGTCGGCTCCCCGGCGCTCAGGAAGCCCTTCACGATCAGGTGATCGATCGGGTTGACGCCGGCCGCGCGGGCCTCGATGAGGACGTCGCGGGGGCCGACGGCCGGGGTGGGGACCTCGGTGACGGTGACGACGTCGCCGACCTGGCCGTACGTGGTGATGACTGCTGCCTTCACGGGAAGCTCCTTGCGTTCGTGGGGGTTCGTTGGGGGGTGTGCACGGGGTGAGCGGCGGGGCCTCAGGCTCCGGCGAGGGACTCCAGTGCCCGGAGCAGCACCTCGGGGCTCTGCGCACCCTGGAGGGCCACCTTGCCGTCGAAGACGAAGGTCGGGACGGACGAGATGCCCAGGGCCGCCGCCTCGGCGAGTTCGGCGCGGACCTCGTCCACGCCCTCGGCGGAGGCGAGGAAGGCGAGGGTCTCGTCGCGGTCCAGCCCGGCCGCGGCCGCCACCTCGGCCAGGGCCGGGTGGTCGGCGAGGTGGCCGCCGTGGGTGAAGTAGTGGGCGAGCAGCCCCTCCTTCACCTCGCTCTGGCGTCCGTGGCGGTGGGCGAACCAGAGCAGCCGGTGCGCGGCGAAGGTGTTGGTCGCGATGGCGTCGTCCATCCGGAAGGTGATGCCCTCGGCGGCGGCCGCCTCGGTGAGCGGGCCGAAGATGGTGTCGGCCGGGCGGCCGAACTTCCGCTCGTACACCTTCGCGGACGGCTCGCCGGCCTCGGAGGCGGCCGGGTTGAGCTGGAACGGCCGGTAGACGACCTCGACGTCGGCCGCACCGGGGAAGGCCGCCAGGGCCTTCTCGAACCGCCGCTTGCCGATGTAGCACCACGGGCACACGACATCGGAGTAGATCTCGACCTTCACGACTTCTCCTGCCCTTTCACCGTTCTGGACTGCACGTTCCAAAACATAACCGTTGTGGAACGTGCGGTCAAATATGTCGTCCGCCCCCGTCCCGCTTCGGTACCGTGGACCCCATGGGAAGACCGCGCACGTTCGACGAAGAAGCGACCCTGGACCGCGCCATGCTCCTGTTCTGGCGCAAGGGCTACGAGGCCACCACCATGAACGACCTGGTGGAGGAGCTCGGACTGGGCCGCGGCTCGATCTACGCGGCGTACGGCGACAAGCACCGCCTGTTCGTCCTCGCACTCGGCCGCTACCTCGGCCACCAGACGACGCTGCTCGACTCCGCCCTCGGCGACACCGGCCCGGTCCTCCCCCACCTGCGCGACGTCATCGACCGGCTCCTCGCGGCCGACGCCGCCTGCACCGGCGCGGGCTGCTTCAGCGTCAACAGCATCGCCGAACTCCTGCCCAACGACGCCGAGGTCGCCGAACTCGCCCGCCGCAGCCTGCAGTTCGCCGAGGACGCGTTCACCACCCAGCTCGAGCGCGCCGCCCGGTCCGGCGAACTCTCCCCCGCCATCGGCCCGCGGGACGCCGCCCACCTGCTCGTCACCACCGTCCAGGGCCTGCAGATCATGCGCAAGGCCGACCCCGACCCGGCCCGCGCCGCCGCCTGCCTGGACTCCCTCTTCACCCTGCTCGCCCCCACGACGGCCCCCACCGCCCCGACCCCCGCACCGGCCTACGCCACGCCGTAACGGCCGACGCGGTCGCCGCCACGGAGCCGGGCGCCGCGAAGAAGGCTCTGGCGGGCCGGGGGTTCAAGGCCACCGTGAAGGACCGCGAGGCTCAGGTGGAGATCCGGATCACCCGCAGGACGCTACTGGAGCTGCTCGATCCGCAGCCGCCCGCGCCGCCGACCGCGAAGCTGCCGGATCATCCGGCCTACCAGCAGATCATGGCGGTGTTCGCCGCAGCCGACGCACCGCTGCGGGCGAGGGCGGCGTGCAAGGCGCTCAAGCGGCTGGTCGTGCGCGGGATCCTGGCCGAGACCGAGCAGGGGGTGTTCACTCGCCTCCGGCCATAGCCGCCCCGCGAGCCGGCGACCAGGCCGCTTGTCCCAACCGACATGGCACACGACGCGTCACCCCGTGGGCATGCCGATCTGGTCGCGTTCCAGGACGGCACGCAGCTCCGAGAGAGCCTGCGCGGCGGCTGTCAGGGGGGACGCCTTGAGTGCATCTGGGATCAGCTCGGCCAACCGCTCGGTGAAGGTCCCTTCTGCCGCGTCGACCAACTGCAGGCCGTCGTGGGTCAGTTCCAGCAGTGACGACCGGCGGTCCGACGGGTTCGGCATGCGGGCGACCCATCCCTGCCGCTCCAGGCGGTCGACGCCTTTGCTGGTGGCCCCGATGCCGACGGCGAACTCGGCTGCCAGATCCGCCACCCGGGCCCCGGGGTGGTCGCGGAGGTGGCGCAGGAACTCGAATTGCGACGTGACGATCCCGTGCCGCTCGCGAAGGCGGTCGTTGAGGGCGTTGTACAGACGCGTCTCGCATCGGACGAGGTCGGCGAAGAAGCTCGGGAGGTCGACCGTCTCAACGCTCACTTTAGATGCCATGGCATATAGTCTACGTTAGATGCCATGGCATATAGTGCCGAAGAAGTTACCTACGACGGGACCACGCATCATGAGCAAGGAACAGCGCACGCAGGTCAGCGCGATGCTGCGGCAGCCCCGGCCCGACGGCCCCCGGTCGGTCGAGGCGATCCGAGCCGGATTCAAGGCGATGATGGCCCGGATGGTCGTCCCGGACGGCCTCCGCATCACCAGGACGACGCTCGGCGACCGACCGGCGCTGCACGTCGAGCCGGGCACCGGGACGCGCACCGGGACGATCCTGTACTTCCACGGCGGCGGCTGGGTGTTCGGCTCCCCCGAGACCGCGCTGTCGCTGACGGGGAACCTCGTGGCCAGGACCGGGCTCACGGCGTACTCGCTGGACTACCGGCTCGCCCCGGAGCACCCGTTCCCGGCCGCCATCGAGGACGCGCTGAGCGCCTACCGCGCCCTCCTCGACAGCGGCGAAGACCCTTCGACCATCGCGTTCGCCGGGGACTCCGCCGGCGGCGGCCTCACCGTCACCACCTGCCTCGCCGCCCGCGACGCCGGTCTCCCGATGCCCGCCGCGATCGTGGCCTTCTCCCCCGGCCTCGACGCCACCCGGACGGGCGAGAGCATGGACACCAAAGCAGGCATCGACCCGTTCTTCACCCGCGAGAGCCTGGGACGCACCGGGGCCATGTACCTGGCGGGAGCCGACCCGCACCAGCCCATGCTCAGCCCCGCCGTCCTCGCCGACCCGACAGGCTTCCCGCCGATGCTCCTCCAGGCGGGTACTGACGAAGTACTCCTGGACGACTCCACCCGCATGGCCGCCCGCGCCCGCGCAGGCGGAGTGGACGTGATCCTCGACATCACCGCCGACGTACCCCACGTGTTCCAGTCCTTCGCCGGCGTGCTCGACGAGGCCGACCAGGCACTGGACCGCGCAGCCCTCTTCCTCACGCAGCACGTCCACAGTCCCGACTCCGCGGCCACGTCAGCCCGGTAGAGCTCGGAGCCCGCTCGTGAGTCGTCGTTCAGCACCGTGTGCGTTTCAGGTGACGGATGCTCAGCGATGGCTGGGCCCGCCGGTCAGTCGATGCCTTCGACGATGCGGAAGTCGCGCTCGACGCCGTCGGGGAGGGCCACCAGTGCCTCCTGATATGCCTCGCTCTCGTATGCCGCGACGGCCTGTTCAAAGCTGTCGAACTCGACCAGAACGACGCGTTGCGTGATTCCGGCCTCGTGGGCGACGACTCGACCGCCACGGGACAGGGTGCGCCCGCCACCGGCCCGGACAGCCGGACCGGCCAGCTTGCCGTAAGCAGTCAACTCCTCAGGGTCGGAAATGGCGGGGTAGACACTGACCCAGTAGCCCTTGGCCATGGAAACCTCCTGTGTTCGGCACGTTGAATCGCCATATCCGCAGGTTAGGGCTCGATGTGCGGCCGAGGGAAAGACCGGTACGGGATAGACTCAGAACGGATCGTTATCAATCGGCAGGGAGGGCACGTGGCGCCGGATACGGTGAGCCTGCGCTACTTCCTGGTGCTGGCGCAGGAGTTGAACTTCACCCGCGCGGCCGCACGGATCGGTATCGCACAGCCCGCACTCAGCGCCCGAATGCGCCGATTGGAGGCGGAACTCGGTACGGCCCTGCTGGTCCGCGACACGCGTAGCGTCGTTCTGACCACGGCCGGTGCGGCTTTGGCGGAGTCCGCGCCGCCCGCGCTGGCGGCGCTGGACCGGGCATGGGACACCGCCCGGAGCGCGGCGGCAGGTGAACTGGGCACGCTGCGCATCGGATACAGCCTCAGCGCCGGGGCCGAGACGGCACCGGCGCTGGTGGACAGGCTGATTCGCGGCAACAGCGGACTCGAGGTCGGCGCGGTCCCGATGGCGACACCGGAGATCTCCCCCGCGGTCGCCGACGGCCGCATCGACGCCGGGATCACCCGCGGTGAACAACCGGGCCGTGGCGTGCGCCGGTTCCTGCTGCGGCGTGCGCGCATCGGGGTCCAGCTGGCGCAGCATCATCCGCTGGCCGAACACCCGGAGATCGAGATCGCCGACGCGGCCGCGTATCCGCTGCGGCTCCCGGACCGTGCGGCCAACCCCGTGATCCACGATCAGCTGTCCGCACTGTTCCGAGACACCCGACCACTCCCCCGATTCCACACGCCCGCAGTCTCTTTCGACATGTCTCAGCGCGACCTGCGCGACGGGGTCACGCTCGCCCCGGCCGGAGAAGCCGCAGCCACGGCACAACCGGCCGGTCTCACCTGGCGACCGCTGCGGGGCGCGCCCGGCCTGACGTACCACCTGGTCCTCCCCCGCGAGCAGTCGCCACTGCACCGCCGCATCCGTGCCGTCGCCAAAACCCTGGCGCACGAGCTGCACTGGCTGCCGGACTGACACGCAAGAGGTCGAGCGAGACGGACGCCTGCGGTGGCGAGGCCCAAGCCCCTGCGCCCAGCGAACTTCGCGGTAATGACGACAGCGGTCTTGCTGAATGTCCGACACGACCCTGCTACGCCGGCGGATCAGAGTACCGGGCCCCGGGGCGGGCCATGCGCCGTCCCGGGGCGCGGTCGCTGCATGACGAACCCGCTGGTCGTGGCGTTCAGTCGGCCGTGAGACCGGCGTACGTCCGCAGCTCCGGCCGGCTGTGCGGGAGGTGCCAGCCGTGCAGGATCTCCATGAAGTTGCCCCAGCGCCAGGTGTCCTCGCCGAGCGAGGCCAGGGCGCGGACCAGCCGCTGCTGCCCCGGGTCGAGCTCGGCGAACGCCGGGAGCGCAGCGGGGGGTTCGGTACCGAAGGCGAGTCGGAGGGCGGCCGCGGTCACCGGGAAGGCGGCCGGTCCGACCGCCGAGGCGAGGCCGGTGGTGACCGCGTCCAGGGCCTCGGCCGGGTAGCGGTCGGCGAGTTGGGCCAGTGCGACGGCGGCGTAGCCGCGCAGGTCGCCCTCGTGGAACGGGATCCCGGGCGCGCCCGGCTCGGGCTCCTCGGCCTCGGCGGCGGCCAGTTCGGCGAGCACCGCCGCGTCGACGGCGGACTCGGCTCCGGCGCTGCCCAGGCGGGCGAGGGCGATGGCGGCGCCCCACCGCACCGACCGGTCGGCGACGGCGAGGAACGGCCGCAGGACGGCTGCGGTTGCCGCGTCGCCGAGCAGGCCGACGGCGACCAGGGCGGTGGCGGAGACGGCCGGGTTGGTCTCACGCCGGGCCAGGTCCAGCAGGCCGGGCAGCGTGGTTGCGGCCTCCTCGGGGAACCAGGCCAGCAGATACGCGGTGGCGGCCCGGACGGCGGGCTCCGCGTCGGCGAGCAGCGCGGTCAGTGCCGGGACCTCCCGCCGCACCGCGTCGTACGCCGCCAGCTCCGCCTCCGCGGACGCCAACTGCTGGTCGTGGTCGTACATCCGGCGCCGGAAGTCGCGGACCCGGCGCTCCCCCTCGTCGGTGGCCTCGGCAACCCAGGCGTCGTACGCGGCGAGCACTTCGGCCGGGTCCTGCGCCCGCAGCTCCGCAATCTGCCGGCGCCACTGCTCGACGGCGAGCCCGTCCGGGAGGTGCGACTCGTCGTAGCCGATCGCCAGCGCCGCCATCAGCGCGACGGCCTCGGCCCGGTCGGGCAGGCCGGGGGCGGCGGCCAGGCGGGCCAGGAACGGCACGGCGAAGGCCGAGGCCCCGTAGCGGCTGCCCTGGTGGAAGATGTTGCTGTACA
Source organism: Kitasatospora cinereorecta (assembly GCF_024172095.1). Taxonomy (GTDB): domain Bacteria; phylum Actinomycetota; class Actinomycetes; order Streptomycetales; family Streptomycetaceae; genus Kitasatospora; species Kitasatospora cinereorecta. The sequence goes on along the minus strand of NZ_JAMZDX010000009.1, from coordinate 137,152 downwards.
ACGTGTGCACGGCCTGTCGGCGTCCCTCCGGATCCTCGCCGCACAGGGCGCAGAGCTGGGAAGGAACGTCGGCGGCCTCACCGTAGGCGTGCTCCAGCGAGGCCCAGTCGATGTCGTCGAGGCCGGCGAGAACGGTGTCAGTCGTAGTGCTCGTCACGGGTGAAACCTCTCACGCCCCACTGACACGACCGACCGAGGGGAGGTCGGGCGGCGTTCAGGACGCCGGGTCGAACAGCTTCCAGTGGCCCTCGGAGACGACCTCGACGCTGCCGTCGACCACCTTGATCGCGGTCTCGGCGTCCATGGCGTAGGCCGGACCCGCGATCTCGGCGGCCCAGCGTTCCGCCTCGGGCATGGTGTTCTCCGGACAGCCCGGGCTGTCGAGGTGCGGGAAGATGGAGAAGTCGACGACCCCCAGCGTGCTGTCGCCGCCGGTGGGCGGCTTCCAGCCGACGAACGCCTCCCCGATACGGGGAGTCAGGACCATGCTCCCGGCGCTGAGCCCCACGTAGACCGTGTCGCGCAGCGACGGGAGTAGGTCGGCCAGCCCGGACTCCCGCATCCAGTGGCCCAGGTAGAGCGCATCGCCGCCGTTGACCAGCAGGGCGTCCGCCTCTCGGACCCAGGAGACCCAGAGTTCCTTGTCGATGGTGGGCAGTGCGGTGAGCTCCAGTACGCCCACCGACTTCCACCCCAGCTCGGTCATGGGGCTGGGGGACCGTCCGCTGATGAAGCGCCACGGTCCGCCCGGATCCGCGTAGGGCCCCCCGTAGCCCGCGGTGGGGATGCAGAGGGCACGGGCCTCGGCGATCGGCTTGCCGAGGAGATCGACCAGCGCAGTCAGGATGCTCGCGTTCCTGACGCCGGAGTCGGTGAGGCGAAGCTTCATCACGCCATGCTAGTAGCAGGGCAGTTCGGCCGGTGAGGAGGTCGTTGACGGCGGAGGCGGCGGCGGAGGCGGCGGCGGAGGCGGCGGCGGAGGCGGGGTGACGGGCATGGTGCACAGGCCCCCGGCGGCGAGCAGCGCGGCGAAGGTGGCGGGTGGACGCTGCATCGGAACTGCTCCTTCGGGCTGGAGGCGGCAGGGTCGGACGGTGTACGGCGGCGAGCCGCGGCGATACCGGGTGGGGCATCGTCGCGGCTCCGGGCCGGTCCGGGGCGGGGGGTTGTGATCAGCCCTGGTGGGTGTTCAGCTCGGTGTCGGGAATCCAGGAGCCGTGGATTCCGGCGGTGACCCGGCGGGGCAGGTGGACGGTGGCGATGGTGTCGAGGCCGGAGGCGTCGAGGACGAGGAGCTGCGAGGCGTCCTGCTTGAGGTCGGAGACGACGGTGAGCAGGTAGCCGTCGTCCTCGCGGCCGGCTCCGTCGGCGGCGACGAACACGGCCTCGCTGGGCAGTCGGGCGTCGCCGGCCTGGTGGATGCGGCGGGCGCCGGTGGTGCGGTCGTACTTGACCACGCCGTAGCCGCCGAAGCCCTTGTCGTCGGGGAAGGAGATGGCGTAGTGGTAGCGGTTCTCGGCGCCGAGGTAGGCCTCGTTGAGGGTCGGGAACTCGACCGCCAGGTCGTCGACGATCTGCTCGTCGACGGTGCCGTCGGTCAGGTCGATGACCCAGCGGCGGGTGTAGGAGCGGGTGTTGGGCTCGGTGCCGCGGTCGGGGGCGCCGATCCACCAGTTCCAGGAGAGCCGGAAGCCCTCGCGGTCCACGGTGGGGCCCTCCAGGACGATGCGGCCGCTGCCGTCCTCGTAGGCGTTGGCGACGTGCAGCATGTTGCCGGGCTCGATGGAGAACCAGCGGATCTGCCGAGTGCCGTTCTCCCCGCGCGGCATGACGCCGATGCGGGCGGGCTGCTGGTCGCTCCAGGCGTACGGGATGCCGGAGTGCTCGCGCGGGTCGAAGGTGACGTTGCCCTCGATGAAGACGACGTGGCGGCGGGTGATGGCGAAGTCGTGCTTGAGCGAGGCGGTCGCCCCCGGGATCTCGGCGGTGTGGACGATGTCACCCTTGGCGTCGGAGACGTAGTACGTCAGGAAGGGCGGGAACGGCGAGGAGCCGAAGAAGTGCAGCTCGCCGGTGACCGGGTCCTCCTTGGGGTGGGCGGTCATCGCGGTGCGCAGCTTGCCGCCGAAGTCGTGGGCGCCGATGGTCTCCAGCTCGGGGGTGAGCTCGAACGGGTAGTTGGACTCGCACAGGGCGAGCAGGCGGCCGCCGTGCTCGATGATGTGGGTGCCGGCGGTGCTGGCGGTCAGGTCGGGGCCCTTCTCGGTCATGTACGGGGCGCCCTCGTCGAAGGCGGGGGTGTGCACCCAGCGGTTGCGGTACCACTCGGCGCGGCCCTCGCGCAGCCGGATGCCGTGGACCATGCCGCTGCCCTTGAACCAGTGGGTCGGGGTGACGCCGGGCTTCGGGTTGTGGCCGTTGCGGAGCAGGCGGCCGGTCAGCTCGGGCGGCAGGGTGCCCTCGACGGTCAGCTCGGTGGCGGTGATCTCGTCGGCGACGGGGGTGTAGTGGCCGGTCAGGTAGGGCTTGCGGTCGGCGGTCATGGTGATGCGCTCCTGTGGATCGGTGGTGGGACGGACGGAGTGGTCGGGGTCAGGGGCGGGCGAGCTGTTCGGCCCGGGTCTTGAGGTGGGCGAGCCAGTTCTCGAGGGAGGAGTGGAGGGCCTCGCCGAGGTGGTCGACGGCGGCGTCGACCGGGGCGCCGCTCCAGGACTCCTCGGTGCGGACGGTGACGCGGTCGCCGGTCTGTTCGAAGGTCCAGACGTGGACTCCGTCGATGCCGGCGGCGGGGCCGCCCCAGACGATCCGCTCGCCGGGCACCAGTTCGCGGACGGTGGAGGTGATCTCCAGGCCGTGGGTGCGCCAGCGGAAGGAGGTGCCGGGGGCGAGCGGGCCGGTCACGGTGATGGCCTGGATGTCGGTGTTCCAGGCGGGCCAGGCCGCGAGGTCGGTGTGGACGTGCCACACCGTCGCGAGCGGGGCGTCGATCTCGGTGCTCAGGCGGACGATGACGGGGGCGGTCTCGTCGATGGTGATCATGGTGGTGTTTCCTGTTCGGTCGGTGGTCAGCGGTGGGAGGTCGGTATCCGGGCGGCCGGGCGGCGGCGGCCGCAGCGGGCGAGGAGGAGTGCCAGCAGGGCGGTCGCGGTCAGGACGGCGGCCGAGACCCCGAAGGCGGTGCGGTAGCCGGCGGTGAGGGCCGCCAGGTGGGGCTGGTGGGTGGCGCCGGCGGTGACGGAGCCGGCGAGGGTGGCGAGGGCGGCGAGACCGATCGCGCCGCCGACCTGCCGGGTGGTGTTCACCAGGGCGCCGGCCAGGCCCGCGTCCTGCGGCGGTACGCCGTCCACGGCGAGGGCGGTGAGCTGGACGAAGGCGGCGCCGAGGCCGAGGCCGACCGGGATGCTCGGGCCGAGGATGTCGGTGAGGTATCTTCCGTCGGCGGCGATCCGCGAGAGCCAGAGCATGCCGGCGGCCTCCAGGAGCAGGGCCGTGGTGACGGTCGCGGTGGCGCCGATCCGCCGGGCGAGCCGGGGGGCGACCGCGGCGCCGAGCATGTTGGCTGCGGCGAGCGGGAGTTGGCCCACGCCGGTGGCGAGGGGGCCGCTGTGGAGGACCTGCTGCTGGTAGAGCGGGAGGAAGAAGAACAGGGCGATCCACACCGATCCGAGCAGGGCCATCAGCAGGTTGCCTGCGCCGACCCGGCCGGCGGTGAGCAGCCGCGGCGGTATCAGGGCGTTCGGGCGGCTGCGTTCGATCGCGACGAAGGCGGCGAGCAGGACGACGGCCGCGCCGAGCGCGCCGAGCACTCCGCCGTCGCTCCAGCCGGCGGCGCGTGCGGTGGTCAGGCCCCAGACCAGGCAGGTGACGGCGAGGGTGACGGTGGCGGTGCCCAGCAGGTCGAAGCGACCGGCCGTCAGGGTCTTCGGGCGGGGTGCGGCCGGGACGAGGGCGATCGCGGCGGCCAGGACCAGGGCGGTGCCGAGGCCCACCAGGTGGAAGATCCAGGGCCAGCCCCAGGCCTGGGTGAGGATGCCGCCGAGCAGGACTCCGCCGGCCGCCCCGGCGCCGGAGACCGCGCCCCACACGCCCAGGGCCCGGCCGCGTCCGGGGCCGTCCGGGAACTGGGCGATCGCCAGGGCCAGGGCGGCGGGGGCGATGGCCGCGGCGGCGAGGCCCTGGACGGCGCGGGCGGTGATCAGGACGCCGGGGGCGGTGGCCAGTCCGGCCGCGAGCGAGGCGGCGGCGAACAGGGCGAGTCCGGCGCACAGCACCCGGCGCCGGCCGAGCAGGTCGGCCGCCCGGCCGCCGGCGAGCAGCAGCGCGCCGAAGGCCAGACCGTAGGCGTTGACCACCCAGGTGGTGCCGGTGTCGGACAGGCCGACGCCGGCGCGGATCTGCGGCAGTGCCACGTTCACCACGGAGGTGGCGAGCATGACGGTGAACTGGGCTGCGGCGAGCACCGTGAGTGCGGCCGCGGGTCGGGCGGCGGACGCCGGTCCGGCGTACGGCTCGGCCGGCGGTTCGGCGTACGGCTGAGCAAGCGGCGCGGCGTACGGTTCGGGGCCGGGAGGGGCCTGCCCCGCTGGTGTGCGTGGGGGGTTCATGTCGCACAGCCTGCTGCGGAGCGCTGTCCACTCTCCAGGTGCGACAGGAGCGGACACTGTCCATTCCTGTCCGCACCTGTCCACCCTCCGCCGCCCGGCCGGCGGCGGGTCCCGTCAGCGCGGGCCGTGCAACTCCTGCTGCCAGAGCGCCTCGCAGAGCAGGTCCAGGCCGTGCCGCAGGTGGCGCCGGTAGGTGCCGTACGGGAGGCCGAGGCGGCGGGCGGCGGCTTCCTGGGTGGGCGCGCCGGAGAAGTAGCCGGCGGTCAGGGCGTCGCGGGCACGGACGCCGCGCGGGTCGGCGGCGAGTGTGTCCACGGCCTGCCGGAGCAGGGCGCGCAACTCCTCGGCGGGGTCGGCGAGATCGGCGGCGAGCCGGGCGCGGAGCAGGGCGCAGGCGGCGAACGCGGCGGCGTCGCGCCAGTGCGCCAGGGCTTCGCGGACGGCTTGGTCGAAGGCGGTGCGCGAGAAGCCGGACGGTCCGGAGGGGGCGGGTACGGGGGTGTCGGAGATGAAGTGGCGCAGCCAGGCCTCGACCGGCACGTGGCGCCAGTCGACGCCGAAGACGCCGTAGGTGTGGTCGCCGACGCGCGGTCGGGCGCCGGTGTCGGCGAGGCTGCCCTTGACCCGGGCGGCCCAGGTCTCGGCGTCCCGCCAGACGGCGAAGCCGTACGCGCGGCCGCGGGCGCGGGCCGATTCGGCCTGGGCGCGGGAGCTGCTGAGGTCGATGACGCGGGAGGGGATCTGGTAGCGCTCGGGGTAGACGGTGAAGCGGCTGACGCCGATGTGCTCACCGGGCCGGACCGGTCCGGCGGACTCCGTGTACTCCCAGGCGGCCGCGACGACGGGGTCGGTGGCGAGGTCCTCGGGGTCGGCGGGGGCGGGCAGGGCGAGGCGCGCGGTGAACGCGACGATCCGGCCGGTGGTCACCAGGCGGTAGACGCTGAACGCCTTCGGCTGGCGCTCGGCCCAGTAGCGGACCAGCTCGGCGGAGGCCGGGCCCTCGGTCTCCTCGGCCATCCGCAGCAGGGTGTCGAGGTCGTCCGGGTGCAGGGGCCGGTCGTGGACCTCCTCCTCGCGGGACCAGGTGCGGGTGCGGCCCACCAGCTCGTTGTCGCGGAAGAGGTGGAAGAGTTCGTCGGTGACGGTGAAGACCTGGTCCTCGGGGGCTTCGCGCAGGACGCGCAGGTACTCCTCGGCAAGGCGCCGGCGCATCGTCGCGAACGCGTTGGGGGCGCGCCAGCGCAGGTCGGCGGCGAGGGTCTCGCGGGCGGCGTCGTGGGGGTGGAGGCCGCGGTGGGTGGCCTCCATGAAGGGCAGGTCGCGCAGCCAGGTGAACAGCAGGTGGGCGTCCTGTTCGGGCAGGACGGCGGCGAGCAGTTCCTCGGACGTCGAGTAGGCCTGGGCGGCGACTTCGAGGGCGCGGCGGTGGGCGGCGGTGGGCACTTCACCGATCAGGCCGGCGAGCAGGGTGCGCAGGATGTCGGCCGAGGGTGCCCAGGTCTCCTCCCGGCCCCACTCGGCCGCCCCGGCGACGGCGGCGAGGGACAGGGCCAGCGGGTTGCCGCCGGCGAAGCGCAGGACCCGTTCGCGCAGTCCCGGCAGGACCTGGGTGGTGGTGAGCAGGCTGCGGGCCTGCTCCTCGGAGAAGGGCTCCAGTTCGCGGACGTAGAGGATCTCGGACCAGGCGGGGTCGGCGGTCCACTGCGGCTGCGGCGCGAGGCGGCCGGCCAGGACGACCAGGGTGTCGTCGGCGGCGCGCGGCAGGAAGCGCTGCCACAGCCAGCTCTCCAGCCACTGGCAGTGCTCGAAGGAGTCCACGAACAGGACGGTGCCGGGCAGTTGGAGGAACGGGCCGGCCTCGCGCTCGAAGTCGGCCGGGTCGCGGCTGACGAACCGGCCGTCCAGGTCGACGATCGGCCGGCCGGCTGCCCGGGCCTGGTCGGCGAGCCGTCGCAGCAGCGTGGACTTGCCTATCCCACCGGTCCCGAACAGGTAGAAGGCGAACGGGGCTTCGGCATCGCCGGCCAGCGCTTCCGCGAAGCGCTCGCGTTCCTCCTCCCGGCCGACGAAGGCCTGGACGCGTGCGTTGCTCAGTCGTTCCCCCACGGACGCCATGGCGGCTCCCCCTTCCCCGTGCGCCGGCACCGGGCCGCGCCACGGCGGCCCGACCCCGTGTCCGCCCCCGCGGGCAAGATCCTAACCACGGTTGTCAACGCGGGTAGAACATCGTCCGCGGCTCCTCACGGACGGTCAGCACCCGCTCGGCGGCGGTCGACTGCACTGGACGTGTCGAACGTGTCCAATGTGTCGAACGGCAGAGCGAACCGGGCCGTGGCGGCGACCCGTTCGACCTACTCGACGTTGCGGGTGCGGCGATCGGTTGGGGTAAATACGAGTATGCGCGCGGAAGCCTCCCCGACCCGGTCCCTGCACCACTGGCACCTGCGGAGCCTGCGGCTCGGCCGGGTGCTGGACGTGGGCTGCGGGGTGGGCCGCAACCTCCGGGACCTGCCGCCGGGCAGCGTGGGCGTGGACCGCGACGCCGCTGCGGTGGCGGTCGGCCGCTCCCGCGGGCTCGACTGCTTCACCGACCGGGAGTTCCTCGCCGCATCCGCGTTCGGCCCCGGCACGTTCGACTCGCTGCTCTGCGCCCACGTGCTGGAGCACCTGCCCGGCCGGGTGGCGGACGACCTGCTGGACACCTTCCTGCCGTACGTCCGGCCCGGCGGCCGGGTGGTGCTGATCTGCCCGCAGGAGGCCGGGTTCGCCACCGACGCCACCCAGGTGCGCCCGGTGGACTTCGCGGGTCTGCGGGAGCACGCCGGCCGGCTGGGGCTGGCGGTCCACCGGCAGTACTCGTTCCCGCTCGTCCGCCGGGCCGGCCGCTTCTTCCCGTACAACGAGTCCGTGCTGGTGGGCAGCCGTCCGCTCGAAGCGAGCGCACCGGGGTCAGCGGTACGGGGTCAGCGGTAGGCGCTCAGCGGTACCAGGCGCGGATGGCGTCCGCGCAGTCCCGGACGTCCGCCTGGCCGTCGCGGATCCGGCGGGCCAGTTCGACGGCCTGCTTGGGCTCGGCGGTGACGATGACGCCGGAGGCGCTCAGGTAGGACGCCGCGACGACGGCCGCGAAGAGCTCATTGGCGAACTCCAGCGCCGGAACCCGTACCAGCTGGTGCATCAGCGCGGCTGCCCGCTGGTGGAGCGCCCCGTACACGGGGACGTCCATCACCTCGTCGACGTGCCGGGCCACCGCCGCGGCCAGCGAGCCGTAGTCGGTGATGTCCGGGTCGCGCGGGAGGAAGTGCTGGGCGGTCTCGAGCAGCCAGGTCCGGTCGATCCGCAGGATCACGCGGCGCTCGCCGACTTGGCCCGGCCGGCGCTCGGGTACGGGCCGAACTCGGCCTCGAACGCCTCGCCCCATCCCTGGGAGAAGTGCGCGGCGGCGGTCAGGAACCGCTCGCGGCGCTCGTCCGCCTCCTCGGCGAGGACCTTGCGCGCGTAGTCCGTCAGGCTCATGCCGGCGGCCTCGGCGCGCTCCTCGAGCGCCTTGTGCGCCTCGTCGTCGAGCCGTACGTTCAGCTGCTTCATGGGCACCAGCGTAGCCACCCGTAGCGGCCGCTACCAGCCCTCGCCGGCTGCGGCATCCGGGGCCCGGAGCCCGGCCAGGTGGGCGCGCAGGGCCCGGCGGCAGGCGTCGGGCGGCAGCAGGTCGGGGTGCAGCACCGCGTTGAGGGCGAGCCCGTCGACCAGCGCCCAGAGCCGGACGGCCTCGGCGTCGGGGTCGATCCCGGGGGCGAGGTCGCCCGCCGCGGCGAGCCGGGTGACCACGCGGGTGAGGAGGCGCCGGGTGGATTCGGCCGTCTGACGCGCGAGGGCGTGCAGCGCCGGGTCGGTCCGGGCGGCGGCGGTGAACTCGACGAAGACGGTGACCTCGGCCCGGCGCCGCTCGTCCAGTGGCAGCAGCTCCTCCAGCAGCCCGGTGACCACGGCGCGGCGCTGCTCCGGGGAGGCCGCGGCGAGGTCCCCCGCCGCCTCGACGCGACCGGTCAGCCGCTCGCCGACCCGGTCGAGCATGGCGCGCATCGCGAACAGCATCAGCTCCTGGTGGCCGGCGAAGTAGTGGCGCACGGAGCCGATGTTGAGACCGGCCTCGTCGGCGACGTTGCGCAGCGACGCGTGGGCGAGGCCGTCGCGGACGGCGATCCGGAAGACGGCGTCGGCGACATCGAGGCGGCGGGCGGCGGGGTCCACGAGTTTGGGCACGGCTCCTTTTTATCACGGTCGTGCTACATTGTTTTTATCCCGACCGTGATACAAAAATCGGCCACGGGTGGAAGCACCCTCCCGTGCGGAGAGGACCCCTGATGGCCACCGTCCTGACGTTCCTGCTGATCCGCTTCGCGGTGATCGCCGCCGGCCTGGTGTTCCTGGCCCTCGTCCTGTTCGCCGTCGCCCTCGTCCTCAGGCGAGCCGGCCGGCTCGACGCTGCCAGGCGCCGAGCCGAACCGCTCGCCCGCGAGGGTCTGCGCCGGCTCGCCGAGCGGGCCCCGCGCGACCGGGGGCCGCACTGACGGCCGCACCGTGCGCCACCCCTTGACCGCCGACCTGCCTACGGCGCCGTCTGGCGGTCGGCGGCGGCGCGCTGCGCCCAGAAGTTCTGCCGGTAGGCGTCGTGGACGGCGGGGTCGTCGTACGTGAGCAGCGTCTCGTCGTTGCTGGTCAGACCCATCACGGTGTACGGGTGGGAGCCGGTCCAGACGATCTTCCGGTTCGGGACACCCTGGTAACCACCCTCCACCAGGAGGTACTTGGAGTGGGTGGCGGTGCGACCGGCCACGTCGTCGTTCAGCTGGTGCAGGGCGATGCCGCCGAAGGCGGTGGGCTTGGCGAGCTGGTCGCGGATGGCGGTGCCGTGCCCGGGGTGGTCGAGCGTGCGGTAGACGATGTCGACGTAGCAGCCGGCGTTGTCGAGTTCCCAGAGCTTGCGGGCCACCTCGATGCGGGTGATCTGGTGCATGGCGATCCGGATGACGGTACGGCCGTCGGTGGTGCCGTAGCCGGCCGAGTTGCCGTGACAGACGGGCTGGCCGTTGATCGGGTCGTCGACGGTGTTGAGGATGTCGAGGACGACGTCCGATCCGGAGCGCGGGAAGAAGTACACCTTGGCGGGGCCGGCCTGGTAGGCCATCGGGTAGTCGGCGACCTGCCGGGTGCGGTCGGCCCGGGCCGCCTCCAGGTCGGCGAAGTAGCCGGTGTAGGCGGCGTACAGCTCCTTGTTGCCGACCACGGTCAGCGCGTCGTTCCAGGCGGTCTGCCGGTCCCACACCGTCTGGTTGGCGGAGGTCTGGACGACCACGTCGTCGACCGGGACGGTGCCGGTCGCACTGCCGGTCGTCGAGGAGAACAGCCAGAACTTGTTGTGGTTGTTGCTGTAGTAGGTGTCCGCGGGGTTGGGGTCGAGGGCCAGGCAGGCCTGGTTCTCGGGGCAGACGTGGACCCAGCTGTTCCCGGAGGTCGCGGTGTGCTGCCCGAGCCCGGCGGCCAGCCTGGTGTAGGTGTTCGCGTACGCCTTCGGGCTCGAACCGTCCAGCAGCACTTCGACGTTGACGCCGCGCAGGTGCGCGGCGGTGAGCCGGTCGGCCAGCCAGTCGGAGCCCAGCACGTACTGCGAGGTCCGGATGGTCGCGCCGATCGGCGTGCCGTCGATGAGGTGCGAGAGGTGCGCGAAGATGTCGTTCTGGTGGGCCGGATCGGTCGGGTCGTTGAATATCGCGCCGGTGGCGAGCGGCGGCTGCGGGTCGGCGGCCGCGGCTGCGGCGGCCGGGGTCGCCGCAGCCGGGGTCGCGGCGGTGACGACGGAGGTCGCGGTCAGGGCGAGGGCCGAGGCGAGCAGCGCCGAGGCACGTCTGATCTTGATCATTTCGCGCAGTGTAGTCACCCCCACCGACGGGTCGACGGTCCGTCAGCCGCCGGGCATCCCGTCCAACTCACGGAGTTCGCCCGTCGCTTCGTCCAGGCGCGGGTTGTTCAGCCGGCCGGGCGGCCACCGGGCCTCCTCGTGGCGCCCCGACCGTCACCCCTGCCGGCCCGGCCCCGCCCGCCGGCACCCGGCCCGCCGGGCGGTAGGGTCGCGCGATCATCGTTCCGTCCGCGCGCTGTCGTGGCGGATGTCCAGCGGAGGAATCGCATGTCGGCAGGGGCCGGACAGTCACCGCAGCAGCTCGAGGCGTCCGGCGTGCCGACCGCCTTCGCGGACGCCGTCCGGGAGGCCCGGCGGCCCCGGACGGTCCGCCGCCGGCTCCGCATCGGGCTCGGGATCGCCGGTGTCGTGGCCCTTGCCGCCGCAGCCGCCGCCGTTCCGCGAACGTTCGGGGGCAGCAGGCCGGTGCCGCTGGGCTCGTTGGCACCCGGCAGCTGCTTCCGCTTCCTGCCGGCCGGCGATCCCCGCCAGGATCCGGCGAGCAGCGACGGGCGCCAGGTCATCGCGTCCGCCTGCTCGGAGCCGCACCACGGCGAGGTGGTCGCCCAGACGGCGATCGACCCGGGCCGGATCCGGCTGACCGCGGAGCTGCCCCGGGCCGCGAGCGATGCCTGCCGCGAGACGTTCGCCGACTACAACCCGGACTACTGGGCCCCCGCGGCCGCCATCGTCCCGTCGTTCGTGCCCCCGGCGTCGAAGGACTACGCGGAGCACCCGGGCGTCACCTGCCTCTACGAGAACACCGCCACCGAGGTCACGGGCTCGCTCCGGGCCGACCCGGCCCGGCTGACCCCCGCCCAGCGCCAGTACCTGGACACCGTCCGCGCCTACAACGTGCTGTCCTCCGACGGCCTGGACACCCGCGACTGGGCCCGCGACAGCGACCTCACCGCGTGGGCCGGGGAGATGGCCGCCGTCGAACAGCGGACGGTGGACGGCCTGGAGCGCACCGGCGCGCCGGCCGGCGCCGAGCAGCCGTTCGCCACTGTCCTGGAGCGGCACCGTGCGGCCGCGGCCGCCTGGCAGGCCGCCTCCGCCATGACCGGACCGAGGGCCGACATCCTGCGGCAGATCTCCCGGGCCCGCGACGCCGAGACCGCGAGCATGGAGGCGGCCAGGGCGGTCCGCGCGGTGCTGGGTCTCACCACGGCGATCCGCCCGCGCGGGTATTCGCTCTGACCGTCCGCCCGCGGGTGGGTATGATCGCCGCCGCCCCGCGTCCTGCGGGACTCGAAGCAGTGAGGAAACCGAGATGTCCGACCCGTCCCTGATGCGTCCGGTGAAGCCGCCGAAGAAGAACATCTTCACCGGCCTGAGCCCGTGGCAGGTGGCCCTCACCATGCTGCCGCTCGCCCTGCTGCTGGTCGGCGGCGCGATTGGCGGTGCCATCGGCGGGGTGGGCATGGTGGTCAACGCGAAGGTCGCCAAGGCCCCGATGGGCACCCCGGCGAAGGCCGCGCTCATGGCGGGCGTCGTGCTCACCGCGGCCGTGGTCTACCTGACCGTCGCCGTCCTGCTCGTCACCGTGCTGAACAGCTGACGAAGCCGGCCCGCCCGACCGGCCCGCGGCACGTCAGCGGCAGGTCAGCGGCGGTGCGGGCCTTCCGGAGGGGCGGGCGGGAATCACAGTTGCCGTCGGCCGTTCGAGCCGGAATGATCTCCGCCCGTGACTCATCTCCTCGCCCCTCTCGTCATCTTCCTGATCTTCGCCGCGGTGCGCAGCATGCGCAGCAACTCCGGCGGCAGTTCCTCCCCTGCGGCACCGGCCCCCGCCGGGCGGGCGCCGGTGTCGTTCGACGCCGCCGCGTACGGGCTGGTGCCGCGTGAGGCGCTGGATGCGCGCCGGTCGGGCCCGCCGCAGAGCGAGCGGGCTCGCCAGGAGTCGCAGGAGTTGGCGAACAAGGCGTGGGGCGGCGACTGGCGGGCGGCCGCCGCGCACATCAAGGCGGCCGGCACCGACTGGGACGAGCACTGGGAGCGCTTCGAGCTGCTGCGGGCGATCGCCCGCGAGGACGACGCGTGGCTGACGAAGTGGCGCGAGGCGGACCCGGGCGACTGCGACGCGGCAGCCCTGGAGGCGGACCTGATGGTGCACCGCGCCTGGGCGGTCCGCGGGCCGGGGTACGCGAGCGAGGTGCCGGCGGAGCAGATGGCGGAGTTCCGGGCGCTGCTCCCGGCGGCGATGGAGGCGGCGCAGCGGGCGGCGCTGCTGGCGCCGGAGAACCCGGGGCCGTGGGTGGTCATGGTGACGGCGGCGCGTGGCGCGCAGTACCAGCCGGACCGCTTCCGGCCGCTGTGGGAGGGGCTGGTCTCCCGCGCCCCGCACCACTACGAGGGCCACTGGCAGGGCATGCAGTACTGGTGCGCCAAGTGGTACGGCTCCAATGAGCAGATGATGGAGTTCGCCAAGCGCGCGATGGACGGCGCCCCGGTCGGCAGTCCTCTCGCCGGCATCTACCTGCACGCCCTGTCGGAGCTGCAGGAGCGGCGCTCCGCGCTCCCGGTGGGCGCCGAGGCGCGGCAGCGGCTGTGGGCGGTGGCGGACGCGCTGGCGGAGGTGCCGGCCGACAACGACAAGGTGCCGGGTCTGCGGCACCTGCTGGCGTACTACCTCGGCCAGGCCGCGATGTACGAGGCGGCGGTGGAGCAGTTCCGGCTGATCGGCCGCTGGTGCGGGGCCCAGGTGTGGGCGGATCAGGGCGATCCGGTCGAGGCGTTCCACGCGGCCCGCGCGGTCGCGGTGACGAAGGCCGGGCTGAAGCCGCTGCCGCCCGAGGAGCGCCCGACCAAGAACCTGGACGCCGCCCAGCACTGACCCGGCGGCCCCGCTGCGCCCCCGACCCCCTCCGGGTTCGGGGGCGCGGTCGTCACTGCGGCGGGACGGGTCCGGGCGGCATCGCGTTGTTGCCGGGCGGCGTCGGCAGCGCGGACGGCGCGGGACGGCGTCGCGCTCTCGCGGTGAGGCTGCGCAGTCGCAGGCGCCAGAGCCGTACCGGCGCCGACCATCGCGCGCGGCCGCGCGCCGGGTAGGCGAAGGAGCCGGTCGATCGCGTTCGGTTAGCCGTCACCCTGCGAGCATCGCACGGCGGGCCCCGCTCGGTGCGCGGGTCTTGACGGTGGATCATACGCAGTGGTTCAGTGGCTGAGCCACTCGACCACTTGCCCACCACACTCCGGAGGAGCGGCCATGAGCCCCCGCGGAACGGCGTTCAGCGAGACCATGCTCGGCACCGTGCACCTGGCGGAGGAGAGCCAGGCGCGCCCGGTACGGCTGGACCTCCGGGTCCGGGCCGACCGCCTGGTGCTGCCGCACCGCACCACGCACGCCCGACTCGTCGGCCGGGTGCGGATCTGGGGACTCGCCGACGATGCCCGGGCCACCGGCGAGTTGGAGATCTCGCCGGTGGCCCGTCGACGGATCCGCTACCGGCTCGAGTTCGACGTGCACGGCCGCCGCCACACCCTCCTCGGCTGGAAGTCGATCACGCCGGGCCGTCCGCTGCGGTCGATGACCCGGCTGCCGTACACCCTCACCGACGAGGACGGGCGCGACCTCGGCCACGGCGTGCTGCGGTTCCCGCTGGCGACCGGCCTGGTGCCGTTCCTGGCGGGCTGGCGCTTCCCCCGGCAGTCGCGGCGCGACGACGACGGGTCGCGCTGGGACGGCGCGGCGGGCCGCACCGAGGTCTGGTACACCACTCTCACCGACCCGTCCGACGGGACGGGGGTCTGGCTGCACCACGAACTGGTCGCTCCCACCGACGGTTCACCGCCGCGGGTGCACGGGTGGGTGGCCCTCTTCCCGCCCGCCGGGCCGGTCGAGCACGCCCGGTACGGCCCGCTGCCGTGGCCCGCGGATCCGCCGCACAGTACGCCGGTCGACCCATCGGTCCCGGGCGAGCGACGCCTGCGCGGTACGGCCGGCCCGTACAGCTGGGACCTCACCGAGCGGCCCACCGGGAAGCCGCTGTACACCTTCCCCCGCTGGGCGTGGCGCCACGGGGTGCTGCCGGCCGCGCAGATGCTCCCGGCGGCGACCTCCCGCTACGCGGGGACGCTCACCGGCCCGGGCGGCGTGCTCCACCTCGACGGGGCGCCCGGCGCGAGCGCCCGGATCTACGGCCACGGCAACGCCCGCCGCTGGGCCTGGCTGCACGCCGACCTCGGGGGCGGCGACGTGCTGGAGGTCGTCGCCGCGGTGTCGACCCGGCCGCTGCTGCGCAGGCTGCCACCGCTGGTGTTCCTGCGGCTGCGCCGCGGCGGCCGCACCTGGCCGCGCCGTGCGCTGCGCCCCGCCGTCGGGCTGCTGGGCCTCGACCGGTTCCGGGCCGAACTCGGCCTGCCGACCTGGTCGGTGACCGGGCGTGCGGGCCTGCGCCGGCTCCGGGTGACCGTCCACCAGCCCGAGGCCCGCACCCTGGCGATGGAGTACACCGACCCGGACGGCAGCCGCGCCGTGTGCCGCAACAGCGAGGCCGCGGACGCCGAGGTCGTCCTGGAGCGCTGGTGGGGACGCTGGCGGGACGAGGCCCGCTGGGTCCTGGACGGGACGGCGCACGCGGAGGTGGGCGACCGATGAACCGTCACCCCTCCGCCCACCCCGGCCACCGCAGCCGGCGTGGCCTGGTCGCGGCCCTGCTCGCCGACGACGGCAGCCGGCCCTGGGCGGCGGCCGCCGCCGACCGGGTCGGGACGGTCCTGGCCCCGCTGCCGGGCCTCGCCCGCCTGGGGTTCACGGCCGCGGCGGCGGCCGTCGACGGGTACGCGCTGCTGCGCACCGGCCGCCGGCTCGATGCCCTCCCGGCCGCCGAGCGGGAGCGGGTGCTGGCGGCGCTGGCCGGCGCCCCCGCTCCGCTGTGGGACGCCGTGAAGGTGCCGGTGATCCTGGCCGCGCGTACGGAGCTGATGCTCCACCACCGGCCGCACCCCTCGGCCACCCCCGTACCGCCCGCGGATCCGCCGCTGGACTGCGTCCCCTCCGCCGAGTGGCCGGACCGGGCCGTCGCGGACGCCGTGGTGGTCGGTTCGGGCGCGGGCGGGGCGACGGCGGCGCGGACCCTGGCCCGGGCCGGGCTGCGGGTGGTCGTCGTCGAGGAGGGGCGGCACCACACCACGGCCGAGTTCGCCGCGCGGACGCCGCTGGAACGGTTCACCGACCTCTACCGGGACGGCGGCGCGACGGTGCTGGCCGGACGTCCGCCCGTGCTGCTGCCCACCGGCCGCGCGGTGGGCGGCACCACCGTGGTCAACGCCGGTACCTGCTACCGCACCCCGGACCGGGTGCTGGAGCGGTGGCGCCGCCGCCACGGCCTGGTCGACCTGGCGGACCCCGACGCCTTCGGCGCCCGCCTGGACGAGGTCGAACGCCTGCTGCAGGTCGCCACCCAACCGCTGGACGTCCTCGGCCGCGGCGGCCTCCTCGCCCTGGCCGGTGCCGCGAAGCTCGGCTGGCAGGCCGGCCCGCTGCGCCGCAACGCCCCCGGCTGCCGCGGCTCCACCCAGTGCGTCACCGGCTGCCCCACCGGGGCGAAGCAGAGCGTGCAGCTCTCGGTCCTGCCGGACGCCTGCGCCGCCGGCGCCCGGATCGTCACCTCCGCGCGCGTCACCCGGATCCTCACCGACCCCGACCGGCCCGGCGGACCGCGCGCCGCCGGCATCGCCGCCCGCCGCCCGGACGGGACGGCGTTCGAGATCCTCAGCCCGCTGGTCGTGGTCGCCGCCGGGGCGCTCCGCTCGCCCGCACTGCTGAACCGCTCCGGCCTCGGCCGGCACCCCGCAACCGGCCGCAACCTGGCCGTCCACCCGGCCACCAGCGTCGCCGGCCGCTTCGCCGAACCGGTCGCCGACGGTCCGGCCGTCCTGCAGAGCGCCGGGGTGGAGGAACTCCACCACGAGGGCATCCTGATCGAGGCCACCGCCCCGCCGCCCGGCATGAGTTCCTTCGTCCTGCCCGGCCTCGGGCGCGAACTGCGGGCCGAACTGGAGGCCGCCGACCACCTCGCCACCCTCGGCGCGATGATCGCCGACCGGCCGGGCGGCCGGGTGCTCGCCCGCGGCCCCGTCCTGCCGCTCTACCGCCTCGACCCGCAGGACGGCCGCACCCTGCTGCGAGCGGTCGCGGCCATGGGCGAGCTGCTGTTCGCCGCCGGGGCTGACGAGGTGCTCACCGGACTCCCCCGCCACCCCCGGGTGCGCGACACCGCCGAACTGCACGGCGCGCTCGCCGACGCCACCGCGGACGAGCTCCACCTGTCGGCCTTCCACCCGAGCGGCACGATCGCGCTCGGCGCCGACCCGCGGACCGCACCGGCCGACCCGGACGGCTGGCTGCGCGGCGTCCGGGGCGTCCTCGTCGCCGACGCGTCAGCCCTGCCGAGCTGCCCGGAGGTCAACCCCCAGCTGACGATCATGGCGCTCGCCCTGGCCGTCTCCGAACGAGCCGCCGACCACCGGCCCTGACCACCGGCGCGGCCGCACCGGTGACGCACCGTCATCCGTACGCCGAGGCGGCCCGGCTTGACGGTCGCGCCGGACATTGGCTTGACTCCCCACCGGCGGCCCATCCGCACACCCGGCACCCCAAGGAGGCGGACCGTGCCCGACCAGACCATCGCCCGCCAGTCGGTCGTCGACCTGCTCGCCGACCGACTGCGCGACGACATCCTCGACGGCACCCACCCCACCGGCGCGCTCCTGCCCCCGGAACGGGACCTCGCCGCCCGCTACGGCGTCACCCGCACCACCCTCAAGCACGCGCTCACCCGCCTCGAACAGGCCGGGCTGCTCCAGACCCGGCACGGCATCGGCACCCGCATCCGCGACTTCCTCCGCGACGGCGGCACCGACCTGCTGCCCGCCCTCGCCGCCCACGACCCCGGCTGGCTGACCGACATCTTCGAGGCCCGCCGCGACATCGGCACCCTGATCGCCCGCCGCGCCGCCGCCCGCCGTACCGACGAACACACCCGCCGGCTGCGCCTCCTGCTCGCCGCCGTGGCCGACGCGCCCGACGCCGACGCCGCCCAGCTCGCCGACATGGAGGTCCACCGCGAACTGGCCCGCGCCGGCGGCAACCGCGTCCACCTGCTGCTCACCAACACCCTCTTCCGCGCCTACCTGCCCGTCCGCGGCGCCCTCCGGGCCCCGTTCGAGGACCCGGCCGTCGCCGCCGACCGCCTGACCCCCCTCGTCGACGCCGTCACCGCCGGCCGACCCGACCGCGCGGCGGAAGCCGCCGAGCACTACCTCACGGCCACCGAACACCTGATGCTCGCCGCCCTCAAGGCCCACCGCACCGGCTGACCCTCCACCGGACCTCGGGCCCGGTCAGCAGCCGCCGTCGCTCGAGCAGGACGACGCTGCGGGCGCGCCGAGGGTGATCAGCTGCGGCACGGCCGGGACGGAGCAGCAGCCGCCGCTCCGGGCGGTGTCCGGCTCGTCGAAGAGGCCCGCGCCACCGCACACCCCGGTCTCCGGGAGGGTCAGTTCGACCCGCTCGGCCGCCGCTACGTCACCGGCGAGCTGCGCGGCCACGGAGCGGACCTGCTCGTAACCGGTCATCGCGAGGAACGTCGGCGCGCGGCCGTAGGACTTCATGCCGACCAGGTACACGTCCCGCTCCGGGTGGGCGAGTTCGGCCGCGCCGTGCGGATACACCGTGCCGCAGGAGTGCTGGTTCGGGTCGATCAGCGGCGCGAGCGCGGTCGGCGCCTGGAGGCGCTCGTCGAGGCCGAGCCTGACCTCGGACAGGAACGACAGGTCGGGGCGCAGTCCGGTCAGGACGACGACCCGGTCCACCGGCTCGCTGCGGCGGCCGTCCTCGGCCACCAGGACCAACCGGCCGTCGAGCGGTTCGACGGCGGCGGTGCGGAAGCCGGTGAGCGAGGAGGCGTACCCGTCGTCGACCGCCCGCTTCGCGCGCAGGCCGAGCGCGCCGCGCGCCGGCAGCTGGTCGGCCTCGCCGCCACCGTACGTGCTGCCGTTGATGCCCCGCCGCAGCACCCACACGGCGTGGGTGCCGGGCTCGTCCTTCGCCAGGTCGGCGAGGTACGCGAGCGCGGTGAACGCGGAGGCGCCGGTGCCGACCACGGCGGTGCGCTTCCCGGCGAACCGCTCCCGCACGGCCGGGTCCGTCAGATCCGGGATGCGGTAGGAGATCCGGCCGTGCGCGGCGCGCTCGCCGAGCGCCGGCAGGCCGTTCGCGCCGAGCGGGTTGGGCGTGGACCAGGTGCCGGAGGCGTCCACGACGGCGCGGGCCGGGATCCGCTCCTCGCGGCCGTCGGTGTGCTCGACGTGGACGGTGAACGGCTGCTCGTCCCGGCCGGAGTCGACGATCCGGTCGCGTCCGGCCCGGGCGACGCCGGTCACCCGGGCGTTGTAGCGCACCTTGTCGCCGAGGGCGTCGGCGAGCGGCTGCAGGTACTGCTCGACCCAATCACCGCCGGCGGGGTACGTGGCGCCATCGGGCCGCGCCCACCCGGTCGGCGCGAGGAGCTTCTCGGCCGCCGGGTCGACCACCTCCGCCCAGGGCGAGAACAGCCGGACGTGCGCCCACTCGCGAACGGACGTACCGGCACTCGGCCCGGCCTCCAGCACGAGGGGGTCGAGGCCGCGCCCGATCAGGTGGGCCGCGGCGGCCAGGCCGATCGGGCCTGCGCCGATGACGACGACGGGCAGCTCGGCGGGGGTGTTCTCGCTCATCTCAGGTCTCCGGATCGCTGGTCGTGACAGGGGGCGGGTTGGCGGGCGCGGGTCAGCAGCAGCCGGTGCCGGAGGCGACGGCCTCCTGCTTGGCGGCCGGGCCGCAGCAGGCACCGGCGTCAGCGGCCTCCTGCGAGGTGCCGCAGCACGGAGCGGACGGCGCGGACGGCGCGGCCGCCGCCGTGCCGGCCGGCGTCGGGTCGACTTCCGGAGTGCAGCAGCCGACGGCAGGTGCAGGGGTCTCGGTCATGACGTCTCCTGTTTCGACGTTTGTCGATGCGTTGTCGTGGGGCCAGCATGGCACTCGCTTAGATGAACGTCAACATAGACCAACATCGAATCAATGGTCGCGATGCCGCCCTTCCGATGCGGTTCGGCGGGTGTCAACATAGACACATGTCGAATCTTGAGGTGATCGAGCTGCCGGTGCTGGAGCCGGAGGCCGTGCCGTGCTGCACCCCGCTGACCGAAGCCCCACTGTCCGAGGAGGACTCGGTCACGATGGCGGCCATGTTCAAGGCGCTGTCCGACCCGGTACGGCTGCGGCTGTTCTCCCGCGTCGCCTCGCACGAGGGCGGCGAGGCGTGCGTGTGCGACATCCAGGACGTCGGCGTCTCCCAGCCCACCGTCTCCCACCACCTCAAGAAGCTCCGCGAGGCCGGCCTGCTCACCTCCGAGCGGCGCGGCACCTGGGTCTACTACCGCGTCGCCCCGAACACGCTGGCCGCCATGGCCACGATGCTCACCGCCGCCACCCGCTGACCGACCGCCCCGACACCCTTCCCGTTCATCCTCTCATCGACTATCGTCGATCATCGATGAATGAGCGAAGCCGCACCGGCATCGACGCCGAGGCGGCCACCCTGTACGCCACATGGTTCAGGGCGCTGGCCGACCCCACCCGTGTCCAACTCCTGCACCTGCTGGCGGCCGAGGGCCGGCCGATGAACGTGGGCGAGATCGTGGAGCGGTCCCCGGTGGGACAGTCAACGGTCTCCCACCACCTCAAGATCCTCTCGGAGGTGCGGTTCGTGCTGCCCGAGCGGCGCGGCACCTCCACCGCGTACGCGGTGAATCGCACCTGCCTGACGGTCTTCCCGGCCGCCGTACGGGCGATCCTCGGCGACGACCGGCCGGCGGCCGAAGAAGGAGCCGACGGTGCCCAGTGACATCGCGGTGCAGCCGATGACCCCGGTCCACGCCGAGCAGGTGCTGGCGATCTACCAGGCCGGGATCGACGAGGGAAACGCCACCTTCGAGACCCGGTCGCCCACCTGGGAGGCGTTCGACGCGGCGAAGCTGCCCGAGCACCGGTTCGTTGCCGTCGACCGGGACGGCCGGGTGCTCGGGTGGGTGGCCGCCTCCCGGGTCTCGGACCGGTGCGCGTACGCCGGCGTGGTCGAGCACTCCGTCTACGTCCACCCCGATGCCCGCGGCCGCGGCGTCGCCGCCCGCCTGCTGGAGGCACTGACGGTCTCGACCGAGGCCGCCGGGATCTGGACCATCCAGTCCGGCATCTTCCCGGAGAACACCGCCAGCCTCGCCCTCCACCAACGGGCCGGCTTCCGCGTCATCGGCACCCGCGAACGCATCGGCCGCCACCACGGCGTCTGGCGCGACGTCGTCCTGGTCGAACGCCGCAGCCCGCTCGTGGACTGACCGCGCTCCGGTCAGCTCTCGCTGTCGAGGGTGAGCCGGCGGTGGTGGAAGTCGAAGTGCCGGGTGGGGTAGCGGTAGATGTCCGCGAGCGTCATCCGGTCCTCGAAGAACGGGTCCCACCCACCAGCAGAGGGCGGGTGACCAGGTAGCCGAACAGCATGTGCCACAGCAGCTGCCGGTTGGTCCAACGGGTTCCGTCGGTCGGCCGGTCCAGGTCCGCATCGCTTGCGGCGCGTATGAGCCGGTGGAAGGTGGCCCGGGCCCGCTCGTAGTCGTCGAAGACGGCCTGCCGGTCCATCGCTTGCCCGTTCGCCATGGCCTGCCAGCTCTCGCTCGGGTTCCCGGCCGTCCTCGGGCTGTGGTGATGCCCGCCGACACGCCTACTGGAACGTCGGCGGCCGACGTCCGGTTCATGGATGACTGCCTAATCAGCTGTCCTGAGGGTGGCCGCGATCTCGGCGACCGCGGTGCGGGCGGTGCGGCCGACGCCGATCAGGGTGGCGGAGGCGGGGCCGGTCCAGTCGCCGTAGCCGAGGAGGTGCACCCGGTGGTCGGCGCGGGCCCGGGTGCCGTCGGTGGGGACTCGGCCGTCGTGCCCGCGCAGGCCGAGGGCGGCGAGCGGGGTGAGGGCAGGGCGGAACCCAGTGCACCAGATCACCGCGTCCGCCGGCCACACGGTGCCGTCGGCCCAGGCCGGGCCGGCGGCGGTGAGGCGGTCGAACATGGGGTGGGCGGTGAGCCGTCCGGCGTCGCGGGCCGCCCGGACGGCTCCGGTGGCGACGATGTCGCCGAGGTCGGAGATCCGCGGTCCGCCGTCCTGGACGCGGCGGGTGGCGATCTCGAACAGCGCGCGGCCGTCGATCTCGTCGGGCAGGAAGCGCGCCGGGCGACGGGTGACCCAGCGGACCTCGCTCGCGTGGGAGGTGAGGTCGGCGGCGATCTGGGCGCCGGAGTTGCCGCCGCCCACGACCACCACGCGCTGCCCGGCGAAGTCCTCCGCCCGCCGGTAGCCGTGGGTGTGGAGCTGCCGCCCGGCGAAGACGTCCCGGCCCAGGACGGCCGGGACGAAGGGGCGTGACCAGGTGCCGGTGGCGCTGATCAGCGCCCGGGCGTGCCAGCTGCCGTCGTCGGTGGGGACCAGCAGACCCCCGTCGCCGGCGTCCCCAACCGTCTGGACCTGGACGGGGCGGTGGACGGGCAGCTCGTACCGCTTCTCGTACTCGGCCAGGTACCGGGCGACGTGACCGGCATCCGGGTACGCCTGTCCGGCCTGGGCCGGCATCGGGCGGCCGGGCAGGGAGGCGTACGCGGCCGGGGAGAACAGGCGGAGGCTGTCCCAGTAGTGCTGCCAGGCGCCGCCGGGGGCCGGCGAGGCGTCGAGGAGGGCGAAGTCGAGTCCGGCGCGCCGCAGGTAGTAGCCGGCGGCGAGGCCGGCCTGGCCCGCGCCGACGACCAGGACCTGGACGCGCCGGACCGCGCTCACTTCGACCCGGCCGGACGGCGGTGGGTGAAGATCAGCACGACCAGGGCCAGGCCCACCACGCCGCCGATCAGCTGCATGCCGATGAAGCCCGGTACCGAGCTCGGGGCGATGCCGGCGAAGGTGTCGGTGAACGCCCGGCCGATCGTCACCGCCGGATTCGCGAAAGACGTGGACGAGGTGAACCAGTACGCGGCGCCGATGTAGGAGGCGACCGCGACCGGCGCGAACCGCAGCAGGTCGCTCTTGGCCAGGCCGAAGATCAGCAGCACCAGGCCGGCAGTGGCGACGACCTCGCCGAGCAGCAGGTGCCCGGCGGAGCGGTCGTGGGTGGACCACTTCACCAGCGGCTCGCCGAACATGGCGTCCGCCAGGATCGCGCCCGCGATCGCCCCGACGATCTGAGCCGGGACGTACGCGGCGACCTCCCGCGGACCCAGGCCCTTGGGGTCCTTGCGGCCGGACCACCACTCGGCCAGCGTGACGACGGGGTTGAAGTGCGCGCCGGAGACCGGGCCGAGCAGCAGGATCAGAATGCCGAGGCCGAACACGGTGGCCAGGGAGTTGGCGAGCAGCTGCAGGCCGACGTCCTGGGTGAGCTCGGTGGCCTGGATGCCGGAGCCGACGACCACGGCGACCAGCACCGCGGTGCCGACCAGCTCGGCCGCCACCCGGTTCGGCAGCGGGACGGCGGGAGGCTCGGCCGCCAGGGGCTCGTCCACATGGTTCACGGGCACAGTCTCGGATCTCGCCTCGTCGATGGCGGTCAAGGACACTCCTCTTGCAGGGCGGGGTGAGGCCGCCGTCGGGGGCTGGGTGGGTCTCAGCAGGACCGCTTGCGGCCTGCTGCCTCACGGGCGGTGGCGGCCAGCTTCGCGAGTTCTCCGGCCAGGGCCTCGACGGCCTCCGGTCGGAGCGAGTAGTAGGTGAAGCGCCCGCACGGCTCGGTGTCCACGAGCCCGGCGTCCCTCAGCGCCTTGAGGTGGTTCGACAGGTTGGTCTGTCTGGCCCCGGTCTCCTCCACCAGATGGGTCGTGCACAGCGCCTCGCGGGCGAGGAGCCGGACGATCTGCATCCGCAGGGGATCGGAGAGGGCCTTCAACACATCACTGTCGACTGACGTCACCATGGAGTGATACGTTACCCGCCCTGTGCCGCCGGGCACCAGCCCGCGCCCGCCCTGCCCACCGAAGGACACCCCGCATGACCGCGCCGCTCGCCTCCGTGCTGTTCGTCTGCATCCACAACGCCGGCCGCTCCCAGATGGCCGCGGGCTTCCTCACCCACCTCGCCGGCGACCGCGTCGAGGTCCGCTCCGCCGGCTCCATGCCCGGCGACCAGGTCAACCCCTCCGCCGTCGCCGCCATGGCCGAGCTCGGCATCGACATCTCCGACCAGAAGCCGAAGATCCTCACCACCGAGGCCGTCCAGGCGTCCGACTACGTGATCACCATGGGCTGCGGCGACGCCTGCCCGTACTTCCCCGGCAAGACGTACCTCGACTGGAAGCTGGACGACCCGGCCGGCCAGGGCGTCGAGGCCGTCCGCCCGATCCGCGACGAGATCAAGGGCCTGATCGAGGGCCTGATCGCCGAGATCGACACCAAGGCCCGCTCCGGGGACAACAGCTGACAGACCGGGGCGGGTGGAGCCGGACCGAATGCCGTGTCAACTCCACCACCCCGACGTCGACTTCGGCCGCCTCCCGAATCGACGTCCCCACAGTGGAACCTGAACCGCCGTCCGTTCGTCCAAGGACTGGCCGCAAGATCCACTGAAGGGAGCCCGAACGGTGGGGCGAATAGGTAAGCGAGTGCTGCTGCAGGCGGCAGGGGTGATGGTGACGCTGGCCGCCGTGACGGCGCCGACGGCGCCCCTGGCGTCGCCGGCACCGGACGCCGACGGGTTGACCTCCTACGCGGAGGACCCCGCGGCTGCGACCGCCCTGCCGTACGGCGGGACTCCGCTGGACGGCGGAGGCGCCAAGGAGCTCGCGCAGCCGCCCGTGACGGCGGTCTCGACCCCCGGCCCCGGCGCGGAATCGTCCGTCCTCCAGGCGACCGGCGGGGCTCGGCTGCCGTCCACCGTGTTCGACGCCTACCGCAAGGCGGAGGCCGCCCTCGCCGCGTCGACCCCCGGCTGCCACCTGCCGTGGCAGCTGCTCGCCGGGATCGGCCAAGTGGAGTCCGGCCAGGCCGACGGCGGACGGGTGGACGCCGCCGGCACCACGTACACGCCGATCCTCGGGCCGGTGCTGGACGGGAACGGGTTCGCCGCCATCGCCGACACCGACGGCGGCCGGTACGACGGCAGCGCGGTGTGGGACCGGGCCGTCGGCCCGATGCAGTTCATCCCCTCCACCTGGGCGGTGTGGGGCGCGGACGGCAACGGCGACGGCCGCAACGACCCGAACAACATCTGGGACGCCGCGCTGGCCGCCGGCCGCTACCTCTGCGCGGGCGGCCGGGACCTGTCCGTGCCGGCGCAGCTCGACCGGGCCGTCCTCGGGTACAACAACTCCACCGAGTACCTGCGCACGGTCCGGTCCTGGATGGTGCACTTCCAGACCGGTACGTCGGCCGTCGCCGACGCGGTCGCGCGCCCGGCCTCGCCCTCTCCCTCGCCGTCGCCCTCGCCGTCCGCCCCGGCGCCCGCGCCGAAGCCCTCGCCGAGTCCGACCGCCGGTACCGGCGCGACGACCCCGTCCCCCTCGGCCTCCGCCTCGCCGACCCACCCCACGCCGTCGCCGTCCCCGACGCCGAGCGGTACGCCGTCCGGCTGCCCCTCCCCGACGGCCACACCGTCGGCGGCGCCGAGCGGTTCGGCCTCCCCGACGGCCACGCCGAGCGCGGCGGCTTCGCCCTCGCCGTCGGCCGCTACCGCCTCGCCCTCCCCGAGCCCGTCCGGCTCGCCGACGCTGGGCTGCCCCTCCCCCTCCCCGAGCACCTCCGCCTCGCCGTCCCCGACGCCGTCCCCGTCCGCCCAGCACCGCTGACCTGACCCCCGGCCGGCCGCCCTCCCCGTCCCGCACGGCGGAGGGCGGCCGCCTCGTGCCACCCCCGTGCCACCCCCGCGGCACGCGCGCGAAACCGGCCCTGCCATTCAGCCACTCACGGCCACCGTGCCGCTACAGTCAGCGATGGTGAACCGACGGAACTTCCTCTCCCTCGCGGCGCTCTCCGGCGTAGCCGCGGCCTGCGGCTCCCGCTCCGGCGAGCGGCTGGAGCCGCCGCCCGGCGCCGTTATGGCCACTCCGCTGTTCGTGCCGCCGCTGCTGGCTCCCCCGCTGGACGGTGACGGTGCGCGGCACTTCGAGCTCGCCATGCAGACCGGCCGCACCATGATCCTGCCCGGGCAGCAGACGCCCACCTGGGGCTTCAACGGCGCCTTCCTCGGCCCGACCCTGCGGGCGGGTCGCGGCGACGTGATCCGGATGACGGTCCGCAACGGGCTGCCTGAGGCCAGCACCGTGCACTGGCACGGGATCCGCGTACCGGCCGCGATGGACGGCGGGCCGCACCAGCTGATCCAGCCGGGCGCCGTCTGGAACCCCGCCTGGACGCTCGACCAGCCGGCGACCACCGCCTGGTACCACCCGCACCCGCACGGCACTACCGCCCAGCACGTCTACCGCGGCCTGGCCGGGCTGTTCATCGTGGACGACGCCGAGGACCACGGGCTGCCGGCGGCGTACGGGGTCGACGACGTGCCACTGGTGCTGCAGGACAAGGAGTTCGCCGCCGACGGCTCGTTCAGCGGCGATCCGCTGCGGGGGATCTACGGCATCCTGGGCGACCACATGCTGGTCAACGGCGTCTGGAACCCCCGCTTCGACGTGACCACCCAGCGGGTCCGGCTGCGGATCCTCAACGGCGCCCAGGCCCGGATGTTCAATCTGACCTTCGCGGACCGGCGCCGCTTCCACGTGGTCGGCAACGACGGCGGGCTGCTCGGCGCGCCGGTGGAGGTCGATCAGCTGGTGCTGACGCCGGGTGAGCGGGCCGAGGTGGTGGTGGGGTTCGCACCCGGCGACGATGTCGTGCTGCGCACACTCGACAACGGGGTGGACCTCGCCAAGGGCGACTTCGACCTGGTGCGGTTCGTCGCCGCGACGGGGCTCAAGCCGTCACCTGCGCTGCCCGCGCACCCGGCGACGCTCCCGGCGATCGTCCCGCCGGCCGGCGCCCGGCTGCGCACCTTCGCGCTCGGCGGCCGGGACTCGATCAACGGCCGGCCGATGGACATGGACCGGATCGACGAGGTCGTCCCGGCGGGCGCCGTCGAGATCTGGGAGGTGGACGGGAGCGGCTTCGCCCACAACTTCCACATCCACGAGGTGGCCTTCCAGGTCCTGGACGTGAACGGCGCGGCGCCTCCGGCGCACGCGAGCGGCCACAAGGACACGGTCTACGTACCGGTCCGGTCCAAGGTGCGGCTCGCCGTGCAGTTCGGCCGGGACACCGACCCGTCCTCGCCGTACATGTACCACTGCCACATCCTGCGCCACGAGGACGCGGGGATGATGGGCCAGTTCGTGATCGTCGAGCCGGGCACCGAGAGCCAGGTCCCGCACACCCTCTCGGCCCGACCCGGGCAGCAACCGACGCCGCCGCACCACTGACGCTCCCACCACGGCCGCCCAGCTCCCCACCTGGCCTTCGTCGGCCTATCCGGCGATGAAGAAGTAGACGAAGGCGAGGCCGGCCGCGTGGATGAGCACGGCGGGGAGCAGGGCCGACCATGGCGTCCGGCCGTGGCGGCGGGCGGGCAGGGCGACGAGCCCGGCCACCAGCAGGGCGGTGACCAGCGAGATCCAGGGGGCCGCGAGCACCTCCAG
Source organism: Kitasatospora cinereorecta (assembly GCF_024172095.1). Taxonomy (GTDB): domain Bacteria; phylum Actinomycetota; class Actinomycetes; order Streptomycetales; family Streptomycetaceae; genus Kitasatospora; species Kitasatospora cinereorecta. The sequence continues at coordinate 109,892 of NZ_JAMZDX010000009.1, read as the reverse complement.
GTAGCCGGTCCCGTCGCAGAAGCGCTTGCTCAGCGTCGTGGAGGAGGACCCGCAGCCGTCGGGGAGGAAGCACATCACGAACAGCAGGCCCGCGTTGACCACACCCGCGCCGAGGATGAGCAGCCCCGAGACGACTCCGAACGCGATCTCCGAAGGACGGCGCGGCGGCGGGCCGTACGCGGGCGGCGGGCCGTAGCCGGTCGGAGCGTTCACGTGATCACCTCGGGTCGGACGGCCTGGCGGGACGCGGGCGGCTGCCCGACGCCCCCACCCTGCCCGCCGCTCGGACCGCCGCGCATGAGTACTCCTACTCAACAACCCGATCAGTTCAGGGCCCAGGCGGCCGGTGTGCTCGCTTCGGTGACGGGGGGTGTGCGGCGGGCCGGGCGGGCGGCGCGGGCGCGGGCGGGTGCCGGGTGTTCGCGGGCGTAGAGGTGGAGCAGGCGCGGCAGGTGGTAGAGGGGGGTCTCGCCGGGGGTTTCGGGACGGGGGGAGGTGATCAGGCCTGCGCCGATCAGGGCCTCCAACTGGCGCAGGGCGGTGGGTGCCTGGCAGCCGAGCAGCCGGGCGGCCTCGCGGAGGCCGAACGGCCGGCCGAGGGGGTGGCGGGCGAGGCGGCGTACGGCGGTGCGGCCGGTGGGCGGCAGGTCGCGCCAGCCGAGGGCGAGCGCGGCGCGGACGGTGATGTCGCCTGCGGCGAGTTCGTCGAGGACGGCGGCGGGGTCGGCGAGCCGGTCGGCGAATTCGCGCAGGGTGAGGTGGCGAAGCGCGGCGAGCTTGAGGCCGCCGGCGCGGACGGCGAGGGGCAGGTGTCCGCAGGCGGCGACGAGCTCCTGGGCGGCGCGGGGGTCGCGCCGGGCGGGTTCGGGTCCGATGATCCGGCCGAGCAGGTCGAGTGCTTCGGCGGGGGTGTAGGGCGGCAGTTCGATCCGGTGGACGGGGGCGAGGCCGGCCAGGTGGGTGCGGGAGGTGACGAGGGCGGCGCTGCCGCCTTCGGCGGGGAGCAGGACGCGGGCGAGGGCTTCGTCGGGGACGTCGTCGAGGATCAGCAGGACGCGGCGGCGGCCGAGCCAGGCGTGCCAGCGGGCGAGGTTCTGGCGGGGGTCGTCGGCGGGTGGTCCGGGCAGGCCGGCGAGGCGGACGAGTTCGGCGATGGCGGTCTCCCAGGGCCAGGGTGAGCCGTCGGCGGTGCGCGGGCGGGTGAGGACGCGGCCGTCGGGGAAGTGGGAGCGCAGCAGGTGGGCGACGCGGACGGCGAGGGTGGTCTTGCCGATGCCGGTGGGGCCGGTGAGGACGGCGACGCGGCCGCCGTGGCTGCCGTCGCCGCCGTGGCCGCCCTGACTGCCGTTTCCGCCGTGGCCGAGCAGGCGGGTCAGTTCGCGGACTTCGTGGGTGCGGCCGGTGAAGTCGGGGGTGTCGGGCGGCAGGACGGTGCGGTCGGCGGCGGCGGTGGTGGTGGGCCGGAGGCGGCCGGCGGCGAGGATGGCGCGGTAGTGCGCTTCGAGGGCGGGGCTGGGGGCGAGGCCGAGTTCGCGGGCCATCCGCTGGCGGTAGGCGTCGTAGCCGGCGAGGGCTTCGGCCTGGCGGCCCATCAGGTGCAGGGCCTTCATCCGGGCGGCTTGGAGCCGTTCGCGCAGGGGGTGGCGTTCGACGAGGTCGGCGACGGTCTCGGCGACGGCTGCGGGGGTGCCGCCGGGTTCGAGTTCGGCTTCGGCCCAGTCCTCGTAGCTGCCGAGGCAGCGTTCCTCGAGGCGTTCGGCCTCGGCGCGGATCAGCGGTGCGCCGTGCAGGTCGGCGAAGGGGTCGCCGCGCCAGAGGTCGAGCGCCTGTCTGAGCAGGCGGGCGGCGGTGCCGGGTTCGCCGGCGGTGGTGGCGGCGCGGCCGGCCCGGGCGAGGTCGTGGAAGCGCAGGACGTCGAGTTCGGCGCGTTCGACCCGCAGCCGGTAGCCGCCGCAGTCGTGGACGATCCTGGACCGTTCGTCCTCGCCGCCGTCGTCGCCGAGCAGTTTGCGCAGGGCGGAGACGTGGACCTGGAGGTTCTTGCGGGCGGTGCGCGGTGGTTCGCCCTGCCAGACGACCTCGGTGAGCAGGTCCAACGAGACCGGTCGGTTGGCGCCGACCAGCAGCATGGCGAGGACCAGTCGCCGTTTGAACGCTCCGAGCGGCACCGGACGGCCGCCGACGTCGACCTGCAGTCGGCCGAGAACGGCGAATCGCACTGTGCCTGGTCCCTGCTCGTCCAACGCTCCTCCATGGTGGCCGGTGCTCGCTCCACGGCGATGGTCCCGACCTGCGGGGAGGCCGGGCATCGGGGCGTGCCACCCATATTCGGATGCTCATCGCACCGGCGTCAGCCGGAGGCCGCGCACTGAATCCGGACCGTGTCGTGGTCGCCGGCCTACCGCCGCGCCCGTCGGTGTGTCGTTCGACGGGTCGTCCACTCGTTCCCGTACATGCGAAGTCGGGGTGCGGCCGGAGCTGTGTGCGCGACCGGATGCGACCGGCCGCCCGGGGCACCGGCGGGCGGCGGGGAGCGAAAGATGGGGGCACCGCCCCCTTGTGCGGGATCCGGCGCCGGACCTGGGGGGATCCGGCGGACGGCGCGCGGGGATCCGGGGGACGGTGTGGGGGGATCCGGTGGGCACGTACGGGGCCCGGCCCGGCGGCTATCCGGCGAGGCGGCGGTAGCGGCTGCCGTGGAAGACCAGCGGCGCCACGTGCGGGTCGACGCCGGTGGCGTGGACCCGCAGCAGCACGATGACGTGGTCCCCGGCGGCGATCTCCCGCTCGACCGAGCAGTCGAGCCAGGCCCCGGCGCCGCTGAACAGCACCGCCCCGCCGGGGCTGCGCCACCAGTCGAGGCCGGCGAACCGCTCCCCGCCGGGGGCGGCGAGCCGGCGGCTGACCGGCTCCTGCGCCCCGCTGAGCACGCTGACCCCGAGCCGGGGCACCCGGCGCAGCCGGGGCCAGGTGAGCGAGGAGTGCGCGGCGCAGACCGAGACCAGCGGCGGGTCGAGGGAGACGGAGACGAAGGAGGAGGCGGTCATGCCGACCGGTTCGCCGTCGAGCAGGGCGGCCAGTGCGGTGACGCCGGTGGGGAAGGCGGCGAAGACCCGGCGCAGGGCGGCCGCCTCGAGCGTCTGCGGGGTGCCGACGGCGGGCTCGGCGCCGGGGCTCACGGGGTCACCGGCTGGGTGTCGGCGGCAGTACGGCGGCGCAGCAGGCGGTCGAAGACGGCGGCCGTGGCGGCGTAGTCGGCGTCCTCCCGGGCGGTGTCCATGATGAAGGTGCGGCAGCCGGCGTCGAGGTAGCGGGCGACCTCCCGGTCGACCTTGGCGTGGCTGCCGACCAGGTAGGGGCAGAAGGTCGCGTAGCTGCGGAACGGGCCCATCCAGTACGGGCTGTCCGGGCCGCCGGGGAACTCCTCGGCGGCGGAGAGCCGGGCCACCCAGTGCGAGTCGGAGGCGTTACGGGCCATCAGCTGGGCGATCCGGCCGGCCCGGCTGGCGGGGAAGCGGCGGTGGGCGGTCTCCCACGCCTCGCGCTCGGTGTCGCGGGCGATGATGCCGATCCGGACGCCGCCGCCGCGCAGCTGCGCGTACCCGTCGGGCCCGGTGGCGCCGGGCGGTTCGGGGTAGCGGACCGGGACGGCGCCGAGCTCCCGGCCGGCCCGGCGGCCGGCCTCGGAGGAGCCGGAGATGTACAGCTCGGGCAGCAGGTGGGCGGGCATCGCGGGAGTCAGCGGCAGGGCGCGGACCCGGTAGTGGCGGCCCTCGAAGGTGACCGGGCCGCGGCCGGCCAGCAGCTCGCCGACCAGCCGCGCGTACTCGGTGAGCCGCTCGTAGCGCTCGTCGTGCGCGGTCTCGTCGCCGAGGGCGGCGAGGTCGCCGACGGCGGCGCCGGCCACCAGGTTGAGCGCGATCCGCCGCCCGTGCACCGCGCCGAGGGTGGCGATCCGCTTGGCGACGGCGTACGGGTGCTGGTAGACGGGCTGCAGGGCGACCAGCGGGACGAGGTGCCCGGTGGCCTCCAGCACGTCCTGGGCGACCACCCAGGGGTCGACGGTGTTGTTGTCGGAGTAGACCAGGGCCCCGGTGAACCCGGCCGCCTCGGCGAGCCGGGCGGCGCGGCGGACCGTCTCCCGGTAGTCGCCGGGATCCGCCGGCGGCGGGACCGTCGTGAACAGCCGCAGGTCCGGTGCATCGTCGGCCACGCACATCACCTCTCGTCGTCGGCCGGGCGGTTCGGGGCACCGCACCAGCGTTGGGGCGGTGCGGGCGGGGGTCCAGGAAAGCGGCAGGCAATTTCGCTGCCTGCCGCGCGGGCCGGGCAAGCTGCCGCCCTCTTGCCTGTTCCGCGGTGTGCGGGCGTTCCTACGCTGACCTGGCGTCACCCTCGGCCGCCGGGCGGGGTGGGCGCCGAGGTGTGAGTGCCGATCGACCGAACGGAGCCCTCCGTGCCTGAGCCCGCCCCCCTGTCCTACGGTCAGCTCTCCGTCTGGCGCGACGTGCGGGGGCTGGACCGGGGCCGCTGGCAGGAAGCCAACACCCGCACGGTCTGGCTGCTGGACGACGCGGCGCCGTACAACGCCGCCGAGGTCCGCGCCGCCGTGCTGGCGCTGGCCGAGCGGCACGAGTCGCTGCGCACGGCGTACGACCTGGCGGACCCGCTCGCGCCGGCCCAGCGGGTGCTGGAGCGGGCGCCCGCGCCGGACGCGGCGGTCGTCGCGTGCGAGCCGGACGGGTTCGACCCGCTGGTGGACGCCCTGGCGGCGGAGCCGTTCGACCTGCGCACCGGCCGGAGCTGGCGGGCCCGGGTGGTCACCGCCGGCGGCCGGCCCCGGGCGGTGGTGCTGGTGCAGCACCACATCACCGCGGACGGCTGGAGCAACGGCGTGCTGGAGACGGACTTCCGGACCGCCCTCGGTCCGGGGCTCGGCGCGGCGCCGGAGGTGACGCCGCGCCGGCTGGCCGACTGGCAGCGCTCGGACGGCCGCCGCAACCGCCGGGACGCGCTGCTCGGCTACTGGGAGCGGATCTTCGACCTCTCCCCCGCCCGGCTGCCGATGGACGAGCCCGACGCGGCGGTCCAGTACTCGGTGCGTTCGCACCGCGCCCACGCGGGCGCCAGGGCGCTCGCCGAGCGGCTGTCCGTCCCGCTCTCCAGCGTGGTGCTGGCCGCGTTCGCGTGGAGCGTGGCCCGCGCGGCCGCGCCGGGCGCCCTGGTCGCCCAGCTGATGTCCTCCAACCGCTTCGTCCCGCCGTGGAACACCGTGGTCAGCTCGATGAACCAGTGGACGGCGGCCTCGCTCACCCTCGCCCCCGAGGAGTTCGCGCCGTTCGTCGCCCACGTCCACACCCGGAGCCTGCTGGCCTACCGGCACGGCATGTACGACGTCGACGAGGTGGACGCGCTGCGCGACCGGGTCAGGGCCGGCCGCGAACCGTACCAGGCGTCCTGCGGCTACAACTTCCTCACCGGCGGCCGGCCCCCGGCCGACGCCGCCGACCGCGAGGAGGCCCTGGTCCCCGAGGTCCCGTTCTCCCGGATCGGGCACCCCTGCTACCTGCGGGCCACCGAGGAGGCGGGCGGGAGCCTGGAGCTGCGGCTGCGCACCATGGGCGCCACGGACCTGCTCACCCGCGACGTCCTCGCCGCCACCGTCGCCCGGCTGACCGACCCCGCTTCGTGAACCGACCCTCCGTCTTCCGTCCCTCTGGGAGTCGCCCGTGCCCGCCCATGTGATCGTCCTCCACCGTTGGACCGACTCCTACGCCGACTACGCGTCCTACCTCGACCACACCGCCCTGCGGGTCAGCTACGTGACCACCGCCCGGGCCCGGGCGGCCCTGCCCGACGCGGCCGCCGCCGTGGCGATCGTGCCCAGCACCGAGGACCGCGCCGCGGTCCGGGCGGCGGTGGACGCGCTGGCCGCCGAACTCGGCCCGCCCGAGCGGATCGTCGCCCTGCACGAGGTGGACCTCGACGTCGCCGCCGAGCTGCGCGAGGACCTGAAGGTGCCCGGCGACACCCCGGCCGAGCTGGACCCCTTCCGCGACAAGCTGGCCATGGCCCGGCGGCTGGCCGGGCAGAGCGTCGCGGTGCCCGCCGCGGCCGAGGCCCCCGACCGCGCGGCGGTCGCCGCCTTCGCCGCCGAGCACGGCTGGCCGGTGATCCTCAAGCCGGTGCGCGGCACCGCCAGCGCGCACGTCGCCCGGCTCGACGGGCCCGCCGACCTGGCCCGCCACACCTTCCCCGCCGACCTCCCGCTGATGGTGCAGGCGTACCTGCCGCACGCGGTGCTGCACGTCGACGGCCTCGCCGACGGCGGCGAGCTGCGGGTCTGGCGCGCCTCCCGGTACGTCAACACCTGTCTGGACTTCACCCGGGGCGAGGCGCTCGGCTCGGTCGAGCTCGACGACCCGGTGCTGCTGAAGGCCGTCGGCGAGTTCACCCACGCCGCGGTGGCGGCCATGTCCACCGGCCCGTGGGTGTTCCACCTGGAGCTGTTCGCCTCCGACGACTCCACCGACCCGGTGCTGCACGTCCTGGAGGTGGGCGCCCGCCCGGGCGGCGCCGAGGTGCCGTTCGTCTGGCGCGAGGTGCACGGCGTCGACCTGATGGCCGCCGCCGTCGACGTCCAGCTCGGCCGGCCGCTGCCCGCCGCCCCGCTGCCCGTCGACCCCACCGAGAGCCCCGGCGGGTACGGCGGCTGGCTGCTGGTCCCAACCCCCGCCGCCCGCCCGTGCCGGGTGCTCGCGGCCACCCCGCAGACCGGCCACCCCGACGGCCCGTACGCCGAACGCCTCCCCGAGCCCGGACGGCACCTCGCCGACCTGCCCGGGTACGAGCACTCCGGCGCCCGCTTCCGCTTCCGCGGGCGCAGCTCCGCCGAGGTGCGGCAGGCGATCGCCCGGACCCTCGACCGCTTCGACTACCGCTGCGCGCCGCTCGACCCCGCCGCCCCGCCGCGGGTCGTGGTGGTCGGCACCGGCGGCCGCGCCTACCGGGAGTACGCGCTCGCCGACGCCGCCGCGCACGGGCAGGTCGCCACCGTCAACGACCGGCCGGCCGACTGGGAGCTGCCCTACCTGGTGGACCACCGCACCGCCGACACCGACGACGCCGCCGCCATCGCCCGGGCCGCCGCCGAGGCGCTCGCCGGCGCGGACGGCCCGGCCGGACTGCTGACCTGGAGCGAGGTGCTGCTGGAGCGCACCGCCGAGGCCGCCGCCGCCCTCGGGCTGGTGCACATGAGCCCGCAGGCCGTCCGCAACTGCCGCGACAAGCTGCGCACCCGCCGCCTGCTGGAGCAGGCCGGGATCCCGTCCGCCCGGCACGCCGTCGCCCACGGCCTCGCCGAGGCAGAGAAAGCGGCCGCCGGGATCGGCTACCCGGTGGTGCTCAAGCCGCGCGCCCTGGCGGGCAGCAGCGGCGTGGTGCTGGCCCGCTCCGCGGCCGAACTGCGGGAGGTCCACCGGCACGCGGACGACGCCGCGTTCACCGGACTCGACCCGCTCGACGGCCTCCTGATCGAGGAGTACCTGGACGGCCCGGAGATCAGCCTGGACAGTGTGGTCGTCGCCGGCCGGGTGCACTGCGTCAACCTGGCCCGCAAGCGGATCGGCTACCCGCCGTTCTTCGAGGAGGTCGGGCACCTGGTCTCCCCCTGGCGCGACGAGCCGTGGGCCGAGGAGGTGGTCGACCTGGTCACCCGGATCCACTCCGCGCTCGGCGTGACCGCCGGCGTCACCCACGCCGAACTGCGGCTCACCGCCCGCGGGCCGCGTCTGGTCGAGCTGAACGGGCGGCTCGGCGGCGACTTCATCCCGCTGCTCGGCCGGCTCGCGACCGGCATCGACCTCACCGCGGCCGCCATGGACGCCTCGCTCGGGATCCTCCCCGACCTGGAGCCCCGGTGGCAGACCTGCGCCGCCGTCCGTTTCTGCTACCCGGAGCGGGACGGCACCGTCGCCGCGATCGACGGCCTGGACGCCGCGCGCGCGGTGCCGGGCGTCGAACGGGTGGTCCAACTGGCCGCACCCGGGCAGCAGTTGCTGCTCCCGCCGCGCGGCGTGGTGCCCCGGCTGGCCGCCGTCGTCGCCACCGGCCCCGACGGCGCCGCGTGCGAGGCCGTCCTCGACGAGGCGGCCCGCCGGATCAGCGTCTCCCTCACCCCTACCGAGAGGTCGTGAACCCGGCCATGGCCGTGCCCGAGGTCACCCACGTCGTCACCGGATACAGCATCGGACTCCTCCAGCAGCTGGAGCGGGTGCTGCCCGCCGGCTCCGTCCTGGTCGTCGAGGAGCCCGCGATCTGCGCGAGCCGGGACGTGGCCGGGCAGCTGGCCCGCTTCCGCTGCGTCGCCGGGCTCGTCGAGGCGCCCGTCCAGGACGACGCCAATGCCGCCCTGCTCGCCGAGCGGATCGACCGCCCCGCCGGTGTCCTCGCCGTCCTGCCCGGCCTGGAGTACACCGTGGTCGCGGCCGCCGAACTCGCCGACGCCTGGGGGCTGCCGAACGGCGGGCTGCACGCCGTCCGGGCCTTCCGCGACAAGGCGCTGCTGCGCGAGACCGTCACCGGGCACGGCCTCGCCCAGCCCGACTGGCGGCGGGTCGACGGGCCGCAGGAGGTGGCCCGGTTCCGGGCGGAGCACGGCGGCGAGTGCGTCCTCAAGCCCGTCCATCTGCAGGGCACCGTCGGCATCCAGCTGCTCGGCCCCGACGACGACCTCGACCAGGCGTGGAAGCACACCGAGACCGCGGACGAGGCCCACCTGCGCACCGGTCACGCCGGCCGCCCCGGCTACCTGGTCGAGGAGTGGCTGCACGGGCCCGAGTTCTCCGTCGAGGCGCTGGTCCACGAGGGCCGCATCGCCTTCCTCAACACCACCGACACCCAGCTCTACCCCGGCCGCCACCCCGTCGAGCGCGGCCACGTCGTCCCCGGCGAGGACCGCGGAGACGCCCCCGGGCGGGCGATGGCCGCGCTGGTCGCCGCGACCGGGTTCCGCAGCGGCATCCTGCACGCGGAGTGGATCGTCCGCGACGGCGAACCGCACCTGCTCGAGTGCGCCGCCCGGCTCCCCGGCGACTACCTCCCGCTGCTGATCGCGCTCGCCTGGAACAGCGACCTGGTCCGCGGCTTCCTCGACGTCCTCGAGGGCCGCGCGCCCACCATGGCGGAGGCCTCCGTGGGCGGCTCCGCGGTCCGGTTCCTCGACGCCGCCCCCGGCACCGTCCGCACGATCGACGGCCTGGACGAGGCCCGCGCCCTGCCGGGCGTCGTCGACGTCTGGATGTCCGTCGAGGAGGGCCACACCCTCGACCCCGTCACCAGCTCCTGGTCCCGCGCCGGGGAGGTCGTCGCCGTCGGCGCCGACCGCACCGAGGCCGCCGCCACCGCCCTGACCGCCGCGGCGACCGTCCGCATCAGCACCGACTGAGCCGACCGCCGCCCGCACCACCGGTGCCCCGCGCCCCGACCCCTCGGGCGCGGGGCGCCGCGCATCACGCCGTCGCAGGCACCGTCGCGTCCGCGGGGACGTCGCGCAGGTGGCGCAGCGGGGAGAAGTACACCCACCAGCCGGCCGCCCAGAATCCGACCACCGCCACCCAGAGCGCGGGCCGCACCCCGACCGCCGTACCGAGCAGCCCGCCCAGGATCCCGCCGACCGGCATGGTGCCCCAGACGATCCAGCGGACCGCCGCGTTCATCCGGCCCATCAGCTCCGGCGGCGTCACCGCCTGGCGGTAGCTCACCTGGGCGACGTTGTACACCATCGCCGCGAAGTACCCGGCGCTCCAGCCGAGCGGCACCAGCAGTACGCCCCAGCCGGGCCGGGCGGCCGCCAGGACGGCCTGCGGCGCGCCGAACACCAGGATCGACAGCCAGATGATCCGGGCCGAGCCGAACCGCTTGGCCAGCCGGCCGGCCACCATCCCGCCGGCGATGCCGCCGATCGCCCCGCCCGCCAGGACCAGTCCGGTGAGCGCGGGCGGCACGTGCAGCACCCGGACCAGGAAGACCATGGTCAGCGCCGTCGTCATGCTGCTGAACAGGTTGGCGGTGGCCGTGCACGCCACGACCTTCCGCAGGATCGGGTGCCGGACCACGAACCGCAGGCCCTCGGCGACCTGGCCGCGCAGCGTCTCGCCGGCCCGCGGCGCGCGCGGCGGCTCCTCGCGGCTGCGGATGCCGAACACCGAGGCGACCGAGACCAGGTAGGACAGCGCGTCGGCCGTCATCGCGCCCGCCGCGCCGAACACCCCGACCAGCCCGGCGCCCAAGCTGGGTCCGGCGAGCTGGGAGAAGGCGCCGGTGGTGCCGAGCTTGCCGTTGGCGTCCATCAGCTGCTCGGTGCGCACCAGCGAGGGCAGGTAGCTCTGGTAGGAGACGTCGAAGAACACCGTGCACACGCCGGCGGCCAGGGCGACCAGGTAGAGCTGGGCCATCGTCAGCCCGCCGAGGGCGGCGGCCAGCGGGAGCGAGCCGATGAGCAGCAGGCGCAGCAGATCGCAGACGATCATGATGGTGCGCTTCGAGCCCCGGTCGACCAGGGCGCCCGCGGGCAGGGCGATCAGGGCGAACGCCGCCGTGCCGGCCGCGGTCAGCAGGCCGACCTGGAAGGTGCTCGCCTGCAGCGCGACGACCGCGAGCAGCGGCAGCGCCACCTGGGTGACCGCCGATCCCATCTCACTGACCGTCTGGCCGCCCCACAGCAGCAGGAAGTCGCGCTGCCGCCACAGGCTCGGGGCACTGAGCCGCTCGTCGGTCTCGCGTATGTCGTCGGTCGTGTCCGTCACGGCGTCAACGTAGCGTGAACGGACGACCGGACGCCGACGGGGGCACCCCTCGGTGAGGGGCGCCCCCGCTCTGCCGGTCCGTCAGGCGTCGTCGCGGAACTCGGTGATCTTCTCCCAGAGCATCCGGGGCGTGCGGAACATGTCGACGATCTGGAAGTCGTCCGGGATGACGATGTCGTAGAGCTGCTCGATCGCGACCATCAGGCCGACGGTGGCCATCGAGCTGAGGCCGATGTCGGCGAGCGGGACGTCGGGGTCGAGCCCGCCCTCCCAGGACGCCTCGGCCAGGACGCCGCGCAGGAGGTCCTCGAAGCCGTCGTCCCAGGGCCTGGCGTCCTGTTCGGGGGCGGCCTCGGCCGGGTCGGCGGCGGTGGGCAGGCGGTCGGGGTCGACCTGGCCGGCCGGGGTGAGCGGCCAGTGGTCGACGGCGAGCAGGGTGTCGGGGATGAGGTGGCGCGGGAGCCGGCGTTCGGCGAGGGCGCGGCGGATCTCGTCGGGGGCGAAGTCCGCTCCGGGGACGGTCCGGACGTGGCCGACCAGGACCGGCCGCCCTTCGTCCCGGAGTTCGACCACCCGGCTGTCCAGGACGGCGGGGTGCAGGCCGAGCAGTTCCCGGGTGCGGTAGGGCCCGGGCGGGCCGAGCGGCACCACGCGGCCGTCGGCCGCGGTCCGGGCGAGCCGGCCGGTGGGGCGGGGGCCGTCGGCGTCCTCGGCCCACAGCTCCCCGACCACGCCCCGGGGCAGCGGCCGGCCGTGGGTGTCCTGGACCCGCAGGGCGAGACCCCGGGCGGGCCTGCCGTCGTACGCCACGTGGCCGAGGCGGCCGTCGGCGGTCAGCGCCTCGACCACGGTCGCCCGGGTGCGCAGCGCGGCGACGGCGGCCGGGCCGTCCTGGCCGTCACCGGTGAGCAGGACGGTGACCGCAGCCGGGTCCGGCCCGAGGACCCGGTCCGCGACGGGCGCGGTGGCCGGCAGGTGCGTCACGCCGCCCGCGGCGACCAGCGTCCGCAGCTCGTCGAGCGCCTCGGCCGGCGGGGCGGTGGTGAGGTGCACGGCCGCCCCGGAGGTGAGCGCCGCGAGGACGTCGACCAGCCCGGCGGCGGAGGTCGGCGGCTGGGCGCAGAGCCAGGTCGAGCCGGGGCCGGTGGCGGCGCCGCGGGCGGCGAGTTCCTCGCGTACCCGGTGGACGGCCTCGGCGATCCGGCGGTGGGTGACGGCGGTTGTGGGGAGCAGGTACGCGGTGTCGGCCGGGTGGGTTTCGTCGGTGTCGTCCTCGGTGACCGCCGCGCCCACCCGCCAGGCCGCCAGCAGCCGGGCGAGCGGGGCGATGCCGTGCTCGGGGGCAAGCGTCACCGGGCTGCCGGGCCGGACGCCGTCCGCCCGCAGCTCGACCGCGATCTCCCGGACCCGGGCGGAGAGTTCACGGAAGTCCAGCACCTCCGCGCCGCACCGGACCGCGACCGCCTCGGGCTGTTCGGCCACGGTCCGGGCGAAGGCTTCCAGCACGGTCTCGACCTCGCCGCCCGGCTCGCCGGTGCGGTCGAGCAGGCCGAGGAGGTCGCGTTCGGCCGCGGGCAGGCAGGCGGCGGTGGCGTCGCCGTCCGGGCCGAGCGCCAGCTGTTCCAGGACGGCCCGGTAGAGCGCGGTGAGCCGGTCGGCGGCCTCCCGGCCGAGGCGGTGGCTGGTGGTGTTGACCTTGAGGATGCCGGAGATGGTGAAGACGTGCAGCGCGAACTCGTTGTCGTTGTCGTTGTACGTGGCGTCCCAGTCGAACCAGCTCTGGTCGACCTGCCGGAAGTCGAGGTAGTTGAAGAACACGTCCAGCAGCCGCCCGCCGGGGCCGAACTCCTGCTGGACGACCTGCATCGGGAAGACCCGGTGCGGCCACAGCTCGGTCAGGCCGTCGTAGACCGCCCTGACCAGCTCGCCCCAGGTGCGGGCGCCGGTGGGCATGGCGAACGGCAGGGTGTTGAGGTACATGCCGAGGACGCGGTCGGCGCCGACGGCCTCGGGGCGGGCGTCGCAGACCAGGCCGGTGTAGAAGTCCTCGCCGGCGACGACCGCGCTCATCACCTTCAGGTGCGCGGCCAGCAGGACGGCCTTCATCGAGGTACCGGTCTCGCTGGCGAGCCGGCGCAGGTCGTCCTCCAGGTCGCGGAAGTCCAGCATGTGCTGGTAGCGCTCGCGGGCGAGGGTCCGGTCGCCCTGCCAGGAGGCGGGCAGGGTGGTGTCGCTGCGGCCCTGGACGACGCCGCGCCAGTACGCGCGGTCCTCCTGGGACTCGCGGGCGGCCGCCTCGGCGGCGACGTAGTCGGCGTACCGGAAGGGGACGGGCTCGGGTTCGGCGGGCGTGCGGCCGGCGCGCAGTTCCCGGTAGCCGGTGAGGATTTCCATCAGCATGGTGTGGAAGCTGAAGCCCTCGAGGATCGGGTGGCACTCGGTGATGGTGATCCACCACTCCTTGGCGTCCTCGGCGGTGTGCGCGTGGACCCGGATCAGCGGGGCGCCGGTGATGGCCATCGGGTTGCGGCGCTCGTGGGCGGCGTACTCCTCCAGGGCGGGCCGCCAGCCCCCGGCGCCGAGGACGCCGTGGGCGCTCACCCCGACGGTGATCGGGGCGGCCCGGTGGACCAGTTGCAGCGGCACGGAGTACCGGTTGAGGTCGAAGCTGGTGCGCAGCACCTCGTGCCGGTCGACGACCAGCTGGGTGGCCTGCTGGAGGGCGGCGGCGTCCACCGGTTCCTCGTCGCGGACCAGGTAGGAGGTGGTGTCCTGGTAGGTGTTGACGTCGGGCCTGGCCCTCAGCTCGATGATCATGCCGAGTTGGGTCGCGGTCAGCGGGTAGGCGTCGACCACGTCCTCGGGCAGGGCGGCGCGGTCCCGGTCGTCGATCAGCGCGTACGGGGCGACGGCGGCGGGCAGTTCGGCCGCGCCAGGGGCGGCGGTCTGCTCGGCGCACCACGCAGCCAGTTCCTCGATGCTCTGGTGGGCGAAGACGTCGGCGGCCGACACCTCCAGGCCCTCCACCCGCAGCCGGGCGGCCAGGGCGACGGCGCGCAGCGAGTCGCCGCCGACGTCGAAGAAGTTCTCCTGGTGGCCGATCCGGTCGAGTTCCAGGACCTCGGCCCAGATGTCGTGCATCGCCCCGGTGAGGTCGGCGGCGGGCGAGGCGCCGGCCGTCCGCTGGTGCGGCACCTGGTCGGCCGCCGGCGCGGCGGCCCGCGGGGCGCCGTCGGCGATCGGCGCGCCGGGGTGCCGGATCAGGTCGTCCAGCAGTTCGGCCCACTCGGCGGCCCAGGTCCGCGCGCTCGCCTCGTCGATGACGGCGGTGTCGTACTCGAGCCGGGCGAACAGCCCGCGGCCGGCGGCCGCGGCGACGTGCAGGTTGAGGTCGAACTTGGCGTCCGGGGCGACGGTCGGGCCGAGCCGTTCGATCCGCAGGCCGGTCAGCTCGAAGGCGCCGTCCTCGTCGGCCTGTTCCATGTCGAAGGCGGCCTGGAACAGCGGATTGGCGCCCGGCCCGCGGGCCGGCCGGACCTCGTCGACGACCCGCTCGAAGGGGACGAAGCGGTGGTCGAAGGCGTCCAGGACGCCGCCGCGGATCTGCCCGACCAGGTCGGCGAAGCTGTCGCCGTCAGCCCGCCGGGAGCGGACGACGACGGTATTGACCAGGTAGCCGAGCAGTCCGTCCAGGTCGGGGGTACGGGTGGAGACCGGCATGCCGATGGTGACGTCGCGGTTGCCGGTGAGGCGGCCGATCATCACGTGGTAGGCGGCGAGCAGCACCATGAACGGGGTCGCCCGGTGGGCGGCGGCGAGGGCGAGGACGCCCTCGGCGGTCTCCGGCCGGATGGTGAGTTCGACCAGGCCGGCCCGCCGCTCGGGGCGGGCGGCGGCGCCGTGCGGCCGGTCCAGCGGGAGCGGGACCTCGGGCGCGTCGGCGAGCGTGTCGCGCCAGTGGTCGAGGTGGGCGCGGAGCGCGCCGCCGGTGCTGCGGGCGTGCTCGACGGCGGCGAAGTCGGCGTACTGGACGGCAGGTTCGGCGAGAGCGGCCGGGGTGCCGGTGAGCGCCTCGGCGTAGCACGCCGCCAGTTCGGCGGCGATGATCCGGTAGGAGTCGTCGTCGCAGGCGATGTGGTGGACGGTGACCACCATCAGGTGCTGCTCGGGGCCGGTCCGGATGAGGCTGACCCGGACCGGGTGGTGGCGGGTGAGGTCGAAGGGGCGGCGGCGCTCCCAGTCGGCGACCTGCTCGGCCCGCTGCTCGCGCCGCTCGGCGGGCTCGCCGCCGAGGTCGATCATCCGCAGGGCGAACGGGCCCGGCGGGTCGACGAGTTGGCGGGGTATGTCGCCGGGCTGCTCGTAGCGGGTGCGCAGGATCTCGTGCCGCTCGGTGATCCGCTCCCAGGCCCGGCGCAGCGCCTCGACGTCGAGCGCGCCGGTCAGCCGGAGCGTCCAGCTCATCAGGTAGGCGCGGCCGCCCGGGGCGAGCTGGTGGAGCAGCCACATCTGCTGCTGGCCGGAGGAGAGCGGCAGCGGTGCGCTGCGGTCCGCCCGGGCGGGCGTGCGCGGCGGGTTCGGCGGTGCGGTCACCATCAGGCGTCCTTCCCGGTCGGTTCGGGGTGCGGGGCGGTGGCGGCGGGTTCGGCGCGCAGCAGGTCCTCGACCTCGCGGGCGAGGTGGGCGGCGGTCGGCGCGTCGAAGAAGGAGCGCATCGACACCTCCACCCCGAGGGCGGTCTGGACGTTCCACAGCAGGCGGGCGGCCAGCAGGGAGCTGCCGCCGCGGGCCATGAAGTCGTCGTCGGGGCCTAGTTCGGGCTGTTCCAGCAGCTCGCGGACGAAGCCGAGAACGGTCTCCAGCCGTTCACCGGCACCGTTCTCCTCCGCGACGTCGACCGGCTCGCCGATCGCCGACTCCGGCTCGGCGGCGAAGTGTTCGGCCAGGGTGTGCAGGTGCTGGGCAAGCATGCGGGCGGTCTCCTCGCCGTAGAGCGCGGTGGCGTACTCCAGGGCGCCGCGGTAGCCGCCGTCCGGCTCCGGCCACAGGGTGAGGGCGAGGTCGGTGCGGGCGACCCGCCAGGCCCGGCCGAGCAGTTCCAGGTCGCGTTCGCTCGGGACCTGGCCGATGGTGTCGTCGCCGGTCAGCGCGAACAGGTTCTGGAACAGCGGGGTGCGGGAGAGGTCGCGGGCCGGGGCGACCGCCTCGGCCACCGCTTCGAAGGGGGCGGCGTGCCGGGCGAAGGCCTCCCGGCAGGTCTGCTCCACGGCGGCGACCGCCTCGGTGAAGGTCAGCTCCGGCGTGAGCCGGGGCCGCAGCACCACGGTGTTGAGGAAGAGGCCGACCAGGCCGTGCAGTTCGGGCCGGGTCCGGCCGGCGTGCGGGGAGCCGACGCCGAAGTCCCACTGCCCGGCGGCCCGGGCGAGGGCGACGGTCCACAGGGTGAGCAGCACCACGTACGGGGTGGCGCCGGTGCGGCGGCCGAGGGCGATCAGTGCGCCGACGGCCGGTGCGGGCAGGTCGACCACGACGCCGGCGCCGTCGATGCGCCGCTGCGGGGCGCGCTCGCGGATGCCGGGGAGGTCGAGTCCGGGCAGCCCGGCCAGGGTCTCGCGCCAGTAGGCGAGCTGGTCGGCCAGCAGCTCCTCGGTGAGCTCGGCGCGCTGCCAGGCGGCGGCGTCGGCGTAGCGCAGGGGCACGGCCGGGCGCTCGGGCTCGCGGCCTGCGCCGAGGGCGGCCACGTCCGCGCGCAGCTCCTCCTCGATCAGGTGGGAGGACCAGCCGTCGCCGACGATGTGGTGGCAGACCAGGACCAGCAGCTGTTCGCTGCCGCCGTCGCGGACCAGGGCGGCGCGCAGCAGCGGCGCGGCGGCCAGGTCGAAGCCCTCGCCGAGCTGTTCGGCGAGGATGTCGGCGACCCGGTCGGGGGTGGTGTCGACGGTGTGCAGCGGGACGGCGACGCGGTCGGTGGGCTCGACGACGGCGGCGAGCCCTTGGCCGTCCATCACGTACCGGCTGCGCAGCACGTCGTGGCGGGCCACCAGGCGGGCGAGTGCCCGTTCGACCACGGCCGGGGCGGTGTCGGCGGGCAGCCACACCAGGATCGGCAGCAGGTACTCGCGGCTGCGCGGGTCGACCCGGTCGAGGACCCAGAACCGCTCCTGGGCGTGGGAGAGCGGCAGACGTGCGCCGGCGGGGAGCGGATCGATCGGGCGGGCGGCCGAGGCGCGGGCGAGGACGCGGGCCTGCTCCCGGGCGGTGGTGGCGGAGTTGAGGTCGCCGAGGGAGACCTCCAGGCCGGAGGCCCGGGTGAGGGCGGCGGCGAGGCGGGTCAGCATCAGGGAGTGGCCGCCGAGGCGGAAGAAGTCGTCGTCGAGGCCGATCTCCTCGGCGTCGAGCAGGTGGCGCCAGGCGGCGAGCACGATCCGCTGCTCGGGGCCGTGTGCCTCGGAGGCAGCGCTCGGTGCCACCGACCAGTCGGGTTCGGGGAGCCGGTTGCGGTCGGTCTTGCCGCTGCTGGTGCGGGGCAGGGTGGCGACCTCGGTGACCAGGGCGGGGACGAGCGCGGGCGGGAGGAGCTCGCGCAGGTGGGCGGTGAGTGCGTCGGCCGCGCCGGGCCGGGTGGTGACCACCCAGGCCGCCAGCCGCCGCGTGCCGTCGGGTCCGTCGGGCCCGTCCGGGCCGTGGACGGCCTTGACGGCGGCCTCGACCACCTCGGGGTGTGCCGTCAGGGCGGCCTCGACCTCGCCGGGTTCGATCCGGACGCCGTTGACCTTGACCTGGGCGTCGGCCCGGCCGAGGTACTCCAGCGTCCCGCCGGGGCCGCGGGTGACCAGGTCGCCGGTGCGGTACATCCGGGAACCGGGCGGCCCGTCGGGGTCGGGGACGAAACGTTCGGCGGTGCGAACGGGGTCGCCGTGGTAGCCGCGGGCGACCTGCGGGCCGGCCAGGCACAGCTCCTCGCCGCCGTCCGCGGTGGGCAGGGTGCGGACGCGGGCGCCGTCGACGGGCCGGCCGATCGGGACGGCGCCGGTGAGCTGGGCCGGGTCGTGGCGGTGGGCGAGGGCGTCGATGGAGCACTCGGTGGGCCCGTAGGTGTTCCAGATCTCGACGTCGAGCCGGTCCAGCACGCTCCGGCACAGTTCGGCGTGGAGGGGTTCGCCCGCCGAGCAGACGGTACGCAGGGTCTTGCAGGAGGCGAGGTCGGGTTCGGCGACCAGCAGCCGCAGCATGGTGGGCACCACCTGGACGACGGTGGCCTGCTGCTCGCGGATCGAGGCGATCAGCTCGGCGGCGTCGCGTCCGGCGTCGGGTCGGCCGAAGGTGACCGGCGCCCCGCAGATCAGCGGGCCGAAGATCTCCCAGCCGGCCGCGTCGAAGGTCAGCGGGGTCTTCTGCAGGACCCGGTCCTCGGGGGTCAGCCACAGGGCGCGGACGCCCCAGCGCACCCGGTTGGCGATGCCGGCGTGCTCGATGACCACGCCCTTGGGGGTGCCGGTGGAGCCGGAGGTGAAGATCAGGTAGGCGGCCTGCCGCTCGCCGGCGGCGACGGCGGGGGTGGCCGGGTCTCCGGCCGCGAGCAGTCCGGTGACGGTGTGGGCGGTGGTGTGGGCCGCCGTGTCCGGGCCGAGGTCGGCGTCGGTGTCCACCACGGCCAGCCGGGCGCCGGCCGCGGCGAGGACCTGGCGCTGCCGGGCGGCGGGGGCGTGCGGGTCGAGCGGCAGGTAGCAGCCGCCGGCGAGCCAGATGCCGAGCAGGGTGGCCACCAGGTCGGGCCCGGGGGCCACCCGGACGGCGACCACCGATTCGCGCCGGACGCCGCGGGCGGCCAGCGCGCCGGCGATCCGCCGCGCCGAGCGCTCCAGTTCGCGGTAGCTGACCTCGCCGCCGGCGAAGACCACGGCGGGCGCCTCGGGGTGCTCCCGGACGCGCTGCAGGAACAGGTCGGGCAGCAGGGCGTTCATCGCTCACCCCGGACGGAGGCGGGCCGCATGTCGGTCCACAGGGCGGCGATCCGCGCCAGGCACTGGGGCCGGCCGGCGGCCGGTCCGACGGTGCGCCAGCCGGCCGGGGGCTCCCGGTCCGCCTCCCAGATCGAGTACTGCTCCTCGTCGTTGACGACGACGTGGTACGCCGTGTCCGTGTCCGTCTCGCTCACCGGTTCCTGCTCTCCTGGGTGCTGGGGATGCGGGCGCGCAGCCCGCGGGTGTCGACCTTTCCGTTGGCCGTCAGCGGGATCTCGTCCACCACGAGGAGGTCCGCCGGGACCAGGTAGGCGGGCAGGTCCCGGGCGAGGTCGGCGCGGACCGCGGCGGGGTCGACGGTGTGGCCGGGGGCCGGTACGACGAACGCGGCGAGGCGCTGCGCGCCGCCCGGGCCGGGGTAGGCGAACACCACGGCCTCGCCGATCTGGGGCCGCCGCTGGAGGGCTCCGCGGACCTCGCCGGGCTCCACCCGGTAGCCGCGGATCTTCACCTGGTGGTCGGTGCGGCCGAGGAACTCCAGCTGCCCGCCGCGCCAGCGGCCGCGGTCGCCGGTGCGGTACAGCCGCGCGCCGGGCACACCGTACGGGTCGGGCCGGAAGCGCTCGGCGGTGAGTTCGGGCGCGCCGAGGTAGCCGCGGGCGACGCCGGTCCCGCCGACGTACACCTCGCCGGGCACGCCGTCCGGGACGGGTTCCAGGCGGTGGTCGAGGACGTACATGGTGGTGTTGGGGATGGGCAGGCCGAGCGGGATCAGCCCGTCGTCGGGCAGCCGGGTGATGACCTGTCCGGAGTTGCCGACGGTGATCTCGGTCGGGCCGTACTCGGTGGCCACGGGGGTGCCGCCGGGGCCGGCCAGGTCGCCCCAGCGCCGGGCGAGTTCGGCGGGGAAGGCGTCGCCGGCCGCGATCACCAGGCCGGCCAGGCCGTGCGCCTCCTCCGGTTCGAGGTCGGTGCTGAGCATGTTGAGGTGGCCGGGCGTCATCTTGACGAAGCTGTACGGCCCGCCCTCGGCGAGCAGCGCCCCGAGGTCGGCCGGGTCCAGCGGGTCGGGCAGCAGGTCGACGCGCTGGCCGACCACCAGCGGGGTGAACAGGCTGGGCACGCCGAGGTCGAAGCCGATCGAGCTGAAGTGCGGGGAGCCGCCGGTCCCCCGGGCGGCGTACTCCAGCGCCGTCCACAGCACGTAGTTGGCCAGGCCCGCGTGGTGCACCATGACGCCCTTGGGCTCGCCGGTGGAGCCGGAGGTGTAGATGACGTACGCCAGGTGGGCGGGGCCGACCTCGACCTGTACGGGAGCGGTGGGCCGCGCGTCGATCGCCGGCCCGTCGCGGTCCAGCAGGACGTACCCGACGCCGTCGAACGCGCCGAGGGCCGGCAGGTGTTCGGTGTGGGTGACGACCAGCGCGCTGCCGGCCCGCTCGACCATGTGGCGCAGCCGGGCGGTGGGCAGGTCGGCGTCGAGCGGGAGGTAGGGCGCGCCGCTCTTCCAGACGCCGAGCAGGACGGGCAGCAGGTCGGGGCCGCGGCGCAGGCAGACGCCGACGGGCTGTTCGGGGCGGGCGCCGCGGGCGAGCAGGTGGTGGGCGATCCGGGTGGAGCGCTCGTCGAGTTCGCGGTAGCTGGTGGTGCGGCCCTCGGCGCGGACGGCGGGGGCGTCGGGGGTACGGGCGGCCTGGCGGCGGAAGAGTTCGAGGACGTCGGCGCTCTCCCGGGTGACGCTCCGGCCGAGTGCCCAGCGGCGGAGCACGGCGTGGAGCTCGCCCTCGGTGAGGACGGCGGCGAGCGCGTCGCCGTCGGGCGCGGCGGCCATCCGCTCCAGCACCCGGCGGTACAGGGCGGCGAGCCGGTCGAGTTCGGCGGCGGCGAGGAAGCCGCCGGCGACCAGGACGAGCGCGCCGTCCGCGAGGCCGACCCGCAGCCCGTGGCCGCGGGCGGTGTCCGGCTTGTCGAGCACGGCGGCCTCGGCGGCGAACAGCACCCGGTCGGCGAGCAGGGCGGGGTCGCGCTCGGCCGCGGGCGGGGCCGGGGCGTCCAGGGCGCGGCGGGCGTGGGCGACCAGGGCGCGCCAGGTGCGGGCGGTGCCGGGGGCCAGGTCGAGCGCGCGGATGTCGCCGGGCGCGGCGCCGAGCAGCAGGTCGGTGCGGAAGGCGGACTCCTCGACCAGGGTGTTCAGCACCCTGGCGTGGGCGGCCGCGGCGACGGCGAGCGGGTCGCCGAGCAGCTCCAGGGCGGCGGCGAGGTCGGCGTAGTGGACCTCGGTGCGGCCGCCGGGGCGCTGGTCGGGGTCGGTGCGGCGCCAGGCGCTCGGCAGGCGGAAGTCCTCCCCGGTCACCGGTCCGCCTCCGGCTCCAGCAGCTGCCGGGCGATCCGCCCGATCAGCGGGCCGGCCTCGGCCAGGATGTAGTGGCCCGCGTCCAGCAGGTGCAGGGCGAACTCCCGGTCGGTCTCGGTGCTCCAGGCGGCCATCGCCTCGGCGCCGACGAACTCGTCCCGGCGGCCGCCGATGACGGTGAGCGGCAGCGGCAGCGGTGCGCCGCGGGTGTAGGCGAGGGTTTCGACCAGCTGGTAGTCGGCGCGCAGGATCCGCTCCAGGACGGCCATCAGGTCGGGGTCGTCGAGGACGGCTGCGGCGGTGCCGCCGTACTTGACCACCCGGGCGAGCAGTTCGGCGCGGGGCAGCCGGTGCAGCGGCGGGTCCTCGACGGCGCGCACCCGGGGCCCCTCGGCGGAGGAGACCACCAGGGCGGCCGGCCGCGGGCCGCCGGCGGCGAGCAGGCGGCGGACGAACTCGGTGGCGGGCACGCTGCCGGAGCAGTGGCCGACCACCAGGAACGGCACGTCGAGCAGCGGCGCGGCGTGCGGCTCCAGTGCGTCGAGCAGGGCGTGCCCGTCGGTGATCAGCTCCTCCTGCAGCCGGTTCTCCCGGCCGGGCGGGCGGACCGCGCACAGCTCGACGCCGGGCGGCAGGTGGTCGAGCCAGGGGCGGAAGGCCGCGGCCCCGGCGCCGACGTGCGGGAAGCAGAGCAGCCGCAGCCGGGCGTCCTCGACGGGGCGCAGCCGGGCGATCCACCGGCTCGCGGGCGGGCGGGCGGCTGCGGTCGGTGCGGCGCCGTTCATTCCTTGAGTGCCTTCCTCGTCGTCTCGGCCACCAGCGGGTCGCGGATGACGCCCAGCGGGGAGCGCAGGCCGTGGTCGAGCCGGTGGACGTCGGGTGTCCGCCCGGCGCCGGTCCAGGCGCGTTCGGCCGGGTGGGCGTGCTCGCCGTCCGTGAACAGGACGGCCCGGCCCGCGTAGGCCGGGTACGGGTACTGCTGGACGGAGCGGGCCAGGTGGGCCCAGGCGCGCTGGCGCGCCGGCAGTTCCTCGGGGCGCAGCCGCTCGTCGTACCAGTGGTCGGCGAGGGCGCGGTCGCGGATCTCCGCCGCGCTCTCGTCGCCGGTGAGCGCGAGGCGCCCGGCGAGTTCGGCGAGCCGGGCGTCGAGGAGGTCCTCGACGGTGGCCGGCTGCGCCGCGGGCGGCGGGGCGACCATCGCCAGCAGGGCGACCTCCTCGCCCGACTCGGCCAGTCGGCGGGCCAGTTCGAGGGCGACCACGGCGCCCTGGTCGAAGCCGGCCAGCCGGTACGGGCCGCGGGGCCGGTGGGCGCGCACCGCGGCGAGCAGGTGCTCGGCGACGGCCTCGACGCCGGCGGTCCCGGCGGCGGGCAGCGCCAGGCCGAAGGCGGCCCGGCCGTCGGTCCAGCCGGCCACCGCCTCGCGTTCGGCCCGGGTGTGCCGGTCGGAGTGCACCACGTACAGCGGTTCGGCCTCGTCGAAGGCGGCCCGGCCGTCGGTGATCGGCACCGGCCCGGGCGCGGTGTCCGCGGGCGGGGGCTCCCCGGCGGCGAGCAGCGCGGCGGGCCGGACGGCGGGGTCCGGCGGGGTGAGGTGCTCGGCGAGCCGGGCGGGCGTCGGGTACCGCAGGGCCGCCGAACTGCGCACGGCCAGTCCGCGCCGCCGGGCGGCGGTGACGATCTCCACCACGCTCAGCGAGTCGCCGCCGAGCTCGTAGAAGTCGTCGTACGGCGACACCGGCCGGCCGAAATGCTCCTCCCAGAGCTCGCACAGCAGGCGTTCGACCGTGCCGCAGGTGAGCGGTGTTCGATTCGGAAAAGTCGCGTCCAACGCCGTGGCTCCGTCCCTTGAATCGCGCTTGTCGGAAAGCTTGGATTCCGGGGCCTCCCGCGGGACAGGCATCCGGCAGGCAAGTTGTCCGGCGGCAGTTGCCGGTCCGCTGCCTGGAAGGTTTGCCTGGCCTACGGAAAGAATCGCCACCGGTCGTGACGGCGATTCGCGCAATCGCCACGAGCATTTCGGACGAGGAGTGGCAGGCGTGACCTCAACGATGGCGAGCACGAAAACCGACCACGCCGGAGGAATCTCCGTACTCGAACTCGACGGGCGGGAACGGGGCGAACTGGAGGCCCTGGCCCGCACCCTGACCCGCGCCGGCGCGGGCCTGGTGGACGACACCGGCTGGCAGGCCCGGGCCCGGGCGGAGAGCTGTCGGCTGCCCGCCCGGCTGAGCCGTACGGTCCGGGCGTTCCGCCACGACGCGGGCCCCGACGGCACCCTGACCGTGACCAACCTTCCGGTGGCGCCCGAGCTGCTGCCGGCCACCCCGACCGTGCCGGACTCGGTGGAGCGCGGGGCGACGGTGCCGGCCGCGCTGGCGGTGCTGCTCGGCTGCGAGCTGGGGACGGTGATCGCCTACCGGGACGAGAAGCACGGCGCGCTGGTGCAGAACGTCGTCCCGGTGCCGACGCTCGCCGGTTCGCAGAGCAACGGCGGCTCGGTGCAGCTGGAGTTCCACACCGAGAACGCCTTCCACCCGCACCGGCCGGACTTCGTCGGGCTGCTGTGCCTGCGCCCCGCGCACGAGGACCAGGTCGGCACCCAGGTCGCCTCGATCCGGCGGGCCCGCCCGCTGCTCGATGCGGCCACCCTGACGGTCCTCCAGGAGGACCGCTTCGTCACCGAGGCGCCACCGTCCTTCCGCACCGCCGAGCTGTCCAGCCCGCTGCCGGTGCTCACCGGCGCCCCCGAGGACCCGGACATCTGCGTGGACTTCCACGCCACCCGCGCCCTGGACAACACCGCCGAGAAGGCCCTGGTGGAGCTGCGCGAGGCGCTGAGCGCGGTCCGCCAGGACGTGGTGCTCCGGCCCGGGGACATGATCTTCGTCGACAACCGGCTGGTGGTGCACGGCCGGGTGGCCTTCTCGCCGCGCTACGACGGCACCGACCGCTGGCTGCACCGGGTCTTCGTCCACCTGGACCACCGCCGCAGCCGCGGCCACCGCCCCGGCGACGGGCCCGTCCTGACCTGACGGCAGCCGTCGGAACCGGCGGCCCGGCGTCGGAGACAAGCGGAACCATACCGCCGGCATACCGACTCCGAACCGGACGATCCTAGCTTCGGGGCTGGATACAGCGGCGAGACAATCCTCCGTCACAGGAAGAGTGCCCACCCATGCCCCTCCTGCGTGTCCCCCTGAGCCGACGGCCGAAAATCTCGCCGACGCTCCAGGGGATCCTCAGTCTGCTGCGCCTGCTCCCGCAGGTCAGCCGGACCAAGACCGTCCTCGGCCTGAGCGGCGTCCTGGCGGCTGCGGTGCTGCCGGTGGGCGTCGCCGTGGTCGCCGGCCTGCTGATCGGCTCGATCCGGGCGACCCTCGACGCGGGCCTGGCCTCCCCGGCCGGGCACCGCACCCTGACCCTGCTGGCCGTGGCCGGCGTGCTGGTGATGGCCCAGCAGACCCTCTCCCCCGTCCTGGCGATGCTCGGCGAGACCCTCGGCCGCGAGGTGGACCGCGAGCTCCAGCAGCGGGTGATGGCGGCCGTCGGCCGCCCCGAGGGCACCGCCCACCTGACCGATCCCGAGGTGCTCGACGCCCTGCGGGTGGTACGCGGCCTCGGCATGACCGAGACCGACCGGCCGAGCCAGGCGGTCGCCGCCCTCGCGGCGGTGCTGCCGGCCTGGCTGCGCGCCGTCGCGGCGGCGCTCGCCCTGCTCGCCTTCCACTGGTGGGTGGGGCTGCTGTGGCTGCTCACCTGGCCGGTGGTGGTGCACTTCATGCAGCGCGAGTACTTCCGGGTCGGCGAGGTCGGCCAGGGCCGCGGCGGCGCGCTGCGGCACGCCGAGTACCTGCGCGACCTGGTGCTGACCCGCGGCGCGGCCAAGGAGGTCCGCCTCTGGGGCCTGCTGGACTGGCTGCTCGGCCGCTTCGACGGGGCCTGGCGGGAGGCGACCGAACCAGTCTGGCGCGAGCGCCGGCCGCGGGTGCGGGTCGTGCTCGGCGCCACCGGCTCGGTCGCCCTGGTCAACCTGGTCTCGTACGCGGCGCTCGCCTGGGCCGCCGTGCACCACGACATCGGCCTCGGCTGGGTCGCGGTCTACACCCAGGCGCTGGCGCTGGCCAACAACTACACGGCGTTCGACGACAACAACGCCTACCTGTCCTTCGCCGGCGCGGCCGTCCCCCGGGTCCTCGGCCTGGACGCGCACCTGGAGGGTTCGGTGACCGCGCGGCCCGCCGGTCCCCCGGCCGAGCTGCCGGCCGAGCTGCCGGCCGCCTTCCCGGCCGGGCGGATCACCCTGGAGCAGGTCCGCTTCCGCTACCCCGGGACGGAGCGCGAGGCGCTGCGCGGGGTGGACCTGACCATCGAGGCCGGCCGCTCGCTCGCCATCGTGGGCGAGAACGGCGCCGGCAAGAGCTCGCTGGTCAAGCTGGTGTGCGGCCTGCACGTCCCGACCGCGGGCACCATCCGGGTGGACGGGCACGACCTCGCCGGCCTCGACCAGGCCGCCTGGCGCGAGCGGATCGGCGTGCTCTTCCAGGACTTCGCCCGCTACCACCTGAGCGCGGCGGAGAACATCGCGATGGGCGCGCCGCGGTACGCCGGCGACCGGGAGCGGCTGCGCGAGGCGGCCCACCGGGCGGGCGCGCTGCCGCTGATCGAGGGCCTGGCCGACGGCTGGGACACCGTGCTGTCACCGGAGTACACCGGCGGCACCGACCTGTCCGGCGGCCAGTGGCAGCGGATCGCGCTGGCCCGGGCCCTGTTCGCGGTGGACGCCGGCGCCCGGGTGCTGATCCTGGACGAGCCGACCGCGGCGCTCGATGTCCGGGCCGAGGCGGAGATCTACGACCGCTTCCTGGAGTTGACCGCGGGGCTGACCACCATCCTGATCTCGCACCGCTTCTCCACGGTCCGCCGGGCCGAGCGCATCGTCGTGCTGGAGGACGGCGCGGTGGTCGAGGACGGCGGGCACGAGGAGCTGCTGGCCCGGCGCGGCCGGTACGCGGAGATGTTCGACCTTCAGGCGGCCCGCTTCGTCGAACCCCGGCAGGGGTCGGCGGCGGGCGCGGGACTTCGGGCTGCTGCGGAGGCGGGCCATGCGTAAGACCTTCCAGGCGTTCCGGGAGCTGATGCGGATCGGCTTCGGCGCGGCCCCCTGGCACGCCACCATGCAGTTCCTCACCGGGATCATGTTCGAGATCTCGGTGCCGATCGGCGGCCTCGGCGCCAAGCTGATCGTGGACGCGGCGGTCTCCGGCGACCTGCGGATCGGGCTCGGCTCGGCCGTGCTGCTCGGCCTGACCGTCGGCGCCGCGCTGGCCTCCGTCTTCTACTACGTGCACTGCCTGTTCACCGTCCAGGAGCGGGCCCAGGCGGCGGCCGGCCGCCGGCTGATGCGCCTGATCGGCGGCGCCGAGGGGCTCACCCACTACGAGCACCCCGAGTACCTGGACCAGGTGCAGCGGATCCGCGAGCAGCAGGGCCAGCTCTCCGGCATGGTGAACGCGACCGCCGGTGTGCTGCGGGTCGGCGCGACCCTGGCGGTGACCGCCGTCCTGCTGGCCCGGGTCGACCCGCTGCTGCTCTGCCTGCCGGTGCTCGCCGTGGTCTCGTTCTGGCTCGGCAAGCTCAGCCGCGACGTCGCGGTCCGGGCCCAGGAGGCCACCAGCGAGCCCGAGCGGCTGCGCCGGCACCTGTTCGAGCTGGGCACCTCCACCGCGGCCGCGGGCGAGCTGCGCGTCTACGGCCTCACCGGGCTGATCGGCGACCGGCACCGTACGGCGGCCGGCGCGGTGGTCGGGCGGCGCAACCGCGCCAGCCGCCGCGGCGCCGCCCTCCAGGCGGTCGACGCGGTGGTCACCGCCGGCGGGTACCTGGCCGCGATCGCCCTGGTCCTGCTGCGCGCGGTGCACCACCAGGCCACCGCCGGCGACGTCGTCCTGGTGCTGGGCCTGGCCGCCCAGCTGAGTTCCACCGTCGGCACCGCGGTCCGGTACGGCACCTACTTCCTGACGGTGCTGAAGGTCGGCCGCCGGCTGGTGTGGCTGCAGGAGTACGTGGCCGGTGAGCGCCGTACCCCGGAGCGGCCGGCCGTCCTGCCCGCCGCCCTGGCGAAGGGCATCGAGCTGCGCGGCGTCGGCTTCGGCTACCCGGGCGCGGAGGACGGCCGCGGCGTGCTGGACGGCGTCGACCTGCACCTGCCGCCGGGCGCGGTGGTCGCCCTGGTCGGCGACAACGGCGCCGGCAAGACCACCCTGATCAAGCTGCTCTGCGGCTTCTACCGCCCCACCGCCGGCCGGATCCTGGTCGACGGGGTGGACCTCGCGGAGTGCGACACCGAGCAGTGGCGGGCCCGCTGTTCGGGCGCCTTCCAGGACCACGCCCGGCTGGAGTTCTCGGTGCTGGAGACCGTCGGCGTGGGCGACCTGCCGCACCTGGCGGACCGGGCGGCCGTGGGCGCCGCGCTGGAGCGGGGGGACGCCGCCGGCGTGGTCGACAAGCTCCCCGACGGCCTGGACACCCGGCTCGGCGCCCGCTGGGACGACGGCGCGGAACTCTCCGGCGGGCAGTGGCAGCGCCTGGCGCTGGCCCGCGGTCTGATGCGCACCGAGCCGCTGCTCACCGTCTTCGACGAGCCGACCGCCGCACTGGACGCCCACACCGAGAACGCGTTGTTCGAGCGCTTCGCCGCCGCCGCCCGCACCGGCCGGCAGCGCAGCACCGTCACCCTCCTGGTCTCCCACCGGTTCTCCACCGTGGGCATGGCCGACCTGATCATCGTGCTGGACGGCGGCCGGATCAGGGAGCA
This sequence comes from Kitasatospora cinereorecta, assembly GCF_024172095.1. Classification (GTDB taxonomy): domain Bacteria; phylum Actinomycetota; class Actinomycetes; order Streptomycetales; family Streptomycetaceae; genus Kitasatospora; species Kitasatospora cinereorecta. The sequence continues at coordinate 81,953 of NZ_JAMZDX010000009.1, read as the reverse complement.
GGGCAGCCACCAGGACCTGATGGCCGCGGGCGGGCTCTACGCCGAGCTGTTCGAACTTCAATCCAGGGGGTACCGATGACGCTCGACTACACCGACGCGCACGCCCTGCTCGGCGGGCCGCCGCCCGCCTGGAGCTCCCGGCGGATCGCCGCCCTGCGCATCCAGCGCGGCTGGACCCAGGAGGAGCTCGCCGAGTACTCCGGCCTGAGCGTGCGCACCATCCGCAACCTGGAGCTCGGCCGGGTGCAGAACCCGCGGCGCTCCTCGGTGGACCTGCTGGTCAGCGCGCTCGGGGTGGCGGAGGGGCCGCGGGGCGGCGGGGAGAGACCCGACCAGCCGCCCTGGCGCGGTGTCCCGGCCCCCACCAGCGCCCTGATGGGCAGCCCCTCCTTCCACCAGCAGCTCGTCCAGACCGTCCGCACCAACCGGCTGACCACCTTCCTGGGCCCCGGCGGGGTCGGCAAGACCCGGATGGCGCTCAGCGTCGCCGCCGAGGTCGGCCACTTCTTCCGCGACGGCGTGGAGGTGGTTGAACTCGGCGACCTGCCCGCCGAACGCGACACCGGGACGGAGCAGACCGCCGCCGTCCTGCAGCGGGTGCACCGGCAGCTGGGCCGCGGCCGCACCGCGGACCGGCCCGGCGGGGACGGCGCCGACCTGCACCTGCTGCTGGTGCTCGACAACGCCGAGCACCTACCGGCCGGGGCGATGGCGGCCGTCCGGGAGCTGCACGCCGGCTTCCCCGGCCTGCACGTCCTGGTCACCGCGCGCCGCCGGCTGACCGAGCGGATCGGCGCCAACCGGGAGATCCAGCCGCTGCCCCTGGACGCCGCCGCGGGCGAACCGGCCGCCGCCTCGCCCGCGGTGGCGCTGTTCCTGCGCCACGTCGGCGCCGACTGCCCGGCCGCGGCCGAGCTGGAGAAGGACCTGCCCCTGGTCGCCGAGCTGTGCCGGCGGCTCGGCGGACTGCCGCGCTACATCGAGTTCGCCGCCGAGTGCCTGCGGGCCATCCCGATCCGGCTGATGCTCAGTTACGGGCCGACGCCGGAGATGCTGTGGTCCAACGACCACGCGCTGCTGCGCCACCAGCGCTCGGTGAGCGACTCGATCCTGTGGAGCGTGGAACTGCTCAGCGCCGACCACCGGCTGCTGCTGGAGCGGATCGCGGCACTGCCCTCACGCCGCTTCGTGCTGGACGAGATCACCGCCGAGTACGACCGGCTGGGACGCGGCAGCGCACCGAACCCGCTGACCCTGGTCTCCGACCTGCTGGACACCTCGCTGCTGCTGCCCGACCCGGCCCACCACTACCACTACCGGCTCGCCCCGTTCGTGGCGGACGTGGTGCGCCGACTGCGCACCGCCCCCACGACACCGGGGCCCGGCGCCTGAGCGGGATCCTCCGCTGGGGCGCCGGGCCCGGCCCTTCCGGTCGGTCGTTCTCAGTCGAACGCCGGCCAGTCGGCGAGGTCGTCGCCATGGGCGTGGATCAGGGCGGCGACGGTCCGCTCCAGGCCGAAGGCCGTGCAGGAGCTGTGCGCCGGGCCCCGGCCGGCGAAGTCGATCCCGAACCGCTCGCCCAGGTGCTCCTTGTGGCAGTTGGCGGAGGCGATCGCCGTGCCGGGGTCGCCCTCGTACAGCGGGGCGACGAACTCGAACTTCAGGCTCTGCTGGAGCTGGCTGGTGCGCATGAACCGGTCGCCGGGGCCGAAGAACGGGTCGCTGGCCGGCACCACGGAGACCTTCAGGCCGAGCCGCGCGAACAGCTCCTCGGTCCGGGCGATCCAGCCGTCCCGCCACTGCCAGACCTCGTCGGCGCCGCCGACCACCACGAACTCGCGCATCCGGAAGGACCGGAAGCGGCCCCACTCGCTGGTCGCCTCGTGCCGGTAGCAGTGGCCGACGGCGTCGAACTGCAGCGCGTGCTCGATGGTGCGGTCGGCGATCTGCGGATAGACGCCGTAGCAGACCGCCGGGGCCAGCACCACGTCGGTCTCGCTGCGCTCGCCCGGCTCCGGCGCCTCGGCGGCCGGGTCGGTCGGCATCGCGTGCACGGTGCCGAGCAGCTGCGGGAAGGAGTCGGCGTACTGGGCGCGGTCGATGGCGGCGCGCGGGACGACCGGGGCGTACCAGGTCGGTCCGGGCGAGCCCGCCGGGTCGGCGGCCCCCAGCACGCGCTGGAGGTCTGCCAGCACCGACTCGAACTTCGGGGTGAAGCTCATCAACCCGGGGACCCCGGTGGGCAGCACCCAGCCGGCCTTGGGGATGGACATGTGGCAGTCACGCTCCTTGCGAGTGGGACGGGCGGGAGGGTGGAACGCGGCTCACCAGCCGGCGGTCTCGGCCAGCACCTCGTAGGCGCTGTCCAGGCCGGCCATCAGCCGCGGGATCTGGTTGACGTGCAGGGGGACGCCGAAGAGCTTCTCCAGCTCCACGACGAACTCGACCGCGAGCAGCGAGTCGGCGTCCAGGTCGTGCTCGAAGTCGCCGGCCGCCTCGATCGCGGCCGGGTCGGCGGAGAACACGGTGGCCGCGACGTCGCGGATCTGCGCGGTGCGGGCGGCCCGGTCGGTGTCGACGCCGGTGGTGTTCAAGACGGTGGTGTCCAAGCCGGTGGTGTCCAAGCCGGTGGTGTCCATCGCTCCACTCTCACTTCCTGAGATCGGCACAGGTGGGGGGAAGGGTGTTGCCGACCGCCGCGCGCAGCAGCGCGCGGTAGTCCTCGGCCAGGCGGGCCGCGGCGTGCGGGCTGAACAGCGAGGTGTTGTACTTCAGCGTGGCCCGGGTGGTGGCGGACCGCCGGGTCACCTGCAGGGTCAGCTCGAACTGGCCCTGCTGCTGCGGCAGGTAGTACTCCTCGGCGGTGAGGCCGGCGTACTCGATCCGGCGGCCGGGTTCGAGGGCGGCCGCGAGCGGGTCGTCCTCGGCGGGTTCGTTGAACACGAACAGCGCCGGCAGCGGTCCGGGCCGGGCCGGGTCGCGGGGCAGGTCGGTCTGCCGGGACAGCAGCGCGAACGGGTGCTCGCGGTGCAGCAGGGCGCGCCACAGGCCGGCCGCCACGGTGTCCAGCAGGGTGTCGAAGGAGTCCTCGGGCCCGATCCGGACCCGCAGCGGCAGGGTGTTGACGAAGTAGCCGACCGCCTCGCGCAACTCCTCGCCGCGGCGCTGGGTGACGGGGTAGCCGACCAGGAAGTCCTGCTGCCCGCCGTGCCGGTGGAGCAGCAGGGCGAAAACGGCGAGCAGGTAGGCGAAGGTGGTGACGTTGCGGCTCGCGACCGCCTCGGCGAGGTCGGCCGTCAGCTCCGGCTCCAGCTCGACGTCGAGTTCGGCGCCCTGGTAGCGGTAGTGCGGCGGGCGCGGCAGGTCGGCGGGGAGCGCGGTGTGCTCGGTGAGGCCGGCCAGTTCGCGCCGCCAGTAGGTGCCGGAGCGCTCGGCCCGCGGCGAGGCGAGGTGTTCGCGAGCGCGCCGGGCGAAGGCGTCGAAGGCCGCGCCGTCGTCCCGGGTGGGGTGGCGCCGGCCGTCGGCCAGGGCCGCGTAGTGGGAGAGGATCTCCTGGCAGATCAGCAGCTGGGAGATGTTGTCGGCGACGATGTGGTGGGCCTGGGCGAGCAGGATGTCCGGGCCGGTGCGGGGGCGCAGCAGCGCCGCCCGGATCGGCGGCTCACGGTCGAGCCGGAACGGACGCCGGGTCAGCTCCAGGGCGTAGGCGCGCAGCTCCGGGCCGTCGTCGAGGCCGGGCTCGTGCCGTTCGAACAGGCCGGGTGCGGTGGCCGCGTTCCCGGGGCGCCGGCGCAGCCGGCCGTCCGGGTCGCAGGCGAAGACCGCGTCGAGCAGCCGGTGGCCGCTCGCCGTCGCGCGGACGGCCGCCTCCAGCAGGTCGGCGTCGACCGGGAAGTGCAGCCGCAGGGCGGCGGTCACGTTGTAGGCGGCGCAGTCCGGTGCGAGATTCTGGAGCAGCCAGAGCGCCTCCTGACCGACCGTCGGCTCGCCGTCGGTCGCGGGTGCGGAATTCCTCCGAATCATGCGTCAAGTACGGCACGGCGCCGCGCGGTGCGACAAGGAATCCTCAGGGGCAACTTTCCTGCCTGTCGGAAGCTGCCGGGCATTTGCCTGTCCCCGGCCCGGGGGCGGCTCCTACGCTGGGGCTCGTGATGATCGGCCTTGAATTCTCCGATTTGGGGTTGACGAGAATTGATATATGAGAACGCATACGAGATGATCCAGGACGACGTATTCCTGCATCTCGGTGGCGCGGCACAGAATATCGACCTCTATCTCAAGATGGAGGGCCTCAATCCCGCCGGGTCGATCAAGCTGAAGACCGCACTGAGCATGGTCGAGGACGCCGAGCGGCGCGGGGTGGTGGGTCCGGGGTGCCGGATCGTGGAGTCGTCCTCGGGCAGTCTGGGGATCGCTCTGGCGATGGTCGCCGCGGCCAAGGGCTACCGCTTCCTGTGCGTCACCGACCCGAACACGCCGGCGCTCAGCGTGGACGTGATCCGGGCCATGGGCTCCGAGGTGGTCCAGGTGGACCGGCCGGACGCCAGCGGGGGCTACCTGGGCAGCCGGATCGCCTTCATCCACCGGCTCCTGGCGGACGACGCGGGCCTGGTCTGGCTCAACCAGTACGCCAACCCGGCCAACTGGGCGGTGCACGACCGCTGCACGGCGGCGGCGATCACCGCCGAGTTCCCGGACGTGGACGTGCTGTTCGTCGGCACCGGCACCTCGGGCACGCTGATGGGCTGCATCAACCACTTCCGCCGGCACTCCCCGGCCACCCGGATCATCGCGGTGGACGCGGTCGGCTCGGTCACCTTCGGCGCCGCGCCGGAGCCGCGCTACATCCCCGGGATCGGGACCAGCCGGCGGCCGGAGATCTTCCGCCCCGAGCTGGTGGACGACGTGGTACTGGTCGCCGAGGCCGACACCGTGCGGACCTGCCGCTGGCTGGCACGCCGGTACGGGCTGTTCGCCGGCGGCTCGACCGGCTCGGTGGTGCACGCGGTGCTCAGCCGCGCGCCCGAACTGCCCAGCGGCTCCCGGGTGGTGGCGATCGCGCCGGACCTGGGCGAGCGCTACGTGCGGACGATCTACAACGACGACTGGGTGGCCGACAAGTTCGGCCCGGGCTGCCTCAAGGAGCCGGCCGAGCACCTGTCCGAGCTGACGACGGTGAGGAACTGAGCGATGTTCTCCTTCCAGGTGATGGGCGGCAAGCCCGTCCGAGCGATCATCGAGGCCGGTCGGCCGGAGATCTTCGCGCGTGTCCGGGAGACCTACCTGGCGCACCACCGGGGCGCCACGGTCAACCCGAACAGCTACTTCCTGCGCTTCCCCGACCGGCCGGAGGCGCGGATCATCGCCCTGCCGGCGGCGCTGCGACCGGACGGTGACGGCGGGGGCGTGGCCGGCGGGAGCGGGGTGGCCGGTCTCAAGTGGATCGGCAGCTTCCCGGGCAACCTGGCGCGCAACATCCCGCGCGCCTCGGCCGTGCTGCTGCTCAACGACCTGGAGACCGGCTACCCGTTCGCCTGTCTGGAGGCGGCCCAGATCTCCGCCGCCCGGACGGCCGCCTCCGCGGTGCTCGGCGCCGAGCAGCTGCACGGCTCGCGCGGGGCGGCCCGGCTCGCGGTGGTCGGCGCGGGCGTCATCTCGCGCAACGTGCTGGAGTTCTTCCGGGCGCTGGACTGGACGTTCGGCGAGATCGCGGTCCACGACACGGTGGCCGAGTACGCGAAGAAGTCGGCGGACCACGCGCAGGCGCTCGGCTACCGGGCCACGGCGAGCGGCAGCCTGGACGGTGCGCTGGACGGCGCCGACCTGGTGCTGCTGGCCACCACCGCCGCGACCCCGTACCTCACCGCGCCGGACACCTTCTCCGCCGGGCAGACGGTGCTCAACATCTCGCTGCGCGACCTCGGCCCGGAGCTGATCGCCGCATCCCACAACGTCCTGGACGACGTGGAGCACTGCCTGACCGCCGGCACCTCGCCGCACCTGGCGGTGGAGCGGTACGGGCACCGCGACTTCATCGACGGCACGCTCGCCGGGCTGCTGCTGGGCGAGGTCCGGCTGGGGTCGGACCGGCCGCGGATCTTCTCGCCGTTCGGCCTCGGCGTGCTCGACCTGGCGGTCGGCCTGGAGGTCCTGCGGATCGGCCGGGACCGGGGCCAGGTGCAGGACGTACCGGACTTCTTCGCCGAGGTCGAGCGATGGTGAGGCCCGCCGCGCAGGTCGGACCCGGCAACCACCCGAGGGGAACGGAGGCAGTTTCGTGACGAAGCGCACCAGCAGGCACCTGATCTCGCTCGACGACCTGTCCGACGCCGAGCTGCGGGACATCGTCGAGCGCGGCGCGGCGCTGGCCCGGCGGGCGGCGGCGGGCGAGGCGGTCGACGGCGCGCCGCTGGCCGGCGACGTGGTCGGCGTGTACTTCCGCAAGACCTCGACGCGTACCCGCACCGCGTTCTCCTCCGGCGCGCTGCGCCTGGGCGCCGGGCTGATCGCCTACGGGCCGGACGACCTGCAGCTGAACACCGGTGAGAGCACCGAGGACACCGGCCGGGTGATGGCCCGGATGCTCGACGTCCTGGTCGCCCGCACCGCCGGCGATCCGCAGGAGATGCGCGCCTGGGCGGCCCAGCACCGGATGGCGGTGGTCAACGCGATGAGCGCCGAGGAGCACCCGACCCAGGCGCTGGCCGACCTGACCACCCTCACCGAGCGGTTCGGCGCGGTGGACGGCCTGGCTGTGCTGTACGTCGGCGAGGGCAACAACTCGGCCGTGGCGCTCGCCCTCGGCCTCGCCCGCTACCGGGGCGTCCGGCTGGAGCTGCGCACCCCGCCGGGGTACGGCCTGCCGGCCGGTGTGCTGGAGCGGGCCCGGCACCTCGCCGGGGCGCACGGCTCCACCGTGGTGGAGCGGCACGACCTGGCTCAGCTGCCCGCCGACCTCGACGCGGTCTACACGACCCGCTGGCAGACCACCGGCACCAGCAAGCCGGACCCGGACTGGCGGCGGGTGTTCGCGCCGTTCCAGGTGGACGAGCGGCTGATGGAGCACGCCCCGAAGGCGGTGTTCCTGCACGACCTGCCCGCCCACCGCGGTGAGGAGGTCACCGCCGGGGTGCTCGACGGCCCGGCGAGCATCGCCTTCCAGCAGGCCGAGAACAAGCTGCACAGCGCCATGGCGGTCCTGGAGTGGTGCCGTGCTGTACCTGCGTAGGGTCGTCCCGTTCGTCCCCGGGCACAGTGTGGCCGTCGCCGACCTGCGCGAGTCGCTGGACGTCTCCGAGGCCGAGATCCGGCTGCTGACCCGGTTCCTGGGGCTGGAGCGGATCGTCGTCGCCGAGGGGATGACGACGCTCGACATGCTGCTCGCCCTCGGCCAGGAGGTGCTGGCCGGCGAGGACCGCGGCCGGGTGCGCCGGCTGATCCACGCCCACACCGTGCAGCACCTCGCGCCGCCGGCCCTGCGCTGGATGGACGTGCTGCGCGACAAGCTCGGCCTGGGCGGGGCTGGGGCGTTCTCGATGTCCCACCAGGGCTGCGTGATCGGCCTGACCGCGCTCAAGGCGGCCGAGGCGCTGCTCCTCGACGAGGAGCCCGGATCCACCGCGCTGGTCCTGGTCGGCGAGCGGGCACTGTCGCCGGTGATGCAGCACATCCCCGGCACCTCGGTGCTCGGCGACGCCACCGCCGGCCTGCTGGTCTCCCTGGAGGGGCCGGGCGACGCGCTGCTGAGCGTGGCGCAGCGCACCCTCGGCGAGTTCCACCGGGCCCGGCACATGTCCGAGGAGGAGCAGCACCGCTACCGGCAGGCGTACACGCCCGCGCTGACCGCGGTGATGCTGGAGGCGGTGCACGCGGCCGGCCTGGAGCTGGACGACATCGACCAGGTCCTGCCGCACAACGTGAACCGGTACTCGTGGAGCACCGCGGCCCGCCGCCTCGGCCTGCCGCTGGAGCGGGTCTACCTGGAGAACGTCCCGAAGACCGGCCACTGCTTCTGCGCCGACCCGTACCTGAACCTGTCGACCGCGCGCGCCGAGGGCGTGCTGCACCCGGGCGACACCGTGCTGATGGTCTCCGCCGGCCAGGGCGGCACCTTCGCCGCCGCGGTCGCCCGGACCGGCCCGCAGGGCCCGACCCCGACCAGTGAGGAGTGACATGGCTGCCGCACACCACCCGGCGCCGGCCGGGGGGTTCACCGCCCGGCTGAAGACCGCCCTGGTCGGGGATCCGACCGCCCGCTTCGTCTACCTCAACAACTTCGAGGTGGAACGGGTCTGGGGGCAGGGCGAGCCGCGCCTGCCCGGGACCGGGCTGTCCTTCTCCTCCGCGACGGTCAACCGGATCGAGGAGGTCGGCGTCCTGCTCGCCGACGAGCACGACGCGGTGGTCCTCAAGGACGCGGTCGACCCCGGCTACGCCGCGTACCTCCGGGCCCTGGGCGCCGCCGAGGGCCGCCATCTGACGGTCGACCGCAACGACCCCGGGCGCTCGGTCACCCTGGACGCCCTGGACTCGCCCCGGCTACTGGCCGCCCTGCGGGAGCTCGCCGACGGCCGCACCCACCTGATGCCGCTCGGCATCTCGGCGGACGAGGAGCGGCTCGCCGAGGCGGCCGGCCTGCCGCTGGCCGGGCCGAGCGCGGCGATCTGCAAGCAGGTGAACGGCAAGGTCTTCAGCCGGGAGCTGATCGACGCCGCCGGGCTGACCCAGGTCCCCGGCACGGTCTGCCGCACCCTGGCCGAGCTGCGGGCCGCGCTCGCCGAGCACCCGCCCGCGCCGGGCTCCCCGGTGGTGGTCAAGGAGTCGCTCGGCGTCTCCGGGCGCGGCATGGTGGTGCTGGAGGACGCTCAGCGGGCCGAGCGGCTGCTGCGGATGCTGGCCCGCCGCACCGCGGAGGACGGGCCGGTCCAGGTGGTGGTCGAGCGCTGGATCGACAAGCGGGCCGACCTCAACTACCAGTTCGTGGTGGGCCGGGACGGCACGGTCGGGTTCGAGACGGTGAAGACCGCGCTGACCGAGAACGGCGTCCACCGCGGCCACCTCTTCCCGCCGGCGCTGCGGCCCGAGCAGGTCGAGGAGCTGCGCGGCGCCGCCGAGGTGATCGGCAAGGAGCTGGCCGCGGCCGGGTACTTCGGCCTGGTGGGCGTGGACGCGCTGCTCGCCGCCGACGACACCCTCTACCCCTGCCTGGAGATCAACGCCCGGTTCAACATGGCGACCTACCAGAACCGGATCGCCGAGCGCCTGGTCCCCGCGGGAAGCTGCGCGCTGGCCACCACCTTCGACCTGAAGCCGGGCCGGCCGTACTCCTTCGACGAGCTGCGCGCCGCCCTCGGCGGCCTGCTGCTCGACCGTGCGGACGGCGACCGTGCGGACGGCGACCGCGAACCGCGCGGCGTCTTGATCAACAACTTCGCGACCCTCAACGCCACGGTCCTGGCCGACGGAAAGCCCTACGGCCGTCTCTACGCGATCTGCGTGGGCGACGACGAAGCGGACGTCCGGCGGACCCGGGACCGGGCGCAGACCCTGCTGACGGAAATGGTGGCCACGCCGTGACACAAGAAGTCGACTGGGACGGCATCGCCGCCCGGTTCGGAACCCCGACCTACGTGTACGACGGCGACTGGCTCGCCGCCAACCTCACCGCGCTGCGCGCCGCGCTGCACCCGGCGCTGGAGGTCTTCTTCTCGCTCAAGTCCAACCCCAACCGGGGCGTCTACGACGTGCTGCACGCCGCCGGGGCGCGGGCCGAGGTGTCCTCGCTGGCCGAGCTGCGGGTGGTCCTGGAGGCGGGCACCGACCCGGCCGACGTGGTCTTCCTCGGCCCGGGCAAGAGCGGGCCGGAGATCGAGGCGTGCGTCGGGGCGGGCATCTACGCGATCGTCTGCGAGTCCTTCGCCGAGCTGGCCGCCATCGACCTGGCCGCCGCCGACCGCGGGGTGCGCCAGCGTGTCCTGCTGCGGGTCAACCCGGCGTTCTCGGTGACCGGTTCGCGGCTCACCATGGGCGGCAAGCCCCGCCAGTTCGGCATCGACGAGGCCGAACTGCTGGCCGGCACCCACCCGCTGACCGCCTACGAGCACGCCGACGTGGCCGGCATCCAGGTCTACCTGGGGACCCGCATCCTGGACGCCGACGTGGTGGTCAGGAACACCGCGTACATCCTCGACCTCGCCGACCGGATCGCCGCCGCCACCGGCATCCGCCTGGACGCGGTGGACATCGGCGGCGGCCTGGGCGTCCCGTACTTCGAGGGCGAGCACGAACTCGACACCGCCGCCCTGGCCAAGGACCTCAACCCGCTGCTGGACGCCTTCGCCGCCGCCCACCCCGGCACCCGGCTGATCATGGAGTCCGGCCGCTACCTGACCGCGCTCGGCGGCACCTACCTGATGCGGGTGCGCTACACCAAGCGCTCCATGGGCGAGGACTTCGCCGTCGCCGACGGCGGCACCCACCACCACATGGCCGCGGTCGGCATCGGCTCCTTCGTCAAGCGCAACTTCCCCGTCGCCCTGCTCTCCCGCACGCCCGAACCGGACGAGGAGAGCGGCCCGTGGAACATCGCCGGACCGCTCTGCACGCCCAACGACACCATCGCCAAGGCCGCCGTGCTGCCCGCGCTGCGCCCCGGCGACCTGATCGGCGTGGAGCGCTCCGGCGCGTACGGGCCCTCCGCCTCCCCGGTCTACTTCCTCAGCCACGGCTACCCGGCGGAGGTCGTCCTGCGGCACGGCCGGGCCCACCTGGTCCGCGCCCGGGACACCGTCGAGGACATCCTCGGCCGCCAGTCCACCCACCCCGACCTGAGCCGGCCCACCGGCCGGGACTGACCCCACCCCCACCGAGGAGCTGACACGATGGCGAACACGGACGGCACCGCGACCGACTCGACCACCGTCGCCGCGCTGCAGGCAGCGCTGACCGAGGTCCTGAAGAAGGACCTGCCCGAACTCACCCCCGAGACCCGCCTGTTCGGCGACCTGGCGCTCGACTCCACCAGCGTCATCGAACTGCTGATGGCCCTGGAGGACACCCTCGGCCTGGTCGTCGACCCGGACGAGCTCACCCCGGACGTCTTCGAGACGGTCGGCGCGCTCACCGCGTACATCGACGGCTGCCTGGACGCCGCCGAGCCGGCGCACTGACCGATGCCGACCACCACCACCGACCGGCCGCACCCCGCCGCCCGACCGCATCCCGCCGTCCGACCGGCCGCACCCGGCACCCTGCGGCTCGCCCGGCCGACCGCCCGGACCTTCCCCGGGCGGCGGCCGGCCCCGCTGGCCGGCATCGAGCTGGCCTTCATGACGGACTTCCTCGCCGCGTTCGGCGAGGAGCCCGACCACGGGCGGTACGCGCGCGGCGGCGGCCACACCTTCACCGACATGGCCCGCGACCTGCTCGACGGCCTGGAGCGGCCGCTCCCGCCGCTCGACCGCTTGCTGCTGGCCCACCACCTGCCGGACCTCAGCGTGGTCGAGGTGGCCGGCTGCTACCTGGCCGAACGCTGCCCGGGCGACCCGGAGGTGTACTCCGTCGCCGGACAGGGCGTCGGGGCGCCGTTCACGGCGCTGCGGATCCTCTCCGCCACCCGCCGCGGCGGCGACCTCGCCGAGGGCGCCGTCCTCGTCCTCGACCAGACCACCGTCCCCTACCGCGACCCCGATGTGGACGGCACCCCGCTCCCGCCCCGGGACTGCGCGGTGCTGGTGCGCACCGACTGCGCGGGCACCGAGCCGGGCGCCGACCTGGACTTCGTCGACGAGCGGACCGCCGATCCCGGCGAGACGCTGCGCGCCCTCCTCGACCGGCACCCGGAGGCCCGCCTGGCGGCCGGCCGGCAACTCGTCGAGCGGCTGGACGCCCGGCTGCGCGCCGACGAGCGGCTGGTCGAGGGGGCGGGCGACCTGCACTGCACCAGTGCCTGGGCCGCACTGGCCGAGCACTGGACGCCCGAGCGGTACCAGCTGGTCGCCGACTGGGACCCGCACGCCGGGCGCCTGTTCACGGCCGGCCTGCACCCGGGAGCGGAGCTGTGAGCGCCCGGCTGACGGCGCCGGCGGACCTGCGCGAACTCGGCCGGAGCGGCGGCCTGGCCGCCGGCCTGGTGGCGGTGCTCGACGGGCTCGACCCGGCGGCCACCGCGCCGGCGGGCGTCGCGCTGCTGCCGGTGGCGCTGCTCCCTGGATCCCGCTCCCCGGCCGCCGCGGCGGTGCCGGTCCCGCATCCGTTCGCCGCCTTCGAGGGCCTCGCCCTGGTCCGCTTCCCGCACTCCACCGGTGGGCCGGGCCTGACCGGCGGGCGGGCCGCCGCGCTGGAGTCGGTCCGGATCGGCCTGCTCTCCCACCTGCTCGACCTGGCCGTCGACCGGCTGAAGGAGCGGCGCTTCGGCGGCGTACCGCTGATCGATCACCAGCTGGTCTCCGCCGCCGTCGCCGACGCCGTCATCGAGATCGAGCTCGCCGTCGCGGGAGTCTCGGCGGGAGCCTCGGCCGGAGCTGCGGCCGGAGCTGCGGCCGGATCCGTGGCGGACGACGGCTCCGCCGGGTCCGTCCGGGCGCGGCACGAGCGGCTGACCGGGGCGGGCTGGACGGTCACCCGGCTGTTCGGCGCGGCGGGCTACCTCACCGACCACCCGGTCCGCGCGCTCCACCTGTCCGCCCTGGCCGCGGACCTGTGGCTCGCCCCCGCCGGCCCCGGTCCGGAGGCAGCCGATCCCGAGGCCGCCGATCCCGAGGAAGGAGTGCGCTGACCGTGGTCGAACTCGACGAACGGCTCAGGGCGCTGCGCGGCGCCGCCGCCGAGACCGCCGGCGAGCTGCGCGCCCACGCGGCGGCACTCGACGCGGCCCCGCACGACCTCAAGCCGCACCTCGGCGTGGCCGCCTTCGACCTGATCCGCCGCTGCACCACCCCGCAGCGTTTCGGCGGCGAGCCGCTGCGGGTCGGCCGCCACGCCTTCACCACGGGGTCGTCCCTGGAGACCCTGGTGTGGATGACCGAACTCGCCCACGGGGACGCCGGGATGGTGCTGGCGGCGCCCGGCCCGAGCCTGGCCGGCATCCTGCTCGACCAGCTCGGCGACCAGGCGCAGCAGGAGTACTTCCACCGCGCCGTCGCCCGGGACGCCGTCTGGGCGTTCTTCGCCGTGACCGAGCCGGGCCACGGCAGCGACGCCGGCGCGATGGAGAGCACCCTGCACCGCACGGCCGACATCCACCTCCTCAACGGCGCCAAGCGGTTCATCGGCAACGGCGCCCGCGGCGAGATCGGCGTGGTCTTCGCGCGCACCGGCAGCGGGCCGCTGTCGGTGCGCGCGGCCCTGGTCGAGGCCGCCGACCCTGGCTTCCGCGCCCGGGAGCTGGACATGGTCGGCCTGCGCGGCGCCGCCCTCGGCGCGATCGAGCTGCGGGACGTCCCCGTGCCCGAGGACCGGCTGCTGGCCCGTCATCTCCCGGCCACCCGGCGCGGCCTGTGGGGCGCGGTCCGGGTGTTCAACACCGTACGGCCGCAGGTGGCGGCGCTGGCCGTCGGCACCGGGCTGGCCTGCCTCGACCTGGTCCGCGCCGAACGGCCGCAGGCCCCCGGCCTGGCCGAGCTCGCGGGCCGGCTGGAGTCCTGCCGCCGGCTGGTGTACGCGGCCGGCGCCGCCCTGGACCGGGACCGCGACGACGCGGTGCTCTCCAGCGCGGCCAAGGTCGCCGCGGTGGCGGCGGCCCGCGCGGCGTGCCGGTTCGCGGTGCGCTCGCTCGGTCCCGCCGCGCTGGTCGACCACCCGCTGCTGGAGAAGTGGTACCGCGACGTCGGCGCCTTCGAGTTCATGGAGGGCACCAGCGACATCCAGCGCCTGCACGTCGCCCGGGCCGAGGTCCGCGGCCGGACCGGGGGGCGGAGATGAGGATCGGCGTCGACCTGCTGGAGATCGCCCGGTTCGGCCGGATCGCCGCCCACCCGACCGGGCGGCGGATCGTGTTCTCCGCCACCGAACTCGCCCACGCCGACGCGCTCGGCGAGCCGCGCCGGGAGGAGTACCTGGCCGGCCGCTTCTGTGCCAAGGAGGCCACCGCGAAGGCGCTCGGCCGCGGCCTCGGCCAGGGCCTGGTCTGGCGCGACATCGAGGTCCTGGCCGATGCCCACGGGGCGCCGCGGGTCGTCCTCGGCGGCGGCGCCCTGAGCGTCGCCGAGCGGGCCGGGATCGGCCGGATCGACCTGTCGCTCAGTCACCAGGGCGGCCTGGTGGTGTGCGTGGCCGTCGCCCTTCCCCCCGCCTAGGCCCTCTCTTTCGCCGACCTGCCCGCCCCGCCCCGCCCCCGAGGAGTGGATCGATGGACCTCAGCCTGTTCTTCTTCGCCGACACCGCCGACACCGCCACCGTCGGGGACCGCTACCGCCTGCTGCTGGACAGTGCCCGCTTCGCCGACGCCCACGGCCTGCGGGCGGTGTGGACGCCCGAGCGGCACTTCCACAGCTTCGGCGGCCAGTACCCGAACCCGGCGCTGACCGGCGCCATGGTGGCGGCCGTCACCGAACGGGTGGCGATCCGGGCGGGCAGCGTGGTCGCCCCGCTGCACCACCCGATCCGGATCGCCGAGGAGTGGTCGGTCGTCGACAACCTGTCGAACGGCCGGGTCGGCGTCTCGTTCGCCTCCGGCTGGCACGCCCGGGACTTCGTCCTGCAGCCGGAGAACTACAAGGACCGCAAGAACATCATGATCGAGACCGCCCGGACGGTCCAACGCCTGTGGCGCGGCGAGGAGATCACCTTCGACGGTCCCGAGGGCGAACCGCGTCCGATCCGGCTGACGCCCCGCCCGGTGCAGGCCGACCTCCCGCTGTGGATCACGGCCGCCGGCTCCCCGCAGACCTTCCGCATCGCCGGCCGGCTCGGCGCGGGCGTCCTCACCCACCAGCTCGGCCAGGAGCACGACGCGCTGGATCGCAACATCGCCACCTACCGGGAGGGCCTCGCCGAGGAGCACCCGGCCGGCACCCGCGGCCACGTGGTCCTGATGCTGCACACCCTCCTCGGCGAGGACCGCCAAACCGTGCGCGACCTGGTCCGCGAGCCCCTCACCGAGTACCTGCGCAGCTCCATGGACCTGATCGCCGCCGCCCCCGCCCAGGTGGGCGCGGACGGCTTCAGCCTCGACCGCATCCCCGAGCGCGACCGCGCGTTCCTGCTCTCCCGCTCCTTCGACCGCCTCTTCTCCAACGCCGGCCTCTTCGGCACCGTCGAGGACGGCCTGCGCACCGCCCGCCGCCTCGCCGCGATCGGCGTCGACGAGATCGCCTGCCTGATCGACTTCGGCGTCGGCCACGACCACGTCCGCGACTCGCTCCACCACCTCGCCGCCCTCAACGCCCGCCTCGCCGAGGACCGGGCCGCCGCGTAGGGCGTCGGGGGCGGCACCCGGTCAGGACGGTCAGGACACCAGCGGCGGCTCGTCCACCTCGGCCAGGGTGACGGTGCACAGGCCGCCGCGCTCGGCCTTGACCCCCGTCACCTGCAGCTGCGTGCCCGGCAGCAGGATGAACTCCTCCTCGCCGGTGAACGCGGAGAAGTCGCGGATGCCCGCCGCCCGCCGCGGCTGCACCTCGAACAGCGTCCGCCGGCCGCGCCCGCCGAGGAACGCCCGGGCCACCCCGGGCTCGGAGGTGCAGGAGGACACGCCCCACCAGGTGACGGTCCGCCCCAGCGGGTACTGGCCCCGCAGGTCCAGCGGCACCCCGCGCCACAGCGGCCCGGTGCGCACCGGCAGCTGCTCCACGGCGGAGAACAGCAGCCGCAGGTACGCCAGGTACGGGACGGTCCGCGACCGGTCGGGCGAGCGCAGCACCGCGTTGATCTCGCGGTAGAACGCCGACTCGCAGGTGTACAGGTGCAGGGCCGCGATCGCGTCGGCGGACAGCCCGCCGACCGCCGTGGCGCGCCCGGCCCGGGCGAGGCCGAACTCGTCCGAGCGCTCCACGTGCCGGGCCAGGCCGGGCAGCAGCGCGGCGACCGGTGCGACCGCGTCCCGGAAGGCCATCAGCGGCGTGTCGAACACGCCGGTGATCTCCGGCAGAACGAGGCCCTCGTCCTTCACGCTGGCCAGCCGCTCCAGGTACAGCTGGTGCAGCTCCATGGTGGAGGCGATGAACGCGCCCATCCGCTCGGCGACGCCGTCGTCCGACCCGTCGGCGGCGGCCGCGCCGTCGTTCCAGCCCGTGCTGGGCAGCCAGTCGACCTGGTCGAGGCCGACCGAGGCGAGCGCCGCGTTGACCGTCCGGAAGTGGTCGCCGTCGCAGAAGATGTCGCCCTGCGCCGCCGGATTGGCGTGGTCGATGTGCCGCACCTCGACGTCCGGGTACTTCTTCTGCAGCCGCATCACCACCGAGCGCAGGCTCCGCGCGTGGGCTCCCCACCAGGCGAAGACCACGCCGCGGTCCTCCTCGCCGGCCTCCTGCTTGGCCCGCAGGATCTCCTCGACGATCCGCTCGGCGACCGGCCGCCAGAACGCGGTGTGCCGCTCCGGCCCCATCGCCCCGTCGCTGCTGGCCGTGAGTGCGGCGTTCAGCAGCAGCACGCCCTGGGTCAGCATCGCCTGGAACCACTCCGGCGGCTGGACGGTCTCCTCCTTCTTCAGCAGCGCGCGGACGTCGGCGATCGGGGTCTTCTTCGGGATGCCGTACTTCCACATCGCCGCCGCCTTGATCAGGCAGCGGATGCTCACCACCCGGCCGAACTGGCTGTCCTTCCAGTCGTGGAAGGTGTTGTCGAACATGGCGATGCCGGTCGCGCTCTCCGGCCTCGGGTACGGGTTCTGGCCGAAGACGACCACCTTCCACCGGTGCGGCGCGTGCGGCTTCAGCGCCTGGAAGGTCAGCTCGCGCACGGGCACCACGTCCGGGCCGCGGCCCGGGCCGATGAACGAGGCGGCGTCCGGCTGCGCCTCGATCACCGGCTTCAGCAGTGGCAGCCACGGCTCGCCGCCGCCCCGGAACAGCTCGGCGAGCGCCAGCGGGTCAGCGGGGTCGACGGGGGTGGGGGTGCTGGCATCGCTCATGGGGACGGAACTCCGGGGATCGCGCGGAAGGGTCCTGACGACACGTACCCGTGAGGGCGCGTCAGGCCGGTGACGATCTCCAGTGATAGCGGCCGCCGCTGACATTCCGCGCCGCCCGCGTTGTCAGCCCCCCGCCGTAGCGTCGGCACCACTCACCGAGTCGACCGACAGGAGACAGCCATGACCGTGGACCGCGTGCAGCCGCGCCTCAAGGTGGTACTGACCGACCTCAACGCCACCGTGGTACGGGCCTGGCGGGCGGCGTTCGCCGACTCCCCCGGAATCGAGATCCGCACCGACTCCATCCTCCACCAGGAGGTCGACGCCTGGGTCACCCCCACCAACTCCCGCGGCCGGATGGACGGCGGCACCGACGCGGCGATCAAGCGCCACCTCGGCGCCGGCATCCAGCTGCGCGTCCAGCGCCGGATCCGCAGCCAGTACGGCGGGCTGCTGCCGGTCGGCAGCGCCGTCTGCGTCCCGTCCGGCGCGACCACCCCGCGGTTCCTGATCTCCGCGCCGACCATGGAGGCGTCCGCGCAGAACGTCAGCGAGACCCTGAACGTGGCCCTCGCCTGCGCCGCCGCCTTCCAGGCCGTCCACCGGCAGAACCTCGCGGCGCCCGGCAGCATCACCTCCGTCGCCCTGGTCGGCATGGGCGCCAGCACCGGGCAGGTCCCCGCCCGGGTCTGCGCCAACCTGATGTGGACGGGCTACACCCTGTTCAACGACCACTGCTTCGAGGACGACGACGACCTGCGCGCCACCGTCACCGCCCAGCTCCACGACCTGGAGAGCGCCCCCGCCACCACCCGCGTCCGCATCACCCCGCCCCGCACCCGGCGTCCCGCCACCACCCGCGGCTGAACCGGCGGCGCGGCGCCCTCACTCCGTACCCTCCAGCACAGCGACCAGGGCCGGCCAGCTCGCCGCGAACCCGGGGTGCAGCCGCAGCGCGCCGACCTCCGCCACCGTGCACCAGCGGTACGCACTGCCCTCGCCGTCACCCCTGCGCCGCCGCGGCGGCTCCGCACGGTCCGGACCGCCCTCCGGACCGGCGAGGTCCGCGACCACCGTGTGGTACGCCCAGCCGCCGTGGTCGTCGACGAGCGTGTGCAGGTGCCGCAGCGGCGGCACCTCCCCCACCTCCTCCGCGAACTCCCGGCAGGCCCCGTCCCACGGGCTCTCCCCCGCCCTCAGCGCCCCACCGGGCACGCTCCACGTACGCCCGTGGTGCACCCGCCACGACCGCCGTTGCAGCAGCAGCCGCTGCCCGCGCCGCACCAGCAACCCCGCCGCCCCGTACGGCCCCCAGTGCCGGCACCCCCGCCGGTCCCTGACGAACCCGTGACTGCTGTCGACCACGTTCTCCCCCGATCTCCGCCGACCGCCCGCACCCTGGGCACATCGTCCCCGGTGGCGGACCAACGAGGCACCCTACCGGCGATGTCCCCGGCGGCAGCGTCGTCAGAGACCGCCGGGTCCGTTCCAGGCCCCCGTCTCGCCGACCCACAGGACGTTCACCTGACCGTTGGTGTCGACGTAGAACACGTCGAGCTGCTCGTCGCACCGCCGGGTGCCCGCGAGCGCGGCCCCGGCCGGGGCGGTGCCCGGCGCCGTCAGCGCCGCCGGACCGCTCCACCCACCCGTCTCCGCCACCCACAGGACGTTCACCACGCCCTTGCTGTCGACGAAGAACACGTCGAGCTGCTCGTCGGACTGCCGCGCCACCGCAAGGGCAGCCAGCGCCGGGACGGTACCGGGCGGCGTCAGAACCGCCGGACCGCTCCACCCACCCGTCTCGCCGATCCACAGGAGGCCCACCGCACCGTTGGTGTCGACGAAGAAGACATCGAGCTGCTCGTCGGACTGCTGGGCAGCCGCGAGCGCGGCCCCGGCCGGGGCGGTGCCCGGCGGCGTCAAGCGACTCGGTCCGTTCCAGCCACCCGTCTCGCCGACCCAGAGCACGTTCACCGCGCCGTCGTTGTCGACGAAGAACACGTCGAGCTGGTCGTCGAACTGCCGAGCGGCCGCGAGCGCGACCCCCGCCGGAGCGATGTCCGGCGGCGTCAGAGCAGCGGGACCGTTCCACCCGCCCGTCTCGGCCACCCACAGCACGTTCACCACACCCTTGCTGTCGACGAAGAACACGTCGAGCTGCTCGTCGGACTGCCGGGCGGCCGCGAGCGCGGCCCCCGCCGGGGCGGTGCCCGGCGGCATCAGCGCCACCGGACCGTTCCACCCTCCCGTCTCGGCCACCCACATCAGGTTCACCGCGCCCTTGCTGTCGACGAAGAAGACATCGAGCTGCTCGTCGGACTGCCGGGCCGCCACGAGGTGCGCCCCGGGCGAGGCGATCCCGGTGGCGGCCAGTTCGGCCGGGCCCTGCCACACCCCGTCCGCGCCGGCCCACAGCACGGCGGGCGTCCCGAAGCGGTCGACGAAGAGCACGTCGGTCTGCTCGTCCGACTGGCGCTCGGCGGCGAGGGACCCTCCCGGCGCGGTCACCCGGCCGTAGATGTAGTCGACGGTCGCCCGGTCCTCGGGGCTCGGCGCGTCGCGCTGGCCGACCTGGCAGGCGGCCGAGTCGTTGACCTTCAAGGTCGGCGGCTGGGTGCGCTCGGGATAGTGCATGATCGAGCCGCAGTCGTACGGGCCGACGGGCGCCGCACGGGCCACCGGGCCGTAGTCCGGCGGCTTTCCCCCGCTGATGGTGACGAAGGCGGATGCGTCGGGCCGCTGGTGCTCATGACGCAGGCCGATCGCGTGGCCCAGTTCGTGGATGATGGAGCCGGGTTCGAACTTCCCGGGAGGGAACGCGACCGGTCCGTTCCAACTGCCGGTGCCGCCCACCCACATCACCGCCAGTGCGAGGTCGCTGCCGACGTAGAGCAGGTCGAGCTGGTCGTCGTTCTGCCGGGCGCACGCGAGGGCGGCCCCGGTGGGGGCGGTGTCGGCCGGGGTGAGTCCGACGGGCCCGTTCCACCCACCCGTCCCGACCACCCACATGACGTTCACCATGCCGTTGTTGTCGACGAAGAACAGGTCCAGCTGGTCGTCGGACTGCCGAGCGGCCGCGAGTTGCCCGCCCGGACGGGTCGTGCCGAGTGGAGTGAGGTCGACCGGGCCGGTCCAGGTCCCCGTCCCGGCGACCCACAGGAGGTGAACGGCACCGTCCGTACCGACGTAGAAGAGGTCGAGTTGGTCGTCGCTCTGCCGGACCGCGGTGAGCGGGGAGACGATGGAGGCCGCGCCGCGGCCGGTGAGGTCGAGTGGGCCCTGCCAGGCGCCCGTCCCGCCCACCCACATCACCCGGATCACGCCGTCCATGCCGACGTAGAAGAGGTCGAGCTGGTCATCGGTCTGCCTGCCCGTGGCCACCGACGAACCCGGGGAAGCGGTACCGGGCGGGGTCAGCGCGACCGGTCCGCTCCACGGCCCGGTCGCGGCGACCCACATGACGTTGACCGCGCCGGTGTTGTCCACGAAGAACAGGTCCAGCTGCTCGTCGGACTGCCGAGCGGCCGCGAGCGCGGCCACGACGGGAACGGTACCGGGCGGGGTCAGCGCGACCGGTCCGCTCCAGGGCTCCGTCTTGCCGACCCACATGACGTTGACCGCGCCGTTGGTGTCGACGAAGAACAGGTCCACCTGGTCGTCGGACTGCGCAGCGGTGGTCACCTGTCCGCCGGGCCAGGCGGTCTTGGGCGGGGTCAGGGCCACGGGGCCGTCCCAGGTACCCGTACCGGTGACCCAGGAGACGCGGACGGCGCCGTCGGAGTCCACGTACAGGCAGTCGACCTGGTCGTCCTGCTGGTTGACCGCCGAGACCGGCGCGCCGGCCGGGATGCCCGGGAAGAAGGCGAGGACGACCTTCTGTCCGCCGCCCGCCCGCCCGACGGGCGAGTTGCAGCGGACCTCGTCGGGAACGAGTCGAAGGAAGTCCGGCTCGCTGTTGCGCGGGACGAACGAGACGACCGTCGTCGAGCTCCAGGCCTTGAGCGCGTCGTCGACCGCCTCCCGCTCGGTCGAATCCGGGGGGAACGACAACGCGTCGATTTCGTACGGGATCGTGGCCTGCGGCCAGCGCTTGGACCTGTCGAACGTCGCGTAGCCCATCGGCCGTACCTCTGCGATCCGGGAGCAGGGGGAACGGGCACGGCCCCGGGATGCGGTCACGTGCCGGTCGGTCGCTCCCAGCATGACGGTCCGCGACGGCGGGACCTCGCATCTGCTGCTCGCGCGCCGGAGCAGGAGGGGTTGCCGTGGGGCGCACGCGCGTGACGGATGCGCCGCACCCGGCCCACCCGCGGCGGCCCGGCCGGGTCTGTGTACGATGAGCGGCCTGCCGAGCCGGGCACCGCATGACGCACCGGCCACCGGGAACCGGGGGGAACAACTCGCATGACCACCAAGCGACCGCTGCGCGCGGCGACCGTCCTGCTGTCCGCCGTCGTGGCGACGGCGCCGCTCGCGGGCTGCGCCAAGAAGGCGGACCAGCACCCGAGCGCGGACGCCACGCCCGTCGCCGCGGCGGCGAGCGCCAGCGCCGAGGCGTCGCCGAGCCCGAGTCCGAGCCCCAGCGGGAGCGCTTCGCCGGGCGCGAGCCCGAGCGCGTCGGCCAGTGCGTCCGCGAGCGCGTCGGCCGCGAAGCGCTCGGCCGCGCCGACGGCCGCGAAGACCACCGCCGCGCCCGCCCCGGTGGCCAAGGCCGGACCGGTCGCTCCTCCGCCGCCGCCGGTCACCACGCCGCACACCCCGCCGCTGCAGAGTTCCTGCAAGCCGAGCTACACCGGCACCAACGCGCCGCGCGCCGACGTGGACGCGGCGCTGGCCGCGGCCGCTGCCAAGAGCCGGACCTTCACCCTCAGCAAGGGCGGCAGCGAGACCCTGCCGCCGCTGCCGACCGCCCTGGTGAAGGCGATCGCGTGGCAGGAGAGCGGCTGGCAGTCCGCGATCCTGGCGTGCGACGGCGGCATCGGCACCATGCAGGTGATGCCCGGCACCGTCGCCATGATGAACACCAAGTTCGGCACCACCAGCGACGCCCAGACGCTGGCGGGCAACGTGCAGTTGGGCACCCAGCTGCTCGACTGGCTGGTCGCCTACTACGGCGACTCCTGCTTCGGCGGCACCTACGACCTGTCGCCCGACCCGGCCACCGGCAAGACGCCGCTGCTGGACCTGGTGATCGCCGCCTACAACGCGGGCGCGGGCAATGTGCACTACAACCCGGTCACCGACCCGGCGACGGGCGTCACCACCGGCGTGTCGGTGATCCCCAACCCCTCGTACGTCGCCAACGTGAAGGCCCTGATGACGAAGGCCCCCTGGACGGCCGGCTGAGCCGCCTCAGTCGACGTCGGGGTCGGCACAGGGGTCCGCGACCGGGCGCAGCAGGTGTCCGACGAAGGCCCCCATCAGCATCGGCAGGTCGACCACCAGCATGCCGAACAGCAGGCCGACCACCTCCAGGTACCCCGTCGGATCGAAGAACAGCAGGATCGGCAGACCGAAGGCGCCGGAGGCGGCCACCAGGGCCGCCACCCCGCCGATCCCGGCCGCCACGCACGGCCGCCAGGCCCGGATCCGTCCGAGGACCACGCCCAGCACCAGGGCCGAGGCGGCGACGGCCGCCAGGTACTCCTGAATCGGCGGGTCGTGCGGGCCCGACCACCCCAGCACCCACGGTCCTGCTCCGACCGCGGCCACCCACCCCAGCACGCCTGCCCACACCCACCGGTCCAACGCCGTCACGGCTCCCCCTCTCCTTGGTGGGTGCCACAGTGTCAGACATATTGAACGCGTTCAACTTTGCCGCGCGGCCCTGGGTTCCCTACGGCTTCCGGAGGACCACCAGCTGGCGGGTGGCGCGGGTCATCGCGACGTAGCGGTCGACCGCGCCCTCGACACCCTCGCCGAAGGCGTCCGGCTCGACCAGGACGACCAGGTCGAACTCGAGGCCCTTGGACAGTTCGGGTGTGAGCGAGCGGATGCGCGAGGTCTCACGGAACGCGGGGTCGCCGATGACGCAGGCTGTGCCGTCGGCGTGCTCGGCGAGCCAGCTCTCGAGGATCGCGTCCAGCTCCGTGACCGAGCCGTGCCGCACCGGGATGCCGCTGCGGCGGATGGAGGCGGGCACGTTGGCGTCCGGGAGCGCGGCGCGGATGACCGGCTCGGCCTCCGCCATCACCTCTTCGGGCGTACGGTAGTTGATGGTCAGTGAGGTCACCGTGGCGCGGTCGAGGCCGATCCGGGCGAGCCGCTCCTGCCAGGACTCGGTGAAGCCGTGCCGGGCCTGGGCGCGGTCGCCGACGATGGTGAAGCTGCGCGAGGGGCAGCGCAGCAGCAGCATCTGCCACTCCGCGTCGGTCAGTTCCTGCGCCTCGTCAACCACGATGTGGGCGAACGGGCCGGCCAGCCGGTCGGGGTCGGCAGCGGTGAGGCCGGATTGGTCGACCAGGCTGTCCTGGAGGTCGCGCCCGCGCAGCATGGTGACGACCCCTTCGCCGTCGGCGTCCGCCCGGACCAGGTGGTCGATGACCTCGGCCATCTGCGCGCGCTGGGCGGCGACGGCGGCCTTGTTCCGGCGCAGGCGCCGGTCCGCGTCGGCGTCGCCGAGCCGCTGCCGGGCGGCGTCCAGCAGGGGCAGGTCGGAGACGGTCCAAGCCTCGGTGCTCTTCCGGCGCAGCCTGCGGACGTCCTCCGGGTCGAGCCAGGGTGCGCACCTGCGCAGGTACGCGGGCACCGACCAGAGGTCCGCGACCAGGTCGGCGGCGTCAAGCATCGGCCAGGCCCGCCGGAGCGTGGTGACCAGTTCCTCGTCCTGCCGAAGGGCGCGTCCGAACACCTCGGCCGGCACCTCGCCGTCGAGCTTGTCCAGCAGGATGGCGACCAGTTCCTCCCAGATCTGCTCGCGCGCCTCGTTGTGCGGGGTGCCGGGCTCGGCCGCGTCGAACGCCTCGGCCCAGTCGGCGGCGCTCAGCCACAGGTCGGCCCAGTCGGTGGTGACGGCCATCCCCTCGGCGGGCGGCTCCTCGTAGAACCGGACCGCCGCCTCGATCGCCTTCACCATCGCGGCGGAGGACTTCAGCCGCGCCACCTCCGGGTCGCTCTCGACGACCGCCGCGGCGCCTTCGTCCACCAGGTCGCGCAGGGTGCACGTCTGCACGCCCTCCTCGCCGAGGCTGGGCAGGACGTCGGCGACGTAGTCGAGGTACGGCCGGTGCGGGCCGACGAACAGCACGCCACCGCGGCGGTGGCCGAGCCGCGGGTCGGCGTACAGCAGGTAGGCGGAGCGGTGCAGGGCGACCACGGTCTTGCCGGTGCCCGGGCCGCCGTCGACCACCAGGGCGCCGCGGGAGTCGGCCCGGATGACGGCGTCCTGGTCGGCCTGGATGGTGGCGAGCACGTCCCGCATCCGGGCCGACCGGCTGGCACCGAGGCCGGCGATGAACGCGGACTGGTCGTCGAGCGCGGCGTGCCCCTCGAGAGCGTCCGGGGTGAACACCTCGTCCCAGTAGTCGGTGATCCGGCCGCGGGTCCAGCGGTACCGGCGGCGGCTGGCCAGACCCATCGGGTCGGCGTGGGTGGCGGCGAAGAACGGCTCGGCCGCGGGCGCGCGCCAGTCGAGCAGCAGTCGACGGCCGGCGGGGTCGGTGAGGCCCAGGCGCCCGACGTAGACGGGCTCGGGGTCGTCCGCGCCGACCATCCGACCCAGGCACAGGTCGAGGCCGTAGCGGCGCAGGGCGCGCAGCCGGGCGGTCAGCCGGTGGACCTCCAGGTCGCGGTCCATCGCCTCCCGCCCGGCGCCGCCGGGTGCGCGGCGGGCCGCGTCGAGGCGGTCGGACAGCTCGGCGATCGCCCGGTCGAGGCTGTCCGCGACGGCCGCGAAGTGCTCCTCGTCGCCCGCGATCAGCGCCGGGTCGTCCTTGGGCGCCAGGTGCTCGGGCAGGTCGAACGCACGAGTGGTCAGGGGGTTCACGCATCAGCTCCGTTCTGAGGCCGTTCCCGTTTCGCAGCTCCCGGCCTCGGTGAGCGATTGTGCGGGAGGACGGGGGCCTTGCCGCAAGGCCCCCTGTGCGCTATACGTTGAGAGTGGCAAGGAGCGGCTTTCCCTCCTTGCCTCCGTCATTTACCCCACAGGTCGGACGCCCGCTACGCTGGTGATCATGGCGGAGTGGGAGATCCGGCCGGCCGCGGCGGCGGACGTCGAGGCGGTGGCCGAGGTACGGGCCGTGGTGATGCGACCCGATCTGGAGCGGCTCGGACGTTACGACGGGCACCTGGTCCGCCAGCGGCTGCGGGACGCCTTCGCTCCCGAGCACACCTGGGTGATCGAGTCGGACGGCGCCGTCGCCGGCTGCGTCGCCCTCCGCCCGGCGGAGGACGCCCACTGGCTGGAGCACTTCTACCTCGCCCCGCACCTCCAGGGCGGCGGCATCGGCACCGCCGTCCTGCGCGAACTCCTCGACCGCTGCGACCGCGACGGCCTCCCGGTCCGGCTCAACGTCCTCCAGGGCAGCCCGGCCCGACGCCTCTACGAGCGCCTCGGCTTCACCCTCGAGACCGAGGACCCGGTGGACGTCTTCATGCGCCGCGATCCCGCCACCGCCGCACCGCCGCGCCTGGTGCTCTGACCGGGAACGTTTACCGGGTTGGCGGCGGCAGGGCCGGAACCGGTTGGATGAGACAGACATCCGACGGGATTGGGGGCGTGGTGGCGGAGTTGGTCAACATCAGGAGGCTGACCGAACGAGAGGGCCAGTAGCTACAACCGATCGTGCGCCGGGGCAGCACCCACACGGTGCGCTATCGACGGGCGAGGTCGTCGGCCCGCACAAGGTGTCGCAACTTGACCGAAAGCCCACGACGCCGCCGGTGCCGAACCCCCGGACCTCGCCCCGTCTTCCCGTTCCCGTCCACTCGCCCTCGTCGCCGCGCTCATGACGGCGCGTCGCATCGCTCACGCGAATCACGAAATCGGAGACTTCGTGATCATGCACTTGATCCTGGAGCCGGAGCCGGGACAGTGGTCGGGCCCTGGAGAGGTGCGCAAGCCGATGGTCGTGCCTAGCGTGGAAAGAGGGACAGTGCAAGGGGCCTCCAGGTGACAGTGTGATTCGGGCACGTTCGAAATATGTCGAGTCGCTGCCCGATGCCGCCCGCTTCGGCAGCGCTGACGCCGACCGGTCCGACCGACGAAGCCTCGACGGAAGGAGCGTTTCGATGGACGTCGAAATCATGAGAGCCGCACGGCCCGTCGCGGCCGGCCAGGCGGTCTGCACTGCAGGATCACGCACCGTCGTCCCTGCCATTGAGAAGGGAAACCTGCACACCAGTCCGTTCTTCGGGGTGGCGCTGGAATCAGTGACTGCCGGGAACGTCAGGGTTCAAATCAGCGGTGCTTTCACCGGCCGCATCGGCCCCGGCAGGCCCGGCGCGGTCGGCGTCAACAGTGCGGGAAAGCTTGTCCGCGCTGCGGACATTGCTGCGGACATCAATGACAAATGCGTGAGCGCTCCGAACTGGATCGGTGACTGCGATTCCTCGGGGACGGTGACAATACGCCCCCGCCGTGACACGCGCCTGAATGTGCTCGACTTCGGAGCGGCGGGGAACGGCCTTACCGACAAGAATGCCGACGACACGGACGCGATTCAGGGCGCCCTGGACTGCGCGATGCGCCTCGGCAGCACCGACGGTGGTGTCGTCTACCTGCCCCCTGGTGAATACCGGATCAAGAGGCCTCTCATCGTCTCGAACGGTTGCATTCTGGAGGGTGCCGGCCTGGCTTATCATGACGAAACCAGTCGAATCATCGCGGACGTCGAATCCGGAAATTTCAACCTGTCCGCCAGTACTCACATCGGCGAGGTCGGCGGGGAGACCGTTTATTGCGCAATTGCCTTGGTGGGCTTCGAGCCAGGATTGGCCATGACGCCCCCTCGCGGCCGCTCGGACTATGCCGTGCTTCGCCAGTTGGCCCTCCATTCGGTCCCCGCCCAGGGAGATCCCGGCGCCACCCACCAGGCTCCACAGATGGATGGCATACGTGTCATGGCGACCGGCGTATGCATCGAGCGAATGAGCGTTGTGAGCTTCCGCCGCAACGGAATAGCGATATCGTCCAGCGAGGTCAGGCCGGTGGTCAGTGTCGGCCTCGTGCAGATACGCGACTGCCGCCTCACCAGCAACGGTCGAAATGGTCTGGACATCGGCGGCCTGGACAATGTCAACGCCAGTGCCATGCTGGTTGTGGACGTTGATGCCACGTCGAACGGGCGTGATGGAATATATGACCACTCGTTCCTTTGTTCCACCTTCGTCTCGTGCCACACGGCAGCGAACCGACGTCGAAACTTCAACTGCGAGGGCACTCCGAGGGCCTCTGTGTACGTCGGCTGCTACGGTGAGATCGATGCGCCATCGGTTTTCCAGGGCAGAAATATTGCTGTCGTCGGAGGGGATATAGACAATACCTCCGACTCGGTGTTCTGGGGTTTCAGTCCACTCGGGAATGGATCTACTTTCCTTCGCATCAGGAACAACCATTCCGACGTGCACAAGTACTGGGTCTCCGACGACGGGATCGATGTCGAGGAGGGGGAGCGGCAGACGCCGGGGAATAACTTTGTGTATCGAGCAGTTCACGCCGGGCGTACTTTTGGGTCGAATAGACTGCCCCCTGAGAGGAAGGGTATTCCCGCCTTCCCGAAGATGGCGGACGCGAAGCTGGAAGAGCGCGACGGCCTGCTGTGGCTGTGCGAGGGCGAGTACCGGCCCAACGTCTCGGCGTTCAATTGCCTCGGAAGTGATACGGACTCCACGATCATTCAGGACTACGGCTACGACAAGCCGAACACCGGAAGCCAGACCCCCTTCTTCCGCACCCAGGCGGACTCGCGTACGCCGCAGATCAAGGGCAGGATTCGAACATCTCTCACGGCCGGGGTGGACTGCCCCACGTACGATCAGAACTCGTACGAGAACGGCCCGGTTCCCGGCGGGCTGATGCTTCCCAATGCCTGGATCGGCAGCTACGCCTTCGGTGAGCGGAGGATCGGGGTCGTCTACACCGGATCTCCCTTCACGGTGCCGCACGGCGGCAGCAGCGTCGATTTCTACAGCCCGGGCGATCTGATGCTCAATGCCACCCCGGTCCCTGCGGAGAAGGGGAAGCGTCAACCCGATATCGGGTGGGCGGTGAAGGCGCTGTGCGGAATGCGACCGGCCGCCGCAGACGCCGCCTGGGCGCATCAGAAGCACTACCGCATCGGGGATGTCATCAGGCCGGCGAATCCCAACGGGCGCGGCCACCTGTATCGGTTGACCGCCTACCCCGGCGGCCAGACCTACCCCCTGGACAATCGCTCCGGCGACCAGGAGCCGAACTGGAACCCGATCGTCGGCGGCGTGACTCCCGACAAGGACCTGGAATGGCAGACGATCTATGACATGGACGCTCCCGAAAATGCATGGGTCATTGAACCGCTTCCTCGGCGCGCGGAAAGCCAGGTGGACTCGCAAGCGGCGGACCTGGCCGGCCTGAAGGCAGACTTCAACGCACTTCTTGCCAGGATGAGAAGGGCGAACCTCTTGGAATGAGGCACTGCTCGATCGAGAAGTGCCCAGTCTCGTCGGGTGAGGCGGAGGGCTCGTAGCGGCGCTCACCGGGGGCCGCTGGACGTGCGCACCGGGAACCACCCGGCCGAGCTGACCATGCTCATCCTGGCGCGGGACCGGCCGAAGGACCCCTCGCCAGCGCTCTGACATAGGTTCACCGCTCCTAGTTGGCGCCGTACCTGAGAACACACCTGCCCTGACCGCCGCAGGAGCCGGGAGCCCCGGCGGCGGACGCATCCATCAACTCGGCGCGCCCGCTGCAGACGCGCGCCGCGGACGCCCAGGTGGCGCTCACCCGCCTCGGAGTGCTCGGGCAGGAGTGTCACGCAGGTTGGCTCAACGTCAGCTGCACCGACCTTCGTCGAGCCGACAGCGTGTACAAGGTCAACCTGCGCGGGGCGTCGCTGATCAGGGCCAATATGCGCCACGCCGAACTCGGGACCTCGATTCTCTACCAGGCCCGCCTGACCGAAGCCGATCTGCGCGGCGCACGCCTACTCAAAGCCGACCTGCGTGAAGCGAACTTCTCCGGCGCTGACCTACGAGAGGCGAATTTGCGCAAAGCCCGTGCCGCAGGGGCCGTGTTCGTTCGCGGACCTGCGCACGGCCGACCTCCGGGGCTGCGACCTCAGCGGTACCGACCTGCGGCGATCGAAACTGGAAGGCGCGCTGGCGAGCGACCTCACCACCAGGCCGGCCGGCTTCGAGGTCGAAGCGGCGGGCGTGGTCGTCTCCGAGGCCCCGGGCACCGAGGCGGACGTCCTTCTGCCGGCCGCCGCGATCATGATCCCGGCCCCGGCTCTGCAGTCGGACCTGACACCTGATCCGACCGATTCATCGGATTGAGTGGTCAGGCACCTGGTCGGTAAGTCTCCGAACCTTGACCGGCTCCGCCACCGTGTTTCCCCGGATCTCGGATTGCCACCCGCATCCAACCGGTCGGGACAGTGCCACCGCCAACCCGGTGTACCTATGCGGTTTGGGGCACTAGGCATGTGCCGAAGGTGTTGTCCGGCGCTTCCGGGCGCGGCGACGCGCCGTCAGGAAGGCCGTCCCCCAGGGCAGCAGGACGAACAGGCCGAAGAAGAACCAGAGGATGCCCAGGAAGTCGTCCAGTTGGTGCGGACCTCCGCCATACGGCTTGGGCACGAGCAGCACCCAGCCCAGCAGGGCGGGCAGCAGCCACGACAGCGTCCAGTACAGCGCGGCCCGCCGGCCGCGCGGGCCGCGGCCGCAGGCGATCCCCAGCGCGATCATGATCCACGTTCCGTACAACGGCCAGAGCAGGGCGAACATCATGATCCATTCGCCCGGGCCTTCCGGTCCCCCCACCACACCGATCATGCGGCCAGCGTAGCCACGCGGCGGCCCGGCGGGCACCCGTTGCACAACGCTCCGAATCGCCTTCCCCGGCGGTCCGCCCGGGTCTAGGGTGCAGCTGATCACGTTCCGTCGGGGGGAATCGACATGGATGAGCTGCGCGGCAGCCATCGGGTGCACTTCGTGGTGGCGGCGGTGCTCTGCGCGGCCACGCTGCTCTGCCTGGTGTCAACCTGGCTGCCCGGCGCCTTCACCGTGCCGATGTGGCTCGTCGCCACCCTGTTCATCGGGGTGTTCCCGGTCTTCGCCACCGCGCTGTTCCGCGGCGTCGTTGTGGCCCGCCTGCCGGGCCGGGGCAACGGCTACCTCCTGCTCCGCTACGTCCTGCTGCTGCCGCCCGCCCTCAAGGTCGCCTACGGACTCGTTCTCGGCCTCGCGGCACTCGGCTTCGCCACCGGAGCGGGCAGCGCCGAGGACGCTCAGGCCGACGCCTCGGGCTACTTCTACAGCCACTGGGACAGCCAGGCGCAGCCGCCGCACAGTGTCCGGGTCGACCTCACCGAGAGCGAGTACCGCCGGGCGTTGAAGGGCCAGGCCCGCATCTTCACCGCCGGACCGGCCGTCTTCTACGCCGTCTCCGGGTTCCTCGTCCTCGTCACCGCCTCGGCGGCCCCGTCCCCGGCAGGGACTGCCGCGCGGCGCTCCGGCGGCACCGCGATACGCGGCGGCTCTCAGCGGTAGCCGGTGGCGTCGGCGGGCTTCCCGGCCTCCTGGACCTCGACCAGGTACCGCCAGCAGTCGGGGCTGCTGCCGTCGCGGTCGGTGAAGCCGTACTCCCGGGCGAGCGCGCCGCTGGAGAGCGACCGGCCGTTCCACCGGGAGACCCCCGGGTCCGCGGCCAGGGCGGCGACCGCGCGGCCGACGTACGCGGGGCTCTCGGAGATGCCGAAGTGCGGCTGGCGGGCGAGTGCGTCGCGCCAGTTCGCCTCGGTGACGCCGAAGTGGTCGAGCATCATCTCCGACCGCAGCCAGCCCGGGGTCAGCGCCACCGCGGTGGCGCCGCGCGGGCCGAGTTCATGGCCGAGCGCGAACGCCATCCGCAGCACGGAGGACTTGGCGAGGTCGTAGAAGAGCGAGTTGCGGTAGTGGTCCCCGTTGTACTCGGCGGTGCCGTCCGTCATCTCGACCACCAGCCCGCCGGGGTGCGCCAGCAGCAGCGGCACGGCGAAGTGGCTGGTGATGGCATGGGTGTCCACCCCGAGCCGGAGCAACCGCAGCCCGTTGTCGAGGTCGTGCTCCCACACCGGGGTGTCCCAGCCGAACAGGTTCTCCCCGCCCCAGACGTCGTTGACGAGGACGTCCAACCGGCCCTGCTCGCTGTCGATCCGCTCCACCAGCGCCTGGACCTGGGCCGGGACCAGGTGGTCGGTCGGCACGGCGATGCCGCGGCCGCCCGCCGCGGTCACCAGGTCGGCGGTGTCCTCGATGGTCTCGGGCCGGTTGTACTCCGAGCGCCGCTCCCGGGTGGTCCGCCCGGTCACGTACACCGTCGCCCCGGCCGCGCCGAGTTCGACCGCGATCCCCCGTCCCGCCCCGCGGGTCGCTCCCGCGACCAGCGCGACCTTCCCGTCCAGCACCGCCGCCATGGCTCACCCGACCCCGCTCGACCGTTGTCCGCCCTGTTCGCCCCATTCTGGCCCCACCGCGCCCGACCCGGGCCTCAGGAGCCCGGTGCGCCGACCCCGGACAGCTCCGCCTCCACCCGCCGTACCACGGCGTCGTACCGGTCGGCATCGAGGTGGAACCACGGCAACGGCGCCGCCTCGTACGGCACCTGCCACTCCGACCACTCCACGATCCCGCCGATCCGCTGCACGACCACCGACAGGTAGCCGCAGCAGCCACCCGTGCAGTCCGGCTCGCCCATCCGCACCCGCCGGGGCTCAACGGTCGCCCGCAACGGGCTCGGCGCGCCGACCGGGAACAGGTGCGCCAGGAAGAGCCCGCAGGCATCCTCGCCGACGGACTCGACCGCCACGTCCCGCCCGTTGACCTCGATCCGCACCTGGCCGGGCCACCGCTGGCCTTCCGGCACCACCTCGACACGCAGCCGATCGAACATCACGCCAGCCTACGACGGGCGCCGGCGCGCGGACGAAACTCGGATGCCCGGCAGCGCTCCCGCACGGTCTACTCGAACCTGCCCGAGCGAACGGATGTCGAGGGAGGGGCCGGTGGAGGACCCGGAGTTCACTGTGTCACTGACCGGATCCGGCGGGGCCGGTATGGAAGCGGTCAAGGCGGTACGGTCCCTGACCGGGCTGAGCCTCTGGCGCAGCAAGGACGCGCTGGCGAACGCGCCGGTGCCGCTCATCGAGCTCGTCCCGCTCGAGACGGCCACCCGCGCCGCCGAAGTCCTGCGGCAGGCCGGCGCGCAGGCCGCCGTGGTGTGCACCTGGTGCGTACGGACGCTGCCCGCCGACGGCAGCCCGGTCGACCCCGGACCGTGCGAGTCGCGCTACTGGCCGACCGCCCACTGCCGGGCGAACTCGCTCACCAGCTGCGACAGCGAGTGGTGCGCCACCTACGGCACCGATCTGCTCACCCGCCCGGCGCCGACCGAATAGATGTGCGGTCGTGATCACCGCTGCGCTAGGGTCCCCCGGTGATCGAATCGGAGAACAGGCCGGGCTCACCGTGGTGGGGACTCTTCCGGGCGAAGGTGGCAGCCTGCTGGTTGCGGCTGCTCGTGGTTCAGCTGCTGTTCTCGGTGGCGTACGTGGCCGGCTGGCTGCTTCAGGCGGTGGTGGACTGGACGATGCCACCGCCCACCGGGTACCTGCTGTTGCTCGCCCTCAATGGGCTCATCGCCGCCTGGAACTGGTCCACACAGCTGCGGATTCTCGACGGTGACGCGGACCTTATGACCGCACTGCTTCCGGACGTCCGGCGGATCACACGTCTGTGGGGCTGGTCGCTCCTCCTGAGCCTGCCCGGCCAGTCGGGACTGTTGGTCTATGTCCTGGACGACCGAACCTTCGGCGACTTCATGTTCTCGCCCATGCCGATCGTGGTCGGGCTCTGTTCTCTGTACCTGTCGTTCGGCGCATCCCTGCTGCCGATGGCGATCCTGGTGGAGGGCCAGGGCATCCGCCGGGCGTGGCGACTGTCCCACACCGGGCTCCGCGTGGTGCTACCACTGGTGGCTCTGGTCCTGCTCGCGTCCCTGAGCTTCCCGCTGCTGCAGCAGGTGGTCATCGCCACTGTCGACGGCTCCGGGAACATAGCGCTCGTCATCCAGCTCTCGCTGCTGGTGGCGAACCTGGGGCTCCAGCCCCTCACCACGGCGGTGCGGTACGTCGTCTACCGCCTGTCCCCGCTGCACCCCTCCGCCGCCGCTGCCCCGGTGGCCGACCTCGCCCCGGCCGCGGCGCAGGAGGCCTGACCCGTCAGTTCCGGGTCGGCAGCGGGCTCGCGTGGGTGAGTTCGGCCCACCGCGCCGCAACGTCCGCGTGGCTGCCGGTGGCGGTGGCCGCGGCCACGGCGGCGATCTCGTCGGGGGCGGGGTCGCCGTCGCGGTGGAGCAGGTGGAGCGGCCAGGCGGGGGCGTCGGCCGGACCGCCGTCGTACGGGTGCCAGTCCCAGGGGCCGTCGAAGCGCCAGGCCCGGCCGTCGTGGTCGACGAGGTCGTCGCCGGTCTCCAGGAAGGCGTAGGGGCGGAACAGCAGCGCGAACCTGACGGGTTCACCGCCCGCGGGGTCGACGGTGTGCCCCTGTTCCTCCAGCTCGGGGTCGAAGGACTGCCCCTGGAGCAGGAACTCGATGTACGCGGCGGGTCGGGGCAGCCAGCCGGTCTCCAGCGGCGGGTCGAAGTGGTCCACCGCCAGGACGTGCACGACGGTCGGGGCGATCCCGACCAGGCACCGGTCGCCGGCCCGCAATTGGTCCTCGGGCGGCACGGTCCGGAAGTAGGAGTCCGTCCAGCCGTGGTCGGCCGGTGTCGGCAGTGCGACGTCGCCGTTCCACTCGATCCCTCGGGCCTCGGTGTCCACCTCCCACCACGGCCAGCGGACGGCGACGTGGTACCGGCCGACGGCCGCGACGGTGGCGCTGGTGAACGGGCACTCCATCCGCAGGACGTCGCCCGTCCGGTACGGCACCTCGCCGCAGGCTCCGCCGTCCGCTCCGCCCGTCGTCTCGTCCACGCTGCTCCTTCCTGTCGCGCAGCGATCATCGTAGAAGTCCGGGCCGACAACCCGCGGCGGTGTGGCTCGGGTGCTGCCGCCCGGGCGCGAGTTGACGCGATCCCGGCGGTGTCCGGGGCGCCGTACGACCGGGACCTCCCACCGACCGGGCACCCCGCCGTCCCACCCGCCGCCCGACCCCACCTGGCGCACACCGCCTGACGTGGCAGGCTTGCCGTCCATGAGCCTGGGAGACGGTGTTGAGGTGCCGCCGCCGTTGCTGGTGGTGGACGCGGCCAATGTGGTGGGTTCGGTGCCGGACGGCTGGTGGCGGGACCGCCGGGGTGCGGCGGAACGCCTGCGGGATGCGCTGGTGCCGGTCGCGGCGCGGGGGTTGGCGGGCCGTCCGGGTGCGCCTCGGTGGGCGCAGGCCGGTCCGGTGGAGGTGGTGCTCGTCGTGGAGGGCGCCGCCCGCGGGGTGGAGGGGCTGCCCGGGACGGGGGTCGCGGTGGTGGCGGCTCCCGGCAGCGGCGACGACCGGATCACCGAACTCGTCGCCGCCGCCAGGAGTACGCATCCGCACCGCGAGTGCCTGGTGGTGACCGCGGACCGCGGGCTGCGGGCCCGGGTCACCGCGCTCGGTGCGGAGGTGTGCGGCCCGCGCACGGTCCGGCCGGCCTGACTGCTGGACCGGCGCCCGCGCATCCCGCCACCGGGGCAGGGTCCTACCAGGCCACGGGCAGCTCGTGCACCCCGTACACGATCATGTCGGTCCGGTACCGGATCGACTCGTACGGCACGGCCAGCCGCAGCTCGGGCAGCCGCCGGAACAGCGTTTCCAGGGCGATCTGCAACTCGGCACGGGCGAGCGGCTGGCCGAGGCACTGGTGCACGCCGAAGCCGAAGGCGAAGTGGCGGCGGGCGTCGCGGCCGATGTCGAGCCGGTCGCCGCCGGGGAACACCTCCGGGTCGCGGTTGGCCGTGGAGACCATGCAGAGCACCCCTTCGCCGGCCCGGATCGGGGTGCCGTCGAGGTCGACGTCCTCGACGGCGACGCGCGGAACGCCGAGGTGGACGATACTCAGCCAGCGCAGCAGTTCCTCGACGGCGCCCTTGGCGATGCCCGGTTCGGCGCGCAGCCGGGCGGCCTGCTCGGGGTTGCGGAGCAGGGCGAGGGTGCCGAGGGCGGTCATGTTGGCGGTGGTCTCGTGGCCCGCGACCAGCAACAGGAGGCCCATGGCGGCGGCCTCTTCGAGGGTGATGTCGGGTCGGGCGGCGAGGCGTCCGAGGACGCTCTCGTCGGGGTGGCGGCGCTTGCGGCCGGTCAGCTCGCGCAGGTAGTCGGTGAGCTCGCGCTGGGCGACGCCGACGTCCTCGGCGGGGGCGGCGAGGTCGAGCAGGGCGGTGCTGCGGCTCTGGAAGAACGTGTGGTCCTCGTACGGGACGCCGAGCAGGTGGCAGATGACCAGGGACGGTACGGGGAGGGCGAAGGCGCTGACCAGGTCGGCGGGCGAGCCGCCGGCGATCATCCGGTCGAGGGTGTCGTCGACGATCCGCTGGATCTCGGGGCGCATGGCCTCGATCCGCTTGACGATGAAGTCACCGGTGAGCATCCGGCGTTGCCGGGCGTGTTCGGCGCCGTCGAGGCGCAGGAAGGTGGGGGTGGCCCGGGTGACCAGTTCGCGGCGGCCGGGCGAGAGGAAGGGGAAGCCGGGGTGGCGGGCGTCGGCCGAGAAGCGCTGGTCGGCGAGGACGGCCCGGACCTGGGCGTGGCCGGTGACCAGCCACAGGGAGCTGCCGTCCCACAGTCCGGCGCGGGTGACGGGGGCGGTGTGGAGGGCCTGTTCGTAGGCGGGCGGGGGGTCGAAGGGGCAGCCGCCGCGCGAGGCGGGGACGGCCAGGTCGGCGGGGTCGGTCGGGGTGGCGCGGTGTGCGGCGGTGGTCATTCCGGTCCTTCCGGGTCTTCCGGTGCTGCCACGCAGGGCGTCGTGGTCACGCGTCGTGGACACGCGTCGCGGTCGCGTGTCGTGGACACGTGTCGTGGTCACGCGTCGTGGTCACGCGTCGTGGACGGTGATGGCGTTGCCGGGGCACAGGGCGGCGGCGAGCCGGACGGAGGCGTACTGCTCCGGCGGCGGGCCGGGGTGGAGCAGGCGGACCAGGCCGTCGTCGTCGGACTGGTCGAAGACCTCGGGCGCGGTCAGGACGCACTGTCCCGAGCCGCAGCAGCGGTCCTGGTCGACGGTCACCTTCATCGAGCACCTCCGGCGGGGGCGGGCAGGGTTGCCTGGGGTCGGGAGCACTTGCCTGGACAGCGGTGCACTTGCCTGGAACTCGGGAGCACGTGCCTGCGGGCGGGGAGTACGTGCCCACGGGTCGCGGGCTCCCGGCCGACGTCGAAACGGTTGCCTGAGTCAACCGATAGCACGCCAACCAATGCCGTGCGTACCCACGCGGGCAACTCCCGTACCAACTGCCGCCAGGTGTCCGGATCCGTGCACCCGCTTTCGGCCGTCCCGCGGCCGCCGGCCCACGGGGGCGACCCGCGACCGCGACCGGCCGGGGCGGCGATTTGAGGTTCCCGCGCGGGAAAGTTCTATGGTCGGGGCCATGGTCGACGGCCCGAACATGCTCACGGTCGGTCAGCTGGCACGCCTCGCCGGTCTGACCGCCAAGGCGCTGCGCCACTACGACCGGGTGGGGCTGCTGGCTCCCGCGGTGGTGGATCCGGACACCGGGTACCGCTTCTACCGCACCGAGCAGATCGCCCACGCCCGTCTGGTGCAGCTGTTGCGCTCGGTCGACCTGCCGCTCGACCAGGTCCGTACCTGCCTGGCCGCCCCGGACGACGAGCAGGTGCTGGCCGAGGTTCTGG
Source organism: Kitasatospora cinereorecta (assembly GCF_024172095.1). Classification (GTDB taxonomy): domain Bacteria; phylum Actinomycetota; class Actinomycetes; order Streptomycetales; family Streptomycetaceae; genus Kitasatospora; species Kitasatospora cinereorecta. The sequence continues at coordinate 44,881 of NZ_JAMZDX010000009.1, read as the reverse complement.
CCGCCCACCGCCGCCGTCTGCAGGCCCGGCTGGACCGGGTCCGCGGCGACCTGCACCGCATCGACCACCTCCTCGAGAACGGAGCCCCGACCATGACCGCCCAGGACGCCGCCCCCTCCCCCGCCGACACCGCGGCGGACGAGCGCCGCACCGCCGTCGACCTGTTCAACGGCGTGTGGCGGCTGCTGGAACGGGAGGACCGCTCACCCGAGGACGACGACCGGATGTTGCACATGGCCCACGCCTCGCGCCACCACTGGGGCCAGGTCGGGCAGCCGGTGAACCTCAGCCGGGGCGAGTGGCAGTGCTCGCGCGTCTACAGCGTGCTGGGACGATCCGAACCCGCCCTGCACCACGCCCGGCGCGGCCTGGAGATCTGCCGGGCGCACGGCATCGGCGACTGGGACCTGGCCTACGCGTACGAGTCCCTGGCCCGCGCCCACGCCGTGGCCGGCGACCGGGAACAGGCCCGGACGTGGACCGAGCAGGCACTGGCCGCCGCCGAGGACATCGCCGAGGACGACGACCGCGAACTGCTGCTCAGCGACCTCGAGACCATCCCCGGGCAGCCACGCTTCTGGTAGCGCGCCCGGGCCGCACCGCCCGGCCGATCAGGCCTGGCCCGCCCGGCCCGCCTGCCCTCACCGACGTGACCGACCCGTCTCCGGCTGACGGCCGGTCAGCGCGGCCGCGGCCACAGCGGCGGCCACCGCCACGGTTCCGGCGGTCGCCGCCGTGGCCAGGAAGCCGCGATTGCCGCGCCAGGAGAGCACCGACCAGCACGACTGGGCCGACAGCAGCGAACCGAGGCTCAGCCAGGACCCGGCCGAGACCGCCGACAGGGCGCTGCCGATCGAGGCGGCGGACAGGGTGCTGCCGACCGAGCCGATCGACAGCACAGACCCCACCGAGCCGATGGAGAGCACCGATCCGACCGAGCCGATCGACAGGTACGAGTCCTTCGACCAGAGCGAGAGCTCTGATCCACCCGGGAGTACGCGTCCGATCATGCTTCGATCGTATCGCCGAGGGGGCGCCGCGGCGGTCAGTTCCGCCGGGCCGAGCGCGTGTTCCGCCGGTACGGGTACCGCGCCCACCCCCGCGCATCCGGCGGTCGTCACTCACGGCGCGCCGACCACCGGTACCTCGACCGGCACCGTGATGCCGTAGCCGGAGAACTCGACGACCATCCGTCGGATGACCGGGTCGTGGTCGGCCCCGGCGTCGCTCGCAGCGACCAGGACCGTCTCCAGGGTGATCGACCGGTATTTGTCCCCGTCCAGCACCACGGTGCCGGTCACGGTGTTGCCCGGCGTGGCCGGTTCAAGGGTGTAGGCCGAGTCGCTCGCGACGTAGCTGAAGACGTACGTCCCGCCGTCGGCGGACCTGGTGACACTGCCGAGGCTGCGCAGGTGGGCGAGGAGTTCCTGGGGGGTGACCGCGATCAGTTTGCTCACCTCCACGGTGCCGAGCGGCCCGACGGGCGGGTGGCCCTTGCTCCACTTCCCGGTGCCGATGTGGAGGAACTCCTGGTCGTCGATGATCCGCCATTCCTCGTGCGTCAGGTCCGAGGTGAGGTAGGCCCGGTGCTGGGTCGGATCGGCTTCACCGCGGTAGGTCGCGACGTAGTCGGCCTCCGGACGACCCTGGCTCTGCACGGAGTAGGTGAGGGTGACCTGGTAGCCGGTGCCGGACCCGGCCGTTGGCGTGGCGGAGGCCGGTGCCACGACGGAGGGCCGCCCGGCGGGCGCCGGGGCGAGGACGCCCGCCACCGCGACCACCAGCGCCAACGTGCCGGTGCCGACCGCGACCCGTCGGGCCACCCGCGTTCGGCGCGCGCGGCGGCCGCGGTGCAGCAGCTCCTCGACCGGCGCCGGGGCCGTCGTGGTCTGACGGTCGGCCAGTGTCCGGATCACGTCGACGACGTCCGCCGCCTCCTCCCCCCGCTCCGGCCCGCACTCTTCCTCGTTTCCGGGCTCGCTTGCGTGCCCGTTCCCGCGCTCGGTTCCGCGTCCGCTGGTCACAGTGCCGCCTCCTGGTACTCCCGGAGGGCCTCGCGCAACCGCGCCATGGCCCTGAAGTTCTGACTCTTGACGGAGCCGACCGTGCAACCCAGCACGGCTGCGGTCTCCTTCTCGCTCAGGTCCTCGATGTGCCGCAGCACGACCACCGCCCGCTGCCGGTACGGCAGGGCGAGCAGCGCCCGGCGCAGCTCGTCGTCGGGTTCGCGCGGCGCCCCGGTGGGCTCGGCGATCCGGTCGGCGGCCTCGAAGGCGTCGGCGCTGAGGACTTCGCGGCGGATCCGACGCCACCAGCTGACGTGGCCGTTGGCCAGCATCCGCCGCAGGTAGGCGTGCGGATCGGCGGTGGAGACCCGCGGCCAGCAGACGTACAGCTTGACCAGGCAGTCCTGGAGCAGTTCCTCGGCCCGGTGCGGATCGCCGGTGAGCAGGGTGGCGGTGCGCAGGTGCCGGGGCCATGCCGCCCGGACGAAGGCGGCGTAGTCGGCGTCTCTCGTTGATCGACTCACGGTCCCTATACGCCCGGGAGGGGGCGGATGGTTGTCACGCCTGCGGGACGAGTTGTCCTTTGCCCGCCCGAACAGCCCGCGCCGACAGGCGAGATACGGCGCAGGAGCCTACGTTGAAGACGAAATGGCACATATCGCGCCCGGATTCGTCAAGGAGACATCGTCATGAACAAGGGACAGCTCGTCGAGGCGGTCGCCGGACAGCTCGGCAGCCGCGCCGCCGCGGAGGACGCCGTGGACGCCGTCCTCGACGTCATGGTCCGCGCCGTGGTCGCCGGGGAGCGGGTGTCGGTCACCGGCTTCGGCACGCTGGAGAAGGTGCAGCGCTCGGCCCGGTACGCGCGCAACCCGCAGACCGGCGAGCGGGTGCGGGTGAAGAAGTCCACCGTCCCGCGCTTCCGCCCCGGCCAGGGCTTCAAGGACCTGGTGTCGGGCACCAAGAAGATGCCCAAGGAGGGCCCGTCCATCATGAAGGCCCCCAAGGGCTCGCTGACTCCCGGCGCGTCCGGCGCCGCCGCCACGTCAGCGACCAAGCGGACGGCCGCCAAGAAGACCACCGCCAAGCGCGCGAGCGCGGCAACGGCCGCCCCGGCTGCGGCGGCGAAGAAGGTGACTGCCAGGAAGACCACCGCGAAGAAGACCACCGCCCCGGTCACCGCGAAGAAGGTGACCGCCAAGAAGACCACGGCGACAGTGGCCAAGAAGACCACCTCCGCCGCGAAGAAGGCGACGGCGACCAAGGCGACCGCCAAGAAGGTCGCCGCGAAGCCGGTCACGGCGAAGAAGACCGCGGCCGCTGCCAAGAAGACGACGGCTCCGGCCGCCCGCAAGACCACGACCGCCAAGAAGACGGCGACGGCGGCCGGCAAGAAGGCCGCCGCCAAGCGGACGACGAGCCGCGCCGCCGGCTGAGCGGGTGGTCCCGTCCCGTCCCGCGTCCCCCCAACGCTGTTCCCAACCGATCGGAGACCTCGATGGCAACGATGACCGTCTGGCGCTTCCCGACCGCGGACGGGGCGGCCGAGGCGTTGCACGTTCTCCGGGAGCTCCAGCGGCGGAAGCAGATCGTCGTGGAGAACGGGGTGGTGGTGAGTTGGCCGGCCCACGCAGACGAGCCCACCACCAGCGAACCGAGCAGCCTCACCGGAATGGGTGCACTGGGCGGCGGTTTCTGGGGTCTGCTGATCGGTTCGTTCTTCCTCGCGCCGGTCGTCGGTACGGCGGTCGGTGCGGCCGCCGGGGCCGCCGCCGGACACTTCGCCCGTGCCGGGGTGGATCCGGCGTTCATCGCACGGGTCCGGGAGCGCGTCACCCCCGGGACCTCGGCCCTGTTCCTGCTCACCTCGCACGCCGTGCTCGAGGGCGTCCGGCCGGCCTTCGCCCCGCTGCACGGTGAACTCATCGAGACCGACCTCTCCCCCGAACAGGAGGCCCGCCTCCGCGCGATCGCCGACGACGCCGCCGACAGCGACGGCTGATTCCCGTCCTTCCGCCTCGCCCGACCGACGCCCGATGCCGGACGCCTGACGCCGCGGTCGGCCGTACTGGCGCGGGCTGGCTCAGCGCTTCAGATATGCCAGCACCGCGAGAACGCGGCGGTTGTCGTCGGCGGACGCCTCGATGCCCAGCTTGGCGAAGATCCCGGCGGTGTGCTTGGCAACGGCGCTCTCACCGATGTGCAGGGCGTTCATGATGGCGGCGTTGGACCGCCCCTCGGCCATCAGCTCCAGCACCTCGTGCTCGCGCGGGCTCAGCGCCGCGGTGGTGCCGCGGGCGTCACTGCGGGCGAGCAGCTTGGCGATGACCTGCGGATCCATCACCGTGCCGCCGCCGGCGACGGTGCGGACGGCGTCGACGAACTGTGCGGTGTGGGTGACCCGGTCCTTGAGCAGGTAACCGATCGCGCCCTCGCCGCCGGCTAGCAGCTCCTGGGCGTAGAGCTGGTCGACGTACTGGGAGAGGATCAGGATCGGCAGGCCGGGGCGGGTGCGCCGGGCCTCCAGGGCGGCTTGCAGGCCTTCGTCGGTGAACGTCGGCGGCAGCCGGATGTCGACCACGGCGACGTCCGGTTCCTCGTCGCGCAGGGCCCGCAGCAGGGCCGGGGCGTTGTCGACGGCCGCCACGACCTCGCAGCCGTGCTCCCGGAGGGTACGGGTCAGCCCGTCCCGGAGCAGGAAGAGGTCTTCGGCGATGACGACGCGCACGGTATCTCCAGGGTCGCGGTGGTCGGCCCGCCGGGCGGGCTGTGCAGGGCGAGGGTGCCGTCGAAGGCCGACAGGCGGCGTTCGATGCCGCGCAGGCCGCTGCCCCGGGCGGGATCAGCGCCGCCGCGGCCGTCGTCGGTGACGGTGATGCGCAGGGCGCCATGGGCGGGGTCGTGTTCGAGCCGGATCGCCACCTCGCGGGCACCGGCGTGCTTGCCCGCGTTGGCCAGCAGCTCGGCGACCGCGAAGTAACCGGCGGACTCCACTGGCGCGGGCAGTCGCTCCGGCAGCTCCACCGCGACCACGACGTCGAGGAAGCTGTCGAGGGCGAGTGAGCGGACGGCGTCGCCGAGACCGCGGTCGGCGAGGACCGGCGGGTGGATGCCGTGGACCAGCTCGCGCAGGTCCTGCAACGCCCGGCCGGAGGTCGCCCGGACCTCGGCCAGCAGCTCGCGGGCAGCTTGCGGATCGGTGTCCAGCAGGCGGGTCGCCTGGTCGAGGGTCAGGCCGAGGGCGACCAGGCGGGCCTGCGCGCCGTCGTGCAGGTCGCGCTCGATGCGGCGGAGCTCGGCGGCCTGGGTGTCGAGCGTCTCGGCCCTGGTGTCGGTGAGCTCCTCGATCCTGCGGACCAGTTCGGTGGCGCGCGGGGCGGACAGCGTGCGCCCGCCGAGACGGGTGTGGAGTCGCAGGACGACGGGGGCGAGGCGCAGCCCGGCCGCGACAAAGGCGATGCCGAGGAGCAGGGCGGCGAGCATGGTCGCGGTGGAGTGGACGGGGACGAAGGCGTACCAGTTGCCGTCGTCGATGCGCCGCCAGATGAACGGCTGCACCAGGGCGCCGAAGACCCCGTACTCGACCAGTGCGAGCGGGACCGCCACCAGCAGGCCGCCCGTCCACGGCTCCAGCCACGCCCAACCGAAGTCCCGCCAGAAGCCTTCGTCGCCCAGGAGGGCGACCGCCCTCCGGCGGCGGGTGAGGCCCTCGCCGGGGAGCGGCGCGGGCGGGCTGATCCGGACGCCGCTCCAGCGGGCGGCCCACGCCCGATGCCGGTCGGTGAGTCGGCGCAGGGCGGCGGCGGACGACGGCAGCAGGGCGAAGCCGACCCCGATCGGGAGCAGGAGGATCGCGAGGACCACGAGAGCACCGACGGCCCAGGCCGCGAGCGCCGCCAGCGAGAGGAGTTGGCACCGGGCGACGGCGATCCAGTCGCCGGCCCGCCACCTACCGCTCCGGCGCGTGTCGGTCGGCTGCGTGCTCGCCTGTGCTCGGACGGCCTCCGGACCACCGATCGGCGCACCGCCGACGGGCCAACGCCCGCCCCCTTCGGACCTGACCACCTGTCGTTCCCCCACGTCAGCGCGCCCCGTACGCGACCGGCATGATCGTAGTCGGTGCCCGCAGCAGCCAGGGCAGGGCGGCTAGCAGGCTCGCGGCACCGAACAGCACCATGGGCAGCACCGCGCCGGACTCCTCGTCCAGGAACAGCAGCATGCCGAGGTTGACCAGGGTGTGGAACCCGCCCGCCAGCAGCAGGCGGTTGGACCGCACGCCCTCCAGGCCGAGCCCCAGGACGACCGACATCGCCACCGTGGCCAGCAGGAACCCGGCCGCGTACAGCGGCGTCTGGGCGAACACCTGGACGTGCCACCCGCCCCACACCGCACCGACCGCCACCGACGCGCCCAGCGGGCCGAACCGCCGCCGCAGCAGCGGCTGGAGCAGGCAGCGCCAACCGATCTCCTCTCCGCAGGCACCGACCAGCTGGGCCGCCACGATCAGCGCGAAGGGGTGCGACAGCGACTGCGGATCGGTCATCCGGGCGGTGCCCTCCAGGGCCGCGTACGCGGCCACGGCCAACGCAACGATCAGCGGCGCGGTGAGGAGCAGCGCCGGGCCTCGCCCGCGCCCCGCAGCGGCATCCGGCCGCCGCCGGGCTGGCAGGGCACCGGCGAGCAGGCCCCGCACCCTGGTCGGCCACACCAGGGCCGCCACCGCCACCGCCACGGCGGGCCCGAACTGCGTCAGCTGCACCACCTCCGGTGGTATGCCTGTCGCGGGTTGGAGTGCTCCCCACGCGCCCGCCGCCACGAACGCGACGGTGACGAACACCCCGGCCTCCGCCTTCCACGTCCCCATACCGCTTGCCCTCCCGATCCAACGGCTCCGATTCCGACACCGTCCACGATCCCGGCCGCCGCTCCCCCGGTCATTGCCGCTGGGTACCCAATCGAGGTGCACCCAGCTACACCCCCCGCACGCAAGCCCCCTGCACCTCGGACGACCTGGACCTGGACCTAGAACGGGACCGGCGTACGGCGACCCGCCGCGGATCGGTACCATCCGCTCCGACGCGTGCCCGATCGGGGCGCCGCGAGGAGTCGGGGGGCGTGGTGTTCTGGATCGGCGTGGTGCTGTGGGTGCTGGTCGGCGGTGAGCTGGCGGCGGTCGCGACCGGGGCGGTGGAGCTGGGCAGCGGATCGGGCGTGGCCCGCTTCGTGATCGGGATCAACCTGGCGCCGTGGACGGCGATGGCCGCGTGGGGGCTGGTGCACGCGGGCCGGCGCCGCCGGGCCGGGCTGACGCCGACCGGTCCGCTCTCCCCGGCGGTCGCCCGGGTGGAGTCGGCCAAGGCGACCGGCGAGGGCCCGGACCACCAGGTCCGCCTGGACCTCACCGTCGTGCCCGCCGGTCAGTCCGCCTACCGGGTGCACACCTCGGCCCGGGTGAACGTGATGGACCTGGACCGCTTCCGGGCCGGTCGCACGGTGCCGGTCGAGTACGACCCGGCGCGGCCCTGGCACGTCAGGGTGGTGCCCGCCGACGGGTCGGAGTGGACCGCCGAGGTCCGGCTCGCCAAGATCGACACTGCCCCGGCCTCGACCCGTCGCAGCGAGCCGCCCCACGCCCGCCCCGCGCTGTGGCCGACCGTCCTCCCCGCGCTGGCGGCCGGCGCGGCCCTGTACGTGGTCTGCTTCTGATCGCCCCGCATTCCTGAACCGCCGCCGGGCTCAGGGCGGGGGCTCAGGGGGGCTCAGGGCCCGAGGGCTCAGCCCGTCAGGTCCGCCAGCACCTTCCGGCCGTCCGGCCAGTCGCCGAGCCCGGACGCGGTGTTGAGGTGGCCGTACGCTCCGGGGACGACCAGGCGCGCGCCCCAGGCGTCGGCGAAGTGGCGTGAGCGGTCCGGGGCGCACCACGGGTCGTCCGTGCTGGCGACCACGACGGCCGGGAAGGGCAGGGGTTGCAGCGGGACGGGGCAGAAGCCGTCCAGGGCGGCCACGCCCGCGCGCTCGATGTCGGCGGGCGCCACCAGCAGGGCCCCGGCCACCTTCGCGACGCCCGTGCCCGCGCCCGCTGCCGTAGCCGAAGCCGCTGCCGCGGCCGCGGCCGCCCAGTGCGCCACCAGGATGCAGCCGAGGCTGTGGGCCACCAGCACCACCGGGCCCCGCTCGGCGGCCACCGCCCGGTCCAGCCGCTCCACCCACGCGGACAGCTCCGGGTGGTCCCAGTCCGCCTGTTCGACCCGGTGGAAGGCGGGGTCGGCGGACTCCCAGCGGCTCTGCCAGTGCTCGGGCCCGGAGCCCTCGTAGCCGGGCAGGACGAGGTAGGTCGGCTGTGCGGTCATCATGCTTCCTTCCCGGGGCTACCGGCAGGAACGGGCCGGCGAGACGACCCGGAAGGGGCGTGCCGGCAGGGACGCCCGGATCCTATCCACCGCGCCCGGTCATACGATCATGACGCCTTCCCCTGGACCGGCTGGGCGGTGGCTGCCGTCACCCTCGCCGCGAAGTCCGACAGCGCCGCCCGGTGCGCCTGCCCGCTCTTGCCGAGGAGGCTGCCCACGTGCTTCTCCACGGTGCGCGCCGAGATGTTCAGCCGGGCGGCGATCTCCTGGTTGCCCAGGCGCTGGGCGACCAGCAGCAGCACCTCGTACTCGCGCACGGTGACGCCCTGGCGGCGCAGTTCGGCGGGCATCAGGTCGGTGCCGGTACGGCGTTGCGGTACGGTCGCCCCGGCCTGGCGGAGCAGGCGGCGGCAGGCGTTGGCGACGGCGGGGACGGAGGCGCCGTGGAAGTACTCCTCGGCGCTGCGCAGCCAGGTCACGGGCTCGCCCCAGCCGTCGACGAGGGCGGCCTCGGCGACCAGCCGCAGGCCCAGGTGGCGGCCCATGGCGAAGGGTCGGGCGGCGTGCTGGGCCTGCTCGACGGCGCGGGCGGCCTCCTCGTGGCGGCCGGCCCGGCCTTCGTGGACGGCGTGCGCGAGGCGCTCGAACTGGCGGTTCCAGGCGAGCTGGGCCGCGTGCTCGGCGGCGATCCGCACGTGCTCGGCGGGGGTGTTCCGGCCGGCCAGGGCGTGCAGCAGCGGGCCGAGTCCGTGGCGGCCGTTGAGGTAGAAGACGCTCGGGTTCCGCTCCTCCCAGCGGCGGGCGTGGTCGAGTTCCTCGATGGCCGACTCGCGTTCCTCCTCCATCAGCGCGCAGACGGCGCGGCAGTTGCCGAAGGCGAGCGGGAGCTGGAGGGAGCGGGCGCCGTCCCAGCGGTGGAACTCGGCGAGGTCGTGTTCCATTTCGGGACGGCGGCCCTGGTGGGCGGCGATGGCGGCCCGGGTGAGCAGGACGAACTGGCGGTGGTCGACGTTGCGCAGACCGGCAGCGGCCTCCAGACATCGGTCGGTCAGTTCCCGGGCCCGCGCGTAGTCGCCGCACAGCACGGCCTGCATCGCCATGGTGGCCTCGGCGGTGTGGGCGAGGTCCAGGGCGCCCATGTCGAGGGCGGCGCGGTGGGCGCGTTCCAGTTGGGCGGAGTGGCCGCGGCGCATGAACTCGTTGACGCCGAGGCGCAGCAGGGCGTCGACGCGCCAGGTGGGCAGTTCGTGGCGGCCGGCGATGGCGAGGATCCGTTCCAGGCACTGGTCGGCGCGGTCGAAGCCGTGGCGCCGCTCGACCATGGCCAGCAGCCGCCAGGCCTGGCAGGCGACGACCGGAAGGCCGGCCTGCTCGGCCTGTTCGGCGGCCTGTCGGGCGATCCGTTCGGCGGCGCACGTGCGGTCGTCGACGCAGCGGCGGTCGTCGGCGCAGACACGGTCGTCGACGCCGGTACGGTCGTCGCCCCAGGCACGGTCGACCAAGGTACGGTCGCCGGCGCAGGTGCAGTCGGCGGCGTCGGTCGCGGCCGCGGCGGGCACCTCCTCGCCGGCCAGGACGAGGTGGGCCTCGACCACTTCCAGGGCTGGCAGGTGGGCGGCGCTGTCGAAGCGGTCCAGCAGTCGGCGGACCAGGGCGACCTGCTCGGCGGCGTCGGCGGAGCGGCCGGCGGAGACGGCGGCCCAGGCGAGCCGGGTGTGCAGGGCGGCGGCGCGGGCGTCGCCGAGCGCGCCGGGTCCGCCGAGCGGGAAGGTGTCGACCAGTTCCAGGGCGCGGTCGAGGCGGCCGCCCTCGATCAGGGCGTAGACCAGGCTCTCCAGCACCGCCGTCACCTGCTCGGCGCCGGCCGCCCCTGCGGTCCGGTCGGCGAGCCCGGCCATGATGTCCCCGGGTGCCCCCGTCCCGGTGCCGAGACCGGCCGCACCGGAACCCGCCGCACCGGAGCCCACCGCACCCGAGCCCGCCACACCGAAGCCCGCTGCACCGGAGCCCCGCCCGGCCGGGTCGCCGGTGCCCGGTCCGGCCCCGGCGGGCGGTGCGACCAGTTCGTGCGCACGTTCCAGCAGCGACACCGCCGAGTCAACGGCGCCGCCGGCCAGGGCGGCCCGGCCCGCGTCGGCGAACAGCAGGCCGGCGGCGGCGCTCTCCCCGGCGGTCTGCCGCAGGACGGCGACGAGTTGGCGCCACTCGCCGGGCAGGCCGGGGTACGCCTTCTCGACGGCCTCCGCCGCCCGCCGGGCGATGGCGGCCCGTTCGGCGGGCAGCAGTCCGGCCAGTAGCGCGTCGGTGACCAGGGCGTGCCGGAACTCGTACCGGTCGGCGACCGGGCCGCTGGGCGAGATGAGCTGGGCGTCGATGCCGGCCCGCAGGTGGATCAGCAGGCTGCGGTCGTCCAGGCCGGTCACCAGCTTCAGCACCGGCAGGGCGAAGCGGCGGCCGAGGACCGCGGCGGCGTTGAGCAGGTCGCGGCCGGCCGGGTCGAGCCGGGCAGCCCGCTGGGCGACGCTGCGCACCACCGTCGTCGGCACCTCGATGCCGAGGTCGCCGCCGATCCGCCAGCCGGCGGTCTCGTCGCGCCGCAGGGCGCCGGCCGAGACCATGCCGCTGAGCAGTTCCTCGACCACGAAGGGGTTGCCGGCGGCGTCCCGGACCAGCCGTTCGGTGACGGGCTGGGGCAGTTGGCCGGGCTGGGCGGAGAGGCAGGCCTCGGCCAGTGACCGGATGTCCTCGGGCCCGAGCGGGAGCAGTTCGATCAGGGTGGCGGAGCGGCGGGCCACGGCCGCGTGGGCGAGGTCGGTGGCCGGTCCGGCCTGGGTGCGCAGGGTGGAGACCAGGTGGACGGGGACGGCGGCGAGGTTGTCGACCAGGTAGTCGACGACGGCCAGGGTCTCGGCGTCCGCCTCGTGCAGGTCCTCGACGATCACCAGGCAGCCTCGCGGGCGGGGGCCGGCGCCGTCCCGGCCGACTGCGGCGAGCAGCCGCAGCACGGCCTCCGCGGTCTCGGTGAGGGACGGGGTGGTGGCGAGCCCGGCCGGGTCGCGCCATTCGGGCACCAGGGCGGACAGTGCGGGCCGGTAGGGCGCGAGTCCGGGGTCCTGCGGCGGTCCGCCGACCCGGAACAGCGAGAGCAGTGCCTCGGCGATCGGCCGGAACGGGACGGGCGCGCCGGCCGTGCTGCCCCGGCCGCGCAGCACCACCATGCCCTCCGCGATCGCCTGGTACGCGCAGTCGGCGGCCAGCCGGGACTTGCCGATGCCGGCCTCGCCGCCGAGGAATACGGCACGTCCCTCGCCGCGCCGGGCGGCGGCCAAGCCGGTCCGGAGCGCGCCGAGCTCGCCGGCGCGGCCCACGACGTAGGGCGATGTGATGAGCATTCACGGAGGCTAGCCCGTTGTACACGTTCTCACCACAAGCGGGGCACCGACCGGCGCCCGGACCGGGCGGCCCGGGCGCTGACGGACCGTCAGTGGTACGACAGCGAGGTGGAGGTCTGCTCGACGGTGGTGGTGTCGACCGTCTCCAGCACGGTGCCTCCAAGGCTCGGCGCGGTGTGGCCGCTGAGCAGCATGGCCCGCCGGGCGAGCGGGTGCTGAGCGCCGCCGAGCAGGTCGATCTCCCCGGCGGGGTGGCGTACGGCGGAGCCCGCCCGGGAGGCGGGGTCCTTCCAGAGGCCGACCAGGGTGGGAGTGTTCATAGTGCGTCTCCACGGATGGCTGATGGTTGACGGTCCGACAGGGGGTTCACCGGCAAGGTGGCCGGTGGGTCGAGCAGCAGGACGGACGGGGTCCGGGACGGGAATCCGAGGCGCAGCAGGGTGTAGCCGATGCCGGCCAGGCCGGTGAGCAGGCCCGGGGTGGGGACGGGGGTGGCGCAGCGCGGCCCGTACCGGTCGAGGGCGGCGAGCAGCGTGCCGGCCCGGGTGGCGACGGTGGCGCAGGGTGCGGCGGCGCCGAGGAGTTCCAGCAGGCCGGCCTCGCCGTGCAGCAGGCTGTGGTCGGCGGCGGGGCCGTGGCCCACGACTCGTTCGACGGTGCGGTCGAGGAAGCGGGCGTAGGAGAGGGTGCCGGCCGGGAGTCCGCTGTCGGCGAGGGTGAGGGCGGCCGGCCCGGACAGCTGCTCGGGGTGGTCGGCGAGGGCGGCGTAGAGGTGGCGCAGCGCGGGGCGTTCGTACGCTCCGCGGCCGGTGGCGGCGGCGTAGCGGCGCAGCGCCCAGCCGCGGTGGGCCGCGTCGGCGGCCCGGTGCGCGGTTCCGGGGGCGCCGGGAGTGCCCGGAGCACCGGTGCCCGGCGGGTCAGTGCCCGGCGGGTCGGTGTCCTCGGGGTCGAGGGCGAGGCGCTGGGCGCAGCCGTGGGCGGTGGTGAGCGCCCCTGCGAGGCCGGTGGCCCGGTGGACGGCGAGCATGGCGGCCAGGCAGCCGGCGTCGCCGGAGAGCAGTTGGGCGTCCGGGCCGGCGTCCAGGACGGCGGGCCGCTGTTCGGCGGCGAGGGCGGTGAGGCGGACGGCCTCGGCCGCGCCGTCGAGGAGTCGGGTGTCGTCGAGCAGTGGGGCAAGCCGGGCGAGGGTGTAGGCGATACCGGCGAGGCCGGTGAAGGCGCCGGGGCCGACGGCGGCGAGGTGGTCCGGGTGGTCGGCGAGGGCGGCGAGCAGCCCGGGGAGCGGGCGGACGGCGCGACGGGCCACCTCGGCGTACCGCTCGGTGCCGGTGAGGGCGGCGAGCTGGGCGAGGAAGAGCGCGGTGCCGGCGTACCCGCCGTCGAGGGCGGCGCCCTGGGGCATCAGGGCCCAGCGGCGGTCGGTGACCGGTTCCAGGGTGAGCCAGTTGACCCGGCCGCCACCTCCGCCACCTCCGCCGTCGCCGTCGCCGTCGCCGTGGGCGCGGGCGAGGATCCGGTCCGCGATGTCGCCGGCGGCGGCGAGCAGCCGTTCGGGGTCGGGGACGGCGGGCGGCTGGGGGGCAATGGGTCCGGCCGCGGGGCCGGTCAGGTGGCGTTCGCGCCGGGTGGCGAGCGCGGCCCGGATGATCCACTCCTGGTCGTAGAGGTCGGTCCGGTCCATCCCGGTGAGCCGCTGCCGGGCCCGGTCGAGGCCGCTGTCGTCCCAGGGCCGGCCGATCGGGCGGCCGTCGAGGGTGAGCGTGCGGGCGGCGGGGGTGGTGGTGAACAGCGGGACGTCGCCGGCCCACAGGTCGGCCAGTTCGGCCGCGACCAGCGGCCGGCGAGCCGGGTCGTCGGCGGACTCGCGCCACAGCAGGTCGAGCAGCCGGTCTCGGTCGAGGCCGTCGCGCAGCGCGTCGGGGTGGGTGGACTCCTCCAGCAGGGCGGCGTACCGGCGGGTGGGGCGGACCACCACCCGGGTGGGGTCGGCGGCGAAGCGGGCCAGCGGCCCGTCGGGGGCGGCGAGTTCCGCGGCGTGCTCGGCGAGGGCGCGGTAGCCGGCCCGGAACCCGGCGACCAGGGCCTCGGTGTGCTCCTCGGGGACGGCGTCGGTGTCGCCGACCCGGGGGCGGTTGGCGGCGGCGCGCAGCCGGGCCGGGCCGCGGACCAGGCGCATCTCGTCGGTGCCGGCGGCCTCCCAGGCGGCCACGTCGGTGGGCAGGACGGCGTCCCGGTCCCCGCCGAGCCCGGAGAGGTCGACCGCGCCGTGCTCGCCGACCAGCAGGAAGGGCAGCAGCGCGATCCGGTGGACCGAGTCGGCGAGCACCCGCAGCGCCGGGTCGCCGCCGGCCTGCTCGGCGCCGCCGGTGGCGGGGTGGAAGAGGGTCTCCAGGTCGACCAGCACCGGCTGGTCCCCGCAGGCGACCAGGTTCTCGTAGTGGATGTCGGTGCCGCCGAGGAGGTGGAGCAGGGCGAGCAGCACGCCGAGCCGGTGGTAGAACCGGTCGAGCGCCGCCCGGTCGGCGCAGGGCCGTGCCTCGGCGAACTCGGCCCAGCCGTACGCCGGGCGGGTCAGCAGGGCGAGGGTGCGCAGGGCGGTGCCGGGCAGCAGGGTGTTGAGCTGCTCGACCAGGTCGTTGAAGTGGCGGTGGACGGCGGGCGGTCGGGGTTTGTGGACGGCTCTGCGGCCGTCGGCGAAGCGCAGCACGGCGACGGACCGGCCGCGCTGGTGCCGGTCCCCGGCGCCGACCTCGACCTCGACCAGTCGGCCCGGGTCGCGGCCGTCGAACAGGGCGTCGACGAGCGCGGTGCGGTCCTCGCTGTAGCGGGTGAGCAGTTCGGTCCAGGCGTCGACGGCGTGCAGGCAGGTCTGGGCGAGCAGCCGGGCCAGCACGGGGTACTCGGTGGTGAGCACGGTGAGCCGGGGCCGGGCGGAGACCTGGCGGACGAAGTCGGCGAACCGCTCCTCGCCGGTGGCGCCGTCGAGGGAGCCGGTGACCCGCAGGACGTTGAGTTCCAGGACCAGGGTGCGCCGGGCGGCGCGGACCAGGTCGGCGGCGAGCGCGGTGGCGAAGCAGCCGCGCAGGGCGTCCGGGTCGGCCGTCCGGGCGGCGGCGACCCAGGCGGGCGCGGCGGTCAGCCGCCGGACGGCGACCGCGGTGAACGGGGCCAGCACGGCGGCGAAGCCGGCCGACCAGTCGGTGCCGGGCCGCGCGGGGCGGCCCTTGGCGGGGGCGGCGGCCAGCGCCTCGTGGACGTACCCGGCCCAGGCCGGTTCGCCGACCCGGGCGGCGAGCGCGGCGGGCGACTCGACCAGCAGCGCGTACAGGCCGGACTCGTCCAGTCCGGCGTCGGCGAGGCGTTCGGCGAACCGGTCGGCAAACCGGTCGGCGAGGCGGCCGGAGCCGGCCCCGGTGTGGTCCTGCCGCCAGTCGTCGAGCCGGCGGACCGCCGAGGCGTCGGGTCCGCTGGTCTCGGACCGGAACGGGGGCGGGGGCGGGGCGGGCAGGCGGTCGGCCAGGCTGAGCCCCCCGGCCCACCAGGCTCCGTCCGCCCGTCCGTCCCCGCCGCCCGCCCCCTGGTGTGTCATGCCGCCGAGCATGCCATCCGGGCCGCGACGGGACATGGGGGCCCGCCCCCATATTCCTGCTCCGGCCTGCCGCAACGGTGCGGGTGGGGCGGGAAATCGGGGGCGCTCCCCCATGGGATGCGGGCTGCCGCCGCGTCAGGCTCGAACCATGGAGACGACCATGACAGCGACCGAGGTCCGGGTGCTCGGGCCGATCACGGCGACCGTGAACGGAGCGGGCGCGCGCCTCGGCGGGCCCCGGCCGCGGGCGGTGCTGGCCGCGCTGGTGCTGGCCCGGGGCGAGCTGGTGACCGAGGAACAGATCATCGACGCGGTCTGGGAGGAGGACCTGCCCGACCGTCCGCACCGGGCCCTGCACACCTACGTGGCCGGGCTGCGCCGGGCGCTGGAGCCGGGCCGCGGCGCCCGGCAGGAGTCCTCGGTGCTGCACCGCCACCCGGGCGGCTACCGGCTGGTGCTCGACCAGGACGTGGTGGACGCCCACCGGTTCGCCGAATCGGTCCGCGCGGCGGCCTGGGCCGGCGCCGAGGGCCGCCCGCAGGAGGCGGTGGCCGCGGCGGACCGGGCGCTGCGGCTGTGGCGCGGCACGGCGTACGCGGACCTCGGCGGGCTGCGCTTCGTGCAGGCCGAACGGGCCCGGCTGGCGGAGCTGCGGTCCACCGCCCGGGAGATCCGGGTCGCCGCGCTGCTCGACCTGGGCGCCCACCACCTGACGCTGGCCGACAGCGCGGAGCTGACCGCCGAGGCGCCGCTGCGCGAGTCGGGGTGGGCACTGCGGGCGCAGGCGCTGTACCGGTGCGGGCGGCAGGCGGAGGCGGTGGCGGTGCTGGGTTCGGCCCGCCGGGTGCTGCGCGAGGAGCTCGGGGTCTCCCCCGGGCCGGAACTCGCCCGGATCACCGAGCGGGTGCTGGCGCACGACCCCACCCTCAGCTGGCCGGCCGCGGCGGGCTGACCACTGCATCCCGCGGCCGGCCCGCGCTCACGCCGGGACGGCGTCCGGTCACACCGGTACGCGGTCCGGTCACGCCGGTACGGGGTCCGGCGCGGCGGGCACCGTCACGGCCAGGCCGCGCCGGCCGGCCAGCACCGCGAGCACGCACAGCGCGAACAGGGCGGCCACCACGGCGAGTGCCGCGGTGGCGCCCGCCGTCTGCAGCAGCACTCCGGCCGCGGCCGGGGCCAGCGGCTGCAGGGCACCGGCGATGAACGAGGTGGTGCCGCTGACCCGCCCGTACACCTCGTAGTCGACCACCAGCAGGGTCGTGGTGGAGATCGCGGCCCCCACCACGGGTGCCAGCAGCAGGACGGCGGCGAGCGCGAGGCCGATCCCGACCGGTCCGCCGACCGCGGCGGCGGTCAGCGCGGCGGCCGCCCGCACCGCGCCGGTCGCGGCCATCACCCGCCACAGGCCGAACCGCCGGTGCGCGGCGGCCGCGACGGTGGAGCCGAGCAGCCCGCAGACCGCGCCGGCGCTGAGCGAGGCGCCGATCCCGCCGCCCGCCGCCCCGGGCCGCAGCAGCAGGACGTACAGCAGCATGGAGACCGCGAGGTTGGCCGGTACCGAGTAGGCGAGGGTGGCGAGCAGGAACGGCGTACGGCGCAGCACCCGCAGCCCCTCGCGCAGGCGGGGCCAGGTGCGGGCGGTGGCCTCGGCGTCCCGGCCGGCGGGCAGGCCGCGCACGCACAGCAGGGACACCAGGTAGCTGACCGCGTCCGCGGCGAACGGCACGGCCCGGCCGAGCGCGAACAGGGCGCCGCCCGCCGAGGGGCCGACGATCGAGGCGGTGTAGCCGCGGATCTGGTTGGCCGACACCGCCTCCGGCAGCTGCTCGGCGGGCACCACGGTGCGCACCATCTTCGCGGCGGCCGGGCCGAAGGCCATCATCGCGGCGCCGGAGACCACGGTGGTGACGCCCAGCAGCCACAGCGGCGGGCCGCCCAGCAGGGTGGCGGCCGCGACCGTGGTCACCGCGGCCAGCCGGACGGTGTCGCAGGCGAGCATCAGGCGGCGCGGCGCCACCCGGTCGGCCAGTTGGCCGGCCGGGACGGCGGTGAGCCAGGTGGTGAGGAAGCCGAGGGTGGCCAGCACGCTCGCCCGGCCGGGCGATCCGGTGACGGCGACCGCGAGCAGCGGCAGCGCCAGGACCGTCATCGAGCTGCCGAGTTCGGAGGTGAACTGGCCGACCCACAGCCGCCGGAACATCGGATTGGCCCCGACCAGCCGGAACCGCGCGAGCAGGCGGCTCACGGCAGCAGCCCGTCGACGGTGAAGTTGAAGTTGCTCCGCCCGCCGACCCGGGCCCGGCGCAGCCGGTCGAGGAAGAGTGCGATGCCGATCGAGCCGGTGGCCAGGTCGCAGCTCTCGCGCAGCGCCTGCTCGCCGGGGAAGCCGGTCCCGCCGGGGTGCTCGATCCGGCTGATCAGGATGCCCTCGGCGACCCGCCGGGCCTCGGCGAACCAGCGCTCGTCGCCGAGCAGTTCACCGGCGTCCAGCAGGACGTTGCCGAGTCCGGCCAGGCCGTGGAAGAGGTGCGGGAACACGGCGTACTTGCGGGCCGAGTCGGTGAGCAGGTCCTCCACCAGGTCGGCGAGTTCCTCGTCGGGCCGGGCCGCGAGGTAGCGCAGGACGGTGGTGGTGACGCCTGCGGTGCCCTCGTCCCAGTAGTTGCGCAGCACCTGGCGGCCCTCGTCGTCGGCGTCGCGGACGTACCCGGGAAAGCCCCATGTGCCGCCGGGCAGCCGGGTGCGCTGCCCGAGATCGAAGGCGAGCGCCTCACGGCCGAGCCGGTACCAGCCTTCCTCGCCGGTGGCCAGGTGCAGGTAGAGCAGGAACAGGGCGACGCCGGCGGCGCCGTGGCCGTAGCCGATCCGGGTCCGGGGCCGGTCGTCGCCGGGCGCGGTCTCCGGCCAGCGGGCGCCCTCGGCGTCGCGGACGGCGCCGGCGGAGAGCGCCGCGCCGGCCGCCCGGGCGTCCTCGAGCAGCCGGGCGTCCGCCCGGCGCCGCCACAGGTGCAGGCAGGCCAGGCCGTAGCCGGCCGTGCCGTGCAGGACGCCGGAGACGGCGAAGCGCAGCGGGTGCTGCCGGGCGCGGTCCATCAGGGCGTCGGCCACCTCGCCGTGGCCGAGTTCGTCGAACGCCCAGGCCAGGCCGGACTGGCCGAGGTACAGGCCGGGCGGGTAGGCGGCCGGGTCGACGTCCCGGGAGAGGGCCCAGCCGAGCAGCGGCGCCGGGACGTCCCCGCGCAGCCGGTGCAGGCCGTGCAGCACGCCCATCGCCCCGTACGCCAGGGAGAGCGGGTTGGTCTGGTGCACCAGCGGGTTGGCCGGGAAGAGCCGGTCGGTGCGCTGCGGGTCGGCGGCGGCCACCACCTCGTCGGCGACCCGGGCGGTGAGCTCGGCCAGGTCGGCGTCGCCGAGGCCGGGCACCTGCTCGGGGTCCCGGTAGCGCTCGGTGGCGGGCCGGGCGAGCGGGACGGGCGCGGACCATTGCGCCGGGTCCTCGAAGGGCAGCGCGTCGATCCGCTTGAGGATCTCCGCCGGGTCGAAGTCGGCGTCCACCGCGTCCGGTTCGGTCAGGTCGCGGATCAGCGCGACCAGCTCGCCGGGCAGGGCGAGGTCGTCGGCGAGCGCGTCCAGGAAGCGGGGCAGGGCGGGCCGGTGGAAGCCGGTGGTGTTGTTCACCACCATCACCGAGCTGAGGATCAGCGAGCCGAACGCGTGCCAGTCGCCCGCCCGGTCGTACCGGTTGGTGGCGCGCAGCCGGGGGCTGGCCAGCCCGACGGTGTGCACGCCCAGGTGCGGGTCCTCGCCCTCGCGGACGGCGGCCTCCAGGTCGAGCAGCACCACCGAGGTGCCGTCCTCGGTGACGTGCACATTGGTGTACGAGAGGTCGCCGAGCAGGATCCCGCGGGCGTGCGCCGCGGCGACCGCCTCGGCGACCTTCCGCCAGAGCGGGCGCTGGGCAAGGTAGTAGGCGCGGATCGACTCGGGGTCGAGGCGGCCGAGGACGACCGGGTTGGTGACGATGCAGTGCCGGCTGTAGTGCGGCCCGTCCAGCAGTTCCTCGACCAGGAAGGCGTGGTCCCACTCGTGGAAGAAGTCGACCGGGCGCACGAAGTGGCCGGTGTCGGCGAGTTCGCCGAGCAGCCGGTACTCCTTCTCCAGCACCTCGGTGACCGGCCGTCCGGGCCGCCCGACCAGGACGCCGGGCCGGGCTTCCTTGAGCACCACGTCGCGGCCGGTGCGGGCGTCGGTGGCGATGTAGACCCCGCCGCGGTTGCCGAAGGCCAGCGCGGTGTGCGGGGTGTACCGGCCGTTCAGCGCGCCGTCCTCCTCCTCGGCCTCGGCCGGGAAGGGGTCGGTCGCCCAGGCGGGCGCCTCGTAGTACGGCGCGCGGACGTCCGGTACGGCGGTGCCGTCCGGCGCGGTGATCATCAGGTCGCTGATCCCGTCCGGCCGCAGCCGCTTGACCGCGGTGAACCCGCCGTACCGGTAGTAGACGGCCTTCGAGCCGGGCCAGCGCCGGTCGGAGAGGATGTACGGTCCGCCGCGGCCCTCCAGTACGGCGGCCAGTGCGGCGCCGATCGCGCGGAAGGCCTGCTCGTCGGACGGGTAGACGGTGATGAACTTGCCGCTCGCGGTCCGGGAGAAGTTCTTGCCGCTGGTGAGGTCGACCGCGTACGGGTCGATCAGGAACTTGAACGCCGTCCCGCTCGCGAACAGCACCGGCAGCGCCAGCCGCAGCACCTCGGCGCCCTGCCCGGACTCCGCCGTGACGTGCAGCTTCCACCCCTGCGCCGGGGTGTCCGCACCGGGCGGGTCGGCCATGAACCACAGCCCGCGCCGCCGGGTCCGCCACCCGTCCGGGACCAGGGACCGGAACACCGCGAGGTGGCCGGGGTCGGGCACGTGCCGGTCGGCGGTCTCGAACCAGCGCCGGTCGAACTGCAGGTAGTACTGGAGCGATTGCCAGGAGAGCATGGACAGTTCCCGTCCGGACGAGGTGGGCCGAGGAGAGACGACAAGACCCCGGCGGCACGAATGCCGCCGGGGCCCCCGGGGAGGGGTGGGTCAGCAGCTCTGCGAGTCGCAGGAGCTCACGCTGATCGCCTCCTGGTCGATCGGGCCGTGGCCCTCGACGGTGTCCATCTTCTGCAGCTTGAGGACCTTCGACATGAGGTCCCTCCTCTCCTGGTGTTCCCTCCGCGCCGACCGGTCGGCCGGTGCGGTGGAACCAGGGGAACACCGGCCGGTCAGAACCCGGTCAGAGCCGAGTGCGAACCCCCGCCGCCCCGCCTCCCGCCGCTCAGGCCGCCGTCCGGGCGGACAGCCAGCCCGCCATCGCCCGTACGCCCAGCCCGATCGCCCGCTCGTCGGGGTGGAAGTCCCCGAAGTGCGGGTAGGCGCTGGTGATCCCGGCCCCGGGCGAGCGGACGCCGAGGAAGGTGTACGTACCCGGCAGCCGGTCGAGGAACAGCGCGAAGTCCTCGCCGTTGAACGGGAACGCCGCGTGCAGCACCGTCACCGCCGCCGGGTCGATCGCCCGCCGCAGGTGGCGCGCCAGCGCGTCCGCGTCCTCGGCCGGGCACACCAGCGCCGGGAACGGCTCGCCGGGGAAGACGGTCTGCGCCCCCGGGTACGGCTGCGCCAGCCGGCGGATCTGCTCGCGCACCTCGGTGTACCGCTCCTCGGGCCAGCACCGGAACGACACCTGGACGGCCACCCGTCCCTCGGCGTCCGCGTCCTTCGCCCGGGCCCGGGTGACGGTGAAGCGGGCGAGCGGCCCGTCGGGCGTCTGCACGTCCGCGACCATCTTCTCCAGGTCCGCGGGCGTCTGCGGGAAGGCGACGGTGGACAGCGCGGAGACGTCCGCCACCAGGCGCTTGGCCTGGTCGGCCGCGTCCGGGCCGGTCAGGGTGATCTGTGCCTGGTCCTGGCCGGGCAGTCCGACCCCGGGCGTGACCGCGAACCGCCCGACCGGGAAAGGACCGCAGTGCAGCGCGTGGATCTCGGCCGGCGGCTCGGCCGAGGCCCAGGTGCCGTCCAGCACCCCGGCCCCGATCATCGCCCGGGCCCCGGCCAGCGCCTCCTCACCGGGCTGGAACAGGAACACCACCGTCCCGCTGAGCCGGTGGCGCAGCCGGGCCAGCACCTGCGCCACCCCCACCCCGATCGTGGTGTGCAGGTCATGCCCGCAGACGTGCGCCGGCACGGTGCCGCCGGTGACGATCCCGTCCGGCGGAACCGCGTCCATGTCGGCCCGGTACGCCACGGTCCGGCCGGGCCGGGCGCCGGTCAGCACGCCGACCACGCCGGTGCCGCCGACCCCGGTGGTGACCTTCAGGCCGGCCGCCCGCAGCCGCTCGGCGACCGTCGCCGAGGTCCACTGCTCCTGGCCGGAGGTCTCGGGGTGCTCGTGCAGGGCCCGGCGCAGCGCCACCAGCTCGTCCGCCAGCGGGCGGACGGCGGCGTCGATCGTGTGCTGGTCGAGCGGCCGGTGGTGTGCGGCCTCGGCCTCGGCCTCGGCCGGGCTCGGCACCACTGCCCCGACGCCCGCCGCGGCGGTGGCGCCCAGCAGCGCCCGGCGGCTGAATGCGGGTGTGTTCGGACGATTCATCTTCGCTCCCCCATCGAACAACTGATCATTCGTCAGTCGAACGGCGAGGGCGCCGGAAAAGATCCCGCCCGAACACTCTACCGGCCGAGCACCCGTTCGACGGGTATACGGAAAGGCGTGGGCGTGTCCGCGGCGGAGTCCACTAGTGTCCGCACGGCAATCGATCACCGATCACCACCGACATTCAGGAGCACCCCCATGGACCGTCCCCCGCTGCCGCACCAATTCCTGCGCCCTGTACCGCCGTTCACCGTCAGCAGCGACGAGGTGACCGAGGGCGGCACGCTCGCTGCGGCCCAGGCGTACGAGGGCGGCAACGTCTCCCCGCAGCTGCGCTGGTCCGGTTTCCCGGCCGACACCCGGAGCTTCGCGGTCACCTGCTTCGACCCGGACGCCCCCACCGGCAGCGGCTGGTGGCACTGGGTGCTGTTCGACCTCCCGGCGTCCGTCACCGAACTGCCCGCCGGCGCCGGCAGCGGCGCCTTCCCCGGCCTGCCGGCGGGCGCGATCCACGCCCGGAACGACTACGGCACCCGGGACTTCGGCGGCGCCGCCCCGCCGAAGGGCCACGGCCCGCACCGCTACGTCTTCACCGTGCACGCCCTCGGCGTGGAGCGCCTGGGCCTCGACGCGGACACCTCCGCCGCCGCGATCGGCGGCACCCTGGGCTTCCACGCGCTGGCCCGGGCCACCCTCTGCGGCGTGTACGAGAACCACTGACCGCACCACCGAATCGGCTGCTGCGAGACCCCTGGGCGGCCGTGCCGCACGCCGCTACCCTGACCCGGCACCCGCGTCCGGCTCGGCGGCCGCGGTGCGCACGCACGGCAGGTCCTGAGGACGCGCGGTCCGCCCCCGGCGGCTCGCCGCGGGGGGCGGAAGGGGTCGGCGGCGATGGCTTCAACGGGCCGGGCTTCGAGGGTGGGCGGCACCATCCGCACAAAAACGGCCGCCACCGTGGCAGGCGGGGCGCTGCTGGTCACCGGCGCGGTGGGCGCGGGCGTCTGGTGGACCACCCGCGCGCCGCAACTCCAGGTGGTCCAGCGCAACACCCAGGTGGTGGTCGACCCGGGCGGCCGGCAGAGCACCGTCGCGGGCTGCGCCGCCGGGGAGACCGCGCTCGGCGGCGGCTACGCGATCGACGGCGCCGCGTACGCCACCACCAGCGAGTTCCTCGGCTCCACCGCCTGGCTGGCGGCCGCGTACAACCCGGGGTCCACCTCGGTCACCCTCACCGCGTACGCGGTCTGCGTCAACGCGCCGGTGGAGTTCGCCCCCCGCGGTGAGTACACCCGGCACGCCTACGCCTTCCGCGACCGATTCATCGACAAGGACCGCGCCGCGGACGACGGCACGATCGACGACCTCACCACGCACGGCCCCTGGGTCGGCTTCTCCCGCGCCTACCTCGGCACCGACACCTGCATCCCCGGGTACACCATGACCGGCATGGAGTTCCGGGCCGGCCGCGCCGTCGCCGGACAGCCGGTCGCCCCCGTCCCGCTGGAACACCTCGCCCCGCCCACCGCCCCGGCCGCAACCCCGGAGTGGACCGCCGCCCTCGACGCCGGGACCGAACTCAGCCCCCACCCGCACCTGCTGCGCACCAGCGACGCCGCCGAACGCCAGACCCGGATCGAGGACCCGCAACCGCCGCAGGCCAACTACGACATCGGGGTACGGGCGATCTGCGCCAAGCTCAAGAACGTCTCCCTGGTCAGCGACCGGGTGTCCGTGCCGGCAGGCGGCAGCGCCGAGCTGACGGTGCACTGCCCGCGCGGCACCTTCGCGGTCGGCGGCGGCTTCCGCTTCTCCCCGCTCGCCGCCGACGGCACCTCGCCGCAGCGCTACCTCGCCGACGGCCTGCTCTACGCCTCGGCCGACGGCCCGCCGCCCGGCCCCAGCGGACGCCCGCTCAGGGACTGGCACCTGACCGGACGCAACCAGGAGACCGCCGGCCTCCAGTACGTCGACTCGGTGTGGATCGAGCACAGCAGCCGCGAGGAGCTGACCGGCAACGGCTACTTCGACTCCCACGCCCGCGGCGCCGACGACCAACTGCTCCGCGGCAGCACCGTACCGCCCGCCCAACAACTCACCGGCAGCGCCCTGTGCGCCACCGTCGACGGCGAACCGACCCGGCCCGGCGCCGCTCCGACCACCTCCCTCCCCCACCCGGACCTGCCACCGGTCCTCGACCTGCCACCCACCACAACCACCACCACCGGCCCCACGCCTTCGCCGTCCCCCTCCATTGCACCCTCGCCCTCGCCCCGACCCTCCAGCAGCAGCTCCCGCCCGCCGTCCCCGTCCCCCTCAGCCTCCACCAGCCCCTCCGCACAGCCGCAGCCTCAACCGCCCGCCGTCTCCATCGTCCAGCCGTCCGCAAACGGCACCCTGCGGCGCGGCTGCCAGGAGGACTTCACCGCCACCGCCCGCACCCGCCCCGGCGACCGACCGCTCACCGACCCGCAGTCCACCCTCTGGCAGCTCACCGGACCCAACGGCCCCACCACCCTCGGCTCCGGCCTCACCGGCCACTTCACCGTCCCCCTCCTCCCCGACGGCACCTACCGGCTCACCTTCACCGCCACCGACCCCACCAACGGCCTCACCACCCACACCGAAATCCCCATCCACATCACCGGCTGCCTCCGCTGACGCCCGCGCCTCCCCCTCTTCCTCGGGCCATGACAGCCACGATCCCCATCTACGCCCGCCGCCGCGGGCGATGAACACCACGGGGTGCGGCCGCACCACCGCCCGCTCCGCCTCGGACGTGTCGGTCGGGTAGCGGGCGCTCACGGACCCCGTGGTCGCCGGCGTTCCCGAAACCGGTGAGCACCCGATCGAGACAAGTGCGGAGTGACGTGGTCACGGGATCGCTGATCCCGGCCGTCTGGCCTCTCGGGCACGAAATTGTGGAGCGTCGCCGAGCCGCCCAAAGCTAGGTTGGCGCGGTGCATCCGATCCGTTTCGAGGCCGCCACGACAGACGACGGCGTCCATCTCTTCCACTACCTCCCCGGCAATGACCTGGCGGTGACTCGGCACTGGCCTGGCCTGCGGCAGAAATGGCCTGAGGAGGGGACGCGGTACACCGAGTGGGCGGTGAACAACAACAACATGGAGGAAGTCGCCGTCTATGTCGGCCTGGTGTGGCGTCTTACGGCCGGCCTGGACCGCTATGTGATCCCGACGTACTACTGCGACGACGCCGAGCGTTATCTGAAGCAAACGCCGATGCTGGTGAGCTGGGAGTACGAGGTCGACGCCAGAGCGACGACTGCCACCACACGGGACAAGGGCTTCGTACCTGGTCGCACGGCAAAGCCCCTACGGGCCGAGCCGACCGCCGCGGAGCTGGGCAACGCCGGTCGTGCGGGCTTGTTCCGGTTGTCCACACCTCGCGACCTGGTATCCGCGCTGCACGCGGTGCTCTTCGACGCCTCGTCGGAGACCACGGTGTTCGCAGTTGCCCCCGGACCGGAGCGTCTCCAGCGTCTGGTTAGCGCACTGAGCGGCCCGACTCCCCCTACTCTGACCGAAGTCCTGCAGGAAGAAGGGGTGTTCGTGGACCTGACGATCGGTTCGGATTTCGACTACTACGACTCGGTCATGGTGGCGTCGCGCGCCGATCTGCGGCACCGGGTCGATGACCTGGCTGCCGACTATGCGCGCAGGATCTCGGCATATGAACTGCGCCTGGACGAACTCGCACGTGTTCCGGACTTCCTCCGGGAGATGCCGGAGCTTTCCGGTGTGGTCTTGGACGTGCCCTGAGCCCTCGTTTGGCGAGCCTTTGATGGGCCTTTCGATGGGCACTCGGTCAGAGCTCGCACCTACGATTCGCACGATCGGAGTGGTGCGGCTGGACAACCGGGTTAACCGGTAGTGCCAGGGCGGGGAAGAGCGGTACTACTGGTGCTCATGGGACACACCGCAGCGTTTCCGCTGCTGAGGACGACCGACCTTGATGCGATCTTCTCGCTCGCCGACCGGCTCCTGGCACTTTCGGTGCCGGACCCACGGGGTGACACCGAGATCTCGGCGAGGGTGTCGAGCCGGGCGGAGGTCAGGCGGCTGCTGGAGGCGGTTCCCGAGGCCGAGGTCGGTGAAGGGGCCAAGGAGGACGCGGCGACTCCGGGAGACTCCCCTCTCCCGTTCGGACCCTACCTGCTCTTCATGGACCTCCCCGACCCGGAACGGGCACCGAACGCTGCCCGCGCCGCGCTCGGCGTCCGCGATCGGATCGAGGTCTACTGGGAAGCCTTCTGCTGGCCGGAAGTTCCGGAGCTCGGGCTGGATCGGACCTGGAAGTACGCGGCTCTGCAGGTGAGCCTGCACCACAACGGCACTGACTTCGACAGCCCATGGACGGAAGACCACACGCTCTTCGTCCATGTCGACGGGGAGGAGCGCGCTGTGTGGGTTGCCGCGCAGGTGGGCGCCGAGATCATCGGTGAGCACACGATCTGCTGAGTAGCACCCACCCAGCCCGCCCATCACGCACTCCCTCACTGGTGCGGCGTAGCGAACAGGGCGAGGATCTGGCGATAGGCCGATGGGAGAAGGTCGGAGGCCCGGTCGTCCTCGCCGGCGATCTCCAGCAGCGTCTCGCGGGTGATCTGCAGGCACTCGCGGACCCGCTCGGCCCCGGTCAGCTGGTCGATGAGGTGGGCAATCTGTTCGCGGAGCCGGTCCGCCTGCCTCCGGAGCGCGAAAGACCGAACTGGTCCGACAGCCGGGGACGTTCGCAGGCTCTGTCGCTGATCTTGTGACGCAAGGCTCGATACCCGCCAGTCAGCCCATCAGTCCTTTTGACCGCGTGAGATGATCACCGACATGTTCGAAGCCAAGCGCCGGGGGCGGGCTATTGCGGCCGTCGAGTCACACGTCCGCAACTTCTTCGCCGGTCACGAGGTTCAGGCTCATGACTACGATCTTGGGCCTGGTCGACGTGAGGCCGTTCCGGGCCTCCGCATCATCGCGGCCAGCCCGGGCCCGCGCGGCAACCTCTGGACATACCTCACCGCCGGCTGCTGGTCCGCAGTTGAGAAGAACGGACACGGACTGGAGTTCGCCCTGACCGCTCCAGCGGGCGACGAACACTTCGTCGACCTTCTCGCGAAGATCGCGTACTACCACGCTGGCCACCATCTCGACCTTGAACACAGCATGCCCATCGGCGAGCCGTGGATCCCCGGGTCCTCCTGCGACCACCTGCTCGTCAGCCTGCCCTACCTCCATGGGCCGGACCTCGAACGCTGCCCTTTGCCGAACGGCCATGCACGCATCCTCTGGACTCTCCCCGTGACGGCGAACGAGATCGCGTTCCGTCGCGAACACGGCCACGAAGCACTTGAGCAGCTCTTCGACGAGCACGAGATCGACCCTGTGGATTCCAAGCGCGCTTCCGTGGTCTGACCCGCCCGCCGGCAACGGACGGCCGGTCAGTTCTCCAGGAGGATGCGGGTGCGGAGGAGGTCGAGCTTGGCCCGGCCATAGCCGGCGCGTTTGAGAAGCTTGACCCTGGTCACCTGACCTTCGACCTGGCCGGAACTCCAGGGGCTGGACAGGCCGGCGACGACCGCGTCCCGGTCGTGGAGGAGTCCGTCGGCGAACTGCCGCAGGGCGGGCAGATCGTGCTGTCTGACCTGCTCGATCCATCCTTCGATGTCTTCGCCGCGGTGCTCGTGCATGAGCGCGCCGAAGGCTCGGACGTGCTCGACTGCGGCGTCGAGTTCGGGGCAGGCCGCCCGGATCTCCTTCAGGCCCACGGCCTCGTCGGGGCGAAGGCGCTCGGGGCGGTTCATGATCCAGCGCAGGGCTCTCCTGGGTTTCGGCAGTGCCGGGGGCGGTGGTGCTGTGACGGTGCCCTGCTTCAGTAGACGGACGTAGGAGTTGACCACGCTCTGGTCTCCTGGGAAGCCCTGGTCGCGTACCTCCCGATGGAGTTGGCCGGCGTTGCGGCATCCCTGGGTGAAGCGCTGGTAGATGTAGGGCTTGTAGTCGTCCAGCAGGGTCCGGCGCTGGGTGACCTTCACCAGCGGCTCGTCGACGTCGGCAGTGCGGGCGTATCGGCGGACGGCGTAGTAGTCGAGGTCCAGGTCACGGCTGATCCTGCGAAGGGACCGGCCCTGGGCAAGGAGTTCCCGGACAGCGCGGTGGCGTTCGCGGATGGTGGCGACGATTCGGCGGGGCCGGCCGCGGTCGTCGAGCATGCCGTCCGGTTCCGCCGGTGCTGCGGTTCTCCGGGCTGGTGCGTGGCCTGGTGGGCTGTGCGGAGGCATCCGTAGTGGCTGGTGACGGCCTTCTCCATGGCCTTGGCGAGGTTGTTCCACAGGTGCCAGGCGTCGGCGAACTGGACGGTCTGAGGGGCGGCTGTCCTGGCGGCTTCCGCGTAGGCGGAGGCGCGATCCCGGCAGATGATCTGGACCTCGGGGTGGTCGGCCAGCCAGCGGGCCACCGGTGCGGCCTCGCGGCCGGGCAGTACGTCGATGGGCCGGCGGGCCTCCAGGTCGACAGACAGCGTGGCGTAGGTATGGCCCTTGAGCAGGGCGAAGTCGTCGATCCCCAGGACCCGGACGGGCCCCGGTTCGGTCAGCGGTGGTCCGCAGCAACCTCAGCAGGGTGTCCTTCGCTGCGGTCATGCTCAGCCTTCGGGCGAGCCGTGTATCGGGCCGTCCGGCCGGCGCCCGGGCGACGCGGCCGAGGAGGTCTCGCAGGACGGGCGTATGCCGGGCGTGCGGCCGGGTCAGTCCTGGAGTCTGCTCGGCGAAGGTGACCGCGCCGGGCACTCGGCCGTCAGGCACTTGAACCGTCGCATCAGCACGACGATCACCACTGGTAGCCCGCCCAACGGCGCGTCCCCGAGCCGCCGCACGTACCGGCCGTGTATTCGGCCCGAGAGCCTCCCACACCCCGGACACCGCGCTGACCGCGTACAGGAACGGGTCCGCAGTACGACCACGCCCGCATCCCGGTGCACCGAATCGACTGCCACGTCCGCCAGATGTGGCAGAACCTCCCGCAAACCCCCTGAACCGCACACCCATCCGAAACGAGCGACGAAGCGTCGCGTCACAAGATCAGTGACAGAGCCCGTTAGCAGGTACGCAGATGGGCGTTCCAGTGCCGCGCTGCTGCCTCCCGTCCGGCGGGTACCCGGTCGGTCGACCAACCCGTCCCGGGCGCGCCGACGCCCCGGGTCGAGGGGTCTCGTCCCGGGGCGTCGTGGGTGCGTGGGCTCAGTGCTCGGCGGGCGGCTCCTGGTGCCACTCGGAGTTCCGGTCGAACCGCAGGACGAGGAGCTTGTCCGCCTCCTGGTTCTGCGCGTGGTCGACGGAACGGTAGAGCAGCCGGTGCTTGCCCTCGCCGGTCACCGGGATCGGGCCGGTGTAGGTCTGCCAGCCCGTGCCGTCGAGGTTGTACTCGGTCATGGCGACGCCGGAGAGGTCGTCGGTGGCGGTAAGGACGACCCGCACCTCGCCCTGGTGGCCGCCCTCGCCCTGGTGGCCGCCGCTGTCCCGGTGCGAGTGGACGCTCGTCCGGGCGGTGGTGACCGGCGGGGTGACGTCCACCGGGAGGTCCATCGCCTCGTCCTCCGGGGTCGCCTCGTTCTCGAGGGTGGGCGCCGGGACGCCGGCCGCCTCGCCGCCGGAGTGACCGACCGCGCCGCCGCGCAGCACGAGGGCGTTCCAGTCGTCGTGCCCGGCGAGCGAGGTCTGGAAGCCGTCGCCGTTGATGTCGACGCCGACCGTGGTGTCGGAGATCCGGCCGTCACAGTTCCAGTCCACGGCGGCCTTGTTCGACTGGACGGTGACGAACTTGCCGACCGTCCCGTCGACGCCGGGGCAGAAGTGGCTGACGTCGTAGAGCGGGGTGGTCGGCGGGTAGACCCGCTCGTCCAGGGCGGTCTCGTTGAGCGACAGGTTCTGCCGCGAGTAGTCGAGGAGGCCCTTGGTCGTCCCCACGGTCAGGCCGAACTGGTAGCTGTAGTTCATCACGCTGAAGTACTGCGGCTCGTGGTTCGGGACGTCGGTGTTGCCGCTGTGCCGCAGGCCGAGGTTGTGGCCGAGCTCGTGCATCAGGGTGCCGGCCTGCTCGTCGACGGTGCCGACGCTGTTGGTGAAGCTGCCCAGGCTGACGATGAGGTCGCTGCCGGGCGTGCCGGCGGAGATCCCGCTGGAGCGGGAGCCGCTCTCCAGGTTGTGCGCGGAGATCGCGTAGTGGAAGATCGGCCCTCGCGCGGTGCTGCGGAAGCCGCCGGTGGCGTTCTTCAGCGCGGTGAAGGCGTCCCACTGGTAGAGGCCGTTGACCTTGGTGCCGAGGTTGGTCGTCTCGGTGAGCTGCTTGGCCCGACTGAGGGTTCCCCAGGTGGTGTTGGTGGCGAAGTCCATGATGCTGTTGGGCCCGGCGTCGATGTGCAGGTTGATGCCGGTGCCGGTCTGCCCGCGCTTGTTGTACGGAGCGTTCTTGAAGGCGTCCACGACCTTCTTGATCGCGGCGGGGTCGATCGCGTGGCTGTGGGCGGTGTTGGCCATCCAGTCGAGCTGGACGAAGACGTCCGGCCGGTTGACGTCGGCGCCCATCGCCTTGAGGTCGATGAACTTGGCGGGGCTGCCGTCGCCCGGGTCGAGGGTGACGCCGTTGAGCTTCCAGGCGTCGGGGATGCCGTCACAGGTCTTGGAGTTGCAGTCGAAGGTCCAGCGGACGGGGGTGTTCTGGTCGGTGCCGCCGGTGTGGCTGATCACGTACCCGGTGGGCGCGGACTCGGTGTAGGCGTTGGCCCCGGTGAAGGGCACGTCCCAGCCGATCCGGGTGGTCGCGCCGTTCTCTCCCTGGACGGTGTAGTCGAGCGTCCCCTTCGTGCCGTACGTGGAGCTGCACGGCCCCACCGTCCAGGTGGCGGTGGTGCCGGCCTGGATCGTCGCGGGTGCGAAGGGGATCACACACCCCTCGGGCACGTTGATGGCGAAGCCGGTCAGGTCGCGATCGCTCTTGTTCTCGAACTGCACCGACACGGTACCGCCCACTCGGCGGGCGGCTGCGGCCGGAGTGATCGCCGCGGCGATGGTGAACAGGGCCAGGACCAGGACGAAGAGCGCCGCGAGCCCGCCTCGCCGGGGCGCCCCGGCGAGGCCCGGCCCGCCCGGGGCGCCGAGAGAACGATCTGCTGTCATGCCGGTCACGCTAGGCGCGCGGTTGACGACACTCCGTCACGACTCGACGGAGTGTCACTCCGACGGCCGCCACCGACCGCCCGGTGCCGGCCCCGTGCCTGACCGCCAGGCGGCAGTGGACCACGACGGGATCTGTTTGACCCTCACGCGGCGTGATGCTGCATTGTCGGTGGCGTGGAAGAGCACCTGACCGTGGGACGCGTGGCCGAGCTGGCGGGCGTGAGCGTCCGCACGCTGCATCACTACGACGAAATCGGCCTCGTGCACCCGTCGGCGCGGACCGCGTCCGGGTACCGGGCCTACTCGCCCGACGACGTCGAGCGGTTGCGGGAGGTGCTCGGCTACCGGCGGCTGGGCTTCGGCCTGCGCGAGGTCGCGGATCTGGTCGACGACCCGAACACCGACGCCGTCGCGCACCTGCACCGGCTGCGCGGTCTGCTGGTGGATCGGCGCGACCACGCCGCCGCGACGGTGACGGCCATCGACCGCGAACTGTCGGCACGGGCCATGGGGATCAGGCCGACACCGGAGGAGCAGCTCAAAGTGTTCGGCGCACAGCTGTACGAAGCCATCGGGTCCGCCTACCCGGTGACGCGGCGCACCGAGCCGCGGATCGCCGCGAGGATCTGGGAGGCGCTCGGGGACGCCCGGACAGTCTTGAACGTCGGGGCCGGCACCGGCTCCTACGAACCCCCGAACCGCGAGGTCACGGCGGTGGAACCGTCGGCCGTCATGCGGGCACAGCGTCCTGCGGGCGCGGCGCCGTGCGTGGCCGCCAGTGCGGAGCGCCTGCCGTTCGCGGACCAGTCCTTCGACGCCGCGATGGCGGTCAGCACCGTTCACCACTGGCCGGACCCGATCGCCGGGCTGCGCGAGCTCAAGCGGGTGGCCCGGCGCGTGGTGGTGTTCACGTACGACGCCAGTACGACCGGCTGGCTCCAGCGGTTCTGGCTCACCCGTGACTACCTGCCGGAATTCGCCCACCTTCTCGTCGGGTGGCCTTCGCTGGCCGACATGGCCCAGGCGATCGGGGGCCGTGCGGAGCCGGTGCTCATCCCGTGGGACTGCGCCGACGGCTTCTTCGAGGCCCACTGGCGCCGCCCCGAGGCGTACCTGGACGATCACGTGCGCCGCGCGGTGTCCGTCTGGACCAGGGTCGGACCGCAGGCCGAGCAGCGAGCGGTGAACATGCTCCGCGACGACCTCTCCTCCGGCCGCTGGGCCGAGCGCAACCGCGACCTCGTCGTCCTCGACGCGGCGGAGCTCGGCCTGCGCCTTCTCGTGGCCTGAACCATCGTGCACGAGAACGCAGCGAGCCGCTTCGGCGTGCGGACGGCTGCCACGTACACACGTTCCCCACGTCATTGACTTGTAGAGAGGTGGATGTGTCGACACGGACCGCGGAAGCGGCGGAGGCGGAGGCGGCGGTACGAGGCAGCCGCGCAGGGGTGTTCTGGCGCTACTGGACCGCCTCGACGGTCAGCCGCCTCGGCGACCAGGTGACGGCCGTGGCGCTGCCGCTGGTCGCCGTGGTCACCCTGCACGCGTCGGCGATCCAGGTCGGTCTGATCACCGCCGCCGCCTATGTCGCCTGGCTGCTGCTCGGACTGCCCGCCGGCGTCCTGGTCCAGCGGCTGCCGCTGCGCGGCATCCAGGTCACGACGGACCTGGTCCGCGGCGCCGCGGTCGCCTCGGTGCCGCTGGCGGCGGCCCTCGGGATGCTCGGGCTTGCGCAGCTGATCGTCGTGGCGCTGCTGGTCGGCTTCGCGAACGTCCTCTTCGACGTGGGCAACTCGACCTTCCTGCCCTCGATCGTCGCCAAGGCTCAGCTCACCTCCCGCAACAGCCTGATCTCCGGCAGCATCGCCGGGACCGAGCTGGCGGGGCCGTCGTTGGGCGGCGTGCTGGTGCAACTCGCGGGCGGATCGGCCGCGATGCTGTTGGACGCGGTCAGCTACCTCGTCTCGGCCGCACTGCTGCGCAGCCTGCCCCGCGCCGAGCAGGCCGAACCGTCGCCGGCCGCCCAACGCCCTGGCCTCCTCGGGCAGGTCGGCGAGGGCTGGCGGTTCGTCGCCCGGCATCCGGTGATCAGGCCGTGCGTGGCCGGCGCCACCGCCGTGAACATCGTCTATGGCGGGTTGATGCCGCTCACCCCGGTCTTCCTGGTCCGCGCCCTCGACGCTCCGGCCACGGTGGTCGGCGCCCTGATGGCCACCGGCGGCATCGGCAGCGTCATCGGCGCCTCCCTCACCCCGCGCCTGGTGGCCCGGATCGGGAGCGGGCGCGCGTTGTGCTGGTCGGCGGTCGTCGCCAGCGCCTTCGCCCTCCTCCTGCCCCTGGCCGGGTCCGGCTGGGCGATGCTGGTCTTCGCCCTCGGCAGCGCCGGCTTCTACGGCGGCGTCGTGGTCACCGCCATCGTCACCCGCACCCATCGCCAGACCCGGACCCCGCCGGAGCTGCTGTCCCGGGTGATGGCCACCGCGCGCTTCGTGTCCTGGAGCACCATCCCGGTCGGCGCCCTCGCCGCGGGCGCCGCCGCCGCGGCGTTCGGCCCCCGCACAGCTCTCCTCCTGCTCGCCCTGGCCTCGGTGGCGAGCCCCGCGATCCTCCTGGCCAGCCCGATCCGCCGCATGCGAGACCTGGCCTGAGCGTCAACATTCCTACGAAGGCTCGCAGTCGACCTCAGCGGTCACCCGGGATGAGCAGCGGGTCGGCCGTCCGGAGCGTGTCGGCGCGGCGCAGGCCACGGCAGGCGGCCCGCAGGTCGTCCGGTCGGCGCGGTGCCGGTCCGTCGCTATTCGGGTGCCCCGGCTCGGCGCGGCCGGAGCGCGGGTCGCGGGATGCGGCTGATCACCGAGCCGATCAGGGTGCCGACGGAGACTCCGAACAGGGCCGACACCGCGGTGAGGACGGCCTGCGCCCCGTTCCCGACCTCGATCTGGGCGGTGTTGAGGAGGCCGAAGGAGCCGGGCACCACGATCCAGAACGCGGGGAGGTAGAGCACCTGCCAGGACGAGCCGCGCCGCACCCAGTGCGCAACGGTGGCGGCGGTGGCGGCGGTGACCGCGCCGGCCAGGCCGCCGACCGCCGGGCCGTTCGCCGCGGCGACCGTGACCTGGACGGCGGCCGTCACCGTGATCACCGCAACGATCCACGGGATGGCGGGCGGCGGGGTGTTGACGTTGATGACGACCCCGGCCACGGCGAGTGCCAGCCCCAGACAGATGACCCACCAACCCGGCTTTGCCACCTCAGTGTTGGCCAGTACGGAGGGGGGAGATCCGGTGGCGGTGACGGCAGCGACCACACCGGTGAGGAAGAGCGCCAGCTGGACGGAGCCGGACACCAGTCTGGCCGTCCCGGCGCTGGCCGCACCCGCGGCGATCTCCGACAGTCCGGTCACCAGAAGGCCACCGGGCAGCAGAATGGCCAGAGTGGCGACGATGGTGCGCAGCGGCCCGTCCAGCAGCGAGGCCCGGGCGGCCCCCAGCACCACGACGGAGACGAGGAACCCGGCGGTGACCGGCAGCAGCGGCCGCAGCAGCGGCAGCCGGCGCGCCGTCATGGTCAGGCCCATCACGATCAGCGAGCCGATCGCGGCGGCGACGACGTTCGCAAGCACGGGTTGCAGGTAGAGACACAGCCCCACCCCGACCGGCAGCATCCCGAGGTCCGCGACCCAGGCGGGCCACCGGGCCGGCGCCCGGCGGATCGAGTCCAGGTCGCGCAGCGCCCGGTGCCCGTCGAGTCCACCCGCGCGCAGCCGGTGCACCAGGTCGAGGATGTCGGCCGTCTGCTCGAACCGCAACGCCGGGCCGACGGGCTCGAAGACCGTCGCGTCGTCTGCGTCCAGCGCGACGAACAGGCCGGTGGTCAGCGCGGCGATCCGCGCATCGGGCGCCGCCAGCGCCCGTCCGAGCCGGCGCAACTCCTCTTCCACGTCGTGGACGGGCAGGCCGCCGCTCAACAGGCCCGCCCCGAGTTCGAGCAGGAGGCGGCGCCGCGGGTCGGCCGGGCCGTCGGGGCCCTGAACCGGTGGATATCTGCTGGACATGGCGCGAATGGTCGCATACCCGCCGCTTTCCCCCGTGTTGCGCACCGGGGCGAGGTTTTGCCAAACGGTCGACCAACGACCGTCCCGGCTCGGATAGCTTCGCGGTATTCCCCGAACGAGAACGGCGGGCTGCTCGTGCCTTGGCGCGCGGCGTTCCGCCAGGAGGTGTGTCATGACTTCGATCGACGTCGCAAAGACAGCGGCCGCCCTGCCCGACGCGTGGAACTCCCGCACCCTGGGGCGGGTGGGAACGGCCAGTGTGAAAGTCCTCCGCATGGACGACAGCCCGGTCCCGGAGGAGTCCCACGGGGCCGACGAGCTTCTGCTGGTGCTCGACGGACGGCTGGAGCTCCGGATAGCGGGCGCCGAAGTCACCGTGCAGGCAGGCGAGATGTACCGGGTGCCGGCCGGCGCACCACACGCCGTCCGGCCCGGTAGCCACGGCACCCTGGTGATCGTCGAGGAACCCGGAGCGTGACAGCCGGCCCGGCGCCGGCACCCGACCGGCCGACTGACCGACTGGCCGACTGGCCGGCCCGTCGACCTCGGTCGGCGTCGAGAGCTGTCAGCCGGTGCCGTGCGGTCGAGGGTTTCCGCGCGGCTTGAGGGCGGTGCCGGGGAGGGTGGGGGCGGGAAGGCGGTTGCCGGGGTAGCCCGGGACGGTGCCGAAGCGGTCGGAGTTGCGCTGCCACTCCTCACGGGCTTCGACGATGTCCTGGTGGGTCCGGCCGATGAAGTTCCACCACATGACGATCCGCTCCTCGAAGGGCGGGCCGCCGAGCAGGACCATCCGGGCCGGGGCGTCGGTGGTATTGGTGAGGGTCAGGCTGGCGGCGCCGGGGGCGAGGTAGCCGAGGTCGGCGGAGCGGAGCGGCGTCCCCGCCATCCGGATGTCGCCGCGGTCGACGAGCAGGCCGTGCTCGAAGGCGGGGTCGACGGTGAGCGTCGTGGTCGCGTGCGGCCGAAGGGTGAGTTCGGCGCCGAGGAGGGGGGTGAAGGTGGGGACGGGCGAGGTGTCGCCGGCGAGGCTGCCGAGGAAGACCCGTGCTTCGCCGCCGCCGTCCAGCAGTACGGGTTGCGGGACATGGTGCCGGAAGTCGCGCGCGGTGTGGCGGTGCTGCTCCGGCAGGGCCACCCAGAGCTGGACGCCGTGCAGCACGGTGGTCGCGGAGGTGGAGACCTCGGAGTGGCTGATGCCGTGTCCGCCCGTCATGATGTTCAACTCGCCGGGCCGGACGAGGGCGTGGACCCCGAGGCTGTCCCGGTGCTCGATCTCGCCGCTGAAGAGCCAGCTGACCGTCTGCAGTCCGGTGTGGGGGTGCGGGGCGACGTCCATGCCGCCGGTCTCGGCGACGTCGTCCGGGCCGTAGTGGTCGACGAAACACCAGGCGCCGATCAAGGGCCGGGTCCGCTGCGGCAGGGTGCGCCGAACCGTCATCGCGCGCGGCCCGCCGAGCGGGACGTCCCGTGCGGGCAGGACCTCCACGTACGGTTCCTGCGGACCGGTCCCTCCGCCTGCCGGAGTGTCGCCGTGCGGCGCGACGGAATCTGCCTGGATGGTGCTCACGATGTGGTGTCCCCGCTCGCAGAATGGTTCTAGATTCAACTATCATGGCATGGAGACAGCGACAGGTGACAGTGCTTCTGCGGGAGGGCCTCGGATGAGTGACGCGACAGCGGGCAACGAACAACAGCGGGTGTTCGTCGACAAGCAGAGCCCCCACGCCTACCAGGCGCTGCTCGCGACCGCCGAGGCGGTCCGGAAGGTCGCGGCGGAGGCCGGGCTGGACCGCAGGCTGGTGGAACTGGTCAACCTGCGGGTGTCGCAGATCAACGGCTGTGCGTACTGCCTCGATGTGCACACCAGGGCCGCGGTGCGGGCCGGCGAGACCGTTCAGCGCCTGAGTACGCTCCCGGCGTGGCGCGACACCGAACTGTTCACGTCGCAGGAGCGTGCGGCCCTCGCCCTCGCCGAGGCGACCACCAGTCCGGCGGACGCCGCCGCCCAGGAGCACGCGTACGCCGCCGCACGCGCGGTGCTGACGGACAACCAGCTGTCGGCGGTGGTCTGGGTGGCGATCACCATCAACGCCTTCAACCGCGTGTCCATCCTGAGCAAGCACCCGGTGCACCCGATCCCGCCCCGATAGCACCGGCGGCGGGATCGGCGGCGGGCGACGGTGGCCGCCGGACGGCTCCCGGTCCTCGCCGAACACCCGTCAGGAGGTGCTACTCAGGCGCCTGGAAGCCGCCGATCGCCTGCTCGAGCAGTTCGGCCAGCCGCAGCGGGGTGCGGTCCTCGAACATCGGACCGATGAGCTGCACTCCCACCGGCAGGCCCTCCGGGGACCGGCCCGCAGGTACGGCGGTGGCGGGCAGGCCGGGCATGGTGGCCACGCCGGCCCAGACCAGCTGGTCGAGGTACGGGTACGCAACACCGTCGATGTCGATCCGGCGCGCCAGCGAATCGGGATGGTGGTCGTGCGGGAACGCGGGAGTGGGCGTGATGGGACACACCACGGCGTCGTACTCGGCGAAGAGTCGCCGCCAGGCGTCGCGGTGGAGCTCGCGACGGTTGTCCGCCCCGATCCAGTCGCGGTGGCTGAGCACCATGCCGCGCAGCCGAGCCGCGCCGAGACTCAGGTCCTCTGCGCTCAGTCCGGCGGCGCGGGTCCGCAGTTGCTCGTACGCTTCGGCGGGAAAACGTGCAGCGGAGTTCGCGAACAGCAGCTGCGTGTAGAGCACGGCGGCTTCGGTCAGGTCGGGCAGCAGCGGACTGTGCCGTTCGACGCGGGCGCCGCCGTCGACGAGCGCGTCGGCCACCCGGTTCACACCCGCCCGCACGGCGGCTCCGGTCGGGATGAGCGGATGCTCGTCGAGGACCAGGACCCGGAAGTCGCTGAGGCGCTCGTGGCGCGAGGGAGGCAGCGCCAGGCCGTACGCCACACCGAACGTCAGCGGGTCCGGTCCGGCCATGACGTCGAGCAGCAGCGTCAGGTCGCGGGCACTGCGGGCCATCGGGCCGACGACGGCGAGGTCGAGTTCGGTCGGCAGGGCAGGCGCGGGCGGCGGGACCATGCCGCGGCTCGCCGCCAGCCCGAGTGTCGGCTTGTGTGCGTAGACACCGCAGAAGTGTGCGGGGGTGCGCAGCGAACCGCCGATGTCGGAGCCGATGGACAGCGCGCCGAATCCGGACGCCAGGGCCGCCGCCGATCCGCCGGAGGACCCACCCGGCGTGCGGGCGTGGTCCCACGGGTTCCTGGTGGTGCCGTAGATCTCGTTGAAGCTCTGCACGTCCTGCAGCCCCACGGGCACATTGGTCTTGCCGAGCACCACCGCGCCTGCGGCCTTGAGCCGCGACACCTGCACCGCGTCCTCGACCGGTATGTGGTCCCGGTGCGGCGGCATGCCCCAGGTCGTGGGCAGCCCGGCGATGTCGTAGGACTCCTTGACCGTCACCGGAATGCCGAGCAGCGGCCGGTCCTCACCGCCGGCACGCGCCCGGTCGGCCGCGCGCGCGGTGGCCCGGGCACGGTCGAAGTCCGGTACACAGATCGCGTTGATCGTCTTGTCGTCCCGCTCGATTCTGGCGATCGCCTCCTCGGTCAGTTCCGTCGAGGTCACTTCACCCGTACGCAGAGCAGCCGCGAGTTGTTCGGCCGTCCGAAAGCTCCAGTCCATGGATCGGACCGTACCCGCCTCCGGAACAGGCCACGAAACACCGCTTCGCGCAACGGGGTTGTTCCGGCAATGCACCGTCCCGCGGGTCACGCCGTGCGCACGTCCGTTGTCACACCACCGGCTGCTGTCGCGCCATGTCGCCGTAGCCTCCGGCCTCCCAGACCACCGCTCGGAACTCCTGCAAGGTGAGAGCCCGTGACGGCTCGCCGGCTGCGGCGGCCGGGAAGTGGGCGGTACCGCACCGCTCGCAGTACCAGCCCTGCGCCCAGAGGCGCTCAGCGGCCGGACGGCCTGTCATCAGCTCCTGGAACTCCGCTCGTCGCCGCGCGGCGGCGACGATGAGCACCACCGCCGTCAGCAGCGCGAGCGCTGATATCCAGCCGAGGAAGGCGAGGTTCGGCCGGGCCTGAACCGCGTCGTGGACGAAACCCCCGTACGTCACATGCATGGGGTTTCCGTCGGGCCCTGTCGTCCAGTACCCCTCGGCTCCCTGCGCCGGCTGCTCGTCGCTGAACCAGTGGCCGCCGGCCGCTCCTCCGATGAAGGTCGCGATCGAGACCAGACCGGCGAGCACACTCAGCGCCCAGAACGGTGAGGTCCGACGAGCCGGAGCCGGGGCCAGGGCGGCCGACAGTGCTGAGGTCACCTGGCGGGTGACGGTTCTCCTGGGGTCGTCGCCCCGCGCGGGGACCACCTCCGTGACCTGGTCCCGCCCGGCGAGGTACACCGCCGGAACGCCCGTCACCCGGTCCGAGAGACCACAGCTCGGGCATGGCTGCAGCCGGGGCCGCTCAGGTCCCGGTCCAGTGTCGTTGATGTCCATCACTGCTCCCCCGTGGCGTGCTGACGGTTCAGCACCTCGGCCAGGGTAGCCAGCCGCCGTGGGCTCTCCAAGGGCATGGCGCCGGGAGATCTCACCCTCGCCGGCACTCACGAGGACGACACGGCCTGCCTCCTGTCTCAAGGCCGGCCGCGGAACCACCCGGCGCCGGCCGGGCCCTGTTCCGGCAGTGGCTTTGCCGTGACAGGGCCGAGCAGGGCAAGGCCGTTCGTCCGGGCTCGCCCGAGGCCGTCAGGCCCGTACGAGGTGCCGGGGAGCGCCCGCGCGAGATCCGGGGCCTCCCCGATGGGCGGCCTCGGCGGGATCGTCAGTCCGGGATCCAGCACTCCTTGTGCCAGCAGAGGTCGGCCGGGTGCACGATGCCTGCGGGCGCAGCGGGCCGGGAGACGGCCGAGGCGGTGGTCGCGCTGAAGCCGAGCAGGGTGGTGACGGTGATCGTGGCCGCAGCGGCCGCCTTGATCCAGGTGGCGTACTTCATGGAGATGGCTCCTTGGTGATCGGTTTTCGACAGTCCGGAACAGGGGACGAGCTGGGCGGCCCGGCCTGCGGCGGTCCTGCGATGCTGGCAGCGGACGTCCGCGGCGGGCGATCATTTCGACCGGAACCGAATAGCGGCGAATCCACGCGAAACACCCGGCAGCGGCATCACCGTCGCGTCTCCCCGCCGCCGGCAGCACCGCTGTCGGCGTCCGGCTGTCGACAGCGGACTCGCGGGCGACCACGAGGGCTTCCGTGACACTCTGTCGACCGCGACGACATTCCACGGCCACCCTGGGTCAGCAATGGCGAACAAATTCCCCCCGGGGGGGCGGGCGTCCTGCACCCGACGCCGTCCACCCGCGAACGGTCTTGATTCTGTCCGGGCAACGGCGAAGACTGGTAAGTGGCCTGCAAGGTCGGCCGCTCATAGGAATCTCCGCCACGAAAGACCTCGCCATGAAAGCTCAGCTGTTTCCCGGAATTCGGCAGATCCACACCTACACGCCGGGCGATCTACTCCTGGCCGAGGACGGGCTGGCGACGCCGCTGATGACCCCCTCCCTGACGCCTGCCTTTTTCGTCGCCGGCCCACCGGCCGACCCGGCCGATAAGGACCTCCTGGACATCATCAAGCCGGCGGCCGACGACTATCCCGCCCTCAGCACCTCGTTACAGGTTCTCAAATTCGACCCTGAAGACGTGGTGAAATATCACAAAATCCTCGGGTCCGTCATCAATTTCGCCACCGGGATTGTGTGGGGCGTGGGTGCGGTACTCACCGTCGCCAGCGTTCTCAAGACGGTGTTCGGCGAC
Source organism: Kitasatospora cinereorecta (assembly GCF_024172095.1). Lineage (GTDB taxonomy): Bacteria > Actinomycetota > Actinomycetes > Streptomycetales > Streptomycetaceae > Kitasatospora > Kitasatospora cinereorecta. The sequence goes on along the minus strand of NZ_JAMZDX010000009.1, from coordinate 3,875 downwards.
AAGGAGGACACCACCAGGAAACAGCTGGAATCCATCAGCGAGCGGGTCGACCAGATCTACGGCTACCTGGCTCATGCCGAACGGCAGGGACTGCACCGGGAAGCCGTGGAATGGCGCGGCACGCTCGACAAGGTACGCAACGCCGTCAACAACGCCAGGATCTCCCGGTCACCGTCGAACCTGGACGAGCTCGTACGGTTGAAGGGCGAGATCGACGGCAATCTCGCGTTGATGCTCGACCCCGGGAACGGCGTCATCTCGTTCCAGCGCGCCGCGTACGGCTATGTCCCCGCCTCGTCCCACTGGATCGACTGCTGCGCCTCGCCGTACATGACGCTGACGGACGGCACCCCGCTGAACTACAAGGACCCCGCCCAGGAGCTCCGATCGGAGATCTGGGACCCCGGCCACTACATCGACGTACTCCTCAATTCCCTGACCGACCGACTCATGCTCCTCGCCACGACGGAGCCGGCGTTCCGGTCGACGGGCTACGACCTCACCCAGATCAAAAACCTGATCTCAAAGCTCGGGGAGTTCATCCTCCGCTGGCAGAACGCCATCATCGTCGCGGATCCGGTAGTCGGCATCAACGGCGGACGGCAACTACTGAACCCGCTGGACCGCGTGCCTCCCGGCATCGTGGTCGGTGCCGTCGAACCCGTCGTCGGGGTGGCCTTCTACGAGCCCTATTGGGCCGGTTTCCCCGTCACCACGATATGGCACGGCTCGATCCTCGCGAAGGGACAGCCGGACGAGACAAAGGCTGCCGACCCCGCGGTCGCCCTCGCGCGCGCCGTCGATCTCCAGTCCCAGCTGACCCGCGGCGCGCTGGCGGCCAGCGGCATCGGTCGTCTGAAGGAACTGCGGGCCCGGCTCCAGGACCTCCTGGCCTGGACTTCGGTCGGATCGGACTTCGTCAACCTGCCCGATCCCACCTTCACGCTTGTCGACCTCCAAGGGCCGGCCCCGGTGATGGAGACCGTCGACCTCGGCTTCGTCGGCACGTACAGCAAGCATCCCGGCCGCAAGTACGAGGGGCTGCGCTACACGCAGACCTTCGAGAAGCACTTCCGCTTCGACATGCCACTGAGAACCGACCGCTCGCTCATCCAGCTCGGCTACCGGATGGAGATCGACGGGCAGAACATCCCCCTGACGACCTACTCGGTGACTCCCCCCGAGGGTCACGCGGACCGTTTCCCGACCCAGCCGGTCTCGGTCGAGGTCCAGCACCCGGAGGGAACGGTCTACGACGTCTACCAGTCGGAGATCTTCACGTCGTGGGACGAGGACCAGTTCGAGGGCGGCGACGTCATCGGCCCGAAGGAAGCGCTGGCGCTCGTGCACGGCTGGCCCTTCGTCAAGCCCGAGCGACTGTTCCTCAACGAACGCCAGGGTCCGGTCGCCTTCGCGGTCGACGTCTCCTTCAGCGCCGATCTCACCAGCCCCGACCAGCCGTTCGTCGGGCACACCGACGTCACCGTACGCAACCTCGACCCAGAACGGTGCAGGGATGGAGCGATCCTGGACGTGCGTGTCTACGAGCGGCGCGTGATCGACGAGTCCGGAGGCACCGACGAGTTCCTCGCCGACACCATGACGATCCACCTGGTCCCGAGCTTCCTCGTCCTCGGAGCGGACTACTTCGACGACCGCCGTGACGGCATGGCAGCGATAGACACCATCTTCGGCGGGGCCAACTCGAAGTACCTGCGCCAGGAACAGGACCATCTGCCGTTCCACCCGGAATGGCAGATGCGGCGGCAGGCGCTCGAAGAGACCGCGAAGCTCAGGGCTCTCGAGACGTTCCAGCGCGAGGAGCCGGACACCGCGGCGCAGGTGCTGAGCCGGTTCCGCCTGCCCGACGGCGGCGGTGGCGGCTGAAGGAAGGGTGGTACGGGCAAGCGGTTGCAGGCGGGGGTCCCGGGGCGACCGGGCTTCTGGCCGTAGTGCGAGAGCCGTCCTACCGGGCGAGCGGTTGCAGGCGAGGGTCCCGGGCCGACCCGAGCGCGACCACCGCAGCGCATGCGGCGACCCCGATCAGGCCCGGGCCGACCCCGATGCCGAGGACGAGCAGCAGCGCGCCGAGGCAGCCGCCGACGAACATCCCGGCCACCGTGCCCAGCCGTCGCAGCCGGGCGTCGACCGGCGCCGCCGGTTCCGCCGTTCGGAACGGGAGCACGTCGACCGCCAGCTTGACCAGCGCCATCTGGACGACCGTGGTCGGCATGTCGGGCACCCCGGCCTCCAGGCCGACCCGGTTGCGCCAGCCCATCGCGAGCGCCACCAGCACGATGACCACCAGCGCCTCGTCCGCCGTCGGATCCGCTGTCCCGGCGACCGCCACGCAGTAGATCCCGGCCGCGCCCACCAGCGTCGCCTCCACCACCATGGCGAGTGCGAACCAGCGACGGCCCCGCTCGGCCAGCACCGTGATCAGCCGGTACGCGGCCGCCGCCCCGAGGACGAACGCCAGCAGCGCAAAGGCCGGCCGGGCGACCGGCGTGGACGGCTCCCCCGCCACGGCGAAACTCAGCAGCAGGACGTTGCCGGTGGCGAGCGCCGCGAAGGCCCGGCCCAACCCCAGGAAGGTCAGCGCGTCGACCGCCCCGGTGGTGACCGTCAGGACCGTCAGCACGATCTCGATCCGGAGCCGGCCCCGCTGCGGTCCGTCCACCGACCCAGCATCCCGACCGCCCCGCCGCACGCCCCGTCAACACACCGCAAGCTCCGACCGGTCCGTCCGGCGGGGCGCCGCCCGGGTGATCCCGTTCGCCCGAACGGCGCCTGCCGGCCCGGCGCGCAGCCGACATCCGCGGCCCCGGCGGCTACCGTCACCACGCATGGACGACCGGCCGCAGGACGCCGACCGGCCCGCCCCCGGCCGCGCGCCGTTCCGCCCCGAGCCGCTCGGCAGCCGGGCCGCGCCCCCCTCGCACGTCTGGTACGCGGCGTACGGCTCCAACATGCACGCCGCCCGCCTCGCCCTCTACCTCCGCGGTGGCCGCGCGCCGAACGGCGGCCACGTCTACCCGGGCTGCCGGGACAAGCGGCTTCCCGAGCGCTCGCTGCCGGTGCTGCTGCCTGGCACCCTCTACTTCGCGCTGACCTCGCACGTCTGGGGCGGCGGCATGGCGTTCCACGACACGGCGCAGGCGGGCCGGATGCCCGCCCGCGCCTACCTGCTGACCGCCGGGCAGTTCGCCGACCTCGCCGCGCAGGAGATGCACCGCGAGCCGTACGCCGACCTCGACCTCAGCACGGCCCTGGCCACCGGGCGCCAGCGCCTCGGGCCGGGCCGGTACGAGACGGTGGTCTGCGCGGGGGCGATCGACGGCATCCCGGTGCTCGGGTTCACGGCCCCCTGGGACCTCCGGGACGCCGAACTCAACGCCCCCAGCACCGCCTACCTCCGTGTCCTCGCCGCCGGCCTCGCCGAGAGCCACGGCTGGAGCGCGGAGCGCGCCGCCGGCTACCTCGCGGGCCGCCCCGGCGCCGGCGGCCACTGGACCCCGCAGCGGCTGCTCGCCGCCCTCCGCGACGCTCCCGCTGACCGCTGACCGCTGACCGCCGACCGCCGACCGCCGATCCGCCTGGGCGGGAGTTCCGGGACGCACTCGCCGGCTCACCCCACCTCGGGGTCGCCCGGCCGCCATCCCGCGATGCCCGGGCAGACGCCGCACGCCGCCGCCCCGCGCTGCGCGAACCACCGGCAGTCGCCGCGGATGCCGCAGTCGGGGAACGGCCGCTCCAGCGCGCCGACCGGCCGGACCTCGCACTCCGCACCGCTCGCCGGGGCGTCCAGCGCCCGGTCGATCACCCCGCACGCCTCGCCCGTCCACTGCGCGCAGCCGCCCTCGGCGCACGGTCCG
>NZ_JAMZDX010000008.1 GCF_024172095.1 Kitasatospora cinereorecta | reverse complement strand
CCGTGTGGCGCCACCGTGGGGCGGCCAGCACCTGGCTCCTGGGATTCCAGACGGTCGAACGATCGGTGGAAGCGTTGGACAGCGGTGTGGATGGATGCACGACTTCCGTGAACCCGAGGCCGTCCTTCGGGCCCATGCCGGCTCCTGGCTCGGACAGTTGAGCGGCCTGGACCGCGCCGACTACGACGACTGGCCGTCCTACCTTTCTGCGACGCACCAACGGCTTTGCGCAATGCACGGGCTCGACCCGGGCCACATGAAGGGCGACCAGCGCTGTGACCTGGATCGGTATGGCTGCCTCCGAGCTGCTTCACGGCGGCGACATGGGGGCCGCCTTGGCCTTCCTGGCCGATGCCGAGGTCTTGGTCGCCATGGGAATGGTGGCTGATGGGCCGGATCGCTGCTGCTGACCCCAGACCGGTGGATCCGGGCTCAGCCACCCGACATCAGGAGTTCAACCTGAGTAAACGCGACAGCGCGCCGGCCACTCCGGCGACAGCCTCCACGGCGGCCTGACGGCCACCCAGACCCCCACCACTCAGGCACCGGCATCCCGGCACCCAACAGACCCGCCAAGCCCGAACGAGGGCCGGCCCGAACGGCAGCACAACAGGCAAGAAGGCGGGGCACAGCGGTGCGGCCACCCCGAACGGCAGGCAGACCGGCGGGCGCAGCAGCGGCGTCTAAAGCACTACAGATGATCTTGTCAGCTACGTTTCGTCCGTGACGAATCAGCAGCAGGGCGACGACCAGGACGACATCCACAGCATCCGTGAACGCAGTGAGATCCGGAGCGGTTGCCCACCAGGACGTGCGAGTGGTGCGGGGAGGAGATGACCTACCCGCCACGGCGCTGCGAGGACAGCTGAGAGTTGTGCGCCGCGTGCAGCGCATGCTTGTGCGACGACGAAGGCGACGAGGTGTGCCGGAAGTACCCCGACCAGTCGCACCGGGGCTGACGACGGCGCGCTCCTGGTCGTGCTCGTCGTCCCGGTGCTCGTGGCCGGTGGGACTGTCGGCCGGAGGTCACGGGCGGTAGGTGATCCGGATGACGCGCGGTACGCGAGTCCGCGGCTGCCGGCGAACCAGTCCCGGCTCGATCCGAGCGGCCAGGAGTCGGCCTGGGGCGAAGCCTCGGTTCCGGACGCCGGCACTCCTCGACGAAGACCGGCCACCATCCTTGGCCCCGGTCACCTTGGCCCGGGCGGCTACCTGGACCGGCGCAAGGAGCAACAGGCCAGCTTCGGAGTGCACCCAACAACCCCGCCCCGGACGGCGGCGTAGCACGCCACTCGGCGCATGTGTCGGCAGCGGTGGCGAAGGCCGTCTCGCCCCCGGTGTGGCGTGCCGGCGGACGTCGCCGAGCTCACCGGCCGGTCCCTTGGGCTGACGCCCATCATGACAGCCAGGATTCGAACCGCTGACGCAGTCGCCGAGTCCGGGCGCAGCCGGCGTTCCAGGCGCAGGGCCGCCGCCCGCGTGCACCGTCAGAAAGCTGTCGGGCGCCAGGAAGGCCGCCCGACAGTAAGTTGCCAGCCTCAGAGCGAGTCTAGGTAGGCCACGGCTTCGTGTGGGGGCATGATCATGTGCGCGCCCAGCGCCGCGAGCGGCGACTTCTTCGTTTCCTTGAAGAAGTTCTGGTCCGAGGTGACGTACACGTCAGCACCCGCCTGGATGTGGGTGTGCAGCCCCAGACCATCCAGCCGCTGGTTCCGCCACTTGCGTTCCGCCCTGTCTGCGTTCGGCAGACCGTCGGGCACTGCCTGGTCATGATCGAACGGTGCGTCGGGAAACAGCACGTTGTGGATTGCCTCGAGTTCGGTGCCGGTCGACTCGTTGCCCCAGACTGCCCAGTCCCAGTAGGTGAAGTTGTAGTCCCAGATTACGACCGGCTTGAGGATCTCGAGATGGTCCAGCCCCGCGGCCACAACCCGCCGCTGGAAAGCCGCGATCCTCGGTGCAGACCCGTCCGGCTGGTTCTCCGCCGCAGTCGTGGCCGCCAGCCGAACTATGGCAATGCCAGCGTCATGGCGCTCGATCAAGGTCTGCACGCTCGCGGCAGCAGGCCGGTTCTCTTCGATGTCGATCAAGCAGTTGTGTCCAAGGTGAAGGTGAGCACGCACGTCCTTATGGCAAGAGGTGGTACGGCGGATCCCCGTGCACTCGCAACGCGCGAACCACGACGTTGTGCTCCCCGGCGGTCACAACGACTGGATAGGAGAAGCCGCGGCCCACCGAACTGGCGGACCGCGCTTCGGCTCCTTGGCAGCATCAGGCCGCAGCGTGCTGAGGGGACATCGGCTGGGCGCCCGTGACGCGCTCAGGAGGCCGTGCAGCCGGTCTCGCCCAGGTACTGGACAGGTCGGGCGGTGACTATCCGGCGGAGCCGCAGGCGGTCCGCGGTACCTGGCGGGGTGGGGATGCGGTGGTGGCCGGTGGCGGGGTCGAGGTCGGCCCGCCACAGCATGACAGTCATCTCCAGGTGCTGCACCCCTGGTAGCCGTCCGGCAGGATCCGGCCAGGCTCTACCTTCAGGCCGCGCAGCGCGTCGTGGAGGGGGGTTTGAGTCCCAGAGCAGCACCGTGCGACCGGCGTCAGGCCGGCCAGGTCGGCGAGTGCCGGGCCGAGCTCGACCGCGTCGGCGGGAGCGCTGGAGGTGCGGGGGCCCCGGTCAGGCGCAGCATGCGGTCGTAGAGGGTGGCGCCGTCCCGGTCGAGGTCAGTGAGCCGGCGGGGTGGCGGGGGTGTCCGAGCAGCCAGGACAGCGGCGCAGCGCGACCCGCACACGGCCCCCGAACGGCGGCGCAGCGAGGCGAATTTACACCACCACCAGCAACCAATCCGCCAAAACAACCCAACGGAATTACCGGCGGAATTCATACCCCGAAAACCCGCCCACCACACCCCACCGACCCCCGCCCCGGCCCCACCGACCCCGACCTGCATCGACCACCACACACAGTTACCAATGCCCGGACACCCACCACCCTCGGACACCCCCAACAGGTCCAACCAAAGGTCCAGACAATCCAGCGTACGGGGCCATTCCACGCCCAACAACCCAAACAGGTCACACCCAGCGGTGGGGCGGCGGGTAGAGCTTCGCGTGCAGCACCCGCACCTCCCACCACGGATCGTCCGGGACGGAGACCAGCGCGGCGTTCGCCGTGCAGCCGCCAAGTCGGCTGGTGACGGGAACGCGGAACTTCACCCAGGTTCTGCTGTTCTCCGCAAGGCTGGGCTCATGGCTTCCGTGGTCTTCCGTATCTCTCCGATCGCCGGGGAGACGACCTTCTCGCTGGTTAGCCGGGTCGCTGCCCGCTACGGCCTGGACGACGCCGCTGTGCTGACGCACTGGCAGTTGCTCAGCCACCAGCCTCGGCATGAGGGCGGTGCGCTGCGGGCGGACGCCGAGGTGCTGCCGGATGCGGCGGGGCGGCGGGTACTGGCCGGGTTGTGCGGGGTCGACGAGGACGTGCTGGGGCGGGCGTTGCCGGCGTGGGGGCTGGACGACAAGAAACTGGCCTCGCAGGCGGCTGGCAGCGGCCCTGGGGCGGTGTGGCGGGTGGGCGGCGCGGCGGTGGGGCCGGTGGCGTTCGGGTGCCGGTGGTGCGCAGCCCGGCGGGCCGGAGCGCCGGTGCGGGTTATGCGGTACGCGCAGCGGTGGGAGCGGGTGTGTACGCGGCACGGGCGGTGGCTGCTGGACGCCGATGCGGACCAGGCGTTGGAGTTCCTGGACGTGCGCGGCCTGCCGGAGATCGTCGAGGCGCAGCGGCGGTGGGTGCGGGTGGCGAGGCGTGCGGTGCGGGCGGGGGTTGGGCCTGGGGAGGTGTTCGCGGTGGCGTATGCGGTGGTGTGCCGGTGGTGGGATCTGGCGTTGGAGTGGCCGGACGAGCGGGTGTGGCCCGCGCGGCTGCACGCCCTGGCGGGCGGGGACGCGAGCGGGGACTTCTGGCGGTGGCGGGCGGTGGCGCGGGACGCGGCGGTCTTCCCGGAGGTGGTGGAGGTCGCGCGGGCGCTGCTGGATCCGGTGATGGCCGAGTTGGTCTGGCAGGACAGCGGGGCCGGGCGACCCCGGGCGTTGCCGGCGGACGGGGCGTTCTGCCGGCAGCTGGGTGAGCGGGTGGGGCGCCGGTGGTTGGGGCCGCTGGCGGCGGTCGACTTCGGCGGGCCGCTGATCGCGTGGTGGAGCGGTGATCCGCCGGCGCCGCGGCGCGGCCGTGCCCCGCGGCCACAGGGACGAGTTGTGGTGGGTGCGCCGTGAGCTCCAGCCGACGAGCATGGCGGCGCAGCTGCGGGCGCTGACGAAGGAAGCGAAGCTGCCGGGGTCGGGGACGGTGTGGCGCTCGGCGGTGGCGCCTGAACGGCGCGCGCTGATCGGCAACTTGCTGGACGACGCGCAGGAACAGCTGATCCAGCTGCGCGGGGCGCAGCGGGGCAGCAGTGCGGAGGCGGCGGAGCGGCTGCTGAAGGGCCTGGGTTGCGGCATCGACCGGCTGCAGCAGGCGGTGCGGGAGACGGTGGGGGCCGCGTTGGAGGCCGGAGTGCGAGTCGAGGACGTCGCGGCGTGGGCGGGGCTGTCCCCGGATGCGCTCGCCGAGGTGCTCGGGGATGGTGGCCGGGCGGTGCGATAGAAGGGGTCTGGCGGGTCGTCGGGCCGGGGCAGGCCGGCGCTGTGTAGGACGGCACCGGGCTTGGGCTTGGTGGTGGGGTGTGGGCCCGGGTGAGAACGCGGGTGCGTATGGGGCGCTCTACCGCACCAGGTCACGGGGTGGGGCGGGAACGGGGAAAGCCGTCCGCGTGGGCGTGTGTGGCGGGTTGGCTGAGAACCGTGAGCAGCGTGAACGGTTGGGCCGGGGCGGGTGGGTCCGCGGGCCCGGTGGATGTGGATGGGCGGGCGGGGTTCGAGGCGGTGTTCCTCGATCCGGTCGGCCAGGAGGTGCGGCAGCGGTGGGAGGACGCCTGCGTGACGGTGGCCTTCGAGGACCTGGCGCCGGTGTCCGCGTTCCCGGTGCCGCCCGGGAGGCGGTGGGGGCCGGGGCTGTGGTGGTCGGCCACCACCGGGCGGCACGTGGTCGCCGGGTCCAACGCGATGCGCGCCCAGCTGATGGTCCTGGACCGCGACCCGCAGGTGACAGGGCTGGCAGGGCGGCCGGTGCGGCTGGTGTGGCGCGACCATGGGGGCTCGGTGCGCTCGTGGGTGCCGCAGCTGTTCGCGCGCTACGCGGACGGCACCGCCCTGCTGGCCGACTGCCCGGGGCATGCAAAGGCGGGCGGTGAGCGGGCGCTGCGCGGCGCGCAGGCGGCCCGGGCGGCGTGCGACCTGGTCGGCTGGCACTACCGGCGCCTGGAGCCGCTGGATGCGGTGTTCGCGGCGAACCTGAGGTGGCTGGCCGGCTACCGCCATCCCCGCTACCAGGGCCGCCCCGGGGTGGCGGACGCGCTGCTGGAGGCGTTCGAGCGGCCGCGGCCGCTCCTGGAAGGCGTTCAGGCGCTCGGCCCCCCGATGACGGTTCTACCCGCCGTCTTCCACACCCTGTGGCACGGCCGGCTGAGTGTGTCGTTGGAACGCCCGCTGCACCAGGGCGTCCTCGTCGGCCCGGGATCCGTACAAGCCATGGCAGGAAGCAGCGGGATGGGGACAGCCGGGGTGGCCGGCGATTGTGGCGGGGGTGGGATGTGAGCGCGGCGCCGCGGCGGCGTGGCGGGCGTCCGGTGCTGGCGGTCGGCGGGCAGGTCCGTTTCCGGGGGGCGCGCTGGCAGGTCGTCGGCCTGGCCGGACAGCGCGTCCACCTGGTTGCCGACGAGGGGGAGGAAGTGGTGCTGGCCGGGCGCCTGTTCGCCGACCCCACGTTCGCCCTCACCGGCCCCGAGGCCGACGGGAAGGCGGAGGCGGCGCCGCAGTGGGGCCTGTTCGAGACCGCCCCGGCGGCGGCCCGGGAACGGGCGCTCACGTGGCGCCGGCACATCCGCGAGGTCGAGACCGGCCACCCCGACGGGGCCGACGCGGGCGCGGTGTCGGGCTTCACGCTGCCCATCGCGGCCGCAGCCTCCTCGAAGGTCTTGTCCTCGAGGTAGACCATGCTGACAACGGTCCGCTGCCGCTCGGGCAGCCGGCCGATCAGCTCCACCACCAGCGCCCCGAGGTCCGTGGCATCGGCGTGCGGCATGGCGCCGTCCCACGACACGGTGAAGTCGTCCTCGGCCGGCAGTTCCACCACGACCAGCCTGCGGTGGCGCCGGTAGAAGTCCCTCGCGGCGTTGCGGACCGCCGTACGCCCGTACGCCTTCAGACTCCCGGGCCGGCCGCTGATCCGCTCCCAGGAGCGGAACAGCCGCAGGTGCGCGTCCTGCAGCACGTCCTCGGCCACGTGGTGGTCGCCCCGGCTCTCGTACAGCGCCACGGCCCACAGCGCGGGCCGCGTCCGGGCGACGAAGTCCGGGAACCCGGAGTACGACTCCGGTTCCCCGGCCGCGTCCTTGATGGAAGCGTCCTTCGTCACGCAGCGCTCCGCAGCGCCGCCCGGGCGTCCGGCGTCTCACCGGGGACCCACACCGCCCACAGCGGCGCCCCGGCCTCGAACTGGACCACGGCACCACCCGCGGGCAGCGCCCGCACCACCTCCACGAAGGTGGCGCGTCTCTCGCGTTCCATCACCACGCTGTGCTGCAGGCGGAGCATCAGCTCCGCCGCAGCCAGCAGGCGACGCGAAGCGAAAAAGATCAAGGGCGGGACCAGCATGGGCGCGAAGGCCCACACGGGTCCCGACCCGAGCAGAGGCGACCCCATCGGTCGGTCCCCTTTCTCGTGCAGTCGTTGGCATCTGACGTCTCGTCGGCCCAGCATCCCGGACCTCACCCACAACCACTCCCCCAACCACCCGAATCCGGATACCCACCCCCGGGAAGTGACTCAGATCACATCGAAGCTCGGTTTCGGCCCCGCCCCCGTACCCCGCCGCCCGGCCGCGCAGACACCCGACACCCGCGCTGCGGCAGGCACGGGCACCGGGTCTCCCGGGAGCAGACCCCGGCCCAGACACCCCGCCCACCCGGAACCCGGCGCAGCACGCCGCGGCCGACGGGTGCGCTGGCGGCGCCACCGCCCCGGCCGGATTCCGCGGGGACGCGGGGCCGGGCTGTACGGGGTGGCGGAGATACAAGAACCGTCACCTCCCCGGGGCGGCACGGGGACCGGGCTACAGCGCAGGGCAGGCGAGGCCGAGGTGCGGCCTGGCGGCCCTCTGGTGCGGGGCTCTCCCCGGGCCAGCCACCGGCGACCGGCCCCGAACAGAGGCAGACGGCCCAGGCCAGCCGGAAGGACGGACCCGGGGCGTCCGAGAACGAGCGGAGCAGAAGGCTGCCGAAGGCACTGCGGAACCGGGCCGGCGAGGTGGCATGGACGGACCGGTGAAACCCGGCCGGACCGGTCGGGCCCCAGCCCCGTGGGCGCAGCCGGGCGCGGCCGGTGGATCGGTGCAGGCCCGGAGAAGGCGGGCGTACCCAGGGATCGCAAGCATCCGCGTGACCCGGAAGTCACAGCGCTCTTCGCACATGCAGCCGAGCGGTCGAGCGGTCGAGCAAGCCCACCCCCGCGCACAGGCGTCCCTCTCCTTCTGGCGTTGGTCGTGGGAGGCCCGGTCGTCCGGGTTGTCCAGCGCGTCGAGCAGACAGTGCGGGCCTGCTGGTCAGCCTGGCGACAGCCAAGATCCACGACCTCGACCATGAGAAGCCCAGCTCAACAAGCTTTTGAGCTCAGCCAACCCACTGCCACCCAACCCGCTGACGCCACCCCACCCACTCACACCCTGGGGCGGGGCCTGCGCTACATCCTCTCCTCCGTGAAGGTGCTGTCCGAGGGCGTGGACACCTTCGACTGCGACAGCGTGTTCTTCGCCGAGAGGAGATGTAGGGGTGCAGGTTCAGGCGTGGAAAAGGGGCGGCCCGCCGGTGAACCGACGGGCCGCCATGAAAGATGAGATTAGCGAGTGAACGGCTGGCGAAACATCCGATCAAACTCGCGCGTATGAGATTTACATTTCGAGAACTTCACTAAGCGTCAGAAATCGACATTGCCAAGTTTGCGCGTCGACTCGAACCGGGAGCGCCCCGATATAAGATTCACCAGTTCCCTCAAAAAACTCCCTCGAGTTACACGGGAAAATAACCGCCCCATCGATCTCGTAATATCGACAAGGATCCACTACGAGCTCCTCGCCAGGCAAGGAGACCAGGCTCGAGACGAATTCCTCGGCCACCTGTCGCGCAAAATCGATATCCGCAGACAAAGCCCCTGCCACCACTAGGGATTAGTCGCCATAAACTGAAAGTTAGTCATTCTTGAAACATAATTCGCATGTCCGGTTTGTCCATCAAGGAATAGCACATCACCCTTTTTATTCAAAACATTGAATGCGTGATAGATTCCTGGAGTTTTCGCAGTGGGGGGGATATATCCAATCACGATCCCCCTTGCACCGTCACCCGACTTATTTATGTCACTTACTATATTACTCAAACTACGAACATGGAACCGGCGGCCCATAATTTGCTCGATGAGCTTCTTATCTCCACCCTGCAGCCAAGGAACGGCCGACGCGGGCTTTCCGGCCAGCAGGTAATCCAGCGCGACGGCACATGCCCTGCAGTTGGTTTCCCCGCCACCAGGATTGATCATCGCCTTCAGGGTGGGAACGTTCGGCGTCTTGTACTTCCCCCCGAGGATTGTAACGCCTTCGCCACCTTCAAGGAGTCTGATATTTCCAACTTCGGCAGCTCCACCCTCTGTGGCGGCTAGGTCACCCAGGGTGGCCTTGAGGAGTGCGCCTTCCCCGGCTGTGAACATGGTGACAGCTGTCCACATGCATGCCTCGTCTTGATGATTCCATCCGCAATTCCAGCCGTCCCGGACAGGCTGCGTAGCAACGTCCCACCAAAATTTTCCAACGTCACTCATTGAAATCGAGCTGCCGGGCCCTCCACACGCCCCGCCTGACAATGTGCAGGGTCCATGCTTGTCCTCGGGAATATCGGAGAACTCAGGATTCCCGGCCGCATCATCCTGGCATTCCTGTTCGCATGTTGCCCCACCTGCCTCGCCGCCACCGTAGAAGTCAGGCTGGCGGAGCAGGCCCGTCGGATCACTCCCGCCGATGGGGTTGTCGCCGGCGTAGGTGTAGCCGCCGAGTTGTTGGGCGTCGGTGGTTTCGAGGACGGGGTCAACGCTGATGAAGCGGCCGAGGATGGGGTCGTATTGGCGGGCGCCGACGGTGGTGAGGCTGGTTGCGGTGCTGGTGGGGGCGTTGAGGAAGCCGCGGTTGTCGGGCCAGGTGGCGGGGGTGCCGCGGGGGGCGCCGTAGGGGGTGAACTGGCGCCAGGTGGGGGTTTGGGCGGTGTTGTCGAGGTTGAGGCCGTTGGTGCCGTGGGGGTCGGCGATTTCGAAGCGGTAGTTGGTGCCGGTGCCGGTGCGGACGACGGTGCCGCCGCCGGGGAGGGCGTAGTAGCGGACGGAGCTGAGGGTGTTGGTGGTGGTGTTGAGGGTGACCTGCTGGCCGGGGAGGTAGAGGGTGGTGGTGCCGGGGTCCTTCTGGAGGAGGACTTGGCCGTCGGCGTCGTAGACGTAGCTGGTGTTGCCTGCGGTGCCGCCGGTGATGGCGGTGAGGTGGCCTGCGTTGTCCCAGGTGAGGTTCTGGGTGCCGCCGGTGGGGGTGGTGCGGGTGGTGGTGTTGCCGGTGGCGTCGTAGCGGTAGCTGGTGCTCGCGCTGGTGGAGGTCAGGGTGTGGGGCTGGGCGGCGCCGTTGCCGTTGTAGGTGTAGGTGACGGTGGTGTCGGTGCCGCCGGTGGTGGAGTGGTCGGTGTGGGTGGTGCGGTTGCCGAGCTGGTCGAAGGCCCAGTCGGTCCAGTAGGCGCCGCCGGTGATGGCGTCACCGACGGTGGAGTGTGCGGCGGGGGTGGGGGTGGCTGTGCAGGAGTCGGTGGCGGTCCAGGCGGTGGTGAGGCGATCCAGCTGGTCGTAGCGGTAGCACTGGGTCTCGGTGGTGGCGCCGAGGCGGGTGGAGGTCTGCCGGGTGGTGTTGCCGGCGAGGTCGTAGTCGTAGTGCTGCAGGTCGACGTCGCTGGGGGTGCCGGTGTTGGAGCGGGAGACGCGCTGGTCGGTCAGGCGTCCGGTGTGGTCGTCGTAGGTGTTGGTGATCCAGCCGAGGTTGGTGTCGCCTCCGAGGGTCGTCTGGCCTACGTGGCCGTAGGCGTCGTAGGTGACGTCCTGGACGTAGCTGTAGCTGGTGGTGCCGAGGCCGGCGGGCAGGTCGAAGGCGGTGCTGTAGGCGTGGCCGACGATCTCGGACGGGAGGCCGGAGCCGAGGGGCAGGGTGTCGTTGTCGAGGAGGCCGGTGTGGGGGGTGTAGCTGTGCTTGAAGGTGTAGTTCTTGCCGAGCAGGGCGCCTTCGGTGCTGGAGGGGATGGTGTAGGTGTCGCCGAGGGACTCGCCGAAAACGTTGAAGCCGAGGGACTGGGTGATGTAGGCGGCGCCGCCGTTGTACGCGGTGGTGGTGGTGGCGTGGCCGATCGGGTAGGTGACGTTCGCGACGGCGTTGTCGTTGTCGTACACCCAGGCGGCGAGCTGGTTGGCGCTGGACTGGCCCGCGGCGGGGGCGGCGTAGGTTGCGGTCTTGCGGTTGAGGGTGTCGTAGGTGTAGCTGACGGTCTTGGCGCGGGAGTCGGTGGACTCCTTGAGGTTGCCGGCGCCGTCGTAGGTCATGGTGCTGGCGCCGGCGTCGGGATCGGTCTTGCCGGTGGCCTGGCCGAGCAGGTTGTAGGTGGTGGTCCAGGTGGATCCGGCGGCGGTGGTGGTGTTCTGCTTGCCGTGCCCGTCGAAGCCGTAGGTGATGGCCTGGCTGGTGCCGCCCGAGACGGTGTAGGTGCCAGTGAACGGGTCGACGGGCGGGGCGACGGTCGGACGGGCGGTGAAGTCGTCGAGCTCGACGGTCCGGCCGAGCGGGTCGACGACGGTGGTTTTGACGGTGCCGCCGGCCGGCGGGACGACGGTGGTCCGGTCACCGTTGTAGACGGTGGTGGTGACCTCCTGGACCGCCGAGTACTTGAAGGAGGTGTCGACGACGGTGCGGCCGAGGCCGTCGTAGGTGTAGACGTCCTGGTTGGGGACCGTGGCGTCCTGGGGAGAGGGCGCGAGCGCCAGGACGGGGTTGTTGTCCTTGTCCCAGAAGGCGTTGTTCTTCTTGCGGACCCAGCCGCGGGAGTCGTAGGACGACTCGCTGAGGAGCCGTCCGCCCATGGGGGTGGGGTCCTGGGTCTGGCGGACACGGCCGAGGGAGTCGTACAGGGTGTACGAGGTGATGTAACCGAGGCCGTCGTTGAGCTTCTGAGTGGTGGTCCCGGACACAGAGGTCTGGGACACCGTGTAGCCGAAGACCTGGTTGGCCGCCGCGGTGGTAGGGCGGGAGTTGAGCCACACCGAGGTGAGGCGGCCCAGCGTGTCGTACCGGGTGGTGGAGACAACGCCGTTCGCGTCCGTCGCGGTCAGCGGCAGGCCGCGGACCGGGGCGATCGTCGAGCTCGCGGTCTGGTTCTTGGCGTTGGTGACGGACCGGCCGGTGGTGAGTCCGACCGCGTTGGTGGTGTAGGCCGTGGTGGTGGCGTTGCCGTTGCCGTCGTAGGTGACGAGCGGGCGGCCGTAGGTGTCGTAGGTGGCGCGCTTGGCGGTCTGCCAGGTGAACGCGCCGGCGGTGTAGTCGGCGGCCTGGCGGACCATGGTCACGTTGCCGACCGTGGGCGCGGCGGCCTGCGGGAACGCGGTGGAGAAGCTGGGGTCGTCGTAGAAGGTGCGGGTGGCGGAGACGACCTGCGCGGGGCGATTGACCGAGGCCGGGGCCGTGAGCGTGTTGTAGCCGGCCGGGGCGGACGGCTTGGCGCCCTGGGTGTAGCCGGCGCAGGCGACCGAGTCGCTCTCCTGGGAGGCGGCGAGGCCGATCAGGTTGAGCGTGGTGTTCGCCGGCGCGTACGTCACCGTGGCACACGCGTCGTAGACGGCGTTGACCGGGACGGTGTGGGTGTAGGTGGCGGTGAGGAGGCCGAAGCCGGCGTCGCCTGTGTTGGCGTTGTAGGTGCTGTCGGTCTCGGTGTAGCGCCAGGTGGTGCTGCCGCCGGTGGTGACGGCCTGCCGGGTGAAGGTCTCGGCCGGCTTGACGGTGTTCGCGGTCAGGGCCGCAAGGCCGGTGCGGGTGCGGGTGGCGGTGGCGGGCGAGATCCAGTACGAGGTGATGCTCGAGTGGTCGACCACGCCGCCGTCACCGAGGTACGCCGAGGTCTCCAGGGCGCTGCCGGACAGCTGTGGGCTGTCGGCGTGGGTGCCGCCTTGGGAGTCGGTGAGGGTGATGCTGCGGGTGGTGGTGGGGGTGAGGTAGTCCCCGTCCATACCCCGGTAGTAGTCGGTGACGCTCTTGGTCTTGTGCTCGCTGGTGCCGTTACCGCTGCGGCTGGTGACGGTGGCGTACCCGCGGAACTGTCCCCAGGTGCGGTACTTGGGCTGGACGATCTCGTTGTCGTCGTAGTGCCAGGCCGCGCCGCCGGCGTAGTCGTAGGTGGTGGTCCTGTCGGTCGCGGCGCCGGTGATGTCGGTCTCGAGGACCTGGGTGACGGCGTACTTCTGGAACCAGTCGGTGACCGGGGCGCTGTAGAACGGCGGGGTCCAGCTCACCGGGTAGCAGGAGCCCGTGTTCGATGCCGGGTTGGCGGTGGCGATGTAGGCGGGGGTGCAGGGGTTGGGCAGGCCGTAGGTGATGCCGGTGACCGCGCCGAGTTCGCCGGTGATGGAGGTGAGGCGGTAGCGGAACATGCCGGGGAAGTTGGTGGTGTCGACCCGGTTCTGCATGGTCGTGCCGCCGAACGTCACCGCGGGCAGGGTGATGGTGCCGCTGCCGCCGCCGCTGGTGTCGCTGCCGGTGCGGGTGATGGAGGACAGCCACAGGGTCGGGGAGGTGCCGTCCCCGGTCGGGGGCTCGGTCTGCGCGAGGCCGTAGCTGTCGACCGGCTTGTAGCCGGCGGAGGCGGTGTCGTACTGCGTCGTTGCGATCTGCTTCAGGCGGACGGTGGAGAAGAACGACGGCGAGTGCGAGGAGCAGGTCGCACCGGAGGCGCAGATCAGGTCGAACGGCACGTCCGGGTACTGGGTGGCGCTGTTACCCGCGGAGATCGGGTCGCAGGTGGTGGCCACGCAGCGGGGGGCGGTGGTGAAGGAGACCTGGTCGGGGACGGTGTTGTAGGCGCCGCCGTCGAGGAAGCCGTAGTCGATCCGGGCGAGGTGGGAGTCGCGAACGTACTGGGTGTTGGTGGCGCCGTTGTTCTGGCCGTAGTAGTTGGTGTCCTGCGCGTAGTAGTAGGCCATGGCCTGGCCCTGGATGTTCTTGACGTAGTCCAGGTGCCACTTGTAGGCCGTGGTGCACACGGAGGCGTTGAAGCCGCTCGCGTTGTAGCAGGGGTCGCCGGGGTGGGCGGAGTAGACGGGCATGGAGTCGACCGAGTTGGTGGCCGGCTTGCCCGCCGACCAGCCGGGGAGCTGGTTGCGGCCGAAGGAGTAGACGGTGCCGGAGCGGTCGGTGACGGTCCAGTAGTCGGTGTTGTAGGTGCCGGTGCCGTTGTTCGCGCCGGTGATGTGCGCGATCTTGGCGCCGTCGTCGCCGCTGGAGGTGTAGGTGCCCTTCGACGCGTCGTAGACGAGCGAGGTGGAGGAGCCGTTCAGCGACAGGGTCAGGATCTGCCCGGCGTAGCACTCGTCATTGGTGGCGGACGGCGAGGGGCTGCCCTCGGGGCTGTCCGAGCAGGGGATGAAGGTCTGCTCGATGAAGGAGTCGGGGGTGGACCAGCCGTCGCCGAGCCAGGAGGCCTGGGCCTGGGTGCTGGCGGTCTTGCCGTCGACCTCGCCGGAGTCGTAGCCGAGGGAGACGCTCGGGGTGAGGGAGGTGGTGGCGCCGGGGACGGTGACGGGGTAGCTGTAGGTGAAGGAGCCGCCGGAGCTGCCGCCGGTCCACGAGCCGCTCGGGCTCAGGGCTCCGGCGGAGTAGGAGCCTCCGGCCGAGCCCTCCTGCCCGCTGGACACGGTCGCGGCCAGGACCTGCGGAGTGGACGCCGTCGAGGCCTGCACCGCCGTGGCCGTGTCACCGGACCAGACCGCCGAGACCACGTGCGACCCGGTGTCGGTGCTCGCGGGGACCGTCGTGCCGATCTTCGACGGCGTCGCGGCCGCCGCGGTGCCAACCTCGACCTGGGCGGAGACCGTGCTCGAGCGCGGGTCGCGGTCGGTGGTGAGCGGGGTCTGGACGCGGCAGGCCGGCACCTCGGGGGTGGTGAGCGCGCAGGCCGGCAGGGACACTAGCTGCAGGCGGGAGCCGTAGTTGCCGCCGTAGGCCTCGGCGAACGACGAGTAGTCCAGGCCCACGCGGAGCTTGCCGCCGGCCGCTCCCGCGTCAATGCTGAAGACCACACCGGACACGCCGAGCTTGGTGCTCTTCGCATGGTCCAGGACACTGACCGCGACACTGCCCGGAGCGGTGGCACCGTCGGCAGGCTTGGGAGTCTGGACCCACACCGGGCTTCCGGACACCTGTGCCTTGGCGCCCTCGGCCTGGCCAGCCGTCGGGGCGGCCGGCTTGACGGTGCCGTTGGAGGCCTTGGGCCAGGCGGTGGCCTTCGGCTTGTAGGTGCGCTTGGTGTCGTCCTTGGGGTGGACGGGCTTGGCCTGGAGCGGACGGCCGACCTTCACCGACGGAGTCCCAGGAACGGCCGGCGGGGCTGTGTCCGGTGCGGCGGCGAACGCCGGAGCCGCCGTCAGCGAGGCCACCAGGGCGCCCGCGGTCAACGTCCCCAGCCATCGAAGACGGTGATACCCGGATATGGACCACGGCCGGGACACCCGGCGTCGGGGTCCGTCAGCGGTTCGAAGCATGTGAAGGTCGCACCTCTGCTGTTCGTCGCTGCGCGTAGGCAGCGCCCACCCCCGGCGTGATCGACAGCCGGCTCGGGTCGACTATCGCAGCGACGAAGCGGCCGGGTCACCGTCAATCCTGCGCACACAGGCGAAATTTGAAGGATTTGTTACCTGGCATGCTGCTGACATATGCGGCATAGCGGAGGCAAACCACCCAAGGCAGTGACATGGCTTCGGGATAGCCTCGGCGTTCGACCAGGCTGCGCGGTTCCGGAGCGGTGATTCCGGACCTTTGCGGCCAAGCAACAGGAATGGGTGGGCAGTTCCGTCAATGCGCTTCGCCGTACACGGTCAGTCAGTCCTCAACCATTTCGCCCGAAACGGGGAGCCTTCGCGTGCGACCATCCACACCACCCACACGAACCTTGGCCGCCTCGGTGGCGGCGGCCCTCGCCTCGCTGGGGCTCACTGTCCTGTCCGCACCCGCTCACGCCGACACCACCGCCGCAGCATCCAAGCTCCCGCAGGCGATGACGGCGGATCAGGCCTCCAGTCAGGCGCGGGCCACCGGCAAGGCCGTACAGGTCGACGCGGCAACCACCGCCACCGACCAGCTGACCGCCAACCCGGACGGCAGCTTCACCCTCAACCAGTCCGTCGCCCCGGTCCGCAAGCAGGCCGGCGGCGCCTGGAAGCCCCTGGATGCCACGCTGGTCAAGCGCGGTGACGGATCGATCGGGCCGGTGCTGACCACCGGCGACCTGACCCTCTCTGCCGGCGGCGGCGGCGCCCTGGCGACAATGAAGTCCGCCGGGCGCTCACTGTCCGTCACCCTGCCCGACGCCCTGAGCAAGTCTCTGCCCGCACCGGCACTGGACGGGCCGACCGCCACCTACAGCCTCATGGCGGGCGTCGATCTGAAGGTCACCGCTGACCCGCAGGGCGGCTTCTCCGAGGTCCTCGTCGTCAAGGACGCCATCGCCGCCGCCAACCCGGCGCTGAAGTCGCTGGCTTTCACCACTCGAACCAGCGGCGTCAACCTCGCCGCCGATGCCACCGGCAACATCAGCGCCAAGGACTCGACCGGTAAGACGGTCTTCTCGGCCCCCGCCCCCGTCAAGGGAGTCTGGGACTCCGCCGTCGACTCCAGCGCCCCCACCGTGAACGACCCCTCGACCGGCGCCGTGCTCGACGCCCGCACCGGCGCGCCCGCCCGCTCCAGCGCCGCCATGCCGGGTGCCACGGCCCACACGGCGCCGCTCAAGGCGACGTACAGCAACAGCGTCATCACGCTGACTCCCGACCCCGCTCTGCTGTCCGGTCAGGGCACCGTGTGGCCGCTGTACATCGACCCCACCTACGCCTCCGCCGGCAGCTCGGCCCAGGCCTGGACCTACGTCAGCTCCGCCTTCCCGACCACGAGCTACTGGCACACCAGCGACAGCACCGGCCTGCGCGTCGGCGACAACACCTGGGAGTCGCCCTACTTCCTCGGGCGGGCCTTCGCCCGGATGAACGTGCCCGCCAGCATCTACGGCGCCCAGGTCAGATCCTCGCGCTTCTACGCGACCGAGACCTGGTCCCCCTCGTGCACGGCCAAGCCGGTCGAGCTGTGGTGGACCGGCTCGATCTCCGCCTCCACCACGTGGAACAACCAGCCCGGCTGGATCAGCAAGCTCGACACCCAGACGACCGCCAACGGCCACTCCAGCAGCTGCCCGGCCGCATCCGTCGGCTTCGACACCACCACCGCCATGCAGTCCGCCGCGAACAGCGGCCAGGCGGACGTCACCCTGGCCCTCAAGGCGGCCGACGAGTCGGACCCGTACGGGTGGAAGAAGTTCCAGCCTTCCACCATGTACATGTCCACAGATTACAATCACGCGCCCACTGCGCCGACGCCGCTGAGCACCTCCCCGAGCACCGCCTGCGGCGGCACGACCCCGACCGTCATCGGCAACGGCGACGTCACCCTCTACGCGGGCGTGAACGACGCCGACGGCGGCGCCGTCGGCGTGGCCTTCACCGCGGTCAAGACCTCGACCAATGCGGTGGTGGCGAGCACCACCACCTCCACCCTGTCCGCGACCGCAGGAACCACAGCGTCCCTGTTCATCCCCAGGACCACCCTCGCGGACGCCGCAAACGGGGCGATGACCACGTTCTCCTGGAACGTCTACACCAGCGACGGAATCGCCACCAGCCCGACCAGCGCAACCTGCCAGTTCACCTTCGACCCCACCCACCCCGGCGCCCCCGTCGTCACCCAGAACGCCAGCAAATACACCGTCGGCACCGCCGCGAGCTTCGGCTTCGCCGCGAACCCCACCGGGCCCACCCCCGCCAGCTACCTGTACCAGCTCAACGGCGCGGCGCCCGTCAGTGTGAGCGCCGCTTCCGGCAGCGCCACGGTGTCCGTCAAGCCGACCCGGCGGGTCAACACGCTCACCGTCACCGCCGTCTCCCCCGGTGGCAACATCGGCGACTCGGCGAACGTCGTCCTCAATGCCGCCGCGCCGGCCACGGCTCCCGAGAACGACCTGACCGGCCAGGGTCATGCCGACCTCGCCGTCGTCGGCGGACAGGCGAGCCTGCCCCCGGGGCTGTGGCTGTCCTCCGGAACGACCGTCAACAGCCTCAACGCCGCATCCAACGACATCGGTGCCCAGGGCACCGCCGAGAACACCAACGGCAGCCCCACCGACTGGAACGGCACCCAGGCCGTCGTCGGCCACTTCGCCTCCGGTAGCGGCTTCAACGACGTCCTCGACTACAACCCGTCGACCGGGGCCGGCCACATCCTCTACGGCAACGGCGACGGCTCACCCCTGTCGCCGTACTCCGGAGCCTCAAAGTACGTCGCGTCCACGGCGTTCCAGACCTCAGCGGGAGCGACCGCGACCCACATCGCCAGCGGCGGCTCCCTCTTCAACACCGCCGGCGGAAACCCCGCGACCGGGCTGCCCGACCTGGTCCTGACCCTGAACAACATGCTGTACCTCGAACCCGCCATGGCCAACCCCGGCAAGTTCAAAGGCGCCGACAACGCGCTCGTCCTGACCGACAAGAACCCCACCGGAAGCGGCGACTGGGCCAACTGGTCCATCACCAGTGCCGTAGTCAACGGCCTGCCCGGCCTCTTCGCCCGCGACGACATCAACGGCAAGCTCTACTACTACAACCCCACCGTCCTGAACAACCTGGCAAAGAAGGCCGAAGGCGGAGAGCTCGGCGCCGGCGACCCCACCTCCGCCGTCCTCGTCGCCGCCACCGGCTGGACCAGCTCCGCCGCCCCCGTCCTCCAGGCCGCCGACATCAACCGCGACGGCACACCCGACCTGTGGGCCGTGGATGCGACCGGCAAGGCGACCGCCTACCTGTTCAACGGAACCACCCTCGGCAACCTCACCCCCCAGCAGCTCGTCCCGCCCACCCACACCTGGCCCCTCACCGACATCTCCAAGGACGGCGACACCGTCGCCACCACCGCCGACACAACCGGGACCACACCGCTCACCGGCCAGACCGGCAGCACCTGGAGCACCAAGGACCTCTTCAACCCCGACGTCCACCTCGACGGCGGCAACACCGGCGGCACCTCCGGCGGCGTTCTCAGCACCGCTGCCACCTCCCCCGCCCTGGCCCTGGACAAGGACTTCAGCGCCTCCGTGTGGGTCAAGCCCGACGCCTCCGACGGCGTGCTGCTGTCCCAGGACGGCACCAAGTCGGCGGGATTCATCCTCTACGCCGACCCGGCCTCCAAGCAGTGGTACTTCTGCATGTCCCAGGCCGACACCAGCGCCTGGATCTACGACTGCATCCACGCCGGGCCCGGCGGCGGCATGGTCCAGCTCGGCGCCTGGACCCACCTCGCCATCACCTACAACGCCACGACCAAGCTCATGGCGCTCTACATCAACGGCATCGAGACCGTCTCCGGCACCCACAACCCCGTCGCCGGCTTCACCGGAGGCTTCCGCGTCGGCGACTACCTCTACAACGGCACCCACATGACCTTCTTCAAGGGCGCCGTCTCCAACGTCCAGACCTGGGCAACCACCCTCACCCCCACCCAGACCGCCCTGCTGTCCGGCACCCCCGGCTACGTCCTGTTCCCCAGTGACGACACCAACTACCCCAGCGGCTCGACCTGGACCACAACCCGAGCCACCATGACCTTCAACGCCGGCCAGCTCGTCATCAACAAGGCCGCCGGCGGCAACTGGGTCATGGGCGCGTCCGGCTACCCCAACGCCGTCCTCACCCTCCAGACCGACGGCAACCTCGGCAGCTACCCGCAAGCCGCCCACACCGCGGGTACCGGCCTGTGGTCCATCGGTATCACCTCCCCCAACGACACCCTCTTCCTCCAGCCCGACGGCAACCTCGTCCTCTACCGCTACGACGGCGCCCCCCTGTGGGCCAGCGGCACAACCAACTGACCACACACCAACAGCCCAACACCGCAAACCCACGAGTGCCCTCGCCGCCCGGCGAGGGCACTCGCCCGTTCCCACCCAGAAGACCAGGGAACCGTCGAACTCATCCAGCCGCAGGGCAGCAGCATCCCGCCCGACCACATCGTCGAACTCCTCACCGATCCCCGCCTGGGCACGGAGCAGAGCGATGCGCAGTTCGTCGCAGACGGGGGCGGGCAGCTCGCGGATGCTCTCCGCGACCGCCTTGGAGATGCGCAGGTCGTACGGGTGGGTCACGGGCCGAAGACCCTCGTCGATGCTCAGGCCGTCCTCGAGGGGCGTCCGGCGTCAACCCACTGCCGGTAGACGGGGGCAGCGAGCCGGTGCGCGCGGTCGGCGGCGTCGCCGTGACGGTCAGCGGCTTCCGCGAACCGCGGACCGGGTACCAGGACCACGCCGACGGCTGGCTGAGCCGCCCACCGCGCACCGTCCGCCCGCCACGGCCTCGACCCCGCCCAGATCGGCGGCGGGGCGATCGGCTGGATCAGCCTCACCGCCGAGAAAGCCACCGCCATGCCGGACAACCACCAGGGTCCCGCGGTCTACCTCGCCAACGCAGAGGTCCTCGCCATGGGCTTCACCGGCACGGACGTCGCCGACCGCGGCACCGACCCGGAAACCGACGCGGTCCACGGGCTCGTCGCGTCCCGGCTGCTCGCCGCCGACTGGCGCCACTGGCCGGCGCCGGAGCGAGACGCGCTGGAAGGCGTGTGGCGCGCCTGGTGGCAGTCGGCCCTGCACCACCACCCCGCGGGCCAGCACATCACCGACGTACTGGAGACGGTCTCCGTCGGCACCGGAGCCCTCGCGCCGTGGCTGGCGATCTGGTCCGCGACCCGGACCGAGACAGCCGATCGACACCTCGCCGACGCCCTCGACAGCTGGCTCCGATGGGGAGAACTCGCCGATCTCCACCTCGGCTTCTACAACGAGCTCCACGCCACCCCGGAACTGCTGCCCTGGCTGCTCTCCCTGGAGAACGGCCGCATCCACGCCGCCCAGCTCGTCGAGATCGAACACATCGCCTACCGCTAGACCCCGCGCAGCCCCGGGGAGGCACCATGCTCCCAGCCCGCCCACCCACCGGCACGGGGCGCAGCGGCAGGCGGCTGGCAGAACGGAAACAGCGGGGGCGGGAGGACGACGGCCGGCGGGCTACTGGCCTTCCTTCTCACCCGGGGCGGCAGGTCGTGCTTGTGCGTCCGCGTGGTTGGCCAGGGCCTCGAGGGCGTCGGCGGTACTGCTCACCAGTCGGACGAACTGCTCGTCCGGCCTGAGCCTGTCGAGGCCCGCGCGGGTGAGGATGGTCGTCCAGTCCTTGGTTCGGGCGTGGGCCGCGCCGTTGGACCGCAGACCCTGGAGCTGGCGCAGCGGGCCGACGAGGGTGGTGGGGTCGCCGCCGGTGTGCTTCACCCAGCCATCGAGGCAGTTGATGGTGGCTGCCTTGGGGTCGGCTCCGGGGAGTGTTCGCAGCGCCTGGGTGCTGAGGTACTCGATGACGCCTTTGGCGAGGGTGAGGATCTGGGTGTCGGCCTCGCTCTGTTCGCTGCTGGTGGGTGTGTGCAGGCCGGCGAAGGCGATCTGGTCTGCGGCGTCCCAGGGCCGGTAGACGGGCTGGCCCGCGGTGGCGGAGAGTGCCGCGCTGAAGTGCTCGCGGGCCTGCGCCAGACGGTGCAGCGGGTCGGCGGTGCCGTCGGTCCACTGGCCGAGGATGTCGCGGCGGAGGCGCTGTTCGTCGATGCCGCCGCGGGGCGGGACGTTGAAGCTGACCCAGTGGGCGCGCTCGGAACTCGGCAGGTCGCGGCCGAGGTCGCCGAGGTAGGCCTCCACCAGGTCCTCGTCGTTGCGGCCGATCGAGATGCCCCACAGGCCCAGGCAGGACAGCCGGCCGGAGGTCACCTGGTAGCGGGAGGGCTCGGAGGTGTAGCGGCGCAGGACCTCGCGTCGGAAGTAGACACGGGTCAGGTAGTCGGGGGTGCCTTGGTTGTTGAAGTGGCTGCTGAGGCGGTCCGGGTTGCAGGTGAAGGTGATGGACTGGCCTGTTCCGGGGTCGGTGCCGATGGTGAAGTCGGGGTACGAGTGGGCGGTCGTGTGCGGATAGCCGAGGTCGGCCGGTTTGGCGTCGATCGGCAGGACCAGGTACTTGCCGCACAGGCGGACGAAGGCGGGGTACGGCTCGTGGCCGCTGTGGAAGTCGTAGGTGCTCACCTCGGTTCGCTCGGTGGCGTGGATCCTCGGGGAGGGCGCGGAGTCGAGGAGGGTGATCTGCTCGTGCTGGATGACGAGGAAGCGCTCGCGGACGGCCAGGTAGCGGCGCAGCGGGAGGGCGGCGACGTCGACGCGCACGTCGGTGTCGCTGCGGTGGATGCGGACGAGTTCCTGGTCGCGGCCGGCGTCGTCGAGGTAGTACCAGCTGCCGTCGGGGCGCGGCACGGCGGCGAAGTACCAGAGGAACGAGTAGGTGAACTCGATGGTGGGCTCGACGACGGGCTGCTGGTGGCGCCGTCGCTGGACGAAGAACTCGGCCCGCTCGGAGGTGTCGGTCAGGCCGTCGTGGAAGACGACGTCCTCGCCGAAGGTTGAGAGGTCTGTCTGCCCCACGCGCCCGTCGGTCCAGGAGAACGTCGCCAGGGCGTGTTCGCGGCCGACGAAGCTGGTCAGGTAGCTGCCGGTCCCCAGGACCCTGCCGTCGGTGGCTTCCTGCAGGACCGTGACCCACTCGGTGGGAGTGGGGTCGATCCGGGCCAGGTAGGACTCCGGCCGTGCGTTCTCGGGCAGGCCGTCCCCGCTGCCGGTGTTGTACATGAGCGCCATCCGGTGAGTCTAGGACCGGCCGCCGACAGCTTCCGTGGTTTTCCGCAGCAGCAAGGGCCTGCCAGCGGCAGCTTCCGCCTTCTGCGCATGAGCGCCAACTCCTGGCGGCTCGGGAGCGGCCGGGGCTGTGGTCCGCCGGCGGGCCGGCTACCGGTTGCCCACCTTGGGGGTCAGGGTGCCGCTGCGGCGCACCGGTCCGCCGGTCTGGCTCCACACGGGTTCGCCGCAGCGCAGCAGCGTCCATCCCCTGTAGCGGTGGGGCATCAGCTCGCCGACGCCGAGCTGCCCGAGCAGCCGTGTGACGAAGGTGGCCTGCTGGTTGAGGCGGCTGCGTTCCCGATGGGCGTCGTCGCGGTGTCCGTCGGCGCGGGCCGATGCGTCCCGGGCGAGCCGCCTGTGGGCGGCGTCCAGTGCGTAGCGGACGGCGTCGGCCTCGAGTTGCTGCGGTGTCCGGGGGGACGACAGGTGCTCGTTGACTGCGGTCAGGTGGGCGCGCCACTGGGGCAGCATCCGGTTCCTGCTGGTGATGGTCGCGTCGGTCTGCGCGATGAGCTGGGAGACGGGGGACGGGCAGAGGAACACGGCGAGGCGCCCATAGTCGCGGAAGGTGCAGTGGGCGTAGTCGGCGGCCTGGGCGATCTGGGCGCCGAACTCGGCCATGCCGTCGATGTTCTCGGGGAACTTGAACTCGACGCCGAGGATCGGCTGCGCGTCGAACCCGCCAGTGGGGTCGATGGGCCGCAGGACGGCGTCGATGCGGACGGCCTCGCCGGTGGGGTACCGGCCCGGGACCTCCCGCTCGATGTGGAAGTCGGCCGCGAGAACGTCCAGCACGCTGTCGGCCATCTCCCGCTCGTTGCGGTAGACGCCCACCGGCGGTGCCACGAGATCCGAGTACTGCACCGTTCCAGGGTGCCCGGTGCCACTGACACCGGCAGGCCCCGGCCAGGCCGCCGGGGCCCGGCCGGCGGGCGGCGGGGTGGGGGGCCGTAACGCCGTGCGGAGAGTCTCGGCCACCGGGGTCTCGTCCCCGCCGCGCCCTCCGGCGGTCTTCGGCCGGTCGTCGGTCCTGTCCGAGAGCCGGATGGTCCGCCGTCGGTGGGGTGCGCCATGATGGCGGCAGGCCCAAGACTTCACCGCTTGACCCTTCGAACATTCCGGGCCGCGAGTAGAAGGACCGAACGAACCATGTCACCGTCCAGTGAGCAAGGCAGGCTCCCGAGCGAGCTGCCCGCCCTCCACCGTGACCTCCTGGCGCTGTGCGCGCTGCGGGTCGGGGAGACCTCCGTCGAGTGGAGTCTGCTCGCCCGGACCTGCCAGACCGCCGACGGCATCGAGGCCGTGCTCGGCGGGAGGCTGCCCGAGCAGTCCGCGGCGTCCCGCAAGAGCCTTCCCGTGCTGCACGCGGCCCTCCCCCGGCTGGCGGAGGCCCGCGACCGCGTGACGGCCGAGCTGGAGGCCGCCGAGCAGGCCGGTGCGCGGATCGTCACGGTGCTCGACGAGGCGTACCCGGCGAACCTGCGACTGGTGCCCAACCTGCCGCCGTTCCTGTTCCACCTCGGCCCGCTGTCGGCCCTGGACGGGCGCTCCGTCGCCGTCGTCGGCACCCGCGGCGCCTCCGAGGACGGGCTGCGCCGGGCCACCCGGATGACCCGCGGTCTCGTCGAGGCCGACGTCGTCGTGTACTCCGGCCTGGCCAAGGGCATCGACACCGCCGCCCACACCTCCGCGCTGCAGGCCGGCGGCCGCACCGTCGCCGTCATGGGCACCGGCATCGCCACCAAGGTCTACCCGGCGGAGAACACGCGGCTGGCCGCGGCGATCGTCGAGCAGGGCGGGGCATTGTTCTCGCAGTTCTGGCCGACCTCCTCGGCCGCGCGGTGGACGTTCCCGCGCCGGAACGTCGTCACCTCCGGGGCGACACTGGGCAGCGTCGTCATCGAGGCGTCCAGCACGTCCGGGGCGAAGATGCAGGCCAGGATCGCCGCAGAACACGGCAAGCAGGTCTTCCTGCTGCGGTCCCTGGCGAGTGCGGAGCCGTGGGCGGCGAAGATGCTCGCCGAGGGCCGGGCGATCGAGGTCGCCGAGCTGGACGACGTCCTGTCCCGGCTCGGCAGCGCCGCCCAGGCGCAGCAGGCCGGGCAGCAGCGCCTGCAGCTCGCCCTGGCCGGCCTGTGACGGGGCCGGGGCCGCTTCCCGAGCCGCTCGGGTTCCCCAGCTGCGCCGCGTGCCCGTACGTGCTGACCGGTGCGCCGGAGATCTGCGCGGCGTGCGCCGGGGCGACGCTGCCGCCCGTCGCCCGGGCGCACTGCCCGGTCTGCAGTCAGGCGCTGGCCGCGGTCGGGGCGGTCTGCGGGAACCGGATCTGCGGATGGCCGCCGGAGCAGCGGTACTTCACCAGGGTCGACGCGGTGGCGATGTACGACGGCGCGATGAAGCAGACGCTGCCGCGGTTGAAGTACGACGGCAGGACGGGCTGGGCGTTGATCTACGGCCGGCTGGTGGTGGGGTGGCTCGACAACCACGCCGCGGAGGTCGCCGACATCGACGTCATCATCGGGAATCCGACCGCGCCCGATCGCCGGCCGCAGCACGTCGAGGCGATCATGCGGGCGGCCCGGGACGCGAACCGCACCGGCCGGTGGCCGATCGCCGATCCCGACAAGCCCCTGCTGGTCAAGACGGCCGCCACCGGGACATCGGCGGCGTCCGGCGCGTTCTGGCAGTCGAAGTGGACCGCGGCACAGGCACACGCCGCCGCACTTGAGGTCCGCTCCCCCGTCACCGGCCTCACCGTGCTCCTGGTCGACGACGTGTTCACCACCGGAGCGCAGATGGTCACCGTCTCCCGTCTGCTGCGCGAGCACGGCGCCCGGGAGGTCCGGGGACTGGTCCTCGCCCGCGCCCCATGGCGCTGACCGAGCACAGCAGCGGCCCGGCCGGTCGCCCTCGGCGCGCGGGCATGCGGGCAGGCGGGCAGGCCGGCATGCGGGCAGGCGGGCAGGCGGGCAGGCGGGCAGGCGGGCAGGCGGGCAGGCGGGCAGGCCGGCCGGGCGACGAGACGACGTAGAGGCAACCCGCAAGTCATATCAGCCACTTAGTCATTCCACGACAGCCAAGATCCACGACCTCGACCACGAGAAGCCCAGCTCAACAAGCCTTTAAGCTCAGCCAACCCGCTGACACCACCCCACCCGCTCACACACGGCTCGTGGGCTCAGGTCGCCATGCCCTTGCCAAGCACGACACGCACTGTCGTACGCGACAGACCGGCCAGACGGCCGATCTCGCTCTCCGACAGCCCGGCGGCGGCCGCTCGGCGCAGCAGGGCATCGCGGCCGCCCGAGGTCCGGGCGAAGTCCCCCAGCTCCGCACGGGCCTGCTCCCGGGCCCGGGCCCGCAACGCGCCGACGTCGCCCTGCCCGAACAGCGCGCGCACCAGCGCGAGCGGGTAGCCGGCTGCGGTGAGCAGGGCCGCCAGGTGCTCGGCTTCCGGGACGGTTTCCTGACCGGTGGCCGGGTCCGAGGGCAGGAGGCCGGCCAGGCGGTAGAGGTCGTCGCGCAGGTCCGCGGCGGTGCGCCTGGCGGCCTGCCACTGCCCGTCCTGCAGCGCCGCCGCCAGGGCGGCCATCCGGTTCAACGCCGTCCCGGTCACGGCGGCCACCTGCCACTCCAGACCGGTCCCGTTCTTGCTGCCGCTCTCCACCACGCCCCCTGTCGTCGTCTGTTCAACGAGCCGGCGGCCACGGCGTTCGGTGCTGTTCCCCTACGGGTCAGCACGAGTTCCGGGCTGCTCTCGATCGGATGCCGGTGGATGAGGCCCGGACGTCGGCCGATGCCTCGACGCGCAGCGCAGCGCTGGGGCGCGGGACTCCGGTCCCGGGCGTCGGCGCGGGGGGACACTGGGTGCCAGTGCCAGGCACACCAGGGGGTGTCCGTGGAGCAGTGGTTCTTCGAACCGGGCCGGCTCTACCGCCGCCGGGCCGACGGCGGCGAGGGCGGCTGGGAGCTCTTCCTGGTCGCCCACGTCGCCGTGCCACCCGGCGGCTTCGCGGCCCGCGGCGCGGGCGGGCCGGTGGCCTTCGGCTGGCTGCGGACGGGCGGGCCCGACGGACGGCCGCTCGGACCCTTCACCGCCCACACCCCAGCCGGCTGGAGCGACGTCACCGACAGCGGCCTGGAGCAGGTGCTCGGCCTGACCGGCACCCGGACGGGCGGCTGGCGCAGCGCCACCGCAGCCGGGCCCGAGACCGCAGGAACCCCCGGCGGGCGACGCGTCACCGACCCCGCCCCGGACACCACCGCCCGCACAGGCCGGCGGCAGGCCCGCCGGTGGTGGACCCGCCGGCACCGGCGGCCCCGCCCGTAGTCGCGGCACCACAGGTCACGGACCAGGCCGCCGCCCGGGCGACCGGCCCCGCGGCGGGCCGCCACCGCAGCCGTCGGCCCCGCCCGTCCGCTGCCGGGCCGGCGCAAGCCGCACAGGCTCCCGGGACCGGGGCCGCGCTACCGCGCTACCGTGCTGCGGTGCTGATTCCACGTGAGGAGTGCCGGCGGTGGTCCGAGCCGCTGGGCGGGTACGGGACCCGGGTCGCCGCCCTGCTGATGGACGACGGGATCCCCGTCACCCACGTCGAGGTCGACACCGGCGCGCTGGCCGATGACGAGGACGGGGGAACCGTCTGGGTCGGCTTCCCACCGGTCAGTACCGCGCGGCGCGCCGGGATCGAGGGCGGCACTTACCTGAGCCTGTGCTGGAACCACCTCTCGGGCTGGTCGGCCCGCGGTGAGACCGACCGGGACACGCTGGACCGCTGGCTCGGAGCCGGACTCGAGCCACCCCCGGAGCGCGTCGCGGCCTTCGCCGCCGCCGCGCTGCTCGACTTCCACCACACCGGCAGCACCGAACGCCCGTACTACCGGGGCATGGAGCACAACCGGCAGGCACTCCTGGACCGCCTCACCGACGCCTACCGGGAGAAGGCCGCCGTTCCGTCGTTCCGCCGCACCTTCGCGATCCAGCGCTCGAAGAGCACCCGGCGCCACGTCCTGGCGCAGCTCGGCGACCGCCGCCCCGGGAGCGTGGTGCTGGGCCGGGACGAGTTCGAGGCGCTGTGCCGGGTCCTGGAGTGGTCCCACCAGGGGGACTGGCAGGAGTACGAGATGGCCGAGCTGACCGAGGCGCTGCTCGCCGATCTGCGCAGCCGCTACCGCCTCACCGGCGGCGGCGACGGCAGCGGCGACGGTGCGGGGCCGGTTCCGGCACAGCAGGCGTTCAGGACCACCGCCGCCCGCCAGCTCGGCCGGCCCCGCCGAGGCTGAGGCGCAGCAGGGCCGCCCTGGGCGGGAAATGCTTCGGCACCGGACCCCCGGAGCCTCCCTCCCGGGAGGGGGCCGCAAGATCTCCTGGCCGCCGGGAGCGCCCGGCGGCGGGCGATCTACAGGTCGCCCGGGTCCGCGGTGTGCGTGACGATCTCGTACAGGCCCGGCGCGATCTTCCGGAACCGGCCGCCACCTGCCGCTTCGGCCAGCCGGGCGCGCTGGACATCCGTCCGGTCCACCACGAGGCCGGGCGGAACGTCAACGAAATCCCGCACCAGTTCGGCTTCCTCATCCGTGAGTCCGGAACCGGACATCGGAGCACCTCCCACCCGGGGCAGCACCTGCCTCTTCACCGTTCGAGACGATCCGCCGGTCCGCCACCCGCAGCGATTGTGCAGCGCCCGCCCCGCGAGCCCGCAGGGCGCCGTGGGGCAGCTCCGCCCGGCGGGCCGGGCGCCGCCGCCCGCCGGATCGGAGGCCACCGCGCGGTCGTGAACCCGCAGACGGCCTACAGCACCGCCCGGTCGGCGCCGGCCGGAAGGACCGGGGTCGGCCACGTCTCGTCGGGCGTCCAGGCGGGCCACGGGTCGGCGAACGGGCCCGTGCGGTCCTGCAGCAGGCCCAGCGCCCGCTCACGCGCCAGCTCCACGTGGTGGTGGTCGGCGTCGGTGACGAGGCCGAGGCGGCGCCCGTGCTCGTACTCGCCGACGTCCTTCCACGTCGCCGAGGACAGGTCGGGTGCGGCCACCAGGTCGACCAGCAGGTCCAGGGTGTCGATCCCGATCCGCGTCCGGACCGCCGGGCGCTCGAAGTTCACGTACACGCGCAGCGGCTCCCCCGCCGGGGTCCGGAACCAGTGCAGGGAGAACCACTCCCCCGTCTCGAAGCGGGACTGCAGGACGGTGTCCCGCCAGGCCCAGGGCTCCAACTCCCACGTATCGGCCGCGAGGTCGGCCAGACCGTGTTTGCGTGCCGTGTCGTCGCCGGTGCGCAGCGCGGTGGTCCAGGTGGTGGGGGCGAGGGCGGTGATGCCGGGCCAGTAGCCGAGGTGCAGCACGGTGCCGGTGTCGGCGAGCGCCCGGTGCGGCTGGGCGGACCAGACCCTGCCCGCGTGGATGTCGCGGCGGACCACCGTGGCACCGGGCGTGAACACCGGGCCCTGCGCGACGGCGGGATCGCCGGGGGTGGAAGCGGCGGGGGTGGAAGCCGCGGGGGTGGAAGCCGCGGTCACTGGCCGCTCCGGGTCCGGCAGGCGGGCTCGTGCCAGGTGGTGGACACGACCGTGCCGCCCGGGTCGATGTGCTCGCTCGTCCACGTCCGGCAGCACCCGCCCGCCCCGCCCGGCGCCCGCGCCGGCGACGGCGGCTGCGGCGCGCGGGCCCGGGCCGGAGCAGCAGAAACGGCTGGCGCCGCGCGGCGGCGACGGCGGCGGGAGTACCTGGTGGAGGGTGTCGTCATGCCGAAGGCTGTGCCCCCGGCCGGCCCGCGTCGAACATCGGCCTCCCCCGATCGGCTCCGGTCGGCCGCGCGGTTCGGCGACCGGCCGGAACAAGCCGGGGCTCACGGTGTCGTGGAGCCCCGGGTCCTCGCGGCGGCGGTGGGGCCACGATCCCGCCCGGCCGCCCCCGCAGGCCGGGCGGGATCAGCCGAGGCTGCGGGCGGCCTCCTCGAGGGAGGTCGACCTCGAGGCCGCGAGCGCCTCGGCCGCCCAGCCGGCATCCACACCGTCGGCCAGCACGTAGACGGGGGTGAGCGGCTCACCGTGCCACCCGGCCGGGTTTCGGGTGGCCACCACCACGGCCTCGGGCTTCGGCCAGGCCCGCGGATCGCCCGTGGTGGGCGCGGCGATGGTCACCTGCCACCGCCGGTCGAACCGGTCGACGGCGGAGCGCTCGTCACTGCCGAACGGCGCCGCGCCGCCCTCCTGCCGGTCCAGGGCCTCGCTCCACGGGTCGGCGAGCGGCCGGTGGTCCCGGTAGAAGGCGTGCTTGTCCGGGTAGAGCCGGGGCGGGGCGAGCCGGGTGCGCAGCGGTCCGTCGAGCCAGGCGTCGTAGAGCGGGTCGGTGGCGGCGTGCTCCGTCCGCCAGGCGCGGAAGGCGGGTTCGAGGGCCAGCTGTTCGAACAGGGTGCGGGCGCGGTCGGCGAGTTCGGTGAGTTCGGCGGCGAGGTAGCGCTCGCCGGCCGTGCCGACGTCGTCGGGCCCGGTGTGGCGGGTGAGGGCGGCGCTGCGGCGGCGGGCCTGCTCCAGGTCGGTGGCGGCCCGGTCGGTCTCGGCGACCGCGGTCGCGTGGCCACGGTCGGCGAGGCGGGCGATCTCCTCGGCCCGGTCGTGGGCGCGGCGCCGGTGGCGGGCCGCCTCCTGGGCCTGGTGGAGGAGGGCGATCCGGTCGCGGCAGACGGCCTCCTCGGCGCGCAGGCAGCCGACGATGTGCGCCCACACCAGCCGGTGCACGCGCGGCTGGTCGGTGCCCGGCGACCGGGCCGGGCGCCGGACGGGCGGGCGGGGCGTGCCGCTGTCGATCGCGTGGGCCAGCACCGCCGCGGCCTGGGCGGCGCCGGTGCCGATCGGGAGCACGAGGTGGATGAGGTCGCGGTCGCGCTCGTGGTGGAACTGCTCGTAGGTGCGCTGCAGCCGCTCCTCGGGGCGCAGCGCGTCCCGCAGGAGGTCGCGGATCTCGTACAGGCGCAGGAGTGCCTCTTCCAGGCGCGGGCCGTCGTCGGGCGAGGCGGGCCACCGGCCGGTGTGGGGGGTCAGCTGCGGGGGCAGGCGCCGGGCCAGGTGGGGGCTGGAGACGGCGGGCGGCGCGGCGGCGGGGTTCAGGTACTCCTCGATCCCGGGGGTGCGGGGCTCGTGGCGCAGGGCGAGTTCCAGGCGGTAGTCGGTGTGGCCGATGATGCGCTGCAGGTCGGCGGTGGACGGCTCGCGCTGCCCGGTCTCGTACTTGCTCAGGGCGGCCTGGCTGATGCCGAGCTGCTCGGCCAGCGCGCTCTGGGACAGGTCGGGGCTGTTCTGCCGGGCCCGGGCGATCAGCCAGGCCGCCGTGATCGCGGCCGTCGGGTTCGGGTTGCGTGCCATCGTCGTGCCCCTCCACAGTTGCTGTGCCAAATTGGACTGCGGTAAGTCCGATCCGTCATGGGACAGCGCAACTCGGCTCGGCGGTGAAGTTCTTGACGTTTCGTCACCAGGACGGGCCGCGGCGGGCGCGCACGGCTCGCATCCGGGCCTCGCGCCCTCGCCTGGGCGGGACGCCGAGGCCTCCGAGGAGCCTCGGCCCCGGACAGCCCGCGGCACCACTGGGTCCGCACCCGCGG
Source organism: Kitasatospora cinereorecta (assembly GCF_024172095.1). Classification (GTDB taxonomy): domain Bacteria; phylum Actinomycetota; class Actinomycetes; order Streptomycetales; family Streptomycetaceae; genus Kitasatospora; species Kitasatospora cinereorecta. The sequence continues at coordinate 408,965 of NZ_JAMZDX010000008.1, read as the reverse complement.
CCGGCTTCCGGCCGCGGATCAGAAGGTGGCCCACTCGGTCGCCGGGAGGCGGGCCCAGGTCGCCTCCGCCCACTCGCGGATCATGAAAGCGGGCCGGGTCAGACGCCTGTCCCCGGCCCGCTGCACGCGCAGGAGCAGGAGCAGGAGCAGTCCGAGCCGCCGCGATCCCGGATCCGCCGCGTGCAGCACCGGGGCCGGGCCGCCTTCGGCAGCCCGGCCCGAACACCACCTCACACGCTGTCGGCCCGTCGGACGCACGGCCCCGCCACGGGCACCACCGCGGCGGGACGGCCCTCACCGATCGGGTGAACCCGGCACGGGCTGTCAGCCGCGCCCTCCGCCGTGGCGCTCGGCCGGCGGCTCAATCCAGGCACCGAGGACCAGGTCCTCGTGCCCGGCACCCAGGTGGCCGGCCGGCAGGTTGCAGACGACCGCGCAGGGCACGCCGCCGAGCTGGATCGTGGCCGTGGCCGGGCAGTCGCCGCCCATGTCCACTGGCGCGGTCATCGGGCGAGGGTGACGGTCAGGGTCTCGTTCGGGCAGTCGGCGGCGAGCCGGTGGAGAGCGTCCGCCTCGCGCTGGTCCACGGACAGGCCCCAACGGGTCTTCACCGCCGTCAAGAACGGCAAGCGGATCAACTTCACCACGGTTGCCCGTGCCGCGGGTGTGAGTACCGATTTCCTCTATCGGCACCCGGGACTGCGCGCCCTTGTGGAGCGTTACCGCGCGAAGGGCGGAGGCCTTGGCGCCACCGTTCCTGAGCCGACAGCTTCCTCGCCCACCTCATCCGCGGTGCGAGCGTTGGCCGCACGCCTCGCCCAGGAGACGAAGGCCCACCAGGACGAAGTGGCGAAACTCTGCAAGGCCCTGGGGGTCGCCCAAGGTGAGAACCTCCTGCTACGCAGACGGCTGGCCCGGTTCGAGACTGACTGAGCTGTTGAGTATTCGTATCCGCGAAGTCGGAGGCTCGCTCACCCGGACCCGAAGGCGTTCCGGACCTCACGGTGGCCGACCTCGTTCCGCGACCAGATCCGCACACGACGACTCGGATTCTCCCGGTCCCAGCTTTCGCTGTCGAAGACTGCGACCGAGTCCGAAAGCCGCCATCGTGAGGTTTCCCAGGAAGCCTCCGGCACCTCGACGAGTCCGCCGAGAGCCTCGGCGGCCGAAACTGCAGCGGAACCTGCGACAGGCCAGGGCCTCCAGACGGAGACGGCGTCCGTCAGGGCATGGGACTCGATCAGGTGCGTGACCGAGGGAGCGACGGGGAGGTAGGGACTGCCGCCGTCCACGTCGGTGCCGACACCTCCATCGGTGTGAAGCAGGTCCCGGCACGGCTTCGACACGCGTTCTCCGAGCCACTCGAAGTACCAGCCGCCTCGCACGGGATCCTGCCAGGCCCCTGTCTTCACGCCGAAATGGTCGTATTCCCAGCTGCGGCCCGTCTCGTACCGCTCCCCGTCCAGGGTCCAGCTGTGTCGCACCTGGTAGCGCAGGCCGCGGAATCTCTGCTCGAAGCCCTCGCATCGGATGATGAGTTCCAGGGGGGCTGGGACGAGACGGCCCGTGCGGTCACGCACTCGCCACATCTCGATCGGGACTTCGAACCTGACCGGCCTCTCGCGGCGGCCCGTACGGCGAAGGAGATCCTGTGCCCGCTCCGACAGTTCGGAGGGATCGTCCAGGATATGCATCCTGTACTTCATTTCCAGAGGTGGCGAACAGCAACAGGATCGGCACTTTATCGCGAAGCTCTCGGCCTGATCCAGGCGGCCGCTCCACAGCTGTCATCAGCATGCCGCCAACGGCGTGAACTGCTCAGATGGATATTCAACGTGTCGCAGGTGCGGATACGACGTGGTCCACATCCAGCAGCTTCGCATCCTGCAGCACCACATCGTCGTACGGGGAGAACCACATCCCGCCGGTCAGCGTGCAGTTCGGCCCGACCATCGGCGCCTCGACCGCCTCCGCCTTGAGCACCTCTCTGCGGGTGTCGCACCCGTCCTTGTCGGCGTCGATCCAGTGCCGGAACGCGGTCCGCACGTACCCGGTCCGGTCCTCGTCCGCGACCGGCAGCGCGTCGACCGCGTCGTACAGCGTCGTCGCGACCACCTCCCCCGCCGCACGGTGCCCGTCGAGTGAAGTCGCCGGCGCGGCGGCAGCGTGGGCGGGGACGGCGAGGACCATGGCGGCCGCGGCGGCAACAGCCGCGGACAGAACGGGACGGACACGCACGAGGATTCTCCTGACAGGCGACGACGACACCCGGCCCAACCGCCGGCGCGCGGGCGAGGTGACGGCCGCACCGCCGTGATCATCCGAAGGAGTCCCAGGACGATCCGGAAGCAGCCCGCCCCGGGGCGCGGCGCGGCGCCCGCCGCCGGGGGGCCGGGTGCGGGGGTGCCGACGCGGCACACTCAGCGCATGGCGGCCCGGATCGCTGCCGGTTCGGCACCTGTGGGCTCCTCGCCCGCCCGCGCGGCCAGCAGCCGGAGCAGCGTCCGGGCCTGTCCCAGGGCCAGGGCCGCGCGGCGCAGGCGCCGGGTGACGACCGGCAGCAGCGCGCCGCGGAAGCGGTCGGCGCAGGCCAGTTCGGCGGCCGCCTCGTCCAACAGGGAGCCGGCCTCGCGGGCGGCCCGGCTGCGGCCGCTGGTCCGGTACTGGGCGGCGAGGGCGCGGGCGGTGTCGGCGAGTTCGCCGATCCCGGGGTCGTCGACCGGGTCCGCGCCGAAGAACACCAACGCGCCGGCCACGTCCGCCAGGAGCGCGTCCCTGCGCCCGACCCACCACATGCTCACACGGTGATCATCCACCATTACGCAGAGCAGCGGAGAGGAAGCGGATCAACTGCCTCACACTGTGTCAGATCGGCCCCGGCGCGGGTGGATGGACGAGCGCGGGGGTGAATCCGCTTTGTCGCACCCGTCGACGGATCGACCTCGGTCCGGTGGGACGGGAACCTGGTCCAGCACGTCGGCACCCCGGTCAGTCCTCTGCCGCGACCTCGACCGCGGACCGGATGTCCAGCGTGCGGGCGGCCAGGTCCTCGAGCTCGCTCTCCCCCGCGGTGTCGGTGACGATGCCGACCGTACTGCCGTCCGCCCAGGCGCAGGTGGTCTGGGAGACGGACGGGTAGACCATCACCGCACACAGCAGCTCGCCGCCGAGCGGGCCGGCCGGAAAGTCCTGCAGCCCGGACACCGTGTCGCGCATCAGATCGCCGCCCTCCATCCGCCCGAAGTACTTCCGCAACTCCCGCTGGGGATCCGGGAAGCTGCCCGTCAGCCCCACCAGAGTCAATGAAGTCCCGGTCGTCCCGGCGGGCCCGTAGCCGGCCACCGCCAGCTCCCGGTACGGCCTCAGGGCCGTCATCCGCCGCTCATAGTCGGCGCGTACAGCCTGGGTGTTCCCGTCGTCCGGGAGCCGTACCTGGTCGCCGACCCGCTCCGCCAGCACAATCCTGTGCCGGGGAGGGGCACCCACGCCCGTCACGGCAGCCGCCACCAGCGCCGACACCAGTCCCGTGACCACCACCCCCGCCACCGCAAGTTTGGGGGAGACCCGGCGATACCAGGGCAGCGGCGGCACGGGCTCCAGAGTGTTAGCCCAGATCGCCCGAAGCCCGCTCAGTTCTTCGGAAGGCTGGTCGGTCTCGGCGCGGGGCATGGTCGTCTCGTTCCATCAAAGCCGGGAAGGGAAGCGAGGCCGGATACTACCCAGCCGATGCCGCAGCAGAACAACCCCCCGCCCTCAGGAACCCGGCGTTTGCGCTGGTCACGAGCACACGCGGGCCACGGAAGGCCTGTGCCGGGTCCCGGAGTGGTCGCACCAGGAGGACTGGCAGGAGTACGAGATGGCCGAGGCTCTGCCTGACCTGCACAGCCGCTACCGGCCCGCCCCACCCGCCGACGCAGTGGCTCGGTGACGGTGCGGCGCAGCAGGCGTTCAGGACCACAGCCGCCGGGCAGTTGGGCTGCCCCCACCAGGGCTGACGCGCAGCCGGGCCGACGGCGGACGCGGCCCCGCCCGGGCGACTGGCGGAAGGCTCCCCGCCCCGGCCGGGTGCCGGTACCCGCGCCGCGAGGCGCGTTGTCAGGGCTGCGTGGTTTCCTCGAGCGCCATGACACCAGGGATCCGCCCCCTGCGACGTGCGAATATTTCCCCGGACGACGCGAGGAAAGTACCAAGCAAGCGGCGTACGCACCCGGAAACCACCCGGGCCCCGGTCCGAGCCGCGGTGACGCCCGGGCGATCCCCTTGAGCGAGAGGAAGGAAGACATGCGCGACTACCTCGGCGCCGTCCTCGACATGATCGGACCAGGCAGGCCGGACCGCCCCGAGTCGAGCGGGTGGGCAGAGGTGGAGGGGCTGCTGGAAGTCGAGCTCCCGGCGGACTTCAAGCAGATCGCAGAAACCTACGCCCCGGTGACCCTCAACCACCACCTCACCCTGACCCGCCCCGGCACCCAATTCTTCAACCTGGCCGAGCGTCTGGGGCCGGAGATCAAAGGCCTGGAGGAGTCCGACTGGGACGGGGCGGGTGTCACCTTCCGCGGAGCGAGGCCCAGCTTCGGCGGACCGGACGGCCTGATCCCCGTCGCCAGCACCGACCGGCGCGAAGGAGCCTTCCTCGTCCGGCCGGCCGACGGAGACGGCTGGCACATGGCGGGCATCGTCCTCGACGGCCAGTTCGCCGAGTACGAGATGAGCTTCAGCGAATGGCTCTACCGCTACCTCGCCGGCGAGGACATGTTCGGCCCGCGCAGCGGCGTCTACTACCCCGGCCCTCTCATGATCGTGGACCTCCCGAAGGCGCCCGGTGAGGGCGTCACCGAACGCCGCGGACCCGCCCGGACGATCCGAACCACCCTCAACGGGACGCGGGACGGGCGCCGCCCGGGTAGTGGAAGCCGGTGTCAGGGCCGCCGGTGAAGACCCCGGCGAGGGCCTGCCGGGCCGAGGCCGTGCCGTGGTGGTGGTCTCCGAAGTGGACGAGCCACACGTCGAGGGCAGCCTGCAGCCTGATCGCGCCCTCCTCACGGTCGCCCCGGCGGGCCAGCACGATACCGAGCAGTGTCCGGGCTTCGAGCGTGCGGTGGTGGACCGGCGAGAGGTGGCTCTCGCACAGTTCAAGGCAGCGTCGCACCTCCCGGTCGGCGTCGGCCACCCGGTCCAACGCGAGGAGCGCAGAGGCCCGGGCGTAGGCGAGGGCGGTGGCGATGCCCGTAGGGACAGTGTGCATCCGGTCCGCGACGGCCTGCGCGGCGGCCACGGCCTGCCACGCCTCCTCCGCCTTGCCGAGGCCGCCGCTGGCGCGGGCCAGGTTGAGCTGCGCCATGACCGCGAACTCCTCGTCCAAGCCGCGGCCCGCTTCCGCCAGTTCCGGCCTCAGCAAAGCCTCCGCGTCCTGGAACCGACCCTGCAGAGACAGGCTGGTGGCCCAGGCAAGGGCGGCGGCCAGCCGTATCTGGGACGCCGCCGGCTCGCCGAGCGCGCTCGCGGCCGCCCGGACAGCTTCCGCCTCCGCGGCGACCTCGTCGTGCTGTCCCACGTAAGCGAGCAGCGAGATGCGGTTCGCACGTGCCTTGAGCGCGAAGGCCGCACTGCCGGCTCCGGCAAGGCGGACGTGCTCGGCAGCGGTGACGGCGCACAGTTCGGCGGCCTCGCGGTGGCGGCCCAGGTCGCCGAGGACGAGCGCGAGCGTGTCCCGAGCTGCGACCTGGTGGCGACCCGGCGGGGTGTCCGGGTAGGAGAGTGCGAGGCGCGCCTCGGCCTCCGCCTGCTCGAGCCGGCCGGTCACCCGCAGCGCCTGCGCCAGCCTGGAACGCAATGTGACCACGAAGAGGGTTCCGTGCACGGCGGGATCGACCGCGTCCACAGCCAGGTGTAGCTCGTGCGCGGCCTCCTCCCAGCGGTGCTGGCCCGACAGTGCGGCCGCCACCGCCAGCCGTCCGCGCAGGGTCCCTGCGGCGCCAGGGCCGCGCAGGTCGGCGAAGGCCGCAGTGGCCTTGCGGCCCGTCTCCTGCGCCTGCGTCCACCGGCGGTCCCGGACACAGCGTTCGGCGCTCTCCAGGTCGGCTTTGGCCCGCGCCAGCCGCCAACGCGCCATCACACCCACCGCACACGTCCTCTCCCCAGGGCAACGGCCGAGATCGTAGCGGCCAACGGCCGGCCGCATGTCGACCGGTGGGCTCGGCGTGGGCTCAGTCGACGGGCATCGGCTCGCGGCAGAGGTCGCCGCTGACCGTGCACAGCCGAGCCTGCGGTGTGAGGCCGTTGTGGAGATACGTCTGCGGTCCGTTGTGGGTCAGGAACTGGTACCAGGCCACGTGGAAGGTGCGGCCGTCCGCGGCGCGGGCGACCTGCTGGCGCAGCGGACCGTAGCGCTCGCGTCCCCAGCCGTCGGACATCGCCAACGGTTCGTCCCTCCCGGCCAGCAGCACCACGAAGCTGATGCCGTCGGCCTGCGCGGCGTCGTCCTTCAGGCCGATCGTGCCGGGACGCTCCGGTACGTCACCGCAGGAGACGGTGTGCACCGTGCCGCGCCCGTCCCGCCGCCCCGGCGGGGAGGGCCGGCCGTCGTCCGCGAGCGTGAGCCAGAACGCGCACACGGTGCGACTGTCCGGCAGCCATGCTGCGGTGGCCTCGCCGTTCACGGCCGCGGCCAGCACCATCAACTGCCCGGCGGTGGGTGCGGGATGGCCGAGCCGGCCGGCGTCGTCCATCGAGCGGAGCGCGTCCAGGACCCACCTGTCCTGCTCCGCCACCGGCTCGGCCGCCCGGACCGGAACCCCGGGCGCGCCGGAGGACGGCCGTGCGGCGGTGGGGGCGGCAGGGTGGGCCTCGTCCGCGCCGGTCGCGGTGCACGCAGCGAGCAGCAGCAGTGCCGCCGCAACCGTGCCCGCCTGCGCACTCCGGCGGCCAGGTGTCCCTCTTGCGCCCATGTCCCCCCATCCGGCTGCCGAACGCCCGGTGGAGCCGGTGGTGAGGCGGCATCAAGGCCGTGGCGTGCGCCTCACGGTAGTGCACGGCCGGCCGGGGTGCGGCCCTGACGGGTGATCTTCAAGCGGGTCGGGTGCGCGGCCGGCGGCTGGCCCGAGCGCGAGGCGCTCGCTCGCCGACTCGGCCGCTTCCTCGCCGGGTGAAGCGCTCCGTCCTGGGACCGGCCAGGGGGAAGGCAGTCCCGCCGGTTTTCAGAACGGCCCGCGGCAGCGCACCCGGCGGCTCCGCGCCCCGAGAGCCCCGGCCCCCGGGACCGCCACGCGCGCACCGAAAAGCACCGAGCGCTGCCGGCCCGTGCGACACCCGGGGCAGCCCGACCGGCCTGACCGCGGCCAGCCCGGTCCAGGTGTCGACTGCCCGGCAGCGTCCATGACCTGCCGGCACCCGCCCTGGCCCCGGGGCGCCGAGCCGCCCCGAACCCCTGGTCGTCGCGTTCGAGGAAGCCCGTCGCACCGTCACCTCCCCGCGGCCGTCCCCCGGAGGCGGCCCGGCAACCCTCCGGGCTCCCGCAGGGCCAGCTCGTCCCGGCCGAAGGCGGCCCGGCCGCGCTGCGGGCGGTCACCGGACCGCGCCCGCTCATTGAGGTATCGCCGGGTCCTGCCCTCGCGGCGCCGTCCGCCACGTCCGTCTGCGCCCCGACGAGCAGCCGTCGATCGAGGCGCGTCCTCCGTCGCGCCCCATCGGGTGCCCCCGGGCGTAGCGCGGCCCGGCCGCACGGGGGGAGCGACCGGGCCGGGCATCCAAGGAGCGAGGGCGGCAGCACGTCGACCTCGCGTCTCGACGATACGGCCGCGCCGCCTGTTCTGGGCGCAGAATCGCTCAAGGGGCGACCGGGTCGGGCTGCGTCCGCCGAGACAGCGGTGGCGGCCGATGGTCGGTTGCCGGTCAGCGGCGGGTGACGCTGAACCCGCTGTCCTCCAGGGCCTGCGTCCACACCTGCGGGTCGAACCACCGGTCGATGTCGGGGGCGATCGTGGTGATGGCCTTCATGCGGGCGTCCCAGTCGTGTCCGGCGGGTCCGCGGTTGCCCTCGCAGCCGGGGCAGCCGTCCTCTCCGTGGATGTGGCCGGCCATCCAGGCGTTCACGGCGAGGTTGACGATGACTGCGTACAGGTCGCCGCCGGTCTCGGTGAGCGCGTCGGGTACTCCGGCCAGGATCATCGCCAGTTCCGGGTTGCCGACCGGCGGCATCGGGGCCTGTCCGACGCCGCGCTCGTCACTCGTGTCCTGGAGCTCCTGGTGCTGGCGGGCGAGGCTGTCCGCCAGGGCCGCCGGATCGAGGTAGCGCCAGGCGGAGCGCTCCTGGATGCCCAGGCGCTGCGCCACGGCCCGGACGTTGTGCTCGATGACGTCGGCGACCGCTCCCGGTCTCATGGTGACGCCGCGGTGGGCGAGTTCGGCAAGGGTCTGGGCAACGGCGTCCTGGAACGCCTTCGTGTTCCTCACCTGACGCAGCGTAGTGCCCGGACGGTACCCGTCCCGCCTGCCCGGGACTGCCCCGGGGCCGCCCGCGTCCACGGCTCCAAGCGGCGCAGCGGTCCCCGTGCGCACCGGTCGGCCGGGCTCAGGCGGCCGCTGCGCGTCTGTGGGGCGCGGCCGGTGGACGGGCGTGTCCCCGGGTGGGTGAATGGCCGTCACTTCCGCACGTTGGTACGGGAAAGCTCCTACGGTGAAGGCATGAACACCCTTCCACGCGCCGATACCGCCGCAGGCTCGGAGACAACCGCCGAGCAGGCCGCCACGCACATTCCGGCGCCCGCGGCCGCCGGCGACGAGCGGCAGCCCCGAGCGGCGGACGGCGCCGGCGAGGCCCGGCTCGGCGCCGCATGGAACCTCGCCCGCCAAGGTGACCACGAAGCCGCCCTCGCGGCCTTCCGGCAGCTGGCCGGCGAGAGAGGTCCCCACCGGCGGGACGCCCAGGTCGGTGTCATCGAGCAGCTCTACGACCTCGGCCTGGCCGACGAAGGCGACACGGCCTGCAGCGCGCTGCGCACCGACCTCGATGCCGACCCCGACCAGGCGGCCCTGCGGATCTACCGGGACATGGTCGAGCTGCTGACCGACCAGGACCGGCCCGAGCAGGCGCTTCGGTGGTGCGAGGCCGCGCTGCTGCACGCACCCGGCGAGGACACCGGCCAAGAGCACGCGCCGGTGGTGGACGACCTGCGGCTCAGCCGCGCCCTGCTGCGCCAGGGACTCGACCTCGACCTCGACGACCAGGATCTGGCCGCCCTGGACGTCGGCGAGGACGCACTGGACGGGCTCGGCCGCCTGCTCCTCGACGGGATCCGCCCACCCGGCCCGGCGGAGCACCGGGTAGGCGGCGACGGGGAGGCGTTCGACGGCATCGTGCTGCATTGGAGGCGCGCCGACTTCGACCGGGTCCGCGCCCGCTGGCCCGAGACGACAAGGGTGTATGGCGACGACTACGCCTCCTACACCACTCTCGTCCAGGCCCAGGCCCGCGACTGGAGCGAACGCGGGGCAGCGCACGTCCGCCTGGTCCCCGCCGCCCTCGCCGACTACGAGGCCTGGGCCGTGCGGGTCGGCCGGGATCCGGCGGACCCGGCGGCTCGCCGGGACTACAGCCGGTGGCTCGACCACACCGCACCCGAGCACTCGCTGGTGTGGCCGCCGGCCCGCAACGGCCCCTGCTGGTGCGACTCCGGCACGAAGTACAAGAAGTGCTGCGGCGCGCCCGCACGGAACTGAGTACCGCGAAGGACGACTTGCCCACCGGCGCGTCACTCCACAGGCGCCTTCGGCAGGACGGGCCGCCGGGCGCCCGACGGGCCGCGCCGTCCCCGTTACGAGTTGGATTCCGCCATCCCGCCGTACCGCGGCTCGTGATCGCCGTACAGTCCGAACATCAGTCGACCCGAAGGGGAGCCCCCGTGGATGTAGCGACGTTCGGTGCTGATGGCGGTGTGGGATCGACGCGGGCGCTGTTGGAAGGGCAGCTGCCGGCCGTACGCGAGGAGCGGCGCCGGCTGGAGGAACAGCTCGCGGCCCTCATCGCCCGGGAGAACGCGATGGTGGCCGTGCTGGACGGCCTCCGAGTCCTGTCCGCGGCACCGCTCGGGGACGCCGCACCGCCGCAGCACGCCGGCGAGGCGACGGCCGTGGTCGAGCCGCCCGCCGCCGATGCCGCACCCGACGGCCGCGCCTCGGACGGCGGCGCCGAACCCGCCCCGGCCCCGGCTGCGGCCGAACCCGTGCGCGCCCGCAAGACCACCACGGCCAAGAAGACCACCGCGAAGAAGGCCACCGCCAAGAAGGCGTCGGCGACCAGGACGTCCGTCCGGAAGCCAGCCGGCACCGCGAAGCGCACGGCCGCCGAACCCGACACCGACACCACCCCGGCGACCGCGACAGCCGTGCCCGACCCGGACGCAGCACCAGGGGCCGCCGCACCCGCGAAGAAGACCGGCGCCCGCACGACCACGGCACGGGCGCGAAAGACCACCACCGCGGCGCAGCGTACGGACACCCGGCCCGACACCGGCGCCGCCGAGGCGTCCCCCGCGGCGGCCGTGCCCGAGCCGGACGCAGCACCAGGGGCCGCCGCACCCGCGAAGAAGACCGGCGCCCGCACGACCACGGCACGGGCGCGAAAGACCACCACCGCGGCGCAGCGTACGGACACCCGGCCCGACACCGGCGCCGCCGAGGCGTCCCCCGCGGCGGCCGTGCCCGAGCCGGACACGGCACCGAAGACCACCGCACCCGCGAAGAAGGCGGGCACCCGCAAGAGCGCCAAGGCCGAGGGCACCACCCGCACCCGGGCCAAGGCGGCCGCCGAGTCCCGGGCCGAGCCGCAGCCGCCATCGCAGGCCCCTGCCTCCGCGAAGGCCGACGGTGCCAAGGCCGGACCGGCCGCTGCCCCGCGCACGGCGTCCGGCCGTCGGCGGCTGACCGATGCCGCCAGCGTTCTGGCCGCTCTCGCCCAGGGCGACGGCCCGCTGCGGGCCGGCGAGGTGACCGCCCTGCTCGGCCTCGACCACGAGAAGGGGGCCGCCGACGCCGTACGCGCCATGCTCGAACGCCTCCACAAGGACGGCCGCGCCGAGCGCACCGGCCGCGGCCTGTACGCCGTCGCGGCCGGCTGACGCACCAGGCGAGCACCCACCCCGCCGGCACCGCCCGGCCGGTGGGCCACGAGGCGGTGCCGTCGGGGTGAGCGCCGGGATGCGGGACGCGAGAAACGGGCCGGGCCCGGTGCGTCGAGACGCAACCGGGCCCGGCCTGGAAGTAGCGGGGACAGGATTTGAACCTGCGACCTCTGGGTTATGAGCCCAGCGAGCTACCGAGCTGCTCCACCCCGCGTCGGTGGACCAGACACTACGCCACATCAGCTCCGCGGCGCGAACCGGATTCCCGGGCCGCTCGGGCTACAGGGACTGGGCGCGGAGAATGTAGATGCGTTCGTCGCGCGGGATAATCATGTACCAGAAAATGCCGTCTTCGACGTCGGCGGTCTTCATTTTCTCGCCGGGGCCCTGGTAGGTGGTGCCGTCCAGGTAGAGCGCTGCGGCGGCGCGGACGATCTCGTCGGCCTTCTTCTCGACCTGGGCCACGAAGGCGGGCGGTGCGTCGGCGACGACGCCCTCCTCGTCCGGGTTGTACTCCCAGCGCCAGGTCACCCGCGCACCGCTTCGGCGGCGGCGTTCACGATGGCTCCGGCGAGGGCAGCCTGCTGCCTGCGCTCCTCCGGCGTCTGCGCGTGGTTGGCCAGGTACTCGGCGCGGTGCAGCTCGGCGAGCGTCTCCGGATGGCGCGCGATCTCGACGTCCACCGCCCACTTCGTGGTGAAGCTCAGCAGGGGCTTGAGGCTCTGGCGTTCCACCGCCTGTGTCATGGCGAGTGCCTGGTCCGCGGTCATCTCGGTCAGTCGGTGCGGAAGGAGGGCCGCCACAGCCTCGTACAGGGCCAGGGGCGTTCGGGCCGGCCGTGGGATCAGCTCCGGACCATGGATCGGCTGAGCACTCATCGATTTCTCCTTCTCACGTACCCAGGACACCGTACGGCAGCCGGGGCGCGGACAGGCGGGCGCACGGCTGCCGAGGGAAGGCCGGCCGTCCGGCCGGCAGCAGGAGGTCAGCTGTCCTGTGACACCGAACGTTGACCGTCTGCCACTGAACCTTGACGGTCGACGGCTCTCTGCCACTGAAGCTTGAGTTCCGGGTCCGGAGAGGTCCGGCCCGCCGCCAATCGCTCTGCGGCGGCGGCCTTGACCTCCGGATCCTCCATCGGGTCGTCCCGCAGTACAGCGATCTGCTCAAGGACCGGCGAGGAGCCGGGGGCATGGGCGACCCCCAGGAGCCTTGCCTGGTCTTCGCAGTCCCAAAGCGACTCGGCATAGGCCTTTTCCAGGCCAGCCGGTGCGATGGCGGCCAGCGCCTTGAGATAAGCGGGTCGCTCGTACGAGTGCGGGGTGCGCAGCCAGAACCGCTGAAGCAGTGGTGCCGCCTCGGCGGCTGTGGGCCCGAAGCGGGCCAGCCGCTTCGCCGTGCGGTCGGGTCCGCACCAGTCGCGGGTGCGCCACTGGTTCGCGAGTTCGGCTACGAGTTGCGGGATGATCTCCGGGCCCGTGTGGTCGGCCAGTACCTCTGCCCCGAGTGCGGCTAGCCACTCCTGCTCGTCCGCCGCCCAGCGGCGTGCTGCTGGTAGGGCGAGGCTGCCAAGGTCCTGCACTGCCTGCCGGAGCAGCGGCAGCGGGGACCTGCCGTCATTGGTGCCGAGCGAGGGCACAAGCGGGATCAGTTTTTCGGTCGGCGCCCGCCGGGCCAGTTCGCCGAGTACGGCGCTCTTGCGGCCGTCGCTGGCACGGGCATCGGCCAGGACGGCGAGCAGCTCAGCCTCTCCCCAGGTGGACAGGTCCGGCCGGGACGGTCGAGACACAGGACGCTGTATCTCGATCCCGAAGCGGGTCCACGGCTCGAAGAACCACGGCAATTCCGCCTCCGCGCCGATCCGGGCGCGGGCAACGTCACCCAGGTCCTCCCACCACTCAACCGGCCACAGGCCCGACACCGACTCCAGTACGCGGACCCAGTGCGCACCCTCGCGGATGTAGGACCGCAGCGCGTCCCGGCCCTCGTCCGATCCGGCGAGCGCGAGAAGTCCAAGCACACCGGTGGCGCGCTCGCAGTCCCGCTCGGAACCGGACAACAGATCGATGACCGGGGCGGGCGACAGCTCGAGGTTCCGGATCAGCCGCGCCAGATAACGGGAACGGTCGTCGACTTCGTCCCACCGCCAGTCACGTCGGAGCACCTCGTACACATACGGGTCCGCCGCAGCCGGATCCATCACCGCACGCACGGCTCCAAGGCCGCGGCCTCGTTGCAGCAACCCCTCGACCGAGTCGAAAGGGGCGTAGCGCATCTCGTCTTCATCGCTCATGACTGCAAACCCTGCCCGGCCCACAGACACGTAGCCATCGGATATCGACGCGAGGCCTGGATGCCGGCCATCAAAGTTCAGTGGCAGACAGCCAAGCTTCAATGACACGGGACATCAGCGGGCGAATCGCCGCAGACGCCTGCTGTGCCGGGCAACAGGCGGGGCGGGCCCGCAGGTCGGACGCCTTGCTCGCGGTCTAGCTGGGGTACGCGGCCCAGAGACGGGTGAACAGGTCGTGCGCGTCGGTGGCGGAGAACGCGGTCACCTCGCCCGGGTCCGCGCCGGCGACGCCGATCTCCCATTCGCCCGCGCCGTTCGCCGAGATGCTGATGGGCGGCTGCGCCATCCACATCACGTCGATGCCGCGCCGGACCACCACGCCCACCAGGCCGGGGAGCAGCACGGTGCCGCTGCCCTTGCCGCCGGGGCCCATCAGCAGATCGGCGAGCGCCTCGGTGGCGTCGTCGCCCCGGACGCTTTCGGTGGTGATGGCGATTTCCCCGCCGCCGGTGTTCACGAGCGTGACCGCCATGTGGGTGCAGTCCTCGTTGCGCTGCCACGGCGGAGTCGTCCAAGTGAAGGTGTCCCAGATCATGCCCGAGCAGGGGGTCGGTCGAGGGCGAAGCGACAGAGCTGAGGGTTCCCGAACGATCACGTAGAGCGTTCGCCGAACGTGCCGGTCGGCTGAGTGGTTCCGGTGGCCGGCCGGTTGAGGGCGGCGCGCAGCAGGGAGACCGCGTGGGGGGCGTCCTGGGAGAGCCAGGGCTGGCGGTCGGTGGTGTCGATGACCCTGCGGCCCTGGAGGTAGGTGGCCCGGCCGCCGGTGTCCTGGGCGACCCGGCCGAGCGGTGTCCGGTCGGTTCGGCGTACCGCGTACAGGTCGGGCTCGTGCTCCCAGCCCTCGACGAGCAGGTCGGTGTCCGGGGTGGTCCAGGTGGTGGTCGGGTGGCCGAGGCCGCGGGCGGCCGGTGAGATGGCGGTGCGGTCGTCGGCGAGCGCCAGGCGCAGCTGCCGGGGAACCGCCGGGACCGGAGCGGTCCGCGGATCCGCCAGCGCCTGCTGCTGCCGAGTCCGGTGTCACGACCGGTCACATGTGGCCGGTCGGCTGACCTGTGGAAGAGACGCGGGCAGGTGGCAGTCTCGGTTGGTGCCCACCCTTGCTCACCGCCGCCACTCGTCGTGCCGGCGCGGAAGGACGTGTTCTGGATGCCCTTTTGGAAGCGCCGCGGAGAACTGACCCTCGTCCCCGCCGTCTACAACCCCCAGGAAGTGCTCTGGGCCATGGACGGTTCTGTCATCGTCGGGGCGGTGATCACCAGCGATGTCTACCCCGGCCAGTTCCGGGCGAGCGTCTACGGCCGCGACACCCGCTGGATGAATTCGTTTCCGGTGAGCGGCGTCCGCTGGATCTGCGCCCGGGGCGGTGCCGAGGTCCTGGTGGCCAAGCCCCAGGCTGGTACGGAGGACTTCCTGACCCCACGGGACGCGCTTGCCGCGATCGCCCGGAACCGCCTCCTCTAGGCCGCTGTACGGCACGGCGCCCGGCGGCGAGGGCTCGTACTTGTCTTGATTCGAACAATGCAGAATGCTCTCAGTTGTCGGTGTCAACCTGCTTGGGGAGGAGCAGAGTTGGATTGGATCCATGCGGCTGGCTACGGAGCTGTCGGAGGCGCGTGGTCGAGCTGGTGATCGCCAACGGGCGTCTCCTGGCCTGGCAGGCAGCCAGGCACCTCGCGCGCCAGGACCGTCGCCGACGCATGCCTCCCCTGCGCCGCTACATCGATCCGTCGGCGGACCTCGCCGCCGGCCTGAGCCGGATCGCGCTGGGTGCGGTCACCGGTTGGCTGCTGCACTCGCAGGTCACCGGTCTCTACGCGGCCGTGGCAGCCGGTGCCTCGGCGCCCGCCCTGCTGCGTCAGATCGGATCGTTCACCACTGTGCGATCCGTTCTCCAAGGCGAGGACCCGCCCTCTGCGACAGTGCCGGGCGAGCAGACGCCTGTGGTGGTCGTGCCCGTCGGATCAGAGGAGGCCGGGCGATGAGCTTCAGCCGGCGGTACCTGAACGCGCTCGTCGCCGGGGAGGGCCCGGCGGGGTGGGCGCGGCATCGGCTCGGACCGGGGGTTCCGTGGTGGCGGCGGTACGTGGCCTCGCTCGTCGGCCTGCCGCCGGCGGCCGGGGACAGACACCCGGCCACCGTCGGCGCGTCCGACGTGCCCGAGGTGCGGGGCGCCGTCCAGCCCGAACGGGGGCGGGGGCGGTCCAGGATCGGCCGTCTCCAGCCCGTCCTCGCCCTCGCTGCCGCCCTGCTCGCCGTCGGGGGGCTCATCTACCTGACGGAGACCGACAACCAGCCGGCCCACCCGACTCCCCCGCAGCAGTCCCCGTCGACCCCGCCGTGGCCCAACCCCTACGGGCCGAATCCGGCCCTCCCGGCCAGTCCGGTTCCGTCTCCTCCGGCCTCTCCAAGGCAGCCGTGAGCACGTGAACAGCCGGGTACGGGGCCGGCTGAACCGGAGTACCGCCGCGTACCGAGGAGACCCTGTCCGCCCCCGGAATGTCGGCGGCGGACCCGCTCACGCCGCCGGTGGTCGGCGGCGTGAGCGCCGGGTGGCTCAGGTGGTCAGCTGGTCGAGGGCGGCGCGCAGCAGGGAGACCGCGTGGGGGGCGTCCTGGGAGAGCCAGGGCTGGCGGTCGGTGGCGTCGATGACCAGGCGGCCCTGGAGGTAGGTGGCCCAGCCGTCGCCGGTGTAGGAGACCCAGCCCGCGAGCGAGCGGTTCGCCCGGCGTACCGCGCACAGGCCCGGGTGGCTGTTCCAGCCCTCGGCGACCAGGTCGCTGCCCGGGGCCACGAGCGGTCCGGGGCGCCCAGGCCGCGGGCGAGTGGTGCGAGGGCGGTGCGGTCGTCGGCGAGCGCCAGGCGCAGCCGCCCGGGAACCGCCGGGACCGGAGCGGTCCGCACATCCGCCTGCGCCTGCTGCTGCGCGGGGACCGGGGAGAGGCCGGCTGCCGCGGGCGTCACCGGTGACGTGGACGACAGTGTCTGAGGGCTTGGCTGCGGGCTAGGATGCCGCCCCGGGCCCGGCCGCACCCCCACGCGGCCGGGCCCCGCCACGCGCGGGAAAACCGGGTGGCGGACGGGATCGTGACAGCACCCCACCGAGGACGTCGCCCGGGCCTACCGGCACAAGCACGAGGACCTCTGGCGCGGCGCTGCGCGGATCGACCCGCAGAAGGTCAGCCCGGCGTCCACGGAGGAGACGTAGCACCCGGCAGCCCTTGCTGAGGACGGAGACGGTCCCGCCCCGTACTGCTCGCGGGGCGGGACCGGTGCTTTCTCAGTGCAGACGGGACCGTACCGCACCCGGCCGACGAGCACGGCCCCCGCGCTGCAGCCGCCTGGCCGGCGCCGGGGCGGACACGCGGGGCCGCCGGCCACCCGACCCCCGGCCACACCGGCCTGAACCGGACAAGGGGCGGCAAAACACCCCTGCGGCAACGGCCGGCTTCGCGATGCCTGCGCTCCGAGGGAGAGACTGGACCACCGGCACACAGACAAGGCAGGCGGCGGGCATGGACCAGGGCTTCTTCGATCCCGGACGGCTCTACCGCCGCCCCAAGGAGGACGCCGCGCCAGGCCACCAGGAACTGTTCTGGGTCATCCACGTCGCCACACCGCCGGGAGGCTTCGCCGCACCCGGCCACGAACACCCGGTCGCGTTCGGCTGGCGACGCACCACCACACCCAACGGCCACACCACCCCACTCGGCCCCTACACCGCCCACACCCGCGACGGCTGGCAGGACGTCACCGACAGCGACCTCGCCCACGCCCTCGGACTCACCGACACCCGCGCCGGCGGCTGGCGCAGCGCCACCACACCCCAGGGCGACGTCCCCGCCCCCGGCCGGCCCGGCGGGCGCCGCGCCACCGACCCCCCAGCCCCCCAAGACGACCGGCCGCACAGAATCGCCCGACTCCTCCACCCGCACCGACACCGGCCCAACCGGCCACCACACCCACCCACCGGCCGCTGACGACACCACGAGACGAACCCCGACCCCGGCCCACCCGGCCGGGCACAGCACCAGCAGCCGGACCGACCAGCGGGATCGCCGGGTCCCGCACCACCCCCGCCCGGGAAGGTGCCAGGGGGCGGCCTCGGGGTGTATACGGCCCCGGGCCGCCCCCGGCTGTGGCCGCGCGGGCGACCGGCCCGGACACCGGGGGATGAAGCGGCCCTGTGCGGAACCCGTGCGCGCAGCCGGAACGGTCCCCGCAGGGGGATCCGGGGACCCTTCCGTCGTCTTCCCCAACGACCGGGCGGCGTCCCAGGACACCCCAGACCCCGAGACGCGGCGCAGGCGAGGACAAGCAGCGGAAGGGGCCGGTCGCGCTCGGGGGTCCGCGACCGGCCCGCCTGCCCACCAGCGTCACCAGCCGCACCGCCCGCGTCCACCAGGCGCCACCACACACACCGCCAGGTGGGCACACCAGTACCCCGCACGGACCACGCCGGAGCACGGCACCAGCCCGCTGCCGGTCACGGCGGCGGGGATCAGGCGGCCGGGAAGTCGGTGGCGGAGGCGGAAACGACAGCGGCGTCGAGGTCGGTCCGCAGTGCGTCGACCTTCGCGGTGGCGAAGGCGTGGGCGTCACGGACGGGGACGGCGCAGTGTCCGGTCCCCTGCAGCGACACCGACACCACCGGGCGCGCGCCGACACGGCCGCTGGCGCCGGTAACCCCGGGAGTACGGGCACGGGCGGGCACCGCAGCGTCGAGCAGCTCGCGGCGCAGCGCGTCGGGCGGGTCTTCGCCGTCCCCGACCACGCCGCCGGGCAGGGAGAGCTGTACCCCGGCGGGGCGCCGGCGACGGATCAGGGCCAGGCGGCCGTCGTCGAGCAGGACTGCGCACCCCCGCGGGCGGACCGGCTCGCTTCCCGTGCCGCTGCTCGTCATGGCCGGTACGCGGTCGCCGAGGTGGCCGCTTCGTCGGCGCCGGGCGGCAGTGTCGGCAGCGGCCAGGACGGATCCGGTGCCCAGGTCGGCCAGCCGCCGGCGAACGGCCCGGTGCGGTCGTCCAGCATGCCGATCGCCCGGCCGCGGGCCCGCTCGATCTGGCGGCCCACGTAGTCGTCGACCACACCGAGGCGGCGCAGCTGGGCGTACTCCTGCTGGTCCTTCCAGTGGTGCCCCGCCAGGTCGGGGGTGATCACCAGATCGAGGGCGAGGTCCATGGTGTCGATGCCGACGCCGGGGCGGCGCCGGTAGGGGTGCTCGAAGTTGACGTACCAGCGCAGCGGCTCGTGGGTGATGGCGTCCTGGAAGCAGTGCACGGAGAACCACTCGCCGGCCAGGAAGTGGGAGAGCAGCTCCGTGTTCTCCCATCGGTGCGGGCCGAGGGTCCAGGCGCCGGCCGCCAGGTCGGCCAGACACTGCCGGCGGGCGGTGTCGTCGCCGGTGCGCGTCGAGGTGATCCAGGTCGCCGGGGCCAGGCTCTCGATCCCCGGCCAGTAGGCCAGGGTCAGCACGTGGCCGGTGTCGTCGATCACCCGCTGCGGCATCGCCGTCCACACGCGGCCGGCGTGGACATCGCGGCGCACCACGGTGGCGCCGGGCCGGAACAGGTTGGTGTCGGTCACGGCGGAGAGTGTTCCCGGCCCCGGGGCCGGGAAGTCCGCTCGAAGGTGTGACGACGGGTCAGGGCCTGGGGAAGCCGTAGCGTTCGGCCGACCCGGTCACCGGAGCGGCGCGGGGGGCCGGTCCCACGTCGCGCACACGGGCTCATGCCAGGTTGTCCGGACGGCCAGGCCACCCGGCGACAGGTGCTCGCTGGACCAGGTCCGGCAGCACCCGCCACCGGACCGGGCCGGGGCCGCCGGCCTGGCGGTCCGGACCGGAGCAGCAGCGGCGGCGGGGATGGCGGGCGCGGCCGGACGGCGGCGACGGGGGCGCCTGGTGGAGGGTGTCGTCATGCCCAAGGCTCTCCCCGCCCCGTCGCCCCGCCGAACCTGGCCGCCGCCCGGACGGACCAGCCTCGCCCGTTCTAACCGGCCACTGACCTGCAACGACATCCGAAACTCGACAACACCCGAAACTCACCGGGTCCGAGGCGAACTCACCGCCTTCGGGGCGAAACTCCCCACCGCAGACATCGCACGTGGTTAAGCGTCAGGCGGGATGGCTCTGATCAGCGGCCCGGAGTGGCGGGTTGCCAGGTGAGATCGAGTGCGTCGTCGATGGTGGCGGTGCCGGGTGCGTGGGAACCGCCGAGGGTTGCGTGGCTCAGCAGCACCGGTGTCCCGGCCTCCAGCGCATGGGCGATGTCCTGGAGCATCGACGTCACCGAGGCCCACTGGGGAACGTCCAGGATCCAGGTCTCGTGGTCCCAGATGAGTACCGCGCCGCGGGTGTCGCCGGGGCGCAGGTCGACGATCAGTCCGTCGCCGCCGGGGCTCAACGCGATCGGCATGAACTCCCGCTGGTAGCGGCTCTCGGGCCGGCCGTTCTCGTCGAACGGGTCGTCTTCCTCCTCCGCGACCTGCAGCCAGATCTCGTGGGTCTCCAGGGCCTCGTCCAGCGAGACCGGGGCGAACGCACCGGGAATCCAGTAGCTCGCGGTGACCTCGGGCAGCAGCCACCAGGCCCGCAGGTCGGCGGGCAGGGGCAGGCCGAGGTCTGCCTCGAACGCGTCCAGACGGGCGGCATCCGCTGCCGGTCTCGCCGGGCCTCGTCGGGTGTGCGTGGTGAGCCAGGTACCGACGCGGCTCCAGGAGGCCAGGAGGTCATGATCAGCCACAGTCATGGCGGGCAGTCTGCCCCACCGGGGTGTCAACGGCCGAAGCCGTGATCACTCTCAGAGAAGCAGCTGGTCCGGCAGCTACTGCGGTGAGGGCCGGGGCGGGGAAGGCGGTTCTCTCGTCGAATCGCTCGTGGTGCAGAGGCAGTGGTGGAGCTGTCCAAGGAGGCAGTTGCCGGCCACATAACACCAGGTCAGACCCCGAACACGGGGCCTGCAGCAAGCCGCACGCACGGGGCCAGCGCAAGGACCCCTACCAGCCGGAACTGAACGGCTGGGCGGCGTCGAGGCCGTCCACGATGGTGAGTACTTCAACCACCGTGCCCTTGTGAGGATGGCGTCCCGCCGAGTGGTGTAGCAGGGATCTTGGTGTAACCCCTGGTCATGAAGGAGCCATCGCGCAACTCTCCGAGTAGGAAGGCTCGTTGAGTGAGAGGTGCGCGATGGCCTTGTCCCAGTCTGACCTACTCCGCCTCATGGAGTCACTGCGTACGGCGGATGGAATCGAGTTGATCAGGGCTGTCGCCCAGCGGATGCTTCAGGAACTGATCGAGGCCGAGGCGACCGCCCGGATCGGCGCTGAACCCGGCGAGCACACCGAGGCCCGCACCACGTGGCGCAACGGCCACCGCGACAAGACCCTGACCACGCAGGCCGGCGACCTGGAGCTGGCCATCCCCAAGGTCCGCACCGGCAGCTTCTTCCCCAGTCTGCTCGAGCGCCGACGCCGGATCGACCAGGCCCTCTACGCGGTCATCATGGAGGCCTACGTCCTGGGCGTGTCGACCCGCTCGGTCGACGACCTTGTCAAGGCCCTGGGCGCGGACACCGGGATCTCCAAGAGTGAGGTCTCCCGGATCTGCGCGGACCTGGACGAACAGCTCACCGCCTTCCGCGACCGGCCGCTGGGCCACACCCGCTTCCCTTACGTCTACCTCGACGCGACCTACTGCAAGGCGCGGGTGAACCACCAGATCGTCTCCCGGGCCGTGGTCGTCGCGACCGGGATCACCGAGGACGGCGGCCGCGAGGTGCTCGGGCTGATGGTCGGCGACAGCGAGACCGAGGTGTTCTGGGCCGAGTTCCTGCGCTCCCTGCGCGAGCGTGGCCTGACCGGGGTCCGCCTGGTCATCGGCGACCACCACAGCGGTCTGGTCAAGGCGATCCGCAAGGTCATGCTCGGCGCGGCCTACCAGCGCTGTCGCGTCCACTTCCTGCGGAACGTCTTCACGGTGATCCCGAAGGAGGCCGGCGAGATGGTCGCCGCGACCATCCGGACGATCTTCGCCCAACCCGCCGAAGCCGCGGTCCGGGCCCAGCTGGACACCGTCGCCGAGATGCTCGGCAAGCAGTTCCCCAAGGTCAGCCAGATGCTGCTGGAGGCCAAGGACGACCTGACCGCCTTCGCGGCCTTCCCCGAGCGACATTGGAAGAAGATCCAGTCCACCAATCCGCTGGAGCGGATCAACCGCGAGATCAAGCGTCGCACCGACGTCGTCCAGGTCTTCCCGAACGACGACGCGCTCCTGCGGCTGGTCACCGCCGTGCTGTTCGAGATGCACGACGAATGGATCGCGTTCCCTCGCCGCTACCTGCCCGAGGCCAGCATGGAGAAGATCTACCCCGCCAACCCCGGCCGCGACGAACTCCCGCTCACTTCATGACTGTTGGCGCACGACCACTACACCACTTCATGGGGCACGACCCTTGTGAGGCACCAGGAGCTTCGGCGCTTGGTCCTCGTACCAGCGCAAGAGGACTGGCTCGCCCGCTACCGCGCCAGCCAGCGCGAGGCCCGCACGCACGGCTCGACGCCGAGCTCGCCGCTTCGTCGCCCCCGACGGCCCCCAGTACCCCGGCTTCTGAGCAATGTGGGAGTCCGCCGGTCCCGTCCCTGCGGTCGCGCCAAGTCAGCGGCCGATACGAGGATCCGGCAGCGGGGCCCAGCGTGGCTTCGTCTGGCGCCCGGAGGCGGCTGCGGTGGTGGGGTTGGGAGGCCGGGCTCAGTGGTTGCTGGAGAAGGGCAGGGCGTCGGCGGCGGGAGGGCGTGCCGTTGTGGGGGTCGGCGGCTCGGTGCCGGGGGGTGGCAGGAACAGGGCGCGGTCGATCGGTGGCAGGGGGCGCCGGTCGGTGGCGGGCCGGTCGGTGGTGGGTTCGGAGAACTCGGGCTGGCCCAGAGGGCGGCGATCTTTACTCACGGTCGGCAGTATGACCGTCCGCCAGGTGGGGAACCAGCATGTTTCTCGCAGCCGGGCCCGGTCCGCGGGGCCGAGGGCCGGTTGTGCCTACCGGGCTGCGAGCGCGGCCCGGAACTCCTGGGTGGTGACGAACACCGACCCCGGCACCGCGCGCTGCCGGCCGTCGGCCCGGTTCCGGTAGACCGTCTCCACGGCGGCCCGCATCCGCTCCTCGCGGAACCGCTCGATGGCGGCGGCGAACTCCTCCGGCACCGGTCGGCGGTCGACGATCCCCGCGACGGCGCCGTAGAGCGTCGCGATGCCGTACGTCTCCACCCGCGTCCAGCCGAGCGAACGGGCAGCGGTCCGCATCGCCGAGCGCAGCAGGTCGAGGCCGCCCACGTCCTCGGTCTCGGCCCGGGTCAGGCGGACCTCCCACGCTCCGCCGAAGCCGCCAGCCCGTGGCGGGCAGGAGCGGGTGAGCAGCGGGGGCAGGACGGCGACCAGGTGGGTGTGGCGGGGGTCCGCGGTGTGGGAGGGCACGGACGGAGCGTACGGCCGCGGTGCCGGGTGGCAGGGGCGGTCCGGATTAGTCCGACGAACGGGGCCCGGCGGGTCCCGGCCGAGGTGCGGATCGTGCCAGGTCGCCCGGGGGTTGATCCGCGCCGACGGTGGTGTAGGTGTGCGCGGTTCCCTGTGCGGCGGCGGTCTTCGGCGGTCCCGTCCCCCCGCTCATCGCCGCCCCTGCCGCTGACGATTCTCCAGCCAGTGTTGCGTTTCCTCACATGCCGCGGTCCGGGCCGTACGTCCGCACGGTCCGGTCGCCGGGGGACATCGGCAGCCGGTCCAGTAGCACCGGGCCGGGATAGAAAGCGGAGCTGTTCGGGCCGATCACGTCCTCGCCGATCAGGTAGCGGTAGAGCCACTCGGCGAAGCTCATCCGGTACTCGTACCAGGCACCGTCGTGTTCCACGGCGCAGATGCGGTGTCCCGTCCCGTCGGGAAGCGTCGCCATGAAGATGTACTCGCCGAGATCGGTGCTGCTGAGCGGGATCAGGCCGTCCTTCGTCCCGAAGGTCACCTCCTTCAGGCCGAAGACGGCACGGGGGTCCTCGTCCTCCCCGAGCCGGTCCGGGTCCCAGTTGACCGCGGCCCACGCCTGACAGGTGTCTCGGATGTCCTTCCCGAGGTTGAACCGTTCGGTGGCCGGGTGCAGGAGGGTCAGGTGCTCGTTGATCCGTATCGGGGCGTAGGCGTCGACGATCGCCTTGTAGTCCTCGGGGAGCTCGGTGCCGAGTTCGGCTTCCAGCCGGACCCATGCCTCGGGGTCGGCAAAGCTCTGCCCCCCGGGCCCGAGCATGACCAAGACCTCAGCGAGATAGTCGCGCACCGGCTCTCCTTATCGGATCTGGACGTCGGGACGCCACACCACCGCCACCACGAAGATCGCTGTGGCCTGCCGCGAGAGTAGCCGGGCCCGACGACATCGAATCAGTGACGACAGCCGCCACGGCTGGGAAGACCCATCCGAGCCATCAGCCGGCTTCAGGACTTCTACGAATCGAACGTCCCGGCATCCTCGGCGTCCTGGCCGACGGCCACTGGCGCCTCGTCGGGACGGCCGGGACCGGACGAGCAGCACGTGGGACGGAGTGGCGCATTCTGCCGCTCGCCCTCGGCGGCCATGGCGACCTCGGAGCCTGTCCACCGGGGCTCAGCCCACGAAGCGTCAGATGCGGCCGTGATCTGCGTGTGCGACCTCCGGCGTGACGGTCAGCCGATCGCGGCCTCGGCGACGTCGGCGGCGGGGGTGCTGGTGCGCCGGGACCAGGTCAGGACGGCGGCGGCCAGAGCGAGGACGGCGCCGTCGGTGACGTGGTGGCCACCGTGCTGGACGATGAGCTTCTGCACCGAGCGGTGCGCACGGCTCTTGTGGGAGAGCGCCAGGATGTCGGTGGCGGCGCGTTCGCCCCGCCACTGGCCGGCCGGAAAGACGGTGCCCGCGAGCAGCCCGGCCGGGGTCCCACCGGTGCCGGTGGACCAGGAGTCGAGCAGGAGCACGGCCAGGCCGGCGGCGTGCGAGTTGGTGACCGGCTGCCCGGCGGTGGGGTCGGGGCCGAAGGAGTCGAGCAGCCGGGCGGCGTGTTCGGTCTCGTCGGCGGCGATCGAGGCGACGACCTGGCGCAGCAGCTCGGCCGCCTGGCTGCGGGCCTTCCCGGTGGGGATGAACAGTGCGGCGTTGTAGCGGGCGACCGCGCGGTCCAGGGCGGCCTGGAGGGTCGGCAGGTCGGTCGGATCGGTGTCCTCGGTGATGCCCTCCTCTGCGAGCAGCGGGGCGATCTCGCGCCACATCTCGTCGGCCAGGCCGGTGCGCTGCTGGATATGGAGGCCGGACGGCCTCGGATCGCATGAGCTCGGGGGCCATGCAGGAGGGGTCTCGGCCCGTGATTCGATTGAAGGGCTGAGACGTGGCACACTCGGCCTCACGGCGGACCTGACGCGGCATCACGAGCGCGAAAGGGAGCCGTGCGAGCCGTGCGACGCCACCGATTCCCCCAGATTCTCCACACTTCTCTGCGAAGCCACCTAAGACACCGCGTATCCCCAGTCTCCCAAGTCTCCCCAAGATCCCCATGAATGCTCTGTATGCAGCTCTTTCATCCCCGGGGCCGGGAACAGGTGTCTACGAACGGTGTCTACGTGAAACGGAGACGCGGCGTGGCGGCCCCACACGCCGCAGTATCTCGTGCCCTACTCCCTGATGGCAGCCGTGCTGATCGCCGGCGTCGCGCTGGTCGCCCTGGTCGTCTTCGGCATCGTCGCGCACACCGCGCTGACCAACTCCCGGAAGGCCGACATCCCGGTCGTGCTGGAGAAGCTCGCCGACCTCGCCAAGTCGATGCTCCGCCGCCACTGACGACATCGTCCCCGTTCCGAACTCCGGGAGTTCGGAACGGGGACGAGTCGTTCGTGCCGCTAGCCGTGCAGGTGACCGGAGCGGACGGGCCTGTCAGGTCAGCTGGGGTGATCGGTCAGCGGGATGGCGAGTTGGTTGTCGGAGCCCAGCCGCGTACCGGTCGTGCGGTCTCGGCGCTGGTCGTCCACCACCGCGAAGCCGTCTTCCGTCACCTCGGGGCCCGCCGTTTCGGCGTCCGTTGTCGAGGGCCTCGGCGCAGGCACCAAGGCTCTGGCCTCCGCCTGCGGGCGGCGACCTCTGCCATCGGATGGTCGGCCGCCTCGCCGCAGTCGCGTTCGTGCTCCCGGCGCGCCGTACTGCCCTCGGCCCACCGGCCGTGAGCGTTTCAGAGTCCCGTGGCCCGGTGCCACGGCACGCCCGCGGTCGCCTGCCCGATCAGGTAGCGGATGCCCTGGTTGTCGTCGGGGTTGGTCCACAGGCTGTTCCCGAACACCGCCGCGGCCTTCTCCGTCTCTCCCATGCGCCACCACGTCAGTCCCAGGCCGTGCAGTGCCCGGTGGAAGGGACGGTTGTCCATCTCCGACCAGGCCAGCACACCGGTGAACGCCTCCGGGAGTGACAGTTCGGCGACGGCCACGGCCGTCTGGTAGAAGCCCAGGGCCTCGACCAACGCGGAGTGGTCCGCGTCGGCGCGTTCGAACGCGTCGCCGCCCAGGTGCGCCCAGCAGTCGATCTGCCGCGGATCCTCGCGCACCGCGGCCGCCAGCATCGCCCGGTAGCCGCAGGTGTCGCCGGTCCGCTCCCGCTCGCCGAGTGCCCGGTCGACCGGCGGCTCCCCCTCACCCAGGTACGGATCGGGCATCCGGCACAGCGGCCGCTCACCCGCCTCACGCACCGCACGCCACCACGCCCACGTGGGCTTGCCGCCGAGGTCGGCGGAGGCCGAGGGGCGAGCGCCCCAGCCCCGCTCCGACCGCGGGTCGTAGACCTCGCCGCAGAAGTCCGGGCGTGCCGGGGTGACCCCGCGGTTGTGCAGGCGCTCGAGGATGCGGCGGGTGTCGCAGCGCTGGTAGCGGTCGGTGATCTCGGACAGGAACACATAGCGCCGACCCGGGCCGTCGGGCCCGTCCTGCCCGGGCGCGGGCAGGACCCGGCGCAGCTGATCGAGGAGGTCAGTCAGCACGTCCTCGGCCTGCCGGGCGGTCAGTGGCCACGTGAGCCTGTGGGCCCGGGGAACGTCGTGGACGGGGAACCAGAGCGCGTCCTCCGTCAGGCCGCTGCGCTCGGCCAGCATCGTGCGCAGTTCGCCTTCGCCTACCGCAACGGTGGTTGCCACGGCGCCCCTCTTCCCACTCCCGTGCCGCGCCTGCGGCCCCGTTCGGCAGCGTATCGACTGAGCCGTCAGGCCGTCCGTCCCTCGATCGGGTGATCGCACTCGGGCGGCCGGGACCAGGAGGGAGTGACCGGGCGCTGGCACTTTGCCCCTGAGCTGTGCCGAGGCGCGGGGGCCGGCTCCAGCCGTCCAAGGGCGGCGGGGTCGGCGCCGGTGGTGTCGGTGGTCACGGCCGTTCCTCCTCGACGCGCACGATCCGGTACAGGCCGGCGCCGTAGAGGTGTCCGTCGTGCTTCTTCCAGGTCAGGCGCACCGCGTCCTCCACCGACGTGGCGTAGGCGTGCGTGACGATCACGGAGTAGCCGGGGTGCGCCGGGTCCACCCGCCTGGCCGTGAGCTGGTAGTTCCACCGCTCCCGGTCGGGGCCGTCGTGCTCGTCCGCCGCCTCGAGGCGCAGGGCGTCGGCGGACATCTTCCGGAGCAGGAGGAGGAGGCGGTCGGCGGTGCCGGGCGGGGTGGGGCGGCGCGGTTCGCCGGTGCGCGGGTCGAGGTCGGCGCGCCACTGGGTGGCGGCCGGGCGCAGGCTGTTGACGCGGCCTTCGGGCAGCAGGGCGGTGTTGAGCTTGAGGCGGCGCAGGGCGTCGTAGAGGGGGTCGAGGTCGCCGGTGGTCCACAGGGCGACGGTGCGCTGGGCGAGGAGGTTGGTGAGGTCGGCCAGGGCGGGGGCGGGGGCGGGGGCGCCGGGGGTGCGGGGGCCGGTCAGGCGCACGGTGCGGTCGTAGAGGGCGGTGCCGGTGCGGTCGAGGGCGGTGAGGCGGGCGGCGGCCGGCGGGCGGGGCGTTCCGGCGGCGGTGGGCTCGCCGGGGGTGTAGTCGACGTGGAGGACGGCCAGGTGCTCATCGGTCAGGAGGCGGTCGGCGGTCTCGGCGCCGTCCTGGGCGGCGGCGCGGGCCTCGGCCTGGCGGGTGCGCAGGCGGGTGATGTGGGCGCAGGTGCCGCACAGGGCCCGGCCGTCGGCCGCCGGGGTGCACGGCGTCTCGGGGTGGGCGCCGCAGTCCTCGCAGGTACGGGTGTTGGTGGTGCGACGCGCGCCGGCCGCGAGGAGCTGCGCGGCGGTGGCCGCGGTCGGGACGGACTCGCGCACGTCGTACAGGTCGAACGTGTCCTTCCGTCCGGTGCCGGGGTTGCGGGTGGCGATGGTGGCGCGGACCGGGCCGGCCGCCTGGCGCGGCAGGTCCAGCGCGGCGAGCTGGGTCGTGGTTCGCAGGTGGTCGGGAACCTCGCCCCACCAGGCGTAGGACGGGACCGGCTTCACGGCTTCCGGCATGTTGGTGCCTCCCCTTTTCTCGGCTGTGCGGTTCAACGCAGCCGCCACCAGGTGGTGGCGGCCGGTGGGCGGTCAGCGCCTCCACGGCTCCGGGGCCGGATCGGGCGGCGCGGCGGGGGTGAGCGACTGGTCGGCGCAGCGGCTGATCTGGTGGTTGCGTACGCCGCACTCGGGGCCGCGGTCGAAGGCGACGACGTACGGGAACGGGGTCGGGTAGCGGCGGACTCGGGTGATGACGCCGAGGGTGCCGGCCGGGACGTTGATGTGGACGCGGGCGTCCTCCTCCCAGTACTCCTCGTCGGCCAGGTCCTCGTCGATCCACGACGCGCGCACGGGTTCCAGGAGCTCGACCCGGTCCCCTTCCTCCAGGCGCACGTGGCTGGTGAGGACTTGGGCCTGGTAGCGGAGCAGTTGCACGAACGCCTGCTCCCGCTCGGCCGGGTCGGCCAGTGCGCCGGGGTCCAGCACCAGCACCCGCGGGGAACTGGGTGTGCTGGTGCCGGTGTCGGCCGGGTGGCGCTGGGCACCCGGCCGGGCCGCTGTCGGCGCCGGGGTGGTTGGGGTGGTGGTGTCGGTCATCGCGCGGTGGCCCCGTCGCCGCCCGCGCCGAACAGGTCTTCCACCGTGTCCAGGTCGAGACCGGCGGCGACATCGGTCAGATACTCCCGCTGCTCGCCGGTGAGGCCGAGTTCGGGATCGTCGGCCAGCCGGACGAGCGCTGCGGCCACCAGGCCGGGCGCGGCGGTGGCGAGGGCGTTGTGGAGTGCCTCTTGGCGAGCCTCGGGGGTGCAGGCGTCCTGGTAGTGGAGGGCGATCTCGAAGGCGTCGTGGGCTCGTTGGGCCAGGGCATGGTAGGCGGGGTCGTCGAGGGGATCGGTGCGGTGGTCGCCGAGCATCGGCACAGGACGGGTCATGAGAGCTGCGTCCCTTCGGGGTGTTGGGAAGGAGGTCGGGGAGCGGGCGGCCGTCCCGGCCCGAGGCGGGGCCGGGACGGCGGGATCGGTGTCGTGTGGGTTAGCCGGTGACGGTCTCGGCGGAGTGGCCGTGGAGCGCGTCCAGGAGCGCAGTCTGCTGCTCGGTCAGCTTGCCCTCGGTGCGGGCCTTGTCCTGCTTGCGCAGCCAGGTGCCGGGCCGGAAGGTCGGATCTGCCTCACCGCCGGTGCGGTTGGCGGGGCCGGTGAGGGTGCCGCCGGCGGCGAGGTAGGCGAGCAGGCGGCGGTAGGAGCGGTTCCAGTCCGGTTCCAGGCGCCACAGCTCGTCCAGGCCGTCGAGCTTGGCGACCTGGTCCTTGGTGAGGTTGTCGGCCTTGCGCTGGCGGCGCATCCACGCGCCCACCGCGTAGTCGTCCAGCTTCGCGGTCGCCGGGATGGCCAGGTGCCCGTGCTGGCGGTGGAACGCGGCGGCGTAGGCGTAGCCGCGTTCCCAGGCGCCTGCGTTCTTGGACCAGATCATGCCGAGCGCGTCCAGCTCCGAGACGCGGGCCGCATCGAGCAGGCCCTGGCCGTTGAGGTGGCGCTGGCGGGCCAGCCAGGAAATCAGCTCGGCGTGCTTGTCGCGATCGGTGGGGTCGAGGTGGCCGTGCTCGATGTGGAACCTGGCGGCGACGGCGTGCATCCGCTGCCACTCGACCGCCCGCGGGTTGAACGCCCGCAGCTTCACCGTCTGCAGGATCTGCGCCGCGTGGGCGCGGGCGTTGATCCGCAGCCACTCGATCGGCGACTCCACGACGGCAGGCGCCTGCTCGCCCACGCCGGCGGGCTCGGCGCCCTCCTCGGAAGCCTCGGTCGTGGTGGTGTGCTGGGCGGCCTGGGAGCGGCCTGCGCGCAGTTCGGTGATCCGGCCGACGACGCGGGCGTCGTGCGCAGCCAGGGCGCGCAGGACCCGCCAGATGGTGCGGAAGGAGGAGGCCTCGATCTCCGCGTCCGCTTCGGCCTTCACAGCCTCGCCGGCGTCGTGGATCTTGGCCGGGTCGGCGGTGCGGGTGTCATCGCCGACCTCCGGGGTGGGCAGGTAGACGGGGATGATGACCCAGGAGACCTTGCCCTGCCGGTAGGACTGGCGCAGCGCGCGGCCGACGGCCTGCACGATGTCGATGACGCTCGACTTCGGGTCCGCGAAGCAGATGGCGTCCACGGCGGCCACGTCGATGCCCTCCGACAGGAGGCGGGCGTTGCAGAGGATGCCGCACTCCTCGCCGTCCTCGCCGGTGTGGGCCTTGAACTCGGCGAAGGCCTGGCGGCGGTCGCGCAGCCGGTCGGTGCCGGCCATCGCCTTCGCCCAGATCCGCTCCGGCCGGTCCGCGTCCGGCAGCAGCTGGGAGGCGTCCAGCAGGGTGTTCGCGAACTCCCGCGCGGCGGCCACCCGGGAGTGGAAGGTGATGACCCGGCGCAGTTCCAGGTCCGCGACCGCGCGGAGCACCGCGATCTGCAGGGCCAGGCGCAGCAGTTCCTCGTTGGATCGCTGGGAGCGGAGGTCGGCGACGGCGGGGAGGTTGAGGAGGTCGCGCAGGTCCTCGTCGGTGACGACCGGGACCAGGACGCGGTAGTCGGCGAGGTAGCCGTGCTCGATGCCCTGTCCGAGGGTCCAGGTGAACACGGTTTTGCCGTAGATCCGGGTGTCCGTCATGGAACAGAGCGCGGGCAGCTTCTCCGCGGCCTCACTGTCGGCGTCGGCGAGGTCGGCCAGGCCGTCCCTCGCGCCCCGGTCGTCGGCAATCCGCGGGGTCGCGGTGAAGTACAGGCGGCGCTTCGCCGGGACCCGGGTGTCGTCGTGGACCGCGGCCCACGCCTTGCCCTCCGCGCCGGCGGTGCGGTGCGCCTCGTCGATGACGACCAGGTCCCAGGCCGGCAGGCCGAAGTCGCGGTGGGCCTGGACGATCCGCTCCAGGCTCGCGTAGGTGGCGTACACGGTGACCGGCTCGCCCGCCTTCTCCTTGGCGACCAGGTCGGCGATCCGCGGGGCCTGCGTGGTCACCTGGGCGTGGACGCGCCCGCCGGCCTCCGCGCTCTCCAGCGCCTCCTCCCGCGAGCACGCCGCCACCGCCAGGCCCCGGCGCCCGCCCTTGAGGGACCAGGCCTCGGCGGTCTGCTCCAACAACTCGATCGTCGGCACCAGCACCAAAACCCGACCACGGGCCGCCAGGCGCCGGGCGCACCCGGCGGCGATCAGCGTCTTGCCCGAGCCGGTCGCCGCGACGACCGTCGCGCGGCCGCCGTCCTTCACCTCACGCACCGCGGCCGCCACCGCGTCCTTCTGGAACCAGTGCAGCGGCAGCGGGTTGAGGGCCGCGGACGGCTGCACCGGGACCGGCTGAGCGGCTTCAGTCCGGAACGCGGCCGGCACGTCGGCCTCAGGGGCTGTGGTGGTCTCCACGGCGGTGCTTCTCCTTCGGATGCTGAGACGGCGGGGCGGGGCGGGCGGTGCTGTGGAAAGGTCGAGGCGGGCGGCCTCTCCCCGGGGCCAGGTCATGGATGGGGGTGTGACTGAGCGGTTCACTTGGCGAGTTGAGCGTTGATCGGGCGCATTGTCGTCGACGGACTCGACCAGGCCGGCGGCCTCGCCTGCGACGACGACGCCCTTCCTCCACCGGAGTACCGAAAACGCCGGGAGGCGCGCCTACCGCCAGGCAGTGGTGGTGGCGATGATGGCCTGGGCCAAGGCCACGGGTTGATGGCGAGCAATGAGGTGCCCGGCGCCTTGGATGGGCCGGACCGTGGTGTGAGGAGCCAGGCGCAGCAACTGGTCGATGTCATCGTCGGTGAGCGACGAGCCGTTGTCGCCGTGGACGAGCAGGACGGGCAGGTCGAGTTCCGCGGTGACCTGCCGTAGCAGTGGAACCTGGGCGAGGATGTCCTCGACGAGCTCGGTGTGGGCGCCGGACAGGCTGACAGAGGCGAGGAAGCGGCGGACCCTGGAGGGTTCGAGGCAGGGTACGACGTCGACCAGCACCAGCCCTGCCACCTTGGCTCGCACTGCCGGATCCGTGAGGGCGGCGATGGCGGCGAGCCCACCGAGTGAGGCACCGACGAGCACGCTTGCCGGTGGCTCGGCGTGCACCATCGCGGTGATGTCGTCCGCGCACGCGGACAGTGTCCGAGCAGTGCCCTCGCTGTCGCCGTGGCCTCGCTGGTCGAAGGCCACGCACCGGTACCCGGCATCGACGAGGACCTCGCTGACCGGCCCCCACACCTGACGGCGTTCGCCACCGGCGTGAAGGAGCAGGAAGGTCGCTCCGGCGCCGACCTCCTCCCCATGCAGGATCACATCGGGGCGAGTGATCCGCCGTTCGCGTGGGGCGGTAGGGCCGATCATGAAACTGACACCTTCCCTCCTCGTGCCGCACGTGTCCTTGGCCGGACCGCCAGGGCCTGCCAGTGCCCCAGCTGAACGCGACACTTCACGCTGCTCGCGGGGCACGTTGGGAACGGTACCGCGACCTGTGCAGGTGTTGAACCCAAGGCGACACGAGCACGCGCTCACCGGGTGCGGCGGCCGGTGTCGGCAGCCTCAGCCGGGTGCCGACCCGGCACATCGCATCTTGTCGACGCCGCAAGCTCAACTCGCCACCTCAACTGCTCATCCGCCAAGTGAAGTGCTCAGTCACAGAGTGGTAATCAGCTCAGGTCGAAGTCGTTGGGGTCGAAGTCGAAGTCGTCGGCCGAGAACCCTCCATAGCCGGCGCCTCCGTTGAAGTAGTTCGCGAGGGCCTGGCCGACGATCTGCCGCACCTCGTCCTCGTTCTCGGCGAGGGCCAGGGCG
The DNA here is from genome assembly GCF_024172095.1 of Kitasatospora cinereorecta. Lineage (GTDB taxonomy): Bacteria > Actinomycetota > Actinomycetes > Streptomycetales > Streptomycetaceae > Kitasatospora > Kitasatospora cinereorecta. The sequence goes on along the minus strand of NZ_JAMZDX010000008.1, from coordinate 376,243 downwards.
GCGGCCTGCTCGCCCGTCAGGTTCAGGTGGATGTCGCGGGCCCGGACGGCGTCCGAGCCGCGGATCTCGAAGCTCACGGCGCGGCCGACCCGGGCCCCGATCCCGGAGACCGTGCCGCGCTGGGCGAGCTGCTTGGCCTTGCGCTCCCGGCCCCGCTCGGTGGTCTGCACGTCGACCGCCTCGCGCTGCAGCCGCTCGGCGTCCTCTCCCTTGGGGTGACGGGTGCCGTCGATCCAGCGGAGCACCGTGCGGGGCGCGACACCGTAGGCGGCTGCCATGGCTTTGGTGTTCCCGCCGTACTTGCGCTCCCGAACCTGGCCGGCCTGCGTCGTGGACTGCACCGGCGCCTTCCTCGAGGGGAACAGCGCCTCGCGCACCCGGCCGAACAGCCCCTTGCCCGCCATCAGTTCCCGCCTTCCTCAATGTCGGTGCCGGCCTGCTCCTGCCGGAGCGCGGTGCCGTCGGTGGTGTAGTGGTGGACCAGCTTGGAGGGGTGCTCCCGGCGCTCCATCGCCTCGAGGGCGGCCTGCAGCGGGATCGAGGACTCGTGCTTGTGGCTGCCCGGGGCGATGCCCAGGCGCAGCGCGCCGGGGACGGGGGTGCCGTCGTCCTTCACGGGCAGGAGCTCGAGCGGGGTGGGGGCGTCGGTGGCGTAGAGGTAGGAGTCGACGTTGACGGCGAAGGGGGCGCGGCCGGTGAGCTGCCAGGTTTTGCGGAGGCGGCGGTGGGCGGCGGTGCGGGCGGCGGCGATGATGTGGAAGCGGATCTCCGGGCGGTAGGACCAGGACGCGGCGATCTTCTCCAGCCACGTCTCGTCGTCCAGGTGGCGGGCGGAGTCGGCCCACTTCCCGATGCCGCCCTTGTAGATGTTCTTGTACAGCCCCGCGAGGACCAGGGCGTCCGCGCGGACCTCGTCCTGGCCGACGTCCTTGTGGACGGCGTAGGCGGCCAGGAACTCGGCCGGGGCCTGGCCGTCGGTCAGGCCGAGGTCGGCGTAGGCGCGCTTGTAGCCGCCACGGATCCGGCCGGTCCACTCCTTGAGCAGCGGAACGGTGTGGGTCGACAGGTAGGCGTCGGTGATGGTGGCCGGGTCGAAGCCGTAGGTGGTGGCCATGTAGGCGACGGTCGGGGTGGCGTACCAGCCCGGGCCGGTGGGCGGCTGGCCGTGGAAGGTGGCCGGGTGGGGCAGCAGCTCGTCCACCGGGGTGCTGGTGAAGTCGCACCACCAGAGGCCGCCGCTCTTGCCGCCGTCCCACGCCGGGTTCCGCGCGTGCTCGAGCGGGCCGATGGGCAGGCGCAGGGAGTCGGTGACGGACAGGTAGGACGCGCAGACGTCGACCGCGACCGCCCACGGGCGGACGGACTCCTGCTCGGTGAGCTCGCGGGCCCACCACTTGTAGTCCTCCTCCTCGCACACCGCCTCGCCCTTGCTGAGGAGTTCGCGGGTGAGCGGGTGGCGGGCGCCGGCGGCCGGCGCAACGCACAGGTCCCCCGTCGGGAGCGCGCCATCACGCAGGTGGGAGGACCACTCGCCGGTTGCCTCGTCCTTGACCCACTCCATGCGCGGGCGCACCGCGTCCAGGAGCAGCATCGCGGTGGAGGCGGTGGTGGCGCCGGGGGCGACGCCGAGGTCGGTGGTGAAGGCACGGAAGCGGCGGGCAAAGGTGGCCCCGTCCTTGGTCCCGTCGGGGGCGGTGGCGAGCGGGCCCGCCAGGGCGCTGGTGGCCTGCTGGCGGGCATCGCCCTGCCCGAGCCACGGCGCGATGGTGACCCGGACCGAGGTCTTCGGGCCGCCGGCCGACCCGGTGCGGCGGAAGACGTGGAAGGCCGGGCCGATGTGGTCGCTCAGCTCCATGCCGACGCTGGCCGCGGCCTTCGCCATCTTTGCCTGCAGCGAGGTCAGGGCCTTCTCCGTGCCCGGCAGGGCGGCGGGCAGGCCGAGCTGCTTGAGCGCGGCCGCGGTCAGGCAGACCGTGCCGTCGCCACCACGCCCCAAGGGGTGGGCCCGCTCGACGCGCAGCGGAAGCCCGGTACCCAGCCACGCGAACCAGTCGCCCAGCTTGGTCCCGGCCGGGGCCGGGATCTGCGGGACGTCCAGCACCCAACCACCGTCGACGGCGCCCAGCGCGACCACCGGCCACCACCGGGAAGCAGCAGCCGGGGCGGCCGGACCGGCAGGCCGCGGGGCAGCCGGGCGGGCAGCGGGGCGGGCCGTCGCCGGGCGCGTCCTGCCCGCCGGGGCCGGCGTGGCGGTGGGTGCGGGCCGGACCGGCTCGGAGGCGACGGGAGCAGCAGCGGGTGCTGGCGTGGCCGGGGGCTGCTCGGCCGGGGCCGGGGCCACAGTCGGCTGCTGGGTGGCTTCGACGGCCGGCTCGGTAGCCGGGGTGGCGGGGCGGCAGAACCCGCCGAGGTGCATCGGGCGGCCCTGGGCGCGGTAAACGGAGGGCTGGCCGCACTGCACGCACGGCGCCGCGGCGGCCATCAGCAGCGAGCCGTCCGGGTTCTGGTCGAGCACCGGGACGGCGGGCGCGTCGGTGGCGTGCTGGGCGGTCGCCGGGGCCTGGGCGTGCGTCTGCGGCTGCGGTGCGACCGGGGCGGCGGGCTGCTGCTCGGGGGCGGGGAAGCGCGCTGCCAGGCCCTCCAGCAGGCGCGTGTACGCCGGAGCGATGTCCGGGCCCGGGACGGCGCTGCCGTCCTCCCAGCCCAGGACCAGGGCCGAGTTCACCCGCAGGGCCGCAGCAACCTGCGCGGGCGTCAGCCCGGCCGCCAGGCGCAGCCGCCTGCGCTCCGCCGGCAGCGGCAGACCGCTGCTCACCGCGGCGAGCAGCGCGTCGACGGAGTCGAACAGCTCGTCGGACATCGGGGGCTGCTCCTCAGCGTCCGTTGGGTCGGGTCGGGTCGAGACGCGGGTCGCCGAACAGGGCGTCGAAAACGTCCTCGGTGACGCAGGCGATCAGTCCGTGCTCGGCGTCGCGCAGGGTGTAACCGGCGCTGCGCCCGAGGTCGGCCGCGGCGATCGAGACCTGCGGGCGGTAGTAGAAGGTCAGCTCCCGCCCCGAGAACTCCGTCCGCTCCGCCGTAGTCTGCGTGGGGGTGAACGGCAGGGTGAACTCGGGCAGGCCGGCCACGTCCGCCTCGGCGGCCAGGTGCAGGACCCCGTCGTCGGCGGCGCGGAACGCGACGACCAGGTTCACGCCGCCGCTGCGGCGATCCTTCGGCAGTCCATGTCCTTCGAGGACCCGGCCGAGCTGGGAAGCGGACATCGCGGCCGCGAGGGCCAGGGCTCGGCGGTTCGAGTAGGCGCCGGCGGCGTCTGCACGGGAGATTGCCACCTCCTTGAACACCGTCAGGTGCTGGATGAGCCGGCTGAGGCTCGCGACCAGGTCGACCAGGTCGTCGAAGCCAGCAACCTGCGGCGGCTCCACCAACCGCTCCTCCCGCAGCGCCGCGAGCAGCGCCCGGCCCAGGCCATCGGGCACCTCGACGTGATCGCCGCCGATGCTGATCCTCACGATTCAACCCCCAATCAGTACGACGTAACCAAATGCTACACCCGTCCACTCTGGGAGCCCGAAAGAAAAGGGGCCAAGCACTGAGCATTTTCAGAGCGGCCACCGATCGGGTGACGGTCGGACGGTCGTGGACCGAGGGGTAACGGACAGGGATCCCAGGCAGGCCGTGCGCCAGGGCCCGCCTGTGGAGGGCTTGTGACCGGCCGTAACAGAGCGGCCGATGGCGCCAGGGAGTGAACGCCTGCGCCGAACCCGGTGAAACCCACACGCCGAACACGAGCGAGCCGCACGAGGTGCCCCTGCCTGCGACTTGGCTACCGGTTGCCGGGCCCCGGACGAAGCGCGTCACGCAGCAGTCGGACCACGTCCTCGGTGAGCTCGGTACGCCGCTGCTCCGCCAGGGCGAGCAGTTCGGCGGCCTGTGCGGGGCTGGCGTCGAGGGACGGGACCGGGCGGGTGCGCCAGGGGTGCGGGGCCAGGTTGCGGATCTGGGTGGTGGCGTCGTTCTTGCCCTGGGCAGCGAGTCGGGGGTGGGTGTCGCCACTCACGACGAGGGCGGCGCGGAGCGCGGTGAGACGGTCGTGCCGGCTCAACAACCGGTAGCCGGCCCGTCGGACGGCCGGCCGCTGCGGGTCGGTGAGCATGTCCCACAGCAGGTCGGCAGGCAGTTGGGTGGCACTGGGGGCGAGCGTGGCGGCGGCCTCCTTGACCACCGTGGTGGAGCCGTCCCGCAGCAGCGCCGTGACCCGGGGCATGGGCACCACGTCGAGGCTCCGCAGGGCGCGCAGCGCGTGGACGCGGACCTGAGGAGCCGGGTTGTCCAGCAGGGCGGTGAGCAGTGGGCCGTCGGCCCGGCTGCCGGTCTCGGCGAGCCCTCCGACTGCCCCGACCCGCGGCTCGGCAGCCTGGATGCCCGCGCGGTAGTACGCCAGGGGATCCGTACCGGTGCGGCGTGCCGCCTCTCGCGCGAGGGCCCGGATCAGCGCGGACGGGTGGTCGAGGTACGGCACCACGTTCTCAGCCGCAGCGCGCGGCCGGGTTGGCCTGCACCGCCGCGCTGCTGGTCATCGAGGCGTCCCGGCTGGCCCAGAGCCGGCCGCCGGGCCGCCACCTCGCCATGCACCCGGCCGTCGCGACGGCCAAGCGGCGCATCGAGCACCGGCTCGCCGAGGGCCGCACGGTCGATGAGCTGGCCGCCGAAGTGCGCCTGTCGCCCGCCCACTTCGCCGAACTGTTCCGGGCCGAGATCGGTGAGCCACCCGCTCGGTACCGCACCCGCCTGCGAACCGAACGTGCCCGGCTGCTGCTCGCCGAGACCGACCTGACGATCACTGCGATCGCCATGGACCTCGGCTACTCGTCGTCCCAGCACTTCGCCACCGCGTTCCGGCGGGAGACCGACGAGACGCCGTCGCGGTACCGCCGTCGGGTCAGACAGCGCGACACGGACCCCGGAGCCGGGCTCCGGGGTCCGTGCAGGTGACCGGTCGTCAGTCCTGGATGGGTGTGGACGTTCCGGTGGAGGTGGCGGTCAGTGGGACGGGGTTGGGTGGACGGGTCCAGGGCCTGTTGCCCGGCCCCGTGACCCAAGGGTGCTGCCTCATGGTGCGATCAGAAGATCGTCCACTGCTGGCGCGGGGTGCCGCTGTTCGGGTCCTGGCTGACCAGGGAGTTGTTGTCGGAGAAGTCCGTGGTGAGGAGCAGTCCCGAGTTGGTGCTGGTGATGGTGTAGGCGCCCGAGGGCAGTGGTGCGATCTGCCAGTGCTGGTTGGCCGCGCCGGTGCAGACTTCCTGGGTGACCGCGGCACCCGGGACGGGGACCTGCCATCCGCCGTCGTCCAGGCACAGCTTGGAGGCGGCGTTGGCGATGGTGTAGGACTTGTCCGGCTGCTGGGTGAGGACCCAGTTCTGGTTGGTGCCGCCGTCCTTGATCCAGGTGATCGGCCGCTCTCCGGGGACGGTGGAGGAGTTCGGGTCGTCGAGGGCGAAGCCGCCGGCGACCGTCAGCTGGTGGGTTCCGTTCAGGTTGCCGCCGCCGTGGTGGACGATCGGGTGCGAGATCGCGCAGGAGTTGGTGTCGTTGGACCACGAGGCCTGCTCGGCGTAGGTACCGAACGCACCGAAGCTCACGTTCGCCAAGCCGCCGGGCTGGCCGGGCTTGATCCAGGCGCACTCGTCCGAGTTCTCGTCCTGCCCAATGGGGTAGGCCCACCCGGTGGTCGGGTAGGTGTCGGACATCATCTCGTGCCACTCGTGGCCGAGCGATGTGGTGTATCCGTCGAGTGTGCCCGCCGCACCGGCGTTGACGAAGTTCGCGCCACAACCGGCACCCATGTCGATGTTGTACGGCTGGTTGCTGAACGCGATGTCGTTGCCGTAGGCGGACGGGGCCGGTCCGCCGCTCAGGCGCTCGGCGTCGTTGTTCCAGTCGTGCCATGCGCAGTACCGGGTCTGGTAGTCGTCCGGGTTGGTGCCGTGCGGCGACATGATCACGTAGTACGCGTTGCGGTTGCTCGCCGCGGTCTTGTTGCCGAAGTGCCCGGCGGCCTTGTTCGCCTCCAGGGCCAGGCCGTGGCCGTCGACGTTCTTCGGCTCGGGTGCGGCGTTGTCGTACCACACGCCGGCCAGGACGCCACCGGCCTGGTAGGGGACGAACTGCGAGGCCGGCAGGTTCGCCGGACACGCGGTCGCACCCGTCGCGATCCCCGGGCCGTCGCACCACTGCGTGAGGTCCGCGGACCAGAGTTCGCCGTTGGTGCCGATGCCCTTGAACATCTGCTGCGCCGCGCCGGCCGCGCCGGCCGGGTCGCCGGAGAACTTGGCGTTGCCGTTGGCGTCGGTGCTCCGCTTGCCCCACTGGTTTCCGTAGAAGACCAGGTACACCTTGGTCTTGGCGCCGCTCATGACGCCCGCGCCACCGATGCCGCCGTGGTACGAGAGCGTGTTGTCTTCAGCGGCGGGCGCCGCAGCTCGGGCGGCGGCGGCGTGCACCGTACGCGCCCGGGCCGCATGGGCCGCCTGATCGACTGTCACCATGACGCCCGCTCGGTGGGCGGGTGCGGCCGGGGCGTCCGCCGATCGGGCGGCACCCCCGGTGGCGGTCGCTGACGCGGCCGCGCTCACGAGGAGCGCGATGGCCGTGCCGAGCACGGCCGCGCCGCGTATCGTCGTTCTTTTCACTGCGCGATTCCCCTCCGAACCGTTGTACGGTCCACTTCAGAGGTTGATGAGCACGAATGTGCTGAGGCGAAATTAGAATTCACGGAACCCGCTCGTCAAGGGGCGGGCCGAGAATGTCAAAGGGTGAGCTTTTCGAAACGCGCCGGAAGCCTGAGCCTGGATCGGAGCGCATGCGATTCACCCGGAGGGCGTGCGGCGCCGAGCAGAGCGAGAATGCCGGCCCGGTCCGGGGATTCCCGGCAGGGGAAAGACCCCAGTGGAACCGCTCCGACGCTGGTCGCCGCTTGTGGTGCGACGAAGGGTTGCCAATGTTCGGCGAGCTGTTTCTCTGGACGAATAATCCGCCGGGCGGCGGATTCTCGACCGGCCCCGGTCGGCTACTTCGTTGACGTTCCGAAGGCCGCTGCGCACGATGCCCGGACAGCTGAGGAAGGGCTCCGAAGAATCCCGAAGACGGATTCCTCACCGCGGAGCGGGTGGAGCTGGTGCAGGAGGGTGCGGTGCGGACCCCGGAGCCGGGCTCCGGGGTCCGTGCAGGTGACCGGTCGTCAGTCCTGGATGGGTGTGGACGTTCCGGTGGAGGTGGCGGTCAGTGGGGCGGGGTTGGGTGGACGGGTCCTGGGTCTGTTGCCCGGACCCGGGGCCCGAGGGTGCTGCCTGGTGGTGGCGATCAGGAGATCGTCCACTGCTGGCGCGGGGTGCCGGTGTTCGGGTCCTGGCTGACCAGGGAGTTGTTGTCGGAGAAGTCCGTGGTGAGGAGCAGTCCCGAGTTGGTGCTGGTGATGGTGTAGTCGCCCGAGGGAAGTGGTGCGATCTGCCAGTGCTGGTTGGCCGCGCCGGTGCAGACTTCCTGGGTGACCGCGGCACCCGGGACGGGGACCTGCCATCCGCCGTCGTCCAGGCACAGCTTGGAGGCGGCGTTGGCGATGGTGTAGGACTTGTCCGGCTGCTGGGTGAGGACCCAGTTCTGGTTGGTGCCGCCGTCCTTGATCCAGGTGATCGGCCGCTCTCCGGGGACGGTGGAGGAGTTCGGGTCGTCGAGGGCGAAGCCGCCGGCGACCGTCAGCTGGTGGGTTCCGTTCAGGTTGCCGCCGCCGTGGTGGACGATCGGGTGCGAGATCGCGCAGGAGTTGGTGTCGTTGGACCACGAGGCCTGCTCGGCGTAGCTGCCGAACGCACCGAAGCTCACCCGCTCCGCGCCACCGACCATGCCGGGGGTGATCCAGGAGCACTCGTCCGAGTTCTCCTGGCCCTTGGTTCCGCCGTGGGTTCCCGGGTTGGCCCAACCGGCGTACGGGTAGGGGTCAGACATCATCTCGTGCCACTCGTGGCCGATCGTCATCGTGTACCCGTCGAGGGTGCCCGCCGCGCCGTCGGTGACGAAGTTCTCGCCACAGCTTTCCACGTCGAGGTTGTACGGCTGGTTGCTGAACACGATGTCGTTCCCGTAGGCGGACGGCGCCGCCCCACCGTTCAGGTTCGCCGCGTCGTTGTTCCAGTCGTGCCATGCGCAGTACTGGCCCTGGTAGCTGTCCGGGTTGGTGCCGTGCGGCGACATGATCACGTAGTACGCGTTGCGGTTGCTCGCCGCGGTCTTGTTGCCGAAGTGCCCGGCGGCCTTGTTCGCCTCCAGGGCCAGGCCGTGGCCGTCGACGTTCTTCGGCTCGGGTGCGGCGTTGTCGTACCACACGCCGGCCAGGACGCCACCGGCCTGGTAGGGGACGAACTGCGAGGCCGGCAGGTTCGCCGGACACGCGGTCGCACCCGTCGCGATCCCCGGGCCGTCGCACCACTGCGTGAGGTCCGCGGACCAGAGTTCGCCGTTGGTGCCGATGCCCTTGAACATCTGCTGCGCCGCGCCGGCCGCGCCGGCCGGGTCGCCGGAGAACTTGGCGTTGCCGTTGGCGTCGGTGCTCCGCTTGCCCCACTGGTTTCCGTAGAAGACCAGGTACACCTTGGTCTTCGCCCCGCTCATGACGCCCGCGCCAGCGAGGCCGCCGCCGTAGGCGAGCGTGTTGTCGCCAACGACGGGTGCCGCTGGCCGGGCAGCCGCCGCAGCTCGGGCGGCGGCGTGCACCGTACGCGCCCGGGCCGCCTGATCGACCGTCGCCATGACGCCCGCACGGTGGGCGGGTGCAGCCGGGGCGTCCGCCGATCGGGCGGCACCGCCGGTGGCGGTCGCTGACGCGGCCGCGCTCACGAGGAGCGCGATGGCCGTGCCGAGCACGGCCGCGCCGCGTATCGTCGTTCTTTTCACTGCGCGATTCCCCTCCGAACCGTTGTACGGTCCACTTCAGAGGTTGATGAGCACGAATGTGCTGAGGCGAAATTAAGATTCGTGGAAGTCGCTTGTCAAGGAGCGATCCGATAACGTCACGCGGCGGAAATTTTGAAACGCGCCGGAAGCCTGAGCCCGGATCGGAGCGCATGCGATTCACCTGGAGGGCGTGCGGCGCCGAGCAGAGCGAGAACGCCGGCCCGGTCCGAGGATTCCAGGCAGGTAAAAGATCCCGACGGCGCCGCCCCGACGCTGGTCGTGGCTCATCGCCACGCCACGGAGGAATTGTTCAGTGCCATCGGGCGGCCGCGATCCGGTCGCACCGTTCGCTGCTTTCTGCGTACGGAGGGGTCGCCATTGTGACTGGGCCGGGCCCGACCCTCGGCCCGAATTACTCACCGGCCTCGATCGGCTACTTCGAGGACGTTCCGAAGACCGATTCCCACGATGCCCGGACAGCTGAGGAAGGGCCCCCGAAGACACCCGAAGGACAGATTCCTCAGGGCGAGCGGGCGGAGCCGGTGGAGCTGGTGCAGGAGGGTGCGGTTCGGCCCCCGGAGCCGGGCTCCGGGGCCGCGGGGGTCACCGGTCGTCAGTCCTGGTTTCGGGCGGAGGGTCCGGTGAGTGGGACCGGGTTGGTCGGGGAGTTCTTGGCCGGGTGCGTCCAGGCGTCGTTGACCGTGGCCGCGTAGGCGTCGTTGTTGGTCAGCGGCTGGAGGCCGAGCGCGCGGTCGATGGTGCGCAGCAGGCCGTACTGGTCGGTGCGGTCCGAGCTCTCGTAGCCGGCCTTCACGGTGCCCTTGGAGCCGAGCAGGATGGTGGGCACCTTGTTGGGGTAGCTGGGGCCGAAGGACTTGCTCCGGCCCTCGTCGAAGGTGAGGATCAGCAGGGACTTCTGCTGGGTCCAGGCGGGCGAGTTGAAGATGGCGGGCAGGGTGTTCTTGAGCCAGTCGTCGCCGGCGCGGGTGCCGCAGCCCTCCATGTCGTGGCACTCGTTCGGCTCGAACCAGGCGAAGTTCGGTGTGGTGGAGGTTGACTTCAGGTCGGAGTACATCCGGGTCAGCGGCTGCTCGTGCTGGGCGCAGTAGCTGTCCGGCGAGGTGTCGTCGCGCATGTTGGCGAAGGAGTTGAACGGCAGCTGGTCGGCCCAGTAGTCGCCGTGCGAGCTCGTGTCGCAGTTGCCGTTGGCGGACTCCGTGTACGCCTTCCACGTCTTGCCGGCGGCGTCGACGGTGTTGCCGATGTGCGGGGCGTCGATGCGGATGCTGCTGTTGTCGTACAGGCCGTAGAGGCCGCCGCCCGCCAGCGCGACGTAGTTCGGGTCCGAGGGGTGGGTCGTTGCGTACGACTGGGTCAGCGAGGTGCCGGAGTCCAGCAGGCTGTTGATGTAGGGGGCCTTGTCGCTGTTGCCGATGATGTCGCCGAAGTCCTGGTTCTCCAGGTAGACCACGAAGACGTGGTCGAAGCCGGGCACCTTGGAGGCAGGGGCGGTCAGCTTCGGTGCTGGCAGGTTGGCGCCGATCGTGAGGGAGAGGTCGTCCGCGAAGCCGTCGGTGGTGTTGCCGGAGGTCCAGGTGAAGGCCAGGTCCACGCGGATCTTCCGGGTGCCGGTGGGAACGGTTCCGGTGGCGGAGCGGTGGAGCATGCCGCCCTTGTTGCCGCGGTCGCCGTTGGTGACGGGGGCGATGTCGGAGGAGCCGATCGGCTCGCCGCTGGAGTCCAGGAAGGTGGCGGTGATGCCGACGCGGTCGTTCTGGTTCCAGTAGCCGCCGAGCCAGCCGGAGAGGTTGAACGGCACGCCGCCCTGGTCGATGGCGGTGTGGGCCGCCGACACGTCGACGGTCTGGGACTGGCCGGAGTCTCCGGTGCCGCCGCCGGCGAAGAACTGGTCGCCGCGGTTCGGCGAGCCCGGTGACGAGGCGTCGGGGTAGTCGGGCGCGCCGTAGCAGACCGCGTTCGGCTCACCGGAGGTGATCGTCCAGCCGGGGACAGTCATGCCGTCCTTGCCGTATTTCGAGCACTGCGCGACGTCCTCGGCCCCGGGGTCCTGCAGCAGGTTCGCGCTGGTGACCGGCGGCTTCGGGGCCGGCAGCTTCGCGCCGATCGCGAGGTAGAGGTCGTCGGCGTAGCCGTCGGTGGTCTTCCCGTCGGTCCAGATGAAGTTCAGGTCGACGCGGATCGTCCGGGTGCCGGCGGGAACGTCTCCGGTCGCTTCGCGGTAGAGCATCCCGCCCGTGTTGCCGCGGTCGTCGTTGGTGACGGGCTCGATGCCGGAGGAGTCGATCTGGTCGCCGTTGGAGTCCAGGAAAGTGGCGGTCATGCCCACGCGGTCGTTCTGGTTCCAGTACCCGCCGAGCCAGCCGGAGAGGCTGAACGGCACGTCGCCCCGGTCGATGGCGGTGTGGGCCGCCGACACGTCGACGGCCTGGGACAGGCCGGAGTCCCCGGCGCCGCCGCCGGCGAAGAACTGGTTGCCGCGGTCCGGAGAGCCCGGTGACGAGGTGTCGGGGTAGTCGTTGGCGCCGTAGCAGACCACGTTGGGCGCACCGGAGGTGATCGTCCAGCCGTTGATGTCCATGGTGTCGGTGCCGTTGTTGGTGCAGTGGTCCGCGTTCTCGACCCCGGCGTCCTTGAGCAGGTTGCCGCTGACGAGCGGGGAGTCGGTCGCCGCGTGCGCGACCGGGACCGCGACCTGGGACGTCGCGAGGAGCAGTGCGGTGGCGGGGAGTACGGCCGCCCGGGCGAGTGCGCGGGAGGAGGGGAGCGGGATGGTGGGGCGTCGCATGGTGGATGTCTTCCAGTGGGGTCGTCGTGGAAAGGCGGCGGGAGCGGGGGAACGCCCGCCGACGGGCATCCGGTCTTGGCGAGGTCCTGGAGGACCGGTGTTGGGGGGTTTCTGCAGGTGGAGCAGGTGAAGCGTGGGGGTGGGCCGCGCCGAGGGCCTGGTCGAGTGGGGCCGTCGGTGCACGACGGCTCCGAAGGTGTCGTAGTGGACCTCACCGGGGCAATCAGGGCCGGTCGGAATACGTACCCGTAGTCGGGGGCGCAGCGGGGACACTGACCCCTTAGGTACCTGATGGATCATCGCCCCGTCACCCCGGGGCGAGTCACGGGTGTTCGCACTGCCGAACGGTCGGCGGGCCGCAACCGGGAACGGAGGTTCCCGGTTGCGGCCCGCCGACCGTTCGGCAGCAGATGTGGTTGTCGCGCCTCCTGGACGGGGTCACTCGGTCGGGCCGCTCGGCCCCCGGTCCAGGAACACGTTCGGCTCCGTGGCGGTCGTCGTCGGGGCGGGGGCGGCCAGGGTGAGCTGGGCGATGGCTTCGGAGGACAACTGCACGCCCGGGTAGGTGGCCTGGACGGGCAGGGAGTAGGCGCCGAGGGTGGCGTCGGCCGGCGGGGTGACGGTCCAGGTGGCGGTGACGGTCTGGCCGGGCTTGACGCTGGCGAACTTGTCGTGCGAGGTCGCGACGGCCTTCCAGCCCTTGGGCGCCGCCAGGGTGAGCTGGAGGTCCTTGAGCGTGGTGGTGCCATGGTTGGTGTAGGTGGTGGTCACCGTGTTGGCGGCGCCGGCGGTGGTGCTGGCGGGGGCGTCGATGGGGACACCCACCGGCCGGCCGGCCGGCTCGGCAGCGTTGAGGCGTCGTCCGAGGCGCGCGGCGCCACGCCGAGCGCACGCGGTTCACTCAAGGAAGCCTGGCCCGTCTCCGCGGCCACCTGCTGTCCGTGATCGCCTTCCTCACCTGGACGGCCGAGACCGGCCTCACCCTCGACGCCGTCACCCAGCGCCACGTCGAGGACCGGTTGGGCGCGGCGGTCCGTCCCGGCGCTCCGTCCGCAGCTTCCTCCAGTGGACCACCCCGCGCGGCCTCACCACCCACCTCGACGTCCCGGGCCCCGGCCCGCAGCCGAGCCCCGGGAATGGTCCACGCCCGAACAGCGGTGGAACCTTCTGGACCGCTGCCTCAACGACGACAGTCTCCCGCTCGACGTCCGCGCGGCCGGCTGCCCGACCCTGCTCCACGGCATCAGCGACCCACGCATCACCGAACTGACCACCCGCCACCTCACCAGCGGAAGCAGGCCCACGATCCGGCTCGGCGAGCACCCGGCCGCCCTCCGTCCGGCGGCGTTCCACCTGCTCGCCCAGCAGGCCGAACACGCCGTCACCGCCTCGGCCGTCGCCCGCACCTCGGCACGGCCCGGCACGCCCTGGCTCTTCCCCGGCCAGTGGACCCGCCGCATCGGCCGCGACTGGAGCACCTACCTGGCGAGCCGCGCCCGACCTCCCTCGGGCCGGACCGCTTCAGCCGCCGATCTGCTGGCGGACGCGGCGGGAAGGGCTGAACGCGTACAGGTCAAGGCTGTCGGGCGGGTCGGCGAGGCCGGGCTCGCCCGCCTCGACCCAGACGGTGATGTCGCGGGCGGCATCGGGGTCGTTGACCAGGCCGAGCCAGACGGGTCGGCCACCGGCCCTGCGGCCCTCGGCGGAGGGCTGGACGACGATGACGTTGGCCTGCTCGCAGGCGCCCAGGCAGTCGGTGGGGCGCACGTCGACCACGCCCGCGAGGGACTCGCGCAGGTCGGTGAGCTGGGCGCGGTGGTCAAGGCCCGGGACGGTGGGGCCGCTTCGCGACGAGGCGGACCATCGCCTCCGGGTTGCCCCGGGCCAGGCCGAACTCCTCGTCCTCCTCACCCCTCCTCGTCCAGGTACGCGGTGGAGCGCCACCGGGCGCGGTCAAAGGCCGGGTCCGCCTCCCCCGCACGCCGGCGGCCGCCCTGGCCGCGTCCGTCCGGCCGGCCGGTGGGTGTCCCGGCCCGGGGCCGAGCCGGCGGGAGTATCGAGCGACGCGGAGCGTCCTGCAGCCGACCTGGCGGCCGACCGTCAGTGCACGGCCCTACGGTCCTGGTGTGACCGATACCGACGCCCTTGCCCTCGCCTCGGCCTGGCAACGCTTCAGTGCCCGGCTGGCTGTCCAGTCCCCGGCCGCAATCGGGACGTGGCTGGCGGAGCTGCGGGCCGCCGCGCAGGTGCTGGCCGGGGACTGCCTGGCCGATGTGGCGATGCTGCGGGCCGAGCCGGCCGTGTTCGGTCCGGTGGCCTCCGACCCGACCGTCTCCCGCCTGGTCGACACCCTCGCCGCGGCCGGGCCCCGCGCCCTCGCGGCGATCCGTCGGGCACGGGCCGACGTCCGCGAGCGGACCTGGCGGTTGGCCGGCGAGACGGCCCCGGACGCGGGCGGCGAGGTGACCGTGGACATCGACGGAGTGCTGGTCCTCGCGCACTCCGAGAAGCAGGACGCCGCCAAGACCTGGAAGAAGACGTTCGGCCATCACCTGCTGTTCGCGTTCGTCGACCACGGCCCGGGCGGGTCCGGCGAACCGGTCGCCGGGCTGCTGAGGCCGGGCAACGCAGGCAGCAACATCGCCGCCGACCACATCGAAGCGGCCCACACGGCGCTGGCCCAGCTGCCGAAGAAGTACCGGCGCGGACGCCGTACCCTGATCCGCACCGACTCCGCCGGCGGCACCCACACGTTCCTCGACTGGCTCACCGCCCGCGGCCGGTGGCTGTCCTACTCGGTCGGGATGACCATCACCGACGCCATCCACCAGGCCGTGCTCCTAGTCCCGGCCTCGGCTGGACCCCAGCCGTCGAACCCGGCGGCGATGTCCGCGACGGCGCCTGGGTCGCCGAACTCGCCGGCGATGTCCTCAAAGGCTGGCCGAAGGGGATGCGGCTCATCGTCCGCAAGGAACGGCCGCACCCTGGCGCACAGTTGCGCTTCACCGACGCCGACGGCATGCGCCTGACCTGCTTCGCCACCAACACCACCGGCACCCCCATCGCGCACCTGGAGCTGCGGCACCGCCAGCGCGCCCGCGCCGAGGACCGCATCCGCGCCGCCCGCGACACCGGCCTGCGTAACCTGCCCCTCCACCAGACCGCCCAGAACCAGATCTGGCTGGAGATCATCCAGCTCGCGCTCGACCTGCTCGCCTGGATGCCCATGCTCGCCCTGACCGGCCAGGCCCGACGGTGGGAACCCAAGCGTATGCGGCTGCGGCTGTTCTCCGCCGCCGCCCAACTGGTCACCACCGGCCGCCGCCGCTACCTCCGACTCGCGCGCCACTGGCCCTGGACCGAAGTGATCACCAGCGCGTTCGCGCTCCTGCACGCCCTGCCGGACCCAGGCTGACCAGCGAAATCACCCCATCCCGGCGAACATCGGGACCACTTCCGGAGCTGTGGAACCCGGCGCCCACTCGACGCGACAGTCGAACCCTCGGCGTCTCTTGAGCCGGAAACCCAGCCCGGACAAGCCGAAACGGCCCGCCAGTCGAGCTGACGAGCCGTCATGCAAGATCGAGGCTAGGTGTAAGGGGATCCCGCCAGAATCGGGGTGCCGCTTCCGGCCATCACCCGCCAGAAATCCCGCCTTTCGTAAAGGGTGCGGGCCCACGAATTTCCTGCCAACATTCCACCGGTCCGACCCCGGCTGGCTGTGCCAGAAACCCGCCGTGCGGGAATCCCGCCACACGCCCCATGCGGACACCAACCCGAGATAAAATCCCCTCCACTAACCCGGCCGAGCCCCTTATCAGGAACGCACCGGGACCCCGGCCATCCATACCGGGCGACAGCCACCACGACCAGCACAAACGACAACAATGACAGCACCCAAACGACAAACCACAACAGCCGATACCGAGCAGCCGACCAGCAGAAACAGGATCTCAACCACTGCCAGAACACTGACGCCACATCACTGCCGCTCCCCCGACGCGCACCACCATTGACTTCCCGCCTTCAATTCCTCCCGTCCGGCCCTGGAGCGGACGGTTCACGACGCGCCCGCGGGTGCCAAACGGGCCCGCCCCGCGGCCGGCGGCCCGCCACGAGCCGATCATCTGCACCAGCAGATCCAGCGCCGGCACCACGACCAGCACCACACCGCGGGGCACCAGCTGATGGCCGGCCACCGCCGCCACGTACGACCTTCCGGAGCTGACGGCCATCTGCACCGTCACCCGCAGCCCGTTCGGGGCGGAGTGCCCCGGCCGCGGCGTCAAGCCCCGCACGATGGCCTCCAGGCCCTCCTCCTGGTGCCCGCGCAGCGAGCGCCGGCAGCCGACTGAGCGGCCATCAGGCCGGCTTACGACTTTCACGAAGACGTGTCTCCCCTCACCCATTCCCGAACCCACACACGGGACCACGTGGGAAGGCCGGTGGATGAGGTTCGCCGCAATCGCTCCGATGGCTGGTCCGGCGTTCTCGTTCTGGTTGGCGCCGCGCCTCATCCGAATTAATTTCGCGCGTCCTCCGAATTAATTTCACACGCCCCCGATCCCGGTTTATGTTTCCGGCATGTTTCGACGTTCTCACTGCATGGATTTCCAGGTTTTCTCCTTGACGGGCACCTGCCACGACTTCTAATTTCGCCGCAGCACAATCGTGCTGATCAATCTCTGGGATGGACCGCACAACGGTTCAGAGGGGAATCACTCAGTGAAGCAAACGACGATACGTGGCGCGGCCATGCTCGGCATGGCCACCGCGCTCCTGATGAGCGTGGCCACGTCCGCGACCGCCGCCGGTGGTGCCGCCCAGGCGGCGGACAGCACTGCCGCACCCGTCCACCGGGCGGGCGTCATGGCGACGGTCGGGCAGGCCGCCCAGGCTCGTACGGCGCACGCCGCCGCCCGGGCTGCCGCACCTGACGTTGACGCAAAGACGCTCGCCTACAACGGCGGTATCGGTGGCGCGGGCGTCATGAGCGGGGCGAAGACCAAGGTGTACCTGGTCTTCTACGGAAACCAGTGGGGCAAGCGGAGCACCGACGCCAACGGCAACGCCAAGTTCTCCGGGGACCCGGCCGGTGTGGCCAGTGCGGCGCAGCAGATGTTCAAGGGCATCGGCACCAATGGTGAGACCTGGTCGGCGGACCTGACGCAGTGGTGCGATGGCAAGGGGGTGGCGAAGGGTGCGCTCGCGTGCCCGGCGAACCTGCCGGCCTCGCAGTTCGTCCCCTATCAGGCCGGTGGTGTGCTGGCCGGTGTGTGGTACGACAACGCCGGGCCCGAGCCGGAGAACGTCAACGGCCACGGCCTGGCCCTGGAGGCGAACAAGGCTGCCGGGCACTTCGGAAACACCACCGCGGCGGCCAACCGCAACGCGTACTACGTGATCATGTCGCCGCACGGCACCAACCCGGACGGCTACAAGGACCCGAAGACCGGGTATTGCGCGTGGCACGACTGGAACAACGACGCGGTCAACCTGCCCGGCGGAGCGGCGCCGTCCGCCTACGGCAACGACATCGCGTTCAGCAACCAGCCCTACAACGTCGACGTGGACGATTGTGGCAAGAACTGGGTCAACGCCGGTGCGGCGGGCGCGCTCGACGGGTACACGATGACGCTCGGCCACGAGTGGCACGAGACGCTGTCCGACCCCTACCCGAGCACCGGGTGGGTCAACCCGGGCACCCACGGCGGGACCAAGGACTACGAGAACTCGGACGAGTGCGCCTGGATCGCGGCCGGCCGGGCCGGCGGTGCGCAGAACGTGAACTTCGGCCCGTTCGGCAGCTACGCCGAGCAGGCCTCCTGGTCCAACGACACCGACTTCTGCGCGATCTCGCACCCGATCGTCAACCACGGCGGCGGCAACCTGAACGGCACGCACGTGCTGACGGTCTCCGGCGGGTTCGCCCTGGACGACCCGCACTCCTCCACGGTCCACGGGGAGCAGCTGATCACCTGGGCCAAGAACGGTGGCAGCAACCAGAAGTGGGTGTTCACCCAGCAGCCGGACGGGTCGTACACCATCGCCAACGGCTCCTCGAAGCTGTGCCTGGACGACAACGGCTGGAAGGCCCCCGTCCCAGGTACCGCGGCGCTCCAGTACCCCTGCACCGGTGCGACGATCAGGCACTGGACGGTCGCCCAGCTGCCCTCAGGCGCCTACACCATCGCCAACAGCTCCTCGGGACTGCTGCTCACCACGGCGTACGCCAAGAACGGCTCCCTGGTGACCGAGGAACCGAACACCAACTCCCCGCTCCAGCAGTGGACGATCTCCTGATCGCGCTCTGAGGCAGTGCTCCGGGGTCCCGGGTCTGGCAACAGACCCGGGACCCCGTTTGGGCGGGATCGCGGCACGAGGCCAAAGGCCGAACAACCACCTACTCAGGTTGAACTCGCGTTGTCGTAGGTGCTGACGGGCCTTGATCCCTGCGGTACGACATGGTGGTGCGATACGCGCAGGGGGGCGGGTTCACCGCCCAGGAGCAACAGCGTCGGGAGCGGGTGCGGCTGGCGGCCGCCGAGCGGTTCGAACGGGGGGACGGCAACAGGGTGATCGCGGCTGACCTGCGGGTCACCGTTCGGTCGGTAGAGCGGTGGCGTCAGGCCTTGCGGCAGGGCGGTTCGGCCGGCTTGGAGTCGAAGGGGCCGCAGTCCGTGCCCCGGCTCGGTGAGCGGCAGTTCGCCCAGTTGGAGAGGGAGTTGGAGAAAGGGCCGCTCGCTCACGGCTGGGAGGACCAGCGGTGGACGCTGGCGCGGATCAAGACGCTGATCGGCCGGCGGTTCCACGTTTCCTACACCGTCCAGGGCGTGTGGAAGCTGTTGCGGCGCAACGGCTGGTCGTGTCAGCAGCCGGTCCGCCGGGCGATCGAGCGCGACGACGGGGCGGTCGAGGTGTGGAAGAAGCAGGTGTGGCCGCAGGTAAAAGCCTAGTGGCGGCGCTCGGGGCCTGGCTGGTGTTCGAGGACGAGGCCGGGGTCTCGATGACGCCGGCGCGGGCCCGCACCTGGGGACGCCGTGGCCGAACGCCCGTCGTCCGGGTGCGCGGCCGCTCCCGCCGACGGGTCTCGATCGCCGCCCTGACCTGCTACAAGCCCGGTGAACGGTCTCGGCTGATCTACCGGCCCAGGCTGGACGACGGACAGGGCCGGAGCAAGGGCCGCAAGAGCTTCGCCTGGACCGACTACCGCGACCTCATCGTCGCGGCGCACAACCAGCTCGGCGGGCCGATCGTTCTGTTCTGGGACAACCTGAACACCCACCTGGCCGCCGGAATGAAGGAATTCATCGCCGCCCAGGACTGGCTCACCGTCTACCAGCTACCCCCGTACGCCCCCGACCTCAACCCGGTCGAGGGTATCTGGTCCCTGCTGCGACGCGGCTTCCTCGCCAACGTCGCCTTCGCCAATCCCGACCACCTCGTGCGGACAGTCAGGCGCGGCTTACGGAAGATCCAGTACCGATCTCAGCTCATCGACGGCTGCCTGGCCGCGACCGGCCTGTCCTCACCCCACAGCTACCGGGCTGAAGCGCCTGTTGCGACCGAGAGCTCGTGCTTTAGCCTGGCGCGATCACTGGTTCGGTCAGGGGTTGCGAGTGAATGCTGTTCTGCGTGCCATCCATCGCTGCGATGAGATTCCCGTGGCTGTCGTCGACGGGTTCCAGTCCGTCGAGGACGTCACCGCGGGTTCGGGGCCGGCAGCGACGATCACCGTGTGTGGGCGCCACCGCGAGGCGGCCAGCACCTGGCTCCAGGGTTTCCAGACGGTCGAGCGGTCGGGTGGAACTGTTGGGCAGCGGTGCGGATGGATGCACGACTTCCGTGAACCCGAGGTCGTCCTTCGGGCCCATGCCGGCTCCTGGCTCGGACAGTTGAGCGGGCTGGACCGCGCCGACTACGACGACTGGGCGTCCTACCTTTCTGCGACACACGAACGGCTTTGCGCAATGCACGGGCTCGACCCGGGCCACATGAAGGGCGACAGCGCTGTGACCTGGATCGGTATGGCTGCCTCCGAGCTGCTTCACGGCGGAGACATGGGTGCCGCCTTGGCCTTCCTGGCCGATGCCGAGGTCTTGGTCGCTGTAGGAATGGTGGCTGATGGGCCGGATCGCTGCTGCTGACCCCAGAGCGGTGGATCGGGCTCAGCCGCCCGACATCACGAGTTCAATCTGAGTAACCCGCGCCACGTGGTCGGCGCCCCGGATTGCGACGAGCCGGCGATTTGCCCTGAGGATCCGCAGGAGCTGGAGATCTCCCGGACAGGCAGTCTGGGTCACTTCTTATCGGCGTTCTTCGTCTTCTTCTGTCCGTCTCTGGGCGCGAATACGGAGCGGAGCAGTGTGCGGGGCTGAACGGCTTGGGTGCGTTCGAGGTGGGTCTGGGCGGCTGTCGTGATCTCCCGGACTGCTTCGGCTTCGGCGGCCTTGTTTTTCCTTCTGCTGGCAGAAGTGGCACAGCTTTTCACCGTCCGCGGCGTAGCGGGGGATCTTGTACGTGTCGGCGGGGCGGCGGCAGCCGGGCCAGGCGGTGGCGAGCAGCTCGCGCTGCTGGCAGCGGCGTTTGGCGGCTTCCTGGTCGGCCTGCTCCTGGGCGCGCTTGGCCTCTTGCCGCTTGGCATACGCGTCTGGCCCTGTCGCGCGTCAGACTTTGTGGCAGGGCTCGTTTCTTGCGGGTCCTGCTGCTTGAAGGAGTCTGATCGATCGTGGTGAGGCCACCGGCGCTGCCGCTGGAGGAGAAGGTCCGGATCGTGCTGTCGATCCTGGCCGGTGAGATGACCGACGCTGAGGCCGCGCGGCGGGCGAAGGTGTCCGAGCAGTCGATCGGGACCTGGAAGCGCCAGTTCCTGGAGTCCGGCCGGGCCGGCCTCGCGGGCAAGTCCGGCCCCAGCGCCCGGGAACAGCAGCTCGAAGCCCAGGTCGCCGACTTGACCCAGGCGCTGGGTGAGGCGGCAGTCGAGCTACGGGTGTGGAAGAAGTCCGCGGAGGGCCGGCTGGGCCCTTCGAGGACCTCGAGGTGATCCGCACCGAGGCGGGCATGCCGACCGCGAGGTTCTGCCGGCTTATCGGCGTGCCCGAGCGGACCTGGAGAGCGTCCGGGAGACCGCCCGCCGGCACGCGCTCGCGCACCCGGCCTGGGGCCACCGCAAGGTCTGGGCGATGTGCCGCCACGACGGCCACCGCGTCTCCCAGGCGACCGTGCTGCGGCTGCTGCGCGACGAGGGCCTGCTGCTGGAAGCGAACTACCAACGCGAACGCAGACAGCTCGCCGCCCGCCGCAAGGCCGCCTTCGCGACCGAGCCGACCGGCCCGAACCAGGTCTGGCAGCTCGACTTCTCCGAGTTCGAGACCGCCTCGGGCGGCACCTGGCGGCTCGCAGGCTGCCGCGACTACTGGTCGAAGTACGAGCTGGGCTGGCACGTGTCGCCCACCGCGAACCAGCACGACGCCATCGCCGCGATCGAACTCGCCATCAAGGAAGCGGCCGGAAAGCCACTGGCCGAGCTCGCCCCGCGCGACGCGGACGGGACCGTGAAGCCGCTGGTCACCATCGTCACCGACAACGGCGGACCGTTCCGCTCGTTCCGGTTCGAGGCGTTCATCGCCACCCGACCGGAGCTGCGGCACGTCCGCACCCGGGTCCGCACACCCGGCCAGAACGGCTCACGCGAGCGCGGCTTCGACTCGCTCAAGTACGAGAAGCTGTTCCTCGAGGAGATCCCCAACGCCCTCGACCTCGTCCGGCACGCCGAGGACTACCGGCGCGACTACAACACCGTCCGCCCACACGAGGCCCTGGCCTGGAACCGGCCCCACGACGTCCACACCGGCGCCGCAGACCCGCTCGTCCCCAACTTTCCCGAACCCGAAAACCTGCCAACTGCTTGACGCGGGACAACCTGCACCCTCACCGTCAGTCGGCCGCCTCGTCCTCGGAGAGTTTCGCTCCGATGTTCTTCCGGGTGGTTCCGAGCTTGCGGAGGGCGTTGGCGACGTGTTGTTCCACCGTCCGCGGGGACAGGAAGAGGGCTTCGGCGATCTGCTGGTTGGTGGCGTTCTGGGCGAGGAGTTCGGCGACCTGCCGCTCGCGGGGGGAGAGCCGGTTGCCGTAGCCGCGCCGTCCGACGGTTTCGGGTCGGGTCAGTCCGAGGTGCCGGGACAGGTTGTCGGCGCGCGCGAGGTCGCCGGTGGCCCCGAGCTCGGTGAAGCCGGCCACGGCCTGCGCGAGTGGTGGGGCGGCTTCGGCCGGGTCGGACTCGGCGCAGGCCCGTGCGCGGTGTTCGGCCGCGAGCGCGGTCTCGTACGGGCGGCCGATGTCCTGCCACAGGTGCTGGGCGGCGGCGAAGTGGTCGGCGGCGCGGGAGGGCTCCGCGTCCATGGCCAGCAGGCCGCGGGCGAGGTGGAGTTCGGCGGTGGCGGCAGGGGTGTCCTTTCCGGCCAGCGCCCGGGTGGCGTCCTCGACGAGTTGCTCGGCGGCGCTGCGGTCGTCGCAGGCCAGCGCCGCCTCGACCGCGGCCGGCACCAGACCGGTCGCCCTCGGCCAGGTTCCCGACCGGCGGAGAAGCTCCATGGCCTTCCCGGCCACCGCCCGGGCCAGGCTCGGGGCGCCTTGGGCCAGGTGGGCGGTGGTCAGTCCGGCCGCCGCTCGCAGCGCCGTGCCGACGTTGTGCCGCGGGCCTTCCTCGGCCGCCGTGGTGAAGTGCTCCAGGGCCTGGGCGCGCCGGCCCTGGGCTGCCGCGAGCCGGCCGAGGCAGAGGGCCTGCTCGATCCGGGGCAGTGTCATGGCGGGGTAGGTGGCCACGGTGTCGGCGAAGCGCTCCTCCAGTGCGTCCCAGAGGCCCGCCATCAGCTCCGTGCGCAGGAGGGTGACGATGCTGTAGCACTCGGCCATGGGATATCCCACCCGGCGGGCGAGGTCGCGGGCCTCTTCCAGAAGGGAGAGCGCCCGCCGGTCGTGTCCGATCTCGAAGGCGCTGTCGGCGACGTTGAACAGTGCCCGGACGGTCTGGCGCACGAGTTCGGGATCGTCCGACCGGCGGGGCAGCGTGTCCATCAGCGACCAGTCGAACGGGTCACCCGACTGCACCAGCAACATCAGCCTGTTGCCGTGGACCAGTGCCTTCACGACCTCGTCCGTTTCCTTCTCGACCGAGCGTTCGGCCCGCTCCTGCCACGCCCAGGCCGCCTTCTGTCCCTTCATCTCGTTGAGCGCGAGGGTGCTCATCGCACGCGCGGCGCGGACCGGGTCCTCGCCGAGTTCCTCGACCGCCTTCTCCAACTCCTCGGCCCCCGCGGCGTCAGCGAGCTCGTTGAACATGACAACACCGAGTCCGAGCCTGATCTCACCGCGGGCGGCCCTCGACAGCTGGGGGTCGGCGAGGATGCGGCGCAGCCGTCCCGCGCAGGCGGCCGCGTCCACTCCGCGGGTCGTGAGGCCGGCCAGGGCCAGGGCGGTGCGTGAGCGGACCGCGGGGTCGAGGTCGGGTTCGTCGAGGATCTGGCCGATGAGGGTCTCGGCGGTGCCGGTGTCTCCGATTGCGGTCGCGTGGTCGACGGCCTGCTCGGCTGCCTTCAGCCAGGCCGCGCGGTCGCCGAGGGCCCGCGTGTGGTGGGCGATTTGCACCAGTGGCGGCGTCGGCTGCTGTCGTAGTTCCTCGAGGGCCCGCTGGTGCAGGCGGATCCGCCGGGGCCCGTGCACGTAGCCGTAGGCGACCTGCTGGGCGAGGACGTGCCGGAAGGCGTAGCGGCCGCCGTCGTTCTCTCGCAGGATGGAGGCGTCCAGTGCCTCGACGAGCCCGCGCTCCGCCTGCTCGTCCTCCAGCCCGGCGATCGCGGTCAGGAGTTCCTGCGTGGCCGGGACGGCGAGGACGGCCGCCGCCGCGGTGACCGCGGCACCCTCCGGGGAGAGCCCGGCGAGCCGCTCGGTCAAGGCCTCGCGCAAACCGCGGGGCACGTCCGCGTCCCGCAACCTGCCGGCGATGCCCTCGAAGCCGTCCGTACGCGCGTGCTCGGCCAGTGTGAGCAGGTCCTCCTCGGCCACCAGCGGGAGACCTTCGCTGCGGGCGAAGAGCGCGGCGGCGAGCGCTGGGGTGGCGTGGAAGCCGAGGGAGTCGGTGGCCAGGTCGTGCAGATCGCTCTCGCCCAGGCGCGACAGGGGGATCACCGCGCCGCTGATTCCCGGTGGGCGCCGGTAGGCGGAGCCCAGGACCGGGGTGTGGGCCCCCGTGGCGTCGGTTCGGTGGGAGAGGACGAGGCTCAGGTGCGGCGGCAGGTCGCGGGCGAGGAGCAGGAGCAGTTCGCGGGTGGCCTCGTCGACCCAGTGCAGGTCCTCGACGACCAGTACGGCCGCGCCGATCGTGGCCAGCAGGGAGCGGACGCCCTGGATCACCCGCAGGCGCTCGGCCCGGGGGTCGTCGGTGGGTGGTGGTGGGGGCGGGAGCCGGTCGGCGAGGTCGGGCAGCAGCGGCGCCAGGGCGCCGGTGGCGGGCGGCAGGCCAGTGATGGGCAGCCACGCCCCCGCCTTGCCCAGGGCGTCCACCACCGGGCCGTACGGGAGCGGTTCGCGCAACGGGTGGCAGAAGCCGGCCAGCACCGGTCGCCCCTCCCGGGCCAGCGCGGCGGTGGCCTCGGCGATCAGCCGGGACTTGCCGATCCCGGCCTCGCCCTCCACCAGCACCACCGCGGGCGGATGCCGCACCGCGCTCAGCAGCAGATCGAACTCGCGCTCCCGGCCCACGAACCGCAACGGCCCACCCGGTGACGCCGAAGTACGACCGGCCACGCCCTGCACACGATCACCTGCCCCGTCACCACCTGTCACCACCACGCTAGCCCGCGTCCACACTCCCGGCGAAGCAGCACTGTCCAGGACGGTGTTTCCTGGGCCCCCGTCTCTGTCCCGCGGCGCCACGGGCCAGGAGCGGGCATGGCGGACGTGGCGCAGCGCGGCGATGGCGTCGACGGTCTGCTCGGCGGGCCGCGGGGCGTCCGCGCGGGCCGGTGGGTCCGGGAGGCGGCCGGGCCCGCCCGGGGCGGTTGCTGGCGGCTCTGGGGGCGCTTAGGGCCGAAGGCGCGGGCCGCGCCGGGGCCGAGGGCGTGTCGGGCGGACGACGGGTTGCTCACGGGGCGTTCTACGAGTCCGCTCCGGGCCGGCGGCGGGCGGCGGCCCTGGACGACGCGTCCGGCACCGCCGGACGCACCGCAGGCCAACAGCCCCGGCCGGCCCCGCAGGCCGCGGACGGCTCCGCCGGACGCGAAAAGACCAACAGCCCGCCGCAGGCGCGAACCCCGAACCGACCAGCCGACCACACCCACCAAGACCAAGGAGAAGGGGTTGTCGGCATTTCCGACCCGCTCCACATGGGCTCTGACCTGCGGCGATACCGAGCCGTGGCAAATCATCAGGTGCCCACAAGACACCTGAATAGGCGTCCGACAAGGCGTCCGACAAGACACCTCGCAAGAGGCAGCCCCGTTCAGCCGAGCACCGGGGCGACGTCGGCGTCGATCAGCCCCTCCTCCGGGGCCTGGCCTGCAGCACGGTCCCGGTCCGGCTGTCCCCGACAGTGCTGCACCGGGGGCGAGGGTGCAGCGGGTGCAGCACGCCCTGGCGCTGCACGAGTCCCGCAGCCGCGGACCTGGTGCTGCACTGTGCAGCGCGGTGTTGTCCCGCGGCTGCACCGAGGTGTCGCCCGGAAGTGCAGCACGGTGTCGCCGTGCTGCACTTCGGTGTCGCAGGTGCGGGGCCAAAGCGGTCGGCCTTCTGCGCAGCGGGCTGGAGGCCGGTCCGGCGGCCGGGGGAGGAGCTCTCGGTGCGAGCGGCGCGCAGTGTCGGGTGGTGAGGTGCGATCCCGGATCGCACCGGGTCTGACCTGCGGTGGAGAGTTGGGCGGGGCGAAACTCACCGGGGCCTGCGCAGCAAACTCACCTGCCTTGCCCGCAGACTGCGCGGCCGTGCGCAGCCGGCCGCCAGGTCGTTGCGCAGGGTGCGGCGTACGGTGTGCGCCGCACCGCCGGACCGGCCTGGTGACCTGCGGTGGAAAGCTTGGCGGGACGAAACCCACCGGGTGCGGGGGCGGAACTCACCGGCATTGCGGGTGCGGTGCGCGGCCTGGGCCCGGGCACGATGGAGACAGGCACGGGCGAGGAGACAGCGATGCGCACCGGGGACGTCGTGGTCGGCGAGACCTACATCGCGAGCATCCCCCAGCAGCTCCCGGCGCCGTGTTCGGACGCCGGCATCGATCAGTGGCGGTCGAAGATGCAGCTGCACCTGGTCCGCGGGCGGCGCATCACGGTGACGGTGACCGGTTTCGGCGAGGAGCCCGACACGGTGGTGGTCAGCCGGGACGTCCCGGCCGGCCGCGTCGCGCTGCGCCTGACCACCGACCAGGCCGCGGCCCTCGATCTCGCCGCGGGCCAGGAGTACGAGATCACCGGCATCGTCACCGACGCGGACGGGCAGGCCCTCACCTTCCCTGGCACGGTCACCCACACCATCCCGGCCCGCTGGTTGCGCCCGGTCGACGAGCAGCTGGAACTCCCCCGGACACGGACCACTTCCACCGCGCGCTGGTGTGCCGGGACGCGGACGGGATGACACCGGCCGAGATCGATCGGGCGGCGGAGAAGGCGCTGGCGCAGCTCCACCATGTTCGGGGCCTGGCGCTGGAGGACCCGAACGTCGACTGGTCGGTGCTCACCTGCGAGGCGGACCACCGGGAGTGGCTGCGGATCGCCGAGCGGGTGCGGACGGCCCATCTCGCCGCCTACGATCCGCGGGCCGACCCGGACGCCGTGGAGCACCCGCCGCTGATCCACTTCCGGCAGACCTGACGAAGGCCGGCGGTGACCTCCGACAGGTGATCTTGACCGTTTGCCATCCGATCTTGACCGCCGGAGCGGCCTATCTGTCGTCAAACCCTGTCAGCAATCGCCATCGGATCTGATTGGATTCGAGCCGCCGCGAACCCCCGGATTGCACGGGTTCATTGGACGCGCCGTCCGCCTGTCCTCAAACGATCGTTTGCCGACACAGGTCTTACTTCTGGCGATGCCTGCGGGGGCTTGCAACAGCGTTCGCTCAGGCCTCGGGCCTGGGGGCGAGGGCGATGAGGGCGGTGGCAATCTGGTCGAGGCGGGCGGGGGCGAGGGCGTAGAGAACGTAGTAGCCCTCGCGCTGGGTGGTGGTGAGTCCTGCCTGGGTGAGCTGATGGAGGTGGCGGGAGGTCACGGAGGGGGATAGGCCGAGGAGGGTGGCGAGTTCCTGCGTGGTGCGGCTCTGGGCGGCGAGGTGGGTGACGATCTGCAGGCGTGGGGCGGCGGCCAGGGCCCGGAGCACGGTGAGGGTGTCTTCCTGACTGGTGGGGCGGGCGGTCGAGGCGGGCGCGAGGGGCAGAGCGGGGTAGGTGATCCGCATGGGCCAGGGGTCGTCGCAGGTGACGCGGACGTGGGGCCAGACGTAGTGGCTGGCAGTGAACGTCACGGGGTGTTCACGGGTGACGGAGATGTCGTGGTCGTGCGGACTGTCGAGCCGCAGGGTCCGCCGGCCGGGGTCCACGCGGATCTGAGGAGCGAGGGTGCGGAGCATCGGGAACAGGCCCTGGTGGGCGATGCGGGCGCCTGAGCGGGCGATCGACTCGTACAAGGAGGGCTCGATGCGCTCCCACTCCTGGGCGAAGCCGGCGTCCCAGTAGTCCTCCAGCACGGTGAGCGCGTCGTCGAGGACGGGGAGGGGGTCGGTGAGGATGCCCTCCAGCCGTGCCGCCCGGCCGGGGTCGCTGTCCCGGTACTCGCTGAGTACCGCGTCGCGGGTGGCGCGGTCGTCGACGAGGTCGTCTCCGGTGTGGCGGGTGGTGTCGACGAGCGTTCTGGCGAGTTCGGCGGCCAGCAGAGCGGGCGGCAGGCCCCGTACGGCCGCGAGCTGGTCCGCGAAGTCGGCGTCGTGATCACCGGTGCGGCTTTCGAAGAGGGCGGGGATGTAGTCGGCCACCACGAAGTCGTGCTCGCGCATGCGCCGGCGCAGGGCGGCGGGCAGGCGGCGGCACCGCCGGACCCAGGGGACGTGCAGAGAGTGGTGGCCGGGGTCGGTGAGGACGTGCCAGGAGTGGACGGCTTCGAGTAGGGGTGAGACGGAGAAGGCGATGTCCTCCTCGGCCGTCTCGGCGAAGCGCAAAGTGATCACGATTGCAGGATTTCACAATCAGTTGATCGGAACCCGCTGCGTCGATCAGGCTCAGGAGCAGACCGCGCCCCGTCCGGCCGCAGGTCGACTCCCCTCCGTTTCGAGCCGAAGGCTGCAGGTGTCCCTCCATGAGTACGCCCGAAGCGCCGTGGCAAGCCGTGCTGGACGCGGATGGCTGCCCGTACACCGTCCGCCAGCATGCCGCCGCGCACAGTGCCGCCGAGCGCCAGGCCCTGCCTTTCCCCTGGTCGCAGGCGGTGAAGACGCTCGCCTTCACCACTCCGGACGTCCCGCTGTTGCTCGTGGCGCTGCGGGCGGAGGATCGGGTGGACTTCGCCCGTCTGGCGGTCCTCCTGGGCACCAGCCGTTCCCGGCTGCGCACGGCGGACGCCAGCCTGCTCGCCGCGGAGGGCCTGGTGCCCGGGGGCGTGCCGCCGGTCAGCCACCGGCCCGGGGTGCCGTGCCTGATCGATGCCGCGGTCGCCGAACCGGACCGGCCCGTCTACTGCGGTGCGGGATCGGCCGACCGCACCCTCCAGATCGACTCCGCCGTCCTGGCCCGCCTCTCCCGCGCCCAGGTGGCCGCCCTCTCCCGGTAGCCATCCCGCCTGCGCGCCGGGCCCGCCCCTCGTCACAGCTCGCACCACGCGCAGCCCTTCACCGGCTGCGCGGCACAGATCAGGAAGTCCCGACCCATGGTGAGTACCGAAAGCCTTCTGGCGTTCGCCGCGATGTCCCTCGTTGTGATCGCGATTCCCGGCCCGAGCGTCCTGTTCGTCGTCGGCCGCGCCCTCGCCCACGGCCGCCGCACCGCGCTCGCCACCGTCCTGGGCAACGTCCTGGGCTGCTACGCCCTCGTCCTCGCCGTCGCCCTCGGCGTCGGCGCCCTTGTCCAGAGCTCGACCACCGTGTTCACCGCCGTGAAGCTGGCCGGCGCCGTCTACCTCGTCTACCTTGGCGTCCAGGCGTACCGCCACCGTGGCCAGCTGCGCGCCGACCTGACGACCGGGGAGGGCGAACGGCGCGGTGATCTGCGCACCGTCCTGGACGGCCTGCTGGTGGGCGCCACGAACCCCAAGGGCCTGGTCTTCTTCGCCGCGGTCCTGCCGCAGTTCGTGAACCACGACGCGGGGAACATCCCGCTGCAGATGATGGTCCTTGGCCTGATCCCGGCCGGGATCGGCCTGGTCTGCGACACCGTCTGGGGCCTGGGCGCCTCGGCGGCCCGAACCTGGTTCGCCGGCTCCGACCGGCGCCTGTCGATGATCGGCGGCGCGGGCGGCATCGCGCTGATCGGCCTCGGGCTCACCGTCGCCACCATCCGCCACTGACTGCGAGATAGCCCGCGAGTTCGCCGTGACTCTCAGATCCTCGACGCGGGGTCTGATCAGGCATTTCGTCGCCCTGGGCTGACTCGCCCCACATGGATCATGATGGTTCTTCGGAAATCCTGAAGGACTTTCATGATCGGTCCGAGTCCGTTGTCCCGCCTGGCTGGGCTGAGCTGCGGCAACGAGAAACGGAAGCCGAGGTGAACCCAAGGGATGTCGCACAGTTCTCCCTCTCCTTCTGGCGCTGGTCGTAGACGGCGCGGTTGTTCGGGTTGTCGAGCGCGTCGAGCAGACAGTGCCGGCCGGGGCGGCCGTAGCGCCACTACACCGGCCCGATCGGCCCATGCTCGGCCAGCAGCTCCAGCGTGGTCACGATGACCGGCACGGCGTCGTCGTACTCGCGCCAGCCGTCCCCGTCGTTGTCGTGCAGCCGGACGGTCCACCAGGAACCGCGCCAACACCCGGCCGACAGGTCCGCAACCGCCTCCTGCCAGCTGGCCAGCGCGACCGGTCCGGCGCCGGTGACCACCAGGCCGACCGGCGAATACCCGGCGCGCGAGTGCGCGGGCCAGGTACGACAGCACCAGTGCACCATCCGGTCCGCCGGCCCCAGGCCGGAGCGGGCCGGGTCGTTGTCGCGGACCTTCACCCGGAACAGCTCGCGGTACCGGGGGAACTTCGCCGCGACGTCGGCCGGGGCCATGGTGGAGCGGTCGACCTCCACCATCAGCACCGGCACCCCGATCTCCGTGACCTGCCACACGCCGTCCGGGCGCACCTTGCGTCGGCCGCCCGGCAGCAGGAACTCGGTCTCGGTCGACCAGGACCGCACCGTGCCGACCCCGCCCGCGGCCCCGGGCGCGCTACCGCCGAGGACGAACGCGGCGACCGTCTCGTTGACCGCCATCGCATGCCGGGCACCCGAGCGGCCCGCGCCCCGGGCGGTTGAGCCATCTCCGAGCGGGGCAGACCGAGCACAGAGGCGGCCGCGTCCAGCCCGGCGGCGCCCTCCAGCCGCCAGGTCTTGTGCCGGTCCTTGGTGTTGCCGCCCAAGGCGACCAGGCCGTGCAGCGCGAGGTCGCCGAGCGCCTGCCGGATCGCCTTGTTCGACGCCGCGCCGGGGCGCAGCAGGCGCTGGAGCTGGTCGGCGGTTGCGATCTTGAGGACACCGAGCGCGCCCAGGACGTCGGCCCGCGGCGCGTTGGTGCTGCTGTTGGAGTTCGCCTTTCCGCGCCGGAACGCGATCCGCCCCCAGCCGGGACGGCTCAGCCGGTTCGACAGCGTCGACCTGCGGCGCCACCGGGCGGGTCGGTGCGGGGCTCGGCGTAAGGAGGGCGGCCTGGCGGCCGCGGTGGGGGCGGGGCCTGGCGGCCCGGTAGCGGGGGCGGTGCGCCGTCGGCGCCCCGGGCCGGTCGGATTCCAGAGAGCGCGGGGCCGGGCTGTGCGGGGTGGGCGGAGGTGCAAGAACTGTCACCGCCCCCGGGGGTGGTGCGGAGCGGGGATACGGCGCAGCGCCGGGCGGGGCGGGGGGCGGGAGGCCTGACGGCCCCCGGGTGCGGGGCTGTCCCCGGGCCGGTGACAGGGAGACAGGTCCGGTGGCCCGGGCGGTCTCCAGGAACGGACACCGGCCACGGTGCGCACCGTGGCCGGCCGGGACGACGCGGGCGTCGGCACCGCTCGGCGCCGCTGTAACAGCGTGAGAGCAGGGCTTGCAGCCGTCGGCGAGGCTCGGGCGGCTTCGCGTAGCGGCGGGCGGTGACCTGCGCGATCCAGGCAGCGCATCCACCCGCTCCACCCTCGTCGGCACGGCACGGGCGGCGATGTCTTGGCCGAATGTCTCCCGCCCATCCCAGATCCATGTCACCTGATCGAGCGACCGCCGGGCGAGTCCATCGGGCGTAGCGCGCTCTCACAGCAAGGATCGTGTGTGTCCGCTCCGATTGGAGCACCGCACCGATGACTTCCCCTCCCGAGGAGACACCTGCCATGGCACCGATCCCCAACGGCCCCTACGCAATCGCCAAGCGCGGCGAGCAGTCCCTGACGCTCCAGGACGAGAAGGCCCCTGCGGTCGTCCTGCCGCCGACCGGTCAGCCCGGTGAGCAGGAGTGGCACGTCGAGGGCCTCTCCAACGGCAACGTCACCATCAAGAACCTGCGGCACGGAACGTACCTCAGCTACGACGGCGTTCCCGAGATCAACAAGATGCTCCGCGGCTCCTCACAGGCCACCGAGTGGCAGCTCCGGCAGTCCGCCGAGCCGTCCACGTTCCATGTGGTCGTCCCCGGCGGCCCGGTCGACGGCGTCGAACTGACGGTGGACCTCAGCCTGCTCCGGATCTTCCCCCCGATGACGGCGCTGCGTCCACTGGAGCCGGAGAACCACGGCCAGGCCTGGCGCTTCGAGTTCCACGAGTAGGCCGCACCCGCCGGCCGCCGCTGCCCCGCCTCGCTGGTGGAAGGGGTGACGGCGGCCCTCCCACCGAGCTCTGATTGGCCAGACCCACCGCCGGGACACGGCGCGAGACAGGGTCAGCCGGCGACGGTCTCGGCGTGCCGGTGGAGGGCGTCCAGGAGCGCGGTCTGGTGGTCGGTCAGCTTCCCGTCGGTGCGGGCCTTGTCCTGCTTGCGCAGCCAGGTGCCGGGCCGGAAGGTCGGGTCGTCGCCGAGGCCGACGCGGTTGGCGGGGCCGTCCAGGGTTCCGCCGGCGGCGAGGTAGGCGAGCAGGCGGCGGTAGGAGCGGTTCCAGTCCGGCTCCAGACGCCACAGCTCGTCCAGGCCGTCGAGCTTGGCCACCTGGTCGGTGGTGAGGTTCTCGGCCTTGCGCTGGCGGCGCATCCACGCCCCCACCGCGTAGTTGTCCTGCTTCACGGTCGCCGGGACCGCCAGGTGGCCGTGCTGGCGGTGGAACGCGGCGGCGTAGGCGGCCCCGCGCTCCCACGCGTTGGCATTCTTGGACCAGATCATGCCGAGCGTGTTCAGCTCGGAGACGCGGGCCGGGTCGAGGAGGTCCTGGCCGTTCAGGTGGCGCTGGCGGGCGAGCCAGGAGATCAGCTCGGCGTGGTTCGCCTTGTCGGTGGGGTCGAGGTGGCCGTGCTCGATGTGGAACCTGGCGGCGACGGCGTGCATCCGCTGCCACTCGGTGGCCCGCGGGTTGAACGCCCGCAGCTTCACCGTCTGCAGAATCTGCGCCGCGTGGGCGCGGGCGTTGATCCGCAGCCACTCGATCGGCGACTCCACGACGGCAGGCGCCTGCTCGCCCACGCCGGTCGGCTCGGCGCCCTCCTCGGAAGCCTCGGTCGTGGTGGTGTGCTGGGTGGCCTGGGAGCGGCCGGTACGCAGCTCGGTGATCCGGCCGACGACGCGGGCGTCGTGGGCGGCGAGGGCGCGCAGGACCCGCCAGATCGTGCGGAAGCTGGAGGCCTCGATCTCGGCGTCGGCTTCGGCCTTCACGGCCTCGCCGGCGTCGTGGATCTCGGCGGGGTCGGCGGTGCGGGTGTCGTCGCCGACCTCGGGGGTGGGGAGGTAGACGGGGATGATGACCCAGGAGACCTTGCCCTGGCGGTAGGACTGGCGCAGCGCGCGGCCGACGGCCTGGACGATGTCGATGACCGAAGATTTGGGGTCGGCGAAGCAGATGGCGTCCACGGCGGCCACGTCGATGCCTTCGTTCAGCAGGCGCGAGTTGCAGATGATGCAGCACTGCTCGCCGTCCTCGCCGGTGGAGGCCTTGAAGGTGGCGAACGCCGCGCGGCGGTCCTTGAGTCTGTCGCTGCCGGCGACCGCGAGCGCGGTCAGGCGCTCGGGCCGGTCGGAGTCCGGGAGCAGCTCGGCGGTGGCGTTCATGGTCGCGGCGAACTCCCGCGCGGCGGTGACCCGGGAGTGGAAGGTGATGACCCGGCGCAGTTCCAGGTCGGCGACCGCGCGGAGCACCGCGATCTGCAGGGCCAGACGCAGCAGGTCCTCGTTCGAGCGCTGGGAGCGCAGGTCGGCGACGGCGGGCAGGTTGAGGAGGTCGCGCAGGTCCTCGTCGGTGACGACGGGGACCAGGACGCGGTAGTCGGCGAGGTAGCCGTGCTCGATGCCCTGTCCGAGGGTCCAGGTGAACACCGTTTTGCCGTAGATCCGGGTGTCCGTCATGGAACAGAGCGCGGGCAGCCTCTCCGCGGCCTCGCTGTCGGCGTCGGCGAGGTCGGCCAAGCCGTCCCTCGCGCGCCGGTCGTCGGCGATCCGCGGGGTGGCGGTGAAGTACAGCCGGCGCACGGCGGGGACCTTGGTGTCGTCGTGGACGGCGGCCCACGCCTTCCCTTGGGCGCCGGCGGTGCGGTGGGCCTCGTCGATGATCACGAGGTCCCAGGCGGGCAGGCCGAAGTCGCGGTGGGCGGCCACGATGCGCTCCAGGGAGGCGTAGGTGGCGTACACGGTGACCGGCTCGCCCGCCTTCTCCTCGGCGACCAGGTCAGCGATCCGCGGGGCCTGCGTGGTCACGGCGGCGTCGATCCGGCCGCCGGCCTCCGCGCTCTCCAACGCCTCCTCCCGCGAACACGCCGCAACCGCCAACCCGCGGCGCCCGCCCTTCAGGGACCAGGCTTCGGCGGTCTGCTCCAGCAGCTCGATCGTCGGCACCAGCACCAGCACCCGCCCCCGCGCCGCAAGGCGGCGGGCGCACCCGGCGGCGATCAGGGTCTTGCCGGAGCCGGTGGCCGCGACGACCGTCGCGCGGCCGCCGTCCTTCACCTCGCGCACCGCGGCCGCCACGGCGTCCTTCTGGAACCAGTGCAGCGGCATCGGGTTCGCCACGGTGGTGCCGGACGGCTGCGCCGGGAGCGGCGGTACGGCATGGCCGCGCAGCCCGGCCGGCACGTCCTGCGCGGCGGTGGCGGTGGTGGTCTCCACGGCGGTGCTTCTCCTTCGGATGCTGGGACGGCTCGGCGGGGCGGGCGGGGCTGTGGGAGGGTCGGGGCGGGCGGCCTCTCCCCGGGGCCAGGTCATGGATGGGGAGAGGCCGCCCGGGGTCTACTGCTCCTCGGGGATCCAGCCGCGGACTTCGAGGTAGGCGATGTCGGCGTCCTCGACCGCGCGGCCGGTCTCCACCAGCCACTCCTTCATGGCCTCGGTCACGTCGCC
The DNA here is from genome assembly GCF_024172095.1 of Kitasatospora cinereorecta. Classification (GTDB taxonomy): domain Bacteria; phylum Actinomycetota; class Actinomycetes; order Streptomycetales; family Streptomycetaceae; genus Kitasatospora; species Kitasatospora cinereorecta. The sequence continues at coordinate 341,825 of NZ_JAMZDX010000008.1, read as the reverse complement.
GTGGTGGTCGGCGACCCGATCGCTCCATTCGGCGGCGTCGAACCCGCCGGTGCTGGCGGAGCCGTAGGTGCGCTCCTCGGTGCCGTCCGCGCGGGGGATGAAGCCGCGGCGGATGCCGCCGGAGTCCTTCTCCGACCCGGCCGAGTAGACGTACTGGTCGGCCTTCATCCGGACGGTGAAGGCGAGGCGGCCGCCGGCCTGGCCGGTCTCGTGCACGACCGGGGCGAGGTGGGAGGCGCCGGAGCGGATGGCCTGCTTCCCGGCGCGGCCGGCCATCGACCCGCCGGCCTCACCGACGGTGTCCTTGCCCCGGACCCGGGCCTTCTGCCCGGTCTTGGTCCGGCGGCGGGTGGTGTTCGCCTCGGCGATCCCGGCCAGGGCCTCCTCGTCGCGTTCGCCGCCCCGGACCGCGCGGACCAGCTGGCGCAGCGCGTTGACCATGCTTGCGCCCTTGCCCTTGGTGAAGAACTGGGACACCAGGGAGGCGTCCCGGTTCAGCATCTTGGCGACCTGGCGCTTGGTGTAGCCCTGGTCGATGAGCTCCTGGGTCAGGCGGGCGGCCTCGTTCGGGTTCTGCGGGTCGGCCGGGCTCACTGGTCAGTCCCCTTCTCGGCGAGTTCGGCGCGGCCCAGGCCGCGCAGCTTCAGGTACTCCTCCTGGCTCCTCGGGTGCTCGACGGGGCCGGTCAGGTGGCCCTTGAGCAGGTAGTCGCCCGGCTCGCCCCGGTAGGGCCATGGCTGGCGCTCGGTCAGCGCGATGCCGTCCGTGCCGAAGTACACGACCGTCCCGGGCCGCGCGTGGAGGGCACCGGCGTAGCCGATGACCTCCTTGCCCTGCCGGTACTTCATGTCCAGCAGCGCCGCCCGCGCCCCCGACCACACGTACGCCGCCCACTCCGGGTGCGCGTACGGGTCGCGGGAGAACCCGGCCTGCCGCTGCCACGTCACCACCTCGCCGTCCTGGCCGAGGATCTCTACCCCGGCCGGGAGCGCCTCACCCACCGGCGTCGTGCCGGACACCAGGCGCGGGCGCTGCGCGAAACCGCCCAGGCCGAACAGCAGCACCGACCGGACCGCGCGGGAGGCGAGGTAGGCCGCCTGCCGCTGCCGCTCGTCGGCGTGGATGCGGGAGAGGTTGGTCAGGTCCGCCCACGCGGCCTTGAGGCGCTTGCCCCACTCGTCCAGGGGCTTGCCGTCCTCGAACAGCAGGCCGCCGAGGATCTCGACCTTCCACGGCATCAAGTGGTTCGACAGGGCGAGGTGCACCTCCGCGCCGCCCGCCCACGTGGTGAACGTGGCGCCCGGCTCAGACGGGTAGACCCAGGCACGATCCCCGGTCACCGGGGCCGGGAGCAGCCCGACGTGGTTCCAGCCCTGCGGGACGGTCACCCGCACGTTCCAGTGCGAGCAGGACATCAGCGCCTTCACCTGCTCCGCCTCGGTCATCGCAGCGAACGCGGCCGCGGTGATCCGGCGCGGCGTGCCGACCGGCGACTTCCACAGGTGCTTCGCATAGGCGAACGTCCGGTCGTACTCCACCAGCGCCGGAAGCTGCTCCGGCACCCGCGGCGGCAGGATCAGCTCGGTCCGGCCCTGACCGCCCGTCGCATGCAGCAGACCGCGCAGCTCCTCGCTGAGGACTGGGAAGCCCCCGGCCCACTTGCCGCTGGTCGGGACGGTGCGCGACCACAGGTCCCGGCCCGTCTGCGACGGCGAACCCATCAGCACCGCATCGTCCCAGTGACGGCGCAGCGCCTGCCACAGCAGCGTGAACGCCTGACGGCAGGTGACCACGTCCGCGCCGTCCGGGTCGAACCACTCCCCCATGGAGCGGATCTCGGTGCTGCCACTGTCGGGTGCGGCTGCGGGGGCGTAGCGGCCGACGGGCTGGCGCTGGTGGACGAAGTGCCCGGCGAGCTTGTCCCGGCCGGAGCCGACGGCGGTGGTCCACCGCTCGGACGGGGTGTTGAGCCAGGCGGCGACCGCGTCCTTGAGCGTGCTGTAGCGCTCGGCGCCGTCGTGCCACGGGGCACCGGCAGTGATGTAGATCCGCTCGGTGCCCGGCGCGGTCGCCAGGACGGCGTCCAGGATCTCGCCCGGCGTGCGGGCGCCCAGCTCGAGCCGCACCGTCTGGTCGCGGACCGCGAGCGTCCCGGCCGCCACGTCCAGGAACACCGTGGCGCGGGCCTGCTGGACGAAGTTCGGGCGCTTGGACACCAGCCCGGTCGTCACCGCCTCGAACCGCGCACCGGCCGGGCCCTCCGGAAGGGTGGGCAGCTCACGCGGACCGGCCTCGACCACCGGGCGCGGCGTGGCAGCGACCGGAGCGACCGAGGCGGCCGGGACAACCTGCGCAGCGGCGGGGGCGGGCTGCTCGGCGACGGCCTGGTCCTCGACCTCGGTCGGGGCTTCGGTCTCCGGGGCGGCCGGGGCCGACTGCTCGACGACCGGGGCCGGGCGGGTCAACACAGGGGCGACCGCGACGGCGGGCTCGGCGACCGGCTCGGCCACGGGCGCCGGGGCGGGCGCAGCGGCGGCGGTCTGGTCGTCGGTCTTGGCGGCGCGGACGGCGGCCGGGGTCGGGTCCAGCAGCGGTGCGATCCGCACGACGTCGCCGACCGACAAGCCCGAGGCCTTCGCGACCGCTGCGGCCTGGGCGCCCTCGTACCCCGCGAGGCCGGCCACGCGGCGCGCACGCTGGGCGGTGAGCTTGTCCAGCTCCTTCTGCGCGGTGGCGACGGTCTTCTCGGCGGCCGTGATCTCGGTGCGCAGCTCGCGCAGACCGGCGAGCTCGGCGGTGTACGACTTCCGGTCCATCAGGCTTGCTCCCCCTCGTCGGCGGTGTCGGTGGTCGGGTTGGCGGTGACGTAGGCGATTGGGCCGCCGGAGACCGACGGCAGGCGGGTGCCGAGCAGCAGGCCCGCCAGGCGCGCGTCCTCGGGGTCGGCCGGCTCGGCGGCGTTCGCGGGGGCGGTGAGGTCGGTCAGGTAGCCGGCCAGCCGCGCCTTCGGGAAGCGGTACCGGCCCGTGGTGCCAGCGGTGCCGTCGGACTCCCACCCGGTGAGGCCGGTCAGCACCGCGACGACGAACCCGGCCACCGTCACCGGCAGCACCCCGCCGGCCGCGACGCGGGCCGGGTCGCAGCGCCACCAGCCGGACAGCGCGGCCAGCAGTTGCGCCTGGTCCAGTGCGGTGCCGAAGCCGATCCAGTCGCGGTCCGGCTCGTCCACCTTCGCGGGGGCGTCCGAGCGCAGCACCGCGACCTCGGCCGTGCCGAGCACGGTCAGGTCGGCAGCCGGGCGGGCCTGCAGCTGCTGGAGCGCGGCCAGCGGGAACACCTGACGGCCCTGCTCGCGCACGCTGGGGACCACGCCGGTGGCCATCAGCTTCTTCACCGTCGGGATCGAGCACCCCAGGGCCGTCCCGGCCTGACCGGTCGTCACGAACACACCCACAACCTCCACGCCCATTCATCTAACTTGAAACGCTAGGAAAACCCTACGCCTCCCCACCGACACCGTCTACGCCTTTTTAGTAAGTCGTACAAGCATGTGCGGAGGGCGGTTCCGTCCTGGCTTGTCAGCGCCGGGTGAGACCGTGGCCGGTTACCAACACCGGAGCGAGGTGAAGAAGGTGAGTCCCCGACAGCAGAACGCGGCCGTCGTCCTCGGCGCGGCCCTGGTCGGGACCTACCTGCTCGGCAACGTCGCCAAGAGCCAGGCGCGCGTGCTCGGCCTCAACCCGGCGCAGCTCGCCTCGCTGAGCGCGGGCGTCGCGTTCGCCCTGCGCCACGCCTGAGCACGGCCCGCACGGTCCGGCCCGGTCACCACCACGGTGGCCGGGCCGGACCGCTCCCCGGCCTACTCGGCGCCGGCCTCCGGGTGGAGCGGGCACGGCCCGCAGCAGCACCGGGTCGCCGGCTGCTCCACCGCCGAGTGGGCGCGCAGCTTGCGGACGGCACCGACCGCGTTCGCGGTGCCCGAGACGAGGTGGCCGATGTTGTAGACCGCGTGGGCGAGGTGGTCGGCCTGCGTTCCGGACGGATCGACGACGGCCTCGACGATGAACTGCAGAATGGACTGAACGAACGTCATGACGCGCTCCCTCGGCGGGGCTGATGGATCACCCCTTCGAAGGCGCGAAGAGTCCACTGGGCAGCCGCACGCAGGAACGTGTATGACCTGGGGCGTAGCACTACGGTGCGGGAGCATTTCCGGGGACTGCTATTGCCTGCGGACACACCACGGCCCCGGCACCACCTAGCGGCGCCGGGGCCGGAGCGGGCCCATCACGTCCCACTATGAGCCCGCCATCGCCTCCAGCACGGCGCGCTGCTGCCCGGGGAGTACCAGGCCCGCCTCCCGGACGGTGTGCAGCGTCTCCCCGCTCAAGCAGAACCGGCACAGTCCGCCGATCGGCATCCCGGCGCCGATGAACATGCCGGTGGACTCGGTGCTGTCGTACACGGGCCGCTGGCAACCCGGGCAGGCCGAGGCATCCTCGAAGACCCACTGCTCGGGCGGCAGCGCGGTGTCCAGGCCCGCGATGATGTCGTCCATCGCGGTGCCCGCCTCGGCCCACAGCTCCAGCGGCCGGTCGGAGCGGCACAGGATCTCGGCGGGGCCCTCGGGCTCCGGGCCGGGCCGGGCGTTGACGAGCGAACCGATGCCGGGCTGCTGGGGGGCGGGGAAGAACGCGAACCACTGGTCGCCGATTCCCCACTGGTACTCGCTGCCGTCGCGGAAGGCTGCGGCCAGCTCCCGCAGACTCCGGCCTCCGTCGTTGTTGCGCAAGCGCAGCTGCCACGCCTGTGCGTGATCGCCTACATCGGCTGGGGACGCGGTGAGCAGCAGCCCGTTCCCGGCGGCGCGGACGTCGAGGTGCATCAGCCCCGCCACAGCGTGCACGGCGCTGCCGAACCATTCGGTCGGCCGCTGCCCCGCGGCACGCCGCCGGCTCTCTCTGCTGGCCCTCGCCTTGTCGGCCTTGCTGTTCTTGCGGGGCTTTGACCCTGCCATGGTCGTCCTCGAATCGCTCGTGATGCGGGGCGGCCGGGCTGTGTACGGGCCCGGCCGCCCGCGGGCTTCACCGTGCGACGCCCGGCCCGTGGGGGTTGTTCGTGCCGGGCGGTGTGGAACAGGCGCAGCCGCACGCCCTGGTCGGGGCGCTCAGCGGGTCCAACGAGCGGCCGGTCGATTGGGCAACGGGAGGTCAAACACGGGGACGGGCAATGTTCGGCGACGGTCCAGACCGGGCCGGGCCGGATGCCTGTGGCGATCGGGGAGTCTGCGACAGGTGATCTTCAACTTGCCCTAGGGTTAAGGGAGTTCCCGGTGGTGAGCCTGCTGCCGGGACTTCGTGCTTTCCGGAGGGCGAAAGATCTTGCGATACGTGCGGTTGCTGCGGCGGGGCCCGGTTGTTCTCCTGTGGGGCGCGCAGACGGCGTCGGTGTTCGGTGACCGGCTGTACGCGCTGGCGGTGATGTGGCTCGCCTGGCAGAGATCCGGGGGCGCGGCGATGGGCCTGGTGGCCGTCGCGGAGTCGGTGCCGTACATCGTGCTCGGGACGGTCGGCGGGCGGGTGACGGAGCGGTTCACGACGCTGCGCGCGCTCGCCGGGGTGGACGTGGTCCGGATGGTGCTGGTCGCCGGGCTGCCGTGGACGTGGGAGGCGTTCGGGACGCCGGGGCTGCTGGTGTCGGCCGGCCTGCTGGGGGTCGGCGGGGCGCTGTTCGATCCGAACCTCGGCGCCCTGGTGCCGGACCTGGTGCGGCCGGATGAGGTGCAGGCCGTGAACGGGCTGATGGACCTGACCGCTCGGATCGCGCGGGTCGCCGGTCCCGCCTCGGCCGGTGGGCTGCTCGCCGTGCTGCCGGTGGACGGGCTGTTCTGGTTGGACGCGGGCACGTTCGCACTGTCCGCCGCCGCACTGGCCGCGCTGGGGGCCGGGACTGCGCGCCGCCCGGAGGCCGCTCCGGCCAGTGCCCCGGCCGCCCCGGGCCGGGTGCCGCGGGCCCGGGCCCTGGTGCGCACGCACCCGGAGACCGGGGTGGTGCTGGCTGTCCACGGGATCGCGATCTTCGCGGGGGCGGTGTCGATCGTGATGCCGGCGCTGGTGGCGGTGCGGCTCGGCGGCGGGGTCGGCATGTACGGCGTGATGCTGGCCGCCACCGGGGCCGGGTCGATCGTCGGGAACGCGGTGGCCGGGAATGTCCGGCTGCCGCGGTCCCTGCCGGCGTTCTACTGCGTCGCGTGGGCCGTCTCCGGGGTGCTGATGGCGGTGACCGGATCCGTCAGCACGGTCGCCGAGCTGGTGGCGGTGTCGGCCGCGTACGGGGCGGTGTCGCCGTTCCTGGCGGTGGCGCTGTCCACGCACCTCGCGCAGTTCCCTCCGGCCGCCCGGCGCCGGCTGCTGACACTCGACCAGACGGTCATCCGAACCATGGGCACCCTGGCCATGGTGGGACTCCCGGCCCTGGCCGCGGCCCACCCGAGGGCCGGGTTCACCGCCGGCGGCCTCGCCACCGCCGCGGTGGGCATCGCCGGATGCGTGATGGTGGTGTGGTGGGCGAGGACCCGCACGCCGCTGCCGGGCGCCGAGCCGGTCCTGGAGAGCGTGGGCGGCTGAGGACATGCGGCGGGGCCGGGCTCCTGGTGGTACGGGAGTCCGGCCCTACCGAGGATGATGAGCAGGTTGAGAAGTCGTTCCACACCGGGACACCGAGGAGACGTACGCTGGCCGAGGCCCGCCGCGCCGCTGCGTACTGGGCTTCAGCCGTCAGGCAACCCGTTCAAGAACTACCAGCCCGGAGGCCGGCAGCTCTAGCGCGAGCAGTCCCGGCTCCAGGCGGGACTGCGAGCGGTCGATAACGGATCCGGCCGCGTCGTGGACCACCGTCTCGAAGACACCTCCGGGCCCGGACACCTCCAGCACCACCCGGCCGCAAGCGGTGCTGTTGATCACCGTGATGTGCCGGTGGCGATCGGTGTCCAGCGGTACGACCCGGTCGGCGGTGACCGTGATGGCACACTCCTCGCCGCTCGACGCGACGACGACGGGGTAGAGCTCGTCCGGCCGACTCGGCTCGACGTCCCCGTCGAGCAGCAGCGGGCGGAGCCGCCGCCACTGCCCGAGCCAGAAACGGACCGCCTGCGATTGCACCGGGCTCAGCGAGCTCAGCTTGACGGACACCTGCGGCACGCTGTGGAACCCGCCGACGAGCTGACGCACAGCGCTGCGAACGTCGCCGGCTTCGTCCCACATCGCCATGTCGGAGTGGACAGCGCCGCGGACGGCCAGCATGCCGACGTCGATGGTGCGGATCCGGTTCGCGACGGCGTCGCCCGCGCAGTCGTAGGCCCGCAGCATGTTGCCGAACTCCGCCACCCCGGGGCCGATGTAGGGCTGGCGCAGCTCGATCAGCGCCTCCGGCCCCAGGGCGGCCCACAGTTCGGTGAGCAGGACCTGCATCGCCGCGCCCACGTCCGTCACGTCGATGCCGGCATCATCACGACCGGAGTAGAACATCACCTCGTCAACGAAGTCGATCTTCAGGCCGTCCAGGTGGTAGTCCGTGACCAACCGCTTGCACAGCTGGACAACGTGTGCCCTGACCTCGGGCCGGCGCGGGTCCAGCACCCGCGAGCCGGGCGGCCCCTGCTCCGCCGGGGCGTACTGCTCCAGCTCCGCGAAGCACTCGGACTCCGTACCGATCAGCATCGGAGCCACCCACAGCAGGTACTTCAGCCCGAGCGCCCGGACCTTGGCAACGTGAGCCCGCAGGTCGGGGAACTTCACGGCATCGGGCACCCAGTCGCCCACGCCGGCGTAGCCGCGGCCGGTGGCCAGCCGCTGCCATCCGTCGTCCACGATGATCGTGCCGAAACCGAGCTCGGCCGCCAGTTCGGCCTCCGCCTCCACCTCCTGGGCGGTGACGTCCTGACTGAAGGCGTACCACGTGTTGTAGACCGGGACGCGGGCCCCCTCGGGCACCGGTGACAGGGCACCCGTGCGCGAGGTCAGCCGCTCGCGGAGCGCCCGCATCGACGACGCCACCGACCCGCCCCGCTCGGCGAGGAGCAGTCGATAGGGGACGGCTCCCGCCGGGACCCCGATGTGCACGATGAAGGTGTTGGTCTCCTCCGAGACCCCATAGCGCATGCGGACCTCGGGAACGGAGTCCTCCGCGAGGAACGCCAGCATGGACGCGCCGCTGCTGTCGTACAGGCAGCCTGCCGCCGCACCACGCACGAGCGAGGGGTGTGCGAAGCCGTCCCAGTCGGCGACCAGAGTGCGACGCCAGCCGCAGACCGGGTGCCAGAAGCCCACGGCGTCACCGATGGGCACCGCGAGCCGGATCTCCAGATCAGCGGCGGATCGAACCTCCAGCACACCGTCGTCGAAGGTCCAGCGGGCACTGGCGCCCGGCGCGGCGACCACAGCCAGCCGCACGTCGTCCACCAGAGGTTCGAATGCGGCGGGTGCCAGCCCTGCCGTGGTGATGCTCATCTTTACTGCTCCAATATGTAGGGGAGGCGACACCGGGACGCCTGGTCCGGGACGCGGTCGGGCCGCGTCCCGGACGATCTCAGTGACGTGTGCTGGTCTACCGCTTCAGGGCGTAGGTCGCCCCGGCACGGGTCGGGAACGTGTAGACCTCGCCGAGCGAGTTGGTCGACTTCGTCGCAGAGATCTGAACGCCGTTCTCGTAGACCCGCGGTACGACTCCCTGCCACGGGTTGAACACCGCCAGCCGCAGTCCCTGCTCGCTGAGGATGCTGAGCGAGGTCACCGTGCCGGACTGGTCCTGGGCCGCGTCGACCAGGAACGCACCGTTCGCGCGCAACCGGGTGAAGGACGCCTGCTGGTCCTTGTACCAGTTCGGGAAGACATGCACGAAGCCCTCGTCGCTCTGCAGCAGGGAGTTGTGCACGAAGCCCAGGTAGATGCTGGCCCCGATGTCTCCGTACGTGTGGTTGTTACGCATCCCCACCCAGTCGCCCGGGGCCGGATTGATGATGTTGGCGGAGATGCTGTCGACCAACTTCGTGATGTCCGCCCCGACCGTCGTGGCGGCGACAGCGGCCCGCATCGCCTTGTCGCTGTTCCAGGTCTGCAGGTACGTGATGAACGAGCGCACGCGTTCCGCGTCGGACAGGTCGGACATGCCGATCGCGTTGAAGAAGTACGTGCCGTGGATGACCTCTGGATTGTTGTACGACTTGGGAGCCACGCCGTCGGCCTCGACGAACGTCGTCACACCGGTGCCCGGACCGGAGCCGATCTTGCCGGTCGGATACGGGCTGAGCTGCTTCAGGATCTGCTGCCACCGGGCGCGGTCGGGTGCGTCGACACGCAGGGCCGCGCCCGCCTCGATGGCGCTGGTGAGCACGAAGTGGCAGGCCATCAGGTCGAGGATGGGGTTGTGGTGCTGGCTCGCGGTCTCGAAGGTGGCCCCGTAGACCACGTACCTGCTCCGACCCGCGTCCCAGACGAGGAAGTCCTCCCAGAACTGTGCGAGATCCTTGAGCATCGGGTAGAGCGTTGCCGACAGATACGTCGCGTCCCGGGTGTACCGCCAGTACTTGACGAGCGGCACGACGGCGGAAGCCCCGTTCGAGGGCGAGTGCCAGAAGTCGTTCGGCCCCCGGAAGTACTCGGTCCGCGAGCCCCACGGGCCGATGTGGGTCGGGAACAGCACCCCGCGAATGCCTGTCGTGAAGGTCGGGTGCCCGGTACCGCGGACGAGGTCGTTGAGCACTGCCGGATCGGACGCCAGGCTCCGCCCCACCTCCCAGAAGTCCTCCATCACACGGCTGTAGTTCGCGATGTGGTCGGTCCGGTTGGCCCCGACCGACACGTGCATGGGCCGCTGCACATCGGTGTTCATGGTGTAGTCGCCCTGCCACGCCGGGTTCGCGTGCGCGGTCCAGGGGAAGAGCGCAGTGGCCAGGCCGGCGTTGTGCTCGCTCTGCGCGGCGAGCGCGCAACCGAGTTGGTACAGCTGCCCGTAGTACAGTCGCTCCAACGTCCGGGACTGGCCGGCCAGCTGGATGTGCGACTTCATCCAGTACCTCTGCCACCAGGCACGGTGAGTACCTTCGGCCGATGCCAGCACTGAGGCATTGCTTCTGGCGAGCACCGTGGCCGTGGCATCCTGCACGTACGTCGGCGAGTCCTTGCCGCCCTCGACCGCGGCCACCAGCGTGACGGTCTCGCCGGCCGCCAGCTTGAAGCTCAGCTTCGACGTGCTGGCGTCGACGGTCGTGTACGTGGTGGTCTTCTTCAGGACGCGCACCGCGACCGCGGCGTTGACGGACCAGTCGTACTTGTCCGACCGGGCTTCCTTCGTCGCATACGCGATGCCGTGCGCCGCGTCGTGTCCGGTGGACGTCGTCGTGATCGTGTTGACGCTGCTCGACGGCGGCATGGTCCAGATCAGGACATCGACGCCCAGCTCCCTCGCCGTGCTGTTGGAGATCTCCGACACGATGAGGTTCTCCACGGCCGACAGCCAGGTCCTGGTCCTGAAACCGGCCTCCGACACGGCTGTCAGCTGCGCCGTCGGCAGATCCTGACGGTAGCCGAAGACACCGTCCGTCGTGGTCGCGCTGCTGATCGAGAAGCCACCGAAGCCGGTGAAGTGGACGTCGCGGTTGGAAGCGCTCATGTCCTCCCACATGTCCGTGCGGGAGATGTGGATCCGCTGCGTCCGGCGGTCGCCGCCCATGAAGGCCAGCACAGTGCCGTTCCCCATGAGCGGGCCGTCCGGCGAAAAGCTTGTGGTGTTGCTGATCGTTGACGGAGCGTCATAGGCGACCTGGTGGCTGTCCAGCACGGCGGACAGCGCCGCCCACTCGGACGCATCGGTGGTGGACTTCGCAGGGGCAGTTGCCTCCTGCGCGCACCTCGCCGCCGCAACAGCTGTCGGCCAGGCAACGCCCGCCGCGATCCCGCCCGCAAGGACGGAGAGGACTCGTCTGCGCGTGAAGTCTCTTGCAGGGTCAATCATGGCTTTCTCCCGGATCTGTGAGTGAGTGCCTACTTGACGGAGCCCGCGGCAAGGCCGGAGCGCCAGAATCGCTGGAGGGACAGGAAGGCGACCACCAGGGGCAGGGTTGCCACGAGCGAGCCGACGATCGTCAGCGACTGGAGGTCGGGATAGCGGGCGTTCGTGGACAGGGTGTAGAGGCCGAGTGTCACCGGATAGAGCCGTTGGTCCGACAGCACCACCAAGGGCAGCAGGAAGTTGTTCCAGATGGCCACGAGCTGGAACAGGAATACCGTGACCATCGCGGGTGCCAGCAACGGCAAGGAGATGCGGAAGAAGGTGCGGAATTCGCCGGCGCCGTCGATCCTGGCGGCTTCGAGAATCTCGTCGGGGACCGATGCCGCGGCATAGATGCGCGACAGGAAGACCCCGAAGGGGCTGACCACGCTCAGGAGCAGCACCCCGGGATAGGTGTTGGTCAGGCCGACCTTGCTCAGCAGCAGGTAACTGGGCAGTGCCAGGGCCGTGGTCGGAACCAGCACCCCGGCCAGGACTACGGTGAACAGTGCTTCCCGCCCTCTGAACCGGAACTTCGCCAGCGCGTAGCCCGTCGCAGTCGCGAGCAGGGTGGCGATCAGGGCGCCGACGCCCGCATACAGCATGGTGTTCGCGATCCACCGGAGGAACAGCCCGTCGTGGTAGCTGAAGAGCTTGCGGATGTTGCCGACGAGATCGAAGCTCTTCCCGAGGCCGAGCGGCGGGGTGGAGGCCAGCTCACCCGGTCCCTTGGTGGCGGCGACCAGCAGCCAGTAGGCGGGGACCAGGAAGTAGATCGCGGCGACGGCCAGTGCTGCCGTGACCAGAATGCGCGCGGCCGGTCCGTGTCTCATCGCTGCTCCTCCGCGGCTCCGCGCCAGCTCAGCTTGAGCAGGCCGAACGACAGCACGCAGGTCACGAGTGCCAGCAGCACGGCGATGGCGGAGGCCATATGCGGGTTGTTGTTGTCGAACGCTTCGGTGAAGGTTATGAGGTTGGGGGTGTAGTCGCTGCTCACGGCGCCGGTGAGGTTTCGGAACACCTTCGGCTCACTGAACAACTGCAAGGTCCCGATGATCGAGAAGATCCCGGTCATGACGAGCGCCGGCATGATCATGGGAAGTTTGACGCTCACCACCGTGCGCAGCTCACCTGCACCGTCCATGCGGGCCGCCTCGTACAGCTCCCGCGGCACCGCCTGCAGCGCGGCGAACAGAATGAGCATGTTGTAGCCGGTCCACTGCCATGTGGTGACATTGGCCATCGACCACAGCACGGTGCTGCTGCTCAGAAAATCGTGATGCCCGAAGGGGCTCAGCTCGGGCAGGTACAGGAAACCCCACAGGATCGCCGCAATCACGCCCGGGATGCCGTACGGCAGGAAGAACGCCAACCGGAAGAACCCGCCGAGCCACGCGACGCCGGAGTCGAGCAACAGCGCGAGCACGAGCGCCAGCCCCAGCATCACCGGCACCTGGACCACGCCGAACAGCAGCGTCCGGCCGACACCGCGCAGCAGAGCAGGGTCGGTGAGAGCCTGCCAGTAGTTGGACAGGCCCACGAACTTGGTGGTTCGATCCCCGGGTCCGAGGCCGAGGCCGGACACCTCGGAGACGAACAGGCTCTGGTGGATGGCGTACCCGACCGGCGCCACGTAGACCAGGGCGAACAGCAGGGCGAAGGGGAGCACGAACAGGTGGGGTGCTCGTATTCTCATGGGTGGATCCTTACTGGGCGACCGGGAAGCCCTGCTTCTTCATGGCGTCGACGGTTTTGGCCTGTGCGGCGGCCAACGCGTTCACGACGGTGCCGCTGACACCGACCGTGCCCGTCGCGTCATTGAGCGCAGTGAAGGTCTCACTCATGGTCGGCCCCCACCGCCAGTCGGTGTTGAGCGTCTGTGCGCCGAAGGGCGTCATGGGGGACTGCTGCCCCCAGAACTGCTGAGGCGCGGACAGCGCCTTGATCGACCCCGGGTCGGCCACCGCCGGGTAGAGGCCGCCGTCGGCCACCAGCGACTCGACGGCCTCCGGAGCGGAGTTGAGCCAGAGCGCGAATTCGGCCGCGGCCTTGGGATTCTTGGCCCCCTTCATGACGGCGACCGTCGAACCGCCCCAGTTCCCGGTGAGGTGGTCATTGGCCGTCCACTGCGGCAGGGGCGCGACGGCCCACATGCCGGCCTGCTGGGGCGTGAGCTTCGAGAGCGTGGCCGGCCCCCATGCCCCGGTGATCCAGGAAGCGACCTTCCCCGTTGTAAGGTCGTTGGTCCACTGGTCGCCGAAGAACTGATCGGCCTTGGCCTGCTTGGCGTCGATCAGCTTCTGCCAGTACTCGGCCACCTGCTCGGAGGCCGGGTCGGTCAGCGACACCTGCCACTTGTCGCCCTTGATGTCGAACCACCGGGCACCCTTCTGCCACGCCAGTCCGGCGAACCAGTCACTCTGGTTGGTCGGGAACGTGGTGATGGCGACGTGGTCGGCCGCGAGCACGGCCGCGTCCTGGGAGAACTCCTGCCAGGTGGCAGGAGGCCGGGCTATGCCGGCCTTGTCGAACAGGTCCTTCCGGTAGAGCAGCGCCATCGGCCCGGTGTCCTGCGGGACCGCGTAGACGTGCTTGCCGTCCGGGGCGACCTGCGGCCAGGTCCAGCCGACGAACTTCGACTTGGCCGAGCCGACGTAGGCGGTGATGTCCTCCGCCCCACCCTGCTGGATGAAGTTGGGCAAGTAGTCGAACTCCACCTGCGCCAGGTCGGGTGCGTTGCCTGCCTTGAGCGCCGCGAACAGCTTGGCGTAGGTGCCGCCCTTGCCGCCGGGCACCGCGTTGACCTTTACTTGAATGTCGGGGTGGGTCGCGTTCCACTTCGCGACGGTCTTGTCCATGTTGGGCACCCAGGACCAGTAGGTCAGCTCGACCTTGCCCGCCGGGTCACTCTGCGTCGCTCCACCAGTCGAGGAGGAGCAGGCCGCGACAACCAGCATCAGCGCACTGACGCCCGCCGCCAATACAAGTGATCTGCGCATTTCGTTTCTCTCTTCTTTCAGTTCTGCTGCACGCGGACGACGCTCACAGCGCCTGCGGGCAGAATGAGTTCACCGTTGTGCCGGACTCCGGTCAGCAGGTCCGTGCCGGCAACCTGGACGGATTCCTCTCGGTTTCCGTGGTTGATGAGGAACAGGTACGACCCGCCTGCGCCGGTACGGCGGACGATCTCCAGTTGCTCGGACGAGCGGACGACCGGTGGGCGCACGCCGGCTTCTCGCGCGGCCTCGGCCAGGGTCGCGGCCAGTCGGGCCGGAGTGGGGAGGGTCGACAGGTACCAGGCGCAGCCCTCGCCGTGGGCATGTCTGGTGATGGCCGGCTGCCCGGCGAGGAACCCCTCGGCGTAGGCGGTCACGGTCGAAGCACCGGCCAGATGAAGGTGCTCAGACCATATGCGGCCCTCCGCTCCGTCGTCCAGGACGACTTTCGCGCCCTCGGCGTGCGGGTGGAACTCCTCGACTCGCACCCCGAGCAGGTCACGGAAGGCGCCTGGATAGCCGCCCGTCCTGACCCGGTCGTTCTCGTCCGATATTCCGGAGAAGAAGCCCACCACCGCGGTGCCGCCTCCTGCGACGAAGTCGCTGAGCCGGTCCGTCAGGTCGTCAGCCGTCAGATAGAGGGACGGAGCGACTACCATCCGGTAACCAGACAGGTCAGCGGACGGGTGCACGAGGTCGACGGTGATCCCAAGACGCCACAGGGCGGCATACCACTCCCTGACCAGGCTGAGGAACGCGATGTCGCGGCTGGGTCGGCCGTCCAGTTCCAGCGCCCACCAGGCCTCGTAGTCCCAGAGCATCGCCACCTCCGCCTCGACCCGCGTGCCCGCGACCGGGGCCAGCCGACCGATGTCCCGGCCCAGCTCGCACACCTCCCGCCAGACGCGGGTGTCGGTGCCGGCGTGCTGGAGCATCGCGGAATGGAACTTCTCCGGGCCGACCACCGACGCCCGCCATTGGAAGAAGCAGACCGCGTCGGCGCCCCGGGCGACGTGCGCGAGACTGTTCCGCCGCAGCTCACCCGGGCCCTTGGCCAGATTCCGAGGCTGCCAGCTCACCGCGCTCGTGGAGTGCTCCATGAGGATCCACGGAGCCCCCCCGCCCAGGCCTCTGGACAGGTCCGCCGCGAGCGCAAGATCCACGTGATTGTCCGGATCCTCGGCCCTCAGGTAGTGGTCGTTGCTGACCACATCCAACTCGCGGGCCCAGCGGAAGTAGTCGGCGTCCTTGAAGGACGCGGCCATGAAGTTGGTGGTGACGGGCAGATCGCTGTGCTGCCGGATCGCGTCGCGCTCCGCTTTGAAGCCCTCGAGCACGGCGTCGGAGCTGAACCGCCGGAAGTCCAGCTCCTGCGCCGGCATGGACCACGAAGCAGTGGCCAGCGGAGGCTGTACCTCCTCCCAGCTTCCGTAGGTCTGCGACCAGACCACCGTGCCCCAGGCCTCGTTGAGCGCCTCAAGGGTGCTGTACCGCTCCTGCAGCCAAGCGCGGAAGGCTGCCGCGGACGTTTCGCAGTAGCAGAGCATGTTCTTGCAGCCGAGCTCGTTGCCGACGTGCCACATCCGAACCGCCGGATGGCGGCTGTAACGCTCGGCCAGCTCTCCCGCGATCCGCACGGCGGCACGGCGGTAGTCCGGCGAACTCGGGCACCAGGTCAGCCGTGAGCCGGCGGCCAGGCGGTGGCCGTGCACGTCAACCGGCAGGCTTGCCGGATACGCCCGCGAGAACCACTGTGGCGGCGCCGCCGTCGGCGTTGCCAGATCGACGCATATGCCCGCCCCGTGCAGCCGGTCGAGCAGCTGGTCGAGCCAATCGAACCGGTAGCACTCCTCCTTCGGCTCCAGCAGCGCCCAGGAGAAGACGCCCACGGTCAGCAGGGTGACGCCTGCCTGAGCCATCAGGCAGAGGTCCTCCTCCACGACGGAGTCGGGCCACTGCTCGGGGTTGTAGTCCCCGCCGAAGAGCAGCCGATCGATCATTTAACGCCCCTGAGCTCGATACTTAATGCTTAAGCAACACCCACACCTTGTAGGCCGAGATGGGTGCCCGTCAAGAGTTCGGACGGAGGAGAATTTCCTTGCCGTCCATCGGGGAGGCGGCGTCCCGTCATCCCGGGTAGACGAGGTGTACGCGCAGGCGTACCGGACAGCGGCAGGGGCGGCCGACGCGGAACAGTCGGCCGGTCCGGAGCTGGGCGGAATCCCGGCGCTCACGCGCCCGGTCGGCACGCGGGCCTGCCTGTGCCTTTGTCCGCAAGCAGGCCACAGCACTGGAGCCTGTCGCCTGCCTGAGGGCGCGCGCATCGTCGACCGGCGGGTACCGATGCGAGAACGTCACGAGTGGCGGCCGGACCGTGCTGTCCACCAGCGATCTGCGTGCCTCGGGAACTCGCGTCCGCGAGGCCCTGTGCGTGACCGGCGACGAACAGGGCCGCACCGAGGCGCTCGGCACCGACGGTTTCGAGCTGCTGCCGCTACTGAAGGCCTCCGACCTGCGTGCCGCTGTCCGGGCTGGTCCGCGGATCGCCCGCCCTGGTCACTGTGGTTGTGTCGCAGGCCCTGCCCTGGTGGGCGCGTTCTCGGTGAAGAAGGGGAACTCGGCCGCCTAGACCTGGCACGTCCCGCCGCCTGGCGGGCGCCCGCCGGTCACCTTCGGAAGGACTGCGGATCTTCGAGAGACAGTGCCACAAGGTCGGCCCAGAGGGCCTCGGGAATCTCACGAGCCAGTAGCTCGGCGTTGCGGCGCACCTCCGAGGCGCTCCGGGCGCCCACGACGACGCTGGACACGGCTGGGTGCCGAAGCGGGAAAGCGAGAGCGGCTTGGGGCAGTGTCACCTCGTACTGCTCGCACACCTGGGCGATCCGGCGGGCGCGGTCGATCAGGTGCGCGGGTGCAGGGTGATAGTCATAGGTGCCGCCGGTCCCGTCCGTGGCCAGCAGCCCGCTGTTGAAGACGCCCGCAGCCAGAACCGCCACACCACGCTCCAGGCAAGTGGGCAGGAGGGAGGCACCCGCGCTCTGGTCCAGCAGGGTGTAGCGGCCGGCGATCATGACCGTGTCGATATCGGTCTCGCGCACCAAGGTTTCCAGCGGCCGGCAATGGTTCATCCCCGCACCGATCGCCCTGATGACGCCCTGGGCTCGCAGATCCGCCAGGGCCGGGTACGCCTCTCGCACCGCCTGGGGGAGGTGCGACTCGGCATCATGCAAGAGAACGATGTCGATACGGTCCAGCCCCATCCGATCGAGGCTGTCCTCGATCGAGCGCCGCACACCGTCGGCGGAGAAGTCCCAGACCCTTCGATGCGTGGCCGGCACGAGGAAGCCGTCCGGATCAAGCCCTTCGCTGTCGGCCGGGAGGAGGAGGCGACCGACCTTGGTCGACAGCACGTAGCTGTCCCGCGGGTAAGCGGAGAGAGCGCGGCCGAGCCGGCGCTCCGACAGGCCGAGACCGTAGTGCGGAGCGGTGTCGAAGAGCCGGACACCAGCGTGCCAGGCCGCCTGGACCGCTTGCTCCGCCTGGTCGTCGGCGACTTCCGTGTAGAGATTGCCGAGCGTGGCGGCGCCGAAGCCGTGACGGGAGATCTCGATCACTACGCCACCCGGACCGGGCGTGGCGGTTCTTCGGAGTCGCGTGGCTTCGAGCCCTGTCCGGGGCGACCCTCGGGAGTGGCGATTCTCATGCGCTTAAGCATATCGCATCCATGCGACATCCCTGCTTGAAGCGCCCGCGAGGCCTTAGAGTTGGCACATGCTTGAGTACACACTTTCACCGGCTTCGCCGAGCAGCCTCGTGGACAACGTGACCGCACGGATCAGGGACGCGATCCTGAACGGCCAGATGAAGCCGGGCGACCACCTGGTCGAGCGACAGCTGGCAGCCCGGCTCGAGGTCAGCAACGTCGTGGTCCGTGATGCCTTCACGCGGCTGGCCGATGAGGGTTTCGTGGTCAGGCTTCCCAGACGCGGCACCTTCGTGTCCTCGTTGACTCCGGACGAGGTGCGGGATCTGGGCGGGATCCGCGGCGTGCTCGAACGCTACGCCGCAGAACTGGCGATCTCCAGGTGGACGCCGGAGTCCCATGCGGCACTCGCCGAGATCTGCGACTGGATGGACGAGGCGGTGGCTGCCGGTGATCTCAAGCGCCTGTTCGAGTTGGACGGCGCCTTCCACGAGGGCGTCTGGCTGGCGGCACGCAGCCCCGCACTGACCCTGTTGACCCACAACCTGCACAGCAAGTTGTCCCGGTACATGCGCTACGGGGTGAGCGCAGAGTCTGACGTGGTCGCCGACATCCCCAACGCGCACCGCCGACTGCTGGAGCTGCTGGTCATCGGAGACCCAGTGCGGGCCGGAGACGCCTTCCACCACCACGCCGTCGGCTCCAGCCAAGCCATGATCGAGCGCATGCTCGGCTAGCTAGACGAGTAGATCCGAAGTGCTCAGTGGTCGAACGCGATGAGGGAGCGGGTGATGGGGGCGCCGGTCTGGTTGTTGTGCCAGATCCCGGCAGCCATCGCCAGGAGTCGCTGGGCCACCCGGATCGCGACGCCCTCGAAGGTCCGCCCGCCGTGTTGTTCCAGGTCGAGCTGGCCTTTGAGGGTGTCGTTCACCGACTCGATGAGTTGGCGGACCTTCTTGAGCATCGGTTCGCCGAACCGCCGCTTCTCGCGCTTGAACGACGGCCTCAGCAACTCGATGCCCAGCTCAGCGAGTTCTCGCTCGAACACCGTCGAGGCGAAGCCCTTGTCGGAGATGAGCAGGATCCCATCGCGCCGGG
Source organism: Kitasatospora cinereorecta (assembly GCF_024172095.1). Lineage (GTDB taxonomy): Bacteria > Actinomycetota > Actinomycetes > Streptomycetales > Streptomycetaceae > Kitasatospora > Kitasatospora cinereorecta. Next base: position 322,982 of record NZ_JAMZDX010000008.1, on the reverse strand, counting down.
CGACCAGCTCGGCGTCGACTTCGAGCATCGCGGCCAGGACCTCGCGCTCGTCGATCTTCGGGTTGGCCAGCGCCCACAGGATCGGCAAACCGGTCGGCGTGCACACCAGGTACAGACGTAGGCCCCAGAAGAACCGGGAGTGGGAGGCGCAGTAGCCGTAGCCGGCCCAGCCCGCCAGGTCGGACCGTTGGACGGTGGGGCGCGACATGCCGCACGGCACCGGGGTGGAGTCGGTGATCCAGACGGTATCGGTCCAGAAATCGCTGTCCCGGGCCAGATCCCGGATCGTGCGTTTGACCAGCGGAAGTGCGGCCCGCAGGCGCTTGTTGTAGCCGGCGCGTTGAGGCAGGTACGGGAACATGCCGGACAGGTGCTTGCGCGCGTAGCGCAGCCAGCGGGCCTCGGAGTGGTAGCCGAGCAGGGCCTGGGCCACCGCGAGGCAGACGAGTTCGGAGTCGCTGAGCAGAGGCGGGCGGCCCAGCCATCGCGTTCCTCCAATCTCGTCGTCGATCTTCACGTACAGTGCGGTCAAGAGGGTGTCCAGATCGGTCGTCACAAACTGATCTTGGACACCCTCGTCCCTTTGGCGGGGCAGAACTTCGGACCACAACCCCGATGCTGGACACCCTCCTGCACGTCTGAGGCAGAACCGGCGAAACCAGCCGACTTCGGACTACTTGCCTACAGCGACCACGCCCAGCACGGGGTCTTCCTGACTAGCCATCAACATCCGTGCGCTCGAAGGATTTCCACGACACGGTGGCTACGAGCAGTGACATAATTCGCACCTGCCTGCAAGGAGGGAAGCGTTCATGACCAGCCCCGACTCCCATCAGCTCGCACACCGCATGCACGAGGCTTTCAACGCACGGGACATCGCCGCCGCGGACGAGATCTTCGCGCCCGACTTCTACAGTCACCCGCTGCGGGGAGGCCTCGAAGCTCTGAAGGCCGCCTGGGCGGCAATGGTCACGGCATACCCATCCGCGCGGAGCGTCGTCGAGGACATACTGGTCGACGGCGACCGGGTGGCGTTGCGCTCGACCGTCTACGGCGTCTCCGCCGACCCGGACGCGGCTGGCGGCACCCTGCTGGAGATCTTTAGGGTCACCGAGGGCCGAATCGCCGAACTGTGGGGCAGCATGGACAGCCAACTGCCGCACTGACCCGACCCGTGGATGTCTCGGTCACCGCGTCCCGCCCGCCGCAGCAATGGCCCGGAAACCGGGCCATCACCGGCGACCGGAACCGACGTGCTGTCTGGGTTTTGCGGTGTCTGGTCGGACGGTGGCGGGATTGCGTTTCCGTCGTGTTGGGCTTCCGATCGCATGGAGGCCGCCAGCTCTGGGATGGCTGCGGGCCGCCGCACACAGACAAGCAGGCACTAAGCACCACCACAGACCGGCGAAGATCAATGCCGGGCTTGCCGCTCCGGGTCTCGCCGACGCCGGAGAAGACCTCGCCGGCGACCAGCGCCACGGCCGGGTCAGGAGAGTGTCCAGTTCTGTGGTCGTCACCAACCCGATGTTGGACGCCGTCCCTGCACATCCGAGGCAGAACCGGCGAACCCAGCCGACTTCGGAACTACTCGTCTAGTGCTGTGACCACATAGAACGGAAGTGAGGGCGGCCCATCGGGTATTTTCCGGACTGAGGTCGGACGGACCTGCGTTCGATGCATGAAGGTGAGTCCGCGATCATCTGGACCGTGACCTCTATGACTCCATCCGAGCCCGTCGTTGCTGAGAGCAATCGGATCAAGGTGTGGTTCCGGTTCGTGCCGCGTGAAGTGCCTGACGCTGTCGGGGATCTTGGAAGAGCGGCTGCCGAGAATATCATCGCGCTGATTCGCGGAAGTTCGGCCGGGCGCCGTGGGAGGGATGGTTTGTCGGCGGATTCCCGATAGAGGTCATGGCCAAGGTCGGCTGGCTGGTCGTGAGATTGATCAGTCAGCCTGCGAGGTGGGTTGCGACACGCCAGGAGCGCGGCCGGGAGATGCCGTGCCGGTCGAGGTAGTCCTGCAACGCGGTCGGTGTCCGCGGCCGGCGCTCTGGCGCGGCCGGCAGGTGGACGCCGATGCGTTCGAGGTTGACGGCGATGGCGGTCAGCACGTGCTGGACGTGGGCCTCGTCCTCGCTGCGGTAGCGGCACTGGCGCATGCCGTGGCCGTTGACGAACTCGCTGATGGTGCTCTCGATGCCCGCCCGCAGCGAGTAGCGCGAGAGCCACTCCTGGGTCTGCTGCTCGGTCCTGGACTCCGACTGGATGTCGTAGAGCTCGCGCGGCAGGAAGGACACCGTGCGAGCGTCGGTGCGGGTGCAGGACACCTTCAACGGACAGGAGCGGCAGTCGGCGACCAAGAAGCTGGCGGTGATGTAGGGCGCGAGGGACGGGGGTGTGGCCCACCGGTTGCTGGTCTTGCCCGAGGGACAGGTGACCTGCTTGGCGTCCCAGTCGATGACGAAGGCGTCGCGGTGGAAGATGCCGCCCTGGCGGGGCTGCCGGGTCCTCTTGGCCCTGACCGCCCCGACCAGGCCGACGCCGTGTTCGCGGGCGGCGCGGTGCTCGAAGGCGACGGAGAGGCAGCCGCCGTCCACGTAGTGCTCCAACGGCAGCAGTTCTCGCTGGTCGAGCCGGTCGAGGATCACCGGCAGGGTCTTGCTGTCGTGGATCACGGCGTTCGTGGTGGTCACGTCGGTGATCACGTTCACGTCGCCGTCGTCGCAGGTCTCGGTGACGTGCGCGAGGAAGCCCTTCCAACGGGTGTCGCCGCGGCGCGCGAACCGGGCCGTCACGTCGTAGGGCGAGACGATCGCGAAACCGGAGGGCGGCAGGCCGGCGGAGTCGGCCTCGCGCCAGCACAGTCGCTCCTGCTCGTCGAGCCAGTAGAAGGAAGATCTGCCGCAGGGCCTGGACCTGTTCACCGTCGCGGAGCGCGGGAAGGTAGTGGTTCACGTAGCGCAGCAGCAGGTGGGCGTCGTCGCCGGTCTCCTTGGTCCGGCCCTTGGGCCGGGAGGGGTTCTTGCCGAGGCGGGCGGCGCGGCCGTAGCGCCGGCCCCAGTCTTCGGTGACCAGGCCGGCCAGCTCGTGCGGGGCCCGGCGAGCGAGCTCCTCCAGGGCGGCGCGCATCGCTTCGGTGACCAGCTCCAGGCGGGTCAGGTCGCGGACGGCGGCCAGGACGTGGGTGGAGTCGGTGCGCTGACGGCCACGCTCGCGGACCAGCCCGACGGCCTTGATCTTCTCCAGCGCGAGGCCGAACAGCTTGTCGGCGCGGCCCTCCTCGGCCAGGCGCTGACGGAAGTCCGCCAGCATGCTGTGGTGGAACCCGGGGTCCTCCAGCTCCATGCCGAGTGCGTACTTCCAGTCGATCCGGCACCGTACCGATTCCGCGGCGGTCGTTGGGCGAGACGACCTTGCGCTGCACGACGGAGATCTGGCTCAGCCCGTTTCGGATGCCGCTGCGCCGAGAGCCCCGCGCAGCCACTGCTCGACCTCCGCGACGTGCACCGTCGCCCACGCCTGGGCGAGTTCCGGACGGCGGGTGGCGACGGCCTCGCAGATCGCCCGGTGCTGCTGCCTGGTCCGCTCCACGGCGCCCTCCTCCGTCCGTCCGCGCCACAGTCGGGCTCGCGCGGTCGGGCCGGACAGGCCGTCGATCAGCGAGCTGAGCACCGCGTTACCTGAACCCGCCGCCAGCCGGCGGTGGAACTCCAGGTCGTTGTCGATCAGTGTCTCCAGTGAGGCGTCGTCCTCGAGCCGGTCCAGCAGCTGACCAAGGGCCTCGATGTCCTCGTCCGGCATCACCCGGGCGGCCATGGCCGCGGCGGCCGGCTCCAGGATCCGGCGGACCTCCAGGAACTGCAGCACCGTGTCGTCCTGCTGGAGGTCGACCGCGAACGAGAGCGCGTCCACCAGCAGTCCGGGCTCCAGGCTGGTCACGTACGTGCCGTCGCCCTGCCTCACGTCGAGCACCCGGACGAGCGAGAGCGCCTTGACCGCCTCTCGCAGGGAGTTGCGGGACAGCCCGAGGCGCTCGGCCAGGTCGGCCTCGCGCGGGAGCCGGGAGCCCGGGCGGAGCTCACCGCTGACGATCATGGCCTTGATCTTCTCGATCGCCTCGTCGGTGACTGGCACGCGCGCTCGTCTCTCTCGGTTTCCGGTCCGTGCAGGATAGGTCACGGCCGCGCCGGTGGGCGGAGGCCGTAGGCGCGAACCGCGTTGTCGCGGAAGACCGCGTCCTTCTCCGCCGGGCTGAGCCGGTCGGTGAGGCGATCGGCGATCCGCACGGTTTCGGCGTAACCGGCCCGGAGCGTGCAGACCGGCCAGTCCGAGCCGAAGAGCAGCCGCTGCGGGCCGAAGGCGTCCAGCGCGGTGTCGGCGTACGGGGCCAGGTCCTCGATCCGCACGGTGCCGGGGGCCGCCTCGGTCACCAGGCCGGAGAGCTTGCACACGGTGTTGGGCAGGGCGGCCAGGCGACGCACGTCGGCGGCCCACGGGGTGAGCGGGCCGGTGGCGATCGGCGGCTTGCCGAGGTGGTCGAGGACGAAGCCCACTCCGGTCATCCCGGCTGCCACGGTGAACGCCGCGGGCAGTTGCTGTGGCGTGACCAGCAGGTCGAAGGCGAGGCCGGCCCGGCCGACGGCGAGCAGGCCGCGCCGGACGTCCTGGCGCAGCACCCAGGTCGGGTCGGTTTCCTCCTGGACCTGGTGGCGGATGCCCACCAGCCGGTCGCCGCCGGGCAGTTCGCGCAGTGCGGCGATGGCGTCGGCGACGTCCGGGGCGGTGAGGTCGGTCCAGCCGACGACTCCGGCGACCAAGTCGCTGCCGGCGGCAAGGGCCAGGAGTTCGGGGGTCTCCTCGGGGACGCAGACGGTCTGCACGACGACGGTGCCGATCACGCCTGCCGCCCGTGCCTCGGCCTCCAGGTCCTCGGCGGAGAAAGACCGGGCGAGCGGGGCGAGCGCCTCCCCCGTGATCCAGGGCTGCGGACGCACGGCCAGGTCCCAGACGTGGTGGTGCGCGTCGATGATCTGCCGGTCCGTCACAGCTGCCACACCTCCGCCAGACCTGCCCGGGTTCCGTCCGAGGAGTAGTCGTGGACGATGTCGAGGAGGTCGGCCATCCGGGTCTGCCAGGCGACGTTGACCGGCAAGTCTTCGAGCTCGGCGAGCAGGCGGGCGCAGTCCTCGCACTCCAGCAGGTGGAACAGCTCGCAGCCGCTGCGCCAGATCGTCCATGAGGTCACCCCGGCCGCCCGGATGGCAGCGGCGAGCTCGGCGGGCACCGCTCGGTGCGCGGCTTCGTACTCCTCGATCCGGTCGGCGCGGACACGGGTGTGCAGGGCGATCTTCACGGGTGCTCCAGGCGGGTGGGGCCGACGATGATCACGTCCAGGGTGCGGGGGCCGTGGACGCCCTCGACCCGGTCGAGTTCGATGTCGCTGGTGGCGGACGGGCCGGAGATGAAGGTGAGCGGCCGGGTCGGGTCGAGGCGGGCGAGGGCGTCCGGGACGTCGGGGGCGATCTGCTCGGCGCGGACGATGCACAGGTGGTAGTCCGGGACGAGGCTGAGGGCGCGCCGCCCCTGGCCCGGGCCGGCGTCGAGGACGATGGTGCCGGTGACGGCGATGCCTGCCGCGGCGAGCGTGACCGTACCGTCGAGGGCATTCAGGGCGGGGACGTTCAGGGGCTCCGGGTGCCACTCCCAGCTGCCGCTCGGCAACAGCTCGCTCGGGAAACCGGCGGGCAGGGCGAGGCGGCGGGCACCGCGCCGGGTGAGGGCGGCGGCGACGGCGGCGGCCAGGCGGGCGCGGTCGGTGCGGGTGACGGTGGCGCGGTAGTCGGCGACCCGTTCGGCGAAGAGCGCCACCGGGTCCTGTCCGGGTTCCAGGTGCGACCGGAGGTACGCCCGGGGCACCGGCACGTCCTCGGGAGCCTCACCGCTCGGGACGTCGGCGAGGGCGGTGCGGATGCGGCCGAGGACGGCGTCGCGGCTGCTCAACTCTGCTCCCCTTCCTTGTTCTCGCGGTTCTTGCGCCACCAGGTGCGGAAGGACTCGGCGGGCGGCGCTGGGGTGTCGCGGGTGTCGGACCAGCCGTGCATCGGGCCGGGCAGGCGGCCGATGGTTCCGCGCCGGGCGAGGGCGCGGCCGCCGAGCGAGGCGGCCTTCTGCGCGGCGGCGAGCAGGCGCGGGGAGTCGAGGACCTTCCCGGCCGCGCGCATGGCCAGCGCCTCCGCCGTGTGACCGTTCTTGGCCTCGACGGCCTCGGCCCGCAGGTGGGCCAGCACCTCCGGGATGTTGATCTTCACGGGGCAGGCGTCGTAGCAGGCCCCGCACAGGGTGGAGGCGAACGGCAGGGTGGCGGCGTTCTCGACGCCGATCAGCTGCGGGGTGAGGACGGCGCCGATCGGGCCGGGGTAGACCGAGCCGTAGGCGTGGCCGCCGGTGCGTTCGAAGACCGGGCAGACGTTGAGACAGGCCGAGCAGCGGATGCAGCCGAGCACCTGCCGGCCGACGGTGTCGGCAAGGGTGTCGGTACGGCCGTTGTCGAGCAGTACCAGGTGGAACGCGGACGGTCCGTCGCCTTCGGTGGTGCCGGTCCAGGTGGAGGTGTAGGGGTTCATCCGCTCGCCGGTGGAGGAGCGCGGCAGCAGTTGCAGGAACACCTCCAGGTCCGACCAGGTCGGTACCACCTTCTCGATGCCCATGACGGTGATCAGGGTGTCGGGCAGGGTCAGGCACATCCGGCCGTTGCCCTCGGACTCCACCACCACGACGGTGCCGGTGTCGGCGACCGCGAAGTTGGCGCCGGAGACGGCCACCTTGGCGGTGAGGAACTTCTCCCGCAGGTGCCGGCGCGCGGCCTCGGCGAGGTCGGCGGGCTCGTCGGTGAGGCCCTCGGGGGCCGGCTGCCCCCAGTGGCCCATCTCGGCGGCGAACAGGTCGCGGACCTCGGTGCGGTTCCTGTGGATCGCCGGGACCAGGATGTGCGAGGGCCGGTCGTCGCCGAGCTGGACGATCAGCTCGGCGAGGTCGGTCTCGTAGGCGGTGATCCCGGCCTCGGCGAGGTGCTCGTTGAGGCCGATCTCCTGGGTGGCCATGGACTTGATCTTCACGACCTCGCTCTCGCCGGTCGCCCGGACGAGCTCGGTGACGATCCGGTTGGCCTCGGCCGCGTCGCAGGCCCAGTGGACGGTGCCGCCCGCCGCGGTGACCGAGGCCTCCAGCTCGACCAGGTAGTGGTCCAGGTGCCGTGCGGTGCACTTCTTGATCGCGGCCGCGGCGTCGCGCAGTGCCTCCCAGTCGTCCAGTTCCGAGGCGACGGCGAGGCGCTTGTCGCGGATGGTGGAGGTGGCCCGCTTGAGGTTGGCGCGCAGCCGGGTGTCCTTGAGCGCCTCGCGGGCGGCGTCGGGGAAGGCCGGGGAGCCGAGCCAGACCACGCCGCGGCTGCTGGGCGCGTTCATGGCGTTCCTCCTTCGGTGGCGGCGAGGATCTCGGCGAGGTGCATGGCGCGGACGCTGCTGCCCCGCCGGGAGAGGCCGCCGCCGATGTGCATCAGGCAGGAGTTGTCGGCTGCGCACAGCACCTCGGCGCGGGTGGAGAGCACTCCGTCCGCCTTGTCGGCGAGCATGGCGGCGGAGGTGTCGGCGTTCTTGACGGCGAAGGTGCCGCCGAACCCGCAGCAGGAGTCGGCGTCCGGTAGGTCGACCAGGTCGATGCCCTTGACCGCCCGGAGCAGCTCCAGCGGCCGGTCGCCGAGTCGCAGTCCGCGCAGGGAGTGGCAGGTGGGGTGGTAGCTGACCCGGTGCGGGAAGCTCGCTCCCACGTCGGTGACGCCGAGGACGTCGGTCAGGAACTCGGTGAACTCGTGAACCCGGGGCACCACGTCGGCGACCTGCTGCTGGAGCTGGGCGTGGCCGTAGTCGGCCGCGAGCAGCGGGTGGTTCTCGCGGGCCATCCCGGCGCAGGACGCGGACGGTGTGACCACGGCGTCGTAGCCGGCGAAGGTGCGGGCGAAGCGGGCCACCAGCGGGACGGCGTCCGGGCGGTAGCCGGTGTTGAAGTGCATCTGCCCGCAGCAGGTCTGCTCCTGCGGGAACTCCACCGTGTGGCCCAGGCGCTCCAGGACGCTCACCACGGCCCGGCCGGTGCCGGGGAACATGGTGTCGTTGAAGCAGGTGATGAACAGGGCGATCCGCATCAGCCTGCCTCCCGGGGTGTCGGCACGTCCGCGGGGAGCAGCCCGCGGTCCTTCAGTTCGGCCCACAGCTCGTCCGGGATGCGGTGGTCGAGCATCGCGGCGGCGTCCCGCACCTCGGCGGCGCTGCGGGTACCGACCAGGACGGACGCAACCGCTGGGTGCCCGAACGGGAACCGCAGCGCGGCTGCCCGCAGCGGAACGCCGTACCGCTCGCAGACGCTCTTGAGGTCCAGGGCTCGCGACACCAGGTCGTCGGGGGCGGTGGTGTAGTCGAAGGTGGCACCGGGCTTCGGGTCGGCGAGCAGGCCGGAGTTGAAGACCCCGCCGACCACCACACCGACGCCGCGCTGTTCGGCGAGTGGGAACAGTTCGGCGAGGCCGCGCTGGTCGAGCAGGCTGTAGCGGCCGGCCAGCAGGACCGCGTCGATGTCGGTCTCCCGGACGAAGCGGGCGAGCAGCCCGGCCTGGTTCATGCCGACACCGATCGCGCCGAGCACGCCTTCGGCGCGCAGACGTTCCAGCTCCGGGTAGGCCTCGGCGAGGGCCTGGTCGGCGTGCTCGTCGGGGTCGTGGAGGTAGACGATGTCGATCCGGTCGAGGCCGAGCCGGTTCAGGCTCTCCTCGATCGACTGGCGCACGCCCTGAGCGGTGAAGTCCCAGCGGCGACGGTGGTCGGCCGGGACGGCGAAACCGTTGGCGAGGTCATCGCCTCGAGCGGCCGGAACGGGGTCCAGCACGCGGCCGACCTTGGTGGAGAGCACGTACTCGTCCCGGGGCCTTGCCCGGAGGGCGTCACCCAGCCGCCGTTCCGACAGGCCCAGGCCGTAGTGCGGGGCGGTGTCGAAGTAGCGCACGCCCACGTCCCAGGCAGCGGCCACCGCCTGCTCCGCCTGGGCGTCGCTCATCGCGGTGAACAGGTTGCCGATCCCGGCCGCCCCGAAGGCCAGCTCGCTCACCCGTACAGGGCTGCGGCCGAGGGTGTTGTGTCGCAGGCTCACTGCTTCGACTCCGGTCGCAGACGAAGCCCGGCCATGCCGCCGTCGACCGCCAGGGCTGTCCCGGTGGTGCTGCCGGCCGCCGGCGAGGCCAGATATGCGATCGCCGTGGCCACTTCCTGCGCGTTGACCAGGCGGCCGTGCGGCTGGCGGGCGTTCAGGGCGGCGCGCTCGGCGGCCGGATCCGGGGCGGCGTCCAGCAGCCGACCGACCCACGGGGTGTCCACCGTGCCGGGGTTGACGCAGTTGACCCGGATTCCTTCGCGGACGTGGTCGGCGGCCATCGCCAGGGTCAGCGACAGGACCGCGCCCTTGCTGGCCGAGTACAGCGCGCGCTGCGGCAGGCCGGCGGTGGCGGCGATGGAGCAGGTGTTGACCACGGAGGCGCAGGCCGAGCGGCGCAGGTGCGGCAGGGCGGCGCGGGTGGTGCGGACGATGCCGAGGACGTTGACGTCGAGCACGCGGTGCCACTGCTCGTCCGGGTTGTCCTCGACCGTCCCGGCGGCGCCGATGCCGGCGTTGTTGACCAGGATGTCGATGCCGCCGAGCGCCTTGGCCGCGGCCTCGACGGCCGCCCGGACAGACGCGTCGTCGGCCACGTCGGCGGTGAACCCGCGCAGCGGAGCGGGGGCGCCGGACGGGTCGAGGTCGATGACGGCGACCTGTGCGCCCCGTCCGGCGAGCAGTCGGGCGGTGGCCAGGCCGATGCCGGAGGCGCCGCCGGTGACCAGGGCGGTGAGCCCGTCGAGGTCAATGGTCATGCCTGTCCCTCCCGGTTCGATTCGGCCCGGTCGGCGGTCCAGAACGCGCCGCCGGGGAAGGTGAAGGTGTCGATGGTCGACTGGTGCATGGCGGCGGAGAAGCCGGGGGCGGTGGGTGCCCGGTAGTGGCCGTTGTCGATCACCACCGGGTCGAGGAAGTGCTGGTGGAGGTGGTCGACGTACTCGATCACGCGGTCCTCGGTGGTGCCGGACAGGGCGACGTAGTCGAACATCGACAGGTGCTGGACCAGCTCGCACAGGCCCACACCGCCCGCGTGCGGGCAGACCGGCACCCCGAACTTCGCGGCCAGCAGCAGGATCGCGAGGTTCTCGTTGACCCCGGCGACCCTGGCGGAGTCCAGCTGCAGGACGTCGATCGCGCCGGCCTGGAGCAGCTGCTTGAAGATGATGCGGTTCTGGACGTGCTCGCCGGTGGCGACCTTGATCGGCGCGACTCCGCGGCGGACGGCGGCGTGGCCGAGGATGTCGTCGGGGCTGGTGGGCTCCTCGATCCAGTACGGGTCGAACTCCGCCAGCGCGTTGGTCCACTCGATCGCCTCGGCGACGTCCCAGCGCTGGTTGGCGTCGATCGCGATGCGGAGGTCCGGGCCGACGGCTTCGCGGGCGGTGCGGCAGCGGCGGATGTCGTCGGCCAGGTCGGCACCGACCTTCAGCTTGATCTGGGTGAACCCGTCGGCGACCGCCTGCTTGGCGAGGCGGGTCAGCTTCTCGTCGGAGTAGCCGAGCCAGCCGGGCGAGGTGGTGTAGGCGGGGTACCCGCGGCGCAGCAGCTCGGCACGGCGCTCGGCGGCGCCCGGGCGGCCGCGGCGCAGCAGCTCCAGGGCGTCGTCGGGGGTGAGCGCGTCGGCGAGGTAGCGGAAGTCGACCTGGGAGACCAGCCATTCGGGGTCGGCGTCGGCGAGGAGCTGCCACAGCGGCTTGCCCTCGCGCTTGGCCGCGAGGTCCCAGACGGCGTTGACGACGGCGCCGATGGCCATGTGCATCACGCCCTTCTCGGGTCCGAGCCAGCGCAGCTGGCTGTCGCCGATCAGGTCGCGGTAGAGCGAGCCGGGGTCGGCGCACAGCTCCGCGACCGGCCGTCCGACGACGTGGTCGCGCAGTGCGTCGATGGCGGCGACCTGGACGTCGTTGCCGCGGCCGATGGTGAAGGTGAAGCCGTGGCCCTCGTGGCCGCCTGCGGAGGTGCGCAGGATCAGGTAGGCGGCGGAGTAGTCGGGGTCGGGGTTCATCGCGTCGGACCCGTCCAGCTCCCGCGAGGTCGGGAAGCGGACGTCATAGGTGTCGACGGCGGTGATCCGCGCTGTTGTGGCGGTCATGGCGGTGCCTTTCACGCGTTCACGAAAGTCTGGCGCTGGGTGCCGAGGCCGTCGATGGACAGCTCGACCACATCCCCTTCGCGCAGGTAGGGGGTGCCGGGCAGGCCCAGTGCGACGCCGGCGGGGGTGCCGGTGTTGATGACGTCGCCGGGGCGCAGCACCATGTACTGGCTCAGGTACCAGACCAGGTACGCCACGTCGAAGATCATGTTCTTGGTGTCGCCGTTCTGGCGCGGCTCGCCGTTGACCGCCAGACGCAGGCCCAGCGACTGCGGGTCGCCGACCTCGTCGGGGGTGACCAGCCAGGGCCCCAGCGGATTGAAGCCCTCGCAGGACTTCCCGAGGTCCCACTGGGCGGAGTACTCGAGCTGGAACTCCCGCTCGGAGACGTCGTTGCTGATCGCGTAGCCGGCGATGCAGGCGGCCGCCTCGGACGGATCGCCCAGGTAGCGGGCCTCGCTGCCGATCACCACCGCGAGCTCGACCTCCCAGTCGGTCTTGGTGGACCCGCGGGGAATCGGCACCCGGTCGTAGGGGCCGACCACGGTGGAGGCGTCCTTCATGAAGACCACCGGACGCGGCGGGATCGCGGCACCCGTCTCCTCGGCGTGGTCGCGGTAGTTGAGGCCGACGCACACCACCTTGCCCGGGCGCGCGACCGGTGCCCCGACCCGCAGGGCGGCTATGTCGACCAGCGGCAGTTCGCCGGCGGCGAGCGCCTGCCGGACCCGCTCGATCCCGCCACCCGCCAGGAACTCCCCGTCGATGTCGGCGGCCAGACCGGCCAGCGCGTACGTGGCGCCGTCCTTGTCGAGGAGCACCGGCGCTTCCGCGCCCGGCGCCCCGACCCGCATGAGCTTCATCGTTCCGCTCTCCCGTCATCGCTCTGGGGTTGCGCCCCCACATGGCCAAACATCGGATGAATGATGTTTTCGGCAGACCATACATCCGATGATCTGGCATCGCAACCGGGCATCCGACCGCCCGTTCCACTCCTCGTCGAGATTTCACAAATGCCGAAACCGGCTGACTCAAGCCGCCTTCACCAGGCGGAACTGGAGCCATGGTCCGCAAGTCGGAAACCTCCGGCAAGGGCTCCGGCCCGGCGGCCCCAGATCGGCAACGACCTCCATCACGCAAGTCATCGGATGACTTGCGTGAAAGATCCGCCGCCTACCGCATCCGAAGTCTCTGAAGTGCCGTCCGCCATCACCGGCTCGCGGGCCGACGGCTGGGCGCGGCTCCGAAGCGGCAAGGCCCAACACGACTGGACGAGCGACCATCGATCGGGGATCGCAGGGGACGGAGGACCCGGTCCCGCTATGCGGGGCCGGGCCCTCCGCGGTGGGACCACACCACCCCACGTGCCGCTCGGATGGGATCAGCCGAGGTGCGCACGACCCGGGAGCGGACCAGTCGCGCCTTCACAGCCTCGGCAACGTCGTCGGGGGTACGGCGGAAGTCCGCGGCCCGAGGCGCAAGCCGTCCGGCGCGGGCGCGTGCGGCCACCACGGCCAGCGGGGGTGTTCCGGCGGACGGGCAGGGGCGTTCCGGCCCGTGCGCGGGCTCGGGGCGGACGCGCGAGGGCCCCGGGTACGGCGCTCGGCCCGGGGTCAGGGGCGGTCCTCCAGGTCGCGGAGCGCCTCGCCCACCGCTTTGCGCGTGGTGCCGAGCTTGTGCAGGACGCGGGCGACGTGCTGCTCCACGGTCCGGGGCGACAGGAACAGCGTGGTGGCGATGGACTGGTTGGTCTCACCGCGTGCCAGCAGCTCGGCGACCTGCTGTTCGCGCGGGGAGAGCCGGTCGCCGTAGCCGCGGCGGCCGCGGGACGCCGTCCGGTCGAGCCCGAGCCCGCGCAGCAGGTGTTGGCAGCGCGCGGCGTCGGCCAGCGCGCCGAGCCGGGCGTAGGTCTCCAGTGCCTCGGTGAGGTGTTGTGGCTCGGTGCCGGGCCGGGTGACCGTCTCGATGCGTCCCAGGCGCTCGGCCGCCCGGGCCGCGTCGTAGGGGCGGCCGATCTCCAGCCACGTCCGGTGCGCCCGGGCGAACCGTTCGGCCGCCTCGGTGGGTGCGGCGTCGCTCAGCAGCAGGCCGCGGGCGAGGTGGAGTCCGGCGTCCGCGGCGGGCGTCTGCCGTCCGGCCAGCGCGCGCTCGGCGTCGCCCGCGAGCCGCTCCGCCTCGCCGCGGTCGCCGACGGCCAGGGCGGCCTCGACCGCGGCCGGCAGCAGCCCGACGTTCCTCGGCCAGGTCCGGGTCTCGCGCAGCAGGGCGACTGCGGGCCCGGCCGTGGCGGCGGCGTCCTCGGGGTTGCCCTGGGCCAACCAGAGGTTGACCAGCCCAGTGGCCGCCCGGAGTGCGATGATCACCTCGGCCTGTGTTTCGCCGAACGTCGCCGCGGCGCCGAAGTGTTCCAGGGCTTGGCCGCTCTGGCCTCTGGTCGCGGCCAGTCCGCCGAGGAGGAGGGCGCGTTCGACGCTGATCAGGATGAGGTCGGGGTACTGGTCGGTGATTGCGGCCAGGCGCTCCTCCAAGCCGTGCCAGTGGCCGCCGAGGTAGTCCAGGGTCAGCAGGGTGGCCCGTGCGTACACTCCTAGATACGGAATGCCCGACCGGTCGGCGCGTTCCTGGTTCCCGGTCAGGAGCTGCCGGGCATGGGCGTCGTGGCCGAGTTCGGCGGCGAAGGCTGCGGCGTTGTGGATGGCACGGGCGGTCTGCCGATCGATCTCCTGGTCGTCCGACTCCTTGGGCAGCTGCTCCAGCAGCTGCCAGAGCTCGGGGTCGCCGTCTCTCGCCATGATGCTGATCCGGGACGCGCGGACGGCCGCCCGCATGCCCTCGTCCGGGCTGTCGGCGACCGCGGCCTCGGCCCGGTCGATCCACTCCCCGGAGCGTTCCGCCCCGCCGTCGAACTCGTTCATGGCGAGCGCCACCATCGCCCGGGCCGCCCGCTCCGGACGGCTCGCCAGTTCGGTCGCCGCCCGCTCGAGCTGGCGGAAGCCGGCGCGGTCGCCCGCCTGGGTGACCATGAGCAGGCCGAGGCCGAGCCGGACCTCGCCGCGGGTGGCCTCGGCCAGGTGAGGGGCGGACAGGATGCGGCGCAGCATGGTCGCGTTGGCGGTGTGGTCGGCGCCGAAGGTGGCGATCCGGGCGAGCGCGAGTGCGGTGCTCGAGCGGAGGCCGTCGTCGATCTGCGGTTCTTCGAGGATCTGGCGCAGCAGGGTGGCCGCGGTGCCGGTGTCGCCGACGGTGACGGCCTGGTCGGCGGCCGCCTCGGCGGCGCGCACCCAGGCCTGCCGGTCGCCGAGGGCGAGCGTGTGGTGGGCGACCTGGACCAGCGGCACGGGCTGCCGGGCCTCGAGCTCCTCGATCGCGCGCTGGTGGAGCCGCTGGCGTCGCGGCCCGGGGACGTGCTGGTAGGCGGCCTGCTGGGCCAGCACGTGCCGAAAGGCGTACTGGCCGGCGTCCGTCTCGCGCAGGATCGAGGCCGCCACCGCCTCGGTGATCCCGTCGGCGGCCTGGTCCGGCTCGAGCCCGGTGACCTGTGCGAGCAGCGGCTCGTCGGCCGGGACGGCGAGCACTGCGGCCGCGTCCACGACCGCCGCCGCGGCCGGCGACAGCCCGGCCAGCCGCTCGGTGACGGCCTCGCGCAGGCCCTGCGGTGCGCCCGAGCGGTGCAGCCGCTGCACGGCCTCGTCGTAGTCCCACTGCCGGACCTGCTCCCGCAGGGTGAGCAGGTCCTCCTCCACCACCAGCGGAAGCCCCTCGCTGCGCTGGTGGAGAACCTGGCCAAGCTCCCGGGTGGCGTGGTGGCCGAGAGTGGCGGTGGCCAGTTCGTGGATGTCTTCCACGTTGAGGGCACCGAGGCGGATGGTGGTCCCGTTGACCCCCGGCGGGTGGCGGTAGGTGGCGCCCAGCACCGGGGTCCCGGACGGCAGGTCCTCGGCCCGGTAGGTGAGGACGAGGGAGAGCCGCTCGGGCAGGTCGCGGGCCAGCAGGAGCAGCAGGTCGCGGGTGGCCTCGTCGACCCAGTGCAGGTCCTCCACGACCAGGACGGCCGGACCGAGCGCGGCGAGGAACGACCGGACGGCCTGCACCAGCCGGTGGCGCCCGGCGTGCGGGTCCTCCACGCGGGCGGGGGCCGGGGGCAGGCGGTCGGCCAGGTCGGGCAGGAGCGGGGCGAGCGCGCCGGCCGTCGGCGGGAGGCCGACTGCGGGCAGCCAGTCGCCCGCCTTGCGCAGCGCGTCCACGACCGGGCCGTACGGGAAGGGCTCGCGCAGCGGCTGGCACGAGCCCGTGACGACCCGACCGCCCTGCTCCGCCAGCACCAGCGTCGCCTCGTGCACCAGCCGCGACTTGCCGATCCCGGCCTCGCCCTCGACCAGCACGACCGCCGGAGGATGCCGGACCGCGGCCAGCAGCAGGTCGAACTCACGCTGCCGGCCCACGAACGGGAAATCCCGGTCCCATCCGGCGAGGCCGTGCGCGGGGACGTTCGTCACGGGAGTCAGCCTCCTGCAAAGCGGTGCCGAGCCGGTCCGGCCGGCCGGCGATCCCGGCGCGGGACGGGCCGCCACCCTGATGTCGATGCTACGGGCTCCTTGAGCTTGTCGCTCAACTGCTTGTAGCAGTTCGTCGCGGTTTGGCGCCCTTCCTACGGTGGGCGGGCCGGGCGTATGCCTCTCCGATGGCCAGGACTCTGGGCGTGGAGGATCGGGCGCCCAGCCTGGACCACGTCACGAACCTCCTCGGCAACACCGAGTCCCTCACCGCACTGGGGGTGCTCGTCCACTCTCCCGATCACTGCCGGGTCGCTGGAGGGGTAGGAAGCGGCGGTCGGCGGATATCGACCCCTGGTAGTGCCCCACCTGGCCGATCACCTGGCAACGCGCCTACGCGGCCACCCGGCTGTGGTGGCTCGAGTCCGACGGCATGGTCGACTGGACCGCGCTGCCGCTCGACACCGTCTACGAGGGCGAGCAGCTCGGCCGGTGGGTCCAGGCCCAGCGGGCCGGCCGGCCGGGCCTGGAGGAGGACCAGCGGGACCTGCTGACCGCGATCGGCATCGACGAGGACCCGGAGCTGGTGGCCGCCAAGGCCGCGGCCGAGGCGAAGCCGAAGGTCTCCCGCACCGACCGGTTCGCCCCGGGCCTGGCCGCCCTCGCCCAGTTCGCCGAGCGGGAGGGGCACGTCCGGGTGCCCCGGCCGCACCGTGAGCCGTTGGCGACCGTGGAGGCCGGCCCCGGCGGCGAGGACCAGGTCGTCGTGCACCAGGTGGCGCTCGGCGCCTTCATGAACAACGCCAAGGCGAGGCGGGCGAAGCTCACCCCGGGCCAGCTCGCGCAGCTCGCCGAGCAAGGCGTGGAGTGGGCGTAGCGGCTGTCCCGTCGCTGGTTGGTGTCCGTGCTCAGCGATGCGTTGCCTGAAGAGCACGGAAGGCCGTCGCCCCGAACTGGGTGACCGGTCATGTATGACCGGCATCCTGACCTTGTTGCCGGGGAGGGCGGATGCGAGCATCGGAGCCGTCTGGGCATCGGCATGACGGCCGGTCGTCCACAGATGGAGCCGTACGAGCCGGTTTGGGGCGGGTATGCCGAGCCGGTGAATCGATGCTGGCGCGTTTGGAACACCTCCGCCCGGAGCCGTCCGTGGGCGCCACGGAGTGGTTCCGCAGTTGATATCCGAAGGGGGTCGTCTGATGGGTTTCATGGACCTCGTCGTCTGGGGCGGGATCATCTGGGTGATCGTGAAGATCGTCGGCTGGTTCGGCGACGATGACGCGAGCCGCAAGTCGAATTACCGAGGCGGCGGGGGCGGAGACGATGGGGGTGGTGGGGGCTGCAGTGGCGGCGGTGGCGGCGGTGGCGGTTGCGGCGGTGGCTGCGGGGGCGGCGGCTGACGGTCCCGCAGAGGTGCGGCCAGCCGGTTGCACCGGAACCGGAGACGAGGGAGGAGTAGCGTGAACGCCCGACGTTTCGCCCGACGGATCGCGCGGGTGCAGTCGGCCGTCGAAGCGCTCGAACTGCCGCGCGCCGTCTATAGGACCTGTCCCTTCGAGCCACGGGAACTGGTCGAGACCGGTCTGCGTCAATGGCTGCGCTGCTGCGGGGCGGCGCTGCTCGACGACCAGATCATCGGCATGCCGTCGTTCGCCGTTGACGAGGCGTGGCACGGGCTGATCCTCTGCACGGCGCGCTACGCGGCCTTCTGCCAGGCGGGCTACGGCCGTTTCCTGCACCACCATCCGGAGGGCGCCGCGCTCCCGGGCGCCGCCGCGCGTGCTGGCACGATGGGCGAGCAACTGCGGCGGACCAGGGTGGCATGGTCCTACGTGGCCCGGCCCGGCGAGGAGTGTGTCCTGTGGGACCTGGATGTGCGGGTGGGGGTCCCAGAGCCGTGGAGCGTTCGCTGACGGGCGGCCGTTGACGGTTGTCTCGCCAGCCCCGGCGAAGGAGCCAGGCCTGTGTGGAGTGGGCGTAGAGCAGGCCATCTCCGCCGGCTGATAGCTCGGGCCCGGCGGTAGGCTGCCGGGGCCCTGAGAAAGCACTGGAAGGCCGTCACCTGCGGGTGGCGGCCTTCCGGCTGTCTACCGCGCTGTCTGCCTCGGTGGGGTGGATTCTGCGGCTTCGGGGACGCCGTGGGGCGTTGGCGTGGGGACTCGCGGTATGGACGAGACCGTGGGCCTGGACGACAAGGCCGTGAAGGACGCCCTCGAGGGCACGCTGCCGTGGCTGGTCCCGGCCGGCCTGGGCGCCGAGGCGCTGGCGGCGCTTGACCGGCCGCTGCTGGCCTGGATCCAGGACCCGGAGTACAACGAGTTCGACTCGGCCGACTTCTACGCCGAGCACCGCGAGGCCGGCGACAAGCTGTCGAAGCTGGAGAAGCGGATCGCCAAGCTGCCGGTGCGCCAGTCCTGGCGGATGGAACGGGTCTGGACACCGGACGAGGAGAGCAGCGAGGCGTACGACGCGGCGTACGAGAAGGCCGCGGTGACGATCGACGGCCGCCGGCTGCACCCCAGGGATCTGGACGCCTACACCACCATCGCCTACGAGGTCGCCGGCCTCCACCAGGAGGACAACGAGGACGGCCTCGACGACGAGGGCCAGGACAACGAGGTGCCCGGCGACCTGGACCTCGGCTGGAGTGGGCCCGCGCCGGGGTGTGCGTGCTCCAGCAGTCCCTGCCCTGGCCGTTCCGCGACGTCCTGCTCTACGGCGAGTTGGACAACCGGCCCGCCCACCGCATCCTCTACTGCTACGCCGACCTGCTGCGCCGCCGCGACCCGAAGGCGGCCGCGGCCTGGTTCACCGCGCTGGTCTACCTCAACCCGAACGACAACCTGGGCGCCCGGTTCATCGCCCCCGACGGCCCCCAGCACCCCGGCTTCTGAGCAGCACGAAGGCCGCCAACCCCGGCGCGCGGGGGTGACGGCCTTCGGCATGTGCGGGGCCGCAGGTCGGGGGCGGCCAGTGTGTACGGCCGGCCGCCCCTCTTCCCTGCGCAGCCACTGCTGCTGCCAGCCCACCTTCGGGACCTCGACCTCGGCCACGGCCTCCTCCAGAACGCGTGACCAGACGGGTGAAAGCCGGCTGACCTGGTCATGGCCCGATACCGGGGTCAGCTGCGGGACAGGACTCAGGACTTCGGCTTCATACCGCAGTCCATGAAACCGCCGACCGTGCCGACGAGCATGCCCGGCATCGCGCCCTCGGGTCCGCCGATGAGACCGCCGAGCATTCCTGTGATCATGTTCTTCCGCATGCAGCGGGTCCAGTCGTTCAGCTTGTCGTCGTTGGCCTTGAACAGCGCCATCGTCGAGGCCGGGGCGGGGGAGGTCGCCTCGTCGGCAAGAGAGCTGACCGGTGGTGTCATCGTGCCCTCGATCGTCGCTCCCGGAGCGTCCGCAATCGTCTGCGTCACCGTGTTGCCGCTGACCGATACACGGACGTCGTGGGACCTGCCGTCCTTGTCCTTCACCTCGCCCGCCATCACGGTGGCCAGGGCGTGTCCCTGGTCGTCGGTGAACTTCACCCCGGACCCGTACGCCGCGAGATGGATTCCGGCCGGCAGATCGAGGGTCTTGGTGACGGTGGTGGCAAGGGCGGTGGGGGCGCTGCCGCTCGTGCCCCCGGTGCTGCCGGTGTCCGCCGGGGGAGTCACGCCGGGCTGGTTCGGGCTGGTGTGGGCGATGTACATCGTGGAGCCGGCCGAAGAATTGATGACGGGGACGGTCACAGTCGCGTCGGTCGTCCACGGCTGGTTGTCGGTGTCGAAGGTCCACGTGCCGGTGACCTTCTTGCCGACGGCCGCGAAGTCGACCCATCCGTAGTTCTTGGCGGGGACGGTCACGGCGATGCCGTTGATGGTCGACTGGTCGGACTCGTAGGTGGTGGTCGCCTGGAGCTGGGTGGAGACCATGGCCTGGATCGGGGCGGACACGCCGACCGAGGTCGACAGGCCCGCACTGAACGACTGGGACCAGCCGGAGTGGTAGATGGTGGTGAAGACCTGCGTCACCTTGTCGGCGGTGTCGTTGTACCAGACCGACGATGCGGGCTGGCGGGGCAGAGCCTCGGGCTGCCCCTCGGACTTCTCAGTCCACGAGCAGGTGGAGGTCTTCTTGGAGCAGAGGTCGGTGTAGTAGTCCAGCGCGAGGCTCTTGGCCTCGGCCGCCTTCGACGCGGGGACCGTCCACATCTGGCTCGTGCTGCCGTTGCAGGTGTTGGGCTGGGCGAGGATGCCCCACAGGTGGAGGCCGCCCCGGTTGTCCATGCAGTACTCGGTGCCGCTGCTGTCGTCGCGGCGGACGATCCCGAAGGTATTGGGCTTGCCGTCAACGGGGCGGAAGTGCCACTCCTCGCCGCTCTTGCCGCAGGACTGCTGTATCGCGGGCTGTGAGGCGTAGATGCACTTCCCGGAGGAGGTGCTGGCGATGTTGAACGTGCCGGGGGCTCCCAGCCTGATGAGGCGGAAGTTCTGGTAGTTGGTGCCGTCGGGGGTGACGGAGATCTGGTTTCCGTCCCAGTCGCCCGTCGCGTTGAGGGTGCCGTACGGGCTGGTGAAGGTATAGGCGTCGGCCGTCGCGGCGCTGGCCGGAGTGGCGCCGAGGACCGACGCTAAGAAGGCCAGGGCAACAGTCGGCGCGGCGAGGAGTTTCGCGGCCTTCAAGGTCCTATTCATGATCACTTCCTGTGGTGGCGCATGTGCTTCCTGAGGACAGGTCATCGCCTGCGCTGCAGTCGCCGGCTTGACGGCACTGATCGTGGCGTTGCCGGAGCCCGACCGAACAGGTCAGCGCACCGGTCATCTATGAGCGGCTGTCTGCAACGGCGTCCGGCGGCCCCACTGACGGCGTGAATCCAGGACAACCGGTCGCACATGACCGGCAGGCAAGGCCCAATGACCCGCGGAACCGGGGGATAGTCGGCCGGACGGCCTCAGGGGTGGCCAACAGTGCCACGATGGCGGAACGCCGACCTCCAGCTGCATCTGCAGGCCATGGGTGCCCAGCGCCCAGTCGATCATCAGGCTGTCGGGCGTTGTGCGGCGGCAGGTCAGCGGCGGCGCCGGGGCAGGAGGACGGCCCGGACGTGACGGGCATCGCGGCGGCGTTCGGGGGTGCGGGCGGCGATGGCGGTGAGGGCAACGGCGGCGATGGTGAGGGTGTAGCCGGCGCCGAGGGTCCCGAGGGCGAGAGCGCCATGGGCGAGGGCATGCGGGAGTTGCACCGCGGTCTCCTTCGGATGGGGGGCGGGGCGGGGCCCGGCCGACCTGGGCCGGCCGGGCGTAGGGGTGCTCAGCGGTGGCCGACCAGTTCTTCGAGGCGGTTGGCCGTCTGGGGGTCGGGGCGGGTGGCGATGCCGTCGATGAATCCGGCGTCGCCGGGGTCGGTGTGGACGACCAGGCGGTCGAGCTCGGCGCCGAGGCCGTCGGCCGGCTGGGGGTCGGGCTGGGCCGGGGTGGGCTGTTCGGCGACCGTGGGCAGGGCCTTGAAGTAGTCGGGCATCTCGGGGAGGCTCGGCGGCACCGCGGCCGGGTCGCCTGTGCTGGTGCCGTAGGCCTCGTGGAACCACCACTTGGCCTCGCGCATCTCGCCGCGCTGGAGGTGCTGCAGGTAGAGGGCGCGGGCGGAGATCGGGTCGCCGGCCATGGCCGCGATCCTCCACCAGAACGCGGCACTGGCCGGGTGGCCTGCCACATACAGAAGGCATCCGAAGACGCGGGCGCCTTCGATCTCCTCGTCGATCTCCCACACCTCGAGATGCCCTTCGCCCGGGCCCCGCAGTTCACCGAAGCGGCTGAGGAGCTCGAACGCCTTGCGGTGTCCGAGCGCAGTGCGGGCGAGGCGGTCCAGGGCCACGCTGGCGCGCCGGTAGGAGCTCCACCAGGGCGGCGGGGTGTAGGTACTGGCGCGGTGACGGGCAACGTCCGCGGCGATCCGGCGCAGCGCGTCCGGGAAGTCGTCGCCGCCGGGGCTCTGGCCGTCCGGGGTGTGTTCGGTCCGCTCGGCCTCGGCGAGGAAGGCGTCCACGGCGTGGGCGAGGTCCTGGCGGGTGCGGGGCCGGGTGCCGGGCGGGCGTCCGAGGAGCGATTCGACGGCGCGGGTGCGGTGGACGAGATCGGGGCGGGCGTCGACGGCCCGTGGGTCGTGGGCGTGGTCGTAGGTCACCAGCGGCCTCCTCTGCGGCGGGTCGGGGCGGTGTGAAGGACGCGCCGAGGGCGCAGGATCTCCTCCAGGCGGGCCAGGGCTCGGTTGTAGTTGCGGTCGACGGTGCTGGGGTGGGTGCTGAGCACCCACGCGGTGAAGAGGGTCGATCGGCCCTGGGACTTGAGGATGACGACGTCGAACTGCCGGTCGGAGAGCTGGCGCAGGGCCTGGTAGAGGCCGTATTCGGTGTCGTCGGCGTCGGGGGCGTTCAGGCTCTCGCGCAGGTCGGCGAGCAGGGTCTTGGCGCGGTCGAGCCGGGCGGCGAGCTGGGCGTCGCGCCGGCTGCGGTTGGCCTCGCTGACGACCGCGGTGGAGAGCATGTTCCAGGTGCTGTCCTCGACGTTCGCCTGGCGCAGGATGCGCCACAGTCGATGGCTATGCGGACCATCACCTCGTGCACGATGCGCTCGGCGGCGGTCTTGTCGCCGAGCATCTCCTCGGCGAAGACCAGGAACGCCTTGCGGTGGCCGAGGGCGTAGGCCTCGTAGTCGAGGGGGAGATCCACGGGGAGTTCCACGGCGGCGCCGGACCCTCCGGTCTCCGGGTCCGGGGCCGGGTCCGGCCCGGCGGCGAACGTCGAGTGGTCGTCGTTCACGTCACGCCTCCTGGGGCGGGAGGCCAGGGCGGCACCGGGGAACGGTGCGCGCGCCGCCGGCGGCAGCCTGTCGCGTTCTGCGGCGCATGACCGTACGGATGGCGGGGATGTGCATCCCGATGACCTCTCTTCTTCACCTGCGGTGAGGTTTCCCTTGGCCGCAGTCGTCTCTGACCTGGGATCAGCTAACCAACCGACGCCCTCCGTTCACGCACGCCAGCTCGACCAATTCTCACCAACTGGTGCCCGCCCGTCACTCACCGCAACCGGCCCCGGATGGCGCGGAGAGGATTCCGGCAGCTCATCAGGCACTCCAGGATCATGACTCAGGCGATCCGATCGAGCACTGAACGTCACTAGCGTGACGCAAGTCACGCTGGCGGCGGACTGATTCAGAAACCCGGGGCACCCCAGCGCACAACCCGGACCAGAAGCGACACCCCGGCGACCGACAGCCCGATGGAATGAGCGACCGGCCGCTCCACCGGCGGCCACGGCCGCGACGCTTGCTCTGTTCGAACCGAGGCGAAGCCGCCCGCACCGACCGGTCCGCCCGGGGCCTGGCCGCGCTCGCCCGGTTCGGGGAGCGGGAGGGAAACGTCCGGGTGCCCCGGCCGCACCGTGAGCCGTCGGAGACCGTGGAGGCGGGTCCCGGCGGCGAGGACCAGGTCGTCGTACACCAGGTGCCCCTCGGCGCCTTCATGACGCCAAGGCGAGGCGGGCGAAGCTCCACCAGGTCAGCTCGCGCAGCTCGCCGAGCACGGCGTGAAGTGGGCGTGGCCACGGATCCGTCGCTGGTTGGTGTCCATGCCCGGCGATACGTTGCGTGGAGAGCGTGGAAGGCCGTCGCCCCGGACTCGGTGACCGGTCATGCATGACCGGCATCCTGACCTTGTTGCCGGGGAGGGCGCATGCGAGCATCGGAGCCCTCTGGGCATCGGCATGACGACCGATCGTCCACAGATGGAGCCGCACGGGCCGGTTTGGGGCCGTGGCGGTGGCTTCGGCGTCGGTGGTGGGTGGTCGCGCGGAGGTGGCGGAGGGGTCGTCTGCGGTCTGCGCGGTCGGGCAGTTGGGGGGAAGGAGGGGCGCATGTCGAGTGTTGTGTTCGGGTTTCCGGTGCTGCGGGAGGGAGATCCGGGGAGTCTTGGGGACTTCCGGTTGGTGGCGCGGCTGGGTGAGGGCGGGATGGGGCAGGTGTTCCTCGCGTTCTCCCCGGGCGGGCAGCTGGCGGCGGTGAAGGTGATCCGCGGAGAGTTCGCCGGCGACGCGGAGTTCGGCCGCCGGTTCGCCCGGGAAGTGGCAGCGGCGCAGAAGGTGCGGGGCGCGCACTTGGCGCCGCTGCTGGACGCCGACCCGCAGGGCGAGCGGCCGTGGCTGGCCGCCAGCTACGTTGCCGGCCCCTCCTTGCGGGACCTCGTCACCGCGGGTGGGCCGCTGCCGGCCGGTGAGGTGATGCTGCTGGCCTGGGGTATCGCCCAGGCCCTGGCCGACATCCACGCGGCGGACGTGGTGCACCGGGACCTCAAGCCCGGCAACATCATGCTGGACGAGAGCGGACCGAAGGTCATCGACTTCGGCATCGTCAAATCCCTCACCCAGTCCGTCACCTACCGCAGCAGCTCCACCCGGATCGGCACCCCGCTGTACATGTCGCCCGAACAGGCCCTGGGCCGCCCGGTCGGGCCGCCGTCCGACATGTTCGCCCTGGGCTCGACCCTCCACTTCCTGGCCACCGGCCGCGAGGCGTTCGCCGCCGACAACGAGTGGGCCGTCGCCCACCGCATCGTCGCCGACCGCCCCGACCTCACCCACCTCGCACCGCCGCTGCACCGCCTGATCGCCGGCTGCCTCGCCAAGGACCCGCAGCAGCGTCCGACACCCGATCAGGTGCGAGCCCTGTGCGAGGCCGAGCTCGGCGACGCACTCGGCCCGGGCGCCTGGATGGGCGTCACCGGTGCCAGAGAAGCGATCCGGCAACGCACCAATGCCCTGCGCACCCTTGTTGTCGGCGAAGCGAAGACCACCGGGAACGGGTCTGCGGAAGTGCACCCCCGCACCGTGATCGACGCCGGTGGCGAGAACCGCCCCGCGGCGCAGCATCCCGCACCGCCGGCTGATGCCGAACACGGTGCCGTCGCGAGCCCCTCGGGGGCAGCGTCAGCCGCGGCAGGCCTCGGTCCTGCCCGTCCCGGCGCCGAGTTCGTCCTGTCCAAAAGCCGGGGTGAGATGGAGATGGAGCGGGATGGGTCATGGCCGGGGGCCGCTGTGCAGGCTGCCCTGGCTGCCGTGATTCCTGTGGCGGGGGTGATTTTCGCGTTCAAGGACCCCGCCTCCGTAAGCCCCGGAGGGGTGGCGATGCTCCTCTTCTTTGGCGCCATCAGCGTGGGCATGGGCATCTATTCGTTCTCGCTCCGCCCTCCCGGGCCTGACGTGGTCACCGTCGATGCGGACGGACTCACGGTTCAACGACAGCGATGGAAGCTGCGGAGACCGACTTCCTACACGATTCGCTGGGCATCCATCTCCATGATCGAGGTCGTGGGCGGCGCCGAGCGAACGAAGAAGGGTGCACTGGTCCGTGATGAGCGCGGCCGCCTGAAGGAGGTCGAGCCGGAGACCGAGTTGCGCGTGCGGTTCCTGGACGGCCATGAGCCCTCGCGGCAGTGGCTCAAGAAGCATCGCGCTACGGAAGCCGGGGACGGCTGGTGGCGGATCTACGGCCCCTCCATGAAGGACCCCGCCGCGGTCCATGCCTGCGACCTGCGAGACGGGCTCGCCCGCTTCGCGGGCAGCCGCTACAACGACCCGAACCCAACACTGGACGGGGCGGGCAGCGTCGCCGGCCCCGGCGGACGAGCAAGGTCTGTGTGGAGTGGGCGTAGAGCAGGCCATCTCGGCCGGCTGATAGCTCGGGCCGGCGGTAGGCTGCCGGGGCTCTGAGAAAGCACTGGGAGGCCGTCACCTGCGGGTGGCGGCCTTCCGGCTGTCTACCGCGCCGTGTGTCTCGCCAGGGTGGATTCCGCGGCTTCAAGCACACGGTGCGGCACCGTGCTGAAGACTCGCGGCATGGACGAGACCGTGGGCCTGGACGACAAGACCGTGAACGACGCCCTCGAGGGCACGCTGCCGTGGCTGGTCCCGGCCGGCCTGGCCACCGAGGCACTGACGGCGCTTGACCGGCCGCTGCTGGCCTGGATCCAGGACCCGGAGTACAACGAGTTCGACTCGGCCGACTTCTACGCCGAGCACCGCGAGGCCGGCGACAAGCTGTCGAAGCTGGAGAAGCGGATCGCCAAGCTGCCGGTGCGCCAGTCCTGGTGGATGGAACGGGTCTGGACACCGGACGAGGAGAGCAGCGCCGCGTACGACACGGCGTACGAGAAGACCGCGGTGACGATCGGCGACCGCCGGCTGCACCCGAGAGACCTGGACGCCTACACCACCATCGCCTACGAGGTCGCCGGCCTCCACCAGGGCGACGAGGACGGCCTCGACGACGAGGACGACGACCAGGGCGACCTGCCCGGCGACCTGGACCTCGCGCTGGAGTGGGCCCGCGCCGGAGTGGGCCCGCGCCGGAGTGTGCGTCCTCCAGCAGTCCCTGCCCTGGCCGTTCCGCGACGTCCTGCTCTACGGCGAGCTCGACAACCGCCCCGCCCACCGCATCCTCTACTGCTACGCCGACCTGCTGCGCCGCCGCGACCCGAAGGCGGCCGCGCCGTGGTTCACCGCGCTGGTCTACCTCAACCCGAACGACAACCTCGGCGCCCGGTTCATCGCCCCCGGCGGTCCCCAGTACCCCGGCTTCTGAAGCGGATCGCACCGTCCCGGTGCCGCGCGTTCGGGCACCGCCGGCTGCACGCCCGGCACGTGCTGTGCCTGACGGCTGCGGGCCCGGGACTGCAGTCGGGGTCCCCGGCCCGCAGCGTCGGTGGTGTCAGTTCGCCGACTTGGGCGGGGTCATCCGCGCGTGGAGCAGCTTGGCGCGGTTGAGTTCGGTGCCCTGTTTGTGGTCTTCGTTGAGCAGGGCGGTGAGGCCTGCGGGGGCTTTGCTCCCGTGGTCGTCGAGGCTGATGGGGGTGGTGGGGTTGTCGAGGAGTTGGTTGATGACGTGTGCGGCTTCGGTGGGGCGGTCTCCCCAGCCGTCGCCCCACCAGAGGTGATCGCTGGTGGTGCACGGGGCTGGGTGGGTCTGTCCGTCCGTGGTGGTGATCCAGAGGGTGTCGTGCAGGGTGACGGAGGCCAGTTCGCCTCGGCCTGCGGGCAGGGAGAGCGGGGCGTAGAAGAGCCAGGTGGCGCTCTTGCCGTCGTCGGGCTTGGTGCGGACGACGGGCATGTCGGTGAGGGGGTCGATGAAGAAGTCGTCCACCTCCTTGCCTTCGGCGAGGGTTGCGTGGCCGGCGGTCGGGTCGCAGATGGTGAGCCTGCGGGCCCACCGGTCGGCGACGGTGCCGGGCTTCGCCGGGACCTCGGTGAAGTGTCCGTACGGGAGCAGTTCCGGCTGGTAGCCCAGGGCGATGTCGGCGGCCGCGACCGCGTCCGGCTGGGTGCTGGTCACGATCTGCCGCCAGCCCCGCCGGAGGACTTCCTCGTCCTCTTCGACAGCGATGGGGTGGGCCGTGTCGTCGGGCCGTGCCGCGACGACCAGGTTGGTCTGCAGGCGATCGCTGTGGCTGGTGTAGATCCGGATTTCCGACCTGATGCCGTCGATGCGCTGGTTGCGGATCGCATCGGCCATCGCGGTCAGCGCGCTGCGGGCCGCCCGAGCGAAGACCGGGTTCTCGGCTGCGCGGCGCAGGGTCTGCTCCCGGTCATCGACCGGTACGGCCGCAACCACGGCGGGGGAACCGGGCGCCCACTGGCGGATGACGTCGGGGCGGCACAGCAGGCGGGGCCACCAGGGCAGGGACTGTCCGGCAAGGTCTGCGACGCGGCCCCACTGAGCCTCGTACTCGATGCGCGGATGGGCGGTGTCGGCGGCGACCAGGGCGGGCCCGGTGTGGCCGATATCGCCGTACAGGGCGCAGACGGTGGCGATCTCTCGGTTGCGGTCGGCCGCGAGGTCGATGGCCATCGCTGAGGCAGCCTTGCTGCGGGTGGTGTGGAGCACGCGGATGGTGCCGATGGTGGTGTGCCAGTCGGTGGCGGGTCCGTATTTGGTGTCGCGGTAGCCGAGGTACTGGCCGGGCCGGCGCTGGCCGGGCAGTGGCCGGTTCAGGAGGGCGCCGCGGTGCTGGAATTCCGAGGTGGCGGCGGCCCAGGTGTACAACCGGGTGCCGTCCCATCGCGGGCCGGGGTCCGGGACGAGCGGATCGCGGTAGTTGTCGTTCTCGACGGGGGCGGGGAAGTTCTCGTGCTGCCGGGGCAGCCGCCACATCCCGAACGAGCTCACACCGAGCAGGTCCTGGACTTCCGTCTTGCTGAGGTAGGTGGTGCGGACGGCCATTCAGCTACTCCCACGTGTTCGGAGACGGATGTGTGCTGGTGCGCGGCCCCGGTCAGGCGGCGTCCGCGGCGCCGTGGACGCCGCGGGGCGAGCCGTCGAGCGGGTCGCTCCTGCGCAGCCAGCGGCTCGCGGTGCGCAGCGCCTTGTCGGTGTGGATCCGCGGTTCGTGCCACAGCCGGGTCAGCCAGCGGTCGAGGTTGCGGCGGTCGCGGTCGGTGCCGCGCACGGCGGACGGGACGGCTTCCACCGGCTCGTCGTGGTCTTTGCGGAGGACGAGGACCAGGTGGTCGGTGACCAGCCGGGCGATGCTCTCCTCGGTGCCGAAGCCTTCCTCGGTGAGGATCTCTGCCGTCCCGCCCGGGCCGCCGCCGCCGTAGCCGGCGCAGCAGGCGGTCAGCCACAGTTCGTTGCCCGCGTCGTCGATCAGGACCAGCTTCGGGGACTGCGGCCAGGCGTGCTGGGGCCCGCTGCCGGTGTTGGCGAAGCGGCGGCCGTCCACGATGACGTCGTCCTCGGAGAGGTAGGCCCGTGCCTCGATGAAGGTTCCGAAGTGGTGGCGGTTGTCGCGCCAGAAGCGGAGGCTCGCGGTCGTGGCGTCCTGCCCGCCGTCCGTCAGGATCATCATGCTCCGCACCCTATCGATCACGGTGAGCAACTGCGGTGGGAATGCGAACAGTCGGATCGACTCGCCGGGCAGCGGGTCGATCCGGGCCAGCCACCGCCGGGCGGCGCCCCGCGCCGGGAAGGGCAGCGGCTCCGGCGTCCGGTTCGGGCCGTCGGGGCCGTTGCTCAGTTCGGGGCGTCCGCCTGGCTCGGCACGAGGTCCTCTTGGACCTCGACGGTGATGGTCTCCAGGTCCCTCGCCAGGTCGGCTGCGGCGAGCTGGTCCGCGGGGATCAGGTACTTGTCGTCGAGCTTGCGGGCCGCGAGCCGCCAGGAGAGCGCCCGTGTCCGTACACCGTTGTCCCGGGTCACGACGAGGACTTCATGCGGCGCGATCGCCTGCTGCAGGGCGGCGGCCCGGGAGACCAGCTCGTCGTCGTTGTTCGGCAGCCTGCGGTGCCCGGGCTCATCGGCGAGAATCCGCAGTGCGGTGCCGTCCGGCAGGGTGGTCCAGCCGTCGGCGTCGACAGCGGTCAGCACGTCCTCCAGCAGCTTGAACACCCCGCGGGCGCGTCGGCGGACCTTCTCCGACTCGGTGAAGGCCTTGGTGTCGATCTCGTCGACGACAACGTGGGGGATGACGACCGCGGTGCCTGCGCCGTACTGCCGCTGCCACGGGATCTTGTCGAAGCGCTGGTAGTGGAGCAGGTCGTTGGTGTCCAGCACGAGTGTGCGTCCCTGGTGCCCCTTGTGACGGTCCTTCACCAGCCGCACCTCGTTGGCGACCTCCGTGAAGTAGTCCCGGAGTTCGGCCAGCTCCGTGTTGAGCAGGATCGGCAGCCGTACCTCGTCAGGACCGGTGACCAGGATGGCCTGGTACCGCTCGCCTCGGAGTCTGGCCACGATCGATGGGTCCGCGAAGACCGCCCGGATCGCGCGCCCCGCCTTCCCCGTCCAGTCGTCGTACCGGCGTACGGCTGCGGTGAGCTCTGCCCGCTGGGAACTCGACCTCAGGCTCCCGGGGATCGACACGCCTCCAGGGATGTGCGGCATGGCGGTCTGCAGATCGTTCAGGCCCTGCGCCATCAGCTCCTCGACGAACCGCAGTGCACCGTCATAGGTCTGCCCACTCTTCAGCTGCACCGGAACTCCGTCCGTTCCCTCGCACGGCACCGACGGTCGGACCGTGCCGCGCATCATCGCAGCCGCCACGGACATCTCGGACTACCGGAACGGGCGGCAGCCCGCGAACGGTCCCCCACCGGCTCAGCATGCGCAGCCCGGCCGGCTTCACCCTCCGGCGCGGTGCAGCCGGGTCCTGAACTTGAACGCCGTCCAGCGGCGCTGGGACAGCTCGCCGGCCGCGCCGTCCCGGCGCGGCCGAAGCCCGGACGGTCGGTTCAACTTGCTGGAGGTCCTGGTGCGGCGATGCTGGGCGCCAGTGGTGCCGTTTCCGGCGGTACGCTGCCGGGCCCTGAGAAGGCACTGGAAGGCCGGCACCCCGCCCTGGGGTGTCGGCCTCCTCCGTTGCAGGGTGCGGCCGGGCGGCGCCGCCGTCCCGGACCGCGGCCCTCAAGGTCCTGGCCTGTTGCGGTTCGGCGAGGCCGAAGCCTACCGGGCGTTGCGTCGGACGAGGACCTTGAGGACCTCTCGGGCGTCCCGGCGGCGGTCGGCGGTGCGGGCGGCGACCGCGGTGACGGCGGCGATGGTGATTGCCAGGGTGTACCAGGCGGTGCTGGCGGCGGTGATGAGTGCGGCGTTGTGCAGGACGGGCGACACGGCGGGTCTCCTGGTGGTTGGCGTGGTGCTACTGGCAGACGAGGTCGTGCAGCTGCTCGGCGATGGTCTCGGTGGGCAGGACGAAGACGCCGAAGCGGTCGTCCTCGCGCACGGTGTCGAGGTCGTCCACCGTGCTGCGCAGCTTGGGGTCGGGCCGGGCGAGGTCGGTGGTGTCGTCGGGCAGGTGCTGGCTGTGCCAGGGGATGTTGAAGAGGTAGAGGTCGAGCCGCGGGATGCTGGGCGGGGGTGGCATGGCGGGGAGGGAGGGGTCCGCCTCATCCATGAGCTGGGCGGTCTCGTGGTACCAGTGCTCCGCGTCGCGCAGTTCGCCGAGGGCGGCATGGTGGAGGAAGAGGGCGTAGGCGGCGTTGCTCTCGCCGGAGCCGGCGGCGAACTGGAACCAGAACTGGGCGTGGCGGGGGTGTCCGCTGAGGTAGAGGAGGGCGGCGAAGACGAGGCCGCCCTTGGGCTCGATGTCGCGGGAGGTGACGATCAGTCCGTGGAGGTGGTCGGGGGCGTCGTCGTCGTTGATGATGCAGGTGGCGAGGGTGCGCAGGTCACGCTCGGCGTGTTGCTGGAAGGTGAGGGCCCGGCCGTCGGACTCGGGGCGGGCCGGGCGGGGGTCGTCCCGTCGGGGGGCGGCCTGCTGCTGCTTGAGGGCGGCGATCTTCGCGGCGATGCGGCGGCGGCCGGCCTGCGGGTCGTAGCCGGTGAAGTGGGCGTAGGGGGCGGCGGCGTAGGCCAGGTGGTCGAGTTCGGTGTGCACCGGTTCTACTCCTCGTCGGATTCGGAGACGGCGAGCAGCGTGAGCTTGCGGAGCTTGCTGTGGGCCTGGTGGACGAGCACGCGGACGGTGCCCGGGTTGATGCCCATCACGGCTGCGGTGTCGGCGGTGCTGTACTCCAGGAAGCGGGTGAACAGCAGCGCGTCGTACTGGCGCTCGGGCAGGCGGCTGATGGCGTGGTAGATCCCGAGGCCGTCTTCCAGAGCTTCGAAGACGGGGCGGGTGGCGCGGTTGGCGGCGTTCATGAAGAGCGTCTTCTCGATCAGCATGAGAACTTCGCCGCGCTGGCGGCGCTCGGTCTCCACCATGAAGCGCAGCAGTCCCCAGGCGTAGCCGACGGGGTGGGAGCGGGTGAGGACCTGGTCCCATTTGGCGCCGAGGTCGGCGAAGACGTCCTCGACCAGATCCTGGATCTGCTCCGGCTCGCTGAGGGTGAGCTGCGCGCGGGCGTAGTCGAGGTAGCGCTGGTGGTACTGCTCGAAGAAGGCGTCGAACGCTATGGACACCAGCGGCTGGTGGTCGCCGGGTTCCTGGTCGCCGTCGCGGCCGTCGTGGTTCACGCGGTGGCCGCCGGGTCGGATGCGGCGCGGTGGCGCTCGGCAGAGCCGGGGTGGTCGGCGGCGGGCCGAACCCAGTCCTGGCCGGCCATCGGCGCGGGCTGTTGGCGGCTTGGGCGGACTGGGCGGATGAAGGTGCTCACTGCGGGGCCTCTCGTACTTGGCGCTGTCGTTCCGTGTGGGGGCTGTGACTTCAAGTGACAGCCTTCCGGGTCGGGGCGGGTTTCGTTTAGCCGCGACGAGAAGAAAGTTGCGGAGCGTGTCAATCCGCCTACCGAGTGGTCATGCGGCGGGCCGGCCCGCCGCCGCCACAGCCTGTCGGTCCGGGAGGCGAGCACGACCGCGGGCGGCAACCCTGTAGCCGCCCGCACCGAGTTGCCGCAGCTGTCGGCGTGCCGTGGAAGCCCTGCCCTGGATGGCCGCCGCCGGCCGATCCGGCGAGACGGGACTGCGGCGCTGTGCCCGAGAGATCCTTCGCCCCGAGAGGCCCGGTCCGGTGGGGTATGACAACCCGTGGCCCCGCCCCACTGACGGACCGGCACTCGTGGCGCCTCTGGTGGGACTGCGGCCCCTCGCGCACCTATCCTGGCCGCGGAGTGCGCTGGGGCAACCGGGTTCCTGATGTTGATAGGGCTCTTTGAATTTGGGTCTGGCCGCGATTCCGTGAATGATCTTCCACCCGGCGCCGGGCACCCGGCGGGTGGCCTTGTCGTGGAGCGCGTCGACCGCATCCGCGCTCAGCACATCGTGACCGTGCACGGAATCGCAGCCGGGCCGGTCGTCCGCGAGCCCCTCGGCGGCGCCGGTGCACGCCGTGCGGGGACTCCACCGGCCCGGCCCCCGTGGCCGGGGGAGAAGCGGCCGGTGGAGGGGCTGTCACGGCAGGACGTCCGACCGGCAGGATCCGGAGCCGGACGGATGGCGTCCCGCCGAGTGGTGTAGCAGGGATCTTGGTGTAACCCCTGGTCATGAAGGAGCCATCGCGCAACTCTCCGAGTAGGAAGGCTCGTTGAGTGAGAGGTGCGCGATGGCCTTGTCCCAGTCTGACCTACTCCGCCTCATGGAGTCACTGCGTACGGCGGATGGAATCGAGTTGATCAGGGCTGTCGCCCAGCGGATGCTTCAGGAACTGATCGAGGCCGAGGCGACCGCCCGGATCGGCGCTGAACCCGGCGAGCACACCGAGGCCCGCACCACGTGGCGCAACGGCCACCGCGACAAGACCCTGACCACGCAGGCCGGCGACCTGGAGCTGGCCATCCCCAAGGTCCGCACCGGCAGCTTCTTCCCCAGTCTGCTCGAGCGCCGACGCCGGATCGACCAGGCCCTCTACGCGGTCATCATGGAGGCCTACGTCCTGGGCGTGTCGACCCGCTCGGTCGACGACCTTGTCAAGGCCCTGGGCGCGGACACCGGGATCTCCAAGAGTGAGGTCTCCCGGATCTGCGCGGACCTGGACGAACAGCTCACCGCCTTCCGCGACCGGCCGCTGGGCCACACCCGCTTCCCTTACGTCTACCTCGACGCGACCTACTGCAAGGCGCGGGTGAACCACCAGATCGTCTCCCGGGCCGTGGTCGTCGCGACCGGGATCACCGAGGACGGCGGCCGCGAGGTGCTCGGGCTGATGGTCGGCGACAGCGAGACCGAGGTGTTCTGGGCCGAGTTCCTGCGCTCCCTGCGCGAGCGTGGCCTGACCGGGGTCCGCCTGGTCATCGGCGACCACCACAGCGGTCTGGTCAAGGCGATCCGCAAGGTCATGCTCGGCGCGGCCTACCAGCGCTGTCGCGTCCACTTCCTGCGGAACGTCTTCACGGTGATCCCGAAGGAGGCCGGCGAGATGGTCGCCGCGACCATCCGGACGATCTTCGCCCAACCCGCCGAAGCCGCGGTCCGGGCCCAGCTGGACACCGTCGCCGAGATGCTCGGCAAGCAGTTCCCCAAGGTCAGCCAGATGCTGCTGGAGGCCAAGGACGACCTGACCGCCTTCGCGGCCTTCCCCGAGCGACATTGGAAGAAGATCCAGTCCACCAATCCGCTGGAGCGGATCAACCGCGAGATCAAGCGTCGCACCGACGTCGTCCAGGTCTTCCCGAACGACGACGCGCTCCTGCGGCTGGTCACCGCCGTGCTGTTCGAGATGCACGACGAATGGATCGCGTTCCCTCGCCGCTACCTGCCCGAGGCCAGCATGGAGAAGATCTACCCCGCCAACCCCGGCCGCGACGAACTCCCGCTCACTTCATGACTGTTGGCGCACGACCACTACACCACTTCATGGGGCACGACCGCCGGACGGATGTCTTGACGATGCCTCAACTACTGTGCTGGCGGGCCTGGTTGTCGGTACTGTCGGCAGCGTCGTGCGGTACTTTCGAGGAGGTCGCGTGGGCGAATGGGCGGGGCGCAAGGCCGGACCCGTTCCGGGACAGGCGGTGCATCGGGTCGGCTCCGGCGAGGAGCGCACGCCCGCGGAGCGGACCGCGTACCCCGCCGGTCCCACGGCCGACCCGGGTGTCGTGATCGGCCGGGACGCCTCTGTCACCGCCTCCGGTGCCGGTGCGTTTGCCGCGCTCCGGATCGACACAGTGAACTACAACACCACCGTCGTCCATCGGGGGGCGCCGGTGCCCGCGCCGGGCGATGTGCCGCCGCCGCCCGCACCGGTGGTGGAGCCATGGCTGGTGGAGCGCACCGAGCTCGGCGAGGCCGTCGCCGCGGTCCTGGCCGCTGCCGGTTCCGCGGTCGCCCTGACCACGTCCCTGCACGGCGCGGGCGGCTTCGGCAAGACGCGCCTGGCCCGCCAGGTGTGCGCCGACCCGCGCGTGCGCGAGCACTTCCACCGCCGGGTCTACACCGTCACCGTCGGCCGTGACACCCGCACCCCCGAGCAGATCACCGGGAAGGTGATCAAGGTGATCGAGGAACTCGGCGAGCGGGGGCTCTCCTTCCACACCCCGGAGGCAGCGGGCACCCACCTCGGCCGCATTCTGGAGCAGCTCCCGCAGGTGCTGCTGATGATCGACGACGTGTGGGAGAGCGAGCAGCTGCGGCCCTTCCTGCACGGCGCGCCGAACTGCGTGCGGCTGGTCACCACCCGCCGCCCCAGCACCCTGGACGACACCGACGCCCGCCTCATACGCGTCGACCGCATGACCGGCCCGGAAGCCCGGCAGGTCCTCCTCGCCGACCTGCCCCACCACCGGCTGCCCGACGCCCTGACGGGCGAGCTCCTGGCGGCGGCCGGAGGATGGCCGCTGCTGCTGCGCCTGGTCAACCGGCTCATGGTCGGGTACCTGCGCGCCGGGCTCCCGCCCGAGGACGCCGCCCGCTTTGTGCTGGAGCGGCTGCGGGAGGCAGGCCCGACCACGGGCGACAGCAAGCGACCCGCCGACCCCGCGGACAGTACGCAACGGGAGAAGGCGGTGGCCGCGACGATCGAGGCCGCGCTGGAGTGGCTCGGTGAGGCGGGCCGCGAACGCTTCCTGGAGCTCGGGGTGTTCGCGGAGGACACCGCCTTCCCCCGCACCCTCGTCAACGGCCTGTGGCACACCACCGCCGGCCTGACAGCAGGTCAGGCGCTGGACCTGCTGACCGAACTCGTCGACCTGTCCCTGCTGACCGCGGAGCCCGGCAGCGGCGGCCGGTACAGCCTCCACGACGTCCTGCGCGACTACCTCCGCCGCACCCTCGGCCCCGAACGCCTCACCCGCACCCACCACGCCCTGACCAGCGCTGCCGCCCGCGGCCTGCCTGCCGCCGGTCCCCTGGTGCCCGGCGAACCCGCCCCGCAGCACGCCTGGTGGGAGGCGCCGGAGGAGTACGTGCTCGACCACGCCGTCGCGCACCTCCTCGCCGCCGACCTGGCCGGCGAGGCCGAGGCCCTCGCGGGCGACCTGCGCTGGATCGAGCGCCGCCTGCACCAGCGCGGCCCCAATGCCCCCATCGCCGACCTCACTCTCATCGGCACTCCCGACGCGATCGAACGCGCCGCCGACCTCGCCCGCACCGCCCACCTCCTCCAACCCACCCAACCGGCACATTCCCTCACCGACGTCCTCATCAGCCGCCTCACGGACCTCCCCCGCTGGCACAACCAGGCGGTCGCGCACGCCGCACGGCGCACCCGGTCCCGACTCGTCAACCACCTGCCGCTGCCCGACCAACCGCCACCGGCCCTCCGCCGTACACTGACCGGCCACACCGGCCGGGTGGCCGCGGTGGCGGTCTCCCCCGACGGGACCTGGCTCGCCACCGGCAGCAACGACGGGTCAGTGCGAATCTGGGACACCGCCACCGGCACCCCCACCGCGGTCCTCACCGGTCACACCGGATGGGTGTACGCGGTGGCGGTCTCCCCCGACGGCACCCGGCTCGCCACCACCGGCACCGACGGGACGCTACGGATCTGGGACACCGCCACCGGCACCCCCACCGCGGTCCTCACCAGCCACACCGGATCAGTGGAGGTGGTGGCGTTCTCCCCCGACGGCGCCTGGCTCGCCACCGGCAGCAACGACGGGTCAGTGCGAATCTGGGACACCGCCACCGGCACCCCGACCACGACCCACACCGGCCGGGTGGCCGCGGTGGCGATCTCCCCCGACGGTGCCTGGCTCGCCACCGGCGGCGACGACGGGTCGGTGCGGATCTGGGACACCGCCACCGGCACCCCGACCACGACTCTCACCGGCCACACCGGCCGGGTGCCCGCGGTGGCGTTCTCCCCCGACGGCACCCGGCTCGCCACCGGCGACAACAAGGGGTCGGTGCGGATCTGGGACCCGGCCACCGGCACCCCCACCGCGGTCCTCACCGGTCACACCGGATGGGTGTACGCGGTGGCGGTCTCCCCCGACGGCGCCTGGCTCGCCACCGGCAGCTCCGACGGGTCGGTGCGGATCTGGGACACCGCCACCAGCACCCCGACCGCGGTCCTCACCGGCCACACCGGATCAGTGGAGGTGGTGGCGTTCTCCCCCGACGGCGCCTGGCTCGCCACCGGCGGCGACGACGGGTCGGTGCGGATCTGGGACACCGCCACCGGCACCCCGACCACGACCCTCACCGGCCACACCGGCCGGGTGCCCGCGGTGGCGTTCTCCCCCGACGGCACCCGGCTCGCCACCGGCGACAACAAGGGGTCGGTGCGGATCTGGGACCCGGCCACCGGCACCCCCACCGCGGTCCTCACCGGTCACACC
Source organism: Kitasatospora cinereorecta (assembly GCF_024172095.1). Lineage (GTDB taxonomy): Bacteria > Actinomycetota > Actinomycetes > Streptomycetales > Streptomycetaceae > Kitasatospora > Kitasatospora cinereorecta. The sequence goes on along the minus strand of NZ_JAMZDX010000008.1, from coordinate 286,014 downwards.
GGATGGGTGTACGCGGTGGCGGTCTCCCCCGACGGCGCCTGGCTCGCCACCGGCAGCTCCGACGGGTCGGTGCGGATCTGGGACACCGCCACCAGCACCCCGACCGCGGTCCTCACCGGCCACACCGGATCAGTGGAGGTGGTGGCGTTCTCCCCCGACGGCGCCTGGCTCGCCACCGGCGGCGACGACGGGTCGGTGCGGATCTGGGACACCGCCACCGGCACCCCGACCACGACCCTCACCGGCCACACCGAAACGGTGAGGGCGGTGGCGATCTCCCCCGACGGCGCCTGGCTCGCCACCGGCGGCGACGACGGGTCGGTGCGGATCTGGGACACCGCCACCGGCACCCCGACCACGACCCTCACCGGCCACACCGAAACGGTGAGGGCGGTGGCGATCTCCCCCGACGGCACTTGGCTCGCCACCGGCGGCGACGACAGGTCGGTGCGGATCTGGGACCCGGCCACCGGCACCCACACCGACCACACCGGCCACATCGGATCGGTGAACGCGGTGGCGATCTCCCCCAACGGCACCTGGCTCGCCACCGGCGCCAGCTTCGACGGGTCGGTGCGGATCTGGGACCCGGCCACCGGCACCCCGACCACGACCCTCACCGGCCACACCGAAACGGTGAACGCGGTGGCGATCTCCCCCGACGGCACCTTGCTCGCCACCGGCGGCGACGACCGGACGGTGCGGATCTGGGGCACCGCCACCGGCACCCAGGTCGGCAAACCCCTCACCGGCCACACCGACTGGGTGAACGCGGTGGCGATCTCCCCCGACGGCACCTGGCTCGCCACCGGCAGCTCCGACGGGTCGGTGCGGATCTGGGGCCCGGCCACCGGCACCTCGACCCTCACCGGCCACACCGACCGGGTGAACGCGGTGGCGATCTCCCCCGACGGCACCTGGCTCGCCACCGGCAGCTCCGACGGGTCGGTGCGGATCTGGGACACCACCACGTGGGAACCCGCCGCCATGATGCAGACCGACACCGACCTGACCGCCTGCTGCTGGACACCCTCCGACACCGCTCTCGTCGTCGGCAGCCACAGCGGCCTGTTCCACTTCCGCTTCCACCCCGGCACGGGGTAGAACAGCCGCCGCCCGCGCCCGCGAGCACACCGACGCGGCTGTCCCCGCACCGTGATGAGGACCCTCGGAAGCGGTTCCGGCCGCGACTCCAGGAACGATCACGACGGGCCGTGCGGCGACGTGGATCGAGGTCGTCCACGGCAGGGCAACCAGTCCGGCACTCGACGGCCAGCAGAAGATCGTTCACGGAATCGCGGCCAGACTCGTTTTCGCAGATCCTCATCAATGTGAGTAGGGCGGGCTCGAAACCCTGGTGCGTCCTAGTCGTCCGTGCAGCAGAATCAAGCCGCACGGCCGACCAGGCCGAGTGCCCGTCGTTCTGGTGCCGGCGAACCGCCGGTCCAAGTTCGGGCTCTGCGGGTGTAGCTCAACCGGTCCAGAGCAACCGTCTCTGATTACAAGCGGAAGGCTGAGGGTTCAAATCCCTCCACCCGCACTCCGGCTGCAACTGTCGGCGAGAGGCCCGCCCCACGCCTGGGGCGGGCCTTCGACGTACCGGCACGCTCCAGGGACATGCCTACCGGGGAATACGACACGCTTCGAATACGCGCCTGTTACCAGCTCGACGAGCCAGCCTCACCCCCAGACCAGGTGCAACCACCGCCTGACACTGCGCCACCTCGCCGGATGGTCGAGGCGAGGCCGGCGAGGCGGGGTCGTGCCTAGAGCCGCCGCAGGACGGCGACGACCTTGCCGAGGATGGTCGCGGTCTCGCCCGGGATCGGCTCGTACGCCGGGTTGTCCGGCATGAGCCAGACCTGGTTGTCCTCGCGCTTGAGGCGCTTCACGGTGGCCTCGCCGTCGATCATCGCCGCGACGATGTCGCCGTTCTCCGCGACGGGCTGCCGGCGGACCGTCAGCCAGTCCCCGTCGCAGATCGCCGCGCCGATCATGGAGTCGCCCCTGACGGTGAGGGCGAACAGCTCGCCCTCACCGACCAGCTGACGGGGCAGGGTGAGGACGCCCTCGACGGACTGCTCCGCCAGAATCGGCCCGCCCGCGGCGATCCGGCCGACCAGCGGCACGTACGAAGTGGACGGCCGGGCCGCGCCGGAGGCGGGTGCCGCGGCGGGCCCGCCGGGCAGGCGGTAGTTGGACACCCGGTACGCGCGGGGCCTGTGCGGGTCGGCCGTGATGTAGCCCTTGGTCTCCAACGCCCTGAGCTGGTGCGCCACCGAGGACGTGGAGGACAGCCCGACGGCCTGGCCGATCTCGCGCATCGACGGCGGGTAGCCGCGGCGTTCGACGGAGTCTTGGATGACCTCGATGACCTGGCGCTGGCGCTCCGTCAGGCCGGCTTCGTCGGTGCGGATGCCCGGAGGGCGGCCAGGGAGGCCGCGAAGGGGCCGGGCGGTGTCCTCCGCCATGGTGTGCTCCTCTCTCCGTGGATCTTGGTGGTGTGGCACTCTACGCCCGCCCCGGCCTGTGGTCCACGAACATTCCGTGGCTGCCGTATCGGCTGCGACCTGCGCCGATCACGGGCCGACGAGGTCCTGCTGACAGTACGGCGGGGGCGAGGGTGCCGGTGCCGAAGCGAGCGTTGGCGCGGTCGATGACGGGCTCCAGCGTGCGGGCGCTCTCGGTCGGCCGGTCGAAGGTCAGCTGGACGGCGGCGCTCTGCTGCTCGCCCAGGTCTCCGGCGCGGGCGGTGATCGTACGGATCCGGGCCCGCTGGAGGCCGAGCCGGGTGTGCAGGCTGTAGAGGGCGTCGCGCAGCGCGGGGGTGTGGCTGGTGGCTTCGGGCAGGGTCCGGGAGCGGGTGATGTTGGAGCGGTCGGCGAAGGTGACCTGCAGTTCCAGGGCGCGGCAGGTCTGGTCGGCGGCCCGGAGTCGGGCGCCGAGGTCGGTGACCAGGTGGAGCAGGGTTTGGCGGATCTGGTCGGGGTCGAGGACGTCGCGGTCGAAGCGGGCGGTGGAGGCGATGGTCGCGGGCGGTCCGGAGGGGGTGACGGTGCGTCGGTCTGTGCCGTGGGTGCGTTCCAGGAGCAGGCGTCCGGTGGCCGCTCCGGCGATGCGCTGGACGGTGGCCGGGGGCAGGGCGGCGAGTTCGCCGATGGTGCCGATGCCGTAGCGGGTGAGCTTCTTCTCCAGGGCGGGGCCGATGCCGGGCAGCAGGCGCACGTCTTGGCGGTGGAGGAAGGCCTGCTGCAGGCGGTGGTCGTCGGGCAGGGTGTGGACGGTGCCGGGGGCGGCGGTGTCCGCGGCGATGGTGGCCAGCAGCCGGTTCGGGCCGATGCCGCCTGTGGTGACCAGGCCGTAGCGAGCGGCGAGCCGTGTCTGCAGTCGGTCCGCAAGGGCGGCCGGTGGCAGCCTGAAGTAGCTGACCGCGCCAGAGAGCTGGAGCAGCGCGCGGTCGGGTGGCAGGGCCTGGACGACGGGGGTTGTGTCGGCGAGGACGGCGAAGTGGTCGCGGTAGGTCTCGAAGTCGGCGCGGTGGAGGCGTAGGTGCAGGACGGTGGCCGCGGTGGGGGTGGTGGTCATGGTGCGCTCCGCGGGTGGGTGCTGGTCCTGGCTGCTCGTGGGTGCTGGGCGCTGAACGGTCCGGTGGGTGGCTGCCGGCCGGCCGGGAGGGGTGAACGAGGTCGGCGGGGATCATGCCGGGGTGCCCGGACCGGGCGGGTCGAGGCCATCGCCCTCACCCCGCCGAACCTTGGCTCGCGTGCCAGAGTCGTCCGGCCCCCGCGTCACGGTGGCCGTCGGCGCTGTGCGCCGCGGCGGGGCCGTGAGGGGGGTCGTGCTGCTCGGCGTCGCCGGTGGGCCGGGTGAGCAGGGCCCGGACGGCGGCGGTGCCGCCGGTTTGGTGGGTGTCGGCGATCTCCTTGAGGTTCCAGGCCAGGGTGCCGATGACGGTGACGGACTGGCCGCGGCGGGAGACGGTGCCGCGGGCGAGGATGAGGAAGTGGTGGAACAGGGTGGCGGCGGCCTGGGCGTGGGTGTCGTCGAAGAAGGTCAGGTCCACCTGGCCCCGGTCGCCCTGGCTGCCGTCGTCGAGGGACACGAAGATCGTGCGCCGGCCGGAGCGCATCGGCGGGGTCTGAATCGCGATCTTGGCCCCGGCGACCAGGACGGTCTCGCCGGTCCGGAGGTCCTTCAGCTGGTGTGCGGGGGTGACGCCGAGCTCCGCGAGCAGCGGGTGGAAGGGCTCCATCAGGTGCCTGCTCGCGTCCATGCCGATCACCTCCAGTTCGGCCTGCATCTCCTGCTCCGGTGACATGGCCGGCAGGCCCGTCCGGCCGGGGGCCGGGGCGGCGGGGGGCGCGAGGACGAGCTGATCGGGGATCCGGGCGGCGCGGTGCTGGTGGTGGAGCTCGTCGAGCTGCAGGAGCAGTTCCCGGCGGTGGGCGCCGTGGACGATGGCGTCCAGGGCGCCGATGCGGGCGAGACGTTCGGCGATCGGCTGGGTGGGGCGGGCGCGGGCCCAGAAGTCCGGGATGTCGGTGTAGGGCTGCTCGGCGGCGATCCGTTCGGCGATGTCGGCGGTGATGCCGTGGACGTCGGCGAGGGAGATGCGCAGGCCGAGGCGCCCGCCCTCGGTCTGTTCGGTGCGGTAGGTGCCGGTGGAGTGCTGGACGTCGACGGGCAGGATCGGCACGCCGCGGCGGCGGGCGTCGGCGAGGACCAGCCGCTTGGGGTACATGCCCGGGTCGTGCTCCAGCAGCCCGCAGTAGAACGCGGCCGGGTAGTGGGCCTTCAGCCAGGCTGACTGCAGGGTCGGCAGGGCGAACGCGACGGCGTGGCTCTTGGCGAAGCCGTAGGCGCCCATGTTCTCGATCATCCGCCAGACCTCGTCCACCACGGCCTGGGTGTAGCCGGCCTTGGTGGCGCGCTGCCGGTACCAGGCCTCCAGTTTCGGCAGCCGTTCCGGCTTGGCGAGGGCGCGGCGGGCCTCCTCCCCCATCGCCAGGTCCGAGCGGGTCATCGTCGCGAACACCTTGATCAGCTGCTCATTAAAAATGACCACGCCGTAGGTCGAGCGAAGCGCGGGTTCCAGGTCGGGGTGGGGGTAGCGGACGGGGCGCTGGCCGTGCCGGCCGAGGAGGAAGGGGCGGATCATGTCGGCCTGGACCGGGCCGGGCCGGAACAGGCTGATCTCGGCCACCAGGTCCTCGAACGTCTCCGGCTGGAGTCGGCCAGCGAGGTCGAGCTGGCCGGGCGACTCCAGCTGGAAGACGCCGAGGTTCTGGCCGCTGCGCAGCAGTTCGAACGCTTTCTTGTCGTCGAGCGGCACTTGGGCGCGGTCGTCCAGGTCGATCTTCTGGCCGGTGGTGCGGTCGATCTCGCGGACGGCGTAGGCCATGGAGGACTGCATCCGAACGCCGAGGACGTCGAGCTTGAGCAGGCCGAGACCGTCGATCTCGACGTCCTCCTTGTCGAACTGCATCGCCGGGAAGCCCTCGGTCGGGGTCGGCACCACCGGGGTGCGGCGCAGCAGGGTGTCGTTGGAGAGGATCACGCCACAGGGGTGCATTGCTGTGCCGCGCGGGAGGGCGTCGAGGCCTTCGGCGAGGGTGAACAGGTCGTCGTAGCGGTGGGTCTGCTCGCGGATGCCGGCGAGCTCCGGCAGCTCGGCGAGGGCGGTGGTGATGGAGCGGGCGGTGATGTGCGGGAACGACTTGGCGAGGCGGCCGACCTCGTCCGGCGGCAGGCCGAGCGCGAGACCGGTGTCGCGGATCGCGTGCCGGGCCCGGTAGGTCTCGGGCATGGACAGCGTGCAGACCCGCTCGGTGCCGTAGCGGGCCATGATCCGCCGGTAGACATCCAGGCGGCGCGCACTCTCGACGTCGATGTCGATGTCCGGCAGGCTCTTGCGGCGCAGGTTGAGGAACCGTTCCATGATCAGCTCATGGTCGAGCGGGTTCGCGAACGAGATGCCGAGCAGGTGGACCACGAGGGAGCCAGCGCCGGATCCGCGGGCCTGGACGCGGATGCCCATCTCCTTGACGTCATCGACGACCTGGGCGACCGTCAGGAAGTACGTCGGCCAGCCGAGGGTGTTGATGACGCGCAGTTCCTCCTCCAGTCGGGTGCGCATGGTGGGGCTGCGGTCGTAGCCGAGCCGGACCATGCCGGCGTCGCAGCGCTCTCGTAGGACCCGGGCGGAGGTGCCGGGCGCGACCCCGACGACGTGCTCCTCGGGGAAGTGGACCTGGCCGATGCCGAGGTCGGATGCCGGATCGAGGCGGCAGTCGGTCGCGGTCCGGGCGGTCGTGGCGAGGAGGTGCGCGGCCCCGCCGTGGTCCTGCCCGGCGGCGCGGGCCACCTCGTCCGCCAACGCGGCCATCTCCCTGTGGTCCTTCAGCGTTCGCTCGCCGTTGCAGTTCCGGCCCGGCTGGATCGGCATCAGCAGCCGCGCCGAGTCCAGCACGTCCGCGATCCGGGCCTGGGCCGGGTCGAGGTAGCGGACGGCGTTGGTGATCACGGCGAGCAGATCCAGGTCGGCGGCCAACCCGACCGTGCGGGCGGCCAGCCGCAGCGATCCCGGCACGGTGCCGGTCCTGCGGTGATGGACCGCCTCCAGGCGCAGGTGCGGTCCGAACACCTCGCGCCACGGGGCGAGGAGTTCGGTGGCGGTGTCGGGTCGGCCGGCGGCCAGCGCACGCATCGGCTCGCTGGCGGGGCCGAGGAGCACGGTGAGGCCTTCCGCGTGCTCGCGGATCGCCTCCCAGGGGACGATCGGCTGGCCGCCGCCGCGCGCTGCCCGCTCCGCCCAGGCGGCGGTGATCAGCGCGCACAGGTTCGCCCAGCCCGTCCGGTCCCGCGCGAGCAGCACGATTCTCGGGGCGGACTCGTCGACGAAGGCGCCGCCCCGGGCCGGGGTCCGCGGCCGCCGCTCACTCGGTGCCGTCCGGCCCGGACCGCCGGCGCCCGGGCGGCCGGCGGTATCGGCCGCGGCGAGGAGGGGGACGGCGAGGTCGGCGCCGAACAGCGGCCGCACCCCCGCGGCCGCGCAGGCGTTGGCGAAGCGCACCGTGCCGGCGACAGTGTCGCGGTCGGTCAGCGCGAGCGCGCCGAGCTTCAGCTCGGCGGCCCGGACCGCGAGCGCGTCGGGCAGGCTCGCCCCGTAGCGGGCCGAGTAGCCGGAGGCCACGTGCAGATGCGTGAACACGCGTATCGCCTCCTTGCTCCCACGACCCCCTGACCAGTCCGGATCCCCTCCGTCTCACCAGCCTAGACCCTGTTCGAATATTTGTGCGAACACTTTGCCCTGGTCGGGAGTGTCGGCGTCCCGCCCCGGGCCTGGACCACGCCGCACAACCCGGTCAGGCTGGTCGCGTAGGGTGCCCGGATGCCGCCGGACCTCGACGGCACCCATCCGAGGCGGGCAGGCGGTGACACCAGTGGACGCAGCACGATCGCGCACCTGGACCCCGCCCTACCCGCTGGATCTCGCCGCGGTCATCTCACCGCTGCGCCGCGGGGCCGGCGATCCGACCATCCGCGTCGACGCCGGAGTCGTATGGCGGGCTTCCCGGACGCCGGGCGGGATCGGCACGCTGCGGATCGTCTCCCGGCCGGCGGACGGCGCCGTCGCCGCCACCGCCTGGGGCCCGGGCGCCGACTGGCTGCTGGAGCAGCTGCCGGCCATGCTCGGCGCCAACGACGACCCCGACAGTTTGGCGCTGCCGCCCGGCAAGCTGCGCGAGGTCCAGCGGCGCAACCCCGGGCTGCGCCTGGGTGCGACCGGGCTGGTGATGGACTCGCTGGTGGCCTCGGTGCTGGAGCAGAAGGTCACGGTCACCGAAGCGCACCGGGCCTGGCGGCATCTTCTGCGCCGGCACGGCACTCCGGCGCCCGGACCAGGTACCGAACTCAGCCTGATGGTGGCGCCGTCGGCCCGCGAGTGGGCGCTCGTGCCGTCGTTGTCGGCGTACACCCGTATCTGCTCAGGACGGTACAAACAAAGGTGCTCAGCTCCCTTGGCCAAGACGAGGGCGCTCGGCGCAATCCGGAGGCGGTATGGGCGAGGATCCGGAACACTTCGCCGAGTGATCACGATGCAGCCTGTCCTGGAGATCTACACCCCTGATGGCTTCGACCTGTGGCCTGTCGCCGAGATCGAGCCGTTCGACTTCCTTCCCCTCAGCGGTGAGCTCTCACCCGCTGAGGTCGGGACAGCGGTGATGCGCATCGCGGGCTGCAACGACATCGACCCCGACGGCGACCGGCCGCCGCGCCCGGCCGACGCACTCGGCTCGTTCCTCCACGGACTGCTGACCTTCGACTCCCTCTTCGCAGCCGGCGGCCTGCGGGTCACCGACAACTCCACAGGGGTCACCTTCGTGCCCGGATGCTGCGACGGCCTGGAAGACTGGCGCGAGTGGCACCGCTTCGTTGACGAGGGCAGCCTGCTCGGCTTCGGTCACGAACCCGTCTCACCGCTTGCGGAGCGCTTCGGCGACACCGTCCGACTCACCGTCAACAACGAGCAGACCGACAGTCCAGTGATCGAGCTGTCGGCCACCGAGCTCTGCCACCTGCTCGCCGGCGCCGAACGCGACCTGACCGACTTTCTCGCACTGGCAGCCGACTGGGCCTCCAGGCACCTGCCCGGCCACTGCGGTCCCGTCACAGCCGCCCTCGCCCGTGTTCTCGACCTCCCCGTGCCGACCGAACCGCTGGAGCCGTAAGACAGCGGTCCCGGTCCGACGGGGGCCCGGGATGTCATCGTGTCCGACGCGGTGAGCATGTTCGTGTGTACCTGCCTGAGCACTTCGGCGTGTACGCCGACAGTCGTGGACCTGGCACCGCGCCGGGGTCGACTCGAAGCGCACGGAGACGATCCTGCGGGCGGTGCGGCTCGCGCCCCGGCTGGAGGAGGCCTGCGCCATGGCCGGGCCGGAGGCGGCCGCCCGGCTCACCATGGTGCCCGGCATCGGGCCGTGGACCGCGGCCGAAACCCTGCAGCGCTCCAACGGCGACCCGGATGCCGTCTCCGTCGGCGACCTCCACCTCCCCAACACGGTCGGCTGGGCCCTGGCCGGCCGGGTGCGCAGCAGTGACGAGGAGATGTTGGAGCTACTTGCGCCGTACGCCGGCCACCGCCACCGGGTGTGCCGGCTGATCCGGCTGCTGGGCGTGCGGGCCCCGCGGTTCGGACCGCGCCTGGCGCCGAACGACCACCGCCGGCGGTAGGGCCACCGCCCGCCCCGGGCCAGGATCAGGAGTGTTCGGTGCAGGTCAGCGCGCCGAAGGCGCCCAGCTGCAGGGCCAGAAGGCGAGCGTTGCGTGGGGAGGATGAGCAGCGAGTGCTTCGAGCCGGGCCACCTGTACGAGCACCTACGCCGTGGCCGGCCTTCCGGCGGGGGCGTGTTCCTGGTGGCCTGCGTCGGCAGGGCGCCTGCCGCCTTCGAGGATCCCTCCGAGGCGCGAGGCGTCGCGTTCGGGTGGCGTCGCGGGATCAGCCGGGAGGGCATCCCGCAGCTCGGCTCATACAGCTCTGGTCGGAGTAGCCGGCGCACCGCGAACCTGACGGTCCGCCAGCTTTTTGCTGGTCACCACCACTTGTAAGCGATCGGTAAGCAGGCTGTAAGCGGCTGCGACAAGTATGAGTGTTCCCAGTGCAGGACACCGCTACGGGTGCCGGGGGCATCCCCATGCGGTCCCGCCAACTCGCTCAGCCCACGAGGGAGAACACCATGCGCTTCAGGAAGACTCTTGCCGCTATGGCCATCGCCACCGCGGCGACGGTCAGCGTCGGCATCGCCGACACCGGCACCGCGTCCGCCGTCGACTGGGGCTCCGACAGCGCCACCAGTGCCGGCGGCGCGTGGTACCAGGTCTACGCGAACGGCACCCAGTTCGGCTACCACGTCAACATCGGCCACACCGACGAGCGGTTCTACTTCGCGGTCACGGACGTCTGCGGCTACGAACGGCTCTGGAACTGGAACGACGTGACTCAGTCTGGAGCGAACAACTACCAGGACTACATGCCGTGCATGATCGCGGCGATGAAGCTGTTCCCGACCGACGGCGGCAGCCAGGACGGCCGCACAGTCACCCGCTGACCCCCGAACGGGGCCAACGGCACCATGCGTGAGCTCTGGGTGGGGCCGGCGTCTTTGCCACACCGCACGGTCCTCCGCACCGCCGGGGTGCCCGGGGTGGTGCTGTCGCCAGACGAGCTGGCGCTTCGCGGTCGGGCGCGGCGGCAGGCCGGGAGCGCTGCGCAGGTCGGCCACCAGGTCGTGGTCGAGGTCCTCGCCCGGTAGAACTCCGAGCGCGCCCCGTGCGGCGCACCAGGGCTGGTGCTGGAGGTGACCGGCTCCTCCGGCTGGCTCGGGCTGGGCGTGGGGGCACCTCGGGGCGGAAGGAGTGGGTGCGCTCGTCCGGGCGCGGGGTGTGGCGGCCGCGGGAGCCGGGGCTGTGTGGCTGCCGGACATGCAGGGCGCGGTGTCCGCGGTGGAGGTGGATGAGCCGCCGGTCGAGCTGACAGACCACGCCGCCGGCCGGGCACCGGGCCTGGTGGCCGGAGCGTCCTGACCCGGGCACCGGGTGGTCTGAACGACTCCAGATGGAACGTTCACCCGACCACCGGCCCACGACAACAGCGGTCGGCGGGTCCCGGATGGTGAACCAGCTGGGCAGTCGGCGCGGTTCAACGTCCGCCCAGGGGGATGTGGTGCTCAGCTGTCAGGACCAGCAGGGGATGGAGACGGCGATTCGAAGGCGCTGCTACCACCACTGGTTCCGCCAACCTGGAATACTCCCGGCGCGATCTCCGTAGACCTGCGCCGGATGTCTGCGTCGAAATCGCCATCCGGCCAAGCTGTCTGCAGGGACCACCGTGCGCCCTCCAGGCTGACATCGGTCAGGTCGGCGAATTCCAGGCCAGTGCCCCTCAGATCTGCGCCCCTCAGATCGGCGGCCCTCAGGTTTGCGCCGCTGAGATCAGCGCCCCTCAGATCGGCGCTGCTCAGATCGGAGCCGCTCAGGTCCACGCCGCTCAGGTCCACGCCGCTCAGTCGGGCGCCACCGCGACGGGCGTTGCGCGCGTCCTCTGGGGGATGCAAGGGCCGGAGTACCCCGATCCTCGGTCGGTGGAAGTACCTGCGCCGGGTACTGATGATGAACGTCAAGATCGGCGCGTGGTGATCCTCCCGACCTCGGAAGATCGGATGTGTTCGGGTCACAAGCGACCAGAAGCTCGCACGCCGCGTCGTCGGCTGCACAAGACGAACGTCGGCGAAGACCGGGTGGGACCGGGTCATAAGTGACCACAGCTGAGCAAGAGCGGAGCTAGCCTGCATCAACAGTCCCTTCCGGCTTCGAGTGTTGGGGAAGGGCCTTGCTCTCCCCTTGCGTCAGAGCAGAAGGCACAGCTGCCTGAGTCTGGAGCGTTTCGAGGATCTTGGGTGCAGCCACTCCGGCAAGGATCGCGCCGAAGCCGCCCGAAATCTGACCAGACTCACTAAGCGCAACAGCAACCCCGACTCCCAGAAGCACACGCAGGAGGGTCGCCAGGATGTAGATACTGCGCGGAGCGGCGTTTCGGCCTCTCCACGGCAGCTTCCCGCGGCCCTTGAGACTCGCTTGAAGGTCCGAGATCTCCACTAACGCTGACCCGAGGGCCCCCCAAAGGCCAGCTTGCCACCACTGCACCGGAGCCTCCTTCCCGAACTGATGCCACCTCAGCTTCAGGGTTTCACGAGGGCCCGCCTCCCGAAGTCCCTTTGGCTGGGTCGCCTGCCTGAGCCGCCCGCGAGCCGGCGCCGTGCACCCCAGCCCGGACCGCGGCTGCCCTTGGCCACGGCCGCCCGCCCGGGCGCGGTCGGCGAGCATCCGGTCCGCGTCGGCGGCAGGCTGGTGGGCAGGCGGGCCGGCCGTGGACCCCCGAGCACGGCCGGCCCCTGTCGCCCGGTCAGCTGCCCTCGCGGTGGTCGCCGCCCAGTCGGCCTGATCCGCATCGGCGGGCCTCCGGCCTGCTGTCGTCGGTCGCCCGTACGATTCCGCGGTGGCGAAGAAGAAGATGTTCGAGTTCCCCGATGACCTGAAGGCGGCGCAGGCCAGGCTGGAGCTGGCCCGTGCCGCCCACCACGCCTACCTGGCCGACCTGCCGAAGTGGACCGAGCCGCGGCCGGAGCGGACGCTGCCGGACGGCACCGTCGTCCCGGCCGAACCCGGCTGGAACCCCGACATGCACGACCAGGCGGACCGGCTGATCGAGGCGGAGCGGCAGGCCGCCCACGCGGTGTGGGCGCACCCGTTCTGGAAGACACTGGAGACCGGCGACATCGTGGACGCCCGGACCGCGCTGAAGCATCTGGAGCCCGCCGACGCGTAAGGGATGGGCCGGGCCGGTGACCTGCGGCAATGCGGGAGCGCGCCGCAGGTCCGGGCCGGTGGGCGGTGCGGGACGCTGGGGGCGTGCCCCGTACACGCCAACCCGTGGTGCTGCGCCCGCCGATCGAGGTGATGCAGCCCGTCCCCGTGCGCGCCCTGCCCGCCGAGTCGGCGCTTCCCGGCCGAGTGCAGTACTCAATCAAGCTCGACGGTTCTCCAGACATCTGCGGCTGTCTCGCCTCAAGACTTCTAGCAACGACATGTCGGCTGGCCTGCGGCTTGGTCTCGTCGGCTAGAAGGAGCTGTGCTGCAGGAGGCTGTCGACGACGTGCCCGGCAGGGAAGGAGAGGCGGGCCACCGGGACCACCCATTCGCGCCAGGGTCCAAGCCGGTCGGGGAGGTGAAGGCTGCGGGCGGCGGCCTCGCGTGTGACGCTATCCAGGGCTTGGCAGAGCGCTTCCCACTGCTTCGCCTGTGCCGTTGTCATGTGCGGGTGCGCGGCATTGGACCATTGTCCGTCCAGGGACTGCGGCGTGAGCGAGGCGCAGAAGTCGGTCCACGTCTGGTCGGGGGTCTTGCTGGCCTGCCGGTGCAGGTACAGGCACAGGGCCGGGCCGAGTGCGGGATAGGCGACCAGTGTGGCCAGGAGGACCATGCCGGCACGGTAGGGGCGGGTAGGGGCTCCCTTTGCCGAGGTTGCGTCGGTGGCGGTGCCCGCGCCTGGGTTGGTGTGCTCAGCGCGGTCGGTCCCGCGCTTGTCCCGACGTAGCGCGGTGAGCAGGCCGTAGCTGTTGGCCAGTCGCTTGACGGCGCGCGGTGTGGAGACCATCAGCGGCGGGCCGAGGAGGTCGAGGAGTGCGAGTTCGTCGGGATCCAGGGTGAGTAGGTCGACTCGCTCGACGATGCGGACGGCTTCGACGCGCGGCCCGTACAACTCCGCGTTCTCGTCGTCGGCCAGCTGCGTCGGCCGACCACTGGTCCGGGTCGGGACCACGGCAGGGGCTGCCGCGGGTGCGGGGGCAGGCTGCTCGGGTGCTTTCTGGTCGGGGCGTGTGCCGATGAGGGAGTGCAGCATGCGCTGGTATCCGCTGGTATCCAGAGCGGGGAGTGTGAGCACCACCTGGAAGATTTTCTCCAGGTACTGGGAGGGGGAGGACAGCCACGCGTCCTCGTCGTTCGGGTCGATCGCCTCCGCGGCCGTGCCTGGCCTGTCGAGGACGTCACGGTAGTGCGCGGCGATCGACCCCAGCAGCCAGCGCGGGTCGATCGCTACCACGACAACGAAGAGGTCGACGGCGAGCAGCAGGTGGATCGCCTCCAGCATTTCCACGACTCGGTCGGGTGGGCAGCGGTCGAGGTCGTCGATGTAGAGGACGATGCGGTCGATGCGGGGAAGGTTGTCTCCCGCCACGTCCTCGGTTCGTGCGGCGCCGGGAGCAGGGCCGCGCTCGGGTGGCGAGGCGTCCGACTCTGGGGGCCTAGAGGCCTGTGCGAGGAGGGTGGCCATGCGTTGGAAGTCCTCGCGGATCTGCGTCATCACACCCAGCTGACTGCGGTAGTCCGCTGCGGCGGCGCGCTCGCTAACCATGCCCGCCAGTTGCCCGGCCGCGGTCAGGTTCTGCATTTCTCGTTCCAGCTCCTCGACCTCGGCCGACGCGACATCGGCCGCGGTCTGGATCCGCGTCCGTTGCCGATCCACGAACGCATGCGCGCGCTTCCACGCCTCGTCCAGTCTCGCTTTGGTCTCGCGTACCATCGCCCAGTTCCATCGCGCCGCCGCCAGCATGGGCACCAGGACTGGCACGGCCGCCACCCAGCGCGGCAGCCACGACCACACCCACACCACGGCAACACCGGCACCGAGGACCAGAGCACACCCGACGAGGAAGAGCAGAAGCTGCCGCCTGTTGATCCCTTTCACGATCGCCCGCACGGTGAACAGGCTCTCCCGCAGCACCGCGACATCCCCGACCACCTGCCGGTACAACACGGCGGGTGCGCCATCCTCGCCCATCAGCTCATCGAACTCCCATCGCTGATCCTCGGACAGCACTTGCCGCAGATCCCGCCCACGCAAGGCCTCCTGCAGTCGGTCACGGCGAGCCCGCGCGGCCGCGAGCCGCTCCGGCAGTCGCCGTCGATCGACCAGGTCGGCAGTCAGCCGCGACATGCTGCGCTGCGCGTCGGCCGGATCCAGATCTGGCGTGGGGGCGGCGAGTTGGGCGAACAATTCGGCAACCAGACTGGTCCACAGGCTGGTCTCGGCATAGTGCCAGGCGTTGAACCGCACCTGCCCCACCGCCTGACGCGCCAGGTCGTTGCCGGGGCGAGCGACCATGGCCACCTCGCGCCGAAGCAACTCCAGGAAGTGGCTCTTGCCCGTGCCCCAGTCGCCGAACAGGCCCACGGCCAACGGCGGGCGCGCGGAGCGGGCGGTGATCTGCTCAGCCAGCGCCCGGGCGTCGTGGCTCCGGTCCAACTCGTCCACCACGCCCAACGACCGAGCCTCGCTGCCCGGGTCCAGGTCGTCCACCACGTCCGGCGCATCGGAACGGTACCGCGGGAGCCGCGACACCGCTCGATCCTCCACCACCTCCCACAATCGGACTGTCCAGTCGTTGCTGCCGGTGGCCAGCAGCAGCCGGTCCCCGTCCCGCGCCCACGCCACCGACCACACCAGGCCGGCGTGGCTGGTGAGGGGCTCGCCGAGCGGGGTGAGCATGTCCGGGCCGGTCAGCTCCCACAGCCGCACCGTCCCGTCGTTGCCGCCGGTGGCCAGCAGCAGCCGGTCGCCGTCCCGCGCCCACGCCACCGACAACACCGGGCCGGCGTGGCTGGTGAGGGGCACGCCGAGCGGGGTGAGCGTGTCCGGGCCGGTCAGCTCCCGCAGCCGCACCGTCCCGTCGTTGCTGCCGGTGGCCAGCAGCAGCCGGTCGCCGTCCCGCGCCCACGCCACCGACCCGACCGGGCCGGTGTGCCCGGCAAGGGGCACGCCGAGCGGGGTGAGCATGTCCGGGCCGGTCAGCTCCCACAGCCGCACCGTCCCGTCGTTGCTGCCGGTGGCCAGCAGCAGCCGGTCCCCGTCCCGCGCCCACGCCACCGACCCGACCGGGCCGGTGTGCCCGGCAAGGGGCACGCCGAGCGGGGCAAGCATGTCCGGGCCGGTCAGCTCCCACAGCCGCACCGTCCCGTCGTTGCCGCCGGTGGCCAGCAGCAGCCGGTCCCCGTCCTGCGCCCACGCCACCGACAACACCAGGCCGGTGTGGCCGGCGAGCCTTTCGCCGCCAAGCGGGACCCCCAAGAGAGGAGGATCGCGCCGCATTTGTCCTGATGAGTGCATATTCGTCACCACTCGATCATGCGGCAACCATGGGGCCCGGCCGGCCAATGACCGTGTGGCACACCGGGGACTAAAGGACAGTCCGTGAGCAAGTCTGGTTCCTACCCAAGCAAGCGAGCTGGCCGGACGGAGGAGACTCCAACCAGCCCTGACCCGATTGGCCACCCTGGGCTGCACCATCAGCCCGAAGATCTGCAGCTATCGGGACGGTAACCGCGGTGTACGTCTGCTTCACGTACGGCCGTGCCGGCCTCTGAAGCGGCACCGTCGCTCAGACATGTCTCACGAGACACGCGAAGTCTGGAGAAGGATGGCATCAGAGCGGTCGCCTGCATCGACACCGACCACAAGGTCCGGCTCGTCTCCCGCCGCGGCAACGACCTCGGCGACCTTCTGTCTCTACTCTGTTTCGTTGCCTGTCTCGCATCAGACGACGGGTTAGGCCAGGTCATTGCAGGTATGGGGCGGACAGGAACGTGCAACAGGTGATGACTGACTGCCGAGGTGCCAGGAGGTGCTCTGCCACGGGCACGCGAGTGCGGGTGATTGTCGGAGCGCACGAGGCTGCGCTCAGGTGGGTATACGTGAGTGGGCTCTGTCGATGATCTTGTGACCTTGGCGCGTCTGTCATGGCGGAGCCGTAGGCTCACGCCATGCTTTCGCGACCACGTACGGGGCGGCCGGCTCCTATGACGCGGCGTTCCTGCCGCGGCTGACCCTGACGCTCCGGGCAGCGGACGAGCCGATCACCGCGCCGGTCGCGAAGCTCGGTGGCGAGCCGGTCTGGCTCGACGAGCCCTGCTGGCCCCTTGATCCGGTCACCGGCGACCCTCTGGTGTTCATCGGCCAGTTTCCGGTGCCCGGGGACGAGCTCCGGCTCGCGTATCTCTTTATCGGAGAGGACGGCCGCATTATGGGCGGCCTCGGCCCGCAGGACGGCGACGGCCTGCTGCTCGTGCAGCCTGGCGGCAGGATCCCGCCGTTCGCGTCCATCGGAGATTCCGATACCCGCGGTCGAACCCTGTGGCGGTGGGGCCCCGACGAAGAGGAGGTCCCTGTCGAGTTCCACGTGGACTTCGCGGCAGTGCCGGATCACCTTGAGCGGCAGGTGGCCCGCGACGTGGGGCGGGGGGCGTTCATGCGCGGCGGCAGTCCTGACGACGTCGACTTCTTTGGCGCCGACCTGGTGGAGTATCTCGGCGGGACTGCTTCGTTCCCGAATACGACAGCGCGGGTCGAGGAGCCGTGGCTCTTCTTCTTCCGGCTTCAGGACAGCCCTGACGACGGTGACAGACTCTTCCTCAACTTCGGATATGGGTACGGCTTCGGTTTCCTCAGCCCCGACCGGTTGGAGGGACGCTTCTACTGGGAGTGTTCGTGACACCGAGGCCGGTGCACTGGATCTCGTGTTTGCGCCGCCCATGTCACTCGTCGTCGAGCTCAAGAAGGTGCGGAAGCGGCTCCCACTCGGGCAGCCAATCGGTGGCCGTCACACCGGTCAGCGCGAGGTGGAACCAGTCGCTGAAGCCGAGGTCCGTGTCGTGCCAGTCCACCCAGCCGCGGCGGAACGCCGAGACCGTCCAGGAGCCGTCCTAGCGGGGCACGAGGAACAGTTGGTCGCCTTCGATCGTGTTCCCCAGACCAGGACGCTGCCCGGGGTCGGCAGGACCGTGTGGGGAACCGTCCGGGACACCTCCAGCTTCCGGCCCATGCCCTCGGCGTACCTGCGGAGCGTCCGGGCCCCGCAGAAGTAGATGTAGTCCGAGATGACCGCGTCGCCGTACGCGCCGGCGATCGCGATGAAGTCCTCGGGCAACGCAACCGACCAGGACGCAGTGATCTCCCCATCGTTTCCAGGGCCCAGCGTTTCGGCAGCTGCGCGGCAGCGGCGCCCTGCCATGGGAGAGGTCGTCGGCGAGGTCCCACAACGCGCGGGCCACGCCGGCCCGGAATGCTTGGTCCTGACTGTCGCAGGCCTGCGGAAGCAGTGCCAGCACTGTGCCGACGGCCGCGGGGTCCTGCCGGTCGAACAGGCGGCTGCCGTGAGTGGCCGCGTCGCGGTATGCGAGGACGGCCAGGGCGGCGGCCGCGAGCGCCAGCATGCTCTGCGCGCGTCGGCGCTCTCCCGACCAAGTCGCCGACCTGGATGTCCCCGCCGTCGTTTCGAGGCCCGATCTCTCGCGCATATGACTCCGACCAAGCTGTGCGTATCCGTTCCACCGTGATCTGACTATGCGTTACCTTGTCAGCCTCGGCGGGCTGAGGGCGTCCGCGTGACCATCAACCGAGTAGGAGACCAAGGGTGTTGACAGACGCGCTGTTGGAGCTGGCGGCGGCTGGCGGAACCGCGATCGTGAGCGCGGCGGCAACGGACTTCTGGCAGAGCACCAAGGGCAGCGTCGCCCGGCTGTTCGGTCGCGGTGACGACCGGGACGAGCAGCGTGTGTCGGTGCAGCTCGAACGAATCCCGCTGGAGCTCGATCAGGTCTCGGGGCCGCAGCAGGAACGCATCCGAACGGCACTCCAGGGCCGCTGGACAGAGAAGCTTGCGGAGCTCCTCGAGGAGAACCCCGAACTCGAAGACGACCTCAGGGCGCTCGTCGAGGCGGTCCGCGCTGCCGTCCCGATCCCGCAGCAGAGCTATGTCCAGACCAACAACGCCTACGGCAGCGCCACGCAGAACATCACCCAGACCGGCGACATCGTGGTCGGCACCAAGCCCCGGAACCAGTGATGAGCTCTCCCGACCCCCGGGGCCCGCAGGCGAACAACGCCTCCGGGAATGCGACGCAGAACATCACCCAGAGCGGCGACATCGTCCTGGGTGAAGCGCCAGAGGAGGCCGGCCGACGAGCGAAGCACAATCGGTTCGTCAAGATCGCCATCTCCGTAGGTCTGATCGTCGCGGTGGCGGTGGGGTTCGCCGTCTTCCGGATCGAGCAGCAGTCGCAGACGACCAATGACCTTGCGCGGAAGGGGCCGGAGCTGAAGTCCGACCTCACGCTGTCGAAGGTGTCGGCTTACATCGCCGGAGGTACCTCTGGCGAACAGCGCTACGGGGAGGAGGTCACGAAGACGACCGACCTGCATGGCCCTCACATCGACCTGACATTGGCCAATATCGCCAACGGAACCTCCCTGATCACGAAGGCCAGCATCACCTTCAACCAGTTGCAGAGCCTCGCGCCTTGCAGTGCCGAGGGCGGGGAGATCGTCGTCTCCGCGAACTACCAGTTCACGATTCCGGACGACCAGCAGCCGGTGCCGCCGGCGAAGCCTTTCACTCTCTCGAAGGAGATCGCCTTCGAGGTCGTCGCCAACCGACACGACGCCCTCGAGCTCTCCTTGGGGAACAAGACGATCATCGAAGGGGTCTCGCCATGGATCGCGGTCGTGAACGTTGTTCTCGAACATGATGGCGGACAGCAGTTGACGGTCGGCCCGATCGCTGTCGTAAACACCGGCGACATCTCCACCTTCTACCCTGACGGCGATCAGTGGGTGATGCCCGAAAACCCAGCCCCTGGCTGCATCGAGAAGAACACCAAGCTGGTGTCCGACATCCTGAAGACTCCTAACCTCGTCGTTTCGAAGGAAGTCGCCAGCCTGGACCGTACGCTGCAACGCTTCAAGAAGTGATGTCCCCGCTCACCCGTACCGTCGAGCGCTTCACCGGGAGCACTGTCGGGGAGCGGGACCAGGTGTGCTGCCGCCCAGGCTCTCCGGGCAGCAGCACTGCTGATGACCACCGATTTTTTTCAGGCGGACTTCGGTTCCTCCGTCCCCTTCTCACGGACGACACTCCCGGGGTAGCGCTTGGCAACTGTGTCGGCGGTCGACCTCGACGAGGACGAGAACAGCACCTTGCCGTTACCTCCGTCGGCGACGACTTCGAACTGTTCGCGGCCTTTCTGGCAGGCGCATCCCAAGCTCCAGACGGCGAACGGTGCTGGTAGCCGCGCAGCGGCCATCAGCGTGGCAGACGGCAATGCACCGTGCTGAGCCAACCCCAGGGCCAGATGTTCGGGTGGTTGGCCTGCCCGGATCGGGAGCCTAGGAGGCGCCTTCGGTGGTGCCGGAGAGTCGGTAGGCGGTGGAGGTGTCGACGCCGAGGGCGGCGAGGAGGTCGAGGGCGGCGCTGAGCGGCTCGGTACCGGCGAGACGGCCGGCCGCGAGCTGGGCGGGGAGGCGGTCGGCGGCTGTCAGGGTCTGCCACTGGTCGGTGGAGAGGGCGAGGTAGTGCAGGCCTGGAAGGTCGGCGAGCAACGTCAGATCCGCGTTCGGGCAACGGGACAGGTCGAGGTGGCGGAGCGCGGGCAGGGTGCGCAGCGGGGTGAGGTCGGTCGGGGTCGCGGAGCCGACGGCGAGTGAGGCGAGGTGGGGGTGGCCGGTGAGTGGCGTGAGGTCCGCTTCGGGGGCGAGGTCGACGGCCAGGTCCTCGACGGGGAGGGCGGCCAGGGGGGTCAGGTCGGTGGTGGCGCAGCGGTTGAGGTGCAGGCGGCGTAGGTGGGGGGTGGCAGTGAGCGGGGTGAGGTCGACGGGTGACGGGGCGTCGTTGAGGTGGATCGCCTGGACGGCTGGTGTGAGTCGGCTGTCCAGAGTGGAGACGACCAGCTTCGGCGCGTCGTTGTGGGACTGCTGTGGGGCGTGCGGGTCGGGGCGGCCCAGGGCCTGGCCGAGCCAGGCGGTGACGGAGGAGGCGACGTAGCGCGGGCCGTGGTTGAAGTCGCGGCCGACCTCGATCACCTGGCCGGGTCGACCGTCCGCGGCCGGCGCAAGGTCCACGGCGAGGAAGTTGCCGTCGTAGCCCGTCGCGAACGGGAGCCAGCCTGGATGCCCGGAGCAGCGGCGCACGGTGTTCGGCGGGTCGGCGTCGAGGATCACGTGCTGCCAGCCGAGCTCCCAGCCGAACCAGGTCGGGACGCCGATGTAGTCGTCGCGCTCGGCGAGGGTCGCCGTGAGTGGCAGCCAGGCGTAGTCGTCCAGCGCTTCGTTGCCGCCGTCGCCGTTGGCCTCCAGGTAGAGCGCGCGCAGGTCCGCGGGCAACGCTCGGCCGAGGTGGCGCTCGGCGGCGGCGAGTTGTTCCTCGGTGACGGGTGCCGGCAGCCGGGGTTCCGCTCCGTGGCGTTCGGCATGCTGCCGAAGCAGGGACCGCAGCCGCTGGACCGCCTCTGCCGGGTCTCCGGCCGGGAGGAGCACGGAGGGTTTCGTGCTGTCGGTCGTGCCCGGTTCGGACGGCCGGAAGTCGGGGTCGAGGGTCATCGTCCAGCCGTCATCGCGGCCGGAGCGCGGTTCCAGCGCACCCCGGAACACCACCAGATCGAAGGCGCCCGACGGGTAGCAGGTCAGCTCCAGGGCGATGGACTCCCAGCCGTGGCTGTCCCGGAACAGGGACGCCAGCGCGGCGAGGCCCTCGTGCGGGAACGGCAGGCCGAAGAGGCCGTCTGTACGGCTCGGCACAACGTACCCGCCGCCGCTCAGGCCCACGCCGGACCGGCTTCCGCTGCCGCGCAGCACACACCTCTCCCAGCCGTCCGGGGCCATCGCGACGACCTCCGCCGTGATCCGCCGCGCCGTCTGCTCGACCGTCAGGTCCACACCCGCCCCCTCGTCCGCACCGTTCGGACGATCATGTCAGCAGGCTGCGACAGCACAGAGGCGACCGGTCAGTGCCGCCAGCCGGGCCGGACGCTGTGCGGCCACCATGCGGCGAGCTCCGGTGGTGGCATTGCTGTCCGCTTACCGATCAGGACGGCCAGCTCACCGCCGCACCGTCCAGACCGGAAGCTGAGGGATGGTCGTTGGGCTGCACCCGGGTGTGTTCGGTTCAGCTCTCGTCCATAAGGTTCGCTGCATCGGTGTTGGCCCCGCAGAGCACCACGCAGACCTTCTCGCCGCTGCCGGGCCGGTAGCTGCGACTGGTCGTGTCTGGCCGGTTCGGCAGGTCCCGGTCCGCCCTGTGCCGGTCGGTGCTCGTGAGGGCGGCCAGGGCGGTGGCGGCGCCGTGCTCGACGGCGATCCGCCGGTGGTCCCACAACGCCTGCCTGGCCCGGGTGATCTCGTCGTCCGGCACCAGAACGGAGTAGCCGCCCGTCTGCTGGGCAGCGTTGAGGGCCATGGCGGAGGTGCGGCGGGCGCCGAGGGAGTCAGCCGCGATCGAGTCCACGGTGACGTCGACGAGGCGGCCGGCTTCCAGCGCGGCGTTCAGGGCGCGGCAGTGCTCCGGCTCGACCGCCACGGTGCGGATGCCGTGGTGCTGAGCGGCGGTGGCGACGCCGGCGAACAGGCCGCCGCCGCCGACCGCGACGACCACGGTGTCCAGGTCGGGGATCCGGTGGCGGATCTCCTCCAGCAGCGTGCCTGCGCCGGCCGCGATGAGCGGGTGGTCGTAGGCGTGGGAGGCGAGCGCCCCGGTGGCGGCGGCGAACTCCTCGCACGCGGCGAGAGCGTCGGCGTACTCGGTGCCGACCAGGCGGACCTCGGCGCCGTAGCCGCGGAGTTTGGCCACCTTCACCGCAGGGGCGGTCGCGGGAATGAAGACGGTGGCCTGGACGCCCTGCTGCTGGGCGGCCCAGGCGCAGGCCAGGCCTGCGTTGCCGCCGGAGGCGATGGTCACCCCGACCTCGGGCAGGGTGCCGGCGTCGCGGTGGGCCTGGATGAAGTTCTGCGCGCCGCGGGCCTTGAACGAGCCGGTGTGCTGCATGAACTCCAGGGCCAACCACACCTCGCAGGGCCGCTCAGCCCGGTCGTCCAGGGGATCGCGGCCGGCAGAGCGGATCGCGCCCGAGTCGACCGGGGCCAGAGTGACGGGGCGGATGCGGCCGGCGATCCGGTCGGTGGCGGCCTTGATGTCGCCGAAGGTGAGCTGGTGCATGCTGCTCCTGCTGAGAGAGGTCACGACCAGGCGATGAGCTGGCCGGTGATGGTCAGGCCGAGGAAGAAGGCGAACGCAATGCGGCGCCCGCCCGGGTTGGGTTCGACGGCGTGGAAGTTCGCCGGGTTGAACAGGAGCCCGTCGCCGATTCGGGGCGCGAGGTCGACGCGCTGGTAGTGCTCGACCGCCTCGGCCCGGTAGCCGTACGCCTGGAGGTACTGCTCGTCGGCCGGCTCCCAGCGGTGTCGCCACACCGTGGTCGCGCCGCCGGCCGCGGGGACCGACACCCAGACGTTGAACGCGAGCTGGGCGAGCAGCTCCTGGTCGAAGAGGCCGGTGGGGAACTCGCGGTTCAGGTCGTCGTAGTGGACCAGGGCGCCGGCGTTCATCTCGCGCAGGGTGCCGCCGAACACGGCTCGGCCGCCGATGGTGGCCGGGGTGACGGCAGCTCCCCAGGCAGAGCCGAGGCGGGCCATCGAGATGGCGATCGGGTCCGGGCGCAGCCCGGCGCGTTGCCAGGCGGCGCGGGCGGTGTCTGTGTCGTGCCAGTACCTGGTGGTGTCCAGTGTGCCGCTGGCGCGGCGGTAGTCGTTGAGGGCGGGGCCGAAGCGCACGATAGGGGTGGGCACTCGGGTCGCGTCGTAGTCCGCGGTTGGCAGTCGGTCGACCGCTTCCATCGCGGTGTGGCAGGTGTCGGGGTCGAGGAAGGCGGGGACGCGGACGGCTGCGAGGGTGCCTGCGGCGAGGTTGGCCAGGTGCCGGTCGGTGAAGGCAGCGCTGTCCACTGCGGTGAAGAGCGGGTCGAGTGCCGTGGTGCGGGGCATGTCGCCTCCGTGAGGAGTCGGGAACCTACCGTGACGGTACGCCGTACCGTACGCTGTTCCGCATGCCAAGGCAATCCGCTTCCCTCGACCTCGCGACTCCCGAACGCATCGCCGAGCAGGCCCTGCTGATCGTCGATCAAGAAGGACCGGAAGCACTCAGCTTCCGCACCCTCGCCGCCGCGCTGGACATCTCTGTCGCCTCCCTGCAGCGTCGCTGCACCGACCTGGCCGGCCTGCTCGACCTCGTCACCGACCACCTCGCCGCCCAGCTCCCCAACATCGCACCAGGCACCGGCTGGGCGAGCGCCACCAAGACGCGATTCACCGCCCTGTACCAACTGCTCACCGCCCACCCAGGCCTGGTCGCCCTCCGCGGCAGCAGGCCCTGGCTCGGCCCTCAACTTCTCAAGCGCCTGGTCGAACCACAGCTCGCCGACTCCATCGCAGCCGGCATGACCCCCGCCGCCGCGACCGCCACCTACCGGCGCCTGTACCTGCTCACGCTCGGCTACGCGAGCTTCGTCGACCATCGCAACCCCAAGGCCGCCCAGGCCGCCACCCGCCAAGCACTCGCCGCGCTCGATCCCGACGAGTTCCCGGTGCTGACCGGCCACCTGACAGAGATCCTGCCCGCCGTTGTCGACCACGAGGTCTACTACGGCGCCCTCCGCCAACTCATCCACGCCGCCCGCCCAACCGAGCGATGAACTCGCATCAGACACGCCGCTCGGACCACCGCGACCGTTCCACCAGGTGTGCCCGTTCCACGAAGCGCTGCGCGACCTGTATGCCGCCACAGGTCCGCAGCCTCATCCAGCTGAAGCCATCAGTGCTTCCAGCGACAGCAGGGCACCGACAATTCGGCTGTGCACCTGGCCGCTGGCCCCGCGCTCCAATCCGCACCAGTGATCACGGCCAAGAACTGCTGGGACCGGGGATGCAGGCGGCCAAGCCCGCCCCGTGGTGCGCCGCTCAGGCCGCCCACACGCTGGCCACATCCGGCTCCTGACTCACTCCGCCAACAGCGAGTGAGCACAGCCAGGGAATCGAGGCCAGCCCCATGCGGCCGGTGGCCTCGTCGGCAGGTCTCACCGTCACGCCCGCGGCACTCACCCGTTCGCGTCCTCGAGCGCACCGCCTCGCCGGCGCTCGGCGCACTCGTGGACAGACTGCGCGGCCACCCCGGGCCACCCGTCACGACCAGTCCGGTAGGTACACGACCGGACTAGTGGACCATTTCAGCTCCACAACCCACCGACCAGGGCGTCTGCCACCCGCGGCGGGCCCACCTGGAGGCCTCCGCCGCTACCGCCCGGGTGGCGGCAGGTCGAACCGTTCATACCTTGAGTAGCGACGGGGACACACCTGGCTACTGGAGGTTCCATGCGTTTCCGCGCCGCGACATCGATCGCCGCTCTGGCGTTCGTCGCCAGCCTTCCGCTCACTGGCATATCGCACGCCCAAACAGGCGATCTCGACTGCTCGAACTTCGCCACCCAGGAGGAAGCGCAGGCTGTTCTCAACGCCGACCCGTCGGATCCGAACCACCTGGACGCCGACCACGACGGCATTGCCTGCGAGGACCTGCCGCACGCGGCGGCGAGCAGCCCGGCCGCGGCCGCTGCCGCAGGTACGACGGCCACCACGACAGCACCTGCCACCGGCGGCGCCGCGTCGGCTGTCGCCCAGGCTCCCACGGGCGCGGTCGCTGCCGGCAGCGGGCCGGCGGACACACGGCTCCTCGCGGCCGGCCTCGGCGGTGCGGCGGTCCTCACTGCGGCAGGCGCCCTGGTTGTCCGCCGCCGTCTGAGCGCGGATCAGCAGCGCTGACGCTCCCGGGCCCGGCGGCGGTCCACCGTGCTCAGCCCGCCGGGCCACCCCGCTCGGATCGGCCCGCTTCCGCGAGAGACGGAGAACCGGGTGCCCACGGAGGTATCGCGTACGACGCCCGGCCGAGCACCTCGGCCGGGCTCGGTCTTCATTCCCGGAGTGCTGATGGTGGTGGCAGGACTGCTCGCGGCCGGCTCCTGGTCCATGGCCTCGAACGCCAACACTCCCCCACCGATGTCTCCCGCCACTGACCGCACGGCAGCCCGCCCAACCGCCATGCCGACCTCAGCACCGACGCCCATGCCGCGCTCCGAACCGGTCCGGATCCGCATCCCCGCCCTGTCAGTGAACACCCCCCTGGTAGCGCTGCACCTGGACGCCACCGGAACCCTGCCCCCACCCGCATCGGACGACCGCAACCTCGCCGGCTGGTACGCCGACAGCACCACACCAGGCGAGACGGGAACCGCCGTGATCGTCGCCCACCTCGACACCCGCCAGGGCACCGCAGCCTTCTACCGCCTGTCGACCCTCACGCCCGGACAGACCGCCCTCGTCGAACGCGGCGACGGCAGCACCGCAGTCTTCTCCATCGACGACGTACAGAACTACCCCAAATCCGCCTTTCCCACCGCTCACGTGTACCAGCCCACCGGCCGGCCGGAACTGCGACTGATCACCTGCGCCTGGCCGTACGACCGCGCACACGGCGGATACCAGGACAACACCGTCGTCTACGCCCACCTCACCGGCACGACGCCCCCGCCCGCAAGCGCCGTCGGATCGGTCACCAGCGCCCTCCCCGTGACCGCGAGCCCATGACGGCCATCGTCGCGCACGAGGGCTCCGTCGACACGGTCCAACTGCGCAAAGCTGTTTGGCTACAACAACCTTCCTGGTTCTACCGGCGCCTTCAAACGCATCCTCGCCCAACGCGCTCTCTCGCCAGCCGTTGGCCTGCCGCCCGCCCCGTCACGGTCGGGAGCATCGTTTGCTGCGCCGCTCCTGAGATCGTGCGGGCCCCGCCTGCTTGCGAAGCCAGGTGCCGGGCCGGACTGTGGGGTCCGCCTCGCCGCCGGTGCGGTTCGCGGGGCCGCCCAGGGCGCCACCGGCGGCGAGGTAGGCGAGCAGGCGCCGGCTACGACCTGTTCCAGTCCGGTTCTCGGCGCCACAGCTCGTCCAGCGCGTCGAGCTTGGCGACCTGCCTTGGTCAGGTTGTTGGCCTTGCGTTGGCGGCGCATCCACGCGCCGACCGCATGGTCGTCGAGCTTCGTGGTGGCGGGGATGGCGAGGTGGCCGTGCTGGTGGTGGAAGGCCTTTGTGTAGGCCTGACCGCGCTCCTAGGCTTTGGCGTTCTTCGACCAGATCATGCCGAGCACGTCCAGCTCGGACACCCGGGCCAGGAGATCAGCTCCGCTTGCTTCGTCTTGTCGGTGGGGTCGAGGTGGCCGTGCTGGAGGTGAAACGCTGTGGCGACGGAGTGCATCCGCTGCCACTCGACCGCGCGCGGGTAGCGCCTTCGCTTCCAGGTCCACGTGGGAGTAGACGGCCTTGCTGGGTGGTGTCGCTGGTTCTCGCACCTGGAGTGTGTGCCGACTGCAGCCAGTTCGACCTGGTCTTGGGCAAGATCCGCCTCGAGCGGCCGAGCCTCACAGATCGTGGCGTGACTGCGATGGTGGCTTGCGCGGCGGGCTGCTCCTGCTTTCGGCCACTACACGCGGACTTGGTCCGGCATCACGTCGTCACGTCCTCGAGGTGACGAGAGGTACCGCGCTCCTCCTGGTAGCGGGTTTCCAGGTTTCCCCAGTATCGGCGGAGAGACTGGACGCTGACTGGGCCGGCTCCGCTCTGCCCGGTCTGACCGAACTCGCGGTAGATGAAGTCCGCGAACAGGTGCTTCTCGGGGAGTTGGCCACGCTGCTCGACGTAGTGGCGGTAGTAGCCGTAGAGCTGGTCCTCACGCGACTGAGTCTCCTCGGAGAGCGGAACCGATACAGCGGTCGGTTCCTCGAGCGTCGCGGCTTCGCTTCCCGGAGAAGGCTCCAGGGGGCTATCGGCGACAGCCTTGGAAAGCTCGGTGTCCGCTGCCCGATCAAGCTCGGCGAGCATGAGTCCCTCAGTCACATCTGAGCCGGGGTTGCTGTTGTCAGGACTCGAGGACTCGTCAAGGCCAGCAACTCGAGCCGGCTCGCCCTGCGCGGGCACCAGCGTGCTGCGGCTTCGATCCAGGGCATGCGGAGGAACGGCGCTGGTGTGCGACTCGACGGCCCCACGGCCGGCGCTTTGGCCTACCTCGAGCTCTGGGCTGGTGAACAACCCGCCGAATGCACTGTCGGACAGCCCAGCGGCGGCTAGACCCTGGGATGCAGTGCTGTAAATCGGCACACCGAGCTTGGCGAGGCGCAGAGGAAGAACAGCCGACCGGGGAGCCGTCTTGGCCCAGTCCTTGCCGAAGGCGTCCTCCAGCAGCATTCCGTAGGCCAGGCGCATCTGCTCCAGGCGCACGGCCTCGTCGACGGAGCGGATCTCCCAAAGCTTCATGCGGCGCCACATGGCAAAGGTTGGGATCGGGGAGAGCACCCAGCGCATCAGGCGGACGGACTCCATGTGGCGGGTGTCCGTGAGCTTGGCCAGGCGGCTGATGGCGTGCCGGGCGGCCTCGGCGATGACGATGAACAGCACGGGGATCACTGCATGCATGCCGACGCCGAGGGGGTGCGGCCAGGCGGAGGCAGCGTTCCAGGCGATGGTCGCCGCTGTCAGCAGCCACGCGGTCTGCCTCAGCAGGAAGAAGGGGATGCGCAGCCAGCTGAGGAGCAGGTCGAGGGCGAGGAGGGCGATGATGCCGAGGTCGACGCCGATGGGGAAGATCTTGGAGAAGCTTCCGAAGCCCTGCTCGACGGCGAGTTGCCGGACTGCGGTGTAGGAGCCGAGGAAGCCGATGCCGGCGATGGTGGCTCCGGCGATGGCCACGAGGGCAATCAGAAACAAATGGATGCGTGACAGTTTGGCCCTGGTCACGGCGTCTCCTCCCCTGCGCCCCGGATGGTGCGTGATCGCGAGGGCACAGCTTTTCACGGTTTCGCTTTCTGCACCGAATTCCACGCTTCGAGGTCCGACAAAGGCGCACATTCCGACGCTCGCCTCGACCTACCTCGGGGTCGCTGCTTGATCGGCGGGGCGCGGTCGGGCATGCGGCGAGCCGGGGCGACGGAGTGGCGAGCCTGGGACAGCTGGTGAGGAGGCGGCGATGCAGCCCCCTCGTTCGAGGCCTGTGCGCTCTCGGGTCCGGTGGGCCGCGCGGGTGCCGTGGGTAGGCCTCGCGGGCGGCCGCTGCCGTGTAGTCGGTGACGCCGTACCGCTCACTGGCAGTCACAGCTGACCGTCGTGAGGCCACGGTGCGCAAAGCCATGCGGGGCCGTGCAGCGGGTGCGTTGTGTTCGGCGGGGAGGCGCGCAGGTAGGGATGGCTGGAGTCACGCCCTGCGCAGTTGCTGGTGGCCGGTGCGCAGGGTGTGCGCAGCGGCGGGTCGGCCGGGGCGCACCTGGCTGTCTTGCGGTGCGCAGTGCTGTCTGGCGCGGCGTGCGCCGCGTGAGGGTGGGGGTGTGGCTCGGCGCATGGGTCTGGGGGCTTCGGGGTGTGCGTGGTGCGGCTGCTTGGGCAGGTGGTGCGCAGTGTGCGCTGAGGCTGCGCAGTGTGCTGTTGACCTGCGCGTTTTCAGGGTGGGGCGATGCTCGGGGTGGGTGGTGGCGGGCGGTCGGTGCGCACCGGTTGGTGGTCGGGTTGGCGGGGTGCGCAGGGGGTGTGGCTGGGTGGGTTTGTAGGGATGGGTAGGCGGAGGTGGGTAGCGGGGTGGAGTTGCGCGCGGATCGGTGGTTGGGGCGTTGGGTGCGCAGGGGGTTGGGTGTCGGCTGCGCAGGGTGCGTGTGGGGGTGCGCTGTCTGAGGGGTGTGGTGTGCGCAGGGTGTGGTCTGGGTGCGCAGTGGGTGGGTGTCGGCTCGGCGGGTGTTCGGCGCGGGTGGGGCTGGGGCCGTTGCTGTCTGTGATGGAAGGGGGCTGGGGTTGGCGCGCTGGTGAGTGGTGTCCGGGCGGTTGCTGTGCTGCGCAGGGTGGTGCACGTTTCGGGCGAGCGCAGTGGTGCCTTGGAGTGCTTGCTGGTGGCGCTTGGGTCGTCGGCGATGGTGTCCGTGCCGGGGTTTCCGGGCGGCTGGCTTGGAGGTTCTGTCGGCGCCGATGGAGGCAGGGGGCCCGCGTTGGCTCCGTTCGGTGGTGCGGCCGGGTTTCGAGCGGCCTCAGTTGTGTCGGTCGGGCGGGGTGCGGAACACCGCCATTTTCGGTGTGGTGTCTGGTGCGGGTGGATCTGTTATTCCGACGGAATATCAGCGGTGGTCCCGCCGTGTTGAGTTGCGGCGGGGAAAGCCAAGGGCGTCTGCGACGGCCGAGAGGTCGTCGAGTGAGGGGCAGTTCGGTGCGTGGAAGCGGAGGGGGCGCTGTTTGACGGTCGTCTCCTTGAAGCGAATGCTGCGCCGGATCAGCGGGAGGAGGCGGGGCGCCCAGTCGGCATGGTTGCGTACGGCTTTGATGACGTCGTCGGTGACGGCTCCGGCTTTGCGGTCGACGTTGCCGTGGGTGTCGAGGGGGATGTTGGTGGCGAGGATGTGGGCGATGTGGGCGTGGAAGCCGAGTCGTCGTAGTTTGCTGCGGCCTCGGTCGAGGGTGGTTTCGAGGTCGGTGAGGCCGATGACGTACTTGTATTCGTCGTTGATGCAGCCGATGACGTGGGGGGCTGCGAGGACGACGGACAGCAGCAGGATGCCGAGGGTGGGTCCGCAGTCGAAGAGCATGGCGTCCCAGCGGTCTGCGGGGAGTTGTTCGTCGAGGACGTTCTGGAGCCAGAGGATGCCGGCTGGGTCGTGTCCGAGGGTGACTTCGGCGTCGGCCATTTCGGGGGTGCCGAGGACCAGGTCGAGGTTGGGGATGGCCTTGAAGGCGGCGTCGGTGGTGCCTGCGGCGGTGCGGTAGCGGGCAGGGGCGATGGCTTCGTGGAGTTTGTTGTCGCCGGTGAGGACGTTGAAGACGGTGGCGTGGCCGGGTGGCGGGTCCTGGTAGCCGAGGAGGTGCGAGGCGCTGCGCTGGGGGTCGATGTCCCAGATGAGGGTGCGGTGGCCGCGGTTGGCGAGTTCGATGCCGAGGTTGACGACGCCTTGGGTTTTGCCTGCGCCGCCGGACTGTCCTGAGAAGGCGTAGGCGCGGGGGTGATGGTGTGGGGCGGGTGGCGGGGTGGTGGGCACGGGGGCCTCCTGGGGTGCTGGTTATTCCGTCGGAATATCGGCCGTGGGTGCCTTGGTGTGCAGGCGGTCCTGTTCCCAGGGGGTGGGGTGGTATCCGGCGTGGCGGGTGAGGTGCTCGATGTAGGTGCGGTCGGCGGGTGTCCATGGCCGCGGGGTGTGTTGGGTGCGGTGTTCTAGGGCGGCGAGTGCGATCGCGAGGGCTGCTTGGTTGGCGGCTTTGGGGTGGTCGAGGAGGTCGGCGAAGGGCTGGCGGTGGGTGCTGCGGGTGGTTGGCGCGGGTTGGAGCCAGGTTCGGGCGAGTCGGTGCTCGGCGGGGCCGGCGAGGAGGACGGCGGGTGTGAGGAGGCGCAGGGCTTCTCGGGGGTTGGGTGCAGTGGTGGCTTGCAGGAGGTGTTGGCAGGCTTCGGTGCGGGTCAGGGAGCCGTCGGCGGTGGGCGGCGGCGGCATTGATGGGCCGGTGGTCGGCTGGGTGGGTTCGGCGTTGGGCTGGGGGGCGTCGGGGCGCGGGCCGTCCGGCTGGAGAGCTGCTTCCGGAAGTGTGTCTGCGGGGGCGCCGGCCGTCGGGCGGCTGGGGGTCGGATCTCCCGGCTGGTCTTCGGTGGGGTCGTGGAAGGCCCGCGCTTTTTCGAGGTGGGCCAGGGCGGCGGGGGCGGACATGCCGTGGGTTCTCATGCGGTCGAGTACATGGGCCTGTCGGTGGTCGCCGTCGGGCAGCGTGCCGGCGATGAGCTCGGCGTCCGCAGTGCGGAGGTCTCCGGTCATGACGGCGTCCCGCAGGTCGTCGACGAGGTGCAGGAGCTTGAGGCGCCGGGAGATGTGGGGTTGGCGGCAGCCGACCTGTGAGGCGATCTCTGCTTGGGTGAGTCCGTCTTCCACGGCGCCTTGGAAGCCGAGGGCCTCCTCGATGGGGTTCAGCTTGATGCGGCGCAGGTTCTCAGGGAGCGCGAGAACGCGGGCGCGGTTGATCTTGTCGTTCCGCAGCCGGCACGGTGCGTGGTCGAGTCCGGCGCGGGCGCATGCGGCATGCCGGTTGTGTCCGATGAGGATGACGTAGTCGTCGGGGCGCGCCTTGGTCAGGGATTCCGTGAGGAGGGCCCGCTGGCGGGGCGCAGCGCGGAGGCGGTCCGTCCAGTAGGTGAGGAACGGGCCGACGTCAGCGATCATCAAGTCCTGGAGGAGGCCCTCGGACTTGATGGATTCGGCCATCGCGTCGATCTCGGCGTCGTCGTGGACGATTCTGGGGTTGAACGGGTTCGCCCAGAGCTTGTGAAGCGGGACCTGCCGGCCGGTGATGTCGGGGACCGTGGGCGCCGGTGCGTCGGCGTCGTCGGGGATGTCCCAGATCGACCGGCGTCGGGGGGATAGGTCCATCGTCGGTCCGCTGGCGCCTGCCACGTGTCCACCTCCGGGCTGTGACCCTGTACGTCGAGCAGACAGTAAGCCGTCGGGGGCGCCGCATTCTGCGGTGACGCGGTCATCCTTATTCGACGCGATGCTTCAGCTTGTGCCCTGTCCTGGTGGCCACCCAGGATCGGAGCTCCGGCTGCAGGATCGGCTCAGCTGCGCCGCGTACGCAATGCTTCGGCACGTCACTGCAGGCAGAGGGCGTGGCCGATCGGAGCTCGAGTGCTGCGGCAGGCGTGCGGTCGCATCGGTGCGATGCCCTACGGTCCACGAACGCGGCGGGCGCTCGGTCTTCGGCGGTGTCTACTCGTGGGAAGCCTTCGGGAGCGTGTGGCCAGGCAGTCCGACGCGAAGGACGTACTTGTTGAGGTCAGCGAGCGGGTTCGTGGGGTCGGACACGAAGACGGCGTCCGCGGCGGGCCGACGTTGCTGGTCCTGGCGGAACTCATCGCTGAGCGGGATGCCGAAGTAGCCATTCGCCGCGCCCTCGGGCGGCGCATCTCACCGGTGGCCTTCGGCCGGTGCACTCCGAAAATTGACCCCACGCTGGGTCGGCGTCTTCAGATCGCGAGTCTGTCGGCTGCGGCTGCCAGACTCGACGCATGACGATGTGCGACTACTTCTCCGCCACCGACGACCAGGCCGCCATTGCCGTGGTCGAGCGGTCCGGGGGGCCGGCCGAGGCAGGACACGACGTGGTCTTCCTCAAGAACATCGACCCGGTGGTTGCCGTTGCTCAGCTCGAAGCAATCCTGACGGATTGCAGCTATGAGGAGGCCAGCCGACGCCCGCGGTCAGGGCAGCTGCTTTCCTCTCCGGAGAGCGACACCTCGCTGGTGTTCTGCCTGTCGGACACCCTGGCCGAGGCCCTCGCCGCGGCAGCGCCAGCTGACTTGGCTCGCGCCGCCGAGTCGTGGTCCATGACGGCTGAACTGCAGCATTGTCAGGTCGACGCCCTGGCTGCGCTTGGTGTCCTGGAGGCCCTGGTCAGCCTGGCCCAGCGCGCCGGGGCTACCGGCCTGCGTCTGTATTGCCAGTGGTCCCTGTGACCAGCAGTGTTCAGTAGATCGGGCTGGATCGGTCTCGGCTGGCCCGGTCTTCCTTACGGTTGGCCCGCAACTGCCCTCGCAGGTCTGAAAGGGCAACTGCGGAGACCCGGAAACGGGGTTCGGCAGGGCTGCTCCGCCTGGCCTCACGGCTCCCGTGATCACGTGTC
The DNA here is from genome assembly GCF_024172095.1 of Kitasatospora cinereorecta. Lineage (GTDB taxonomy): Bacteria > Actinomycetota > Actinomycetes > Streptomycetales > Streptomycetaceae > Kitasatospora > Kitasatospora cinereorecta. Next base: position 252,848 of record NZ_JAMZDX010000008.1, on the reverse strand, counting down.
GAAAGGTCGATGCCGCGTAGACGGCCGCGCGAGCTGCGCGCTGAACGACCGGTCTCCCGCGTCTGGAGGTCGGCCTCTTCGCTCCGGATTCACGCGCTCTCCGACAGGGCGAGCCTGACTGGGCACCGGGTCAGATACCTGAGCGACAGCTTCTACGTACACCTGGGTGCCACCGGCCGGGCCTTGCCGGGTACCGCGAGTTCCTCCACCCGCCGGGCGGGCATCCGCTATACCCGCAGGAGTCGCCTTGCTCGTGCACCTGGTGCTCTTTCAACGACGTCAGGCACGCACGCGGCGTGCTGGAGGAAGTCCTGGAGCGACTGCGGGAACGGGCCCAATGCCGAGCGCGGCCGGCTTGTGAAGCGCCTGGATGCGGTGGCCTGTCGCCGCACCTTCCCTGACGCGTTCACGTACCGGCGCCAGTGGCGCACGGAGTTCTGGTGGTATCGCCGCCCGGTTGACAGGTCGGAGTGGGGATGAAGGGGCCGCGGCCACCGGTACGACCACGGCCGACGTCCATCCTGGTCCCTCCTCCTGGGCTTTACGCCACGCGTGCCTCGCCTCGGCCGACTGCTATCGATCAGCCCGAGTGGAATCGGAGCTCCGGGGTGGTGAGGTCGGGCTCGGCGGCCAGGCTCGGGGCCGGTGTCGGAGTCCTGCCTGAGGTGGTTCCGGTTACGGCACTCTGACACGCCGTACGGCAGTGTCACGGCCGGAGCAGCGCGGCGCTCGAAGGTGTGGGCCGGCGCGCCCGTGCACACGCACCTCGTCTGTCCTCGTGCCCTTTCCGCCCGTGGGGTCCAGACGGTGAGTGGCGGTCGGCTTTACTGCTTGCCCGGTATGACGCGACAAGCGGTGCCGTGTGGACGGGTGGTTCGCACGGTGCGGTCGTACTCCTGACTGATCCTGTGGATCTGCCGCCGCTCGTCATCAGTGCGGCGGACGGCGTCAGCGGCACCGTTCCCAGGGCCTTCTGATCGACTGTTGGAAAGGTCGACGGGCGCCTTCGCAGGACGGGCGTGGGCTTGTTGTGGAATGCGGCGGAGTACTGTCCTGGACTTCCGACCACGCTCTCGGGCAGCTGCGTAACCGCGATTGGGCGGCAGCAGAAGGCGGCATTTCTGTGCGGCCGGGGCCGTGATGCCGGGTCCTCCGGGCCCGTCCCCTTGCCGATTGCGCCGCTCTGCCGGGCATGTCGGGCGCGTCACGACGCCCGATCGCGGGCACCCAGGGGGACCGAATCAGCGTAGATTCGCGCCTGCCGATGGCTCCATGGCCCAGGCGTCAGCGACTCATCGACCAGTCCCGGGACTGTTCCCGACCCGCCGCATCAGCCGATTCCACGGCTCGAACGCCACCGCCACGGCCAGAGATGCTGACTCATCGAACCTCTTCCAAGGCTGGGATGTGTCCCGTGGGGTGTCGGCGGCAGGGGTCGCGCGCAGACGGAGATCAGGTCTGAACGGCTACTCAGAGAAGCTGCCCGCCCTTCGCCGCAGCGCTGGGCCCTTGCTGGCTGGACCGCTGTCGGCCCTTGCATGTGTGGCCGAGGGACGTAGCAATCCCGGTAGGGGGCTGGCTGATCTTTCCAGTGACAGCGACCTGCCACAGTCACGATGATGGCTCTGAACAGGGATTGTATTGATGGCCATATGGATGCCGGTATGGATATCAAGCCCACTCGGGAGTCCCGGTCGAGCCCGGCGAGGCCGACCACCGCCCCGGGATTGTAGGTATGTCAGTAGCTGCCTCGGTAGGCATTGACTCCGGATCGATTCCCGGCCGGGGCCAGATGCTGTATGGATGCCAGTAGTGGCATCGGCATGGATGTTGAGTCGCATGCGGGTAGCTAGGTAAGTAGTGATGCGCGAAGGTAGCTCGGCACGGAGTACGGTAGACACATCCATCGCTTGCTCGATAGTGGTATCAGTAGAGAGCCTGAGACCTATGCGAGTATGGAGTCTTGTAGCTAGGTAGGCATGCCTGTATGGATGCATGTAGCAATGCATGCATCCATGGATGCATGCCGATAGGCATCCTTGTATGGATGTCAGTCGGCGCAGTCCGATCCGCTCATTGATCTGTCAATGTTCCGACGCGCTCGTCCTACTGCGTTCCTCTGCATCCAGGTAGGGGTTCACGCACCCGACTATGCATGGACGTCCGGGCTCGTTCGTCGATCGACGCAGCTGTCCAGGTACCGACGGATTAACCCGTCCATCGATCCATGCCACGACGCGTCTGACGACGCAGGCGAGTCAGCTTCAATCTGCGCACCTGTCCATCGATTCACGGTGCGGTTGATGCGTGGATCCATTGATGCTCGCGCCCGCGGAAGGGTGTGCGTCGGCATGGAGGCATCCCTGCCTGCAGCCGCGAATGTGTGCATGGGCCTTCGCCGCGGCCTTCTTGCGTGCTTGTCTTCCCCTGTATGGGCCCATCCGGACGCCCCTATGACACGCGCGAGGTCCGAACCCCTCCTCCGCCATCAGGCCGTGCTGCTAGTGTCGTGTCGCGTCGTAGCACAATTTCGCCGGTGGCCGGCCGGGAGCGCTCGCATCGTTGCGCTGCTGGTGGGCGAATCTGGCCTTATGTCTGATTTGGCGGCCAGGTCAAGAGCCGGGTAGCTGCTGCGACGCGGCGGGATCAATGCAGGTGAGCACGAGAGGCAGAGACTGTGGCGGACGATCAGCAGGCAGCCGAGGCGCTGTCGGACGAGGAACAGGGCGGCGACCTGCTGGACCGGCCGATGACCGTGATCTCAATCGCGAGTCAGAAGGGCGGCATCGGCAAGACGGTCACGACCGTCAATGTGGCCGCGCGTCTCGCGATGGCGGGCTTCGACGTGGCGATCGTCGACCTCGACCCGCAGGCGCAGGCCGGCGAGGCCATAGGGGTCGAGCTGAAGGGGGAGCGGATTCTGCGGTCGCTGGGACTGACGTTCCAGCACGCACTTCAGGGCATTCCGATCCAGCGGCTCACGGACATCATGTTCGACCAGAGCCACATCCTGAACGAGTTCGACGGCGCGGGCAGCCTCTTCCTCATCGCCTCGGAGGAGAGCACGATGACTGCGGCCCAGAACGCGCTCATCACCCAGCCGTACACGACGACTCCGATCCTGCGGCGCATGCTGCTCGAGCACCTGCGCGGCGTCGTGGACTTCGTCATCATCGACACCCCACCGTCGATGTCGTCCCTCAACGCGATCGCCTACGCCGCTTCGGACTACGTGATCACGGTACTGAACCCGCAGCGGCAGACGGTCAAGGGCGCCCTGGTGATCAAGCCGACCGTCGAGAAGGTCGGCGAGCTGACCCTGGGGGAGTGCACCCCCCAGTTCCTCGGCGTGCTCCTCAACGACTCCAACTCCGAGTCGAAGTGGACAGCGCAGGACGTCTTCGTGATAAACGGCATGGTCAGTACGGGCCTAAAGCCCTTCAAGACCGACATCCGCAGCGACGTGCGGATCTCGGACTGCTTCGGGCCGGCGGGCCCCGTCGTCGTCCAGTTCCCGAACCACGCTCCGGGCAAGCGGTACACGGCCCTGGTGGAGGAGATCCTGCGTCGGATCGACACCCCCTCCGACGAGTGGGAGATCGCGAGCGCCGCCTCGCTCGAGGAAGTCGATGCCTGAGAAGCCGAAGAAGAAGGTCGCCGGTCTCTCCACCACTCCCGCCGCCCGCCGCGCTGCTGCTGCCGCTCGCGCCCAGGCCGGCCGTCAGCAGCGCGGGGCGGATGTCTTCGGCGGCGACGTGGACGAGCTGGTCAACAGGTCGTTCGTCGGTCAGGGTGCGCAGGCCGCAGCGTCCGATGTCGTGCAGCACCCGGCCCCGTTGCCAATGGCTGCCGCTACCGTGCCGGTGCCCCCGACTGTGCCTGCCCAGACCGGGGCTGCCAGCGACGCCGCACCCACGGAGACGCAGGCCGTGCCCGCAGCAGGGGCGACCGTGCCTGCTGCGGAGAACCCGTGGCTCGCGCCGCGGACGGCGGTTGCAGTGGAGGCGTCCCAGTCACCGCCGCAGCCGGTCGCCGAGCCCGACGTGGTGCCTGAGCCCGTCCTGTCCGTCGTGGAGTCAGCAGCCGCCGCAACGGGCGCTCGGGTGGACGAGGCGTCGGCGGTGTCCACCGTTGTCGCTCCGTCCGACCAGCCTGTGGCCGCGGAGGGTTCGGCAGCGCCTTCTGTGGTGACGCAGGTGGTCTCAGCCCCGGAACCTGCCGCAGCCCCGTCTGCCGTCGCCGTCGAGCCGCCGGCAGCGCAGCTGGCGGTGCATTCCGGCCCGGCAGCTCCCGCCGTTGTCGCTGCCCCGGAGGCGGGCGCCGCCGGGGCAGCGAACGTGGAGGCCGGCGACCGGAGCGCGCCGGCCCCGGCCCCCGTCGGAGTGCAGGCGGTCGCGGGAAGCCTCCCGCAGGACGTCCAGCAGTCGGGCGGGGACTCAACGCCTTCGGCGCCGGCCGCTGCTGTGCGGCAGCCGCGCCGGTCGTCCGGTCGTCGTTCCGCCCCCGGGGTTGCGCGGCAGGCGGTGCTCACGTCCTGGACGGAGAGCACGATGGACCTGAAGCTCGGCAAGAACCAGTGGCGCACGCTGCCGTTCCGCTTCGCTCCGGACCTGGTGGCGGCGCTGTCGGCCCGCGTCGGTCAGGACCGGGAGGCGAGCGGGCGGCAGCTGACCATCGCTCAGTACGTGGACGCGGCGATGCGTCTCTACCTTCCGGCTGCCACCGACGCGCAGTTGGCGCTGGCAGAGGCGTTCTTCATTCGCCGCGAAGGTGATGTTCCGGCCGGTCGGCAGGCGAGCCATCGGGTGAGCCCGGGTGTGTACGAGGTGGCGTCGAAGCTGCCGAATGATCTGCGGATGGTGGGTCGGGCTCGGACGGGCGTGCATGTCTATTCCGCCGCGTTGGACCTGTTTCTGACCGCGCTCGGCGAGGAGGGTCCGCTCGTCTGAGCTTGCTCCCGCTGCGCATGTGAGGGCCCCAACCTTTGGGTTGGGGCCCTCACGCATTGCTCTGACCATGAGATGTAGAGATGCCGGTAGGCAAGTAGATCTGATGACGGGTCTGCAGTTCGGTAGGTCTGTAGGGATTCAGTTGCTCTTTCAGGTATGGATTTCCGTAGGGATGCAGGTAGGGATGCGTAGGCGGATGGATGCATGGCGGTAGAGATGTCGGTAGGCATCGGCGAAGCCACGCCAGTAGGCATTGATACGTCGCAGCAGGTAGCGAGGGTCGCAAATGCGGAAATTACGGGCATTCAGTAGGTCTCTCGCCACGCCGAGATGATGCGACGTGACAACCTCGGAGTGTGTTTGAGGTAAGCTCGCCTCACATTCCCCATAGGTCGCAATCATCAGGAAAGCCGAGGTCGTCTTGGCCAGACGCATTACGCCCGCAGCACTGGCGAAGGCAGCTGACCTCAACCGCATTTGGGTCAACAAAGCGGTCGAGCGTGGCTTCGTCAACACGGACGCACTCGACGGCGAGGACGTCATTGTGCTGCGGGTACTCGCCCTCGCCGACCAGATCGTGTGGCCCGGCGAACGACGCTCGCGCAGCGCTACCCGCGACGTTGCCATCTGGCAGAGCGTCGTCGTCGGCGCAACCCGTGACGCTCTCACCGATCCGGGCCTTGGACCCAACACCCTCCTGTGGCTGATGCCCAACGACGTCCGCATCAGCCGCTCGATGGCCGAGGCTCTCGTCATCCTTACCGAGATCGGCCCGCTGTGCGCCGTTCGCATCCCGATCGGCGACTGGGTCAGCGAACTCCCCGAGGGCTTCGACCTACCTGCAATCCCCACCCCACCGACCGCCGGCCGGCCATGACCATCGCCGCCCCGCACACCAGCTGACAGAGAGAAGGCGACGCCCACCCACAACCGAATAGATCGCACGCGTGACCTCCGCCGAGGACACGCGTCGATGTCGTTTTGTCCTGCTGCCGCCTGCTACATGCGCCGCGGCTCGATGACACGCACCCTCTTCCTACCTGGAGCCCGCCATCACGCACGCCCAGGCAGTTGATACAGCGCTGCCCGAGAACAGTGCCTCCGACCACTCCGCCCCGACCGACACCCCTCGCCGCGCCTCAGCACGCCGCAACCATGAGCTCGTCACCGACTCCACTCTCCACGAGCTGACCACCACGCTGTCGCGCGGAATCTCCTCGCCCGACGACTTCCTCAACGCCGTGCGGTGGGCGCTGCGCCACGCCCTGCACCCCAAAGCCAACACCACCACACTGCGCGTCGCCGAGGCGCTCGCAGACAAGGCCAACCGCCGCGGTCAACTTGCGTACGGCCGCAACACCCTTGCTGTAGACCTGCACCTGTCCGTCCCCTGCGTGGCCAGCCACACGCGGATCCTGCGGGAACTGGGCCTTCTCGTCTGGGTGCAGCACGGTTCGAAAGCAAACGTCCTACGTACCCGCGCACCCCAAGAGGAGCCAACCGCCTACAAGGCCACTGGCACCATCTTCGCGCTTGTGGTCCCGCCCCCTTACGACCGCGAGCATGGCCGCCGCACCAGCGGTGACGGCTACAACGCCCGGCTCGTCAGCGTCTCCGACCGCGGCCGCCGACACGAGATCCGGATGGCCAAGGCCGCAACTCGCCGCCACGCGACACGCCCGACCGCGGGGCGGAGGAAACCCCCTTCCTGTGGTGGTTTGGCTCTGAATGAGAATCTCAAGGCAAGAGGGAAGATCAACTACACGCGCACGCGTGCGCGCGAACGGCCATCCCACCGTCTCCCTCAGAACCAGCCACTCACACCAAGCCTCACTCGAGAGTTCATCCAGGCCGCCGAGGCCATTCAGCTCGAAGTCCCGTGGCTGGCTCACACCTGCTCACGGCGTCTTGCCTTCGTTCTTCGCAGCCGGCTCACGACCGGCGCCACTGTCAGCGCACTCAGCAGGGAACTCGCCCACGCCACCACCCAGTTCGTTCGCCAGCCGCTTGCCTACCTCGCGAACCACCTTCAGCGGCACCCCACGCCGCCTGTGGAAGCCGAACACCGCGTTGACCAACCGTTCGAGTGGATCCAGGTCTCAACTGTGGCGTCCCGGCCATCGCCGATTTCCCTGCTGCCACTCGTAAGCACCCGCTTCCTCGAGCCGGCCGACGACATTCCATCCGGCATCCGTCATGATCCGGTCCTGGTCAGAACATGGGAGGAACGCCAGGTCGCGCTCGCCCTGCAACGCACCCTCGAGTACTGGCACGAGCGGGACCGCCAGCGCGGCCATCACTGGGACACCATCGATGCCGACGACCCGTTCCAAGCGCCCGATGCCCCGGACCTCGAGTGGATCCCGGTCTACGCATGAGCAGATGAACGAAACCGGGTCGAACGGCGAATCCGGTGACAAACGGTCCTTATCACCTGATGCGTGTCCAGGCGCGGCTCACCGACCGGACGATGGTCCCCGGGGTCAAGGCGCGCCACGACGCCCCGCGTCGGCTGCCGGCCGAACCGGAGCGAATGAAGATGGCCAAGCTCCAGCGGGAGATCCACTGCCGGCAGCTCGGCAGCGGCTACTGCGCACGCCGCGTGAAGATGGACTGCCACTTCTAGTCGATCTGCGAGCCCTGCAGGTTGTGTCACCACAACCATCGAGTTCCGTCCCGCCCTCGGACGCCAGCGAAATAATGCGCCCACGAAGGAGAAGGTTGCCCGCGAGCAGATCCGGGGCTTGCCGGAGCGGGTTCCCGCTGCCCTGTCTACACGGCCTGTCCCCGGCCACGGTGACCCGGCTGACTGCCCAACGGCAGGCCAACCACGCAGCGTTCCAGGAACGCGACCTGTCCGGCAGCGACTACGCCTACGCGACGGCATCCACCTGCGCCTCGACGAGGCCAAACCGCCGTCCTGGTGGTCAACGGCGTCCGCGCCGGCGGAGCCAAGGCGCTGGTAGTCATGACCGACGGCTTGGGGCGAGAGACGATAGATGCCCGGAGACTCTCCAGAGCCCTCTGCCGGGAAACCCGGACACGCGGCCGGGCCCGCGCTGAGGCCGGCATAGCCCCCGCGGCCACAGCAAACCATCAGAGCGACAGCAGGCGGAGGGAGCCGGGTTCCGTCCTCGGCCTGGTGAGGTGATCAGATGCGAAGCAAGACGACCAGCGCTGTTTGGTAGCGTCTCCCCGCTTGGGAGTTGCTACCGAACAGCGCTGGGAACTCTGATCCTGGCCTCAACCTGCCGGAAGCGTTATCCCGAGTTCGACCATGGCTGCGGAGGCCGGGCCTCCCTGCGAGCGTTCCGTCTTATCACCCTTGACGGTCGGCGCCACTGTGCGCGGATCCACGGCCTCGGACGGTGCACCGGTGGCGTACAGGCCGTCCGGATGCTGGTCGCGGTCGTGGGGGAGGAGCCAGAACACGCGGCGGCGGAAGGTCCCGGAGGCGCGTGATGCTCTCGCGTCGGGGCCGAGAACGGCGTAGCCGACCATGCGCCCGTCGCGGTGGTAGGGGGGCTTCCCCTTGCGCGAGGGGAGTCGTTCGAGGGACTGGCGGACGTAGTCGAGTCGCTCGACATCCTCGAGCCAGCGGATCTCGGTCTCGTGGGCGAGGTCGGCGGGGTCGATCAGGGCGCTCACGGCTGCGGCTCCTCGTCGGCCAGGAGGCCGATCCCAGGGTAGTACTTGCGGGAGTTGGACAGGACCATGTCTTTCGGTGATGTCATACCCAGTGTGTCGCGGACTCGTGCAGCGAAAGCGCGGGCGCTGACCGGATTGGCGCCTTCTTCGCTGCACCATCGGCCGTAGGCGCCGTAGAGCTGGGCTTGTTCGGCCCGCAGGCCGTCGCCGATCTTGCAAGCTTCGGTGAGGAATCGGCCTGCGCTGTCCTCGGTCTCGGCGTAGGCGTTGGTGGCGGTCTGAACGCTCTGAGGGCCTGCAAGGTCCTTCTCACCGCTGAAGTAGCGGCGGGCGCCGGAGATGAGCCAGGCAAGAATGCCGGGGCCTTCTTCGGCGACGAGGACGTTGGCCAGGTTGTCGATCTTACGGTCTTCGGCGACGACGCGTTCGAACGGGATCATGCGCATGCGGCGCCAGAAGGCGGGACCTCCGGTGTTGACCTCGGGTCGGTGGTTGCCCAGCAGCCACAGTTTGTGGGTGGGGTTGAAGCTGAAGAAGTCCTGCCGCATCCGGCGGGCCTTGATCTTGTCGCCACCGGTGAGGAGTTTGACGCGGGCTTCGTCGAATCGGTCGCCCGGCTTGAGTTCGGAGCACATGATGATGCGTCGACCGTGGAGCTCGGCCAGGTCGGTGGGGTGGCCCTCGAAAGCCTTGGCCATAAGGAAGCCGGGCGGGGCAGCATCGGCGTAGTCGCCCATGAGCTGGAGCATGACGTCCAGGAGGACGGACTTGCCGTTCTTTCCCCTGCCGTAGAGGAACGGCATGATCTGCGCGCCGACGTCGCCGGAGATGGAGTAGCCGAGGCACAGGTGGAGGAACCTGATCATCTCCGTGCCTTCGGTGTCGGTGCCGAAGGTGTCCTGAAGGAAGCGGTACCACCGCGGGGTGGGCATCTCGACCGGCGCAGCGGTGGTGGAACGGGAGTGGCACTGCCGCGCCGGGTCCGGTGGCATGACCAGGCCGGTACGCAGGTCGACCACGCCGGCCGGTGTGCAGAGGGCGTAGGGGTCGGCGTCGAGGGTCGAGGCGTGCATGACCATGCCCGGTGCGGCCTTGGCCTGTTCGAGCATGGCGTTCATGCCGTTGGTCGACAGGGCTCGGCGCCGGTGGCGGGTGAGTTCGCTGGTGGTGTGGAAGCCTTGGGGATCGTGGACGGCGAGTTCTTCGGCGAGGTCGCCGGCGGCCCACAGGACGGTGTCGGTCTCGTCGCTCTGCCAACGGTGGCCGGCCCACTTGTACCAGCCGAGTCCGGGCACGTAGCGGTAGTCGCCGCCGTAGAGGCGGACGAACAGTTTGGCGTTGCCGCGGTCGCTCAGTGAGTCGGGCAGCAGGCCGCGTTCCGTGGCGTGCTGCCCGGGCACTGCCGTCTCGGGAACGGCTGCGGGAACGGCTGCGACCGTCGGGAGGACAGGGAGCGCGGTCTGTACGTCGAGCAGGCTGTCCTGGACCGGAGCTGGCGGCGGCGTGCTCTGGCTGGGCAGCGACGTGACCATGTGGGCTGGAGCAGTGAGGATCTGCCGTGCGGCGGCCACGGGATCGAAGCCGCCAGCGCCTGGGACCTCGTTCTGGTTCATGCGCGTCCTCGGAGGTGAAGCGGACGTCGTACGCCTGCGTCGAGCGCGGTGCGGATGATGGACTCGTTTCGCTGTTCCTGGCCGGGGCGCGCGGTGGCCGCGGCCTTGCGCAGGAGGGTCTCGGCGTGGTCCTCAGTGAGGTGGCCGGCCGCAACGAGGCCGCCGGCGGTGTAAGCAGCGCGGTTGAGTTTCTCGGTGAAGCCCATGTTTTCAGGTGCGCTCGCGCAGTCGGTGACGTCGGCCAGTACGGACGTGAGCGCTCGGGGAGCATCCTTGGTGCCTTGGGCCGCAACGACCGCCTGGCGGGCCCTGGGGGGCGGAACCAGACCACTGGGCAGCGCGGTGGTCTCGCCGGTGTGGTGGGTGCGCTGCAGGTCCTGGGCGAGCCAGTCCGGGAGCCGCGCAGGGCGGCGGGCGGTGCCGATCGCGGTGTAGATGCCCGCGGCGGTGGAGGTACCAGGGGCGACGATGTAGCCGCCGTGTGCGCGGATGTCGACCTGCCAGGCGAGGGCGCGGTTCTTGCCGGAGCCGGTGGAGGATCGGAAGGCCAAGGCGGGGGGCGCCTGATACCAGATGTGGAGGCCGCCGGAGGGCGTGCGCACGCGCAGCGTCGTCGTGTCGTCGGCCGGGGTCGGGTGGCCTCGGAGGGCTGCCAGCAGGGCGATGGTGTGGAAGCCGTTGGCCAGGCCCTCGAGGTCGACGTGGTCGGGGATCGGGATCCCGGGGAGGAGTCGGTCCCGGGCGGGCACCGGGGCAGGATGTGCGTCGACGTCGATGACCAGCAGGCCGGCGGGACCACAGGCGATGCCGACGCCGAACCGCGGGTTGGCCGTCCACCAGGTGTCCACGAGGTCCGGGTCGGTGGTTGCAGCGAGGAAGCCGTGGCACCAGCGACCAGCCACGTGGCATCCGCAGTTCTCTGCCGTGTGGCCTCGGACTGAGCAGGCCGAGCAGTTGGGCGCCGGGAGCTTGCTTCCCGGGCTGAGCGGGTGTACGGGCCAGCCCTGGGCGATGCACCAGCGAGCGACGTTGTGCGGTTGGGCAGGCAGGACCGAGGTCTCATGGAAGCTCCCCGCCACCGTGCCCCTCCTGCATACGCTCACGGCGGCCTGGGCCACCGATATCAGTCGCTGATGGATATCCGCAGGTCAGAGGCCTTGCAGCGACCGAAGCGACTCTTGTTCCAATATGGGCTCACAGACTAGCCGAGCCGGGGACACCTTTGCCTGCTCCGACCGGAATCGCCCAGCGACTGACTGGTGGTGGGAGCGACCGTGTCGGTTCGGTCGCTGCCGCGGGTCGCTGGGCATTTCCGCAGGTCAGGGCGTCCCCGGGCGGGAATCAGCGACTGAAGCGACTGAAGGTCGGTTATATGAACGCGTACGCGCGCACAGGAATGTCCTCATATGCCCAACCGAGAGTCGCTTCAGTCGCTCCCAGCCCACAACAATGCCTCTGACCTGCGAAAACACCAGCTACCGACGACCAGCGACCCAAGCGACTGAGCTACTCGACCGACATCCATCGCGTTGGCAGCGACTCAAGCGACCGAGAAACGAACCTTCACACGACACCGGCATTCCGGGCGTGTCGCGCACTCCCTCAGGGCCCGGCGCGCGCCCTGTCCTTGCAGGCGCTGCCGACAGGCCGACCCCATCACTCCCACCACCCAGCGACTGACTGGTGGTGGGAGCGACCGTGTCGGTTCGGTCGCTGCCGCGGGTCGCTGGGCGTTTTCCCAGGTCAGAGCGTTCCCGGACGGGAATCAGCGACTGAAGCGACTGAAGGTCGGTTATATGAACGCGTACGCGCGCACAGGAATGTCCTCATATGCCCAACCGAGAGTCGCTTCAGTCGCTCCCAGCCCACAACAATGCCTCTGACCTGCGAAAACACCAGCTACCGACAACCAGCGACCCAAGCGACCGAACCGGCGTGCGCCCCCGATGCGAGGTCCTGCTCTTTTGGCCCGGCTCTCGAGGACCAACCTCCAAGCGTCCCGAGTGAGGCGTGAAGCCCCGGGGCGCGGGCCATCCCTCCGTTGGACCTGACGGTTGAACGACGCAGCTTGCCCACGGTCTGAGCCGAGACGCCCGCCGTGGCGGCGATGGCCCGGTCAGACCACTCGGGGCGCGCCCGCAACAGGCGTATCGCTGCGGCAGCCTGGTCGGACGCGGTCAGCGCCAGCCCGTTCGCGTTGTTGGCCTTCACCGCGTGGATGAACGCCTCGTCCTCGGTCCCGTCAAACAAGCGGGCCCGGATCGAGCTGTCTCCCCGGGCAAGCGCTGCTCGCAGCTGGCGCCGACCGTCGACCACCTTGAGAGTGGACCGGTGGACGATGATCGGCGGCAGCACCTCTTCGGAGCCCGCGAGGAATCGGACGTGCGCCTCGTCCAAGGCGGCCTCTCGCGGTTCGCCCTGGACTGCGGCGTCAGGCAAGGCCATCACACCTTCTAGCACAGCAGTCGCGGCCTCTTCATGACGGTTCGTCACCCCCGGACACGGAGCCTAGATCTAATTAATAAACCTTGGCAAGTATAAAGTCTCCACCCTGGTCCTTCCGAACGAGGACCACCCACGCCATCCGGCCGACGCCTGTCGTCATCTGCCAGAACAGCCCCCGGTCTTGGCAAAGGAGACTCTCTGCCAAGACCGCGACCCGCAGGCCCTCCGCAGTCGGAGAGCCCACGGAACCGCGTACCGGACGAGGCACAGCCGAGGATGTCCTGCTCGGTCGCAGCGACGGCCACCACCAGGCCGTCGGGCAAGGTGGGTGGTGAAAACCAGATGCCAACGCCGGATTTATGACCGGTTGTCTTGAACTCACGCCGTCAGGTCGGCTGCCGGACGCCGTTACAGACAGCGCATGGCGGCCCGGGCCCCTGCCGGTTCGGCACCTGCGGGCTCCTTGCCCGCCCGTGCGGCCGGCAGCCGGAGCTGCATCCGGGCCTGTCCCAGGGCCAGGGCCGCGCAGCGCAGGCGCCGGGTGACGACCGGCAGCAGCGCGCCACGGAAGCGGTCGGCGCAGGACAGCTCGGCCGCCTCTTCCAGCAGGGAGCCGGCCTCGCGGACGGCCCGGCCGCGGCAGGCGGAGCTATGGCTGCCGGACATGCAAGGCGCAGTGTCCGTGGTGGAAGCGGACGAGCCGCCCGTCGAGCTGACGGACTACACCGCCGGCCAGCCTCTGGGCCTCGTGGCCGGAGCGCACTGACCCGGGCACCATGCGGCCGGGCCCGGACGCCCTCAGCCGGGCGGTGCCAGCGTCCCAGTACACCGTCTCAGACAGAGCCTGCATCTTGCCCGCAGGTGACGACCGCTCAGACATTGCTTCCGGTCTCGCAGGGGCCACTGGCGGCCCACGGGCAGCTCCGGTTCGAGTTCCCGACGACCTGAAGTCCGCGCAGGCCAAGCTGGAGCATGCACGTCCGAGGACGGCTGGAGCGAGGAGCAGCGGGCGGGGGCAGCCCGGCTAATGGAGGCAGCGCTCCTGGGGGCCGGTGATCCGACGATCCGCATCGAGGCGGGCGTCGTGTGGCGGGCTTCCCGGACGCCGGGCGGGATCGGCGCGCTGCGGATCGTCTCCCGGCCGACGGATGGCACCGTCGCTGCCACCGCGTGGGGCCCGGGCGCCGACTGGCTGCTGGAGCAGCTGCCGGCGATGCTCGGCGCGAACGACGATCTCCCTGGCAGGTGGCTCCCGGGCGGGAGCGGGTAGCGCAAGCCTAGGACTCGGGCCGACTCCCTCGTGTCCGCTCCGGGCCGCTGCCTGCTCCGGCTGGATGGGAGCGCCTCGGTGGGCGTGCTGGGGACGGGCAGGTCCAGCGGCATGCCGTCCGCTGTCACGCAACCGTGCTGGTCGCAGCGATAGACGGTGGCTGTGAGACACCATGGGCTGCGACCATGCGGTAGTGAACGCAGATCTCCCCGACGGATGGACGATCGAGCGGGTCCGCCGCGCATCGGGCGATGCCGAAGCCGATCTGCTCTCCCCTGAACGATTGGTCGTTGCCGAGCGGTACGGCTCCGCCGACTACGACGTCCTCCAGCCCGACATCATCCTCTCCTTCCACGACCTGTGCCTTGCAAGAGCCGGTGACGAGTGGTTCATGGGACAGATCGACGCCGACGGGTCCGTGATCTGCTGGGCTTCCTACGGCCCTGACCTGGCCGAGGCCATCCGTGGACTCTGAGCTGCCAGGCAGCGAGACCAACCGATTTTCACGTAGAGTGCGATCACGAGGGAGTCCAACTCAGTCTTCACACACCGATGTTGGACTCCATCGGCTGACCCGGGTGCCACTTCTGGGCGGCCGGCACCGCCGGAGTCCGCTATCGCCGACGACAGCCGCCTCCCAGGGCTGACACGATGTCCGTATGGACAGAGCGGTGACGGCAAAGGGAGACCTCGCGTCACGCCGTCGGAATGCGGCGCTCCAACGGCAGTCCTTCGACGGCGGAGATCTCGCGTCGGTGCGCCTGCAACAGTTGTGGTTCACCCGGTGCTCGTTTCGCGGGGCCGATCTGCGTCACGCCACCCTGGACGGCTGCCACTTCAAGCTGTGCGATCTTCGCGGGGCAAACCTCCGCGGCGCCTCCCTGCGAGGAGTCTCCATGGCGGGCTGCGATCTGACCGGCGCCGACCTGCGAGAAGCGGACCTGACCGGCGCGCGATTCGGTCAGGTCCGCACCGGCATGCCGCCGCACGGACTGACCAACGCCACCGGCATCCAGTTGGAAAACGCCGTCCTCCGTGACCTGGAGCTCGACCAGGTCATCGGCTGGCCCATCACCAAGTGATCGGCCGATGGTCGAGGCCCTTGCTGCAGCCCTGACCCGCACCACCGCCAACGAGCTGCATCGCCGACCAGCGAACCCGCCCCGCCGCGTCGCCGCTTCTTTCAGCGGCTGCACCTCACGGAGGCATCATGACCACAACGGCCCGAACCGGCACCCCGCCCGAACAGGCTGCCACCTGGACACGCCATGTGCGGCGCCTGACACCCGCGCACGTCCCCGAACTACGCGCCGAGGCCATCGCATCCTGCCGCGCGGGGCTGCCGCACGGCACGTCCAGGTGGACGAGGACTGCCTCGCCGACCTCGGCCTCGTCGTGGTCGAACTCGTGACCAACGTCTGGAAGCACGCCCAGCCGTCCGAGGGCCCGGCCACCACCCGGATCACCCTGTGGCTCACCGCCGACGACGCCTTGGTGGCCGTCAGCGACACCAGCAACCAGGGGCCGTGCTCCGGCACCGCTACGCCCGGCCTGGATGAGGGCGGGCTCGGCCTCGGAATCGTCGCAACGGTCACCGGTCGGCGCTGGGGCTGGCATCGGGTCCCGCTCGGCAAGGTCGTCTGGGCGATCTGCCCCCTCACCCTCCACCGCGAACCCGAACCGACCCCCGAGCCCTGACCGAACGGCGGCCCCGATGACACCCGACAACAGGAGACGCTTCCTAATGTTGTTGTCAAGCCGCCTCGGTCACCGGCGGTGCGACCTGGTAGCACCGCCGGTCACGGACCAAGGCCCACAGGACGTTGACGCGTCGGCGGGCGAGGGCCATCACGGCCTGGACGTGTCGCTTTCCCTCTGCGCGCTTGCGGTCGTAGAACGTCCGCGAGTTCGGGTCGCAGCGGATGCTCACCAGCGCGGAAGTGTAGAAGACGCGTTGGAGTCTTCGGTGGTACTGGCTGGGCCGGCGGAGGTTGCCGCTGACCTTGCCCGAGTCGCGGGGCGCGGGGGCGACGCCGGCGAAGGCCGCAAGGGCGTCTGGAGAGGCGAAGGCGTCCAGGCTGCCACCGACGGCGGCCAGGAACTCGGCGCCGAGCACGGTCCCGATGCCCGGGAGGCTCTCGACTATGTCGGCGAGTTCGTGCTCGCGAAACCGGCCCTCGATGAGCTTGTCGATCTCGGCGATGTGCTCGTTGAGGGTCATCACCTCCTCGGCCAGGGTATGGACCAGCTTCGCGATGGTCTTCTCCCCGGGAACGGAGGTGTACTGCCGCTCGGCGGCCTCAACCGCCGCTTCAGCCAGGGTTTTTGCGTTGCGGACCTTGCGGTTGGCCAGCCACGTGGCCAGCCGTGAGACCCCGACGCGGCGGATCGCCGCGGGGGTCTGGTAGCCGGTCAGCAGCTTGAGTGGACCGACGTTTCCCAGGTCCAGGGCCCGTTCCAGGGCCGGGAACATGCTCAGCAGGGTGCCGCGCAGGCGGTTGACGGACCGGGTGCGGTCCTCGACCAGATCGGCCCGGCGGCCGGTCAGCAGCTTGAGTTCGATCGCGGCCTCGTCGCCGGGACGGATCGGCTGCAGGTCGCGGCGCATCCTGGCCTGGTCGGCGATCACGTAGGCGTCGCGGGCGTCGGTCTTCCCCTCACCCCGGTAGCCGTCGGAGGCCCGGTTCACCAGGCGTCCGGGAATGTACAGAACCTCCTGACCATGGGACATCAGCAGACTCAGCAGCAAGGCCGGCTCCCCGCCGGTCATGTCGATCGCCCAGGTCACCTGGTCGCCGCTGGCCAGGGCCAGGACGTCACCGACCAGTTGCAGCAACTCGGGTTCGTCGTTGGCGACCCGCCGCGACAGCAGGGTCTTGCCGTCGGCGTCCAGAGCCAGGCCGTGGTGGTGGCCCTTGCCGCTGTCGATCCCCGCCCATATCCGGCTCATCGTGCTCCTGACGTGCGTGTTCGTGCTGTTGGTACCACGGACGACTTCGCCGGCATTGCTCTACTCAGCGACTTGCTCGCACTTCCTAATCGGCGGCCGAGTCGTCGTGGGATGCCGGGCGGCGAAGCGTTTCGAGCCACGAGAGGCAGCCCTCTGATAGCCACACCCAGCACCCCTGGGTGACCCAACCCTACGAATGGCCCGGTCAACCCGGTCAAGAAGGTAGAGCGCTCTGACTCCCGAACTGGCTGCGGCGATCCCGCCCGCAGTGTGGCTGGCCGGAACCCTGGGACCTCACCGTCGCGACCGCACGGTGCTTCGCTGGGCGATCGACCCCGGCCACCTGGCCTCCGTCCCGGCCGGGGTTCGCTGGGACGCTGTCGCACTCGCGGCCGAAGTCGGCCTCCCGCTCCTCGACACCATCCACCGAAGCCCAGCGGCGAACCCCCTGGGGCCGGTACTCCACGACCAGCGCACCGCCATGACCTACTGGCTGGTGCCGACGGACTCCGGAACCGGCCGAGCCGGGCACCACCCCCAGCTGGAAATTCTGGGCACCGGAAGATGGCTGGACGTGCCCGACCCCGCAGGCGATCCCGCGGGACGGAACCCGGGCGTGCTCTGGATCAACTGGCCCGCCGTGAACGGCACACTCACCAACCTGTCCTGGATCCAGGGACTACTCCGGTCCACGGGACCGGGAGACGAGCATCGGAATCCAACCGGCACACGCGTGGGCACGGCGAGGGTAGCGCTCGGGCCGCGGGCAACTCGCGCTGGCAACGGCCGCGTCGCACGGCTGAACTGCGCGGGGCGGCTACGGTCAGCCGTTGGAACGTCAGGACTGGGCGGAACCGCCAGGTACGACAACATCAGAGGCCTGCGGAGCCACCGGAGCGGGCGCAGCGCCGAGGTCGGAGTAGGTGAGAAGAGTGGTGGCGCTGTGGTTGGTGCTGCTGAGACCGGCTATTCCGAACTGGACGAGCTCGTTCCTGCCGCTGATCCAGAAGTCGACGCTCTGGGTCTGCCCGTACGACGTCAGCTGCTTGCGGATCCGGTCCCTGCTCGCGTCGGTGAGCGAGGTCATCTGGGCGACAAGGGTGTCCACGGTGAGCCGTGCGCTGTAGCGGGTCGCGTCGGCGTCGTTGACCCGGTCCACACCGATCTTGGTGATCGCGTTGTCATGGACCACGGCGTGGAGTTCCAGGACCGGGTTGAAGACCTCGACCAGTATGGTCATGAGCATGATCTTTTCGACATCGGCCTGCTTCGCCGTGCCCGGGGCCGAATTCTCGTCGATCCTCACCCAGTGCTTGCCGCCGTAGGCCGTAGCGGGCACTGCAACGTAGACCGCGTCCTCGGCGCACAACATGCTGCCATTGCTTTCCGGGGCCGACATGTTCAGCAAGATCATCTGCGGCGCGTTCCAGGACTGGACACCGCTGCCTTGCGTGCCGCCGCTGATAGTGATTCTGGCGGTTCCGGCCTTGCTCATCACAGCTGCTGCGGCCATCAGGTCGTCCTTCGGCCCCTTCTCGGACGTCGCCGACCGGGCCGCCGGGGCCGAGGCTGACGACGGCTGAACCGTGGCTTCCGAGACGGGATGCGAACTGGTGCAGCTCGTCACGGCTCCGGTCAGCAGAGACGCGGCGACGGTGCGGGCGAGGAGTCTCGGTATGTACACATTGCGATCATGTCGGACGAGTGATTTCGCGTCCATCCGTTTCGTCAGTTCGACACTGAGGCGCCCCGCAGCCCCACGCGCCAGGTCCGAGGACACGACTGCCACGGCAAGGTGCGCTGACCCCCAACGGACAGACGGAGCCCACCCAGCGCTGGGCCTGCCCCGATCTCGTGGAGGGGTTGATCCGCCGATTCCGGCCCCTACCGTGCCTTCCGCTCAGCCCGGGGCCGGTCCACGTGACCGTCTCCGCCGGCCGCACCGTCGGGACGCACCACCGGCCCGCCGGGCCAAACGCTGCCGAACAAATGAGAGGAACCCCGATGCACCGCAACCTGGTCCCCATGTTGCACCCTGCCATGCGCCTGGCACTGGTCGAGTTGCTCCGCGCCCGGCTCGCCGCGACCGTTCACCCCGCGTGCTGTGACCGGGATGGTTCACGGGCGTGGCGGTACGGTCCTCGCGTGGCTGAACTGCCCGGTGGCCGGACGCGCTGGTGGTGCGTACCGACTTCTCCTCTCCGCCATGCGCGCAACCTGGCCGCTTCTATCGCTTGGTCAAGATCATTCAGCTGGCAGCAGGCTGGCGGGATCCTCGGTCAGGAACTGGCGGGCGCCGCGCAGGGCCGTGTGCAGCCGACTCTGGGTGGCTCGGCTGTCGAGGCGGACGTCGAGCGCGCCGGGGCGTGGGCTGTGTGCGCGCAGGCCTGCGCGTAGACGGGTGGCGTCGAGTCCGTCGCGTTGGGCGATGAGGACGCCGAGTTCGTGGCGGCTCACGGCATCGGGTCCTGCGAGGTGGAGGAGTCCGCCTATGTTGCGGGTGGCGAGTTCGAGGAGGGCGGCGGCCAGGTCGGTGACGTGCACGGGGCAGCGGATGTCGTCGCTGAACAGGACGCCGTCGCGGGTGCCGGCCGCGAGGTCGTGGACCAGGGCGACGTGGTTCGAGCGGTGGTCGCCGATGATCAGCGATGTTCGGGCCACGGCGGCGTCGGGCTGGACGAGGAGGACCCCGGTCTCGGCCGCGGCCTTCGCCGCGCCGTAGGGGGTGAGCGGGTCCGGGAGGCTGGATTCGTCGTAGTGGATGCGGGTGCCGGAGAACACCGCGTCGGACGAGACGTGGATCAGCCGGCTGCCGTGTCGAGCTGAGGCGAGTGCCACGCGGATGGGCCCCTCGGCGGTGACGGCCCAGTCGGCTCCGCCGCTCGCCGCGTTGATGACCACGCGCGGCTTCACCTCGGCCATGACGGCGTCGAGGCGGCCGGGGTCCCGCAGGTCGAGCGCGTGCCAGGGGATGCGGGGGGCGTCGCCGGGCCGGGTGGTAAAGGTCGCGGCCACCGGGATTCCTGCCGATGCCGCCTGGCGGACCAACTCGGTGCCCAGGAATCCGCTTCCGCCGATGATCAGGATCGTCACGACATGACGGTAGACGAGAACTGGGCCCAACTCTGCCGGTTCAAGTGGAACTTCACCGGGGCGAGGCGCCGATCCGCCGGCCTGGTGCCGTCCGCACGGTCGCGTGCGGCGGCCCCTGGCAGAGATCTGCTCCCCGCCGAGGGCCGTCGCGCCGCTGGTGTGGTCAGGCCGCTTCGGTGTTCTCCCGCCGGGCCCGCTCGTTGCCGTAGGCGAGGTAGTCGGCCCATACCTTGGAGGCGTCGCCGTCGGGGTACAGCCGGTCGAGGGCGACCAGGCCGGCCATGATGGCGGCACACATCTCGTGCTGTGCCTCGCGGCGGGTCGCGGTGACCGGGCCGTCGGTCCCCCAGCCCTTGGAGCGCCGGTACAGCTCGCCGGCCTCGCAGGCCTCCTCGGCGACCTTGGTGACCAGCAGGAGTTCCTGCACGTGGTCGGGCGCGCCGCCGCGCCGCTCGTCGCGGCGGCGCAGTTCGCGGATCTGCTGGAAGAGGTCGTCCACGGTCTTCTCCCTCTTGTCGGGCCCGGTGGAGCTCGACCGGACCTTCGCCTACGGGAAGCACACCTGGAAGTCGGGGTCGGCGAAGGCCCTGGCGGTGAGGCGCTGCCATCCCCGCCACGTTCGTCTACGCGGGCATCGACATCGAACGCAGCAACCTGCTGTCCGGCACCCGCGGCGCCCAGTTCGCTGGCCGCTTCACTCTGCTGCCCACCCGTCCATTCCCCTACGGCGAGGAGTGGACCGGCCTGGTGGCCACGCTGGAGCAGCACCTTCTGCTCCACGACCACCGCCCCGGCACGCTCGTCGACCTCGACCGCCACCTCCACCACCGCACCGGCGGCATGATCGGCGCCCTGTCCCACCAGATCCGCGGCGCGGCCATCGACGCGATCCTCACCGGCACCGAGAAGATCACCAAGGACGGCCTGGACGCCATCCCGCTCGACCACGCCGCCCAGACCAGCG
The DNA here is from genome assembly GCF_024172095.1 of Kitasatospora cinereorecta. Lineage (GTDB taxonomy): Bacteria > Actinomycetota > Actinomycetes > Streptomycetales > Streptomycetaceae > Kitasatospora > Kitasatospora cinereorecta. Next base: position 231,916 of record NZ_JAMZDX010000008.1, on the reverse strand, counting down.
CCCGCGCCACGCCCTCCGGCCGCCGCCGATGACCGAGCCGAGCGCCCGGCCGCCGCTGCGGCCCCTGCCGGTCCGTGTCCCTCCCCGGCTCGGCGAGGGCACCGACAGCTACCTCCGCCGCCTTGCACGGGCCAATCACCTCAAACCCAGCTACCTCAACGCCCTGACCAGTCCGGGGGCCAACATCGGCAAGCCCGACATCACTCTCCTCGCCCAACTCGCCGGACGCCGGCCGGCCGCTCTGCGGCGTGCTCTCTCCGATGCCCCCGGCAGGCCGCAGTCCGAACAGCACAAGCCCGCCGACCTGCGCGAGGCCGGGCAGAGTGAGCTCTTCCGCGGGATCGACCTGCTTCTCGCGTTGGCACAGCCGCGCAACGGCGTCCCCTGGCGACTGGTCGCCAGGCGCCACGGACTACGTCGTAAAGACCTGCGCCGGGCCCTCCAGCAGCAACCGATCCGACGGCTGGCCCGGGCCATGCCCGCCGACGACAGGTCGTGCCCCATGAAGTGGTGTAGTGGTCGTGCGCCAACAGTCATGAAGTGAGCGGGAGTTCGTCGCGGCCGGGGTTGGCGGGGTAGATCTTCTCCATGCTGGCCTCGGGCAGGTAGCGGCGAGGGAACGCGATCCATTCGTCGTGCATCTCGAACAGCACGGCGGTGACCAGCCGCAGGAGCGCGTCGTCGTTCGGGAAGACCTGGACGACGTCGGTGCGACGCTTGATCTCGCGGTTGATCCGCTCCAGCGGATTGGTGGACTGGATCTTCTTCCAATGTCGCTCGGGGAAGGCCGCGAAGGCGGTCAGGTCGTCCTTGGCCTCCAGCAGCATCTGGCTGACCTTGGGGAACTGCTTGCCGAGCATCTCGGCGACGGTGTCCAGCTGGGCCCGGACCGCGGCTTCGGCGGGTTGGGCGAAGATCGTCCGGATGGTCGCGGCGACCATCTCGCCGGCCTCCTTCGGGATCACCGTGAAGACGTTCCGCAGGAAGTGGACGCGACAGCGCTGGTAGGCCGCGCCGAGCATGACCTTGCGGATCGCCTTGACCAGACCGCTGTGGTGGTCGCCGATGACCAGGCGGACCCCGGTCAGGCCACGCTCGCGCAGGGAGCGCAGGAACTCGGCCCAGAACACCTCGGTCTCGCTGTCGCCGACCATCAGCCCGAGCACCTCGCGGCCGCCGTCCTCGGTGATCCCGGTCGCGACGACCACGGCCCGGGAGACGATCTGGTGGTTCACCCGCGCCTTGCAGTAGGTCGCGTCGAGGTAGACGTAAGGGAAGCGGGTGTGGCCCAGCGGCCGGTCGCGGAAGGCGGTGAGCTGTTCGTCCAGGTCCGCGCAGATCCGGGAGACCTCACTCTTGGAGATCCCGGTGTCCGCGCCCAGGGCCTTGACAAGGTCGTCGACCGAGCGGGTCGACACGCCCAGGACGTAGGCCTCCATGATGACCGCGTAGAGGGCCTGGTCGATCCGGCGTCGGCGCTCGAGCAGACTGGGGAAGAAGCTGCCGGTGCGGACCTTGGGGATGGCCAGCTCCAGGTCGCCGGCCTGCGTGGTCAGGGTCTTGTCGCGGTGGCCGTTGCGCCACGTGGTGCGGGCCTCGGTGTGCTCGCCGGGTTCAGCGCCGATCCGGGCGGTCGCCTCGGCCTCGATCAGTTCCTGAAGCATCCGCTGGGCGACAGCCCTGATCAACTCGATTCCATCCGCCGTACGCAGTGACTCCATGAGGCGGAGTAGGTCAGACTGGGACAAGGCCATCGCGCACCTCTCACTCAACGAGCCTTCCTACTCGGAGAGTTGCGCGATGGCTCCTTCATGACCAGGGGTTACACCAAGATCCCTGCTACACCACTCGGCGGGACGCCATCCGACGACACCCAGCGCCGCCGCATCCGCGCCCTGGCCGGGGCCGGCCGGTCGACCGCGCAGATCTGGGCGCGGATGATGGACGACCACGACATACCGCTGACCTACAGCGCCATCAACGCCTTCCTACGGGCGGGGCGATCCGCCACGCACCGCTGACGGCGATTTGCCGGATCCGATCGCGCTGGGCCACCGATGGCGGTGACATACAGGCGATCAACTCGTGGCGGCGGCGGGGCTCGAAGCGCTGGCGTGTCGCAGTAGGTACAGGTTCCCGATGTCGGGATCACCGAAGAAGAAGAAGAACAGTTCCAGGCTCCTGTGCGCATCGCGGCGTATATGGAAGCGCCATGTGTACGTCAGGGGCGCGGCGACCATTTTCTCTGTCGGCGGTGAGGCTTCACGCGCATCTACCCCAGTCCGAGTGGTCACGGTGACGACGACGTTCTGTCCGCCGGCACGGTCTGTCAGCTCCCAGGTCCCCGCGCCGGAGATTCGCCAGCCGTCGTCGAAGTCGAAGTCGACGCCGTCAAGTCGCTCAACGACAGCCGTCCCGTCCTGGTTGAGCGTCAACCGCGTCTGCTCCGCTCCCTCCCAGACCCCGGCCGCCTCGGCCGCGGCTGCATCATGAAGTCCAGTGCCTTCGTAGTACTGGTAGGGGCCGGCGCAGGCACACAGCACAGACAGCATGACCGCCGCGCCTCCTACGGCCCACCTTCGGGACCTCGTCCGCCCCACTGCAAAGCCCTCCCGATCGCCACGCGCCTGGCTACCGGTGCAGGCGAGCCTTGGGCGCACACACCATGGCATGATTATTGAACATGTTCAACTTACATCCAGTCGGCCGGGATGCCTCGAAGAGGCTCGGTCCCGCATCCACACGCAATGCCCGGCCCCGCATTCAGTCAAGATCATTTGATAATCGGTCAAGATCGTCTGACACGGGACAAACGAAGATGGACCAGAGCAGGTGGCTTGAGCTGGGGAGAGCTCCGCTGGGGGGGTAGGTACTGGGTGTGGACGACACCGGATTCGAGGGGCAGGCCGGGTGGGCGGCGGAGCTGTGCGACCTGTGCGGTGCGGTGATCGAGGACGGCGGCGAGGTGTACTTCCTCGTGTCGGACTCCTCGGTGGTGCACCGCACCGACCGGAAGCTCGACGGCAAGCGGATGGTGGTGGCGCGCGGCCGCGAGCACGGTCGGCAGCTGGTGGAGCAGTGCCGGGCCCGGCCGTTCGTGGAGCTGGAGCTGTGGGCGGGCAAGATCGGGCGGGCGCTCGACAGGCGCCCGGAAGGGCTGCGCAAGGCGGAGCTGGCGGAGGCGACCGGCCTGACGCCGGTCGAGATCGAGCTCGGCGCGCGATGGAAGGCGATGTCCGCGGTCGTCTGGCGGGCGCAGTTCGGCACCAACGGCGGCGGCCCGCCGCCGTGACCCCGGGCGCCCGGCGGCCGTTGTGCCGGTGTGGAACAGCCTGAAAGCGCTCGGGGCGCTGCGGACCGGCTCGCCGAGGCGGTCCGCAGCTTCGAGTGCCTCGCTGAGGCCTGCGGTCCGGAGGCGCTCCGGGCCCGCGAGGTCTCGGACAGCGTGCGCGCGGCCCTGGTCCTGGTGGACGCCGCGGAGCTCACGCTGAACGATCCCGACAGCAACCCGGCCGACCTGGCCGCCGTAGTGCGGGATGCTGCCCGAGCCGTCCGGCAGTCGCGGGAGCGGTTGATCGACGTGGTCGTGGGCGCCGCCGCAGTGCCGGACGATCCGGGCGCGATCGGCTGACTGGCCGTCCATCTTCGTTGTCACGAACAGCGATCAGTCCACACTTCGGTGGCACGCGGTCCGCCTTCGCTGTCACAGGTCACTCGATGTCCTGCGACAAATGATCTTGACCGACGGCGGAGGGTGCGGCGGAGGCTGCTGCACGGGCGCCGCCAATGCCGGGCCGGCGGAGCAAACCGGCTGCCGCCGGATCAAAATGCGCCGCTCCACACCGGAGCGGGCGGCTACGCTCGCGCTATGGAGCTGGACCAGGCACTGGAACCGCTGCGCCGGGTGCTGCTGGAGCGCGGGACCGCCGGCTATCCGGAGACGGTCGCCACGGCGGTTGAGGCTGCCCGGACGGCACTCGCCGGCGGGGCGGACACCCCGAGCCTGTGGGAGCTCGGCGTGCTGCCCGTGTGGGACGCTCTGGAGGCGCGCCGACTGCTGGCCGAGCTGGAGCAGGAACTCCGGCCGGTGCTACGGCTGCCTGCCACTTCCGAGGCCTGCAACTGGGCGCTGGCCCGGTACTGCCTGCAGGACCTACTGGACGGCGGCCTCGATCCGCTGGTGGCGGCCGAGCGGGTCGGCTTCGCGCTGTGCCCCGCCGACGACCCCGGCTCGCCGCTGTGGCCGGTTCGCGGATGGCTGCATCTCGCGGAGGACCAACAGGAACACTGCGGCGGCCTGACGAAGGAGCTGGTGGCCGAACTGCACGACCTGGCTCTCCGGTTGCTTGCCGGTCCGCTGTCCTGACGGCCGAGTTTCACCTGGCCGGTAACGCGGAAGCCCCAGTCAAGCTCGTTTGACCGCCGGTCAAGGTCACTTGGCACGGGGCACTTGACCGTGCAGTTGGCTCTCAGCCGGGCTCAGGTTCTCGTACCCAATGCGATCATCCCGCAGCCATGGGCACCGCCTGTCTGTGCCGTCACCCGATCGGGTGGCGCCCGTTCGGGACGATGTAGGGGCGCAGCAGCACGGCCAGGCCCATGGTGACGCCGAAGGCGGCCGGACCGGCAAGGCCCAGAACCACCAGGCGGGCAGTCCCGGTGAGTAGTTTCTCGTCGACCAGCATGAGGCCGATGGCCAGGGCCACCCCGCTGGCGAGAAGCAGCGCGAGCCGGGCGCCGACCGGCAACCAGGTCGGGCCGGGAACCTGGAGGACGGCTCGGGCGTGGACCGCGTGCCCGGCAAGGTCGTTGGTCACGACGCCGCACTGGCAGACCAGGTGCGTGACGTTCTCGCCAGCGAGTGCAGATGCGATGGGGTCCAGCTCCCGCACCGGTCCGTGGCGCCCATCGTCCATCGGCGGCCTGCGCATTGGAGCCCCCTTCGGTCGGTTCGGTGGGTTCAGCTGTTCACCCTATCGTCGTGGCGTTGGCCCGGGTTGCCCGCTTCAGCCAGGGCGGCGGCGCCCGGAACCTGCGGCAGGCCGTCACAGGATGACCCCCGGACGCTCAGCCGAGGAGGACTGGGGCCCAGCGGACGGCGTCCGTCTGCCCCTGCTCACCCCTTCTCGGGAGACCAGGGGCAGACGGACATCAGGAGTCGGCGCCGTCCTCGTGCTCCTTGCCGTCCCGCCTGGCGCGGTCGGCGTTGGTGCTGGGGGTACCGCGCCAGCCGCAGCTGCACAGGGCGACCACCAGGCCCTCGCGGGCGGCGGCGGGTACGTCGCAGACCTCGGTGCTGTGCGCGCGCTCGGCGTCGGACTGCGGCGGGACGGCGGGCCGACCGTCCGTGGTCGGGTACATGTGCTCGCGCCGGGTGCGCTGGACCAACCAGTTGCGCTGGCTGGAGCCCTTGCCCGAGGCGACGCGCGTGTGGCGATCGCGGGCGCTCGTGAAATGGAGGCCCATCTCGTCGCCGATCTCACGCCAGGACAGGCGCACCTTGCCGTTGGGGCCGGCCTCGCGGGAGTAGAGGAGGAGCTCCTCCTCGATCGCATTGATGTGGCTCAGCAGGCGGCGGGTGTCACGCAGGGCGTTCTGGAGAGCCTGCTTGCTCATCTCCTCGCCGCTGTTGAGGGTGTCCACGGCGGTGAGCACGGTGTCGGTCTCGTCGGCGACCTGCCACGAGCTGCGCGGGCCCGCGAAGTGCAGCAGGTAGCTGGTGGTGCCGTCCGGCCACCAGCTGGTGGGGCCGTCGATCGAGTGGTGCAGCATCCCGGCGCGCTCGACGGTGAACTGGCCCGAGTGGTTGGTCCCCATGGCGGTGCCTTCCTACTGGGCCCGGGGCCGGTGGCCCCGGGGTGAGAGGTGGTCAGCGGGTGGTGCCGGTGGCGGCGATGAGGGCGGCGACGGCCTCGACGCCGTGGTGCAGGGCCTGGTCGAGCTGGTAGGCGCCGTTCATGCCGTGGTCGGCGAGCCGGTAGAAGTCGCCCTTGCCGACGGCCTCGGCCAGGCGCTGGACGGGCCGGCGGCGGTCGGCGACGTAGTGGGTGGCCGCCGACAGGGCCAGGGCGGCGGCCACGCGGCCGGGGCGCAGGCGCATGCCGAGCAGGGCGGAGCCGCCGATGAGGGCGACGGCCTGGGTCGCGGTGTAGGTGGCGACGTGGGCGGCGCAGGCGCGGCGGCCTGCGGCGCTGGACTGCCCCTCGGTGTGGTCGTGCTGGCCCTTCGTCAGGGCCTGGGTGTGGGTCTGGATCCAGTGGTCGCCCACGTCGGCCGCGGCGCGCAGCAGGGCGTATGTGGCGGCGAAGCGGGCGGCGGCAGTGGGCCCGCCAGTGGTCGGGGTCATGATGAGGGGGTGCCTTCCTGTCCGAGCGGGCGGGTGAGGTACTCCCGGGGCGGTCGGCGGACCCGGCCAGGATTGCGGGCCGCCCCGGCCTCTGTAGGGTTTCCCCTACACCCCTGCAATGTAGGGCTACCCCTACACCCGGGGCAAGGGTGAGCCTTATGCCGACCTGCCCGCTTCGCCCCTCCCGATCGAATCGGTGCGCGGGTCCGCTCGCCTTCCGCGTGCCCTCCCGGAACCGATCCACAAGTCCTGAGCATTGCTCTGCTCGGGTGGGCCAGACTTGCTCGGGCGATCTCCCCACCCATGTCGCTAGCGCGCAGGGGGTCTGACTACCGCTTGACACGGGGCCTGTCCAGCGACTGGTGTATCTCGTGTTGTGTGAGTTACCGGCGGCCGACGGAGAGTCGGCCGTCGAACGCGATGTCGAAGGCCTGGAGCGCGGGCTTCCAGCGCATGGTCCAGCGTTTGCGTCCCTGGCCGGTGGGGTCCAGGCTCATGACGGCCATGTAGACGCATTTGAGCGCGGCGGCCTCGTTCGGGAAGTGCCCCCGGGCGCGGACGGCCTTGCGTATGCGGGCGTTCACGCTCTCGATCGCGTTGGTCGTGCAGACCACCCGGCGGATCTCTGCGTCGAACTGCAGGAACGGCACGAACTCGGCCCAGGCGTTCGACCAGAGCCGGACGATCGCCGGATACTTGGCGCCCCATTCCTCCTGGAATTCCAGGAAGCGTTCCTCGGCGGCGTCGGCGGTCGGCGCGGTGTAGATCGGCTTGAGTGCGCGGGAGATCTTGTCCCAGTCCTGGCGGGCAGCGTAGCGAAACGATGCCCGCATGAGGTGAAGCCGTAAGGAAACAACACGTTGCTTCCCCGGAACTGCGTCGTTGATGTGGTATGCGCATACCGGACGATGCTCGCCTGCAACTCGCTCAGCGCTTCGAGGTCCTGTTGCCGCACTTGAACGAGCGTCAGCGACGCCTGGCGATGGCGACCGAGGCACGGCTGCTCGGTCATGGTGGAGTGCGCCTGGTCGCGCGGACTGCCAGGGTCAGCGAGACCACCGTTCGCAGGGGCGTATTCGAACTCGAAGACGGTGCTGAGCCGCTCTCCGAGGGGCGAGTTCGGCATCCCGGGGGTGGGCGGATGCGGGCCGAAGCTGTCGACCCGTCCCTGGTGCCCGCACTGCTGGGTCTGGTCGAGCCGGATGAGCGCGGCGATCCGATGTCGCCGTTGCGCTGGACGACGAAGTCGTTACGGCACCTGGCAGCCGAGCTGTCCCGGCAAGGACACCGGGTGACCGCGCCCACGGTGGGCCGGCTGCTGAAGGAGAACGGGTTCAGCCTGCAGGGCAACGCCAAGACCCTGGAAGGCGATCAACATCCCGACCGCGACGTGCAGTTCCACTACATTAACGAGCAGGTCAAAGAGCACCAGGCCGCGGGCGAGCCGGTGATCAGCGTCGATTCGAAGAAGAAGGAGCAGGTGGGCCTGCTGCCGATGGCCGGGCAGGAATGGCGGCCCAAGGGGGATCCAATCCGGGTCGAGGACCACAGCTTCTTCGCCGGCCCGCAGGTGGAGACCGCTGTCCCCTACGGGATCTACGACATGACCGCGAACACCGGCTGGGTGAATGTCGGTGTCGACCACGACACCTCCGCGTTCGCGGTCGCCTCGATCCGCCGCTGGTGGCAGGCACGGGGCTCTCTCGACTACCCGCGCGCGACGCGGCTGCTGATCACTGCGGACGCGGGCGGCTCGAACAGCTACCGCTACCGGCTGTGGAAGGCCGAACTGGCAGCGTTCGCCGCCGAATCCGGCCTGACGATCACGGTCTGCCACTTTCCTGCAGGGACAAGCAAGTGGAACAAAATCGAGCACCGGCTGTTCTCGCACATCACCATGAACTGGCGCGGCAGGCCGCTGACCAGCCACGAGGTCGTCGTCAACACCATCGCCGCGACACGGACCCGGGCCGGGCTGCGTGTCGCCGCCGAGCTCGACACCGGCTCCTACCCGACCGGCATCCAGGTCAGCCGTGAACAACTGCAGGCCCTGCCGATCACCGCCCACGACCGGCACGGGAGATGGAACTACAGCATCGCACCGGCCGTCAGCGACGACGCCGCCCAGCCTCCCCAGAGCGCCGACGAGCGTGCCGCCGCCCGCACCCGGGCACTGCAGCTGCTGGCCGATCCCCGCCTGACCGGCATGGCCGGGTCGGAACTGGACGCGCTGCGGGCCCGGCTCGCCCCCGACCAGGAAGCCCGGCGTGAGCAACGCCGCTACGTCCTGCGCGGCGGTCGGCGCGTCGCCACCACCGGCCGTAACCGATCCCTGCTCTCGAACGCGGACGAGGTCCTGGTCACCGTGGTCTACCTGCGACAGGTCTGCCCGCAGAAGGTGCTGTGCGACCTGCTCGGCATCAACCCGGTCACCATCGGCCAGGCCATCAAGGCCACCCGACAACTCCTGGACGAGCACAAGATCACCATCACGCCGACCGTCGTCCGCTACTTCACCCGCGCCCAGGACCTGCATGCCTTCATCACCCAGGCCGCCCCGGACCAGCACCGGATGGAGCCGAGTCGCCATGCGCTCACCACCCCGGCGCTGACCGGCATGACTCGCGAAGCCCTGCACGGCCTGCTCGAAGAACTGGTCGTCCCCTACGCGGCCGCGATCGAGAAGCGCCGGCATCGCCACCGCGGCGGCGACCGCCGTCCTGGTACTCGCGGCGGCGTGTTCCGGCAGAAGATCACCGACGGCGACCGCATCCTCGCCACGATCCTCCACCGGCGCCGCGTCTGCGGCCTCGACACCCTCGCTGAACTGTTCGGCGTATGCCGCAGCACCCTGTGGAACGCGATCAACGACGTGCTACCCGTTCTCGACGCCCACGGCCCGGCCATCACTCCCGCCGAACGCCGGTACGCCACCGCAGCCGATCTCTTGGCCTCGACACATGCCCACGACCCCGAAGACCACCATGTTGTTCTTTGACGGCTTCGGTGGACCACGCAGGTCTGGGTGATGGCCTGCGGCCAGACCGTGCCGATGGCGTCCGGAAGGCCCTTGAGGCCGTCGCAGACGACCATGCACACGTCTTCGACGCCGCGGTTCTTGATCTCGGTCAGGACCTGGAGCCAGTACTTGGCGCCCTCGCCGCCGTCGCCGGCCCACAGTCCGAGGATGTCGCGGGTGCCGTCCACGGTCACCGCGAGGGCAACGTAGATCGGCCGGTTGGCGACCTGCCCGTCGCGGACCTTCACGTGGATACAGTCGATGAAGATCACCGGGTAGATCGCATCGAGCGGGCGGTTCTGCCATTCGGCCATCCCGTCCATGACCTTGTCGGTGATGGTGGAGATGGTCGACTTGGACACGCTCGCCCCGTAGACCTCGGCCAGGTGCGCGGAGATGTCACCGTGTGTCAGACCCCACGCGGACAGAGACAGGACCATCTCGTCCACGCCGGTCAGCCGCCGCTGACGCTTCTTGACGATCTGCGGCTCGAAGCTCCCCTCGCGGTCACGTGGAACGTCGATCTCGACCGGGCCGACCTCGGTCAGCACGGTCTTGGACCGGACGCCGTTGCGGCTGTTGCCGCTGCCGGCGCCGGCCTTGTCGTGCTTCTCGTAGCCGAGGTGGTCGGTGATCTCGCCCTCGAGGGCGGACTCCAGCACCCGCGTGGTCAGCTGCTGCAGCAGCCCGCCCTCGCCGGTCAATTGGAGCCCGCTCGCGCGGGCCCGGTCGACCAGCTGCCCGATCAACTGGTCGTCCAACAGGTCCGCCGCCAGCTCGACCGGCCGGACCTCTTCAATCGCCTCAACCGAGGCGATCACGTCGCTCATCAGGTGCTCTTCCTTGATCGGGAGATACACCGGTCACCGTACAGACCCGCGTATGGGGAGGGCCATGGGCGGGGACAGCCGCGCCTGAGGGCCGCCGCTGGCTTCCAGCGCCCGGGTGCCAAGTGTGGCCCGTTCCGGCCGGGGGCCGCTCTGGCTGTGCCGCGGTCTGGTTCCTGCTCGCCTTGTGCTCGGACGTGGCCGCGCTACTGTACCTGGGCGTCCCTTCGGACCGCGGTGCCGACCGACCGAAGGGACCAACCGCTCAGGTCATAGGCCGTGTCGGGCCCGTACGTTGCGTCATGTCCCGCCCGCATGGCTGTGCACGTACCGGCTGTGCGGGTTTCCCCGGGTGCTTCCCCGACCCCCGCCCCCTTCGGGCCGGGGCGGTGCGCCTGTGCCGTCCCCGGGCCCCCGGCCTGCCTCGTGCGTCACCGACTCGGAGCGCACCGGGGTCAAGGCCGGCCGCGTCCCCGCCCGGCTTCGACCTCCTCCGCTCCGCGTCCCCCAGGCGGCATGAAACGGCTGGTCATGTCGGTCTGGAGGATCACGGCCGACCCATACTCGGGCCAAAAATCCGTCGTCGGCCTACCCTCCCAAGTGGGACGGCCGGCCCGACACAACGTCAACATCGCTGCTTGAATCGGAGAGTGGCCGAGTGATCGAGAAGAGTGGGGCGACGCCGACAAGTGCAAGTCCAAGAAGCCGAAGCGGCGGTGGCCCAGGGCCGGAGTGCTGGCCAGGCGCGCAGCGCTCGGTATGGCGTACGCCGCTGGTGGCCTGCCCGTGACCCTCGCCATCCACTGGGCGACGTCGCGCTGACGCAGCCCTCAGGACGTTAGGTACCGCGATGAGCTACCGGTCATCCGTCCAAGGACTCCGGTAGCTTCATCGCGCCGCATCTGGATGCGCGGACTGCACAGTTCGCAAGCGCCGTCACCTCCGCGTGCGACCGGCTGGCGGCCACGCCGGACGTCGACCGCGAACTCGACGGCCGCCCCCGCACTGCGGCGTCCGTCGACCGGTTGCAAGGTCGGTCCTGCCCCGTCCAGTCTGCTCAAGGTGCAGGACGGCCGCCTGGTTCCCCCGATCGAGGACTTCGTGTTCGCCGAGGTCAGATGGGCTGTAGAGTGCGCGGGCCGCCGAGTTCGATGGCCGGCGTTCATCCACCGGGGAGATGTAGTGCCAGAGACTGGAAGCGCTATCCACGATGGCGTGGAGCGGACGGATGGCGCTCTGGAGGGACTGCGGGCGGTCTGGGCCGCAGCTGAGCAGCCCCAGCCGCCACTGCCCTGGTACCGGAAGGTCTCTCCGAAGCCGTTGGCCTTCGCCGTCGCGTGCGCTGCGGTGCTGGGCGCCGCGGTCCTCGCTATCGACGCCGCCGACGGACAGGAGGAGCAGCGGACCGTGGCGCTGCCCGCGGAGTTCGGCGGGCTCCCCCGGGTGGCGGACGACGGGAACCTGGCAGCGATGCGGGCCGATTTCCTCCGGGACACCGCCCGACTGCTTGCCGTCCGGAGCGCGGAGATGACGGCGTACGGGCAGCCCGGAGCGACCGGACTGGGTCAGGCCGAGCTGCTGGTGACCGCGGTGAACGCCTCGATCGGCGACGCCGCCCGGGCCACCACCCTGATGCTCGGCGGCTACTCTCCCAGCGGCCCGGGCGCGCTCAGCGACGGCACCCCCGTCACCGACCTGCAGACCTTCGACCCGGGCCCCCTCGGCGGAGCCATCGCCTGTGCGCTCCTGCACGACGGCGATCGCCCCCTGGCGGCCTGCGCCTGGGCGGACGGTAGCACCTCCGGCGCCCTCACCGATGTCACCGCCAAGCTGACCCTTGACCAACTTGCGGAGCGCACACGAGAGCTGCGTGCCACCGCGGAGCACCGTGCCTGACGGAGCCCCATGGCGATCATGTGATGTTGGTGGGTACGGATGACACATCGATTACGAGATGGCCGGATGCGGTGCCTGCTATGAGCAGGCCGCGGCCCGCTGTCAGTGTCAGGACTACGTCCTCCAAAGGAAGTACGTGTTCAGTTCGGGTGCGCGGGTTCCAGATCCGCACCGTCCCGTCGTCGCCGCCGGTGGCGAGACGGGGGGTCCCGTCGGGCGCTGCGAACGCGGCTACTGCCCGAACCCAGCGACGGTGGCCGGTGAGGGGCTCGCCCACTTGGGTGCCGGTGGCGGGGTTCCAGATTCGCACCGTCCCGTCGTTGCTTGCCGAAGCAATGCGGGGCGTGCCGTCAGATGCGGAGAACGCCGTCACCGCTTCCACCCAGGTGCGGTGGCCGGCGAGGGGCTTGCCTACTTGCGTGCCAGTGGCTGGATCCCAGATCCGCACCGTCCCATCGTCACTGCCGGTGGCCAGTCGGGGGATGCCTTCGGGCGTGGTCAACACGACCATCGCACCGGCGTTGCCAGCGAGGGGCTCGCGGTCCTGAGTGCCGGTGGCGGGGTTCCATATCCGCACCGCCGCATCGCTGCCGGCGATGGCGAGGCGGGGGGTGCCGTCGGGTGCGGTGAACACCGCCATCGCCCGTAGCGGGAAGCCGTGGCGGGCGAGGGGCCTGCTTCTCTGAGCGCCGGTGGCCGGATCCCAGATCCGCACCGTCCCGTCGTCGCCGCCGGTGGCCAGCCGGGGGGTGCCGTCGGGTGCGGTGAACACCGCCATCGCCCGCAGCGGGCCGCTGTGGCCGGTGAGGGGCGCGCCCACTTGGGCGCCGGTGGCGGGGTTCCAGATCCGCACCGTCCCGTCATTTCTGGCCGAAGCAATGCGGGGCGTGCCGTCAGATGCGGAGAACACCGCCACCGCGTTCACCCATCTGTCGTAGCTGGCGAGGGATCCGCCTCTCTGAGCGCCGGTGGCCGGGTTCCAGATCCGCACCGTCCCGTCGTCGCCGCCGGTGGCGAGCCGAGGGGTGCCGTCGAGTGCGGTGAACGCCGTCACCGCCCCCGTCGGGCCGTCGTGGCCGGTGAGCTCGCCGACTTGGTTGCCGGTGGCCGGGTTCCAGATCCGTACCGTCCCGTCGTGGCTGCCGGTGGCGAGGCGGGGGGTGCCGTCGAGTGCGGTGAACACCGCTGCCGCCCCCGCCGCGCCAGTGGGGTCGGTGAGGGGCTCGCCGACTTGGGTGCCGGTGGCCGGGTCCCAGATCCGCACTGTGTCGTCATTGCCGGCTGAAGCGAGGCGGGGGGTGCCGTCGGGTGCGGTGAACACCACCACTGCCTGCACCCAGCCGCGGCGGACGGTGAGGGGCTCGCCGACTTGGTTGCCGGTGGTCGGGTTCCAGATCCGTACCGTCTTGTCAAGGCTGGCGGTGGCGAGGCGGGGGGTGCCGTCGGGTGCGGTGAACACGGCCACCACCTCCACCTGGACGTTGAGGCTGGTGAGGGGCTCGCCGACTTGGGCGCCGGTGGCCGGGTTCCAGATCCGTACCGTCCCGTCGTCGCCGCCGGTGGCCAGGTGGGGGGTGCCGTCGGGTGCGGTGAACACGGCCACCACCTCCACCTGGACGTTGAGGCTGGTGAGGGGCTCGCCGACTTGGGCGCCGGTGGCCGGGTTCCAGATCCGTACCGTCCCGTCGTCGCCGCCGGTGGCCAGGTGGGGGGTGCCGTCGGGTGCGGTGAACACCGCCACCGCGTTCACCCGGCCGTCGTGGCCGGTGAGGGGCTCGCCGACTTGGGCGCCGGTGGCCGGATCCCAGATCCGTACCGTCCCGTCGTCGCCGCCGGTGGCCAGGTGGGGGGTGCCGTCGGGTGCGGTGAACACCGCCACCGCGTTCACCCAGTCGTCGTGGCCGGTGAGGGGCTCGCCGACTTGGGCGCCGGTGGCCGGATCCCAGATCCGTACCGTCCCGTCATTGCCGGCCGAAGCGAGGCGGGGGGTGCCGTCGGGTGCGGTGAACACCGCCACCGCGTTCACCGAGCCGCTGTGGCCGGTGAGTTGGAGGTGGAGCTGGCGGCGTCCGAGGGCACCGGAGACGAGGGTGGGAATCCACTGTCCGCTGTAGTGGGCGTGAGGTTCGGTAGGGGGCGGGGTGCTCTGGATGTAGGTGGTGCCCAGGCGTCTCCACCAGCGGCGCCATGTGGTGGCGGCGTAGCGCTCCTGGCCGGGGGCGGTTTCGCGGGCGTGGTGCTGGAAGAGGACGGTGCCGGCGATGGCCGGTGGCAGCACGTTGGGGTTGAGGCCGTGGTGCAGGACGTTGGTGGTGATGCTGGTGAGGTCGAGGGTGTCGAGGACGTCCAGGTGGTTAGCGAGGGCTGTCATGCCTCCGGCGGTGTGTCCGAGACGGGCGTGGGCAGCGAGGTGATGGCAGGTGTAAGGGCTGACGTCCGGTGGCTCCGACGCGGCATCGCGTTCGCTCTGGCGCCGGAGGGTGTGGCGAGTGTGGCGGGCCAAGGCGGTGGTGATGGCCGCGTGGGCCTGGTCCGTGTCGGGGGCGGTGGTGAAGTGTTCGGTGAAGGTCCGGTGGGCGAGGCGGTAGACACTCTGGCCGGACTCGTGATCGAGGGCGAGGTAGGGGGCGGCGTCACGGAGTAGGCCGGGGATGCTGTCCCTAGTCGGGGCGGAGTCGGGTGCGAGGGCGTCGGCGGCAGTGGCCCAGATGTCGTCCTGGTCGGGCAGACCACGGCCCTGGGCAAGGCCGAGGGCCCGGAGCAGCGGAGTGTAGTGGGGGTTGGTGCGGTGTAGGCGTTCGAGGGCACGGGTGAAGAGTTCGCGGTGGGTGCGGCCGACCAACAGGGTGGGGTCCGCCAGGAGCGCAGGGTCGTTGAGGAGCTCGTGGGCGGCGAGGCGGGCGTAGAGGAACTGCTGCGGTTCGGCGCCGTTCTGCCGTTGGTCGGTGACGAGACGGCGGACTGCCTCAGCGATCAGGGTGTCGTCGGCGACGAGGGCGCCTCGCTCCTTGGCGGCGTCGAGCTTGGCACGCAGGTATGAGGCGATGGCTTCCGGATCCCGGGTCACCTCGACGTCCGGCAGTCGGCCGGTGGCCGGCCCGTGCAAGGTGCTGAGGCTAGGGCGCAGGGCGTCGAGAAGGTCGCTGTCAGCGGAAGTCGGCTGGTCGGGGCCTTCGCGGGTGGAGCGGCGGGTGCCGACGATCAGGCGGACGCCCGACAGCGCAGCGAGGGGGCGCAAGAGCTGGTCGGCGACGAGCAGGGGTTGTTCGGCTTCATCGAGGGCGTCGAAGAGCAGAGTCAGCGGCTCCTGCCGGTCGCGCAACGCGGCGAGAAGCTGGGCGATGACGTCGGCGAAGTGCTGTCCGCGAGTGGCCGCCTGGGCGAGGCCGGTGAGACCGGCGGCATCGGCGACGAGGTACAGGACGCGAGCGAGGCTGAGGCCGGCGAGGTGGACAGTGAGGTCGAACGGGTCCTCGGGGCAGGGGATGCCGGGAGGAAGCGCGGTGAAGTGCCCGTGCCGGATCAGGACGTCGCGCAGGCGGGTGTTGGTGTGCAGGAGGACGTGGCCGAGGAGGGCCGACTTGCCGGCGCCAGCGGGGCCGGTAACCACCAGGACGCCGCTGGTGGCGGTGTTGAGCCAGTGGAGGATCTCGTCACGTTGGATGGTGCGGCCGTGGAAGTACCAGGCGAGTTCGCCGAGTTCGGCACCGGATGCCTTCGGGACGAAGTGCCGCTGCTCGTCGGCGGGCAACTGGTCGATGACGGCCTGGATCTCGTCGGCGGGCAACTGGTCGATGACGGCCTGAATCTCGGCGATCTGGTCCAGCGGGGCGGAGACGGCTGTCGCCGCGGCGGGGGTGAGACGGACTAACTGGTCGCGGTCGTCGTCGATGGTGAGGTCGTCGACGAATCCGCGGAGGCGGCTGGCGAGTGCGCGTCCGAGGGTGGACAGGCCGATGAACCGCTGGGTGGGAAACGTGGCGTGCAGGGCCCGGTGTAGAGCCTCGGTGAAGGCACCGAGTTCGGTGAACCCCTCCGCTGCGGTGGACAGCAGCAGGTACCGGGCGGCGGCGCCGTAATGGGTGAAGAGCTCCTTGTGGACCTCTCGGGCGAAGCTCTTGGAGAAGCAGGCATCGAGGATGACGATCGCCCAGCTGTCCTCGTTGCCGGGGTGCCCCTGGCGGTCGCCGACGGCCTGAGCGATGTCGTACGGCGTGACGCCGTGGGTGATCGGTGCCGGGGTCTGATGGTGGGCGAGGTGGCGAGCGGTGCCATGGCCGACCCAGTAAAGAACGGTACCGTCAGCTGGTGAGACCGACCCTCCCGCCCAACTGGCCAACCGCTCCTCGACCCGCTGCCGGTTCCGCTCCTCGGCCGACACGAGCCACTCGGTGGTGCGCACACCGTAGGGAGCGAGCAGGTCGGCGATCGCCCGCACGTGCTGCTCGGTGTCCAAGTCGTCGTGGTGCCGGTACGCAGTGAAGTTGATCGGGAACAGCTCGATGCCACTACCTCTGGAGGACGTGACAACCAAGTCGCTGCCTGGGCCCGCGGGCGGCGTGTGACCTGGTTCGGTAAGTCTGGTCATGGTGGCCTACCAAGTTCAGGCGTCGGGTTGCGTGACGAGGACGAATTGGGTGATGGGCTGGTGCCGGCCGGTGTTCAAGGTGACGCGGTAGAGGTCAGGCGCGTCCGCGGTGAACCGGGCCGACACGGCCCCATCCGTGCGGTCCGGGTCGCGGCGCAGGGACAGGGGGTGGCCGGGGCGGCCGGTGGTCGCCGAGCGCACGCTCAGGCTCAACCCGGCCGGAGACTCCAGGCCGGTGACGGTGAGAGTGAGCGGCTGTCCGAGCGTCCCGCCGAGTTGGGGGGTCTCTAGACCGGGCCCGTTGCCGGTGCCCTCGCCGAGGTCGGGCCGCTGCGGGCGTTCCAGTGCGATGCGGCGGATCTGCCGCAGGACCTCGTCGTGGCACATCAGCGTGCCATGCTGGCCGAAGACGTAGTGCACAGCTTCGGTGCCGGAGCGGGCGGAGGGCATGTGGACGGTGCCGTCGCCGGAGGCGTCGCGGCGCGCCGGGATGCCGGTGGCCGGGTTGCATACGAGTTCACCGTCGGCGCCGACGTCGAAGGCGTGTCTGCGACCCGCGACCACCGAGAGGTCGGCTCGCTGTTCTTCCAGAGTCTGCACGGTCGGCTGGGCCTCGCCAACAACCGCCCGGTGCCCCGGCAGCAGGTACCCGTTCGTGCGGTGGCGTGCGTGCTCAGTCAGGGAGCGGGCGGCCAGGTCCCGGTCGCCGCCGAACCGGGCGACATCACCGGCGGTGAGCCGCTCCACGTCGAGGCCGCGGTCCAGGCAGCGGTAGCCGGGCAGCAGGTCGTGGACACCGGGCAGAGTCGCCGCCATCGCCTGCACCCTCCGCACCAGCCGCACCGGCTTCGCCTGGGCGTGCAGGAGATTCAGCGCCAGGACGGACTTCACTGAGCCCAGGAACGGCGTGCCGACGGTGACCACTGCCCGGGTGTCGGCGGCGAGCTCCGGGTCCTGCTCCAATGCGGCTCGCACCACGAGCCCGCCCATCGAGTGCGCCACGAACACCAGCCTCGGCCGCGCCTCGCCTCCCACCCGCCACCCGGGCACCGCCGCCACCCGCTCCCGCCACAACTCGAGGTGCGCGCGGGCCCTACGGGCCAGCAGTGCGCCGTTGTAGGAGACCGCCAGACGCCAGTCGTAGGGGAATGGCTCCACCGCCTCCTGTGCCAGCACAACCCCTTGGAGAGACCTGATCGCCTCGCTGTAGGGGTCGAGGCCCTGGAAGACGGGCAGCCACCACGGCTTCGCTAGCAGTCCGGTGGCGCGGATGCGAGTCAGCGGAGCCTGCCGGGCAGCGTTGGCATCGGCTGCCTGCTCCTGGGCATCCGCCCGCAGGGCCGTGAACAGGGCATCGCCGCTCAGCGCGCCGGTGAGCGTCGCGAGATCGACGCCCCACAGCGGGCGGCCCGTCGCGGTGTCCTCAAGGACACTGCCCATGATGCCCGGCACCACCACACACGCGTCCCGGGTCCGATCGTCGAACACCGGCGGCATCCCCGCGAATGCCGCCCTGTGCGCCCACCCGTCAGCCCCCACCGTCCCCATGCCGTCCGACGATAGAGGAGCGCACCCACCCGGGTACGGGCTTCGCGGAAGATCTCCGTCAGGACCGCAGGCTGCCATGCGCGGAGCAGTTCCCCCGTGCCTCCCTTCCCGGCTCGGGTGGGGTGTACCTCCCGCTGCCCGCTGCCCATACGCCTGCCGCTGTTGTGACCGTTGGGCCGCGGCCTTGCCTCGGGGTGTGCTGCCACCCGGCACCTCCCGCCGCCCGGCACTGCCTGCGGCCGCCCGCCGCACGTGGAACCGCCCGCGCCGGCGTGTGGCCGCCACACAGCACCCCGCCTTCTTCCTGGGCCGTCGCGTGGCGGCCGGGCCCGGTGGCCGGGAACCCGTTCATGGCCCACCGCCTCGCGCCGCCAGGCCGCAGCAGGGTCGTGAACGGTTGTGCCAGCGCCGCGAGGTGTCGAGCTCCGTCCGGGGTTGTCCCTCCGGGGTTGATCGGCCGCATCAGGCCCGTACGTTTCCGTCCTGTCCCGCCCATGTGGCTAGGCACGTACCGGCTGTGCGGGGCGCTCCGGGCGCTTCCCCCTCCACCGTTGGGGCGCCCTGTGCCGTCCCGGGGCGCCTGTCCTCGCGTCACAACCGCCCGCTTCATTCCGATAAGGACAACCGAACCATGACCGACCCCTCGCTGACCGATGCCTTCACCCACGTCCACGCCGGCCCGGCAACTCTCGCCGAGCTCCAGCAATACGGCACCGCCACCCTCGCCGGGATGGCCGCCCGGCAGGCGTACACCGCAGCCCTTCTCGCTGCCCGCAACGCCCACCCGGCGGCGAAGGCCGAATTGCACGCCGACGCTCAGGCGTTCTCCGCCGCCGCCGAGGCTCTGGCCGCCGCCGCCCGCGCGGAGTCCGGACTCGCCGGAGCGGACCAGATTGCCGCAGGGGTGACCCGCCTCGCCGACCTCCTGGAGGCCGAAGCGGTCGAGGGCACCAAGGCTTCCACTGCCCACCAGGAACGTCTCGACGCCGAGAAGATGGAACGCGAGACCGTGCGGAAGGCCGAGGAGGAGATCGAGGACCAGGCCCTTGCGGTGCTGTTCGCGGCCGGCCCCACCGGCCTGACCGACCCCGAGTTCGCTATGGCTCTCGCGGGCGCGGGGCTTGACCTCGATCGGCGCACCCGCCAGCGGTTCTTGGACGAGTGGTCGCGCTACGGCGGCGTCAACGCGGTGCTGCGCCGCACTCCGGGCGGGAGCAGTGTTTTCGTCCACGCGCACCATGTCACGGGCCGAGACTGACGACCGGGGGAGTGGAGCGGCCCGGACGAAGCCCCGGGCGGTGGCCGGCCTACCTGACTTGCTGCGTCCCCGTTCGGCGGGCCAGCGGCCGGGCGCCGGCCCGCCGGTCGCCGGCCTACACGGAGGTTGATCGGCTGTGTCGGGCCCGTACATTCCGTCTCGTCCCGCCCGTATCGCCGTGACCTAGACCGGCTGTGCGGGCTTCCCCAGGCGCGTTCCCGTCCCGCAACTCCCCTTCCGGCGAGATGGGCGGAGCAGCGCGCCCCACGGCGCCGCCCGCGCGGGCCGGCCCCAGGGCCGCCTGCCCAACGGCTGGCTCCGCCGGCGCGCTTCACGCTGCTTGCGTTCCTGGCCTGGCTGTCGGTGCACTTCCTGACCGGCGGCATGTTCTGACCGAGACCCGAGCCGCGCGCTCAGGTCTCGGCCATGGCTTCACTAGGCAGTCGGCCCGCCCGATCCCCTGAAGGCGTCGATCGCCTTGCGCAGGGCGTCCGCAAGCTCGGGAAGCTGCTTAAGGAACGTGATGACCAGTGTGACGGCCAGGCCGAGCAGGCCGAAGAACGCAAGCAGAGCCAGAGTGAGGTAGTTCCAGTCCACCGACAGGTGCCTTTCGGGCGCTTGACAGTCGAACTGGTACAGGGCCGCCCGGATAGGCGGCGGGTGGCAGTCTCAGTTCGACCATCGAATCGTGGTCATGACTGAGTGACTGCCGACGCGAGCAGGTACTCGAACGCCAAGGGCGCATAGCGGTTTTCAGCATCCTCCGTGAACCAGAACAATGACAGGAAACGCTAGCCGCCTGCGTCTCCAGCGGCATCGCTTGTTACAGACATTCCATCTAGGACCCGGGGGCGGTCGCACTACAGATCGCCGCGGGCCCCTAGCTGACCCGAGGTTACATCACATCAGCAGCCTGTAACCATCGCGGAGATGAGCACTGTGCCTGGCCCCGGCCCAACCGTGAGGCCGACCTCGCTCGCCCCCGCGAGCGCAAGGGCGTCGTCGTCCAGCCCGTGACCAAGGGCGTGGTGCGCGAGGTCAAGGTCCCCAATGCGGACCGCGACAGGATGTACGAGACGATCGACGGCACGCCACCGCGAGGCGTACGAGAAGATCCGGGAAGGCCGCGCGGTCGACATCGGCTTCCCGTACAACTCGCTGGAGGCCCACCCCACTACGCCGCTCACGCAGGCACTGCCGATCCCGAGCGCTGCACCGTCACCTGGTGCGAGGGCTGCGAGTTCCCCACCGCCGACCTCCACGCCGCCTGGGAGACGCGACAGATCACCATCGACTGGCGCCTCTGCCACCGCCACCAGCGCGGACCGGCCTCCTGCAGACGGGCGCCAACGGGGCCCTGGAACCACCAGCGGGCACCGCCACCTCTGACATCACACCCCCACCAGTGCGCTGCGCCCGGCCAGGGGCCGGCCGGCCGCCGTGGCGCGCCGTCACGGCCTCCAAGGGCCGTCCGTGGCGCGCCGCTGGGCTTGCTGGGCGCGTCTGTCCCGCGTGGTCGCCGCTTCCGCCACCCCGGGCGCCCAGTGCCCATCCCGGAGCGGCTGTGGCGGGCCGCCACGCCACAACGCCGATGGCTCGCGAATGGGGCAGCCGGCCTCGCCCCACACGCGTTCGGGGAGTTCATGCCCGTCCTCTGGGAGGACGGCGGATACCTGGCCGGCTGGGAGCACACGGTGCCCGGCTGCGCCTGCCTGGTGAGCGTCTGGCCCGAGAACGTCTTCCCCCCGACCGCCACCAACCCCTACGGCGGGAACCGCAACATCATCACCTCCTGCCTCGGCAGCACCTACA
This sequence comes from Kitasatospora cinereorecta, assembly GCF_024172095.1. Lineage (GTDB taxonomy): Bacteria > Actinomycetota > Actinomycetes > Streptomycetales > Streptomycetaceae > Kitasatospora > Kitasatospora cinereorecta. The sequence goes on along the minus strand of NZ_JAMZDX010000008.1, from coordinate 210,622 downwards.
CCGACGAGGAGACCCGCAGTCACTACGGGCACCCCGCGATCGAGACGACGACCGTCCCCCTCACCGGCCCGGCCCGCCTCCTCCTCGCCTCCGACGGTGCCTACGAGCCGCACCTGGACGCCGGGCACGACCTCTTCACCGAACTCGACGACGAGCCGCTGACCGCCACCGCCCGCGCGTTCGTCGACCTTGCCGTCGAGACGTCCGTCAAGGCCTCGACCAGCTTCGACCCGTCCCGCCCCCACGCGGACAACGCCACCGTCCTCCTTGCCAATCTGACCCCCTGACCGGCGACACCGCCTGGACACGGCCCGCGGCCACACCACGGCCGTGTCCGGCGGTCGCGCATCCGGGCCCGCGGGCACCCCACACGGGTGCCCGCGGAGCCCCGCACCGCTGTGCGTCACCGGAGCGGGCACGCCGGACCGCCACGCCTCGTAGCCCGCCACAGCCCCGCACCACAAGGGCCCTGCACCCGCCGTACTACGCCCCACCCCCGGGCCGCCGCCTGCGGGCGGGGCACCCAGCGGCGCCTGCACACCCCGCCCCCGCACCCCCGGGTGGCAGCCGGAGACGCCCGGGGCCGCTCCCGCACCCGGGCGCCGGTGTTGCTCCTTCTATCTGTCGGCAGCCAGGGGTTGATTGGCCAGCGGCCGCCCGTAGGTTCCGTCTCGTCCCGCCCGAGAGCAGCCGTGACCACTCACCGGCTGTGTAGGGCGGTCCCGCGGGCCATCCGGCCCCGTGCCTCCCGAAGGAGTCTGATGCGTAAGCCTCCCGTCCTGACCAAGGGCTGCCCGCACCGCTGGTGCCGTCCCCTCCACCGTGTCCTCACCGCAGAAGGCGCCGTCCTCGTCGTGGCGCTCTCCCTCCACCAACTGGGCTACCTGGCCTATCTGCTGGCGCTCTCCGTCCTCGTGCGCTCCATCGTTGCCCTCGTCACCCGCCGTACCCTCGCCGACAGCGCTGCGGACGACGACAGGACGGTCGAGCCGGGTGACGTTCGTTCCCGCTGGGCGAACCTCGCCGTCAGTCTCGACCTGGCATTCGCGGTGATCAGCCCGTTCGTGATCGCCGCGGTCCTGCAGGCGGGGCACAACACGATGCTCACGGACGCGGTCGGGCACGGCCCGACCGCCACCGTCGTCGGCACTGTTGTCTGCTGCGCACCCGGCGCTCTCTGCCTGGCCGCGCACTACCTCGCCACGCGGCCCCGCCGCCGCAAGCGTGTCCTTGTGCCCGCCACCAACTAGCGATTCACCGCCCCGCCCGCCCCCGGCCCCGGTCCCGCCGCTGCCGGGCGTGTGCGGGGTGTGGCATCTCCTGGCCGGAGCCCCGCCCTCGGGGTCCGCCCCTGGGCTCGGTCGGCCCTGGCGGCCCCGGCCTGGGGTCGCCAGGTCACCAGCCCGCGCTCGCGGACCCGTGCGGTCGACCCGGTCCCGCGCGCCCGCGGCCGATCACGCCCCGTCACCCGCTGTGCGGCCGCCCAGCCCCCTTTGCGGTGCCACGTCGGGCGGCCACGGTGCGCACTGTTGCGCCACCCCCGGCCGGCCCCGCTGCCGTGCCTGCGCCCCACGGCACCCGCCGCTGCGCCCGGCCACGGTCTCCGCCGGTGACCGGGCGCAGCCACGTTCCCGCCCGCCGTCACCCGCCCACCCTGAAAGGACCGCTATGCCCCACACCCCGGATACTCGACGCGTGACTTCCGCCATCCGCCCTCCGGCGCCACGTCCCTGCGACAGCTGCCCCTACCGGCGTGACGTCCCCTCAGGGATCTGGGCCGCGGAAGAGTACGAGAAGCTCCGCGCGTACGACGCCCCCACGGGAGAGCAGCCAACCGGTGTCTTCCGCTGCCACCAGAACGACGCCGACAGCCAGGCAAGCCGCGTGTGCGCGGGCTGGGCGGGATGCCACGGCGATGCCCTCCTGGCGCCGCGGATCGCCCTGCTGACCGGTGACATGGACGGCCCGACCCTCGAAGCGGTGACGACCTACGTGTCCCCGGTCCCGCTGTTCTCCTCAGGCGCCGAGGCCGCCGACCACGGCCACGCTGACATCGACCGACCCGGCGACGAAGCCCGCCGCCTGATCGACAAGATCATCCGCACGCGGCGGGACATCCACCTCGGCTGAGCGCCGCCGCCCGGCCCGCCGGATAGGACCCCCCGCGACGCCGCCATGCAGGGGCCGCCGCTGCGCCCCGCCGGGATGCGGCGGGGCGCAGCGGCAGCGCGGTGGACAACCGGCCAGGTGGCGGCGGGGCCGTGCCCGACCGCCTGCCGTGCCGCGTCGGTCGGCCCGGCATACCCTGCCCGCCGCCATCACTCCCCGTGCACCGCAGCGTTGGCCGGCCCGCCCCGTCCGCCGGGCCCCGTGCCGTGCCCGGCGTGCACACAGCACCCAGCCGTGCCGCCTCCGGCGTGACCGGACGCCTGCGACCGTGTCCTGCCGTTCCTGCTCCGGCGACTGGGACGGGACACGGCTGCGAGCCGCGTCCTGCCCGTCCCCGGCCGACCGCCCAGCCGAAGGCCCTGTTCAGGTCGTTGACCTGCCCGGTCGGGTGGTTACTTTCCCTCTCACAGAGACCGCACCGGCCCCGCATCGGGCGTCCCACGCCGAGTGTCCCGGCCCGGATTGAGCGTCCCGGCCCCGCGTCGGGCGTCCCGCGCCGACCACCTGGGGCCCGTGCCCGTGCCGCACGCCCGGGCCCCGCCGTGCCTCGCCGTCCGTCTGGCCGCACGCCGTGCCTCGCCGTCCGTGTGGCCGCACGCCGGGCCTCGCCGGTCCTGGTCTCCCTGCCCGTCACCGAGCCCTCGGGAGCCCCGTCATGCCCGCACTCCAGCAGCCCCTGTTCGCCTCCGCCGACACCTCTACCGCCACGACCCCGCCGCGCGACGCCGCCCCTGTCGCCGCTGTGCCGTTGCCGACCTTTGACGACCTGTTCGCCCTGGACGGCGATGACCTGACCACCCTGCTCGACTCCCTCACCCAGGCACAGCGCGCACAACTCGCCGGGCCGTGGCCCATCCGCTGGCTCTACCCGCCCCGCGGCGGCGACGCCCCCCGCGGGATCAATCTGTGCGCGGGCTGTGGCGGCGGCTGCGCCGGGCTGCGCCTGGTCCTCGGCGTCGAGGTCGACATGGTGTGCATCGAGTGGAACAAGGACGCCGCCGCCACCTCGACCGCGGCCGGCTGCACCGTGATCCAGGAAGACGTCAAGAAGCTCGACCCCCGCCACCCGGTCCTGCGCTGGACCCGCCGGACCAGCTTCACCATGCCGTGCCGCGACTGGACCCCGGTCGGAAAGCGGGCCGGCCACGACCCGAAGAACCTGGAAATCCTCCTCGACGCGATCGACCAGGTCGCCGCCCACATGGGCAACGTGTGGGTCGAGGGCTCCGAGGTCTGCACCCACGACGACCCGGACGACTGCGACGACAACTGCTACGACCACATGATCGAACCGTCCGGTGAACCGCTGGAGTACCTGTGGTCCCTCGTCGACGACATGACCGCACCGACGGCCGGACTCATGCTCGCACCCGTCCTGTGGGTGCTCGGCCTGCGCTCGATCGGCGCGCCCATCGACTCCATCGTCATCGAGCAGTCCTCCGCCCTGCCGGACGACGTGAAGGACTACATCCAGACCGAACTGTGGACGGCCGGATGCGAGTTCGCCGCATGGGAGGAACTCGACGCCGCCGACTTCGGCTCACCCAGCCACCGCCGTCGCGCGGTGCTGCGGGGAAGCTGGTACCGGCACCCGGGCGGCATCGACGTCCCGCACATCCACACCAACGCCGCCGAGGTGCTCCTGTGGCCGCTGGACGCCCGGATCAACACCCGCGGCAACCGCACCACCCCCGGCGGCAACGCCTTCTCCATGAACCGCACCATCCCCTGCCCCACCTCCAGGATCAGAGGCTGGTACGACCAGGCCACCGGCCGCCGCTTCACCATCCCCGAGGTGTGCGCCCTGGTCGGCCTGCCCGCCGATCACCCCGTGACCGGCTCCAGGACCAGCCAGTGCCAGCAGCTCGCCGACATCTTCTCCCCGCTGGTCTCCGCCGCGGTGCGGGGCACCCTCCTGGGCCTGCCCTGGCTCGACCTGCTCCGCGCCTACCTGGCCCGCCACTACCCGGCCGTCCACGGCCGGACGACCGAGCCGGACGACACGGCCGCCGCCCCGCCCCAGGAAGCGACGACGGCGGCAGCCTGGCTCAACCGCGCCCCGGCCGCCCACTCCCGCTCGCCCGGAGCACCGACGACGCCGTCACCGCCGGCCCGCACCGAAGGACGCCACCACATGAACGCCACCACCGCCTACCTCGGCCGCCCCGCCCTCGCCCGCGGCGAGCACGTCATCGACACCGCCCGGATCCGCGAGGACATCCTCGACCGCAACGCCGACCACCCCCGGCGCGCCGCCATCGGCAAGGCCCTGGCGAACCTACCCGGAACACGCCGCTACGCCGCCCCGTACGAGATGGTCACCGCCCCGGACCGGCCCGCCGCCCAACGCAAGACCGACGTCCTCGCCACCCTCCTGCCCGCCGCCGAGAAAGCCGCCCGCCAAGCCATCGCGGAGGCCGGCCTGACCCCGGCGGACATCGACTGCGTCATCGTCGCCAGCGCGACCGGCGACATGATGCCCGGCCTCGACGTCCACCTGCAGCAGCAACTCCCGCTGCGCCCCGACGTCCGGCGCCGCCCGATGACCCAGCTCGCCTGCGCCGGCGGCGCCCACGTCCTGATCATGGCCGAGGGGCACCTGGCCCGATACCCCCAGGACACCGTCCTGGTTGTGGCGGGGGAGTTCCTCTCCTCCCTCTACCAGGACACCCGGACCTCACTGGAGGACCAGATCTACAAGGCCCTGTGGGGCGACCTGACCGCCGCCGCAATCGTCTCCGCCCGGCCGCTCGGCACCGCACCGGCGCTGCGCATCGACCACACGCTCGAGTACACGATCCCCGGCACCCTCCACCGCTACCGCAAGGAGACGGACGAGCGCGGCGACCACTTCGCCTCCACCCGCGACTCGCTGAAGTCAGTGTCCGACCTCGCCCCCGTCCTGCTGGACTGGCTGGACAGGAACACCAACCGCCCCCTCGACTTCGGCATCCTCCACCCCGGGGGACCGGCGATCCTCACCCGGCTCGGCCAGGCCCTCGGCGTCGACGAGACGTTCCTGGCGCACTCACGCGACGTCCTGGCCGAGGAAGGCAACCTCGGCGGCCCGACGATCTTTTCCGTGCTCGACCGCACCCACGGCGCCCCGCCCGCCCACGGGGACCAAGGCCTGATCTTCGGCCTCGGACCCGGCGTCACCTTCGGCGCCCTGCTGGCGACCTGGACCGACCCCGCCCACAAGCCCACCTGCGCATGACCGACCGGGTGCGGCGGCCGCTCCGGCCGCCGCACCCCGGGCCAACGGCCGGGCCGGGTGTGTGCTCAGCCCGTCCATGCTCCAGGGTGGTGGAGGTAGTAGGCGGCGAAGTCGCGGCGCTTGACCAGAACGGCGGTGTCGCCCTTGCCGAAGGGCCGTCCCGTAATTGATCTCCGGCGGCTCGGGGCGGGGTGATCCGCCGCTGGCTGGGCTTCGCCTACGCGGCCTGGAGGAGGTTGTGCAGGCGGGCGATGCCGAGCATGGCGTGGTGGACGCCGTCGCCCTTGAGGCGGCAGTCGCGGAGGATCTTCCAGGTCTTCATCCGGGCGAAGACGTGCTCGACGCGGGCACGGACCTGCTTGTGTTCGCGGTTGTGCTCGGCTTGCCACTCGGTGAGCTCGCCGCCGCGCGGCCGGCGGTGCGGGATGACCAGGCCGGTACCCGGATAGCCTCCGTCGGCGATGGTCGTCGTCCGGCCGACGGCGGCCTTGGCGCCGGACTCCTCCCAGGCCTTGCAGTCGTTCCGGTTGCCCGGCAGGGGCTTGCCGACAGCGACGACCAGCCGAGTATGGGCATCGATGACGACCTGGTGGTTGGTGGAGTATCGGTAGTTCTTCGACTGCTCGGCGATCGTGTGGTCGCGGGTGGGAACCAGGGTGCCGTCCACGATCAGCACGGTGTCCCTGCGAAACCGGCGCCGGGGCTTGAGCGCGAGCAGGGGCCCGACGTGGCCGATGATCCGGCTGGCCGCAGACTTGGACACCCCGAACAGCGGCGCGAGCTGCCGCAGCGTCAGGTTCGTTCGCCAGTAGGCAGCGACCAGCAGAACCCGGTCCTCCAACGGCAGGCCCCACGGGCGGCCCCAGCGCACCACGTCGGCCCCCTCGCGGCGGAGCATCGTGACCAGCTTCTGAAAGTCGCGCGGGCCGAGCCCGGCGAACGGGCCTATCCAGGACGGCTCCGACGCCGTGATCACACCAGCCACTCCAAGATCATGGCATTGGCGTGGTCGGACCCTCGGTTCTGTCCATGGCCAGGACACGGAGGTCACCGCTCCAGCTCTCGAAGCGGACACTGCCCGATGGGAAGTCCAGCTCAAGTGCCATGCGCCCGGTTCTCGGCTCCCACTCCTGCCGGACTCCGATCATGAGCTCCCCGAGGTGGGCCGCGAGGGGTGTCTCGTCACGTACGGGCAGAACATCGATCCGACCCCAGTCGCCCATGTCGACGCCGTCATCGGGCCGGGAGGACTCGACCATGAGACACCAGTCGGTGCCGCTGGCGATGTTGGTGGACCTGCCTTGATCGTCGATCAGCCACACCTCGGCCGGGCCGTCGCCGGGGTGTCCCCCGTATACGTGCCACGATGCCAGCACCTCGACGAGCCGACCGCCGACCAAGGACAAGGGGTCGATGCCGGGTCCGTCCAGCGGGCAGGCTGGGGCCAAGATCTCCACCAAGGGACCGTACCGCGACCGCCAGCGCCGCCTCACCTGCTTAAACGGGACAGCCCTGAGGCAGAGGGCTTCGACGAGCCGGACGAACACGCTGCTCTGGGGGATGGCCATCCCGGCGTAGACCGCCCGGGCGTCCTCGATGTGCATCCTCCAGATCCCGGCGAGTTCCTTCATGTCGCCGCCGGTCGCGGAGTCGACGGCCTCCTGCAGCAGCGATGTGTACAGGGTCCAGCTGCCGCTGTCGGGCTGCTCGCTGAGCCAGAGGGCGTCGTGCAGCCGGGCCTCCGGCCGACCGCGCCGCCGCGTGAACCGCTGGACGGGCAGGACCCGCTTCGCGGCGGCCCGGGCCAGGACACTGGCGTCGGACTCGGTGAGCCGGACCAGCAACTCCATCCACCCGACCCGGTCGCCGTCCGAGACCCCACAGCCGGTCAGCACCTGGGCCAGGTGCCGGGGGGTGCACCGGCGGCCGCCCCGGAGCACCTCGCGGACGGTGGTGTGCGAGCAGCCGCCCGCGGCATCCGCCACCTGCCGCAGGCTCAGGCCCCGGTGGCGGCGCAGCTCGTTCAGGACGTCGACCAGCTCGCGAACGCTGCGGATGCCGGGAACCACCCGCAGGTGCTGCTCCCTGATCCACAGCTCGCGGGCGCGCTTCACGGCCGGGCTTGTGCCGGAGGAAGACGGCCCGTCGCCCGCCGAGCGGCGCGCGCACTCCAGCTCGTGCCAGATCTGCTCCCACAGGGCGATCGGCTCGTCCAGGGCTGCGGCCCACGCCCGGACGGTGCGCCAGGTCATGCGTGGGTCGCCGTTCTGCGCCTGCGAGAGCAGACCGATCGAGACACCGGCCTTCTGGGCCATGACGGCCAGCGACGGGTCGCCGGCCCGGCGCCGGGCGGCGCGCATCTTCCGGGCGATGACGACGTACGGGTCCTTGCTGCGCCTGGGCAGCGTGTGTGTGGTGCGGGCCATGATCGCTCCCCTTTCCAGGCCCGGGGAAGGAAGGGGGTGCCCGCCGACCCGGCGGGCACCCCCTCCCTTCCGGGCGGGTCAGGAGAAGAGGCGCTTCTTCAGCTCGGCGGTGACCAGGCCGCAGCCGGCGACGACCGCGAACGCGGTCGCGACCTGCCAGCCCAGCAGGATCAGCGCGACCACGGTGGTGGTGACGATGCCGAAGAGCACGATCACCAGGGCGGGCGAGAGCGACGTGCGCCTCCCGCCCAGGACCGGACCGCCGGGCAGCTGAGTCGCCATCGGGGAGGCCAGCAGGGTCTCCACGGGCACCACGAGACCGCTGAACCGGGGGCCGGAGGCGACCTCGGCCTCCGCAGCCGAGAACGTGCTGCCCGCGGGCACGCCGGAGACCGGCACGGCGGCGGGGTCGGTGAAGGGGTTGGTGAAGTCGTTGTTCACGGGTGGGTGGAGCTCCGTTCGTTCAGTGCTCGGATGGGGCTGGGAAGTGGTGCTGTCGCGTGCGCGCGCTCCCTGCCGTTGGCGCGGCGGGGAGAACGAGGATGCACGCTCCCGGAATCTTCGTCGGCGAAAAGGAGAGGAGTCAAGCCCGTGGACCTTTTAGCGAAACACTTTTGAAAAACCGTCAGATGTTTTTCAGATCTGTTCCGGGCGATCGGCTCGAGTGGCGGGGGAGTGCTCCGGAGGCGTTTATTCAGGTATGTAACGCGGCTTCGTTGACCGGATGGCTCCCCACGTAGTCGGCATTTAAGTCGCGTGGGCCTGGGATGTCCAGCGCACAGGCGCCAATGGCTCATAAATCCTTGCCCTGGCAAGGCGGGAAAGTGCCAGGTCAGGAGGGTGGCGGCTCCGTCTGACGGATAGTCGTCGCAAGGTTTGACTTGCCATATCGAAACCGCATCCGCAGACTGTCCATCCAGGCCCCTTCTGCCTTCCGTGGTTTAGAGGCCTGTGTGCCCTCATGCGAGGGCGCTCCGTGGATGCGACTTCGTTCTTGCTCGGATGGGGCGTCTCCTGGAGATGGGTGAGGCCTGTTGGCGCAGGTCGCACTCGGTGTGGCGCGCCGATATACCTCGGTGTGACCACCCCGAACTTGAATTGATCGGCAGTGATGTTCTGCCGCCCCTCGGCAGCGCCGACCCCCACGGGGACCGCGCTCCCAGGCCGGCGCCCGCTGCCAGTGGAGGCCTCGGAGGCCGGCCGCCGCCGCGCCCCGGGGCCTCGCCGTGGTCAGTGGCTGGCGCCGGGATCTCCCGGCCACCGGACAACTCGACCAACTGAATTCAGTTAGTCGCCCCTTAGCCACCTCTCACCTACTGAATTCAGCAGGTCATGTCCAGCCGCGCAGCGTGGTGTTCCCAGAGCCGGACCGCCCTTGCGCGCCCGCCCCGGACCGCGGACCGGTCGGCGTGGGCGCCCTTCGGGGTGGAGGCGACGCTGCTGGGCCGAACCACGGCGCGTACCTGCCGATCCGTCCGTGCGCCCGGTGGCGCACCTGCGCCTGTCTGTCGGGCTACCGGTCGGGTGTCCGGGCCTCGGGGCAGTTGTGCAGTTGACGGCTGGTGCCGGGCGGCCTCTCCTGCCGTTTCCGGTGCCCGGCATACTGCCCGTGTGACCACCCGGGGAGGAGATGTGCTGGTGACGGCCGGTCAGGACCATGCCGCGGGCGGGCAGCCGCCCCGCCGGCCGGTCCGCAGCCGGGTCCGCCACGGGCAGGCCTCCTGCGCGGACTACGGCTGCGCCCGTGCCGGCTGCCGGGAGGCGGCGCTGCGAGCCCGGCGGCGCCGTGACAGCGACCGGGCCCAGGGCCTGGCCGCGCGCGTCGATGCAGGCCCCGCCGCCCTGCTGGCCGCGGTCCTGGTCCGGCGCGGCATGTCAGCTCAGGACATCGCCGACACCACGGGCATCTCCGTCACCCTTGTCCGCCGCCTGCTGCGCACGCCCGAGGCTCGTCCGGCCCGGATCGCCCGCAGCACGGCCGAGGCCGTCCTCGGCGTCCCGCTGCCCGGCCCCGGCCGGACCCCGGCCCGCGGACGGGGCCTGACCAGTGCCGAACCTGCGGCCGTGGCCCTGACGGAGCTGGCGCTGCAGGGCTGGCCCGCGACGTACCTCGCCGCGCGCCTGGACACGAGCGCCGCCACCGTCGCCGCCGTCCGCGACAGATCCCGCCGCCGGATCACGGTCGCCCTCGACGTGCGCATCCACCGCCTACGGCTGCGCCTGGTGGGCACGACCCCCGTCGCCGAGGGGGTACGCCCTGGTGATGCGGCCCGCACCCGTGCCTGGGCGTTGCGCGCGGCTGGGCGTCGCGGGCGGTGCCCTGAGGTATCCCGCGCCGGGGTGTGCTGACGGGTGCCAGGATGCGGAGGGCTCCCGGACAGGCCCTGAGCCCAGGCGCCGGTCGAGTACCTGCGGCACCCGCACCGTGGTCGGGGCCGTGCCGGGGCGGGTGCCGGATCGGGGGCCGTTGTCGGGCGGCCTTCCCGGTTCCCGTTCCGGGGGTGGGGTCAGTCGCGGGGTGCCCGTCCTCACCGGGGCAGTCCTGTGCACCCGCGGAGGCGATGGCAGGGGCCGTTTCCGCGATGGATGGGAAATCGTGTTGGCCGGCTGTCGGCGGGCTGCGACGATGCGTCTGTTTCCCAGGTGGAGGGCATGTGTTCGTATTCGTGTGTGCGGGATGCGGCGCCGAGTTGACCACCCCGCTGTCCCAGGTCGCACTGCCGGTCCACGCCCGTCAGACGTACGGGAACGGGGCCCAGCTTCCGGTGCTCATGGAGTCCGGGACGTTTGCCGTGGACCCGGACCCCTGGGGAGGGCCGTGGCGAAGGTGGGACGAGATTGATCCGGGCGAGGCGGAGGCGCGCGGCATCTACGCACCGGTTTACGCTCTGTCCGACAGCACGCCCGGGGCGAGTGTCATCGCGCCCGGCGATATCCGTGGAACCCGGCTGATTCCCGAGAAGCGCGGCGGTGCCTGCTGCGGCCTCGACGGAGCCGACGGGCCCAACATGGCCTGCCAGGCATGCGACCTCCCCGTGGCGACCCGGGTCGACGACTGCTCGCTCTGGCAGGCAGTGCGGCTCGGCTCGGACACCGCGCACCGCATCCCCGTCGAGGGTATCCACGCTGCGCCCCTCTCCTGGGCGGAGCTGGCACAGAAGGCGGAGAAAACGCCCCCGTTCGAGCCGATCGCCACATGGGGAGGGCGGCTGGGATCGAACCACTACTGGTCGTGGAGCCCGCAGTGGGAGGCGGCAGCCGGCCACGCGCTCGCCCACCTGCTGGTGGCCTCCCAGGGGCAGCCGGTGAAGGTCCCGGGCGGTCTGACCACGGACGTGTTCCAACGCACGCTCGACGCCCTTCTCCCGGCAGGCCCTGAGAAGCGGCGCGCCGTCCTGGCCGGACCGGGACAGCCCTCCCCGGACGGGGACGCCGGCATCCTCCTCGTACCGATCCATCCCCAGACAGGCCGGACCTGGACCCCCGCCGGCCCGACCACGTCGGCATACCCGGTGCCCCTTCCACTAGGGGTGTGGCTGTGGCTCGTCTCGCCCCAGCCGTACCTGCCGGTTCCCGCGTCAGGCCGCATACCCCGAGACGTACTCCGCGACGACCCACTCCCACTGCTCCCCAACTACCTGTTCCGGGTCGACCGGGAAACGCTCCAGCACACCTTGGCCCGGCTACCGGCCGTGCGCAGCCCGTGGCTGCGCACGATCCACGGGAGCCTCGCGCAGGGCACCTCGGCCGGCCTTTTCTAGCCGTCTGGCAGTCGAACGGCGCCGAACGCTGGTGCCTTCCAACATGGTCGGAATCTGCTGTCCAACGTGAACAAAAGCCGATGCGTCGGGAGTGTGGGGCGTCCGGCGCATCGCGGTTCGACTCAGGCGGTGGTGCGGCGGGTGGCCCGCTTGGCGGGCGTGGTCTTCTTGGCGGCACCGGGCGCGGTCTTCTTGGCGGCACCGGGCGGGGTCTTCTTGACCGCGGTGGTGGCCTTCTTCGCGGGCGCCGTGCTCTTCTTCGCCGCCGTGGTGGTCTTCTTGGCCGCGGCGCCGGGTGCGGTCTTATTGGCCGTGGTTGTCTTCTTCGTGGCGGTCGGAGCAGTGGCGGCCGCGGTGGTGCGCTTGGTGGCGGCCCGCTTGCGGGCGGGCGCGGAGGCGGCGGTTTTCCCGGCGGTGAGTGAGCCCTTGGGGGCCTTCGCGGTGGCGGGTCCGGTCTTGGGCAGCTTCTTCGCGCCGGAGACCAGGTCCTTGAAGCCCTGGCCAGGGCGGAAGCGCGGCAGGCTGGTCTTCTTGACCCGCACGCGCTCGCCGGTCTGCGGGTTGCGGGCGTAGCGGCCGGCGCGCTCGACCTTCTCCAGCGTGCCGAAGCCCGTGACCTGAACCCGTTCCCCGGCCACCACGGCGCGGACCATGGCATCGAGGACCGCGTCGACGGCGTCCTCGGCCGCAGTGCGGCTGCCGAGCTGCCCGGCGACCTGCTCGACGAGCTGTCCCTTGTTCACGACGACTCCACGACATTGAGGGTGATTTGTCCTATTTCGTCCTCAAGATAGGTGGCATCCAGCGGATCTGCTCAGTGAACGTCGCCGGCGGGCTGCTTCATGGCCCATCAGTGGCCGCTCCCGGCAGCGGATCCCCGGGATGGGGCGGGTGGCGCTTCTGGCAGGCTGGCCGGATGGACGACTTCGCTGGTACCCAGGCGCCGCATCGGCGTATCACCGACCCTGCCGAGGCGATCCGGGAGTTGGAACGGGTGGTGCCGGCCCTGGCCGCGGTGCGCCTGCCGGAGCCTGCCGACATCGGATGGGACGTGGTGGAGGCCGAGTTGGGCGTGAGCCTGCCGGGCGACTTCAAGCTCCTGTGCGAGCTCTACCCGCCCTTCGAACTCGGTGACTTCCTCGGGGTGGGCGGGCCGGATCCCGGCGCCGAGTGCGCGTGGGTGCGGGGGATACGCGGAACGTTGGAGACCATCGCGGAGTGGTGCGGGGAAGCCGACCTGGAAGTCCCGCTCCACGCCTATCCCGCTCCGGGCGGTCTGCTTCCCTGGGCCGGTTCGAACTGTGGGGACTTCTTCCTGTGGTCCACCGGCCCGGGCGGGCCAGGGGAGTGGACGGTCACCGTGGCGTCGCGGAGCTCCGCGTGGTGGCACTACACCGGCGGGGCGGTCCAGTTCCTGGCCGACCTGGTCGCCGGCGCTGTGGAGCCGTGGGCGCTGCCCACGGTCGGGTCGGAGGTTGCGGCCTGGTGAGCGCCGAGCGGTCCCGGCGGCCGGCAGCAGCGGGCCTGGATCGGCGGGCCGGTCGGTCCCTACCCGTGCAGGCTCGGGCGGGTAGGGCTCGTCCAGGGTATGCCCTGGTCGATGATCTCTCCGGTGATCCATTCTGCGGACCGCTCCTTCTTCAGGCGCAGCTCCGTGTCGTAGAGCGGCATGACCGGGAGGAAGTCGACATGGGTTCCGTCGGCGAGCGGGAGCGGCGGGACGATCTCTTCCATTGGGGGGAGCGCCAGGTATGTCCGGAAGGGCGCGCCCGGCCACAGAGGGGTGGTGAGCGTCACGGTGTCGCCTCGGCCGACGTCGATGCCGGAGCACACCGCTCCCGCCAGCATCGCGAGGGACTTGGCGACGGCGTCGTGTTCCGGCAGGAGACCCAGCACGAACTCGACCCTCCGGCCCGTGGCGGCGTCGCAGACGCGCATGCTGGCGCCGTTCGTCACGTACAGAGTGACGCCCTCGTCGGTCTGGCCGGCCTCCCACTTGGCCAGGGCGACGTCGTGGCCGGGACCCGAGAAGTGTGCACTTCGTGCCGGGACGCCCCACAGGGACACAAGATGCGACTCGATCAAGTCCTCGTTCACCGTCTGATCCTCAACCCGGGTAACTCGTGCTCGGCACTGCGGTGACCCGGCCGTCAGGCGGATCGCCCGAGGAGCCTAGCCATGTACGTTGCAGTGGGCGCAAAGTGGCCTACTCGGGTACGACGATTGCCGACGTCGGCTCCGCACCTGGGCAGCAGGGGGTGTCTTCGTCGGCGACCTGCGTCAGGCAGGCCCCGCACAGCCACACGGTCTCGGGCTCGACGGGCCCGGTGGCGGACACCGTGTTGTCGGACACCGTCAGCTGCCAGGTGTCCCAGTCCTCCTCGCCCTGAGCGTCGATCACGCCGTTCAGTACGTGGTCGAAGGTGAAGTCCTCGAACCCGGGCATGCCCTGGGCATGGGCGCCAGGCTTCAGGAAGTGGTCGACCAGGTAGGCCATCCACTCGGTGGCGTTGTAGAACTTCTCCCACCCGTTCCATTCGATGGCGGTGCCGTCGTCCGTGGGCTCCCACCGGCACGACAGACCGGGTTGGCCCGCCGGGGGCTTGCTGTACTCGCGGATGTCCGCATCGCGGCCCTGCCCGGCGTAGCCGGTGCCGTCGACGTAGTACGGGCCGTTGTCGCGGTCCATGCGCCGGGTGCCCGCGAACTTCCGCAGGTAGGCGATCTCCTGCGCGCCCAGCGGCGGCTCGACGGCGATCCGGCCAGTGAATGTCGTGGTGTAGCCCATGGACCGGGATCGTAGCCACGCCGTCCGACACCCCCGATGCGCCCGGAGCCCTCCCACCGGCTACCTGGCCACCCGCCGCGCGAACCCCCATCCGCCCCCGGCCGCCCGCCGTTGCGCCCGGACCCGTTGTCTGCGCCCCGGGCGAGTCTCTCGTCGGTCGGCGTCAGCCCCAGCGGGCGCCACATGTTGCGGGGCTTCCCGCCGTCAGGTGAAGCGCATCGGTGACCTCGTCCCGCTGCTCGGCCCGCCGGTTCGGTGGGACGAAGGGCATCGGATCAGGGAGCCGGCTTCGTCCTGGTCGGTGACGATCCCGGAGGACTCCGTCGAGATCGCCGGCGTGCGGGGATGTGCGCGTCCCGGACCTTCGCTACTTCTGCGGGCCCGGACGCTGCGCCGAGTCGACCAGCGGGAGCGTGTGGGGCTCGCGCAGGAGCACGGCCGAGCCCAGGTGGGCGGGCCGGAAGCCGGCGCGGGCGTAGAGGCGGGCGAGCCGGTCGGTGGCGGCGACCGCAGCCAGTCCGATGCGGTGTTCGTCGGCCCAGGCCAGCAGTTCGCGTGCCAGGGTGCGGGTGGTGTGTGCGTCGCGGCCGCCCGCGAGGGATCCCACTTCCGCCCACCGGCCGCCCCGGTGTTGCAGCGGACGAAGGACGCGGTGCAGCTGCGTGGCCCTGCGGGCCGCGCGCGCCAGTGCGGCCAGCTGCCACACGAGAAGGCCGGCGCACACCGCAAGGCCCGCGTCGGCGCCCGCCGCGCACCACTTCGGCCCGGCCGCAAGGTCGGCCACCAGGGCCCCGGCCGCCGCGACGGGCAGCATCGCCGCGCACAGCGCGAGCACGGCGGCGGGGAGTGCGGCGCAGGACCCGGCCAGGCGGCGGCCGGGCGGGGCGGGCTGGATGACGGTCACGGTCGCCGGTCCGATGGCGAGGACCTGGCCGCGGCCGTGGCTGAGTGCGACCTGTGCCAGCCAGAACGGCACGAACGCGTAACCCAGCCGGCGTCCTCGCGCGCCGGGCGGGCCGAAGGCCTGGGCCAGGACGGCGGCCAGGAGCGGCAGGTGGCGCCAGCGTGGCTGCAGGTGGGCGGGCACCGCACAGGCGGGCGGCCCACCGCCCCGCTCGGGGCCGGTGGGCCGCCCGGTCACGGCCCTTGTGCTCATCCTGCCCATGACGGGGCGGGTGCGGGCCTGCGGGCCTGGGAGAGCCGGGTGGCCTGGGCGGAGGCCTGCTGCAGGTGGCCGCGGGCGGTGGCGATGACGTGCCCCGGGGCGGCGGTGGGATCACCGGCGGCCCGGGCGATCGCGGACGTGGCCGAGCGCACGTGGTGGACGATGCTGGCCTCCACCAGCGCCCTGGCACCGCCCTGGACCACCCCCGGGCGGCCGGCCTGGTAGATGGCCCACACGGCGTCGGAGCTGAGCTTCTGCGCCGTGTGGGGCCCGCGCCGGTGGGCGTCCCAGACGAGCAGCACCGGGTCGATCGTGCCGCCGGCGTCGACGGCCTCGACCATCGCCGTGTACACCTCGGCCCGGCCGGGGTGGGTGAAGTCCTCGGGCCGCAGCCAGTGGCGTACGTGCGCGAGCTGGCCCGGGTCGCGCATGAGCGATCCGAGGACGGCGTCCTCGGTGAAGGCCATCTCCGGGCGCTGCGCGGCGCGGTCGGGTGCGATGCTGCCGCCGACGCCCTCGAAGCGGCCGACCGCCCGCTCCCAGTGGTCCTCAAGTTCGCGCAGCAGGGTGAGCGTCTCGCCGATCTCCATGGCCGCGGACGGCGCGCCGGGCCAGGCGAGGGTGCGTTCGATCCTGGCCCCGGCCTCGGCGACCTGCCGCTGGATGCTGGAGCGCAGCACTCGCTGCCCGATCTGGGCTGCGAGTTCGGGGTGGGCGGGCCGGTGGACGCCGATGAGGTCGCGGACCTGGGCGGCGACCTGCGGCCACGCGGCCTGGGAGATCCCCCAGCCCTGCCATACGGCCTTGCGTTGGAGCTCCTGGTAGAGCATCTCGGCCAGGACCCGCTGCTGGTCGGGGGAGGAGTGGTGGACCGTCACCGCCGGGTGCGTGGCGAGGCCGTCCTCCACCAGGATCCGGTACATCTGGCCCATCCACGGGTCGGTGAAGTCCTCCGCGTGCAGCCAGCCCCGCAGCCGCTCGGCCTCCTCGGGGCGGGCGAGGACCGCGGCGAGGACCGCCTGTTCGGCGAACTCGCCGAACGCCCCGACGGTGCGCTCCATGCTGGCCTGGGCGACGGCCCGGCCGTAGTCGGCGGCATGCGCGGCGTTCGGCACCTGCTGGGGCAGGTTCGTGAGGTGGCCGGCGACCTGCATCCAGTCCTCGGGCCGCACCTGCCACCCCTGTGCCAGGGCCGCGTGGTGCAGCTGCTGGATCACCAGCCAGCCCAGCTGCCAGGGCCGCAGCTGGGCCGGTTGGGCGAGGACTTCCGGGTGGCTGTAGAGGCCGTGGTCGATCAGCGCCCGGTAGATCTCCCGGTTCCACGGGTCGGCGAAGTCCTCGGCCCGTACCCAGTCGCGTACCTCGACGGCGCGGCGCGGGTCCTGCAGGAGGGCCCCGAGCAGCGCCGACTCCGCGTAGGCGGCGGCCGGCGTGCTCACGGGCGCACCGCGCTCTCCACGGCCTGCACGGCCTGCACGGACAGGGCCCACCGCGTGGCGTCGTCGTTCAGGACCGCCCTCGTCTCCTCGGACAGCGGCTCCCAGCAGCCGTCGGCGGCCCGCCACCACCTGTCGAGGAAGCGGACCGGGGCGCCAGGGAAGTCACCCAGCAGGACCGCCTCGCCACTGCCGAGGTGCCGGCGCATGTCCCCCAGGCCCACCGGCTGGGACCGAAGCCGGTCGGCGCGGGCCTCGGCGAAGCCCGCCAGCGACGTCAGCTGACCTTCCGTCAACGCCATGCTCATTCCCCTCCCCGAATTCGGCCGCCGCACCGCCCGGTCCCCGCGGTCGGGGCGGTGCGGCGGCGGTGCCACGGACGCGCGCACGAGGACAGCGCCCGCTGCTCCCATCAA
Organism: Kitasatospora cinereorecta; assembly: GCF_024172095.1. Classification (GTDB taxonomy): domain Bacteria; phylum Actinomycetota; class Actinomycetes; order Streptomycetales; family Streptomycetaceae; genus Kitasatospora; species Kitasatospora cinereorecta. The sequence continues at coordinate 193,244 of NZ_JAMZDX010000008.1, read as the reverse complement.
AGGCGCGCCGCGGGCCGGTCGGGGCGGGCGCGGGTGCCGTGATCCCGTGGGCCGGAAAGCTGCGGGGCCCGTATCCCGCCGGACGGGACGCGGGCCGCTCGCCGCTGCCGCGCGCGGTCGGCGGCGATGCATCGTGGGCGGCGACCCGGCCCACCCGGACCGGCCCCGCCGGGGCGGCGAGCTTCCCCCATGCTCGCCGTCCCGGCCCCAACACGATCCGATGGAAGGGCAGCGGCGGTGGACTTGGACGACGTCAGCGACGAGGAGTGGCACGAGGCACTCGACCGCACCCTGGCGGACATCTTCGGCCTCGACGACAGGGGCCGCGGCCACCTCGAGGACCGGCGTTGACCCGCACAGCCGTGCCAGCCTGGGTGGACTGCGCCTGGACCTGCCCGCCGCAGGCTGACGCCACCGACGACGACGCCGTGCGCGCGGCCGTCCGCCCCGCAGGGGACGGGAGCTGATGGCCGAGCACGGGGACCAGGCGGCGGCGGACGGCGACGGGGGGAGCCACCCGCTTCCCACCGCGCCGCCCCTCAGGCCGTCGTGGCTGGACCTGCCCGAGGTGGAGCGGCAGCTCGGCTGCGACCTCCTCGACGGGCACCTGCAGGACGCCGAGCGCGAGTGGAGCAGCGTCGAGACGTCGTGGCAGTGCGCCGACACCCTCTACACCCACGTCCACTGCGGCGAGTTCTCCCACCTCCTCGCCATCCGCTCCTCCGGGCACGTCGACGTCCTCGCCGCGTTCCTGCCCACCGACCAGGTCCACGCCGTCTGGCGGATGCTCACCTGCGACGAGGCCCCGCGCGAGCCGCTGGCCCAGCTCGCCTGGGAGAACCTGGCGGCCTTCGACCTCGCCCTGCGCCCGGCGCTGCGGGAACTCGACGCAATCGAACGCGTCCGCTACGAGGACGGTCTTGCCTTCGTGGACTTCGCCCGGGCCGGCGGCATCCTCACCCCCACCGAGGCCGAGCGCCTGGTGGACGGCCACGCGCCCGACGCGGTGCGCCTGGCCCCCTACGAGCGGGAGTCGGCCGCCGAGCGGCTCGACCTGCTGTGCCGGTGGGCCGCCGAGGTGGATTTCGGCGGCCTCGCTGCCCGACTGCGACCCGCAGCGGGCCGCCCGGCTGCCAGCCACGACCGCGAGCGGGACCTCCTCGAACAGTGGTGGGACCCGCCACCGCGAAAGGAGCCCGCCGGACAGGACACGGTGGAGCACACCTGCACGCCCCGGTGCGCCGCCCTCGACTGGCGCGGCTACAGGCCGCACGCCAACCGGAGCGACGCCGAACTGCACGAGCAGCTGCGCGCCGCCAGACGGGCCGTCACCCGCGCGACCGCGCTGCAGGTGAGCGTGGACCACCTGGACGGGGACGCGCTGGTGCGGGAAGCGGCCTGTGCCCGGGGCCCGGCCGCGACCGGCCTGCGGCGGCGGACCCGGCTGCTCGCCGAGGCCGCGGTGTTGATGGCCTGCGCGGCCGCGGACGTGCAGGAGGCCCGGCAGCACGCCCTGGCCGAGCGCGAGGCCGACGCCGCGGCGGCGCGGATGGAACAGGGCTGGCAGCGGGCGGCCGGCCATCGGGCGAGGGCCCGCGCCCGAGCCCCGTGGTCGCCGGACCCGGAAGGCGACCTGGGACTCCTTGCCGAGGAACTGCCGCGCCTGCTCGAGAACGCGGTCGCCGACGACCTGCTGGCCGTCCCCGACCGTCTGCACCGCTTGGAGCAGGAGGCCAGTGCGTGGCAGAGCCTCGCCACCTGGTGCGGGTGGTGGGAGCACGGCCTGGAAACGGAACTCGCGATCCGCCACCACACCGGTGCCCGCCCCGCGCCGCCCGAGCCCGTCCCCGCCGTCCTGACCGGCGACGCCGTCCTGGACCTGACCGGTCCAGGCGCTGCCAGGCGAGCCGCAGCTGGTCGAGCAGCCAGGTGCGGTCGTCGCCGGTGAGGTCCGGGGCGGCGGCGATGGCGTCCAGGCGGTGGACGTCCTGCACGCCCGCCGCGAGGAAGCGGTCGACCCGCCGGGCCTCCTCTGCGGTGAACTCTGCGCCGATCCGCCGGGCCTCCTCGGCGTGCGGGTCGTCGTGGTAGACGGCGGAGGCGCGCCGGTCGAGCGCGATGCGGGCCAGCTCCCAGTCGGTGATGTTGGTGTCCCAAGCGCTGTCCTGGAGGAAGGCGCGCCCGGGTCGGGCGAACGGCGCGTGGACGGGGGCGGCCTGGGCGTGCGGGGTGGTGTCGGTGGTCATTGGGTCCTCGTGACGGTCGGTGGGGTGTCCGGCCGGGTGGCCGCGCCGCGCACCGGAGTGCCCCGCCTCCCGGCTGGGTGCCAGGGGCGGGGCGTGGGGCCGGTGTGCAGCGTCAGCGCCCGGGCGTCAGTGCAAGGCGCTCCATGAGCAGCAGGATCACGGTCAGCCCGATGAGGTGCGGAACGGGGCGGGCAGAGGAGGGCGGACCGGTGCTCGGTGCACCGGCCCGCCCGGGTTGGTCAGCGCTGGTCGAAGCGCGAGCCCGGAGCCGGGACGGCCGGGCGGGGCCGGGCCGTCTTGGGCTCGGGGGTCTGGATGGTGATCTGCGGCTGGACCTCGGTGCGGTTGATCACCATCGAGCGCAGGCTGAAGGACAGGCCGCGCAGCGCGAACAGCGACACCAGAGCGATGGCCGTGGCGGTCAAGCCGACGGCGACCGGGCGCCCGGCCCCCGGGGCTGCCTGCCAGACCATGGCGAGCGTGGCGCACGACCAGGCCGTCCAGCCTGCACGGGCGACGGCGCCCTGGGTGAGGAAGGCGAGCAGCGCGGCCAGCAGGCCGACCGTCTTCCACGCGCCGTACGCGGTGGCCGCGGTGAGCGGGTAGGCCTGGTGGGCGATGAGGTAGGCGTGGATGGGGCCGGTGATCGCGGCGCGCAGGCCGTCACTTCCGGCGGGCAGGTCCTGCGGCAGGTGCACGGCGCCGATCACCGCGCCGGCCGCGTCGAGCAGGATGCCGCCGACGGTGCCGAGCACCAGGACGGCGAAGGCGATCGCGGTCAGGTAGGCCAGGCCGCGCACCCACGGCTCGGCCCCGGCGAAGTCGTCCAGGCCAACCGCCAGCTCGCGGCGGCGCCGGTCGAGCAAGCCGTCGGGGGCGGTCACAGCGCGGGCCCGGCGCCGGGCCGACTCGCGGACGCTGACGCTCGGCTGCTCCTGCGGGGCGGTGGGCTCGGTGTGTTGGTTCACGGGGTGCTGCTCCTGTTCGGGTCGGTGTGCTGTGGGCGGGGGTGTTACGGTGTCAGCCGTTGAGGCGGATCGGCATCAGCAGGTGCTGGTAGTCGGTGTCGGCGAGGTCGCCGGAGTGCCCGGTGAGCAGGGCGGGCTTGGTGGCCGAGGTGGCGTGCAAGCGGGCCTCGGGGGCGGCGACCGCTTTGAGGGCGTCGGCGAGGTAGCCGGGGTTGAACGCGATGGTTCCGCCGTCGAGGTGGCCGATGGTGTTGCAGGGGATGCGGTCGACGGCGTGGGCGTCGTCGCCGTGCCCGGCCTCCAGGAGCAGCTGCCCGCCGTCGTCGGTGACGGTCAGACGGACCGGGGTCTTGTCGGAGGCGACCAGGGCGACGCGCGTGAGTGCTGCCAGGGCCTCGTTGGTGGGGACGGTGACGGTCAGCTCGGCGTCGGCCGGGGTGGGGAACACGCCGCGGTGGCGCGGGAAGTTGCCGTCGAGGAGCCGGGTGCCGATGGAGGAGCCAGCGGTGGTGAGGGTGAGCTGGCCGTCCGACCAGCCGATCGCAACCGGGTGCTCGCCGGTCATCGCACGGGTGGCCTCGGCGAGGAACTTCGCCGGGATCAGGACGGCGCCGTCGGCCGGCTTGTCCTTCTTTTTGCCGGTCTTGGGCGTCATCGCCGGGAGGGTGCCGGTGGGCTGGACAGTCAGCTCGCGTACGGCGAAGCGGTAGCGGTCGGTCGCAGCCAGGGTGATCCGATCGTCCTCGAGGAGCAGTTGCACGGCGGTCAGCACCGGCAGGCTCTCCTCGGTGCTCGCGGCGACGGCGACCTGGGCGACGGCGTCGGCGAGCGCGGCGGCCTAAACGGTGAGCACGGTGTCCGGCACGCCGGGCAGCTGCGGGTACTCCTCGACCGGCAGGGTCGGGTCGGCGCCTACCCGCTGCGCGCTCCGCTGGACGTCTCCGTCGGCATCGGCGCCAACTGGGAGGCCGCCGGGCACTGACTTGTCGTCACGTAGGTGGCGGGCAGCCGGAATTACCGCCCGCCCGCCACCTTCCGGCCTGTCGCGTCCGGCTCTACCGTGGCGGTATGGCTGATCGTGCGCCGCTTCGCCCCGGACCAGACTCCACCACCGACCTCGTCCTCCACGAGGGCGGCGGCTCCCGCGCGCGGGTGGTGCCGATCGTCCTGACCGGGGCCGCGAAGTCGCTGCTGGTGCCAGTGGCGCTCGGCGCCATCACCGGGGCAGTCGCCGTCGTCGCGCTGGTGACTGGCACCGACGCCGCGACCGTCGGACAGGTCGTCCTCGGGATCGCCGCCGTCGAGGCCGCGCTGGCAGCACCGCTGATCGTTTGGATGGAACTCGCCACGGTCCGCCGGCTGCGATTCGCCCCGGCCCAGGCCCCCACCCGATTCCGGACGGTCCGCGCCGCCCGCCCCGGCCGCTGGCAGCCGATCACCCAGCTGTGCGGAATCCGGCTGGAGCACCGAGTCACCGAGCCCTACCCGGGGGACCAGCAGCCGGCGACCGAACAGCTCACCGTCCGGTTCGACCTCGCCGGCGACGAACTGAAGTGGACCCCGCCAGCCCTCACCTCGCCGCAGCGGCTGTACGAGGCCCTCACCGCGCTGCTCGGCCCCGCCGGGGTGCGGGTCGAGCTGGTCACCGAACGCACCGTCCGGGCCCGCCCGCGGCGCGGGCCCGGCTGGACCGGCGGCGGCTCGGCCTCCGCCAACTCCGGCGGCTTCTCGGGCGGGGGCTGACCCCCCCGGCGGCGGTGCCGCGGTTCGTCGAGGACGGGCCCTACCTGCAGGCGTTGGTGCGCCGGGTGGGCTCGGCCGTGGTCGGGTCCTCCGGCCAGGGGCGGCGGGGGTAGCGGCCGACCTGGCCGTGGAAGCCCAGCAGGGTCAGGCCGGCGGTGATCGCGCCGGTGGCGGCAGCGGTGATGGTACGGGTCACGGCCATGGGGATCGGGTTCGGCGATGCCCGGCGACCCGCCGCTCCGGCCTGGTGGGCCACCGGGCGGGGCGCGGTGGTGGGCAGCGTCACGGCCCGGGCGGTCAGGCGCTGGTGAGTGCGGCGAGCTGCTCGCGCTCGTCGTCGGACAGTTCGCTGCACGGCAGGCAAGAACCGATCAACTTCAGCGGTACTGGCGCAGAGCACTTGTTTCTGAGCTGCGGTATTCCTGTCGATCAGCCGCCCGTCTCACGGTTCACGGTGATCATCTGGAGATGCCCGGGTGGTACGTTGACCGGCAATCGTGGGAGGTAGTGGTAGGCGAGTGGACAGTGACCGACGGCACGCAGTGGTCTTTGCGCTCGGCGAGCTCGGGCGAAGCCACGACTACCGTGACCGGGCGGATGCCGGTCACGGCCTGGCGGGCTTCGCGGAGATGCAGGAGGCCTGCGGGCTGCTGTTGGAGCTCGTGCTCGATCCGGACGACACTTTTGTGACCCGGGTGACCGCAGAAGCCGTGCTTCGGCGTAGGGATAGGTTCGGGCTGACGATCGTCGCAATCGCGCTGGCAGTCACCGATTCGAATCACAGCGACTGGATCCACACCGCGGTCCTCGATGTGTTCGGCGTCTTCTCCGAAGACCGGGACAGCGCGTTGCAGTTGTGCGAGGAGATGCTGCAGGACTCTGATGACCGCGTTGTCCTGGGGGCCCGTCAGCTCCAAGAGATCCTGGCCGAGATCGACCCTGTTCTTCGCACCGCGTAGCGGCCCCGGTCATCTGTCTGCGCTCGTGGTATTGGGGGCGCCGGTAAGAACTCTGTCACCAGCCGCAAATGGCGGTGATCTTGCGCGGGTGTCACCCGTGTGGGTGAGTCCAGGGTCGTACAGGTACGCGGGGTGCAGCCCCGAGAGGACGATCGATGGCTGTGGCACGTACCCCTTTGGACCTGGACGACCTGGTCGAGCACTGGACGCTGTTGAGGGACGAGCAGGGGCTCGTGTCAGGCAAGCGCGGTGCGACGCGACTGGGCTTCGCCGTGTTGCTGAAGTTCTACACGCAGTACGGCCGGTTTCCCCGGGGCCGGTCGAGCTGCCGGGCGAGGCGGTGGAGTTCGTCGCTCGGCAGGTACAGGTACCTGCGTCCGAGCTGGACGCGTATGAGTGGAGCGGTCGGACGGTTGAGTACCACCGTGCGCAGATCCGCAGGCACCTGGGCTTTCGTGAGTGCAGTGTCGCGGATGCGGACAAGCTGACGGCCTGGCTCGTCGACCACGTCGCGTGCAAGGAGCGGCGGCCGGAGCAGGTGCGGGTGGAACTGCTGGCCCGCTGCCGAACGGAGTGCATCGAGCCGCCCACCCCTGGGCGGTGCGACCGGATCGTGGCCGCAGCGCTGCGGGCTGCCGAGGAGACGCTGACGGCGCGGATCTCGGCACGGATCACGGTGGAGAGCATCGAGCGGATCGTGGCCCTGGTCGTCGGCGCTGATCGGGAGGACGACACGGTGCCCGGTGATGCCGGTGCTGGTGAGGGCGAGGACGGGCCGCCGGTCCTGGGGAAGATCAAGGAGGCTCCGGGCAATTTGAGCCTGGAGACGATGCTCACGGAGATCGACAAGCTGCTTGCGGTTCGCGCGATCGGGCTGCCTTCGGACCTGTTCGCGGACGTCGCGCCGAAGGTGGTGGCCGGATGGCGGGCACGAGCCGCAGTGGAGTCCCCTTCCCATCTGCGCACGCACCCGCTGCCGTTGCGGGTGACGCTGCTGGCCGCGCTGCTGCACGAGCGTGAGCGGGAGATCACGGACACGCTGGTGGAGCTGCTGATCTCCACGGTTCACCGGATCGGGGCGCGGGCTGAGAAGAAGGTCACCGAGCAGCTGGTCAACGCGTTCAAGAAGGTGTCGGGCAAGGAGAAAATCCTCTTCAAGCTCGCCGAGGCGTCGATCGGCGAGCCGGAGGGCACGGTCCGTGAGGTCGTCTACCCGGCGGTGTCCGGCGGTGAGCAGACGCTGCGGGAGCTGGTGCACGAGTTCAAGACCCGCGGTCCGGTCTACCGGCGCACGGTGCAGACGACGCTGAAGGCGTCGTATACCAACCACTACCGGCGCGGGCTGATCAAGCTGCTGGACGTGTTGGAGTTCCGCTCCAGCAACCACACGCACCGGCCGGTGATCGAGGCTCTGGCGTTGGTGGCTCGGTACGCGGCAGCGGGCAACACCACGTACTACCCGCTGGGTGAGACCGTGCCGGTGCATAAAGCGATGGGCGGGGACTGGGCAGAGGTCGTCCACCGCACCGACAAGCGGGGCCGGCGCCGGGTGGTGCGCATGGTCTACGAGGTCGTAGCCTTCCAGGCCCTGCGCGACCAGCTCAAGTGCAAGGAGATCTGGGTCGTCGGAGCCGACAAGTGGCGCGACCCGGACGAGGACCTGCCCCAGGACTTCGCCGAGCGGCGCGAGGAGAACTACCGCGAGCTGCGCAAACCGCTGGATGCTGCCGTTTTTTGTCGACGAGTTACGCAAGCAGATGACCACCGAACTGACGCTGCTGAACGACCAACTGCCCAAGCTGAACCGCCACGAGCCCACCGACCAGATCAACAGCCTCGCTGCCGACCTGGGACACCTGCCCCTCGCCTTGGCCCAGGCCGCCGCCTACATCATCGACACCAACGTCACCTGCGCCCGCTACCGCCGTCTGCTGGCCGACCGGCTCAGGAAACTGGCCGACCTGCTCCCCGAACCCAGCGCCCTGCCCGACGACCAAGCCGTCACGGTGGCGGCCACCTGGTCCCTCTCCGTCGAACACGCCGACCGGCTCCGCCCCGCCGGCCTGGCCCGCCCCATGCTCCAACTCGCCGCGATGCTTGACCCCAACGGCATCCCCACCGATGTCCTGACCAGCCGGCCCGCCCTCACCCACCTCACCCGCCACCGCACCCCCGACACCCAGCAACCAATCCCCGCGACAACCGAGGACGCTGCAAGCGCGCTTCACGCCCTGCACCGGCTCAGCCTGGTCACCTACGCGCCAGGCCAGCCTGTTCAGGTCCACGGGCTGGTGCAGCGTAGTGTGCGCGAGCAGATGCCGCCGGAGCTGCTGGCCCGGACCGTCCGGGCGGCGGCCGACGCCCTGCTCCAGGCGTGGCCACAGACGGAACGTGACTTCGCCACCGGCCAGCGGTTCCGCGCCAACACCGAGACGCTGCGGTCCCATGACGAGCACCTGCTGTGGTCGGACCACGATGTGCACGAGGTCCTGCTCCGGCTCGGCCAGAGCCTCGGCCGTGCGGGGTTCTACCAGGCGTCGATGGACCACTACCGGCAGCTCGCGGCCACCTCCGCGCAAAAGTACGGCGCCGGCTACCGCCGTACCCTCGCCTGTCGCACCAACTCCCTCAGTTTCCTGAAGGTCACCGCGCACCCCGCAGAGGCCGTGGCGGCGTACACGGAGCTGGCCGCGGACTTCGCCCGCCTGGTCGGGCCGGACGACTTCTTAACCTTCCGCGCCCGCGGCGATCTTGCCGGCGCCCGGGCCACCGGGGGCGACCTGGCCGGTGCGCTGGCCGACTACGAGGAACTGCTCCTCGACCACCGGCGCGCCCTGGGCCCGCACCACCCCAGCACTCTCTCGGTCCGCTCCAAGATTGCCTCCCTACACGACGAAAGGGGAGACGCGCCGCGCGCCGCCGCCCTGTACGAGGCGCTGCTCGGCGCCTGTCGGACGTACCTTGGGCCCCTCGATGACATGACCCTGGACGTACGCATACAGCTCGCGCACCTGCATGGTGAGGCGGGTGATCCGGCCGGGGCCCGCGATCGGCTCGGGGAGCTTCTGGACGAGCACCTGGCAGCGTTCGGCCGCGAAGACCACCGCACCCTGGTAGTACGGCACAAGCTTGCCGACTGGCGGGCCCGCGCCGGAGACCCAGCCGGAGCCGCCGCCGAGCTGGCGGACATGATCGACGACGCCGTGCGCGTCCTGGGCGCCCACCACATCGACGTCTCCCATGCGCGCTACACCCTGGGACTGCTGCGCGACAAGGCGGGAGACACCACTGCGGCACCGTCCGGCATAGACGAGTCGGCCCGCTTACTGGAGCAGACATTCGGACCTGACCACGATCTTGTCATCGGCCACCGTGGCCTCCTCCGGATGTGGCAGCACGCCATGGCGGAGAGCGATCCGGTCGCCGCCGCCGAGGCCCTGAAGGAGATGATCGCGGCCCTGCGCGCAGTCTGGGGTTCCGACCACCCCCAGGTGCTATTCCACCGCAGCGTTCTCCTCGGTATCGAGGGCGTGAGCGGCGGCCCGGGCCAGACAGCCGAGGAGTTCGCCGCGCTGCTCGCCGACTGCCGACGGGTCCTGGGCCCCGAGCACCCCCTCACATTGGAGACCCGCGCGGCGCTGGCCGACTGGCGCGGCGAGGCGGGCGACTACTCCAGCGCGGTCGCTGACCTTCGCGACCTGCTGGGGGACATGGCCCGGGTGCTGGGCCCGAGCCATCCGGAGACTCTGCGCGCCCGCAAGCTGCTTGCCGAGAAGCTGCACGCGGCGGGCGACACGGCGGCGGCCCTTGAGGCGTATGAGGACCTGATCGCCGTACACCGCCGGGTGCTGGGCCCGGACCACCCGGACACCCTCCGGCTGCGCAGCGCCCTCGCCGACTGCCGCTCCTACGACGCGGAGGCGGACACGATGATCCCGGTCTACCAGGAGCTGATCGCGGACTATACGCGCGCCCTGGGCCCTGATCATCCGAATACGCTCGACATGCGCCGTAGCCTGCTCGACTGCCGGGCGGAGGCAGGCGACCCGGCAGGGGCGGCCGAGGAGTGCCGCGAGCTGCTCCGCGACTACCAGCGGCTCATGCCGCCCGACCATGTCCTGGCCCTTCCCGTCCGCACCTACGCCAAGCTGCTCGCGGACAGCGAAGACTTCGCCGGGTCGGCCAGCGCGTACGAGGACCTGCTGTTGGCGGCCCTGCGGATCGGAGGCCCCGACCACCTCCTATCCCTGATGATCCGCGGCTGCCTGGCCGAGGTGCGGGTCCGGCGCGACCACGCCCCGGCCGATGGCCTCGTCGCCTTCACTACGCTCTTCGACGACTGCCTGCGCGTCCTGGGCTCCGCCCACCACGTCACCGAGGCCACCCGGGCCTTCCGGGATGCCCTGCGCCAAAGTGGCTCGGCACTCCCGTCCACCACGTACAACAAGCTGCTGGAGCAGTACGCGAAGGCCGAGCGCTCCGGTCGCGCGATGCCCACCGCCGAGTGATCCCGCCCGCGGAGCCCGGCAACCGATCTCACTGCGGTTCGGCTCGAACGGGCCTCCGCCGTTCGCCAACGGTGTCTGCAAAGGAACGAATGACGACAGGCGCGGCGCGCGTCCAATGAGCCCAGTAGTTCCGGGGTCTGACGAGGGCTCCGATCCAATGAGATCCGATGACGGTTGGCGGCAGGGTTAGATGACACCCGAGGTCCGATGCGCCGACAGGAGCGAAGAACAGCGTGGCCAATCTCGTCTACAAGCGGGTGTCGACCGACCAGCAGTCGACCGACCGCCAGAACCTCGTCCTCGCCGAGGCCGGGATCGAGGACCCGGTCGTCTTCGAGGAGGACCCGGGCACATCCAGCCGCCTCCATCCGCTCCAGCGCCCGAAGTTCAGCGAACTGCTCACGTACGCGCGGCCGGGCGACACCGTGCACATCTCCGAGATGTTCCGCCTCGTGCGCGGCACCCAGCACGTCCTCGACGTGCTCGACGTCCTGCACGCCGACCGCCTCGCCCTGTGTATCCACGACGGCGCGTTCTCCGCGATGGACCTCACCGCCCGCACCCGCGCACCGGGGAACTGCTGTCTACCGTGAAGTTCATGGTGCAGACCCTTGCAGCCGCCGGCGAACTCCAGCGCGACCTCCAACGGGAACTGACGTACGACGGGCTGCGGGCCGCCGAGGCCAAGGGCAACAAGGGCGGGCGCCGCCCGGCCGTCACGGCCGCGACGGCCGCCGCCGTGCGTGCCGGGTACCTGGGCGGCCGGTCCATCCCCGGCCTGGCCCGCGGCCACCACGTCAGCCGCGGCGCCATCGGCACCGCCGTCGCCGACCTCATGCCCGAACACACCGACGACCACCAGGACACCCCGGCAAAGAAGACCGCGGTCACCCTGGACATGCCGGGCAAGGTCGCCGACTTCCTGCGCGCGGCCGAACTAGAGCCCGCCGAGCAGGACGCGCTCGACCAGGGCGTGACCGTACGACGCGGCCAGGGCTACACCCTTCGGGTCACGGTCGTGCCAGCGGTCCACCGCCAACTTCTTGCCCGCTGCCAGCCGCTCGACGGTACTCCGGGCACCTCGGTAGTCCCTTCACAGCGCAAGGCCCGCCGAGAGTACGAGAACCGCGTCAGCGCCCTCCTTGAGTGACCACCAGGCCGTTTGCGGCTGGTGACAGAGTTCTTACCGGCACCCCACGTTGCCGGAGACGGCATCGATCGGCGTGCCGGCGTCGTACCAGGCGTCGATCTGGACGGGGTGGTGGGCGAGGCGCTCACGGTCGGAGAGGCTGCAGTTTCCACCGTTGGTGCAATCGCGGGCGGCAGCGCGCAGGGCGTCGGCAATCCGGTCGTGGAGGCTGGGCTGCTCGGTGGGCTCGCTCACTGGCTGCTCTCCTGCTCGTGCGCGCCGCGGGCGGCGCGGTACGCGGCGATGAAGGTCGGGTGGATGGGGCCGTTGAGGTACGGGCCGACGATGCCGACGATCCCGGCCGGGTCGTTCTGAACGTCGATCGGCTGGAGGGCCTGCTCGATCAGCCAGAGGCGGATGCGCAGGGCCTCGGTGACGTCAGCGGCCTCGGCGCGGACCTGGTCGCGGTAGGCGTCGAGCAGGACGCTCGCGACTTCACGGTGGTCCTGGCTGGGCTGGCGGACGAGGGTCTCGCCGGTGACGAGTGCGCGGTACAGCTCGGCGCGCGGTGTCTGGTCGATGCCGGGCTGGGTCATGGTGGCCTCTTCTCGGCCCTGCTGGGGCCTGTGACGGGTGCGGGCGGTGGGGTGGGACCGGGGCCGGTCCGGCGCCGGACGGATCGACGGCGCCGGACCGGCCGGGTCAGTTGTCGATTCGCTGCTTCAACACCAGGGCGATCCGGACGGCCCGGGACGCGTCGGACAGCAGGTGCTGCAGGTCTGCGTTGGTGGTGCTCTCGGCGTACTCGATGTCGTAGACGCCGTTGCTCGCCAGCCGTCCGATCGTGTGCTCGGCCGCACGGAGGTTGGCCTGGGCATCGGTGAGGGCGGTGTTGAGGGTGGCACGCAGGGCGTCGATCTCGTTGCCGCGCTGGACCTCGCTCTCGGCCTCGCTGAAGATCTTGAACGCGCGGTCGCTGTCGCCCAACCGTGCGGCCAGGTCATCGACGTCGGGCCATTCACCGGCCGGGATCCGGCGCAGCAGGGCGGCCAGTTCGCTGGCGTCGGTGGGAAGGATGGCGGTGGTCATGCTGACTCCCTGGAGGTAGTGGCGGGGGGTGGGGCTTCGGGCCCGGCCGGGCCGCGTGTTGGCCCGGCCGGGGCTTGGTCAGGCGGCGGGGACGTCCGGGGTGGGATCGATGGCTTCGACGGCCATCGCGATCAGGGCGCCGGGCGACCCGACCGGGCTGGATGTCGGGTTGGGCTACAGGAGCGGGAGCTGGGTCTCGTCCGGCTGCTCGGGGGTGTCCTCGGTACGGGCCTGGGTGCGGGCGTCGTGGTGGGCGTCGTCGGTGCGGTCGCAGACCAGTCGGCCGCCGGGGAGCTCGTCCCATTCGCGGCTGCCGACGGCGTCGTCGGCGGCGGCCTCGGGGGTGTCGTGGTGGGGGATGAACTCGTCCTCGACCAGGTCGCCGCACACCGAGCACGTCGCAGTCCAGCACAGCGACGGGACGGCGATACCGGCGCCCGCGCGGGCCGCGCCCGTACGGCGCCAGGCGTAGCCGTGGTGAAGGACCAGAGCGTGGCTGACGGGCTGGAGCGGGGACCCGTCGTCGAGGTCGGCGGCCGCGGCGTTGTGCTCGGCGGCGGACATCAGCGCGGTGGCGAGGTCGGGCATCTCCAGCAAGGTGTCGGGGCCGGTGAGCCACAGCTCCCAGGGCCGGTCCGGAGTGCCGGGGCGCAGCCGTTCGGCGGGGTCGGCGGTGTAGAGGCCGCGGCGGCCGGCCGGGGCGAGGGCGGGGGTGGTCGTCATGGCGGCTCCTTCGAGGTTCGGCCCGGCCCGCCCGGGAGTGCGGGACGGGCCCGTGGGCTGGCGGGTGGTCAGGCGTGGTCGGCGGTCGGACCGGTCTGCGTCTCGAGACGGGGGTTGTCGTCCTGGTCGTCGCGGTCCTCGCTGTAGTCGGCCGGGGTGGGGTGGAGTTCCGCGATGGCGAGGTCCCGGCCGAGGGCGGTCCACGGGTCGCCGTCCACGCCGGCACTGTCAGTGGGCTGCGCCGTTGTGGCGGTGGGGGTGTCCAGGAGGGCGACCAGGTCGCCGAGGCTGTCGATCTCCACCGGCTTCTGGCCCTGCTGGGCGAGCAGGTAGGTCCGGCTGCTGAAGCCGCCGCGGCCGGCCGGGTGGGGCACGGCCTGCAGGTGGGCGGCGGGGGTGATCGTGCAGGTCGCGGTGCCATCCGGCGCGCCGGTCCAGTTCTCGGGCCGGGTGAGCGAGCCCTGGCCGTAGTCGAGGCGGGCTGCTCCGGAGGCGGCGCGCAGAGCGGCGTCGGCGATCAGGTCGGCGGCCAGCTGCTCGGGCGTCGCGGCGGCCATGGTCTTGCCGGCGACGCCCTCGGTGCCGCGGCGCCGGCGCAGCGGGGCGAGGGCGTGGTAGGCGGTCTGATCGGTGATGAGGGCGGCGAGGGCGGCGGTGGCAAGGGCGAGGGTGATGCGGGTTTCGGTCGGGCGCTGGGTGAGGGTGCGGTAGGTGGTGAGGCCGACGGCGGCCGCGGCGGTGACGGTGGCGACGCCGTCGGCGGTGTCGAGGGCGGTGCGGGCCAGTCGGGTGCGCAGGGTGTCGTTCACGGGGTGCCTCCTGGGGTGGTGTCCGGCCGGGCGGCCGCGCCGCTCACCACGGCGCCCCGCCGCCGGGGCCTGGCAGGCTCGGGGCGGGGCGCGGTGGTGGGCAGCGTGGGGGTCCGGTCAGGCGGTGCGCAGGTGGCGGATCTCGGCGAACCCCTCGTGGGGCAGGAGCTCGCGGGCGGCCCGGGCGAGGTCGTGCTGCCAGCGCAGGACGTCCTCCGGTACGCGCCGTTCGGCGGGCCGCCGCGCGTTCCGGTCGAGGCAGGTCTGCAGCGGGGCGTCCACAAGGACGGCAACGGCCCGACGGCCGTACAGGTCCGCCATCCCCACCAGCTCCGTCCGGTGCGGTGCCTCGACGGAGGTGTTGTCGACGTAGGTGGTTGCCCCGCGGAGCAGCCTGGCGAGGACGATCTGGTGCTGGAGCCTGACGGCATCCGAGGTGGCGTTCTGGTCGCCGGGTTCGGAGACAACGGCGCGCAGGTGGTCGAGGCTGACGATCCGGTGCGCGGGGACGGCGGAGAGCAGGGTCGACTTGCCGCTGCCCGCCGGGCCGATCATGACGACGAGGTCGCCGGGCTGGATCGGGGCGAGGGCGCGGGAGTGGGTGGTGGTTGTCATCGCGGGGCCTCCGGGGTGGTGTGGTGGGTGGTCAGAGCCAGGCGCCGGTGGGGTCGTCGGGCACCGGGGTGTCGGCGGGGTCGGGCTGGCCGGTGGTGGCCTGGCCGGAGGTGCGGCTGGTGGCGAGGGTGAGTGCGGCGGTGACGGTGTCGCTGAGGGTGTCGCGCACGGGGGCGCCGTGGCGGTGTGCGACCCAGATCAGGTAGCGGTTGCGCTCGGGGGCGGCGCAGTCGGGCGGGCAGCCGAGGACCACGCGGCGTGTGCCGATGTCGAGGCCGAACTCGACGTTGGTGGTGAAGCCGGGCATGTGCTCGAGGTCGCGGGGGATCCAGAAGAGGATCGCGTCGGCGGTGGCCCGGGCGGCGGTCTCCCAGTCGACCTGGTCGTCGTAGTGCGCGGCGCGGCGCCCGCCCCGGGACTCGGGGGAGAGCACGGTCAGCGGGCCGGGGCCGGTCCATTGGGCGCCCAGCTCCGTGTAGGCGGCCGGCCTCCAGGAGTCGACGGGGCCGCCGAGCCTGGGGGTGGGGCCGGCGAGGAACACGGACGGGCCGTGGGTGGGCAGGGGCTCACGGGCCATAACAAGGCGGAGGTTCACGCGGTGGCTCCGTTCCGGGCGGCGTGCTGCGGGGTCCAGGGCAGTGGCAGGCCGTCCCCGTCGGTGCGGGGGACGACGTGCAGGTGCAGGTGGAAGACCGTCTGGGTGGCCGCCGCGCCCCGGCTCGTGAGGACGTTGGCGGCGGGCAGGTCGGCGGCGAGCTCGGCGGCGCGCGCCATGGTGGCCGCGGAGACGAGCGGGTCGGTGCCGACGTCCGCCACGTGCCGGCGGGGGATCACCAGCAGGTGCCCGTCGGCGACACCGCCGCTGCGCGGGCGGATCGCGATGGCGTCGCTCCACTCGCGGACGACGTCGGCGGGCGCCTCTCCCCCGACGATGGCGCAGAAGGCGCAGTTCGAGACCGACACGGTGATCGGTTCCCTTCTCGGTGTTGGGTCCGGCCGGACGGCCGCGCCGCGCACCACGGCGCTGCGACCGCCCGGCCTGGGTGGCCGGGGGCGGGGCGTCGTGGTGGGCAGCGTGAACGCCCGGCGCGGTCAGCGGGCCAGGAGCAGGGCGGCTGCGGTTTCCCAGCCGTGGTGCCAGGCCTGGTCGAGCTCGAAGGATCCGCACACCGGGGCCAGGCGCTCGTAGAAGGCGCCCTTGCCGGTGGCGTTGGCCAGGCGGGCCAAGGGCTGGCGCCTGTCCGCGATGTAGTGGGTCGCGAAGGACAGGGCCAGCGCGGCGGCGACGCGGCCGGGCCTCAGGCGCAGGCCCATCAGGCGCGAGCCGATCAGGAGGGCACCGGCCTGGGTGGCGGTGTAGGTCGCGCAGTGCTGGGCGCAGGCGAGCTGGCCCTCGCGGGTTCCGTGCACGGTCTCGGCGCCGGTCTCCTCGTTGCGGTCGACGACGGGGTTGGTGTCGGTGGCGCCCTTGATCCGGGCACAGGTGTCCGTCTGGACCCACATGTCGCCGATCGCGGCGGCGGCCCGCAGGAGGGCGTAGGAGGTGGCGAAGCGGGCGGCGCGGTCGGTGGCGGTCACGGATTCCTCCGGGTGGTTGTGGTGTGGGCTGGGCGCCTGCGGTCTGGGCAGGCGTGCGGGTGCCACGGACGGGCTGCGGGGGTGGTCCGCGCTCGGGCGCGGCGGGGTGACCGGCCGTCGGGTGTGCGGCCGGTGGTGAAGGGGGTGGTGCGCGTCTGGGTCGTGAGCCCTCGCCGGCCGGTGCCGGGACGCGCTGGCGGCTGGTCAGCCGCCGGAGCTGTAGCGCTTGGTCTGCTTGAGGACGTGGTCGCGGGTGAAGCCGGTCTCGACTGCGGCGTCGGCCTGGAGGACCTGGCCCGTGCGGATCAGCTCCGCGATGGCGGACCACATCTCGGCGTCCGCGTCGGTCTTGGCTTTCTCGGCATCGGAGTGGATCTTGTCGCGCGTCTTCTTGAGCGCGGCGATGCGGGCGCGGCCTTCGGTACGGGTGGTCTGGTCGGGGCGGGGCATGGCGGGCTCCTGGCGTGCGGGCGGCTGCTGGTCTGCACGAAGAATGCAGACTCGCAGTCTGCCCTGTGTGCGGCCGGAGCGGGCCTCGCGGAGGTCACTCGATGGTCCAGCCGCCGCTGTGCCAGGCGCGCTCGGCGTCGTTGGCCAGGATCCGGGCCAGGCGGGTCCAGCCGGGGAGGGCGAACCAGCGCATCCGGGCCGCGGCCCAGCGCAGCGCGAACGTGATCTGCTGGGCCTGGTCCGCGGTGAAGACGAGTTCACCGCGGTGGTCGCCGTCCAGGGCGGTGAGGAACGTACGGATGGTGGCGCTGTCGCCGATGCGGGCCCACCGCAGCCTACGGGCGAGGCGCTGGGTGATGACGCAGCTGCGGTGTCCGGTGTTCTCGCCCCAGTAGATGCCCATGGTCGTCCTTCCCGGTTGGGCGGGATGGGTTCCCGCCCAACCAATTATGCAGACTCAGACTATGCATTTCCAGAGTATGCATTTGTCTGTGGTGGTGCCGAGCACCAGAGCAGCGACGGCCAGGGCAGCGCCCCGCCCGCCTGGCCTGGACGGCACCGGGGACGGGGCGTGGTGGTGGGCAGGGTCAGTGCCCGGACTCGTGGCATCCGCACTTCGGGGTGGAGTGCCAACCGTCGGGGGTGCGCTGGCGAGCGGGGCCGGCGTTGGGGATGCCGCGCCCACGCCCCCCGCGCCCGGCAGTACACGATCACCTGCCCGCGCTGCCAGACCCGGGACGCCGAAGGGTCGTGGTCCGGTCAGCCGCCGGTGGTCGGGCGGCCGAGCCGCGCGCCGTTCAGGGGCGAGAGCGCCTGCGGCTTCCGGGACCAGCGGACGTAGTCGACGGCGCGCGCGGGGTGCCTGGCGTTCATGACGGCGCCGGAGCTGTCGATGACGTCCCGGAGGCGGTCCAGGCGCTGCCAGGCGAGCCGCAGCTGGTCGAGCAGCCAGGTACGGTCGTCGCCGGTGAGGTCCGTGGCGGCCGCGATGGCGTCCAGGCGGTGGACGTCCTGCACGCCCGCCGCAAGGAAGGCGTCGACCCGCCGGGCCTCCTCGGCGGTGAACTCAGCGCCGATCCGCCGGGCCTCCTCGGCGTGCGGGTCGTCGTGGTAGACGGCGAAGCTGCGCCGGTCGAGCGCGACGCAGGCCAGGTCCCAGTCGGCAGCGCTGTCCAGGACGTCCTCCAGGACGCTGTCCTGGAGGAAGGTGCGCCCGGGTCGGGCGAACGGCTCGTGGACGGGGGCGGCCGGGGTGGTCGGGGTGGTGTCGGTGGTCACGGAGTCCTCCTGTCGGGGTGTCCGGCCGGGTGGCCGCGCTGCGCACCGGAGCGCCCCGCAGCCCGGCCTGGCGGCGGGGGACGGCGGGGCGGCCGGTGCGCAGCGTCAGCGCCCGGAGGGGTCGGTGCGCTACGGCGAGCGGGACGGGTACGGGGCCGGGGTGAGGCCGCCTGCCGTGTGCGGGCGGCCCTGTGGTGGGTCAGAGCGGGTTGTTGCCGTTGCCGGTGAGGCGGCGGCCGTTGATGTCGACCCGGAGCTGCTGGACGTCGACGATGACGGCCTCGATCCGGGGCTCGGGTACATCGACGGTGACCGGCACCGTCACCGGCGGCGCCACCGGTGCGGCCGGGGTGGCGGTGATCTCGTTGATGACGGTGGTGTGGGTGGTGATCCAGGAGCCGGTCAGGGCGAGAGCCACCAGTGCCCCCCAGAGCAGGAGGGCGGCACCCGCGGCGACCGGCTTCCCGGGGGTCGGGGTGCCGTCCCAGACTGCGGCCGCGGTCAGCGCGCCGAACACGATCGCGCCGAGCTGGGCTCCAACGGACCCGGCGGTGCGCAGGGACCGCCAAAGGATCAGCAGCCCGGTGGCGGCCCAGAGGCGGTGGAGGGTGGCGGGCCGGGCGGGCAGGTCCCGGGCGCGGTTGTCCAGGCTGTGCCGGAGCGGGTCGTTGACGGTGTGCCAGAGCTGGGCGGCCGGGTCGGCGAGGTGGGCGGGGTCGGTGGCCCAGTGCAGCGCGGCGGCGACGGCGGAGCCAACGGCCGTGGCCAGGGCCGTTGCGGTGACGAGCGCAGCGATACCGACGAGTGTGAGCGCGAGGTTGCTGAGCCGACTGGCCCACTCGGGCAGTGCCCGGCGCAGCCGGCCGGGCCGCTCGCGGGCGTGCTCGATCAGGTCCGGCCACTCCCTCGGGTCCTCGCCGGACCGGGGGTTGCCGCCCGGCAGGGCGAACAGGGGGGCGGGCTGGTCGGGGGACTCGTTCATAGTGCGGTGCTCCTCTGCGGTCGGTACGGCGGCGGAAGGGGTGCGGCCGGTCCGCCCGGGCAGCGGGCGGACCGGCCGGATGGTCGGATCGGTTGGAACGGCGGCGGACCGGACGGGGTCAGTCGTGGTCGGCGTAGGGGTCGCAGGCGGGGTAGTCGGTGTCCAGGACCAGGCAGGTGCTGTGCTCCGCGACGTAGTCCAGGACCAGCTCGGTGTCCCCGTTCCAGCCGGGCACGAGGACCATCACGGGGGCGTGGTCGGGCAGGGCGGCCAGGATCGCGGCGAGGTCGCCGACGGTCAGTGCGCCGCGCTCCTCGCTCCCGTCGGCCGGCGCCTTTCCGCCGTCGGTGGGGACGGGGGCGGGCAGATCGAGATCGAGGGTGTTCGGATCGGTCTCGGCCGGGCTGGTTTTCAGGACGAGCGCGCCGTCCCAGACGGTGGAGCGCAGCGGGGCGAAGTCGCGGCAGTCCCAGTCCGGGACGCCGAGGCTGACCGGGAGGTGGTCGGGGGTGTCGGTGAGCTTGTCGGCGAGGTCGGCGACGGTGATGCGGGCGGCGCTGTAGGCGGTGCCGGTGATCTGCCAGGGCCTGTGGCGGTCGACCGGGCGGTGCTCGACGGTGTTCGTGGAGATGGTCACGGTGTCCTCCGGGCGGTTCGCGGTGGCGGCCGGTCGGCCGGTCAGTCAGTGATCTCGGTGCGGTTGCGGGAGAACATGCCGCGCACGGTGGTGGGCGCGGTGATCTCGGTGTGCCGGTTCACGGTGCCCTCGTAGATGTGCGTGGTCGGCGTGCCGCCGGCGGAACGGGCCTTGGCCCAGGCGGCACCGGCGGCGAGGACGACGACGGCCAGGCCGGCGAACGGGGCGGCGATGGCCAGGACGCCGAGGAGGGTCACCGAGGACAGGCCGTCGAGGACGAGCCAGGCGGCGGCTCCGAGGCCGGTCGAGCCGAGGCCGACGCCGAGGGCGGCGACGGCGATGCCGGTCGCCCACTGCGGGACGGCCCGGGTGTCGGGCAGGACGGCGGGCGCGGCATCGCCGACGGCCGGGACCGGGGAGTGATCACGGTAGGAGGTGACGGCCGGGAGGGCCGCAGGCTCCTGGCGGTAGGCCGCGGCGATGATCCGCGCCGCCTCGACGGCGGCCTCGGATTCGGTGAGCGTGCGGCGTGGGGTGTGGTCGGTCACTGGGTGCCTCCAGGGCGGCATGGGGAGGGCCCGGAGCAGGTGCTCCGGGCCCGGGTGATCTGGGCGGTCGCGCGATGTTGGCGCCGGGCGCCGTCTGGGGCCGCAGGTCAGCCCCGGAGCCTCTTGATGGCGGCCAGGGCGTCTTCGGGGGAGGCGATGCTGCTGCGACCGGCCGGCCCGCGGCCCTTGCCTTTGCTCGTGCGGGAGGGCTTCGGCTCGTCGTCCCAGTCGTCCTCGTCGGGGTCGTCGCCGAACTCGCCGGGCCTGGGCGGTTCGTTCCAGTCGAACCACAGGCCGCGCTCTTCGAGTGCGGCGATCTCGTACGCGGTGAGGCCGTGGACCTCCGCCGGGAACAGCGGCGCGATGGGCTTCTTGAAGTCGACGAAGAGGGTGCGCATGACCTCGGGCTTGCGGCCGGGGACGATCCAGCCGACGCCGCCGGTGTTGGACTCGACGGGAGGCTCCGCCTGGCCCTGCATGATGCGCTCGATGCGGCCCTCGTTCTCCTTCGAGAACGACCGCGGAAGCGGTTCGGGGATGTCGTCGGCCGCGACCCCGAGGGTCTTGAACATGTCCAAGATCTTCTTCGGGGCGACCTTCAGCACGATCGGGGTCCCGTTGTCGCGGATGTTCTCCAGCAGCAGCGTGGTGAAGCCGTCCTGGACGTAGATGCTCTGGCTGGCCACGTGCTCGCCGACTGCGTACTTGCGGCCCTTCACCGACAGGAACTGGGCGAGGTCCACGATCTCCGTGCCGTAGTCTCCGTTGGCGGCCGCGGAGAGGTATTCGTCCCAGAACGCGGCGATCGGCCTGTACGGGCAGCCGGGGGTCTTCGCGTCCCAGTCGTGGAGCTTGCCGTCGGCCCACAGCATCTCGCCGCGGATCTCCATCAGCGCCACGAGGGCCCGCATCGCGCGGACCATGTAGAGGGCGCCGACGCCGTACCGGTTGCAGTGAACGCCGAGCTTGGCGGTCTTCTCGTCCGGCGCCTCGGTGACCAGCCAGACGACCGCACCCCAGTTGGCGTTCGCCGCCACAGCCAGCGCCATCAGCTGGGTCTTGCCGCCACCCGACGGGGCAGCGAACAGCCCGTGCGCGGCGCCGCGGTCGGTGTACACCCGGCCGCGGGCCGGCTGACCGTTCGCCAGGAACGCAGTCGTGTACCAGCCGTCCTTGTCCGGGGTCAGCAGCTCGCGGGTGGCCGGGTACACCTTGGCGAGCGGGGAGACGTCCCACACCGACACCAACACCTGGCGGCCGTCGATGTCGACGAAGACACGGCCCTCGTCGAAGGTGGTGCCCATCGCCCGGGCCAGCGCCGCGCGGTCGATGCGGGGCTCACCGATGGAGTCCGCCAGCTGCGCCGTCCAGTAGGTGACGCCCCGCTCGTCGGTGCGGCTCTTGCCGACGAACCGGGAGCCGGGGATGGCGGTCTCGCCGATCCCGTCCGCCCACCACTCGGCGACGGTGGGGCTGGTGCGGCGCCGGCGCCGCTCGTCGGGGATCACCTGGACCTCCTGCCAGCCGGGCCCGGCCTGGCGGCCGGCCATCTGGGTGGTCTCGATGAACACGATGTCGTCCTTGTGGACACCGAGCGCGGCGGCGACGTCGGCCTCGCGCAGGCCGTTGATCGGGCGGCCGGGGTCGTTGGCCCGCAGCAGCAGGGTGAGGTCGTGGGGCTGGTGAGGGTGCGGCTTGGCGACCACGACGTGGGTGCGGGCCGGAGAGCCCGCCCGCTCCCAGAGCTGACGCACACCGCGGGTGTAGGCGTCCGCGCCGTCGTCGGTGACGGGCTGCGGGGCCGGCTCGGGAGCGGCAGCGAGCGCCTTCGCCGCCGGTGCGGCGGCCAGGGCCCGGCGGCGGCGCCGGTAGCGGCCGGTGCTCCGCGAGATCGGCACCACGGCGCAGCACAGCATCGCCCACCCGCCGGCCATCACCCAGTCCCACTGCGCGCCGGCGGTGTGGCGGGCGGCGTACTCGACGGCGGCGGCCAGGGTCAGGGGCGACCACTGGACCAGTCGGCGGCCCGCGTTGTCCTTTTCCTTGCACACGACGGCGACGGTGGCGACGACGCCGATGCCGCCGGCGAGGTTGACGGTGTCGGTGACGGGGTGGTGGGCGGGGAGGTTCGCGGCGGCGCCGAGGAAGGGGGCGGCGGCCACGTAGAGGATTCGTTCCAGTTTGACGGCGAGAGCCACCGGGGGTTCCTTTCGGCGCGACGGAGGGTGGGCACGCCGCGTTCGGCGTGCCCACCCTCGGGGTGACGTGTTCGGGCTGCTACCGCTGGAAAAAGCCCGGCTTGGGGGTGCGGAATCTGCGGCCCTTGCGGACGCGCTGGAGCGCGCTGTAGTGCCTGGCGTGAGCCCGTTGGACCGCGATGGCGGCCTTCTCGGCCTGCTGGGCGGCGCGCAGCATCTTGCGGACGGCCCGGGCGGCCTCGGTCTGGGCCGTGGCGACGTCCTCGGTCATCGCCACGAACACGGCGTCGAGCTCGGCGTCCGCGATGCCCGACGCCAGGTTGGATGCCTCGGTGGCGGTGGCGCGTGCTCGCCGGTCGAGGCCCTCCAGGTGCTTGTTGGCGGCGGCCATCGCCTCGGTGACCGCCTTCAGCTTCGCCTGGACGGCCTCGAACCTGTGGTCGCTGTCGCCGAGGACCGGGACCCGGCGCCGGACGCGGCGGCGGAGCCCGGAGCTCTGCCGGGGCACGACCGCCGTCGCGGGTCCCGCCACCGGTGCCGCCACAGCCGTCCCGCCGCTGCCGGCGGGGCTGGTTGCGCTGCCGGGTTCGGGGGCGGTGGGCTGACTGCTTGCCTGTTCGCTCATCGGGGTGCCTCCTTTCTGTGTCCTAGTCGTGGTGGATGGCCGCGGACGCCTGGTCGAGGCCTCCCTCGTCCATGGCGGCCAGGTCCTCGCCGTAGACCTGCGCGACCGACTGGGCGGCGACCGCGGCCACCGTCGCGGCCTTCTCGGAGTACTGCGCCAGGCGGTCCGCCTCGCGCGCCGTGGTGGCGGAGAGGTCGGCCAGGTCCGCCAGCAGGTGGGTCACCCGCCGGTCGATGTTGTGGTTGCCGCCGAGGTCGGCGCTCATTTCCCGCAGGGCCACGGCCAGGACGCTCAGGTTCTCCACGGCCTCCTTGACCATCTGGTAGTCGGCCTGGGAGTTGGTTGCGATGTTGGCGATCGCGACCAGGTACTGGTCGAAGGTGATGTCGGTGCGGTGCTGACGCGCCATCCGCTGGCGTCCCACCGTCCGGGCCCTCGCGCGGGCCGCAGGACGGCCCAGGTCCGACGGCTCGGGGTCCGGCTCGGAGACCGCCATGGCAACAGCTGACGACATGGCCGGCTCCCCACCTTCGACGATCTGCGCCTCCGGGATGTGCGCCTCGGGACCGTCCGGGACGGACGGCCCGGGGGCCGGCGCGGGCACGGATCCGACTGCTGCCGAGGACACGGCCGGTTCGTCGTCCTCGACGATCTCCGCGTCCCGGATGTCGGCCTCGGGACCGTCCGGGACGGACGGCTCGGCCACGGACCCGACTGCTGCCGAGGACACGGCCGGCTCCTCGTCCTCGACGATCTCCGCGTCCCGGGTGTGGGCCTCGGGACCGTCCGATCCGGACGGCTCGGGGGCCGGCGCGGGCGTGGGGCCGACGACTGTCGGTGTCACGGCCGGTTCGTCGTCCTCGACGATCTCCGCGTCCGGGATGTCGTTGTCCTCGTCCGCGGCCGTGCCACCGGGAGCCTGGTTCGGGTCTCCGGCGAAGACCGTCTCGGGCTCGGGGTCCGGGCCCGGGTCTCCCCCGCCGGCCTGGGCCTGGTTGGCCTTGTCGAACACGTCCTTGAGGTAGCTGATCCAGTCGTTGCCCGTGGCGTTCCCGGGTGCGGTGTCATCGTCGGTTCCGGCCGCACCCTCCGCTTTCGGGTCGGGTTCGTCCTGGGGCTCGGGCTCGGGGCCGGTGGCCGTGGCGCCTTCAGGAGCGTCCTCGTCCTTCGGCGCCTTGGTCAGGTCGACCTTCGACTCCGGGTCGTCCGGTTTCGGGGCCGGGTCGTCCGGTTTCGGGGCCGAGCCGTCCTGTTTCGGGGCCGAGCCGTCGACCTTCGCCGCCGGGTCGTCCGGCTTCGACGCCGCGTCATCGACCTTCGCCGCCGGGTCGTCCGGCTTCGACGCCGGGTCGTCCGGCTTCGCCGTCGGCTTGTCGTCGCCGTCGGCGCCTTCGGGCTGTCCGCGGTTCTGCCGCTGCTCCCGCCGGGCCCTGCGCTCGGCCGCCTTCTCCTCCCGCCGGGCCCTGCGCTGCTCGTTCTTGTCGTCCCAGACCGTCTGCCGGTTCTGGCGGGCTTGTGCCCGGTCGGCGGTCCGGTCGGCCAGGTCGGCGTCCTGGCGTGTGGAGCGCCGCTGCTCGCGGGCGCGGGAGCGCTCGGCGGCGCTGGTGGACGGCGAGCCGGAGCCCCGGTCCCCTGACGCTCCGCCACTTCCGCCCCGACCCCCGCCTGCCCCGCTCTGGCGGCCGTTCGCGCCGCCGGAGGAACTGGGAGACCTGCCGGGGCTGTTGGGCCCGCCAGAGGGGCCTCCAGGACCCTTCCTGGTGCCGTCGGAGTTCCGGTCGCGGTCCCCGGTGCGCTGTTGCCCGCCGGGCTGCCGGCCGGGGTCACGGCCACCGGGACCGCGGTTGGTCGCCCCGCCACCGGGACCGTCGGGGCTGCGGTTGATCGGCGCGCCTCCCGGACCGCGCTGGGCGCCCTTGTTGAGCCCCTTGCCCCCGTCCGGGCCACCGCCGATCGCCGCGCCCTTTCCCTGCGCCGCCACCTTGGCGGTGCGGGCATCGACGTGCGCCTTCTGCAATTCGTTCTGCTGCGCCATCAACGCCGTGTCGCGTTCGGTCTTCGCGCTGAGGCGCGCGACCTCGTCGGCGACCTGGGCCTGCCGGAGAGGCGCGTTCGCATCGCTTTCGGCACGCGCCTGGTCGACCCGGAATTGCAGCCAGTCCGCGAGGACTTCCGCAATGGAACGGCGCTCGTAATATCCGCCGAAACCCTCGTATTCGCCTTCCTCTTCGGATTCGGCGTGCTCGGATTCGGCTGCGGGCGCCTGGGCGTGAATTCCCTCGGACCGCAGGAATGAATTTGCCTGCGGGGGCCGGGGAACTGCCGGGATTTCCGATTCGGTCTCGGAGGCTTCGGACTGGCGGGCGGTTTCCGCGTAGCGCGGAATCGGCGGTGCGACGTACGGCTGGTCGCCGCCCGGGAAGGTGATCACCCGCCCGTTGGGGTCGTCGGACACAGGTCGCTCCCTTCGAGGGGTTGACAGAGAGTGGGGTCTTCGTGCACGCGTGCACGCGGGCACGGGTGCACGCGATTACGCGCGCGAGAGCCCCGCCGACTGTCGGCGGGGCTCTCGCGGTGACGCATGGTCACTTCGGGGGGAACTGGGCGGTGACGGAGTGCGCGTAGGTCTGCAGGTCGTCCCAGACGCGGGGATCGCCGGCCGCCCGCCGCTGCATCGCGGTCAGGAACAGCCGGCAGACCATCGCCCAGCCGCTCCAGACGTCCGCACGCCCGGCCCTGGATTCCTGGACCAGCCATTTGCGGGTGATGCGGAGCCAGTTCTCTGCGGCGCCTTTGTCGTCGCCGCGCTTCGCAATCGCCTGGGCTTCACCATCGACGTAGAAATTCCGCCGGTTCGCCTCGCGCCGTTCGATACTGGTCTGCGGCCGCGTCATGCCGACCGCCTGTCGCCCAGATCGTAAAGCGTCCCGGGCTCAGCGTAGCGGGTTTTCGTGGGCGGCGGAACCTCCGCCGTGGAATTGTTGACCGGCAATGTCTTCGGGGCCCGCTTGTTCGCCTTTTCCAGCGCCTTTGCGGACCGCAGTGCCGGAAGCTCGGCCACCTTCTTGTCGTGGTTCCGGCGCTGGAATCCAGCCTTTTCGGTGGCTGCGGCAGCGTTCCCCAGCGCCCTGATGAGCGCATTCAGCTGACGTTCCACCGGCCAGGACCGCATTTGGGCGTGGTACTTCCGGTCGCCCTCGACGTAGGTCGAGCGCAGCTTGACCTGGGTCTCCTGGGCCAGTATCGCGAGGGTGGTCTGGAGCCCCAGCAGGTGGCTCTGCATGTCGGCGAGGTAGCCGGCGAAGGCCTCCGGGTTGGCTGCCACGGCCCGCATGGACTCGCGGCTCTCGGGTGTGGTCATGGGTTCCTCCAAGGGATTCCGCGGATCGGTCTCGGCACGGCCGTGACCTGGTTGTTTCTTCGTCGACCCGGGCTCCGGCCGGTCGGCCGGGTCGCTGCGGTAGTGCTCGGCGCCGGGCCGGGCGCCTTCGCCGGCCTCCGGAAGCCCTGGTCGAGGGCCCCGGCGACCAGCCGAGATGCCCGGATCTCGGTGGGTGGGAGGGTCGTTCAGCGGCGGCGCAGCCGCGGGTGGCACCACCAGCAGTCGGGGCCGTGGTCACGCCCGCGGGCGTGGACCAGGAACAGCGGGGTGATCACGGCCAAGATGACGACCAGGACGATCAGCACGAGACCGACCACGTACTCCGGGGTGTTCATCAGGGGCTCCTTCGCTGGGGCTGTGCTCGATACGGTGGTGCTCGGTGCCGTCGGCACCTTCGGCGGTCACCAGGACGTTGTGAGCGTCCTGGTGGCCACCGGAGAGGCCGGCAATCTCGCGCTGCCGCCCCGGCACCGGTCAGGGCCGGTAGCCGGAGGCGAGCAGCTCGATGGCCTCCTGGCGGTACTCGGAGGCGGTGGCGGAGGAGGAGACGTCCAGCGCGGCCTGGATCTCGGCGAGGGACACCAGCTGCTCGGCCGAGGCCGAGTCGGGGTTGGTGGCATGGGCGGTGAGGATCATCCGGGCGACCCGGCGCACCGCCCGCTCGCGCGGCCGGAGCTTGGCGGTGTCCTCCGCTTCGACCGCGGCCAGCTCGATTTCGGCAGCGGCCCGCCGCGTTTCGGCAGCGACCCGGAGCGCTTCGGCAGCGTCCTTCTTGGACTGCTCGGCAGCCGCGATCGCTGCCTCCTGACGGGCCCGCTCCTCGTCCGCGATCCGGTTCTCCTCGGCAGTGACGCGGCGCGCTTCGGCGACGGCCTTCTTCGTTTCGGCAGTGGCCTCTTCCGCTTCGAGGGTGGCGCGGCGCGCTTCGGCGATGGCCTGCGTCTCGACCGCCGCCGCCTCGGCGGCGGCGATCCGGTCGGCCTCCGCCGCCTGCCGGCGCTCCTCGGCGGCGAGACACTCCAGCTCGGCCGCCTCGAGGTCGATCTCGGCCTTCGCCTTGCGCTCCTCGGCCTCCTGGCGCTGGGCGGCGACAGTGCGGGCCTTGGCCTCGGCCATCACCGCCGTCTCCAGCGCCTCCTCCTCAGCCTGGGCGACCCGCTCGGCGGCGGTGACCTGGGCCTTGGCGTGGGCACGGGCCTGGCCGGTCTCGCCTTCCACCTGCGCGCGGACCGCCTCGACCCGGCCGTCGGCCCGTAGCTGCTCGGCCACGGCGTCGGACTGCGCGATCCGGGCGCGGGTCTCGGCAGCCAGGCGCCGGCGCTCGGCCACCTCGGCGCGGGCCTCGGCGGCCTGGTCCTGCTCGTCCGGCATGGCCAGGGCCTGGGCGACGGTGTAGCCGTAGCGGGCCATCGTCATCGGCAGCAGCTCGTCCTCGCTGGCCAGGGACAGGTCGCCGCCGTACTTGCGCTTGAGCCACAGCTCGTAGGCGATGAGCTCCTGCTCCCGGCGGATCATCTCCATGTAGGAGGTGACGCCGGTCAGCCGCATCGTCCGGTAGAACCGCGGGGTCTTCACCGGGGCCAGCAGCCAGCGGTGCAGCGGCACCCTGTCGCTGGTGGTGCCAGCCTCCAACCTGGCCTTGTGGATGATCAGGCGGCGGGCGGCCTCGACCCCGATGACGAACAGGAACGGCATCGCGCCGTGCGCCCCCGCCCGCACCGGATCGGCTCGGATAGAGCCCTGTGAGCTGGCGTTGAACCAGATCGTCGCGCCGGTCATGGCGTGCGCGGCCATGCGCAGCACCGGCCACGGGGTGCCCTTGCGGACCAGGTACAGGTCCAGGGCCAGGAACGCCACGATGCTCGCGTCCACGCCGACGGGGAACCACGGAGCGAGGCGCTCGCCGAACCCCCAGGAATTGAGGGCGACGTGGGAGAGCGTGTCGTAGGACATGGCGAAGCCGATGACGCCGACGAGGATGCCGCCGACGGCCGCCGCCAGGGACAGGAGGATCATGAGCGGATTGCGGCTGGCCGCCTCCTCGGCGGGCGCCTGCGAAACGGACCACGGCGCGGGCGAAACGCTCTCGGTTGCTTCCGAAACGGGCGCGGTCGGCGCCGAAACGGGGCCTGGCGCGGGGCGCTGCGGGCCGGGCAGGGCCGCCCTCGGCGGCATGTCGGTGATCGTCACAGGGGCCTCCGAAAGGGCTCGAATCGGTGATACCGAAACGGCGGCCGCTGCTCCCGAAACGAGATCGGGTGCTTCCGAAACGGCCGCCGTTGTCGGCGAAGTGAGGGCGACCGGTCCCGAAACCGGGCTCGGTCAGGTGCGAACGCCGACCTTCTCGGCGGCGACGGCGGGCGGGATCGCCCGGCAGACGGCGGCATGCTCGTTGGCCCACCGGCGGCCGTCTTCCACCCGGAAGGCGCCACTGACTTCGCCGCCGCACGTCAGGCACTGGTACCCGTAGACGGGATCGCGGTCGTAGCGGTCCTCGTCCGGCGCGGCGATCAGCGCGACCAGGCCGCCGCCGATGGTGCGGAACTGCAGCACCGTGTGCTCCGGCAGTTCCGGCTCGGCCGGCTGGCCGAGGGCCCGATCCAGCTCGGCGCGCAGCTCGGCGATGGTGCGGTCGCGGGCGGCGAGCCCCGCGCTCGCGTCCCTCATCATGAAGTCGCACACGCTCCGGGTCCGGGTCTCGCTGGCCATCACCTCGCGGGCGAGCTGCTTCGCGGCCTCCAGCTCGTCCCGCACGGCGGCCGCTTCGTTGCGCGTGTCCAGCCGTTCCTGGCCGGTCACGTGCCGCTGCTCCAGGAGTTCCTCCAGTCGGCGGTTGGTGTCGGCGCGAGCGGTCTCGGCCTGGTCCGCGCGCTGGCGCAGCGCGTCGAGGCGGGCGGTGGTGGTGATGGTCAGCACGGCGGGGCTCCTTTGATCGGGTCAGGCGCGGGTGGAGGCCGTCTGGACGACGGTCAGTGCGAACTCGATCTGGTCGGCCCAGCGGCTCAGGCTGGCGGGGGCGCCGGTGGTCTCCACGGCCTGCTGGGGGCTAAGCAGTTCGCCGAGGGCGGCCTCGGCGCTGCGGTGCGCCTCGTCGGGGTAGATGAAGTCGGCCGCGAGGGCGGCAAGCAGCTCGCGGGTGCTGGCGTCGATGCGCGCGGCCAGCAATTCCAGGTGCTGAGGGTCGTTCTGGACCGGGTCGGGGCGGTGCACGGTTGCCGTGATCCGCAGCCGCATCTGCTCGGCGAACTCCTCGACCAGGAGGAGCAGGCAGGCGCGGCCCTGGGCCAGCTCCAGCTGCTCGTGCAGGTCGGCGATCCGGGCGGCCTTGGTCCGCAGGCTGGGGCGCCGGCCATCGTGGTAGGCGCGGTCGGCGTCGGTGACGGCCGCCGACCGCTCCTTGCGGGCGGCGCGCCAGGCATAGCGGCGGGACGGGTCGTCCAGCCAGCGGCCCAGCTCCAGCAGCTGCGCCAGCGGCTCGGGGGTGCGCTTCACGCCGAGGCGCGCGGCCATCCAGTTCGGCTTGCTCACGGGGTCCTCCTATGTAGGGGAGAGGGGGCGGGTGCGTCGGGCACCGTCGAACACCGCCGCCCCGCGCCCGGTGGTCCGGGGCGGAGCGGCGGCGAACGACAACCAACCGACGCGGTCAGACTGCGGCAACGAAGCGCCGGAACGCCTCGACCAGGTCCGGGCGGGCGGCCTCGTCCAGGACGTGCCGCTGCTCCAGCTCCGCACCGCCGACCGCCGTGCGGCCCAGGACGGTGTCCGCCCAGGCGCGCAGGTCGCGGGCGTCGAGCTCGTCCATGAAGGCCTCGTACTCGGCCTGGTCGGCCTCCTCGTACGCGGCGTTCATCTCCGCCAGCTCGGCCTGCCAGGCGTCGTACTCCTCGCGCGTCATCACGTGCGTGCTCCTTCTGTCTGGTCGTGACTGGTGCTGTTCGATCCCTGCTGATCGCAGGTCACAGCTGGTTGGGGCGCACGTCGAAGTGGACGACGACGCCGCCGCGCAGCTCGGGCTGGCTGTGCTCCAGGTCGGCGCGGGCAGCGGCGAGGAAGTCCTGGACGGTCCAGTGGGCGGGCGGGGTGTGGGTGCCGGAGGTGGTGCCGGTGGCCATGCCGTTCTGCGTGGGCTTCTGCAGGGTCAGGACGTAGAAGTGCGTGCCCTGCTCGGCGGCGCGGCGGCTGGACTGAGTGGCGGCGGTGTTGGTCTGGGACACCGGGGGCTCCTTGCTGAGCTGGACGGAATGGACGGCGCGTCGGGCACCGTCGAACACCGCCGCCCCGCGCCCGGTGCTGACCGAGGGAGGGGCGGCGGCGAACGACAGCAACCGAGGCGGTCAGGCGGTGCGGGCTCGGTTGCGGGCGGCACGGCGCTTCATCGCCCGCCGCTCCTCCTCGCTCAAACCGCCCCACACGCCGGCGTTCTCGCCGGTTTCCAGGGCCCAGGTCAGGCACTGCTCCATGACCGGGCAGCGGCGGCACACGGCCTTGGCCTCCTCGATCTGCAGCAGGGCCGGGCCGGTGTTGCCGATCGGGAAGAACAGCTCGGGGTCCTCGTCGCGGCACACCGCGCGGTGGCGCCAGTCCATGACGGCCTCTCCTCGTCTTCTTGGGTGGTGGTGCGCTCAGGCCTTCGAGGGGATCCGGGCGGCGCGCGCGAGTTCGTAGAGCGCACCGACGGTGCCGGGGTGAGCGGCCTCGTCCAGGACGTGGCGCTGCTCCAGGAGCGCGCCGCTGCTGGCCGGCCGGGTGAGCGTGTGCTCGACCCAGACCCGCAGGGCCTGCACGCCGGGCTCGGCGACAACCTGGTCGTGGTCGTGGTCGGCGTCCCAGGCGGTGCAGTGCCAGCGCGTCATGTCCTCGCCGAGCGTGCGGACGGTGATCCGCCAGGTCGGCCAGCCCTCACGCGGGCCCGGGTCGATCGCCAAGACCTCGTAGACCGAGTCGGAGTAGCCGCTGCGGTAGATGCCGCCGACGCAGCGCGGGCCGATCTGGCGGGCGACCCACCGCCGGTAGCTGGCGGCGTCGTAGTACGCGCGGCGGGCGGGGGAGGAAGTGCGGGCGCGGTGCTTCATGGTTGGCCTCCGGGCCGGGGAAGTTCGCGAGCCTCGCTGCGCCCCGGGCCGAGGTCCGGGGCGCAGCGGGCGCAGGGGGAGGGGCGGTCGGTCAGCTGGCCGCAGGAATGCGGCAGCGGATGCGCTTGCCGATCGGGGACGGCTGGACGGTCCAGCCGGGGGCGAGGACGTCGACGATGAGCAGGCCGCGGCCGGACTCCGCGTCGTCGTTGTCCGGGGCGGTGTCGGCGCGGCGCGGGCCGGCGCTGGCGAGCGGGTCGTGGACGGTGACGACCGCGTCGTGCTCGGCGCGGAAGACCTCCACGACCAGCGGGCCGTGCTCCCCGCAGGCCCGCACGGCGTTGCCGATCAGCTCGGACAGGACCAACTGCGCGGACTCGGCGGTCTCCAGGTCAACGCCGTGGGCGACCAGGACGGTCAGGGCCAGGGCCCGCACGGTCTGCACGGTGCCCTGGTCGGCCGTCAGGTGGGCAGTGATCCCACCCAGGCGGGGCACGAGGTAAAGACCGGGGCGGGGTGCGGGCAGCACCGGGCCGCTGATGGTGAGGTCGGGCGCGGTGCCGGTGCCGAAGACGGTGGTGGTCATCACCGGCCTCCGCCCTGGCGGACCCGGCGCAGCGCCTCGTCCATGTCCGGGTCGCTGTCCCCCGCGACGGCGGTGAGCGTCTGGCGTGCCATCATGGTGTTCAGCAAGGTCGTTGCCTCCTATTAGGCGACGGACTCGAAGGCCCCGGGATCGCACTCCCGGGGCCTTCGGCATTTCAGGGCGGCTCCTGCCGTCCCCCCTCCGTCTCCGCACCGGTCCGGGGCGGAGGCGACGGGCAGCGTCGCAGGAGAGACACGCGGGTCAGGCGGCGGCGAGCACGGGGGCCGGGAGGCCGGTGGCGTAGCGCATCGGCCGGCGGAACCGGTGGCGCGGGCCGCCCCGCAGCGGGCTGGCCGCGGCGATCAGCCGTTTCTCCGTCGGCGTCTGCCGCAGGTCGGTATTGCTGGCCGGGACGGGGTCGGCCGGAGCGGTGGGCTGGGTGAGCAGGTGGAGCAGCACGCGGGGGACGATGGCGTAGCGCACGATGGCCTCCTGGGATGCGAAGCGGCGACCCGGAGATTCCGGGCCGCCGCGGCTGGTGGTGATTCAGTTCTGGGGCCGGGCCGGGCCCGGGGTGGTGCTGGTCAGGCCGCGTTGCGCTTGATCGGGCTCGCCTCGCGGATCGCCTTCTCGGTGCGGGCCTGGGCGAGCGCACGGGCCTGCTCCTTGGTGTCCTCGTGGTCGGTCGGGACGTCGGCACCGAGGATCGGGGACCGCGCGCCGATCAGCTCCTTCTTGCGGGCGGCGTCGGCGTTGGCGACGGCCTTCTCAACGTTCGCCCACTCCTTGGCCCGGCGGGTCGGGAGCTGGCGAGCCCGGGCGCGCTCGCCAGCGGCCTGGACCTCCTCGTACAGTGCGCGGATGCGGCGGCGCTCGGGCTCGCGGCGCAGCAGACGCAGGTAGTCGGCGGCCAGATGCTCGCCGTCCTGGCAGTGCTTCCTGCCGGTGCAGGCCGCGCAGCGGGCGCGGTGCGTCTCGTAGGTCTTGCGGGCGGAGTCGGCGGTGGCCGGGGCCGGGTCGAGCTGGGTGATCGCCGGGGCGGCCGGTGCCTTCACCTTCTTCAGCACGGTGGTCGGCCTACGGGAGGCGGCTTCCTTGTTGGCGTCGGCCCGCTTCTGCTGCCATGCGTCGACCGACAGGTCGATGTTGACCAGGCGGTTTGAGCTGCGGCAGCGGTGAGCGCCGGGGGTGCCAGCAGGGCGGGTGTGGTGCGGGACCAACTTCCTCTGCTTGCTGCCCTTGTCGGTGGTGATGGGGCACCACGTGTTGCAGTCCGGGCAGGCCAGGTGCTCCAGGCCGGGGGTGAGCTCGATCAGGTTGGACGGCAGGGCCGAGGCGATGATGGCCGGCCAGCAGGAGACATTCTTCGTACGGGTCCGGGGCTTGCGGGGCTGGGCTGTGGGGATCGCGGGCGAGGTGGTCATCAAGGGCTCCTCGGGGAGGCGGAGGGGTGAGGGTCGCTTCGCGGTGCTCTCTCCGCCCTCCAGGCCAACCGGGAGACCCGGCGCCCTGGCGATCGGACAACGCATCAGCGCTGCGCATGGGCAGGCACTCCGGGGCGGTTTGGTGGAGCTACCACCCCGGGCACGTGCACACCACCAAAGACCCAGAGTTAGGTACCTAAGTCTGTGGCGACATCCATGACCGTACGCATCAAGTGACGGACCGTCAAGCACTTCGGTACATAACTTCTCTGACTGCGTACCAAAGGCGAGCCGAGAGGGCGTGAAGGAGGGGCCGGTCGAGGCTCCCCCTGGCCGCCCGACCGGCACTGCCGGTACGACAGTTCGGCAAGTTAGGTACTAAAGCTGCGTAGCATCGGGTACCTTGTCGCCTATGACTCCGACAGATCAGGTGAGACGGGGCAGCGCACGGTCCGTCGCCGATGCTCTCCGCGAGCAGATCAGGTCCGGCGAACTGGGCCCCGGCGCAGCGCTACCTACTGGCCGCGAGCTTGCCGAGAGGTTTCAGGTCACCGCCAAGACCGCGGCGGCTGGAGTGGACATCCTCAAGGCAGAGGGCCTGGTAATCGGCGAACAGGGTGGCCGTCGGAGAGTTCGGGCTGTCCGCCGCATCACCTGGAACCTGTCAGAGTTCGAGCGCGGCAGCCGCCGGGATTCACATGCTCTCGATGACTGGGCCACTGCGATCAAGGAAGCCGGCCGCGAGCCAGGTGAGTCGATCGTTGCGACGCTTGAATCGGCAGACGCGCAGGTAGCGGCATGTCTGCGACTCGCAGAAGGCGACGAGGTCGTCAAGCGCGCCCGCGTCCGCTGGGTCGATGACGAGCCCTTTCAGCTCTCCACCAGCTGCTTTCCCGGCACCATCGCAAAGGGGACCGTGCTCGAGGAGAGCCGCGAACTGTCGTTCCCCGGTGGCGTGCTGCGCTACATCGGCTACCCGCAGACCCGAATCCGGGACGAGATCAGCACCCGGATGCCCACTCCTGAAGAGACTGAGCTCCTCCAGCTTCCCTTGGGAACCCCGGTGATCCAGCATGTCCGCGTCGGTCATGGAACCGACTTTCCCGTGCGGGTGATGATTACCATTGCGCCGGGCGACCGCAACCTACTCGTGTATGAGCAGGAGGTGTGATGGCCGGTCACGGAGAGTTCTGCCGGCGGCTACCGTCGTCTCCCATGAACGACACCTCTCAACAGGATCTCGGCGGTGATGCCGCCCAGGTCGCCGCGAACCCGTTTCCCCGTGCCCGTAGAGCGGAAGCCCTGAGCGGGAACTTGGGCCCAGGAGGGCTCGTCTGGTATGCGGCATATGGGTCGAACATGCACGCCGACCGACTGGCGCACTACATCGCAGGTGGAAGGCCTCCGGGCGGGGCCCGAACCTACCCAGGCTGTCGCGACCGCCGCTTGCCCGAGAAGACCATTCCGGTGCTTCTGCCTGGGCAGCTGTACTTCGCCTTGGAGTCGCTCGTCTGGACGGGCGGAATGGGATTCTATGACCCGTCTCATGCCGGTGAGATGCCCGCCCGTGCCTACCTCATCACCGCTGGGCAGTTCTCCGACATCGCTGCTCAAGAGATGCATCAAGTCCCGGGCACCAACCTGGACCTCACCCGGGCCCTCACGTCTGGTCGCGACCAGCTCGGCCCTGGGCGCTACGAGACGCTGATCTGTCCTGGCGCGATCGACGGCATCCCCGTGTACACGTTCACGGCACCCTGGGCCCTGGACGACGCGGAGCTGAATCCGCCGTCGGCCGCCTACCTGCGGAACTTCGCTAGCGGCCTCGCCGAGGCTCATGGCTGGTCCCTGGAACAATCCGCCGAATACCTATCCTCTCGCCCCGGCGCCACGAGCCGTTGGACCGCATCAGCTGTCCTGACTGCTCTTCGCGGGGCAGAAGAAGGCGGCGGTTCCTCTGCGATTGCCACACTTCCGATGTGACGCGAGAGCCAGCCATTTGCGCTCGAAGAGTCCTTGGAGAAGCAGGATTGTTTGCCTATCAGCCGATCGACGCGTCAGATCGACACGGTGATCTCGCGGCTACTCCCAGCGTTATCCACAGGGGTAGTCTGGCGTCGTCAGTGATCCAGAATGGATTTCGCCGCCCGGACCTTCAGGTCCGGACGGCGATGAGGTGGATCGGCGCCCCCTGCCAGGGGCCCGTCCCGGTCAACCACGCGAGGGGTGGTGACGTGATGCAGGGTACCCGTAACCGGGCCCTCCTGAACGCACGGCACCCCGCCGTGGAGTCGACCGGGATGACCCGGGTCTCACTCCGGCGGGGTGCCGTCTCTGCATATGTGGCTGGCCACGGCGGCCCCCGAAATGGGGGTGTTCCGTGACCTAGCCATCGTCCGCGGAGCCCGACCCTGACAGGGGTCTAGCTCCGCCGGCCGTTACCCGGACTTACCACCCGGACCAGCGGCCTTCCTGCTCCCACCTCGCTCGCGGGCTACCAACCCTGAGCGGGGTTGCTGGAGATCGGCTACCAACCGACCACCAGCCGCACTACCTGGTTCTGCCTGAACCACCACCGGCCATCCAAGGCCGGTCGCAGTACCCGCAGTCGGGGCCCTTGCCGGGGCCTCGGCTGCACCCACCGCCAACACCCAGAGAGAACAGACCTGGAGGTCGCCGATCGGCTTTCGCCCCCTCGCGGGGGCATTCCGCCGGTCCCGTGAGGGGCCGGTGTTCGCGGTCCCCAAGGGGGCCGCGCCGCCCGACCCGCTGATGCGGGCCGGCCCACCTTCCTAGAAAGGCACTGTCATTTTGCAGCAGGTCACAAGGCCTTTCCAGTCTCACGGCCCCGTGGTTGTCGATCATGGTGCTGCTGTCCTGGACATGTCGCGAGTTCCCGCAGGGCGGGATCTTGGGCTCATCCCCGGCCCTGCCATGGGATTCGCCCAGGGGCGGGTTGACGGACCGGTTGTCGAGCTTGCCTCGAGCGCTGTCGACAATGTGATGCAGATCACTCTTCCGGATGACCGTGTCGGGGGCCTCGCAAACGGCCCGTCGGGTGTAGTTCCCGCCTGGCCGGGCGTTCCCGGCCAGCGCCAGGAGTCGGTCGACGTCGCGTTAGCGACCGCCGTGGTGGTGTCGAAGGCGGCTCGGCGGTTCGTGCCGTGTGTGTCGGTGCTGCCCGCGCTGCTCGTGCCGGCTGCGGAGCAGTGGGTGTCGACGACCCGCGGCCGGGTCGCGCTGGATCCGTACAGCTGGATACAGGCGGTGCACTGGGTGGTCGCGTCGGGCTGCTACCGGCCGTCGCGCTCGCACGGACCGCGGGAGATGGGCCGTACCGCGATCCTCACCGCGCAGCTGCTGATGGAGCTGTCGCCGTGCCGTCCGGGCGTGGACTACCTCGCCCGGCGCTTGGGCGTGACCGAGCGGACCGCGCAGTACCAGCTGGACATGCTGCGCGAGGCTGGCCTGCTCGCGTACGTGGCGAAGGGCACCCGGGTCCGCGGCGAGAAGGCGAAGGCGTCGGAGTTCGTCCGGGTGATCCCGGCCGAGTTCGATGTCGCGCTGGGCGTGCGCGTTGCGGGCGAGGGCACCGGCCGCCGGGTGATCGGGATCGCGGAGGCTGGCCGGGCGGTGATGGCGCTGCTGGGCAAGCGGGCCTCGCGCAAGGTCCGGACCGCCCGGTCGAAGTCGAAGGCTTCCGCGAAGGCCTCGGTGACGGCCGCTCAGGCCACGTCGACCACCACCCAGCCCCAGGTGTCACAGGCCGCTGACGGCACCTCAACAGCAGTCGACCGTTGCACCCCAATGGGGGGTGGTTGCTCAACTGTTCCTGCTGACGGTTCTACTCCCCATCCCTCTGAGACAGACGTCGCAAGCGGGAAGCCGAAGTCCACTGCCGCGAAAAAGTCCACGAAGGGCCGGCGCACCCAGAAGCTGAACGCCGTTGGACGCCGGTTCCAGCTGGCCGCCGAACTGGTCCGCCAGGTGCCGTGGCTGCGCCGTGCCCTGGTGTCCCGGATCGCCTGGGTCGTGCAGGAGGTCGCGGACGCGGGCTGGACGGCGGAGGAGGTCATCGCATGGATCTCCACCCTGGAGGAGCCGCAGTGCGGCAGCTACCGGCCCTCCGGCCTGCTCGCCCACCGGTTGCGCGGCATGACCCAGATGCCCGGCTGGCGCACCCCGAAGGAGCGCGCCGCCCAGGTCGAGCACTGGCGCGAGTCCCGATCCGCCGAGCAGACCCGCCACAACCGGCACTCGGACGAGTGGCGCCTCACCGACTGGCAGGCCCCGGCCACCCGCGCCGTGGGCCGCATGGTCGACGACGTCTTCGCCCAGGTGCGGCAAGCCGGCGGCCAAGGCGCCCAGGCGCTGGCGCTCTTCGCCCAGGACCAGGAAGGCCTCACCGACCTGCACCAGCTCACCCGCGAGGACGTCATCGAGCTCCGCACCCTCGGCCAGCGCGACCCCGAGATGGTCCTGATGGCGATCCGAGACTGCGGTGAGGCCTACGCCCGCCAGCTCTACACACACGGCCAGGTCGACCAGGTCCTGCGCCTACGGCACACCGGCCGCATGGTCATCCACCAGACCTGGAGGTCCGCGTGACCGAGATGTCCACCGGCGTCGACCTAGCCCGCGTCGCCCTCAAGGCCGCCCGCGAAGCAGCCCGCACCCGCAACGCCGACGCCCCTGGCGGCCGCAACTCCACCACCCGACCCACCCGGCCCCGGACCACGGCACGCGCTGGCGGCCGCGACCCGATCGGGCTCGGCGACGCCCTGGCCAGCCTGGTCGCCGAACGGGCCTGGGACACCCCGACCGCCGGCGGCGGCATCCTCGACCAGTGGGCCACCATCGCCCCCGAGCTCGTCGGCAAGGTCCAGCCCGTGCATTTCGATGCCCGCACCGGACGCCTCGACCTCCAGCCCACCTCCCCGGCCTACGCCACCCAACTGCGCCTGCTCGGCCGCCAGCTCGTCGTCCGAATCAACGGCAAGATGGGCCGGACCGTCGTGCGGGACTTGCGGGTCCTGGCGCCCCGCGCCATCGCCACCGGCCCCGACCAGCGGACCGAGCACCACAAGGCCGTCGAGCAGCCCGAGGCCCCGGTCCGCACCCGCGACGACGCGAGCGCTGGCTACCACCGCGCGCTCGCCGA
Organism: Kitasatospora cinereorecta; assembly: GCF_024172095.1. Lineage (GTDB taxonomy): Bacteria > Actinomycetota > Actinomycetes > Streptomycetales > Streptomycetaceae > Kitasatospora > Kitasatospora cinereorecta. The sequence continues at coordinate 154,534 of NZ_JAMZDX010000008.1, read as the reverse complement.
GATCCGCCGCACCGCCCCCGTCATCGACCCGACGATCGTCGCTGCCATCGCTCGCCAGGAGCAGGCCATCCTCAGCCGACGCGAACCCGAGGACCAGTTCGCCCGAGGCCTCGCCGAGAAGGCCGACCAGGAGGAGGTCGCCGCCCGTACCGCGGCCGCCAGCAGCAGCCAGGTCCTCGCCGAACGCCGCGCCCGCCACGACAAGGCACTCCGTGCCGGCGCCGTCCCGCTGCGCCCGACCCGGCCGCCGATGACCCTCAGCGGTGCCGCGTAACACCTTGATCGTGGCCCGCCCGGCGGGCCGGTCCGCCGTACGAATCCGTGAGCCACAGGACACGGGACCGGGTGCCGTGGGGAGGAGATCGGCGCGGGCGGCGGGGTGGTGTTGCGGCGTGCCTGCGGATTGGTCACGGTGACGGTGCCGCTGGGGACGGTGTGCAGGCCGTGGCGGCGGCGCGGGTCGAAGCTCAGCGGCTGGTCCCGGAGGGTGTCGCCCCGCACCGGGGGTTCGTCAGGGATGGTCCCAAGCTCCGAGCGAAGATCGTCACCACCGGCATCTGCTCCCCGCACCCACGGGGATGGTCCCAGCCGGTCGATCGCCAGGTCCTCCGCCGAGACCTGCTCCCCGTACCCGCGGGTGCGGGGAGCAGCCGACGGCACCGAGTTCGGTGGTGGTGGGGGCGGGACCATCCCCGCGGGTGCGGGGAGCAGATGTTCCAGTTCGAGAACCCGCCGGTGGTGTAGGGACCATCCCCGCGGGTGCGGGGAGCAGCCGCGGCCGACTCGGCGGCACTGCCGGCCATCGGGACCATCCCCGCGGGTGCGGGGAGCAGATCAGGGAACCCATGCGCGGCAGTCGGATCGTGGGACCATCCCCGCGGGTGCGGGGAGCAGCCGGAGCACGGACCGGAGGCGAGGCTTGTCTGGGGACCATCCCCGCGGGTGCGGGGAGCAGTTGATCTGCCAGAGGCCGACGCAGCCGATGGAGGGACCATCCCCGCGGGTGCGGGGAGCAGTCGCCACCCCGCCGCCGAGGACCAGGAGCGTGAGGACCATCCCCGCGGGTGCGGGGAGCAGTGCAGGTCAGAGCAACAACAACAACGCCAACAAGGACCATCCCCGCGGGTGCGGGGAGCAGCCCACCCGGGTGACCATCGGCGACACGGTCGTGGGACCATCCCCGCGGGTGCGGGGAGCAGACCACGGCGACGCTTGGCAACGACACCCATCTGGGACCATCCCCGCGGGTGCGGGGAGCAGCCCTCGTGGGCGGAACTCAGCGCCCGGCCCACGGGACCATCCCCGCGGGTGCGGGGAGCAGAGCGCCACCGCAGCACCGGCCACGACGGACCCGGGACCATCCCCGCGGGTGCGGGGAGCAGCGCCTGGTCCCCGGCAACCGCGTCGATGTGCTGGGACCATCCCCGCGGGTGCGGGGAGCAGTGCCGGGCGGAGACCACGCTGTCGACCCAGGCGGGACCACCCCCGCGGGTGCGGGGAGCAGGGGTCGTCTCCCTCGGACTTGATCAGGTCGTGGGGACCATCCCCGCGGGTGCGGGGAGCAGGGCGGCCTCCGCGTCGCGGCGGGCCTCCTCCCGGGACCATCCCCGCGGGTGCGGGGAGCAGCGGTCCGGGCTGCGCAGCCGACCCCGGGAGTCGGGACCATCCCCGCGGGTGCGGGGAGCAGGACTTGGCGTTGGTGATGGTGTAGGCGCCTAAGGGACCATCCCCGCGGGTGCGGGGAGCAGACGTCCTACCGCGTTTGACGGACGTTTAGGACGGGACCATCCCCGCGGGTGCGGGGAGCAGGGCCTGGTGGCGGAGCTGGGGTTGCAGCGAGAGGGACCATCCCCGCGGGTGCGGGGAGCAGCCGTAGTCCTGCGACAGGATGGCCGGCTTGTAGGGACCATCCCCGCGGGTGCGGGGAGCAGGATGAACCCGAGCTTGAAGTCCATGCCGGTGCGGGACCATCCCCGCGGGTGCGGGGAGCAGAGGTTGGTCTCGGGGCCGGCATCGATGGTGCCGGGACCATCCCCGCGGGTGCGGGGAGCAGCGGGTCCTCGGCGTTCAGGCGCTCCACCGTCTGGGGACCATCCCCGCGGGTGCGGGGAGCAGCGTGGTTGCGTTCTTCGCCTGAAGTGCGGTCAGGGACCATCCCCGCGGGTGCGGGGAGCAGCGCGTCACGCCGCCTGAAGAACTCGCACACGGGGACCATCCCCGCGGTGCGGGGAGCAGCGCCCGACTACGACCAGCGCGATATCACGGAGGGGACCATCCCCGCGGGTGCGGGGAGCAGATCTTCTGGGCCAGCTTGCAGACCAACGCCCAGGGACCATCCCCGCGGGTGCGGGGAGCAGGCGATTTCCGTTCCCCGGGGCTACCGCGGCCCGGGACCATCCCCGCGGGTGCGGGGAGCAGGAGTGGCCGCCCCTCGACGCCCAGGACCACCTGGGACCATCCCCGCGGGTGCGGGGAGCAGTTGGGATCCAGTGATATTCCAGGTTGTCCCTGAGGGACCATCCCCGCGGGTGCGGGGAGCAGTACCGGACCATGATGCGCAGTGCGGCGGCGATGGGACCATCCCCGCGGGTGCGGGGAGCAGAGCCCGGTCCACGCCGACGGCGCCGCCCCCGAGGGACCATCCCCGCGGGTGCGGGGAGCAGATCGGCCGGTCCCTCCAGCGAGCCGGCACGTCGGGACCATCCCCGCGGGTGCGGGGAGCAGGCGAACTGGACGCTGGTGAACCCGGCCGAGGTGGGACCATCCCCGCGGGTGCGGGGAGCAGACCGGAATGACGCGAAATGCACGTCTGCCCTGGGGACCATCCCCGCGGGTGCGGGGAGCAGACGTGCCCGGTCGAGCTTTCTCCCGGTGCGTAGGGACCATCCCCGCGGGTGCGGGGAGCAGCACTCGTTGCGGGTGACGTCCCAGGCGGCCTCGGGACCATCCCCGCGGGTGCGGGGAGCAGATGAGCACGGGGGCGGACGGGGCCGTCTGCCAGGGACCATCCCCGCGGGTGCGGGGAGCAGTCACGTTCATCCTGAAGTTGCCTCTGGAAATCGGGACCATCCCCGCGGGTGCGGGGAGCAGCTCTCCAAGGCGTTCGCGAACGCCGGCTGTTCGGGACCATCCCCGCGGGTGCGGGGAGCAGCGTCAAGGTGCTCTTCCCCGCGCCACCCTTACGGGACCATCCCCGCGGGTGCGGGGAGCAGACCGCCCCCGGCGGCGCCGCGCCCGGCGTGAAGGGACCATCCCCGCGGGTGCGGGGAGCAGGGAACGGTGCAGATCAGCATGCGCGCGGACGGGGGACCATCCCCGCGGGTGCGGGGAGCAGTCGGCGATCGGGATCTGCTGCCAGGCGGCCGGGGGACCATCCCCGCGGGTGCGGGGAGCAGCTGTTCTCCGAAACCCACTGCGCGAAGCCGTAGGGACCATCCCCGCGGGTGCGGGGAGCAGACGCGCCCAACCTCGGCGCTGGTGCCTGCACTGGGACCATCCCCGCGGGTGCGGGGAGCAGGGATCGGCATTTCAGGGCAGCAACGTATTTCAGGGACCATCCCCGCGGGTGCGGGGAGCAGTCGCTGTCTCTTAGGGGGAGGGTATACCCATGGGGGACCATCCCCGCGGGTGCGGGGAGCAGTGTCCATCAGCAGCACGTCACTCATCGTCGTCGGGACCATCCCCGCGGGTGCGGGGAGCAGGGGCGCCTGTTGCTCGACAAGGCGCTGACCGAGGGACCATCCCCGCGGGTGCGGGGAGCAGCGCCGCCCATCGTCCTGACCTCCCCGAGGAGGGGGACCATCCCCGCGGGTGCGGGGAGCAGTTCGGGACCAGGCGGTGGGCGAGCCATCCGTCGGGACCATCCCCGCGGGTGCGGGGAGCAGCCCCTGATCAGAGTTAGGGTCTAGACCGACAGGGGACCATCCCCGCGGGTGCGGGGAGCAGCTTCTCGGCCTCGCGGCGGTCCTCGACCCTCTGGGGACCATCCCCGCGGGTGCGGGGAGCAGGCTGCCTCACGCGGCGAGGGGAAGGTGTGGACGGGACCATCCCCGCGGGTGCGGGGAGCAGCACTGCTTCTCCTGGGGGTCGGTCCAGCCGAAGGGACCATCCCCGCGGGTGCGGGGAGCAGTAGACGCTCCCGTTGTACGACCACAGCACCTGGGGACCATCCCCGCGGGTGCGGGGAGCAGGCCGCCGGGGGCGGGCGCATCCCCGCGCCGAAGGGACCATCCCCGCGGGTGCGGGGAGCAGCTGGGCTTCAGCGCGTACGACAGCACCGGCAAGGGACCATCCCCGCGGGTGCGGGGAGCAGTGTTCGAAGGCCGCGCGGGCGGCCTGCGGCTCGGGACCATCCCCGCGGGTGCGGGGAGCAGCGGTCCGGCTGGTGACGGACGAGGTGCTGGTCGGGACCATCCCCGCGGGTGCGGGGAGCAGAGTCCGTTCGCTGCGTTACGCGGCCCGGTGCGGGGACCATCCCCGCGAGTGCGGGGAGCAGAGTTCGGCGGCAGGCCAAGGGACTTGAGCATCGGGACCATCCCCGCGGGTGCGGGGAGCAGTTCCCCGGCGCGACGGGTTCACGTTCGGGTTCGGGACCATCCCCGCGGGTGCGGGGAGCAGGCGTCGCCGGCATGACCGCTGACCGCGCCCTCGGGACCATCCCCGCGGGTGCGGGGAGCAGCTGCCCGGCATGACGACCAACGTGGAGTTCGGGGGACCATCCCCGCGGGTGCGGGGAGCAGCCTCTGCCCCTTCGCCGCGGCAGTGACGGATGGGGACCATCCCCGCGGGTGCGGGGAGCAGATGTGGGAGTTCGCGTGGAGCCAGTGCGCGGCGGGACCATCCCCGCGGGTGCGGGGAGCAGGCTCGCTGACCTGCGCTTTCAGGAGGCTCGGGTGTGGGTTTCCCTCACTTCCTGAGAATGAGACATTCGAGCAGGATAGCGACATTTGTGCCGCCCCGGGCCAGTCTTTCGGATCTTCCCGAAAGGGCCCGGTCCGGCCGTCGCCCGCTCGTATGCTCGGCCGTTGGATCGTTTAACGGGCGGGCGGTGGGGGATGTGGGTGCGGTGGCTTTCGATGGCGGCGGGTTGCGGTTGAGGTTGTCCGCGGAGGCGCGGAGTGCGTGGGCGAAGCACGATGTGGTGGGCGAGGGCTGGTTGCCGTTGTGGTGTCACATGGCGGACAGCGCGGCGGTGGCGGGGCTGCTGTGGGACGAGTGGCTGCCGGCTCGGGTGCGGGGGCTGGTGGGCGGGGTCCTGCCGGGTGGGCAGGCGGACGGGCGGCGGTTGGCGGTGTGGCTGGCGGCGGTCCATGACGTGGGAAAGGTGACTCCTGCGTTCGCGTGTCAGGTCGACGGGCTGGCGGACGGGATGCGTGCGGTGGGTCTGGAGATGCCGTACCGGCGGGAGTTGGGGCCGGATCGCCGGATGGCGCCGCACGGGTTGGCGGGGCAGCTGCTGCTGCAGGAGTGGCTGGAGCGGCGGTGTGGGTGGCCGGGCCGGGTGACGGCGCAGTTCGCGGTGGTGGTTGGTGGGCATCACGGGGTGCCGCCGGATCATCCGGCGGTGGCCGATCTGGTCGAGCGGCCGGAGTTGCTGCGGACGCCGGGCCGGAGCGAGGGGCTGTGGCTGCGGGTGCAGGAGGAGTTCCTCGACGCGTGTGCTGCCGAGTTCGGTGTGGAGGGGCGGCTCGGTGGCTGGGGGGCGGTGAAGTTGCCGCAGACGGTTCAGGTGGTCCTGTCCGGGTTGGTGATCATGGCGGACTGGATTGCCAGCAATCCGGATCTGTTCCCCTACTTCCCGCAGGAGCTCGGGCAGGGCGGTGCCCGGCGGGTGGCCGCGGCGTGGAAGGGGCTCGGCTTGCCGGGGCCGTGGAGGCCTGAGTTGCCGGGGAGCGGGATCGCGGACGTGTTCGCCGCGAGGTTCGAGCTTCCGCCGGGGGCGGTGGTCCGGCCGGTGCAGATGCAGGCCTTCGAGGCGGCCCGGGCGATGCCGGAGCCGGGGCTGCTGGTCGTCGAGGCGCCGATGGGGGAGGGCAAGACCGAGGCGGCGCTCGCGGCTGTCGAGGTGCTGGCCGCGCGGGTCGGTGCGGGCGGGGTGTTCTTCGCGCTGCCGACGATGGCGACGAGCAATGCGATGTTCGCGCGGGTGCTGGACTGGCTGGAGCGGCTTCCGGCCCGTGACGGGGAACGGCTCTCGGTGCTGCTGGCGCACTCGAAGGCCGCGCTGAACAGGGATGCCGCCGCTCTGCGGGCAGCGTCGTGGCAGCGGATCTCGGCGGTGGACCCGGATGTGGACGTCAGCGACCGCGTGCCGGCGGCCGGTGCGGAGAGCCCGTTGCCCGCCGAGCTGGTTGCGCACCAGTGGCTCGCGGGCCGGAAGAAGGGGATGCTGTCGTCGTTCGTGGTGGGGACGATCGACCAGCTGCTGTTCGCGGGCCTGAAGGGCCGGCATCTGGTCCTGCGACATCTGGCGATGGCGGGCAAGGTCGTCGTGATTGACGAGGCGCACGCGTTCGACACGTACATGAACTCCTATCTGGACCGGGTGCTGGGGTGGCTCGGGGCGTACGGGGTGCCGGTGGTGGTGCTGTCCGCGACGCTGCCGGCCGCTCGGCGCCGGGCGCTCGCGGAGGCGTACGCGGGTGCGGAGCCCGGCGACGGGAGGTTCGCCGAGGTGGCGGGCGCGGACGCGTACCCGCTGGTGACGGCGGTCGGCCGGGGGCAGGAGCCGCAGGTGGGACGTCCTGGCGCGTCCGGGCGCGGCGGGTGGGTCCGCCTGGAGCGGCTGGACGACGACCTGGACGCCCTGGGAAAGCGGCTGGAATCCGACCTCGGCGGCGGTGGTTGCGCGTTGGTGGTGCGGAACACGGTGGACCGGGTCCTGGAGGCGGCCGCCGCGCTGCGTGAGCGGTTCGGGTCCGACGCGGTGACGGTCGCGCACGCGCGGTTCATCGACGTGGACAGGGCCGAGAACGACCGCCGGCTGCTGGAGCTGTTCGGCCGGGACGGGGCGCGGCGGCCCGGACGGCACATCGTGGTGGCCAGCCAGGTGGCCGAGCAGTCCCTGGACGTGGACTTCGACCTGCTGGTGACCGATGCCGCGCCGGTTGACCTGCTGTTGCAGCGGGTGGGCCGGCTGCACCGCCACGAGAGGTCGTGGCGACCCGAGTCGTTGCGGGCGGCCACCTGCCTGGTGACGGGTGTGGACTGGTCGGGCCCGGTGCCGGTGGTGGCGCGGGGGTCGGAGGCGGTGTACGGGAGGCACACGCTGCTGAGGTCGCTGGCGGTCCTGCTGCCCTGTCTGGACGGGGAACGGCTGCTGGAACTGCCCGGGGATATCAGTGCGCTGGTGCAGCGCGCGTACGGGGACGAGCCGGTCGGGCCGCCCGCCTGGGCGCAGGACCTGGCGGAGGCGCGGCTGCTGCACGACCGGCTCCAGGCGCAGAAGGCGCGGGCGGCGGACGTGTTCCGGCTGCGGGAGGCGGGTAGGGCCGGACGGTCCCTGATGGGCTGGGTGGCGGGCGGTGCGGGGGACGCGGACGACACCCGGGCGGGGCGGGCGCAGGTGCGGGACAGTCCGGAGAGCGTGGAGGTGATCGTGGTGGAGGTTCTGGCGGACGGCTCGCTGGCGACGGTGGGCTGGGCGGGGGAGGGCCGGGGCGGCCTCCCGCTGCCGACCGGTTCGGTGCCGGATCCGAGGGCGTCGAAGGCCGCGGCGGCCTGCGGGCTGCGGCTGCCGGCGCGGTTCGCCCGCCCGTACGTCATCGATCGGGTCATCGCCGAACTTGAGCAGTTCTGTTTCGAAAATTGGCAGGTCAAGGAAAATCCTTGGCTGGCAGGGCAGTTGATCCTTCCGATCCGGCCCGGGTGTCCGACCCCTCTGGCAGGGTTCGAGCTCACGTACACCCGCGAGAACGGACTCGAGGTATCACGTGCCGAATGACCAGGCGCAGAACCCGGCCGGGGAATCGACGTTCGACCTGACGGCGCAGCCGTGGATCCCCGTCCTGCTGGCCGACGGCTCCGAGCGTGAACTGTCACTGCGCGAGCTGTTCACCCGGGCGGACCGGATCAGGCGGCTGGCCGGTGACGTCCCCACCCAGGAGTTCGCCCTGACACGTCTGCTCCTGGCGGTCGTCCACGACGCGCTCGACGGCCCGGGCGACCACGACGACTGGGCCGAACTGTGGGAGGACCCGGCGCCGTTCGCACCGGTCCTGCCCTACCTGGAGCGGCACCGCGCGCGGTTCGACCTGCTGCACCCCGTCGCACCGTTCTTCCAGACCGCCGGCCTGCGGACGGCCAAGGACGAGGTCTTCGCGCTGAACCGGATCGTCGCGGACGTGCCTAACGGGAACCCGTTCTTCACCGCCCGCTTCCCGGGCGTCGGGCGGATCACGTTCGCGGAGGCGGCCCGCTGGGTGGTCCACGCCCAGGCGTACGACACCTCGGGCATCAAGACCGGCGTGATCGGCGACCCACGGGCCAAGGCCGGCAAGGCCTACCCCCAGGGCACCGCTTGGGCCGGCTGCCTCGGCGGCGTCCTCGCCGAGGGCGAGAACCTGCGCGAGACGCTCCTGCTGAACCTCCTCGCCTGCGACCACTGGAGCTCCACGCGCGGGGACGTCCCCGCATGGCGCCGCGACCCCGACGGCCCCGGGGCGGCGGGCAACCTGGCATCGCGTCCGGCGGGCCCGCGCGACCTCTACACCTGGCAGTCCCGCCGCATCCGGCTGCACGCCGACGCCGCGGGCGTGCACGGTGTCGTCCTCACCTACGGCGACCCGCTCGCACCGCAGAACATGCACACCATCGAGCCCATGACCGGCTGGCGGCGCAGCCAAGCGCAGGAGAAGAAGCAGGGCCTGCCCCTGGTGTACATGCCGAGGGAACACGACCCGGCCCGGGCGGCATGGCGCGGCCTGGGCTCGCTGACGGCCTCCGCTGCACCGGCCTCCGCCCCGGCGGGGGAACCGGCCCCGGAGCTGCGCCCCGGGCTGGTGCACTGGCTGGCGCGGCTGGAGGCGGAGCAGATCCTCCCGCCGGGCCGGAGGCTGCGGCTGCGGACGTTCGGCGTGGTCTACGGCACCCAGCAGTCCGTGGTGGACGAGATCACCGCCGACGCGGTGGACGTCGCGGTCGTCCTGCTCGGCGAGACGGACCAGCGCCTGGGGCGGACGGCGGTGGACGCGGTCGGCGATGCGGACCTCGCCGTACGGGCCCTGGGCGACCTTGCCACCGACCTCACACGGGCTGCGGGCGGCGAGTCGGAGACCCCCCGGCTCACCGCCCGGGACGCAGGCTTCGGTGCCCTCGACGGCCCGTACCGGCTCTGGCTGGCCGCCATCCGCGACGGCGATGACCCGGCTGCCCTGCGCGCCGCCTGGCAGCGTCGGGTGCGAGCCGAGATCGGCCGCCTGGCCGACGACCTGATCGCACAGGCGGGCGAAGCCGCCTGGCAGGGCCGGGTCGTGCCGAACGGCAAGGGCGAGACCTGGCTGAACGCCTCCGCTGCCGACCTGTGGTGCCGCGGCCGGCTGCGCCGCGCGCTGCCCCTCGCCACGCCCGCGGAACCCGCCACCCCGGAGCGACCTGTCACCCCCGAGAAGCCTGCCGGCACGCCGGAACCCGCCGGCACGGACACCGCCCCAGCCGCGATCCCACTCCAGCCGACCGGGCCCGACCCCGTCGAAACAGGCAACCCGACCACCCCCGACCCCCGGAGGGCCACCGCATGACCACGGCACCACCCACTGCCCCGCGACGACGCGCCGCCCTTGGCCCGGTCGGCGTCCTGGCCGGGCGCGAGATCAGCAGGCTGCAGACCGGCTACCTCGCCGACCGGTCGGACGCCGTCGCCGCGCTGGCCCGGCTGCGCCGCGGCGCGGGCAGGGACCCGGCCGCCATCCCCGACCTGTGGGGACTGCTGGACACCGAAGACCTCTTCGCCGACCCGGCACTGCGCCCCGACGAGGCACACACCGCCCTGTATACCGCGGCGACGCTGTGGTCCCTCCACCAGCAGTCCCTGGGCGCGCGGATGCACCAGGCCGGAGGCGACGAGCTCGGCGCCGCCGTGCGCAAACTGATGCCCGGCTCCGCCATCGACGAGCCCATCCGCAAGCGCTTCGTACGCGCGGGAACGGCGGGATCCCTCCCCGTCCTCGCCACCCGGCTGCGCGAGATCGCCCTGCTGCTGCGCCGCGGCGGCCACGCCCTGGACTACGCGCTGCTCGCCGACCAGCTCCACGACTGGCAGCGGCCCGGCGGTCCGGACGGCGTCCGCAGCTCCTGGGGCCGCTCCTTCCACGCACACCGCACCACCCCGCCGGACCAGGCGGGCGACGAGAACCCCGCCACGAACCAGAAGGACAGCCGCCAGTGACGAGCCGCACCATCCTCGACGTGCACGCCCTGCAGAACGTCCCGCCGAGCAACCTGAACCGCGACGACACCGGCGCACCCAAGACCGCCCAGTACGGCGGCGTCACCCGCGCCCGGGTCTCCAGCCAGTCCTGGAAGCGGGCCACCCGACGGTACTTCGAGACGATCCTCGACCCGGGCGAGCTCGGGGTGCGCACCAAGCGCGTCGCGGAGCTGCTCGCCGAACGCATCACCGCGCTGGCGCCGGCCATCAACGGGGCCGCAGCGCTCGCGCTGGCCTCCGAGGTGCTGCAGACCGCGACCGGATCCAAGATCGAGCCGCCCAAGCGCAAGGTCGACGCGGCGAAGAAGAACGGCACCGACGATCCCGCGCCGGAGTCGTCGTACCTGCTGTTCCTCAGCTCCCGCCAGCTCGACAACCTGGCGGCCCTCGCGTTGGAAGGCGCCGACGACATCAAGGCCTTCCTGAAGGACAAGGACGCCAAGGCCCGCGCCAAGAAGATCGCCGACAGCCGGCACTCTGTCGACATCGCCCTCTTCGGCCGTATGGTCGCCGACTCCATCGACATCAACGTCGACGCCGCCACCCAGGTCGCCCACGCCCTCAGCGTGCACCGCGCCGAGACCGAGTCCGACTACTTCACCGCCGTCGACGACCGCGGCGACGCCGAACCGGGCGCCGGAATGATCGGCACCGTCGACTTCAACTCGGCCACCCTGTACCGGTACGCCGCCGTCGATGTCGACCTGCTGCAGCGCAACCTCGGCGCGGGTCTGGACGAGGGCGAGGCACCCGCCACACCGGTACGCCGGGCGGTCGAGGCGTTCCTGGAGGCCTTCGTCTCCTCCCTGCCCACAGGGAAGATCAACACCTTCGGCAACCACACCCTGCCCGACGCGGTCATCATCACCCTGCGCACCACCCGGCCGGTCAGCTTCGTCTCCGCCTTCGAGAAGCCCGTCACCCCGGACTGCAACGGCGGATACCTCGAACCCGCCTGCGAACGCCTCGCCGACTACGCCCCCGAGATCGAACGGGCCTACGGAGGCGACACCAGCCAGACCTGGCTCCTGCGCGTCGGGCCCGCCACCGCCAAACTCTCCACCCTCGGCGACGAGATCCCCAGCCTCACCCGACTCGTCACCACCGTCGGCGCCGCCGTTGCCCAACGCCTGGAGCACCGCGGATGAGCGTGCTGGCACTGCGGCTGGCCGGCCCCCTGCAGTCATGGGGGGCCACCTCGCGCTTCGCCAGACGCACCACCGAGAACGCCCCCACCAAGAGCGGCGTCATCGGACTGCTTGCCGCCGCCCTCGGCATCGACCGCACCGACGACCACGCCCTCGCCGAACTCGCCATGCTGCGCTTCGGCGTGCGCATCGACCAGCCCGGCACCCGCCTGCGCGACTACCAGACCGCCCAGCACTTCGACACCGGCGAGTCGATGCCGCTCTCCGAGCGCTTCTACCTCGCCGACGCCGTGTTCGTCGCCGCCGTGGAAGGCCCGGCGCAGCTCGCCGAACGGATGCACGCCGCGCTCCGCACCCCTGCCTACCTGCCGTACCTGGGCCGACGCTCCTGCCCGCCGTCCCGCCCCGTCGAATTCCACGTCGACCACGACGGCGACCTCGCCGCCGTGCTGGGCCGACTGCCGTGGCAGGCCGCGACCTGGCACCAGCAGCGGCGCCGCCACCACCCCACCGTCGACCTGACCGTCCTCATCGAAGCCGCAGCCGGCCACCCTGACGAACCCCCGGTGCGGGGCGACACCCTCCGGGACCAGCCGCTGAGCTTCGACCCGCGCCGCCGCCGCCACGGCCTGCGCACCGTCCACAGCGGCACCGTCACCGTGACCAATCCGCAGGCACGCCGCAACACCACCCCGTCGCCCGCGCCCGTCCCCGCCCACGACCCGACCGGACACCTGGAAGGCGTCTGATGTACCTCACCCGCTTCCGTATCAACACCGGGCGGGCGGACGCCCGACGACTGTTGTCCTCACCCCAGAACATGCACGCAGCGGTCATGTCCTCCTTCCCCGATCTCCTCCCCACGGCGCCCGGCCCCCGTGTCCTGTGGCGGGTCGACCACAACGCCTCCGCGGAGGTCCAGCTGTACGTCGTCAGCCCCTCCCGCCCCGACCTCACCCACCTGGTGGAACAGGCCGGCTGGCCTGCCGCGGCCGCGGCCGGGACGGCGGGCTGGCAGACCTACGGCTACGCGCCCTTCCTGGAACGCCTCGACAAGGGAACGGTCTGGAACTTCCGACTGACCGCCAATCCCGTCCACCAGGCGCGGGTGAAGGACGGCGCCCCCACCAAACGAACCGCCCACCTGACCGCCCGGCACCAGATGCAGTGGCTGCTCCAACGACAGGAGACTGGTGGGTTCCGCATCGCCGCGAAACCCCGGGAGCGGCAACACACCGAGCACGGCGACGAGCATCACCTCGCCGTCCACGCCCAGCGCAGCCTTGCCTTCTCCAAGCGCGGCACCCCCGGCACCGTCACCCTCACCACGGTCACCTTCGACGGCCGCCTGGAAGTCACCGACCCGGACGCCCTGCGTGGAGTACTGACCGCGGGGCTGGGCAAGGCCAAGGCCTACGGCTGCGGGTTGATGACCCTCGCCCCGCTCGGATGAGCCGATGAGCACCGTCAGCCGCCGACCTGCCGGAAGCCCCAGGGAACTCACCCGCGTCGCCGACCGGATCTCCTTCCTCTACCTCGAACGGTGTACGATCCACCGCGACTCCAACGCCCTCACCATCGAGAACGCCGAAGGCACCACCCACATCCCCTCCGCCACCATCGGCACCCTCCTGCTCGGACCCGGCACCCGCATCACCCACCAGGCGATGAGCGTCCTCGGCGAGAGCGGCGCCGCAGTCGTCTGGGTCGGGGAGCACGGCGTACGTCACTACGCGCCGGACGTGCCCTGTCCCGCTCGGCCGTCCTCGCCGAGGCCCAGGCCACCCGCTGGGCGAACCGGCGCACCCGCCTGGAAGTCGCCAGAGCCATGTACCGGCTCCGCTTCCCCGAGGAGGACCCGTCCGGACTCACCCGCCAAGAACTCCTCGGCCGCGAAGGCAGCAGACTCAAGGAGTGCTACCGCACCCAGGCCACCCGAACCGGCGTCCCCTGGCGGGGCCGCAGGTACACCCCGGGCGACTTCGGCTCGGCGGACGCCGTCAACCAGGGCATCACTGCCGCCGCACAGGCCATGTACGGCGTCTCACACGCCGTCGTCTCCGCGCTCGGATGCTCACCCGCACTCGGCTTCGTCCACTCCGGCCACGAACTCTCGTTCGTCCTGGACATTGCCGACCTCTACAAGACCGAGGTCGGCATCCCCGTCGCCTTTGAGGTGGCAGCCGAGGGCGGAACCGAGGACGTCGGCGCGCGCACCCGCCGCGCCCTCCGCGACCGCATCCACCGACTGCGCCTCCAGGAGCGGATCGTCGACGACATCCGCGGGCTGCTGCTCGGGGAGGACCACGGCGATCCTGGCGACGCCGACACCGTCACACTGCAGTCCGACCACGGCCTGCACGTCGCCTCGGGCGTCAACTACGGTGAGGAGACAAGCTGGTGACGGTCCTCGTCCTCACGAACTGCCCGATCGGCCTACGAGGATTCCTCACCCGATGGCTGCTCGAGATCTCGCCGGGCGTCTTCATCGGCAACCCGTCGGCACGCATCCGAGACCTCCTCTGGAGCGAAGTCCGGCAGTACTCGGGCCAAGGCCGCGCCCTTCTCATCCACACCTCTAACAACGAACAGGGCTTCACCTTCCACACCCACGACCACTCTTGGGCCCCCACCGACCACGAAGGCCTCACCCTCATCCAACGCCCCAGCGAGCCACGGCCCCCACAGGTCAAATCGGGCTGGAGCAAGGCGGCCCAACGTCGCCGCTGGGGAAACCGGTGAAGGAGCGCTGCCAGGCGGTGAGCCCGAAATGCCCGAACCTGAAGAAGTAAGGAGAACCGGCCTCCCCCACCGATAACATCCCAGGTCAACGAGCCTGCTCCCCGCACCCGCGGGGATGGTCCCTCGGTGTCGAGATAGACGGCGCGGGTCATGCGCTGCTCCCCGCACCCGCGGGGATGGTCCCGGGACTCTCATGGAGCAAGGTGCACCGGCTCACTGCTCCCCGCACCCGCGGGGATGGTCCCGTTCACGCGCTCCCCGGCCTCCAGGACCAGGACTGCTCCCCGCACCCGCGGGGATGGTCCCTCCGGGCGAGGAGGAGGGGGAGGATCGCGGCGCTGCTCCCCGCACCCGCGGGGATGGTCCCAGGGCCGCGATCTGGCGACTGCTTCGGCTGACCTGCTCCCCGCACCCGCGGGGATGGTCCCAGGTCCTCGCCCAGCTGCGCGAGGCGCGCGAGCTGCTCCCCGCACCCGCGGGGATGGTCCCGGCGTGTCCTGCGACAAGGACACCGCCATGCACTGCTCCCCGCACCCGCGGGGATGGTCCCGAGACGTTCATCCCCTGGTCCGACGTCGCCCGCTGCTCCCCGCACCCGCGGGGATGGTCCCGAGACGTTCATCCCCTGGTCCGACGTCGCCCGCTGCTCCCCGCACCCGCGGGGATGGTCCCGTTGCTCGCCTCACCGCCGCCCCCGACCTCAGCTGCTCCCCGCACCCGCGGGGATGGTCCCCGACACATAGCCGGTCATGTGGGCGCCGTTCGCTGCTCCCCGCACCCGCGGGGATGGTCCCTTCAGGCCGAACAGCGGGCAGCGGAGATCACCCTGCTCCCCGCACCCGCGGGGATGGTCCCTGGCCGCCCTCGGGGCCCCAGTTGCTCACGTCCTGCTCCCCGCACCCGCGGGGATGGTCCCCGGAGCCGGCCCCCGAGGGTGCGGGAGTCTGCCTGCTCCCCGCACCCGCGGGGATGGTCCCCGTCGATGAACAGCACCCTCGAGAAGCTGGTCCTGCTCCCCGCACCCGCGGGGATGGTCCCGTGACCTCCGGCGGCGTGCTGTTGGGCATGGACTGCTCCCCGCACCCGCGGGGATGGTCCCAGGACGGCACCGAGGACGGCAGCGAGGCCTGGCTGCTCCCCGCACCCGCGGGGATGGTCCCATCACGCTGCTCCCCGCCCGGTTCGAGCTGGACTGCTCCCCGCACCCGCGGGGATGGTCCCACCATGCTGCGCAAGGTCATTGGGGCGGTGCTCTGCTCCCCGCACCCGCGGGGATGGTCCCGCGAGCCTCATCGCGGCCTCCCAGCTCTCGCCCTGCTCCCCGCACCCGCGGGGATGGTCCCGCGAGCCTCATCGCGGCCTCCCAGCTCTCGCCCTGCTCCCCGCACCCGCGGGGATGGTCCCTAGTACTCGAGCCCCCGGACCCGCTACGCTCTCTGCTCCCCGCACCCGCGGGGATGGTCCCGCGTCCCGGACGGCGGTCTCGTCGGTGCCGCGCTGCTCCCCGCACCCGCGGGGATGGTCCCGCGTCCCGGACGGCGGTCTCGTCGGTGCCGCGCTGCTCCCCGCACCCGCGGGGATGGTCCCGGGCAGCAGCTCTACAACGCGCTGGTGTCGATCTGCTCCCCGCACGCGCGGGGATGGTCCCGCCGCCGTGAAGGTGCTCGCCGCTGAGCCGTTGTGCTCCCCGCACCCGCGGGGATGGTCCCGAGGCCGAATTGGTCTGTCTCGAGGGGATGTGCTGCTCCCCGCACCCGCGGGGATGGTCCCCGCCCCGGCACCATGTCCGCCGACGTCCTCGGCTGCTTTCCGCACCCGCAGGGATGGTCCCTCTACAGGGTGTCCGATTTTCCCGGAATTTCCCTGCTCCCCGCACCCGCGGGGATGGTCCCTCGGCACCGAGCGGGGCACCCTCAGCATCGGCCTGCTCCCCGCACCCGCGGGGATGGTCCCCGCCTGACCATGGTGGCCCGCCCGGACGGCTCCTGCTCCCCGCACCCGCGGGGATGGTCCCGAGTACCGGCCGACCGTCCGGGCCGCGGTCGACTGCTCCCCGCACCCGCGGGGATGGTCCCAAGGTCCCCGGACCGGTGGCGCGCAGCCGGTTCTGCTCCCCGCACCCGCGGGGATGGTCCCGTCACGGTCTCGGTGACGACCTCGGGCTCCGGCTGCTCCCCGCACCCGCGGGGATGGTCCCACCCCCGACCCGACCGACGGCCTCACCCCCGACTGCTCCCCGCACCCGCGGGGATGGTCCCCACGGGAACGCCGCCGGCGGGTCCTGGTCCTCCTGCTCCCCGCACCCGCGGGGATGGTCCCACGGCGAGGGCCAGGGCGGACAGCAGCACGACCTGCTCCCCGCACCCGCGGGGATGGTCCCAGCAGGCCTTCCTCTGGTTCTTCGCCGGCAGCCTGCTCCCCGCACCCGCGGGGATGGTCCCGTCCTCGAACGGGCGCCGGCACCCCTTGCAGTCTGCTCCCCGCACCCGCGGGGATGGTCCCCCCGTCTACCAACAGCTCCGCCGGCAGATGCGCTGCTCCCCGCACCCGCGGGGATGGTCCCGTCTCCTGGGCCAGGTCCTCGACCAGCCGCTCCTGCTCCCCGCACCCGCGGGGATGGTCCCCACACACGAATGATGGCGTCGAACGAACCGGCCTGCTCCCCGCACCCGCGGGGATGGTCCCAACGCCCGCGTCGCCCGCATGCACGAGCTGATCTGCTCCCCGCACCCGCGGGGATGGTCCCGCCCCGGTGTCGGTGTAGCAGAGGACCTGGCCCTGCTCCCCGCACCCGCGGGGATGGTCCCGACTTGAAGGCTGTGCTTGCGATCGCCCAGAGCTGCTCCCCGCACCCGCGGGGATGGTCCCTACTTCGTGCGGGCCTGCCCGCCGCTCTCGTGCTGCTCCCCGACCCGCGGGGATGGTCCCACGTGGGTGAAAATGACGTCGAGCCGGTCGACCTGCTCCCCGCGCGAGTGGGGGTCAGCCGGTGCTCGGCGCTGACGACCTACGTGGGCCGTGTGGTCGGCGCAGTCCGGCACCGCGCCGCTGGCGCCGATTGTCAGGGCCTGCCACGCCGTGCGCCGCGGCTGCGGGCGCCTGCGATGTAGGGGTGGCTGCGGGCGGGCCTCGGCGGTCTCCTCCTCGGCCCAGGACTGGCGGGTGACGAGGTCGTCCGGGTGCTCGGCGGCGGCGGGCGGACACCTCGGCGATAAAGGAGTAGAGCGTCTTGCTGGCCGGCCATGCTGGCGCGGCGGAGTTTGATCGCCACGCGGGCAACGTACGAGCTCAGGTGTGCAAACCGTGCTAGAGATCGTCTTCAAAGATCAGATCCAGAGCAGGATCGAGGCGATGGTGACGGTGGCCTGGTAGGACTCGCGGGTCTTGTCGTAGCGGGTGGCCAGGCCACGCCACTGCTTGAGCCGGTTGAAGCAGCGCTCGACGACGTTGCGGAGCTTGTAGGCCTGCCGGTCGAAGCCGGTCGGCCGGCCGCCGCGAGAGCCCCGGTTCAGACGGTTCAGTACCTGGTCGGCGCGTTCGGGGATGGTGTGTCGGATGCCGCGTCTGCGCAGGTAGGCGCGGATCTTCCGGGAGCTGTAGCCCTTGTCGGCGATGACGTGGTCGGGTCGGGTTCGTGGCCGGCCCGGCCCAACCCTGGGGACGCGGATGTCGGCCATCACGGCCTCGAAGCGGGTGCAGTCGTTGCGGTTGCCGCCGGTCAGGACGAAAGCGAGCGGGCGTCCGCGTCCGTCGCAGGCCAGGTGGACCTTGGTGCTCAGTCCGCCACGGGATCGGCCGAGGGCGTGATCACCCGCTTCGTCCCGGTCGACTGCCCCTTTTTGCCGCCCGCGGCGTGCTGGTGGGCCCGCACGATCGTGGAGTCGACCGACACCAGCCAGTCGATGTCCCCGGCCGCGTCCTTCTCCGCCTGGACCTGCCGCAGCATGCGCGAGAACGTGCCGTCCAGCGCCCACCTGCGGAAACGCGTGTACAGGGTCTGCCAGGACCCGTACCGCTCCGGCACATCGCGCCAGGCCGACCCGGTCCGCAGCTTCCACACGATCCCGTTCAGCACCACCCGATCGTCACTGCGCGGCCGGCCCGCGGTCCCCGAACTCGGCAGGAACCGCGAGAGCACGGCCCACTCGGCATCAGAAAGCTCATGACGACGTATCACGCCCGACATGATCTCTCATCGCTTGATCATCTTTGAAGACGGACCCTAGACCCCGGCGAGTCGGTGCGGGCCGAGGTAGTACGACAGGGCGGCGAGCGAGGGGCCGTCGGCGACCTGCCCGCTGACGAGGAGCTTGGCGACCTCGGCCTCTGGTACCCACTCGACCCGGGCAGCCTCGCTGCGGTCGGTCGGCATGCCGACCCGCTCGCAGCTGGTGGCGTGGAAGCACTGGAAGTGCATGGTGCTGATGCCGGCGAGCGCGTCGTACTCCACGAGCGGCTCGACCCGGCCCGGCCGCCAGCCGGTCTCCTCCTCGACCTCGCGGGCGATGGCGGCCGCCGGGTCCTCGCCGGGGTCGGCCCATCCCGCGGGCACCTCCCAGCCCCAGCGGCTGGTGATGAATCGGTGCCGGTACAGGAGGAGGAACTCGCCGACGTCGTTGGTGACCACTGAGGTGACCGACGGGCGGGGCATCCGGATGACGTGGTGGTCGATGCGCCCGATCCCGGGTACGTCGACGTCGTCGAGCCACACCTCGACCCACGGGCTGCCGTAGACCTGGCGTCGGCCGTACGTCTGCCACTCCATCGGCCGGACCTCCTCACATGCGGGCGAGCTGCGCCCCCGACTCTCTCACGCGCACGGCGAGCGCCCGAACGGAGCGCGCTTCTCGCCATGGGCCGAGGGACCGTTGGAAGGCCTGGGCGCGAAGTACCAGGGGCTGGACCACGCTGCCCTCCGCGATGTCGAACGCGGTCTGGGCGAGGCCGCATGCGGCGTCGATGTCGCCCTGCTGGAGGCGGCACTCGGCGAGGTCGAAGGTGAGGACGGCCCGGCCCTTCACGTCCGCCGCGTCACGTCGGGCCAGTGCGGAACCCAGGAGTTCGGCGGCGGCATCGTGCCGACCGAGCAGGGCCTGCGACTCGCCCCCGAGGCCGTCCAGGCGGGGGGTGGTGAAGAAGTCCAGGCCACCGATTGGCTCCTCCGCCCGCTCGAGGAGCTCGGCCGCCTGGTCCAGGGCGGCCAAGGCCCGGGGCTGGTCGCCGCAGGCTGCGAGCGCGCGCCC
Source organism: Kitasatospora cinereorecta (assembly GCF_024172095.1). GTDB lineage: Bacteria > Actinomycetota > Actinomycetes > Streptomycetales > Streptomycetaceae > Kitasatospora > Kitasatospora cinereorecta. The sequence continues at coordinate 134,975 of NZ_JAMZDX010000008.1, read as the reverse complement.
GCAGTTCGCCCGGATCCACGCCTGTCGGCGGGGCGACGCGGTGAGCGCGAGCCGGTCGGCCCGGCCGAGAAGCGCCGCCGCCTCCTGCCAACGGCCGGAGGTATAGGCGACGATCGACTCCATGGTGAGGAGCCAGGCCGTCAGCTCGTCGGCCTCGCCCTCGCGCGCGGCAACCTTGCCCAGGTGGAACATCTCCTCGCAGTGCGTGCGGTGCCCAAGGTCGTGGGCCGCGAGGCCGAGCAGGCCGGACAGGACGGTCAGTATCCGAACGCATCGGCGGCGGGCGTCGAGATGCTGCGGCCGGCCGATCAGGGTGCGCACGGCGGCGAGCTGCCGGTGCATCGTCGGAAGAAGCTCGGCCGGCCCCGCGGACGGGTAGCGGTAGGCGGTGTCCGCGACCGCGGCCTCAAGGTGGGTCAACGTGGCGTCGCTGGCGGACGAGCCGGTGAGCAAGTCGAGGATCTCCCATGTCTCGGGGACCTGCGGCGGCTGGTGGGCCACGGCCAGCGCACTGGACTCCCACGCACGGTCGGCGAGGCCGAGCATCCGGCCCGGGATGCCCAGACCGTCGGCGACGCGCTCGATAACGGTGATGCTGGTGACCTCGCGGCCCCCTTGCATGTACTCGGTGACCCGGCTGGTGCTGAGTCCGGTCAACTGGGCGATCCGGGCCGGGTACACCCCAGCGAGCGTCCGGGCCAGGTTGAAAATCTGGCCGATCCGGCGCTGAGCGCATGCATCGGTGAACCGCGGGTCGGTGAGTACACGAGCAGGAAGTGGCTCCGTCATCGCTCCCCCTGGTGGTGGTCCCGTGAGGGTATCGAGCTACGCGCTTCCACGGTGGGTACTCATGGTGGCCCTACGAAGATCGGTCGTTCGCCTGGATACTGACGCCATGAAAGATGCGGTGCAGTCGGTGAAGCGCTTCACCGACTGCCACCTGCCCGACGACCGATGCCGCGAATGCGGCGCCGAGGACGTCCCGCTCACCCCCGGGAAGCCCGAGCCGTACGGTCCCGGGGTGGAGCGCGAGACGTGCATCTGCGCCGGCTGCCGCCGGGGAAAGGACCGTCATGACGACCCAGGTGACAGCTGAGATCACCGAGGGCATCATGCCCGTCACCACGCCATCCGACTTTTCCACCGCGCTGGCCGCGCTGCGGCGGAAGGCGATTCCCCGCGCCTGGGGGCCGGCCTACCTGGCCACGCAGGAGGCCCTGTCGGACGCGGCCGCGCCCGGGATCGAGGCGGTCCTCCTGCGGGATGGCCAGTGGACGGCACCGCTCCCGGTCGGGGACGCCCTGCTCACCTGCCTCAACACCGAGATGCGGCTCCGCCTGGTCACCGCGCCGTGAGCCTGTACACGGTCCGCCAACTGCTGAAGAGCGTGATCAGCTGCGCACGGCCGCGATGGGGAGTCGCGGGGCCGGACGGCAGACTGCTGCGATCCGTCCTCCCCGCGCAAGCAGGGGTCAGCCGACCCTCGCCAGCGCCGCTCGGCTGATCCACGGGCCAGTTCGCCAAGGCCTCGCCGAGAAGGCCGACCAGGAGGAGGCCGCCGCCCGCACCGCGGCCATCACCAGGAGTGGCGCCCGCCACGACATGGCGCTTCGTACCGGCGCCGTAGACCGTGACCGGCCTGCCGGGCCGGTCCGCCGTACGGATACCTGAGCCGGTACCGGCCGAGGTCCCCGCCGGGGAGAATGAGGACAGGCACTGGAGGAGGTGAAGGAGACCGTGAGCACTGCAGTCACCGAGCACAGCGAGCCCTGGACCATCGCTGACGTCCTGGCCCTGCCCGAAGACCCCCGCAACCGGATCGAGCTGGTCGGGGGAGCCCTGCTGATGAGCCCGAACCCCGGCGTTCCGCTCCAGCGGGCCAGCTCCCGGCTCTGGGCGCTCCTGGACGCCGCCGTCGCCACGGCTGGCGCGCCCCTGGAGGTGCTGGAGGCCGTCAACGTCATCGTGCCCGACGGCCTGCTGATCCCCGACCTGGCGATCGCCGACGCCGCCGCGACCGCCGAGGCCGGCACCACCCTCAACGCCGACGCCATCGTCGTCGCCATCGAGATCGCCTCGCCCTCCACCCGGGTCACCGACAAGAAAATGAAGCCGTTCCTGTACGCCGCAGCCGGCATCGAGCACTACTGGCGACTCGAACCCGACCCCGCCCCTCGCCTCTACCTCGGCCACCTCGAACGCGGCACCTACATCGACCGCCTCGTCCAGGCCGGTGAGACCACCCAGCTCACCGACCCGTTCCCCCTCAACCTCGACCCGGCGGCGCTGCGCCGGTAGCCGGTGCGAGACACCGAGACGCTGATGTCCATGGCAGCGGCCTCGGATGATCGATACGGCAGACACATCAGGTTCCGGGAGTACGCGGACTGTCCACGTTGTGGCTACACCGACCTTCCGCCTGGCACGTTGAAGGAAGACGAGACGATCGAGATCAGGGTCTGCGAGGAGTGCGGCTCGAAGATCGAGACAGTCCCGTACTTCACGGCTCCGCCCGGAGAGGCCACTGTCGACTTCAACCGCTGAGCCGGTTGCTCAACCCCGCCAGGACTCCAAGGACATCCCGTGGCGGCTTTGGCCCCAGCCTGCCGCTCTGTCGACCGATTCAGAGCATCTGCCTACCTGAAGGCAGATACTGGGGTAGCTTCGGACGGGCCAGAGTCGTCAACGAAAGCTGCGGAACAGACACATGAAGCCTCCCCTCAGCACCTTGATTTCAGCGGTCGAGGTAGAAGACCTGTTCGGCCGATATAGCTATGAGATGAGCTTTGGCTCATCTGAATCTTCGGGGTCTCGGGCACGCAGGCTGACTCTGATTTATGGAAGCAATGGAAGCGGGAAGACGACAGTCCTCAGACTCCTGTGGCACACACTCTCGCCATCGGATTCGAACGGACATCGGACTAGTATTGCAAAGACGCCGTTCAAGTCATTCTCTGTACACCTTACAACCGGTGACGAAATTCGACTGTCAAAGATTGATGGATTGTATGGGAATTTTGTAGCCAAGGTCAGATCTGGCGGCAAGCAGACGGTCGAGCAATACTACTATTTGAATCCCGACGGGGATAATGTCATCGCCGTTCCTCGCAGCCTAGTTTCCCGCCGCGCGGACCAGCTTAAGATCGACCTTGGTCCTGATGCGGCCGAGTGGGAAATTCGAGCAATGCGCGATCTTGAGATTCGCCGGCACGCCAGGCGTTCCGCCGGAGACGACGCCTTTGTGGCGTACCTTAAGTCGCTCGATGCGGCTCCCTATCTTTTGGCTGATGACCGGCAGATCTATGGCGACAAGATTGCGCGATCGCGCGACGAAGATCGGCACTTCCGAATCGCGATTGAGTCAGGCCGAGTTATTGAGAATGAGGCCCCAGGCTCCAGCCGAGGAGTTACCGAGGAGCTTGCTACGGCGATCTCGCGCGCCAATGAGATGATCCAACAGCAGGCTCTTTCTGGCGGATTTCAAGGATCGAGCCGATCGAATAATGCATATGTAGAAATCCTGAAAAGGGCCGCCCTGACGGACCTCTCAAAGTCCGACGAGACAACTCGGGATATGCTGATTCGCCGGATCGAGGATCTTGCCGATGAGACCCTGGCGTACAGCAAGTATGGACTCCTCCCCGAAATTGACCGAGATGTCTTTGTCGATGCGATCAAAGCCGTCCCATCGACAAAGGTGACAGTCGTCGAGGATGTCCTCACTCCTTTTATTGATGCTCAGCGGGCGCGATTGGAAGCTCTGGCCAATACGCTGAACCTGGTTCGCACCTTCACAAGCGAAATGAATCGATTCTTCCAAAGCAGCGGCAAGGCGGTCACCTATGGAAGAGCAGAGGGAATCGAAGTGCACACGACGGTGGCCGGCGCCGTACCATCTGCTCCGAAGCCTCTAGGGCGGCGCAGGGGCGATCTGGACAGGTCTCTTCTTGCCCCCGAGCAACTGTCGTCCGGCGAGCGGCAGATTCTTCTCCTTCTCCTCAATACAATCCTTGCGCGTGAGAACACGCGCGTCTTCTTGATCGACGAGCCAGAGCTAAGCCTTAACGTGAAGTGGCAGCGCCAGCTCATGGACGCACTCCTGGCGTGTACGGAAGGGAGCGCGGTTCAATTTATTGTCGCCACCCACTCCATTGAAGTTCTGACTGGCCATAAATCGTCAATCGCCAGGATGGTTCCACTTGGCAATTCAGCTGCCACCCTTCCGCTCGGGGAGGAGTAGTGGAGCTGGATTTGGGAGAGCTTCGGAAGCCCGATGAGCTGGCGATGCTATACGAGTTGGAGCCGGAAGTTCGAGACATTATCGTAGAGGGGAAGGGGGACAAGAATTTCTACGAGTGGTTCATCTCCGAGGGGCAGATGAACGGCCTCGTGAAAGTTTATGCCGCTGCTGATCGAGTTTATCTTCCCGATTCCGAACTGATAGAAAACGGCATGATCGCAGGAGAGAGGAATAGGGTACTGCGCCTCTCGAACCTGCTCTCCACCATGAAAGTGAGCCCGTCGTCGGTCAGGCTTGTGATCGACATGGACCTCGGAAGTATCGGCCTCGATCCAGTCTCAGAAAACCCATACCTGCTCTATACCGACTTCTCTGCAGTCGAACTCTACGCTTTCAATGAGAAGACGATATTTAAGCTCCTGAGAGTTGGGCTTGGTGCACCAGACGATGTGACCGCCAAGGACCTGATCGAGTCGATCCAGCCTGCACTTGTCGCCCTATTTATTATCCGCGCCTGCTTGCGGGAGTCTCGAATTGGGGCAAAAATGCCACCCAACGCGATAGAGGGAGTCTACGGGTGTAACGACCTTCACGGTGCCGCAGGGGAGGTGTTTCGACTCGCGCTAGACAGAGTTCCGAGACAAAGGCGCGAAGGAGTCACGAGGGAATCCCTCCTGGCCGATTTTTGCAGACTCGAAGAAATGGTGCAGGGAGATGTTCGGCACTTCATTAATGGCCATGATATTAGCGTAGCAATTATTCATTACGTGAAGCTGCGCTGTCGATCTGTCTTCAACGCGGAAGGCCGCCGAGTGCTCCAGGCTGCGCCAGTGCTGGAGATCCTCTTGATGGGTCTTGTTGATCGAGATGGGCTGAAGAGTTATCCGCTATTTTCCTCGATCACTGCTTGGCTGACGGGTGAGACAAAAGTGGGTCTAGTTTGATTTGGGCGAGGATCGGAGAACGTTCCTAGGGGTGGTTCTGTGGCATGGCCTCCCTCCATGTGTGCCGAGAGGGAGACCGCGCCATTGGAAATCCTTGGAGAATTCGATCAAGCCGTGATCAATTCCCTTGCCGATTCGGTTACCTCGGGGATAGCGTCGACCGGCGCCCACCGGTAGGCGTCGTGTTCGGTGAGGATCACGGGCTCGGTCTTCTCCACGGTCGCGGAGAAGTTGAACTGGCGCGTGGTGGTGCCGCGGCTGTTCTGATAGTCGAAGTGCCCGAGGTAGCCGGTGGTCTCGTTGATGGTGAGGCCGGTCTCCTCGGCGGTCTCGCGGTACACGGCGTCGAGGATGCTCTCGCCGTCCTCGACGATGCCGGAGGGGATCTCCCAGCGGCCGCCCATGTAGTCGTCCGGGTTAACAGGACACGGCCCTCGTGGTTGATGACGGCGGCGGCCTCGGCGTCGGCCGCCAGGCCGGCCACGAACTCGGGGGAGGTGACGATCAGCTTCCACCGGCCCTCGCCCTGGGCTATCTGCGGCGCCCGCCGGTTGAGGCCTCGGGTTCAGCTGGACCTGCGGGTTGGGGGCGTTGTTCGATGAGGTGGGCGTAGATGACGGTGTTGTCCTGGTATCCGCCGTGTGTGCGGTCGTAGGGCCAGGCGCAGGTGATGAGGCGCAGCTCGGGGCGGCCGGTGGTCTGGTAGACGTGGTCGGTGGGGAACGCGGTTTTGGGGTAGTTCTGGATGTCGTCGATGAGGAAGGTCGCGGTGCTGCCGTCGGTGCGTTCGATGGTGATGGTCTGGCCGGGGGAGAGGGTGGAGAGGCGGTAGAAGACGGCGGTGCCTTGGCGGGTGTCGAGGTGGCCGACGATGACGGCGGACCCCGCCCACCGCCGCCGACGACAACCAGCGCCAGGAGGCCGCCGACCGCGCCCACGCCCGTGAGCAGCTCGCACGCCACCACGCCGCCCTCGCAGCCGCCCGAGCGGAACGGGCCGGTGCCGTGCCCCTGCGCACCGCCCGCACGACGGAGCCCGGACCCGCCCGCAGTGCCGCGTGAGCTCGAAGCCCGTCGTTCCCGATGCGAGTAGCCTCGCAGCAGACGAGAGATGGAGTGACGCCATGAGTCAGCCCGTGCCCGACGGAGTCGAGCTGATCCCCCGGCCCGACCAGAGTCCGGCCGCGCTCAAGGCCGCCTTGGCCGTGGTCGCCGCGGACCGCCTTCCGGAGATGATCGACGGGCAGACCAGGGCCATGGCCGAGGCCATCGAGGCCGGGAGCGTCCAGCCGATCCGCGCCTTCGTCGCGCACTGGGCCGCCGTCGTGGAGATCGAGCGGCACCCGGCCATTGCGCAGACCTACCACCGGGCGAACTACCTCGCCAACCACGCTGCGACCGTTGCCGAGTGCCGCGAGCACGCCACCACTGTCGCCGAGCTCTACCGTGCCGCCTACGCGGCGGTGAACGCGTGACCTGGAGCTGGGAGTACCTCCCCAGCGAGCAGCACGTCACCGCCGGCGCCCCGGCCGACTTCCTTGCCGCCGTCGAACAGCGGGCCGCCGAACTCGTTCGCGCCGCGGAGGTGCTCTTCCTGGACGGCACCTCGTACCAGGGCAGTGGCGAGCCGATGCGTTACCTCGACGTGGTCGGCGGCCTGCTCGCCTACTACGTGGTGCCGCGCCTGGAGCTCGTCGTCGTCTGCCAGGTCACGCCACCACCGGCGCCCTGACCCCGGTACCGCACGGAGACATCGTGGACACCGATGCGGTGCTGGGCTGTGCGCCCGTGGGCGGCCAGGTCCCGGTCGACGCTCACGTCCGGGCCGTCGCCCACCTCCGGCTCGGGCCGGATCCCCGTCCTTGGCCCGCGTGCCGTGGTCGACGATGACATGGGCACGGGTGATTTTAGAATTGGTCCGTGACGTGTGCGACCAAGACCGTTCGATGGTGATCGTCGACTGTGTACACAACCTGGTGGCCGTTGGTGGGCAATCGTCGATGGTGAAGGATGGTGAAGGTCGGCTCGGGCTGGAGGGCGAAGGAGTTCTCGTCGTACGGGGCGTCCCGCAGTGACTCGAGGTCCATCAGGATCGCCAGGACGGTGTCCTCGGGCAGGCGCATGAACTCCGTGAACGCCGATTCGGCCACGCGGATCGTGTAGGTCACGACAGCGCCGATCGTTCACGGCCCGGCGTCCGCGTGACGCCACCGATGCTGGGACGCCAGTGCACGGTGCGGTCGACGCCTGCGACGAGCTCGCGGTTGCGGCGCTGCCAGAGGGCGGCGTGGACCTCGGCGAGGGTGCAGGCCGGCTCGAGATTCCGGGCCTCGACCAGGCGCACCAGTTCTGCCCTGCGCAAGCGCTGGTAGTGCTCGAGCAGAGCGATGGGGACCAGCGCGGCGGCCGGTCGGGCGTGGCGGGTGATGACGGTCGTCTGCCCGGCGCCGGCACGGCTGATGGCGTCCGCCAGCTGGGCGCGTGCTTCCCGGACGGAAAGGTGATGCTCGCTCATTCCTCGGAGTCTATGAATGCTCGCGAACGGGGGCGAAGGAACGCCTGGAATGTGTACACATTCGTCAAAGCCAGGCCGATCATCGGGGTGGCGCGGGCCATAGCGAAATAGTGTGGCGGACCAGTTTTGGTTCACCGGCCGGGCCATATTTTCCCTCAACTGTCCGTTGAGGCGGCCACAGGCCCCGGAGAGCGCGCGGCCGGGGCTGGAGAGGACCTAGAGTGCTGCTGCTGCGACTGAGGGTCGCGGTTCCGTGCCTCGTCCCCCCGGGGGCACGGCACAAGGCCGTCCCCGTCCCAACCCATCGGGAGGGGCCGTCATGGAACGGCAGCGCAGTACGAATGAGCGTCATGAGAGGTGGCGGCGAAGGATGCGCCGCATCGGCCAGGCCGTACGCCGGTGGGCGCCGACCGCGGCGGCCACGGCCGGCGCGGCGGCGGCCCTCACTCAGGTGATGGACTGGCTCATGCGCTGAGCCCGGCCGCCAGCTAGAAGTCCAGCGGCCGGGCCCGGATCGAGGTGATCCCGTTCACCGGCCTGATCGAGGTTGCCCCCTCTGACAGGCCAACAGGATGTGGTCTCGGCCGCCGACAGGCGGCTGGGACCACATTGACGGGGACGCCCGAATCCCCTAGCAGCAAGTAATGCGGGCGCTCCACCGTACTGGACCCTTGCGCCTTCGCACCGGGATTCCTGACGACTCGAGTCGTGTGAACTTTTCGACGGATGCCAAGCATGCCGCGACCTCCCTGCGGGCTGCAGCTGCGACAGCGACGCTGGCGGGCTGGCCGTCGGGACGGGTCTGGCCTCGGCGACCGCCGCGGCGACGATCCCGCCGACCGCCTCGGTCACCGGAGCAACGTCGCCTGACTCCTGGTGGGCATCGGTGAGGCGCTCCGGGATCAGATCGTTGGGCTTCACGGGTAACCCTTGAGATCGACCACCGCACACCTCGACAGGGGCAGATCGTGGTGTCCCACGTGCGGGACACCACGATCTGCCCCTGTAGTTGTTCTCGATCGCCTCGGTGACGGCTGTCAGGTCAAGCAGCCGGTACCCACCCGAGTGGCCGACTTCGAACTCCGCCAGCCCACATCTCGCCGTACGACCAAGGTGGTGCTGGGGCGGACCCTCCGCCGGAGCTGGCGGCGGACGGCGGACCGTACCTCCCAAGCAGCAACGGAATCAGGGCGGAAGGCTGTGGCCGTTGGCCAGGCCCGATCTTCCGTCACGTCTCACCTCTCAGGCTGCAAAGAGCGCGGAGACTACGAATGACGCGGCACGGTCAGCCGGGGTGAAGTCCAGGACGGGGGTGCCGTCCGAGGCGTGGTAGCCGAGGATCCTGATCGGGGAGACTCCGCTGGATACCGACGTCGTGACATAGATCGCGTCGCCGATCAGGTTCATCGTGAATTTCGCTCCCGCGCCCGCCTTGATGGGCCTGGACCACACGTGCGAGCCGTCAGTGCCCTTGAAGGCGTGGAGGGTGTTGTCCAGCACGGCGTAGACGATGCCGTTGGCGTAGCACGGTTGCCAGGAGGACTGGGACTGCGAGGCAGTCTGGGATGCCCAGATTATTCGGCCGTCTTGCGCGCTGCGCGCGCGGAGGGTGACCGGGCCTGTGCTGGAGCTCGTGGGCGCCTGCTCAAGGATGATGAACGCCGGGATGTCCGCCGCGAAGATTGGCATGCCGGAAACAGCATTCGGCGCAATGCTGTATCGGGTCTGTCCGTCGCTGGTGTTGATGGCTTGGCACTTGTACGACGAGTCAGAGCTGGCGCCGTAGTCGGTCACCACGACGTAGCCCGGTGAAATGTCCATCCCGAGCGCGCCGTGCCCCGGGTCCAGGGTGTGCGTCCATGCAGTGCTGCCGGTGGCGGCGTCGATCCGCTGGATGGTTGATGGGTGGACGTTGACGAAGACTGCGTCCTCTCCTGCCGTTGCCGAGGCCTTGGCGTCCATCACAAAATCTGAAGTCGAGACGGTCCAGAGTCGCTTGCCTTGCGAACTGACCGCCATCAGTTCCGATCCGAAACCCAGGACGACGCCTGAAGGGGTGACAACCACTGGGTTGTAGGAACCAAAGGAGACGGGCACGTGCCACACGATCCGTCCGTCCCGGCCGAGGCCGGTTACACCGTCAGGTGCAAGGACGTACAGCAGCTCATTTCCTGCGGGCAGCAGCACCAGGGGCGAGGTCGACGAGGGGTCGCCGGTGACGGTGGAGTCGTTGGTGACGCGGGTCGTCCAGAGCCGCTGTCCGCTACCGCTGTCATAGCCGTAGACCAATCCGTCATCGCGGGCTGCCATCGCGATGACCTGCCCGCTGGTGGCCTTCCCCGACGACAGGATCCACGCGGTCGCGCCGGCGCCGCCGACGGCGAGGGTGGCAATACTCAGTAGGACGCTGCGTCGCCCGATTCCGGGGCGCGCGCGAGCGGTGGGGGCCATTGCGGCTTCGGCGTTTTCGGTCGGGGGAATGTCAGGAGTCGGCAGCTCGGTGGTGCTGCCAGGTGCGATGGGCGGCGCGATCGACCCTTCGGTTGGCTGGCCGGAGCCCGGCCCGACGGGTTCGCCGATCGGGGTGGTGCTTGGGGGGTCTTCGCGGTCGCCGCCAGGCTGGGTGCTGCCGTGGCCGCTTGTGTGCGGAGAGCCGGGGGAGTGGCCGGCGCCCTCGGGGCCGACGGGCTCCTGGGCGTGCTGCGGCAGCGTTCGCGGCCCGGTCGGGGCTGCCGCTTGTCCCGGAGCGGCGGCTGTTGCCTGAGCCGGGTGGGGCCGTAGGCTCTCGGCTGCCTGCGCCGGGCCGTGGTCGGCCCGTGTTGGGGCCAACGCGGGTGACGCGGGCTGCGGCTGCCGCCATGTGGGGACGGTGGGTGCCGTCTGAGTTGTCGGTGCTGTTGCGGGTGGGGCGAGGGCTTTGAGGCGGTCGTGAACTTCCTTGGCACCGGTGGGACGCTGGTCAGGGTCTTTGGCGAGGAGTTCGGCGACGAGCGCGTCGAGGGGCTGGGGAACGTCGGGGCGGTGGGCGCTGGGGGGATCGGGGATGCGCTGGACGTGGGCGAACATCAGGGCGGTGGTGGGCAGGTTACCGAAGGGCGTCTCGCCGGTGAGGAGTTCGTGCAGGACGCAACCGAGAGAGTAGAGGTCGCCTCGTGCGTCCTGGTGGCCGGTGTTGAACCGCTCCGGCGGCATGTAGGCGAGCGTTCCCATGATCTGGGTGCTGGTCAGGTCGCTGGTCTCCAGGCGGCGGGCGATGCCGAAGTCGAGCACCTTCACCGCCCCGGCATCAGTGAGCATGATGTTGGCCGGCTTCAAGTCCCGGTGCACGATCCCGGCCCCGTGCGCGGCCGCGAGGGCATCGGCGGTCTGCGCGGTCCACTCCACGGCTTGCCCGATGGGCGGGACGCCGTCCTCGCGCAGGACCTGGCCCAGATTGCGGCCGCGGATCAGCTCCATGACCAGGAACAACGTCCCGTCGCTGTCATGCCCCAGGTCGTGCACGGTGACGACACCGGGATGGTTCAGCGCGCTCGCGGTGCGGGCCTCGCGGAAGAACAACTGCGCGGCACTGTCGCTGTCGAGGTGGGTGTGCAGCAGCTTGACCGCGACCTCACGGCGCAGCACCTTGTCACGGGCGGACCACACCTCACCCATGCCACCCCGACCCAGCCGCGCGTCCAACTCGTAGCGGCCCGCCAGAACCCGCCCCACCCAGCACCCCCGTAGTCCCCGATCCCGCCTCACTCCTGACAGCCGTTCCGTGCACTGGAGGCACAAGCCAGGCGGAGACATCGTATGGCTCCCACCCGGGCCCCGGCTGGCAGATCAGCCGCAGTGACCTGGATCACCGCCGGCCCCTGACCTGTAACGGCATCGCCCGGAAAATGGCCGGACCCCTCACGCTCGAATCGCGAGGGGCCCGGCCATCGGCGTACAAGGGCAAGGACACCAGGGACGTCAACCCATGTTCAGCGGCCGGGACGTGCGGCCGGTGCGGCCCCGCCGAGGCTGTGGGGGTGCCCCGGAAGGCCGTCGATGTCGCGCCTCCCGGCGCAGCACCTGAGCCTCCGGAAACCATTGGCGGTCGGCGCTGAAACCACTCTACGGTGTACAGGAACCTATACGTCGTACAAGAAACCTGGAGTGCCTCGCCCATGCCCCACAACGGCCGCCGGCCCGACCGGTGGGTGATCCTCGCGGTGATCTGCCTCGCGCAGCTCGTCGTCATCCTCGACAACACCATCCTCAACGTCGCCATCCCCTCTCTCACCAAGGAGCTCGGCACCACCACCGCCCAGACCCAGTGGGTGATCGGCGCGTACTCCCTCGCCCAGGCCGGCCTGCTGATCGCCGCCGGCGGCCTGGCCGACCGGTACGGCCGCAAGAAGGTCCAACTGATCGGCCTCGCCCTCTTCGGCATCGGCTCCCTGGGCGCCTCCCTGGCCGGCAACCCGGGCGAACTGATCGCCGCGCGGGCCGGCATGGGCGTCGGCGGCAGCCTGCTGCTCGCCACCAGCCTGGCCATCGTCGTGCGCACCTTCGATGCCGACGAGCAGCCCAAGGCCATCGCCGCCTGGACCGCCGTCGCCTCGCTCGGCGTCGCACTCGGCCCCGTCATCGGAGGGTTGCTGCTCACCACCTTCTGGTGGGGCTCGTGCTTCCTCGTCAACGTCCCCGTGGCCGCGCTCGGCCTGATCGCGGTTGCCCGCCTTGTCCCCGAGTCCAAGGACCCGCGGGGCGACCGCCCCGACCTGCTGGGCGCCGCGCTGTCCACGGTCGGCATGGTCGGCGTGGTCTACGCCGTGATCCAGGGGCCCGGCTACGGCTGGACCTCCTCGCGCACCTTGCTGCCCATCGGCATCGGCGCCCTCTTCCTCCTGCTCTTCGCGCTCTGGGAGCGCCGGATCGCCCACCCGCTGCTCGACCTGGCCTTCTTCCACGACGCCCGGTTCCGGGGCGCCGTTGCCGGCGGCGTGCTGGTCAGCTTCGGCATGGGCGGCTCGCTGTTCCTGCTCACCCAGCACCTGCAGTTCGTCCTCGGGTACGGGCCGCTCTCGGCCGGCCTGCGCACCGCCCCGATGGCGCTGACCATCGTCGCGCTCAACCTGACCGGCACGGGCGTGAGGCTGACCGCGAAGCTCGGCCTCAAGCCGCCCGCCGCCATCGCCGCAGGCCTGGCCCTGCTCGCCGCCGGCCTCGCCGCGATCGCCGTCTTCGGGCACCACGGCTCGTACCCCGGCGTGCTGCTCGGCCTGGTCCTGATGGGCGTCGGCGTGGCACTCGCCCAACCCGCCATGGCCGCCTCGGTGATGGGCTCCATCCCGCCCGAGAAGGCCGGCATCGGCTCCGGCCTCATGGGCACGCTCGCCGAACTCGGCAACTCGCTCGGCGTCGCCGTCCTCGGCGCCGTGCTCACCGCCGGCTTCGCCGGCGCGCTGCCCGCCGCCGTGCCGCACGAGGCAGCCCGCTCACTGCCCGAGGCGCTCGCCACCGCGGGGCCGGCCGCCGCCCAGCAAGTCCGCTCGGCCTTCGCCGACAGCCTGACCAGCAGCCAGCTCATCGGCGCCGTTGCCGTCCTGCTCGGCGGCCTGCTCGCAGCCTGGCTGCTGAAGCGGGCCACCGCCCCCCACCCCGGCCCGGCGGCCACCCGGCCGCAGCCCGCACCGGAAGTCTGAGGCCCGTACGATCGCGGCACGGCCCGCCTCCCGCAGACCGTGCTGCGACCAGCCCGGACCCCGGGCACGACCGACCGAGGACCACCGCATGACCGAGAAGTTCCGCGATCCGGCCGCCAGCATCTGGGTGAAGCCGACCAAAGCCCGGAAGCGGAGCGCCGCCCCCAGTCCGCTCAGCCGCGACCGGATCGTGCGCGCCACCGCGGAACTGCTCGACCGCGACGGCGTCCAGGCCTTCTCCATGCGCAAACTGGCCGCCGAACTCGACGTCACACCGATGTCCGTCTACTGGTACGTCGACAACAAGGACGAACTCCTCGAACTCGCCCTGGACGAGGTCCTCGGCGAGATCCGCACCCCGCCCCTCGACGACGGCGACTGGCGCGGCCACCTGCACGCCCTCGCCCACGAGTACCGCCGCTGCTTTCACCGGCACCCCTGGGCCGCCCAGCTGGCCAGTCAGTTCCTCGCCCTCGGACCCAACGCGCTGCACCTGTCCACCAGCGCGATCGGCGCGATCACCCGCAGCGCTCTGCCCCCGGAGCAGGCCGGCGCCGCACTCGGCCTCATCTTCGAGTACACCTACGGCTACGCCGTGCTCGAGGTCCAGTGGCTGAACCGGGTCCGCGCCTCAGGGCTCAGCGAGAAGGAGTTCTACGACGTCATCCACGGCATCGTGGAGCGGGCCGACGCGCGCTTCGTCGAGCAAGCCGAACTCCTCGACCCCGAGAGCAACATCTCGGCCGCCACGCGCGACCGGCGCTTCTCCCAGGGCCTCGACATTGCCCTCGCCGGCATCGACGCAAGCATCGCGGGCACACCACCGGCCTCGCACTGAACGGCCCGGGTCCGCATCGGTTTGTGAGCAATCTGCAGAAGTGGCCCTTGCCGTCGAGCCTCATCCGGCAGGGCGCCTTGTGTGACGCGAGTTCAACTGGGAGAAGGCCCCGAGGGCCTGGGTGACCATCGGGCACAGGAACACAACGGGACTGCCGCCGGGTGTACAACGATGCGATGCCGGTCGTGGCGACCACGCTGGAGCACCTGGCCGAACGTGGCCTGCAATATCACCCTCGAGACCAGAAGACCCCGACGCCAGTACCGCTCTCGTCCCAGCTGACCAGGATGCTGCTCGACGTGAAGTCACGGGTGGGGAACACCGGTGCGTTCGCGCCGCTCGCCGGTCAACATCGAGCACCGGGGTCCGCGAGCTGGCCTCTTGCTGTGCCTTCGAACTCGGCCACGGCATGGGCCCACGGGGCCCCTCGGCCTGCGCGAACCCGGCGGTCCGGTTTGACGTCGTCCGACGCCTCCTCCCAGCTCGCACCCACCCGCGCCTCCGGGGGTGGTGCCGCTCGCGACCGGCGCGACCGCGGAGACGGTGGCGCCCCGTGCGTCGTCCCAGTCGTACCCCAGATACACCGCGTGCAGCCCGTCGGCGACGGTGTCGAACGTGAAGAAATCCCCGCCGTCGAGCCCGCACACCGCGAGTCCGCGTATCGCCCGGGCCAGGGCGGTCTCGGCGATAGCGTGGTGGCATCGCAGGCCGGTGCTGCGTATCCCCGACAGGGACATGGTGTCTGCCGATCCGACTCGTCTCAGGCCGCGGTAGCGCAGTGCCGCGGTTGACTGGCCGGGTAGGCGTTGGTTCGGTCGGCACTGGGCGTCCGGCCGGGCTCAACGCGGCCGCTGTCGGCATCCTCTCGGGGATGCCAGCGGCGGCTCGTCGGTGAACAGCGGGGTCAGATACCTCACGGTGTCAGCTGGTCAAGTCTGCGGGCAGGAGGCCCGCATTGACGGCTCGCAGCCAGAGTCGATGTTGCCATTCGTTGGAATCCGGATCGGGCTTGGTGGTCAGCACCGGGTTCGGACCGGTCTCGATGAGGTGCAGTAGCGTCCAGGCGACGCCGTAGCAGTCGTCCGGGCCGAAGCAGTCGGCCAACGCCCGGGCCTCGTCCGCGTTGACCGGCCTGGAGATCGCCTCGAGCTGCTGGACTCGCCTGTCGAGCTCCTCTTCGTCCTCGTCCGAGTCGGGGGGAAGGGCGCCGTCGGCGACGAACGCCCGCACTTCAGGTCTCATGACCGAATGATCGACTGTCGTCGGCCTGCTGAGCAAGAGGCTTCGTTGCTGGTCACGCCACCTCTCTGGGGGCCGGGACCGTGCTCCGGTCTATGCGGAGCCCTCATGGCCCCGGACGAACCCGGTGTTGCCTCGGGTACCACGGGGCTCTGACGTCCCCGCTGGGCGGTCAGCTCCGCGGCTGCGGACGGCCGCGCCTTGTCGGGGCGACCCGTCACCGTCGTCGATACCAGGGCTGCACGCCAGGCCGCACCACCGCCCGCGCCCTGATCCCTGGGGACCTCGGGTGAAGGCGACGCGGCTGGCCAGGGCCCGACGGTCACCTGGGCCTGTGCGCGCTGCCTGACGTGCCGTAACCTCGCGACGCAACTTGACCTCTGCCGGTAGGAGTTTGACATGGCCGTGATGCGTGCGGTGCGCCTGCACTTCCCGACCCACACACTCACCGTCGACGAGGTGGCACGGCCGGAGCCCGGCCGGGACCAGGTCCTGGTCAGGGTCGCCGCAGCTGGCGTCTGCCTGTCCGACGTGCACCTGATCGATGGCACGCTGACCCCGCTGAACCGGGCCAGTGACACCGTTATCCTGGGCCACGAGGTCTCCGGGACCGTCGCCGAGCTCGGCCCGGGGGTCAGCGGCTGGCAGCCCGGGGACCGGGTGGTGCTGCAGGCCGTCGAGAAGCGCGACGGCGCCACCTGGACCCGCGGCGTCAACTACGACGGCGGCTGGGCCGAGTACGCCCTGGCCCGGGTTGAAGCGCTGTGCCGGGTGCCCGAGTCGATCGCCCTCGACCAGGCGGCGATCATCCCGGACGCCGTTTCCACTCCGTGGGGCGCGATAACCACCACTGGCCGGGTGCGGCCCGCCGAGGCGGTCGGAGTCTGGGGCGTGGGCGGGCTGGGTGCCCACGCGGTGCAACTGCTGCGCGCCGTCGGCGCCTACCCCGTCGTGGCCGTCGACCCGGTGCCGGCCGCCCGGGAGCGGGCCCTGGCATTCGGCGCGGACCTGGCGCTGGACCCGGCCGACCCCGAGCTGCCGGCCCTGATCGCGGCCCTCACCGGCCGGGCGGGCCTGGCGGTGGCCTTCGACTTCGCCGGTGTCCCAGCGGTGCGGGAACAGGCGCTGGAGGTGCTTGCGCCGCGCGGACGGCTGGTCCTGGTCGGCCTCACCGACCAGCCGCTCACGGTGATCGCCGGGACCCGGTTCACCTTCCTCCAGCAACAGATCCTGGGCCACTACGCCTCCGACGAGACTGCCGTACCGCAGCTGCTGGGCCTGGCAAGTGGCGGTCGCCTGGACTTCTCCCGCTCGATCAGCGACGTGCTGCCGCTGGAACGCGCGGCCGAAGCCGTGGAGCGCCTGCAGAAGAAGCAGGGCGCCCCGATCCGCCTGCTCCTGCGTCCATGAACCGCCCTGACACTGCGCGGATGTCCCATGGTCTCCACCCAGTGGTCATGGCGTCGAACAAGCTGGGTCCTTGCTGTTATCGTGCGGCGGTGCAAAACCACACAACACCCGCGTCGTTACTCTCCGCTCTGAGGCCTCAAAACCAGGACCGACTGTACGACTTCTACCGGGAACTTCGAAGGGCTGACGAACTCTACTGGGATCGCCACCTGGACGCCTGGGTCGCGACCAGTTACGCAGTGGTCAGCAGCACGGCAAGTGATCCACGCTTCTCCTCGGTGCGCTATCCGGACATCGAGGCGGTCTCCGAGGAACTACGGCCACTGGCCCAGGTCCTGAGTCGACAGATGCTCTACAACGATGCCCCGGACCACGCCCGGCTGCGCTCCCTGCTCAGCAAAGCCTTCACCCCCCGGGCCGTAGCGATGCTACGCGACCGGATATCCGACGCAGTCGACCAGATCATCACTCCCGCAGCGATGACCGGCCGGTTGGACATCGTCGCTGACCTGGCCCGCCCGCTGCCCCTGGCTGTCATCTGCGACCTCCTGGGGGTGCCGGAGCAGGACCGACCCGCTCTGTCCTCCTGGTCCGACCCGATAGCCGCAGCCATCGGTAGTTCCAGGCTGGACGCCGAAGACAGCCGGGCTGCCTCCCGGAGCATGCAACACATGCTTGTCTACCTCCGGGAACTCCTCACCCGGAAGGACGTTCCGCCCGCGCCCCACACCCTGCGCGCCCTGCTGGCCATCGGGCTCGATGACGCCGACCAGGACTTCGACGAACTCCTCGCCAACTGCGCCCTGCTCCTGATCGCCGGTCATGAGACCACCACCCACTTCATCGGCAACGCCGCCCTTGCCCTCCTGCGCCACCCGCAGGCCGCCAACCAACTGCGCAGCCGGGTGGACCTGATCCCCGCCGCCGTCGAGGAACTCCTGCGGTACGACAGCCCAGTGCAGCTGATGCTCCGCCGCGCGCGGCACGACCTCGACCTCGCAGGTCGATCCATCACCGCTGGACAGCCGGTGCTTCTGGTGTGCGGTGCCGCCAACCGGGATCCGGCGGCCTTCCCCGACCCTGACCGGCTGGACTTCCACCGTCCTGGTGGGCGCCACCTCGCATTCGGCTACGGGCCGCACTTCTGCCTCGGCGCAGCGCTGGCTCGACTGGAGGGCACCCTCGTTCTGGAGGCCCTGCTCACACGCCTGCCTGACTGGAGGCTCGACGGCACCTCACCGCGCTGGCAGCGCAGCCTCAACTTCCGAGGTCTGACCAACCTGGAGATCGCCTTCACCCCGTCCTCAGACGATCGATAGACCAATACGCAGGCCATTGAGAACTTTTCATCCTGAATTCGCAGGTGGGATGGGGTGGCCTGGGGTCGGTCGGGTGTGATCGCGCCGGTCGTGGGCCGTGATCGCGGCGCTTGATCGTCTGTCAGCGGGTGATCTCGGCGCGGGTCAGCACGAGGAGCGAGCGCAGCAGCGTGGTGGCGTGGGTGGCGTTCATCCGGACCTTGGTGAGGATGCGCCAGTTCTTGAGGTCGGCGAAGCCGTGCTCGTTGGCGGCGCGTTCGCGGGAGATGAGCTTGTTGGCTTCCTTCTGGGCCGAGGTGAGCGGCTTTCTGCGGGCGGCGCGCTTCCCGGTGATGATCACCGGGTTGTCGGGGTCGTCGTCCAGCGCGGTGAAGCCCAGGTCCCCGATCGCGCCGAGGCCGGCGGCGCGCAGCTTCGCGCAGATCTTGTTGTGCCTCGCGGCGGTCAGGTCCAAGGCGCGGCCGGGTTTGGCCGCCGAGATCCACAGCAGGTTCCCGCGCTCGTCGGTGACGGCCAGGAACAGCAGCCCGTGGGCCTTGTGCTTCCCGGAGTAGTTGCGCCGATTCTGTCTACCGGTGCGGCGTCTGGTGCGCACCAGGGTGCCGTCGATCAGTACCACCTCGCCGCCGGATCGGGTGATTGCGTGAAGCGCACGGTCCAGTCTCGGGGCACGGGCCGCCAGCAGCCCGATCACCTCCAGGACCCAGCGGCGCACGGTCGAGGCCGACACTCCGTAGCCGCCGGCCATGTCGGAAAGACGCTGGTCATGACGCAGCACCGCCAGGACGATCACGGCGATCCGGCCCGCCGGGAGCTTGCGCCAGCGGCTGCCGATCGCTTTCATCCGGCCCCGGAGCAGGTCGGCGACCATCGTGACGGTGGCGTTGCTCAGGGGCAGTCGGGACTGGTACACCGGGAAGCCGGCGCCCTCGGCGCGGGAGTTCTTGTTCACACCTGAAGCAACCGCGACCGGGGGCCGCCACGACACGGCGTGTCAGCCTTCTGTGTCACATCCCCGGCCCCGGTCAGGGACGGACCGTGAACTTCCCCGGCTGCGTCTCGATCAGCCAGCCCCGCTCCACCAGCCGCTTGAGTTTGCTGCGCATGCCCTCGATGTTCTTCGCGGCGATCGGCACCCCGAGTTGTTCGCGCACGTACCGGAAGGCCGCCGGGCGCGGTGAGGCGGCGATCAGCTCCAGGAACCGCTGGTACTCCCCAGGCAGGTCGCTCACGCCCCGGGCCTGGCGTCGGTGCGGCACCGTCATCCCCGGCGGCAGGCTCAACGGGTCCGGCTCGGCATCCACATCCGGTTCTGCATTGCCGGGCTCGTCGTCGGCCAGCAGTCTGGCGATCACCTGCTCGGCCACAGCGAGCTGGTCGAGCTCGACGTCGATGTCCTCCAGCTGCTTGCGCAGCCCATCGGCCTGCTCGCGCAGCAGGTCCCTGCGCTCGACGATCCGGTCCAACACCGACTTCCGACCCCCTCGACCCGCGTCCAAGCTCCGCCGCCGATCGTAGGGGGCTGCGAAACCGGACGATGCCGTCAGACACAGACGAGTGACCCGACCCGGCCGACCGGCCGACCCCAGGCCACACCATCCCACCTGCGAATTCAAGATGAAAAGTTCTCAATGCCGGGCGGATGCGGATGGCCGCCGAGTACGGCCTGTTTGACGATAGACGCGAGTTCCTGATCGGCATCGACGACTCCGAAGACGTCCACGAACCGGAGCAAGCCTGGGTGCGGGTCTGGCTTTTGGGTGGGTGGGATTTCGTCGACAGCGAAGTCGAGCAGTTGCGGGGAGGCCGGCTTGTCGGTGCTCGGATCTAGTATGCGGGGCATGACGCGATATGTGGACGAGGATCTGCACGGTGTGGAGTTCCGCGAGTGCGATCTGAGCGGGGCACGCCTGATCGGCGTCGTCATGCAGGATGCCGTGATCGACAGGCTCGTCGCCAACCTCGTGGTCAACGGTGTCGAGGTCAGCGAGTACGTCGAGGCAGAGCTCGACCGGCGTCATCCGGTGCGGGTGCTGATCCGCTCCGAGGACCCTGACGATCTGCGCGAGGCATCGCGTCAGCTCCATGCCGGCTGGGCCGCGACGATCGAGCGAATCCGCCGTAGGCCCGGCATCGAGCGCCGCAGCGTGAACGACGAGTGGTCGGCGGTGCAGACGATGCGCCACCTGGTCTTCGTCCACGACTCGTGGTTCCGCCGCTGCTGCCTGGGCTCGACGGAGCTGTTCACGCCGATGGGCATCGGGACGACCGTCGAGCCCTACCGTGGAGCGCACGGGCTTGACCTCTCGCTCGATCCGACCCTCGACGAGATCGTGAGCGTGCGTGACGCGCAGGCCGCCGAGCTTGAGGCCTGGCTCGACGAGGTCACCGCCGTGCAGCTCGCAGAGCGAGCGCCGGTGCCCGACGACGATGTCTGGCCGCCGTACGCCCGGGGCCGCTTGGTGCGGCAGTGCCTCGTCACGGTGCTCAACGAGACCTTCGAACACCACGGCTTCTGCGTCCGCGACCTCGACCTGATCGAAGCACAGGACGCCGAGTAGGGCCGGCTACGGACTCAGCATCTTTGCGGATGCGGGCATCACCGACCGTCTGCGCGGTGCCGAGCTGCTGGGCCCAGAGCCGGACGCGGTACGTCTCGAGCATCCGGCGGGCCTGACCTAGGTGCCGGCCGGGCCGGCGGCCGTCGGGAGCACGGCGAGCTTGGGTGCGCACCAGACGCCGCACCGGTAGACAGAATCGGCGCAACTACTCCGGGAAGCACAAGGCCCACGGGCTGCTGTTCCTGGCCGTCACCGACGAGCGCGGGAACCTGCTGTGGATCTCGGCGGCCAAACCCGGCCGCGCCTTGGACCTGACCGCCGCGAGGCACAACAAGATCTGCGCGAAGCTGCGCGCCGCCGGCCTCGGCGCGATCGGGGACCTGGGCTTCACCGCGCTGGACGACGACCCCGACAACCCGGTGATCATCACCGGGAAGCGCGCCGCCCGCAGAAAGCCGCTCACCTCGGCCCAGAAGGAAGCCAACAAGCTCATCTCCCGCGAACGCGCCGCCAACGAGCACGGCTTCGCCGACCTCAAGAACTGGCGCATCCTCACCAAGGTCCGGATGAACGCCACCCACGCCACCACGCTGCTGCGCTCGCTCCTCGTGCTGACCCGCGCCGAGATCACCCGCTGACAGACGATCAAGCGCCGCGATCACGGCCCACGACCGGCGCGATCACACCCGACCGACCCCAGGCCACCCCATCCCACCTGCGAATTCAGGATGAAAAGTTCTCATTGTCGGCAACGGGTGAAACGAGGTGCAAAGTGCCCCACCGCCCGCGCCCGGCGGGGGTCTGCACGAGGTACTCAGACATGCTGTTCGGGCCCATCGGTTTACCTCGCCGCATGAACACGTAGCGGACCGAACGCCGCCGCGCCACGACGCGTTGGCGACTTCCCGGCCGCCGTCCTCGGTGATTCCGGTCGCGACGACCACGGCCCGGGAGACGATCTGGTGGTTCACCCGGGCCTTGCAGTAGGTCGCGTCGAGGCAGACGTAGGGGAAGCGCGTGTGGCCCAGCGGCCTGGTGCGGAAGGCGGTGAGCTGTTCGTCCAGGTCGGCGCAGATCCGGGAGACCTCGCTCTTGGAGATGCCGGTGTCCGCGCCGAGGGCCTTGACCAGGTCGTCGACCGCCCCGTGATCCCGGGCGGCCGGAGGCGAGCTCAAACGACCGATGCCCTGAATGGGTCGGTGGGAATGATCTCGGCCTCGTCGAAGAGTTGCTCCAGCGCCTCGTGGCCGTGATGTCTGCGGAACTCGATCTCGGCCGTCGTCACCGGCAGGGCCCACAGAATGCGTGCGTGTCCCTCGGGCAACGGACAGCGCTCAAGCTCGGGCCCGTGGAGATAGGGCAGGCTGATCAGCAAGTGGTCGCAGGCCGAACCCGGCACCCACGGTTCACCGATCGGCATGCTGTGCTCCAGGTCGAGCAGATGCCCTCCGCAGTGGTAGTAAGCGATCATCGCCATGAGTTCGACGAACCGCTGGTCGCGGACATGGGCGGTCATGACGAACTCAAGTCCATGGCCGTCCTGCTCCACCTCGGACCAGCAACCGGCCGTCACATAGGCCCAGCAGTCGCTGCGCGGGCCGGGGCCCACGACGAGAACTCGCAGGTCGGCCAGCGCCTCTCGGCGCCCCGGCCCAAGGTCGTATTCGACGACCTCCACGGGATGTCCTTCAAAGAATTCTCGGACATGTGACTCGACGGCCTCAGCGGCCTGCACCTTCGCAACGCTCACCGCGCGATCATGCCAGACCGCCGACGGACGTCTACCACTGATCACTCAGTGTCATGAAGTGCTGGCCGGCCTTGTACCGAGCACTGGTGTTCCGACTTCCCATGGTGCTGCCAAGGCCTCGACCGCGAAACGACCATTGGGTCTGATCGCCACCACCCGCGAGCGCCAGGGCCGCACCGACGACGCGATCGCCCTGCTGCGCACCGGCAGCACCACGCTGGTCAATCACCGGAATCAACTGGCCGCGCTGCTGTCACGGCACGGCCGGATCGACGAGCTCCGGGAAGCCGCAGCGAGCGACGACTCGGGCTACGCCGTACAACGGCTCGCGACGTGGCTGGAGGAGTCCGGCGACGTGGAGGGGGCGATCGCGGCGTACCGGCAGACCGGCAGGCCAGTGGCCGAGGACCCGAACTCGGCTTTCGCGCTCGCGCAACTCCTTGCCCGCCACGGTCGGGGCGACCAAGCGATCGACGTGATGCGCACCCTGGCCGCCGACCGCAACGGCGAGGACTGGATCCTTCACACCCTGGCGGACCTGTGCCTCGACCACAACCGCCCCGCAGACGGGCTGGCCTTCCTCGATGCCCTCGCCGCCGCCCGCGGCGGCGAGGAGGAGTGGGACCTCTACCGGATCCGGCTGCCGCTGATCGCCGCCCGCGACGGCATCGACGAAGCGATCGCCCAGGCCCGGGTCCACCCCGAGAGCGGCAGCTCCTACGCGGCCTGGGACCTCGCCGACCTGCTCGCCGGCGCCGGGCGCACCAAGGCTGCCGTCACCGTCCTCCGACAGCACGCCTCGGGCAACAGCCATGCCCTGGCCGGCTACCTCATCGACCTCGACCGCATCGACGATGCCTTGGCCGTCCTCCAGCGACCCCGCCCCCAGCCACCCGCCGCCCACACGTATGGTCCGTGGCACAACGGTGTCCGATGACGGCCAAGGCTCGATCGCGAGTGACCGCAGTGTAGCGACGGCCCCCGAGAGCGAGGCACGGTCGCCAGCCAGTGTCTGCCTGCCCGAGTAGAGGTCTCAAGCGGCGTACGCGCTGGGGCGTGTGGCGTGCGCGGCGCGCCGGTGGCAGGCGACTCGGCGGCGGCCCGTTCGCGACACTGGGCGCTGTGGCGGATTCGGGAGGAACAAGGGCGCGGGGTTGGGGCGGTGTCGGCGCCATGATGCTGCTGGCCGCAGCAGCGTGGTGGTCCATCAACCTGCCGTACGCGGCCGCCGGACTCGCCGCCGCAGGCACATCGTGGCCCTTCAACTGGCTGGCAGCGCTCTTCCTCCCGCTGGCGGGGGCGTCCTGCGCGGCGACACTGGCGCGCAGCGAGGCAGCGGGGCAACGCGTCGGCGGTCCCCGCCTGGTCACCGTCGTACTGATCTCCGTCATGTCCGTCAGCTGCGCCGCGCTCTCGTACCCCATCGACAACCCAGGCGGCCACGGCTCCTGGTCTGCCGCCCTGTACATGGGCGGACTCAATGCAGGATTCGCCTATGCGGTCCCTCGGCTACTGGACCGGGCCCGGTCGAGGACGGCATCGACGAAGGCCACCGTTTGATCACGCGACTACGCACCCGAATCGCAGCCGGGGCCACAGGGATGTGAGCATCCCACTGGTCGGTTCGGCCGCATCCACCTCGGCCGGCCGCAGAGAGTACCGGCTGACGAGCGCACCACCCCGCAGTCGCCGCATTGACGGACACCGACCGCCGGCCAGGCCAGGATGAACCTGCGGCCCTTCCCGACCCCGATGCCGGCTACGGCCCCACGAACCTCTCCACCTACGCCACACTGGCGGCGCTCGCCCTGCTGCGCACCCGGGCCAGTGCAGTCGCCGGGGCGGCCGTGAGAGGCGCCCAGCTCGAGCTGGTGGACTCCTGGACGGACAGGTTCGGCGAGAGCGGTGGCGAATGCCCCGGCCTGAGCGGTGAGGGCGGGCCGCCGGGCCTGGTAGTCGGCCCGCTGGGGGCGGTGGACGGCACGCGCGCACGGCCGCCGCCCCGGTCTCATCACCGACGCCGACCGCCATCAGCTGGAGCTGGCGCGCGAGCGGGCGAATCCTTCCCTGGCCCCTCCTGCCACCCGATCAGCGGTCAGGCCAAGGCCGTCACCTACGGGAACCGGAGCGCTAGAAAAGCCTGGCCCGCTGACTGGGGTCAGTGGTGACATCGACAGCTATTCGTTCCCCCGTCGCGGTTAGTCCGGTTTTCCCTTGGGCGACGCAGAGCATCACGTGGCCCGTCCGCAGCGCCCCGAGAACAAGGTTCACACTCAGGACAGTGAAGAGAAAAGATCCCGAAGCGGCCGCATTGAGCGAATAAGCACCCAAAACGACGAAGAGCGCGAAGTTGGCGAGGAGCAGGGGCCAGCCGGAGTCTGTCTTGGCGCGGTTGAAGCGCTGCAGCGCGGTACGCGGCACGCTCGGGGGATGGGGGCTGAATCGCTGCTTAAGAAGCCATCTCATTTGGGCTTGTAGGCTGCTCTCGTGACGATCGTGGAGCGGCTGGTACCGGACGAGTTGTGGGAGCTGTTCCAGCGGGTGGTGCCAGCGGCACCGACGCGCCCGCAGGGCGGTGGCCGACGCCGGCACGGGGACCGCGAAGTGCTTGCGGCGATCGTGTTCGTGGCGACATCGGGGTGCACGTGGGCCCAGTTGCCGCCGTGTTTCGGCCCGTCCGGGCCGACGGCCCACCGGCGCTTCACCGAGTGGACCGCGGCCCGGGTGTGGGCCAAGCTCTACCGCCTGGTCCTGGACGAGCTCGGCTCGCAGGGTGAGCTGGACTGGTCGAGGTGCGCGGTCGACTCCGTGAACATGCGGGCCACGAAAAAGGGGACCTGACGGGTCCGAATCCTGTCGATCGGGGCAAGTTCGGGTCAAAGATCCACTTGCTCACCGAACGCACCGGTTTACCCCTGTCGCTGGCGATCTCCGGCGCCAACCTGCACGACAGCCAGGCCCTGATTCCGCTCGTCGAGGCGATCCCACCGATCCGCTCCCGCCGCGGCCCCCGGCGCCGCCGGCCCGGCAGGCTCCACGGCGACAAAGCCTACGACCACCGCTTCATCCGCTCCTACCTGCGACGACGACAGATCACGACCCGCATCGCACGCCGCGGCATCGAGTCCTCCAGCCGCCTCGGCCGGCACCGCTGGGTGATCGAGCGGACCGTCGCATGGCTGGGCGGCTTCCGTCGGCTCCACCGCCGCTACGAACGCAAAGCCGACCACTTCGCAGCCTTCGCCACCATCGCCGCGGCACTCATCTGCCATCGCCGGCTGGCCAAATGAGATGGCTTCTAAGGGTCAGCCGTGAAGATCGCCGGGTCATGGCAGCCAATGAGACAGGCGCCAACATCTCCTCCGCAACCGAGTTCGCGAGCCGGCCGGACTATGCGGACGCTCGAACAGGCCGTGCTCAATGCAGAGCACGGGCGCCGCAAGGCAATGATGGGGGCTGCACAACCTCGCCCTCACCGGATAGCCGTCACCTCATACGGGAGAACCTCTAGCAAGTAGCGAGTGCACGCTGCCGCCAGGGGCAGCCCACCCGAGTAGGCCCGGTCACAGGCACAAAGCCGTTCGCGCCCCGCCACCCGCCACCCGTAGGGTCCCGGTCATGCCGACGCAATGGTTCGAACTCGAGGAGCCGGACGACTACCTCGACTTGGAGATCACCGAGTCCGAGCGCGCCTTCGTGGAGGCGCTGCGTTCACACACCGCGCAGTGGCCCTCCCACGGCGCCAGCGGTGAGATCAGCCGACCGGAAACCGGGGACGCGCTGCTGGCGTACATCACCCTGAGCGACCCCGAGACGCGGCTGAGCCTGATCGACATCGGCGTCCACTTCTCCGGCGACCAGATACGTGGCGACCGCCTGCACAACCAACTGTTCACCCTGCCGGACCGGCCTTCTGCTTGGGCGCTGAACGCCGAGGGCAACCCGCAGGAACTTGCCCGGCGGACCGCCGAGTGGATGCGCACAGCCCTACACCGGCCGGTCGTGCTCTACGTCTGGCTCCACGACGGCTACGCCTACGCCGCCCGCTACGCCTTCGCCGACCGGGACGAGACCCTCAGCCAGCTCTACAGCCGCCAGTACGCGCCCGATGGGCAGGCAGAAGCGCTCAAGGCGGCGGGCCATGTCCACGGCCGGGGCTGGATCCAGACCACTGGCCTGCCGACGCCCGATCTCTACCTTCACATCCGTGGCAACCTCGACCAGGTCGCTCTGCCGTCCGGAATCCGAGCCGCCACCCAGCGAGGCCCCATCGCAGGCGTCTGGTATGAGTAGTTCCCGCACCTGTTGACCGTGAGCAGCTGGGAGTTCGACGGCGAGTCCCGTCGGACCTGGGTTCCGCTTGAAGACCAAGGCGTCGTGGCCAGCGAGGAGAGGAACCGCGAGGCATTTGAACGGAGAGCTGCGGTGCGACAAGCGGCTGGGCTCATGATCGGCGATGCGGGCGGCGTCTAAATTTTCGAGTGCGGCTCATGCCCGGAGCGGCCGTGCAGCATCACTGGGATTGCTCGTAGGACAGCTCTGTACGTTCATTCGGACCTGACTCTGCACTCTCACACGGGCAGAGATAGACGCAGACGAGGGTCATCCGCAGCTTGACCGCTGTCTGGAGGAATCCGCCACGGTCGTGAGATTCCTGGCCACTCGGTGAGACCGCCAGCAAATCACCAGGTCAGCGCTCTGCCGTATGACACGAGCCGCGAGAGCCTACAGCTGAAGGTCTCAAAAGCCTTGCCGCGATTGTTCGTCGGCGCATGGCGCCGCGCTCGCGTGGGCAGGAGTCGCGGCAGAGCAGGAGAGCCCGCCGTACACAACGAGAGTGCTGGGGCGCTCCTGGAGGGGGCCGACAGGCTTGCGACTCATCGCAGGCTGCGGCAAGTGAGCCAAACGATCACGGTGGGGGTTGTTGTTGCCGGGTGACAGGCGGCGTATTCAGACGGCGGTCATGGGGAACGCCGGGTCGGAGGAACCTCTGATCCTTCCGCTGGAAGCAATCGAGTTGGACGCCTTTCGCCAGCGACACGCGGAGGACACGTTCTGGTGTGGGCTGCTGCTCGGCGGCTGCGGCGCGCAGCTGGCGACGAAGCTGTACACCGACCGGGTCTGCCATTTCGCGCACTTCCCGGATCCGACGGGTGAGCATGTGTGTGGTCGCCGGGCCCGGAGCGTGTCCAGTGCCGACCACCTGTATGCGAAGGCGGCGGCTGCGGCGTGGCTGAAGACAAGGGGGCAGAGGGCCGGCATCACCTTCGCGCTGCCGCTCGGCTCCGTCGTGGACATCAGTTGGGGCGTTCCCGCGCGTGGGCTGCGCCTTCATCTGGACGGTGCGGTGGAGCCGGTGTGGGACGACGAGGCGGTGGAGCCGGTTCTGGGCATGTCGTCGCTGGTCGATGACGAGACGCTGGTGCGGCGCTGGTACGTGCATCGGGTGCGGTTCGAGAGTGTCGGTACCGCACGGCGGATGCTGATCGGGACGCAGGCCTTCGCACGGCAGACCGAGTGGTTCGGCCTCGACGAGTGCTCTATGACTGCGGACGGCTTCCGGACGCCGGCTGTCGATCGGATCGTCGAGGCGCGCCGGTCGCCGAGACCGCAGGCCGCGTGGAGGCCTGCGGCGCTGGGGGAGCGGACGGCGCATCGGTCGGAGTTCGAGCGGCGCCTGGACACGGCGATCGAGTCACGCTCTCGGGTTGCCGTCGTGTCCCTGGTCCGTGAACTCGAGGCTGCAGGTCAGGCCCGAGACTCCGCATCGGGGACCACGGCCGCATTGATCGAGCGCGGCCGGACGTGGCTGACCGCATACGACCGCGGCCGCGGCGAGCTCTTCGACCGGCTGCGCCAGGCCGTCGCGATGGGCGACACCGAACTGGTACGCCACCTTCTGGTCCGCGTGGACACGGACGCGGCCTGGGGACGAACGGAGGACCAGCGTTCCACTGCCGAAGAGGCGGCAGAGCTCCTGCGGCAACAGGAGCGTGCGGTCTTCTCGGATCGCAAGACATCGCGGGCTGTCGTCCCTGCTGACGTGCCCGGGGCCCCAACGGCATCGAGGGCGGCCGAACCGGACGATCCGGCAGATACCGCACAGCAGCGAGTCCTGGACATCCTCGGCGACCTGCGGCAGCTGGGAGAGCAGCTGCCCGCACGGCAGATTCAACACCTGGTGGACTCACTCGCCGGGACGGTGAGGAAGGTACGGCCACGCCTCACCCCGGCGCAGCTCGAGGAGGCGCAGTGGTGGCTCTCACGCGGCCGTCGGCTGCGCGGAGCGTTGGCCTCCGAGAGTGGCGTGGCGCCGAGGCGGGAAGCCGGTGTTCCGGCTGCCCGGCAGGACACGGACAAGCGTGCTTTCGAGCGACTGGCGGCCCGGACGGGAATCGGCAGGATGCGCGAGGACCGCGAGGTGGTCAGGGAGCAGCCTGCGGCCCGGCGTTCCGCCTCTGGTGTTCCGCAGAGGCAGAGGGCGAGGAAGGCGGTGCCGGCGAGGCCGGCCCGGTTGCCGGAGGAAGCGGTGGCGCAGATCGCCGCCGCAGTGACAGGAGCGTTGAAGAAGGCTGCGCGCGAGCGCTCCACGACCACATGGTCGAGGCTGGGCCGCCAGCTGGGCAACGCTCTGCCGCAGGTACTGCACCCGGCCGACCGGGTGGAAGTCCTCGTGCGAGTGGACGCCGGCACACCTCAGGGTGAGCCGCTGCTGTCCTCGCTGCTCGCGGCGGGCGACACGGGTTCTCTGGCGGTCTGCCGTGATCTGGCGGGGCGGCTGGGTCGGGCGGTTCCTGCCGAGCCAGGTGAGGCCCGTGTGTTCTGGCAATCGGAGGTCCTACGGCTGCAGCAGTTGTTCCGCTACCGCTGAGAGGAAGTGCCACCGGCGGGTACGTCGCGGCGGTCGCCAGGCTGGGCGATCGGCCGGCCCCGGAGGGCCGTTTCGTGGCTACGGGGTGTCAAGTAGCCTACGTACCGGAGCGATGTGATCACGGGGGTGGAGTCGCGTGGGTGTTGTGCTGCCCGACGAGCTGGCGTGGGTTCTCGATCTGATCGGCGTGAATTGGCCGAACGTGGACGAGGACGACTACCGGGAGATGGCGGACGCGCTGCGCTCGTTCTCGGAGGAGATGGACAGCGGGATCACCGACATGCACGGTGCGGTCCAGGACATGCTGGGCAGCAATGCGGGCCTGGCGGTGGAGGCGTTCGAGGCGCACTGGGGAAAACTCTCCGGCACGCACCTGCACCAGTTGGCCGAGGGCGGGCGGCTGGTGGCCACGTGCCTGGACGGGGTGGCGATCGTCATCGAGGGCGCAAAGGTCGCCGCGATCGTGCAGCTGGGCATCATGGCGGCCGAGGTGATCGCCGCGCAGGCGGCGGCGCCGTTGACGTTCGGCCTGTCGGAGGCGGGAGCGCTGGGGGCGACCCAGGTGACCCGGGTGATCGTCCGGAGGCTGCTGAAGGAGGCCGAGCAGCAGATCATCGACCAGCTGATCTCTATTGCCACTGGGCCGGTGATCCAGGCGCTGTCCGACATGGCTGGGAATCTCGTCCTGCAGCTTGGGGAGCAGGCGCTGGGGATGAGTGATGGCGTCAACTGGTCGGACGTCGGCGACGCCGGCAAGCAGGGCTTCAAGGACGGAGTGGACGACAGCAAGTCGCAGCTCGGTCTCGGTGACGGCGCACGGGGGAGCGCGGCATGAGTGACGGATTCCAGCACGACCACGACGCAACGGAGAACCTGGCCAAGCGCTTCGGCACGTACTCCGACGACCTGGAGAACTCGCACCGCCGGCACCACACCCGGGCGAAGGCCGCGTTCGGCCGCACCCGCGGCAAGGGCGGCCTTGCGGCGGCCGCCGAGCAGGGCGTCTCAAAGCTCCTCGACGCGATGCAGGACGGCCAGAAGGCGTTGCGCAAGCACCTGAAGGACGTCGGTCAAGGCCTGGAGCAGACCAGCCGCAACCACCGGGACAACGACCGGAAGATCGCCGACATCATGCTCGGCAAGCACAGTGGCGGCAGCGGCCCCAAATCGCCCGGCGGTAGCGGCGGCGGAGGCGGGTCGAATCGGCGAGGTCCGGGCCGCAAGGGCGGATCGAGGAAGCCGGGCTCGCCGCGGCTGCGAGACGGCGCGGGGGATCCGCGGAAGACCGGAGTGCAGCTGAACTCGCGGAACACCTGCGGTGACCCGGTCGATGTCGCGTCCGGTGAGATGGTGATGGGCCAGGAGGACGTGAGCCTTCCCGGTGCGCTGCCCCTGCTACTGACGCGCACGCACCTGTCGTCGTACCGGTCGGGTCGGTGGTTCGGACCGTCGTGGACCTCAACGCTGGACCAGCGGCTCGAGCTGGACGACGAGGGCGTGGTCTTCGCGACCGACGACGGCATGCTGCTGGTGTTCCCCGTCCCGCGTCCGGACAGGCCGGTGCACCCGGTGGAGGGGCCGAGGTGGGAGCTCGCCTGGGATCCGCAGGTGCCGGGTTGTCTGACAGTCTGTGACCCGTTCAGCGGGGTGACGCGGCACTTCGTGCCACTCACACCGGACGGCGGGGCACCGGGCGACCTTGCGGACCAGTCCCTGCTGCCGCTGGCGGCCATCAGCGACCGGAACGGGCACCGGATCGACATCGCCTACTCGCCGCAGGGCGCGCCCGTCGAGGTACGGCACAGCGGCGGCTACCGCGTCGGTGTCGAAACCGCAGGGCGGCGGATCACCGGCTTCCGGCTCCTGGACCCGGCCGGCACCGACACCCAGGGGGCCGCCGGAACCGGACAGGCGGCCGGCACCGAGCCCGAGCCCGCCGCCGGCACCGGGCCGCAGGCCGCAGGCAACGCCGAGCAGGCCGTCCCCGGGGCGCCGGCGGCGGGCGAGGCCGCGGCCACCGAACCCTCGGCGCCCAGCGGGCCAGCAGCGGCGCCCCGGCCCGAGCCGGAGGGGACACTGCTCGTCGCGTTCTCCTACGACGGCAACGGGAACCTGTCCCAGGTCATGAACTCCTCCGGCGTGCCGCTGGAGTTCACCTACGACCACCTGGCGCGGATCACGACGTGGACCGACCGCAACCGTCACCGCTACCGGTACCTGTACGACCGGGCCGGGCGCTGCGTGCAGACCCGCGGCGACGGCGGGTTCCTGGACAACGTGTTCTCCTACGACACGGACAACCGCACCACAACGGTGACCAACGCACTGGGGCAGCGAACGGTCTACCAGCTCAACGAGCTCGGACAGACCGTCGCCGAGACCGACCCGCTCGGTCACGTCACCCGCTCCCTCTGGGACCCCTACGACAGGCTGCTGGAGCGCACCGACCAGCTCGGCCGCACCACGACGCTGTCCTGGGACGAAGACGGAAACCTGTCCCGAATATCAAGGCCCGACGGCAGCTTCAGCCAGGCCGTCTACAACGACCTGCACCAGCCCCTGGAAGTCACGACCGCCGACGGCGCCGTCGAGCAGTTCACCTACGACGACCGCGGGAACCTGCTGACCGCGACCGACCCCGCCGGGGCCCTCACCCGCTACGTGCGCGACGAACACGGCAACGCCGACACGGTCACCGACGCCCTCGGCGCCACCACCCGGTTCACGTACAACCCGGCCGGACTGACCACAACGATCACCGGCCCGCTCGGCGGCACCTCCACCTGCGCCTACGACGCGTTCGGACTGCCCGCCCGGATCACCGATCCGCTCGGCACCACCACCCTGCTCGGCTGGACTATCGAAGGCCGGCCCGCGTGGCGCACCGACGCGGCCGGCAACACCGAACGGTGGGCGTACGACGGCGAGGGCAACTGCGTGCGGCACACCGACCCCGGCGGCGGCACGTCAACGTTCGAGTACACCTACTTCGACCTGCTCGCCGCCCGCACCGACCCCGACGGCGCCCACTACCGCTTCGACTACGACCCGGAGCTGAAGCTCACCCGGATCACCAACCCGCACGGCCTCACCTGGACATACGAGCACGACGTCGCCGGGCGGCTCGTGAGCGAGCGCGACTTCAACGGCCGTACGGTCACCTACAGCCTGGACGCGGCCGGGCACCCCACCGAACTCACCAACGGCGCGGGCCAGCGCACTGCCTTCACCCGCGACCCACTGGGGCGCACCGTCGCCCGGCACGCCGACGGCGCCACCACCACCTTCCGCTACGACGCGGGCGGCCACCTGCTCGAAGCCGCCAACGCGGACGCCACCGTCACCTTCACCTACGACGCCGCCGGGCGGGTCCTCACCGAGACCTGCAACGGCGCCAGCGTCCACCGCGCCTACGACCCGCTGGGGCGCACCACCGTCCGCCAGACCCCCAGCGGCGCCGAGAGCCGCTGGACCTACGACGCGGCCGGCCGGCCCCGGCAACTGCACACCGGCAGCGGGCACACGCTCGCCTTCGCGCACGACCTGGCCGGCCGGGAGACCAGCCGGCAGTTCGGCGCCGCGGCGCTCACCCACACCTTCGATGATGGCGGACGCCTCACCGGGCAGCAGCTGACCGCCGCACCCGGCACGAGGGCCGCAAGCTGGTCGAGGGCCTGGGCCTACTCACCGACCGGATACGTCACCGCGACCAGCGGCCCGAGCGGCGAGGTGCACCACCAGGACCTCGACCCGGCCGGCCGCGTCACCGCCGTCACCGGCGCGAACTGGACCGAGCGCTACACCTACGACGAAGCCGGCAACCTCACCGGCGCCGACTGGCCCACCGCCGGCGGCAACGACGGCACCGAGGCCGACGCGGCCGTCGGCGAACGCACCCACACCGGCATGCAGCTCACCACCGCCGGCCGCACCACCTACGAGTACGACCAGCAGGGCCGCCTCGTCCGCCAGCGCCGCCGGCTGCTCTCCGGCGGCCACCGCGAGTGGCGCTACACCTGGGACACCGCCGACCGGCTCACCCACCTGACCACCCCTGACGGCTCCCTCTGGCAATACCTGTACGACCCGTTCGGACGGCGCATCGCCAAGCAGCGCCTGGCCACCGACCGGCACACCGTCCTCGAGGAGACCCGGTTCGTCTGGGACGGCACCAACCTCGCCGAACAGACCCGCACCGACCCCGACACCGGCACCGCGCACACCTCAACCTGGGACTGGGAACCCGACGGCGAACGCCCCCTCGCCCAACGCGACCGCACCCACCACCTGCGCGACGCCACCCAGGACGAGATCGACGAGCGGTTCTACGCCATCGTCAGCGACCTCGTCGGCGCCCCGACCGAACTCGTCGACGAGCACGGAACCGTCGCCTGGCACCTGCGCACCACCCTGTGGGGAGCACCCGGGAAGCCCGCGCCCGCACCACGCGGACCCGACTGCCCGCTGCGGTTCCCCGGCCAGCAGGCGGACGCCGAGTCCGGCCTGCACTACAACCTGTTCCGCTACTACGACCCGCTCACGGCCCGCTACCTCAGCCCCGATCCGCTCGGACTGCGGCCGGCCCTGAACCCCCAGACCTACGTCCACAACCCGCAAACCTGGGCGGACCCGTTCGGCCTGGCCCCCTGCCCCACGCACCTGGGGAAGATGGCGAGCGAGATCGCCGGGCTGCTGCCCAAGCGCAGCCAGGAGTACCAGACCGTCGCGGTCATCGAGGCGATGACCCCGAAGGGTCCGAAGCTCTTTGCTGCCGGCACCAGCTCCAGCCCGCTGACCCCCGCTCAGCAAGCCCACGCGAAGAAGCTCGGCCTGATCCCGCTGCCGTCCAGCGAGTACTCGCCGAAGACCGACGACTTCGCCGGCCACGCCGAGCAGAACCTGCTGGCATTCCTCGCCCGCCGCCACCAGACAGACTCCGCCTGGCGGCCGCTCCAAGGCGGCGCCTCGCGCAGCGTCTGCACCGACCACTGCGCGCCCCTCATCCGCGGCAGCGGCGGGCGCATGGTCGGAGACGGGGAGTGGTACTTCCCGCGCGAACGCGGAACACACCGCCGCCTGTTCACCTGGCTCCCCTGACACCCGGTGTGTGCCGCGGCCGCACCGCCCCGGCCGTGGCACACCGGTGGGACACTGGGTGGCGAACCGTCACACAACAGGGAGAGATGGACCGGTGACCACCCCCGCACGCCCGACCGCCCACACCACCGTCCCCGGAGCGGAGGACGCTCTCGGCTGGCCGGACGGATGGCAGCCCCGCGGCGGGACGGCGTGGATCGTCACCAGCGACGGCGACAGCATCACCGCCCACCGCATCCGCCCCGAAGCCGACCGCGTCTTCGACGACGGCATCGTCTTCCCCGCACCGTTCGCCGAACACGGCTACGCATGCCCGAACGCCAACGGCTCGCTGGTGTTCGTGAGCGGGGACACGGCGCTGACAGCCGTCGACACCGCCGGCCAGCGGCTGTGGACCGTGGAGCACACCCCTTGGAGCAGCGGCGGGTCCGGCGACGGGGCGTGCGCTGCTACCCCCGACGGGCGCTACGTGCTCGCCACCATCCCCGGTCCCGTGAACGCGGACGGCTCGTACGACGGCGACCTGTGCATCGCCGTCGACGCGCGGAGCGGGCAGGTGGTCGACCGGGTCACCCTCACCGCGGCGTCGGCGACCTACACCTTCCACGGCCGGCCGACAGCCGTCGGGGCGCTGCTGTTGTCGGCCGGCCAGGGACAGGAGGATGCCCTCTCCTATGCAGTCTCCTGCGCCGGCGGGAAGCTTGATGTCGCACCCGCCGCCCGCCCCGACGAACTCCTCGCCGGAACCAATCCCGCCGGCGACCGCTTGATCACGCTTGAGCGCTCCGGCACCCGGGTCCAACTCCACGTCCTCACCGCCGACCGATGGCAGGCCGCCGCGTCGATCGCCATCACGGACATCCCCGGCGCCGGCGACGACCGCTTCGTCAACCGTCCCGGCTTCCTCTCCGAGACCGCCGTCATCGCCGCAGTCGCCGAACACGACTTCGCGGAGACCTCCCGCCACGTCATCCTCGACCCGCAAACCCTCACCCTGGTCACCGAACTCACCTACCCGGCCGCTCCCGGCCCCGACCCGCTCGCACTCGGCGACGGAACCTGGCTCACCATCACGGCCGGAGACCAGGTCTCCCGCTGGACCGCCAGCAACCCGTAGCCGCCGGGAACACCGCCACCCGGCTGCGCTGCAGTTGCTCCATCTCGCGCCGGAAGGTCGCCGTCGGCGGCCGGACCGAGCGTGGGTGCTGCCGGACCGCACCTGACCCCACACGTCCGGACGACCGGGCACGAGTCGGCAATCGCGCCGGTTGCCGATCTCGTGCGCGACGATGGCCGTCATGGGGTCGCGGTCACAAGGATCGCTCTACCGGGCGCTGGTGGCCGATCCGACGGCGCTTGCCGGCGGGGGCGTCGTGCCGGTGAGGTGGGCGTAGACGACGGTGTTGTCCTGGTATCCGCCGTGTGCGCGGTCGTACGGCCAGGCGCAGGTGATCAGTCACAGTTCCGGTCGCCCGGTGGGCTTGTACACGTGGTCGGTGGGGAACGCGGATTTGGGGTAGGTCCGCACGGCGTCGATGGAGAAGACTGCGGTGCTGCCGTCGCCGCGCTGGACGATTGCGGTCTGGCCGGGCGCGAGGGTCGACAGGCGGTAGAAGGCGGCGATGCCCTGGCGGGTGTCGAGGTGGCCGACGATCACGGCGGTTCCCGTCTCCCCTGGTGTGGTGCCGTCGGCGTACCAGCCAGCGATGTTGCGGTCGTCCGATGCGGGTGGGGGCACGGTTCCGGTGGCGTCCAGGTGCAGCGGTACCAGGGGGGGTGTTCACCGACAGGGCGGGGATACGGATCCGGACCGGTTCGGCGCGCGGCATGGGCGTCGGTTCTGAGAGGGCATTTGATGTGAGCGGATTGCCCTTTATGCCCTAGTAGGTCCCTCGCCAGGTTGGTGTGGTCTCGTCCGTTATGCGCTTGGTGAGGTTGTCGATCGAGGCGATGTGGATCATGGCTTCGGAGCTGGCCGGCAGGGTCTCGTAGTCGCGAGCGAGACGGCGGCGCAACATGAGCCACCCCAGACTTCGTTCGACCACCCAGCGTCTCTTCACGACATGGAAGCCGCGGACGTCGGATTTTCTCGCGACGACTTCGACGTCGATTCCGAGCCCGGCTCCGTACTCGATCACGGCGTTCTTGAAGCCGGTGTCGACCCAGCTCTTGGAGATGCTCGGGTACGTTTTCTTGGCCTGGTTGAGGAGGCGGATTCCCAGGGCATTCTCGGACAGGCTCGCGGCGGTGACGGTCACGGCGAGGATCAGTCCGACGGTGTCGGTGATGATGCCGCGCTTGCGGCCGACGATCTTCTTCGCGGCATCCGTCCCCTGGCTGGTCAGGGGCACGTTGGTGGAGGTTTTCACGCTCTGGGTGTCGATGACGGATGCGGTCGGTTCGGGCTTGCGCCCTTCTTTCACGCGAGCCAGGCCGGTCAGGTCGTAGTTGAGTTCCGCGAGGATTCCCTCGTCACGCCGGGCCGCGTAGTAGGCGTAGACGGTGCCGTGGTTGGGGAAGTCGTGCGGGAGGTACTTCCAGGGGATTCCGGTGCGGTTGATGTAGAGGATCGCGTTGAAGACGTCGCGCAGTTCGACCTGGGCTGGCTTGCCGGTGGGCCTGCGGTCGAGTCGGGCTTTCCTCCAGGCCGTCAGTTTCGGCTCGATCAGGGCCCATCGGGCGTCGGACAGGTCGCTGGGGTACGGCTTCCGCTGGCTCACGCCACAGCGTCGGCACGGATGGGGCGGAGGATCCCGTTCCGCAGCCTGTTGGGCGTTTCTATGACTTCTTCAAACCAGACGGACTTCAAGGCAGAGATGTGGGCGAGACGGACAGTCGCTCCCCTGAGCACAGGAGGGGCGTTATCCATTTACCGGACATAACGCCACCAAGACGGCATGCGCATAAGCCTCTTACCAGATCAGTAATACCAAAACGCCCACTCACTGGGCGTTTCGCCCCTAAGTGGGTCGGTTGATGGCGGTTTTCGAGGTGCCCAAGCTGCTCGCTTTCGGTGACTCTTGGGGCTGTAGTGACGGGAGTCCCGCCGTTACACGAATGTCCGTCGGAACTGTGCACATCGTCCTGTCTCATCCCAGGAAGCCCGACTGGAGCACAGTTGTCCCCTGGGTTCCGCTGCCTCTGGGCGGATGCGGGATTCCGCAGTATGCCGTCATCATGACGGATCGTCGACCGTATCAGAGCGACCTGTCCGACGCTCGCTGGGCTCTGGTCGAGCCCACCCTCACCGCCTGGCGTCAGGCCCGGACCGAACGCGCCCTGGCGTTCGGCCGGCCTCCCGAACACGGCCTGCGGGACCTGCTGGACGCGATCCTGTACGTGGACCGCACCGGCATCCCCTGGCGCTACCTCCCGCACGACTACCCGCCATGGGAGACGGTCTACGCCTACTTCGCCCGCTGGCAGAAGGAGGGAGTGTTCGAGCAGCTCAACGGCCTTCTCCGGCGCCTGGTCCGCACCGCCGAGGGCCGCGATCCGGAGCCGACGGCGTGCATCATCGACTCGCAGAGCATCAAGACCTCCACGAACGTCCCTGTCGCCGGCCAGGGCGCCGACGTCGGGAAGCGGATCGTCGGCAGGAAACGCAACATCGTCACCGACACGATCGGCCTGCTGCTCGTGGTGCTGGTCACCGCCGCGAGCATCCAGGACAACGCTGCCGGCCGACAGCTGCTGACCACCGTCGCGGCCGAGCACCCGACCGTCGGCAAGGCCTGGGCCGACATGGGCTACAAGAACGCCGTCGTCGAACACGCCGCCACCCTGGGCATCGACCTCGAGATCGTCCGACGCGACCCCGCCACCAGGGGATTCGTCGTCCAGCCCCGCCGCTGGGTCGTCGAGCGCACCTTTGGCTGGCTCATGAACCACCGACGACTGGCCCGCGACTACGAAGCCCTCCCGGCCCGCTCCGAAGCCATGGTCCACGTCGC
The DNA here is from genome assembly GCF_024172095.1 of Kitasatospora cinereorecta. GTDB lineage: Bacteria > Actinomycetota > Actinomycetes > Streptomycetales > Streptomycetaceae > Kitasatospora > Kitasatospora cinereorecta. The sequence goes on along the minus strand of NZ_JAMZDX010000008.1, from coordinate 96,564 downwards.
CATGATCGGCCTCATGACCCGCCGACTCACCGGCGAAGCCACCCCGACCTGGCGCGGAACCTGAGCTCCAAAGTCAGGGACGAAACGCCCAGTCAGAGCATCCATCCGCCCGGGCAACTCCTGCCTATGTACTTTCGGCGTAGGAGCACGACCCACAGGTCGTGCTCCCACGTCGGCCGCGCGAGACCTGCGTCGATGCCAGCTCCGTGCCTTTTCGGCACGGAACCACGACCGACCGATCGTGGTCTGGCACTGAACCGGCAGCAATCCCGGCGACTGTCCCAGCAACCATCCCCCCAGCGTGGCACAGGGTGCCCGTCGTGCCCCGAAGACTGCGGGCCGTGACATTCCGAAATCAGCAACGAGCTGTCAGTACACACAGATACCGTTCATGACAGGCGGCCGAAGCCGCTTTCGACCTGATGGAGGGGAACGGGTGGACAAGGTCTCCGCACGGTTCGCACAGCTGCAGAAGGACGTCGGCCAGCGGCAGGCCAGCGCGGCCGCGCTGGCACCCGGCGCCGCCGGCCGGGCAGAGGCCTTCGCCGAACTGCAAGCGGCCGCCGACGCCCTCCTCGCATACGCCGCGCGGGTTCCCGACCTCCGCCAGGAGCCCGCGCGCCGCGCCACGGAGCAATTCGTGATGTGGACCCGCCGCGGCGCAGCAGCCGCCGCCGCCCTCACCGCCGCCGGAGTGATCCCCGGCTGGGTGGCCTGGGGCTGGCTCATCCTCCTACTCCCCCTCACGCTCGCCGCCCTCAGCGCGGGCTGGCAGGCCACGCCCCTGGCCAAACACCGCCCGCACCTGCGGCACCGCGTGAGCGCGACGCTGCTCGCCGCCAGCACCCTGCTGCTCAGCGCGGTGGCCTTCGGCGCAGTGAGCGCCTGGTGGGTCATCGCCTCACTTGCTGCTGCTGCCGCGACCCTCGCCACCGGTCTGCCGGACGACCCGAAGGAGAGCTCGAAGTGACCACTCCCTACGGCGGCGACGCGGACCACCAGATCCGGCAGCTCGGCCGCACAATCGACGACATCGAGTCCTCCCTGCGGCGGCTGCGCGACGACCACGAACACGAGACCTCCAGCGCCGGCAGCCGCCTGGACTCCGCCGAGTACAAGCTCCGCGACCACCAGAACGAGATCGAGCAGCTGGACGAGCGCGCCGACGAAACCGACAGCGAGCTCAAGGGCCTGCAGGGCTCCGTCGACGACCTCACCCAGCGCGTCGCCTGGATCGAGCGCCGCCTGCGCACGGCGGCAGGCGGATCCGCCGTCGACCTGGATGCCACCACCGGAGAGATCGACCAGCTGCTGACCAAGATCATCGCAGGACTGGCCGCCGAAGCCCGACTCCTTCCCGAGGCCGAACGCGCCCGCCACGCCCAGAACCTGCACGCCCACAGCCAGGCAACCAGCTCACTGGAACAGGCCCGTGTCGCGGTCCTGACCGCAACCGGCATCCTCGCCACCGCCGCCCACGACAGCGACGCCTTCAAGACCGCCACCACCGACTACCGGCTGGCCTGCACGAAGATGGCCAACGCAGCCGCCCGAGTCGAGCAGCTGCGGAGCGCCGCCGGCGCCGCTCGCAAGGCTCTCGACCGCGACGAGTCCCTCGACCAGACACTGACGGAAGCGGCGGACGCGGGCGACGCCGCCCGAGACCGCCTCGCCGAGATTGCCCGCGCCCGGATCAGCAACGCCATCACTGGCAGCGACCTCCTCCCGGTCTGGTTCACCACCGCTCTCGGCCCGATGCCGCCGCGCTCCGGAACCGAAAGGTGGCTTGCGGCCGCGACCGAGGCCCTCGTCTACCGGCTCACCTACGGCGTCCGCGACGAAATCGTGGCCCTCGGCCACATCCCCGCCCAGGCCACCGCCCGCCAGCGCGCCGATCACAAGGACGCCGAGCAGGGCCTTCGCCTATGACCACTCCCTCACCCGAGACCACACCCACACCGCCGCCGTCCGCATCGGCGCTGCCCGGCTCCCCCGGATGACCGCCAAGCCTGCGATCGCCACGGCGTACAACACCGCCTACGAACTCGCTTACCCCGGTGACCGGAACATGGCGTGCAGGTTTGACGTCTTGATCGGCCGGTGGCCTTGATGGTCAGCCGACGGATGGAGGCGGCAGGTAGCCGAGTTGCAGCGCTGCGCCGTGCACTGCCTGGCGCCAGGTGAGGTCCGCGTGGGCGTCGTACAGCCTATGGGCCTGCTGGATCAGCTCTTTCGGCCGGTCGCCCAGCTGCCGGGCAGCCGCCTCCACTGCCTCGGCGCGGGTCAGGTCGGGAGACCCTTCGTAGAGGAGCTCAGCCCGCTCGGCAATCTCGTCGGCCAGAACGCGCTGCGTGGGCGTCAGGTCGCGCGTCCCTTTGCGGAACTGGGGCTGCTCGGGGGTCGAATCGTCTGTCACAGCGCTCATGTTTCCAGCGCACGTGCCTCCGTGATCGCCGGTTGGTGTGGGTTTGCGCCACATCTCGTACGGCACCGCCGGTCTCGGACTGCACCGGGACTGGGGCCCGCTCAGGACCGGCCGTGCGTGCTGGCGGGGTGCCCCGGACAGCCCAGTCGGTGACCCGAACAGCGGGCGCGCGTTGGATCCGGTGTGTCTCACACTGCATCCAACCTGACCAGGGCCGATGGCGCCTCGGCCCTCCCGCCCCAACGCACCCCACATCTCCTGACCCCAGCGCAAGGCGAGGCAGCTCGGACCCTGCTGAGCTACGTACTCGAGCTGCCCCTGCCGGGCCCCGACGCCCAGCTCCTCGCCGTGGTGGTGGCCATCCGCGCCGCGCGCGGCGGAGTCGCCAACATCACGGGCAGCGACCTTGCCGCCCTTCGGCTGGAGGACCCGGCCGCCGCCGTCGCCGCGCTCCGTACGCTCGGCTGGCAGATCGACCCCGCCGCCCTCCTCGATAGCGACCCCGCAGTCCCGGTACCCGTGTCCGTCCCCGACCTCGGGCGCGGGGCGGACCACCCGCTGCCGTTCGGAAAGCTCATGCGCACCCGGGTCTCCGGCTGGACCGCGCGGACTCTGAACGCGAAGCCGGTCAAGAAGCTGCCGCCTGCCGCACGGCTCGCCGCCCTGCTGCATGCGGCGCACGGCACGGCCGAGGGGCTCGGCCAAGTCCCGGCCGGCCTCCCGGGCGCCTGCCGAGCTGCCATGGCGGATCTCGAGAGCAAGGGCTTCATCGTCGACGTGACCGGAGACCGCTTCCGACTGGCGAGCCAGGTCGGCCACCTCGCGGGCATGCGACCCCTCACGGAGGACGAGCGCGCGAAGCTGCCCGGCGCCCTGACCGAACCGCAGAAGCCCGTCAGCTCCCGGTTCCACATCGAGGACCACGACTGGAACCGATGGAAGGACTCCATCACGCCCGCGCTGCGCCGTCACGTCGAGGCCGTCGAAAACTGCTCCCTGTGCTCACTGGCACGAGACCGGGTCGCGCAGGCCTTCCTTGGTCCCCTGTGTCCGCCGCCGCGCCTGTACCCCAGGACCATGGAGGCCTACGGCCCTTGGAAGGCGGCACATCCCGATCGCGGTCCCCAGGCGGCCGCGTTCACCGTGGCCTTCCGCGAGAAGCACGGCCACGGGCCGTCGTTCAACCAGCTGCGCGAAGGCTTGGGCTGGGAACTGCCACGCGGGCTGCAGGTCTTCGTCGTCCGGCGTCTGCTGGCGAACCAGTGGCTCATCAGCACCGGTCAGATGCCGTGGACGCTGCGCCCTGGGCCGGCGGCTGAAGCGCAGGGCATCGCGCTGCCCTCTGCGAGGGGCCGGGTGCAGTTGAGCCACCGCTGACCCCTTCCTGCGGACAAGCCCGTCCGGGGCTGCCAGCGGGTTCTCGGCCAGCGCCCCCGCAGGCCCTCCGGGGGCGCTACCGTCATCTGTAGAGGGCCCGGCCCGGGCCGGATGAGCCGACAGGGAGAGGGCGGTGGTCGGGATGAGCGCCCAACCCGCCGAACACGGTGGAGGAGGCCGCTTCGGCCTGCCGCCGATGGACACCGTCCAGGAACTGCGCGCCGCACTGCGTGCCGGCCACGGATTCCACGGCGACGCCGAACGTCTGGACGGCGAACTCGCCGAACAACTGCTGCGCCGGGTGCCTGTCGACCAGGTCTCCGAAGTCGACGAACTCGGCACCGTCGTCGACCTGGCCGCCGTCGCCGAGATCCTCGCCGCCTACAGAGGCCGGGTGCTGCTCGCCGCCGACCCGGAGGCCGTCGACGCGGTCGACCAGGCCGTCGCCGAGCTGCTGTCCCGGCAGGGCGCCGAGTGAGCCACCCGGACCACCAGCACGGCGACGTCATCGCCGTCGTCACCGACCGCGCCGCCCAGCGCGCCAAGGAGATCGCCGCCGACGATGTGCTGGAGGGCCTGCGCCGCGAGCTGCAGCATCATCCCCGACTCGGCCGGTTGATCCGTACGGTCTCCGAGGGCGGTCAGCTGGTCGAGCTGTACTCCACCCGAATCGAAGGGGATGTCGCCGTCGGCCGTCCGGCCGTCAACGTGGTGCACGCCTTCTCCCCCGCGCCGCCGTGGCCGCCCACGGTGCGGATCGCCGCCGTTGTCCCCGAGGATCCACCCCGACCAGCGCTCTAGCCGGTGCGACGGCCGGCGCTTCGAGGCGGTGGTGTGAGCTCCGCGGACTTCGGGCGCCGCCCCGCACTCAGGGCCATGGACCGGCCACGGCGACCGGTGAGACAGCTACGACGGCCAATCGGTCAGCGTGAGGCGCTCGCCCGGGGTGAGGCCGCTCTCGACGAGATACAGGCGAGCGACGAGATCCTCCAGTACCAGCCTGAGCGACTCCTTCTGCTGCTCGGTCAGGGACACGGAATCGTTGGAGACCTTGCGTTCGGCACTGCGCGCGCCCTGCTGCCGCGCCCGCTCGAAGTAGGCGGGATCGACGTTGAGCCGAGATGCCGCCTGAGACTGGCCGCCAGCCCACATCTTCAGATGTGTCGCAAGCCAGTAGGCCGCGTCCGCCACCGGCCGCGTGCCGTTGCGAAGTGGACGCAGGCACACCTCACGCACCGCTGCGGCCGCGGGCGTCTCCTGCCAATCCCAACTCGGTTCTGGCGGCGTGCCGCGTTGCACCTCGACCGTAGCGTCGAATGCAAGAGTCCAGACGTCCGTCGCTTGCACCCGCACCTCGCCCGCCACGGCCGACTCCGGCTCGAATTCGGCGCCGAGGTAGGTGAAGGTCACGATCAGGTGGTGCTCGACCTCCAACGAGGCGGCCCAAGCACTCAAGATCGGAAGGAGTGCCAGTCGCGCCTCGTCCTCACCCATCGGAGTCGGCGGCCATGCCTCGAGCTGTGACTCACCGAGTTGCAGCCTCCAACCCTTGACCTCGTAGTCGGCGGGGAACGCCCCCTCGACCCAGGTCAGCGGATGCTGATCGACCCACGCCACCGAGTACCGCAACCTGAGAACTTGCCCGTTCTGCATGGGCTCAGGATCACCTGACGCCGCGCTGACGGCGAGCACCCCGGCCGTGTGGAGCCGTTCACCCCACTCCAATCCGGCCGGAACGGCTGAATCGGCCGCTGGCTCGACCACGCACTGGAAGACTGAACGTGACCAGGTGGGCACGTTGAGAGATCCATGGGGGCGAGCAACAGTGGGTGAAACCCAGCACGACCTGACGCTGACCTACGACCCGAGGAAGACGTGGGCGCACTTCGTTCTCTACACCGAGCCCGACCGGGGCATCGTCACGGCCAGCATGAACGGCACCGTGGCCATCGAACATCGCAGCCCCTATGTCCAGCAGTGGCTGAGCCGGCTGCAGCGATGCGAGCCCAACCCCCTGCACACCACGCTGGTCGCCAACCATGAGATCCCCAAGCTCTTCCACCCGTGCGTCGACGAAGACCCCGCCAGTCCGTCCGCCATCGCGGGGAGCGGCTGTGTCTGCCGCCGCACCTTCACCGATCCCGCCTTCGGACTGCCCGTTGTCGGCGAGCACTTCCGCACATGCCGTGACGACGGCGACTCGGACCACCTGCCCTGGAAGACCCACCACATCGACCAGTGGACGTACCGCACTTACACGCCTCTCGGCCTGCGCGATGGAGAGGCCTTCGCCTCCCTGATCATCGACCAGGAGACGTTCTGGATGAGGACCGACCGCGGCAACATCACCCTGCTTCCCCAGCGACGGGGTCACGGCTATGGTCTCGCCGGTACTGGCGGCCGGACCGCGCTGGCTGAGTACATCCAGCAGCTGGCCGACTCCGACGGCCGGGACACGTATATCGCTGACCGCCGCGGTCCTCGTCATGCCGGAGCCAGCATCGAGACGTTCCTGCAAAGCCCGCACGCCAAGCAGACCCAGGAGCTCACTCTCACGGACATCAAGCGCCTGGCCGTGTAGGCAATCCTGCCGGTCCGGGTACAGGACCGGGCCGGCAGGCCTGCAACTGGTCGTCCTGGATGGACCCGTCCGGATACGAGACACCGTTCGGATGGAAGAACCTGTGCCAGCGGCATCGGCCCTCGATGCCGGTAGCGACGGCCCGCGTCCCACGCGGTGAGGGAAGCCGAATGGCTTGAAGCTGCCGGCGGCAGCACCTGACCGGGGCAGCAGCAAAAGGAGTCGCACTTCGCAGGGTGTACCGCAAAAGCGGAGGGCGCCTGATACGGCCGTGGTGTCCGCCGCGTCGGCGTGCCCCCGGTCGGTGCGACTGCGATTTGTACCTGTGCTCCCACACCAGGCATCCCTGTCTGACCCAACGGGATATACCGACGGTATACCGGGCCACAGCGAGCTGGGCCTCGCCAGCTTCCTTCTTCAGTGACCCGTCTCACCGACGCTTGACGGCCGATCAAGAGCACGACTGACTGCGCGGTCTTGGCCAAGGCCTGCTCGAGCTGGAGGGCGCCGGGCGCTGATCCGCCCCAGCGTCGTATTCGGGTCGTGTCGCATGCCGCCCTGCGGTGGGCGTGGCGTCGTGTTCTACGTGCCGGGGTGGAAGTCGAAGTAGTACAGCCCGCTGTCGGATCCGACGGCGATACTCCGGCTGTCGGACGACCAGGAGCACGAGGTGAGGCTGTTCTCGGTCCGCATCATGGCCAGTGGTGCCGGGCTGATGGCGTTCCAGACCCGCACGGTGCCGTCGTTGCCGGTAGTGGCGAGCCAGGTCCCGTCGGGGGAGATCGCCACCGCGTTCACCGTGCCGGTGTGGCCGGTGAGGATCGCGGTCTGGGTGGCGGTGGCGCGGTCCCAGATACGCACGGTCTCGTCGTCGCCGGTGGTGGCGAGCCAGGTCCCGTCGGGGGAGATCGCCACCGCGCGCACCCCGAAGTCGTGGCCGGTGAGGATCGCGGTTTCGATGCCGGTGGCGCGGTCCCAGATGCGCACGGTCTCGTCGTGGCCGGCGGTGGCGAGCCAGGTGCCGTCGGGGGAGATCGCCACCGCGCGCACCCCGAAGTCGTGGCCGGTGAGGATCACGGTTTCGATGCCGGTGGCGCGGTCCCAGACGCGCACGGTTCTGTCGTCGCCGGCGGTGGCGAGCAAGGTCCCGTCGGGGGAGATCGCTACCACGTTGACCGTGCCGTCGTGGCCGACGAGGATCGCGGTTTCGATGCCGGTGGCGCGGTCCCAGATGCGCACGGTCTCGTCGTGGCCGGCGGTGGCGAGCCAGGTGCCGTCGGGGGAGATCGCCACCGCGCGCACCCCGAAGTCGTGGCCGGTGAGGATCGCGGTCTGGGTGGCGGTGGCATGGTCCCAGATGCGCACGGTCTCGTCGTGGCCGGTGGTGGCGAGCCAGGTGCCGTCGGGGGAGATCGCCACCGCGTTGACCTTGTTGGTGTGGCCGGTGAGGGTCGCGGTCTGGGTGGCGGTGGTGGGGTTCCAGAGCCGAGCCGTACCGTCGTCGCTGGTGGTGGCGAGCCAGGTGCCGTCGGGGGAGATCGCCACCGCGCTCACCCCACGGTCGTGACCGGTGAGGATCGCGGTCTCGGTGGCGGTTGCGCGGTCCCGGATATGCACGCTTCTGGCCTTGCTGGCGGTGGCGAGCCAGGTCAGGTCGGAGGAGATCGCCAGCGCGTTCACCCAGAAGTCGTGGTCGGTGAGGGGCGCGGTCTGGGTGGCGGTGGCGCGGTCCCAGATCCGCACCGTCTGGTCGTCGCCGGCGGTGGCGAGCCAGGTCCCGTCGGGGGAGATCGCCACCGCGTTCACCGTGCCGGTGTGGCCGGTGAGGATCGCGGTCTGGGTGGCGGTGGCGCGGTCCCAGATCCGCACCGTCTGGTCGTCGCCGGCGGTGGCGAGCCAGGTCCCGTCGGGGGAGATCGCCACCGCGTTCACCGCGCCGGTGTGACCGACGAGGACGGCGGTCTGGGTGGCGGTGGCGCGGTCCCAGATCCGCACCGTCTGGTCGTCGCCGGTGGTGGCGAGCCAGGAGCCGTCGGGGGAGATCGCCACCGCGTTCACCGCGCCGGTGTGACCGACGAGGACGGCGGTCTGGGTGGCGGTGGCGCGGTCCCAGATCCGCACCGTCCTGTCGTTGGCGCCGGTGGTGGCGAGCCAGGAGCCGTCGGGGGAGATCGCCACCGCATTCACCCCGAAGTCGTGACCGACGAGGACGGCGGTCTGGGTGGCGGTGGCGTGGTCCCAGATCCGCACCGTCCTGTCGTTGGCGCCGGTGGTGGCGAGCCAGGTCCCGTCGGAGGAGATCGCCACCGCACGCACCGTGCCGGTGCGGCCAGTGAGGGTGCGCAGGAGGGCAGGGTGAGGGATGTCGGGGAGACGCGAGTGGTTGCTGAGCCGGGGGCGGGTGAGCAGGTCGGCGTGGGCCGTGATTTGGGTGCGCCAGTGGGGGTGGTGGTCGAGGCGGCTGTGGAGGACGGAAGTGAGGGAGTGGTCGGGGTGAGTGTGTTGGAGGAGGTGCGCGGCCTGGGCGAGGTCGCCGGCGCGCTCGGCGGGATCAGGGCTGCCGATGGTGAGGAGGTCGGCGATGGGTGCGGTGGGGCCTCGTTGGTGGAGGCGGCGGTCGATCCAGCGCAGGTCCGTGGCGAGGGCTTCGGCGGTGTCGAGGCGGTCGGCAGCGAGGAGGTGTTCGACGGCGTGGTCGAGTACGTAGCGGTCGAGGGTGTCCCACCAGGCGTGTCCGGGATCCGGGGCACCGGGGGTGAGCGGCGCCGCGACAGGGAGGAGGTTGGCGGTGACGGCTTCAACGAGGAGCAGGTTGGCGTGGGTGAGCTCCGACTCGCCGAGGGTGTGGCGGAGGTAGTCGCGGTGGACGTCGTGCAGGCTGATCCGGCCGCCGTTGGAGGAGTCGACGGTGATCAGCGAGAGGTCGACCAGTTCCGACAGCAGGTCGTAGGCCTGGTCCTCGCTGATACCCGCGGTGGCTGCCCAGAGTCGGCACACCAGCGGCACCGGGACGGCCTCGTCCTCGGCGAAAACCCCGAGCTCCAGGCAGCGGTCCCGCCCGCCGGGCGGCAGGAGTTCGAGCGCCGCCTCGATCGTGGCGGCCAGCGCCCGTTCCCGTTGTGATGCAATTGCGGCGTTCATGCCGGGTTCGTCGACGGCCGCCGGTCCGGCCACGCGCAGTCGCTCCAGCACCGCCATCGCAGCCCGGTCGGCGGCCATGCCGAGCCGGACGCGTTTCACCATCGTGCGGTTGACCTGGCGCAGATTCAGGGGCATTCGCCCGGTCCGCGCGATGAGCTCATCTATTGCACGCGTGGGAAACAGCGTGGTGTCGAGGTCCTGGAGGAGAAGGTGGCGGGCTTCCGCCTCGGTCATCCGATCGACGGTGATGAGCCGGGTGAAGCCGCCGGTGTCCACGATGCTGGGTCGCCGGGTGGTGACCAGGCGCACGCATCCAGGTGCGCCTATCAGGAACGGCTCGACCTGCTCGCGCTGCCACACGTCGTCGATCATGAGCAGAGCGGACGGTTGCTGTCCAAGGAGGCGGCCGAGGTGGGTGCCGGCTGCTTCGGGGTCGGTGTGGGGGCGGTCGTCGTCGGTGATTTGCCTGATGACGTCGGTGACCTTGGACGCGATCTCCGCCGTGTTACGCACGTCGCGGCCGATCGTCACCCGGTAGACACGGCCCCCGAAGTGGGCGCGGACACGGGCGTCGGCGCAGACCATGCGGGCGAGGCGAGTCTTGCCGAACCCGCCGGCGCCGTGGAGCGAGGTCGTCAGCCCCACCGTCCCGCCGTCGGTGAGCACAGCCTCGACAGCCTGCGTTAGCTCGGCCCGGGGCACCAGCCACGATTCCAGCACTGGGGGCGGCGGCGGGCCGAGACCGTCCCTCATACTGGCAGGCCCGTCACCGGCGAACACGTTGGTCGTGCTGTTGTCGATCTGCACACCGCCGTGGACGTGGGCGACCGCAGCGGCGAACCCCCCGCCATCGGCATTGATCTCGGCGTTCCCGCCGATGGCCAGCTCGGGCGGCACCCGGGTGCCGCCCGCTGCCTGGAGGTAGGCCGCGGCCGCCTGCTGCAGTGCCTGGGCGAACACCGCGTCCGCCGCGGCGGCTTCGGCCACGGCTGCCCGCAGGCGGTAGCGGGTCAGCGACCCGGGCGCGGACTGCTTCGCAGCCGCCTCCTGCATAAGCCGTGCGACCTCGCCGCCCGCACCCAGCAGGCGTTCCACGACCAGGTCCCGTACCCGCCCCGCGGCCGCCAGCATGCTCCCGCTCCCAGCCGCGGGGTCGCCGCTGTCCTGGTGTGTGGTGTGCGCGGCCCATCTGAAGATGCAGTCCACCGCGACATCCACCTCGAGCACCCCAGACCCCCACCCCGCCATGCCACCGTCCCTGCACGCCGACCGTAGCTAGAACTAGGTTTCCGTGCAGGTGGGTTGGCCCAAATTGAAACAGGCTGAGGCCGTCTAGACCATGGCCCTCGGCTCGGCTAATGGTGAACATCCAGCGGCGGGATGGCGCGTCCCGCCGCGAAGATGGTGCCTGGCACGTAGGGCTAGGCGAGTACGCAGGCAGGGACTCCCAGGACGGGACGCCCGTCCCCGACGCGCTGAACGCGGTCGGTGTCGCGCGTCATCAGCGGCCGTCGAGATCGGGCCTCGGAGCGTTTCCCAGGTTCAGGTTGCCTTGGACATGGATGACGGCACCCGCGACCGCGCCTTGATCGGCCTTGATCTGCAGGTTCCCGCCGACAGTGACGCCGTAGGCCCCGAAAGCCTCTGGAGACGCCTTGCTCGCAGCGTCCCTGTATTCCGCGACGGCGGACTCCAGCCGTGCGGCGAACACCTCGTCGGTGTTGACCGCCTGGGTCAAGACAGTCTCGATGCTGTGCCGGGTGAGACCGGCGGCCAGCGTCTGTTCGGCTTGCTCCGGGTTTCGCTGGTGCGCGAACGCGGCCTCCAACTCCAGGCGTTCCACGTCTCCACCGGGGCCGAGCCTGTCCACCACGACCTGGTGGACGCGGTCCATTGCCGAATCCAGCGCGTAGTCGACCTCGATGTCCGCCCGATCACCGACCCTGCGGGCTTTGCGCAGCGCCCACGCAATGGCACAGGCCACAGCGGTCTCCACCACGATCGTCACGGCAGCTCCTCCCCTGGATGTGCTCGCCCCCGTAGGTCGCGCGTGCCTGCACCGCTCACCGTGCCCGCGCTGTCATGCGCGCGGCCTCGCTGCAGGTCGTCGACTTCTGGGCGTACTCTGCCCCCCGTATCGACCGCCGAACCACACCACGATGCGAGTCGACAAGCCGGAGGAATCCTCCGGCCTCACTTGATCCGGTGGGCGGCTGTGGTATCCGCAGAAAGCTCGCCACCGCGCAGCGATCGGTCGCACAGGGGCCTCGCCGTCGACAGACAAGCGCCGCTGTAGGCACAGATCGACGAGTGAAGTCGTCCAGGACGAAGGTTCAGCTCAACAGGCTTGGAGCTCGACGCTGAGTCACCGGAATCGAGTGGCGAGTTCGGCGTCAGACTCGGGTGGCCAAGTAGGTGTTCCAGTCGCGGCCAGCGCGGCGGGTCCACTTCACGGCCGTGGTGAGGCTGATGCCAAGGAGCGAGCTGAGGACGGACGGTGGCAGGTCGGCGGCGAGGGTGATCAGGGCGGAGTTGCGCAGGGAGATGACCGGGGGTCCGTGGCGCCGCAGCTTCGAGGTGAGGTGGTGGGCGGTGACGGGCTGGCTGGGGAAGAGTCACGGCATGTTGGGCCGGGCGGATCCATGGACGGGCCGGATGCCGCCGTGATCAGCCCGAGGCGATGGACACCAGCAAGGTACCGACGATCAGACCGGGGCCGAGCGCCACGTCGCGGTTCCCGGTGAGCAGGAGCCTGGCCACGCCCATCACCATGCCGATGCCGAACTGCGCCATGAGGCCCCAGTACAACGCCTCCCCGCCCTGCGAAGCGAGGACGGCGGCCAGACTCGGGGCCAGCAGGACGTCGCCCATGCCGATCAGGCCACACCGTTCGGCGAGCAGCAGTGCACCGCCGACCACAGCTGCGCCGAGCAGGGGGAGGACCAGCGCCGTCCACCCCGAGCCGGAGACGGCCAGCGCTCCCAGGTACACGGCCACCCCCGCGGCGGACAGGCCGGTGAGCAGGTGCGGCAGTCGTTCTTCCTTCAGGTCGATCAGCAGCATCGCCGCGCCGAGCACCGCCAGCCACAGCTGTACGGCCAGCAGCCATCCGCTCGCACCCGCACCGGCGACCGCGCTCACGGCGGTGGCGGTCAGCGCCTCGGGCGCACCTGCCGGCGGACCGATCGGCCGTGCGGGGGGTGCGGCTACCGTGACCGCTCCCGCGGGGGAGGCCGTGGCCGGGGCCAGGGATGCGGCGCTGCACGAGCGGCACCGTCGGCGCACCGCGAGGTCCCAGTAGGCGGCCGCGCCGCCTCCGAGGACGGGGGCGTCGCAGTTCGGGCAGGTGCGGCGCCACCCTTCGTAGACGGTGAACGCGAACACGAGCGGCCGGACGATGAACGCCCCGGCCGCGAGCCCCAGTGCAGCGGTGAGGGCCAGGATCGTGGGGGAGTGGTGCATCGGACCTCTTCGATCAGTGAAGCAAGAGGGCCCGGCCGGTGCTCACCGGCCGGGCCCTTGACGGTGGGGGGACTCATGTAGGGTCCACGAGTCGATGAGCACTGGGTCCTGCGGAAACCCGCGAATCCACGCATTGTGCGCACTACTCGTGTCGGTGTTCTGTGCGCACTCAGGACCGCTGAAGCGGCAATGTAGTCACCGTGAGTAGGTGTGGCCGTCCGGCTCTATGAAGCGGGGGCGTGCGCCCGCCCGTCTCCTGGGGATGGCGTCACCGTGGACAGGTCGAGCTGAGATTCCATACCGAGGCGCGACGTGCTGTAGGGGTTGATGTGACCGGAACAGACCTCCTGAAGGGGAGCGGTGATGTGCACCGGCGCGGACTTCAGCCAGCATCAGCTCAGCACCGGCCTGCCCGGGCAGCCCCGCATCTTGATCACGCCGCGACATTCATGTGATTTTCGTGCGCAAGGATTTCCGACGATCTTCAATCCCGGTCTCGCCGCACTCTCGAATGGCTCACGGTGCCCCACCAGTTCATGAACATCCGGCGTACGACCGGCTCCACGCTCGCCGGCGTCCTTGCCGCCACCCTCTCCATGATGACACTGAGCGGCTGCCAAGGCCTGTTGTCGCAGGAGAAAATGCTGCCCGCGTCCCAGTTGAAGAGCGAACTCGTGACGGGACCAGCGGGGTCGAAGCCGTTCAGCCGGGGCACCCTGTCTCCCGACGGCGTCCTGACCGTCAACCAGTTCGTGGATGGCGTGTTCAACCCCGAGGATCAGTCCAACGAGAAGACCAGGGTCGCCGGAGACGGTTTCAATTACGCCGTTCAGGCGAACTGGTCCGCGCCGGACGGCACCCAGGCCGATGTGTTCCTCATTCAGTTCAGCGGGTCCGCCGGCGCGCAGGACTTCGTCGCGGACGTCTCAGAGGGCACCTCGCGGAAGGGCAAACCACAGGAACCGCTGTCGTCTCTTGACGGAATACCCGAAGGCGAAGCCTGGACTGCCGGGGCCGTGGACGGCAATGGGGACATCTCCCAGATCGCATGGTTCGCCGTCGGCAACATCGTGGCCGACCTGCACTACTACACACCGGGTGCGCCCAACGCGTCCGGCCTGGCACAGCTCGCTCAGGCCCAGTACGCGCGACTCACGGGGAACGTCACCACCCCGTCACCGCTGCCCTCGTCCGCGGTAGCCGCACCTGCCCCCGCCGGCACCGCGCCAGCTCCGACCTCCCCGGCCGACCAGAGCCGACTCCAGGGCGACCTGGTGACGCCACCGGACGGGTCCAAGCCGTGGCCGTCCAATGGCCAGAACGGACCAACCGGCGTCCTGACGCTGCAGCAGTTCGTCGCCCGCTTCGCCTCTCAGACGGATCAGCAGCTCGTCACCAACGAGCAGATCGACCGGGGCTTCCAGTACGCGGTGCGCGAGGACTGGAACGCCGACAGTGGCAGTGAAGGATGGCGTCCCGCCGAGTGGTGTAGCAGGGATCTTGGTGTAACCCCTGGTCATGAAGGAGCCATCGCGCAACTCTCCGAGTAGGAAGGCTCGTTGAGTGAGAGGTGCGCGATGGCCTTGTCCCAGTCTGACCTACTCCGCCTCATGGAGTCACTGCGTACGGCGGATGGAATCGAGTTGATCAGGGCTGTCGCCCAGCGGATGCTTCAGGAACTGATCGAGGCCGAGGCGACCGCCCGGATCGGCGCTGAACCCGGCGAGCACACCGAGGCCCGCACCACGTGGCGCAACGGCCACCGCGACAAGACCCTGACCACGCAGGCCGGCGACCTGGAGCTGGCCATCCCCAAGGTCCGCACCGGCAGCTTCTTCCCCAGTCTGCTCGAGCGCCGACGCCGGATCGACCAGGCCCTCTACGCGGTCATCATGGAGGCCTACGTCCTGGGCGTGTCGACCCGCTCGGTCGACGACCTTGTCAAGGCCCTGGGCGCGGACACCGGGATCTCCAAGAGTGAGGTCTCCCGGATCTGCGCGGACCTGGACGAACAGCTCACCGCCTTCCGCGACCGGCCGCTGGGCCACACCCGCTTCCCTTACGTCTACCTCGACGCGACCTACTGCAAGGCGCGGGTGAACCACCAGATCGTCTCCCGGGCCGTGGTCGTCGCGACCGGGATCACCGAGGACGGCGGCCGCGAGGTGCTCGGGCTGATGGTCGGCGACAGCGAGACCGAGGTGTTCTGGGCCGAGTTCCTGCGCTCCCTGCGCGAGCGTGGCCTGACCGGGGTCCGCCTGGTCATCGGCGACCACCACAGCGGTCTGGTCAAGGCGATCCGCAAGGTCATGCTCGGCGCGGCCTACCAGCGCTGTCGCGTCCACTTCCTGCGGAACGTCTTCACGGTGATCCCGAAGGAGGCCGGCGAGATGGTCGCCGCGACCATCCGGACGATCTTCGCCCAACCCGCCGAAGCCGCGGTCCGGGCCCAGCTGGACACCGTCGCCGAGATGCTCGGCAAGCAGTTCCCCAAGGTCAGCCAGATGCTGCTGGAGGCCAAGGACGACCTGACCGCCTTCGCGGCCTTCCCCGAGCGACATTGGAAGAAGATCCAGTCCACCAATCCGCTGGAGCGGATCAACCGCGAGATCAAGCGTCGCACCGACGTCGTCCAGGTCTTCCCGAACGACGACGCGCTCCTGCGGCTGGTCACCGCCGTGCTGTTCGAGATGCACGACGAATGGATCGCGTTCCCTCGCCGCTACCTGCCCGAGGCCAGCATGGAGAAGATCTACCCCGCCAACCCCGGCCGCGACGAACTCCCGCTCACTTCATGACTGTTGGCGCACGACCACTACACCACTTCATGGGGCACGACCCAGTGAAGTGGACATCCGGCTACTGCAGTTCGCCACCGCGACCGGTGCACAAAGCTTCACCCTGGGAACCCAGAGCGGAGCGGGAAACGCCGTCGGCACCGCCGGCACGTACGCGATTCCCAGCAGTGGTGACGCAATGGCCTTCGAACACCCCGAGCTGACCAGTCGCGGCAACATCTGGACCGAGAGCTACACCGTGGTTGGCAACATCGCCATCGCAATCGACATCTGGGTACCTGCCAAGGCCGACCGAGCGGCACTGACGACGCTGGTCCAGCAGCAGTACGCCAAGGTGATAGCCGACCCGACCATCGCAGCCGCGGCCAAGGCGGCGCCCGCACTGCCGTCCCCCAATTCCTGACTCGGTACGCCTCGCAGGGCCGCAGCTCGCCGGCACGAGGGGGGCTACGGCCTGCAAGCGGCGCAAGGGCACCTTTGCGGCAACGGCTGATGGAAGGCCGCGAAGGAGGTCAGGTCGTCCTTCGTGAGAGGTGCGCGATGCCCCGTACCGTCACGCCCTGGACGGTACGGAGCACCCGTGCCGCCCAAGCTCGGAAGACCGCAAGAGTCCGACAACCGACAACTACTGAGCGTCACCGATGCTCGTGATCACGTGGATTTGCTCGGACAGTGCTCATGATCCGCCGACAGTGCTCACGAAACTGCAGATCCTAGAAGCGGATCCGGGCGGCGGGCTTGGAAGTGAGGCGGGCGATCAGCTGCTCGGTCTCGTCCTGGAGCATCCCGTCCCACCCCATGTCGACCGTCATCTGCCGGACCTGGTCGATGACCTCACGCACCCCGGCCTGGTTGCCCGCCCGGTGCTCGATGCGCATCCAGCTCCGGTAGAGCATCTCGGCGGCCGGCTCGACGTCCAGTCCCACCGCCACCGCCCGCCGGGCCGCCTCGATGTCGAGGACCTCGTCCTGGATCCGCAGCGTGGCCACCGCGTGGGCGGTGTCGACGATCTGGCTGACCATCGTCTGAACCAGCGGCGCAGCCCAGGTGTGTGCGCCCGCCCCGCCGAACGGGCGGCCGCGGACGAGATCGAGGGCGGCCTCCAGGTCCAGGACCCCGGCCGGTCCGTGCGGAAGTCCACGCTGCGCGAGGTAGCTGAAGGTGGCGTAGTCGCAGGTGACCTCGGGTGAGAGGGCGTACTGCTCGACGCCCTTGGGCTTGGGGCGCAGGTACGGCTCTCCGGTGGAGTCGACGCCCAGCCGGCGCCGAAGTCGGGACATGTGGGTGTCCATCGTCGACTGGGTCCACGGGCTGACGGGGTCCATGTTGTTGGCGATCGCGCCGTAGCCCCGGTCGGACTTGAAGAGGAGCAGCGCCGCCAGCAGCACCAGCTTCGGCTGGATCGGGGCATCGCCGATCCCGGTGATCCGCAGCGGCCCCAGCACCTGCACCTGAGGGGCAGTCCCCTCGGCCGGCGCCGGAGCGTCGCCGTCGCGGACCACGCTCACCCGCGGCGGGACCTTCGCAAGCTTGGGCGCCGTGGCGGCTGCGGCAGGGTCCCCGTCGACGGTGTCGTCGGTGGCGTTCACCGGGCCTTGGGCCTGAGCAGGGATGGCGTCCTCGCCCGACTTGGCGGCGACCGGTGCGATGGACCCGGTGCCGGTCGGCGGCAGCTGCTCGGCGTCGGCCTGGGTCGGCATGCCGGCAGCGGGCACGTTCCCAACCTCGGTCGTCTCCTCGTCCTCGTCCTTCTGTCCGCCGTCGGCCGTCGCAGTCGGCACCGCGGGGGTGGCCAGCAGGGACAGGTGGCTGCGGGGCGGGGTGCCGCCCTTCTGGGGAGAGGATGGGCCGAACACCTTGCGGTCGGGGTCGGGGACCTGCGCCCAGGCGCCTTCGGCCTCGGTGGCTGGCTGTGCGGCGGTGGTCAGGTCGGCGGTCAGCTGACGGTAGACCTCGTCCGTGACGCGCTGGAGGACGACCTCGGTGTCCAACGACTCGAGCGACTGAAGGTCCGTCACCAGGTTCGCGTCCAGGATTTCGGCGTCGGGGAACAGGTCTCGGGCCTGGCCGGCGGCGGGCAGTACCGCCGCGACGCGCACCCTGTCCGGCACCTTGCCGATGACGTCCGCGAACTCGTACAGCTCGTCCGGCGACGGGACGGTGGAGCACACCACCATCCACGGCTGCGGCTGCTCGCCGCCTTCGTGCTCGGCCTGGTGGAGTTCGACCATCACCCGCGCCAGGTCGGCGGTTGCGGTGGCCAGGCGGGGGACGAACATGGTGCGGCACTGGGGGAGGAGCTGTTGCAGCTCCAGCCCGAAGCCTGCGGTCATGATCTCGGCATGGTCGGCCCACAGGGCGGTGCCGGCCTCCATGGCGATGCCGCGGGCGACCTCGCGCACGTTCTGCTCGTCGCCGTCCAGCAGCAGCACCCGGGCGTGGTGGAGATCCGCCAGCAGCAGGGTGCCGTCCTCGGCGGTGCCGATCGTGGCCAGGCCCGGGTAGGGGGCGGGCACGGTGCGGGCCTCGGCGGCGCTGAGCAGGACGGCGCGGTCGCCGCGGACACCCCACCATCCGCCGGATCGGTCGGTGAACGGGGCCAGGGCCTCCGCGTCGGGGTCCTCGACCCGGATCTCCACCCGGTCCTGCTGGACCCGGGCGCCGATGATCTGGGGCAGGTCCTGCGCGTGGTGGTGGGCGAGGGTGCGCAGCGCGCGGTCGAGCAGGTCGACCAGGACGGGGGAGGAGGTGCGGTCGAGCACCATCTCGACCTGGCTGGTCTCCTCCGGCATGGCGATCTGCTCGCCGGGTCGCCGGTCGCGCTGCTGCGCGCGGCGCCGAGCGACGATGACGGCCAGGGCGCCGGCGCCGAGGAGGGCGGCGATTCCGCCGATGCCCTGCTGGAGGGAGATCGGCGACCGGGTGGTGTCGCCGGTCGTGGCCTCGGCGGTCTGCGGGGCCTGGGGTGTGGCGTCGGGAGCCGTCGGGGTGGCGGGGGCCGTCGAGGCGGCGGGCGCGGGCGTCGCGGCCGCGGGGGAGGCCGCATCGGTGGCGGCGGGTGCAGGGCGGCTCGGGGCGGGCGACGGCGTCGAGGGGGCACTGGGCGCGGTACCGGTGGCGGCCGGGGCGGCTGCCGCCGGGGCCGGGTCGGGTGCGGTGGCGGCCGGTGTCGGCGTCGCCGCGGCCGGTCCTGGGATCACGATGACGTCCCCCGGGAACAGCTTGTCGGGGTCGGTGAGGTGCCGCCCGCCCGGCTGGACGACGTCCTTCGACGCCTCCAGCAGCTGCGGGTAGGCGTCGGCGCTGCCGAGCTGCTCTTCGGCGATCCGGGAGAGGGTGTCGCCCTTCTGCACGGTGACGGTGTGCTGGCCGCCGCCGGCCGCCGCGGCGGGCGCAGGCTCGGCCGCGGAGGCGCCGGGCAGGCCCGTGGCGTCGGCGGGCATCACCAGCTGCCAGCCCGCGCGGACGATCCCGGCCTCGGTCATACGGCTGCCGTCCGGCTGGATGCGGTCCCTGTTGAGTTCGAAGATCTCCTTGTACCGCTTGCCGTCGCCCAGGTGGCGCTCGGCGATGTCCCACAGCGTCTCGTGGTGCGAACCGGTGGAGGCCTGCACGGTGTAAACCGGACCCGAGGCGGCGGGAGCCGCCGTGGCCGCAGTGGCGGCGGTCTGAGGGGCGGCGGCGGGAACGGCGCTGGCGACCGCGGCCACCTGCGGGCCGGGGGCCGGGACCGCTGCGGCGCTCGCAGCCTGACCGGCGGTCAGGGCGCCGGCGCCGACGAGCAGCATGCTGGTGACCAGCGCCCGGGCCAGCGCCTGGCTGCCGCCGGCCGCCGGGAGGCGCACGTCGATGTCGATACCCGACACCGCGGCCCGGAGCTCCACCGCGACGCAGAACGCGAACTGCGCCCACAGGGCCCAGACGATGACCGCGAGGATGTCGATCATCGTGTCGACGCCCACCGCCTGGGTGAGCATCGACATGTCCGGCATCGTCGTGGGCAGCGGCCACCCCACGAACCGCACCAGGCCATAGGGAATGCCGGCCAGGATGGCGGCCAGCAGCACCCCCGCGAGCAGCGCCCGCAGCACGTCCCCGAGCGTGCGTGAGCCGGCACCCGCGGGCGCCTTGATCCGTGTGTTCGCCATCCTCGGCCTTCCTTGATTCGGTTGCGCTGTCTCGCCCGGCCTACCCGGTGACGATCGTCTGGATCTCCCGGACGGTCACGTCCTGCGGTGCGCCGCCGGTGACCCCGTCCGGCAGGGGATTCGCGGGGGTGGCGTTCGGGTTCGTCGACGCGGTCCAGGTCACCTTCCAGGTCACCTGCGCGGTCAGCGGGAACGTGCCGCCGCGGCTGGAGCGCTGGTAGGTCACGTTGCAGGAGGAACCGGAGGAGTCGACCTGGTACCCGGAGCCACTCCTGACGAAGTCGTAGGTGCAGCTTGCCGGGCTCGCGTCGTTGGTGCCCGCGTCGATCCGCAGGCTGACCGGCACGGCCAGCGTCGACGCTGCGACGCTGATCCCGCTGTAGTTCAGCGAGGCGGTCACGGACACCGGCTGGATCGGCTGGTCGAACTTCACGTACGTCGGCAGGTTGACGGTCTGCTGGTCGGCGCGCGGCGACAGCGCGACGTGCGGCGGCGGGAGCTTCGTCGCCCCGTACGCCAACTTCGACAACATCACCGGGGTGATCACGGGCATCCCGGCCGGCGGCTTGCCGGTGGGCACCCACACGATGCCCGCCTGCTGCGTGCACGGCGCGGTGACCGGCAGGTCCCAGGCCTTCTTCGTCTTGACCATGCCCCACCAGCGGCCGTCCTGCCCGCGGTGGAAGTCCTGATCGGCCTTCAGCCGGTCGTACTCGGCCTTCGCCTCGGCGCCCATCGCCCCGGACATCCCGGCCAGCATCTGCTGGTACGCCGCGTCGAACTGCTCCGGCGTGTACTGGGGCTCGTACCAGCACGCCGGCGGATCGTAGTTGCCGCCCAGCGAGGTCAGGTGCTTTCCGTCCGCACCGGCCCCGCTGACCTGGATCTCCACATGCGACTCGATGGCTCCCACGGACGGCGCGCTGCCCCAGCCGGTACCGCGGTCCGCATGAGCGGTGGCCGAGGCCGCCACTGTCGCGGCGAGCGCGACGGCGACGGCCCCGGCGGACGTCCTCAGGCTGCGCTCTGGCACCGGGTGGACCCCTTCTCCGCGAGCGGGGTGGCCACGCGCCAGACGCCCTTGTCGGACAGTTCCATACTCATGGTCCAGTCCGTGAAGTCGTTGATGCCGGGCGTGGTCGTGAGGACCTTTCCGCTGGCCTTGTCCTTCGCGTAACTCGCCGCCTGCGACTCGCAGTACGCCACCACCGCGTGGGAGGTGTCCTTCACGTCCACGGTCAGGGCGTAGTACCGGTCGGTACCGGTGATCGTCTGGTTCCTCGAGGTGAGCTGGTCGACTGCCTGCTTCATGTACGCGCCCGCGGTGCCGGTGTAGGAGTAGAGCATCGACGGGAGGTTGATGTCGCCCTTGGCCTGGGCCTCGTTGAACGCCTTCAGTGCGTAGCTCAGGTCGGCGGACACCTTGTCCTTGGTGGCGTCGCCGCTGGGCTTGAACTCCAGGTTGACGATGACGTCGTCGGGCAGGGCGATTGGAGGGGCCCCGGCCGGCTGGGCCGCGGTCGGGCTGGGGCTGGCGGACGCGGTGGTGGGCGGCGCGCTCTGGGCACCGGTGATGTCGCTCGAGGCCTTGGAGCCGCTGGAGGAACAGCCGGCCAGGACGGCGACGAGCAGCGCGGCGGCCGCTGCGCCCGAGACGGCGTTCAGCGGCAGGTGGTGCGTGCGGGTGGTGCTGGTCATTGTGTTCTCCCGTCCCCTTCGGATGATCCGTCAGGGGTCAATGTTCCTGTACGGCCTGTGCGGTGGCGTGGCCCCACACCTGTGGGTCGCCATTGCCGATCTTCATCAGGAGGGGGTGATAGGTGAGGCGGACACGGACGCTGACGGTGTTTCCGACGGCCGCGGTGCACTCGGAGGCGTACGCGTCGCTGTCGGCGAAGCCGGACTGCAGCACGAAGGCCTGCACGTTCGAGGTGCAGTTCTGGGTGTCGACGACCACACCGGCTCCGGCGCGCAGGGCGTCGGCGCTGATGTGGTTGGCGGCGTATCGTGCGGCCTGCTCGGCGACGTCGGAGGCGCGTTCGCGCTGGTGGATCGCCCGGCCGGTGTCGATGAAGAATCCGGCGACGACCAGGACGAGGATCGCGGCGAGGATCAGGGCGATCGCGCCCGAGCCGCTGTCGCCGCGGCGGGCGCGGCGGGATGTGATCGTCATGGCGCCACCCGGCGGTAGGTGTCGAGCGGGGCGGTGGACCTGCCCGAGACCTGCTTGGTCCACCCGATCCCGAGGGAGCTCAGGCCTTGGACGTCGCAGGACAGGGTGATGGTGAACATGCCCCCGGCCTCGAAGGTCCCGCTGGGGGTGACGGTGATGCCGCCCGCGCAGGTGCCCCCGATGTTGGCGTTGGCGGTCTGCCGGGCGGCGGCCACGGCGGAGTTCCAGTCCCGCTGAAGCGCCCCGGCCCGGGCGGCGTCGCGGGCGGTGCCGTCCAGGGTGGACTGGGCCTGGCTGATCTGGCCGAGCGCGATCAGCAGCAGGATGAACAGCATCAGCAGCGGCGCCATGAGGACCAGCTCGACGGAGCTGACCCCGGCATCCGTCCGTCGGGGCCGCACGGTGTCAGCCAGCATCGGGGATGAACCTTTCGATCGGACCCACGCTGCGCGAGGTGACGTGCAGGTGGATCCACGGGACCACCGAGACCACGTCGGCGGTCACGACGACTCCGACGTTGTCCCCCTGCGCGTAGGGCGTGATGGACGGGTCGCCCACCAGCGCCGGACCCAGGTCCTGGATCCGGCTCGCGGTGGTGGTGCGAGCGGCGTCGGCCCAGCCGTTCGGGTAGTCCTCCGCGGTGGCGCGGGCCTTGCGGGCTCCAGCCTGCGCGGCGGCCTCGGTGACCTGCTTGGCGAAGTAGTACATGCCGAACTGGACCAGGGAGAAGACGATGCCCACCAGCAGCGGCGTGAGCAGAAGGAACTCGATCGTCGAAGATCCTCGGTCGCCCTGGCGACGGGCCCGGGACAGACCCGGTCGGTGCCGCATTGGTGGTTCCCCCTTCATGACCCTGGTCCAGTTCAGCGGTGTACGGCCCGGCCCTACTTGCAGCCGGTCCCGGTCCCGTTCTGGGTGGAGTCGGACGTGGTGATGCAGGTGCCGACGTCGTTCGTCTTGGTGGTGATGGCCTGCTTCACGCCGAACCCGACGATGCCGACGATGACGATCGCCAGGAGGGCGAAGCCGAGGAACTCGACGGCGGACAGACCAGCATCGCCGCGCTTGCCCTTGCGGCCCGCCTTGGCGGCGGCCAGACGCTGCGTCAGCGGCTTGGGGGTCGGGCGCTCGGTGTGCGCCTCGATGACGGTGACGGACATGGGGTCTCCCCTCGTAGTTGGAGCAGAAATCTTCGGGTGGTGGTCAGAAGGACGCCAGGTGCTGCATGGCGGGGTAGCCGAGGAACACAAGGAACCCGGCGACGAGCAGCATCTGGGCGACCAACATGGACTGGCCGTTGGCGCCGGCGGCGGTCTCCATGCGGGCGATGTCGCGCCTGCGGAGCGTCTCGGCGCGGGCCTTGAGGGACTGGCGGACCTTCGCCCCGTCCTCGGCGACCAGTGACAGGGTGGACGTCAGGTCGATCAGGTCGGTGAGGCCGACCTCCTCCCCGAGGCGGCCCGGTGCCTGCCACTGCGGGATGCCCTGCAGGCGGGCCTCGTCCAGGGCACGGCGGATGCGGACCATCGGGGCGCTGTTGGACGACTCCGCGGCCGCCTTCATCGCCTCGGGCAGGCCGCTGCCGCCGGCCAGGTTGAGGTGGACGAGCGACATGTAGACGCTGACGGCCCGCTGGTACTCCGCCCGGACCTTGGTCGCCTCGGTGGCGACCTCCATGTCCGGGAGGAAGAAGCAGCCGACGATCGACACCAGGGTCAGCCACACCGGTGTCAGGGCGCTGTCGGTGACGCCGCCCATCCACAGCACCAGGGAGATCGGCGGACCGACCAGCAGCCCGGCCGCCGCGAAGACGACCTTCTGCGCCAGGAAGACGTCCAGCGGCTTCTCCAGCAGCGCCAGGTTGGCGCGCTGGGAGTGCAGCGTCCAGCCCTGCTTGGCGTAGAACGCCGCGATCTTCGGGCCGATCCGGCCGATGATCTTCTCCTGGGCACCGACGGCGGTGACCGGAGCCGACACCGCCGGCGCTCCGCCCGCTCGCAGGGCGTCGACGCGCGCAACGGCCGCCGCCGGGCTGACCCTGCCGGGCAGCAGGGCCCGCACCAGGAGGAACAGGCCGAGGCCGAACGCGCCGCCGGCCGCCATGGTCGCGATCACCGGGACACCTCCGATCGGAGCAGCAGACGGTCCGGCGCCTTGAGGACGGACAGCCTGCGCAGCCACACCAGCGCCGCGGTGAAGAACAGCACCACGACCATCAGCACGGCCTGGCCCTGGACGGTGCGGTAGGGCTCGACGAAGGTCGGGTTGAAGATCGCCGTGCCGAGCGGGACCGCGACGACGATCGTCGTCACGATCTGCACGCTCCTGCGGGTGCCGGCGCGCGACGCCAGGATCCGGCGGCGCATGTCCGCCTCGTCACGGGCGGTCTGGGCGAGCTCGCCGAGCACATCGCGCAGACCAGGCCCGCGCTGCCTCGCGTTGTCCTTCAGCGCGATGATGATGACGTCCGCCGAGCCGTCGCCGAGGTCGTCGGCGAACTGGTCGAGCGCGGCCTGCAGCGGGGTCTTGGCCCGCAGCCGGTCGATCATCGTCAGCAGGTGCGGACGCAGCGCGGGCGCGGCGGCGCGGGCGCTGGCCTGGATCGCCTGCTCCAGGCCGACCGCCCCGGCCAGGGTGTCGCGCAGGCTCTCGATCCACCCGGCCAGGCCCTCGATGTAGGCCAGCCCCTCCCGCTCGGCCTTGGCACCGCCGAACAGCCTGTCGCGGAACAGCAGGACCAGGGTGACGGCGACCGCGGCGACCAGCCACTGGGTGGTGACCAGGACGAGCAGCCCGGCGATCGCGGCCGTGCCGCCCCGGCGCCGCGCGAAGGCGGCGAGCCGCTCCCCGGTGCTCGGGCCGGTCTTCGCCCGCCGGGGCCAGCCGACGAGCGAGGCGATCAGCAGAGCCACGCCGCCGCCGGCGACCAGGCCGCACAGCAGCGCCAGCATGGTGTCCGGGGACAGGAAGATGTTGCTCACATCCACCCCCCGCTCGGGTAGTACCCGTGACGCTCCAGATCCGGCAGGCAGCTGATCTGCGAGTCGGCCCGCAGCGCCCCGATCGCGTGGTCGTAGGCGAACACCCGGGAGGAGGAGACCTGCCCGTCGAAGCCGTTGACCTCGCGGATCTCGGTGACCCTGCGCTGCTCCTCGCCGGTCTCGTGGTTGCGGACCTTGCTGATGAAGACCACGAAGTTGATCGACTGGGCGATCAGCATGTGGCTGGCCTCGATCGGCAGCGGCTTCTCCGCAGCCAGCGCGTACAGGGCGATGCGACTGAACGCGCCCTGAGCGGAGTCGGAGTGGATCGTGGACAGGGAGCCGTTGTTGCCCTGGCTCATGGCGCGCAGCATGTCGATGATCTCGTCGCCGAGGACCTCACCAACGATCACCCGGGAGGGGTTCTGCCGCAGGGAACGGCGCACCAGGCTGGAGAGGCTGATCTCGCCCTGCCCCTCGGAGTTGGGCAGGCGCGCCTCCCACACGGCGATGTTGGGGTGCAGGTCCTTGAACTCGTCGAGCCCGAGTTCGCGGACGCCCTCGACGGTGATCAGGCGCTCGCTCGGCGGGATCTCGTTCGCGATGGCGCGCAGCAGGGTGGTCTTGCCGGAGTCGGTCGCCCCGCAGATGACCATGTTCTTCTTGGCGAGCACCGCCGAGCGCAGGAACTGGGCGGCGTCGTCGCTGACGGTGCCGTTCTTGACCAGGAAGTCCAGCGCCACCTTGCCCAGACGGGGCTTGCGGATGCTCAGGTGAGGGCGCTCGGAGGCGGCCATGACGGCGGACAGGCGCTCGCCGCCGGGCAGGCGAAGGTCCAGCTCCCAGTTGACGGTGTCCCAGGCCCGGGAGGTCAGCCCGGCCGTGGCGGCCAGGGTCTGCACCAGCTCGACAAGTTCGTCGTCGCTGCCGCAGACCGGCGCACCCCGCTCGATACGGCCACCGGCGCGGGTGATGAAGACGTTGTCGTGGCCCTGCATGTCGATGTTCTCGATGTCCCGGTCCTCCAGCAGCGGCTGCAGGGCCCCGGCGCCGTACAGCGCGGCGTGGACGGCCTCGGCGAGTTCCGCTTCCTCGGCGGCGTCGGGCAGCGCCATGCCGCGTCCGGCCTCGGCCTGGAAGTGCTCGTTCAGGACGTCGCGGATCACCGAACGGGCGTACTGCCGCTCGCTGTCCAGGTCCATCGGGACCAGGCCGGCCGCCTCGTCGGAGCGGCGGCGCTGTGCCAGGACGCTTCCGGACTGGCGCCGGATCTGGTGTACGAGTGCGTGGTCCATCGGATCTCCTAGACGGCCGCGGTCGCGCGGCCGGCGGTGCTGGCGTGCTGGGCGGCGTTGTTCCATCCGAGTCCGTAGCGGCCGCCGATGTTGGTGACGATCAGCCGGGTGGAGCGCAGCAGCTTGGACTTCGCGACCTTCCCGCCCTTGCGGCCCGCCAGCTGGGCGGCGCCGTCCGGGTCCTCCTCGATGCAGCCCAGGACCTCTGCGGGGATGCCCGCCCCCAGCAGGAGCTGGCCGAGTCCCGCCGCGGCCCGGGCGTGCTCGCTCTTGGGGGCGACGAGCAGGATGCCGACGGGCGCGCCGCCGGCACCGAGGCGGCGCGCGATGGTGTCGGCCCGGTCGCGGACGGCCGCGAGGTCCTCTGCGTGGGTGCGTGCCACCAGCAGGACGAGGGAGGCGCTGTTGAGCAGGTCCGCGCCGCTCGAGCGGGGGCCGATGCGTCCGATGTCGACGATGGCGTCGGTGTCGCCCATCGCCGCCAGAGCCCGGCCGAGGTTCAGCCACAGACCGGTCCAGGGAGCGGCCTGCTCGGGGCCGGCCAGACCGACCAGCACGTCCAGCCCGCCGTTGAGCTGCTGGGTGTGCTCCCACAGGGCGGGTACGGACAGGCCGCGCCGCGCGGCGACGGCGAGCGACAGCATGCCCTTGTCGGGGTTGAGCGGGGCGCCGTTGCTGTCCGCGTGACGGAAGACCAGGTCGCCGCCGTTCTCGTCCGCCTCGACGAGCAGCGAGTTGCGCATCCACACGGAGGCCAGGGCCAGGGCCGTGGTGCTCGCTCCCGGCGCGCCCTTCGCGGACCCCACCAAGATCAGTGCCATGTCGGCGTCCCCTCTCTACTGCGCGGCGGCGGGGAGCAGCACCAGGGCCACCTCGCCGTTCGCGGACGCCTGGGCGACGGCGCCCGCCTTTTCGGCGGGGACCAGGATGTTCAGGGACAGGGACGAGCTGGAGCCGTTGTCGTTCTTGAAGACCTGGCGGATCGTGGCGCTGGCCGCGAGCTCGGTCCCGGCGGGGGTTCCGCCGCTGGCCCCGCCGGTGGGGGCGGTCTGAGTCGCGGTGCGGCCCACCCACATCACCCTCACGCGGTCGCCCTCGCGGAGCCCGGCCGGGAAGGTGCCCGACTTCAGGGACAGCCCGACGACGGACTGGTCCGTGGCGACGCCGACCTTCTCGGTGAGCATCATGCCGGTCAGCAACGTGCCCGCCGGCACCTCGGAAGCGGTGAAGTAACGGCTCGTCAGCAGGCCTCGCTGCTCCCAGCGGACGAAGTTGACCGGGGTGTCCTCGGCGACCTTGATTTCCTCGATCGCCGCGGAGGGGATGTGCTGGCCGGGTGCCACCCGCTGGGTGACCTTCACGGCGGACACCCGCTGTCCGGCCTTCTGCTGGAGCACGGTGGCTCCCAGGCCACCCGCGATCACCAGCAGCGCTGCCATGACGGCGAGGCCGTAGCGGCGCTCGCGGACCACGACCGGTGTGCGCTCTCCCCCGGCGGACGGCCTGGTGCCTTGGGCTGTGCGCTGTGCCGGCGGGTTCGGAGCCGCGGGCGCCTGCTTGCTGGAATTCCCTAGAGTCACTGTCACGCCCCAACGCGATCGTGCTGGCCAATGTCTGATTTGACGTCAGCGCGTCAAACCCGGGGGCTGGAACAGCAGAGCCCCCCGTGGAGCGGACCACCCTGTCCGCCGGGGCCGCCGAGCAGCCGGTCAAGCCGGCTCATTCGGTGCCCGCGATGCCTAACGCGGCATGATCGCCCCCCGTTACCTGCCCCCGTGGTGCTCGATCGCGAGGGTTCAGGTCAACCGGCGTGCAGGCATGACCAAATCACTCTGCTGTCTTCGCGTCACAGAGCACTCGATCAGTCACACTACGAAAGATTCGGCCACCTGCCCACACCAATTCGGCCGGTTACGGTACCTACCGCTGGCATAGTCCAGAGACCACCTATAAATAAACGCGACTAATCGGTCAAAATGGATATGGATTAGTCGACTTGCCCATCCCCACCGTCAGGTCGCACCCGAATTCACCTACTCGGCCCATCGGCGAAGCGTGATTCCCAGCCTTCCGGAAACCCGGACCGCCGCTGGGACCGAGGGGAGCAGCCGCCGCGGGTGATACTCCGCGGGTGGGCTGCACCCTGAATGACCTGTTGTCTAAGAGCTGTCCCGTAAACCGAGCAGATGCGCCACGATCTTCCGGCCGCGACAGTCTCAGACGTGGTCTTGGCCCCCTGATGCGCTGCGGTCGAGCTGCTGGAGTCTGGACGACTCCAGCCACTGGTTCACCACGTCGTCGGCTTCATCGAGGGCTGCATCGCGCCTTCCGCTGGGTGCGTAGGCCGGTGACCGCTCGGCGCGTAGGGGAAGGTGCGCGCAGTACCAGGCCCGGCGGGCGCCGGCTCGTTCCGCAGCCGTGCCCGTGCGGAGATATCCGAGCAGTGCTGTCAGGACCCTGCGGCGACCGAATGCGTAGAGCGCCGGCTCGACGAACCAGCGGCAGTGGCTTGGGTCCGGGTCATAGACGGCGGCGGCCATCAGCGGACCGAAGAACTCCTCGGGCAGGCTGGCGCGTTCCAGTAGTGGCCTTCGTGCGGCGTGGGCCAGGTGCCGCGCGCGCCTGTCTTCGGGCACGTCGGCCGCAGCCCCAAGGTCCAGCAGGCGGGCCACTTCGGCCGCGCATGCAAGGAAGGAGCGTGTTGATGCCTCGTGGCGGTCACCTTCGGTCATGGCAGGATTCTCGACTATCGGCCGTACCGGGGTGGCCACCACGGGTGGGATGATCTTGGTGTGGCTGGTGTGATCACGGCGTCCGAGTCGTCCTGGATAGCCCCGTTCACCGGGCTGAGCCCGCGTGGCTTCCAGAAGCTGATCACGATGCTCCGCCGCGAGGGCGCCGACGGCGCAATACGCCGCGGCCGCCCGTGGAGCCTGTCGTTGGAGGACCGGGTCCTGCTGGTCGCCGCATACTGGCGTGCGAACCTGACACTGCGGCAGCTCGCGCCGCTGTTCGGGGTGTCGAAGTCAGCTGCCGGCCGGATCCTCGACCACATCGGCCCCCTGCTCGCGCTCCACTCGGCGCCGGTTCCGCAAGGGCACCGTGCTGATCGTCGACGGCACCCTGGTCCCCACCCGCGACCACACGATCGCCGAGCAGTCGAAGAACTACCGGTACTCCACCAACCACCAGGTCGTCATCGATGCCCACACCCGGCTGGTCGTCGTGGTCGGCAAGCCCCTGCGGGGCAACCGGAACGACTGCAAGGCCTGGGAGGAGTCCGGCGCGAAGGCCGCCGTCGGCCGGACGACGACCATCGCCGACGGCGGCTATCCGGGCACTGGCCTGGTCATCCCGCACCGGAGGTCACGCGGCGGCGAGCTGGCCGAGTGGCAGGCCGAGCACAACCGTGAGCACAAGCAGATCCGAGCCCGCGTCGAGCACGTCTTCGCCCGGATGAAGGCCTGGAAGATCCTCCGGGACTGCCGCCTCAAGGGCGACGGCGTCCACCACGCCATGCTCGGCATCGCGCGCCTCCACAACCTCCTCCAGACCGCATAACCGAGCCATAGGAGCTCGACTGGACCTGTCCCAGGCGACTCAAAGATCAATTACGGGACAACCCTTAGAGATCGTCTTCAAAGATCAGATCCAGAGCAGGATCGAGGCGATGGTGACGGTGGCCTGGTAGGACTCGCGGGTCTTGTCGTAGCGGGTGGCCAGGCCACGCCACTGCTTGAGCCGGTTGAAGCAGCGCTCGACGACGTTGCGGAGCTTGTAGGCCTGCCGGTCGAAGCCGGTCGGCCGGCCGCCGCGAGAGCCCCGGTTCAGACGGTTCAGTACCTGGTCGGCGCGTTCGGGGATGGTGTGTCGGATGCCGCGTCTGCGCAGGTAGGCGCGGATCTTCCGGGAGCTGTAGCCCTTGTCGGCGATGACGTGGTCGGGTCGGGTTCGTGGCCGGCCCGGCCCAACCCTGGGGACGCGGATGTCGGCCATCACGGCCTCGAAGCGGGTGCAGTCGTTGCGGTTGCCGCCGGTCAGGACGAAAGCGAGCGGGCGTCCGCGTCCGTCGCAGGCCAGGTGGACCTTGGTGCTCAGTCCGCCACGGGATCGGCCGAGGGCGTGATCACCCGCTTCGTCCCGGTCGACTGCCCCTTTTTGCCGCCCGCGGCGTGCTGGTGGGCCCGCACGATCGTGGAGTCGACCGACACCAGCCAGTCGATGTCCCCGGCCGCGTCCTTCTCCGCCTGGACCTGCCGCAGCATGCGCGAGAACGTGCCGTCCAGCGCCCACCTGCGGAAACGCGTGTACAGGGTCTGCCAGGACCCGTACCGCTCCGGCACATCGCGCCAGGCCGACCCGGTCCGCAGCTTCCACACGATCCCGTTCAGCACCACCCGATCGTCACTGCGCGGCCGGCCCGCGGTCCCCGAACTCGGCAGGAACCGCGAGAGCACGGCCCACTCGGCATCAGAAAGCTCATGACGACGTATCACGCCCGACATGATCTCTCATCGCTTGATCATCTTTGAAGACGGACCCTAGGGTGATCCCATGGACGTGGGGGCGGTACTGATTGCGATGACCGGGGTGGCGGGGACGTTGGGCGGCGCGCTACTGACCCAGCGCGGTGCGGATCGGGTCAAGAAGCGTGAGCTGGAGATGAGCCACGCGATCCAGGAACGCCGCGAGAACAGCGAACTGCGGCGGCGGTGTTACACCGAACTCCACCGGGAGGCCCGACAGTTCGCCACCGCGCTGAGCCGCCACCTGTACGTCATGCGAGATCGCGCGCCCGGGGACGAGGACCTCCAAGTGCTAGAAAGGGCGAAGAATGCCCACCGAGATCGCTGGTCCGAGACCTTGATGATCGCCCCGGACACCGTGATCGGCCCGGCGAACAAACTGAACGACGCACTGACCCGGGTGTACGGGCAGATCAAGCGCATTGAACAGGGGAACCCCCGGGCCGGCGAGACACTACGGTCGGCCGCCGAGAGCCAACACGCGCTCTGGCCCTTGATCCGCGCCACCCGAGAGGCGATGCGCGTCGACCTGGGCGTTACGGGCGCCG
Organism: Kitasatospora cinereorecta; assembly: GCF_024172095.1. Lineage (GTDB taxonomy): Bacteria > Actinomycetota > Actinomycetes > Streptomycetales > Streptomycetaceae > Kitasatospora > Kitasatospora cinereorecta. The sequence continues at coordinate 65,109 of NZ_JAMZDX010000008.1, read as the reverse complement.
CGCCCTGGCCGGAGTCGACCTCGGCAGACGACCCGGCCATGATCGGCGACTTCGAGGAGACGGACGGCGAAGCCTCCTAGTACTCCAGCTGTAGAACTTGATCTTTCTGTCCTGCGGCCGCAGACCTTGAGCGCTGGGGAAGCGATCTCCAGGTCGCCGCTCGCACCGCTGGTCAGCCGCACTCATGAACACCCGCGACTGCTACCGCCTTCTCGGGCGCCCTGGCCCTCGCCTGCCGTGCTTTGTCCCCACCTGGTGGTGGACAGTCGTTGCCGTCGACCCGCTCTCGGCCGGCTGCTGCGCAGCCGTCGACGCACCGCCGTCCCTGGGTGAGGAGTCCGACTGCTTGCCCTCTCCGCCCGACGGGTCCGGCTCGGGCCCGTTGAACTCCAGCACGACGGCGTCCTGCACGTCCGCGACGGCCAGCAGTTCCGGAAGCGTCCTCGAGCCCATCTGCTCGTCCGCCTTCTCCACCATCTGCCCGACCAGCTTCGGGCGGTGGTACGTCCCGAACAGCTCGGAGACCTGCGCACCCCGCACCCGCAGCGGCCCCACCCGGTTCCCGTCCGCGGTGACCTGCACGTAGTGCCAGTACCGCGGCAGGTCCGCGATCTGACCGGGCGACACCGCCCCGTGCCACTCATCGGCCATCGTGCGCACCGCCGTCATCGACCCGGACGTCGTACTCACCACGGACGAGTTCTGCATCACCGACTCCCTCGTCGCCGGACTCACCCGGCTGAGCAGCTGCGCCATCACGTGCAGCCGGCCCTTGAACTTCCGCAACTGCTCGCTGATCGACGCGAAGGTGGGCCCGCCCGCCGGATCGAGGGAAATGAGCTCGTCGGCGAAGCAGTGGAAGGGCTTACGCGCCTCCTCCGCTAGATCACGCCGCGACAGACCGGCCCGCAGCAGGTCCTGCAAGACCGTGCTGACCAGCAGCCGGTCCGAAGGCCCGGTGCCCTCCAGACACAGCCACACGATGTGGCCCTCGTCCATCGCCTCCCGGATGTCGTACGTCCCCGCCGGCGAACCCAGGAACGCGCGCGTCACCTCGTTCGACGCGAGCCGGTCGATCGGGTTCAGCACCGGGCCCAGCACCTCCGCCACCTGGTAGGCCGCGAACGTCGTGGTCCACCACCGGCGCTGCTCCGGGCTCAGGTGCTTGATCAGCGCGTCCCGCCACTGCTTGTCCGTCAGCAGGGTGCGGATCTGCAGCAGGGTCGCCTGCGCGTCCGGCCGGCCGGCGGCCACCGCCCGGCCGTTGTGCATCACCAGCGCCTCAATGGACTTCGTGAAGATCGTCAACGCACGGGGTGCCGCCGCGTCCGTCCAGTTCAGGCCAGTCGCGAGGGCATCGACCGCCGCCGACGCCACCCGGTTGGCATTGCGCTCCGCGTCCATCTCCAGCATGTTCCAGCTCGGCAGCTTCGCCTCCGGCTGGTCCGCCCGGGCCAGGTCGACCCGGCGCACCCGGGAGGCGAAGGCGGGGTGAGCCAGGTAGGGGGAGGCCGTGGTCCAGGAGTCACCGTGCGGGTCGACGAACATCACGCCGAACCCCGCGGCGGCCAGCGCGATCGCCTTGGTGAGCGCGGTCTCGGTCTTGCCGTAGGCCGACTTGCCCAAGGTGACGCTGAAGAGGAACTCCTCCTCCCTTGTCGCGATGACCCGGCTGGTGCCGTCGGCGTGGACGAGCCGCCCGTGCGGGACCAGAGCCTCTCCGGCCACGTAGTCGGGCAGCTCGGAGGCGAGGACCGGCAGCACCGCGTGCATCGTCGGGGGCTTGAACAGCCCGGCGAGCTCGCTGACGTGCAGCCAGTTCTGCTCCCGGGGGGCGACCTGCCCGCTGCTCCAGCGCCGGTCGAAGGAGTCCCGGCGGTGCCAGCTGTCCGCACCCCACGACCACTTCAGGAACCGGCCGCCGTCCACAGCGAGCCGGCTGTCCTGCCCGAAGACGTCGAGACCGGCACTCACCCGCTCCAGCAGCTGCCGGGCGCGCCCCTCATCCTCGGAGGCGCAGCGCACCAGCAGCTGGATGCGCACCAGCCCGGTGTTGCCGTGCAGGCGCCCGAGCGCCTCCTCCGGCTCGACCGCCCGCGGCCGGGGGGTCGGCATCCGGGAGCCTGCGGAGGACTTCGAGGACGGGTCGAGCAGGCTGAGCAGTTGGAAGCGCAGCGAGTCCTCCGCGTCCGCCGCCACGATCGCGGCGTTGCGGGCGTTCCTCCGGGCGGCCTTGCGCTGCTCCTCCTGGGCGTCGTGCATCAGCTTCCAGCGGCGCAGCTTCACCTGCCACAGCGGGATGGACTGGACGTCGAGGACGACCTCGGCCAGGTCCCCCTGCTCGGCGCGGACGTCGCTGACGGCGTCGATCAGCGGCTGGAGCGGATCGGGGTTCATCGGCACCTCGCGCAGCGCGGCGGAGGGACGTCCCTTGAGGACGAACTCGGCGCGCACCGCGACCAGGCGGCCGTCCTTCTCCTTCTTCTTCTCCAAGGCCACCTTGCCTTTCTTGCCGGCGGCCTTCGCCCTGGCCCGGGCCTTCTTGGCTTCGGCCTTCAGGCGCCGCTGCAGCTCCTTGTCCTTCTTGTCCAGCCGGTCCTGCGCGGCCTGGGCGGCCACCGGGTCGGCAGCCTCCTCGGCCTCGGCGACGCTGACCTCCTGGAAGCGGCTGTCGGTGAGCAAAGTGGCGGCCGCCTTGGGCCCCTCGATCGAGTACTCCAGCGGCACACTGCCGTCCGCCCGCAGCCGCACCCGCACCCGGCGGGCTCCTCGAGGTGCCCACCACGGGCCCTTGCCGGCCGCCCGCATCAGCAGGGCGGTCTGGCGCCAGATGTCCTCGGTGCTCGGATCGAACCGGCGGCTGGGCGTCAGGACGTAGCGGGTGCGCAGCGCGAGGGCGCGGCGGGTCAGGACCTGGTGGAGGACGCCGGCGGCGACGGCCACGGGGGTGATGAGGACCAGGAGCGTCCCGGCGTTGTCGCTGCACCAGGCGGCCACGTCGGCCAGCCGGCTCGTGACGCCCCAGGCCGCGCCCAGCACGTCCTGCAGCACGGTGCTGTTGGTCTGGTCGTTCATCGCACGGGCTCCCATCCGGTCGAGGTGCGGGTGAAGGTCAACGTGGCCGGTCGGCTGTCCCCGTACGAGCCGGTCGCGGAGGTGCCCGCCCACAGCAGGTCGACCCGGGCCTTGTCGGCGCTGCCGTCGACCGTGTGCGCGGCGGCGGCCTGCACCCGCACGTCGGTGTAGAGGTAGAGGCGGCCCGCGCCGGTGGTGGCGGGGAAGTACAGCGGCCAGCGGTCACGTCCGACGCCGGTGGTCTCGGCCGTCCAGACCGCGCGGGCCTGGGAGGTGAGCTGCTCGGCGTCGACCGGGGCGAGGTCGCTCGGCTTCTGCCGGGAGAACGCGGCCTGCAGTGCAGTGTCAGCGTCCGGCCCGTCACCGGCGGCGGGCACGCCGGAGGGCATCACGTCCCGCTCGGTGGCCGGACTCGGCGACGGCGCCCCGGCCACCGGGGTGCCCGTCGGCGACGCCGTCGCCGAGGCCATCTCCGCTGCCGGGGGCGTTGGAAGGGCGGCGGAGTCCGGCGGTCTCGCCGGGGCGGGCGCGGACGGGGTCCGGGTGCCGGTGGTGACCGCCTCCGGCCGGTGGCCGGCGGCGCCCGGAGTCACCAGGAGGGCGAGTCCTCCGGCGAGCACGGCGAAGGCGGCGATCTCGGGCAGGCGCCGGGGAATCTTGATCATCATGGTGGCCTCTCAGCCGAGCAAGCGGGCGCCGCCCGCATAGTTGTAGTTCCAGACGGCGGCTTGCTTGACGACATCGCCGGGCTTCGGGGCGTTGATCATCTGGCCGCCGCCGATGTACAGGCCGACGTGGTAGATCCCGCCCGAGTTGCCGAAGAAGACCAGGTCGCCGGGCCGCAGCGCGCTCACGCCGGCTGAGGCGGGGATGCGCTGCCCGACCCCGGCCTGATCGGCGGCCACCCGCGGCAGCCTGATCCCGACCTTCGCGAACGCATAGACCATCAGACCGGAGCAGTCGAACCCGGTGACCGTGCGGCCGTCCTGCCCGCCCTCGGAGCAGCAGATGCCCGTCGTCGGGCCCGCCGCGCTTCCACCGCCCCAGGAGTAGGGGACACCGAACTGGCTCGCCGCCGCCGCGATCACCTGCTGCGCCTGCTCGGAGGCGTCCCCGATCGGCACGGTCCCCGTGGGATCGCCGAGCTCGGTGTACTGCCGCATCCAGCGCAGCACTTCGTCGACGTAGGCGCTGGAGTAGTTGTAGCGGAGGATCGCGTTGTGCAGGGTCTGCGGATCGGTCAGGTCCTGGCCCTGGCACAGGTACAGCGCGGCGGCGAGCGTCTCGTCGTCGACGTCCTGCGGGTTGGCGCCGCCCTCGGGGCGGACCCTTTCCGCGTACGAGGCGAAGGTCGAGGGGAGGAACTGGACGACGCCCACCGCGGCGTCGAACTGGCTGTTGTCGTCCCACCGGCCCTGGTCTGTGTCGTAGACGGGAGTGGTGTTGCCTCCGGCCCCGCTGCCGTTGAGGATCGGTCCGACGAGCGGGGGTGTCACCACCCCGTCGGCGTCGATCTGGTGGCCTTCGGCGTGGCCGGACTCGACCTTGCCGATGCCGGCCAGGAGCTGCCACGACATGCCCTTGCACTCGGGGTCGAGCTGCGGCATCGCGGCGGCGGCCTGTACGTACGCTTGCATCAGCCTCGGGGGGATGCCGCCGACCGAGGCCACCGGAGCGGTGGCCCCCGGGTCGGCGCCCTCGATCATGCTGATGATGGTGAGACCGCACAGCGTCGCCGCCGCGCACACCAGCAGCAGGCCCATGCAGCTGATCTTCCGGTGGGCCCTGAACAGCTTCACAGTCCGAGCCCCCCGTCCGGACCGTCCACCAGGCCGTCACCGGGACCGTCGTTGCTACCGGCGGTGTCCTGCGGTGTCTGGTAGCCGATGTGACGGCGCATCCGCAGCGCTTCCAGCGGCGTGCTGCCCGGCTCGCGCAGCACCTCCGGGCTGACCCGCCGCAGCACTGCCGGATCCATGCCCTCCATGGCGGGCGCGGGCGGAATGGACGTGAACGGCCGCGACGCCAGGATCTCCCCCGTGCGCTCGTTGATGACCATCGGCTCCTCGCCCTCGATCACCCGGATCGGCTCGGTCGGCGGAAAGACTCCCGGGCCCAGCGCGGAACGCACCTCGGACGGGCCGTTGTCGCCCTCGCCGCCGTAGACCACCACCTGACCGGCGCGGTCCGCCTCGATGACGGGCTCGCTCGGCTGCACCTCGTGGAAGGGGTACTCCGGGCCTCGGCCCTTGGCGTGCTCCCAGACCTCGCCCTGGTCGGCCGGGGCGAAGTGGCCGGCCCGGCCGCTCGCCTGCTGGAACGGGTCGCCCAGCGTCAGGTCGTAGCCGATGTGGGCGGCCTCGTAGGCGGCGCGGACGCCGTTGACCAGCGTCGGACCGTAGGTCTGGCCGAACGCGGCGGCCTGGTAGTACTGGTGCCGGGCCGTCCCGCCGATGGCGTTGACGGTTCCCTCGGCGCCGCGCTTGGCCATGCGGTAGCCGGCCGGGATGTCCTTCGTCAGGTCCTTCGCGCCCTCCGCCCAGTCGCCGGTCCACTCCCGCCGGACGTTCGAGTAGTGCTCCCACTGGCGGTTGACGTTCTCCCACATGGCGTCGTTGGCCCGGTTCAGCCGGGTCCAGGTGGCCGGAGCACCAACGACCGCGTTGAAGCCCAGCTTGCCGACCTGGCCCGCCCGGATCGCCAGGCGTCCGGCCCGGGTGCCCAGCAGCGAGTTGTGCAGGGCGTGCCCTACCGGAGTGAGGCCGTGGGCGGGCATCTGCTGCTGCCGCCCGAAGGGCGGCCTGCCTCCGCCACCGGCCGGTCCGCGCCCGCCGCCCGGTCCGCCGTGCGTGCCGGGTCCGCCCGGGCCGTGCTGCGGTGTCTGCCCGCCCAGCGGCCCCCGGGAGCCGACCGGCTTCATGCGGGCGGCGAGCTTGTGCGGCGGCAGCGGGTTGCCGGCCACCAGCTGGTGCGCGGCGTGGAAGGGCAGTGCCAGCGCGGACAGCCCGCGGCGGACGTCCCCGTACGCGCCGAGGACCATCGCCCCGCCGTTCATGCGGCCGAGACCGGGGTCGGCGATCGCCGCCAGGCCCTCGGCGATGCGCGCCTTGCGCATCAGCGCACCGTGGGCGGGGGATCCGCCGCCGAACAGGCCGCCGCCCAGCGCTCCGCCACCGGCGCGACCGCCGCCCAGCAACCCGCCGCCGGAGGGAGACAGGGTGCCCATGGCCTGGGACATGGCCAGCGCCAAGCCCTGGTTCTCGCCCAGGAACAAGCTGCCGCCCACCTTCGCGTACCGCATCCGGGACGCGAACCGCTCACCGACCTGCCCGGCGGCGGCGAAGATCCGCCGGTGGAAGACCAGGAGCACCAGCGCGAAACCGTCCAGGATCAACAGCCGCTGGATCATGACGGTGTCCTTGGAGTTCGTCAGAATCTGGTCGGCGCCCAGCGCGAAGAGCGGCAGCATGATGCTGATGGCGAACTCGGTGACCACGCTCGTCATGAAGATCCCGAGCCACTTCCAGAGCGCACTCCTGTTGCCGCCGGGGAGCATCGCCCACACCAGCGCCGGGGCCGTCAGCGAGGCGGCCACCACGTCCGCGAACTGCGTGCCCAGGTGGACCAGGGCCATGCCGAGCACGACGATCGCAATCAGCAGCGTCGCGAACAGCACCAAGACGGTGCCGCCGACCCGGTCCCAGTTGCTGTTGACCGAGAAGTTGTAGGCCGCCTTCCCCTCATCGCCGTGCTTCTGCAGCTCCTTCTTCAGCTCCTCCCAGGCCGTGCTCTTGGGGCACAGCTGCTCGGAGCCGGGGACCCAGGTGACGCAGCCGTCGCCGGCGTCCTTGCCCTTGATCTCGCCGTGGATCCACCGCCGGTGCACCTCCGCGAGCTCCCGCTCATGGGCGTTCTCGGACTGCGGGTTCGGGATGATCCCGTACTGCAGCAGCTGGTACGGCTGGACGACCAGGACGCGGGTCAGGGTCATCCGCATCGGGCAGCTGGGGTCCTTCTTGTCCTTGTCGCTGGTGCAGCCCGGGTCGGGCCCGTTGACCCCGGCGGCCAGCTGGCCGACCTCGTGTGCGGCCTGCTGGGTCTGCACCAGCGGCCCCTGCTCGCCCAGGACGCTGCGCGGAGTGAGCGCGGGCATCAGCACCAGCGTCGACAGCAGCAGGGTGATGACCATCTCGCCCGCGCCGCGGCCGATCCTCCCCCGCATGATCAGGATGCAGCCGAAGGCGGTCCCCGCCGCCAGGAAGAGGGGGTAGAGCGACAGGTCGTTGGCGGTGACCTGGAAGAACTCGCTGCTGAGCTTCTGCGCGGTCTCCACCAGCGTCGAGACGATGGGGAAGTTCCAGATCCACTGGCAGACCCAGCACATGAGGCCCACCGCCATCCGCACCAGCGCGAACCCGGCGCCGAGGAGCAGGTTGCACACGTGGGACCGGATGTCGGTCGTGCCGCCGTTCTCGGACTTCAAGTCGTAGTTGTCGAGCGGCACCCCCTCCGACGACAGCACGTTGAGGGGGGCCAGGATGCCGCCGCGCTCGCTGCCGTCGGCGGCATCGGCGGCCGATGCTCCCGCCAGCAGGAACAGGAACGTCATCCCGGCCGTCATCAGCACGGTGCGGCGCCCGGGCCAGTAGGCCGCGGCGAACCGGTGGACCGTCCGCGCGATCCGCAGCGCCCGGCGACCGGCGACTCCGGCACGCCGCGCGGCGCGCTCAAGGGCAGCCGGGAAAGTGGGGGTGTTCATCGCAGGGCCTCCTTCCGGAGCGAGCCGGCGGCGGTCGGGCGGGTGGCCGGGGTGGTGAAGATGTTCTTGTGCTTGGGCAGGTCGGGGACCACCACCTGGATGAGGCCGACGCGGTTGCGGGTGTCCTGCAGGAACATCTCGCCGGCCCGGTTCCGCTGGCCGTGCGGCGACAAGCCCTTGACCAGCTGCACCAGGCCCTCGTCGTCCGAGGGAAGACCGAGGAACTCCAAGCCGCGCTTGGCCATCGCCTCGTCCGTGGTGCGGGCCAGCACCCGCTGCGTGATCAACCCGCGGATCGTCTCGTTCCCGAGCTCCGGGGCGTCGTGGCCGCCGGCGACGAACCCCGCGTTGTGCTTGCGGCCGTCGTGCGCGATTTCGGAGATCAACGCCGATCCCTCGGCGGAGGAGGTCAGCCAGTAGATCTCGTCCAGGATCAGCGCGGCGAAGCGCAGGCGATCCGTGAAAGCGATGTGCCTCGAGATCGCCGCGATCAGGTACAGCACCGCACGGCCGATCAGGGCCTCCAGCGGCTGGGTACGCAGCACCTCCGGCCGGCCCAGGCTCTCCTTCGGCGGCAGCGTCAGCCCGTTCGTCGCAAAGATGATCAGGTCGGCCTGCAGGTCGATGAGCGACAGAGCGGGCAGCGACGGGTCGAAGACCATCCGGGCCAGCTTCTGATCGCTGACCGTGGCCAGCAGGTCCAGGACGTCGGCGGCCGCCGCGCCCCGGGTCCCGCCCCCGTCGGCGACGGCCTGCAGCTCCTCCAGTACGGCGCCCATGTGCGGGTTGCGGGACGCGGCGGCAGCCTTCACCGCCCGAGAGAGCAGTGCACCGCCCGGCGACATCAGGTCCAGCTGGGTCTGCAGCAGCAGGTAGCTGAGCGCCGCGGCCTCGCCCTCCGCAGGGGGAAGGACGCGCAGCGGGTCGATCGAGACCTTCGCGTTGGCGGCGTCGATGACCTGGTGCCGGCCCGGAGCCGCCGTGGACGCGAAGCTCACGTACTCGCGCTGACTCGTCCGGTCGATCACGATCGCCCGGTGGCCCCGGTCGAGCAGCGTGCTGACGATCAGCTTGAGCAGCACCGACTTGCCCGACCCCAGGTCCCCCAGCACTGCGAGGCTCGCCGCCGTGTTGCTCAGCGGAGCGGCGGCCAAGTCCAGGTAGACCGGCTTCGTCGTGCCGACGTCCAGACTCTGACCGATCATCGGGCCGCTCTCGTCACCGATCTCCGCGACAGTGAAGGCCCCGCTCATCGCCCAGTCCTCGGACAGCTGGAACTGGGTGCACTCGCGCTGGCGAAGCACCGACGGCGCACCGGGCAGGCCGAGCTGGAACAGCCGCTCCTGCCCGCCGCGCGGCCGGATCACCCCGTAGTCCGCGCCCGACAGCCGGGCCTTCAACTCCCTCGCCCGCTCGTCCGCCACCTGCGCGGTCGGCCCCCACACCGTGAACACAGTGCGGGACTGCACCTCCAGCTCCACGCTGGTACGCCCCAGACGCGCCTCCTGCTCGCCAAGCACCTCGGCCGCGCCGTGCAGAGAGTCCGGCGTGCCGGTCGGGTGCGCCGCCCACTGATCGGCCTGATCCGACAGCTCGGCCTTCTTCTTGGCGATGGCCCGCTTCGCCCGCTGCCCCTCCACCAGCGTCAGGTCCACCACCGCATCGACCGGCCACGGCAGCACGTCCAGCCGCGCCAGCAGATCGGCCGAGCCCTCGTACACCGCCTCCGGAATCTCCTCCAGCGCCAGGTGCGCCTGGTAGCCGGTCTGCTCCTCCGTCTCCACCTGCAGCCAGAGCTTCGACAGGGCACTGCCGTCGATCCGGGAACCGAACCAGCCCCGCAGCCCGCCCTCCTCCCGCTCCCGCCGGGCAGCGGCGTCCTGGCCGCCCTCCAGCAGCCGCACCTGGCCCAGACTCGCGTAACCGGGGCTGCGCAGCTGGGCACCGACGATCCGCCCGCCGTAGCGCGCGCTGGTCTCAGCCTCCGTGAGCAGCGGCTCCGTCATGCCGCGGTGGACCGCGTGCTGGTGGAGCCACACGATCTCCGCCGGCCGGGCAGGACGCATCTGCAGACCGCCGCCGAACCCGGACTCGGCCTGCCGGGCCAGTCCCCTATAAAGCTGCACATCGGCGACCGGCACCGGGGCCGCGGGCAGACCGGCCTGCTCGCCGAACATCGCCCACGCCGACCCACGGGCCTGGGCCAGCTGCGCCGCCCGGCCGGGCGCCTGCAGCGGCACCGCCAGCCAGATAGTCCGGCGGTGCATCTCGCGGTCGGCCAGCAGGTACTCGGCGGCGCGGGCGCTCTCCAGCGCGCCGGGGTTGGCGTCCAGGTCGATGCCGTCGGCGATCCGGGCGGCGACCTCGCTCGCCTCCACCCTGGCGCACAGGCTGTACAGGCGGGCGGTGCCGGAAAGGGAGCGGACCAGGGAGGTGACCCGACGCAGCACGTCCTGGCGCTCGAGATCGCTGGCGTAGCGGGAACCGACCGGGGTGACCCGCCAGAAGGCCCAGACGGTGCCGGTGGTGGAGAACAGGATGTGCCCGGCGATGTGACGGATCGACGCCTTCACGACGGCTCCCCTTTCTGGGTGTGGGCGGCCGAGGCCGCGGCGAGCATCTGCTGCAGGGGGGTGAGGGCCGGACCCGTAACCGGGGCGGCGGGAAGGGGATCGGGGAGCGGATCGCGGGAGCGGGGCTCGAAGATGCTCAGCGAGCGGAACTCCGCCTCGGGCCGCAGGTCCCCGCGCACGGCAGGGGCCTCTACAGCCGACTCCTCGCCCGGGGCTTCCTCGACGGTGAAGGAGCCGGTCATCACCACCGGCCGCATCGGCCGCACCGCGCGGCCGGCGATCCGGCCGCCGCGAGGAGCGATGAGCAGGGAGGCCGCGTCCGCCGCCACCAGGAACGGGCTCCGGCCGGCGATCCGTGAGTGCCGCGCGGCCCAGATCGCCACCGCCCACACCACCACCGGCAGGGGGCCGAGAACCGGCGCCCACCAGGTGACGGTGCGGATCAGCAGGAAGGCGCCGACGGCGGCCACCACCAACTGGGGCGGCGTGTAGGGCCCCATCGGGATGCGCCAGTCGCCGATCTTGCCCAAGACCCACGGGTGCCGGCGGGCCTTGGTGTAAGAGCGGCCGATCCTGGGACGCGCGGCGCTGCTCACGACTGGCCCAGCTGGCCGGTGAAGGCGACCGGAAGCTCACGCGGCAGGGGGCCCGCGCCCTGGACCTTCGGCACGCTCGGCGCCTTGTTCTCGCTGTACTCGGTCTGGAAGATGCTCGAGATCGAGTACCGGCCGGTGAACAGGCTCCAGCAGATCACCAGGCCGATGGCCCCGCCGATCGCGGACTTGATGCTCATCTTCCGGATCGCGTGGATGATCACGATGCCGGTCAGGGCGATCATCAGGCCGGAAGCCACCCAGTCGAGCAGCGTGTTCGCCCAGCTGTTGCCGAAGTTCTGGATCGGCCCCGCGAGGGTGGTGGTCTTCATCGGGACGCTCCGTTCGTGGTGGTGGAGGTCGGCGCCGTCGCGCCGGAGGAAGAAGGAGAGGGAGTGCCGGCCGGGGCGAGCGCGGCGATCTCCCACCGCCCGGCCCGGGCGATCAGCCGCAGCGGATAGGACAGCGGCCACTCACCGGCGCTGTCCGCCGCGACGACATCGGCCAGCACCTCCAGCACCGCCCCGTCCGCCGGCGCGGACGGCACCGTGCCGGAAGCCGTCAGCGTCTTCAGCGAGACCTTCGAGTAGGCCGCGCCCGGAGTCGGGATCTTGGCCGTCGGCGCGAGATAGCGGGAGCTGTCCCCCACCCCGCTCAGGTAGGCCGTCAGATAGCCGGTCACCGTCTCGCGCAGCGGCCCGTCCATGACCTGCGAGCCATAGACCCGCGTCGCCGGGTCCTTCTCGGCCAGAGCGGCCGGCGCCGCCACCTGAGACGGAGCGTCCGTCACCACCAGCGAGTCCGGCGCACCGCCGGAGGCGTCCGAGCGGACCATCGACACCTGGACCGCGAAGTACCGCACCACCCGCACACCGCCGGCTGCGGCGCTTTGCGGGACATCGGCCCCCGCAACGGGCGCTTGCGTAGAGCCTTGCGGGGACTTCGCGCCTTGCGTAGAAGCAGACGGTACGACCAGCGTGGCCGCCACCGTCACCTGCCACGTCCGCCCACCCATCGGCGTGCTGCGCACCGCAACCGTCTTGACGACGGAGGCCCGCAAAGCGGCGGTCGACTTCGGCAGGACGACCCCGGGGGCCATCGCGCGCAGCGCCTCGGCGTCGGTGTCCGCGTCGGTGGAGCGCAGCCACAGGTCGACGAAGCTCTCCGCGTAGCCGGTCGGCGGGGCGATCACGATCGGGGCGGCGGTCTGCCCCGAGGGGGTGCTCCCGGCCGTCTGCGGGACGGCGATCGCGAGGGCGAGGGCGAGAGGGCCGGCGGCGAGCGCGGCCCAGATGCCGCCGCGCACGAGGACGGTCCGGGCGCGAGAGCGCTGCAGGTCGGTGCCGGAGGCGACCGGCGAGGGGGTGTCCGGTGCGCGGTTGCGCCGGGAGGAAGGGCGACTCACTCAGTGCTCCTAGGTCGTCAGCGATTGCTGTCGACGGAGGAAACCCCGCACTCCTTGACGGACTCCTTGATGATCGAAGCCCGCCCGGTAACGACTCCACAACGGGCCCGATCAAAGTCCTGACCTGCCGATTTGGTGAGGCGTCAAGGAACGGCGACGGTTCCTTGATGACCCATCAAGGAACACGGAGCCTCCCGAAGGGAGGCATCAAGGTGAGCCGCTGACTCCGACGCCCACGGTGCGGGCGACTCCTTGATGGCCTCCCCAAACTGCGGGCGAACACCTTGACGGGGCGTTCCGGCGAGGCCGGATTCTTGATGCCCGACCCCGGGCTGCCCGGATTCCTTGATACGACCCCCCGGCACCCGGCACGGCCGACGACCCGCCCGCGCACGTCCCGTAGAAGCACCAGCGGACCCAGCCCGCCGTCGGGCACCGGCTCACCGGCGCCCGGGCGCGGCACCTCCTTCTGCGGTGGCCCCCACCCCGGCGTGCTGCGCGCGGACCGGAAGGCGGTCCGCCCCGCAAGGTGCGAGGCGGGAGCCGGAGGTCCGGGCGGCCGGAGCTCCGCGGTGCATGCGGATCGCAGGTGCACCGGCCGCAGGGCTCGACACCCTCCCTTTGCGGGTGCGGGACGGCGCCCGCAAAGGACCCGCCACCCGCACCCGCAATGGCGCCCCGCGCCCGCAAAGGGCGGGTCCCCGCATACGCAAGCGCGCCTCCGGCTTTGCGGAAGCCAGCCAGGCGAACCGCGCCCACTCCGTCGTCACATGTCAGAGTCCTGAGAGGAGTCGGGCTAGACGACGTACAGGGCGTACATGACGAAGAGGTAGCGGTCCAGTTCCGCCGCCCAGTCGGGGTCGGCAAGGTACTGGTACGTGTGGAGGGCGATCGCGGCGAGGCCGGGCGCCCCCTCCGGCACGATGCCGCCGTCGGTGGCCCACCGTCTCCACATCACATCCCGGGTCAGAAGGGCGAAAATCTCAGGCTCATCCTGGGCTCGCCGCATCAGCGACTGAAGGACGGCAACCGCTCGCGTGCAGACGTGCACGGCGCGGCACAGGTCCCGGTCGCCAGCCGCCGCGACGGTGTGCACCATGGCGGCGATGCCCCCTCCCCAGAGCGACTCTGCCATCGGGTCGGTACCGGCGAGTTCGGCCTGCCGGTGCTCTTCGCGCAGGTGATCGATTGCCTCGGTGTGCTCCGGCAGGGCCTGCTCCAGTGCCTCCAGCAGGTCCTCGATCCCCAGGTCCTCGGCTCCGCCGAGCAGCAGCCGGGCACCGGGTTCGACCAAGGCCCAGTGGTGCACGTTCGGAAGAGCGTCCGGCGATCCGGGCGGCAGGTCGATCCCGGCTTCGGCGAAGCGGTCGCGCAGCATCTGATCCAGGTCGCGCCGCGATGCGCGACGGTTCGGCGTCATCCTCGCGGCGGCGTCCCGCCGGGCCTGGAACGCGCGGTCGGACGACCCGGCGGGCAACCCCGTGATGCCCGCCCGCCTCAGCGGCCGCTCCAGTGTTGCGACCAGGTCCGTCCGCAGCCGCCGGGCGCTGTCGGGGGTGTCATCGACGGCCCAGAAGAACCATCCGACCCACCCAATGCTGGCGCCCGGTCGCACGGTGCTGGCCAGGTACAGGGCCCGCTCCAGGTATTCGGGCTCGACCGCTGCGCTGCCGGGTGCAAACCAGGTCGAAGGCTTGGGCAGCCAGCCCTGCTGCTGCCAGCGCTCCACCTGGGTCACGGTGGCGTTGCCCCCGCGCTTCGCGATGGCTTGGACCAGGGCGAGGTGGGCGCGGGATGGCTTCGTGCGGGGCATCGTCAATTCCTCCGGTCCTGGCCGCCGACGGTCAACACGGAGTACAGGGTGACAGCGGTGCCCACCGCGCTCTCCCACGCCTGGCTCTGCGCGGCAGCAACGGCGGCGCCCGCCACCACGAGCAGCACGAGCAGCCGGGGGCCGCCCGTGCCGGAGCCGTCAGGAGCGGGCAGATTGGTCTTCACGTACAAGATCCCTTTCGAAGGTCCGGCTACCGGGTCTGCCCGGCAGTGCAGCCCGATCGCGTTGACACACCGCGGTGCTGCTCCTCCATGGGCTCATGGCTCGATTCCTGATCCGCAGGAAACCTCGCGGGGTAGCCGCCCCTCACCGTGTTACCGCCTGCCGGGCAGGCCCTCGATCAGGAGTGATGTCGCATCAAGCCCTCCAGCACTCAGCGGGCTCAACGCCGACGTCGGACAGTTCGTAGATGCCGGCGCCGGTCCCGCCACCAATCCAGTCGATCCCGGGAGGCTTGCGGAAAGACCGTGGTCAGCAGGGCACACGTGGCGTTGAGCAGCGTGAGCGGCACGATTGCCCACCAAGGGGCGCGACTGTGCCACAGCAACACCGGTGACGTGACTGCGGCCGTAGCGATGAGAGACCGAGCTCGGTTGTGACCCTCCACCTGAACACTCCCGTCTTTGGCGCAGGCTTGGCGCCTGACCCTCGCTAGAGGTGTAGCCCTGGCCCACCGCGCGGAACTTCCACTCGCCCTGGTAGCGGTAGAGCTCACCGAAGATCATGGCGGTCTCGGTGGAGGCGTCCTCGGAGAGGTCGTAGCGGGCGATCTCCTCGCCGCCGGTCAGGTTGACCACGCGGATGTACGCGTTGAAGACCTGGCCGAAGTTCTGCACCCGGGCGTCGCCGTCGCCGTCGCCGTCGCCGTCACCGGTGAGGTTGTCGCCCTGGTGCTCCACCGAACCCTCGGGGCTCTTCAGGTTGTTGTAGAAGACGAAGTACTCGTCGCCCAGAGCACCCGGCCGCCGGCGCACAGCAGCGCGCTGGCGTCCAGGTCGAAGGGCACGCCGGTGGTGGACCTGGCGTCCCAGCCGAGGCCGATCCGAAGGTGTGTGACGGTGCAGCGCCCCCTTTGTCCGCCGGACGTTGCCCATGGCTCACCCGTTCACGCCGAAGACCTGGGCGATGCCGCGCAGGCCCGAGGCGTAGCCCTGGCCGATGGCGCGGAACTTCCACTCGGCCCATCGGTGAGACGGGACACAGCGCGACCGCGTCCGGCGGGGCCAGATCACCTATTGGGCATAGGCGCTCGCCCTCCACAACCACGGATCCACCGCTCGCGAGGTGCTTGCTGCACCGTGAACTGAAGGCGGTGTTCTCCAACCCCTGACCTGCCGGTGAGCGCGGTGGACCGCCACGCCTACGCGGTGTGCGTGCTGGAGCAGCTGCACAAGGCGCTTGGGCGCGGGGGTGTGTTCGCCTCCCCCGTCGAACCGAACCGCTGGGGCGCCCCCCGGGCCCGGCTGCTGGGCGGCGCGCAGTGGGAGGAGGTGCAGGCGGATGACCAGCGGCGGTCCACGAAATGCGTTCAGTCCTACTTCCTGGCAAGCGTTCCCGGTTCGGTGGCACGGGGCACAGGTGCGCACCATCCAGAAGTGCCGGATCACCTTGATCGGCGGCGATGCGCAGTCGTTATCTGCTGCACCTTGATCGTCAAGGGGTCCGTCCAGAAGTGCGGGGTTGCCTCGGGCACTGACCACCACAGCCCGAGGAGACCCCGCGATGGACCTGCTGCCGACCCTGCTGCCCGGCGACACCAGCTGCCTGGCCGCCGTCGCCGTAACCACTTACCTTCCGGTCGGCGCCTTCTACATCGCGCTCACCGGAGTCGGCGGCAACCGGCTCCGGCGCCCCCCAGGACCCACCGCCGTCCTGGCGGCCGTCGCCGCCTCGGTGGCGCTGACCCTCTTCTGGCCCCTGCTCCTCGCCACCCGAGCGATCCGCGCGTTGCACCGCCGCCGGACCGCTGCCGCCGGCCCGCTCCGCCTCGCCACGCCGATTCCACGACCTGCCGCCTCGGCGCCGCTCCCGCCGAAGCCTTCCGAGCCGCCGGTGCCCCCGCGCTGGTACCGGCAGGAGTACGCGGCCGTCAACGCCGCCCTTGCCGAGGGCCGTATCTCGATCGCCCGGACCTGGGCGGGCTTCCTCACAGACGATGCCGCCCACGAGTTCGGCCCCGCCCACCCGTTCACCCGGGAGGCGTGGCTGCTCGTCGCCCGCACCGTCCACGCTGCCCTCACCGACATCCGGGCCGGGCAACCGACCGACGCCCAGCCGATCGAGGACCCGTACGGCTACTTCCTCTTCCCCCAAGCCCATCGCGGCGCCTGGGACCCCGACCGCGACAGCGTCTACACCGCCACCCGCGGCCAGCAGGCGGTGACCTGGTGACCACCTTCTTCACCGGGCTCTCCACCGGCCCCGACGGCTGCCTGGTCTGCGAGGGCCTCGACTACGTCGAGTTCGACGCCCGTCTCGCCCGGGACGGTGACTGCGCGCCCACCACCAAGGCCGCGTACATGGCGCTCTCCTCCTTCGCCGGGATCGAAGAGCGCGTCACCCTCACCACCGAGTCCGTGGCGGCCTGGTCCACGGAGGCCCGCTACACGCTCCTCCCGTACCGCAAGACCGTCGCCGCCTGCATGGGCCGCTCGGTCAAGACCCTCGACCGGGCCACCGCCGACCTGGTGGACCGCCAGATCCTGGCAGTCCAACCCCAGACCGCTCCCGGCAACGACGCGCTGGCCGACGCCAACCTGTACCAGCTCCTCGACCGCGAGCGCTGGGCCCAGCAACTCCTGCAGAGGGCCGCCGCTCCGGCACCCACCGCCGTCCTCGGCCCCGACGGCCGGCCGGTGCCCCGCGTCCAGCGCGCACCCGGCATCGACTACGTCAAGCTCGACGCCCGCATCGCCCGCACCGGCGAGCGCTCGCCCAACTACAAGTCCGTCTACGCCGCGATCGCCACCTTCGTGAACATCCACAACCGGGCAATCACCGACCGGCCGCCCACCGTGAAGGAGCTGATGGCCTGCACCGGGCTGTCCCGGACCGCCGTCACCGATGTCCTGGCCCAGATGCGGGCCGACGGCCTTCTCGTCATGCAGGACAACTTCCTCCCCGCGCAGGACGGCGGCGGTCGCGTCGCCTCCTCCTACTTCCTCCTCGACGCCCGGCTCTGGCGGGCCCGCGCCGCCGCCCGCGACGACCGCGAGCTCGCCGCCTTCACCGGGGGGTGGCGTCACCAGGCGGACATGGGTGGGGACACCACGCGGACAGGGGTGGCGTCACCAGGCGGACATGGGTGGGGACACCACGCGGACATCATTAAGAGCAGTAGTGAGAACAGTCGCAGCGAGCTCCTTCCGGACGCCCGAAGGGCAAGTACAGGTGGTTGGCCGCGCGCGGCTCGCGGCGCACGCTCGCGCCCCCAGCCGAACCCGAGCGGCGGCACAGCCGCGACCAAGACCACGAAGCCCCGCACCAAGACGATCCGCACCACCGCCTCCAAGCCCGTCGCCCGGGAGGAGGAGGTCTTCGCAATGGTCGACGCCCTCGGCGTCAGCGAGCACCCGGCCATCAAGGTCCCGCCGCTGCGCCGGGCCGTCCGCGACCTGCTGTGGGCGGGGCGGTCCCCGGAGCACGCCCTGGCCCGGATCAACGACGGCTGGTGGCGGGCCGGGGCGCCGGAGCGGGTCAAGAGCCGGGAGATCCGGGGGCCGGTCGGCTACATCGCGGCCATCCTCTCCAGCCAGGACTGCGAACGGCCGGACTGCGAACGCGGGCTGATCCTCGGCTCGGGTGAGGAGTGCCGCGTCTGCGGCCTGCGGGCGGCCGAGCGTCAGGCCCGCCGCGCCCAGGAGCACCTGGAGCAGGAGACCACCGCCCTGGACCAGCCGTCCGGCCCGCGCCCCCAGCGCCGCCCCGCACCGCAGCCCGCCCCGGGACGCGCCCTGGTGACTTGGCGGTGCGAGGCACCCGGCCCGGACGGCCTGGGCAGTGGGCCGTGCGGCAGGCCGGGAACCGGCACCGCGCCGGAACCGGCGATGTGCCCGGACTGCCTGGAGAGCCTCCGCCAGACCCGCGCCGGGTGAGCCCGAACCGGCTCAGTGCATGGCTGATCGCGATACGGGGTTCCGGTCCTTCGACGGCACGCGACTGAGCGGCACACTTGCCATCGTCGAACGCCCCCAGACACTGCCGGTCCTGGTCCACAGGCGGGCGTCACCCGCGAAGAAGGAGGTTCTTCACCCGGCTGGCAAGCCGCGGTGATCGAGACGGTCACCGCGTTCCTCATCAGGCCGTGACTGGCCAGCCCGTTCTGCTGGACCTGGAAGCGGAGCGGATCACCGAGGTAACCCCGGCCGCCGTGGCGGGTGGGCTGAGCGACATCCGCAACACCGGGACGGAAGCCGTTCAGGACAGTCATGTACTGACAGTTGCAATGGGCCGGCCAACGCCGAGTTCTCGAAGGGCAGCGGTGACGAGGGACTCGGGCAGCCCGCATCTGCGGGCCAGCTCCTGGGTACCGAGCTGTTCGACCAACCGTCCGCGCTCCATCTCCAGGAATCCCGCGATTTCCGCCAGCACACGGTCGACCGTGGCCACTGCCGCCCCCGGGGCACGGATCTCCGGCTGCTCCGTCACGGCCTCCACGTGCCATCCACCAAGCCACGGGGGCTCACCTCCGGTGTAGCGCTCGGTGAGCAGGTCTGGCGTCGAGGACCACTGGAGCCAGGGCTCCGACGGACGAAGGTAGGGTGCCACCCGTTCCGAAGGACTGCCCGTCGGCAGGACGCGGCTGTCCTCGAGGTCGGCGGGGAGCAGAAGCCGCCGGTACGACGAAGCGAGCATCGGCGGCCACGGGACAGACATCGGTGCGCGATCTTCGGGAGGTAGCACCCACTCGATCGCCAGAGCATCGGGGTGAGGAGGCCAGAGCAGCTCTTCAACGTTGGCGACCGCGGACGACAGACCGTCATCGGGGAGGTCGGGGTAGGTGTCCAGCAGGAGGGTGTGCAGGCCGAGAATGCCCAGCATCGGATTGGTGATCCGGCCGTCTACGAGCTGGCCCGGTAGCTCTTGGGGGATCGACGGGATGCCGTCGCGGAGCCCGGCCAGCGCTGCCTCGACCTCCAGCGAGATCGGGTCCAGCCGATTCCACGGCTTTGAGTGCGGAACCATGTGTACGGAGAGACCGCGAGCCTCCGGACCGCGGGGGCCGTTCGGGATGAACACTACGGTCTGCCAGCCAGCTGAGAGCCAGATGGCCTGGTCGGTGGTGGAGTTGCCTTCTGGGCTTAAGCCGACGGTCCGCAGCACGTATGGCCCGGGCGGGAAACGCCCGCACAGTCCCGCGGCGTCCTCCGGGTCCGCCAGTATCCAGCTGTTGTAGTACCAGTTGACCTCCCGGAGGTTCGAGTCGAGCAGCGTGACTTCATTCCTGTACAGGGGGTAGGCCGGCGAGCCGCAGAGATTGCGGAGGATCAGCACGACGCCGGCGTCGGGACCGACAATGTCGGAGACCGACTCGCTCAGCGCCTCGGTGAGTTCTCCATGTGTCTCTTTCTCGGTCGAGGTTCCGTAGACCGGTGCGGCTGAGGGGAAGGGGACGGTGAGGTCTCGGCGCTCGCTGGAGCCCGGTGCGAGTGAGATCAGATGTGTGTTGTTGGTGCCTCCGAGTCGTGCCTGGATCCGGTAGACCCCTGGCGCCAGTTGCTCTCTTAGGAACCCGTACCCGGACGCCACTTGACGGAGAGTGCTGTCGACGATGCTGAGCAGTGCGCCCGGGGTGTCGCTGGTCAGTGTGAGCTTCGCCAACTCAGAGCTGGACGTCACGGCTACCTCCGGCGACCATAAACAGGCCCTCGTTGGCGAACGGAGATCCGTCGCAGGTGCCGGGGAGCACCACCCCGTAGGCTCCGGAGGGCAGTTCGATTGTCCAAGGTGCTGCCACGGGGTCGAACGCGACTCTCTGCCCGCCGGGCAGCAGGAGCTCCACCGGTCCGGACCAGCTGGCTGGGAAGCGGATGGTCACCGTGTGGTTGTGGCCGGGCCTGGGGGTTGCGAGGATGATGGGGTGCCCAGGGTCGGACGGCATCTCGACCTGTTGAGGGACGGGCTTGTGCCGGGTGGCTTCCTCGACCACGGTTTGCACGTATGGTGCGAGGGTGGTGGATGTGATGGCTCCGAGGGCCGGGTCTGCCGGCGCGGCGCGAAGTCCGTCAAGGAGGGCCTGGGTGAAGTAGCCGCGCCGATCGTCAGGAGACACGTCCGCCTCCACCTGTTCATAGGCAGGATCACCTGGGCCGGCCGCGTAGCCCACGAGCGCGAAGACCTGGGCGGCCGGACGTCCGTACCGGCTGAACGGGACCGCGGATGGTTCTACCTGCCCGAACCAGTTTCGGCAGCAGTCGGCGAACACGACGACCTCGCGGAACAGCCCACAGATGCGATACCACTCGAGGTAGGACCGAAGCTCCAGGTTCTCGTACATTCCCGCTCGCGCGTCGGCGAGCAGCAGGGCGGTCTCACCTCTCCCGGGCATGATTCCGTGGCCGGCCACGTAGAGGTACAGCCGGGACTCCTGCCACTGCTCGGGGTCATCCGCGAAGGTCGCCTTTGCCTGAGTGTTGACCAGTTCGAGGGCGCGGTCGATCTCGCGTTTGATCGGCCGGGCATCGTAAGCCTCGGAGAAGGCAACGCCCGTGTCCGGTGTAGTGATCAGTTCTACGTTGGTCGAAGGCACCCCCCCACCCGTGGGCTCGAGCAGCCACTCGAGGAACGCCTGCGCGTCATTGACCGGTCCGCTGAGATCACTGATCCCCGGATAGCGTGTGATGCCGGTGACCACGCCGAAGTGGTGAGCGTGCATCATGCGCCCCGAATCATGGTCGCGATGCTTCCCAGCACTAGCGAGTCGTCGTCGAAGGAGGTGTGGCTTCTGGCGCCGGCCTGCCGACCCGGAGGGGAGCCTTCGGCACTGGGCGACAACACCACTCGCTCGGCGGTCAGGTACTTCCGACCGGGACCCAGCGCCACGACGGTCTGGTAGGCGGCCTCTCGGTAGCGCGCCATCCCAAGCAGTGGCACGCAGGCGGAGGCTCCCCGTGCATTCCGCTCCAGGACACCGGAGACGAAGTAGAGCAGAGATCGGGGGTAGAGCGGTCCGACCAGCCGGTCGCTGGCCTCCGTGGCGTCGTCCATGGTGAACATGCGAAGGTCCTTGATGAGCCCGCCGCCCTTGTCGAGCGCCACCGTGAAGTGGTCGTACGTACAGGCCGGGGCAAGGAAGACGACCTGGAACCGCGTGTCGTCTGGCCAAACGCGATCGCCCTCGGTCCGGCCTCGGGCCACTTCCGCCAGCAGGTTGTCGATGTAGACCGCTCCGGTACTGTGCCCGACTAGCGTGATTCTGGGGCGGGACCCGCTGGCAAGCGCGCCGCTCAGCCCATCCAGGAGGAGACGGCCGAAGCGGTCGTGGGCGGAGGCGAAGGTGTCCGACGTCTCCTTTTTCATGGCCGACCACACCGCGCCACCGGCATTGGCGAGATAGAACGCGCGCAGCAGCTCCTCCACCACGGTCGGGTAGATCCCGTGGTCGGTCTGCGCCCGGCATCGGCTGATCACACGGACTAGGACCTGCCCACACTTCCTGGCCAGCGCCAGCGTGGTGACGATTCCGCGGTCCCCGCTCGCCCGGGTGTCGACCTCGTCGAGCGCATCGGGATCCATCAGCGTCGCGCTTGATCCCTCCCGGCGTAGTACCACCCCGCGCGAACCCTCGGTCGTGGTCTCCGGGTGCCTGGCCGTCAGAACCTGCTCGAGCTCGGCCAAGAGGTCCGGATCACTCTCGATTGCGGACTCCAGCTCCCGCCGTTCGGCGTCCGACACCTCGGTGAGCCCGGGTTCCTGCAAGGCCTCGTCGAATGGCTCCTGGTCTTTGGCGCGGCGGGCCAGTTCGGTCTTGACCTTGATGTCGTTGGGTACAGGAAGCGCCCCCGCCGCTCGTTCACCGGGGCCCTGCCACAACTTGCCCACGGTGAACTGCAGCACCCACTTGAGCATGCGCTTGAAGATCTCTTCGCGGAAAATCTCGTCGAGGTTATGGCACAGCACTTCAAGCAGACCGCTCTGCCACACCACGAAAACCGGGGACGCTCCGGCGTCGAGGTACTCCGGGGTCAGCCGACGCGCCGTCCGTAACCCGCTGGCTTCGTTGACCAGCCCGCCGTGAAGGTGGACGACGAGGTCGTGTCCGGAGCGCACCGCCGCGACGATGTCGTCCACTGACGCGGAGTCGCGCCTGTCCAGCTGGCCGTTGCGGCCGGTGATGACAATGTATGCCTGATCTGACATGGCGATACCTCGGTCCTCTAGTCCCGACCGCGTAGTCGCGCTGCCACGTCCACTCCCAGGGTCACACTCGGCCGCTGGTGCTGCCACCAGAGCCGTCCCGTTGCCAGATGTTCTCCGTGCCCGTGCTGGCCGCGCGCCTGAGTCGACAGAAGGCGCGCATCGGCGTTCGACGTCGCATGTGTCCGGTCGCTGACCACGCCTTGCAGTCCGATCGAATTTCGGTAGCGCCGCCCGGCATGCGCGGGCGTGCGCCGGGCCCCAAGCGATCAGTCCTGCAGGAGCTTGGTGTGCAGGTGCTCGGCATCCAGGGCCCGCAGTAGAGGTCCGATGAGCTTGTGTGTGATCTCTCCCGGTGTGCTATTGAGTTCGGCCCACGTGACGGCAGAGGTCTCCTGGTATGTGTCCTCCTCATACCGAGCTTCGGGAGGAAGCGACCCGGGCGCGTGGTAAGGGAAGATCCGGAGGCCCCGGAGCTTGGTGACTCCCACCGCGAGCGCCCAGTTGCCGAAGTAGCCGGCGTTCTCGCTGGCCGAGTGAATCAGGACCAACATCCGGCGGGTGAGGTCGACCGCAGCGTTCTCGTAGATGAACTGCTCGTCGGAGTTGGGTCGGGAATGCAGAGCCTCCGATAGCCGGCTGCTGTACAGACGCATGCCGCCGTTCTCGTGTACCTGCAGCTCGAGTGCGATCTCGGAGGTCGACGGGTTCGGGGTGTACTTCCGTCCGTTGCTCAGATTGTTCGTCGCGCGAGCAGCGCCACGGGAAACGCGGTACCCGGTGGAAGCGTAGGTGATCGGGGGGACGACGCCCTGGCCAAGCTGTGTGTTCAGCTCGGGGGTGTAAGCCTTCTGGATTAAGTGAGCCATCTGCAGGTTCCAGTCGCCGCTGACGAGGTCCTTGAGCATGTCTCGTCGTGCCGCCAGGGGATGGGCTACGAAGAAGAAGTGGGCCTGCTCGCCGTCGGGGATCGGATCGCGCTCCATCTCGTACTGCAGCATGGCGAGCGCGTCCTTCTCGGCGATGCGCCGACGCTCGTGCAGGAGCAGGACCTCGGGATCGGCGAGGCGATGCTTGGTCTTGTCTCCCCGTCCGTAGTAGCGGCCGTCGACCATGTGGGGTGCACTGGGGCTGGCCGGAATGTGAACGATCAGGTAGCCAGCCTGGGGATCTGCGGTCGACGGGATGCTGTCGGTGAGGACGTTGAGCGGAGGGTCGGGAGTGTTCCGGGCAATCTGCTCGATCTTCTCCGGTAGGCCGACCAGCGGCTGAGGAGCGAGGGAGAAGACGTTGGACGCCGTGTCCTCGGCGATCCCGATGATCAGCGTCCCGCCGTCGATCGCGAAGGACGCCAGGTCTCTCGCGGTCTCCCGGTTGTCGCTCTTGCTGGCGAGTGCTTCCTTGAGGTCCAGGTAGTGGGATTCCTCGAGCAGACCCATATCGATGGCGCCCTGGAGCTCCTCCTCTGTCTCAGGGGTCCATCGAGGGTGATTCGTGGAGAGATGGATGGGGATCACGGGTCATCCTCCTTGAGCCGCCGCGGGCACTGCTCCACCTTCAGCGTGAGACTGTTCTCCGGGTAGCGCATCGTCGTGGTCTGCGTCGCCGTCCACGGCGCCGGCTACGATGACCCGGCCGTGGAGGAAGTAGTTTGCCCCGATGTCGTCTCGCGCCAGGCGCTGGCCAGTGCGGCGGCCACCACGTTCGGCGGCAGGTTCTCGTTGGCCGCGTTGCCGTGCACCCACACCAGCGCCCGCCGGTGGTAGACACCCCGGCCGGGGCTCCCGCCGAGACGGGTAGCCAGGACCCCGCTGAAGCAGGGCCGGATCGTCGGGCAGCTCGATCTCGACAACCGGGCCGGCCGGGTCAATCTGCAGCGCGAGCATCGTGGTCCCCTTCGCTCGGTCCGGATTCGCGCGGACGTACGGTGATGGTGGTGAACTCGGCCCGGTGGATCGGCCACGGGGAACCGAAGAGCTGCACGCTGTCAGCCTCGCCCGGGGTCACGAACACGACATCGGCGCACTCCCCGGGGGCGAGGGAGTGCCGGATCCCGCCGTCGTCGCGGTGGCGTGACCGATGCTGGTGAACCGTGGCACGCAAACCTCCTTGAGTAGGCGTTACAGGTCGGCCCAGCCGCACCGCGGGCGTTCGGCGTCGGCCAGCGGGCTCCAGACGGGCGCCGACGGACCGTGCTCCTCGATGTCCCGGAGCGTCGCCGCACCGGCCGGGACGTTGCGCAGCAGGTTGACCACGCGGGCGTTGTCCCCGGCGGCCAGCTGCAGGTCCTCGATCCGGTTGCGCATCGTGGTCTCCGAGCCGTTGGTCAGGACGAACAGCAGCCGGGGGAAGAGGGGGTAGAAGTCCTGCCAGGCCGGCGGGGCGCCCTGGGCCTCGGTGGTGCCGCGCAGGCGCAGCGGGATCGGGGTGAGCTCGTAGAAGCGGGCGTAGGCGGTGAGCTTCGAGGTCAGCTGCTCGCTCACCTCCGTGCACCGGTCCAGCTCGACGAACGCCCGCAGGTGCACCCGGCCCTCGTCCGTGGTGGCGGTGTAGCGCATCACGGCATCCGGCATCAGGGCGTCCCGCCGGGCCTCGGAGAGGCGGTGGTAGACCTCCGGCACCCAGTCGCGTGGCCCGTACTCGTCACCGCGTCGCCGCGCGTCCCGGATGAACTCGACGTGCGTCCGCACGACGTCCAGCGTGTGGCCGGAGTTGAGCAGCGCCCGGCTCGCGTCGAGCTTCGGCGGCGGGCTGCTCAGGCTCCTCAGCTCCTTGAACTCGCCCGCGACCTCCCGGCCGGCATCGGTCAGGAACCAGATCCGTGACCGGCCGTTCCCGAAGACGGACCGGGTGACGTACTCGGCCAGGCCCTTGCTGTGCAGGCCGGCCAGGCGCTTGTTGGCCCAGTTCGGGTTCTCGAACGGGCCGAGCAGCTCCCGCAGCTGTGCCGATGTGACCAAGCGGTGCTGGAAGAGCAGGGCCAGGACCTGCCGGTCGAAGTCGTGTCCGTTGTGGCTGTCGGTGGTGGCGATCACGCCGGGCCCCTTCTCGAATCTCAGGCGCGTGTGCGGGTCGGCCTAGACAACCCCGCACTCCTTGATGCACCCCTTGATACGGGTACGGACTTGGGCCACGGTTCCGTAACGTCGCACGTCGAGCCACGGCCGGCGGCACCTTGACGGCCTGTCGCGGGCGGCGGATTCGTTGATGCCCGCCTTGACGGGGCATCAAGAATCACTGGCCCGTGCCGGCCTTGGCTTCCTTGAGAAGCTGGCGACCCCGCTCGGCGCTGACACCGAGAGCGGCGCCGGCCTCGGCCGGAGTGAGCGCCGGGTTCTCGGCGAGCAGCTCCTTCAGCTGGGCCCGACGGGCGTCGGCCTGGGCGAGCAGCGGCTGGGTGCGGCGCCGCGGGGCGCGGTCCGCCGATCCGGCCGGACGCCCGCCGGCCTTCGCCTCGCCCTGCAGGAACCGGTCGTGCTGGTCCCAGTTCGTGATGGTCGAGCGCTTCCAGTGCTTCACGCCGTGGACCTCCGCGTCGGCCTCCGGGATGGAGGTGAGCTTCGTGCTCTTCCGGTTGGTGGAGGTGGCGTAGGTCCGCCAGGTCGAGATGGTGGGCCGGCGGTCCTCCGGCACCAGGTGGTAGGCCTCCTCGAGGTCGAACAGGTCATCCTCGTCCTCGCGCTCCAGGGCGGCGACGACCCAACGGCCGCCGGTGAACTCCAGGCGCAGCTGGGTGTTCACCGGCCAGGCACCCTTCTCGTTGTACGCGACCAGCTTCACGTTCACGTCGACGACCGCGTCTTCCGCGGCCTCGGGCACCTCGTCGGCCGCGAACACGCTGAACACCTCGACCCGGTCAAAACTCGCGTCGGCGGCAGGCGCGATCCGGGCGCCGTCGGCCACCGGAGCAGAGCTACCCGAACCGGTGAAGTAGCCGGTGAGGAAGCTGCGCAGCAGCTCCAGCACCGACTCGTCCTCGACCGCCAGGTTGAACACCTCGTCAGGGTTGGCCGGCGTGATCAGCGGGATCTCGCGCTCCTCGACCGCGGCGAGCAGCTGCTCCTCGTCCCAGAATCGGGTCTTGGCGCCGGGCCGGCTGATCGGCTGGGCGCGGAGCTTCTCCCATCGGCGGGTGTTGGTGAAGGTGCCAGTGCTGACGCCCATGAGGGAGGCGGCCCGGGCGGTGTCGGCGGTGGTGCGGTTGGCGGGGATCATGTTGGAGTCCTCAGTTGAGTAGCGGGTGGGGCCGGCCCGATCGGGTGGCAACAGGACAACGGTATCGCACTAGAACCATGATCGGTACCTGTTGTGCGGCCCACCGCTGGTTCCCGGACACCGCCCAGGGGCGGGCCGACCCTCCGTAACCTGCCCTCGGCAGGCCGCTGACCAGCGAAAACCACATGCCCAAGCAACCTGCCATGCTCGTCCCGACATTGCCCTCGAAAGGGACGGACGAACCACCATGCGCAAGCAGGACCTCCACGACGGCCTCGTCCGGCGCTACAAGGCGATCGCGGCGGCCCGGAGCCAGAACATCGACAGTGAGATGCGCTACGCCGCCGACTGGATCCGCAAGCAGCCGGCGCTGATGGGCCTGCTCCAAGAGGGCCGCCGGACCGAGGAGCCGCCGCAGATCGAAGACTGGCTCACTGAGTGCTACAAGGAGTTCGGGATCGTCTGGCGGACCAGCACGGAAGAGGGCCGGGCCGCCCTCGCCTGGGACTTCCTCACCACCGCCGGCCCGGGCCAGGCGGAGAGCGTGGCCCTGAACGTCTTCATGAGGTCTGGCGAGAAGCGCATCGACACGATGGTCAACCACCTGGCCGCCGATGTCTTCACTCCGCTCTTCGAGTGGCTCCTCGAACGGGTCCAGCGGACCAGCAGTGTGATCCACACCCTGCGCCGCTACGTCCACCGCGTCGAGACCTACGACCGCGAGGCCCTCCACACGCTCTACCTGGAGCGGACCGCCACCGGCGAGGAGCTCTACAACGACGACCTCCAGAAGCGCCTCTTCGACGACGGCGACTACGTCACCTACGCGAAGGTCAGGTCCGCCTCCGGCGAGCCCGACCTGATCGGTGACCTCGACTCCTGGGACCCGATCATCCTCGACGGCAAGCTGTACAAGGCGGGGAAGATCAAGTACGTCGCCCACGGGGTCCGCCAGGTCTACGAGTACGCCATCGATTACAGCCAGCACACCGGCTATTTGGTGGTCTTCAACCTCACCGACCACATCCTGGAGGTCGACGGCGACGGACCTGCCGGAACATGGCCGCCCTACTTCGAGATCGCCGGCGTGCGGGTCTACGTCGTGGTGGTGCGCGCCCTCCCGCCGGAGACGACGGCCAGCAGGCTGGGCACCGCGAAGGTGGCGACCCTGACCCGCGACCTGGTGCAGCAGGCGGTGGCCGGAGACCTGGACGACAGCTGACGAACGGTCTCGGGCCGGACGGATGGAGCAGCCGTCCGGCCCGATGCCGGTTCAGGCGACCGGCAGCAGCGCCGCCCCCGGCGCCGGAACCGGCGTTGCCGCGGCCCGCGCTGACCGCCATGCCGTCTCGAAGCCGTCGCGCGCCTTGGTGGGCACGCTGGCCGGGGCGGTGACGAACTGGCGCTCGACCGCGGGGAAGCGCTCACCCCGCTGGAGCGTGACCACCCGGTCGAAGCCGAAGGCGTAGCCGTCGACGACGCTCGCGGTGTGCGCCAGCTCCCGGCCGGGGGTGGCGGCGAAGCGGTCGAGCGAGGCCTTCGCCAGACGGCGGGGCAGGACCCCGGCCCGGCGGACCGAGCGCCACACCGTGCCCTTGCGCTGCGGGTCGTTGCAGTCCGGAACCCGCCGGGTGCACGACTGCTTGGGCAGGCCGCGGCACGCCTTGCACCGCGGGCGCGGCTCGCCGTGCTGCTGCTCGTAGGCGAGGCAGGCCGCGCAGCGCGGCCCGTGCCAGCTCCGGCACCAGGCGGAGCGGCCGGGGGTGAGTACGCGCCGCACCTCGTAGACGCTCCACGGCTCGGCGTCCAGGCGGGCGGCCAGGAGGTCGAGCGCCCGGGTGTTGCCGGCCAGGTGAAGCTGCTGGCGCAGCGAGGAGTTGGCGTAGAGCGTGAACAGGGGGTTCAGGGCCTGGGCGGTGTACTCCAGCAACGCGGCCTCCACGATCTGCTCGGGGAAGCGCGCGGCTCGGGCCATGTGGTCGGGTAGCGATCCGCTGGAAGTCGGGTAGGGACAGGCCCATTCCCTGTCAAGTCTGCATGTGTTGCGAGCATTGGCTCTAACCAACCCTGGCGACCTCTGGCGATCCCGGAACTTCATCACTACTGGTAGCGGACGAGAGTCATGACCCCAAGTAGCGGGCGAGACTCAAAGGCCCGAGGCATCAATAGACCGTTTGTTCGATTGATGGATGGGGCCCACGAGTTGGCATCGACTGTGTTCAACTCGTGGATGCTACGGCCGCTGCACCGCTAGAGTGCCCCCGTGATCAGAGAGCAGTGGAGCGGGGGCGAATGGGAGGACTACTGTCGGCGCCTCCTGTCGATGCGCTACGACTCGAACATTCAGTTCATTCCCGCTCGCGATCGCGGCGACGGCGGCCTGGAAGCGTTCCGTTTCGATGGCGTTGGATATCAGTGCTACGTCCCGGAAGACGCCTTCACCCTAGAGTCACAGACGACCTCCCAGAAGCGCAAGATCACAAAAGATCTCAAGCGTCTCTGTGATGATGTTGAGGGGACCTGTCGCCTCCTCGGCGATGTGCGCCTGCATACCTGGATCCTGATGACCCCAGAGTTCGATAGTCGATCCCTTGTTGAGCACGCGCAGAAGAAGAAAAAGGACGTATCAGCCATCCTGCCGCGCCCAAAGTGGCTGGCTGACGAATTCAAAGTTCTCGTCATTACGGACGAGGAATTTGCCGCTGAGCGCGCTCGCCTTGTTGGGCAAGTGGAGACGGAACTTCATCTTGACGTCCCGGATCCGGATGAAACTCTGTGGAGCTTTGGCGAGGGCAATGAGATAGCTGACCGAGTCGCTTCCAAGCTCTCAGTGGTGCCCTCCCTTGCCTCTGACCCGGAATGGCTCACCGACTACCGCGACGGGATGCTTCGGGTCTACTTCAGAGGCCAGGCCCAGATGGAGAAACTCCAGGTGGAATACCCGCCGCTCTATGCAGCGGTGGCGCGAAGGCTTAAGTCTGATCTAAATACCCTGACAATGACCATCTCCGCTATGGAAAGCCCCGGCACTGAGGTAATTGAAACTCTAGTGCGAAGATTGACCGAGAGTCTCAAGAAGGACGCTCCCGGCCTATCCAACATCCTATGCGAAGAGATCGCTTGGCATGCAGTCTCTAGCTGGCTTATCCGGTGCCCGTTGCGGTTCAGGAGGGCAGCGTAGTGTGGTCGACGCTTCCCGACAGCATCCCTCTGGAGCCGATCAATCCGGAAGAGCGGCTGACTGATCTAGCCACGCTCAAGCAGTTTCCGCACCGCAATCCTCTTGCGCCCGTTGAGCTCCAGCGTGTTCCATTGCCGGTGCCTACGGTGAGCCGGGCGGGATGGCGCGTGACTGCTCTCGTGCTAATTCTTGGTAGCTGTCGCGGAAGTTCGGCTACCGTCGAGCAGTTGAACTGCCTCCTGTGGGCCATCAGCGACAGAGCCAGCACTGATCTATTTCTATCCACCTGGCAAAGCAATGACTCACAGAAGGCTCCTCTCCGAAAATTCTTCCCCCCGCTTGATGACACCCTCAAAATCGCTCACTCCGAGGGGCTTGTCGAGCAAAAGGGCAAGGCGCGATACGGGCTCACTGCACTCGGAAAGAGGTATCTATCACTGCTTGGCCTCGATGATGACCTCCTAGAGGAAGAAAAGCGATTCCTGGCCCAAATCCGACCGATCACAACTTCGGGAATGTGGGATAGGCTGGGAGTCATCAAGGCGGCTAGTCGCGGGGAACCGGGGGCTTGAGCGTGAGCATTAGACTTGCAAATGTAGAGATCTCGTCAAGGACTGAGCGCGGCCTTTTGCGATACGAGACGAATCTCTCGCCCGGCCTGAATGTCATCGCAGCCCCGAATAGCTTCGGGAAGTCAACCCTCTTGCAGGGCATCATTTACGCCCTGGGGCTTGAAGGGATGTTTTCCTCCAGTCGGAAGCCTCCGTTCGGCCCGGCGCTTCTGACGCTGGCGGACTGGCCAGATGGAACACGTTCACCGGTGCGTGAATCGTGGGTATCGCTGACCATTGCAAATGAGCAGGGTGCTTATATGCGATGCAAGCGGTTCGTGCGTGGTGACGGTATCGACACGTCGCTGATCATGACGTGGCAGGGAAGTAGCCAGATCGAGCTCGACCGAGCGAACCGGGTCGACATGTTCGTTCGGCAACCTGGGGCTGCCTTCCGGGAGCTTGGATTTCACAGGGCGCTGGCAGAATTCTTGGGATGGGGCCTCCCCACCGTCCCTGGATTCAACTCAACCGAAGTTTCTCTCTACCTGGAAGCTCTTTTCCCCCTGTTCTATGTGGAGCAGAAATCCGGCTGGTCCGGAGTAGCTCCCCGGATGCCCACATATTTGGGAATCCGCGACGTGTTGAAGCG
Organism: Kitasatospora cinereorecta; assembly: GCF_024172095.1. Classification (GTDB taxonomy): domain Bacteria; phylum Actinomycetota; class Actinomycetes; order Streptomycetales; family Streptomycetaceae; genus Kitasatospora; species Kitasatospora cinereorecta. The sequence continues at coordinate 33,916 of NZ_JAMZDX010000008.1, read as the reverse complement.
TTCTGTTGAATACGTCCTCGGATTGTCTGCCTTGGAGCGGCTCACCGCACTTGGTGCGGTGAGAAGCGAGGAAGACGATGTCAAGAAGCGATGGCAGGCAGCGAGCGACCGCCTCAGTGACGCGGCAAAGAGCTTGAACTGTCGGGTCTTCCTGCATCAAGAGAGTCCGGTCACTCCCGCTCGTCGCCAACACTGTGTCGTGGAAGTGATGGACGAGAATTCGTGGGTCCCGTTGGAGCGACAGATCGACGTCTGGCGCCAGCGTCTAAGCGAGTTGGAGCATGCTGGCGTTGAGCCGGCCGGAGAACACACAAGTCAAGCCCAGGAAGAGCTGGCCGTCGCGGAAAAATCCATCCGCGAAGTTGGCGGCAGGATTCGACTAATCGACGAACAGCTAAACTTCTCACGAACCGATTCCGATGCCCTTGCTAGCCGCCTGGCAAGTCTCGACACGGAACGGAATCGCCTGGCGGACCTCCGCAAGCTTCGCAGCCTTGGTAGCACTCTCGGCATCATGTCAGTATCGAACGACGTTTGCCCTACCTGCGGGCAACTTCTTGATGGGCGAGAAACCGCAACAGGAATTGCTGCGGACCTTGACCAAACAATCGCAGAGACCGAGGCTGAGCGGGAAACGGTTCGAGCGGCTACCCAGAGTGCTGAACGACGCAGGGCTGGTCTCGAACGAAACCGGAACTCCCTTCAGGCCGCACTGCACGGGGCTATGCGGCAAGCTAGGGCACTTCGGGACGAGCTAGCTGGTCCTTCAGCAGCCCCGAGCCGAGCGCAAGTTCAGCAGCAGATTCTTCTCGCTTCCTCCATCGAAAGAGCGCAACGTTTGCTCGATCTGGCTGAAGATGCTGACGATTACTTCGATGAACTGGCTCTTCGCTGGCAAGACATTCGTGACAGGCTGGCGGATTTGCGGGACGGAACGCTCAGCCGGACCGACCAGCAGATCGTTTCAAGGATGAATTCGAGTTTCCAGGCACAGGTCCGAGACTATGGGCTACGCAGTGTGCCGCCTTCCGATTTGTCGATTGATGAATCGGCTCTAATCCCGGTGAACGATGGGGTAGAGCTTGCGTTCGATCTGTCGATGGGAATCAGCGCTTCGGACATGATCCGAACGAAGTGGGCGTACTACCTATCTCTTTTCGAGGCATCTTTGTCTTCGCCTCGAAACCGGCATGCCAAGCTGCTCATGCTCGACGAACCCCGCCAGCAGGAGACCGATCGCAGAAGCCTCGCTGCTTTCGTCAGGCGGCTCGAAAGAGCGGCGGCCAGTGGCTGTCAGGTGATCTACGCCACCAGCGAGGATCGGCGAGATCTGAATGAAGTTCTCAGTGATATCCGAGTAGCGATGCTCCCGGCTCAAGGCCCACACCTGCTTGATCCAGTAGGTGGCTGAGGTCGCGACGGCCGGCCTGACTCAGCTGACCTGCCGTTGCCCATCCAGCTGAGGTTTCACCGATGGTGAAGCCGCCGAACTTGTATTTGACGAATGCTGCAGGAGGAGCTCGGCATCGCCGCCTGAACGAGGGTGTCCGCACCGAAGTCCGTGCGGACACCCTCGCTTGCGGGCTTGATCACCAAAGGCGCAACGGATCTGCGTCATCCAGTTCGTGCTCATTGAAGTCGTGCAGCACATAGGCAGATTGACGGTCAGCGGCCTTGGCTGCCCTCCGCTCTGCCGCCCGGCTCCGCAACTCGGCCAGTCGGTACTCGGCTCGGTCCGAGGCGCGAGGTCCAGGCTGGCTGCGGTACTCCTCCGCCTTGCTAGCGGGGATGACGCCCAGACTGACGAGATGGTCCAAGACGATGCCGGCTGCGACTTCAGCGGGGGCCCGGAACGGGATGACGACGTCGCGGCTGGGGTCCAGAGCCGTCAGCGGATGCTCTCGAACGCGGACTACGTAGCGAACCTTCGTCAGCAAGCGCTCGGACTTCTCGGCGTCGATCTTCTCGGTGCTGTCGTGCCAATAGGACCCGTCGAACTCCAGGACCAAGTCGAGGGAGGGGATCCAGATGTCCACCAGATTGGTGCGCTGTTCCGTCTGGATCCGGTGGTGGTCGAAGTCGACCGGCAGGACGACGCCCAGTTCCGCGGCAAGGCGGATTTCCTGGGCAGAGGTGCCCGGCAGGTTGCACTCGGGGCAGCCCGTACCGTTGAAGGTGCGGTTCAGAACCACGGCTTCCCAGGTGTGCTCCGCTGGTTGGAGGGGGCAGATCCACCACACCTTCCGGTTGCTTCCCAACGTCAGCTCAGCGGCACTGATGCCAGACCTCTCGGCATCAAGCTGGGCAGCCAGGTCCTCACGCAGGGCCAGCAGGCTGGTGGTCTCGGATACCTCGTGCCCAGCACAGAACGGACATCCCTGGCCGCTCGTCCGCTTGTAGACACGCGCGGGCCAGCGGTGGTCTGATCCCTCGGGGCACTTCCAGTGGACCTTGCGGCTCGACCCGATCGACACACTGTCGGGTGTGAGGGCACCGTTGCGCTCGTAGTCCCACTGGGCCACCAGATCGGGGCGCGAACTCGAGAGGCGGTTGAGCTCCCAGACCCGGCTGCCGCTGCAGTAAGGGCAGCCGGATCCCTTGCCGACCCTGTTGTTCGGGCTGGCTGCCCAGCGGTGCTGTGGGAATTCGGAGCATGTCCAGATATATCGCCGGTTGTCCTGGGAGAAGACGTCAGCGGGGGTCGTCCCGTTCACCGCGCTCAGGAACTCCTTGGCCACGGCCGGTGCGACAGCGGCCAGTGAGCGTTCAGGCGAGAGTCGCTTCCCGGCGCAGGAGGGGCATCCTTGCATCTGGCCCGGATTCGTCCGGCTGTTCACCGGCATGGGGTAGTCCGGGTGGCCGAGAGCCTTGGGACAGGTCCACGTCGCCTCGACCTTCGCGCCGGCGAGGATCTCGCTGGCCTTGAAGCCCGATGCTTCCGCGTTGAGCTCGGCGGCTATCTGCGGGAAGCGGCCTTCCAGGCTCCGCTCGAAGGGGACGTCGCCGCGCAGACGCTTGCTCCTGCAGGGGCCGCAGCCCGTGGGCTTCGTCTTCTTCGTCCTGTTATTCGGTGTGGCCTTCCAGGCATGGTCGGGGACATCCGGGCACTGCCACCAGACCCTCTCCTTCCAGCTGTAGGGGACCTGGTCCGGGGTCAGAGCGCCGTTGAGGGTGGGGTGGAACTGCGCGGCCACGGGGTGCTCGCTGAGCATCCTCTTTGGTGCGGCGGTGGGTCGGGTAGCGGACGCCATTGGTGCCTCTCCTGGGTGGTCACCTCTGGGAGCGCGTTGCTTGATCTCGAGGCTTCCCCGTCACGTTCCGAGCCCCTCCCAGAGCTGGCCAACAGACTAAGCCAGCGACTGACAACTCCTCTTCCTGCTAACAGATTTGATCGAATGGCGCCAGCGCTGCAGCAGATCAGAAGACCTCGGCATGGGCTCTGTGCGTATCACTGTTGCTTGAGGTAACAGCTCGCGAGCCTGTGTCCCACCAGGAGCGACACATCTCGCCGAAACCGTCGGGTACCGCGACAAAAGTGTCAGCCCCAGCCGACATAACTGCCCGCTGGGCTGACATCCGCCCTGAGCGATCAGCTGCCCGGGCCTGGCGTGACGGGCAGACCCGTGCGCAGTCGGTGCCGCCCAGGCCAGCGGTGAGCGTGATCTCCGCGTGCGGCGCGTGCGGCCGGCCGGTGCGGGAGGTGAGCCGGGTGGTGCCCGCAGCCTGGGCGTTGGTTGGCAGTAGCGGCCACGCCGCGGCCAGGCGCCGGGCGGCTGCCCCGGTGACTCCGGCGGTGGGGGTCGTGGGCGGACCGGCTTTCCAGGGCCAGGCGCAGCAGGCGTTCGGCGTAGGGGAGTCGGAGGCGTTCTGCCCGGACGACGACGGCGTGGTCGCCGGAGGGGGCCGCGGTGATCCGGGTGCCGTCCAGGTTCCAGCAGACCTTGAAGCCGCCGGTCTCGGTGTCGGTGACGGTGCGGCGCTCGGGGGCGAGGGGGCTGGAGCAGAGTTCGTACCGGAGCTCCCGCCGGCGGGCGAAGCCGTCGCAGTCCGAGCCGGTGGCGAGGGCGGCCTGGTCGGCGGCGGGCAGGTGGTGGCGGGCCGCGGCTGCGGCGAGATGGCGCGGGTGGACGCGGCGGCCCGGGACGGCGGCGGCCTCCAGCGGGGCGCAGTCGGCGGGCCAAGCCGCCATCCGCACCTGGCCGCAGGGGCTGGTGGCGAGCAGCAGGGTGCGGGTGTCGTCGGTCAGCCCGGCTGCGGCCAGGCCGTCCAGCTCGGTGCCCGGTGCCGGGTGCCAGGACCTTCCTGCCCGTGCGGGCAGGTGTGCGGCGGTGGCTGCGGCGAACTCCTCGGCGGCGCGGAACTGAGTTGTCGGGCGCATGGCCATGTCTCCTCGGTGGGATCTCGGTTCGAAGGGGCGTGCCGACGGGGCTCGCGGGCCAGTGCCTCGCGTTCGCTTGTCTCGCCGGTGGTGGCGGGCCGGACGCGGACGCTGTCGACGTCCGGGGCGTCCTCGGCGGTGTAGCCGGACTCCTCCAGCACCCCGGTCATGGCGGCCAGGGTGCTGACGAAGTTGTCGGTGAGGCACCACAGCACGACGCTGTCGTACGGGCGCTCCTCGGTGGCCGGCTCTTCGCGCAGCGCGAAGTCGCCTCCGCGTTCGGGGCCGCAGTTCTCGGGCGCCGGTGCCGGCCGCCATCCCTTGGCAGTCAGGACGGCGGCGACCGCCGCTCGGTGGCCAGGGGTGGGCCGGGCGCCGCCCGTCGTCGGGCCGCGGCCCGGGCGACGGGTCACCGGTCCTCCGGTTCGTCATCGTCCCCGTCGTCCTTGCGGCCGTCGGGCAGGGGCATCCCGATCTCGGTGAACCACTCGTCGACGATGCCGACGGTGTCGCCGCCGTTGAGGTACCCCTCCCGTGCGTGCACGTCGGTGAGGCGGGAGTGGAGCTGGGCGACGGCGGCGGTCAGGCGGCCGCCTCGGGGGCTTGCTGGGTCATGGTGGAGCTCCGTTCGGTCGGGGTGGGCCGGGGCGGCGGTGCGGGCCGCCCAGGCGGGGGGTGAGTGGTGGTGCTGCGGGGTCCGGCGCCGCTGGCCGGTGGGCCCGGGGGCGAAGGGCTGGTTGCAGCCCTTCGCCCCGGGTGGGGCGGTGTGGGTCAGGCCGCGAGCGCGAGGTCGCGCTGGAGCGGCTCGCCGGTGACGGCTTCGACCAGGGCCGAGATGATGAGCTCGGCGACGGGCGGGGTGACTGCGTTGCCGTACTGGCGGACCTGGTCCTTGGCGGAGCCCAGCACGATGTAGTCGTGGCCGAAGGCCATGGCCCGGCCGACCTCCCGGGGCGTCAGCATCCTGAACAGGACGTCGTCGAGGTCGATCTCGCGGCCGTCCAGGAGCTGGTGGGTGATCAGTGACCACCGGTCCTTGGTGGTGATGGTGCCTACCGGGTCGGTGACGGGCCGGGCCCGGCCGTTGGTGTAGTACGGCACCAGCAGCCGCTGGATCTGTTCGTTCGGCGCGGTGACCAGGCCGTGGTGGTTGCCGCTCGCGGTCACCGTGGTCAGCGGCGCCGTTACCGGCCGGAAGCGTCCCTTGTCGCCCCCGCCGCGTAGCGGGACGATGAACGGCTCCCAGCCCAGATTCGGCTGCGTGGGGCCGGTCGGAGCGGCGAGCAGCGTGTCCTCGGCCTCGGCGGCCGGCAGCGGCCGGTACTTGCGCAGCCCGGCCAGGATGCGGGCCAGAGTTGCGTCGGCGAGGGGCTCGGAGCGGTCGCCGACCCGGGTGCCCGGCGTGCTCCAGTCGATGATGCTGTCGGCGCCCAGGACCTCCGGCTCGACGATGCTGTGGCGGCAGGCCGTGTTGGGGCAGCGGTACCAGTACTGGCCGTGGCGGCCGTAGCTGCCCATGTCGTCGCCGGGCTTCTTGAAGACCTGCAGGGCGTCGACCATCTTGTCGCAGGCGCGGCAGTACGCCCGCGGGCGCAGCCACTTGTCCCAGTCGGGCCGGCGGCCGAGCTTCTTGTGCCAGTAGGCGACGTAGGCCCGGTCCCGGGACTGCGGAGCGGGCCGGCAGCGCACCGGTCGGGCATGGGAGGAGTTGAAGGCGATCACCTTCACCTCGTAGCCCTCCGCCTTGATCTCCTTGATCCAGCGGTCCCACTCGGCCCACTTGCGGACCTCGATCACGTTCTCGACCATGCCGACCAGAACCGGGGTCCCGCGCAGGTTCATCGCCCGCAGGTACCGGGGCACCTCCTCCATCAGCGCCCTAGCCCGCTTGATCATGGGGTCCGGTTCCTTCTCCCCGAACAGCACGCCCTGGGTGGACTTGTCGAAGTCCCGGCGCTTGCCGCGGGCGTCGGCCCAGGGCGGGCAGCTGGGGGAGGAGCAGAAGACGTCGGCGGAGGGGAACTTGGTGATGTCGGTGCGGGCGATGTCCTCGACGAAGTGCTCCACGTGCGGGAAGTTCGCCGAGTGCGTGGCGACAGCCTGCGGGTTGTGGTTGGCCGCGAGGATCAGCTCCGTCCCGGGGACGGCGTGCACGCCTTGGCTCGTCCCGCCAGCGCCGGCGAACTCGTCGAACACCTTGAGCGTCATGGGCTGTGTCTCCTGTCGGAAGGTTCGAAGGGGTGCCGGCCCGGCGGCGGGGAGCCACCCCCACCGCTTGCCAACAGGACAACTATATCAGATGTTATGCCCGAATGGGAGTGGAATTCGCTGCCCCCCGGGCCGCCGGCTGTCCGGTCTCACTGAACCTGGGCCGGTCTCGCTAGACCTGGGCCGATTGCCCTCGACGGCCCAGATTGGCGGTGCGGGCTGGTGCGGGTTCTGTTCCGCACTGGCGAGGCGTTCTTGACTGCGCATGTGTGATGGGGCATCAGGTCGCCGCTATGATCAGACGCTTCACGATCCTGCTGCCGGGGGTGGCCGATGCCTACCGTTACCGATCTTTCCGGCGAGAGCCCCGGCCCTGGCTCCGAGATCTCGGTGACGTTCGACGAGTCCAGTATTTCTGTGTCGTCTCGGCTGCTCCTGTTTTTCCTGGGCGTCGCGCTCACTCTTGCGTTGACCCTCAGTGGTCTTCTACCACTCAACGATGGCGCGTCTTCCCAATCGGGCGGCAGCAGTCAGGGCGGGAACGTCGAGCACATGCCGGACTGGATGTGGGTGGTGCTCGCCGTCTGCGCCGGGGTGCTGACGGTGGGCGGTGTGGTGTGGCTGGGGTTCAGGGCGAAGCGTGATCGGGCCGCGGAGACGGTGGCTGTGGAACGCGCGGCGCTGCAGCGGCGGATCAACGAGAAGCGGCTGGCGAACCTGAAGGCGATCACCCCGCTCGCGGAGTTGCTGGAGCTGAACCAGAAGCAGATCGATGCCTATCACCGGATCGCGACCGGTCAGGCAGACCGGTCGTTCCGGTCGTCGCAGTGGGCGATGTGGATCGGCCTGGCCGTGGTCGTGGTGTGCTTCGCGGTGGGGCTGAAGGTGCCGAGCGGCGAGGCGAAAATCTTCATCGGGGCGATGGGCGGCGTCGGCACGGTGCTGTCGGGCTATCTGAGCCGGACTTACCTGCAGGTCTACGGGCAGACGCTCGCGCAGTTGAACCGGTACTTCGAGCAGCCGGTGCTCACCGGCTATTACCTGACGGCGGAGCGGCTGGCGAAGGATCTCCCCGATACTCCGGAGGGGGAGATGCGGCGGAAGATTATCGATCAGGTGCTGCAGGCGAGTGCGGCCCTGCAGGGCACGGCCCCGGTCCCGTCGCCGCGGACGCCGTCGGTGCCGGGCGCGCGCCGCAAGCGTCCGGCCGCGGCGGCGGCGGCGGAGCCTTCGGCCACGCCCGAGCAGATCCAGGGCTGAGCCCGGGGGCAGCGCAGTGCGGCCAGGGCAAGCAGCGCCAGGTCGGTCCCGCAGTGCAGGCGCAGCGTGAGGCGTTCGCTGTTGTTGTCGCCTCCACGCGCTCCAGGACGGTACTCCACGTGGACCGTCAACCAGACGCTGATCCGGTCCAGCTGCTCGGCTGCGGGCGGCACCGAGATGACCGCCCAGGCACCGTGCCAGGGCAGGTCCCTGGAAAGGGTGCTCGCGACGTGCCCCCGGGTGCCTGGCCGGGCGCAGCGGCGCGGCGAGGCGGGGGGAGCGTCACGGTGTACCGGCTCGGGCGGTCGGCGACCGCGGCGATGTCCCACGGTCGCCCGGCGGCGGCCGGTGCCGAGCTGGCGGCGGCGAACCGGCCCGCCCACGACTCCGGGCCGTCCCCGTCGCGGCCAGCCAGCTCGACGGCGGCGTACAGGGACTGCAGGGCGGCCGCGAGCGCCCTCCCGTCCTCCGGCCACAGGTAGCGGAGCTGGGCCGGGGCGACCAGCGCCGCGCTCTGGGAGCGGAGCTCGGCGAAGACGGGCCTCGGGCCGAACCGGCCGCCGTCGCGCAGGACGATGTCGACCTGGTGGGCATGGCGCCAGACGGAGCGCACCACGTACGTGGCGTCGAAGGCCAGGGCGTCGGCGAGGTCGGCCCGGGTGGTGGGGTTGGGGTGGAGTTCGAAGAGCCGACGACGGACGTCGAGGTGACGGGCCGGCTCCTCGTGCGGGTCGGGCAGCGGTGCGCTGGTGGCGATGGTCATGGCGGAGTGCTTCCTCTCGGTGGGCTCGACGGGTTACCGGGGCGGCGGCGTGGGCCGCCGCCCCGCGAGGAGGCCCGGGCGGGATCCGCCCGGGCCTCCCGACTCGCCGTCAGAGGATGTCGTAGGAGGTCGGGTGGACGCCCTCGATCACGAACGAGGTCGCCCCCGCCGGGACCTCGAAGCGCGTCTGCCTCGTGGCGGCCAGCTTCAGCGTGGACTCGGCGTCGAGCTCGATGTCCACGCGGCTCACGCGGGCGTGGATCACCATGCCGGTCAGGCCCTTGAGGTACTGCGGCCGGATCCGGTCGATCCTCACCCGGTCGCCGGGGCTGGCGATCTGCACCATCGACGACGTGCGAGTGGCCATCTCGGCGGGGGCGGGGCGCAGTGCGAGGCGCCGCGAGCGGAGCGCCGCCGCGATGAGCTCCACCTGCTCGGCGGTGGCGGTGGAGATGAAGGCGCGGGCGGTCTCGAAGTCGGACATGGTCAGTGCTCCTGTGGGGTCGTAGCGGTTCGAAGGGTTCGGGCGGAGCCATCCGCCCAATAAGAGAACTATATCATTCCTAGTGCATGGACGCGAGCGTATTTCCGCTCCGCCCTGGTGTCGTCACACGGCCAGGGTCAGCTGCTTCGGAGTTTTCAGCTTCTCAATCACCTGGCTGCGCCATGCCATGGCGTAGGTCCGACAGTTGCGGCAGTCGAGGCCCTGGTGCGTGCAGCCGGCCAGCCGGATGTTGCGCCGCCGTGCCCCGGCTGACCAGGCGTAGCTGTCCGCGCTCGCGAGGTGGTGGCCGTGGCGGTCCAGTCCATCCGATTTGATGCCGAAGCCGTGAAGGGCGTACCCGCGGCCGGCCAGGGTGGCCAGGATGTGTCCGGTGGCCCGGGTGCCCTGGCGGCGGCAGACCGACCCCACCCCGACCCGGAACGCCTGGGCCAGGTCGACTCCGGCCCGCTCGTACATCCGGCAGTGCTCGACGTAGTCCTCCACGCTCTGGCCCTGCAGGATGGGAATCCACGGGGCCTGGTCGAACTGCTCCGTGAGGTAGAGGTACGAGTCGACCGTGAACTCCTGGTGCTGGCGCAGCCCGAATCCGCTGCGCGCGAGGATCTGAGGCTCGGTCATCCAGTCCTGTACCGACGCGAACACCGGCGGGGCGCCGAAGTCGTCCATCAGCCGGTAGACCATGCCGCCGTACTCGTCCGGGTCGAGCAGGAACTCCCCATGCTGGCCGATCTGCGAGAACCCCGCGCTGTCCAGCGCCCACAGGCACCTGGCCGACGGGAACCGTTCGCCCCGGCTGCGGTACCTGACCAGGGCGTTCACCGACAGCATGAGCGGGACAGGGGAGTCCTTGGCCCAGGACGGCGGGCCGCCGAGGAAGAACGTGGTGCGGTCGGCCACGGCGGGAGGGGGCAGGCTCATGGTGTCCTCCTCGGGAGGGGGCGGGTTCGCGGGGGCGTCGAAGGCGCGCCGAACGACCGGCCGAACGCTGACCGGGGCGCAGAAAGGGGCCGGTGCGGGCGGGTGCCGCACCGGCCAGGTGGAGCGGTGGGTGTCAGGCCGTCGCGGCCGGGGTCCCGGCCGCGAGGTCCACGCCGATGTGGAGCACCTCGAAGGTGTCGGCCCGGCGCCGGACGTCCTCCTCGTGCTGGTAGACGGCCGTGCCGGCCCGGCCGACCACGACCACGGCCGTCCCGGGCTTCAGCGCCAGCACCCCCCGGGCCGCCGCGCCTCGGGCGGTGCAGATCACCACGGAGGGCCGGTCCGCGCGCCAGGACGCCGTGCCGCACGCTCCGGCCAACCGGACGTACAGCCGGGCGGTGCCGTCCGCCATCACCTCCGTCGCCCGCTCAAGGTGCCCGGTGACGGTCTGCACCGGGGACGCAGAGGCCGCGTCGTCGGGCAGCGGGGCGTCCTGCCCGCAGAACTCCTCCAGTTCCAGCAGCAGCCTCTCCCGCTCTTCCCCTTCGGCGTGCATGCTCTCCCGGGCGGCGCCGCCGAGCAGCGGGGACGCGCTCTCCCGCGCCCGCTGCTGGATCGCGCCGGCCTGCTGGCAGAGCTTGGCGGCCAGCTCGAACAGCTCCCGCTGCTCCTCCTTCCCGGCCAGTCGCGAGCACTCGTCGTCGAGTTCCTTCCGGACGGCCTTCGCAGTGGCTCGCAGGGTGCGGAAACGCCGGACACGGGTGAAGCCGTAAGGCTCGGTGTCCTGCTCGACCACGACCAGGGACGTCGACGGCCAGCCGCTCGCGTCCAGCGGGCCGAGTTCCAGGTCGAGGATCAGTGTCGGGCGCGAGTCGTGCAGCAGCCCGTACGGGAACCTGGCCGTCGGCGTGGGGAACGGCACCACGCCGGACGTCAGGTGGGCGCGCAGGGTCGCCGCGCTGGGCTGGACCTGGTGGCGGTGCAGGCGGGCGAGGTAGAGGCCGACGGTCCACATCTGCCAGGCGGCGGTGCCGAACGGCTCGGACGGCATCGCCAGGCGCAGCACCTCCTCCCCGCCCTGGTCGTCGGAGATCACCGCGTTCAGTACTGCGTACGTCGGCCGGGGCGGCTTGGGTGCCTCTTCGGCGGGGGAGGTCTGGGGCTCGGCGGCAGGGGCGGTGCTGCGCGACATGATCAGCTCCTCGGATCGGACTGGTTCGAAGGGGTGTTGTGCCGGGGTGGTGGTGCCGCCGCCACCCCGACCAACAGGAGAACTATATTATGCCACACGCATGATGTCGAGCGTGGTCAGGTCCGCGGAGGCGGGCGCGCCGCACGCCGCGGCGATCCGCTCGGCCTGCCGCCGCTCGAACAGGGCCCACAGCGCGTCGAGATCCCTCGGGTCGACGTTGCGCAGCTGGACGTCGACCACTTCGCCGGCCTGCCTGATCTCCAGGTCGGCGCTCGCCCCCGGGTGTGGCTCCAGGTCGACGCACACCCGGTGCACCCCGGGGCGCATCTCCCCCTCCCAGCCCCGTTGCGGGAAGCGGTCCAGCAGGGCCCTGGCCATGGCCGCGCGCTTGTCGGCGGCGGAGGACCGGGCGTGGAGCTCGTCCACGGCCCGGGCGTAGGCCGCCTCGAACTGCGGCAGGAACCGCCGCCGCATGTCCTTGGCCAGGGTCGTCAGTGGGCGTGACAGGTCGAAACCGATCTCGGGGCGGCCCTTGTCGGTGAAGAAGTGGCCCGGGATGTCCGGGTACCGGCCCCGGGCGGTCACCCGGTAGCCGTGCGGCTTCGCCGGCTCCCGCTCCAGCTGCCCGCGGTCGATGTGCAGCCAGAAGCCCCGCCCGCGGCCGTCCGTCACGAACTGCCACGCGTCGTCCTGCTTGTACGGGCAGTTGTCCAGCCGCCACGGTGCGCCCAGCAGGGCGACGAGCTCGGTGATCCGGGCGCGCGGGAATTCGGACATGGTTGCTCCTCTCTGGGGCCGTTCGGCCCTGGTGGGTTCGAAGGGGGTCGTGCGGGGCGGCGGTGCCGCCGTCGCCCCGCACCGGAAGGCCGATGGCCCTGGTTGAAGCCGTGTGCTCAGGGGGCGCCGAGGCCGCAGCGGCTGGCCGCCCTGGTCTCACTTCAAGTAGCAGGAGCACGGTCCGTCCGGCAGGCAGGAGTGGAAGATGTCCCGCTTCGCCTCCCAGTCCAGCGGCTGCTCGCCGGACTCCAGGCGCTCGCCGCAGCGGCACAGCGACATGTTCAGCTCGGGGTTGAAGGTGACCAGCGGGTGCGAACGCCGCTGGCACCACCCCGCCGTCTCGGCCCCGGTCCCCTCCGCCATCGGCTTCGCCTCCTGTGCCAGCGTGATGGCGGCCTCGATGCTGTTACGGGTTCCGATCCGGATCGCGCGGTACACCATGAACCCTCGCGGGTGCTCGATGATGCTGGCCCCGTTGACGATGGCGATGACGTCGCAGCCGTTGATGCGCCTCGGGGGAGTGGCGCCAGGGCGGTGGAGGGCTGCGGCGGCCTCGGAGGGGGCGGACTGGTTCACGGGAACTCCGCTCTGCGGCCGGGGCCGCTGCTGGTTCGAAGGGGTGCCGGCGGGCGGAGGGGGAGCCGCCCCCTCCGCCCGCCAACAAGAGAACTATATCACCTCTGACTCATTCCGTGGGGTGATTTACGCGGCCAGGGCCAGGTACGCGGCGGCTGCCGCGTCTCCGGCGTGGCGGCGCAGCGCGTCCCCGCGTTCCCAGCGCAGTTCGCCCTCGGCCGCGTTCAGCCGGTCGGCCTCCGCCAGGACCTCGGCCATCGACCGCTTGTCCTGGAACCGGTGCCCGATCTCCGCCTCCGCCCCCGCGTACTCGACCGCCAGCGGCCGGCGCAGCCGCGCCGCGCACACCAGATCCTTCCCGCTCGACAGCACGCACAGCGAGCAGGAAAGGCGCTCCATGCCTGCGTCGTAGGCCCAGTGGTACCGGACCCCGGTCTCGGCGATCCGCTCCCAGACCTGCCGCTCGCTCCAGTTGTGGATCGGGTGCCACCGCACCACCGTCCGTTGCCCGTTGGAGGCGGAGTGGTCGACCGCGATCGGCGCCTTCCCGGCGCGACCGGTCGATTCCTGTGCCCGCAGGCCGAGGCAGTACAGGATGCGCACCGGCCGGCCCTGCACCCCCGCCCGTCGCGACTCCTTCACCAGCGCGGTGAGCAGCTTCAAGGCCTGCGCCGACTTTTGATCACTCGTGCACCACCTGGCCGAACTTGACGGCCACATGCGCCGCTGGAGCAGCTGCCGCCACAGCCCGCCCTGCGGCCGGCGCAGGGTCACGAACCGCAGGCCGTAGTGCTCGGCCTGCTCCCTGGCGAGCTCCATCGTGCCCGGCCACTCGATGCTCTCCCCGGAGTCGGTCGCGTCCAGGTCGTTGTGCACCACCACGATCCGGTCGCGCGGCACCCCGGCCGCGTCGGTGCTGCGCACCACCTCGTCCAGCATCGCCTGCGAGTCCTTGCCCCCGCTCGACGCGACCACGATCCAGTCGTACCCCTCCGGCCCGTGGCGCGCCGGGTTGAACTCGACGTACCCGACGGGCGCCTTCGGCAGCGGCCGGGCCTTGCGCGCCGCCCGCGCCAGCTCCGCCAGCACCTCCCGCAGCCCGATTCCCGGCTGCGCCACCCACCCGGCGATCCGCTCGACCGCCCCGCGGCCCAGCGCCGGGTCAAGGCGGTCGGCCAGGTAGCGCAGCGCCTCGTCGCAGCGCGCCCAGATCCGGTCCGCCACGGCGCCCGCCCGCACCGGGTCCTCCACCCGCCGCCGGGGCGTCTCGGCCGCGTGCGCGGCCAGGAAGATCGCCCCCACCGGGTGCAGGGCCCCGTGCTCCGGCTGCCGGGAGCGGGTACCGGCGCCGACGGGCGCGGGCGGCGGCTCGGCGCAGCTGTCCGGCGAGAGCCCGTGTTCGGCGATCAGCCGGGCGGCCCGTTCCAGGTCCTCCCCGATCCGGGCCAGGCGGGTCCGTGGTGCGCGCTTGGCCTGCGGGAGCGCCGCGCCCAGGCACGGAGGCCCGGCCGTCACCGGCGCCTCGAACAGGGCGAGTTGGTTCGTCATGCGGATGGTCCTCCCGTGCGGGCGGCACTGCGGGCCCGAGAGGCCGTGGTGCCGCCGGATGGTCCGAAGGGATCGGCGGGGCCGCGCTGCCAGGCGCGACCGCCGCCGGAGTTGCCGGGTGGGCCGCACCGGAGCGCGGCCCACCGGTTCGGCCGGAGGGGTGCCCTGGTCAGTACGCCGGCGTCAGGGCGTGGAAGGCGTGGTCCAGGCACTCAGGCCGCAGTGTCCGCCACCCCTCGGCGGCCTCCACGGTCCGCACCATCGCGTCAGTCAGTTCGCGTCGGTGGCGGGCGTCGGCGTGTGAGCCGTTGCCCGGCCCGTGGACCGTGACGTAGGCGCTGCCCTCGGAGGGGTCGTCGAACAGGTGGTCCCACCGGTACCCCCACACCGGCACGCCGTAGCGGTACCGGTCGAATCCCGCGCGCCACAGCAGGGCGTCCACCCGGCCGCCTGGGGTGTCGGCGAACTCGACGGCCGCGGCGGAGTTCAGGCGCAGCACCCGGCCGCCGTGCTCCCCACGGGCCTCCTGATGGAAGTCCCAGCCCGCGCGGCGCAGCGCGGCCAGGGCTCGGCGGGCCGTCGCGTCGTCCACGTAGGCCGGAAGGTCCCAGCGCATCGCGACGAGTTCGCTGGCGTCGTCGAACTCCTGCTGCGCCCCGCGTCCGGTGGGGATGTGCTCGGCGGCCAGGATGAGGAAGGCGGTTCGCGGGCTCGGCAGTCCGGTGGCGCTCACCAGGCCCCCTCGATGCCGGAGCCGGGGAGGTATGGGCCGCCGCCGGTGGCGTCGCCGTCCTCGGACGGGGCCCCGGGGATCGGGCGGCAGGTCTCGTCGCACCGGTGGAACCGTGAGCGCGGTGCCTGCGCGGTTTCGTCGGGGGTCGGTTCGCTGGTCATGGGGTGTCCTCTGCTCGTCTGGTTTCGAAGGGGGCCGGTCCGGGGCGGTGCCGCCACCCTGGACCAACAAGAGAACTATATCATGTCTCATGCATGATCGGATCGTCTTTTCGCGCCCGGGAGTGGAGAACTCGTGGTGCTCGCGTCACCTGCGCCCGATCCCTGCGACGAGCGCTGCTCGGCGGGCGGCCCGCACGGCGGGGGGAATGTACTCGCAGTGGAGCACGCTGACAGGCGGCTCCCCCGCCCGTGGCGGAACCAGCCGGGCGAACTTCACCAATCCGGCACCCGGGCCTCACGGCGCGCGACGCGCAGCGCCACCGCCGCACCCTCGTTCGAGTAGAAGGGCTGCGCCTCCAGGTCCGGCGAAGAGGCGGGGAGTTCCCTGCCGACTGCCATCAGCTCCCGGGAGAACACCCGGCCGAGCGGATCGTCCGGTCCGGGGGAGTGGCGGGGCAGCACTACCGCCGCCGCAGGATGCCACTGGTCGGTCAGCACCCGGTTCCACCGTTCCGGAAGCAGGACCGAGACCTCCGCCGCCAGCGCCTGTGCGTCGGTGAGCTCCAGCAGTGCGCAGTCGACCACGGCGGCGACGGCCATCGCGTCCACGGCCCCGACAGGGTGAGGCTGCCGCCCGTCGCCGCGCTGCCCAGCGTGACGCCCAGCCGGCCGTCGCACAGCCACGCGGTCGCATGGCCGGACTCGACGAACAGGCCGGGCTCGTCGTGACGCTGCTCCGGCGCGCCGATCGTCAGATGCGCAGCCACGTCCGCCGGTGCGGGGCGGACGGTCGGGGCGCAGGGCACGGCGGGCGCTTCGCGGACGGTCCGGGCCAGGAGCCGCGTCGCGGCGGGCAGCGCCGTGCCGGGGGAGAAGCGGGCGTTGCAGATCCGGGTCGGGCCCTGCGGCGAGGGCGCGAACACGGTGACCCGGAGGTCACCGGCGGGGCCGAGGGAGCCGAAGCCGACGGCGACCGCGTACCCGTCGGGCAGGCCGGTCCAAGTGCGGCGGGCGCCGGTGGTCACGTTGAGGGCCAAGGCGTCGGCGAGGGCGGGGAAGAGGGCATCGGTCTGCGGCAGTACTTCGGCCCGGTCCAGTCGCACGGCTCGCAGCCGACGAACCAGGGGTTCCGAGCGGGGGAAGCCCCCGTAGGCCCGCCAGTGGTGCTCGGCCAGTCCGGCGAACGCCTTCAGGGCGCTGCCGATGTTGCGGTCGTTGCGCTCCTTGACCGCCATCCGCGGGTGCAGCAGGGGCACCGGACCGGTGGGCAGCGGCGCCTGGGCCAGGGCCTCGGCCAGGGGGACCGCGGTGATGGCTCCGGCGGCGTACTGCTGGGCGAGGAAGGCGGCGGCCATGTTCACGCCCTTGTCGCCCTTGGCGGGACGGTGCAGGTTGCGCTCGCTCTCGCTGCCGTCGGCCCAGACGGCGGTGACCAGCCAGTTGCGGTGCCACCGGAAGGCCCAGCCGATCACCAGGGGGTTCTCGGTGCCGATGATCACGGGGTAGCGGCACTCGGCGTCGGGGTCGCCGATGCGGTAGGCCAGCGTGGGCGGGTGCTGCTCACGAAAGGCTCCTCTGGTTTGAAGGGATGGATCGGCCTCCCAGCCTCACCAACAAGACAACAATATCAGTCGCTATCCATGCTGCCAACGCGTTCGCGGCCTCGGTGTGGGCGTGGCTCGGGCCGGGGCGCCGGGGCGGTGGCATAGCGGGCCGCGCAGGCGCCCGGGGTGCTCCTCGGATCGAACTGGTTCGAACGGGTGCGGTGTCGGAAGGGCGGCGCTGCCGCCATCCCGGCAACAGGAGAACTATATCATGTCCAACTCGCAAGGTCGAGCACGTGCGGAACGTGCTCCGGCGGGTACGGAGTGCTACGAAGTGCTGCGCTCGCCATGCCGTTTGGAGGAGCCCATGCCAGTCATGGCCGTCAATCTCGTCTCGCAGTACCAGTTGGTCCTTCCGGAAGTCCGCCCGGAAGTGCTGCACCTGGTGCGCGAAACCGTGCGGGCACACCTACGGCTGTGGCTGGCAGACAGCGCGGTCCTCGGGGCTACCGAGCTGCTGACCAACGCGATGGTGCACGCCGACAGCGGCTGTGAGCTGACGGCCCGTCGGGTGCCCGAGGGCGTGCACATCAGCCTCGTCGACTATGGCAAGGGGCATCCGCAGGTGAAGGACCCGACGGATCACCAGACCACCGGCAGGGGACTGGCACTGCTGGCCGGCGTGGTCGACGAATGGGGCATCGAGCCGCTTCCGCTCGGCAGCAAGGTCTGGTTCACGCTCAGCGACCCGGCGCTGGCTGCTTTTGCGGCCTGAGTTATCCGTGCCTGGTGCCCAGCTACCGCCTCTGAGAGTCGCGTTCGCCACTCGACTTCATTATCAACCGGCCCTCGACGTCCCGGCCGGAATGGCACCGCCCAGGACGGCACGCCGCCCTGGGGCAGGAAGAGGGGGATCATGAAGTTCCCGCACGTCGTGCTCCACAATCTCGACGAGAAACTGGCGCAGCGCTGGCGCACGCGGTACCGCGACGCGCGCGACCGGCCCCGATACTTGGAGGAGGGGCTTTGGCGACGCACGCAGGAGACCGCCAATGCTGACCAGTCCGGGTGGCAGCAGCCCGGGGACGCGCGCCGTAGGCTGCTGCACTACCGCTACCGGTACGGGCTCCTCGACTCCGGTGCGCGCCCCAGCCTGGCGCTGACGGAGCTGTACATCTACCACTCGGCGGCCTACCCGGAGGCCGAGTGGGCACAGCACCGCGACAGTGTCACGAAGGCGCTGGCGGACGGCGGATGGCGCCGGTTAGGGACGCGCGAATGGGTACGGGCCGACGCCCGCTGTACTGTGACCGACCACCCCGTTCACCCGCAGGACCTGCGTGTCGGCCGTGTCCTGCCAGCCGGCTACCGCGCGCTGGACGTCTGCCTGGTATCCGATGGCTACACGCCCACGGCCGCGACCCGCAACCTCCCGTGGGACGTGTTGACCGGCGGCATGCGGGTCAAGGACCGCCGACAGAACCCGGCCCCGATACCCGACCTGTCGGCGCTGGCCGACTTCCTGCCGTGCCAGGTGGAGATCGGCTGCGGCATGTCGGTCGAAGCGGGCATCCCGGCGCTGCACCGGCTGCACGAGATCTATCGGGTCACCAACCGCGCCGCCAACACCTTCGTCCTGGACCCCCAGGCGGACACGTTCCTCCACGAGGTCATCGCCACTCCTGAGCACAAGTTGCCGGAACTGACGGAGATGTTCCAGGCGTGCTTCCTCGCCGAACCGACCCCCGGCCACGGCGCCCTTCGGGCGCTGCGGGACGCCGGCCACATTGTCGGCCCGGTGATCACCAACAACTTCGACGGTCTGACGGCCCGCGCCGGAATGGAGGAGTGCTACGTGCGCCGCTACGACCAGCAGGTACCGCCGGTGCCGTTCCTACCCGAGGCGCGCTCGCTGCTGGTGATCGGCAGCCACGCCGACCGGCGCCGCGTCCAGCGCCGGGCCCGCGCCCGCGGCATGAGGGTGTTCTTCCTCGACCCGGAGGGCTTCTGGGAGAACGACGCCTTCGTGTCCTACCCCGTCGAGGGAGCGCTGGACGGGGACCTGCTGTGTCGCCGGGAGGCGGAGCCGGCCCTCACCGAGCTGTCCGCACTGCTGGGCGTTGCCTCGTGACCGGCGTCGAGTGGCGTCTGGCGGACGGCCTGGCGCTCCGGGAAGTGGAACCCGTGCAGTACACGCCTTCGGAGAGCGAGGAGATCGCCCTCACCTGGCAGTCGGCGCTCGCGGCGAACCCGAACTTGTTCGACGGACCCATCGTGGCAGCCCGCTCGCTCAGTTGGGACGGCGCGACCTGCCGAGTGGACTGGTCGGCTGGCACGTACTCCCAGTACCTGTGGCGACGGGCATCCGGTCCGGCGGTAGGGCGGCGCTTCGCCCGTGCCCTGTTCGCCTCGGTCTTGCCGGTGACCACGGACGGGCGGGTCGTCCTGGGCCGCATGGGAGCCGCCACAAGCACCCCCGGACGGGTCCAACTCCCCGGCGGCAACGTCGATGTGCCGCCGAGCGGGGCCTTGCTCACCGAGGCGGCCGTGCGCGCCGAGGCGGTGCGCGAACTCGCGGAGGAGACCGGCCTCGCGCTGAGGCCGGACGAGGTCACGCTGTGGGCCGTCAAGACCGGTGGCGACCACGGGGACATCGGCATCATCTTCGGCGCCCCGCCCCGGGACGCCACCGAGCTCCGCGCGATCTTCACCCGTCACCACCGCCAGCTGACGCTGGCCGGCGGGCACCCGGAGTTCGTCTCCCTGCTCGCCGCGTCCCACCACCCCCCCCAGAACGACGACCCGCCCTCCAACAACCTTCGACCGTACGTGGACTACGTCCCCGAACTCCTGCGCGCGGCCCTGGGCAACGGCGCTCTGACCGTCCAGGAGTGGCCCGCTACCGCCAACGAACACAAGGAGGAATACCATGTACGAGACTGAACCGAAGCTGATCTGGTGGAATGGCGAGGTCGTGCCCTGGCAGGACGCCCAGGTCCACGTCGCCTCCGAGACGGCGCTTCGCGGTCTGAACGTCTTCGAGGGCATCCGTGGCTACTGGCGCCCCGAGACCGGGCAGTTCGCCGTCATCCGGCCGCACGAGCACCTGCACCGTCTCGCCGCCTCGGCGCGCCTGCTGCAGATCCCGCACGACGGGCTGATCGAGCAGCTGGCCCAGGGGCTCGGCGAGATCCTCCACGCCACTGAGCTGCGCGAGGACGTGTACGTTCGGCCGACGATCTACGTCGACTCCGGCCGCTACACGGCGCGCCAGGACACAGTGACAGTGGGTGCGTTCATCGCCTGTCACCCCACCGGTCCTCGCTCCGATCAACCGCTGTCGTGCACCATCAGTACGTGGCGGCGCATCCCGGAGCTGGCGCTGCCGCCCCTGGCCAAGACCGGCGCCGCGTACACCGCGTTCCGGCTGGCCCGCCTGGAAGCCCTCCAGGCTGGCGCCGACGAAGCGATCCTCCTCAACGCTGACGGCCACGTTACCGAGACCCCAGGAGCCGCCGTCTTCCTGCTGCGTGACGGGCAGTTGATCACTCCACCATTGGCCGACGGGATCCTGGACAGCATCACCCGACGCACCGTCATTCGCCTGGCTCAGACGGAACTCGGCCTGACCGCCCAGGAGCGCTCGATCACCCGTTCGGAGCTGTACAGCGCCGACGAGGTGTTCATCGCTGGCACGTTGGACGAGGTGCGGCTCGTCGGCCAGATCGACCGGCACGCGCCCCGCCACCGGCAGGCACCCGTGGCCAACGCCCTGCGGACTGCCTACCTGGAACTGTGCACCGGCTCCAGGCAGCCCCTCGACGCCACCCTCGTGAAGCTGCTGCCGTGACCTCCGTCAGTCCCAAGACGACCGGCGCACTGCCAACGCTCGGCATCTTCGGCCCCCGCGCCCCGTACAAGAGCGCCGCCGCCCGGTACATCGAGCAGTCGTTGCCCCACCTCGGCCGCCACTTCCGGTGCGTCCACGTCGGCCCCAACGACCAGCGGCACCCAGGTGAGTTCGATCAGGTTCTCTACCACCTCGGCAACGATCCGCTGCACATCGGCGCTCTGCAGGCGCTCCTCCAGCGCCCCGGTCCGGTCCTGCTGCACGAGTACCATCTCGCTGGCCTGGACCGATGGGCCGGTCACGGCAACGTTCAGTGGCTCGCCGTCGAACAGGCCACCGAGGTCCTCGTTCACAACCGCGATGTCGCCCACCTGCTGACCAGCCGCTACCCGCACGTCCGCGTCTCCGCCCTGCCCTACCCGGTTGCCCCAGCAACCGGCATGTCCTTGGAGGCGGCCCGCGAACGGTTCGGTCTCCCGCAGCACGCTTACGTCTTCGCATCGCTCGGCTGCCGACTCGGCCGCCATGAACGCCTGGACGCCGTCCTCGAGGGCTGGCGGCTGTGGCAGGACAGGCCGGCCGACACCGTGCTCGTTCTGGCCGGGAGCGTGGACGACGAGATTGCCTTACCGGCCGACCCGTCCATCCGACCGCTCGGTTATGTGGACTACCAGGACCTGGACGCGCTCATGCTCGCATGTGACTGCGCGATCCAACTACGTCACCCGGTGTGCGGGGAGACGTTGTGGGCCGCCCGCCAGCTCGCGGCCCACAACCGGCCGGTGATCGGCACACATCTGCCCGAGACCCGGGACCTCACTCTCAACGAGGCGGTCACGCTCATTCCACCGGGGTTCGGGGAACCCGTTCACCTCCTCCGCGCGATGCGCCAGCAGCGTGAACGCCCGAGACTCGTAGAGGTGTTCGACGACACGAACTCATGGCATGCCTGGCGGGACGCCATCCTCCCTTCGCTTGCACCGGACGACGGCATCGCAGGCGTCGGTCGGCCGATTCCCCGGCTGCACCAGGCCATGTCTCCCAACCTCGAAAACCTCTACTCGGTTTGCTCGCCGGCGCAGAGCGAGGTGGTGGCCGGTGTCCTACGCGCCGGGCAGCACCTCCTGGACACCTGGCCCGGTAACGCGGTGGTCGGCCAGTCCGAGCTTGGGGTCCGCATCAAGACCGACGGAAGCCAGGTCTCCCGCGCCGACTACAACAGCCAGGACATCCTCCTGTCCGTGCTACAGCTGACCCACCCTGGTGCACTCGTCGTCAGTGAGGAGGACGAGCAATCCCATCAGAGCGCGGGCGACACGCTGTGGTTCGTCGACCCGCTGGACGGCACCAGCCAGTACCTGGCCGGCTCGCCCGACTTCGCCATCCTCCTCAGCGCCTGGACTGGGCACCGGCCCGACTTCTCCGTCGTCCACTTCCCGGCCCCGGGCCTTACTGGCGTCGCCGTCGCAGGCGCCGCTGCCTTCCAAGCGAGCGATTCCCCGCCGTCGGACACGGCTGTGGTGCACACGGTCTACTGCGACCCGCCTGGCCTTCGCAAGGCACTTCCCACCGGTACTCGCTACCTCGTCGATCACGCCGAGGCCACCCGCGTCCTGACGGACGTCGCCCGCGGTTTCGCGAGCGGCGCCGTGGTGCGCATGTGCGGGCAGCAGACCTGGGACATCGCCGCCCCGATCCACCTCCTGAGGGCGGCAGGCGCTGTCGTCAGCGACGAACGCGGGCATGCCCTCGCAATGAACGGCCCGCAGGTGGAGGCCAAGTACTTGGTGGCCTCCCGCACCGCGGCCCTGCACTCCAAGCTCCTGCACGCCCTGACCGGCATCAGCGGCCAGGGATCCGTCCCCCACGAGCACTGACATCGCGCCTTACCCACCGCACCGACCTTGCTCCTAGAGACCACCCAGCCGCAGGAGCCGCACCGAAAGGACTTCCCATGAGCACCGTGCTGTTCCACACCCACGGGATCGGCCGCTTCGACTACTCCTCCCTCCAGCCGGACGATCTGGAGGCCGTGGACGCGCTCGCCCGCGAGCACGACCTGACCGTGCTGCCCACCGTCTACCTGCGGCGCGACCACCTCGCCTCCTTCACCGAAGTGATGAAGGCGTTCGACGCGCTCAAGCGCGACGGCCGCCTGCCCGCCATCGCCGGGTTCGCCATGGAGGGCCCGCTCCTCGGCCCCGAGGGCGGCATCCCGCGCGCCGGATCCTGGACCCCCACCGGCGCCGAGTGGCGCGCGATCGCCTCGCTCGGCACCCTCGGGCTGCGCTACGTAGTGATGGCCCCCGACGCGCTCGCGCTGGACGAGAAGATCAGCACCGCCTGCACGTTCGCCGGCC
Organism: Kitasatospora cinereorecta; assembly: GCF_024172095.1. Taxonomy (GTDB): domain Bacteria; phylum Actinomycetota; class Actinomycetes; order Streptomycetales; family Streptomycetaceae; genus Kitasatospora; species Kitasatospora cinereorecta. The sequence goes on along the minus strand of NZ_JAMZDX010000008.1, from coordinate 11,143 downwards.
TGCTGACGGAGCTGTATGACCAGGGCACCCGGATCGCGCTGGGCCACTTCACCCGAGAGAACCCCAAGCGCAGTGCCGAACGCACCAAGGATGTCCTGAACCAACTCCACGAGTCCTACAAGTCCTCGCCGTACCTGGTGCTGACCGACCACCTGTTCAACGACATGCCCCGGGCGTTCACCCACGCCTGGCGCACCCCGCATCAGTGCGACCGGCGTCAGCACGAACTGGCCAAGTTCATGGACGAGGCATGGGCCCCCGATACCCTGGCCGACACCCTCGGGCCGGTGCCCGCCGCCCTGCTGGAGGCCACCCGCGCCAACCTGCTGACCCCGGCGCTCAACTTCGACGGCCACCACGTCGACCTCGCGATCTGCCGCCGCACCGTCGACTACCTCACCCCGCAGCGGCTGATCGCGATGACCGACGACACCGAACTCGACGCCATGGCCGGCGAGATCCTCCATCAGCTCCCGAACAGCCCCCTGCGATACCGCGACGACGGCGCGGTGGCCTCCGGCTCCTCCGGCTACCCAGTACAGGCCGCCAATATGGCCTCCGTCGGCCTCACCGACGCGGACATCGAGACGATGTTTTCGACCGTCCCGAGCCAGGCCCTGGCCTTCACCCCCAGCTCGCGCACCACGCCCGTGGGACGCACCGGTGCGTGAACCGGCAGCCGGCGCCGCTCTCTACCGATCCCTACTCGCCACCACAGCACCAGCCACGCAGCAGGCGGCCCACGTGGCGGCGATCGTGCTGGCCGCGGGCCGAGGCAGCCGCCTCGACCCGTTCACCCGCACCATCCCCAAGCCGCTCCTGCCTGTCCTCAACGTCCCCCTCATCCTGTGGACGGCTCTCGCGCTCCACCGCGCCGGCATAGTGGAGTTCCACGCGAACGTCTGCCACCTGCCGGATGCGTTCGCCGCGGTGCAGAGGCTGTCCGAGCAGGGCGGACCTCGTCTGCATCTGGTGTCCGAGCCGCTACCCAGCGGTCCCCTCGGCGGTGTAGTCGCCTGCCGCCGAGCGGTTCCGGATGCCAAGGACTACCTGGTGGTCAGCGCGGACGCGCTGACCGACCTCGACCTGGCAGCGCTGCTCGCGACCCACCGCCGCTCGGGCGCCGATCTCACCCTGGTCACCACACTCGTCGAAGACGCCCACCGCTTCGGCGTCCTGGATCTCGACGCCGACGGCTTCGTGATCCGGATGCGGGAGAAGCCAGCCAAGGCCGGGCCGCTGGAAGACATCAGCTGTGGCATCTACGTCATGAGCCGACAGCTGCTGCACAGCCTCACGCCACCGGACAACGGCCGCCCGTACGACTTCGCGGAGCTGGTCACCACGCTGCTCGCCTGCGGACGCCGCGTCGCCACCCACCGCCTCGACGGCCAGTGGAGCGACATCGGCACCCCCGAGGCGCTGCTGGCGGCCAACCTCGCCTACCTCCGCTCCCCACAACAGCGCAGAGCCACCGGCCTGCGCGCCCTCGGCACCAATGGGCTGTGGAGCGGGCAGGACCGCACACTGCCTCCCGACACGCGCATCACCGGTCCGGTCGTGCTCGGCCAGGACGCCCTCGTTGAGCCGGGCACCGAACTGGCCCGCGTTGTCATCGGGCCCGGGAGCCACATCGGAGCCGGATGCACCCTCGTCGACACCGTCCTGCTACCTGGTGCCAGCGTGCCCGCCGGCACCAGGGCCATCAGCCAGATCATCGAACGCCCCGGAAGGACCTGACCGCCCATGCGTCTGCTGATCCTCACCGCCACCTTCCACCCCCTCATCGGCGGCGCCGAGACCTACGCCTTCCAGGTCGCCCAACTCCTCGCCGCCCGCAGACACCAGGTCACCGTTGCCACCGACCTGCCCAGCGGCCACCAGCCGGGCGAGCAGATCGACGGCGACCCGGCCGGCGTCCGAGTCGAGCGCCTGTCCAGTTACCGGACCACGACCGAGAGCACCATCGCCTGGGAACAGATGGCCTTCGGCCTGCTGCCCGAACTCCAGTACCTGGTGGACGACTTCCGCCCGGACATCCTCCTCAGCAACAGCCTGGACACCGCAATCACTGCCAAGATGCTGGCACTTGGAGCCGATATCCCGTGGGCCGCGGCCTTCCACGAGCAGCAGCCCGAGGCGGAACCACTCGGAGCCGGCCGCCTGCGCATGGTCTACGAGACCTTACGGCCAGACCTCGTCCTGGCTGGCTCCGCGTTCTACGCCGCCCGCGCCCTCCACTGGGCCCCGGACCTGGCCACTGCGCTGATCCACCACGGCGTTGACACCGACCTGTTCCACCCGGCCCGCAGAGAACCGCACGTGCGTGAGCGGTACGGCCTGACCCGCGAGCACCTGCTCATCGTCTGCGCGGGACGCCTCAAGCACCGCAAGGGCATGCACAACCTGCTGCCCGCGTTCGCCGAGATCCACCGGCGCCACCCAGAGACCCGGCTGCTGATCGCCGGGAGCGTCAACTCCGCCAGCCGCGCCTACGCCGACCAACTCCATGCCCAGATCGGCGCCCTGGAGCTGGACGGCGTCGTCACCGTCGACGAGACCGTCCCCTACACCGGCATGCCCGCGCTACTGGCCGAAGCCGACATCGTCGCCCAGCCCAGCCTCGCCGAAGGGCTCGGCCTCGCCGTCCTGGAAGCCATGGCCAGCGGCACACCGGTCATCACCACCGACATCCCCGGCACCCGCGAGATCACCACCCGGTCGGACATCGCCCTCGTGGTGGCGCCCGACCAAGTTCCTCCGCTCGCCAAAGCTCTCGACCAGCTCGTCACCGACCCTCACGTGCGCAAGTCCCTGGGCGAACGAGCCCGAGCCCACGTGGAAGAGCATTTCTCCCATGCTCGGATGGCCGACCACACCCAGGCTGCTCTCGCGGACCTGATCACCGCCAGCGCTTCCCGGCGCACCGCACCCAGCAACGCGGCCGCGGCGCATGTGTCCTCCCAGGCAGAGCCAGCCCCTCATGCCGGGCGCAGCCTGCAGCACGCCACTGCCGTGCCGAAGGCCCTACTGCTCGACATCGGGATGACGGTCATCCACCCGAGCTCGACCGTCCTCGGGGAAGAACTCCGCCAGGCCGGGCACCGCTCGCCCTTCGAGCCAGATCGCCTAACCGCAGCCCTCGTCCTGGCCGCCGAAGCCCGCCACCTGCCACTTCCCGTCGGCATCAGCGGCGACGACAAGGTCGCCCTCGCCTGGGGCCGCGCCCTTGGTGTGCCCGACCCCATCGCTCTTCGGGCGTTCCACACCTGCCTCCGAAGGCCCGACCTCTACAGCGACGTGGACCCCGACGCGCACGTCGCCCTGCGTCGTCTACGTGAGCAGGGCATCCGCCTGGCCGCCGTCGCCAACTCCGAAGGAGCACTGGAGGACGAGCTGGCCGCTACCGGAATGAGGGGGTACTTCGAGGTCGTCATCGACTCCAGTCAGGTCGGCGTGGAGAAACCCCGCCGCGAGATCTTCGACATCGCGGTCAACGCCCTGAGTCTCAGCCCGGACCAGTGCTGGTTCCTCGGGGACGGCCTGGTCAACGACGTGCTCGGAGCCCGCGCCGCTCGCATCGCCCTGCCACTCCTGTACGACCGCTACGACCTCTACGGTCACCTGCCGGCGACCGCCAGCGTGAACCGGCTCACCGAAGTTCCGGACGCCATCGACCGGCTCAGGCGTCCATCCAGCTGACACCACGGCCCCGCTCTCCAACCAGTCGGAGGGGCGGGGCCGTGTGTCCGGCTCGTCAGACAGCGATGGCCCCGAGAGCTTCACGGACGTCCTCGCGCCTCAACACGGCTGCGCACCAGGCGAAGTGCCCGTCAGCCCCGTGGGGGTCGTAGGCATTTGCCGCCGCGATCCCGTACGCGGCGCGGTAACCGAGCAGCAGCTCAACGGGATAGCCGAACTCTCGCGCCATCCGGTGAGTAAGCCGGTCATCGACCTCCCGTGCGTGAGGCCCGTACATGTCGACGATTCCCGCCGTGATGCTCGCATCCCACGCAGGATCGCCCGCGCCGGACAGGAACCCGAAGTCCAGCAAGGCGGTTAGCCGCAGGTCATCGTCCACGAGGATGTTCTCCAGGCACACGTCGCCGTGCACCACCGACTGCGGCCGATCAGCCTGCCGAGAGACCAGCTCGGCGACTTGGTTGAACACGCCGTCGAAGTCGGCAACCGCTGAACGCAGTTGATCTCCGAAGACGTCAACCCGGCGCCGCAGCAGTCCGTTCAGCGCTGCTGCCCAGCTCCCCGCGCCCTCCCACAGCGGCGTTGATTCGTCCAATACCGCCAGCTGATGCATCGCCGCTGTCGCCGGCACCGAGGCCAAGCCCCGCAGCACCTCCACGACGGCCGCGTCCGCCTCGGGCGGCACGCCGTCGCCCACGAACTGCTTGAGCGGACGGCCCGCCAGCTCCCGCTCGATCGTCACCGAGGTCCCCTCGACCTCGCGGACTTCGAGGATCTGCGGCGTCGCGAAGGACAGCCCCGCCGCAGAGATGTCCGCATAGAACTCCTGCAGGCGCTTCAGCTCCGCAGCTTCGCGCTGGCCCCAGACCTTGCCGACCAGCCCCTGCCCGAGGCGGTAGACCGCGCCCTCCATTCCGGCAGCCAGCGGGACCACGTCGCGGTGCCCGCCGGAGCTGAAGTACTCGATCCAATTCGTCTCGTGCGACTGCATGTGCCACCTCGCGGGAAGCTATCGACAGATCGGCCATCGCCGGATACTCAGAGTAGCGCTTCGCTACGCAGAAGGACTACCAGCGAGGTGGAACTGCATGGACGCAGTCCCACCACTCAACGTCCGGCAGCATCGTCATCCACCGAAGGGTGATACCCGTGTCCGCAGCAGCGCACCAGCCCGTTCCCGACGGTTGGGTCGACAACTTCTTCGACTCAGGCTTCGAGGCCACATCCCGCCTTCTCGGCAAGTACGACTCCACGGAGCAGGAACTTGCCGACCTGACCGAGCTTCTCGGTCTCCGACCCGGGCAACGCATCCTGGACGTACCGTGCGGCTTCGGCCGCCACAGCGGGCCGCTGTCCCGCCGCGGATTCTCAGTGGCCGGCATCGACATCTCTCCCCACCAGATCGCCGAGGCCCGGCGACGCTGGCCGTCCGCCACCTTCCATCTACAGGACATGCGAAACCCGCCACCCGGCCCGTTCGACTTCGTCCTTAACCTGTGGACCAGCTTCGGCTATCTCAGCACGCCCGAGGACGACCTCGCGGCACTCATCGCGTGGCAGAGCGTCCTGGTTCCCGGCGGCCGACTCCTCATGGAACTCTCGACTCTGGAGCAGGCGATGCGCCAGATCCGGACCACGGAAGCGGAGGCCATCAGCACGAAGAGGGTACGGCATGGCGATCTCCAGGAGGACTCCTGGTTCGACTGGACCAGCCAGCTCGCCCACGTCCGCTACTCACGTCCTGGCTGGTCCAGGGGCTGCCGCACCCGCATGTACTCCCGCAGCCAGCTGCGATCCGCCCTGTTGGCCGCTGGCTTCAACGATGTCCGCATGATGGGGGACCTTCGCGGTGGTCCCGTTGATGACGACCATCGCACTGTCGTCATTGCCTCCAACTGATCAAGGCGAGGGGCCGCTGCCACTCCCGGGTCGGGGCGCCACGTATCGGCCATCGGCGGTCCGATGCCGCCGGTAGGCCCGGCCGATCACCAGGGGGTTCTCGATGCCGATGATCACGGGGTAGGCGGCATTCGGCGTCCGGGTCGCCGATGCGGTAGGCCAGGGTGGTCGTGGTGGTGCTCACGAAAGGCTCCTCTGGTTCGAAGCGGTGGATCGACCTCCGGGCTTTACCAGAACGACAACTATATCAGACTGCGTTCACGTTCGCAGTGCGTCTGCGGACCCCGGTGCGGGTGCGGCTCACACCCGGGCCCCGGTGTGGCGGCGCAGCAGGCGGCGCAGGTGGTGCAGGCGTCCGGGCCGGACGGACTGCTGCTGGGCGAAGCGGTCGACCAGGAGCGCGTAGAAGGCGGCGTGGAGGGGGTCCTTCTGGTCGAGCCAGCCGGCGCAGGTGCCGCAGGTGACCAGGAGCTCCAGGGCGGGCGGCGCGGGCACGGCGACCACGACGGCCCCGGCGGCCGGGCTGCGCGTGGTGACGGTGACGTGCAGCGTCCAGCGGCGGTGGCCGCAGTTGTCGCACGCGGTGGTGGCGTTGGTGGTCATGGCGGGGATGGACACGATGATCCTCCGGTTCGGTGAGCCGCACGGGACGGTGCGGCGGGGTGTGGTGGGGGCGGGGCGGCGGTGCTGGCCGCCCCGCAGAGAGGGGGCTGCGGGAGCCCGTCAGGGGGCGGTGAGGGTGGAGCAGGGGCAGCGCACCCGGCCACCGTGGCCGGGTGCCTCGAACACCGGAGGCCCCGTCAGATTGGCCGGGTCTCCTCGGCCAGCACGGCGGCGTGGTGCTGCGCCCCGAATTCCGCCGTCGGCAGGCGCCAGTCGGCGGCGTCGGCCAGCCGGACCGCCGCGCACCGAGCCGCGTGCGTCGTCGGGAACCCCCGCCTCAGCAGTCGCCCCCGCCCCCCGGTCAGCGCCACGCTGAATCGGGTTGCGGGGTCCGCCCCCGGCCAGGCGTTCCCCTCCACGCGCAGCCCGGGATGGACCGAGCGCCCCGACGTGGCGGAGGCGACCTCCTGCTCCAGCAGGACCGCGCGCAGACAGTCGAGCAGATAGGCGTCGTAGGCGCTGTGCTCCGCCAGGCCAGCCAACCGGTCCACGAATCCGCGCAGCTGACGGAGGGAGCGCGGGAGTCGTGCCCGCCGCTGCGCTAGGGCCTTCTGCTCGGCAGTCAGGTCCGCCTCGGGCATGGATGCATCGTCCCTTCCGATGGTGGGTGCTCGGTCTCGCCGTGGCTTCGGGGGCCCGGCGGGCCGGTCGGCCCGCCGCTTGTGGGCAGGTCAGCGCCGGAACTCGTCGCAGCACAGCGGCTTGTAGAGGTCGCCGTGCTCGCGCCGGGTGCAGCCGCATCCCGCGCACAGCCCGCCGACCCACGCGGCGGGGATGGCGTTGACGAACACGCGGTACGGGTCCCCCCGGAAGCCGCGGGCGTCGACCGTGACCACGCCCTGGGCGTCGGCGGCCACCGTGCGCCCGTTCTTCAGGGCACGCCGGAGCATGGCCAGCGTCGTCGTGCGGGAGTTGCCCACCGGGACGACGGTGCGCCCGTTCGCGGTGTCCGCCCACACCTCGAACGCCTCGCCGGTGAGTGCCGCCTCCAGCTCCTCGGCGGCCAGGGCGGTCAGCGGGCCGGGCGTGGTCATGGGCCCGCCCCACCCCCAGACGCCCGGACGCACCACCAGGGAGCCCTCGGGGCCGTCCTCGTACCGCCACGCGCTGTTGGTCGCCACCGAACCGGCGTAGACCGCGCGGTGGTAGGTGTCGCGTGCCTGGCGGTCGAGCGGCAACGGGTGCCGACTGACCGTCACGGCCCTCTCGTCGCCCCGGACCAGGAACCCGGTGGTGCGGCCCCGCCAGGGCTCGTCCGGGTGGAGGGAGGTCGGGCGCAGCCCGGCCTCCAGCAGGGCGGCGGTGACCAGTCTGCGGGCCTGGGCGGCGGCGGTGGGCGGGTGTGTGTGCACGGTGGTGTCTCCTCGGGTCGGTTGTGGTTCGAAGGGGTTCGGGGGCGGCGGGGCCAGCCGCCGCCCCCGGGCAGGGGTGCGGGTCGGTCGCGGTCGGGCGGGGCCCGGCTCGTGGCGTCAGGTGGTCGGGACGACCTCGACGATGCGGTGCACGTAGCCGTCGCCGCTCACGCCTCCGTGCCAGACCCGGTCCACCAGCGCGAGGGTGTCCACGCGCGGGTGGACCGGGCGGACGGCCTCCTGCGGGTGTTCCGTCAGCGGGGGCCTGTTCCATGCCTCGCCGGGGACGATCAGGTACTCGGTGCCGCCGATGCCCCAGGCGTATCCGCGCTTCGTGCTCATGTGGTTCCTCCGGTGGAAGGTGCCGCCGATTTCCAACAAGAGAACTAGATTAGATCATTGGCACGTCGGCGGGCGTGATCGGCTTCGCCTCGGTCCCGGCGGCGGGCAGCGTCTGCCGCTGTTCCCCGCTGCCCGCCGGCTCTCCGGTGACCACCTCCCCGGGGACGACGCGTGGCCGCCAGCCCAGCTCGGGCAGAGCACTGTCCAGCAAGCGCGGCATCACCCTCCCGGTCAGCGCCTGCGGGTCGGCGTTGAGTCGCGCCAGGAACTCCACCAGCAACTCCAGCGGCACCTCGTCCGCCTTGATGGAACCGGTCGACCCGTCGTGGGACAGCCGCACTGTCCCGGAGGCGTGGGCGCGGTGCCCGCTCTCCCGGGCACCCCCCTGGCCGTCGGCCACCCGGGCGTACCCCCGGTAGAACAGCCCGTACCCGCTCTCGATGCTGCTCGCTCCGGTGTTCAGCGCGGGCAGAGCCTCGCGCAGCCGGGCGAACGCCGCCACCCGGGCCCGGGTGGCGGCCTGCTCCTGGTCGCGATGCTCGAAAGCCTTGGCCGCCGTGTCTCGGTACCCCGGGAGCAGGCGCCGCGCGATGTCGCGTGCGATGTCCCCGGGCGGGCGGTCGCCCGCGACGGTGATCCGGTGCTCCGCCCGGCCCCGGTACTCGCTCGGAACGATGCCGCTGATCGTCAGCCGCTGGCCGGCCGCGCCCGTGCAGTGCGCCTTCTCCCGCCAGATGTGCAGTTGCCAGCCGGCCGGATGCAGGAGCGCCACCGAGCCGTACGCATTGTTCTCGCGGCGGTGGGTCCAGCCGCGCCGCTCCTCGGGTTCGAGGGTGTTCAGGGCGGCGGCGATCTGCTCGCCGAGCGCGGCGAACCGGCTGCTGAGCTTCTCCCAGGTCGGCGAAATCTCCATGTCGTTCCCTTTCTTCGGTTCAGGGTCGGCGCCCCGGCGGCCAGCCGGGGCGCAGCGGTGTGGCCGGGCCGGGCGGCCGGGCGGTCAGAACAGCGGCTGTGCGTCGTCGAGCAGCGACGGGGTGCCGAACGAGTCGTCCCCGATGGCGAACAGGGAGACCTGCGTGGCGCGCGGCGCAGCGGTGAAGGCGTGTGCGGGGAGGGTCGTCCAGTCGGGCCGGTCGTTCTCGGTGGTGGGCTCGGCGGGGGTCGTCGCTGCCGGATCGTTCATCGGATCTCCCTGGGCGTGGTCGGGTCTGGTGTGGTCGTGTGCGCGGCCGGGGCGGTCGGCCCCGGCCGCGGGGTGGGTCAGAGCGGGGGTTCGGTGCCAGCCGCCACCTTCGCGGCCCACGCGGCGTCGGCGAGGTCCCGTGCGGCGCGCGAGCGGGCGGCGCTCTCGGCGATGGGCTGCTGGCACTCCGGGGCGCAGGGCGTGTAGCCGGTAAGAGCGTCGGTGGAGGGGTGGTAGAGCTCGATGCGGCCCGTTCCGTAGCAGTCGGTGCACTCCGGTTCGCGCTCGTCCGTGCGGAGGTGGGTGAGTTCCATCGGGTTCTCCCTGGGGTCTGGCTCGAAGGGTGCGGGTCCGGGGTGCCACCCCGCTCCAACAAGAGAACTATATCACCCATCAATCACGCATGCAAGCGTGATCTACCCGTCACAGACCGATCGCCCGCCGCGCTATCCTGAACCCTCGCAACCGGTCTCCCTGTGAGAACTGGTTCGAAGGGAGCGGCAGCGTCGAAACCTGCCGCAGATGGCGGTCCGCGCCAGCCTGCTGTCAGCTCGACAGGGGGTCCCGCCTTATGGCGGGGCGGACCGCCGTTCTTCTTCCCGTCCCGGTCCTGCTGATCAGCCCGGGACGCCGTAGACGTGCGGAGCCAAGAAGCGCAGTGCGGCGGCGGCGGGACCGGCCAGCTGGCCGGGCAGACAGTTCGACTCCTCCATTGCGGTGAGCGCTTCGCCCGGCGGCATCGCCCAGAGCCCGTCCACCCACCCCTGCTCGGAGTCGTCGGCCCACTCGGCGGTCTCCTTCAGCAGCGCGGCGAACAGGTCGCCGGCTACCTCCTCGGCCTTCTCCATGCACCTCTCCTCCTCTCCGATCGAGCCGGGGGCGGGGGCCACAACAACGGCCCCCGCCCCCGACCTTGCTGTCAGCCCTCGGTCGGGGTGTCCCCGGTCGGCTGCTGCTCCGCCTCGGCCTGCTCCTGGCCCTCGGCCACCTCGCCCGCCGCGCTCTCCGGTGCGGGCTGCGCCTCAGCCTCCACCTCGGCGTCGTGGCCGGTGCCGCTCTCCTCTGCCGCTCCGCCCTCGGCGGTGTCGCCCTGGTCGTCGGCCTCGGCGTCGTCGGCCGAATCGCTACCTGCGTCCTTGTCGCCCTGCTTCGCCTTGCTCTCGTACGCGGCGATCACCTGGCGCTCGCACTCGGCCAGGGTGTAGCCGAACGCCTTCTCCAGGAACCGCAGGTACGTGACCATGTCCTCGGTCGGCTCCGGCCACTCCTTGTCCGCCATGACATAGGTCTCGATCGCGGCCACCACCCGGGCGAACATGCGGTGCCTGCGGCGGGTCTTGGGACCGGCGGCGATCAGCTCCGCGAACGGGTCCTCCAGCCGCTCCCACTGGCTGCGCCCCTCGTTCGGGTCGGGCACGCCCAGCAGGGCGGCGGCCACCTCGGTTCGGGCGGACGCAACTGACTTGAACCACCACGTCTTACGGCCCATGACGGTGCGCTCGGTCAGCTCGTCGGCAGCCTCGGGCAGGTTCTTCTCCGCGATCGCCGCGCGCAGCACCTCCTGACGGACGGTCCGGGCGGAGCGCCACGCGGTGTTGCCCTCGCGCCTGGCCTTCGCCTTCGCCTTCTCGGCCTCGGGGTCGACCGGAGTCTTGCCCATCTCCTCCAGCTCGGCGGCGTGCTCCTCGGTGAGCCGGTGGCCCTCGGCGTGCCAGTTGGTGCACACGTGGGTCACCTCCAGCGTGTCCGGGTCGACGGCCGCGCCGTGACTCGGGCAGACCTGTGTGTGGATCTCGACCGTCAGAGGCTTACCCAACGAGGTGAGCAGGTGCGACAGCGGCCGGGCGTCCGTGTGCCACCACCGATACGGGACGTCGATCACCGCCACCCCGGCCGCGCGCAGCTCGTCCCGCACGGCCTGCCGCTTCTGCTCCTCGGCCTGCTCGTCCTTGATCGCCTGTACCGTCTGCCGCCACTCGCCGTTGCCGGGCTTACCCGACCG
>NZ_JAMZDX010000007.1 GCF_024172095.1 Kitasatospora cinereorecta | reverse complement strand
CGACCGTCCGGCTGGCCCACCCGCTGCTGCTGGGCGACGACCTGGCCGCCTGGTCGGAGGTGTTCGCCGACTACGAGATCCTGCAGCCGTTCCGTCAGCTCGGCCGTCAGGTGTACGCGCTGACCGACGAGGAGCGGGCCGGGCACCGTCTGACCCGCTTCGAGAACGGTCCGCTGCTGCCGACCGCCCGGCTGGTCGGCATGGAGCGGCGCGGCTGGCAGCGCGGCGAGCCGCAGGACGCGGGCGTGGAGCGCTGGCTGTCCCGCCGGGTCGGCCCCGACCGCTATGTGGTGCTCTCCCCGGAGCACGGCATCACGGTCGGCATGCACGACGTCTTCCCCGAGCAGCGGGTCGAGACGGTGTGGCTCGACGTCCGCCCGGGCGACTACTGGACGCACAACCGCACCTTCCCGACGTTCGCCGAGCTCGACCCGGTGACCGCCTCCGAGGTGATCGCCGACCTGACCGAGCTGACCACGCCGTGAACCCGCCCACCGACCCCGACCGCCGCACCGACCACCCCACCGGCCACCGCGCCGGCCGCCGCACGGACCACCGCACCGACCACCCCGGGAGGGCCGCCATGACCACCACCGCCGAGGAGCAGCTCCAGCGGCCGCCCGCCGAGGTCCGGTACGCCGAGGAGCTGGCGGCGCTGCGCGCCGACGACCGCGACCACCGTCCGCCGGGCTGGGAGCTGAGCCTGCGCGCGGCCCGGCGGTTCATCGTCGGGGACGAGGCGGCCGGCATCGCCCGCAAGTTCGTCGGCGACCCGGCGCTGGTCGAGCGCGCCCTGGTGACCCTGGCCACCAACCGCGGCCTGCTGCTGGTCGGCGAGCCGGGCACCGCCAAGTCGCTGCTGTCGGAGCTGATCGCGGCGGCGGTCAGCGGCACCTCCCGGCTGACCGTGCAGGGTGGCGCGGCGACCACCGAGGACCAGATCAAGTACTCGTGGAACTACGCCCTGCTGGTCTCCGAGGGCCCGTCCACGCGCTCGCTGGTGCCCGCGCCGATGCTGAGGGGGATGGCCGAGGGCCGGGTGGTCCGGTTCGAGGAGATCACCCGCTGCCCGTTGGAGGTGCAGGACTCGCTGCTGTCCCTGCTCTCCGAGCGGGTGGTGGCCATCCCCGAGCTGGACGGGCCCGAGGGCATGGTCTTCGCCAAGCAGGGCTTCAACGTGATCGCCACCGCCAACACCCGCGACCGCGGCGTGAACGAGATGAGTTCGGCGCTCAAGCGCCGGTTCAACTTCGAGACGGTCTTCCCGATCCCCGACCTGGACACCGAACTCGCCCTGGTCGAGGCCGAGTCCGGGCACCTGCTGCGCCGCTCGGGGGTGACCGCGGCGCCCGACCGGGACTTGCTGGAGGTCCTGGTCACCGCCTTCCGCGAGCTGCGGGCTGCCGAGGGCGGCGACCGCCCGTCGGCGGTGATGAGCACCGCCGAGGCGGTCTCGGTCGCGCACGCGGTCGGGCTGCGCGGCTGGTACCTGCGCGGCGAGCCGGGCAACGCCGCCGACCTGGTCTCCAGCCTGGCCGGCACCGCCGCCAAGGACAGCCCGGAGGACCTGGCCAGACTGCGCCGCTACCTGGAGCAGCGCGTGCCGCGGCGGCGCGGCGCGCACTGGCAGGCCGTGCACGACGCCCGCCACCTGCTGGCCGGCTGATGCCCGCGGTCTTCCTCGGGGTCCGCCACCACTCCCCCGCCTGCGCCCGGCTGGTGGCGGACACCGTCCGACGGCTGCGGCCCGCGTACGTGCTGGTCGAGGGCCCGGCGGACCTCAACGGCCGGCTGGACGAGCTGGCCCTCGGCCACGACCTGCCGATCGCCGTGTTCAGCCACTACCGCGACGCCGAACGCACCGCCACCACGTGGGCGCCGCTCTGCGACTACTCGCCCGAGTGGGTGGCGCTGCGCGAGGGCCGGGCGGTCGGCGCGGAGGTGCTGTTCGTCGACCTGCCGTCCTGGCACCCGGCGTTCGAGCTGCGCGCCAACCGGTACGCCGACGCGGAGGCCCGGTACGCCGAGGCCACCGCCCGGCTGTGCGAGCGGTTCGGCACCGGCTCGGTGGACGCCCTGTGGGACGGCCTGTTCGAGGTGGCCCCGGCGGACGGGCTGGCCGAGCGCCTGGACGCCTACTTCGACCTGGTCCGCGGCGACGCCGAGGCGGACGAGGGCGACCGGGCCCGCGAGGCGTACATGGCGGACTGGGTCCGCGCCGTCCTCGCCGAGGCGGGGACGGCGACCGTGCTGGTGGTCACCGGCGGCTTCCACACGCCCGCCCTGCGCACCCTGGCCGGGCGGCCCGCCGAGGTGCCCGGCCGGCCCGCGCTGCCCGCGCCGCCGCCCGGCGCGGTCTCCGGCAGCTACCTGGTGCCGTACTCGTTCCGGCAGCTCGACGCGTTCGCCGGCTACCAGTCCGGCATGCCCTCGCCCGCCTACTACCAGCGGCTGTGGGAGGGCGGTCCCGAGGCCGCCGCCGACCGCCTGCGCAGGTCCGTGGTCGCCCGGCTGCGCCGGCGCCGCCACCCCGTCTCCACCGCCGACCTGGTCGCCGCCGCCGCGCTCACCGGCGGCCTCGCCGCCCTGCGCGGCCACGCCGTGCCGTCCCGCACCGACGTGCTCGACGGCCTGGCCGGCGCCCTCGTCAAGGACGACCTGACCCAGCCGCTGCCCTGGTCCGAACGCGCCCCGCTGGCGCCGGGCAGCCACCCGGTGGTGGTCGAGATGGTCGCCGCCGCCAGCGGCGGCCGCACCGGGCGCCTGCATCCCGACACGCCCGCCCCGCCGCTGGTCCACGACGCCGGCGCCCGGCTCGCCGCGATCGGCGCCACCGGCACCCGCCCGCTGACCTGCGACCTCACCATCGCGGACGGCCTGGCGGCGAGCCGCACCCTGCACCGGCTGCGCGTCCTCGGCGTGCCCGGCCGCCACCGCACCGCCGGCCCCGCCCACGGCGCCGACCCGGTCACCGGCGAGCGCTGGGAGGCCGAATCGGAGAGCGGGCGCGACGCCGCCCTGATCGAGGCGGGCGCGTACGGCGCCACCCTGGACGAGGCCGCCGCCACCGTCCTCGCCGAACGCGCCCGTACCACCGGCTCGGCCGACGCCGGCCTCGCCGACCTGCTCTTCGACACCGTCCTGTGCGGCGCCACCGCCCTGACCGACCGTCTGCTGACCACGCTCACCGCCACCGTCGCCCGCCATCCCGACCCGGGCGCGCTCGGCGCCGTCCTCGCCACCGCGCTCGGCCTGTGGCGGCACGACCGCGTGTACGGCACCGCCCGCAGCCCGCTGCTCGCGGCCGTCCTGGACGGCGCCGTCAGCCGGATCCTGTGGCTGGTCGAGGGCGCCCACGGCCGGTCGGGGGCCGACCCGGCCCGGCTCACCGCCCTCGCCGCCGTCCGCGACGCGCTCCGCCACGCCCCCGAGCAGCTCACCGCCACCCGCGCGGACACCGCCGCCCTCGCCCTGCGCATCGCCCGCGACCCGTACGCCCCCGCCGACCTGCGCGGCGCCGCCCACGGCCTCCACCTCACCCTCGACGTCGCCGCACTCGACGCCGCCGCCCTTGACGTCGCTGCCCTCGACGCCGCCGGCAACCTGGACTCGCTCGGCGACTGGCTCGCCGGCCTGTTCGCCCTCGCCCGCGAGGAGGTCACCGCCGACTCCGGCGACGGCTCGCTGCTGGCCGTTCTGGACGCCGTCCTCGCCGACCTCACCGACGCCGAGTTCCTGATCGCCCTCCCGGCGCTGCGCCAGGCGTTCGCCTGGTTCCCACCGCGCGAGCGCGAGCGGATCGCCCGCCGCCTGATCGAGCGCCGCGGACTGCGCGGCTCCGGCCGCGGCCTGCTCCGCACCACCGCCGACCCCCTGCACCTGGCCGCCGCCCGCGCCCTGGAGGAGAACGTGACCGCCCTGCTCGACCGCCACGGCCTGCGGAGCGCCCGGTGACCCCGCCGGAGACCACCCCCGACCCCGCGTTGGAACGCTGGCGCCTGGTCCTCGGCTCCCCCGCCGAGCCGTGGACCGGCCGCCCGAGCGCCGACGCCGCCGCCCGCGACGCCGCCCTCGAGTGGCTGTACGGCCGCGACCAGGACCTCGACCGCCGCGGTGTGCGGAGCGCCGGACTGGAGCCGTCCCGGGTGACCGCGGTCGACTGGCTGGACGACATCCACCGCCTCTTCCCCCGCGAGACGATCGAGCGGCTGGAGCGCGACGCGGTCGAGCAGTACGGCATCGACGAGATCGTCACCGACCCGACCGTGCTGGAGCGGGTCGAGCCGAGCCCCGCACTGCTGCGCGCGGTGCTCCGCACCAAGCACCTGATGAACGAGCAACTGCTCGGCCAGGCCCGCCGGATCGTGGCCGCCGTGGTGCGGCAGCTGATGGAGCGGCTCACCCCGGAGCTGCGCCAGGCGTTCACCGGCGCCCGGTCCTCCCGCCCGAGCCAGCGCCCGCTGGCCCGCGACTTCGACTTCCGCCGGACCGTCCGGGCCAATCTCGGGCGCTACCGCCCCGCCGAGCGGCGGATCCTGATCGAGCGTCCGCACTTCCACTCCCGCACCCGCCGGCACCTGGAGCAGTGGCAGCTGATCCTGCTGGTCGACCAGTCCGGCTCGATGGTGGGTTCGGTGATCCACTCCGCGGTGACCGCGGCCTGCCTGTGGAGCCTGCCGGGGCTGAAGACCCATCTGGTCGCCTTCGACACCCAGGTGGTGGACCTCACCTCCGACGTCACCGATCCGGTGGAGCTGCTGATGCGGGTCCAGCTCGGCGGCGGCACCGACATCGCCCGCGCGGTCGACTACGCGGCCGGCCTGGTGGAGAACCCGCGGCGCACGATCCTCGCGGTGATCAGCGACTTCTACGAGGGCGGCGACCGGTACCGGCTGCTGCGCACCGTCCGCTCGCTGACCGGGCAGGGCGCCACCGTGCTGGGCCTGGCCGCGCTGGACGAGGAGGCGGCCCCGGCGTACGACCGCGAACTCGCCGGGCTGCTCGCCGACGCCGGCGCGCACATGGGGGCGATGACGCCGGGCATGCTGGCCGGGTTCGTCGCCGAGCGGCTCGGCCGATGAGCGCCGGGACGAGTGCCACGACGAGTGCCGGGATGCGCGCCGACCTGCTGGCCCTGGACGCGGAGACGCTGGCCGCCCTCGCCAACCGCGGCCTGGTCAAGCGCGCCGCCCGGGAGGTCGACGCCGGGGACGGGCCGGTGCCCGCGCTCGACCCGGACGGCACGCTGCGCGGCACCTGCGCCGACGGCAGCGCCGTCGCCCTGCCCCCGGGCACCGGGCTGGACGGCGGCAGCTGCACCTGCGGCGCACCGGGCGTCTGCCGCCACCGGATCGCCCTGGTCCTCGCCCACCAGCGCGCCGCCGCCGATGCCCCCGGCACCTCCCCCGGGCCCGAAGCTCCCCTCTGGTCCCCGGGTGCGCTCGACGACGAGGCGCTGACCGCCGCCGTCGGCGCCCGCGCCGTGGCCGCCGCCCGCCGGACGCTGGAGCGCGGCTGCACCGCCCGGCTGCACCACGCGACCCCGGACGACCCGCAGCCGGTCGCCGAACTCGCCGCCTGCACGGTCCGGTTCCCGGTCCCCGGCGAGCTGGGCTTCGCGGTCACCGACGCCGCGCAGGACCGCCGCGGCGAAGTGATCGCCCTCGCCGTCTGGGCCTTCCGGGCCGCCGACGGCAGGCCGACCGTCACCCTCGGCGGCCGCGCCGAGCCCGACCCGGACATCCCGCCGGTCCTGGACGCCCCGCAGCGCGCCGCCCTGGACACCGCGCTCGGCCTCGCCCGCGAGCTGCTGCTCGACGGCGCCGTGCACGCCGGGCCGGTCCTCACCGCCGCCTTCCACCGGGTCCGCGACGAGCTCGCCGCCCGGTCGCTGCACTGGCCGGCCGGCCTGGTCGCCGACCTGATCGGCCAGCTCGACGCGTACGCCGCCCGGGCCGCCGACCACCGGCCCGAGGAGGCGGCCCTGCTCCTGGCCGAGCTGCACGCCCGCCACCGCGCCGCCGCGCACCCCGGGGCGTCGCCGTCCGAGGTGCTGGGTGTCCGGGAGGCCGCCGAGACGCCGCTGCGCCGGGTCCGCCTCACCGCGCTGGGCTGCCGGGTGCGCTCCACCGCGAGCACCCGGTCCGCCGAGGTGTACCTCGCCCACCCCGCCGCCGGGACCGTCCTGGTGCTGCGCCGCAGCTGGGACGTGCCCGCCGACGGCCGTCCGCCGACCGGTCACGCGCTGGGCGCCCGCCGGGTCGCCGGCCACCGCCTCGACACCCTCGCCGCCGGGAACGTGGTCAGCGAGAGCGCGGTGCGCAGCGCCGCCCGCGAACTCGGCCTCGGCCGGGGCCGGATCGCCGCCACCACCGTCACCCCGGTCGGCACCTCCTGGACCGACCTGCCCGCCCCGCTGCTGCTCACCGACCTGGACGCCCGGCTGCGCAGCCTGGAGGGCCGCCCGCCGAGGCTCATCCGGCCGCGGATCGCCGCCGAGTCCGTGCACGTGGTGGCGCTGTCCGCGGTCGAGGACGTCCGCTACGACGCGGCCGAGCAGCGCCTGGAGGCCGCCGTCCGGGATGCCGCCGGCAACCCGGCCACCCTCGCCGCCACCTACGACCCGGCCTGTCCCGGCGCCCTCGACGCGCTCGCCGCGGCGCTGGCCTCGGACACCGTCACCCACGTCGGCGCCACCGTCGAGCGCCGCGCCGGCCGGACCGTGCTGGAACCCGTCGCACTGCTCGCGGGTGGCACCGTGATCGTCCCCGACCTCGCGCCGGGCGGCGGCTCCGGCGCCCTCGCCCCCGCCGCGGCGCCGTCGACCGACCCGGTCGCCGCCTGCCTCGCCGAGGCGCTCGCCGCCCTGGCCGACATCGCCCACCGCGGACTGCGCCACCCGGACGGCCCCGCCCTCACCCGCCTGGAGCGCACCGCCGACCGGCTGGGCCGCGACGGCCTGGCCACCACCGCCGAACTGCTGCGGGCCCTCGCCCACGCGCTGCGCGGCGGTGACCCCGAGGCCGCGGTCCGCGGCTGGGCGGACGCCGCCGTCCGGGTCGCCGTCGCGACCGAGGCGCACCGCGAGGCCGTCCGCCCCGGCTGACGGCCCGACCCGCGCGGGCCGGCACAACGCGATCGCCGGCGGCTCCCGAGGGAGCCGCCGGCGATCGTTCACGCTCTGCTCAGCACTGGGGACGACGACCGTGGTTCGCCCCGCGCCGCGCCCGTGCCTTCTTCTTCCGACGCCGCTTCGACGACATGGCCACTCCTCTCACAACCGGTGCGCTCCTGCGCCCCACGCTTCCACATCCGGTGTCCGCCGTCCTGCCGGGCTGCGCCGCCCGGCGGGCCGGCGCAGCCCGGTTACCGCGGCGGGACCGTGCCGTCGTAGACGTGGTCCGGGGTGACGATCGCGGTGATCGCGCGGGCGAGGAGGGTCGACGGCTCCTGGCCCTGGCTGCTGGAGTCGGTGTTGATCTCGATGACCAGGGTCGCCCGCTGCGACGGCAGGTACACGGTCACCGTCTCGTAGCCGGGGATGGAGCCGTTGTGCCCGATCCAGCCGTTGGCGTCGAAGATTCCGAGGCCGTAGCCGGTCCCGGGGAAGCCGGTCGGGAGCATGGTGAGGCGCTGCGCCTGGGTCTCGGGGCTGAGCAGGCGTCCGGTGGCGACGATCTCCGCCCAGCGGCGCAGGTCCCGCAGGTCGGAGATCATCGCCCCGGCCGCCCACGCCCAGCTGGGGTTCCAGTCGGTGGCGTCCGCGGTCGCGCCGGTCAGCGTCTGGTCGGTGTAGCCGTGCGGGTGCGGCTCGGGGAACTCCGCGCCCTGCGGGAACAGGGTGTGCCCGAGGCGGGACGGGCGGAGCACCCGGTGCCGGATGACCTCGGCGAGCGGCCGCCCGGTGACCTTCTCGACCACCAGGCCGAGCAGGACCAGGTTGGAGTTGGAGTACTGGAACTGCGTGCCCGGGTCGAAGGTGTTGTCGTGCCGGGAGCCGTACGCCAGCACCTCCTGCGGGGTGAAGGACCGGGTGGGGTCGCTCAGCAGGTCGTGCTGGAAGTCCTCGTCGAAGGTGTACGGGAACAGCCCGCTGCGCATCTCGGCGAGCTGGCGCAGCGTGATCCGCTCGCCGTTCGGGACGCCGTCGACGTAGGCGGAGATCGGGTCGTCGAGGCCGACCCGGTGCTCGTCGACGAGCTGCAGCAGCGCGGTGACGGTGAACGTCTTGGTCTCGCTGCCGATCCGGAAGCGGTCGTCGGTGCGCATCGGCCGGCCGGTGGCGGTGTCGGCCACCCCGGTCGCCCGGACATAGTTCCCCCGGCCCGGCAGCCACAGTCCGACCACGACGCCGGGGATACCGGCCTGCTGCCGGACGTCCTCGATCGCCCGGTCCAGCCGGGCGGTCAGCTCGGGGCCGAGCGGGCAGTCGTCGTCCGGCGCGGGCCGGGCGAGGCCGGCGGCCCGGACGGCCGTCGCCGAGGCCGGGGTCACCGTCATCGGGGCCAGTACGGACGCCGCGAGCAGCGCGGCGGCGAACAGCCGTCGGTAGGGGGTACGTCGCACGTCGGGGTGCCTCTTCCGGTCACGGGCCAGGACCGCCAGATCACCATCGGTACCCCGCCCGGGCCGCTCCGCTGCCCCGCCCGGGCCGGTGAGTCCACTCGTTCGGAGGGCAGGCAGCGGCCCTGACGGGCGGTCGGCCCGGCCCGCTCAGGCGCGCAGGTGGGTGAGGACGCTCCGCATGGCGCGCTCCACCGCCTCCCGCGACTGCGGGCCGGGGTCGAGGGTGTCGAAGGCGTGCCGGCCGTCCGGTACGTCGATCACCTCGATCTGCGCGTCGTACGCCTGGGCCGCGGCCAGGAACTCCGCGACCGTGGCGGCGAACGCCGGGTTCTCCCTGCCGACCCGGGTGAGCACGACCGGCAGTCGGCCCGCGCCGGACACCGCCCCGACGGGACGGAAGCGCGGATCGACCGGGGCCCAGCCGGGCAGCGGCGCCAGGACGGGGTAGCTCGCCGCGACGCAGCGCAGCCAGGGCGGCGGTGCGGCGAGCAGCGGGGCGAGCAGCAGTCCGGCGCCGGAGAAGTGCCACAGGGCGATCCGGTCGGGGTCGATCCGCGGGTCGGCCCGCAGTCGGTCGACGGTGTCCGCGAGGTCGTCCGCGGCGCGCCCGAAGTCGCCGAAGCCGTGCAGCCGGTGGTCGAGCGTCACGCCGATCGCCCCGTGGGCGGCGGCGAGGCGGCCGTAGCCGCGGAAGGTGGTCCAATCGCGCGGGGTGGGCCGCATCCCGGCGGGGAGCGGCCCACCGTGGACGAACACCACCGCCGGGCGCGGGCCGCTCCCGTCGGCGACGCCGTCGGGGAGGTGGAGGTCGAATCGCCCGACCCGCTCGCGGGGCGCGTCCGGCACGTCCAGCACGAACGGCCGCAGGTACGCGGGCGGCTCGCCGGGCACGCCGATCCGGTGCCCTTGGCCCGCCGCGGCGGCGAGCAGGACCTCGGCCAGCTCCTCGGCGTGCGAGAGCATCGGCCAGTGCCCGGCGGGGAGTTCGAAGAAGGTGACCTTCGGGTCGGCGAGGGCCCGGAACTGCGGCGGGCCGCCCGCGACCAGGTTCTCGACCATCGCGATGGTGGCCCCGCCGGCGGTGCACAGCACTCCGGTGGTGGGCAGCGCCGCGGCCTCCCCCGTCAGCCGGAGCGGCTGGGTGAGGGTGGCCGCCGGGTGCGGGACGGCGAGGGCGGTCAGCCGGGCCAGCGCGGGCCCGTCGAGCCCCGCCGTACTGCCCCAGCGCTCCCACTCCCCGACCGCGGGCACGGGGATCGCTGCCACGCCCCGCCCGAGCAGGTCCAGCGCGCGGCGGTCCGGCACGGTTCGGGCCGCCTCGTCGCCGTCTCCGGCCAACGGGGCGTCCAGGTAGACGACGCGGGCGACCCGCTCCGGACGGCGGTCGGCCGCCCCGAGCACCGGGTGGATGCCGTAGCCGTGACCGACGATCACCACCTCGGGCGCCGCCGGCTCGTCGAGCAGGCGGACCACGTCCGCGATGTGCGTCTCCAGGTCCGGCCCGGGGCCGCCCTCGGGGTCGGGGCCGCCGAGGCCGGTGAGGGTCACCGGGTGCACCTGCGCCCCGGCCGCCCGCAGCCGACCCGCCACCTCCTGCCAGATCCCGCCGCCGGTGAACCACCCCGGTACCAGCACGAATGTCGTCATGCCCGCCTCCTCGCGCGCCGTCGCTCCGCGGTCCGACCCCGAAGGCCGTCCGCGCCTGCTCATGCCGCGTACGCTAGGAACTCCCCCTGCAGGAGGTTCAAGTCGTGGGCCCGGACGGCACCTGGAGCATCGGAGAACTCGCCGCGCAGGCCGGCGTGACGGTGAAGACGGTCCGGTTCTACTCCGACCGCGGGCTGCTCCCGGAGACCACCCGCAGCGCCGGGGGCCACCGCAGGTACGGGCCCGAAGCGCTGGAGCGGCTGCGGCTCATCCGCTCCCTGCGCACCCTCGACCTGCCGGTGCCCGCGATCGACCCGCTGCTCGATCGCGAGGACGCCCTCGGGGACGCCCTGGAGGACGCCATCGCACGGCAGCTGCGCGAGCTCGGGACCCAACTCGCCGCCCTGCGCTGGCGCGAGGCCGCGCTTCGGCTGCTGCACGACTGCCCGCCCGAGGAGCGCGCCGACCGGCTCCGCCTGATCGGCGCGGTCTCCGTCCCCCCGGACACCACCGTCCTCGCCCGCTACTGGCGGCGGATCCTGCCCGTCCGGCTGCCCGCCTGCCAGGTGGCCCGGATCGTCGACGCGGCCGTTCCCGACCTGCCCACCGATCCCGCACCGGCCCAGGTGCTGGCCTTCGCCCGCCTGCACGCCACCGTCACCGCCCCCTGCCCCGGCGGCAGCGACGGCGGCCGCCCGCCCAGCGCGGCGGAGCAGGCGCCCGGGTTCCGCCCCGCCGTGCTCTACGACGGCCTGGCCGAGGCGTACGAGCTGACCGCACCCGCTGTCGGCGCCGGACGGAGCCCCCAGCCGGGCGAGGCCCTGGACTGCTTCGTCGCCGCCCACGCCGGCGCCCACGGCACCACCGACTCCCCCGCCTTCCGGCGCCGGCTGCGCCGCCAACTCGCCGACTCAGCGCACCCGGTGATGGACCGCTACTGGCGCCTCGCCGGCGAACTCGTCCCCCACCCCACCCTCGGCGCCGCCCACGACTGGCTCCGCGCCGCCCTCGACACCCACCTCGAGGCGCCCGTCGCCGGCCGCTGATCATCCGACCGGGCCGGACATACGGTACGACGTATGACAACTGTTCGGATCGGTGTGATGTACGACCGCGACTGGGCGCCGGAAGGGTTGCCGGCCTTCGCTCGGGAGGTCGAGGCGCTCGGCGTGGACGACCTGTGGGTGGTCGAGGATCTCGGGTGGAGCGGCGGTGTGTCGGCTGCCGCCGTGGCGCTGGCGGTGACGGAGCGGCTGCGGGTGGGCATCGGGATCACGCCCGCGCCGCTGCGCAGCCCGGCGCTGCTCGCGATGGAACTGGCCACGCTGGCGCGAGTGTTCCCCGGGCGGCTGGTCGCCGGGATCGGCCACGGCGTGGCGGAGTGGATGGCCTCGGTCGGCGTCGCGCCGCGGTCGCCGCTCGCCCTGCTGGAGGAGACCATCGGTTCGGTCCGTGCGCTGCTGCGTGGCGAGCGGGTCGAGCTGGCGGGTCGCGAGGTGCGCCTGGACGGCATCCAGCTGGTGCACCCGCCGGTCGAGCCGCCGCCGGTGGTCGCCGGCGTGGTCCGGCCCCGCTCGCTGGAACTGTCCGGCCGGGTCGCCGACGGCACGCTGATCGCGGAGGGCCACGGACCCCAGGATCTGGCACACGCACGGGAGTTGATCGCCAAGGGCGGAGCGACGGCCGACCACGATCTGATCGTGCTCGCCTTCTGCTCCGTCGGCGAGGACGCCGAGCAGGTGACGCGGACCCTGCGGCCCAGCGTCGAGGGCCACGGCGGCTGGCTCGGCCGCCCGCCGGAGCAGGTGTTCACCGTCTCGGGCCGCCCCGCGGACGCCGCCGGACGGGTGCGCGAGCTGGCGGCGGCCGGAGCGGGGACGGTCGTCCTGCGGATCGTCGGCGAGGAACCGCTGGAGCAGCTCAGGAGCGTCCTGGACGCCCTCGCGGCTTGACGGACTGTCACTCTCCCGGCCCAAAAGGTTGGTTTACCAACGGCGCGTCCCGCCGGCGGCGGCGCGGGCCGGGTGAGGATGACCGCGGAGTCGGCCACGCGGCGGGCGTGGCCACGGGTGGTCACCTCGGGAGTGGGCAGCGGCTATGACGATCGATCGACGGCGGTTCCTGACGGCGCTCGGCGCCGGTGGCGCGATGACGGTGGCGGGTGCGCGGAGCGCGGTGGCGGCGCCGCGCAGGCCGCTCGACGCCTGGCCGGGCCGGGCCCGCGGGGCCGCGGCGCTGCCGCCGGACTGGCAGGCGCTGCGGGCGCGGCTGGGTGAGCGGCTGGTGCTGCCCGGCGACCCGGACTATCCGGTGGCGCGCCTGGGCTTCAACGAGTTGAACGACGGTCAGCTTCCGGCGGCGGTGGCGCGGTGCGTGTCGCCCGGGGACGTGCAGGCGTGCCTGGAGGTGGCGCGCGGGCACGGGGTGCCGATCGCGGCGCGCAGCGGCGGCCACAGCTATCTCGGCTACAGCATCCCGAACGCCGGGCTGGTGATCGACGTCCGGCTGATGGCCGGTGTCGAGGTGCGGCCGGACGGGACGGCCCTGGTCGGGGCGGGGGCGCGGCTGATCGAGGTGTACGCGGCGCTGGCGGCGGCGGGTCGGCTGCTGCCGGCCGGGTCGTGTCCGACGGTGGGCGTGGGCGGCCTGACCCTCGGTGGCGGCATCGGCGTGCTGACCCGCAAGTACGGCCTGACCTGCGACCGGCTGGTGGGTGCCGAGGTGGTGACGGCGGACTCCAGTCTGCGGGAGGCGTCGGCGGAGTCGGAGCCGGACCTGTACTGGGCGCTGCGCGGCGGTGGCGGCGGCAACTTCGGGGTGGTGACGCAGTTTTCGTTCGAGACGGCGCCGGCGCCGGGGCTGACGGTCTTCACGATGAACTTCCCGGCGGGGTCGTCGGAGGCGGTGATCGGGGCGTGGCAGCCGTGGGTGGCCACGGCGCCGTTCGAGCTGTGGGCGAGCTGCCAGGTCGCCGGCGGTACGCCGCCGACCTGTCACATCGTCGGCTGCTGGGTGGGCGGCGAGGACTCGCTGCGTCCGCTGCTGGCCCGGTTCGTGGCGGCGGTGGGCACCGAGCCGACGGCGTCGCGGGTGCTGGAGAAGGACTACCTGGACGCGATGAAGTTCATGGCGGGCTGCTCGACCGACACGATCGCGCAGTGCCATCCGATCTTCGAGGGCGGGATCCTGCCGCGCGCGGCGTTCGTGGCGGTCTCGCGAATGCTGGGTCCGACGCCGGTGGACTCCGCCGGGGTGGTGGAGCTGATGGCCGGCCGGACCGGGGTGTCGCTGCTGCTGGACTCGCTGGGCGGCGCGGTGGCCGAGCTGGCCCCGGACGCGACGGCCTTCCCGCACCGCTCCTCGCTGGCCAGCGCCCAGGTGTACGCGGGCACCACGCAGGCCGGGCAGGAGGAGACCACCGAGGTGGTGGACGGGATCCGGGACGGGCTGGCGCGGTTGGGGGCGCACGGCGCGTACGTGAACTACATCGACGCCTCGCTGCCCGACTGGGGCAGGGCCTACTACGGGGCGAACCTGGGCCGGCTCCAGGAGGTGGCGCGCTGCTACGACCCGGACGGGGTGTTCGCCTTCCCGCAGTCGGTGGTCCTCGCCTGAGGACGGTCGCCGGTCCCCGCCCGTCGATATTGGGCTCCACACATGTCGTCACCTCGTGATATGTACTCCGTTCGTGTGGTGTCCGTCGTCTCCGTACGGCGGGCACCGGTGGAGACGAACGTGTGCCGCGGCCGAAACCGACCGGCGGCACGGAGGGGGTTGCGCCATGCCGCTTCTCAGACGCCTGTTCGGCCGCGGGCCCGCTGCGGCGGCCGCCGCCCCGGCGCCCGAGGTCGACCCGGCCTGCGGTGACGCGGAGCTGCGCCTGATGCAGGCGCAGGCCGCGGCCGGTGACTGGGCGGCGCTGCGCGCGGGGCTGTCCGCGGTGACCGACGAGGCCGACCTGACCTGGCTGGTCGCCGAGGTCGCCGAGACGCCGGGCAGCGAGGTGTGGCTGGCGGAGACGGTCGCCGCGCAGCCCGAGGACGCGTCGGCGCTGCTGCTCTCCGGCGCCCGCCAGGTCTCCTGGGCCTGGGAGGCCCGTACCCGTGCCCGGGCGCAGCACGTCAGCCGCGAGCAGTGGCAGGTGTTCGGCGAGCGCCTGGAGGCGGCCGAGGAGCAGCTGTACGCGGCCGCCGAGCGCGAGCCGTCCTGGCTGGCGCCGTGGTACTTCCTGCAGATCAGCGGCCGTGGCGCGTCGCTTGGGCCGGACGTCGCCCGGTACCGCTTCGAGGCAGCGCTGCGCCGCCGCCCGGACCACCTGGGTTCGCACCGCCAGCGGCTGCAGCAGCTGTGCCCCAAGTGGGGCGGCTCGCGCGAGGAGATGCACGAGTTCGCCCGCGGCGCGATGCTGGCCGCCCCGGAGGGCAGCCCGCTGGGCGAGCTGGTGGCGCTGGCCCACATCGAACACTGGCTGGAGCTGGACCAGGGCGACGACCGGGCGTACATCGGTCGCAAGGACGTCCGGGAGCAGCTGCACGAGGCGGCCGAGCGCTCGGTGCTGCACCCGGCGTACCGCCGCGGGCGGGGCTGGCAGTCGGCGTTCAACACCTTCGCGATGGCGTTCTCGATCGCCGGGCAGCCGGCCACGGCCGAGCTGCTGTTCCGCGAACTCGACTCCACGGTGACCCGCTTCCCGTGGGCGTACCTCAACTCCTCGCCGGGCGAGGCGTTCCGGCAGTGCCGCGAGGCCGCGGCCCGCGCCTGATCCGCCCGTTCCACGGGGTTCCGGCCCCAGTCCTCCGCCCGTCACCGAAGCGAAAGAGCCCGACCCGGTGTCCTCGACCGACCCCGCGGCGTCCGCCGCACCCACCGCACCCACCGCACACACCTTCCAGGTCGACCTGCGCGGCCTGGTGGACCTGCTCTCCCACCACCTCTACTCCAGCCCCCGTGTCTACCTGCGCGAACTGCTGCAGAACGCGGTCGACGCGATATCGGCCCGGCGCGCCCTCGACCCGGACGCGCCGGCCCGGATCACCGTCCGCGCGGACGGCGACCTGACCGTCACCGACAGCGGCGTCGGCCTCAGCGAGGCCGACGTGCACACCTTCCTCGCCACCATCGGCCGCAGCTCCAAGCGGACCGCGGACGGGTCGCTGGACAACACCGGCCTGGCGGCGGCGCGCAGCGACTTCATCGGCCAGTTCGGCATCGGCCTGCTGGCGTGCTTCGTGGTCGCCGACGAGATCACCGTGGTCAGCCGCTCGGCGAAGCACCCGGACGCGCCGGTGGTGGAGTGGCGCGGCCACTCCGACGGCCGCTACACCATCACCACCCTGCCCGCCTCGGCCAAGCCGGAGCCGGGCACCACGGTGCGCCTCACCCCGCGGCCGGACGCCGCCCAGTGGACCCGGCACGACCAGGTGGTCGAACTCGCCCGGCACTACGGCAGCATGCTGCGCCACGAGGTGACCGTCGAGGACGCCCGGGGCGCGGTCACCCGGATCGACGCGCCGGCGCCGTGGGCGGTGCGGCACGGCTCGCCGCTGGCCCGCCGCGAGGCGCTGGCCGCGTACTGCCGCGAGACCTTCGACTTCACCCCGCTGGACACCATCGAGCTGGACCTGCCGCTGGTGGGCCTGCGCGGCGCGGCGTACGTGCTGCCGGACGCGGCGCCGCCGTCCCGCCGGGCCGGGCACCGGGTCCACCTCAAGGGCATGCTGGTCTCCGACCAGGCGGACGAGCTGCTGCCGGACTGGGCGTTCTTCGTCCGCTGTGTGGTCGACGCGGACGGGCTGCGGCCGACCGCGTCCCGCGAGGGCCTGTACGCGGACGAGACGCTCGCCGCGGTGCGCGAGGCGTGCGGGGCGCGGATCCGCGACTGGCTGACCGGGCTGTCGGCCAGCGACCCGGCGCTGCTGCACCGCTTCATCGGCGTGCACCACCTGGCGGTGAAGGCGCTGGCGCGCTACGACGACGAGCTGCTGCGGATGCTGCTGCCCTGGCTGCCGTTCGAGACCACCGACGGCAATGTGACGCTGGAGGAGTTCGCCCGGGCGCACCCGGTGATCCTGGTCGCCCGCACGGTGGAGGAGTTCCGCCAGGTCGCCCCGATCGCGGGGGCGGCCGGTCTGGGCGTGGTCAACGGCGGCTACACCTACGACGGGGACCTGGTGCACCGGCTGCCGGAGATCCGTCCCGGCACGTCGGTCGCGGACCTGGATCCGGGGACGGTCACCGCGCACCTGGACAGCGTCGACCCGGCGGCGGAGCTCGCCGCGGCGGCCTTCCTGGCCGTGGCCCGCGAGGTGGTCGGGCGCTTCGACTGCGACGTGGCGCTGCGCAGCTTCCACCCGGCCAACGCACCGGCCCTGCTGCTGGACAACCGCGAGGCCCGGCACGAGCGGACCCGGTCCCGGCTGGCCGACGAGGCCGACGGGCTGTGGGCCGACATCCTCGGCTCGTTGCGGTCCGAGGTGCCGCGCGCCCAGCTGGTGCTCAACCACCTCAACCCGCTGGTACGGCGGGCGTCCTCGATCCCGGGCCGGGAACTCGCGGTGATCGCCGCCGAGGCCCTGTACGGGCAGGCCGTACTGATGACCCGCCGTCCGCTGACCTCCGGTGAGAGCGGGCTGCTCAACCGCTCGTTCCTCGGCCTGCTCGACCACGCCATGCTCGGCCTCGACTCGGCCGACCCGCAGAAGGAGTCCTGATGACGGACACCCCCGAGGCGCTCGTCGCGGCGCTGCGCGCCAACGACTCGCGCCCGTACGGCCGGCAGCGCACGGTGACGGCCGAGGAGCTGGTCGAGGCCGCCGAGCAGCTGGTCGACCACCGCGACCTCCAGGTGCTGGCGCTGATGGAGCTGATGGAGGCGTACGAGTACGACGGCGAGCCGCGCAAGGCGCCGGTGGTCTTCGCCCGGCTGCTGAAGCTGTGGGACGAACACCCGGACGACTTCGACGACTGGTCGCGCACCCAGCTGTTCTGGCGCTTCAAGTGGGTCGCCTCGGCGCTGCGGAGCACCCCCGACGTGCCGCTGCAGGCGGTGGAGCGCTGGCACGAGGAGCTGCGCACCCGCTACGCCGGGGCCGGCCACGAGCTGCAGCCGTACTACGCGCAGCGCTTCCACCTGGCCGCGCACACCGGGACCGCCGCCGAGGACGCCTTCGACCTGTGGGCGACCCGGCCCCGGTCGCGGATGAGCGACTGCACGGCGTGCGAGGTCCGTTCCCGGGCCCGGCACCATGTCCGGCGCGGCGAGGACGCCCGGGCGCTGGAGGTGTGGAAGCCGGTGCTGACCGGCGAGAGCGGCTGCTCGGAGGAGCCGTGGACCAGCCACGCGTACGCGCTGCTGCCGCTGCTGCGCGAGGGCCGGCTGGACGAGGCCCGCTCCGGCCACCTGGTCGGCTACCGGGGTGCCCGCGGCAAGTCGAGCACGGCGACCCAGATCGGTCTGCACCTGGAGTTCTGCGCGCTGTCCGGCAACGAGCCGCGCGGCCTGGAGATCCTCGCCGAGAACCGGGGCCTGTTCGAGGGCCAGGGGGATCTGCTGGCCCGGCTCGAGTTCCTGACGGGTGTGGAGGTGCTCACCGCCCGGCTGGCCGAGCAGGGCCACGGCGCGCTGCCGGCGGCCGGCCCGACCGGGCAGGGCTGGACGGTGGCGGAGCTGCGCGCCCACGTCGCCGCCGAGGGCGAGGAGCTGGCCGGGCGCTTCGACGCCCGCAACGGCACCTCGGCGGTGGGCGACCGCCACCGGGCCCGGCTCGGCCGGGCGCCGCTGCTCGACCGGCCGCTGGCCCTCGGTGTGCGCGCCGCCGCGGTGGCACCCGCCGCCGCCCCGGTGGTCCGGCCGCCGGTCGAGCCGGTGCCGGAGGACTTCACCGCGCTGGTGCTGCGCGCCCGCGAGCTGGACCGGGTGGACCACCCGGACGGCGACGCCCTGTGGGACCGGATCGCCGCCGCGGTCGCCGCCGAGGACTACCACCACAGCGGGGACGAGGAGCTCGGCCCGCTGGAGCGGCTGCGCGCCGAGCTGGCCTCCCACCGGGCCCAGCAGGCCTTCGAGCGCAAGGACCGCACGGCCGCCCGCGCCGAACTGCTGGCCGCCGCCGAGCTGTACGAGCAGGCGGAGCTGCCGGGCCGGGCGCTGGTGGTCCGGGCCCGGGCCGCGGTCGCGCACCTCGGCGAGGACGACGGCGTCCGCCCCGACTGGGCACACCTGGACGAGCTGCGCCGCCTGGCTGCGGAGGTGCCCGACGAGGACCGGGTGTCGGTGCTGCACAGCGTCACCTACGCGGCGTACCACGAGCTCGGCGACGCCCTCCCGGAGCCGTCCGAGGAGCTGGTCGAGCGCTTCGAGCGGTCGCTCGCCGCGTACCGCGAGGGGAGCGAGGCGCTGGGCAGCGCGCACCGCATCGCCACCGCCGCCCAGTACGCCGCCGACATGGCGGCCCGCCGCGGCCGGCTGGAAGAGGCGCGCACCGGACTGACCGCCGTGGTGGCCCAGCTGGAGCGCGACGAGCTGCCCTGGCGCACCCCGCGCAGCCTCGGCCTGCTGGGCCAGGTCGAGCTGATGCGCGGCGAGTACGGCGCCGCCGTCGAGGTGCTGCACCGGGCGCTGACCGGGGCGGTGCGCTGGCACGACGACTCGTTCCCGTTCGGCCCGACGTACGCGATGCTCGGCCACGCCAGCGAGCACGCCGGCGACCCGGCCGGCGCGGCCCGCGCGTTCACCGAGGCCGCGGCCCGGTTCGACCGGGCGGGCCAGGCCGACGACGCGGCCGGGGTGCGGATCTCACTCGCCTCGGTGCTGCGCGAGAGCGGCCGGGTCGCGGACGCGGCCGCGGTGCTGGAGTCGGTGCTGCTGGAGGCGGACGGGGCCGGTTTCGACGACCGGCAGACCGCCCAGGTCCGGCTCGACCTGGCCCGCTGCCTGCTGGCGCTGGAGGAGCACCGGGAGGCGGCGGAGGAGTACCTGCGCCTGGCCGACCAGGTCGCGGCCTGGGAGGACGGCCAGGACATCCACACCATGGTCGCCTGCGAGGCCACCGTCGCCCTGGCCGAGGCCGGCCGCTGGGAGGCCGCCCAGGCCGCGCTGCAGCGGGCGATCACCGCGCACGGACTGGCGGCCCGCGCGGACCAGCTCTGCAGCACGCTGCAGCAGCTGGCCCGGCTCACCATGCAGGCCCGCGGCGCGGACGGCCTGGACGCGGCGCTCGCCCACCTGGCCGAGTCGGACGCGGTCTGCGCCCGGGCCGAGGAGGCCGGCCAGGAGGTGACCGGCTGGTTCCAGCGCGGCGTGGCGCAGTACGAGCGGTGCCGTGCGCTGGCCGTCGCCGACCGGGCGGAGGAGGCGCTGGCCGCCGCAGAGGCCGCCGTCGCCGCTCACGAGGCGGGCGGCAAGGACGGCGAGGAGCCGCGCGCCGAGGCGCTGCGGATGGCCGCGCTGATCGAGGCGCGCAGCCTCGGCCGCACCGCGGCCGCCCGGGCCCGGCTGGCGGCGGGGGTCGAGCGCTGCGAGCGGGCGGGCCTGCCGGAGGCGGCGCGGGTGCTGGCCGGGCTGAGCGACCGCCTGGCCGCCGAGGCCGAGCAGGGCTGACGCCCGGCCCCGGCCGCGCCGGGGAACCGATCAGGATCGAAGAAGCCGGTGTCCATGGCCCGCACCTAGCGTGGGGGCCATGGACATCAGCATTCACTGGACCTTTCTTCCGCACGACGACCCTCAGGCCTCGCTGGCCTTCTACCGCGACGCCCTCGGTTTCGAGGTGCGTCAGGACGTCGGCTCCGGCGCGATGCGCTGGATCACCGTCGGCCCGGCCGGCCGCCCGGAGACCTCGGTCGTCCTGGAGCCGCCGGCCGTCGGCCCCGGCATCACCGACGAGGAGCGCCGCACCGTCACCGAGATGATGGCCAAGGGCACGTACGCCCGGCTCACCCTGGCCACCACCGACCTCGACGGCGTCTTCGAGCGGATCCGGGCGACCGGCGCCGAGCTCGTCCAGGAGCCCACCGAGCAGCAGTACGGTGTCCGGGACTGCGCGTTCCGCGACCCGGCCGGCAACCTGATCCGGATCAACGAGCTCGCCGTCGCCGAATCCGCCTGAGCCGCACAACAGTGGGAGAGACCATGAGCAGGGCCCCCCGGACGAACCCGCGATCGGGTGCGCCGCACGGTGCCGACAGCCACGATCTGATCCGCGTGCACGGTGCGCGCGAGAACAATCTCAAGGACGTCAGCATCGAACTCCCCAAGCGGCGGCTGACGGTGTTCACCGGGGTGTCCGGCTCGGGCAAGAGCTCGCTGGTCTTCGACACCATCGCGGCCGAGTCGCAGCGGCTGATCAACGAGACGTACAGCGCCTTCGTGCAGGGCTTCATGCCGACCCTGGCCCGCCCCGAGGTGGACGTCCTCGAGGGTCTGACCACCGTGATCACCGTCGACCAGCAGCGGATGGGTGCCGACCCGCGCTCGACGGTCGGCACCGCCACCGACGCCAACGCGATGCTGCGCATCCTGTTCAGCCGGCTGGGCACCCCGCACATCGGCCCGCCGAGCGCGTACGCCTTCAACGTGCCCTCGGTCCGGGCGACCGGGGCGATCACCGTGGAGCGCGGCGAGCGCAAGGCGGTGAAGGCCACCTTCAACCGCACCGGCGGCATGTGCCCGCGCTGCGAGGGCCGCGGCTCGGTCTCCGACATCGACCTCACCCAGCTGTACGACGACTCCAAGTCGCTGGCCGAGGGCGCGCTGACCGTGCCCGGCTACAAGCCGGGCGGCTGGAACCACCGGCTCTACAGCGAGTCGGGCTTCTACGACCCCGAGAAGCCGATCCGCAGGTTCACCAAGCGGGAACTGCACGACTTCCTCCACCACGAGCCGGTCCGGATGAAGATCGCCGGCATCAACATGACCTACGAGGGGCTCGTCCCGCGGATCCAGAAGTCGATGCTGGCCAAGGACCGGGAGGGGATGCAGCCGCACATCCGGGAGTTCGTGGACCGCGCGGTCACCTTCACCACCTGCCCCGAGTGCGACGGCACCCGCCTCGCCGAGGGCGCCCGTGCCTCGAAGATCGGCGGGACCAGCATCGCCGACGCCTGCGCGATGCAGATCAGCGACCTGGCCGAGTGGGTCCGCGGCCTGGCCGAGCCGTCGGTGGCCCCGCTGCTGGAGTCGCTGCGTCAGACCCTCGACTCCTTCGTGGAGATCGGCCTCGGCTACCTCTCGCTCGACCGGCCGGCCGGCACCCTGTCCGGCGGCGAGGCGCAGCGGGTGAAGATGATCCGTCACCTCGGCTCCGCGCTGACCGACATCACCTATGTGTTCGACGAGCCGACCGTCGGCCTGCACCCGCACGACATCCAGCGGATGAACGAGCTGCTGCTGCGCCTGCGGGACAAGGGCAACACGGTGCTGGTGGTGGAGCACAAGCCGGAGACCATCGCGATCGCCGACCACGTCGTCGACCTCGGTCCGGGCGCCGGCACGGCCGGCGGCACGATCTGCTTCGAGGGCACGGTCGGGGAGCTGCGCTCGGCGGGCACCGTGACCGGCCGTCACTTCGACGACCGGGCCGCGCTCAAGCAGGCCGTCCGCACGCCCACCGGCGCGCTGGAGATCCGCGGGGCGAGCACCAACAACCTGCGTGACGTGGACGTGGACATCCCCCTCGGGGTGCTCGCCGTGGTGACCGGGGTCGCCGGCTCCGGCAAGAGCTCGCTGATCCACGGTTCGCTGGTCGGGAGCGGGAGCGGCGGCGGGGACGGCGGCGGGGACGGCGAGGGCGTGGTCACCGTCGACCAGAGCCCGATCCGCGGCTCCCGGCGCAGCAACCCGGCGACCTACACCGGGCTGCTGGAGCCGATCCGCAAGGCCTTCGCCAAGGCCAACGGGGTGAAGCCGGCCCTGTTCAGCGCCAACTCCGAGGGTGCCTGCCCGACCTGCAACGGCGCCGGTGTCGTCTGGACCGACCTGGCGATGATGGCCTCGGTGGCCGGCGTCTGCGAGGAGTGCGAGGGCAGGCGCTTCCAGGCCTCGGTGCTGGAGTACCGGCTCGGCGGCCTGAACATCAGCGAGGTGCTTGCGATGCCGGTGGCCGAGGCGCTCGCCTTCTTCGACACCGGTGAGGCCCGCATTCCGGCCGCGCACCGCATCCTTGCGCGGCTCGCCGACGTCGGGCTCGGCTACGTCAGCCTCGGCCAGCCGCTGACCACGCTCTCCGGCGGCGAGCGGCAGCGGCTCAAGCTGGCCGCCCGGATGGCCGAGCAGGGCAGCGTGTACGTCCTGGACGAGCCGACCACCGGCCTCCACCTCGCCGACGTCGAGCAACTGCTCGGCCTGCTGGACCGGCTGGTCGACTCCGGCAAGTCGGTGGTCGTCATCGAGCACCACCAGGCGGTCATGGCGCACGCCGACTGGATCGTCGACCTCGGCCCCGGCGCCGGCCACGACGGCGGCCGGGTGGTCTTCGAGGGCACCCCGGCCGACCTGGTCGCCGCCGGGTCCACCCTGACCGGCAAGCACCTCGCGGCGTACGTCGGCGGCTGAGCCTTTCGGACGAAACCGGGCGCCCGCCGGCTGCTGCCGGCGGGCGCAGCCGGGCGCCGGCCGCCGTGTCGGCGACGGGAACCGGGCATTGCGCACATATGGTGATCAATCAGTCACCGTACGGTGGCGGACGCAACCGCCCCTCGGGCGCGGCCCGGTGCCGGCCCGGCTCCGGGAGATCCCATGCCTGTGCCTCGGCAGAACAGCATCGCTCACACCGAGAGCCCGCCCCGTCCGGGCACGCTCTGGCGGATCGGACGGTGGTGCGCCCGGCACTTCACCCTCGTGATCGTCATCTGGCTGCTCGCGCTGCTCGGCGTCCAGCTCGCCAACCGCGCGGCGGGCGGCGAGTACTCGGACAACTTCTCGCTGCCCGGGACGCAGTCCCAGGACGGCAAGGAGGTGCTTCAGGCGCACGAGCCGGCCGTCGGCGGCACCAGTGCGCAGGTGGTGCTGCACGACACCTCCTCGCTGACCGACTTCCAGAGCCAGGTCAACCAGGCCGTCTCCTCGCTGGGGCAGCTCCCGCACGTGCTGTCCGCGCAGAACCCGCTCCCGCCGGCCGGTCAGCCCCCGCAGCCCGGCGGGCCGTTGTCCAGCGACGGCACCACCGCGTACATCACGGTCCGCTTCGACACCAACCCGACCACGCTCGGCGACACCTACCTCAACCAGGTGGACACCGCGGTCGCCCCGCTGCGCGAGGCCGGCGTCGAGGTCGAGTACGGCGGCCCGCTCGGCGAACTGGCCCGGCCCGCCGCCGACGACCGGACCAGTGAGCTGATCGGCTTCGCAGTGGCGATCGTCGTCCTGCTGGTCGGCTTCGGCAGCGTGATCGCCGCCGGCCTGCCGCTGGTCACCGCGCTGATCGCGGTGGTGGTCGGCCTCGGCCTGCTCGGCCTGCTGGCGGCGCTGTCCACCTTCGCCACCGTCGCCCCCACCCTGGCCACGATGATCGGCCTCGGGGTGGGCATCGACTACTCGCTCTTCCTGCTGACCCGTCACCGACAGAGCCTGATGGACGGCAAGGACCCGGCCGACGCCGCCGGGCACGCCGCCGCCACCAGCGGCCGCGCCGTCCTGATCTCGGGCTGCACCGTGATCATCGCGCTGGCCGGCCTCAGCGTGTCCGGCGTCAGCTTCATCTCCAAGCTGGGCCTGGCCGCCGCCGTCACCGTGGTCACCGCGGTCTGCGGCGCGCTCACCCTGCTGCCCGCCATGATGGGCCTGATCGGCCGCAACATGGACCGCTTCACGGTGCGCAAGCCCGTCGCCGAGCAGACCCTCTCGGAGAACGAGGAGGTCACCGGCATGTGGCACCGCTACGCCCAGCGGGTGGAGCGGCGGCCGTGGTGGTTCCTGTCGGCCGGCCTGGCGATCGTGGTCATCCTGGCCATTCCGCTGTTCTCCATCCAGCTCGGCCACATCGGCGACGGCGCCGACCCGACCTCGTTCACCGATCGCCGCGCCTTCGACCTGATGTCCCAGGCGTTCGGCCCCGGCTCCAACGGGCCGCTGACCGTCGTGGTGGACCAGAGCAACGTGCCCGCGGCCAACCAGGCCGCGCTCAAGGCCAATGTGCAGCAGGCCCTCACCGGCGTGCCCGACACCGCGAGCGTCGGCCCGCTGCAGACCAGCAGCGACGGCGCGGTGCTGTTCACCACCGTCACCCCCGACCAGCAGCCGCAGGACAAGTCCACCACCGACCTGGTCGGCCACCTCTCGGACACCGTCCTGCCGAACGCGGTCGCCGGCACCGGCGCCACGACCTACGTCACCGGCACCACCGCCGCCCAGGTCGACTTCCTCGACATCGTCTCCAGTCGGCTGATCCCCATCATCGCGGTGGTGGTCGGTCTGGCCTTCATCATCATCCTGATCGTCTTCCGGGCCCCGCTGATCGCCCTGAAGGCCGCCATCCTCAACCTGGTCTCCATCGCCGCCTCGTACGGCGTCCTGGTGGCGGTCTTCCAGTGGGGCTGGGGCGGTGAGGCACTGGGCGTCAACGGCAAGGTGCCGATCGAGAGTTACGTGCCGATGATGATGTTCGCCATCGTCTTCGGCCTCAGCATGGACTACGAGATCTTCCTGCTCTCCCGCGTCCACGAGGCCTGGCTGAAGACCGGCGACAGCAAGGGCTCGGTGGCGCACGCGCTGGAGATCACCGCCCGGGTCATCACCTGCGCCGCCCTCATCATGGTCAGCGTGTTCGCCGCCTTCATCGTCAGCGACAACATCGTCATCAAGATGATGGGCCTCGGACTGGCCGTCAGCGTCCTGATCGATGCCAGCGTCGTCCGGCTGTTGATGGTCCCCGCCGTGATGACCCTGCTCGGCCCCGCCGCCTGGTGGACCCCTCGCTGGCTGGACCGCATCCTCCCGCACATCAAGACCGAGTAGCCGCAGCAGTCGTCGGACGGACGGGCCGCCGGGGTTTCCCCACGGCCCGTCCGTCCGCGCCGTGCGGGCGTCAGTAGGCGGCGGTGAAGCGGCGGCGGACGAAGCTGCCCCGCTCGATCGCGTCGACCACCGCGGCCGCGAAGTCGCCGACCGTGATCCGGCTGACCCCCTCGTCGTCGACGAGCGGGGTGTCCCGGGCCTCCGCCCGGTGGTTCCCGGTCCGCTCGCCCGGCATCAGGTGCATCGGCGGCGGGCTGGCGTACGACCAGGCCACCGGTGTGTCGGTGGCGGCGCGCAGGAGGTCGAGGGCCTGCGCCTGGTCGCGGGCGGTCTCCAGGTACTGCGGCGGGAAGTCGGGTGAGTCGACGAAGCGCCGGCCCGGCGCGTACTCCAGGCTGCCGCCCCCGCCGACGAACACCAGCCGTTCCACGCCCGCCTTCGGCAGCGCCTCCAGCAGGGCCGCCGCCGCCCGCGGCACCAGCCGGTCGCCGCCCTTCAGCGAGGCCACCACCGCGTCGTGGCCGCCCAGCACCGCCGCGAGCGCCGCCGGGTCGGCGGCGTCCGCGTCCGCGCGCCCGAGCGGGGTCACCGCGTGTCCGCGGGCCTCGGCCTCCCGCGCCACCGCGCCGCCCAGGTGGCCGCTCGCCCCGAGCACGGCGATCCGCAACCGCCGTTGCCCGCCCGGGCGGCCCTGACCAGCAAGGCGGTCGAGGAAGCCGGCGACGAGCGGCGCGATCTCGGGCAGCCGCTCCGCCAGGGCGAAGTGGCCGCTGTCGAACACGTGCAGTTCGGCGTCCGGCACGTCGCGCAGGTAGGCACGGGCGCCCTCCTCCGGGAAGAAGCCGTCGTTGCGTCCCCACAGCACCAGCGTCGGCGGCCGCTGCTCGCGCAGCCACCGCTGCCACACGGGGTACTGGGCGACGTTGCTGTGGTAGTCCAGCGCCAGCGCGGTCTGCGCCGCGATGCGGCCGGGACGGTCGAGGTGGTGCTGGTCGAGGGTCCACGCGTCGGGGTCGATCAGGGTCGTGTCCGCCGCGCCCTGCTCGTACTGGCCGCGGGTGACCGGCAGGGTGAAGAGCTCCCGGACGGCCTCGGCGGCGCCCGGCTCGCCCGTGCGGTGGGCGATCGCGGCCCGCGCCATCGCGGACAGGCCCTCCTCGTACGCGTTGGCGTTCTGCACGATCAGGCCGGTGATCCACTCCGGGTGCCGGACGGCCAGCCGGAAGCCCACCGGGCCGCCGAAGTCGAAGGCGTAGACGGCGAACCGGGTCGCCCCGACCGCCCGGACGAAGCCCTCCGCGATGTCGGCGAGCGCCTCGAAGTCGTACCGGAAGCCGTCCGGGGCCTCGGTGTGCCCGAAGCCGGGATAGTCCGGGGCGAGCAGGTGGTAGCGGGTGCCGAGCGCGTCAATGAGCCGGCGGAACTGGTGCGAGGCGGTCGGGAAGCCGTGCAGGAGCAGAAGGGTGGGGGCGTCCCGGGGTCCGGCCTCGCGGTAGAAGACGCGGACGCCGTCCACCTCGACGTACCGGTGGCTCACGCGGGGCATGTCCATGGTGCTGCCTTTCCTGGCCGGTGACAGCTCGTCGGCCGAGTGGGGAGCTAATGCATGTCGATCTGCATTAGCCTTGATCCTGGCAAAGCCGCCCCACTAAACGCAAGAGGATTGGCATTTGGACCGCACCGAGCCCCCCGAGGGCCCTCAGTCCACCCCCGCGCCCGGCAGCGTGCGGCCCGGTGGGCGCACCGCCCGCACCCGGGCCGCCGTCCTCGAGGCGACCCTCGCCGAACTCGTCGAGACCGGCTACGCCGACGCCCGGATCGACCGCATCGCCGCCCGCGCGGGCGTCGCCGCCACCACCGTCTACCGGCGCTGGGGCAGCCTCGAGAACATCGTCGTCGACCTCGCCGACGACCTGGCCGTCAGCATCGAACTCCCCGACAGCCACACCCTCGAGGACAACCTGCGCACCGTCGCCCGCGCCGTGCTCACCCTCAACGAAGACCCCGCCCACCGGGCCTGGCTCCAGGTCATGGTCTCCGCCGCGGTCCGCTCCCCCAAGGCGCGCGAAGCCCTCTCCTCCGTGCTCGCCCACCGCCGCGACCTCACCTCGGTCGCCGTCCGGCACGCCGTCACCCGCGGCGAGGTCCCACCCGGCACCGACCCCCACGAGGTCATCCGGGCCACCGTCGCCCCGCTCTACCTCCGCATGTACGTCACCGGCGAACCCGTCACCCCCGCCGACGCCGACCGCGCCGCCGCCGCGGCCGCCCTCGCGGCCCGCGCCGGCCTCTTCGTCACCCGACCCCCGGAGTGACCCCGGTCAGCCCAGCGGCAGGGTGAACTCCCCATCGGCGCCCCGAACACCGGCGCGACAGCCGCCCGATCCGTCACCGGACGGCTCGGCTACGCTCGCCCGGAGCATCGCGGCGGCGCCGGCCAGGGCCGCCCGACCCGAGGAGCCCGCTTGCGCACTGCCCCCGACCCGACCCGGACGATCTCCCGGCTGTGGGCCCTGCTGCCGACCGGCGGGCTCCTGGTGGGGGCCGCGGCGCTCCACGCGCGGGGCACGACTCGCCACGTCCACGTCCTCTGCCAGGAGCCGGCCTCGCTCGGGGTGGTCTTCTGGGCCGTCGTCGCGCTGTTCGTGGTGGTCGGCCTGGGATCCGCGGTCGGCGTGGTCCACCTGCTCGCCGACCCGCCGGCCCGGCCCACCGCGCCGCTGGTGTACCTGGCGATCGCGGTGCTCGCGGTCGCCGGCGCCGACGCCCTCGACCACGTCGGCGCGGGCATCGCCGCCCGGACGCCGACGGTCTTCGCTCCCCCGCCGGGTGCCACCTGCGACTATCCGCCGTACACCTACCACGAGACCACCGGCCTGCTCCTCTGAATCCAACCGTTGCCTTGACAACGGTTGCCGGGGCAACAAGGCTGGAGGGCGTGACCCCCACCAGCGGACTCCACGACCATCTCGGCTACTGGCTGCGCCGCCTCTCCGACGAGGTGCACAGCCGCTTCGAGGCCGAGCTCGGCGCGCACGGCGTGACCGCCTCGCAGTGGGGCGTGATGGTGAGCGTCGCGCACGGCCACCGCACCACCGGCGCGGTGGCCCGGCAGTTGGACATCGATCCGGGTGCGGTCTCCCGGCTGGTGGACCGGCTGGTGGCGAAGGACCTGGTGCGGCGCGAGCCCGATCCGGCGAGCCGGCGCAGCGTGCTGCTGGTCCTCACCGAGGCCGGCCGGGAGCTGGTCCCGGTCCTGGCCGAGGTCGCCGACCGAAACGACGCGCACTTCTTCGGCTCGCTGGAGACCGGGCAGCGCCGGCAACTGGAGACGTGGATCCGCCGGCTCGTCGACGAGCCCCATCCGGACGACGACCGGCCCGAGGCCGCCGGTCGGAGTGCCCGGCAGGCCCCCGAGCAGAACGACTGAGGTACCGCCGTGATCGTCAGTTCCGTCACCAAGACCGTCAGCATCGACCGTCCGCCCGCCGAGGTGTTCGCCTTCCTGGCCGATCCGGCGAACTGGCCGCGCTGGGCGGTGGTCAACGTCCGGTCGATCGCGCCGACCGCCGATCCGCAGTGGTGGGTGATGGCGACGCCGGTGGGCGAGGCCCGGCTGCGACTGCGGGCCGATGCCGAGCACGGCATCCTCGACCACGACTTCGTGGACGACACCGCGGCGTGGACGGTCCCGGCCCGGGTGGTGCCGAACGGCGACGGCGCCGAGTTCATGATCACGTTCTTCCGCCCGCCCAGCTTCGACGAGGAGTTCTTCGTCCGGCAGACCGACCTGGTGGACACCGAGCTGGCCACCCTCAAGTCGGTGCTGGAGACCGGCGCATGACCCGCCCCTCCCCCGATGCCGACGCCGACGCAGCTCCACTGCTCGCGGCGCTGCCCGCCCTGGGCAGCCCGGAGCGGGCGGAGCGCGAGCGGGCGTACCTGCGCAGCGAGCTGGACCACCTGGGCGTCCCCGTCCCGGCGCTCCGGCAGGCCCTGCTCACCTGGTACCGCGGTCTCGGCCCGGTCGACCGGGAGCGGGTCCTGGCGCTGGCCGCCCGGCTCTGGGGCGATCCCGTCCACGAGCACCGCTGGGCGGCCGTCGAACTGCTGCGGACGGCGTCCGACCGGCTGGAGGCGCGGGACCTGGCCGTGGTCGAGCGGATGGTCCGCGAAGCCGGTACGTGGGCGCTGGTGGACACGCTGGCCGTGCACGTGGCCGGGGTGCTGAAGCTCGCCGACCCGGCGGCGGCGGACCCGGTGGTCGACCGGTGGGTGGCCGACGGCGACTTCTGGGTCCGCCGCAGCGCGCTGCTGGCACTGATCGCCGGCATCCGCCGGGGTACCCCGGACCTCGACCGGGTCGACCGCTACGGCGCGGCCACCCTCGAGGAGCGCGAGTTCTTCGTCCGCAAGGCGCTCGGCTGGATGCTGCGCGAGCTGTCCACCCGCGATCCGTCGTACGTGGCGGCGTGGGTGGCCGAGCACCGGGAGCGGATGTCCGGCGTCACCCTGCGCGAGGCCGTACGACACCTGCCGGACGCAGGTTCACCCGGCGCGTGACGGCCCGGCCGCCGGGACCGCGAGCGCCGCACACCCGTCAGCCGCGCACCCGGTCACGCGAGCCGGGTCCGGAACTCAGTCCAGGTAGTCGTCGTCGTCAAGCACGTCCGGGTGGATCGCCGCAGCCCGCCCGACCAGGTCGTCGTTTCCGCTGTACGGTGCCTCGTCCCGGCCGTGCCGCAGGCGTGGCCGACGCGGTTCGGCGCCCTCGGCGGGGAGGCCGTCCTGCTCGCCGCCGAAAGCGGCCCGTTCCGTCGCGGGTTCGCGCTTCATGAGGCCCTCCGATCCTCGGTCCCCATGCCGTCGATGCTACGCCGCCGGGCCCCGTCCGAAACAGCGCTCCAGTTCCTTGAGCTCGTAGTAGTGGCTGCCGGCCGAGACCGGCACGCAGGTGCTCGGGAAGGCGGTCTCCCGCTCGTTGTAGAGCATCCGCACCAGGTGGCCGACCGGCTCGCCGGGGCGGCCGGACGGTCCGGCGAACACGTCCCACTGCACATTGGCGGCCATCGGCGCGACCCGCTCGCCGCGCCAGGGGTTGTTCCGGTACGCGTACGGGTCGCCGGCCGGCGCGGGCTCGGTGCTGCCGGGCAGGCCGAGCAGCACGGCGAGCGGCTCGACTTCCTCGGCGTGGGTGAAGCGCAGCACGGCGCCGTCGGCGGTGGTGCCGGCGGCCGCGGCCTCGGCGCGGGCGAACAGGTCGTCCAGCAGGACCTGCGCCATCGCGTAGGTGATGGTGCGGCCGCTGAAGCCGGGGCCCTTCTGGTAGAACTCCTCGGCGTCGTCGAGGTAGGCGAACCACTGGGCGTCCGGCGGGGCGAGGAAGGGGTCGAGGTCGACGCCGGGGGCCTCGGCCCGCAGGTCGGGGGCCGCGCTGTAGAGCTGGTACAGGGCGCGGGCGAAGGAGACCTGCTCGTCACCGGTCAGCCCGGCCGCGAAGTCGGCGCGGAACAGGCGCGCGACGGTGTGCCGGGCAGCCTCGGCGGCGCGCGGCTCGGCGTCGATCGAGGCGAGGACGGCTGCCAGGTCGGGGTCGCCGGCGAGGTAGGCGCGGTAGTCGGCGTTCTGCGGCTGCTTGTGGAAGTACAGCAGGTCCTTGTCGGTGACCGGGGCCCCGACCAGGCCGGCCAGTGCCGGGTCCCCGGCGACGAGGGCGCCGGTGAAGGCGTTGGCGCTGGCCACCGCCCGGGCCTGGCCGGAGGTCTCCACCACGATCGGCCGGTGGTCGGCGGCGATCGCGTCGAAGAGGCCGGGCAGGCGCTGCTCCAGCCGCCGGGCGGTGTCCCGGTGCTCCTGGGCGCCGCGGGCGGAGAGGTTGCCCCAGCCGAGGGCGGTGGCGGCGTCGAGCAGGCTCTGCACCTGGGGGCCGAGCCGCCGGCCGAGACCGGTGAGCGCGTCCTGCTCCTCGGCGCGGCGCAGGACGGCGAGGACGGTGTCGCCGTCCGCGCCGTCGGTCATGGCGCGCGAGCCGTGCCGGGCGACGTTCTCGGTGAAGACCGGGACGAAGCCGCGGGGCGCGGGCTGATAGTCCTTCAGCCGCTCCTGCGGCGCGTACGGCGTCTTGGTGCCGTAGAAGTGCCGCCCGCCCCGGGCCGCCTCCTGCGCGGAGGCGGTGCCCGTGGCGGACAGGACGGTGACGGCCACGGTCGCGGCCAGGACGGCGGCGAGGGGAGCGGTGGGCTTCACGGGGGTTCCTCCGGACGGTCGGGCCCGCCGGGCGGGTGCGGCGGGGGCTGACGCACCCTCACAGCACCGCCCGAACGCTCCTCGACCGGCTGTCATGTCCCGGGTGATGCCCGGATGAACAGACTCCCCCGCCGAACCCGCCGAACCGAGCCCACCGAATCGCCCTCGCCGACCGACCCCGCCGACCGACCCGCGGACCGACCCGCTCAGAGCCCGAGCTCGGCCGCCGCCATCGCGGTGCCCCGGACCCGGGCGTCGATCTTCGCGAAGGCGGTCTCCCGGGAGGTGGAGGTGTCGTCGGCGAACGGCGCGAAGCCGCAGTCGTCGCAGGTGCCCAGCCGCTCGACGGGGATGTGGCGGGCCGCCGCCAGCACCCGGTCGCGGACCTGCTCGGCGGTCTCCACCACCGGGTCGATCGGGTCGGTCACGCCGACGAACACCCGGGCGCCCGCGGGCAGGTGATCGGCGATGATCTGCAGGATCCGGTCCTGGTCGGGCTCGCTGGCCAGCTGGACGTAGAAGTTGCCGACCTTCAGCTGGAACAGCTTGGGGAGCAGCCCGGCGTAGTCGACGTCCAGGCTGTGGGTGGAGTCCTGGTCGCCGCCGGGGCAGGTGTGGACGCCGAGGCGGGCCCGCTCCTGCTCGGTGAAACGCTCCAGCACCCGGTTGTTGAGGGCGACGAAGTCGTCGAGCAGGCCGCCGGACGGGTCCAGCTTGAGGGCCAGCCGGCCTTCGGTGAAGTCCAGTTGGACGCGGTGGGCGCCGGCGTCCAGGCAGCCGCGGATGTCGGCCTCGGCCTCGTCGGCCAGATCGGCGAGGAACGCCTCGCGGGAGTAGCCGTCGATCCCGTCGGCGGGGTAGAGCAGGCTGAGCGCGGACGGGGCGATGACCGCTTGCTTCACCGGCTTGGCGGTGCGCTGGATTGCGTCGCGCAGGTAGTTCTCGGCGCGGACGCCGTAGCGGAACGGTCCGGCGGTCAGCCGGGGCAGCTGTCGGGTGTGGCCGTCGGCGAACGGGATCACCGCGCCGTCCGGGGCGAGGGCGGTCATCCCGGCGAGGGGGTAGGTGGCGAAGCTGGGCTTGGCCTGCTCGCCGTCGACCAGCACCGCGCAGCCCAGCGCCTCGAGCCGGGCCAGGGTCTCGGCGGTGGCCTCGTCCTGGAGCTTCCTCAGGTCCGCGTCGCTGAGCCGTCCTGCGGCGTGGTCGGCCAGGGCGGCGAGCAGGGCGGGCGACCGGGGGATGCTGCCGATGGGTTCGGTGGGGATCGTCATGCCGGGGACGGTAGGAAGCGTCCGCGCCCGCCCGCAACGGCGCGCGAATCGCCCCGTACGGCCTGAGCGTGCGCCGGGGGCGTGGCGCCGAGGGGCGTTCCCGCTGGTGGTGCGGGGGCCCGCGCCCGGCGCACGCGCGGGGGTGCCGCCGGCCCGCCACGCAAGGTTCACCGGTTCGATGTCCGGTTCGGCGACGCCGGGTTGACAACCGATAAGGGCTCCTACGACTGCCCCCAAGCGAGGGTTCTCGATAATGATGGAGAGTAATATTGCACCTACGCTGTGCAATTGCACTTATTGCACAGGCCGTCTAAGAGCCGATCTCGAACCATAACGTTTCGATGAACTCGTGCACGTACCAATATCGGCAGTGGTGTGGACCATTGACGGATCGTTCGAGCAACTCGGCTATCAAACCGGCCTCTTGACGTTGCATCAGTCTGACATGACGGTTCGTTGAACGCCGTACTTCTTCGCGCGTAGAAACACAGGTCTCCATCGCCCCCCACCGCTCTGGCAGGATTCCCGGCACTCAACCCTCTGTTCGAAATGAGGTGTGTTTTGCCTGGCCGTAGAAGAGTGGCCAAGCGGCGGCGCAGCACCCGGGTGGTGCTGGTCGCGGCCGTGCTGGCCGCAACGGGGGTCTTCGCCGGTACCGCTTACCTGGGTGGTGCCCTGGAGGACGGGCGGCCGGTGGCCGCGGAGGTGGCCGCGCCCACGGCGCCGGCCTCCGGGCCGGCCCATGACGCGGCACCGCAGCCGGTGGCCGCGATACCCGCCGACGACAG
Source organism: Kitasatospora cinereorecta (assembly GCF_024172095.1). Taxonomy (GTDB): domain Bacteria; phylum Actinomycetota; class Actinomycetes; order Streptomycetales; family Streptomycetaceae; genus Kitasatospora; species Kitasatospora cinereorecta. The sequence continues at coordinate 520,907 of NZ_JAMZDX010000007.1, read as the reverse complement.
CAAGCGCGGGCTGGTCTACACCGGCCTGCAGGCGGCGCCCAAGGGCGACCGCTGCGCGGGCGTGCTGCGCACCGGCGCCGGCGCCTGCACGCACGGCCCGGACGCCCCGCCGAAGGGCGTCGACATCGCCAAGGACACCGCCCCGGTGGCGAAGCCGGAGACCGACGCGCCCGACGGCGCGACGCCCGCCGCGGTGACCGCACCGGTGAGCGGCACCGCCGCGGCACCGGCCGCTGGGCAGGCGGCCACCGGGCCGTCCGGGTCCGGACCCGCCGCCGTGGACGCCCAGGCGGCGCCGACCGGCTCCGCCGCCGCTGCCCCGCCGAGCGCCGCCGCCTCGACCGCGCCCACGCAGCGCGCTGCCGCCGGTCCGGCGGACCAGACCGTCCCGTGCGACGGTGACGGCAGCACCGGCAACCGGGTCCAGGTGGTGTACGTCCACGGGCCCGGCAAGGACCGGTACGCGCAGTACGCGTCCTCCTTCCGGACCTGGGCCGCGGCCGCCGACGCCATCTACTTCGCCTCGGCGCAGGAGACCGGCGGCGTGCGGCACATCCGGTTCGTCACCGGCGCGGACTGCACGCCCGTGGTGCTCAACCTGGAGGTGCCGGACTCGGCGCTGGCCGAGTTCGGCGCGATGAACTCGGCGCTGGCCGCCAAGGGCCTGGACCGGCGCGACCGCAAGTACATGATGTTCGCGGATGCCAACGTGTACTGCGGCATCGGCACCTTCGCCGGCGACGAGCGTCCGGGCCAGGACAACCTGAGCAACTTCGGCCCCTCGTACGGCCGGACCGACTCGGGCTGCTGGAGCGGCGCGACCGCGGCGCACGAACTGGGCCACAACCTCGGGGCGGTGAACAACAGCGCGCCCAACAGCAGCAAGGCGGCGCACTGCACGGACGAGTGGGACATCATGTGCTACTCGGACGCCCCGTACTACCCGGCGATGCGGACGATCTGTCCGGACCGCGGGCACGACGAGCGGCTCGACTGCAACCACGACGACTACTACAACACCAGTCCGAAGGCCGGTAGTTACCTCGCCACCCACTGGAACGTGGCGAACAACCGCTTCCTGATGACCGGCAACGGCACCGGGCCCGACCCGCAGCCGACGCCCACGCCGACCCCGACGCCGAGCCCGACCCGGCCGACCACGCCCACCCCGACGCCGACCGGCGGTCCGTCCACCGGGCCGGACGTGACGGTCGGGCAGCTCGCCGCCGACTCGGTGGTGGTCAGCTGGCCGTCGGTCGCCTCGGCGCAGTGGTACCAGGTGCAGCTGAACGGCACGTTCCTCACCTGGGTGGGGCAGACCTCGGTGCGGATCTACAACCTGCGCCCCGACACCGACTACACGGTGGCCGTGGCGGTGCGCGACCGCTCGGGCCGCGACTCGGCGCCGGGCCGCACCGCGCGCTTCCACACCCCGGGCTCCGGGAGCACCACGCCGACCCCGCAGACCGCGTACACGCTGGCCAACGGCGCCGCCGGGGTGGCCGCCGAGATCTGGGGCGGCAAGTCGGCCGACAACACGGTGCTGGTCGGCTCCCCGCCCACCGGCTACCTCAGCCAGCGCTGGTACTTCGACGACGCGGGCGGCGGCTACTCCCGGATCCGTTCGGCGGTCTCCGGCAAGTGCCTCCAGCTCGGCGGCGCGCCGGTGGCCGGCCAGTGGGTGGCGCAGCAGGCCTGTGACACCTCGAACGCCGCGCAGCAGTGGCGGCTGGCCTCGGCGGGCGGCGGGCTGAGCGTCACCGCGCGGGGCTCCTCGCTGGTCCTCGGGGTCAGCAACCGCCCGTACTACGGCGCGTGGCTGCTGGACCTGGAGGATCCGGCGGCGGCCGGCTACCACACCTGGAGCGTCCAGAAGGCCTCCTGAGGCCGACTCGACCCCGGGACGGCGCGGGGCCCGCTGCTGCCGGCGGCGGACCGGCACCAGCGGGCCCCGCGCCCACCGTCCGGGCGGTCACCACCGCCCACGCGAAACCGGAGCCATCCATGCACCACCGTTCGACGCACCTCCGCCGGCTGGCCGGCGGGCTGGTGACCGGCCTGCTCACCGCGGTGATCACCCTGGGGGCGGCCGCACCGGCCGGCGCCCACGGCGACACCATCGCGCTCACCGTGACCGGCACCGAGGCGGGTCACCCGGTCCTCACCGCGGTCTGGGAGAACGACCGCGACCCGGTGACCGACCCGATCGGCGGCACCCTCAGCGCCACCGCCGCCGACGGCACCGCTCTCGGCCCGCTGCCGCTGGTGGCCGTTCCGGGCCGACCCGGGACGGTCACCACCGCCCGGGCGCTGACGCCCGGTCACTGGCAGGTCACCGCCGAGACCGCCTTCCCCGGCCTCGGCCGGTACGAGGGCGTGCTCGACGTCCCGGTGACCGACCCTCCGGCGGCCACCGCAGGGCCGGCCGTGCCCACGACCGTCCCCACGTCGACCGTCACCGCCACCACTGCGGCGACCGCCGCGCCGACGGCAACGACGGCGAGTTCGGCGCCCACCCCGGTGCCCGTCGCCGCACGGCCGCGCTCGCACGGCTGGCCGCTGCTGGTCGGCGTCCTCGCGGTGACCGCGCTCGGCGTGTCGGCCGTGGCCGCCGGCGTCGTGGTCCTGCGCCGCTCGGCCGGGAGCTGAGCCTCCCGTCCCCCCACACCACCGCAGAACTTGGAGCACCATGCACAGACTCCGCATGTCCCGCCGGAGGAAGGCGCTGATGGCCGCGATCGCCGCGGCGCTCTCCGGCGCACTGCTCTTCGGCATCGGGGCGCTCGCCATGGCCGGAACGGTGACCGGTACGGTCGTCGCCGGCCAGGGCGGGTACAGCACGATCAACCAGCGGTCCCTGCCCTCGCTGTCCTCCCGGGTGTCCGGCACCTCGCAGGTCGGCGACCGGATCCCGACCGCCTGCCGGACCACCGGCGACCAGGTCGAGGGCGACAACCGCTGGATCTGGTCCGGGGCGTACTACATCGCCGACGCCTTCATCCAGGAGAACACCAACGCACTGCCGGTGTGCGGCGCGGTCCGTCCGACCGGCTGGACCACGCTCAACATCAGCATGCAGAAGCAGGTCCAGGACCAGTGGTGCTGGGACGCCTCGGGCCTGACCATCGCCACCTACTGGGGCCGCACCGGCTACACCCAGTACGACTTCTGCCGGCTCGCCGCGCAGGGCACCTGGGTCGACTGCAACGACAAGCCCGCCACCCTGGACGACATGGCCAACGGCCTGGCCAGGATGGGCTTCCGCACCAGCGGCACCAGCCTCAACCGCAACGCCTCGTTCGCCGAGACCACCACCGAGATAGCGGCCGGCCGCCCGTTCGCGGTCCGGATCGGCTGGCGCAGCGGCGGCGGCCACATGAACGTCATCTACGGCTACGACAGCAGCAGCAACATGATCGCCGTGGGCGACCCGTGGCCCAGCACCCAGACGTACACCTGGTGGAACTACTCGACCTACACCAGCAACAACTCGTTCCAGTGGACCCACTCCCGCATCGGGATCCACGGCTGAGGAGGCCACCGACCGTGCAGAACCCGAAGAACCCCCAGCGCGCCGCTGCCCGGGCGGCCGCGGTGCTCGCCGCGGCGGCGCTGACCGTCCTCGCCGCGGCCGGTGCGGCGGCGGCGGACGGCCAGCCGGTGGCCGGTTACGGCAACGCCCAGCAGGTGCTGCGCTCCGGCCAGGTGCACGACACCGTCTCGCGCTTCCTGGTCGCCGCCCGCCAGCAGTCCGCCGCGCCCGCGGCGGCGGCCGACGGCGGGGTGTCCGGTGCGCCGCGCAGCGCCCCGAACGCGGCCGCCGCGCCCCCGGCCTTCGAACTGAAGGACCCGGTGCCGCTGTACGAGCTCAACCCGGACTTCGTGACCGGCAAGGCCAAGGCGACGCCCGAGAACGCGCTCCGGCTGTCGTACCTCACCTCCCGGGTCGCGGCCGGGGACGGCCACCAGGCGGCCGTGCTGCTCGCGCCCCAGGCGGACGGGCAGTCCTGGCAGCTCGCGGGCATCCGCGACGGCGACACCGAGGTCGGGCTCGCCGAGGGCGGCACGGCGGCCGCCCGCACCTTCGGCGAGCCGCAGATCCACGCCTGGTACCGGCTCACCCAGAGCGGCACGGTGGAGGCGCTCACCAAGGAGGCCACCACCGGGCTCGGCGGGCGCAGCAGCGTCACGCTGGCCGAGTACCAGAAGCTGGTGGCGGCCCGGTACGGCGACAAGCAGCCCGGCTCGTCGTACGACCGCAAGGGTCTGGCCGGCGGGTTCGGCCTCGCCGACCCGGGTGCGGACGGCGGGCCCGCCCAGGACGCCGCCGCCCAGGACGCCGCCGGGCCGGCCGCCGCCGCGGTGGCCGCCGCGGCTCCGGCGGAGCGGGTCGGGCCCGCGGCCGTCGTCGGTGCGGTCGGCCTGGCCGCGGTCGGCGCGGCGTTCGCGCTGGTGCGCCGCCGCCGCGCGCGTACGGCGGGCTGACCCCGCCACCACCCGCTGCGGGGACGCCGGCTGTCCGGCGTCCCCGCAGTGCGTCACGGCACCGGTTCCGGCTCGGGCGCCGGGGTGCGCGGCAGCATCAGCGCGGCGCCGAGGCCGAGCAGCGCGAGCATGGCCAGCGCGATCATCGCGGCCGCGTACGCGTTGGCGGTCAGCCCGGCGACCAGGATGGTGCCGGCGATGGCGGTGCCGAAGGACGAACCGAGGTTGGAGACGCTGCGGGAGAGGCCGGAGATCTCGCCCTGCCGGTCCTCCGGGAAGCTGGACTGGACGATGTTGACCGAGGGGGTGAGCATCACCCCGAGTCCGAGACCGATCAGCAGCAGGCCGGGGGCGAACGCCCAGGCGCTGTCGTTGCCGCCGGCCAGCCCGATCAGCACCCAGACGCCGGCGACGGAGAGCACGAAGCCGGCCATCACCAGGGTGCGCTGCGAGCGGCGCTTCGCCAGCCGCTCGGCGGCCAGCGAGGAGGCCAGCAGCCCGACGGTGGCGGCGGTGAAGATGACGCCGGTGTCGATCGCGTCGTAGCCGCGGACCACCTGCAGATAGGTGGCCACCGTGAAGGAGGTGCCCATCAGCAGCAGCCACTGCACGTTCTGGGTGACCAGGCCGAGGTTGGAGGTGCGGACCCGGAACAGGCTGGTGGACAGCAGGGGTTCGCGGCCCTCCCGCTCCTCCTTGCGCACCCAGCCGAAGAACCAGGCCAGCAGGGCCGCCCCGGCCACCATCAGGCCGAGCATCAGCCACAGGTTGTTGTCGGCCGCCAGAATGCCCATCACCACCAGGACCAGGCCGGCGGAGGAGAGCACGGCGCCGACGGTGTCGAAGTGCCGGGTGGGGTCGGCCGGGAGCGGGTCCTCGAGGCGGCGGGCCAGCACGATGATCACCAGGATCACCAGGGCCTGGAACACGAAGGCCGCCCGCCAGCTGATCGCCGAGGTGATCAGGCCGCCGATCAGCGGTCCGGCCGCGGCACCGACCCCGCCGAGCGCCATCACCACGCCGAACGCCCGGGCCCGGCTGGTCATCTCGGTGAACAGCAGGGTCACCAGGATGTAGACGGGCGGGATGAGCAGCGCCGTCCCGACGCCCTCCAGGATGGAGTTGCCGAGGATCAGCACCCCGAGGCCCGGTGAGACCGCGCTGAGTACGGCGCCGACCCCGTACACGGCGAGACCGGCGACGAAGCAGCGCTTGCGGCCGTAGCGGTCCGTCAGTTTGCCGCCCGGGATCATCAGGGCGGCCATCACCAGCAGGAAGACGGTGATGGCCACCTGGACGCCCTGCACCGTGGTGTCGAGGTCCGTGCTGATGTCGGTGATCATCACGTTCATGTTGGAACCGGCGAAGCTGCAGATGAACTGCGCCAGGGCCAGCGGGGCGAGCACCCGGCGGGCCGCTCCCGGCGTACCCGACCGCTCAGTGTCGTTCGCCATCCGCGCGACCGCCTTTCCCCGGGTTCGGTCCGGGCCGCAGCGCGCACGGCGGCCCACCTTCCGGGTCAGGCCATCATCAGGGGGCGGGCGCCGTTCCGCGACACGGGGCGGGCGCACCCGGACGGAGCAGGACGGTCCGCCCTCCGGCTCACCCGGGTTGCGTGCGGCCCGGTCGTCGGGCGGCTCGTGGGGGGAGGTGGGGTGGGGGCATCGGGGGCTGCCTCTCGTGGTCGGTCCGCCCGCCCGCGGACGATGGACGATGGGTGGTGGCTGGTGGGTGGTGGGCGGTCGCGGGCCTCCGTCGGTCCGGGCTCGCACCCCGGGCCGGCGGGCGGGATCCGCGACCGGCGGGACGTTTCCGCCCCGCGCAGCCAGTCTGTTGAGCGGCATCACGGCCGGTCAACGGACACTCGCCGCCGCGGTTTGGACTTTTGTCGCGTGTCCCCGGCCTGCCGGGCCCGACCCTGCGGATGCGGGATCCGCCGGGCTCCGCCCCCTTGACTTCGCCCCCGCACCCTGCCACGGTGTGCTCGAAGTTGCACGGAACCTGCTTCGAAGGTGCTCGCTCGGGCACCCGACGGCACCGCGCAACGCTCCGCCCGCCGACTGCGCGGGCGGCTCCTGTACGGCGGCCCCGTCCGGCCGCCGGCTCCGGGTCCGCACGCCCGGCCGCCATCCGCCCCGTCGGCGCGTCAGCCGCGGGCCGCCCGCGCGCCGCCGACCGCGACCCCCTCGGTCTCCCCCGCTGCCGCGACCGGCCACTGCCGACGCCTCCCCCACGCGCACCCCGGTGCGTTCGCCGCAGAAGGAGTACCCGTGTCCCTGCCGCCACCCCGCAAGCTCGCCACCGCCCTCACGGCGGCGGCCCTGCTGCTGGTCGCCGCCCCCGCCTCGCCCGCCTCGGCGGTCGACGCCGCCGGACCGTCCGGTGCGACCTACACGGTCGGCGTCTCCGCGCCGGTCGGCTACGCCCACCCGACCGACACCCCGGCCGTCCCGTACCTGGACAAGGACGGCAGCTTCTGGTTCCAGCAGTCCGCCGCGCTCTACGGCAAGAACGACCCTCGCTACTGGGACTTCTTCACCGGCACCGACTTCGACACCGCCGCCCGGTCCGCCGCCGTCAGCGACTCCGTCAACCCGGCCAACGCGAGCGACAAGAACAACGACACCACCTGGCGCTGCAACAACAGCCCGACCGGCAAGAGCGCCAGCTTCGCCACCGGCAGCACCAGCTACGCGCAGAAGAACTACTGCGACCTGTCCGGCGTCTGGGTCGACCCGGACACCGGCAACTGGTACGGGCTGGTGCACAACGAGTTCACCCCGCAGCCCTTCAACGACGGCCTGCACTTCGACGCCATCGACTACGCGGTCTCCACCGACCAGGGGAAGACCTGGGCCGTCAAGGACCACGTCATCACCTCGCCGTACTCCACCACCCGGGGCGACACCGCGGCCTTCCCCAACCAGACGTACTACTACGGCGACGGCGACCAGCGCCTGCTGGTGGACACCGCCTCCGGCTACTTCTACGTCTTCTACGGCTCCCGGGTGATCGACAAGACCGGCGGCTGGACGGCGTTCTACGAGCACGCCGCCCGTGCCCCGATCGCGTCCAAGATGGCGCCCGGCTCCTGGCAGAAGTGGTACGACGGCGCCTGGACCGAGGCCGGCGTCGGCGGCCGCGAGTCCAACATGGTCCCGGTCGACTCCACCAACACCACCGGCTACACCCCGGCGGCCAAGGAGTACAGCCCGGCCAACACCGGCACCTCCGCCCAGCAGATCGCGGCCGGGACGATGCCGGCCACCTCGCCGCTGTTCGTCATGGACGTCACCTGGAACGCCTACCTGGGCCTGTGGATCGGCGAGCCGCAGGCCGTCGACCAGAGCGGCAACGCCCCGCAGCAGTACTACGCCACCGACAACCTGGCGACCCAGAAGTGGTACCCGATCGGTGACACCGGCAGCTACCACACCGCCTCCTGGTACCGCTGGTTCCTGGACGGCGCCAACCGGACCAGCTCCCAGATCGTCGGCAAGTCCTTCCGGACCTACTGCGCCTTCGGCTGCTCGAACAACGCCTCCGGCGAGTACGTCAACGTCACCATCGGCTCCTCCGCGCCGGCCGCGCCGCCGGTCGACCTGACCAGGTCGTACCGGATCGCCGCCGGGAACGGCCGCGTGCTGGCCCAGGTCTCCGGCGGCTCCGCGACCACCTCGGCGGCCTCCGCCACCGGCTCGGCCCTCGAGTCCTGGAACTTCGCCGCCAACGGCGACGGCTCCTACCGGATCGCCAACTCCTCGACCGGGCAGCTGCTCGGGGTCGACTCCGGCGCCGTCTCCGGCCGCGCCTGGGGCGCCCTTCCGACCGCCACCACCACACCGGCGGGCGGACCCACCGTCGGCCAGCAGTGGTTCGTGCTGCCCGTCACCACCTCCGCGGGCGCGACCACCGGCGCGTTCAAGCTGGTCAACCGCTACAGCGGGCTGGTCCTCGGCCTCTCCTCCACCGCCGGGCGGCTCGCCGAGACCACGCCGGGCCGGGCCTGGACCGACACCAGCGGCAGCACCGTCGGCGGGGGCCGCACCGCGGCCGAGCAGACCCTGACCCTGACCTCGACCGGCGCCGCGCCGGAGACCGTCACCGTCACCAACCCCGGCAACCAGGCCACCAAGGTCAACACCGCCGTCTCGCTGCAGCTCAGCGCGGGCGACTCGGCGGGCAAGCCGCTGACCTGGTCGGCGACCGGTCTGCCGGCCGGCCTGTCGATCGGCTCCACCGGTCTGATCACCGGCACCCCGACCGCCGCCGGTTCCTCGACGGTCACCGTCACCGCCGCCTCCGGCACGGCCACCGGCTCCACCACCTTCAGCTGGGCGGTCAACCCGGCGCTGAACGGCAGCCACACCCTGATCGCCTCCGGTAAGGCGCTGGACGACCCGGGCCACTCCACCAGCGCCGGCACCCAGTTGGTCACCTGGAGCCCGAACGGCGGCGCCAACCAGAGCTGGGTCTTCACCCAGCAGAGCGACGGCAGCTACCAGATCGTCAACGGCGAGTCCGGCCTGTGCATGGACGTCAGCGGGGGCTCCACCGCCGCCGGCGCCCAGATCATCCAGTGGACCTGCACCGGCGGCACCAACCAGCACTGGATCGTCAGCGCCGTCTCCGGCGGTTACACCGTCGCCTCGCAGAAGAGCGGCCTGCTGCTGACCACCGCGTCCACCACCGACGGCGCCCTGGTCACCCAGCAGGCGGACACCGGCTCCGCCCTCCAGCACTGGGCGATCGGCTGACCGTTCCACCGACCCCCGGGGCCCGCGGACACCTCGTCCGCGGGCCTCGCGGCTTTCCGGGCCCGGGTGGCCGACGCTCCGTCAACTTCCTCCGGTACGCGGCCTCTTGTCAATTGGTATAGGCCAATCGTACGCTCTCCGCGGTCCACGGCGCGCCGGGCCGGCGCCGGGCCGTCCGGGACGCGTGCCCGCCCTGCGGCATGCCCTCGGCCACCCCCACACCCCGGGCCCGACCTTCCTCAGGAGGAAACCCCCATGCCCTGGAAGCGCAGACTGCTCGCCGCCGGCGCCGTCACCGCCGCCGCCCTGGTCGCGAGCACCGGCACCGCCGGCGCCCACGGCGCCCTGTACGGCCCGACCAGCCGCATCGCGGCCTGCTACGCCGAGGGCCCCGAGCACCCCCAGTCCCAGGTCTGCAAGGACCTGGTCGCGATGAGCGGCACCCAGCCGCTGTACGACTGGAACGAGGTCAACCAGGCCAACGCCAACGGCCAGAGCCGGCAGATCATCCCCGACGGGAAGCTCTGCTCGGCCAACCGCGACAAGTACAAGGCGCTCGACATGGCCCGCACCGACTGGCCGGCCACCGGCGTCACCGCGGGCAGCAACACCTTCAACTTCCGGGTCACCGCGCCCCACCAGGGCGTCATGACCCTCTACATCACCAACAGCGGCTACAACCCCACCCAGCCGCTCAAGTGGTCCGACCTCGACCTCTCCCACCCGGTCGCCCAGTACGCCACCGGCCGCACCGCCACCAACGGCTACTACACCTTCACCGGCACCCTGCCCCAGCGCACCGGCCGCCAGCTGATCTACCTGCTGTGGCAGCGCACCGACAGCCCCGAGGCGTTCTACGGCTGCTCCGACGTGGACTTCGGCGGCGCCGCGGCCGCCGCCCCGCTCTCCGCGCCGGGCACCCCCAGCGAGCAGCAACTGGCCGCCGACGCCTCCAAGTCCACCGTCAGCTACCACGACCACGGCGCCGCCGCCGGTGCCGGTGCCGCCGAGCCGCTGGCGCTCAGCCCGGCCGCGTACACCACGCCGTCCGGCGGGACGGACACCTCGGCCGCGCTGCTCGGCCTGGTCGGCGTGTCGCTGCTGTCCGCCACCACCTCCGGCGTCTTCCTCTACCGCCGGGTCCGCACCACCGTCCCGGCCTGACCCGCCCGTCCGGGCCCGCCGCCCCCGACCTCCGGGCGGGCCCGGTCGCTCCGGTCACCGTACGACTGGCGGCCGTTCAGCCCTCGGCAGCGCCCGGCAGGCTCAGCAGCTCACCCAGCCGGGCCGCCGCGTCCAGCATGGCCAGGCCCTGCGCCGTCAGCCGCTGCCGCCACTGCGCCAGCGCGCTCGACAGCCGCTCGGTGCCGCCGGCCGCACGGATCTGCCGCACCACGCTCGCGATCTGCTCCAACGGGTAGCCGCCGCGCCGCAGCAGATGGGCGAGTTCGGCGTCGCGCAGGTCGGCCGCCCGGTAGACCCGGTACCCGGTCGCCGGGTCGCGCTCGGGCCCGAGGATGCCCGCCGCCTCCCAGGCGCGCAGCGTCGCCGGGGTGACCCCGAGCCGGTGCGCCACCTCCCCGACCGTCCACCGCCCGGCGGCCCCGGCCCGTTCGATCGCCGACTCGATCGCCGACTCGATCGCCGGATCGATCGCCGGATCGATCGCCGGATCGATCGCCGGATCGCCGTCGGTGAGGTGCTCGACGGCGCTCCGGACCGATGCCAGGGTGTCGCGGTCGCGCAGCAGCCGGGCGTGCCCGCGGTCGATCTCCGCCAGCGCCTCGTCGGCCTCGCCGCGGTTGACCGCGGCCATGATCCGTCCCGCGGCCGGGTACCCGTACGCCGGGACCAGCGCCAGGTACGCGCGCAGCGCCGCCGCGTGCCGCTCGGTGTAGATCCGGTAGCCACTGGCGGTCCGGCCAGCGGGCGGAAGGAACCCGTCCCGCTCGTAGTTGCGGACCGCCTGGGTCGAGATGCCGTGCTCGCGCGCGAGGTCGGCCGGTCGAAGGGGTTTCACGGGTTTGAGACTTTACCGCGCTTCCACGCGCCCGCAGTGCTCCAAAGTCTCAACCGAGTCATCACGGATACGCTTGAGGCTCATGACTCAGGACATTCGCGACTTCGTGACCCCGTCGTGCGAACTTCTCGCCCTCGGCGAACCCACCCACCAGGAACCGGCCTTCGGCTACGTCCGCAACGCACTCCTCCCCCGGCTGGCCGAGCTCGGCTTCCGGTCGATCGCCCTGGAGACCGACCGGATCGCCGCACTCGCCGTGGACGACTACGTCCGCGGCGGCGCCGGCTCCCTCGACACCGTGCTGCGCGAGGGCTTCACCCACGACTTCGGCGACCTCGACCACAACCGGCGGCTGGTCGCGTGGATGCGCGCGTACAACCGCACCCGCCCGCCGGCCGAACGCCTGGCCTTCCACGGCTTCGACGCCCCGACCGAGAACACCACCGCCCCGAGCCCGCGCCGCTACCTCGAACACGCCCGCGACTACCTCGGCCTCGACCTGGACATCGCGGCCCTCGCCGGGGCGGACGAGCGCTGGGACCAGCCCGAGGCCATCCTCGACGCGGCCGCCTCGATCGGCGACACCGCGGAGGCCGACCGGCTGCGCGTGATCGCCGATGACCTGCTCAACCTGCTCCACCAGCGGGCGCCGGAACGGATCGCCGCCACCTCCCGCGACGCCTGGTACCGGACCAGGACCCACCTCACCGCCGGCCTCGGCCTGCTGCGCTACCACCGCCAGGCGTCCCAGCCGCTCGAACCGAGCGCGCGGATCACCGGCCTGCTCGCCGTCCGGGACACCCTGATGGCCCGCAACCTCCTGGAGATCCGGGAGATCGAGGCCCGCCGCGGCCCGACCCTGGTCTTCGCCCACAACCTCCACCTCCAGCGGTCCGCCAGCAACTGGAGCTCCGCGGAGCTGACCGCCGACTGGTCCTGTGCCGGCGCCATCCTCGGACCGCTGCTCGGCGAGCACTGCACCGTCATCGCCGGAAGCCTCGGCAGCAGCCCGGCCCTCGGCCTCGGCGAACCCGCGCCCGGCACCCACGAGTTCCTGCTCCAGGACCGGTCCGCCCCCTGGCACCTCACCTTGGCCGCCGCCGTCCCGCCCGGCCGGACCCGCACCGACACCATCCCTCGCCAGGGCTACTTCCCGCTCGAACCCGCCACCCTCACCGCGGTCGACGCGGTCCTGCACATCACGGACCCCGCGGCCGTGCCCGCGGGCTGACCCGTCCCGGCCTGTCGGCGCCCGGCCGTAGGGTGACCGGCATGACCGACGACCAGCTCCGGATCGAGCAGACGGTGGCCGCGTGGGGACGGATCGAGCAGTGGCTCGCCCGGCACGCCCCGCGCAGCCACCGGCGGCTGCCGGCACCGGCCACCGAGCAGGAACTCCTCGCCACCGAGCGCGCGTTCGGGCTCCGACTGCCGCCCGACCTGCGCGCGTTCTACCTGCTCCACAACGGCACCGGGCCCGCCGACGACTTCGAGTGGCAGACCCGCCGACCTGATCCGGCCGAGCCCTGGGACCCGGAGACCGACCCCAGCGGCTACCTCCTCCCGAACGGCGGCATCGGCCCGCTCGCGAAGCTGGCGCAGTGGGTCGGCGGGCCCGCGTCCCACGGGGACGAGGACGAGCCCGGCCGACGCCACCTCGCCTTCGCGGGCTCCGACCCGGACGGCCTGTACGGATTGTTCGCCGACTGCACCCCCGGCCCGGGGTACGGCCGGGTCGGGTGCCACGCCGAGGCCGAGGCCCCCGAGCCCGACCGCTGGCCCTCCCTCGCCGCATACCTCGCCGCGGTCGCCGACGCGCTGGAGGCGGGCCGCGCCTTCACCGACACCGGCTGGGCCCCCGCCGTCCGGTACCAGTGCCTGGACTGGGACCTCGCCTGACCGATCATCACCCACACCGCCGGCCAGAGGATCTTCATACCGGCATACAGGTCGTCAACTATCTCCCTAGACTCCCCCCTTGGGCGGACTCAGAGAGGGTGGCAATGCGCGAGTCGGAGGTGGGGGATCCGGGGCGAGTAGGGCCCTACGAGGTGCTGGGGCGGCTCGGGGAAGGCGGCATGGGCGTCGTCTACCTGGCCCGCACGGCCGCCGGGCGGGCGGTCGCGGTGAAGACGATCCGGGCCGAGCTGGCCGCGCAGCCCGAGTTCCGGGAACGGTTCCGCGCCGAGGTGGCGGCCGCCCGGCGGGTGGGCGGGTTCCACACCGCGCAGGTCGTGGACGCCGATCCGGACGGTTCGCCGCCCTGGCTGGCCACGGCCTACGTGGCGGGCGGTTCGCTGCGGGAGGCCGCGCCGCTGGCCGCGGACCGGCTGCACTCGCTGGCCGCGGGGTTGGCCGAGGCGCTCGCGGCGATCCATGCGGCGGGAGTGGTGCACCGGGATCTGAAGCCGTCGAACGTATGGCCATCGGCTCCGCCGACGGCACCGTCCACGTGTTCGATCCGGTCACCGGCGCCGAGCTGGCCACCTTCACCGGGCACGGGATGATGGTGACCGCGCTGGCCTTCAGCCCGGACGGCAGCATGCTGGCCAGCGGCAGTCGCGACGCCACGGTCCGGCTCTGGGACGTACCGGCCCGCCGCGCGCTGCTCACCATCACCGGGTTCACCGACTACGTCGGCTTTCTGGCGTTCAGCTCGGACGAGTCCTACGTCGTCGCGGTCGACGGGGGCGGTGTGCTGCACCGCCTACAGGTCTCCACCGGCCTGGACCTCACCCACCGACCCCTGTTCGGGGTGCCCCGGGCGATGAGCGCCGACGGCGGGACCCTGCTCATCGAGGGCGGCGCGGACCACCGGGCCCACGTCTGGGAGCTCGACCACGACACCGAAGTGGCCTCCCTGCCCGGCTTCGAACGGGGCACCGCCGCCCTCAGCCCGGACGGCCGCACCCTGGCCATGATCGGCTCCACCGGTACCGCCGAGAGCCCGCTCCAACTCTGGCGGCTGCGCCCATGAGTCCCGTTGTCACGTGAGTCCCGTTGTCGCGGCGCCTGCACGCCGCCCGCTCGTACGCGCTCCGGCAGCCGCCCTTTGCGGGAGTTGTCAGACCGACCCTGGCAGCTCGGCCGCCGCGCGGTCCAGCGGCGCCGGCTCCCAGGCGGCGTGGCGCAGGATCGCACTGACGGTCACACCCGACGGGGCCAGCCGCAGACCAGCGTTGCGCAGGGCCACGGCCACCGGGTTGGCGAGCTGCTGGCCCATCCGGCCGGCCTGACGGGCAGCCCTGGCCACCGACTGGCTGCGCGGGCGGCGCTCGGCGTCGTAACGGGCCAATGCTGCCTCGACGGTGGGTCCGGCGGCGAGGGCGGCGGCCAGCACGGCGGCGTCCTCCAGTGCCTGGCAGGCACCCTGGCCCAGGTTCGGGGTCATCGCGTGGGCGGCGTCGCCGAGCAGGACGACCCGGTCGGCGGTGAACGCCGCCAGTGGGGTGACCAGTTCGTGGATGTCGTGGTGCAGCACATCCTCGGGCCGGGTGGCGGCCAGCAGGGCGGGGATCGGCTCGTGCCACGTCCCGAACCGGCGGCGCAGCTCGGCGAGCGGGTCCGGATACCGCACCCCGGCCGGCGAGTTGAGCACGGCATGCCACTCTGCCCGGCCGTCGGCCAGCAGGATGTGGCCGAACTCGGCGCCCCGGCCCCAGGTCAGTTCGAAGTCCGACTCGGAGCCGGAATCGGAGTCGATCGGCCGCTCGGTGATCGCGCGCAGCACCGTCGATCCGCTGTAGACCGGCCCGGGGTGCTCCGGGAACAGCCCTGCGCGCAGTCGGCTGCGGACACCGTCCGCAGCCACCACCAGGTCCGCCGAACGGAGTTCACCGCCCAGCACCACTCGCACCCGCCCCGGCTGCAACCGGTCGACGGCGCTCACCTCTGCCCCGACCAGCAGGCACTCGGGCGGCAGCGCGGCCCGCAGCAGGCGGTGCAGTTCGGCCCGGGGGATGCCGACGATCGGCGTGCCCAACTCCCGCCTCAGCACAGCGCCGTCCATCCGGGCCAGCCAGCCGCCGCCCGGCACCCGGGTGCCCCCGGTGTACTGGGGCCGCGCCGCCGCCCGCACCGCCGTGCCGACGCCGAGCACGTCGAGCGCGCGCAGGCCGTTGGCGTGCAGCGAGATGGCCGCGCCCGCATCGTCGAGGACGGCGGCGCGTTCGGCGACCGTCACCTCCCAGCCGATCCGGCGCAGACCGATCGCCGCGGCCAGCCCACCGATGCCCCCACCGACCACCACCGCAGTGCCGCCCATGTCGGACCCTCCCGCTCTTCTACAGGTGTAGAAGGAAGCGTAGCCCCTCCCTCTACAGGTGTAGAAAGGGGTATGCCCACCGACCGACGCACCGCCCTCGCCGACGCGGCCATCTCCGTGCTCGCCGACACCGGAATGCGAGGCCTCACCCACCGCGCGGTCGACCGCGCCGCGAACCTGCCGACCGGCACCACCTCCGCCTACTACCGCACCCGCCACGCCCTCCTCACCGCCCTCGTCCGCCGCCTGGTCGACCTGGACCAGGCCGAGATCAGGACCGCCGGCGCCCACACCCCCACCATCCGCGACACCGACCAACTCGCCGCCGGACTCGCCGCCTTCACCCACCAGCGACTGACCGGCGAAGGACGCCGCCGCTCCCTCGCCCGCTATGCGTGCGCCCTCGAGAGCGTCCACCACCCCGAGCTCCGCGAAATCCTGGTACCCCGCGCGAACGCCGCCCGCAGCGCCGTCGAGGCCTTCCTCGCCGCACACGGCGTCACCGACCCGGAAGGCCGCACCATCACCCTGCTCACCTGCGTCGACGGCCTCCTCTTCGACCGCCTGATCAACGGCGGCACCATCTCCCCCGACGACGTCATCCCCCTCGTCACCGCCGCCCTCCACCCCCCGGAGCCTCGATAGAGTTCAGCGCGAGGTCCTGCCGCCAGAGCCGTCCGTGACCGCCGCGACACTCGGCCGCCCCACCACCCGCGCCGAAGCCACCGCCCAGACCGGAGACCGCCCCATGCCCGCCGAACGACCGGTCGTGCTCGACCTGCTCCTGCTCGACGGGGTCGCCCCTGAGACGCGGCGGGCGGTGGTCGAGGAGGTGGTCCGGGAGGTGGCCCCCGGGGCGGATTCGGTCGGCGTGGATCTGATCTCCGACGTCCCCTGGCCGCCGGAGGCCCGGGCCGCCCTCACCGCGATCGCCGAGGCGACGGGGGCCAGGGAGGGCGAGACCGCCGTCGGCCTGGACCTGGCGGAGAAGCGGCAGCGCGCATGGTTCGTCACCCTCGTGCCGCGCTCACCATAGCTGCGGAGATCTGGGGCCCGGCCGGATCGGACGTGTCCTTCGCCGCGAGCGACACCGGATCGGTGATCGGGTGGACGCTTCCGGCCGAGCGATGGGACCGGGTCCGGGCGCGGCTGCGGAGTCGGGGCATCGACGCCGACTCGGCCACACGGCCGGCCCCGTGAGCCCGGCCTAGGCCGCCGCGCAGGGGTAGGGTGCCCGGATGGTCGGGATACCGGAGGCGTTCGTGCGGACCACCGTCGAGCGCGAGGGGGACGGCGGCGCGGCGTGGTTGGCCGAGTTGCCGGGGATCGTCGAGGAGTTGCTGGGACGCTGGGACTGCGTGCCGGACGGCGCGGTGACCCACGGCGGGGTGGGGCTGATCGTCCCGGTGCGTCGCCGTACCGGGGAGGAGGCCGTGCTGAAGGTGTCGTTCCCGCATCCGGGCAACGTCCACGAGCCGGATGCATTCGCGGCGTGGGGCGGGCGCGGCGCCGTCCTGCTGTACGAGCGGGACGACGAGCGGTACGCGATGCTGCTGGAGCGGGCCCTCCCGACCACGCTGGCGGAGGTGGTGGACGGCGACGAGCTGTTGACGGTCGCGGGTCGGCTCAGTCGCCGTCTGGCGGTGCCCGCGCCACCCGGGCTTCCGCGGTTGAGCGGGCAGGCCGACGTCTGGGAACACCAACTGCGCACGGACGCGTCCGAACTGACGCACAGTCTGACACCGTACGTGGTGGATGCCGCCCTGGCCACCGTCGCCGAGCTGGGCCGCGCGCAGCCGGACACCGTCGTGCACGGCGACCTCCATGCTCGCAATGTGCTGAGCGCGGACCGGGAGCCGTGGCTGGCGGTCGATCCCAAGGGCCTGGCGGGCGATCCGGCCTACGACGCGGGCACCCTGCTGAAGTCGCGGGCGTTCGCCCTGCTCGCCGCCGACGACCTGGCCGCCGCCGTCCGCCGCACCCTCGACGTGTACGCCGAGGCTGCCGGTCTGGATCGTGAACGCACCCGCCGCTGGGCCCAGTTCCACGCGGTCCAGGCCTCGTTCTGGGGCCGCCGACACGGGTTCCGGCTCGCCCGCGGCGGGCCGCAGCTGGACCTGATCACGCAGTTCGCCGACCACCTGGCCGGTCTCCTGACCCTCGGGTAGTCGCCCCCCGCTCCCCCACCAGCATGGCAGCGCACGGCGCGCACCGGGTGCGCCGGCGCGCTCCCGTACGCCCCTGGACGGGTGTCGCGGGGCGACCGGCGGGAATGGGAGCGTGGGCGCGCACATCGAATCGAGGGGGGAACCATGGCACGTCGATGGCTGGTGACCGGCTGCTCGTCGGGGCTCGGCCTGGCCCTGGCGTCGGCCGCGGCCGAGGCGGGGGACTTCGTGGCGGCGACGGCCCGAAAGCCGGCCGCGCTGGAGGAGCTGGTGCGGCGCTGGCCGGACCGGATCACCCCGCTCGCGCTGGACGTCCGCGACGCCGAGCAGTGCGCGGAGGCGGTGGCCACCACGGCGGACCGGCTCGGCGGGATCGACGTGCTGGTGAACAACGCGGGCAACGGGATCTTCGGCGCGGTCGAGGAGGTCTCCGACAACGAACTGCGCGACCAGTTGGAGACGCTGGTGGTCGGCCCGTGGCGGCTGGTGCGGCTGGTGCTGCCACTGATGCGCGCCCAGGGCTCGGGGCACATCGTGAACGTCTCCTCGCTGGCCGGCCGGATGTCCTTCCCAGGTCTGGCGGCGTACGGCACCGGCAAGTTCGCGCTGGAGGGGATGAGTCAGGCGCTGGCGGCGGAGGTCGCCCCGCACGGGATCCGGGTGACGGTGCTGGAGCCGGGCGGGTACGCCACCCGGTACGGGACGACGGTCGCGCCGTCGGCGGTGCGGCTGTCCGCGTACGCGGGCCCGGCCGACGACATGCTGGGGGCGCTGCGGGCGATGGAGGAAACGCCGGGGATGGGCCGGCCGGCGGACTTCGCGGCCGGGGTGCTGCGGCTGGTCTCCACCGCTGGGGCGCTTCCGCTCCGGGTGCCGATCGGCCCGAGCTCGTTCGAGTTCCTGGAGGCCGTGGAGCAGGCCGCCCGCGAGGAGTTGGCCGCGGCCCGGGCGCTGACCGGCGAGCTCTGACGTCCGGACGTGGGGTGGTGCCGCGGCTCGTCCCCCGACCACCACCCCACGCGCACCCGTGATCCATCACCCCCACGGACTGTCAGTGGCCGGTGACACCATGACCCCCATGACCCCCATGAGCGACCAATCGAACGCCATCGCCGCCTACTGGGACGCCGCCGCCACCACCTTCGACCAGGAACCCGACCACGGCCTCCGGGCCGCACCCACCCGCGCCGCCTGGTCACGACTGCTCGACGCGTGGCTGCCGCCCGCCCCGGCCGACGTGCTCGACGTGGGCTGCGGCACCGGCTCGCTCTCACTCCTGCTCGCCGAGTCCGGGCACCGCGTGACCGGTGTCGACCTCGCCCCGCAGATGGTCGAGCACGCCCGCCGCAAGCTGGCGTCCGCCGGCCTGCCCGCCGACTTCCTGGTCGGCGACGGCGGCGAACCGCCCACCGGCGACCGGTCCTTCGACGTGGTCCTCGCCCGTCACCTGGTCTGGACGCTGCCCGACCCCACCGCCGCGCTCCGCGCCTGGGTCGACCGGCTCCGCCCCGGCGGCCGGCTCGTCCTGGTCGAGGGCCGCTGGCGCGAGTCCGCCGCCGCGGCCACCCCGTACGTCCCGGGCGCCGACCGCCTCCCCTGGAACGGCGGCGTCACCGCCACCACCCTGGCAGCGGCTGTCCGCCCCCTCCTCCCCCACGTCCGCATCGAACCCCTCACCACCGACCCCACCCTCTGGGGCGGCCCCGTCCCCGACGAACGCTACGCCCTGATCGCCCACCGCTGACCCGCCGCACCCCACTGTCCCGACCTGCGGGTCAATCGAGCGTCAATTCGGGTAAGCCAAGGTGGAGTCGGGACAATGGGAGGGAGTGTGTCCATGAGCGGTGAAGACGGCGGCGGCGCACGGCATGCGGTGGTGGTGGGTGCGGGCATCGCGGGGCTGCTCGCGGCGCGGGTGCTGACGGAGAGCTTCGCGCGGGTGACGGTCCTGGACCGGGACGCGTTGCCGGCCGAGGCCGGGCCGCGGCGCGGGGTGCCGCAGAGCCGGCATGCGCACGGACTGCTGGCCCGCGGCTTCGCGGTGCTGCATGAGTTGTTCCCGGGGCTGGCGGACGACCTGGTGGCCCGGGGTGCGCTGGTGCGGGACGCAAATGCGGACGTGAAGTGGTTCAGCGAGGGCCGCCGGCTCAGCCCGACGGCCTCGGACCTGGCGTGTCTGCTGGTGAGCCGCCCGGAGTTGGAGCACTACCTGCGCTCGCAGGTGGCGGCGCTGCCGGGCGTGACGATCGAGGACCGCTGTGAGGTGCTGGAGCCGGTGCTGGCGGCGGGGAGCACCACCCGGGTGGCGGGGGTGCAGGTGCTGCGGCACGGCGCGTCCCAGCCGCAGTCGCTGCCGGCCGAGCTGGTGGTGGACGCGACCGGCCGGGGCAACCGCGGGCCGGTGTGGCTGAAGGCGATGGGCTTCGCCGCGCCGGCCGAGGAGCGGATCGACTCGGGCCTGGTGTACGCCTCGCGGGACTACCGGCGGCAGCCCGGGGACGCCGACGCGGACGCGTACCTGATCGCCGCGACGGCGGAGGTGCCGCGCGGCGGGGTCGCGCTGAGCGGGGAGGGGGACCGCTGGCTGGTGACGCTGTTCTCGATGGACGGCGAGGCGCCGCCGAGCGATCCGGCGACGTACCTCGGTTTCGCGGGCCGCCTGCCGGTGCCGGACCTGCACGGGCTGCTGGAGCGCTGGGAGCCGCTGGGCCCGCCGACGCTGATGCGGATCCCGGCCTCGATCCGCCGCCGGTACGAGCGGCTGAACCGCTTCCCGGAGGGCTACCTGGTGATCGGGGACGCCATCTGCCAGTTCAATCCGACGTACGGCCAGGGGATGACGGTGGCCGCGTGCGAGGCGCTCGCCCTGCGCGACAGCCTGGCCGAGGGCGCCGGACCGGACCTGGCGAAGCGGTTCTTCCGCCGGGCGGCCCGGATCACGGACGTGGCCTGGGACATGTCCGTCGGCGGCGACCTGCGCTTCCCGTCGGTCGAGGGTCGCCGCACGGCCCGGGTCCGGCTGCTCAACCGGTACGTGGCCCGGGTCAACCGGGTCGCCGTGGACGATCCACAGGTGGCGCTGACCTTCCTGCGCGTCGCCCACCTGCAGGCGCCGCCGCAGGAGCTGCTCTCCCCGGCGATGCTCCGCCGGGTCCTGCGTCCGGTCCGCACCGCAGCGGTCTCCTGACCGGACCGTCGCCGACCCCGGCCCGACTTCGGCCTCGACTTCGGCCTCGACTGCCGAGACCCGCCCGTCGCCCGCTACCGGTGCACCGAGCCGCCGGCCCGGCCGGCGGGGTACGGCGGTGCGGCCGGGGCGGGGCCGAGGGTGGTGGTGCCGGGGGCGGCGCGGTGGCCGAGGCCGGTGCGGTAGACGTCGAGGGCGAGTTCGGTGCGGCCGGTGCGGCGGTAGAGGTCGCCGAGCAGGCGGCACAGGTCGGCCAGGTCGCCGGCGGCCCCGGCCCGTTCGAGCAGCGAGAGGGCCCGGACGTAGTGTTCCTCGGCGGTGCCGGTGCCCTCCTGCTCCTCGGCCAGCAGCCCGAGCAGCCGGTGCGCACCGGCCGCGTGGACGGCGCCGAGGTCGGGTCCGGTCCGGTCGAGCAGTGCGGTGAGCAGGTGTTCGGCGTCGCGGTGGCGGCCGAGCCTTCGCAGGACGTCGGCGAGTTCCACGTCGACCTGGTGGGTGAAGAGTTCGGCCTGGCGGGTGGCCAGCATCTGGCGTGCGGTGCGCAGTTCGCGTTCGGCGCCGGTGAGGTCGCCGGCCTGGGCGTGGACGTAGCCGCGCATCCAGTGGCATTTGGCCAGGTCGCAGGCGAGTCGCAGGTGCTGGTAGAGCTCCTGGGCCTTGGCGAGTGAGGCGTCGGCTTCGGCGGTGCGGCCTTCGGCGATCAGGGTACGGGCGACGCTGCGGTGGAGGTGGGCGACGAGGGCGGGGTCGGTGGCGCCGGGGGCGAGGGCGAGGGCGAGTTCGGCGGCCTGCGCGGCGCGGGCGTGGGCGCCCATGTCCATGTAGGGGCCGATGACGGCCGAGTAGAGGAGCAGCAGGGCGTCGGGGTCGTGCAGGCCGGTGGCGTTGAGCTGGTCGATGGTGCTTTCCAGCAGGTAGCAGGCGTAGCGGAGTTCACCGGCGAGCAGGTGGGTGACGGCCCGGCCGCGGACGGCGGCGGCGCGGCGGGGCAGCGGCTGGTCGGCGAGCTGTGCCTCGGCGGTCTCGAAGTGCCGGGCGGCGTCCGCGAGTCGGCCGGCTTCGAGGGCGCATTCGCCGAGTCCGAGGTGGGCGGCGGGCCGGATGTCGGTGAGGTCGGCCTGTTCGGCCCGGTTCAGGACGTCGGTGAAGCGGCGGGCGGCGTCGCCGATGTCGCCGGTGGCGAGGACACCTTGGGCGTCGGCGAGGGCGAGTTTGAGTTCGGCGGCGAGCTGGGCGGGTCGTCCGGTGGTGAGTTCGTCGTAGGTGACGCCGAGGCGTTCGGCGATGTGTCGCAGGGCGGCGTCGGAGGGCTTGGCGCGGCCGGCTTCGAGGGTGGAGACGTAGGCGGCGGTGTAGGCGGGTTCGGCGAGAGCGCGTTGGGTCAATCCGCGCTCGTGTCTGAGGTGTTGGATGCGCTGCCCGATGGTGGCGGTCGGGTGTTCCTCGGTCATGGCCGCCCCTTCGTGGTCCGTTCGTCCGTGCCGTCCCGACCCATTGTCGGGGACGCGGCGATGCCCTAGATTAACTCGGCACTCAAATCTGATTATCCCTCAATTTAACTCAGGGAGTCACCCCCGTGCGCAGAAGAAGCCTCACCGTCCTCGCCCTGGCCGGCAGCCTCGCCCTCGCCACCGCCGGGCTCACCCACCCCGCCCTCGCCGCACCCGCCGGCCAGACCCCGACCCAAGCCCCGACCCCGGCCGCGACCGCCGGCCCGGACGCCCGGCCGGCCGGCACCACCCAGCCGGTGGAGGCGTTCGCCGAGGACGGGACCATCTCCCGCGCCCAGGCACCCGCCCGGTCGCCCTTCGCCGCCGCCCCGCACCTCAGCACCCGGGCCGAGGGCGACGGCGACGGCACCGTCACCCCGCTGGTCCAGAACGGCCCCACCGCCGCCAAGCTCGACCTGGTCGTCATCGGCGACGGCTACACCGCCGCCGAGCAGGGCAAGTTCCTCGCCGACGCCGCCACCAAGTGGCAGGAGATCACCGCCGTCGAGCCGTACACCACCTACCGCGGGCTCTTCAACGTCTGGGCCGTCCAGGCGGTCTCCGCCGATTCCGGCGTCTCCGGCGACCCCGACCGGGCGACCGTCCGGCAGACCGCCCTCGGCTCCTACTTCTGGTGCAGCGACGTGGAGCGGCTGCTGTGCGTCGACACCGACGCGGTCGAGCGCTACGCCGCCAAGGCCCCGCAGGCCGATCTCGTCCTGGTCGTCGCCAACAGCACCAAGTACGGCGGCGCGGGCTACAACGACGTCGTCTCCCCGCTCGGCTTCTCCGGCATCGCCACCGTGTCCGGCGGCAACGACCGCTCGGGCCAGATAGCCGTCCACGAGACCGGCCACTCGCTCGGCCACCTCGCCGACGAGTACGCCTACGACGGCCAGGGCACGTACGACGGCCCCGAACCGGCGGAGGCCAACATCAGCACCCTCACGGCCGACACCATGCGGCGCGACCGCACCAAGTGGTACCGCTGGCTCGGCCGCACCTCACCGGACGGCGGCACCGTCGGCACCTACCTCGGCGGCGGCTACTACCCGGACGGGCTCTACCGGCCCACCGACAACTCGATCATGCGATCGCTGGGACGCGAGTTCAACCTCCCCGGGCGGGAGGCGATGATCGCGGGCTTCTACCGCTACGCCTCGACCCTCACCAGCCCCACGCCCACCACGACGGCCCTCACCAGCTCCGACTGCCTCACCCTCGACCTCCCGGTCGCCGGCACCCGGCTGCGCTGGTACCTCGACGGGCGCGAACTCCCCTGGCTGCGCGGCCGCACCGAGCTCGACCTGCGCGAACTCCACCTCACCGGCTCGAAGCGGCTCCATCACCGCCTCACCGCCACCGCCACGGACCCCACCCCGGCCGTCATCGACCCGGCTCTCCTCCCCTCCCTCACCGACTCCCTGACCTGGCAGCTCACCCGCTGAACCGCGAACGGCCGAGGGCCGAGGATCGAGGGCACCCAGTACGCGCACTCGAGGTGGCGGCCGGTCAGACCGCGTCGAGTGCGGCGCGCAGGCGGGTGCGGGTGGCCGCGGCGGCCGTCCGGGTGACCGCGTCCTCCGAGGCGAGGGCGTGTTCGAGCAGCGCGTCGGCGGCGACCAGGACGGCGGCCGGGAGGACCACCTCCCGCAGGCCGAGCAGCTGGGTGGCCGCCAGGTGGCCGGGCTGGGCCGGCTGGGGCGGCTGGGGCGGCTGGGCCGGCCGGTGGGGGCCGGACGACGCGGTGTGGAGGCGCAGCGGCGCCTGGATGCCCAGTCGGGTGCCTTCGCGGTCCGTGGGCTGACGGGGATCGTTGATGACGGTCATGCCCGGAGAACTCCGGACGGCAGTGGCGGGTTACGAGGCCGGAGCGAATCGGGGGTGGGGAGGGCCGCCGTGGGGGCGCGGGAGGCACCGCGTGGGCGTGGCCCGTGCCGTACGCCTGCGGCCGTTCCGGCCGGCGCACCCGTCCGGCTCATGACGCCTGCCGTCCGCGCCGGGCCGGCCGAGCGCAATCCGCACGTCCCCGGGGGCGGCGCGCAGGCGGGTGGAGCAGGGCGCGGGGCGGTACGGCGTGGTTCGGTCGCGTCCTCCCCAACTCCGCCCTCCACCGGCGGACACGTTCCCGGGCGCAGGTTCCCTCGCAGGGCCCACCGGCATCACCGGATCACCCACCCGCGCCATCGGCCGAACGGTCAGCCGCCGAGGAGGAGTTCGAGCTGGTCGAGGGCGGTGGCCAGGTCGCGGGGGCGCAGCAGGCCGGGGTGGCGCCGGCTGCCGGCCCAGCCGGGTCCGGCGGCGAGGACGGCGGGTCGGGTACGGGCGCCGCGGCCGCCCCAGGCGGTGGCGGCGACCCGGCGGACCAGGACCGGGTCCGCGGTGGGCCGGGCCTGGGACCAGACCATGACGGCGGACGGGCCGGTGCGCCGGACGGCTTCGAGCAGGGCCTCGGACGGCATGGCCTGGCCGAACATCCGGTAGGGCAGGCCGCGTTCGGCGAGGCCGGCGGCGACGGCCTCCAGCGGCAGGGTGTGGAGTTCGCCGGGCATGCCGGCGAGCAGGACGGGCGGCCCGGGGCGGGTGCCGTCCGGGCCCGCGGGTCCGATGCGGTCGGCGGGACGGTCTGCGACGCGGCGCAGCGCAGTCGAGACGTGCCAGGAGAGCAGGTGCTCGACCTCGACGTACCGTTCGCCCTCGGCGGCCCACTTGCGTCCGGCGGCGCGCAGGGCGGGCGCCATCACCTCGGTCCAGGCGGTGACCGGTCCGAGCGTGTCGACGACGTCGCGCAGGATCCGCGCGACCTCGCCGCTGTCCAGCCGGACGGCGGCCCGGGCCAGTCCCCGGCACTCGGGGCGTACGGTGCCGACCGGCAGGGTGTTGCCGCCGCCGGGCGCCCGGTACGCCTCCGGGGCCCCGGGCGGGCCGGAGGCCGGAGCGCCCTCCGGGTCGGTGCCGTGCCGCACGGCCTCCAGGACCTGCCGGGCCGCCTCGCCCGGCGGGACGCCGCGCGCGGTGAGGCGGCACATCTCCTCCAGCGCCGCGAGGTCGTCCGGCGTCCAGCGACGGTGGTGGCCCGCCTCGCGGTGGGCGGGGCCGATGCCGTAGCGGCGCTCCCAGGAGCGGATCGTGGTGGGTGACACGCCGAGGCGGCGGGCCACTCCCCCGGTGCTGAGCCCGGCCTCGACCGGCGGTTGCGGGGCGCTGGATGCGGACGACACGGGCGGGAGCCTACGGCCCCGCCGTGCCGCGCCGGGCCGCGGCACGCCGCCGCGGCCCGGCCCACACACAAGCCCTCGCACAAGCCCGCGCACAAGACCGAGCGTCGGGTCCGCTTCGGGCCCGTACGTCGAGCCGCCCGGCCTTCCGGTGTCGACCCTGCGGTCGGCGCCGACGGGCCGGGCGGCCCGGAGGGACGGTGCAGGTCAGCCCTCGATGCGGTGCTGTGTCCAGAACGAGGTCAGGTCGGTGGTGGTCGCCTTCTGCGCCGCGGCCTTGAACTCGGCCGTGGTCGAGACGCCGTACCAGTGCGCCTGCGCGTAGTCGTGCAGCAGCGTGGTCATGGCGCTGTCGCCGATCAGCCGGCGCAGGTCGTGCAGGGCGCACTTGCCGTAGCCGTACACGACGGTGGAGTAGCGGGAGGAGTTGGCGTCCCAGTACGCCATCGAGTTGGTGATCTTCTCGGCGGAGGAGGCCCAGGAGACGCTGTTCCAGCAGTTGGTGCCGGTCTTGCCGAGGGCGAGGTCGGTGGCGTAGTCGGTGAACGCCTCGTCCAGCCAGGGGCTGGTGTACTCGTCGTCGCCGACGATGCCGTACCACCACTGGTGGCCGAGCTCGTGGGTGAGGGCGGTGGTGGAAACCAGGTCGAGGACGAAGCCGGGGTACTCCATGCCGCCGAACCAGAAGTTGTTGTCCAGGACGGTGTCCACCTCGCCGTAGGGGTAGGCGCCGAAGCGGGTGGCGTGGGAGTCGATCGCGGACTTGGCGGTGGAGAGCATGGACTGGGCGTCGGTGGAGCTGATGCCGGAGACCGAGTAGACGTTCAGCTTGACGCCGGCGGTGGAGGTGCCGGAGATCTTGGTGAACGGTCCGGCGGCCCAGGCGAACTCGCGGACCTTGCTCGCGGTGGCCTTGGTGACGGTGCGTCCGGAGCTGCCGGGGGTGTCGACCGAGGTACCGGTGGCGGGCACCTGGAGGCTGGTCGGGTGGTCGAGGGTGACGCTGTAGTCGGAGGCCAGGGCGTAGAAGGACTCGCCGTTGTTGGTGTACGGGTCGAGGTGCCAGCCGGCGGCGTCGCGGACGGCGAGCACCGGCAGCGCGTTGCCGATGAAGTTGAACGAGCCGTCGCGGCCGAAGCGGTCGGCGCCGGAGGGGACGGCGATGGACAGGTCGAAGGCGACGGTGCCGCTCTGGCCCTGGGCGAGCGGGGCGGGCAGGGTGACCTTCATCGCGGTGCAGTTGACGCTGAGTGCGCCCGCGGTGCCGCCGGTCAGGTTGGTGACGGTGATCGGGGTGGTCGGGCAGCTGCCGTGGTAGTTGTCCCACAGCCGCAGGTAGACCTCGTTCAGCGGCGCGGCGGAGGCGTTGGTGAAGCCGATGCTCTCGTGGCCGCTCCAGTTGGCGCCGGTGGCATCACTGCTGAGGCTGACGGTGTAGCCGGGGGCGGCCGGGGTGCGGGTGGGATCGGTGGTGGGCGGCGGGGTGGTGCCGCCGCCGGACACGTCGAGGGCCAGGTCGTCCAGGACGAAGCTGGTCTGCAGGCCGGAGTCCTCCACACCGCTGAAGGAGACGGTGACGCTCTGCCCGGCGAACGCGGAGACGTCGAAGGTCTTCTGCACGTAGCCGGCGGCGGCGTTCAGGTTGGAGTACGTCGCCAGCGTGGTGGAGCCGATCTTCGCGGTCAGCTTGTCGTACGCGGTGGTGGTGGTCGTCTCGGCGGTGTCGATGTGCAGCCAGAAGCTGAGGCTGGCACTGGTGCAGCCGGCCGGCAGGGTGACGGTCTGCGAGAGCGTGTCGGTGTGGCTGGAGCCGTAGCCGTTCAGCCAGGCGAAGGAGCTGCCACCGTGGGCGCTCTGGCCGCCGCCGCTGGTGATCACTCCGCTCGACGAGGTCCAGGGCGAACTGCCGGACTCGAAACCGCCGTTGGTGATCGCCTGGGCGGGGGTGCAGTCCGCGGCGTGGGCCGGGGCGGCGACGACGCTGCCCGTGCTCGCCGCTATCAGCGTGGTGCCGACGATGGCCGCCAGGCGGCGGGCCAGGCGGCTGAACCTGTCTGTCATCGGATCCTCTCAGGAGGGATGGGGGTACCCGATCGTTTCCGGCCCCCGGCACAGAGGGGGACAGCCGACTCGCCACCGGTGGGGTCGTACGGGCGAGTTGACGAGCGGTGGACTCCCGCCGCGAGGGTGGCCGCGCCGGAGAGCTCCCCGCTCCGGGGCCACAGGGAAGCGTGACACCAACCACCGCTCCTTGAAAAGGGCATGCCATTGATCGACATCCCCCGGCGCCCCTCCCCGGCCTCCTCCCCCGGGACGGCCCTCCCCTGCCCGGGGGAGGTCGGGGCGAGCCCCGGGGCCGATGTGAACGGCGCCCGCGGTGGCGAGGCTTGGAGCCGTCCCGAACCGGAACGAACGGAGGTCGCGGTGGACGTGACATGGCATCGGAGGTGGCCCGCGTGGATGCCCGCGGCGGCGGCGGGCTGGGGCGGGCTGTACGCGGCGGTCCAGGTCGGCTGGGCGGCGACGGGCACGCGCGTGCCGTGGACCGAGCACTCGGCGTACCCGGCGCCGCTGCAGCTCCTGCTGGCGGCCCTCGCCCTCCTGGCCGGCGGCGCGGCCCCGGCGACCACCCGGGCCCTGTCCCGGACGGCGCGGTACGCGGTGGGGGCGGTCCTGGCCGTGGCCGTACCGGTGTTGGCGATCGGCGCCACGGGCCTGCCGATCCATCTGGTGACCCTGCTCGCCCTCGCGGGGCCGGAGAGCGCCACCGGCCTGATCCAGGTCCTGCTCGACACGGCCGGCGCCGTCCTGCTGCTCCTGGTCGCGGTGGTGTACCGGCGGCGGCTGCGCGGTGACTGCCCGCGCTGCGGACGGCGGCACACCGGCGGCAGCGACGGACCGCTCAACCACCCGGCCGCCGTCCCGGCCGCACGGCCCACCCGGCGCCTGGCGTACCTGCTGCTGGGCGGGCTCCTGCCCTGGGCCGGCGTCAAGACCGTGTGGACGCTGGGCGGCGACGCCCTCGGCGTCTCGGCCGCCGACTGGCGGCGCAGCGCGAGCGCGGGCGCCACCGGACTCGCGCGGACGGCTGCGGCGGCGGGGATCGACGTGAGCGTGCTCGCCGCACTGCTCGGCGCGGCGCTGCTGGCCGGCCTGCTGCACACCTGGGGGCAGGTCTTCCCGTGCTGGACGCCCCTCCTCGCCGGACGGCGCGTCCCGCGCCTGCTGCCCCTGGCGCCGGCCCTGCTGACCGGCGTACCGCTGACCGTGTACGGCGCCGCGCTGACCGCCATCGCCCCGCTGATCGCCGTCGGCGTGCTGCCGGGGATCACCCCCACCCCGCCCTTCACCACCGCCTCGGGGGTCACCTGGATGGTTGCCTTCGGCGGCCTGGCCTTCACCGGACTCGGCCTCGCCCTGCTGGTGGCCGCGCGCTCCTACGCCGCCCGCACCCGCCCGGTCTGCGCCGTCGCGGCCCAGGGGTGACCCTGCCCTCCGGGGGGAGCTCAGCCCCCGGTGGCCGGCCGGAGCGCCGGATCGTTCGGGAACAGCGCCACCACCGGCCCGTCCGGACCGGGTACCCGGCGGAAGTGCACCGGGCGCCGCCCGAGTTCCGCCACCCGCGGGGTCCGGTGGAACGCGCCGTCGGCGGCCGCCGCCGACGCCGCCAGCAGCCGCAGCACGTCGCACGCCGCGGCCGTCGGATCGCTCCGCGCCGCCCGCGGGTCCAGCCCGGCCGCCATCGGCTGGAGCGCCTGCCACAGCGGTGCGGACACGTAGCAGACCGGCACCCCGCCGAGCGCGGGGTGCGGGCCGGAGTCGGGGTACGGCAACCAGAGACCGGCGGCGACCAGGCGCTCGGGAAGCACCCGCGCGGGGCCGGCCCAGACGGCGGTGAGATCGACAGTCATGCTCGGCACGCTAACGGTCACCACTGACACAATCCGCCGACCCGTCACGGAGTCCCGGAACGGGTCCCGTCGCAGGTCGGTCCGCCTCACCCGTCGGGGGGACAAGATCGGGTCGATGGGCTCGGAGGTCTTGACGCCGGACGCCCGCCGGTGCTCGGATCAGGGGCAATCGAATTCGGAGTGGGAGGGTCGACGTGGACCTGAGGGTGACCTGGTGGGCATGGCTGGTGGCACTGGCCGGACTGACGACGCTGTGCATCATCGGCGCGCGCGGCTGAGCCCGTACGCACGGCCGAGCCACGTGTCGCCGAGCTGTTGACGTGCCGCCGGCCGGACGCGGTGGCGGGCGACGCCCGCCCGCCCCGGCCGGTCAGCCCGCCTCCAGGTAGGCGACCACCACCACGGTGCGCAGCGCCGTGACGTAGTAGATCAGCCGGACGGCGTCCACGTCGTCGCAGTATTCGCGCAGTTCGGGCACGGTCCCGCGGATCGGGGTGCCCATCGCCGGGTCGACCGAGAGGGCGGCGAGCGCACGGTCCAGGGCGTGGATCGCGTCCGGGTCGGCGATCTCGTCGATCTGGCGTTCCGCGACGGCGGTGAAGGTGATCTGGGCCCGCCGGCGCTGCCGGGCCATCAGGCGGCGTGGTGCCGCTCGGCGGCCGCCCGGTCGCTCCCGGCGGCGAGTTCGGCCAGCCGCCGGTCGCGGATG
Organism: Kitasatospora cinereorecta; assembly: GCF_024172095.1. Taxonomy (GTDB): domain Bacteria; phylum Actinomycetota; class Actinomycetes; order Streptomycetales; family Streptomycetaceae; genus Kitasatospora; species Kitasatospora cinereorecta. The sequence goes on along the minus strand of NZ_JAMZDX010000007.1, from coordinate 490,698 downwards.
GCCTCCCAGGGGGTGCAGTCCTCGGGGCGCGGCAGTCCGTTGAGCGCGATGTCCTCGAGGACGGCGGCGAGCCGGTCGGCCCGTTCCCGCTGTCCGGCGGCGTAGGCGCGCAGCGCCGCGGCGGACTCGTCCGAGAGGATCCGGCGGTCGCCGGCGGCGGGCCGTTCGGTCATCTCACTCTCCCCTGGTGCGGCGTCGTCTCCACGGTAGCGCGCGGCGCGCCGCCGGTGTCCGGGTCGGCCGGAAGTCGTACCGGAACCCGGGCTGTCGAAGGTCTGTACGGGCGCACCGGAGCGTGTCGATAATGCGCATGCCATATCGGAAGTTACCGATGCGTCAACGGAGGTGTGGGCCCGTGTCCCTGACCGATGCTCCGATCGTCAGCAGGCGTGTCTTCGCGCGGTCCGCGCTCGCGGTGGGCCTGGCCGCGGCGGGGGTGGGCCTAGGCGGCGCCCGCGCGTCCGCGGCGACCGTCCCGGGTGCGGCGGACTGGATGGCGGCGCTGGACGGTCAGGCGTCCCTGGCCCGCCTGACCATCCCGGGCACGCACGACACCGGCGCCCTGCACGGCGGTCCGATCACCGAGACCCAGACCCTCTCGGTGGCCGACCAGCTGGCCGCCGGGGTGCGCTTCCTGGACGTCCGCTGCCGCGCGATCGACGGCGTGTTCGCCATCCACCACGGCCCGGTGTTCCAGCAGATCTTCTTCGGCGACGTGCTGAACCAGTGCCAGGCGTTCCTGGCCGCGCACCCCGGCGAGACGGTACTGATGCGGGTCAAGCAGGAGTACTCCTCCGTCTCGGACGCGGACTTCGGCACGATCTTCGCCACCAAGTACCAGTCCCACTGGCCCGGCCTGATGTGGACCGAGAACCGGATCCCGCACCTCGGCGAGGTGCGCGGCAGAGTGGTCGTGATCGCCGACAACGGCGGGGTGCCGGGCGTGCGCTGGGGCGGGGCGATGACCGACATCGAGGACGACTACGACATCGGCACCATCTTCGAGATCTCCTCCCGCAAGTGGCCGGAGACCTCCTCGCACCTGGACGCGGCCCGCGCCTCCGGCGACCCGCAGCGGCTGTTCCTCTCCTTCACCTCCAGCTCCGGCTGGGGCCTGTGGCCACGCCAGGCGGCGGACGCGATGGCGCCCAGGCTCCGCTCGTACGTCGGCGGGCTCGACCACTCCGCCCGCCCGGTCCTGGGCACGGTGCCGATGGACTTCGTCACCGCCGACTCCGCCCGGATGCTGTACGCCCTGAACTTCGGCGGCTGACCGCGGCTGACCCGGAGAGCCGCCTACGGGCCTACGCTTTCCGCAGCCGTTCGCCGCGGACCAGGCGGCGCAGCCCGGCGTAGCGGCTGAAGCGCTCGTGGCCGGCGACGGCCGCCCGGTCCAGCTCCTCCATCAGGCGGCGGGAGCGGTGGTCGAGGTCGAGCTCGTCGAGGATCCGGTCGATCTCGGCGAGCAGCGCGCCGTGCAGCTGCCAGGCCTCGGGGTGTTCCTGGACGCGCCGCAGCAGCAACTGGGCGACGTTCTCCCGGCTGCGCCAGGCGGCGGCGAGTTCGGAGGTCAGCCGGGACTCCGCCTCCTCGGCGTTCCGGCTGACCTGAGTGGTGACCAGCACGGCGAAGCTGACCAGCGCGCTGCCGATGTGTTCGAGCAGGTCCTCCAGCCCGACCGTCACCTCCGGCGGGAACAGCGGTTCGCCGGGGCGGCGGCGCTTGGCCAGGTCGGTGAGCGAGCGGGCCAGCACCCGGACCACGACCACGCAGATCTCCAGGGTGTCCAGGCCGGTGCGCAGCACCAGTCTGGAGAGCAGCCCCTCGGAGATCCGCGGGTTGAGCCGCAGACTGTCCTCGGCCTGCCGGAGGGCGGCGTCCACCTCGGCGATGGCCTGGTCGAGCCGCCGGGCCTCGTGCAGGCGGGCGGCGGCGCGTTCCACCGGGACGGGCCCGGGCAGCTCCTCGGCGATGGACAGCAGCAGGTGGCGGGCGCGCCGGGCGAGTTCCTCGATGTGCTCACCGGCGGTGTCCACCCACACCGGCGGGGCGAACACCAGATTGAACAGCAGGCCGACCACCGCGCCGATCAGCGTCTCCAGCACCCGGTCCCAGGCCTGCGAGGCGACCTGGGTGACGCCGAGGATCAGCATCGCGCTGATCGCCACCTCCTGGACGAACTCGCCGACCCGGACGAACTGGCCGACCGTCAGCGAGGCCAGGATGATCAGCCCGAGGCTCCACCAGGACAGGCCCATCACCGAGCTGAACCCGATCGCGATCAGCACGCCCACCACCACCGAGTTGACCCGCCGGATGCCGGTGGTCAACGTCGAGTAGAGGGTGACCTGGACGACCAGCAGGGCGGTGAGCGGCGCCGTCAGCGGGGCGGGCTCGCTGCTCAGCTGGACGGCGACCGCGTACGAGATCGTGGCGGCCACCGTCGCCCGGACGGTCTGCACGACGACGGGGTCCTTGAGCGCGCGGCCGACCACCGCGCGCACCGCTGCGGGGAGGAGGCGCACCCACCTCTTCTTCCCCGGCCCGCGCCGCTCCACCCGGCCCCCGCCCTTCGGCACCCGGATGGCCACCGGGCCACCTGCGCCGCGCCACCCGCTCCCGTGCGCCGCGCCGCCGGATCTCCCCGGCGCGCGGGCCGGATCCCTGCCAGACTCGGGGCATGGGAGTCTTCCGGAAGTCGAACGAGCCCGACCCGAACGACCACCGTGAACCGCAACCGGCCGAGCCCCCACCCACCGACGGCCCGCCCACCGACGGCCCGCCCACCGACGGCCCGCCCACCGACGCGCTGCCGCCCACCGACGCGCTGCCCGCCGCCCGGGCGGCGGAGGAACTCGCCGCCCTCACCGAGGAGATGGAGCAGCCCGGCGAGTCGGCCCGCCGCAGCGGCGCCCGCCGGGCCGCCGCACTGGTCCGCTCGGTGGCGCGGACGCTGCGCCGCGGCGGCCTGATCACCGCCCGGGGCGCCGGGATCGGCGGCCGGGCGCTGACCGAGCGGGTGCTCCTGACCGCGCCGCGCATCCCGGTCCGCGACCTCGCCACGCTCCGCGCCCAGCATCCGCACGCCACCGACCCGGAGGCGCTCGCGGACCTGCTGACCGCCGGCGCCGTGCGGACCTCGGCGGCGGTCGGCGCCGGGATCGGCGCCACCGCCATGCTGCCGGTGCCGCCCGCGATGCTGGTGGAGCTCGCGGCGGAGACCCTGGTGGTGGCGGCGGTGGAGATCAAGCTGATCGCCGAGCTGCACCAGGTGTACGGGATCCCGGCCACCGGCTCCGCGACGCAGCGCGGGGTGGCGTACACGACCGCCTGGGCCGACCGGCGCGGGATCGACGCGGGCGCGCTTGCGCACCCGGCGGGGCTGGCCGCGGTGGCCGGGTTGGCGGTCGGCTCCGAGGTGCGGCAGAAGGTCCGCCGCCGGGTCACCCGCAGCACCCTGCGCAAGCTGCCCTCGCTCGCGCCGCTGCTGGTCGGCGCCGGGATCGGCGCGATGTCGAACCGGGCCGACACCGCCCGGCTGGCCTTGCGGGTCCGCAAGGATCTGCGGACCCGCTCGGCCCCTCCCGGCTACTGGGCCGCTGCCGCACCGTCCTGACTCAAGGCCTGTCTGACAATTCCCGCCGGGCGGCCGACGCGAATTGTCAGACAGGCCTCAGCACGCCGGCGACCAGCTCGCGGGCCTCGTCCTGGACCTGGGCCAGGTGCTCGGCGCCCTGGAAGGACTCGGCGTAGATCTTGTACACGTCCTCGGTGCCGGACGGGCGCGCCGCGAACCAGGCGTTCTCGGTGCACACCTTCAGCCCGCCGATCGCGGCGCCGTTGCCGGGCGCCTCGGTGAGGATCGCGGTGATCGGCTCGCCGGCCAGCCGGTCGGCCCGGACCCGGTCCGCGGACAGCTTCGCCAGCAGCGCCTTCTGTGCCCGGTCGGCGGGGGCGTCGACCCGGGCGTACGCGGGGGCGCCGAATCGGCCGGTCAGCTCGGTGTAGTACGCGGACGGGGTCCGCCCGGTGACGGCGGTGATCTCCGACGCCAGCAGGGCCAGCAGGATGCCGTCCTTGTCGGTGGTCCACACCGAGCCGTCCCGGCGCAGGAACGAGGCGCCGGCCGACTCCTCGCCGCCGAACGCGACCGCGCCGGAGAGCAGCCCGTCCACGAACCACTTGAAGCCGACCGGCACCTCGACCAGCTCGCGCTTCAGGTCGGCGGCCACCCGGTCGATCATCGAGGAGGAGACCAGCGTCTTGCCGACCGCCGCCTCGGCGGGCCAGTCGGTGCGGTGCCGGTACAGGTAGTCGATGGCGACGGCCAGGTAGTGGTTGGGGTTCATCAGCCCGCCGTCGGGAGTGACGATGCCGTGCCGGTCGGCGTCCGCGTCGTTGCCGGTGGAGATCGCGTACTCGTTCCGGCGGCCGATCAGCGAGGCCATCGCGTACGGCGAGGAGCAGTCCATCCGGACCTTGCCGTCCCAGTCCAGGGTCATGAACCGCCAGGTCGGGTCGGTGAGCGGGTTGACCACGGTCAGGTCGAGCCGGTGGGTCTCGGCGATCCGCCCCCAGTACGCCACCGAGGCGCCGCCCAGCGGGTCGGCGCCGATCCGCAGGCCGGCCGCGCGGACGGCGTCCAGGTCCAGCACCGAGGGCAGGTCGTCGACGTACCGGCCGAGGAAGTCGTAGCGGTGCGTGGTCGGCGCGGTGAGCGCCCGCGCGTACGGGATCCGCCGGACGCCGGTGAGCCCGGCGGCGATCAGCTCGTTGGCGCGGTCCTGGATCCAGCCGGTGGCGTCCGAGCCGGCCGGGCCGCCGTGCGGCGGGTTGTACTTGAACCCGCCGTCGGCGGGCGGGTTGTGCGAGGGCGTCACCACGATGCCGTCGGCCCGCTCGGCCGGGGCGGCGGTGCGGTTGTGGGCGAGGATCGCGTGGGAGACCGCCGGGGTCGGGGTGTAGCCGTCGGCCTCGTCCAGCAGCACGGTGACGCCGTTGGCGGCCAGCACCTCCAGGGCGGTCGCCCGGGCCGGCTCGGAGAGCGCGTGGGTGTCCGCGCCGAGGAAGAGCGGACCGGTGACGCCCTGCGCCGCCCGGTACTCGCAGATCGCCTGGGTGGTGGCCGCGATGTGGTCCTCGTTGAACGCCGTCTCCAGCGCCGAGCCCCGGTGCCCCGAGGTGCCGAACGCCACCCGCTGGCCCGGCACCTCCGGGTCCGGGTGCAGGGTGTAGTAGGCGGTGACCAGCCTGGCCACGTCGATCAGGTCCTCGGGGGCGGTGGGCTGACCGGCCCGCGCGTGCACCATCACGTCTCCTTCACGTCGTCCGCAAACGGCCCGCCGGGGCGGCCCCGGCGGGCAGGGCGCCAGGGTAACAACGGAAGGTGACCACCACACTCCACACCGCCGTCCACTACCCGCGCGCCGTCCGCCGGACGAGCGCCGTGTGGACCAGGGTGGTGCAGCCGGCCGCGACGGCGTACCAGAGCAGGTCGGGGGCGTTGAAGGTGGTGCCGAGGACCAGCCGGGCGAGGAGGCTGTGGCGGGCCAGGTCGGCCGGGACGCCGGTCAGTTGGGCGAACTCGACGCACCAGCTGAGGCCCAGCGCGAGGGCCCCGGCCGTACGCGGCCGCAGCCGCGGGGCGGCGGCAGTGATCAGGGTGTGGAGCAGGACGGTGTACAGGCAGTCGCCGGCCACCTTGGCGCTCTCGCCCCCGCCGACGCGGGTGACGGCCAGGCCGGCGGCCACGGTGAGGACCGCGGCCGCCAGGGCGGCGAGGCGGACCCGCGCGGGCGGGGGCAGGACGAGGGTGTCGGTCACGGTGTCAGGAGCTCCGGCGTCGGCGGAATACGAGGGCGAGCAGGGCGACCACGCCGACCGCGACCAGGATCCCGGTGCCACGGCTGCTGCCGGCCTTTCCGGCGGGCGTCGCGGGCGCGGCGGCGGGGGTCCCGCTCGCCGGTCCCCCGCCGGGGGCGGACGGGGTGGGGGTGGCGCTGGTCTGGGCCGCGGCGCTGTCCGGCAGCCGGTCGCCGCTCAACGGCACCCGGACCACCGTGCTGTTGCGGCCCTCGGAGCCGTACAGCAGCGAGCGGCCGTCGGGGGCGAACGTGACCGACTCGCCCTGCCGCTGGAACGGGACGTCCAGCGCGCCGATCCGCTGCGGGGCGCCGTCCTTCCAGCGGTAGGACTCGGCGAGGAAGTAGCCGCGCAGCACCAGCCGGGTGCCGTCCGGGGAGAACGCGCCGTCGGTGATCCACGGGACGTCGGCGATCCGGTGGAAGGTGTTGACGCCGCTCGCGGTGAGCGTCTCGGGGCCCTGGTAGAGGCCGCCGGTGCGCTCGTTCTTGCTGGCGATGTAGGCGCGGCCGGTGACCGGGTGGATCATCAGCGCCTCGGCGTTGCGCGGACCGTCCTCGTAGCGGACCCGGTAACGGGTGGCGTCCACGGTCTGGTCGTGCAGGTCGGCGGGCTCCGCGAACCGGTAGAGCCACACCTCGGACCAGCTGCCGTCGAGGTTGTCGCCGATGTCGGCGAGGTAGAGGCTGCCGTCGGGGCCGAGCGAGATCGCCTCCGCGTCACGGGGTTTGACGCCGCGCAGGGTGACGGTGGCCACCGTGCGGCCGGTGGAGTCGACGGCGTAGACGTACGGGCCGTCGTCGCTGTCGTTGTGGGTCCAGTAGACGCCGGGGTGGCGCAGGCTCGCGGCGAGGCCGCTGGACTCGGTGATCCGCGGGTCGGCGATGGTGAACTCGGTCCGGCTGCCCTCGGCCGCGACCGGCGCCGCGGCGGCGGCGAGCAGCAGCACGGCGGCGGCGAGCGCCCCGCCCCAGCGACCGGCGGCCCCTGTACCCGGCCGTGGCAGCCGCCCCGTGCGCGTCCTCATGCCGACCACCCCATCACACCGCTCCCCCGTTCGCCCGGCCGCCCCGCGCGCCGGGGCGGGCGGGGCCCCCTCTACCGTATCCGGATGCAGACGATCGAGCTGACCTGCGGTCCCGCCCTGGACGCGGCGGTACGGGCGGTGTGGCGGCAGCTGGCGGACGGCGGCGTCGACAGCCTGGCCGACAACCCGCACCCGGGCCACCGCCCCCACCTGACCCTCGCGGTGTGCGGCGCGATCGACGCGGACGCGCTGGCCCGGATCGGCGCCCTGCTCGCCGAGGCGCTGCCGCTGCCGGTACGGCTGAGCGGACTGCTGTCGTTCAGCGCGCGCAGCCGCCGCCGGGTGCTGGCCTGGGGCGTGGTGCCGAGCCCGGACCTGATCGACCTGCACCGGGCCGTCTGGCGGGAGCTGGCTGCGGTGCCGGAGCCGAACGAGCACTACCTGCCCGGCCGCTGGCTGCCGCACCTCGGCCTGACCCGGCGGGTGGAGCCGACCGGTCTCGCCCGGGCCCACGAGGTGCTGGGCCGCCACCCGGACGTCACCGGCGACTTCGCCGCGGCGCGCAGCTTCGACGCCGCCGACCAGTCCACCGCCTGGCTGGTCGGCGGACCCTGACGTCGGCTCAGAACTGCAGCGACTTGGTCTGCAGGTACTCCTCCAGCCCGTGTCGGCCCAGTTCGCGGCCGATCCCGGAGGACTTGTAACCACCGAACGGGGCCAGCGGGTTGAACCGTCCGCCGTTGATGTCGACCTGGCCGGTGTCCATCCGCCGGGCGAACGCCACGGCGCTCGCCTCGTCCGCCGCCCACACGCCGCCGGCCAGGCCGTAGTCGGTGCCGTTGGCGATCTCCAGCGCGTGCTCCTCGTCGCGGTACGCCAGCACCGTGAGGACCGGGCCGAAGATCTCCTCACGGGCGACGGCCGCCTCCGGGGAGACGTCCGCGAGCACGGTCGGCCGCACGTAGTGGCCGGCCTCGATGCCCTCCGGCCGCTCCGCGCCGCCGGCCACCAGCCGGGCGCCCTGCTGCAGCGCGTCCCGGATGTAGCCGCGGACCCGCTCCAGCTGGCGGGCGTTGACCAGCGGCCCGACCCGGGTGGCCGGGTCGGCGGGGTCGCCCGGCACGTACTTGGCGGCGGCCTTCGCCGCCAGCGCGAGCGCCTCCTCGTACTGCTCCTCGGGGACCAGCAGCCGCGTCCACGCGCTGCACGTCTGGCCGGAGTTGGCGAACACGTTGGCCACGTTGACGTTGACCGCGCGGGCCAGGTCGGCGCCGGGCAGGACCACGTTGGCCGACTTGCCGCCCAGCTCCAGGGTGACCCGCTTGATCCCGCGCCCGGCCGCCTCGGCGACCGTCCGGCCCACCGCGGTGGAGCCGGTGAAGGAGACCAGGTCCACATCCGGGTGGGCGGCCAGCGCCGCACCGGTCACCGCGCCCGTACCGGTCACCAGGTTGAACACCCCCGCCGGGAAGCCCGCTTCGTCCACCAGGCGGGCGAACAGCCGGGCCACCAGCGGGGTGTCCTCGGCCGGCTTCAGCACCACCGTGCAGCCCGCCGCCAGCGCCGGGACGACCTTCGCCACCACCTGGTGCAGCGGGTAGTTCCAGGGCGTGATCGCCGCGACCACGCCGACCGGCTCGGCGTACACCACCGAGTTCCCGACCCGCTCCTCGAACGGGTACGCCGCCAGCAGCTCCAGGTACGACTGCGTCACCGCCAGCGGCAGACCCGCCTGCACCGACGACGCGAACCCGATCGGGCTGCCCAGCTCCGCCACCACCGTCTCGGCGATCTCCTGCTGCGCGGCCGCCAGGCCGTCCCGCAGCCGGCCCAGCGGGGCCAGCCGCTCCCCCGGGGCGGTGGCACCCCACGCCCGCGCGGCGGCCCGGGCGGCGGCGACCGCCGCGTCCACGTCCGCCGCACCGCCGGCCGGGACGGTGGCCAGCAGCTGCTCGGTCGCCGGGTTGAACACCTCGACGACGCCCCCGTCCAGGGACGGGCGCCACGCACCGCCGATGTACTGATCCGCGAACCGCTGCACCACGGCCGACCTTCTCTCTCCCGGACAGTTAACTAGCGGTGCTAGTCAAACCGTCCCGCGACGCCCGGCGCAAGGGGCGTCCACCGCTCAGCCGTCCCGCAGGATCCGCTTCGCCACCGGCGGCGCCACCCGCAACAGCGCCAGCAGCATCCGCGACGCCCCCACCGGCACCGTGTCCCGCCCCCGCTCCACACCGCGCACGATCGCCAGCGCCGCCCGCTCCGGCGCGATCTTCCGGGCCGGCCCCTCCCGACCCGCCGTCATCGCCGTGTCCACCAGCGGCAGCACCACTTCCTGCACCCCCACCTGCGGTGCCACCGTCCGCGACTGGTGGCGCAGCGACTCCACCATCACGTGCACCGCCGCCTTCGTCGCGCAGTAGACCGGCGCACTCTGCTTCGGCGCGTACCCCAGACCCGACGTCACCGCCACGAACGACGCCGCCCGGCCCGTCGCCGCCAGGTGCGGCCATGCCGCCGCCGCCAACTCGACCACCGACGCGAGGTTCACCTCGATCTCCTCCCGCGCCAGCGCCAGCGTCTCCGCCACCGGCCCGAGCGTCAGCGGCGTCCGGTACTGCACCCCGGCGTTGGCCACCACCACGTCCAGCCCGCCGAGGCGCTCCACCGCCGCCGCGACCGTCCGCGCCGCCTCGCCCGGCACGCCCAGATCCGCCCTCACCGCCCGGGCCGACTCCACCGCCGACCGCCCGCACACCACCACCTTCGCCCCGCGCCCCACCAACACCTCGGCGAGCGCCCGCCCCACACCACTCGTCCCACCGGTCACCAGAACCCGCTGTCCATTCATGTCCACACCCCGAATCCTCCCGACCTCACCCACCCGTCACTTGTACGATCACGCCAACAGTGCGGCCTGCGGCCAACACCCCAGTGGCGATCACCCCCGGGGCGCGAGGAACTGCGCGCCCAGCCACCCCACGGCCCGCACCCACGAGCCACCCCCGAAGCCCCACCCACCCCGCTTGTACGCTCACGCCATGCCCCGCCGCACCCCTGCCGACATGGCCCGCACCGTCCATCCGGCCCTGGCCGGCGCCGCACTTCACACCCTCGCCGCCCTCGGCACCACCACCGACCTCACCACCCTCGCCGCCGACCTCCTCGCCACCGGCGAACCCGTGCCCGAACAGCTCCATGCCCGCCTGCTCGACGCCCTCGCCGCCCACGGCTGGCCCGCGCTGCTGGCCGCCGCCGAGCACCTCCTGTCGACCGATCCACTCCGCGCGGACCTCGCCGCCTGCGCCACCCTCACCGACCTCCTCGACCACGCGGCGGCCCTCGAAGGCTGGTTCCACGTCGGCCACGAGACCCAGCACTCCCTCACCGCCGACCGCCTGACCGTCCACCACGTCCCCGCCCTCGGCCGGACCCCGACCCCCGCCGAGTCACTCTTCGTCTGCGCGGTCCACGTCACCGCGGCGACGACCGTCACCGGCCGCAACCCGCACGTGCTGGTGACCGTCGACGGCGTCCCCGGCTCGAGCCCCGACGTGGCCCTGCGCACCTGCACGACCCGCATCGACGGCTGGCACCTCGCCTGGGAACGCCGGCGCCCCCGCCCCCGCCCCACCCCGCTCGAACTGCGCGCCCTGCTCGCCCGTACCCCCGCCCACCGCTGGCACCTGGCCGAGGCCGCCCGCGATCTCGGCGTCGCCCCGCGCACCCTGCAACGCGGCCTGGCCGAGCACGGCACCACCTTCCAGCAGGAGTTGCTGACCGTCCGCCTCGACGCCGCCGGCCAGTTGATCAGCCGCACCGCCCTCCCCCTCGCCGAGATCGCCGCCGCGGCGGGCTTCACCGACCACGCCCACCTCACCAACCGCTTCCGCACCCGCTTCGGCCGCACCCCCTCCGCTGCCCGCCGCAACCTGCGCGTTTCTTGACATGACGTCAGCACCACGCAGGACTTTCGCCTCGCACTCTGGACGGGAAGTGTTCTGCACATGTAAAACTGCGTCTCCAGCTCATCTCATCTTCGGGTCTTCTTCAGGCAAAGCGCCACCGATCCCTCCGGGGACGGGGCGCACCCCTGCTCCGGTTCCCCGGGCTCCCCCACACTCCGAGGAGTCCGATGCGTACGAGCATCCGTTCCACCGCCGTCGCCACCGCCGTCGTCCTGGCGGCCGGCACGATGATCGCCGCGGCCGGCCCGTCGGCGACAGAGGGGCGGGCGGCCGGCCGGCCGAGCCCGTCCACGGCGATCGCCCGGGCCGAGGCGGCGATCGCCTCGCACGGCGGGCAGTTGGCCGTCACGTCCGCGCAGGGCCGCAGCGTGCGCGACGTGGTGGTCGACGCGGACGGCAGCCAGCACGTCCGGTTCGACCGGACCTACCGCGGCCTGCCGGTGATCGGCGGCGACCTGGTGGTGCACCTGGCGCCGGGCGGGGCGTTCCGGGACGCGGACCGGGCCTCCGGCAGCGACCTGGCGGTGGAGACGACCACGCCCGCGATCGGCGCGGACGCGGCGCAGGCCCAGGCGGGCAGCGCGCTGAAGCAGGCCGTTCCGGGCAACACCGCGGTCCGCGAGACGGGCACTCCGCAGCTGGTGGTGGACGCCTCCCACGGCGCCCCGCGCCTGGCGTGGCGGACGGTCGTCTCGGGTACCGACTACCTGGGCAACCCGGTGGCGCGGACGGTGCTGACGGATGCCCGTTCGGGCGCGCAGATCGCCTCCTGGGACAGCCTGGAGACGGTGGCGGGCGACGGGCAGTCGCTGTACAGCGGCACGGTGGCGCTGGAGTCCACGGCGTCCGGCGGCGGTTACCAGCTCAAGGACCCGACCCGCGGCAACACCTACACCGGTGACGCGGCCAACAAGACCGACCTGTGCTTCTTCGGCATCTGCTTCAGCCGGGCGCCCTCGACGGTGTTCACGGACGCGGACAACCACTGGGGCACCGGCGCCGCGGCCGACCGCCCGACCGCCGCCGTCGACGCGCAGTACGGCACCAACACCACCTGGGACTACTACAAGAACGTGCACGGCCGCACCGGCATCGCCGGCGACGGCAAGGGCTCGTACAACCGGGTGCACTACGGCAGCGCGTACAACAACGCGTTCTGGGACGACAGTTGCTTCTGCATGACGTACGGCGACGGTGACGGGTCGACGTTCGGGCCGCTGGTGGCGCTGGACGTCGCGGGGCACGAGATGTCGCACGGCGTGACGTCCCGGACGGCCGCGCTCAACTACTCGGGCGAATCGGGCGGGTTGAACGAGGCGACCAGCGACATCATGGGCACCCTGGTCGAGTGGTACGCGGGGAACGCGAACGACCCGGGCGACTACCTGATCGGCGAGAAGATCGTGAAGCCGGGCTTCGGCAAGGCGGCGCTGCGCTTCATGGACCAGCCGTCCAAGGACACCAAGTCGGCGGACTGCTGGAGTTCGAGCGTCGGCGGCCTGGACGTGCACTACTCGTCGGGCGTGGCCAACCACTTCGCGTACCTGCTGGCCGAGGGCAGCGGCGCCAAGGTGATCGGCGGTGTCTCGTACAACAGCCCGACCTGCAACGGCTCGACGGTCACCGGGATCGGCCGGGACAAGCTCGGGAAGATCTGGTACCGGGCGCTGACCGTCTACATGACCTCCACCACCGACTACGCGGGCGCCCGTACGGCGACGCTGAAGGCCGCCACCGACCTGTACGGGGCCGGCAGCGCCGAGTACGCGGCGGTGGCGGCGACGTGGTCGGCGGTCGCCGTCGGCTGATCCCCCTGCGAACCCAGGACCCGGGCACCGGCCGCGAGGCCGGTGCCCGGCGCCGTGTACGGAGCTGCGTGCGGAGCTGTGTACGGGTCAGGCCCGCCCCATCGCCCGGTCGACCGTGATCTCGATCACCACGCGCTCCGGGTTCACCCGCGGCTGCCGGTAGCGCTCGGCGTAGCGGCGGACGGCGTCGGCGACCGCCTCGGGCTCGTCGCGGACCACGGCGCGGCCCTCCAGGGTGGCCCAGCGGGCGCGGTCGACCTGGCAGAGGGCGACCCGCAGGCCCGCGTCGCCGGCCGCCAGCACGTTCTGCACCTTGCGGCTGCCCCGGCTGCTGATCACCCGCGCGATGCCCGTCGCCGGGTCGAACGTGGCGCCGACGGGCACCACGTGCGGGGTGCCGTCCGGGCGCAGGGTGGTCAGCGTGCAGAGCTGGTACTCGCGCCAGAAGGCGAGGTAGGCGTCGTCGAGGGCGTGCAGGTCGTGGGCCATGTCCGGCATGCTACGCGGGCCCGCGCGGCGGCCGGCCGCCGAGGTCGGTGCCCCGCCGGCCGGTCGGCGGTCCGGCGGTCCGGACGGTAGCCTTCCGCCCCGGCGGGAACCGAACGGGCGATCCTGTTCGTCGGTCCGGTCAGTCAGAACAGAGCGGAACGGAGTCCGGTGGTGGGGTTGGCAGTGACTGCGGTGGGGGCCGGTGCGAGAGTGCGGGAGCTGGCGGTGGCGGGGTTCGCGCCGTGGCCTCCGCAGGGTTCCGGGAAGCGGCGCGGCAAGGCGCTGCGGGAGCGGACGCCGCTGGAGTCGCACGCGCTGCACGCCCCGGCGGCGGGTCGGCCGAGCGTGGTGGCGGCGGTGGAGCGGGCGAACGCGGGTCGGCTGGAGCACCTGGTGCCGATCCGGATCGGGCGGATGGCGGCCTCGCCGTTCGCGTTCCTGCGCGGTTCGGCCGGGCTGATGGCACACGATCTGGCCACCACGCCGACCAGCGGGCCCGTCGCGCAGCTGTGCGGTGACGCGCACGCGGCCAACTTCGGCCTGTACGGCGACGCCAGGGGCCGGCTGGCGCTGGACATCAACGACTTCGACGAGACCGTGCCGGGCCCGTGGGAGTGGGACCTGAAGCGGCTGGCGGCGAGCCTGGTGCTGGCGGGGCGGCAGGCGGGGGCGGGCGAGGCGGTGTGCCGGCAGGCGGCGGCGGACGCGGCCGGCTCCTACCGGCGGACGGTGCGCAGGCTGGCCAAGCTGTCCGCGCTGGACTCCTGGAACGCCATCCCCGACGACGAGTTGGTGACCTTCGCCCAGGCGCACGAGCTGTCCGAGGTGCTGGGCGCGGTGTCGGCGAAGGCGCTGCGCAACACCAGTGCCAAGTTCGCGGCGCGGTCCACCGTCCGGACCGACGAGGGCCGTTGGCGCTTCGTCGCGGCGCCGCCGATCCTGAGCGAGGTGACCGACGCCGAGGAGGCGCTGGTCGCCGGGTCGCTGGCGGCGTACCGGGAGACCGTCCCGGTCGAGCTGCACCCGCTGCTGGCCCGCTACAGCGTGCAGGACGTGGCGTTCCGGGTGGTCGGCACCGGCAGCGTCGGCACCCGGGCGTACGTGGTGCTGCTGCTGGACCAGCGCGAGCACCCGCTGGTGCTGCAGGTGAAGGAGGCGCGCCCCTCGGTGCTGCTGCCGCACCTGGCCCGGGCCGGTTTCGCGGTCTCCGGCGCGCCCGCCCACGAGGGGCAGCGGGTGGTGCTCGGCCAGAAGCGGATGCAGGTGGTCAGCGACGTGCTGATGGGCTGGACCACCGTGGACGGACTCCCCTACCAGGTACGGCAGTTCCGCAATCGCAAGGGCAGCGTCGACCCGGCGGCCCTGCTGCCCGCCCAGCTGGACGACTACGGCCGGCTGACCGGCGCGCTGCTGGCCCGGGCGCACGCGCACACCGCGGACGCCGTCGTCCTGGCCGGGTACTGCGGCAAGGACGAGCGGCTGGACACGGCGGTGGCGGCCTTCGCGGTGGCGTACGCCGACCAGAGCGAGCGCGACCACGCCGAGCTGGCGGCGGCGGTGCGCACCGGTCGCCTTCCGGCCGAGACCGGGGTCTGAGCCACCACCCGTCCGCCCTGTGCGGCAGACGGGCGTCCCTGGTGGGCGGGGTGGGCGCCGATGGCTGGTTTGCGTTCTTCTCGCGGCCCCGACGGCACCCGTACGGTCGAGTGGGTCTGCGTCCCGCAGCCCCTCGGCCGTACCCGCCAGGAGGACGGATGACCACCGCGCACCACCCGGGGCCCGACACACCGCCGCTCATCCCGCTGCACTGCCTGCGCCACGTCGAGCCGGGTCCGCCCCGGCAGGCGGCGCTGCCCACCGGCACTGCCGTCTGGCTGGTCACCCGCCACGCGGACGTCCGGCAGGTGCTGGCCGATCCCCGACTGAACCGCGCCTCGCTGTACGCGGCCGACGCCCCGCGGCTGATGGTGACCCCGAACATCCTGGACGACCCGGCCAGCCTGCTGAACAGCGACGGCCCGGAGCACCAGCGGATCCGCCGGACCGTGCAGCGCGCCTTCACCCCGCGGGCGATCGAGCGCTGGCGGCCGTGGGTGTCCTCGGTGGTGGACGAGCTGGTCGCGGACCTGGTCGCCGCGGGCCCGCCGGTCGACGCGGTCGCGGCGCTCACCCGGCAGCTGCCGGTGGCGGTGATCAGCCGGCTGATGGCCCTGGAGGGCCTGGACCACGAGCGGCTGGCCCACTGGAGCGACCACGCGCTCTCGGCGACCGCGTACTCCGCAGAGGAGATCGCCGGCGCGATGCGGGAGTTCGGCGCCTTCGGCCACCAACTGGTGGTCGAGCGGCGGAAGAACCCGGGCGACGACCTGGTCTCCAGCCTGGTGCAGGCCGCCGACCAGACCGGCGGCGTCACCGAGGAGCAGCTCACCTCGCTGGTGTGCGGCCTGGTGGTGGCGGGTCACGAGACCACCATGACCACGCTCGGCAACGCGCTGGTGTACCTGCTGGACGAGGACCGGGCGGCCTGGCGGCGGATCGGCGCCGACCCGGAGGCGGCGAGCGCCGCCACCGAGCAGTTGCTGCGGGAGATCCCGCTCGGCGACCGGGAGGTGCTGCCGGGTCTGCTGCGCCGGGCGGTGGAGGACGTGGAGATCGGCGGGGTGCTGATCCCGGCGGGCGCGGTGGTGGCGGCGGACGCGGTGTCGGCCAATCACGATCCGCTGGTCTACCCGGAGGGCACGCCGGACCTGTTCGCCCCGCTGGGCACCCCGAGCCTGACCTTCGGCGCCGGCCCGCACCACTGCCTGGGCGCCTGGCTGGCCCGGATGGAGCTGGAGCTCGGCCTGCACAAGCTGGCCCGCCGGCTGCCGGGCCTGCGGCTGGCGCTGCCGGTCGAGGAGATCGAGTGGCGGCAGGGCCTGCTGACCCGCAGTCCGCAGCGGCTGGAGGTGAGCTGGTGACGGCAGCCGGGCCCGGCGCGGGCGGCGAGGTTCGGGTCGAGGTCGACCGGATCCGCTGCGTGGGCACCGGCCTGTGCGCGGCCACCGCGCCGGACGCCCTGGAGCTGGGGGCGGACGGCCGCGCGAGAGCGCTGCGGGCCATCGCGGCGGACTCGGAGGAGCTGACGGAGGCGGCCGAGATGTGCCCGGTCGAGGCGATCAGCGTCCGCTCGGCGGCCACCGGGGAGCAGGTGGCTCCGCGCTGGTGACCATTCGTCGGTGTGACACTCCATTGCTTGACGTGAACATTTCATAACGACACGCGCGAACCGGCGCGGCCGGGACAGGATTCCGACTTACCGTCAACTGTCCACTTCCCGACCGCATCGGAGGACCCCGTGCGCACACGGATGCTCGCCGCGGCAGCGGCCTCGGCCGTCCTGCTGCTCACCACCCCGGCCTCGGCGGCCGCCCCCACCCCGGGCGCCGCCGGGGCCGGCGACGCGTACTACCCCACGTACGGCAACGGGGGCTACGACGTCACCCACTACGACATCCGGCTGAAGTACCAGCCCGCCACCGACCGGCTGGAGGGCACCACCACCATCCTCGCCACCGCCACCCAGGACCTCTCCCGCTTCGACCTGGACTTCGCCCTCCCGGTCAGCGAGGTCCTGGTCGACGGCCACCGCGCCGCCTTCACCACCAGCGGCGAGCAGGAACTGGTCGTCACCCCCGCCGCACCGCTCGCCAAGGGCAGCCGGACCACCGTGGTGGTCCGCTACGCCGGCGTGCCCTCCTCGGTCAGCCGCTACGGCTTCACCGCCTGGCTGCGCACCCCGGACGGCGGCGTGGCCGCGGGCGAACCCGAGTCCGCGTGGTGGTGGTTCCCCAGCAACGACCACCCCTCCGACAAGGCCACCTTCGACGTCTCCGTCCTGGTGCCCGACGGCACCCAGGCGATCAGCAACGGCCTCCTGGTCTCCCAGCGCTCCCAGCTCGGCTGGACCCGCTACAGCTGGCGCCAGGACCGCCCGCAGGCCACCTACCTCGCCACCCTCGCCCTCGGCCGGTTCGACATCACCACCGGCACCACCGCGAGCGGCCTGCCCGTGCTCAACGCCTACAGCCGCGACCTCGGCGCCAACGACGGCGCCGCCCGGGCCAGCGTCGAGCGCACCGGCGAACTGGTCGACTGGCTGAGCGGCTACCTCGGCCCGTACCCCTTCGACTCGGTGGGCGGCTACGTGCCCAACGTGACCACCCACTTCGCCCTGGAGGCCCAGACCCGGGTCTTCTACAGCCCCGCGCAGTTCGCCGCCGGCTCCAACACCTCCGTCGTCGTCCACGAACTCGCCCACCAGTGGTACGGCGACAGCGTCTCCCTCGACCGCTGGAGCGACATCTGGCTCAACGAGGGCTTCGCCCGGTACGCCCAGTGGATGTGGTCCGAGCACGAGAACGAGGGCACCGCCCAGGAACTCGCCGACTACGTCTACGCCTCGCACCCCGCCGACGACCCGTTCTGGACCGTGAAGCCCGGCGACCCCGGCCCGGACGCCCAGTTCGACATCGCCGTCTACGACCGGGGCGCGGCCGCCGTCCAGGCGCTGCGGGTCGCCGTCGGCGACGACGCCTTCTTCCTCATCCTCAAGGGCTGGCCCGCCGAGCACCGCTACGGCAACGCCACCCTCGACCAGTTCCGCTCCTTCGCCGAACGGATCTCCGGCAAGCCGCTCGGCCCGCTCCTCGACACCTGGCTGTTCACCCCCGCCCGGCCGGCCGCCGGCCCGGGCCCCGCGACCACCGCCCTCGCCGCCGCCCCCGCCCCGGCCGAACCCCGCTCCTGGCAGAAGATCCACGAGGCCGACCACCGCTGACCCCCCGCCACCCGGTGGGCCGCCGCCACGGCCCACCGGGAAGGCCGGTACACCGTTCAGCCGGCCGCCAGCACGCTCAGCCGCTCCGCCTCGTCGAGGATCCCGTCCAGGGTCAGGCACCCCTCGGCATCGCCCGCCACCACCACCCGCCCGCCCGTCCCGTCCACCACGGCGGCCACCTCGGCGAGCACGGCCGTCACCCGACGCACCGTCTCCTGCCCGGGCACCGGCGCACCGTGCTCCAGCCGGACCGCGCAGGCCGTCGCCGCGTCGGCGATCCGCTCGGCGCCGGCGGCGATCCGCAGCCAGTCCGGGTCCGGCCGGGTGCGCAGCTCCGCTGCGGCGCTCTCGGCGGCGGCGCGCGCCTCGGCCAGGGCGTGGTACGCCGCCCGGCGCAGGTCCGCCCGCTGCCGGGGGTCGCGTCCGTGCGCGGGCGCGGTGATGACGTGCTCCAGGTAGCGCAGGGTGTGCCGCAGCGCGTGCGCGGTCCGGTGGCCGACCCGGGCCCGGGTGTCCACCAGCCGCGGCAGGTGCCCGACCAGCAGGACGATGGCGCAGGCGATCGCGGTGTCCGCGAGCCGGGCCGCGGCCGCCTGGGTGTCCCCGCCGAGCGTGACGAAGGCCAGCACGGCGAGGGTCACCACCGCCGTCTGGAAGGCGAAGTGCCGGACCGCGAGGGGCATCAGCAGCCCGGCCGCGGTCACCGCCGCGACCGGCCCCCACCACCCGCTGCCGGGCGCCGCGAACGACACCGCGGCGGCCAGGGCCGCGAACGCCAGCACACCGACCGCCGTACCGGCGAACCGGTTCACCACCCGGGAGAACAGCGGGCCGTAGTCCGGCTTCACCAGGAACGCGGCGGTCGCCGGCAGCCAGTACCAGTGGTCGGCCCGCAGCACCAGCGCCACCGCCGTGCTCGCCCCGACGCACACGCCCACCCGCAGGCCGTACTCCCGACCCGCCGGTCCCCACACCGCCACACCGCGCCGGAACCGGCCGGTGCCCGGCGCCTGCGCCGTCGCCGCCGCGGAGCCGCCACCGAACACCAGCCCGGCCGCCAGGACCGCCTCGTCGAAGGCGATCCGGGCGGGACTGTCGGCGACCGGGGTCGGCAGCGGCCCGGGCACCCCGTCGTTGCGGACCGCCTCCGCGAGGCGGCGCGGCCCCTCCGTCACCCGCTCCGGCAGCCGCTCGCCCTCCCACAGCAGGGCCACCGCCGCCTCGCACAGCGCCGCCGCCGCGCCGAACCGCTCCGCCGGCCGTCGCCGCCCCGCGCGCCGCTCCCACGGCACCGGGAGTCGGCTGCGCAGCCACAGCGCCTCGTCCGCCCGATCGAGGGCCGCCGTCAACCGCCGCCGGGCGGACTCCGCGTCCGCCGTCCCGACCGCTGCCAGCGCGTCCCCGAGCGCGTCGAACACCGCCGCCACCGCCAACCGCTCCCCCGCCCCGCCGCCACCGCCGGACCGGCCCGGCGCCGTCGGACGGCCGTGCACGGCACCCGCCCACGCCACCCGCAGCAGGACGATCCAGCCGGCGCCCGCCAGGTAGCAGCCCGCCTTGACCCAGGCCGGCACCGCCAGCGGCATCCCGCTGCCCACCGCCGCGAACACCAGCAGTTGCACCGCCGCCGCCGAGCCCACCGGCCCGGCCACGCTCACCGCTCCGGACGCCACGGCGACCACCGCGAGCAGCGGCACCGCCCACCAGCCCGCCTCTGCCCCGGCCACGCCCAGCAGCACGCCGAGTGCGCCGCCGACCGCCGGGACACCCATCTGCAGCACCCCGGCCCGCCACGTCCCGGGCCGGTCGTTGATGCCGGCGAACATCGCACCGAGCCCCGCGAGCACCGCCTCCCGCGGATGCCCGGACGCCACGCCGACCGCCAGCAGCGGTCCCATGCCGAGCGCGCCGCGGACGACCGCCGCCCCGGAGACCGGTCCGCGCTGCCAGCGCAACGGATGCTTGAGCCAGCGGGCTGCCTCGGGGCGGTGCACGGTCCTCCTCCTCGGTGACGGACGCTCACCCCGGACGCTACCCCCTCCGCTTGACGCGCCTGCTTCGCCCCGGTTACACCCGGATGTCCGCCGCCGCCCCCCGGGTGCCGGCACCCGCGAAAATCGGGCGCGCGCTCCGGCCCCGCCCGGCTAAGGTCGGCCGGTTCGTTGAAACGGTGCGGACCCGAACGGAAGGACGGCGGCGTGACGCGGCTGGGCAGGGAGTTCCACACACTCTGGGCGGCCTCCGCCGTGGCGAACCTCGGCAACGGCATCGCGGCCGCGGCCGCACCGCTGCTGGTCTCCTCGCTGACCACCGACCCGGTCCTGGTCGGCCTCGCGGTGTTCGCCCAGCAGCTCCCGTGGCTGCTGTTCTCGCTGCTCAGCGGCGTCGTGGTGGACCGGGTCGACCGCCGCCGTCTCGCCGTGGCGATGGACGCCGGCCGGGCCCTGGTGATCGCCGTCCTCGCCCTCGCGGTCTACCGGCACGCGGTGTCGATCCCGCTGGTGTACGGCCTCGGCTTCCTGCTGGGCTGCTGCGAGACGCTCGGCGACAACGCGTCCTCGGCGATGATCCCCTCGGTGGTGGACTCCGCCGACCTGCCGCTCGCCAACTCCCGGATGCAGAGCGCCTACTTCCTGCTCAACCGCTTCGTCGGCCCGCCGCTGGGCGCAGCCCTGTTCGGCGTGGCCGCGGGCCTGCCGATCACCGTCAACGCCGTCACCTTCGCCCTCTCCGCGGTGCTGATGGCGGCGCTTCGCCGGCCGGCCTCGACCCCGCCGGCCGGCCCGGCGGCCCCGCGGGCCTCGGTCGCCGCCGACATCCTCGCGGGCGTACGCTGGCTCTGGCGCGAACCGGCGATCCGCACCCTCTCGCTGGCCCTGTGCCTGATGAACATCACCCTGATGGCGGGCTTCTCCGTCATGGTCCTGTACTGCCGCCGGCACCTGGGCCTGTCCGGCTTCGGGTACAGCGTGCTGCTGACCGCCATCGCGGTCGGAGGGATGGCCGGCTCACTGGTCGCGCCGCGTCTTCAGGAGCGGTTCTCCACCTCCGTCCTGCTCCGCGCCGGACTGGTGATCGAGTCACTGACCCACCTCGGACTGGCCCTCGCCGGCACCGCCGCCGTCGCCGGCCCGGTCCTGCTGGTGTTCGGCGCCCACGGCTCGGTGTGGAACTCGGTGGACCAGACCCTGCGTCAGCGGGCTGTCCCCGACGAACTGCGCGGCCGCGTCCAGAGCGTCTTCCTCATGATCGGGATCGGCGGCTTCGCCCTCGGTTCACTGATCGGTGGCCCGCTCGCCCGGCTGCTCGGCATCACCGGACCGTTCTGGGTGTCGGCGGTGGTGATGGCGGCGCTGACCGTGGTGGCCTGGCGCCCGTTCGGGCGACGGCTGAGCCTCCCCGCCGGCGCCGCGGTGTCGTGACCGCGGCCGGACCGCCCCCTGCGGTATACCGGGCTGGAACAGGTGGAGGTGACAACGGCGTGATCCGTCGACGGGTACTCGTCTCGGGGCTGGTCCAGGGCGTGTTCTACCGCGACACCTGCCGCCGCGAGGCTGCCGGCCTCGGCGTGGCCGGCTGGGTCCGCAACCTCCCCGACGGCCGGGTGGAGGCCGTCTTCGAGGGCGAACGCGAAGCGGTGGAACGCATGGTCGCCTGGTGCGGCCGCGGCTCCAGCCGCTCGGCCGTCGACCACGTCGACGTCACCGAAGAGCCACCCGAAGGCCTCACCCACTTCGCGGTCACCCTCTAGGCATCCCGGGCAGCGGCGCACCCGCCGGTCGTCACCTGACCGTGCCTCGCCCAGCCCGGCGTGCCGACGGACTGCAGTGCCGTCCGCGCCCGTACGGTCCCGTGGTGGCCGCTGCCGAAGTGCGTGTCCCAGTCGGTGGCGACGGCGTCGAGGCAGGCGGTCGCCTCTGCGGTGCGGCCGGTTGCGGCCAGGGCTTCGCCGAGGACGGTCCGGGCCTCCAGGGTGCGGTGGTGCCGCGCTCCGATGGACTGCTCGCACACGGTCAGGCAGCGCCGCGATTCCTGTTCCGCCTCGGCCGCCCGCCCGAGGGCGAGCAGGGCATCGGCCCTGGCCAGGTGAATCGCGCTCAGGTCGTGCCCCACCTGCGGCCTTCGGTCGTAGAGCGTCTGGGCCGCCTCGACCTCCTCGATGGCGGCCTCGGCCTGCCCCTGGCCGGTCAGCGCGCGGGCCAGGCCGAGGCGCAGCACCCGCTCGAACCGGTCCGCCCGCAGCCCCTGTCGGGACTTCGCCAAGGCGGGACCCAACACGTCCACTGCTTCCGGGAAGCGTCCTCGGAGGTTGAGGCTGAACGCCCTGGCGTTGGCCACCGCCAAGCTCACCAGCACTCCGTTCACGCCCGGAAGCTCGGCTGCTGCGGCCCGGAGCGCATCCGCCTCCACGTCGAACTCCTCGTGGCGTCCCAGGTAGGCCAGACACTGGAGGCGGTCGCTGCGCCCCTTGAGGACCAGCGGATGCCCGGCCCCGGCCCTGCTCGCTCGCGCGGCGGCAATGGTCTCCAACAGCTCGGCTGCTTCGGCGTGGTGTCCCTGGTCACCGAGCACCATGGCGAGGACATCGTGGGGGGTCTCCTCGCCCGGATCGGCGCCCTCAGGACGTGCGGCGATCGCCGCCCGGGCCTCGGTCTCGGCCTCCGCCAACCGGCAGGCCTGACACAGCGTCGACGCCAGCAGCGTGCGCAGTTGCGCGACCACCGGACTGCCCGTCCCCGTCGCGGTGCTCAGCGCCAGGCACTCACGCACCTCCTGTTCGGTCGCCGCCCACCGCTGCTGGAAGTACAGGGCCCTGGCGACGACCAGACGGCAGGCGAGGGTCTGCGGCGCCGCCGGCCCGAGCACCTCGGCACGGATGTTCGCGGCCTCGCGCGCGGCGGCCTCGGCCTCACCGAACCGCCCCGACCGCAGGTCGTGCAGGCTCCGGTCCATCAGAGTCCGTGCCCGCTGCGTACGCCACCACGTCCCCACGCCCATGATCCGCCCCTTCATCTGCTGCGACGTGAGGATCCTAGGGGGGCACGCCACCCGAGGTTCTACGGGGCCGGACGGACGTCGCGTCTGCGGACGCGATCGAGCACCGCAGGTGCCGGGCCTAGCGCTCCGGACGCGCCACTGTGAGGGCCGGGTAGCCGGGGAGCGGAGGGTTGTCCCAGGCGGCGGCGATGCGGGTGAGGAGGAGGTCCATGGTGGCGGCGAAGGCCGGGTACTCGGTGAGGCCGGCGGCCTTGCGCCAGCGGTGGGTGAGCAGTTGGCGTACGGTGCCGACGGGTCGCCGGGTGCGGTGCATGGGGCGGTCCTCGACGCTCAGCGGCAGCAGTCGGACCGTGATGTCGACCGTCCACACGACGGCGGCCTGCCGCATGCCGGCTTCCCAGACCGCGTCCTGGGCGAGGTCGGGGTAGTGGCCGACGATCTCCGTCCGGTAGGCGTGTTCGGCTTCGCGGGCCAGGTCCTCGGGGAGATCGAAGACGCACCAGCAGGTGGAGAAGGGCATCCGGCAGTAGGCGGCGGTCAGGAAGACGGACTGGTAGCCGCAGGTCTCGAAGTCGATGAGGCGCAGGCCGTCCGGGGTGATCAGGTTGTTGTCGGGGCAGGTGTCGCCGGGGGTGAAGGCCGGGTACCGGTCGCCGCCGGCGGTGCCGATCCGGGCCAGTTCGTCGGCGAGTCCGGCCGGGACGGTGAGGCCGGCGGCCTCGAGCAGCGGGGGGAGGCGTTCGGCGTCGTCGGCGATCCAGGAGGCCTCGGCCCAGATGGGCCGTTCGGTGGCGTAGCGGGCGACGAGCCGGTCGAAGCGTTCACGACTGTCGACGGAGCCGGCACCGAGACGGCCGAGTCCGCGGGCCCAGGCGAGCAGTCCGGCGCGGACGGCTTCCGGGTCGTCGCCGAGGAGCAGGTCGGCGAGGGTGGGTGCGGTGCCGAGGTCGCGCATGACGAGGGTCGGTCGCGGTGCGTGCGGGAGGACGGCGAGCAGTTCGGGGCCGGCGAGGCCGAGGGAGAGTCCGGCCGCCTCGGCGGTGAAGCCGCGCAGGGTGTCGGGTTCGGGGTCGAAGGCCTTGACGATCACCGTGTCCCCGTCGGCCGTCCGGCAGCGCAGCACGGTGCTGCGCCGGCTGCCGCCGAGGTCGACCGGGTCGGAGAGGAGGGTACCGAGGGCGTGTTCCACCGGGCGCGTGATCGTCTCCACCGGGGCATGCTGCCACCTCGCCGGTCAAACGCGCATCCGAATTCCGGATGCGAGAAACCGTCACCGGGAGCGGGCGCCGCCGGGCGCCTCCGTAGAGTGGGGCGGTGCCGTTCACGCTGAGCCACCCCGCCGCCGTCCTGCCCCTGATCGCCCGTCGGCGCGGGCCGCTGATCGCCTCCGCGCTGGTGGCGGGCTCGCTCGCGCCGGACGTCCCGTACTTCACCGAATCGCTGGTGCACGGCACGTACGGCTACGGCGCGGCCACGCACGCGGCGTGGGGTGTGCCGACGGTGGACGTGCTGCTGGCCGCGGCGCTGGTCGGGTTCTGGCACGGGTTGCTGCGGGCGCCGCTGGTCGCCCTGCTGCCGCGCCGCCTGGCGGGCCGCGCCGAGGCGTTGACGGCCCGCCGGCGCCGGTGGTGGCCGGTGCGCGCGGCGGACGTCGGCTGGTTCGTGCTGTCGGCGGCGCTCGGCGCGGCCACGCATGTCGGCTGGGACTCCTTCACCCACCACGACCGGTTCGGGGTGCGGCTGCTGCCCGTGCTGAACCGGACGGTGGCCGGGGAGCCGCTGTTCAGTCTGCTGCAATACGGCAGTTCGGCGCTGGCCCTGCTGTACGTCGGCCGGTTCGTGCACCGTGCGCTGCGGTCGACCGAGCCGGTGCCGCTCGCCCCGTTGCCGTACCGGCGCCGCACAGCGCTGGTGGGCATCGCGGCGGCGGCGCTGCTCGGCACCCTGTTCCGGATCGCGGACCGGGCCCGGCTGCGGCTTCCGCTCGCCTCGCCGCTGGAGCTGATCCCCACGGTCGCGTTCGGCTCGATCGCCGGGCTCACGGTCGGCCTGACCCTCCATGCCCTCGCCGCCCGGCTGTCCCGCCTGTCCCGCCGCCCGGCCTGAGCCCCCGGCCGCACACCGACCCGCTCCACGGAACCGGGGCTCAGACCGCCGCCCCCACGGCCACCACCCGCGGCGTGTGCCGTCCCTCGGCCGCGGCCAGCGCGAGCGCGGCCAGGGCCTCGGGCGCGCCCGCCTGGCCGCGGATGCCGGGGAAGGCATTGACGTCGACGATCAGCGGCCGTCCGCCGACGTCCAGCACGTCGACGCCGTACACATCCAGGCCGAACACCTCGCCGACCGTGAGCGCGAGGTCCCGGTACCCGACCGGCAGTGCCTCGACGGCCAGCGGACGGGGCGGCCGGGGCGGTCCTGCGGCGAGTTCGGAGTGGCGCAGCTGGGCGAAGAGCCGTCCGGCGACCACCCAGATCTTGTGGTCCCAGCCGCCGGCCGGGGCCAGGTCCTGGACCACCACCGGCTCCTCGCCCCAGGTCTCGGCGAGCCGCCGGACATCGTCGGCGCCGCCGACCCGCGCCACCAGGTCGCCGCGCCGGCTGTACCGGCTCTTGACCACGGACGGCCGCTCCACCGCCAGGTCTGCCAGTCGGACCGGCCCGGAGGTCGCGGCGAACGGCAGTCCGGCCTCCACGGCCAGCTGCGCCATCGCCACCCGGTCCTGGCAGAACGCGGTGGAGGCAGCTGAGTTGAGCACGGGTGTCCCGGCCGCCTCGACCTGCCGGGCGTGCTCCAGCGCCTGCGGCGTCCGGGCCTTGAGCAGCAGGACGTCGGCGGGCTCCCCGGCCGCCACGACGCGGTGGCCGCCCGCCTGCAGGATCTCGCTGCAGGCGGCGAGCAGCGGATGCCCGACGTCCCCCGCGAGCAGCCCGACCGTGCGTGCGGTGCGTGCCGTGCGTACGGCGGTGCGAGGACCGGAACGGCTCACAGCACCGCCGCCCGCCCGGCCGGGACGCTGGGCACGGTCGGCCAGGAGGAGCCGGTCCGGGCGAGGCGGAGCACCGCGCCGGCCACCTTGGCGACCGCCTGCGGCACCTGCCGGAAGCTGGGGAAGTCGTTGACGTCGACGACGACCGGGCCGTCGGGGCCGAGCAGGATGTCGACGCCGTACAGGTCCAGCCCGAACACCTCGCCGACCTGGGCGGCGACCGCGGCGACCTCGGCGCCGAGGGTCACCGGGCGTTCGCGGTGCGGATGGTGGGGGTGGAGCGGCGAGGTGCGTTCGGTGGCGAACAGTTCGCCGCCGGCCGAGTAGACCTTGAGGTCGAGGCCGGCGTTGGGCACGTACGGCTGGGCGATCAGCAGGCCCTCGCCGGCCATGAGGGCGGTCAGCTGGGCGAGCTGGTCGGGGCGTTCGACGAGGTGGACGGCGCGTCCGGAGCTGCCGTCGGCGGGCTTGACCACCAGCGGGTAGTAGCCGTCGGGTATCGCGGCGAACTCGGCCGGGTCGGCGGCGGCCCAGGTACGGGGCACCGGCAGGCCGCGGTGGGCGGCGATGACGGCGGCCTGCGCCTTGTCACGGACGGGCCGGATCGCCCGCGCGTCATTGACCGTGGTCAGGCCGACCGCGGCGGCCGACTCCAGCAGGCCGAGGCCGGGGCCACCCGAGACGGTCTTCAGCACCCAGGCGTCGTGCCGGCCCGAGCGCACCTCGTCCGCGAGGTCGACCAGCGAGCTGCCGGGCCGCAGGACATCCACCCGGTGTCCCCAGTCGGACAGCTGGCGCACCACGTCGAGTGGCATCCCGTCGTTCCGGTAGTGCTCCTCGACGAGAAAGCAGAACCTCATTCCCCCACGACTCCCGTCCGCCCCGCGGGTCCCCCCGGGGCTGTGTGTAGCGGTCCAGGATGCCACGGACGGCACCGGCAAGATCGAACGACCCGTACGGAATCGGCAACAACCGGGTCACAACCCCCGCCCTGTCACGGCTGTGTCCCGATGCCGGGCCCGCGGGCCACAGCCCGGTGACAGCCCGCCGCCCGCACCGACCGGGACATTACGCTCCTTTGGTGATTCCTTTCCCACCCCCGGGAAGGATTCCAGGGACGGCGAGGAGGCGCGGGGTGCGGGAATCCGTCGGATCCATACCGGTCGAGGCCATACCGGTCGAGGGCGCGACGCGGGGCACGTCCGGGCCGCCGGAGGTGCTGCGCCCGGACGGCCTGCACGATCTGCGGCGCCGCCCCGTCCCCCACGCGCTGCGCTACCCGGCCGCCGACCTGGTGGTCGTCTCCGGCCTGCCCGGTGGCGGCAAGAGCACGCTGATCCGGCGCTGCGCCCACGTCCCCGTCATCGACTCCCAGCACGCCCGGCTGCACGTCGAGGCCCGGCTGCCCCGCGCGCTCCCGTACGCGCTCTACCGTCCGCTCGTGCGCCTGTTGCACTACCGCCGATTGCACCGCGCGCTGCGCGCGGGCGGACCGTTGGTGGTGCACGACTGCGGCACCCTGCCGTGGGTGCGCGACTGGCTGGCCCGCGCGGCCGCCCGCCAGGGGCGGCGGCTGCACCTGATCCTGCTGGACGCCCGGCCGGCCGAGGCGGTGAGCGGCCAGCTCGCCCGCGGGCGGCAGGTGTCCGCGTACGCCTTCGGCCGGCACCGCAGGGCCACCGCCGTGCTGCGCGAACGGCTCACCGCCGGCCCGGGACCGGCCGGCGCGGGCCTCGCCTCCGCCGTCCTGCTGGACCGGCCCGGGGCGCTCCACCTCCGCGCCATCGAGTTCGACCCCGCCGCGCCCTGAACCCCCACGCCCGAACCTCCGCGCCCACCAGTCCTTGCCCTCACCCGTTCGGACGCACCCTCACCCGTTCGAGCGAACCGGTCAGGTGAGCCGGCGCGCGTCCGCCCCGGCCCGGCGCGCCGGGCTGGCTACCGTACCGCCATGGCCACCCACCAGCCCCAGCGCGGCCCGCGCGTGCGCCGCCTCGCCGACCGCCTCACCGCGCGCTACCGCACCCCGATCGAGCCGCAGTACGACCAGGGCCGCCGCAGCTGGACGCTCCGCTGGTACGACGGGCCGACGGTCGGCACCGTCCGCACCGCCCTGGAGCGCTCCGGCCCGGACGCCGCCCAGGTCCTCGCCCGCCGCGACCTGACCACCCGGGCGCTGGTGCTGGCCGCCCTGCGGGAGACCCGGGCGGGCGCCATGCACCGCTCGGTCGGCAGCTGGGGCCAGCGCTACCACCTGGAGCAGGTCCTGGCCGACCAGGCCTACCCGGACCGGCCGAACAGCCCCCGCGAGGCCGCGATGCTGGAGCGGCTCCTGCAGGCCGCCACCGCCGACAGCGGCCGCCGGCCCGTGCCCGACGAGAACCGCGCCTTCGACCTGATCGCCCGGGACGGCATCGCCTGGCTCCTCCCCTCCGAGCACCTGGCCGGGCCCGGCGACCACGAATCGCTCGCCCTCCAGCCGCTCGAGTACCTGACCGCGCGTTACGCCACCGGCGTCCACCGCACCGCCTGGGAGACCGCGCTGGTCACCATGCCCGTCCGGACCGCCGTCGCCGCCGCCCAGGCCGACCCCGCCCCCACCCCGGAGGCCGCCCGCGCCGCGCTCGGCCTGCTCCCCACCCTGCGCGCCCAGCTCGCCGGCGAGATCGACCGCGCCCAGGAACAGCTCTCCCGCGCCATCCCGTCCTGACCGCCGGGAACTCCCGCCCCACCGCCCACGTTGGCGTGACATCAGGTCAGCGTGCGATCACAGCCGTGGAATTGGTACCGGTACACAGGAAATATCGCCGCAAATCCCCCCAGACCGCCGGGCCGGAACGACCTTGAATCACGGTCGCGTATCGAGCCGGGCCACATACCTTGACTGCTCATCGGCGGCGGCCGTACGTTCGCCTCCGCTCATCACCATGGAAATAGGAGCAGTCGCCGTGGAGTGGTACCTGGCAGTCCTGAAGAACTACGCCGGTTTCAGCGGTCGGGCGCGCCGCAAGGAATTCTGGATGTTCTACCTGTTCAACCTGATCGCTGTCATCGTCCTGGCGATCCTGGACAACATTCTCGGCACGGGCTTCCTTGCCGTGATCTACCTCCTGGCCGTGCTGGTCCCCACCCTGGCGGTGGGCACCCGCCGACTCCACGACACCGGCAAGTCCGGCTGGCTGCTGCTGCTCGGAGTGGTCCCGGTCGCCAACATCATCCTGCTCGTCTTCTGCGCCATGGAGGGCCAGCCCGAGGACAACGAGTACGGCGCGAACCCGAAGCTCGCCCCCGCCGTCGCCTGACGCCCCGAATTCACCGGAAAGCCGGTCGCAGCGCCCGCTGCGACCGGCTTTTTGTGGTGCCCACCACTGATCTCACGATGCATCAGTTTCCGGAGTGCTGCCGATTCCCATGGATCGCAGGTCCGGCCCATTCCCCCACCTGCACATCGAACAACTTCCCCGCAACCGGAATTTCTCCCGCCGTTGTCCCGACGGCCGGTGCGGGGTTCAGAGTGCGGCGTCCCGAGCGAGCAGCGCGGCCTGGACCCGGTTGTCGCAGTGGAGTTTGGCGAGGATCCGGCTGACGTACGTCTTCACGGTGGCCTCGCTCATGTGCAGGCGGGCGCCGGTGTCGGCGTTGGACAGGCCCTCGCCGAGCAGGTCGACAACCTGCCGTTCGCGGTCGGTGAGGACGGCGAGACGGCGCCGGGCGGCTTCGCCGCGGGCGGCGGCGGGCCCGGCGGCGAGGCTGTCGACGATGTGTCGGGTGGCGGCGGGCGAGAGGAAGGCGTGGCCGGTGGCGGCGGCCCGGACGGCCTGGATGAGTTCGGCGGGCGCGGTGTCCTTGAGCAGGAACCCGGCGCCGCCCGCGGCGATCGCGCGCAGCACGTTCTCGCGTTCGCCGAAGGTGGTAAGGACGAGGGCCCGTGCGGCGGGGGCGGCCCGGGGCAGTTCGGCGAGGGCGCTGAGCCCGTCCAGCACGGGCATCTGGATGTCGAGCAGGACGACGTCGACGGCGAGCGAGCGGGCGAGGTCGAGGGCCTGGCGGCCGTCGGCGGCCTCGCCGACCACCTCGATGTCGTCGGCGGAGGTGAGGATCATCCTGATGCCGGCGCGGATGAGCGGTTCGTCGTCGGCCACGAGGACGCGGATCACGTGCGGTCTCTCCTGCTGAGCTGAGCTGAACGGGCTGGTTGGCTATACCTTGTCACGCAGGCGCTGCTTCTCGATCAGCACGCCGTCCCGGAAGCAGAACCGCACCGCGTCCGCCGGCTCGCTCCATCCGGTGTCCTGGTCGGTGGTGAACCACCGGCAGTGCGCGCCGGCCGGGATCTCCGGGCCCTGGTGCCGCAGGTCGCCGGTCACGAAGTCGCTGCCGCGCGGCAGCCGCGCGTCGACGTCCCGCTCGCTCTCGCCGACCTGCACCTCCTCGTACACCCGCAGCGGCACGGTCGCGTTCTGCACCGACTGCAAGAACTGCACCACGCCCCACCCGAGCAGTCCGAGGACGGCGAGGACCACGGCGACCGCGCCGACGGCGCAGCCGAGCGCGGGGCTGCGGCGCGGGGCGAGTTCCGGCTCGGGCGGGAGCGCGGCCAGGTCGTCGTCGAGGGCGGCGGCGTGGCCGGCGCTCTGATAGGGCAGCACGCCGGCGAGCCGGTAGCCGCCGGCGTCGGCCGGGCCGGCGTGGACGATCCCGCCGAGCAGTCGGGCCCGTTCGCGCAGCCCGGTCAGACCCTGCCCGCCGCTGACCGCCTGGTCGGGCGCCCCGTCCGGGGCGGGGGCGTTCACCACCTCCACCACCAGCGCATCGGGCTCGTACCGGACCGCGACGGTGATCGGGGCGCCCGGCGCATGCTTGTGCGCGTTGGTCAGGCCCTCCTGGACGATCCGGTACGCGGCGTGGCCGGTGGCCGGCGCGAGCGTCCGCGCCTCGCCCTCGTGACGGACGGTCACCGCCGTCCCGGCGGCCCGGGAGGCGTCCGCCAGCCGCTCGACGGCGTCGATGCCGCCCGCCTCGGGGAGGGTGTCGTCGCGGAGCAGCCCGACCACCCCGCGCAGTTCCCGCATCGCACCGGTGGCGGCGTGGCGCAGGACGGTGACCGCCTCGCGCTGATGGCCGGTCAGGGTGCGGTCGACCTCCAGGGCGCCGGTGTGCACGGAGATCAGGGCGAGCTGGTGGCCGAGGCTGTCGTGCATGTCCTGGGCGATCCGGTGGCGTTCGCGCAGCCTCGCCTGGTGGGCGATCATCACCCGCTCGCGCACCAGTTGGGCGTTGCGCTCCTGGAGGGTGTCCAGCAGGGTGTCGCGCTGGGCCCGGTACCGGCCGAACAGGCCCGGCAGGACCGCCAGCAGCAGGAATCCGACCACGCAGACGCCGATCAGGCCGGGCAGCGGCAGGCCGTCGCCGCCCACGGCCACCGCGCCGCCGAGCATGACGGCGAGCGCACCGACGAACGCCGCCGCCATCCACGCCGGCCGGACGATCCGTCGGCCCGCCGAGTAGCCCGCGGTCACCAGCACCGGCCCGAACCCGCCCGGGCCGCTCGCGCACGCCGCGGCCACCACCAGCACCGGCCCCGGCAGGCCGCGGCGCAGCACGTACAGCACCGCGGTCGCCGCGCCGACGGTCGCCGAGCGCAGCGGGTGGAAGGTGCCGAGGGCCTCCAGTCCGGCCGCGACCAGACCGAGCAGCACCGCGGCGGCCGCCTCCCGCACCACGGTCCGACGCGACCACGGCCCGGGCAGGGCGCGCCGCAGCAACACAGCAGGTATCGCACTCACCCGGCGAGGTTAGCGGCCCGCCCGCGACCGTCGCTGCCGCCGAAGGTCGCACCCCGGCGCGACGAAAGTCGCCGGTGGTCGGCCGGGGGCCGGGGATGTACCGGTCCGGTCACCGATCTGTCATGGAACGGCCAGACGCGGGTGGCCCGCCGGGCCGCCGGGCAAGAATCGAACAGCTCGGCACGGGGAATGAGGGGGGAACGGAACGGTGGAGCGCGAACCTGCCGTCACCTGGTCGGCGTTCCAGCGGCGCTGCGCGGCCGTCGTGGCGGCGTCTGTCGCAGCACTGGTGGTCGCCTCGGCCGCACTGGTCTGGGCCGCCTCCCAGGACGCGCCGACCGGGCGCCGCTGGTGGGTGGTGGCCGGCGCCGCCCTGCTGATCGGGTTCGCCGCCTCGCTGCCGCTGCTGCGCGAGGTCGGCTCCACCGACTACGTCCTCTCCTGTCTGGCCCTCGCGATCCTGCTCGTCCTCGCCCTGGCCGCCGTTTTCTCGGCCGCGCAGGCCGCCCACGGCATCGGCATCCACGGGCACGCACCGCCCAGCGCCGCCGCCACCGTGACGGACTGCCACCGGACCGGCCGCCAGATGGACGAGCAGGCCCCCGGCGACCCCACCTACGGCTGCACCTACCACTGGAGCGTCGACGGCCGCCCCTTCAGCGAGGAACGCCCGACCGACGAGCCGTACCCCGACGGTCACCGCACCACCGTGTGGCTCGACAACGGCCGGATGATCACCGCCCGGCCGAGCCTGCTGGCCATCCCGTTCTGGATCCTCTGCGCCCTGGCCGCCTCCGCGGCCACCCTCGCCTTCACCGCCACCCTCGCCTGGAAGGCCGACCAGGCAGGCCTCCTCCGCCGCCCCGCGCCCTGAAACCCCGCCCCGCGGCCGCCCCGACCGCACGAGGGCGGGCGCGCAACACAGCGGGCACGAGGGCGGGTCAGCCGCGGCGGGCGAGGACGAAGCCCACCCCACCCCCTGCAACCGCCGCTCCGTCCCCCCAACGCTCGACGGCCGGCGCGCAACGCAGCAGGCACGAGGGCCGGGTCAGCCGCGGCGGGTGAGGAGGAGGGCGACGTCGTCGGTGCGGTGGGCGGCGTGGCGGGCCTGGCCGAGCAGGAGGTCGGCGAGGGCTTCGAGGCTGGGGGCGGTGGCGTGGGCGAGGGCGGAGCGGAGGCGGTCGATGCCTTCGGAGACGGCTTTGCCGGGGCGTTCGACCAAGCCGTCGGTGTAGAGGGCGAGGGTGGCGCCGGTCGGGAGGTGGGCGTCGGAGACGGGGTAGCGGACGGCGCGGTCGATGCCGAGGAGCGGGCCCCCGGGCAGGTCGAGGATCTCCGTCTGCCCGCCGGCGTGGCGCAGCAGGGGTGGCAGGTGTCCGGCGCGGACGGCTCGCATGCGGCCGCTCGCCGGGTCGAGCTGGAGCAGGCAACAGCTGGCGAGCAGTCCGGCGTCGAGGTCGACGAGCAGGTGGTTGGTGCGGGCGACGACTTCCTCGGGCGGGCTTCCGCCGATGACGAAGGCGCGGGCGGCGCTGCGGAGTTGTCCCATCACGGCGGCGGCGCCGACGTTGTGGCCCTCGACGTCGCCGATGACGAGGCAGACGCCGGCGGGGGTGGCGACGGCGTCGTACCAGTCGCCGCCGATGTCCATGCCGCGGGTGCCGGGGAGGTAGCGGGCGGCGATGCTGAGCCCGTGGATGTCGGGGAGGCGGTGGGGCAGGAGGGCCTGCTGGAGGCCGCGGGCGAGGGCGAATTCGGCGTCGTAGAGGCGGGCGCGTTCGAGGGCCTGGGCGATGAGTCCGCCGAGGGCGGTGAGGACGGCGCGGTCCTCGACGGTGAAGACGCGGGGGCGGTCGAAGCCGAGGATGCAGCTGCCGACGGGGTGGCCGGAGGCGATCAGCGGGAGGAAGGCCCAGGCCTGCATCTCGTCGCGGACGATGCCGGGGTAGGCGGCGACGAGTTCGCGTTCGGATTCGAAGAAGATCGGGGCGCCGGTGGCGAAGACCTCGGTGCCGGGGAGCCGTTCGCGGGTGGCAGTGCCTTCGAAGCGGTCGAGGAAGCCGTCGGGGTAGCCGCTCTGGGCGATCAGGTGCATGCGTCCGCTGCGGGCGAGGTACAGGGCGATCTCCTGGCCGCCGAAGCCGGGCAGGATCTGGTCGATGACGCAGGTGGAGACCTCGCGGACACTGACCGCTTCGGTGAGGGCGCTGGCGAGCTGGAGCAGGTGGTAGACGGCGCCGACGCTGGCCCGGGTGGGGGGCGGGGCCTCGGGCAGGGTCCGGGAGTCGTCGCCGGGTGAGATGGCGGGGACGATCCGCCCCGTGAGGCCGTGGGCGTCGGGGTAGAGCGAGAAGGCGAGCCAGTGGTCGGGCGGGCGGCAGGCGAGGAAGGCGGTGGGCTGCTGGGTGAGCATGGCGGCCCGGTAGCGGTCCTCGTACGCGGGGTCGGCGAGCCAGGTGAGCACGGACCAGGGGTGGCGGCCGAGGAGCTGGTCGCGGTCGGCCTCAAGGAGCAGTTCGGCGCTGCGGTTGACGTAGCCGACCCGGCCTTCGGGGTCGAGGGCGAAGACGCCGTCGCGGAGCCGTTCGACGGCGGCGACGGCGGCTCCGGCGGCGCCCG
Source organism: Kitasatospora cinereorecta (assembly GCF_024172095.1). Taxonomy (GTDB): domain Bacteria; phylum Actinomycetota; class Actinomycetes; order Streptomycetales; family Streptomycetaceae; genus Kitasatospora; species Kitasatospora cinereorecta. The sequence continues at coordinate 456,336 of NZ_JAMZDX010000007.1, read as the reverse complement.
CGTCGAGGACGGCGATGACCAGGTGGGAGGAGCCCTCGGTGGCCCGGCCGCGCAGGTCGAGCAGGCGGTGGCCGCCGCGCCGGTCGAGGATGTGGATCTGCCGGGTGAAGCTGCCGCCGGTGCGGGCGGCCTTGTACGCGGCGGCGCGCAGCAGGGCGATGTCCTCGGGGGCAATCCGGTCGAGCAGGGTGCTGCCGCGTCCGTCGAACTCGATGTCGAGGATCGCGGCCAGTTCGTCGTCGACGGTGAGCCGGTTGGTGGCGAGGTCCCATTCGAACAGGCCGAGCCGCTGGCCGGAGCCCGCCGGTGCGGGCATCGGGACGACGGTGGGGTGGCCCTCGGCGTACACGTCGTCGCCGTGCGGGGCGAGCGTGGTGGCGAGTTTGTGGGCGGCGGTGCGCAGCTGCCGCCGGGCGGAGGCGGGCGGACCGGAGGCGGTGACCGGCCAGAGCACGGAGAGCACCCCGAACACCTCGTCGCCGACGCCGACCGGGACGGTGGCCGAGGCGTAGGCGTACGGGAGGCCGACGGCGAGCCGGGGGTAGCGGCGCATGGTGTCGTCGGCGTCGGTGAGCACGATGGTGCGGCCGGTGCGGAAGGCTTCGGCGGCGGGGATCGGGGCGGCGACCGGGACCAGTCGGAAGGCGTTGAGCAGGGCCGGCGGCACGCCGACGACGGTGCTCATGACCAGCGAGCGGCGGTCGGCGGAGCGCAGGTAGAGCACTCCGCCGTAGGCGGCGGTGGCGCGGACGGCTCCGAGCAGGGTGTCGGCCAGGGCCGGTCCTGCGGCATCGCTCCACCGCGGGCGGGCGTCGGCGTTCCGCGGGACCCCGGAGACGGGGGTGGAGGGCGGACCGTCGTGCGCCGCGCCCGAGCTGGGTGGCGGGCTGTGCTCGTCCGCCGGCACACCCTGGCGCATGTTCTTCTCTGTACGCCGCGCCGAGGGGGGTGTCAAACCGGACCCGGCCGGACGGAAGGGCCGAGCGGCCTGCCGGAAGGGGCGCGAGCCGGTGCGGGCGGGGTCGGTCGCGGCCCCGCCGTGTGCTCCCGTACGCCCTGGTCGGCGCGCGCGGCCGACCGGGTGAGCGGTGGTTGGCGCTGCCCCGGGCCGGGGACGATCCGCCGGTATGCCGATAGCATCATCGGACCGCCCTCGCCGGATACCGACCGGCGCCGCCGTCCTCTCCGCGCTCCTCTCCACCGCCCTCTCCGCCGCCCTGGCCGGCTGTGGCACGACCCCGCAGCAGCCCGCACCACCGCCCGGCCAGGCGCCCGCCGCACCGCCCGCCGGTCAGGGCGGGGCCAGACCCGAGCGGGCCGACCGGCAGGAGCTCGACGCCCGGGCCGCGGCCGCCCAACGCGAAGCGGCACAGCAGCAGGCCGCGCAGACCGCCCACCGCTGGGGCCTGGCCGCCGTCCCGCTGACCGCCCCGCCGCCGCCCGCGACCAAGCCGCCGCTGGGCGAGGGCCCGGGGGTGCGGCACCAGGCCGGGCTGCTGCCGGTGGTGTACCGGGTCCCCACCGACGCCAAGGTGGTGTTCCTGACCGTCGACGACGGCGCCGAGAAGGATCCCGAGTTCAGCCGGATGGCCGGCGAGCTCGGCATACCGCTCACCGCCTTCCTCTCCGACTACCTCGCCCGCTCCGACTACGGCTACTTCCGCGCCCTGCACCAGCAGGGCGCCGCCATCGACAACCACACCCTCACCCACCCCGACCTGCGCAAACTCGACCGGGCCGGGCAGGAGAAGGAGATCTGCGGCCAGCAGGACCGGCTGGAGAAGGAGATCGGCACCCGCCCCCGGCTGTTCCGCCCGCCGTACGGCGAGTACACCGACACCAGCCTCCAGGTCGCCGCCGCGTGCGGGATCACCGCCGTCGCCCTGTGGAACGAGGAGGCGTTCCCCGACCACATGGAGTGGCGCTACGCCGACCAGCGGCTGCACCCCGGCGACATCGTCCTCACCCACTTCCGCGGACCCGGGAGCTGGAAGGGCACCATGCCGGACATGCTGCGCCGGGTGCTCGACACCGCCACCGCCCAGGGCTTCGCGGTGGCCCGCCTGGAGGACTACCTCTGAGCCTCTGAGCCTCCGACGCCCCTCGCCGTCCGTACCGTTCCACGCCGTCCCAGCATCCGAAAAGGCGCGCCGACTCCCCCGCCGGCGTGATCAACTGTGCGCTCCGCCCCAGGAAGGAGCCCCGATGCTGCCCTCGCTCGACGGACTGGTCTTCGCACCCACCGGCCGGGCCGCGGCCGGCGAGGTCGACGCCGCGACCCGCTTCACCTACCGCGAGCAGGACGGCCGCGTCTGGGCCGCGTACCGGGGCGGCGAGATCGTCCACGGCCACCTGGTCGGCACCCGGGTCGGCGATGTCCTCGAGTTCCGCTACGTCCAGCTCAACACCGCCGGGGAGACCGCCGGCGGCCACTGCGTCAGCGAACTCAGCCGCCTCCCGGACGGCCGGCTGCGCCTGGACGAGACCTGGACCTGGGAGTCCCGAGCGGGCTCCGGCACCAGCACCGTCGAGGAAGTCCTCCCGGCCCGCAACGAAACCCGCCCGTCCTACTGACGGATCCGACGTCAGCGGTAGTGGGAGGCGATGCCCGGCTGGCCGGTGACGTTGGGGCCCGCGTCCGCGTCGGCACCGAGGTAGGCGAACGGGAGGTCGACGGCCCGCCCGCCGCGCAGGGTCAGCAGGTGGCGGCGCGGCGCGTAGGCGAAGCCGGCCGCCCGCAGCGCGGCGAGAGCCCTGCGGCCGAGGTCGGAGCCGTCGGCCCGGCGCAGCGACGCCGGGTCGAGGTGGCCGGCGAACAGGCCCTGTGGACCGAGCCAGGAGGCGATCCGGGTGAGCACCCCGAGCTTGTCGCCGAGGTAGTGCAGCCCGTGCACGCACGTGATCAGGTCGTACCGGCGGTCCGGTTCCCAGTCGGCGAGCGAGGCCACCACCAGGCGCAGGTTGGGCGCGGCCGGCGGGCGGCCCAGCGACCCGACCAGGTCGACCCCGGTCAGCACGGCGTCCGGCGGCAGCCGGGTCGCGGCGACCGCCAGCGCCCGGCCCTCCCCGCTGCACAGGTCCAGCCAGGAGGCGGCGCCACCCCGCCAGGCCAGCTCCTCGACCGGGTCGAAGCCCAGCTCGCGGGCGTAGCTGTTGACCCCGGTCAGCGTCCGTTCGCGGTTCATGGTGCGGTTGGCGACCACGGGCGAGCTCTCCAACTCGCCGTCGGACAGCAGGGTCACCTCGTCCGCTCCAGCGTGGCGGCGGTCCAGGCGGTGTGGCGCCGGCGCAGTTCGACGGCGGTGAGGTCGGTGCGGCCCAGCTCGTGGTAGTTGGGCAGCCAGGACTCCACCCTGTGGTACGCGTTGGTGAGCGCGAACACGTCCCACAGCGCCAGGTCCGCGACCACCGTCCCGGCCGCCTCCCGGTACGCCGTCAGAAAGGCCTCGGCGGCGGCCGGGCCGTGCAGCAGCGCCAGATCGAGGCGGCACCACGAGACGTCGAAGCCGCGCGGCGCGAGCGAGGCCCCGGACCAGTCCACGACGCCGGTCAACTCGCCGTCCTGCCACAGCACGTTGCCGGACCAGAAGTCGAAGTGGGTGAGCACCGGCTGCTGCCGGGCGAGCCGGTCGCCGTGTGCGGCGAGCACCGGCGCGCCGGGGCCCGCGTCCGCGGTCAGTGGCCGGCTCCCCGCCGCCATCCCGTCCCGCAGCACGCCCGCGAGGCGTTCGGTCGGCACCGCGTGGACCCGGGCGAGCGCCCGTCCCAGTGCCTGTGCGGCCGTGTGCGCCGGGGCCGTCGAGAGGTCCGCCCGGCCGGGCAGCCGCGAGATCAGGACGGCCGGACCGCCCACCCGCGCCCCGTCCGGATCGGCCGCCACCAGCCGCGGCGCCCATCCGCCCAGCCCGTCCAACGCCCGCAGCACCCGCGCCTCGTACGCCGCCGCACCGTCTCCCGCCGGGAAGCGCCGCAGCACCAGCTCGCCGCCCCCGCGCTCGGCCCGCAGCAGATGCGTGGCCGCATGCGCCCCGCCGAGCAGCCGGCTGACGGCCCACCCGCTCCCCGGCACCCCGGCGGCCTCGGCCGCCCACTCCAGTGCCGCCCGCGACGGCTCCGTCTTGATCACCGACCCATGCTGTCCCAGCCCACCGTCCCCGACCACCGATTTTCCACCCGGCCGAGCCGCCGCCGACCGCTTGACTCTCGGGTGACGAGAGACGGCACAGTGCTCTGCGTGGACAGGACGAATCTGCTGCCGATCGGGCAGTTCGCGCAGGCGAGCGGTCTGCCGATCACTGCGCCAAGGCCTGTCTGACAATTCCCGTCGGATCAGCGGGCGGCGTTGATGGGCCCCTCCTGCCCGCTGGCGGGCAGGAGGGAGCGTGGCTCGGCGGTGCGGAGGAGGGAGTCCATGCGGTGGGGGCACCTCCCGGCCGGAGGCTGGGGGCCATCGGCGACCGACGACAAGCCGGCGGTGGGCCCCTCCTGCCCATGGCGGGCAAGGAGGGAGCGTGCTCCGGCGGCGACCGCCCGGCGGGAATTGTCAGACAGGCCTTGCGGCACTACGACACCAGCGGCGTACTCACGCCCGCCCTGGTCGACCCGGACAGCGGCTACCGCTACTACCGCCGCGATCAGCTCGACAGCGCCCGACTCGTGCGCGCGCTGCGCCAGTTGGACGTCCCGATCGACGAGGTGCGCGACCTGATGGCCAGCCACGCGGCCGGCAGGGACATCGCGGGGCCGGTCCTGGCCCGCCTCGCCGCCGCCGAACTCCGGCTGGAGGTCCAGCGCGCCCTCGTCCGCAATCTGCTGCACCGTCACACCGAGGGAGACGAGTTGACATCCTCCCCCTCCTGAAGGAGGGGGATTCCCCTCAGCCTCGCGGCTGAGACACCCCGGGTGTGCGGGGTGCTGGGACAACTTCCTGATTCATCGACGACTGCCCGCCCGGAGTGCTCCGTTGAGGTCTTACACCGTCTCCACAGGCTGTAACCGCCAGCCCGGCGGCCAGTATGTTGCGGGCTGCGTTGACGTCCCGGTCGTGGGTCGTTCCGCAGTCGCACGTCCACTCGCGGACGTTGAGCGGCATCATGCTTCGCAGGGTGCCGCATGCCGAGCAGAGCTTGGAGGAGGGGAACCACCGGTCCACGGTGATCACCTCGCGTCCGTACCAGTCGGCCTTGTACTCCAGCATCGACCGCATCTCGGTCCAGCTCGCGTCCGCGATGGCTCGGGAGAGCTTGCGGTTCTTGAGCATGTTCCTCACGGTCAGGTCCTCGATCACGACCACTTGGTTTTCGCGGACGAGTCGAGTGGTGAGCTTGTGCAGGAAGTCCCTGCGCCGGTCGGCGATCCGGGCGTGCACTCGGCCGACCTTGACTCGGGCCTTCGCCCGGTTGGTGCCGTCGCCCTTGGCCTTGCGGGACAACTCCCGCTGGGCCTTGGCCAGGCGTTCCCGGTCGGCGCGTTCGTGCCGGGGGTTGGTGATCTTCTCGCCGGTGGAGAGCGTCACCAGCGCGGTGATACCGGCGTCGATGCCCACCGCATGGCTGGCCGGCGCGGCCATGGTGGGCCGGTCGTCGCACAGCATGGAGACGAACCAGCGGCCCGCACTGTCCTGCGACACCGTCACCGTGGACGGCGATGCGCCCTCGGGCAGCGGACGGGACCACACGATGTCGAGCGGCCGGTCCATCTTCGCCAGCGTCAGCTGGCCATCCCGGAACCGGAAACCGCTGGTGGTGTACTCGGCGGACTTCCGGGACTTCTTCCGGGACTTGAACGTCGGGTACCTTGCCCGCTTCGCCCAGAAGTTCCCGAACGCCCCTTGCAGGTGTCGGAGCGTCTGCTGCAACGGAACGGACGACACCTCGCCGAGGTAGGCCAGTTCCCCGGTCTTCTTCCACGCGGTCAGCAGCGCCGAGGTGGCGTTGTAGTTGACCCGCTCCTGACGCAGCGTCCACGCCTCGGTGCGGGCTGCCAGCGCCAGATTGTACACCTTCCTCACGCACCCGAACGTGCGCGAAAGCTCAGCTGCCTGCGCATCGGTCGGGTGGAAGCGGTACTTGAACGCCCGCTTCACGTGGTTCGTGGTCACGCTCACAAACTAGCGGGACTACATGTTAAAGATCAAAACTGCGGGTCAGAGCACTGCGGTCCGCCTTGACGGCGAATCGCAGCTCCCTGTCCTGCTCCGCAGGAGTTTCGTTTCCTCCCCCGGCTGAAGCCGGAGGTATCCACGAAAGGACCCGGATGACCCACCGCATCACCGCCTCGCGCCGCGGCCCCGAGCGCGTCCTGGCCTGCCGCGCGACCGTGGACCAGCCGGGCTCGACGCGTTCGTGCGGTCGAGCTACCAGGCCATGTACACGGTGGCCGGCCGCGATCTGCTGACCTTCACGGGCCCGGCGTTCTGCCGCCTCCACGGTCCGGTCACCCAGGAGGACGCCTCACCGGTCGAGGCGTGTCTGCCGTTCGCGGCGGCCGCCGCCCAACCCGGCGACCTGCCGGACGGCATGGTCGTGCTCGACCTCCCCGGGACGCTGTACGCGAGCACCGTGGTGGACGGCGCCGCCGCCGCGTTCCCGGACATCCTGGCGGCGTACGACGCCGTCGCCTCCTGGATCACCACGCACGCCTTCGACTTCGCCGGACCGGTGCACGAGATCTACCGCCGCTGGTGCGGCGAGCCGGGCCACCCCGACAACCGCCTCGAGATCGCGTGGCCGATCACCGAGCCCGACGGACCCTGACAGCGCGCGGTCCGGGAACGCCGGAAGGCCACCCCTTCCCGACATGAAGGGGTGGCCCGGTCCGGTGGTGCGACGGACGCTGGATCAGATGCTCAGGACCTGACCCGGGAAGATGACGTCCGGGTTGGTGCCGACGACACCGTGGTTGGTGTTGTACAGGGTGTGCCAGTCGACGCCCTGCGCGGCGGCGATCTTGCTCAGGGTGTCACCCGGCTTGACGGTGTAGCTGCCGCCCTTGGCGGTGTTGACCGGGGCCTTGGGGGCCGGGGTGGTCTTGGCCGGGGCGGACTTCTTCTGGACCGGAGCCGGGGTGGTGTCCTGCTTCGGGGCAGCGGCCGGCTTCGGCGTGGCGTCCTGCTTCGGCGCGGCCTGCTGGGTGGCGGCCTGCGGAGCCTGGGCACGGGTCTCGCTGCGCGAGGCGGCCTGGCCCGAGGAGGCGTTGGAGGACGAGGCGGAGGTGTCGACCGCGGCGGCGGCGCCGCCCTTGGTCAGACCGGCCTGGATGGAGCAGACGGGCCAGGCGCCGGGGCCCTGGTCGGCCAGCACCTTCTCGGCGATCGCGATCTGCTGCGCCTTGGTGGCCAGGTTGGCCTGCGGGGCGTACGCGGTGCCGCCGTACGCGGCCCAGGTGGAGGAGGTGAACTGCACGCCGCCGTAGAAGCCGTTGCCGGTGTCGATGCTCCAGTTACCGGTGGACTCGCACTGCGCGACCTTGTCCCAGGTGGACACCGGCGCGGCGGAGGCCGAGGTCGCCGTGACGAGGCCGGCCACCGGAAGAACGGCCACGGCCGAGCCGGCGATGATGGCGGCCCGCACGCGGTTGCGCTTGCGGCCCTTCGCGGCGGTGGTGGCGGTCTCGGCGGCAGCGGTCTCGTTACGGAAGGTCATACGGTTCCTTTCGGAGGCCCCGGGGTGGGCAGGCGGAACCAGGGCTCGGGGAGAGCCCGGTTCGGCGTGCTTCGTGTCTCGGACGGCCGGCTGCGGCTTGCCGCCGCGCCCGCGTCCCGATCGCCCCGTCCCGGCGGGCGGCTCGACTGCCGCTCCGGGGAAACTGCTTCGGGGTGATCCCGGGTGGTGCGCCCTGCACCGGTTTCGAAGTTACGGGGGCTGCGCCGCCAGGCCAAGCATTCCGAGGTCTGTGCAGCTCAGAGCCCTGTTACCGCCGGTACATCGGCCGAAACGCCGCCCGTCGGCCGCCATTTTCCGGCGTCCGCCGCCGACCGCTGTGACCCGGCTCACCGGTTTTCGGGCCCGATTCGCCGGGTGCCGCCGACACTGCGTGAGGGGCGCTCCACCCTCCGCCGAGCGTCGACGTCGCGCGCTATGGCCCGGACCACAAGGGCCCCTCCACCGCCCCGGACGGTCAGCCCGCGAAGGCCAGCCGCAGCGCCAGGAACGCCACCAGTCCGTACCCGAACGCGTACGTCGCGCGACGCACGCCCGGCCCCAGCCGGGCCCCGGCCAGCGCCCCGCCCGCCGCCAGCAGTTGCTGCCAGGCGAGCGACGCCAGGAACGCGGCGCCGACGAACACCGGGCCGCCCGAGCCCCCGCTCCCCCGGGCCGCGATCAGTGCGGTGAAGTAGAGCGCGGTCATCGGGTTGACCAGGGTCAGCACCCCGAACCGCACGAACGCCCGCCCCGCCCCCGAGCCGCCGGCCGCCGGACCACCGCCGTCCACCGCCGCCTGCGCCCCTGCCGTACCGGCCACGGCTCGCAGCGAGAGCAGCCCCCGGACCGCGATCACTCCGAGCACCACGGCCGACAGCAGCCGCACCCACCCCTCGTACCCACTGAGCAGCCGCGCCAGCTGCGGCCCGACGAGGACGGCGACCGTCGCGTACAGACCGTCCACCACGGCCACGGCCGCCGCGCCGCTCGCCGCCGCCCGCCAGCCGTGCCGCCCCTCCTGCAGCAGGAGGACGCCGATCGCCCCCAGGGGCATCGCCACGCCCAGGCCCGCGGCCGCACCTTCGGCCGCCGTCGTCATCAGGGATCCGCTCATCGGCACAGAGTGACCCACGGCCCGTCCCCCGCGCACCAGGGTTTTCGCCCGACCGGAGTCGGCCGACATCGGCCGGAGAGGGGGATTCCGCTAGGGTCACTCGCCAGGCTGTCCGACGGTTCCGGAATGTTCCGTACGGGTTTTCGTTATCGGCGGCCGGCTGCCGGATCTCCCATGTGTAGGGCAGTACCGGACAGGCGACACACAGAGGTGGACCGCGCAGTGGAGAGTGAGCGCACAGCCGCGCTGGTCGGACAGGCGCAGCACGGCGACCGACAGGCGACGGCCGAACTGATCAGCGGACACCTGCCGCTGGTCTACAACATCGTCGGACGGGCGCTGGCGGGGCACGCGGACACCGACGACGTGGTGCAGGACACCATGCTGCGGGCGGTGGACGGCCTCGGCGGACTGCGCGACCCGCGCACCTTCCGTTCGTGGCTGGTGGCGATCGCGATGAACCAGATCCGCCGCCGCCATCGCGACACCCCTCCCACGGCGCCCGGCGACGACCTGCACTCCGCGTACGGCGTGCCGGACCCGGGTTCGGACTTCGTCGGCCTGACCATCGTCCGCCTCGGCCTGTCCGAGCAGCGCCGCGAGGTCGCCGAGGCGACCCGCTGGCTGGACCCGGGCGACCAGGACCTGCTCTCGCTGTGGTGGCAGGAGGCGGCCGGCGAGCTGTCCCGCGCCGAGCTGGCGGACGCGATGGAGATCGCGCCGGCCCATGCGGCGGTCCGGGTGCAGCGGATGAAGGCGCAGCTGGAGGCGGCCCGGGTGGTGGTGCGGGCGCTGGCGGTCACTCCGCGCTGCCCGTGGCTGGCCGAGCTGACCGCGAGCTGGGACGGCGAGCCGAGCGCGCTGTGGCGCAAGCGAATAGGCCGCCATGCGAAGGAGTGCGGGGCGTGCGCGCGTCACCGCAACGGACTGGTTCCGGCGGAGGGCCTGCTGGCCGGTCTGGCGATGGTCCCGCTCCCGGATTCGCTCGGCCATCCGCTGCTGGCCAACCTGCTCTCCGGCGGCTCGGGCGGCTCCGGCGGTGCGGGCGGCCACGGCGGTACCGGCGGCGGCCACGGCGGTACGGGCGGTCCGGGCTCCCACGCACCGGCGACTCACGCGCCGGCGACTCACGCACCGGCCTCCCACGCACCCGGCTCCGGCTCCGGCGGCCCGCGGCCGTCCTCGCACCGCGGCGGTGGCGGTCGGCGCCGGGCGGTCCCGCGCGGCCGCAAGCCGCTGACGGTGGCCGGCGCCGCCGTGGTCACGGCGGTGGTGGCGGGTGTGGTCGCGACCGGGCTGCCGGACAAGGCGCCGAAGCCGGACGCCGCGCCGCCGGCCAAGGTGGAGGTGGCGTCGGCCGTTCAGGACTCGCCGTCGCCGTCGCCGTCCGACTCCCCCACGCCGAGCCCGACCCCCACCCCGACGCCCACGCCGTCGCCGACCACCGCCGCGCCGAAGGCCTCCTCGGCCGCGCCGAAGAGCGTCCAGCTGCAGGTGATCGACCTGGTCAATGCCGAGCGGACCCGCAACGGCTGCAAGCCGGTCAAGTCCAACGACAAGCTTCAGCTGGCCGCCCAGCGGCACTCGGACGACATGGCGGCGCGCAACTTCTTCGACCACACCAACCCGGACGGGGCCGGTCCGCAGGAGCGGATCGACGCGACGGGCTACCGCTGGAGTTCCTGGGGCGAGAACATCGCGCGCGGCCAGCAGGGCGCCTCGTCGGTGATGACCAGCTGGATGAACAGCCCGGGCCACCGCGCCAACATCCTGAACTGCTCGTTCACCGAGCTCGGGGTCGGCGTCCACAACGGCGCCGGCGGCCCTTGGTGGACCCAGGACTTCGGTACCCCGGGCTGACACCGGACGACTGACCCGACCGCACCGCGACCCGGCCGGGCCGCCCTCCCCCACTCTCCGGGGGACGGCGGCCCGGCCGTTCCGCTCGATGCCGACAGCCGCGTCTGGCGGCTCAGTCGGCGACTCAGTCCGCGGCGGCGGACGCCACGTCCCGCTGCCGCGGCACCGCTTCGTGTCCGGACGAGGCCGCGGTCCGCTCCTGGGCCAGGGCGTCCTCGACCGAGTCGTGGACCTCGAAGATCCGCTCGATGCCGAACAGGGTGAGGATCTTGCGGGTGTGCACCTCGGGGCCGGGCAGGACGAGCCGCAGGCGGCCGTGCCGGGCGGCGAGCATGCGACGGATGGCGACCAGGACGGCGAAGCCGGTCGAATCGCAGAAGTCGAGCCTGCTGATGTCCACCACCAGCTGCAGGTTGCCGTCGGTGACCAGGCGCTGAAGCCGCTCGCGCAGGGCGACCACGCCTGCGATGTCGACCTCGCCCGCCACCTGGACGACCGTCCAGCCATACCGTTCCCCGTAGCTCACGGTGAGTGCCACGCTCGTGCCTTTCTGCTGGGATCAATCGACCTTATGCCTGCGGGCGCGGCGGATGATTTCCTGCCGGTCAATCGCGGCCATGCGGCCTCTGCCCGGTCTCACGCCAGCCAATCGCTCCGAAGGTGACGATTTTGCGCAAGGAACAAGGACGTTCGGAGCATTCCGGATACCGGGCGCACCGCCCGCTACCTCCCGCGTTGGATCATCGGATCAGCGCCACACGGCGTGCACGACGGATCTTCGCGAAATCCGCACCGGACTCCGCGCGGACCGGCGGAGATCGTTTTCCGGGCCGATTGCCGATTCCCGCTCCCGGAGCGCGCGGCCCCGTCCGCGGTGCGAGTCTGAAATCCCGGAGATCTCCGCGAAGGGAATCACCATGATCACCACTGAATTCGTCCCCGGCGCGCCCTGCTGGCTCGACCTCGGCTCCCCGGACGTGCCGGCCGCCGTGGCCTTCTACCGCGCCGTCCTCGGCTGGGACTTCGAACCGATGCCCGGCGAGGAGAGCGAGGGAGGCGGCGAGAGCGGCGGCGGGGGAAGCGGCGGGAGCGGCGCGGACGAGGCGTCGGCCGGCGGTTTCGGGCTGCTGCGCTCGGACGGCGACCTGGTCGGGGCGATCGGCCCGCTCACCGAGGAGGGCGCCCGGTCGGCATGGATGATCTACTACCGGACCGACGACGCCCAGGCCACCACCCGCGCCGTCGAGGAGGCCGGCGGCACGGTCCGGGTGCCGCCGACGGAGGGCGGCGGCTGGGCGACCGCGGCTCAGTACAGCGACCCGCAGGGCGGGCAGTTCGCCGTCTGGCAGCCCGGCCGGGCACCGGGACTGGAGGCCGTCGACCGCCCCGGCAGCCTGATGTGGACCGAGCTGTACACCACCGACGGCGCCGCCGCCCGATCGTTCTACCGGTCCGTCTTCGGCTGGCGGTACGACGACATGGAGCTGCCCGGCGAGGGCGGCACCTACGGCATGATCACGCCGGCCGACCAGCCGACCGAGCGGATGCAGGGCGGACTGATGCAGTTGCCCGCCGAGATGCTCGCTCTCACCGGCGGCCGCCCGTACTGGCACCCGGTCTTCAACGTGACCGACTGCGACACCGCCGTCGCCACCGTCGCCGCCAACGGCGGTACCGTCCAGATGGGGCCTGCCGACACCCCGGACGTCGGCCGCCTCGCCGTCTGCGTCGACCCCTGGGGCGCCGACTTCGTCGTGCTCACCCCCGTCAACCCGCCCACCCCGGCGGCTGGTTGACCCATCGCCCGAGCGGCGGCCGGACCGGGCGTCGGCCGCCGCTCAGCTGCGGTCGTGGTCGCCGGTCGCGCCGTCGATCAGCTCGCGCAGGATGTCCAGGTGGCCCGCGTGCCGCGCCGTCTCGGTCGCCATGTGGATCAGCACCCAGCGCAGTGACACCGCGTCACCGAACCACGCCTTGCCCAGGTGGTCCAGGTCCAACTCGCCGATCACCGCGTCCGAGGCGGCCCGGGCGCGGGCGTAGAAGGCCAGCACCTCCTCGGTCGTCTCGTGCGGCTCGACCCGCATGTCCGACGTGTCGTCGGCGTCGAGGTCGAACGGCAGCGGACCCGTCTCCCGGCCGAACGTCTCGCAGAACCAGCCCAGTTCGGCTCCGGCCAGGTGCTTGACCAGGCCCAGCAGATTGGTGCCGGACGGCGTCATCGGACGGCGCAGCTGCTCGTCGTCCAGACCCTGCACCTTCCACAGCACCGCGTCCCGGTGCCGGTCCAGCGCCACGAACAGGCTTTCCTTCTCCTCGCCGGTGAACGGCACGCGCTTCATCATGCGCGGGACCCTAGCAGCAGGTGACGACCCCACGGCTGCCCCTGTCCGCCGGGCACCGGCCGCACACGTCCGAACTCCCTTGCCCCGGGCCCGACCTGATGTTTGGATGATCAGCCGCACCGTGCCGTGCGGGCCACCGCCCGGCACGCACCCGAGGAGAGGACGGCCACCGTGACCACCGTACGCGGAACCTCCGTGGACATCACCACGCCCGACGGCGTCGCGGACGCCTACCTCGCCCACCCGGACGACGGCGATCGCCACCCCGCGGTCCTCCTCTACGGCAACGCCTTCGGCCTGCGCCCGCACCTGCGCACCATGGCCGACCGCCTCGCCGGAGCCGGCTACACCGTGCTCGTTCCCAACCTCTTCCACCGCCACGGCCGGGCGCCGATCCTCGACCTGCCGGAGGTCATCGACCCCGGGACCGTCTGGTCCGAGGTCGAGCCGATGGTCCGCGCCCTGACCCCCGAGCGCGCCATGCGCGACGCCGGCGCGTACCTGAACTTCCTCGCCGAATGCCCCGCCGCCGTCGACGGCCCGATCGGCATCACCGGCTACTGCCTCGGCGCCGTCCTCGCCCTGCGCACCGCCGGCACCTACCCCGACCGGGTCTTGGCCGCCGCCGGCTACCACGGCGGCGGCCTCGCCACCGACGCCCCGGACAGCCCCCACCTGCTCGCCGACCGCGTCAGTGCCGAGCTCTACTTCGGCCACGCCGACCAGGACCCCTCCCTGCCCGCCGAGCAGATCGACCGCCTCGACAAGGCCCTCACCGCCGCCGGCGTCCGCCACCGCTGCGAGGTCTACCCCGGCGCCGGCCACGGCTTCACCCAGGCCGACACCGTCGCGTACCACCCCGACGGCGACGCCCGCCACTGGGAGTCGTTGCTCGCCCTCCTCGCCCGCACCCTCTGACGCCCCCTCGCCCCCGCCCCGCGGTCGGCGACCGCCATCGCCCACCCGACGAACGCGGCTTGCGACTCCCGCACCTCCTCGTCCGCCTGCCCGAGCGGGAGCGTGCGGCACCGCGCGTCGCCGGCTCCGCGGCCGGGGGTGGGCGTAGGGTCGCCGGGGTGCGAAAGATCATCCTGCAGATGTCGATCTCGCTCGACGGTCACATCGAGGCCCCGGGCCGGCGGATCGACTGGCACCGCGTCGACGAGGAGCTGCACCGGCACCTCAACGAAGAACTCCGCGGCGCGGGTGCCTTCCTCAGCGGCCGGGTCACCTACGAGCTAATGGCGGCGTACTGGCCCACCGCCGACGCCGGGCCGGACTGTCCGCCGGTGATGGCCGACTTCGCCGCGATCTGGCGCCGGATGCCCAAGGTGGTCTACTCCCGCACGATCGACCACGCGGACTGGAACACCACAATCCGCCGCGAGGTCGACCCGGACGAAGTCCGCGCCCTGCAGGCCGAGCCGGGCGGCGACCTGGTGGTCGGCGGGGCCGACCTGGCCGCGGCCTTCCTGGCGCACGACCTGGTCGACGAGTACCGGCTCTACGTCCACCCGGTGGCGATCGGCGGCGGCAAACCGCTGTTCCCGGCGGACGGCGTCGAGCGGCCCGTGCGCCTGCTCGGCACCCGGACCTTCGGCAACGGCGTCGTCCGGCTCCACTACGGCCGGCCCGACGCCGCGTAGGTGGTGCTCACTCCCCGGAGATCAGCCGCTTCGCGGCGACGGTCGCGCCGTCGGTGCGGATCGCCCCGGCCACGGCCATCGCCCGTACGGCCGTCCCGGGCGCGAGCGCCACGGCGAGCGCGGCGGTCAGCGAGTCGACGGTGGGCGCGGGCCCGGCGTGGGCGGCGCCGATGCCGAGTTCGGCGATCCTCGCGGCCCAGTACGGCTGGTCCACCAGCTGCGGCACCACCACCTGGGGTGCGCCGGCCAGGGCGGCGGTGGTCGTGGTGCCGGCGCCGCCGTGGTGGACGACGGCGGCGGTCCGGCGGAACAGGGCCTGGTGGTTGACCTCGCCGACCAGGTGGCAGTCGTCGCGGTCGTCGATCGGGGCGAGGCCGGCCCAGCCGCCGGCGAGCAGGATACGGCGGCCGTGGGCGCGGGCGGCCTCCACGGCGACCCGGGCGAGGTCGGGGGTGGCGCGCATCGCCATGCTGCCGAAGCCGACGTACACCGGCGCCGGACCGGCGGCCAGGAACGCCTCCAGGTCGTCGGGGAGGGGGCGTTCGTCGGACAGGAGCCAGGCCCCGGTCCGGACGACGTCCAGGTCGGTCAGGTCCTGCCACGGGACGAGGCCCGGCTCGGCCGCGAGCCAGGGCCGCTCGGTGAGGACGTGGTCGCGGACGTTGTCCACGGGCGGCAGGCCGATCGCCGCCCGGTGGCGATTGAGCGCCTCGCCGTACAGGGCGTTGACCCGCTGCGCGTCCTCGTCCCAGAGCACCTCGATGTCGGTCTCGTCGGGCGACGACGGCCGGCCGGGCCGCTGCAGCGGCGGGCGGTGCCGGGACGGCAGCCCGACGGTGTGGAAGCAGGCGAACACATAGCGGA
Organism: Kitasatospora cinereorecta; assembly: GCF_024172095.1. Taxonomy (GTDB): domain Bacteria; phylum Actinomycetota; class Actinomycetes; order Streptomycetales; family Streptomycetaceae; genus Kitasatospora; species Kitasatospora cinereorecta. The sequence continues at coordinate 440,867 of NZ_JAMZDX010000007.1, read as the reverse complement.
TGCCCGCCCTCTCTGCGACCGAGCGGACACCGGCCGGCATCAGCCCGGTCGCCAGCAGCACGTCGCTGCCCTCCGCCGCCGCGGTGAGCGTCTCGAAGCGGGCGGCGACCAGCTCGGCGGCCAGCCGGAACGCGTCCTGCGTCGACGGCGGTTCGGCGCCGCTGACCACCGAGCGCACCGACGGGCCGAGCGGCACCAGCGGTACGCCGACCCGCTCCAGCAGGGCGGCGAACTCCTCGTCCGGCGGCGCGCACACCACGGCCTCCGCCCCGAGCTCCCGCAACCGGACGGCGAGCGCCGCCAGCGGTTCGACGTCCCCGCGCGAGCCCCAACTCGACAACACCACACGCATACCGCAAATCTCCCATAACCCCAGGTACCGACCGAGGTCGACCATCCTGCGCCATGACCGGGGTCTTGCCGCAAGCCCCCGGGTGGGCTATAGCTTGATAGTGGCGGGGAGTGCGATCTCTCCGCCGTTGTCATTCACCGACCGGCCGGCGGTCGGTTGCCGGGTGGGGTCACAGGCAGATCCAGCAGTACAGCCGCTCGCCCTCGGCCCGGGCCTGCCGGGCGAGCCGGACCAGGTCCTCGACCAGCGGCCGCAGTTCCTCCCCCGTCGCGCCGTGCCACTCCTCCGCCCGCGCCCACCGCGCCGCGACCGCCGCGATCTCGTGGTCGGGTACGTCGGCGAGGACGTCGCGGACCGCCCCGTCGACCTCCTCCACCCACGGGCCGGTCAGCCACGGGTCGTCCTCCTCGGCGGGGCCGTCCGGGCCGGGCGCGGGGCCGGTCGGCCACACCGTACGCGTCGCCACCAGGTCCACCTGCCAGGGGATCCGCCGGACGGCGGCGACCAGTTGTCCCAGCAGCACGGTCGGATCCACCTGCTTGGCCTCGACCCCCGCGAACCCGGCCCCCGGCCCGCCGAGCGGCGACCCGCCCTCGCTCCGGATCAGCGCCGCCACCACCGACTCGGCGTCGGCCGCCCGGAACCAGTCCGTCAGTACACCCATCCCCGCTCCCTCACTCCGCTCCGTCCACCGCGCCGAGCCCGAACATCCCGAGGCACGACTCCAGACCCTCGATCCCGGCCGCCACCGACCGCCGCAGTGCCCAGTCCTCCCGGCTCAGCCGGAGCCGTCGCACCGTCACCGGCCGACCCCGCGAGAGGGTACGGTCGATCCCGTCCTCCCGGTAGCCGAGCTTCCTGGAGACCGCCATCGACGCGTCGTTGTCGGTGAACGCTCCCGAGACGGCCTCCCGCGCGCCCAGCCCGGCGAACGCCAACTCCAGGACGGCGGCCCGCATCTCGGTGCCGATGCCGCGCCCCTGATGGCGGACGCCGAGCCAGGACGCCGTGGTGGCCTGCCGCAGCTCCGTGAACGACCGGGCGGCGAGGGTCTGCAGGCCGACCACCCGGCCGTCCTCGATCACCGCGAGGTTGAGGACCCAGTCCTCCGGCGTCCAGGTGCCGCGGCGCAGCCAGTGGTGCCGGACCACCGACCGGGCCCGTTCGGCCGGCGGCAGGTCGGTCCACGGGATCAGGAAGGGCATCCGGTCCGGCGGGTGGATGCCCTCGGCGGCCAGGTCCGCGAGCGCGGCCAACTCCTCGTCGCCGGGCAGGCGGAGCTCCAGGCGGGGTGTGGTCAGGCGTAGGCCCAGCAGGGGCCAGTGGTCGATCAGCATGCGGAATTCTCCCGCTGCCCGGCGCCCTTCCTCATCCGAATTTCCACTCACCCGTCCGCCGAGCCGGTGCGGTCAGTCGAACCAGTCCGGGTCGCCGGCCTCGATGAGTGCGGCGAGCAGCGCCCGGTCGTGGAAGGCGTCGCGGAGCAGGCCGCCGAGGCGTCGGAGGGCGTCGGCGTCGCTGCCGTGGGCGACGAAGGTGCCGGCCTCCGGGTCGAAGGCGAGCCGGTCGGCCAGCTCGGGGGCCCGTTCGCGCAGTGCGGAGCGGGCCACGCCCTCCCAGCCGTAGCCGTTGCCGTACTGCCCGCACGCCTCGAACACGTCCTCGACGTCCACCATGTGGTGGTCGCTCAGCATCAGGCAGTACGTCCCCGGCCGGTGGTCGTACTCGAAGAACACCAGCGGCGCGAAGCTCTCACGATCGGTCATGCGCCCGACCGTAGCCGTCGCCACCGACAGCGGCGCGGCTCGGCCGGGCAGGGTGGTTCACCAGCGGTGGTGGACCTGGGTGCGGATGCGCCGGTCGTAGAGGTCGCGGACGGCGTCCAGGGTGGAGTCCGGGAGGGCGGGGAGGTCGCCGGCGCCGGCGTTGGCGCGGGCCTGGGCGGGGGTGCGGGCGCCGGGGATGACGGAGGTGACGCCGGGCTGCTGGACGATCCAGCGCAGGGCGGTCTGGGCGGGGGTGGCGCCGGCGGGGGCGAGTTCGCCGAACTCGGCGGCGGCCTCGACGCCGGTGGCGAAGTCGACGCCGGAGAAGGTCTCGCCCTGGTCGAAGGAGGAGCCGTCGCGGTTGTAGGTGCGGTGGTCGTCGGCGGCGAAGACGGTGTCCTTGGTGTAGCGCCCGGAGAGCAGGCCGGAGGCGAGCGGGACGCGGGCGATGATCCCGACCCCCGCGGCCGACGCGGCGGGCAGCACCCGCTCGAGCGGCTTGAGCCGGAACGGGTTGAGGATGATCTGGACGCTGGCGACGCCGGGCCGGGCGATGGCGGTGAGTGCCTCGTCGCAGGTCTCGACGCTGACCCCGTAGGCGGCGATCTTCTGTTCGGCGACCAGGGTGTCGAGGGCGTCGTAGACCGCGTCGGTGGAGTAGACGGGGGTGGGCGGGCAGTGCAGCTGGACCAGGTCGAGCCGGTCGACACCCAGGTTGCGCAGTGAACGCTCCACCCAGGGGCGGAAGTTGTCCATGACGTAGTTCTCGGGCGCCGGCGGCAGTCGGCGGCCGAGCTTGGTGGCGACGAGGATGTCGGCGTCGCGGCCGGCGGTGTTCAGGTACTGGCCGATGAGCTGTTCGCTGCGGCCGTCGCCGTACACGTCGGCGGTGTCGAAGAAGGTGACGCCGCCGGCGACGGCGGAGTCGAGGACGGTGAGCGCCTCGCCCTCGTCCACCTCGCCCCAGTCGGCGCCGAGCTGCCAGGTGCCCAGTCCCACCACCGAGACGGGTCGGCCGGTGCGACCGAGTACGCGCTGTTCCATCTCCACACCTCTCCGGACGCCGACGGACCGCCGACGGACCGCCGTCGTACGCCACCCTAACCGCGCCTCCGGCCGGCGCCGGGAAACCGCGGCGGACTGCGTCAGGTCGCGCCCGCGCGGCGGGCGATGTTGCGCGCCATGGCGCCGAACACCAGGGTGTGGAAGGGCGCGACCGACCACCAGTAGGCGTGTCCGGCGAGTCCGCGGGGGTGGAACAGGGCCCGCTGCCGGTAGCGGGCGCCGCCGCGGTCCGGTTCGACGGACAGCTCCAGCCAGGCGAGTCCGGGCAGCCGCATCTCGGCGCGCAGCCGCAGCAGCCGTCCGGGGTCGATCTCCTCGACGCGCCAGAAGTCGAGCGAGTCGCCGACCCGCAGCCGAGCGGGGTCGCGCCGCCCGCGCCGCAGGCCGACGCCGCCGGCGAGGCGGTCGAGGAGGCCGCGCAGCGCCCAGGCGAGCGGGAAGGAGTACCAGCCGTTGTCGCCGCCGATGCCTTCGACGACGCGCCACAGGGCGGCGGGCGAGGCGTCGACGGCGAGTTCGCGGACGTCCTGGTAGAGGCTGCCGCCGGCCCAGTCGGGGTCGGTGGGCAGCGGGTCGCTGGGGGCGCCGGGCACGCTGGCGGAGGACCAGCGGGTGGCGACCTGGGCGTCGCGGATCCGGCGCAGGGCGAGGGCGACCGCGTCGTCGAAGCCGATCAGCCCGGCCGGCGGGTCGGGGACGTGGCGGGCGATGTCGTGCTCGGCGCAGACCACCTCGTGGCGCAGCGATTCGACCAGCGGGCGGGCGATCCGGTCGGGGACGGGGGTGACCAGCCCGACCCAGTGGCTGGACAGGCGCGGGGTGAGCACCGGGACCGGGACGATCACCCGCCGGGGCAGTCCGGCGACCCGGGCGTAGCGCTCCATCATCCGCCGGTATGTCAGGATCTCGGGTCCGCCGAGGTCGAAGGTGCGGTTGACGTCGGCGGGCAGGCCGGCCGCACCGACCAGGTAGCGGAGCACGTCGCGGACGGCGATGGGCTGGATCCGGGTGTCGACCCAGCGCGGGGTCACCATGGCGGGGAGCCGTTCGGTGAGGTAGCGGAGCATTTCGAAGGAGGCCGAGCCGGAGCCGATGATGACGGCGGCGCGCAGTTCGGCGGTGGGGACGCCGCTGTCCCGCAGCATCCGGCCGACCTCGGCGCGCGAGCGCAGGTGCGGGGAGAGTTCCGTGGCGGGCACGCCGGCCGGGATCAGCCCGCCGAGGTAGACGATCCGGCGCACGCCGGCCGCGGCGGCGGCCGCGCCGAAGGCCCGGGCGGCCTCCCGGTCGGTGGTCTCGAAGTCCGCCCCGGTGCCGAGGGAGTGGACCAGGTAGTAGGCCACGTCGATGGAGTCGAAGGCCCCGGGCAGGGTGGCGGGCCGGGTGACGTCGCCGGTGGCGGTGGAGACCTCGGCCCGCCAGGGCTGGTCGCGCAGCCGTCCGGGGTCGCGCACCAGGCAGCGCACGGTGTGGCCGGCGGCGAGCAGTTCGGGGACCAGGCGGCCGCCGAGGTAGCCGGTCGCGCCGGTCACCAGGCAGTGCCGTGCGGCGGGTGGGGCGTCCGGCTCCGGCATTGCGGTTCCTCCTCCGGTACCCGGCGTGCCCGGCGCCTCGCGTCGGGCGCCGGTCGGCCGGTCAGTCCAGGCCGCGGGCGCTGCGCAGCCGCTGGGTGAGCGTGTCGGGCGGGATGATCGGGTCGGGGTAGTCGGGGCACCGGTCGCGGTCGGGCAGCTGCCAGGGCCGGTGCACGGCCCGCCCGGGGACGGCGGCCAGTTCGGGCACCCAGCGGCGGACGTACGTGCCGTCGGGGTCGTACCGGTCGGCCTGGAGCAGCGGGTTGAGGACGCGGTTGGGCCGGGTGTCGGTGCCGGTGCCGGCGACCCACTGCCAGTTCAGCTGGTTGTTGGCCACGTCGCCGTCGACCAGCAGGGCGAGGAAGTGCGCGGCGCCGATCCGCCAGTCCAGGTGGAGCGACTTGGCGAGGAAGCAGGCGGTGAGCAGCCGGGCCCGGTTGTGCATCCAGCCCTGGTGGGCGAGTTGGCGCAGGCCCGCGTCGACGATCGGGTAGCCGGTGCGGCCCTGCCGCCAGGCCTCGGCCTCCTTCTCGTCGTGGTGCCACCGGTCGTGGCGGGTGCGGTAGTCGGAGTGGGCGGCCTCCGGCCGGGCGGCGAGCACCTGGTGGTGGAAGTCGCGCCAGGCGAGCTGGCGGACGAACGCCTCCGCGCCGGGGCCGCCGCGCCGTTCGGCGAGGGCGACCAGTTCGTTCGGGGAGAGGCAGCCGAAGTGCAGGTAGGGCGAGAGGTGGGAGGTGGCGTCGGCGGCCAGGTCGTCGTGCAGGTCGGCGTAGCCGTCCACGTCCCAGTGCTGGCGGCGGCTGCGGGCGGCGTGCTCCCCGCCGGGCGGCAGGCCGGGCGACACGCCCCGGGCCGGGGCGGTCGGCAGGGGCTCGCCGGGGACGTCCTCGGGGGTGTGCAGGGCGCGGGGCGCGGGCAGCACGGGTCGGCGGTGGGCCTGCTGCCAGGCCCGGTGGTACGGGGTGAACACCGCGTAGTGGTCGCGCCCGGCGGGGGTCACCCGGCCGGGCGGCTGGACCGTCAGCACGCCGTCGTGGACCTGGAGCCGGTCGCCGAGCGCCGTGCGCAGTCCGTTCTCCCGGCGCTGGGCGAAGGCGGTGACGCCGGCGGCGACGTGGACGGTGGCGGCGCCGAGTTCGGTGGCCAGGCGGGCGGTCTCCTCGGCGGTGTCGCCGCGGCGGACGGTCAGCCGGGAGCCGATCGCGCGCAGCGAGCCGTCCAGGTCGGCGAGGCAGTCGGCGAGGAACGCCAGCCGGTTGGGGGCGGCGAACCCGGCGGCGTCCACCCGCGGGTCCCGGACGAACAGCGGCACCACCCGGTCCGCGGCGTTGCGGGCGGCGTGCAGGACGGGGTGGTCGTGCAGGCGGAGGTCCTGGGTGAACAGGGCGATGGCGACGGTCACGCTCTCACCCTCGCCACCCGGCCCGCCCGCGGCCAGTCGCACCGTTTGCGCACTGTTTACTCCTCCCGGTCAGTACCGCACGGCGACCGGACGGCCCAGCCGGTCCGGCTCGGGCGGGTCGGGCAGGCTCACCGCCCGGCCCTCGAGGTACCGCTGCGCGCTCCAGGCGGCGGCCGCCGCGTCCAGGCAGTCGTCGGGCGGGACGGTGCCCGCCCCGCCGAGGTCGTCCGGCAGCACGATGCCCGCCGCCGCCAGCAGCCGGCGCCGGACCGCCGTCCCGTTCCACGTCTTCTTGCCGGGCCGGACGGTGGCCCCGCCGGCCAGCTCGCGGAACGACAGCTCGGGGTGGACCTCGATCAGCCGCTGCGGCTCGGCCTCCCAGCACGGCCGCGCGTCGCGGACCTTCTCCTTCAGCCCCCACGTCTGCGCGCTCATCCCGCCGCCGCCGAACTGCCGGCTGATCCGGTCGGCCGCGGCCCGGTCGTTGTCGCTCTCCACCCACGCCGCCCGCGGTGGCACCGAGAAGATCCGGCTGCCGTGCGGGCTGAGCAGCGGCCGGGCCAGCGCCTCCGCCTGGCGCCGGCCGGTCTCCAGCAGGCCGAGCGGAATGTCGACCGCGACCACCTCCGCCTCCGGCACGCGTCCGAGCAACTCCGCCAGCGTCCGCTCGAACCACGCCCGCTGGAACCGGCCGTCCACCAGCGCGATCCCGACCCATCCACCGCGGCACCCGTCGACCCCGAGAACCGTCACCCCACCACTCTGCCCCTCCGCTCGACGCAGGCGCCGCAGCGACGCGCGCAGCCGCCGGGAGTCGGTAGGATCAGCGCACTCATGGGGGGCTGCGATGCGAGCATCAGTACGGGACGGCGAGGGGCAGAAGTACGCGCTCACCTCGGACGAGGACGACAGCGACTTCTGGGGCTCCGCTCACGAGGCCGAGGGGCTCTTCACACCTCTGCCGCACGAGGACGGCGCACGCCGCGTGCACCTCGAAGGGTGCCTCCCGCAGGGCGGCCTGCTGAAGAGCGTCGGTCATGTCGGCCGTCGTCGCGCCATGGCCGGGAACGCCTCGCTCGCCCTTCTCGACGGCGAGGGTGCCACCATGGGGTCCTACTTCGTCAACGAGCTCACCGTCGTCGACGTCGAACCCTCCATCCGCGGAACCGGCCTCGTCGACCTCACGGTGACCCTGTGGTGCGACAACGCCCTGCCCGGAGCGGAACGAGCCTGGGACCTGGTCCGTACGGGCCACCTGAACCGCACCGGCATGTGGCACGACCTCACGCCCGAGGACAGACGCGCGTGGCTGTCGGTGGCGCTGTGGTCCCGGGAGTACCAACGTCGGGGAAGGCCCGATGCCCCGGCGGGCCAGGTGTTCGCCCTGGACGGCCGGCACGTCGTCGACAGGGACAGCTTCTACTGTGCGATCGGTGAAGCCGTCAACGGCCCCGGCGGATACTTCGGCTGGAACCTCGACGCGCTGGACGACTGTCTCTTCGGTGGCTGGGGCGCCACTGCCCCCTTCACTCTGCTCTGGAACTCCTCGGCGGAGGCTCGGGCACGCTTGGTGGAGCGCCTTCCCGTCGGCGATCGCGAGGTCGCGCTGTTCGACCTGCTCCTGGAGATCTTCGAGGAACGGGGCGTGAGCGTCGTCCTCCAGTGACAGCCGGTCCCCGGGCCCGCGTCCAGTCGGGGGTCGACGCCACATGGGAGCGTGCGGGATCATCGCTGTGGAGGTGGACGGTGATCCCGCAGTCGTTCCCGGGCAGGTACGTCGATGAGCACGGCGCTGAGCCGGTCACGTGGCGGTTCGAGCCGTCGGCCGGAAGGCCGGTGCCGGGCTTCGGGATTCACTGCACTGTGCGTGGCGTTGCCGTCTGCGGCAACGACTTCGACAGCCTGGAACCGGTTGATGTGCTCGCCGCCGTCGAGGCCGGTCTCTCACGCGACTCCCACGGCGCCTTGACCGCTTGCGTCCTCACGGGTGATCTTCCCTGCACGGTGGCAGGACCCACGGGCGACCAGCCGTGCGAGATCCGGTTCACTCTGGACCTGTGCGAGGGCGAACGGGTGCGGACCGAACCGATCCTTCGGCTGTCCATCGACCTTGACGGGCAGACCTTCGCGGTGGCGGACGACTGGTTCGAGGACGGCCTGCTCCGACTGGCAACCGCGCTCCCGGACGGCTTCAGCCTCCGAAGCTGCGTCACGTGTCTCTTCTCCGACTACTCGCCGGCCGGCCACAGCCTGCTGGGAATCCGCTGCCATCGCGATGCCGGGGCTCGGTACCTGGCGGTGAACAGCAAGGCCGACTACTGGCCGGTACCGGTGACGGAGGAGGTACCGGAGACCTACCTGTGTCGAGAGTTCGAGCCCCGCGCACCCGGAACCGGATACCGGAGTTGATGCTCCGAAGCTCTGTGTCCCGGCTCGGACCCGCACGGCGTCATCCGGCCCGGCGAGGTTGATCGCGCTGCCACCGCCGGGAGTTCGTCGGCCCACGACGCACAGGGGCGGACGCCCCGAGCGGGGACAACAGTCCCCACCCGGGAAAGCTCGGCCGCCCCGCGATCGCGGTCGGTGCCACCGTGCCGGGCAGTGCCCGTCCGGTCAGCGCAGGCGGCGCAGCGACGCGCGCAGCCGCCGGGCGTCGCGCAGGCGCTGCTCGTACCCGGCGCCGAGGGCCAGCAGCAGCAGTCCGGCGGCGGCCAGCGGCAGCCAGCGCGGCAGCAGGCCGAGCACCTGGACGACGGTGGGCGCGAGTTCGTGGCCCGCCGTGAGCAGCAGCGCCCCGCCGCCGAGCAGCACCGGCGCGCCGAGCCGCAGCCGCACGCCCGCCACGGTCGCGGCCAGCGCCGCCGTGCCGAGCAGCAGCGGCCGCAGCCAGTGTCCGTCCGCCCACAGCGCCAGGACGCTGGGCACCAGGGCCAGCGACAGGCCGGTGCCGTACGTCGACCAGGACGCGGCCTGCGGGTCGCGCCGGTGGCGCAGGTGGCCGACCACCAGGGCGGCCGCGGCCAGCGGCAGGGTGTACGCCTCGGGGGTGTGCACCTGCCAGAGGGCCAGCCGGACCCACGAGGAGGCGAGCAGCAGGGCGGTGGCCGCGATCCCGGCGGGCCGGCGACGGCCTGGGCGCAGCGCCACCCCGAGCGCCGCGACGCCCGCGACCGCCAGCGCGAAGGCGAGCGGGCCCGGCTGAGCGGCGGTCAGCAGCAGCGCGACCGCGCCGAGCAGGTAGCCGCTGAACTCGACGGCTGCCGAGGCGTCGATCGCCGGGCCCGTCCCGGGTGCCGACCGGCGGGCGGTCAGGGCCGCCGCCGGGGCGCTCGCGACGGCCACGCCGAGCAGGGCGAGCATGGTGGACGGCCAGGTGAGCCCGGCCGTGGTGCCGACCGCGACCGCGTCCGCGCCGAGCGCCACCACCGACAGGCCGGCGACCGGCCCGAGCAGCGGGACGCGCCACGCGAGCAGCGCGGCGAGCACCGCGCAGACGGCCAGCGCGCCGATCGTCGCCGCGCGGTCGGCCGACGCCCACAGCAGGCCGAGCGCGGCGCCGAGCACCGCCACGGCCGCCGCGCCGGGCCGCCAGGTCCCCAGCGCCAGTGCGGCCGCCGCGAGCGACGCCAGCAGCAGGGGCACGGCGACGGCGACGCCGTACGGCAGGCCGAGGGTGATCGGCAGGACGGCGAGCAGCAGGGCGCCGGTGGTGGCGGTGGCGGTCTCCAGGACGGCGGCGGGGACGGGGGTGACCCGCAGGACGGTCACGGCGGCGAGGGCGGCCACGGCGAGGGCCAGGCCGGTCGGGGCGGCGGCGGGGAGGAGCCACGGCCAGCCGCTGTCCGGCCGCGGGCCGGTCCAGGCGGCGGGCGCGTGCGCCACCGGCTCCAGGACGGCGCGCAGGACCTCGGGCAGCGCGGCGCAGGTGGTCAGCGCCAGCAGGGCCGCGGCGGCGTGGAACGCGCCCTGCTGGGTCGGGCCGTCCGCACCGCGGCGCAGCCGGAGGGCGGTGAGGGCGAACAGCACGGCGGCGGGGAGGCCGTACGCGAGTGCGGTCCACTCCTCGGCCGCCGCGTGCCGCAGCACCCCGCCGGCCGCGAGGACCAGCGCGGTGCCCGAACCGGCCGCCGCCACCCGCTGCGCGGCGTCCGACAGTCCCTCGTAGCGGGTCGCGAGGACCCAGCCGAGCGCGGCCAGCATCCCGAGCGGGCCGAACGCCCACCCGGCCGCGGCCGCCGTCCCGGCGGCCACCGATCCAGCCACGGCCAGTCCGGCGCCGATCAGCGCCCACACCATCGCGACCGCCACGCCCAGCGGCCACAGCACCACACCACTCGCGGGCTGCCGGGCCGGCGCACCGCCAACGCCGGTGTCGGCGCCGAACAGACCGGCCAGCCGTCCCGCGCCGTCGGCGCGCCGGGCGGCGTGCAGCAGGACGCAGTCCAGGGCCACGCCGCCCACCACCACGGCCGCGTACGCCTGCACCTGCTCGACGCCGGCCGCGCGCAGGGCGAGCAGGGCGGGAAGCCGGGTGAGCAGGAAGCCGGTGGCGAGCGGGAAGCGCAGTCGCAGGGCCGCTCCGTACCCGAGGGAGCCCGCCGCGACCAGGGCGGTGACGGCGGCCCAGTAGCCGTGGTCGCCGATCGAGGTGGCGAGGCCGCCGAAGTCGGCGGCGCGGGCGGCGAAGGCGTCCAGCAGGACCAGGCCGAGGCCGACCGCCGCGGAGGCCTCGGCGGTTGCGGTGAGCCCGCGTCCGCGCAGCGGCCCGGGCAGGGCGAGGGCGCAGGCGGTGAGCGCGAGCAGGACGGCGGTGCGGCCGCCGATGCCCAGGTAGCCCCAGCTGACCACGGTGAACACCAGGGCGGCCAGGCTGACCAGCAGCCCGCCGAGGACCAGCAGCACGGTCTGCGCCGATCGTCCCGACACCTCCGGCGCCCGTCCGGCCCCGACCGGAGCGGGCCCGGCCGGCATGACCGACCACACCGGAGCAGCGCCCGCCGCCCCGTCCCGGCGCGCCCGCAGCCCGGCGAGCAGCCCGTCGCGCTGGTGGACCAGCACCACGCGGTGCTGGTCCAGGGCGCGGAGGGCGGTCTCGACCTGCCAGAGTGCGGCGGCGTCGGGTCCGGTGAGCGGGAGCCGGCAGCGGGCGCAGGCGAGCTGCTGCGGTCCGGGGCCGAGGGGGCTGCCGCAGTCGGGGCAGGCCGGGATCGGGGTGGTCATGCGGAGAGTGTGGCGGCCGGGGGCACCGGCGTACATGAGTACGCCTACTCAACTGCGGCCGGGAACGCGGCCGGGAACACCGCTCAGCTGCCGGCCGGTCCGGTCCAGTCGGCGGCGACGTGGCCGAGGCGGACCCGCTGGGGGTGGTCGCCGACGTCCACCGAGGCGGTCCTGCGGCCGGTGGCGAAGTCGATGGCGGTGACCCGGTCGGCGCCGCTCTCGGAGATGATGCAGGACTTGCCGTCGCCACTGACGGTGGCCCAGTACGGCTTGACGGCGGGGACCAGCGGCCCTTCCTGGAGGGTGGCCCGGTCGACGACGGTGGCGTAGTCGTCCATGGTGCCGGCGACGCAGAGCTTGTCGCCGGCGGGGCTCATCGACAGGCCGTGGTGGCGCGAGTCGTTGACCCAGGTGGTGCGGTCCTCGCTGGTGGCGGGGTTCTTGGGCAGGGTCTTGACCCGGGTGACCTTGTCGGCGGCGACGTCGTACTCGACGAAGCCGTTGAAGAAGGAGACCTGGAAGTAGAGGGTCGAGCCGTCGGGGGTGAAGGCGGCGGGCCGCACCGCGTTGGAGAGGTCGCTGCGGCCGGCGGCGTCGAGGCGGCTGCGCATGTCGATGGTCCTGACGGTGGCGAAGGTGTCGGCGTCCACCACGGTGATGTGCCGGTCGCCCTTGGTCCAGTCGAGCCAGGGGGCGTCGAGCGCGGTGGTGACCTCGCCGATGGACATGTTCCAGATCCGCTTGCCGCCGTCGGTGAACAGGTTCTCGTGCGGCTTGTCGCCGGTGGCGAAGGAGCCGAGCGGCCGGCCGGTGCGGATGTCGAGGACGTGGACGGTGTTCGCGGTGGAGGCGGAGACCGCGATCCGGGTGCCGTCCGGTGAGACGGCCATGTGGTCGGAACGGTAACCGGCCACGGGGAAGCGCCAGTTGATCCGGCCGCTGGCCAGGTCGATGGAGACCACGTCGGCGAAGCTCGGGCGGGAGACGACCACGGCGCTGCCGTCCGGCGTGGAGTACATGTCGTCGACGAACTGGTCGTGGCCCTCGCCCGGGCCGAGCCGCACGCCGAGGAAGTACGCCAGCTTGACCGGGTTGAGGTAGATCTCGGCCAGCCGCAGGTCCTTGTCGGGAATGACGTTGATCCGGCCGATCCTGGCGAGGTCGCCGCCGGAGCGGATGACGTCGGCGGTGCCGTCCCAGTTGTTGCCGACGAACATCACCTCCCGCAGCCCGCCGCCGGCGGCCGGGACGCCGGCGGCGGCGCCCCCGGCGGTGGTGCAGAGGACCAGGGCGGCGGCGAGACCGCCGAGTACGCGGAGCCGTGACGTGCGGGACGGCGACATGGCCACTCCTTCGCGGGGCACACGAGTCTGAAACGACGGATTGTCAGATTGGCGCTACCCGACGGTAGGGAGGATCCGCGAGCCCTGACAAGACCCCGGTACGCGACAATCGGGGCGGCGGGGCATCGGCGTACCGGGATCCCGCGGTCTCGACGGGAGGGGCGGCAGCGGTGAGGCAGGCCACGGGCACGTACGGCGGCCGGACGGCGCAGGAGCGGCGGGACGAGCGGCGCGAGCGCTTCCTGGCGGCCGCGCTGGACCTCTTCGGCGACCGCCCCGGCTACCGGGCGTCCTCGGTGGCGGCGCTGTGCGAGGCGGCCGGGTTGTCGACCCGTCAGTTCTACGAGGAGTTCCGCAACCTGGAGGACGTGCTCGCCCGGCTGCACCTGCGGGTCAACGACCTGGCCGAGCAGGCGGTGCTGCGGGCGCTTCCGGCCGCCGAGGGCCTGCCGTTCGAGCGGCGGATCGCGGCCGTGCTGCGGGCGTACGTCACGGCGGCCACCGAGGACCCGCGCCGGCTGCGCATCGCCTTCGTCGAGATCGTCGGCGTCAGCCCGGAGTTGGAGGAGCAGCGGCTGGTCCGCCGCTCCCGCTGGGTGGACCTGATCGCGGCCGAGGCCGACGCGGCGGCCGGACGCGGGGAGGCGGCGGAGCGCGACTACCAGATCGCGGCGACGGCGTTCATCGGCGCGGTCAACGGGCTGCTGCACGACTGGGTGGCGGGCCGGGTGGCGGCCGGGCTGGACGAGGTGGTCGCGGAGCTGGCCGGGTTCATGATCGGGGCCGCCCGGCCGAGGCGGCGGGGCGGCCCGTGATCCGGCCGGTCGGGCGCGATCAGGTCAGGGGCGATCAGTCAGGCGCGATCAGGTCAGGTCGAGCACCAGCTTGCCGGTGTTCTCGCCGCGGAAGAGCATCCCGAGGGTGGCCGGGAAGTCGTCCACGCCGCCCTTGACCACGTGCTCCAGCACCTTGATCCGGCCCTCGGCGATCCAGCCGGCGATCTCCCGGGCGGCCTCGCCGTAGCGGGCGGAGTAGTCGAAGACCACGAAGCCCTCCATCCGTGCCCGCCGCACCAGCAGGCTCAGGTAGTTGGCCGGACCGTGCACCGCGGTCTCGTTGTTGTACTGGCTGATCGCGCCGCAGATCACCACCCGGGCGCGCATCGCCAGCCGGCCGAGCGCCGCCTCGAGGATCTCGCCGCCGACGTTGTCGAAGTAGACGTCGATGCCGTCGGGGGCGTGGGTGCGCAGCGCCTTGCGCACGTCCTCGGCGCGGTAGTCGATCGCCGCGTCGAAGCCCAGCTCGTCGGTGAGCACGGCGCACTTGTCGGGGCCGCCCGCGATGCCGATCACCCGGCAGCCCTTGATCTTCGCGATCTGGCCGACCAGGCTGCCGACCGCGCCGGCCGCGCCGGAGACGACCACCGTCTCACCCTCCTTCAGGGCGCCGACATCCAGCAGGCCGAAGTAGGCGGTCATGCCGGGCATGCCGAGCGCGCCGAGGTAGGTGGACAGCGGGGCCCGCGAGGGGTCGACCTTGAGGGTGCCGCGGCCGTCGGAGATCACGTACTCCTGGACGCCGAAGGTGCCGACCACGTGGTCGCCGGGCCGGAACCCCGGGTGGTCGGACTCGGTCACCTCGATCACCGAGCCGGCCCGCATGACCTCGCCGAGGCCGACCGGCGGCAGGTAGGAGGGGCGGTCGTCGAGCCAGCCGCGCATCGCCGGGTCGAGCGAGATGTACCGGGTGCGGCCCGCGAACCGGCCCTCGCCGGGTGCCTCGGCAGGCTCGGTGACGTGCGCCCAGTCCTCGGGCTGGAGCTCGCCGACCGGGCGGCGGGCGAGGCGGATCTGGCGGTTGGTTCCCGACATGGCGTCTCCGTACGACGTGGGCGGCCCTGATGTCCCGCAGTCTAAGCAAGCGCTTAGTCATCTGGCCAGTGCGGTGTCCGTGACCGCGACCGGCAGCACTGAATCGCCAGGGGTCGGCCCTTGCCGGTACGGTCTGCGCAGCGATCACGCCGGGGAGGGCTGGGGGATGGAAGCATTGGGGCCGGAGGATCCGCAGCGGGTGGGCGAGTACCGCCTGCTGCGACGGCTGGGCGCGGGCGGCATGGGCGAGGTCTACCTCGGCCGCAGCCCGGGCGGCCGGACGGTCGCGGTCAAGCTGGTCCGCGGCGAGTACGCGGCCGACCGCGAGTTCCGCACCCGCTTCCGGCAGGAGGTGGCGGCCGCCCGCCAGGTCGGCGGCCAGTGGACCGCGCCGGTGCTGGACGCCGACACCGAGGGCGCGCACCCGTGGGTCGCCACCGGCTACGTGGCCGGCCCGCCGCTCGGCGAGGCGGTCCGCGAGTTCGGGCCGCTGCCGCTGCCGGTGGTCCGGGCCCTCGGCGGGGGTCTGGCCGAGACGCTGGAGCACGTCCACGGCATGGGCCTGGTGCACCGGGACATCAAGCCGTCCAACATCCTGCTGGCCCTGGACGGCCCGCGCCTGATCGACTTCGGCATCGCCCGCGCGCTCGACGCCACCACCGCCCTGACCCGGTCCGGGTACGTGGTCGGCTCCCCCGGCTACATGTCGCCCGAACAGGCCCAGGGCCGCCCAGCAGGACCGGCCGGGGACGTCTTCGCCCTCGGCGCGGTGCTCGCGTACGCCGCCACCGGCATCGCGCCCTTCGGCGAGGGGGTCAGCGCCGCCGTCCTGCTCTACCGCGTCCTGCACGAGCCGCCGGAGCTCGGCGGACTCGACGGCGAACTGCGCGCCGTCATCCTCGACTGCCTCGCCAAGCAACCCGAGGACCGGCCCGTCCCGGCCGAGCTGCGCCGCCGCCTGAGCGCGGGGCCGGCCGCCGGCACCGTCCGGCTCGGCCGGCGCGGCTGGCTGCCCTCGGCGGTCTCCGAGTCGGTCGCCCGGCTCGCCGTCGAGCTGCTCGGCCTGGACGCGGAGGACACGCAGCCGCCCGCCGACGCCGCCCCGGCCGACGCCGACGGCCGCACCCCGACCGCGCCGAACACCCTGCCCCCGTCCGAAGTCCCCGCTGTCCGGACCGACGCCGACCCGGGCGAACCGTCCACGGGCGAGGGCCCGGTCACCGCGGAGGTGACCCCCGGCGGCGGGCGCCGGCGCGTCCTGGTACCGGTCCTCGCGGGAGCGGTCGTGCTCGCCGCCGCCGGCGGCACGGCGCTGTGGCTCGGCCACGGCTCCAGCACGGCCGACCGCTCCGCCCGGCACCCGGAGGCCGCCCCCGCCACGTCCGCCTCCCCCTCCCCCTCGGCCTCCCCGTCGCCCAGCCCCTCGCCGACCCCGGAGAGCCTGGTGCCCACCGCGCTGCTCGGCGTCTGGCAGGGCGAGGTGCAGCAGAAGGGCGACCACCCCAAGGGCGTCTACCGGATCCAGATCACCCCCGGGAAGCAGGGCGACACGGTCGGCCGCTCCAGCAGCGCCTTCGCGGAGTACGACCTCTCCTGCGGCTCCATCGACCTGCTGGTCTCCGCCACCGCCGACACCCTGGTGCTCTCCGAGACCACCACCTCCGCCACCGCCGGCTGCCACCCCGACGTCGGTGTGGGCGTCACCCTCAAGCTCACCCCGGAGGGCAAGCTCCTCGCCGTCCAGGACGGGTTCGAGGACGCGCTGCTCGGCCGCCAGGGCTGAGCGGGATCGGTACCGTAGGGGGCGTGGAACTCGCCGACCTCGCCCGCCTGCGCCGGGCCCGGGACACCATCGACCGCGACTACGCCCAGCCGCTGGACGTCCCGGCCCTGGCCCGGGTCGCCCTGATGTCCTCGGGCCACTTCTCGCGCAGCTTCCGCGCCGCGTACGGGGAGACGCCGTACAACTACCTCATGACCCGCCGGATCGAACGGGCCAAGGCACTGCTGCGGCGCGGCGACCTGACGGTGACCGAGGTCTGCATGGAGGTCGGCTGTACCTCGCTCGGCTCGTTCAGCTCCCGCTTCACCGAGCTGGTCGGCGAGAGTCCGAGCGCGTACCGGGCCCGCGACCACGAGCCCGGCGCACCCATCCCGGCCTGCATCGCCAAGATCCGTACCAGGCCGGTCAGAAACGGAGAAGCGAACTCCCCGGCCGGTCCGTAGCGTGGCGGCATGGACATCAAGCTTTCGCAGTGCTTCATCGCCGTCGACGACCACGACAAGGCGCTCGCCTTCTACCGCGACGTGCTCGGCCTCGAGGTCCGCAACGACGTCGGGTTCGAGAACATGCGCTGGGTGACGGTCGGTTCGCCGACCCAGCCGGACGTCGAGATCGTCCTCGAACCCCCGCTCGCCGACCCCCACGCCAGCGCCGCCGACCGCCAGGCCGCCGCCGAACTCCTCGCCAAGGGCCAGCTGCGCGGCGTCATCTTCCGCACCGACGACTGCGACGCCACCTTCGAACGCATCCGCTCCGCCGGCGCCGAGGTCCTCCAGGAGCCGATGGACCAGCCCTACGGCGTCCGCGACTGCGCCTTCCGCGACCCGTCCGGCAACATGCTCCGCTTCAACCAGCCCCGCACCCGCTGAGACCGCAGCCGAGGCCGTCCGGGCGGTGGACGCCGAGGCTGCCGTAGCGCGAGAGGACGGCGGCCGGGTCGCCGGGCGCGTGCCGCAGGGTGGCGTCCAGGAAGGCGAGCGTGGTCGCGGCCACGACGCGCGGGCTCCCGGCGCGGCCCAGCGAGCCGACGAGCGAGGGCACCGGCGGCAGGTACAGGGGGCCGTCCATGAAGGTGAGGTGGGCGGCCCCGGCGACGGTGAGCCGGTAGGTCGTCGCGGTGTCGCCGGCGAGGGCCTCGGCGAGGCGGGGCAGGTAGCGCGGATCGGTGCTCGGGGTGACGGCCTGGGTGAGCGCGAGCACCGGCTGGTGGAGGGCCGGCGAGGCCGGGCCGTGCGGGTAGCCGTCCAGGTCGATGACGGCGGCGAACCTGGAGTCCTGCCGGGCGGCCTGCAGGGCGGCGGCACCGCCCAGGGAGTGGCCGGTCACCGCGACCCGGCCGGTGTTCAGGCGTCCGGTCAGCGGGTCGGCGATCCCGCCCCGGTCCAAGCCCTCCAACTGGGTGAGGACGAAGCCGAGGTCGGCGGCCCGGACGGCCGTCCAGCCGGCCGCCGGCTCCTCGTCCGCGTCCCGGTCGCCGGTGGAGGCGGTCGCGGCGCGGATCGTCCGGCCGTCGTCGAGGACGACGGCGGCGGAGTCGTACGGGTGGTCGAGGGCGGCCACCAGGTAGCCGTGGCTGGCCAGTTCCTCCGCCCAGGCGGTGTTCTGGGTGCGGACCCCGCCCGACCCGGGAGAGAACAGCACGACCGGGAACCGTTCGTCCCCGCCGGCCACCGGGGCGTTGAAGACCGCATGGGTACGGGCCCGCGGGACGCCGTCGACCAGGAATCCGGGCAGGCCGGCGCCGCGGGCGAGGGCCTCGGAGACGGTGCGCGCCTCCTGCTCCGTGCGTCCGAGGTACTGGGCCCGCCGCGCGCCCGCGGGGCCCTGCTGCGCGGGGTACCAGAGCTGGACCACGACCGTGCGCCGGTCGTCCGGATCGGCGGTGAAGGTCTCGGGGCGGTGCGGGTCGGTCCACTGCACCACCCGGGTGCCGACCGCGAAGTCGCCCGACGGCTCGGGGAAGACGGGTACCGGAAAGGCCCAGGCAGCCACCGGCCCCGCGGCGACCAGGCCGAGGCAGGCCGCCGACCCCGGCAGCGCCAGCCACCACCGGGCCCGCCGCGCCGGCCGGCCGGGACGCCTGAGATGCAATCGCAGCAGCGGGGAGAGGGCGAACGGCAGCGCGGCGGCGGCGCCCGCCAATACCGGCAGCAGCTGCCAGCGGATCCCCACCGCACTCAGCACGATCACGGACAGGGCGAGGGCCGCCCCCGCCACGATCGTCACGCGCGGGCGGGCGGAAGGGGGAAGCCAGCGCGCCACCACCAGCGCGACGGCACTCAGCACGGCAAGGAACTCCGGAGGGGACATCGACGGCCCCGCAATGATCTCGGTCACCCGGCCATCCTCGGCGCGGCGCACCCGGCACCACATCGATCCCCGGTCTCCCCCGCCTGCGACCCCGGTCGCACGCGAACCCGCCGGGCGGACGGCCGCGCTGCGACCGCAGGAGGTACCCGGGCTCCTCCTGCGGTCGTAGCCCGGTGTCGTGCCGTCAGACACCGGGCTGATGTGCGCTACCGCCCCACGGCCTAGCGTGACAGGAACACCGGGGAGCACCGGGCGCGGAGACAGGGACATGGTGATGACCGAGGCGGCCGCAGGGCCCAACAGGGCCCACCCGGTACGCCACCGGGTCCGCGTGCGGGACGCGTTGGCGCCGGCGCTGCTCCTGCTCCATGTCACGGCCACGAGTGCGCCGCGGGAGCTCCCGGTGGCCGCGGCCCTCACCGCCGTCCTCGCGCTGCCCCTGCTGTGGCGGCACCGGGCCCCGCGCACGGTGTTCGGCGTCGTGGCCGCCGCTGCCTTCGTCCAGTGGCTGGCGGACGTCCAACTGCCGGCGGACGTCGCCCTGTTGATGGCCCTGTACACGGTGGCCGCGCACTCCGGCCGACGCTTCACGCTCCTCGCCGCCGCCGTCGTGGAGGGCGGCGCCCTGCTGGCCTGCCTGCGCTGGGCGGCGGACGGGGCGTTCCTGGCCCCCTTCGTCGCACTCACCGCGGCGGTCGTCGCCGCCGCTGCCCTGGGCACCAACGCCCGGACCTCGCGCGCCTGCCTCGCGGCTCTGGAGGAACGGGCCGCGCACCAGGAACGGCAGCAGCTCCAGCAGGCGCGGCTGGCCGTCGCCGAGGAGCGGACCCGCATCGCCCGGGAGATGCACGACATCGTCACGCACAACCTGTCCGTCATGGTCGCGCTCACCGACGCCGCCGTCCACGCCCAGCACCGGTCGCCCGACCGGGCCACCACCGCGATGCTCCGGGTCTCCGAGACCGGCCGGCAGGCCCTGACCGACATGCGGCGCTCGCTCGGCATCCTGCGGACCGACGAACCGGACGCGGAGCGCCACCCGCTTCCCGGCATCCCCCAACTGCAGGACCTGGCCGACCGGATGCGCGCCGCCGGGCTGCCGACCCGCATCGACGTCCGGGGCGACCACACCCACCTGCCCGCCACCGCCCAACTGACCGTCCACCGCCTGGTGCAGGAAGCCTTGACCAACACCCTCAAACACGCCCCCGCCGGCACCCGCGCCGAGGTCCTGATCCGGTGCTCGACCGGGGCCGTCACCGTGGACGTCACCGACAGCGGCCCCTGCCCGCCACCTCCCGGCGCCGCCCGGTCCGGCCGGTCCACCCGGTCCGGCCAGGGCATCCCCGGCATGCGCGAGCGCGCGGCCGCCTACGGGGGTACGCTGCGGGCCGGACCGCTCCCGGGCGGCGGCTGGGGAGTCCACGCCCGCCTCCTCCTCGACAGCGCCGGAGCGGCGTCCGCATGACGATCCGCATCCTGATCGCCGACGACGAGGCACTGCTCCGGATGGCCTTCGTCACGATCCTGGAGGCCCAGCCCGACATGACCCCGGTCGGCGAGGCCGGGGACGGCGCCGAGGCCGTACGCCTCGCCCGGGAGCTGCGCCCCGACGTCGTCCTCATGGACGTCCGGATGCCCGGGACGGACGGGATCGAGGCGACCCGGCAGGTCACCCGGGTCTCCCCGCGGAGCAGGGTGCTGATCCTCACCACCTTCGACCTGGACGAGTACGCCTTCGCCGGACTCGGCGCCGGAGCCTCGGGCTTCCTGCTGAAGAACACCAGGCCCGAGGAGTTCCTCACCGCGATCCGCAGCGTGGCCGCGGGCGACGCGGCGCTCTCCCCGCGGATCACACGCCGCCTGCTGGAGAACGTCCGCCCGCACCTGCCCGAAGGCGGCGCCACCGTCCACGACGAGCGGCTGAGCCGGCTCAGCGCCCGCGAGCGCGACGTCCTCGTCAAGGTGGGCTGCGGCCTGTCCAACGCCGAGATCGCGGCGGCCCTGTTCCTCGCCGAGGCGACCGTGAAGTCCCATCTGGGGCGGATCCTGCACAAGCTCGGACTCCGCGACCGGATCCAGGCTGTGGTCTTCGCGTACGAGAGCCGCCTCGTCCACCCGGCCTGACACCGTTGCACGGTCTCCGACCCGGACGGCCGTCAGCCCAGCCCGCGTGCGCGGTACTTGCCGGCGGTCAGCACCTGCGGCGTGACCGGCCGCGCGATCCAGCGACGGAGCGCGAAGCAGCCGAGGACCGGCGCCACCGGCAGGGAGAGGAGCCACAACCCGACGGTGGCCGGCGAGTGGACGACCGGGCCCCAGCTCTCCGGGATCAGCGGCACCGGCAGGAGAAACAGGCCGGTCAGCAGCAGCCAGGTCGCCACCACCACGCCGACCGCTCGTGCAGCGGCAGCCAGGCGGCCCATGGTCCCTCCCCCGACGACCACCCCGCGTGGTTCGTGCACGGCCGCCATCATGGCAGGCCGCGTCCGCGGACCGCTGCGCGGGGTCCGCCGGTCGGGTCGCCGGGCGGCGGGCGAGAATGGACGGGTGGATCACCAGTCACCCGTGAGTTCCCTGACCGCGACTCAGGTCGACGCGTACCTGACGCGGATCGGCGTCGGCCGGCCGGAGCGGCCGGACGCCGCCTCGCTCGCCGTGCTGCAGGAGGCGCACCTGCGCGCCGTCCCGTTCGAGAACCTCGCCATCCACCTGGGCGAGCCGATCGTGCTGGAGCCGGCCGCGCTGCTGGACAAGCTGGTGGCCCGACGGCGCGGCGGCTTCTGCTACGAGCTCAACGGCGCGTTCGCCGAGCTGCTGCGGGCCCTCGGCTTCCGGGTGGAGCTACTCGGCGCCCGGGTGTTCGGGGACGGGCGGCTCGGGCCGCCGTTCGACCACCTGGCGCTGCGGGTGGACCTGGCCGAGCCGTGGCTGGTGGACGTCGGCTTCGGCCGGTTCAGCCACCGTCCGCTGCGCCTGGACGTGCGCGACGGGCAGCAGGACCCGGGCGGCGTCTTCACGGTGACCGCCCACGGCCCGGACCTGGACGTGGCGATGGACGGCAGCCCGCAGTACCGGCTCGACCCGCGCCCGTACGAGCTGGCCGACTTCGTGCCCACCTGCTGGTGGCAGGCGACCTCGCCGGCCTCGCACTTCACCCGTTCCACCACCTGCTCCCGTCTCACCGACGACGGCGGCCGGATCACCCTGAGCGGCAGCCGGCTGATCCGCACCTCGGCGGGAGGCGAGCGGGAGGAGCGGGTGCTCACCGACGCCGAGTCCCTGGCCGCGTACCGCGCGCACTTCGGGGTCGAGCTGGACCGTCTCCCGCGTCCCGCAGACGGGTGACGGCCGGGAATACCGTTCGCCGGGCCCCCGGTTGTCCCGGCGGTCCGCACCACGATCGTCAAGGAGACCGTATCGCCATGAAGATCCTCGTCATCGGGGCCGGCGCGACCGGAGGCTTTTTCGGTGCCCGGCTCGCCCAGGCCGGACGCGACGTCACCTTCCTGGTCCGGCCCGCCCGCGCCCGGATACTGCACGAGCGCGGCCTGCGGCTGACCGGGCTGGGCGAGGACGAGGTGGTCGAGCCCGCGCTGGTCACCGCGGGCGACCTGGACTCCCCGTACGACCTGGTGCTGGTCACGGTGAAGGCCGACGCGCTGCCGGCGGCCCTCGCCGACGCGGCGCCGGCGGTCGGCCCGGAGACCACCGTGGTGCCGTTCCTCAACGGCATGGCCCACCTCGATCTGCTGAACGAGCGGTTCGGCGCCGGGGCGGTGCTCGGCGGCGTGGTGAAGGTGCTGACCACGCTCGACGGGCGCGGCGACATCCGGCGGCTCGGCGCGCTGGCCCGGATGGAGATCGGCGAGCAGGACGGCCGCCCGACCGAGCGGCTGCTCGCCGTGGAGCGGGCGCTCGGCGGCGCCGGGTTCGATCTGACCGTCGACTCGGACATCGTCGCGGCGATGTGGCACAAGTGGGTGTTCATCAGCACCCTGGCGGCCCTGACCTCGCTGCTGCGCGGCTCGGTCGGCGAGATCGTCGCCGTGCCGGGCGGCGAGCGGGTCGGTCCGGCCCTGCTGGCCGAGGCCGCCGCCGTGGCGCAGGCCGCCGGCCACCCCGTCCCGGGCGCCCAGCTGGCGGCCACCACCGCCTTCGTCACCGCCCGCGGCTCGGACGCCACCGCCTCCCTCTACCGCGACCTGGCGGCCGGCCTGCCCACCGAGGTCGAGCACATCCTCGGCGACCTCACCGCGCGGGCCCGCGCCCTCGGTGTCGCCACCCCGCTGCTCGACCTGGCCACCCTCGCGCTGCGGATCCACCAGGTGCGGATCCACCGGGACCGCCTGGGCTGAGCCCGCGCCCCGACGGGGACGGCCCCGCGACCCGTCGGGTGACGGGTCGCGGGGCCGTTCGGCTGCGGCTGTCAGGGTCAGCCGAGGGTGGCGATGGCCTCGTTGAGGGTCGCGGACGGGCGCATCACGGCCGCGGCCTTGGCCGGGTCGGGCTGGTAGTAGCCGCCCAGCTCGACCGGCGAGCCCTGGACCGCGATCAGCTCGGCGACGATGGTCTGCTCCTGCTCGGTCAGCGTCTTGGCCAGGGCCTGGAACGCCTCCGCGAGCTGCGCGTCGTCGGTCTGCTTGGCCAGCTCCTGGGCCCAGTACATGGCCAGGTAGAAGTGGCTGCCGCGGTTGTCGATGCCGCCGAGGCGGCGGCTCGGCGACTTGTCCTCGTTGAGGAAGGTGCCGGTGGCGCGGTCCAGGGTGTCGGCGAGGACCTTGGCACGGGCGTTGCCGGTGGTGGTGGCGAAGTGCTCGAAGCTGGCGGCCAGGGCGAAGAACTCGCCGAGGCTGTCCCAGCGCAGGTAGTTCTCCTTGACCAGCTGCTGGACGTGCTTCGGGGCGGAGCCGCCGGCGCCGGTCTCGAACAGGCCGCCGCCGTTCATCAGCGGGACGACCGAGAGCATCTTGGCGCTGGTGCCCAGCTCCAGGATCGGGAACAGGTCGGTCAGGTAGTCGCGCAGGACGTTGCCGGTGACCGAGATGGTGTCCTCGCCGCGGCGGATGCGCTCCAGGGAGAAGGCGGTGGCCTTGACCGGGGAGAGGATCTCGATCTGCAGGCCCGAGGTGTCGTGCTGCGGCAGGTACTCCTTGACCTTGGCGATCAGGACGGCGTCGTGGGCGCGGTCCTCGTCCAGCCAGAACACGGCCGGGCTGCCGGTGGCGCGGGCGCGGCTGACGGCCAGCTTGACCCAGTCCTGGATCGGCGCGTCCTTGGTCTGGCAGGCGCGGAAGATGTCGCCGGCCTGGACGACCTGCTCGAGGACGGTCTCGCCGCCGGCGTCGACCAGGCGGACGGTACCGGCCGCGGCGATCTCGAAGGTCTTGTCGTGCGAGCCGTACTCCTCGGCGGCCTGGGCCATCAGGCCGACGTTCGGCACCGAGCCCATGGTGGCCGGGTCGAAGGCGCCGTGGGCGCGGCAGTCGTCGACGACGGTCTGGTAGACGCCCGCGTAGCTGCTGTCCGGCAGGACGGCGAGGGTGTCGGCCTCCTGGCCGTCCGGGCCCCACATGTGGCCGGAGGTGCGGATCATGGCCGGCATCGAGGCGTCGACGATGACGTCGCTCGGCACGTGCAGGTTGGTGATGCCCTTGTCGGAGTCGACCATGGCCAGGGCCGGGCCGTCGGCGATCTCGGCGTCGAAGGAGGCCTTGATGGCGTCGCCCTCGGGAAGCGCCTCGATGCCCTTGAGGATGACGCCGAGGCCGTCGTTGGGGCTGAGGCCGGCGGCGGCCAGGGTCTCGCCGTACGCGGCGAAGGTCTTCGGGAAGAAGGCCCGGACCACGTGGCCGAAGACGATCGGGTCGGAGACCTTCATCATGGTGGCCTTGAGGTGGACCGAGAACAGCACGCCCTCGGCCTTGGCGCGGGCGACCTGGGCGGCCAGGAAGTCGCGCAGCGCGGCGACCCGCATCACGGAGGCGTCGACGACCTCGCCGGCCTGGACCGGGACGGTCTCGCGCAGCACGGTGACGGTGCCGTCCTGGGCGACGTGCTCGATGCGCAGCGCGCCGGCCTCGCCGATGACGGTGGACTTCTCGGTGGAGCGGAAGTCGTTGACGCCCATGGTGGCGACGTTGGTCTTGGAGTCGGCCGACCAGGCGCCCATCCGGTGCGGGTGGGTCTTGGCGTAGTTCTTGACCGACAGCGGGGCGCGGCGGTCGGAGTTGCCCTCGCGCAGGACCGGGTTGACGGCGCTGCCCTTGACCTTGTCGTAGCGGGCGCGGGTGTCGCGCTCCTCGTCGGTCTTCGGGTCGTCCGGGTAGTCCGGGAGGGCGTAGCCCTGGGCCTGCAGCTCGGCGATGGCGGCCTTGAGCTGCGGGATGGAGGCCGAGATGTTCGGCAGCTTGATGATGTTGGCGCCCGGGGTCTTGGCGAGCTCGCCGAGTTCGGAGAGGGCGTCGGCGATGCGCTGGCCCTCCTCCAGACGCTCGGGGAAGCTCGCGATGATGCGCCCGGCCAGGGAGATGTCGCGGGTCTCCACGCTGACGCCCGCCGTGGCCGCGTAGGCCTGGACCACCGGCAGGAACGAATACGTCGCCAGGGCCGGGGCCTCGTCGGTGTGGGTGTAGATGATGGTCGAGTCTGTCACCGGTACTCCGCTTCCACGTCTAGAACGTCTTGACGTCAAGATATCTCGTTACCGGGTCTTGATTCCACCGACCCCTCTCCGTACGGCGGGTCGCATGCCGACGCGGCCGCCGCCGGGGATCCCTCCCGGCGGCGGCCGCGCGCTCCGCCCGCTGTGCGGTCAGGCGGCCGGGGGCGCGTCGAAGGGCGCGCTCCAGGTCTGGTTGGGCTGGTGGGAGCCGCAGGCGTAGGTGCCGACGGTGGCGGCGGAGTCGGTCAGGCTCCCGCCGAAGATGTCCATGCAGACGCCGCCGGCCTGGGTGAGCCGCCCGTCCCGGTGGTAGGTCCACACCTGCTTCGGGTCACCGGTGGCGCAGGCGGCCAGCCGCAGCCCGGTGGAGTCGCCGGAGACGCACAGCCCGGCGTTCTGGTACGAGGCGATCAGGCCGTCGGCGCGGCGGGTCCACTGCTGGTTGCTGTTGCCGGTGCAGCCGTACAGCGCGACCTTGGCGCCGGTGGTGGCGCCGCCGTAGGCGTCCAGGCAGAACGGGGTGGCCTGGAAGCCGGGCTGGGCGGACTGGATCATGCCGGTCGGCGCGGCCGCCCCGCAGCTGCCGGGGTCGATGGTGTACATCGCGTTGTCGTGCGCGCCGATGGTGGCGGTGATCGAGCCCTGCACGCCCGTGCTCGTGTGGCTCCACAGGTCGCGGGCGGTGCGGGTGCAGGTGAGGTTGGAGAACCCGACCCGGCCGAGGTCCAGGGTGTACGTGGTGGCGGTCGCGTTCTTGTTGAGGACGACCACGGCCCGCTTGCCGCCGGCCAGCGGCTTGACCACCACGTCGATCCCGGCGGTGGCGGAGGCGTTGCCGCGCGAGGCCAGGTAGCCGCCGGCGCCGAGCGCGTCCTGGTCGACGGCGATGATGTCGGCGTTCTTGAGGATGCCCAGCTGCGGCGCGTAGGTGACCGGGTCGGCCGCCATCTTCCGCACGTCGGTGCTGATCATCAGCGGCGAGCCCATCGCCGACCAGAGCGCGAACTGGCTGCGCTGCTCGGGCAGGGTGAGCTGGTTGTTGTCGCCGATCAGCAGCATGTCGGCGTCGTTGGCGTTGCCGGGGGCGTTGTACCGGGCCAGCGCGACGGCGTCGGTGAAGTTCTGGTAGACGCCGCCCTCGTAGTAGTCGCCGCCGTGCGGCCAGTCCCAGGCCGAGGTGGTGCTCGGGTGCCAGACCGCGATGTCGGGGCTGACCCGCCACATCTGGCCGAGGGTGCGCACCCAGTCCATCGTGTTGTACTTCTCCGCGGAGGCCGGCCCGTAGCCGGCCGGGGCGGACTCGTTGAAGAGGATCTTGCGGCCGGTCCCGGCCGTGGCGGTGTTCAGGGCGTTCGCGAAGGTGGTGAACTCGCCCTGCCGGTTGGTGGAGTCGGTGCCGCAGTTGTCCAGCTTGATCGAGTCGATGCCCCAGTACGCGAGCGAGTTCGCGTCGGCCTGCTCGTGGCCCATCACGCCGCCGGGTACGCCCTGGCAGGTGTTGACGCCGGAGGTGCTGTAGAGGCCGGCCTGCATGCCGAGGCCGTGCAGGTAGGCGGCGTAGTCGGTGAGTTCCCAGTCGAAGCCCGGCTGGGAGGTTCCGCCCCAGGCGGCGGCGCCGTGCAGGTAGCCGGCGCCGGTGCGCTGCATCCAGCAGTCGTCGACGGTGAGGTTGGTGTAGCCGGCCGCGACCAGCCCGGTGTCGGACATCGCCTTGGCCTGGTCCTGCATGAACTGCTGGAAGGAGTAGCCGTCGCGGGTGCCGTCCAGCCGGGCCTGGGCGGCGCAGGTGAAGCGGGCCCAGTTGTTGAAGCCCATCAGCGGCTTGACGCCGATCGGGGTGGGGGTGTTGGCCGCGACCGGGTCGGCCTGGGCGGACCCGGGGCCGGCGGCCAGCAGGCCGGCCGACGCCAGGACGGTCGCCGCGGTCAGGCCGACGAGTCTTCTGTGCCACCTCATGGTGCTGTCTCCTGGGGGTTGGAACACTCACGCGAGGGATCGTGCTCAGAACTGCGTGAACTTGGCTCTGATCGAGCAGATGTGCGCAATCTGCCGCCATGGCACCGGCATGTCAAGGCTTTCGACCGATCCACGCGCGTGGACCCGCCCCGCTCCCGGCGATCACCCGACCGCCACAGGCGACGGGCCCGGCGGCCGTGACCGAAGTAGCGTGATGTGTCCGACATGTCCGAACCAGGCCCACCGCCGGAGGTGGAACGTGGGGGTACCCGCAGCCCGCATCGTGTTCGACGAGAGCGACCGCGCCACTGTGGCCGACGCCGTGAGCGAGATCCTTGCCACCGGCGCGCTCACCCTCGGTCCGTGGACCGAGCGCTTCGAGCAGGCCTTCGCCACCGAGCACGGCGCCTCGCACGCCGTCGCGGTGGCCAGCGGCACCGCCGCCCTGGAGGTGGTGCTGCGCACCATCGGCGTCCAGGGCCGCGAGGTGGTCGTCCCGGCCGTCACCTTCTACGCGACCGCCGGAGCCGTCCTGCACGCCGGCGGCCGGCCCGTCCTCGCCGACGTCGACCCGACGACCCTGGCGCTCGGCCCGCAGAACGTGGAGGCCGTCCTGACCCCGGCCACCGCCGCCGTCGTGCTGGTCCACATCGGCGGCCTGATCACCCCCGCGGTGGACGCGCTACGCGCCCTGTGCGACGCCCGCGGCCTCCCGCTGGTCGAGGACGCCGCGCACGCCCACGGCAGCTCGTACGCCGGCCGTCCGGCCGGCACCTTCGGCCTGGCCGGCGCCTTCTCGTTCTACCCGACCAAGGTGGTCACCAGCGGCGAGGGCGGCATGATCATCACCGAGTCGCCCGAACTGCGCGACGAGGCCCGCATCTACCGCGACCAGGGCAAGGGCGCCTTCACCGCCAACCACCACGTCCGCGAGGGCGCCTCCTGGCGGCTCAGCGAACTGAACGCCGCGGTCGGCACCGTCCACCTGCGCCGGCTCAAGGAGTTCGTCGAGACCCGCCGCCGGGTCGCCGCCCGCTACGACGCCGCGCTCGCCGGACTCGACGGCCTCACCGCCGTCACCGAACCCGCCGGGGTGCGCTCCAACTACTACAAGTACGTCGCCCTGCTGCCGCCCGGGGTGGACCGCGCCGAGTTCAAGCGCACCCTGGCCGCCGAGCACGACGTCCGGCTCTCCGGCGAGGTCTACGACCTCCCGCTGCACCACCAGCCGGTGTTCGCCCCCTACCGCGGCGCACCGCTTCCGGCCGCCGAGGACGTCTGCGCCCGGCAGATCTGCCTCCCGGTCCTCTCCGACATGACCGAGGACGAGACCGACCGCGTCATCGAGGCCGTCACCGCCGTCCACCGCCGCCTGGCCGGCTGACCCGCCGCCCACCGGCCGAAAGGAACCCCACCGTGCGCGTCGCCGTCACCGGAGGCTGCGGCTTCATCGGCTCCCACGTCGTGGACCGGCTGCTCGCCGCCGGCCACGAGGTCCTGGCAATCGACACCGCCGACCGCTACCTCAACCCCTCCGCCGAGCACTCCAGCCTCGACATCCTCGACCTGCCCGCCCTCACCGCCGCCCTGGAGGGCTGCGAGGTCGCCTTCCACCTCGCCGCGATGGCCGACGTGGAGAAGGTCACCGCCGACCCGGTCGGCGCCGTCCGGGCCAACATCGACGGCACCGAGACCGTCCTGGAGGCCGCCCGCCGCGCCGGACTCGGCCACACCGTGCTCGCCTCCACCGTCTGGGTCTACGGCGCCGCCCTCACCGACGAGACCCTCGACGGCGAGGAACAGGAACTCGACGAGCACACCCCGATCGACCTCGACCACAGCGGCCACCTCTACGTCGCCACCAAGCTCGCCGCCGAGATGCTGATGCACAGCTACCGCGAGCTGTACGGGCAGCACTTCACCATCCTGCGCTACGGCATCCCGTACGGGCCCCGGATGCGCGACGAGCTCGTGGTCGCCCGCTTCGTCCAGGCCGCACTCGAACGCCGCCCCATCACCATCGCCGGCGGCGGCCTGCAGACCCGCAACTTCGTGTACGTCGAGGACCTCGCCGACGCCCACGTCCGCGCCCTGTCCCCGGCCGCCCAGGACCAGACCTTCGCCCTGGAGGGCTCCACCGCCATTTCGATCCGCGAGATCGCCGACACCGTCGACCGCCTGCTCGGCCCCGTCACCATCGAACACATCGAGGCCCGCACCGCCGACTACACCGGCCGCCGCATCTCCAACGCCGCGGCCAAGCGCCTGCTCGGCTGGTCGCCCAGCACCACCTTCTCCGACGGCGTCCAGCGCTACGCCGACTGGTACCGCGCCACCAGCGGCCGGCCGTGAACCCACCCGCGCCCGGAAGCCCGTCCGGTACGTCGCCGGACGGGCGTCCGCACGCCCTGCTGGTCTCCGGCTCGCTCGGCCAGGGCCACGACGTCATGGCCCAGGCCTGCGCCGACACCCTGCACGAGCACGGCTGGACCACCAGCACCGTCGACGCCATGGCCCTGCTCGGCGAGCGCGCCGGCTCCGCCGGCGAAACCGTCTTCCGCCGCCTGCTCGACCTGCCCGGCGTCTACGACGCCTTCCACTTCTCCGCGCTGCGCCCCGGCGCCCGCCTCGCCCTGCTCGCCGACGCCGCCGCCCGCGCCCGCCTCCTTCCCCGGCTGCGCGAGCTCCTCGACGCCCAGCGGCCGCGACTGGTCGTCTCCGTCTTCGCCACCGCCACCTCCGCCGTCGACCGGCTCCAGCGCGAGCGGCCCGACCTGCGGCACGTCGTCCTGTGTACCGACGTCACCCCGCACCGGCTGTGGGTCCAGCCCCGCACCGACCTGTTCCTGGTCACCTCCGAGGTCGCCGCCTGCGCCGTACGCCGCTACCGGCCCGAGGCCCGGATCGCGGTGCTGCCCGCGCCGCTGCGCGAGGAGTTCTACCGGCCGCCGACCCGGGAGAAGGCCCGGGCCGAGCTCGGGGTGCCCGAGGACGCCCGGTGCGTGCTGCTGATGTCCGGCTCCTGGGGACTCGGCCCGCTCGCCCGCG
Organism: Kitasatospora cinereorecta; assembly: GCF_024172095.1. Classification (GTDB taxonomy): domain Bacteria; phylum Actinomycetota; class Actinomycetes; order Streptomycetales; family Streptomycetaceae; genus Kitasatospora; species Kitasatospora cinereorecta. Next base: position 410,513 of record NZ_JAMZDX010000007.1, on the reverse strand, counting down.
CCGCCGCCGGCCTCGCCGACGCCGGCCCCCACGTCCTCGCCGTGGCCGGCCGCAACCCCGCCCTCGAGCACCGGCTCCGCGCCGCCGCCCGCACCCGCTCCCGTCTGCACGCCTTCGGCTACACCGACCGGATCCCCGCCCTGATGGCCGCCGCCGACCTGGTCGTCACCAGCTCCGGCGACACCTGCAGCGAGGCCCGCGCCCTCGGCCGCCGCCTCCTGCTGCTCGACGTCGTCCAGGGCCACGGCCGCGACAACCTGCAGCACGAACTCGAACTCGGCCACGCCGACGTCACCTCCGCCCGCCCCGCCGACGTCGTCCGGGGCGCCCTCGCCGCCCTCGAGCGCCCCGCGCCCGAGCCCTCGCCGGGCGCCACCCCCCACCTCTGGCGCACCGGCCTCACCCGGGCCCTCACCGACCTCGGGCTCACCTGACCGCCCGCTGTCGGCGGTGTCAACAGAGGACGCCGGCCGGGTCCAGGTGCTCCATCCGGTCCAGACAGCGGCCGATCTCGGCGACCAGCGCGTCGGCGCTCGGCGGGAACTCCTCCGGACCGGTGGAGAGCAACTCGGCGGCGTTCCCGTCGTCGCCCTCGACGTACGCCCCGGCGAGCAGATCGGTGCCGGCCGCACTGAACCGCACCGAGAGCTCCAGCACCACCGTCAGGCCGTCGGCCAGCTCGATCGCCTGACCATCCGTGTAGGTCGCCCGGTCGGGGTCGTCGGTGTACTGCCACGTCGGCCCCAGCGCCGCCCGCCCGCGGACCGCCCCCTTCGGCGCGCCGTCCTCCCACGCCCTGGCCAGGCACTTCAGCCGGAAGTGGGCGTCCCGCAGCGCCACGGCCAACCCGACGGCCGCCCGGCCCGTGCCGTCCATCACGTCACTCCCTGCCGTCGCCCACCGCCCGTCCGGGGGGATCGTAGCGCCCCTGCGCGCCTGTTCGCCGGACGGCGTCCCGGCGCCGCGCCGCCCGGGTCAGCGGGCTTCCGGGCCGGGCGGGAATCCGGGCCGTCGCGTCCAGGCCTGCGGCGTCAGTGGTCGCGGAGGGGGCCGAGGGTGAGGCCGTGTCGGGTGCAGTGGGCGGCGAGGAGGGGGAGGGCGCCGAGGGTGGCGCGCCAGGAGTCGGGGGCGGAGGTGCAGTCGGAGTCGTGCAGGAGGAGGGTGGCGCCGCCGGTGAGGGCGGGGCGGGCGGTGGCGAGGACGGAGGCGGGGGTGGCGTCGGCGGTCCAGTCGCGGCCCCAGGCCGACCACAGGACGGTCCGCAGCCCGAGCCGGCGGGCGGCGAGCGCGAGGCCGGCGGTGAGCACGCCGTACGGGGGCCGGTACCACCGCGGGGCGGCCCCGCAGAACTCGGTGACGGCCTCGGTGGTGCGGCGCAGCTCGCGCAGGTCGCGGCGCGGCGCCGGGTACCACTGCACCCGGTGGTACCAGCCGTGGACGGCGACCTCGTGGCCCCGTTCGACGAGTTCGCGGCCGAGGGCCGGGGCGCGTTCGAGCGCGCTGCCGAGCAGGAAGAAGGTGGCGCGGACACCGAGTCCGTCGAGCGCGTCGAGGACGGCCGGAGTGGAGCGCGGGTCGGGGCCGTCGTCGAAGGTGAGCGCGACGTGGTGGGCGCCGCCGGGCCCGGACAGGTGCGGGGCGAGCAGCCGGCGGGCGGGCGCGAGGCGGACCACCGACGGGGCCAGGTGCAGCAGTTGCACCCCGGCCGCGGCGCCGAGTGCGGCGGCCCCGGCCCGCATCAACCGAACCCGCATCAGCCGAACCGCGCGGCGAGCCGCCGGAACACGCCGGGCGCGGCGCCGTGGAAGCGGGCCGGTGCGGCGAGCCAGTTCGGTACGAAGAGCCGGTCGGTGCGGGTGGTGATGGTGCGGACGACGGTGTCGGCGATCTTCTCGGCGGACACCGGGCGCGGCCGTTCGCGCTGGTAGGGGGTGCCGCGGGTGGTGAAGAACGGGGTGTCGACGGCGCCGGGGAGGATGAGCCGGACGCCGACGCCGGTGCCGCGCAGCTCGTACCAGAGGCTCTCGGCGAACATCGTCAGTCCGGCCTTGGTGGCGGCGTAGGCGGCCTCGTCGCGGACGCCGACCTGACCGGCCATCGAGCCGATCAGGACGATCCGGCCGCGCCCGCGTTCGAGCATGTCGGGGAGCAGCCGGCGGGCCAGCAGCAGGGGCGCGGTCAGGTTGACGGAGACCATGCGCTCGAGGGTCTCGGGCGGGGTGTCGGCGAAGGGGCCGCGCCAGCCGAGTCCGGCACTGGCGATCAGCGCGTCGATCCGTCCGGAGGCGGCGTGGGCGCGCTCGGCGAGGCGGCGGGCGCCGTCGGCGGTGCTGAGGTCCTCGGCGAGGGCGAGGCCGCCGGTGCGGTCGGCGACGGCAGCGAGGCGGGTGCGGTCGGTGCCTGCGAGCAGCAGGCGCCAGCCGGCGTCGGCGAGGCGGGCGGCGGTGGCGGCGCCGATGCCGGAGGAGGCGCCGGTGACCAGGGCGACGGGGGCGCCGCGGGCGGCGGAGCCGTCGGCGAGCGGGTCGGTGTGCCTGGCGGCGTCGGGGTGCGCGCCGTTGCCCTGCGAGCCGTTGGGCCGGGCGCCGTACGCGGGGGTGCCGTCGACGGGCGTGCCGTCCAGGGGTGCGCCGTGGAGCGGGGCGCCGTTGTGGGGTGCGGTGCCGTGGTGGGGTGCGGTGCCGTGGTGGCCGCCGCCGTGATGACCGCCGTCGTCAGCCATGTCGACCTGCCCGTTGTGTCGGAGGTGTCCCGGCAAGTCACCTTCGCACGGGGTCCGAGCCGGGGCTACCTGGGCCGGGCGGTGCGCTCGGGCGGTAAGGCCCCGGCCGGGGGGTCGGGTTGCTCCGTTCGAGGCTCCTCGACCTCGCCGAAGCGGGAGAGCAGGAAGGTGCCGCCGACGGCGAGGACGAACCCGGCGGCGGCGGACCAGGCGTAGCCCGGACGGGCGGTGTCGTCGAGGACCAGCACGCCGATCACGGCCGGCCCGAAGGTCTCGGCGACGGTCCCGGCGGCGGTGGCGGCGGTGACGGTGCCGCGCTGCAGCGCGAGGGCGTACGCGACGTAGCCGCCGAGGCCGCCGAGGGCGAGCGCGTAGGTGGCCGGGTCGCTGAACAGCTCGGCCGCGCTGCCGGCGTTCAGGACCCGGACGGCGAGGCTGGTGACGCCGAAGCCGACACCGGCGAGCAGGCCGAGTCCGGCCGCGGCGCCGTTGCCGTCGCGGCGGGCAAGGACGGCGGTGAGCACCAGGGTGACCAGGGTGGTGCCGAGCAGGGCGAGGTGGAAGGCGAGCGGGGCGTCCTCGCGGCCCTCGTGGCCGGAGCCGAGGGCGAGCAGGATCAGTCCGGCGACCACGCCGACGATTCCGACCACGTCGGGGCGGTGCAGGCGGGCGCCGAGCCAGCGGACCGCGGCGAGGGCGGTGACCGCGAGGCTGGCGTTGGTCACCGCCTGGACGACGAACAGCGGCAGGCTGCGCAGGGCGACGATGCTCAGCGCGAACCCGCCGACGTCCATCCCGGTGCCCAGCAGGAACGGCCAGGAGCGGGCGAGCGCGGTGAGCAGCCCGAGCCGGACCCGGTCGGCGCGCGGGGCCGCCCGGGCGCCGCGGGCCTGGAGGACGGACGCGAAGCCGAAGCAGACGGTCGCGACCAGTGCGGCGGTGAGTCCCAGCAGCATCGTTCCCCACGTCTCGGTTCGGGGGCCGCGGGGCCGCCAGGGCGCTGCGGTCGTCGGAGCCCGCCACCCAGTCTGTGCCGCTCCCCCGGCCCCCGCACGCCGCCCCGCCGGTCACCGGCCAGGACGGCCTGTCACCACGGGTGGCGGATGCCGTACAGTCCGTCAGGGCCCACCGGCCGCGGCCGACTCGACGACGCGCGAAGGAGCAGCCCCCGTGGCGACCGACACCACGATCCCGGTCCCGGAGCTGGACGGCGCCGCCGTCGGGCGGTGGCGCGAGCGGGGCGGCGAGCTGGTCGAGCTGATGGCGCTGGCCCGGGAGCGGCACGGCGGGGTGGCCGGGTTCCGGCTGGGCGGGCGGCCGACGGTGGTGGTGACCGATCCACGGGCGGTGCAGCACGTGCTGGCGCGCCACCCGGACCGGTACGTCAAGCGTTCGCACCGCGCCCGGCTGCTGGTCGGCGACGGGGTGCTGGCCGCCACGGGCGAGGCGTGGAAGCGGCAGCGGCGACTGCTGCAGGCGCAGTTCACCGGCCCGGGGATGCGCCGCTACCAGCAGCGGATCGACGCGGCGGCCCGGACCGCGGCCGAGCGCTGGGCGGGGTACGCGGGCAGCGGGCGGACGGTCGACCTGGGCGAGGAGATGCGCCGCTTCGCGCTGGACACGGTCTGGCGCTCGCTCACCGGGAATCCGGTCGACGACACCACCGAGCGCGAGCTCGGCGCGATCGGCTCGGTGGTGGCCGCGCTGCCGACGCTGCCCGCCGACGCGGTGGACGTGCCGCCCGCGGTCGCGGCCGACCTGGCCCGGATCGACGCGGTCGCCGAGCACGCCCTGGCGGCGGCGCGGCGCGGGGAGGCCGGGCCGGACGGTCCCGGGCTGCTGCACCTGCTGGTGGCGGCGGGCGAGGAGCGGCCGGAGTACACTGACCGGCTGGTCCGCGACGAGCTGGTGACCCTGCTGGTGGCCGGGCACGAGACCACGGCGACCACGCTGACCTGGCTGTACCTGCTGCTGGACCGGTCCCCGCAGGCCCGCGAGGAGGCGCTGGCGGCGGGCCCGGACGGATCGCCGGGCCGCCGCGAGGCGCTGCGGGCGCTGGTCGAGGAGACGCTGCGGCTCTATCCGTCCGCCTGGATGCTGCCCAGGTCCGCGGCCGAGGAGGACGTGCTGCTCGGCCACCGGATCGAGGCCGGCACCGACCTGCTGGTCTGCCCGTACCTGACCCACCGGGACCCGGCGCTGTGGCCCGAACCGGAGCGCTTCGCACCGCGGCGGTTCACCGAGCCGGGCGGGCGGCCCACCCACCCGGGCGCGTACCTGCCGTTCGGGCTGGGGGCGCGGGCGTGCCTGGGGGCGCAGTTCGCGCTGCGGGAGACGGTGGCCCTGCTGGAGCTGCTGCTGCCCGCGTACGTACCGGTGTTCGCCTCGGTGCCGACCGGCGCCGCGTACAGCATCACCGTGCGGCCGGACGGTCCCACCCCGGTCACCGTCCGGGCGTGCTGACGGGGTGTCGGGGCGGGCGGTAATTCGGATGCCGCGGCGGGTCCGGGCTTCCTAGACTCGAGTCCGAACGCGCGCCGCCACCCGATCCTGCGGCGCGCTCCGTGACGAGTGAGGGGAGACCGGCCGTGCGTACCAGCGCCGTTGCCGTCGTCGTCCCCTCGTCGCGCTTCGAGGTGATCCTGGTGTCCTCGTCCGTCCGGTGCCGGCTGCGCGGCCGCCACCGGATGTCCTGACGGGCCACCACGACACGATCCGTCGGGGAATCGCGCCGCCCTGATCCGATTCACCCCTCGAAAGGCCCTGCGGCCATGACCATCGCATTCCCCGGTCTGCTCCTCGACGTCCCTGTCACCGCCGTCCGCAACCTCGGCATCCTCGCCCACGTGGACGCCGGGAAGACCACCGTGACCGAGCGGATCCTCTTCCTCACCGGCGAGGTCCACAAGCGCGGTGAGGTCCACGACGGCACCACCGTCACCGACTTCGACTCCCAGGAGCGCGACCGCGGCATCACCATCTTCGCCGCCGCCGTCAGCTGCGGCTGGCGCGGCCACCGGCTCAACCTGATCGACACCCCCGGCCATGTCGACTTCGCCGACGAGGTCGAGCGCTCCCTGCGGGTGCTCGACGGCGCGGTCGCGGTCTTCGACGCGGTCGCCGGTGTCGAGCCGCAGAGCGAGTCGGTGTGGCGGCAGGCCGACCGGTACGGCGTGCCGCGGCTCGCCTTCGTCAACAAGCTCGACCGGGCGGGCGCCGACCTGGACGCCGCGGTCGCCTCCATCCGCGTGCGGCTCGGCGTCGTCCCGCTGGTGGTGCAGCTGCCGATCGGTGCCGAGGACGGCTTCACCGGTGTGGTTGACCTGGTCCGGATGCGCGCCCTGGTCTGGCCGGACGGCTCCGAACGCTGCGTCGAGGGGCCGGTCCCGCCCGAGCTGGCGGAGGAGGCCCGGCGACGTCGGCGGCGGCTGGAGGAGGCGGTGTCCGAACTCCATCCGCTCGCCCTGGAGGAGTTCTGCGCCGACGCGGCGCTGCGTGACGCCACGCTGGTCCGGGCGCTGCGCGACCTCACCCTCGCCGGTGAGGGCGTCGTGGTGCTCTGCGGCGCGGCGTACCGCAACCGCGGCATCGAGCCGCTGCTGGACGCCGTCACCGCGTACCTGCCCTCGCCGCTGGACGTGCCGCCGGTGCGCGGCACGTACGACGGCGCCCAGCGGGTGCGGGCCGCCGACCCGGCGGAGCCGTTCGCCGGGCTGGTGTTCAAGGTGACCACCGGCGGCCGCGGCCGCCTGACGTCCGTGCGGGTCTACTCGGGCTCGCTGCGCAAGGGCGACGTGGTGCTGGACGCGGGCACCGGACGCACCGAGCGGGTCGGCCGCGTCCTGCGGGTGCAGGCCGACCGGCAGGAGGAGGTCGAGCAGGCCGTCGCGGGCGACATCGTCGCCGTCATCGGGCTGAAGGCCGCCCGGACCGGTACGACGCTGTGCGCACCGGGCGCCCCGCTGGTGCTCGAGCCGCCGTCGGCGGCCGAGCCGGTGGTCTCGGTCGCGGTCGAGGCGCGGCGCAGCGTGGACACCGACCGGCTGGCGTCCGCGCTGGCCCGCTCGGTGGAGGAGGACCCGTCGCTGGCGGTGCGGACCGACCCGGAGACGGGCCAGACCGTGCTGTCCGGCATGGGCGAGCTGCACCTGGAGGTCGCGGTGGAGAAGATCCGCCGCGCCACCGGGCTGGAGATCGCCGTCGGCCGCCCGCAGGTGACGTACCGGGAGGCACCAGTGCGCGGCCTCACGGGGCTGGTGCACCGGCACGTCAAGCAGGACGGCGGCGCCGGGCAGTTCGCCCACCTCGTGCTGGACGTCGAGCCGCTGCCCGGCGCCGGCGAACCGGGCGCGGAACACTTCGCGTTCGGCTCGACGGTGGTCGGCGGCCGGGTGCCGAGGGAGTACGTGCAGGCGGTCGAGGCCGGCTGCCGCGACGCCCTCGCCGAAGGCCCGCTCGGCCACCCGGTGACCGGTGTCCGGGTCACCCTGACCGACGGCGCCACCCACCCGAAGGACTCCTCGGAGCTCGCCTTCCGCACCGCCGGACGGCTCGCCCTCCGCGAAGCCCTCCGGGCCTGTACGACCGCCCTGCTCGAACCGGTCGTCGAGGTCGCCGTCACCGTCCCCGAGGACGCCGTCGGTGGAGTCCTCGGCGACCTCGCCGCCCGCCGCGGCCGGATCACCGGCTCCACCGCGCGGGCCGGCACCGCCGTGGTCACCGCGACCGTGCCGCTCGCCGAACTGTTCGGCTACGCGACGCGGCTGCGCAGCCGTACGCAGGGCCGCGGCACCTTCACGGCCCGGCCGACCGGCTACGCGCCGGCTCCCGCGCCCCGGTAGCCGCTGACGGCCCCGATCCGGCCCGCCCGCCCTCGCGGGTGGGCCGGATCGCGGAGAATGCGAGACGGGCACGGCCGGACCGAACACCGGAGGAGCGACACGATGGACAGTCACGCCTGGGACGCCCGCTACGCGGCCGCCGACCTGGTCTGGGGCACCGAACCCAACCGCTGGGTCGCCGCCGAGACCGCCGACCTGCCGCCCGGCCGCGCCCTCGACCTCGCCGCCGGCGAGGGCCGCAACAGCCTCTGGCTCGCCGCGCGCGGCTGGCGGGTGACCGCCGTCGACTTCGCGGCCGTCGCCATCGACCGGGCCCGGCGGCTGGCGGCGCAGTTGCCCGCCGACGTCTCGGCGCGGGTCGACCTGGTACGGGCCGACCTGCTCGACTACCGGCCCGAGGAGGGCGGGTACGACCTGGTGGTGATCGCGTACCTGCAGTTGCCGGGTGCCGCGATGGGCGCCGTCCTGCGGACCGCCGCCGGCGCGCTCGCGCCCGGCGGCACGCTGCTGCTGGTCGGCCACGACGCCACCAACCTGACCGACGGCACCGGCGGCCCCCAGGACCCGGCCGTCCTGCACACGCCGGACGGCGTCCTCGCCCACCTCGACGGCCTCGGCCTCGCCACCGACCGCGCGGAACGCGTCCGCCGCCCCGTCGCCCGACCGGACGGCACCACCGCCGACGCGATCGACACCCTCGTCCGGGTACACCGCCCCACGGCCTGACGAGAACCATCAGGGGCTCGGGGAACTGCGAGGCCGACCCCGTGGTGAGCGATACCAGCAAACTACGCCGACCCCGGGGCGGGCCTCGCAGTTCCCCGAGCCCCTGATGGTGGACCGCGGACCTCCCGGACGGGTCAGTCGGGCGTCGCTCGGGCGGTGGGGCGGGCCTAGCGTGGGGGTAGGACCGCGTGCGGCGCGGTGCGGGGGCGAGGTGGAGGAGGGTCCATGACGTCCACGGGTGAACGTCGGCCGGTCGTGCTCGGCGTCGACGCGCTCGCCGTCAACCCCACGGTGGTGGCGTGGGCGGCGGACGAGGCGGACCGGCGAGGTGTGCCGCTGCGGCTGGTGCACGCCGTCCCGGAGGAGCGGCGCGGCGAGGGCAAGCGCCGCCACGGCTCGTCGAGCGAGAGCGGTGGCGCGGCGCTGGACCAGATCGTCGAGCTGGTCCGGGGACGTGTGGCGGGCCTGAAGACCGTGCCGGTGATCGCCGACGGCAGCCCGGCGCGGGTGCTGTGCCGGGAGTCGACGCAGGCCGAGCTGCTGGTCCTCGGCTCGCGTGGGATGAGCCGGCTGGAGGAGATCCTCAGCGGCTACTCGGTGACCGTCCCGGTCAGTGCGCAGGCCCGCTGCCCGGTGGTCGTGGTCCGCGACCCGGAGCCGCCCGCCGACGGGCGGCCGTGGGTGGTGGTGGGCGTGGACGGCAGCCCGTCGTCGGTGACGGCGGTGCAGTTCGCCGCGGAGTTCGCCGCGCGTCGCGGGGCGGCGCTGCGGGCGGCGTGGGTGTGGCAGGTGCCGCTGATCGTGCCGTTCGACGAGAAGGTCGCCGTGGAGGAGTTGCGCCGTCAGCTGCACGTGGCCACGGCGGGCTGCGTCGAGCAGTTCCCCGATCTGGAGCTGGAGCGCGAGGTGCTGCGCGGGCATCCGGTCGAGGAGCTGGCCCGGGTCTCGGAGGGCGCCCTCGCGGTGGTGGTCGGCCGGCGGGGCCACGGCGGGTTCACCGGCATGCGGCTGGGTTCGGTGCCGCACGGGCTGCTGCACCGCGCCCACTGCCCGGTGGTCACCGTACCGCCGCCCGCCGAAGCGGAGAGCTGAGCCTCCCCCGCGGGCGCCGGACCGCCCGGGGCGTCAGACGATCGGCGGCCGGCCTGCCCTGGTCAGCCGCCACACGGTGGTCCAGGACATCGGCCGCCGTTCGCCGTGGCCGCCGCGCAGCCCTTCACGCAGGCCGGCGAACCAGGTGGCGAGCCCGGCCCGCGAGCGGGTGCGGGCGACGGTGAGCAGGGTCCAGGCGGCCAGGTAGAGCGGGATCAGCGGGGCGGGGAGGCGGCGGTAGGCGACCCACACCCGGTTGCGGGCGACCAGCCGGAAGTAGAGGGCGTGGCGGGCGGGGTCGGTGGCCGGGTGGTGGACGGTGATGTCGGGTGCGTACCAGCCGGTGCGGCCGAGGTCCCAGAGCCGCCAGCTGAGGTCGAGGCCCTCGTGGTAGAGGAAGAAGTGGCCCGGCCAGCCGCCGGCCCGGTCGTAGTCGGCGCGGCGGACCAGGACGCCTTCCGCCATCACCGTGACCGTGCCAGGGCGCATCGGGTCGCCGGCCCCGAGCCGTGGCACCCAGCGGCGCACGGTCACCCCGGTGTCGGGGTCGGCGATGCGGGGCTGGAGGTAGGCGGCCTCCGGGTGGCGGCGGGCCTCGTCGACCAGTCGGGCGAGGGTGTCGGTGGTGGGGAGGACCGCGTCGTTGTCGAAGAAGAAGACGAACTCCCCCGCGTCCGGCCCGGCGAGGGCGTCCGCCCCGGCGTTGCGGCCCTGCGGGATGCCGGTGTTCTCGGCGAGGGCCACGGTGCGGACGCCGGCCGGGACGTGGTCGGGTACGACGCCGTTGCCGACGACGACCACGCGCAGGTCGACGCCCTTCTGGGCGAGCAGCGACGCCATCGCCCTGGGGAACTCGTCGGGGCGGTCGTTCATGGTGAGGACCACCGCGTCGACGGTCGCCTCGGTGCCGGTCATCGCCTTCTCCTTCGGGTCACGCCGGGTGGTCGGCGTCCTGGACCGTTCCACTGCGCCGCTGGTGCGGCAGGTGGGCAAGGTGGTCGTCCGTCAGGAAGGCCACGGCGGCGAGGCGTTCGCGCGAGGCGGCGTCCGCCAGCAGGACGGACGTTGCGCCGGGGAGCGCGGCTCGGCCCCGGCCCTCCAGGGCGTCCGTGAGGCGGGTGAGGCCGCGGACGTGACGGCGGAAGACGCGGCCGCCGGTGGTGCGGTTGCGGGCGCGCTGGCCGGCGAGGGCGTCCTCGCGGTGGACGGCGAGGAGGACGACGTGCAGTTCGCGGTGGTACCGCCGGGCCCAGCGGGCGAGGAGGCGGCGCATCCACCAGCGGCTGGCGCAGTCGTGCACCAGCAGCGGACCGGGCCGGCGGAACGCGGCGCGGGTGCGCAGGAGGTGGAGCGTCCTGGTCCACGGCCGGTACGCGGCGTACCGGAGCCAGGACGGCATGACGGCCTGGCAGGCGAGGCGGGTGCGGCGGGGGTCGACGACGTCCGCGCGGACGGCCGGTTCCCACCGGCGGATCAGCGTGCTCTTCCCACTGCCGGGCAGCCCGCCGACGACCACGACGGCATCGGCCGCGTAGGTGAGCCGGACCGGTTCGCCGCGGCGTCCGCGCAGGTCGACCACGCCGTGCGGGGCGAGGTCGCACGGCGCGCTCTCGGACGCCGCGCTCACCATGCTCTCCTGGCCGACCATCCCGGCATCCTCTCACGCGGACATCGGGAGCCTGTCCGTTCGGGGTCCGGGGGTCAGGGGCGGCGCATGTACGCTTGGGTGAGGGCGAAGTCGCCGCGGGTACGCGGGGCGTAGGACGGGCGCAGGCCGCGTCAGCCGGTCGGGAGGTGGGGCTCGGCCGGGTGGGTGTCGTCGAGGATCTCGCCGACCGGGCGGCGCGGGGAGGGGGTTCCGGGCGGGCCGTAGCCAAGGCGCAGGACGAGTTGGACGTGGGCGGGGCCGTCCTCGGGTTCGCGCAGGCGCCAGCGGGTGTCGGGCCATTCGACGGCCTGGTGGAGGACGGAGGCGCGGACGCCGTGGACGGTGGCGAGCAGCCAGACGCGTTCCATCGCTTGCCCGGTGCGCAGCCAGTCCGCGGGATGGTCGGTGCGGGTGGCGAGGGTGGCGAGCTGCGGGAGCGGTTCGAAGCGTTCGGTGGGCGGGGCCGGGCGGGTCGGCGGGTGGCCGGTGAAGCTGCGGACGGGGACGCGGGCGTCGTGGTCCTGCGGTCCGAGCACCGCGGGCGGCATGCCGTCCGCGGTGGGGCCCTCCGGGCGCAGCCAGCTGCGGGTCTCGGCCTGGCGCGCGAGGTCGGCGGCGGTGCGGAGTTCGGCCTCGGTGGTCAGCTCCAGCACGCGGCGTACGCCGTACTCCTCGAGGACGGCGAGGTCCACGCCTTCGGCGCGGGCGGCATCGACGAGGTCGCCGAGGATCTGCTCGGGGATGTCGCGGTTGCTGAACGGGCGGCGGCTGGAGTGGCGGTGGGCGATCGCCGGGTAGAGGTCGGGGCCGAAGGGCCGGCGGTCCTCGGCGGGTGCGGAGAGGTCGAGTTCGGCGGCCAGCTGCGGGTCTGCCGGGTCGGGCAGCAGCCGTACGGTGGCGGTGCGGCCGAGCTGGGCGGCGGCGACCCGCAGGTTGAACACGGCGGCGCCGACGGACAGGTGGAGGGCGCGGCCGTCGGGGTCGGTGATCGGGACGGCCCGGGAGGAATCGATGCGGACCTGGAGCCCGTGGCGGTCGGCGGTCGGGCAAAAGCGCCAGGGCTGGCTGTTGTGCAGCGAGGGCGCGGCGCCGCCGGCGGCGGCGAGCAGGTCCAGCTGGGTGTCGGTGAGTGCGAGCGCGGTCATGATGGCTCACTCCTTGCCGCTGCGGGCCGGCGGTGGCTGACAAGATCAGCGTGCTCGCGGGCCGGGCGGCGCGGTAGGGCCGAAGGTCCCCGGGGCGCGGGACCGCGCAGCCCCGCGCGCCGAGGGAACGGCCCGGCGCGCGGGAGGTCGGGGCGGCTCAGGGCGTGGCGCTGCCGTGCGGGTGGCCGGCGTGGTGCCCGCGCGGGTGGGGCAGCGGGGTGTCGAGGGCGTGGCCGGTGCGGTCGTCCGTGTGCCAGGACTGGGACTGGAAGGCGAGGAAGACGGCGGTCCAGCGGGCCTCGGCGGGCCGGTGGATCAGCAGCGCGCCGTCCTGGTGGACGCCGTCGTCGCTGCGGAAGCGGCCGCTGTTGCCCTGGTTCATATGGACGTCGTGGACGCCGTTGCCGGGCGTGAACCCGAACACCTTGTCCGGGGTGGTGGGCTCGGTGGGCCAGCGCTGCCCGAAGACGTACACGACGGCGTCGGGTTCGGCGATCGCCTGCTGGACGCGCTGGTCGAGCAGGTCGGCGAGGTCGTTGTCGGGACCGGGCCGGTCGGGCGGGAGGGTGCGCAGGGCGGCCGGGTCGAGGAGCTTGTCGCGGACCAGGTCGAGGGCCGCGGTGCCGGGGCGCGGGGGCAGCGGGGTCCAGCCCAAGGCGGTGGCGAGCAGCAGCGCGGTGACGGGGTGGTGGAAGTCGTCGTCGACGAGGTACATCAGGTCGGAGGGGGCCTGCTGGGACTGCACGTTGACGGCGGCCCGGAACTCGGTGCCGCCCTGGTCGCGCAGGTGGATCTGGTAGTGCGGGGTGTCGCCGGCGCCTTCCCGGCGGCGGCCGACGGCCCGGGCGGCGAGCACGCCGTAGTGGGCGATGGGCATCGGGTGTCCTCCCGGTTGACGGGGCGTGAGCTGGTCGCGGGCACACCTTCTCGCACCGGCGCCGGCCGGGGGTGGAGAACGTCCGCCCGTCATCCGATGTTCACCGGTCCGAGTGGTCAACGGCTCGATCGTGCACATCCGTTGACCTGCGGCGGCAGCCCCTGGCCGCGATTCGAACACCGGGCCGGGGACCGCTATGATCTCCCGCGGCAAGGCTGTAGCGCAGAGGTCGTCGCGCCCAAGCATCAAGCTGGAGGACGTCGGTTCGAATCCGACCGGCCTTGCCACCTTTGACCGACCGGTGTGGAGTGGTGATGACGCAGCCGACACCCGTACGGTGCCCCGCGATCGAGCACCCGGACATTCCGATCGGCGACCCCGCCGCCCTGGACCCGCTGCTGGCCCGCCTCGGGTCGGCCGCACCGGTCGAGGCCGACGAGGTCTTCCCGGTCGGCACCCTGCGGGCCGACGGGCGGGTCGACCTGTGCAAGCAGGGCCTCGGACCGGCCGGCGCCGCCCGGCTGATGCCGGCCGCCGCCGCCTCCCCGCACGCCGCGCACGTCCTGCTCGGCACCAATGCGATCGGGGACGATGGCGCGCGCACGGTCGCCGCCGTGCTGACCGACGGGCACGGCCTGCACACCCTCTACCTCGGCTGCAACCGGATCGGCCCCGCGGGCGTCGCCGCCCTCGCGACCGCGCTGGACGGGGACACCACCGTCCGCGCCCTGTGGCTGAAGCGCAACCCGGTCGGCGAGCGGGGCGCCCGTACGCTGGCCGAGCTGCTGCGCCGCGACAGCGCGCTGCGCACCCTCGACCTGGTGAACACCGGCCTGACCGCGGACGGGCTGCGCGCCCTGGTGGACGCCCTGACGGCCCGTCCGCACCACGTGGAGCGGCTCTTCCTCGGCGGCAACGGACTCACCGCCGAGACGGCTCCGCTGCTGGCCACGCTGATCCGCGAGGCGGGCGTGCGCGAGCTGTACCTGCCCGCCAACCACCTCGGCGACCGCGGCGCCGCGCTGCTCGCGGCCGCCGCCGACCCGGCCCGGCCGGTGCGGCTCGGCCTCGGCGGCAACGGCATCGGCCCGGCCGGCGCCCGGGCGCTCGCCGACGCGCTGGCCGGCATCGAGGCGCTCGACCTGGGCCGGCCGATGTCCGAGCGCAGCCTCGGCGCGACCGGCAACACCACCGGCGACGAGGGCGCCGCGGCGCTGGCCGCCGCGCTGCCGGGCAGCCCGCTGCGCCGCCTGGAGCTGTGCCACACCGGCCTGACCGGACGCGGCGCCAAGTCCCTGCTGGCCGCCGTGCCGGACGGCTCGGCGCTGGAGTACGTCGGGCTCGGCCCGGGCCTGCCGCGCAAGGTCAAGCGGTCGTTCACCGCGCGGCTGCGCCCGCTCGGCCGCTCCCACCCCGACCTGCGCGCGATCGGAAGTGTCTACCGTTGAGCCCGAGCACCACAGGCCGCCTCCTCCGCCCGGACGAGGCGGCCAGCCGGCGCCGGATCCGGCAGTACGCGGTGCCGCGCTGGATGATCGAGCAGGCCACCGACCGCCGCCTGGCCGGTGACTGGCGCGGCGCTCTCACCGCCGCCCTGGTGGACCCGGCGTTCGACCTGGACCAGGTCGCCGGGCAGTACGGCGCCGAGACCGCCGCCGCGCTCGCCGAGGACCTCCGCCACCTTGCCCCGGACCTGCTGCGCTGGCACCTGCCGCGGCTGCTGGGCGGCCGCACCACCCTCGACACCGCCCGGGTGGTCGTGCTGGCCCGCTACCGCGACGCCGACCCGGACGAGCGCAAGGGCACCACCCCGTACCTGCACGTGGTCACGCCGCCGATGATCGACGGCCCGCAGCGGCTCACCCTGCGCTTCGAGCCGGTCGGCGCCGAGCAGCGCCCCGGCACCTTCGGCCGCACGGTCGAGGACTGGCGCCGCGCCCGCCACCTGTGGGACGCCCGCCGCACCGGCGAACTGCTGGAGCGCTGCGGCGGCAGCGCCGAGCGCGCCCCGTTCTTCCACCCCGACGCCACCCCGGTCGCCGAGGACCGGCTGCCCGCCGCCGACCCCGGCCCGGGCGACCCGGCCGCCCGCGCCGAGTGGCTGACCCTGGCGCACCAGCGCGGCGGCACCGCCGAGGGACTGACCGCCGCCGGCCACGAGTTCGTCCCGACGGCGCCGGAGACCAGCCGCTGGTACCGGTCGGACCCGGTGGCGCTGCTGGCCCAGCTGGAGCTGAACCACGCCCGGCTGGAGCCGGAGGTCCGCCGGCTGGTCGCCGAGGACCTCGGCGAGCGCCACCTGGTCCGCGTCGGCTGGCGCACCTTCGCGCTGCTGGTCCCGAAGCCGGACGGCGGGCTGCGGGTGTCCGTGATCGACCAGGACCAGGCCGACGGCGCGCCCATCCTGCCCGAGGCGCTCTGGCGCCGGCTGCCCGACCTGGACCTGCTGCGCGAGGGCGGGATCACCGCCGACCGGCTGCACCCGCTGGTCCGCGCGGCGCTGTTCCCGGCGCTCGCCGCGAGCGCCGACGCCGGTCCGCCCGGGCCGACGCCGCCGGAGCCGGTCCGGGTCCGCTGCCGCGGCGAGTGGCACGAAGTGGGCTTCCGGCCCGACGGGCTGCTGAGGATGCCGCACAGCGACGAGGAGCAGCAGCGCGAGCGCGCCATGCGCGCCTTCGGCGGCGCGGTCGCCGGCTGCTTCGCGGTCGAGCAGACCTGGTCCTCCGGCTCGGGCCGGCTGCCGCGCGGGCTGACCGACCAGCGCCGTGAGTTGTTCCTGCGCGCCCAGCACGGCGACACCCCGGGGGTGCTGGCCATGTTGGACGCCGGCACCGACCCCCGGGTCCGGGACGCCTCCGGCCGCACCCTGCTGCACGTGCTCAACCTCCTCGACCACGAGGCGCTGCTGCCGCGGCTGCTGGCGGCCGGTCTGGACCTGGAGGCCTGCGACAGCCGCGACCGCACCCCGCTGTACGTCGCCGTCAACGACCTCGGCTCGCGCGCCCTGGTGGAGGCGCTGATCGCCGCCGGGGCCCGGCTCGACCCGGTCGACCGCAGCGAACTGTCGCTGGCCCAGATCGTCCGCCGCTACAAGCGCACCGACCTCGCCTTCCTGCGCGAGCGCGTCCAGGCGGAGCATCCGGACCTCGGCGCCGACTGGTGGGACGAGTGGATGGACGAGCAGGAGGAGTACTGGGCCGAGCAGGACGGCGAGGACGAGGACGAGTGAGCACCACCCGCACCGCACCCGATGACCGCACCGCGCCCGGCGACCGTACGGCCCGGGGCGGCCGCACCGCGTCGGGCGCCCGCACCGCGCCCGGTCCGCTGGCCGCGGCGGACGAACTCAACCGCCGGCTCGGCGCCACCCGCACCGAGGCGGCCGCCAACCCGCAACTGGAGGCGCTCGCCCTCGCGGTGACGGCCAACCAGCCCGTCCTGCTCTGGGGCGAGCCCGGCATCGGCAAGTCGGCCGGTCTCACCCAGCTGGCCGCCGGGCTCGGCCTGCCGCTGGAGACCGTCATCGCCAGCGTGCACGAGCCCTCCGACTTCGCCGGACTGCCGATCGTCGGCGACGACCCGGCGGTCACCGGCGTGCCGATGGCGCCGCCGGACTGGGCGGTGCGCCTGGCCGAGTCCGGGCAGGGCCTGCTGTTCTTCGACGAGCTGTCCTCGGCGCCGCCCGCCGTCCAGGCCGCGCTGCTGCGGGTGGTGCTGGAGCGCCGGGTGGGCAGTCTGGAGCTGCCCGAGGCGGTCCGGATCGTGGCCGCCGCCAACCCGCCGTCCAGCGCCGCCGACGGCTGGCACCTCAGCCCGCCGCTGGCCAACCGCTTCGTCCACCTGCACTGGACCCACGACCCGCGGACGGTCGCCCGCGGCCTGGCCGGCACCTGGCCCGAGGTCACCGTGCCGGTGGTCGAGGCGTCCCGGGTGCCCGGCGCGGTGGCCCGCGCCCGCGGCGCGGTCTCCGGCTTCCTCACCGCCCGGCCCGGCCTGGTCCACCACCTGCCCGCCGACGCGGAGAGCCGCGGCCGCTCCTGGCCGTCCCCGCGCACCTGGGAGATGGCGCTGCGGCTGCTCGCCACCGGCTGGGCGACCGGGGCCGGCCGCGAGGCGCTGGCCGCCGCGCTGACCGGCGCGGTCGGCGACGGGGCCGGCATCGAACTGCTCTCCTACCTGGAGCACCTCGACCTGCCCGACCCGGACCGGGTGCTCGCCGACCCGGACGCGTTCGCCCTGCCCGACCGCGGCGACCGCCAACTCGCCTTCCTCATCGCAGTGGTGGCCGCCATCCAGAGCGACCTGACCCGGCCGCGCTGGGAGGCCGGCTGGGTCGTGCTGGCCAAGGCCGTGGACGCCGGCGTCCCCGACGTGGCCGCCCGGGCCGCGGCCGACCTCGCCGCCATGCGCCGCCTCGACTGGACCGTCCCGGCGGGCATCGACGCCTTCCTGGACCTGCTGCAGCTGTCCGGGGCGCTGCCCGGCGGCCGATGACACCCGCCGCCGCTCCCGGCCCGGACGCACCGGAGCAGCCTCCGGCGGCCCGTACCGCGCTGGACCGCACCAAGCTGCTCGCCGCCCGGTTCCGGGCCGCGAGCGACCGGCCCTACCTCGCGGCGGCGCTGTACGCCCTGGCCGTCGTCGAGTCCGCCGACGTCCCCACCATGGGCGTCGACCGGCACTGGCGCTGCTACGTCTCCCCCGACTTCGTCGCCGCCACCCCGGTGCCCGAACTCGCGGGCGTCTGGGTGCACGAGGTGGCCCACCTGCTGCGCGACCACCACGGCCGCGCCGACCGGCTGCCCGCCGCCGAGCAGCGGGACCGGGACCGGGTCAACGTCGCCCAGGACTGCGAGATCAACGACGACCTGCTGGCCGACGGACTGCGGCTGCCCGCCGGACGGATGGAACCCAAGCTCTTCGGCCTGCCCGAGGGGCAGCTCTTCGAGACGTACCTGCCGCTGCTGCCGCCCGAAGTGCGCTGCCCCGACTGCGGCTCGGGCGCGACCGGGCGACCCGCGCCCTGGGAGCTGCCCAGCGGCACCGGGCCCGCCCGGCTCGGCGACGTCGAGGCGCAGGCGCTGCGCCGGCAGACCGCCGACGCGATGCGCGCCCACCAGCGCAGCCGCGGCAGCCTGCCGGCCGGCTGGCAGCGCTGGGCCGAGGAGATCCTCGAACCCACCGTGGACTGGCGCCGGGCGCTGTCCGGCGCGGTCCGGGAGGCGGCCGCCTGGGCGGCCGGCGCCGTCGACTACACCTACCGCCGCCCGTCCCGCCGGACCCCGGCGCTGCGCGGCGTGGTCCTGCCCAGCCTCCGGCGTCCGCTGCCCCGGGTGGCGGTGGTCATCGACACCTCGGGCTCCATGGGAGACGGCGAACTCGCCGCCGCCCTCGGCGAGGTGACCGGCGTCCTGCGGGAGGTCGGGGTCCGCGGCAACCGGGTGACGGTGCTGGCCTGCGACGCCGATGTGCACGCGGTCAGCCGGGTGACCGCCACCGAGCAGATCACCCTCGGCGGTGGCGGCGGCACCGACATGCGGGTCGGCATCGACGCCGCGATGGCCGCCCCCGAACGGCCGGGCATCGTCATCGTCCTCACCGACGGACTGACCCCCTGGCCGGACGAACTCCCCGGCTGCCGCCTGGTCGCCGCCCTCATCGGCCAGGACGCGCCAGCGCCACCCTCCTGGGTCGAGACGGTCCGCATTCCCCTCGAAACGTGAGATCACGTGAACCCAGGGGCGCGGGGAAATGCGCGACCGGCCATCGCTCTACCTGAGTGAATGGCTGGGCGCGCAGTTCCTCGCGCCCCTGGGTTCACGTTCACTTCAACGGGAAGTCAGATCGCTGCCGCAGCGCAGGTTCCAGCGGCCGGCGCGGCCCGAGAGCTCGGTGAGCGACAGCGGTCGGACGTCCAGGCGCCAGAAGAGCGCCGGGGGCAGGGCGAGGGCCCGGACGACCGCGGCGCGGACGACGGCGGGTTCGGCGACGGCGACGAGGCGGCCGGTGGTGTCGGGGAGGCCGTCGAGCCAGGCGCCGACGCGGTCGAGGAGGGCGGTGACCGACTCGCCGCCGTGCGGTGCGGCGCCGGGGTCGGCGAGCCAGGCGGTGACGGCGGCCGGGTCCTCGGCGGCGACCTCGTCGAGGCGGCGGCCGCGCCAGGCGCCGGTGTCCAGGTCGGCGAGACGCGGGTCGGACTGCGGGGTGAGGCCGAGCAGTTCGGCGCTCTCCAGGCAGCGCGGGGACGGCGCGGCCAGGCACGGTACAGCGGTGGGCAGCGCGCCTGCCGCGGCGCGCGCCGCCGTACGGCCGGCCTCGTCCAGCGGACCGTCGGCGCCGAACCGCGCCTCGCGCAGTTCCGCCCCGGCCGCCGGTGCGATCAACATCACGCGCGCCGTCACCAGTCCTCCTCCGATGCCCCGGGGCGCGGGATCGAGCGCACCCGTACTGTTCCCGGGACCGACGCCCGCGCCGGTCACCGCGCCGTGCGCCCCTGTGGCGCCCCTTGGCCGGAACTCCGCGACACGGTACTGTCTCCGCGACAACTGAAACGACGGTGCGTGGAAGCCGGTGGAAGTCCGGCACGGTCGCGCCACTGTGAAATCCGGGACCTGACGCCTCGTCGGGGCCCGGACGAGTCAGACCCGCCCCCGTCGTCCGTGCTCCATCGAACGGGACGCGTGTTCCCAAAGGAGGTCAGGCCGTGGCTCACCCCATCGCCCCCGCCACCGCTCCGGCTATCGCCCCCATCTCCCTCAAGGCGATCGCCCCGTGGGCGGTCTTCTTCGGCATCCTGCTGATGGCCCTCATCTACTTCGTCGGCGCCGAGCAGGGCGCCACCGCCCTGATCTCCGGTGAGAACGTGCACGAGTGGGTGCACGACGGCCGCCACCTGCTCGGCTTCCCCTGCCACTGATCCGAGGGGAAACCGAAGCTCCGTGAACTCAGCAACCGTCAGAGGCCTGCTCGTCCGCGGCATGCTGGCCGGCCTCGGCGCCGGCCTGCTCGCCCTGGTCGTCGCCTACTTCCTCGGTGAGCCGCGCGTCGACGCGGCCATCGCCTACGAGGACGCCCACACCACCGAGCACGGCATGGAGATCGTCAGCCGGTCCCTGCAGTCCACCGCAGGCCTGGCCACCGGCGTTCTCGTGTACGGCGTCTCGCTGGGCGGCATCGCCGCCCTCGCGTACTGCTTCGCGCTCGGCCGGGTGGGCCGGTTCAGCCCCCGGGCCACCGCCCTGCTGCTCTCCGGGGTGGCGCTCGTCGCGGTCTACCTGGTGCCGTTCCTCAAGTACCCGGCCAACCCGCCGTCCATCGGCGACCCCGAGACCATCGGCAAGCGCACCACGCTGTACTTCCTGATGATGGCGCTCAGCGTGCTGCTGGCGATCGCCGCGGTGATCGTCGGCAAGCGCCTGGCCCCCCGGCTGGGCAACTGGAACGCCACCGTCGTCTCCGTCGTGGGCTTCGGCGTGCTCGTCGCCCTCGCGTACGTGTTCCTCCCGGCCGTCAACGAGGTCCCGGAGGACTTCTCCGCCACGCTGCTCTGGCAGTTCCGCGTCGCGGCGCTCGCCATCCAGCTGACCCTGTGGGCCTCCTTCGGACTGCTCTTCGGCCACCTCGCCGAGCGGCAGCTCAACCCGAAGCCGGCCGCCGTCACCGCCGGTACGGACGCCCCGGCGGCCGCACCCGTGCACTGACGGCACCCGCACCACCCGAAGGCCGGTCCGAACGGCGCGCCAGCGCCGCCCGGGTCGGCCTTCGGCGCGTCCGCCGGACCCTAGGCCCCGCCGCGCGGCTTGGCGCGGACGTGCATCCGCTCGCCCTGGGCGCCGAACAGGCTGAGGATCTCCACCGGCGCCTCACCGGTGGAGCCGAACCAGTGCGGGACGCGGGTGTCGAACTCGGCGGCCTCGCCCGTCTTCAGGATCACGTCGTGGTCGGCGAGGACCAGGCGCAGCCGGCCGCTCAGGACGTACAGCCACTCGTAGCCCTCGTGGCCGCGCAGCTCGGGTGTGCTGCGCGAGGCGCCCATCACCATCTTGAACGCCTGTAGCCCGCCCGGGTGCTGGGTGAGCGGGACGATGGTCGAGCCGTGGCGTTTGAGGGGCTTGAGGCGGACCCGGGGATCGCCGACCGGGGGTGCGCCGACCAGTTCGTCCAGCGGCACCTGGTGGACGCGGGCGAGCGGCAGCAGCAGTTCCAGGGTGGGGCGGCGCTCGCCGGACTCGAGCCGGGACAGGGTGCTGACCGAGATGCCGGTGGACTCGGCGAGCGCGCTCAGTGTGACGCCGCGCTGCTTGCGCAGTGTCCGCAGCCGCGGCCCGACCGAGGACAGCACCTCGGCGTCGTCGTTTGCCATAACGGCAACAGTACTTTGCCGATGCCCCCGCCCGGCCGCACCGTGGGCACAGATCCGACACGGGAAGGGAGACCGACGGTGCGAAGCGGGTACGAGGGGGTGGCCGATGTCTGAGACCACGGCCGAGGCGGCGCGGACGACGGCGGCGCAGGACGGGCCGAGCGGCTCGCGGTGGGCGCTGGCCGGACTGGCGCTGTCGATGCTGCTGTCCTCGCTGGGCACCAGCATCGCCAATGTGGCGCTGCCGACGCTGGCGCGGGCGTTCTCGGCATCCTTCCAGGAGGTCCAGTGGATCGTCCTGGCCTATCTGCTGGCCGTCACCACGCTGGTGGTGGGAGCGGGCCGGCTCGGCGACCTGATCGGCCGTCGGCGGCTGCTGCTGGGCGGGCTGCTGGTGTTCACGGCGGCGTCGGCGCTGTGCGGGCTGGCGCCCGGCCTCGGCACGCTGGTGGCCGCCCGGGCGGTGCAGGGTCTCGGCGCCGCGGTGATGACGGCGCTCACGCTGGCGTTCGTCGGGGACACGGTGCCCCGGGAGCGGATCGGCCGTGCGATGGGGCTGCTGGGCACCGTGTCGGCGATCGGCACCGCGCTCGGGCCGTCGCTCGGCGGCGTGCTGATCACCGGATTCGGCTGGCGGGCGGTCTTCCTGGCCGCCGTACCGCTGGGCGCGCTGACGCTGCTGCTGGCGCACCGTCACCTGCCCGCCGACCGGCCGGCCGCGGCGGGCGGACGGGCCCGGTTCGACCTGCGCGGTACGGCGCTGCTGGCGCTGACCCTCGGCGCGTACGCGCTCGCGCTGACGCTCGGCCGGGGCCGGTTCGGCCCGCTCAACGCGGCGCTGCTGGTGGCGGCGGGCCTCGGCGTCGCGCTGTTCGCCCGGGTGGAGGCGCGGACGGCCGCTCCGCTGGTGCGGGTGGGGATGTTCCGCGACCCGGCGCTCGGCGCGGGCCTGGTGATGAGCGCCCTGGTGTCGACGGTGATGATGGCCACCCTGGTGGTCGGCCCGTTCCACCTCTCCCGCGCGCTGGGGCTGGCCCCGGCGGCGGTGGGGCTGGCGATGTCGGCAGGACCGCTGGTCAGTGCCCTGAGCGGGGTGCCGGCCGGGCGGCTGGTGGACCGGCTGGGGGCGGGCCGGACGACCGTGCTCGGGCTGTGCGTCAACGCGGCGGGCTGCGCGGCGCTGGCCGTCCTGCCGGCCCGGTTCGGCGTCGCCGGGTACGTCGGCCCGCTGGTCGCGGTCACCGCCGGGTACGCGCTGTTCCAGGCCGCCAACAACACCGCCGTGCTGGCGGACGTGGAGGCGGAGCACCGGGGCGTGGTGTCGGGGCTGCTCAACCTCTCGCGCAACCTCGGCCTGGTGACCGGCACCTCGGCAATGGGTGCGGTGTTCGCGCTCGCCTCGGCGACGAGCGACGTCACCGCGGCGTCCCCGGCGGCGGTGGCCACCGGCACCCGCACCACCTTCGCCGTGGCGGCCGTCCTCGGCCTGCTGGCCCTCGCCGCCGCCCGCCTCCCGGCCCGGGCGGCACGCCGGACGGCGTAGCCGGGGCCGGGCGGCGGGGGCTCGCAGCCGGCAGGCTCAGAACGCGGAGTGCGCGAACCAGGTCGCCAGCAGCTCCGGGTCGCCGGCGAGCCGGAACGCGTCGGCGCTGCGGTCCAGGCGGCCGTAGAGGAGCAGCAGCAGGTCCGCGGCCGCACCGCCGACCTCGGCGTCGGCCTCCTCCCCCGAGCTGTCCGATTCCAGGGCGAAGCCGTCGGGGCGGAGGCGGACCAGGAAGCTCTCCTCGCCGTCGGTGCAGCGGAAGCGGACACTCCGGTCCTCGGCCCGCAGGTTGACGGTGTCGGGGGCGAAGAGGGCGGCGTACGGCAGGTTGACCAGGAACTCGTCGATGCCGTCGACGGCGAGGGCCCGGTCGATCCCGGCGGGCCGGCCGAGGGCGAGTTCGGCGTCGACCCGGTGGATCAGCGTCTCGAAGAGCATCCGGCGGACCCAGAAGCGGGCGTGCTGGTCGGCGCCCCACGCCCACATCGGCGCGTCCGGGTCGAGGCCGGCGATCACCCCGGCGGCGTGCTCGGCGCTCGCGGCGAGCCACCCGGGGTAGCCGTCGACGGTGTCGGGCAGCTGGAGGTCGACCTCGCGGGTGCGCGGCGGCTCCTGGACGAGTCGGCTCAGCAGGACGGAGAACCAGCGGTGGACGCTGCCGGCGTGCCGGACCAGGTCGGTGAGCGTCCAGTCGGGGCAGGTCGGCACGGGGGTGGACGGGTCGGCGTCCACGACCGCGTCGACGAAGCGGGCGCTCTCGCGGGCGACGGCCGCGGCGTGGTCGACGGGGGCGGTGGTGGTCATCGTGCGGTGGCTCCTGTGGGTGGGGGGCAGGTGGGGGCGGGTACGGGGTCTCAGCCGAGGGGCTTGTCGAGGACGGCCTTGGTGTGGCTGAAGGTGTCGAGCGAGTACTCGCCGTGGTAGCGGCCCATGCCGCTCTCCCCCACGCCGCCGAACGGCAGCTCGGGGACGGCGAGGTGGGAGACCGGCAGTCCGAAGGTGAGGGCGCCGGAGGAGGTCTCCTCGGTGAGCCGCCGCTTGGTCTGCTCGGACTCGGTGAAGGCGTACAGCGCGAGCGGCTTGTCGCGCTCGTTGACGAAGGCGATGGCCGCGTCGAGGTCGGGGACGGCGACGATGGGCAGCACCGGTCCGAAGATCTCCTCGCGCATCACCGGGGCGTCCGGCGCGACGTCGGCGAGGACGGTGGGGGCCAGGTAGCGGCTGGCCCGGTCGTGCTGCCCTCCGATCACCGTGCGTCCGTCGCCGAGCAGGGCGGTGAGCCGGTCGAAGTGGCGCTCGTTGACGATCCGTCCGTACTCGGGGTGGGTGGCCGGGTCCTGCCCGTACAGCGCCTCGACCGCGTCGGCGAGGTGGCGTTCCAGGGCGGCGGCGGTGTCGCCGACGGCCAGCACGTAGTCGGGGGCGACGCAGGTCTGGCCGGCGTTGAGGAACTTGCCGCGGGCCAGGCGCTCCGCGGTGACCGCGAGGTCGACGCCGGGTTCGACCACCACCGGGCTCTTGCCGCCGAGTTCGAGGGTGACCGGGGTGAGGTGGCGGGCGGCGGCGGCCATCACGATCCGTCCGACGGCGCCGTTGCCGGTGTAGAAGATGTGGTCGAAGCGCTGCTCCAGCAGGGCGGTGGTCTCGGGGACGCCGCCCTCGACAACGGCGACCGCGTCCCGGTCGAGGTAGTGCGGCACCAGTTCGGCGAGTGCGGCGGAGGTGGCGGGGGCGAGTTCGCTGGGCTTGACCAGGGCGGCGTTGCCGGCGGCGAGGGCGCCGACCAGGGGTGCGAGGGCGAGCTGGAGCGGGTAGTTCCAGGGCGCGATGATCAGCACCACGCCGAGCGGGTCGCGGACCACCCGGGCCTCGGCGGGCCGGAAGTTCTCCGGGACGGCCGCGGGCCGGGGGCGCAGCCACTCCTCGAGGTGGGCCACGGTGTGGTCGAGCTCGTTGAGGGTGAAGGCGATCTCGGTGCGGTACGCCTCCCGGGCGCCCTTGCCGAGGTCGCTGTGGAGGGCGGTGAGCAGGGCCTCGGTGCGGTCGGTGAGCAGCGAGCGGAGCGCGGCGAGCTGGGCGAGGCGCCAGGCGAGCGGCTTGGTACGGCCGGTCGCGAAGGCGGCGCGCAGCCGGGCGGCCACGGCGGCCGGGGCCACGGCGGCGGGGGCCGTGGCGGTCCCGGGCTCCCCGGCGGGCGGGTTGCTGGGGGTGGTGCTCATGACGCGCTCCGTGATCCTTGAGGTCATCAACTATTACCCGACGGTAGGACCAGATGGTTGAGTATGTCAACCATTCTCGACTACCCTCGCCCCATGACCACCGCGCCGCCGCCCCCGACGCCCGTCCAGCTGATGGACGGCCTCGCCCGTGCGGCCGCCGCCTACTACCGGCACTTCGCCGAGGTGGCGGCCGAGCAGGGTCTGACCCTCATGCAGGGCAAGGTACTCAGCCTGCTGCGGCGGCCGATGCCGATGCGCACCCTGGCCGAACTGCTCGCCTGCGACGCCTCCAACGTCACCGGCATCACCGACCGCCTGGAGGCCCGCGGCCTGGTCCGGCGCGCGGTCGACCAGACCGACCGGCGGGTGAAGAACGTCCTGCTGACCGAGGAGGGGGAGCGCACCGTCGCCCTGATCCGCGCCGAGCTGATGTCCGGCCTCACCACCCTCGGCCAGCTGGACGAGGACGAGCGCCGCACCCTGCACGACCTGCTCGGCCGGGTCTTCCCGCAGGCCTGACCACCACCCCGGCTCCGGACACGGCACCGCCCCCGCCCCGGACACAGTGACCGGGACGGGGGCGGAGACGTGCCGAGGGGCTGCGGGCGGCTCAGCTCAGCGGGCGGCAGAGCAGGGCGTCCGGGACGCCGTAGTGGAGCCACTTCCAGGTGTACGCGACCCCGGCGAGGTACTCGTTGTCGGCGCACTGGCCCTTGTAGTAGCCCGGCGCCCAGTCGCTGCCGGTGGAGCCGCCGGTGGCGGGCCGGTTGTCGCCGTGGTCGAACCACACGTTGCGGCCGGTCAGCGGCAGCGCCGCCGAGGACGGCGCGCACAGCAGGGCGGACATCGCGTTGGAGTGCACGCTGTAGCCGACGGCGTACGTGTTGTCCGGGCACTGCAGCTTGTTGTAGCCGCTCGCCCAGTCGCCGTGGGTGACGTACCGCTCGTCGGTGACGGTGACCCAGCCGGCCGTGGAGGTCGCGGGCTGGTTCGCGTCGGTGCACAGGCCGCGGCTGTCGCTGCGGCCGAGGCCGACCAGCCGCTGGCCGTCGATGCAGGTGCCCTTGCGGTTGCCGCTGCTCCAGTCGCCGTGGGCGAGCATGGTGGCGGAGACGTTCTGGTCGCCGAAGTCGAGGTCGAGCATGTTCCAGCGGGTGGCCCTGGCGACCTGGCCGGTCCTGCCGGCGGCGTTCACCAGCTTGTTCCAGTCGGTGGCCCGCCAGTCGCCGGGGTCGTTGACGCCCGTCCTGCGGCCGGTGGCGTCGTAGGAGAGCAGCGCCCAGTTGTCCTGCGGGTTGCCCGCGCTGTCGGTCCAGCCGATCGCCGGCCACTGGGCGAAGTCGGTGTCGTTCTTCACCAGGATGTCGGTGAAGGCGTCCAGCCAGGCCTTCTCCTTGGTGTCGGTCGAGCCGCGCCCGGCCGCGCCGAACTCGCTGACCCACACCGGCGCGGTGAAGTGCTGGCCGGACTGGGTGACGAACAGCGCCTCGTCGTCGACCACCTGGGCGAGCTGGTCGGGAGTGAAGTCCTCGTAGCGCGGGTCGCTGGTGGAACCGGGGCCGCTGCCCGCACCGGTGTTGGCCGGCCCGGTGTAGGCGTAGAAGTGCGCGGCGTAGACCAGCTTGTCCGACCTGATCAGGGAGTTGGAGAGGTTGCGGACCGGGGTGAGCATCGGCCGGCCGTGGCTGAACAGGGCGGACGGGATGCCCTGCCAGTTGATCCCCTCCATGACGACCAGCATGTCGGGGTCGGCCTGGAGGATCCTGTTGCCGGCCTCCTCGAAGGCGGCGTACTCGTCGTGCGCGTCGCCCGTGCCCCAGTTGGGGTCGTCCCAGGTGTCGCGGCGGACCTCGTTGCGCAGGTCGGCGCCGACCACCCGCTTGTTGGCCCGGTACCGGTTCACCATGAACAGCCAGTCGTCCTCCCACGCCTGCGTGGACTGGCCGCTGTTCCAGCGCTCGTTGCCGTCCAGGCCGCAGCAGAACCGGTAGCTGGTGGTGTGGTTGTTGAGGATCACCGCGAAGCCGTCGGCGGTCAGGGCGGCGATGACGGCGTCGAAGACCTGCAGCGGCGTTCGACCCTTCAGCTGCGGGTTGGCGGCGACGGCGGAGTCCGGGACGGGGGCGGTGTCGTGGATCAGCGCGTTGGCGAACGGCAGCCGGACGCTGTTCAGGCCCACCGCGTGGAAGTCGGCCATGATCTGAGCCAGCGGCACCCGGTCCAGGCCGAGCGGGATGTTGTGCGAGACCTGTCCGGCCTGGTTGTTCGCCGGATCGTCGGCGCTCCCGCTGCCCTCCCAGGTCCCCTGGGATCCGGCCCAGTTGGCCGCCTTGAGCTTGAAGCGGTCGCCGTTCGCGTCCACGATGTACCGGCCCCGGGTGGACAGCGGCCCCGTCCACGACGCGGCCAACTGCGGCCCGGTCAGCGGCGTCACGGCCGCTGCGGCGGCCTGCGGAGCCGCGCCGGCGGCGGGGACGGCGCCCAGCACCAGCAGTGCTGCGGCGAGGAGCACGGCGGGCAACCGCCGGGCGGGACTGCTGGTTCCGGCGGTTCCGGTCGTACGCATCGAGGTGCCTCCAGGAGGGTGGGGTGGAGGTGGTGCGGCCGGACCGGCGGTCCGGGCTCAAGGTGCTCGGGGTGCTCGGGGTGCGCAGGGTGCAAGGTACCGGCGAATAAATAACTTCGTCCAGTATTGATTCGCCGCACCGTCACCTCTACTGTCGTGCCGCCGGCCTCTGCACGTTGCTCCCCCTTCCCGAACCACAAGGAACCACCCGTGGACTCACGCCGCGTCCTGGTCGTCGGCATCGACGGCGTCCGCCTCGACCTGCTGCCACTGCTGGACACCCCCCACCTCGACGAACTCGCCAAGACCGGCTTCCTCGCGCCGGTCGAGATCGACGACGCCACCCCGACCATGTCCGGCCCCTGCTGGGCCACCGTCGTCACCGGTGTCTCCGTCGCCAAGCACGGGGTGTGGGGCAACCGCTTCGACGGCCACCGCCTCGACCTGTTCCCGGACTTCACCACCCGGCTGGCCGCCGAGCACCGGCTGAAGACCTTCGCGGTCGGCGGCTGGGAGCCGATGTTCCTGGCCCGCCAGGGCGGACCGCTGTTCGCCGCGCCCAGCCGCCTGTCCTACCTCGCGGCGGCCGCGGACACCACGGAGGCCTGGGAGGAGTGCGACGAGCAGGTGACCGCCGAAGCCGTCCGGATCCTCGGCTCCGGCGAGCTGCTGCACGCCTCCTTCGTCTACCTCGGCGCGGTCGACGAGACCGGCCACCTCCTCGGCTGCGGCCCCGCGTACCACCGGGCCGTGGAGACGGCGGACCGCCGGCTCGGCCGGATCCTGACAGCCGTCCGGGACCGCGCCTGCGCCGACACCGAGGAGTGGACGGTCATCGTCGTCACCGACCACGGCCACCGCGACGAGGGCGGCCACGGCGGCCGCAGCCCCCAGGAGCGCACCGCCTGGATCGCCGCCGCCGGCCCCGGCATCGCGCCCGGCACCACCCCGGAGAACCTCCGCCACGCCGACGTCGCCGCGACCGTCTACCGGGCGCTCGGCATCACCCCCGACCCGCACTGGACCCTCGACGGGACCCCGTTCGCCTGATCCCGCACCACTGCCGACCGCCGGGCACGTCGATGCCCGGCGGTCGGCGCCGTTTCGGCGTGTCACCGTCCGCCCCGCCTGCCACTCTTGACGGAGTACAGGCAATCCTGTCACCGTAGTACCGGCATGGGATCCGGACTCGGAGCACCGGATCGAACAGGTTCACCCACCGCAGCACCCCGCGGCCCACACCGGGCCACCGGGGTGCTGCGGTGTTCGTATGCGCCGTCAATATCACGTGTGGTCACGTCATTTGAGTGACCGTAACGAGCGTATTGCGGATCGGGCCGACCGTACCGGAGTACTTGACGCCTCGATGAACTAGGCGTTTCCTGTGATCCGCAGCGTTCGATTGCGCTGGTTTTTGAGCGGTTGTGTTGCACTCTCCGGTCCTACCCGAACCCCAGGAGCACCCATGCACACTCCTCGTCACCGACTCGCCCCCGTGGCCGCACTCGGCCTGACCGCCGTCCTCGGCCTGACCGCCTGCTCGACCGGGCAGACCGCCTCCGCGTCGGGCGACGGCGACGTCAAGAAGGTCGACGGCAAGATCTCCCTGACGTACCTGCAGAAGCAGGGTGACCAGGAGTACTTCGTCGGCGAGGCCGCCGGCGCCAAGGCCAAGGCCGCCGAACTCGGCATCGACCTGAAGGTCGTGAACCTCGGCAACGACGCCAACAAGACCGTCAGCGAGGTCCAGTCCGCGATCGCGCAGAAGAGCAACGGCCTGATCGTGGTGGTGCCCGATCCGGCCGTCGGACCGCAGGTCGTCCAGGCCGCCCGGGACGCCAAGGTCGCCCTGCTCACGTCCGACGACCAGATCTGCACCACCGGCCCGGACCCGGCCGCCTGCGCCAAGTCCGACCTGGTGCCCCGGATCGGCTTCTCCGGCGAGCAGATGGGCGGCGAGGTCGGCAAGCGCGCCGCCGAGGAGTTCAAGAAGGCCGCCTGGAACCCGGCCGAGACCCGCACCATCTCCGCCTGGAAGCAGGACGTCACGGTCTGCGGCGACCGGGTCAAGGCCGCCAAGGCCGCCTTCGCCGCCGGTTCCGGCGCCGCCGTCCAGAACATCGACGTCGCCACCGACAACACCCCCACCGGCGCCCAGGACAAGGTGGCCGCGACCATCACCGCCAACCCGGGCGTCAAGCACTGGGTGGTCTGGGGCTGCAACGACGAGAACGTCCAGGGCGCCGTCACCGCCCTGCAGAACGCGGGCGTCGGCCCCGACGACATCGACGGGGTCGGCCTCGGCGCCTACCTCGCCTGCAAGGACTGGAAGTCCGGCAAGCCCTCCGGTATGAAGGCCGCCCTGTTCATCAACGGCAAGGACGTCGGCGCCCTCGCCGTCCAGACGGCCTACGACCGGCTGAAGAACGGCAAGGCGTTCCCCGCCGAGGCCTTCGCCCCCACCAAGATGGTCGACGCGGCCACCTGGCAGGCCGCCGGCGTCAACTGCAGCTGACGCCCGCCTCCCCCGCCGCGTACTCCCGCCCGTACCGCCCCACTGGGAGGCCCCGTTGACCACACCCGAACCCCCGCCCGCCACCGCACTCGGCCTGACCGCCGAGCACGTCTCCAAGAGCTTCGGCTCGGTCCAGGCGCTCCACGGGGTCACCCTCACCTTCCCGCCCGGCCGGGTCACCGCCCTGATGGGCGAGAACGGCGCCGGCAAGTCCACCCTGCTGCGCATCCTCACCGGCGACCACCGCCCCACCCGGGGTCGCGTGCTGCTCGACGGCCGGGAACTGCACCTCACCTCGCCGATCGACGCCCGCCGGGCCGGCATCCGGATCATCCCGCAGGAACCCGAGATCATCCCGCACGTCTCGGTCGCCGAGAACGTCTACGCCGGCTCCCTCCCCCGCCGCGCCGGACGCCGCCTGGACCGCGCCGAACTGCACCGCCGGATCACCGCCGACCTGTCGCGGCTCGGCTTCGACCGGGTCCTCGACCCCGACCGGCTCGGCTCCCGACTCACCGCCGCCCAGCGCCAGTTGGTCGAGATCCTGCGCGCCCTGACCGGCGAGACCCCGCCCCGGGTGATCGCCTTCGACGAGCCGACGTCCTCGCTCTCCGAGCACGAGACCGAGGCTCTGTTCGAGCTGATCGGCCGCCTGCGCGACCTGGGCATCGCCATCGTCTACGTCTCGCACCGGATGAAGGAGATCTTCCACCTCGCCGACCGCATCGCCGTCCTGCGCGACGGCGCCCTGGTCGGCGAGGTCGACGCCACCCGGACCACCGAGAGCGAGCTGGTCCGGCTCATGGTCGGCCGCGACCTGGCGGGCCTGTTCGTCCGTCAGCACGTCGCCACCGAACGGGTCGTACTGGACGTCCGGCACCTCACCACCGACGCCGTCCGGGACGTCAGCCTCACCGTCCGGGCCGGCGAGGTCGTCGCCCTCGCCGGGCTGATCGGCGCCGGACGCTCCGAACTCGCCCTCGCCCTCGCCGGCGACCTGCCGATCCGCTCCGGCACGGTCACCCTCAACGGGCGGCCGCTGAAGGCCCGCAGCCCGCGCGACGCCATCGAGGCGGGCATCGGCCTGGCCCCCGAGGAGCGCAAGGCGCAGGCCCTCCTGCTGCACCGGACGATCCGCGACAACACCACCCTGGTCAGCCAGCGCCGGCTGCGCCGTTGGCGCTTCGTCAGCCGCGCCCGGGAGCGCGCACTGGCCCAGGAGTACGCGGACCGCCTCCGGGTGCGCGCACCCTCGATCGAGGCCGAGGTCCGCACCCTGTCCGGCGGCAACCAGCAGAAGGTCGTCCTGGCCCGCTGGCTGGCCCGCCGCCCCGAGCTGCTGATCCTGGACGAGCCCACCCGCGGCGTCGACATCGGCGCCAAGGCCGAGATCTACCAGATCATCGCCGACCTCGCCCGGGAGGGCACCGCCGTCCTCGTCATCTCGTCCGAACTCCCCGAGGTCCTCGGCCTCGCCGACCGCGTCGTCGTCCTCCAGAACGGCCGGATCACCGGCGAACTCGACCGCGCCGACGCCACCGAGGAGGCCGTCCTCGCCCTCGCCATGGCCGACGACCTGGCCCCCGCCACTGCCGCGACCACCGCCACCCAGGACGCGACCACCACCTCCCCCGACGCGACCACCACCGACACCCCGAGCGGAGCGAACCGTTGAGCGCGACCGAAGCCCCCTCCGCCCCCCGTCCCAAGGACCGGCCCGAGCCCGAACGCAGGCCGGCCGGCCTGCGCACCCTGGTCGCCTCCGTCGGCGGGCAGAACCTCAGCCTGATCGCCGCCCTCGCCGTCGTCGTCGTGCTCTTCGGGTCGCTGAACCCCAACTTCCTCAGCTGGGACAACATCCAGGTCATCGGCGAAGCCGCCACCATCGCCGGCCTGCTCGCCGTCGTCCAGACCGTCGTCATCATCTGCGGAGCCCTGGACATCTCCGTCGGCTCCCAGGCCGGGCTCGCCTCCGTGGTGAGCGCCATGGTCTTCACCTCGACCGGCTCCAGCGCACCCCTGGGCATCGGCGCCGCCCTCCTCGCCGGCGCTGCCGTCGGGCTGCTGAACGGCGCCGTCATCATCCACGGCCGCGTCAACCCCACCATCGCCACCCTGGCCGGCCTCGCCGCCTACAAGGGCCTCGCCCAACTCGTCTCCGGCGGACGCGCCCAGGGCTTCGTCCTGAACGACCCCGTCTTCGTCTTCCTCAGCCGCGGGAAGATCGCCGGACTGCCCACCATGATCTGGATCCTGGTCCTGGTCGCCGCCGCCGTCCACGTGCTGCTCACCTACACCGACATCGGCCGCAACATCTACGCCCTCGGCGGCAACGACACCGCCGCCCGGCTCGCCGGCATCAACCTCAACAAGTACCTGATCTCCGCCTACGCCCTCACCGGCACCGTCGCCGCCCTCGCCGGCGTCCTGCTCACCGCCCGCACCGGCTCCGGCCAGCCCGTCTCCGGCAGCGAGGGCCTGGAACTCCAGTCCATCACCGCCGCGGCGCTCGGCGGCTGCGCCCTCAAGGGCGGCAAGGGCACCATCGGCGGCACCCTGCTCGCCGTCGCCCTGCTCGGCGCCCTCCAGAACGGCCTCACCGTCCAGGGCATCAACAGCTTCTGGCAGAACGTCGCCCAGGGCCTGCTCCTGGTCGCCGCCGTCGTCATCCAGCAGCGCCGCAATCGCGAACGCGCCATCGGCCTGCCCGCCTGACCCGCCCACCCGAAAGCACCCACGGACTCCCGACCGGCTCGGCGCACCACCCACCCACCCTGCACCCCGTCCCTCTCGGAGTACTCTCATGTCTTCTCCAGGTACGGCACGCCGCGCAATCCGCCGGACCGTCACCGCGACGGTCACCGCACTCGCCCTGCTCACCGGAGGCGGCGCGCTCGCCGCACTCACCGCCGTGGGCCTCGACGTGGCCACCGCCCCACCGGCGGCGGCCGTCGAGAACACCCTCGCCCGGACCCCGCAGATGGGGTTCAACAACTGGAACTCCACGCACTGCCGCGCCGAGTTCAACGAGGCGATGGTCAAGGGCATCGCCGACATCTTCGTCTCCCAGGGCCTCAAGGACGCCGGCTACACCTACGTCAACCTCGACGACTGCTGGGCGCTGCCCAACCGGGACGCCGCGGGCAACCTGGTGCCCGACCCGGTCCGCTTCCCGAACGGCATCAAGGCCGTCGCCGACTACGTCCACGCCAAGGGGCTGAAGTTCGGCCTCTACTCCAGCGCCGGCACCAAGACCTGCGACACCCTCGGCTTCCCCGGCGGCCTCGGCCACGAGCAGCAGGACGCCAACCTGTGGGCGTCCTGGGGCGTCGACTACCTCAAGTACGACAACTGCAACAACACCGGCGCCGACGCCCAGCAGCGCTACAAGGCCATGGGCGACGCGCTCAGGAACACCGGCCGCCCCATCCTGTACAGCATCTGCGAATGGGGCGAGAACCAGCCCTGGACCTGGGCCGCCGGGGTCGGCAACTCCTGGCGCACCACCGGCGACATCTCCGACTCCTGGTCCAGCATGATCGGCATCGCGCACGCCGACCAGAACCTCGCCCCGTACGCCTCCCCCGGCGCCTGGAACGACCCCGACATGCTGGAGGTCGGCAACGGCGGCATGACCGACACCGAATACCGCACCCACTTCAGCCTCTGGTCCGAGCTGGCCGCCCCGCTCCTCATCGGCAGCGACCTGCGCACCGCGAGCGCCGCCACCCTGGCGATCCTGAAGAACACCGACGTCATCGCCGTCGACCAGGACCCGCTCGGCGTCCAGGGCACCGTCCTGTCCAACACCGGCGGCCTGGTCGTGATGAGCAAGCCGCTCGCCGACGGCTCCCGCGCCGTCACCCTCACCAACGAGACCACCGCCGCGAAGACCGTCAGCACCACCGCGACCGCGGCCGGCATCGGCGGCGCGCCCTCGTACACGCTCAAGGACCTGTGGTCCAAGGCCACGACCACCACCACCGGTGCCATCAGCGCCACCGTCCCGGCCCACGGCACCGTCATGTACCGGGTCACCCCGAGCACCCCGATCTCGCTCCCGGCCGGCCTCCACCGGCTCGGCGACCTCGCCTGGACCTCCGCCACCAACGGCTGGGGCCCGGTCGAGCGCAACCACAGCAACGGCGAGACCGGCTCCGGCGACGGCCGCACCCTGACCATCGGCGGCACCGCGTACGCCTCCGGCCTCGGCGTCCACGCCGCCTCCGACGTCCGCTACCACCTCGGCGGCACCTGCAAGAGGCTCACCGTCGACGTCGGCGTCGACGACGAGGCCGGGAACAACGGCTCGGTCGACTTCCGGATCTACCGCGACGCCACCCTGGTCGCCGACAGCGGCGTCCGCCGCGGCACCGACGGGCCCGCACACCTGAGCGCCGACCTCACCGGCGGCAGCGACCTGCGCCTGGTCGTCACCGACGCCGGCGACGGCAACTCCTACGACCACGCCGACTGGGCCGACGCCAAGGTCGCCTGCGGCAACGGCC
This sequence comes from Kitasatospora cinereorecta, assembly GCF_024172095.1. Lineage (GTDB taxonomy): Bacteria > Actinomycetota > Actinomycetes > Streptomycetales > Streptomycetaceae > Kitasatospora > Kitasatospora cinereorecta. The sequence continues at coordinate 375,749 of NZ_JAMZDX010000007.1, read as the reverse complement.
CCGCCACCGGCTCCCACGCCCTCGGCGACCTCGCCTGGACCACCGTGACCAACGGCTGGGGCCCGGTCGAGCACGACCGGAGCAACGGCGAGGCCGCCGCCGGCGACGGGCAGCCGCTCACCATCGCGGGCACCGTCTACCCCAAGGGGCTCGGCGCCCACGCCGCGTCCGCCATCACCTACTACCTCGGCGGCACCTGCACCACCCTCACCACCGACGTGGGCGTCGACGACGAGTCCGGCAGCCGGGGCTCGGTGGTCTTCCGGATCCTCGCCGACGGCACCGCGGTCGCCGACAGCGGCACGGTCACCGGCTCCGGCGGCGCCGTCCACCTCACCGCACCGCTCACCGGCGCCTACGAGCTGACCCTCCAGGTCACCGACGCCGGCGACGGCAACACTTCCGACCACGCCGACTGGTCCGCCCCCACCCTCACCTGCGCCTGACCCCCGACCCCTCGAACCCCCCGGCCGGCCCGCTCCCCCACGCGGACCGGCCGGGGCTCCGACATTCCGACGCGTCCGTCAGACCCGGTCGGCGGCGATCAGGACGTACTGGAAGGAGCCGTCCTTGTAGGAGGAGATGAACGCCTCCTCGATGCCGGTGACCAGGGACGAGGTGGCGCGCAGCTCCCAGTACGGCAGGGTGGCCGGGGTCAGGTCGATGACGGCCTGCGGGACCAGGCGGTTGTCGGCCATCGCGCGCAGGTACTCGCGGCGGGAGTGGATGTTGCACTCGAAGTGCGCGTTGATCTGGGACACCCACTTCGACGGCTGACCGTACTTGGGGTTCCAGCAACCGGTGATGGTCACGTAACGGCCGCCGACCTCCAGGATCCGGGAGTGCTCGGCGAACAGGTCGTCCAGGTCGACGTACATGCTGGACTCGTTGTTCCAGGACGCCGCCACCGAACCGGTCTCGAACGGCATCTTCAGCATGTTGCAGACCTGGGCGCGCACCGAGGCGTCGATGCCCAGCTCCCGGGCGCGTCGGTTGCCGAACTCGGCCTGCTTGGCGGAGAGCGTCACGCCCTCGACCCGGGCGCCGAAGCGCTGGTGGGCCATCACCATCGAGCCGCCGCGGCCGCAACCGGCGTCCACCAGGGTCTGCCCGGCGGTGATCGCGCCGAGGTTGTCCAGCAGCACGTCGGTCTGGGCGGACTCCAGGCGGTGCAGCTCGGCGATGACCTTCTTCTCGCGCTCGCTGTCCTCCGGGTCGCCCACGGCGGCCTCGTCGATCTCGCCGATGCCGTAGTGGTGGTGGTAGAGGCCGTCGACATCGCCGAGGCGCAGATTGACCGGCCGGGCCTCGGTGTCCCAGTACCGGGCGATGTCGCCCTGGTAGGGGGTGGCCGGGCCGGGGATCGCGGCGCGGCCGGCCGGGGCGGAAATGTCGGTCAAAGACATGGTGGTCAGCTCCTTGTTACCAGAAATCGGGCAGGCTGTAGCGGTAGGTATTGGTCTGGTGCCAGTAGTGGTTGCCGTCCACCCAGGCGGCGACGCCGCGCAGGAAGCGCACCACGCTCGGTGCGGGGACGGCGGCGGCCAGGGCGGCCGCCTCGGACTCGAAGGCGCGCATCAGGTCGTTGTGGACCTGGACCGCCTTCAGGTACCCCTCCCGGTCGGTGCGGTCCTCGCGCTTGGCGATGACCACCGGCAGGTTGAGGTGCAGTCCCGGACTGGCGAGTTCCTTGGTGTACGAGTAGAGGTCGTTGACGATCGTCGTGGCGTTGGACGCGAGCGCGATGACCCGCTGCATGGCAGGCATGGCGTGCACGTCCGCGGGCAGCTCGTAGCCGTCGACGGTGTCGGTGATGGTCGGGCAGGGACGGAAGTTGTTGAACTGGCGCATCGCCAGGTACTCCCACACCTCGGGCACGTGGTCGGTCTCCGCCCACGCCGCCTCGGCCAGGTAGCCCAGGTGCAGGCGGGCCATGTCGTGCCGGAAGCGGTCTGCCTGAGCGGGGGTGGCCGCGCGCACGAAGTACTCCATCGCGGAGCGGTACGCCCGGCGGGGGGCGTCGGCCTGCAGCGACTCCTCCCAGTGCGGCTGGTACTCCGGGGTGGTGTGCAGCGGGTCGAGCGCGGTGTGCGCCAGCAGCAGCCGGCTGCCCAGGCCGACCGGCGAACCGCCGTGGTCCTCGCAGTAGCAGTCGTCGAGCGCGTTCTCGGCGGCCATCAGCCGGGTGGCGACCATCAGGTGGTCGACGGTCGGCGCCTCGGGGTGGCACGCCACCATGTAGCGGCCCAGCGAGAAGCCGTCGAACTGGTCCTCCCACTCGGGCGGGTACAGCTCGACCTCGTCCAGCGCCCACGCCTTGATCCGGCGGCTGATCTCCTCGACCCGGACGGGATCGGGCTCCGCGACGGGGTGGTGGTACAGGCCCGGGATGGGGTCGCCCGTCCTCGGCGCCCCCTCGCGCGGGGGGTCGAGCCGGGTGTCGTGCGGTGTGTCGCCGATGCCGGTCTGCGGCAGCAGCTGCGGCTCCGGGGCCACCAGGGACGCCAGGTGCAGCCCGGACGTGCCGAGCCCGCTGGGGCCGCGCAGGACCTGCTCGACGGCCGTCGGGTTCATGACCGCACCGCCGGGGTGGAACGGGTGCGCCGGCGCTGCGATGCCTGCGGTCGGGTGTCCACGGGCATGGGAGGGCCTCCCCTCTCTCATAGGGTTGCGACTCATGGCTGATCTCATGACGGATCGTCACATCGTCGGCTGAGAAGGGGTTTGGTTGACCTCCGACCCCGTCCCGCACGCCCCAACCGTAGGCGGAGCGACCGGCCGCAGACCGCTCAAGGCGATCTTCTGCACCCGATCAGGTGAACGTTCCGCCATGATGTGTTTGAGACGGCGCGCCCTCGGCTCGCCACTGCGGGCCACCTTCCCGCCACGGGGCACGGCCGTTCGGCTCTCCGCCCCTCGGCCGCCTGCCCGCGGCGACGGTCAACCTGCCGTACGGAGCGTGTCGTGGCGATGGTTCGCGCCGGGACGGACCGTCCACGCGAAGTCGAGCGCGCGCCACCGGGACACGACCGGCCGTCCGTCGCATAGGCTCGGTGGCGGTCGGCGAGAGGGGTTCGACGGTGGGCGATGAGTACGCGGTGCGGGCGATCGGCTGGGTGGAATCACCCCTGCAGGAACGGTCGCTGGCCCCCAAACAGGGCGACGAGGGCGGCCCGGACGCCTGGCTGGTGTTCGATCCCGCGGTGGCACGGGCGCTGCGCGACCTGGCCCCCGGGCAGGACGTCCTCCTGCTCACCTGGCTGGACCGGGCCGACCGTACCGTGCTCGCCGTCCACCCGCGCAACGCCCCGTCCCGCCCGGAGACCGGCGTCTTCGCCACCCGCTCCCCGGACCGCCCCAATCCGATCGGCCTCCACCGGGTCACGGTCCTGGCCGTGGACGGCCTCCGCGTCCGCGTCAGCGACCTGGAGGCCCTCGACGGCACCCCGCTCCTGGACGTCAAGCCGGTCCTCGGCGGCCGCGAGGAGCGCTAAGGAGTGACCCGGGGGCCGTGGGTGTTGAGGAAGAGGACGGGCTCCCCGGCGAAGCGGCCGGCGGTGTCGAGGGCGAGCAGGGCGGCCAGGGCCTTGGCGGTGTAGGTGCGTTCCAGGGTGAGGCCGGCGGCGGTGGCCGCGTGGGCGAGTGCGGTGTCGGCGTCGGCGGTGGGGTGGGCGTAGCCGGGGCCGAGCCAGCCGCGTTCGGTGGTGAGGTCGGACGGGCCGAGGGCGAGGGCCGGGAGGGTGGCGCCGCGGCGCCGGAGCAGCGCCTCGGACCGGCGGGCGAGGCGGAGGAGGGTGGTGGTGTCGAGGCGCAGGGTGTCGTTGACGACGATGCCGAGGACCCGGGTGCGCAGGCCGGCGAGGCGCAGGCCGAGGGTGAGGCCGGCGGCGGTGCCGCCGGAGCCGATGGCGGTCACCAGCCACGCGGGTTCGGGGAGTTGGCCGCTGGCGACCTGGTCGGCGAGTTCGAGGGCGGTCTCCACGGCGCCGAGGGCGCCGAGGGGCGAGGAGCCGCCGGGCGGCAGGTAGGCGGGGAGGGTTCCGCGGTCGAGGTGGCGGGCGAGGAGCCATGGCGCGGCGAGTCGGAGGCGGGTCGCGGTGTGCAGGAAGTGCAGGTGGGCTCCGGAGGCGTGCAGGCGGTCGAGTTGGGCCCGGGTGTGTTCGTCGACGGGGTGGTCGATCAGGGCGAGGACGACCCGCAGGCCGTGCTCGCGTCCGTAGAGTGCGGTCGCCAGGCCCCAGTTGGTGCCGAGGCCGCCGACGGTGAGGACGGTCCGGGTGGCGCGGCGGCGGACGTCGGGGAGCAGCCATTCCAGTTTGCGGACCTTGTTGCCGCCCCAGTAGCCGTCGCCGTAGCCGCTCTCGTCCTTGAGCCAGAGCGGGGATTGGCTGCCCAGGCCGGTCAACGGTCGCACTGGCGTGGGTGCTTGGCCGAGTCGGAGGTAGGGCGGGGCGCCGTCCGACGCGGGCCAGTAGCGGTGCAGCAGCGGAGGCGTCATGCTCTGACGGTACGCCAGTTCCTGACGTGGCGTGGAGAGCGCTCTCCCCACATCAAGTCAGCCTTAAGGGAACGTTAAGTCCGCCACCGGAGAAGGAAACTGCAGGTCAGAGCAGTTTCATCGGATGCGCCTGACATTGCCATGACGCTTGCCCCTCCCTAGTATTCAGGCCCAGCAGGCGACGCCACGTCAGCTCACAGAGAGCGCTCTCATCAATACCCGAACAAGGGAGCATGCCCATGGCTGCTGCACATCGCGCGCGGCGCTGGTCCTTCGGCGGACTCGTGCTGGTCCTCACCACCGCCCTGGTGGCGGCGGTGCTGCTGTCGACGACCGGTTCGGGCGCGGCTCCGGCCCGCGCCGCCGCACTGGCCCAGAACTGGTCGGACGACTTCGACGGACCGGCGGGCGCCGGCGTCGACGGCGGCAAGTGGACGATGGAGACCGGCGGTTCCGGCAACGGCAACCACGAGCTCCAGTACTACACCGGCGGGAACAGCAACGCCGCCCTCGACGGCCAGGGCCACCTGGTGATCACCGCCAAGAAGAACAGCGACCCGGGCCTGAACTGTTGGTACGGGACGTGCCAGTACACCTCGGCGCGGCTCAACACCTCCCGCTCCTTCACCCAGGCCTACGGCCACTTCGAGTCCCGCATCAAGATCCCGCGCGGTCAGGGCGTGTGGCCCGCGTTCTGGATGCTCGGCTCGGACATCGGCAGCGTGGGCTGGCCGAACAGCGGTGAGATCGACGTGATGGAGAACATCGGCCGCGAGCCCTCCACCGTCCACGGCACCATCCACGGCCCGGGCTACTCCGGCGCCGGCGGCCTCGGCGCGGCGTACTCGCTGCCCGCCGGGCAGTCCTTCGCGGACGCCTTCCACGTGTTCGCCGTCGACTGGAGCCCCACCGCGATCACCTGGTCGGTGGACGGCCACACCTACGAGACCCGCACCCCGGCGGACGTCGGCGGCAACCACTGGGCCTTCGACCACCCGTTCTTCCTGATCCTCAACCTGGCGATCGGCGGCGACTGGCCGGGCAGCCCGGACGGCTCCACCGCGTTCCCGCAGACCATGGTCGTCGACTACGTCCACGTCTCGACCTCCAACACCAACCCGCCCTCCTACACCGGTCGGATCACCGGCATCGGCGGGATGTGCGTCGACGTGGCGGGCGGCTCCAACGCCGACGGGACGCCGATCCAGCTGCACAACTGCACCGGCAACCCGGCCCAGCAGTGGACCGTCGGCGGCGACGGCACCGTCCGCGCGCTCGGCAAGTGCCTGGACGTGTCGGGCGGCTCCCACGCGGACGGCGCGGTGGTCCAGCTCTACACCTGCAACGGCACCCCTGCCCAGCAGTGGACGTACACCTCGGCGCACGACCTCACCAACACCGGTGCCAACAAGTGCCTGGACGCCAAGGACAACTCGTCCGCCGACGGCACCCGGCTGCAGATCTGGACCTGCGGCGGCGGCGCCAACCAGAAGTGGAACCTCGGCTGACGCCCAGCCACCGCCCACCCCCCGCTCCCCCACCCCGACCCCGCGGAGAACGGAACCCCCCACCCATGTCCCCACGCCACCATCGCCCCATCTCGCGTCGCAAGCTGCTGGCCGCGACCGCCGGGCTCGCCCTCGCCGTCCCCGCGGTGGCCACCTGGATCGAGACCAGCGCCAACGCCTCGACCACCCCCACGCTGCCGCTGGACCTGGCCAACACCACCGGCAACAACACCGTCTACGCGTACGTCGTCGGCCGGGACCCGGCGGCCGGCGGCAACTGGGCGTTCATCCAGGCCGACGGCAGCAGCCTCCACCACCCGCCGAACCCGGCCAACGACCAGACCCCGCTGGGCGTGGACTGCGCCATCGCGCTGAACGCCTCCGGCGCCGCCCCGCGCCGGGTCACCCTGCCGCACCTGGACAGCGGCCGGATCTACTTCTCGGTCGGCGCGAAGCTCACCTTCCTGATGAACCGCGGCGGCGGTCTGGCCCTCCCCTCGGTCAGCAACCCGTCCGACCCGAACATCAACGTCCGCCACGACTTCTGCGAATTCACGTACAACAACGACCAGTTGTACGCGAACATCACCTTCGTCGACATGGTCTGCCTGCCGATCGCCTTCCAGCTGGAGACCGGCCAGGGCCCGCAGACCGTCCGCGGCCTGCCCGCCGACGGCCTGGCCAAGGTCGCTTCCGCGCTGCGGGCCCAGTCCGCCGCCGACGGCAGCGACTGGAGCCGGCTGATCGTCCCCGGCGGCGGCTCCGACCTGCGGGTGCTCAGCCCCAACCTGGCGATCCGCGGCAACAGCGCGCTGTTCCGCGGCTACTTCGACTCCTACGTCGACCAGGTGTGGACCAAGTACCGCACCACCGACCTGCGCATCGACACCCAGTTCACCTGGGGCGCCGTCACCGGCCGGGTCAACGGCGACACGCTCACCTTCCCCGGGGTGGGCAGCTTCGCCCGGCCCTCCACCCAGGCGATCTTCTCCTGCAGCGACGCGCCGTTCACCACCGGCAACGACGTCATGGGCAACCTCAGCGCCCGGCTGGCCGCCGCGTTCAACCGCACCACCCTGCTCGACAACGCCGACCAGCCGGACGCGGAGCAGCCGGCCTCCTTCTACACCAAGCCCCGCACCAACCACTACGCCCGGATCCTGCACGCCACCACCCCCGACGGGCTGGGCTACGCCTTCCCGTACGACGACGTGCACCCGTCCGGCGTCGACTTCGAGGGCAAGGTGCAGTCGGGCAGCCCGACCCGGTTCACCATCACGGTCGGCGGGCTGGCCGGCGGAGGCGGTGGCGGCAGCACGCCCACCCCGACCGCCACCGCGACCGGCGGCGCGGTCAGCGCCTTCGGCACCATCCAGGCCGAGTCCTTCCGGGCCCAGTCCGGGACGCAGGTCGAGGCCTGCTCGGACACCGGCGGCGGCTCCGACGTGGGCTGGCTCTCCAACGGCGACTGGCTCAAGTACACCCTGGACTTCGGCGCCACCGGGGCCACCCGGTTCAGCGCCCGGGTCGCCTCGGGCGCGGCCGCCGGCGTCAGCGGCCTGGTCCAGGTCCGGATCGGCAGCCCCACCGCCGCCCCGGTCGGCAGCTTCGCCGTCGCCTCCACCGGCGGCTGGCAGACCTGGCGCACCGTCCCCGCCGACATCAGCCGCACCACCGGCGTGCACGACGTCTACCTGACGTTCGACAGCGGTCAGCCCGCCGACTTCGTCAACCTCAACTGGATCACCTTCGCCTGACGCCCCGCCCGGTCCCCGGCCCGCCTTCCCCGGGCCGGGGACCGGCCCGTTCCGGGCGCACCATCGTGAGCACCGCGGTCGCCGTGATGTAGGCGATGCCCGCCAGCACGGCCACGCCCTCGATCCACTCGCCGCCGACCGGCCGGGCCACCGGGTCCAGCAGCTCCCGGACCGCCGCGAGCTGGACCAGGACCACCCACGCCATCAGGACCCGGACCCCGCGGCGCGGCGCGCGGTCCTGGCGGAACCAGAGCGCCGCGATCCAGAGGTGGAGGGCGCCGAGCAGCAGCCACAGACCGAGGCCGGCACCGGCCTCGGCGCAGGTGGGCTGTTCCTCCCACGGCTGGTCGCAGCCGAGGAGGTCGAACACCGCCACGCCCACCTGGACCAGGCAGAGGGCCAGCGTCTCGAGGGCCAGTCCGATCGCGGCCACCCGCGCGCTGAAGACGATCACGGCCGCATGACTATCACACCGCGCCGGCCCGCCTGCGGTCGGCGGTCAGTGATCGGGGTGGATGACGGACAGCGCGTGTTCGCGGGCCGCGGCGCCGAGGGTGGCGTTGAGGTCGGTGAAGAGGGTGCCCGCGCTCTCGCCCTGCCAGCCGGGCGGCAGCAGGGCGAGCGGCAGGCCGGGGTCGCGGTAGGGCAGCCGGCGCCACTGGGTGAGCATCGGGACGTACACCTGGAAGGCCTCGCGCGGCGTGACCGCGGTGGCCTTGGCGCGTTCCAGGACCGGGCGGTAGCGGCGCAGGAAGTCGGTGTAGAGCGCGGTGAGTTCGTCGAGGTCCCACCACGCGCGGACCTTGGACCGCAGGTCGCCGAAGCCGACGTGGTCACCAGTGAACAGGTCGACGTAGCTCGCCAGGCCGCGCCGCTCCAGGGTGCGGCGGGTCTCGGCGGCGAGGTTGCCCGGGGCGATCCAGACGCCGGGGGCGGCGGTGCCGAAGCCGAGCCGGGTGAGGGTGGTCCGCAGTTCGTGGCGCTTCTGGCGTTCGGACTCGGGAACGGAGAAGATCACCACGATCCAGCCGTCCTCGGCGACCGCCCGGACCCGTTCGAAGATCCGGACGTCGCCCTCGGCCAGGGTGTCGAGCACCGAGCCGGCGAGGGAGTACCCGGCGGCGTCGGCGTGCCGGGCGCTCTCCAGGACGCCGCGCCGCTTGAGCCGGGAGACCGAGGAGCGTACGGCCTGCGCCTCGACGCCGAGGTCGCCCATCAGCCGGACCACCGAGGCGACGGAGAGCCAGTTGGCCTCGCCGCGGGCGTACAGGCCGAAGGTGGTGATGATCAGGGGGCCGTGCCGCGCGTCGCGGCCGGCCGCGGGGGACTCCTCAAGCCCGGCCGTCACTGCTGCGTTCTCCTCGCCTCGGGCCGGTGCCGCCCGTCGGACCGCCACCGGGCAGCCTAGCGCCTCCCCCGTCACATGATCGGACCGTGTCACCTGCCGGAACACCGGCCGCGCTCACAGCAGCGATGTCGCCACCACCCGGTTGCGGAGCTCGCCCAGTCCGCTGACCCGGGTCACCACCAGGTCGCCGTCCTGGAGGAAGATCTGCGGCTCGCGGGCACTGCCGATGCCGCTCGGGGTGCCGGTGAGCAGCACGTCGCCGGCCCGCAGGGTCATGCCCTGGCTGAGTTCGGCGATCAGGCGGGCGATCGGGAAGGCCATCTGCGCGCTGGAGGCGTTCTGCAGCAGCACGCCGTTGACCTCGCACTGCACCCGGAGGTCCCCGGGGTCGGGCACCTCGTCGGCGGTGGTGAGCCAGGGGCCGAGCGGCATGGTGGCGTCGATGCTCTTGCCCTTGAGCCACTGGCCGCCGTGGGCGCGCTGGAGGTCGCGCTGGGAGACGTCGTTGGCGATCAGGTAGCCGAAGACGTGGTGGTGCGCCTCGGCCTCCGGGATGGACCGCCCGTCGCGGCCGATGACCAGGGCGATCTCGGCCTCGTAGTCCCACTGGGTGGAGAGCGCGGTGTCGTGGGCGATGTCGTCGGTGGGGCCGATGACGGTGTCGGGGCCCTTGGTGAAGAAGGTGGGGCGGGTGGGCAGGGCGGCCGGGTCCTGGCCGCCGCGCTTGCCGCGGGATTCCTCGAAGTGGTCCTGGTAGTTCCAGCCGGTGCAGAGGATGTCGCGGTTGAACCGGCCGAGCGGCGCCTCCAGGCGGACGTCGGCGAGCGGCACCGTCTCGGCGCCGGGCAGTGCGGCGCGCGCGGCGTCGAGGGCGGCGGGGCCGCCGCGGACCAGGTCGTCGACGGTGCCGAGGGCGGCCGGCAGCAGGGCCAGGGTGGCGCCGTCGTCGAGGAGGGCGGCGGCGCGGCGGCGGCCGTCGAGGGTGATCGATGCGAGTCTCATGCCTTCGTCCCGTTCTGCCGTCCGCCGGCACCGGTCCGGTAGCGGTCCGGTGCCGCACGGTCGTGGTGTCGTACGTATCCGTGTCGACCGTCAGGAAAGATCGATTCAGGCGCCGGCCTGCCCCGGTACGCCCGGGCGGACCAGGCGCTCGTCGGGGACGACGGCGACGCCGAGGATCTCGATCATCGCCTCGGGCTGCCACAGCGCGGTGCAGCCGATGCCCGCCATGGCGGGGTAGACCGGTCCGGCCAGCTCCCGCCAGACCTTGCCGATCTCCTTGCCGTGGGCCTGGTAGTCCGGGATGTCGGTGAGGTACAGGGTGATGCTGACCAGGTCCTCGGGCCGGCCGCCGACCTCCCGCAGGGTGGTGAGGACGTTGCCGAAGGCCTGCCGGAACTGCTCGACGATGCCGCCGGGGACGATCCGCATGTCGGCGTCGAGGGCGGTCTGGCCGCCGAGGTACAGGGTGTTCCCGGACAGCGTGCCGTGCGAGTAGCCGCTGGGCGCGGGGAGTGAGCTCGGGTTCACGGCGACGGGGGTCATGCCACCTCCGGTGTGGGACTGCGTCGGGGCCGGGATCCGCTTGTTCGAGCGGGGCGTATTGACAGTAGATGACGGTCGTGAAAAAAACGAGACATCGATCGGCCCGGCCCCGCCCGGCCCGCCGACGTCCGCCGCAGGAAACGGAGCCGTCCGCATGGAGCCCGACCTCAGCAAGTACCGCCTCGAGGGCGACAACTCGATGTACCGCCTGCCGAGCGGCCTGGTGGCCCCGGTGGTGACCCGCGCCGGCCTGGAGGACCCGGGCACCGCGGACTCCGGCGGGGCCGTCCGGGTGTCGGGCGTGTCGATCCAGCACACACCGGCGCGCCGGTTGTGGTTCGGCAAGGTGAGCAACGAGCCGGGGTACCGTTCGGTCTCCCACCACCACGGCGAGGCGGAGACCGGCGGGTACGTGCTCTCCGGCCGGGCCCGGATCTACTTCGGCGAGCGCTTCGAGGACTACCTCGACATGGAGGAGGGCGACTGGGTGTTCGTGCCGCCGTTCATGCCGCACGTCGAGTGCAACCTGTCCCGGACCAAGCCGCTGGTCTGGATGACCACCCGGACGCCGGAGAACATCGTGGTGAACCTGCCCGACGTCACCGACGCCGACCTGCGCGACTGGACGGACCGATGACCACCACCGACGCCCCGCCGACCTCCGCGGTCTTCACCACGGCGGTCACCCTCACCCCGGCCGAACCCGTCCACTTCGACCTCGCCTTCACCGCGGTCACCCAGCCCTGCCCGTGGCCGAAGGCGTACGGCGGCGACCTGGTCGCCCAGGCCGCGGCCGCCGCGATGCGTTCGGTGGCGGACGGCAAGTCGCTGCACTCGATGCACAGCTACTTCCTCCGCCCGGCCGACATCGGCGCCCCGGTCCACTACGAGGTGGAGCTGCTGCGCGACGGCCGCGGGTACAGCACCCGCCAGGTGCGCGGCTTCCAGAACGGCAAGGCGCTGTACGTCTGCCTGGCCAACTTCGCCGCCGGCGAGCCCGGCGGCAGCTTCGCGGCCGGACCCGACCTCGACCCGGCCGTCCCGGCGCCCGAGGAACTGCCCGCCTCGGCGGAGTACCTGACCGGGCGGAGCGGCGGTTCGATGACGGAGACGTCGAAGGCGTACTGGTCGGGCGGCCGCGGCTTCGACATGCGGCACGTGCCCGGTCCGGTCTACCTGACCGTCGAGGGCAAGCAGACGCCGCACCAGGCGGTCTGGCTGCGGCCCTTCGACCGGCTGCGCCCGGTGGACGGTCTGACCGACGCCCAGCGCGACCTCGCCGCCCTGGCGTACGTCTGCGACTACACCATCCTGGAGCCGGTGCTGCGGGTCCTCGGCCTGGCCTGGGCGATGCCCGGACTGGTCACCGCCAGCCTCGACCACGCCATGTGGTTCCACCGCCCCGGGCCGGTCGACGACTGGCTGCTGTACGTCCAGGAGGCGGTCGCCGCCGACTCCGGCCGCGGTCTCGGCTCCGGCCGCTTCTACACCCGAGACCACCGTCACCTGGCCACCGTGGCCCAGGAGGGCATGATCCGCGCCTGACCTCGCGTCCAGCGAGTTCCCGGAAGGACAGACCCCACCTTGTCTCTCTCACCCTCGGCCCACCTGGACACCTTCACCCGCGACCACCTCCCCCCGGCCGAGCTGTGGCCCGTGCTCGAGTTCACCACGCCGGAGCTGCAGTACCCCGACCGGCTGAACGCCGCCACCGAACTGATCGACACCCCCGTCCGCACCCACGGCCCCGACCTCCCCGCCCTGCGCACCCCGGACGGCGAGACCTGGTCGTACGGCCTGCTCCGGCAGCGCGCCAACCAGGTCGCCCAGGTGCTGACCGAGGACCTGGGCCTGGTCCCCGGCCAGCGGGTGCTGCTGCGCTCCCCCAACAACCCCTGGACGGTGGCCGCCTGGCTGGGCGTGCTGAAGGCCGGCGGCGTGGTGGTCACCACCATGGCCGCACTGCGCGCCCGCGAGCTCGCCCCGATCGTCGAGCGGACCCGGCCCGCGGTCGCCCTGGTCGACCACCGCTTCGCCGAGGACGTCCACGAGGTCCGCGCCTCGACCCTCCCCGCCCTCGTCGTCGTCCCGTACGGCGGCGCCGGACCGGACGACCTGACCGCCCGCGCCGCCGCCAAGTCCGGCGAGTTCACCGACGTCGCCACCGCCGCGGACGACGTGGCCCTGCTCGGCCCGACCTCCGGCAGCACCGGCATACCGAAGATCACCATGCACTTCCACCGCGACGTGCTCTCCATCGACCACACCTTCGGCCGCCCGCTGCTCGGCCTCGGCCCGGGCGACACCGTCGCCTGCTCGGCGCCGCTGGCGTTCACCTTCGGCCTCGGCATGCTGGCCGTCTTCCCGCTCCGGGCGGGCGCCTGTGCCCTGCTCACCGAGGCGGCGACCCCGCCCCAGCTCGCCGACCTGGTCGAGCGCCACCGCGTCACCGTGCTGGCCACCGCGCCCACCGCCTACCGGGCGATCCTGCGCGGCGGACAGGAGCAGCGCCTGGCCGGCCTGCGCGCCGCCGTCTCGGCCGGCGAGCACCTGCCGCAGGACACCTGGGAGCAGCTGCGCGACCGGCTCGGCCTGCGGGTCATCGACGGTATCGGCGCCACCGAGCTGCTGCACATCTTCATCTCCGCCACCGGCGACGACATCCGCCCCGGCGCCACCGGCCGGCCCGTGCCCGGCTACCGGGCCACCATCCTCGACCTGGACGGCCGCGAACTCGGCCCCGGCGAGCCCGGGCGCCTCGCGGTGATCGGCCCGGTCGGCTGCCGCTACCTGGACGACCCGCGCCAGTACGACTACGTCCAGGACGGCTGGAACGTCACCGGCGACCTGTTCCACCGCGACGCCGACGGCTACTTCTACTACCAGGCCCGCAGCGACGCCATGATCGTCTCCTCGGGCTACAACATCGGCGGGCCCGAGGTCGAGGCCGCCATCGACACCCACCCGGACGTGGTGGAGTCCGGCGTCGTCGCCAAACCCGACCCGGAGCGCGGCTCGATCGTCTGCGCCTTCGTCGTGCTGCGCGAGGGCGTGGCCGGCGGCGACCCCAAGGCCCGGGAGATCCAGGACCACGTCAAGCGGATCCTGGCGCCCTACAAGTACCCCCGCGAGGTGCGGTTCTGCGAAGCCCTGCCGCGCAACACCAGCGGCAAGCTCCAGCGCTTCGTCCTGCGCAGGATCGTCGACGACGAGCTGGCCGCCGCGCCCGCCGTCGAGAGTTGAGAGGAACACCCGTGCGTATCGCGATCGTCGGCGGCGGCCCAGGCGGCCTCTACCTCGCCGCCCTGATGAAGCAGCTCGACCCCGCCCACCGGGTCACCGTCTGGGAGCGCAACGCCCCCGACGACACCTTCGGCTTCGGCGTGGTCTTCTCCGACGAGACCCTCGGCGGCATCGAGAACGCCGACCCCGAGTTCGCCGCCGCCATGGCCAGCCGCTTCGCCCGCTGGACCGACATCGACATCCACGTCGACGGCCGCAGCCACACCGTCGGCGGGCAGGGCTTCGCCGCGATGAGCCGCCGCGAACTGCTCCACCTGCTCCAGGAGCGCTGCCGCGCCCTCGGCGTCGACCTGCACTTCCGCACCCCCGCCCCGGACCCGGCCGCGCTGCGCGCCTCCTACGACCTGGTGGTCGCCGCGGACGGACTCAACTCCCAGGTGCGGCAGGCCAACCCGGAGGCCTTCCGGCCCGCCCTGGACGCTCGGCGGAACAAGTACATGTGGCTCGGCACCGACCTGGTCTTCGAGGCGTTCCAGTTCTTCGTCAAGCAGACCGAGTGGGGCACCGTCCTGGTCCACGGCTACCCCTACTCCGACACCGGCTCCACCTTCATCGTCGAACTGGCCGAGGACGTCTGGCGCCGCGCCGGCTTCGACACCGCCGAGGGCACCGACCTGCAGCCCGGCGCCTCCGACGAGAAGGCCGTCCAGCGGATCCGGGAGATCTTCGCCGCCGAACTCGACGGCCACCGGCTGTTCGCCAACAACTCCAAGTGGCTGAACTTCACCACCGTACGCAACGAGCGGTGGCACGACGGCAACCTCGTCCTGCTCGGCGACGCCGCCCACACCGCGCACTTCTCCATCGGCTCCGGCACCAAACTGGCCATGGAGGACGCCCTCGCCCTCGCCGCCTGCCTGCACGAACACCCCGACCTCGACACCGCGTTGAGCGCGTACGAGGCCGAGCGGCGGCCGGTCGTGGAGTCCACCCAGCGCGCCGCCCAGGCCTCGCTGGAGTGGTTCGAGAACATCGGCATGTACGTCCGGCAGGAACCCACCCAGTTCTGCTTCAACCTGCTGACCCGCTCCCGCCGGATCACCCACGCCAACCTGCGCACCCGCGACCCCGAGTTCACCGACCGGGTCGACGCCGCCTTCGCCGCCGCCCAGGGCGTCGGGCAGGGCGCCGAACGGGCCGTCCCCGCCATGTTCCAGCCGTTCCGGCTCGGCGCACTGGAGTTGAAGAACCGCGTCATCGTCTCGCCGATGGACATGTACTCCGCCGTCGACGGCGTCCCCGGCGACTTCCACCTCGTCCACCTCGGCTCCAAGGCCATGGGCGGCGCCGGACTGGTCATGACCGAGATGGTCTGCGTCTCCCCCGAGGGCCGCATCACCCCCGGCTGCACCGGCCTGTGGAACGACGACCAGCGCGAGGCCTGGACCCGTGTCGTCGACTACGTCCACCGGCACAGCACCGCCCGCATCGGCCTCCAACTCGGCCACTCCGGCCGCAAGGGCTCCACCCGGCTGATGTGGGAGGGCGTCGACGACCCGCTCCAGGACGGGAACTGGCCCGTCATCGGCCCCTCCGCCGTCCCGTACGGCACCGGCTCCGCCACCCCCCGCGAAGCCACCCGCGCCGACCTCGACCGGATCACCGCCGAATTCGTCGCCGCCGCCCGCCGCGGCGCCGACGCCGGCTTCGACCTGCTCGAACTCCACTGCGCCCACGGCTACCTGCTCTCCTCCTTCCTCTCCCCCCTCGCCAACCGGCGCACCGACGAGTACGGCGGCCCACTGGAGAACCGGCTGCGCTACCCGCTGGAGGTCTTCGACGCCGTCCGCGCCGTCTGGCCCGCCGACCGGCCCGTGATCGTCCGCATCTCCGCCACCGACTGGGCCCCCGACGGCAACACCGAACACGACGCCGTCGCCATCGCCCGCGCCTTCATCGCCCACGGCGCCGACGCCATCGACGTCTCCACCGGCCAGGTCACCAAGGACGAACGCCCCGCCTTCGGCCGCTCCTACCAGACGCCCTACGCCGACCGGATCCGCCACGAGGTCGCCGCCGCCACCGGCACCGCCGTCATCGCCGTCGGCGCGATCGCCTCCCACGACGACGTCAACTCCATCCTGCTCGCCGGCCGCGCCGACCTCTGCGCCCTCGGCCGCACCCACCTCTACGACCCCCAGTGGACCCTCCACGCCGCCGCCGAACAGGACTACCGCGGCCCCGCCGCCGACTGGCCCCTCCCCTACCGCGCCGGCAGCCGCAAGCCCCCCACCGCCCGCACCGACGCCGTCCGGCCGCGGCTGTCCCTGCTGCGCGCCGAGGAGCCCGACCACACCGTCCACCTGCGCTGGACCCCGCAGCGCGACACCGCTGACGCCGCCACCGCCCCGGTCGGCTGACGCCGTGAACGACACCGGGACGGCCGGCATCGTCCACCGCAGCCGCGTCGAATGGATGGACACCGACGCCGCCGGCCACCACCACAACACCGCCGTCGTCCGCTACCTCGAAGCCGCCGAGGCCGCCCTCATGCACGCCTGCGGCATCACCGGCTACTTCGGTGCCGCACCCCGCGTCCACTACGCGGCCGACTTCACCTCCCCGCTCCGCTTCGGCCAGGAGGTCACCACCCACCTCACCGTCGAACGCGTCGGCACCAGCTCCCTCACCCTCCGCTTCGAGATGTGGGGCGAAGCCACCGACCACCACCCCCGACGCCTCGCCGCGACCGGCCGCTACACCACCGCCCACGTCCCCGCCGGCCACACCGGCAGCACCCCCTGGCCCACGGCCTGGACCACCGCCTGGAACTCCCCTCTCCCCCCGGGGCCGCCTCACCCGTGAGAGGGATCCTGCTTGTGCCGACCACCCGCCGTGCCGAGAAGGACCGCAGACGAAGGGAAATCCGTGGTCCTGCTCTACCTCCTGCTCGGCGCCCTGCTGTGCTGCTCCCTGCTCGCCCTCCTGCTCTTCCTCGCCGCCGCCCGCCTCGGCAACCGGCACGACGACGAACCATGACCGCCGCCGTCAGGCCGGCCGGACCGTGTGCACGGTGAGCGAGGGGTGGAGTTCCTCGACGGGCTCGGGGACGGGCAGCTTCCTGACCCGCCGGCGGTAGTCGGCCTCCCACAAGCCGCTGACATAGGACGTCGGACTGACCCGGTGGAGGCCGCCGTCCAGCCGGTCGACCAGGTACGGCCCGTTCCCGCCCAGCCGCGGACCGGGCCGCCCGGTCTGCGGATCCGGCGCGCTCTGGTAGAAGACGATCCAGACGAGTTCGTGCGCCTCCACCCCGGCCACCACGATCCGCCCCGCGTACCTGCGGTCCAGGTCCTCCTGCGCCGCACGGGCGGCGTACTCACGATCGATCATGCCCGCCATGATCGCGCGCTCCCCCGGCCCCGGCCACCGGCTTTCCGCCCGTGCCGCGGCACCCCCTGGCAGCGGGTCGTCCGTCGCTCGGGGACGGAACGGCGGTTCGGCTACGGCAGGTCGAGCTCGGCGCGGGCGTCGGTGATCCAGTGCAGGACGCCCTTGGCGTCGGAGGTCTCGGCGAGGTGGGTCGCCTCGGCGAGGTGGGCGGCGGCGTCGTCGCGGCGGTCCTGCTGGGCGGCGAGGTGGGCCAGGCCGATCAGGTTGGCGGCGGTGCCGGGGTGGAAGGCGAGTTCGCGGCGCAGGCGGGTGGACTCCTCCAGCCGGTCGCGGGCCTCGTCGAGGCGGCCGTCCTGGTGGGCGGCGAAGCCGAGGTGGCGCAGCACGTAGGAGAGCGTGAGCGGGTCCTCGGCGCGGGTGGCGAGGTCGAGGGCGCGGTGGAAGGCCGGCAGGGCGGTCGGGGTGTCGTCCCGGACGACCTGGTGGTAGGCGCCGATCCAGAACCGGGCCTCGCCCTCGCCGCGGACGTCGCCGAGCTGCGCGTACAGGTCGGCGGCGCGCTCGAAGAGTTCGAGTTCGCGGGTGTCCTCGGCGCGTTCGTCGAGGAAGCGGGCGTGGAGCAGGCGGCCGCGGGCCAGGGCGAGGTCCGCCTCGAGGGCGTCGAGGCCCAGGTCCGCGCTCGCGAGTTGGCTGCTGTCGCCGCCGAACACGGAGTGCTGGTAGCTGAGTTCGGCCTGTTCGATACGTTCGTCCACGGTCATGCGGTGATCGTACCGACGGTCCGTCGGACGAGCGGACGAACGAACGGATGGCGGGTGACGGATGCGGTCCGACCCACCGATCGACACCCGCGCCGTGGCGTGTGTCGGTCGGCGGGTCGGACCGCCCGATGGACCCGCGATCAGTCGAGGCTGCCGGCGAGTTCCCCGTCGGCGGGGGCGGTCTGCGCCGCGACCGTGGCCGGGCGCTGCTCGGCGCGCTGACGCAGGCCGATCCAGATCAGGACGATGCTGGCGCCGGTGAAGACGACGTTGACGGTGAGGGCGAGGTGGATGCCGTCCAGCTCGACGGCCTTGGTGGCGGCGATGGCGCTGAGGATCGGGATGCCGACGGCGATCGCGACCTGCTGGGTCATCGAGGTGAGGCCGGTGGCGAGGCCCTGCTCGTCGTTGGGCAGGCCGGAGGTGCCGGTGACGGTGTAGGCGACGATCGCGGCGACGTGGCCGAAGAAGCCGATGAACAGGGCGGGGATGAGGATCGCCAGGGCGGCCTTGTTGCCGCCGAGGAAGACCAACGGCAGGGTGGCCAGGGCCTGGACGGTCATGCCGATGGCGAGGACGTTGCGGCTGCCGAGGCGGCCGATGGTCCGGCCGGCGACGAAGCCGGCGAACACCGCGGCGAGGCCGGGGATGCCGAAGATGAGGCCGGTGGTGAGCGGGGCGAAGCCGAGGATGTTCTGGAGGTAGAGCGTCATCAGGAAGATCATCGCGGTCTCCATGGTGAAGATCACGAAGCCTGCGTAGTTGCCCCACTTGACGGTGGGTCGCTTGAGGATGCGCAGTGGGGCGAGCGGGGCCGACGAGCGCAGCTCGATGATCCAGAACGCGCCGAGCAGGACGGCGCCGATGACGGCGGCGACGGCGTTGTGCTCGATGACGGCGTAGATGACGGCGAGCAGGCCGCCGGTGACGGTGACCGCGCCGGGCACGTCGAGCCGCACCCGCTCGGGGACGCTGGACTCGGTGATCAGGGCCGGGGTGAGGATCAGGATCGCCACCGCGACCGGGACGTTGATGAAGAACGCGGCCCGCCAGCTCAGCAGGTCGACCAGGGTGCCGCCGGCGAGGGCGCCGATGGTGAAGCCGCCGGAGAGCAGGGCACCGTTGAGGCCCAGGATGCGGTCGCGCAGCGAGCCCTCGGCGAAGGTGCTGGTGAGCAGCGAGAGCGAGGCCGGGATGGCGATCGCCGAGGCGAAGCCCTGGAGGCTGCGGGCGGTAAGCAGCATGGTCGAGTTGGTGGCGAAGCCGCCGAGCAGGGAGGCGGCGACGAGCAGCACCATGCCGGAGAGGAACATTCGCCGCCGGCCGAACAGGTCGGCCATGCGGCCGAAGAGCAGGGCGAAGCCGGCCGCGGGCAGGGCGTAGGCGGAGGCGATCCAGGGAAGCGAGCGGACCTCGAGTCCGACGCCGGCGCCGACCTTGGGCATGGCGACGTTGAGGATGGAGAAGTCGACGGACAGGAGGAATCCGGCCCCGAGCAGGATGAGCAGGATCAGCCGTTCCCGGCTGGTGATCCTCGGCGGCGCGGTGGTGGCGGTGGTCACGGGACGGTTCCCTTCATCGGTGGCGGGGTGCCATGACGGGCGGGGTGCCGCGGCCTCCCGCGCGCAGGGGCGACCGGCGCCGCGGCCCGTACGGGACGGGTGGGCGTGCGGGAGAACCGGGCGCGGGTGCGGGTGCCGGACGGCGTGCTGCGGGGACGGCAGGACGGCGGTGGGACGGCCGGTCGGTGCGGCCGGCGGGCCGACCGGGGTGCCGGTGGCCGGACCGGCCATTCGGTGCACGGGAGTCGGCCGGCCCGGCGGGGACTATCGAACGTCGCGCTCGGCGGACTCGGCGAGCTGCTTGATGGCGGCGAGCCGACGGTCCCAGTCGGACACGAGCGCGCTCATCCACTGGGCGGTGGCGTCGAGTGCGGCGGGGCACACGGCGTAGCGCACTTCGCGTCCTACGCGGTTGCCGGAGACGAGCCCGGCGGCGTCGAGTACGGCGAGGTGTTTGACAACCGCCTGCCGGGAGACGGGAAGTACCCCGGCGAGCGCTGTCGCGGTGGTCTCGCCGCTGGTGGCGAGGAGGTCCAGGAGCCGGCGCCGCATGGGATCGGCGAGCGCCGCCAGAACGCTGTCCACGGTCGCGACGGCGCCTGGGGGTTCCTGCGTCACACGGACGACGCTTCGATCCGGCTCCGGACCCCGTCGAGGACCTGGGGCCAGCCCTGGGTGTTGCTCTCGAAGGCCTGGGTGCGCCGCTCGCCGGAGCAGGCCAGCGCCTCGAATCCGCTCTCGACGACGCGCAGGCGGGTCTTGTCCCCCTCGGCGATGAGGGTGAATTCGACGAGGGTGCTGTTGTCCTCGCTGACCGTGTCGCCGCCGAAGGCGCTCGCCCAGCGGTAGGCGACGTAGGTGGGGGGCTGGACCTTCTCGACGCGGACCGGGAACTCGCCCCACTTGGCGCTGCGGGCGATCACCGAGTCGCCGACCTGGCCGGGGTTGCCGGTGAGGTTCTCCTCGTCGGCGACCCAGAAGCCGGGCTCGGCCACCAGCGTCCACACCCGCTCCAGGGGCGCCTCGATCAGGGTCTCGCGCTCGATCACTTCGGCATTCATGGGGTTGCTCCTCACAGCACTGCCGGGGTAGATGCAACTTCATGGTTGCACGTGGTCAGGGCGTGCGCAACCTGGAAGTTGCACCACGTTCGAGTGAACCCGGTCGGCCGACCGGCGTCGGCAGGGGGGAGACGTGCGGCCCCGCACGGGGCGGGGCCGCGAGGCCGGGCGGCCGGCGTCAGAGACCGGCCGCCCGGACGGTGCTCGGTGTCCGGTCAGGGCACCAGCAGCAACTTGCCGATGGAGCGGCGCTCCTGGAGGTCGGCGTGGGCGATGGCGGCCTCGGCGAGCGGGTAGGTCCGCCCGATCGGCACGGTCAGGCCCGAGGTGTGGATCCAGGCGAAGACGTCGGCCGCGCGGGCGGCCAGCGCCTCGGGCGTGGCGATGAAGTCGGGGATGGTCGGTAGGGTCACCTTGACGGAGCCCAGCCGCGCGCCGACCTGCATGTTCATCGGCGGGACGACCCCGCTGGGCTGTCCGTACAGGACCAGGGTGCCGGCCGTGCGCAGGCAGTCGAGGCTGCCCTCGAAGGTGGTCGCGCCGACGCCGTCGTAGACCACGTCGACGCCCTTGCCGTCGGTGAGCCGGCGCACCTCGGCGACGAAGTCGGTCTCGGTGTACCGGATGACCTCCTGGGCGCCGGCCTTGCGGGCGGCCTCCTCCTTCTCCGCGGCGGAGACGGTGGCGATGACCCTGACCCCGTTGAGGCGCAGGACCTGGGTGAGGAGTTGGCCGATGCCGCCGGCGCCGGCGTGGACCAGCGCGGTCTCGCCGGCCTGCACGGGGTGGCTGTCGCGGGTGAGGAAGTGGACGGTCAGGCCGTGGACGAAGACCGCGGCGGCCTGCTCGGCGGTCACCCCGGCCGGCACCTTCACCACGCGGTCGGCGGGTGCCACGATGCGCTGGGCGTACGCGCCGGGCGAGGTGACGTTCATGGTCGCGACCAGGTCGCCGACCGCGAGGGTGTCGACCCCTTCGCCGAGAGCGGCGACGGTTCCGGCGGCCTCCAGGCCGGGGACGTACGGCACCTCGCGGGGGTAGAGGCCGCTCCGTTCGTAGATGTCGTGGTAGTTGACGCCGACGGCGGCGACGTCGATGAGCACCTCGCCGGGGCCGGGCGCCGGGACGGGCCGGTCGGCCGACGTCAGCACCTCGGGGTCGCCCTGCTGGTGCACTACGACTGCGCGCATTGCGTTCTCCTCCTGATGTCGTCGCTTGAACCTAGGAGTTGGCCACGATCTTCCGCTTCTTCCGACGTGCCCGGCGCGGACCGGGCCGGCCGGGCGAGCCAGGCAGGCCGGGAGGTCGGGAAGTCAGGCGAAGAAGCGGGTGAACTCGTCGATCACGGCCTGCGGCGCCTCCTCGACGAAGTAGTGGCCCGCGTCCGGGACCACCACCACGCGCACGTCGGAGGCCTGGCCGGGCAGCGTGCCCTGCATCTGGGCGGCGAACATGCCGTCGGCCAGGTTGGAGACCATGCCGAGGACGGGTGCGCCGATCTTGCCGTACGTGCCGAGGTCGACGATGTCCTGACCGAACGCCTGGTACCAGCCGTTGCCGCCGCGGACACCGTCGCTGGTGAGCGCGCGGGCGTAGACGGCGCGGTCGAGCTCGTTCACCGCGGTGCGGTCCAGCAGGAAGTTGTCGAAGATCCAGTCGACCAGGACCTCCGCCCGCCCGGTCAGCAGCTGCTCGGGCAGGCCGGGCACCTGGTTGAAGGCGAACCACCAGGGGAAGAACGGCATCCCCGGTGCCGGGATGATCGGTATCTGGTAGAGCGAGGCGTCCGGGTGGAGCACGTCCAGCATCGCGATCCGCCCGGTGGCCTGCGGGAAGTTGGCGGCGAAGGCGAAGGCGACCTGCGAGCCCACGTCGTGGCCGGCGATGTCGACCTGTTCGTAGCCGAGTTCGCGGACCAGCCCGTGGATGACCTGGGCCATCGCCTTCTTGTCGTACCCGTCGGCGGGCTTGTCGGAGGCGCCCATGCCCGGCAGGTCGACGGCGATGACCCGCCGGCCGGCCGCGGCGAGGGCGGGCATGACCTTGCGGAACTCCCACCAGGTCTGCGGCCAGCCGGGCAGCAGGAGCAGCGGCCTGCCCTCACCGCCCGCCACGTAGTGCAGCTTCAGCCCGTCGACCGTGGCGTACGCGCTGCGGAAGTCCCCCGCCAGCGACGCGGCGAGCTCGGCGTCCGTCGGCGCCGCGGGCGTGCTCGCGTCGGTGCTGTCAGTCGTCACGAATCCCACTCCTCGAATCTGGAGGTCGGAACACACCGGATCAGCCGGCGTTCCGATTCATCATCACGGATCGATATAGGTGACGGCCTTCTTCCAGAATGCCCCGTTCTGAATGGACATGTCATCAGAGGGCAAGGGAGAAGTAGTTGTTCGGCCCCGAATCGGCAACCTGCACGCCCGGTGCCGTGGGCGTTGTGGCTGGTCGTGCGGGCACTGACAGATGAGGAAGCTGCGCCGTGGCGAGTTCCGGCGTAACGGGGTGTCGGAGGACCACCACTCGACGGAGTTGGTGCCCGATCCGAGCTGACGGAATTTCGGGAACGGAATTTCCGCGGACCGGCGTACGGTCAGCTGCCGGTGCCGCCCGCCCACTGCTGGAGGTGGCCGACGGCCTGGTCCCACAGGCCGGTGACCAGCAGCAGGCCGACGGTGACGAGCATGCCGCCGCCGATCCGCATCACCCAGGCGTAGTGGCGCTTGACCCATCCGAACGCCCCGAGGGTGCGCCGGAAGGCGAGGGCGGCGACCACGAACGGCAGGCCGAGCCCGAGGCAGTAGACCGCCATCAGCACGGCGCCCCGTCCCGCGCTGGCCTGGTTCCAGGCGAGCGCCTGGACGGCGGCGAGGGTGGGGCCGATGCAAGGGGTCCAGCCGACCCCGAACACGAAGCCGAGCAGCGGGGCGCCGAGCAGGCCGACGGCGGGCCGCCGGTGGGTGCGTACCTCACGCTGGGTCAGGCCGGGCAGCACGCCGACGAAGGCCAGCCCCATGGCGATGGTGACACCGCCGAGGACGGTGGTGATGGTGTCCCGGTAGTTCTGGAGGGTGTTGCCGACGTACCCGAACAGGGCGCCGCCGGAGACGAACACCGCGGTGAAGCCGAGGACGAAGAGCAGCGATCCGGCGAGCATCCGCCCGCGGCCCTTGGCGCCGGCATCGGCCAGGTCTGCGGCGGAGAAGCCGGTGACGTAGCTGAGGTAGCCGGGCACCAGCGGCAGTACGCACGGGGAGAAGAAGGAGAGCAGCCCGCCGGCGAGGGCGACGGGCACGGCCAGCAGCAGGGTGCCGTGGGCGACGGCGGCCCCGGGGTCGAAGGCGAGCAGCTGACGGGCACTCATGCGGGCTCCTCCGCCAGGACCGGGTCGAGCAGGGCGTGCAGTTCCTCGGGGGTCAGCGGTGCCATCACGCCGGCGGCGATCCGGCCCTGCCGGTCGAGGACGAGCGTGGCGGGCAGCGCCTGGGCGTTGACGACGTCCGGCGGGAGGGTGCGGACCAGGGCGCCCTTGGGGTCGAAGAGGCTGGGGTAGCTGAGGCCGTGGTCGCGGACGAAGGTGCGGGCCGGTCCGGGGTCCGGGTCGCGGGTGTCGATGCCGAGGAAGCGGACACCGCTCGCCTCGGTGTCGGCGTGGACCCGCTGCAGTCCTGACGCCTCGGCGCGGCACGGGCCGCACCAGGAGCCCCAGATGTTCACCACCACCACGTGGCCGCGCTGGTCGGCGAGGCGCAGCGCGGCGCCGTCGAGGTCGTGGCCGGTCAGATCGGGGGCGGCCCGGCGTTCGGCGATCGGGAAGGTTCGGGCCAAGGGCGCGGCGTTCCGGGACGCCGTACTCCCGGGGGCGGCGGCGGAGCAGCCCGCCAGGGCGAGCGCGGCCGCCGCGGCGGCGGCCCATCGGGCCGGCCTGGCCCGTACGTCGGGGGGTGCGAGAGGCAAGGGTTCACCTGGAGCTGGTGGCGACCGCGGTGAGGCCGCGGTCGGTGACGGTGAGGGAGACCGGGTGGTCGTCGACCGGGAGCAGGCAGCCCTGGGTCTGGCTGCAGGCCGCGTAGCCGAGGTGGATCGTGGCCGGTCCGGGGCCGTCGGCGCGCAGCGGCAGGGTCGCGGTGATCGGTCCGTCGGGGTAGACCGGGACGGCGCCGTTCACCCCGTCCAGCGTGAGTTGCCGCAGCTGCGCGTGGACGGTCAGCGGTGCGGTGGCGGCGAGCGCCCCGGCGACCTGGGCGGTGGTGGGGCGGCCGACGCCGTCCACACCGCTGGTCGGCAGGTCGGTGCTGTAGAGGTGGAAGCCCTCGTCGTCGGGCGCGAAGGTGAGGTCCAGCGAGCCGGCGCCGTCGTGCCAGTCGCGCACGGTGAGGGTGACGGTGACACCGCTGTCGTCGAACCGGGCGGAGTACCCGGGGCCGGGGGCCCCGGCCGCCCCGGCGGCGGAGCAGCCCGCCGCCGGGACGGCCAGCGCCGCCGCGAGGAGCGCGGTGGCGGGGCGGCGGAGCAGGCTCACGGCGCCCACTTCCGCAGGAAGTCGCCGAAGCCGGAGGCGGTCAGCGAGGGCAGGCCGGCGGTGTTGGTGTCGGTGCGGACCTGGCCGTCCGGGGTCACCACGATGAGTACCGGCATCTTGTAACTGCCCTGCGAGTCGTACTTCTTGAGCAGGTTGAAGTTGGCCGTGGAGTGGTCGCCGATGTCGACCTGGACCAGGTGGTAGGAGGCGTTGAGGGCGCTCTGCACCTTGCTGTCGCCGAACACCTTGTCGAGCGCCTTGCAGTTGCCGCACCAGGTCGCGCCGAAGTCGAGCAGGACGTTGCGGCCGTCGGCCTTGGCCTGCTTCATGGCCGCGTCGACGGCGGCCGGCGAGTCGGCGGTGGCCGAGTAGCCGAAGGTGGTCGGGTTGCCGGCGCTGCCCGCCGCCGCGCCGCCGCCGGACTTGGTGGAGGTGGCGGGCTTGGGGGTGGCGGAGGTGGCCTTGGCGGAGGGCTTGGCGGACTCCGTCGGGGCGGCCGCGGTGGGCGTACCGGTCTCCGGCGGCGCGGTGACGATGTTGATCGGCTCGGGCAGCGCGGCGTCCCCGCTCGGGACCACGGCGGCGACCTGGGAGGCGGCGCTGCCGGGGGCGGCGGAGTCGGTGGGTCCGCAGGCGGTCAGGCCGGCGGTCGCTCCGACGGCGAGGACGAGCAGAAGTGGGCTACGGCGCACGGGAGTTCCTTGGGTGAGGCGTGACGGGAGCACCGGTTCGGGGAGCGAACCGGGCAGGCGGATGCCCTGGACGGGCGGCACGTGGCGGGCCGCACGGGGGCGGCGGCCGCGCGGGGTCAGTCGGAGAAGTCCTGGGTCAGCCAGACCGTGCCGGCGGCGTCGCGGTGGACGGCTATGCCGACGTGGGTGAAGCTCTGGCTGAGGATGTTGCGGCGGTGGCCGTCGTTCGGCGGCTTCTCGTCGAGCATGCTCTGGGTGAGCGAGACGGCCATGGCGGCGATGTCGGCGGTGCCGGTGCCGACCGGGCCGCCCTGCCCGATGTTCTCGCCGGCGGCCTTCCAGTGGACACCCTGGGCGGTCTCGCGCTGGCCGACGGCCGGCTCGCCGGAGCACTGGTGGGACAGGCCGCAGCCGCCGGCCATCAGGTCGTTGTGGGCGGCGGCGCTCGCGCCCAGCCCACCGGTCAGCGTGTACGGGGCGAGGCCCTGTGCGGCGCGCGCCTTGTTCATCAGGGCGAGGACCTGCTGGACCTCGTCCCCGCCGGTGGTCGACCCGCCGCCACCCGCACCCGACCCACCCGAACCCGACCCGGCGGCGGCGCCGCGTCCCGTCCCCGACCCGGCCGCCGCCGACCGCGAGGCGGCCGGGGTGGCCGGTGCCGCGGCCGAGGAGCCGGCGGCGGAGGGCGTGGCGGTCGCCGAGGAGGCGGCGTTCGGGTCGCCGCCGTCCGGCGTCGGCGTGCCGGATCCCGTGGGCCCGTTCAGGGTCAGCCCCGCGGCCACCTCGGCCGCGTCGGTCCCGGTCCCGCGGCCCGTGCCCGACGGGGACGAGGGCCAGGCGACGAACGCGACGGCGGCGGTACCGGCCGCGACGACGAGCACCCCGGCGGCAGCCGCCCGCCGGAGCCGGGTCGCCCGCGGGGCGGCGCGGTGGGGGCGGGCGGGGCGGAGGCGCCGCGGGCCGCGCTGGTGGAAGCTCATGGGGGCATACCTCTGGATCGGGGCGTGGGTGGGCGAGCCCCGGTGCGCGGCCGACCGTACGGGTCGGGCACCGGGTGGCGTGGGCGTGCCTGCCCGGTGCACGAGGTCCGGGAGGCGCGCGCCGAGCCCCTGGAATCCGTGGCCCGGCGGGCCGTCAGGAGCTCTCTGCGACAGCGAGCATAGGTCGCCGACCTGGCCGAAAAGGCCGCTCGGACCGATCTTTAGGAACGGCTAAGAATGCCCGCAGCCACCGCTTCGGAACGGCGCGTCGACACCGTTTCGGCACCGTTTCGACAGCGGGTCCGAGCGCGGATCGGACGGCGGGTCAGAGCGCGGTCTCGCGCACCGAGGACTGGGCCCGCGGCACCACCGTCGAGGTGATCTGGGAGCGGTGGTCGGCGCTGGTGAAGGTGACCACCAGGGTGTGCGGGTCGCTCTGCGCGGTCTGGGTGGTGAAGCCGGGCGCGGGCAGCGCGGAGATCAGGCAGACGGCGTTCGCCCCGTACCGGACCGAGACCTGACCGCCGGTGGACTTCACGGTGTACGCGCCGGGGCCGCCCTGGCAGCTGGTCGGGTGCTCGGTGTCCTGGCCGGTGGACGGCTGCTGGCTCGGCGTGGCCGCCGGACGGGGCTTGGCACTCGTGGCGGCGCCCGCGCCCGGGGAGGTGGCGGCGCTCGCGGCCGGCGTGCCGGCGGCGCCGGCCGACGCGGTGGGTGCGGCGGCGGAGGCGGCGGGGTCCGCCGTACCGGAGACGGCCGCGCCGATGCCGTCGGCCGCGGTCCGGACCGTCGGCGGGACGCCGGTCGTCGAGTCGACGACGAAGCCGACCGCGAAGAACACGGCGGTCACGGCGAAGGCCGTGCAGCAGATCCAGAGCAGCAGGTAGCGAGCGAGGCGGGGCACGGGGGCCATCATTCCTGATCCGCTACGGTGTCCCCCATGGCCAGCGTCCTTGTCGTCGAAGACGAGCCCGGGATACGCGCCTCGCTGATCGAGGTGCTCACCTCCTACGGGCATGTCGTGCGCAGTGCGGGCGACGGGTTCGGCGCCCTGCGCGAGGTGACCCGGGCGCCGCTGGACGCGGTCATCCTGGACCTCGGGCTGCCGGACCTGGACGGCGCGGACGCGCTGCGGATGATCCGCGGCATCTCCCAGGTGCCGGTCCTGGTCGCCACGGCCCGCGACGACGACGCCGAGATCATCGCGCTGCTCGACGCGGGCGCCGACGACTACCTGGTGAAACCGTTCTCCGGCGGCCAGCTGGCGGCCCGGCTCGGCGCGGTGCTGCGCCGTTCGACCGCCCCCGGCCACCTGGCGGCCGACCCGGTCCGCGGCAGCGGTGCCGCGGCGGCGGAGAGCATCACGGTGGGCGGCCTGCGGATCGAGCCGCTCGGCCGCACCGCCGTCCTCGACGGCGTCGAGCTGCAGCTGACCCGCCGCGAGTTCGACCTGCTCGCGTACCTGGCCCGCCACGCCGACCAGGTGGTCTCCAAGCGGCAGGTGCTGGCCGACGTCTGGCGCGAGCCGTACGTCGACGACCAGACCATCGACGTGCACCTGTCGGCGCTGCGCCGCAAGCTCGGCGAACGCGGCTCCCGGCCGCGCTACCTGCGGACCGTGCGCGGCGTCGGGATCAAGATGGTGACCCCGGCGGCCGGGGCGTGAGACGCTCGCTGGCGGGCGTGGCACTGGCGGTCACCGCGATGGTGGCGCTGGCGTTCCTGATCCCGCTCGGGGTCCTGGTCTCCGCCCAGGCCCGCAAGCAGAGCACCACGGCGGCCGAGCAGCGCGCGGCCGCGCTGGCGCCGGTGCTCGCCCTGACCACCGGCACGTCCGACCTGACCCAGGCGATCTCCAGCCTCGACCCGGGCGACGGCCTCGGGGTGCGACTGCCCGACGGGCGGCAGCTCGGCGCCTCGCACGCCCCGCAGCAGCTGGTGGAGCGGGCCATGCGGGACGGCGAGTCGATCGCCCAGGACGTCCCCGGCGGCTGGCTCTACCTGCAGCCGGTGGTGCTCGGGCAGGACCGGACGGCGGTGGTCGAGGAGTTCGTGCCGCAGGCGGATCTCACCCGCGGGGTGACCGCCTCCTGGGCGGTGATGGCCCTGCTGGCGGTCGGCCTGATCGGCGGGTCGGTGCTGGTCGCCGACCGGCTCGGCGCCCAGGTGGTCCGCTCCTCGCGGACCCTCTCGCGGGCCTCGGGCGCGCTCGGCGGCGGCGACCTGGAGACCCGGGTCGAGCCCGGCGGCCCGCCCGAACTGCAGGACGCCGGACGCGCCTTCAACGCCATGGCGGACCGCATGGTGAGCCTGCTGGCCACCGAGCGGGAACTGGTCGCCGACCTCTCGCACCGGCTGCGGACACCGCTGACCGCCCTGCACCTGGCCGCCGACCGGATGGCCCCCGGCCACGACGCCGACCGGATCACCACCGCGGTCGCCCAGCTGGAGGACGAGCTCGCCTCGATCATCGCCGCCGCCCGCACCCCGCTGGCCACCGGGCCGATGGGCCGCGCACTCGACCCCGGAGCCGACCCCGGGGCCGCCACCGGCCGGCGCCGCACCCCCGCACCGGCGCGGGGAGCCGCGGGCACCCCGGCGGCCGCACCGCGCACCGAGGCAGCGGAGACGGTCCGCCACCGGGCGGCGTTCTGGGCCACCCTCGCGGGCCACCAGGACCGGCACTGCGAACTGGAGATCACCACCGAGGACACCCCGGTGGACCTCCCCGAGGACGACCTGGTCGCGGTGGTCGACTCGCTGGTCGGCAACGTGTTCCGGCACACCCCGCCCGGTACGCCGTTCGCCCTGCGGGTCGAGCGCAGCGCCCACGGCGTCGAACTCTCCGTCGAGGACGCGGGGCCCGGCATCACCGACCCGGACGGCGCCCTGGCCCGCGGCACCAGCACCGGATCGACCGGCCTCGGCCTGGACATCGCCCGCCGCGCCGCCACCGCCACCGGCGGCACCCTGCGGATCGACCGCGGCCCGCTCGGCGGCGCCCGGATCACCCTGTCGCTCGGCCTCGCCGCGGCGACCGCCACCGGCGCCCGCGGCCGCCGGCGCGGCGCCCGCGCATCCGCCCGCCGCCACCGCACCGCGCCGCCGGCCTGAACCGACCGGCGGCCGACCAACGGTCAGCGCAGCACGAGCAGGTCGAGCGAGGAGGTCAGGTCGGTCGCCGTGCCGGCCTCGACCGCCGCGGCGATCCGCCGCCTGCCGTGGGCGAACTCCTCGTCCGTGAGGCTCCGCATCAGGGTGTCGGCGGTCCTCAAGGTCTCGACCCGGTCCAGCAGTTCGGCCAGGCTCGCGATGTCCCGCTGGACCACCGGCTCCAGGGCGATCGGCGTGAACCCGGCCGCGGCGAACGCCTCGCAGGTCCGCTCCACCGACGGGTAGGTGTCCAGCAGCCGGGCCGTCTCCGGGAACCAGCGGACGATCCGCAGCCGCTCAGAGCGGCCGGCGAACGCGTTGCGGATCAGCACCGGCGCACCGGGGCGCAGCACCCGGCGGATCTCCCGGGCGGCCGCCGCCAGATCGGGCACGTGGTGGGTCACCGTGGACAGCCACGCGCCGTCGGCGCTGCCGTCCTCCAGCGGCAGCGCCGCGGCGTGCCCGGACCGGACGTCCACGTCGGGGCGGCGCGGGATCAGCGCCCGCATCGCCGCGGCCGGTTCGACCGCGACCACCCGCACCCCGTACCAGTCGCAGAACGCCGTCGCGAACGCCCCGGTCCCGGCGCCGATGTCCAGCACCGTCATGCCCGGCACCGGCGTCAGGTGCCGCCGCACGGCCTCCTCCCAGGCGCGCAGCCCGTCCCGCCGGATCTCCCGGGTCTGCCTGAACGAGGCCGCTGTCGCGGCGTCGTACGCGATCCTGCCCATCACTGTCCCCCTCCGGTCACCGGGCAACAGTCCACCACGCCCGCCGACGCCGCCCTCGAGGAACCGGCCGGCCGGGGGTGTCCCCCGTGCGCCCTTCCCGCTCCCCCTCACGCTCCGTCACCGTGGGGAGTGGGGCGGATCACTCCGGACGCCCGGGCGCGGACGGAACTGATGGTTCGTCAGTCGCGTTCTCCCTCATGACCATGTCCAGGTGACCGGCCGCGGGAGGGGGCACGCCGGTGCGTATGCGCGCAACCGCCGTCGGCCTGCTGGCGGCCCTGCTCGCCCTCGTCCTGCTCTCCGCAGGCGCGGCGGCCGCCGCATCGACTCCGCGGACCGCCGTTCCGGTCGCCGCCGCCGGAACCGAGCACGCCGAACACCAGGAGACCGAACCGGAGCTCCCCGCCGGGGTGCCGCACCGGAGCGGTCCGCGTACGTCCGGGCGCCCCGCGTCCGGCGGCCCGGCCCCGCGGCTTCTCCCGCTGGCGGAGCCGACCGCGCCGACGGTACGCACCCGCGAAGCCGGCGCGCCGTGCGATCGCTCGTCCAGACCCACCGGCGGGACCGCCGCCTCCGTGCACCAGGTCTTCCGCTGCTGACCGTCCCCGGGGCCTTCCCTCGCGACCTCGCCGCCACCCGGCCGCAGGCCGCGTAGCGGCACCGCGCCAGGCCGTTCCCGAGCCAGGCCCCGTCACACCCGCCCGTCCCGACCTGCCGGTCGTGCCGCCGTCACGCGACGGCACCGCGACCGGCCCGGCCGGCGTACCGGCACGTCCGGATCCGGACCGGGCCCGACCGTCGTCCCCTTCCGCCATCGCCCCGCAGAGGAGCCCATGGTGCGCACACTCTCTCCCCCGACCACCTTCCGGGCGGATTTCACCGCCTCCCTCGTCGTCTTTCTGGTCGCCCTTCCGCTGTGCGTCGGCGTCGCCGTCGCCTCCGGCGTACCCGCCGAACTCGGCCTGGTGACCGGCATCGTCGGCGGCCTGCTCACCGGACTGCTGCCCGGCAGCAGCCTCCAGGTGTCCGGGCCCGCCGCCGGACTGACCGTGCTGGTCTACGAGGCCGTCGCCGAATTCGGGCTCGGCTCGCTCGGCGTCATCGTGCTGGCCGCCGGGCTGCTCCAACTGCTCATGGGCGCGCTGAGACTCGGCCGCCTGTTCCGCGCCATCTCGCTCTCCGTGGTGCAGGGCATGCTGGCCGGCATCGGGCTGGTGCTGGTCGCCGGGCAGCTGTACGCGCTGGCCGGGGCGAAGTCCCGGGGCAGCGGCCCGGCCAACCTCGCGGGCCTGCCCGGGCTGCTCGCCGCCACCACGGAATCGACCACCGGCCGGCTGTCGCTCGCGCTCGGCGTGGGCACCGTCGCGGTGCTGGTGCTGTGGCCGAAGCTGCCCGCGCGGGCGCGGGTGCTGCCCGCTCCGCTCGCCGCGGTCGGGCTGGCGACCGCCGCCGTCGCCGTCCTCGACCTGCCCGTCGCGCGGGTCGAGGTACGGGGGCTGCTCGGCGTGGTCGACCCGCCGGAGGTCTCCGGGGCGGCCCTGCTGACCGACCTCGGCGCGATCGCCACCGTGCTCGCCTTCGCCCTGATCGCCTCCGCCGAGAGCCTGTTCAGCGCCGCCGCGGTGGATCGGCTGCACGACGGCCCGCGCACCCACTACGACCGCGAACTCCTCGCCCAGGGCATCGGGAACACCGTCTGCGGCCTGCTCGGCGCCCTGCCGATGACCGCGGTGATCGTCCGCAGCGCGGCGAACGTCCAGGCCGGCGCCAGGACCAGGGCCGCCCGGGTGATGCACGGCCTGTGGCTGCTGCTCTTCGCGGCCCTCCTCCCGGCCGCGCTCGGCGTCATCCCGCTCGCCGCGCTGGCCGCCGTCCTGGTGCACGCCGGGTTCAAACTGCTGCCGCTGAAGTCACTCCGGCCGCTGTGGCGCTCGCACCGCGGCGAGGTCGTGGTCCTGGTGGCGACCGCTGTCGCGATCGTGGCCGTCAATCTGTTCGAGGGCGTGCTGATCGGGCTCGGGCTCGCCGTCCTGAAGTCCGCGTGGGAGACCTCCGCCATCCACCTGGAGGTCAGCGAGACACCGACCGGACCGATCCGCGTCACGGTGTCCGGCAACGCGACCTTCCTCCGGCTGCCCCGGATCCTCGACACCCTGGAGGCGCTGCCCGGCGACCGGACGGTCGAGGTCGACCTCGGCGCCGTCCGCCACCTCGACCACGCCTGCCGCAGTGCCCTCGAGGACTGGGCCCTGCGCCACAACCGGGCCGGTGTCGCCGCCCTCGCCGCCCTCCCCGCGCTGGAGGCCCCGGTGGCCCGCTGAGCCGGACACGAACGGCCTCGGACGGTGACCTCCGCGGACCTCACCGCGCGAGGATCCGCCGGAGCCAGCGCGACCGCGCGTCGCGGGCGTCCCGACTGAGGGCCGCCCGTGGCGCGAGGGTGTCGAAGCCGTGGAACGCGCCGGGCCACACGTGCAGTTCGGCGTCGCCGCCGGCCTGCCAGATCCCGTTCGCGTACGCCACCGCCTCGTCCCGGAACGTCTCCGCCGAACCGACCTCGACGTACGCCGGAGCCAGCCCCGACAGGTCCTCGGCCCGCGCCGGCGCCGCGTACGCCGGCACGTCGGCGGCGCCGTAGCGCTCGCCCAGCACCGCCTGCCACGCGGTGGCGTTCGAGGTCCGGTCCCAGAGGTCGCGGCCGGCCATCTGCCGACCGGAGAAGGTGGCGTCGCGGTCGTCCAGCATCGGGCTCAGCAGCAACTGCCCGATCGGCACCGGTCCGTGGCGGTCCCGGGTCAGCAGGGCGAGCGCCGCGGCCAGTCCACCGCCGGCGCTCTTGCCGCCGAGCACCAGCCGGTCGGCGTCGATGTTCAGCCGATCCGCGTGCTCGGCCGCCCAGAGCAGCCCGGCCCAGCAGTCCTCCAGGGCACCCGGGTAACGCGTCGCCGGCGCCAGCCGGTACTCCACCGACACCACCGCCAGACGCAACGGCAGCGCACACTCCTCCAGCAGCCGCGGCAGCACCGACCGCGCGTTGCCGGCCACCATCCCACCACCGTGCACGTAGTACAGCAGCGGCAGCGGACCGTCGACCCCGGCCGGCCGGGCGCTGACCAGCACCACCTCCCGCCCGTCCGGGTCGGCCGGCACCCGTACCTCCTCCACCGCGAACCGCCCGTCCGCCCGGATCTCCTCCACACTCGGCCACGGCCGGAGCGCGGCGTCCCGCTCCTGCCACTCGCCCAACCGCTCCGGCGTCAGCGGCTCGACCTCCCCCAACGCCTCCAGCGCCACCCCCAACTCCCGATCGAACGGCGGCGCCTGCCCCACCGACGGCCTTCCCTCCACGACACGAACCTCCCCGACCCGACCCGACAGCGTCTCGACCACCCACCTTCCCAGCCTGCCCCACGGGCTGCGCAACCAGCCGCCCGCTCACGTGCGGAGGTGGGGTCGTGCCGGCGACACTGGGATGATGGATCCATGACCAAGCCTCAGATCCCGCCGTTTCGCCTGATCGTCACCGGTGGCGGTACCGGCGGCCACACCTACCCGGCGCTCACCGCCGTACGAACCCTGCAGTCGCGGCTCATGGCCGCCGGGCGGGCCCTGGACGTGCTGTGGGTGGGGACGGCAACCGGCCTGGAGGCTCGGATCACCGCGGCCGAGCAGATCCCGTTCGCGACGGTGGCCACCGGCAAGATCCGGCGCAGCAGCAACCCGTTGAAGCTCGCGTCGCCTGCAAACCTCAAGGACATGGCGCGGGTGCCGCTGGGGGTGGCGCAGGCCAGGTCGATCGTCGCGGAGTTCCGACCCGATGTGGTGCTGGCCACGGGCGGGTACGTCGCCGTGCCGGTGGGGCTGGCGGCGAAGATGTGCCGCCGGCCGCTGGTGGTACATGAGCAGACGGTGCGTCTGGGGCTGGCGAACCGCGGGCTTGCCCGGGCCGCCGGCAGGTTCGCGGTGTCGTCGGAATCGACCCTGCAGTATCTGCCGGAGGCCGCCCGCGACCGGGCGGTGGTGACGGGAAACCCGGTGCGACCCGAGGTGCTGACCGGCCACGCGGACAAGGCGGTGCAGGCGCTCGGGCTGTGGGGCTTCGACCGCTCCCGCCCCACCGTGTACATCACCGGTGGCGCGCAGGGCTCCGCCCAGATCAACGGCCTGATCAGCGAGATCCTCCCGTGGCTGCTCGACCGGGCGAACGTCGTCCACCAGTGCGGACCCGCGAACGAGCCCGAGCTCCGCCGGCGCGCCGCCGAGCTGCCCGCGGACCTCGCGGGCCGCTACCTGCTCACCGGGTTCGTCGGCGGCGAGCTTCCCGACCTGCTGGCCCTGGCCGACGTGGTGGTCTCCCGCAGCGGGGCCGGCACGATCGCCGAGCTGACCGCACTGGGCAAGGCGTCCGTCCTCGTCCCGCTCGCCTCCTCGGCGGGCAACGAGCAGGCCCACAACGCCCAGCACCTCCACGAGGCGGGTGCCGCGGCCGCACTGCTGGGCGAGGTGACCAGTCAACGCCTGCAGCAGGCCGTCGCCCCGCTGCTCGCGGACCCCGGCCGCCGCGAGCACATGGCCCAGCAGGCGCGGGCGCAGGGCCGCCCGGACGCTGCCGAGCGGCTGGTGGACGTGCTCCTGGCCGAGGCGCAAGGTCACTGACCCGACGGCGCGGCCAGGAACCACCTGCCCGGCGCGCCGGTCACCCGCTCACTGATCGCCCATGACCACTCGTCACGTCGGAACCGCTCGTCGAGTGGCCGGCGAGGAGGGCGGGGAGTTCTCGCATGTCGTGGAAGACGGTGGTGCCCGGGCCGTGGAGGCGGTCCGGTGGGGTGAGGCCGCCGGCGTAGCCGAGGGCTCGCATGCCGGCGGCGCGGGCGGCGAGGACGCCGGGGCGGCTGTCCTCGACGACCACGCAGGCGGCGGGGTCGACGCCCATCCGGCGGGCGGCGTGGAGGAAGAGGTCGGGGGCGGGTTTGCCGTGGGTGACCTCGGCGGCGCTGAAGATCCGGCCGGCGAAGCGGTCGTAGAGGCCGGTGCGGCCGAGGGTGTGGCGCATCTTCCGGTGGGTGCCGCTGGAGGCGACGCAGGTGGGGAGGGTGATCGCGTCGAGTGCCTCGGGGAGCCCGTCGACGGGGGCGAGGTCGGTGTCGACGGCTTCGCGGTGGAGTTGTTCGAAGCGCTCCGCCCAGACGGTGGCGGTCCGGTCGCCGAGGCGTTCGGCGACCTGTTCGCGGATGGCGGCGTGGGAACGGCCGATGAACCGCTCGACGACGTCGGCCTCGGTGAGCGGCCAGCCGAGTTCGGCGCCGAGGGCGACCTGGACGCGGGCGGCGATGCGTTCGCTGTCGACGAGTACGCCGTCGCAGTCGAAGATGACGAGTTCCACCGGCTTGATCATTCCGGCAGCATAGGCGCGGATCGCCTGGGTGATCGTCCGAATACCGGTTCTCCGCCTGGCGTGCGGCGCCAGTGGTCGGTACGAGGGGTCGCGGGTTGAATCGTCACCGGACGCCGACCGCGCAGCGGCGTACGCGACAGCCGGCCGGCCCGACCTCCTCAAGCGGGTCGGTCGGCTGCGTCGGTGCGGTAGTAGGTGCTGGGCGCGTGGCCGAGGGCGCGGCGGAACATGGCGGTGAAGGCGCTCGGGGTGGCGTAGCCGAGGTGGGCGGCGACGGTGGTGACGGGGGTGTCGCGGGCGAGGAGTGCCATGGCGGTGATCAGCCGGGCCTGGCGTACCCAGTGGGCGAGGGGGACGCCGGTCGCGGCGGCGAACCGGCGGTGCAGGCTGCGGACGCTGAGGTGGGCGTGGGCGGCCGCGGAGTCGGCGGTCCAGCGGGCGCCGGGGTCGGTGCGAATGGCGGTGCAGAGGGCGAGCAGCGCCGAATCGGTCGGGGCGGGTAGGTGCAGGGCGGCGACCGGGTGGGGTTCGAGTTCGAGGAGCAGCAGGTCCATCAACCGGCCGTCGCGGCCGTCGAGTTCGTAGCTGATCGGGAGCCGGGTGGCTTCCTCGATGAGTTCGCGCAGCAGGGGCGGGACGGAGACGACCAGCGGGCCGGTGGGCAGGGGCGGGGCGGCCGCCGGTTCGATGTAGAGGGTGCGCATGCGGACGGCTCCGGCGCAGGTCATGGCGTGGGTCGTGCCGGCGGGGACCCAGACGGCACGGGTGGCGGGCACCACCCAGGTGCCCTGGTCGGTGGCGACGGTGACGGCGCCGCTGGTGCCGTAGATCAGCTGGGCGCGGCGGTGGTGGTGCGGCGGGATGTGGTGGCCGTCGGGGAGGTCGCGGGCCATGGCGGCGACCGGTCTGGGGACGAGCTGGTAGTCGTCGCGGTCTTCGCTCTTGCCGTGCATTGGCACACTTTCGACAGTGGACGGCGCATCGGCGACAGCATGCCACATCGCTCGGTCCCTAACGTCTCCTCACGTGAGCGAATCCCTGATGCGACCGGGCCGCGGCGGTGCCCGGCTGACCGCGCTGCTGGCCGTGACCAGTGCGGTGACCGCCGCCAACGTCTACCTGAGCCAGCCGCTGCTCGCGGAGGCCGCGGCGTCGCTGAGAGTCCCGGTGGGGACGCTCGGCGCGCTGCCCACCGCGACCCAGGTGGGGTTCGCGGCCGGTGTGGCCCTGCTGGTCCCGGCCGGTGACGCGGTCGACCGGCGGCGGCTGATCACCGTTCTCACCGCGGCGTCGGCCGTGGCGCTCGCCGCGTGCGCGCTCGCCCCGACGGCGTTCTGGCTGCTGGTGGCCGGTCTGCTGCTCGGGGTGGTCTCGCCCGTTCCGCAACTGGTGGCGCCGCTGGCGGTCGCGCTGGCGGGCGGGGAGCGGATCGGCCGGACGGTGGGCACGGTGCAGGCCGGGCTGCTGGTCGGGGTGCTCGCCTCCCGGACGTACGCGGGCGCGCTGGCGTCGGTGGCGGGCTGGCGGGCGGTGTTCTGGTGCTCGTGTGCGGCGACGGTGCTGCTGGCGTCGGCGCTGCGGCGGCACCTGCCGGCGGCTCCCCCGGCGGCGCCGCTCCGCTACCGGACGGCGCTGGCGTCCGTGCCGAAGATCTTCGCCGCCGATCCGCGGGTCCGCCGGATCGTGGTGGCGGGTGCGCTGGTGGGGGTGTCCTTCGGCGCGTTCTGGACGCCGCTGACCTTCCTCCTGGTGCAGCACTACCGCTTCGGCTCCGCCACGGTGGGCCTGTTCGGTCTGGTGGCCGCGGCCGGCGCCGTGGTCTCGCCGCTCGCCGGACGGCTGACCGACCGGCTGGGTGGACGGGCCGGGCAGACCGTCATGATCGGGGCGGTCGCGGCCGGCTGGGCGGTGCTGCTCCCGGGCGGGACGGGCCTCGGCTGGCTGATCGCCGGCACGGTGCTGCTGGACGTCGGGACGTGGAGCAACCAGGTCGGCTGCCAGCAGGCCCTGTTCGCGCTGCGGCCCGCGATGCGGAGCCGGCTCAACGCCTGCTACTTCACGCTGCGCTTCCTCGGCATCGCCGCCGGTTCCTTCGCCGGCACGCTGGCCTGGCAGGCGGCCGGCTGGTTCGGAGTGGCCGGCACGGGCGCGGCCGCCTGCGGCGCGGCGCTGCTGGTCACCCACCTCCCGGACCGGGACCCGGCGGCGGGGCGCAGCCGGACGGGTGGGATCCGCGCCGCGCGGCGTGTGGCCGGCCCGGTCGCCGGCGGGGGCGTGCCACGCTGAGGCGGTACCCCGGTCCGCCGGTCCCGGGGCCCCGGGCCCGCCCGAGCCCACGGAGTCGCCCGCACCTGGCGGACCGCCACCGACCGGAGAGGCGGCAGCCCGTGAGCGTCAAGCCCGTGCCCGACAACTATCCGCGCGTCACCCCGTACCTGTGCGTCGACGGCGCCGCGGCCGCGATCGACTTCTACGCGGCCGTCCTCGGCACCACCGAGCGGGTGCGGATCCCGGGGCCGGACGGTCGGATCGGCCACGCGGAGCTGCAGTTGGGCAACGCGGTCCTGATGCTCGCGGACGAGTTCCCGGACATGGGCTTCCGCGGGCCGAAGTCGATCGGCGGCACGCCGCTGACCCTGCACGTCTACGTCGAGGACGTGGACGCCGTGTTCGCCCGGGCGCTGGCCGCCGGGGCGACCTCGCTCCGGGACGTCCGGGACGAGTTCTACGGCGACCGCACCGGCCAGTTCGAGGACCCGTTCGGCCACCGCTGGAGCATCGCCTCCCACGTGGAGGACGTCCCGGAGGACAAGTTGCAGCGGCGCGCCGAGGCGGCGATGCGCTCCGAGGACCACGGCTCCTGATCCGGCCGGGCGCCTTCACTGCCCGACGCGCACCGGGTACGGCACGAAGGTGCTGCTGTGCTCGTCGACAGCGAGGGGCCGGCCGATGGCGGGGGCGGCCCGCTGGGGGCAGGCGGGCCGCTCGCACACCTTGCAGCCGAGGCCGATCGGGGTGGCGGCCGCCGCGTTGCGCAGGTCGAGGCCGTCGGAGTACACCAGCCGGGCGGCGTGCCGCAGTTCGCAGCCGAGCCCGATGGCGAAGGTCTTGCCCGGGCGGCCCCAGCCGCCGGGTGAGCGGGTGACGGTACGGGCGGTCCACAGGTGGCGGCGGCCGTCGGGCATCGCGGCCACCTGGACGTGGACCCGGCCGGGTGAGGCGAAGGCCTCGTACACGTTCCAGAGCGGGCAGGTGCCGCCGGTGCGGGAGAAGTGGAAGTCGGTGGCGGACTGCCGCTTGGAGACGTTGCCCGCCCGGTCGACCCGGACGAAGGAGAACGGTACCCCGCGCAGCCGCGCCCGCTGCAGGGTGCTGAGCCGGTGGCAGACCGTCTCGTAGCCGACGCCGAAGTGGTCGGCGAGGTGCTCGATGTCGTACCGGGACCGCTCCGCCTCGGCGTGGAAGGCGGCGTACGGCAGGACCAGGGCGGCGGCGAAGTAGTTGGCCAGGCCGATCCGGGTGAGCGACCAGGCGGTGGAGCCCTCCGGGCTGTCCTGGACGGCGAGTTCGGAGAGCAGCGGGTCGTACTCCAGGTAGGCGAGCTGAGTGGCCATCCGGAACGCCTGCTGGCCGGGCCGCAGCCGGTCCGACAGGCTGAGCACCCGGGTGTGCGGGTCGTAGCGGTGGAGCTGCTCACCCCCGGCGGCCACCCGGACCCGGTGCCCGTCGGCCAGTCGTCCGGCCAGCACGGCGCGCACCTCACCGCGCCGCAGCCGGATCGCTCCGGCCAACTCCTCGGCGGCGGTGTCGAGCGCGTGGACGTAGTTCTTGCGGCGGTAGAAGAACTCGCGGACCTGCTCGTGCGGAGTGAGGGTCTCCGCCGCGGGCCCGCGCTCGCCCGCGAGCACGGCGAGCTGCTCGGCGACGGCACGCCGCTCGCGGCTCACCTCCGTCAGCAGACGTGCCACGGCGGGCAGTCGGGCCGCTACCTCGTCGAGGTCGCCGGGGGTGATCCGGCCGCCGGCGATCTCCTCCGCGAGCGACTCCCGGAGTTCGGCGGTGAGCCGGGCGCTGTCCGGCGGGGCGAACCAGCCGGCGTCGACGCCGAACGCCTCGGTCAGCCGCAGCAGGACCGGGACGGTGAGCGGACGGGCGTCGTGCTCCAGCTGGTTGAGGTAGCTGGGCGAGAGTTCGACCAGCCGGGCCATGGCAGCCTGGCTCAGCCCTCGCTCTTCCCGCAACCGGCGCAGCCGCGCCCCGGCAAACGCCTTGCTCATGCGCTCTCCCCGCTCGTCGAACCGGCGAACATGATGCGGCAGCCTAGCCGGAATTAGACCTGTTGATCATTCGCAAGCTTCGCTGATTCGCCGCTCCGGCTTCGCAGAACGTGGCAACGGTCCATGGATGACGGTCGCGCCGCGGGGTGCCAGAGTCGGTGCTGCGGCCGGGAGGCGCACCCGACAGCACCGAACGACCAGGTCGGTCACGCCTGGACGGGCTGTCCGGGCGACCACGTCCCGCGGCCTCGCACCGCCGCCCGGCACCGCCCGGCCGCCCGCCCACCCCTCGCCCGGTGAGGGGTGTCACATCCTTCGCAACGAGCATCCTCGGGAGCAGACCATGACGACGTCGGTTCGGCAGCAGCAGGAGCGGCAGGCGGCGGAGCTCGCCGCGCGGTGGGCGCAGGACCCCCGTTGGGCCGGCGTCGAGCGCAGCTACACCGCGGCCGACGTCGTGCGGCTGTCCGGCACCGTCCGCGAGGAGCACACGCTGGCCCGGCGGGGCGCCGAGCGGCTGTGGCGGCAGTTGCACGAGCAGGACTACCTCCACGCGCTCGGCGCGCTGACCGGCGGTCAGGCCGTCCAGATGGTCAAGGCCGGACTGCAGGCCATCTACCTGTCGGGCTGGCAGGTCGCCGCGGACGCCAACCAGGCCGGCCAGACCTACCCCGACCAGGGCCTCTACCCGGCCAACTCCGTTCCCCAGGTGGTCCGGAGGATCAACAACGCGCTGCTGCGCGCCGACGGGATCGACGCCGCCGAGGGCAACGACGGCCCGGACTGGCTGGTGCCGATCGTCGCCGACGCGGAGGCCGGCTTCGGCGGCCCGCTGAACGCCTTCGAGCTCACCAAGGGCATGATCGCGGCCGGTGCGGCCGGCATCCACTACGAGGACCAGCTCGCCTCCGAGAAGAAGTGCGGCCACCTCGGCGGCAAGGTCCTGGTGCCCACCGCGCAGCACATCCGCACCCTGAACGCGGCGCGCCTCGCCGCCGACATCGCGGACGTGCCGACGCTGATCGTGGCCCGTACCGACGCGCTGGCCGCCAACCTGCTCACCACCGACGTGGACGAGCGCGACGCCCGGTTCTGCACCGGCGAGCGCACCGCCGAGGGGTTCTTCCGGGTCGAGCCCGGCATGGCCCCGGTGATCTCCCGCGGCCTGGCCTTCGCCCCGTATGCGGACCTGCTGTGGGTGGAGACCGGCACCCCGGACCTGGCCCAGGCCCGGGAGTTCGCCGAGGCGGTGAAGGCCGAGTACCCGGACCAGATGCTCGCGTACAACTGCTCGCCGTCGTTCAACTGGAAGGCCGCGCTGGACGACGACGAGATCGCCAAGTTCCAGCGCGAGCTGGGCGCGATGGGCTACCGCTTCCAGTTCATCACGCTGGCCGGCTTCCACGCGCTCAACCACTCGATGTTCCAGCTGGCCCGCGGCTACGCCGAGCACGGTATGACCGCCTACGTCGACCTCCAGGAGGCCGAGTTCGCCGCCGTCGCGGACGGCTACACCGCCGTCCGGCACCAGCGCGAGGTCGGCACCGGGTACTTCGACCAGGTCTCCACCGCGCTCAACCCGACCGCCGAGACCCTGGCGCTCACCGGTTCCACCGAGGCCGAGCAGTTCCACTGACCCGCCCCGCGGCCGCCCCGACGGGGGGCTCCACGGCCGCACCGCCCCGCCCGGGGCCTCGTTGAGGGACGAGGCCCCGGGCCCCACCTTCCTGGAGACCCGGATGAGCCCGACCAGCCGCACCGAGATGCCCGTCGAGATCCTCGGCGAGAGCGAGGACCGCTTCGAGGAGATCCTCACCCCCGGGGCGCTCGACTTCGTCGCCCGCCTGCACGGGGCCTTCGCCGGCCGCCGCGCCGAGCTGCTCGCCGCCCGGCGGCGCCATGCCGCGGCCCTCGCCGACGGCGGCACCCTGGACTTCCTCCCGCGCACCCGGGCCGTCCGCGAGGACCCCGACTGGCGCGTCGCCGGCGCCGGTCCGGGCCTGGCGGACCGCCGGGTGGAGATCACCGGCCCGCCGGAGCGCCGGATGACCGTCAACGCGCTCAACTCCGGTGCCAAGGTGTGGCTGGCGGACTTCGAGGACGCCACCGCCCCCACCTGGCACAACCTGGTCTCCGGTCAGCTCAACCTGCTCGACGCCGTCGAGCGCCGGATCGACGACACCACCCCGGACGGCCGCCGCTACCGCATCGGCGACACCCCGGCCACCATCGTGGTCCGCCCGCGCGGCTGGCACCTGGACGAGGCCCACCTGCTGGTCGACGGCCGCCCGGCGATCGGCGCGCTGGTCGACTTCGGCCTGTACCTGTTCCACTGCGGGCGGCGGCAGATCGACCGCGGCAGCGGCCCGTACTTCTACCTGCCCAAGCTGGAGAACCACCTCGAAGCCCGCCTTTGGAACGACGTCTTCACCTACGCCCAGGCCGAGTTGGGCATCGAGCACGGCACGGTCCGGGCCACCGTCCTGATCGAGACCATCACGGCGGCGTTCGAGATGGAGGAGATCCTCTACGAGCTGCGCGAGCACGCCGCCGGACTCAACGCGGGCCACTGGGACTACCTGTTCAGCCTGATCAAGAACTTCGTCGCGCACGGCCCCCGCTTCGTCCTGCCCGACCGGGCCTTCCTCACCATGACCCAACCGTTCATGCGCGCCTACACCGACCTGCTGGTGCGCACCTGCCACCGGCGCGGCGCCCACGCCATCGGCGGCATGGCCGCGGCGATCCCGCAGCGCGACCCGGAGGCCAACGAGGTCGCCCTCACCCGGGTCCGGCTCGACAAGGAGCGGGAGGCCGGCGACGGCTTCGACGGGTCCTGGGTCGCCCACCCCGGTCTGGTCGACACCTGCCGTACCGCCTTCGACGCCGTCCTCGGCGACCGCCCGAACCAGCTCGACCGAAGCCGCGCGGACGTCGAGGTCACCGCCGCCGACCTGCTCGCCGTCCACCGCCTCACCGTCGGCCTGCCCACCGAGCAGGGCCTGCGCTCCAACGTCGCCGTCGCCCTGCGCTACCTCACCGCCTGGCTCGGCGGCACCGGCGCGGTCGCCGTCCTCGGCCTGATGGAGGACGTCGCCACCGCCGAGATCGCCCGCTGCCAGCTCTGGCAGTGGCAGCACCACTGCACCCGGCTCACCGGCGGAGCCCTGGTCACCCCGGACCTGGTGCGCAGGCTGATCGACCGGGAGCGGGCCGTCCTGCTCGCCGAGGGCGCCGACCCGCAGCTGGTGGACGACGCGGTGCGGGTGCTGGAGGAGACCGCGCTCGGCCCCGACCTGCCGTCCTTCCTCACCACCGAGGCGTACGCCCGCCACCTGGTCAAGGTCCGTACCGCGGCCTGATCCGTCCGCCCTGGAGGCACCTGTGAACGACATCCGCCGCGTCGCCGTCGTCGGCGCCGGACAGATGGGCTCCGGCATCGCCGAGGTCTTCGCCCGCGCCGGGCTCGACACCGTCGTGTGCGAACGCGACGCCACCGCCCTGCGCGCCGGCCGCGCCCGCATCGACCGCTCCCTGCACCGCTCCGCCGAGCGCGGCCGCATCGACGAGCGGCAGCGCACCGACGCCTGGGCGCACCTGCTGTTCGCCGACGACCTCGAGGCCCTCGCCGACCGCCAGTTGGTGGTCGAGGCGGTCGTCGAGGACGAGGGCGTCAAGACCGAGGTGCTCAGCGGCCTCGACAAGGTCCTCGGCGACGACGAGGCCGTCCTCGCCACCAACACCTCCGCCATCCCGGTCACCAGGCTCGGCATCACCACCACCCGCGCCACGCACGTGCTCGGCCTGCACTTCTTCAACCCGGCGCCGGTCATGCCGCTGGTCGAACTCGTGGAGTCGCTGCACACCCGCCCCGAGGTGTCGCGGCGCGTCGAAGCCTTCGCGACCGGCGTCCTCGGCAAGCACGTGATCCGCTCCCCCGACCGCGCCGGCTTCGTCGTCAACGCGCTGCTCGTCCCCTATCTGCTGTCCGCGATCCGGATGGCCGAGGCCGGGCACGCGGAGCCGGAGGACATCGATGCCGGCAGGGTCCACGGCTGCGCCCACCCGATGGGCCCGCTGCGGCTCGCCGACCTGATCGGCCTGGACACCGTCGAGGCGATCGCCCGCTCGATGTACGAGGAGTACAAGGAAC
This sequence comes from Kitasatospora cinereorecta, assembly GCF_024172095.1. Taxonomy (GTDB): domain Bacteria; phylum Actinomycetota; class Actinomycetes; order Streptomycetales; family Streptomycetaceae; genus Kitasatospora; species Kitasatospora cinereorecta. The sequence continues at coordinate 331,176 of NZ_JAMZDX010000007.1, read as the reverse complement.
CGCTGTACGCGCCGCCGCCGCTGCTGTCCCGGATGGTCGAGGCCGGGCTGCTCGGCCGCAAGACCGGCCGCGGCTTCCACTCCCACCGCGAGGGCTGACCCGGCCCCTGCGGCCGGCGGCAGGGGCTCAGGGCAGGGGCTTCTGCTTGAGCTTGGCCCAGACGGTCTCCAGGGCCTCGATGTCGTGGTCGTCGAGGCGGTCGTCGAAGACCTCGGCGAGGGCGGCCCGGCGGGTGGCGTCGGCCTCGGCGAAGGCGCGGCGGCCGGCGTCGGTGAGGGTGATCCTGATCGAGCGGGCGTCGGTGGGTGAGGGGACGCGCTCCAGCAGCCCGCGCTCCTGGAGGGAGTCGGCGACCCGGGAGACCTGGCTGCGGCTGAGCAGGGTCCGCTCCCCCAGTTCGGACGCGGCGACCGGCTCGTCCGAACCGTTGAGCCAGAGCATGACCTCGAACCAGGACAGCGGCAGCGCGTGGGCGCGGGTCAGCGCGCGGTCGACGTGCGCGGTGAGCGTGGCGCCGGCCCAGACGAGACCGTAGAAGGCGTGGTCGCGGGCGGAGAGTTCCCCCAGGGTGAGGTCGGAGCGCGTCATGGCCACCACCGTACCTGTTTGCGTGTGCGCGCACACAGTCGTACGGTGTGTGTGCACACACGCAAACCCACGGGAGAAACCACCATGAGCACCGAGCGCATCGTCCTGATCACCGGCACCTCCTCCGGCATCGGCCTGGCCGCCGCGGTCGCCGCCGCCGAGGCGGGGCTGCACGTCGTCGCCACGATGCGGGACACCGCCAAGGCCGGCCCGCTGCTGGCGGCGGCCGAGCAGGCCGGCGTCGCCGCGCGCATCCAGCTGAAGCACCTGGACGTCACCGAGCCCGCCTCCGTCGACGCCTGCATCGCCGAGGTGCTGGCCGAGCACGGCCGACTGGACGCCGTGGTCAACAACGCCGGCGCCGGCCTGGTCGGCACGGTCGAGCAGCTGGGCACCGACCCGTTCCGCCGGGCCATGGAGGTGAACTACTTCGGCGTGGTCGAGGTGACCCGCGCCGCCATGCCCCACCTGCGGGCCTCCGGCGGCCGGCTGGTCACCGTCACCAGCGTCGGCGGCGTGGTCGGCCAGCCGTTCAACGAGGCGTACTGCGCCGCCAAGTTCGCCGTCGAGGGGTTCATGGAGTCGCTGGCCCCGGTCGCGGCGACCACCGGCGTGCACGTCACGGTGGTCGAACCGGGCGCGGTGGCCAGCGAGTTCATCACCAGCCAGGGCATCGACGTGCCCGCCCTGCTGGCGGCGGCCGGACCGTACGCCCCCGCGCTGAAGTCCTACGTGGAGCGCACGCTCGCCGCCTTCTCCGCCGCCCAGACCTCGGCCGAGGCCGCGGCCCCGATCGTGGCGGCGCTCACCGCCGAGCGGCCCGCGTTCCGGATCCAGACCTCCGACCAGGCCCGTCAGTTCGTCGGTACCAAGCTGGCCGACCTGGACGGCTCCGCCGTCCAGGCCATGACCGGCGGCTGGGTCGCCTGACCTCGGTCGGCACGCAGTGTCCGCCGTCCGCGTACCCATCGGCCGGCGGACGTTCGATCCGCACGAGCTCCTTGCCGTCGAGCAGGCCCGCGCCAGTGTCCGTGGCATCGGTCACCTAGTGCGCGGCTCCCGCCCACTGGTCCCCGCACGGCCCGCCACCGCCGGCCTGCGCGATGGTGACCTCGCTGCCGTCCGGGCTGACCAGCGGCAGGTAGTAGCCGGCGATCTCGGTGCTGGTCTGCGGCACGTAGTGGAAGATCAGCGAACGCCGGAAGCGGTCGGCGGTGGTGTTGGGGAGCGACCCGTGGACGGTGCTGCCATGGAAGAGCAGCACGTCACCCGCCCGCATCCGGGTCTGCTGAACGGTCAGGCCGGTCGGGACGTGGACCACCTTGTCGGTGAACGACTCCGCGGGGTTCGCGTCCTGCGGGCAGACGACCTCCATGGCCTGGCTGCCCGGTACGACCTGGAGGGCTCCGTTGGCGGCGTCGCACTCGTCGACGGCGATCCAGGCCGCGATGCAGGTCTCGGGGTGCGAGCGCAGGAAGTAGCCGTCCTGGTGCAGGGCCTGGCCACGGGCGGCGGGGGGCTTGAAGTAGAACATCGACTGGGCTCCGTACGCCGGTCCGATCAGCGCGGTGACCAGGTCGAGCAGTCTGGCGTCGGTCATCAGTGCGCGGGCTCGGCGGCCGACCTCGAGTTCGGGGCGCCGGTGCGGGTTCAGGAAGCGGGGGTACCGGGCGAGGACGTCGTCGTCCGTGACTTCCTCGACGGCGCCCACGAAGCGGTCGGCCTCGACCTGGGCCATGAACACGGCGCGGATCTCGTCGGTCTCGGCCCGGGAGAGCACCTGTTCGACATGGACCACGCCGTCGCGGTCGTAGCGGTCCCGCAGAACGGCGAGGTCGGTCATGGGGGAGGAAGGAATGGTGTGGTTCATGGTCCAATCGTCGGCGCGGGCCCCGCTTCGGGGTATAGATCGACTCGCCGTCCCCATGGAGGATCCTGCTGTGGTGGCATCTCCCCGAGCAGCCGGCATCACCTCGCCGACCAGGCGTGCGGTCTGCGGTCGGTTCGAGGAAGGTCTCGACTACCGCACCGTGCGGCCGGACGGGACGCGCGACTGGGTGCTGTTCGTGACGGTGGCCGGGCGCGGCCGGCTGCGGTGTTCCGACGGCATCGACGTGCTCGCGGTACCGTACCGGGTCGTCCTCGTCGGGCCCGGCACCCCGCACGACTACGGCACGGACCGCGCGGCGGGCCACTGGTCGTTCCGCTGGGCGCACCTGGATCCGCGCCCGGAGTGGATCCCCTTGATCGACTGGCCCGCGGCCGCGCCCGGCGTACGGAGCATCGCGTTGGACCGCGCCACCTGCAGGCGTGTCGTCGAGGCCCTGGACCGGGGCGTCTCCGCTGTTCGGTCCGGGCTGCGGCACGACGCTCTCCTGGCGATGAACGCCGTCGAGGAGGCCCTTCTGTGGTGCGACACCCGCAATCCGCGCGAACCGGTGCTCGACCCCCGGCTCCTGGCCGTCCTCGAGTACGTGGGTGACCACCTCGGCCGCCCGCACACCGTCACCTCGTTGGCCCGGATCGCCGGACTGTCGCCCTCCCGCCTGAGTCACCTTGCCGCCTCCCAGCTCGGCACGGGGCTCATGGCGCACGTGGAGCGGCGGCGCATGGAACTGGCGCGGCAACTGCTCGGCGCCACCGATCTGCCCGTCGGCCAGGTGGCCCACCGCGTCGGATTCACCGACCCCTTGTACTTCTCGCGGCGGTTCCGCGCGGCAACCGGGATGGCCCCCGTCGAGTTCCGCGCCTCGGAGAGTTCCGGCACCTGACGGTGGTCTTCGCGGACGCCCCGCACACGAAGACCACCGCCGGCGCATCAGCCCAGCAGCCCGACCCGGCGCGGCTCGGCCCGGCTCGGCCCGGATCAGCCCTGGCTCAGCCCCGGTCGGCCTCGCGGACGGGAAGCCGCCAGATCCGCTCGCAGACCTTCAGGTCGGCGGCGGCCTGGGCGGCCCGCGCCCGGGGCGAGGGCCGGGAGCGCCGCGGGTGGGCCCGGCGCTCGGCGCGCAGGCGCTGGCGCCGCCGGAGCCAGACCTCCAGCCCCGGGCAGAACTTGACGTCCAGGGCCCACCAGGTCAGGGCCGACCCGCTCAGCGCGGTCAGCACCACCAGCAGCCACAGCCACGGACTCACCGCGCCACCTCACTCGGCGCGAGGCGGGCGCGGCACTCGGCTGGCATCTCGGGTCTCCCTCCGGACGGGCGGATCTCTCACCCGGTTACCACGGGCCGGGGCCGGGGAATGTTGCACCGTTCGCCGAAGCGATTCTCAGCCGGTCAGCCGGGCCAGTTCCCAGGGGTCGTGGGCGGAGAACACGGTCACCTCGCCGCCGTGCAGCCGCACCAGTTCGCGCAGTCGGGCGTGGTTGGCCAGCCGCAGCGGCCGGTCGACCTCGGTCAGCTCCTGGAGGACGTCCATGCCCGGGTGGCCGTGCGGCGCGTCCGGGTCGACCTCGCCGTGGAAGTAGTAGGCGTCGCCGCAGTGCAGCAGCCAGCGGCCACCGTCGCGAACGGCCACCGCGGCGTGCCCGGCGGTGTGCCCGCCGAGCGGCACCAGCAGCACCTCCGCATCGACGCCGTCGAGCGGGCGGACGGCGTCGAAGCCGTACCAGGACTCGCCGCGGCCCGCCGGGTGGGGCGCCCAGTCGGGCCGGTGCGCCCAGTGGTCGGGGCGGTAGCGGATCCGGTCCTCGGGGTGGCGGCCGGCTCCGCCGAGTGCGGTGCGGTGCTCGTCCTCCAGCAGGTGGACCTTCGCACCGGGGAAGTCGGGCAGCCCGCCGGCGTGGTCGAGGTCGAGGTGGGTGAGCACGATGTGCCGGACGTCCGAGGCGTCGAACCCCAGTCCGACGACCTGCCGCAGGGCCGTCTCGGCGGGATCGAGGACGGGCCGGGCGCGGGCCAGGAACTCGGCACCGAGGGTGCGTTCGGGGGTGGCGACGTCCGCGGTGCCGAGGCCGGTGTCGACCAGGATCAGGCCGTCACGGTCGGTCTCGACGAGCAGACAGTGGCAGACGGCGGGCAGGCTCTCGCCGCCGGACTCGACGGCACGCATCGAGCCGCAGTTGAGGTGGTGGATCCGCATGGGTGCACTCCCGTGGCATGGACGGCCCGCGGCATGGCGGCAGGCAGGGGCAGCATTAGCGAACGATCGATCGCTATTAGCGAACGGTCGTCAGGTTAAGCTCGGACCATGAGCCCACGCAAGTCCGTCGCCGAGACCGCCCTCACCCGCGCCCGGATCGTCGACCGCGCCTTCGCCCTCGCGGTCGCGGACGGCCTGGAGGCGGTCACCATCGGCCGGCTGGCCGAGGACCTGGGGATGAGCAAAGCCGGGGTGATCGGCCCGTTCGGCACCAAGGAGTCCCTGCAACTCGCCGTCGTGGACGAGGCCGTGGACCGCTTCCGGGCCCGCGTCACCGCTCCGCTCGCCGGCGCGACACCCGGCGCCGGCCGGCTGGCCCGGGCCTTCGCCGAGTGGATCGCCTACATGGGCTCCGCCGGACACGGCGGCTGCTTCCTCACCTCCGTCGCGGCCGAGTTCGACGGCCGCCCCGGCCCGGTCCGCGACCGGATCCGCGAGGCGCTCGCCCGGTGGAACGCCTTCGTCGCCGGCGAGATCGCCGCCGCCCTCGCCGCCGGGGAACTGCCTCCCACCACCGACCCCGACCAACTCGCCTTCGAACTCGCCGGCACCGCCCTCTCCGCCGACCAGGCGATCCAGCTCTGGCACGACCCGCTCGCCGCCGACCGCGCCCACCGCGCCGTCACCCGCCTGCTCGCGTCCCCACCCGTCACTCCCGCGCCCTGAACCCACCACCCCGCCATCCGATGCGCATCCCCCGTCCGCCCGGTGCGCCGGGGGCGCGGACCAGCGGCGGCGAACGTAGGGTCGGGGCATGGGACGGGCCGAGGCGGCGCTGCTCGACATCGACGGCGTCCTCACCATTGACTGGCTGCCGCTCCCCGGCGCGGTGGCGGCGGTGCGGGAGCTGCACGACGACGGCGTGCCGTACGTCCTGCTCACCAACACCACCTCCCGCACCCGGACCTCGATCGCCGAGACGCTGGCCGCGGCCGGCTTCCCGGTCGGGGTCGACTCGGTGCTCACCGCGCCGGCCGCCGCGGCCGCCCGGCTCGCGGGCAGCCGCTGCCTGCTGCTGAACAGCGGGGACATCCGGGAGGACCTGACGGGTCTGCACCTGGTGGAGGATCCGGCCGAGGCCGAGGTGGTACTGGTCGGCGGCGCCGGGCCGGAGTTCGACTACCGGGCGCTGGACCGCGCGTTCAACGCGCTGCGCGGCGGGGCCCGGCTGGTCGCGATGCACCGCAACGCCTACTGGCGGACGGCCGCCGGGCTGCGCCTGGACAGCGGCGCGTTCGTCGCGGCGCTGGAGTACGCGGCGGACGTCCGGGCCGAGGTGCTCGGCAAGCCGGCCGAGGCGTTCTTCGCGGGCGCCCTCAAGCGGCTGGGGGTGGGCGCGGCACAGGCGGTGATGGTCGGCGACGACATCGAGTCGGACGTGCTCGCGGCGCAGCGGTACGAGATCACGGGCGTGCTGGTGCGGACCGGCAAGGCGGCCGGCGGGCCGCGGCACGGCAGCGGCGAGCCGGACCACGTCCTCGACTCGGTGGCGGACCTGCCGGGGCTGCTGGCGCGGCTGCGCCGCGGCTGAGGCGACCGCCGGGTCGCAGCTCGTCCGGGACGCGGTTGCGGCACCGGCAAGGGCGCCGGCCTTCCGCGTGGGAAGGCCGGCGCCGCGGTGCGGCCGCGGTCAGTGCTGCTGCGGCCGCGCGCGGTGGTCGTCCGCGTAGGAGGTGAGGTAGTCCGCGGTCGGGGTGCCGACGCCGGTGACGTCGTCGTAGCCGGGTACGGCGTGCAGGGAGGAGTCCTTGCCGAGCGAGCGGATCGAGGTGGCGGTGCCGTCGGCGGCGTTCACGCCGTTCACGAAGTCGACCCGGACCTCGGCGAGTTCGACGTCGGGTCCGAAGGGGTGGTCGGTGACGTCGTGGTAGGAGCTGCTGCCGAACCGGTCGTAGATCGCCGGGTTGGCGAAGCCGAGTGCGCAGCCGGCGGCCTGCTGGGCGAGCGCCTGGAGGCCGGCGATCACCGGGGCGGCGAGGCTGGTGCCGCCGATCCGGTACTCGCTGTACCTGACGGTGCCGTCCGGGAAGGTCTGGGTCTGGCCGACCAGGAAGCCGGTGTTGGGGTCGGCCACGGCCGCGATGTCGGGGACGACCCGGTTGCGGCCGCCGTTGGCGCCGGAGAGCGAGGTCGGGACGACCTTCCGCTGGTAGGCGGGCTGCGGGACGCGGGCGCTGGTGCCGCCGCCGGCGCCGCTGGTGAACGGTCCGGGGAAGTTCACCCAGCTCTGGCCGTCCGCGGCGAGCGCGGCCTTGTGGGTGCCCCAGCCGGTCTCGAAGGAGTACGCCGCGTCGCGGTCCAGGCCGAGCGAGGTTCCGCCGACCGCGGTGGCCCAGTCGAGCGAGGCGGGCATGTCGGTCTGCTTCTTGCCGGTGGCGGCCTCGTCGTCGCCGTCGTCGCCGCTGGAGAAGTAGAAGCCGATGCCCTGGGCGGCGCCGCTGCGGAAGATCTGCCCGTAGACCGGGTCGAGGGCGGGGTCGCTGTCGCTCTCGGCCTCGCCCCAGGAGTTGCTGACGATGTCGGCCAGGTGGGCGTCCACCACCCGCTGCAGGGCGTCGATCATGTCCGGGTCCTGGCAGGACGTGGCGCCGACGTAGCGGATCGCGGCGGAGGGCGCGACGGCGTGGACCGCCTCCACGTCCAGGGTCTGCTCGCCGTACCAGCCCTGGGCGCCGCAGCCGGTCGGGTCGGCATCCGACGGCGCCTGGGTGTGGGTCCACATCAGCGGGTCGTAGCGCAGCAGTTGGTCCTTGCCGTACGGGGCGTCGCCGTGCGCCGCGGCGTACGTGGTGACGTCGTCGCCGAGGGTCGGCGAGTCGTAGGCGTCGATGATCGCCACCGTGACGCCCTCACCGGTCAGCCCGGTGGCGGCGGCGCCGTACGCGGAGCGCAGGTGGGCGCCGTCGTAGCCGTGCAGGGCGTACGGCTGCACCTGGCCGTACGCGGGCGGGGTGCCGGTCGCCGGGTTGGAGCCGTAGTAGTCGGAGAACGGGCCGGAGTTGACGAAGGCGGAGGCCGGGCCCGGCAGGGTGTCGCGGCGGGCGGGCCCGGCGGCCGCGCCCGGCCGTCCCTCGCCGCCGCCGTGGTGGACCTGGTGCGGGGCGGTGTTCAGCCCGTAGACGGCGAGCACCGCGCCGGCGACGTCGGAGGGGACGGAGGCGTCGGCGTCGGGTGCCTGGTAGGTCTCGGCGCCGCGGCGGAAGGAGTGCAGCTGGACGCCGAACGCCTGCTGCGCCTGCTCGGCGGTGCCGGAGGCGACCAGATAGTGCTCGGTCTCGCCGGTGACGGTCAGGCCGGTCGAGGCCAGCCAGCCGCGGACCGCCGCGACCTGTTCGGGGCTGGTGCCGAAGCGCTCCTTGAGCTCCTCGGGGGTCAGGTACTGGCGGTACTGGTCGGAGTGCGGGTCGGAGACCGCCCGGGCGAAGGCTTCCAGTCCGGCCTGGTCGCGGCCGGCCAGGTAGATGCGCACGCTGACCGGCGCGGCGGACTGCACCGGCCCCTGGTCGGCCGAGGGCTCGGCCCAGGCGGGGTGGGTGCCCGGGAGGACGCGCCGGCTGTCCGGCGAGGAGGCCGCCTGGACGGGCGCGGCGGTGGCGAGGCTGAGGGCGATCAGCGGGGCGGCGACGGCCGCGGCGAGGAGTCGGTGACGACGGGTCATACCGCTACCACTACGGTATGTCCGCCTCACTCCCGGTGATCACCCGCGCGTCCGGCCCGCAAGTTCACACCCCCGCCCCACACGACGGGTCCGGCTGCACCCGTCTGATATGACGGAGCCTCACGACTTCACGGGTTCACGGGGGAAACATGGACACCGCACCGACCGCGGGCGCGCCCGCCACGCCGATCACCGCCGGAGCCGATGGCACCGGCGCCGCCGACACCGTGGTGGTCCGTCCCACCGGGCAGATCCACTGACCGGCGGGACGGGAGGGGGAGTCGTGCTGAGCAACACCTATCACCGTTTCGCGGGCAGCAACCTGGAGCGCCTCGCCGTGCTGAGCGACGGCATCTTCGCCGTCGCCATGACGCTGCTCGTCCTCGACCTGCACGTGCCGTCGATCGAGCCGCCCGGCGGAGCGGGGCCGCTGTGGGCCGCCGGGGCCTGGCACGCCGAGCACGCGCTGTGGTCCGCCCTGGTCGGGCTCGCCCCGCGGGTCCTGGTGTACCTGCTGGGCTTCCTGACCCTGGGCATCTTCTGGATCGGCCGGCAGACCCAGCTCAACCACTTCGAGCGCAGCGACCGCCGGCTCACCTGGATCCACCTGGCGTTCCTGCTGGTGGTCGCGGTGATGCCGTTCTCCACCTCGCTGCTGGCCGAGTACACCGCGCTGCGGGTCGCGCTGCTGGTGTACTGGCTGCACCTGCTGATGCTCGGGGCGCTGCTGCTGGCGAGCCTGCGCTACGCCGCCCGGGCCGGGCTGATCAGGGACGGCGGGCCGGCCACGGCGGGGATGCGCGCCGCGGCCGAGCGCCGGATCGTGGTGGCTCAGGCGCTGTACGCCCTGGCCGTCGTGCTGGGTGCGGTCAGCACCTGTCTGAGCGTCGGACTGATCATTGCGCTCCAGCTCAACTCGGCCCTGGCGCCGCGGGTCCGCCCGCTGGACCGGTACTGAGCCACCGGGGTCCGCGGTGTCAGCAGGCCGCGGCCACGTCGGGGCGGGAGGGGACCCGGGCGGCGGCGGCGAGCCGGCGGTCGGCGCGGCGGAACTGCTCGGCGACCCGGCCGCAGCCGGGGCACTCCTCGAGGTGGCGGGCCAGCTCCTTGCCGCGCCGGCGGCCGGGCCGCCGGGCGTCGCCGGTCAGCAGCGAGGTGAAGTAGCGGCACTCCATGGTGGTGCCCTCCTCGACGTGGGCGCGCAGGTACGCCTCGCGCAGCCCGGCGCGGGCGCGGGCGGCGAGCGAGCGCACCCCGCTCGGCGTCATGCTCATCCGCTGGGCGACGGTGGCGGCGGACTCGCCCTCCACCACGAAGAACCACAGCAGGACCTGCCAGCGCTCGGGCAGGTCGCGGAAGGCCCGGGCGACCAGGGCCATCTCCTCGGCGGCGAGCAGGGCGCCCTCGGTCTCGGCCTCGTCGGCCAGGTGCTCGGCCCAGGTGTGGAAGTCCTCCGGGAGCAGGACCCGGTCGCGGCTCTGGGCGCTCCACTCCATCGCGGTGCGCCGGACGCAGGCCATCAGGTAGGGGCGCCAGGCGTGCCGGGGGCCGCGGCCCCGGGCGACGGACTGGTAGGTGCTGGCGTACGCCTCGGCGGCGAGGTCCTGGGCGGTCTGCGCGTCGCGGCTGTAGCGGCGGGCGTAGGCGAGGACGGCGCCGTGGTGGCGGGTGAAGACCTCGGCCATCACCTCGCGGACCCGAGAGGTTCCGCTCGGGGTGGATCCGAGCGCCTCCGCGAGTTCGGCGTCGCTCAGCGCGCTCAGCGCGCTCAGGTCCGACTCGCGGGTGGTGCTGGTAGCAGGGGTCACCTTGTTCCTCCTCAGCTCTGGCCTTCTCACGAGGGGAGTTCGCGGGCCTGGCCGGCATGTCGGCCGCAGGGGCCGGAACGGAACTGCCTGGATGAAGGGCATCGACGGCGTTGTCTGCTGGGGCCGTCGGGACGGTGTGGCAGGAAGAGCCACAGCACACCAGTCCCACGGGTTTCGGGGCAACCGTCGGCGGAGCGTAGGCGCAGCGGGTGATTCCGGATCCGAATGTGGGGAATTCGCGTGCACGTGGGCGCGGCCGCGCACGGCTGGTGCCGCATATGCCTCCGGTACCGATCAGTAGCCTCCACCGAGTGTCTGACGGCTCCGCGTCAAGTGCGGCGGCGGGTGAATTTCGGGAAGGTTCAGGCCGTGTCGGCATGGTTGAACCTCCGTGTGGGATAGCGTTCGTGACGCTGTGCCACGACGCGGAGCGGCCCCGCACCGGACGACGACAGGGCGAGGGGTTCCACCGGCCATGGCCGGTGGAACCCCTCGCCCTGTCGTCGTTTCCGGTTTCGGTCAGCCGGACTGCGCCGGCGCTGCGGACCGGTCCGGGCCGGTGTGGCCCGCACCGGAGTGGTCCATGCCCGTGTGGTCGACCCCGGCGAGGATCTCGCCCCCCAGCAGCCCGTGCAGGCGGTCTGCCGTGGTGTCGGAGAGCACCACCACCCAGCCGTCGCCGACCAGGTAGGAGCCGCCGTAGTCCTCGGCCTGCGAGGTCCACGCCTGCTGGGCGGGTGCGGTGGGGAAGGTGGCGATCCACACCTCCTCCCCCGACGAGGTGCACAGGCCCTGCCGCAGGTCGGCGGTGTCGGCGGTGATCTCGGCCCGGCAGCCGATCCGTCCGGCGAGCTGCTCCACGGAGATGCGGCCGGTCGCCGGCCCGGCGGCCCGGGCGGACCCGGGCCAACCGCCGCCGCCGAGGAGTTCGGCGATGCCGAGCAGGAACAGCAGGGCCAGTGCGGCCCACTGGAGCACGGTGCGGCGCCGGGCCGCCGCCGCGAACGCGGCTCGCTGGGTGCTCACTTGCCGGTCGGCGCCTTGCCCTGTGCGTTGATCGCGGACCAGACTCCGCCGATCCCGTTCCCGAGCGCGTCACCGGGGTTCTGGTCGCCGGTGTAGGTGTACGCGGGGGTGCAGTTGATGCTCAACTGCCAGGAGCCGTCCGGGCGCTGCATCTTGCCGACGAGCTTCGGGTCGATGCCCTTGATCTTGCTCGCCTCGACCGGCGGGGCGGGCTTCCAGGTCTTCAGGCAGGTGGCGTCGCAGTTGGACTTCATCGGCCAGGCGGTGTCCTTGGCGAAGTGGTACAGGGTCATGCCGTTGGCGTCGACCATGATCTGGCCGAGCTGGGGGTGGTTCATCAGGGAGAGCTGGGCGCCCGACTGGGACGGCTGGGTGGGCTGGGGCATCGCGGTGGCGGTGTTGGCGGGCGCGGGCGTGGCCTGGGTGTCGCCGGACGCGGCGGCCTTGGCCTTGGTCCCGTCCGGGGCCAGCGCGAACCAGGTGCCGCCCACGCCCTGGCCCTTGGTGTCGCCGGGGGCGGTGTCCTGGGCGTAGCGGTAGGCGGGCCAGCCGCCGACGGTCAGCTGGTGGGTGCCGTCGGCCCGGGTGAGGTCGCCGAGCTTGGCCGCCTCGACGCCGGTGCCGGCGACGGTGGCCGCGTCGTTGCCGACCGGCGGCCAGGTGGTGGCGCAGCCGCCGGAGCAGTTGGACGCCGGCGGCTTGGCGGTGTCCTTGTCGAAGCGGTACAGGGTGAAGCCCTGGCTGTCCGTCAGGACGGCGCCGAGCTGGGCGTCCATCCGGACGGCGAGCTGTCCGCCGGGCTTCATGGCGCCGGCGGCCGGGGAGGCGGAGGAGTCGCCGTAGCCGTACCCGCCGGCCGGTGCCGGCGAGCCGGCCGCCTGCCCGTAGCCGGCCGCCTGGGTGGACGGGCTGGCGCTGCTCTTGGAGCTGTTGAGGGTCGCCATGAGCACCAGGCCGGCGAGCAGCAGGCAGAGGGCCACCAGGCCGTAGCGTTTGGTCGTCGTCGTCAAGGTCTCTTCCTTGTCTTCGGTCGGTCCGGTCGGGCCGGGCCGGAGGGGAGGTCCGGCCCGGCCGGTCGGCGGGGTGTTCGGACGTGCGGACGGTCGGTTCGGTCGGGCGTGTGTGGTCGGGTACGGGTGAGAGGACGGGTGGGCGGTCGGAGAGGGACCGGGGCCGGTGGGCCGGCGCTCAGCGGATCTTCAGCGCCAGCGCGGGGCACCGGTCGACCGCCCGGGCCGCCCGCTGGAGCAGCTGCGGCGGGACGGGCATGACGGCGGCGGAGGGGAAGCCGTCCGCCGCCAGGCTGATGACCTCGGGCAGGACGCTGGTGCACAGGCCGTGGGCCTCGCAGAGCGTCCAGTCCACGACGATGCTGGCAGCGCTCTCCTCGGCGGGGAGCGGCAGCACGTTCTGGACCGGCCGGCCGCAGCCGTACTGCTGGGAGTGCAGTTGGAGGTCCTCGTCGAAGACCTCCAGGGCGGAGGCGACGAACCGGGCGGCGGCGTCGGGGTGACTGCACGCGCCGCGTTTGGTGACGGCCCGCATCAGGTTCTCGACGTTCTGCAGGGCGGCGCGGCCACCGCCCAGCACCACCTCCTCCAGTGCGGTGGTCAGGGCGGGCAGTCCGAGGTAGCAGGGCCCGCACTGGCCCGCGGTCTCGTCGGCCAGCCAGCGGGAGACCCGGACGACCTCGCCCAGCGGGCAGGTGGTGGGCGGCAGCGGCAGGATCGCTCCGGCACCGAGCGCTCCGCCGAGGCCGCGCAGGGACTGGCGGGAGATCACGGCGGTGGCCGCGGCCTCGGGGGTGAGCCAGGTCCCGTGGAATCCACCGGTCAGGACTCCCTGTCCGATGTCGAGGTCGAACATCGCGAGCAGCTCGCCGAGCGGGACGCCCGTCGGCGTCTCCACCACCTGCGAGCCGGCCAGCGTCAGCAGGACGGTTCCGGGTTCCGAGGGCAGGCCGACCTCACGGTACGGCAGCGCCCCGAGGCGGGCCGCGACCGCGAGCTGGGCGTACGTCTCGGCGTTGGAGAGCAGGGTGGGCAGTCCGCCGACTCCGCTGTCGCTGGTCCGTACGCCGCCGCCGCGCGGGAGGGCGAGCCCGCCGGTGACCCCGCGGGCCAGGGAGCTCCCCTCCCCCGAGACGAAGCGTTCCGGGAGCCGGGCGACGGAGACCGGGAGCGGGGTGGAGCGGCGTTCGGCGAGCGCCGTGCGCAGCGACTGCTCGGTGTCGGCGCGGGTGACTCCGAGCACCACCTGTTCGGCATCGAGCGCGTCGGCGGCCAGCAGGGCCCCGTCCAGGACCAGGTGGGGGGTGCGCAGCAGCAGGGCGGCGTCCTTGAGGCAACTCGGTTCTCCTTCCGTTCCGTTGACGACGACGACCGGTCGGGCGCGGCGCCGGGCGGCCGACTTGGCGACGGCCCGGATCTTCGTGGCGAACGGGAATCCGGCGCCGCCGCGGCCGCGCAGGTCGACGTTCTCGGCCAGGTCGGCCACTTCGTCGATCGGCATGGACGGCAGCCGGCCGTGGACGACCAGGTGGTCGCGGTGGTCGAGCCGTTCGATCTGTTCCAGGCCGGCGAACAGGACGGGCCGGCCGAGCCAGGCGATCGGTGCGCCGTTCATCCCACCCGCCGTCCCCTGCCGGAGCCGGCGCCGGCGGTGGTGCCCGCCGGCGGCCGGCCGACCGTCTCGGGCCGGCGCGGGACGGCGCTCCGGCCCTGCGCACCGCGTTCCTGCAGGGCGAGCCGCAGGCCGAGTGCGAGAATCACGCCGACCACGGCGGCGCCGTACATGACGGTCACCCAGGAGGCGGGCAGCCGGCCGGCGTTCAGCCCGTGGATCAGGCCGGCGCCCCACGCGGGGTAGGCGAGGATGTGGACGATCCGCCACCGGCGGGCCTCGCCGGTGCGGGCCAGCAGGCCGCGGGCCGCGCCGGCGAAGGCCACCGCCAGCAGTACGTAGCCGGCCAGCACGCCGAGGCCCATCAGGACCGGTTTGCGCGGGTCGGTGAACGGTACGAACGCCGCCAGCGCGCCGATCTGGTGCTGGATCAGGTTCATCCACACGTGCAGGACGAGGAAGACCACGCCCCCGATGCCCATCGTCCGGTGGATCGCCTGGGCGGCCAGGCGGTGCACGGGGTAGAGCACCAGCCGGTCGGTGGCGGCGAGCCCCCACAGGACGGCGGAGGAGAACGACACCAGGGCGAGGACCCCGGCGGCGACCCCGAGGAAGGCCTGCAGTGCGCCGTTGACCAGCACCGCGGTCAGTGCCAGGCCTGCGGTCAGCCACGGGAGCAGCGACCACGGGCCCCGGCGGGACCGGCCCGCGCCCTCCGGACGGTTCGCTCCGGTGTCGCCCGGTGCCTGCCCGTCGCGACGGGCCCGCGTCGCCCGGTCTCCTCTGCCCGCCCGGCCCGTCGCGGCGGCTCGTCCCGCCCGCGCCGGTCCGGCGGCCGAGTGCCAGGCTCGGCGTCCTTGCCCTGTCAACATCACCGGGACCTCCGCCCGTGTTCCGTGGTCTGCTCGATCCGGGCGGCCGGGACCCTCCCGGCGGCCGGTGGGGCTCATCCGCAGCGTCGGCCCTCGTTGATGCAGCTCACCACCTGGTCCAGCAGGTTCCGGCTCATCACGTTGATGAAGTCCCCGTGGTCGGTGATCGGGTTGTGGAGCTGTTCGGGGAAGCTGTCGACGGCGAAGCGCACACCGGTGGGCACGTCGTAGGCGACCCGCTCGGTCAGTTGCGGGATGGCCCGGAAGTTCTTCGGGCAGCTGCCGTTCTTGGAGAAGGCGGTGTGGGTGCGGTGGTTGGCGCTGTCGATGTTCTTGCCGTCCCAGCAGTCGGGGAACTTCAGGGTGCGCACCACCCGGCTGCCGCTCGGGCAGATCGGGTACTTGTCGGCGAGCTGGCGGTCCTCGAAGCCGGTGCAGCTCCACGAGGCGTGGGCGTTGGCGGGTCCGTTGGTGAGGGCCTTGGCGTCGCCGGTGACGATGCGCAGGAAGCGGGTCATCGGCTGGACCTTGTTGCCGGTGGCGGAGGTGTAGGTGATGCCCACCTCGGCGGGCTGCAGGATGCGTCCGATGTTGCGGTCCTTGCCGCCGCCGGGGGCCTTGGCGTCCTTCTCGTTGGTGCCGTCGAGGACGCGCAGCACCGGCCAGTAGTAGGCGGACTGGTCGCCGTTGGTGCAGGTGGTGCCGGCGCCGGCGAGCTTGTTGTTGGAGGAGAAGCCGTCGGTGTCCTTGTTGCCCACGTAGTCGTGCATGTGGTGGGCGCCGTTGCTCACGCCGGGTGCCACGATGACGTTGTCGGGGTTGAGGTGGCGGTTCTCGTTGCGTCCGCACTGGGAGGTGAAGGTGCCGTTGGCGTTTCCGGTGCGGGCGGGCTTGGCGGTGTTGGGGGCGACCGACCTGATGTCGACGAAGCTGCGGCCGAGGCCGCCGGACTTCGCGGCCGACGCGGCGTTCTTGTCGGGGGTGGTGCCGCCGCGGCCGTCGGCGCTGAAGTCGCGGGCGGAGGCGTCGACCACCAGGTCGCGCCGGACCGCGCAGTTGGCGAGGCCGCTGAGGTCCTTCGGCAGGCCGGAGTCGGGGCCGGCGTTGGCGGCGATCTTCTGCAGGGTGGCGGACCGCTTCTGGGCGAGGGCGCCCATCACGCGCTGCTCGCCGCCTCCGGCGCCGGGCTCCGCCAGGCTGCGGTAGGCGTCGGCCACCTGGACGTCCAGGTCGGCGAGGTCGCGGTCGACGTCGGGCTGGGCGGCTTCGGGGACGGTGTCCAGGGCCTCCCCGACGTCGCCGCAGGCGACCGTGCCCACCTGGCCGTTGGCGCCGGCCTGCTGCTGCGACCACCACGGGCGCTGGCCGGCGAACGCCGCCGCGGCGAGGACGGACGCGCCGCTGACCGCCACCACCCCGGCCAGCAGCAGGGCGAACACCCTGCGCCTGGCTTTGTCGCGTTTGTGAATCCTCATATGCTCACCCTCGAAACGGGTTCGGGCCTGCCGGGCAGGCCGTGGAAAGAGGCAGCTGCGGCGAATGTCACCAGCCCGGTGTTCTCCAGGACCGTCATGTGGTCGAGCACCGTGTCGTTGGCGATCGTCGCGAGATCCCGGACCGCGGAATTCTTGGTGTTCGCCCGCACCTGGGCGACGACGGCGAACACCTGGCCGTGGGCATTGCGCACAATGTTGGCGAACAACCGGTCGAACTCCTCGCCCTGGGCCGCCTCCAGCTGTTTCAGCCAGCCCTTCTGCTGGTCGTTGGGCTCGTCGGGAACGGACAGCCCAAGCGTCTGGGCGGTGTCCAGGGTGTCCCGGTCGAGCTCGGTGTGCCCGTCCACCAGGTGCTGGCCGGCGGTCCTCACCTCGGGGGTGGTCCCCTTCGCAAGGGCCATCCGACCTGCGGGGATCTCCCACAGCCCGGCCCAGCGGACCCGCTTGACGAAGTCCCGGTCGAGCGCGGTCAGCGGCCCGGTCGGCGTCTGCACCGTCGCGGGCGACTCCTGGGCCTTGGGCATGCTGTACGAGCCCGCCGACCGGGCAATCGGCACCACCAGCGCCACCAGCGTCGACGCCATCGCCACGATCACCAACAGGGTGGCGAAGGAGCGCGGAATGCCGATCGGGACCTGAAAGGCATAGGCGCTGCTTCCGGGTCCGCGTTTCTTCCTCGAAGGGGACATCGGCTTTCCCATCCATTTCGGTATCGCGGGCCGTGGTCGGGCACCGGGCCGGGAAGTCCGCCACCACGGGCGGGCCGGTCACCGTGAAAAGAGGCCGGATCCGGGGTTTCGTCCCGCTCCTTTGCCAATCCTTTACCGGCGGGCACACATCACTTGCATCCCGGGGACGGCTGCGGTCACACTGACCCGACCATCCGTCAGACCGTGTGCGGGGCAGGGGAAATCGAGCGCACACGTCCGACGGGCACCGGTGGAACCGCGCTGTGGCGCGGACCTCGGTGCGCGGTACATTGCCCTACCCGGCCGGGCCCCCTGGTTCCGCGCCGGCCCCCCTGTGTCCCACACCGTCCGGACGCGAGCGAGGCCATGATGCGACTGAACCTCAATCAGCTGGCGATATTCGCGCAGGTCATCGAGTGCGAGGGGTTCTCGGCGGCGAGCCAGGTCCTGTTCCTGAGCCAGTCCTCGGTCTCGAAACAGGTCCAGAACCTGGAGATCGCCCTGCGGACCCAACTGGTCGACCGCTCGGGCCCGAAGATCCGCCCCACCCTCGCCGGCGAAGTGCTGCTGGCCCAGGGCCGGGAGGTGCTCGCGCTCGCCGACCGCACCGTCAAGGCCGTCCACGCGGCCGCCCAGCTCAACCGCGAGCCCCTGGTCATCGGCAGCACCAGCACCATCGGCGGGCAGTTCCTCCCGCACGTCCTGCGCGAACTGAAGCGCCGCGAACCCGCCACCCAGGTCACCCTCGACGTGACCACCGCCGACCGGCTCGCCGAGGCCCTGGAGGAGGGCCGCACCGGCATCGGCCTCAGCGGCGGCCCGCTGCCGCCCGGCCGGCACCGCTCCGAACGCCTCGCCGAGGACCCGATGGTGCTGATCGGCCCGGCCGACCACCCCTTGGCCGGCAAGGAACTCGTCCCCGCCGACCTGGCCGGCGAGACCTTCTTGCTGCGCGAGTGCGGCTCGCAGACCCGCCGCCAGCTGACCGACCTGCTGCACGGCTGGGAGCTGGCCGGCGCCCGCACCCTCGACCTGTGGGGCACCGAGGGCGTCAAGGAGGCCGTCCGGCTCGGCCTCGGGATCGGGCTGGTGCCGCGCAGCTCCGTCCGGCTCGACGTGCGCCACGGAGAACTCGCCGAACTCACCGTCCATCCGTCCCCCGAACCGCGCACCGTCACCGCCAGCTGGACCCTCGCCCGCCCGCTCACCGCGTCCGAGCAGCTGCTGCTCCCGCTGCTGCGCGAGGTCGCCCGCGCCGCCGCGGCCACCGCACCGGCCTGACCTCCGCCACGGCCGTCGTCTGCCCTGGGGCCTCGTCTGCTCGGGCCGCGCCCGGTTGCGGGCGCGGCCTTGACCGGGCGTCATGGCAGCAGGGCCGCGCCGGCTTCCCCCGCGGAGGCGCGCGGCGCCCGTCCGTGGCCACCCGAGAGTGTCGGAGACCCCCAGTGCAGACCGTGCGCACCTCGCAGCAGATCACCCAGGACGTCATCGCCTACATGGAGCCCGCGCTGCGCGACGCCGTGGCGCGGCTCGACGAGCCCGTTCGGCGGATGACGGAGTACCACTTCGGGTGGGTCGACACCGAGGGCCGACCGACCGCCCCGGTCGGCTTCCGGCGGCGACCCGCGCTGGTCGCCCTGCTCTGCGCGGGCAGCCGCCCCGAGGACTGGGACCCGGTCCGCACCGCCGCCGTGGCCGGCACCCTGATGTCGGCCGCCGGGACGGTCCACGACGACATCATCGACCGCGAAATGGTCCGCAAGGGCCGAGCGACCCTGTGGAACGCCTTCGGCGGGCCCGCCGCCATCCAGGTCGGGGTCGCCCTCCACTGCCTGGCCTTCGAGCTCCTCGCCGAGAAGGGTGACCCCGTCTCCACCGAACTCATCCGCCTGGCCGCCGTCGCCATCCGCGAGTGCTCGGCGGGACAGGTCCGCGACCTGGAGTCCGAGGGCACCTCACGGATGAGCCTGGAGCACTCCCTCGAACTGCTCGAATCCACCATCGCCCTGCCCACCGCCGGGGTCTGCCTGGCCGGCGCCCTCGTCCGCGGCGCCGACCCGGACGGCCTGGCCGCCGCCGAACGCTTCGGCTACCACGCCGGCATGGCCATGGCCTTCTACGACGACTGGGAGGGCATCTGGGGCACCGCCCGCGACGACCTCGAGGACCCGCTCGCCGACCTGCGACGCCGCAAGTCCCGCGCCTTCGCCGCCTTCGCCCTCCAGGCCGCCGGACCCGCCCGCGACCAGCTCGCCGCCTTCTACGACGACACCGCCGAACCCACCCTCGACCGGCTCCGCCAGGTCGCCGACCTGATCGAGGAGTGCGGCGGCCGCACCTGGCTGGAGGCCCGGATCCGCGAACACATCGCCCTCGCCCACGCGGTCCTCTCCCACACCGTCCCCGACCCCGTCGCCCAGGCCGAACTCGCCGCCTTCGTCGCCGCCCTCGCCGACGACCTGCCCTGACGGCACCGCGATGCCGATGGAGTCATGAGGGAACCGACGGCGACCCCCTCCCGCTGCCCGCCCCTTCCCGGGTGGTCGCGCTGTCCAGCAGCCCGATCCGCCTACCGGGCCCGTCCCGCCGGTCCCGCCGCACACTGACGGACCGTCCGGGGAATGCCTGCGGTGGCCGGTGGAGTTGAGGAGCAGGAACGCGTCCAACCGAGGAGATCCCCATGGCCGACCGGCCCCTGACCCTGATGGCGGTGCACGCCCACCCCGACGACGAGGCCACCGGGACGGGAGGTGTCCTGGCCCGGTACGCGGCGGAGGGCATCCGCACCGTCCTGGTCACCTGTACCGACGGCGGCTGCGGCGACGGCCCCGGGGGCGTCAAGCCCGGCGAGGACGGGCACGACCCGGCCGCCGTCGCCGCGCTGCGCCGCCGCGAACTCGAGGCCAGCTGCCAGGTGCTCGACGTCGACCACCTGGAACTGCTGGAGTACGCCGACTCCGGCATGATGGGCTGGGCCACCAATGACGCGCCCGGTTCGTTCTGGCGGACGCCGGTCGCCGAGGGCGCCGCCCGCCTCGCCGAGCTGATGAGGCACTACCGGCCCGACGTCGTGGTCACCTACGACGAGAACGGCTTCTACGGCCACCCCGACCACATCCAGGCCAACCGCATCACCATGGCGGCCCTGGAGCTGACCGACCTGACGCCGAAGGTGTACTGGACCACCGCGCCGCGCTCGATGATGGAACGCTTCGGCGAGGTCATGCGCGAGTTCGGGGCCGACTTCGAGGAGCCGGACCCGGCCGAGGCGGAGGCCGTGGTCGAATTCCCGGAGATCGGTCTCCCCGACGAGGAGATCACCACCTGGGTGGACACCACCGAGTTCGGCGGACAGAAGTTCGACGCCCTCGCCGCGCACGCCAGCCAGGGCGAGAACATCTTCTTCCTGAAGATGGGCAAGGAGCGGTTCACCGACCTGATGGGCGTCGAGACCTTCGTCCGGGTCCGGGACACCACCGGCGCCGCCGTCCCCGAGAACGACCTCTTCGCCGGCCTGCGCTGACCCCCCGGCACCGGCCGCGACCGGCCCCTCCCCCGGGTGGCGGCCGACCGCCATCCGGCGCATCCCGCCCCGCCGGGCCATCACCCGGCGGGGCCGGTCCACTACCGTGGCCGGATGACGGATCGCCCGACCGGCCGGACGGCCACCGAACCGGCGGCCGGCGGCCGTACGCCCACCAGTCGCACGGGTTACCTCCAGGCCGCCGCCGCCTTCGCCGTCTGCATGGCGGGCACCACCCTGCCCACTCCGCTCTACGGCCTCTACCAGGAGCAGATCGGTTTCTCCGAACTGACGGTCACGGTCGTCTTCGCCATCTACGCGTTCGGCGTCATCGGCGTCCTGCTGCTGGTCGGCAACGTCTCCGACTCCGTGGGCCGCCGCCCCGTCCTGCTCTGCGGCCTCGCCCTCGCGGCCGGCAGCGCGGTCGCCTTCCTCGCCGAACAGGGCCTGCCCCTGCTCTGCGTCGGCCGCCTGCTCTCCGGCCTGTCGGCCGGCCTGTTCACCGGCACCGCCACCGCGTACATCCTCGAACTCGCACCGCCCGGACGCCGCGCCCGCGCCGGCTTCGTCGCCACCGCCGCCAACATGGGCGGCCTGGGCTGCGGCCCGCTGCTCTCCGGCCTGCTCGCCGAGTACGCGGCCCACCCGCTGACCCTGCCGTTCGTCGTCCACCTGGTGCTGCTGGCCGCCTCGTTCACCGTCACCTGGTTCCTGCCCGAGACCGTCCCCGACGCCCGCCCGCTGCGCACCGCCCGCCCCCGGCGACCGACCCTGCCGCCCGAGGTGCGCGGCGTGTTCGTCCCCGCCGGGATCGCCGCCTTCGCCGGCTTCGCGCTGCTCGGCGTCTTCACCTCGGTCACCCCGGCGTTCCTCGCCCAGAGCCTCGGCATCCACAACCACGCCGTGGTCGGCCTGATCGTCTTCGTCGCCTTCTTCTCCTCCACCCTCGGCCAACTCCTGGTGCCCCGGCTCGGCACCGCCCGCTCCATCCCGCTCGGCTGCCTGGTCCTGATCGCCGGCCTCGCCCTGCTCGCCCTCTCCCTCGCGCGGACCACCCTGCCGCCGCTCGTCCTCAGCGCCGTCGTCGGCGGCATCGGCCAGGGCATGGGACTGCGCGGTGCGGTCGGCGAGGTCGCCGCCGCCGCACCCGCGGAACACCGCGGCGGCGCCCTCTCCGCCCTCTTCGTCGTCGCCTACTTCGGCATCTCCATCCCGGTCATCGGCGTCGGCCTCCTCAGCGAACCCCTCGGCCTCGCCGACGCCGGGCTGGTCTTCACCGCCTGCATGGCCGTCCTCGCCGCCGCCTCCGGCGCCTACCTCCTCCACCGCGCCCGCACCCGGTCCTGACCGCACGGCGCCGCCGGTCGGGGAGCTGACCGAGGTGATGCCGGCTCAGGAGGCCGTCGCGGGAACGAGGTGGTCGAGCCCCTGCGCGCTGGCCGTCGCGGCCTCGATCGAGCGCGGCAGCATGATGCTCTCGTACGCGCGGACGGCGGCGCCGACGTCGGATTCGGCGACCAGGGCGTGGGCGAGGTCGGAGCCGTCGAGCATGGCGAGGTTGGCGCCCAGTCCGACCGGGGGCATCAGGTGCGCCGCGTCGCCGAGCAGGGTGACGCCGGGAACGTGCTCCCAGGTGTGCGGGGCGGGCAGGACGAACAGGGCCCGGTGGGTGAACCCGCTGTCGCCGCTGCGCAGGAGGTAGCGCAGGCTATCGTCCCAGCCGTCGAACATCCGCAGCATGTGCGCCTGCACGGCCTGCCGGTCGCCGGGGTCGATGCCGGCGGCCAGGTGCCAGTCCTGCGGTGCCCGGAGCGCGATGTACGCGCGGATGTGGCCGTTGCTGTTGCGCTGGGCGACCAGGGACCGGCCGACGCCCTTCGCCAGCATCGAGCCGTTGCCGACCAGCCGGGCGAGGTCGGGGTGGCGGGTGTCGCAGTGGTCGAATCCGGTCTCGACGAAGGTGACACCGGTGTAGTGGGGTGCGGCGGGTGACAGGGCCGGGCGGACCCGCGACCAGGCGCCGTCGGCGCCGACCACCAGGTCGAAGTCCTCGGCGGTGCCGTCACCGAAGTGCAGCCGGCAGGTGCCGTCGGCCCGTGGGGTGACCCGGCTGACGGCGCGGTCCCACCGCACCGTGCCTTCGGTGAGGGAGTCCAGGAGCAGCCCGCGCAGCAGGCCCCGGTCGATCTCCGGCCGGCCGCCGTCGGGGGTGGGCCCCTGCCGCGTCAGGAGGGCGGCGGTGGCGAAGTCGAGCACGCGCCACTCGTCGCCTTCGGGGCGGGCGAGGGCGTGGAACCGGTCGAGGAGCCCCGCCGCACCGAGTGCGGCCTGGCCGGTGTCGGCGTGCATGTCGAGGGTGCCGCCCTGGGGGCGGGCGTCGGCGGACGCCTCGCGTTCGAAGACGGTGACGGAGCGGCCGTGTCGCTGGAGGACCCGGGCGCAGGTGAGGCCGCCGAGGCCGGCGCCGACGATCGCGATGCGGGGATGAGGAGTTGAGTTCATGACCACCAAGAAAGCACAGTCGCTCAATAAGTGCAACGACTACACTTTCGGCACGGATACACCTTGGAGTAAGGTGGGCACGTGACCGAACCGACCGGGCGCCGCGAGCGCAAGAAGGCCCAGACCCGCCAGTCCCTGGCCGACGCCGCACTGGAGCTCTTCCTCGAGCGCGGCTACGACCAGGTCGGCGTCAAGGACGTCGCCGACCGCGCCGACGTCTCGGTGACCACGCTGTTCAAACACTTCTCCGGCAAGGAAGCCCTGGTCTTCGACGAGGACGACGACCAGGAGGCAGCCCTCGTCGCCGCCGTGCGCGAGCGCACTCCCGGCCAGTCGATCCCGCAGGCGTTGCGCGAGCACCTCCTGCTGGGGCAGAGCCGGTTCGCCGTCCATGCCGCGGACCCGCGGTTCGCCGACTTCACGCGCATGGTGCAGGAGACCCCCGCGCTGCGCGACTACGCCCACCGGATGTGGACGCGCCACGAAGCGGCCCTGGCGAGGGCCATCGCCGAGGCCGTGGGAGCGCCCGAGGACGACGTCAGCTGCGCCGCCCTGGCCCGCTTCGCCCTCGAGTCCCGCAGCCTCATCCAGCGGCACCCCGAACCGCGCCGCGCCGCCGACGAGGCCTTCGCACTGCTCGAACACGGCTGGGCGGCGTCCCACCCGGCCGGCTGACCCCGCCCCGAACCGTCCCGAACCGCCCCGCGCCTGACCGCCCGTCATTGTCAGTGGTCCCCCATAAAGTGGAATCAACGTCGAAGGGGGGCGCCGAAAAGGCGCCGGAAAACGCGTCGAAACGCGCTCCCGACATCTGTCGAACGTGTGGAAAAGGGGATGGGACCATGGCCGCGAACAGGATCAAGCACAAGGTCAACCACGTCTCGCTGGTGGTCGACAAGTCCGGCTCGATGCGTCAGCACTCGGCCCAGCTCATTCGCGTCGTGGACGAATTCGTCAAGGGCCTCCAGGAGGAATCCGACCGGCTCGGCCACGAGACCCGGATCAGCCTCTACGCCTTCGACCACGAAGTGCAGAACCTGGTCTGGGACATGGACGTCAAGCACCTGCCCTCACTGCGCGGCCTCTATGCGGTCGAGAACGGTGCCACGGCGCTGATCGAGGCCGCCGTGAAGTCCATCGACGACCTGAAGAACATCTGGGAGGGCTACGGCGAGCACTCCTTCCTCCAGGTCGTCGTCACCGACGGCGAGGAGAACGCGTCCGGTTGCTCGGAGAGCGGCACGATGCACACCCGCATGGGCTCCGGGCGCGGCGCCGCCGTCCTGCAGAAGTGGATGGGCCGCATCCGCGGCGCCATGGAGGACCTCCCCGACCACTGGACCTCGGCGATCCTCGTCCCGAACTCCCTCGCCAAGCGCACCGCCCAGGAGTACGGCTTCCCCGCGGGCAACATCGCCATCTGGGACGCCGACTCCAGCAAGGGCGTCGAGGAGGCCATCGGCACCGTCAAGTCCGCGGCCACCAGCTTCCTGCGCGGCCGTGAGCAGGGCGTACGCGGCACCCGGAACCTCTTCGCCATGGGCCAGGACCTCAGCACCGCGGACGTCAACGCCAGCCTCGACGCGCTCGACACCGGCAAGTACATCCTCATCCCCGTCGACCAGCAGACCCCGATCCGGGAATTCGTCACCAGCGCCGGACACCCGTACAAGACCGGTTGCGCCTTCTACGAGCTGTCCAAGCGCGAGAAAATCCAGGGCAACAAGCAGCTCGCCGTCGCCGAGAAGGACCCGGCCACCGGACGGATGACCGGCCGGGTGTTCTCCGGCCCTGCCGCCCGCCGGCTCCTCGGGCTGCCCCAGTCGGAAGCCACCGTGAAGCCCGGCGAGAACCCGTCGTACACCGTGTTCGTCCAGTCGACCTCCGTCAACCGCAAGCTGGTCACCGGCACCAAGCTGCTCGTCATGCTCTGATCGGCGGCCCGCACGGCAGGCGGCCCGGCCCGGCTTCCCCGGTGGTTCGACCACCTGGACGAAAGCCGGGCCGGGCCCGCGGCGCTACGGCGCTCCCGCTACTGGGCGCCGGTGACGCCCGGGGCGACGAACCGGCGGTGGAGCGGGGCGAACGACACCTCCGGCGTACCGGTGATCCCCGCCTTCTCGATCGCCGGAGCGAGCCGCGAGGCCATGAACGCCTCGAACGCCTGCGGGGACTCCCACACGTCGGTCACGTGCAGGCCCTGCGCGTCGAACCACGCCACGTGGACGTGTCCCCCGGCCGCCGGCACCTCCTCCCAGTCCACCGCGGCCCGCACGGTGTCGTACTGCTCCGGCGTCGCCTCGGCCCACAGCATCGACATCACCACAGCCATCGTCGTTCTCCTTGCTCGAAGTCCGTGCACCTGCCCGACCAGCCAACCCCCGTCCGTCGCCGCGCGCACCCCACGACGACCGACGGTGTCACCCGACCGGCTCCCCCGGCACCTCCATCCTCCGCGCCTCGCGCTCCCACCCACAGAGCGCGCAGGGTCGCGACCCCGCACCCACGGGCCCCCTCCGCCCGGTACACGATGCGTCCGGCCCCGCGACCCGGCCGTCGATCAGCCCGCGCCGCGCCGCCGCGGCCCGGTGCCGAACTCGGGGCGGACCGGCCGGCTCACCCCCAGGGGAAGGGGATCGCGCAGCCTGGCCACCTGCCGCCGGTAGGCCCGCGCCTCGGCCGAGGTGCCGTCGACGGCGGCCTGGCGGTCGGGGAACATCACTGCTCCCGCGTGCGGTGCGGGGGTCCTCGTCCCCAGCCTTTGATTGCCGGTCAGGCGGCCGGTGGCGAGCCGTCCCCGGTCGACGTCGAACCAGACCTCGCGCCGGTTGCCGAACAGCACGGCACCCTGTCGGAGATCACGGACGTCGGTGTACACGTCGAAGTCCCAGTCGCCCGGGGCTCCGCCCGAGGCGTAGTGCCGACGGAAGTGCTGCAGGAACCGGTGCAGATCGACGGTCGCGCCGAACGGGACCACGGCGTCGTGCCACAGCTCACCGGCGAGGAAGTGGAGCCTCAACTCCAGGCCGTACAGCCGTCCTCGGACCTTCCTCCTGACGTGGAGCGAGAACGTGTCCGCGTCGCCGTGGCCGGCACGGTCCGCGTCGGCGACGTGCCGGCTGAGGTGCTCGAACGACAGCGTCTCCCGGTCGACCGGGAGGCCGGGGATCCGTTCGACCGAGCCGTGCAGCAGGTAGAGGCACATCAGGTCCACCGGATGCATGTCACGCGCCAGCCGCGTGAGGAACCCTTCGGAGTAACCGTCCCGCACAGATGTCTCCAGCCTTCGTCCCATACATGTGTCACCAGGTCTTCTTCCGAAGGATCACGGCTCCGCCGACCGGACCTCCTGGAGCAGGCCCCAGGTGAAGTCGGCCGTGCAGGCTCGCACCCGCCCGTCCGGGTCCGGTGCGGCGAAGTCGAGTCGGAACCGGGTCGGCGCGCTGCCTTCGCGGGGGACGGCGGGCGGGAAGGCGGCGCCGATGTCGCCCACCACGCAGCTCCACGGCGTCAGGTCGGCGAGCGAGTGCAGGGGTGGGACCGGTACATCGTCGGCCCGGACCAGCCACTCGTTCAGGAGCGGCGCACCGAGCTCGGCGGGTCCGATCAGGGTCTCGAAGCGCAGGTCGGGCCAGAGCGGCAGGGTCCACTGGCGTGCCGTGCACCGGAGGTCGCCGATCCGCCGCGCGCGGGTCGACCCGGGTGGTCCGAGGACGGCGGTGTACCGGGCGCCGCCGCGGGGGAAGCGGGGTGCGCGGAGCATCGCCTGCCACCGCTTGTTGGCCTCCCGCATCCCGGCCCGGGTGGCGCCCAGCCGCCGGACCGCGTCCTCGACCAGTTCGGGATGGTAGTCGGCCATTCTCCGCAGCAGGACGAGCTGGAGCTCGGTGGGCCCGAATCCGTTGATCGCCATGTCCGCAGGCTAGTGCCGCGTCGGGGCGGCGCGGGTCCGGATGCCCCCTGTGGCGTCGGCGAGTTGGACGGCCACGTACGGGTCAGGGGCGGCGGAGGACCTCGGTGAGGTGGTCGGCGGCGTCGACGACGGCCCGGGAGAGGTGGGCGCCGGGCTGGCGGGTGAAGCGGCCGATCGGTCCGGAGACGGTGACGGCGGCGAGGACCTGGCCGGACGGGCCGCGGACGGGGGCGGAGACGGAGGCGACGCCGGGTTCGCGTTCGCCGACGGACTGGGCCCAGCCGCGCCGCCGTACGCCGCTGAGGGCGGTGGCGGTGAAGCGGGCGCCCCGCAGGCCGTGGTGGAGGCGTTCGGGTTCCTCCCAGGCGAGCAGGATCTGGGCGGCGGAGCCGACCTTCATGGAGAGAACGGTGCCGACGGAGACGGCGTCGCGCAGGCCGGAGAGCCGTTCGGAGGAAGCAACGCAGATCCGGTTCTCGCCCTGGCGGCGGTAGAGGTGGGCGCTCTCGCCGGTGGCGTCGCGGAGGCGGGCGAGGACGGGCTTGGCGGCGGCGAGGAGCCGGTCCTCGCCTGCGGCGGCGGAGAGTTCGCCGAGCAGCGGGCCGAGGACGAACCGGCCGTGCAGGTCCCTGGCGATCAGACGGTGGTGTTCGAGCGCGACGGCGAGCCGGTACGCGGTGGGACGGGCCAGGCCGGTGGCCGAGACCAGGCCGGCCAGGGTGGTGGGGCCGGCTCTGAGGGTGTCGAGGATCGAGGTGGCCTTGTCGAGGACGCCGACGCCGCTCGTGTGCTCCATGGGTGGGTACTCCAGTCTCAAGTCCCGCGAGCACGGGGTGGGTTGGGCTCGCGGGGGCTCCGGGGGCGGGGAGCGGGTGCGGTCAGCGGGAACGGGCCGGAAGGGTCGGCCGATCGGCTGCGCCGGACGTGAGACGGGTACGCGAGGGGGCCGGGGCGGTCAGCACCCGGGCGAAGGACAGCACAGAGAACACCGTGTCTCCTCATCTTTACCCGCGCCACGTTGGCGGCAGGCCGGAGTTGGCACTGATCCCGGGCGGCGCGGCGCACATGTCCGACGCCGAGTCGTCCGGGGAGTTGCCGGGGTTTCGTAGGGCCGGTCCCTCCACCCCTCTGGATGATTCGCGAGGAACCATACAAGACTCCGCGGGCGCCCTGCACCACCACCCCTCACGGCACCCCTCACGGACAGAGGTGGACGGCCTCCACCGCGAACACGCTGTACAGCGTCGCGTCGGCGCGGTCGGGAACGGATTCGGTGTCGAAGGTGAAATAGACCGAGACGCCGGCCGGCGGGGCCGGTTCCGTTTCGATCGTGAACTGGTCGAGCCCGTGCGCCTGCGCCATGGGGCGCCATTCCACTCC
The DNA here is from genome assembly GCF_024172095.1 of Kitasatospora cinereorecta. Lineage (GTDB taxonomy): Bacteria > Actinomycetota > Actinomycetes > Streptomycetales > Streptomycetaceae > Kitasatospora > Kitasatospora cinereorecta. The sequence continues at coordinate 302,956 of NZ_JAMZDX010000007.1, read as the reverse complement.
GGCGGCGGAAAAGGCCGCACCGAGTTCCCGGAAGGTGGTGGCGGGGGCGATCGTCCGGTATTTCCCGGGCGTACCGGTGGGGATTCGGACGCTGTCGTACCAGGTGCGGAGGGAGACCTTGTTGATGACGCCGCACGCGCAGGTCTCGACCACAACGTCGCCGTAGCCGAACCATTGCGGCCAGGGCCGGTCGTCCACCGTGCGGCCCGATTTCTCGGGCGGGCCGAGCCGTTCGGTGACGTCCTCGAACGCGCCCAGCGGGCGGATTCCGGAAATCGCGCCGGATGCGCCGAGTTCGGTGAGCACGGTCAGCATGTGCATGCGCCCATGATGCCACAGGGCATCATGGGCGCACGGTTCACCGCGTTACTGCTGCGACCCCTTCCGTCAGAGCTTCTTGACGGCCTGGATCAGCATCTCGATTTCGGCGGCGCGGTTGTTTCCGCAGCTCCACGGACCGCCCCAGGTGCCCTTCTTGTTGCCGGGGGTGTTGAACTGGGCTATCGCGTCCCGGCCGACCGCGACGATTTTGTCCTGGAGGGTCTTGTCACCCCGGATCTCGGCCAGCGTGGCGTCGATCTCCTTCTGGGTGGCGTCGACCGGGGCGGGCCGGCCGACCTTGCCGATCATCTCGCCGGCGGCGTCGGTGAGCAGGCTGACCTCGGCGCCGTTCTTGAGGTTGATGTGCATGCCCTTGGCGCAGAAGTCGGGGTCCAGCTTGGCGACCCACTTGATGCCGCAGAACTTGGCCTTCTTCGCCCGGGGGGCCATCGCGGCCATCGAGCGCACGGCGGCGGCTCCGGAGGCGGCCTCCACCGCGCACTCGCCCAGCTTGGCGGCCTCGATGACCTCGCGCAGCCGGTCGACCGTGAGCCGGGCCAGCCGGACCTCCTCGAGGAACTTGGTGATGCCCTCGCTGATCCGGATGATCGCCCTGCTGACCGCGGGGAGCTTGCCCACCACCTCGATCAGGGCGACCAGGTTGACCGCCGTCCACAGGCAGCTCTCGACGTCGAAGGAGCTGAAGCACTTCTCGGCATCGGTCACGCCGAGCACGTCGAGCAGGATCTGCCCGCCGTTCTGCACGACCCAGTCGAGGACGTCCTCGTTGGCCTGCGCCATCGCCTGGTTGTACTCGTCGACGCACTCCTGGCCGCACTGGGCCCGGAGCGCCGCGACCTCCTCCGGGGTCAGGCCCGGCACGGCGGTCTTCGGGCCGAGCTGGCCCGCGCGGGCGGCCTGGTCGTCCTTGCGCTGCTGCTCCTCGGCGGCCTTGGCGTCGGCATCGGCCTGGGTGGCGATGGACTTGGCGTTGGCGGCGGCCTGCTCGGCGGAGCTGGCGTCCTTGTCCGCCTGGGACGCCGCACCGCGGGCGGTGGCCGCGTTGCCCTCGGCGGTGGTGGCGGCGGCGCGGGCCGCGGCGGCGTCCCGCTCGGAGTCGGTCGCGGCGGCCCGGGCGGCGCCCGCGTCGGAGTCCGCGTCCCGCGAGGCCATCGACGCCGCCATGGCGTCGGCCGCGGCCTGGTTGTTGTACGTGGTGGTGGCCGCGTCGGCGGCCTGCGCGGCGCTCGCCTCGGCGGCGGCCTGGGCGGCGGACTCCCGGGCCCGCTGCACGGACACCGCGGCCTTGGCGGCGTCCGCGGCCGCGTTGGCGGCCAGCTGGGCGGCGGCCTTGGCGTCGGCCTTGGCCTTGTCGGCGGCGGCCTGAGCAGCCTTCGCGGCCTTGGCGGCCTCGTCCGCCCGGGCCTTGGCCGCGTCCGCCTGCTGCTGGGCGATGGTCTTGCTCTCCTCGCCGACCAGGACGGCGAGACCGGCCGAGATGTCACTGGCCCGGTACGGCGTGCCGAGCGCGACGGCGTTGTTGCCGGCGTCGATCGCCGCGGTGGCGGCGTCGCGGGTGGCCGCGGCGTACTGCGCGGCCGCGTACGCCTGGCCGGCGGTCCGGGCGGCGTCGGCGGACGCGTGGTCCGATTCGAGCCGGGCGGTGATCGCGTCCTTGCGGGCGCCCGCCGCGGCGGTGGCCGCGGTCTGCGCCTGCTGTTCGGCGTTCTTGACGTTCTGTGCGGCGGCCGCGGACGCCGCGATGGCGTCGGCGGCGGCCGCGTGCGACGTGGCGGCGGCGGCCGCGGTGGTCGCCGCGTCGGCCTGGGCGGCGTCGGCGGCGGCGCGGGCCCGCTGGGCCGCCGCGGTCGCCCGGGTGGCGTCGGCCCGGGCCGCGATGGCGTCCTGGCCGGCCTGGTCGGCCGCCGTGCGGGCACCGTTGGCGGCGTCGGTGGCCTGGCCGGCCGCCGAGTCGGCGTCGTTGGCCGCCTGGCGGGCGTCCTGCGCGTCCGAGCTGCCCTGGGCGGCCGCGGCGGCCGCGTCCAGCGCCTTCTGCCGGGACAGCGCCGCGTCCCGGGCGTGCTCGGCGGCCGCGGCGCCGTCGCGGGACGCCGCCGCCTGGGCCTCGGCGGCCCGGGCGGCCGCGGCCTTGTCGGCGGCGGTCTGCTCGGCGCTCAGCGCCGCGTTCATCGCGCCGGCCGCGGCGGCCTGCTGCTGCTGGGCGGTGGCCTCGTGGGCCTGCGCGTCGGCCCGGTGGGACTCGGCCGACTGCCGGGCCGCCGAGGCGTTGGCGCGTTCCTGCTGCGCCACGGCGAGCTTGGCGTCGGCGTCGGCGGCCGCGGTCTTCGCGGTGGCCTCGGCCTGCTCGGCGGTGACCCGGTCGGTCTTGGCCTTGGCGGCGTTCTGGGCCGCCTGGTCGGCCTGGGCGGCCGCGGCGGCGGCCGCGTTGTGCGCCTGGTCGGCGGCCGCCTGGGCCGCGGCCCGGGCGAACTCCGCCTGGGCGGCGTGGTTCTGCGTGTCGATCAGCGCGTACAGCGCCTTGGAGTCGGCCTGGCCGGCCTGGACCGCGTTCAGGGTGGCCTCGATCGCCTTCGCCGCGGACTGCGCGGCGGCCGCCGAGGCGCCGGTGACCTGCGCCGACTGCAGCGCGTAGGTCAGCCCGCGTCCGTACGGCGTGCCGCTCGCCAGCGCGACCTTCCCGGCGTCGGCCTGGGCGGCGTTCGCCTTGTCGGCCTGGCTCTTGGCGGAGGCGGCCGCCTTCTGGGCGATCGTCAGCTGCGCCTGGATCGCCTTCTTGGCGTTGGCCATGGCGGCGGTGGCCTGGGTGAGCTTCTCCGGCTTCGGGTAGAAGATGTTGCTCTTCGGCTGGCCCTGCCAGTACTTCTGGAAGAACAGCATCCGCCCGACGATGTACGCCTGGCCCTGGGCCTCGTTCATCGCCGCGGAGGCGGTGCGCACGTCCTGGTACGCCTGGCTGTCGGCGGCGACGATGTCGGCGCGCTGCTTGGCCATCGCGTTCTGCTCGGCCTGCCACTCGGCGCTCGCGGTGGAGACGACCTCGTCCAGGACGTGGTTGGGGTCCACCGGGTCCCAGGCGTCGCAGCCGGCCCACTGGGTCTTCAGGTCCTCGACCTCGGTCCGGAACTCGACCGAGTCCTTGGCCGGCGCCTGGGTCGGGAAGCCGCCGAACCGCACGAAGCGGGCGACCTCGTACGCCGACCACTTCTTCACCACGTCGTCGCTCGCGTACCAGTGGTAGAAGCCCATCGAGCTCTGCTCGGTGGCCTGGTGCTGGTGGGCGACGGTCAGCGCCTGGTTCAGGGCGTCCTTGGACGGGGCGGGCGGGGGCGGCGGGTTGAAGTCGCGCTCGCCGGTGTCCAGCAGGAACTTCTGCATCGGGTCGAAGTAGTTCGGCGCGTTCAGGAAGGCGGTGTAGTCGTCGCCGAAGATGCCGTCGCCGAACGGCTTGGTCACCCCCGCCCACACACCCGGGCGGGCGTCCTGGGCACTGCTCAGCTTCTGCTCGGCGTCCCGGTCGTCGAACCGGGCGGCGGGCAGCGGGCCGTAGCCCATGTACTGCCCGGCCGTCAGGCGCAGGTCGGGGCGGTTGCTGGTGAGCGCCTTGGCGGCCAGCGCCTTCACCTTCGGCCCGCCCGCATGCAGCCAGCTGCCCGCGACGCAGGCGTCCCCGCGGGTGGTCGCGTCGGGGATCGCGATGTCCGCGGCCTCCAGGTCCGGCAGCGCGCGCTGCCAGATCCGCACCTCGGCCAGCTTCCCCGGGAACCAGTCGGCGCCCTGGCCGCCGGTGAGACCGCGGCCGAGCTGCAGTTCGCCGGCGGCCTTCCAGGCCGCGGTGTGCTTGGCGGTGGCGACCTTCATGCCGTTCACATAGAGCCGGATCTCGCCCGCCTGGGCGTCGTAGACGCCGGTCAGGTGGGTGAAGTTCCAGTCGCCGGTGGCCGGGACGGCGGCGGTGCCGCGTGCGGTGTCCCAGCCGGGCTGGTCGGCGTCGCTCTGCGGCATGGCGAACTCGGGCTTGCCGTCGGCACCGATCCGCAGGGCGAAGCCGGAGGCCCGGCCGCCCTCCTCGGTGATCACCGCTTCCGCGGCGCCGGCCTTGTTCGGCAGCACCCACGCCGAGACCGTGAGCGACTGGTCGGTCGGCAGGTTGAGCGGGACGGACGCGTACTGGTTGACACCCCCGAGCTGCAGGGTGCGGCGGGTCTGACCCGGGTTGCCCCAGATGATCGTGTTGTCGGTGGCCGGGTTGGCGACCGCGCCGTTGTGGAGGACGGCGTCCGGGCCGCCGGTGATCAGGTTCGGCGAGCGGTTCTCGTCGCCGTAGTCGAAGTCGTAGTGCGCCACCTCGCCGCGGACGGCGTAGCCGGAGCCCGGGGCCGGGTCGGTCCGGGGGGCGGCGGTGGGGGCGGGTGCCGGGGCCGGGGCCGCCTGGGCCACCGACATGGTCAGCGAGGTTGCGGTCACCAGCGCGGTGAGCGACAACACCCGGGCCAGGTTCCTGCGCACCCGGGCGGGGCGGCTCGGAACTCGTATGTGCATGCTGTTGCCATTTCCTGGATGAATGGTCTTCCGCGCCCAGGAGGAGGCAAGCTGTCCAAGTCTCGAGCACCCGACGCACCGTCAAGTCGCGCGAACGCGACGGACGGTACGGCCAACCCCCGTAGGCGACGGAATCCTCACACGTCCGCGCATGTCCCTGACACCCCCGATCGGCGGGGTGCCGCCCCCTCCGAACAGCGGGGTGGTGCGGCCCACCGCGGCACCGAACGATGCACAAATGATGCGAGTGGCCCTCGCACACCCATCCGCTGCACCGTGGCCACGTGTCCACCCGTCTGCCCGCACCGCCCCGGCGGCACCCGCCCGCCGGCCCCGCGCCCGAAGCGGCCGAGCGGCTGCGCCGCCTCGTCGCCTCGGTGGCCCGCGGCGACCGGACCGCCTTCCCCCCGCTGTACCGGGCCCTGGCCGCCCCCGTCCACGGGGTCGTCCTGCGGACCCTGCGCTGCCCCGCACAGGCCGAGGAGGTCGCCCAGGAGGTCCTCCTGGAGGTGTGGCGCACCGCCGCCGCGTACCGGCCCGACCGGGGCACCGTGACGACCTGGGCCCTCACCATCGCCCACCGCCGCGCCGTCGACCGCGTCCGCGCGGTGCGGGCCGCCACCGACCGCGAACTGCGTCTCGCCCACCGGGACGAACCCATCCACGAATCCGTCCACGCATCGGCCGCCGACGAGGCCGAACGGATCCTGGCCGGCCGGCGGGTGCAGTCCGCACTCGGCCGACTCGGCAGCCCCCAGCGCCAACCCCTGGTCCTCGCCTATTACGGCGGATACACGCAGAGTGAGATCGCCCGGCTCCTCGACCTCCCCCTCGGCACGGTCAAGACCCGCATGCGGGACGGGCTGCGCCGCCTGCGCACCGCCCTCGCAGACGAGCGGGACGAGTGACCGGCGCCGCCGTAGCGACCGGCTCGGCCGGCCCGCCGCAGCGGCCCGGCGACCCCCGTCACCGAACCGTTGGGCGCTACGCTTCGTGGTCGCCACGGCGGCGGTGTTATCAATGACACATGGCCGAAGAGCCCGACCGGGTACGACCCAGGTCGAAGCGGTGGCTGGTGGCGAGGAGTGCACTCGGGAAGAGTCCTCGGAGCGTCGCCGGCCAGGTCTTCGTGCTCCAGGTCGCGGTCGTGGTCCTGCTCGTGCTGGGGGCGATCCTGGCCCTAGTTCTCGAGCAGCGGCGGGGCAGCGACACCGAGGCCAAGAACCGCTCGGTGGCCGTCGCGGAGACCTTCGCGCACTCCCCCGGCCTGCTCGACGCCCTGAAGTCCCCCAACCCCTCGGCGATCCTCCAGCCCATCACGGAGGCGACCCGCCAGCAGGCCGGTGTCGACTTCATTGTGGTCATGGACACCCACGGCATCCGGTACACCCACCCCCTCCCGGACCGGATCGGCAAGCAGTTCGTCGGGACGATCGGCCCGTCGCTGGCCGGCCGGATCTACACCGAGAGCGTCCACGGCCCGCTCGGCCACGAGGTCCAGGCGGTCGTCCCCGTCAAGGCCCCGGACGGCTCGGTGGCGGGCCTGGTCTCGGCCGGGCTCAAGGTCAAGAACGTCGCCTCGGCCGGCAACCGCCAGCTGCCCCTCATCCTCGGCACCGGCGCCGCCGCCCTCGCCGTCGCCACCACCGGCACCGCACTGGTCGCCCGGCGGCTGAAGCGCCAGACCCGCGGCCTCGGCCCGACCGAGATGACCCGCATGTACGAGCACCACGACGCCGTCCTGCACGCGGTGCGCGAGGGCGTGGTCATCGTCGGGCAGGACAAGCAGCTGATCCTCGCCAACGACGAGGCGCGGGACCTGCTCGGACTGCCCGCCGACGCGGAGGGCCGGCACCTCGCCGACCTGGAGGACCTCGACGCCGACGCCGCCGAGCTCCTGCTGTCCGGCCGGGTCGCCACCGACGAGGTGCTCCGGGCCGGCGGCCGGCTGCTCGTGGTCAACCAGCGGCCGACCGACCGCCACGGCGGCGCGATGGGCACGGTCGCCACCATCCGCGACTCCACCGAACTGCGCGCCCTGGCCGGCCGGGCCGAGGTCGCCGGCAACCGCCTCGCCCTGCTGTACGAGGCCGGCACCGGCATCGGCACTTCCCTCGACGTCGTCCGCACGGCCGAGGAACTCGTCGAGATCGCCGTCCCCGGCTTCGCCGACTTCGTCACCGTCGACCTCGCCGACCCCGTCCTGCACGGCGACGAGCCCACCGGCACCGGCCTCAACCTGCGCCGGGTCGCGGTCGGCGGCATCCACCCGGACCACCCCTTCTACCCGCGCGGCCGACTGATCGACTTCGTCCCCTCCACCCCGCAGGCCCGCGGCTTCGGCAGCGGCCGGTCCCAGGTGGTGCCCGACCTGTCGGTGGCCGACGGCTGGCTCGCCCAGGACCCCGAGTGGACCCGCCGGATCGTCGACTACGGCGTGCACTCGCTGCTCACCATCCCGGTGACCGCCCGCGGCAACATCCTCGGCGTCGCCAACTTCTGGCGCTCCCAGAAACCCGGACCGTTCGACGACGGCGACCGCTCACTCGGCGAGGAACTGGTCGCCCGGGCCGCGGTCAGCATCGACAACGCCCGCCGCTACACCCGCGAGCACGCGATGGCCGTCACCCTGCAGCGCAGCCTGCTGCCGCGTGCCCTGCCCCCGCAGAGCGCCCTCGACGTCGCCCACCGCTACCTGCCCGCACAGTCCGGAGTCAGCGGCGACTGGTTCGACGTGATCCCGCTGCCCGGCAGCCGGGTCGCCCTCGTCGTCGGCGATGTCGTCGGCCACGGCCTGCACGCCGCCGCCACCATGGGCCGCCTGCGCACCGCCGTCCACAACTTCTCCGCCCTCGACCTGCCCCCCGACGAGCTCCTCGGCCACCTCGACGAGCTCGTCAACCGCATCGACCAGGAGGAGAGCGACAGCGGCTCCGACGGCGGCTCCGACACCGGCGTCACCGGCGCCACCTGCCTGTACGCCATCTACGACCCGGTCTCCCGGCTCTGCACCGTCGCGACGGCCGGACACCCCGCCCCCGCCCTGGTCGGCCTCGACGGCAGCGTCCGCTTCCCCGAGCTCCCTGTCGGCCCGCCGCTGGGCGCCGGCGGCATGCCGTACGAGACCGCCGAGTGCCGCCTGCCCGAAGGCACCCAGATCGTCCTCTACACCGACGGGCTGGTCGAGGAGCGCACCCGCGACTTCGACGTCGGCCTGGAACTCCTGCGCCAGGCGCTCTCCCACCCCGACCGGCAGCCCGAGGAGCACTGCCGGGCCGTCCTCGACGCCCTGCTGCCCGAGCGGCCCCAGGACGACGTCGCGCTGCTCGTCGCCCGGACCCGGGTGCTCGGCGCCGACCGGGTCGCCGAACGCGACGTCCCGTCCGACCCGGCCGCCGTCTCCGACGTCCGCGCCTGGCTCAACGCCACCCTCGCCGCCTGGGACCTCGACGACCTGGCCTTCGCCACCGAGCTGGCCCTCAGCGAACTCGTCACCAACGCCATCCGCTACGGCTCCCAGCCGATCCGGGTCCGCCTGCTCCGCGACCGCAGCCTCATCTGCGAGGTCTCCGACGGCAGCAGCACCTCCCCCCACCTGAAGTACGCCGCCACCACCGACGAGGGCGGCCGCGGCCTCTTCCTCGTCGCCCAGCTCACCGAGCACTGGGGCACCCGCTACACCCCCAACGGCAAGATCATCTGGGCCGAGCAGCCCCTCCCCGCCCCACCCGAACCCCCACCCGCCCCACCCAACCACCCCACGGCCACCCGCCCGCTCACCCCACCCCGCCCGGCGGACCACGCGCCCGCCTGGTGAACGCCCTGCCCCGGTGCCGCATCAGGCAGCGTTCGCCCTGTCGGACAGGCCGGGCAGTATGGCGGCACGAGTGAGCATGCTGTGGTGCCGGTGTCCTCGTCCTGGCAGCGGATCGACGCCTGGCCGGCCGTGCACGCGCCGGCAACCTTGGCGTTGCTCCGTCCTCCCGCGGCTGCGGATGAGCTGGAGTCGGCTCAACAGTCACTCGGCGTGCGGTTCTCCGTCGACCTGCGTGAGTCGTTGAGCTGTCACAACGGCGTGAGTGAGTGGACGAGCCTGCTGCCGGAACAGTCACCGCTCGGCGCGGCAGACATCGCGGAGCATGGGCGGATGTGCCTCGCGATCGCGTCGGACCACGATGGCCTGGTGGCGCGCCCCTGGGACGACGAGCCCTGGTGGCACCCCCTGTGGGTTCCTGGGCCGTGAGCGCCGACGGCAACGCTCAGGTGATCGACCTTCGCCCTGGAGGCGAGGCCGGGCGGCTGGGCCGGGCCGGGCACTCCGGCGGAGGCGACTTCTCCGACTCGTGGCCGGGCCTGGCCACGTACCTGCAGGAGGTTTCGCGGGCTCTCCACTGCGGGGGCGGCGTCCGCGAGATGTACCCCTGCCTGACCTCGGACGGCCGGCTCTGGTGGGACTTCGGGGAGAACTGCCACGCTCCGAACGACGATCCGCTCATCCCGGCGCCGGTCGGACTGGGCTGAGTGCCGCCGGTCAAGAGAGAGACCGCCATGGACGCGAGCGACCCTCATACGAGGGGGCATCGGCCCGTCGCGGGAAGCACGCTCCGTCGGGGCGCCGGCCGGGCGCGTGAGAGAGTCGGCTCGCAGCTCGCCCGCGCGTTTGGAGGTCCGGTCGATGGAGTGGCAGACGTACGGCCGACGCCAGGTCTACGGCAGCCCGTGGGTCGAGGTGTGGCTCGACGAGGTCGACGTCCCCGGGGTCGGGCGGATCGACCATCACGTCATCCGGATGCCCCGGCCGTCCCACCGGCTGCGAGTACGTCGGCGAGCCCACCGACCGCAGCGAGGCCACCCGGGTCGAGTGGGTGCCGGAGGCGGAGGTCGCCGAACTTCTCGCGAGCGGACGGGTCGCGGACGGCCCCTCGCTGGCCGCCCTGTCGTACTACCTCGGTCCGCACCGACTCGTGAAGGGCTGAGTGGCTGTTGCTCAGTCCCAGTCCTGCAGCTGCTGGAGCAGGTCGGCGTCGCCTTCCATCCGCAGCGAGCCGGCCGGGATGCGCATGTACATGAGCAGGGCCATCTCGCTCGCCGTGCCGTAGATGGCGGCAGTGGGCTTGCTCTCGGCGGCCTCCGCCGCGGTGAGGCGGGTGAAGCGGGAACCGGCGGCGTCCACCGTCTGGCGCCAGGAGCCGGCCTCGGCTGCGTGGTAGTCCATGGTGGCGGGCTCGCCCGGCCACGGGACCGTGCCGGTGCAGACGGTGGCGAGGAACTCCTCGATGGCGTCGACCGCCTCGGTCGTCGGCAGCTCCTGCGGGGTACCGGAGGCCAGCTGGGCGTCGTAGGTGTGGATCAGCGACTCCGGGACGCGGCGGCGGGCCACGGCGGCCACCGTGTGCGGCGAGGCCAGCGGCTCCCACCAGGCCCAGCAGCCCCGGTCCGGGCCGGCCTCGCGCAGTGCGGTAAGCAGTTGCTCCGTCGAGTCGGCCAGCCAGGTTATGAGGGCCTCGCGCTCCCTGGGCGCCGCCAGCCCGTCCTTGCTCGGCCGCTCGTCGCCCGGCGCGGTGTTCAGCACGATGTAGGCCCAGAAGCGGTCCCCCTCACTGAGGTGGTTCGCCAGGTCGTACAGCGTCCAGCCCGGGCAGGACGGGACGTCGGCGTCGAGGCTGGGGGCCGCGGCGACGGCGGCGCGGAACGCGGCGGACCGCTCGTCAATCATCCGCAGCAGGGTGGGGAAGTGGAGATGCTCAGTCACGCAGACCTTGTATCACCCGGACCGGGACTCTCGCACTCGGTTAAGTTCGAAAGAGCTGCGGGTGGGGGCAGGCGTCCAGGGGCTCCGTGGGCCGATCTGCCCAGTGCCAACAGAAGTGATCCGCCGAGCACTTCCAGGCGTGGCGACACACGCGCTTGTTGTCTTCGTCGCGGAGAGACAGGACAAGACCCGGGCTCTTCAGCGTTCGCCCGCGGTCGGAGCAGCTTGGCAGCTCAGGAGGGTTGTCCACGGCCGACAGAGCAGCTCACCCGATCGAGACGCCCGTTCGACCGAGACCCCTCAAGATCGGAACGACAACAGCCACTGACACATGCTCAGACCTCGCGCACCCCGGCGCGGTTCCCCGTGGGGGCGGTGCGCCGGGGTGCGGGAGGGCGGCGGTCGGAGGTCAGCGGCCCTGGAGGGACTTGACGTTGTCGCCGAAGGTCCAGCTCTTGGAGCCGTCCCAGTTGATCGACCAGGTCATGAGGCCCTTGAGCGAGCCGCCGAAGGCGTTCCACGACTGGCTGACCAGGCTGGGCGCCATGTAGCCGCCGCCCGCGCCGGACTGGGCGGGCAGGCCGGGCACCTGCTTGTCGTAGGGGACCTTGATGGTGGTGCCCTGGATGGTCAGGCCGTTGTTGAGGCAGGTGGTCTGTGCGGTGAAGCCCTGCACGGTACCGGCCTGGTAGGAGTCGCCGGAGCAGCCGTACATGCTGCCGTTGTAGTACTGCATGTTCAGCCACCACAGGCGGCCGTTGTCGACGTACTTCTTGATGATCGGCAGGTAGGCGCCCCAGATCGAGCCGTAGGTGACGCTGCCGCCGGTGACGTACGCGGTCTCGTGGGCCATGGTGAGGCCGAATCCGGCGGGCATCTGGGCGAGTACGCCGTCGATGATGCGGATCAGGTTGGCCTGGGAGGCGGACAGGGTGCCGATGCTGCCGCTTCCGGACAGGCCGGTCTCGATGTCGATGTCGATGCCGTCGAAGTTGTACTTCTTGAGGATCGGGACGACGGTCGCCACGAACCGGTCGGCGACGGTGCTGGAGCTGAGGTCGATGCCGGCGGCGGCGCCACCGATGGACATCAGGAGGGTCGCTCCGGCCGCCTTGGCCTGGCACATCTCGGCGGGGGTGGAGACCTTGACGCCCGCGTCCATGCCGTCCTGCCACAGGACGGTGCCGTCGGAGAGGATCACCGGGAAGGCGGCGTTGATGACGTTGTAGCCGTGGGCGGCGATCCGGCTGTCGGTGATGGGGACCCAACCCATGCCGGGGTGGACGCCGTTGGCAGCGCCGTCCCAGTTCTCCCAGTAGCCCTGGAGGACCTTGCCGGCGGGCCGGGGCTTCGTCGGGCAGGTGTCACCGGTCGGGGTGGAGCTGGTGCTGCTGCTCGGGCTCGGCGAGGCAGTGGTCGACGGGCTGGAGGACGGGCTGGCGCTGGTGCTCGTACTGGGGCTCGGGCTCGGTGAGGGGCTGCTGCCGCCGGGGCCGGTGAGCGAGATGTCGTCGGCGTAGAACGCGGGCTGCCCGTACCAGCCGTGCACGTAGACGGTCACGGAGGTGGTGGTGGCGCCGGTGGTGAAGCCGACGCTGAGCTGGCCGTACGACGCGTTGTTCGGCGTCCACGTGGACGGGGCGCTGGTGAGGCCGGTGCCGGTGGCGCCCAGGTAGACGTAGCTGCCCTGGACGTAGGCGCTCAGCGTGTACTGGGAGTTGGGCTGCACGCTGATGGTCTGGGCGCACTGGGCGTTGTCCTGGCCGGACGGTGTGGCCTTGAGTGCGGAGGTGCCGGAGTGGACCGGGCTGCTCACGGTCGCGGCGGCGCCGCTGGAGCAGGTCCAGCCGGAAAGTCCGCTCTCGAAACCGGAGTTGGCCACCAGGTTGGTGGTCGCGGCGCCGGCGGTGACCGAGCCGGCCACGGCGATGCCGGTGCCGATGACGGCGGCGGCGCTCAGCGCGGCGAGGACGCGGGTGAGGGTGCTCGGTCCGGTCCGGGTGTAGCTGGTCCGGTTCACGTGTGGTGCGCGGTCCAGGGGCGATCTGCGGACGGCGCGATGGTCGTCCGGCGGGCGTGGGGTACGCGGCCTCCGACGGAACATGCTGTGCTCCCTTCCCGCCGAGCGCCCCGGCCGCAGCCCATAGACCACAGCCATGGACATGACCGACGCGTGGGGGCGTGACGCCCGGCTCCGGGTGAGGTGGGGACATGTGGGGCTGTGCCGGACCGGATCGTAGGAAGGGACGGCAAGGCTCGTCAATAGGTCTGGACCAATTGCGCGGAAGCAGAGCGCCGTCAACGGCCGCCGTCAGGACGGACGATGGGACAGGCCGGGAGCCCGCGGGTGAGATCCGTACGCCGGACGGACGGACCTCACCGCGGACGACGCGTCAGACGGCCGGCTTGCAACCGGGCGCCGGCGCGCCCGTGAGCAGGGCCGTGATCTCGGCGGCGAGGTCCGGGCCGAGCTCGCCCCAGCCCTCCTTGTAGCCGTAGACACCGGCCAGCGAACGGGCCTCGTAGTCGCCGTTCATGATCTCGACGTCGTTGGGCGTGATGAGTCCCGGGTGGACGACGCCGACGGCCGACGAGACCTTCATCAGCTCCTTGCGCAGGGTGCGCAGGTAGGAGGCGGCCCGGACGGACTTCGACGCCGGGTCGACGCCGCGGGCCAGCCACGGGTTCTGGGTGGCGATGCCGGTGGGGCACTTGTCGGTGTGGCACTTCTGCGCCTGGATGCAGCCGATCGACAGCATCGCCTCGCGGGCCACGTTGATCATGTCGGCGCCCAGCGCGAAGGCGACCGCGGCGTTCTCGGGCAGGCCGAGCTTGCCGGACCCGATGAAGGTCAGTTCGTCGGTCAGTCCCAGCTCGGCGAAGGTCCCGTAGACCCGGGAGAAGCCCATCCGGAACGGCAGCGACACCGAGTCGGCGAACATCCGCGGCGCCGCGCCGGTGCCGCCCTCGCCGCCGTCGACGGTCACGAAGTCGACGCCGCGGTCACCGCGCGCCATCAGCGTGGCCAGCTCCTGCCAGAAGCCCAGCTCGCCCACCGCGCTCTTCACACCGACCGGCAGACCGGTCTCGGTGGCGAGCAGTTCGACGAAGTCGAGCATCGAGTCGACGTCGCCGAAGGCGGAGTGCCGGGACGGCGAGGCACAGTCCTTGCCGACCGGGATGCCGCGGATCGCGGCGATCTCCGGGGTCACCTTCGCGCCCGGCAGCATGCCTCCCAGCCCCGGCTTGGCGCCCTGGGAGAGCTTGATCTCTATCGCCCTGACCGGGGCGCCGGCGACGATCTCCTTGAGCTTGTCGAGGTTGAAGGTGCCGTCCTCGTTGCGGCAGCCGAAGTACGCCGTGCCGAGCTGGAGGACGAGGTCGCCGCCGTTGCGGTGGTGCGGCGAGAGGCCGCCCTCGCCGGTGTTGTGCAGGGTGCCGGCCAGCGCCGCACCCTTGTTGAGGGCCGTGATGGCCGCGCCGGAGAGCGAACCGAAGCTCATCGCCGAGATGTTCACCACGCTCGCCGGCCGGAACGCCTTCGCACGCCCGCGCGGGCCACCCAGGACCTTCGCCGAGGGCAGCGGGGCCTGCGGGTCGTGCGAGTCGGGCAGGGCGCCGGCGAACGTGCGCTGCTTCAGGTAGGCGTGGCCCTGGACGTGCTCGACGTCCACCTCGGTCCCGAACCCGAAGTAGTTGTTCTGCTCCTTCGCCGACGCGTAGATCCAGGTGCGCTGGTCGCGGCTGAACGGGCGCTCCTCCTCGTTGGAGGTCACGATGTACTGCCGCAGCTCCGGCCCGATCGTCTCCAGCAGGTACCGGGCGTGCCCGACCACCGGGAAGTTCCGCAGCAGTGCGTGCCGCTTCTGGACGAGGTCACGGGCTGCCAGAAGCGCCACCGCAGTCGCGGCGGCCGCGCCGATCTTCCGGGCTTGCATGGAGGTTCCTCCTCGAAGACGACTCCATCACCGTCGGTGGAGCCGCTGGGTCGTGTGGGGTGTCGGACGGCGGGCGCCCGGGTGGGCGGCGGAGTCCGGCGACGAATCCGACTCGATCGTAGGAGGCTGTCCGGACCGCTCTGCGGTCAGGGGCCGGTCCGGGCGTCAGACGGGGAGTCGGGCGGGCACGCTGCGGTAGCGTCGGACCGTGAACGGCTCCGCCCTGGTACGCGTTGCGACCTTCAACGTCCTGCACGGACGGCAGGTCCTGGACGACGGACGCCCCTCCCTGACCACCCCGGGCACCGCCACCGTGCAGCCGCTCGTCGACGCCGTCGCCGCCCTCGACGCCGACGTGGTGGCGCTGCAGGAACTCGACCGCTTCCAGGAGCGGTCGGACCGCGCCGACCAGGCGCGGGCGGTCGCCGCGGCGACCGGCGCCGCGGCGTGGCGCTACGCCTCCGCCTTCCATGCGCGGTCCCTGCCGGGCCGGGTTTGGCGGCCCGACAGCTCCGAACCGGGCCTGCGAGTGTACGGTCCGCCGGGCGCCGGGCACGACGGGCGGGCCCCCTCGCACGGCGTGGCGCTGCTGTCCAGGCTCCCGGTACTGAGCTGGCGGGCCCGGCGGTTCAGCGCGCCGCCCCTCGCCCTGCCGCTGCCGGTGGCCGGCGGGGCGGGCCTTACGGTGATCCGCGACCATCCGCGCGCGGCCCTGGCCGCCGTACTGGAGGGGCCGCGCGGCCCGTTCACGGCGGTGGCCCTGCACCTGTCGTTCGTCCCGGGCTGGAACGTCCGCCAACTCCTCGCCGTGCACCGCTGGATCGCCGACCTGCCCCGGCCGCACGTCCTGCTCGGCGACTTCAACCTCGGCGGCACCCTCCCCACGGCTGTGCTCGGCGCCGCCGAACTGCGCTCCCCGTCCACGCCCCGGCCCGGCTGGCGCGACCTCGCCCGCGTCCCGACCTTCCCGGCGCACCGCCCACGGGTCCAGCTCGACCACATCCTCGCGACCGGCCTCGACTCGCCCCGGCCGAACTCCGCGCAGGCGCCCAGGATGCCGGTCTCGGACCACCGGCCCCTGGTGGTCGAGCTGCCCCTGTAGTCCCGCCCGTACGACACCCGCCCAGGCCGGGCCGGGGCGGGTGTCGTACCAGCGGGACCGGTCAGTTGGCCAGGCTGAAGTCACCGCCCACCGGAGCGGCGATCTTGTCGACGCCGGTCAGCGCGGTGAGCGTGGTGACCGGGGTGGCGCTGTCCGTGGTGGTGCCGTTGCCGAGCTGGCCGGAGCCGTTGTTGCCCCAGGAGCGCACCGTGTTGTCGCCCAGCAGGGCCACCGTGTGTTCACGGCCGCCGCCGACCAGCTGGACGCCCTTGATGTCCGGCACCGGGACGGGGGTGATCCGGTAGTCGGTCGTGCCGTTGCCGAGCTGGCCGGAGCCGTTGTTGCCCCAGGACTTGAGGCGCTTCTCCTGGGCGTGCAAGCCTGGAAGGCCGAGGCGAACGTGGCCTTGGCGCCCAGGTGCAGCGCGTTGGAGCCGCCCACGCTCACCGGGAACTCCACGGTGTTCTGCACCTTGTCCTCGGTGGACGGGCCCTTGTCCTTTTTCGGACCGTACTGGGTCGTGCCGTTGGTCATGCCGGGCTTCACGTTCGCCGGCGGTGACGGTGGTGTCCACGCCGCCCTCCACGGCGGCGCTGCCGGAGATCTCCCCGCCGATGTTGTCGGTGCTGCTGGTCACGAAGGTGACGGTGCGCTCGATCTCCATGTCCCCGTCCGTGCAGTTGATCGCCCCGTTCCCGACCGACAGCACCGAACCCATGAACTCGCGCGGCGCACCGTACATCCGGAAGCTGCACGCCGAGGCCTGGTCGCACAGGCTGGTGACCTCCCGGGTCGAGACCAACGGCCGCTCCCCGTCCAGGGCCTGCGCCGTCGGGTACGGCAGCGGGGCTCCCCCGCCGTCGGCCGCGGCGCCGGTCCCGCCCGCCCCGGGGTCGGTCCCGGCGGCCCAGCCCGGCACGGCGGCGGGAATCAGGACGGCTATCGCCACCCCGGGGGCCAGTAAGGCGGTTCGGACAGCGCGCCGCCATGTCGGCGGGCCGGCGAAATCGACCACGATGCTCTCCTTGAGGATGCGAGGACGCTTCGGCCGGCCCGACGCACGCGGTCGGACCGGCGCGGACGCGCGAACGCCGGCCCGCCGCACCGGGCGGCGGACACGGGGATTCGTTCGGCGCCTCCATCCTCGACGAGAGTCCGACCGTAGGCGAACCGTCGGCCCCGGGCCTGCGCCATTCGATGGCCCGTCACACCTCACCGACGGTGTCCGCGGTCAGAACCAGTGCAGGCAGTGCGGCGGCCGCTCGGTGCGGAAGAGGGCGTCGGCGAGGGCGGCCGCGCCCGGGTGGTGGGCCCGGACGTGTCCGGCCCGCACCAGCGTGCTCGGGGTGGTGCCGCCGAGGTAGACGGAGCCCAGGTCGCTGACGTCCAGGGAGAGGTCGGGCTCGCGGTCGGTCGGGACGCACTCGGCCTTGCCGTCCCGGACGGTCAGCAGGTGGCGGCCCCGCTCGCCGAGGAACGGGTCGTCGACGTCGAGGACGAGCTCGCCGTCCGTGAGCCAGCCGCGCGTGGTCAGCGCCCGCGGGACGTCCAGCAGCCGCACCCAGAGCCAGTCGGTGTCGCCGGTCACCTCGCCGGCGCGGAAGTCCTGGAGCTGCCAGCGCAGCGGGTGCCCGGTCGGGACGTGCTTGAAGACGACCCGGCCGACCAGGTCGTGACCGAGCAGGAACCGGGCCAGGGCGGTGTGGACGGCGTCGTCGGTGGCGATGGTCTCGTCGACGGTCAGCGTGCCGCTCTCGAGTACGTAGCTGGCGTACCCGTCGGGGGTGCCGTCGGCGTCCCGGTGGACGGCGACGTACCGCGGCGCCCGGGAGACCGGGGGCTGGCCCGCGCCCGAGGACCACCAGCGGTGCGGCCGGGACAGCGCGCCGGGCTGGGTACGGCGGTACCGGTCGTAGACCTCCTCCATGATCTCGCCGCACTCGGACCGCTGCCGCAGCTCGACCGAACCGGCGTCCGAGCCGCTGTCCGACCCCGCCGCCGCGCCGGCCCGGGGAACGGCCAGGGCCCCCTGGTGGCGCGGCACGGTCAGCCGCGCCGTGTACGTGGCGGGCCCGTAGCCGAACCTGCGGTAGATCACGGCCTCGGAGGCCAGCAGGACCGAGAGGACCTCCCCGCGGGCCCGCAGTTCGGTGAGCTGATGCCGCATCATCGCGGTGAGCACGCCCTGGCGCCGGTGCGAGGGCAGAACGCCGACGCCGGTGACCCCGGCGGTGGGCACGAGGACGTCACCGGGCAGGGTCAGCTCGAAGGTGTACGCGCCGGCGGTGCCGACGGGCCGCCCGTCCGCCGCCACGGCGAGCAGGCCGCGGTCCATCTCGTACGCCGACCACAGGACCCCGCCGCCGTCCTCCGCCGCGGCGCTCCGGAAGAGCCCGAACGCGGCGTGCACGGTGTCGACGAAGGCGTCGAGGTCCTGATCGGTCGTGGGACGAATGTCCATGTGCTGCGGCTGCCTTCCCTGGTCACCGGTTACCGGCACCACGGCCCGCGGCGCCCCGCCACAGTGCAGCCGTGCCGTGGCGCCGGGTCAACTGGATTACCGCCGCGCCGGGTCCCTGCCCGCGCCGGTCAGCCGATGGCGGCTCCCCGGACGAAGCCGGCGAAGCGGTCGGCGAACTCGGCGCTGACGTAGAGCTTGCCGTCGTTGCGGACGAACAGGTCGAGGTGCTTGTCCAGCCAGTCCGTGAAGATCGGACCGGTCCGGTGCTCGTCGAAGGCCTGACGGCTGGTCCAGGCGCCCATGAAGATCACCTCGCTCGGGGTGGGCGGCGGCAGCGAACCCTCCACCACCGCGGTGTGCAGGCAGTACATGAGGGTGTCGGGCTCGCCGTCCTCCACCTGCTGCACCAGGTCCTTCAGGGCGGCCACCGCCTCGTCCTCACGGCCGGGCACGCACCACCACTTCGTGACGATGGAGATCATCGGTTCGGTCCTCCTCGGTTCTCGATGCGGTTCTCGATCCGCTGGGTGAGCTTGTCCCGGTCCCCGCCCGGCGGGACGTAGGAGAAGCGGGGGCACAGCGTGTGCCCGGGCTTCGCCGGGTTCGGGGTGCGCATCAGGGCGATCGCCGCATTCCTCAGCCCGTACATGGCGTGGACCGCCCGTCGCAACGACGGCCGCTCCCGCTCCGCGTGGACGTCGAGCGGGTCGACGACCTCCGTCGGCTCGCCGGCGAAGGCGCGGTAGATGCCGTCGACCAGGTGCGAGTACGCCAGGTCGAAGGCGTCCAGGGCGGCCCCCTCGGGGCTGCCGTCGACGTCGCCGTTGCGCGGGACGTACAGCGCCGGTTGGACGGCGGTGTAGTCGACCAGCAGCATCGCCCCCGCGGGGTTCTGGTCGGCCTGCTGGTCGGTGCGGAAGCGCCGCCCGGTCTGGAGTTCGCGGAAGCGGGCGTAGTGGGAGTACATCTGCCAGCCGGAGCCGAGCCGGTCCGCGTCGGTGACCGTCTTGGCGGGCCGGTGCAGGTACTCCTCGGGCAGGCCCTCGCCCTGGTCGATGATCTTCAGGACGGCTTCGCGCGCGGTGGCCCGGTCCTTGACCTCGATGACGTGGCCGGCGCCGCCGTAGTAGTCGCCGTCCGGGATCTGACGGACCGCCGAGAACGCGCTGTCGGGGCAGATCGCCGGGTCGGCCAGGGCCGCGTCGACGGCGTCGTAGAACTCGCCGATGGTACGGAAGCCGCCCGGCTGCACGGGAATCGCGGCGAGGGTGGCGGCGCCGTGCAGCGGGTGCTCGATCCGGACGAAGCTGTCCACCGCGCGGGGCGTGAGCGGGAGGAGTTCGAGCGTACCGATGCCGGAGATCAGCGGACTGTCCAGCGGGTAGGCGGGGATCGGGCTGAGGTTGGGCCGGCCCTGGAACTCGACCGGTTCGGTGCCGGGGATCTCGCCGAGGGCGTTGAGGACGTTGGCGGCGAGCGTCATGTGGAGCATCTCCTCCATGACCACGCTGCGGATCGTCTGCGCCGCGTCGGTGTTGCGACCCGCTTCGATGGAGTAGAGCCCGGTCAGGTAGACCGGGATGGTGCTGAGCTCCAGTCCGACGGCCAGCTGCAGGGCGGCCTTGAGGTCCTCGAGGGTGCTGATCCTGGTGGGCTCGGTCATGCGTCGTTCCCCTTCAGCTGCTCGGCGATCCGGTCGCCGGTTCGGAGGGCCAGCGCGGTCATGGTGAGCGTGGGGTTGGAGGTGCCCAGGGTCGGCATGCTGCCGCAGCCGACGATGTAGAGGTTGGGCAGGTCGTGGCTGCGCTGGTGGCTGTCGACCACGGAGGTGGTCGGGTCGTCGCCCATCCGGTGGGTGCCGACGACGTGTCCCGCGCCG
The DNA here is from genome assembly GCF_024172095.1 of Kitasatospora cinereorecta. Taxonomy (GTDB): domain Bacteria; phylum Actinomycetota; class Actinomycetes; order Streptomycetales; family Streptomycetaceae; genus Kitasatospora; species Kitasatospora cinereorecta. The sequence continues at coordinate 282,943 of NZ_JAMZDX010000007.1, read as the reverse complement.
CGGACCCAGTAGGTGACGCCGTCGTGGGTGACGGCGGACGGGTCGTTCGGGTCGTAGTGGGTGTAGTCGCCGGGCCGGTACTCGGGCCGGCGGACCTGGTCGCCGATGCCGAGCTGGGTGAAGAGCTGCCGGCTCGCCTCGGCGGCCCAGGGCAGCGAGTCCCGCACGTACGGCGAGAGGTCGTAGTGGATGACGGGCCGGTGGTTGCCGAGCGCGTCCTTGTAGCGGTCGTCGATGGTGACCCGGTTGGTGGGTTCGGGGTCCTGCTCCAGCTCCCAGGCGATCCGGAACTGGGCCGGCAGGATCTCGCCGAGCCGCTCGCGCAGCGCCCTGCCGTAGAGCCCGACCGCGCCGCTCTCGCCGCCGCCGACCAGGTCGTGGACGGTGTCGTAGGGCGCGTTCTCGGGGAAGTTCCAGCCCCAGTTGCCGATCTCGACGCGGAAGGCGGTGCGCTCCGAGCGGAAGCTGCCGTCGCGGAAGGCGGGGATGCCGGAGGTGGAGCCGGGGCCGCGGTAGGCGCCGACGCCGTCCTCCAGCAGGCCCCAGGTGAGCAGCAGCGGGTGGTCCATCAGGTTGCGGCCGACCTGGTCGCTGGTGTTGGCGGCGCCGGAGGCCAGCAGCAGGGTGGCGTTCTCGATGGCGTTGGCGGCGAGCACGTAGGTGTCGGCGGTGACGGTGTGGTCGACCGGCGCGCTGCCGTCGTCGAACCAGGTCCGGTAGGTGAGCCCGGTGACGGTCCCCGTGCCGTCCTTCTGCTGGGTGTGCCGGACCCGGGAGACCACGCACTGGCTGCGGATGGCCACCCTGGCCTTGCGGGCGCCGTCCGCCGGGTCCCGGTCGGGGTACTTGACGATCAGTTCGTAGAGCGTCTTCAGCGCGTTGTACTTCGCCTGGGCGGGGCAGATCGGGATGCAGCTGGAGTTGCCCTCGCAGCGCTGCCCCTGGTCGAAGTTGCCGACCGCACCGATCACCTGGTAGCCCTCGGCGGGTTGGGAGTTGCGGCCGACCGGGGTGTTGCTGAGCTCGACCGGGAAGGTGTGCGGGCGGCCCTCCCGGTCGGTCAGCTCGACCACCAGGCCGGCCGACTTCTTGGCCAGGTACTGGTCGAGGTAGCTGCTGGGGATCCGCTCCATCGGGAAGTGGTAGACCCCGTCGGGGAACTTCGCGGTGTTCGCGCTCTTGAAGAACTTCGCCGGGTCGCCGCCGATGCCGGGGTAGACCTGGTCCTCGACGTTGGCCGAGACGCCGATGATGTCCCACTCGGCGCGCTCGTAGTAGGGCTTGAGATCCTCGTACGACAGCGGCCAGTTGACGCTGTGCCGGTACGCGTCGCGCATCCGGAAGTCGTTGGGGAGCATCCGCAGGCAGGTGCCCAGCCAGTGCAGGGTGGTGCCGCCGAGGGAGCGGGCGTAGTCGCTGCCGAAGGGCAGCGGGCCCATCTGGACGAAGTACCCGTTGTCGCTGGGCACCTTGGTGGTGCCGTCCGGGCCCATGATCGGCCGGCCGATGTCGAGGACGTCCGGCTGCGGGGCGGAACTGCTGGCGGGATAGGGCGAGTTCGGGACCTTGGCGAGCGCCTCCTGAAAGGCGCCCACGTAGGTGTCGTACTTGTCGGCGCTCATCGCGGTGGCCCGGCCGGCCTCCAGGATGAGGATCCGGGGGTGCCGGGGCGGGGTCTGGGCGGCGGCCTTCTCGATGACCGTCTTGGCGATCGTGGCCGCGGAGATGCCGCCGCCGACGATGACGATGTCGTAGTCGTTGCTCGTGCTCATGGCTGTTCCTCGGCTCAGAAGACGGGCAGGGAGGGCGGCTCCGCCCAGGAGCCGAAGCCGGGCGGCTTGGCACCCATCGGGTGGGCTCCGGCCGCGATCCAGACCAGGCCCTCCCGGTAGGCCTGCGGGGAGACGACGTGCTCGACGTCCTCGGCGGTCGATCCGTTGATGTCGCGGTAGCCGCCGGAGAGCGGGTACCAGCTGCCGAGGTACCAGAGCTTGATCAGGCTGACGATCACCGGCGCGTAGCGCGGGTTCTCGACGACCTGCCTGCGCAGGGCTTCGCCGTCGTGGTTCCTGCGGTCGGCGGCGAGGGCCTCGGCGGCGGCCAGGAACAGGTGTCCGGCCTCGCGTTCGCCGATGATCCGCAGCAGGGTGGTGTAGTACGTCTCGATCAGGCCGGTGCCGGCCAGCTCGGCCCGGTCGAAGCCGGTGAGGGCGACGGAGAGCTCGGTGAAGATCTGTTGGGGGCTTGGGGTGGGTGTGCCGTGGTCCGTCATGGCGTGCTCCCGAGGGGTGCGGGTCAGACGAGGGTGCGGTTGATCGGGCTCAGGTCGAGCGGACGGCTGAGGTCCGGCTCGAAGGTCGAGTCGACCGACTGCTGGAAGCGGAAGAAGCCGGTGGGGTCGGCCGCCGCCTTGATCGCCCTCAGCCGGGCCAGGTTGTCGCCGTAGTAGGCCACCGCCCAGTCCTTCTGCAGGGGGTCGATGTAGTTGACGTAGGCGCCCTGGAAGTCGGCGCTGAGCGCCTCACCGAAGTCGACGGCCCACTCCACGTTGGTGCGGGTGTCCGCCGGGTCGGTCCAGATCGCCTTGAGTTCGAAGACGTAGCGCTTGTCGCGGTGCGGGTAGGGCCCGTGGTTGTCGCCGTCGGGGTGGAGGACCTTGCCCCGGCCGTGGGTCCACACCACGAAGCTGTCGGGCGAAGGCGCGTTCCCCATCGCGTCCTGGACGGCCTCGATCATGTCGCTGCGCCAGCCGTCCTCGCCGATCACCCCGGAGCGGATGTACGCCTGGCGGTCGCCGACCAGGGTGGACTTGCCGATGGTGGCCTCCCAGGTGGGCAGCGGCATCGAGTAGATGCTCACGTTGAAGGGCTGGAGGCGCAGCATCGGCTGGAGCAGGTCCACGCCGTCGGCGTACTCGCCGTTGAAGACCGGGGTGATCCGGAAGGTGGGGAGCTTGCGGGTCGGGTCCGCCGGGTCGGGGTCGCGGCCGACGTAGCCGTAGGCGGCCATCGCCTGCGGGACGTCCTTCGCCCACGCGTCGTAGGCGGCGATCACCTCCTGGGCCCGCTCCAGCGGGTAGGACAGCTCACCGCCCATCACGGTCGCGGCGGCGGGCGTGTGCAGTTGGAGGGTCATCTCGACGGCGACGCCGAAGTTGCCGCCGCCTCCGCCGCGGCAGGCCCAGAAGAGGTCCCGGTCGGCCTGGTCGGGGGCGTCGGCGGTCAGGGTGCGCAGCCGGCCCGCGGCGTCGACCAGCTTGATCTCCGTGACGTTGTCGCTGCCGAGCCCGTAGGAGCGGGAGACGAAGCTGTAGCCGCCGCCCTGGAGGAAGCCGGGAAGTCCGACGGTGAGGCAGCCGCCGCCGATCGGGATCAGCGGGGTGGCGTGGCGGGCGACGTAGCCGTACACGTCGCTCCAGATCGCGCCCATCTGGACCCGCAGCCGCTGGGTGTCCCGGTCCAGCGCGACGGCCTTCATCAGTCCGAGGTCCAGCACGACGCCGCCCCGGTTGAGGCAGTACCCGGCGGCGCTGTGGCCGCCGCCGCGGACGGTCATCGGCAGCTCGAGCTCGCGGGCGAACGCGAGGGTCAGGGCGACGTCGGCGACCGAGTTGGCGCGCACCACGTAGGCCGGGGGCGTCCGGGTCCGGCCGTTGTCGATCTCCATCACCCGGACGTAGTCGGGGCTGCCCGGCTCGCAGACGTACCCGCTCAGGCGCCGGGCGAGGGCGTCGACGGCCCGGTGGTGACCGCTCACGGCCGCGTCCCGTCCCCGGCCGGCTCCACCACGGCGCCGAACCGCTGCAGGGCGCTGAGGCTCGGCACGAAGAAGTACTCGCCGCCGCGCATCGTCACCCACTGGCCGACCCGCTTCGGGAAGAAGGGGCTCGTGGGCGCCGGCGGCTGCTGGGAGAAGTCCAGCTGGTTGTGCGAGCCGTAGACCTTGGGCCAGGGCTGCTCGAGCGCCTGGTCGCGGGACTCGGACGGGGGCAGCTGGCCGATCACCGCGTCCAGGCCGGTGCCGGGCTGCAGGAACTGCTCGAAGTTCGACCAGAGCGCCTGGATGAACTCGAACTGGTCCGGGATGCTGCTCTGCGCGCACAGGAACAGCAGGCCCACCGAGTCGCCGGGGGCGGGGTCCAGCGTCACGGGACCGAAGCTGATGCCCCGCCGGGCGATCCGCTGGGTCCGCTCCTGGGTGAGCGGCACCCCGAACTGGCGCTGCTTGTCGCCGCGCGGGTTGACCTTGCGGACGTGCGAGGCGAGCGGGCAGCGCACCGCGTCGACGTCACGGTCGTAGCTGAAGTTGTTCGGCAGCGAGACCAGCCCCGGCACCTGCTGCTCCACCACGGGGGTGCCGTCCTTGAACCGGCCGACCATGTACGCGCCGGCCAGGGCGATGTCGGCGTCGGTCGGGTCCTGCGCCTTGGGGTCGGACTGCTGGGCGATCTCCAGTCCGAGGGCCTTCTCGTCGCCGCGAAAGCCCGCCACGTCCTGCTCCAGCTTGCGGTACACGAAGTAGGAGCCGTAGCCGTCGCTCCCGCCCGCCGGGTCCTTGACCAGCACCTGGTCCAGCGGCGCGCTCGGGTCGTAGACGTCGATGCCGCCGTTCAGCGTCCTGGCCCGCTCGATGTCCCGGGCGAAGAAGAGCGGCTGGCTCACCCCGTCCGCGAAACCGAAGTGCTCGTGGACGTTCCCGGTCGGGCTCGGGTTGCCCTGCGCGTCGAAGCGCATCGCGGTGCCGGTCTCCTCGGCGACCGTGGCGCCGACCGCGGCGAGCTGCTGCTTCAGCTCCGCCACCAGCGGGTCGATGCGCAGCACCGGGTCGTCGTCGGCGACGATCACCAGGGCGTGCAGGGTGGCCTGGAAGGTGGGCTCCCACGCGGTCACCGGCGGGTCGTTGAGGACCGCCACCCGCTCCTTGGCGCCGGCAGCGAACGACGGGTCGTCCGGCGTGAGGTCCGCGCCCAGCCGCAGGTCGCGGTACCCGTCGGCGGAGACCAGCGCGCCGACGAACACGGAGCTGGCGGAGAGGACCATGGCCATCCGGTCGGCGGCGGTGATCGCGCCGTTGCGGTCGATCGTCCGCAGCGTCTCCCGGTACCGGTTCGCCTCCTCGTACTGCGTCAGGGCCGAGGTGACGTACGCGGGCTGGGCCAGCGACGCCAGCCACTGCCGCGCCTGCTGCCGGTCGTCGGCGCTCGCGGTGGCGAAGGTGATGAACAGGTGGCGGCTGTGGTCGCGGCCGTGGCTCTGGAGGATGTTGCCCTGCAGGTCGCCCAGGGCGGCCCGGACGGCCTCCTGGGTGTTGCGGGTCGGGGGGATGGTCGGCAGGTCCGGATCGATCCCGGTCTGCTTCAGGTCGATAGCCATGCGCCCCACCATGGGGCCCGTCCCGGCCCGACCTCGCACCGCGACACGCCTGCCGACGGCCGGGTGAGGGGTCTGCAGAATGGTTCCCACGTGCAGGTTCGTTCGGATACGGACCGCCGGAGGGCCCCCCGCACACCACTCCCCCGGCGCAGCGCGCGACGCCCTGGGCCCGCCGCCCGCCGAGCTACGACCGCCCCGCGAGCGAGCCCGTGCGCCCCCGTCCGCTCGGCAGGGCGGCGCCGGGCCCGCCGCTCACTTCGACGGCGGGCTGTCCCAGCTGTAGAGGTCGGGCATGTTGTGCCGTCCGCCGTCGTTCTGGTTCCGGATCTGCGCGTCGGCCGTGTACGACGTCCCGTCGGTGAAGACCACCGAGCAGTGCAGGTGGGCGGTGTCGCCGCGCATGGTGCCGTGGACGTGCGGGGTGCAGGACACCGAGGTGACCGGCCGGTGGTCGACGTCGGTCAGGTGGGACTTCATCGCGTTCTGCAGATCGACGTAGGCGTCCGTGTTCGGCCCGCAGCCCGCCGCGCCCCCGGCGACGACAGCCGCCAGCACGAGGAGCCCCGCGCCCCGGCGGAACGTTCCTGCGGCACCATGCCCACGAAGGCGGGCCATCCTCATCGGCGGGACTCCTGATCGCTCGGTCGGTCGAGGAGCCCCGAGCGTAGCGGGGACGTCCACGGACCTTCACCGCCGCACCACGCCTCGCACCAAGGCCGCCTGGCCGACGTGCTGCAGGTCGTCGGAGACGACGCTGATCAACCGCACGCCCAACGTCACGGCCGGGGTCCAGCTGGTGTCCACGACCCGGTCCAGGTCGGCTTCGCCGAGGCCCCGGACGAAGGCCAGGGTGCGCTCGTGCACGGCATCGAGGTAGCCGGTGAGCAGGTCGGGCGAGTCCACCCGCACCGACGCCACGTCCCGGGCGGTGTGGCCGTAGCCGGTCGCCCGCGCGGGGAACGGCAGTCCGAAGCGGTCGGCCCAGCCGTCCGCCGTCCAGACCTGCTCGGTCCCCGCGACACCGGCCACGTGGTCGTCCTGGATACGCGTCAGGTGCCACACCAGCCAGGCGATCGAGTTGGCTCCCTCGTCGAGGCGCGTCGCCAGCTCGTCGGAATCGAGGCCGTCGACCACGGCGTGGACGGCGTCGCGGATCCGGCCGAAGGCATCGGCGAGCAGGGCAGAGGTGTCCACGGGAGTCCTTCCCCACACAGGACCGCACCGGCGTGCGGTGACCGCCTCGATTCTTCCCCGAGGACGATGCCGGAGGCTGGACCGACAGACCGTAACCGCCCCCCTCGACGCCGGTCACGCAGCTCCGGCGCGGTCAGCGCACGCCGTCGAACGCGCTGCGGGCCCGGCCGATCTGTTCCTTGAGCCGGGCCGCCGTGGCCGCGGCCTCGCGGACCAGCCGGGACGCCTCCGCCACGTCCGAGCCGGAGGCCAGCCGTACCCGGGTGTCGGCCTGCTCCAGGAACCCGGCCAGTCCGGCCGCCAGCTCCTGCAAGTGCTCCAGGGAGTTCGCCGTGTCCCAGGTCCGGCCCCACTCGGCCTTTCCGAGAGCCAGGTCCTCGACCGCTCCGTTCACTGTCCCGGCGGTGTCCCGCAGCATCTTCCCGGGGTCGTACGGCACGGGCTTCCCCTCTCTGACGGAATCGGTGAGCGCAGTGTCGTGCACCAGCGTCGCACGCGGAGGAGGAACCGGCGCGGTCGGCCGAACCCTCACAGGGGATCAGGGGGCGGGCACAGCGCCGCCCGCAGGAGCGGACATGCCCCGGCGGGCGGCGCGGTGGGGCTACTTCTTGTTGAGGGAGGTGTTGTTCCACCAGCCCTGGCGTCCGGCGGTGAAGGCGACCGTGCGGTCGCCGATCTTCGCCTCGAAGCGGGTTCCGGTGGTCAGGGGGCTCGTCGGTGCGGCGCCGTGGGGGTCCTTGACGGTGGACAGGGGGACGGTGCCGGCGGGGGCGAGGTCGCCGGGCTGGAAGCCCTGGGGGTTGACGGTGGTGATGACCTCGTCCCAGTTCGGGGCACCGTCCAGGCGGTGGGTGAGGTGCACCTCGTCGCCCTGGCCGAAGGACAGCTCGGTCACGTAGTCCGGGTAGCCGGCGTCGGGGTCGAGCGGCCGGTAGTGGACCACGTCCTCCTTGCGGCAGGTCGCGTCGACGGCGGGGAGCAGCGGGGTGAAGGTCCGGTTGCCCTGGGCGTCGACGGTGACGCGTTCGAGTTCGACCGGCAGCGAGGTCCGCGTGCCGTCGACGATCTCGCTCAGCGGCCAGTGCCCTTCGGTGAACAGCGAGTAGTAGACCTGCTGGTGCTCGTGGGCGGCCAGGTCGGCCAGGTAGGTGTCGCGCAGGCGGTCGGGCAGCCCGAACCTGGTGATCATCTGGAAGGCGTGGATCGGGACGTAGTACAGGCCCAGGTGGTAGCTGAAGATCGTCTTCTTGCCGATCAGCAGGAAGCGGTGTCCGTGTCGGTCGGCGGCGGCGCTGACGGTCTCGGGCAGGGGTTGGTCGTTCATGGTGTCTCCTCCGGTGTCGGTGCGTGCCGGCGCTGCCAGAACGGCCGTTCGGGCCAGCGCTGTTCGGCGGCGTAGTGGGCGCGCTGGTTGCGCAGGTAGGTGGTACGGACGGCGGCGACCGAGCGCGCGTAGTCGGCGAGGGCGTCCGGGTCGCCGCCGAGGCGGGCGTGGACGGCTTGGCCGGCGCTCAGGCCGGTGAACAGGGCGGTGAGGATGCCCTGCGAGGACAGCGGGTCGAAGGCGACGGCGGCGTCGCCGGCGGCGGTCCAGCCGTCGCCGTGGACGGTGTCGAGGTGGGCGGTGTGGGCGGGCGCCTTGCGGGGCGCCGCGCCGGAGGGCCAGGGGTGCCGGGCGGAGAGGGAGTTGATGTGCCGGGTGGCCGCGAGGCCGGTCGGCAGATCGGTCCGGGCGGCGGGCAGGTCGGCGTCGGTGTACCAGGTCAGCAGGCGCCGGCCGCCGGGCAGTGGCGCGGTGTACCACCAGCCGTCCGGCGCCGCCTCGACGGTGGTGGTGGTGTCGGCGCAGTCCGGGGCGGGGCCGAGGGTGAGGTGGACGGCGACCTGCCGGTCGCGGACCACCCGGCGCGCCCCGCAGGCGGTGGCGACGGCGGCCCGGCGGCCGGTGGCGTCCACGATCCACCGGCACCTGACCGTACGCCGGCCGCTCAGTTCCACCGTCCACCCGCCGTCCGCCGCCCGGGCCGACGGCCGGACCACCGTCCCGGTGAGCACCCGGGCGCCCTGGTCCCGGGCGTGCTCGCGCAGTTGCCGGTCGAACAGTTGCCGGTCGAGGTGCCAGCCGTGGCCGTACGGGTCGAGGATGCTGTCGGTGGAGCCGAGGGCCGGGCTCCCCCACGCGGAGCGGTTGGCCAGGCAGGGCAGGTGACCGCCGGTCAGGGCGCGGTCCGCGCCGAGGTCGCGCAGCAGCACCCGGGCGGCGGCGGGCAGGGCCTCGCCGACGGGCGCCGGACCGCGCCCGGCATCGGCGAGCAGCACCGTCCGGCCGGCCCGGACCAGGGCGATGGCGGCGGCCGCACCCGCCGGGCCCGCACCGGCCACGACCACGTCGTAGCGGGCGCCGTCGGCCGGGGCGGGCCCGGCGAGCGGGTCGGGCCCGGCGGGTGCGGCGGGCCTCACGCGGTGCCGTCCGCGGACCGGGCACCACCGCCGTTGGCCGACTCCTCGCCGAACGGGTCGAGCTTGTCGATGTAGCCGATCGTGATCTCCTCGGCGCTGTACCCGGTCCGCGCGGCGACGTCCCCGAGCACGCCGGTGTAGGCGGTGATGTCCAGCGAGGTGGCCTCCGGGACATGGACGGTCACCAGGTTCCGGTCCGGCGAGACGCCCTCCAACGGGAAGCCGGGGACGGACTCGACCTGGACCACCTCGGGGAACCTGCCGTCGCCGACCGTGTAGCGGCGGGTCTCGACGATGCCGAAGTGGTGCCACTCCTTCACCGCCTGGGCGAGCTGCTCCTTGTACTCGCCGCGCAGGCCGCGCAGCCAGGACGCCCGGCGGGCGAACGCGTCCTGCCGCTCCTCCTCCGAACCCGCGCCGTCGGCCTTCTGGTCGACGATCCGGAAGTCGTCCTCGGTGAGCACGTGGTTGGGCACCCGGGCCGGCCAGAAGGTCGGCAGGTGCGGGTCGTAGCGGGCCTTGGGGAGCGCGTTGGACTCGTACCCGGAGCGGCAGCTCGCGGTGTCGGCCTGCCACGGGATCGCCATCCAGCGGGTCAGCCCGCCGGGCGGCTGGGCGTGCAGCGGGCCGTCCGCGCCCAGCGCCCGTTCGGCGCTCAGCTGCGGGCCGTAGTCGGGCTCCGGGTCGTCGTCCGCGCGGTGCAGGATGCGGAACGGCTCCTGGTACATGGTGGTGTGGCGGATCGGCCAGGTGACCTCGCAGCCGGGGTGGAAGGCGTCGGCGAGGCAGAAGTCCAGGGCGGCGCGGTCGAGCAGGCCGGGCTGGTCGGCGACCGGGGCGTCCTCGAGGCGGCGCGGGAAGCCGGGTACCGGGGCGGTGCTGAAGTCCCCGGCCGCCCACTTCCCCAGCTGCTCGATCTGGGTGTCGGACAGCGTCATGTACTGCAGCTGCGACTTGGGCTTGCTGGCCATGCCGTCGCCGTAGAACCACGGCCAGGGCTGCGGCGACAGGCCGTCCCGCTCGAAGTCGCGGATCGCGGTGTACACCTGGCGGCGCAGCTCGCGGTTGCGCTCGGCCCGGCTGGACAGCCGGTCGAGCAGGGCGGGGGCCATGAAGTCCTCGGGGCCGCCGAAGCCGTGGTGGGTGGCGTACCCCTTGTTGACCCACTGGAGCTCGCAGAAGCGGTGCAGGATCGGCTTGATGTCCCGCTCGAACGACACCTCCTCCGGCCCCGGGACCGGGTGCTGCGGCCGGAAGACGTCGTGGAGCAGGTCCCACAGGGTGCGCGGGGTCTTCACGTCGGGGGCGTAGTTGGGCGGGCCGACCACCACCCAGGCGCCCGCGACCTCGACGGGCCTGCCGTTCAGCACGAGGGTGGCGGTGACCGGTCCGTCGGAGGTGTCGTCGTACCAGCCGTCGTTGTTGCCGAACGAGTGCAGTTCCTCCCCGCCGGGCGCACCGGAGGTGCCGCGGCCGCCGAGGACGACCAGCCGCCCGTCCTCGTCGGTGTGCATGCGGCCCAGTGGCACGTCGACGCCGAGGAAGGTGCCGCCGCTGAACTCCACCTGCGTCGCGCTGCCGGGGACCAAGGTCTTGCGGCCGGGGTCGACGACCAGCCGCTTGCGGTCGGCCTCGCCGTCGATCTTGCTGTTGCGGCGGGCGGACGCCTTGCCCACCATGTCGGGGATGTCGAGGGCGAGGTCGAAGTTGTACCAGGCCGACTTGCGGTTGGCCACGTGCACGGCCCACTCGACCTCCACCCCGGCCTCGGCGGGCTTCAGCTCTCGCACCACCCGGCCGGAGCTGTCGTAGCCGTAGATCCGGAAGCGGGCGGCCTGGCGCTTGATCGCTCCACTGTCGTCCTTGTAGAAGCCGACCGGGGCCGGCTCGGGCTCGGGCGTCTCGGGGCCGAGGAACCATCCGTCGTCCAGCGTGCTGTTGCCCACGCGGGCCACCCCGATCGCGGGGTGGATCTTCGCGTAGGCGATGTCGTCGGTCATCGGGCTCTGCTGTTCCTCTCTGAGCGGGTGGGAGGGACCGCACGCGACGGCAGGCGGACTCGGGCAGGGCCTGGCGGTCGGTCAGGTGCGGTCGTACGCTCCGAATTAGGTCGCATTCGAAGTAGTCGGTCGGCACCGCGCCCACCACAACCCCGAGCGCGGCGAACTCACCTGAATGCCGGGCGCGAGCACGCGCGCGCCGGTGCCCGCCGCCGCGAACACGGCGCACTTCCGGACGCGTTCACCACCCGGCGCCCGCCGGCACACCAGCCGTTTCCGGTACGCGGGCGCGGTGTCGCCGGAAATTCCCGAAGAACGTCCGAACCGACCCGCAACCTCCGGCCTGGATGGACGTCTGTATGGGTGAAGGGCGACGGAGAGCGAGGCCGGCAGGACCGGGGGCGCTACCGCTCGACAGACGCGAACGGCCGAGGGGTCGGGCGGCCTTCGACCACACCACCATCAGCACCAGGGCCTCGGGGGTTCACGCCATGCGCACGTCCGCTATCAGTGCTTCAGCGAGGAATGTCCACGCGTTCTCCGCCCGCCGCCGACTCGCCACGGTCGCCGCCGTCGCCGTCCTCGCCGGCGGCGTCCAGTTCCTCGGCACCGACTCCGCCTGGGCGTGCGAGGGCCCCTACAGGGCGAACAACCCGATCATCTCGAACGAGGCCCAGCAGCGGCACCACAGTGCCGCCCCGGCCGCCGACTTCGTCCAGCCGGCCCCGCTCACCCTGGCCGCCGGTTCGCCGACCGAGATCGGCGTGGAGTTCGCCAACACCTCCGGAGCGGAGTTCGACGCCGCCGCCCCGACCCTCACCCTGAAGGACGCCGGCGGCAAGCAGCGCCTCCGCCTCAAGGACGTCACCGTCGAGGTCATGCGCGACGGCGCCTGGCAGAAGCTCGGCATCGACGACGGCTGCGGCGGCGAGGCCATCCGCGTCGACACCTCACCCCTGATGCAGCACCTCCCCGACGGCCGCGCCGCGCGCGCCCTGTTCCGGGTCGGCCTGGCCGCCGGCGCCCCGACGGACCTGACCGCGCTGTCGGTCACCACCTCGGCGTTCGCCGAGGTCACCGGCACCGGCACGGCCCACTCCACGACCGTCGAGGTCACCCACCCGGACACCGAGCCCGTAGCCGTCACTCCGGCCACTGACCGGACCGCCGCCCCCGCCACCCCCAGCAGCGCGCCCACCACCCCCGCGCCGGTCGGCACGGCCGAACTCGCCCGGACCGGCCCCGGCACCCCCACCGGCCTCCTCGCCGCCCCCGCCGCCGCCCTCGCCGCCCTCGGCACCGGCATCCTGATCGTCGCGCGGCGCCGCCGCACCCACCGCTGAACCACCCACCCGCCAACGGCGGGACGGCCCCTCCCACCACCGCTGGGAGGGACGACCCGCCGGCCCCTACCGAGCAGCGTCGACGCAGGTCGCCGACGCCCTGAACTGGACGGTTGACGGGCTGTTGTTGACGGCATTGACCTCCCAGGCCGTGGGCGTCTGCGAACCGACGACCGTGACCGGCTCGGAGGCCACGACCAGGAAGCCGTCGGGCGATCCACCGCCGGGGACGAACGTGTCGAACCCTCCGCCCGTGGCGACCTGCCCGGCAGGGCAGAAGACGGTCGCGACACCGCTCTGCCCCGCCGCAACGCTCGTGAAGTCGCCCAGGACGGTGTGAGCGCCCGTCACACCGCCCCCCGAACTGTTCCCGCAACCCGCCTGGCCGGTCGGGAAACAGCCGACGACAACGGGCAGGTTGATCAGCCCGAGCAAGGATCCGGTCCCGGTCTGGGCGTGAGCCCCACCCGCACTGATGACGATTGTTGACGCGGCCGCAGCTGCGACGGCCGCGACCCTTCTGCCGAGTTTCACCCGATGTCCTTCCGTCCGTGGATGACGGCCAGCATGCGGCGGACCCGGGCATGACCTCTCGGACGGCACGCATGCGCCGCGCCCTCTTCCATCCCCTGGCGCAACGACCGGCCCACTGTCGGCCCATCAGGCGTTCGGGCCGCCGCCTTCCGGCGACTCCTCGACGAGCCGGACCGTACCGTGCAGCGTCAGCCCGGACTCGTGGGCGTCCTGGAGGGCGGCCGCGAAGAGCCTGTCGCGGGCGTCGGGCGGCAGTTCCAGCATGCCCGCCGGCCAGGTGCCGGGCGGGACGACCGTCAGGAGGATCTCGCCGTCGGCCACGGCGGCCTCCAGCCAGCGGTCCGTCAGCTCGACCGGGGACGTGGGCTCCCACACCTGACGGCCGCCGATCAGCACCAGCCGGGTGAGCCGGTGGCCACGGACGTGCACCACCGCGGTGGTCGCCGGAGGGTCACCGAGCGCCAGGACGAGGCCGCTGTCCATCGCGTCCGCCACGAACTCCGGATACCGCTCGGAGTCGAACTCCACGATCGCCTCCGCAAAGAGCGGCTCCTCCTCGGTCTCGTCGTGCACCACCATCGCCCACACCATAGGCTCCGGCCTGCCCCTGCCGTCATCGGCTCGCTCCGTCATGTGGTGCACAACGCACGATCGCCGCTGCGGGCACCGCGGCCCGCGCAACCTGTCGGACATCGTCCCCCGTGAGGCGCAGCGCCGGCACGGTGTCAGGAGCCGTCCCGGGGTGTGCTCAGGTCGCCCCCCGACGCGCTGCCTCGATCGCCGACCGCCTCGGTCGTGGGCGCCGCGGTTCCCTTCGCGATCCGTGCGCGTTCGGTCTCGCCGTCCTGGCGGAGCTTCTCCCGGCGCGTCTCGCCGCGCTCGGTCAGGGCCGTCTTCGCCAGATCGGCCCCGTACTTCAGCGCCGCCCCCAGCGCGGCTCCCGAACCGAGCGCGGCGCCCACGAAGCCGCCGACATCACCGGCCGCCACCGCTCCGACAGGTGGATATTCCGAGTCCCCGAGGCCGTCGGTGGGACTCACCGGCGCAACCTCCGGTGCGTCCTCGGCCTTGTCCTGATCCTCCATCATGCTCTCTCCCCTCCGCAGCCCTGCCCGCCCGGCCCATCGCCGACGTACCCCATCATCGACCGTTCGCCGTCTTCCGGGGGCTCGTCTGACTCTGTGCTATTGCGCCATCACCCACCGCTCATGTCATGATCGGCTCGGCTTGTGCCGACACCGGCACCGACTACTCCCAGGGAGGCAACCGTGGCCGACCGCCAGAACGGCACCGTGAAGTGGTTCAACGACGAGAAGGGCTACGGCTTCATCACACCCGAGTCCGGACCCGACCTGTTCGTCCACTTCCGGGCGATCGAGGGCACTGGCTTCAAGTCGCTCGTGGAAGGCCAGAAGGTCACCTTCGAGGCCGTGCAAGGGCAGAAGGGAATGCAGGCCGACAAGGTACAGGTCGTGCAGTAGGGCGACACCGGCGCGCGTGACAGCGGACGGTGAAGTGTCGCCGGGCGCTGTCACGCGCGCTACCGATCCGCCGCGAGGAGACCTGGGCGACGCGGCTCGGCATCGCTGCCGAGCACTCGACGGCGGACGGCGGCGCCGTACGGATGGCGTGGAAGCGCACGGGACGGCCGGCCGTGGAGCTGCGGGGCCCGTACCGGGTGTCGACCGGGACGGCCCGTGTCACGGTGCCGGTGAAGGCGTCGAGGCCTCTCGGTTCTGATCACGCCGGGCGCTCTCGGTCACTGACCGCCCTGGCCGGCGCTTCCCATCGGGCCGATCTTCACCGGGGAGCCGCTGCCGTCCGTGACGGGCAGTGAGCCGGCGCCCGGCCAGGACAGGGTGACCGACTGGGTCTCGTCCGGCGGGGTCACCACCAGGCCGGTGATCCGGACGCCGGAGCCGCCCGAGGTGTTGGCCGGGTAAACGATGCCGAAGTACGTCGACTTTCCGTTCGCCACGACGCCCGTGACGACCGGTTCGCCGGATCGCTTCGCGGACACCGTGCCCGCGGAGGTCTTCAGGTCGACGCCCGCGTAGCCGGAGAGCGTGCAGTCCTTGCCGCTGTGGTTCTTCAGCTCGACCACGACGGTGTGGTCGGCGTCGCCGCTGATGGTGCGGTCCGCGGCGGTGATGGTGAGGTCCGCGGTCCGGCACTTGGCGGTCTTCCCGGCCCCGGCGGAGCCGGCCGGTGCGGCGGTGGGCGGCGTGCTGCCCTTCCCCGGACCGCCCGACGCCGGGCCGCCCGATGCCTGAGCACCGGAGGCCGGAGCACCGGAGGCCGGACCGCCGAAGGGGGAGGAGCCGGTGGACGCGGTCGGGGCGCCCTGTGCGGCGCCCGTCCCGTCGTCCTGGCAGGCGGTGAGCGAGAGGGCGGCGGCGACGGCCAGGGCGGCGAAGGCGAGCTTGCGGACGCGCACGGTGGTTTCCTCCGGGTGGGGCAGTAGTGCCTGGTGCTCGGTGCGAGCGGGTTTCCGAAGATCAGGACCACCCTCCCTGACGAACCGTTCCACCCGGGCCGTCCCCAGGACAGTGCTGTGACATGGACGCCCGGAATCCGCCCGCGTCTCACGCCCCACCCCGCCGCCGACCAGCCCTGACGCCGATTCAGATCGCCATCCCGCACCGCCGGCGCCGGCGCCGCCCGCCGGGACAGATCCGTGACCCGGACGGCCTTGACCACCGACCGCGACAGCATGACGCACTCAGAAGCCAGGCCCCGGCGCGGGAGTTCGCTTGGCGGCGTGGCTGACGATGGCGGTCTCGACGTGGGTGATGCCCAGGCCGGCCAGGTCGTGGGAGAGGAATCCGTAAAGGGTCGTCAGGTCCGCGAAGTACGCGGCCGCGTGCAGGTTCGAGGGCCCGGAGGTCGCGAACGCGCCGTGGACCGCGGGGTGGTCGGCCAGCGCCTGCCCGGCGGCGGCGAGGTGGTCGGGGGGCACGTGAAGGAGGAGTTTAGCCTCGATGGGCAGGCCGAGACGGCGGGGATCGACGAGCACCTGGGTGACGAGGCGGCCCTGGGCCGCCATCTGGGCGAGCCGCCGGCGCACCGTGCTCTCCGGGTGGCCGGTGCGTGCGGCCAGGGCGGCCGCGGTCAGGCGGGCGTCGGGGGCGAGGGCGTCGATGAGGGACTGCTCCAGGGCGTCGGTGTCGATGCCGTACGGGCCCGGCGATCCGGATGCGGTGCGCGCCCCGGGGGTCGGTGCGGCGGGGGCCGGCTCGGCGGGGCCCAGGGCCGCGCGCTCGGGCGCGGTCAGCACGTGGTGGCGCCACTCGGAGGTGAGCCGGAAGACGTGCAGGATCGTGGCGCTCTCCAGGGACTTCACCGCCTGTGTGGCGGGCAGCTGACGGAAGACCAACTGGTCGCGTGAGCCCGGCTCGGTACGGGCGACGGCGAAGATCTCGTCGCCCGACGTGGTGACGTCGATGAAGGGGATGTCCTCACGTGCCGCGAGCGCGGCCACGATGGTGTCGAGCTTCGCCGGCAGGACCCGGATGCGCAGGAACAGGGCCCCGGCCGAGCCGCCGTTGCGCGGTCGCGCGACCGGTGAGATCACCACGCGCACGGTGCCGTCCGCGCCCAGCGCGTGCAGGCGGCGGCGGACAGTGGCGGGACTGAGCCCCAGCACCTCGGCGGCCCGCTCGGCGGTGAGGCGGCCGTCGCACTGCAGCGCGGCCACCAGCCGCTGATCCGTGAGGCCGAGTACGGAATTCGTCGATTCGCGCGCCATGAAGTCAAGTTTCGCCCATCCCGTCACGCTGCGATGCCTGTTCCAGGGACGACGGCCCAAGGATGGAACTCATCCACCCCGCCCGTCCCCGACCTCCGTCGGCGGACCCGAGCCACGGAAGGAGCACCCGGTGATTCTCGACCCGCGCATCTGGTTCCCCGGCCTGATCGGCTGACCGCCAGTACGTCCGACGTCCGGCGCCGCAACCGGCGGCCCGGAGGAGGGGGCCTGCGCGACGACGACGCCGCAGGCCCCCGGCCTTCACAGCGCTCGACAGCGACGAATCCACCACGGAGGTCCAGGTGTCCACGTCCACGCAACGGAAATCCGGATCCATGCAACGGAAAGCAGTCCGCTTCGCCAGCGGCGACACCTCGTGCGCCGCCTGGCACTATCCGGGGTCCAACGGCGGCTGCGTCATCATGGCCGGCGGAACCTCGGTGACGAAGGAGCCGGCCTCGGACCTGTTCGCCGCACGGTTCAACGATGCCGGGTTCGCGGTCCTCGCCTTCGACCACCGGCGTTTCGGGCAGAGCGGGGGCGCCCCGCGCCAGATCGTCCGCTTCGACGAGCAGATCGCCGACTGGCACGCCGCGATCGAGTACGCCGCCGGCCTGCCCGACGTCGACCCGGACCGGATCTCGATCTGGGGGTTCTCGCTCGCGGGCGGCCACGTCTTCCGGGTCGCGGCCGACCACCCACGGCTCGCCGGCGCGATCGCGCAGACCCCGCTGGTCGACGCCCGCGCAGTCGCGCCCCACGCGATGCGTTCCATGACGCCCCTCGCCCTGGTGCGGCTCCTCGGCCTGGGCGTCGCGGACCTGCTCGGGGGCCTGGTCGGGCGTCCGCCGCTCCTGGTCCCGACGGCAGGACCGCGCGGCGCGGTCGCCTCGCTCACCACACCCGACGCCATGGACGGCGACCTGGCCCTCGATCCCGACGGCCGCCATACGGACTGGGAGCGGACGGTCGCCGCCCGGATCGCCCTGCAGATCGGCGGGTACCGGCCGGGCCGCCATGCCGCCCGGATCCGGTGCCCGCTCCTGGTGGTCGTCTGCGACCAGGACCGCAGTGCGCTGCCCGGCCCGGCTGTCCGGGCGGCCCGGGACGCGCCCCGTTCCGAGGTGGTCCAGCTGTCCGGCAGCCACTACGCACCGTTCCTCGCATCGCACGAACCGGCCGTCGAGGCGGAGATCTCGTTCCTGCAGAAGCATCTGGCTCCCCGCGACGCGGGATGAGCCGCAGCCGCAACAGGACCCACCGTATCCGGAGGAGTGTGCACATGATCATGGTCACTGGCGCGACCGGGACCGTCGGCCGCGAGGTCGTGCGACTGCTGGCGGCGAAGGGAGTGGAGACGGCGGCGGTCACCCGCGATCCGGCCGCCGGCGCGCTCGCCGGGGGTGGTCGACCGGTCGTCGGCGATCCGTCCAGTCCGCAGTCACTGGCGCCGGCGTTGGACGGCGTACAGGCTCTCCTGCTCAGCCCGCGCGCCGTCGGCGGCGCGAGTGCCGAGCTGCTGGCGCTGGCCGCCCGGTACGGCGTGCGACGCGTCGTCGTCCTGTCGGCGGTCACCGTCGAGTACGGCGGCGGGTACCGGCGCTTCGCCGAGGAGTTCGAGCGGGTCGAGGACGCCGCGCGGGCCTCCGGGCTGCCGTGGACGTTCCTGCGCTGCGCCGACTTCGACGCCAACTCCCTTGCCTGGGCGCCGCAGATCCGCGCGACCGGCCTCGCCCGGGGCGTGTACGCCGATGCGGCCACCTCCCCGATCCACCAGCGGGACATCGCCGAGATCGCCGTACGGGCGCTGCTGGACCCGGCCCACGGAGGCCGGGCGTACGCGATCACCGGGCCGGAGTCGCTCACCCAGCGCGACCGGGCCCGCCTCATCGGCGAGGCCATCGGCCGGGAGGTGGCGTTCGAGGAGATTCCCCCCGAGGCGCTGCGCCGGGCGATGCTCGCCCAGGGGCTGCCGCAGGACGTGCCCGACCGGTTGATCGGCTACGCGGCCGCATGCCTGGCGGAGCCCGGACCGACGACGGACACCGTTGAACAGCTCCTGGGTCGCCCCGCCCTGACCTTCGCCACCTGGGCCGCCGAACACGCGGCCGCCTTCCGGAGCTGAGGTGCCACCTCCGGAGCAGGCCGATGCGGGGCCGCGCCGGGACGCCGGCTGAGATCACGTCACCTCCTGCGGTCGGCAGCCGAGTTGGTGGTCGCGACGCGCCGGAGCAGCCTTGACAGGCCACGGACAGGAGGGTGAGACTCGGCGGGTCGCAAACAGCACGTCAGCGACGAGCAACGAAATCCGCCGTGCGGTGAATGCAGTGCGACCCGTTCCAGGGCCCGGACCGGGTGTGATTCAGCTGTCGTTCCGCCTACAGAGGGAGCTCGTCATGTCGAACTACACGCTGGACAAGAAGCCGGCCTTCTTCCGTGTCGCCAACGCGGAGGTCTTCTTCGAGGCCGAGGCCATGGAGACCGAGGCCGTCGTGGGCGCCCTCGCCTCGGACGTCGAGGTGGACGCCGAGCTCGACGCGATCCTGAACGAGCGCTAAGCGCGACGGCGGGAGGGGGCGGCACGAAATCCGCCTCCCCCTCCCCCTTTTCCGTTCCGCTGCCGCGTCGGCACTCGATCACCTGAGCGACAGAGGCTTTCTGCGTGCCCATTCTGAGAAGAAAGACACCGTTCTGCGGGTTGCCGTTCGCGCACCCGCGCGACATTCCGCCGGGCACTGCCGCCGCCGTTCTCGGGGCCGGCCATTCGCTCGGTACGCCCAATCCGGGCGCCGAGAACGGCCCGTACTTCCTGCGGGCGCTGTCGCGGGCCCACACCTGGTCGGCCCGGCGGCCGAGCGTCCTCGACCTGCGGGACGGGGCGGGCCCCGCCCTGGCCGGCGCGGTCGACCTGGGCGATCTCGTCCTCGGTGACGGTTCGTTGGAGGAGGCGCTCGACGCGATCGAGCGCACGGTGGGCGCGTTGCCCGACTCCGTCGTCCCGGCCGTCATCGGCGGCGACCACACCGTGACCCTCCCGGTCGTCGGCGCGCTCGCCGCGCGGCGCGAACGCCCGTTCTCGGTGGTGCAGTTCGACCACCACCTGGACCTGCAGATCTGGGACGGCGCGCCCGGCGACCCGGCTGCCGCCCGGGAGCGGATCTTCCACACCAACGTGATGTCCCATGTCGCCGACCGGATCGGCGCGGGCCGCCTGGTCCAGGTCGGCGTCGCGCCCTATGCGACCGTCGAGGAGGCCGCCGCCGACGCCGCACCGGGCTGGTTCCGGTCGATCGGGCGGCAGTTGAGCGTGCTGTCCCCCGAACTCGACGACCCGGACGCCTTCCGGGAGGCCGTCGGCAGCGGGGACGTCTACATCACCGTGGACATCGACGTGCTCGACCGGTCCGTCATGGCGTCGACCGGCTACCCCGCCGAGATCGGGCTCGGGGTACGGGAACTCCTGCGCCTGATCGACGTGGTGCTGTCCCAGGGCCGCCTCGTCGGCTTCGACGTGGCGGAGTTCGCCGCCGACGCCGAGGCGCGCGACGCGCGGACCCTGGCGGACGCGGGACGGGCATCGCTGGTCTTCCTCCACCTCCTGAGCTGGGCGTGCCGACAAGGAGCGACACTTGACTGACCGCAGCGGCTTCCGCAGCAACACCTTCTCCGAGACCATGCTCGGTCTCCAGTACGCCACCACCCCGGACCGTCCGGCCGATCTGTTCTCCCAGGCGTGTGTCGAGCAGTACGAGCAGGCCGACCCGCGGTTCTTCGGCTACCTCTTCGCGCAGGTCTTCGAACCGAACGTGCTGCACGAGGTCGCGCTGCTCGAGGGCGTCCCGTACAGCTCGCTCCGTGAGCTGGGCCACCGGCCCACCCCGGCCATGGCACGGCTGGCGGAATCGGCCGGGAACGCGGCCGACCTGCCGGTGGTCGGGCTGGTCAACGTGGCCGCCGCGCTGATCAGCGTCTCCCGGTTCGACCTGGCGGTGGACCTGCTGGGGCAGGCCGAGCGGCGCGCCGGCGAACCGCGCGAGCGGTTCGAGATCGCGATGCTCGAGTTCATCGTGGCCAACCGCCGGGACGACGGGACCGGGTCGCCGCGCGCGTTCCTGGGGATGCGCCGGGCGATCGAGACCGGGGCGGTCCCCGCCGACCGGGCGATCGACGCCTGCACCCAGGCGGTGGTGTGGTTCATGAAGCGGCGCGAGCTGCCCGAGGCCGAGTTCGCCTGGTACCTGGAGACCGGGAAGGCGCTCGCCGCGGCGCCCGCCGCGCTCGACCCGGCGTCCCTGTCGTCCTGGTACCGCGGGCTGGCCATGGTCCCGGCGGCCGAGGGCTCGGTCGCCGAGACCCGCCGCTACATGCGGTACGCGCAGGAGGCGGCCGACGAGACGTACAGCCGCCGCCCGCGCGCGTACGAGCTGCACTTCATGAAGACATACCACGAGTCCACGATGAAGGAGCACATGTACCTCACCGGCGACCGGGACGGAGCCGAGGAGGCCGGGCACGCGCTCATCGCGCTCGACCCGGTCTGGTCGGTGAGCCACGGCGAACTCGCCGAGGCGTACGTCCGCTTCGGGCGGATCCGGGAGGCGGCCGAGAGCTACGAGCGGGCGGTCGCGGCCGGGCCGCCCTACGTCGGGCACCACCTGCTGCACGCGGCCCGCTGCCACGAGAAGCTGGGGAACCGGGACCGGGCCCTGGAGCACTACCTGGCGCTGTCCGAGCTGGCCCGCGACGACGAGAGCGTCCTGCGGGCCGGGCTGGACCTCGCCCAGGACGGCCCGGCCACCAGCCGTACCCACTTCGAGCGCGCGCTCGCGAGGCTGGGCAACGGGTAGGCGGCGATGGAACACACGCGATTCACCGTCAGGAACTTCGCCGGGCTCAGCTCGGTCATCCTCGGCCTGAGCATGGTCACCGTCGGGTTCGGCGCGCTCGACCTCGCCATGGTGGCGCCGAAGGGCCTCGACAGCGTGGCCGCGGTCGGCCAGGCCGACGTGCTGGTGTCGGGCATCTACGCGTTCTTCATCGGCGCGGTGGACGTCTTCGCCAGCCGGGTCGCCATCGCCGAGGGCGAGGGGTCGACCGCGCGCCGGCTGCCCGTCGTCGCGCTGGCCCTGCTGGGCCTGCTCGTCCCCTGCCAGGTGATCGGAAGCCTGCTGGCCGCCGGGGTCGAGCCGGTGCTGTCCTTCTTCGGACAGGACCCCTCGCTGGTCCCTCAGGTGGGCGACTACGTCGGGGTGCGGACCTCCGCGGTGATCCCGGTGATCCTCTACATCGTGATCAGCGAGTCGCTGAAGATCTGCGGTCTGAAGAACCTCTCGGTTGCCACCCTGTGCTGCGGATTCGTCGTCAACGCCGCCCTGAACTGGCTCTTCCTCTACACCGGGCTGTCGGGCTGGTTCTCCTCCCCGGCCGGCGCCGTCGCCTGGTCCACCGTCGTCACGCAGACACTGATGGCGCTCGCCGGAGCCGTCCTGCTCGGCCGGCAGCTCAGGGCCCGCCGCACCCCGTTCCGCAAGCCCGAACGGGCTGAGGTGGCGGCCGAGTTCAGGTCCATGGCGCGGACCGCGC
Source organism: Kitasatospora cinereorecta (assembly GCF_024172095.1). Taxonomy (GTDB): domain Bacteria; phylum Actinomycetota; class Actinomycetes; order Streptomycetales; family Streptomycetaceae; genus Kitasatospora; species Kitasatospora cinereorecta. Next base: position 260,709 of record NZ_JAMZDX010000007.1, on the reverse strand, counting down.
CCGGCATCGGCGCGCGCCACCTCAACGACTACGCCGGCACCATCGTCCCGCTGCTGTTCATCGGGACGATGGGGGTCCGGGTCACGGCGGCCGCCATGGTCGCCACCAAGATCTACACCCTGTTCTGCCGCGTCCCGCAGGCCTGCTTCGCCGGCGTCTTCGTCTTCTACGGCTACGCGCTCGGGCAGGACGGCACCGACCTCGCGGCCCTGGCCCGCAAGGTCCGGCGGTACGCCGCCGTGCCGACGGCCGTGGCCGCGGTGGTGACGGTCGCCGCCCTGCCCTGGCTGGTCTCGGCGTTCGCCGGGCCGGGACTCGACCGCGGCCTGGCGGTGACGCTGTCCCTCGCCTACCTCGTCTACCTGCCCGCGTACTTCTTCGAACAGCTCCACGGGGAGCTGCTCACCGTCCACCAGAGCGGCCGGCTCCTGTTCGCCGCGTCGACCGTGCTGACCTACGCGTTGGCCATCCCGACCGCGTGGTTCTCGGTCTTCGTCGCCCATTCCGCGTTCCTGGCCATCGCGAGCAAGGGCCTCTCGACCGCCGCGCTCGCCCTGGTCTTCTGGCACGGCCTGCGTCGGCGGACCGGGCAGACCGTCAGGTCCGAATCCGTCAGCGAGGTGCAGATTGCTTAGCGCGAGGGGCGCCACCACCACGGTGTCGGGCCCGGCGTTCCGCCACGACCCGGTGAAGTCCGTCGTGCCCGGCGGCGCCGCCGACCCCGCGTCCGTGCGGTGGACGGACGAGCCGATCGTCTGCGGGTACCGGCGGCTGGAGCACGAGAACCCCCGGCTCGGGGGCATGATCCCGGTGCCGGTGAGCGCCTCCCCCGCCGTCGTCCCGGGCATCGGGGTCGTACTGGCCACCGACGACGGGCGGGTGCGACTCTTCGACCGCACCCTCGGCAAGGTCTACTGGGAACGCCGGATGGACAGTTCGGTGTACGCCTCGCTCGTCGTGGACCCCGGGCGGCGCCACGTCGTGGTGGTGGCCACCAGCGGCCTGGTCGCCTGCTTCGACCTGCGCGGCACCCTCGTGTGGTCGGCCCGGGCCGGGGCCCCGGTCTGCGCCACCCCCACGATCCTGCCGGACACCGATGTCCTGGTGCTGGCCACCTTCCACGGCCGCTGCGTCGGCCTCCGACTGGCGACCGGCGAGCAGGTCTTCGAGCGCCGACTGCCCGACCCCTGGCACGCGGCCCACGGCGGGACCGCCTCCTACCGGGACCCGTACGCGAGCCCGGCCACCACCGAGGACGGCAACGTCGTGGTCTGCTGCGCCGAGCACGTGCTCTGCCTCGCCCCGGACGGCACCGAGCTGTGGCGCCAGGAGGTCGGCACCGGCATCAAGGCGTCCCCGGTCGCGCTCCACCGCACCTCCGAGGTCGCCGTCTGCCCGGTCGACGGGCGCTGCCTGTTCCTCGACAGCCGCACCGGCTCCCTGGCGGCGGAGCTGTTCCTCGGCACCAAGACCACCGGCAGCCCGGCCGTCTCCGGCGACGTCCTGGCCGTGGGCACCCAGGACTCGGCGGTGACCGCGCTGGACACCGCGACCCACGGCGTCCGCTGGACCTCCCGGCAGGGCGGCCCCCGCTCGTACACCTCGTTCACCGTGCTGCCGAGCGGGGACTTCGCCGCCACCACCGGCACTGGCAACGTGATGTGCCTGCGCCGCGAGGACGGCCGCTTCCGGTGGGAGACCAGCCAGGTCCTCGGCCTGCCCGACCACGAGCCCGCGATGGACATCACCCCCGTCGTCGGGCCCGACGGAAGCATGTACTGCGCCTCGTACACCGGCGTCGCCTACCACTTCCGCTTCCGGCCCGCCCCTGAAGGAGGCCCCACATGCCGGTAGACCCGATCGTCGCCCCGGACCGCGAAAGCCTCACCGCCATGGAGGAATCGCTGGAGGGGATGATGTCCCGGCTGCGGGACCTGGTGGCACAGGACGCGCTCACCGAGGACGGCCTGGTCGAGATCACCTCGATGTACAACAACGTCGGCTACATCTTCCTCTACCTCGAGGCCAACGACGAGTTCGTCAACTACCAGCGCCTGATCCCCTGGCGGGACGCCTTCCACAAGAATCCGGACCTCGACCGCCGCATCCACGACCTGCTGCTGCGCCTGCGGTGCACGGATCCGGAGGCCGAGGAGTCGCGCCTCGCCTACCTGACGCAGCTGGAGGAGAAGCTGCAGGCGCCCGATCCGGCCCTGGAGGAGGAGCACGAGCGGCTGCTCGACTCGGCGAAGGAGGTGCTCGGCGACATCCGCAAGGACCAGGTACGGCTGCTGGAACGCCTGGGGGCCGCCGTCGGGGCGACCAACCCGGGGGCGGTCTTCTACCGGCTCGCCAGCCGGACCGGGTCGGCCGCCACCCGCTCCAAACTGGCCCGCGCCTGGACGGTCCAGCGCGACGGCCACGAGCAGGAGTTGCTGGACCGGCTCGACCGCATGATCGCGGCCAGGCGGCGGCTGAGCGCCGCGGCCGGCCGGCCGACCGTCCTCGCCCGCACCCTCGACAAGTGCGGGGTCGGCGAGGCCGAGGTCGAGGCCTTCCTGGGGCGCTACCTCGACCGTGCCCTGGCCGGCCAGCAGGCGCTGGAGGACGAGATCCGGGCCGTCGTCGGCCCCACCGACGCACCGCTGGACCACTTCGGCTTCGCCATCCGCACGGCCTTCGGCCCGGTCGAGCCGCCGCTGTTCGACCTCGACGCCTGCCTGGCCTACATCTTCACGGTGGCCCGGAGCGTCTTCGGCCTGACCGTCACCGAGGTCGGACGCAGCGACAACCAGGTCATCACCGTCCGGGTCGGCTCCGGGGCCACCGAGGTCGGCGAGATCAACTTCGACCTCTGGAACACCGACGGCCGGACCGCCGGCGCCAACCACACCCGGGGCATCCGCAACCGCACCGACTGGACCGGCCTGCTCCAGCACCCCGTCGCCTACGTCTCGTGCCGCTTCCGGCCGGACCCGCGGGGCGCGGGCCGGATCACCTTCCAGAACGCGCACAGCCTGTTCCACGAGTTCGGCCACGCCGTCAACCACCTGCTCATCCGCAAGCGCATCAGCAACCGGTCCGGACTGGAGTACCTGCCGCTGGAGCGGCTGGAGTACCTCTCCATGTGGTTCGAGAAGTGGGTCTACCACCCCGAGTTCGCCACCCTCCTGAGCCTCGGCGACCAGGACCGGGACGGCCTCGCCCTGTCCCGCCGCATCAAGATGCTGGAGTACCGCAGGACCTACGCCGAGCGGGCCGTCACCGCCGTCCTCGACTTCGAGGTCCACCGACGCACCGGCGGCGACCTGGCCACCGTCTTCCGGGACCTGGACGACCGGTACGGCCTCACGCGCCACTGCCGACTGGGCGACTTCCTGGCGTACTTCACCTGGCCGATGTTCACCGCCAACCCCGGCGCGAACTTCTCCTACCTGATGGGCGCCTCCGACAGCGCCCGGAAGTTCACCGCGTTCCGACCCCTGGACCTCGACCGGATCGCGGAGCGGCCACCGAGCGGGGAGCTGTTCGCCAACTGCTTCGACTACGACCTGCCGACCGAGATCCCGGACAGCGAGGCGCTGTTCGCCTTCTACGACCGGGCCACGCTGGCCCGGGCGGACGCCGGCGCCCTGCCGGACCCGACCGCCACCGCAGCTGTTCGAGCCGGAGGCCGCCCGTGACCACCGCGCCCTCGCCCGCCGGATACGTCCGGTCGGTCCTCGGCCCTCGCGACCCGGTGCTCGACACCGTGCTGCGCCGTTCGCTGCTGGACGACCGGATGCCCACCATCCAGGTCGACGACAACGCCGGACGGGTCCTCCAGATCCTCACCCTGCTGCGCCGGCCGCGGCACGTGGTCGAGATCGGCACGCTCTTCGGCTACTCCACGATCCACCTGGCCCGCGGCCTCCCCGAGGGTGGCCGGATCACCACCCTGGAGATCGACCCGGCCGCCGCCGAGGTGGCCCGCCGCAACCTCGAGGAGGCGGGCGTGTCGGACCGGGTCGACCTCGTGGTCGGCGACGCGGCCGACCACCTCGCCACGCTGGCACCCGCCAGCGTCGGCCTGGTCTTCATCGACGGTGACAAGAAGTCCTACCCGCAGTACCTCAAACACTGCTACCCGCTGCTCGAACCCGGCGGGCTGCTGATCGCCGACGACGCCTTCGCGCACGGCGACTTCAGCCCCGAGCAGGCGGACGGCGCCGACCCCGACCGCGAGGCGCACGCGATCCGCACGTACGCACGGGCGGTCGGCCGGAGCCCGAACCTGTTCTCGGCCTTCGTCGGGACGGAACACGGCCTGCTGGTGAGCGTCAAGGAGCAGTGGTGAACCAGGCGGGGAACCGGTACGGACCGGGTGAGGAGCAGGAGACCGTGGCAGCGAAACGCGCATTCGTGACCGGCACCAGCCACGGGCTCGGCGCCCGGCTGGCCACCCGGCTCGCCGAGGACGGCTGGCAGGTCACCGGGCTCGGCCGGCGGCCGCGCTCCGAGACCGCACTGCCGCCGGAGGTCCGCTACCTCCAGGCGGACCTGTCCGATCCGAAGGCGCTCGACGAGCTGCCGGCCCTGATCGGGGAGACACCCGACCTCATCGTCCACAACGCGGTCAGCTACCCGCCGCGCGACGTCTCCGCCCTCACGCTGGACGAGCTGGAGGGCATCTTCCGGGTGAACTCCCTCGTCCCGTACCGGCTGACCCTCGACCTGCTCGCCGCCAAGCCGCCCGAGCGTTTCTGCTCGGTCGTCGTGGTGAACTCGGAGTCCATCTACCACGCCGACTTCGCCTCCGGCGTGTACGCCGCGAGCAAGGCGGCCCTGCGGGTGCTGACCACGTCCCTGGCCGACCACTGCCGGTCCCGCAACGCCGCCGTGGCGACGCTGCTGCTCGGCCCGCTCGCCGATCCGGGCAAGGTCGCCGACCTGCGCGCGGTCGCCGAGCGGCGCGGCGTCACCGAGGCCGAGATCACCCGCCTGTTCCTGCGCAAGTCCAACCCCGACCTGGTGATCGAGCAGCTCATCGACTTCGACGCGTGCGTCCGCAGCGTCCGGTACATCGCCGACCTCGGCACCACCGCCAACGGCATGATGTGCAAGCTCGACGGGGGCTCCTCCGGCTCGCTCGTCTGACCGCGGGCCCCGAACCGGGAGGACGGGATGAAGTACCGACAGCTGGGCCGGACCGGCCTGAAGGTGTCCGGCCTGTGCCTGGGCGTCGCCACCTTCGGGACGCGCTGGGGCCCCCGCTGGACCATGTCGCGCGCCGAGGCCGACGAGGTGGTCGACACCGCCCTCGCCCACGGTGTCAACTTCTTCGACACGGCCAACGTCTACAACGGCGGCGAGAGCGAGGTCTGGCTCGGGGCGGCGCTTCGGCGCCTGTCGGCCCGCGACCGGGTCGTCGTGTCGACGAAGTTCGGCTACCGGACGGACCCGCGGAACGTCAACTCCGGCGGCTGCGGCCGGACGTCGATGTTCGCCTCGGTGGAGAAGTCGCTCCGCCGGCTGCAGACCGACCGCATCGACGTCCTCTACATGCACCTGTGGGACCGGGTCACCCCCGTCGAGGAGACCCTGTCGGCCGCCGCCGACCTGGTCGCCGGCGGGAAGATCCGGTACTTCGCACTGAGCAACGTACCCGGCTGGTACGCGGGACAGGCGGAGGTCCTCTGCCGCTGGCGGGGCTGGCAGCCGCCGGCGGCACTCCAGCTCAACCACAACCTGCTGGTCCGCTCGGCCGAGCACGAGTTCTTCCCGTTCGCCCGCCTGACCGGCACCGGGATCGTCGCCTGGGGACCGCTCGCCAACGGCCTGCTCACCGGCCGCTACCGGATCGACCGGGCGGAGCGCCGCATCACCGGTCCGGGACGGGTCACCGAGACCTTCGGCACCGGCGACGTCGACCCCTTCCGCGCCGGCGTCCCCGAGGTCCTCGCCCTCCTCGGCAAGCTCTCCGGCGAACTCCACTGCACCCCGGCGCAGCTCGCCCTCGCCTGGCTGCTGAGCAAGCCGGAGATCTCCAGCGTCGCCCTCGGGCTCTCCTCGCCCGACCAGCTCGTCGAGAACCTCAAGGCGATCGACCTCACCCCACCGCTCGAAGCGCTGGCCGCACTCGACCAGGCAAGCGCCGAACCCGTCCCCTACCCGTACACCTTTCTCCAGGACGACCTCCAACGGGAGTTGGTCCACGGCCCCGACCACTGGCCTCCCGGCCCACCCGCTCGGCTGCCCTGAGTCCGGGTGGCTACAGGTCGAACGTCGCGGTGACGGGCGAGTGGTCGGAGGGCTTGTCGTGTGCGGCGGTCGGCCGGGCCTCGGTCACGCTGGGGAGCTTGTCGATGCCGGTCGTGACGGACCGGAGCCCGGCGAGGAGGGAGTGGCTGACCATGATGTGGTCGATCAGCTCGTGCTGGCCCTCGAAGACCCGGGAGAAGCCGCCCTGCTCCAGGATCCGCGGCGCCAGGTTCCACAGCCGCGTCGCGTCGCCCTGATCGGGGTGGGTGAAGCCGCCGGTGCCGATCTGGGAGCCGGGCGGCCCGTACAGGATCTGGGTGGTGGCGGCCTGCCAGTCGTCGTTGAAGTCCCCGAGCACGACCACGTCCCGGCTCCTGCCGTCGCCCTCCAGCAGACCGTCGGCCACACCGCGCATGGTGACGGCCTCGGCGCCGCGGCGGAACAGGGCGTACGCGGCGAAGCGGGCGCGCAGGCCCTCGTCGTGGGTGCTGTGCTGGTTCCCGGGGAACGTCAGCAGCTTCGACTTGAGGTGACACACCGCCACCCGGACGCTCCGGCCGGCACTCGGCTCGACCCGGACCGTGACGGCCCCGCGACCCATGGCCCGGATCGTGCCGCCGCCGTCGTCGACCTGCACCGCACCCAGGTGGTCCGGGAACGCGGTGTGCTGCCGCACGTCCTGGAGCGGGAAGCGGCTGATCACCCCGACCCGGATGCCCCGCCCGTCGGGATGGGTGGAGACGGCGGAGTGCCAGGTGCCCGGCAGCTTGGCCACCAGGTCGTCCAACGCCTGCTTGCTGCCGACCTCCTGGACACCGAGCACGTCCGGGGCGAGCTCCGCGATGACGCCGGCCAGGGCCTCCACCTTCGCGTCGAAGGTCTCCTGGTCCTTCGCCGCGCACCGGTTCGGATCGGGGGCGGTGCCGGCCGCCGACGGCCGGCAGAAGTTCTCCAGGTTCCACGTCCCGATGATCACGTTCATGGCTGCTTCCTTTCGTCGGCCGGACCTCACCCGAACCCGAACGTGGACGCGGGCACAGGTCCGCCCTCGCGGGGGAACCGGGCGGGCCCCTCCAGGACGCGGCGCACGGTTGGTCGCGGCGCCCTGGACGGCGTGCCCGCCCGGGGCGGCACACCGCACGTCGCGGGCTACGCGGCGCCGGTGATGCCGGGGGCGACGAACCGCCGGTGGAGCGGGGCGAAGGACACCTCCGGGGTCCCGGTGATTCCCGCCTTCTCGATCTCGGGTGCCAAGCGATCGGCCATGAAGGTCTCGAACGCCTGCTGGGAGTCCCACACGTCGGTCACGTGCAGGCCCCCGGCGTCGAACCAGGCCGCGTGGAGCTGGGCCCCGGCAGGGGCGAGTTCCTCCCAGCCCACCGCATGGCGCACCGTGTCGTACTGCGCCGGCGTCACCTCGGCCCAGACCATCGACATCACCACAGCCATGTCCGGCTCCTTTCTCGATCGGTGCACAGCTGCCCGCAGCAGTCCGGGTGGCGCCCGGGCGCGCACCGGGAACCTCGGGCTTCAGCCGAGCTTGCGCAGCCCGTCCAGCAGGGCCTGGCCACCGGGGCTTCCGAAGCCGGTGCAGGCGTCCCAGCCGGGTCCGGAGCCGAACGCGCCGTTGGCGCCGAGGGTGATGTCCCGCAGCACGCCGGACGACAGCTTGGTGTAGAGCAGCGGGTTGAGGAAGCCCACCTGCGCGCCGAGCCCCTGGTTGACCCGGGCCAGCAGCGCGGACCACTGCGGGGCGGCCGCGCTGGTACCGCCGATGGTGAACAGGGTCCGGCCGTCCACGCTGATGATCGTCACGCCGGTCACCGGGTCGGCGAGCCCGGACACGTCCGGCACGCCTCGGCCGGCGATGTGCGGCAGCTCGGGCGTCGACGGCAGATGGGTGGTCCGCTGCCAGGGAGGCACCGGGAAGACCCGGCTGATCCCACCACCGGTGGAGCTGTCGGGGCCGTCGTCCCAGACGATCTCCGCGGCGACGGTGTGCTCGTCCTGCGCGAACAGCCGGGTGCCGCCGACGCCCAGCACGTGCGGGCTGGAGGCCGGGAAGTCGGCGTGCGAGCGCAGGTCCAGGTTCAGCTGCCGGGCGAGGTCCGCCGGGATGTCGCCGGAGCCGTTGTCGCCGCTGGCGCAGCAGATGCTGACGTTGCCCGCGGCGGCCAGCTTGAACGCCTGGTCGGTGTGCGTGACCCCGGACGCGGTCCAGGCGAGGCCCTGGACGTCCTCGGGATTGCCGTAACTGCAGGAGACCACGGACGCCCGGCGGTCACTGACGATCCGGTTGATCACGTTGACCCAGCCCTGCTCGGTGAACCTGCTGAAGTAGACGACGATCTTCGCCTTGGGGGCCAGTGCCCCGATCACCTGGAGGTCGAGCATGATCTCGATGGTGGCGTCGCCCCGGTCGGTCCCGGCGGCGATGTCGCCTCCGGGCTGGTTGCCGGGGCCGAGGACGACCACGTTGGTGATCTGCGGCGGCGGGTCGATGTGCAGCACGTTGTGGAAGTAGGTGTTCAGGGCGGTCTGCGAGTAGCCGCCGGACGGTCCGCTCCGGGTCTCGCCGTTGAACGCCAGCACCGCGATGGTCTGCCCGCTGCCGTCGGTCCCGGTCGGGTAGTCGTAGAGCCGGTCCAGAGCGTTCGGCAGGAAGGTGCCGATCGGCAGGCCGGTGTCCGCCTCGTCGAGCGCCACCGCGGTGGGCGCCGGCGGGCGCCGGGTCCTCAGACTGTTGCCGATCGGCCGGTCGTCGAGGCCGAACACGCCGGTGACCACGTCGCCGAGATCGGCCGGCACGTGGATCGAGCCGATCCGGCCGCGGTAGGTGCGCCAGCGTTCGTTGCGGTCCTGGTACTGGTAGCGGGCCAGCGGCACCTGGAAGGCGTCCGCGAAGTCGCCGACCGTGCCCTCCAGGTCCACGCTGCGGGCCAGTTGGTCCACCCGGCCGACGGCCAGGTTCTGCTCGGCGGCGAACTCGCGGACGGCGGTCACGTCGGCGGGGGCGGCGCGGTTGATGTCCGCCAGCTGGTCCCCGGTCGGCGTCTCGCGCTCGGTCGGCGGGGTCATCGCCAGGTCGAGGACGTCGGGCATCGGCGGGGCGCTCGGGTCGCGCCGCAGGTAGACGGTGACGGTGATCTCTTCGTTGGGGTTGACCGGACCGGCCACGGTCGCGCCGCGGCGCGGAACCCGGTGGCTGTCCGGGAGGGTCGTGTACTGGCTGTGCGACATGGTGTCTCCAGCAACGAGGCCGGGGCGGAAGAGTCGGGCTCCGCCCGGCCGACGGCCGTGGTGCGGAGGCCCGCCCTCGTCGGGCCACCCCCGCCGGGTGCGCCGGGTGCGCCGGACGCCGGGGCGCCGTCACGCGTCGCCGGTCGTCCTCGTGTACGACACACGCTTCTCCGGTCCACGTCATGCCGAAATGTACTTTGTATACTTAGCTTCTCCCCCGGTGAACGGAGGAGTCAAGTGCTCCGGGGTCCGGAGAAACGCGGGCCACGGCGCCGGCGAGGAGGCGATCGTGAGCGGCGAGCGGAACGGACGTGGTGCGTCCTCCCCCCGACGTGGCATGGCTCCGTCCGGGCGCGATGCCCCTTCGCCCGTACGCAGCCGGCTCACCCGGGCACGGGTCCTGGCCGCGGCGGTCGCCCTGGCGGACCGCGAGGGCATGCCCGCGCTCACCATGCGCCGACTGGCCACCGACCTGGGCGTGGAACCGATGGCGCTCTACCACTACGCCGCCGGCAAGGACGAACTGCTCAACGGCATGATCGAGGCCTTCTACGCCGAGGTGAACGAGCGACTCGGCCCGGTGCCGTCCGAGGTCGACTGGCGGGCCGAGGTGCACCGGATCGCCGCGGTGTTCTGCGCCGTGGCCGACACGCATCCGGCCCTGCTGCCGCTGGTGGTCGCCCGACCGCTCTCCGTCCCGCTGGCCCGTCGGCCGACCTCGATGCTCCGGCTGAACGAGCGGCTCCTCGACCTGATCGGCCGGGGCGGCTTCGACGGGGCGCAGGCACTGTGGATCTACCGCGCCCTGGCGGGCTGGATCCTCGGCTACCTGCTCGTCGACAAACGGCAGATCGTCGACAACCCCGACGAGCCCGAACCACTGCTACGGCTCGGCCTGCACCGCCTCCCGGCCGCCGAGTACCCGCGGCTTCGCGCACTGGCCCCCCTGCTGGCCGAGCACGACGCCCCGACGGAGCTGGCGGCCGGCCTCGACATCCTGCTGGACGCACTGACGGCCGAGCACTGACGTGTCCGGGGCGGCCGGCCGGGCCTGTCGCACCCGCATGGCACACTCACCGCCATGACGATGATCGAAGCGATAGCAGCGGTTCTGCAGGCGAGCGACCCGGCGGGCGACCCCGGATACAGCGGCGAATTCACCCTGGCCGGGCGGCTGTTGAGCCGCGGTCAGATCGCGGTGTCCGGGCTCGACGGCGCCGAGTTCTACACCTTCGACACCGTCGGCGACGGGCTGCACGAGGTGTATCTGGCGTACGACCGGCACGACGGGCGGGGCGCCACCGTCTCCGCGGTCGCCCTGATCGCGAGCGGCACCACCCCGCAGGCGCTGACGGAGGCGAGCTGGGAGGAGGCGTCCGACGACGTCAACATGCTGAGCGAGGACGCCTCGGTGATCTACTCCCACACCCCGGACAACCTGGCCATCGGCCACGCCCTCCACCGAACCCCCGGCTTCGCCCAGGCCGAAGACCCGGTGGCCCACGCCGTGGCCGAACTCGAGGCACAGCAGGAGGCCGGCTCCCTCCTCCCGGTACTCGACATCGTCGTGGACCCGGCCGGCGGCGCGAACGCCCTGGTCTTCCCGACCTGCGACTTCACCGCGGGCAGCATCCTGATCGGACGGGACGAGACCGGTACGGGCGTCGGCATCTTCTGGTCGAACTTCGACGGCTGACACCGCGGCGACGGTTCGCCGGCCGTTGAACCTCTCCGGCCGAACAGCCCGTTCGCGCCCGATTCTCCTTCCGATTGGCATAGGCACGGCAAAATCTTCACCGCTGGACCGGTCCGCCCCTGGACGCGACGACGCCCCGCCTGCTTGGGTAACTCGCGTACGAACGCACGCAGTTCACCCCTCCCCCACACCCTCACCCGGGAGTACCGCATGCGCACAGGCACGTTCCGGACCGCCGCCCGCGTGGCCGCCGCACTGGCGCTGGCCGTCGTCGGCACCACCTCGCTGGCAGTCGACGCCACCGCCGGCCCGACCTCGACTCCGGCGCACTACGGGGTCAAGCCGCTGGCCAAGGGCCACAGCCTCCAGCCCGCCGCCCGGTCGACCAACACCCTCAAGGTCGGCTCCAGCGCCAGCCAGGGCGTGGTCTCGCCCACCCCGAAGGTGTACCTGGTCTTCTGGGGCTCCCAGTGGTCCTCGGACCCGGCAGGTGTCGCCCCCGACATGCAGAAGATGTTCCAGGGCCTCTACGGCAGCAAGGACACCTGGGGCACCATCCTCAATCAGTACTGCGAGGGCGTGGCGAAGGGCACCACCACCTGCGGCACCAAGGGCATCCACATCAACCACCCGACCAGCAGCCCGCTCGCCGGCGTCTGGTTCGACAACGCGGCGGCCGCCCCGAGCAGCGCCACCGCCAACCAGATCGCCGCCGAGGCCGGCAAGGCCGCCGGGCACTTCGGCAACACCACCCAGGCGCCCAACCTCAACGCCCAGTACGTGGTCGTCTCCCCGACCGGCACCCACCCGGACGGGTTCCCCAACTCCGGCTTCTGCGCCTGGCACGACAAGACCGCCACCACCTCGTACGGCACGATCGCCTACACCAACCTGCCGTACATCCCCGACAGCGGTGCCGGGGCCTGCACCACCTTCACCGACGGCCGACTGCTGTCCGGCATCGAGTCGACCGAGACCCACGAGTACGCCGAGACCGTCACCGACTTCTGGCCCAGCATCGGCTGGAACGGCGGGGGCGGCGAGATCGGTGACGCCTGCGTCGACCTCGACGCGTACGTCGCGCTCAGCACCGGCACCTTCGACCTCCAGGGGCTGTGGTCGAACTCGGCCAACAAGTGCGTCACCCACGGCTGATCGGACGTCACAGGCGCCTCCCCCGCCATCAGGGGGAGGCGCCGAAACCGGGGACCGGCCCGGGGGACGTCACCGCTTGACGGCCACTCCCGCGTAGGCCGGAGCCGCCTGCTGCCAGCCTTCGTGCAGCTGCCCCTGCGGCCGCCACAGGGGCAGCTGCACCAGTCCTGGATCGACGAGTTCGAAGTCCCCGAAGAACGCCTCCACTTCGGCCCGCGCCCGCAGGACCAGGGGTGAGCTGGCGCCGCGGTAGATCCGGGTGGTCTCCTCGGCCATCTGCGGCGTCATCAGATCCTGCGTACCGTGCGAGAGGATCAGCATGCTCCCGGGTGCCAGGGCGTCCCGCAGCCGGGCCACCGTCTCGGCGGCCCCCTCCTCGTCCCGGACGAAGTGCAGCACCGCCACCAGCATCAGGGCCACCGGCCGGGAGAGGTCGAGCGCCTGCTTCAGCCCCGGATCGGCGAGGATCGCGGCCGGGTCACGCAGATCGGCGTGGAGCACCGTGGTGTACCCGGCCGGGTGGTGGGCCAGCAGGGCACGGGCGTGGGTGAGGACGATCGGGTCGTTGTCGACATAGACCACGCGGGCGTCCGGAGCGACCCGGTGGGCGACCTCGCTGGTGCTGCCCACCGCCGGGATCCCGGTGCCGATGTCGAGGAACTGCCGCACACCGCAGCCCGCCGCGAACTCCACCGCACGGCCGAGGAACGCGCGGTTGAGCCGGGCCCCGAGCCGGGCATCGGGCATGAGCGCGATGATCTTCTCGGCAGCCTCCCGGTCGGCCGGGAAGTTGTCCTTGCCGCCCAGGTAGTAGTCGTACATCCGCGCGGGGTGGGGGATTCCGGTGTTCAGCTCCGCCGGAGGCTGCCACTCCCTGGTCAGGGTCGCGGCCGGCCCACCGGGCTCCAGCTCGTCCTGCATCAGCTCTCCCCCTCGTTCCTGACATCGCGTCACGACATCCTAGCCAACTCGCGGCACGGTGACGGGTCCTCGTCACAGGAGGTGCGGACCTCGGCCCGGGGCGACGGGACAGTCTCGGCAAGCGGCCCGCCCCTGTCAGTCCGGATGGTTCCGGATTCTGCGCCGCACGGTGCGTGGCTACCGTTCTGACCGCTCGACACCCGGTGGTCCGGACGGACCGTTTGCACCCGCCTTCAGGAGGTCACAGTGACCGCGCACCACCCCACCCGCAGGAGCCTTCTCAAGTCCGCCGGCGGGCTCGGCGCCACGCTGGCGCTCGGCGCCGTGGGTTCGTTGGCGTCGGCGAGGCCGGCGGCGGCCGCCGACAACGGCTTCGGCCTGACCATCGTGGACCGCAACGAGAGCGACCCGCGGATGTGGTACTACCGCTTCCAGACCTCCGCGATCGGCTGGAACCCCGCCGTGAACGTGCTGCTGCCGGACGACTACCAGTGGAGCGGCCGCACCTACCCGGTGCTCTACCTGTTCCACGGGGGCGGCACCGACCAGGACTTCATCACCTTCGACCGGGCGGGCATCCGCGACTGGACCGCCGGCAAGCCGATCATCGTGGTGATGCCGGACGGCGGCCACGCCGGCTGGTACTCCAACCCGGTCAGCTCCAACGTGGGCCCGCGCAACTGGGAGGAGTTCCACATCAACCAGCTGCTGCCGTGGGTCGAGGCCAACTTCCGTACCTACGCCGAGTACGACGGCCGCGCGGTGGCCGGCTTCTCGATGGGCGGGTTCGGCGCGCTGAAGTACGCCGCCAAGTACTACGGCCACTTCGCCTCGGTCAGCGCCCACTCCGGCCCGGCCAGCCTTCGCCGGGACAACGGTCTGGTGGCGCACTGGGCCAACGCCTCCTCCGCCGCGCTGGACCTGGCCGGCGGCACCATCTACGGGGTGCCGTTCTGGGACCAGGCGCGGGTGAGCGCCGACAACCCGGTGGAGCGGATCGAGAGCTACCGCAACAAGCGGATCTTCCTGGTCGCCGGCACCAGCCCCGACCCGGTCGACTGGTTCAGCACCGTCAACGAGACCCAGGTCCTGGCCGGGCACCGGGAGTTCCGCCCCCTGCTCGACCGGGCCGGCATCCCGTACGAGGCGCACGAGGTGCCCGGCGGCCACATCATCCGGCCGGACATGTTCCGGCTCGACCTGGACGGCATCATCGACCGCCTGCGCAAGGCGTGAGGGCGGCCCAGGTGCTCCCCTCCCTCCCGATGACCGCGCGGCGCGCCGCGCGGCTGGCCCTGGCCGCGGCCGCCCTGCTGCTGCCGACCGCCGTACCGGCCACCCCCGCTGCGGCCGCCGGGTTCCAGGCGTCCTGCCCGGCCGCCGGGTACATCTCCCAGGGCTACACCCCGGAACACAACGGCATCGACATCGCCAACGCCTACGGCACCCCGATCTACGCGGTCGGCGACGGCCAGGTGACGGCCTCCGGCCCGGCCCAGGGCTACGGCCAGTGGATCCGCATCCTGCACCCGGACGGCACCATCACCGAGTACGGGCACATGTCGGAGCGGGACGTGGCCGTCGGTGACCACGTCACCGCCGGGCAGCAGATCGCCCTGATGGGCAGCGAGGGCGAGTCCAGCGGCCCGCACCTGCACCTGCGGGTCTGGGCCGACCCGGACGCGAGCGTGCGCACCAACCCGATCCCCTACCTGGCGGACCGCGGGATCACCATGCCCTGCACCCCGGGTACCGGCCCCCGCCCGGCGCCGGTGGTGTATCCGGCGCAGTCCGGTCGGGTGGTGTCCGCGCGTTCGGCGGACGGCCGTCTGGAGGTGTTCGCGGCCGGTCCGAACGGTGCCTCCCACGCCTGGCAGACCACCGCCAGCGGCGCCTGGTCGGACTGGGAGTCACTCGGCGGCCCGGGCGGGGCCCAACTCGCCATCGGCGCCGACCAGGACGGCCGCCTGGAGATGTTCGCCCTCAACGGCAGCACCCTCCAGCACCGCTACCAGCTCCACCCCTCCGGCCTCTGGTCCGACTGGGAGACCTTCGGCAGCGGCGGCCACAACCTGGCCGTCGGCGCCAACCAGGACGGCCGACTCGAAGTCTTCGCCTCCGGCCCCGTCGGCGTCTTCCACAAGTACCAGACCGCACCCAACAGCGGCTGGTCCGACTGGGAATCCGCCGGCGGCGGCCCCGCCAACAGCGAGATCGCACTCGGCAAGGCCCCCGACGGCCGCCTCGAAGTCTTCGCCCTCAACGGAGACACGTTCCAACACCAATGGCAGACCGCCGTCAACGGCACCTGGTCCACCTGGGAGACCTTCGGCAGCGGCGGCCACGACCTCACCGTCGACCACAACCAGGACGGCCGACTCGAAGTCTTCGCCTCCGGCCCCGTCGGCGTCTTCCACAAATACCAGACCAACCCCACCACCTGGTCCGGCTGGGAAGCCGCCGGCGGCCCCGCCAACTCCCAACTCACCAGCCAGCCGACGGCGGACGGCCGCGTCGAGGTGTTCGCCATCAACGGCAGCACGGCGCAGCACACCTGGCAGGGCAATCTGAACGCCCCGTACGGCCAGTGGGACACCTTCGGCGGCCCCGGCACGGAGATCGTCGCCACCGCCAACGCCGACGGCCGCATCGAGGTGTTCGGCACCAGCAGCGCCGGCGTCTACCACAAGTGGCAGACCGGCTTCGCCACCTGGTCCGACTGGACCTGGCTCAACACCACCGCCGGCCCCGCAATCAGTTGAGGAGACACACGTGAGGAGCACGCAACGTGCCCGGCGGGCCCTGCTGTCCGCCCTTGTCCTGGTGGGCGCAACGACGAGCCTGACGGTCGGCGCCACACCCGCGCCTGCCGCCACCGGGATCGATCTGTGCGCCGAGGTCGGCTACAACGCGGGCTTCCGGGGCGACGCCCTGGTGACGGCGATCGCCGTCGGCATGGCCGAGTCCAGTTGCAACCCGTTGGCGTCCAACGTCCAGCACAACACACCACCGTCCACCGACCGCGGCCTGTGGGAGATCAACGACTACTGGCACTCCGAGGTCAGCGACGCCTGCGCCTACGACGCGCAGTGCAACGCCGATGCGGCGTACCGGATTTCCAACGGCGGTACCAACTGGCAGCCCTGGTCGACCTATGTCGAGGGCGCGCATGTGAGGTACCTGGACGCGGCGCGGGCCGCCGCCGACCGGCTCGGCCACCACGACCCGGGCCCGGCGCCGGTGGTGTATCCGGCGCAGTCGGGTCGGGTGGTGTCGGCGCGTTCGGCGGACGGTCGTCTGGAGGTGTTCGCGGCCGGTCCGAACGGTGTCTCCCATGCCTGGCAGACCACCGCCAGCGGCGCCTGGTCGGACTGGGAATCGCTCGGCGGACCCGGCGGGGCCCAACTCGCCATCGGCGCCGACCAGGACGGCCGCCTGGAGATGTTCGCCCTCAACGGCAGCACCCTCCAGCACCGCTACCAGCTCCACCCGTCGGGCCTCTGGTCCGACTGGGAGACCTTCGGCAGCGGCGGCCACAACCTCGCCGTCGGCGCCAACCAGGACGGCCGCCTCGAAGTCTTCGCCTCCGGACCCGTCGGCGTCTTCCACAAGTACCAGACCGCACCCAACAGCGGCTGGTCCGACTGGGAATCCGCCGGCGGCGGACCCGCCAACAGCGAGATCGCACTCGGCAAGGCCCCCGACGGCCGACTCGAGGTCTTCGCCCTCAACGGCGACACCTTCCAACACCAGTGGCAGACCGCCGTGAACGGCACCTGGTCCACCTGGGAGACCTTCGGCAGCGGCGGCCACGACCTCACCGTCGACCACAACCAGGACGGCCGACTCGAAGTCTTCGCCTCCGGCCCCGTCGGCGTCTTCCACAAGTACCAGACCAACCCGACCACCTGGTCCGGCTGGGAAGCCGCCGGCGGCCCCGCCAACTCCCAGCTCACCAGCGAGCATTCGCCGGACGGACGCGTCGAGGTGTTCGCGATCAACGGTGCGACCGCGCAGCACATCTGGCAGAACGGCGTCAATGCCCCGTACGGCCAGTGGGACACCTTCGGCGGCCCCGGCACGGAAATCGTCGCCACCGCCAACGCCGACGGCCGCATCGAGGTGTTCGGCACCAGCAGCGCCGGCGTCTACCACAAGTGGCAGACCGGTTTCGCCACCTGGTCCGACTGGGCCTGGCTCAACACCACCGCCGGACCCGCCGTCAACTGACCGCCCAGCGGTCACCCTGGAGCACAGCCATGCATCCGATCAGCAGGCGCAGCCTGCTGCGGGCGGCCGGAGCGGGAGCACTCGTGCTCCCGCTCGCGGGCCGTGCCGCCACCGCGACCGCCGGTGCCACCGGGCCACGCCTGTGGGTCGGTACCGGCCCGTTCGCCCAGGTCTACGACCCGTCCACGGTGCGGCGCCGTTACCTCAACGACCACACGCTGATCCGGGCCGGCGGGCGCTGGCACCTGTTCAGCATCGTCGGCGACAGCGCGCCGCCCGGGCAGGCCCCCGACAGTTCGGCCGAGGTGTCGCTGGCGCACGCCTCGGCGCCCGACCCGTCCGGGCCCTGGACCAGCCATCCGGACGCGCTGACCGTCGACCCCTCCTACTTCGGGGAGGAACACCTGTGGGCCCCGCACGTCGTGGAGTCGGACGGCGTGCACTGGATGTTCTACGCCGCAGGCGGGCGCACCGGGGCGGCGATCAACGCCGCGACCTCCACCGACCTGTTCACCTGGACCAGGCTGCCGTCCGGGCCGCTGTTCCGCGGGAACGCCGCCCGCGACCCGATGGTGCTGCGGATCGGCGCCGAGTGGGTGATGTACTACACCGAGCTGTCCGCGGCCGACGGTCGGCACCAGGTCTGTTACCGGCGCTCCGCCGACCTGCTGACCTGGGGCGCTCCCGGGGTCGCGTTCGCCGACGCGGCCACCTCCGCCGACGGCGTGTCGGTCACCGAGTCGCCCTTCGTGGTGGCCCGGGACGGCTGGTACTACCTGTTCGTCGGGCCGCGGAACGGCTACGAGGGCACCGACGTCCTCGCCTCCCGGGATCCGCTCCGCTTCACCGTCGAGGGCTACGCCGGCCATGTGCCGGGCCACGCGGTGGAGGTCGTCACGGACGGGCAGCAGTGGTGGGCGAGCGCCGCCGGCTGGTTCCGGCACGGCCTGTACCTGGCACCGCTGAGCTGGCGGTCCGCCCCACCGCCGTGGCAGAGCCCGGACAACCCGGTCGCCGCCCTGGACGTGCAGGGCCGGCTGACGGTGTTCGCCCTCGACGCGGCCGACCGGTCGGTGCTGCGCCGGGTCCAACTCGATCCGGACACCGACACATGGTCGGACTGGGAGGTGTTCGGCGGCCCGGCGGGCGCGGTGCCCGTGCTCGGCCGCGACGCCGACGGCCGGCTGGAGGTGTTCTCGCTCGCCCCCGGCGGCGCCGGCCTGGACCACCGCGTCCAGCGCCCGGACGGCGCCTGGTCGGACTGGGAGGTGTTCGGCGGCTCGGCCGGCGCCGCCCCCGCCGTCGCCCTGGGCGCCGACGGCCGCCTGGAGGTCTTCGCGCCCGGCCCGGGCGGCGCCCTGATCGCGCACCGCCGCCAGACCTCCCCCGGCTCACTCGCCTGGGACGCCTGGGACGCGGGCTTCGGCGGCCCGGTGGCCGCACCGCCGGTCGTCGCCGCCAACGCCGACGGCCGCTTGGAGGTGTTCGCGCTCGCGCCCGGTGGCGCGGCGCTGCTGCACCGCTGGCAGACCTCGCCCGGCGGCGCCTGGTCCGGCTGGGAGCGCTTCGGCACGCCCGCCGGGGCCGCGCCGCGGGTGGCCCGCGACGGCACCGGGCGGCTGACCGTCACCGCGACCGCCCCGTCCGGTACGGCCGCCTTCCAGCGCCGCCAGTCGGTGCCCAGCGGGGGCTGGGACGACTGGCAGCCGCTCCTTGCCTGGTCCACCGCCGCGCCGCTGGCGATACCCGGCGCGGACGGTCGACTGGAGGCGTTCACCCTCGCCCCCGGCGGCGAACGGCTCGCCCACCGCTGGCAGTCGGCGCCCGGCGGAGCCTGGGCACCGGACGGCGTGCTCGGCGAGGACTTCGGCGAACCGGGCCTGGTGCTCGCCGCGCCGCCCTCGGCCGCGGTCGCCCCCACCGGGCGGCTGCACGTCTTCGCGGTCGCCGAGGACGGTCGGCTGCGCACCCGCGTCCAGGACCGGCCGAGCGGCGGCTGGCGGCCGTGGACGGCCTTCGGCGACCGTCCGGTGGCGCCGCTGCGGTCGGGGGCGCCGATGCTCTGACCGCTGCTCCGACCCCCGGGCCGCCCACCTGCATCACCGTCGGGTGACTCGCACCACCACCCGGTTTATTGTCATGCTCAAAAGGGGTAGCGTTTCGCCCGTCTGGTCATGGTCGGCACACGAAACGGGGAGCGGTGCGCGGGACGGGGGAACGGTGAGCGGGATCGTCGTCCACCTGCCGGAGGGGAACGGCACCGACGCGGTGACCCTGCGGCTCGGCCCGGGCGAGCGGGCGCGCTTCGGCCGCGGCTCCGTCGGCACGCCGGTGGAGCTCCGGCTCGGTGACGAGACGGTCTCCCGTCTGGCGGGCGAGATCCACGCGACCGACGACCACTGGCAGTTGAGCAACCTCAGCAACACCCACGCCTACCTGGTCGAGAACCCCGAGGGCGCCGGCGAGTACCTGCGGGTGCCGCCACGGCGGGTCGGCGCGCCGATCCCGTTCGAGTTCTCCCGGGTGGTGCTGCCCTCGCGGCGGGAAACCCCGCTCTCCTTCCAGGTGTTCGCGCCCGACCACGTCTACCTGGACCCGCACGCCCGCGGCGGTTCCGCGCGGAGCCGCACCATGACGGCGTACTCGCTGGACGAGACCGCCACCTACTTCCTGGTCCTGGTCGCGCTCTGCGAACCCTGGCTGCGTGACCGCTCGCCCGCCGCCGTACCCACCACCCCCCAGGTGGTCGAGCGGCTGCGCGGCCACCCCGCCTGTTCCCGGCTCACCGCCCGCGCGGTCAGCTCGCACCTCGACTACCTCGCCGACGAGAAGCTCCGCATCGACCTGCCCGACGACGCGGGCCGGGCCGACCGCCGCAGCGGCAAGCGCGAAGCCGTCGTCGGGCTCGCCCTGAAGTTCGGCATCGTCCGCGAGGAGCACCTCGCGCTCCTGCCGCCCTCCGACCCCACCGGGTCCGGGCGCTAGGGAGGGCTCCGATGCTGTACGACCTGGCACACTGCGGCGACCGCGAGGACATGCTGCCACCCGGCCACCGGGTCGGCGACTGGATCGTCACCGAGCCCATCGGCGAGGGCGGCTGGGCGACCGTCTACGCCGCCCACCGGGCCGAGGGCTCCGCCGGCCCGGACGACACCGTCGCCCTCAAGGTGCTGCCGACCGCCGGACTCGCCCCCCGACAGGCCCGCCAGGTCGCCGAAAGCGCCCGCCGGGAAGCCGAGTTGGCCCGCACCGCACCGCACCCCCGGCTGGTCCGGCTGCTCGACACCCTCGTCCTGGCCGCCCCCGACCACCCGACGCTGGACGGTGCGATCGTCCTGGTCATGGAACGCGCCCGGTGCACGCTGCGCGATCTGCTCACCACCGGCGTCGACGAGGCCCAGGGCGGCCGGATCGTCGCCGGCATCTGCGAGGGCCTGGCCCACCTGCACCGCTCCGGCTGGGTCCACATCGACCTCAAACCAGAGAACGTCCTCATCGGGCAGGACGGCGAGGTCCGCCTCTCCGACTTCGGCCTCGCCATCGAACTCACCGGCACCCACGGCCACTCCGCTCCCCTGGGCACCCCCGACTACCTCCCGCCGGAACGCTGGCAGGAACCCCTGGGCGAGCACGGCGTCAGGACCCGTACCACCGCCGACATCTGGGCGCTCGGCATCGTGATCCACGAGGTGTTCACCGGCGGCCTCCCCGCCTTCCCCGGTGCCACCCCGACGGCCCGCGCCGCCGCCGTCCGGCAGTACGCCGAAGGCCGCGCCGCGCTGCGCCTGGACCCTTCCGTCCCCCCGTTCTGGCGCGCCCTCGCCGCCGACTGCCTCGCCCCCACCCACGCGGCCCGTGCCCCGCACACCGCCGAACGCCTGCTCGCCCGCATCCACGGCCACCGGTCCGGCCGCCGTCCCCGCCGCCCGCGGCCGCGCACCACCCTGCTCGCTCTCGCCGCTCTCGCCGCCTGCGCCGCGGCGGCCGTCACCGCGGCCGCCCTCTGGCCGCGCCCCGGCCCACCGGCACCGCACGCCCGGATCCGGGTCTTCAACGCCGAACGCGACTGCCAGGACCGCACCGACCGCGACCCGCAGTGCAGCCTCGGCCTTGCCGTCGACCCGATGCGCCCCTACACCGCCGGGAACGTCGTCCCCACGCGGGTCTGGCACAACGACACCCTCGACGCCGACTGCCAACTCCCCACCGGCCTCCCGGTCATCAACGAGGACGACCTCTCCTCCACCCTCTGGTACCGCGTCCGCCTCCCCGGCCCCACCACCGCCTGGCTCCCCGCCATCCGCACCAAGGACCGCCCCACCCTCGACCGCTGCCCCTGACCGCAGCAGACGAGCTTGGCGGGGAGCGGGCGCAGCCCGCTCGCGCCCGTCCGGGCGGACGGCGATGATGGGTGGATGCGACGGGATCTCGTTGTGGTGGGCGCGCCCACCAGCGCGGGCAGCTACGCACCCGGCCAGGAAGCCGCACCGAGCGTGCTGCGCGAGCTGGGCCTGATCGATCACCTGAGGGCGGCGGGCCGCCGGGTACGGGATGCGGGGGACGGGCCGCTGCACGTGTGGGCCCCGGACCCGCGGCACCCGCGGGCCCAGAACCTCACGGCCGTGGTCCAAGCCGTCAAGGCGGTCGCCGACCACGTCGCCGGAGCGCTGGAGGAGGACGCGGACGTCCTGGTCATCGGCGGCAACTGCACCGTCGCACTGGGGGTGATGGCAGCGCTCACGGCAGTCGCCCCGGACGCCGGCCTGCTCTACATCGACCGGCACTTCGATCTCAACACACCCGCGAGCACCCGCGACGGCGCCCTCGACTGGATGGGGCTCGCCCACGGACTGGACCTGCCCGGGGCCGCGGAGCCGCTGGCGGCCGCCTTCACCCACCGCCCGCTGCTCACCCCGGACCGGCTCCACCTCCTCGGCATCGACCCCGAAGCCGCCACCTCCTGGGAACGCGAGCAGGCCGAAGTCCTGGGCCTGCGATGGGGATCGCACACCGATCTCGCCGCCACGCCGGCAGCCGAGGTGACCCGGGCCCTCGGTACGCTCCCGTCCGGTCCCCTGGCCGTGCACCTCGACGTCGACGTCCTGGACTTCACCGACGCGCCACTCGCCGAGAGCACGGACGGCCGCAACAGCGGCCCCACGCTCGACGCCGTGTCCGAGGCGCTGGACACCGCCTGCCGGGACCCGCGCTTGCGGGCGCTCTCGGTCTGCGAGCTCAACCCGTCCCGCGCGGCCGGATACCCCGCCGTCCTCGACCGGTTGGTGGCAAGCCTCCAACACGCCCTGCGCGCAACCCCGTGAACCGCGGGCCCGGACCTCGGCAGCTACTCCGGCAGCCAGACCTCTTCCATCCGGATCGTGGCGTCCTCGGTGTGGCGTACGCGGAAGCGGGACATCGCGAGGGCCTCATGGCCCCACGGGCTGTACGGGGCCAGCAGGACGTGGCCGAAGTGCTCCCAGGGCACGGACGCGAGGTCCCCGTCCAGGTCGATCCACTCCGCCGCGAGGACGTCGGAACCGATCCCGAGCGCGCGCACGATCGCGTGCGGGTCGCCGTCGACGTGGCACTGGTCCGCGGAGGTCCACCCCTCGGAGTGCAGCCTGAGCCCGCCGGGCAGGTGGACACTGGTTTCCGTGTGGTTCTCCCCGCAGTCCACGCTTGCCGACCCGACGATCCGGGCCTCGGGAAACCGTTCGGCCAGGGCGTCGGTCTGCTCCAGCAGTGAGTCGTGGTGGCCGCGGCCCGCGAGGGCGCAGTCCGCGATCGCGACGACGTTGCCCCAGCAGCCGACCCGGACCAGGTCGAGGTCGGCCACCGTCCGCGGCGACTCGGGCCCGGCGTCGGTGAGGGGAAGTTCTTCGAGGACGGCCTCGATGGTGGGGAAGGATCCGGCAAAGGCCCGAGCGCGCGCCGGGTCGTGTGCGGCGAACCTCGCCGTGACGTCGGGAGAGGAAGGACGGTGCGGGCGGAACGGTGGCAGGACCACCGTGATGGCGCACTCGCCGTATCCCTCGAGTGTCCGCCCGGGCGGAAACCGCCAGAAGTTGGTGTCGGTCACGGCTGCCACCGTAACGACCGCCACCGACGGCCTCCGGGCCGACCGGAACCAGCGCGCTCACCAACTTCCGGACAAAGGGCTACCGTGGAGACATGCCCCTCGCGGTGTCGGGCGTCGGCCTGTGGCTGCTTCGGCTGTTGACGGCAGCCGGGCTGGCCGTCGATGCCTATGTGCACGCCGATCTCGCCGGCCGGTACGACCTTGTCGGCGGCGACATCAGCCAAGGCACACTGTTCCGGCTCGAGGCGGCGGTCGCGTCCTTCGCCGCCCTGCTGATCCTGCTGATCGCGAACCGGGTCACCTGGGCGATCGCCTTCCTCGTCGCGGCCAGTGCCCTGGGCGCGATCCTGCTGTACTTCTACGTCGATGTCGGCAGGATCGGTCCGCTGCCGAACATGTACGAGCCGCTCTGGTACTCGCAGAAGACGACCGCAACCGTCGCGGAGGGGGTCGCCGCAGCCGCCGCGCTGACCGGCCTGGTGGTGACGTGGCAGGCCCCCCGCCACCGGAGGAAGCCCTCCGAGAGCCCGTAGCGCGTACCGATCCTCCGTGAGCGGGCCGGTCGTTCAGCGGTGCTCGGGGTTCTCGAAGTCGAAGCGGCAGCCCGCGTCCCACTCGGAGCGCTGGTTGCCGTGGGCCGGGATGCCGCCGGCGTCCTTGAGCATGCGGGCCAGGTGCAGTTGGTTCCAGGTCATGAAGGTGGTGTTGCGGTTGGTGAAGTCGTTCTCCGGTCCGCCGGAGCCCGGGTCGAGGTAGGACGGGCCGGGTCCGGCCTCGCCCACCCATCCGGCGTCGGCCTGGGGCGGGATGACGTATCCCAGGTGCTGGAGGCTGTAGAGCACGTTCATCGCGCAGTGCTTGGCGCCGTCCTCGTTGCCGGTGATCAGGCAGCCACCGACGCGCCCGTAGTAGGCGTACTGGCCGTGCTCGTTGAGGATCGACGAGCAGGCGTACAGGCGCTCGATCACCTGCTTCATGACGGAGGAGTTGTCTCCCAGCCACACGGGTCCGGCCAGGGTGAGGATGTCCGCGGCCATCACCTTCGAGTAGATGACCGGCCACTCGTCGGTCTCCCACCCGTGCTCCGTCATGTCCGGCCAGACGCCCGTCGCGATGTCGAGATCCACCGCCCGCACCACCTCGACCCGCACGCCCTGGCGTTCCATGATGCCGGTGCTGAGGTCGATCAGGCCCTGGGTGTGACTGCGCTCGGGTGAGCGTTTGAGGGTGCAGTTGATCACCAGGGCGCTGAGGTCGGAGTGGCTGGTGGTGCCGGCGGGGTCCGTGGGCGTCTGCATGCCCGCCATGGCAGCACGCCGGCCGGCGCCGGTCGAGCACCGTCGGCCGGCCGGGTGAGCCCGGCGCGTCGGCTCACATCCGCAGGGCGGGGTCAGTAGCGGCGCAGCTGGGGCCAGAGCTCGGGCCAGGGCTGGTGCGGGCCGTCGCAGAGGACGACTTCCGCGCCCTGTTCGTGGTTGTCGACGCCTTGGCCATTGTCGACGCGGGCGAGGGTGCGGCAGCCGGTGAAGGACTTCTCGAGGTGGGAGCGGCCGGCGGGGTGGACCAGCAGGACGGGGCCGTCGGTGCCGGGTGGGGGCGGGCCCCAGTCGGCGAGGCTCATGTGGCCGGAGTAGGGGGTGGGCAGGCCGAGGGCGGGGCCGTAGTGGGCGAGGGCGCCGGCTTCGCCGTAGTTGGCGGTGAGCAGGACGGCGCGGGATCGCTGGTCGGCGGGGACGGCGTCCCAGCCGCTGGCGGTGGCCCGGGCGAGTTCGGGCCAGCCGACCTGTTCGCCCTGGTCGGGGTCGAGGTTGCGGGTGACGGAGGCGGCCGAGGCGGGGAGGAGGGGAAGGGCGGCGAGGGTGGAGAGGGCGGCGGCGAGGACGAGGGTGCGGCCGCTCCGGTGGCGGGCGCGGCGGGCGAGGTCTTCGCAGCCGGCGGCGGTGATGGCGAGGAGCAGCGGCAGCGGGTAGTAGGGCTTGCCGCCGCCGACGAGGACGAGCAGGCACAGCACGGGGTGGGCGAAGAGGACCGGGCGGGCCCAGCCGAGGGTGTCGTCGCGCAGGATGCGGCGGGCGCCGAGGACGGCGACGGGGATCAGGAAGGGCGAGAACTGGAGGGCCTGCTGGGGGAGGAAGAGGAGCCGTCCGGTGAGGCCGCTGCCGGCGCTGATGAGGTGGGCGACCCGGAGTTCGGGCCAGCCGTGGGCGGCCTGCCACCACAGGGTGGGGGCGGCGATCAGCAGGGCGAGGGCGACCGCGACGAGCGGGAGCCGCGGGTCGGGCGGGAGGCGGCGGGCGAGGTCGCGGGGGCCGGCGGCGAGCAGGACGACGAGCAGGGCGAGCAGCAGGGCGAGGACGAGCTGCTTGTTGAGCAGGGCAATGCCGACGGCGGCGCCGAGCGCGGGCCACCAGCGGCTGTCGCGGGTGCGCAGCAGGCGCAGGACGACCAGGACGACGGCGAGCTCGACGGTCAGGTCGAAGGTGCTGGTGGAGAGCAGGTGGCCGACCGCGAGGACGTAGCCGGAGCAGGCGCAACAGGCGGCGGCGAGGATCTGTCCGCCGCGTCCGGCGCCGCATTCGCGGGCGATGAGTGCGGTGAGCGCGACGGTGGCGGCGGTGAGCAGGGCGGGGACGGTCCGCAGGGCGGTGGGGTTCTCGCCGAGGGCGTCGGCGGAGAGCCGGGCGATCAGCGGGGTGAGCGGGGGCTGGTCGACGTATCCCCAGGCGGCGTGCCGGCCGGCGAGGAGGAAGTACAGCTCGTCGCGGTGGAAGCCGTACCGTCCGGACAGCACCACCAGGCCGGTCGCGACGACGGTCGCGATGGTCATCACCGGGTGCAGCGCGAAGGGCCGCAGGTCGGTTTCCGTGTTCCCCCGAGTACTCACGGCGGGCAAGTCTGGCATCCCGGCGCCGTGCGCGGGAGGGGGCCTCGCCCGCTGCGGAGGATGCCCTGGCTGGCGGCCCTGCGGCCGCTGCGCGCGCACGGTCGGCGGATGTGGTCCGCAGCACGTCGGGGGGCGGGAACATCCGCGGTCGGGGGTAGGTTCAAGGCTCCGGACCGGTTTGATTCCGAAGGGAACCCTCATGAGCCTGTACGACATCCCGCTGCGCACCCTGACCGGCGAGGCCGCCTCGCTGGCCGACCACAAGGGCAAGGTCCTGCTGCTGGTCAACGTGGCGTCGAAGTGCGGTCTGACCCCGCAGTACGCCGGCCTGGAGCGGCTGCAGCAGCGCTATGCCGAGCGCGGCTTCACGGTGCTGGGCTTCCCCTGCAACCAGTTCATGGGCCAGGAGCCGGGCACGGCGGAGGAGATCCAGACCTTCTGCTCGACCACGTACGGCGTGTCCTTCCCGCTGTTCGAGAAGCTCGACGTGAACGGCGACGAGCGGCACCCGCTGTTCGCCCGGCTGACCGAGACGGCGGACGCCGCGGGCGAGGCGGGCGACGTGCAGTGGAACTTCGAGAAGTTCCTGATCGCGGCGGACGGCACCGTGGCGGGCCGTTTCCGTCCGCGCACCGAGCCGGAGGCGGACGAGCTGATCGCGGCGATCGAGGCGCAGCTCCAGGCCTGACGCGGACGTGTGCGGGGCGGCGTCGGCGGCCAGGGGCTGCCGGCGCCGCGCGCAGATGCGGTGCGATTCGGTGCGATGCGGTGCGGTGCGATCCGGGGAAGCTAGCCGATGCCGGTGACGCTCAGCGCCGTGGTCCAGTTGTTCTTGATCGCGGTACGGGCGGCGGACAGGGTGATTCTGCCGTCGCAGACCGCGTTCTTGAGCTTGGTCTCGACGCCGTCCTTGGTGGTGGCCGTCTTCGTGCCCGCGTACGGCTCCGGCCACAGGTTTCTGGGGTCGCGGGGCGAGCCGCCGAGCTCCAGCGGGATGAAGTGGTCCTCCTCGTAGGCCGAGGTGGAGGTGTTCGCGTACCCGTAGTCCGCGATGCCCTTCACCTTGAGCGGGTTGGTGTAGGAGGTGGGCGGGCGGACGGTCGCCGTCCAACCGGACACGCAGATCGTGGAGTGGATGGTCGACTGCGTGACGTCGGGGTTGTACACGCCCGGCGTGCAGGTCGGGTCGGGCAGCGGCAGGTAGGACTGCGAGCAGGTGGCGGCGTGGGCCGTGCCGGCCCCGAGGCCGAGGACGAGGCCGCTGAAGGTCAGGGCCAGGGCGGTGCCGGCGGCGGACGGTATTCGGGCGGGCGAACGCATGGGTGCCTCCCGGGACTTGAGGCTCGGCGGCTTTCGCCGAGACCGCGGTCCATGACACTCCTCGCATGCGCTACACGGGTAGACCCGGCACGTGAATTTGCTGTGTCGAACGGTTGATGACCGGTCAACACCCTTGCGAGCAGGGCGATCCGATCATGCGGGCGCGGCCGCCGCGGGCCCGGTGGCGGGTCCTGCGGCGGCCGCGCTGTCCTCGGTGCCGGTACGACGGCGGGCGGTCGGACGGCGGCGGCGTCAGGCCTCGCCGGGGTGCCAGGCGGGCCACTCCCAGGGGCGGTCGTCCCAGTGCACCCGGACCGGATCGTGCGGGTCGAGATCCGGGAAGTGGTGTTTCACCTCCGGCTCGAATTCCTCGGGCGCGAGGGGCTTCCAACCCGCGCCCTTGAAGTGGACCAGGCGGTAGCGGCTGTCCGTACGGAACTCCGCGACCTTGACCAGGGGTTCCTCGGTGCTGTTGTCGTTCATGCCGACAGCATCGACCGCGGCGGGGCCGATGCCCGCCTGCGTCCCCCAGGTGGCCGCACCGGCGTGTCGCCGACGCGCCCGGCCGTTCCCTCCGACGGGGCGTTCCGGATCGCGGACCGGCTCGTTGAGCAGGGCGAACGTGCCCGTCCCGCGTGGAGGACGGGAGCGCGAGGCCCGGGAGGACCGGACGTGGACGAGCAGTGGCAGCCGCCGTGGCAGTACGGCTGGGAGCAGACGACGCCTCCCGCGCCACCACCGCTGCCCCCGCCGCCCAGCCCGTGGGAGCCCCGGGTGGTCCCGCCGCGCCGCCGGCGGCGGCAGGTGGCGATCTGGTCGGGTGCGCTCGGCGGCGCACTGCTGCTCGGCGGGCTGCTCGCCACCTGCGGCCCGTCCCCGGACCGGGACCGGACCTCGCTGAGCACGGTCGACGGCTCCCCGAGCCCGTCCCCCTCCGACGGCCTGCCCGGCGCGGCCGGCTCGCCCTCGGCGGGCGCGCTGCCGCCGCTGCCGACCGCGTCCCCGACGGGCCCGCCGAGCGGCTCACCGGCTGTCTCCCCGACCGACGCGGCATCACCGGAGGGCGCCGAGGCCGACCAGGCCGACGCCGACCCCGCGCCGAGCGCCCACCGGACCAACCGCCCGCGCCCCTCACCGTCCGCGCACCGGCCGGCCGGCCCGGCGACGAACCAGACGCCGGGCACCGGGATCGGGACGCCGCTGGCTGGTCTGAAGGTGTGCGCGGAGGCGGAGCGGCTGGGCCAGTGGCCGCCCGGCTCGGAGCAGGCACGGATCTGCCGTAGCCTCTACGGCGGCTGATCGCGGTCGCGTACCGTGGAGGCCGGCCCGTCCCGAGCAGGAGGCTTCCGTGGGCAAGTCCGTACCGTCGCAGCCGCCGCACCGCCCCTCGGGGCCGGCCTCGTCCGGCCCCGCCGCCCGCCCGGGACGCGGGCTGGACAGCGAGACCGTGACCAGGTCGGCCTGGCGCCTGTACCGGGAGATCCGGCAGCCGGGTGCGCCCGGTCTCGGCGCCCGGCTGTTCGCGGTGCCGCGCCTGCTGCGCGACGTGCTGGCCCGCCGCTACCCCGGAATCGGACCGGGGAAGCTCGGCCTGCTGGCCGCGGCAGTGGCCCTGTACCTGCTGAGCCCGATCGACGCGATCCCGGACTTCATCCCGGTGCTGGGCTGGACCGACGACACCGCCGTCCTGCTCTGGTTCCTCACCGGGCTGACCCGCGAGTCCGGGCGGTACGTGGAGTGGGCCCGGGCAGCCGCCGAGGACGCCCGCACGTCCTAGAACGGGCTAGAACGGGTTGTCGTAGGTGTAGAACTTGGTGTGGTCGAGCATGTCGGCCGGGGTGGTGTCGTTCCACGGCTTCATGGTGTAGTTCAGCGCGACCACGTTGCGGGTGGCGGCGGTCGGCAGGTAGCCCTGCTCGGGGTGGCGGCGCTGCCACTCGGCCCACAGCTTGTCGATGAAGCAGTGGTGCAGCCAGAACACCGGGTCGTTGGGTGACATGCCGGTCGACATCAGGCCGCCGACCCACACATGGACGCGGTTGTGCAGGTTGACCCCGCGCCAGCCCTCCATCAGGTTGCGGAAGCCGTCCGAGGCGCTGTTCCACGGCGCGGCGTCGTACGTGGTCACCGCGAGCACCGACTCGACATCGGCCCGGGTGGGCAGGTCGGAGACGCCGGCGCCGAGCTGGCGGCGCAGGAAGTCGCGGCTGTCGGGCCGCACCGCCAGCGGCCACTTGCCGCCGGGGCCGGCGAACGGGCCGGTGGTCACCTGGCCGTCGCGGGAGCGGCCGTTGCCGCCGAGCAGGTCGGCCGCCCACAGCGAGGCGTCGGTGGTGCGGTCGGCGGTCCAGTCCCAGTACGGGAGCGTCACGTCGCGGTTGACGCTCTGCAGGTCCTGCTCGAACTGCAGCAGGAACTTGCGGTGCCAGGGCAGGAAGGACGGCGAGCGGTGTCCGGTCCGCTCGCCGTTGTCGGTGTCGCCGGTGATGAAGCGGTTGTGGGTGGAGACGTACGCGTCGTAGCGGCCGAGGCGCTTGAGCTCGAGGACGGCGGCGACGAAGTCGCGCTTCTCCTTGGGAGTGAGGGTCGCCTGGTTCTTGCGGACTGCCATGGTGGTTCGGTGCTCCTTGTCGGCGGGCCGGCGTCAGGGTCGCTGAGCGGCTCGCGCTGCGGCTCGTGGAGTGGAATGGCTGGTGAACCGGCTCGCGGCGCGGCACGTGGCGTGGCGCGCGGTGCGAGCGGGTCCGGGCGGGCGGTGGTGGGCCCGCCGGTGAAGGGGCCCGCGGGTCGCGGGGTCCCGGTTCAGCCGATCGGCAGCAGGGTGGCGCCCTGGAGGTCGGTGACCGCGGCGCGGGCGAGCGCGCGCGGCGTGCGGTACGGCTGGTAGTGGTTGACCACGCTGATCCAGGTGCCGTCGGCGTTCTGCATCGCGTGGAGTTCCTGGCCGTCGATCAGGACGGTCCAGCCGCCGTGGTGCTGGTGCTCGGCGGCGGGCCGGCCCTGGATGCGGCGGCCACGGTAGACCTCGTCGAAGCCCCCGCCCGTGTCGTGCCCGTCGTGGCCGTCGTGGGCGGCGTCCGCCTCGGTGTGGGCGGGGTCGGCCGCGGCGGCGGGGCCGGTGAGGCCGATGACGGTGAGGCCGGCGGCGGCGCTGAGGGCGACGCCGGCGCCCTGGAGCATCCGGCGTCGGGTCAGTTCGGTGGTGTTTTCGGGCATGGCGGAATCCCCCCGGGTCGCGAAGGTTCTGATGGTCGGTCGGCGAACGGTGGGGCCGACCGCGGGCGCATTTCGGCGATCCTCGATCGCCGCGCGGCCCTCATGCTCGCAAGCCGGATCACCGCTCCGGAACGGCCGATCGGCGGGGGTCGATCGGCGGACCGGAAATCCGGCCAACCCGCCGGGATTGTTGCGCGCTGAACCATCTGAAATCGTCCGGCACAACCCGCCTGATCAGGGCATCAGCCCGAATGATCTCCACATCCGGCCGCCCTCGGACCGCAATTCCTCCCGCGCCGCGGAAATCCTGTGTCCGGGCTCACTCCGCGCGGATGACGCGATTTGGCCAGGCCATCCGGAAGCTCCGATACTTTGACGACCTGAACCTGACAAACCATCAAAGCGTTTGCCCGCGCAACCCCCGAGGAAACCTGTGCGCCGTCACCCCCGCCCCCGTTCCGCCGCCCTCACCCTGCTGGCCGCCCTCACCGCGCTCGGCGCCCTTCCCGCGGCCCCGGCCGCCGCCGCCCCCACCGGCCCGACCCCGGCCCCCACCTCCGCCACCCCGCACCTGGACGCCGTCGAGCAGACCCTCCGCCAGGTCTCCCCCGGCCTCGACGGGACGGTCTGGCAGCGCACCGACGGCAACCGCATCGACACCCCGGCCACCGACCCGGCCGGCTGGCTGGCTGGTGCAGACACCCGGCTGCTGGGGCGACCCCGCCTGCACCGACCGCGCCGGCACCCGGGCCCTGCTCGACCGCACCACCGCCACCATCGCCTCCGCCACCCGCACCGTGGACATATCCACCCTCGCGCCCTTCCCCGACGGCGGCTTCCAGGACGCCCTGGTCGCCGGACTCAAGTCCGCCGTCGCCTCCGGCCACCGCCTCCAGGTGCGGATCCTGGTCGGCGCTGCCCCGCTCTACAACATCGGCTCGGTCCCGGCCAGGTACCGCGACGACCTGGTCGGCCGGCTCGGCGACGCCGCCCGCTCGATCGACCTCCAGGTCGCCTCGATGACCACCGCCAAAACCGCCTTCTCCTGGAACCACTCCAAGCTCCTGGTGGTCGACGGCGACCGCGTCCTCACCGGCGGCATCAACGACTGGAGCAAGGACTACCTCGCCACCGGCCACCCGGTCACCGACGCCGACCTCGCCCTCGCCGGGCCGGCCGCCGCCTCGGCGGGCGCGTACCTGGACACCCTGTGGGGCTGGACCTGCGCCAACGTCGGCCTGTTTTCGGCCGCCTGGTTCGCCTCCTCCAACGGCGCCGCCTGCACGCCCGACCTGGAGCACCGCACTGCCCCGGCCGACACCCCCCGCCCGGGCGGCGGCGTCCCGGTGATCGCCGTCGGCGGCCTCGGCGTCGGCATCCGCACCAGCGACCCGACGTCCACCTACCGGCCCGGCCCTGCCCCCGCCCCGTCCGGCACCGGCACCGCCTGCGGACCGGTCCCGCTGCCCGACCACACCAACGCCGACCGCGACTACGAGACCGTGAACCCGGAGGAGAACGCGCTGCGCGCCCTGCTCGCCTCCGCCGGCGCCCACATCGAGATCTCCCAGCAGGACCTCAACGGCACCTGCCCGCCGCTCCCCCGCTACGACGCCCGCCTGTACGACATCCTGGCCGGCAAGCTCGCCGACGGCGTCAAGGTGCGGATCGTGGTCAGCGACCCGGCCAACCGCGGCACCGTCGGCAGCGGCGGCTACTCCCAGATCAAGTCGCTCGCCGAGATCAGCGACCTGCTGAAGGAGCGCCTCACCGCCCGCCTCGGCGACCCGGCCGCCGCCCGCGGAGCCCTCTGCGGCAACCTCCAGCTCGCCTCCTTCCGCGCCGCCACCACACCCACCTGGGCCGACGGCCACCCGTACGCCCTGCACCACAAGCTGGTCGCGGTCGACGGCTCCGCCTTCTACCTCGGCTCCAAGAACCTCTACCCCGCCTGGCTCCAGGACTTCGGCTACCTGGTCGAGGACCGCACCGCCGCCGCCCAGCTCGACGAGCACCTGCTCGCACCCGAGTGGCAGTACTCCCGCGCCACCGCCACCGTCGACTACACCCAGGGCCTCTGCAACGCCTGACCCACCGTCATCACCACCGCCGGGACGCGCGTTCGGCCGCCGTCCCGGCGGTGGCGTACGCGCGGCACGGGCGCGGAAATTCGCTGCGCCGGCGGGCCGGTCGGCGGTACGGTCCGCCGGTGAGCGATGCGGACGGGTACTTCGGAGAACAGGTGGCGGAGCGGTACGACCGCTCCCCGGACGGCGAGTTCCGCCCGGACGTGGTCGAGCGGACCGTCGACGTGCTGGCCGAACTCGCGGGCGGCGGAAGGGCGCTGGAGTTCGGCATCGGCACCGGCCGGATCGCGCTGCCGCTCGCCGCCCGGGGCGTGCCGGTGCACGGGATCGACCTCTCCCGCGCCATGGTGGCCCGGATGCGGTCCAAGCCCGGCGGCGACGCCGTCGGCGTCTCGATCGGCGACTTCGCCACCACCACGGTCGACATGACCGCCGACGGGCCGTTCTCGCTCGCCTACCTGGTGTTCAACACCGTCATGAACCTGGCCGACCAGGACGCCCAGGTCGCCTGCTTCGCCAACGCCGCCGCGCACCTCGCCCCCGGAGGGTGCTTCGTCGTCGAGGTGCTGGTCCCGGAGCTGCGCCGGATCCCGGCCGGGCAGAACGTCGTGCCGTTCGAGACCGGCCCCGACGGCTGGGCGTACACCGTCTACGACACCGTCACCCAGGACGCCACCTGCCACTACATCAGCATCACCCCGGACGGCCGCGGCGAGGCCCGCAGCATCCCGTTCCGCTACGTCTGGCCGTCCGAACTCGACCTGATGGCCCGGCTCGCCGGCCTGCGCCTGCGCCACCGCTGGGACGGCTGGACCCGCGCACCGTTCACCGAGGACAGCCGGCAGCACGTCTCCGTCTGGGAGAAGCCCCGCGACTGAGCCGGAGGCTACCCGAGGCTCTTCGCCAGCCGCTCGAACCGCAGGTCGTCCCGGAGCGGGATGCCGAAGCGCTCGTCGCCGTACGGGAAGGGCGAGTACTCGCCGGTGCGGCTGAAGCCGCGGCGCTCGTACCAGGCGATCAGGTCGGCTCGCTGCTCGATCACCGTCATCTCCAGCTCGGCCGCGCCCCACTCCTCGCGGGCCAGGCGCTCGGCCCGTTCCAGGACCGCCCGGCCGAGCCCGCCGCCCTGCCGGCCGGGGCTCACCGAGAACATGCCGAAGTACGCGCTGGAGCCGCGCCGCTCCAGGTGGCAGCAGGCCAGCAGCTCGCCCTCGTCCTCCGCGACGAGCACGACCGAGTCCGCCCGGCCGATGACGGCGGCGACCCCGTCCGCGTCGGTCCGCTGGCCGTCCAGCAGGTCGGCCTCGGTGGTCCAGCCGACCCGGCTGGCCTCGCCCCGGTAGGCGGACTCGACGAGGGCCACCAGGGCCGGGACGTCGGCCGGCTCGGCGGTGCGGAAGGTCAGCTCGGCTGCCACGGGTGCTCCAGTCGCGGGGAGGTCGAGGTGGTCGGGTGCCGCGGCGATCGGCGGGACCGCGCGGGAACCGCCATCGTGCCACAGCCGCCCCGCCGCGCGACGGGCCCAGCCGACCGACCCAATCGGCCCAGCCGACTTGACCGACTCGACCGACCGCCGCGGACCCCCCGCCCCGGTCAGCCCGAGGAGGCCGCGATGGCCGTTGTCGTCGCGACCGCCACCATGGCGGCCTGCATGGTGCGGATCGCCTGCCGGACGGCCTCGCCCGCCCACTGGCCCTCGGCGATGGCGGCCATCCGCGGCTCGACCTGCCTGCGCGGGAGGTCGGGGAAGGCCAACCGGTGCAGGCGGGCGCCGTGCAGCAGGGCGATCAGGCCGGTGGTGCGCTCGTCGGGTTCGGCGCCGTCCAGGACGGCGGCGGTGAGGCGGGCACGCAGCTCGCGCTCGACCGAGCCGTCCGCCTCCGGGTAGCGGCGGACCGGGAAGAGGCCGAGCAGCCGGTGGCGCTCCTCGGTGACCAGTCCGCGCTCGCGGAGGCTGTCGATCGCGGCCCGGACGGCCGTGGACTGGTCCTTGGTCACCCAGGCGGCCACCTTGGCGGTGCGCCGGCCCTCCGTCCAGGCGGCGACGGCCGCCAGGCGTCCGTCCAGCAGCCGGACACCGGTCGGTGCGGCGTCGACGACGCGCAGGCGGCCGTCCTCGGCGGTGATCCGGCCGGCGAGGGCGAGGTCGAGCAGGAAGGCTCCGGCGACGACCCAGCCGGCGGTCATCCGCTCCCGCGCCTTGCCGGATCCGTCGTCGAGCGACATCAGCATGATCTCTTCGCCCAGCGTGACGAACATGGTGGTGCTCCCCCGTAGCCGCGGTGTCCCCGTGTGCCCGAGTGACGCCCGGGCCGGCCGGAAGGTTCCCGCCACCGCCGCGCCGGGCTCCCCGTCGCCGGCGGGGTACCGGTGCGGTCAGTCGCCGAGCGTCGGCAGGCTGGTGATCCGCCGCCCGCTGACCGTGTCGGGCCGGATGCGGATCCACAGCACCCGGTGGCCGCCGGCCCACGGCTCGACGCCGAGTTCGCGCCGCAGGCGCTGCTGTTCCTCCTCCTCGGTGATCGGCTCGGCGGTGCCGGTGATCAGGACGCTCCAGCCGGTGCTGAGGTGGTCGTCGATCCGGTCGACCTGGAAGGACAGCGGGGCGCCGGTGGGCAGGGCGCCGGCGCCGTTCGGGTCGGTCCGGTAGACCAGGGTGCCGGCGTCGACCGCGTAGTTGACCGGGAACACCAGCGGGGTGGGCTCGGCGGGGATGGCGAGGCGGCCGACGCCGCGGACGCCGACCCGGTCCCAGCACTCCGCTTCGGTGAGGCGCAGGAGGGCGGGCCGCGAGGGCGGGCCGCTCTGCCCGGGCGGCCGGTCGGTGCGGCCCTCGAGCAGTTCGCGGTGGGTCAGGCCGAGCACCGCGGCGAGGCGCAGGAAGGCGCCCTGGTCGAAGGCGGGACCGGCCCCGGTGAGGACCTCCAGGTAGTGGGGTGACATCCCCGCGTCCCGGGCGAGCTGTTCGAGGGTGAGGCCGAGCTGGGTCCGGCGTTCGGCGATCCGGCGGGCGATCGACTCCGGGTCGGGGTCGGGGCGGGACGTGGCGTCGCTTCCCATGGGGCTCACCCTCTCCTCGGCGGACCGGAACCGGTGGTTCCATCGTAGGCGGGCGACTCCTGCGTGTCTGTTCGCCACATCGACACCAACAAGATGATGTGGCGTCAACACCGTGTTGAATGAAGAGGTCATGACTATCCTTCACCGCACGTGGCGAACCCGCGCCGCGCAAGGGAACCGAGGAGACGTCATGCCCGCACCCGGCACCACCCCCTCGCACCTGCTCCGCCGCGCAGCCACGGCCGCCGCGGCGACCGCGCTCCTGCTCGGGGCGGCCGCCGCGCCCGCCACCGCGAGGACCACCCCGAGGCCCGCGTTCCACCCCGAGCGCGACTTCGCCGGCTCCACCGTCGTCGCCCACGAGGGCAGATCGCCCTACGGCCACCTCGCTCCACTGGCCGTTGCCCAGACCCCGGGCATGGACGTCTCCAGCTGGCAGGGCAACGTCACCTGGAGCACGGCCTGGGCCAATGGGGCGAAGTTCGCCTACATCAAGGCGACCGAGGGCACCAGCTACACCAACCCGTACTTCGCCCAGCAGTACAACGGCTCGTACAACGTCGGCATGATCCGCGGCGCCTACCACTTCGCGCTGCCCGACCGCTCCAGCGGCACCGTCCAGGCCAACTGGTTGGTCGACCACGGCGGCGGCTGGTCCGCCGACGGCAAGACCATGCCGCCCGCGCTCGACATCGAGTACAACCCGTACGGCGCCACCTGCTACGGCCTCGGCCAGAGCGCCATGGTCAGCTGGATCCGGTCCTTCTCGGACACCGTCCACACCCGCACCGGCCGGTACCCGGTCATCTACACCACCACCAACTGGTGGACGCAGTGCACCGGCAACAACTCCTCGTTCGGCGCCACCAACCCGCTGTGGATCGCCCGCTACGCCGCCACCGTCGGCACCCTGCCGGCCGGCTGGTCGTACCAGACCATCTGGCAGTACGCCGACTCCGGCACCTTCCCCGGCGACCAGAACTGGTTCAACGGCGCGTACGACCGCGTCCAGGCCCTCGCCAACGGCTGACCCGGGGCCCAGGACCGAACAGTCGACCACACCGCGAGCAACCCCGCGGGGCGCACCCGGTGCGCCCCGCGCCTTCGCGCACTCCTTCTGATTGCTGTCTACTGCCGTTGCAGCTACGCGCAGGCCGGGCAGAGCCCGCGGTAGGTGACCTCCACCCCCGAGACGGTGAAGCCGAACCGCTCCTCGGCCGGCAGGTCGGCCAGCGGGTCACCGGTCGCGTGGACGTCCCGGATGGTGCCGCAGCCGGAGCAGACCAGATGCTGGTGCGGACGGTGCGCGTTCGGGTCGTACCGCTTGGCCCGGCCGTCCGTGGAGACCTCGACCACCTCGCCGAGCGAGACCAGCTCGCCGAGGGTGTTGTAGACGGTGGCCCGGGAGATCTCCGGGAGCCGCCGCGCCGCCCGGGCGTGCACCTCGTCGGCCGTGAGGTGCACGTGCTCGCCGTCGAGGACCTCGGCCACGACACGCCGTTGGGAAGTCATTCGCCAGCCGCGTCCGCGCAGCCGCTCCAGCAGGTCACTCATATCGGTCCACCTTTTCAGGCTCGGTCGGCGCCCGGAATTGCACC
Source organism: Kitasatospora cinereorecta (assembly GCF_024172095.1). Classification (GTDB taxonomy): domain Bacteria; phylum Actinomycetota; class Actinomycetes; order Streptomycetales; family Streptomycetaceae; genus Kitasatospora; species Kitasatospora cinereorecta. Next base: position 222,983 of record NZ_JAMZDX010000007.1, on the reverse strand, counting down.
AGCGGAATCCCGGGTTCCGATGAGATATGGGTTTATGCACTTCTTGACTTGGACCATGTCCATCGTAGGATCGATTCTGGAGATGTCCAAGGGACAGGAAGACTCCGGTCACGGCAGGTGAGACGCCGCCCCCGGGGCTCGGTGCCCCCAAGTACCACGTTCCACGGCTCGCAGTTCGACACAGTGATCCGCCCAGTTCGGAAGGATTCCCATGTCTGACAACCACGACGCAATCGTCACCGACGCGAAGGCGGAGGACGGGGGCGGCTGCCCGGTTCCGCACGGGCGGGCGCTGCATCCGACCCAGGGCGGCGGAAACCGCCAGTGGTGGCCCGAACGGCTCAATCTGAGGATTCTTGCCAAGAACCCCGCCGTCGCAAACCCCCTCGGCGAGAATTTCGACTACGCGGCCGCGTTCTCGGCCCTCGACCTGCCGACCGTGAAGCAGGACATCGAGCAGGTCCTCACCACCTCGCAGGACTGGTGGCCCGCCGACTTCGGCCACTACGGCCCGTTCATCATCCGGATGGCCTGGCACAGCGCCGGCACCTACCGGATCAGCGACGGTCGCGGCGGCGCCGGCGCCGGCCAGCAGCGCTTCGCCCCGCTCAACAGCTGGCCCGACAACGCCAACCTCGACAAGGCCCGCCGCCTGCTCTGGCCGATCAAGAAGAAGTACGGCAAGAGCCTCTCCTGGGCCGACCTGATGATCCTCGCCGGCAACGTCGCCCTCGAGTCGATGGGCTTCCAGACCTTCGGCTTCGGCGGCGGCCGCGAGGACGTCTGGGAGTCCGAGGAGGACGTGTACTGGGGCCCCGAGACCACCTGGCTCGGCGACGAGCGCTACACCGGCGACCGCCAGCTGGAGAACCCCCTCGGCGCCGTCCAGATGGGCCTCATCTACGTCAACCCCGAAGGCCCCAACGGCAACCCGGACCCGATCGCCGCCGCCCGCGACATCCGCGAGACGTTCCGCCGGATGGCCATGAACGACGAGGAGACCGTCGCCCTCATCGCCGGCGGCCACACCTTCGGCAAGACCCACGGCGCCGGCCCCGCCGACAGCGTCGGCGCCGACCCCGAGGACGCCCCGCTCGAGCAGCAGGGCCTCGGCTGGAAGAGCAGCTTCGGCAGCGGCAAGGGCGGCGACGCCATCACCAGCGGCCTCGAGGGCATCTGGACCGACACGCCCACCACCTGGAACAACAGCTTCTTCGAGATCCTCTTCGGGTACGAGTGGGAGCTGACCAAGAGCCCCGCCGGCGCGAACCAGTGGCGGCCCAAGGACGGCGCCGGTGCGGACACCGTCCCCGACGCCCACGACGCCTCGAAGCGGCATGCGCCGACCATGCTCACCACCGACCTGTCGCTGCGGTTCGACCCGGTCTACGAGCCGATCTCGCGCCGCTTCCTGGAGCACCCCGACCAGTTCGCCGACGCCTTCGCCCGCGCCTGGTACAAGCTCACCCACCGCGACATGGGCCCCGTCGTCCGCTACCTCGGCCCCGAGGTCCCCAGCGAGCCCCTGCTCTGGCAGGACCCGCTCCCCGAGGTCACCCACGCGCTCGTCGACGACGCCGACACCGCCGCCCTCAAGCAGCAGATCCTCGCCTCCGGCCTCTCCGTCGGCGACCTCGTCGCCACCGCCTGGGCCTCCGCCTCCTCCTTCCGCGGCAGCGACATGCGAGGCGGCGCCAACGGCAGCCGCATCCGCCTGCAGCCCCAGGTCGGCTGGGAGGCCAACGAGCCCGACCGGCTCGCCGGCGTGCTGCGCACCCTCACCGGCATCCAGCACGACTTCAACGCCGCCCAGAGCGGCGGCAAGCGGGTCTCCCTCGCCGACCTGATCGTCCTCGCCGGCGGCGCCGCCGTCGAGAAGGCCGCGAAGGACGCCGGCCGCGACGTCACCGTGCCCTTCCACCCCGGACGCGCCGACGCCACCGCCGACCAGACCGACGTCGAGTCCTTCGCCGCCCTCGAACCCACCGCGGACGGCTTCCGCAACTACTACGGCAAGAGCAACCGCCTCCCCGCCGAGTACCTGCTGCTCGACCGGGCCAACCTGCTCACCCTGAGCGCGCCCGAGATGACCGTCCTCGTCGGCGGCCTGCGCGTGCTCGGCGCCAACCACCAGCAGTCGTCGGCCGGCGTACTCACCGCCAACCCCGGCACCCTGACCAACGACTTCTTCGTCAACCTCCTCGACCTCGGCACCACCTGGAGCGCCGTCTCCCAGGACGGCACCTCCTTCGAGGCCCGCGACGCCGCCACCGGCGCCCTCAAGTGGACCGGAACCCGCGCCGACCTCGTCTTCGGCTCCAACTCCGAACTCCGCGCCCTCGCCGAGGTCTACGCCAGCGACGACGCCAAGGACAAGTTCGTCACCGACTTCGTCGCCGCCTGGGCCAAGGTCATGGACCTCGACCGCTTCGACCTCGCCTGACCCACCCCCGCACCCCGACCCCGCCGCCCGCGGCCGCCCCTCACCGGGCCGCCGCGGGCGGCGCCTGTACGCCCGGCTGCCACAATCCCCCCGTGGACCTCCGCCCCGAACTGCTCCCGCCCGCCGTCGACCCGCGCCGCCTGGACGCCCTCCACACCGAGATCGGCCGCATCACCGACCTGCTCGCCACCGGCTCCACCGACGCCGAGGCCGCCATCACCGCCTTCAACGCGGACACCGGACACGCCTACACCGTCCGGGACTTCGCCGACCCCTGCGCCGCCCGCAGCCTCACCGACTTCGCCACCGAAGCCGCCCGACCGGCCCACCCCCGCGTCCCCGACATCACCCGCGACGAACTCGCCGAGATCATCCACCGCATCGCCACCGGCGACCGCGAGACCGACCACTACCTCCGCCTGCTCCACGCGAGCATCCCCCACCCCCACCTCGCCGACCTGATCTTCCACCCGCCGGCCCACCTCCGCGACGCACCCCCGCACGCCCTCGCCGACGCGGCCCTCGCCTACCGCCCGATCGCGCTCTGAGCGGGAAGGATGCGAGTCGGCACCCGGTCCGCCCTTCCGGCCGGAGGCCCCCGCGCAATCGAACACATGTCCGCTAGGCTTGTGCGTGCGTCTCATCACGGTCAGGAGGAGTGGCATGCGCTACGGCTACATCGGTTCGATGAAGGTCAAGCCCGGTCACCGTGCGGAGGTGGTCGCCGCACTGGTGGCCGGAGCCGACGGTCTGCGCCGAGCGGGATGCGACCTCTACGTCGTCTCCGAATCGGCCACCGACGAGGACACCGTGTGGGTCAGCGAGGTGTGGGAGAGCCGGGAGCACCACGACGCATCGCTGCAACTGCCCGAGGTGAAGGCCTCCATCGGCAGGGTCATGCCCCTGCTGACGGGCGAGTTCACCCGCCAGGAGACGCACGTCGCGGGCGGTCTCGGCCTCTGACCGCAAACGCGGGCACCGGACTACAGGACCTCGCCGCTCTCGGAGTCGACGACCTCCCAGCCGAGCAGGTCGGCGATCCCCGCCGCCACCACCCGGGCGGCCTCGTAGGCCGGCCGACCACCGGCCGCGGAGCAGATCAGCTCCACCATGTTGACCTGCGGCGGCACCCAGCCTGCGTGGGCGGCGTAGTTGCCGGCACTGTCGCAAGCGGCGATGGTCACATCGAGCCACTCGAGCCCGTCCTCGGCCCGGTAGAAGGCCAGGTCGGTCCTCCGGAGGCCGGGCACCGCGTCGAGGTGCTCCACCAGGACGTGATTCGGAACGCTCTTGCTGTAGTGACCGTCCGAACGAACAGTCAGGTACCAGTACATCCCCGTATCTTCGCAGCCACCCCCAGACCGCAGGCCGGGATGGACAGCCCCGGCGGAGCCGGTCCAGGCAGTCGAGCACCTCCGGCCCCGGGAGGAGCCGGAGCTCATCTGCGGATGAGCTCCAGGGCGTCGCGGAGCATGCTCCTGGCCGTGTCCAGGGTGAGAGCGGTACGCGCCGCGAACCTCGGGGGTTTCTGCAGCGGAGGCATGAGGACGGTCGTCGTCGTTCGCGGCGTCGGAATCTTGATGACGAGACTTGCCGAGGGGGTGTCCACCGGGGAGACCTGGTGAAGGGTCTCGGGGTTCATGAAGTAGGACATCCCGGTCGACAGCTCGGTCGTCTCCCGTCTCACCACCCTGACCAGGCCGGTGGGACTGAACAGGTAGGTCCTCGCATCCGCCGAGCGGCTCTCCCGGTAGCCGGCCGCCAGCACCCCATCGGCCGCGTGGTCGTAGAGGTTGGAGCTGAGGCGCCCGAGGAGCACGTACGAGGCAAAGGCGAAACGGTGGTTGTGGACGTGCTCGGTGGCCACCTGGGCTCCTGGCACCCACAGGTGCAGACGGACCTCGAACCTCCGCCCGGCGAGCAGGACGAATTTCTGGAATCCCAGAGGATGGGCAAAGGATCTCGAGGCGCAGCGGCCCAAGAGCTCCCGGTCGGCCGAGACCGCCTCGATCACCTCGGCGATCTGCCCGGACCCACCCAGTTCAGCGGTGCGGGCCAGGAGGTCGGCCGCGTAGTCGGTCCCGGGTCCGGCCAGGATCGTCTCCAGACTCCCTACCAGCTCACGCAGAACGAACGGGCCCCGCCCATCCCACTCCATGGACATCCACTGCCTCTCAGGAATCCGACGGAACCAGCACTTCCGCGATACACAGCTTGTGGTCCGAGAAGTTGTCGACCGTCGTCGCACTCCCGACCCTGAGTCCGAAGCCGTAGAGAATGTCGTCCAACGCGACATCCTTGTAGGTCGGTTGCTTCCCCATGGCACTCGACAGCTTCAGGAAACCGTCACGAAGCAGCAGGCCGCGGTCCGGCGTGTTGAAGTCTCCGCAGATGATCGCATGCTTCGCGTCCTCCTCCCCGATTCGGGTGGAGAGGTACTCCCAGATGGGCTTGAATTCCGCGTCCGCTGCCTCGCGCCGGAAGAGATGAAAAGGGAGGGCGTGCACGACGGTCACTCCGATCCTGATCTCCCCGATGTCGAACTGAGCGGACATGAAGCCCTTGTCGTGGCTCCTGATCTCGGCGTCCCCCAGCTGGACGGAGAGCCGAGGATTCGGCAGGGAGTGCCGCTTCAGGGCGTACAGCGGGAACCGGCTGGCAATGGCTACCCCGCTGAGCCTTCCCGGGAAGAAGGAGGACTCGTGAAGCGGATGCCGAGCGATGTGACGGAGCGGTGTCGCGGCCTGGAGGAAGTCGAGGAGTTCGGACGTCCCGTCGGCGTCGAATCCGACTTCCTGCAGCCCGATGACGTCGATTCCGTGCTCGCGGACGAGGTGGGCGACGGAATGCATGGAGTTGCTGTCCGCAGCTCCGGGATGTGGGTCGGCCTCTGCGTCCAGTCCCTCGTGCAGGTTCCAGCTGGCGACGGAGAGAGCGGTGCGAGGCGGGTTCACAACAGCCATTGCGGATTCCTCAATGCGTGGTCCTTTATTACCTGAGCCCCCTGCTGCGTCATCCAGATGGGTATGGATCCGTCGTGCCACCGCCAAAGCCCGTTCTCCTGCCGGCCGACCACGTCACGCATGGCCTTGGCGAGGCAGTCGTCGTAGATCCCCCCGGACACTCCGACATCGAGGATCGCCTGGGCGACCCATGCCGCTGTGAAGTGACCGATGAAGAGGGCATCGACCGTGCCGTCGGCCACCGGGCGGCGCAACTGCTCGTCGACCAGGTGGAAGTCCGTCCCCGATCGGCACAGCCAGTCCACGGCGGCGCGCGCCCCGCTCGCCAGTCCGGCATTTCCGGGCAGCGCTCTGGCGGCATCGTTGAGGGCGATCGCCGCCCGTGCGGTGTGGGCAACGGACCTGGAGGAGCTGTACTGGGTCTCGCCCCAGTACAACAGGGGTGTCGAGTCCTGCTGGTCATGGTGACCGCCGTCGAGCAAGCGCCTTGCGAGCTCGGGAAGCTTCGAGGATGTCGGGGCCACCTCGGACAGCGCGGAGACGGCGGTGGAGACCACGGTGATGCTCGCCATCCCCACCGGATCGAGTCGCGGCTCCAGCATGTCTTCAAGTGCCGCCACGAGCTGCTGCTTCGCTCCCCTCTCCATTCCGAGTCGACACAGTGAGGCGATGACCCAGCTGGTCACCTCGGGTCGTCCGCGCTGCCGCTGGGTACTTGCGGCCCACCCGCCGCCGGGTCGCTGCAGGGCAAGCAGGGTGGCGGACAGGTCGTGCCTGTTGATGCTCGCGTCGTACAGGTCCAGCAGTGCCAGGATGCGGACGCCGTAGGAGGTTCCCACCGCAGTGGGCGGGACGGGATCGTTGAGGTACTGAGGCCAGCCGTGCAGGACAGTCCCCTGGTGGGTGACCGTCCGGTGCTGTCCGGCCACTCCGCGGGCCGTGTCCGTCAGGATCGTGTGAGCTGACGGGCCGGCGGTTCCGTGGGAGCCCCTGGCACCGGCCGCGCGTGCCCGTGGGGCGCCCGGCGCAGCGCCGAGCAGTCTGATGGACAGTCCCACGCAGAGGGCGCACAGGCCCGCGAACAGGTACTGCAGGAACTCGGCCGGGAACCAGGACTTGGGCGCATAGTCGAGCACGGTCTTGAAGGTGATGAGCGCAGCGGTGAACGGTGCGACTGTCATGAGCGCACTCTTGACCCTGAGGAGCTGGACGCCGCCCCTCGGCCCGGCGGCCCCGGACCGCGCTGAACCGGATCTCTGCGTGGCCGTCACTCTGCCTGCCCCCCGTACGACCTCGATGGAGAATGGCCATCAGGGTAGTCCTCCGAGGGCCGGCGCACCGGGGTTTCCGCGACAGCGTTGTCCGCCCGGTCCCGGCTCGCAGCAGCCCTGCAGGTCACCGGAGAGAGCGCCTGTGGCCGACGGCTCGGTCGTACGGCGAGGTGGTGACGACGCTCCGGCCGGGCGGGGCAGACCGGTCTCCAGGTCGGCGTTGCCTTCAGCGGGGCCGGTCGTTGTCCGGGTATGCGAATGATGCGGTGTGTGGTGCGGGTGGCGGCGGTCGGTGCGGTGGTGCTGGCCGGGGTGGTCGGGGGCGGGGCGGGGAGTGCGGGGGCGATCGCGCCGGTGGCGGAGGGTCCGGCGCAGCCGCAGGTGAACCAGGGGTACAGCATTCCGGTCGGGGCGATCACCGATCTCGGGGCGCTGCCGACGCTGGGCGGGCTGGGCTACGAGGTGGTGGGGCTGCTGGGCGGCGGCTGAGTCGCGGGGCGGGTCGCGGCGAGCAGTCCGCCGACCGCGGGTGCCCAGGGCCGGGTGGTGGGGCCGGTCAGGGTGAGGGTGCGGTGGACGGCGGGGCGGACCGGGACGAGGACGCAGTCGGGCGGCAGCATGGTCTGGGCGAGGGCCGGCATGACGGAGACGCCGAGGCCCGCGTGGACCATGCCGATCAGGGTGTTGAGGTCGCGGATGCGGTGGCGGGCGGTGAAGCGGACGCCGGCCCGCCGGTAGACGTCGCGGATGTGCCGTTCGCAGCCGCCTTCGGAGAGCAGGAAGTCGTCGTCCTCGAGGTCGGCGACGTCGATGGCGGGCTGGTCGGCGAGCGGGTGGTCGCGGCGCAGGACGGCGTGCATCGCGTCGCTGCCGAGCGGTACGGCGCCGGCCGGGGCGGGGTCGGCGTCGACGAGGACGGCGGCGTCGACGGTGCCGGCTTCGAGCCAGACGCCGAGTTCGTCGTCCTCGCCTTCGAAGATCTGGACGGTGAGTCGCGGGTGGGCGGTGCGCCATTCGCGGAGCAGTCCGGGGAGCAGGCCCTGGCAGACGGTGGCGGGGGCGGCGAGGCGGACGGTGCCGGTGAGGCCGCCGGAGTGGCTGGTGGCGATGGTGCGGACGGCGGCCGTGGCGGTGACGGCGGTGCGGGCGTGGGGGAGGATGCGGGTCCCGAGCGGGGTGGTGCGGGCGGGGGTGGTGCGGTGGAGGACGGGCGCGCCGAGGGCCCGTTCGAGGGCGGCGACGGCGTGCGAGACGGCGGACTGGCTGATGCCGAGTTCGGCTGCGGCGGCGCCGAATCCGCCGTGGTCGGCGACCGCGACGAGTGCCCGGAGCTGGGCCAGGTTCAGCTCTGCCGTCATGAGACTTCCTCATCTCCCGGGTCGGGCCACTTGTTGGACTCATGATCGGGCCGCGCGGCACGCTCTGTCCATCGCCGCGGACGGGCCGCGGCCGGAAGAGGGCAGGTGGTCGGGGTGCGGCGCTGGTGGCCGGGGTTCGTACTGCTGTCGGCGATCTGGGGCGCGAGTTTCGTCCTGATCAAGACGGCGGTGGACGCGGGGGTGTCGCCGGCGTGGGTGGCGTGCTGGCGGTGCGTGTTCGGTGCGGTGGCGCTGTGGTCGCTGGTGGGGTTGCGCCGGGTCCCGGTGCCGCGCGACGCGGCGACGTGGGGGCATTCGGCGGTGGCCGCGGTACTGCTCAACACGGTGCCGTTCATGCTGTTCTCGTACGGCGAGACGAGGGTCAGCTCGGTGCTGGCGGGGGTGGTGAACGCGACGACGCCGCTGTTCACGCTGCTGTTCACGGTGGCGACGGTCGCGGCGGAGCGCCGCCCGGGGCCGCGCCGGCTGGCGGGGCTGGTGCTGGGCTTCGCGGGGGTCCTGACGGTGCTCGGCGTCTGGCGGGGCGCGGGGGCCGGACTGGGGACGGGCGGGCTGGCGTGTCTGGCGGCGACGTGCTGCTACGGGGCCGGGTTCACCTATCTGCGGCGGATCCTGTCGGACCGTCCGGGGTCGGCGGCGGCCCTGTCGGCGGTGCAGATCGGCTGCGCCGCGGTGGAGACCGCGGTGGTGGCGCCGCTGGTGTCGGGTGCGCCGCACTGGCCGGGCGTGCGGGCGGTGGCCGCGCTGGTGCTGCTCGGGGCGGTGGGCACCGGTTTCGCGTACGTCCTCAATCTGGCGATGGTGCGGGAGGCGGGGGCGGTGGTGGCCACCGCGGTGACGTACGCGACGCCGCTGTGGTCGACGGCGCTCGGTGCGCTGCTCCTCGGCGAGCCGGTCGGCTGGAACGCGCTGGTCGGCGGGGCGGCGGTGGTCGCGGCGGTCGTCCTCACCCGGAGCCCGTCCCGCCCCGGGCACCGTACGACCCGCACCCTCGGTGCGCCGGCCGTACGACCTCCGGAGTGTCAGGTGACGCTCCGTCGGGCGTGAGCGACCGCGCCCGCCATACTGCTGCCATGCGGGTCGCGTTGATGACGGCGGGTTCGCGCGGCGATGTCGCGCCGTACACGGGTCTCGGCCACGGGCTGGCGGCGGCGGGCCACCGGGTCACCCTGGTGACCCATGCCCGGTTCGCCCCGCTCGCCGCGGACGCGGGGATCGGGTTCCGTCCGCTGCCGGTCGATCCACGGGCGGAGCTGGCGTCGGCGCGCGGCCAGGGCCTGCACCGCAGCCGGGGCGGGGCGGCCAAGTTCGCCCGGGTGGTCGCGATGGCGCGCGGGCTGGTCGGCGAGATGGCGGACGGGCTGCTCGACGCGGCGCAGGACCAGGACGTGCTGCTGGTGTCGGGCTCGCTCGGTCCGCTGGGGCACACCATCGGCGCGGGCCTGGGCCGGCCGACCGTCGGCGTGTATCTGCAGCCGCTGGCGGCGACCGCGGAGTTCGGCCCGCCGGTGCTGGGCGCGCGCGGCTACGGCGCGGCGGGGAACCTGCTGGCGGGCCGGGTGGTGGGCGCCGCCGTGGACGCGATCTTCGCGGACACCGTGCGCCGGCTGCGGACCCGCCTCGGCCTGCCGCCGAGTCGGACGCGGGCGGCCCGGCGCGCCCGGGAGCGGCAGGACTGGCCGGTCCTCCACGGTTTCAGCGAACTGGTGGTGCCGCGGCCCCGGGACTGGCGTCCGGGGCTGCGGGTGGCCGGGTACTGGTGGCCGTACTGCCCGCCGGCGGGTCGACTGCCGTGCCGGGTCGAGGAGTTCCTCGCGGCCGGGCCGGCGCCGGTGTTCGTGGGGCTGGGCAGCGCCACCGTGCCGGATCCGGACCGGCTGAGCCGTGAGCTGGTGGCGGCGCTGCGGGCGGCGGGCCTTCGGGGGGTGATGCAGCGCGGCTGGAGCGACCTGGCGGCCGACGGAGAGGACATGCTCACCGTCGACGAGTTGCCGCACGGCCTGCTCTTCCCGCGGATGGCGGCGGTGGTGCACCACGCCGGGGCGGGCACCACCGCGGCGGCGTTGCGCGCGGGGGTGCCGGCGGTGCCGCTGCCGGTGCAGTTCGACGCCGGGTTCTGGGCCGACCGGCTGGTGGGGCTCGGGGTGGCACCGACGGCGATCCCGCTGCGCCGCCTCGCCTCGCCGTCGCTGGCCGCGGCGCTGCGCCGGGTGGTGGACGATCCGGGCTACCGGCGGCGGGCCGCCGCCCTGGCCGCCGGGCTGCGGGCCGAGGACGGCGTGGGCCCGGTGCTGTCCGCCCTCGACGGCATCGCCGACGCCTGATCGCGGCACGCCGGGCAAGCCACTGCGCTTTTCAGATGATCCGATCAAGGCGGCCGCGCGTCGACTTGTGGCGCTCCGTCAGCAGACGAATACTCCAGGTGACCGCCTGTCAGGAGCAGATCAGAGCAGATCAGTGCAGATCAGGCGGCCACCGAACCGGGGGGACTCTCCACTCCTAGGAGGAGACCAGTGAGAACCGAGCACACCACCCGCGGCCGCCGCCGGACCCGGCTGATGACCGTTCTGGCGGTCGCGGTCGCCACGACAGCGGTGGCGACCGGCGTCGCCCTGCCCGCAGCGGCCGCACCCACGCCGATGCGGGACCCGGCCACCCTGGCCCGGGTCGACGAAGCGGTGCTGCGCGCCGACGTCGCCGGGACGGCCTGGTACGTGGACACCACCGACGGCCGGGTGCACGTCCTGATGGACAGTACGGTGACCGCGGGCGGGCTGGCCCGGATCGCCCGTTCGGCGGGCGTGGACGCCGCGGCGCTGAAGGTCGAGCGGACCGCCGGCGTGTTCCGTCCGCTGACCGCGGCGGGCGATGCGATCTACGGCGGCGGCTACCGCTGCTCGCTGGGCTTCAACGTGGTCGGCAGCGACAGCACCACGTACTTCCTGACCGCCGGGCACTGCGGCAACGTGGCGAGCACCTGGTACACCGATTCGGCGCACACGACCCTGATCGGCCCGACGGTCTCGTCCACCTTCCCGAGCCACGACTACGCGCTGGTCCGCTACGACAACAGCGCTCTGCCCCACCCGGGCGGGTTCACCTCGGCCCCGGCGGCGTTCGTCGGCGAGGCGGTCCAGCGGACCGGCTCGACCACGGGCACGCACGGCGGCAGCGTCACCGCACTGAATGTGACGGTGCGCTACGCGGGCAGCGGGACGGTCCGCGGGATGATCCAGACCAACGTCTGCGCCGAGCCGGGCGACTCGGGCGGCCCGCTGTTCGACGGCGCCAAGGCGTTGGGGCTGACCTCCGGCGGCAGCGGCGACTGCAAGTCCGGCGGCACGACGTTCTTCCAGCCCGTCCCGGCGGCGCTCGCCGCGTACGGCGTGAACGTGTACTGAGCGCCGCCGGACCCGGGCGGAGGGAGCGGATCTCCGGTCAGCAGTCCTTGAGGGCGGTGCAGATCGGGACGCCGAGCGCCTTGCCCACCTCGATCTCGGACGGAGCCGACCAGGCGGTTCGCGGCTTGCCGCCGGCCGGCACGGAGGCCCAGACCGAGAGTTCGGCGACGGTCGCGCCGGAGGTGGTCAGGTACTCGTGCAGGGTGACGCTGCCGCCGCCGGACTGCGGCACGGTCAGGGTCGCGACGAACAGGTTTCCGCCGTCCTCGGTGTCCACCTTCACGGTGGCGCCGGGGGCGGTGGACGCGCAGGCCTTGACCTCGGCCGCGAGGGACCCGGTGAAGGCGTAGGCGGTCTGGGCGGGCCCGCTGGACTTGGCCGGGCCCCAGCTGAGGATGGTCTCCTGGGCCTGCCACTCGGCGGCGCCGCCCTTGCCGAGCTGGGCCACGGCGCCGTTCTGCGCGCCCTTGGCGGTGGTGTCGAGGTCGGCCGAGCGCTTGCTGTGGCAGAGCGTCTCGAACTGGAAGGCGGGCGCCTTGGCGGCCTTGGCCACCGCCGACGGGGTCTGCCAGTGGTAGACCGAGTCGAGCGGGACGTCCGTCGTGGCGATCCAGATGCCGGCCGGCAGCGTGGAGGGCGCGCCGCCGGGCTTGCCGGCCGAGGCGGACGCCGACGCGGCGGCGGAGGCGGGCGCGGACGCCGGGGCCGAGGCGGCGGACGGGGAGGTCGAGCTCGCGGCGGTGGCGGTGGCACCGTCGGAGCCGGAGCCGTCGGGGTCGCAGGCGGTCAGGGCAGCGGCGCAGCACAGCGCGGCGGCCGCCGCGGCGAGGGTACGGAGGCGAAGCACGGGATTCCTTGTGGGTGGGTCCGGACGGGAGCGGGGAGCGGGGGCCTGATCAGTACCAGTGCGCCTTGCGGCCCGGGTCGGCCTGCTGGACCTTGGCGGCCAGGTCGTGCCCGTCGGGCGAGACGTGGTACCGCTTCATCACGTACTCCATGGAGGCCGCGCAGTTGGCCACCGGGTCGTAGATGTCGGTCGACGTGCCCTTGACGTGGTTGGCCGCGAAGGTCTCCGGCGTGGTCTGCCAGCCGCCGCGCGAGCAGTTGAGCGGCGCGCCGTCGGACTGGATCGGACCGTTCACGTTGACGTCGCCGGGGCCCTTGTTGACCTGCCAGTTGGGCGAGTTGTACGAGGACTCGCGCTCGGCGATGGTGAGCATGCCGCGGGTCCACGCCTCGCGGGCCTTGGGGTCGGTGATGCCCATCGCGTCCAGCGCCTTGGCGATGTAGTCGCGGCAGGCGTCGGGGCCGCTCTTGTACGAGCCCTTGCCGCCGAAGGTGACGTCGCCCTTCTTGATCACGCCCTCGGAGGAGGGGTGCGGCGTCGGGTCGTTGCCGCCGTGCCCGCCGCCGTCGCCGTGGTCACCGGTCTGCTTGGGGTGCTCGGGCATCGGGTGGTGGCCACCGCCGCCGCCCTCGTGCTTGCCGCCGCCACCGTCGGTGCGGGTGGGCGGGCTCTTCGGGGACTTCGGCTTGCCGTGGTCCTTGTCGTGCTTGCGCATCTCCTCGTGGGTCTTGCGCTCGGCGTCCTCGTACGCCTTGATCACGGCCTTGATCTTGGTGGCGTCCTCGGCGAGCTCCTTGGTGAGCTTCTCCTTGGTCTCCTGCAGCTTCTCCAGCTTGGACAGGATGTCCTTGACGCTGGCGGCGACCTGCTCGGTGACGGCGACGAAGCCGACCACGCCGGCCAGTTCACCGGCCATCAGGTCGGTCGCCGCAGCCTTGGCGACGGTGCCCTTGATCCCGGCGGTCTGCCGACTCATGTCGGCCATCCGCTCGTTGAGGGACTTCCACTCCTGCTGGATCCGCTCGAGTTCGTCGAAGCGTATGCCGAAGCTGTTTCCGGCCATCACGACCACTCCCCGTATTATGGTCTGACAATCGGTTACCAGCCTAGCGGGTCCACCGACACCCTCGTGACCCGGAGGGTTCACCCTCCCGACGCCGGCTCAACCGAGCGCCACCACCAGCTCCCAGGTGTCCACCGCGAAGTCCAGCGCCATCCCGTGCCGCAGATAGAGCTCCGGCGCGCCGGTCCCGTTCTCGGTGTCCACACCCAGCCCCACCCGGCCTCGGCCCAGCGCGGCGAAGGCCCCGAAGAAGTGCCGCAGCAGGTGGCCACCCACCCCGCGCCCCCGGGCCTGCGGCAGCACCCCGATGTTCGACGCCCAGCCCGTCCCGCCCCGGTCGTTGCGGCAGCGCAGCACTGCCGCGTCACCGACCCCCGCCACCGCGGCGACCCACACCAGCGACCAGTCGGCGTTCGCCCCGTCGATGTCCTCCAGCCACTCCTCGTAACTGCGGGGCCGGAAGTCGTAGTGCCCGGCGAAGCTCTGCTGCAGCAGCCGGTGGGCGATCCGCCGGTCCGCCTCCGCCGTGCAGTCGCGCAGCACGACCCCGGCCGGCGGCGCCGGCACCGGGTCGGCCGCCGGCGAGACCGGCCGGGTCAGCACGTTGTACCGCCGCACCGCCCGCCAGCCCCGCGCCCGCATCGCCGCCGTGTCCACCGTCGGAGCGCTGTTCAGGTGCAGGTGGACGACGGCCCGCCGGGCGCCGTTGGCCGCCGCCCGCTCCGCCGCGCGCGCCTCCATCAGGTCGAACAGGTGCAGAGCGCCGTCCTGGCGGTCCGGCAGGACGTACTGGTCGATGTCGATCCGCTCGCCGCCCGACGCGTCCCGCAGCAGGCCGTACCCGACCAGCCGCCGGCCCTCCCACAGCAGCCAGGAGTCGCGGGCCAGGTCCACCTCCGGATGGCCCAGCTCGGCCGCCACCTCCGCCACCTCGGTCTCCGCCCGCCCGATCTCCAGCAGGTCGACCCGGTTCAGCAGGGCGCACACCTCGGCGGCGTCCTCGGGCGTCGCGGCCCGCACGGTCAGGCCGGGCGGCGGGGTCACGGTGGTGCTCACGGTCTTCGTCTCTCCTCGTTCATGCACTGCGCTCTTGCACTGCGCTCTCGCGGCGCGCACCCGCTGCGTCCGGGCGCGCCGCCGTACCGGAGCAGCCTGCCCGGCGACGCGTGCAACTCGCGTGCAAGCGCCGCGCACCCCGTGCCACACTGAGCCGCCCACGCGGACGGGGAGGTCGCCGGATGACCGGTACGGGATGGCAGTTCAACGCCCTCGGGCCGCTGGAGGTCCGGTCCGAAGGACGGTCGCTGCCGCTCGGCGGGCCCCGCCAGCGCGCCGTCCTCGCCCTGCTGCTGCTCGCCGACGGCCGGACCGTCCCCGTCGAGCGGCTGATCGAAGGCGTCTGGGACGGCCGGGAGCCCGCCAGCGCCCGCAACACCCTGCAGAGCTACGTCTCCCGCCTGCGCGCCCTGCTCGGCGGCCCCGACGGCGCGGCCGCACTGGTCGGCGACCCGGCCGGCTACCGTCTGGACCTCGACTGCGGACACCTCGACATCCACCGCTTCGAACACCTCCTCGCCGAGGGCCGCGCCCTGCTCGCCGCCGGCGCCGCCGACACCGCCCGCACCCTGCTCGGCGACGCCCTCGCACTCTGGCGCGGCCCCGCCCTCGGCGACCTGCGCCACCTCCCCCACCTCGGCGCCGAAGCCGAACGCCTCGACGACCTGCGCCTCACCGCCGTCGAGACCGCCGCCCGCGCCGACCTCGCCGCCGGGCGCCCCGCCGACGCCGCCGACCTGCTGCACCCGCTCACCGCCGACCACCCCCTGCGCGAAGGCCCGCACGCCCTGCTGATGCTGGCCCTCGACCGCAGCGGACGGCGCGCCGACGCCCTCGACCTCTACCGCCGCACCCGCACCCGCCTCGTCGAGGAACTCGGCGTCGAGCCCGGCCCCGACCTCGCCGCCGCCCACCGCGCCGTCCTGCGGCCCGACCCGCCGCGACCCGCCCGGATCACCTTCCCGGCGCCCCGCGCGCCCTTCGTCCCGCTCGACTTCCAGGTGCCCGAACGCCTCGACTGCGACGGCTACACGCTGCGCCCGATCACCATCCACGACCTGGCCCAGGACCACGCCCTGGTCACCGACACCCGCGAGGAGCTCTGGGCCCAGTTCGGCGACAGCTGGGCCTGGCCGCCGAAGGACCTCACCCTCGAACAGGACCTGATCCAGCTCGCCTGGCACCAGCAGGAGTTCACCCGCCGCACCTCCTTCGCCTACGCCGTCGAGACCCCGGCGGACGGCCGCCTCCTCGGCTGCGTCTACCTCGACCCGGCGACCGACCCCGGCCACCCCGTCGAACTCACCCACTGGACCCGCGGCGGCCGCGACACCCCCCTCGACCGCCACCTCGCCACCACCCTCCACCACTGGCTCACCACCCGCTGGCCCTGGCCCACCCACACCCGCCCCGGCCGCCCCTCGTAGCCCCGCGCCGCCCCCCGCTCCGCTGTCCAAAAAAGTTTCCGTCCCCGTGTCGATCCGCCGTCCCCCCGTTCGACCTGCGATAGAGAGGGGCGGAGGACGGCCCCACCGAACAAGGAGATCCACGATGGCGAAGTACATGCTGATCATGCGCGGCACCGACGAGACCATGGCCAAGATGATGGAGACCCCCTTCGAGCAGATGCTCGAAACCGTGGGCCGCTTCAACGACGAGCTGATCAAGGCCGGCGTGCTGGTCGCCGCCGAGGGCCTGGACGACCCGTCCCAGGGCGTCGTGGTCGACTTCAGCGGCGACACCCCGGTGGTCACCGACGGCCCGTACGGTGAGACCAAGGAGCTGTTCGGCGGCTACTACATCATCGACGTGGCGTCGAAGGAGGAGGCCGTCGAGTGGGCCAAGCGCCTCCCGGCGATGGTCGGCTCGAAGTGCGAGGTCCGCCGGGTGCCGGCGATCGACGAGTTCCCGCAGGACAACGAGTGGGTCATCAAGGAGCGCGCGTGGCGCGAGCAGACGGGTCAGCTCTGAGCACCCCGGCCGACGACGGCCCGCCGGTCGCGGAGTCGGCGCGGCGGGCCGTCGAGGCGGTGTGGCGGATCGAGTCTGCCCGGATCGTCGGCGCGCTGGCCCGTTTCACCGGTGACTTCGCCCTCGCCGAGGACGTCGCTCAGGAGGCGCTCGCCGAGGCACTGGTCACCTGGTCGCGGGACGGCGCGCCCGC
Organism: Kitasatospora cinereorecta; assembly: GCF_024172095.1. GTDB lineage: Bacteria > Actinomycetota > Actinomycetes > Streptomycetales > Streptomycetaceae > Kitasatospora > Kitasatospora cinereorecta. The sequence continues at coordinate 206,396 of NZ_JAMZDX010000007.1, read as the reverse complement.
CAGCCCGGTGGGCTGGCTGCTGGCGACCGCCCGTCGGCGCGCCATCGACGCGTTCCGCCGCCGCGCGGCGCGGGACGAGCGGTACGCGCTGCTGGCGGGCCGCCTCGGCGAGGGCGAGGCGGTGACCGGCGGTTCGGCCCCGCCGGACGGGCCCGACGAGCTGCCGTGGGACCCCGACCGGGTGGACGACGACGTCCTCGCGCTGATGTTCGTCGCCTGCCACCCGGTGCTCTCGCCGGAGGCCCGGGTGGCGTTGACCCTGCGCGTGGTGGGCGGCCTGTCCAGCGAGGAGATCGCCCGGGCTTTCCTGGTGCCGGTGCCGACCGTGCAGGCGCGGATCACCCGGGCGAAGAAGACCATCGCCGCGGCGGGCGTCCCGTTCGAGCTGCCGCCCGCCGACGAGCGGCGGGAGCGGCTCGGCGGGGTGCTCAGCGTGCTGTACGTGGTCTTCACCGAGGGGTCGACCGCGACCTCCGGCGATGCGCTGCTGCGGCCCGACCTGGCGTACGAGGCGATCCGGCTGGCCCGGACCCTCGCCGCGCTGCTGCCGGACGAGCCGGAGGTGTTCGGCCTGCTCGCCCTGTGCGAGCTGACGGCGGCCCGTTTCCCGGCCCGGACCGGGCCCGACGGCGAGCCGGTCCTCCTGGAGGACCAGGACCGCCGCCGCTGGGACCGATCCGCGATCCGCCGCGGCCTGGCCGCCCTCGGCCGCACCGCCACGCTCGGGCGGGGCCTCGGCCCGTACGGGCTGCAGGCGTCGATCGCGGCGTGTCACGCCTCGGCGCCGTCGGTGGCGGAGACCGACTGGGAGCGCATCGTGCTGCTGTACGAGGCGCTCGGCCGGGTGGCGCCGTCGCCGGTCGTCGAGCTCAACCGGGCGGTCGCGGTCGCCATGGCCGGCGAACCGGAGCAGGCCCTGGCCCAGGTGGACGAGTTGCTGGTGGCCGGTCGGCTGGCCGGCTCGCACCTGCTGCCGAGCGTGCGGGGCGAACTGCTGGTCCGCCTCGGCCGCCCGGCGGAGGCCCGGTCCGAACTGGAACTGGCCGCCCGGCTCTGCCGCAACGAGCGCGAACGGTCGGTCCTGCTGCGCAAGGCGGCGGCCCTGGGGTGACCCACCCCGGGCGCCGCCGCCTACCGGCCCGGCTGCCGGGCCGCCGCCTGATCGAGCACCACCCGTCCCCACGCCTCGGCGCTCGCCCCCCACACCGCCCGCAGCTGCGGCTCCGCCGCCCGGACGGCGGCCACCCCCGCGTCGGGGTCACCGCCGGCCGCCTTCACGTTCGGCCCGTCGGACTCGGCCCACTCGGCCATCACGTCGCCCAGCACCTCAGGGTGGAACTGCACACCCCAGGCGACCGGGCCGACCCGGAACGCCTGGTGCACACTGTCGTCCCCGCCGAGCAGCGGGACGGCGCCGGGCGGCAGCGCGGTGATCTCGTCCCAGTGCCACTGCGCGGCGGGCGCGCCGTCCGGGACCGCGCCGAGGACCGGGTCCTCCACCGCCCCGGCGAGTCGGCGCAGCGGCACCGCACCGACCTCGGGGACCCGTCCGCGCGGCGCGACGCTGCCGCCGAGCGCGACGGTCATCAACTGGCCGCCGAGACAGATCCCGAGCAGCGGGAGCCGTTCCGCGACGGCCTGCCGGATCAGCTCACGGGTCCGCGGCAACCACGGCGCCCGCTCGTCGTCCTCGCAGTTGGGCGAGCCACCGAGGACCAACAGCCCGGCGTAACCGTCGAGGGCGGTCGGCATCGGGTCACCCGCCCACGGGTGGACCAGCTCCAGCCGTACACCGGTCCGCTCCACGTGTTCGCCGACCAGGCCGGGCCCCGTGTTGTCCTCGTGCTGCACCACCAGCACCCGCACACCACCGTCCGCCGACACCGTCACCGCCACCCACCTCACGTGTCTCCCGCGGGCCACCCTGTCGCGCACCCGCCGAGGACCGCCGATGATCTCACGCCGCCCTCCGCTTGCGTCACCCGAACCGGCCGGCGGGTGCGTGCACCGACGGGCCCCGCAGTCATCCGGACGAACGACCGGGAGCGCGTCCGCACCACCTTCGACGGCCTTCCTCGTTGCCCTCCTCGTCGGAGACGCCGCTCGTGCGCATGCGTTCCGCGGCATCTCATCGTCAAAACACGAGACTGGACAAGCTGTGACCGAGCAACCACCACGTACCAGGGCGGCCGCACGTCGCCTCCGCCGGCCGGCGTCGCGAGCCAGGCCGGACCGCCGACGGTACGGCAGCACGGCCGCCACCGGGTCCGGCGCGGACCGGAGTTCGGACCGAACCAGGGCGTTCCTCGAAAAGGCCGCCTACGTCGTGGCGCCCAGCTCGGTCATCGTGGGCCTGCTGTACTACGTGGGTCGGACCTACACGACGTCCTACTACGTCCACTTCGGTATCCCGACGAGCGACCTTCAGCTGTCACGCGAGAGCATTCTGGCCGTCAGTCCCAATACGCTGTTCTTCCCGCTCTGGGTGCTGCTGTGCTGCGCGCTGCTCGCCCTCGGGCTCTTCGCGCTGACCGAACAGTGGCTGGCACGACCGCGGGAGAATCCGCTGTGGCACCGGGCCTCCATCGTCTGCGGGGTCGCGGCCGGCGCGCTGCTCCTGCTGGGGTTCCTCGTCTTCACCGAGGCTCCCCGGTGGTTCCGGCGGGTCCTCTCGATCCTGGAGCCGGGCTGGCCGCGGACCCTCGTTCCGCCCCTGCTGGTGGTGGCTGGCGCGGCCCTGGCCCTGTTCTCGCTGCACCTGCACCAGCACGCACGCCGCCTTGGGCAGGGGGCGGCGACCGGCGAACGAGTCCGAACCCTCACTGGCGCGGTGCTGATCGGACTGCTGACGATGGCGCTGTTCTTCGCCCTGGCCCGCTACGCGGACGAGGCCGGCGACGACCAGGCGGCCCGCGACTCCGAATCCGGCTTCGCCGGCCACGTCAGCGTCCTCATCTACTCGCGTTCACGCATCACCCAGGATGCGCTCGGCATCACGCTCAAGGACCTGTCCGACGGCAGCGAGGCGTACCCCTACCGGTACAGCGGCTTCGTCCTGCTCGCCCGGTCCGAGTCCCGCTACTACCTCGTCTCGCACGTCCGCCGCCGGCCCAACGACCTCACCGTGGTGCTTCCGGACGACGGCAGCATCCGGATCGAGACACTCGGCTGGACCCCGGGGAGCTGAGACCCGTCCCTAGGTCGTCACCTCGACCGACGGCACGTCCGTCGGGTGCGTCGTCCTGACGGAGGGCGAGGGCTTTGTCGTCGGCGGCGAGGAGGGCGTCGATCCGACTCCCACACCGGTCAGCCGGACGCGGTAGTCCGCGTCGGCTGCTGACGTGTCGACGGTCAGCTCCACCGTGTAACTGCCGACAGACTTCGGAGCGAACTCGATCACAACGACGCAGGACTGCCCGGGGGTAAGGGTCTTGCCCGTGCAACCGTTGCGGACCACGCTGAAGCTTCCCGGCGGCAGGTGGACGTCTCCCATCGTCACCCCGGACGCCTGGCCCGCTGCGAAGTACAACGAATCGGTGCTCTGCGTGTTGATCGGCGTAGCGGGCACCTTCCGGGAGGTGGGCGTCGATCCGCCGCCCCCACTGCCCGGAAAGAGCGTCGTCAGCGACTCGGGGGTCGCTCCGACCGTCGACTGCGGCGCGGTCGTGGACCCGGACGACCCCCCACCACAGCCCGTGGTCAGGGCCAACAGCGCGGCGACCGCGGCCGTCCTTCCCGCACGGGTAACACTGCGTCCACAGGCCACGATCGTCTCCGCATCCACGTGTACGGTCCACCCCGGCGAAACGGGTCGTGGCCGAACTCTCGCACACAGACAAGTCGAGGCACTGTCAGGCGAGGCCCAGCCTGCACCGGGCCTCACCCGGACGGCCGCCGCATCCGCGCGCGCTGCCACGGCGGCCCGGCCCGACAGGCGCGGCGGACCCCAACCCGGGGCCGGGGACGGCGCGGCCGTACGGTGGGGGATCCGGCGACAGAGAAAGGAACACGAGTGCGGTACGAGGTAACGGTGAACGTCGCGGCGGCGCCGGAGCGGGTCTGGACGGTGCTGGCCGACATCGAGGGCTGGCCCCGGTGGGCGGTGTCGAAGGCGGGCGTACGGCTGCTGTCCGACGGCGCGGTGGCGGTGGGCAGCGAGGCGGAGGTCCGGCAGCCCAAGCTGGCCGCCGAGGTGTGGCAGGTCACCGAGATGGAGGCCGGGCGCAGCTTCGCGTGGCGGTCCCTGAATCCGGCGTTCACCACGATCAGCACGCACCGGATCGAGCCGCTCGGTGCGGACCGCTGCCGGGTGGTGCTCGGTGTGCGGCTGAAGGGGTTCATGGCGCCGCTGCTCGCACTGCCGTACGGCAAGCTGATCCGCCGGTACGTCGACATCGAGGCGGCCGGGCTGAAGCGGTTCTGCGAGGCGCCGGCCCGCTGAGCGGGACGGGGCCGGAACCCCGCACCGCCCAACTCGGGCGCATCCGGCGCGAAGCCTCGCAGGCTTGTCCGTCAGGACCCTGACTGGCAGTCGGGGATGGTGACGCCCCGGACCCACGTCCGGGTCCGTCTTCAACCACCAGCGGGGGCGTTGGCGAAGGTGTCCACCCCTGGAATACGCGAGCCCGGGCGGCGGCGTGCCGCCGGAACCGCCGCCCGGGCCGTACAGCCTGATCGCGCCGCAGTAGTCGCCGTGCGAGGAGAGCGCAGCGACCTTGACGTGGCCGCCGGAGTGCGGCGCGTCGACGCTGTACCCCAGGACACGGCCTACGGCTGTGCGGCACGCAGTCCGGCGTGCGCACCCGTCGAGGCGGGTATTTTCCGGATCTGTGCGCGCATATCACGGCGTCACCACGAGAAGGTGACGAACCGACACACGTCTGCGCGATCCAGCCATGTTGTGACGGGCCGTCCGATGACGACGAAGTGACGATCCGTATATCGGACAGTGGGATGGACAGGTGGTCCACCTGGACGCCGGACCGGAACGTCGCTGGTCCCGCGTGATCCGGCAGGGTTTCCGAGGTCCCGGGGGGTGGTGCGGACACGCCCGACGAGGTGGCGCGGGGTGGCGTGATCCAGCCGTCACGAGGGAAGGCCGGAATTGGTCCTGTCGGTTGCTCGCCGTCGAACATGTGACGGACAGTCGTGCAGATGAACGACATGCCTCGTCCGACCCGTGACCGCCTCCTCGGCCACCGCGACTTCCGGCAGCTGCTGCTGGGGGCCGCCGCGAGCCAGGCGGGCAGTCAGGTGACCCTGGTCGCGCTGCCGCTGGTCGCGGTCCTGGTCCTGCACGCCAGCGCATTCCAGGTCGGCCTGCTGACCGCCGCCGAGACCGCGGCGTTCCTGCTGGTGGGCCTGCCCGCCGGGGCGTGGCTGGACCGGATGCGCAAGCTGCCGGTCCTGGTCCGGGCCGACGTGGTGCGGTTCCTCGCGGTCGGCTCGATCCCGCCGGCCGCGGCCGCGGGCGTGCTGACCATGGCCCAGCTGTACGTGGTCGCCCTGGTCACCGGCATCGCGACGGTCTTCTTCGACGTCGCCCACCAGTCGTACCTGCCGAACCTGCTCCCCCGCGAGCACCTGGTGGCCGGAAACGGCGCCCTGGAGACTGTCCGGTCCTCGGCGCAGATCGTCGGCCCCGGGCTCGGCGGAGGTCTGGTCCAGTTGCTCGGCGCGCCGCTGGCCATCGTCGCCGACGCGGTCGGCTACCTCACCTCGGCGGTCCTGCTGCGCCGCATCCACGCCGTCGAGGACGAACCGCAGCCGGCGGCCGCGGGATCGCTGCGGGCCGACATCGCCGAGGGCGTCCGGTTCGTCCTGGGCCACCCGCTGCTGCGCATGATCGCCGCCGCGACCGCGGTCTCGAACCTGTTCGCGGCGGTGCTGATGGCCGTTCAGACCGTCTTCTGGGTCCGCGTGCTGGAGCTCTCCCCCGCCGCGATCGGCGTGCTGCTGTCGGTGTCGGCGGTCGGCGGACTCGCCGGCGCGCTCTGCGCCGGCCGACTGGCCGCCCGCGTCGGCCAGGCGCGGCTGATCTGGCTGTCGGCGCTGGCGAGTGCCCCGTTCGCCCTGCTGTGGCCGCTGTCGTCGGGCCCGGCGGGAGCCGTCCTGTTCGGTGTCGGCTCGGCCGTGGTGCTGTTCGGCGCGGTCGTCTACAACGTCGCCCAGGTGAGCTTCCGCCAGACGGTCTGCCCGCCCGAACTGCTCGGCCGGATGAACGCCACCATCCGTTTCCTGGTCTGGGGGACGCTGCCGCTGGGCGCCCTGCTCGGCGGCACCGTCGCCAGTACGGCCGGGCCGCGGGCCGCCCTGTGGGTCTGCGCCGTCGGGTTCCTCGCGGTACCCCTCCCGCTGCTCCTGTCGCCGCTGCGCCGCCTGCGGGACCTGCCGAGCGGCACCGACGACGACACCGCCCCGAGCCCCGGCGCCGATTCCGACCCGGTCGGTGGCGACGACGCCGCCACGGCACCGGCCGAGGCGACCAGAGCCACCCACTGACCACCGCGCCGCCCACCGGCGGCCCACCCCCGACCCGCCCGACACCCCCGACCCGCCCGACACGTCCGATGCGCCCGGGCGCCGCGCCGGGCGGACCACCGACACGCCACGAACCCGAAAGCAGACAACCGTGCCCGCCAGCATCACCGCCGCGTACCTCGCCCGGTACCGGTCCGTCGCCGCCTCCGGCGGCCCGGCGGAGCTGCTACCGCTGACCGGCGCCCAGCGCCGCTTCCTGCTCTCCCGCCGGATGCGCCCGCAGGGACGTCCCGACACCGTGCCGCTGTTCTTCGCCTTCCCGCGCGGCACCGTCGACCCGGCCCGACTGCACCGTGCCGCGCTCGACCTGGCCGCCCGTCACCCGGCCCTGCGCGCCGGCTTCGCCGCCGTGCGCGGCACGCCGGTGCTGCGCCTCGGCGCGCCGTCGGTGGAGGTTGCCGACATCGCCGTCGAGCCGGGCCGTACGGCCGAGGACGCGCTGCGGCAGGCGCTGCTCGACTGGCCGGCCGACGGCCCGGTGCTGCGCCTGCTGCGCGCGGCCGGGCCCGCCGCCGACGAGGAACTGCTGGCCGTCGCGCTCGACCACGCGGCCTGCGACGAGCAGTCGCTGGGCATCGTCACGGCCGGCCTGACCGAGGCGTACGCCCGCGCCGGGTCCGGAGCGACTGCCGCGGCCCCGGAGGACGACGGTCTCGCCGCGTACCGGGAGGCGGTCGGCCTCCAGCTGGCCGCCGAGGAGGCCGCCGCCGGCCCTGCCGCCCACGCCCACTGGGCCGCCCGCCTCGGCACCCTGGGCGACGCCGACCCCAGCAACATCGTCCCGCCCACCGAAAACGCCACCGGCATGGCCGCCGAGCGCCTGCCCGCCGTCACCGGCGCGGCCCGCGGCGCGGTCTTCCCGGCCCTGCTGGACGCGGTCGCGGCCGCCGGCCACCGGCTGCTGGGCACCGACCGGACGCTCGCCCTCGGCTATCCGTGGGGCGGCCGGCCGCCGGGGGCTCCGCAGGCGCTCGGCTGCTTCCTCAACACACTCGTCCACCCCGGCGCGCCCGGGCCCGCCGACCTCGACGCGCTCTGCGGCGACTGGTGGGACGACCTGGAGCACGCCGGCACCCCGTTCGACGAGGTCGTGCACGCCGCACGGTCGGCGGGTGCCCGCTGGTCGGGCGCCCTGGACGGGCTGCTCACCTTCGAGGACCTCCAGCGCCGCCCGCCGCTGGTGCTCGACGGTGCGGCCGGCCGGGAGACGCACCTGGCCGGCCGTCCGATCGGCGCACCGCTCGCGGTCGCCGCCTCGCACGGCGACGACCTGCTGGTCCGCCTCGCCTGGGACCGCGACCGCTGCCGGGACGAGGACGCCGAAGCCGCGTTCGACGCCCTGCTGGCCACCCTGCGCCACCACCTCGGTCCGACACCCGCGACCACCTGAGCCCAACCCTCCGGACGTCCGATCCCCGAACATCCGATCGACGGCCGCCGAGCGCCACCACCCGAAGGCGCCCGGCAGCCCCATGGGAGCGCCCCATCCGGGCCCGCCCCACGCACCACCGACCGAACACGAACCCGCCACAGCAAGGGACACGTCCATGTTCGATCTCTCCTCCTCGCAGGAGATCGTCTGGCTGCACGAGCAGATGCAGCCGGGCAGCCGCGCCTACAACTTCACCGCGGCGCTCGATCTCTGGGGCACCCTCGACACCGACGCGCTGAACGCCGGTCTGACCGCCGTCCTCGCCCACCACCCGGGGCTGCGCCTGGAACTCGTCCCGCGCCCCGAGGGCGTGCCGGGGCAGCGCGTCGGCACCCGTACCGAACCCCGCCTGCGTACCAGCGACCTCTCCGGCGAGAGCGACCCGGAGGCCGCCTTCCGCCGGCTGCTGGCCGCCGAGGCGGAGGAGCCGCTCGACACCGAGCAGGCCCCGCTGCTGCGCTGGCACCTGGTCAGGCTCGGCGACACCCACCACCGGCTGATCCACGTCGAGCACCACCTGATCCACGACGGGCACTCGTTCGCGATCCTGCTGCGCGACCTGTTCACCGCCTACCGGGCGCACGTCCTCGGCGAGAGCGCCGAGCTGCCGGCGACCCGCTCGTACGAGGAGCACGTCCGGATCGACACCGACGGCTCGCGCGCCGACGCCCGTGCGCGCAGCCTGGAGTTCTGGCAGCAGGAGCTGCGGGACGCTCCGCTCGACCTCACCCTGCCCGGGCTGGCCCGTCCCGGCGCGGTCCGCCGCCACCACGGCGGCCAGCTGCGCCAGCCGGTCGGCGCCGACCTGGCCGAGCGCCTGCGCGAGCGCAGCCGGGCCGACGGCCACACGCCGTTCAGCACCCTGCTCGCGCTCTTCGCCGAGCTGCTGCGCCGGCACAGCGGGCACCGCGAGACCGTGGTCGGCACCGCGGTCGGCAACCGGCCGCTCGGCTTCGAGAGCACCGTCGGCATGTTCGTCAACACCGTGCCGCTGCGGCTGCGCCTGGACCCGGCCGCGCCCGGGACCGACGCGGTCGACGAGGTGACCGAGGTCCTGCTGCGCGCCCTGCCGCACCAGGACGTCCCGGTCCAGGAGCTGACCCGCACCCTCGGCCTGCACACCACCGGCGCCGACAACCCGCTGTTCGACGTGATGTTCAGCGCGCACGACGCCGCGCTGCCCGACATCCAGGCGCCCGACCTGGAGGTCTCGCTCTACGAGGGCTTCAACACCGGCACCACCCGCTTCGACCTGGACGTGGTGCTGCTCCCGGACGACCGCCGGGTGGTCGGCGAGAAGCACGGCGCCGCCGGCATGACGCTGATCTGGGACTACGACGTCGACCTGTTCGGCGAGGAGATCGCCGAACTGCTCGCCGGCCGCCTGCTCGACCTGCTGCGCGCCTACCTGGACCACCCCGGGGCACCGCTCGCCGACCTGGCCACCGCGCCGTCCACCACCGAGGACGAGAACAGCAGCGACCCCACCGACGACACCGTCCTCGACCCCGCCGCCACCCAGGACCCGGGCGCGCTCGCGCTGATCGCCGGCGCCGAGCGGTTCACCTTCGGCGACCTCGACCGCCGGGTCGGCGAGCTGGTCGACCGGCTGCGCGCCGCCGGTGTGACGTCCGGTCAGCCGGTGGCAGCCGTGCTGCCGCGCGGAACCGACAGCGTCGTCGCCCTGCTGGCCTGCCTGCGCCTCGGCGCGGTGTACGCGCCGCTGTCCACCGAGGACCCGGCCGCCCGCCTCGGCCTGCTGCTGGAGCGGCTCGCGCCCGCGCTGGTGCTGGCCACCCGGCAGAGCGCGCTCGCGCTGCCCGCCACCGGCGTCACCCCGGCGCTGCTGGACGGCCCGCAGTTCCCCGCGGCCGCGCCCGCCGCCGTGCTGGACGGCGCCGCGTACGTGATCCACACCTCCGGTTCCACCGGTGTGCCGAAGCCGGTGCTGGTCGGCCGGAAGGCCCTGGCCCGCTACGTCACCGGTCTCGCGGAGCGCTACCGGCTGAGCCCGGCCGACCGGGTGCTGCTGTTCGCCCGGCCGTCCTTCGACGTCGCCCTGGAGGAGGTGCTGCCCTCGCTCGCGGCCGGCGCCGCCCTGGTGCTGCCGCAGCGCGAGGTGCCGACCGGGCCCGAGCTGGTCGCCGTGCTGGCGGCCCGCGGCGTGACCGTCGCCAACCTGCCCACCAGCTACTTCCTCGCCGTCCGCGAGGAGCTGCGCGAGGCGCTGCGGGACGGCCGCTGGGCCCCGCGCCTGCTGGTCCTCGGCGGCGAGCGGCTGCCCGCCGGTGCGCTGCGCGGCCTGACGGACGACACCACGGCGACGGTGGTCAACGCGTACGGCGTGACCGAGGCGACCGTCACCTCCACCGTCCACGAGGTGACCGCGGCCGATCTGGACGCCGCCGAGATCCCGCTCGGCACCGAGCTGCCTGGGGTGCGGATGCACGTCCTGGACGAGGGCCTGCAGCCGCTGCCGGCCGGCGCGGTCGGCGAACTCGCGGTGGCCGGCGAGGTGCTCGCCGACGGCTACCTCGGCCTGCCCGAGGTCACCTCCGGACGCTTCGTCACCGTACCCGCCCTCGGCGGCGAGCGGGTCTACCGCACCGGTGACCGCGGCTACCGCGACCTGGACGGCCGGCTCTGGTTCCTCGGCCGCCAGGACAACCAGGTCAAGCTGCGCGGTTTCCGCATCGAACTGGAGGAGATCGAGGCCGCGGCCTCCGCCGAACTCGGCGGCCGCTCCTGCGCGGTGATCCTTCACCGGGACGAGGCCGGCGCCCCGCGCCTGGTCGGCTTCCTGGAGGGCGCCGACCAGCCCGACCAGGCCGCCCTGCACACCGCGCTGGCGGAGCGGCTGCCCGCCGCGCTCGTCCCCGCCCACTGGACGGCGCTGCCGGCCATGCCGCTGCTGCCCGGCGGCAAGCCGGACCGCACCGCGCTCGCCCGCACCGCCGCCGAGCTGCCCGCCCCCGGCACGCAGCCCGTCCCGTCCGGCGCCGGGGGCTTCGACGACCCCGGGCAGGCCCTGGTCGCCGAGGCGTGGCGCGAGGTCCTCGGCCACGACGGCTTCACCGCCGACTCGCACTTCTTCGAGGTCGGCGGCCACTCGCTGCTCGCCGCCCAGCTCGCCGCCTGGCTGGAGCCGCGCCTGGGCAGCCGGCCGGCCCTGCGCACCCTGTTCCAGCACCCTGTCCTGGCCGACCAGGCCCGTGTCCTGACCGGAGGCGCCCGGTGAACTCCGCTCCCTCCGCCGTCCTCGAGGACGGCCACCGCGAACTCGTCGACGCCTTCGAGAGCTTCGTCCGCCGCGAGCTCGTCCCGCTCGCCGCCGAACTGCCCGAGACCGCCGACCAGCCGCCCGCCGACCTGCGCGCCTACGTCCGCAAGCGCTCCGCCGCGCTCGGCTTCTACGCGGGCGACTACCCGGAGGAACTCGGCGGCTCCGGCATGCCGTTCACCGCCGTGGTGCTGCTCCACCACGCCGCCGGACGCAGCGGCTGCGCGCTCGCCCCGTACGCGCTGGCCGGTTCCGACGGCCCGAGCCCGCTGCTGCGCCACGGCACCCCCGAGCAGATCGAGCGCTACCTGGTGCCCCTGGTGCGCGGCGAGTCGGCCCGCTGCCTGGCCCTCACCGAGCCGCACGCCGGCTCGGACGCGTTCCGGCTGACCACCACCGCCGTCCGCACCGGCGACGGCTGGCGGATCTCCGGCCGCAAGACCTTCGTCAGCAACGCCGACCGGGCCGACATCGCGCTGGTCGTCGCCGCCACCGACCTCGGCGAGGGCGCCGGGCCGACCGGCGGCGCGACCGCCTTCGTGATCCCGATGGACCAGCCGGGCCTGCGGATCGGCCAGCGCTACGAGGGGATGTCCGGCGAGCCGCTGTTCGAGCTGATGCTGGACGGCGTGACCGTGCCCGCCGACGCCGTCATCGGCGGCGAGGAGGGCGTCGGCGCCGCCACCGCGCTCGCCATCGACAGCCTCTCCCGCGGCCGCCTGGTGGTCGCCGCGATGTGCAACGGCGTCGCCGAGTACGCGCTGCGCCTGGGCGTGGAGTACGCCCGCGAGCGGGAGGCGTTCGGCGCCCGGATCGGCACCTACCAGCACGTCCAGGAGCACCTGGTCGCCACCCGGGCCGAGGTGGAGGCCGCCAAGCTGCTCACCCTGGCCTGCGCCCGGCTGGTGGACGCGGGCACCGAGGCGCCGGAGAACGCCGCCCTCGCCAAGCTGACCGCCTCCGAGACGGCCGTCCGCGCGGTCGACCGCTCGCTCCAGGTGCACGGCGCCACCGGCTGGGTGCGCGGTCACCCGCTGGAGTTCCTGTACCGGTACGTCCGGATGATGACGATCATCGAGGGGACCTCCGAGGTCCAGAAGGTGATCATCGCCAAGGCCATGGGCCTGGGCTGACCGACCGCCACCGACCACCCGGAGACCCAACGATGACCACCATCGACGACCACCCCTCGACCACCGCCCGGACGACCGCTCAGACCGTCCGCAGCGTCGGGCACGGCCGGCCCCACCAGGACGCCCCCGTGCTCGGCCTGTTCGACGACTGGGCCCGCCGCACCCCCGACGCGCCCGCCCTGATCGACGGCGACAACACCTTCGACTACGCCGAACTCGACCGGCTCGCCGACGCCCTGGCCGACCGCCTGCGCGACCGGGTCCGCCCCGGCGACCTGGTGGGCCTGTGCCTCGACCACTCCGCGGCGCTCGCCGCCGCGGCCGTCGCGCTCGCCAGACTCGGCGCCGCGGCCCTGCCGCTCGGCCCCCGCCCCGGCGAGCGCCGGCTCCAGGCGGTCGCCGAGAACCTGCGGCTCGCCTGCCTGATCGGCGACGCCGAGCTGCTGCCGCCCGCCCACCGCGCCGGCGAGCACCTGCCCCTGCCCGTCCCCGCCGGCAGCGCGGGCGCCGCCGGAACCGTGGTGGCCGCCTTCGCCCCCGCCCCGGACGGCGCCGTCGGCGCCCCCGAGGGCACCCTCTACGCGGTGCTCACCTCCGGCTCCACCGGCACCCCCAAGGCGGTCGCCGTCGGCGAGCCCTCGCTCGGCGCGCTGCTGCACTGGTACCGCGAACTCACCGGCCTCGGCCCGGGCGACCGGCACAGCCTGCTGATCGGCGTCGCCTTCGACCCGCACCTGATGGAGCTGTGGGCCACCCTCACCTCCGGCGCCGCGCTCGCCGTCGCCCCGGAGGCGGTCCGTTGGGACGGCAACGCCCTCACCGACTGGTGGCGGGAGGCCGGCATCACCGTCGCCGTGCTGCCCACCCCGCTCGCCGAGCCGCTGCTCGACCGCCCCTGGCCCGCCGACCTGGCGCTGCGCCACCTCACCATCGGCGGCGACCGGCTGCGCCGCACCCCCGGGCCGGACGTCACCGCGACCGTCCACAACGCGTACGGGCCCGCCGAGGCCACCGTGGTGACCACCGTGCACACCATGGCGCCCGGCGGCGACCACGGCCCCGACGCCCCGCCGATCGGCCTGCCGGTGCCCGGCGCCGTCGTCCTGGTCACCGACCCGGACGGCCGGCCCGTGCCCCGCGGCACCACCGGCGAACTGCGGATCGGCGGCCGCTGCCTGGCCCTCGGCTACCTCGACCCCGACCTCACCGCCCGCCGCTTCGTCCCGGCTCCGGACGGCGTGGACGGCGTCGACGGCGCCGACGGCGCCGACCGGGTCTACCGCACCGGCGACCGGGTGCTGATGCGCGCCGACGGGGTGCTGGAGTTCCACGGCCGGCTCGACGACCAGGTGAAGGTCAGCGGCGTGCGGATCGAACCGGCCGAGGTCGAGGCCGCCTTCGAACGCGACCCCCGCGTCCGCCGGGCCGCGGTCGCCGCCCGGCCGGGACCGGCCGGCGGCGTCCAGCTGCTGGCGTTCGTCCAGCCCTCCCCGGAGACCGCGCCGCCGACCGGACCCGACCTGCTCGCCGAGGCCCGCGCCTGGCTGCCCGAGCAGGCCGTGCCGTCGGTCGTCCGCCTCGTCGACGCCTTCCCGCTGGACGCCAACGGCAAGGTCGACCGGGCCGCGCTGCTCGCCGCCGAGGAGGCCGCCCGGCCCGCCGGCACCGACCCCGTCGACGACGGCGCCACCCCGACCGAGCAGCTGGTGGTGCGGCTCTGCCGCGAGCTGCTCGGCCGCGGCGACCTCGGCCCGCAGGACAACTTCCGGGACGTGGGCGGCAATTCGCTGGCCGCCGCCCGCCTGCTCGCCGCTCTGGAGGCCGAGTGCGGCGTACGGCTGCGCGCCCCGCAGCTGCTGCGCAGCCCCGACCTGCGCGACATCGCCCGGCTCGTCGACGACCGCCGCCCGGTCGCCGCCCGCCCCTGACCGCACGCCGCACCCAGGACGCCCCGGCCCACCGGCCGGGGCGCCCGGAAGGGAACACCATGTCCGCACCCACCCCGGACGGCGTCGCACCCGAGCAGCCGTCCGCCGCACCCGCCGCACCTGCCGTCACCGCCGGCCCGGCGCCCACCGCCGTCCCGCAAATCGTCGCCGTCCCGGACCTCGTCGCCCGCCGGGCCGAGCAGGCGCCGCACGCACTGGCCGTCACCGACGGGACCACCACCCTCACCTACGGCGAACTCCTCGCCGCCGCCCGCCGTCTGGCCGGCGAGCTCACCCGCCGCGGCATCGGCCCCGGCAGCGCCGTCGGCCTGCTGGCCGCCCGCTCCGCCCGCCTGGTGGTCGCCCAGCTCGCCGTCTGGTGGGCCGGCGCCCACAGCGTGCCGCTCGACCCGGCGTACCCGCGCCCGCGCACCGCCGAGATGATCGCCGACGCCGGTGTCGCCCTGGTCCTCGGCGACAAGGCACTGCTCGCCGACGCCGGGCTCACCGCCGGGCAGGTCCTGGAACTCACCGAGGACGGCGCCGCCGGACCGGACGACGACGCGTCCGCGCCGCTGCCGCCCGCCGTCACCGGTCCGGACGCGGTCGCCCTGCTGCTCTACACCTCCGGTTCCACCGGCCGCCCCAAGGGCGTCCAGGTGCCGCATGGCGCCGTCACCGACCTGGTCACCGCGCCCGACGCGATCCGCCTCGTCCCCGGCGACCGGGTGCTGTTCCACTCGCCGCTCACCTTCGACGCCTCCACCTTCGAGCTGTGGGCACCGCTGGTCGCCGGCGCCGCCGTCGCACTCTCCCCGGCCGACCGGCCCTCCGGCGAGGAACTCGCCCGCGACATCGAGCGGTTCGGCGTCACCCACGCCTTCCTCACCACCGCGCTCTTCCACCACCTCGCCGCCCGCCGGTCCCGGATCTTCGGCCTGCTGCGCACCCTGGTTGTCGGCGGCGAGACGCTCTCCCCCGAGCACGCCGCCGCCGTCCTGCGGGCCTTCCCCTGGCTCGACCTGGTCAACGCGTACGGGCCGACCGAGGCCACCACCTTCACCACCCTGCACCGGGTCGCCCCGGCCGACTGCGCCGCGCCGATCCCGATCGGACGGCCCTTCGGCGGCGCCCGGGTCGCCGTCCTGGACGAGCGGCAGCAGCCCGTCCCGGCCGGCACCCGCGGCGAGCTGTGGATCGGCGGCGCCCGGCTCGCCCTCGGCTACCTCGGGCAGCCCGAGCTGACCGCCGACCGCTTCCGCGACCTTCCTGAGACCGGCCGGATGTACCGCAGCGGCGACCTGGTCACCGAACGGCCGGACGGCGCCCTGGACTTCCACGGCCGCGCCGACCACCAGGTCAAGGTCCGCGGCTTCCGGATCGAGCCCGGCGAGACCGAGCACGCTCTCCAACTGCACCCCGACGTCGCCGAGACAGCCGTGGTGGTCCGCCGGGCCGGTCAGGAGGACGCCGCGCTCACCGCGTACGTGGTCCCCGCCGAGGGCCGGCGGCCCGTCGCCGAGACGCTCCGCCGCCACCTCGCCGAGCACCTCCCGGCGCACCTCGTCCCCACCGCCTGGACCGTCCTCGACCGTCTGCCGCTCACCCCGACCGGCAAGATCGACCGCCGCGCGCTCGCCGACGGCCCCGCGCCGGACGCCACGGACGCCGTACCCGCCGAGCCGCGGCCCGCCGCCGCGCTGACGCCCATCCAGCAGGCCGTCGCCGACGCCTGGTCCCGGGCCCTGGAGCACGCCGTCACCGACCCGGCGGCCGACTTCATCGCCGAGGGCGGGCACTCCCTGCTCGCGATGTGGATCGTCGACGACCTGCGCGAGGACCTGGGCGTCGACCTCCCGCTCGCCGACTTCTTCGGCCACCCGACCGTCGCCGGCCAGGCCGCGCTCGTCGAGCGGGCCCTGCTGGCCGCCCACGGCGCCGACCTGTCGACCGACACCGCCGACGCCGCTGGCACCGCCGACACCCGCGAGGAGCAGCGATGACCGGCACCGACCCGACCTCCCAGGCCGACCTGCTCCGCCTCGCCCGCGCCGGAACCCGAGCCGGAACCCGCACCGCGACCCGCACCGGGACACGCACCGACCGCTCCACCGACCCGGCCACCGCCGGCCGCAGCGGCCCCGTCCGCCGCACCGACGCGACCGGCCCCGCCCCGCTCTCCCACGCCCAGCACCGCATGTGGCTGATGGACCGGCTCGGCCAGGGCGGCGCGCTCTACAACGTGCCGGTCGCCGCCCGCCTGCGCGGCGCGCTCGACACCGACGCCCTCGGCGTGGCCCTGACCGCGCTGACCGAGCGCCACACCGTCCTGCGCACCCGCTACGGGCAGCAGGACGGCCGACCCCACCAGGACGTCGGGCCGGCCGCCCCGGTGCCGGTCGAGGTCCGCCCGGCCGGCGTCGAGGCGGCGGCCGCCCTACTGCGCGAGGAGGCGCTGCGGCCGTTCGACCTCGCCACCGGCCCGGTGCTGCGCGCCCTCGTCCTGCGGCACGCCGCGGACGACCACACCCTCCTGCTGACCGTGCACCACATCGCGGTCGACGGCGGCAGCCTGCCGGTCCTCACTGCGGACCTCGCCGCGCTCTACGCGGCGGCCCGTACCGGCTCCGCCGCCGATCTGCCCGAACCCGAGCTCCAGTACGCCGACTTCGCCCGCTGGGAGCGCGCCCGCGACCCCGAGCTCGCGGCCGCCGCGGACGCCCGGGCCGCCCGCCTCACCGGTGCCCGGCCCGTCCCGCTGCTGCGGCCGGCACCCGCCGGCCCGCGCACCCGCACCGCCGCCCTGCACAGCGCTCCGCTCACGCCGGAGACCGTGGACGGGCTGCGCCGGCTGGCCACCGGCCACGGCGCCACCCTCTACACCGTGGTGCTGGCCGCCGCCCTGGCGACCCTGCACCGGGCCACCGGCGCGGACGACCTCACGGTCGGCTGCGCCAGCGGCCACCGGGCCCGCCCGGAGCTGCGCCGCCTGGTCGGTCTCGGGGTCAACACCCTGGCCGTCCGCGCCGATCTCGGCGGCGACCCGGCGTTCTCCGAGGCCGTCACCCGGGTCCGCGACGCCCTGCTCGACGCCCAGCAGCACCACGAGGTTCCGTTCGACCTGGTGGTCGAGCGGCTCGGCGCCGAGGCGCGCGGCGAGGACGGCAGTGCGCTGCTCGCCGTCACCTGCGACCTGGTCCAGCCGGTCGCCCCGCTCGACCTGCCCGGCCTGGACGCCGAGGCCGTCGACGTCGACCTGGGCCTGGCCAAGTTCGGTCTCGGGCTGCTGGTCGAGGACGGTCCCGCGCCGCGCTGCCTGGTCCAGCACGACACCGACCTCCTCGACCGGGCCACCGCCGGGCGCCTGCTGACCGCGTTCGCCGCCGTGCTGGCCGCGGTGGCCGAGGACGGCTCGCGCCGGCTTGGCGACCTGCCCGGCGAGCACCTCGACGCCGCACCCACCGCGGCCGCAGCCGAACACCCGGCGGTGGCGGTCCTGCTCGCCGACCCGCGGGTCACCGACGCCGCCGTCCTCACCCCGGACGGCCGCCCGGCCCTCGCGTACGCCGTGGTCCGCGGCCCGGGGGCGCCCGGCGGCGCCGAGCTGCGCGCGGCCCTGCGCCGCCGGCTGCCGGCCGACCTGGTGCCCGCCGCCGTCACCGTGCTCGACGCCATGCCGCGTACCGCGGACGGCGCACCGGACCCGGCCCGCCTGCCGGGCGCGCCGGTCGCCTCCGCCGCACCCGAGCCGGACGCCGGCCACCTGAATGTCGTCCTCACCGCCTTCGGCGAACTCCTCGGCGCGCGGCCCGAGCCGGACGGGGACTTCTTCGTTCTCGGCGGGCACTCGCTGGTCGCCGTCCAGCTCGCCGAACGGCTCCGCACCCGCACCGGCCTGCCGCTGACCGGCCTCGACGTCCTCGAACAGCGCACCCCGCGCGCGCTCGCCGCGCTGCTCGCCGACCGGGACCGCGAACGCCGCGCCACCACCCGCCGTACGGGCCGCACCGTCCGCACCGCCCGCGAGGGCACCGTGCTGCTCACCGGCGGCACCGGTGGCGTCGGCGCAGCCGTCCTCCAGGAGCTGATGGCGCAGGGGCTGCCGGTCCGGGCCCTCACCCGGCCCGAGTCGGCCCACCTGGTCGCGCTGGACGGCGTCGAGATCGCCGAGGGCGACCTCAGCGACCCCGACAGCCTGCGCCGCGCCGTCGAGGGCGTCGACGCCGTCATCCACGCCGCCTGCACCTTCACCGACCACGACACCGACATCGCCGCCATGCGCGTCCTCGTCGACGGCTGGCACGGGCACAGCTTCGTCTTCGTCAGCAGCATCGACGCGTACGGCCGTCCGGCCGTCGAGGAGGTCCCCGAGGGCGCGCCGGCCACCGACCCGGTCAGCGCGTACGGGCAGGCCAAGCTCGCCTGCGAGCGCCTGCTGTTCGAGCGGGCCGGCGGCGACGGGCGCGGCGCGGCGACCGTGGTCCGCCCGCCCATCGTGTGGGGGCCGCACCGGCGCCTGCGCGACCAGCTCCGCTGGGGCGCCACCGGCGACCTCTTCCAGGCCGCCCGGGCGGACCGGACGATCGTCCTGCCCGCCCCCGGCGCCGGCGGCCACGCCTGGCACGGCGCCTCCTGGGTCCACTCCGCCGCCCTGGCCCGCGCCGTCACCGCCTGCGCCGACGGCAGCGGACGCGCCGCCGGACGGGTCGTCAACGCCGTCACCGGCCATGTCGCCTGGACGGAGTTCACCGCCGAACTGGTCCGCCTGCTCGGCTCGGCCGCCACCGTCGAGCTGCGCGAGGACGCCGACCCGGAGCTGCTGCGCCCCTGGCACTACCGCGCCGACGCGCTCGCCGCGGTGCTGCGGCCGGAGCCCGGCGAGGACTGGCGCAGCGTGCTGGCCGCGATGGTCCGCTGACCGCGCTGGTCCGCCAACCCACGCGGGCCCCGGCGCCACCCGCCGGGGCCCGCCCACCCTCGACACACACCTCGCGGAACGCGGGGCCCCGACACCGGATCGGCCACTACCCTGGCCCCGTGAGCGACGCCCTCGAACTGACCCTGTCCGTCCGGCTGGCCGAGGGGCTGCCGGACGGCGAACTCGCCGAACTGCGCTGGCACCTGGGGCTGGGCGAGCAGCCCGAACACCTGGTCCTGGTGACCGCGTTCCCGGAGGTGGAGGAGGACGACGACGGCGGGCTGATCGCGGAGAACCGCCCCCGCCCGCTGCTGGACTCCACCGGCGACCTCGCCGCACTGCCCGGCGACGGCTGGACGCTGACCGCCCACCGCACCGTCCACCCGGCCGAGTTCGAGCCGCTCGGCCGGCTCCTGGTCGCCCTCGCCGAACGCACCGGCATCACCGGCCCGGTGGTGATCGGCCAGCTCCGCTCACCGGACAGCACCCTCGCCGAACCCCTGCTGGTGCGCGGCGGCACGGTCCGCTGGCCGGCCTGAGCGCACACCGGGCACCTCGTGGATCTTGCGCAGGACGGGTCCGAGCCACCAAGATCGGCTCGGCTCCCCGAGAAAGGCCCCCCACATGCGTTCCCGCCCGGCGTCCGCCGCCGCCCTCAGCTGCGCCCTCCTGCTCCTGACCGGCTGCGCGTACCTCACCGGTGGCCTCTCGCCGTACGGCAAGGACGTCACCGCGGACCAGCTGACCGGGTCGTGGACGGGCGACTGCAACTCGACCCTCACCATCAACGCGGACCTGACCGCGAGCGCCACCGACTTCCCGGTCGCCGCCGACAGCAGCACGTTCACCACCCGGGTCTCCGGCGCCGGCACCTGGCGGATCGTCCCGCGCGAGAAGGACGGCACGCCGGAGAAGCTCGACCTCACCTTCGACTCCAAGGGCAACGAGGTCGACTTCGCCCAGGGCCCGCACGGCTCCCTCATCCTGTCCGACCAAGTCGGCGACCCCGACCTCGGCATAGCCTGCCGCTACACCCACGACTGACGGCCCGTGCTCCGGGGCACCGCACCGCGCCCAGGAGACCCCGCCGTACCGGCACCACCCGCCAGGCACGCCAGAATGGCGCCATGAGCGTGATCTACACCATGGCCGGGCTGGCCCTGCTCGCCGTCACCGTCGCCGGCATCCTGCGCACCCTGGTGGTGCCGCGGGGCCTGTACTCGGCGCTGGTCGGCCGGATCTGGGCGCTGCTGCGCCGGACGCTGCGGATGCTGGCGGTGCCGTTCGGCAGCACGTACCACGCGCTCGACCGGCTGCAGACCTGGCTCGCCCCGCTGATCCTGCTCGGCATGCTCACCACCTGGCTGGTCGGCACGCTGACGGCGTACACGCTGCTGCTGCGCGGCACCTCGGACCTGTCGTGGTCGGTCGCCTTCCGCGAGGCCGGGTCGAGCCTGTTCACGCTCGGCTTCGCCAGCGGCGAGCGGCTGCACCTGTCGGTGATCGACTTCATGGCGGCGGCCACCGGCCCGCTGATCACCGCGCTGCTGATCGCCTACCTGCCGACGCTGTACGCCGCGTACAACCGCCGCGAGGTGGAGGTGACGCTGCTGCAGGCCCGGGCGGGCGAGCCGGCCTGGGGACCGGAGCTGCTGGCCCGGCAGTCGCTGGTGTCCACCGAGAAGGCGCTGCCGGAGCTGTACCGCGACTGGGAGCGGCTGGCGGCGGACATCGGCGAGAGCCACTCCAACTACCCGGTGCTGCTGTCCTTCCGCTCGCCGCAGCCGTACCGCAGCTGGGTGGTGGGCCTGGTCTCGGTGATGGACGCCGCCGCGATGCAGCTGTCGCTCGCGCCGCGCCAGGCGCCGCCGGAGGCGCGGCTGGTGCTGCGGGCCGGGTTCACCGCGCTGCGGGACATCGCCGGGACGCTGCGCATCCCGTTCGACGCCGACCCGGAGCCGGACAGCCCGATCCGGCTCAGCTATGCCGAGTTCGACGCGGCGGTGGCGATGGTGACGGCCACCGGCTTCCGCCGGGAGCGCCCGGTGTCGGAGGCCTGGCGGCACTTCCAGGGCTGGCGGGTCAACTACGAGGCCATCGCGTACGAGCTGGCGCGCCGCAGCGACGCGGTGCCGGCGCTGTGGACCGGCCCGCGCGACTTCCCGTCCGTCCCGATGCCCCCGCGCCGCCCGGCCGACCGCCGCCCCAAGGCCTGACCACCGCCCCGCCGACGAGTGGGCCTACCGCCCGTCGAGCGCGGCCTCGGCCGCGGCCAGCACCTCCACCACCCGCAGCCCGAACTCCACGTCGCACGGATGCGCGCCCGCCCCGCCCGCCGCACCGAGCAGCGCATCGATCGCCCGCCCGAACGCGGCGGTCGGGTGCTCGCTGCGCCCCGGCATCCGGGCGGGGCCCGCGCTGCCGCGCAGTTCGACGGCGACGCCGTCGACGGCGGCCTCCGGCGGCGCGGTGAGGCTGAGGGTGACGGTGCTGGAGGCGCCGGCGGCGTGCCGCAGCACCAGGTGGACGGTGTCCCCGGGGCCGCGGGCGGCGGTGAGCTGCTCGACGTCGCCGAGGATCGGGAGCAGGATCGACAGGGCGTGCGGGCCGACGTCCCACAGCGCGCCCTTGTCGCGGCGCCAGACGGAGGCGGCGTACGGGCTGTCGGTGGTGAACACCGAGCCGAGCCAGTCGGCGCGGGCGGTGAACCAGCCGTCGGTCGCGGCCTGCTCGGCGAGCCAGTCGGCGTGCGGGTCGCCGAAGCGCAGGGTGAAGAAGACCACCGACGCCACCTCCGCGCGGCGGGCGGCGTCCGCGACCGCGGCCGCGTCGGCGACGGTGGCCGCGACGGGCTTGTCGAGCAGCAGGTGGCGGCCGGCCTCGGCGGCCCGGACGGCGTAGCCGGCCTGGACCTCCGGGGGCAGCGCGATGGAGACGGCGTCGACGTCGGCGAGCAGCTCCTCGACGGTGCCGTAGGCGGTGACGCCGTGCTCCTCGGCGAGGGTGGCGGCGGCCTCGGGGCGGCGGCCCCAGACGCCGGCGAAGTCGACGCCGGGGTGGGCGGCGAGGGCGGGTGCGTGGACCCAGCCGGCCCAGGGGCCGGTGCCGAGCA
The DNA here is from genome assembly GCF_024172095.1 of Kitasatospora cinereorecta. GTDB lineage: Bacteria > Actinomycetota > Actinomycetes > Streptomycetales > Streptomycetaceae > Kitasatospora > Kitasatospora cinereorecta. The sequence goes on along the minus strand of NZ_JAMZDX010000007.1, from coordinate 184,053 downwards.
GACCTATCCGCATGCCGGTCAGCCCTCCACCCGGATCAGGGTGAAGCCGTCGTACCCCTTGGTGCCGACGGTCTGCACGGAGGTGGCGGTGACCCGGGGCTCGGCGGCGATCAGGTCGTGCATCCGGCGGACGGCGACGACCGACGGGTCGGTGCTGTCGGCGTCACCGACCGCGCCGCCGCGGACCACGTTGTCGACCACGATCAGCGAGCCGGGGCGGGTGAGCTTGACGGCCCACTCGAAGTAGAGCGGGTTGCTGGGCTTGTCCGCGTCGATGAAGACCAGGTCGAAGGGTTCGGCGCCGTCCTCGGCCAGCTGTCGCAGGCTGTCGGCGGCGGGGCCGACCCGGACCTCGACGGAATCGGCGAGTCCGGCGTGCGCGAGGTTGGCGGTGGCGACGGCGGCGTGCGCGGGGTCGATCTCCAGGGTGATCAGGCGGCCGCCGGCCGGCAGGGCGCGGGCCAGCCAGATCGCGCTGTACCCGCCGAGGGTGCCGACCTCCAGGATCCGGCGGGCGCCCTGGGTGCGGGCCAGCAGCTGGAGCAGTTTGCCCTGGTTGGGGGCGACGTTGATGTGCGGCAGGCCGGCGGCGTCGGCCGCGGCCAGGGCGGATTCGAGCGCCTCGTCGGGCCCGATCAGCACCTCGCTGAAGTACTCGTCGACCGCCGTCCACTGCTGCTGGCTCATCACTGCCTCCGCTGCTGGGTGTCGATCATGACCCTATCCGACAGGGACGGTGGCAGCGGCGGCTCCCGGTCGACCGCCTGCTCGGTCGACCGCCTGCTCAGTCGACCGGCTGCTCCATCGGCCGGATCGGCTCGCCGCTCGGCAGTCCGGACTGCTCGGGGTGGCGGGCCCGCGACTTGCCGGCGCGGCGCTTGAGGACCAGCGCGGATCCGGCGCCGAACAGGACGGCGGCGCCCAGGCCGATGTAGGAGGCGCCCTTCAGGTACTGCTCGGCGACCTTGCCGACCTGGTAGACCAGCAGCGTGGTGCCGCCGGCCCAGACCACGCCGCCGAGCACGTTGGCGATCAGGAACTTCCAGTACGGCATCCGCAGCGTGCCGGCCAGCGGTCCGGCGAAGATCCGCAGCAGGGCGACGAAGCGGCCGAAGAAGACCGCCCACATGCCCCACTTCTGGAAGGACCGCTCGGCGGTTTCCAGGTGGTCGGGCCCGAAGTGCTTGGGGAACTTGCGGCCGAGCTTCTCGAAGAGCGGGCGGCCGCCGCGGCGGCCGATCGCGTACCCGATGGAGTCGCCGATGATCGCGCCGGCGATGGCGCACAGCGCCACCCCCCACGGGTTGACGACGCCCTGCGCGGCGAGCAGCGCGGAGGTGATCAGGGCGATCTCTCCGGGCAGCGGGATGCCGAGGCTCTCCAGGCCGATGATCAGTCCGATGAGCGCGTACACCGAGCTCGGCGGGACGCTCTCGATCCACTGGTCGATGTGCAAGGCGGAGTACCTCCGTGGGGCAGGGTGCAACGGCTCGGCCGGCGGTCGTACGTCGGGTGGGTCGGCGCCTCCCCGCTCAGGCCAGCCTAACCGGTCGAAACGGCCGTTCGAAGGCCGTGGTTCCCGGGTGAGCCGAATCTCACCGCGGTGACGGTGGGCCGCAGCCCCCCGAGCACCGGCAGCCGTACGGCGAGCGCGAGCGCGGCGCCGAGCGGCCCTGGGGTGCGCTCGGGTCGGACGTCGCGGATCTCGGCCACGCCGGGGTGGGCGGTGGCGAGCTTGCCGCGCTCGCGGGCGTCCATGCCCCAGGGCATCGGCGGCGCCTGGTAGCCGTGCGTGCGCAGCCTGCCCTCGACGGCGAGCCGGCTGAACCAGCGCGGGACGGCGTCGAAGACCAGGGTGGCGCCGGGGAAGCGCTCGGCGAGGAGGGCGAGCAGGGCGCGCACCTCGGGCGGGCGCAGGTACATCAGCAGGCCCTCGGCGGTGATCAGCAGGCCGCGCGAGTCGTCCACCCGCTCGGTCCAGGCCGGGTCGGTGACCGAACAGGCGACCAGTTCCTGGCGCGGCCCGGCCGGGAGCAGCCGGGCGCGCAGCTCGCTCGCCTCGGGCAGGTCGACCGAGATCCAGCGGGCCCGGCCGTTGTCGACCCGCCAGTACTGGGTCTCCAGGCCGTCGCCGAGGTTGACCACGGTGCCGCGGGGGTGGCGGGTGAGGAAGTCCTCCACCTCGCGGTCGAAGCAGCGCACCCGGATGCCCTGGACCAGGCTCTGCAGGGTGCTGGTGCCGAAGCGCTCGGCGAACGGGAAGTCGATCCGGTCGGCCAGGTCGACCGCCTCGGGGTCGTCCAGCACCCCGCCGGGCCGACGGGCCTCGGTGGCCCGCTGGTGCAGCGTCCACAGCGCCGTCTCGGGCACCGCCGTGAGCCGCACCGCCTCCTTCTGCCCGGGTTCCCGGCCGTTCGCCTGCTCGTTCTCCACCATGTCCGCAATTCTGACACCCGGTCACCGGCGGCCGGGGCTCACCCCGCCCCGACCGCCGGATCCCCGCGGGCCGGCCCGCCCCGCCCCCACGACGGACGGGCCGGCCGCGGGGGCGGGTCAGCAGGAGGCGGGCAGGTCCACGGTCACCGGGCGGGGCGCCCACGGGTAGGAGGCCACCGCGAACGAGCCGTGGACGGCGACGGCGCACGGCACCGGGCCGCCGACGCCGCGCACCTCGACGGTCGCACCGGTGAAGCGCACGTCCCGGTAGGCCGTCCCGGCCGGGTTCTCGCCGGTCAGCACCGTCTGGAGGTCCTGCGGCCGGGGCCCGGGCGAGCCGGGGCTGGGCGGACCGGCCAGCGAGATCCGGCCGACCAGCTGCACCTGGTCGCCGTCGACCTCGGCGCACAGCCGGGTGAGCAGTCCGGCCTGCAGACCGGACGCCCCGCAGAACACCTGCGGCGCCGGCGCCTCCGCCGCCGTCGCCGGTGCCGCACCCAGTAGGGCCAGTCCGGCGGCGGCCGCCGCCGCCACGAAGATCCGTGCCATCACGGACTCCTTCCGTTGTCAGGCATCCCCTCGTGGGATGCAATGTGATATTTCACTAGCGGAGTGACGGTGGGGTGACCATCCGGTCACGGAAGGTTCCGTTCCACTGCCGCCCGGACCGCGATAAACGGGATGACCTGCGACGTTGCCGTGTCCTAGGGTGCCCGCATGGACGATGTGACCCTGACCACGCTCGCCGAGCGGCCGGAATTCGCCGACGGCCTGTGGGAGATGCCCGACAGCTGGCCGGTCTTCATGCACCACGACCTGGTGGCCAACGGCTTCATGGGCGAGGTCGCCGAGGCGTTCCCCGAGTTCGTCCTGGTGGCCACGGACGCCACCGGGGCGCTGGTCGGCCGCGGGCACAGCATCCCGTTCCGGATGGACCAGCCCAAGCGCACCGCCGGCCTGCCCGACCGCGGCTGGGACGAGGTGCTGCTCTGGGCGTTCGCCGACCACCGCCGCGGCGACGTGCCGGACACCGTCACCGCCCTGGAGATAGCGGTCCGCCCGGACCTGCAGGGCAACGGCCTGTCCGCCCGGTTGGTGGCCGCGATGCGCGACAACGCCCGGGCGCACGGCTTCGCCGAGCTGGTCGCCCCGGTCCGGCCGAGCGGCAAGCACCGCGAGCCGGCCACCCCGATGTCCGAGTACGCCTTCCGGACCCGGCCCGAGGACGGCCTGCCGGTCGACCCCTGGCTGCGGGTGCACGTCCGCGCGGGCGCCGTGGTCGAGCGGGTCGCCCCGGCCTCGATGGCCATCGCCGGCTCGCTCGCCGAGTGGCGCGCCTGGACCGGCCTGCCCTTCGACGCCTCCGGCGAGGTCCTGGTGCCGGGCGCCCTCACCCCCGTCCGGGTCGATGTCGCGCACGACCAGGCGGTGTACGTGGAGCCGAACGTCTGGGTCCGCCACCGGCTCTGAGCACCACCCGGGGTGGCGGCGGCTCAGCCGATGCTGAAGGCGCCGGCCGGCGGGGGCGGCGAGTCCTCGGCGTCCGCGTCCGTGACCGGCCGGACCCGGCGGACGAAGCCGGCCAGCTCCTCGTGCTCGACCAGCCGGGCCGGGAAGGGGTCGGCGGCCAGCCGCCGGCCGAGGTCCCGGACCGGCAGCGGCTCGGTCGAGCCGGCCAGCAGGATGTTGCCGTACCGCCGGCCGCGCAGCACGCCCGGCTCGGCGGCCAGGCAGGTCTGCGGGAACACCGAACGCAGGGTGGCAGCCTGCGCCCGGGCGAAGGCCAGCGGCGGCCCGTCGGCCAGGTTGGCGGCGTAGCAGCCGCCCGGCCGCAGCACCCGCGCCACCTCGCGCAGGAACTCCGCACTGGTCAGGTGGGCGGGGGTGCGCGAGCCGCGGAAGACGTCGGCGACCACCAGGTCGGCGGAGGCGTCCGGTTCGGCGGCCAGCGCCTCGCGGGCGTCACCGACCGTCACGTCGATCCCGTCCGGCCAGGGCAGCGCCTCGCGGACCAGCTCGGTCAGCGGCCCGTCCACCTCCACCACCCGCTGGCGCGAACCCGGCCGGGTCGCCGCCAGGTAGCGCGGCAGGGTGAGTGCCCCGCCGCCCAGGTGCAGCGCCTCCAGCGGCCGGCCGGCCGGCGCCGCCAGGTCGACGAGGTGGGCGATCCGCTGGACGTACTCGAACTCCAGGTGCCCGGGGTCGGCCAGGTCGACGTACGACTGCGGGGTCCCGTCGAGGGTGAGCAGCCAGCCGGCGTCGCGGTCGATGTCGGGCATCAGCTTGGCGGTGCCCAGCGCGACGGCCCGCTCGACCGGCAGCCGGTCCTCCGGGTCCTGGTGCCGGGGGTCGGTCATGCGCCGGGCAGGTAGGCGGTCAGCCAGCGGTCGAGCTCGGTGAACACCTGGGTCCGGGCCTGGTCGCCGGAGAGCACCAGGTCGTGCACGCCGCCCTCGATCCGGATCACGGTGACGTTGCCGCCCAGCCGGGGGCCGAGCGCGGCGATGTCGTCGGCGCGCAGCACCGCGTCCGACTTGTGCAGCGCCGGGTGCCACTTGCTGGTGGAGATCGAGGCGGTGGAGGCCATCAGCAGGATCGGGCAGTCGACCGTCAGGCCCTGCCGGACCTGCCGGTGGCCGCGCTGGATGGCGGCCAGCCAGCCCGCGTACAGCGGGAAGCCCTCGGCGGGCTTGAGCTGGAGGTCGAAGTCCCAGCTGCCGCGGTGGTCGCGGTGCAGGCTGTGCACGTAGTGCGGGTTGATCGGGGCGGGCAGCTTGCGGGTGGCGGCGAGGCGGCCGAGCGCGCCGACGGCGGGTGCGCCGAGGGTGCGGACGGCGGGGGCGGCCGGCATCGACAGGAACGGGCTGTTCAGGAACAGGCCGTCGACCAGGCCGCGGCCGGTCCGCCGGTCCGCCCACAGGGCGGTGACCAGGCCGCCGGTGGAGTGGCCGTTGACCAGCAGGTGCCGGTGGCCGTCCAGCTCGCGGATGATCCGGACCGCCTCGTCGAGCTCCTCGTCGTACTCCGACAGGTCGCGGACGAAGTTGGGCGACTGGTGGGCCTTCAGGGAGCGGCCGTACTTGCGCAGGTCGAGCGCGTAGAAGGACCAGCCGGCCGCGGTGAAGTGGTCGGCCAGGTGGGTCTGGAAGAAGTAGTCGACGTAGCCGTGGACGTACAGCACGGCCCGCTCGGCCCCGGGGACCAGACGGCGCACCAGGGTCGCCGAGACGGCGCCCTCCTCGTCCGGCCGCAGCGGCAGGTCGACGGCCTCATACGGCTCGCCCAGGATGTCCGTCCGAAACTCCATGCCGCTCTCCGCACCGTCTTCCGTGATCAGCACTGCCCTGTGCCGACCATACCGCCCGGTAGCCCGGGGCGGACACCGGGCCGAGAGCTGACGGGTCGTTGTAAAGCTTGACTCTCACATTTCCTGAGAGGACACTCTCACATCATGGAACCGTCGATCAACGAGCTCGGCGACGTCGAGATCACCGACCCGCGGACGATGCGCGCACTCGCCCACCCCGTCCGCCTCGCGATCCTCGAACGCCTCCAGCGCCACGGCCCCGCCACCGCCACCGAGCTCGCCCCGGACGTGGGCGCGACGCCCACCGTGACCAGCTGGCACCTGCGCCACCTCGCCGGCTTCGGCCTGGTCCGCGACGCCGAACCGGGGCCCGACCGGCGCCGGCGCCGCTGGGAGGCGGTCGGCACCGGCATGCGCTTCGAGCCGTCCGCCGACCCCGAGAGCGGCGACGCCGCCCACGCCCTGGCCCAGCAGATGTTCCTGCGCTACGCGGACCTGCCCGCACGCTGGATCACCGAGGTCGAGCCCGGCCTCGACCCGGCGTGGCGGCGGCTCGGCGGCCTCGCCAACACCGGGGTCACCGTCTCCGCCGACGAACTCGCCGCGATCCTCGACGGCATCGAGCGCCTGCTCGCCCCGTACCTCACCCGCGACGCCGCCGACCGGCCCGCCGACAGCCGGCGCGTGCGCCTGATGCGCTACGTCCTGCCGGAGGCGGCCGCGCCCGACCCTGAGACCCCCGCCCACCGGGAAGGACCAACCGCATGACCACCACCGCCACCACCGACCGGGCCGACCGCGCCGACCGCCCGGCGCCGCCCCCGCTCCTGCGCGACCGGCGCTTCCTGCGGTTATGGACCGCCCAGTCGGTCTCCCAACTGGGCGACCGAATATCCGAGCTCGCCCTCCCCCTGATCGCGGTCACCGCGCTGCACGCCACCGCCGTCCAGGTGTCCCTGCTGACCGCCCTGGCCTGGGCCCCCAACCTGCTCGGACTCCTCTTCGGCGCCTGGGTCGACCAGCGGCCCGGCAAGCGCCGCCTGATGATCACCGCCGACCTGGTCCGCGCCGCCGCCCTCGCCACGCTCCCGCTGGCCCACCTGCTCGACGCGGTGAGCCTCGGTCAGCTGTACGCCGTCGCCGTGGTGACCGGCTCCGCGGGCGTCCTGTTCAACTCCGCGTACTCGCCGTTCTTCGTCCGCCTGGTGCCGCGCTCCCAGTACGTCGAGGCCAACAGCCGGCTGAGCACCAGCCGCTCCGCCTCCTACCTGGTCGGGCCGGCGATCGGCGGCGCGCTCGTCCAGGCCCTGACCGCGCCCGTCGCGGTCCTCACCGACGCGGTGTCCTTCCTGGCCTCCGCCGCACTGCTCGGCCGGCTCCCGGTGACGGAGGAGCCCGCGCCCGCCGGCGACGCGGGGCCCCCGATGCTCGCCCGGGCCCGTGCCGGCCTGGCGTTCACCCTGCGCCACCCGGTGCTGCGGGCGAGCCTCGGCTGCTGCACCACGGTCAACTTCTTCACCTTCATGGCCGCCGGTCTGACCCTGTTCTTCGCCAGCCGCACCCTCGGCCTGTCCGCCTCCGCCATCGGCCTCGCGCTCGGCGCCGGCGCGACCGGCAGCCTGCTCGGCGCGGTGCTCGCTCCGCGGATCTCCCGGGCGATCGGGGTGGGCCGGGCCATCGCGGCCGGCGCGGTGCTCTTCCCGGCCCCGACCGCTCTGGTCGCGGTGGCCGGCGGCCCGCTGTGGGCCCGCGCGGGGGCGCTGACCGCCGCCGAGTTCCTCGCCGGCGCCGGGGTGATGCTCTTCGACATCAACCTCAACTCGCTGCAGGCCCGCGTCATCCCGGACGCCCTGCGCAGCCGCGTCTCCGGCGCCTTCGGCACCGTGAACTACGGCGCCCGCCCGCTCGGCGCACTGGCCGGCGGCCTGCTCGCCGCGGCGATCGGCACCCGCGCCACGCTGCTCGCCGCGGCGCTCGGCGGCTGCCTCGCCGTGCTGTGGCTGCTGCCGTCCCCGATCCCCGGTCTCCGCTCCCTCGACTCGCTCGACGAGCCGGCCCCGGACCCGGCCGTCACCGCACCGTAGCGGCCCCGGACCCGATCAGGGCTTCCACTCCTCGGCCAGCAGCCCGAGCACCACCTCGTCGGCGAAGCCGCCGTAGACCCAGGCGGCCCGGCGCAGCGTGCCCTCCAGGGTGAACCCGGCCCGGGTGGCGGCGGTGATCATCGCGGTGTTGTCGGACAGCGTGTCCACCTGGAGCCGCTGCAGCCCGCGCACCGCGAAGCCGTACGCGCAGAGCACCCGCACCACGTCCGAGCCGAGCCCGCGTCCGCGGAAGGCGGGGCGCAGCGACAGTCCGAGGTGGGCGGTGCGGTTGTGCAGGTCGATGCCCCACAGCATGGCCTCCCCGGCGAGCTCGCCGGAGGCCGACTCCACCACCGAGAACACCACGACGTCCTCCGGCAGGTCGTCCACCCGGAAGGGGTGGTTCGCGGCGCCGGGGGCGATCGGCCGCCAGGGGCGGCTGTCGCCCCGGCTCCGGGTCACCACGTCGCCGTGGAGCTCCTCGATCAGGACCGGTACGTCTTCTTCGTGGCGGGCCCGCAGCCCGACCTTCTCTCCTCGCAGCACAGTCGACTTGGTACCGTCCGGACCGCCCGGAAAGCAATCGAATTGCGCCCTCGATTGTTCGATAACCGTCACTCCGCGTCCGCTGGCGGCCGACGCTTGGTCAGGGCGGTGGACTGGCCCTAGGCTCCGCAGGCATGCCGCTCTTTGGACGTCGCCGCAGCACCGCACCTCGCCTCGTGCCCGAGCTCGACGACGCCGAGCTGGGACGCGTCCGCAAGCAGCTGACGGCCCCGCAGCTGCAGGGTCAGCTCGACCTCTCGGCCGGCCTGGTGGAGCAGGTGCTGCGCGGCGCCGGGTCGGACTGGGACCGGCGCACCCACCGCCTCGCGGTGCTCGCCGACGCGGCCACCCCGGCGCTGGCCCAGGTGTGGCGGCGCCAGCGGCCCCGGGACGCCGACCCGCTGGTGCTGGGCGTCTGGGTGGAGCTGTCCCAGGCCCGGGCCGAGGGCGGCACCGCCGACGCTCGCGGCCTGGTGGACCGCTGCCACCGCGCGGCCGACCTGCGCCCCGAGGACCCGACCCCGTGGATCGCCCTGCTGGGCACGCTGCGGCTGCTGCGGCGTCCGGCGGCGGAGGTGTTCCCGGTGTGCCGGGAGATCGGCGCCCGCGACCCGTGGAACCGGACCGCGCACCTGGAGATGCTCGGCTACCTCTCGCCCGCCGAGTGCGGCTCGCACGCCCAGGCGCTGGACTTCGTGGACGCGGTCCGGGCCAACGCCCCGGCCGGCTCCGCGGTGACCGGCCTGGAGCTGGCCCTGCTGCTGGACCGCTACCGGGCGACCGTCGACGCCGGCGGGGTGAGCGCGCTCGGCGCCCGCCGCCGCTGGGCCCGGGCGGACGCCGAGTCGGCGCTGGAGCGGGCCCTGACCTGGATCCGCCCGGGCACGCTCCGCCACGCCGAGGCGCTGGCCGACCTCAACCTGCTCGCGTACGCCCTGGTGCAGGCGTCCCGGTCGGCCGAGGCCGCCGCGGTGTTCGAGCTGCTGGGCCCGGTGGTGACCGCCTGGCCGTGGCTGCTGGACGGCGATCCGATCGAGCAGTTCGCGCACTGGCGCGACCAGACCGGCGCGACTGCCTAGCTTGGTCTGCGCGGGCTCACTGCCCGCTCCGGCGCCCGCGCCGCCGGGGGGTCTGCGCGCCGCGCAGTACGGAGACCACGCCGAGTCCGGCGGCGCTGAGCGGGACGGCCAGCAGCGCCCCGATGATCCCGGCGACCCCGGCGCCCGCCACCACGGCGATCATGATGGTGGCGGGGTGCAGTTCGACCGTCCGGCTCTGGATCAGCGGCTGCAGGACGTTCCCCTCCACCACCTGGACGGCCAGCACCACCCCGAGCGCCCACAGCGCCGTCCCCAGGCCGCCGTCGGCCAGCGCGACCAGCACCGCCACCGTCCCGGACAGGAAGGCGCCGACGAACGGGATGTAGGCGCCCATGAAGACCAGCGCGCCCAGCCCGGCCGCCCCCGGAACGCCCAGCACCACCAGGCCGATGGTGATGAAGGTGGCGTCGATCAGCGCGATCAGCGTGGTGCCGCGCATGAACCCGGCCATCGCGTCGAAGGCCTGCCGGCCGCAGGCGATCACCGTCCCGGCGCTGCGCTCGGGCAGCACCTCGCGGACCACGTCGCCGGTGCGGTGGCCGTCGCGCAGGAAGAAGAAGACCAGGGCGAGGGCGAGCACCGTCCCGGTGATCAGCTGGGTGGCGAAGCCCAGCCCGGAGAGCACACCGCCCGCCAGTTCGTTCACCAGCGAGCTGCCCGATCCCGAGCTCTGCTGCAGGGCGTACTGGATCCGGTTGCCGACCGGTCCGAGCCAGTCGGCGATCCGGTTGCCGGCCTCGGTGAGCGCGGAGGCGATCTGCGGGGCGCTGTGCACCAGGGAGTTGACCAGCAGGGCGAGCACCCCGCTGACGCCGAGCACGAGCACGGCGCAGGTGAGTCCGGCGGCCGCCCCGCGGCCGAGGCCGCGGCGGACCAGCCAGGGCATGACCGGGTAGAGCAGTGAGGTGCCGAGCAGCGCGATGATCAGTGGGACGGTGGCGGCGCGCAGCGCGACGAGCGCGTAGACGACGAACGCGGCGACCGCGATGAACAGGATGACCGCGCCGGACCAGAGCGCGGCGGTGTGGACGCCGGGCGGCAGCCTGGGCCGTTCGTCGCCGCTCGGCTCTGCCGCCATCGCACCTCCGGACGCACCGTCGAGCCACCACCCCGCGTCCATATCAGCACACGAGGTGATGAATCATCCGGTTCCACCCGCCGTTCGGCGTGGTCATCCGGCCGGTGCGATCACCACCCGCGCGGGCCGCCCGGCGAACTCCAGCACCCGGGCGCCCTCCGCCTCCGCCTGCCCGGTCTCCGCCGCGCTCAGCGGGGCGAACGGCTCGATCCGGACCGCGTCCGCCTCCAGCCGCCACAGGCCCGCCACCAGTCCGTCCCGCAGCAGGGTGCCGGCCACCAGGCCGTTCTGCGTCATCACCCGCGGCCGGTACTCCTCCGGCAGCACCCGGCTGCGGTCGGCGTGCGCGAGGACCAGGTTGTCGAACGGCGCGACCAGTCGCACGGGCACCGGCAGCTCCGGGTCGGGCCGCGGCGCCTGCGGCAGGTCGTACAGCACCCGGCCTTGCTCGTCGCGGAAGACCGCCAACTCGGGCGCGAGGCGCTTCAGCACCGGCCCGAGTCCGGTCAGCCCGGACCACTTCTGCGCGTCCGCCGCGGTGGCCGGCCCGAACGCGGCCAGGTAGCGCAGCACCAGCCGCTCCGGCCCGGGCCCGTCCCCCTCCCGGTCGGCCGCGGTGCCCAGCCAGTGCTCGGCGGTGGTGTGCGCGGCCGGCCCGCTGCGCCCCCAGAGCCCGCGCGGCGGCACCTGGACGAGGGTGAGGTCGCACCGCGCGGTCTGCGCCAGCGCGGCCGCGTCCCGGCCCGGGAAGTCCTCGGCCAGCAGCTCGCCGAGGCGCTGGAAGGTGAGCGGTTCGGCCTCGACCAGTTCCCGGGCCCGGGCCGCCACCGCGGCGCGGTCGATCCCGGGCAGCAGCTTGCCCCAGTTGGCGCGGTAGCCGCGGTCCAGCACCGGTTGCAGCAGCGGCCGCAGCTCCCGGCAGTCCTCGGCGGTCACCAGGTGGATGGTGCCGCGCTGCAGGGCGACCCGGACCACGGCCCGCGTCTCCAGCAGCCCGGTCAGCGCCTGCGCCCGGAAGCCCTCGATCCGCGCCAGCAGCCCGAGGTACGGCGGATCGGGCACCGCCTGCGCCTGCAGGCCGATCAGGTGCTCGACCATCGCCGCGGGCGACAGCGCGGACCGCTCGATCAGGTGCTGACGTGCCAGCAGGGCCCGGCCGAGCGCCCGCGGACCGAGGACCTCGGTCACACCGGCCGCCCCGCCGCGGTCCGGTCGATGGTCGAGCGCAGCAGCGCGATCCGGTTGCTGGTCAGCGAGTCGACCCCGGCGTCGAGCATCCGCCGCATGGTGCGCCGCAGGTCGACGGTCCAGGTGGCGACGGACAGGCCGGCGTCGTGCGCGGCGTCGACCAGGCGCGCGTCGACCATCCCGAACGGCGGGTTGAGGTAGCGCGGGCGCACCTCGTCCAGCAGGGGACGGCCGGGCAGCCGCGGCTGCTTCCAGGTCAGCAAGATCTCGGCGTCCGGCGCCAGCTCCCGGACGGCGGCCATCGCGGCGACCGGCCCGCAGAACGCCACCTGCTCACGGGCGCCCAGGTCGGTGACGGCGGCCAAGGTCGCGGCGACCGGCGCGGGATCGTCCAGGTCGATCAGCAGCCGCGCCGCGGGCACCTCGGCGACGCTCTTCAGCGCCTCCGCCAGCGTGGGCACCCGCAGGCCGGGGCGGCCCACCTCGGCGAGCTCCGCGGCGGTGAGCCGGTCGACCGGCCGGGGGTCCTCCCACAGCCGCTTCAGGGTGGGGTCGTGCAGCAGCACCGGCACCCCGTCCCGGGTGAGCCGGACGTCCACCTCCACCGCGTCCGCCCCGGCCGCCAGCGCGGCGGCGATCGAGGGCAGGGTGTTCTCGCGGTGGCGGTACGGGTCGCCGCGGTGGGCGACGGCGAGGACGGTGGTCATGGTGCGGTCGGTCTCCCCCGGTTCAGCGTCGTTCGACGACGACATTGGTCGACTTGATCACGGCCGTGGCGGGCGCGCCCGGGACCAGCCCCAGCTCCTCCGCCGAGTCCCGGCTGATCAGCGACACCACCCGGAACGGCCCCGCCTGGATCTCCACCTGGGCCGCCACGTCGCCGAGCACCACGTCGGTCACGATCCCCGGGAAGCGGTTGCGCGCCGACGAGCGCCCCTCCGCCGCGGCGTTCTCCGGACGGGCCAGTTCCCGGGCGAACGCCGCCAGTTCGGCGCCGGCGATGATCCGGTGGCCGTGCTCGTCGCGCTCGGCGGCGAGCCGGCCGGCGTCGACCCAGCGGCGCATGGTGTCCGCGCTGACGCCGAGCATCGCGGCGGCCTCGCCGATGCGGTACGGGTGGACCGGCCGGTCGGGGTGGGCGGCCATGGGCGCTGCTCCTGGCGGTTCGCGGTGGCGGATCCCGGAAGGGGAATCCCTGCTGTCGCCGCCATCCTGCCCTACCGGGCCCGGAGCGGTCGAAGCACCCGCCGCCACCCGTCGGCCTGACACCCCGTCGTCTCCGGTCGACGCCGCAGGACCGCCGCTCACACCCCGCCGAACAGCTCCCGGCGCACCGCGTCCCCCGCCGTCAGCACCGCGCCCGCCAGGACCGCGCCGCCCCCAGCCGTGCCGGCCCGCACCTCGGTCCGCAGCGGGTTGAGCCCGGCCAGGCGCCGTTCCACCCGGGACGCCAGCTCCGCGCCGCCGGCCTGCCCGACCTCGCCGCCGAGCACCACGCAGCCCGGGTCCAGCACCACGCAGATCGCCGAGACGCCGAGCGCGATCCGCCCGGCCAGCTCCTCCAGAAAGCCGTCCGCCGCACCGTCCGCGCCGCCCCGGACCGCCTGCCCCACCAGCTCCACCGCCGCCTCCAGCGGCCCGCCGCCCGGCACCGCCAGCCCGTACCGCCGTGCCAGCGCGCAGATCGCGGCGCTGGCGACCACCGAGTGGAAGCCGCCCTCGCAGCCGGTGGCGCTCGGCAGGCCGACCGTGCCGGGCACCGGCAGGAAGCCGATCTCGCCGGTGCCGCCGGAGGCGCCGCGGCGCAGCCGGCCGCCGAGCACCACCGAGGCGCCGATGCCGTGGCCGAGCCAGAGCAGCGCGAAGTCGGCGCGGTCGCGGGCGGCGCCCACCCGGTGCTCGGCGATGCCGGCCAGGTTGACCTCGTTCTCCAGGATCACCTCGGTCCCCGGCCGGGCCCGCAGCGCCTCCAGCAGGTCGGTGTGCCAGCGCGGCAGCTTGCCGGAGTTGTTGAGCTCCCCGCTCGCGGGGTCGACCAGTCCGGGGGCGCCGACGGCGACGGTGTGCAGGTGTCCGGCGCCGGCCCGCTCGGCGGCGGCCAGCAGGGTCTCGACGGTCCGGGCGGCGAGGTCGTCCGCGTCCCCGGGGCCGGCCGGTATCTCGGCGGTGGCGAGGGTGCGTCCGGTCAGGTCGGCGACGACCAGCGAGACGCCGGTGGCGCGGATGTCGATCCCGGCCAAGTGGGCGCGGTCGGCGACCAGCGCGTACACCCGTGCGTTGGGGCCGCGGCGGACGTCCGCGCTCTCCCCGGCGACGGCGACCAGCCCGCCGCGCTGGAGCCGGTCCAGCAGGTCGGCGACGGTGGGACGGGAGAGTCCGGTCAGGGTGCGCAGCTCGGACGCGGTCAGCGGCCCCTGCTCAAGGAGCAGGTCGAGGGCCAGCCGGTCGTTGATGGCGCGGGCGGTGCTCGGCGTGGCCGTACGCGCGGTCGTCATGGCCGCATCCTTCCAGAGGTTTCTATCAGGATCCCTTCCTGATAGTTTATCGACACATCCCACCCGCACCCGACCACCACCGCAGCAGAGGGGGAGCCCGCCATGGGCGAGCAGATGAAGGACGTCCGGCGCGCCAGGGTGAGCGTCGCCCTGGTCTTCGCCGTGCACGGCGCGGTCACCGGCACCTTCGCCACCCGCATCCCGTGGCTCCAGGACCACCTGTCGCTGAGCCCGGGTCAGCTCGGCCTCGCCCTGGTCTGTCCCGCCGTCGGCGCCTCCCTGGCCATGCCGCTGGCTGGCCGGATCGTCCACCGGTACGGCGCCCGCGCCGCCGTCCAGGGCCTGCTCACCCTCTGGTGTCTCTCCCTGGCGCTGCCCGCCCTCGCCCCGAACCTCGCGGTGCTCGGCCTCGCCCTGTTCGGCTACGGCGCGACGGCCGGCATGGCCGACGTCGCGATGAACGCCCAGGGCGTCGAGGTCGAGGAGCGCCTCGGCACCTCGATCATGTCCGGCCTGCACGGCATGTGGAGCGTCGGCGGCCTGGTCGCCTCCGCCTTCGGCGTGCTCGCCGCGCACGCCGGCGTCGATGCCCGGGTCCACTTCGGCGTCGCCGCGCTGGTCCTCACCGCCCTCGCCCAGCCGGTCTGCCGCGGCCTGCTCGACGTCCGCCCGGTCGCCGGCGAACAGGCCCCGCCGCGCTTCGCCCTGCCGCCGCGCGCCGCGCTGGTGATCGGCCTGGTCGGCTTCTGCGCCGTCTTCGCCGAGGGCGCCTCGATGGACTGGAGCGGCGTCTACCTGCGCGACATCACCGGCTCCTCCGCCTCCACCGCCGCCGCCTGCTACACCGCCTTCGCGGCCACCATGGCCGCCGCCCGGCTCTGCGGCGACCTGGTGGTCCGCCGCCTCGGCCCGGTCCGCACCGTCCGCATCGGCGGCGCCGTCGCCACCGCCGGCGGCCTGCTGGTGATCGCCGCCGACACCCCGTACCTCGCCATCCCCGGCTTCGCCCTCATCGGCATCGGCATCGCCACCGTCGTCCCGCTCGCCTTCGCCGCCGCCGGCCGCGCCGGCACCAACCCCAGCCAGTCGATCGCCGGCGTCGCCACCATCACCTACACCTCCGGACTGATCGCCCCCGCGGTCATCGGCGGCATCGCCCAGGCCAGCTCCCTCACCGTCTCCTTCGCCCTGGTCACCGCCCTCACCGCCGCCCTCGTCCCGAGCGCGATCGCCCTCCGCCACCGCACCACGGCCCCCGCCACCACCCCCACCCTCGAACGCACCCGTTGAACTGCGAGCCGACATTGGCCACCAGGGGCTCGGGGAACCGCGACGCCGACCCCGGGAGCGGCTCAGGTACGGGAGCGGTCAACCCCGGGAGCGGCGCTCGGGCCGCCACCCACACCCGGGGTCGGCCACAATCGAGCACGCTCACCACTCCCGGAGCGGGCCTCGCAGTTCCCCGAGCCCCCACCAACCACCCCCCACCCCTCACCCCACCCGCCGCTGCACCACCCACCACAACCGCCGTGGCAACTCCCCCTCCTCCAGCCCCTCCACCCCCACCAACTCCCACCCCTCCCCCGCGAGCCGACCCACCAGCTCCCGAGAGAAGAAGTGCACGGCGAATCCCCCGTGCTCGTAGATGTCGTCCCCGTGCGCGACCCCGGCGCCGTAGTGCGCGTCCCCCGTGTGCCGCACGGTGTACACGAAGGTCCCGCCCGGCCGCAGCACCCGCCGCACCTCTCCCACCAGCGCCTCGATCTCCCCCGTCGAGAGCGCCATGCACAGCAGCATGTGGGCGAACACCCCGTCCACCGAGCGGTCCGCCACCTCCAGCGGCTCCCGTACGTCCTGGACGGCGGTGGTCACCGGCAGCCCCTCCGCAGCCGCCCGTTCGGCGAGCTGCGCGAGGCCGACCGGACTGAAGTCGGTGGCCCGCACCGCGAACCCGGAGCGCGCGAAGTACAGGGCGTCCCGCCCGTGCCCGGCGCCGAGTTCCAGGACCTCTCCGCCCGCCGCGAAGACGGCCGCCGCCCGCACCGCCGCCTCCGACGGCTGCTCGCCGTACATCCCGGGATACGCGGTGTACGTCCGCTCCCAGTGCGCCCGCTGCTCGCGTCCCAGCTCGCCACTCATCCGCCGCGCCTCCTCCGCTCACCTCACCCGGCGCGACCCTATCCACCGCCCTCGCCCGCACCGTGCACCGAATTGCCCCGGACCGGCCCCGCCGTGCGATGCTCACCGCCGTGACCACCTCGACCACGACTCCGCTCCTCCCCCGCCAGCGCAATCCGATCGGCGCGCACGTCCCGGTGGCCGGCCGCGGCCTGGCCGGCACCGGACTGGCGTACGCGACGAAGGTGGGCGCGGAGACGGTCCAGGTCTTCGTGGCGAATCCCCGCGGCTGGGCGACTCCGGCCGGCAGTCCGGCCCACGACGAGGCGTTCCGCGCCGCCTGCGCCGAGCAGGGCATACCGTCCTTCGTCCACGCGCCCTACCTGATCAATTTCGGCTCCGATTCGCCCGCCACCCGCGAACGCTCGGCGGAGTCGCTGCGCCACTCCCTGCACCGCGCCCACGCGATCGGCGCGCGCGGCGCCGTGGTCCACACCGGCGCGGCGCTCTGCGGCTCCCGCGCCGACGCCCTCGCCCAGGTCCGCGCGGACGTCCTGCCACTGCTCGACGAACTCGACGCCCTCGGCCCGGACGCGCCGCGGCTGCTGCTGGAGCCGACGGCGGGCCAGGGCAGTTCGCTCTGTTCCCGGATGGAGGACCTCGCCGCGTACGCCGACGCCCTCGACCACCATCCGCTGCTCGGCGTGTGCCTGGACACCTGCCACGCCTTCGCCGCCGGCCACGACCTCGCCGCCCCGGGCGGCGTGACCGCGATGCTGGACGCCCTCACCGAGGCGGTCGGCCCGGACCGCCTCCACCTCATCCACGCCAACGACTCCAAGGACGTCGCGGGCGCCCGCAAGGACCGCCACGAGAACATCGGCGCAGGCCACATCGGCGCCGACCCCTTCCGCGAACTCCTCGCCCACCCGGCCACCGCCGGCGTCCCGCTCGTCATCGAGACGCCCGACGGCCGCCACCTCCCCGACCGCATCGAGGGCGCCCGCCACACCGCCGACATCACCCTCCTCAAACACCTCCGCACCGAGGCCCTCACCCGGCCCACCGACACGCCCCTCAACGCGGCGACGTGAACGGATTCCCCCCGTCCAGCCCGAGGCAGTAGCCGCCCCGCCGCTCCACCATCGGCGCGGTGCCCAGCGAGTCCCCCGGGGCGACGACCACCGCGCCGCCCGCCTCCGTGTCCCGGGCGTAGCTGCCGCTCTCCCTCAGGGCAGGCAGCATCACCGCATCCGGCGCACCCGAACGCGACCACGCAGCCTCCTCCGCCCGCCCGCGGGGCCGGCGAGCGCAGCGGCTAGGCTCACCGGGTGCCCGCACTCCTCCGTTCTCCCTGGCTGCGCCTCGCCCTGCTGCTGGTGGTGCTCGCCGCCGCGGCCGGCTCGCTGCTGCTGTGGGATCCGGCGCAGGTGCTGGCCGCCGCGTCGGGGCCGTACCGGATGCCCGTCGCACTGGCCGCGTACGCCTTCGGCACGATCGCCTTCCTGCCCCGTCCGGCGCTGAACGCCGCCATGGGTCTGCTGTTCGGCGCGGTGTGGGGGGTGCCGCTGGCGGTGGCGGGGTCGGCGTTGGGCGCGATCGGCGCGTTCGCGCTGGGCCGGGCGCTGGGCCGGGACGCACTGCGCCCGCTGCTGCGGGCGAAGGTCCTGTCGGCGATCGACCGCCGGCTGACCGAGCAGGGGTTCCGCAGCGTGCTGCTGCTGCGGCTGTTCCCGGGTGCGCCGTTCCAGGCGGGCAACTTCGCCTGCGCGTTCTCGGGGGTCCGGTTCTGGCCGTACCTGGCGGCGACGGTGCTCGGCGTGGTCCCGACCACGACGGCGTACGTGGTCGCGGGGGCGAGCGCGGGCACGCCGGGGTCGCCCGCGTTCCTGATCTCGACGGGCGTGATCCTGGCGATGTGCGTGTTCAGCGCGGTCTCGCTCTGGCGGGTCCGGGTCCGCTCGAAGACGAACGCCGCACCCGCCGAGGCAGCACCGGTGGCCGTCCCTACCGCCTGATCGACGGGCTCCACTCCCCCAGCGCCCACAGCATCACCGTGTTGGCCCCCATCGCGACGCCGACCACCCACGCCCACAGCGGGTACCCGCTCAGCGCGAGCGCGGCGACCGCCCCGCCCCACACCACCAGCTGGCTCAGGTACCACGCGGTGACCGCCTCGGGTCTGCTGCGCCGGGGCGCCGCATACCGTCCCCAGAGCACGGCGGCCACGCCCGGCAGCGCCACCGCGGCGAGCAGCCGTACGGGCCACGGCCCCGGCAGGTGCCAGCCGCCGACCGCGAGGGCGACCAGTGCCACCAGCTCCAACAGCAGACGGACCGCCAGGTTCACCCCGACCAGTGCCTTGCGCATCTCTCCCCCTCCGGCCTGACGGACCGACCGCCTCGGCGGCAGCCA
Organism: Kitasatospora cinereorecta; assembly: GCF_024172095.1. Classification (GTDB taxonomy): domain Bacteria; phylum Actinomycetota; class Actinomycetes; order Streptomycetales; family Streptomycetaceae; genus Kitasatospora; species Kitasatospora cinereorecta. Next base: position 165,286 of record NZ_JAMZDX010000007.1, on the reverse strand, counting down.
GCATAGGCACCGCGGCAAAAACACTGGCACCGTCCCGGGCCGCACACCATCATGGCCGCCATGACTTCCGACACCACCTCCCCGCGCCTCGATCCGCCGTACGCCGCCGACGAGACCACCATGCTGACCGCCTGGCTGGACTACCACCGCGCCACCCTGGCCCTGAAGTGCGAGGGCCTGTCCGACGAGCAGCTGCGCGAGCGCTCGACCCCGCCGTCGACACTGTCGCTGCTCGGCCTGGTCCGCCACATGGCCGAGGTCGAGCAGCATTGGTTCCTGTCGGTCCTGGACGGGCAGGACCTCGGCCCCCAGGGGCTCTACTGGACCGAAGAGGACGAGGACGGCGACTTCAACGGCGTCGACTCCGCCGACCCGGCGGCGGACTTCGCCGTCTGGCGCGAGCAGGTGGAGCTGGCCCGCGCGGCCGCCGCCGGCGTGTCGCTGGACGTGGTCGGCAAGAAGCAGCGCCGCGGCCAGGACGTCACCCTGCGCTGGATCCTGGTCCACATGATCGAGGAGTACGCGCGGCACAACGGACACGCCGATCTGCTGCGGGAGCGCATCGACGGTGCCACCGGGGAGTGAAGCCGTTACATGATTGTTGACGGCCAGTCAACTACTCCCTGATCGACACCGATATGGTCTACGCGCGCAACCGTCGGAAGACCTGAGACGTCCCACCGAATATCCGGACAATCCAGGATTTCCCGCACGCCACAACCCGTCCGGCGGTCGCGAGCGGGCACCAGAGCGATGATCAGTGCGATACTCGGACAGTTCCAACAAGTGGATGACGTGTCAAAACGATGCGCACATCCGGGGGACGCGTACGGGACGAGACAGGGAGGCGCGGCATGGGAGCACTTCGCGACGAGCACCACAACGGGTGGCTGATGCCCTCCGGGAACTACGCGGCCGCCGTGTACGAGGATCAGTGGGACAGTGAGGAGACCATCCCCACCGCCCTCCCGGCCGCGCCGGCGAAGATCGTCTCGCTGCGGCCGACCGGCTTCGAGGCGGCCCGGACGGTCGGCGAGCACATCCGCTCCGCCGTCCCGGTGGTCATGGACCTCACCGAGATGGAGGAGGCCGAGGCCAAGCGCATGGTCGACTTCGCGTCCGGCCTGATCTTCGGCACTCGCGGCGGCATCGAGCGGATCGCCCGCCGGGTGTTCCTGCTGACCCCCGCCGACGTCGAGGTCACGGTCATCGACCGCCCGCTCGACGAGTCCGGCTTCTACAACCAGAGCTGACCCCCGCGCCACCCCCTTCCCCCCGCGCACACCCGAGGCCGGAGACCGCCACCCGCGGTCCCCGGCCTCCGCGCGTTCCCCCGACCCTCCGCCCGCCCCCTGAGATCCCGATCAATAGAATGAGACATCAACGTCTCATCTGCTCTACACTCGGCTCATGGCAACCGACCGCGACTCCGTGCTCGAGGCCGCCGTGGGCGTGCTCTCCCGCCGTCCGACGGCGCATCTCGACGAGATCGCCCGCGCCGCCGGCATCAGCCGGGCCACGCTGCACCGGATCTTCCCGGGCCGCGAGGCGCTGATCCGCGAGGTGGGCACGCTGGGCCTGCGCCGCTTCGCCGCCGCGCTGGACACGGCACGGATCGAGGAGGGCGACGCCCAGGCCGCCCTGCGCCGCCTGGTGGACGCGGTCGTACCGGACGCGGCGCTGTGCGCCTTCCTGGCCGGTGAGAACCAGCTCTACGACGACCCCGGGATCAACGACCTCTGGGAGGTCCAGGACGCCCGCGTCCGCGCGCTGTTCCTGCGCGGGCAGCAGCAGGGCGTGTTCCGGATCGAACTGTCGGCCGGCTGGCTCAGCGAGGCGTTCTTCGACCTGGTGGCCGGCATCGGCTGGGCCGTCCAGGACGGCCGCCTGGCCCCGCGCGACGGTGCCTTCTCGCTCGCCGAGCTCTTCCTCGGCGGCGCCCTACGGAGACCCGATACCCCATGAGCAAGACCCCTGCCCCCGGCTCGACCGACCGCGGAGCAACCACTCACCCAGCAAGCACCCACGGAGCAACCGACCGCCGCTGGGTCGGCCTCGGCGTGCTCGTCCTGGCCGTCACCCTGGTCGCGGTCGACGCGACGGTGCTGTCCCTGGCCCTTCCCTCCATCAGTGAGACCCTCCGTCCCAGCGGCACCCAGCTGCTGTGGATCGGCGACAGCTACTCCTTCGTCCTGGCCGGCCTGCTGGTCTCGATGGGCGCCCTCAGCGACCGGGTCGGCCGCAAGCGGGTGCTGCTGGTCGGTTCGGCGGCGTTCGGCGTCGCCTCCCTCCTCGCGGCGTACGCGCCCGGTCCGGGCTGGCTGATCCTCGCCCGGGCGCTGCTCGGCGTGGCCGGCGCGACGATCATGCCGGCCACCCTCTCCCTCATCCGTACGCTCTTCCCGGACGCCCGTGAGCGGGCGACCGCGATCGGCATCTGGGGTGCCGGTGCGACGGCCGGCGCGGCGCTCGGCCCGCTGGTCGGCGGCCTGCTGCTGGAGCACTTCTGGTGGGGTTCGGTCTTCCTGCTCAACCTGCCGGTGCTGGTCCTGCTGCTGGTGCTCGGCGCCTGGCTGCTGCCGGAGTCCCGCGACCCGCGCCCGGGCCGCTGGGACGTGCTGAGCGTGTTCCTGTCGATGGCGGGTGTCATCGGCGTGGTCTACGCGATCAAGGAGCTGGCCGCCGAGGGCCTGCACTCCTGGACGGTCCCGGTCGCGCTGGTGCTGGGGTCGGCCGCGCTGGTCGCGTTCGTCCGCCGCCAGCTGCGGTTGGAGACCCCGCTGCTGGACGTCCGGCTGTTCGCCGACCGGCGGTTCACCGCCGCGGTGGTGGCATCGCTGACCGCCCTGATCGGCCTGTCCGGCGTGGTGTTCTTCATGTCGCAGTACCTGCAGCTGGTCCGCGGGTACGCGCCGCTGGCGGCCGGTGTCGCGGAGATGCCCGCCTTCGTGGGCGCCGTGGTGGGCGGTCTGCTCACCGCCCGGGTGGTCCGCCGCTCGGGTGCCCGGGCCACCCTGACGGCGGGTCTGCTCGCCATGGGTGTCGGCATCGGGCTGCTGGGCTTCGTCCGGGAGGACAGCGGCTACCTGCTGCTGGGTGTGGCGTTCCTGGCGGTCGGCACCGCCGAGGGCGTGGTGTACACGCTCGCCTCCGACCTGGTGCTGGGCGCGTCCCCGGCCGCCAAGTCGGGTGCGGCGTCGGCCGTCTCGGAGACGGCGTACGAGCTGGGCACCGCGCTCGGCATCGCCCTGGTCGGCTCGGTGGTCACCGCCCTGTACTCGGGTGCGGTGACGCTCCCGGCCGGGACCGGTGCGGCCGCCGCCGAGCAGGCCCGCCAGTCGATCGGCGGCGCGGTCGAGGTGGCCGGGACGCTGCCCGGTCCGCTCGGCGAGCAGTTGCTGGCCGGCGCCCGGGGCGCGTTCGTCCACGGGATGAACACCGCGGCCTGGCTGGCCGCCGGGCTGCTGCTGGCCTCCGCCGCGCTCTCCTGGTACCTGCTGCGCGGCCGCCGAGGCGCGGCCGTCCCCGTACCGGACCACCGGGCCGACCGGGAGCAGCAGCCCGTCGGCTGATCAGCCGCGGTTGAGCGAGCGGGTGACCCCGGCCAGCACGGCGGTGGTCAGCACCCAGCCGGCCGCGATCAGCCCGTAGCCGACCCACTGGTGGTAGTCGGTCCAGTACCAGGCGGCGCGCTGTCCGAGTCCGCCGATCGGGATCAGCAGGTCGAGCGTGTAGATCAGCGGGTTGAACGGCGCGCCCTGCCCGGCCTGGACGGGCGTGGCCGTACCGTGGCGGAAGAGGACGGTGCCGAGTGCGGTGAGCACCAGCAGCCACAGCCCGGCCTGCCAGGGCCGGTAGCCGTAGCCGACGGTGACGTCCATCAGCCGGCCCCACAGCCGCCCCAGCGGGTGCAGGGTGCGCCGGCGCCGGCGCTGCTTGGCGAGCAGCACCCGCCGGGCGTCGTCGTCGTGCCCGATCCTCCGGTACCAGGCGGCGAGTTGCTCGTACGGCTGCGGCGCGTACCCGGGCAGGGCCTCCAGCCAGGCGAGCCGCCGGTCGACCGCGGCGGCGTCCGTGGCGGGCTGCTCGATGGAGGTGTAGACGAAGCCGTCGAGCCGGGTGTCGGCGGGCCAGCTGCGGGCGTTGTCGTGCAGGACGCCGACCTGCGCCTCCTGGAGGTCGACCGGGCCGGTGGGGACGGCGGCGACAGTGAGCCGGAGGTCGCCGGCGCGCAGCCGGGGGGCGTCCAGTGCGCCGTCGAGCACGGCGCCGTCGAGCGTGAACCGGCTGCGGACGGTGGCGCCGGGCAGCCGGATCGCGCCGCGGGCGGTGAAGCCGTCGCTGAGCACCACGGTGGAGGCGGTGAGGTCGTCGCCGCTCAGCGCGTCGCCGCGCGGGTTCACGACGGTGGCTCCCTCCATGAACAGGCCGCCGTTGAACTGGGCGCCGACCAGGCGCAGTCCGCCGCGCGCGGTGAAGCCGTGGCGGGCGAAGCAGCCGCCGTCGAGCACCATGCCGCCGGCCCACAGCGCCCACGCGGCGCCGTCCGGGTCGGGCGTGGGGCCGTCGGGGCCGGCGCCCTCACCGAGGAGTTCGCGTGCGGTCAGCTCGGCGCCGCTGAGCCGCAGCTCCCCGGTGACGTGCGCGCGGGTGAGGGTGAGCCGCCCCTCGATCACCGAACCCTCGAGGAAGAGGTTGCCGTCGACCCGCACCAGCCAGCCGTCCAGGCCGGGTATCCGGCAGCGGAGCAGCTCGGTGGAGCGCAGCGAGGCGCCGCGCAGCACCACCGGTTGGTCGAGGTGGCAGCCGTCCAGCGTGAGGGCGTGCGGCACGGTGGTGTCGCCGAGGTCGAGCGCGCCGGTGATCCGGGCGCCGGCCAGCCGCAGCGCGCCGGGCTGCCCGCCGACCAGCAGGGCCTTCAGCACCTCGGCCCGTACGGTCCGTTCCTCGCCCCAGCTGCCGCCGGCGCGGACGTCCTCGTCGGCGCCGGCCCGCAGGTCGACCCGGCTGCCGCTCGCGAAGGCCCGCCACACCCGGTCCTCGGCCTCGTTCGCCCCCGCATACCCCGACGCGTACCCCGACACCCTGTGCCTCCCCCGTGTCCACCCCGTACGACTCGGAATCCTAGGGTGATCACCCGGATCGGCGGGAGGGGGTCTCGGACGGGGTGCGGCGGGTCAGTTGACCGAGCGGAGGATGATGTCCTCGTAGTCGCCGTGGAGGTCGGTGCAGCCGTCGGTCTCCGACGGTTCCGATTCGGCTTCGGTCTCGGCGCCGGCCTCCAGGAGGCGGGCGAGTTCGGTCTGCTCGTCGATGACCCGTCCAGTGTTGGTGTCCATGGGTCCATGGTCGCGCCGATCGGCCGCGCAGGCCCGTCGCCGGGCCGTGGCGGACTCCGATCGGGTGTACGGCGTCCGTCCGGGGAACGCCCTTGCGGCTGTACAGAAGTGGCAGCGCACCCGGAGCCGTACCTAGCGTCGAACGGGCGGCCCATTCACGGGCCGCCGTTCCCACGCCACTCGACGCGAAGCGGGTCACCCGAACCATGACTGCTCGACTCGGTGCGGCCGCGACTGCGGCCGCCGCCCTCCTGCTGACCGTGACGGCCGCGCCCGCGACCGCCGCCGCCCCCACCGCCCCGAGCGTGCACCTGGTGCACCCGGGCGAGTCCGTCCAGGCCGCGGTGGACGCGGCCGCGCCCGGTGAGGTGGTGGAGCTGGCGGCCGGCACCTATCCCGGCAGCGTCACCGTCTCCACCGACCGGCTGATCCTGCGCGGCCAGGGCGCCGCGACCGTCCTGACACCGGATCCGGCCGACACCTCGGCGTGCGCCCGGGCGGGCCACGGCCTGTGCGTCGTCGGCGATGTCTCCGGGCCCGTCCGGGGGGTGAGCGTCGAGTCGCTGACGCTCACCGGGTTCACAAAGAACGGCCTGAACGCCTCCGGCACCGACGCGCTCACCGTCCGAGGCGTCCTCTCGCACCACAACGGGCAGCAGGGCATCAGCCAGGAGCGGTCCACCCGCGCCGTGCTGGTGGGCAACGAGTCCCGGGACAACGGGCAGGCCGGCATCTTCGTCGCCAACTCGGTGGACCAGGAGGGCGGCGCGATCGACACCCTCGGCACCGAGATCGCCGGCAACCGCCTCACCGGCAACCGGATCGGCGTGGTGCTGCGCCGCACCCGGGACATGACCGTGGAGGGCAACCGGATCAGCGACAACTGCGGCGGTGTGTTCGTGGTCGGCGACGAGGGGGTGCCGCGGGCCGGCGCACTGGAGGTCCGGGCGAACGTGGTGACCGGCAACAACCGCTACTGCGCGCCCAATCCGCGGCTGGACTTCATCCAGGGCACCGGCATCCTGCTGACCGGCACCGAGGACACCCGGGTGGTCGGCAACACGGTCGGCGACAACTCCGGTTCCTCGCCGATGTCCGGCGGGATCGTGCTGTACCGGAGCCTGGTCGGCGCGCCCAACGCCCGGGCCACGGTCACCGGGAACCTGCTGTGGAACAACGGCCCGGCCGATCTCGCCGACCGCGACACCGGCGCCGGCAACGTGTTCAGCGCGAACACCTGCCGCGTCTCGCAGCCCGCCGGGCACTGCTGACCCCCGCGCCCCCGGCGCGCCGGCCGACCCCTGCCGGAGCGCGCCGGGCCGCTCGAACCCGCGGACTCCCCGGCCGGATTCGGCCGGAGTCCGAACCCGCGAAAGCCAGAACCCGAGAAAGGCCGTACCCATGGCCACCGCCACCGCCGCCCCCTCCGACACCGCCGGTGCCCCGCCCTCGATGCTGCTGCGCGAACTGGTCTTCGGCGCCGCCTGCGCGGGCGCGGTGCGGGCCGCCGCCCGGCTCGGCGTCGCCGACGCCCTCGGCGAGGAGCCGGCCACCCCGGCCGAGCTCGCCGCCCACCTGGGCGTCGAACCCCGCCCGCTCGCCCGGCTGCTGCGCGCCCTCACCTGCTACGAGATCTTCAGCGAGACCGGCGACGGCCGGTACGCGCACACCCCGCTCTCCCGCCTGCTGCGCGAGGACGAGCCGGGCAGCCTGCGCTACATCGCCCTGTGGTGCACCGAACCGTGGACCTGGCAGTCCTGGGGCCGCCTGGACGACGCGGTGCGCACCGGCCGGAGCGTGTTCGCGGACACCTTCGGCAAGGAGTTCTTCGACTACCTGCACAACGACGCCCCGGACTCGGCGGCGCTGTTCGACCGGGCGATGACCCAGTCCAGCCGCCAGTCCGCCCGCGACCTGACCGCCTTCCTGGACCTCACCGGCATCTCCTCGGTGGTGGACGTCGGCGGCGGCCAGGGCATGGTCCTGGCCAGCCTGCTGGAGCGCCACCCCGAGCTCCACGGCACCCTGCTCGACCTGCCCAAGGTGGTCGCCCAGGCGGACGAACGGCTGCGCCCTGGCGGCGAGTTCGCCGACCGGGCGAAGCTGGTGCCGGGCGACTGCCGGACCGCGATCCCGGTCCGGGCCGACCTCTACCTGATCAAGAACATCCTGGAGTGGGACGACGAGTCCACCCGCCGCACCCTGGCCAACGTCCGGAAGGCGGCCGGTCCGGGGGCGCGGGTGGTGATCGTGGAGAACCTGGTCGACGACACCCCCTCGATGCGGTTCACGGCGGCGATGGACCTGCTGCTGCTGCTCAACGTCGGCGGTGCCAAGCACACCGAGGCGAGCATGACCGGGCTGATCGAGGAGTCCGGGCTGCGCCTGGAGTCGGTCGCGCCGGTCAACCCGTACCTGCACGCCTTCCTCTGCACGGTCTGAGCCCGCGCGCAGGGGCCGGGTCCGCCACCTCGGCGGACCCGGCCCCTTCGGACGTCAGGCCTTCAGGTGGGCGAAGACCACCACGTTGGCGGTGTAGTCCTTGGCCTTGTGGTCGTACACGCCGCCGCAGGTGATCAGGCGCAGCTGGGCGTCGGGGGTGTCGGCGTAGACGCGGTCGTCGGGGAAGGCGTTCTTGGCGAAGGTCTCCACCGAGTCGACCAGGAAGACGGCGGTGGTGCCGTCGGCGCGGGCCACCTCGACGGTGTTGCCGGGCACCAGCAGGCTCAGCAGCAGGAAGACGGCGGGGCCGGTCTTGGTGTCCACGTGCCCGGCCAGGACGGCGCTGCCGAGCTCGCCGGGGCTGGCGCCGTCGCGGTACCAGCCGACCAGGTTGCGGTCGGTCGCCGGCGGGGCGTTGAGCTGTCCGTTGGCGTCGAGGGTGAGTTCGGTGGTGGGCGCGTCCACGCCGATCTGCGGGATCTTCACCCGGGTCGGCGCCGAGCGCGCCATCGCGGGGCCCCGCTTCGCGGTCCGGACGGGTGCCGGGCTCGGTACGGCGGCGCTCGCGGAGGGCCCGGCGACCGCGGTGGTGGTCTCGGTGGTGGCTGGGGCGGCGTCCACCGAGTTGTAGAGCACGAGGGCGCCGAGGGCGGTCGCGGCGAGGCCGAAGCGCAGCAGTCGGCCACCTGCGGGCGGGGTGGGTTGGGTCATCGGTGCGGTGGCCTTTCCTGTACGAACCGGCTCCGGTCGGCCGGACGCCCTGCCGCTCCACCGCCGGTGCGGCGGGGCGGCAGGGCGTCCGAGGGTGCGCGGGTCAGACGGCGAGGCCGACCCGGGCGGTGTTGCGGCGGCGGCGCATCGCGTACGCGGAGACGCCGATGCCGCCGGCCAGCAGGGCCGCCCCGGAGGCGACGCCGCCGCCGGAGAGCGCCAGGCCGCCGCCGCCGGTGTGGACGCCGCCGTGCGGCTTCTGGTGCTTGCCGTCCGAGCCTTCCGGCTTCGCGTCCGGCTTGCCGTGGGAGTCGCTCTTGGAGTCCGCCGCGTCGCTCTTCGAGTCACTCTTGGAGTCGCTCTTGGCGTCGGCCGTGGCGTGGTCCTCCCAGCCCTTCTGATGGCTGCCGGCGTCCGGCATGCCGTCGGCGTAGGCCATGGGCGCGCCGAGGAGGAGGGTGGCGGCGACGGCCGCTCCGGTCGCGAGGGTGCGTACAGAACGCATGAGGGTCGATTCCTTTCGATTGCCCCGAAGGGCCGGCCCGGTGCCGGTGGTTGGTGCTCGGGGCGCCGCTTCCACGCTGGGCCCGTTCGCTCCGCGCTGCCACCGGGGTGTGCCATCTCGGGGGTGGCACTGGGCAATTCGGGTGGAACTGGTCGACTCGGGCGGGTGCCCTGCCGATGGGGGTCAGACGGTGGCGGCTTCGGCGGCCATCTCCGCCACCAGGCCGGTGGTGTGGCGCCCGGCCCGGTAGCGGTGGTCGGCGAGGGTGTGCCGCAGGTACTCGGTGGTGGTGTGCACGCCGGGGCCGTCGATCCGGAACTCAGCCAGCGCGCGGTCGAGTCGGGCGATGGCGCGCTCCCGGTCGGGGGCCCAGGCGATGGTCTTGGCGAGCAGCGAGTCGTAGTCGGGGCCGACCGTCCAGCCGGTCCGGGCGTGGGTGTCGACCCGGACGAACTGGCCGCCCGGCGGGGTGAATTCGGTGAGCTGCCCGGGCGTGGGCACGAACTCCCTCGCCGGGTCCTCGGCGTTGACCCGGGCCTCCACGGCGGCGCCGCGGAACACTACGTCCTCCTGCCGGAAGGCGAGGTGCCGGCCGGCGGCGACCAGCAGCTGTTCGCGCACGAGGTCGATGCCGGTGACCATCTCGGTGACCGGATGTTCCACCTGGAGGCGGCAGTTGACCTCCATCAGGTGGAACGCGCCGTCCGGTGCGAGGACGAACTCGAAGGTGCCGGCGCCGGTGTAGCCGACCGCGAGGGCGCCGCGCACGGCGGCGGCGCAGATCCGGTCCCGCAGCCCGGACTGCAGGTTGGGCGCCGGTGACTCCTCGATCAGCTTCTGGTGGCGGCGCTGCACCGAGCAGTCCCGCTCCCCCAGGTGGACGGCGTTGCCGTGCCGGTCGCACAGCACCTGCACCTCGATGTGCCGGGCGTCGTCCACGTACCGTTCCAGGTAGAGCCGGTCGTCGCCGAACACGGCGCGGGCGTGGGCGCGGGTCTCCTGGAAGGCGTGGGCGAGCCTGTCGCCGTCGCGGACCACGGCCATGCCGCGTCCGCCGCCACCGGCCACCGCCTTGAGGATGACCGGGTAGCCGACCTTCTCGGCGACCTCCCGGGCCTCGGCGGGGCCGGTCACCGCGCCGGTGGAGCCGGGCAGCACGGGCAGGCCGGCCTCGGCCATCAGCCGGCGGGCCATCGCCTTGTCGCCGAGCCGCTCCATCACCTGCGCCGGCGGGCCGACGAAGGTCAGGCCGTTGGCCTCGCAGACCTCGGCGAAGTCGGGGTCCTCGGAGAGGAACCCGTACCCGGGGTGGATCGCCTCGGCGCCGGTGCGCAGCGCCGCCTCGACGACCGACGGGATGTGCAGGTAGCTGGCGCGGGCGGCGGGCGGCCCGATGTGCACGGCCTCGTCGGCGAAGTGGACCACCGCCGAGTCCCGGTCGGCGGTGGAGTAGACGGCGACGGTGCGGATGCCCATCTCGCGGCAGGTCCGGGCGACCCGCAGCGCGATCTCGCCGCGGTTGGCGATCAGCACGGTGGAGAACACGGCGGCCCCTCAGGCGGGTTCGACGGCGATGAGGGGCTGCTGGAACTCCACCGGCGTGGCGTTCTCCACCAGGATCTCGACCACGGTGCCGGCCGCGTCGGCCTCCACCGGGGTCATCATCTTCATCACTTCGAGGATGCCGATCGGCTGCCCGGGGGTGACGGTGTCGCCGACCTGGACGTACGGCGGCTTGCCGGGTTCGGGGGCGTGGTAGAAGGTGCCGAGCATCGGGGCGCAGACGTGGTGCGGGCCGTCGCGGTCGATTGGCGGGGCGGCCCGTTCGGCCGCCTTGTCCGGGTCGTCCGGCGCGGGAGCCGGTGGCGCCTCGCCGGGTTTCCACTGGATCTCGACGGCGGTGCCGAGGTGCTCCAGCCTGATCCGGGCGGGCGGTTCGGCCCGCACCCTGGCCAGTTCGGCGACGCTGCGGCACAGTTCGGCCAGGTCGGCCGCGGGCGGCGCGGTGCCGATCAGGGCCACCCGGTGGCCGTTGCCGTCCCGTTCGGGCTCGCCCTTGAGCTCGACAGTCATCACTCGCTCCTCTCGGCGGGCACCACGGCCTCGTTCCCGAAGGCGTGGAACCGGTTCCTGCGCTCGGCGAGCAGCTGCTCCACGTCCCACGGGATGAGCTCGTGCAGCGCGGTGGTCAGGGCGGCCTCCAGGAGTCCGGCGGCGGCCGCGTGGTCCTGGTGGGCGCCCTCGGGGGGCTCCGGTACGACGCCGTCGACGACCCCGAGCTGGAGCAGGTCGCGAGCATGCAGCCGCAGCGCGTCGGCGGCGGTGGGAGCGGCCTGCGGGTCCTTCCACAGGATCGCCGCGCAGCCCTCCGGGCTGATCACCGAGTAGATGCCGTTGGCACTGACCAGGACCCGGTCGGCGACGGCCAGGGCGAGCGCCCCGCCGCTGCCGCCCTCGCCGATCAGCACGGCGACGATCGGCACCGGCAGCCGGGCCATCAGCCGCAGGTTCTCGGCGATGGCGGCGGCCTGTCCGCCGCTCTCGGCGTCGGGGCCGGGGTTGGCGCCGGGGGTGTCGATCAGGGTGACCAGCGGCAGGCCGAGTTTGGCGGCCAGCCGCATCAGCCGGGCGGCCTTGCGGTAGCCGGAGGGGGCGGCCATGCCGAAGCGGTGGCGGCGGCGCTCGCTGAGTTCCGGGCCGCCCTTGTGGTGGCCGATCAGCATCACCGGCAGGCCGGCCAGCCGTCCGGTGCCGGCCACGATGGCGGGGCAGTCCTCGGTGAGCCGGTCGCCGTGCAGTTCCTGGAAGTCGTCCACCAGGCGGCGGATGTAGTCCAGGGTGGTGGGCCGCTCGGGGTGGCGGGCGAGCCGGACGTTCTCCCAGGCGTCCCGGTCGGTGAGTTCGTCGGCGGCCCGCAGGATGGCCTCCGCGTTGCCGCTCTCGGGGGGCGGGGCGGCGGCCGGGCGCAGCCCGAGCAGGCGGCCGAGCACCGGCCGGACGCCGATCCGCGGGACGACGTCGTCGACCATGCCGTGTTCCAGCAGGAACTCGGCGGTCTGGAAGCCCTCGGGGAGTCGTTCGCCGGTGGTCTGCTCGATCACCCGGGGGCCGGCGAAGCCCATCCGGGCGCCGGGCTCGGCGATGATGACGTCGGCGAGGGTGGCGAAGGAGGCGGCCACCCCGCCGTACGTCGGGTCGGTGATGACCGAGACGGTGAGGATGCCGGCCTCGTCGAGTTCGGCGAGGGCCTGGGCGGTCTTGGCCATCTGCATCAGGGACAGCACGCCCTCCTGCATCCGGGCGCCGCCGGAGGCGGTGACCATCACCAGGGGGACGCCCCGGGCCAGCGCGGTGTGCGCGGCCTGGGTGATCAGGGCGCCGACGCCGCAGCCGAGGCTGCCGCCGAGGAAACGGAAGTCCATCACGGCGAGGATCGCGGGCTGGCCCTCGATCAGTCCGGCGACGCACAGCACCGCCTCGGCGAGGCCGGTGTCGGCGCGGGCCTCGTCCAGCCGCTCCTGGTAGGAGCGGCTGTCGACGAAGCCGAGCGGGTCGTGCACCGCGGCGGCGGCGGTGATCGGTTCGGCGGTGCCGGGGTCGAGCAGCTGGTCGAGGCGCTGGCGCGCGGTGAGGCGGCCGTGGCGGCCGCACTCGGGGCACACCCGCAGGCTCCTGACCCAGCGTTTGCCGTAGACCAGGGCGGCGCAGCCTTCGCAGCGCACCCAGTCGGGGTCCCGCTCGTCTCGGTTCACGGTGGGTCTCTCCTCTCCTCGGCCCGGCTTGTCCGGCGGCCGTGCCCGGCTCAGCGCACGGCGCGTTCCCAGCGGTAGAACTCGCGGGCCATGGCGTCCTTCGGGGTGCGCCAGGTCGCCGGGTCGTACGCGTCGACGTACACCGCGAGGCGTTCGCTGACGGAGCGGAACTCGGGGTGCGCGGCGTACTTGGCCACCTCGGGTCCGGCGGGCCGCTCGGACTCGATCAGGTGCAGGTAGACGTCGCCGAACTGGAACAGGCTGCGGCCGGTGACGCCGATCAGGTGGGGCAGTTCGCCGCGGTCGGAGTCGGCGAACACGTCGGCGATGGAGTCGGCGGCGTCCTGCTTCCGCATCCGGGCGACGATCAGCGTGCGGTGCGCGCCGGTCACGAACGGCCTGCCCGGGCCTCGACCTTGGCGCGGATCAGCTCCATCTGGACGCGGGAGTTCTGGTTGATCCGGTCGGTCATGCCGGCGTCGTCGATCGGCGCGGTGGGCTTCATGGCGAAGTCCTGGATCCACCGCATGCCGGTGCCCTGCGGCATGTCCTGGTACTCCCAGCGGATCTCCATGAACTCGAACGGGCCGGGCTCGACCCGGCGGGCCCGGACGGCCAGCGCGTCGCGGTCGGTCTCCCGCTCGGAGACCCAGCTCCAGATCTGGCCGTTCTCGTCCGGGTGCATGGTGAGCCGGAAGCGGGTGAGCTGACCCTCGCGGGCCAGCACCTCCACCGAGGCGTACTCGCTGAACAGCTGCGGCCAGCTCTCCAGGTCGTTGGTGATCTCCCAGACCAGGTCGACCGGCGCGTTGATGAGGATGGTGTTGTCGGTGTGTCCGGGCATCTCAGGCACCTGCCTTCACCGCGGAGTTGACGGCGGCCACGAAGTCGGCCGGCGTCTTGTGGGTGACCGCGTCGGCCGGGATCTGGACGCCGTGGCGGTTCTCCAGCTCGCCGACCACGCCGAGCAGGCCGAGCGAGTCGATGCCGAACTCGTCGAAGCTCGCGCCGGGGCGCTCCAGGTCCATCGGGTCGACCTGGATGCCGGCCCGGGCCTTGATCAGCACGGCGAGTTCGTCATAGCTCAGTACGGGGGTCAATGTGTTCTCCAGGGACGGTGGTTGAACGGGGTGGTTCAGGGGGTGCGGCGCAGCACCAGCGCCGCGTTGGAGCCCATCAGGCCCCGGCTGAGCACCAGGGCGGTGCGCAGTTCGGCCGACCGGGCGAAGCCGGTGACCAGGTCGAGCCCGAGGTCACTGGTGGTGACGTTCGGGGTGGGCGGGACCAGGCCGTTCTCCAGGGCGAGCACGGCGGCGGCCACGTCCAGCACCGGCGCCCCGCAGTGGGCGCGGCCGACTCCCGCCTTGGGGGCGGTGACCGGGACGCGGGCGCTGTGGTCGCCGAGCGCGTCCGCGAGGGCCAGGGCCTCGGCCCGGTCGGCCTCGGGGACGCCGAGCGCGTCGGCGAACACCACGTCGATCTCGTCCGGGGCGCAGCGGGCCTCGGCGAGGGCGCCGCGCACCGCGTGCGCGAGGCCGGCCCGGGACTCCGCCCAGCGCGCGGCACCGGTGAACGTGGCGGCGTGCCCGGCCAGTTGGGCGCGGATCCGGGCGCCGCGGGCCCGCGCGGCCGACTCGGACTCCACCACGAACATCGCCCCGCCCTCGGCCGGGACGAACCCGGGCGCGTCGGGGGCGAACGGCAGGTAGGCGCGCTCGGGTCGCTCCTCGGTGGACAGCCCGGGGTAGCCGAGCTGGCAGACCATCGAGTACGGCGCGATCGGTGCCTCGGCCGCGCCGGCCACCACCGCCTCGGTGCCGCGCCGGATCGCCCGGGCGGCGTGCGCCAGCGCGTCCAGGCCGCCCGCCTCGTCGGAGGCGACCACTCCGCAGGGGCCCTTGAAGCCGCCGCGGATGGAGATCTGGCCGGTGGAGGCCGCGTAGAACCAGGCGATCGACTGGTACGGGCCCACGTGGTGCGGCCCGCGGCTCCACAGTTCTTGCAGTTCGCGCTGGCCGAAGGCGCCGCCGCCGGAGCCGGCTGCGGTGACCACGCCGATCCCGAACGGGTCGTCGACCGTGAGCCCGGCCTCGTCCAGGGCCAGGCCGGCGGCGGCCATCGCGAAGTGGGTGAAGCGGTCGGTCTGGACGAGGTAGCGCTCCTCGACGAAGGACGCGGCGTCGAAGCCGCGCACCAGGCCGGCCACCCGGACCGGGTAGCGGTCGCAGCCCTCCCGGTCGATCGGGGCGAGGACCGAGCGGCCCTCCCGGGTCGCCTTCCAGAAGTCGTCCGCGCCGATGCCGTTGGGCGCGACCACGCCCATGCCGGTCAGTACGGCAGTGCGGCCCGTCATTCCGTCGCCTCCGTCCGGCTGAGCACCACGGCCGACTGGAAGCCGCCGAAGCCGCTGCCGACCGAGAGCACGTGCCGCAGCGGCAGCTCGCGGGCGGCGCCCGGCACGTAGTCGAGGTCGCACTCCGGGTCGCGCTCACGGTAGTTGGCGGTGGGCGGGACCACGCCGTGGTGCAGGGCGAGGGTGCAGGCGACCAGTTCGATCGCGCCGATCGCGCCGAGCGAGTGGCCCACCATGGACTTGATGGAGCTCATCGGGGTCCGGTAGGCGTGTTCGCCGAGCGAGCGCTTGACCGCGGCGGTCTCGTGCCGGTCGTTCTGCTTGGTGCCTGAGCCGTGGGCGTTGACGTAGTCGACGTCCTCGCCGTTGATCTTCGCGTGGGCCAGCGCCCGGTCGATCGCCTCGGACATCTCCCGGCCCTCCTGGGTGAGGCCGGTCATGTGGTAGGCGTTGCCGAAGGTGGCGAAGCCGCCGAGTTCGGCGTAGATCCGGGCGCCGCGGCGGCGGGCGTGCTCCAGTTCCTCCAGCACCAGGACGGCGCCGCCCTCGCCGAGCACGAAGCCGTCGCGGGTGGCGTCGAACGGCCGGGAGGCGTGCTCCGGGTCGTCGTTGCGGGCCGAGGTGGCCTTGATGGCGTCGAAGCAGGCGACCGTGATCGGGGAGATCGGCGAGTCGCAGGCACCGGCGATCACCACGTCGGCGCGGCCCTCCTCGATGGTGCAGGCGGCGTACCCGACCGCGTCCAGACCGGAGGTGCAGCCGGTGGAGACGGTCTGCACCGGACCGGCCGCGCCGAACCGCTCGGCCACCGCGGCGGCCAGCGTGCTGGGCTGGAAGGCCCGTTCCAGGTACTTGCCGGCCGGGCGGTGGTCCACCGCCCAGTCCTCGCCGTACGCGCTGACCAGGACGTAGTCCTGCTCCAGCCGGGTGGTGCCGCCGACCGCGGTGCCCAGCGAGACGCCGAGCCGCCACGGGTCCTCGGCCGCCGGGTCGAGTCCGCTGTCGGCGACCGCCTCGGCGGCGGCCACCAGGGCGAACTGGACGTAGCGGTCGCTGCGGGCGATCTGCTCCGGGTCGAGGCCCTGCGCCGCCGGGTCGAAGTCGCACTCGGCGGCGATCCGGGAGCGGAAGCCCTCCGGGTCGAACAGGGTGATCCCCCGGGTGGCCGTCCGGCCGGAGGTCAGCAGGTCCCAGAACGCCGGGACGCCGATGCCGCCGGGGGCCACCACGCCGATCCCGGTCACCGCGACCCGGCGGGTCACGAGACCGCCTTCAGGTGTTCGGGCGGGCCGGACTGCGGGGTCTCCTCGGTGTCGACGTGCCCGAGGTCGGGGCGCGGCGCCAGCGGGCCGAGGTGGAACACCAGCCGGGCCTCGGTGTCGCCGACGTTGCGGAAGCGGTGGCGCATCCCGATCGGGATCATCAGGCCGTGGTCCGGCTTCAGCGGCTGGCTCACCCCGTCCAGGTCGACCTCCAGGTCACCGCTGACCACGAAGACGAACTCCTCGGAGTACGGGTGGTAGTGCTCGCCGATCCGCTCACCCGGCCGGACGATGGCCACGCCCATGAACCCGCTGGTCGCGCCGACCGCCGTCGGGGTGAGCATGGCGCGCAGGTCACCGCCGCGGCGGGTGTTCGGGGGTGCGTCGTCGACGTGGACGACGCGTGGGAGCTCCGTGGTCACGATCTGTGCCTCTCTCTCGGTGAGCGGGGTGCCCGGGCGGCTGCCCGGGCTGTTCGGTCGGACCTCGCGTACGGTCCGACATGAGGTGGGTCCGACGCGGCGTGCGGTCCGACGGTCCGGTGGTGCGCCGGCTCAGCGGCCGGGCGCGCGGCGGTCGGTGATCCGCGCCATCAGGCAGGCCTCCAGCAGGTGGCGCAGCCCGTCGTCGCTGGGCAGCGGGTGATCGGGGGCGATCTCCACCAGCCGGGCCAGGACGGCCGAGGCGCGCGGTCCGGCCAGACCCAGCGCGGCGGCCGGGTCACGCTCCGGCTCGACGGTCAGGTCGACCAGCCGGACCACCCGGTCCTCGCGCTGGAAGACGGTGGAGCGCACCAGCGGTGAGGCGTGGTCCTCGACGGCCTGCTCGTCCTGACGGGACAGCAGTTCGGCGACGGCCGCACCGCATCCGGTCCGTACCGGGTAGTTGACCGCATACCGACCGACCTCGCCCGCCGGTGCGGCCGACCGGGCGTGGTGGTGGACGGCGGGCAGGGCCGCCCGCATGAAGAAGTCCCGGGCGGCGAGCGGGTCATCCAGGTCGCGGGCCTCCTCCAGGTACGGGTTGATCGCCTCCTCCACGGCGCGGACCTCGGGCTGCATGGCCACGTGCCGCAGCGCGGCCACCAGGTCGCCGACCACCTCGACGGTGCGGACCACCCGGTTGCCGTGCATGAACAGAGTGGTGCGGGCCAGCCGGGTGGCCGCGTCCACCTGGGCGTTGGGCGGGCGGTAGTCGGCCAGGATCCGGGCCACCTCCGCCTCGCTGCCGGGCTTCACCGGGAAGGTCAGGGCGTGCCGGGTGACGCCGTCCGGGCCGGGCCGGGGCGCCATCGGCACCCCCGGGAGGGTCTGACCGGGCGCCAGCGGCCGTACCGAGCTGTCCTCCGCGACCCGTCCGGCGGTCTCGCGCAGCACGCTGAAGCGCAGCGAACGGGTGTCGCGGACACAGCCGTGCAGCGGCTTGACCATCTCGCGGTGCTCCGGGCTGTCCACCCAGGACAGGAACGGGCCCGCGCTCTCCCACTCGCTGGTGATCAGCCAGCGGGACGGGTCCTCGATCGACTGGCAGAGCTGGTCGCTCAGGTGGCCCGGGACGGCCGAGACCTGGTACCTGAGCTGCTCGTACGCGTCCAGGAAGCGCTCCTGGGCGCCGTCCATGACGTCCAGCAGCAGGATGACGCGCAGCCGGGCGCTCTCGGTGTCGGGGCGGTCGGCGGTGGATTCGGACAGCAAGGTCATGGGGGTTCCCGTCGGGTGCGGAACAGGGGGACTGGGTCAGCACGATCGTGGTGGCGCGCCGGTGACAGCGCGAGAGTTCGCATCCATCCGAGCGAAGCACCCTCTGTGGTCGGAGGGTCCGAGCGGGGGCGGGGCATCCATCAACGGCAGGGCACACCCGTGTCCGCACGGATGGAGCGAAACTGATGAACACACAGATCGACGGCCGCGTCCCGGTCCTCATCGCCGGCGGCTCGCTGGTCGGCCTGTCCGCCTCCCTGTTCCTGGGCCGCCTCGGCGTCCCGCACCTGCTGGTCGAGCGCCACTCCGAGACCTCCCGGCACCCGCGCGGCCGGGGCAACAACCTGCGCACCATGGAGCTGTTCCGGGTCGCCGGGGTCGAGCCGGACATCCGGGCCGCCGCCTCCGTGCTGGCCGACAACCACGGCATCCTCCAGGCCGACACCCTGGCCGGGGTGGAGCAGGAGTGGCTCTTCCGGGAGATCGACCCGGGCGGGGCGCTGGCCCGCTTCAGCCCGTCCTCGTGGTGCCTGTGCAGCCAGAACGACCTGGAGCCGGTGCTGCTGCGGCACGCGAAGCAGCGCGGCGACGTCCGCTTCGGCACCGAGCTGACCGGCTTCACGCCCGACCCGGGCGGGGTCACCTGCACCCTGCTGGACCGGGCCACCGGCCAGACCACCACCGTACGGGCCGACTACCTGGTGGCCGCCGACGGGCCGCGCAGCCCCGTACGCACCGGGCTCGCCGTCGGCCAGAGCGGACGCGGCGACCTGTTCCACAACATCAGCGTCACCTTCCGGGCCAAGCGCCTGGCCGACGTGGTCGGCGACCGGCTGTTCATCGCCTGCTACCTGACCAACCCGGACGGCGCCGGCGCCCTGCTGCCGGTCGACAACCGCGAGCAGTGGGTGTTCCACGCCCCGTGGCACCCGGAGCGCGGCGAGACCGTCGAGGACTTCACCGACGCGCGCTGCATCGCCCACATCCGGGCCGCCGCCGGCGTCCCCGACCTGGAGGTCGAGATCACCGGCCGGGCGCCCTGGCACGCCGCCGAGCGGGTGGCCGACCAGTACTCCTCGGGCCGGGTGTTCCTGGTCGGCGACTCCGCCCACGAGATGCCGCCCACGGGCGCGTTCGGCTCCAACACCGGCATCCAGGACGCCCACAACCTCGCTTGGAAGCTCGCCGCCGTCCTCGACGGCTGGGCCGGGCCCGCGCTGCTCGACAGCTACGGGGAGGAGCGGCGGCCGGTCGCCGTGCACACCGCCGCCCGCGCCGCCGAGCGTTCGGTGGAGCACAAGCACCCCGGATTCGACGCCACGCCCGGCGGCGGCCGGCAGACCAACGTCCTCGCGGTCGCCCTCGGTTACCGCTACCCGGTCGGCGCGCTGGCCGGCGGCGACCCGCAGGGCGCGGTCATCCCCGAGCGCTTCACCGCCGACGGCGAGGTCGGCAGCCGCGCCCCGCACCTGTGGCTGCGTCCGGCCGGGGGCGGCGAGCGGATCTCCACCCTCGACCTGTTCGAGCGGGAGCCGGTGCTGCTGATCGCCGCGGGCGAGGCCGCTGCCGCCTGGCGGGCCGCCGCCGAGCAACTGGCCGCCCGCACCGGCGTACCGCTGCGCTGCCACGTCCTCGGCGACGGGCCGGACGCCGACTTCCACCCCGAGGCCCCCGTCGCCGCCCCGGGCGGACGTCCCCCGGCCGGCGGTCCGCCGACCGGGGGTGCGCCGGCCGGTGGCCCGCCCGCCGGGGCGCCGCCGGTGGCCTGGCCGGCCGCGTACGGTCTCGGCGCGGACGGCGCCTCGCTGGTCCGGCCGGACGGCTTCGTCGCCTGGCGCGGCGACGGCGACCCGCAGGCGCTGGAGGCGGCGGTGCGTCAGGTGTTCGCGCTCGAGTAGCCGTCCCGGGGCCGTTTCCCGTGCCCGGCTGGGCGGGTATCAGCCGGGCACGGCCCGAACGGCCGCCCGAACGGGGGGTTCGCGGATGCTCGGCGTGGTGGGGTGCATCGCCCTGTACGTCGCGGCCGGCACGGTGTGGATGCTGGTCGGCGCGGCGGTGATGCGGGGGTTGGGAGTCGGGGTCCTGAGCGCGGTCGTCGGTGTCGGACCGCCGCTCCACCGGCACCGCGGCACCCGGCGCTACCTCGAGGTCCGACCGGTGCCGATCGCGCTCCGCCTCACGTACGACTGGCCGGTCCGCCCCGGCCACGCCCGGCGCCAGCAGGCGTCGAACCTGCTGTCCGTCGCCGAGTCCCCGTTCTGCGCGGCGGTCGGGCTCGCGGTGCTCCACGGGTCGACGCTGATCTGGTACCTGGTGCTGTGCGGGGTGTTCGGGCTGGTCGCGCTGTTCGTCGTCCCGACCACGGACGGCCGCGGGCAGTCCCGGGCGCAGCTGCTGCGCCGACCGCCGCGGGCCGCCGAGGCCGACTCGCCGACCGGCCTGCTGCGGCTGCGTGCCGAGATGGCGGCCAAGCGGCTGCGGCTCGGCGACCACGCGGCCGCGGTGCGCGAGCTCGCGGAGATCGAGCGGCAGGCCGAGGACGGCGAGGACGTCCTGCTCCGGTTCGACCTGATGACCTACTGGACGGGCCAGTACCTGGACGTGCTCGACGTCTACCAGGACGCCCTCGGCCGGAGCCGGCCGCGAATACGTCGCCACGGGCTGACCCAGCTCGCCGCCGACGCGGCGCTGCGCGCGGCTGAGGCCGGGCTGCTGCCGGTGGAGGACGCCCGGAGCCGGGCGAAGGTCGCGGTCGGCGAGGACCCGCCCGGCCTCGCCTACGGCCTGCAGTGGCGCCAGGACCACCTCCGCGCCCTGAGCACCGCCCTCGGGCCCCGGCCGGAACAGGCGGTACGCCTGGCCAGGGCCCTGATCCGGCGCGCCGCCACCCCGCTCGACGCGGCCGACGCCGCCTGCACCCTGGCCCTGGCCCACGAACGCAGCGGACACCCCGACGCCGCCGCCGCAGCCCGCGACCGCGCCCGCCGCCTGGCCCCATGGCTCGTCCGACTCCACCCGGCCCCGGTGACCTGACCCGGCCGCCGGCCGCGCCGGCAGACCACCGTGACGTCCGCATGACGCAGTCCCGACCGCGGGATCCCCGGCACGGACGGCTCCACCGGCCGCACCGACAACCAGCGCAACCTCCAACGCTCGTCCCCCCGTGCCCCTCGGACGGACCGTCACCGGGCCCGCCCGGGAGGGCCGCCCGCCGCCCGGCCGGGAGGACCGGCGCTCGGTCAGCGGTCGCTGAGGGCTGCGATCAGGGCCAGCAGGACGAAGCCGAGCACCACCGCCAGGCTCAGCTGGAAGGCGGAGGCCCAGGCGTTCGGGCCGGCGAGGTGGGCGAAGAAGACCGAGCCGACGGCGGCGATGCCGGCCGCGGAGCCGATCCGCTGCGCGGTCTGCAGGACGCCGCCCGCGCTGCCCGCCCGGACGACGGGAACCTCGCGGAGCGTCAGCGCCTGGTTGGGCGAGACCACCAGCCCGCTGCCCACCCCGGCGAGCAGGAGCGGCCCCGCCGTCGCCCAGCCGACGTACGGGCCGGAGAAGACGTGGACGGCCGCTGCCGCCAGCGCGAGGCCGACCGCCACCACGGTCAGGCCGAGGGCGATCAGCTTGCGCCCGTACCGCTGCACCCGGCGGCCGCCCGCCGTGGAGGCCATCGCCGAGGCCAGCGCGAACGGCGTGATGGCGAGCCCGGCCTGGAGGGCGGTGTAGTGCTGGCCGTTCTGCAGGTAGAGGGTGAAGACGAAGAACACCGCGGTGAATCCGGCGAAGTACAGCAGCGAGACCAGCGATCCGACGGTGAACGAGCGGGCCTCGAACAGCTGCAGGTTGACCAGCGGCTCGTGGGAGCGCCCGTACCGCCGTTCCCAGAGCGCGAAGCCGGCCAGGACCGCCACGGCGGCCACCGCCAGCAGCCATTTCGTCGGGCCGTGCCACTGCTGCTGGACCAGCGGGAGCAGCAGCAGGACGGTTCCGGTGCCGAGCAGCACCACGCCGAGCGGGTCGAAGTCGCGGCGCGGTGCGTCGGCGGCGTCCCGGTGCGGCGGGGGCGGCAGCAGGCGGTGCGCCACGGGCAGGGTGGCCAGGCCGATCGGCAGGTTGACGTAGAACACCCAGCGCCAGCCCTCGGCGGCGCCGAACACGGCGATCAGCAGGCCTCCGAGCAGCGGGCCGACGGCGGTGGAGAAGCCGATGGTGGTCCCGAGCATGCCGAACGCGCGGCCGCGCTCCTCGCCGCTGAACAACTGCTGGATGAAGCCCGAGACCTGAGGGACCAGCAGGCCGCCGGCCAGGCCCTGGAGCAGCCGGGCGCCGACCAGCCAGGTCTCGCTCTGGGCCGCGCCGGCCAGCGCGCTGGTGGCGGTGAACAGGGCCAGGCCGGTCAGGAAGACCGGCCGCCGTCCGATCGCGTCGCCGAGCCGCCCGGCCGGGACCAGCACCAGGCCGAACGCCAACGAGTAACCGGAGAGCACCCACTGCACGCCGCTCTCGGACATCCGCAGGCCGCTGCGGACCGACGGCAGCGCGACGTTGACGATGGAGACGTCAAGCAGCGTCATGAAGCCCGCCACCAGACACACCGCCAGCGCCCGCCACCGGCGGGCGGATCCGTCCGTGCCGTGCTCCTGTACCTGCGACCGGGTCGTCCCGCTCATCCGGTGGCCCGGCCGTCCTGCCGCCGCATCGCGGACTCCCTCCGTCGCCTCGAACCGGACCATCAGTGTCGACCGGCGACCGGCCCGCGGCCGGACGGCGGCGTACGACGCGCCGGGGACTACGACCCGGCGGCGCAGCGCGGCCGGGTCGGTCCTGCGCATACGGTCAGTTCAGTGCGGTCGGCACCTTCAGCTGGATCTTCTGCGCGTCGGCGGCCGCGGGCGGGGTGGCGCCGAGGTCGGAGACGGTGGTGATCACGACACTGTCCACGCCGTCGATCCAGTTGCTGGTCTTCGACTGGACCACCACGCTCTGGGTCTGCACGGTGCCGTCGCAGACCACCAGGGTCGGCGCGGACCGGGTGGAGCCGAAGGCGATGGTGGCGGGGTCGCTCGGGTCGGTCTGCTCCACCGAGGTGTTGAGCGACTTCTCGCCGTCCGGGGAGGAGCAGGTGTAGGTCAGGTCGACGCGAACGCGGCCGGGCAGCTTGGGGTCGATGGACGCGCCGAGGATGGCGACCACGGTCGGCGCGGTGGCCGACTGGCTCGGCGAGGGCGACGGCGACGGCGACGGCGACGGCGACGGGGACGGCGAGGGCGACGGGCTCGCGGACGGGTCGCTCGGAGCGGTCGGGGCGGTCGGGTCCGCGCTGGGCGAGGCGGTCGGCGAGGGCGGGGTGGTCGGTGGATCGTCCGACGCCGGTGCCGGGTGGAACCCCGCCACCATCGCGACCAGTGCGAGCACAGCACCGAGGGCCTTGCCGAGCATGTGTCCTCCTGCGAACCGGGAAACGGGATCTGGGACCGACTATCCGTCAGCCCACCACCCGCGGCGACCCGGCACGGCCGAGCGGACACGCACAGGCACCCGGTCGGCGGTCACCGGGGTCAGAGCCGGCCGCGCGTCGCGTGGTAGTCGATCTCGATCTCGGCCCAGACCACCTTGCCCTCCTTGGTGGGCCGGGTGCCCCAGCGGTGGGCGAGTTCGCTGACCAGGTGGATGCCGCGGCCGCCCTCGTCCTCCTCGGCGGAGGAGCGCAGCCGGGGCGACTGGCTGCCGGCATCGGCCACCTCGAGGGTGAGGGTGCGGTCGCGGAACAGGCGCAGCCGGCGCGGGGCGTCCGCGTGCAGCAGGGCGTTGGTGACCAGTTCGCTGACCATCAGTTCGGCGTAGTCGGTGAGCGCCGACAGGCCCCAGGACTCCAGGGTGGTCCGGGTGAACCGGCGGGCCTTGGCGGGCAGCGGGCCGCTGCCGGGCAGGTGCAGGGTGGCGATCCGGTCGGCGGGGACGGGCAGCACCCGGGCCATGATCATGGCGATGTCGTCGTCGGTGCCGTCGGTGACCAGGGCGGCGAGCACCGCGTCGCAGTTCTCCTCCAGGGTGCGGCCGCGGGCGGCGAGGGTGCGGGCCAGCAGGTCGATGCCCTCGTCGAGGTCGCGGCCGCGGCGCTCGACCAGGCCGTCGGTGTAGAGCGCGAACAGCGTCCCGGCGGGCAGGGTGAACTCCACGCTCTCGAAGCCGGCGCCACCGACGCCGAGCGGCAGGCCGGGCGGCAGCTCGATGATGCGGGAGGTGCCGTCCGGGTCGACCAGGACGGGCGGCAGGTGACCGGCCGAGGCGACCGTCCAGGTGCGGTCCACCGGGTCGTACAGGGCGCAGATGCAGGTGGCGAACTGTCCCTCGCCGATGGCGGAGGCGGTCTCGTCCAGCCGGGTGAGCACCTGCTCGGGCGGCAGGTCGAGGGTGGCCAGGGTGCGGGCGACGGTGCGCAGCTGGCCCATGGTGGCGGCGGCCCGGATGCCGTGGCCCATCACGTCGCCGACCACCAGCACGACCCGCCCGCAGGACAGCGGCACCACGTCGAACCAGTCGCCGCCGACCTCGCTGACCACGCTGGAGGGCAGGTAGCGGTGGGCGATCTCCAGGCCGAGGGTGCGGTGGATCTCCTGCGGCAGCAGGCTGCGCTGGAGGGTGAGGGCGGTCTCCCGCTCGCGGCGGTAGAGCCGGGCGTTGTCGATGGCGAGGGCGGCCCGGGCGACCAGTTCCTCGGCGAGCGCGACGTCGGCGGCGCCGAACGGCTCGGGGTTGCGGGTGCGGACGAACTCGGCGCCGCCCAGCACCATGCCGCGGGCCACCACCGGCACCATCAGGTACGAGTGGATGCCGGCCGCGATCCCCGGGTCGACCCGGTCGGAGGAGGGCACCAGACCGCGCAGCACCTCCTCGTCCACGTGCGGCTTGAGCAGCGGGCGGCCGCTGCGCAGGCACTGGGTGTAGATCCGCTTGGCGTCGTACTCGGAGCTGACGCCGACCGCGTCGGCGACCGTGGTCAGGCCGGAGCCGTACGCCTCGCCGACGGCGACGGCGCGGACGTGGACCGGGCGGTCCGGCTGGATCGGGGCGGGTTCCTCGCCGCGCAGCACCGGCTCCAGCAGGTCGACGGTGGCGAAGTCGGCGAACCGCGGGATGACCGCCTCGATCAGCTCCTCGGCGGTGCGCTGCAGGTCGAGGGTGGTGCCGATCCGGGCGGTGGCGGAGGCCAGCAGGGCGAGCCGCTCCTGGGCGCGGGCGGCCCGGGCCTCGGCCTGGAAGCGCTCGGTGACGTCGATGATCGATGAGCTGACGCCGAGCACCCGGCCGGTGGAGTCCTCCAGCCGGAAGTAGGAGGCCGACCAGGCCCGGTCGCGGCGCGGGTCGCCGGGGGTGCGGCCGTGCGAGCGGGCGTCCACCACGGGCCGGCCGGTGCTCAGCACCTGGCGCATCACGGCCTCGATCTCGGCGCTGTTGAGGCCGGGCAGCACGGAACTGATCCGCCGTCCGAGGTGGTCGCCGACCGGCAGGCCGTTGATCCGGGCGAGGGCGTTGTTGAGGCGGACGAAGCGCAGTTCGGTGTCGTACACGGCGAGGCCGATCGGCGACTGGGTGAAGAAGCCGTCCAGGATCGCCAGATCGGACTCCACCTCGCGCAGCGCCCGGACGTCGGAGGCGGTGGCCAGCAGCAGCGGGCGGTCCCCGGGGCCGGCGATGGGGTAGGTGTGGAACTCCAGCTCGATCAGCCGGCCGTCACGGTGGCGTACAGGGTAAATGCCGGACCAGCCGCTGCCGGACATGATCTCCGCGAACAGCCCGAGCACCCGCTTGCGGGCGCCCTCGGGCACCAGGAAGCGGGCCACGTAGGCGCCGACCACCTCCTCGGCCGCCCAGCCGGTGAGCGCCTCGGCCTCCTCGCTCCAGTGCAGCACCCGGCCGTCCTCCTGGACCAGCGCGGTGGCCAGCGGCACCAGGCGGTGGCCGGCCAGGCGCGCGGAAGCGGCGCCCGCCGCGTCGCGGCCGGGCGGTGCGGTGTGCTCGAAGCCGTGCATGATCAGCCAATCACCTGCCCGGTTACCTTCCCGGTGGAAGCCGGGCCAATCCGGCTTCCACCAGAGTGCACGGAGCGGAGCGGTCCGGCGACCCGCGCGCACCCGCGGAGTGGAGTCGTACGGCGGCCCGGCCCGGGGGCGTGCGCCGGCGCTCAGTGGGGCGCGCGCAGCGCGGTGTCCAACAGGTGGGACCACTGGTGGACAATACCGGTTCGGCGCGGCGTGTCGTCGGTCAACAGGTTGGCCAGGCCCAGTCCGCGCGCCATGTCCAGGGTGGCCTGCACCGTCTCGCGCACCCCGGGGGTGGCCTCGTCCGCGCCGAGGAACTCCACCGCCGCCCGGTGGGCCTCCCGGCCGACGTGGTTCTCCAGGGTGACGATCCGCTCGCGCAGCGGCTGCTCGGTGGCGGCGGCCACCCACAGGTGCAGGGCCGCGCGGAACAGCGGCCCGGTGTACAGCCGGACGATCATCTCCACCACGGCCTCGGTCCGAGCCGGGCCGGGCTCCGGCAGCGCCTCGGAGTGGCTGCGCACGGCGGCCAGCCGCTCGGCGGCGACGTGTTCGACGGCCGCGGTGAACAGGTCCTCCCGGGTCGGGAAGTGGTGCTGGGCGGCGCCGCGGGTGACGCCGGCCCGCTCGGCGACCACCGCGACGGTGGATCCGTTCCAGCCGAGTTCGGCCAGGCACTCCACGGCCGCCTCCAGCAGCCGGCGCCGGGTGGCGCGGCTGCGGTCCTGCTGCGGGGTGCGGGAGGCGGCGTGGGTGCTGGTCATGGGTGCTCTCTGCCGGGGGGTGGCGGGTCGGCCCGATCCTCTCAGACTTCGCGCGGGGCCCGGGCGCGCAGCTCGCGGCGCAGGATCTTGCCGCTCGCCGACTTGGGCACCGCGTCCAGGAACTCCACCGCGCGCACCTTCTTGTACGGCGCGACCCGGCGGGCGACGAACTCGATCACCTCCTGCTCGGCCAGCTCGCAGCCGAAAGCCCGCACCACGTACGCCTTGGGCCGCTCCTCGCCGTCCGACCCGGTGACGCCGACCACGGCGGCGTCGGTGATCTGCGGGTGGGTGAGCAGCAGCGCCTCCAGCTCGGCCGGGGCGACCTGGTAGCCCTTGTACTTGATCAGTTCCTTCACCCGGTCCACCACGAAGAGGTAGCCGCGCTCGTCGACGTAGCCGATGTCGCCGGTGTGCAGCCAGCCGTCGGCGTCGATCATCGCGTCGGTCTCGGACGGGCGGCCGAAGTAGCCCTTCATCACCTGCGGGCCGCGGAACAGCAGCTCGCCGCGCTCGCCCACGCCGAGGTCGGTGTCCGGGTCGTCGAGCGAGACCACCCGCAGCTCGGTGGAGGGGACCAGCCGGCCGACCGCGCCGGGCGGCGGGGTCGGGTCGCTGATCGGGACCACGTGGGTGACCGGGGAGAGCTCGGTCATGCCGTAGCCCTGCAGCAGGTGCGGCAGGCCCAGGCGGGCGGCGCAGGCGGCGGCCAGCTCGGCGTCCAGCGGGGCGGCGGCGCTCAGCACGTACCGCACCGAGGAGAGGTCGAAGCGGTCGACCAGCGGGTGCTTGGCCAGCGCGAGGGCGATCGGCGGGGCGACGAAGACGCCCTCGATCCGCTGCTCCTGAATGGTGCGCAGGAACTGCTCCAGGTCGAAGCGGGGCAGCACCACCACGGTCGAGCCGCGGCGCAGCGGCTGGTTGAGCAGCGCGGTCAGGCCGTAGATGTGGAAGAACGGCAGGACGGCGAGGATCCGCTCGCCGGGCTCGGTGACGTGCACGGCGTCGGTCTGCAGCAGGTTGGTGGCCACCGAGCGGTGGGTGAGCATCACGCCCTTGGGCAGGCCGGTGGTGCCGCTGGAGTACGGCAGGACCGCCACGTCGGCGCCCGGGTCGATGACCGGCGTCGGTTCGGGGGCGGTGGAGGCCTGGAGGTCTGCGAGCGAGCGGTGGCCCTCGGCCTGGTCGCAGACGAAGATCTCGACGATCCCGGCCGGCCCGTCGGCGGTGTCGTCGCCGTCGTTGTCGGCCTTCGGGTCGGCGGCGAGCGCGGCGGCGGCCTCGGTGGCGACCGGGAGGAAGGCCGCAATGGTGATGATCCAGCGGGCCCGGGAGTCGCGGAGCTGGCCGGCGAGTTCGCCGGCGGTGGTGAGCGAGCTGACCGTGGTGACGGTGGCGCCGGCCCGGGTGATGCCGTAGAGGGCGGCCGGGTAGGCGATGGTGTTGGGGCTGTAGAGCGCGACCACGTCGCCCTGGCCGACGCCCGCCTCGGCCAGGCCGGCGGCGATCCGGCGGCTGGCGGCGTCGAGTTCGGCGTAGCTCAGGCTGCGGCCGGTGATGCCGTCGATCAGCGCCGGGGTGTCGGCGTGGGCGGCGCTGCCGCCGAGGACGGCTTCGTGGATCGGCAGGTCGAGCGGGGCGATCTCGGGGTAGTCGCTGCGGAACACCATGCATGCCTCCGGCAAGGGGTGGGCTGAACGCTGCTGGTGACAGCGTGCCGCCATTCGGGGCGGCCGCCCAGAGGGCCTCGGTGGCCGGGCGGTGAACGGGAGGGCCCGCACACTGGGCCAAAATGACGCAAAATCAGACGAACGCGCGCGTCGTGATCGATCGGACACGCCCCGTGTCCACTCTGGACGTGTCCGGCGCACCGCCACCGGGCCGTCCCGAGTCCCCGTCCTGGAGTCCCCTTCATGAGCCCCCAGCACCAGCCGGCCCTGCGGATCGCAGGCGCGCTCCTGGCGAGCACCGCAGCGCTCGCCGCCCTCCCGACCTCTGTCGCGCACGCGGCCCCCGGCGACAACGGGGACGTCAAGGTCCACGACAGCACCACGGCGCAGGACAACCAGCGCGACGACCCGAAGGTGTGCCAGTTCTTTCTCGACGCCTTCAACTTCGACACCGTCCAGTCGGTCGCCTGGACCGTCTCGCAGCAGCCGCCCACCGGCAACGGCCTGGCGCTGGCCGGCGCGATCGTGCTGACCGGCGGCACCGGCCGGACGGCGACCTACTCGCTTCCGGCCGGCCACTACAAGCTGGAGTGGACCTTCACCGGGGAGAACGGCAACGCCAAGCAGAAGGTGTTCATGGTGGACTGCGCCAGCAGCTCGCCCACGAGCACGCCTTCCGGCCCGCCGACCGGCGGCTCGCCGTCGGGCCGCGGCAGCAGCCCCGCGGCCGTCCCGGGCCACGGCCATGGGCCGTCGGGCGGGGTCGCGGCGGGCGGTGGCGGCAGCGTGCACGGCCCCGAGGTGGCGGAGATCGCCGCCGGCTCGCTGCTGACGGCGGTCGCCGTCTGGCTGGGCCTGCGCGCCGCCCGCCGCCGCTCCGCGCGCAATGCCGCGTCCTGATCCCCGCCGTGCGCGCCACGGTTCCGGCATGCTCACTGCCGGGGCCGTGGCGCTCGCGCTGTGCGCCGGGGCCTGGCTGATCAACGACGGGTCGACCGGCTCCGCCCCGCCGCAGCCGGGCCCCTCAGCGGACACGGGCACCCCTTCGGCCGGGGCGGACCCCGGCGGCAGCCGCGTGCCCGCCGCCCCGCCGCTGCCCGCCTCGCCGCCGGTCCGGATGCGGATCCCCGCCATCAAGGTGGACGCCCCGGTGACCGACGTCGGGCTGGACGACCAGGACCACCTCGCCTCCCCACCGATGGACAACCGCAACCTGGTCGGCTGGTACCGCCAGGGCCCCACCCCCGGCGCGGCGGGCAACGCGCTCACCGTCGGGCACGTCGACAACCACTCCGGGCCGACCGTCTTCTACCGGCTCGGCCTGCTGCGCCGCGGGGACACCATCGAGGTGGTCCGCCGCGACCGGAAGACCGCGGTGTTCACCGTCGACAGCGTCCGGCTGTTCCCGAAGGACGCCGTCCCGACCGACCTGGTGTACGGGCCGACCGACCGTGCGGAGCTGCACGTGATCACCTGCGGCGGCACGTACGACAGGAAGACCGGCTATCAGTCGAATGTCGTGGTGTTCTCGCACCTCACCGCGGCTCGCTGACGCTCCGCCCGCCGGGGCCCGGTCCACCTCAGTACGACCGGGGCAGGCCCAGGGTGTGCTGGGCGACGTAGTTGAGGATCATCTCCCGGCTCACCGGCGCGATCCGGCCCACCCGGGTGGCGGTGATCAGCGCCGCCAGCCCGTACTCCTGCGTCAGGCCGTTGCCGCCCAGCGTGTGCACCGCCTGGTCGACCGCCCGGCAGGACGCCTCCCCCGCCGCGTACTTGGCCATGTTGGCCGCCTCGCCGGCGCCCAGGTCGTCCCCCGCGTCGTACAGGTGCGCGGCCTTCTGCATCATCAGCCGGGCCAGCTCCACCTCGATGGAGCACTGTGCCAGCGGGTGGGCGATGCCCTGGTGGGCGCCGATCGGCGCGTCCCAGACCGTCCGGGTCTTGGCGTACTCCACGGCGGTGGACAGCGCGTAGCGGGCCATGCCGAGGGTGAACGCCGCCGTCATGATCCGCTCGGGGTTCAGGCCCGCGAACAGCTGCAGCAGACCGGCGTCCTCGTCGCCGACCAGCGCCTCGGGCGGCAGCCGGACGTCGTCCAGGAACACCTGGAACTGCTTCTCGGGGGCGGTGAGTTCCATCGGGATGGCGGTGTACTCGAAGCCCGGGGTGTCGCGCGGGACCACGAACAGCGCGGGCTTGAGGCGGCCGGTGCGGGCGTCCTCGGTGCGGCCGACGAACAGCACGGCGTCGGCATGGTCGATGCCGGAGATGAACACCTTCCGGCCGGAGAGCACCCAGTCCTCGCCGTCGCGGCGGGCGACGGTGGAGATCCGGTGCGAGTTGGAGCCGGCGTCGGGCTCGGTGATGCCGAAGGCCATCCGGCGGCTGCCATCGGCCAGGCCCGGCAGCCACTGCCGCTTCTGCTCCTCGGTGCCGAACCGGGCGATCACCGTGCCGCAGATCGCCGGGCTGACGATCATCATCAGCAGCGGGCAGCCGGCCGCGCCCAACTCCTCCAGCACGATCGACAGTTCGGTGATGCCGGCACCGCCGCCGCCGTACTCGGCCGGCAGGTTGACGCCGAGGTAGCCCAGCTTTCCGGCCTCGGCCCAGAGCTCCTCCACGGGTTGGCCGGCCCGGGCCTTGGCCTGGAAGTACGCCGGGCCGTAGCGGCGGGCGAGGTCGCCGACGGCGCGGCGCAGGGACTTCTGCTCGGTGGACTCGAGAAGGTGGTTCGCGGACATGGGACCTTTCCTTCGGGTCGGTTCGAAAGCCGTCAGACAGGCCTCAGGGGCCGGCCGGTTCGATGACGGCGAGGACGGCGCCGGGGGTGACCTGGTCGCCGGGGGTGACGTGGAGGGTGGTGAGCAGCCCGTCGGCGGGGGCGGTGATGCGGTGCTCCATCTTCATCGCCTCCAGCCAGAGCAGGGGTTGGCCGGCGGTCACGCTGTCGCCGGCCTTGGCGGCGATCCGCACCACCGTGCCGGGCATCGGGGCGAGCAGGCTGCCGGGCGCGACCTGGGCGGCCGGGTCCGGGAAGCGCTCCAGCGCGGTGAGCGCGACCGCGCCGCGCGGGCCGTCCACGTGCACCTCGGCGCCGTACGCGGCCACCCGGAAGGTCTGCCGCAGGCCGTCGACCAGCAGCGTCACCTCCTCGGGCGCGGCGGCCACCAGCACGGTGCCCGAGTGTCCGTCGGCGAGCAGCCCGTCACGGGTGAGGCGGTAGCGCACCTCCGACTCCCCACCGTCGGCCGCGCGGTAGCGCTTGACCTGCGGCTGGGAGGGCAGGTTGCGCCACCCGGAGGGCAGCGCGGTACGGCGTGCGGCGGCGTCCGCGAGGGCGGCGACCAGCGCGGCGAGCCCGGTGGATCCGCCGTCCGGCGCGGTGAGTTCACCGCCGTGCTCGGTGAGGAAGCCGGTGTGCAGCCGCTCGGCGAGGAAGGCCGGGTGGCGCAGCGAGCGGACCAGCAGGTCCCGGTTGGTGGCCGGGCCGTGGATCCGGGCGCGGGAGAGCGCATCGGCGAGCCGGCGGGCGGCGGCGGCCCGGGTGGGTGCCCAGGCGATCACCTTGGCGAGCATCGCGTCGTAGTGGACGGTGATCTCGCCGCCGGCCTCGATGCCGGCGTCCAGCCGCACCCCCCGGCCCTCGAACTCCTGGTACGGCGCGGCCAGTTCGAGGCGGTGGAGGGTGCCGGTGGCGGGCTGCCAGTCGCGGGCCGGGTCCTCGGCGTACAGCCGCGCCTCGATCGCGCAGCCGACCGTCGCCGGTGCCAGGTCGGGCAGCTTCTCGCCCTCGGCGACGGCCAGTTGGAGAGCCACCAGGTCGAGTCCGGTGACCGCTTCGGTGACCGGGTGCTCGACCTGGAGGCGGGTGTTCATCTCCAGGAAGAAGAACCGGCCGTCCGGGGCGAGCAGGAACTCGGCCGTCCCCGCGCCCTCGTAGCCGATCGCCCGGGCGGCGGCGACGGCGGCGGCGTGCAGTTCGGTGCGCAGTTCCTCGGGCAGGCCGGGGGCGGGCGCCTCCTCGATCACCTTCTGGTGGCGGCGCTGCAGCGAGCAGTCCCGGTCGCCGACCGCGAGGACGGTGCCGTGCCGGTCGGCCATCAGCTGGACCTCGACGTGGCGCCCGCTGGGCAGGTACGGCTCGCAGAACACCTCGTCGGAGCCGAAGGCGTGGGCGGCCTCGGCCCGGGCGGCGGTCAGCGCCTCCGGCAGGTCGGCGAGGGCGTGCACCACTCGCATGCCGCGGCCGCCGCCGCCCGCCGCGGCCTTGACCAGCAGCGGCAGGTCGGCCTCGGTGGGTTCGGGTCCGACGCTCAGCACGGGGACGCCGGCGGCGGCCATCAGCCGCTTGGCCTCGGTCTTGGATCCCATCGCGGCGATCGCCTCGGCGGGCGGGCCGATCCAGGTGAGTCCGGCGTCCACCACGGCGCGCGCGAACTCGGCGTTCTCGGACAGGAATCCGTAGCCGGGGTGGACGGCGTCGGCGCCGGCGTCCAGCGCGGCCCGGACGATCAGGTCGGCGCGCAGGTAGGTGTCGCCGGGGGCGGCGCCGGGCAGCCGTACCGCGGTGTCGGCCTCGCGCACGTGCGGCGCGCCGGCGTCCGGGTCGGAGTGGACGGCCACCGTGGCGATGCCGAGTTCCCGGCAGGTGCGGAAGATCCGCCGGGCGATCTCGCCCCGGTTGGCGACCAGCAGTCGGGTGATCATGGAACAGCCCCCTACATCCGGAAGACGCCGTAGCCGCGCGCACCCTCGACCGGGGCGCTGTGGATCGCGGACAGGCAGATACCCAGCACGGTGCGGGTGTCCCGCGGGTCGATCACACCGTCGTCGTAGAGCCGCCCGGAGAGGAACACCGGCAGCGACTCGGCCTCGATCTGTTGCTCCACCATGGCGCGGATCGCCGCGTCCGCGTCCTCGTCGTACGGCTGCCCCTTCGCCGCCGCCGACTGCCGGGCCACGATCGAGAGCACCCCGGCCAGCTGCTGCGGCCCCATCACCGCCGACTTGGCGCTCGGCCAGGCGAACAGGAACCGCGGGTCGTACGCCCGCCCGCACATGCCGTAGTGCCCGGCCCCGTACGAGGCGCCCATCAGCACCGAGATGTGCGGCACCCGGCTGTTGGCCACCGCGTTGATCATCATCGCGCCGTGCTTGATGATGCCGCCCTGCTCGTACGCCTGGCCGACCATGTAGCCGGTGGTGTTGTGCAGGAAGAGCAGCGGAATGTCGCGCTGGTTGGCGAGCTGGATGAACTGGGCGGCCTTCTGCGACTCCTCGCTGAACAGCACGCCCTGCGCGTTGGCCAGGATGCCGACCGGGTAGCCGTGGACGGTGGCCCAGCCGGTGGCCAGGCTGGCGCCGTACAGCGGCTTGAACTCGTCGAAGTCGGAGCCGTCGACCACCCGGGCGATCACCTCGCGCGGGTCGAACGGCACCTTGAGGTCGCCGGGGACGATCCCGAGCAGCTCCTCCTCGTCGTGGCGCGGCGGCTCGACCGGGTGGAGCGGCGCCGGGCCCTGCTTGCGCCAGTGCAGGCGGTGGACGATCCGCCGGGCGAGCCGGCAGGCGTCCTGCTCGTCGACGGCGAAGTGGTCGGCCAGGCCCGAGGTGCGGGCGTGCATCTCGGCGCCGCCGAGCGACTCGTCGTCGGCCTCCTCGCCGGTGGCCATCTTCACCAGCGGCGGCCCGCCGAGGAAGACCTTGGCCCGCTCCTTCACCATCACCACGTGGTCGGACATGCCGGGCACGTACGCGCCGCCGGCGGTGGAGTTGCCGAACACCACGGCCACGGTGGGGATTCCGGCGGCCGACAGCCGGGTCAGGTCGCGGAACAGCGCGCCGCCCGGGATGAAGATCTCCTTCTGGCTGGGCAGGTCGGCCCCGCCGGACTCCACCAGGTTGACCAGCGGCAGGCGGTTGCGCAGCGCGATCTCGTTGGCCCGCAGCGCCTTGCGCAGCGTCCACGGGTTGCTGGCGCCGCCGCGCACGGTCGGGTCGTTGGCGGTGATCACGCACTCGGTGCCCTCGATCACCCCGATGCCGGTGACCAGGGCGGCGCCGACCGGGTAGTCGCTGCCCCAGGCGGCGAGCGGGGAGAGTTCGAGGAACGGCGAGTCCGGGTCGATCAGCAGCTCGATCCGCTCGCGGGGCAGCAGTTTGCCCCGACCGCGGTGGCGGTCCACGTACTTGGGGCCGCCGCCGGCCAGCGCCTTGGCGTGCTCGGTGTCCAGGTCGGCCAGCCTGGTCAGCATCGCCGCGCGGTTGGCGGTGTGCTCGGGGCCGCCGGTGTCCAGGCGGGTGGGCAGGACGGTCACAGCAGGACCTCCGGGATGTCGACGTACCGGGAGCGCAGCCACTCCCCCAGGGCCTTGGCCTGCGGGTCGAACCTGGCCTGCGCGGCCACCCCCTCGCCGAGCAGTCCGGCGAGGGTGAAGTTGACCGCCCGCAGGTTCGGCAGCAGATGGCGTTCGAGGGTCAACTCGGCCGCCTCTGGCAGGAGTTCGCGCAGCAGGTCGGTGGTGAGGGTGTGTGCGAGCCAGCGCCAGCCGGCGTCGCTGCGGGCCCAGACGCCGAGGTTGGCGTCGCCGCCCTTGTCGCCGCTGCGCGCGCCGACGACCAGGCCGAGCGGGGCGCGGCGGGTCGGCACTTCCGGCAACGGCCGGGGCAGCGCGGGCAGTTCGGGCGCCTCGTCCGGGGTGGTCGCCGTCACGGCCGGCGCATCGATCGGCAGGCGGGTGCCGTCGGGCAGCACCGCGGTGTGCTCCACGCTCTTGGCGTCCACCGCCACCGACTCGAAGACGCCGTACGGGCTGCCGGGTCCGGGCGGCGCGGTGACGTGGAAGCCGGGGTAGCCGCTCAGCGCGAGCTCCACGGCAGCGGTGGTGACCGCGCGGCCGACCCGGCGCTCGTCCCGGTCGCGGACGGTCAGCCGCAGCAGGGCGCTGGCCGTCTCCTCGGTGTCCGCGTCGGCGCGGTCGGTCCGGACCAGGGTCCAGCGCACCTCGGCCGGGGGGTCGGTCAGTTCGGCGGTCAGCTGGCGCTCGACCAGGTCGGCCTTGGCCTCGATGTCCAGCCCGGTGAGGACGAAGACCACCTCGTTGCGGAAGCCGCCGAGCCGGTTGAGGCCGACCTTGAGCGTGGCCGGCGGCGCCTCGCCGCGCACCCCGCCGATCCGGACCCGGTCCGGGCCGTCCTCGGCGAGGGTGACGGTGTCCAGCCGGGCCGTGACGTCCGGGCCGAGATAGCGCGGACCGCCCGTCTCGTACAGCAGTTGGGCGGTCACCGTCTCGACGGTCACCGCGCCGCCGGTGCCCGGGTGCTTGGTGATGACGCTGCTGCCGTCGGCGTACACCTCGGCGATCGGGAAGCCCGGGCGGGTGATGTCGTGCTCGCGGAAGAAGGCGTAGTTGCCGCCGGTGGCCTGGGCGCCGCACTCCAGCACGTGGCCGGCCACCACCGCGCCGGCCAGCGCGTCCAGGTCGCCCTGACCCCAGCCGTAGTGCGCCATCGCGGGGCCCACCACCAGCGCGGCATCGGTCACCCGGCCGGTCACCACCACGTCCGCGCCCGCCGTCAGGCAGGCGGCGATGCCGCCGGCGCCCAGGTAGGCGTTGGCGGCCAGCAGGTCGGTACGGCCGAACTCGGCGGCGCGCGGCAGCAGGTCGTCGCCGGTGACATGGGCGATCCGGGCCGACAGGCCCTGCCGGTCGGCGAGTTCGGCGAGCGCGGCGGCGAGCCGGGCCGGGTTGAGCCCGCCCGCGTTCACCACGATCCGCACGCCGCGCTCCAGGGCGAGCGCCAGCGACTCCTCCGCCTGGCGGAGGAAGGTGCGGGCATAGCCGAGCCCCGGGTCCTTCATCCGGTCGCGGGCCAGGATCAACATGGTCAACTCGGCGAGGTAGTCGCCGGTGAGCACATCGAGCGGCCCCTGTTCGAGCATCTCCCGGAACGCGGCGAAACGGTCGCCGTAGAACCCGGACGCGTTGCCGATCCGCAGCACTGCACGCCTCCCCTGCGCTGGCTTCGGCAGCAGCCTGGCAGCGGGCGCCGAACAAATCAAGCGTGCATGCTTGTTTTTTGCCGAGTGAGCCCGGACACGGCAGGTGGAACCTGGCCAGGCGTAGGGGAACTACCGGAGACGGGTCGCAGTCCGGACCAGGTCGGCGACGGCTCTGGACCGACTGTGCGGCGGCCAGGCGATCACGGTGGTGACCTTGGGTGCGTCCAGCACGGGTACGGCGGCGAGGTCACCGTGCAGTTGAGCTCGGCACGACTCCGGTGAGACCGCGCAGGCACGGCCGAGCGCGACGAGCTGCAACAGCTGCGCGTGGTCGCGGACCTGCGGGCCGGGGCCGGGCGGGTAGGTGCCGTCGGGGTCGGGCCAGCGCGGCAGGGGCAGGCCGGGCAGCCCCGTGATGTCGGCCATGTGCACATGCGTCCGGACGGTGAGCGGATGCCCGGCCGGCAGGACCACAACCTGGCCCTCCGCGCCGAGTTCCTCGGTGTGGAACCCGGCCGTCGAGTCGAAAGGACGGTGCAGCAGCGCCACGTCGGCCCGGCCCTCGCGCAGAAGTCGTTCCTGCTCGCCCGGGCCGCAGAGGATGACGTCGACGGGGACGGCGCCGGGTTCGGCGGCGTACGCGTCCAGCAGGTTCGCCAGCAGTTCGCGGGACGCACTGGCCTTCGTGACCAGGACCAGGCCGGGACGGCCGGTCGAGGGAAGGGCGGCGCGGCGGGTCCGGCGCTCGGCCGCTTCGACCGCGTCGAGGGCCGCCCGGCCCTCGACCAGCAGCACCGAGCCGGCCTCGGTCAGCGTGACGGTGCGGCTCGTCCGGTCCAGCAGCGCTGCCCCGAGCCGGCGTTCGAGCTGCTGGATCGTCCGTGACAGCGGCGGCTGTGCGATCCCGAGCCGCTGCGCGGCGCGCCCGAAGTGCAACTCTTCGGCGACAGCGACGAAGTAGCGCAGTTCCCTGGTCTCCATCCGGCCACGGTACTCCGGATCAATACCTGGAAGGTATCGTTGCCCACCCAATCGGTCTTGGACCACCGCCGGGGTCCGGGAGCAGCATGGTCCCCATGAGCGAACGAACGATTGCGCTGGTCACCGGCGCAAACAAGGGAATCGGTTACGAGATCGCCGCAGGCCTGGGCGCCCTCGGCTGGAGCGTCGGCGTCGGTGCCCGCGACGATCGGCGTCGCCAGGCCGCGGTGGAGAGTCTGCGCGCGGCCGGCGTCGACGCGTTCGGCGTACCGCTGGACGTGACCGACGACGCGAGCGCGACCGCCGCCGCACGGCTGATCGAGGAACAGGCCGGGCGCCTCGACGTGCTCGTCAACAACGCCGCCATCAGCGGCACCATGCCGCAGGAGCCCACCCGCGTCGACCCCGCCACCGTCCGCACGGTCGTGGAGACCAACGTGATCGGCGTCATCCGCGTCACCAACGCGATGATGCCGCTGCTGCGCCGCTCCGCCTCACCGCGGATCGTGAACATGTCCAGCAGTGTCGGCTCCCTCACCCTGCAGTCGGGGACCGCCGGTGAGCTGACCGCAGGTCCGGTGGCCGTGGCGTACTCGCCGTCGAAGACGTTCCTGAACGCCGTCACCCTCCAGTACGCCCGGGAGCTGAGCGGCACGAACATCCTGATCAACGCCGGCTGCCCCGGCTACGTCGCGACCGACCTCAACGGCTTCCGGGGCGTGCGCACCCCCGAACAGGGCGCGGCCATCGCCATTAAGCTCGCGACGCTGCCCGACGACGGCCCGACGGGCCAGTTCTTCGACGACGCCGGCGTAGTGCCCTGGTGACGTCGATCAGCGAGGGGCTCTCCAACTGTCGCTGACGGTCGCAGTTGGCGGGCGGCCCGTGCCACCATGCTGCACATGGCTGAGCGCGCACGGAGCTTCGGAGCGATCGCGGCGGCGTACGAGCGGTACCGCCCGGGGTATCCGCCGGAGCTGTTCGACCTGGTCGCCGGGTACGCGGGGCGGCCGCTGCGCACCGCGCTGGAGATCGGCGCCGGGACGGGCAAGGCCACCCGCCTGTTCGCCGCACGCGGCGTCGCGGTCACCGCGACCGAACCCGACCCGGCGATGCTCGCCGAGCTGCGCAGGCACGTGCCCGCGGAGGTCCGGACGGTGCGGGCCGCGTTCGAGGACGTCCGGCCGGACGAGACGTACGGGCTGGTGTACGCGGCCGCGGCACTGCACTGGACCGATCCCGAGGGCCGCTGGTCGCGGACGGCCGCACTGCTGGAGCCCGGTGGCGTGTTCGCCTCCTTCGGCGGCCCGGTCCGACCCGCCGACCCGGCGGTGGAGGAGGCCGTCCGGACGGCCCGGGCGCCGTTCCTGGACAGCGACGACATCCCCTCCCCGGACGGGACGCCGCCGGACCGTGCCATGCAGTGGCCCGGCACGGAGCTCCTGCGCTCCCCGTGGTTCACCGACGTCCGGCAGTCGGTTCAGGAGCGGCGGCTGACGGTCACCGCCCGCGCGTACGTGGGCCACCTGTCGACCGTCTCGGCGTACCTGATGCTGCCACCGCGCACGCGGGAGCAGGCGTTCGAGCGCATCGCGGCCGTCCTCCCCGCACGGATCGAGCTGGCCGCCGACCTCACCGTCCACCTCGCCCGGCGGGTTGCGTAGCCGCTACCGGGGGCGGGCGGCCCGGTCGACCGTACGGGCCCAGAACGGGCCCATGTCGGCCCGGTGGACGAGTTGGGCCAGGCGCTCGATCAGTGCGTCGTCGGGGTGGCCGACCAGCGCGCCGGTGGTGTCGGCGACGAGTTGGTTCGCCAGCACCAGTCGGACCTCGTTGAGGAAGGCGACCAGCCGCAGGGCCTGCTCGGGTGTCAGGTCGCTGTCGCGGTAGGCCGAGCGCTCGGCCATGGCGAGCTCGTACCCGAGCCGGGCGAGGAAGGCCGGGCGCTGGTCGGAGGCCAGGGCCCGCGCTAGCGGGGATTCGAACGTCACGGGGACCTCCGGTCGGGGGCGCGGGTGCGGTCGGCTGCCCGACTGTCTCACGCCTTGGCTCAGAGGATGAGCAGGAGTCCGCCGGCGGCGACGGCGAGGCCGGCGGCGACGAAGAGCGGGCCGAGCAGGCGGTCGCCGGGGCCGCGGCCGGGGCGGCCGCGGAGTTTGGCGGCGAGGGTGGCGCCGATGGCGATCAGGAGCAGGCCGATGCCGATGACGGCGGCCCACAGGAGGTCGAGCAGGCCGAAGACGTGGCGGTCGGTCGGTGAGGGGTGGATGACGGCGGCCAGCAGGGTCATGTGCCGCTCCCGCTCTCGGCGAGCTGCTGGAGGTCCGACTCGATGCCCGAACCGGCCGCGTAGACGCCGGTGTTGAGGGTGGTCCCGAAGGCGTCCTCGAAGGATCGGTCGGCGAGCTTCGCGCGGTCGCTGCGGTTCTCGCCGCCGAGCATGCCGTGCTCTTCCAGGTGGCCCGCGACCGCGTGGTTCTGGGCGTTGCCGGCGGCGCCGGTGGCGGCGTTGGTGAGGGCGTCCTCCCAGAGGGTGGTGGCGTCCTTGCCGTTGGCGCCGTCGACGACGAGGCCGCCGGCGATGTTGCCGGCGGCGCCGTTGGCCGCGGTGCCGGCGAGGCCTTCGCCGGTCAGGAAGCGGCCGAATCCGCCGGTCAGTCCGGCGCCGCGGGCGGCGGCGCCGCCGAGTCCGGTGAAGGCGGCGGTACCGGCGGCGGCGAGGGCGCCGTTCTGCGCGTCGGCACCGAGGTCGATCTGCTGGCCGGTGACCGCCTGGTTGGCCACGGCACTGCCGGTGTCGGCGACGAAGTTGGTGACGAAGCTCTCGGCTGTGGTCTTCACGAAGTCGGCACCGAACTTCGCCACGGTGGTGAGCACCTTGCCGAGCGTGGCGGCGGTCTCCTCGACGAGGCCGAGGAAGCGTTCCAGGAGGGCGGCGACCTTCTCGGCCGCGGTGGTGAACAGTTCGACCAGGTCGACCACCTTGGCGACCTTGGCGGCGACGGCGGTGTTGGCGACCAGGTCGGAGATGCCGGCGGTGACGAAGGAGAGCGCGAAGCCGGCCACCTCCATCTCGGCGATCTGGACGCAGATGTCGATGATCGCCTTGTTGATCGTGTCGATCTCGTCGGCGTAGGCGCGCAGGCCCTGGGCGACCTGGTGGAAGTTGCCGGCGACCTGGTCGACGGTCTGCTTCTGCTGCTGCCAGTGCTGCTCGAAGGCCTGGCGGGCGTCGCCGGACCAGTCGCGTTCGTCGGTGGCGGTGACGGCGGAGTCGATGGCCCGGGCGACGGCGGCGAGGTCGTCGCCCATGGTGTCCCAGGCCGCGGCGATGGAGCGGAGGCGGTCGCCGTCCCCGCCGGGCAGTTCGACGCCGAAGGCCTGGAGGATGTCCAGGACCTTGCCGTCGATCCAGTCGTTGACGCTCACACCGCACCGTCCAGGGCCCGCACGTGCTGCTGGGCGGTCTCGTCGGAGCGGCGGTAGGCGGCGGCGTTGGCTCGCAGGCGCTGGGCGTCGCTGTCCAGGACCTGGGCCAGTTGGCCGAGCGCCTTGAGGGTGCCGTCGAGCATGTCCGCGTACTTCCCGGCGGCGCCGTCGCAGACCCCGAGCAGTCCGAAGGCCTCGCCGACCTGGCCGGCCCGGGCGGCGAACTGCTCGGTCCGTCCGGTCAGTTCGCCCTTCTCGCTGTCGAACCGTCCGGCCAGCGCGCTGACCGCGCCGGGATGGACCTGGAACTGCCCCGTGCTCATCCGCTCCCCGTTTCCCCGTGGTGGCCCGCTCACCGTACTGACGGGCCGGGCAAGGGATCTCCATGCGAGGGCAAAGGCCCGGTCACCGGTCGGTGAAGGTACGGGGAGTATGAAGATACGGGGAGCACGACGGCGGTACGTGGCACTCCTCCCCCGCCGGCCGGGCCGCGGTCCGGCGGGGGCGACGACCGTCAGGTCGTGGCGGGTGCGGTCGACGCCGCGGCGCGCGCGGCGGTGGCTCTCGCCTGCCGGCGGGCGGCCAGACGGTGCAGCGCGAAGGACAGCACGACGGCGTAGGTCCAGCCGGCCAGGATGTCGATCACGAAGTGCTCGGCGCCGTAGACCAGGGTGAACGCCATCGCCAGCGGGTAGGCGACCAGCAGCACCCGCAGGGCGCGGCCGGCGGTCGGCCAGAAGAACAGGGCCAGCATCATCGGGTACGCGGCGTGCAGCGAGGGCATCGCGGCGACGTCGTTGGCGAAGCGGCTGCCGTTCTCGAAGAGCGAGCCGGCCCGGGGCAGCCCGATCTGGTCCAGGACGGCCGAGACGATCCGGGTGACCTCGGGCAGGTGGCCCTGGACGGAGGTCAGCCACGGCGGGTCGGCCGGGTAGAGCACATAGGTGGCGAAGCCGGCGAAGGTGACCGCGAGGTAGAGCGCGAGCAGGGCGCGGAAGCGGTCGTGCCGGCGGCGCCACAGGACGGCGAGCAGGACGAAGGTGGCGAAGAAGTGCGACATGTAGACGCCGACGGCCGCGTAGTCGTACCAGTGCACCTGGCCGGGGGTGTACAGCCAGTGCTGCAGCCGGACGGTCCACGTCTCGCCGCCGCCGACGAAGGTGTCGAAGGCGAGCTGCGGCGACCAGTGCGGCGCCCAGGGGGTGTGGGCGCCGTACCCGCGCAGCAGCGAGTACGTCCAGACGGCAGCCATCACGGGCAGCCAGTCGCGCAGGACGCGCAGCCAGCCGGTGCGGCCGCCGCTGTGGACCGAGGCCGCGATCAGGGCGCCGATCAGCCAGCAGAAGACCACGTCGTTCTGGTACGGCAGGCCGAAGCGGTGCAGGTACCAGAGGAGGGCGAGGGCGAAGAGCGGCCAGGCCAGCAGGCGGGGCTGGAACCGGAGCCGGGAGCGGGGTGCCAGGTTGGACAGGTCGATCATGTCGGGCAAAGCTAGCAACGCCGTCTTTGAGAATCCTCAAGTGGTCCGCCCACGCACTCAGCGGATTCCCAGACAGCTCCCGGGTAGGCCCGTCACCAGGCCGGTTGTCGGCCCCGTCTACGCGGGGGTCGGGGCGCCCAGGTGGAGGGTGAAGCTGAAGCGGTCGCCGCGGTAGAGGGTGCGGACCTGCTCCAGCGGGGCGCCGGCGGCGTCCCGGCTGCGGCGGTGCAGCAGCAGCATCGGCAGGGCGGGCGGGGTGCCGACCAGCAGCGCCTCGCGCGGGGTCGCGAGCACCGTCTCGATCCGCTCGTCGGCGCCGCCGAGCAGGACGCCCTGCTCGCGCAGGTAGGCATAGAAGGAGCCGGCCGGGTCGAAGTCGCGGTCGAGCCGGGGCACTCGGGCGGCGGCGACGTACGTGCTCTCCAGGCCGATCCGCTCCTCGTCGGCGTACAGGACGCGCTCCAGGTGCCAGACCGTCTCCCCGACGGCGAGGCCGAGCCGCTCGGCCATCGGGGGGTCGGCGGGCAGCCGGTCCAGGGTGATCAGGGTGCGGCCGGGCCGCATGCCCTGGCGGATGACGCCCTCGGTGTAGCTGACCAGGGAGAGCGGCTGCTCGATCTTCGGGCCCGCCACCACGGTGCCACGGCCGTGGCGGCGCAGCCGGCCTTCGAGCAGCAGGTCGCGCAGCGCCTGGCGGAGGGTGGCCCGGGAGACGCCGTAGCGGGCGGCGAGGTCGAGTTCGGCGGGCAGCCGGCCGCCGGGGCCGAGCTCGGCGAGCAGGTCCTCGAGGCGGGCCTTGACCTGGTAGTACTTCGGCACCCGGCCGTGCTCGGGGACGCCCGAGCGGGCGGCGGTGACCGGTGGTTGCGGGCTCCCGTGGTTCACCGCGACACCCTATCGGGACGGGCCGGCGGTGCCGGTGCGACCGGACGTCAAGGTCACGGAATGATAACCGGTCTGGACTGAATTTCGGCGGCTGTTCATGCGCCGGTGGACTCGCGGAGGGCTCCGCCTCGCCGGGCCGCCCCATCGTCGTCACCGGTGCAACCGCACCGCGTCGTCCTCTCCCCAGGGAGCCCCCGTGCGCATCGCCCGCGCCCTCAGGACCACCCTCGCCGCCGCCACCGTCACCGCCGTGCTGCTGCCGGTGTCGGCCGTTCACGCCTCGGCCGCCACCGGCCCGTACCGGGGCCTGCCGAACGGGACCAAGCAGAGCAAGACGCTGGTCATCGGCATCGACGGCACCCGGTACGACAAGCTGCTCGCCGCCGATGCGCCCAACCTCAAGGCGCTGATGTCCGGCGGCATGACCGCGACCTCCAACCTGTACGCCGACCCGATGGCGCCGACCCTGTCCGGCCCCGGCTGGTCGACCATCGGCACCGGCGTCTGGCCGGACAAGCACGGCGTCAAGGACAACACCTTCGCCGGCTCGCACTTCGACCTCTACCCGGACTTCGCCAGCCGCCTGGAGAGCGCCGCCCCGGCTGCCGCCACCCTGGTCATCGGCTCCTGGAACCCGATCACCGCCAACGTCTTCAACGGCCGGGCCGATGTGCGGATCGCCGAGAGCGAGGACGACGTCAGGACCGCCGCCGACGCGGCCGACTACCTCACCAACGGCAACCCGGACCTGACCTTCCTGCACTTCGACGAGGTCGACGAGGCCGGCCACAGCTACGGCGGCGCCTCCAGCCAGTACCTCGCCGCCATCCACGCGGTGGACGGCCTGGTCGGCCAGGTGGTGCAGGCCCTGCGCACCCGCCCGACGTACGCCGCGGAGGACTGGCAGATCCTGGTGACCACCGACCACGGCCACACCGACGCGGGCGGCCACGGCGGCAACAGCGCCAACGAGC
Source organism: Kitasatospora cinereorecta (assembly GCF_024172095.1). Lineage (GTDB taxonomy): Bacteria > Actinomycetota > Actinomycetes > Streptomycetales > Streptomycetaceae > Kitasatospora > Kitasatospora cinereorecta. The sequence continues at coordinate 120,995 of NZ_JAMZDX010000007.1, read as the reverse complement.
GGCAGACCTTCGTCATCGCCGACGGTGCCGGCTACCCCGCCGGGTCCACCCGCAAGGACGTCAGGCTCGTCGACATCGCGCCGACCGTGCTCAAGCACGAGGGCGCCGCGATCGACCCGGCCTGGCGGCTGGACGGCCGGCCGATCGACGAGATCACCCCGGACGCCTTCGACACGCTGCGGCCGACCCTGCAGAGCCGGGTGGACGAGACCGGCATCGCGTCCACGATCAAGGGCTTCACCCACACCCCGCCGAGCGGCTGGTCCATCGACAACGCGCGGATGCCCAGCGGCGGGGTCACCGAGTGGCGCGGCTGGGCCTTCGCCACCGACGAGTTCTGGACCGCCACCCAGCTCGGCCAGTCCCGGGAGACCAACGTCCGCGCCCGCAACGTCTTCGCGGTGGCCGACTCCGACGAGTGGGACGACAAGGCGCACGGCGCCGGGCAGTTCGACTCCACCCTGGTCAGCCCGCGCTACCCGGTCACCGGCGGCGCCGTCGCCACCCTCTCCTTCGCCACCGACTACAAGGTGGACGGCCCGCAGACCGGCGACGTCTACGTGGTCTTCGACAACTCCGCCCCGCAGCTGGTGAAGTCGTACCGCTCGGACCTGAACGGCTTCGAGAAGCTGCCGGTCACCGTCCCGGCCGGCGCCACGACCGCGCAGTTCCAGTTCCGCTACACCGGCACCAACAGCGCCTTCTGGACGGTGGACCAGGTCGCCGTCACCTCCTGACGCACCGTCCGGATCCCGACCCGACTCCAGAGTTCCGCGGCCGGCCGGTGGCGACACCGGCCGGGCGTGCCCTACCATCGCCTCCATGTTCCTCATCCGTGACTAGGACCCGGACCGCGACCGCGCCCCGACGGCGGTGCGGTCCTTCGGCGTCCCTGTTCACCGGCGCGCGCCGCGCGCCAGCTTCCGAGGAACCCTTCCCATGTCTACGTCCTATGCGACGGTGCTGCGCACGCCCGGCGCCGCCCGGATCTTCGCCGCGGCCCTGACCGGCCGCCTCTCCTACGGCATCGTCCCGCTCTCCCTGCTGCTCGCCGTCACCGGCACCACCGGCTCGTACGCGCGGGCCGGCTGGGTGATGGCCGGTTTCGCGACCGCCACCGTGGTGCTCTCCCCCGTCCGGGCCGGTCTGGTCGACCGGTTCGGCCCGCGCCGGGCGCTGCCGCCGATGGCGGCGGGCTACGCGCTGGTGCTGCTCGGTCTGGCCGCCGCCACCTGGCGGCCGGGCGTCCCGTTCGCCGTCCTGCTCGCCCTCGCCGCCGCGGCCGGGATGCTCGCCCCGCCGCTCGGACCGGTCACCCGGGCGCTGTGGAGCGCGCTGCTGGCCGATCCGGACCTGCGCCGCCGGGCGTACAGCCTGGACACGGTCGCCGAGGAACTGCTGTACGTCACCGGCCCGTTGGTGGCCGGGCTGATCGCCGCGGCGGCCCGTCCGGCGCTCGGCGTGGTGCTCGGCGCCGTCCTGGTCCTGGCCGGGACGCTCGCGTTGGCGGCGTCCGTCCGCGGCGAGTTGGGCTCGGCCCGCGCCGACTCCGCGGCCGGCGGCGGCCGTTCGCGCCCGTGGCGGCTGCTGCTGCGCACCCGCCAGCCGCTGGCGTCCGCCGCCGGGGTGGGTGCGGGGCTGGGCGCGTTCGGTCTGCTGACGGTGGTGTTCGCCGGTCGGCACGGCCAACCCGCCGACGCCGCCTGGGTGGAGGCGGCCCTGGCCGGAGGCAGCGCGGTCGGCGGACTGGCGCTCGGCGCCCTCGACTGGCGGGCGCCGGCCCGGATCCGGCTCGCCGTGCTGACCGGCGGTCTCGGCACCGCGCTGGCGCTGGCCGCGCTCGCCCCGACGCTCCCGGTGCTGGCGGCGGTCGCCGCGCTGGCCGGGGTGACAGTGGCACCGACCCTCACCACCGCCTACCTGCTCACCGACGAGCTGGCCGGTCCTGAGCAGCGCACCCGGGCCGGCGCCTGGGTCAACGCGGCCTTCAACGCGGGCGGTTCGGCCGGCACCGCCCTGGTCGGCCTGCTCGCCGACCGGCTGCCGCTGCCCGCCTGCCTGGCGCTGGCGGCGACGCCGGTGCTGGCCGCGCTGACGGCCACCGCCCGGACCCGGGGCCGCGCCCGGATCCGGGAACTCGCCGTCCGATAACCCGCCGTCCGATAACCAGCCGACGGGGTCGACCGCCGGCGGGTCAGCCGATCTGCTCGACGATGTGCTCGCACAGTTCGTGGGTGCGCAGCGCATCGCGGGCGGAGAGGGTCTTGCCGGCGCGGACGGCCTCCAGGAAGTGCAGCACGACCTGCTCGATGCCGCGCTGGCGGGCGACCGGGACCCAGTCGCCGCGGCGGCGGACGGTGGGCTGGCCGCGGTGGTCGATCACCTCGGCGAGGTTGACCACGACCCGCTTGGAGTCGCCGCCGGAGACCTCCAGCACCTCCTCGGTGGAGCCGGAGAGCCGGTTCATGATGCCGAGGGCGGTGAAACCCGCCCCGGCGAGGGTGAGGACGAGGTGCTCGACCAGTCCGCCTCGGCTGCGCGAGCGGACGTCCACGTGCTCGATCTCGCCGGGGACCAGGAAGCGCAGGGTGTCGACGACGTGGATGAAGTCGTCGAAGACCAGGCTGCGGGCCTCCTCGGGCAGGCCCTCGCGGTGCTTCTGCAGCACGATCAGATCGCGCGGCCGCTCCTTGGCGAGCAGGTAGCCGGGCGCGTGGCGCCGGTTGAAGCCGACCAGCAGGGAGCGGCCGGTCGACTCGGCGAGGTCGACCAGCTTCCGGGCGCCGGCCAGGTGATGGTCGAGCGGCTTGTCCACGTACACGTCGACGCCGGCCAGCAGCAGCTGCTCCACGATCGGCACGTGCTGGTCGGTGGAGGCGTGCACGAAGGCGGCCCGGATGCCGCTCCCGATGACCTCGTCGAGGTCGGTGTAGCGGTGCGGGATGCGGTACGCGTCGCCGATCCGGTCCAGCTTGTCACGGGAGCGGGTCATCAGCCGCAGGTCGAGCCCGGGCTGGCTGGTGAGCACCGGGAGGTAGGCCTTCTGGGCGATGTCGCCGAGGCCGATCACGGCGACCGGGATCGTCGCGCCGTCGAGGTCGAGGTGGTGGTCGCTCATCGGATGCGCTCCTGCGAGGGTGGGATGCCGCCGGGTCGGTCGCCCGGCCGAGCCTGCCAGGAGCATATGCCAGTCATGCTGCTGAGCAGTCAGGATGCGGTCAGATCGGCCGATTCGAGTCGGTCGAGCCGTTCCGCCGCGGCGGCCAGTGCACCGAGCACCGGCCGGATCAGGGGGTGGTCCTCGGCGCCGCTGCGCACCGCCGCGAACACCTTGCGGGTGGCCAGGTCGCTGTCCACCGGCCGGACCGCCACGGTGGCGAGGTCGGTGCCACCCAGCGCCGAGCGGGGCACCAGCGCCACGCCCGCCCCGGCGGAGGCGAGCGCCACCACGGCACGGAAGTCGTCGGAGGAGTGCACCAGGCGCGGCTGGAATCCGGCATGCTCGCACGCCAGCAGCACCACGTCGTGGCACGGGTTGCCGGGGTAGGGGCCGATCCACGGTTCGGCGGCCAGGTCCGCCACGGCGACCGCCCCGGGGGCCGCGGCCAGCGGGTGGTCGAGCGGCAGAACCGCCTCGAACGGCTCCGCGTACAGCGGCAGCCGGGTGATCCGCCGGTCGTCGGCGCGCGGCGCGCCCCGGTACTCGACCGCGACCGCGATGTCCGCCCGCCCGTCCAGCACCATCGGCAGGCTGGCGTCGCCCTCGGCGTCGAGCACCTTCAGCCGCACCCCGGGGGCGCTCGCGGCGAGCGCGCCGATCGCCGGGGCGAGCACCAGGGCGATGCCGGTGGCGAACGCGGCGACGGTCACCTCGCCGGACGCGCCCTCGCTGTACGCCGCGAGGTCGGCCTCGGCCCGTTCGAGCTGGGCCAGCACGGCGTCCGCGTGGACCAGCAGGATCTCGCCCGCGGCGGTCAGCCGCACCCCGCGGCCGTCCCGCAGCAGCAAGTGGTGGCCGGTCTCCTGCTCCAGGGCGGCGAGCTGCTGGGAGACCGCCGAGGGGGTGAGGTAGAGCGCGGCCGCGGCGGCCGTCACGGTGCGGTGGTCGGCCACGGCCCGCAGGGTCCGCAGCCGTCGTGCGTCGATCACGGGCTCAATTCTGCCAGCAGGTCGGCGGTGCCCGGTCGACCAGCAGCCGACCGGTGAGCGAGTACTGGACCATGGCGCCGGCCAGCAGCACCGCCGCCCCGCCGACCGCGTCCAGCACCCAGTGGTTCGCGGTCGACACCACCACGAACAGCGTCAGCACGGGGTACGTCAGGGCCAGCCCCCGCGCCCACGGACTGCGGCTGGTGGTCACCACCACCAGCGCGCACCAGCCCGCCCACGCCACGTGCAGCGACGGCATCGCCGCGTACTGGTTGGTCAGCGCCGTGAGCGCGCCCAGCGGCGCGGTGCCCACCTTCCCGGGCAGGGTGTCGCTCATCCCCGCCCCCGGGGTCAGCCGCGGCGGGGCCAGCGGGTAGCCCCAGAAGCCGAGCAGGGCCAGCCCGGTCGCCGCGAAGAGCACCGTCCGGCCGGTGCGGTACCGCTCCGGGTGGCACAGGTACAGCCAGACCAGGACCGCCAGCGGAACGGTGAAGTGCAGGCTCTTGTAGTACTGCAGCCCCGCCTCCAGCACCCAGCGCGTCCGCAACGCGAACGCGTTCAACAGGTGCTCGACGTCCACGTGCAGGATCCGCTCCACCCGCACCACCGCCATCGCGTGCGCCATCGCCTGCTCGGTACGGTCCGGCACCGCGTTGCGGATCCACGTGTAGATCCCGTACCCGACCTGGATGAGCAGCAGCTCCAGCAGCAGGTTCGGCCGCGACACCGGACGCAGCCCGGCCGGCAGCAGCGGCAGGCCGCGCAGCCCGAACGGCGGCCGCGCAACCTCTGGCGCCGCCACCCGCCGCACCACCCACAGCGGATCCCCGCGCCGCCGGAACGGCAGCACCGCCGCCGCCGCGAGCAGCACCATCGCCGGAGTGTTGCGCAGCAGGAAGCTCGTCACCGGCTCGATGTGCGGATCGAACAGGCTGCTCGGCAGCAGCGCCGCCATCACCGCCGCCACCGGCCACAGCACCCGGTCCTCCGGACGCCGCCCCAGCCGTCCGGTCGCCGCCAGCAGCAGCCACCCCAGATCCGCCGGCCCCGCGTACGCCGCCGCCGCCGTCGCCGCACACCCCACCACGCCCAGCGCCAGCAGCGGCTGACCGTCCGCGGTGAACACCCGCGCCCGCCGTACCGCCACCACCGCCACCAGCACCGCCAGCGCCAGCCAGCCCGCCACCAGACCCGGACCGGCCAGACCCAGCCGCGACAGCACCGCCGGCAACGACTGATTGCCCAGATCCGCCGCCGCATCCGTCAACCGCTCCCAGCGCGCCGCCGCCCCCGCCGGATCCGCCCCGAAGACCACCCCCTGCACCGCCGCCGCCACCGCCAGCGCCACCGCGGCCGCACCCCGCCGGCGCCGCAACCACAGCACCACCGCGAACAACACGAACGTCGGCTGCACCGCGATCGCCACCCCCAGCGCGACCCCGCCCGGCCGGCGGCCCTCCCCCACCATCTCCGCCAGCACCAGCGCGATGCACCCCACCGTCAGCACCGCGTCCGCCGGATGCCCCCGCAACTCCGCCCCCACCAGCACCGCCGCCGCCCCCGCCGGCGCCACCGCCCGCGGGAACGGCAGACCCGGCGGCGGACGGCGGCCCACCAGCACCCCGATACCCGCGACCGCGCCCAGCGCCACACCCACCAGCAGCACCCGGGACGGGGCGACCGCCTGCGGCAGCGCCAGCTGCGCGCCGCCTGCGGCGGCCGCCAGCTCCCGCCACGTGAGCACCGCCACCCCCAGCAGCACCACCACCCAGCACGCCGGCACCACCCCAGCCGAGACCACCCCGAACCGCCGCCCCACGGGGACGGCCCGGCTCACCGGCATCCCGACTCCTCTCCTCGACCCCCTCCGACTCTCCAGCCCCACCCGCCGCTCCGCACCCCGACGGGCCGATCAGGGAACCATCGGGGAACTTCGGAGAACCATCGGGGGCTCGGGGAACTGCGACCCCACCCACCAGGGGCTCGGGGAACCGCGACCCCAGCCATCAGGGGCTCGGGGAACCGCGAGGCCGACCCCGGGAGCGGCTCAGGTACAGGAACGGCCGACCCCGGGAGCGGTCCTCGGCCGGCCACCAACTCCCGGGGCCCGCCAGAACGAGCACGCTCACCACCCTCGGGGTCGGCCTCGCAGTTCCCCGAGCCCCTGATGGTGAGCGCCTGCAGAAGACGAGAACGGTCGACCCCGGGTGCTCGGCCACCCACTCCCGGGGCCCGCCAAATCGAGCACGCTCACCACCCTCGGGGTCGGCCTCGCAGTTCCCCGAGCCCCTGAGAAGCAAAAGACAGCCGCCGGCCCGGTGGATCGAGGGTGGGGGCCGGCGGCTGTGGGGAGGGCGCGGGTGAGGGTGGGGTCCGCGCCGTGGGGTCAGGCGTCGAGCGCGTCGCGGGCGTCGATGAAGGCGGCGACGGCGCGCTCCACGTCCTCGGTGGAGTGGGCGGCGGAGAGCTGGACGCGGATCCGGGCCTGGCCGTGCGGGACGACGGGGTAGGAGAACCCGATGACGTACACGCCGCGCTCGAGGAGCAGCTCGGCGAGGCGGCCGGCCTTCGCGGCGTCGCCGATCATGACGGGGGCGATCGCATGCTCGCCGGGCAGGATCTCGAACCCGGCGTCGGTCATCTTCGAGCGGAACAGCGCGGTGTTGGCCGCGAGGCGTTCCCGCAGGTCGCCGGAGGTCTCGAGGAGGTCGAGGACCTTGAGCGAGGCGGCGGCGATGACGGGGGCGAGCGAGTTGGAGAACAGGTACGGGCGGGAGCGCTGGCGCAGCAGGGCGACGATCTCGCGGCGGGCGGCGACGTAGCCGCCGCTGGCGCCGCCGAGGGCCTTGCCGAGGGTGCCGGTGATGATGTCGACGCGGTCCATGACGCCGTGGAGCTCAGGGGTGCCGCGGCCGCCGGGGCCGACGAAGCCGACGGCGTGCGAGTCGTCGACCATGACCATGGCGTCGTACCGGTCGGCGAGGTCGCAGATCTCGCGGAGCGGGGCGATGTAGCCGTCCATGGAGAAGACGCCGTCGGTGACGACGAGGCGGCGGCGGGCGTCCTGGGTGTCCTGGAGCTGCTTCTCGAGGTCGGCGAGGTCGCGGTTGGCGTAGCGGTGGCGGCGGGCCTTGGAGAGGCGGATGCCGTCGATGATCGACGCGTGGTTGAGGGCGTCGGAGATGACCGCGTCGCGCTCGTCGAGGAGGGTCTCGAAGACGCCGCCGTTGGCGTCGAAGCAGGAGGAGTAGAGGATCGTGTCCTCCTGGCCGAGGAAGTGCGAGAGGCGCTGTTCGAGCTCCTTGTGCACGTCCTGGGTGCCGCAGATGAAGCGGACGGAGGCCATGCCGTAGCCCCAGCGGTCGAGGGCGTCCTTGGCGGCGGCGATGACGTCGGGGTGGTCGGCGAGGCCGAGGTAGTTGTTGGCGCAGAAGTTGAGGACCTCGGCGCCGTTGCCGGAGGTGACCGTCACGGAGGCGGACTGGGGGCTGCCGATGACCCGCTCGGGCTTGAAGAGGCCGGCCTCACGGATCTCGTCGAGGGTGGCGGCGAGGTCGTCGCGGACGTTGTCGAACAACGGGAAGCTCCTGTCGGGGTTCGGGTGGTTCGAGGGGTTTCAGACGGTCCAGTCGAGGATGATCTTGCCGCAGTTGCCGCCGGCGGCCTCGTCGAAGGCGGCGTCGAAGTCGGTGGCGGCGTAGCGGCCGGTGATCACCGGGCTGAGGTCGAGGCCGCCTTCGAGCAGGACGGACATCGCGTACCAGGTCTCGAACATCTCGCGGCCGTAGATGCCCTTGATGGTGATCATCGAGGTGACGATCCGCGCCCAGTCGACCGGGAAGTCGTCGGCCGGCAGGCCCAGCATGGCGATCTTGCCGCCGTGGGTCATGTTGGCGATCATCGACTGCATCGCCTCGGGGCGGCCGGACATCTCCAGGCCGACGTCGAAGCCCTCGCGCAGGCCGAGCTTCTGCTGGCCCTCCTCGATGGTGTGCTGCGAGACGTCGAGGGCGAGCGAGACGCCGACCTGGCGGGCCAGCTCCAGGCGGTACGGGGAGACGTCGGTGATCATCACGTTGCGGGCGCCGGCGTGCTTGGCGACGGCGGCGGCCATGATGCCGATCGGGCCGGCGCCGGTGACCAGCACGTCCTCGCCGACCAGCGGGAAGGAGAGCGCGGTGTGCACGGCGTTGCCGAACGGGTCGAAGATCGCGGCGACGTCGAGGTCGACCGGCACCCGGTGGACCCAGACGTTGGAGGCGGGCAGCGCGACGTACTCGGCGAAAGCGCCGTCGCGGTTGACGCCGAGACCGACGGTGTTGCGGCACAGGTGGCGGCGGCCGGCCAGGCAGTTGCGGCACTTGCCGCAGACCAGGTGGCCCTCGCCGCTCACCAGGTCGCCGACGTTGATGTCGGCGACGGCCGCGCCCACGGCAGCGACCTCGCCGACGAACTCGTGGCCGATGGTCATCGGCGTCCGGATGGTCTGCTGCGCCCAGCCGTCCCACTTGCGGATGTGCAGGTCGGTTCCGCAGATGCCGGTGCGCAGCACCTTGATCAGCACGTCGGCGGGGCCGATCTCCGGCTCGGGGACGTCGATCATCCAGAGTCCGGGTTCGGCGTGCTGCTTGACCAGTGCCTTCACTGCGGGCGCTCCTGACGCACGGAGGGACGGACCTGGTGAGGGCAGGTCCGGGCAGGCCCGGCGTGCGGCCGCGACCGGCCGGGCAGGGTGAAATCTGCCTGGTCGGAGGGGGTGCGGTCCATCGAGGAATTCTTAACGGGGGCCACAGCTGGGCTGAACGATCCTCGCCGAGCTGCACCCCGGCGGCGCGCCGGGGCGTCCGGCGGCGTGCCGTGGTCCACCCGTACGGAGCAGTCGCTCCCGGTCCGCGTTCGGGACTTTGACATCACGTCACATGGCACGGCCGAACCGCGGACACCTCTTGACATGAGCAATTGGTCCAGTCCATTTTGTTGTCCGCGCTCCCACGCACCTCCACCCCCACTCCCCCACTGGAGGTACCCCCGTGCACGCCCGTCCCCGACGTACCCGCCTGCCCGCCGCCGGCCTCGCCGCGCTGCTGGCGACGGCCGCCGCGCTGACCGCGCCGAGCACCGCGCACGCGGCCAACATCCTGACCAACCCGGGCTTCGAGACCGGAACGCTGTCCGGCTGGTCCTGCACCGGCGGGCTCGGCTCGGTGGTGTCGAGCCCGGTCCACAGCGGGTCGAAGGCGCTGGCCGGCGCCGCGAGCAGCAGCGACAACGCCAAGTGCACGCAGACCGTCCAGGTGCAGCCCAACACCACCTACTCGCTGTCCGGCTGGGTCAAGGGCGCGTACGTCTACCTGGGCGTCACCGGCGGCGCCTCCACCTGGACCCCGTCCGCCGCCTCGTACCAGCAGCTGTCGGTCTCCTTCACCACCGGCGCCTCGCAGACCACCGCCGAGATCTACCTCAACGGCTGGTACGGCCAGGGCACCTACTACGCGGACGACATCAGCCTGGACGGACCGGGCGGCGGCGGCTCCACCGGCGACACCCAGGCGCCCACCGCACCGGGCTCGCTGACCTCCACCGGCACGACCTCCTCCTCCGTCTCGCTGTCCTGGACGGCCGCCACCGACAACGTCGGGGTGACCGGGTACGACGTGTACCAGGGCGCGAGCAGGGTCGCGACGGTCACCGGCACCAGTGCCACCGTGGGCGGCCTGGCCGCCTCCACCGCGTACACCTTCACCGTCAAGGCGCACGACGCGGCCGGCAACGCCTCGGCCGCCTCCAACCCGGTCACCGTCAGCACCGGCGCGGGCGGCGGCGGGACCTCCGGCTTCAAGCAGGCCGCGCCGTACCTCTACAACGGCTGGGGCAACCCGCCGGCCGCGACCACGGTGATGAACGCGACCGGGGTGAAGTGGTTCACCCTGGCCTTCGTGCTCTCCTCCGGCGGCTGCAACGCGGCCTGGGACGGCCAGCGCCCGCTGACCGGCGGCGTCGACCAGGCCACCATCAACGCCGTGCGCGCGGCCGGCGGCGACGTGGTCCCGTCCTTCGGCGGCTGGCAGGGCAACAAGCTCGGCCCCAACTGCGCCGACGCGAACGCCCTGGCCGGCGCCTACCAGTCGGTGATCAGCGCGTACGGGCTCAAGGCCATCGACATCGACATCGAGAACACCGACGAGTTCGAGAACCCCACCGTCCAGGACCGCATCCTCGGCGCGCTGAAGATCGTCAAGCAGAACAACCCGGGGCTGCACACCATCGTCACCTTCGGCACCTCGACCACCGGCCCGACCTCCTACGGCAACCGGCTGATCGAGCAGTCCAAGGCCCTCGGCGCCGACATCGACGTCTTCACGCTCATGCCGTTCGACTTCGGCAACGCCTCCACCGACATGTACGCCGCCACCGTCGGCGCCGCGAACGGTCTGAAGGACAAGCTGAAGTCCACCTTCGGCTGGGACGACGCCACCGCCTACGCGCACGTCGGCCTCTCCGGCATGAACGGCGTCAGCGACAACGCCGAGGTCACCACCGTCCAGAACTGGACCGACATCCGCAACTGGGCCAACGCCAACCACATCGCCCGACTGGCCTTCTGGTCGGTCAACCGCGACCGCGGCTGCGCCGGCGGCGGGCTGCAGGAGTCCTGCTCCGGCATCGCCCAGAACGACTGGCAGTTCACCTCGATCACGGCCGGCTTCACCGGCTGAGACCGGGCACGTCCCCGCCGGCCCGCCGGCGGGGACCTCAGTCCTGTGCGGCCTGCCCGGGCACCTGCCACATCGCGTGGCTCTCCGGCGGCCGCCCCACCGCCCGGGTGAGCCGGCCGGTGCCGGGCACCAGGCTCTCTCGGGCCGCGTTGACGAACTCGAGATGGCGGGCCTCCAGCGGCTCACGCAGGTGCAGCCAGCGCTCCAGCCCGACCCGGCCGCCGCGCAGTTCGCGGCTGATCACCCACAGCTCGGCGTCCATCGCGTCGGCCGCGGCGACCACCGCGGGCGGCGCGACCAGCCGGACCAGGCTGAGCGCCCGGTTCCACTCCGGCCAGTCGATGTCCGGCTCCTCGCCGCGCCGCGCCCAGTGGCTGAACTGCGAGTAGATCACCGCATAGCCGCGCAGCACGTCGCCGCAGGCGTCCCGCCCGGCGTCCCTCCCCCACTGCCGCTCCTGCGACCGGCTGCCGATCCGTCCGCCCGCCAGCACACCCGCCAGGGTGGCCACCGCCCCCAACCCCGACCCGACGATCTCCCATGCTCCCGCCATGCCGCCAGTATGGCGGCCGGAGCTGTCGGTCCGTCAGCCTTTCACCGCGCCTTCCTCGACGCCGCGGAAGAAGGAGCGCTGCAGGGCGGCGAAGACCGCGACGATCGGCAGGAAGGCGATCATCGTGCCGGCCGCGATCAGCCGGGGGTTGGCGCTGAACGTGCCGTTGAGGTACTGGAGTCCGACGGTGAGGGTGTAGCGGTTCGGGTCGTCGAGGACGATCAGCGGCCACAGGAAGTCGTCCCAGGCCCCGATGAAGGTGAAGATGACGACCACGCTGAGCATCCCGCGCACGTTCGGCAGGCCGACGTGGACCAGCCGCTGCCAGACGTTGGCGCCGTCCACCAGCGCGGCCGCGTCCAGGTCGGGCGGCACGGCCCGGAAGGCGGTGCGCATCAGCAGCACGTTGAGCATCCCGATCGCGCCCGGCAGCGCCACCCCGAGGAGGGTGTCGGCGAGACCGAGGCTGCGGACGGTGACGTACTGGGAGACCACGGTGACCTCGCCGGGCAGCACCAGGGTCGCCAGCACCAGGCCCAGGACCAGCCGGGCGCCGCGGAACCGCAGGCGCGCCAGAGCGAAGCCGGCCGCGGTCGCGCCGACCGCGTTGCCGAGCACCGCGATCCCCGCCACCAGCAGGGAGTTGGCGGCGTAGGTCCACACCGGGACGGTGCGGGCGACGGTGGCGTAGTTGGCCAGGGTGGGCCGGTCCGGCAGGAAGGACGGGGTGCGGGTGTAGACGTCCTCGCCGGCGCCCTTCAGCGAGGTGGACAGCTCCCACAGGAACGGGCCGACGGTCAGCAGCAGGACGGCCAGCAGCAGCGCGTAGCGCAGCGCCCGCTCGGCCGGGGAGGGGGTGGAGAATCCGCGGGCCACGGGCGTCAGGCCGCCTTCCGGTCGATCCACAGCAGCACGAGCATCGGGCCCACCGTGACGGCGAACAGCAGCAGGCTGAGCGCGGAGGCGTACCCGAGGTGGCCGGTGAAGCCGCGGCTGTACATCTGGATGAGCATCACCACCGACATGTCGCGGCCGCCCGGGCCGCCGGTGCCGTCGGAGAGCACGTAGAGCTCGGAGAAGACCCGCAGCGCGGAGACCGAGATCAGCACCGAGACCAGCAGCATGGTGGCCCGTACCCCGGGCAGGGTGACGTGCCAGAAGCGGCGGACGGCCGAGGCGCCGTCGACGGCGGCGGCCTCGTGGAGTTCGCGGCCGACGTTGCCGAGGGCGGAGAGGTAGATGACCATGTAGTAGCCGAGGCCCTTCCAGACCGTCAGGGCGATCGCGCTGAGCAGCAGCAGCCAGCGGTCGGTGAGGAACGGCACCGGGTGGGTGATCGCGCCGACCTCCCGGGCCAGGCCGTTGACCAGGCCGCGGTCGTCGAGCACCCAGCCCCAGATCAGCGCCACCACCACGGCCGAGGCGATCACCGGCGTGTAGAAGGCGGTGCGGAAGAAGGTGATGCCGGGCAGTTTCCGCTCCACCAGCAGGGCGAGCAGCAGCGGCAGCACGGTGAGCAGCGGCAGGCAGACCAGCAGGTAGACCAGGCTGTTGACCAGGGCGTCGGCCAACTGCTCGTCGCCGAGGGCGCGGTGGTAGTTGGCCAGGCCGGTGAAGCGGCCGCCGCCGAGCGGGCGGGCGCTGGTGAACGAGAGGATCACGGTGTTCACCGAGGGCCAGAGGTTGAAGACGGCCAGCCAGAGCACGGCCGGTCCGACCAGCAGCCACGGGGTGTACCGGCGCCGATGGGTCATCGTCCCTCCTTCCCCCGCCCGGCGGGTCAGTCCTTCAGCAGCTGGTTGCAGCGGGCGACGGCGGTGTCCAGGGCCTGCTGCGAGGTGGCGCCGCCGCTGATCGCGAGGGCGATCTGCTGGTTGACGATGTCGCTCATCGCGCCGTCCACCTGGACGGGTTGCAGCATCTTCGCGTCGGCGAGCGACCGGAAGGCGATCACCTTGGCGTCGCCGGCGTTGGTGCCGTCGCTGCGGGCGAAGAAGGGGTCGGAGCCGGAGGCCTTGGTGGAGGGGAAGATCGAGGTGAGGTGGGCGAAGGCGGCCTGGTTGTCGGCGCTGGTGACCCAGCGGGCGAGGGCCACGGCGGCGGGCAGGTTCTTGCCGGCCCGGGCGACGGACAGGCCCTGGACGTAGAGCGGCGGGGTGCCGAACGCCGGGGAGGCGACGGTCTTCGGCGCGAGGCTGGGGTTGTCGGTGGCGAGGCCGCCGATGTAGTTGGCGCCGCCGGTGGTCCAGGCGGCGGTGCCGGCGGTGAACAGCTTGGCGTTGCCGGCGTACTTGTCGGTGAGAACGTCCTGCGGCAGCAGGCCCTCCTTGAAGGCGTCCCGGTAGGTGTCCAGCAGGGCGGCGGCCTTCGGGGTGTTGAAGGCGAAGCTGCGGCCGTCGGCCGCCATGATCGGGACGCCGGCGTCGGCCAGGTCGCCCAGTCCGGGCTTGCGGCTCATCAGATAGGCCGCACCGCCGGACTTCTGCTTCAACGTCCGGGCCTGGGCGATCAGTTCGTCGAGGCTGGTGGGGAGATGCTTCGGGTCGAGTCCGTATCTGCCGAGCAGCTCGGTGTTCCAGTAGTTGACGTCGGTGTTGAGGTACCAGGGGTAGCCGTAGGCGCCGTCGTGGCCGGCGAAGCGGTAGGCGTCCACGCCGCCGGCCACGTACTCCTCGGCCAGGTGGGGGTCGGCCTTGCCGACGTCCAGCAGCATCGACTCCTTCACCAACGGCAGTGCGAAGTCGGGCGGGAGGTTGACCACGTCGGGCAGGGTGCCGCCGGCGGCCTGGCTGAGCACCTTCTCCGCGTAGCCGTCGCCGGGCTGGTCGAGCCACTCGACGTGGACGCCCGGGTACTTCTTCTCGAAGGCGTCGATCACGCCCTGCACGTAGGCGGTGAACTTGGGCTTCAGGGCCCAGGTCTGGAAGGTGACCTTGCCCTTGACCTCGCCGGTGACGGCGGCGGTGTCGCCGGAGGCGGAGGAGGAGGTGTCGCCGAGGCCGCAGCCCGCGAGTGCCGCCGTGGCGACCGCGGCCGTGGCCAGCCGTGCCCAGTACCGTCGCATTGGTGTCTCCTGGCTGCCCTGAGGTGGCGGTGGGGAGGTTCTTTGCTAAACCGGTCTAGCGCGAGGTGACTATCCCCCGGTTAGACTCCGCCGTCAAGAGAGCGTGCAGCAGGGAGGTCCGGTGCCATGGGCAGACCGACGATCGCCGACATCGCCCGGGAGGCCGGGGTCTCGAAGGGCGCGGTCTCCTTCGCGCTGAACGGCCGGCCGGGGGTGAGCGAGGCCACCCGGGAGCGGATCCTGCGGGTCGCCGAGGCGATGCAGTGGCGCCCGCACAGCGCGGCCCGCGCCCTCGGCGGGGCCCGGGCCGGGGCGGTCGGGCTGGTGCTCGCCCGGCCGGCCCGCACGCTCGGGGTCGAGCCGTTCTTCGGTCAGCTGCTGTCCGGGCTGCAGGCGGTGCTGTCGGCCAACCAGGTGGCACTGCAACTGCTGGTGGTGGAGTCCACCGAGGCCGAGATCGAGGTCCACCGGCGGTGGGCCTCCGAGCACCGTGTGGACGGCTTCGTCCTGGTCGACCTGCAGGTCCGCGACCCGCGGATCGCGGTGCTGGAGGAGCTGGGCGTCCCCTCGGTGGTGCTCGGCGGACCGGGCCGACACGGCCGGCTGCCCAGCGTCTGGGCGGACGACCGGGAGGCGATGCTCTCGATCGTCGACTACCTGGCCGCGCTCGGCCACCGGCGGATCGCCCACCTCGCCGGACTGCCCGCCTTCCAGCACACCCAGCGGCGGATCCGGGCCCTGCGCGACTCCGCCCGGCGGCACGGGCTGGAGGCGGTGTCGGTGCCGACCGACTTCAGCGACGCCGAGGGCGCCGCCGCCACCCGGGCCCTGCTGGCGCGGCCGGAGCGGCCCACCGCGATCGTCTACGACAGCGACGTGATGGCGGTGGCCGGGCTCGGGGTGGCGGCCGAGATGGGCGTGTCGGTGCCGGGCGGGCTGTCGGTGGTCTCCTTCGACGACTCGGTGCTCACCCGGATCGTCCACCCGGCGCTCACCGCGCTCTCCCGGGACACCTTCGCGCTCGGCGAGCAGGTGGCCCGCTCGCTGCTGGCGCTGATCGACGACCCCTCCGCCGCCGAGGATCTGCGCACCCCCACGCCCCGGCTGACGGTCCGTGAGTCCACCGGACGCCCTCTTGGCACGGTGGGCTGAACCGGTTTAGGCTCGCTGGCGCCGCGCAGACCGTCGGGGTACCACCGTGCCCCGGGCCCGTCCGACGCTGGGAGGACGCGTGACCGCACACCACGCCCTGAGGTTCGGCGCCAACTACGTGCCCTCGTCGGGCTGGCTGTACAGCTGGCTGGACTTCTCCGCCGACGACGCCCGGCGCGACCTGGAGGACCTGGCGAGCCTCGGTCTGGACCACATCCGGGTGTTCCCGGTCTGGCCGTGGATCCAGCCCAACCGGGCACTGATCCGCCGCCGGGCCGTCGACGACCTGCTGCACCTGGTCGACCTGGCGGCCGAGTTCGAGCTGGACGTGGCGGTCGACCTGCTCCAGGGGCACCTGTCCAGCTTCGACTTCCTGCCGTCCTGGGTGCTCACCTGGCACCAGCGCAGCCTGTTCGCCGACCGCGCGGTGCGCGACGGCATCACCGCGTACGTGGACACCCTCGCCCGGGCGCTCGCCGACCGGCCGAACGTCTTCGCCCTCACCCTCGGCAACGAGGTGAACAACCTCTGGCCGGCCAACCCCGCCACCCCCGCGCAGTCCTCCGCCTGGGCCGCCGAACTGCTCGACGTCGCCCGCGCGGCCGCACCCCGGCTGCTCGGCCTCTACTCGCTCTACGACGCCGCCTGGTACGAGCCGGCACACCCCTTCCACCCGGTGGACGCGGTCACCCTCGGCGACCTGACCACCGTGCACTCCTGGGTGTTCAACGGCGTCTCCGCGATCGACCGCCCGCTCGGCCCGGCCACCACCTCGCACGCCGACTACCTGGTCGAACTCGCCGCCGCCGGCTCGCCCGACCCGCACCGGCCGGTCTGGCTGCAGGAGGTCGGCGCCCCGCAGCCGGACGTACCGGCCGCCGACGCGCCCGCCTTCGTCCACCGGATGCTCGACCAGGTGCTGGTCAACCCGGCGCTGTGGGGCGTGACCTGGTGGTGCTCGCACGACCTGGACCGCTCACTCGCCGACTTCCCCGAACGCGAGTACGAGCTCGGCCTGTTCACCACCGACCACCGCCGCAAGCCGGTCGCCGACGCGCTCGCCCGGGCGATCCGCATCGTACGCACCCCCGCCGCCGACCGGCCCGCCCTGGTCTGCGACACCGATCCGGTGGCCCGCCCGGACCTGCGCGCCGAACTCGCCCCGGGCAGCGCCTTCCACACCGAGTGGGTACGGCTGCGCCAGGCCGGCCCGCTCGCCATCGTTCCCGCCGCGCGCGCCGACGACCCGGCGTACCTGGCGGCCCGCTCGATCCGCACCGTGCTGTCCCGCACCTGAGCCTCCCACCACCGCAACCGCCGCACCGCCGAGCACCATCCGCACCGCCCCGGCCCCACCCCTCGCTGGATCGGAGTACCCGGATGAGACGACGCCTGCCCCTCGCCCTCGCCGCGGCCCTGGCCGCCGCTGCCCTGGCCACCGCCCCCACCCCCGCACCCGCCGCGGCCGGTGCACCGACCTCCTTACCGGCGACCGCCGCCGGCACCCAGCCGTATGCCTCGTACTGGTACCCGAATACCCTGCTGAGCTGGGACCCGGCCACCGACCCGGACGCCCGCTTCAACCGCGCCCGGGTGCCGCTGCAGCCCCGCACCTCGGACTCGGCGCTGAAGGCCAACCCCAACGCGCACGCCGGTGAGGGCCGGATCGTCTCGCTGGCCGCCTTCGCCCCGACCTCCGGCAACCCCTCGCAGGGCTCCACCGACCCGAACTCCTACGCCTTCGACTACTGGCAGTACGTCGACACCCTGGTGTTCTGGGGCGGCTCCGCAGGCGAGGGGCTGATCCTCGCCCCCAACCCGACGGTGATCGACGCCGCGCACCGCAACGGCGTCAAGGTCTACGGGACGGTGTTCTTCCCACCCACCGCGTACGGCGGACAGCTCCAGTGGGTCCGGGACTTCGCGCAGCGCTCCGGCAGCCGCTTCCCGGTCGCCGACAAGCTGGCGCAGGTCGCGCAGTACTACGGCTTCGACGGCTGGTTCGTCAACCAGGAGACCGACGGCGGCGACGCGACGCTCGCCGCCGACCTGCGCGACGAACTGCGCTACGCCCGCACCCTCGGGCCGACCGGGTTCATGTGGTACGACGCGATGACCGAGTCCGGCTCGGTGGACTGGCAGAACGCGCTGACCTCCGCCAACGACGCCTTCCTCCAGGACGCCGGCCGACGCACCGCCGACTCGATGTTCCTGAACTTCGGCTGGACCTCCGCGGGCCTCGACTCCTCGCGCAGCCTGGCCCGTTCGCTCGGCCGCAGCGAGTACGAGCTGTACTCCGGGATCGACACCGAGGCCGACGGCTGGAACACCTCGGTCGACTGGAACGCGCTGTTCCCGCCGAACAGCCCGCACACCACCTCGCTCGGCCTCTACCGCCCGGAGTGGACCTGGAAGTCCGCCGCCGACCGGGCCGACTTCCACGCCCGCGACGCCCGCTACTGGGTCGGCGCCAACGGCGACCCCTCGAACACCACCACCACGTCCGCCTGGAAGGGCCTCGCGAACTACGTCGCCGAGTCCTCGCCGATCACCGCCAAACCGTTCGTCACCTCCTTCGACGCCGGGCAGGGCGACTTCTGGGCCTCGGCCGGCACCCGGGTCTCCACCACCGCCTGGAACAACCTCTCCCTGCAGGACGTCCCGCCCACCTACCACTGGCTGGTCTCCTCCACCGGCAGCAGGCTCACCCCCGCACTGGACTTCACCGACGCCTACGAGGGCGGATCCTCGCTGCGCCTGAGCGGCACCCTGGACGCCACGAACACCGTGCGGCTGTACCAGAGCCGGCTGCCGGTCGCCGCCGACACCAAGCTGTCGGTGGTGCTGCGCACCCCGGCCGCCGGGCCGACCCACCTCAGGGCCGCCGTCTCCTTCACCGACGCGCCGACCACCTTCACCACCCTCGACCTCGGCTCGACCGCTTCGGTCGGCTGGGAGCGCCGCACCCTCGACCTGTCCGCCTTCGCCGGGCGCACCATCGCCCAGATCGGGCTCCAGGCGAGCGGCTCGGTGCCCTCGTACGACGTCCGGATCGGCCAACTGGCCGTCTACGACGGGACGGTGGACGCCGCCGCGGCGCCGACCGGGCTGACCGTGCTGGGCAGCACCGACGTGTCGGCGACCCGCAAGTCGCTGCGGCTGTCCTGGACGGCCTCGGCGAGCGGCGCCGTCCACCACTACGAGGTCTACCGCCGCAACCCGGACGGCACCCGGACCTTCCTCGGCGCCACCCCGAACGACGCCTGGTTCGTGCCACAGTTGGACCGGGTCGGCAGCGAGACCTCCACCACCCTGGAGGTGGAGGCGGTCTCCACCGAAAACGGCCGCTCGGCCGCCGCGAGCACCACGATCGCCTGGTCCACCGGCGCCGCCTCGAACCTGGCGCTGAACCGCCCCGCCACCGCCTCCGGGCAGTGCAACGGCAACGAGGGCCCGGCCAAGGCCGTCAACGGCAGCGTCTCCGGCGGCACCGGCGACAAGTGGTGCACGCTGACCGGCAGCAAGTGGCTGGAGGTGGACCTCGGCTCGGTGCGGTCGCTGTCCCGCTTCACCGTGAAGCACGCGGCCGCCGGCGGCGAGTCCGCCGCGTGGAACACCCGCGACTTCACCGTCCAGGTCCGCAGCTCCACCGCCGACCCGTGGACCACCGCGGTCACGGTGACCGGCAACACCGCCGCCACCACCGACCACCCGGTGTCCGTCTCCGCCCGCTATGTGCGGCTGGTGGTCACCAGGCCCACCCAGACCACCGACCCCGCTGCCCGCATCTACGAATTCGAGGCCTGGGGAGCGTAACGTCGTTCCCTGGGGGAGCCGAGCAGGAAGGAACCGCCCCCGTGCCGGTCACCATCACCGCCGTCGAGTCCACCGATCTGTTCACGGGCACCGAGGCCGCGCCGCGCCAGGTGCTGCGGGTGACCCTGGAGGGCCCGCCCGCCGCGATCACCGTCGACGGCCCGGGGGTCCGCGGCGGGGCGACCGGTACGGGAGTGGTCGAGGTACCCCTGGAGGTCGACGACCCGGTCCCGGGCGAGCGCCGCCCGGTCACCGTCACCGCCGGCCCGGCCCGGCGGACGGCCGAGCTGGAGGTCGCCGAACCGGGCTGGACCATGTACCTGGTCTCGCACTTCCACTACGACCCGGTCTGGTGGAACACCCAGGCCGCGTACACCTCGCCGTGGGAGCTGCTCTCCGGTGACGCCACCACCCGCCCGCTGTGGGAGCGCAACGGCTTCGCCCTGGTCGACGCGCACCTCGACCTGGCGCTGCGCGACCCGGTGTACCGCTTCGTCCTCGCCGAAGTCGACTACCTCAAGCCCTACTTCGACCAGCACCCCGAGCGCCGGGCGCAGCTGCGCGAGCTGCTGGCGCGCGGGCAGGTGGAGCTGGTCGGCGGCACCTACAACGAGCCGAACACCAACCTGACCGGCGCCGAGACCACCATCCGCAACATCCTCTATGGCATCGGCTACCAGCGCGACATCCTCGGCGGGGACCCGCGCACCGCCTGGCAGTTGGACGTCTTCGGCCACGATCCGCAGTTCCCCGGCTACCTGGCCGCGGCCGGCCTGACCGGCAGCGCCTGGGCGCGCGGGCCGTTCCACCAGTGGGGGCCGATCCAGAAGAACTTCCGGGAGGCGAAGGACGACGCCACCGTGATGCAGTTCCCCAGCGAGTTCGAGTGGATCTCGCCGTCCGGCCGCGGCGTGCTCACCCACTTCATGCCGCACCACTACTCGGCCGGCTGGTGGATGGACTCCTCGCCCGACCTGGCCGCCGCCGAGCAGGCGGTGTACGAGCTGTACCGCAAGCTCAAGCCGGTCGGCGCCACCCGCAACCTGCTGCTGCCGGTGGGCACCGACTACACCCCGCCGAACAAGTGGGTGACCGAGATCCACCGCTCGTGGGCGGCGAAGTACCTGTGGCCGCGGTTCGTCTGCGGCACCCCGCGCGACTTCCTCACCGCGGTCCGCGCCGAACTCGCCGAACGCGGCCTGCGTCCCAGCCCGCAGACCCGCGACATGAACCCGGTCTACACCGGCAAGGACGTCTCGTACATCGACACCAAGCAGGCCCAGCGGGCCGCCGAGGTGGCGGCGCTGGACGCCGAGCGGTTCGCCACCCTGGCGGCGCTGCAGGGCCTCGGCCGCTACCCGGAGGCCGCGCTGGACAAGGCATGGCGCCAACTCGCCTACGGCGCGCACCACGACGCGATCACCGGCTCGGAGTCCGACCAGGTCTACCTCGACCTGCTCGGCGGCTGGCGGGAGGCGCACGACCTGGCCGCCGGGGTGCGCGACACCGCGCTGGACGCGCTGGTCGGCCGGATCGGCCTCGACGGCGCCTCGGTGGTGGTCGCCAACAGCCTCTCCTTCGACCGCTCGGGTGTGGTCGCGGTGCGCCTGCCCGAGGAGCACCGGGAGCGGCTGCGGGTCGCCGACGACCGCGGGACGCCGGTGCCGAGCGCGGTCGACCGGGGCACGCTGTACTTCCGTGCCGACTCCGTCCCGGCCCTGGGCTGGCGCAGCTGGCGGCTGCTGGAGGGCCGGGCCCGGCCGGCCTGGACCGCCGCCGCGGGCCTGACCGCGGAGAACACCCGCTACCGGGCGACGGCCGACCCGGCCCGGGGCGGCGGCCTGTCCGCCGTCCTCGACCGGCTGCACGGGCGCGAGTTGATCCGGCCCGGCCAGGTCGGCAACGAGCTGCGGGTGTACGAGGAGTACCCGCAGCACCCGGACTTCGGCGAGGGCCCCTGGCACCTGGTCCCCAAGGGCCCGGTGACCGGCTCCGGCGAGGCGCCGGCCGCGGTGCGGCGCGAGGTCGGACCGCTGGGCGAGCGGCTGGTGGCGTCCGGCGCCGTCGACGGGATCCGCTACGAGCAGACCGTCACCCTGTGGGCGGGCGTGGACCGGGTCGACTTCCGGACCCGGGTGGTCGACTACGCGGGCGCGGACCGGCTGCTGCGGCTGCGCTTCCCGGTCGACCTGCCGGGCGCGCTGCCCGTCAGCGAGGTGGCCGGCGCGGTGGTCGGCCGCGGCTTCGCCCTCCCCGACGTGGACGCCGCCGAGGCGCCCTGGACGCTCGACAACCCGGCCAACACCTGGTTCGGCCTCGGCTCGACCGCCCGGGTCCGGCTCACCGACCCGTCCGGCGCCGCGCTCGGCGAGCGTGCCCTCGGCGTGGCCGAGGTGGTGGTGCCGGACCTGGCGTCCGCCGCCGACGCCCGTGACCTGGTGGTGGCCCTCGCCCGGGTCGGGGTCACCGCGACCACGGCGAGCGCCGACTGGTCGCGCTACGGCTGGCTCGACGTGGACTCCAACCTGCCGGACGTCCGGCTGGTGCTCGGCGGCCCGGAGACCAACGACGCCGCCCGCGAACTGCTGGAGCGGGCCGGCGCCGAGTACGCCGCCGTCCTCGCCGAGCACGGCCGGGTCTGGGTGCCCGCCGAGAAGCCGCTGCACGAGGTCTGGCAGCCCGGCGCCGACCTGCGCGACCTGCGGGCCCTGCCCGCCCTGGTGGTCGCCGACCCGGCCGCCCTCGCCGCGGACCTCGCCGACGCGCAGGTGACCGCCGTCTGCCCCGGCGCGCTGCCCGCCTCCGAGCAACTCACCAACCACACCGTCGCCCTGCTCACCTACGGGCTGCCCGGCTTCGCCGTGGACCCGACCGGCGCCCTGCACCTGTCCCTGATGCGCTCCTGCACCGGCTGGCCCTCCGGCGTGTGGATCGACCCGCCGCGGCGCACCCTGCCCGACGGAGCGTCCTTCCAACTCCAGCACTGGACGCATGAGTTCAGCTATGCCCTGGTCGGCGGCGCGGGCGACTGGCGGGACTTGGCGCTGCCCGCCCAGGGCCAGGAGTTCAACCACCCGCTCCACCCCCGGGTGGCCGACGCGCAGCACGGCCCACTGCCGGCGATCTGCTCCTGGCTCCGGGTGGAGCCCGAACGCGAGGTGCTGCTCGGCGCGTTGAAGCCCACCGGTAACCCCACCGCCCACGGCTCCGCCCGGGCGCTCGACCCCGTCGCGGACGGCGTCACCCTGCGGCTGGTCGAGTCGACCGGCCTCGGCCGGCAGGCCACCCTCGGCGGCGCCCTGCGGCTCGACGGGCTGCGCACCGCCGACCTGCTGGAGCACCCGGGCGGACCGGCCGGCGACCTGGTGCTCACCGGCTCCGAGGTGGCCACGCTGACCGGCACGGCCGCCGCGACCGCCGTGGCCGGCGAGCGCGGTGACGTGCCGCTCGGCCCGGCCGCCGAGCCGGCCCAGCCGGTGCACGCCCGCTACTGGCTGCACAACCGGGGGCCCGCGCCGATGGGCTACCTGCCGGTCTCGGTGGGCCTCTCCCCCGGCCTGCTGCGGACCGCCGGCGAACCGGTCGAACTCTCCGCCGTGCTCGCCTCGCACCTGGTGGACGCCGCCGTCGAAGGCTCCGCCGAGATCCTGGTGCCCGAGGGCTGGACGGTCGACCTGCGGCGCCGCCCGTACCGACTGGACGCCGGCGGTCACGTCCGCTTCCCGCTGACCGTCAACCCGGCCGACGGCGCCGCGCCCGGCCTCTACTTCGTCGCGCTGCGCACCGAGTACGGCGGGCAGACCGTCGAGGACGTGGCCACCGTCGCGCTCGGCGACCTGCCCGGCATCCTGCCCGTGCCCGGCGAGGTGCCGGAGGACTGGTCGGCCGCCCAGGGCACCCGCGCCGACGCGGGCCGGGACACCGGACTGGACGTGGACGTGGCCGCCACCACTCTGCGGGTGGCGCCCGGCGGGCGGGCCGAACTGGGCGTGGTCCTGGCCAACCGCACCCGCGGCGAGATCCGCGGCGAACTCCAGCTGGTCGCGCCCTGGGGCGTCTGGGACGCGATCGCCGCACCCGTCCGCGGCTTCACCCTGGCGCCCGGCGCCGAGCGGACCGAGCGCTTCGAACTCGCCGTCCCCGCCGACGCCGACCCGGGCGCGTACTGGGCGCTCGCCAAGGTGATGTGGTTCGGCCGCTGCCAGTACGCGCCGACCGTGGAGCTGGTGATCGAGCCGTGAGCCGCCCCCACGTCCACCGCCCCGAGGCGCTCGGACTGCTCGGGCTGCTCGACGGACGGCCCCTGCCGCGGACCGAACTCGACCGCCGGCTCGCCGCGTTGCGCACCGGCCCGCGCGCCTCGGCGCTGCCCGTGCCCGGCAGCGCCGAGGACCGGCAACTGACCCGCTGGGTCGCCCAGGTCGTGCTGACGGAGTCGCTCTGCGAGGCGGAGGCCGCATCCCGCAGCCTCGACTGCGCGGCGGCGCCACCCGTACGGCTCGACCAGCGGGCGGCCGTCGAGCTGGGGTCGATCACGGCGGCGGCGTTCGAGGGCAGCGCGGCCGTCCGGGCCGTGTTCGCCGACGTCACGGCAGAGGTGGACATCCCCCCGGAGCAGCGGACCGCCCACCCGGCGCCGCCGCCCGCACTGCTGTGGCAACTCGTCACCCCGGACGGCGAGTTCGACGCCGACCCGGCGACCCTGCCGCTCGCCCTGGCGGCCGCCCTGCGCGCCGCCCCGCCGGGCACCGAGGTCACCGCGGACGGCTGGACCGCCACCCTGCGCGGCACCCGCTCCACCGCCCCGCCCGCCGACCCCACCGCCGAACTGCTCGCCGCCGCCTGCCGGATCGCCTTCGTCCGCTGGCTCGACCACGCCCGCGCCCACCGCCTCACCCTCCTCCCCGGCCTCGAACACCCCGGCGACCCCGCCCAACCCGACAACCACCACCGCCACTGACGCCACCGTTCGCCATGCGCTGTCGCAGCAGTTCGCCGAGGTCGTACGACACCGGCTCGTCCAGCTGCTCGTAGGTGCACGTGTCGGGGGTCCGGTCAGGGCGCCAGCGCACCGAGGCCGGACGGGACCGACCCGCCGCGCAGCGCTACTGCAGCAGCTCGCCCAGGTCGTACGACACCGGCTCGTCCAACTGCTCGTAGGTGCACGTGTCCGGCGTCCGGTCGGGGCGCCAGCGGCGGAACTGGGTGGTGTGGCGGAAGCGGGTGCCCTCCATGTGGTCGTACGCGACCTCGATCACCCGTTCGGGTCGCAGGGGTACCCAGGAGAGGTCCTTCTTGCCGGTCCAGCGGCTCACCGCGCCCGGCAGCCGGGAGGCGGCCTGGGCGTCCTCCTCGGCCCAGGCGGCCCACGGGTGGCCGGTGAGGTCGTCGGGGCGCAGCGGGGCGAGTTCCTCGACCAGTTCGCGGCGGCGGGCCATCGGGAAGGAGGCGCACACGCCGACGTGCTGGAGCGTCCCGTCGGCGTCGTACAGGCCGAGCAGCAGCGAGCCGACCACCGGTCCGCTCTTGTGCTCGCGGTAGCCGGCCACCACGCAGTCGGCGGTGCGGGCGTGCTTGACCTTGAACATGGTGCGTTCACCCGGCCGGTACGGCTGGTCGAGCGGTTTGGCGACGATGCCGTCCAGTCCGGCGCCCTCGTACTGGGAGAACCAGGTGCGGGCGGTCTCCATCGAGGTGGTGGCGGGGGCGAGGTGGACCGGCGGGCGGGCGCCGGCGAGCGCCGCGGCGAGGGCGTCGCGGCGCTCGGTGAGCGGCCGCTGGTCGACTGCTTCGCCGTCGAGGGCGAGCAGGTCGAAGGCGACCAGCGAGGCGGGGGTGCGTTCGGCGAGGGTGCGGACGCGGGAGGCGGCCGGGTGGATGCGTTCCAGCAGTTCCTCGAAGTGCAGTCGGCCGTCGTGGGCGATGACGATCTCGCCGTCGACCACGCAGCGCTCCGGCAGCTGTGCCCGGACGGCCTCGACCACCTCGGGGAAGTACCTGGTCAGCGGCTTGCCGGTGCGGCTGCCGAGTTCCACTTCGTCGCCGTCGCGGAACACGATGGCGCGGAAGCCGTCCCACTTGGCCTCGTACTGCATGCCGGGCGGGATGTCGGCCACGGACTTGGCCAGCATCGGCGAGACGGGCGGCATCACGGGTAGCTCCATGCCTCCGATGGTGCAGGCCAGCGCGCGCGGGCGCACGGCGGTCCGCCTAGCGTGGGCGTCATGGCAGGAGCTGTGGAACTGGAGGTGGACGGCCGCGCGGTCCGGCTGTCCAACCCGGACAAGGTGTACTTCCCGGAGCCGGGGTTCACCAAGCGCGACGTCGCCGAGTACTACCTGGCGGTGGCCCCGGGGGTGCTGCGCGGGCTGCGGAACCGGCCGACCACGCTGCAGCGCTTCCCGGACGGGGTGGAGGGCGAGTTCTTCTACCAGAAGCGCGCCCCGAAGGGCCTGCCGGAGTGGCTGCCGACCGCCCGGATCGCCTTCCCGAGCGGCCGGACCGCGGACGAGATCTGCCCGAACGAGCCGGCCGCCGTGCTGTGGGCGGCCAACCTGGGCTGCCTGACCTTCCACCCGTGGCCGGTGCGCCGCGGTGACACCGAGCACCCGGACGAGCTGCGGATCGACCTCGACCCGCAGCCCGGCACCGACTTCCACGACGCGGTGCGGGCCGCCCACCAGCTGCGCGTCCTGCTGGAGGAGTACGGGCTGCGCGGCTGGCCGAAGACCTCCGGCGGGCGGGGCCTGCACGTGTACGTGCCGCTGGAGCCGCGCTGGACGTTCACCGACTGCCGGCACGCGGTGATCGCGCTCGGCCGGGAGCTGGAGCACCGGATGCCCGGCGAGGTGACCACCAAGTGGTGGAAGGAGGAGCGCGGCGAGCGGATCTTCGTCGACTACAACCAGATGGCCCGCGACCGCACCATCGCCTCCGTGTACTCGCTGCGCGCCCGCCCGCAGGCCACCGCGTCCACGCCGCTGCGCTGGGAGGAGTTGGACGAGGTCTCCCCCACCGACTTCGACCTGCGCACGGTGCCCGAGCGGTTCGCCGAACTCGGCGACCTGCACGCCGACATGGAGGAGCACGCGTTCGGCCTGGACGCGCTGCTGGAGCTCTACGCGCACCAGGACGCCGGTGACCTTCCGTACCCGCCGGACCATCCGAAGATGCCCGGCGAGCCGGCCCGGGTCCAGCCCAGCCGTGCCCGGAAGAGCTGAGCGATGGCCGAGCCGATGGCCGGACGGCCGTACATGCCGGGCTACGGCATCCGGCCCGCGCAGGAGGGCAGCGGGCTGCTCTCCTGGGCGTGGGCGCGGCGGCAGTTGA
Organism: Kitasatospora cinereorecta; assembly: GCF_024172095.1. Taxonomy (GTDB): domain Bacteria; phylum Actinomycetota; class Actinomycetes; order Streptomycetales; family Streptomycetaceae; genus Kitasatospora; species Kitasatospora cinereorecta. The sequence goes on along the minus strand of NZ_JAMZDX010000007.1, from coordinate 94,216 downwards.
CCGAGTCGCACGAGTACTGGGTGGCCACCGCCCGGCCGGACGGGCGCCCGCACCTGATGCCGGTGTGGGGGGTGTGGCTGGACGAGGCGCTGTGGTTCAGCAGCAGCCTGCGCTCCCGCAAGGCACGCAATCTGGCGGCCCGGCCCGAGTGCTCGGTCGCCACCGACAACGCGCTCGACCCGGTGGTGCTGGAGGGCCGGGCGGAGATCGTCACCGGGCTCGCCGACATCGGCCTGTTCCTGGACGCGCTCAACGCCAAGTACCGCACCTCGTACCGGATCGACTTCCTCGACCCGGCGGTCAACGCCACCCTGCGGGTCGAACCGGACCAGGCGATCGGGCTGCTCCATGGCGACTTCACCGGCTCCCCGACCCGCTGGCGCTTCAGCCGCTGACGACACCGCGGCCGGGTGGCGGAAAACCGATTGCCGGGGTGGACGAACCGCTGCGAGGCTTCCCGGCATGTCCCAGACCGCCGGCTCCGCCGTGTCCACGCTGTTCTCCCACGGGCGGCTGACCGCCATTCCCCGCCGGGCGGCCCGCCGCGAACAGCTGCTGACCCACCTCGCCGAGACCCTGTTCGTCCCGGGCCGCCGCTACACCGAGGCCGAGGTGAACGACGCGCTGCGCACCGTCCACGACGACTGCGCGGCCCTGCGTCGCTACCTGGTCATCGCCGGTCTGCTGGAGCGCGACCGGGACGGCAGCGGCTACGGCCGCACCGTCCCGGTCCCCGCCTGAATCCCCAGCTAGCGCAGGCCGCGCAGGTACTCGCGGTTGAGTACGGAGATGCCGGTCAGCGGGATGCCCTTGGGGCAGGCGGTGGCGCACTCGCCGGTGTTGGTGCAGCCGCCGAAGCCCTCGGCGTCCATCGCCTCGACCATGGCCCGGGCCCGGCCGGCCCGCTCGGGGGCGCCCTGCGGGAGGACGTTCAGGTGGACGACCTTGGCGGCGGTGAAGAGCATGGCCGAGCCGTTCGGGCAGGCGGCCACGCAGGCGCCGCAGCCGATGCACTCGGCGTGTTCGAAGGCGAGGTCGGCGGCGTCCTTGGGGACGGGGGTGGCGTGCGCCTCGGGGGCGGAGCCGGTGGGTGCGGTGATGTAGCCGCCGGAGCCGATGATCCGGTCGAAGGCGGAGCGGTCCACCACCAGGTCGCGGACCACCGGGAAGGCGCCGGCCCGCCAGGGTTCGACGTCGATGGTGTCGCCGTCGGCGAAGTGCCGCATGTGCAGCTGGCAGGTGGTGGTGCGCTCGGGGCCGTGCGCCTGCCCGTTGATCACCATGCCGCAGGCGCCGCAGATGCCCTCGCGGCAGTCGTGGTCGAAGGCGACCGGCTGGTCGCCGCGCAGGATCAGTTCCTCGTTGAGGGTGTCCAGCATCTCCAGGAACGACATGTCGGGGCTGATGCCGGAGACGTGGTACTCGGTCATCGCGCCGGGGGCGTCGGGCCCGCTCTGGCGCCAGATGCGCAGGGTGAGGTTCACGCGTAGCTCCGCTGGGTGGGGTGGACGTGCTCGAAGACGAGGTGCTCGCGGTGGAGCACGGGCGCGCCGCCGGTGTACTCCCAGGCGGCCGCGTAGCTGAACTCCTCGTCGTTGCGGGCGGCTTCGCCGTCCGCAGTGGCGGACTCGGTGCGGAAGTGGCCGCCGCAGGACTCGGCGCGGTGCAGCGCGTCCAGGCACATCAGCTCGGCGAGTTCGAAGTAGTCGACGAGGCGGTTGGCCTTCTCCAGTGCCTGGTTGAGCTCGGCGCCGGTGCCGGGCACCTTGATCCGGCGCCAGAACTCGGCGCGCAGTTCGGGGATCCGGGCGAGCGCCCGGCGCAGGCCGGCCTCGTCGCGGGCCATGCCGCACTCGTCCCAGAGCAGTTCGCCGAGTTCGCGGTGGAAGGAGTCGGGGGTGCGGTCGCCGTCCACGGCGAGGATGAGGTCCAGCCGGTCGGCGACGTCCGCCTCGACGGCCTCGATCTCGGGGTGGTCGGCGGCGACCGGGTCGAGCCGGGTGGAGCCGAGGTAGTGGTTGAGGGTGGGCGGCAGGACGAAGTACCCGTCGGCGAGGCCCTGCATCAGGGCGCTCGCGCCGAGCCGGTTGGCGCCGTGGTCGGAGAAGTTGGCCTCGCCGATGGCGAACAGGCCCGGGACGGTGGTCTGCAGGTCGTAGTCGACCCACAGTCCGCCCATCGTGTAGTGGATCGCCGGGTAGATCCGCATCGGGACGGTGTACGGGTCCTCGGCGGTGATCCGCTCGTACATCTCGAACAGGTTGCCGTACTTGGCCTCGACGGCCGCCCGGCCCATCCGGGCGATCGCGTCGGCGAAGTCGAGGTAGACGCCCTGGCCGCCGGGGCCGACGCCGCGGCCCTCGTCGCAGACCACCTTGGCGGCGCGGGAGGCGATGTCGCGCGGCACCAGGTTGCCGAAGGCGGGGTAGATCCGCTCCAGGTAGTAGTCGCGCTCGTGCTCGGGGATCTCACCGGGCGGGCGGGTGTCGCCCTGCGCCCTGGGCACCCAGATCCGGCCGTCGTTGCGCAGCGACTCGCTCATCAGGGTGAGCTTGGACTGGTGGTCGCCGGAGCGCGGGATGCAGGTGGGGTGGATCTGGGTGAAGCACGGGTTGGCGAAGAAGGCGCCGCGCCGGTGGGCCCGCCAGATCGCGGTGGCGTTGGAGTTCTTGGCGTTGGTGGAGAGGTAGAAGACGTTGCCGTAGCCGCCGGTGGCGAGCACCACGGCGTCCGCGAGGTGGGTGGTGAGTTCGCCGGTGACCAGGTCGCGGGCGACGATGCCGCGGGCCCGGCCGTCGACGACGACCAGGTCGAGCATCTCGGTGCGGGCGTGCATCTCGACGTTGCCGGCGGCGATCTGCCGGGACAGCGCCTGGTAGGCGCCGAGCAGCAGCTGCTGGCCGGTCTGGCCGCGGGCGTAGAAGGTGCGGGAGACCTGGACGCCGCCGAAGGAGCGGGTGTCCAGCAGTCCGCCGTACTCGCGGGCGAACGGGACGCCCTGGGCCACGCACTGGTCGATGATCTCCACCGAGACCTGGGCCAGCCGGTGGACATTGGACTCGCGGGCGCGGAAGTCGCCGCCCTTGACGGTGTCGTAGAACAGCCGGCGGACCGAGTCGCCGTCGTTGCGGTAGTTCTTGGCCGCGTTGATGCCGCCCTGGGCGGCGATCGAGTGGGCCCGGCGCGGCGAGTCCTGGAAGCAGAACTGCACGACGTGGTAGCCCTGTTCGGCGAGGGTGGCGCCGGCCGCGCCGCCGGCCAGGCCGGTGCCGACCACGATCACGGTGTGCTTGCGGCGGTTGGCCGGGTTGACCAGCTTGGCCTCGAACCGCCGCTGGTCCCAGCGCTGTTCGATCGGCCCGGCGGGGGCCTTGGTGTCGGCGATCGGCTCGCCGACGCGGTAGTCGAGGTAGCTCATCGGACCACTCCGGTCATGACGGCGACGGGGACGGACAGGAAGCCGGCGGTCAGCAGCAACGCGGTCGCGTTCGCGGTGAGCTTCAGCGCCCGGTCCCGGCGCGGGTTGTTGGCGCCCAGGGTCTGGGCGGCGCTCCAGAAGCCGTGCCGGACGTGCAGGCCGAGCGCGAGCATCGCCAGGCAGTAGATGCCGCCGCCGTACCAGGTGGAGAAGGAGGCCACGATGTTCTGGTACGGGTGGCCCTCCTCGCCGCGCGGGTTCACGGTCAGCGTGGTGAGGTCCAGGATGTGCCAGACGATGAACAGGCCGAGGATCACCCCGCCCCAGCGCATCGTGCGGGTGGCGTAGCTCGTCCGCTGCCGCCGGTGGACGTACTTCTGCGGCCGGGCGGCCGCGTCCCGCCGGCTCAGCTGGTAGGCGGCGACGGCGTGGGCGACCACGGCGGCCAGCAGCACCACGCGGGCCAGCCAGAGGAACCAGCCGTAGTGCAGCAGCGGCTCGCCGAGGGTGCGCAGCCAGTGCGCGTAGCCGTTGAGGTCCCCGGGCCCGAAGAACACCTTGAGGTTCCCGAGCATGTGGAACACCAGGTAGAGCAGCATCACGAGCCCGCTGACCGCCATGACCGCCTTCTTGCCGACGGTCGAGCGCCACAGGGTCGCCAGGGTGGACGGACGGCGGACCGCCCGGGTCAGGAGAGCCATGCCCACGACGGTAGGCAGCCGGGTCCGGATCCGTCCAAGACATGAAAGTGCTGGTGACGATAGCCGCAGCCTATGATGGCCGGTGTGCAGTTGCAGCAGCTCCGCTACTTCCTGGCCGTCGCCGAGACCGGGCACTTCACCCGGGCGGCCGAGGCGACCCATGTCGCCCAGCCCTCGCTCTCCCAGCAGATCCGCTCCCTGGAGCGGGAGTTGGGCGCCGAGCTGTTCCACCGCTCGCGGGCCGGCACGGTGCTCACGGATGCCGGGCAGGCCCTGCTGCCACTGGCCCGGCGCATCCTCGCGGACACCGAGAGCGCCCGGCAGGCGGTGCAGGAGACCGTGCAGCTGCGGCGCGGCCGGGTGCGGTTCGGGGCGCCGCCGAGCCTGTGCACCAGCCTGGTGCCGGACGTGCTGCGGGTCTTCCGGGCCCGGTACGCCGGGGTGGACCTGCAGCTGCGCGAGGGCGGCTCGCGGGACCTGCGGCAGGGGCTGGAGGCGGGCGAGCTGGACCTGGCACTGGTGATCGCCCCGGCGGCGGGCGAGCCGGCCGGACTCGCGGTCACCGCGCTGCTGCACGAGGAGCTGGTGCTGGTCTCGGCCGGCCCGCTGCCCCGCCGGCGGGCCCGGATCGAGGACCTGCGGGAGCAGCCGCTGGTGATGTTCCGCGAGGGCTACGACCTGCGGGAGACCACGCTGGCGGCGTGCCGGGCGGCCGGGTTCGAGCCGCGCTGGGCGGTGGAGGGCGGCGAGATGGACGCGGTGCTGGCCTCGGTCCGGGCCGGGCTGGGGCCGGCGGTGCTGCCCGGCATGGTGGCGGCCCGGTCGGGACTGACGGTCGCCCCGTTCGCCGCCCCCGGGCTCGGGCGGACCATTGCGCTGGCGCACGGCCGGGAGGTGCCGCTGAGCCGGGCCGCCGCGGAGTTCCGGGCGACCCTGCTGGCGCACGTCGCCGAGGCGGCCCGGGCCGGCGCCCTTCCGCCCGGCAGCCGGCTCCTGCCCGCGGCGGGCTGAGCGGCCGGGCGTAGGCTGGCGCCCGTGCTGGAGAAGATCTTGGCCGAGGCCGCGCGGGGCGCCTTCCCCGCCCCGGACGGCTCCGTGACCGTCGTACCGCAGCCCTCCGACCGGGAGGCCGGGGTGCTCGCGCTGACCGCGCACGCCGTGGTGTTCTGCGACGAGGACCCGCGGTGGATCCGCGAGACGATCGCGGCCGCCCCGACCGACGCGCTCGCCGCCCCGCTGTCGCCGCACGTGCTGGTCGCGCTCGCCGCGCGCACCGGCCGCACCCTCGGCAACACCGACCTGCTCACCGTCGCCGACCGGCTGCCGGGCGAGCCGCCGGTGGCGCTCCGGGAGATCACCGACCGGGAGCACCCGCGGATCGTCCGCGCGCTGGCGTTCCGCGACGACGTGCGGGTGTGGGCGGCGGACGGCGGCCTGCTGGCGCTGGGGCGCGGCGTGGCCGGCCGGTGGGAGGCCGCGATCGAGGTCGAGCCGACGGCGCGCGAGCGGGGGCTCGGCCGGGCACTGGCGGTGGCCGCCCGCCACCTGGTGCCGTCCGGCGACGTGGTGTGGGCGCAGCAGGCGCCCGGCAACGCCCGCAGCGTCCGCGCCTTCCAGGCGGCGGGTTACCGGCCGGTCGGCGCCGAGGTCCTGTTGGTGCGCAAGGCGCACTGATCGCCCCCTTGGCGCGCTGCCGGGTCCGCGGCCCGTACCAGCTCGCCCCGGCCGCGGACCCCGAACTGCCGGTACAGCCTGGTCAGGTTGGCCTCCACCGCCTTCACCGACAGGTGCAGTGAGGCGGCGATCTCCCGGTTGGTCGCACCGCCGCGGACCAGCCCGAGGATGTCGCGCTGCACCGGGGTCGGGTCCGGCTCGGCCGGGTCCAGCTCGGCCAGGGCGGCCTCGGTGTGGCGCAGCCACGGGGTACAGCCGGCCCGCGCGTAGCGGTCCGCGGCCTCCCGCAGCTCGCTCCGGGCCGCGGCGCGGCGGCGGGCCCGACGTTCCAGGCGGCCGAGGGCCAGCTTGGCCCGGGCGATCTCCAGCGGGTACGGGTGGTGCTCGGGGATCGTGGCGCGCAGCGCGTCCGCGGCGCTGCGCGGGTCGCCGTCGACGGCGGCGAGGACGGCCTCGGCGCGGTCCAGCCCGAGCAGCACGACCTCCCGGCCGAGCCGCCGGGCCCGCTCCCGCCCGTCGGCGATCGTCTCGGCGGCCGCCCCGGCCTCGCCGGTGAGCGCCAGCGCCTCGGCCAGGTCGGCGTCGAGCAGGAACAGCGCCGGATCGTCGAACTGCAGCCGCCGCAGCAGCTGTCGGGCCTGCCGGAAGTGGCCGACCGCCGCCGCGGGTGTGCCGCGCAGCAGGTCGACCCGTCCCCGCAGGCCGTGCGCGTAGGCCAGCCACTCGCGGTCCTGGTCGCTCGCGGCGGCCAGGATCGCCGCGTCCAGCAGGTCGGCGGCCCGCTCGACGGTGCCGGCGTTGAGTTCGGCGGCGCCGCCGAGCACCCGGGCCGGGCCGGGCGCGGGTTCGATCCGTTCGCGCAGCTCGTACGCGGCGCGGCCGAAGGTGTAGGACTCGGCGCAGCGGCCGGCCCGCTCGTACACCGACGCGGCGACGTAGAGCACGGTGCACAGGTCCTCGGTGCGGCCGGCCCGCTCCACCTCGGCGCGCAGCGCGTCCACCTCGGCGAGGGCGCACTCGACGGCTCCGGTGCGCAGGTGGGCGACGGCCAGGCCCTGGCGGACGAAGACGGCGGCGCCGGTCAGCGGGCGGCCCGCGGACAGCCGGCGGCCGCGCTCCAGCAGGGCGAGGCCGTGGGCGGGGTCGCTCGACAGCTCGATCGGGGCGCGGACGGCGAGCACCTCGACCAGCAGGTCGGGGTCGTCCGCGGCGGCTGCCTCCCGTTCAGCGGCGGCGAGTTCGGCCAGGCCGGCGGTGTGGTCGGCGTGGTGCAGGGCGCGGACCGCCCGCTCCTGCCGGACGGCGGCGGCGAGCGCCGGCACGCCCTCCGCCTCGGCGGCGGCCGCGGCGAGCAGCGCCCCGGTCTCCGGGTGGTCCGGGCCGAGCAGCCGCACCAGCAGCAGGGCGGCCTGCACGCGGACGTCGCGGCCGGGCGCGGCGGACAGCCGCTCGCCGCAGGCCCTGGCCAGGTCGGGGAGCCCGGCGGTGGCGGCGTTGCGGGCGGCCGCGAGCAGCCGGCGGGCGGCGGCGTCCGGATCGTCGCCGGTGTGCTCGGCGGCCAGCCGGAGCAGGTCGGCGGCGGTGCCGGGGGCGCCGCGAGTGAGCGCGGTGTCGGCGGCGCGGTCGAGTTCGGCGGCGATCGCCGGGTCGGGGTGCTCGGCGGCCAGCGCCCGGTGCCGGGCGCGTTCGACCGGGTCGGCGGTGAGCCCGGCGAGCAGCCGGTGGGCCTCGCGCCGGGCGGCGGGCGGGGCGTCCGCGGCGACCAGTTCGGCGAGCAGCGGGTGAGCGAACTGCAGGGCGCCGCCCGGTCCGTGGACCAGTACGCCCTGCTCGACGGCGGCGCCGAGCGGGCCGGTCAGCTGCTCGGGCAACGGGGTGCCCGGGCGGGCCGCGGCGAGGACCGCGAGGGCTCGGCGGGCGTCCTCGGGCAGGGCGGTGAGCCGGGCGGCGACCAGGTGGCGCAGCCGCTGCGGGACGCCGAGCGGCCGCCCGGGGTCGGCGGCGAGCGCCGCGTGCTCGCCCCTGCCACGCAGCTCCCGCCCCAACTCCAGGGCGAAGTAGGCGTTTCCGGCACTGACAGCGTGGACGCGGGCGAGCGTGAGACCGGCCAGGCGCAGGCCGAGGCGCTCACGCAGCAGGGCGCCCACGGCGCGCTCGGCGAGCGGGCCGACCGGCAGCTCGGTGACCGGGCGGGGGCAGAGCTCGGCCGTCACCGGGTCGTGGTCGGTCCGTTCGGTGACCACGAAGCGGAGCCGCCGGTCCGCCAGCCTGCGGGCGGCGAAGGCGATCACCTGCCGGCTGGCCTCGTCCAGCCACTGGGTGTCGTCCAGCAGCACCAGCACCGGTCCGCGCGCGGCCAGCCGCCGCAGCGCCTCCAGCGCCGCGACCCGGACCGCCAACGGGCCGGTGGCGGTGCCGGGTTCGGGTGCGGTGTGCAGCAGGGCCCGCTCCAGGGCGAGCCGCAGATGGGCGGGAAGCTCCTCGGCGAGGCCGGGGAGGGCCCCGCCGAGGAGGTCGATCAGGGCGAGGTGCGGCAGTCCGGACTCGGCCGTCGTCGGACTGCTCCGGAGCACCGACTCCCCCGCGGATCCGGCCTCCTCGGCCAGCGCGTCCAGCACCGCCGTCTTCCCGATGCCGGCCGGCCCGTGCAGCAGCACGCTGCCCTGAACGAGCGCCGCGCGGATCCGGTCCAGCAGGTCCGCGCGGTCGACGAGTTCCCCTGTCATGGCGGATCAGTGTGCCGCCTCGGGGGCGCGGGCGCGAGGCTACCGGGTGGTATGGACCACTTTGCTGCCTCGCGCCCGCGCGGATCAGCCGATGGCGACGTCGTCCACCAGGAACGTGGTCGCCAGGTAGGCGTCCTCCTGGCCGGCGAACTCCACGCTCACGGTCTGGCCCTTGTAGGCGCTCAGGTCGACGGTGCGCTGGACGTAGCCGGCGCTCGCGTTGGCGTTGGAGTAGGTGGCCCGGGTGGCGCCGTTGACGTTCACCTTGAGGGTGTCGTAGACGGTGGAGCCGCTCTCCTGGGTGGTGACCTTCAGCCAGAAGGTGAGCCGGGGGCTGCCGGTGGCGGGCACCGCGATGCCGCTCTGGCTGAGCGATTCGGTGGCGGCGCTGCCGTAGCCCATCATCCACGCGTACCAGGAACCGCCGTGCGCCGTCTGCTGGGTGGAGTTGGTGATGTCGTCGGCGCTCTGCGTCCAGCCGGTGGCGCCCTGCTCGAACCCGCCGTTGGCCAGCGCGTTGCCGCCCGGGCCCGGGTCGGTCGGGGTGGGGGTCGGGGTGGGCGTGCCGTTGCCCGGGTCGGGCAGGGCGGTGCCGACGCCGGCCGATGCCCACGCCTTGGAGACGATGTACCGCTCCTGGGAGTTGGTGCCGTACAGGTCGGCGGCGGCCTGCAGGGTGGCGGTGCGGGCGGCCGCGTAGTTGGTGGTCGACGTCATGTAGGCGGTCAGCGCGCGGTAGTAGATCGCGGCGGCCTTGTCGCGGCCGATGCCGGCGAAGGAGTCGCCGTTGCACGGCGTGCCGTTGTGCGGCAGACCGCCGATGGTCTTGGCGCCGGTGCCCTCGGCGGCGAGGTAGAAGAAGTGGTTGCCGATGCCGGAGGAGTAGTGCACGTCCACCGAGCCGGCGCCGGAGTTCCAGCAGGACAGGCTGGACCCGTCGGACGCCGGGTTGTCCATGCGGCGGAAGTAGCCGTTCGGCATGTGGAGCTTCTCGCCGATGTAGTAGTCGCCCGGGTCGTTGGCGTTGGCGGCGTAGAACTCCACCATGGTGCCGAAGATGTCGCTGGTCGCCTCGTTGAGGCCGCCGGACTCGCCGGAGTAGTTCAGGCCCGCGGTGGCCGCGGTGACGCCGTGGGTCATCTCGTGGCCAGCGACGTCGAGCGAGGTGAGCGGGGTGTAGCCGTTCTGCGAGCTGCCGTCGCCGAAGGACATGCAGAAGCAGCTGTCGTCGTAGAACGCGTTCAGCAGGTTGTTGTCCACGTGCACGTACGCGGGTGCGCCGCGGCCGTCGTTGCGGATGCCGGAGCGGTTGAACGTGCTCTTGTAGAAGTCCCACGTCTTGGCCAGGCCGAAGGCGGCGTCGACGGCGGCGCTCTCCCGGCTCGACGTACTGCCGTTGCCCCAGGAGTTGGTGGACTTGGAGAACGTCCGGGCGTTCTGCGCGGGGTTGGACTGGGGGCTGTTGTACGAGTCGTAGACGGTGGTGGAGCCGTGCAGCGCGTCCGTGAGGGTGTAGCCGCTGCCGGACTGGGTGGTCTCCAGCGACACCTGGCCGTCGTGGATGCCGTTGCCGGTGCCGGAGACGTCCTGGTGCAGCTCGTACTGGTCGAGGACGGTGCCGCCGGCCGCGTCCAGGATCACCGCCTCGCGCGACTCGGCCCCCTCCTCGCCCGCGCCGGTGACCGTCGAGCGGTAGGCGAGGACCGGGACCTTGCCGACCGCGTAGACGACCAGTTGGCTGTCCGGGCCGGCGGCCCTGGCGTTCTTCACGTGCTTGGCGTGGCGGACGGCGGTGGTGGATGCGTCCGCCGTGGTGAGCGTGGGGGTCACCGTGGACAGGGTGATCGCGCCCTGGTGGGCGAGGTCCGAACCGGTGATCCGGCCGTCCGCGGCGCGGTGGACCACGAGGTCGCCGCCGATCACCGGCAGGCCGCGGTAGGTACGGTCGTAGCGGACGTGGCGGGCGCCGTCGGTGTCCACCAGGACGTCCTTGACCTGGAGGCGCTCGTCCGGGGCCAGGCCGAGGGCGCGGGCGGTCGCCGCGGCGTCCCGGTCGGCGGTGGCGAGCGCCTGCGCGCGGGCGTCCGCGGACAGGGACCGGAAGCCCGGGGTGGGGCGGGCCGAACTGGCCAGCGCCGTGGACTGGGTGGCGGCCACGGTCGCGGTGCCCAGGGTGAGGGCAGCCGCGACGGCTGCCGCCAGGGCGGTCTTGCGGGTCATCACATTCCTCCCGCCGAGCCGGGGTCGGTGGGGGTGACCGGCTCGACGGAGGGACGCTAGGGCCCGGGCATGTCCATGCGACACGCCTCCGGCGGGGAGCAAGGGTCCCGCAAGGGTTGCCCGAACATCAAGGCAGGGGCGCCGGCGGGTTCAGCAGGCCGGTGGAGGAGGCACTTCCGAGCGGTGCGAGCACCATGGAAGCGCCATGAGAACGTCATGGAGTGACCTCCGGCCACCGGCATAGCGTCTCCTGTGCAGACCCGCCGCCCCGACCGGGCGGATCCAACGGCCCCAAGGAGAACAGCACCCATGCTCAAGCTCCCCATCACCCGACGCACCATCACCCTCGGCGCCGCAGCCGTCGCCCTCGCCGGCGGCCTCACGCTCGCAACCGGCGGCGCGGCATTCGCCGACAGCGGCTCCGCCGACCTGTCCACGGCCAACTGCGGCGGCTACGCGGCTTGGAACACCAACCAGGCATGGGGGTCCGTCTACTCGAAGAACGGCACGTACTGTCTCGTCTCGATCTCCCAGAACGGGGGGTCCGTCAGGAGCTACGGAACCACGGGTGGCTACACCACCACCATGCCGTACTGGCGTGGCTGGTCCTCGGCCGGACCGTACCTCCACGACCGGGTCTGCGTGACCGACTACGCGAGCAACACGGCACGCTGCATCGACCTGTAGTCGCGGTGTGGGCCGGACCCGACGGACCGGGCCCGGCCCACACGCACCCTGCTGTCCGTGCCCCCCCTACGCGCCCCTCAGAGGTTGATTCCGCTGCACCGTGATTGACTCGTCTGCCGACGAACCCGACAGCGTTCGAAGACAAGGAAGACGCGATGAAGCTTCTCCTCACCTCCGGCGGCGTCAGCAACCGGAGCATCCGCGACGCCCTCGTCGACATGCTGGGCAAACCCATCGCCGAGTCCACCGCCCTGTGCATCCCCACCGCGATGTACGGCATGCTGCCCGGGACGGCGGTCATGACGTGGCGGCAGATCGCCGGGCAGACGCCCACGCCCATGGTCGAGCTGGGATGGAAGTCCGTGGGCATGCTGGAGTTGACTGCGCTGCCCAGCATCGACGAGGAGAACTGGGTCCCCTTGGTCCGGGAGACCGATGCCCTGCTGGTGTGCGGCGGCGACGTGCTGTATCTGCACCACTGGATGCGCGAGTCCGGCCTGGCGGATCTGTTCCCGTCGCTCAGCGGGACGGTCTACGTGGGACTGAGCGCCGGCAGCATGGTGATGGCCCCGCACGTCGGCGAGGAGTTCGTGGGCTGGAAGCCGGCCACCGGCGGCGACAGCGCGCTGGGCATGGTCGGTTTCTCGATCTTTCCGCATCTGGACCATGTGATGTGCCCGGAGAACACCATGGCCGACGCCGAACGGTGGGCCGCGCGGGTGCCGGTGCCGGGGTACGCGGTCGACGACGAGACGGCCATCACGGTGGTGGACGGTGTCGTCGAGGTCGTCTCCGAGGGGCACTGGAAGCTCTTCGAGCGCTAAGGCCTCAAGGCCTGTCCGCGTGGGAGGCGCCGGTCGCGGCGATGATCCGTACGGCGTCCGCGATCTGGGTGTCCGTCAGGTCGCCGCGGGCGGTGAGGCGGAGGCGGGAGATGCCGTCCGGGACGGACGGGGGGCGGAAGCAGCCGACGGCGAGGCCGGCGGTGCGGCAGTCGGCGGCCCAGCGGACGGCGGCGTCCGGGCCCGGGGCGCGGACGGAGACGACGGCGGCGTCCGGGGTGGAGGCGTGGAGTCCGGCGGCGGTGAGTCGGTCGGCGAGGGTGCGGGCGACCTCGCGGGCGCGCTCGGCGCGCTCCGGTTCGGCGCGCAGCAGTCGCAGGGCGCCGAGCGCCGCACCGACGGCGGCGGGGGCGAGGCCGGTGTCGAAGATGAAGGTCCGGGCGGTCTCGACGAGGTGCCGGATGACGCGTCGCGGGCCGAGGACGGCGCCGCCCTGCGAGCCGAGGGACTTGGAGAGGGTGACGGTGGCGACGGTGTCGGGCCGTCCGGCGAGGCCGAAGGCGGCGGGGGCGCCGGCGCCGCCGGGGCCGAGGACACCGAGGCCGTGGGCGTCGTCGATCAGGAGGGCGGCGCCGTGGTCCTGGGCGGCGGCGGAGAGTTCGGCGAGGGGGGCGGCGTTGCCGTCGACGGAGAAGACGGAGTCGCTGACGACCAGCGCGCGGCGGTGGGTGCGTTCGGCGAGGATCCGGCGGACGGCGGCCGGGTCGGCGTGCGGGGCGCGGTGGACGTCGCTGCGGGAGAGCCGGCAGCCGTCGATCAGCGAGGCGTGGTTGTACGCGTCGGAGACGATCAGGGTGTCCGGGTCGGTGAGGGCGGTGAGGGCGGCGAGGTTGGCGGCGTAGCCGGAGGCGAACACGAGGGCGGCTTCGAAGCCGCAGAACGCGGCGAGTTCGTCCTCGAGTTCGGTGTGGAGCGCGGTGGTGCCGGTGACCAGCCGGGAGCCGGTGGCGCCGCCGCCCCAGCGCAGGGCGGCGTCGGCGGCGGCGCGGGTGACGGCGGGGTGGTGAACCAGGCCGAGGTAGTCGTTGCTGGCCAGGTCGAGGACCGGGTCGTCGGCGGGTCGGCTGCGCAGGGTGCGGGTGAGCCCGGCGGCGGCGCGCAGGTCGGCGGCCTCGTCGAGCCAGTCGAACACGGTGTCGGGGGCGAGGGTCGGCTGCTGCGCGGCGGTGTGGACCATGCTCGGCACTCTGTCATCCGGGGTCGGGGCGGGGCAATGTGCGACATGGCACACCGCGGGCGGGGTGGTCGCCGTAGACTCCTGCGATCTCCACCCGGAGGGGAGGCAGGGTGAGCGAGGGCCGGCTGACCGTGCGGGACGTGCTGGGCCTGGAGCAGGTCGCGGCGTGGGGCGCCGAGGTGGTGGCGTGCCCGGACCGGCTGGACCGGCCGGTGCGCTGGCTGCACGTGGCGGAGGCGCCGGACGTGGCGGTGATGCTGACCGGCGGCGAGGTGGTGCTGACCACGGGGCTGCTGCTGGCGGGCGAGGACCGGGCGCAGGTCGAGTACGTGGAGGCGATGCGCCGGGCGGACGCGGCGGCGGTGGTGCTGGGGCTGGGGCGGGCGTTCCGGACGGTGCCGGAGGCGATGCGCCGGGCGGCGGTGCGCTGCCGGGTGCCGCTGATCGTGCTGCACCGTCCGGCGCCGTTCGCGCGGCTGACGGAGGAGGTGCACGCGCGGCTGCTGCACGGCAGGTTCGCGGCGCTGGACCTGTCCGAGCGGATGGGCGACGCGCTGTCCGCGCTCAACCTCTCGGGGGTGTCGCTGCAGCGGCTGCTGGACGAGATCGCGGCGTACAGCGGCGGTCCCGCGGTGGTGGTGAACCTGGCGCACCGGGTGCTGGCGTGTGCCGGGGAGCGCGGCGCGCAGGGGGATCTGCTGCGCGACTGGGAGCGGATCTCGCGCCAACTGGCCGAGCTGCCCGGCAACGGTGCGGTGGCGCTCGGCCCGGACGGGCAGGTGGTGGCCCGGCTGGAGGCGCGCGGCACCCAGTGGGGGTGGCTGGTGCTGTTCGGGCACCGGGGCGGCGAGGCGACCGGGCGGGTGCTGGGCCGTCGGGGCGCGGAGGCGCTGGCGCTGCACCGGCTGCTCGGGGCCGGCGAGCGCGGCTGGGAGGGGCAGGCGGCGGAGGCGCTGCTGACCGAGCTGGCGTCGGGCACGGCCCGCGCCGAGGACCTGCTGCCGCGGGTGCGGGCGGCCGGGCTGCCGACCGGGCGGCGGGTGTTCGTCCCGCTGGTGGTCCGGCCGCTCGCGGAGGTGGCGGACCTCGGCGCGGTGGTGGACCGGGCGCTCGCCGAGGAGGGCCTGGCCGGGCTGGCCGCCCGGGTCGGCGGGGACGCGGTCGCGGTCCTGCTCAGCGTCGGCTACGAGCACGACCCGGACGCGCAGGCGCGGCGGCTCGCGGTGCGGGTGCACGAGAAGCTGGCGGCGCGCGGGGTGGCGGCGGTGGCGGGCGCCGGGTTCGGCTGCGCGGTGCTGGACGAGGTCCGCCGCTCCTTCGTGGAGGCGGTGCACGTCGCGGACGCCGCCGTGGCCGCCCCGCCGGCCGGACCGGTGGCTCGGCTGCGCGACGTACGGCTGCGCGGGCTGGTCCGGCTGCTGCGCGAGGAGCCGGAGCTGCAGGCGTTCATCGAGCGCGAACTCGGCCCGCTGCTCGGCCGTCCCGACCTGCTGGACGTGCTGCGCACCTATCTGCGCACCGGCCGCAACAAGTCGCTCGCCGCGCAGGAGCAGCACGTCAGCCGGCCGGCGCTGTACCGGCGGCTGCAGAGCATCGAGTCGCTGCTCGGCCTCGACCTCGACGACCTGGAGCAGCTGACCTCGCTGTACGTCGCGCTGCTGGCGCACGACGCGCAGCGTCCGTACGGCAGCTGAGCCCGCGCCAGGACCAGTACGACGAATGGACCGTTCGGGCGGAGTTCGATTGACCGGTCCGCCGGGCCCCGCGAGGATCACTGCCGGAGGACGCCGCGACGACGGAGGACGCCATGCCCCTGCCCCCGCCTGCCCCCGACTCCGACGGCGGCCTGCGCACCCGCGACCTCCGGGCGGCGCTCGACCTGGTCCTCGCCGCGTGCTTCACCCCGGGCGTCCACCGGGTCGCGGTCAGCGGACCGGACGACGGCCCGGTCGACCGCGCCGCCCAGGCGTATGGGCTGCACCGCTACCGCGTCCCGCCCACCGACGCGGGCCCGGCGGCGGGCGGCAGTGGGGGTGCGGGCGCGGGCGCGGGCCGCCTGGACGTCGACCAGCTGCTGCGGCTGCCGGTCAAGGGCATCCTGCTGGACGGCGTCTGCGACGGCCTGGAGCGCCTGCTAGACCGCTTCCCCGGCCTGGTCGTCGCCGCCGGCACCGGCCCGGCGCCCTGCCACCCGCAGCTGGTGCTGCTGCGCGCCGATGCGGACGGCTGCACGGTCCGCGCCGACCCGTCGCTGCTCGCCGCCGTCCGCGCCGCGGCCCATCGCTGAGGCCGGTCCGGGGCGCGGCCGTCGGCTACGACCTGTCCGGCACGTCCCGGCGGCCGGTGACGGTGAGGCGGCCCGCGGCGAGGTCGAGGGTGGCCGGGCCCAGGTGGGCGACGGTGAGCGGCTGGTCCGGGTTGCCGTCGGCGGCGAGCAGGTCGGCGAGCTGTCCGGTGGTGAGCGGGACGCCGTCGCCGACGGTCCATCGGGCGGGGCCGTCCAGGACGGCCCGCTCGACCCGCTCCAGCCAGCGCAGCAGCTTCTTCCGGCCGCCGGGGCAGACAGCGGCGTGCACCTCGGCGGTGAGCAGCGGCGCGGCCCAGGCGGCGAACGTGGTGACCGGGCCCTGCGCGGTCAGCTCCCGGTGGCCGTGCCGGCGCAGCGTCAGGCGCGGCTGCCCGGAATCGATCCGGGTCACCGCGGCGACGGTGTCGCGCGGCAGCGCGGACGCGCCCTGCCACAGGCCGAGCGCGGGGAGGGGCGCCGGGTCGGCCCAGAGTTCGGCGAGGTCGACGAGCCAGCGGCCGAGGTCCCCCAGGGTGCGCGGGCGGTGCTCGGCCAGGACGGCGGCCGAGCCCAGCATGGCGGCGTGCCCCTCGACGTCGGCGGCGGGCAGGTCGACCAGCAGGCGGGTGGCGGCGTCGACGCCCCGCTGTTCGGCGGCGGCGAGCGGCTGGAGGAGCAGGCGCAGCGAGTCGTGCAGGTGCAGCACGGTGGCGCCGAGCGGCTGGTCCAGCGGCTCGTCGGGCCAGTCGAAGGCCGGTACCCCGCCGGGCAGCAGCGGCGCCCAGCGGGTCAGGAAGGCGCCGAGGTCGGCGGGGGTGCGGACGCGCGCCACCAGCGGCACCGGGCCGGCGGGGGTGCCGCCCGGTTCGGCGCCCAGCAGCGGGGCGGCGAGCCGGTCCGGCTCCGCGAGCAGGGCGATCTCGAGCCGCGGGGTGTCGAGGGTGGCGCCGCCCGTGGTGCGCGCGTACAGGCCGTCGACGCCCTCGGCGGTGAGCCGTTCGGCGAGCGCGGCCGGGGTGAGGCCGTCGGCCAGGACCCGGCCGTAGGGCCGGTCCGGCCAGGTGCGGTCGCCCCAAAGCGCGTAGCCGCGCGGCTGCGGGCCGACCAGTTGCCCGTCGACCCGGGCCAGCCAGTCGGCCAGCGGACCGTCCCCGGCCCGCCACACCAGTGGTCCCCGCACCGCCACTCCCCCTCCGACCGCGTGGCCCGAGTGTACGGCGCACCCCGCGGCGGCGGGCCGGCGGTCGGAGCGGGCGGCGGGCCGCCGGTCAGACCGCGGCGGACGGGATCGCGGCCTGCATCCGGGCCTGGGCGCGCCGCCCGTACCCGATGGTGTAGAAGATCAGCCCGCCGAGGAACGCCCACGGCAGGATGCTGCTGACGGTCAGCATGGTGGCGGCCGAGAGCACGAAGACCAGGGCGGCCTTCAGGCTCGCCTCGACCAGGAACGCCACGCCCCAGATCACGGTCAGCCGCCGCTGGCCGCGACGGAAGCCCTCGTACTGCCACAGGCCGTTCCAGCGGGCGATGCCCTCGGGGGTGCCGCCGGAGGCGAACTTCCGGCCGAAGTAGAACATCGCCGGACGGGCCGTCAGCAGGGTGACCAGGAAGCCGAGTCCGATCAGGCCGGTGAGCGCCGAGTCCTTGAGGAAGATCAGCTTGGTGGTGTTGTACGCCAGTGCGCTGATCGCGCCGAGCGCCATCGTCGCCAGCGAGAAGATGCCGAACTCGTCCAGCCGCCGGTGCAGCAGGAAGTAGACCCCGAGGTCGATCACCGGCCAGCCGGAGGCGATCAGCAGCGCGGCGGGCTCCGCCGTGCCGTGCGCGGTCAGCAGGTTGAACGTGATGATCGGCGCCAGCACGTTGAACAGCAGGGTCGGACCCCAGTCGAGCAGCAGGCGCGGCAGTCTGCCGCGCTGCGCGCCGGCGGTTCCGTTGTCGGGCATGACGAATGACTCCCTCGGAGCGGTGGACACGTGCAGCGGGTGGACGCGTGCTGGGGGTGGCGGGTCGCGGCCCAGCGCGGCCGACAGGAGAGTCTGCCCTGGTCAGCACGGGCGGCGGAAGATCGTCAGCGGGCAGCTACCGGCCAGTGGCAGGATGGCGACACGCACGGACCACGGGGGAACGGGGGACATGGCGATGTCGTACGAGGCGCTCGGGATCGGGCCGGACGCCGGCGCGGTCTACCGGCTGATGCTGACCGACGGCGCGAGACGCAACGGCGAACTCGCCGACCGGCTCGGCCTTCCGCCCGAACGGATCCGCGCCGCGCTCGACCGGCTCGCCGAACTCGGCCTGGTACGCGAGTCGGTGGAGTTCGAGGGCGAGCTGCAGCTGGCCGACCCGCGGGCCGGACTGCGCCAGCTGCTGACCGTCCAGGAGGAACAACTCCGGTGCCGGCAAGACGAGTTCGATCGCAGCCGGGAGACCGTCGCGCAGCTGCTCACCGCCTACGCGATGGCCGGACCGGACGGGCAGCCCGACACCGAGCGCCTGACCGGCCGGGACACCGTGGTCGCCCGCCTGGACCGGCTGGCCACCGAGGCGCAGGTCGAATGCCTCTCCTTCCAGCCCGCCGCCCGGGCCACCGCCGCCACCGCCGCCTCCCGCGCGGCCAACGCCCAGGCGATGGCCCGCGGCATGCGGATGCGCTCGGTCTACATCGACGGCGCCCGCCGCGACGAGGCCACCATGGAGCACGCCCGGTGGCTGACCGGCCTGGGGGCGGAGATCCGCACCGCACCGGTACTGCCGGTCCGGATGATCGTCTTCGACCGGCGGGCCGCCCTGGTCTCCGTCGACCCCCACAGCCCGGGCGCGGACGCCGTGCTCATCCAGACGCCCGGCGTGGTCAGCGCCCTGCTCGCCCTGTTCGAAGCGGTCTGGGCCACCGCCGTCCCGCTCGGCGACACCTGCCCCGGCCGCGAGGACGGACTCACCCGCCAGGAGGGCGCCCTGCTCCGCCTCCTCGCCGAGGGCCTCACCGACGAGGCCGTCGCCAACCGCCTCGGCCTCTCCGTCCGCACCGTCCGCCGCACCGCCGCCGCCCTGATGACCCGCCTCGGCGCCCGCAGCCGCTTCGAGGCAGGCCTGCGCGCCAAGGAACACGGCTGGCTCTGGCCCACCACCACCGGGCCGCTGATTCCCGTGCCGGGGCCGAGCCCTGATCCTGACCGCATCGGCAGCGTCCTGCTGAAGGCAACCGGGCCGCCCCGTCCGTGCGCCGGAGTCGGCCGTCGCCCCTACTCCACCGCCGGGCCTGAAAGGGTGGGTCAGCGGCCTTCGCGATGGCGGCGGCGGTAGTGGTCGAGGATGTCCTGGCGGAGCAGGTGGCCGAAGCCGGCGGCTTCCAGGCGCAGGGCGAACTGGGCTTCGGTGATGCCGAGTTCGGCGGCTGCGGCGGAGAGGCGCCAGTCGTGGGCGGAGAGCCGGTCGAGCAGATGGCCGCGCCGGACCTGGCTCTCGGAGAGGCGGAAGGTCTTCAGGTAGGCGATCCGGCCGTGCTCGTCGGTGATGGTCTCGCCGAGGTGGTTCTCCTGCTTGGGGCGGAAGTCGGGCAGGAAGCGGGAGAGGGTGAAGCGGCCCATCCGGTGGACCGGGCGGTGCCGGTAGTCGGCGGCGAGCAGCCCTTCGGCCATGGTGTGGTCGTGGAAGGCCGCCCACTGCTGCTCCTGCCGGTCGACCGCACCGCGCAGGTCGGCGAGCGAGCGGATCGGCGAACTGCGCAGGTCGGCCCGGAAGTCGGGTACGGGTGCGGCCAGCAGGGCGTAGTGGTGGACGAGTTCGCCGTACAGGTCGAGCAGCAGGCTGCGGTGGAGGGCGCGGTAGTCGTCGGGGTGGGGTACGACGAACGCGGCGGCGAGCGCGTCGGCGACGTACAGGGCGAGTCCGCACTGGCCGGGGTGGATCTCGAACACCCGCAGTGCGTCGGCGAGTCCGCGGACGGAGGCGCCGGCGTAGGCCTCCTCGGCGCGCGGGGAGAGTCCGCGGCGCAGCGCCTGCTGGGACCACTCCTCCCAGGCGATGGTGGGGCCGCCGAAGTGCAGCGCGAGGTAGCCCTCGAGGGCGAGGTGGAGCGGTACGAAGCGCAGCCGGTCGGCGCCCGCGCGCTGGGCGAGGCGGCGGGGCGGCCGGATCCGGATCCGCTCAGGCGGGGCGCCCGGACGGTCGGCGGGGGCGGCGAACTGGGTGCCGTACGCGGCGGCCGGGGTGCGGTCGCAGGTCCAGTCGGCGACGAAGCCGTGCGGGATGTACGCGGTGTAGGCGGTGCGCCGGTCGAGCAGGACGGTGCGGTGCTCCTCGCCGAAGAGTTCCTGGTGCAGGCGCAGGTCGTCGATCGGCTGGTGGCGGACCAGCGGGACCAGCCGTACGCCGCCCCAC
Organism: Kitasatospora cinereorecta; assembly: GCF_024172095.1. Classification (GTDB taxonomy): domain Bacteria; phylum Actinomycetota; class Actinomycetes; order Streptomycetales; family Streptomycetaceae; genus Kitasatospora; species Kitasatospora cinereorecta. Next base: position 74,101 of record NZ_JAMZDX010000007.1, on the reverse strand, counting down.
ACCTGGGCGGGTCGGGTGGTGAGTCCGGTCAGGTCGAGCCGGACGGTGGTCCGGTTGGTCATGTGTCCTCCCCCGGTTCGGAGTTCGCTCCGGTGGTACGGCCGGCCGGGGACCCGGGGCCGGCCAGGAAGCGTGCGGTGCGGGCGGCGAGGTGGGCGGTCAGCTCGGTGAGGTCGGTCCGGCCCTCGGCGAAGCGGGCGAACTCGACCAGGGCCGGCAGGTCCTCGGCGTCGCGCAGCCCGGCCGTCGGCACGGTCGGGGCGAGGCGCCGGACGTCGAAGCCCTCCGCGTCGTACACCGGGTTGAGGTGGACGATGCTGGTGCGGTGGTCCGGGTCGAGCCGGGTCCGCCAGACCCGCAGCACTTCGGCGGCGAGGCCGGGCGGGGCGTTGTCCCAGCCGTCGGAGACGATCAGCAGCCGGTCGGGCGCGGTGTCGAGGGCGTCGAGGATGCGCCGGCCGAGCGGGGTCGGGCCGGTGGGGCGGGCGAGCAGCGCGTCGGTGCGGCCGGAGGTCCACAGGCCGGTGTACCGGCCGGCCAGCGCCTCCAGCAGGAAGTGGCAGGCGAGGGCGACCGCGAGCGGGCGGCGGCGCTTGGCGCCGGAGCCGGAGGAGGAGAAGCTGTCGTCCAGGACCGCCGCGACCCGGCCCCACTGGCCGGCCTCCGCGCCGGCTGCCCGGCGGGCGGCCGTGCGCAGCGCAGCGGTCAGCTCGGTCCGGCGTGCCAGCCGGTCGGCGGGCGCGAGGCCGAGCACGTAGGAGGCGAGGCGGGTCAGCGGCATCCGGCCGAGCTCGACGGCATCCGCGCGCACCGAGTCGACGCCCGCGCCGCGGGCCGATTCCTGCAGCCGCAGGCGTTCGAGGCGGGTCAGCTGCGGGGTGATCCGTTCCAGGAAGGTCGCGCGTGGGATCCGGTGGGTGCGGGCGAAGCCCTCGGCCACCGTGTACGGCAGTTCGTAGAGCGCGGACTGCTGGTAGTGGGCGCGTCGCCAGGCGTCCAGCAGCGGGGCCTCGAAGCGGCCGCGCGCCGCGGGGCCGAAGAGGAAGGCGCCGGTCTCCGCCGCCGCGGCGGGCAGGTGGGCGTGCCGCAGGGCCTGCTTGAGCCCGGCGCGGTACTTCACCGCGTCGAGGGTCTGGTCCGGCCGGGCGGCCAGCCACTCGCGCAGGATCGCCCGGGTCCGCCGGTTGTTGACCTTGGCCCGGCGCAGCTCGCCGAACAGCCGGTACACCCGCTGCGGCGGCAGCAGGGCGAGGCGCCGTGCGATCAGCCGGCCTTCGGTGCGGCGCTGCTCGGCGGTGGCCTCGGCGGCGCTCTCCAGCAGTCCGCGGATGATCAGCGCCGCGTTGTGGTCGTTGATGTCGAGCGCGAGCGCGGCGGCGTACGGCTCCCGGTAGTTGCCGAGCATGTAGGCGTGCAGGAAGGAGAGCGAGAGCTGCTGCTCGGCCGCGCCCGCGTGAAACTCCCGCTGCCCGGTGGCGGTGATCGCCGCGTTGACGAACAGCAGCACGTCCTCGGCGGCGATCAGGTCGCCGTACCCGTCCACGTCCCCGCCCACCTGCTGATCATTCCCCCCGTGAATGTCGGATGCCGGCCGGGGAATGGGGGCACGAACTGCGAATCATTGCTTCAGAGGCACGTTCCGGAAGTCGCACCGGAGTCCCGCGGCCGGCCCGAGGACCGTAACAGCCGCCCGGCCGGTCCGTCACACCGTTTGACCGCCGTCGACCGGGCCGCTGCTCTCGACGCCGGCATCCGCCGCGCAGGCGGCGCAGCGGTCCTCGACCGGCCGGTCCTGGAGGCGTCCGCAGTCGGGGCAGACGCGGTCCAGCCAGCAGGCGGACTCGCCGCCCTCGACCGGGTCCGTGCCGTACGCGCCGCCGTCCATGGCGCCCATCCTCGCACCGGTCGGGCTGCCGCGACCAGGTCCCCTCCCGCACCGGCCGCGACTCATGTCATCATGTGAAGACATCACCCGATGACAAACGGACGGGAAGGCGGACGGCCATGCAGGAGAGCGCGGCGACCGGCGCGCAAGGACCACAGCGGGGACGGCAGCGGGCACTCGTGCCGGTCCTGGTCTTCCTCGCCACGGTGGTGGCCGTCATCAGCAGCCTCGGCGCGCCGATGATCCCGACCATCGCGGCCGTCGACCACGTCTCGCTGTCCGACGCCCAGTGGTCGCTGACCGTCACCATGCTGGTCGGCGCGATCGCCACCCCCGTCATGGGACGGCTCGGCGACGGCCCGCACCGCCGTACCGTGATGCTGGCCGCCGCCGCGACCGTCCTGGCCGGCAGCGTGCTCGCCGCACTGCCGCTCGGCTTCGGCTTCCTGGTCGCCGGCCGCGCCATGCAGGGCGTCGGCCTCGGCCTGACCCCGCTCGCCATCGCGACCGCCCGCGACAGCGTGCCCGGCGAGCGCTCCCGCTCCGCCGTCGCGATCCTCTCCCTCACCACCGTCGCCGGCGTCGGCCTCGGCTACCCGATCACCGGCCTGATAGCCCAGTCGCTGGGCGTGCACGCCGGCTTCTGGTTCGGCGCGATCATCAGCGGCGCCGCGCTCCTCGCCGGCATCCTCGTCCTCCCCTCCACCGCGCACCGCCCGGCCCAGAAGCTCGACCTGCTCGGCGCCTGCCTGCTCGGCCTCGGGCTCGGCGGGCTGCTGCTCGCCCTCAGCGAGGCCGAACTGTGGGGCTGGACCTCCGCCCGCCTGCTCGGGCTCGCCGGCGCCTCGCTGCTGCTGCTCGGCTGGTGGGTCCGGCACGAGCTGCGCACCGCCCACCCGCTGGTCGACCTCCGCTCGCTGCGCAACCGGGTGGTGCTCACCGCCGACGTGGCCGGCCTGGTCGCCGGCGTCGGGATGTACCTGCTGATGTCGCTGGTCACCCGGTTCGTGCAGACGCCGAGCTCCGCCGGGTACGGCTTCGGCGCCTCCATCACGGTCGCCGGACTCGCCCTGCTGCCGTTCTCCGTGGTCAGCGTCTCGACCAGCCGACTGGTGCCCGTGCTGGCCCGCCGGACCGGCACCGCGGCGATCCTGCCGATCGGCTGCGCGGTCTCCATGGTCGCGGCCCTCGCCTTCCTGTTCGGCCGCGACCAGCTGTGGCAGCTGTTCGCGGTGATGGGCCTGGCCGGCCTCGGCGTCGGCCTGACCTTCGCCGTCATGCCCGGACTGATCGTCGGCGCCGTGCCCGCGAACGAGACCGGCAGCGCCATCAGCTTCAACCAGGTGCTCCGCTACGTCGGCTACTCCACCGGCAGCGCACTCAGCGGAGCCGTCCTCCAGGCCCACACCCCGGCTGGCCACACCCTCCCCACCGGCGACGCGTACACCACCGCCGCGCTGATCAGCTGCGCGGTGTGGGTGGTGATCGGTGCGGCTACCATCGTCCTGCCGCGGCGGGGCGCCGCGGCGGCCGTCCCCGCAGCCGCGGAACCGGGCCTCCTGACCACCGGCCACCGGACCGGCGGCGACTGGACCGGCGGCAACCGGACCACGGGCGACCGGACGGTCCACGGAACAACGGACCGGGCCGCGGCGCGCGCCGACCACGGCGACGGCGCCCCCGCCCGGGAGGAGGGAGCACCCGCGTGAGCGAGGTCCGTGCGGGCGAGCGGCGGCGAGACGCCGCCCGCAGCCGGGAGCTGCTGCTGCAGGCAGCCGCCGAACTCTTCGACGACCGCGGCTTCGACCGCACCACCATCCGCGAGATCGGCGAACGCGCCGGAGTCGACCCGGCACTCATCGCCCGCTACTTCGGCGGCAAGTCCCAGCTCTACCTGGCCACCGTCCAGGCCGAACACGGCACCGCCACCCCCGCCGACCTGCTCGACGAGGAACGCCTCGCCGGCCTGCTCGACCGCCTCGCCCAGCGCGGCCCCGGCCCGATCTTCCAGAGCGCCGTCCTGCCCTCCGACGACCCGGTCATCCAGGACGCCGGCCACGCCCACCTCCACCGCCGCCTGGTCGACCCGCTCCGCGAACGCCTCGAACGCGAAGGCGTCGACCGCCCCCAGCTGCGCGCCGAACTCGCCGTCGCCGCCCTTGCCGGCGTCGTGCTCGCCCGCAGCGGCACCAGCCTGCCCCACCTCGCCGCCGCCGACCTGACGGAGATCCACGCCCTGCTGCGCGACGTGCTCAACGCCGCCACCGGCCACGACCCCGACGCCCCGGCCTGACCACTGCCTGTTCCTTTCCCCGGCCTGACGGCCCGCCAGACCCCGCCGCGTCGGCCGCGATTAATCGCTGTCCACCGGCCGGGTCCGGTGATAGACAACCGGCGTGCACAACACTCTCGACTTCCCCGACCTGCTGCGCCTGATCGACGAGCGGTCGACCGCCTTCCGCGCCGCGACAGCCGCCGCACCCAGCCTCGACGTGCAGGTGCCGACCTGCCCCGACTGGACGCTGTTCGACCTGGCCCAGCACCTGGGCGCGGGCCGCCGCGCCTGGGCCGCCACCATCGCCGAAGGACCCGGCGCCACCGCCAAGGCCGACCCGCGGAGCGAGCCCACCGCGCCGCGGGAGCGCGAGGCCCTGCTGGCCTGGCTGGCCGCGTCGACCCAGGAACTCCTGGACGCCCTGCGGGACGCCGGCCCGGACCGCGGCTGCTGGGGATGGTGGGGCAAGTCGCAGTCGCCGCTGACCTGCGCGGCCGCCGCCCGGCGCCAGCTCCACGAGATCGCCGTGCACACCTACGACGCCCAGCTCGCCGCGGGCGCCGCGCAGCCGGTGCCGGAGGAGGTGGCACTCGACGGCGTCGAGGAGTTCCTCTGGACCATCTGCACCACCACCGAGGCCTGGCCGCACGAGCCCGCCCTCGCCGACTACCACACCACCGAGGGCCGCTCCTGGCGCCACCTGCTCTCCGCGGACGGCGCACGCGGGGTCCGCCTGCCCGCCGCTGCCGGGGACGAGCAGACCGCGGACGCCTCCCTCGAGGGCTCCGCCCACGACCTGCTCCTCGCCCTCTACGGCCGCCTCCCGCTGGACTCCCTGAAGCTCGACGACAGCCGGGGCGTCTACGACCAGCTGGTGGAGTGGGACCCGGAGCGGTAGCAGCCACTGGCAGCAGCCAGTCCAAGCCACCCTGGGCCAGGCCGGCCCGGCGTCACCGCCGCCGGCCTGGCCTTTTGCGTGCCTCGACCGCGCCGACCGGCGAAGCGGCTTTCCAGTCCTCCCGGTCGTCCCGAACCTCCCTGACGTGTCATCACATCTTCACAACGGCAGCCGGAATCGTGACCAACCGTGACCGGCCGGACACGCATGAACCGCCGGACAGTTGGGGTACCAACCGGAGGAACGGCGAACGCGGCAACCACACCCGCGCCGACCCCCTCCTGCACCCCGCTCCTGTACCCCGCGAGGCCGCGATGCCCGACCAGCACCTGCCCGGAGCCGAGCTCCACCTCCTCGACGACGCCCCCATGAACGGCGACGGCGGCGCCCGCGTCATCTGGCACATCACCTGGGACAAGAACGCCACCGCGGCCGCGCCGGCCGACCTCGTCCCCTTCGACAACCTCGTCGGCTACTTCACCGGCAGCGGCTCCGGCGAGGCCCCGCACCTGATCTGGAACCCGTTCACCGGCCGGATCGCCCAACTCTTCTCGGCGACCTCCCGGTCGAAGAGCGTGATCAACGCACCCGGCGGCGTCGAGACCAACCGCAAGGGCGACATCTGCATCCAGATCGAAACCCTCTTCTTCCCCTACTGCCGGGTCGACGGCCACGTGTACGCCACCGTCGCCGACACCCCCTGCGTCGGCCTCGACCGGATCATGGCCTGGCTCCGCTCCTGGGGCGTCCCCGACGTCTGGCCGATGGGCCCGCCCGACTGGAACAGCCACCGCGACGCCCACATCTGGGACACCCAACCGGGCCACTACGGGCACTCCCAGATCCCCGAGAACGACCACACCGACCCCGGCCCGATGCCGGCCCTCTTCACCCCCCACATCCAGGAGGACGACATGCCCAGTGCCCAGGAGGTGGCCGTCGCGGTCGCCCTCGAGCCCGTGCTGCGCGAGTACGACGCCCAGGGCCACCCACTGCCCGACCGGACCGCCAGCCTCTCCGACTACCTCGGCGGCCTCCAACTCGCCAACGGCCGCATCGAGGCCACCCTCGCCAAGCTGCAGGCCGCACTCACCGCGCAGGCCGCCGCGATCCAGTCCCTCGCCGCCCAGCTCGGCCAGATCCACGGGGTCGACACCGCCACCGTCGTCGCCGCCGTCCAACAGGCCATCAGGGACGCCGTTGTCGACGTCGACGTCACCGTGCACGACCTCCCGAAGGGCAGCTGACCGATGCCCCGGCTCCTCGGCCGCGAACCGGCCGTCCTGCTCGGCCTGATCGCCGTCCTGGTCAAGACCCTCACCGCGTTCGGCCTCGACGTCTCCCCCGACCGCCAAGCCCTCGTCAACGCCTGCGCCGCCGCCCTGGTCGGCCTCGGCGTCGCCGTCGTCACCCACGACGGCACCAGCGCCGCCCTCCTCGGCGCCGCCCAGGCCGTCATCGCCCTCGCCGTCGGCTTCGGTCTCCACTGGTCCACCGACCAACAGGCCGTGGCCATGTCCCTGGTCGCCACCGCAGTCGCCATGTGGACCCGCACCCAGGTCACCGCCCCCATCCCCGCCCCCGACCGCACCACCTGACGCCCTACGGCCTGGCCGGGTCCGGCCCCCGCCACCTCTGCACTCGCCGTTGCGTTGGGCAGTTGCTCAGTGCTGTCGGATCATCAGTTCCGCGAGCTCGGCCAACGAATCGACCGTCCAGTCGGCCTCGGGCGCGGCCGTGGTCAGTCCGATCGGCCCGCGGCGAAGGTGCGCGGCACGGAGGCCTGCGGCGCGGGCGGGCACGACGTCGTTGGCCGGGTGGTCGCCCACGTAAACGATCTGGTCCCGGGTGCCGGGTGCCCACTCGGCGACCCGCTCGAAGAAGGCCGGAGAGGGCTTGCTGGTGCCCCATTCTCCCGAGGTGGCGATGCCGTCGGCAGGCAGGTCGAGGCCGCGAAGAAGCCCGGTGACAGCGGCGTTCTGGTTACCGACCACACCCACCCAGATGCCCGCCGTACGGAGCCGCTGGAGCGCCGGCCGGACATCCGGGTACAGGTCGCTCTCGTCCAGGTGGTCCCCCTGGCCGACGGCCTGCCGAGCGCGCCACTCCGCGCCGACGTCGACGCCCGGGCGGATGATCCTGATCGCGTCCGCGTTGTCCCGGCCCGCGGCGACGACCGCGCCGACGAGTGCGGACATGGTGTGGGGCGGGACGCCGAGCCACCGGGCCCAGTCCGCCCAGTACCGGGTGTCGCTGACAAGCGTCTCGCCGATGTCGAGAACCACGGAACGGATCACCCGATGAGACTACTGTCGGCGCAAGCCGGCCGGACCTCTGCGCTGCGCCGAGCACCCGGACGACGTGGCAGGCCCTGCAGCGACCGCTGCTGTCCCGGGACCGCGGGCGGTCGGTCCCGGGGCAGCTGGAGTTCAGGCCGCGGAGGCCCGGCGGCGGGTGCGGGTGGGGGCGAGGGCGGCGTGGAGGGCGAAGGCGGAGGCGAAGCCGACGGCCCAGCCGTAGTCGGCGAGGGGTTCGAGGACGGGGATGAGGCCGTCGGCGGGGAAGGGGCCGCCGTGGGAGCCGCCGACGGCGAGGAGGCCGCCGATGAGGAAGGCGGTGACGGCCCGCCAGTTCCAGCCGCCGGTGTACCAGTAGATGCCGTCGGGGCGGTAGAGGTCGGCGAGGCGGAGGCGGGTGCGGCGGACCAGCCAGTAGTCGGCGATGAGGACACCGGCGACGGTGCCGAGCAGGCCGCCGACCACGCCGAGCCAGGTGAAGATGTAGACGTGCGGGTCGGAGATCAGCTTCCACGGGAAGATGACGATGCCGACGACGCCGGTGATCATGGCGCCGGTGCGGAAGGTGATGTACCGGGGCAGCAGGTTGGCGAGGTCGTACGCGGGGCTGACGACGTTGGCGGCGATGTTGACCGACAGAGTGGCGATCAGGACGGTGAGCAGGGCGAGCAGGATCCCGGCGGTGCTGTCCATCTTGGCGGCGAGCGCGATCGGGTCCCAGATGGGGGTGCCGTAGACGGCCTGGGAGCCGGAGGTGACCAGGACGGAGAGCAGCGCGAAGAGGGTCATGGTGGTGGGCAGTCCGAGGGCCTGGCCGCGGATCTGCGCCTGCTGCGACCCGCCGAAGCGGGTGAAGTCGGGGATGTTCAGCGAGAGCGTCGACCAGAAGCCGATCATGCCCATCAGGGCGGGGAAGAAGACCGTCCAGAACTCGCTGCCCCAGCCGAGTCGGGACGGCTGGTCGAGCAGCGGTCCGAGGCCGCCGGCCTTGGACGCGATCCAGACGAGCAGCAGCACGGCGCCGACGAGGACGAAGGGCGCGGCCCAGTTCTCGAAGCGGCGCAGGGTTTCCATGCCGCGGGCGATGATCGCCATCTCGATGATCCAGAAGACCAGGAAGGACAGCCACTGGGTCCAGGGGTAGCCGGCGACGGGGGCGGCGGTCTGCCAGCCGTGGCCGAGGAGTTTGCCGGCGAGCAGGAAGATGCCTTCGCCGCCGATCCAGGTCTGGATGCCGAACCAGGCGCAGGCGACGGCGGCGCGCACCATGGCGGGCAGGTTGGCGCCGCGCAGTCCGAAGGAGGCGCGGGCGAAGACCGGGAAGGGGATGCCGTAGCGGGTGCCGGCGTGGCCGGTGAGGAGCATGGGGACGAGGACGACGAGGTTGGCGAGGGCGATGGTGAGGACGGCCTGTTTCCAGTCCATGCCGAGGGCGATGAGGCCGGAGGCGAGGGTCCAGGAGGGGATGTTGTGGGCCATGCCGACCCACAGGGCGAGGAAGTTGTAGGTGGTCCAGCGGCGGGCGGCGACGGGGACGGGGAGCAGGTCGGTGTTGGCGAAGCGGGGGTCGGTGGGTTCGACGCCGGGGGCGAGTTCGACGCGGCCGTCGGAGTGGGTGGTCTGGGTGGTGGACACGGGGGCAGTGGACACGGGCAACCACCTTGTGGGGGACGGCCGGTGGCCGCCCTCGGGAGTGCGGGGCGGCCACCGGGCGGAGATGGTGCGGAGATGGTTCAGGTCAGTGCCGGGATGACGCTCTCGCCGTAGGCGTCGATGGTCGACTCGACGGCGTCGTGCATGGCGTAGACGGCGAACTGGTCGACGCCGAGGGAGCGCAGCTCGTTGAGCTTGGCGAGCTGGGCCTCGACCGGTCCGATGAGGCAGAACCGGTCGACGATCTCGTCGGGCACGAACGCGGTGTCGGGGTTTCCGGCGCGGCCGTGGTGGCTGTAGTCGTAGCCCTGGCGGTCCTTGATGTAGGCGGTGAGGGCGTCGGGGACGAGGCCGGAGTGTTCGCCGTAGCGGGAGACCAGGTCGGCGACGTGGTTGCCGACCATGCCGCCGAACCAGCGGCACTGCTCGCGGGCGTGGGCGAGGGCCTCGGGCGAGTCGTCGGCGGTGACGTAGGCGGGGGCGGCGACGCAGACGGTGACGCTCGCGGGGTCGCGGCCGGCCTCGGCGGCGGCGGAGCGGACGGCTTTGACCATCCATTCGGTGAGGAACGGGTCGGCCAGTTGGAGGATGAAGCCGTCGGCCTGGCGGCCGGTCAGGGCGAGCGCCTTGGGGCCGTACGCGCCCATCCAGATGGGCAGTTCGGCCCCGGGCCGGACCCAGGGCAGGTGCATCTCGGTGCCGTCGATCTCGACGGTGCGGCCCTCGGCGAGCTCCTTGATGGCGTGCATCGCCTGGCCGAGGTGGTCGAGGGTGGCGGGGCGGCGGCCGGCGACGCGCTGGGCGGAGTCGCCGCGGCCGATGCCGCAGACGGTGCGGTTGCCGTACATGTCGTTGAGGGTGGCGAACAGGGAGGCGGTGACCTCCCAGGTGCGGGTGGCCGGGTTGGTCACCATCGGGCCGACGTGCAGCCGGGTGGTCTCGGCGAGGATCCGGCTGTAGATGACGAAGGGCTCCTGCCAGAGCACCACGGAGTCGAAGGTCCACCCGTGGGTGAAGCCGGCCGCTTCGGCGCGCTTCATCCGGTCGATGAGCAGGCGGGCGGGCGGGTCGGTCTGGAGGACGAGGCCGATGTCCACAGGGCTCCTAGCGGTCGAGGTACTGGCAGGTGGCGCGCGGCTGGAAGCGGCCGTGGCCGGGGCGGCCGTGGTAGGTGCCGCCGTCGACGACCACCGTGCCCCGGGAGAGGACGGTGCGGACCTTCCCGGTGATCTCCTTGCCCTCGTACGCCGAGTAGTCGACGTTCATGTGGTGGGTGTCGGCGGAGATGGTCTGGGTGGCCGTCGGGTCGTAGAGGACGATGTCGGCGTCGGAGCCGGGGGCGATGGTGCCCTTGCGCGGGTAGAGCCCGAACATCCGGGCTGGGGTGGCGCAGGCGATCTCGATCCAGCGGCGGCGGGTGATGTGCCCGTCGACGACGGCCTGGTGGAGCAGGTCCATCCGGTTCTCCACGCCGGGCAGGCCGTTGGGGATCTTGGAGAAGTCGCCGCGGCCGAGGTCCTTCTGGCCGACGAAGCAGAACGGGCAGTGGTCGGTGGAGACCACCTGGAGGTCGTTGGTGCGCAGGCCGCGCCAGAGGGCCGCCTGGTGCTCCTTGGGGCGCAGCGGGGTGGAGCAGACGTACTTGGCGCCCTCGAACCCGGGCTCGGCCAGGTTGTCGGTGGACAGGAACAGGTACTGCGGGCAGGTCTCGCCGAAGACGGGCAGCCCTTGGTCGCGGGCGGCGGCGAGTTCGGCGACGGCGGAGGCGGCCGAGACGTGGACGACGTACAGCGGGGAGCCGGCCACCTGGGCGAGCTTGATCGCGCGGTGGGTGGCCTCGGCCTCCAGCAGTTCGCGGCGGACCTCGCCGTGGTAGCGGGGGTCGGTCTTGCCCTCGGCGAGCGCCTGTTCGACCAGGACGTCGATGGCGATGCCGTTCTCGGCGTGCATCATGACCAGCCCGCCGTTGTCGGCGCCGCGCTGCATGGCGCGCAGGATCCGGCCGTCGTCGCTGTAGAACACGCCGGGGTAGGCCATGAACAGCTTGAAGGAGGTGACGCCCTCGGCGACCAGCAGGTCCATCTCCTTGAGGCTGGACTCGTTGACGTCGGCGAGGATCATGTGGAAGCCGTAGTCGACCGCGCAGTTGCCCTGGGCCTTCTCGTGCCAGGCGTCCAGGCCCTCGCGCAGGGCGGCGCCGACGCTCTGCACGGCGAAGTCGACGATGGTGGTGGTGCCGCCCCAGGCGGCGGCCCGGGTGCCGGTCTCGAAGGTGTCGGAGGCGGAGGTGCCGCCGAACGGCAGTTCCATGTGGGTGTGGGCGTCGACGCCGCCCGGGATGACGTACAGCCCGCGGGCGTCGATCTCCCGGTCGGCGGTCCAGCCCTCGGCGGCGGAGGTGCCGAAGGCGGCGAGGGCGACCACGCGCTCGCCCTCGATCAGTACGTCCGCGTGCATCTCCTCGGCGGCGGTGACCACCAGGCCGCCGCGGATCACGGTGCGGGTCACGGGTGCTCCTCTCAGGCCCCGGTGAGCGGGCCGTAGGCGTCCGGGCGGCGGTCGCGGTAGAACGCCCACTGCTGGCGGACCTGCTCGATCACGTCGAGGTCGAGGTCGCGGACGACCAGCTCCTCGTTCTTGTCGGAGGCGACCTCGCCGACGAACTGTCCGCGCGGGTCGACGAAGTAGCTGGTGCCGTAGAAGTCGTTGTCGCCGTACTCCTCGACGCCGACCCGGTTGATCGCGGCGATGTAGTACTCGTTGGCGACGGCGGCGGCGGGCTGCTCCAGCTGCCACAGGTACGCGGACAGGCCGCGGCTGGTGGCGGAGGGGTTGTAGACGATCTCGGCGCCGGCCAGGCCGAGGGCGCGCCAGCCCTCGGGGAAGTGCCGGTCGTAGCAGATGTACACGCCGACCTTGCCGACGGCGGTGTCGAAGACCGGCCAGCCGACGTTGCCGGGCTTGAAGTAGTACTTCTCCCAGAAGCCCTTGACCTGCGGGATGTGGTGCTTGCGGTACTTGCCGAGGTAGGTGCCGTCGGCGTCGATGACGGCGGCGGTGTTGTAGTAGAAGCCGGACTGCTCGATCTCGTACACCGGCACCACGATGACCAGGCCCAGCTCGCGGGCGAGGGCGCGCATCCGCTGGACGGTCGGGCCGTCCGGCACCGGCTCGGCCCAGGAGTAGTGCTCGGGCTCCTGCACCTGGCAGAAGTACGGCGCGTTGAAGACCTCCTGGAAGCCGATGATCTGTGCGCCCTGGGCGGCGGCGTCGCGGGCCGCCCGCTCGTGGGCGTCGATCATCGTTTCCTTCTTGCCCGTCCACGCGGTCTGGAAAAGGGCGGCACGAACCACACGCGGCATGGCACTCAACTCCTCGCGGAAAGGCGCTGTCGACCCGTCGAGACTAGGAGTTCTGCCCAGCCAGGCGGAGTGCCACGCTGTAACGGCCTCGGACAATTTGCGTTGCGCCGCGAATCACCCTCCACCCATCGTCCGCGCTATGAGCTGCGCACGAGCACGTCGACCCGCTGGACGGCGTTGTTGGCCATGCCCTGGCGGTTCCAGTCCTGGTCGGCGGGCTGGACGGCGCCGGCCGCGTCGGTGGCGCGGACGCGCAATTGGTGCGGGCCGGGCCGGTCGGCGCTCCAGTGGTGGCGCCAGGGCAGCCAGGCGTAGCGGTCGAGCGGTTCGCCGAGCTCGGCGTCGGCCCAGGTCGCGCCGGCGTCGCAGCTGACCTCGACCCGGGCGACCGGTGCCCCGCCGGACCAGGCCCGGCCGGTGAGCAGCTGCTCGCCGGTGTCGACGACCCGGGTGCGGCTCATGAAGTCGGGGAAGCCGGGCGGGGTCATCAGGGCGCGCGGGCGGATCCGGGTGACCGGTTCCCCGATGTCGTCCACGTCGCGCTTGAGGCGGTAGGCGACGGCGTTCTGGAAGCCGTCGAAGGGACGGTCGAGGACGGTGATCCGGCGCAGCCACTTCACCTGGGCCATGCCGTACCAGCCGGGGGCGATCAGGCGCAGCGGGGCGCCGTGCTGGGGTGGCAGCGGGGCGCCGTTCATGGTGTCGGCGAGCAGGGTGTCGGGGCGCAGCGCCTCGGCCAGCGGCAGGGCGCGGGTGTAGTCCTGTTCGACGCCGCGTTCGATGCCGTGGTCGGCGCCGAGGAAGGCGACCTCGACGGCGCCGGGGCGCAGGCCGGCGGCGCGCAGCAGGGGGGCCAGCGGGGTGCCCTCCCAGCGGGCGGTGCCGACGGCGCCGTCCAGCCAGGGCTGGCTGAGCGGGCGGGGCTCCAGCAGGGCCCGGCCGTTGCCGGCGCATTCCAGGGTGACGGTGTGCGCGGCCCGGGGGCCGGCCCGCAGGGCGGCCAGGTCGACGGTGAGCGGCCGCTCGACCGCGCCGTCGACGGTCAGCCGGAAGCCGGCCGGGTCGAGGTCGGGGATGTCGTAGTGGACCAGCAGGTAGTGCAGGCCGACCGGGGTGAGGTCGTGGCGCAGCGCTTCCAGGGGCAGGGCGTGGTTGCGGCCGGCCAGGCGCAGCTCGTCCAGGGTGATGGCCTCGCCGGGCTCGGCGATCCGGGCCGGGAGGCTGATGCCCTCGGCGGGGCCGTGCGCGGCGGCGGGGCCGTGCGCGGCGGCGGGGCCGTGCGCGGCGGCGGGGCCGGCGGCGGAGCGGTCCGTGGCAGCGGTGGAGCCGTCCATGTCTGCAGTATCGGCCCGGGCGGCGGGGGCAGGCATCCGGGGGGCGGGGCGGCCCCGGACAGCTGTTCTTTGCCCGTGATCACCGTCAGCAGGCAAGATAGCGACGTGACCCTCCTGGACCTGATGCCCAAGCCCGCCACGCCCGACTCGCTGTTCGAGACCTTCGCCGAGTGGGCGTCGGAGCGCGGCATCGCCCTCTACCCCGCCCAGGAGGAGGCGCTGATCGAGCTGGTCTCCGGGAACAACGTGATCCTGGCGACCCCGACCGGCTCCGGGAAGTCGCTGGTCGCGGCGGGTGCGCACTTCTCCGCGCTGGCCGAGGGCAAGCGGACCTTCTACACCGCGCCGATCAAGGCGCTGGTGTCGGAGAAGTTCTTCGACCTGTGCAAGATCTTCGGCACCGAACAGGTCGGCATGATGACCGGCGACGCCTCGGTGAACCCGACCGCGCCGATCATCTGCTGCACCGCCGAGGTGCTGGCGCAGATCGCGCTGCACGACGGCCCGCGGGCCGACATCGGCCAGGTCGTGATGGACGAGTTCCACTTCTACGCCGAGCCGGACCGCGGCTGGGCCTGGCAGATCCCGCTGCTGGAGCTGCCGCAGGCGCAGTTCCTGCTGATGTCGGCCACCCTCGGCGACGTCCGCCGCTTCGAGGAGGACCTGACCCGGCGCACCGGCCGCCCGACCACCGTGGTCCGCTCGGCGACCCGCCCGGTCCCGCTGTTCTACGAGTACCGGCGCACCACCCTGCACGACACCCTGGAGGAGCTGCTGCAGACCGGTCAGGCGCCGGTCTACGTCGTGCACTTCACCCAGAAGGAGGCGGTGGAGCGGGCCCAGTCGCTGATGAGCATCAACATGTGCTCGAAGGCGGAGAAGGACGCCATCGCCGAGCTGATCGGCAACTTCCGGTTCACCACCAAATTCGGCCGCAACCTGTCCCGGTACGTCCGGCACGGCATCGGCGTGCACCACGCCGGCATGCTGCCCAAGTACCGGCGGCTGGTCGAGCGCCTCGCCCAGGCCGGCCTGCTGAAGGTGATCTGCGGCACCGACACCCTCGGCGTCGGCGTGAACGTGCCGATCCGCACGGTGCTGTTCACCGCGCTGTCCAAGTACGACGGCCAGCGGGTGCGGGTGCTGCGGGCCCGCGAGTTCCACCAGATCGCCGGCCGCGCCGGACGGGCCGGGTTCGACACCGTCGGCCAGGTCGTCGCGCAGGCGCCCGAGCACGTGGTGGAGAACGACAAGATGCTCGCCAAGGCCGGCGACGACCCGAAGAAGAAGCGCAAGGTGGTCCGCAAGAAGGCACCGGAGGGCTTCGTCGGCTGGTCCGAGGAAACCTTCGAGCGCCTGATCGCGGCCGACCCGGAGCCGCTGGTCTCCCGCTTCAAGGTCAGCCACGCCATGCTGCTGTCGGTGATCGGCCGCCCCGGCGACCCGTTCGAGGCGATGCGCAAGCTGCTCACCGACAACCACGAGGAACGCCCGGCGCAGCGCCGGCACATCCGCTCGGCGATCGCCATCTTCCGCTCGCTGCTCCAGGGCGGCGTGGTGGAGAAGCTGGCCGAGCCGGACTCCGAGGGCCGCACCGTGCGCCTCACCCTCGACCTCCAGGAGAACTTCGCCCTCAACCAGCCGCTGTCGACCTTCGCGCTGGCCGCCTTCGACGTGCTCGACCCCGAGTCGCCGTCGTACGCGCTCGACGTGGTCTCGGTGGTCGAGGCGACCCTGGACGACCCGCGGCAGATCCTCGCCTCGCAGGAGAACAAGGCCCGAGGCGAGGCCGTCGCCGAGATGAAGCGCGACGGCATCGAGTACGAGGAGCGGATGGAGCGGCTCCAGGAGATCACCTACCCGAAGCCGCTGGAGGAGCTGCTCGGCCACGCGTACGAGGTCTACCGGCGGGCGCACCCGTGGATCGGCGACCACCCGCTGCAGCCGAAGTCGGTGGTCCGCGACCTGTACGAGCGGGCGATGACCTTCACCGACTACGTCGGCTTCTACGACCTGGCCCGCACCGAGGGCATCGTGCTGCGCTACCTGGCGGGCGCGTACAAGGCGCTGGAGCAGACCGTCCCGGACGACCTGAAGAGCGACGACCTGAAGGACGTCATCGCCTGGCTCGGCGAGCTGGTCCGCCAGGTCGACTCCTCGCTGCTGGACGAGTGGGAGGCGCTGGCCAACCCGACCGAGCCGGAGGCGGGCGAGGTCCGCCTGGACGACAAGCCGGCGCCGGTGACCGCCAACGCCCGGGCGTTCCGGGTGCTGGTGCGCAACGAGCTGTTCCGCCGGGTCGAGCTGGCCGCCCTCGAGCACTACGACGAACTCGGCGAGCTGGACGGCGAGTACGGCTGGGACGGCGACCGCTGGGCCGACGCGATGGACGGCTACTGGGAGGAGTACGACGACCTCTCCACCGGGCCGAACGCGCGCGGGCCGAAGATGCTGCTCATCGAGGAGGTCGAGGACGAGGGCCTGTGGCGGGTCCGGCAGATCTTCGACGACCCGGCGGGCGACCACGACTGGGGCATCAGCGCCGAGGTCGACCTCTACGGGTCGGACGAGGAGGGCCGCGCGGTCCTGAAGGTCACCGGGGTCAACCGCCTCTGAGCCCGTCCGGGGCCGGCCGACACGGCCGGCCCCTCGGCCTGACGAGGGGCCGGGTGCTCACATCCGGACGAACGGCCGGGTGCTCACGGCCGGGTGCTCACATCCAGACGAACGGCACCCGGGCGGTGTACGCGGCGGCCCGGGTCGACTCCACCAGCGCCTGGTCGGGCGTGGCACCGGTGCGCTGGTCGGCGTAGCGGGAGACGGTGACGGTCAGGTAGTGCCCGGCCAGGGCGAGCTTCGCCGCCTGCATCGGCTTGGCGGTGCTGCTCGGGGTGGCGGCCGGGACGGGCGAACCGTCCGGAAGGGTGAACAGGAAGCTCGGCACCTTGTCGCCGAGCGCCTGCTCCGCCTTGCCCGCGGCGCCCGCGTCGGCGAACCGCAGCACGGTCACGCTGGTGACCACCGGCTGGTCGGTCCGGGTGAACGCGACGGCGACGTAGCCCTGGCAGCCCAGGTCCTTGAGCGCGTCGTGGGCCCGGTCGGCCTGCGTCTCGACGCAGTCGCCGCCCTGGTGGGCGGCGGTGCGGCGGGCCTTGTAGCCGTCCTGGTCGACGGCGCGCTGGGCCGGGAAGTAGCGCTCGGCGGTGAACGCCTGAGCCTCCGTCAGCGCCTGGAGATCGGGCGCGCCGGAGGCGGGCGCGGCGGCGGACGGCGTGGTGCTGGTGGGCCCGAGGCCGGGCAGCAGGTCCCCCGGGTTCGGCCGGGAGACCGCCCAGGCACCGCCCGCGGCCACGCCTGCGACGGCGCACCAGACGGCTATCCGGTGCCGCCCAGGGCGACGAGTGGTCATGGCGCAGATTGTAAGCATCTGATCCGACGGATCCCTCCGCTGGGGGCGCACGTGACCTGCGCCACTACCCAGAGCGGCGACACTGTGACAACTCGCACACCTTCGCGCGGATCTTCTGGTCGGTTCCCTCTGGCGAAAGTCGAGGCCAGCCGGGCAGGATCAGGCGCATGGATCTGCTCGACACCCTCACCGCCAAGGGCCTGCGCCGGGAACTCCCCACCCGCGAGGAGGCCCTGGCCGTCCTCGCCACCACCGACGACGAGCTGCTCGACGTGGTCGCGGCCGCCGGGCGGGTCCGCCGTCAGTGGTTCGGCCGGCGGGTCAAGCTCAACTACCTGGTCAACCTGAAGAGCGGCCTCTGCCCGGAGGACTGCAACTACTGCTCGCAGCGCCTCGGCTCGAAGGCGGAGATCCTCAAGTACACCTGGCTGAAGCCCGAGCAGGCCGCCGAGGCCGCCGCCGCCGGTGTGGCGGGCGGCGCCAAGCGGGTCTGCCTGGTCGCCAGCGGCCGCGGCCCGACGGACCGTGACATCGACCGGGTCGCCGACACCATCGCCGCCATCAAGGACGCGGACGAGAAGGTCGAGGTGTGCGCCTGCCTCGGCCTGCTCTCCGACAACCAGGCCGAGCGGCTGAAGGCGGCCGGCGCCGACGCCTACAACCACAACCTCAACACCTCCGAGGCCACGTACGGCGACATCACCACCACCCACACCTACGCGGACCGGGTGGACACCGTCACCAAGGCGCACGGCGCGGGCCTTTCCGCCTGCTCCGGCCTGATCGCCGGCATGGGCGAGAGCGACGAGGACCTGGTCGACGTGGTCTTCGCGCTGCGCGACCTCGGCTCCGACTCGGTGCCGGTCAACTTCCTCATCCCGTTCGAGGGCACCCCGCTCGCCAAGGAGTGGAACCTCACCCCGCAGCGCTGCCTGCGCATCCTCGCCATGGTCCGCTTCGTCTGCCCCGACGTCGAGGTCCGGATCGCCGGCGGCCGCGAGGTCCACCTGCGCAGCATGCAGCCGCTCGGCCTGCACATCGCCAACTCCATCTTCCTCGGCGACTACCTGACCAGCGAGGGCCAGGCCGGCCAGGCCGACCTCGACATGATCAAGGACGCCGGGTTCGAGATCGAGGGCGCCGACGAGCGCACCCTGCCCGCCGACCGCGCGGCGGCCGCCGGCGGCTGCGGCTCGGTCTGCGGCGACAGCGCCGAGGGCGACGGGCACGCCTGCGGCGGTGGCGGCTGCGGTTCCGTCTGCGGCGGGCACGCGGACGCGGACACCGCTGCGGTCGCCGAGGCCGCCGAGGTGGTCGACGCCGCCGAGGAGGCGCTCACCGACGACGCCCGCACCGACCTGGTCCGGGTGCGCCGCCGCGGCGCCGGCACCGAGCTGGCCCCCAACGCCTGATGGACACCCGCACCCTGCTCGACCTGGACCGCGCCCACGTCTGGCACCCGTACGCGCCGATGCCCGGCGCCGTGGAGCCGTTCGTGGTCGAGTCCGCCTCCGGTGTCCGGCTCCGGCTCGCCGAGCCGGTCGCCGGGCACCGCGAACTCGTGGACGGCATGTCCTCCTGGTGGGCCGCCATCCACGGGTACGGCCACCCCGAGCTGGACGAGGCGGTCCGCGCCCAGCTCGGCCGGATGAGCCACGTGATGTTCGGCGGGCTCACCCACGAGCCCGCCGTCCGCCTCGCCGCCCGGCTGGTCGAGATCACCCCCGAACCGCTGCAGCACGTCTTCCTCGCCGACTCCGGCTCGGTCTCCGTCGAGGTCGCCGTCAAGATGTGCCTCCAGTACTGGCAGTCGCTCGGCCGCCCGGCCAAGCGCCGCCTGCTCACCTGGCGCGGCGGCTACCACGGCGACACCTTCCACCCGATGTCCGTCTGCGACCCCGACGGCGGCATGCACGCCCTGTGGACCGGCGTCCTGCCCCAGCAGCTCTTCGCCGACGAGCCCCCCGCCGGCTTCGACGCCCCGCTCGACCCGGCGTACGCCGACCACCTCGCCGACCTGATCGAACGTCACGCCGACGAGCTGGCCGCCGTCATCGTCGAACCCGTCGTCCAGGGCGCCGGCGGCATGCGCTTCCACTCCCCCGCGTACCTGCGGCTGCTGCGCGAACTGTGCGACCGGCACGACGTCCTGCTCGTCTTCGACGAGATCGCCACCGGCTTCGGCCGCACCGGCGAACTCTTCGCCGCCGACCACGCCGGCCTCTCCCCCGACGTCCTCTGCCTCGGCAAGGCCCTCACCGGCGGCTACCTCACCATGGCCGCCACCCTCTGCACCCCGCGCGTCGCCGACGGCATCAGCCGCGGCCGGCTCCCCGTCCTCGCCCACGGCCCCACCTTCATGGGCAACCCGCTCGCCGCCGCCGTCGCCAACGCCTCCCTCGACCTCCTGCTCCGCCAGGACTGGCAGGTCGACATCAAGCGCATCGAAACCGGCCTGCGGGACGGCCTCGCGGCCGCCGCCGACCTCCCCGGCGTCCGGGACGTCCGGGTGCTCGGCGCGATCGGCGTGGTGCAGCTCGACCACCCCGTCGACATGCGGGCCGCCACGGCGGCGGCCGCGGAGGCCGGGGTGTGGTTGCGGCCGTTCCGCGACCTGATCTACACCATGCCGCCGTACATCACCGAGGACGCGGACGTCGCCCGCATCTGCGAGGGCGTCCTGGCCGCAGCCCAGACCTCGTAAACCAAGGTGAACCCCAGGGGCGCGGGGAACTGCGCGCAGCGGCAGGGCAGCCGGTGCACCCGGCAACGTTCCGGAGTGTCCGCCCGTGACCGCGAAATTCACGTGAACCCCACGGGCGCGGAGAACTGCGCGTAGCGGCAGGGCAGCCGGTGCACCCGGCAACGTTCCGGAGTATCCGCCCGCGTCCCTCCGCTTCGCGCAGTTCCCCGCGCCCCTGCTGTTGTCAACCGCACTTGTGAAGGAACCCAAGATGACCGTCCTGTTCGTCACCGGCACCGGCACCGAGGTCGGCAAGACCGTGGTGACCGCCGCCGTGGCCGCCCTGGCGGGGCCCCGGGTGGCGGTGCTGAAGCCGGGCCAGACCGGTGTCGCGCCGGGCGAGCCCGGCGACGCGGCGGAGGTCGTCCGCCTGGCGGGGCCGCAGGTGGCGACGGCGGAGCTGGCGCGCTACCCGGAGCCGCTGGCGCCGGACACGGCCGCCCGCCGTGCGGGGATGCCGACGGTCGGCCCGAAGCAGGTCGCGGAGGCGGTCGCCGAGCTGGCGGAGCGTCACGACACGGTGCTCGCCGAGGGGGCGGGCGGCCTGCTGGTCCGCTACGACGAGCAGGGGCACACCCTCGCCGACGCGGCGCTGGCGACGGCCGCCCTGGGGGTGGCGGCCGAGGTCCTGGTGGTGGTCGCGGCCGGTCTCGGCACACTGAACACCACCGCACTCACCATGGAGGCGCTGCGGGCCCGCGGCCTGTCCGCGCGCGGCATCGTGATCGGTTCCTGGCCGGCCGACCCCGATCTGGCCGCCCGCTGCAACCTCGCCGATCTCCCGGACGTCGCCGGGGTGCCGCTGCTCGGTGCCCTCCCGCACGGGGCCGCCGCCGAGGGCGGCGAACCCTTCCGCACGATCGCGCGGGCGTCGCTCGCCCCCGCACTCGGCGGCACGTGGGACGCTGACGCCTTCGCCGCCCGTTTCGCCCCGCTTCCCTGAGCCCGCCTACCTGAGCCCGCTCCCCTGAGCCACCGCCACCGCACCCGTCCGGGTGACTCACCGCCCGGACCGGGCGTGTGCGCCCCCGGCCGGGGCTCGTCATGGCCCAGTCTGTCCCTCGGCCGCCCGGTCGGTCGGGCGGGTGAGAGAGATGGGGCGTTGATGGGCGAGCGGCACCTCGGTACGGTCTCGGCTCCGACCCGGCGGCAGTTGCTGCGCGGTGCGGGCGGTGCGGCGGTCGCGGCGCTGCTGGCGGCGTGCTCCAGCAGCAAGAGCACGTCGACCACGACGTCTCCGGCCGCCACCACCAGCCCGTCCCCGGCGGCCACCGGCTCCGCGTCGCCTGCGGCCTCCGCATCACCGTCCGGTTCGGGCTCCGCCTCGGCCTCCGGCTCCCCCTCAGGATCGGCGTCCGGCTCCGCGAGCGGTGGCCCGGCGATGGTGGTCATCATCAAGGACTTCGCCTTCCATCCGTCGACGTTCACCGTCGCGCCGGGCGCCAAGGTCACCGTGACCAACCAGGACTCGACCGCGCACACCCTCACCTCCACCACCAGCGGCGCCTTCGACACCGGCACGCTCGCGCCCGGCCAGTCGACGAGCATCACGGCCCCGGCGAAGTCCGGCCCGTACCCGTTCAAATGCACCATCCACCCGAACATGACCGGCACGCTGACCGTGTCCTGACCATCTCCCGACCGGTCGTACGGGCAACCCGTTGACACCGTCGCGAGCGGCTCTCTAGCGTGGGCATCCACCTCATTACCGCCCAGTAGCCCAGCAGCCCAGTAGGGAACCGGCATGCCCGCGCAGCCCCGCCCGTACGACCTCGTCCTGTTCGGTGCCACCGGGTTCACCGGCGGGCTGACCGCCGAGTACCTGGCCCGCAACGTGCCGGCCGGCTGCCGCTGGGCGGTGGCGGGCCGCAACCCGGCGAAGCTGGAGCAGCTGCGCGCCCGCCTGGCGGCCATCGACCCGGCGTGCGCGGAGCTGCCGCTGCTGCGGGCGGACGCCGCCGACCCGGTGTCGCTGCGCGAGGTGGCGGCGTCGACCCGGGTGGTGATCACCACGGTCGGCCCGTACCTCCACCACGGCGAGCCGCTGGTCGCGGCCTGCGCGGACGCCGGGACGGACTACGTGGACCTCACCGGCGAACCGGAGTTCATCGACCTGATGTACGTCCGCCACCACGCCCGGGCGGTGGAGACCGGCGCCCGGCTGGTGCACGCGTGCGGCTTCGACTCGGTCCCGGCGGACCTGGGTGCGCTGTTCACGGTCGGTCAGCTGCCGCCCGGTTCGCCGATGTCGGTGCAGGGGTTCGTCCGGGCGGGCGGGTCGATCTCCGGCGGCACCTTCGCGTCCGTCCTCCTGGCCTTCTCCCGCCCCCGGGCGATGCTGCGAGCCGCCCGGGAACGGCAGGCGGTCGAGCCCCGGCCGGCCGACCGGCGGGCGGCCGTGGTCTTCGGCCCGCCGCGCCGCTCCCGGGACGCCCGCGCGTGGGTGCTGCCGATGCCGGCCGTCGACCCGCAGATCGTCGCCCGCTCGGCGGCGGCCCTCCCCGCGTACGGACCGGACTTCCGCTACGGGCACTACGCCGCCGTCAAGTGGCTGCCGGTGGCGGTCGCGGTCACCGCCGGGCTGGCGGTGGTCGCCCTCGCCGCCCAGCTGCCGCCGCTGCGGCGGGCGATGTCCGCGCTGCACCGTCCGGGCCAGGGGCCGAGCGAGGAGCTGCGGGCGCGGTCCTGGTTCACCGTCAGGTTCGTCGGTGAGAGCGACGGGCAGCGCGTGGTCACCGAGGTCTCCGGCGGCGACCCGGGCTACGGCGAAACCGCCAAGATCCTCTCCGAGAGCGCGCTCTGCCTCGCCTTCGACGAACTGCCGCCCACCGCCGGCCAGCTCACCACCGCCGCCGCCATGGGACCGGCCCTGATCGACCGTCTGAGCAAGGCGGGCATCTCGTTCACCGTCCTCGACACCCCGCCCACCGATGCCCCCGGCCCGCGCCGCCGCTCCTGACCCGGCTACCCGGCGGCTCCAACCCGCGCCGCGAACTCGACGATCCGTGCCAACGAGGGCTCCCACCTCCGGGTGGTGTCCACCGTCAGGCACGGCGCGTCGAGCGCGATCGGGACCCACGACTCGATCGGCCGCTCGCCCCCGTCGATGCGGCGCAACAGCTCGGCGTCGGCGTGGACGGCCCGCGCCGGATCCTCCACGGCCCGCCGGGCGATGCGCTGCCGGGCCACCTCGGGGTCGACGAGACAGCGCACCACCCGCAGGTCGCACAGGTCCAGCAGCGGCGCCAGGCCGGGACGCCACAGCCGGTCCTGGAAGGCGGCCTCGGCAACCACGCCCGTCTGCGACTCCAGCAGCTCACGGAGCATCCGGAAGAACTCCCGGTACGCCTCGCGGTCCAGGTCGTCCGTCAGGCCCGAGGCCTCAGCGGCCATCCGTTCCTTGAGCTCGTCCCGGCAGACCAGCGGCCGGCCGAGCGCCTCGGCGAGCGCGTGCGCCAGCGTCGTCTTGCCCGCCCCCGGCGGCCCGCTGACGACGAGCAGGCCGGGGCGCCCGGTCGCACCGCCGACGTCGGTCCCGGTCATGCGTCGAGCGGCCTGACCCAGCGGCGCCACTGCTCCTCGCGGCCGTAACCGGCGGCGAGCCAGGCGCTCTGCCCGAGTTCGTTGTGGTCGAGGACCATCGCGTCGGCCCGGCGCCCGCCGAGGCGGACGAAGCGCTCGTGGGCGGCGTCGAGCAGGCTGCGGGCGATGCCCCGGCGGCGCTGCTCCGGGTCGACGGCGAGCCGGTAGAGGTGGCAGCGCCAGCCGTCGTAGCCGGCGATCACGGTGCCCGCGATCCGGCCGCCGCGCTCGGCGACGATCAGCGCCTCCGGGTCGCGGGTGATCAGCCGGGCGAGGCCGTCGGGGTCGTCGGTGATGCTGGCGCCCTCGGCGGCCCCGGCCCAGAACGCCAGCAGCGCGGGGATCTCGTCGACGGTCGCGGTACGGATCACAAGATCGTTCATCGGGCCTGTCTAGCAGCGGGGGCGCAGCCGGCGCCGGGAATTCCGGCCCGCGGACACCTGCTCAGAGCAGTTCCCAGACGGTGGTTGTCTTCAGCGCGGTGTCCTCCAGGTCGGCGACCACCGGCACCTCGTGCGCGGCCAGCGCGGTGAAGCGTTCGCGCGGCAGGTACTTGCGGCCGGGGTCGCCGACGATCACCCGGGCGCCGCGGGCCCTGGCCCGCTCCAGGAAGGGCAGGAAGCGTGCGGCCATCGCCCGTTCGTAGAACACGTCGCCGGCGAGCACCACCTGCGCCGGGGCGCCGTCGCCGTCCAGCAGGTCCTCGACCGCCGCGTCCACCCGGACGCCGTTCGCCACCGCGTTCACCTCGATCGCCGCCACCGCGTACGCGTCGATCTCGGCGGCCCGTACGGACGCGGCGCCGCGCAGCGCGGCCGCGATGCCGACCAGGCCCGACCCGGCGGCCAGGTCGAGGACGGACTTCCCGGCCACCGTCTCCGGGTGGTCCAGTACGTACCGGGCCACCGCCACCCCGCCCGCCCAGGCGAACGCCCAGAACGGCGGCGGCAGCCCGATCTCGCCGCGTGCCGACTCGGTGGTCTCCCACAGCGCGATGGCGTCCTCGGCCATGTGCAGCCGGACCTCCGGCACGGACGGTACGGGCGCCGGGCTGGTGTGCTCCCGTACGAAGGCGGTGTCCGCGCCGGTGGGCGCGGCCGGCTGACGGACGGTCGTCGAGTTCGGCATGCCCGCAGCATAGAGCGGACGGACCGGTGCCGGTGTCCGCCCAGGCCTCGCGTCGCAGGACCCGGTCGGCCGCCGCCGCGCGAGGCGTCGGCGCTTCGACGCCCGCGCGTCACCGCGTGATCACGGATCACGTACCGGTTCGATACCGAAGCCGTGATGAGCTGCGGAGATGCTCGCGGCCGCGGGGGCGCCCGAGTACGATCCGGCTGACGCCCCCGGGTCGCGACGCGGCACCGTGCCGTGCCCCGGAACGGGCCACCACTCCCGGGCCGGCCGGCGGCGACGCCGTCCCGGCGGGCCCGTGCACACGGCACCGCGCGCCACGGACGTCGCGCGACGGCGGAAGGCAGCGACTTGGCGGATCGGCTCACCGGAGGGGACTCCTCGCTCCTGCGCAGGATCAACGCGGCGGTGACCCTGCGGGCGCTGCGTGACGGCCAGTCGGTCACGCTCACCCAGCTCGTCGGGGACACCGGCCTGTCCCGGCCGACCGTCGAAGGCGTGATCGAGGGGCTGGTGGAGTCCGGACTGGTCGCCGAGGTCGAACCGGCCCAGCAGGAGGCCGGCCGCCAACGCGGACGCCCGGCGCGCTGGTTCCGCTTCCGCGCGGAGGCCGGACACGTGCTCGGCATCGAGGTCGGGGTGCACGACATCCGGGTCATCCTGGCCGACCTGGCCGGCGACGTGCTCGCCACCCACGCCAAG
Source organism: Kitasatospora cinereorecta (assembly GCF_024172095.1). GTDB lineage: Bacteria > Actinomycetota > Actinomycetes > Streptomycetales > Streptomycetaceae > Kitasatospora > Kitasatospora cinereorecta. The sequence goes on along the minus strand of NZ_JAMZDX010000007.1, from coordinate 48,830 downwards.
GAGGCCGACGAGACCCTCGACGCCGAGGAACGCCTCGGTGTCGTCCGCTCCACCGTCGCCGAGGTCCTGCGCAAGGCGGGCGTCTCCCGGGACAGCCTGTGGTCGGTCGCCGTCGGCACCCCCGGCATCGTCGACCGGGACGGGACCGTCCGCCTCGGCACCGCCATGCCCGGCTGGACCGGCCTCGACCTCGGCGCCCGGCTCCGCCGCTCCTTCCGCTGCCCCGTCGTCATCGAGAACGACGCCAACCTCGCCGCCATCGCCGAGCACTGGAAGGGCGCCGCGGTCGGCAAGGGCGACGTGGTGTTCGTGATGGCCGGACTCAGCCCCGGCGCCGGCTCCCTCATCGGCGGCCGGCTGCACCGCGGTTTCGGCGGCGCCGCCGGCGAGATCGGCGCCCTGCACCTGCTCGGCCAGGAGGCCACCCCCGAGCGGCTGCTCTCGACCACCGGCAAGCCCCTCGACCCGCTGGACGAGGCCGCCGTCGCCCGCGTCCTGCGGCTCGCCCGCGAGGGCGACGAGGTCGCCCGGGTCGCCACCGACCGCTTCCTGCGCCGCCTCGTCCACGACGTCACCGCGCTGGTCCTCGCCCTCGACCCCGAACTCGTCGTGGTCGGCGGCTGGGCCGCCGGCCTCGACGGCGTCCTCGAACCGCTGCGCGAACAGCTCTCCCTCTACACCCTCCGCGCCCCCGAGGTCGCCCTCGCCGCCCTCGGCAGCGAGGTCGTCGCCATGGGCGCCCTCCGCGTTGGTCTGGACCACGTCGAGGAGCAGCTCTTCACCGTCGACCCGCCCCCCGCCCGGTGACCGCCCCCGCCGGTCCGGTGGTGGTACGCCGGTTCGGTGGTGGTACGCCGAAGGGCCCGCACGATCCTCTCGTGCGGGCCCTTGTTCGCGTCGTCGGTCAGGAGGCGGAGCGCACCGGGCTCCCGGCCTGGACCGGGGTGACCTCCACCAGACCGGCCTCCCCGAAGGTGAGCTTGCAGGTGTCGGCGCGGTAGGTGGAGACGGCCACCGCGGCGAGCTTCCCGGCGGCGGCGTACTGGGTGGTCACGACCAGCACCGGGGTGCCCGGCGGGCGCTCCAGCAGGGCGGCCTGCTCGGCCTCGGCGACGCCCAGCTCGACCGAGCGGGACTCGCCGTCGATGCCGAGCCGCTCGATCTGGCGGAGCACACCGCGGGCGCGGTCGCTCTCGGCGGCGAAGCCGGCCACGTGCGGCAGCGCCGCGGCCGGGACGTGCAGCGACTCGGTGGCCATCGCGATGCCCTGCACCAGGCGCAGCCGCCGTACGGTGTGCACCGCCTCGCCCTCGGCCACGCCGAGGACGCGGGCCAGCTGGGCGGTGGCGGGGGCGGTGACGCAGTCGACGATGCGCCACGCCTGGCTGCGTCCGGAGCCCGGCCAGCCCTCCTCGCGCCCGTTGACCGGGACGCCGACGCGCGGCGCGGCGATCAGCGTGCCGATGCCGCGGCGACGCACCAGGCGGCCCTCCAGCTCCAGCTGGTCGAGGGCCTGGCGGAGGGTGGCCCGGGCCACGCCGAAGCGGGCGGCGAGCTCACGCTCGTTCGGCAGGATCTGACCGGTGGAGAACTCGGCGTCGATGGTGCGCACCAGCACCGTACGCAGATGCCAGTACTTCGGCTCCGGCACCGCTGAGAGCTGTCCTTGCCCCACCGTGTCCTCCACCCTGAAGGCGGCACCCGGCTCCCCCGTTTCGGCAGGTGGGGAGGGCGGGCTTTATCCGTCCTTCTTTATTAAAGGTCTTTGCAGTAAGGCGACCCTAGGGGGTGCGTCGGGAGATGGTCAAGACCAATGACGCCACCGCGCGGCCCGGGGTCGCTCCCGCCGCCGGGTACCCTCTCCCGGTGACCGTCATCTCGAGCGCCAACGTCAACGGCATCCGCGCCGCCGCCAAGAAGGGCTTCCTGGAGTGGATGGCCGACACCAAGGCCGAGGTGGTGTGCCTCCAGGAGGTGCGCGCCGAGGTCGACCAGTTCCCCGAGGTGCTGCGCGAGCTGGACGGCTGGCACGCCGTCTGGGCGCCGGCCGCGGCGAAGGGGCGCGCGGGCGTCGCCGTGCTCTCCCGGCGCGAGCCGGAGCGGACCGCGATCGGGTTCGGCTCGGCGGAATTCGACAATTCGGGCAGGTATGCCGAAATCGACCTCCCCGGACTGACGGTGGCCAGCCTCTACCTCCCCTCCGGCGAGGTCGGCACCGAGCGCCAGGACGAGAAGGAACGCTTCATGGCGGAATTCATCGTCCACCTCACCGAGCTGCGCGCCCGCTCCGCCGCGGAGGGCCGCGAGGTCGTCGTCTGCGGCGACTGGAACATCGCCCACCGCGAGGCCGACCTCAAGAACTGGAGGGCCAACCAGAAGAAGGCCGGCTTCCTCCCCGAGGAGCGCGCCTGGTTCACCCGCGTCCTCGACGAGGCCGGCTACGTCGACGTCGTCCGCCGACTCAACCCCGACCAGGAGGGCCCCTACTCCTGGTGGTCCTACCGCGGCCGCGCCTTCGACAACGACGCCGGCTGGCGCATCGACTACCAGCTCGCCACCCCGGGCCTCGCCGCCCGCTGCACCGACGCCCACGTCGAGCGCGCCGCCACCCACGCCGAACGCTGGTCCGACCACGCCCCCGTCACGGCGGTCTTCGATCGCGGCCAACTCCTTTAACGCGGACGGAAGATGAAATGACCTGGCGAGGACCTCGGTCACAGTCACCTGTTCTCTGCGCAGAATCGGGGCGTTCAGCCGCCCATCACTGCACCGCCCACCACGCGGCGGAGGTAGCACCGTTTGAACTCGAGAGGCCAGCCGGCGGACCAGGAAACGACTCGATTTGTAGGAAGTCGGATCGGCCGGCCTCAGTCCAGGCTGCCAACACCGCCCCCACCGCGCAGCGCGGCGTGGGGGTGATCGCAGAGCAGTACATGGGCTCCGGCCGCGGTGGAGCCATCTCGTCGAGCTCAACAAGGACCATCGCCAGGACGGCGGGCGAAAGAGCACCAGGGACAGCCGGATCCGGCCCGGTTGGCGGCGGGTGACGCCCGCGAACGCCACCGGGCCCGACCTGGTCGACACCGGCACCTGCGTCGGTGACGACGTGGCGCTTCGAGCCGGACCGGGGTATCGGCAGGATGTCGTGCGCGAGGGCTGTGGTGCGTAGTCGTGGACGCTTCCGATCGTGACGACCGGGCCCGGACACGGTCGAGTTGCAATCCCGCCGGAGCTTGTCGCCCGGCTTCTCGAGCCCGGCCACACCGACCGGTCAGGCCAGAATCCCGCTGACCGTCACCGACTCGACCGGGCACACCTCCCAGCGGTGGGGCGTCGCCGCGATGCTCGTCCGGTCCGTCGCGTCCGCGTACAACTGCGTCGGGATCACCGGCGACTCCAACGGGACGCCCGCCAGCGTCGGCCCGGGACTCGACGGCAGCGGCTCGACGCTGTCGTCCAACACCCTGGCGGCCGCCGGCATCGCTTCCGGCTCGACGTTCAACTCCTCCGGATTCGCCTTCACCTGGCCCAACGTCGCCGACGACAACCCGGACAACGCCGCGACCGGCGGACAGGCCGCCACCGTCAACAAGTCCGGATCCTCGCTCGGCCTGCTCGCCCTGGCCGGCGGCGGCCCGGTGACCAACGCCGCCGGGACGACGGGCCCAGTCGGCGGGTCGCCTACTGGCGGGCCATGTGCATGCGCATCTCGCTGCCTGCGTCGACGATCAGGTCGCCGGACAGGTCGACGGTGACGCTGTGGAGGGTGCCGGTGAAGCGGAACGGTGCCTGGTAGTCGGGGCTGACGGCCGAGCCGGGGTTGGCGCCGCAGGCCATGCCGCCGGGGTTGAAGGCGATCGGGGTGGTGACCGGCATGTCGGTCTCGCCGACGAGGCGGCCGTCGATGTACAGCTGGGCCCGGCCGGGTGCGCCCTTGCCATGGGCGATGTCCGGGGCGCCGGTGGGCTCGAACTCGAAGCGCAGGGTGTGCCGCCCGTCGGGCACGCCCTCGCTGGAGGCCACGTGGTGCAGGGTCCGCTGGACGTAGTTGTGGGCGTAGTGGAGGTGGCCGTTCTTGAGGTAGAGGGACCAGCCGCCGGCGTTGGTGCCCTGGCAGAGCAGGACGCCCTCCGCGCCGCCGGGCGGGATCTCGACGTCGGCGGTGACGCTGTGCGGGCGGTTGAGGAGCCGGGGCGCGACCGCGGCCGGCAGGGTCTGCGTGCCGGGACGGAAGGTGTAGCTGGTGCGAGCCTCGGTGATCTGCGGGCGCTCGGTCATGATGCGCTGCAGGACGCTGCCGTCGATCGGCATCACGTTGTACCTGCCCGCCTCCACGTACCACAGCGCGATCATTTCGATCAGTTTGCTGCGCTGTTCCTGGGCGAGGTTCCTGGTCTCGGCGATGTCCTCGTCGACGTGGTAGAGCTCCCAGTGGTGGGCGTCGAGGTCGTCGAGGTCGGCCATGGTGATCGGGGTGCCGAAGGGCCGCTCGGCCTCCTCGAAGGAGGGGCCGGGCCAGGGGCAGACCGCCCGCCAGCCGTCGTGGTCGATCGCCCGGTGCCCGAGCATCTCGTAGTACTGGGTACGGTGACGGGTCGCCGCACCGGCGTCGTCGAAAGTGTGGGCGAAGCTGACCCCGTGCAGGGGCGACTGGGTGACACCCCGAATGGTCGCTGGCGGCTCGATGCCGAGCACGTCCAGGACGGTGGGGAGCATGTCGATGATGTGCGCGAACTGGTCGCGGACCTCACCGCGGGCGCGGATGCCGGCGGGCCAGTGGACGAGGAACGGGTCGCTGACGCCGCCGCGGTAGGTCTCCCGCTTCCACCGGCGGAACGGGGTGTTGCCCGCCCACGTCCAGCCCCACGGATAGTGGTTGAACGTCTCCGGGCCGCCGATCTCCTCGATCCGCGCCAGGCTCTCCTCCAACGTCTCGGGCGCGTTGTTGAAGAACTGCAGCTCGTTGGTGGTTCCGGTCACTCCGCCCTCGGCGCTCGCCCCGTTGTCGGAGACCACCATGATCAGCGTGTTGTCGAACTCGCCGGTCTCCTTCAGGAACTCCACCAACCGCCCGATGTGGTGGTCGGTGTGGGAGAGGAAGCCGGCGTAGACCTCCATCATCCGCGCGGCCAACCGCCGCGCCTCGGGCGTGAGCGACTCCCACGCGGGCACGTCCGGATCGTGCGGGGACAGCTGCGCGTCCGCCGGCACCACGCCGAGCTCCTTCTGCCGAGCAAAGGTCCGCTCGCGGTAGGCCTCCCAGCCGTCGTCGAACCGGCCCCGGTAGCGGTCCGCCCACTCCTTCGGCACATGGTGCGGGGCATGGGTGGCGCCGGGGCACAGGTTCAGGAAGAACGGCTTGTCCGGGGCGACCTGCTTGGCATCGGCGATGAACGACATCGCCCGCCCGACCAGGTCCTCCGTCAGGTGGTAGCCCTCCTCCGGCGTGGCCGGCGGCTCCACCTGGTGGTTGTCGTACACCAGGTCCGGGTACCACTGGCTGGAATCCCCGCCCAGGAACCCGTAGAACCGCTCGAAGCCCCGCCCCAGCGGCCACCGGTCGTACGGGCCCGCGGCCGACTCCTGCTCCGAGGGCATCAGGTGCCACTTGCCGACCATGTACGTGTTGTAGCCGTGCTGCAGCAACATCTCCGACAGGAACCCGTTCTCGAACGGGATCTGCCCGTTGTAGCCCGGATAGCCGGTGGCCAGCTCCGTGATCGCCGCCATGCCGTTGGCGTGGTGGTTGCGGCCCGTCATGATGCACGAGCGCGACGGCGAACACAGCGCGGTGGTGTGCATGTTGCTGTACAGCAGACCGCCCGCGGCCAGCGCGTCCAGATTCGGCGTCTCGATCGGGCTGCCGTAGCAGCCGAACTGGCCGAACCCGGTGTCGTCGAACACGATGAACAGCACGTTCGGCGCACCCGCCGCCGCCCGCACCGGTCGCGGCCAGGCCGGACTCGACTCCTCGGTCGTCCGACCCACCACCCCGGGGAACTGCTGGCCCGGCCGGTACTCACTCCACGGTGCCTGCGTCATTTCGTTCTCCGTCCCGTCATCGGCGCGAGCACCGGTGATGTTTGTGTGCGGGTCTCCACAGGGCCTCACACCGACGCAGAGTGCGATCGAAATGGCCGGGCAGGGCCCCTGTCGTCGACCGTCGGCCGGGATTCGACCCGGGCTTCTCCACGCGAATGGCCACTGCGGCAGGCTTCGCCGGCGTGAGGTGCGGCGCCCGGTCGCGGTGGCCGCTCCCGGCTACTCCCCCTCGGCCTGTCCGGGCCCTGGACTCTGCTGGCTGCCCGCCCGGTCGCCACCAGCAGCGCGAGCACGGCGAGTGCCGCGAGCAGGATGAGCACCAGGAGCAGGGCGGTCAGCACCATCGGGTGGCTCCACAGCGCGAGCACCAGGACGGGAATCAGCAGAACACCGAGGGTGATCCACCGCCGGTAGGCGGCCCATCGGGTGGCCCGGACGAAGGCGGCTCGCGCGACGTACTCATGGCACTCCCGGGGACGGTCGCGGCGAAACCGCCGCTCACCGCCCATTGGATACGCAACGCGCCTGAAGGCGCACCCGGGGTTGCGCCCTTGGGGCGAGCCGCCCGGGCCGCGGCTGGCTCGTGCTACGCCTTCCCCTCCTCGTCGCCCGCCGTTTCGAAGCCCTTCACAGCCCTTCCCCGCCGTCTCCCTACAGGAGGCCCTGGTCGCGCTCCGGACCTCACCACGACCCAAACCAGTGCGCCTTTTCAGCGATGCAGCTCCAGGGTAAGGACCCGCCTTGGCTGCCGGCGTCAGCCAGTTCGGACTGCAGCGGGCGTGGCGGAAGATCCTCCATCGCTTCACGGCGGCTACGCCGCGTTCGACGGGGTAGCGGAGCGGGTGCCGTCGACCAGGAGGAATCCGGGTCGGCGTCGCGCAGGGCCTCGGTCAGGCCGGGTGCCTCGCGGGCGGGCAGCTCGGTGACCTGGTGGACGTAGGCGTGGGCGGTGCCGACGCTGATGGCGAAGCCGGCGGCGATCTGGGCGAGGGTGTCGTGCTTCCACAGGTACACCAGCGCGACCAGGGCTCGCTGGGAGGGTCGCAGCTTGTATCGGCGGCCACCCTCGCGGGCCACGATCGGCATGGTGACCTATTCAACGAGCGCATGCTCGGCTTCCAGGTCCAAGCAATCCTGCATCGACCACCGAAAGTCAGCAGCGATGGGAGACTCCATGCCCCCTACGAACCATTGCACTCACCCGCCCCACAAAATGCCACCCCCGCATCACTGCGGAGGTGGCCTTTCCGGCCTGCGCAAACGTAACACCGACCGGGACGACAGGATCTGAATCCACACCCCCAGCGCCCGTCACCCCATGATCTTCCCGCCGAAAAGGGTGGGCATTTTTGCGATCACGAGTTGCAGAGTCAGGAATCCTGCCTCACTGATCCGCATATTCGCCTCCTCGCGATCGTCCTACCGGTAACTTCTCCCGGCACTTCCCAGAATACTCCGCACCACCGGAATTCGAGCCCCCATGCACATAAATCTCTTCAAAAACGACTACTTCCTCGTGTTTGGCCAGAAAAGTCATCCGACAGATACTTTGGCTGCACTCCACAGCGGCAGAACCCACCCTGGCTGAGGTGTCGCGGGTGAGAGCCGGTGTCAGGCCGGGACAGGGAAATGCCGTTGAGGCGTGCGCCGGTCCGTGGGGAGGCCAGGCAGGGAGCCTGCTCAGGGAAAAGGACTGCTGCAGGAACCGAGGTGCTCATGGCGGATTTCGCGCGGGAGATACCGCGGACCGGCCGCGGACCGGTCGGAAGGATTCGGTGATCGGCCGCTGGGGCGGATCCTGGACCGGGCCCACGAGATGCGCCGAAGCTCGCCGATCCGGCCTTCACAGCGACGCAGCCCGGCCGGCAGCAACCCACCGACCGCTCCCTTCCTCGCTCGGAGGCCGGCCCGGCCGGAGTACGGTGGAATTACTCACCGTCAACGGCCTGCGGGATTCCTGCAGTGCCAGGCGCCGGCACCAGGCCGTCCACACCAACGAGCCCAGGCGGGTGTTCGACATGACCGCGGCTTCCGATCCCACCGCTGCCCAGCCACCCGGGCCGGAGCCCCCGGTGCGCCTCTCACTGACACCGGAGGGCGCCACCCCGGGACGACTGGACGGAGCCTGGTGGCCCCGCTCGCACGACCTCCTGCGCGAACTCCCCCCGCTGGCGGCAGCACTGGACCCCAACTGGGGGAAGATCACCCGCGTCACCGTGAATCCGACGCATTGGCCGGTCATCCCCCGGCGGGTCCCGGTCGAAGGCCACGTCATCCACGTCGGATGGTTCGAACAGGAACAGGATGCGGACGAGGTGATGGTGTGCTCCTTCATCCCGCTGCGTATCGAGCTCCTGGTGATTCCCCCCGAGACCGAGGCCTCCGCCGCCGAGTGGCTGATGACGGCGGCGTCAGACCCGGCCAACACCCGCACCGGCACCGACCTCCTCACAGCTGCGGGTGCGCCGACCGCGGACCCGCGGGCCGGCGGATGACGACGATCTCGGCAGACGACATCCTGCCGTTCGCCGCCAGCCGCGCCCGACTGCACCCCGGATCCAGCGGGCAGGTGCGCAGACCTCGCCCGGACATGCGCCGCCGCACGGGCCCCGGGGAACCCTGCAACCACGGCGGCCTCGCAGTCGATGACCGGAGCCGTCCCGCGCTGATTCACCTTCGATGCAGGCATCGGTGATGCGGCGAACCGCGGCCCGTCCTCCTGGTGGCCTGGTAGCGGGTGGTCCGGCTACTCGCGGGACCACTCGGTCTCGGCCTGGGGTTCGCCGACCGAATGGCGGCCCTCCCAGACCCGGACCGTGATCGCACGGGGGCCGGGAGCGGGGCTGGAGAGCGTGCGGACGAACACGTCCCGCAGGTGGTTCGCCGCCTGCTGGGGCGGCCCGTCGTACTCCAGGGGGTTCGGCATGGGAGCGCCGTCCTGCTGGCACCAGCGGCCGTCGTCGTCCTCTGTCCGGAGAATCCACCGGTAGTACCCCATCCTGGCCTCCCGCAACGACGGGCCGTGTCAGAACACGACCGTAGGCGCCCGACAGGCCACCGGCGACCGGACGGCTTCCACCAGCGCCGAAAGCGCGGCCAGTGGTCGTACCGAGTCCCTTCCTGCACACCGGGCAGGTGACGGCGGCACGCGCCGAAGGAAGAATGGGAGATGCCCACAGACAGTCGGAGGCTGCTGATGTTCGAAGCGGGTGACATCCGGGAATGGCGCGGCCACGACGTGGTGGATGCCGACCGCCACAAGATCGGCACGCTGGAGTCCGTCTACGTCGACACCGCAACGGACCAGCCCTCGTTCGCCACCGTCACGGTCGGGCTGCCCACGCGCCGCCGCCTGGTCTTCGTCCCCCTCGCCCACTCGCGGGTCGGCCCAGGCCATCTGCAGGTCGCCTGGCCCAAGAGCCGGGTCAAGAAGGCGCCGGCCATCGACACCGACGGCATACTGCCGGCCGAGGACGAGGCGGCGATCTTCGCCCACTACGAACTGGACTACGCCCCGGCCGCGGGCGGTGAACGCCGCCTGGCACGCCGATAGGACCGGCGGACACCGAAGGAGATCGAAGATGGCACTGGTGCTGTTCCTGATCATCCTGGCAATCGTGCTCGGCATCGTCGGCGTGGTCACCCACGGCCTGCTCTACCTGCTTTTCATCGGCATCGCTGTACTGATCATCGCCGTGATCGTCTCCGCCGTCCGGTTCCGGCACGGCGGCCGCTCCCCCAACCGCTGAAATCCGCCGCGGCACCGACAGCCCGGTCCACGGATCAGTGGGGGGATCCGCTTCGCACATGGGTGCCCGCGACCTGGAGCCACGCCACGGGGCTGAAGTGCGCCCGACCATATGCGGAGTGTCCTCGAAGACGCGCAGGATCCGCAGTGCTCCGCTCGGATGCCGGCGGGGGGCGACGTCGGCCCCGGCGTTCCGCCGGGCGAGTCGGTCAAGGCATTGTTCGCATCGATGAACGCGGATGACTGCACGTCCCTCTGGAGGACGGATCTCGGGTGTCGTTCCCGCCTCATGCCCTAGAACGCGTCAACCAGGCCGAGACCGCTTTCCACACCCGAGGCGCCGAGCCTCGCCGTGGGCATGGGCTCACGTTTCCGGGCCACTCGTCGAGCAACGGACGAACACCGGCTGTACGGTCAGGAGGGCAGTTAATCGGAGGGCGAGATGGCGAAATACCGATCGCGTGTGCGTGTGCTCTCGGAAGAAGACGTGGAGATCACCACGCGGCATGGTGAGCACGCCGAGGGCGACTTCGATGGAACTGCGCAGGAGTACGCCGAGTTCCTGGTTGACACGGCCGTGAAGCAGAGCGGGGACGATCAGGGTCCGATGCGACCGGCACGCGTTGTCGCCGACGTCTGGGAAGCGGGCGGATCGGAGAACTCCGCCGCCGGGCACGCGGAGTGGCCGTAGAAAAGCCCGCGGCGAGCGGGCCTCGCGCAGTGCCGGGCGGTGCGGGGGTCGACGGGTCCTGTGCTCCGCCGACGGCTTGGTCGAGGAGTGCGAGCCCGGCGGGGAGCAGTTCGGGGAGGAGCAGCTCATCGGCTGGGTCGACGTGTCGAGCGTTCGCAGGTCGGGATGGGCGCCGTCGTGCGCGCGCTCTCGCATGTCCTGAAGGAGAAGCGGGGCGGTCGCCCGAGCGACGACGCCACCCTCTTACTGATCGAGTGGCGCGGAGAGAGCCGGCCCCCGCGCCAGCTCTCCCGACCGGCCGGATCGGGTTCCGGCAGGCCGCGAAGCCGGGGACGGTCCTGTTGCGTCTGGAGAGCACGCAGTCGCGTGAGAGCGTCCTCGACGGCGCGTGGTGGCCGCGTTCACGGGACGCCGGCGCCGAACTACCCGGTCTGATGAGGGCGTTGACCGAACATCTCGGCTCCGTGGTGAGCCTCGGGCTGGACGCCGAAGCCTGGGACGACGTGTCGGCCCGGCTGGTCGTCGACGGCCGGTCGGTGCACATCGACCGGTACCCGGTCGGTGACGACACGGTGATCGTCACGCGCGGCGACCGCGATCACTTCAGCCTGCTCGTCGTCCCCCCGCAGGCGAGCCGGGAGGCGGCCCTGGCCGCGATGGCACGCGCGGTCGAGGCCGGCGGAACCGACTCGGCACGGCAGATCCTCGTCGCCACCGGCATCGGATCCGAGCCACTGGGCGAAGCGACCTGAGTGGACCGGCCCCACAGGCCCCTCGGGGCAGACAGGAAGGCGGGACGCAGAGATGTCCGTCTACGTGAAGCTCTCGGCCGACGCTCGGGCGCCGGCGGAGCCGTCAAAGGGGCCGTTGGACCTGCAGTACGAGGACGGCACGGACGACGGCGTCACCTTCGAGTACGACCTGCACCCGAGCGGTGCGCTGCGCGTCCTGAGGGTCTTCGAGGACACGCCGCACCGGATCGAGACGTGCTTCAGCCCCGGAGCGTGGCTCCAAATCGCGGGCACCTACCTGCGAAGCGGCTCCGAGTACTGACGACGATCCGCTCCGGTCCGGTGTTGGGGCAACGGTTGCGTCCCGGGGACTCCATCGCCGACCCGTCGGTGCGGGAGATGTTGCATACGTTGTGGGCCGGTCACGACGGCATTAGGCCCCTTCGGCCCTGTCGCTCGCTCCGGGTGCGGGGCAGGCTCGCGGTAGGGCCGAAGACCGGCCCCGCGCCTCCCGGTCGCTCTGCTCCTGGCGACGCGTTCCCGGGCCTGGCTGTTGCCGCAGGTCCGCCATCGGAGGGAGCCGAAATGACCGCCGTGATCGCAGTCCTGGTGGTGCTCGTCATCCTGGTCCTGATCGGGCTCGCGATGTCGATCCGCATCGTCCGCCAGTACGAGAAGGGGGTCGTCTTCCGGTTCGGCCGGATCATCGGAGCACGCGACCCGGGACTGCGCCTGATCATCCCGTTCGCCGATGTCATGCACCACATCTCGCTGCGGATCGTCACCATGCCGATCCAGTCCCAGGGCATCATCACCCGCGACAACGTCAGCGTCGATGTCTCCGCCGTCGCCTACTTCCGCGTCGTGGACGCCATCAAGTCGGTCATCGCCATCGAGAACGTGAGCTCCGCGATCAACCAGATCGCCCAAACGACCCTCCGCAAGGTCGTCGGCCGGCACACCCTGGACGAAACCCTTTCCGAGACCGACCGCATCAACCTGGACATCCGCCAGATCCTGGACGTCACCACAACCGAATGGGGCGTGGACGTCACCCTGGTCGAACTCAAGGACATCCAACTGCCCGACACCATGAAACGCGCAATGGCCAAGCAGGCCGAAGCCGAGCGGGAGAAGCGCGCCAAGATCATCAGCGCACAGGGAGAAGCCCTGGCCGCCTCCGCACTCGGCGAAGCCTCCGACACGATGATGGCCCACCCGCTCGCCCTCCAGCTGCGCAACCTTCAGAGCCTCGTCGAGATCGCCGTCGACAAGAACAGCACCGTCGTCTTCCCCGCACCCCTGATGAGCACCATCGGCGAACTCGGCTCCTTCCTCTCCCGCGAGGCGACCGCGGCCGCCGCTCCCGCACCACAGCCGCCCCAGGACACCCCGGACGCCCAGCTCGCGGCCAAACCCGTTCACCTGCCTGCGCCCGACCCCGTTCACGTACCGGTACCCAACAGGGTGACCGGGATCCCGTAGACACCACCGTCCTCCCCCGCCCGAGGCCGAGGGCGCGCGGCGTTCACCGGGCGACGCGCGGAGCACACCGTACGGAAGACCATCCAGATGATGACGCAGCCGTTCCACACACCGCACCACGGGCCGCGCCGCCTCGTCGAGCGCTGGAAAGCCGTGGCGGCCGACCACCGCTCGCGGGCCGCCGCCCGGCGGTGGCGGCACGTCGGCACCGAGCCACGCTGGGCGCGCAGTGATCTGCCGGCCCGACGACTACTCGGAAGAATCTTCGTCCCGTTCTTCCTGCTCGGGACCATCGTCTTCACGTTGCTCGCGACGAACGCACTCCCCGCACCGCGCGCCGACCGTGCGTTCTTCACGGGCCTCGCCGTGCTGTGCGCCGTGTCCACGGTCGTCGCGGTGATCGACCTGGTCGTCATCCGGCGCCGGATGGCAGAGCAACGACGGTGGCACCGCTGACGACACGGCCGAGCGGAGGGCGTGGTCGCACGTCACTGGGCGGGCGTGGGAGCACCGCCGGGCGTAGCGGAGTCCGCACAGGCTACGGCACCCCTCCCGATCACCCACCGCGGCCGCTCAGGTCGAGAACCGTGGCCACCCCACCGCGGGAGATCGGCCGAGTGATGCCGCGGCGGCCGAGGATCGGCGGCGCCCGTCGCAGTAGCGATCGGCGACGAGCCTGCCTACGGTTGAAATCAGCACGACGCGCCGATGCGTCCGTCTCCTGGATGCACGACGCGTCGAAGGTGCGGCCGTCCAGCAGGGGAATCGAAGGTGGGCCGGGTGGATCCGGAGGATGGATCCGGGTGGGCGGACGTTTCCGACCGCAGCCATCGAATCGACGACGAGATGGACCGGATCGTCGAACGTCTACGGGACCTGGCCCACACCCAGCGCCGTTTCCAGGACCTGCTGGACGCGGTGATGTCGGTGGGCCGGGACCTGGAGCTGCCGGTCGTGCTCCGCCGGGTGATCACCACCGCGATGGGCCTGGTCGACGCCCGCTACGGCGCACTCGGCGTGCTCAGCTGAGCAGATCGCCCGCCATCTCGACCTCCTCACGCGGTCACTCCTTCCATCCTGCTGCGCGAGCACAGGTGGCGCGATCGGGAGCACCCCCCAGCCGCCGGCGTGTGCTGCCTCCCTCCCCCAGGCTGCACGGGCAGCCACAAGGCTCGGCCTGAGGTGTCGTTCCGCCGGCGGGCTTTGAGCCGGACCTAACGTCTGTTCCGTGAAGAGTCGACACGAAACGTGGGTGCGGCCGCCTGGGCTCGATCCTGAGGAGGCGGCAGAGCTGCTCCTGCGCGATCTGCACAGTTCGCGAGCCGGACTGACCTCGGTCGAGGCGCAGCAGCGGCATTTGCAGTACGGCGGCAACGAACTGCGCAGGCGTGGCGGCCGACGCTGGCCGGGGGAGCTTGCGCGCCAGTTCACGCACCCGCTCGCGCTGCTGCTGTGGCTCGCCGCGGCGCTGCTCACGGCGGTGGGCTCGTTCGTGGTGGCGGTCGCGGTCGTGCTGATCATCTTCCTCAACGCCGCGTTCGCGTTCGTCCAGGAGGTGCACGCCGAGCACGCGGTCGAGGCGCTGGCCGCCTACATCCCGCAACGCGCGAAGGCCCTGCGGGACGGTGTCCCCCGGGAGATCGACGCCACCGAACTGGTCCCGGGCGACATCGTCGTCATCGAGGCGGGTGACCGGATCGCCGCCGACATCCGCCTACTGCAAGGGGCCATCGAGGTCGACATGTCGGCGTTGACCGGAGAGTCGGTGACCACGCTGCGCTCGGCCGCGATCCTGGACGTGGACGTTCCCGTGCTCACGGCGCACGATCTCGTCTTCAGCGGCACCAGCTGCACGGGCGGCGAGGCGCACGGCGTGGTCTTCGCCACCGGGATGAACACCGAGCTCGGCCGCATCGCCGCGCTCTCCGAGCGGGTCAAGCAGGAGCCGAGCCCACTTGAGCGCCAGGTGCGCCGGGTCGCCTGGCTGATCGCGATCGTCTCGGTGTCCCTGGCACTCGCCTTCATCCCGCTGGCCGCGTTCGGCATCGGCCTGTCGCTGGTCGACTCCGTAGTCTTCGCCGCCGGTCTGCTGGCTGGCATGGTCCCCGAGGGGCTCCTGCCCGTCATCACTCTCGCGCTCGCCGTGGCGGTCCGGGCGCTCGCCGCGCGCGGTGCCCTCGTCAAACGGCTCAGCGCGGTGGAGACCCTCGGTTCGACGGATGTCATCTGCACGGACAAGACGGGCACCATCACCGAGAACCGGATGCGTCCCACCCGTGTGTGGACCGCCTCGGGCCTCGTCGACCTGGACGATGCCGCGGCGCTCGGGCGCGACATCCCGGCCGACCCGGTCCAGGTCACGGTCGGGCGGATCGCGGCCACCTGCAACAACGCCCGCCTCGAACCCGGTGAGGAGCCCAGCGGCGATCCCACCGAGATCGCCGTCCTGCTCGCCGCCCGCGAGCTCGGTGCCGGTCTCGCAGCCACCGAGCGCGAGTCGGACCGGTGCTGGCAGTTCCATTTCGACCCGGAACTCAAGCTGATGTCGACCATCGACCGACACCACGGCCGGCTCGCCGTCCGCACCAAGGGAGCACCCGAAGCACTCCTGCCGCACTGCACCACGTTCCTCGCCGCCCAAGGAAGGCAGCTGCCGCTCACCGACTCCGACCGGCAGCGCATCGCCGCCCAGGTCGACGCGTTCGCAGCCGACGGCCTGCGCGTGCTCGCCTTGGCCGAACGGGAACTGCCCCCCGACCGCCGGCCACCGCACCGACGGAGCGACGCCGAGACCGACCTGTGCTTCGCCGGACTGATCGCCATGCTCGACCCGCCCCGCCCCGCAGTCGCCGAAGCCGTACGCGACTGCCGCACCGCCGGCATCCGCATCATCATGATCACCGGCGACCACCCGCTCACCGCGGCCGCGATCGCCCGACGCGTCGGCATCACTGGCAGCGACCCCAGTGTGATCAGCGGCCAGCAGCTGGAGGAGCTCGGCGACACGGAACTACGCGCCCTCGTGAGCCGGACGCCCGACATCGTCTTCGCCCGCGCCTCCCCGGAGGCCAAGCTCCGCATCGCCGACGCACTGAGCGAGGAGGGACACGTCGTCGCCATGACCGGCGACGGCGTCAACGACGCCCCGGCGCTGCGCCGCGCCGACATCGGCATCGCCATGGGCCGCTCCGGCACCGACGTCGCCCGCGAGGCCTCCACCATGGTGCTCACCGACGACAACTTCGCGTCGATCGCCACCGCGGTACGCGACGGCCGCCGGATCTATGACAACGTCCGCAAGTTCATCATCTACATCTTCGCCCACGCGACACCCGAGGTGATGCCGTTCCTCTTCTTCGCGCTCGGCGGCGGCCGCATCCCCCTCCCCTTGACGATCCTGCAGCTCCTCGCCTTCGACGTCGGCAGCGAGACGCTCCCCGCCCTCGCCCTCAGCCGCGAACCCGCCGAACCCGGGCTCATGGACCGCCCGCCCCGGCCCGGATCCGAAGGCGTCATCCAGGGCCCGATGCTTCTCCGCGCCTGGCTCTTCCTCGGCGCCATCGTCGCGGCACTCCAGATGACGGGCTTCTTCTTCGTCCTCACCCGAGCCGGCTGGACCCCCGGCGACCCGACCGAGCCGGGGCAGCCCCTGCACCACGCCTACCAGCAGGCCACGACCATGACCTTCCTCGGCATGATCGCCGGGCAGATCGGCACCGCCTTCGCCGTCCGAACCACCCGCGCCTCGCTCCGCTCCGTGGGCGTACTGTCCAACCGCTACCTCCTCGCCGCCATCGCCGGCGAGCTCCTCCTCGCAGCCGTCTTCGTCTACACCCCGCCGTTCCAGAAGCTCCTGGGCACCGCCGCCCTCCCGGCGAGCGACCTGCTGTTCCTTCTGCCCTACCCCTTCATCGTCTGGGGCGCCGACGAGCTCCGCCGTTACCTGATCCGACGACACAGCTCCCGTTCCCCCCAAGGGCAATAGCCTCGACGCTGCGCGCGCCCCTGGATCGCACTCACGTCGCCGATCGTCGCACCTGCAAGGGCGTGACCGGCGACCACGGAACGGCTCAGTGCCAGTGAGGGCGCCGGGCTGGACCACGATCTCAGCGGACACCGGAGCAGGCCGGATGCTCGGGCTGGTCTCCGGCACTCGCGTCGCCGGATGTCTCGGGCAGGGAGCACCATCGAAGGGGGCGGGCCGCACCTGGCCTGCGGATGCGGGTCCACTGGAGTCACCGACAACCGCCGACGAACCTTCGGAACGCATCAATCCGTCTCCTGTCGAAGATCCCCTGGAAACGGCCGCGGCAGACCCGTCGGCCGTCGAGCGAAAGCTGCCGGCCATGCGCTGGTCCCAGACACACATCCCGACCCTTCGCGAGAACCCGGCGGAGGCCGACGCTCCGAGCCACCAGCTCCTGCTTCGCGCCGGATTCATCCGGCAGCTCATGGCGGGCCACTACTCGCTGCTGCCGCTCGCCGTCCGGGTGCGGTCGAAGATCGTCACCATCATCCGGGAGGAGATGACCGCCATCGGGGCGCAGGAGTTCTCCCTGCCGGCAATGCACCCGGCGCAGGTGTGGCGGCGCAGCGGCCGGTGGGACGCCATGGGGGAAGAGATGTTCCGTCTGAAGGACCGCAAGGGCGCCGAACTGACGCTGGGCATGACGCACGAGGAGATCTTCACGTCGCTCGCCACCGAGCTGAAGTCGTACCGCGAACTGCCGCAGACGTGGTACCAGTTCCAGACCAAGTTCCGTGATGAGCCCCGCGCCAAGGGCGGCTTGCTACGGACCCGGGAGTTCACGATGAAGGACTCCTACAGCTTCGACCTCACGCAGGAGGGCCTGGACCGGTCGTTCGACCTGCACCGTGAGGCCTACCTGCGGATCTTCGCGCGACTGGGGATTCCGGCCATCCCGGTGGAGGCGTCCAGCGGCAGCATGGGCGGGGCCACGTCGACGGAGTTCATGTGCCCGGCCGAGGCCGGTGAGGACTTCGTCGTCCACTGCCCCTCGTGCGGTTACGCGGCCAATAGTGAAAGGGCCACCTCCCGGCTCACCGCGATCGCGGACGGTCCGGGCCTGCCCGCGCCGGAGCCGTTCGACACCCCCGGTGTGCGGACGATCGACGACCTGGCCGCGCGCTTCGACGCGTCCGCCGAGCGCCAGGTGAAGACCCTCGTCTACGTCCTGGACGGGCAGCTCTCCATCGTCCTCCTGCGCGGCGACCACGCGCTGGTCGAGCAGAAGCTCGCGGATGCCGGCGGCGTCGGCACGGTGCGGCCCGCCCGGCCCGAGGAGATCCGAGAAGCCCTCGGCGCCCTACCGGGAAGCCTCGGCGCTGTCGGGGTGGCGTCGGTGACCATCCTCGCGGACGAGGCCCTGCGGGGCCGCAGGGACATGTTCACCGGCGCCAACGAGGACGGTGTCCACCTGCGGGGCGTCGACCTGGAGCGGGACATCGCCGTCTCCAGGTGGACGGACCTGCGCGAGGTCGCCTCCGGGGAACCTTGCGTGCGGTGCGAACGGCCGCTGCAGGTCCAGAAGACGATCGAGGTCGGCCACATCTTCAAACTCGGCTACAAGTACAGCGAGGCCTTCGGCCTCACCGTCCTGGACGCCGACGGGAGCCCCAGGAAGGTCATCATGGGCTGCTACGGCATCGGCATCGAGCGGTCGATGGCAGCCGCCGTCGAGTGCCACCACGACGACAAGGGAATCGTCTGGCCGATGGCCGTCGCTCCCTTCGAGGCGGTCGTCGTGGTGGCCCAGCCCGACGACGAGGCCACCGACGCGGCCGGTGAGCAGGTCTACCGGCAACTGCTCGCCAGCGGGGTGGACACGATCATCGACGACCGCTCCGAGCGGGTCGGCGTCAAATTCCGGGACGCCGAACTCGTCGGCATCCCGCTGCGCGTCACCGTCGGCAAACGCGGACTCGCCGACGGGGTGGTGGAGCTGACCGAACGGGCATCGGCCGAGACGCGGCGGATTCCCCTTGAGGAGATCGCCGTCGAGGTGCGCAGAACCGTCGACTCGGCCCTGCGGACCCGCGATCGGAGGCAACGGACCGCTCCCCGCCCCTGATCACCGGCCCCCGGCCGTCCAGCACCTGCCCCGGCAGCCTCCGGCCGGCGAATCCCGCCTGTGCCACCCGCGGCCTGGCACGTGCCGTCAGGCCCGTTCGGCGGCGGCCACGTGCTCCTTCACGGCCACGAAGCTGTCCGGCGCCACCGAGATCGAGTCGAGCGCGGCACTCACCAGGAATCGGGTGAACGCCGGGTCGTCACTGGGCCTCTGGCCGCACAGCCCCACCGGGCGGCCGACCGCGCGCGCCGTGGCGATCAGGGTCTCGATGCTCCGGTTGACGGCAGGATCGGTCTCGTCGAAGAGGTGCGCGAGGGCGTCGGATTCACGGTCGACGCCCAGGGTGAGCTGGGTGAGGTCGTTGCTGCCGATGGAGAAGCCGTCGAACCGTTCGGCGAACTCCGCCGCGAGGATCACGTTGGCCGGGATCTCCGCCATGACGTACACCTTCAGCCCCCTTGACGGCGCGCCACGTCAGCCAGAACGTCCCCGGCACGGCAGACGACCGCGGCGGCATCGCCGACAGCGAGGCGTAAAAGCACTTGTCGCAGTCCCAAGGCCAAATCCTTGCTCACGGCACCGATCAGGTGGCAGGCGACGGCGAAGAGGGCGCGACTCGTGTGCCAGCGGAGACGCAGAGGCGCCCCGCACGTTGGTACGTGCGGGGCGCCCGCTCATGCGCTGCTGTCAGGCGGGGCGGATGTGCTCCGCCTGCGGGCCCTTCTGGCCCTGCACGACGTCGAAGGTGACCTTCTGGCCCTCCAGGAGTTCACGGAAGCCCTGGGCGTCGATGTTCGAGTAGTGGGCGAACACGTCGGGGCCGCCGCCGTCCTGCTCGATGAAGCCGAAGCCCTTTTCGGCGTTGAACCATTTCACAGTGCCAGTAGCCATGCGCTTCTCCTTCGTGGGAACTGATCGGGTCCCGCTGGTGCGGGCCGGGAGGTGATCGCCTTGGTCCGGAGAGGCGTTGAACAGCAAGAACGCCCACGGCATGTGACCGCGGGCGAGAACTTCGGAACCACGACTGCTTGATCAAGACGGTACACCGCAGTGGCCCCCGCGGCCAGGGAGCCGAACCGACACGACGCGGCGCGGCGCGGCTGTGGCGACGTACGCGCCGCGGTCGGCTCGCGCCACCGGCGGTCGCGGACACGAGCGGGACGCCGCTGCAGAACAGGTGCGGGACGCCTCACACTGGCAGCCCCTGGGAGAGGAGCCGACCTCGGAGGAGAGCGATGACCAGTACCAGCGGCTCACGAGAACCGAGCGCCATGGTGCACATGCCTGTCTGTCTGGTGGACTTGTCGCCGAACCGCACTCATGCGCATCGGCGGCCGAGCAGGCGGCTCGGTTCGGCGCGCCGGTCGGCTTCGACCACGGCCACTGTGCAGTCTCCGGGGTGCAGTGGGTCCCACTCCTACCTCGCCTTGGCTCGCCTGCTGGGCCCCGCTGCCCGTCGTGGTGGTGTTCGTGCCGACATTCGTGGTACTGCCACTGATTCCGGGCCGCGCGGCAAGCGGGGTGAAGCTGCTACAGGCCGAGCCGAACATCGTTGTCCCGTCGGCATGGTCGACAACGACGCGGCATGGCGCATCGACTACCAGCTCGCCACCCCGGGCCTCGCCGCCCGCTGCACCGACGCCCACGTCGAGCGCGCCGCCACCCACGCTGAACGCTGGTCCGATCACGCACCGGTCACGGCGGTCTTCGACCACAAGTTCTGACTCAGTGACCAAGCGCCACGGAGCGCAGGAAACCGCGCGGGTCGCCACAACCGATAACACCGAACGCCAACCCTTCACCGCCGCTTCCGAGCCACCCACATCGGAAGGTGGTCGAAGCGGTGGCTGGTGGGACGAGTCGGCTGAGGCCGCAACCGACCTCATACTGCTCGGGGTGCTCGATCTACTCGGCGAACACGTCGGCCGGCCACTGGCACTCCACCGCCTTGGAGGACAGTCTGTCGGTCCCGACGGCGACCAGGAGGAGGGCACCGGCGGCGACTGGAGCAGTGGTGGGCTGACCGCCACAGATACGGGCCCCCGGGGGAGCTCAGCGTACTGACCAGACCGGGCAGCCTGCCAGATGGCGCAGGAGTATGACGACCGTCCCGCCCTCAAGGATCTGGCGGGTTCGGGTAGCCGAGCAGCAGGCCGCGGACCGCTCCGACGGCGGCTCCCTCATGATCGGCACTCTCACGACGCTGCGCGGCGGGGAACGCCGAAGCACCGGTCTGCCTCTCCGCTCACGATCGCGGTGGACGACGCGCGTGCCACCACGCGCAACGGCACGGACACGAACGCGGCGGCGAAAACGGCGCTCCGGCATATCGATACCCTGCCCTGCTCCCGCCGCCCGCACCGCGCGCTGTGCTCGCGACACGCTCCTGCCCGCCGGTCGAATGCTCCGTTTGAGGTGCGTGCAGGCATCCCGACCCAGGGGTCGCCGTGGCCGCGCCTGCAGCGCGCCTGACACCGACCACATCGCCAAGGACCCGTCCGACTAGGCCATCGAGTTCATACGCGACGCCGAGGTCGTCGAGCCCGAGAAACCGTTCTTCATGTCCCTGGCGCTGGACGCGGCCCACGCCCCGCACCACGTCCTCAAGGAATGGGCCGACGCATACAAGGATGTGTTCGACGAGGGCTACGAGGCGATCCGGCCAGAGATCCTCCGGCGCCAGAAGGAGCTCGGCCTGCTGCCGGAGGACACCGAGCTGTCCGCAATCAACCCCCACGGGGAGCGAACGTGACCGGCCCGAACGGGCAGCCGTGGCCGAGGCTCGACACCGTCCGGCCCTGGGAGACGCTCAGCGCGGGCGAGCAGCGGCTCTTCATCAGGATGGCCGAGGTCTTCGCCGGCTACGTCTCGTACAGCGACGCGCCAGCTCGGCCGGCTGATCGACTTCCTGGAGGCCGTCGGCGAGCTCGACAACACGATCACCAGGGCCGTCTCGGACAACGGCGGCAGCGGCGAGGGACGGGCCTGACAGAACAACAAGTGACGGTTCTTCAACGGCGCGCCCGCGCCGACTGAACTGTCCCTGGAACACGTCGACGAGCTGGGCAGCCCAGCCCGGCTACTTCTGCGTCGTCGGGAACGGGATCTGCGTGGGCCGCGACGACGCCTCGCCCGTCACGCCCGACGACCAGGGGGCCGTTCCACTTCACCGGAGATACGGTCGACGAGGTCGTCGTGGACGTCTCCGGCGAGCGTTACATCGACCACCTGACCCTGGTCCGAGACTGGTTCGCGATCGACTGACCGTGAGGTGCCGACCTGCTGAGCCTCGTAGCGGTGCGATGCTCAGCACTCTGCGACGAGTCACACGAGCTGCGAGAGGCCCTGCCTGCCTCCGTTCGGGTGGTTCGCGGTTAGGCAGGCGCGGGGCGTGGGACAGGGCGGTAGTGACGAGACCTACTACGGGCGGCCGGCGCCGCCGGCGGCCCGCACATGCCGCCGCGTCCGTTACGTCAGCTCATTCAACCGCTCCGGCGGCACGGTCCGACCCGTGTCCGACTGTGTGCTGCTGCCGGACTTGGAGCAGTGAGCACCTGCTGCCGGGCGGGGCGGTGGTGACCACCTCGTGGCACGAGCCGGCATGCCCGGCGTCAGGGGCACGCCTATGACCGGCCGTGTTTCCGTGGGACCGGACGACGCGGGCGGCTGGGCGCCGGTCCCGGCGGGTCGTCTGCCCGGCGATATTGCCGCACCGATTCGGGCGGCTCGGGAGGCGGGGGTCGAGAAGCGCCACCTCGCGGCGATTCTCGCCGAGGCCTTCCCTCCGTTCGGCACCGATGGCAGGGACCCTGCCGCGGGCTGGACTGACGCGTGACCACCACCGCCAACCGGAGCAGGTGTGTGGGCAGGTTGCGGCGTGTTCACGGCGACGCGTCGCCTGGGGTGGTAGTCGTCCAGCACACCATCCGAGGGCGGGCTTGATGGATCCGGAGGATGGATCTGCGCGGCCGGATGTTCCCGACCCCGGCCATCACGTCGACGACGAGATGGACCGGATCGTCGAGCGTCTGCGGGACCTGGCCCATGCCCAGCGCCGTTTCCAGGACCTGCTGGATGCCGTGATGGCGGTCGGCCGGGAGCTGGACCTCCCGGTCGTGCTAAGACGCCTGATCAGCACGGCGATGGGCCTGGTCGACGCCCGCTACGGCGCGCTCGGCGTGCTCAGCGAGGACGGCGAACGCCTGGAGGACTTCATCCCCGTCGGGCTGAGCGACCGGGAGACATCGGACCTCGCAGGAGTAGCGCTTCCCCACGGCCGCGGACTCCTGGGGCACCTCATCGAGCACCCCGAACCGCTGCGCGTCGCGGACATCGGCGCCCACCCACAGTCGGTGGGCTTCCCGCCCGGCCACCCGCCGATGCAGGCCCTGCTCGGGGTGGCGATCACCTCCCGCGGACGCGTCTACGGCAACCTGTACCTCACCGAGCGACGCGACGGCCGGCCCTTCGACCGCCACGACCAGGACATCGTCGTAGCGCTCGCCGGAGCAGCCGGCCTCGCGATCGAGAACGCCCGCCTCTACCGGCAGGTCCGCGCCAACGCCGAATACTTCCAGCGCCTCCTGCTCCCGCAACTGCCGGCCCTCGACCCGTTCAAGACCGCCGCCGTGTACCGGCCCGCCGCCGCCCCGGACCACGTCGGCGGCGACTGGTACGACGCCCTGATGCTCCCCGACGGCGCCTGCGCCCTGGTCATCGGCGACGTCGTCGGTCACGACCTCAAGGCTGCCGCCACCATGGCCCAGACCCGCAACATGCTCCGCGCCCTGCTGTACGACCGCCGCACCCCACCCAGCGCGATTCTGACGCAGCTCGACCGCACCCTGGACGCGATCACCGACAACCCGATCACCACCGCCTGTCTGGTACGCATCGAGCCCGCCGAGAACGGCTGGACAGTGCACTGGAGCACCGCCGGACACCCGCCGCCACTCGTGATCGGCCCCGACGGCACCGCCCACTATCTGCACGCCGACCCCGGCCTGCCGCTCGGCGTGGACACCGACATGCCACGACCCGACCACAAGCACCCCCTCCCCGGCGACGCCACCCTCGTGCTGTTCACGGACGGCCTGGTCGAGCACCCCGACCACCCCATCGACGCCGGCCTCACCGCTCTCGCCCGAATCGCGGCCGCGCACGCCCGCCTGCCGCTGGACGACCTGTGCCGCACGTTGGCCGACGCCCAGCCGGGCGACGGCCACGACGACCTGGCCGTCCTCGCCCTGCGCACCCCACCACAGCCAGACGATCCTGCGGCTGCTACGGGAGTTGTCCCCCCGGCCGGCTGACTGGAGCATGCCCGCAGAATCAGGACGCCGTTGTCGGCGCCCCGGGCCACCTCCAGCAGGCAGGAAACGGTGCCGACCTGCACGACCGGCGGTGGAGACCGGGTCCTGCCGGGCGGTGAGCGCCTCGGTGACGGCGCCGCGGGTGCGGGCCCGGTCGATAGCCCAGCTCAACGCGTCGATTGCGCGGTGAGGTTCACCCGTGGTCACCCGGCCGGGCCTGGGTCGCCGTACCCGCCGCCGCCGGGCGTCTCGATCTCCAGCACGTCGCCGGGCTCGACGTCCGCGGTCGCACAGCCGCCCAGTGGCTCGGTCCTGCCGTCGCGCCGCAGCAGCCGGTTGGCGCCGAGCCCTCCCGGCGCGCCACCGGCCATGCCGTAGGGTGCCACGCTCCGGTGCCCGGAGAGCAGGCTCACCGTCATCGGTTCGCGGAAGCGGATCCGGCGCACCACTCCGTCGCCGCCCCGCCATCGCCCCGCGCCGCCGCTTCCGGGGCGCACCGCGAACTGCTCCAGCAGCACGGGCAGCCGCCACTCCAGGACCTCCGGGTCGGTGAGCCGCGAGTTGGTCATGTGGGTCTGGACCGCGGCGGCGCCGTCGTAGCCGGGGCCGGCACCGGAGCCGGAGGCGATCGTCTCGTAGTACTGGTGGTCCTCGTTGCCGAGGCTGAGGTTGTTCATGGTGCCGGAGCCCTCGGCCTGGACGCCGAGTGCGGCGTAGAGCGCGCCGGTGATGGCCTGCGAGGTCTCGACGTTGCCGGCGGCCACGGCGGCCGGGTAGCGCGGGGCGAGCATCGAGCCGGGTGGGACGATGATCCGCAGCGGCCTCAGGCAGCCGTCGTTCAGCGGGATGTCGTCGGCCACCAGGGTACGGAAGACGTACAGGACCGCCGCGTTCACCACGGCGGAGGGTGCGTTGAAGTTCCCGTCGAGCTGGGCGGAGGTACCGGTGAAGTCCACGGTGGCGGTGCGCTGTCGGCGGTCCACCTCGACCCGTACTGCAATCACCGCGCCGGAGTCGGTCTCGTACCGGTAGGCGCCGTCAGCGAGCTCGCCGATCACCTCGCGCACGGCCCGCTCGGCGTTGTCCTGCACGTGGCGCATGTAGGCCCGGACCACGTCGAGGCCGAACTGGTCGATCATCGCGAGGACTTCGTCGACACCCTTGCGGTTGGCGGCGATCTGGGCCCGCAGGTCGGCGAGGTTGGTGGCCGGGTCGCGCGAGGGGTACGGCGCCTCGGCGAGCAGCCGCAGTGTCTCGGCCTCGCGGAGCCTGCCGTCCGACACCAGCAGCCAGTTGTCGAGGAGCACGCCTTCCTCGTGGATCTCCCGGCTGGTCGCGGGCATCGAGCCGGGGGTGATCCCGCCGATCTCGGCGTGGTGCCCGCGCGAGGCCACGAAGAAGAGGATGTCCTGCCCGGCCGGGTCGAAGACGGGGGTGACGACGGTGATGTCGGGCAGGTGCGTGCCGCCGTGGTACGGGTCGTTGACGGCGTAGGCGTCGCCCGGCCGGATCGACGGGCCGCGGCGGCGGAGCACCTCCTTGACCGTGGTGCCCATCGAGCCGAGGTGGACGGGGATGTGGGGGGCGTTGGCGACCAGGTTGCCGTCCGGGTCGAAGAGCGCGCAGGAGAAGTCGAGCCGTTCCTTGATGTTGACCGACTGTGCCGTCGATTCCAGCCGGGCGCCCATCTGCTGCGCGATCGCCGTGAAGAGGTTGTTGAAGAGCTCCAGCAGGACCGGGTCGGCCTCGGCGGTGACGGAGGGTTCCGCGAAGTCCCCGACCTGTTCCACCAGCAGGTGGCCGACCGGCGTCACCGTGGCACTCCATCCGTCGTCCACGACCGTCGTGGCACCGGCCTCGGCGATGAGGGCCGGCCCGGTGACGGTCTCGGCCGGACGCATCCGCTCTCGCTCCCGTACCGGCACGTCGCTCCACCGGCCGCCGGTGAACATCCGGACGGTGCGGGGCTCGACGGGCCCGTCGCCAACGTCCGGCGTGGCTCCGAGCGCCTCCAGGTCAGGCTGCTCGGTGAGTCCGGTTGCCTCCACCGCCAGCGACTCGACGACTATCGGACGGTCCATCAGGAAGGAGTAGGTGGCGCGGTGACGCGTCTCGAACTCGTCGGTCATCGCGGGGGGTTCCGCCAGGGCGGTGTCCAGCGTGGTGTCGGTACCCTGGTACCGCAGCCTGACCCGGTGCGCCAGCCGGATCCGCTCCGGTGCGATCCCCTGGTCGACCAGCTCGGCCGTGGCCAGGGCCGCCAGCTTCTCGGCCAGTGCCCGCACGGCGGCCATGGACTCCTGCGCCAGCGGGCGTTCGACGGCGTGCTCGCGCAGGACGGTGGTGTCGGCGAGGCCGATGCCGAGCGCGGAGAGCACTCCGGCCATCGGCGGCACCAGCACCGTACGGATGCCGAGGGCCTGCGCGACCGCACACGCGTGCTGGCCGCCCGCACCGCCGAACGTGGTCAGCGCGTATCGGGTGACGTCGTGGCCCTGTTGCACCGAGATCCGTTTGATCGCGTTCGCGATGTTCCCGACCGCGATCCGCAGGAAGCCCTCGGCCGCCTGCTCCGCCGTGCAGGCCGCGCCCGAGTCCGCGGCGATCTCGGCCGCGAGAGTGGCGAACCGGCGCCGCACCGGGTCGAGGTCGACCGGCTGGTTGCCGGCGGGTCCGAAGACGTGGGGGAAGTGGGCCGCCTGGATCCGGCCGAGCAGCAGGTTGGCGTCGGTGACGGTGAGCGGACCGTCGCGCCGGTAGCAGGCGGGGCCGGGGTCCGCGCCGGCCGAGTCGGGGCCGACCCGCAGCCGTCCACCGCCGAAGCGCAGCACCGAACCGCCGCCGGCCGCGACCGTGTGGATCGCCAGCATCGGTGCCCGTAGCCGGACTCCGGCGACCTCGGTGGTCACCACCCGCTCGAACTCGCCGGCGAAGTGCGACACATCGGTGGAGGTTCCGCCCATGTCGAAGCCGATCACCCGCTCGAATCCGGCGAGTCGGGACATCCGCACCATGCCGACGATGCCGCCGGCCGGGCCGGACAGGATGGCATCCTTGCCGCGGAAGTGGCCGGCCTCGGCGAGGCCGCCGTTGGACTGCATGAACATGAGCGGGATGTCGCTCAACTCCCGCGCCACCTGCCGGACGTAGCGGCGCAGGCCGGGCGACAGGTAGGCATCGACGACCGCGGTGTCGCCGCGCGGGACCAACTTCATCAGCGGGCTCGCCTCGCTGGACAGCGACACCTGGGGAAAGCCCAGCCGCTCGGCGAGTCGGCCGATCGCCTGCTCGTGCGCGGGGTGCAGGTAGCTGTGCAGGCATACCACCGCGAGCGAGCGGATGCCGTCGCGGTGACACCGGCGCAGCTCCTGCGCGAGCCGTTCGAGGTCCGGTGGGCGCAGCACCGAACCGTCGGCGGCGATCCGCTCGTCCACCTCGATCACGCGGGCGTACAGCGGCTCGGGCAGGGTGATCTCGCGGGCGAATATCCGCGGACGGTTCTGGTAGCCGATCCGCAGGGCGTCGGCGAAACCCCGGGTGATCACCAGGGCGGTCGGCTCACCAGTGCGCTCCAGCAGGGCGTTGGTGGCGACCGTGGTACCCATCCGCACCGAGTCGACGCGTGCACCGCCGGACGGCAGGAGGGCGCGGATTCCGGCGATGGCGGGGTCGGGGTAGCGGGCGGGGTCGTGCGAGAGCAGTTTGCGGGTCAGCAGCCGGCCGTCCGGGGCCAGCGCGACGACGTCGGTGAAAGTCCCGCCCCGGTCCACCCAGAACTGCCAGCCGCGGCTCGCCATTCCGGCTCCCTCCGCTGTGCCGCGCGGCGCGCCGGGCACCGGGCGGCGTCCCACCGTCGAGTATCCGACCGGCGGGTGGGAGCCGCAAAACACGGGGACAATGGTGGAGACGGGCGACTCGGCTGCGCCCCGGAGGGCGGTGACGCGCTCATGGTGGCCACCACGGTGGGGGTGCTGCGGGAGACCGTGCCGGGTGAGCGGCGCGTCGCGCTGGTGCCGGACCTGGTACCGGCCGTCGGCCGGCTCGGTCTGAAGGTCCTCGTCGAGGCGGGCGCGGGTGCCCGGGCCCGGCATCACGACGTGGCTTACACCGCGGCAGGAGCCGAGCTCACCGGGCGTGCGGAACTACTACTCCACGCGGACGTGCTGCTGGGCATTCACCCGCCCACCGGTGACTCGTCGCGGCGGCTGCGTCGCGGGCAGGTGCTGGTCACGATGGTGCGTCCCACGCGGATCGCCTTCCTGGTCCGGCAGTGGGCCGACCTCGGGGTCACCTCGATCGGCCTCGACCTCGCCCCCGCCCGGCTGCCCGCGGCGTATCCGATGGACGCCGCGGCCTCCCAGGGGAGGATCGCCGGTTACCGCGCCGTGCTGCTGGCGGCCGCCCGGCTGGGCAGCTGCCTGCCGCCGTGGGGCACCTCGGACGGCCTGTTCGCCCCGGTCCGGGTCCTGGTGGTCGGCGCCGGCCACCCGGGGCTGCAGGCGATCGACACCGCCCACCGGCTCGGCGCCCTGGTGCACGTCGTCGAGTTGCGCGGCCCGGAGCGTGCGCAGGCCGTCGCGCTCGGGGCCGAGCTGCTGGACCTGCCCGGCCTGCACCCGGTGGACGACGACCTCGCGCTGCGCGAGGCGCTCGAGCACCGGCGCTCCGTGCTCCGCAGCGGGGTCGCGGCGGCCGCCGTCCGCCACGACCTCGTGCTGACCGCCCTCGATCTGCCGGACCACGAGCCGCCGACGGTGCTGGACCGGGACACGGTGGCCACCATGCGGCCGGGGTCGGTGCTGGTCGACCTGGCGGCGGGTCCGGGAGGCGGCAACATCGAGGGCATCGGGCCGGACACCACGACGCTGGTCGGTGACGGGGTGACGGTGATCGGAGCCGGTGACCTCGCCGCCGGGGTCCCGACGACCGCGTCGCTCGCGTACGCCCACAACGTGCTGGCACTGCTCGCCCACCTGACGCACGGCGGCCCACTCACGGTCGATCCGACCGACCCGGTGCTGGACGCCATGGTGGTGACCCACCGCGGGACGGTGCGGCACGGGCCCACCGCCCGGCTGCTGGCCGAGGCAACGGCTGCGGCAGGCCTGCCGTAGGCGGTGCCCCGACCGGCCGCCGGCGGAGCCTACGGCTCGTCGCCGGGCCGGGTACGCACTCCGGCGTCCGCGAACACCACGACGGGTCTGGCGATGGCAGCGGCGTGCTCCGCGCACTGGCGGTAGTGGCAGGACAGCAGGGTGAGTTCGGCGGTCTCGGCGGAACCCACTGGAGGGGGATCGGCGAGCAGCAGGTCGTACAGCAGCCGCTGGCGCAGGCCCGCCTCGTGCAGGTCCGACAGCAGGTCCGCGACACCCTCGGGCGTGCCCTCCGTCAGGACGTCGGCCGCCCGGCCGACCAGGCCGACGGCCGCCTCGGCGAGTCCGCTCAGGGGTGCGAGCACCCGTTCGGGAAACGGCTGGCTCCCCTGCCGTGCCCAGGCGATCTCCAGCAGCCGCCGGGCGAGCAACGCGAGCCACTCCACCTCGCTGCCCACGTGGACGCCGGCCACGACCGCCACGGGCTCCGGCGGTGTGTCGGCCGCGTCCTCCTCGATCCGCCCGCACAGCTCGGACAGCGCCTTCTCGGCGGTGACGACCCCGTCCGCCGCGCCGTCCGGCTCCGTCAGCGCCGAAGTCGCGCCCTCCAACGCCGTCCGCGCGAGGCGGACCAGTTCGGCCAACTCGCCGAGGAATGCTCGGTGTTCACTGCCAACGGTGCGTGACATCGGTCGGCTCCCGTCGTTCTCGGCGCCCCGGGCGGTCCGCGCGCGGCGCGGGCACACCACTCCACCACGCCATGCAGGCGGCCACCCTCACCAGTGTCCCATCGACGGTCCGCGGGGGCTCGCGGTGTCCCGGACGCCCGCCGGTTCAGCGCTCGACGGAGAGCCTGAGGAAGTGCGCCGAGCAGGAGATGCACGGATCATGGTTGCGGATCGCCCGCTCGCTCAGCGTGGCCAGCTCGGCGTCCTCGGCGGGTGGGCCGACGGCCAGGCGGGCGCGCACCGCGCGCGCCACGTCCGCCTCGATCGCGCCCTGGTTCTGCGCCGTCGGCGGCACCAGGACCGCGTCGGTGACTGTCCCGTCGGCGGCGAGCATGTAGCGGTGGTAGAGCAGACCGCGGGGCGCCTCGGTCGCGCCGTGGCCGGTCGCGGCGCGGGCGGGGACGGGGATGTACGGGCGCGGGGGCGGCCGGTACTCGTCGATGATCCGCAGCGCCTCGTCGACCGCGTACAGCACCTCGATCGCCCGGATCACGATGGAACGGTAGGGGTTCCGGCAGACCGCGCCGGTGCGGGGGTCCCCGAGGCCGCCGGCCACCGCGAGGTCCAGCAGTCCGGCCGGCATCCGGTGCCCGCTGATCGCGAACCGGGCCAGTGAACCGGTCAGGTGCCTGCGGCCGTCGAGCCGGGAGTGCAGCGCGGTCGAGTACGGCACCTGGTGCTCGACCACGTGTGTCCCGAACTCGGCCAGCGGGAAGGCGTGGACGCTGCCGCGCCGGTCGCCGTCGGTGCGCAGCACGGTGGGGGTGCCGGACTCGACGGCGTAGTGGTCGGGCTCGGCCAGAGCGAACAGGTCGGCGTCGCAGACCGCGTCCGGGAAGTCGAAGCCGCTCACCCAGTGGACCGACTCCTCGGCGTCGTCCCGCGCCCGGCGCAGGAGTTCGGCCAGCGGCCGCAGCTCGGCCGGGGCGGGTACCCGGTGGAAGCCGCCGAGCCGGACGTTGACCGGGTGAATGGCGCGGCCGCCGAGGAGTTCGACGATCGCGTTGCCGGCCTGTTTGACCCGCAGGCCGCGGGCGACGTCCTCGCGGTGGGTGCGGGCGAGTTCGATGGCGCTGTCGCAGCCGAAGAAGTCGGGGGCGTGCAGCAGGTGGACGTGCAGGGCCTGGCTCTCGATCCACTCGCCGCAGTAGAGCAGTCGGCGCAGCGCGGCCAGTTGGCCCTCGACGCGCACCCCGCAGGCGTCCTCCAGCGCGCGGCAGGCGCTGAGCTGGTAGGCGACGGGGCAGATGCCGCAGATGCGGGAGGTGAGGTCGGGCGGTTCGGTGTGGCCTCGGCCGCGCAGGAAGGCCTCGAAGAACCGGGGTGGTTCGTAGATCGCCAGTCTGGCCTCGGCGAGTTCGCCGTCGCGCAGGACCAGGTGCAGCGAGCCCTCGCCCTCGACGCGGCCGAGCGGGCCGAGGTGCAGCTGGCGCGTGCCGTCGCCGGTCATCGGTCCGCCTCCTCGGCGGCCTGCCGGGCGGCGGTGTCGAACTCGGGGGCGGCAGTGTTGAAGGTGCGCAGCACCCGGACGACGTCCGGCCCGGCGAGCCCCCCGCGGCGCAGCAGTGGGACGAAGGCCGGCAGGTTGGTCGAGTCCGATGGGCCGAAGCAGCCGTAGCAGCCGCGCGCGTACGCGGGGCAGAGCGCGCCGCATCCGGCATGGGTGACCGGCCCCAGGCACGGGGTGCCGTGCGCGACGGTCACGCACACGGTGCCTCGGCGCTTGCACTCGAAGCAGACGCTGTGCCTCGGCACGTCGGGCGTGCGGTCCGCCAGGTACGCGGTGATCACCTCGATCAGCTGCCCGCGGTCGATCGGGCAACCACGCAGCTCGAAGTCGACCGGGACGTGGGCGCTGATCGGGGTGGAGGTGACCAGGGTCTCGACGTACTCCGGCCGCGCGTACACCACCGCGCGGTACTCGGCCACGTCCGCGTTGTTGCGCAGCGCCTGGATGCCGCCGGCGGTGGCGCAGGCGCCGATGGTCACCAGGTACCGGGACGCAGCCCGGACCCGTCGGATCCGCTCGGCGTCCTGGGCGGTGGTGATCGAGCCCTCGACCAGCGAGAGGTCGTACGGGCCTGCGGCGGGCGCGGTGGCCGCCTCGAGGAAGTGGGCGATCTCCAGGCGTTCGGCGAGGTCGAGGAGTTCGTCCTCGCAGTCGAGCAGGGTGAGCTGGCAGCCGTCGCAGGAGGCGAACTTCCACACCGCCAGCCGTGGCCGGTCCATCTCACAACTCCCTTACTGAGAGCAGCTGTTCCGCCTGGCTCCAGGTGACCACCGGGCCGTCGCGGCAGAGCAGCAGTGGGCCGAGTTGGCAGTGGCCGCAGTGTCCGGTGCCGCAGTGCATGGTGCGCTCCAGCGAGACGTGAATCCGGTCCGGGGCCACCCCGCGGTGCACCACCGCGCGGGCTGCCGCGCGGATCATCACCTCGGGCCCGCAGAGGTAGGCGGTGGTGCGAGGCGGGTCGACGGCGGCCCGGTCTAGCAGGGTGGTCACCACGCCGACCTCGCCGTACCACTGCGGATCCGGGCGGTCGACCGTGGTGAGCACCCGGGCACCGGCCGTCCGCCAGCGTTCGACGTCCGCGGCGAAGAACAGGTCGGCGGGGGTACGGGCGCCGACCAGCACGGCCGGCCCGCCGGTACGCCTGTGTGCGGCGAGGGTCCGCTCCACCAGCGGCCGCAGCGGTGCCAGCCCGATGCCCCCGGCGACCACCAGCACGTCCGCGCCGGGCGTGTCGGGCAGCCGCCACGCGGTACCGAACGGTCCGCGCACGCCCACCGTCTCCCCCGGGCGCATCCCGTGCAGCGCACGTGAGACCGCGCCGACCGCACGGACGGTGTGAGTCAGCCTGTGGCCGTCGATCCCACTGACCGAGAGCGGGATGTCACCGACGCCGAAGGCGTAGACCATCGCGAACTGGCCCGGTGCGAACGGCGGGAGTGCGTCCGTGACCGGCTCGAGGACGATGCTGGCCGTGTCCGCCGTTTCGGCCGTGCGCGCGGTGACCCGGTAGCGGACGGGCGGTGCGGCCGCGGGCGGCGCGCCCGTCACCGCGCGGGACCGGTCCCGGCGGTGTCCTGCCCACCGCCGTAGAGGTCGAGCAGCCGGGTGCGGGCCGCGTGCAGCCGCGGCCCGATTGTCCCCGCCCCGATCAGCCGCAGCAGTTCCAGGCCGAAGGCCGGCTCGTCGTCCATCGCCGCCCGCACCGCCGCGGCGTCGAACTCGATCGCGTCGACCACGCCGCGGGCCACCGCCCCGAGCTGCCAGCGGTACGGCTCGAACAGCCAGGACCAGCCGAGGAGTTCCCCCTCGCCGAGAGTCTCGACGACGAGCGTGCCACGGCCCGGCACGTGAACGTCGAGCGCGACCAGGCCGCTCCGGACCAGCCAGAACCGGTCGGCCGGCCCACCCTCCTCGAAGATCCGGGCCCCGTCGGCCCAGGCGACGTCTCGGCCGAGAGCGAGCAGCCGATCGCGGTGGTCGGCGGCCAGCCCGGCGAGCAGTGCCGTCACGGCATCTCCTGGCGGTCGGCCACAGTCCTACGCTCCTGGTTGAGGGCGTGGGCCTCCTCGGTGATGTCGATGCCGACCGGGCACCAGACGATGCACCTGCCGCAGCCGACGCAGCCGGAGCTGCCGAACCGGTCGTGCCAGGTGCCGATCTTGTGGGTGAGCCACTGCCGGTAGCGGCTGCGCGGCGAGGAGCGGACCGGTCCGGTCGGCAGGTGGGTGAACTCCAGGTCGAAGCAGGACTCCCAGCGCCGCCAGCGCTCGGCGTGGTCACCGGTCAGGTCGGTGACGTCCTCGGCGGTCGTGCAGAAGCAGGTGGGGCACACCATGGTGCAGTTGCCGCAGGTCAGACAGCGCGCGGTGACGTCGTCCCAGCGCTCGGCGTCCAGGGTGTCGCGCATCAGGGCCCGCAGGTCGACCGGCGGCATGGTGCGGCCCATCCGGTCCGCCGCCTCCCGCACGACCCGGGCGGCCTCGTCCCGGGTGTCCGGGTCGGCCGGGCGGAGGCGCAGCTCGGCCAGCACCTGCTCGCCCTCCGGGCTGCCCGCCCGGACCAGGAACCGGTGGCCGTCCTCGTCGACCAGCTCGGTCAGGGCCAGGTCGTAGCCCGGTCCAGCTGCGGGTCCGGTCCCCATCGAGACGCAGAAACAGGTGGCGCCCGGCTCGGTGCACTCGACGGCGACCAGGAACGCCCGGGAACGCCGGGACCGGTAGCGCCCGTCGGCGTGCGGTCCGCCGGTGAGCACCCGGTCCTGCATCGCGATGGCCCTCAGGTCGCAGGGGCGCACGCCGAGGAAGGCGTAGGAGACGGTCGGCGGCGGGTCGGTACGGAACGCCGTGCCGCCGTCGGATGCTCGGTCCGCGCTCCACTGCCGCTCGCGCTGCGGGTGCAGGAACGTCTTCCACGAGTTGGGCCCCGCGCTGTGGGCGAAGGCCGCGCCGTCGGGACGGGGGCGGAGCCGGTAGTGGCCGGCCTCCAGCTCGACGCCCCAGCCGTACGGAAGCTCCTCGCCGGAGGCGAGCTCGGCCAGCACGATGGCACCGTCGCGCACGGTCGGCCCGACCACGGTACGGCCATGCGCGGCGAGCACGCGGATCAGCGCGTCGAGCCCCGCCCGGTCGATGACCGCGGTGGCCGCCGGAGCGCTGGTCATGGTGCTACCTCCTGCAGCTGACGGGCGCCACCGGGCAGCCGGCCCTGGAGTCGTGCGCCCATCCTGTGCCGCCGACGCCGGAAAGCTGCGGCGGAGGCCCGCCGCCGCGCCGGACCGACGCCACGGCTCCCCCGGACGGGCGAAGTGTTCGGGTCGACCGCCCGGCGCCCGACGGTCATCGACGACCCGCGCGGTGCCGGGCCACGATCCCGCGGACCGCCGCCGCGGCTCCCGGGACGGCCTCGGCGACGGCCGGGCCGAGTCCGTGTCCGAGCCCGAAGGCGCTTCCCCCGATCGCGAGCAGGACGAGGCGGCGGGGCACCCGGCCGAGCACCGTGGCCAGCGCGAGGGCGTGGCCGAGGCCGAGCCCGTGCGACCCGGCCGCAGTCGGCTCGACGGTCACCTCCCCGGGTGCCGACGCTCCGTTCCCGGTGAGCCGCAGCCGGTGCAACCGGCCGGCCCGCTCCGGCGGCACCCTCACCGCGTCCAGCACGACGGCCAGCTCCGCACCGTCCCACAGCTCGATCAGACGCGCGGGTTCACCGTCGCAGACCGCGAGGCGTGCCACCGGGCAGGGGTCGGCGGCCAGCACGTCCACCACGGCGGTGCCAACGCCGTCGTCGCCCCGCAGCGGGTTGCCGACACCGATGACGACGATGCGGTCGGGCGGCGAGGCCCGTTCTGCGGTGGCACCCATGCGTCCTCCCCAGCGGCGCTGACCCGGACGCCCGGGTGGCACCGATCCTGCACTCAGAGAGCCCCACCGGCCCGGCGGCGCGCGGGTCCGCCCGGTCGGACAGCGGCGAGGAGCCGGTCGGCACGAGCGACCGGAGCCCGGTCAGGGCCGGTCAGCCCGCGATCGGGGCCGACCGGCACCGGCCGCATCGGCGTCGGGCGGACGAGACTGACAGCAGACCAGCCCGTCCGAGCCTCTCGGAGGTCGCCGTGACCGCCCCGATCACCGTCGGATACGACGGATCACCCGAAAGCACCGCCGCCGCGCAGTGGGCCGTACGCGAGGCGGAACTGCGCGGTCTGCGCTTGGAGCTCCTGCTTGCCTGGCCCTGGATGGCCGAGGAGATGCTCGGGCAGCCGGACGCCGTGGCCGAGTCCCGCAGTCGGCTCGGCCGGCAGGAGGCCGAGCTGCGCGCGCAGCTGTCGACCGTCGACGTGACCGCCGTCCAGTGGACCGGCAGCGCCGGCCAGGCGCTGGTCGAGGCCGGCGAGCACGCCGCGATGCTGGCGCTGGGCTCCCGGGGTCTGAGCACCTTGCGCGGTTTCCTCGTCGGACCGGTGGGCCGGCACGTTCTCGAGCGCGCCGCCTGCCCGATCGTCCTCGTCCGCCCGACGAGGGACACGCCGCGATCCACCGGCGAGGTGGTCCTCGGCCTGGACCTGGACCACCATTGCGGCGGGGTGATCGCATTCGCGTTCGAGTCGGCCGCCCTGCGCTCGGTGCCGCTGCGGGTGGTCCACGCCTGGCGGCCGCCGGGCGGCGGCGACCTGGCCCCGGCGGTGGTCGCGGAGCTCGAGGAGGAGATGGCGGCGGACGCGATGGAGCGCTTCACCGCCGCGGTCGAGCCCTGGCGGGAGAAGTACCCCGACGTGACGGTGGTGGCGTCCCTGCTGCGCGGCAGCCCCGCGGCGACGCTGATCGATGCCGTGGGCCGGCCGGACCTTCTGGTCGTCGGCCGGCGCAGCGGCGCCGGTTCCGGCGGACCCCACCTGGGACCGGTCACCGAGGCGGCGGTCCACCACGTCCACAGCCCGCTCGCGGTGGTCCCGTACGGCTGACGGGACGCCACCCGCGACCCGCCCGGCACCGCCATTGGGGCCGGGCGGCCCATTCCCGCGGGCCACGTCCCGGAGCAGGCTGGAGACACGGCCTCCCGAGGTCACCCGGGACGCGAGGCCGGCCGACCGCAGGAAGGACGGACCAGGCCATGGACACGCAGACGACGGGCACACCGACGCGCACGAAAACGTGGACGCTGCGCGTGGATCTCTTCGAAGAGGGCGACGTCACCAAGGTTCACGCCGTCCTCGACACCGGGGACAACCGGCTGGAGAGCCACACCGAAGCCCACCGCAATCCGCACGACCCTCCGGTCCCCGAGATCGGCGACGAGTACGCGGCCGGCCGGGCCTTGGTCGATCTCGGCGACCAGCTCCTCCACTTCGGCGTGACCGACGCCGCCGCCAACGAACCGCCGCTGCACAGCTGACCGTGCGAACGCGGCTGTCGGCGGGGCCCGGGAACCCTCACCCGAAGGAGGTCGCACCATGCAGCACTGCACCGTCGGGGACGTGATGACCCGGGATGTCGTCGTCGCCCACCCCGAGACCACGTTCAAGGAGATCGCCGCCCTGTTCCACCGCCGCGGCATCACCGCCGTCCCCGTGGTCGACGAGCTGGACCGCCCGGTGGGGCTCGTCTCCGAGGCCGACCTGATCCGCAAGGAGGCCGGTCTCCTGGGCGAGGACCACCGGAGCGCCCGGTGGGTCCACCCGCACGGGCCGTACCTTGCTGGGCCGGCGCTCGCCGAGGAACTGATGACCAGTCCGGTCGTCACCGCGCGGGCCGACTGGAGCCTGGTGAAGACCGCCCGGGTGATGGACCGCAGGAAGCTCAAGCGGCTGCCCGTCATCGACCAGGACGGCCGGCTGACCGGTATCGTCAGCCGCGCCGACGTGCTGCGACCCTTCCTGCGCGAGGACGCCTCGATCCGCGCGGAGATCACTCACGACATCCTGCTCGAAACGCTGTGGCAGCCGGCGGACGCGGTCGACGTGTCGGTCGAGGACGGCGTCGTCACGCTGACCGGCACCGTCGAGCGAAAGAGCCTCGTCCCGATCCTCGAGCGGATGTGCCGTTCACTGGACGGGGTGGTCGCCGTCCGCCAGACGCTCGGCTACGAGACCGACGACACCCGCGTGGACACCGCCGCCCAGTCGGCCGTCCGCGGCATCATCGGCTCCCACTCCGCACACCACCGCTGACGGGGACGACCGCACGGTCTCGCGGCGAGCGTCGGACGCCGCGAGGCACCTCGAAAGGTGTCTCGCGGCGGCCGCGCGGATCCACGGCTGCGGGTACGGTTCAGCTCTTCTTGAAGACGGTCACGGCGAGGCCCTCGCAGGCGGTGTCGCCAGCGACGACGGCGCCGTTGGTGTCCAGGACCTTGGTCCAGGTGCCCGCAGGCAGCGTGACGTTGTAGGTGGCGCCGGTGGGGTTGTCGACCACGACGGTGTCGTAGCTCGTGGGCGCGGCCGGGTTGGAGCTGAAGCGCCCGACGACGACGGAACCGTCCACCTGGGCGGTCATCTGGTTGTGGACGGCGTCCCAGGTGGTCAGCCGCAGGGCGGGCGCGGACTTCCGGAGGGCGATCGCGTCCCGGTAGTAGCGGAAGACGTTGGCGTTGGTGGTCTTGTCGCCCCAGTGGATCGCGTTGACGGTGTCGGAGGCGTTGTAGGAGTTCTTGGCGGTGGTGTAGTCGCCGTTCACGACCTTGGAGCGGAGGAACTCGTCGCCCTCGGCGATGACCGGGATGCCCTGGGAGGTGAGGACCGTGCCGACGGCGAAGCGGTCGATGCGCCCGGCGGTGCCAGTGGCTCCGCCGCTGCCGCCGGAGTAGGTGATCTTGTCGTAGAGGTTGAGGTTGTCGTGGATGGAGGCGTAGTTCATCGTCTGCTCGGGGTCGTAGGCGAACGCCGGGGTCCACAGGTTGGAGATCGGCGCGGTGCTCTTCAGGTCGGTCGGTGAGCCGCGCATGCCGAAGGCGATGGCGCCGGGGTTGCCCGAACCTCCCATGTACGCCATGACGTTGTCGTCGGTTCCGCCTCGAATGGCGTCCCTATAGACGCCGTTGAACACACCGACGTGCGCGGGCGCGAGCGCGGGGACGTTGCCGTAACGGACCTTCTGCGCCTCGGCGGAGTCGGCGGCGCCGCCGTTCCACGGCTCGCCGTAGAGGAGCAGGTTGCGGTCGGCGTACGCGGTGTTGAGGTAGTTCGCCCAGGTGGACACGTTGTTCCAGTAGTGCACGCCGATGAGGTCGAAGCGGAACCCGTCGACGTTGTAGTCCCGGACCCAGTGCTCCAGCGAGTCCTGGATCATCCGGCTCACCATGGGGTTGCCGTCGTCGATCGAGTTGCCTGTTCCCGACAGGTCGGTCGGCGTGTAGTACTTGCCGGTGATCCCGCCGAGGACCGACTGGCTGAAGGTGTGGTTGTAGACCACGTCCATGACGACGCGGATGCCGTTCTTGTGGAATTCGTTGACCATGTCCTTGAATTCCCGGATCCGGTCCTCGGGGAGGGTGTACTGCGAGTACTGCTCCTCGGGGACGTTGTAGTTCACCGGGTCGTAGCCCCAGTTCGGCGCGGTGCTGCCGAAGTCGAAGGACGGCATGATCTGGACGGTGTTGACGCCCAGTTCCTTGAGGTGGTCGATGCCGGTCTTCGCGCCGTTGTTCGTGGTGCCGGTCTGCACCAGGCCGAGGAACTTGCCGCGCTTGGCCGGGTCGACGCCTGAGCTGGCGTCGATGGTGAAGTCACGCACGCTCAGCTCGTACACGACCGCGTCCTCGCGGTTGGCCAGGGCCGGGCGGGGTGCCCAGGTGCCGCCGGTCGGGGTGACCGCGGCGCTGTCGACCACGACGCCCTGGGTGGTGCCGGGGTTGGCCATCTGGGCGTAGGGGTCGCGTACCGCAGTGCCGCCGACGGCGAACTGGTAGGTCTGGCCCTTGAGGTCACCGCCGACCACCGCCTGGTAGACGTTCGAGTAGCCGCTGAGGGTCGTCGGGCTCAGCGGGTAGGTGGCGCCGCCGACGGTGACGGTGACATTGGAGTTGTCGGGCGACCAGAGGCGGAAGGTGGTGCCGGTGGGGGTGTAGATCGCGCCGAGCGTGTTGAGTGAGGACCCCCCGCCGCTGCCGCCGGTGCTCTGGACCGTCGTCAGGTGACTGACGGAGTTGTACGAGAACGTCGTGGTCGCCCCGTTCGCCGGGACGGTGAAGCCGATGTTCACGCCGCCCGCAGCACCGCCGGCACCGTAGTTCTCAGTCCAGGACTGCCCGATGGCGACCTTGGTGTTCCAGGCGCCGACGGGGATCGCGGTGGTGGTGTAGGTGTACACGCCGTCGCCGTCGGGATCCTGCATCGTGGTCGCCGCACAGGTGGGGGACCAGTCGGCGCCGCAGCCGAGCTCGGACTGGTAGTCACCGACGGCGGTGACGACCTGCTGAATGGAGTTGTCGGTGACCACGTGGGTGACGGGGTCGTAGACGAACGTGACGAGCTTTCCACCGGCCGGGACGGTGATGGAGATGTTCGCGCCGCCCGGGGCGCCACCGGCCCCGTAGTTCTCGGTCCAGCCGTTGTTGATCGCGACCTTGTAGGCGTAGGTGCCGGCGGGCAGGCTCAGGCTGGCTGCCCACATACCGTCGGCGCGCTGGGCCAGCTGCGCCTGGGTACAGTCGGGCAGCCAGTCGGCGGCACAGCCGATCTCGCTGTCGAAGGTCGCGGGCAGGCTCACCGCGGTGGGCACGGCACCGGCTGGGGAAGCCGACACGACGACGGTGCCGGTGCCGAGAAGAGCAGCTGCCACGGCGAGGATCGGCGCTCTGCGCGGGCCGGTACGTGGTTGAGGCCTGTGTCTCATGGGGGGCTGCCTCCTGGGCATGCCGCGCGCCGAGGCGTGCGGAAGCCGCGCATGGGCGACTCCGGTCCGCAACGACCGCGCCGGCTGGGTGGGGGTGGGAGGTGGGGAGCGGGAGCTGGGCAGGAGCTCAGGCGGCGGCTCCCGAACATCTGGGTGGGGGGAAGCGGCCGTGAACACCTGGACGGCCACACCGACTGATGCAAGAACTTGCAGGATGTTTCCGCAAGGTATCGCCACGCCGAGGGCGCGTAAAGGGCTCTCGCGCGGTTCGCACACGTCGATCAACAGCCAGTACCGGGACGCCTGCACAGCGCAATGGCAACCCACCCTCGGCCCGGCCGGCGCCATGCCCTCAGGTTCATTGGCCACGGCCGCCACCACACCCTGTCTTCACCACACCCAGGCGGCCTGCGGAATCCTCAGCAGGGCACCCAAGACGGGGCAAGCAGCCCGGCTTCACCACTCGTTCCGCCTTCCGTCGCATCCCAGACTGTCGCCCGACCCGGGATGCGCGCGCCCGGCGCCTACCGCTCGTCAGGTCATCCTGAGGGTGCGCCAGGATGACGGCATGGCAGATGAAACGATCACCCCCCGCACCATCGCCGACCGTCACCTCGACCAGGTGGCTGCACTCGACCCACTGGAAGCCGCTGGCTGGGCCTGCACCCGGGCGACGACCGGCAGCCGGACCTCTCCCCGGAAGGTTTCGAGGCGCTCGCCGATGTCGCCCGACGTACACTCGCCGTGCTCGACGCCGCCCCCGCCACCGATGACCCCACCGACCGGGCCTGCGCCCGGCTGCTCCGGGAGCGCGTCACCGCCGAGCTCGCCATGCACGACACCGGCGAGAACTTCCGCCAGCTGCGCAACATCGGCGCGCACGTCCACCACGTGCGGGACATCTTCACCTTCATGCCGGCCGCCACCGACGACGACTGGGCAGCGGTGGCCGGGCGACTGCGGAACCTGCCGGCCGCGCTCAACGGGTACCGCGCGACACTCACCGAGGGGATCTCCCGGGGCCTGCTCGCCGCGCCCCGCCAGGCAGCCGCGGTCATCGACCAGCTCACCGCCTGGACCGGCGAGGGCAGCGACAGCGCGGGGTGGTTCACCGACTTCGTTGCCCCGGGCCCCGAGCGGCTGCGCGGCGAACTCGGCGCCGCCGCCCTCAAGGCCACCGTCGCCGTCGCCGGGTTCCGCGACTGGCTGCGCGACGCCTATGCCCCGGCCACCGCCAACACCCCGGACGCCGTGGGGCGGGAGCGCTACCGGCTCGCCGTGCGCTACCACACGGGCGCCGATCTCGACCTCGACGAGGCCTACACATGGGCCTGGAGCGAGTTCCACCAGACGGCGGCCGAGATGCGCACCGAGGCTGAACGCGTGCTGCCCGGCGCGGGAGTCCAGGGCGCCATGCACCACCTGGAGCGGCACGGTCACGCGGTCAAGGGCGAGGAAGCGATCCGCGACTGGCTGCAACAGCTCATGGACCAGGCGATCACAGCCCTCGACGGCACCCACTTCGACATCTCCGGCCCCCAGCGCCGGGTGGAGTCCCGGATCGCGCCGACCGGCAGCGCCGCAGCACCTTACTACTCCGGCCCCAGCCTGGACTTCAGCCGCCCGGGACGCACCTACCTGCCGGCCCTCGGCCGGGACACCTTCCCGACCTGGCAGCTCGTCACCACCTGGTACCACGAGGGCGTCCCCGGCCACCACCTTCAACTCTCCCGGTGGGTCGCCCTCGCCGACCGACTCAGCCGCTACCAGACCACGCTGGGCATTGTCAGTGCCAACATCGAAGGCTGGGCCCTGTACGCCGAACGACTCATGGACGAGCTGGGCTTCCTCTCCGACCCCGCCCACCGCCTCGGCTTCCTCGACGAGCAGATGCTGCGCACCATCCGGGTGATCATCGACATCGGCATGCATGTGGGCCTGGCCATCCCCGCCGATGCGGGCTTCCGTCCCGGCGAGCGCTGGACCCCGCAGCTCGCCACGGAGTTCATGGCCACGTACACCGGCAGCCCGGCCGAACTGCGCAGCAGCGAGATCGTCCGTTACCTCGGCTGGCCAGGTCAGGCCATCGGCTACAAGCTCGGTGAGCGCGCCTGGCTGCGGGGGCGCGAAGCCGCCCGCCGCCGACAAGGCGGCACGTTCGACCTGAAGACCTGGCACATGAAGGCGCTCTCCCAGGGCTCGCTCGGTCTCGACGACCTGGTCGACCAGCTCTCCACCCTGTAAACCGGTAGGGACAGGCCCCGCTCGGCCGGGATGACAACCTACAGAGCGGGGCCCGCTCGCGGTCCTGCTCTGGTCGAGCCTGGTGCACACCGGAGTTCAGGAGAAGAGTGCCATGCGCTCCTCGCCGAGGTGGGCGCGCAGGATGGCGAGGCCGCGGGCGGTCTGGGTCTTGACCACGGACGTGCTGACGCCGACGATCTCGGCGGTGGTCTCCACGCTGTGGTCTTCCCAGTGGCGCAGCAGCACGATCGCCCGGTCGCGGGGGGAGAGCAGGGCGAGTGCTCCCAGCAGGGTCAGCCGGGCGGCGGTGAGGTCCGGGGAGTCGGGGTGCTCCGGCAGTTGGTCGGTGGCCAGCTCACTGGTGCTGGGCCGGCGTTTGTGGTCGAGCAGGGTGTTGAGCAGCACCTTGCGGGCGTAGAAGAAGGGGTCGGTGTCCCGGCGGGTGAGGCGGGGCCAGGCGATGTAGACCTTGGTGAGGGTGGTCTGGGTGAGGTCTTGGGCCAGGTGCCAGTCCCGGCACATCAGAAAGGCGATCTGGCGCAGCCGTACCGTGCACCCCTCGGCGAAACTTATGAACTCTTCGTCCTTGCGCACTGCGGTGACCCCGTTCTGGTGCAGCCGTGTCTGTGGGTGGAGCGGTGTCGCGGCCCCGGCGCACCGGGGCCGCGACAGGTGGAACCGTCAGCTGGTCAGGCGGGGTAGGGACGGGAACTGAGCGGCGGCGGCTTCACCGGCGGCCTGGGTCATGAGCTTGCCGATCGCCGGGTCACCGGCCACGGCGATCGCCTGCTCCTCGGTGAGGGCCAGGATGCCCGGCTTGTTGCCCTTGCCGTCCCAGGCGAGGCAGCTGGCCATGTCGAGCATCACCTCGGTGCCGTCGGCGTGCAGCACCGACACAACGGTGTTCTGGATGCAGTTGTCCTTGTGGTGGATGACCCTCACCTGCTGTCCCCGCTGATCGCGGACGCATGAGTTCTCCGCCGAGCAGGGCATCGCGGGGTTGGCGGAGCCGAGGAAGACCCGGATCATCCCTGTACCGGCGGGGGTGGTCAGGTACACCTGGGCGACGGTCTCGTTGGACCCGGCGACCCAGGCGGTCTCGCCGGCGTAGCCGCTGGTCTGGGCGTCCTGCGGCAGCACACGCAGCAGGCTGGAGAGCAGCGCGGCGCCGGTGGTGGGAACCAGGCCGGCCGTGGGAGTGGGGTTGGCACCGGCGGCCAGCGCGACCGGCGACGAAGCCGTCGCAGCCGCCACGCCGACCTGGTTCGGCGTCCGCCCGGCGACACCGAGCGGGCCGCCGAGCAGGACCGCGATCCCTGTGAGCGCGACGACCGAGCCGGTCACCGCGCCGATCGCGCGGCCACGGCGGGTCCGTCGGCCGCTGCGCATGGCCGATCCGACGATGTCGCCCAGCGGAGGGGGGTTGAGTGCCGTCAGTTCGTCACTCAGTTCTGAGCGGAAGTCCTTCATCTCTGATGTGTCCTCTGTTGTCGATTCGCACGCCGGCCATGCGGACCCGCTCGAACGCGGCTCTGAATCCCTACACGGATGAGGCCGGTGTTCGGTGACATGACGGGTCTGGCCAAAGGGCAGGAGTGCCCGCTGGGTACGCCGCGGTGGGCCGGGACCTCGGGGTGAACCAGGGCTTCGGCGTAGTCGCAGGCGTCCGGTTCTCCCTCAGCTTTCTCTTCCCCGGGGACCTACGGAAGGAGCCGGTCGCCGCCTGAGCCTTCTTCCGGGTCGCTGCGGAGATCGAAGGTCCTCCGTCGCTGCCCGACAACGGCCGCCCCGTGACGCTACGTGCTCTTCGTAGGTGAGCCTGGAGCACGGCCCGACCTGCGGAAGCACCTGCCTTTTCGGGCGCAGATACGCAAGAAGGGGGCAGGACTCAATCGGCCATCAGGACGGCAACACCGGTGATTCGGTCGGCGGCCAGGTCGGCGAGGGCCTCAGGTGCCTGCTCCACGGGGTAGGACTGGACATGAACGGTGGGTCGACGGCGGGTGGCCTCGGCGAGGTAGGCGAGGCCGTCCGCGCGGGTGTTGGCGGTGACGCTGCGCAGGGTCCGTTCCTGGAAGAGGTGTTGCCGGTAGTTCAGGGCGGGGATGTCGGTGAGGTGGATGCCGGCCACTGCGAGGGTTCCGCCTCGGTCGAGCGCAGCCAGCGCGACGGGGACGAGGTCGCCGACCGGAGCGAAGAGGATCGCGGAGTCGAGCGGCTCCGGCGGTGCGTCGTACGCGCCACGGGCGGAGGCCGCACCGAGGTCGAGGGCGAGCCGACGGGCTGCCTCCGCTCGGGTGAGGACGTGGACGGTGGCACCGCGCGACAGTGCGAGCTGGGCAGTGAGGTGGGCGGAGGCGCCGAAGCCGTAGATGCCCAGGCGGCCGCCGGGCGGCAGTTGGGCACGCTCCAGAGCCCGGTAGCCGATG
Source organism: Kitasatospora cinereorecta (assembly GCF_024172095.1). GTDB lineage: Bacteria > Actinomycetota > Actinomycetes > Streptomycetales > Streptomycetaceae > Kitasatospora > Kitasatospora cinereorecta. The sequence continues at coordinate 3,903 of NZ_JAMZDX010000007.1, read as the reverse complement.
ATGCCGGCACACAGCAGCGGGGCGAGCTCCTCGGCTGGCAGCCCCTCTGGGAGGTGGTACGCGAATCGGGCGTCGACGACGGTGTGCCGGGCGTATCCGCCGTGGCGGTCCCACCCGGTGTAGGTCGAGCGGGGGCAGAGGTTCTCCTGTTCGGAGCGGCAGTACCGGCACTCGCCGCAGGTGCCTGCGAGCCAGGCGGCGCCGACTCGGTCGCCGGGCTCGAAGCCGCTGACCTCGTTCCCGATCCGCATGACCCGTCCGACAATCTCGTGGCCAGAGGTGCAGTGCGGCAGGTGCGGGGCGAGGTCGCCCTCGGCCAGGTGGAGGTCTGTGCGGCAGACACCGCAGGCTGCGACCTCGACGAGCAGGTCACGTGCACCGGTCGCAGCCAGCGGACGTTCCACCAGCCGCAGTGGATTCTCGGCGGCAGGCGCGGTGTGGTCGACGATCCAGGCGGTGGTGGTGGCTGGTGTGGGGCGGGCAGGGGCGGACATCTCCGTGCGTCCTTCCTGGGCTGCCGCGCGTGGGTGGGGATGGCTCGGGGAACCGCCGGATCAGTGCAGGTGGCTGTCCGGGCCGATGGTGCCGATGCGGCGACCGCTGATCGTGTCCGGCTGGATGCGCACCCACAGCGGTCGGTTTCCGCCGGCCCACGGTTCCGTCCGGTACGCGGTCTCGAGTCGCTGGATGGCCTCGACGTCGTCGATGTGCTCGGCGGTCCCGGTGATGAGGACGCTCCAGCCCGTGCTCAGGTGGTCGTCGACGTGGTCGACCTGGAAGGACACTGTCGTCCCCCGCATGGGCGCCGCGGCGCCGTTGGGATCGGTGCGGTAGACGATGGTTCCGGCGTCGGCGGTGTAGTTGACCGGGAGGACGGTCGGGCCCGGGCCGGTCGACAGTGCGATACGGCCGACTCCCCTCGGTCCGAGCCTGTCCCAGCATTCGGGGGTGGTGAGGTGGACGAGCGCGGGGCGTGCCGGTGCCGGTCCTTGCCCGGGCGGCGGGTCGCTTCGGCCCTCGCGCAGTTCCTCGTACGTGAGGTCCAACGCGGCGGCGATGCGCAGGAGGCTCGCGGGGTCGAAGTCGGTCCGTGCCGTCAGCAGGAGCCGTAGGTAGGTGGGAGCCATGCCGGCGCGTCGGGCGAGTGCTTCCTCGGTGAGTTCGAGCCGGCCCTGCCGCTCGGCGATGCGTCGGGCGATGTCAGCGGGGTCCGGCGGGGGTACGGCATGTGCGGTGGGGTCGGCTGGGCTGTTCACGGTGGTTCCTCCTCGCCCCTGGCTGAGGCCTGTTCAGGTGCGGAAGAGCGCGACCTTCAGGGCACCGCCGGCTTCGGTGTCCGCGAAGACGTCGTAGGCGTCCTGCATCTCGTCGAGTCCGAAGCGGTACCCCTCCAGCGTTCGCCCGCGAGCGCGAGAACGCCATGGGACGACGGTCGGACCCACCATCGGGCCCGTCCGACCCGGGCTGGCCAGCCACGGAGGCTGCGGCGCGGGTCCGGTGCGTAGTCTGGGTAGTGGTATCCGTCGAGACCCGGAGGGACCCGTGGGCGGCGCACCGGAGAGTCCGACCCCGCTGCCGCAGCTGCGCCTCGACGACCTGCTGGACCTGTCCCAGCACCTGTTCCGCGTCCCGGGCGGCCCAGCGCAGGTAGGGCCACTCCATGGCCTGGTGCAGCAGCGAGGCGCGGACCTCGTGCACGGTCGCCACCAGCAGCACGTGTTCCAATGCCGGCCCGGCGCGCAGCCAGTCCACCGGCCGATCGTGCTCGGTGGCGAGCACCGCAATGCACGGCTCGGCCTCGAACACGGCGGGCGGCAGGTGCTCAGCCGGCCGGATCGCCGAGAAGTCCCGCATCGGGAGCTGCCCGGCACGGTCCTGCGGCCCGAGGGCGGCGGACGGGATGCCGTACGCGGGCGCCCCTGGCCCCTGAAGCCAGCTGCGGCTCTCAGGCCGGTGCTCCGGGTCGGTGGTGTTGCTGCGCTCGGCCTCGGCCGTGAGCCAGCAGCCTGGCCCGCTCCTCGGAATCGGGCAGGTAGAGCGTCTCGTCCTCCGCCTGGGCGGCCTCGGCCGGCCGTTCGAGGACGGCTGCGGGGACGGGCGGTCCGGTGAAGGTCGTGCGAACGGTGTGCCGGTGTCAGATCGCTTCGAAGAGCTCGGCATTGGCCGGGAGCGTGGCCAGCGAGGGCTGGTCCAGCTCGACGGCGGCCAGCAGATCCGGTTCGGCGGGGTCAGGCAGCAGCCGTACCTCGGGTGCCCAGCCCGGGTGGCGAGCTGCGACGCGCAGGTTGAGCACGGCGGCACCGACGGAGACGTGCAGGGCCCGGCCTTGCGGGTCGGTGACCGGAACCGAGCGCTCCCGCAGGGCGCGTACCTCGAGCATGGAGGTCTCGGGGCGCAGGCGGAAGTGCCAGGGCTGGCTGGTGTGGATGGAGGGCGCGGCGACTGCGGCGGAGACGAGTTTCTCCAGCGCGATGGTGGTCATGACGGCCTCCCTGCCGGCGGTCGACCCGCGCCCGTACGCAGGGCTTCCAGACGCTGGTGGTAGTCATCGGCGTCGATCTCGCCCCGGGCCAGGCGCTCGGCGAGTAGCTGCTCGGGAGCCGGCCGCTCCGGCGGCGGAGGTGTGGGCCGACCGCTGGGGTGTTGCTGCGGGCTACCGTCGAGGTGGCGGACCAGGAGGACGACGCCGAAGATGATCAGCCCCAGGAAGAGCAGCATGCTGAAGGTCATCAAGCCGAGGCCCCAACCGTTCATGCCGTGGTCGTTCCAGTACATCATCGCCGGCTCCTCGGCCGTGCTCGTGCGGGCAGCTGCCCCTCACCACCACGGTCCGCCCCGGCGCGTCCTCGGCGCTTGGGCCGATCGGCTCAACCTGCTGGGCTGGACGGTCTCAATGCGGACGGCCAGGATGCTGGTCACTGTCGGGGTGGGCGGCGATCACGGCGGCCTGGAGACGGCGTTCGACGCCGAGCTTGGCGAGCAGGCGGGAAACGTGGTTCTTCACGGTCTTCTTGGCGAGGTACAGCTCCTTGCCGATCTCCCGGTTGGTCCTGCCCTCGCCGACCAGGACGAGGATCTCGCGTTCGCGCGGCGTCAGCCGGGCGAGCACGGCGCCGGTGTCGCTCTCGTCGTGGTGGCGCAGGCTTTCCATGAGCTTGCGGGTGGTGGCCGGGTCGAGCATCGACTGGCCCGAGGCCACCGTTCGTACCGCGCTCACCAGGTCCGCGCCCTTGACCTGCTTGAGCACGTAGCCGGCCGCCCCGCCATGATCGCGCCCAGCAGAGCGTCGTCATCGTCGAAGGAGGTGAGCATCAAACAGACCAGCTCGGGCATCCGGTCGCGCAGCTCGCGGCAGACGGTCACCCCGTCGCCGTCGGGCAGCCGTACGTCCAGGACCGCGGCCTGCGGCCGTGTCGAGCAGGAAGACCAGGACGGCCGCTCGGACTCCCGGGGCATGCTCGGCCGGCGCGGCGCGAGCCGGTACTACGACGAGCGCTACCGGGAGGGCTTCGCCCTGGAGTGCCGGGCGCTGCGCAGAGTACGCGACGACATGGGCCTCACCAACCTGGTGGTGATGATTCCGTTCTGCCGCACACCGCAGGAGGCGGACCGCGTACTCGCGGTGATGTCCGAGAACGGCCTGACGCGCGGGCACAGGGGGTTGCACGTCTACGTCATGGCCGAGATCCCCGCCAACATCCTGCTCGCCGAGCAGTTCGCCGAACGCTTCGACGGCTTCTCGATCGGTAGCAACGACCTCACCCAGCTGACCCTCGGGGTGGACCGCGACTCCGAGCTGCTCGCCCACCTCTTCGATGAGCACAACCCCGCTGTCACCCGATCCATCGAGAGCCTGATCGCCACCGCCCACGCGGCCGGGCGCCACGTCGGTCTGTGCGGCCA
>NZ_JAMZDX010000006.1 GCF_024172095.1 Kitasatospora cinereorecta | reverse complement strand
TGAGCGCCAGGTTGTAGCCCGTCCGCTCGGTGTCGTAGCCGTCGTCGCCCGGCCGGAACACCGGCCCCGATATCCCGATCATGCGCCGACGCTAACCCCGGGGCGCCCCCGGCCGCCGCTGCGCGGCCGCGTCTGTGTCAGGTCGGGGCGCGCCGCCGCGGCCGGCGGTCGTAGGGTCCGAAGACGGACCCCAGGGTCACTGACCGATGTCGTACGGCCTGGTCATCACCTCGAGGCTGTGGCCGTCGGGGTCGTCGAAGTAGACGCCGCGACCGCCGTGCCAGGTGTTGATCCGGTCCGGGTGTCGGTGGAACGGGTCGGCCCAGTAGGGGAGTTCGCGCTCCTTGACGCGGCCGAAGATCTCGTCGAACTCCTCCTCGGAGACCAGGAAGGCGTAGTGCTGCGGGGTGATCGGGCCGTCCACCCGGAGCACGTCGAGCGACACGTCATTGGTCAACTGGACCACCATGAACGGCTCGTAGTGCACCGGCGCGGGCAGGCCGAGCATCTCGGCGAGGAAGTGGGCCGACTTCCGGTTGTCCCGGGCGGACAGGATGGTGTGGTTCAGCTGGACCGGCATGGCGCGACTTCCCTTCGGACGGTGGCGGTTCGTCACCGACCGTAGAACCTCAAGCCCACTTCAAGTCAAGGGGGAACCCCGGTGGAGCCGACCGAACCGGACATCGTCGACCTGGCGCCGGGCGATCCGGCGCTGGAGCGGGACGTCGCCCCGCTGATCCGGGTGCTGCGCCCGCAGCTCACCCCGGCGGCGTTCACCGCTTTCGCCGCCGAGGCGCAGGCGCAGGGCCTGGTGTTCACCGCGGCGTACGGCGACGGAGGCGCGTGCCTGGCGGTGGCCGGGCACCGGGTGCTGGCGACCAGCCGCGGCCGGCTGCTCTTCGTCGACGACCTGGTGACGGCGCCCGCGGCGCGTTCCACCGGGGTCGGCGGCCTCCTGTTCGCGGCGCTGGCCGAGCGGGCCCGGCGGGCGGGCTGCGTCCGGATCGAGCTGGATTCGGGGACGGCCAACCACGGCGCCCACCGCTTCTACCACGCGCACCGGATGGCGGTGACGGCGCTGCATTTCGGGCTGGAGGTCTGACCCGCCGCGGGCTGTGTCAGGTCGGTCCGCGGACTTGACGGACCCGCCCGGGCACCTTTGACCCCCTCGGGGGCGCTGGCCAGGATTCCGGCCATGGGCGAAAACACACATCCGAACACGCCGCTTTTCCAGGTCCGCGCCGAGCGCCGGATTTCCGCCGCGCCGGACGCGGTCTACGCCGTGGTGAGCGACCTGCCGCGCAGCGGCGAATGGAGCCCGGAATGCCAGGGCGGCGCATGGGTTTCCGGTGAGCCCGGCGCCGTCGGCTCGGTGTTCCGCGGCGAGAACCTGCGCAGCGAGGACGTCGTCTCGTGGGCGCCGGTGGTCCGCGGCACCTGGCACACCCACGCCGAGGTGGTGGCGGCCGAGGCTGGCCGCACCTTCCGCTGGGCGATGCAGGACAGCAAGGGCAAGGCGCAGCAGAGCGTCTGGGGCTTCGACGTGGCGGCCGACGGCGAGGGCGGCACCGTGCTGGTGCACCACTTCCGGATGGACGGTGCCACCGAGGGCATCCGCGGTATCACCGCCGAAATGGACGACGTGGAGAAGAAGCAGTTCTTCACCGACTGGGGAATCAAGCTGGAGCACGATCTCGGCGTGACCCTGGAACGCATCAAGCTCGTCATCGAAAAGAACTGATCGCTTCCCGCGGATGAGAGGGCGGAAAGGTGCTTCTTCAGCGCATTGCAAACCGGGGAATCCGACTCGGCACGCTTTTTGAGCGGGCCGCGGCGAAGCACGGTGCCAATGTCGTGATCCTCGACCACGACCTCGACATCGCCCCGGGCCTGGGCCGGCGGGCGACGGTCGCGGAGATCGCCGACCTGATCGACGACTTCGCCTCGCGGCTGTGGGCGGCCCGGGTCCGTCCGGGCCAGCGGGTGGTGGTCTACAAGTCGGACGCGTTCGACATCACGCTGCTGGCCTGTGCGGCGGCCCGGATCGGCGCCGTCCCGGTTCTGCTGTCGCCGAAGCTGGACGGCGCGACCGTGGCCGAGCTGGTCCGCCGCACCGACGAGCCCTTCCTGGTCACCGACCAGACCAAGCTGGAGCACGAGCTGCCCGCCGAGGTCTTCGACCTGGCCGACAAGGTGCTGCTGACCAAGGGCAGTTGGCCGGGCGCCGTGGAGCTGGCCGGGCTGGCCGGCGCGAAGCGGGTCGCCCCGGTGACCATGCCGCCGGAGCACCCGACGCTGATCACCCACACCTCCGGCACCACCGGCACGCCGAAGCTGGCCGTGCACACCGGCCGTACGCTGCAGGCGCGTTACCGCCCGCAGGCGGCGGTGGTCCGCCCGCTGCTGCCGGGGCGCGAGACGATCGCGATGCATGTCTCCTTCGTCCACTCCCGGCTGATCACCGCGCTGGCGATCTCGCTGTTCCGCGGCTTCCCGATCCTGGTGCTGGCCGACTCGGACCCGGCGCACGTCGGCGACCTGTTCGCGCAGCTGAAGCCGGGCATCCTGGAGGCGCACCCGAACTCCTTCATGGAGTGGGAGGAGCTGGCCCGGGATCCGCGCAGGCCGCTCGCGAACGTGAAGCTGTTCTCCTCCACCTTCGACGCCATCCACCCGCGCACCGTGCAGACGATGCTGAACGCCTCCGAGCGCACCGCGCCGGTGTTCGGCCAGCTGTACGGGCAGAGCGAGATCGGCCCGGCCGTGGTCCGGTCGTTCTCCCGGCGGCGCGGCCTGGACGCCGACGGCCGCTGCGTGGGCATGCCCTTCCCGGGCTTCACCGACATCCGGGTGGTCAGCCGGGACGGCAACCCGCCGTCGGCGACCAATCCGGGCTTCATCGAGGTGAAGAGCGACGGCCGGATCGTCACCTACCTGGGCGAGCAGGAGCGCTACGACCGGCAGGTCAACGACGGCTGGTGGCGGATGGGCGACGTCGGCTACCGCACCAAGTGGGGCTGCGTGCACCTGCTGGACCGCGAGGTCGACGTGATCGAGGGCTTCGGCTCCACGCTGGCCGCCGAGGACACCCTGTTCGCCCGGCTGGAGGAGCTGGCCGAGGTCGTGATCATCCCGGGCCCGGACGGCCGGGCCGTCCCGGTGGTGTGCACCAAGGACGACGTGCCGCTGGACCTGGACGCCTGGAAGGCCGCCGCGGCGACCCTGCCGCCGATGGCCGCGCCGGTGCAGTGGAAGCTCGGCGAGCTGCCGCAGACCGCCACCACCAAGATCAAGCGGATCGAGCTGGCCGGCCTGCTGGCCGCGGGAGGCACCCGGTGACCGAGGCACGGATCGTCATCGTCGGCGGCGGCATCGGCGGCCTCGCCACCGCGCTCGCCGCGGCCCGCCGGGGCCACCGGGCGCTGGTCCTGGAGCGCGCCCCGGAGTTCGCCGAGATCGGCGCCGGCATCCAGATCGCCCCCAACGGCATCCACGCCCTGGAGCAGCTGGGCCTGGGCGACGTGGTGCGCGGCTCCGCCGTCCACATGCGCGAGCTGCGCTTCATGGACGGCGTCACCGGCGAGCACGTCACCAGCCTGCCGCTGACCGAGACCTACCTGGCCCGCTTCGGCAACCCGTACGTGGTGGTGCACCGCGCCGAGCTGCACTCGCTGCTGCTGGACGCCTGCCTGGCCGACGAGCGGATCGAGCTGCGCAGCAGCGCCACGGTGGCCGGTTACGAGCAGGACGGCCGCACCGCGAGCGTGCTGCTGGCGGACGGCGAGCGGATCACCGGTGACGCGGTGATCGGCGCCGACGGCATCCACTCGGCGATCCGCGGGCAGCTGGTCGGCGACGGCGCGCCGCGCAACTCGGGGATCACCGTGTACCGGGCGGTCATCCCGATGGACCAGGTGCCGGAGGAGATCCGCTGGTCGACCTCGGTGACCTGGTGGGCCGGCCCGCACTGCCACTTCGTCCACTACCCGATCGCCGGCGGCAAGTACCTGAACCTGGCCGCCTCCAGCGACAACCACGCCGTCGAGGCGACCGCCAACGTGCCGGTCACCAAGGACGAGGTGCGGGCGGAGTTCGCCGGCCTCGGCGAGGACGCGCACCGGCTGCTGGAGCTCGGCGAGGGCTGGCGCTCCTGGGTGCTGATCGACCGCGACCCGGTGGACACCTGGACCGACGACCGGGTCACCCTGCTGGGCGACGCCGCCCACCCGATGCTGCACTACGCGGCCCAGGGCGCCTGTCAGGCCCTGGAGGACGCGGTGCTGCTCGGCGAGCTGCTGGACTGCTCGGCCGACGAGTTCCCGCAGCGCTTCGAGAAGTACAACGCCGAGCGGCGCGAGCGCACCGCCCGGGTCCAGCTCACCGCCCGGGACTCGATCCGGCTCTGGCACCCGGCGGGCGAGGACGCCGAGCGGCGCAACGCCCTGCTCCGCGGCCTGTCCGAGGACGAGCTGCACGATCAGGTCGAATGGATGCACGGCGCAAGGGAGTTCGGCATCATGGACAAGCGTACGAATGGAGACCGGTCATGACCGCCCGTCAGTTGCAGGTCTGCATCATCGGCGCCGGACCGCGCGGCCTGTCGGTGCTGGAGCGGCTGTGCGCCAACGAGCGCCGCAGCGACTCCGGCGGGGAGGTCACCATCCACGTGGTCGACCCCTCGGCGCCGGGCGCCGGCCGGGTCTGGCGCACCGGCCAGTCCCGCCACCTGCTGATGAACACGGTGGCCGCCCAGATCACCGTCTACACCGACGAGTCGGTGCGGGTCGAGGGCCCGATCGAGCCCGGCCCCACGCTCTACGAGTGGGCGAAGTCCCTGGCCGACCTGGCCGGTTCCGGCGAGTACGACGACGAGACGCTGGCCGAGGCCCGCGACCTCGGCCCGAACACCTACCCGACCCGCGCCTTCTACGGCCGCTACCTGCACGACTCCTTCCTCGCCGTGGTGGCGGCCGCCCCCGCGCACGTCACCGTCCGGGTGCACCGCTCACGGGTGGTGGCGATGGCCGACACCCACGGCGTGCCCGGCGGCCCGCAGGGCGTCCGGCTGGAGGACGGCACCCGGCTCAACCGGCTGGACGCGATCGTGATGGCCCAGGGCCACGTCCCGGCCCGGCTGTCGCCGCGCGAGGCCAAGGCGGCCAGCCTGGCCCGGATCCACCACCTCACCTACGTCCCGCCGGCCAACCCGGCCGACGTCCACGTGGGCGCGATGGCCGGCCAGAACGTGCTGCTGCGCGGCCTCGGCCTGAACTTCTTCGACCACATGGCCCTGTTCACGCTGGGCCGCGGCGGCGCCTTCGAGCGCGGCGCGGACGGCCGGCTGGTCTACCGCGCCAGCGGCGAGGAGCCCAAGCTGTACGCCACCTCGCGGCGCGGCATCCCGTACCACGCCCGCGGCGAGAACGAGAAGGGCGCGTACGGCCGTTACCTCCCCCGGCTGCTCACCCCCGAGCTGATCGCCGGAATGCGCGAGCGCTCCCGCGAGGGCCGGCCGGTGCAGTTCTCCACCGACCTGTGGCCGCTGATCTCCCGCGAGGTGGAGAGCGTCTACTACGGCGCGCTGCTCACCGCGAAGGGCCGCGACGCCGAGCGCGAGGAGTTCACCGGGCGCTTCCTGACCGCCGAGGACCCGGCCGCGGTGCTCGACGCGTACGGCGTGCCGGCCGACGAGCGCTGGGACTGGGAGCAGCTCTCCCGCCCGTACCGGGGCCTGGAGTTCGCCGACCGCGCGGCCTTCCGCAGCTGGCTGCTGGACTACCTGGCCAAGGACGTGGTCGCCGCCCGCGAGGGCAACCTCAGCGGTCCGCTGAAGGCCGCCCTGGACGTGCTGCGCGACCTGCGCAACGAGATCCGCCAGGCGGTCGACCACGGCGGCCTGGACGGCGACTCGCACCGCGACGACCTGGAGGGCTGGTACACCCCGCTCAACGCCTTCCTGTCGATCGGCCCGCCGGCGAGCCGGATCGAGCAGCTGATCGCCCTGGTCGAGGCCGGGGTGCTGGAGCTGATCGGACCGGACACCGAGATCCGCATCGACACCGACGACCCGGCGTTCGTGGCGCACTCGCGCACCGTCCCCGGCCCGCCGGTCCGGGCGAGCGTGCTGGTCGAGGCCCGGCTGCCCGAGCCCGACCTGCGGCGCACCGCCGACCCGCTGCTGCGCCACCTGCTGGAGACCGAGCAGTGCACCACGTACCGGATCGGCGGCGCGGCCGGCGGCAGCTACGAGACCGGCGGCCTGGCCGTCACGGAGCGGCCGTACCGGCTGCTGGACGCCCGCGGCCGGGCGCACCCGCGCCGCTTCGCGTACGGCATCCCGACCGAGTCGGTGCACTGGGTGACCGCGGCCGGCATCCGGCCGGGCGTGGACTCGGTGACCCTCGGCGACTCGGACGCCATCGCCCGCGCGCTGCTAGCGCTGCCGCCGGTCGCCCAGGTGCCCGCCGAGGTCCGGCCGCAGCCGGCCGAGACCGACCTGCGGGGTGTGCTGGTATGACCGGGCAGCCGTTCCCGGGGACGGACTCGGGCCTGCTCTCGCCGGTCCGGGCCGGGACCCCGGTCGAGGAGGCCGTGGGCGACCGGGCATGGCTGCAGGCGATGCTGGACGCCGAGGCGGCGCTGGCCCGCGCCCAGGCCGGCCTCGGCACGGTGCCCGCGCGGGCCGCCGACGCGATCACCGCGGCGGCCCGCGCCGACCGCTTCTCCTTGCGCGAACTGGCCCTGGCCGCCCGGGAGACGGCCAACCCGGTGGTCGGCCTGGTGCAGGCGCTCACCCGCGTGGTCGCCGCCGAGCACCCGGAGGCGGCGGAGTACGTCCACCGCGGCTCGACCAGCCAGGACGTCTTCGACACCGGCGCGATGCTGGTGGCGCAGCGGGCGCTGCGGCTGATCCGGGCCGACCTGGCCCGCACCGCCGACGCGCTCGCCGCGCTGGCCGAGGAGCACCGGGACACCGTGATGGCGGGCCGCACGCTGGCCCTGCAGGCCGTCCCGACCACCTTCGGCCTGAAGGCGGCCGGCTGGCGGCAGCTGGTGCTGGACGCCGACCGGCGGCTGGCCGCGGTGCTCGACGGCGGCCTGCCGGTCTCCCTCGGCGGCGCGGCCGGCACCCTGGCCGGCTACCTCGAGTTCGCCCGCCTGGACGGCCCGGCCGAGAGCCGGGACCCGGGCGGGTACGTCGACCGGCTGGTCGACGCCTTCGCCGCGGAGACCGGGCTGGCCCGCCCGGTCCTGCCGTGGCACGCACTGCGCACCCCCGTCGCGGATCTCTCGGCGGCGCTGGCGTTCACCACCGGCGCGCTGGGCAAGATCGCGGTGGACGTGCAGTCCCTGACCCGGACGGAGGTCGGCGAGGTCGCCGAGCCGACCGCCGCCGGGCGGGGGGCCTCCTCGGCCATGCCCCACAAGCGCAACCCGGTGCTGGCCACCCTGATCCGCAGCGCGGCCCTGCAACTGCCCGCGCTGGCCTCGATCCTGACCGGCTGCCTGCTCTCCGAGGACGAGCGCTCCGGCGGCGCCTGGCACGCCGAGTGGCTGCCGCTGCGCGAGTGCCTGCGGCTGGCCGGCGGCGCCGCCCACACCGCGGCCGAACTGGCCGAGGGGCTGCAGGTCGACCCCGAGCGGATGCGCGCCAACCTGGAGCTCACCGGCGGGCAGATGGTCTCCGAGCGGATCGCCGCGGTGCTCGCCCCCACCCTGGGCCGGGCCGCCGCCCGGAATCTGCTCAGCGCGGCCTCCGCCGAGGCCGCCCGCAATGGAGTGCCGCTGGCCGAGGTCCTGGCCGGCAGCGGGCTGCTCTCCGCCGAACGGGTCGCCGCGCTGTGCGACCCGACGGCGTACACCGGCGCCGCGGGCGCCCTGGTCGACCGGGCGGTGAAGCCATGAGGACGCGCGACCTCGAACGCTGGGATCCGGAGGACGACCTCGCCTGGCGGCGGGGCGACAGCCGGGTCGCCTGGCGCAACCTGGCGCTGTCGGTGCTCTCCGAGCACATCGGCTTCTCGGTGTGGAGCCTGTGGTCGGTGCTGGTGCTGTTCATGTCGCCGGCGATCGGCCTCGGCTTCACCCCGAGCCAGAAGTTCCTGCTGGTCGTGGTGCCCACGCTGGTCGGCGCGGCGCTGCGGCTGCCGTACAGCTGGGCGGTCACCCGCTTCGGCGGCCGCACCTGGACGGTGTTCGCCTCCGCGGTGCTGCTGGTGCCGGCGCTGGCCGCGTTCGTCTTCGTCCAGCGGCCCGGCACCCCGCTGTGGGTGTTCCTGCTGATCGGCGCGGCCACCGGGCTCGGCGGCGGCAACTTCGCCTCCTCGATGACCAACATCACCGCCTTCTTCCCGCAGCGCTACCAGGGCCGGGCGCTCGGCCTGAACGCCGGCGGCGGCAACCTGGGCGTCGCCGCCGTCCAGCTGATCGGCCTGCTGGTGATCTCCACCGCAGGCGCCGGCCACCCGGCGTACGTGATCGCCGTCTACCTGCCGCTGATCGTGCTGGCCTCGCTGCTGGCCGCGCTCGGCATGGACAACCTGCCGAAGTCCCGGGTCCGGGCCGACCGCGGCGCCCAGGGGGAGGCCCTGCGGGCCGCCGACACCTGGTGGATCTCGCTGCTGTACGTGGGCACCTTCGGCTCCTTCATCGGGTACGGCTTCGCCTTCGGCCTGGTGCTGCAGACCCAGTTCGGCTCCACCCCGCTGCAGGCGGCCGGACTGACCTTCCTCGGCCCGCTGCTGGGCTCCTTCGCCCGCCCGTTCGGCGGCTGGCTGGCCGACCGCCGCGGCGGCGCGCGGGTCACCTGCTGGACCTTCGCCGCGATGGCCGGCGGCACGCTGGTGCTGCTGGCCGCCTCCGCCCGGCACTCCCTCGGCCTGTTCCTGGGCGGCTTCGCGGTGCTCTTCGTGCTGAGCGGGATCGGCAACGGCTCGACGTACAAGCTGATCCCGGCCGCCTTCGCGGCACGGGCCGAGCGCGCGGTGCTCGAAGGGCGCCCGGCCGCAGCCGAGTTCGCCCGCGCCCGGCGGCTGTCCGGGGCGGTGATCGGCATCGCCGGCGCGATCGGCGCGCTCGGCGGGGTCGCGGTCAACCTGGTCTTCCGGGCCTCCTACGGGCACCCGGGCGGCGGCGGGGAGGGCGCGTTCTGGTCCTTCCTCGGCTTCTACGCGCTGTGCCTGCTGATCACCCGCGCGGTGTACCTGCGCCCGGCCGGCCAGCCGGCCCTGGCGGCCCGGAGAGTGGAGCGTGACCGTGTCCGCGGCTGAACCACAGGTCGCCACCCACTGCCCGTACTGCGCCCTGCAGTGCGGCACCCGCCTCACCGGTGCCCGCGGCGCGGTTCAGGTGCGGCCCGACGCCGACTTCCCGGTCAACCGGGGCGGGCTGTGCCAGAAGGGCTGGACCGCCCCGGCCCTGCTGGACGTCCGGGACCGGCTGCGCACCCCGCTGGTGCGCGGCGCCGACGGCGACCTGCACCCGACCGACTGGGACACCGCACTGGACACCGTCGCCGCCGGTCTGCGCCGGATCCGCGCCGACCACGGCCCGGACGCCGTCGGCGTGTTCGGCGGCGGCGGGCTGACCAACGAGAAGGCGTACCAGCTCGGCAAGTTCGCCCGGCTCGCGCTCGGCACCAGCCAGATCGACTACAACGGCCGGTTCTGCATGTCCTCCGCGGCCGCCGCCGGCATCGCCGCCTTCGGGCTCGACCGCGGCCTGCCCTTCCCGGTCACCGACCTCGGCCGGGCCGAGACCGTCCTGCTGGCCGGCGCCAACCCGGCCGAGACCATGCCCCCGCTGATGCGCCACTTGGAACGGGCCCGCCTGATCGTGGTCGACCCGCGCCGCACCCGCACCGCCGAACGCGCCGCCGTCCACCTGCAGCCCGCGCCCGGCACCGACCTGGCGCTCGCCCTCGGCCTGCTGCACCTCGCCGTGGTCGAGGGCCGCACCGACACCGGCTACCTGCGCACCCGCACCACCGGCTTCACCGAGGCCTGGCAGCGCGCCGCCGCCTGGACCCCGGACCGGGTCGAACGGCTCACCGGCGTCCCCGTCGCCGAACAGCGCGAGGCCGTCCGGCTGCTGGCCGACGCCGACCGCGCGTACGTGCTCACCGGGCGCGGCGCCGAACAGCAGAGCAAGGGCTCCGACACCGTCGCCGCCTTCATCAACCTCGCCCTCGCCCTCGGCCTGCCCGGCCGCGAGGGCAGCGGCTACGGCTGCCTCACCGGCCAGGGCAACGGCCAGGGCGGCCGCGAGCACGGCCAGAAGGCCGACCAACTGCCCGGCTACCGCTCGATCACCGACCCGGCCGCCCGCGCCCACGTCGCCGGCGTCTGGGGCGTCGCGCCCGAGGAGCTGCCCGGACCGGGCCGCAGCGCGTACGAGCTGCTGGACGCCCTCGGCCGGGACGTGAAGGCGCTGCTGGTCTTCGGCTCCAACCCGGCCGTCTCCGCCCCCCGCGCCGGACACGTCACCGACCGCCTCGCCGCCCTCGACCTGCTGGTGGTCGCCGACTTCGTCCCCTCCGAGACCGCGCGGATGGCCGACGTGGTGCTGCCCGTCACCCAGTGGGCCGAGGAGGAGGGCACCCTGACCAACCTGGAGGGCCGGGTGCTGCGCCGCCGCCGGCTGCTCGCCCCGCCCGCCGGCGTACGCGGCGACCTGGACGTGCTGCACGGCCTCGCCGTCCGCCTCGGCCGGCGCGCCGACCACTTCCCCACCGTGCCCGAAACCGTCTTCGAGGAACTGCGCCGCGCCTCCCGCGGCGGCGCCGCCGACTACTCCGGCATCGACTACGCCCGGCTGGACGCCGGCGAGGCACTGCACTGGCCCTGCCCCGAACCCGGACACCCCGGCACGCCCCGGCTCTTCCTCGACCGCTTCGCCCACCCCGACGGCCGCGCCCGCCTGGCCGCCGTCGACCACCGCGACGCCGCCGAACTCCCCGACGGGCAGCGTCCCCTGTACGCCACCACCGGCCGTGTCCTGGCCCACTACCAGTCCGGCGCGCAGACCCGCCGGATCCCCGAACTGGCCGCCGCCGCCCCCGAACCCTTCGTCGAGGTCCACCCCGACACCGCCGCCCGCGCCGGACTGGGCGACGGCGACCTCGCCGACGTCTCCTCGGCCCGCGGCACCGTGCGCGCCCGCGTCCGGCTGACCGGCTCGGTGCGCACCGACACCGTTTTCCTGCCCTTCCACTTCCCGGGCGACGGCCGGGCCAACCTGATCACCAACCCGGCGCTCGACCCGCGCAGCCGGATGCCCGAGTTCAAGGTCAGCGCCGTCCGGATCGCCCCGGCGGAACCCGCATGAACGACCGCGTCCTCGTCGTCGGCCACGGACCGGCCGCCCACCGCCTCGTCCACCGCCTGCGCGCCCTCGGACACACCGGGCCGCTGACCGTCCTCGGCCGGCCCGGCACCCACCACGGCCTGGCCACCGCCGTCCTGACCGGCGCCCTGCCGCCCGACGCCGCCGACCTGCCCGCCCACCCCGCCGGGACCGCCGAGGTGCACCACGTCCGGGCGGTGCGGATCGACCGCGCCCGCCACGCGGTGCACGCCGACGACGGCACCGTCCACCGCTACGACACCCTGGTGCTCGCCACCGGCGCCCGACCCCGGCGGCCGGGCCCGCACCTCGGCGGGGACGTCCGGGCCCTGCGCGCACCCGCCCGCTCCGCCGTCGGCGACGGACCGGTGGCCGTGCTCGGCAGCGGCCCGTACGCCGTCGAAGCCGCGCTCGCCCTGCGGCGGACCGGACGCGACACCGTCCTCGTCCACCCCGGCGAGCGCCTGCTGGACGGGCTGCTCGACCCCGACGCAGCCGACCTGCTCGCGGTGCGACTCGCCGCGGCCGGCGTCGACCTGCGGCCCGGCCGCACCGCGGTGGAACACCTCCCCGGCACGCTGGTGCTCGACGACGGCGAGGCGCTGCCCGCCGACACCCTGCTGTTCGACACCGGCCTGCGCCCCACCACCGACCTCGCCCGCGCCGCCGGACTCGCCGTCCACCGCGCGGTGACCGTCGACGCCCTGCTGCGCACCTCGGACCCCGCCGTACACGCCCTCGGCGACTGCGCCGACGCCCCCGGCGACGGCTGGGAGCAGGCCGAGGCACTGGCCCGGCTGCTCACCGGCGCCACCCCCCGGCTGCGCCCCGGCCCGGTCACCCGGCTCCCGGCCGCCGACACCCTGGCCATCGGCACCCCCGGCGACGGGGACCAACAGCTCACCCTGCGCGACCCCGCCCGCGGCCGGTACGCCGCCCTCGGCCTGCGCGGGGAACGGATCGTCAGCGCCTCGATCGTCGGACTCCCCCGCGCCGTCGCCGCCGTCACCCAGCTCCACGACCGCGACCTGCCGGTCCCCGCCGACCGGCTCGCCCTGCTGCTCGGCACCCCCGCCGCCCTGCCCGGCGCCGCCGAACCCGGCCCCGACACCGTGGTCTGCCACTGCGCCACCGTCACCCGCCGCACCCTGGCCACCGCCTGGCACGCCGGCGCCTGCGACCCGGCCGCGCTCACCGCCGCCACCCGGGCCGGCTCCGGCTGCGGCGGCTGCGCGGGCGAACTCCGCGCCCTGTGCCAGGCGTTCGCCCGCGAGGACCCGGCCGCCCCCGGCACCGGCGCCGTCCCGGCCGCCCGCACCCGCCCCCGAACGGAGCAACCCGTATGACCCGCACCCTCGTCGTGGCCGGCCACGGCATGGTCGGCCACCGCCTGGTCGAGGACCTCAGATCCCACGACCGCACCGATGCCTGGCACGTGATCGTGCTCGCCGAGGAGAGCGTCCCCGCGTACGACCGGGTGGCGCTCTCCTCGCGCGTGGACGGCCGCGGCGCCGACAGCCTCTCCCTCGCCGGACCCGCCTTCCTAGCCGACCCCGCCGTCGACCTCCGGCTCTCCACCGCCGCCGTCGCCGTCGACCGCGCCGCCCGCACCGTCCACTGCTCCGACGGCACCCGGCTGCGCTACGACGCCCTGGTCCTCGCCACCGGCGCCCGGCCCTTCGTCCCGCCCGTCCCCGGCCACGACCTGCCCGGCTGCCACCGCTACCGCACCCTGGACGACGTCGACTCCATCCGCGCCGCCGCCCGACCCGGCCGCGCCGGCGTCGTCATCGGCGGCGGACTGCTCGGCCTGGAGGCCGCCAACGCCCTGCGACTGCTCGGCATGGAGCCGCACGTCGTCGAACTGGCGCCGCGCCTGATGCCCGTCCAGGTGGACGACGGCGGCGGCGCGGTGCTCGCCCGGCTGATCGGCGAGCTCGGCGTCCGGCTCCACCTCGCCACCGCCACCACCGCGATCGACGCCGGCCCCGACGGCCGCGTCGCCGCCGTACGCCTCGGCGACGGCACCCGGATCGACACCCCGCTGGTCGTCTTCTCCGCCGGGGTCCGCCCCCGCGACGAACTCGCCCGCGACGCCGGCCTCCCGGTCGGCGAACGCGGCGGCGTCCTCGTCGACACCCACTGCCGCACCGCGGACCCGCGGATCTGGGCGATCGGCGACTGCGCCGCGGTCGACGGCCGCTGCTACGGCCTGGTGGCACCCGGCTACCGGATGGCCGAGACCGTCACCGCCCAACTCGTCGGCCTCGACCCCGCGCCCTTCCCCGGCGCCGACACCGCCACCCGCCTCAAGCTCCTCGGCGTCGACGTCGCCAGCCTCGGCGACGCCCACGCCACCACCCCCGGCGCGATCGAGTTCGCCACCACCGACACCCGCGCCGGCACCTACCGCAAACTCGTCCTCGCCCCCGACGGCCATACCCTCCTCGGCGCGATCCTCGCGGGCGACGCGAGCGAGTACGGCGCGCTCCGCGCTTCGCTGGTTCACCACTGAGGGGCGCGAGGAACTGCGCCACCAACCACCGCTCTACCTCAGCTGTGGGCTGGTCGCGTCGTTCCTCGCGCCCCTCAGTGGCCAACGCCTATCGCGGGCCAACCCATCAGGGGCGCGGGGAACTGCGCGACCAACCATCGCTCTACCTCAGCTGTGGGCCGGTCGCGTCGTTCCTCGCGCCCCTCAGTGGCCAACGCCTATCGCGGGCCAACCCATCAGGGGCGCGGGGAACTGCGCGACCAACCATCGCTCTACCTCAGCTGTGGGCCGGTCGCGTCGTTCCTCGCGCCCCTCAGTGGCCAACGCCAATTGCGGGCCAACCCATCAGGGGCGCGGGGAACTGCGCCACCAACCACCGCCCTACCTCAGCTGTCGGCCGGTCGCGCAGTTCCTCGCGCCCCTCAGTGGTGAACGCCAATAGCCCCCGGCGGGGAGTCCGGGGGCTACTGGTCTGCGGAGATGGTCAGTCGCGGATCACGGTCTTCGTCCGCATCAGGAACTCGCCGAGGTACCCGTCGTGCGGCACGCCCGGGCGGATCCAGTAGGTGGGGTGGTCGCCCCGGTAGACGTTACTGATGGTGGGTTCGTCGAGCAGCCGGTCGACGAGGCGGTCGTCCTCGGTGAGGACGGTGAGCACCAGGCTGTGCCGCAGCGGCCCGATCCCCGCCTCCGGCGTCCAGGGGGCGACCCAGACGCAGGGGAAGGAGAGCTCGATGCCGGCCTGCTCGGCGTCCGGCCGGTCCAGCTGGTGGACGGCGGGGCGGAGCACCGCGCTGCCGTCGCCGAGCTCCTCGACGACGCCGTCGCCGCCGAGCCAGGCATTGGTGCCGGCGGCGCGGGCGAGCAGGTAGCGCTCGATGGCCCGGGCGGATTCGGTGGGCTGGACGGCGAGGACGGCCTTCTCGTCCTCGGGGGGCAGGCTGGGGATGGCGGCGAGCCGTTCGGCGATGGCCTCGGCGAGCGGGCCGGGGTCGCCGTCGACGAGGACGGTGGTGGCGTTGATGCAGGCGACGCCGCCCTGGTGGCTGATGGAGTCGACGATGGTGTCGAGGTGGTCGCGCCAGTCGGTGTCGGCGGTGACGAGGATCTTGGAGCGGCCGGGGCCCTGGGGCAGCACGTTGCTGCCGGCGTACTTCTTCACCACGTCGTCGCCGCCGTAGACCAGGCCGAGGTCGGCCTGGGCGAGGACCTCGTCGGCGGCGTCGTGGTCGGTGGGCAGCAGGACGACCTGGTCGGCGCCGAATCCGGCCGCGCGCAGGGCGGTGATCAGCCGGTGCGGGGTGAAGGGTTCGCGGCGGGAGGGGCGGACGGCGATCCGGTAGCCGAGGGCGAGGGCCTCCAGCCACAGGGAGTGCGGTCCGGGGTGGTTGCCGGCGGCGTGGACGGCGAAGACGCTGCCCTTGCGGGTCCACACGGCGCTGCCGTCGAGGGTGGCGCGGTCGCGCCAGTCGCTGACGGCGCCGGCGGGCTGGGCCTGGTAGGCGGCCCAGCCGGACTTCTCGGCGGAGTCGACGATGGCGGCGGTGGCGTCGCGAACCACCGAGAGCGGCACGCCGGAGACCCGGGCGACGGTGGTCTCGTACTGCTCGAAGGTGAGGCCGTCAATGACCTCCTCGGCGAAGATCCGGCCGGCGGCGGCGAGCTTGGCGATCCGCTCGGCGGCGGGCAGGCTCTCGGCGTCGCGCAGGGCCTTCATCGCCCGGGTGACGAACAGCTTGGGGACGAGGCTGAGTTCGGCGACGGGGACGCCGGTGACGTCGGTGACGGTGAGCCGCTTGCGGGCCCGGAAGGGGCCGTTGGGGCCGAGCGCGTCCAGTTCGATGAGCGGGGCGGCCATCTAGTAGACCCCCTCGATCACGGTCTCGTTGTCGAACTCCTGGACCGGGGCGATGTCGGCGACCGAGTCGCCGATCTGGCCGGGCAGCCCGGGCAGGCGGGTGCCGTAGTCGCGCTCCAGGTTGTTCGGCATCAGCAGGCTCTTGGAGACGTGGTGCATGACCACCTGGCCGCGCGCGCCGTACTCGACGGTGCCGCCGGTCTTCGGGTCGACCACGCCGAAGCTCATGTACGGCGAGTACGGGTCGTAGATGCACGGGTCGTCGTCGGTCAGGCCGTGCCGCTCGCTGGCGTTGCCGAGGATCATGGTGGAGCCGTAGCCGCTGTAGAGGACGGCGTCGGGGAAGACCTCGGTGCGGTAGAGGTGGCGGGTGTCGGGGTCCATCTGGGTGCCGACCCAGTTGATCGCGCGGACCTTCTCGTTGACCAGCTTGGCCAGGTCGTCGCGGCGGGCGATCCGCTCCAGCACCGGCGGGGTGCACATCAGGACGCCGATGTCCTGGGTCTCCAGGGCGAAGGCGACCTGGTCGACGATGTGCTCGGCGTAGGCGCCGGCCTCGGCGGCCTTGCCGTCGCCGATCAGCTTCTTGACCCAGCGCGGGTCGAGGTCGACGGTGAAGGAGAGGCCGCCGCGGTACTTGGTCTGCTGCTTGATGACGTCGCCGACCATGTGCGGGCCGTTCGGGGCGACGATCAGCCAGTTGGCGCCGAGCGGGACGCCGTGGCCGTCGAGCTGGGCGCTGGACCAGCCGAGCAGCTTGTCCAGCCAGTCGCGCATCAGCACGATCCGCTTGGGGGCGCCGGTGGTGCCGCCGCTCTCGTAGATGCCGACGACGTCCGGGCGGTCGCCGTAGCCGCGCGGGATCAGGTCCTCGACGCGGGCGAAGCGCAGCTCGTTGGCGAGGTTGGGGAACCTGGTGAGGTCGTCCCAGCTGCGGATGTCGGTCAGCGGGTCGAAGCCGAGGCTGTCCGCGCGGTCCAGCCAGAACGGGGCGCCGGTCTCGGGGGAGAAGTGCCAGCGCATCGCGGCGCTCAGGTACTCCTCGGGGTCGGGCTGGACGTCGAAGGGCAGGTCCAGCACCGGGTCAGCGGCAGTCGACACAACGGTCCTTCCAGAGTGGGAGTTCAACGGTCGATACCCGACGGGTTGTCGATCGCGTAGCGCCAGCGCCCGTCGGGGCCGCGGCGGGCGACGTCGGTGGCCGAGCCTTCGAGGCGGATCGGTCCGTCCGGGCCCTCGCCCTCGATCAGGTAGTCGCCGATCAGGAGGGCGAGGTCGCCGGTCACGTAGGTGTGGCGCAGGGTCAGCCGGATCGGGACGCCCAGCGCGAGGAACTCGGCGTTGGCCTTCCGGCGGTCGTCGCCGGTGACGGTGCGGCCGGGTTCGGTGACGAACAGCGCGTCGGGCTCGAAGAGCTGGTCCACGGCGCCGAGGTCACCGGAGTTGAAGGCGTCGGCGAAGACGTACGGCAGCCGGGCCGGATCGGTGGGGGCGAGGGTCACGGCGGACGCTCAGCCGGTCTGCACGCCGGCGGTGGCCCCGGCGAGCTGCGGCTCGCTGGGCAGCCGGTCGAGGCTGAAGCCGAAGTGGGTCTTGTACGCGGCGAGCACGGCGGCGTCGTCCGGGTAGGTCTCGCTGCTGCGCTCCTTGCCGGCGACCACGGAGAGCTGGTTGCCCTTGAGGGTGATCCGGCCGTCCTCGGTGCGCAGGGAGCAGAACACGTCCTGCAGGAAGGGGGATTCCGGCGAGGTGCGGTACCACCAGAGGGTGGGCCGGAAGTCGGCGATGCGCACCGGGCGGTCGTCCAGGCGGTAGAGCGGCTTGCCGTTCAGCAGGACGTCGACGCCGCCGCCGTCCACGTCGAGCAGCTGGAACTGCCCGTCCGGGTCGGCCTGGACCTCGCGGGAGGCGAGGTCGAGCGGGTGGCGGCTGTTGCGGCCGAAGCCGGTGTCGACCAGCCACTGCCGGCCGTCGAGGGTGACCCGCAGGGCGAGGTGGCACATGGCGGCGCCGAGCTCGCCGCCCGGGCGGTGGACCCGGCCGGGGAGGATCTCGACCTGGTAGCCGAGGGCGGTGAGCAGGAAGGAGAAGGCCGGGTTGACCTCGTAGCAGCCGCCGCCGCGGTGCTGGCGGACGATCTTGTCGAGGACCTGCTCGTCCATGTGGATCGGCTCGTCGAGGTGGTAGCCGAGGTTCTCGAACGGGACGGCGAGCACGTGGCGCTCCTGCAGGTGCCGCAGGGCGTCCAGGTCGGCCCGCTCGGGGCGCCGGGCGCCGATCCGCGCGAGGTACTCGTCCACCAGGGTGTCGTCCAGCACCGCTGTCTCCTTGTCGGGCGAACTGTCGGGAAGTCTTGAAGGGGTGGGGTCGGGGCCCCGGGGTCACCAGCGCAGCAGCGCGAGGCCCATGGCCATGCCGCCGCCGAAGCCGGCCAGCAGCACCAGGTCGCCGGGGGCGAGGTCGCCGGCGCGGGCGGCCAGGTCGAGGGTGATCGCGATCGAGGCGGAGCCGGTGTTGCCGTACTCCTGGAAGCTGGTGGCGGTGTGCCCGAAGGGGATGCCGAGGCGGTCGGCGAGGTCCTCGAGCATCCGTCCGTTGGCCTGGTGCGGCACGAAGCGGGCGACGTCGGCGGGGGTGTGTCCGGCGTCGGCGAGGAAGGCGTGGACGGCGGGCGGGACGTTGTCGTTGACGAAGTCCCGGACGCCGCGGCCGTTCATCCGGAAGAAGTGCAGGCCCTCCTGGACCGTCTCCACGGTGGCCGGGAGGCGGCTGCCGCCGGCCGGGACCTCGATCAGGTCGCGGTCGGCGCCGAAGCTCGCCAGCCGGCCGGCGATCAGGCCGCGGCCGGGGCCCGGCGCGAGGCCGAGCACCACGGCGCCGGCGCCGTCGCCGAACAGGATGGCGGTCTTGCGGTCGGCCGGGTTGAGGATCCGGGAGTAGATGTCGGCGCCGATCACCAGGGCGTAGCGGGAGTCCGAGTCGCGCAGGATCCGCTCGGCGGTGGTGAGGGCGAAGACGAAGCCGCTGCAGACCGCGTTGACGTCGAATGCGGCGGTGCCGGGGGCGCAGCCGAGTTCGTCGGCGACCACACAGGCGGTGGGGGGCTGCGGCGAGTCGGGGGTGGAGGTGGCGACCACGACCAGCGAGACGTCCGAGGGCCGGATTCCGGCGTCCTCCAGGGCGGCCCGGGCGGCGATGACCGCGAGGTCGCTGGTGGCCTCGTCGGGCTTGGCCCGGCGGCGGTTCAGAATTCCGGTCTTCGCGTGAATCCATTCGCCGGTGACTCCGGCCGGCTCGCCGACCTCGGAATTGGTCACCACATGGGCCGGAAGGTACGAGCCGGTTCCCACGATGCCGATGGCGGAATCGGCCCGGACGTTGCCGGGAATTCCCGTCGTGATCATCCTTTTCCCCTCGCTCTTTCGAATTCCTCCGCCCTTCGATGGTCCCGCTCCGGTATTCGGCCGGGCAAAGCCCTCGGGCGCACCTTGTCAGGTAGTCGGAAATGCCAGCCCGAGCCGGGCCAGGGTGGGCAGTTGGTGTACGCCCTCGGTGGTGGCCTCGACCTCGAACGAGAGCCGTTCGTCGGGCAGGCGGCCGATCAGTTCGGCGGCCCGGGTGGAGAGCGGCTGACGGGCCGCCTCGGCGGACTCCCAGAGCTGGAAGGCGCCCCAGCGGTTGCGCTCGCGGTCGGCGATCCACACCTTCAGCAGGAGGCCGGGGTAGCCGGCCCAGCGCTCGACCGCCTCCTCGCGCAGGAACTCCCGCAGCGAGTCGACGGTCTGCGCCGAGCCGTCCAGGTCCCACCAGGCGACGACCGCCCTCATCGGGCCGCCGCCGCGACGGCGCCGAGCACCTGGGCGATCAGGTCGCCGGTGATGCGTACGCCGTCCTGGGTGAGCACCGATTCGGCGTGGAACTGCATGGAGGCGAAGTGCGGCCCGCGCAGGGCGTGCACCTCCCCGGTGGCCGCGTCCCGGCTGACCGTGACCGGCCCGACGCCGGGGGCGTCGAACTCGTCGGCGGGGCTGTTGGCGGCGAAGGTGTTGTAGAAGCCGACCCGCTCGGGCCGGCCGAACAGGTCGATCGGCTTCTGCACGCCCTGGTTGGGCACCTCGCGGCGGCGCAGGTCGAGTCCGAGCGCCAGCGAGAGCACCTGGTGGCTGAGGCAGACCGCGAGGAACGGGCGGCGCTCGTCCAGCAGGCGCCGTACCGCGCCGCGCAGGTGGGCGATCTTCGGGTGGCCGGCCTCGCGCGGGTCGCCGGGGCCGGGGCCCATCACCACCAGGTCGTGGCCGTCGAGGTCGTACGGCTCGTCGAAGCGGCGGACGGTGACGTGCAGGCCGAGCGAGCGCAGCTGGTGGTCGATCATCGAGGTGAAGGTGTCCTCGGCGTCCACCACCAGGACCCGGCGGCCGGCCAACTCGTGGCGCGGACGCTCGCGTTCGGCGTCCTGGGCGAGCCAGAAGCCGGCGATCGAGCGGTTGCGCTCCTCGAGGGCGGCGCGCACGCTCGGGTGGGCGCCGAACCGGGTCCGGTCGCCGGACTCCAGGGCGGCGATCAGGCCGGCCGCCTTGGCCCGGGTCTCGGCCACCTCGGAGAGCGGGTCGGAGTGGCGGACCAGGGTGGCACCGACGCCGATCCGGACCTTGCCGGCGGCGTCGATGTCGGCGGTGCGGATCAGGATCGCCGAGTCCAGCGAGCGTCCGCCGGCCGCGTCCCGGCCGATCAGCGCCGCCACGCCGCTGTAGTAACCGCGGCCGTCCGGCTCGTACTTGCGGATCACCCGGGCGGCCGACTCCAGCGGGCTGCCGGTGACGGTTGGGGCGAACATGGTCTCCCGCAGGATCTCCCGCGGGTCGCGGGCGGTGCGGCCCTCGATGAAGTACTCGGTGTGCGCGAGGCGGGCCATCTCCTTGAGGTACGGGCCGACCACGCGGCCGCCCGTCTCGCAGATCCGGGCCATCATCTTCAGTTCCTCGTCGACCACCATGTAGAGCTCGTCGGCCTCCTTGCGGTCGGCGAGGAAGTCCATCACCTCGGGCAGCGAGGGCCCGGCGGCCGGGTAGCGGTAGGTGCCGCTGATCGGGTTCATCACCGCGGTGCCGCCGTGCACGCTGATGTGCCGCTCGGGGGTGGCGCCGACGAAGGTCCGCTCCCCGGTGTGCACCACGAAGGTCCAGTACGCGCCCTGCTCGCGCTGGAGCAGGCGGCGGAACAGGGCCAGCGCGGCGGCCGGGGTGTAGCCGGTGATGTCGACGGTGAAGGAGCGCTTGACGACGAAGTTCGCCCCGGCGCCCTCGCCGATCTCCTCGGCGATCACCCGGCGGACGGTCTCGGCGTACGCCTCGTCGTCCACGTCGAAGTGCCCGCCGGTGAGGTGGATGTCCACGTCGGGGATCCGCGCGGACACCTCGGCCAGCGGCAGCACCTCCTGGCCGGTGACGGTGAGCGCGATCAGCGGGGCGCCGTCGTCCGGCGCCTCGAAGCCGCGCTCGGCGATCTGCCGGTACGGGACCAGCGCGAACACCTCGTGGCGGGGGCCGCCGGCCGGGGTGCCGTCCGAGGGCAGCGGGATGCCGGCCAGGGTGGCCGGGGTGGAGACCTCGCCGAGCAGCACCTCCACCAGGCCGGGGCCGGTGGCCTCCGGCCGGTGGAGCAGCGCGAACGCCGGCGGCCGCTCGGCGAGGACGGCGTCGAGCAGCGTCATGCCGCCACCTCCTTGGCGGTCAGCACCACGGCGCAGCGCTGGGCCGCGTACTCCAGGGCCATCCAGTGGTGGTCCTCGGTGAAGTCGGCGACGGCGTCGGCGACCAGGAAGGTCTCGATGTCGTTGGTGAACGCCTCGACCGCGGTCATCAGCACGCCGACGTGCGCGTACACCCCGCAGACGACCAGCTGGTCGCGGCCGGCGGCGCGCATCCGGTCCAGGAAGTCGTTGTTGAAGAACGCGCTGTAGCGCCACTTGGTGACCAGCCAGTCCTCCGGTCCGGGGGCGAGCCGGTCGACGATCTCCCGGTCCGCCGGGTCGACCTTCATGCCGGGGCCCCAGAAGTCCATCAGCAGTCCGCGCTGCTCGGTGGTCATCCCACCGGGCTGCGCGGTGTACGCGACCGGGACGCCGTGGGCCACGGCCCAGTCGCGCAGCAGCACGGCGTTGGCGAGCAGCTCGGTCTCCTCGCCGAACGGCTTGAGGAAGTAGCGCTGCATGTCGTGGACGAGCAGCACGGCGCGGGCCGGGTCGACCGTCCACAGGGCGGTGTTGGCGGGCAGGTCGCCCGCGGTGGGCATCGGGTAGGGGGCGATGGCGGGTATGCCTGTCATGGGGGTTTCTCCTGGTTCGGCTGGGTGAGGACGCGGCCGGTGCCGCGTCGGGCAGCCCTGGTCGCAACAGGGGGCGACGACTGCCCGACGCGGCACTAGGCACCGAGTCCGGCACCTCCGTCCACGGTGAGGTCGTGCAGGGTGATGTGGCCGGCGTCGTCCGAGAGCAGGAAGACGACGGCGTTGGCGACGTCGGCGGGCGCGGCGAGCTTGCCCAGCGGGATGCCGACCCGGTACGCGGCCGGGCGGCCCTCGATGGTGCCGCGGCGACCGCTGTCGTCGTGCCACATCGAGCTGAGCATCGCGGTGTCGGTCGAGCCGGGCGCCACCAGGTTGCAGCGGATGCCGTACTGCGCGACCTCCAGGCCGAGGCTCTTGGTGAAGAGCGTCGCGGCCGCCTTGGAGGCGGCGTACGCGGCCATCTCGGTGCGCGGGGTGACGGCGGCGTTGGACGCCACCGTGACGATGGCGCCGGACTCGCGCGGCACCATCCGGTTGACCACGGCGCGCGAGACGTGGAAGACGCCGTCGACGTTGACCGAGAAGGTCGTGTGCCAGTCCTCGTCGGTGAAGTCGCGGACCTCGCCGAGGCGCAGCACGCCGGCCGCGTTGACCAGGTAGTCGAGCGGGCCGAGGCGCCGCTCCACCGCCTCGACCATCGCGTTGACCGAGCCGCTGTCGGTCACGTCGGCGGGGAACGCCTCGGCCTTCAGGCCGTCCGCGACCAGCTTGCCGACCACCTCGTCGAGGCGGTCGGCGTCCCGGTCGACGGCCGCCACCGAGGCGCCGCGCTCGCCCAGCGCCCGGACCACCGCGGCGCCGATACCTCCGGCCGCCCCGGTGACCAGGGCCACCTTGTTCTCCATGTGTTCGGACCTCCCTGGGTGCCGGCCCGGATCCCGGGCCGGCGGCAGTGGGTTGGGGATCCCCGCGACCCGAGGTCAGCCGCGCCAGGCCGAGACCACGGAGATGGCCTGGGCCGGGTTGAGCCGTGGGTCGCAGAAGCTCGTGTACTTGTCGCCGATCCCGGGCAGGCCCGCGGCGTCGTGGGCGCACTCGGTGACGTCGTCCGGCGTGGTCTCCAGGTGGAGGCCGCCGGCGGTGCCGCCGGCCGCGCGGACGGCGCGCTGGAAGTCCTCGACCTCGCGGACGACGGTCTCCACCAGCCGGGTCTTCAGCCCGTCCGGGCCGGTGACGGTGTTGCCGTGCATCGGGTCGGTGAGCCAGATGACCGGGTGGCCGGCCGCGCGGGCGGCCTGGACCAGGGCGGGCAGCCGCTCGGCGGCGTGCTGCGCGCCCATCCGGGCGATCAGGGTGAGCCGTCCGGGCTCACGGTCGGGGTCGAGCAGCTCGCACAGGCGGGTCAGCTCGTCCGGGGTCATGGTGGGGCCGACCTTGCAGGCGATCGGGTTGACCACCTTGGCGAGGAGGGCGACATGGGCGCCGTCGAGCTGCCGGGTGCGCTCGCCGATCCACGGGAAGTGCGTGGAGGTGAGCAGCAGTTGGCCCTCCTCGTCGCGGCGCAGCATCGGCAGCTCGTAGTCCAGCAGCAGCGCCTCGTGGCTGGTCCACACCGGCGGGCAGCTCGGGGAGCGTCTGCCGGGCTCGACCCAGCCGAGGTGGACGTACGCCTCGCGGGCGGCCTCGTAGCCGGCCAGCAGGCGGCGCGGGTCGGGGATGCGGCCCTGCGGGTCGGGTTCCGGGCTGTTGACCATGTGGCCGCGGTAGACCGGGAGTTCGACGCCGTTGCAGGTCTCGGTGGCGCTGGAGCGGGGCTTGCCGAACTGGCCGGCCATCCGGCCGATCCGGACCACCGGGCGGTGGGTGGTGATCTTCAGGACGCCGGCCAGCGCGTCCAGCAGGCCGGCCTTGCGGGCGACGTAGCCACCGGAGCACTCGGCCGGGTCCTCGGCGCAGTCGCCGGCCTGGACCACGTGCGCCTCGCCGTCGGCGACCTGCGCGAGCAGCGAGCGCAGCCGCCGTACGTCGTGCCCGTTGACCAGCGCCGGGCGGACGGCCAACTCATCTCGTACGGACTGGAGTTCGAACCGGTCGGGCCAGTCGGGCTGCTGCAGCGCAGGCCGCGCCTCGACCATCTCCTTCTCCGACCGCCGGACGTCGTCCGGGAGCCGGAGGTCGAGCAGGGCGTTGTCCACTGATGTCTCCATGGGTGAGGTGCGCGGCCCGGGAGGGCCGGACTCAGGCGGTGTTCAGGTTCCGGACGACGGAGGCCACCTGGACCACGCGGCGGGCCTGGAACTCCACGGCCGCCAGGTTCTCCTCGTGCACGTTGCCGGGACGGTTCCGCGAGACCGCGCTACTGCCGTACGGGTTACCGTTGTTGGGCTTGAACAGGACCGGATCGGTGGAGCCGTTGCCGAGGATGAGCGAGCCCCAGTGGCAGAAGGCGTTGTGCAGCGCGAGGATGGTGGTCTCGTGGCCCCCGTGCGGGGCGGACCCCGAGGTGAACGCGGAGACCGCCTTGTTCGCCAGGTGGCCCGGGATCGACAGCGGGGCGGTGGTGTCGATGAACCGGGAGACCGCGGCGGCCGGCAGGCCGAAGCGCACCGGCGAGCCGACCAGGATGCCGTCCGCCCAGGCGAGGTCGTCCAACTCCACCTCGGGAACGGTGGCGTTGTGCTCGCGCAGGGCCGCGACCGCCGCCTCGGTACCGGGCACCACGGTCTCCTGCGCCGGATCGGCGATCCGGCGCAGCCGCACCTCGGCGCCGGCCTTCTCGGCGGCCGCAGCCGCGGCCTCGGCGAGCCGCGCGACATTTCCGGTCGACGAGTAATAGATGACGGCTATCTTGGTCATGGCCATGAACTCCTACGGGTGGCTGCTCGTTCAGCAGATCCTCGGCAGCGCGGGGAGAGCCGGCCAACGGCTGGATCGGCACTTCGTCAGGTGACCGGGACTCCATCGAATACTTCATCAGGTACACGATTCGGGTCCGACCTGACATGGAGTACCGAGGCGGGTTTTCCGGGCACGAATGGCTCCATATCCTCGTGCTCCCAGCACCCTGTCCACGTGCTGATGCAGAGCCGAGGAGCAGTGATCCCACCGTGAAGGAAACCCCCGTCGCACCGGTGAATCGCCGAGATCTGCGGCCGCTGGTCGCCGAAGGCGTCTCCCCCTGGCTGGACGGGATCCATCGCGACCTGACCAGTTCGGGCGAGCTGTCCCGGCTGGTCGCCGAGACCGGCCTGCGCGGTGCCACGTCCAACCCCGAACAGCTGGCCGCCCGGCTGCACCGCGACCCGGTGTACCTGGAGCAGCTGGCCCGACTGGCCGACCACCGGGTCTCGGTGGAGGGCGCGGTGTGGGCCGCCTCGGTCCACGACCTGCGCCAGGCCTGCGACGTGATGCTCCCGGTGTTCACCGACACCCACGGCTACGACGGCCTGGTGTCGATGGACATGGACCCGCGGATGGCGCACGACGCCGCCGCGACCACCGCCGAGGCCACCGAGCTGGCCCGCGCGGTCGCCCGGCCCAACATGCTGGTGAAGATCCCGGCGACCCTGGAGGGCCTGGAGGCGCTGCGCGGCTGCGTGGCCGCCGGCATCGGCGTGCACGTCACCGGGGTGTACTCGGTGCGCCGCTACGGGGAGGTGGTGGACGCCTACTTCGACGGCCTGGAGAAGGCCCTGGCGGACGGCCGCCAGCTCTCCGCGATCGCCTCGGTGGCCTCCCTGCCGGTGGGCCGCCTCGACCGCGAGGTGGACGGCCGGCTCGCCGAGATCGGCGGCCCGGACGCCGGCACCCTGCGCGGCCGGGCCGGACTCGCCGTCGCCCGGCTGATGTACCGGGCGTACGAGGAGCGGCTCGGCTCGGCCCGCTGGCGGGCCCTGCGCGCCTCCGGAGCCCGTCCGCAGCGCCTGCTGTGGTCCGCCTCCGCGCTGGCCGATCCGGCCGCCGCCCGGGCCCGCTACGTCGAGGGCCTGGTCTCCTGGGGCACCGTGCACGCGATGACCCGTCCGGTCCTGGACGAGGCGGCGGACCGACTGGAGCTGCGCGGCGACACCCTGATGGGGCAGCACGAGACGGCCCAGACCGTCCTCGACTCGCTGGGCCGCCTGGGCATCTCGTACGACGCGGTGGAGCGCCGGCTGGAGGCCGACACCGTCACCGGGCTGATCGACTCCTGGCTCGGTCTGCACACCGCGGTGGGCGCGCGCATGCACGCCCTCGCGGTCACCCGACCGGGATCCTGACCGGCTCCGCCTGCCGGACCGGGCCCGTGCGGACCGGTTCCGTGCGGACCGCTTCCGTCTGCCGGGCGGCACCCTCGGGTACGGCGCCCGCCGCTGCCGCGGTCCGGCGCGCCCCATCCGTCCTCGCCCGCCCGACCGGGAACTCCCCGCCGGTCAGCGCGATCACCGGCGCCGCCTTCATCACGGTCTCCTGGTACTCCGCCTCGGCGTCCGACAGCGCGATCACCGCGCCGCCGACCCCGTAGCGGATCCGGCCCTTGGTGACCACCGCGGTGCGGATCACCACACTGAGGTCGCATGCCCCGTTCGGGGAGAACCAGCCGATCGCGCCCGAGTAGACGCCGCGCGGCCCCTGCTCCAGCCGGTCGATGATCTGCATGGTGCGGCGCTTGGGCGCGCCGGTCATCGAGCCGGGCGGGAAGGCGGCCCGGACGCAGTCCACCGAGGTGTGGTCGGCGCGCAGGGTGGCCCGCACGGTGGAGACCAACTGGTGGGCCTTGGCGAAGGTCTCGACCCGGAAGACGTCGTCGGCCTCCACACTGCCGACCTCGGCGACCCGTCCCAGGTCGTTGCGGACCAGGTCGACGATCATCAGGTTCTCGGCCCGGTCCTTCTCGTTGGTGAGCAGGTCCTCGGCGAGCGCCCGGTCCTCGCGGTGGGTGGCGCCGCGCGGCCGGCTGCCCTTGATCGGGCGGGACTCGGCCCGGCGGGAGCGGTCCACCTTGAGGAAGCGCTCCGGGGAGCTGCTGAGCACCGAGACCCCGCCGAACTGGAGCAGTGCGGCGAACGGCGCGGGATTGACCCGGCGCAGGTAGCGGTAGCCCTCCCAGGGGTCCATCTCCCCGTCCACCCGGAGCATGTTGGTCAGGCAGACCTCGTAGGTCTCGCCGGCCGCGATCTCCTCCTGGCAGCGGGCGATCAGGTCGAGGTACTCCTGCCGGTCGTGGCGGGCCTCGATCCGGCCGAGCGGCATCGGCTGGGCGGTGAGCCGCAGTCCGCTGCGCACGGCCCGGGCGAGCCGCTCGGCGGCGTCGGCCAGCCAGGCCCGCGCCCCGTCCTCGTCACCCTCCTCGGCCAGCGCCAGCAGGTAGGTGGTGTCGGTGGCGTGGTCGAGCACCAGCGCCCGGCCGCTGAACACCATGGCGGCGTCGGGCAGGTCGGAGCGGTGGGTGCGGTCGCCGCCGCACTCGGCCTTGAGTTCGTAGCCCAGGTAGCCGACCCAGCCGAGGGCGAAGTCGAAGGGCAGCTCGGGCGTGTCCACGGCGGTCTGCCGCAGGTCCTGGTCGAGCCAGTCGAGGAAGGTGCCGGAGACCACCTCGGCGCCGGAGGCGTCGCGGACCAGCACGGTGGAGTTCCAGGCGTCGGCGGTGGCGACCCGGCCGAGCGGGCCGGAGGCGTCGCCCATGATCGAGAAGCGGCCCCGGTCGGCGTCCGGCCGGCTGCTGTCCAGCCAGTACGCGTGCGGTCCGCCGCGGA
Organism: Kitasatospora cinereorecta; assembly: GCF_024172095.1. Classification (GTDB taxonomy): domain Bacteria; phylum Actinomycetota; class Actinomycetes; order Streptomycetales; family Streptomycetaceae; genus Kitasatospora; species Kitasatospora cinereorecta. Next base: position 723,792 of record NZ_JAMZDX010000006.1, on the reverse strand, counting down.
AGAGCCGGTCGTAGGCGACCTCGTCCTCCCAGCGGGTGGGCAGTTCCTCGACCAGCAGCTTCAGTTGCCGCTGCGGCGCGAACCGCAGGTCCGGGACCGGCAGCACCGGGCGGGCCGGGCGGAGCCGGCGGCCGGTGCGGCGGGCGTGCTCCTCGGTGAGGTCGCGGAAGTTGGCCAGCAGCCGGTGGCCGTACTGGCCGGAGATCGACTCCGGGTGGAACTGCACGCCCCACTGCGGCCGTTCGCGGTGGCGCAGGCCCATCAGCACGCCGTCCTCGGTCCACGCGGTGGCGACCAGGTCGGGCGAGAGCCGGTCGACCGCGAGCGAGTGGTAGCGCACCACCTCGAACGGCGAGGGCAGTCCGGCGAACAGCTCGGTGCCGTCGTGCACCACCGAGCAGACCCGGCCGTGGTACGGCTCGGGGGCGCGGGAGACCCGGCCGCCGTGCAGCGCCGCCAGGCCCTGGTGGCCCAGGCACACCCCGAGCGTGGGCAGGTGGCCGCGCTGCAGGATCTCCCGGCAGATGCCGAAGTCGGCGGGTCGTTCCGGGTTGCCGGGTCCGGGCGAGATCACCACGTTGTCGAACTCGTCGAGCCGGGTGTACTGCCAGGCGGGGTCGTCGTTGACGACCACCTCGGGCTCCCGGCCGTTGACCTCGGCCAGGTAGTGGAACAGGTTGTAGGTGAACGAGTCGTAGTTGTCGACCAGTAGCGTGCGCATCGTCTCTCCTCGCCTCAGCCCCGGCGGCCCTGTCGCGGCACCTCGCGGGTGCGCTGCCCGGGCACGAACGGCTGCCGGTGGCGCGGGGCGACCTCTATCAACATGTGCTGGACCTCGTGCTCGCCCTCCTGGACCGGCAGCACCCGCAGCATCCGCAGCGCCCGGCCGACCTCCCCGGCGATCCGGAGCAGGCTGACCAGGTCACCGCGGCTGGAGAAGTGCAGCAGCACCGATCCGCCCGGGGTGAGCCACTCCGGCGCCTCCGCGAGGAAGCGGCGGTGGGCGGTGTAGCCGGCGTCCACGTACGCCCGCTCGTGCGGGTGCTCGTAGTCGTAGTCCGCCGGCGCCATCACGTAGTTGGAACTCCAGAAGATGGTGTCGAAACGCTCGCCGGGCTCCAGCGCGTCGAACAGGTCGCTGTGCACGGTGCGGACCTTGTGCGCGACGTCGTGCCGTTCGGCGTTGAGCTCGGCGTTCTCGGCGGCGACCGGGTTGATGTCGGAGGCGACCACCCGCTCGCAGCCGGCCAGCGCGCTGGTGACCGCGATCAGGCCGGTGCCGCAGCCGATCTCCAGCACCGAACCGCGGGCGGTGACGGCCGGGCCGGCCAGGCCCAGCAGGTCCAGGGCGATCTGGGTGGAGGGGGAGTCGCTCGGCGCGAAGACGCCGGGCAGCAGGTCCCACTCCCGGCCCTGCATGGTGAACACGGACGCCCCGTCCCGGCGCATCCGGGAAAGCCGGCTGCGCTCGAGCGAACGCCTGTAGTCCATCACGTCCTGCATGTTGGGGCCCCCTCGCAGCTTCACTGGCTGACTGCCGCACTGACGTTCCGTTAGGCCACAAGCGTCACTCAAGCCCGCCGTACACCGGAAGGTGATCCGGCAACACACCGTGCGACCGTCATGGGTGGCCCGGGCACCGGTGGCCCGACCACATCACTTGACCAAAGCTTGACGAGGGCATACGCAGGCGCATACCGTCCGGTCGCAGGCAGTCACGTAGTCTTGGCGACTCGATGGCGCTGGGGGGTGTCGGGGGAGGGGAACCCAAAGGTGAACGGTCGGCTGGCCGATTCGGTCGCGTTCAGCGTCCTTGAACTGCTGGCCAGCGAGGCACCGCTCGCCCAGTTCGAGGACCTCATCGAGGAGGCCCGGCGCGCCTGCGCGGCCGACGAGGAGCTCGAACTGCTCGGCCGCCTGAAGCAGCTGAGCCTGTCGATCCGCTCCCAGTCCAAGCGCCGCCAGCAGCGCGAGGCCGGCCTGTCCGCGCTGGTGGACACCGCGCGCGACCTGGCCATGCCGTACGACCTCGACTCCCTCCTCAAGGTCATCACTCGCCGGGCACGCCTGCTTCTCGGCGTGGACATGTCATACATTAGCTTCCCCGACGACGAACACGGCTACGTCTACGTCCGCACCTCCGACGGGCACACCTCCACCCTCAGCGTCGGACTGCGGCTGCCGGACGGCTCCGGCCTCGGCTCCAGCGTGCTGGCCAACCCCGCCCCGTTCTGGACCCCGGACTACCTGGCCGACGAGCGGATCCAGCACAGCCCGGTGATCGACGACGTGGTGTCGGCCGAGGGCCTGCACGCCATCATGGGCGTGCCGCTCAGCCACCGCACCCGCCCGTTCGGCGTGCTGTACGTGGCCGACCGCAACGTCCGCTACTTCACCACCGACGAGATCGCGCTGATGAGCTCGCTCGGCGACCTGGCGGGCGTGGCCATCGAGAAGGCGCGGCTGCTGGACCAGTCCACCGCCACCGTCTCCAAGCTCGAACTGCACAGCTCCCGCGCCGAGGCCGGCCTCCAGGAGGTCCGCGAACTCAGCGAGGTCCACGTGGAACTGCTGGACCTCGCGCTCTCCGGCGCCGACCCGCACGCACTGGTCCGCGAGGCCGGCCGCCGGCTCGACCTGGGCCTGCGGGTGCACGCCTCGGACGGCACCGTGGTGACCTCGGCCGGCGACCTGCCCGAGCTGGACGAGGCCGGAGTGGTGGCCGCCGCGATGGACGCGCACGCCACCCGCCGAGCGGTCCCGCTGGCCGACGGGCTGTGGGCCGCCCCGGTCCGGGCCGGCTCCGCCCACCTGGGCACCCTGCTGATCCGCCCGTCCGCCGAACACGCCGACCACGCCGAGCAGTTCGCCCGACTGATCGCCCAGGTGGTGGCGGTCCCGCTGCTGCTGGACAACAGCCGGGCCGCCACCGCGCTCGGCCACGTCCGCGACGAACTGCTGGACGAACTGCTGGCCACCCCGCAGCGGCCGCCGCAGCAACTGGCCCAGCGCGCCCGCCGGATCGGCATCGATCTCTCCCACCCCCATGTCGTCGTGATCGCCCGTCCCGAGGGCGACTCCCAGGGCAAGGCCGCCACCTGGGCCTCGCTGTACGCCCACCGGCTGAGCGGGCTCAAGCGGGTGGACAACGGCCGGGCCGTCCTGCTGCTGCCCGGGAGCGACCCCGGCGCCGCGGCCCGCGCGGTCTCCGAGGAGCTCACCCCGCTGCTCGGCGGCCCCGTCACGGTCAGCGCGGCCGGGCCCGCCGCCGATCCGGTGTCGGTGTTCCACGCCTACCAGGAGGCGCTGCGCTGCCTGGACGCGATGACCTCGCTCGGGGCCGTGGGCCGCGCCGCCTCCGCCCGCGAGCTGGGCTTCATCGGCGTGCTGCTCTCCGACAACCACGACGTCGCGGGGTTCATCGACTCCACCATCGGCCCGGTGCTCGACTACGACCAGCAGCGGTTCACCGAGCTGGCCCGTACGCTGACCGCCTACTTCGAGACCGGCAACAGCCCCACCTACGCCGCCCAGAAGCTGCACGTGCACACCAACACGGTGGCCCGGCGGCTGGAGCGGATCAGCGAGCTGCTCGGCCCGGAGTGGCAGAAGCCCGAGCGGTCCTTCGAGATCCAGCTGGCCATGCGGCTCTCCCAGGTGCAGCAGCTGCTGCTGGACCGGCCGGGCGGCGAGGACACCGCCGGCCAGGAGGCCTGAGCCGCGGTCAGGAGGCGTGGCTCATCCTCCCGTCGTGCACGTCACGGGTGAGGGCGGCCACCGCGTGCGCGGCCGAGGCCAGCGTGATGTGGCGGTGCCACCCGCCGAACGAGCGCCCGGCGAAGTCCCGGACACCCACCTGCTCGGAGATCCGGTCGAAGTCCCGGTCCACCCGACCGACCAGCCGGCTGAGCCGCAGCAGGCCGGTGAGCTGCATGTCCACCAGGTCGGTCAGCCACAGCTCGGTGGGCCAGCGCCGGCCGGGCACGCCCACGCCGAGCAGCAGCAGCTCCTCGCCGCGCGACCCGGTGGCCGTCCGGGAACCGGGCACCCGGACCCGCACCGGAGCGACCAGCGCGGTGCGCACCCCGCCGGTGTGGCCGGACCACACCACCGGGCGGCGCTGGTCGCGGGCGGCCCCGATCAGCTGGAAGGCGGGGGTCGGCTCGGCCGGGCGGCCGGGCACGGTGGTGCCCGCGGGCAGCAGCGGGAAGGAGCCGTTGATCCGCGCCAGCATCGGCACCCGCTCGGCGCGCAGCCGGCGCACGGTGCGCGGCGCGTCGGCGTCCCGGGCGTCCAGCACCACCGGACGGGTGGGCAGGCCCCACCGGGCGGGCAGGCCGAGCACGGCCTCCAGGGCGCAGTCGGCGAGCGTCTCCGCGTCCACCTCGTCCGGGATCAGTGCCTGGTTGCGGCGCGGCTCGTTCTCCAGCCAGGCCTGCGGCAGGTGCAGCCGCCAGTTGATCGGGCTGGTGAGACCCTCGGACGCGGCCCAGACGCCGACCGCCTGCTGGGCGTTGAGCACCTGGCCGAGCGCCGGGATGAAGCGCCTGTCGACGCCGACCGAGTGGTCGCCGGCCTTGGGGATGACCATCGGGCGCAGCACGTACGCCTGCGGCGGCGCGATTCTGGCGAGGTGCTGGGCCAGGGCCTGGCGGACCGGGCTCCAGTCCCAGGTCGAGCTGGTGATGAAGTGGTGCAGGCTCTGCTCGGCGGCCAGGCCGCCGACCACGGTGGCGATGTTCCGGATGGACTTGCGTCCCTGTGCCCCGAGCAGGCCGCGCAGGTACTGCGCGCCCTTGAGCCGCTGGTCGCTCCGGGGCAGGGAGGCGAACAGGACGGAGCCGAGCTCCGCGAGCATGACCTCGTGGGAGTGCGTGTGCGAGTACGAGGCCGCGTGCGAGTGGGACTGGGAGGACAGGGCGAGACCGCTCATGGGGACCCCTCGGATGGATGGTTGCCTGGTGCGCGCCGCCTCTCCAACCTAGGAATCGGGCCCTCTCCCGCTAAGGTGCGCAGCTCACCCGTCTCGGCCCGCCGATGGTGGCCGCACCACCTCCCCCATCCCGCCACCGGCGCGGATCCCCGACCGGAGCCCACCGCCGGTGTGGTGGGGCCACCACCCCCGATCGGCCCCCGGAACGCCGCGAGGCTCCCGCGGGCGGGGCGGACCCGGGGGTCCGCCGCCGTCCGCGGGAGCCTCGTGCTCCCCGGCCGGGGTCAGGCGGTGAAGTCCTGCGCGTGGTCCTTCGCCCACTCGGCGAAGGTGCGGGCCGGCTTGCCGGTGATCTTCTCGACGTTGTCGGTGAGGTGGCTGGGGACGCCGTCGGAGCCGGCCCAGTAGCCGACCACGGCGTCCATGACCCAGATCGGGACGATCGGGGAGAGCGCCTCGCGGGCCTCGGCCTCGGTCAGCTCGACGTACTCCAGCGGGCGGCCGAGCACCTCGGAGAGGACCTCCAGCTGGCGGCGCTGGGTGATCGACTCGGGGCCGCTGATGAAGTACGCCTGGTTCTCGTGGCCGGGCCGGGTGAGCGCGGCCACCGCGACGGCGGCGATGTCCTTCTCGTGGATGGCGTCGCTGTGCGACTCCGGGAACGGGAAGCGGATCCTCCCCTCGGTCCTGATCGACTCCGGCCAGCCCCACATCAGGATGTTGGTGGCGAAGTTGTGCGGCCGCACGAAGGTGTACGCGATGCCGGAGGCCACGATGGCGTCCTCGACCGCGCGGTGCATGTCGGTGATCGGCTTCTGCACCGGGAAGGCGTCGACGACGGTCTGGGAGGAGAGCAGCACGATGTGCTCGACACCGGTGCTCCTCGCCGCCTCCAGGAAGGCGTCGATGCCCTGCGGCACGGCGTAGAGGAAGACCTTGGAGACGCCGTTCAGCGCCTCCTTGAGGCTCTCCGGCTCCAGCAGGTCGGCCTTGACCACCTCGACCGAGGCGGGCAGGGAGAGCTTCTCGGGGTTGCGGGCGCTGGCGCGGACCTCGGCGCCGGTCTCCAGCAGCTGCTCGACGACCGAGGCGCCGACCTGACCGCCCGCACCGATGACCAGGATCTTGCTCATGGGGAATCTCGCTTTCTCGACGGCGGGTCAGGCGGAGAGCTTGCGGCGCGGCTTGGAGAACCGGCGGACGATCGGCGTCTCGACCAGGCGGTAGAGCGCCCAGGAGAGCGCCAGGGTGGCCAGCGCGGCGCCGACCAGCAGGCCGATGCCCTCGGCGGTGGAGAACATCCGGGTGCCGAGCAGGTTGCGCAGGTAGGCCAGCACGACGAAGTGCAGCAGGTAGAAGGCGAAGGAGACCTCGCCCAGCCAGGTCATCGCCCGGTTGCGGAAGAGCGTGAAGCGGCCCTCGTTGTCGGCGATCGCCGCGGCGGCGATCAGCAGCACGATCGGGACGATGGTGACCACGCGCTGGCCGTACAGGTAGGGGACGTAGTTCGTGGCCACGTAGCCGGCGACCAGCAGCAGCGAGGACCAGACCATCCCGATGTTGCGCCAGCGTCCGCTGCGCACCGCGTGGGCGACCAGCATGCCGAGCGCGAAGTCCATCATCCGGACCGGCGGGAGCACGTAGGTGAACCAGTACTGGACCACCGAGGACTGCAGGCCGCCGGGGACGCCCGGGGAGTCGGGGAGCAGCGCGTAGGCGACGGCCGGGGTGGCGACGATTCCGGCCACCGTGCCGAGCAGCCAGTACTTGATGTTCTGCGGACGGATGGTGCGGAACACCCGGTGCAGCAGCGGGAAGGCGAGGTAGAAGATCGCCTCGGCGCCCAGCGACCAGCTCGGCGGGTCCACGCTGAAGTTGGTGTTGAAGTCGGGTATCCAGACCTGCAGCATCAGCAGGTTGAGGATCGCGGTCCGCATCGGCGTGTAGGCGCTGGCGAAGAGGACCATCGCCAGCACCCAGGCGACCACGTAGTTCGGGTAGATCTTGACGAAGCGGCGGCGCCAGAAGCCGGTGGTGGTGTCGGTGGCGCGGGCCGACCAGGTCAGCACGAAGCCGCTGAGCACGAAGAAGAACGAGACGCCGAGGCCGCCGGCCTGGCCGGCCAGGTCGGCGAAGCGGAACTCGGTGGCGTCGTCGCCGAACAGCCTGAGCGAGGGGATCGGCAGCGCGGCGTGGTACGCGAACACCGCGAGCGCGGCCGGGAAGCGCAGGCCGGTCAGCGAGGGGAGTCTGTTGGTGAACGAGCGAGCCGGCTGCTCCGGCGCCGCGGCCGCCGGCTCGGGCCGGACGACGAGTTGATCGGTGGCCATGGGATCCGTCCTTACAGATGTGGTGGCGACGGGGATAGGAGTACCGGCCGCGGCCGCCGGCCGCCCGGATCCCCGCGGCACTGCGTCAAGTCGGCTCCGCGTCGGGCTTCCCGTTCGGGAGAAGGGAGTTGACGAACGATGCGGTAATTTCGGCGCGGCCGCCCCGGGCTGTCGCAGGATCGGGCTCATGCGTGCAGCCTTCATCGAGCGGCTCGGTCCCCCGGCGAACATCCGCCACGGTGACCTGCCCGCCCCCGTCCCCGGCCCGACCGACGTCCTGGTCGATGTCGCCGCGGTCTCCGTCAACCCGGTGGACACCTTCGTCCGCTCCGGGGTGTTCCGTACGCCGGTCGCGTTCCCGTTCGTGGTCGGCCGCGACCTGGTCGGCACGGTGGCGGCGGCCGGCCCCGGCGCCGCCGGGTTCGCGGTCGGCGACCGGGTGTGGAGCAACAGCCTCGGCCACGAGGGCCGGCAGGGTGCGGCGGCCGAGCAGGCCGTGGTGTCCGCCGACCGGCTCTACCACCTCCCCCCGGGGGTGGACGAGGACGAGGCGGTCGCCACCGTGCACCCGGCCGCGACCGCGTACCTGGCGCTGTTCACCCACGGGCGGCTGCGCGCGGGCGAGACGGTGCTGGTCGCCGGCGCCGCCGGGAACGTCGGCAGCGCCCTGGTGGTGCTCGCCGCCGGGGCCGGGGCACGGGTGGTCGCCACCGCCCGGGCCGAGGACGCCGAGTACTGCCGGGGCCTGGGCGCCGCCGAGGTGCTCGACTACCGCGACCCCGAGCTCGCCGCCCGGCTGCGCGCGGCCTGCCCGGACGGCGTCGACGTCCACCTGGACACCTCCGGCGCCAACGACCTGACCGGCGCGGTCGAGCTGCTCGCGCCGCGCGGCCGGATCGTCCTGCTGGCCGGCGCGCGGTCCACCCCCGTGCTGCCCGCCGGACAGCTCTACATGAAGGACGGCTCGATCCGCGGGTTCGTCATCTCGCACGCCACCTCCGCCGAGCTCGCCGAGGCGGCCGGGGCGATCAACCGGGCCCTGCTCGGCGGGCGGCTGCGCCCCCGGGTGCTGGAGCGGCTGCCGCTGAGCGCCGCCGCCGAGACCCACCTCCGGCTGGAGCGGGGCGAGTTGAACGGCAAGCGGGCCGTGCTGCGCACCGATCTCTGAGCCGGCCCTCCCTCACCACAGAAAGGCACACCATGTCCCCGTCCGACGGCGCCGTCCAGGCGTCCGGGCAGCGCCGCCCGGGCCTGCTCCTGGCCCTGCTGGCGTTCGCCCAGCTGATCGTCTCCATCGACTACAACATCGTCTACGTGGCGCTCCCCGAGATCGGCAGCGGCCTCGGCTTCTCCGCGCAGAACCTGCAGTGGGTGGTCAGCGCCTACGCCGTCGCCTTCGGCGGCTTCCTGCTCTTCGGCGGCCGCGCCTCCGACCTGTTCGGCCGCCGCCGGATGTTCGTCCTGGGCCTCGGGCTGTACGCGGTCTCCTCGCTGGTCGGCGGCCTGGCCTCCGGTCCCGGCCTGCTGATCGGCGCCCGGGCGGTGCAGGGCCTCGGCGGTGCCTTCCTGTTCCCGGCCACCCTGGCGCTGGTGGTCACCAGCTTCGCCGAGGGCCGCGAGCGCAACCGCGCGCTGTCGGTCTGGGCCGCGGCCGGCGCCTCCGGCATGATCATCGGCTCGCTGCTCGGCGGTGTGCTCACCGAGGCCTTCGGCTGGCAGGCGGTCTTCTATGTCAACGTCCCGCTGGCCGGCGGCGCCGCGCTGCTCGCCTTCTCCCTGATCAGCCCGGACGGCGCCCGCGAGAAGGGCCGCACCTTCGACCTGCCCGGCGCGCTGACCGCCACCGTAGGCGCCACCCTGGTGGTCTTCACCCTGGTCCAGGCGCCCACCTCCGGCTGGACCTCGCCGCTGATCCTCACCACCGCCGTGGCCGGCCTCGCCCTGGTCGCCGCGTTCCTGGTGATCGAGTCGCGCAGCGCCGACCCGCTGATGCCGCTGCGGCTGTTCGGCAACCGCAACCTGTCCACCGGCGTGGTCACCACGTTCCTGTTCATGGCGACCTTCGGCACCCTGCTGTACTTCCTCACCGTCTACTTCCAGACCGTGCACGGCTACAGCGCGATGGAGACCGGCAACGCCTTCCTCATCCCGATGGTCTGCGGCTTCCTCGGCTCGATGCTGGGCGGCCGGATCGCCACCCGCTTCGGCATCCGCTCCACCCTGATCGGCAGCTTCGTGCTGGGCGCGATCGGCACCGCCGCGATGGCCCTCGCCATGGCGCCGGACGGCAGCTACGTCGCGCTGCTGCCCGGCCTGGTGGTGCTCAGCGTCTGCCAGGGCGTCATCTTCACCACGATGTTCGCCGCCGCCTCCACCGGCGTCCACCCGTACGAGCAGGGCATCGCCTCCGGCATCGTCTCCACCGGCCAGCAGGTCGGCAGCGCGGTCGGCCTCGCGGTGCTGGTCGCCATCGCCAACTCCGGCACCGCCGGCCTGACCGGCGAGGCGCTGCGCACCGCCACCACCGACGGCCTGCGCACCGCGGTGTTCGTCGCCACCGCCGGCATCGTGCTGCTGATCCTGGTCGCGCTCAACTTCGAGCGCGGCCCCGAGCAGTCGCCGGCCGCCGAGGCGCCGGCCGAGGAGCCGGTGCTGGTTGCCGGCTCCTGACCCGCACCACCCGTCCGTCCGGACCGGTGGCGGCCCGACCTGACACTCTCTCGGTCGTGGCCGACCGATCGGCGCCGCCGCCGGTTTGAATGGACAACGACACCACACCCCGAAGGAGTACAACCACCATGCCTACCGTCTCCGCCGGCAACGCCAACGTGCACTACCGGGTGAACGGCACCGGCCCGGGCCTGGTCTTCGTCCACGGCACCGGCTTCGGCGCCGAGGGCACCTGGGGCCACCTCGCCGAGAACTTCACCGACAGCCGCACCGTGATCCTCCCCGACTTCTCCGGCTGCGGCGAGACCACGGACGACGGCGGCGAGCTCACCGTCGAGCAGCTGGCCGCGCAGATCATCGGCGTGATCGAGGACGCCGGCGACGGCCCGGTCGACCTGGTCGGCTTCTCGCTCGGCGCCGTGGTGTCGGCCACCGTCGCGGCCCTGCGCCCCGACCTGGTCCGCCGCCTGGTGCTGACCGCCGGCTGGACCCGTCCGGACGACGCCTACCTCAGCAACCACATGACCACCTGGAAGGCCACCCGGGGCGACGCGGAGGCCTTCGGCCGCTTCGGCACCCTGACCGCCTTCAGCCGCGACTTCCTCGCCATGATCGGCCCCGAGCAGGTCGAGGCCATCGTCAAGGGCAACCAGCCCAGCGAGGGCGCGCTGCGCCACATCGAGGTCAACCTGCGCACCGACATCCGCGACCTGCTGCCGAAGATCGAGGCGGAGACCCTGGTCGTCGGCTGCGGCAAGGACCACACCGTCCCGGTCGAGCTGCACCGCGAGCTGGCCGAGGCCGTCCAGGGCAGCACCTACGTGGAGCTGGACAGCGGCCACGTGGTGGTCTTCGAGAAGGGCGCCGAGTACGTCGAGCTGGTCAAGGGCTTCCTGCTCAAGGACTGACGCCCCGTCTGCGGCCCCACAGGGCCCCCCGGAACGCCGCGTGCCCGCCAGGGCGCGCGGCGTTCGGCGTTCCCGCCGGTCCGCTCGGGCTCAGAGCACGTCGGCCAGGCGCTTCACGGCCTGGCTCAGCTCGGCGAGCTCGTCGGCGACGCCGTTCAGCTCCTTCATCCGGCCCTGCGCGTGCGAGGTGAACGCGTCGGCCGCCGCACCGTGCCAGTGCAGTCCGCCGAGGGTCCGGCCGACCTCCTGGCCGAGTCCGTCCACCTGCTTGCCCAACTCGGCCAGCTCGCCCGCGATCCGGCCCAGCTCGCCGTCCGCGTCGCCGAACATCTGTCCCAGCGCCCAGTGCGCGATCTGCGCCGGTGCCATGACCAGGTCCTCACCGACCTTGACCACATCTCCGGCGAGATTGGTGACGTCGTCCCACAGCCCCATGGCCCACTCCCCCGTACGGTTCGAACCCAACCGGTGCCGCCGGACCGACCCGGTCCGCCTGACACGGCACCAATGAGGTTATCCGACCACCCGGTTGGCAGGGAGTACCGGCGCCGCTACCGCACCGCCGTGGCCAGCAGCGCCACCGCGGGCACCCGCAGCAGGCCGTCCGGTCCCGCCTCGGCGGCCGCCAGCCGGTCGTACGCCGCCTTCATCCCCAGGTACGCCTCCGGCTCCAGCCCGCGCACCACCAGCCCCAGGTTGGCCACCCCCTCGGCCGGGCCGCGCCACCACTCCTGCGGGTCGACCAGGTGGGTCCAGGACACCTTCCGACACTCCACCTCCGACCAGCCCGCCTCGTCCAGCAGGCCGGCCAGGCCCTCGGTGGTCCGCTCGTAGTCCACCGGCAGCCGGGGGAAGGCCGGCCGCTCGATCGCCGCCTCGTCCATCGCCCGGCTGAACAGGCCCATCGCCTGCGCGCCCACCGCCGTGTCCCAGACGGTCACCGCGGTCCGCCCGCCGGGCCGGACCACCCGGCGCAGCTCGGCCAGCGCCGCCACCGGCTCCTCGACGTGGTTCACCACGAAGTTGCCGAGCGCCGCGTCGAAGGCGCCGTCCGCGAACGGCAGCGTCGGCAGCGCCGCGCAGTACAGCTCCGCCTCCGGCGCGTTGGCCGCCGCCAGCTCCAGCATCCCCGGCTCGGCGTCCACCGCCGCCACCCGCGCCCCGCGCCGCCCGGCCTCGGCGGCCACCGTCCCGGGCCCGGTGCCGACGTCCAGCACCCGCGCCCCCGGCCGCACCGCGGCCGCCGCCACCAGCTCCGGCACCGCCCCGGCGCACAGCAACCCGAAGGTCCCCGCGTACGCCTCGGCACTGCCCGCCCACATCCGCCGCTCATGACGGTCGAAGTCCCCACCCATGCGACGCACCCTAGCGGCCGCCCCACCGGCCCGACACCGCCCGAATCCGGCCCCGACCGAAAACCGCCCCCGCCGTCCCCGGTGCGGACCCCGCAGCCGCTCCCGGCGGTGCGCGAAATCCGCGTCGCGTCCCCGTTGGCCGTCCGTGCTGCGGGCCTGTGACACTGGAGGCGCTCGAAAACCGAGGTGCGCCCAGCCCGTACCTCCTTGCAACCTAGAGGGATGCCCGCAGTGAGTTCTCCCGTAGCCCAGCCCTCCGATGCGCCCACCATCGGGGAGCTGGCCGCCAGGCTGCCCGATCTGATGCTGCGCGACCAGCAGCGGATCGGCCGCCGGCTGGACGGCACCCGCCGCGTCCGCAGCCCCGAGGCCCGCGCCAAGGTCGCCGCCGAGCTGGCGGCGGACGTGGCCGCGGCGGAGCTGCGCGTGGAGCAGCGCCGTGCCGCCGTGCCGGCGATCCGGTATCCGCAGGAGTTGCCGGTCAGCCAGAAGAAGGACGAGATCCTGGCGGCGATCCGCGACCACCAGGTGGTGATCGTCGCGGGGGAGACGGGTTCCGGCAAGACCACCCAGATCCCGAAGATCTGTCTGGAGCTGGGCCGCGGGGTGAAGGGCCTGGTCGGCCACACCCAGCCGCGCCGGATCGCGGCCCGTACGGTCGCCGAGCGCGTCGCGGAGGAGTTGGCGACGCCGCTGGGCGAGGCGGTCGGCTGGAAGGTGCGCTTCACCGACCAGGTCGGCCAGGACACCCTGGTGAAGCTGATGACGGACGGCATCCTGCTGGCCGAGATCCAGACCGACCGGGAGCTGCGCCAGTACGACACCCTGATCATCGACGAGGCGCACGAGCGCAGCCTCAACATCGACTTCCTGCTCGGCTACCTGAAGCAGCTGCTGCCCAAGCGCCCCGACCTCAAGGTCGTGATCACCTCGGCCACCATCGACCCGGAGCGGTTCGCCGAGCACTTCGGCGACGCCCCGATCGTCGAGGTCTCCGGCCGCACCTATCCGGTCGAGGTCAGGTACCGGCCGCTGCTGGACGACGACGCCACCGAGGACGAGGACGTCGATCGCGACCGCGACCAGATCCAGGCGATCTGCGACGCGGTGGAGGAGCTGCAGGCGGAGGGCCCGGGCGACATCCTGGTGTTCCTCTCCGGCGAGCGGGAGATCCGCGACACCGCCGACGCGCTGAACCGGCTCAAACTCAAGTTCACCGAGGTCCTGCCGCTCTACGCCCGGCTGAGCTCCGCCGAGCAGCACCGGGTCTTCCAGCGCTCGAACTCCCGCCGGATCGTCCTGGCCACCAACGTCGCCGAGACCTCGCTCACCGTCCCCGGCATCAAGTACGTGATCGACCCCGGTACGGCGCGGATCTCCCGCTACAGCCACCGCACCAAGGTCCAGCGCCTCCCGATCGAGGCGGTCAGCCAGGCCAGCGCCAACCAGCGCAAGGGCCGCTGCGGCCGTACCAGCGACGGCATCTGCATCCGGCTGTACTCGGAGGAGGACTTCCTCTCCCGCCCCGAGTTCACCGACGCGGAGATCCTGCGCACCAACCTGGCCTCGGTGATCCTCCAGATGACCGCCGCGGGCCTCGGCGACATCGCCGCCTTCCCGTTCCTGGACCCGCCGGACTCCCGCAACATCCGGGACGGCGTCCACCTGCTCCACGAGCTGGGCGCGCTCGACCCGGAGGAGAAGGACCCGAAGAAGCGGCTCACCCCGCTCGGCCGCAAGCTCGCCCAGCTGCCGGTCGACCCGCGGATGGCCCGGATGGTGCTGGAGGCCGACCGCCTGGGCTGCGTCCGCGACGTGATGGTGATCGCCGCCGCGCTGTCCATCCAGGACCCGCGCGAGCGGCCCGCCGAGAAGCGCCAGGCCGCCGACGACCGGCACCGCCGCTTCAACAGTGAGACCTCCGACTTCCTCTCCTACCTCGCGATGTGGAGGTACGTCCGGGAGCAGCAGAAGGAGCTGTCCTCCTCGGCGTTCCGCCGGATGTGCAAGACCGAGTTCCTGAACTACCTGCGGATACGGGAGTGGCAGGACGTCTACACCCAGCTCCGCACGGTCGCCAAGCAGCTCGGCGTGACGATCGACGAGCCGCTCCCCGATGCCGAGCCGGACGCCGACCGGATCCACCAGGCGCTGCTCTCCGGTCTGCTCTCCCACCTCGGCCTGTTCGACGTGGAGAAGCGCGAGTACGCGGGCGCCCGCGGCGCCCGGTTCGCGGTCTTCCCGGGCTCGGGGCTGTTCAAGAAGCCGCCGCGCTGGGTGATGTCCGCCGAGCTGGTCGAGACCTCGCGGCTGTGGGCGCGGATCAACGCCAAGATCGATCCCGAGTGGGTCGAGCCCCTCGCCGGCCACCTGATCAAGCGCAGCTACAGCGAGCCGCACTGGGAGAAGAAGGCCGGCGCGGTGATGGCGTACGAGAAGGTGACCCTGTACGGGATGCCGGTCGTCGCCCAGCGCAAGGTCAACTACGGCCGGATCGACCGGGAGCTCTGCCGCGAGCTGTTCATCCGCAACGCGCTGGTCGAGGGCGACTGGGAGACCCACCACAAGTTCTTCGGCGAGAACCGCAAGCTGCTCTCCGAGGTGGAGGAGCTGGAGAACCGGGCCCGCCGCCGGGACATCCTGGTGGACGACCAGACCCTCTTCGACTTCTACGACGCCCGGCTGCCGGAGGAGATCGTCTCCACCCGGCACTTCGACTCCTGGTGGAAGAAGGCCCGGCACGACCAGCCGGACCTGCTGAACTTCGAGAAGTCGATGCTGATCAACGAGTCGGCCGACGGCGTCACCGAGGCCGACTACCCGGACCACTGGCAGCAGGGCAAGCTCCGGTTCCGGCTGACCTACCAGTTCGAGCCGGGCAGCGACGCGGACGGCGTGACCGTCCACATCCCGCTGCCGGTGCTCAACCAGGTGACCTCCGAGGGCTTCGACTGGCAGATCCCGGGCCTGCGCGAGGAACTGGTGACGGCCTACATCCGGGCGCTGCCCAAGGCGATCCGCCGCAACTTCGTCCCGGCCCCGGACTTCGCCAGGGCCGCCCTGCGCGAGATGAAGGACCGTCAGGAGCCGCTGCTGCCGACCCTGGAACGGGTGCTGCACCGGATGGCGGCCATCCCGATCCCGCCGGAGGCGTGGGACGACGAGCGGGTGCCGGACCACCTGAAGGTGACCTTCCGGGTGGTGGACGGCAAGCGGAAGCTGGCCGAGTCCAAGGACCTGGAGGAGCTGCGGCTGAAGCTCCAGCCCAAGTTGAGCGCGACGCTCTCCAGTGCGGCCTCCGGGCAGGGCATCGAGCGCTCCGGGCTGACCGCCTGGCCGGCCGACCTGCCGACCCTGCAGCGCACCTTCGAGCAGCGCTCGCGGGGCCACTCGCTGCGCGCCTACCCGGCGCTGGTGGACGAGAAGGACGCGGTGGCGATCCGGCTGTTCGACACCCCGGAGGCCCAGGAGCGGGCCATGTGGGCGGGCACCCGCCGGCTGCTGATGCTCCAGGTCAACTCGCCGGCCAAGTCGATCCAGGGGCGTCTGGGCAACCAGGCGAAGCTCGCCCTGTCGTACAACCCGCACGGCTCGATCCCGGCCCTGTTCGAGGATGTGGTGGCGGCCGCCACCGACCGGCTGATGGCGCTGCACGGCGGCCCGGCGTGGGACGAGGCCGCGTTCACCGCGCTGTACGACAAGGTCCGGGCCGATCTGTACGACCTGTCGGCGGACACCACGCTGAAGACGGCCACCGCGCTGATCGCCTTCCACAAGGCGTCCAGCCGTCTGAAGTCGGTCTCCAGCCCGGTGCTGCTGACCGCGGTGAACGACGTGAAGCTGCACCTGACCTCGCTGGTCCACCCGGGCTTCGTGACGGACACCACCTGGCAGCGGCTGCCCGACCTGAAGCGCTACCTGCTGGCGGTGGACCGCCGGCTGGAGGCGCTGCCCAACCACCCGCAGCGGGACCTGCAGCACCTGCAGAAGGTCCAGGCGGTCCAGCAGGCGTACGGCGAGCTGCTGGCCCGGGTGCCGGCCGGGCGGGAGCCCTCGCCGGAGATCCGGGCGATCCGCTGGATGATCGAGGAGCTGCGGGTGAGCTTCTTCGCCCAGGGTCTGGGCACCCCGAGCCCGGTCTCGGAGAAGCGCATCCTGAAGGCGATGGAGGCCGCGGCGGCGACCCTGTAGAGCTGGTTCGACCTGGGGGTCGACATGCAGTACGATCTGTCTTGTTCGCAAGCGAGAGCAAGCGGGCAAGGATCAGATCTCTGGTCCCGTGGAGCAGTTGGTTAGCTCGCCACCCTGTCAAGGTGGAGGTCGCGGGTTCAAGTCCCGTCGGGATCGCAGTGCAACGTAAGGCCCGGAGCCGCAAGGTTCCGGGCCTTCGTCGTCATCGGGTGACGCGTGGTCAGCTCATACCTCATTCCAGGTCTAGACCACAAGATTACGAGACTGTGACAGTCGTCACTTTTCTTTTCCTGATACCGACCATCACGAGACCCCCTCCGAAGCCCCATAATTTAATATATAAAATTGCACTGTTATTCACTGAATTCCCCCCACCCCCACCGACCCCAATGGGAATGGTCGATTCCGAGGGCGTGCGGACATGCGGACGGACACGCAAAGGGGCCGCGCCTCCCGACCCGGCGGAGTCGGGGGACGCGGCCCCTTTGGAAAAGCCTCAGGAAGGCGCTCAGGCCTCCGTACGCTGCGCCGGAATCCCGGCCAGCAGGGCACGCACCTCCGCCTCGCGGTAGCGGCGGTGGCCGCCGAGGGTGCGGATCGACGTGAGCTTGCCGGCCTTGGCCCAGCGGGTCACGGTCTTGGGGTCCACACGGAACATGGTGGCTACCTCTGCCGGCGTCAGCAGAGGTTCAGCGTCAGGGGTACGAGCGGTCATGAGCGGCCTCCTCGGGAGAACCGAACCAGGGCGGTTCTATCCTTCAAATTCTGCACCTTGACCCGCGATGCCCGAAATGGCACACGCGGGCCGAGTCGGTTATAGGACGAACGGCTTGTCCTGATGTCTACAACTACACCATCCGTCCAGCCCCATCGACCAAACCGCCAAAATTGACCCCTCACGGGCTCAAGCGCGACGGATGGCCATGGACCATCCCATAACGGACAGTCACACAGCGATGACATCCGGTTACGGCACCCGAACTCGCTCCACCTGAGTGAACTTGGGCTGGTTGTCCCATTTTGGCACATAGGGGTGAGTTCGCGTCAACGGTGAGTAGTGTCACGTTCGGAGGCTATTGACCCGAACCGGGACCATGGTCCCGAACACCAGCCCGAAGGTATGTACCATCCTGCCGGGTGGCACCGACATTCGACCAGGGCCGCTCTCTGACCCCCGCTCAGCTGGCCTGACGCAGCGCGAGCACCTTCCGCCAGCGAGCGGTCAGCGTCTCGTACGCCGCCAGCGCGGCCTCCCCGTCACCGGAGCGCAGCGCGCCGAGGCCCGCGGTCAGCTCGGCCACCGAGTTCTCCTCGGCCAGTTGCGCGGGGCCCAGCAGGTGGACCAGGCCGCCGTAGTCCAACTCCACCAGCGAGCGCGGGTGGAACTCCTCCAGCCAGCGCCCCACCTGCTCCGCCCCCTCCACCAGCGGCCCGCGCGGCAGCCGCTCGCGCAGCACCCGGTAGCCGCGGGCCACCCGGCGGCGGGCCTGCACCATCGGGGTCAGGTAGAAGAGCGCCGGCGGGGTCGGCCGCTCGCCCTCGCCGGCCGGCACGTAGCGGCGGTCCTCCTCGCCGAACGGCAGGAACCAGCGCACCGGCACCTCCCACCGGCTGGTCAGGATCCACGGCCGGGCGTCCGGGTGGGCGGTCCGCCAGGCGGTCCGGTCGGCCTCCGCGGCGGCTCGTACCGCCGGCGGCAGCACGGTGTCGAGCAGATGCGCCGGAAGGGTGCGGTGCAGCTCCTCCAGCGCCTGCCAGCTGCGCAGCCGGGTGGTCCGCGGGCAGACGTGGACCACCCCGTCCAGGACCCGGACGAAGGCCCGCTCGCTCTCGTGCTCGGGCAGTGGGCGCGGGGTGCGGGCGGCCAGTTCGGCCAGCGCCTCGCGCTGCTCGGCCAGCGCGGCCCCGGCCACCGGCTGGTCGGCGCCCTCGGCGTCCGGGCCGCCCGCGGCGGCGTACGCCTGCCAGCGCGTCCGCGCGGCCGCCGGGAAGGCGGCCAGCGGCTCGTAGACCCGCAGATGGGCGGCGTAGGGGGGCAGCACCGAGGTTCGCACAGCGGTCACGTTCGGCATCGTCGCACGCACCACGGGTGTGCCGGGAGGGTACCGGCGCGGCTTTCCGGTCGTTATGTCTCAGGGACCGTCAGGGGGCAGCTCGGCGGACGGTCCCGGGGCTAGGCTTCGATCAGACGCCCGCACCACAGCCGCGGGCCACGCAAATTACTGGAGTCACCACCGTGACCGACGTACACACCACTTCTGCCACGCACCCCGCACCCGGCGTGCTCGGCAGGATCTTCGGCAGCGACGCCGGCGGCGCCCCGGGCGACGGCCACGAGCAGGTCGTGTTCTGCCACGACCGCGCGAGCGGCCTCAAGGCCATCGTCGCGATCCACTCCACCGCGCTGGGCCCGGCCCTCGGCGGCACCCGCTTCTTCCCGTACGCGACCGAGGAGGAGGCGCTGCAGGACGCGCTGAACCTCTCGCGCGGCATGAGCTACAAGAACGCCCTCGCCGGGCTGGACCTCGGCGGCGGCAAGGCCGTCATCATCGGCGACCCGAACAAGGACAAGAACGAGGCGATGCTCCGTGCGTACGGCCGCTTCGTGCAGTCGCTGCGCGGCCGCTACATCACCGCCTGCGACGTGGGCACCTACGTGCAGGACATGGACGTGGTGGCCCGGGAGACCGAGTTCGTGACCGGCCGCTCGCCCGAGCACGGCGGCGCCGGCGACTCCTCGATCCTCACCGCCTTCGGCGTCTTCCAGGGCATGCGCGCCTCCGCGCAGGCCCGCTGGGGCCAGCCCACCCTGCGCGGCAAGCGGGTCGGCGTGGCCGGCGTCGGCAAGGTCGGCCACTACCTGGTCGGCCACCTGGTCGCGGACGGCGCCACCGTGGTCGTCACGGACGTCTCCGAGGCGGCCGTCAACCGCGTCAAGGCCGCCCACCCCGAGGTGGAGGTGGCCGCGGACACCGCGGCCCTGCTGCAGGCCTCGCTGGACGTCTACGCCCCCTGTGCGCTGGGCGGCGCGCTGGACGACCACACCGTCGGCGCGCTGGGCGCGGCCGGCACCTCGATCGTCTGCGGCGCGGCCAACAACCAGCTGGCCCACGCCGGTGTGGAGAAGGACCTGGCCGACCGCGGCATCCTGTACGCGCCCGACTACCTGGTGAACTCGGGCGGCGTGATCCAGGTGGCCGACGAGATCGACGGCTTCAACTTCGAGCGCGCCAAGAACAAGGCGACCCGGATCTTCGACACCACCCTGGAGATCTTCACCCGGGCCGCCAGCGACGGCGTGCCGCCGGCCGTGGCCGCCGACCGCCTCGCCGAGAAGCGGATGCGGGAGATCAGCGCGCTGCGCTCGATCCTGCTGCCGGGCGCCCGCCGGGCCTGACCGTGAGCGAGGGGGCGGACACCCTCCGCCCCCTCGCATCACGATGTGGAACCGGATTCTCAGTTCGTCGCCCGATCGGGCGATGCCAGGGCCTCCTTCGGGGGATAATCACTGCGGGAACGACGGGCCCGGCGATGCTCCGGGCAGCCTGCGAAAGCCCGGAAAACCTGCCCTGACCAGCGAAGACCTGGTTCGGTGAGGCGAAGGTGCGCGCCACGTCACACGCGCGACGTACCGTCCGGCGGCGGAAACAGGTACCGTTAATGCTCCAAGGGACGGTTCTCCCACTGAGGGCGGCCGGACCTGATCATCGAATGTGTCAGACTCGGGGCTGCGAGCCCCACCGTTGAGGGGGTCGACCCATGGGGCGCGGCCGGGCCAAGGCCAAGCAGACGAAGGTCGCCCGCCAGCTGAAGTACAACAGCGGCGGCTTCGACGCTAACCGTCTGTCGAATGAGCTGGGCGTATCTCCGTCCACCGCGATCGAGCCGGAGCCGATCGAGGACGAGGACGAGGACGACCCCTACGCGGCGTACGCGGATCTCTACGACGACGAGGACGACGACGAGGACGCGGACAGCGGCCCGTCGCGCCGTCGGGCGTAACAACAGCTGGACCCGGGACCGGTCCCGCGCTCACCGAGCGCCGGACCGGTCTTCGGCGTGCCCGCGGCCGGGAGCCGGACGGCCCCGGTAGCACGAAGGGCCCCGCCGGAGCGGGGCCCTTCGCGGTGGTCGTCTCAGAGCTGGAAGCCCTCGTACGCGTTGTAGAGCGCGGCACCGTCGGTGTGCTCGTCGGTGCGGTCGACGATGTCGCCGAGCAGCCAGGCCTCGACGCCGCGGTCCTCCAGGATGGAGAGCACCACGTCGACCGAGGACGGCGGGACGACGGCGACCATGCCGACGCCCATGTTCAGGGTCTTCTCGATCTCCAGGGCCTTCATCCGGCCGACCTCGGCGACGGTCTGGAAGACCGGCATCGGGGTCCAGGTACCGCGGTCCAGGCGGGCGTGCAGGCCGGCCGGGATGACCCGGGCCAGGTTGGCCGCCAGGCCGCCGCCGGTGACGTGCGAGAAGGCGTGGATCTCGGTGGCCCGGGTGAGCGCCAGGCAGTCCAGGCTGTAGATCCGGGTCGGCTCGAGGAGCTCCTCGCCGAGGGTGCGGCCGAACTCCTCGACCCGGCGGTCCAGCGACCAGCCGGCCTGGTTCAGCAGCACGTGGCGGACCAGCGAGTAGCCGTTGGAGTGCAGGCCGGAGGCGGCCATCGCGATCACCACGTCGCCGGCCCGGACGCGGTCGGCGCCGAGCAGCGCGTCCGCCTCCACCACACCGGTGCCGGCGCCCGCGACGTCGTACTCGTCCGGGCCGAGCAGGCCCGGGTGCTCCGCGGTCTCGCCGCCGACCAGCGCGCAGCCGGCCAGGGTGCAGCCCTCGGCGATGCCCTTGACGATCGCGGCGACCCGCTCCGGGACGACCTTGCCGACGCAGATGTAGTCGGTCATGAACAGCGGCTCGGCGCCGCAGACCACCAGGTCGTCGACGACCATGCCGACCAGGTCGTGGCCGATGGTGTCGTGCTTGTCCATCGCCTGGGCGATGGCCACCTTGGTGCCCACGCCGTCGGTGGCGGTGGCCAGCAGCGGACGCTCGTAGCGCTTGAAGGCGGAGGCGTCGAAGAGCCCGGCGAAGCCGCCGAGGCCGCCGACCACCTCGGGCCGGTCCGCCTTCTTCACCCACTGCTTCATGAGCTCGACGGCCCGGTCGCCGGCCTCGATGTCGACACCCGCGGCGGCGTAGGTCGCCCCGTTCTCGTTGCTGGTCACCTTACGTGGCCCTTTCAGAAATGGGTCGGAGCAGACAGGGGCGCGAGGAACCGCGCGACCGGCCCACCCTGACGGTGGGCATGTGGTCGGTCGCGCAGTTCCTCGCGCCCCCAACGTGTTGCATGGTTACGGCCGGCGGAGTGCATCCGCCGCGCCCGCGCCGCCGAACAGGGACTGGACGCCGTCCAGGTCGCTGGTCGGCTTGCCGCCGCGGACGGCGGGCTTGGCCTGGCTGCCCGCGATCTCGGCCTCCAGCAGCAGCTTGCCGAGCAGCGCCGGGTCCGGCAGCTCCATCGGGTACTCGCCGTCGAAGCAGGCCCGGCAGAGCCGGTCCTTGGGCTGCGCGGTGGCCTCGATCATGCCGTCGAGCGAGATGTACGCGAGCGAGTCGGCCCCGAGGGTGCGGCCGATCTCCTCGATGGTCATGCCGTTGGCGATCAGCTCCGCGCGGGTGGCGAAGTCGATGCCGAAGAAGCAGGGCCACTTGACCGGCGGGGAGGAGATCCGGATGTGGACCTCGGCGGCGCCGGCCTCGCGGAGCATCTTCACCAGCGCCCGCTGGGTGTTGCCGCGGACGATCGAGTCGTCCACGACCACCAGCCGCTTGCCGGCGATGACCTCCTTCAGCGGGTTCAGCTTGAGCCGGATGCCGAGCTGGCGGATGGTCTGGCTGGGCTGGATGAAGGTGCGGCCGACGTAGGCGTTCTTCACCAGGCCGGAGCCGTACGGGATGCCGCTGGCCTCGGCGTAGCCGATGGCGGCCGGGGTGCCGGACTCCGGAGTCGCTATCACCAGGTCGGCCTCGACCGGGGCCTCCTTGGCGAGCCGGCGGCCCATCTCCACCCGGGAGAGGTGCACGTTCCGGCCGGCGATGGTGGTGTCCGGGCGCGCCAGGTAGACGTACTCGAAGACGCAGCCCTTGGGCTTGGCCTCGGCGAAGCGCGAGGTGCGCAGGCCGTTCTCGTCGATGGCGATGAGCTCGCCGGGCTCGACCTCGCGGATGAAGGAGGCGCCGCAGATGTCGAGCGCCGCCGTCTCGGAGGCGACCACCCAGCCGCGCTCGAGCCGGCCCAGCACCAGCGGGCGGATGCCCTGCGGGTCGCGGGCCGCGTAGAGGGTGTGCTCGTCCATGAAGACGAGCGAGAAGGCGCCGCGGACCCTCGGCAGGATCTGCCGGGCGGTCTCCTCGATGGACAGGTCCGGGTGGCCGGCCAGCAGGGCGGTCACCAGGTCGGTGTCGTTGGTCGCTGCCGAGCGGCCGGAGCGGGAGACGTGCTCCTCGCCGGGCAGCTCGGCGACCATCGCCGCCAGTTCGGCGGTGTTGACCAGGTTTCCGTTGTGGCCGAGGGCCAGCGAACCGTGTGCGGTCGCCCGGAAGGTCGGTTGGGCGTTCTCCCAGACCGACGAGCCTGTCGTCGAATAGCGGGCATGTCCGACGGCGATATGCCCGTGCAACGACCCCAGGGAGGTCTCGTCGAAGACCTGGGACACGAGGCCCATGTCCTTGAAGACGAGAATCTGGGAGCCGTTGCTCACTGCGATGCCCGCGGATTCCTGTCCGCGGTGCTGCAGGGCATAGAGGCCGAAGTACGTGAGCTTGGCGACCTCCTCGCCGGGAGCCCAGACACCGAAGACGCCGCAAGCGTCCTGGGGGCCCTTCTCGCCGGGAAGGAGATCGTGGTTGAGTCGTCCGTCACCACGTGGCACGTCTTCGAGTCTAGGGCAGGTCGCCGGGCCGTCCCGAAAGGGCGGCCGACGGACGCGCGTAGACCCAGCCCCTTACCGCACTTTCGTCCAACTCGCCACCCACTTCACGCCCTTGTCGCAGGCGCTTCGCACAGTGGACGGGCACCGGAAACGTGAGCCTGCTCACCCGGACGGCAGCAGCAGCGCCCAGGACCCGGCGTGCACCGTCCAGGTCCGCTGGCGGACCGGCCCGAGCGGCACGCCGTCCGCTTCGTACCCGAAGGCCCGGCCGGTGACCGAGAGGGTGGCGACCCGGTGCAGCTGGTGCCGGCCGTCGAGCCGCAGCGACAGCTCCATCACCCCGTCGGCCATCCCCACCCGCAGGCGGCCCACCTCCTGGTGGATGTCGGCCAGCAGCCGGCCGTCGGCCTCGATCCGCAGTTCCTCCACCGCGGGACCCTTCGCCTGCTCGGCCGCAGCCAATTTCGCCCATAGCGAACGCCAGCCACCCGGACGGCCCAGCCGGGGTCCGGTGAAGCGGACCTCGCCGAGCACCACCCCGCCGCCGTCGTCCACCAGCAGGTCGAGCTTGCGCGGGGCGCCGCCGAGCACCGCGCGGGCCGCCGCCACCGGCTCGGCCGGCACCCCCAGCGCGCGCACCGAACCGGTGGCCGCGGGCCGCCCGACCGGGACCACCCCGACCGGGTCCGCGCCCAACTCGCGCTGGCGGTGCAACGCCTGGAGCACCCGCTGAACGGCCTGATCGGATCCGATCACCACCGGTCGGCGCCGCCCACGATGGGACAGCACCCGGTCGAGTTCGGACGGCGACTCGGGCAGCGCCACCTTGCAGTCCGCGCCGCCGCACAGCACGTCCTTGGCGATCCGCATCGACTCGCCGTCGGCCTGCTTCGCCACCGGGTCGAGGAGGACCAGCAGCGGCCCGGGGGCGTCGGGGTCCAGGGGGTGGGATGCGGGCGTGGACAGCGACGACACGACCGGTCCTTCCTCAGGTAATCTCTCGGTGCAAGAGCCCCTTGCGCTATTGCGCCAGGGGCTTCGTCTATCTCGGGTCAGACTGCGGCCTACGCAGGATGCCCCAACCGGAAGGGGTGTACGCCTGTGCCGGCACTCGTGCTCGTTGGTGCTCAGTGGGGAGACGAGGGCAAGGGGAAGGCCACCGACCTCCTCGGCGGCTCCGTCGACTACGTCGTCCGCTACCAGGGCGGCAACAACGCCGGTCACACGGTGGTCATCGGCGACCAGAAGTATGCCCTGCACCTGCTCCCTTCCGGAATCCTCAGCCCCAATGTCGTTCCGGTCATCGGCAACGGCGTGGTCATCGACCCGGGTGTGCTGCTCTCCGAGCTGAGCGGGCTGAACGAGCGCGGCATCGACACCTCGAAGCTGCTGGTCTCGGGCAACGCCCACCTGATCACCCCGTACCACCGCACGCTGGACAAGGTCACCGAGCGCTTCCTCGGCAAGCGCCGGATCGGCACCACCGGCCGCGGCATCGGCCCGACCTACGCGGACAAGATCAACCGCGTGGGCATCCGGGTGCAGGACCTGTTCGACGAATCGATCCTCCGCCAGAAGATCGAGGCGGCGCTGCACGACAAGAACCAGATCCTGGTCAAGCTCTACAACCGCCGCGCCATCCCGGCCGAGCTGGTGCTCGAGGAGTACCTCGGCTACGCCGACAAGATCAAGCCCTTCCTGGCCGACACCACCCTGGTGCTGGACGAGGCGCTGAAGGCGAACAAGGTCGTCCTGCTGGAGGGCGGCCAGGGCACCCTGCTGGACGTGGACCACGGCACGTACCCCTTCGTGACCTCGTCCAACCCGACCTCCGGCGGCGCCTGCACCGGCTCCGGCATCGGCCCGACCAAGATCGACCGGGTCATCGGCATCCTGAAGGCGTACACCACCCGCGTCGGCTCGGGCCCGTTCCCGACCGAGCTGCTGGACGCCGACGGCGACGCGCTGCGCCGGATCGGCGGCGAGCGCGGTGTGACCACCGGCCGTGACCGCCGCTGCGGCTGGTTCGACGCGGTGATCGCCCGCTACGCGACCCGGGTGAACGGCCTGACCGACTTCTTCCTCACCAAGCTGGACGTGCTGACCGGCTGGGAGCAGATCCCGGTCTGCGTGGCGTACGAGATCGACGGCCGCCGGGTCGAGGAGCTCCCGTACAACCAGTCGGACTTCCACCACGCGAAGCCGGTCTACGAGACCCTCCCCGGCTGGAGCGAGGACATCTCCAAGGCCAAGACCTTCGCCGACCTGCCGAAGAACGCGCAGGCCTACGTGAAGGCGCTGGAGGAGATGTCGGGCGCCCCGATCTCGGCGATCGGCGTCGGCCCCGGCCGCGACGAGACCATCCAGATCAACTCCTTCCTGTAGGAGCCTGCAGGAGTCCGGTCACGACCGAGCCCCACTTTGCACTAGTGCAGATATACATTGCGCCTAGTGCAAAGTGGGGCTACGTTGGCGTGCCATGACCGCGAAACTGCCTGCCCCGATCACCCTGACCGGCCGCCACGTCCGGCTGGAGCCGCTCACCCGCGCCCACACCCGCGACCTGTTCACGGCCGGCGGCGGCGACGAGGAGGTGTGGCGCTGGGTGCCGGTCCCGGTGCCGCGCACACCGGAGGAGATGGCGGACACCGTCGACGCGCGGCTCGCCGACCGGGAGTGCACGCCGTTCGCGGTGGTCGACCTCGGCTCGGGCCGGGCCATCGGCGTGACCTGCTACTTCGACGCCGACGCGGCGGAGGAGCAGGTGGAGATCGGCGGCACCTGGTACGCCCGCTCGGCCTGGCGCAGCGCCGTCAACACCGAGTCCAAGCTGCTGCTGCTCACCCACGCCTTCGAGGACCTCGGCATGGGCCGGATCTACTGGAAGACGGACCACCTCAACGAACGCTCGCAGAACGCGATCCGGCGGCTCGGCGCCACCTACGAGGGCACCTTCCGCCGGTCCAAGCAGCGGCCCGACGGCAGCTGGCGGGACAGTGTGTACTTCTCGATGCTGGGCGAGGAGTGGCCCGCGGCCAAGGCCCGGCTGACCGAGCGCCTGGCGGCGGGCTGAGCGACTCGCGGGCCGGGCGACCCGCGAGCCGGTCAGTAGATGGCGGCGGAGACGATCGCGGCGACCGCCAGGTTGGTGCTGGCGGTGACCCAGACCGCGGGGTGCGGTTCCGGGTCCACCAGCACCGCACCCAGCTTGCCCGGCGTGAAGACGTCGATCGCCCAGAACGCGAGGGCCAGCAGCACCAGGCCGAACAGCCCGAACACCGCGGCCGCCGCCAGGCCCTTGGCGAACTCCTGGTAGGTGGAGATGATCGCGGTGAACACGATGCCGCCGATCGCCACCAGCGCGGAGCACAGCACCACGGCGGCGTTCCGGTTGCGCTCCACCCAGATCTGGTGGCCGAGCTTCCCCGGGGTCAGCACGTCGACCAGGCCGACCCCGAGCAGCAGCAGCACCAGACCGACCGCCCCGTATCCGGCGGCCTCTCCGAGCTGGTGGACGATGTCACGCATTTCCGGCCCCTCCGTCGCTCTCAGGACCGACGGAGGATAGCGCACCACCGCACCCGGGGCACCGGTCAGTCGTTGTGCTCGACCAGGCGGTCCAGGCAGACCGCGACGGCCAGCATCAGCGGGACGTCGGCACCCTCCTCGATCTCCACGCCGTAGGTGTCGCGGATCCGGAACCACTTGCGGGAGACCTCGGCGACCCGGCGGCCGTCCGACTCGATCTTGTACTCCTTGTCGATCAGGTCGCCGTGCACCTCGAGCTCGCCGCCGGCCTCCAGCTCCACGTGGTACTTGTCGTGGAAGGGGGTGAAGAGCTTCTTGCGGACGGTGGCCACCACGTCCCCGTCGGCGTTCTCGATCTTCATCGCGTCGCGGACGGTCAGCACCTTCTCCTTGATGACCGCGACGACCTCGTCGTTGACGTCCTTCAGCTCGAAGGTGTCACGCAGCCGCAGCACCTTGCCGTCGACCAGGAACGCCTTCTCGCCGTCACCGTCCTCGATCCAGTAGTCGTCGCCGACCGCGAACAGCTTCTCCTTGACCACGTACTTCACGGGTGCTCTCCTCCGTCAGTTGCCGTCCTGCCGGCGCCCATCGTGCCACCCGGCCGCCGCCGCCCGGGCATCACCGGCCCCCGTGTTCTGCGGCCGCTCCGGCCGCCTCCCCGGCGGCCTCGGCGCCGCCGCGCCGCGGCCGGAGCGCGGGTGCCGGGCGGATGTGCCCATTCACCGAACAGCGGAAGCGATGTGAGATAGCGTCAGAACCCATTCGCAGAGGAAGCATCGCCGTGTCCGGGCGGCACCCGGGAGGACTGTTGGCCACGCAGGTCGGCCTCGGGGACCGCGTCCCCTTCCTGGCTCGCCTGGACGAGCCGGCCCGCCACGAGCTGCGCTCCCTCGGACTGCCGCAGTCGGTCGGCGCCGACACCGTGGTGCTGCACGAGGGCGAGCCGTCGACCCACGTCCTGCTGGTCCTGGACGGCTGGCTGCGGGTGACCGCCTCCTCCGCCAACGGCCACGAGGGCCTGCTCGCGCTGCGCGGCCCGGGCGACGTGGTCGGCGAACTGGCCGCGATCGACGGCCAGACCCGCTCGGCCCGGGTGTCGACCATGAGCTCCGCCCGGCTGCTGGCCGTCCGGTCCGCCGACTTCCGGGCCTTCCTGGAACGGACCCCCGGGGCGGCGCTCGCCCTGGTCGCCGTCCTCGCCGACCGCCTGCGGATCGCCGACCGCAAGCGACTGGAGGCGGCCGCCCACACCGTCCCCGAACGGCTGGCCCGCCTGCTGCTCGACCTGGTCGAACAGCACGGGACCGAACAGACCGACGGGATCGCCATCGCCATCGGCCTCTCCCAGCGCGAACTCGCCGGCTCCGTCGGCGCCTCCCGCGAGGCCGTCGCCCGGGTCCTGAAGGAGTTGCGGGACCGCGGCGTGGTCACCACCGACCGCCGCCGGGTGGTGGTCCGGCGCCCCGAGGTGCTGCGCCGGATCGCGGGCTCCGTGCACTCGGTCACAGACGCTCCGCGTCCCGCGTCACCGCGCGGCGGCGCCGAGCGCAGGAGCATGGGCGACGCGACCGGAGCGAGGAACGGGGGGCTTCGCTCCGGGCGCCCCGCAAAGCCGCCCGCCCCGACCGATCCCCCCGCCCTGCCCGATCAGACCGCCCTGCCCGATCCGACCGATCCGACCGGCCTGGAGTAGACGCCGTGAGTGACCCGCTCCACCAGACCATCCTGCTGACCGACATCGAGGGATCCGGGCTCCGCGACGATCTGGAGAAACCCGTCATCCGGCGCACCATGTACGAGGTCGTCCACGCCGCCCTGCGCGCCGCCGGGGCCGAGCGCACCCAGTACCGCACCGCCGACCGCGGCGACGGCGTCATGCTGCTGATCGACCCCGCGGTGCCCCGGCCCCGGCTGCTGCGGGCCGTCCTGCGCGACCTGGCCGACGACCTGACGTCCCGCAACCGGCTGGCCGGCCCCGGCACCCGGGTGCGGCTGCGGGTCGTCCTGCACGGCGGCGAGGTGAGCCGCGACCCCGAGGGCGAGAGCGGCGCCGACCTGGACGCCGCCTTCCGGATGCTGGATGCCGAACCGCTGCGCGCCGCCCTCCGCGCGAGCGACGGGCCGGTCGTGGTCGGCGTCTCCGACTTCGTCCACCGGGGGACGGTGCGGCACGGCTACCCGGGCATCCCGCCGGAGTCCTTCCGGCGCACCGAGTTCACGGCGAAGGAGGGCGTCCTGCCGCTCTGGGTGAACGGCCCGGCCGGCCCCGGCCCGGCCGCCCCCGCCGCCGCCGGGGCGCCGCAGGCCACCGCGCCCACCGGCGGGGTCGTCTTCCACACCGGTGTGGTGCTCGGCGACCAGATCGCCGGGAACAAGTACGTGCAGGGGACGGTCTGACCGCCGTGGACGCCCAAGCACAGCCCCGGGTGCACGTCCAGGGCCGGCCCGGTCAGGAGAAGCCCGCCGCGCCGGCGGCCGAGCAGGCGGGCGCGGCCGAGGCCGAGGCGCAGCCCGCCGAGCAGCCCGCGGCCCCCGCCGCCCCGCCCGCCCCCGAGGACCGACCGGACAGCCCCGACCTGCTCTACCGGCTGGGCGGCGCCAGGCAGGCCGAGGCCGGCGAACGCCGCCTGTACGCCGACTCGGTGGGCGGCGACCAGGTCGCCGGCAGCAAGCACGTGCACTACCACCGCGCGGACGAGGCCGCCGGCTACCGGCCCGGCCGGGTGAGCCCGGACGAGCTGCGCGCCCTGGACGAGGTGTACGTCGGCGGTCCCGTCCACGACGAGGCCGGGGCGGAACTCGCCCGGCGGCGCGTCCTGCTGCTGCAGGGCGCGCCCCGGACCGGCCGCAAGGCCGCCGCACTGCGCCTGCTGGACGCGGCCTGCGGGCGGCAGGTGTTCCGGCTCGACCCCGGTACCGACCTGGCCCGCTTCCCCGAGGAGGCCACCGCCCCCGGCGGCTACCTGCTGACCGAGCCCGTCACCCGGGCCTCCGACCCGCTGCGGGCCGCCCGGATCGCCGTTCTCGGCGAGCGCCTCGCCGCGCACGGCAGCCACCTGGTGATCGTCCTGGACCCGCAGGCGGCCGTCACCGGGATCCGCCCGCTGGCCTGGCGGCCGGCCGACGCCGGCCGGGTGCTCCGCGCCCACCTGCGCCGGGCACTGATCGCCGCCCTGCGCGAGCCCGACGGCGGCGACGCCGAGCGGCTGCTCGACCTGCCGCAGACCGGCGAGTTGCTGGCCGGCCGGCACGGCCCGGCCGAGTTGCGCGACTTCGCCGCCCTGCTGGTCGGCCACCTGGACGGCGAGGTCGCCGCGGACCTCCTCGACGACTTCGTGGCCAGCTCCGCCGCCGGCCGGGTCGCCGAGGTCCTGGACGACCCGGCCCGCGAGCTGCGCGACAAGGCGTTCCTGCTGGCCCTGGCCGTCTTCGAGGGCGCCTCCTACCAGCAGGTCACGGCCGAGTCCGACGCGCTCACCCTGGTCCTGCGGCAGGCCGAGGATCCCGAGCACCACCTCGGCCTGACCCGGTTCGACCGCGCCAGGTCCCGGCTGCTGGAACTCGTCCACGCCGTCGAGGAGCGCAGCTTCCACGAGAACGACTGGGGCCGGGTGCCGACCTCGTCCGTCTCCTTCCGCGACCCCGGCGCGGGTTTCCAGGCGCTGCGGCACCTGTGGCAGGAGCACCCGGCGGCGCGCGAGCCGGTCGCCGACTGGCTGCACGGCCTCGCCCGGTCCGACGCCGTCCTGCACCGGGTCCGCGCGGCGGTGGCCGCCGGGCTGCTCACCTCGGTCGACTTCTACAGCGGCTTCGGGACGTTCGTCGAGCCCTGGGCGTCCAGCAGCGGGCTGCGGCTGCGCCAGCTCGCCG
This sequence comes from Kitasatospora cinereorecta, assembly GCF_024172095.1. Taxonomy (GTDB): domain Bacteria; phylum Actinomycetota; class Actinomycetes; order Streptomycetales; family Streptomycetaceae; genus Kitasatospora; species Kitasatospora cinereorecta. The sequence goes on along the minus strand of NZ_JAMZDX010000006.1, from coordinate 693,078 downwards.
CCTGGGCGCTTCAGGTCGCCTCCGAGGCGGGACTGCTCCCGCTGGTCCAGCGGATGCTGCGGGACTGGAGCGGCGACGAGGACGTGGCCCTCCGCTGGACGGCCGCCCGCGCGTACGCCACCTTCGGCGTCGACCACCCGGACTCGGCGCTGCAGGACCTCGAACGGATCGTCCGGGACGCCTCCCGCGAGCAGCTGATGGACGTCGTCCTCGACACGCTCGGCGCCCTGGTGCTGGGCGGCCGGCCCGGACCGGTGCTGGCCGCGCTGGTCCGCTGGTCGCAGGACCCGTCCCCGGAACTCCGGGAGGCCTGTCACCGGGCGTTCCTGCAGGCCGCCGGCGGATGGGACGACGGCGACGGCGAGTCCGACCCGTGGCCCCGGCTGCTGCGGATCGCGCTGCGGACCGGAGCCGCCGCCGGGTCCGCCGGGTCCGCCACGGCGGGGGAGACCGGGCAGACCGGGGAGCCCTCGGAGCGCGCCGAGACCGCGGCGGCCGTCCGGACGCTGTGGCGCACCGCGCTCGGCTCCGCCCCGTTCGGTGCGGCCGCGGCCGAGGCGCTCGCCGGCTGGATCGCCGGGGCGGAGCAGCGGCACGGTCTGGTCCCCGCGCTGGCCGCCTTCCTGCCCTCGCTGGTCCTGACCGAGCGCGACCGCGCCCGGCTCGACCACCTGCTCCGGCAGGTCGCGCGCACCGGCGGGCTGTCCGCCGCGGCGCTGGCCGAGCTGCGCGCCGCTCTCGCCGGGCCGGCCGCCGGGCCGGGGACGGCCGGGAGCCCGCACCCGTCGTACGCGGGCAGCGCCCACCTGGGCACCGCGTACGCGCCGGGCCCGTCCACCGGAGCCGGCCGTCCGGGGCCCCACCGCCCCGGGGCCGACGCCACCCCGTACCCGGGCACCACGCCCGCGCCGCCCGCCGTTCCCGGCGAACCGCGCGACACAGAGAGGACGCGAGGATGACGCACCAGCCGTGGGACCCGCAGCCCGGCCCCGAGCCGTACGGCCCGCCCCCGCACCAGCCGCCGCCCCCGCCGTACCAGGCGCAGCACCCGTACCCGGCCCCGCAGCCGTACCAGCCGCAGCCGCCGTACCCGCCGCAGGGCTGGCAGCCGCACCCGCAGCAGCCGCCGTACCCGCAGGGGCCGCCGCAGCCCTGGCAGGGTGCCCAGCAGTTCCTGCGGGACATCTTCGCCGGCGGTCCGGGCCCGGCGGCGCCCCCGGGCGCGCCGCCCGCGTTCATGACCGCGAACAATCCGATCATCGGCCCGCGCCCGCTCAGCCGGCTGGACAACCTGATCCGCCGGCCGACCGGCGCCGCCGCCACCGTGATCCTCTACGTGGCGCCGTCCGGCGAGCTGATCCCCAACGGCTCCGCCCGCGACCAGCGCAACAACGAGCCGGTCTGGCGCGTCTACCGCAGCTACTACGAGGTCGACATGGGCCGCCACCCCATGCAGGTGCACCACTCGGTGCCCAGCGAGGGCGACGCGCTGCACTTCACCGCCGTGGTCGACCTGACCTGGCAGGTGGTCGACCCGATCCAGGTGGTCCGGCAGCGGCTGAGCGACGTGCGGGCCGCCGTCGAACCGCTGCTGCTCTCCCGGCTGCGCGCGGTCACCCGGCGCTTCGACATCGAGAGCAGCGCGGACGCGGAGGAGGCCGTCAACAAGGACCTCGCGGCCGCCCCGATCGGCGGCGAACTCGGCCTGCAGACCACCGCCCTGGTCCGGCTCTCGCTCGACCAGCAGTCCACCGCCTACCTGGCCCGCCTGCGCGAGCAGCGCCGGGCGCTCACCACCACCGTCGGCGACCACGAACTGGACCGGCTGAAGCAGATCCACCGGCAGCAGCTGACCGCCGCCGCGGCCTCCTTCTACGCCGGGTACCTGGAGACCGGCGACGTGGCCCGGCTGGCCCTCCAGCTCGCCGAGCACCCGGGCGAGGCGGCCGCGGTGATCGGCGCGATGAACGAACGCGAGCGCAGTGAGGCGGCCCTGCGGGCGGATGTGCTCCGGCAGATGATCGAGCGGGGCCACATCCAGCCGCACGAGTTCGAGACCCCGCTGGACGGCGCCCTGGAGCACCTCCAGCAGATCATGCGGCTGGCCCCCGGACACACCGCCGCCCTCCCCTCGCACATCCCCCCGATGCCCTCCGCGCCCCCGCCGCCGCCCGGCCACCCGCCGACCACCCCGCCCCACGGGTACCGGCCATGACCGCGGCGGCGCGGCACGACCCGGCTGCGGAGGAGTACGACCGGGCCACCTCGGAGTGCCTCGAGCAGGCCCGTGCCCTGCTCGTCGGCGTCCGCGAGGAGATCGCCCGCGCCGACGGCAAGGCCGCGATCCTGCTCGGCGCCGTCGGTGCGACCGGCGCGGCGCTGATCGCCGTCCTCGCCGGACGGCAGTGGACCCCGGACGCGCTGCCCGTCGCCGCCCGCCTCCTCTGGTGGGCGGGCGCCTGCAGCTGGGTGCTCTCCCTGCTGCTGCTCCTCGCCGTGGTGGCCCCCCGGCCGCTGCGCAGCCGGTGGCAGCCCGGCCGGCCGCTCACCTACTTCGGCGACATCGCCCGCGCGGATCGCGACACCGCCGCGCTGCGCCAGGCCCTCACGCTCATGGCCCGCGACCCGCTGCCCCCGCTCCTCGACGCGCTGCGCACCACCAGCCGCATCGCCCGGACCAAGCACCGCTGCGTCCTGCTGGGCGCCGCCTTCTTCGGCACCGCGATCCTCGCCGCCCTCACCGCGGTCCTCACCACCTGAACCACCCACGGCTCACCGACGGCTCCCCCGCCCGCCGCCTGGTCCGGTGCGTGCCGTCCGGACCTTCGGCGGGCGGGGGAGGCTTCTCGGGGCGGGCCGGCTCAGCCGGTCCGGTCGGGCTGTCCGCCGCTGTCAGGCTGCTCGGCCTGGTCGGACTGGTGGTGGGTGGTCACCGTCGGCCGGACCGCACCGAGCGGCGCGAGCGCAGGCCCTTTCGCGGCGGCCGCCGCCTCCCGATCGAGGACGGCCTTGACCTGGTCGGCCAGCGCGTCGACCTGCTGGTGCACGACGGAGACCGGCTCCCGCGAGTTCTTCAGCGCGTCCAACTGGCGGTGGACGGCGGCCAGCTGGGCCTGGGCCTGGGCACTGAGGGTGAACGGGCGCGGCGCGGCGACGATGAACTGGTAGGCCACGGCCAGGGTCTGGCACCCCGCGCAGTGCTCGTTGAGCGCCCGGCCGGTGTTGCCGGCGCTCAGCCGCGTCTGATCGCCGGCCATGGTGACGATCTGGAAGGACAGCGCCACCGACCGGCACGGACGCTCCGGCCGGCAGCCCGCCGAGACGGCCAGCGCCCGGTTGTCCACGGCGGCGCCGACCACGGCGCCGAGCTGGCGGACGTCGAAGCTGCTCTGGAACTGGTCGGTGCGGGTGCGGTCGGCATGCGTACGCGCGAGGTCCCGGACCACCGGGACGTCACGGCCGGGGTGCGAGGAGGCGGGGACCGCCCCGGCGGGCCCGGCGATGCCGAGCGCGGCCAGACAGGCGACGGTCAGCACGCCGAGGCGCTGGGTGTTCCGGCCGAGCAGGCGGCGGGACGGCGGACGGTGGTTCACAGGGGTCTCCAGGGGTGGGCGGTACCGCCGGCGCCGGAGGGGTCGGCGAGGTCGGACGGGATGGAAGGGACGGGCGGTGCGGCCGGGGCGGGCTTCGGCCGGACGGCTGCGCGCGGCGCCCTCCGCCGTCCGGTTCCGCGCATCGCCCGGACGGCCGACGCGATCAGCAGCCGGCCGATCCTGGCCGCGAGGTAGGCGCCTCCGGCCAGCGGGCAGAGCAGCATCAGGATCCCGACGACACCGACGACCCCGTCCGGGATCCGGGCGGCGGCGAACGCCGCACCGGTGCCGGCGACCTGCTCGGCGAGCGACCGCAGCGCGGTGTGCAGGATCCGCGGCAGGTTCCACAGGACGTAGCCGAGCTCGCCGAGGAGCAGCGGGACCATGGTCAGCACCCACCCCGTGACGACGACCCTGGCGGAGCGTTTGAGGTCCGCGACCTCCGGCCCGACCGGTCGTCCTGGCAGCATGCCGAGCAGGATGGGCTTGATCTTGCCGAAGAGGTCGGGCACGCCGGCGAGGTCGCCGAGGATGTAGTAGCCGTCGAGGCGGACGGCCGGCATCAGCTGTTCGAGGATCTCCAGGTGCGCGACGAGGATCGCGGCCAGGAAGACCTGCCGGCCGGTGAGGGCGTAGGCGCCGCCCAGACCGAGCATGAAGACGACGTTGAAGTAGACCCCGCCGAGGTCGGTGCGCAGCCGGCCGACCCGGCCGATCCGGTAGACGTCGGTGACGTCGGTGTAGAGGGACGGCCAGAGGAGGTAGAGCCCGAAGCCGATGCGTCCCGGTTCGGCGCCCCCGTACACGCAGGCGGAGGCGTGTCCGAACTCGTGGAACAGGAGCGAGCCGAGGGTGAGGCCGAGGACCGCGAGCAGGAGCAGCGGCCGGTCCAGCACGCGCAGGACGGGCCCCATCGCCCCGTAGGAGCCGAACAGCCAGACGTCGAGGGCCAGCGCGGCGAGCAGGACGGCGGCCACCACCGGGGGACGGTGGAGCCAGGCCAGTGCGCGGGCGATCCGGGCGACCCGGGGCTCCGTCAACAGGGTCCGGCGGGCGGCGAGGGCGAGCAGCGGGTCGAGGCGCGGGGCCTCGCGGATCCGGTCGTCGCCGTCCTCGGCGGCGGTGAGGCCCATCGGTCGGAGCTTGTGCTCGACGAGGTGGCGGATGTTGTCGGCGGAGACCTCGCGGCCGAAGCGTGCGCTCACCCGGCGGGCGATCGCCTCGGTGTCCCGGGCGCCGTCCATGGAGCTCGCCACGAGGTGGAGCAGCCGCGACAGTTGGACGACCTGGCCGTCGCCGCGGCGGGCGAGGTAGCGGGGTTCGGTGAATCCGCCGCCCTGGTACTCGCCGTACAGCCGGAGTCCGGCGTCGAGGCGCGGGACGGGGAGCGGCCGGCCGGCCGCCGGCGCCTGCGGGTCGGTGTCCACGTGGTCCTCGCCCTTCTCGATCGGGGGTGGACCGCGCCGCGCGGGGCGGCGCAGCGCGGTCCACCGCACCTCGGATCCGTTACCGCTGGTGGATGCTGATCGACTGGCCGGCCTCGGACTCGGCGACCGCCCACGGCGAGTCGTAGTTCGCCGCGGCGGACTCGTTGTGCGCCCAGACGTTGGCGACGTTGACGTGGATCTTCACGAACTTCAGCCGGCCCAGCGCCTCGCGGCTGGGCAGCAGCTCGACGGTCTCGGCGTTGAGCTCGGCGATGTCCATGCTCATGGCAGTGCCTTTCCTCTGCGGGCCGGGTGAACCCCAGCCCGTCCAATATGCCCGGACGAACTGTCCGACGAGATTGGACGCTAGGCGGCGCACGGATCCATCGCAAGCGTGAACACGCCCACGTGTCGCGGCCTTCACCCGTGACGGTGACAAATCACCAGGTGGGACCCGTGATCACCGTCCCGGGTGACCGAGCGCCCTAGAATGAATCACCCGGATGGGCCCGAGCCGGCCCGGCAGAGGAAGCAGCCGCCCCGTGGCCGATGCACTGCAGCAGATGATGAAACAGCGCCTGGACGCACAGGGCTGGTCCTACGGCGACGTCGCCCGCCTCGGCGGCCTGCCCCGGTCCACCGTCCACCACCTCGCCACCGCCGAGCTGGTCCGCATGCCGCAGCCCGCGACCCTGGAACGCCTCGCCCGCGGCCTGCAGCTGCCCCTGGACGTCGTACGCCGCGCGGCCGCCGAGTCCTGCGGCATCCACGTCTACGCCGAAGGCGCCGCCGCCACCTCGCCCGACCCCGAGGTCGCCACCCTCATCGCCAGCCTCCAGCAGCTGTCCCCGGCCGACCGCAAGCACGTCGCCGCCCTGGTCGACTCCCTCCTCCAGCGCGCCACCGACACCGACTGACGGCCACCCACCCCGGGCAAGCGCGACGCGCCCGTGCCGAACCGCGCAAAGGGATGAAAACCGGGCGATCGGGTCTATCGTCGTCCCCTACCGGGACGCGTGGTTCGCACGCGCCTTCGGCACAGGAGATGCGCTCGTCACTGCGGAGGGGACGTGCTGGTCGTCCACGGAGGCTCGAACACCGCCGTCGTCCGCGATCGGACCGGCCACCCGGTCGTCCTGCTCTCCGGCCCCCGGCCCGAGCACCTCACCTCCGCCATACTCACCACCCTGCTCGACCTCGCCGCCGCCGTCCTCACCCCCGGCGAGACCGAACGCCTCGCCCGCTGCCTCACCGCCCTCCGCCACGGCGAAACGGTCCCCCGCAGCCGCCTCGAACTCAACGGCGAAAGCTTCACCCTCTACGCCACCGGCCCCTGACCGCACCCACCGGTTGAGCACCCTGCGGCCAGGACCATGAACCCGTCGACCTGGCACTGGCGGACTTCCGCGGCAAGATCATAATCTTGGATTTCTGGATGTCCTGAACCATTGAGGTAACTCCAGATAGGGTGTATCGCGTGCACCACCACACCATCGCTGACCTCTACCTTCGCCTATCCCTGGACAGGGACGGGAAGACAGCGATCGACCGCCAGGAAGCCGACTGCCGCGCATGGGCGGAGCGCAACGGGCTGACCGTCCGCAAGGTCCACATCGACCGGGGACGCAGCGGGTACAAGGACGTGAGTCGCAAGGGCTTCGATGCCGCGCTCACTGCTGTCACGTCCGGCGTGGTCGGCGTCCTGGTCGTCTGGAAGCTCGATCGTCTCTCCCGCAAGGGAATCGGCGAAGTCGGCTCCGCACTGGACGCCATCGGACGCGTTGGCGGCCGTCTCGTCTCCGTCATGGATGGGCTCGACACAGCCAACGACAGCGCCCGGGTCACGATTGCCCTGCTCTCCGAGCTTGCCCGCTCGGAGTCGCGGAACATTGGCACCCGCGTGAGCAGCGCAAAGCGGTACCTGCGCCAGAAGGGCCAGTGGATCGGCGGTCAGCCGCCTTACGGGCTCGCCGTGGACCCGGAGACCAAGAAGCTGGTGCACGACCCGGACACCGCCGTCTACGCCCGACTGATCGCAGACGAGGCGCTGGGCGGCAAGGCGCTGGTGCACATCGCCCGCTTTCTGAATGAGCACGAGATCGAGTCCCCACGTGGCGGCAAGTGGAGCTCTTCCAGCGTCATGCAGTTGCTCCGCGCCCCGGCGTTCGCCGGCCTCATGCCTCAGACGGAGTACACGGAGGCGGCGGACGGAACGCGCAAGTACGGCAGCCGAGTCGTGCCCTACCGCGACCCCGAGACGCTGGACACGGTCGGCATCGGCGAGGGCATCATCACCCCCGGCGAGCGGGAGCTGATCATCCGGCAACTGGAGTCCCGTACGTTCCCGCATGCGGGCAAGCGCCACGGCCACAAGCAGGGTACGGCGCTTCTCACTGGTCTTGCCCGCTGCGCCCTGTGCAAGTCACCAATGAGCCAGTCGGGGACTTCCTACGTCTGCGCCAACAAGCGCATGGGGCGGGGATGCTCGGGTGTCACAGCACGAGTCGAGAGCCTTGATCGCCACGTGACCGATGCGTTCCTGAGCCGTCTTCCGGCGCTGGAACCGGGAGACCCGCTCCTGTCCGCCATCGCAGCCCGGTGGGTTCGGCGGCAGGACCCCGAGGTATTCGCGAAGCGGGACGCGATAGAGGCGGAGATCAGCGAAGAGAGCGCCCGTCTGGCCGACCTGGAAGACGCTCGCTACCTGCGCGGCGAATTCTCGGGGGCCGATGCGATCGAGCGGTACAACCGTCTCGCTGGCCGCTTGCGAGGCCGAATCGACGGCCTGCGCGCCAACTTGGCAGCAATGCCGACCCCGGCGGTCGACATCTCCCCACTGTTGGACGGTGAGACTCTGCGGGAAGCGTGGGAAGGCGACGTCGTGGCAGGCCAGCGCGACCGGCTGAAGCTCGCCATTGACCGTGTGGTCGTCAGTCGTGGCGAACGGGGCAAGCGCTTCGTTGGCCACGAACGGTGCGTCATCGAATGGGCCGACATGACGCCCGAGGACGCATAGCCGCCCCATGGTGGCCCCTCACAGGCCCGTCCGGCATTCCTTGGCTGGGCGGGGTTCTTCGCGCGCAAACAGGCGGCGCAGGGTCGCCGACAGCGCCCTCGGCCGTCCGGATCGCCTCGACCCCGCCTCAGCCACCGGGCCCGCTGCAAGCCTCCACCCACCTATTTTGCCGTCCCTCCGAACCGGCGAAAGGGCACAGCCCTTGGCGCGATTGAGCGTCCATGTCGTGACGCTGTGGACTCTCCACAACAGCCCAAGCGTGTTGGCGTCCGCCCCCAGATCAGCGAACCTGAGCGCCGCCGCGGGATGCATGGCACTCACCCCTTGTGGTTCTGGGCAAGCTCGGTGTCCTGGAATGACCTCTGGATCTGCTGCTGTCTGGGCTCGCGGGGTTGGCAGCCGGAGTCAGAACACGCCGCTCCCGGAATGTCTCCACAGCCCGATGAGGTTGGATAACGGCATGGCTTCTCGTGCACGTGTCCGCGCCCCTGAACTGGTCGGCGCCGGTGGATGGCTCAACACAGGCGGCAAGGATCTGTCCCTGGCAGACTTCCGAGGTCGCATTTTGGTACTAGACTTCTGGACGTTCTGCTGCATCAACTGCCTCCACGTCCTGGACGAACTCCGGGAGCTGGAGGAGAAGCACCGCGACACCGTGGTGATCGTCGGCGTGCACTCGCCGAAGTTCGTCCACGAGGCCGAGCACCAGGCCGTGGTGGACGCGGTGGCGCGGTACGAGGTGCACCACCCGGTACTGGATGATCCGGAGCTGGCGACGTGGAAGCAGTACGCGGTGCGGGCGTGGCCGACGCTGGTGGTGATCGACCCGGAGGGGTACGTGGTCGCCCAGCACGCGGGTGAGGGGCACGCGCACGCGATCGCGAAGCTGGTGGAGGAGTTGGAGGCGGAGCACTCGGCGAAGGGGACGCTGCGCCGCGGCGACAGCCCGTACGTGCCGCCGGAGCCGACGGCGGGGGACCTGAAGTTCCCGGGCAAGGCGGTGCGGCTGCCGGACGGGCACTTCCTGGTGGCGGACTCGGGGCACCACTCGCTGGTGGAGCTGGCCGAGGACGGCGAGACGGTGGTGCGCCGGATCGGTGACGGGGAGCGCGGCTTCCGCGACGGCACGGACGGCGGGGACGGCGGGGAGGGCGGCGAGCGGCCGCGGTTCAGCGAGCCGCAGGGTCTGGCGCTGGTCCCGGCCGGGCTGGGGCTGGACTACGACGTGATCGTGGCGGACACGGTCAACCACGCGCTGCGCGGCGTGCGGCTGGCGGACGGCGCGGTGACCACGCTGGCCGGCACGGGGAAGCAGTGGTGGCAGGGTTCGGCGACGGAGGGTCCGGCGCTGGAGGTGGACCTGTCCTCGCCGTGGGACGTGGCGTTCTTCGACGGCCGGGTGTGGATCGCGATGGCGGGCGTGCACCAGCTGTGGGCGTTCGACCCGGTGGCGGGGACGGTGGCGGTCGCGGCGGGCACCACCAACGAGGGCCTGGTGGACGGTCCGGTGGCCGAGGCGTGGTTCGCGCAGCCGTCGGGCCTGGCGGTCTCGGCTGACGGCGAGCGGCTGTGGGTGGCCGACTCGGAGACGTCCGCGCTGCGCTGGGTGTCGCGGGAGGGGATGGCGGTGCACACCGCGGTGGGTTCCGGCCTGTTCGACTTCGGGCACCGGGACGGCGACGCCGAGCAGGCGCTGCTGCAGCACCCGCTGGGGGTGACGGTGCTGCCGGACGGTTCGGTGGCGGTCAGCGACACGTACAACCACGCGCTGCGCCGGTTCGATCCGGCGAGCGGCGAGGTGACCACGGTGGCGACCGATCTGCGCGAGCCGTCGGGTGCGGTGCTGGTGGACGGGGACATCGTGGTGGTGGAGTCGGCGCGGCACCGGTTGACCCGGCTGCGGCTGCCGGAGGAGGCGGTCCGGGTGGAGGCGGTGGCGCACCGCACCCAGCGCGCGGCCACCGAGGTGGCGCCGGGCCCGCTGCGGCTGGACGTGGTGTTCAGCGCGCCGTCCGGTCAGAAGCTGGACGAGCGGTACGGCCCGTCGACGCGGCTGCTGGTCAGTTCGACGCCGCCGGAGCTGCTGCTGTCGGGTTCGGGTGCGGACACCGACCTGTCGCGTGAGCTGGTGCTGAACGGCGAGGTCGCCGAGGGCGTGCTGCACGTGTCGGCGATGGCGGCGTCCTGCGACGACGATCCGGAGATCGAGTTCCCGGCGTGCCATGTGCACCAGCAGGACTGGGGTGTGCCGGTGCGGCTGACCGAGGGCGGGGCGAGCCGGCTGCCGCTGGTGCTGGCGGGCATGGAGTAGGGCCGTTCGGGGGCCGCCGGCCGGCGGCCCCCATGCCACCCGCGCCGCCGGCCCCCGCCGACGATGAACCCGTCGGCGGTCAGCCCTCCAGGAACGCCTTGATGGCGCTGGCCAGCAGGTACGGGTCGTCGGCGCCGCACAGCTCGCGCGCCGAGTGCATGGACAGCGCGGCGATGCCGCAGTCCACCGTGGTGATGCCGAGCCGGGCCGCGGTGATCGGGCCGATGGTGGTGCCGCAGGGCATGGCGTTGTTGGAGACGAAGGTCTGCCACGGCACGCCGGCCTTCTCGCAGGCGGCGGCGAAGACGGCCCGGCCGACCGCGTCGGTGGCGTAGCGGTTGTTGACGTTGACCTTGAGGATCGGGCCGCCGTTGGGCATCGGGTGGTGGCCGGGCTCGTGCCGCTCGCTGTAGTTGGGGTGGACGGCGTGGCCCATGTCGGAGGAGAGGCAGACGGTGCCGGCCAGGGCGCGGGCCCGGTCCTCGGGGCTGCCGCCACGTGCGTAGATGCTCCGCTCGAGGACGTTGCCGAGCAGCGGGCTCTGCGCGCCGGTGTCGGACTCGCTGCCGGTCTCCTCGTGGTCGAAGGCGGCGAGGACCGGGATGTACGGGAGGTCCGCGCCGGCGAGGGCGGCGAGGGCGGCGGTGGCGGCGTGGACCGAGAGCTGGTTGTCCAGGCGGGGACCGGCGAGCAGCTCGCGGTCGCGGCCGAGGTAGGACGGCGGCTGCACGTCGTGGGTCATCAGGTCCCAGCCGGCGATGTCGGCGGCCGCGACGCCGGCCTTCTCGGCGACGTACTCGACGAGGGCGCCCTCGGTGGTGGCGCCGATGCCCCAGATCGGCGTCAGGTGGCGCTGCTTGTCGAGCTTGAGGCCCTCGTTGACCTGGCGGTCGAGGTGGATGGCGAGCTGCGGGACGCGCAGCAGCGGCTCGTCGATCTGGACCAGGCGGGCGCTGCCGTCGCGCAGGGCGAGGCGGCCGGAGAGGCCGAGGTCGCGGTCGAGCCAGGTGTTGAGCGGGACGCCGCCGTAGATCTCGACGGCGATCTGGCGCCAGCCCGCCGCGCCGGTGTCGGGGAGCGGCTTGACCCGGAGGTTGGGCGAGTCGGTGTGGGTGCCGACGATGCGGAACGGGGTGGCCGCGGTGGCGCCCTCGGGCACGTACCAGGCGATCAGCGCGCCGCCGCGGATCAGGTAGCGCCCCCCGGCCGCACCTTCCCAGGCGTCGGTCTCCTGGACCTTCCGGAAGCCCGCCTTCTCCAGCCGCTCGGCCGCGCTCGCCACCGCGTGGTACGGGGACGGCGAGGAGCCGAGGAAGGCGATCAGGTCGTCGGTGTGCGTCCGGTCGAAGTAGGCCGTGCGGGCGGCGGTCGACATGTTGCTCCTGAGTTGAGGGACGGCGGCGACCGGATGGGGGACCGGTTCCGCACCCGAGCATATGCCCGTACACGGACAGGGCACCGGGATCCCGCGAACAGTGACAGAACGGTGAAGAGCCGTCACACACGGCGGGGCCCGGTGTGCACCGGGCCCCGCGTGTTGAGGGTGTGTCAGGCGGTCGTGGTGACCGGCCGGGAGGGGGTCCTAGAAGACGTCCTCCGACAGGTCCATCAGCTCGTTGTCGATGCGCTCGGCGATCTTGCGCTGCGAGGTGACGGTGGGCAGGACGTTGCGGGCGAAGAAGCGGGCCGCGGCGACCTTGCCCTGGTAGAACGGGACGTCCTTCTCGGAGGCGCCGGCCTCCAGCTTGGCCAGCGCGACGGCGGCCTGGCGCAGCAGCAGCCAGCCGACCACCACGTCGCCGGAGACCATCAGCAGGCGGGTGGTGTTCTGACCCACCTTGTACATGTTCTTGACGTCCTGCTCGACCGAGGAGAGGTCGGCGAGCAGCGTGCCGACGATGGCCTCCAGGTCGCCGGCGGCCTTGGCGAGCGCGGCGCGCTCGTCGGCCAGGGCGTCGCCGCCCTCGGCGGTGCCGATGAACTTCTGGATCTGCTCGGAGACCGCGGTCAGGGCCTGGCCGCCGTCCTTCACGATCTTGCGGAAGAAGAAGTCCATGCCCTGGATCGCCGTGGTGCCCTCGTAGAGGGTGTCGATCTTGGCGTCGCGGATGTACTGCTCGATCGGGTACTCCTGCAGGTAGCCGGAGCCACCGAAGATCTGCAGGGACTGGGCGAGCTGCTCGTAGGACTTCTCCGAGCCGTAGCCCTTGACGATCGGCAGCAGCAGGTCGTTCAGGCGCTCGGCGGCCTCGTCGGTCTCGCCGCGCAGGCGGGCGGCGAGCACGTCGTCCTGGGTGGAGGCGGTGAACAGGACCAGGGCGCGCATGCCCTCGGCGTACGCCTTCTGGGTGAGCAGCGAGCGGCGGACGTCCGGGTGGTGGGTGATGGTGACGCGCGGGGCGGTCTTGTCCAGGAACTGCGAGATGTCGGCGCCCTGCACGCGCTCCTTGGCGTACTCCAGCGCGTTCAGGTAGCCGGTGGAGAGGGTGGCGATCGCCTTCGTGCCGACCATCATGCGGGCGAACTCGATGATCTTGAACATCTGGCGGATGCCGTCGACCTTCTCGCCGAGCAGCCAGCCCTTGGCCGGGTGCTTGGCGCCGAAGGTCATCTCGCAGGTGTTGGAGGCCTTGAGGCCCATCTTGTGCTCGACGTTGGTGGCGTAGGCGCCGTTGCGCTCGCCGAGCTCGCCGGTCTCCCAGTCGAAGTCGTACTTCGGCACGATGTAGAGGCCGAGGCCCTTGGTGCCGGGGGCGCCGCCCTCGGGGCGGGCCAGCACCAGGTGGATGATGTTGTCGGACATGTCGTGCTCACCGGAGGTGATGAAGCGCTTCACACCCTCGATGTGCCAGGAGCCGTCCTCCTGCTTGATCGCCTTGGTGCGGCCGGCGCCCACGTCCGAACCGGCGTCCGGCTCGGTCAGCACCATGGTGGCGCCCCACAGGCCGTCGACCATGCGCTGGGCGACCTTCTGCTGCTCCTCGGTGCCCTCCTCGAAGACGACGCCGGCGAAGGCCGGGCCGGAGGAGTACATCCAGATCGCCGGGTTGGAGCCGAGGATCTGCTCGGCGTACGCCCAGACGAGGGAGGACGGGGTGACCTGGCCGCCGATGCCCTCCGGGATGCCCAGGCGCCACCACTCGGCGTCCATGAACGCCTGGTAGCTGCTCTTGAAGGTGGCCGGCACCGGAGCGGTGTTGGTCTCCGGGTCGAAGACCGGCGGGTTGCGGTCGGCGTCGACGAAGGACGCGGCGAGCTCGTTCTCGGCCAGGCGCGAGATCTCGCTCAGGATGTTCTTCGCGGTGTCGACGTCCATGTCGGCGAACGGACCGGTGCCGTACACCTGGTCGCGGCCGAACACCTCGAAGAGGTTGAACTCCACGTCCCGCAGGTTGGACTTGTAGTGACCCATGACCGTATCTCCGGTTCGTCTGCTTCCGCGGGGCCGCCACATTGAGCGTCCCACTTACCCACCAGTAGGGACCATGATGCTACCGGTTGGTAACTTGTTCAAGCCCCTGGAGCCGATGGGGCTATGAACGTGGTCACGTCCCACAATGCCGCCCGGGGCCGCATTGTGCGGATCACCGCCCCACAACGAACCGTTCGCCCGATAGCCTTGTCCCTGTGTACGGCTACGAGCAGAGCGCCTACCAGGGCGACCCCTACCAGCAGCAGATGCAGCAGGGGATGGCAGGCATGCCCGGCGCGGGCCCGTACGGCGACCCGCAGGGCGCCCAGCAGTCCCTGTACCCCGAACCGTCGCCGCCATCCCTCGCGGATGCGGTCCGGGCCTTCACGACCGGCTCGATGGCGGTCGAGGACTTCCAGGCCATCTTCATCACCTCCAAGGTGTACTGCCCGCGCGGCGACCGCCCCGGCTTCCTGGCCCTGCACAACACCCCGACCCCGGTGATCCCGATGTTCAGCTCGCTCAAGGAGCTGAAGCGCTACGCCGGCAAGGAGTCCAAGCACTTCAGCGTCAGCGGCGCCGAGATCCTGGACCTGCTGCCGACCGGGTACGGCTTCGCCCTGGACATGGAGGGCGAGCACCGGATGGTGTTCGACGCCAAGGCGGTCCAGGAGATGGTCGACTTCACCATGCGCCGGATGTACGGCTGATCCACTCCCCCTCACGGGCCGGGCCGGAATACGCCCACATAGTTCAATGTTCAACCTTGCAAGTGGTTGAGACTTGAACTACTGTGGTTCCTGTAGGCCACGAACCCTGAAGGAGGCCGACATGCCAGCCGTGACTGTCGAGAACCCGCTGACCCTGCCGCGCGTCGCCACCCCGGACGCCACCGTCGCGGTGCCGCGTCCGGTGCTCACCGTGGCCACCGCCCCGGAGGGATTCGAGGGCGAGGGCTTCCCGGTGCGCCGCGCCTTCGCCAAGATCAACACCAAGTACCTCGACCCGTTCATCATGATGGACCAGATGGGCGAGGTGGACTACGCGGCCGGCGAGCCCAAGGGCACCCCCTGGCACCCGCACCGCGGCTTCGAGACGGTGACCTACATCATCGACGGCACCTTCGTGCACCAGGACTCGCACGGCGGCGGCGGCGTGATCACCGACGGCGACACCCAGTGGATGACGGCCGGCTCCGGCCTGCTGCACATCGAGACCCCGCCGGAGTCGCTGGTGTCCTCCGGCGGCCTCTTCCACGGGCTCCAGCTCTGGGTCAACCTGCCCGCCTCGGACAAGATGATCACCCCGAAGTACCAGGACATCCGCGGCGGCAGCGTCAAGCTGCTCGCCTCCGAGGACGGCGGCGGCCTGCTGCGGCTGATCGCCGGCGAGGTCGGCGGCCACCAGGGCCCCGGCGTCACCCACACCCCGATCACCATGATCCACGTGTCGGTGAACCCCGGCGCCCAGGTCACCCTCCCCTGGCGGTCCGACTTCAACGCCCTGGCGTACGGCCTGGCCGGCAGCGGCTCGGCGGGCGCCGAGCGCCGCCCGTTCCACATGGGCCAGGCCGTGGTCTTCGGCGACGGCGACTCGATCACCATCCGCGCCGACGAACGGCAGGACGGCCGCACCGCCAACTTCGAGGTGGTCCTGCTCGGCGGCCTGCCGATCCGCGAGCCGGTCGCCTGGTACGGGCCGTTCGTGATGAACAGCCACCGCGAGCTCCAGCAGGCCATGGAGGACTTCCAGGCCGGCCGCCTCGGCACCATCCCGGCCGACGCCCGCTGACGGCCTGCTGCCGGCCCGCGCGAACACCCCGTGCCGGGGCTGCTCGCGCGGGCGGCGGGTTGCGCCTACCTCGGTGAGACGGTCCGGGTCCGCCCCAACGCGGCAGCGAGGTGGGCCCGCCCCCGGGCCGCCCGCCACGGTGTCACGGCAACTGCCAGGGACCCGGCAGCGAGCGCCGCACCGGCGATGGCCCAACAGCCCAGGGACATCGGTGGCTGGTGCGTCCAGTCCCACCACCTGTTGCGACCCTGTCCGTCGTACTGCCAGTAGGTGAGCGGAAACACGCTGGCCATGGGCAGGATGAAGGAGAGCCGCCAACCGAAGACCCGTCCGGACAGCAGCGCGATGCCGGTCCACACCAGAAGCGCCCGCAGGAGGATGACCGCCGTAGCGGGCGGGCTGATGATCAGTTCTTCGACGGTGAGGACGACCGCCGCAGAGGTCACGACGCCGCCCAGCCAAGCATGCTGGGCGGCGCGGAAGGCCGCTGCGGCGGTCTCTTCGAAGCGGCGCATCGGGCTGGACAGTGAGGCGGCAGCCACCGAGGCGAACGCGAGCGGGAGTTCCCTTCTGAACGGAACTCCCGCTTCGCCGCCGGTGTAGGGGAGTTGAAGCACCGTGGACCCGAAGATGGCGTCGCACACCGCGATGAGCGCGAACGCGACCAGGACACCGCGAACGTCATGCGCCCGGGCAAAGCGTGCGATTGTCCTCCACGCATCCGACTCACGCACAGTGGATGTCTCCGATGGCCTGCATGCGCTGCTTCACCCACTCGATCTGATGCGCTTCCGGGGTGGTGACAAGCCTGGCGATTTCGGCCTGATCCACACCGGGCGGGCCGCCGTGCCGGTCCGCGGGCTGTCCACCTCCGGCGATGCGAGCCGTGATCCATGAGTCGATCTCGAACATCGCTTGGAAGCGCTGTTCCGAGGCCGCCGGATTGGCGCCCTCGCACGCGCGGGGCTCCGACGCGTTCCCGATCACCATCCCAATGCCGACCGCGGCTTCCCACATGGAACCCTCGCTGATGGAGAAGTCCCCGTCACGTTCCCCACCTCCACGAAGGCCCTGCTCATGGAAAGAGGCGGGGGACTTGATGAGCTCTGCGGGTAGCGCCGCCGCCCTGTTGGCCATGGCTTCGAACTGTGGCAGGTACTTGCGCTGCTCCGGCCAGACGCAGATCTTGGGAGTCGTCCCGGTACACAGCTGGCTGGACGGCGCCGCGCGCAGCTCACGAACGGGGCCGGCCGCTCGGACACCGACGACAGCGAGGAGGACCACCGCAACCGAACAGAGCGCGAGAATGCGGCTGGCTCCGCGGAAGACCGGTCCGGTCGGACGAGGGACGAAGACGGCCAAGGCGGCGACTGCTGCCGCCAGAACCAGACGCGCGACGAGTGCGCCAGGTACGACGGTGATGTACGGGGCGCCCGACAACACGAAGAATCCGAGCGCGCCGGGCCCTCCGACTGCGGCCAGGGCGACGAAGCACGAGAGCCCGGCGATGACGGGTACCGCGATCCCGGACGGGAACCATCGCCCGACAAGATGGCCGACCGACGCGCACAGCACCACGACGCCTGCTCCGAGGAGCAGGTACCCCGGCCACAGGAAGCCCGGCCCTGCCTGCCGGACCGTGACCGCTGCGGCCACGAGGGTGCCGGCCGCGTACGCCACCAAGCCGTACAGGGTCGTCGCGGCAAGCAGTGGCACCTCGACCTGCCATCGCGGCTTCGATCCGACCGCGACCTGGTCGGTCATGCCATGCCGATGCGTACGGGCTGCGGACCAGGCCGCTGCTGTGGCCAGGAGCGGTCCGACGTAGAAAGAAGGGATCTGCGCTGCGACGCTGGCCTCGGGCCATACTCCGATCCACCACCGCGATCGGCCGAACAGGACCGCCAGGTCGAGAGCGACCAGACAAGGCAGCCACCATCGCAGCGGTGAGCGTCGCAGCTCCACCCACAGGGTGCGAATCACACCGACACCCCCAGTGCCGCCATGTATCCGCGCTCCAACGGGCTGTCGCCGGCCGCCTGGGTCTGCAAGCTCTGGGCGGCGAGGTCGTGCGGCGTTCCCCGGAACACGAACTCTCCGTCGCGCATGACGACGACCTCGTCGCAGACCGCTGCAACGTCCTCCACGAGGTGAGTGCTCAGCACTACGGCGGTGTCCTTCAATGACCTGATCAGCTCGCGGAACTGGAGCCTCTGTGCCGGATCGAGCCCGACGGTCGGCTCGTCCAGCAGGAGCAGGCTGGGAGAGCCGACGATGGCGGAGGCGACACCGGCGCGACGGAGCATCCCTCCGGAGAGCGCCTTCATCCTGGTGTGCATGTGGTCGCCGAGGCCGACCGATTCGATCGATCGCACGGCTTCGAGATGCGCCGCGCGGGCCGGCACGTCCCGCAGCCAGGCGCAGTACCGAACGAAGTCGTACACCGAGTAGGCCGGGTAGTAGCCGAAGTCCTGCGGGAGGTAACCGATACTGCGGCGGGCGCTCCGTGCAGAGCGTTCGGAACGCACCTCACGGCCGCAGATCGTGAGAGTTCCGCCCTGCGCCGGCACAGCCGTGGCGAGGGTCCGCAACAGGGTCGTCTTCCCCGCGCCGTTCGGCCCCAGCAGGCCGTGTACTCCGATGGGGACGTCCCAGTCCAGGCCGGCTATGACCTGGTGGCTGCCATAGCCCTGTACCAGCCCCGACAGGGCCGCGATCGCATGCACGCGCTCCTCCTTGCAGTCGGACGGGCGCCCTCGTGACGAGGGCGCCCGATGGTTCACAACCCGTCGATGGGCCTCAGCCGAGCGAGACACCGATCCACGACTCGTTGACCTTGAACGTGCAGTCGACCTGGCCCCAGTCGGCGTCCGATTCGCCGTAGGAGAACTCGCGGAACGCCGACTGCTGGTCGGGGGACCAACTGCACGATGCCTCGTTGCGGTAGGCGGCGTGCTCCGCCATCTCTCTCTCCTTTGTCCGGGTCGGTGGCGGGAACGGGCCCCGGCGCGGCAACGCTGGGGCCCGATCAGCAGAACGGCATGGACATTCAAGTCCACACCTGCGCGCCATCCTGCCACTACCGCCCGTACGCCTTCAGTCAGCATTTGCTCTCCAGCGCAAGCATCATGACGGAGCGTCAGATGCCTGCGGTTCACAAACCGGTTGAAGCGGACGGGAGCACCTCCCCCGGGTAGGGCGTACATGAACCATCAGTGACCAGTCCTGGAGGCGTGAACTGCCGACAGCGTGCGGCCGTTGCGGCTGGCATGATCGGGGCCGCGCGGCGTGATCGGGCGCCGCGCGGGGAGCATCCGGGAGGCGGGACCATGGCGGTCGACGACGATCCACTGGCCGGCGAGCTGGTCCGGCTGCGGGAGCTGCGCGAGAGCGACCTCCCCGCGCTGGTCGCGTGGTGGCGGGAGCCCGCGCTGGCCGTTCAGCAGACCACCGGGCCGGTCCACCCGCAGCCGGACGGCGCCGTCGCGGAGATGTTCCGCGCCTGGAGTCGCAACACCCACACCGACCTCGGGCTGAGCGTCGAGACCCGGGACACCGGCGAACTCGCCGGGCACGTCACCCTCTACGGCGCCAATCCCAAGGACCGCTGCGCCACCCTGGCCGTCGTCATCGGCCCCGGTTTCCAGGACCGCGGGCTGGGAACCGACACCCTGCGCACCATCGTCCGCTACGGCTTTTGCGAACTCGGCCTGCACCGCGTCGAACTGACCGTCAACGGCTACAACTCCCGTGCTCTGGCCGCGTACGCGAAGGCCGGGTTCGTGGAGGAGGGCCGCCGCCGGGAGGCGGTGTTCCGCTCCGGCGGGTGGCACGACCAGGTCCTGATGTCGGTCCTGCGCGACGAGTGGGCTCGGTGAGCGGTCGCGGCGGCGGTCAGATCCGGGCGTAGAGGGCGGAGGCGTCGTCGTGCGCCTTGCCGCGCGGCCAGCGGGCGCAGTCGGCGTCGGAACGCTCGGCGGCACGCACCCGGGCGATCAGCTCGGCCGGGCCGTCCTGCGCCATCAGCCGCACGGCGTCGTCCCACCCGCCCAGGTCGAAGCGGTCCGTGTAGCGCGCGGCGCCGTCGCTGAGCGCCGCCACGCCGTGCAGGTCGGCGAGGTGGACGAAGCCCGTCTCGGCGTGCGCGGCCGCCTTCGGCGAGGCGGCGGCGATCCACGGACCCGGTCCGCGGTTGCGGGCGGCCCGGACCGCCAGCGCGTACCGCAGGTGCAGCTCGGCGCGCTCCGGCGAACCGGGAACGGTCTCCCGCACCTGCCGGCGCAGTTCCTCGCCGCCGGGGAAGGGCTGGTTGTCGCCGATCACCCTGGGCGCCCCCTGCTTGAGGTGCAGCACCAGCAGCGAGTCCCCCAGCACCAGGTACTCCAGTGACCCGCCGAGCACACGGGCGGCGACCACCGTCGCGGCCGGCGTGTTCGGGTGGGCCAGGTCGCAGCGCCCGCCGTGCAGGGCCGCCGTCTCGACGATGGCGTCCGACAGGCACTCGGCGATCGTCCGGTCGGCGCGGTCGGTGAGTCTGGCCAGCAGGTGGACGCCGAGCCGTCGGACGTACCAGGCGATCCCGTGGGTGCAGCCGGACGCCATGCCCGCGGGCGCGCTGGACCCGTCCAGCAGGACCAGGGCCTCGGGGGAGGCGGCGGCGAAATCCTCGTTGGTGCGGTCCGGGCGGCGTGCTTCCCCTGCCAGCTCTACCTGCATGCCCACCAGTCTGCGGCGCGGTGCCCGGGCCCGAACAGGGGTCGGAGCGTGATCCCTCGATGGGACGGGCCGAGTGGCGGCGGTGATCATACGGACATACCGTCCGAAAGGCGACCTGTGTGGCGCGCCCGACGAGCCGAGGAGTGGTCCCGATGGTCTGGCAGTTCTTCGTCCTGGTGATCGCCTCGCTGGGCTTCCCGACGCTGGCACTGCTCTACATGATGGGCGGGTTGGAGTACCGGGACCGGCGCCCCACGAATTGAAGTGCCGTCAGACGGCGTGGACGTGGCAGGGTGTGCAGTGCACATCCGCTCCCGTCCAGGAGGTCCCCCCATGAGCAGCGAGACAGGCGAACCCGCGGAGGCCCACGAGCCCGCCGCCGAGGCGGTCGCCGAGGACGACGTGAAGGCGAAGTTCCTCGCCGCCCTGCAGCGCAAGGGGGGCGGCCCGGGCACCGGCGGCGCCACCGCGGGCGGCAACTCCAAGATCCACAGCACCCACGCGGCGGCCGGCGGCAAGCGCACCTTCCGCCGCAAGAGCGGCGGCTGAGACAGTAACCACCAGGGGCGCGGGGAACTGCGCGACCGGCCACCGCTCTACGTGAGTGCATGGCTGGTCGCGCAGTTCCCCGCGCCCCTCGTGGTTGGCCCTAAAAGTCGGCCCGGGCCTGGACGAGGGCGGCGAGGGCGAGGAGGCGTTCGTCGGCGTTCGCGGGGGCGACGAGCTGGAGGCCGAGGGGGAGCCCGGCGGCCGTTCCTGCGGGGAGGGTGATCGCGGGGAGCCCCGCGTAGCTCCAGGGGGCGGACATCACCGCGTCGCCGGTGCTGTCGAGGCCGCGGGGGGCGGGCCCGGTCGCGGCGGGGACGGCCCACAGGTCGATGCCGTGGTCGGCGGCGAGGTCGGCGAGGCGGCGCTGGAAGCCGCTGCGGGCGGCGAGCGCCGCGAGGTAGTCGGCGCGGTCGACCTCCTGGCCGCGACGGATCGCGGCGGCGGTCTCGGGCCGGTAGAGCGCGGCGAACCGGGCGAACAGTTCGGCGTGGACCTGGGCGAGCTCGTAGCGGTTGATGGTGAACAGGTGCCGCATCACGTCCTCGAAGTCCGGCATCGCGTCGACGTGGCGGACCGGCAGGCCTAGCCCGTCCAGGTGCCGGGTGTACGCGTCGCGGGCGGCGGGGTGGGCTCGGTCGAGGTACGCGCCGGTGGGGACGCCGAGCACCGGCTCGCGCGCGGGTTCCGGCGCAGGCGTCCAGCTGTCGCACAGGACGGCGGCGGCGAGCCGGGCGCCGGCGAGGTCCGAGGTGAAGAGGCCGACGGCGTCCAGGGTGGGGGCGTTGGCGATCACGCCGTCGGTGGGGATCCGCCCGTGGGTGGGGCGGAAGCCGACCACGCCGCAGTAGGCGGCGGGGCGGATGACGGAGCCGAGGGTCTGGGTACCGAGGGCGAGCGGGACCATGCCGGCGGCGACGGCGGCCGCGGAGCCGCTGCTGGAGCCGCCGGGGGTGTGGCCGAGATCGTGCGGGTTGCGGGTCGGTCCGGGGGCGCGGACGGCGAATTCCGCGGTCACGGTCTTGCCGGCGATCAGGGCGCCCGCCGCGCGCAGGCGCCGGACCGCTCCCCCCTCGGGTCCGCCGAGGACGCCGGGCGGCAGGGCGGAGCCGGCGTGGGTGGGCAGGCCGTCGACGTGGATGATGTCCTTGATCCCGACCGCGACACCGTAGAGCGGGGGCCCCTGCGCGTCGTGCGCCGTACGGTCGGCGAGGGCGAGGGCCTCCGCGGTGAGCCGCGCGTGGCGTCCGGGTTCGGGGACGAACGCCCGGACGACGGGGTCCGTCCGGTCGATCCTGGTGAACACCCGGTCGACGTGCTCCTCAGGCCCGGGGCGGCCGGCCCGCAGCGCGGCGGCCTCCTCGACGAGCGACACGGGCTGGATCAGCGGCTCCATGGGGAAAGGCTAGGGCCTGTCTGACAGTTCCCGTCGGATCAGCGGGCGGCGTTGGAGTGCGTGGCTCGGCGGTGCGGAGGAGGGAGTCCATGCGGAGCATCGGCGACCGACGACAAGCCGGCGAGGTGCACACTCCGGCGTCGGCCGCCCGGCGGGAATTGTCAGACAGGCCTCAGGGCCTGTCCCCCGGATCGGGGCGGAGCTTCGCCGTGGGTCAGGACCAGGCGTCCTCGGGGTGTTCGCCCGGGAAGTAGGGGGTTTCGCGGAGGTAGAGGGCTCCGCAGGTGTGGCAGTTGAGGGACGGGTCGACCGTCCACTGGCCGGCGTCCTGGAGGGCGCCGCTCTCGTCGAGTTCCCGGCCGCACATGGCGACCACGCCGTCGTCCCGCACGATGTGCCAGACCAGCACGCCGCCGGATGATCCGCTTTCGCCGTACTCGGCACGCATCCGATGCTTCATGACCCCTCATGCTCCGCCCGCCCGGCGGGCCCGGCAATTCGGGCGGGCCCGCGCGGGGCGGGGTCAGAGCAGTGAGCCGTGCAGGCGCAGGCGGGCGATGCCGCCGTCGGGCAGGACGTCCAGCCGGACGTGGGTGGCCGGGCGGGGCCGGTCGAGCGGCAGCCGGTGGAGGGTGTCGGGCTGCAGGCGGGTGAGCGGGAGGAGGTCGAACCAGGCGCCGTCCTCGCCGTCGCGGCCCTGCAGGCCGGCCCAGCCGGCGGCGTTGCCGAGGTAGTTGGCGGTGTCGATCTCGACGGCGCGGATCAGGCCGCGGCCGGCGAGCCGGAGCCGGACCCAGTCGGCTCCCCGGTCGCGGCGCCGGCGGGTCTCCCAGCCCTCGCCCATGACGCGGGAGGTGCCGGGCATGATCAGGTTGACCGGGGAGGAGAAGAAGCGGTCGGAGGCGTCCTCAACGGTGCCGCCGTGGGCGAGAGCGGCAAGGTCGAAGGTGCCGAGGGCGGTGAGCCAGGCGCGGTCGGGGCGGGGTTCGCCGTGGACCCGCAGGCGGGCGATGCCGCCGTCGGGGTACTGGCGGATCCGCAGGTGGGTGACGCGGCGGGGGTCGGTGACCGGGTAGCCGTTGGCGGCGTGGCCGCGGACGGGGGAGCGGGGCACCAGCGGGTGCCAGTCGGCGGCATCGAGGTCCTCGGGGCCGGGGGTGCCGGGGAGTTCGGTGGCCTCGACGGAGACGGCGAGCGGGTGGTTGCCGCGGAAGTGGGCGGTGTCGACCAGCACGCCGCGGACGGTGCCGGGGACGCCGAGGCGGATCAGTGCCCAGTCGTGGTCGTCGGGGCCGGGGTGCGGGGCGCCGGTGGTGCGGCCGCGCCGGCGGCGGGTCTCCCAGCCGTCCATCAGCTGGCCCTTGGCGGTGAAGGTGTGCGGACGGAACTCGGCGGGGTCGGGCTTCAGCAGGTTCTCGCGGTCGGCGAAGAACTCGTCGCCGGCGGCGAGGACGGCGCCGCCGAGGCGGCGGTCGGCGAGGTCGGGCAGGGCGGTGAAGGCGAAGTCGGCGGGCCGGTAGTCGGCATACGGATCGCCGCCGGGGTAGGGGGCGGCCGCGAGGTCGTCGACGGCGGGTTCGGCGGGGGCGGTGCGGGCAGGGTTCGGCACGGGAGGGGCCTCCTCGGCGGGCTCGGTGGGATGTCTCCACGGTGCCGCGAGGGGACCTTCCAGGTCCATCGAATGATTCTGAGCGGTTTGTTCAGCCCGGCTGAACGGTTGCCGCGCGGAGAGCGGCCAGCACCCGGCGCAGCGGCGGGGCGGTCCCGGTGCCGGCCCGGACGGCGGCGACCACCTGACGGGTGGGCAGGTCGGCGGGGAGCGGGCGGACGACCGCGCCGCCGCGGCGGGCGGCGGAGGCGAGGCGGGGGACCAGGGCGACGCCGAGTCCGGCCCCGACCATGGCGAGGATCGCGTCCCAGTCGGCGGCGGTGTGGGCCCGGCGCGGGACGAAGCCGGCGTCGGCGCAGGCGGCCAGGGTGATGTCCCGCCAGGGGCCGGTGGCGCCGTAGATCCAGGGCTGGTCGGCGAGGTCGGCGAGGCGCAGTCCGGTGGCGGTGGCGAGCGGGTGGCCGGCGGGCAGGGCGACGTCGAGGGGGTCGGTCAGCAGCGGGGTGCGGACCAGCCGGGGGTCGGGTTCGGCGGGGAGTTGGACGGCGAGCGAGACGGCGAGGTCGACCTCGCCGGCGGCCAGCAGCCGGTACGCCTCGGCGGCCTCGGCCTCGGTGACGGTGATCCGCAACTGTGGTGCTTCGAGCATGAGTTGTCGCACCGCAGGGACGACGATGCCGGATATCGCGGTGGCGAAGGCGCCGATCCGGACCTCGCCGGCGGCGCCGTGCAGGTAGCCGGCGAGTTCGGCGTCGGCCTGCTCCAGCTGGCCGAAGACCCGCTCGGCGTGGCCGAGGACCAGTCGGGCGGCGCTGGTCAGCCGTACCCGGCGGCCGTGCGGCTCGACCATCGGCGCGCCCAACTGTTTCGCCAGGGCGGCGAGTTGCTGGGAGACGGCGGAGGGCGTGAGGCAGAGCCGCTGCGCCGCGGCGGTCACCGTGCCGCACTCGTCGAGCGCCTGGAGCACCCGCAGCCTGCGCAGATCCCATTCCGTCACCGGGCCAGCCTATGGGGCACCGACGGGAATCCGGCGGGTGGTCAGCGTCCGATCTGCCCGGATCGGGAACGATTTTCGGACAAGATTCGACAACAGTCGTACATTTTGTCTTCTGTTGCGGTAATGGGCTCTTCTAGTCTTCGGCGGCCCGCAGCACCCGAGTACCGAGCAAGGAACCACCACATGAGCACTCCTCCGGCCGCCGAGGACCAGGCGACCTCCCCCTACCCGGAGATCCCGGTCGAGGCCGAGCCCGCGAAGAAGAAGCGGAACGTCGCCCGCCTCGTCGGCAAGTACGTCGGCATCGTGGTCGCCGGCGTGATCGCCCTGATGGTGTGGTCGTGGTTCCACAAGGACGCGCCGGACATGGCCCAGGCCGGCAACTGCGTGACCAACGCCGGCACCGAGGCCAAGCCGAAGGTGAGCATCGTCGACTGCGGCGCCGCCAACGCGGACTTCAAGGTCCTCAAGGTCGTCCAGAGCAGCAACGACCAGGAGTGCGAGTCGGTCGAGGGCCTGGTCGCCTCCTACGTGGAGAAGTCCAGCACCAGCTTCACGCTCTGCCTCGGCAAGAACCACTGACGTCCCACGAGGCCGCCGCCGCCCGCAGCCGGGTGGCGGCGGCCTCGTGCCGTCCGGGGGGTGCGGTCCTCTCTTTCGGATCATGTCGGATCAGCGCGCGTCGTTGATGGGCCCCTCCTGCCCGATGGCGGGCAAGGAGGGAGCGTGGCTCGGCGGTGCGGAGGTGGGGGTACCTCCCGGCCGGAGGCTGGGGGCGGAGTCCATGCGGTGGGGGCACCTCCCGGCCGGAGGCTGGGGGCCATCGGCGACCGACGACAAGCCGGCGGTGGGCCCCTCCTGCCCGATGGCGGGCAAGGAGGGAGCGTGCTCCGGCGGCGCGCGCCCGGCATGATCCGAAAGAGAGGACCTAGGACGCCGCGCGCAGCAGGGCGTCGTCCTGCCACTTGAGGACCTTGTCGAAGCTGACGATCGCTCCGCGCAGCGGGTGGTTGCGCAGTTGGACGTGGTCGGTGAGGGCGTGGATCAGGAACAGGCCGCGGCCCGACTCGGCGGCGAGGTCCGGCACCGCGTCCAGGTCCGGGGTGCGGGTGGCGAGCGGGCGGCCGACCGGCAGGACGTGGGTGTCGTACGGGGCGGGCCGGTCGGTGACGCGCGGGCGGTGCGCGGTGAGCACCCTGGCCGGCAGGCTGGCGCGGCCGCGGCGGGTGGCGACCACGCGGCGCCCGGGTCGGGCGGGCGGGGACGGCGGGGAGGGGGCCGGGCGACGCAGCGGCGGCACGCTGGGCGGGGCGGGGGCCGCGACCGGCGGCAGGCCCGGCCCGGAGTCGACCACCTCGATCCGCAACCGGTCGCCGGCGAGCGCGGCGGTCACCTGGAAGCCCTCGTCGGGTCGGCCGCAGGCGGCGTGCTCGACCGCGTTGGCGCACGCCTCGGTGAGAGCGACGCCGAGGTCGAAGGCGATCTGCCGGTCGACGCCGGCCGTCTCCATGGCGCCGAGCAGGATGCGGCGGGCGAGCGGCACGCTGGCCGGGTCGCGCTTGAGGTGCAGAGTCCACCAGATGTCCACGGGAGATCCCTCCTGGCTGCGGCTCCACATACAACTAGGTATCTCCGAGCGATGCGGCGGTGAATCGTCCGCAGCGGCGAACGCCGCCCGTTCGGCGGATGGACCGGTGTGCAGGTCCTGTGCCGCGCGGCGCACGGACCGGCGCGCACGCCGGAAGGGATCAAGCCAACTTCCACGGATCCCGCACCCTGCCCCGGGCGCCCCGGTAGGCGGTGAGATGATGGCCCGGCCATGACTGACCACCACGCCGCCACCCACCGGGGCGCCTCCGTTCCCGCCGGGCGGGCGACGGCGGCGGCCTGGGACCTGCGGCTGCTGCGGGCGGTGCCGTTCGCGCTGGTGTGCACGCTGGTCGCCACGGCCGGGCACGGCCTGGTCGGCGGCGGCGATGTCGCACCGTACGCGCTGCTGCTCGGCTTCGCCGCGGTGCTGGGGATCGCGGCGCTGCTCGGCGGGCGGGAGCGCTCGCTGGTGGGGATCGCCGGGGCGCTCGGGGCGGGTCAGCTCGGTCTGCACCTGCTGTTCCACGGCCTGTCGAGCGGCGCCGGCGCCGCGATGGCCGGAATGCAGCACCCCGGCATGGCCGAGGCCGCCGGGCGGCTGCTGTGCGACGACCGGGTGGGCGACGGGCTGACCGTCGTCCCGCTGGACACCACCCCCGAACAGGTCGTCACCGCGGCCGGCCTCGACCCGCAGGCGTTCGCCGCGGCCGCCGCGCCGCACGCCGCCGGGCTGTTCGGGCTGACCCCCGGGATGCTGCTCGGCCACCTGGCCGCCGCCGTGGTGGCGGGCTGGTGGCTGCGGCGCGGCGAGGCGGCGCTGTGGCGGCTGGTCCGGGTGGCGGCGACCGCGGCCCAGGAGTGGGCGGCCCCGCTGCGTACCGCGCTGGCGCTGGCCGCCGCGCTGCTGCTCGGGCCGCTCGCCGGTGACCGGGAGCCGGGGCGCGGCCGCGCCCGGGCGGGGAGTTGGCGGCTGCCGGTGGCGGCCGCCCTGCGGCACAGCGTGGTCCGGCGGGGTCCGCCGGCGGCGGCGTTCGCGCGCTGATCCGACCCCGGTGACGGGGTGACGGGGCGCGCCCGCGCAGCCGTACCCGCGTGTGGCGGGACGGCTCGTCCTCCGTACGCCTGTGCCGTGGGCCCGTGGTGGCCCCGCCGTCCTCCGGGAGAACCCTGATGCGTTCCCTTCCTGCCGTCCGTCTCGCCGCCGCCGGTGTCGTCGCCGCCTCCACCGTGCTGGCGATGGCCGTGCCCGCCTTCGCGCACGTCACCGTCCAGCCCGGCAACGCCCAGCAGGGCGCCTACACCGCCGTCGCCTTCCGGGTGCCGAACGAGAGCGACGCCGCGAGCACGGTGAAGCTGGAGGTCAGCCTGCCGATGGACCACCCGATGGCCTCGGTCCGCACCCAGCCGCTGCCGGGCTGGACGGCCACCCTGGAGAAGTCCAAGCTCGACAAGCCGCTGAAGTCGCACGGCCAGGACATCAACGAGGCCGTCTCCAAGATCACCTGGACCGCCGACCCCGGCACCAAGATCGCCCCCGGCCAGTTCCAGGAGTTCCGCGTGTCGCTCGGCGCCCTGCCGAGCGACACCGACAAGGTCGTCTTCAAGGCCCTGCAGACCTACGACAACGGCGACGTGGTCCGCTGGATCGAGGAGGCCAAGGACGGCCAGCCGGAGCCGGCCAAGCCCGCGCCGGTGCTGACCCTCGCCAAGGCCGAGGCCGCCGGCGACCACCACTCCGGCGACTCCGCCGCCAAGTCCGACCAGACCCAGCAGGCCGCCGCCAAGGCGAGCGACGACACCGCCCGCACCCTCGGCGTGGTCGGCATCGTGGTCGGCGTGATCGGCGCCGCCCTCGGCGTCCTGGGCCTGCGCCGCAAGAACGCCTGACCCCGCCCGGCGGGGGCCGCGTCCCGACCCGACGCGGCCCCCGCCGGCACCAGCCCGCCCCGTACGAACGGACCCCCCGCATGCCTCGCACCACCCCGCGACTGCTCGGCGCCGCCGCCCTCGCCCTCACCGCCGCCCTCACCCTGACCGCCTGCTCCTCGGGCGGGTCGACCGACGGCTCCCCCGCCAAGGTCAGCAAGGAGAGCAGCAACTCCCCGTACCAGGGCTCGGTGCTGAAGAAGCAGTTCGACAAGCCCGACCTGGTGCTGAACGACACCTCCGGGCAGCCGTACGACCTGCGGCAGCGCACCACCGGCAAGGCCACCGTGCTGTTCTTCGGCTACACCAGCTGCCCCGACGTCTGCCCCACCACCATGGGCGACATCGGCGTCGCGATGTCCAAGCTCTCCGCCGAGGACCGGCAGAAGATCGACGTGGTCTTCGTCTCCACCGACCCGGCCCGCGACAACCCCACCGTGCTGCGCACCTGGCTCGACTCGATGGGCAAGGACTTCGTCGGCCTCACCGGCGACCTGGACAAGGTCAAGGCCGCCGCCAAGCCGCTCGGCATCCTGGTCGAGGACCCGGTCGTCCACGCCGACGGCTCGGTGACCTCCACCCACGGCGCCCAGGTGCTGGTCTTCCTCCCGTCCGACGACAAGGCCCACCTGCTCTACATGAGCGGCACCACCGTCGACACCTTCAGCCACGACCTGGCGCTGCTCGCCAAGGGGGTGGCGGCATGAGGCGCGCCGCCCTGGTCGGCGCCGGCGTCGCCACCGCGCTCACCGCCGGCGCCATACTCGTCGGCTGCGGCTTCTCGGGCACCGGCGGCACCGCCGACGCCGCGGCCCGGCTGACCGTCGACGGGTCCTACATCCCGCTGCCCGCCACCCCCGGCGGCATGGGCGCCGGCTACCTGACCGTCCGCAACGACGGCGCCGGCGAGGACCGCCTGGTCAAGGTCACCAGCCCGGCCGCCGGCTCGGTCACCCTGCACCGGTCCTCCGAGACCTCCATGGAGGAGGTGCAGAGCCTTTCGGTGCCCGCACACGGCACACTCGAACTGGCCCGCGGCGGGAACCACCTGATGATCATGGGGTGGCAGAAGCAGCCCGCGGTGGGCGACGAGCTCGAACTGGACCTGACCTTCGCCAAGAGCGGCACCATCGCGATCAAGGTGCCGGTCAAGCCGCTGACCTACCGACCCGGGAGCTGAAGCCGCGATGCCGACCGAGCCGAGGGAGCCACAGGTGACCGCCACGCGTACGGCCCGCAGACTGGGCGCGCTGCTCGCCGTCCTGGGCGCCGCCCTGGCGCTGGTGCTCGGCGGGGCGTCCACCGCCTCCGCCCACGCCACGCTGGTCCGCACCGACCCGGCGCAGAACTCGGTCGTGCCGAACGCGCCCGACGCCGTCACCCTCACCTTCAGCGAGGACGTCTCGCTGCCCGGCGACTCCGTCCGGGTCCTCGACCCCGCCGGCAAGCCGGTCGACAACGGCAACTCCACCCACGTCGACGGCAAGGCCGACACCGCCCGGGTCACGCTCCGGTCCGGCCTCGCCAACGGCACCTACACCGTCGCCTGGCGGGTCGTCTCCGAGGACTCCCATCCCATCGGCGGCGCCTTCACCTTCTCGATCGGCGCCCCCTCCGACACCTCCGTCTCCGCCTCGGCCGTCCAGACCGCCAAGGCCGACGGCGTCGTCTCCTTCGTCTACGGCACCGGCCGGGCCGTCGCCTACGGCGCGTTCGCCCTGCTGGCCGGCGCCGCCGCGTTCGTCCTGATCGTCTGGCCGCGCGGCATCGCCGTCCACGCCGTGCAGCGCCTGCTGATGACCGGCTGGATCGCCCTGCTCACCTCCACCGTCGCCGTGCTGCTGCTGCGCGGCCCGTACGAGCGCGGCACCGGCATCGCCCAGGCGCTCGACCTCTCGCTGGTCCGCGGCACCCTGGACGAACGGATCGGCACCGCGCTCGCCGCCCGCCTGCTGCTGCTCGCCGCCTCCGGCGTCTTCCTGTCCCTGCTGGTCGGCCAGCTCGGCCAGAGCGCCGCCGTACAGCCGGCCGCGAGCGCCGGCGGTGGCGGCTCGGCCACGGGGGACGAGGACGCGGAGGAGGCCGAGCTGCGGCAGCTCGAACAGCGCGCCGCGCAGCGCCCCGGCTGGGACGCCCGGCTCGGCCTCGGCGTGGTCGGCCTCGCGTTGGCCGTCGCCCTCACCGCCACCTGGGTCGGCGCCGACCACTCCGCGGTCGGCATCCAGGTCTGGCTCGCCCTGCCGCTGGCCTCCGTCCACCTGCTCGCCATGGCCCTGTGGCTCGGCGGGCTCGCCACCCTGCTGGTCGGCCTGCGCCACGGCCTCCCGGTCGCCGGGGTGGAACGCTTCTCCAAGCTGGCCCTCGCCGCCGTCACCGCGCTCACCGTCACCGGCGTCTACCAGTCCTGGCGCGGGCTGGGCAGCTGGAGCGCCCTGGTCGACACCGAGTACGGGCGGCTGCTGCTGATCAAGGTCGGCTGCGTCGCGGCGATGGTCGGGGTGGCCTGGATCTCCCGGTCCTGGATCGCCCGGGTATGGGTCGCCGACGCGACCGGCGCCGTGGCGGCCGAGGCCGGGGCTGCGGAGGCGGTCGCGGACGACGAGTCGAAGGCGGTCGCGGTCGGCGCGCCGGCCGGGGCGTCCGCCTCGGCGGCGTCCGGGGGCGGCGACGCGGTGCGGGAGGCCCAGCTCGCCCGGCAGCGCGCCGTCCGGGAGGCCGCCGGCGCCCGCCTGGCGCAGGACGGCACCCCCGCACGGGCCGGACTGCGGCGCTCGGTGCTGGTCGAGTCCGCGGTGGCGGTGGCCGTGCTGGTGGTCACCACGATGCTGACCAACTCCCCGCCCGGACGCGTCGCCGAAGCCGTCGCCGCCGCCCCCGCCGCCCAGGCCCAGACCCCCGCGCCCGGCGTGTCCACGGTCCCGGGACGCACCGTCGAACTGAAGATCCCGTACAACACCGGGGGCTCCACCGCCAACGCCAAGGGCACCGCGACGGTCACCGTCAACCCCGCCGGGGTCGGCCCGAACGCGGTCGGGCTCACGCTGGACGACGCCTCCGGCCGGCCCATCGACGTCCCGGAGCTGCAGCTCGCCTTCACCCTCCCCGACCGCGACCTCGGCCCCCTCCCGGTCGCCCTCAAGGCGGAGGGCACGGGCCGCTGGTCCGGGGTCGCCCAGCTGCCCCTGGCCGGCAACTGGGTGGTCTCGGTGACGGTCCGCTCGTCGGACATCGACCAGGTCACGGCCGTCCAGCAGCTGAAGCTGGACAAATGAGGCAGAGGCAGGGGCGGGCCGCGCGCAGCGTGTCGCGGCGGGCCCTGCTCGGCGGAGCCGGCGCCGGGCTGGCGATCGGCGCGGTCGGTGCGGTGGCGGGCGAGCGGGCCCTCGCCGTCCGGCAGCCCGACGGCACCCCGGATCTCGGCACTGCCGCGGTCCCGTTCCACGGTCCGCACCAGGCGGGGATCCTCCAGCCGCCGCAGGCCCGCGCCCACCTGGCGGCCTTCGACCTGGCGCCCGCCGTCGGCCGGGACGGGCTGCGGACGCTGCTCCGCACCTGGTCCGCCACCGCCGCCCGGCTGATGGCGGGCGGGGCGGCGGACGGGCAGGAGAACCAGATCGCGCTGGACGCCGGCCCGTGCTCGCTCACGGTCACCTTCGGCTTCGGCCACTCGCTGTTCGACAAGGCGGGCCTGGCCGACCGCCGTCCGGAGGCGCTGGTGCCGCTGCCCGCGTTCCCGGGCGACGCGCTCGACCCGGCGCGCAGCGACGGCGACCTGTGGGTGCAGATCGGCGCGGACGACGCGCTGGTGGCGTTCCACGCGCTGCGGGTGCTGCAGAAGCAGGCGGCGGGGCTGGCGGTGCCGCGGTGGCAGATGTCGGGGTTCGCCCGTACGCCGGGGGCGACGCCGCACCCGATGACGGGGCGGAACCTGATGGGTCAGGTGGACGGCACCAACAACCCGAAGCCCACCGAGGCGGACTTCGCGGCGAAGGTGTTCGCCGACGGTCCGGCGTGGCTGGCCGGCGGCAGCTACGCGGTGGTGCGCCGGATCCGGATGCTGCTGGACGACTGGGAGGGCCTGCCCACCGACCGGCAGGAGCGGGTGATCGGCCGCCGCAAGGCGGACGGCGCGCCGCTGTCGGGCGGGGCGGACGCCACCGAGCGCACGCCGGTCGACCTGGCGGTCACCCACCCGGACGGCACCCTGGCGGTGGCACCGGACGCGCACATCCGGGTCGCCGCCCCCGCGTCCAACGGCGGCGCGGCGATGCTCCGGCGCGGCTTCTCGTACCAGGACGGGCTGCTCGCGGACGGTTCGCCGGACGCGGGACTGCTGTTCGTCGCCTTCCAGGCGGACCCGGCACGGGGCTTCGTACCGGTGCAGCGCCGGCTGGCCCGCGGCGACGGGCTGGCGCGGTTCCTGCGGCACGAGGCGAGCGGCCTGTACGCCGTCCCGCCGGGGGCGCCCGAGGGCGGGTACGTGGGTCAGCCACTGCTGGAGGGCTGAGAGCCGGCTGGAGGACTGAAGGCCGGGGCTGCGGGAGACCGGACCACTGGGTGGAACGGGGGAACCCGGCCGGGCGCGCGAGACTAGAGTGGCGGTTTCGTTACCACGCAGCCACGGAGGCGGTCATGTCGGCGACCCGCTACACCTATCTCGGGCCCGCGGGCACCTTCACCGAGATGGCGCTGCGCACCCTGCCGGAGGCGGGGACGCGGGAGCTGGTGCCGCTCTCCTCGGTGCCGGCGGCGCTGGACGCGGTGCGCAACGGGGAGGCGGCCGGGGCGTTCGTCGCGGTGGAGAACTCGGTCGAGGGCGCGGTCACCGCCACCAGCGACGAGCTGGTCAACGGCACGCCGCTGATGATCTACCGCGAGGTGCTGCTGCCGATCTCGTTCGCGCTGCTGGTGCGTCCGGGCACCGCGCTCGGCGACGTCAAGACGGTCGCCAGCCACCCGGTGGCGCAGGCCCAGGTCCGCCGCTGGCTGGCCACCAACCTGCCGGACGCGCAGTGGGAGTCGGCGTCGTCCAACGCGGAGGGCGCCCGGCTGGTGCAGGAGGGCCGCTACGACGCGGCGGTGGCGGGGTCGTTCGCCGCGCCGCTGTACGGGCTGGACGTGCTGGTCGACGAGATCCACGACGCGGCCGACCCGACCACCCGGTTCATCCTGGTCGGCCGCCCCGGGCGGGTGTCCTCGGCGACCGGTTCGGACAAGACGTCGATGGTGGTCTGGCTGCCGGACGACCACCCGGGCGCGCTGCTGGAGCTGCTGCAGGAGTTCGCGGTGCGCGGCATCAACCTGATGCGGATCGAGTCCCGGCCGACCGGCGAGGGCATGGGCAGCTACTGCTTCCTGATCGACTGCGAGGGGCACCTCAGCGAGCGCCGGGTGAGCGAGGCGCTGATGGGACTCAAGCGGATCTGCCCGCAGGTGCGCTTCCTCGGTTCGTACCCGAGGGCCGACAAGGGCGCTTCCTCGCCGGTGCGGCCGGGCACCTCGGACGACGACTTCGCGGGGGCGGCGGACTGGCTGTCGCGCTGTCTCGACGGCCGCGGCGAGATCTGACCGATTCCTTTCGGAATGGCCCGGACCTGATTCCGGGCCGTTCATTTCCAACACGCCGGAACGTCACCTGGCCGGTCGAAGACCGTTCACCGGGACGCCGCACGGCGGCGTTCGGGCAGGCCGGGGCCCCGGTGGGGCGTTCGGGGCCGTCATCCACAAGCAGCGGCCGCCATCCACAGGCGGCCCGATCCGCGAGTTATCCACAGGCTTGGGGACGAGTCGACAAACCGGTATAGCTACTGGCGAGTCCGGTCAGATCATCGACTAGGGGCGCAGATCGGATCTATCGCACCAGAGTCACCCTTGAGCCATCAAATCACCCGTCCGAGCGAGCGAATTCCCTCACTCGGGAAGGCCTATCGAGGTTTGAAACCTCAATTCATCGGTCGATCGCAGAACCGTCCGCAGGCAATCGACGATCCACAGGTGCGGCGCCCATCCTGTGGAAAACAGGGCCGGGAGCGGGTTGTCCACCAGAGTTATCCACAGGATTCGGGCGGTTATCCCCAGGCGCCCGGCGGGCTTCCCACCGTCCCGGTCCGCACCCCGTGATCGGACGGTGCACAGGATGGCAGATTCCGCCACCCCTCCCCCGGTAGGCTGGCCCCGTGATTGACCTTCGCCTGCTCCGTGAGGACCCGGATCGAGTGCGCGCCTCGCAGCGCGCCCGTGGTGAGGACGTCGACCTGGTCGACGCCCTCCTGTCTGCCGACGAGCGCCGCCGGTCCTCGGGCAGTCGCTTCGACGAACTGCGCAACGAGCAGAAGGTGCTCGGCAAGCAGGTCGCCCAGGCCAAGGGCGAGGAGAAGTCCGCGCTGCTCGAGCGCACCAAGGAGCTGGCCGCCGCGGTCAAGGCCGCCGACGCCGAGCAGAACGAGGCCCGGGACGAGGCCGACCGCCTGCTGCGCTCGCTGGCCAACCTGATCGACCCGGCCGCGCCGGTGGGCGGCGAGGAGGACTTCGTCACCCTCGAGGAGATCGGCACCCCGCGCGACTTCGCCGCCGAGGGCTTCGAGCCCCGCGACCACGTCGAGCTGGGCCAGATCCTCGGCGCGATCGACACCGAGCGCGGCGCCAAGGTCGCCGGCGCCCGCTCCTACTACCTGACCGGCCCGGGCGCCCTGCTGGAGCTCGCCCTGGTCAACATGGCCATGGCGCAGGCCACCGCGGCCGGCTTCACCCCGATGATCACCCCGGCGCTGGTCCGCCCGGCCGCCATGGACGGCACCGGCTTCCTCGGCCAGGCCGCCGAGAACGTGTACTTCCTCGAGGACGACGAGCGGTACCTGGTCGGCACCAGCGAGGTCCCGCTGGCGGCGTACCACATGGACGAGATCATCGACGCCGAGAAGCTGCCGCTGCGGTACGCCGGCTACTCGTCCTGCTTCCGCCGCGAGGCCGGCACGTACGGCAAGGACACCCGCGGCATCATCCGGGTGCACCAGTTCGAGAAGGTGGAGATGTTCGTCTTCACCACGCCCGAGGACGCCGAGGCCGAGCACCGCCGCCTGCTCCAGTGGGAGAAGGACTTCCTCAACGCGCTGGAGCTGCCGTACCGGGTGATCGACGTCGCCTCCGGCGACCTCGGCGCCTCGGCCGCCCGCAAGTTCGACATCGAGGCCTGGATCCCGACCCAGGGCAAGTACCGCGAGGTCACCTCGACGTCCAACACCACCGAGTACCAGTCGCGCCGGCTGTCGATCCGGATGCGCGAGGACGGCAAGGCCCGCCCGCTGGCCACCCTGAACGGCACCCTGGTCGCCGTCCCGCGGGTGATCGTCGCACTGCTGGAGAACCACCAGCAGGCCGACGGCTCGGTGGTCGTGCCGGAGGCGCTGCGCCCGTTCCTCGGCGGACGATCGGTGATCGAGCCGGTCGCCAAGTAAGCACGCGAGCACCCGTCCGGGAGACGTACCGACGATGAGCACCACGAGCCACCCGGCGGACGTCTCCCCCGGTGGCGACCTGCCCTTCCGGCTGGTCGCCACCGACCTGGACGGCACTCTGCTGACCTCCGCGGAGACCGTCTCCGAGCGCACCGGCGCCGCCCTGGCGGCCGTGACCGCCCTCGGCGCCCGGCACATCGTGGTCACCGGCCGCTCGGCCGGCTGGACCCGCCCGCTGCTGGAACGGATGGGCTACACCGGGCTGGCGGTCTGCGGCCAGGGTGCCCAGGTCTACGACGCGGGCGCGCACCGGCTGCTCACCTCGGTGACGCTGGACCGGCAGCTGGCGGCCGCCGCCCTGGCCAAGATCGAGGCCGAGGTCGGCCCGCTCGCGGTCGCCGCGGCCCGGGACGGGCTGGACGGCGAGGTGGTGACCGGCCCCGGGTACGCGCTGCGGATCGGCACCGAACTGCCCGTACGCGCGGTGGACCCGGGCGAGCTGCTGGCCGCCCCGATCGCCAAGCTGTTCATCCAGCACCCCGCGTTGGACGACGACGCCCTCGCCGGGGCCGCACGGGCGGTGGCCGGCCAGCTGGCGGGCGTCACGGTCGCCGGTCCCGGGGTGGTGGAGCTGCTGCCGCTGGGCCTGAGCAAGGCGACCGGGCTGTCGATCGCCGCGCGGCGCCTGGGCGTCCGCAGGGCGGAGACGATCGCGTTCGGCGACATGCCCAATGACGTGCCGATGTTCGGCTGGGCCGGGTACGGCGTGGCGATGGCCGACGCGCACGAGGAACTGAAGGCGGTCGCCGACGAGGTGACGCTCTCCCAGGACGAGGACGGCGTGGCCGTCGTCCTGGAGCGGCTCTACGGCGTGGGCTAGCCCCTCTCGCCGGGGGCGCGGTGGGCGCGCCCCCGGGGGCGGGTCAGCCGAAGCTGACGTTGGAGCAGGGGTCGTCGTCCGCGGAGCGGGTCTCCTTGGCGACCGAGGAGGGCAGCGGCCCGGGGGCGGCGGGGGCGGAGCCGCCGGCGGCGCTGCCACCGGCCGCGGCCGCGTAGTCCTTGCCGAGCACCAGGGAGATGCCGGCCTTGGTGCTGCTCTCCACGGTCGCGCCGGGGAACAGGGCGGCGACGGTCTGGGCGTTGGCCTTCTCGCCGGGGCCGTACTGGACGACCGTGGTGGCGTGGGTCTGCGAGCTGGCGTTGCCGGTCGAGGTGACGGTGAAGTTGGCGGCCTTCAGCGCGGTGGCGGCCTTGGTGGACAGGCCCGCGGTGGTGGTGCCGTTGTAGACGCCGACCCGGATGCCGGCGCCGCTGGCCGGCGTGGCGGGAGCGGGGGCGGCGGCCGCGGTGGTCGGGGCGGCCGGGGAGGGGCTGGCGCCACCGCTGGCGTCCTCGCCGTCGAGGGTGCGGTCGGCCTTGAGGGCGGCCCACAGCTGGTCGACGTCGGGGTGGACCAAGGCGATCCGCTCCTTGTCGAAGCGCCAGGGCGGGGTGAGGAACTTGACGTCGTGCAGGTCGAGGTCCTTCAGGCTCAGGCCGAAGGAGAGCAGCTTGTTGGCGGAGTCCAGACCCTTGTCGACGGTGAGCGACTTGGTGGCGGCGTTGGCGAGCGGCAGCAGGGTGGTGGGGTCCATGCCCTTGGTCTTGACCTCCTTGATGAGGGAGGAGAGGAAGGCCTGCTGGCGGCGCATGCGGCCGACGTCGGAGCCGTCGCCTATGCCGTGGCGCAGGCGGACGTAGTCGAGGGCGGCCTGGCCCTCGACCTTCTGGATGCCCTTGGGGTAGAGCAGCTTGCCCTTGTGGCCGAGGTTGGGGTTGAGGTCGCCCTCGTGGATGTCGTTGGGCAGGCAGACGGTGACGCCGCCGACGGCGCTGGTCATCGAGGCGAAGCCTTCGAAGTTGACCACCATGGTGTGGTCGACGCGTATGCCGGTGAGCTTCTCGACCAGGTTCTGGGTGCAGGCCGGGTTGCCCGCGTCGGTGTTGCCGGTCGAGAAGGCGCTGTTGAACATCACGCCGGTCTGCTGCTTGGTCCACTTGCCGTTGGGGAGCAGGCAGGGCGGGATGTCGACCAGGGCGTCGCGGGGGAAGGACACGCCGACGGCGTGTTTGTGGTCGGCGTAGACGTGCAGCAGGATCGTGGTGTCGGAGCGGGCGCCGCCGTCCTCGCCGCCGCCGAGGTCCTTGTTGGCGCCGGCGCGGCTGTCCGAGCCGATCAGCAGGACGTTGACGGGGACGCGGCCCTGGGCG
Source organism: Kitasatospora cinereorecta (assembly GCF_024172095.1). Classification (GTDB taxonomy): domain Bacteria; phylum Actinomycetota; class Actinomycetes; order Streptomycetales; family Streptomycetaceae; genus Kitasatospora; species Kitasatospora cinereorecta. The sequence goes on along the minus strand of NZ_JAMZDX010000006.1, from coordinate 655,044 downwards.
TCGGCCTGGGCGCCGGCGGGGCGGTCCTTGGAGACGCCCTCGTCGCCGAACGAGCTGATGTTGCCGTTGAGCTGCCAGTAGACGGCGCCGGCGGCGGCGACCACCAGGCCGAGCGAGCCGACGGCGATCCAGGCGACGAGCTTCTTGCGGCCGCGCTTCTTCTTGCGGCCGCGGCCGGCGGCCCGCCCGGCGCCGCGGCCGTCCGCGGGGCCCTGGCCCCGTCCGCCGTGGCCGCCGGAACCGGCCTGGCCGGCGCCGCGGCCCTGCTGGGCGCGGCGGGCCTCGGCGCGGCCGCCGGTGCGGGGCAGGTCGTCGTGATGGTCGGAGCGGCGGCGGGGCACGGCGGGTCGGTCGTCCCGGCGCGGGGCGTCGTCACGGTAGTCGCCGCCGTGGCCGGGCTCGTCGTCCCGCCACCAGCCGGCGTCCTGGTCGGACGACCCCGCCCTCTGGCCCGCCATATGTACACCCCTTCACCGGCGGCCGTCACCACAGCCTCGACAGACGCACCGCGATCGGTACGGACGCGTAGAACTTCAGCGGAGCATATAAAGGCATCACTTCGGAGTCACTGCCTGGGCTGCCGCTCGGGCTTTCCGCCAGTGGTTCCGGGGTTCGAGACGCCGTGCGGAGGGGGGCCGGTTCCTCGCCGGGCCGGTTGTAGGATGACCGGGCAATCAGTTGTAGGATGACTGCTCATAGGATGGCTTCGACGGACGTCGAGACGGGAAAGGGGTGTCCGCGGTGGGCGAGGGTCTGCAGGCCGCCGGGCGGCGTTCCCTGGTCGACGTGGCGATCGAGCAGCTGCGCGAGCAGCTGGCCGCCGGCGTCTGGCCGGTGGGGTCGCAGATCCCGACCGAGCACGAGCTCGCCGAGCGGCTGCAGGTGGGGCGCAACACGGTGCGGGAGGCGATCCGGGTGCTGGTGCACTCCGGGATGCTGGTCTCGCGCCAGGGCGAGGGCACCTTCGTCCGGTCCACCAGCGACCCGGCCTCGGTGCTGCACGGCGTGCAGCGCTCGGACGTCCGGGACGTGCTGGAGGTACGGGCGGCGCTGGAGGCCGAGGCGGCCCGGCTGGCCGCGGTGCGCCACACCCCCGAGGACATCGCCCGGATGCGGACCGCGCTGGCCCGCGAGGCCGAGGTGATGGCCGCGCACCCCGAGCGGGCGGGCCGCGAGGCGACCGTCGAGCACGACCTGGAGTTCCACACCGCGGTGGTCGAGGCCGCACACAACCCGGCGCTGACCGAGGTGTACCGGTACTTCGGCGCCTCGGTGCGGGAGTCGATGCGGGCCGCGTTCGGCGACCACGAGATGCCCGAGATCGCGATCGACACCCATGCGGCGCTGGTCGACGCGATCGAGAGCGGCGACCCGGAGCGGGCCGAGGCCGCCTGTCGCACGCTGCTCGCGGAGCCGACGGCCGCCGTGGAGCAGCTGCTCGCCGCCATCGCCGCGCGGAAGTGACGCGGGCCGTCCGGCCCCTCCTTCCCCCGTACGTTCCCAGCCCAGAGAGAGTCCCTGCGTCATGTCGGTCACCCGTACCGCGCTGCCGGTCCACGAACCCTCGGTCAGTACCCGAACCAGGCTGGCCCGCCCCGCCCTGCTGCTGGCCGGCATCGTGCTGGTCGCGCTGAACATGCGGGCCTGCCTCGCGGCGGTGTCCCCGATGGTCGGCGAGATCCAGCGGACCTTCGGCCTGTCGGCGACGGCGAGCGGACTGATCACCACGGTGCCGGTGCTGTTCCAGGGCGCCGGCGCGCCGCTGACCCCGCGGCTGACCCGGCGGTTCGGGACCGAGCGGGTGGTGCTGGGCGCGGTCCTCACCCTCGGCGCGGGCGTGCTGCTGCGGGTGCTGCCGTCGGTGGTGGCGCTGTACGCGGGGTGCGTGGTGATCGGTGTCGCGATCGCGGTGCTGAACGTGTCGATGCCGGGCCTGGTGAAGCGGGAGTTCCCGCACCGGGCGGCGGCGATGACCGGCCTGTACTCGACCACCATGCTGGTCGGCGCGACGCTGGCGGCCGGTCTGTCGGTGCCGCTGGAGCACGCGCTCGGCGGGGGCTGGGAGGCCGCGCTGGGGGCCTGGTCGCTGCCGGCGGCGGTGGCGGCCGCGGTGTGGCTGCCGCAGGTGCTGAAGGCGCGTCAGGCGGGCTCCGGGGCCACTGCGGCGGCGACCGGCCGGGTGCCGGCCGAACGGCCGGTGGCCGGGATCTGGCGGTCGGCGCTGGCGTGGCGGATCAGCCTGTTCATGGGGATCTCGTCGCTGCTGGTGTACACGCTGGTGGCGTGGATGCCGACGATCCTGGCCGACCACGGCATGGACCGGGGCGAGGCCGGACTGGTCTTCGCGTTCAGCAACCTGGTGCAGGTGGCGAGTGCGTTCCTGGTGCCGCTGGCGGCGGGTCGGATGACCCGTCAGCGCGGCCTGGCGGTGGCCATGGCCGGGCTGAACGTGGCCGGGATCGCGGTGCTGCTGGCCGCCCCGGTGTCCGGGGCGTGGGTCGCCGCGACGGTGCTGGGCCTGGCCCAGGGCGGTTCGCTCGGGCTGGCGCTGGCGTTCATCGTGCTGCGGACGGGGAGTGCGGCCGGGGCGGCGCAGCTGGGCGGGATGAGTCAGGCCGTCGGGTACCTGGTGGCGGCGCTGGGCCCGGTGGGGGCCGGTGCGCTGCACCAGGTGACGGGGGGTTGGAGCGTCGTGCTGATCATGATGTTGGTGCTGGCCGGGGCCGCCGCGGTGGCGGGGTGGGGCGCCGGGCGGAACGTCGTCCTGGATGGGCGCTGAGGGAGCGCCCCGCGGGGGGACGCGCTCGACAGCATGCCCGGCCCCCGGCCCCTGGTGACTACTCGTCCGAGGTCAGGGTGAGGCCGGCCAGCTTGGCGGAGGCCAGGATGGTGGCGATCGAGGCGACACCGACCAGCAGGGCGAGGGCGAGGCCGAGGGCGACCGTGGCGGTCAGGACGCCGTCGGCCGCGACGGCCTCGGCGACCGACAGGCCCCACTGCTGGATGGAGAGGGTCTTGGCGCCCTTCACGTAGTTGCCGACCAGGCTCTCCCAGACCAGCGCGTAGCCGAGGCCGGCCACCACGGCGTGCCGGGTGACCACGCCGAGCAGCAGGAACAGGGCGCTGTAGGCGGCGCCGGCGGCCATGGCGCCGACGGTGTAGCCGAGGGCGAGGTTGTCCTTGGTGCCGTAGATGATCAGACCGGCGACCAGCATGGGGAGGGCGGCGAAGACCCAGCTCGCACCGACCGCGACGGCCAGCTTGGTGGTGGTGATCTTCCAGCGGGGCAGCGGCTTGGCGAGCAGGTAGACGATCGAGCCGTCGTCGATCTCGTGGGCGATCACGCCGGTGCCGACGATCAGGCCGAGGATCGGGACCAGGGTGCCGAGTCCGAGCTGGCCGAGGACGGAGACGGCGAGGTCGTGCTTGTCGTTGCCGGAGCTACGGGCGGCCAGCGAGACCGCCAGCAGCAGGACGGGCACGGCCAGCAGGATCAGGGCGCGGCGGCGACCGAGCAGGCCGCGGACGGTCAGCCGGGCGACGGTGGTGTTCATCGGAGGCTCCAAGACCCTTCAGGACGAGACCAGGTAGGAGAAGACGCTTTCCAGCGACTCGTCCGCCGGGGAGACGGTGTAGAGCCGGATGCCGGCCTCGCGGGCGACCTTCGGCAGCAGGGTGGTGAAGCCCTGGAAGTTGATCGCCTGGATGCGCAGCGCCCGCTCCTGCCAGTCGAGTTCGATGCCGGCGGTGGAGCCGTCGGCGATCAGGGCGGCGGCCAGGCGGCGGTCGTCGCTGGAGCGGACCAGGTAGCGGTGCGGCCGGTCGGTCATCAGGCGGCGGATCTCGCGGAAGTCGCCGGAGGCGGCGTGCCGGCCGGCGACCACCACCTCGATGTGCCGGGCCAGCTGCTCGACCTCCTCCAGGATGTGCGAGGAGAACAGCACGGTCCGGCCGTCGGCGCCGAAGCGGCGGAGCAGTTCCATGAGCTGGAGGCGCTGGCGCGGGTCCATGCCGTTGAACGGCTCGTCGAGCAGCAGTACCGCCGGGTCGTGGACCAGCGCGGAGGCCATCTTGACCCGCTGCTTCATGCCCTTGGAGTAGGTGCCGGTGTGCCGGTCCTGGGCGTACTCCATCTCGACCAGGCCGAGGGCGCGCTTGGCGGCGGCGCCGGGGTCGGCAAGGCCGTGGAGCTGGGCGTTGGCAAGGACGAACTCCCACCCGGTCAGGTAGTCGTACATCGACTCCCGCTCGGGGACGAGCCCGATCTGCCGGTAGACCTCCTGGTTGCGCCAGATCGGGGCGTCGTCGAGGGTGACGGCGCCGGCCGAGGGGGCGAGGAAGCCGCTCATCATGTGGATGAGGGTCGACTTGCCGGCGCCGTTCGGGCCGAGCAGGCCGGTGATGCCGGGGCCGATCCGCATGGAGACGTCGTTGACGGCGACCACGTTGCCGAACCAGCGGGAGACCTTGTCGATGGTGATGACGGCCATGGCTGCCTCTCAGACGTTCCGGTAGCGGCGGAGCAGCAGGCCGTACGAGCCGGCCACCAGGACGGCGATCTCCGCGGCGAAGACAAAGGCGGCGAGCGGGCCGGGCGCGTGCAGCACCTGCGGGGCGGTGACCAGACCGAAGACCTGGTTGACCAGGCCGTCCACCAGGGTGGCCGGGGAGAGCGTGGCGGCCCAGTTCGCGGACTCCACCGGGTCGTGCCGCAGGCCGCCGTTCAGGCCGAGGACGAAGGTGGCGATCACACTGCTGATCACCAGCATGCCCATGATGGCCGCGACGCCGAAGCCGCGGCGCGGGGTCGCGGCGGCGATCAGCAGCCCGAGCGCGGCGTACAGCAGCGCGTACAGGGCGGCGGCCGCCAGGCCGTACAGCAGGTGCACGGTGCTGGTGCCGAACGGCAGGCCGGCCAGCAGCGAACCGAGGTAGAGCACCGCCATCGGCAGGGTCATCAGCAGCATCAGCGCACTGGCCATCGCGGCGAACTTGGCGCGGACGTAGTCGCCGCGGGTGATCGGCCGGGAGAAGTACAGCGGCACGATGTGGTGGCGCAGGTCGCGCGAGAGCAGCACCGGCGCCTGGGCGGCCAGGAAGATCTCCGGGAAGAGCCCGAAGCTGGTCAGGTACTGGGTGAAGTCCATCGGCAGCGACTTCAGATCGGTGATGACCACGACGGCGACCACCACGACGGCGGGCAGGCCCATCGCGGCCAGCACCAGCATCGGCAGCACCTTGGACTTGCCGGAGCGGCCGAGGCCGTACGCGGCGCGCAGGCTCTGGGTGTAGAGCGAGCGGGTCGCGTACGAGCGGCCGAGGCGGGGGCCGGTGTAGTTGCGGTAGCCGATGTCGTGGATGACACCGGACTGGACCTCAGACGGCAGTGCCATCCGGAACACCTCCCGTGTGGATGTCGTCGGGACCGTCGGCCTGGGCGGCGTGGGTGGCCTCGGTGGCCGGGGTGGCCTGAGTGGCCTGGCTGCCGATGTGGCCCGCGCTGTCGTCGGCGAAGATCTCGGCCACCCGGTGCCGGCGCTGCTCCAGGCGGACCAGGCCGAGGCCGAGTTCGGCCACGGTGTCGCGGACGGTGTCGTAGGTGTCCTCGCCGGCGATCTCCACCAGCAGCAGCCGCGGACCGTCGGCGCGCACGGACAGACCGGCAGTGGAAAGCCGCTCCCGGACGGTCTCCTCGGCGTCGGTGACCTCGACGGCGAGCAACTGGGTCGCCTCGGTGAAGGAGGCGGTGGAGGAGGAGCGCAGCAGCCGGCCGCCGTCGATCACCACCAGGTGGTCGCAGGTGCGCTCCAGCTCGCCGAGCAGGTGGGTGGTGACCAGCACCGAGATGCCGAAGTCGCTGTGCACCCGGCGGATCAGCGCCAGCATGTCGTCGCGGCCGACCGGGTCCAGACCGTTGGTCGGCTCGTCCAGCAGCACCAGCTGCGGGTCGTGGACCAGCGCCTGGGCCAGCTTCACCCGCTGCTTCATGCCGGTGGAGTAGCCGCCCATCGGGCGGTAGCGTTCCTCGTACAGCCCGACGTGGCGCAGGATGTCGGCGGTCCGCTCGCGGGCGGCAGCCGCCGGGAGCCCGGACATCCGCGCCATGTGGACGACGAACTCGGTGGCCGAGACGTCCGGCGGGAGACAGTCGTGCTCCGGCATGTAGCCGACACGCTCGCGGATCGCGGGGCCCTCGGTGGCGATGTCGAGGCCGAGCACCTGGCCGGTGCCCTCAGTCGCCGGGGAGAGGCCGAGCAGGATCTTGATCAGGGTGGACTTGCCGGCGCCGTTCGCTCCGACCAGGCCGACCACCCCGGGCTGCACCTCAACGGTGAGCCGGTCGAGGGCGGTGACCCGGGGGAACCTCTTGGTGAGGCCGTCCGTCTTGATGACAGTGGACACGTCCCACAACGTATCCCCACGCGCCCGTGGGCGGTATGAGCTGGGAAGCGGATCTCCGATCAGCCTTCAGGATGACCCGCCGGGCCCGACCCCTAGGGGAGACGGACCCGGCGGAGCCCGAACTCACTCCAGCAGACTGCTCTGCAGCGCCAGGACCTGCCGGAACGCGTTCAGCGGAACGCCCTTGGCGTTGGACAGCTCCACGATCGCCACCACGTCGCCCACCTGGAAGTACGCGATCCGCCCGGTGGGATCGCCGCCGCCGGCCTTGGCGTCGGCGACGCGCACGTCGAGCGTGCCGGAGCCGATCGGGTAGTTGGTCATCGAGTCGTACTTCGAGGACTCGAGGTGCCGGCTGCTGTTCTGCAGGGCGATGCTGCGGCGGAACTCGATCGCCTCCGCCGAGGAGCCGAAGCGCAGCAGCCTGATCTCGGTCAGCGTGCCGTCCTTGGCCGTCCAGGTCTGGGCGGCAGCGGCACGGCAGGCGTTGGTGGTCAGCATCGCGCCGACCGCGGCGGTGTCCTTGGCGAGCGCGCCCTCGCCGTCGCACGGCACCCAGCGGCCCGGCACCGGCGGCAGGGTCGCCGCGGACGCCGAGCCGCTCGGTGACGCCGAGGCGGAACCGGACGCGGAGGCGGAGGCGGAGGCGGACGGGCTTGCGGTGCTGCCGGCGCTCCCGCTGGGAGACGCCGTCGCGGACGCGGCGGACGTGGCACCCGCGTTCTCCGCGGAGTTGATGCCCTTGGCGCCCTTGGGTACGGGCAGCACCAGGGCGCGCAGGTCCGCCGCGTGCCGGCCCTTGGTGTCCTTCGGCGCGGCCGCACCCGAGGGCAGCGGCGGCAGCGTCAGCGCGGGGAAGGCGTAGCGGCCGTCGTTCGGGGTCGCCAGGCCGGGCACGTCGGTGCGGTCGGGCAGGGTGACCGCGACGGCGGTCGCCGTACCCGTCACCACCAGCAGGGCGGCCAGTGCGACCACGCGCAGCAGCTTCTTCCGGTCCCGGCGTGGGGCCGTCGGCTCGGCCGGCTCCGGCGCATCGGCCTCGGGCTGCTCGGGGGTTCCGGTGGTGCCCTCGGTGCCCTCGGTGTGCTCGGTGCCCTCGGTGTGGTCGGTGCGCTCCGGGGTGTCCGCAGGCTGGTCCGGCGTGGTGGCCCCGGCCTGCTCGGGGGTCTCCTCCGGCTGGGAGGGGGTGATGTCGGTGCTCATACGGAGGCTCCCGGGCGTGCCAGACGGTCCAACTGCTGACGGAAGAGGTCGACGACCTTGTCCTGGTTGACGGGTGCGGCGCCCGAGACCTCCATGGTGACCAGGAGGTCACCTTCGGCCGAGAAGCAGTGCACGAAGTCGAGCTTGTCGCCCGGCCGCAGCGGCGGAAGCACGCACCGCGCCCCGGGGTGGCCCGGTACCTCCGGCCCGCGCCGGAAGACCCCGGTGTCGTCGACCATCGCGCCGTACAGCTCGGTGGTCTGCGAGACGGCCTGCTGGTTGAACTGGTCGAGGTAGACCTCGACCAGCAGGTCGCCGTGGTCGGACTGGTAGGTCCGGACGCCGGAGGCCTTGAAGTGGAGCGCCTCCCACGCCGAGCGGACCCGGTCCTGGTACTGCTTGGGAATGTCGTCCAGGTTCTTCTGCAGGCGCTTGGCGAGCAGGTCCGAGCCGAGTTCGGCGTCGTTGCCGAGAGAGCCGGCGTCCGGACCGAGCGAGAAGCCGGACGGCATCGGCAGCAACAGGTCGCGCATGGCACCGAAGTGGTTGCCGTTCGACTTGGCACCCCACGCCGGGCTCGCGCTCGCCGACGGCTGGGCCGGGGCGGCCGCGACGGCGGGCCGGTCGTCGTAGCGGACCTTGATGATCGCCTCGCCGATGCCGACGCCGACCAGGGCGGCGGCGAGCACGGCGGCGGCCGCGCGCAGCAGCGGCCGCGACGGGCGGGCGGGCGGCGCGGTGGACGTGGTGTCAGCAGTGGTGTCAGCAGTGGCGTCAGCGGCGAGGTCGGGTGCACCGGACGACTCGCCGTCGACGGGCTGCGGCGCCGCGCCGTGGTCGGCCTCGGCGGGTTCGGCCTGCTCGATCACGGCCTGCTCGATCACGGTCGGCGTGGTGGCCGTCGGCTCGGCGGCCTGCGGCTCGGCGGGCGTGGGCTCGGACGTCTCCGGCTCACCGGGGGTGTGGATGTCGGTCACGCGAGTCGCTCCCACTGGCGCTTGGCGAGGTCTTCGAGCTGGGCCTTGTCGACCTGGGACGGCGCGAACACCTCGATGTCCATCACCACGTCACCCCTGCGGGCGATCGCCTCGCCGAACCAGAACTCCTCGGTGCTCTCGGCGTAGTGATCGGCCTTGGAGAACACGGTCACCGTGCCGTCCGGATTGCCGGGGATCTTCGACAGGCTCGCGTTGGCCCCCGGTCCGTCCTTCGCCTGGCTGATGGCGTTGTCCGCGTGGTCGGGGAAGTACTGGATCAGCTGGACCCGGTACTTCGTCCCGCCGGAGTCCCACCCGACCACCGCCGTCCGGCGGAAGCCCTTCTCGAGGAGCAGCCGGAACACCTGGTCGCCGTCACCGACGGTCTCGGCCATGTCGGCGGCGCTCATCCAGTGGTCGTGGCCGTCCTCCTCGGAGATGTCCTTGGCACCGTCCGGCACCTTGACCAGCAGGTCACGCAGGTCGCCGTCGATGTTCAGCGGCTGCGGGCCGGCCGCGGCGAGGGCGGCGGGGTCGATCCGCTCGGCCGGGTAGCCGAGCTTCACGGCGGCGATCGCGGGCAGCGGGGTGGCGGGACGGGCGGCCTGGATCGCGTAGCCCACGCCGGCGCCGACCAGCGGGCCGAGCAGGACGGCGGCGAGCAGCAGCCTCGGGGTGGACAGACGGCGGCGCGGGCGGACAGTGTCCTCGGCGCCGACCGCCAGCAGGTCCTGCGCCTCCGGCAGGTCGTGGGGAAGGCTCTCGGCGTCGGGTGCCGGCGCCTGGCCGGGTACCGCAGGATCGGTCGCGGTGGTCTCGGCCGGCTGCTCGGTCGGGGCCGGCTGCTCGGTCTCGGCCGGCTGCTCGGTCGGGGCCGGCTGCTCGGTCTCGGCCGGCTGCGCGGTCAGGGCCGGCTGCGCGGTCGCGGCGGGGTCGGGCTTGGGCGGGAGGGCCGGTTCGGGCGCCTCGGGTCCCGCGGTGTCGGTGCTCAAGGAAGGCTCCTGGAAAGGTGGTCGAGGGTGCGGCGTCAGCCGTTGGCGAGGCGGTCGCGCTGACGCTTCATCGCATCGGCGAGCAGCGCCCTGTCGGGATCGCCCTTCACGCTGACCCGGATCTCGAAGACGACGTCGCCCTGGTAGCCGACGCCGACCATCTCGCCGGTGTAGGCCTGCTGTTCGGGCTTGAAGGCCCATCCCTTGGCGCCGTCGACGCCGTCGACGTCGAAGGAGTCGCCCTTGAAGGAGGAGTTCTGGGCGAAGCCCTTCGCCCGGTCCGCGCGGCCGAACTTCTTCAGCTCGGTGGTCACCTCGACCTTGCCGTCCCGGGTGCGGTAGGTGCGGGTGGACGCGCCCTCGAAGCCCCAGGAGTCGAGGACTCCCTTGATGTCGGTGTCCTTGGAGTACTGGGCCGCGATGTCGTCCATCGTCATGTCCGTACCGTCCGGGGAGCCGTACGGGTCCGCCTGGTCGGGCACCGGGAGGAGGAAGTACCGCAGGTCACCGCTGTGCTTGCCGCCGGAGACCGAGCCGCTCAGGGTGCTCGTCGGCTTCGGCGCCGCGGTCGGGGTGGGCGTGGGGGTCGGCGTCGGCGTGGCCGACTCGGACGGGCTCGCCGACGCAGTGGGGGACGCCGAGGCGGGCGCGGCGGCGACCGCACGCGGGGCGGACTCCGGCTTGCCGACGGCCACGGTGACCGTGGCGCTGGCCGCCGTCACCGCGAGCAGGCCGGCGACCACCAGCGCCCGGCGGGTGCCCCGCGAGGCCTTGCGGGGCCCGGTCGGGGTCAGGAGCAGGGGATCGACCGCCGGGGCGACCAGGTCGGCCGGGTCGGCGACAGTCGGCTCTGCGGTGGTCGGCTCTGCGACGGTCGCTTCCACGATCGTGGGCTCGGCAGGTGCGGGCTCCGCAGGCGTGGGCTCGGCCGCGGACTGCTGGGCCTCCGGCGTCGTGGCCGGTTCCGGTTCGGCCGGAGTGGGCGCGGGGTCGGGCACGGACAAGGGTCTCCCCCAAAGTGGCGTCTCGAAGAAGTCCCGCACAGGAGCCCGACCGGCCTCCCCCCGTCGGCGCGGTGGGCCTGGATCACCGTGCGGTCTGGGAATTATGAGAGTCCGCCACGCCCACGAACAACACAATTCCCCAGGGCAATAGGCCCATACGCGACCCAATCAGACACGCCGTGATCGAACCGCAACGGGACCGACCGAGGAATGAGAACCGGCACCCCCGACGAGGGCCCAGGACGAGCCCCGACAGGCCCGATTCCGACAGGGAATGACGGTGCGCCAAGGGGCCGCGCGGGCCCGGTGCGTACCGCCCCGCCGGCTCCGAACGCCGGGAACGGCAGAGCCCGGAGGCTCTGCCGTTCCCTAGTGCGCCGGTGTTTTCTGTGTCGAGGTCAGTCGTCCGAGGCCGGGGCCTGCGGTTCGACCGGAGGCTCGGGGGACTTCGGAGCCTCGCGCTTGGTGAGGTCCGGGGTGCTCGGGGCTGCCGGGGCGTCCTGCGGCTCGGCGGTAGCCTTCTCCGCCTCCTCGGGCTTCTCCGCGTCCTGGGGCTTCTCCGCGTCCTGGGGCTTGTCCGCGTCCTGGGGCTCCGGAGCGCTCGGGGCGGCCGGGGGCTCGGGAGCGGCCGGGGGCTCCGGCGCAGTCGGCGGAGCCTGCGGTGCGGTGGTCCACAGGCCGGCCGCCTCGCCGAGGGCGATGTCCAGCCGCTCGCGGCGGATCCGGCGGTCGACGTAGAGCAGTCCGTGCGTGACGGGCGCCAGCGGCATGGTGAGCGCCATGGCCAGCAGGAAGCCGATCAGCATGACGGCGATCAGGAGCAGCAGGCTGCCGAACGCCATCGACGGCCCGTCACCCGGGTCGCCGTCCGCGGTCGGCAGCACGGCCACCATGCCCACGAACATGAAGGGGAGCCACACGAACTGCGCGGCGAACGACCCGATCATGTTCACCACGTACGGGATGAGGAGGCTGCGCCACCAGGCGCCCTCGTTCAGCTTCCACGCACGGCGGACCGCGGCGACAACGCCGCTCTCCTCCAGCACCAGCACCGGCACCAGCAGGGCCAGCCGGACGGCGGCGTAGATCGCCACGCCGTAGATCACCATCATCAGCGGGAAGGCGACCACTCCCACCCCCGCACTCCGGGTGAGCAGGCCGACCAGGGCCGACAGCACCCCCACCACGAGCACCGCGCCGAGCAGGCCGGCACCCAGCAGCAGGTACGAGCCGAGCACCCGCCACAGCCAGCGCCGCGACTCCGCCCACACCTGGCCTGCGGTCACCCGCCGGCCGATCACGGCATGGCGCATCACCACGGTGGCGGTCGTGCTGCTGACCACCGACATCGCGGTGAAGCAGGCGATCAGCAGCAGCGAGCCGATCGAGACGACCGAGATCAGCGAGGCGACCTCACCGCTGGTCGGCTCGTAGAAGCTGTCGTCCTGGACCGACCGGTAGAGGTCGCCCAGCACGGCGTTCGCGGTAACGGCGATGCCGATCACCACCGCCACCGACACACCGACCACCACGAGCAGCGGCAGGTAGAGCGGGGCGGCGTAGCGGCGGAGGGTGGCGAACACTCCGCTGATGACGTCACCGAAGGTGAGCGGGCGCAGCGGCACGACGCCGGGCTGCGGCGCGGGCGGCCAGCCGTACCCGTATCCCGGACCCGGGCCCGGACCCTGGCCGTAGCCGGGACCGGGTCCATAGCCGTAGCCCGCGTACCCGGGGCCCTGGCCGTAGCCGGGGCCCTGTCCGTAGCCCGCGTACCCCGGACCCTGGGCATAGCCGGGACCCTGGCTGTGACCCGGACCCGGGCCGTGGCCCGGCCCCTGTGCCGGACCCTGGGCCGGTCCCTGTCCGTACGGTGTTTCGGGGCGTTGCCCCTGGCTGTCCGTCATCCCCGTGAGTCCCCCTCCGATGGCCCTGAGGCCCGATGAAGTTGTCCGTCCGCCGGGTCAGGCGGCGGCGTTGAGCTGGCGCAGTCGGTCGACCGTGGCCAGGAAAAGGAAGAAGTTCGGGATCTTCGCGACCGGGGTGTTCGACCAAGCGAGCAGCTTGCCAGCCTTGGCCAGGAAGACGACACCGTTTTTGATCTCGAACCGCTGGATCTCGCTCCACGCCACCGATCCGCGCTTCGGCGTCGCGACACCGCCGGTCGTCACCGCGATGTCGCCGAAGCGCACGGTCTCCCCGTTGCCGAGGGCCGCGAGCACGCCGGGCAGCTGCGAGTTGGTGATGGCGTGCTGGATGATCAGGCCCCAGCGCTCCGGGTTGGCGAAGAAGTTGGTGAGCTTGAGGGTGGAGCCGTCCTGCTTGTAGAGCGTGTAGAGGTAGGTCGTACCGACGTAGACGCCGTTGGCGTAGCGCCGGGTGATCTGCTGGAGGACGGCCATCGAGTCCCAGCGGAACGCCTCGACCGGGCCGGTGTGGTCGGCGACCACGAGGCCGTACTCGAAGAAGTGGAGGCGATGGGCCGCCTTCTTGCGCGACACGTTGGGCGACTGCAGCAGCAGGTAGCCGAAGAACAGGCCGGGCAGCACGAACAGGAGCAGGCCGAGCAGCACGAAGAAGACCATCCCCGCCATCCACAGGACGCCCTGCCGCTTGGGCAGGAACGTCTCGCGGTGCGGTCCGAGCCCGTGGGCTGCGGCCAACGCCTCGACGGCTTCGGGGAGTCGCTCCTGGGTGACCGGAACGGTGGGTGCGGCCATGGTGCCTCTTTCAGAACGTGCAAGGTGCCCGCGTCGACGACCGAACGGGCGAGCGGATCATACGGCAGTCGTATCTCTCCGCCGCGACCCCCTCACCCCCCTCACGACCTGCGAAGTCGCCAACGCCTCGCACCTGCGCACCTGTCGCCCGGCCCGGTCACCCACCCCGTCACGCGACCGTCTCCGTGCCACCCGTCCGGCCCGGCCGGGCCCCGACCCGCACCGAACCCGCGGCCAGCAGTACGAACGCCACCGCCGCCGCACCCACCAGCACAACGCCGACGTCCACGCCCCCGAAGTCCGTGTCGGCCGGCCACGGCGCCACCCAGCCGGCCGGGTCGACCAGTACCCGCTCGGTCCGCCCGACCTGGCCGCTGCCGTAGCAGCCGTCGGTGAGAACCGCGTGCGGCAGCGGGACGCCGTCCACCCGGCGCAGGTCGCAGTGCCAGGTGACACCCCGTCCCTTGACCGCATGAGCGGCCGTCACCACCACATCGGTCGGCACGCCCCGGTGCATCATCACCTCGGCCTTGAACACCGAGCCCGGCACCGCCAGCAGCCCCACCCCGAGCACGGCCCCGACCAGGACCACCCACGTCCGCCCGGACACCACCCCCAGCACCAGCAGCGCACCGACCAGCAGCAATGCGCCCGACACCATCCCCGGCGCCAGGTAGTCCGGATCGGTCGCGAGCACCGCCGCCCCCACCAACCCCACCGGCCCCACCACCGCCGTCACCCGAGCCACCCACCCGGCCGCCCGCCCCGACACCCGCACCGCACGCCCCCGCCCGCCCCGTCACTCTTCTCGGAACACGGTCTCACCGCAGGTGCGGACAGGCCATGGGCGTTCACACGTCGCCCCTCGGCCGTTCCGGCCGGGGACGCTCCACGCGAGCGTCTCGCGAAGCGTCCCGGCGGGATCGGCGCGGGGCGGCGCGGGCGGTGATCAGCCGAGCTGGGCCAGGCCCTCGGTGGCGATCCGCTCGAAGACGGCGAGATCGTTCTCGAAGATCGAGTCCGGGACGGGCCAGTGGATCACCAGCTCGGTGACGCCCAGTTCCTGGTACGTGCCGGCCCAGTCGACGAAGGCGTCCAGGGACTCCAGCGGCTTCTCCGCCGTCGAGCCCTGGAGCAGCACCTTCTCCAGCGTCGCCACGTCCCGGCCGGTCGCCTCGCAGGCCACGGCCAGCTTCTCGATCTGCTTGGCGATCACCGCGGGCGCCTGCTCGACCGGCACATCCGCCGGGCCCTTCGGGTCGCCGTACGTCACCCAGCCCTGCCCGTACTCGGCCGCCAGCCGCAGGCCCCGCGGGCCGGTCGCGGCGACGTAGAACGGCAGCCGCGGCGTCTGCACGCAGCCGGGGATGTTCCGCGCCTCGACCGCCGAGTAGTACGTGCCCTCATGCGTGGTGGCGTCGTTGCGCAGCAGGTCGTCCAGCAGCGGCAGGAACTCGCCGAAGCGGTCCGCCCGCTCCTTCGGCGACCACGCCTCCTGCCCCATCGCCGTCGCGTCGAAGCCCGTCCCGCCGGCCCCGATGCCCAGCGTCAGCCGCCCGCCGGACACGTCGTCCAGCGTGATCAGCTCCTTGGCCAGCGTCACGGGGTGGCGGAAATTCGGCGAGGTGACGAGCGTGCCCAGGCGAAGCCGCTCGGTCGCCGTCGCGGCCGCCGTCAGGGTCGGCAGCGACCCGAACCACGGCTCCTCCCGGAAGCTCCGCCACGACAGGTGGTCGTAGGTGTACGCGGCGTGGAAGCCGAGGTCCTCGGCTCGACGCCAGATCTTCTGCCCCTCGCTCCACCGGTGGATGGGGAGGATCACGGTGCTCAGACGCATGGCACCGACCCTACGCGCACGCTCGGGTGGGCGGGTGCCTACCAGGAGCGCCGCACAAGCCCGACCGCCGGGTCACCGGCGGTCCGGTGGCTCGGGTCCGCCAGGCCTGGCTCGCCCGGCGTCGCGTGCGGTTTCGACGGCGTCGACCCGCGCAGCCATCGGCCTTCGATCACCTGGACCAGCGGGTCGCCGAGTTCCGCAGCCGTCCCCTCAACCAGGGCCCCTACACGTTCCTCTGGGTCGACGCCCTGGAAGGCCGTCATTCAACCGGACCCGAGAGGTCGAAGACGGGCCGCTGCTCCGGGTCGGTCGGCGTCCAGATCGAGAAGATCCACTCTCCGTACGGGAAGTCGCTGATGACCTCGAGCGAGCCGCCGTCGCCGAGGACGAGGGCGATGTCCCCATAGGGGCCGTGCCGGTCGAGACGGACATCCACCACCTCCCGGCCGGTGAGGGCCGCAGCCAGTTCCTCGGCCGGGGACTGCTCCCGGGACGACAGCTCAGCGCCGTCCGGCCCGTCGGCGGGGTGGAGGATCCACTCGGTGTTGATCCGCAGGCCCCAGCCGTCGCCGCCGAGGCGGATGCCGTCGGAGTCTGCCTCGACCGTCGACACCGGCAGAGGAAGGTGCGGCCGGACATCGGCCAGGATCGGGTCCATCACGGCTCCAGTTCGAGGTGTGTGCGCTCGCGTACGTGCTGCTTCGGGGTCATACCGGGCGGAAGCTTCTTCGGCGGCTGGACCGGCTTCCCCGTGAACGGACTGACCGGAGCATCCGTCGCGTTGGTGAAGGACGCCCGCAGCCCAGCCGCTCCGTTGGCCTGCGGTTGCATGATCCGGATCCGGTTGCCGCCCGGCAACTCGTAGCCCGTGCCGGCCGACTTCGTGGGGAAGGTGCCGAAGCCGGGCGCACCGGAGGTGACCGCCCCGTTCAGGCCGGCCTCGAGGCGGGCGGCGCTGGTCGGGAGGGCCACTCCGTTCGAACCGACAACGAAGTCGGCGTCGCCGTACCAGTGCGGTGAGAGACCGAGCGGGTCGATCCACGCGTGCGGGTTGTCGACGTAGGCGAGCGGATTCGGCGACGGGATCAGCCCGAGCGGGTCCGGCGAGATGTAGCGGGCGGTCTCGGGGTCGTAGTACCGGTGCAGGTTGTAGTGGAGGCGGGTCTCGGGGTCGTAGTACTGGCCCGGGAACCGCAAGGGTGTGTAGGTCGCACTGTCAGCCGGCCAAGCGGTGCGGCCCCACAGTGTGGAGGACGCCTGCCAGGCGATCTGTCCGGTGGCGGGGTCGAGGATCTCGCTGGGGGTGCCGACCAGGTCGGTGACGATCGCGAAGAAGCGGCGGTCTGTCTCGTCCTGGGTATTACCCGTTGTGCGGGCCGTGATCGCCTCGTTCTGGGCCAGCGGCCGGACTCCTTGGTGGTCCCAGGTGATGACATGTCGGCCCGGGAGTGCGGGGGCCTCGGTCCACTGTTCCACGAGGACGGTGCCGTCCCAGGTGAAGTGGGTCTGCTCGACGGCTGCTCCGGCCTCGTCGAGGCGGCACTTGGCGATCCGTCGCCCGAACGGGTCGTAGGTGTAGCGCCAGCGCGATCCGTCCGGGGTCCTGACCTCGGCGAGCCGGTTCTCGTCGTCCCAGGTGTAGTGCCAGGTGGCGGGAGCCTTCGACAGGCGGGTCTGCCGGCGGAGGGTCATGCGGCCGGCGGAGTCGTACTCGTAACGGACACGGCCCGCCGCGGTGAGCCGAGTGCCCGTGTACTCCCGGGCGCCGAGCGCGGTCTCGCCGCCGACCTGCCGTGGCCAGTCGGCGGTCAGTTGGTTCCCGTTCGGGTCGTAGGTGTACTGCTCCGTCCAGGTCTCGGCCCGAACCGCGACGACCCGGCCGGTCGGCGAGACGTCGAAGGTGCGGCCTCCGCGCAGCGAATCGCGCAGCCCGACGAGGTGGCCGTCGGCGCGGTACTCGTACTCCTGCTGCTGGAGGACCGGTCGGTCCGCCGAGGCGGTGGTGCGGAGGCTCTGCCCGACGAGGGCGTGCCGGTCGTCCCAGTCGCTGGTGAGTGTGAGGTGGTCTCCGATGGTGCGTTCGCGCTCCCGGCCGATCGCGTCGTAGGCGAAGCCGAACCTGCCGCCGCCAGTGGTGAGCGCTGCCGGGCGGCCCGCGGCGTCGTACTCCCAGACGCTGGTGTGCCCGGAGGGCGTGGTCCGCCCGAGGCGCCGGCCGAGGCGGTCCCGGGTGACGGACAGGGTACGGCCGTTCACCGACTCGGTGAGAAGTCTGCCGAGTGCGTCGACGGTTCGCAGGATCTCCGCGTCCGGACCGGAGGCCCGGGTCAGGTGGCCCGACGGGTCATAGCCGTACACGGTCCGGCGGTCGCCGACGGTCCGGCTGACGGTGCGCCCCATCAGGTCGTACCCGAAGACGGTCTGCCGGCCCAGCGGGTCCGTGACCGCCGTGAGCTGCCCGGCGCCGTCGAGTGTGTAGCCGAGGGTCCGGCCGTCGAAGTCGGTCTCGCCGACGAGGCGGCCGGCGTCGTCGTAGGTGTACTTCCAGGCCTGGCCGATGGCGTTGGTGACTGCCACGAGCTGCATGTTCGCGTCGTGGGTGAAGGTCATCCTGCTGCCGTCGGGAGTGGTGCGCGCCGCGAGGGTCTCGAAGTGGGTGTATTCGAGGGTGGTCACCTGGCCGAGTTCGTCGGTGTGGGTGAGGTTGTTGCCCTCGCCGTCGTAGGTCCACGACTGAGTGGAGCCGTCGGCAGCCGTACGCGTCGCCAGGTTCCCCTCGACAGTCCAGGTCAGCCGGGTGATGCCGCCGAGTGGATCGGTGATGGTGCGAATGCGACCGAAGGCGTCGCGGGTGAGCCGGGTGAGAGCTCCGGTCGGACCGGTGAGCTCGACCGGCAGGCCAGCCGCGTTGCCGGTGACGAGGCTGGTGTTGCCGAGCGCGTCCGTGATCGAGGTGAGGTGGCCGAGTTCGTCGTGGGTGTAACGCGTGGTGGCACCGAGTGGGTCGGTCAGCGCGGTGCGCAGGCCGCTGTCGTCGTACTCCTGCTGCCAGGTGGCGCCGCCGGGCTCGGCGATGGTGACGGGCAGGCTGAGGCGGTCGGAGTAGGTAACCGTGGTCTGCTCGCCGTCGGGGCGCGTCACGCGGACCAGGTCGCCGGCGCCGTCGTACTCGTAGCGGGTGGTGCGGCCGAGGGGGTCCGTCTCGGCCAGGAGGCGGTCGTAGTCGTCGCGTTCGTAGGT
The DNA here is from genome assembly GCF_024172095.1 of Kitasatospora cinereorecta. Taxonomy (GTDB): domain Bacteria; phylum Actinomycetota; class Actinomycetes; order Streptomycetales; family Streptomycetaceae; genus Kitasatospora; species Kitasatospora cinereorecta. Next base: position 636,672 of record NZ_JAMZDX010000006.1, on the reverse strand, counting down.
GGTGGTGTGGCCCAGGGGGTCGGTGACGGCGGTGATCTGGGCGTTTTCGTTGATCAGGTAGGTGGTGGTGTGACCGAGGACGTTGGTCTCGGTGTGGGTGCGCAGGCCGGTTTCGGGGTCGGGGTCGCCGTAGGCGAAGTGGAAGCGCAGGGTGCCGTCGGCGCCACCCTCGTCGGTGATCCGGTCGTGCTGGTCGTAGGTGTAGCGGTACTGGGAGTTGTTGCGGTCGGTCCAGGACAGGACGCGGCCGACTGCGTCGTTGGCGAAGCGCATGGGCTTGCCGCTGGAGTTGTAGACGGCGGTGAGGTCGCCGTCGGTGTAGCTGTAGCGCATCAGCAACGCGTCGCCGCCGGATTCGGTGGCGTTGGCGAGGCGCAGGGCGGTGATGCGGTCGGCGTCGACGGTGACGAGGAGCTTGTAGCCGCCGGAGTGGGTGATGGCGAGGGGGATGCCGTCCTCGTCGTAGCTGAAGGTGTAGTGGCGGCCGTGGCGGTCGCGTACTCGGGTGAGGAGGGCTTCGTCGCGCTCGGGGGTGGGGGTGAACTCCTTGAGCAAGCCGGTGGCCGGGTCGGTGACCGTGTAGAGGCCGTCGGTCAGGTCGAGTTCGTGGCGGGAGCCGGCGGACGCGAACACCGGGTCGCCGGGTTCGGGGTGGGGGTAGGCCTGGGTGATCCGGTCGGCACGGATGTGGACGACGCCCTGTTCGTCGATCTCCAGGCGTTCGTCGAAGGTGCAGATCCACTTCGGGCCCATCCAGCGGCCGGTCAGCAACCCGGACTCGAAGTTGCGGGTGAACTCCAGTGGGAGGGAGCCTGGGAGGGAGGCGTCGACCTGGTCGATGAACATCCGGCCGGTGGCGATGTCGACGGGCTCGCCGGGGCACTTGCGGGAGTCGTGGCGGCGGCCCTCGGTGCGCGGCTTCTGCACCTGATCGCGGCCGCGCCGCTTGGGGTGGGAGGTGCCGCGCGGGCCGTGGCCGCCGGAGCCGGCGCGGGGGTGGGGGACGCCCTTGCCGCCGTGGCCGCTGAGGATCTTCTCGAGGTCCTTGGCGTGCTTGGCCTCGACCTCGCGGGTGTTGTGGGCGACCTTCTTCAGGTTGTCGCCGGCCTTCTTGTAGAAGCCCTTCAGCGCCTTGCCGGCGTCCTCGGCCAGGGTCTTGCCGAGCTTCTCGGCGCCGTGTTCGAGTGCCTTGACGATCTGGTTGCTCATTCGAAGCTCACCCCCGCGATCTTGGACTGGAACGCCTGCGCGTGACCGGCGACGGTCTCGGCGTGGTCGTGCATCATCCGGGCGTGGTCGTCGAGGGCGTCCGGGTCGATCCGGAAACCGGTGCCGCCACCGCCGCCGCTCACCCCGAGCGCGGACTCCGCCGCCTGGAACACCAGCCCGGACACGGCGTTCGCCACAGTGTCGATCAACGGTTCGATCGCGGCCTCGACCACCTGGGCGATGATGTACTGCTCCAGTTGCTGTTCCAGGTAGTTGATCAGGCGCTTCGCGGTCTCCTCGATCAGGATGACGGCGGCCTCGGCCGCGCCGAAGGTGGCCACCGCGGCGGCCTGATCGGCGACGAACGCCGCAGCCAGACCGATGAGTTCACCTATCGTCTCGACCTTCATCGCCACGATCACGTCGGCCGCGACGTCCAGCGCGTCCGCCACCACGTGGCAGGCCTGCACCAGTTGGGTGAGGTGCTGCTCGGAGACCGACGCCCACTTGGCGAGCAGCGCCTCGTAGGAGGCTCCCTCGTACGCCTGGCCCAGCTGGTGGACCGTCGCGGTGGACTCCTGGTGCGCGGACTCCACGTTCTGTGCGAACTCCCGTACGTGCGAGGCGAACTCCCGCACGCTGTCCTCGTTCACCGTCGGCCAGTTGATACCGATGAACGACAGGAACTCCACAACCTCGCCCGGCAGTTCGATTGCCATGCACAGTCCTCCCCCGTGACCGCAAACGCGTACGACCGTAGTCCACGACGCCGGGGGAAGGAACAGGGTTCCGATGTGGCGATCACACGCGGGCACGATCAGCTCAGGCCGCGTGTGATGGATGAACGAGGATTGACCGAGGTGACGAGCATGCCGAGGCCGCAGTCGCCGGGCGGCCCGACCGGGCCCAGGGCGGGCGGCTGCCGGGAATCGACCTGCCGGTCGGACTGCCGCAAGCCCTGGCGGACTCGGACACGGTCGGCGTCATCTACGACGAGGTCGACGGACTCAACTTCTACGCGGACTACGGGCTCCTGCGTGACCTCTTCGCCGAGCCAGCCCTCGCGGGCCGCAGGCAGTACCAGGACGTGCTGCGCGCATACCTGCGCGAGGCGTCGATCGCGCCACTGCCGATCCGCCGCCTGGCCGCCGCCCACCCGGAGACGGTCGACGCGGTGTTCCGGAAGCTGCTGCGGAAGCCCGGATTCACTTGGTGCGAGCACGGTGAGGAGTTGCTTCGTCGGCGCAAGCCCTGGTACCCGCACAGGAACCCTGGCCCGGCGTTTCCGTGGTCGGCAAACGCCTCAGCGAGCTCGCCACCGGCACCGGGCGGCAGAAGCTCACCATGACACGGCGTGTACCGCGTCAGCCCGACCGTCCCTCTCTGCGAACGCCTGCCCTTGGTGATCATTAGCGACCTACCTGCGGCATGGCCTCTCCACCGGCTGTACTCCCGCCTGATCTCCGCTGGCCTCCTCGGACTGCCCGGTGGAACTTCGGCCTCTGGCGAGTCCCCGTTCGGGTGAAATCCTGGCGGGCACGTCGGCTGTAAGCGACCATGAAGTACGGTTCCGTACGCCGTCGTGTGAGCTGTGGGAGGCGCCGCCGTGTCTTACGAGCCGAAGCTCGCTGCCGCGCTGTCCGGCGCCACCCTGCGCCAGCTGTCTCACTGGCGCAGAGCCGCAGGTTCGCGCGGCGCCGTCCTCGTGCCGGAGATCTCCGCCTCCCGGCCGATTCTCTACTCATTCCGGGATGTCGTCGCGCTTCGCATCTGCGTGAGGCTTCGGGAGGAAGCGTCGCTCCAGAGGATTCGCCGTGCTCTGGGCACCTTGCGCGACGATCTCGACGAACGCGAGCATCTGTCCAGCTACCGGCTCGTGGCCGGCGACGACACAATCTATCTGGCAGACCCGAACCACGCCGTCGACCTCGTGCGTAAGCGAGGCAATATGGTCATCCACGAGATGGTCGATGTCCTTCGGCCGTTCTATCGAAACGGCCGACAGATCCCGAACCTGCTGCGTCCCAGGAATCATCTGTCCGTTGATCCCCTGGTTCGGGGTGGTGAACCGGTGATCGACGGAACGCGGATTCCCGCTTCGGAGGTCGCGGCTCTTCTGAGGGACGGCGTCCGCCCGGAGTCGATCAGGGACTTCTACCCCGGCGTCACCCCCGAAGCTGCTCGTGATGCGGCCGACTTCACCGACTATGTCGACAGCTACTCGGACGACGGCCCCGGCAGGCCGCCTCTTGAGGATCCTGCTCGACGAGAATGTCCCCTTGCCGTTGGCCCACATGGCTCGACTGCTACTGAAGCAACACGAGCTTCAGCACGTGGCAGAGACCGCTGGCTGGGCAGGTACCAAGGACATCGACCTCTACGCGCGGGCTGCCGCAGCCGGGTTCCAGGCCGTGATCACCAACGACACCAAGCAGATGGCTCGCCCACTGGAGGTCACGGCGATCGCCGAATCGGGGCTGCACCGGATTGAGTACCGCCACAATCACAAGCATGGCGGCCTCGTCGGTCTGGGCGCCGCCGTCGCCACCGTCTGCGCCGGCCTGCCGCATGCGTTGACCGAACTCGAACGCGCAACGGGTCAACTTCTGATATCCCTCACCTCGATCGACCCGTCACATCAGAGCCGATTGCGGATCGTGGATCCCTCCACGCTTCCTCCGAAGCACTGGCCCACAGCCGGGAGTGCCTAAGAAACAGGGCTGCCCCGTGGACAAGCTCTTCGTCACACGCATCACCGTCACTCTCCCGACGGAACAGGTGGAGGAGCTGAGGAGACTCACCAACGACGTCTCCGGATTCGTCGCGGAGGCAGTCGCGCGCCAGATCCAACACCAGCTGCTCGCGGACAACCTTCGCCGCTGCCGGGATGAGCAGGGCGCGTTCACCGCCGAGGAGATGTCGGAGGCGAGCGCACGGACTTCCGGCTCCGCCGGGTCGGCGGGTTGAGCGAGTCCCACGTGACCGAACGCTTCGGGACAGGCGTGCTGGACTCGCAAGGATTGTCCTCGTGACTCACGGCCGAGGCGTCGACGACATGGCAAAGCTCTGCGGCGACCGAGTCCGGCTCATCGCACTCTGAGCCGGACCGAGGCGGGAACGCCGCCCGCGAGCACGCACGCGACCAGGCAACGATCCGCTAGGTCGCTCCGACCGCGCAGGCGGCCAGGGTGCGGGGTGGACGCGGTCTGAGTGGCGGTGCGGCGCGCCGGCCTGCGGCCAGGGCGGAGTGCAGGGCGGCTCTGACGCGTGCGGCGCCTGCGGCCGCCACGTCCGCGCCGTGGCCGATCGAGACGGTCCGGGCCGGGCTGCCCGCGCAGGGGCGACAGAGGCCGGGTCGGGGTACCGGGTCGTGGCATCCGACGCATTCGGCGTATCTGGGCACGGCGGGTGGCGCGGGCTCCTGGGCGGGTGGCATGCCGCGTTCCAGGCGGTACCGGAGCACCGCCGCTGCCGAGTGCATCGGGGCGGGCAGGCCGGGCAGCAGGGCGCGGGCGAGGTCGGCGGGGGTGCTGCCGCGAGCCAGCCACTGGGCGACCAGTGGCGCGAGTTCGCGCGCTTCGGCTTCGCCGAGGCGTAGCCGCGGCTCGGGACGGATCACCCGGAAGAGGGTGGCCACTGCTTCCCGGGTCTGCTCGTCCGCCGGTTCCACGGGTGGTCGGACGGCGGCTTCCCGCCGCCTCCTCCTCGTCGGCCGCTCAGTCGCGGCGGCCGGTTCCGGAGCCTGCTCGGCAGGGGAGGTGGGTTCTTTGTCTAGGTTTTTTAAAAGCATGTCTGCGCGGCCGGTGGGTGGTTCACCGGCGTCTGGACGGGTGACACCCGGTGGGACGAGCTGCGGGGTGTCGTAGACGTGGGTGATGGTGCGGATGGTGCCGTCGGGCAGTCGGATCTTCTCGACCCGGTAGAAGCCGGCGGCGGTCAGCTCCTTCAGCGCCCTGCGGATCGCGCCGCGCCCCTGCGGGCTGGTGTCGGCCATCTGCCGACCGTCCTCGCGCCAGCCGTCGGGGCGGGAGAGGAGGTCCACGAGCAGACCGCGCGCAGTGTAGGACAACCGGCGATTCTGCACGACACGGTTGGGGAGTTGCGTGAAGTGGCTGGCAACTTCGGTACGATGGATGCGCATTGGGAGGTTAGGCCTAGTGCCGGACCCCGGGGTGTTACCGCACCGCCGGGGTCGTTTTGTTGCTTCGGACGTCACGGAACGTAGCACAGCCGTCACTCAGCGGTCGACGCGATCGGAATGCGGCAAGCGGACATCGGTGACTGATCGCCAACCTGTCCTACTGGGCGACTGCTTGGGCAGAAAGCGGCGCGGCAGGATCAAAGTGAGTGACCATCAAATCTCGGGCGCGCCAAGGCTGGTGAGGAGTTGGGCGGTCTCCAGGCCGGTGGTGAGGTAGTCCACGAAGAGGTCGTTGTGGAGGGCCCACGGTGAGCGGCGGCTGCGGATCAGGGCGATCGCCTGGTCCGCAGGGCGGCCGAGCGAGATCAGGGTCTGGGCGACAACCAGTCCCGATCGGTTGTAGCCCGAGTGGCAGCGGACCAGGGTGGTGCGGCCGGCACGGTGGGCGGCCACCGCGGTGTCGCAGAGGGCGAGCACGGCCGCCAGCTGAGCGGCGTTGAGGGGGCCGTCGGGAACCGGAGCGCAGTGGTGCTCGACGCCGGGGGCGGGGCCGTGTCCGGGAATATCGACCAGGCTGATCACGGTGTCGAACTGGTACTCCACGACGGCGAGTTCCAGTCCGTCCGGGCCGCTCCAGTAGTGGCCGCCCATCCAGAGCCGGGGGGCGATCTCGTTCCAGGGCGCGCCGGGGCCGGGGACGTCACGGTCGGGCTGGCGGGTCTTCATCCGGTTGCGTCCTCCCGTCGGGGAACGTCGGGGGCGGCGAGCAGGTTCCGGAGGGGTGGTGATACCGGGAGGGGGTATGGTCGGAGGCGTCGGGTGTCGGCGGCCGGGGGCGGTGGGTGCGTGGTGGGGCGTGGTGGGGCGTTGGCCCGGCTCGTCGTGCTGGGCGGGCTGCTGGTGGGGCTGTTCCTGATGCACGGGAGTCCGGCGTCGGCGGTGGGTGGGTGCCACGCGGTGATGGGCGCGGGAACGTCCGCGGACCGTATCGGACAGAAAGTGCACGAAGGCCACGAGCCGGCCGGTGGACCGGTGGTGAAGAAGGCGGCGGGGCACGGGTCGGCGGAGAGTTGTGTGTCGACGCGGCCGCGGGACGGGGTGCCGCTGGGCGGGCCGGTTCCGGTGCTCGGCGCGGGCGAGCCTGTCCGCGGTGTGGCGTCGGCGGAGTGGTCGTCGGGGGACGGGTGTCGGGCGCCGCCGGGTGGGCGGGCGCTGCTGTTGCGCAAGTGCGTCGCGCGGACGTGACAGGCGCACCCGGACACCCTCGTTGGCGGGCGGTCCGGGCGCAGTGACCTGTCCCTGTCCGGGCGCGTGCATTGAGTGCATGCCCGGCACACCTTGGAGTTCCCGTGAACGTGAAGCAGTTCCTCGATCAGAAGAAGTCCCGTCGCGCCCTGACGGCCGCCGCCGCGGCGGCCGTGCTGTCGTTGTCGCTGGCCGCCTGCGGTTCGGGCGGTGGCGACGGCATGGCGGGCATGCACCACGGCGGCGCGTCCGCGAGTGCAGGCGCGTCCGCGAGCGCAGGTGACGGCATGGCGGGCATGGATCACGGCGGCGGCGCGGACGCGACGGCGGCGTCCGACGGCCTGTCCGCCGAGCAGGGCGGCTACCGGCTGAACAGCGGCCAGGCGTCGCTGCCGGCCGGGTCGCCGACGGAGTACCGGTTCACGGTGACCGGCCCGGACGGCAAGGCGCTGACCGCGTTCGAGCCCGAGCAGACCAAGCAGATGCACTTCTACGCGATCCGCTCGGACCTCTCGGGGTTCCAGCACCTGCACCCGCAGATGGCGGCGGACGGCACCTGGACGGCCCCGCTGGCGGCGCTGAAGCCGGGCGACTGGCGGGTGTACGCCTCGTTCGTGCCGGGGGCGGGCAGCGGCAAGGGCAACGGGCTGGTTCTGAGCCGGACGGTGACCGTCGCGGGCGACGCGGCCGAGGCACCGCTGCCGGCGGCCGCCGCGAGCACCACCGTGGACGGCTACACGGTCACGGTGGAGGGGGTCCTGCGCGCGGGTACGGCGGGCGGCCTCACGGTCACGGTCAGCCGGGACGGCAATCCGGTCGCCGATCTGCAGCCGTACCTGGAGACGTACGCACACCTGACCGCCTTCCACGCCGGGGACCGGGCGTTCGCGCACCTGCACCCGGAGAGCAAGGCCACCCCCGACGGCCGCGGCGGGCCGATGCTGGCGTTCCACGCGGAGCTGTCGAAGCCGGGTGACTGGCGGCTGTTCCTGCAGTTCCAGACCGGTGGGACGCTGCACACGGCGGAGCTGACCCTGACCGTCCGCGGGTAGCGGCGGCGGGCACGGGCGTCGTCGCCGCGGTCGCACCGCGGTCGCACTGCGGTCGCACCGCGGCGGCGGCGTCCACGCCCGGGTACGCGAAGATGGACGGGTGACCACCACCCCGCGCCCCCGCCTGATCGCCACCGACCTCGACGGCACGCTGCTGTGCTCGGGCGGCACCGTCTCCGAGCGGACGGCGGCCGCGCTGGATGCCGCCGAGCGGGCGGGGATCCAGGTGGTGTTCGTGACCGGGCGGCCGCCGCGGTGGATGCAGCAGGTGTCCGGTCACATCGGCGGCCACGGCGTGGCGATCTGTTCGAACGGCGGCGCGGTGGTGGACGTGCGGCGCGGCGAGCTGCTGGAGACCTTCCCGCTGCGGGCCGCCGACGCGCTCGCGGTGGTCGACGCCCTGAAGGCCGAACTCCCGGGCACAGCCTTCGCGTTCGAGTACCCGGGCGGGTTCGCCCGGGAGCCCGAGTACACGGTGGTGATGTGGGAGTCGGACAAGGAGCACCCGGTGGCACCGGCCGCGGAACTGCTCGCCGACGGCCGGGTCGACGGGCTGTTCAAGCTGCTCGCCAAGCACCCGGACCTGGAGCCGGACGTCTTCCTGAGCCGGGCCCGCGAGGCGGCCGGGCAGCTCGCGGAGATCACCCGGTCGAGTCCGATCGCGCTGCTGGAGATCAGTGCGCCGGGGGTCACCAAGGCGAGCACGCTGGCGCGCTGGTGCCGCGAGCAGGGCATCGACCGGTCCGAGGTGGTGGCGTTCGGGGACATGCCGAACGACCTGGAGATGCTGGCCTGGGCCGGCCGCTCGTACGCCGTCGCCAACGCGCATCCGGAGGTGCTGGCGGCGGTCGCGCAGCACACGGTGAGCAATGAGCACGACGGGGTGGCAGCGGTGATCGAGACCCTGCTCTGACGCTCCCGCGCGGCCGTCCGCCAGGGGTCAGAGGCGGGCGGTCCAGCGGACGCGGGTGCCCTTGCCGTACGGGCCGCTCTCGTGCCAGGCGTCGCCGCCGAGGGCCTCGGCGCGGCGGGTGAGGTTGGCGAGGCCGCTGCGGCGGCCGCCGTCCGGGATGCCGACGCCGTCGTCGGTGACGGTGAGCAGGACGCCGGGGCGTCCGGCCCGGTCGGGCGCCTCGGGGTCGCCGGAGAGCGGGCGGCCGCTGTCGGCGAGGTGGACGGTGGCGTCGATCTCGACAGCGACCCGGGAGGCGCGGGCGTGCCGCGCCGTGTTGGACAGCATCTCCCGCAGTGCGGCGAGGAGTTGGCGGGAGGTCTTCTCGCCGACCAGGCTCTCCACCGGGCCGGTGAAGGTGATGGTGGGCTTGAAGCCGAGGGCGGCGGAGGCCTGGCTGCCCTCCCGCAGGACCCGGGTGCGCAGGGTGTCCGGCTCGTCGTCGGTGTCGCCGTGCTGCAGGGCGTAGATGGTGGTGCGGACCTCCTGGATGGTGGCGTCCAGCTCGTCCACCGCCTTGCCGATGCCCTCCTGCACCTCCGGGACGATCGCCCGCCGGGCGGCGCTCTCCAGCATCATGCCGGTCGCGAACAGCCGCTGGATGACCAGGTCGTGGAGGTCGCGGGCGATCCGGTCGCGGTCCTGGAAGACCGCGAGCCGCTGCTTGTCGCGCTGGTACTCGGCGACCCGCAGGGCGAGCGCCGCCTGCGAGGCGAAGGTCAGGGCGAGCTGCCGCTCCGAGTCGGAGAACGGGGCGGAGCCGCGCCGCCGCCAGACGGACAGGCCGCCCAGCACCCGGCCGGACGAGACCATAGGCACCGCCATCGACGGCCCGAAGTCGCGGGCCAGCCGGAGCACCACGGTCGGGTCGGTGGACATGTCGTCCAGGTACACCGACTCGCCCTGCAGCAGGCGGGCGGCGAAGCTGTCCTTCGGCAGCAGCTCACCGGTGAGGTACTCGGCGGCCTCGCCGGAGGCGTGCGCGACCCGCATCTGGCCCTCGCCGGCGGGCAGCAGGATCATCCCGAGTGCGCCGTCGGCCAGTTCGCGGACCTGCTCGGCCGCGACGGTCAGCGCGAGCTGCGCCTCGTCGGTGGACAGCAGCGACGTGGTCACCGCGGCGGCGCCCGCGATCCAGCGCTCGCGGCGGCGGCCCTCCTCGTACAGGCGGGAGTTCTCGATCGCCACGCCGGCCGCGGCGGCGAGGGCGTGCACCACCTGCTCGTCCTCCGGGGTGAAGCCGCCGCCGCCCTTCTTCTCGGTCAGGTACAGGTTGCCGAACACCGCGCCGCGGACCCGGATCGGCTCGCCCAGGAAGGACCGCATCTGCGGGTGGTGCGGCGGGAACCCGGACGAGCGTGGATCCTTGGTGAGGTCGGCCAGCCGCAGCGGCTCGGGGTTCTCGATCAGCGCGCCCAGGATGCCGCGACCGGCGGGGAGTTCACCGATCCGGGCGGCGGTCTCGTCGTCGATGCCGATGTGGATGAAGTCGGACAGGCCGGTGCCGTGCGGCGAGATGACGCCGAGGGCGGCGTAGCGGGCGTCGACCAGTTCCGCGGCGCCGGTGGCGATCCGCTGCAGGGTGGCGTGCAGGTCGAGTCCGGTGCCGACCGAGACCACCGCCTCCAGCAGCCGCTGCATGCGGTCGGTGACCGCGGCGGCGGACTGCAGGCGCTCGGAGACCTCGGTGACCAGGGTGTCCAGGCCGAGGGAGGAGATCTCGGGGACGCGGGGCGCGGCGGAAGCGCGCCACGCGGGCTGGGCGGGCTGGGCACGCCGCGATGGCTGTGAGGGCTGCAAGGGCTGTGCCGCCTGTGCCGGCTGCTCGGGTGGGGTCTCCTCCGGCGGGATCTCCATGGGGCCCAGTCTGCCTGGTCGTGCCCGCCGCCGGACGGTGGCCGGGCGGCGGGCGGGTGTGTCGGGCGGGCGGGTTCAGCGCGTGGGTTCAGCGGGTGGCGGGCTGCAGGGCGTCGGCCCGGGACTCGTGGTCGAGCATGGCCGCCAGGCGGCCGTCCGGCCGGGCGGCCAGGTCGGACCAGCGGCCCCGCTCGGCCACCCGACCGCCGTCCAGGACCAGGACCTCGTCCACGGTGGAGTCGTCCAGTCCGGCCAGGCGGTGGGTGATCAGCAGGGTGGTACGGCCCTCGGTGGCGGCCAGCAGGTCGGCGGTGAGGGCGTCGGCGGTGGGCAGGTCGAGGTGCTCGGCCGGCTCGTCGAGGATCAGCACCGGGAAGTCGGCCAGCAGCGCCCGGGCCAGCGCCAGGCGCTGACGCTGGCCGCCGGAGAGGCGGGCGCCGTGCTCGCCCACCATGGTGTCCAGGCCCTCGGGCAGGGTGTCCACCCAGTCGAGCAGCCGGGCGGCGGCCAGCGCCGCGCGCAGCGCGTCCTCGTCGGCGCCGGGACGGGCGAGCCGCAGGTTCTCGCGCAGCGAACTGTCGAAGACGTGGGCGTCCTGCGCGCACAGGCCGATGGTGCGGCGCACCTCGTCGGCCGCGGCGGCGCGCGTGTCCACAGGCTGTGGACAACCGCCCAGGGTGACGGTTCCGGAGCGCTGGTCCAGGAAGCGCAGCAGCACCTGGGCGAGCGTGGTCTTGCCGGACCCGGACGGTCCCACCACCGCGACTCGCCGACCGGGGACCAGATCGAGGTCGAGGTCGCTCAGCGCGTCCCGGTCGGCGCCCGGCCAGCGGGCGGTCAGCCCACGGACGGCGACCGGCAGCGGGTCGGCGGGCAGCGGCTGCGGGTCGACCGGTTCGGCGACCGGGGCGGGCGTGGCCAGCACCTCGTCCAGCCGCGCCCGGGCCGCCCTCGCCCGCTCACGGAACTGGACGGCCGTCGGCATCCCCGCCACCGCCTCGAACGCGGCCAGCGGGGTGAGCACCAGCACCGCCAGGCAGGTGCCCGGCAGCGCGCCCGACGCCACGCCGTGCACGCCGACCGCCGCGCAGACCGTCACCGTCACGCCGGTGACCAGCGCGGTCAGGCCGGCGCAGAGCGCCGCCGTCGCGGCCGAACGGGCCGCCAGGCCGGTCAGCCGGGCGTCCGCGGCCCGGACGGCCGCCAGACGGGACGGCAGCGCCCCGGCGACGGTCAGCTCGGCCGTACCGGTCAGGGTGTCGACGGTCGCCGCGGCGAGATCGCCGCGGGCCGGCGCCTGCCGGCGCTCCGCCCGGCCCGACAGCCGGACCGCCAGCACCGGGACGACCGCACCCGCCAGCAGCAGGCCGGCGGCCAGCGCGGCACCGGCCAGGGGCAGGAAGACCGCCATGGCGACCGACGCGGCAAGGGACACCAGGGCGGCGACCGCGGCGGGCAGGCGCCAGCGGAGGTAGTGGTCCTGCACGGCGTCGACGTCGGAGACCAGGCGGGCCAGCAGGTCGCCGCGACGGTACGCGGGCAGGCCGGCCGGGGCGAGCTGCTCCAGGCGGGCGTAGACGGCCGTACGGACGCCCGCCAGGGCCTTCAGCACCGCGTCGTGGGAGACCAGGCGCTCGGCGTAGCGGAAGACGCTGCGGCCGATGCCGAAGGCCCGGACGGAGGTGACCGCCACCATCAGGTAGAGGACGGGGGGCATCTGGGACGCGTACGAGATCAGCCAGCCGGAGGTGGCCATCAGGGCTACGGCGCAGCTGAGGGCGAGGGTGCCGAGGAGGGTGGGGAGGGTGAGGCGGGGCTTGTGGCCGGTAACGCTCGCCTCGGCTGTCGGGGGCGGGGTGGTGGTGCGGTCAGCGGCGGGGTGCGCGGGGGTGCCTTCCGCTGCGCGCGGTTCCTCGCGCCCCTGAAGGCTCGCCTCAGCTGTTGGGGGGAGCCCCTGAGGGCCCGCGGCAACTGTCGGAGGCGGGGTGAGGTGGATGTGCTGGTCGGCGAGGGCGAGGAGGGCGGGGCGGTGGGCGATGAGGAGGACGGTGCGGGTGGGGGTGAGGGTGCGGATGGTGGTGACGACGGCGGTTTCGGTGGCCGGGTCGAGGTGGGCGGTGGGCTCGTCGAGGAGGACGAGGGGGCGGTCGGTGAGGAGGGCGCGGGCGAGGGCGAGGCGTTGGCGCTGGCCGGCGGAGAGACCGGCGCCGGCTTCGCCGAGCGGGGTGTCGGGGGTGGCGAAGTCGAGGACGTGGGCGGCGGCGAGGGCGTCGTGGACCTGCCGGTCGGTGGCGTCGGGCCGGGCGAGTCGGACGTTGTCGGCGACGGTGCCGGCGAACAGGTGGGGGTGCTGGGGGACCCAGGCGATCTGCCGGCGCCAGCTGTCGAGGTCGTGGTCGGCGAGGTCGCGGCCGTCGATCCGGACGGTGCCCAAGGCGGGTCGGACGAAGCCGAGCAGGACGGCGAGCAGGGTGGTCTTCCCGGCGCCGCTGGGGCCGGTGAGCACGGTGGTTTCGCCCGGTCGCAGGGTCAGTGAGACGCCGGAGAGCGCCGGGGCGGTACGGCCGGGGTGGGTGACGGTGACGTCGTCGAGGGTGATGACGGCGCGGTCGAGAGCAGGTGCGGGTCGGGTTCCGCCGGTGGGCAGCGGGGTTTCGAGGACGTCGAAGATCTGTCCGGCGGCGGTGAGTCCTTCGACGCTGGAGTGGTACAGGGCGCCGACCTGGCGGATCGGCAGGTAGACCTCGGGGGCGAGGACGAGGACGAGGAGTCCGGTCTCCAGGTCGAGGGTGCCGTCGACGAGGCGGAAGCCGATCGAGACGGCGACCAGGGCGACCGAGAGGGTGGAGAGGAGTTCCAGGGCGAAGGAGGAGACGAAGGCGATCCGCAGGGTCCGCAGGGTGGAGCGGCGGTACTCGTCGGTGATCCGGGCGATGGTCCGGGCCTGGGCCTTGGCGCGCCCGAAGACCTTGAGGGTGGGGAGTCCCTCGACCACGTCGAGGAAGTGGTGGGAGAGGCGGGCGAGGCCGGTCCACTGGCGGTCCATCCGGGCCTGGGTGGCGAGGCCGATGAGGACCATGAAGAGCGGGATGAGCGGCAGGGTGACCGCGATGATCGCGGCGGACTCCCAGTCGGCGCCGAGGATCCGGGCCAGCACCACGACGGGGACGACCACGGCGAGGGCGAGTTGGGGCAGGTAGCGGGCGAAGTAGTCGTCGAGGGCGTCGATGCCGCGGGTGGCGAGGGCGGTGAGTTCGCCGGTGCGCCGGCCGGCGAGGTAGCCGGGGCCGAGGGCGGTGGCGTGGTCGAGCAGGCGCCGGCGCAGGGTGGACTTGACCGTGGCGACCGAGCGGTGGGCGGCGAGTTCGGTGAGCCAGGCGACCAGGGCGCGGCCGGCGGCGACCAGGGCGAGCAGCAGCAGCGGCCCGGTGAGGTCGTACGAGCCGTGCTGGAAGGCCCGGACCACGATCTCGGCGATCAGTCCGGCCTGGGCGACCACCAGGACCGCGCCCACCCCGCCGAGGAGGACGGATCCGGCGAGGAAGGCGCGGGTGGTGCGGGCGTAGGCCAGCAGCCGGGGGTCGACGGGGCGCATCCGCTGCTGACGTTCCGACATGGTGACCTGCCTCAGTGGGCCGTGGGGATGTGCTGGACGCCGATCCGCTTGCGGAACACCCAGTACGTCCAGGCCTGGTAGAGCAGGACGATCGGGGTGAAGACCGCGGCGACGACGGTCATCACCTTGAGGGTGTAGGCGGAGGAGGCGGCGTTGGAGACGGTCAGCGACCAGTCCGGGTTGAGGGTGGAGGGCATCACGTCCGGGAAGAGCGCCAGGAAGAGCATCGCGACGGCGGCCACCACGGTCAGCCCGGACAGGATGAACGCCCATCCCTCGCGGGCGAGTTCGTTGGCGCCGAGGGCGCCGAGCAGGGCCAGGACGGCGATCACCAGGGCGGCCAGGCTCCAGGCGTCGCCGGTGTGTGCCTGGGTCCAGATCAGGAAGACGAGGGCGAGGACGGCGGTGGCGGCGCCCAGCAGCCGGGCCTGGGCGCGGGCCCGGTCGCGGATCTCGCCGACGGTCTTGAGCGCGGCGAACAGCGCGCCGTGGAAGGTGAACAGCGCCAGCGTGACCAGGCCGCCGAGCAGGGCGTACGGGTTGAGCAGGTCCCAGAAGGTGCCGACGTAGTTCTTGCTCCGGTCGATGTCGACGCCGTGCACGATGTTGGCGAAGGCGACGCCCCACAGGAAGGCGGGGATCAGGGAGGTCCAGAAGATGGCCAGCTCCCAGTTGCGCTGCCAGCGCTGCTCGGTGCGCTTGGCCCGGTACTCGAAGGCGACGCCGCGGACGATCAGGCAGACCAGGATGATCAGCAGCGGGATGTAGAACCCGCTGAACAGGGTGGCGTACCAGTCGGGGAAGGCGGCGAAGGTGGCGCCGCCGGCGGTGAGCAGCCAGACCTCGTTGCCGTCCCAGACCGGGCCGATGGTGTTGATCAGGACGCGGCGCTCGGTGGTGTTCCGGGCCAGCGTCCGGGTCAGGATGCCGATGCCGAAGTCGAAGCCTTCCAGGAAGAAGTAGCCGGTCCACAGGACGGCGATCAGGATGAACCAGAGGTCGTGGAGGTGCATCGGTCCGTCCTCAGTAGGCGAAGGCGAGGGGCTTGTCGGCGTCCTCGTCCGAGGACGGGCCGCGCAGGGTCGGGTCCTTCGCGGGCGGCCGCTCGGAGGTGACCGGTCCGGGCTTGGCGTACTTGACCAGCAGCTTGACCTCGATCACCGCGAGGACCGCGTAGAGCGTGGTGAGGGTGATCAGGGAGCCGAGCTGGACGCCCTCGCTGACGTTGGGGGAGACGGCGTTGGCGGTGCGCATCAGGCCGAAGACCACCCAGGGCTGGCGGCCCATCTCGGTGAAGATCCAGCCGAAGCTGTTGGCGATCAGCGGGAAGCCCATGGTGAGGATGCCGATCCGCCAGCTCCACCGGGTGAAGAAGGTGCTCATCTCGCGGTGCTTGGTGAGCATCAGCTTCGGCGGCTCGTCCTCGGCGGTGCGGTGCTCGGGGGCGAGCCAGAACTTCCGCCGGGTGGTCCACAGTCCGATGACGGCGGCGACGAACGAGGTCATCCCGAAGCCGATCATGAGGCGGAAGCCCCAGTAGGTGACGAAGATGCTCGGGATGTAGTCGCTGGGCTGCCCGCCGTACTTCGCGGCCTCGGCGGCGGCGGTGTCGTTGATGCCGGGGACGGCGGAGCTGAAGTCGCTCTTGGCCAGGAAGGAGAGTATTCCGGGGAACTCCAGCTCGACCGAGTTGTGGCCGCGGGAGACGTCACCGACGGCGAAGATCGAGAACGGGGCGGGGGACTGGGTGTCCCACAGCGCCTCGGCGGCGGCCATCTTCATCGGCTGCTGCTCGAACATCACCTTGGCCAGGCTGTCACCGCTGACCGCGGTGCCGAGGCCGGCGACGGCGGCGATGGCCAGGCCCACCCGCAGCGAAGTGACCATCGAGGCGGTCTTCTTGCGGTCGGTCTCCTTACCGCGCTTGGCCCGCCACAGGTGGTACGAGGCGATGCCGACCACGAAGGCGGCGCCGGTGAGGAAGGCGGCGGTCATGGTGTGGAAGACCTGGACCAGGGTGGTGTTCTGGAACAGCACCCGGCCGATGTCGGTGAGCTGGGCCTTCCCGGTGGCCGGGTCGATCCGGTAGCCGACGGGGTGCTGCATCCAGGAGTTGGCGGCCAGGATGAAGTAGCCGGAGAGCACGGTGCCGACGGCCACCAGCCAGATGCAGGCGCAGTGCAGCTTCTTCGGCAGCCGGTCCCAGCCGAAGATCCACAGGCCGATGAAGGTGGACTCGAAGAAGAAGGCGATCAGCGCCTCCATCGCCAGCGGGGCACCGAACACGTCGCCGACGAAGCGGGAGTAGTCCGACCAGTTCATGCCGAACTGGAACTCCTGGACGATGCCGGTGACCACGCCCATGGCGATGTTGATCAGGAAGAGCTTCCCCCAGAACCGGGTGGCGTGGAAGTACTTCTCCTTGCCGGTCCTGACCCAGGCGGTCTCCAGGCCGGCCACGATCGAGGCCAGGCTGATGGTCAGCGGGACGAAGAGGAAGTGGTAGACGGTCGTGATGCCGAACTGCCAACGCGCGATGGTCTCGTGTGCGACTGCTAGTTCCACTGCGCCCTCTCTTGCTGAGATTGCCGTATTTCAGGACAAGCCGTACGTCTAGCACGGAACCGCAACCAACCCGGCCAAGCTTGCCCGCTTGTGAAAGTGAACACTTTCACAAGGAGAGTATCCACCATGCTTACGCAGGCCTCGACGGCGGGGTGTGGTTTTCGGTCAAGCAGATGATCCGACGGCGTTTCGGCCGGTCACAAGCGGCATCCGGGAGGACGCGGTGTACTGATCGGCGCTTGACAGCTCAGCGCTGGTGTGGGAGCTCCACCCGGAAGGCGGCGCCGCGGCCGGGCGCGGTGTCCAGGGTGATGGCACCGCCGTGCGCCCGGACCAGCGCCGAGGCGATGGCCAGGCCGAGGCCCGCTCCCCCGCCCTCGTGGCGGCTGCGCGAGGCGTCCACCCGGTAGAACCGCTCGAACACCAGGGAGGCCTGATCCTCGGTCAGGCCCGGACCGCGGTCGGCCACCTCCAGCAGGCAGCGGCCGTTCACCGAGCCGACGCCGATCCGCACCGCGGTACCGGTCGGGGTGTGCTTGACCGCGTTGCCGACCAGGTTGGTGACCACCTGGCGCAGCCGGGCCTCGTCGCCGACCACCGGCGCGGGCTGGGGTGCGCCGGTGCCGTCCGGTCCGGTGAGTGAGACGGGGCGTCCGGGATCGAGCGCGGTGAGGTCGTGCAGGGCGTCGGCGGCGAGGGTGCGCAGGTCCATCGGGGCGAGGTCGAGCGGGCGCTCCTCGTCGAGGCGGGCCAGCATGAGCAGGTCCTCGACCAGGCCGGCCATCCGGACCGCCTCGGACTCGATCCGGTCCATCGCCCGGTCCACGTCGTCCAGCGCGCCCATCCGGTGCAGCTCGGCGAAGCCGCGGATGCCGGCCAGCGGGGTGCGCAGCTCGTGCGAGGCGTCCGCGACGAAGCGCCGCATCCGGGCCTCGGAGGCGGCCTGCGCGGCGAACGCGGTCTCGATCTGGGTGAGCATGCCGTTGAGCGCGGCGGACAGCCGGCCGACCTCGGTCCGCGGGGAGAGCTCGGGCATCCGGTGGGAGAGCTCGCCGTCGGCGATCCGCTGGGCGCCCAGCTCGATCTGGTGCAGCGGCCGCAGGCCGGCCCGGACGGCGAAGGCGCCGAGCGCCGCGATGACCACCAGGACGGTGCCGCCGATGGTGAGGAAGGTGGTCTGCAGCCGGTCGAGGGTCTCCTCCACGTCGTCCATCGGGACGGCGACCAACACATAGCTGAAGGTGGAGAAGTCGCCCGGGTTGGCCCGCTGGACCGGCAGCACCAGGGCCCGCCAGTGCCCGCCGCGCCCGGAGGGGGTCGAGAAGGCATGGCCCTTGCGCTGGGCCAGCACGGCCGCGGTCAGACCCGGGACCTGAGGCGTCGGGTCGGTGTCCACCATCGGCTGGCGCTGCGTCGTCTGGACCGAACCGTCCGCGCCCAGCCACTGCACCACGAACTGGCTGGGCAGTCCGACCCGGCGGCCGGCCGCGTTGAAGAGGCCGTTGGAGTTCTGCTGGGTGACCCGGCCGGGGGCGCGCCGGGAGATCTGCTCACCCATGCGGTGCAGCTGATCGTCGGCCCGGTCCACCAGCTGTCCGCGGACGGTGTGGAGCACCAGGACGTCGCTGACCACCAGGCCGGTGGTGACCAGCAGCAGGGCCAGCACCAGCAGCCGGGTGCGCAGGGAGAAGCGGGCCGCCACGAGGTCAGCCCTGGGGCGGGCGGCGCAGCGCGTAGCCGATGCCGCGCACGGTGTGGATCAGCTTGGGGCCGTGCGTCGGGCCGGAGTCGAGCTTGCGGCGCAGGTAGGAGATGTAGGACTCGACGATGGAGAGGTCGCCGCCGAAGTCGTACGCCCACACGTGGTCGAGGATCTGCGCCTTGGAGACCACTCGGCCGACGTTGGCCATCAGGTAGTGCAGCAGCTTGAACTCGGTGGGGGAGAGCGAGACCTGTCGGCCGGCCCGGGTGACCTCGTGGGCGATCGGGTCGAGGGTGAGGTCGGCGACGGTGAGCCGGCCGTCGTCGGAGGGGCCGCCGGCCCGGCGGAGGATCGCCCGGATCCGGGCTATCAGCTCCTCCAGGCTGAACGGCTTGGTGACGTAGTCGTCGGCGCCGACGGCCAGGCCCTGGACCTTGTCGCCGGTGCCGTCCTTGGCGGTCAGGAAGAGCACCGGGACGTGCTCGGGGCTGTGCGGCCACTGGGCCTGGTCGCGCAGGCGCTCGACGACGGTGAAGCCGTCCAGGTCGGGCAGCATCACGTCGAGCACCACCAGGTCGGGGCGCTCGGTGGCGACGGCGGCCAGCGCCTCCTCGCCGGTGGCGGCGGAGGCGACCCGGAACCCGGAGAAGCGCAGGCTGGCCGAGAGCAGCTCACGGATGTTGGGCTCGTCATCGACGACCAGCAGGAATGCCTCGCCGCCGGTGTTCGCCACCTGTACTGTCCCTGACACGACTGATCCGCCTCCCGGTCGATTGCTCTGCATGGACGATAGCCCGGGGAGGCTACGCCGGGTGGATGAAAGTTGTATGAATCACCCGGTTTCCTCCCCGGTCAGTCGTCCGACGACCGCGCCGGATCAGCCGTTGCTCGGTGCGCCGGCCCCCGGACGGCCGCCGCCGAAGCCGGCCGCACCCTCGCTGAGCTGGGTGGCGGTGTAGCCGCCGTCGGCGCCCTTGGTGCCGACCACCGTGACGCTCTGGCCGGGCTGGAGGTCGGCGACCTTGCCCTCCTTGTTCATGGTGACCTTGGTCGAGTCCCCGGTGGTGACCTTGATCGTATTGCCCTGGGCGTCGGTGAGGTAGACGGTCGTGCCGTCCACCGCCTTCACCGTGCCGCGGGTGAAACCGCCGCCGTTCTGGCCACCGAAGCCGCCGCCCTGCCCCTGACCCTGGCCGTTCTGGCCGCCGCCGCTGCGGCGGCCGGTGCCGTTCTGGCCGCCGAAGCCGCCCTGGCCCTGGCCCTGGCCGCCCGCCCGGGGACCGGCCGCGGACGTGCTGCTGCTGTCGCCCTTCTCGTACCAGACGCCGCCGGCGAAGGAGACGACGGCGATCACGCAGCCGGACAGCGCCAGGGTGATCCAGGGAAGCTTGCGGCGCGGGGGCGCGGCCAGCTCGGCGGTGACGTCACGGGCGTCCGGCGCGGTGGCCAGCAGCTCCTGCTCGTCGGACATGGAGGTCTCCTACTCGTGCCGGAGGGCGTCGATGGGCCGCAGCGAGGCGGCGCGGTTGGCGGGGTAGCTGCCGAAGAACAGGCCGATGGCCACGGCGATCGCGAAGGCGCCGAGCACCGACTCGGGGATCACCACCGGCTTGATGCCGACGATGGAGAAGTGCGAGCCGACGATGCCGGCCAGCACGCCGAGCCCGGCGCCGACCACCGACAGCAGGGTGGACTCGGCCAGGAACTGCCCGAGGATGACCCGGCGGGGTGCGCCGAGCGCCTTGCGGATGCCGATCTCCTTGGTCCGCTCGGTGACGGTCACCAGCATGATGTTGGTGATGCCGATGCCGCCGACCAGCAGGGAGATGGCGGCCACCGCGCCGAGCAGCACGGTGAAGGTCTTGGTGGTGGACTCCCGGGCGGTCAGCAGCGAGGTCTGGTTGGAGATCCGGAAGTCGACCTTGGTGGCGTCCTGGATGGCGTGGGTGCCCATCAGGATCCGGGTGATGTCGGACTGGGCCTCGGCGGTGGTCTCGGCCGAGGAGGCCTGCACCAGGATCTGGTTGAGCGAGCCGAAGCCGGTGAAGGCGTTCTGCACGGTCGGCAGCGGGGCGATCACCACGTCGTCCGGGTCGTTGAAGCCGGTGGCGCCCTTGGTCTGCAGCACGCCGACCACGGTGAACGGGGTGCCGCCGATGGTGATGGACTTGCCGACCGGGTCCTCGGTGTCGAAGAGCTGCTTGGCGGTGGTGGAGCCGATCACCGCGACCTTGCGGGCGTTCAGCACGTCGTCGCCGGAGAAGTAGTCGCCGTGCGCCACCTTCTGGTTGGAGGTCTCGAAGTACGCCGGGTAGGTGCCGACGATCGAGCCGGGCTGGTACGAGATGTTCCCGTACAGCGCGGTGCCGGTGGTGGTGACGACGGGGGCGACCGACTTGATCGCCGGCGAGTCGGAGGCGGCGGCCGTGGCCAGCGCCTTGGCGTCGTCGACGGTGAGCTTCTTGGCGGCGGTGGCCGAGCCGCGCAGCGCGCTGGAGGAGACGGTCAGCGAGTTGGTGCCGAGCGCGGTGATGGAGTTCTTCACCGCGACCGAGGAGCCGTTGCCGACCGCGAGCAGCAGGATGACCGAGGCGACGCCGATCAGGACGCCGAGCATGGTCAGGGCGGAGCGCACCTTGTTGGCGGCCAGGCCGCCGACCGCGAAGCGGAGCATCTGCCAGGCGATCACACGCCCACCTCCACGGCGAGGGCCGGCGGCGGACCGTCGACCTCGGCCTGCCGGACGTCGCTGATGATCGCGCCGTCGACCAGCCGGATCACCCGCTTGGCATGCCGGGCGACCTCGTCCTCGTGGGTGATCATCACCACGGTCCGGCCGGAGGCGTTCAGGCGGTCGATGATGCCGAGCACCTCCTCGGTGGAGTGGCTGTCCAGGTTTCCGGTGGGCTCGTCGGCCAGCAGCATCGCCGGCGAGGTGACCAGCGCCCGGGCGACCGCGACGCGCTGCTGCTGACCGCCGGAGAGCTGGTTGGGCTTGTGCCCGGCCCGCTCGCCGAGGCCGACCAGCGAGAGCGCCGCGAGGGCGCGCCGGCGGCGCTCGGCGGCGCGCACGCCCGCGTACGCCAGCGGCAGCTCGACCTGGGCCAGCGCGGTGGTGCGCGGGACCAGGTTGAACGACTGGAAGACGAAGCCGATCTTGCGGTTGCGGACCAGCGAGAGCTGGCCCTCGTCCAGGTGGCCGACGTCGATGCCGTCCAGCAGGTAGCGGCCGGCGGTGGGGACGTCCAGGCAGCCGAGGATGTTCATCAGGGTGGACTTGCCGGAGCCGGAGCTGCCCATGACCGCGACGAAGTCGCCCTCCTCGATGTCCAGGCTGACGCCGAGCGGGCTGCCGTCCGGCGCGGACGGGCCGCGCAGGGCGTGCACGGTGGCGTCGCCGTGGCCGTACGACTTGGTGACCCGGCGGATCTGGATCACCGGGGGCTTGCCGGCCGCCATCAGCGGGTGCCTCCGCCGCCGCCGGTGCCACCGCCGCCACCGCCGCGGCCGCCGCCACCGCCACCGCCACCGCCACCGGTGAAGCCGCCACCGCCGCCGAGGCCGGGGAAGTTGCCGGACGGGAAGCCGTTGCCGGTGCCCGCCGTGGTGGTGGTCAGCTCGACCTTCTCGCCCTCGGTCAGGCCGTCGGTGACCTGCACGGTGGAGTCGCCCTCGACGCCGACGGCGACCTGGACCCGCTCGGTGGTGCCGTCGTCATGGACCACGGTCGCGGTGCGGGAGGAGCCGGTGCCGGCCAGCGCCGCGGTCGGGACCGAGAGCGCGTTGTCGGCCTCACCGGTGACCACCGAGATGGTGGCGCTCAGGCCGGTGCGCAGCTTGCTGGTGTCACCGCTGATCTGCAGCGTCGCGCCGTACTGCACCGCACCGTTGGTGGAGCTGGAGGGCAGCGAGCTGACCGACAGGACGGTCGCGTTGAGCTTGGTGTCGGACTGCGCGTTGAGCGCGACGGTGGCCGCCTGGCCCTTCTTCAGCTTGAGCGAGTCGAGCTCGGAGAAGGAGGCGGCGACCTGCATCCCGGTCGGGTTGGTCAGCACGATGAAGCCGCTCGGGGCGGCGGAGGAGCTGGTGGTGGTGGACGACTTGGCGGAGCCCGAGCCGCCGGAGCCCGCACCGGTGGAGGAACCCGTCGAGCTGGTGCCGTTGCCGGAGACGGTGTCGCCGACCTTGCCGGAGACCGAGGCGACCGTGCCGTCCGCGGTGGCGGTCAGCGTGGTGCCGGCCAGCGCCGTCTTGGCGTTGGTGAGGTTGGTCTCGGCGGTGTCCACCTGCTGCTGGGACTGCGCCACCTGGGCCTGGTCGACCTTGGTGGTGGTCGTGGTGGAGGGCTGCGGGGTCGCCGAGGCGCCGCGGCCGCCGCCGCCGGACTGGCCGCCGCCGGCGACCGTGGTGGTCACCGTCTCGCCGGCCTCGGCCTTGGTCAGGTTGGCCTCGGCCGCGTTCAGGGCGAACTCGGCGGCGTTCACCTGCTGCTGGGCGGCGGTGGTGTCGACGGTGGCCAGCACCTGGCCCTTCTTGACCGCGTCGCCGACCGCCACCTTGATCGCGGTCACCTTGCCGCCGGTGGTGAAGTCCTGCGCCGAGTCCGACGGCGAGGTGAGTGTGCCGGATCCGGACACGGTGGCCAGGACCGTGCCCTTGGCCACGGTCGCCGTCCGGACCCGGGCCTTGCTCGCGGCCGTACTGGTCCCGCCGTCCAGGGTGGTGTACGCCAGCGCGGCCCCGCCCAGCAGGGCCACGCCGAGCGCGGAGTTGACGAGGACGGCACCACGCCGTCGCGGAAGTACCTTCATGGCGGACAGCTTCGCCGGACGCCCTTGCGCACTCCTGGGCGGTGCCTGGGAGTCGGCTGAACCCAGCAATCCGGACATTACGGAGTTATCGCCCCGCCAGGGGTGGGCGCGCTACCCGGCAGCGGTGAACCCTTGAACGAACTGTCAGGAAGTTCCCAGGATTTCCCCGCCCCGGGTTCACCCGCCCCGCCACCGAGCGTGGACAGGCCCTCCCGACACGCGACAGGACCGCCCCCGAATCCGGGGACGGTCCTGTCGGAGCGCGCGTCGCGGCGGCTCAGAACTCCTTGCGGAAGGTCTCGGCGGTCGCCAGGAAGATGTCGTTGCCGGCCACCTCGCCGATCGACACCCGGACGCCCTCGCCCGGGAACGGCCGGACCACCACGCCCGCCCGGCCGCAGGCCTCGGCGAACTCCATGGTCCGCTCGCCCAGGCGCAGCCAGACGAAGTTGGCCTGGGAGTCGACCACGGTCCAGCCCTGGGCGGTGAGGCCGGCGGAGACCCGCTCGCGCTCCTGCACCAGCGCTTCGACCCGCTCCAGCAGGGCGTCCTCGGCGCGCAGCGAGGCGACCGCGGCGTCCTGGGCGAGCTGGCTGACGCCGAACGGCACCGCGGTCTTGCGCAGCGCGGTGGCCACCGGCTCGTGCGCGACCGCGAAGCCGACCCGCAGGCCGGCCAGGCCGTACGCCTTGGAGAAGGTGCGCAGCACGCAGACGTTGGGGCGGTCGCGGTAGAGCTCGATGCCGTCCGGCACCTGCTCGTCGCGGATGAACTCGCGGTAGGCCTCGTCGAGGACGACCAGCACATTGGACGGCACGGCGTCCAGGAAGCGGACCAGCTCCTCCCGGTGGATCGCGGCGCCGGTCGGGTTGTTGGGGTTGCAGACGAAGATCAGCCGGGTGCGGTCGGTGATCGCGGCCAGCATGGCGTCCAGGTCGTGGGCCTCGTCGGCGGTCAGCGGGACCGGGACGGGGGTGGCGCCGGCGACCTGGGTGATGATCGGGTACGCCTCGAAGGAGCGCCAGGCGAAGATGACCTCGTCGCCCTCGCCGGCGGCGGAGAGGATCAGCGACTGGGCGACGCCGACCGAGCCGGTGCCGGTGGCGATGTGCTCGGCGGGGACCCCGAAGCGCTGCGCCAGCTCGGCGGTCAGGCCGGAGACGGCCATGTCCGGGTAGCGGTTGAAGGTGCCGGCGGCGGCCACGGCGGCCTCCAGCACACCGGGGAGCGGCGGGTACGGGTTCTCGTTGGAGGACAGCTTGAACGAGTCGGCGCTGGCGGGCTTGCCGGGCTTGTAGGTGGGGATGCCGTCCAGGGTCGGGCGCAGCCGGGGGCCAAGCTCACTCACGGGTCTCTCCGTTTCTCTTCCTTGCGAAAGGTTCGTACCACCCCGGTCGGGTGCCTTGAACGATACCGATCGCCCTCACCCGTAGGGGTGAGATGCTCATCCGGGTCACGGGTGCAGATCAGCCATTCTGCCGGGTTCCGATGGCACATGTCAGAGGTAAGACGGCCGGAAAACCGCAGGTATCGAAGGGTCCCGTGCAGACCCGTTCATGGAGAAACGGTTCTTCAGCGTCCTGTAGCGAACCGGTCACAGAACGCCGTCATGCGCCATACGATCGGTCCGCCATGACAGCAGCAGCCAACCAGAACGGTCGACGACCCACCACCTCGCGGCGTCTGGAGCGGGCCGGAATCCGGGACGTGGCGGCGGCCGCCGGCGTGTCCATCACCACCGTCTCGGACGCCCTGAACGGTAAGGGCCGCCTGCCGGACGAGACCAGAAGCCGGGTGCGCGAGGTCGCCGAGCGCCTGGGCTACCGCCCGTCCGCCGCCGCCCGGACCTTGCGCACCGGACGGTCCGGCCTGATCGGACTGACCGTCACCACCTACGGCGAGGAGCCCTTCACCTTCACCGAGTTCGCCTACTTCGCCGAGATGGCCCGGGCCGCCACCAGCGCCGCGCTCAGCCGCGGCTACGCCCTGGTGGTGCTCCCCGCCTCCTCCCGGCACGACGTCTGGAGCAACATCGCCCTGGACGGCACCGTGGTGATCGACCCACCCGACCAGGACCCGCTGGTCAGCGAGCTCTACCGGTCCGGCGTCCCGGTGGTCAGCGACGGCAAGCCGGGCAACTGCCCGGTCACCGCCTGGGTCGACAACGACCACGAGGCCGCCGTGCTGGGCATCCTGGACCACCTGAGCGAGGCCGGCGCCCGCCGGATCGGCCTGCTCACCGGCACCTCCACCGACACCTACACCCGGCTGTCCACCGACGCCTACCTCGGCTGGTGCGGCCGGGTCGGCCAGGAGCCGGTCTACGAGACCTATCCCGCCCACGACCCGGCGGCCGGCGCGGTCGCCGCCGACCGGCTGCTCGCCCGCCCGGACCGCCCGGACGCGGTCTACGGCCTGTTCGACCCCAACGGCACCGACCTGCTGGCCGCCGCCCGCCGGTACGGCCTGCGGGTGCCCGACGACCTGCTGCTGGTGTGCTGCAGCGAGAGCGACGTGTACGCCGGCACCGAGCCGCCGATCACCACCCTGTCGCTCAAGCCGCGACGGATCGGCACCACGGTGGTCAACCTGCTCATCGACGCGATCGAGGGGATCGACTCGGGCACCGGCGGGGCCACCGCCGACCCGGGCACCGGCGGCCGGCTCTTCCCGCCGCGCTACCGGACCGCCGGGACCGGTCCGCCGCCCGGCACCCTGATGCCCACCGAGCTGATCGTCCGGGCCTCCTCGCAGCGACGCAGTCCCCGAACCACCGTCAGCCCGCCGCGTACGCCCGGCGAACTGTGATCCCCCGCCCGCCCGGCTCCCGCCCCACGGTCCGCTCCATCCCAGACCGGGGCAGACCGGGCGGGCACCACCATCGGGTGACGCCCCGAAGAATGTGGATACCGACCAGGTGAGGACGCCGGGAGAGTGCTCTTCCTATGATGGTCGAATGACACCCGAGGACCTCTTCCGCGAGCCCGAGCCACCACTCTCGGGAACCCGCCACCAGCAGGACCTCGACGTGCTCCCCTACGGCTCCTATTTCGAGCCCCCCGAGCAGGCCGCCGGGTACTCCTACGAGGAGACCAACAGCGGCTACGGCGGCGCGCGCTACCTGGAGCAGCACTGGGCCCCCGGCGGTGCGCCGTACCCCGGCCCCGCCACCGCCCAGGCACCCGGCCACTACGCGCCCAACGGCGGCGCCGAGGACCCGCAGGGCGCCCCGGCCCCGGCCGAGGGGCCCGCGCAGCACGAGGACCCGCCGACCATCGAGCTCGGCCCGCCCATCGCGCCCGTGCCGGACGTCCCGGAGGTCCACTTCCCCTACCCGCAGCCCGAGCCCGGCGAGGGCCCCGGCCCGCTCTACGTCATCGGCGACGTGCACGGGTACCTGGACGAGCTGCTCGCCGCCCTCCACCAGCAGGGCCTGATCGACACCGAGGGCCACTGGTCCGCCGGGCGCTCACGGGTCTGGTTCCTCGGCGACTTCACCGACCGCGGCCCGGACGGCATCGGCGTCATCGACCTGGTGATGCAGCTGGCCGCCGAGGCCGCCGCCGCCGGCGGCTACTGCCGCGCCCTCATGGGCAACCACGAGCTGCTCTTCCTCGGCGCAGCCCGGTACGGCGACGAGCCGGTGCAGTCCACCGCAGGCACCGCCTCCTTCCTCGCCGCCTGGCGGCTCAACGGCGGCCAGCAGCACGACCTGGAGCGCCTGGAGCCGCACCACGTCAGCTGGCTCTCCCGGCTGCCCGCCATGGGCATCGAGGACGGGCACCTGATGCTGCACTCCGACACCACCGCCTACCTCGAGTACGGCGAGACCATCGACGACGTCAACGACGCCGTGCACACCCTGCTCGCCGACGAGGGCATCGACGAGCTGTGGGACTGCTTCCGCAAGTTCACCAAGCGCTTCGCCTTCCGCGGACAGTCCGGCACCATGGCCGCCCAGGAGCTGCTCTCCACCTACGGCGGCTACCGGGTGGTCCACGGCCACAGCCCCATCCCGTACCTGACCGGCACCGACCACCCCGACGACGGCACCCCGCCGCACGTGCCCGGACCGTACATCTACGCCGACGAACTGGCCATCGCGATGGACGGCGGCGTCACCATGGAAGGCCGCCTGCTGGTCGCCCGACTTCCGCTGAACTGAACAACTGTCGAACGCTGCAAGGGCGCTGACCACACTGAAGTTCTGGAAACAGTCTGTCACCGCGCTCCCGCACACCCCTACCATCAAGGCACCGAGTCCACTCCGTAGACCTTGCGGAACGGGGTACCCATGAGCAACGCCCCGCACCTGCTCGCCGAGGACCGCCCAGACTTCGCGCGCATCCTCGACGAAGCACTGCGTGACGCCACCGTCCGGGACGCCCTGCGCACCCCCGGTGACCACCTCAACGCCGAACAGCTCCACACCAAGGCCATGCTGGAGGCCGGAACCATCGCCGCCGGCGCCGCGGAGGAGTACCGGCACTACCGCGCGCTGCGGGCGAGCCTGGCCGAGACGCCCGCGCCCGCCCACTCCACCCTCGGCGAACTCTCCGGGCGGCTGCGCTCCGAGGAGGGCGCCGGCTTCTTCCCGGTGCTGACCGTGCTGGCCCCGATCCTGGCCTGGTCCGCCGCACTCCTGCTGCTGCTGATCGGGTACGCGCTGCGCGCCGGCGCGCCCGACCTCACCCTCGGCCGGACCGTCGTCACCGCCGGCTGGGTCTCCCTCGCGGCCGGTGTGGCCGCGCTGTGCGTCGGCAGCATCGGCCTGGTGCTCACCGCCGTCCGCGACGGCTCCGCCACGCCCGGCGGCCACGACCCGCAGCTGCACGCCGACCTCGCCGACGCCCGCCGCGCCTGGCACACCGCCCTGCGCGAACGCGCCCTGCTGCCCTGGCTGCTCGCCAACCTCGACAGCGAACCCGCGCTCTCCCCGCAGCCGACCGGACGCCCCGTCCCGCCCGACCTGCTCAGCCCCGGCTACAGCCGCGGCACCTTCTCCAGCCCCGGCTTCTCCAGCCCCGGCGTCGAGGGCCTCACCGACCCGCAGGGCCGCACCCCGCGCTCCGCGGAGTTCACCAGCCCCGGCTACACCTCGCCGGACTTCACCGGCCCCGACGACGTCTGACCCGCCGAGGCCGGCTCCCGGCCGTGCGCGGGGCGCTCGGCGGCTGGGCGGTCGGTCGCGGGGCGCTCGGGCCGGGGTTGCGCCGCGGCGCGCGCACCACCCACCGCGACAACCACCGGCACGCCCGCCGCGCACGCCAGCGCGCAGCACAGCCAGATCCCGGTGTACGCGCCCTCGGTCGGCACGCCCGGACGCAGCAGCAGCCGGTCCAGCACCGTGGCCGCGCCCGCCCCCGCCGCCGCCCCGGCCAGCGACTTCAGCGTGTTGTAGACCCCCGTACCGATACCGGTCTGCTCCGCCGGCAGCCGGCGGATCAGCAGCCCCGGCAGCAGGCTCAGTTCGAGCCCGGCGCCGAACCCGGTGACCGCGCCCGCCGTCGCGAACTGCCAGAACGCGGCGTGCGCCAGCGCGATCGACCCGTAGCCGCCGGCGCACAGCGCGAAGCTCAGCGCCAGCATCCTGGCGGCGTCGTACCGGCGGGCCAACCGGTCCGCGACCAGCGCGCCGGCCATCGCGGCCAGCGTCTGCGGCAGCACCAGCAGGCCCAGTTGGAGCGGCACGGCCGCCAGGCCGTACCCGGTCGCGGCCGGATCCGCCGCCTGGAACGCCAGGGTCGGCCCCTGTGCCCCGTACAGCGCGCAACCGAGCAGGAAGCTGAGCACGAAGACCGGTGCGGTGGCCCGGCGGGAGAGCACCCGGACATCGACCATCGGCTCGGCGGTGCGCAGCTCCTGGCGGACGAAGAGTGCGAGCAGCGCCAGTCCGAGCGTCGCCGCCACCGCGGTGGCCGCCGCGGGCAGGGCGGCGCTTCCCGCGAGCGAGCAGAGCAGCAGGGCGAGGCCGAGCGAGAGCAGGGCGGAGCCGGCCCAGTCGATCCGGCCGCGGGCCCGGGTGGCGGACTCCGGGACCAGCCGCCAGACCACCGGCAGGGTGAGCGCGGGCAGTGCGGCCAGGGCCCACAGCAGCGGCCGGGTGGCGGCCGGCGAGGCGCCGAGTCCGCCCACCGCCACCGCGCCCAGGGTGGAGCCGACCGTCAGCGCGCCGACCAGCGGGCCGACCGCCCGGCTGCCCCGCTCCTCACCGAGCCGGTCGCGCAGCAGCGCGAACTCCAGCGGCAGCCAGGAGGCGAGGAAGCCGCCGAGGGCGCGGCCGAGCAGCAGCATCGGCAGGGAGTCGGCGAAGGCGGTGCACACCCCGCCGAGCAGGGTGAGCACGGTGGTGATCCGCAGCAGCAGCCGGTGTCCGTACAGGTCGCCGAGGCGGGAGGTCAGCGGGACGGCGACTCCGGCGACCAGGAACTCGGCGCCGAGGGCGAGGCCCAGATCGCCGGCGTCGAGGTGCAGCCGCTCGCCGAGCCGGGGCAGCAGGATCGGGAAGCCGCCCTGCAGCACACCGCTGGCGAACTCGACGGCGGCCAGCAGGGGAACGGCTCGCAGCGAACCGGCCGGCCTGGGAGCGGGCCGCCGACCGGCGGTGCCGAGGCCGGTCCTGCTGTCGGTGTCACGCATCGGCGGCTCCCTGGGGGACGGAGGTCGGACTCGGATCGGCGGTGCCCCGGACGCGGGTCGGCCCGGCGGCGGGGTGGCGGCAAGGATGGCTAGCCTGGTGGCCCTGTCCCCGCGCAGCGCACGAATCGGCAGCTGTCGCCCTCCCCGCGCAAGGATCGGCCATGATCGACGAGTTGGACCTGGCCCTGGTCGACGCCCTGCGGCTGGACCCGCGGGCGCCGTGGTCCCGGCTGGCCGGACCGCTCGGGGTCGACCCGGCGACGCTCTCCCGCCGCTGGGCCCGGCTGGCCGCCACCGGCGACGCCTGGGTGACCTGCTACCCGTCCGCCGACCGGATCGGTCGGGGGCTGACCGCACTGGTCGAGGTGGAGTGCCCCGCCGACCGGGTCACCGAGGTGGCGGCGGCCCTCGCCCGGCACCCGCAGACCGCCTCGATCGAACTGGTCACCGGCGGCGCCGACCTGCTGCTGACCGTCGGCGCACTCGACCCCGCCTCGCTGACCCGCTACATCCTGGAACGCGTCGGCGCCGTGCCCGGCGTCCTGCGCACCCGCACCTCGCTGGTGGAACGCACCGTCCGCGAGGGCAGCCGGTGGAGCGACGGCGCGCTGGACGCCGAACAGCGCCGCGCCATCGGCGGCCCGGCCGCAGGCCGCCCCGGTCGGCCGTCGGGCCGCCAGATCGAGCAGGACCTCGCGCTCCTCCACGCCCTCGGCGGCGACGGCCGGATGCCGTACGCCGAACTCGCCGACCGCACCGGCCTGCCGGCCACCACCGTCCGCCGCCGCCTCGCCGAACTCCGCGACTCCGGACGGCTGGTCCTGCGCTGCGACGCCTCGCCCCGGGTGACCGGCAACCCGGTGGCGGCCATGCTCTGGCTGGACGCCCCCGCCGGCCACCTCGAACAGGCCGCCCAGTGGCTCTCCGCCCTGCCGCAGGCCCGCATGTGCGCCGTCACCGTCGGCCCGGCCAACCTCGCCCTCTACCTGATCGTCCATCGAATGGTCGAACTGCGGCAATTGGAAGAGGAGTTGGCCCACCGATTTCCCGACATCCGCATCCGCGACCGCCAGGTCACCCTGCGAACGGTGAAGCTGGTGGGGCGACTCCTGGACGCGGAGGGTCGGGCGGTGGACTACGTTCCCATCGATCCCTGGGCCGGGGATTGAGCAGTCGTCAGATGCTCGATTGACGCACAGCCATGGCCGTGATTGCCCACCACATTCATTTTTTCATCAGCATTCTGATTTCCAACCATCTCCCGGACTGTGCGTCAGTCGAGCTTTCCGAGCGCCAGCGCGGCCAGCAGAGCCGCCGCATCCGCCAGCACCGCGTCGTCGAAGGCCGCCTGCGGCGAGTGGTTGTACGGCGCGGTGAACGGATCCCGGTCGGCCGGGCAGGCGCCGACCATCAGGTACGCGCCGGGGACGAGCGCCGCCAGGACGCCGAAGTCCTCGGAACCGGTGACCGGGCGCGGCATCTCCACGTACCGGTCCGCGCCGAGCAGGGTCCGCGCGGTGTCGGCCGCGTAGGCCGCCTCGGCCGGGTCGTTGACGGTGACCGGGTAGCCCTCGTCGATCTTGGCGTCGACGGCCAGGCCGTGCGCCTCGGCGACACCGCGGACCACCCGCAACGCCTCGGCCAGCACCTTTGTCCGGGCCTCGGGGGAGAAGGAGCGGATGGTCGCGGCGAACACGGCCTCGTCCGGGATGACGTTCTCCGCGGTGCCGGCGTGCAGGCTGCCCACCGTCAGGACCACCGGGTCGAAGGCGTCGAAGCGGCGGGTCACCATCGACTGCAGCGCCAGCACCGCCTCGCACGCCGCCGGCACCGGGTCGAGCGCGAGGTGCGGGCTCGACCCGTGCCCGCCCCGGCCGCGCAGCACCACCCGCAGCGAGTCCGACGCTGCCAGGACCGGCCCGGGCCTGGTCGCCACCCAGCCGCTCGGCAGCAGCGAGGCGCCCACGTGCAGCGCGTACGCCGCCACCGGCCGCTCCCCCGACGCCTCCAGCACCCCCTCGGCCACCATCAGCGCCGCCCCGCCCGCGCCCTCCTCACCGGGCTGGAACATGAGGACCACGCTGCCGGCGATCTCCTCCCGCCGCTCGGCCAGCAGCCGGGCGGCACCGACCAGCGCGGCGGTGTGCAGGTCGTGCCCGCAGGCGTGCATCGCACCGGGCAGTTCGGAGGCGTAGGGGAGTCCGGTGTCCTCCTGGACGGGCAGGGCGTCCACGTCCGCGCGGAGCAGCACCGTCGGCCCCGGGCGGGCGCCGCGCAGGACGGCGGTCACCGAGCCGAGCCGCTCACCGAGGACGATCTCCAGGCCGAGGCCGTCCAGCGCGGCCAGCACCTTGGCCCGGGTCAGCGGCACCTCCAGCCCGATCTCCGGCTCCCGGTGCAACGCCCGCCGGAGCTCGACGAGTTCGGGTTGCAGGGCCTCGGCCGCCGCACGGAGTCCAGCGGGATCACGGAAAGCCGACATGGCCACTCCTCGGGGTAGACGGTCCCCGCATCGTCACCCGCCCGCCACCCCCACCCCGCCCCCGCGCAAGGATCCGTCCACCCGCCCGGCACCGCGCACGGAAACGCCGCGGCGCCCCCACCCGAGCAACGGGAGAGGGCGCCGCAGGATGCGTGCGGGGTCAGTGGACCTGGTTCTCGGCAGCCGGGGCCGGGACGGCGTCGGCCGGCGCCGGGGCCGGGGCCACCATCGAGGCCTGCACCGGAGCCGGCTTGTTGCTGCGGTTGGCCAGCGAGCGGACGAAGTTGACGATCATCAGCACCGGCAGGATGAAGGCCTTGAAGAAGATGATGTACGTGCCGCCCTCGAAAATGAACCCGAGGTAGATGCCGTAACCGACGAAACCGACACCGGCGATCACGTTGAAGACGCGCCATCCGGCGCTGAGGCCCGAAGAAGCGACCGCGCCGATGCCCACCATCGCGACACCGCTGATGAGAAGGAGCACGACGTACCAGGAGAAAAGGGGCTCAACGCTGAAGTCGAGGTTCACAGAGATTCCCAAACTAGACATAAGGTATGCATAAGGTTTGACGCGCCCGCGTACAGTACTGGACTTTGCCCACGCGCGTCTTCCCTTTTCTTTACCGACCCTCCGACCCCCCTTGTCCCCCCGGTGGGGGAGCCGGATCCCTCCGTCCGACGACGCCCACCCGCCACCGCCGCTGCGATCGTCGAAGGGACCCGACGGGACACCAACTCCCGCCGCTCCCACGGAGGATCGCCATGACCGTCAGCACCGCCCTGACCCGCCTGCACGGCCGCACCGCCCCCGGCGTCCCCCGCTGGGCGGTCCGCGCCGCCTACGCCGTCACCCTGACCGTGCTGCCGTCCTGCGTGTGGCGGATCGCCGCCTTCACCTTCGACGCCCCGCTGGTCGAACGGCTCGACGCGCCCCCACCCGGCCACGGCCCGGTCCTGATCGGGGACGCGACCTGGTACGTCATCGTGCTGAGCGTGGTCAGCGAGGCCCTGGCCTTCCTCGCCGTCGGACTGGTCGCCGACTGGGGCGAGACCTGGCCCCGCTGGATCCCCCACCTCGGCGGCCGCCCCGTCCCCACCCTCGCCGCCGTCGTCCCGGCCGGCCTCGGCGCCGCCGTCCTTATGGTCTTCCCGCACTCCCTGCTGATGGCCGCCTGCGGCCGCATGCTCAACGGCCACCCCGCCACCGCGCTCACCCACGGCTGGCAGACCCCCGTCTTCTGGCTCGCCTACCTCCCCCTCGCCGCCTGGGGCCCCCTCCTCGCCACCCTCACCGTCCACTACCACCGCCGGAGGACACGTCAGTAAGGCAGCAGCACCGACGTGTCGAGGGTGAACCCGAACGGTTCGGGAATGTGGACTGCCTCCCCGAAGTCGGCGTCCTCGCGCATCCGGTAGCGCCCGGCCTCGGGCTCGCGGAAGAGCGTGACGGTCTTCTGGGTGGCGTCGACCACGAGGTAGAGCGGAATCTGCATCTGCGGGTAGTCGCGCAGCTTGCCGACCCAGTCGTTCTCCGGGTTGGACGGCGAGACGATCTCGACGGCGATGAGGGCCAGCTCCGCCGGGACGCTGTGCTCCGTACTGGCCATGGCGTCCTCGGGCAGGTACGTGAGATCGGGGTTCCGCAGCTTCGCGACCTGGGGAGAAGTCAGGTCCAGGTTGCCCGTCGAGAGGTAGCCGGCCGGCGCGTGTGCCTCGAACTGCCGGCGAACCACGGAGAGGTTCCGCTCGTGGATGGCCGACGGAGACGCCTGCACGATGATGACGTCACCCGAGAACTCGATCTTGAAGTTGGACGGAGCGGACCGTCGGAATTCCTCGATGAGCGCGATGTGCTCGGGGTTCATCTGTCCTCCAGGCGAGCGGCCCGGCTCCACGCTACCGGCAGTCGGCCGAGCACCACCGTGCGGACGCGGTCGGGCCGGGACGATGGTGGCGATGCCGCCTCCTCCTTCTCGGACGCCAGGACCTCCCGGTCGTACGGCCCTGGGACGGCCCTGGGACGGCGCCGCGGGCCCGGGATGGCGTAGTTCCACGGGCCGAGCCGCCCCGGGCTCCGTAGTGTCCGACTCGGACCAGTGGACCGATACGAGAGGGGACCCACCGGTGGCTCTCCACAGCGCACAGGAACCGGCGTCCGACCCGGCCGTCGACATCTTCGCCTCACCGTTGAGCGAACGCCCCCTGCCCAAGCGGGCCATGCCGGACTTCCCGGCGCCGCCGCCGGTGGTCTTCCAGCTGCTGCGCAACGAGCTCCTGCTGGACGGCAACGCCGCGCAGAACCTCGCCACCTTCTGCACCACCTGGACCGACGACGAGGTCCGCCGCCTGATGGACCTCTGCCTCGACAAGAACATCGTCGACAAGGACGAGTACCCGCAGACCGCGGAGATCGAGTCCCGGTGCGTGAACATCCTCGCCGACCTGTGGCACGCCCCGGCCGGGCCCGGCTCCGCCGACGCCAACGCGGTCGGCTGCTCGACCACCGGCTCCAGCGAGGCGGCGATGCTGTGCGGCCTCGCCCTGAAGTGGCGCTGGCGGGACCGCCGGCGGGCGGCGGGCCAGTCGACGGACCGGCCGAACCTGGTGTGCGGGCCGGTCCAGGTGTGCTGGGAGAAGTTCGCCCGGTACTTCGACGTGGAGCTGCGCCAGGTGCCGGTCGAGCCGGGGGCGACCGGCCTGCAGCCGCACCAGCTGCGCGAGTACGTCGACGAGAACACCATCGGCGTGGTCGCGATCCTCGGCGTGACGTACACCTGCACGTACGAGCCGGTGGCGGAGATCGCGGCCGAGCTGGACCGTCTCCAGGTGGAGACCGGCATCGACGTCCCGGTGCACGTGGACGCGGCGTCGGGCGGGTTCATCGCGCCGTTCCTCCACCGCGACCTGGTCTGGGACTTCCGGCTGCCGCGGGTCGCCTCGATCAACGCCTCCGGCCACAAGTACGGGATGGCCCCGCTGGGCGTGGGCTGGGCGTTGTGGCGCGACCAGGACGCGCTGCCGGACGGGCTGGTCTTCCACGTCGACTACCTCGGCGGCGACATGCCCACCCTCGCCCTGAACTTCTCCCGCCCCGGCGGCCAGGTGGTCACCCAGTACTTCATGTTCCTGCGCCTGGGCCGCGAGGGGTACCGCCGGGTCTACCAGGCCTGCGCCGACACCGCGCAGCACCTCGCCGGGCAGATCGCCGAGATGGGCCCGTTCACCCTGCTCTACGACGGCGTCGGCGCCCTGCCCGCCGTCTCCTACACCCTCACCGACCCGGACTCGGTCAGCTGGAGCCTGTACGACCTCTCCGACCAGCTGCGGATGCGCGGCTGGCAGGTCCCCTCGTACCCGCTGCCGCCGGACCGCCAGGAGACCGTCATCCAGCGCGTCCTGGTGCGCCACGGCGTCGACCGCGACGAGATCGAGCTGCTCGCCGAGGACATGCGCCGGGCCATCAAGCACCTCGACCAGGGCCACCCCCACGACCGCGACCGCGTCGGGTTCCACCACTGAGCCACCACGCACAGCGGCGCTGCCCCGGGAAGCCCCCTCGCCCTCCCGGGGCAGCGCCGTCGCGCGTCGCCCGCAGCACTGGGAAGCCCCCTCCGCTCCCCAGTACTGCGAGCCAGTGACACTTCGTCAGTCGGCCAGCGGCAGGTAGACGCGGTTGCCCTGGGCGGCGAACTCCTCGGACTTGGCCTGCATGCCGGCGAGGGCATCGGCGTCGTAGCCGGACTCGACGGCGGTGGCTCCGTCGCCGTGCTCGTCGCGGATCTTCTGGGAGATCTTCATCGAGCAGAACTTCGGGCCGCACATGGAACAGAAGTGGGCCGTCTTGGCGGGCTCGGCGGGGAGCGTCTCGTCGTGGAAGTCGCGGGCGGTCTCCGGGTCGAGGGCCAGGTTGAACTGGTCCTCCCAGCGGAACTCGAAGCGGGCGTCGGAGAGGGCGTCGTCCCAGGCCTGGGCGCCGGGGTGACCCTTGGCCAGGTCGGCGGCGTGGGCGGCGATCTTGTAGGTGATCACGCCGGTCTTGACGTCGTCCCGGTTGGGCAGGCCGAGGTGCTCCTTGGGGGTGACGTAGCAGAGCATGGCCGTCCCCCACCAGGCGATCATCGCGGCGCCGATGCCGGAGGTGATGTGGTCGTAGCCGGGGGCGACGTCCGTGGTGAGCGGGCCGAGGGTGTAGAACGGCGCCTCGTCGCAGATCTCCTTCTGGAGATCCATGTTCTCCTTGATCTTGTGCATCGGGACGTGCCCCGGGCCTTCGATCATCACCTGGACGTCGCGCTCGCGGGCGATCCGCCCGAGCTCGCCCAGGGTCTGCAGCTCGGCGAACTGCGCCTCGTCGTTGGCGTCGGCGATCGAGCCGGGCCGCAGGCCGTCACCGAGCGAGAAGGTGACGTCGTAGGTGCGCAGGATGTCGCAGAGTTCCTCGAAGTTGGTGTAGAGGAAGTTCTCCTGGTGGTGCGCCAGGCACCAGGCGGCCATGATCGAGCCGCCGCGGGAGACGATGCCGGTCTTGCGACGGGCCGTCAGCGGGACGTAGCGCAGCAGCACGCCGGCGTGGACGGTCATGTAGTCGACGCCCTGCTCGCACTGCTCGATGATCGTGTCGCGGTAGACGTCCCAGCTCAGTTCCTCGGCCCGGCCGTCGACCTTCTCCAGGGCCTGGTAGAGCGGGACGGTGCCGATCGGCACGGGGGAGTTGCGCAGGATCCACTCGCGGGTGGTGTGGATGTTGCGGCCGGTGGAGAGGTCCATGACGGTGTCGGCACCCCAGCGGGTGGCCCAGGTCATCTTCTCCACCTCCTCCTCGATCGAGGAGGTGACGGCGGAGTTGCCGATGTTGGCGTTGATCTTCACCAGGAAGTTGGTGCCGATGATGGCCGGCTCCACCTCGGGGTGGTTCACGTTGACCGGGATGACGGCCCGCCCGCGGGCGACCTCGTCGCGGACGAACTCCGGCTCCAGGCCCTCGCGGAGGGCGACGAACTCCATCTCCGGGGTGATGATGCCGCGCCGCGCGTAGCCGAGCTGGGTGACGGAGGCGCCGTCGCGGCCGCGCAGCGGGCGGCGCGGGCGGCCGGGGAAGACGGCGTCCAGGTTGCGGAGGTTGCCGCCGCGCGGCGCGGTGTGCTTGATCCCGTCGTCCTCGGGGCGGGCCTCGCGGCCCTCGTACTCCTCGACGTCGCCGCGCTGGCGGATCCACGCGTCGCGCAGGGCGGGCAGGCCGCGGCGGACGTCGGCCTCGTAGGCCGGGTCGGTGTACGGGCCGGAGGTGTCGTACAGCGGGACGGACTTGCCGTTGGTGAGCCGCACTTCGCGGTACGGGACGCGCAGGTCGGGCCGGCTGCCGTCGCGGTAGGCCTTGCGCCAGGCCGGGGTCGGGTAGCCGGTGGTCGCGCTGCCGACCGTGTTCTGGGCAGGCTGGTGTGCATCAAACGTGGTCATCTGACCTTCTACTCCCTACGCCGGCATTACCCGGTCCAGGTTCCTGCGGTCGGCGCAGCGGTTGGTACGTGTACTCACGTACCGTTCAGCGCCCTCTCAGCCCGGTGCTCCGAGCTCCCGTTGTCGCAGGCGGTGCCGCCTGCGCATGACGCCCAACACCGTAGCGCCCGCATCGACCCAGGTCCAGGGCGGGAGTTCCCGGGACGGGGCACCGCCTGTTCACGCCCGCGGCCGCGTGGAACACTCGACGGCATGGTGGGACTGATCGGGCGGGTCACCGGGCGGATCGGTACGGGGCTGGTCGGCGAGGTGATGGTGCACGTACCGCAGCGGCAGGGCTCGGAGGCGTTCCTGGCCTACCCGGCGACGCCGGGCGGGCCGATCCCGGTGGGTGCCCAGGTGGTGGTGGTCGATTACCAGCCACCGCGCACCGTCTATGTCGAACCGTTCTGACGGCCCGAAAATCCAGGGGCGCTGACGGTTTCTTGACACCCCTGGGACGGAATCAGTACGGCAGCCCCTTCCCCTGCGATCACGACAGGCGCAGAATCTCCGGTTGCCACCGCGTTCCGCGCCATCCTGCACAACAGAGCGCAGCCACGGGACCGGTGTGCCCTGAAGGGGGAATCAGCCGATGTTGATCGGCATCGCGGGCGCCGTGGCGGCGTCCATCATCGTCCTGGTCGTGCTGTTC
Organism: Kitasatospora cinereorecta; assembly: GCF_024172095.1. Classification (GTDB taxonomy): domain Bacteria; phylum Actinomycetota; class Actinomycetes; order Streptomycetales; family Streptomycetaceae; genus Kitasatospora; species Kitasatospora cinereorecta. The sequence goes on along the minus strand of NZ_JAMZDX010000006.1, from coordinate 598,247 downwards.
AAGCTCATGTGGCGGGTCGCCGAGCCGAACGAGGCACTGATCATCTCCGGTTCGAAGCACGGCGAGGGTCTGGGCTTCCGGACCGTCACCGGCCGGGGAACCCTCGTTCTGCCCGGCGTGCAGGTGGTCCGCCGCCTCTCGCTGGACCTCAACGAGGCCGAGCTGGACGTGGAGTGCGTGACCAAGCAGGGAATCCCGGTCCACGTCAAGGGTGTCGTGATCTTCAAGGTGGGCGACGACCCGGTGTCGATCGCCAACGCCGCCCGCCGCTTCCTGGACCAGCAGAAGCTGATGGGCCAGCGGGTGCACAACGTGTTCGCCGGCCATCTGCGGTCCATTGTCGGCAGTCTGACGGTCGAGGACATGATCCGCGACCGGGAGCGGCTGACCGGGGAGACCCGGGCGGCGTCCGGCGCCGAGATGGAGAAGCTCGGCCTGATCATCGACTCGCTGCAGATCCAGGAGATCCTGGACCCGACCGGCTACATCCGGAACCTGGCCGCCCCGCACGCCGCCGCCGTCCAGCGGGACGCCCGCATCGCGGCGGCCGAGGCCGACCGGGTGGCCACCGAGGCGGAGCAGGAGGCGGTCGCCCGCAAGGCGGAGGCCACCCGCAACTCCGGTATCCAGCAGGCCGGTTACCAGGCCGAGATGGAGACCGCGACGGCCCGCGCGATGCAGGCCGGGCCGCTCGCCCAGGCCGCCGCGCGGCAGGAGGTCGTCGTCCAGGAGACCAAGGTCGCCGAGCTGGAGGCGCACCGCAAGGAGCAGCAGCTCCAGGCGGACGTCCGCAAGCCGGCCGACGCCCGCGCGTACGAGACCCGCACCAAGGCGCAGGCCGACCGTGACGCGCGGATCTCCGCGGCCGAGGCGCTCGCCCAGGAGACCGAGCTGAAGGCGGCGGCCGAGGCCAACCGCGTCAAGATCGCCGCCAACGCGGAGGCCGAGGCCACCCGGGCCCGCGGTCTGGCGGCGGCGGAGGCCACCAAGGCGACCGGTACGGCGGAGGCCGCCGCGGCCGAGGCCAAGGGTCTGGCGCAGGCCGAGGCGGCCCGGGCGCTCGGTCTGGCCGAGGCGGAGGCGATCAAGGCCCGGGCCGCGGCCCTCGCCGAGAACCAGGAGGCCGTGGTCGCCCAGCAGTTGGCGGAGAAGTGGCCGGAGATCGTGCGGGCCGGCGCCGAGGCGTTCGGCAACGTCGAGCACATGGTGCTGCTGAACGGCGCGGACGGCATGGCGGAGACCTTCGCCAAGGCGCTGACCATGGGCGGCACCGGCCTGGGCCTCGCCCGGCAGCTGCTGAACTCGATGAACGCCGAGCCGGCCGGGAAGGAGCCCGCGAAGCGGGAGCCCGCGGCCGGGGTGCCGGTCACCCAGGTGATCCCGGTGCAGCAGGACCAGGACTGACCGGACGCGTCCCGACCCGACGACGCGACGACGCCGCGCCCGCCCACGACCCGTGGGCGGGCGCGGCCCTTCTCCCGGGAGCCCCGTGTCCTCCGGAAGTCCTGCCGGACGGCCTCGGCGGGCCTCACGAGTCTCAGCGGGTCTCAGGGGTCCGGTACGCCTCGGCGATGGCGTGGAAGACCGCCTTGGTCCGCCACGCGCCGCAGTCGTCCCGGGTGACCACGGCGTACGAGGCGAGGTCCAGGTCGTGGCGGGGGTCGTCCGGCCGGTGCGGGGCGCGGTAGGCCGCGTAGGTGAACCAGAAGGCGCCGTCGACGCCCTCCGCCTCGAAGACCGCCAGCAGGTCGTGCAGGTGGCGCACCTGCTCCTGCTCGTCCCGGACCAGCTCCTCGGTGATCACCGGGGGCTGCTGCTCGTAGTCGGCCACCGCCCAGCCCAGGCCGCCGCGGTCCGCGGCGCCGGCGTAGGTGCAGCAGCCGAACTCGGTGACCACCACCGGCTTGCCGTGGGCGAGGTGGCCGCGCAGCTCGTCCCGGTAGCGGTCGGCGTTGTGGGCGTCGCGGTAGGCGTCGACGGCGACCAGGTCGAAGGGCGCCCACTCGATCCGCTCCCAGCTGCCGGAGGCGTAGGTGACCGGCCCGCGGAAGAGCGTCCGGGCGGCGTCGGCGGTCTCGGCGAGGAAGCCGTTCAACCGGGCCAGGGTGGCGGGGAGGGTCCGCCAGGTGGCCGGGTCGGAGAGGGCGGCGATCCGCTCCCCCAGGTCGGCGCCGGGAAGGAACCCCTCGGCGAACAGGGTGAGTTCGCAGCCGAGCACCAGGACCACCCGGGCGCCGGCGGCCCGCAGTTCCTCGGCCCGGCGGGCGCTGTCCAGCAGAAGGGGCCGCATGCCCTCGGGGTCCAGCCCGCAGGGGAAGGGGGCGAACCAGACCTCCAGGCCGGCCTCGGCGGCGTACGCGGCGGCGGCGGCGATCCGCTCCGGGTCGGCTCCGGTGATCCGGACGGCGGTGCAGTGCAGTTCGTCGGCGATGGTCCGCATCTCGCGGCGGACCTCCTCGGGATCGAAGTGCGGCCGGGAGCTCTCGCCGGCCGGGGTGAACCCGGTGTCGTAGTTGATGCCCTTGGTGCGCATGGCGGTCGTTCCCCGATCGACGGCTCGGACTGGGCAGTTCTCGGACTGGGCGGTGGAGTCGGCCGGTGGGCTCAGGCCGCGGTCTCGGTGCTGATCCGCTGTCCCAGGCGGGCGGCGAAGGGGTTGGCGACCACGGTGGCGAGCACGATCGCGGCGACCAGGAACACGGTGCCCAGCCAGACCATGGTGTCCACCGGGAGGGTGTACGCGCCGACCACCTTGGCCGTGCACTCGGCGAGCAGCATGCCGCCCCAGACCAGCGAGAAGGCCCGCTCGTTGCGGCGGAAGGAGGTGTCACCGGCGGAAAGCCGGTCCCAGGCCGCGGACCGGGCGGCGTCGCCCCGGACCACGAACGGCCGCATGCCGCGGGACATCATCGGACGGCCCGCCAGCGCGGAGACCAGGATCGCGCCGCCGATCACACTGCTGACCACGGCGTCCTTGGCGATCGCCAGCCGGGCGTCCCCGGTGAAGCCGGAGAGCGCGATGCCGACCACGTTGACCACCAGCATCAGCAGGGCGAGCCCGTTGACCGAGCGCTCCCGCACCAGGCCGACGACGGTGCGGACCATCGGGACGGCACTGCCGACGGCCAGCGCGGCCACCACACCGAGCCCGAGGACGCCGTGCGCCACGTAGTAGGCGCCGATCGGCACGGCCACGTCGATCGCCAGCGGCCGCAGCGCGGCGGCGGCGCCCTGCCGGGCGGCGGTCCGTGCGGCGGTCGATCCGGCGCTCTGTCCGGTACCGGCCTTCGGCTCGGTGGTGATCGCGCCGGTGGTGATGAGTGCCATGGTCCGCTCCCCGTGGTCCCGCTGTCGCCGGTCTCTCCGACCTCTCGAGAATCCCGCGAACGGCAGGTCCGGAGTCAGTGTCCGCTGTGCTCGAAAGCGCATGACAGATGTCACGGCACGGTCGGTGACACCGCCTCACGACGAAGTCCCGGCACCGGGGTTGTCCACACCCCGGGCCGGGACTCCGTCCTCGCCCGTCCCCCGTCCGACGCCCCCCCGCGTCAGCTCTTGACGGCCTTCTTCACCAGGATCACCACCGCGGCGGCGATGCCCACCAGCACCAGCACATTGATCAGGAATCCGATCAGGCCGCTGACGACGCCGATGACGAACCACATCAGCTTCCAGGCGATCACCACGGCGATGATCGGAACCACGATGTTGCGCACCCACGAGGGCAGCGACTTCCAGAGCTCAGCCATGTCCGTTCCTTCTCTCCCCTCGGGCTCGGCGTCGGTCTGTCCGCCGCGGTCCCGCTCGCTTTCGGTACTTCGACCGTACCGGGACGGCAGAGGCGAAACGAGGTCTCCGGCCCCCGAGAAGACCCGGAGATCACCCCGAGACCGGGCCTCGGGGCTCACCCTGGTGCCGCTCCGCGGACCGCTGTGGGCCTTGTTCAGACAGGCCAGCGCTCACCGCGCCAGGCGGCGTCCCAGAACATCCACTCGTAGCGCGAGGTGGTGGTGAAGTGCTCGACCATCCGCCGCCGTTCGGCCGGGGAGATCTCCTCCCCCAGCCGGTCGGTGAGCTCCAGCACCCGCCGGACCACCGCCTGGAACGCCTCGTCGCCGTAGGTGGCGATCCACTTGGCGTACAGCGGCTCCGGCGAGGAGGCCGCCAGCAGCCGCTCGCCGACCCGGGCGTAGATCCAGTAGCAGGGCAGCACCGCGGCCAGCGCCTCCGCGAAGGAGCCGCCGTACACGGTGGCCAGCAGGTAGCTGGTGTACGCGCGGGTGGTCGGCAGCACCGGCTCCTCGGCGGCCCGCTCGACGCTCTCGCCGAACGCGGTCATGAACTCGGCGTGCATCCCCTGCTCGGCGGCGATCGCCCCGACCGCGTCGTCGGCGAAGGCCCGTACGTCCTCCTCGCCCGGCGCCTTGGCGGCGCAGACAGCCAGCGCGCGGGCGTAGTCCCGTAGGTAGTGCGAGTCCTGGACGACGAAGTGGCGGAACGCCTCGCGCGGCAGGGTGCCGTCGGTCAGGCCGGCGATGAACGGGTGGGCGAGGATCTCCGCGTAGATCGGCTCGATCGCCGCCCACAGTTCGTCGGTCAGGTTCACAGCATCGCTCCTCGGCGTGGTCAGGTCTCGGGCGGGGAGAAGACCACCAGCACCCGCAGCTCCTCGGTGATGCGGTGGAACCGGTGCGGGACGCCGGCCGGCACGTACACCACGCTGCCGCGTCCGACGGTGGTGGTCTCCCCGCCCACGGTCAGCTCGGCCCGGCCGCTGATCACGGTGTAGATCTCGTCCTGCTCGTGCGGGCCCTGCGGGTCGGTCTCACCGGGGGAGAGCGCGTACAGGCCGGCGGACATGTTCCGCTCCTTGAGGAAGCGCAGGTAGGCGCCACCGTGGGCGGCCCGCTCCGCGTCCAGCTCGTCCAACCGGAACACCTTCACCGCGGCCGCTCCCCTTCCGTGCCAGCCCGCACCGGCTCCCCCGGCGGGCCCCATTCAACAACATCCCTCGGGGAGCTTCCCTGCGGCCGTCCGGCCTGCGACCATCCGCACCATGAAGAGTTTCGTGATCAAAACACTCATCAACGCGCTGGCGATCTGGGTGGCGGCCTGGATCGTCGACGGGATCGTGCTGTCCGGTGACGGCTGGCAGGACAAGACCCTCACCGTGATCGCGGTCGCGCTGGTCTTCGGGGTGGTCAACTTCCTGATCAAGCCGTTGGTGAAGCTGTTCTCGCTGCCGTTGTTCATCCTCACGCTGGGGCTGATCACCTTCGTGATCAACGCCCTGATGCTCTGGCTGACCTCCTGGGCCTCCGACAAGCTCTCGCTGGACTTCCACGTCGAGGGCTTCTGGGCCGCGCTGCTGGGCTCGCTGATCATCAGCGTGGTGTCCTGGGGCCTGCACCTGGCCCTCGGGGACGACTGAACCGACTCCCGCCGGAACGCCGGCCGGCCGCCGCGGCGGTCAGCCGGCGTTCTCGCGTCCGGGGGCGGCGAGGATGCTGGCCAACTGTGTGTCGAGCTCGACCCCGATGGTCTCCTGACCCATCGGCACCACCCGGTCGGTCCGCGCCAGGAAGGCGATCAGCGGCGGGACACCGGCCCGCATCCGGGCGTCGCCCTCCGGGGAGTGCAGCACGATGGCGACCTCGCCGAGCTCCTCGCCGACCGGGTGGATGTGCACGTCGCCCTCGCCGGTGGGCCGGCTGATCCCGTCGACCAGCAGCTCGCGCGCGAACACCCAGGTGACCGGGGCGTCGCCGGGGAGGTGGAAGGTGAAGGCCACCGCGTACGGGTCCTCGGCGTCGTACTCGAGGTCGACCAGGATGCGGAAGGAGAGCTCGTCGGACACCACGAGGTGCATGACCACGTGGGCCTGGACCGTGTTGTGCATGTACCAGTACCTCTCGTTCTGCCCGGCCGGGGTGTTGAGGGCCACCGGAGTTTTGTCCTGATTCGCCGTTCAATCCCCATCGTCCAGGTTTGCAAACGATGAGGACAAGATGAGCTTTTTCAAATGGTGAACGAGCCCCGACCCCCGGTCGGCGCACGCCCTCCGGTCAGCGCACGAACGCCGGGGACATCGCGCCCACCAGCGAGCGCAGCCGGCCGGCCGCGGCGGTCAGCCGGTCGGACTGCTCGACCGGGAGCGAGATCGCCATGGTGGCCACCACCGAGCCGATGGTGATCGGGACGGCGGCGCACACCGTGCCCAGCGCGTACTCCTGGCGCTCCGTCACCGGCACGGTCGGGCGGACCGCCGCCAGCCGGCGCAGCACCGTGCCCTCGCGGGCGACGGTGTACGGGGTGAGCGCCGACGGCGGGTGGCGGTCCAGGTGGTCGCGCCGCTCGTCCTCGCCGAGTTGGGCGAGCAGGCACAGGCCGACCGCGTGCGCGTGGGCGGTGGCGCGGAAGTCGGCCCACTCCTCGACGGCCGGGTGCTGCGGTCCGGCGACCACGTGCACCACCCGGATCTCGCCCTCCTCGTACACCGCGTAGTAGACGGCGGCGCCGAGTTCGTCGCGCAGCTCGGCCATCCGGTCGTGGAGGTCGGCGCGGGCGTGCTGGCGGGTGTCCGCGCGGCTGATGCCGTCCAGCGAGTCGCCGAAGAAGAACTTCCCGCCGACGCGGCACAGGTAGCCCTCGTGGGTGAGGGTGCGCAGCAGGTGGTACGTGGTGCCGAGCGGCAGGCCCGCGGCGCGGGCGAGCTGCTTGGCGGTGGCTCCCTGCAGATGTGCGCCGACCGCCTCCAGCAGGCGCAGCGCGCGCTGGACGGAGGTGATCAGCGTGGGTGACCCGGCCGGCCGTATGCCCCGGGTGCTCGCTCTGTCGGCCGTCCCGGTCATCTGGTCCATGGCCGCCTCATCCCCCTGGTCATTCGGAAGCCGTTCGGAAGCCGTTCGGGGCAGTTCGCTCGCTTTCCGCCCGATAGCGGCTCATTGCAGCACACCGCGGGCCCGCGTGCACCCAGGCGCGACACGGACGGCCGAAGCGCTCCCGAATCATCCGTTCGGCGGAACCCGTACCTCCGATTCACCCACTCGTTCGGGTTTGGCCGCGGGCCCGGTGCGGGAGACTCCCGCACAACGCTCGCGCCCCGGAGGTGGCAAGCATGGCCGGCCCCGTCCGCCCAGTGGTCAAGCGCACCGCGAGGGCGATCCTGCTGGAGCTGGACCGGGACGATCCGCACGCGCCCGCCTCGATCGTGCTGATCAAGCGCGTCCGGCCGGGCTCCCCGCACCCGTACTGGATCACGCCGGGCGGCGGGGTGGAGCCCACCGACCGGACGGTGGTGGAGGCCCTGCACCGCGAGGTGGACGAGGAGCTCGGCGGCAAAGTGGCGGACGTGGTGCCCGCCTTCGTCGACACCGTCGCCCACTCCCACCACGAGGACGGCACCCTGGCCCATCCGCACGGGGTGAAGGTGCAGCACTTCTTCGTCTGCCGACTGGCCTCGATCGACCCCAGCCGACGGCACGGCCCCGAGGTGGACGAGCCGCGCGGCGAGTACGAGATCGTCCGGCTGCCCTTCACTCGCGAGGGCGTCACCTCGGTCAACGTCGTGCCGCCCAGCCTGCGGGCGTACCTGGCGGCCAACATCGAGGGCGTCCGCGCCCTGCTCGCCCACGACCTCGGCTGATCCGGCGCCGGCTACGCCAGGTCTCCGACCAGGTCGTGGTGGATCTCGGCGGAGGTCAGCCCGGCCCGTTTGAGGGCGGCGGTGCCGCGCCGGACCATGGCCGGCGGGCCGCTCAGGTAGGCCCGGAAGCCGTGCCACGGCGCGTACCGGGTGACCACCTCGGGCAGTTCGCCGGCCAGTGCCTCGCCGGGCGCCACCTGCTGGTCGGAGACCACCGGCCGGACGGACAGCCACAGGTGGCGCTCCGCCAGCTCGCGCAGGTGCGCCAGCTCGTACAGCTCGGCGCTCCGCCGGGCGCCGTAGAAGACCTCGACCTTGCGGCTGCCGGCGCCGTACGCGGCGACCTCCTCGACCAGGGCGCTGATCGGGGCGATCCCGGTGCCGCCGCCGATGCAGAGCAGGTTGGCGTCGCTGCCGTGGTCGACCACCATCGAGCCGGCCGCCGGGCCGAGCCGCAGCACGTCGCCGGGCGCCGCCCGGTGGACCAGCGCGTTGCTCACCCAGCCGGCCTGGACGGCCTTCACGTGGAAGGTCAGCAGGCCGTCGGAGCGCGGCGCGCCGGAGAAGGAGAAGTGCCGCCAGACCCGCGGCCACCAGGGCGTCTCCACGGTGGCGTACTGGCCGGCCCGGTAGGGGTACGCCTGGTCGGGGCGCAGGGTGACGACGGCGATGTCGCGGGTGCGCCGCTCGTGCGCGACCACCTCGGCCTGCCACCAGGGCGGGGAGGTGCGGGCGGCGTCCTCGGCCGCCTCGATCATGATCCGTGAGACCAGTCCGTAGACCCGCCGCCAGGCCAGTTCGGTCCGGTCGTCCCAGCGGCTGCCGCAGTACCGGGCCAGCGCGGCCACCAGGCACTCGCCGACCGGTCCGTAGTGGGCGGCGAGGGTGCCGTACTTGCGGTGGCCCTGGCCGAGGCGGGTGAGGTACGCGGTCAGTCCGGCCGGGTCGTCGGCGCTGGCGGCGGCCATCAGCAGGGCGTGGAACAGCCGGTCGCGCTGGACGTCCATGGCCGCCGGGAACATCGCCCGGATCTCCGGGTGGTGGACGAAGATCAGCGCATAGAAGTGGGCGGTCGCGCGGTCGGCGACCGGCTCCACCACCGCGAGGGTGGTCCGGATCAGCTCGATGTCCTCGGCGGTGGGCGCCTCGGTGGCGCTCACCCGGACGGGCACCGCGGCCGGCAGGGCCGGAACGGCGGGCGCCGCGGGGGCGGCGGGCGGCTCGGCCAGCGTCTCCAGGGCCCAGGCGCGGCTCCAGTGGTCGCCGGGGCCGGACCAGTTGAGCCCGGGGGCGTCGGTGAACAGCGGCCGGTGGCCGACCGGGGGCGGGTCCGCGGGCAGGCTCGGCGCGGGGATCCGGGGCGGCTCGGTGGGCTTCGCCGGGATCGCGGGCAGCCCGGCGGCCACGGGCGGGTCCGCGGACGGCACCGGCTCGGCCGGATCCGCGGGGGGCCGGGCCTCGACCGCTCCGCCCTCGGTGGCGGAACCGGCCGCGGCGGGCCCCAGACCCGGTACGGACGAGGCCGCCGCCGATCCGGGCCCGACCCTGACGACTTTCAGTGGCCTGTTCTTCAGCGCGATCTGACGAGTGCCCAAGAGAATCGTTTCGCTTCCGGTCGACCAATCTGCTGACGGCCTCAGCAGATTGGCACCAGGCGTGAAGCTCATCCGACAAATCGCGAGAACCCCGGACACCCGCGCCCCGGGCGCGCTACGCTCGCTCGACCTACGGCCACCTTGCGCAGTGGAGCCACCACGCAAGGTGACCGGAGAAACGGAACCGCGCGCGGTGTCAGAGCCGGCGCAGCAGCAGTCCGGGCTGCTCGACGCAGTCCGCGACGAACCGCAGGAACCCGCCGGCCGTCCCGCCGTCGCACACCCGGTGGTCGAAGGTGAACGACAGCTGCGTCACCTGGCGCACCGCCAACTGGCCCTCGTGCACCCACGGCTTGGGCGTGATCCGGCCGACGCCCAGCATGGCCGCCTCGGGGTGGTTGAGGATCGGCGTCGAGCCGTCCACCCCGAAGACGCCGTAGTTGTTGAGCGTGAAGGTGCCGCCGGTCAGTTCACCCGGGGTGAGCGAGCCGGCCCGGGCCGCCTCGGTCAGCCGGGCCAGTTCGGTGGTCAGCTGCTCGGTGCCCATCAGCTGGGCGTCGCGCACCACCGGCACCACCAGGCCGCGCTCGCTCTGCGCGGCGAAGCCCAGGTGGACGGCGGAGTGCCGGCGGATGCCCTCCGGACCGACGCTGGAGTTGAGCTCCGGGAAGCGCTCCAGGGCGGCGGTGCAGATCCGGGCGAGCAGCGCCAGGACGCTGACCTTGGGACCGGCGGCGCGGTTCAGCTGCTGCCGGAGCTCCATCAGCCCGGTGGCATCCGCGTCCACCCAGCAGGTGGCGGCGGGGATCTCCTGGTGGCTGCGGGTGAGCTTCTCGGCGATCGTCTTGCGCAGACCGCGCAGCGGCACGATCTCGTCGGCGACGGTTTCACGTGAAACAGCGGCCGCGACCGGCGCGGGGGCGGCCTGCGCCGGGGCGGCGACCACCCGCTCCACGTCGCGCCGCATGATCAGCCCGTCCGGACCGCTGCCGGCCACCCCGGCCAGGTCGATGCCGTGCTCGCGCGCCATCCGGCGGACCAGCGGCGAGATCACCGCCACCACGGCCGGGACGGCGGGTGCGGCAGGCGCGGCGACGGCCGCAGGAGCGACCGGAGCGACCGCGGGAGCGGCCGCCCGGGCGGCGCCGTTGCCTGCCACCACGCGCCGGCGCCGGGCGCCCTTGCCGCCCTCCGCGACGCCGTACCCGACCAGCGGGCGCTCGGGCGCGGGCTCGGCGTCGTCGCTCGACGCGACCGACACCGCGACGGTCACCAGCGGGGCGCCGACCGGCACCTCCTCGCCGACCTCGCCGAAGCGGGCGGTGACCACGCCGCCGTACGGGCAGGGCACCTCCACCACGGCCTTGGCGGTCTCCACCTCGACCACCGGCTGGTCGATCGCGATGACCTCGCCGACCTCGACCATCCAGCGCACCACCTCGGCCCCGGTGAGTCCCTCACCGAGGTCGGGCAGCGTGAACTCACGGACCACGGCCATCGACATCAGTCCTCCCACTGGAGCCGGGCGACGGCGTCCAGGATCCGGTCCACCCCGGGGAGGTGGTGGTGCTCGAGCATCGGGGGCGGGTACGGGATGTCGAAGCCGGTGACCCGCAGCACGGGCGCGGCCAGGTGGTGGAAGCACTTCTCGGTGAGCCGGGCGGCGATCTCCGCACCGGCGCCGCCGAAGCCGGTCGCCTCGTGCACCACGACCGCGCGGCCGACCGAGCGGACCACCTCGCAGGCGGTCTCCTCGTCGAACGGCACCAGGGTGCGCAGGTCGAGCACGGAGAGGTCCCAGCCCTCGGCCTTTGCCGCCTCGGCGGCCTCCAGGCAGACCGGCAGCGACGGGCCGTAGGTGATCAGCACGGCGGAGCGGCCGGTGCGGCGCAGCACCGCCTTGCCGATCGGCTCGACCGGCGCGGTCGGGTCCCACTCGGACTTGCCCCAGTAGAGCCGCTTGGGCTCCAGGAAGACCACCGGGTCGTCGGAGGCGATGGAGGCGCGCAGCAGCCCGTAGGCGTCGGCGACGGTGGCCGGGGTGACCACGTGCAGGCCGGCGGTGTGCGTGTAGTACGCCTCGGAGGCGTCGCTGTGGTGCTCCACGCCGCCGATGCCACCACCGAACGGGACCCGGATGGTGATCGGCAGCGGCAGCTTGCCCGCGGTGCGGTTGCGCATCTTGGCGACGTGCGAGAACAGCTGCTCCATCGCCGGGTAGGCGAAGGCGTCGAACTGCATCTCGACCACCGGGCGCAGGCCGTACATGGCCATGCCGATGGCGGTGCCGAGGATGCCGGCCTCGGCCAGCGGGGTGTCCAGGCAGCGCTCGGGGCCGAACTCGGCGGTCAGCCCGTCGGTGATCCGGAAGACGCCGCCGAGCTGCCCGACGTCCTCGCCCATCACGTGGACGGTGGGGTCGGCCTTCATGGCGTCGTGCAGGGCGGTGTTGAGCGCCTGCGCCATGGTGGAGGTCCTGGTCGCCGCGGCGCTGCGGGCGGGGGCGGTGGTCATCAGTGGTGCACCTCGGCCTCGGCGGCCAGCTCGGCGGCGAGCTGCGCGGCCTGCTCGCGCAGTTGCTGGGTGGGCTCGGCGTAGACGTGCGCGAAGAGCGACATCGGGTCGAGCTCGGGTTCGGCGTGGAACTCGGCGCGCATCCGGGCGGCCAGGGCCTCGGCCTCGTCGGCGGCGTCCTGGACCAGCTGGTCGTCGAGCAGGCCGAGCTCGCGCATGCCGCGTTCCATCAGCAGGATCGGGTCGTGCTCGCGCCAGGCGGCGACCTCCTCCTCGTGGCGGTAGCGGGTGGCGTCGTCGGCGTTGGTGTGGGCCTCGACCCGGTAGGTGAGCGCCTCGATCAGGGTCGGGCCGCCGCCGCTGCGGGCGCGCTCGACGGCCTCGGTGAGCACGGCGTGCATGGCGGGGGCGTCGTTGCCGTCCACCAGGCGGCCGGGCATGCCGTAGCCGACGGCCTTGTGGGCCAGGGTGGGCGCCGCGGACTGCTGGGTGAGCGGCACGGAGATCGCGTAGCCGTTGTTCTGCACCAGGAAGACCACCGGGGCGTGCAGCACGGCGGCGAAGTTCAGCGCCTCGTGGAAGTCGCCCTCGCTGGTGCCGCCGTCGCCGAGCATCGCCAGGGCGACGGTCGGGTCGCCGGCCAGGCGGGCGGCGTGGGCCAGGCCGACGGCGTGCGGGGCCTGGGTGGCGAGCGGGGTGCACAGCGGTGCGGTGCGGCTGGCCTTCGGGTCGTAGCCGGTGTGGGCGTTGCCGCGCAGCAGCGTGAGCGCCTCGAGCGGGTCGACGCCGCGGGAGACCACCGCGAGGGTGTCCCGGTAGCTGGGGAAGAGCCAGTCCTGCTGCTGGAGGGCCAGCGCGGCGGTGATCTGGCAGGCCTCCTGCCCGGTGGAGGCCGGGTAGACGGCGAGTCGGCCCTGCTTGGTCAGGGTGGTGGCCTGCTGGTTGTAGCGGCGGCCGACGACGAGGCGTCGGTACAGCTCGCGCAGCAGGGCCGGGTCGGTCTTCTCCAGGGCGGGGGTGCCCAGGACGCGGACCGGTGCGGCGTCCGGCAGCAGTGGCTCGGGGTCGGTGCGGGGGGCGGTGGCGCCCGGGAGCCAGCCGGGTACGGCGGCCGTGTGTCTGTGGTCGAGAACGGTCATCTCGGGCACCTCCTGGGTGGCGGGGGCTCCCTACCGATTGTTCGGTCGTCTGTTCATCTTGACCAGAACCGTGACAAGGTGGTGGACAGTCGGCCGGAATGGCGGTCTGCTGGAGTCAGCACGTCCAATGAGGGAGGGTGGGGGGCCATGTCGGCTGAACAGATGTCCAGACTCGACCGTGTCGACCGGTCGATCCTGCGGCTGCTGCAGCAGGACGGTCGCGCCTCGATCCGCTCGGTGGCCGAGCGGGTGCACGTGTCCAGGGCCAATGCGTATGCCCGGATCTCCAGGATGGTCGAGGACGGAGTGATTCGCGGCTTCACCGCCCGGGTCGACCACGAACGGGCCGGTCAGGGCGCCACCGCGTACATCACCCTGAAGATCGTCCAGAACTCCTGGCGGGCGGTGCGCGAGCAGCTGCTCCAGCTGCCGGGGGTGGCGCACATCGCGCTGGTCGGCGGCGACTTCGACGTACTGCTGCTGGTCCACACGGCGGACAACCGCTCGCTGCGCGAGCTGGTGCTCAGCCGGATCCAGGCGATCCCGCAGGTGCTGTCCACCCAGACCATGCTGGTCTTCGAGGAGACCGACCAGGTCCCGCCGGACCTCTGAGCCGAAGACGCCTCCGGGCCCCGGGAACGCCGCTGCCCCCGGACGGCGGACCGTCCGGGGGCAGCGGGTGGTGCGGGGATGCGGCCGGTCAGTTGGTGCCGGCCACCGCCAGGGTGTTCACCGGGTCGATCGGGCCGGCGGCGCCGGGGACCTCGGTGTCCATCCAGCCGGACCAGCGGCCGGTGGAGTAGTCGCCGTTGGCGTTGAGGACGTGGTCGCCCCCGAGGCCGAACAGCCGCAGCGAGTTGCCGGTGTAGGTGGCCACCAGCGCGGTCAGCGGGGTGGTCTGCCCGGTCGCGCCGGAGACGTCGCCCCAGCTGGTCCAGGCGCCGGCCGCGTAGTCGGCGGTGGCCTGCTTGACCTTGCCGTCCACCAGCGCGAGCAGGTGCTGCTTGGAGCCCACTGCGACGGTGGTCAGGCCGGTGACCGTGCCGGTCAGCGGGCCGACCGCGCCGGTCACGTCGCCGTAGCCCCACGCGCCGCGGTTGTAGTCGCCGTCGGCCACGTGGATCCGGCCGTCGGTGCCCAGGCCGTCGATGTGCAGCACGTTGCCGTTGGCCGCGGCGGTGATGCCGGTGAGCGCGCCGGTCGGCAGACCGATGGCGCCCGAGACGTCACCCCAGGTGTACCAGCGGCCGGTGCCGTAGTCGGCGGTCGCCTCCAGCAGTCGGCCGCCGGAGATCACCACCACGTGCATCTTGCTGCCGGTGGCGGCCACCGTCACCTCGGTCGCCGGGGCGGTCAGCGGCCCGGCCAGACCGGTCACCTGGAGGTCGTACCAGGGGCTCCACTCGCCGGTGAGCAGGTTGCGGTCGGCGGTCCAGACGTGGCCGGCGGCCAGCGTCACGGCGTGCAGCTGACCGTTCAGGTAGAGCACGGCGAAGCGCTGCTTCGGGTCGGGCGTGGTGCCGGCCGCCGGGAGGGCGTGGAAGGTCTCCCAGACGCCGCGGGAGTAGTTGGCGCCCGCGTTGACCGAGCCGGTGGTGGTCTGCGCCAGCAGCTGCACCCGCTCGCCGGCCGCCAGCACGTTGGTCGGCGCCGCGACCAGCTGCACGTCGTCGGCCGAGACGTAGGCGAGCCGGTGGTTGTACCGGATCGGGTAGTACTTCTGGCCGCCGGTCACCCAGGTGCGGTCGTGCGCCGCGCTGCCGTCGATGGTCGGGGCGTAGTAGAAGTCGCCGTTCACCGGGGTGACGGACACCGGGACGTAGCTCTGGCCGGCCGGGAGGGTGGCGCTGAGCGCGGTGATGTTCGGGTCCGGGGCCGGGACGCCGGCCGCCGCGTACGCGCCGTACTCCGGGTAGGAGCGGCCGTAGACCGCGACGCTCGACAGCCCGGGCTTCGGGGTGAGGACGAACTGGCCGGCCCGGTTGTCGGCGGCGGCGATGCTGCCGTCGTTCCAGAACCAGGCCTTCTGGCCGTTGTACCAGATGGCGGTCCACTGGCCCTGCACGTCGGCGACCACGTAGCTGCCGCCGGCCACCGCCTTGTCGGACCAGTCCGCGGCGTTCTGCGTGCCGTTGCCGATCAGCGGGCCGCCGGGGGAGCTGTACAGGTAGACGAAGTTCGCCGGCTGGGCCGGGACGTTGTTGATCACCGGCCGGTAGGCGTTGGAGAACGGCGGGTTGATGGTCACCCGGCCGCCGATCACGTAGCCGGAGTCCGGCGAGACGTGGGCGCCGACCAGATCCATGTAGTGGTTCCAGTCCCAGAACGTGCCCGGGTCCCAGTGCATGCCGGCGACCGCGCTCTGGGTCGGGCCGGGCACCTCGTCGTGGCCGATGATGTGCTGGCGGTCCAGCGGGACGCCGAAGCGGTCGGCCAGGTAGCGGGTGAGCGTCGCCGAGGACTGGTAGAGCTGCTCGGAGTACCAGCTGGCCCCGCTCAGCGCGTAGCCCTCGTGCTCGATGCCGACGCTGTGCATGTTGAGGGTCTTGTTGCCGGCGTGCCAGGCGACGTTCTTGTCCGCCACCATCTGGGTGACGTGGCCGTCGCTGGAGCGCAGCAGGTAGTGCGCGCTCGCCATGGTCGCCGGGTTCTGGAAGGTGGCCAGCGAGCCGGCGTAGCCGCCCTCGGTGTCGTGGATGACGATGTGGTCGATGTCGGCGCCGGTGCGGTTCGCGACCGAGTAGTTGCCGAAGTCGCTGAGGTCGGAGCTGTTCTGCGCGTACGCGGCCGGCTGGAAGTCGCAGCTGAGCGTGGACGGGCACTCGATCGGGTCGGTGGCGGCCGCCAGCGCGGTGCGCGGCGCCGACCGGGAGGCGGTCTGCACGCCGCGGTCGACCGCCGGGCTGTGCTTGGCGGCGGCCGGGTCGGCGGCGAGCGACACCCGCTGGCCCTCGGAGGTGGTGCGGGAGGCGCCGAGCTTGATCGTGCCGAACACCCGGTCGGCGAACTCCCGGCCCTCGGCGGCGCTCTGGGCGTCGGTGCCGCCGTTGCTGTAGCCGACCACCGCGCCGTACCAGGCCGCCGGGTCGCTCGAGAGCGGGGCCTTCGCGTTCTGCTGCAGCTGGGCCAGCAGGGCGGCGCCGCCGCGGATGCTCTGCAGGGTGTCGCCGCGCAGATCCGCCGCCGGACGGTTGATCAGCTTGGCGGCGGTGTCGAGCGTGTGCAGGGCGGGGCTGTCCACCGGCGCCGCCGGGGCGGCCTGGGACCTGGCCCGCGGCTTGGCGTCGCCGTCGCCGCGCAGGTCGACCTCCGGCTGGGCCGCGGCCTGCGCCGCCGCCACCGCCGCCAGGTCGACCTGGGTCAGGCCCATCACGTTGTAGTTGCCGGTGGTGCTCGGCCGGCCCTGGTGCGACTCCCACCGGGTCTCCTGGTAGGAGACGGCCAGCAGGACGCTCTCGGGGACCTTGAACTCCTTTGCGGCCGCGGTGAACTGGGCCTGAAGCCCGGCGGCCGGGGCCGCCTGGACCGGCGCCGCGGCGGCGAGCGGAGCGCCGCTCACCACCAGGCCGAGCGCGGCGAGGGTCGCCGTCGCGGTCGCCGTCGCGCGCAACGGTGACCGCGGTCGCGGTATGCGGGGATGCTGGGTCAACTGACCGTCCGACCTTTCCTGTTCGCCCGGGAAGTCGAGGCGAACGTATCAGGCCGGTCGGACGGCGATCCGGCTACCGGGCCCGCAGTCCGTCGAAGGCCAGGTGCACCACCGCGTCGGCGACCCCGTCGGCGCTCCTGGCGCCCGGCCGGTACCACTCGACGATCGAGTTGATCATGCCGAACAGCAGCCGGGTGGCCAGCCGCGCCTCGACGTCCGAGCGCAGCTCGCCCGCCGTCACCGCGGCCCGCAGCAGCTCCGCGACCCGGTGGTCGAAGTCGCGGCGGCGCTCCAGCGCCCACAGCTCGGTCGCGGTGTTGCCGCGCACCCGCAGCAGCAGCGTCACGTACGGCAGCTCGGTGAGCAGCACCTCGGTGGTGCGGCGCACCACGTGCTCCAGCCGGTCCACCGAGCGGCCGGACGAGGCGGCCGGCTCCTCCAGGATGGCGAACAGCGCGTCCAGCGCGCGGCCCACGGCGAGCCGGAGCAGTTCCTCCTTGCCGCGGACGTGGTGGTAGATGGAGGACTTGGAGATCCCGGCGGCCCGGGAGAGGTCCTCCATCGAGGTGCCGTCGTACCCGCGCTCGTTGAAGACCTCGACCGTGACGGCCAGCAGTGACTCGACGGTGTAGGCGGTGCGCGTGGTGTTCTCGGCCATGGTCACGAGTATCCCCGCCGCCGATCACCCGGCACAGGCCGGGTCACCGGCCGGTGCGCCCGGCCGCCCGGTCCGCGGTGTCCTCGGCAACGTAGTACGCCGGCCGCCGCTGCACCGCGGTGTAGATCCGCCCGACGTACTCGCCGAGCAGCCCCACGCAGATCAGCTGCACCGCCCCGATGAACAGCACCCCGACGAACAGCGAGGTCCACCCGGGCACGGTCATCCCGGCCAGGTAGACGCTCAGGCTGAAGACCACCAGCAGCAGGCAGGTGACGAAGCTGACCGCGCCGAGCCAGGTCGCCACCCGCAGCGGCGCCGCCGAGAACCCGGTGACGCTGTCCACCGCGAGCCGCGCCATCCTGCCGACCGGGTACTTGGTCTCCCCGGCGACCCGCTGCTCCCGGACGTAGCGCACCTCCCCGCTGGGGAAGCCCAGCCAGGGCACCAGCAGCCGGTAGACCCGGTGCTGCTCGGGCAGCTCCTTGAGCGCCTCCACGGCCTCCCGGCTGAGCAGCCGGAAGTCGCCCGCCTGGGCCGGCACCTGCCGGCCGACCAGCCGCCGCATCAGCCAGTAGTAGGCGCCGGCCGTGTGCCGCTTGAACCCGGAGTCGCTGGAGCGGTCCTCCCGCACCCCGTAGACGATGTCCAGGCCGTCCCGGCGGGCCAGCTCCAGCATCTCGCCGAGCTTCTCCGGCGGGTCCTGGAGGTCGGCGTCGATGGTTGCCACGTACGCGCCGTCGGCCCGGTCCAGCCCGGCGGTCAGCGCCGCCTGGTGCCCGCAGTTGCGGCGCAGCCTGACGAGGCGCAGCTGCGGCCAGTCGGTCCGCAGGTCGTGCAGCAGGTCGGGGGTCTTGTCGGTGCTGCCGTCGTCGACGGCGACCACCTCGTACGGCTCGTCCAGCCCGTCCAGGGCGGGGCGCAGCCGGTCGGCGAACGCCCGCAGGGCGTCCTGCTCGTTGAACATCGGGACGACCACGGAGAGTGTGATCCCGGTGCGTGCCTCTGAATCCATCAGGTGCTCCACGGTCGTACGGTGTTCGGATTTTACCCGCCGACCCTCCGCGCAGGTACAGACCAGTAAGGGGTGCCGTAGGCTCGCCCGGACCATGTCGTTCGGCGGGAGGGACCAGATGTCCACGGGCGCGATCCCCGGCGCGGTCGGTCTGGCGGAGGAGCCGCGGACCGCCGAACCGGAGACCTTCCGGCAGTGGGCCGGTCTCACCGCCCGCCGTTACGGTCCGGCGCTCGGGGTCTACGGCGCGGTGAAGCTGATCGGCTTCACCGTCTTCATGGCGCTGCTCGGCTGGTCCGGCGAGTACCTGACGAAGAACCCCCGGTTCGGCGGCGGCGCCCACACCTGGGACGTGCTCGGCGGCTGGGACGGCTGGTGGTACCAGCAGGTCGCCACCCAGGGCTACCACCCGGCGCTGGTCGCGACCGCCGGCGGCCCGTGGGCGTACGAGCAGAACTCGGTCGCGTTCTTCCCGCTCTACCCCGGCCTGATGCGGCTGGTCTCGACCGTCACCGGGCTCGGCCCGTACGGCGCCGGGATGCTGGTCTCGGTGCTGGCCTCGTTCGCCGCCGCGGCCGGCATCTTCGCCGTCACCACCCGGCTCGCCGGGCGGCGGGCCGGCGTCATCGCGGCCGCCGTCTGGGGCCTGTTCCCCGGCTCGGGCGCCGAGTGGGCGGTCTACTCCGACTCGCTGTTCGTCGCGCTGGCGGCCTGGGCCTGCTACTTCGTGATGACCGGCAGCTGGCTGGCGGCGGGGGTCACCACCTTCGTCGCCGGCCTCAACCGGCCGACCTCGGCGGCGCTGGTCGCCGCGCTCGGCGTGGCCGCGCTGATCGCCCTGCTGCGCCGCCGGGACGGCGTCCTCGGCCCGGTCACCGCCGTCCTGATCGCACCGCTCGGCCTGGCCGGCTACCTCGCCTGGGCGAGCTGGAAGATGGGCAGCTGGACCTCCTACTTCGAGCTCCAGCGCGGCGCCTGGCTGCACTTCTTCGACTACGGCGCGCACACCGGCAAGGTGCTGCGCGGCGTGCTGCTGGGCCACCACGACTACGTCTTCGGCTACCCCACCGAGGACCTGATCGCGGTCCTGCTGGTGTTCACCCTGCCGGTGCTGCTCTTCCTGCTGGTCCGGCTGCGCCCGCCGCTGTTCCTGCTGGTCTACACCGTGGTGACGATCGTCCTGGTCCTGGGCAGCCAGCAGATATTCGGCAACACCTCCCGCTACCTGCTGCCCTGCTTCCCGCTGTTCGTCCCGATCGCGGTGGCCCTGCGACGGCTGTCGCTGCCCTCGCTGGCCGCCGTGCTCACCGTCGGCGCGGCCGCCTCCGGCTGGTACGCGGGCTACGTCCTGTTCGAGCTCGGCATCCCGTAGAGCAGCCGGTACGCCCGAGCGCTCTCGTCCCGGCCGGGGCGTTGCGCGGCGCCGGGGACGATCATTCGGGAGGGTCTTCGCCCCGACCGATCGTTCGGTTACGCTGAGGCGTGACCCGCCCGCCCCTATGAGGAGCGCACCATGGCTGCTGCGACCCCCAACCCCCTGGTCGCCGAACTGATCGACCGCCATCAGGAGACCCTCGACCGCGCCCTCGCCGCGATCGAGAGCCGTGACTACTGGACTCCGTACCCGGAGTTCCCCAAGGCGTACGGCGAGACGGGCGCCGCGGACGGCCAGGCCGCGTTCGACGCGCTGCTCGGCTCGGTGTTCCGGATCGAGGGCCAGCCCACCAACGGCGACCTGGTCTCCGGCGAGGCGTCGCCGTACGGCATCGAGCTGGGCGTGAGCTACCCGCACGCCGAGGCGGACGAGCTGATCGCCGCCCTGGAGGCGGCGCGTCCGGGCTGGGCGGCGGCGGGCCCGGCGGCCCGGGCGGCGGTCTGCCTGGAGATCCTCGGCCGGATCAACGCCCGCTCGCACGAGTTCGCGCAGGCCGTGATGCACACCACCGGCCAGGCGTACGGCATGGCGTTCCAGGCGGGCGGCCCGCACGCGCAGGACCGCGGCCTGGAGGCGGTGGCCTACGCGTACGCCGAGCAGGTCCGGCTGCCGAAGAGCGCGAACTGGACCAAGCCGCAGGGCAAGCGCGACCCGCTCAGCATGGTGAAGGAGTTCACCGTGGTGCCGCGCGGCACCGCGCTGATGATCGGCTGCAACACCTTCCCGACCTGGAACGGCTACCCGGGCCTGTTCGCCTCGCTGGCGACCGGCAACTCGGTGCTGGTCAAGCCGCACCCGCGGGCCGTACTGCCGCTGGCGCTGACCGTCCGGATCGCCCGCGAGGTGCTGACCGAGGCGGGCTTCGACCCGAACCTGGTCTGCCTGGCGGTCGAGCACGAGGGCGGCACGATCGCGGCGACCCTGGCCGTCCGGCCCGAGGTCAAGATGATCGACTACACCGGTTCGACCGGCTTCGGCGACTGGCTGGAGGACAACGCCCGCCAGGCCCAGGTCTACACCGAGAAGGCCGGCGTCAACACGGTGGTGCTGGACTCCACCGACAACTACCGCGGCATGCTGGGCAACCTGGCCTTCGCGCTGAGCCTGTACAGCGGCCAGATGTGCACCACCCCGCAGAACCTGCTGATCCCGCGGACCGGCGTCCGCACCGACGAGGGCTCCAAGTCCTACGACGAGGTGGTCGCCGACCTGGCCGGCGCGATCGACGGCCTGCTCGGCGACGACGCCCGCGCGGCGGCCGTCCTGGGCGCCGTGGTCAACCCCGGCGTGCTGCAGCGCAGCGTGGCCGCGGCCGGCGGCGAGTACGGCGAACTCGCCCTCGCCCCGCGGGTGGTGGCCTCGCCCGAGTTCCCGGGCGCGACCATCCGCACGCCCGCCCTGGTCAAGGCCGACGCCGACAAGCCCGACGACCGGACGGCCTTCCTCGGCGAGTGCTTCGGCCCGGTGGCCTTCGCGGTGGCGGTGGAGTCCACCGAGGCCGCGGTCGAGCTGCTCCGCCGCACCGTGCGGGAGCAGGGCGCGATGACCGCCGGCGGCTACACCGTGGACGAGGGGGTGGAGGACGCGCTGGTCGCCGCCTGCCTGGACGCCGGTGTCTCGCTGTCGCTCAACCTGACCGGCGGGGTGTACGTCAACCAGACCGCGGCCTTCTCCGACCTGCACGGCACCGGCGCCAACCCGGCCGCCAACGCCGCGTACTGCGACGGCGCGTTCGTCGCGAGCCGGTTCCGCACGGTGGAGGTCCGCCGGCACGGCTGAGCCGTCGGAACGTGACCGGTGGCCCGTTTCCCTGGGGGCGGGGAGCGGGCCACCGGCGTCTTCGGGGAGGGCGCGGGCCTCAGGACCGCCGGGCCCGGCGCGGGTTGAAGACCCACACCCGCAGCAGGACGAACCGCACCAGGGTGGCCAGCGCGTTGGCCGCCACCAGCGCCGCCAGTTCGACCCCGTGCGCGGAGTCCGGCCGCACGGCGTGCAGCAGGGCGATGGCGGCGCTGCTGAGCACCAGTCCGATCAGGAAGGCGATGCCGCCCTCCACCTGGTGCCTGAGCGCGTCGCGCGGGCCTGTGACGCCGAAGGTGAACCGCCGGTTGGCCGCCGTGTTGAACACCGCCGTGACGGCGAGCGCCACGGCGTTGGCGACCAGGGCCGGCACCGCCTGCCGGGCCGCCAGGTAGAGCAGCAGGTAGGCCACCGTCGACAGGGTGCCGATCACCGCGAAGCTGGCCAGCTGCCAGCCGAGCCCGGGCGGCAGCTGGGCGCGGCGGGCGGCCGCGGGCAGGTCGAGGCGGTCGGCGCCGGAGAGCGAGCGGCGGGCCACCCGGGCCATGCCCCGCAGGTCGTCCAGCGCGGTGCGGACGATGTCCACCCGGCTGTCCGGGTCGTCCACCCAGTCCACCGGCACCTCGTGGATCCGCAGGCCGGAGCGCTCGGCCAGCAGCAGCAGCTCGGTGTCGAAGAACCAGGCGTTGTCCTCGACCTGGTCCAGCAACTGCTTGACCACCTCGGTGCGGCCGGCCTTGAAGCCGCACTGGGCGTCGGAGAACTTGGCCGCCAGGGTGGCCCGCAGCAGCAGGTTGTAGGTGCGCGAGATGAACTCCCGCTTGGGGCCGCGGACCACCGCCGAGCCGCGGTGCAGCCGGCTGCCGATGGCCAGGTCGCTGTGGCCCGACAGCAGCGGGGCGACCAGCGGGAGGAAGGCCTCCAGGCCGGTGGACAGGTCCACGTCCATGTAGGCGACCACATCGGCGTCGCTGGCGCCCCAGACCTCGCGCAGCGCCCGGCCGCGGCCCTTGAGGTCCAGGTGGACGGCGGCGACCTGCGGGATCTCCTCGGCGAGCCGGGTGGCGACCGCCCAGGTGCCGTCGAGGGAGGCGTTGTCGGCGATGGTGATCCGGTAGTCGTACGGGAAGGTCTCGCCGAGGTAGGCGTGCAGTTCCCGCACGCAGCGCTCGACCGTGTGCTCCTCGTTGTGGACCGGGACGACCACCTCGACCAGCCGAGTCCGCACCGTGGTGTCGTCGGTGGTGTCGCCGGTGGCGAGGGGGCCGACCGCGGTCGCGCCCCGCATTGCGGGCTGTGTCATGGGAAGAAGGTTCACAGCCGCTGATGGGGCCGCGATGATGGCAGTCTGAGATCGCGCTGAGAACCCGCACGCCGAGCCACGGGAGACGACGATGTCCGAGAATCAGCCCACCGCCGACGTGCTGGTCGTCGGGGCCGGCCCGACCGGTCTGCTGCTCGCCGGTGACCTGGCGGCGGCCGGGCTGCGGGTGACGGTGCTGGAGAAGCGCGCCGCCGAGTCCAACCTGACCCGGGCGTTCGCCGTGCACGCCCGCACCCTGGAGCAGCTGGACGCGCGCGGACTGGCGGACGAACTGATCGCCACCGGGCAGCCGCTGCGCTCGCTGCGGCTGTTCGGCCGGCTGCGGGTGGAACTGGGCGACCTGCCGACCCGCTTCCCGTTCGTCCTGATCACCCCTCAGTCCCACACCGAACGGCTGCTCCAGGAGCGGGCGTCGAAGGCCGGGGCGACGCTGGTGCGGGGCGCCGAGGCGGTCGGGCTGCGGCAGGACTCCGAGGGGGTGTCGCTGACCGTCCGGGAGGGCGGGGCGACCACCACCCACCGCGCCCGGTACGCGGTCGGCACCGACGGCGTGCACAGCACCGTCCGCGACCTGCTGGGCATCCCGTTCCCGGGCGAGTCGGTGGTCAACTCGGTGATGCTGGCGGACGTCCGACTGCGCCGGGAGCCGGACGAGGTGCTGACGGTCGGCGCGAGCGAGGCCGGCTTCGCCTTCCTGGCACCGTTCGGCGACGGCTGGTACCGGGTGATCGCCTGGGACCGCGCCCGGCAGCGCCCGGACGGCGACCCGGTGGAACTCTCCGAGATCGCCGAGCTGGCCCGGGCCGTGTTCGGCGTGGACCACGGCTTCACCGAGGCCCGCTGGACCTCGCGCTTCCACAGCGACGAGCGGCAGGCGCCGACGTACCGCTCGGGCCGGGTGTTCCTGGCCGGCGACGCCGCCCACTGCCACTCCCCGGCCGGCGGCCAGGGCATGAACACCGGCCTTCAGGACGCCGCCAACCTGGGCTGGAAGCTGGCCGCCACCCTGCAGGGCTGGGCCCCTGACGCCCTGTTGGACACCTACCAGACGGAGCGTCACCCGGTGGGCCGGGCGGTGCTGCGCAGCTCCGGCGCGCTGGTGCGGATCGCCCTGGCGCAGAACGGGCCCAGCCGGGCGCTGCGCTCGGCGCTCACCGCGGTCGCCGACCACCTCGGCCCGGTGGCCGAGCTGGGCGCCAAGCAGATCTCCGGCATCGGCATCTCCTACCCGGCGCCGAAGGGCTCCCACCCGCTGGTCGGACGGCGGCTGCCGGACCTGCGGCTGGCCGTCGACCGGCCGGGCGGGCCGTCCCGGCTGTACGAGGCGCTGCGCGGCGGCCGGGCGGTGCTGATCAGCAACGACGAGCTGTCGGTGGCGGACGCCTGGTCGGAGCGGGTGGTGACGGCGGCGCCGGCCGACCCGCACGGCAAGCTGCGCGACACCGTGCTGCTGGTCCGCCCGGACGGCTACGCGGCCTGGGCCGGCGTCGACCCGACCCGCGGCGAGCTGCGCACCGCGCTGGCGTACTGGCTCGGCCGGCCCGCGGACTGAGGCCGGGACCGAGGCCGCGGCGGGCGGCGCGGCGCTACCGGCCCACCTTCTCGTAGTGCCGTGCCGCCTTCGCGCGATTTCCGCAGACGGCCATCGAGCACCACCGCCGGCGCCCGTTCTGCGACGTGTCGAAGAAATGCAGGATGCAGGTCGGGTGGGCGCACGCCTTGATGCGGTGGGCGCCCTGGTCGAGCAGGTTCAGATAGTCGTCGGCGGCGAGCCAGGCGGCCAGCCATTCCGGTTCGTCGACCTCGACGTCACGCTCGGGTCCGGCCGCGGCGAGCCGGTGGAGCAGGCGCCCGTGGGCCAGCACTCCGTTCAGTGCGGCGTACGCGGCCGGGCGCTCCTGCGCACCGTCCGCGACCAGGGCGCCGAGCGCCTCGCGGGCCGTGCGGACGGCCCGCAGGGAGGCCTCGTCGGCGGGGCAGCGCTCGGCGAGGCCGGCCGAGGCGAGCCAGATCCGGTAGCCGTCGAGGTCGGTGAGCAGGTCGTTCACGGGGGTGCCGCGCCAGCGCGTGTTGAGCAGATCGAGGGCGAGCGGTTCGCCAATCAGCGGTCGCGGGTCGCGGGGGTCAGCCATGCGGTCGAGTGTAACTCTGTTCCAACCGGCCGGTATTCAGTGTATTCAATTCAAATTCCACACTTGACTGTTCTTTGATAAGTAATTGCTCAGGCATGGGCCTTTTCCTGAGAGTTTTCTGGGAGATTCTGGCAAGCGTTTTCGAACCGGAACGCCCCACACTTTCCGGAGGAGCCCCCGTGCGACCCCGCTCGCTCGCCCTTGCCTCGGCGCTCGCCGTCCTGCCACTGACCGTGGTCTCGCTGGGCGTCAGCACCGCCCAGGCGGCGCCGACCCCGAACGCCACCGCCCGGGTGGCACTGCCTCAGACGGTGACCCCCGCGGTCGCCCACTCGAACAAGAAGGGCGACGTCCCCGCCGAGCAGCAGATCTCGGTGGCCGTCAGCCTGAAGCTGCACAACACCGCCGAGCTCGACCGCTTCCTGCACGCGCTGGCCACCCCCGGCACCGCCGAGTACGGCCACTACCTGACGCCCGAGCAGTTCGGTGCCAAGTTCGGCGCCACCCAGGCCGACGTGGACCAGGTCCGCGCCTTCCTCACCGCCCAGGGCCTCAAGGTCGGCTCGGTGAGCGCCAACCGCCAGGTGATCGACGCCACCGGCTCCGCCGACCAGGTCGCCAAGGCCTTCGGCACCCACGAGTCGACCTACACCGACCCGCAGCAGGCCGGTGCCACCTTCTTCGCCAACGACTCGGCCGCCACCGTCCCGGCGGCCCTGGCCGGCGTGGTCGAGGGCGTCGACGGCCTCAACAACCGCACCGTGCGCACCACCCGGATCGCCAAGCCCGGCGCGTCCACCCCGCACGCGACCCCGAGCGGCTTCGGCCCGGCCCAGTACGACGGTGCCTACAACCTGAACAAGGTCGGCGCCGACGGCACCGGCACCACGGTGGCGCTGTGGGAGTTCGACGGCTACAAGTCCACCAACCTCTCCACCTACGACTCGCAGTTCGGCCTGTCCGGCCCGGCGATCTCCACCGTCTCGGTGGACGGCGCGAACTACGACTCCAAGCCCGGCGAGGGCCAGGGCGAGGTCGAGCTGGACTCCGAGATCGTCCGCGGTGTCGCCCCCAAGGCCACCCAGCTGATCTACGAGGCCCCGAACAGCGACCAGGGCGAGATCGACATGGCCGCCAAGATCGTGGCCGACAACCGCGTCTCGGTCATCTCGATCTCCTGGGGCTCCTGCGAGCCGGACACCACCGCCTCCTCGATGACCGCGGTGAACAACTCCTTCAAGCAGGCCGCCGCCCAGGGCATATCGATCTTCTCGGCCTCCGGTGACGACGGCTCCAAGGACTGCACCCGCTCCACCAGCGGCGCCTCGGTCACGGCGGTCGACTTCCCGGCCTCCAGCCCGTACAACACCGGCGTCGGCGGCACCAACCTCAAGGTGAGCGGCAACGCCTACTCCTCGGAGTCGGCCTGGTCCACGGCCGGCGGCGGCGTCTCCACCCAGTACGCCAAGCCGAGCTGGCAGACCGGCACCGGGGTGAGCGGCACCATGCGCACCGTCCCGGACGTGTCCTCCAACGCCGACCCGGCCAGCGGCTTCGCGATCTACACCCAGGGCACCTCCAGCGCCGGCTGGCAGGTCTACGGCGGCACCTCGGCGGCCGCGCCGCTGTGGTCCGGCTACGCCGCGCTGTTCAACCAGAAGGCCAAGGCGGCCGCCCAGCCGGTCCTCGGCGAGGCCAACCCGAAGCTCTACTCGCTGGCCAACTCCAGCTCCTACGGCTCGGTCTTCCACGACGTGACCACCGGCAGGAACCAGGACTTCCCCACCAAGGCCGGCTACGACCAGGTCACCGGCTGGGGCACCCCGGTCGCCGACGCGCTGACCACCGCCCTGCTCGGCGGCACCACCCCGCCGCCGTCCGGTAACTGCACCGCGGCGCAGCTGATCGGCAACGCGGGCTTCGAGACCGGCTCCGCCGCCCCGTGGACCACCTCCTCGGGCGTGGTCGACAACTCCGCCTCCGAGGCCGCCCACGGCGGCTCCTGGAAGGCCTGGATGGACGGCTACGGCTCCGCCCACAGCGACAGCGTCTCGCAGACCGTCTCGATCCCGGCCGGCTGCAAGGCGACCTTCAGCTTCTGGATGCACATCGACACCGCCGAGACCGGCTCGACCGCGTACGACAAGCTGACCGTCCAGGCCGGCTCCACCACGCTGGCGACCTACTCCAACGTGAACGCGGCCACCGGCTACGTCCAGAAGTCCTTCGACCTGTCGGCCTTCGCCGGCCAGAGCGTCACCCTGAAGTTCACCGGCACCGAGGACTCCTCGCTGCAGACCAGCTTTGTGATCGACGACACCGCGCTCAACGTCTCCTGACGTTGCCTCATGTGACGCCGGTACGGGCCTCGGGGCCCGTACCGGCTCCTTGTGTTTCGGTAATGTTTCAACCTTGGCTGATCTGCGATTTCCTTGTCGTGACCACTGTCATATGTCCGGCTTGATGACGTAGCCTCTCGTCCCTGACTAGGGTTCCCACAGCTCGGTGGCACTCCTCCCGCCGCAAAGTGGCGCCGGGGGCGAACCCGCCCCGAGCTCGCCTGGTGGGGAAGGTGTCGCATGGGCTCTCAGCAACCTCAGCATGCCGGCCGGCTTCGGCTGGTCGGACAGCGCGATTCAGGGCCCGAGGACGCCCCGGTGGTCGCCGCCGCGCCGGACCACGGTCCCGCGGCCGCCTCGGCGCCCCCGGCGCCGGCCGCCGGCTTCGCCGACGTGCTCAACGCCGCGATCGAGGCCAGTGGCCTCAGCCTGGACCGGATCCGTTCCGCCCTGGCGAAACAGGGCGTCAGGGTGTCCATCACCACGCTCAGTTACTGGCGCCGCGGCCGCAGCCAGCCCGAGCGCGCCACCTCGCTGCGCGCCGTCCACCTGCTGGAAGAGCTGCTCGGCCTGCGTCACAACACGCTCAGCTCGCTGCTCGGCCCGCCCCGGCCGCGTGGACGCTGGGTGACGCCGCCGGGCAGCCCGGACGGGCTGCGGGTCGAGCAGGTGTGGCCCGGCGAGCAGGAGATCGCCGAGGTCTTCGCCGAGCTGGACGCCCCGCCCACCGGCGAGCTGGAGCGGCTGTCCATCCACGACTCGTACTTCGTCGACGCCAACCGCCGCGGCCACCTGCTGCGGATGCGCCAGGTGGTGCGCGCCACGGTCGCCGAGGTGACCCGGCACGTGGTGGTGCACAAGGCCGACGACGGCGTCACGGTCTGCCCGGAGATCACCTCCGTGCGGCACGCCCGGCTCGGCCGGGTGCGCCGGCGCCCGGAGAGCGGCCTGCTGGTGGCCGAGCTGCTGCTCGACCGCCCGCTCGGCCTCGGCGACTCCACCGTCTTCGAGTACGAGGTGGAGATCCCGGACAGCGGGGAGACCATCGACTACGGGCGCTTCTTCGCCGTGCCGGTCCGCGAGTACGTGCTGCAGGTCCACTTCGACCCCGGGGCCGTGCCGGTGCAGTGCGAGCGCTTCGACCGCTCGCCGGCCGAGGAGGTGGACCGCAGCCGCCAGCAGCTGTGGATCGGCGCCTCCGCCAGCGCCCACGTCCTGGCCACCGACCAGCGGCCCGGCCAGGTCGGCATCCGCTGGCAGTGGGAGTGACCGGCGTCTAACCGCTTCACAACTCCATACCGGTTGCACCCTCGCTGACTAACCTCTACTGTCATCAGTACTGGTTAGCCATCGAGGGGAGTCGCCCGCATGCCCAGCACGCTGCAGACCGGACACGTCGGCCTGAACGTCACCGACCTGGCCCGCTCCACCGCCTTCTACCGCCGGGTGCTCGGCCTCGACCTGGTCGCCGAGAACCAGGACCCGAAGCGCCCGTTCGCCTTCCTCGGCCGCCACGGCGCCCCCGTACTCACCCTCTGGCAGCAGTCGGACGGCGACCACGACACCGCCCGGCCGGGGCTGCACCACCTGTCCTTCCGGGCCGAGTCCCTGGACGAGGTCCGGGCCGCCGAGGAGGTGCTCAAGGAGATCGGCGCCGAGTTCGCCCACGAGGGCGTCGTCCCGCACGCCGAGGGCGCCACCTCCGGCGGGATCTTCTTCTTCGACCCGGACGGCATCCGCCTGGAGATCTTCACCCCGTCCGGCGTGCCGGCCGACGCCGAGGCCCCCACCCCCGCCGCCCCGACCTGCGGCTTCTTCTAGGCGGGCGGCACGCCATGACCACCACCCGCTCCGGCTTCCACGCCGGCGAGCGCGCCGTGCAGGCCCGGGCCGGTCTGCGCGAGCGCGCGGACCACGTCGGCCGCTCCATCGGCGCGGTCATCCCGCCGGTCGCGGCCCGCTTCCTGACCGAGCGCCACACCCTGGTGGTGGGCGCCGCCGACCGGCACGGCGACCTGTGGGCCACCCTGCTCGGCGGGCGGCCCGGCTTCCTGCGGGCCGTCGGCGACACCGGCCTCGCGGTCGCCGCCCGCCCGGTGCCCGGCGACCCGCTGGCCGAGGCGCTCGCCGAGCCCGCCCGGGTCGGCACCATCGCCCTGGACCCGGCCGGCCGCCGCCGGATGCGGCTGAACGGCCGCTCCGAGCCGGACGGCCGCGGCGGCCTGCTGATCGACGCCGAGCAGGTCTTCTCCAACTGCCCGCGCCACATCCACCGCCGCACCCCGCACCCCGTCGCACCCAGGGCCGCCGCGGCCGCCACCGGCTCCCGGCTCACCCTGCGCCAGCAGCTCGCCCTGGCCACCGCGGACACCTTCTTCCTCGCCTCCGCCGACCCCGCGGGCGACGTCGACGCCTCCCACCGCGGCGGCGCCCCCGGCTTCGTCACCGTGCTCGGACCCGACCGGCTGCGCTGGACCGAGTACCCGGGCAACGCGATGTACATGACGCTCGGAAATCTGGAGCTGCGCCCCTCGGCCGGCCTGCTGCTGCCCGACTGGGAGACCGGCGGCGCCCTGCTGCTCACCGGCCGCGCCCGGGTCGACTGGGCCGATCCCGCCGCCCCCGCCGTCGACTACCGCGTCACCCGGGTCGTCGAACTCCCCCACGCCACCGCACTCACCTGGACGGAGGACGACGCCCCGCCGAACGGCCGCTGATCCACCATCAGCCGAAACAGAGCCAAATGATCCGTTTTCACCCGAACTGCCCCGTTCTCCTGCCCATCGGGTGGTAGCACCGGGCGGGAGCGGAGAACGTGTTGCCATTCCCTGATGGAAAGGCAGGACCACCGTGCTGATGGAGTTCACGGACGTGGAGCCGGGCGCGGACTGCGCCTGCGGCGGCTGCGGGGCGCGCCGCCGGGCGCGGCTGCACGCCGCCCGGATCGAGGACGGCGGCCATCGGGCGGCCCGGGGCGCCCGCCGGGCCGCCCTCCTGGTCGCCGCCGTCGGCAGCGTGCTCGGCGGCGGCACCGCCGCGATAGCCGCCCCCGCGCCGCAGCCCACCGGGGGCGCCGGGATACCCGAGGCCCCGCAGGGCGGCGTCAGCGGCCTGTACGGCGACGACACCGCGGCCGCCCCCCAGCCGCGCGCCGTCCGGCCCGCCACCACCCGGTCCGAGATCATGCAGCGCGCGCAGACCTGGGTCGACCAGCAGGTCCCGTACTCGATGAGCCGCTTCTGGTCGGACGGCTACCGCCAGGACTGCTCCGGCTTCGTCTCGATGGCGTGGGGCCTGGGCACCAGCCAGACCACCTGGACCCTGCCGAACTTCGCCGACCGGATCGGCAAGGACGACCTGCAGCCCGGCGACGCGCTGATCTTCAACAACGCGGCCAACCCTGAGTCCGGCTCGCACGTGGTCCTGTTCGGCGGCTGGGCCGACGACGCGCACACCCGCTACGTCGCCCTGGAGCAGACCCGCCCGGGCACCATGAAGCGGACCAACCCGTACGCGTACTGGAGCAACTCCGGCTCCTACCTCCCGTACCGCTACCGCGGCCTGTCCCAGCCGATGCCCGCGCCGGACGCGGACGCCTTCCCCGGCGCGGACCGGTTCGGTCCCGGCCAGGTCAACCCGTACGTCACCCGGCTCGGCGAGATGCTGGTCCAGCGCGGCGGCGCCCGGTTCTACCACGAGGGGCCGAGCCCGGACTGGGGCGAGGCGGACCGTCAGGCCACCCAGGCGTTCCAGCTGGCCCAGGGCTGGCGGGACGCGGAGGCCGACGGCTACCCCGGCAAGGACACCTGGGACTTCCTGGTCCACAGCAAGGGCCGCGACATCCCGCCCGCGGACGTCTCGCCCCCGCCGCCGGCCACCGTGCCGCCCGCTCCGACCACCCAGACCACCCAGGGCGCACCGGCGCAGCCCGCGCCGCAGGCCGCCCCGGGCTTCCCGGGCGCGGACCGGTTCGGCCCCGGCCAGGTGAACGACTACGTCCGCCGACTCGGCCTGGCGCTGGTCGCCAAGGGCTACGGCCGCTACTACACCGAGGGCCCGAGCCCCGACTGGAGCGAGTCGGACCGGCGCAACGTCCAGGCCTTCCAGCTGGCCCAGGGCTGGCGGGGCGCCGAGGCCGACGGCTACCCGGGTCCGCACACCTGGCGGCTGCTCTTCGGCTAGCCGGAGCGTTCCCGGCCGAGCGGCGCGGTCTCCGCGCCGCTCAGCCGTGTTCCGCGTGGACGCGGATCCAGCTGTGCATGGCGATGGCGGCCGCCGCCCCGGCGTTGATGGAGCGGGTGGAGCCGAACTGGGCGATCGAGCAGACCGCCCGGGCGTGCTGCCAGGCCTCCTCGGTGAGGCCGGGCCCCTCCTGGCCGAAGAGCAGGACGCACCGCTCGGGCAGCTCGAAGGTCTCGATCGGCACCGCGCCCGGCAGGTTGTCGATCCCGATGATCGGCAGGTCCCGCTCGGCGGCGAAGGCCGCCAGCGAGGCGACCGAGTCGTGGTGGCGGACGTGCTGGTACCGGTCGGTGACCATGGCGCCGCGCCGGTTCCAGCGCCGCCGTCCGACGATGTGCACCTGCTCGGCCAGGAAGGCGTTGGCGGTCCGCACCACCGAGCCGATGTTGAAGTCGTGCTGCCAGTTCTCCACGGCGACGTGGAAGCCGTGCCGCCGGGTGTCCAGGTCGGCGACGATCGCCTCACGGGTCCAGTAGCGGTACCGGTCGACCACGTTGCGGCGGTCACCGGCGGCCAGCAGCCCGGGGTCGTAATTGGGCCCGGACGGCCAGGGCTCCGGGTGCGGCCCGACCCCGATCTCGCGGTCGTCCGGCGCGAAGGCGTCGTCGTACTGCTCGCCCCGGTGGGGCACACCCGTCTCGTTCACGCAGTCGAGGGTACGGCCCCCTCGGCGGCGCTCTCCTCGGCGGCGGCCGCCGCCCGCGGTCGGACGGCCTTCTCCAGCTCCGCGAGGGCGTGCATGACCAGCCGGGCCCCGGCCCGCACCACCTCGACGCCCTCGGCGGCCTCCTCGGCGGGCAGGTCGGCGAGCTCGGCGTCGAGCCGCGCGTGGGTCTCGCGCAGGGCGGCGAAGTCGACCGGCTGGCCGAGCAGCACGGCGGCCGCGGCGACGGCGGTGGCGTCGCGCAGCTCCTCGGCGAAGCGCAGGGCGCCGGGGACGGGCGGGCTGTCCGGGGCGGGCAGGTGGGCCTCCATCACCACGCTGGAGCGGCCCAGCATTCCCATCGCGGTGCGGGCCCGCTCGACCTGGCGGCGGGAGAGTTCGGCGGGGTGGTGGACCGGCTCGGCCTCGGCCCGGTCGAGGGCGGCCAGCATCTCGCCGCGAGCCTCGCGGGCGTCCAGCAGGGCGGCCCGGACGGCCTTGTCCGCCTGCCCGACGCCCGGGGCGCCGAACGCGGTGAAGACGGCGGAGCTGTACCGCCCGACCGCCGCCAGCCACTCGGCCAGCCGCTCCGGCAGCCGGGCGGTCTGCCAGGTCGGGAAGAGCGCGTACGCGCCGAGCGCGACGGCGCCGCCGAGCAGCGTCATGGCGACCCGTTCGACCGCGGTCTGCACAGGGTCGCCGGGCTGCAGGCCGAGCAGGAGGACCACGTACGAGGAGACGCAGACGGTCATCAGCGCGTACCCGGTGCGCAGGGTCAGGTAGGCGCCGCCCATGCAGACCACGGCGAGCGAGGCGAGTACCCAGGGCCCGGGGTGGAAGAGCTGGACCACGCCGGTGGCGACCAGGACGCCGACGCTGGTGCCGACCAGCCGGGCCACCCCGCGGCTGGCGGTCTGGGCGAAGTCGGGGCGCATCACCATGGTGGCGGTCATCGGCGCCCAGTAGCCGTGGTGGAGGCCGAGCAGCCGGGCGGCCAGGTAGGCGGCGGTGACCACGCCGGAGAGCCGGACGGCGTGCTGGAGCACGGCCGAGCGCGGGTGCAGCTGGCGGCCGACGGTGCGCAGCGCGGAGGGCACGGTGCGCAACAGCGGCGGGCGGCGCAGGCCGGGGCCGGTGGGGGCGGGGGTGACGGTGGAGCGGTCCTGCTGGTCGAGGCGGTCGGCGGCGCGGCCCAGCAGGCCGATGATCCGGCGGGCGGCGCGGCGGGGGGCGCCGCGCAGGGCGGGGCCGTGGGCGGGGCGGGCGAGGGCGAGGCCGGCGCTGTCGCTGGGGGTGCGGAACGGGTCGCCGGTGCGGATGGCGTGGGCGAGCGCGTCCAGCACCTCGGCGGCGCCGGCCAGCACCTCGCGGGCCTGGTCGCGGGCGGGGCCCTCAGCGGGGGCACCGACCCGGGGGTCGGCCAGGGCGGCGAGGGCGGGCCGGATCCGCTCGGCGATGCCGCGCAGGCCGCGCAGCTCGGGCGGCCGGTGCCGGGCCTGCCAGGGGGTGAGCGCGGCGGCCTGGCGGGCCACCACGAACGGTTCCGGGTCGACGGGCGCGGTCGGGTCCTGGCGCAGCCGGCGGGCGTAGTCGCCGAGGGCGGCGTAGACGTCGGCGAGGGCGTCGCGCTGGGCGCGCCAGCTGCCGATCGGCCAGGCCAGTACCAGCAGGGCCTGGACGGCTCCGCCGAGGGCGCACAGGGCGCCGTGGCCGAGCGCGCTGACGGCGCTGACCGGGAGCTGGACGACGACCAGCATCACCGCGAGGGTGGTGGAGGCGACCACGCCGGCGGTGGGGCCGACCGCCCAGGCCAGGCCCGCGCCGAACGCCCAGACGGCGAGCAGCACCGGGAAGGCGCCGGGGACGCCGACGGCCAGGTAGCCGAGGAAGGTGCTGACGCCCAGTCCGATGGCGGCGGCCACGGCGAGCGAGGCGCGGGGGCGGAAGCTGCGCTGGAAGGTGGCGGTGCCGGCGATGAAGGCGCCCATCGCGGCGGAGGTGGCGGGGCCCGGTCCGAACAGCGCCAGGGTGGGCAGCACGACCAGTCCGGCGGCGACGGCGCCGCGGAGCGCGCGGCGGGGGTCGGTCAGCGACCGGTCCAGGGTCAGCCCGGCCTTCGCGGTGTCACGAAGGGCGACGAACCAGGACATAAAGGGAGCCTATCCGCTCTCCGGCCGCGACCCCTCCGCTGGCCGCTCGACCAGACCGGCCGGACCTGCCGGACCTGCCGGACCGGCCAGGCCCAGGAGGCCGAGCAGGCCGACCGCCCACCGCTCGAGCCGCCGCAGCGCCCCGGTGGGCAGGAAGACGGCGTCCGCCGCGATCATCGCCAGCGAGAAGAACGGCAGCCCGAGGGTGACCGCGATGGCGGCGTGCTCGGCCATCATCAGCGCCAGCAGCACGTTCTTCAGCCGCCGGTTGGCCAGCGTGAACGGGAAGGCGACCTGGGCGACCACGGTGCCGTAGGAGAGCGCGACCGTGGTCAGCAGCCCGGCCCCGAGCAGCCCGGACAGGGCCGGCCAGGGGGAGAAGTAGCCCAGGTGCAGCGGGTAGTAGACCGCGGTGCCGTCCTGCCAGCGCGAGCCCTGGATCTTGTACCAACCGGCGGTGGAGTAGATCAGCACCACCTGGACGGCGATCACCAGCATCGCGCAGTTGTGCAGCATCGAGGCCAGCGCGTCCAGCACCGCGCGCACCTCCCCGGGCTGTTCCCCGGCCGCCGGCCCGGCGGGGGAGCGGCGGGCCCGTCGGCGGGCGTCCAGCGACCAGACCAGCCCGCAGCGGGTCAGCGCCAGGTAGATCGCCATCAGGTGGACCACGTTGTCGCCGCCGTCACCGACCAGGATATTGCGGTTCTGCAGGGAGACGGCGGTGACGGCGAACAGCACGCTGCTCGCCCTGGTCCGCCAGCCGAGCAGCAGCGCGGCGGAGGCCAGGATCGCCAGGTGGTACACCAGCTCGAACCACCACCGGTCGGAGGACCGGCCGAGCACGGTGAAGGCGTGGGTGTCGGCCAGCAGCTGCCGGGACAGGTCGGACGACCAGGGCGACAGGTCGCCGTACAGGACCCGCCGGTGGGGCCACTCGCGGAGCAGGAAGCCGCCCCAGGCGAGCGCGACGCCGATCCGCACCACGGCGGCCTGGTGGGCGGCGAGCGGGGTGAGCAGGACCTCCCAGCGCCCGGGGCGCCGCTCGGCGGGCGCGGGCGGTCCGGCGGGCGGGGGTTCGGCGGCGTCCCGGTCGAGGACGGGTACGGGGTCGCTCACGCCAGCCCCCGGTAGTCGTCCTCGTTCACCGGCCACCAGGGCAGCTCGCGGTAGTCCGGGTCGGTGGAGACCTGCTCGGGGCTCCAGGGGGGCGGTGCCACGGTCCGGGCACCGACCCGGAACTGGATCTGCAGAATCCTTTCACCGCCCGCGGTGCGGCCGATCCGCTGGAGCGCGATCCGCTTCAGGTACTCCTCGGCCAATTTGGCCCGCGGACCGGCCACCGCACCGTCCTGCTGCGGGTGGGTGGCGTCGTAGAAGTCCCACGCCCGGCGCAGCAGGTTCTGGTCGACGTGGCTGGGCGCCGGGTTGTGCCGGACCGCCGCGAAGTCCTGGGCGGTCAGCCCGGTCCAGTCCCGGGTGGTGATCCGGCCGTCCCCCGCGATGGTCTGCACCCGGGCGTCGACCATGACGTTCTGCTGCAGCGGGTTGGGCGCGAAGAGCTTCCAGTTCTGCTCGAACTCCGGGTAGACCACCGCGTCGACCTCGGCCCGGTACCGCCGGGAGACCGCGTTCTCCGGCGCCACGTGCAGGAACAGCGCGGCCAGGAACAGCGCGGTGCCCGCGGCCAGCCCGAGCGCCGCGACCGAGAGCACGACCCGAGCGGGGACGGACCAGACACGCACGCGGGCCATCCTGCACCAGCCCGCGCCCCCGCAACAGGGGCGCGACGCGCGCTAAGGCCTGTCCGACAGGCCTCAGAGGACGTACGCGGGCGCGCCCGAGCTGCTCACCATCGGCCGGCCGGCCGCCTCCCACGCGTACATGCCGCCGTCCACGTTGACCGCCTCGCGCAGACCGTTGGCGACCAGGTACTGCACCACCTGCGCGGAACGCCCGCCGACCCGGCAGAGCACGTACAGCTTCTCCTCCGGCAGCTCCTCGAGCCGGGCCAGCACCTGCCCGATCGGGACGTGCAGCGCCCCCTCCACGTGACCGGCGTCCCACTCGTCCTGCTCGCGGACGTCGAGCAGGACGGCGTCCGACGGCACCGAGGCGGCGTCGGTGGTGGGCAGCGCTTCAGCGAACATCGTGGCGGTCTCCTGGTCCTCGCGGCTCTCGCGGCCCCCGGAATCCCCGGGTCGGCCACCTCCATTGTGACCGGCCGGCGCCGCGGGCAGCAGCCCCTCCAGCCGGTCCCGGCGCTCGGCGGCGGTGGCCAGCAACTGCTCGGCCAGCTCCTCCAGCAGCCGCTCGGGCTCCTGCGGGGCCAGCAGCAGCAGCTCGCCCATCGGCGTGCGCTCCAACCGGACCTGCTCGGCGGCGAGCGCGCCGATCCGGCCGGTCAGCCACTCCAGGCGCTGGCGCAGCCAGCCCAGCCGGTCGGGGGAGTCCGCGGCGGGCGCCGACTCGGGCGCGGTCGACCACTCCTCGGCGAGCTGCTCCAGCTGCCCGCCGTCGCCCCGCGCGTACGCCTCGTTGACCCGGGCGATGAAGGCCGAGCGGCGGGTCTGCTCCGCCGGGTCGGTGCTCAGGTCCGGGTGGGCCCGGCGGGCCAGGTCGCGGTACAGGCGCTGCGCCTCGCGGTCGGGGCGGACCTGGCGGGCCCGCTGCTCGGCCTCCCACAGCCCGTCCGACGGCACCTCGTGCTCGTCCGGCGGCTCGACCCGGGCGCGCGCCTCGGCGGCCAGCCTGAGGTCCTCGGGGTCACCGCTCAGCGCCGCCACCGCCTCGGCGATCAGCGCGTCCAGCTCGTCGAGGCGGGCGTAGAGCGGGCCGAGCAGCTGGTGGTGGACCAGGGCGAAGTTGTCGATCTCGACCCGCAGCGTCTCCACGTCGACGTCCAGGGTCAGCCAGGCCAGCTCGGCGGCGGCGACCTGCTCCTCCAGCTGCTGCCGCTCCGGGTCCGCCCACAGCGCCGGGCTCTGTTCGCTCACCCGCGCCACCCTACCGGGGCCCGCCCCGCGGCCGTCCGCAAAGCGACACCCTGATCCGCCCGGGTGAACCCGGTGCACCCGACGGCGCACGCAGCGTGACACGCAACTGATACTCACGAATCTCCCCGATTCGCTGTCGTACGCGCCCCCGTCCGTGCTTCGCTGGAGGGCGCACGCGGTACAAGGCGAGGAGCAGCGGCCGGAAAAAGGGGCAGACCGAATCCATGGTGGACGAGCCCAACTCCACACCGAACCGGGGGGACGTCCCGGGTGGCCACCCGTCAGGCGTGGTCGCCCTGCTTCGCGTCGCCGCCGTACTGGTCGACCCGGACGGCCGGATCGCCCAGTGGAACCGCACCGCCGAGGAACTCTTCGGGCACCGGGCCGAGGTCGCCTGCGGCCGCTCCGCCCACGGCCTGCTGCCCGCCGTCGAGCCCCGACCGGAGACCGCGGGACCGGCCGCACCCGGCACCGGCCGGCGCTGCGACGCCCTCGACACCCTCGACGACCTGACCCAGCAGGACACGCCCTGGGCCGGCTCGATGGCCGTGCACGACCGCGAGGAACGGCTGCGGGACGTGCTCTGGTGGGCCTACCCGCTGATCGAGCCCGGCGGCCGCTCCCTGCTCGCCCTGGCCGCCGACGCCCGCCCGCTGCGCACCTCCGGCCCCCGGATCGCGGTCGGCGAGGGGCTGCGCCCGTACGCGGCGGCGCCCGCGCCCGGCCGCCCGCACCGGGTCGCGGCCGCCTTCGCCCCGCCGGGACCGGCCGACGCGTCCGCCCTGGCCGCACTCCTGCCCAAGGGGTCCGAGGAACGGCGGCGCCGGGTGCTCGACCAGCTGGCCGCCGCCGGACTCCCGGCGATCTGGGTGGACTCCGCCACCCGCCTGCCGATCCTCCCCTACCAGGCGTCCACCTCGGGCACCGCCCGGCTGGCGGCCGGAATCGGCCGCCGCTACCCGACCCCGCAGCAGCGCGCGGCCCGCCGCCCGCCGGACCCGCTGCGCCCGTCCGGCCGCGGCCCGCAGGCGCCCCGGACCCTCCCCACGGCCGACGGCACGCCCGACGGCGGGCGGACCCTCGGCAGCACCATCCCAGGCCCACGCGACGCCGGCGCCGGTTCCGGCCCCGCCGGCCCGACCCCGGGAGGTCCCACCATCGACTCCGCCGCAGGCGGCCGCGGACCGGCCGCCCCCGAGACACCCGGGCTGCCCGCGCAGCCGGCCGACCCCTCCGACGACCTCGCGCCCACCATCGACGTGCCCGGCCAGAGCGCGCCGCCGACCGACGGCGTGGAGGTGGTCCGGGGCGTCCCCGACGACAACGAACTGGCCCTGCTGAACACGATCGGCAGCCAGGTCGGCACCACCCTGGACCTCGACACCACCGCCCGCGAGCTGTGCGAGGTGCTGGTCCGCCGGGTCGCCGACTTCGCCTGCGTCGATCTGCTGGACGGCCTGATCTCCGACAGCGAGCTGCCCGACGAGGAGCCCGACGACGCCACCGTGCTGCGCCGGGTGGCCCGCGCCTACAAGGGCGCCGGCGGCCAGTGGGACCACGTCCTGGACGAGGGCGCGCTGCTCACCATGCCGAGCTCCACCCCGCCCGGTCTGGCGCTGCAGGAGAACAAGCCGGTCCTGGTCCCGGTGATCAGCCCGGACGTCGCGGTGGAGTACGCGATCTCGCTCGGCGGCCCGGAGCTGGTCCCGGTGGTGGCCGGCCGCTCCATGCTGGTGCTGCCGCTCTCCGCCCGGGGCAACGTGCTGGGCATCCTCAAGCTGCTGCGGCTGCCCGACCGCTCCCCGTTCACCCGCGGCGACGCCGACACCCTCCAGGAGCTGGCGGTCCGGGCGGCGCTGTCGCTGGACAACGCCCGGCTGCACCGGGCCGAGTCCAAGGTCGCCACCACCCTGCAGCGCTCGATGATCCCGACCCGGCCGCCGAAGATCCCCGGCGTGCAGATCGCCCACCGCTACATGCCGGGCGACCGCAAGGCGGAGGTTGGCGGCGACTGGTTCGACGCGATCCAGCTGCCCGGCAGCCGGGTGGCCCTGGTGGTCGGCGACGTGATGGGCCACGGCCTGCACTCGGCCGCGGCGATGGGCCGCTTCCGCACCGCCATGCAGACCCTGGCCGCGCTCGACCTGCCGCCCGGGCAGCTGCTGCGCCACCTGGACAACCTGGCGCACAAGCTCGGCGACGACCACCTGGCGACCTGCCTGTACGCGGTCTACGACCCGATCAACCGGACCTGCGAGCTGGCCAGCGCCGGCCACGTCCCCCCGGTGCTGGTCCACCCGGACGGGCGGGGCGAGCTGCTGGAGATCCCGGAGGGCGCGCCGATCGGCGTGGGCGGGGTGCCGTTCGTCGCCAAGACGATCGACGTCTCGGACGGGTCGATGCTGGTGATGTGCACCGACGGCCTGGTCGAGGTGCGGGGCGGCGACATAGGAGAGGGGCTGGCCGCGCTCTGCGGCAACCTGATCGACCCGAAGCAGACCCCCGAGGAGGCCTGCGACACCGTCCTGAACACCCTGCACTCGGACGACCGGCAGGACGACATCGCCCTGCTGGTGGCCCGCTTCGACGGCGTCCCGCCGAGCGAGGTGGCCACCTGGCAGCTCGGGGTGACCGAGGCGGAGGTGGGCCGGGCCCGGCGACTGGTCCGCGACCAGCTGACCGCCTGGCAGCTGACCCCGCTGAGCGAGACGGTGGAGCTGCTGGTCTCCGAGCTGGTGACCAACGCCGTCCGGGTGGCCCGGGCCGAAGTCCAGCTGCAGCTGATCCGGGTGGACAAGCTGTTGGTGGAAGTCATGGACGACAACCACAACCTGCCCTCGCTGGAGCCCGCCGAGTCGATGGACGAGCACGGGCGCGGCCTCAACCTGGTCTCCAAGCTGGCCGAGAAGTGGGGCACCGCGCGCAAGGCGGTCGGCAAGGTCGTCTACTTCGAGATGCCGCTGCCACGCGGCTAGTACCGCGTCACGAGCGGCGGGCGCTCACGGGGTGAGCGCGGTGGCCCGGGTGCGGCGCCCGGCCTCGGCGGCGATCGAGGCGGCGGCGCCCACCCCGGCCAGCACCCGCGGCCAGAAGTCGCCGAAGACCTCCACCGAGGCGGCGATCAGCGCCGCCGTCAGCAGCGCGACCACGTGCTCGAGCCCGGCCAGGTTGGGCAGCAGGACCGCCTCGACGACCATCGCCAGGGCGACCGCGGCGCCCGTCCACCAGGCGCGGCAGCGGAAGGCGACCACCACGGCGAGCGCCACCACGGCCGCCGACGGGCCGGTGTCGCGGACGTGCGCGACCCACCGCGGGAAGCCGAACAGGTGCTCCGGGCCGATCATCACGCCGATCCGGGCGAAGAGGGTGCCCGCCAGCGTGCAGGCGTACGCGACCAGCAGGGTCAGCCGGCGGCCGAGGACGATCTCGGCGATGCCGAAGACCAGGAACACCTGGGCCAGCGCCCCCCACACCGGCAGGTCCAGCGCCGGCACGTACAGCGACAACGGGGTGCGCAGCAGCGAGAGGTCCAGCGGCAGCCCGGCCCGGACTACGCCGACCCGGCTGACGAAGTGCTCGCCGCCGGGCAGGTGCTGGAGAACGGAGAACAGCAGGATCAGCAGGGTCGCCCCCGCGGCCAGCGGTACGGCGGCGAAGCGTTTCCGCACCACCCGGTCCTTGACGGTGCCGAAGAGCACCCCCCACTCGGCGACAGCGGATCGGACGACGAATGCGCCGATCCCGTTTCGCACGCCCCCCGCGTGGGTCATCTGCTTCACGACTCCCTGCTCCCCGTCCGATCCTGCGGAAACCGAAACAACTCTTTATGCCACTACTTCGACCGTACGCATCGGATAAAGGGAAGTCATCAGCTTTCGCGCCCGTCCCATGTCATCCCCCAGGAGTAGTGGGGACCGGTTTCCCTCCGCCCCCCGGCGGAGGGACCACCCCTACCCGCGCCGGTGCCGTCGCCGGAACAGCGCAGGAAGACTCGGAACAGTGATGAATCCCTCGGCGCGGGCACTCGCCAGGCCGATCCGCGGGATCTCGCTGCTCTTCTCGAACAGCAGATAACGCGGCTCCCAGATCGGGCGGTACTTCGCATTGGCCCGGTAGAGGGACTCGATCTGCCACCAGCGGGAGAAGAATCCGAGCACCGAGCGCCAGAGCCGCAGGACCGGCCCCGCACCGAGGCGCGACCCGCGCTCGAATACCGAGCGGAACATCGCGAAGTTCAGCGAAACCCGCGCGAGACCCACCTCCTCGGCGCGCTGCAACAGCTCGATGACCATGAATTCCATCAGGCCGTTCTCGCTGTCGCGGTCGCGCCGCATCAGGTCCAGCGACAGACCGTCTGCACCCCACGGGACGAAACTGAGCAGCGCACGCAGCTTTC
Source organism: Kitasatospora cinereorecta (assembly GCF_024172095.1). Lineage (GTDB taxonomy): Bacteria > Actinomycetota > Actinomycetes > Streptomycetales > Streptomycetaceae > Kitasatospora > Kitasatospora cinereorecta. Next base: position 556,578 of record NZ_JAMZDX010000006.1, on the reverse strand, counting down.
CGTCGCCGTCGAAGCACTCGAGCATCACGCAACGCCCGTCGTCCGGGTCGCCGAGCCGCCCCAGCGCCATCGAGAAACCGCGCTCGGTGGCCCCGTCCCGCCAGTGGTCCGCCTTCTCCACCAGCTCGGCCATCTCGGCCTCGGGAATGTCCTCGTGCCGACGGATCCGCACGGTGTACCCGGCCCGCTTGACCCGGTTGTACGCCTGGCGGACCACCCGCATCGCACGGCCGTCCAGCGAGAACTCGTCCATCTCGACGATCGCCTCGTCGCCCAGCTCCAGCGCGTCCAGGCCGTGCCGGGCGTAGATCACGCCGGCCTCCTCGGAGGCACCCATCACGGCCGGGGCCCAGGCGTGCTCCCGGGCCTCGCCCAGCCAGGCCTCGATCGCCCCCGGCCACGCCTCCGGATCGCCGATCGGGTCGCCCGAGGCCAGCGAGACACCGCCGACCACGCGGTAGGCGACGGCCGCCTTGCGACTGGGGGAGAAGATCACCGCCTTGTCCCGGCGCAGCGCGAAGTAGCCCAGCGAGTCCCGCTCGCCCTGCTTGTCCAGCAGAGCGCGCAGCTGCGCCTCGTCCTCGTCGCTGAGCAGTTCCTCGCCGCGCGGGCTGCGGAAGGCCACGTACACCACGCCCAGGAAGAGCAGCGCGCCCATCACGTTGATGACCGCGTTGACCCAGGTCGGGACGGAGATCACGTCGGCCACCCGGTCCGAGGGGGCGATGGTGACCATGCGGAAGAGGGAGTAGACGAACCGGGTGCCGAAGCCGGCGCCGCTCAGCGAGTTGGTCAGCTCGACCAGCACCGAGCCGATCAGGCCGCCGACCGCGAGGCCGAGGACGGTGGCGGCCGCCGCGGTCTTCGGGTTGGAACGGTCGCCCTTGGAGGTGAACTCCTGGCGGCCCACCAGCAGGGCCACGAAGAATCCGACCGTCAGGACAGTCGAGAACCAGTTCAGCGGGTGGCTGCGGTACTGGGGGCCGAACAGCATGAACGCCACGTACCCGCCGCTGAACACACCGCACAGCACCACGTTGAAGATCCAGGCGGCCCGCTTGCGGCGCCTCATCGCGACCGCGAGGAACAGCGACAGCATCACCGTGGTCAGACCGCCGGTCACCAGGTACGGCGTGAAGTACTCGCCCTCCCGGTGGCTGCGCAGCTGGTTCCGGAACGGCACCGCGAACACCGCCACCAGGTTGACCAGGGCCATCAGCCGCAGGTACCAGACCGTCGCGGCGACGGCCCGGGGCCGCCAGCGGGCCATCAGGCCGTTGTCATCACCAGGACGCGCGGAGGACGCGGCCGAGGGCGCCGTCTTCACAGTGGACACAGCTCCCATTCCAGACGATCAAATATCGGGGCGCATCCGCACGGCACCCGGGCGATTCAGCCCCGATTTCCATGGTTCACCACCCCGGATGAGAATTGCGTGAATCCGGTAGCGGATTCCCACCCCCGCCGATCGGCGGGGGTACCCCTAAGGCCCCGTACGCTGCCCGTACCCGCCCGTACCGGGACGTAGCCAACGAAGACGCAGCCAACGAAGGAGTGCACATGCCGACCACCCGGGTCCTGATCGTGGACGACGAGGTGCTGGTGCGCTCCGGGCTCGGCCTGATCGTCGGCTCCGCCCCCGACCTGGACGTCGTCGGCAGCTGCTCCGGCGGCCAGGCCGAACAGCTGGTCGGCGAACTCGCCCCGCACGTGGTGCTGCTCGACATCCGGATGCCCGACCTGGACGGCCTCACCGTCCTGCGCCGGCTGCGCGCCCTGCCCGACCCACCGGCCGTCGCCATGCTCACCACCTTCGACACCGACGAGTACATCGGCACCGCACTGCGGGCCGGCGCCGCCGGCTTCCTGCTCAAGGACACCGCACCCGAGCAGCTGGTGCACGCGGTACGGATCCTGGCCTCCGGCGGCAGCGTGCTCTCCCCCACCGTCACCCGCACCGTGATCGGCGGCTACGTCGAGGGCGGCGGCCCCGACGCCGAGGCCGCCGCGCTCACCCGCCAGCTCACCGGCCGCGAACTGGACGTCCTGGTCCTGCTCGGCGAGGGCCTGTCCAACGCCGAGATCGCCGACCGGCTGTTCCTCGGCACCGGCACCGTCAAGGACCACATCAGCGCCATCCTCGGCAAGCTCGGCGCCACCAACCGGGTCCAGGCCGCGGTGCTCGCCCACCGCGCCGGCCTGGTCCGCGACACCGACCAGAGCGGCGCATGAGACGCCTCCCGGCCTGGACGACCTCGCCGCGCACCATGCTGCTGGTGCCCGTCGCCCTCGCCGCCCTGGACGCCGCCCTGGTCGCCCGCAACTCCTCCCCCTGGCAGCTGGCCCTGTCCGCACTGGCCGCCGCCGCCCTGCTGCTGCGCCGGCGCTTCCCGGTCACCGTGCTGCTGCTCACCCTGCCCGGGGCCTTCATCACCGAGATCTGGCTCGCCCCGCTCACCGCGGTCTACTCGGTGGCCACCGCGTACACCAGCGTCCGGATCACCGCCGTCTGCGCCAGCGCCTTCGCCCTGGTCGAGTTCTTCCACTGGCCGCTCGGCGAGGACATCTTCGTACTCAGCCGCGACAACGCGCTCTACGCCATCCAGTCGATCATGCTCGCGGCCGGACCCGCCGCACTCGGCATGCTCGCCCGTACCCGCCGCGAACTGGCCGAGCGGCTGGCCGAACTCACCGAGGGCCGGCAGCGCGAGAGCCGGCTGCTGGCCGAACGGGTCCTGGCGGGGGAGCGGGCCCGACTCGCCCGCGAGATGCACGACGTGGTCTCCCACCAGGTCAGCCTGATCTCCATCCAGGCCGGCGCGCTCCAGGTCTCCACCGGCGACCCGACCGCCAAGGAGACCGCCCGCACCATCCGCGAGCTGTCGGTGCGGACCCTGGAGGAGCTGCGCCAGATGGTCGGCGTGCTGCGCGCCGCCAGCGTACGGCGGGACGAACCGCTCGCCCCGCAGCCGCGGCTGGCGGACCTGCCCAGGCTGATCGAGGGCAGCGGCCTCGCGGTCACCGCCGAGCTCGCCCCCGAGGACCGGCCCTGGCCCGAGGCGGTCGAACGGGCCGCGTACCGCACCGTCCAGGAGGCGCTGACCAACATCACCAAGCACGCACCGGGCGCCCCGGTCCGGGTCAGCCTCGCCTCCCGCGGCGCCCGGCTGCTGGTCGAGGTCCGCAACGGCCCGCCGCCGCACCCCTCCGGCCCCGTCCCCGCCCCGCTGCCCGGCGGCGGCCACGGCCTGGTCGGCCTGCGCGAACGCGCCCAGCTGCTCGGCGGCACCCTCTCCGCCACCGCGACCCCCGACGGCGGCTTCACCGTCCGCGCCGAACTCCCCGCCGCCGGCGAGTAGCCCGGCCCCCTCCGAAAGCGCGTCCCCGGCACCGGTCGCCCGCGCGGTGCCATGATGGCGGCCACCGAGACGAGGAGGCGCAGGGTGCAGCGGCCGGACGACCAGGGGCGGGTGGACGGCCGGACGGAGCGCGGACGGCAGACCCGGGAGCGGATCGCCGACGCGATGCTCGCGCTGCTCGACGACGGCGCGACCCGGTTCGTCGCCGAGCAGGTCGCCGAACGGGCCGGCGTCTCCCGCCGGCTGGTCTTCCATCACTTCGAGGACATGGGTCATCTGGTCGAGGCCGCCGTCACCCGCCGGCTGGACCAGCTCACCGCCCAGGTCCGCCCGCTGCCGACCGAGGGCCCCCGGGAGCTGCGGGTGGCGGCACTGGCCGAGCAGCGCGCCCGGATCCTGGAGTGGGCGCTGCCCACGCGGCTCGCGGTGCTGCGACTGGAGAACCCGTCCGACCGGGTCGAGCAGGCGGTCCGGCAGACCCTGGAGTTCGCCCGGCTGCGCCTGACCCAGGTCTTCGCCGTCGAACTGGACGCGCTGCCCGAGGAGCGCCGGACCGATCTGCTCAACGCCCTCGACGCGCTCACCACCTGGAGCGCCTGGCACCACTGGCGCAGCAGCGGCCTGAGCGTGCCGCAGGCCCGCCGGACCATGGCGTCCGCCGTCCTCGCCCTGCTGGCCGGTTACGACCGGGCCTGACCGCCTCCGCCCACCCGTGCGATCCGCCGCAGCCGCCGCACGGACAGAAACTTGCACTGACGATGCAATATGATCGCACACCCGGGCGGATCCACCGTCCCCTCGACCCGCCCGTCGCACCGCGATCGGTTCGCCGACGCAGGACCCCTGCCCCAGGAGGCCACCCCGCGCCTCCCCGACCGACCTCCCGTCAGATCCGCTCCCGACGCCACCTCAGAGCCCCCATCACGGTTCTGTCACATTTTCAACGAACCGGGAACCCAATCGGACTGGCTACCTCTCAGTAATGGCCCGGAATTCCCCTTCAATCCGGTCAAAACCTGCCATCAGAGCGCCATCCGACGCCCAATCGGACGATTTGCCGCCGTCTTGGCGCGCACTCCATCCTTCTCCGGTCCCTCGGCGACAGCCGAACTGGTGTACGCATCAAACCCCCTGGAACATGACATGTTCACACATTCCGTGCCGCATCAGACCCGGCACGCCGACGACGCCGACGCCCCCACCGTCGCCGTCGTCGGTCTGGGATACGTCGGCCTGCCCACCGCCCTCGCCCTGCTCACCTCCGGCAGCCGGGTGATCGGACTCGACGTCAGCGCCGCCCGCCTGGACGCCATCCGCGACCGCAGCGTCGACCTGTTGCCCGCCGACCACGAGCGCCTCACCGCCGCCGTCCGGGACCCGCGCCTCACCCTCACCACCGACCCCGCCGCGCTGGCCGCCGCCGACACCGTCATCGTCTGCGTACCGACCCCGGTCGACGCGCACCTGGTGCCCGACCTCGACGCACTCGCCGCCGCCTGCGCCACCGCCGTCGCACACGCCGTACCCGGCCAGCTCCTGATGCTGACCTCCACCACCTACGTCGGCACCACCCGCGACCTGCTGGTCGGCCCGCTCACCGCCCGCGGCTTCACCGTCGGCGAGGACATCCACGTCGCCTTCTCCCCCGAGCGGATCGACCCCGGCAACGCGCACCACGCCCAGGACTCCACCCCCCGCGTGGTCGGCGGCGCCACCGAACGCTGCACCGAACTCGCCGCCGAGGTCCTGCTGCGCACCGCCCCCTCGGTCCACCGGGTCACCTCCCCGGAGACCGCCGAGATGAGCAAGCTCTACGAGAACACCTTCCGCGCCGTCAACATCGCCCTGGCCAACGAGTTCGCCGACAACTGCCGCAGCCTGTCGCTGGACCCGCTCGAGGTCATCGACGCCGCCGCCACCAAGCCGTACGGCTTCATGCCCTTCTACCCCGGCCCCGGCGTCGGCGGGCACTGCATCCCCTGCGACCCGCACTACCTGCTCTGGCAGCTGCGCCGGCTGCGGATCGCCTCGCCGCTGGTCGACACCGCGATGACCGCGATCGCCGGCCGGCCCCGCCAGGTCGTCGGACGCGTCCGCGAACTGCTCGGCGAGCGCGGCCGCCCCGTCGCCGGCGCCCGGATCCTGCTGGTCGGCGTCAGCTACAAGCCCGGCGTCGCCGACCTGCGCGAGTCCCCCGCCCTGGAGATCCTCGAGGAGCTGGCCGACCTCGGCGCCGAAGTCTCCTTCCACGACCCGCTGGTGACCCGGGCCCGCCTGCACGGCAAGCTCGCCGACAGCGTCGTCGAGCCCGCCGCCGAGACCTGGGACCTGGTGGTCGTGCACACCGTCCACCCCGGCAGCGACCTCGGCTGGCTGACCGGCCAGAGCGCCGTCCTGGACGCCACCTACCGCCTCACCGACCTTCCCTCGAGGGCCGTGCTGTGATCCTCCACCCGCTGCCCGCGCCGGAGGAGACTCCGGCCGGGCCGCCCCCCGGCCTGCCCGCCACCGACCGGGTCCTGCCCCCGCTGCCCCCCGGCGTCCGCGCCCCGGTCCGCCGGCCCGGCCCGCTCGGCCGCGCCATGGACCGGATGGACCCCGCCGTCCGGCACGGCTTCCGCCGCGTGCTGACCCTGCTGTGCATCCTGCCGCTGCTGCTGATCCTCGCCCGCGAGGCACCCCGACTGCCGCAGAGCCCGCTGATCCTCGGCTACGGCTTCGTCGTCCTCACCGGCACCATCGCCATGCTGTACATCGCCTACAGCAAGTACGACGACCCGGCCGTCCGCGAACTGCGCCGGCGCCCGCGCGACCTGGACACCTTCCCGCCGCTGCCCGCCGTCCCCCGGGTGAGCTTCCTGCTCGCCGTCAAGGACGAGGAGGACTGCATCGAGGACTGTGTCCGCTCGATGGCCGCCTCCGACTACCCCGACCTGCAGATCGTCGTCGTCGACGACCTCTCCGAGGACGGCACCCGGGACGTCCTGCGCCGTCTCGAGCACGAACTGGACATCACCGTCCTCTACCTGGACAAGAACCTCGGCAAGAAGCACGCCCTGGTCCGCGCCTGCGAGATCGCCGACGGCGACGTCATCGCCTTCACCGACTCCGACTGCATCCTCGCCCCGGACGCGCTGCGCCGCTGCATCGACGCCCTGGTCCGCCACCCCGAACTCGGCGCGGTCAGCGGCCACTGCCGGGCCCTGAACGCCCCGGTGAGCGTCTTCACCCGGGCCCAGGACGTCTGGTACGAGGGCCAGTTCCGGGTCGCCAAGGCCGCCGAGGCGGTCTTCGGCTCGGTCGCTTGCGTCTCCGGGCCGCTCGCCGTCTTCCGCCGCGACGCGATCTACAACTACCTGCCCGCCTGGGCCGGCGACCGCTTCCTCGGTGCCCCGTTCCGCTTCGCCACCGACCGGCAGCTCACCGGCTACGTGCTCGGCCAGAAGTGGAAGGGCCAGGGCCTCAAGCGGCAGTACGCCGACTCGCCGTTCGTCACCGCCGAGGACTTCCCGGAGCGCACGTGGCGGATCGGCTACGTCCAGTCCGCCCGGGTGTGGACCAACGTCCCGGCCCGGTTCCGGCCGTTCATGAAGCAGCAGATCCGGTGGAAGAAGAGCTTCATCCGGAACATGTGCTTCACCGGCACCTTCATGTGGCGCCGCGGCCTCGGCCCGGCCGCGCTCTACTACGGGCACGCGCTGTGGGTGGTGTCGGCGCCGTTCATGGCCTTCCGCCACCTGCTCTGGGCGCCGCTGCACGGCGCCGCCTTCCTGACCCTGCTGTACCTGTGCGGCGTCGTCCTCAAGGGCCTGGTCTGGGGCCTGGCCTTCAAGGTCGACAACCCCGGCGACACCCGCTGGCGCTACCGCCCGGTGATGAGCCTGCTCTCCTCGGTGGTCCTCGCCTGGCTGCTGCCGTACTCGCTGGCCACCATCCGACGCGGCGTCTGGTCGAGGAGCGCGACATGAGAATCCTGCGTGCCGTGGGGCGGTTCACCGCCGCCGTCCTGTCCGCCGCCGTCGTCGTCGGCGTCTACGCCGTCGTGCTCTCCCGAGGAAGTCTGCTGTGAACGCAACTCCCGACGCCCGGCGCGCGGGCGGCCGGCGCGGAGTCCTGCACTGGATCGCCCGGCTGACGCTGGTGGCCGTGGCACTGTCCGTCCTCGCCCTGCCGTTCTACGCCGGCTGGCAGTACTACGTCTTCCGCCGCGACGTCACCCCGCAGGGCGCGCCCGCCCCCACCCACCTCGACCGGGCGCTCCAGGCCTCCTGGCACAGCGGCGCCGAGAAGCTGCCCGAGGCCGCCCCGCCGGTCGTGCTGACCTACCACGACATCAGTCCGACCAACCCCAGCCAGTACGTGGTCACCCCGCAGCGCTTCGACGAGCAGCTGGCGGCCCTGGAGGCGGCCGGCTACCGGACGCTGACCACCGACGAGTTCGTCGACTACCTGAGGGGCGGGCCGGCGCCGCCGCGCTCGGTCTACATCACCTTCGACGACGGCACCAACGGCCTGTGGGTCTACGGCGACCGCATCCTGGCCAAGCACCACATGCACGCCGCGTCCTACCTGATCACCGGCAAGGTCGACCACAACCGCCCGTACTACCTCTCCTGGGCCGAGATCTCCCGGATGGCCGCCTCCGGCCGCTGGGACTTCCAGGACCACACCCACGACCTGCACCAGCGCGGTCAGGTCGACGCGGACGGCACCCAGGCCTCGGCGCTGTCCAACCGGCTGTGGCTGCCCGCCAAGCAGCGGGTGGAGAACGTGGAGGAGTACCAGGCCCGCCTCGACGGCGACATCGCGCAGAGCCTCACCGACTTCGCCGACCACGGCCTCCCCCGCCCGCAGCTGTTCGCCTACCCGTTCTCGGAGATGAGCGAGCGGATCAACCTGCCGATCCCCGGCCCCTCGCTGCAGGGCGTTCTGGAACGGACCTTCGTCGCCACCCTCACCGACCTCACCCACCGCCCGCTGCCCGCCGGGCGCCGGGCAGCCGCCGCACGGCAGGTCCAGCGGCTGGAGGTCTTCCAGGACACCACCGCCGACCAGCTGCTGACCCAGGTCAGGCAGTGGACGCTGGTCCCGCCCGTCGCGGACGCCCCGCTCCAGGAGCCCGCCTCCTGGGTGCGCACCGACGGCAGCAACGCCAAGGACATCGGCGTGCTCACCGGCGCCGGCCCCTACCCGGGCACCAGCGGGTACGCCGCCGCGGACTACCTGCCGATGGCCTCCGTCGACTGGACCGACTACACCGTCACCGCCACCGTCTCCGACCTGGCCGACGGCGGCAACAACGTGAACCTCACCACCCGCAACGACAGCGCGGACCCGATCACGGTCGGCCTCAGCCGCTCCACGGTCACCCTGCTGCGCGGCAGCGGCGACAAGCGCGAGCAGATCTCCGCCAAGCCGCTGGTCGCCGCCGCCACCCACCAGATCGACGTAACGGTCAGCGGAAACCTGGTCAAGGTCCTTGTCGACGGCCGCACCGAGCTGAGCACCACCACCACCGCGACCGGCGGCAACGCCACCGGCGGCATCTCCCTGTCGGTGCGCAACGGCTCCGACAAGACGCCGTGGCCCAGGTTCACGGCACTCAAGGTGGCCCAGGTCCCGCCCGGCGCGGCGACCTCCGCCGCCAGCACCCTGAGCGTGGCCAAGGCCGTGCTGCTCGACCCCGGCGCCAGCTGGGCCACCGCACCCGGCGTGCCGTCGAGCATGCACGTGGGCGGCGACGGACTGGCCCCGACCGGGCTCGCGCTGTCCGACTACGCGGCCTTCGAGCAGGAGCGCACCGCCGGCTGGACCCGGTACACGGTCCGCGGCACCGTCCGCCGGCTGAACACGCCGGGGGTCTCCGCCGCGCTGTGGGCCCGGGTCGGCAGCCCCGGCGCGGTAAGCGTCGAGGTCAGCCGCCGCGGCGTCAAGGTGCTCTCCGGCAGCGCCGACAACCGCAGGCTGGTGGCGTCCAGGGCGCTGGCCGACGCCGACCACCACGACGTGGAGATCACGGTCGGCTCGGAGACGACCTGGATCACCGTGGACGGCACGGTGAACTTCGCCGTCCCGGCCAAGGGCGACGCCGGCGGCACCGGCGGCGTGGCGTTCTCGGCCTACCGGGACGTCACCAGGAACGCCTGGCCGACCGTGCGCAACCTCAAGGTGTACGAGGCGGCGGTCAAGTGAGCGACCGTGATCCGATGACGGGCCCGGAGACGGTGGGCGATCATGGCCCGGTGACCGACCACGACCCGAACGACCATCGTCCGCTGCTCGGCCGACGGGCCCTCCTGCTCGGCGGCTCCGTCGCGGCGCTGGCCGCGGCGGCCGCGGCCTGGGAGCTGTGGCCGGCGCCGGACGCCGGCCCGGCCCCGTTCCGCCCGGCCCTCGGCCCGGACGGCCTGGTCACCAACGAGTACGCCTTCCGCAACCAGCAGGCCGCGGACGCCCGCGTCAGCCAGGACTGGGTGGCCACCAGCGGTTCGCTGTTCGCCAGGGACGGCGCCGGCTGGACCGGCGCCCCCGACGGCGATTCCCCCGGCCCCGCCTCGGACCGGCACACCGGCTCGTCCGTCTTCCGCCTGGTCACCCGCCGCCGGGACTTCGGCGACTGCCAGGTCACCGCCCGGGTCCGCCTGCAGGCGCCCGGCACCACCGGCCGCACCCCGTCCCAGGACTGGGACGGCGCGCACCTGTGGCTGCGCTACCGGAGCCCGCAGCAGCTGTACGCGCTCAGCTTCCGGCGCCGCGACGGGCACGTGGAGATCAAGCGCAAGACCCCGGGGCCGGACGCCGACACGTCCGACCAGGGCGACTACCGGACGCTCGCCGAGGGCAAACACTCCTTCCCCTACGGCGAGTGGCACGAGGTCGGAGCGAGCGCCCGCACCATGCCCGACGGCCGGGTCCACCTGACCCTCACCGTCGACGGCGCCACCGTCCTGGAAACCGTCGACGACGACCCCGAACGCCTCACCGCACCCGGCGGCGTGGGTCTGCGGGGCGACAACACCGATCTGGAGTTCCGCGACTTCCGGATCGGCTCGTACTGAACCAGTGGGCCCGGCCGACCGGCCGGGCCCACTGTCTTCTCCGTCACATCCCGGGAGAACGGGAAAGGCCCCGCAGATCCTGAGATCTGCGGGGCCTTCGCTGTGCGCGAGGGGGGAGTTGAACCCCCACGCCCTTTCGGGCACTGGAACCTGAATCCAGCGCGTCTGCCTATTCCGCCACCCGCGCATGGGTGTTGTCTTCAGATGCTTGCCGCTCTTCCGACCTGCCGAGAAGCTTACCGCATCTCTTGGGGTCTTCCGTTCGGCTCCCTCTCGGGCGCCCCTTCCGACATGGAAAACATTAGCACGACCTGCGGGGTACCTCCGAATCCATTCCCCGCGGACCCGCAAGCGGAGGGAGGCGAACGAGTGAGCGGGCGCCGGGGCGGGTAGCCCTCACGGGCGCGACGTGGCCAGGGGAACCGTACGGATGGCCCGGGCGTGGATACGATCAGTACGGAAGTACCGCTATCGAGCCGGCCCGACGCCGGCCCGGACGACGCCCTGGAAGGGGGTGCCCCGTGGGAGTCCTGAAGAAGTTCGAGCAGCGACTCGAGGGTCTCGTCAACGGCACCTTCGCCAAGGTGTTCAAGTCCGAGGTCCAGCCGGTGGAGATCGCGGGCGCGCTGCAGCGCGAGTGCGACAACAACGCCACCATCTGGAACCGCGACCGCACGGTCGTCCCGAACGACTTCATCGTCGAGCTCAGCCCGCACGACCACGAGCGCCTCAGCCCGTACGCGGGCCAGCTGGGCGCCGAGCTGGCCGGCATGGTGCGCGAGTACGCCGAGGCCCAGCGCTACACCTTCATGGGGCCGCTGAACGTCACCCTGGACAAGGCCGACGACCTGGACACCGGCCTGTACCGGGTGCGCAGCCGCACCCTCGCCTCCGAGGAGGTGCCGGCCCCGCCCGCACCCCCGGCCGCCCCGCCCGGCTACGGACGCCAGCCCACCCCGCCCGCACCCGGCGCACCGTGGCAGCAGCCCGGCGCGGCCCCGTACGGTGCGCCGCCCCCGCCGACCGCGCCCCCCGCGATGCCGCCGGCCCCGCCGTCGGCCGGCGGGAACGTGCGGCCCTTCCCGGGCGCCGGGCACAGCGGCACCAACACCCGCCGCTGGGTCGAGGTGAACGGTGCCCGGCACCAGATCACCGGCAGCGCCGTGGTGCTGGGCCGCTCCACCGAGGCGGACATCCGTATCGACGACCCCGGGGTGTCCCGCAAGCACGCCGAGATCCGCCCCGGAACACCCGCGATGGTGCTCGACCTGGGGTCCACCAACGGCATCGTGGTGGACGGACAGCACACCCAGCGCGCTACGCTCCGCGACGGCTCCCGAATCGTCATCGGGTCCACCACCATCGTCTACCGACAGGTCGAAGGGTAGAGCGGCCCCCTATGTCAGATCTGACCCTGACGGTCATGCGGCTGGGTTTCCTCGCCGTGCTGTGGCTGTTCGTCATCGTCGCGGTGCAGGTGATCCGCAGCGACCTGTTCGGCACCAAGGTGAACCCGCGCGGGGCGCGGCGGCCGGCGGCCGCCCAGGCCCCGGCCGGCCGGGCGCCGCAGAGCCAGCAGGCCGCCACCCAGCAGCAGCCGCGGCCCCGCCGCGGCGCCCCGACCCACCTCGTGGTGGTGGCGGGTTCGCTGCAGGGCACCACCGTCGCCCTCCAGGGCCAGACCATCACGCTGGGCCGGGCGCACGACTCCACCATCGTGCTCGACGACGACTACGCGTCCTCCCGGCATGCCAGGATCTACCCCGACCAGACTGGGCAGTGGACGGTCGAGGATCTAGGCTCCACCAACGGCACCTATCTGGACCGTCAGCGGCTCACCGCCCCGACACCGTTCCAGGTCGGCGTGCCGCTCCGCATCGGCAGGACCGTCATCGAGCTACGGAAGTAGTCAGCACATGAGGACCAGCACCCCGTCCACCCAGAGGAGGGTCCGGACCGCATGACTCTCGTGCTGCGCTTCGCCGCCGGCTCGCACAAGGGCCTGATCCGGGAGGGGAACGAGGACTCCGGCTACGCCGGTCCCCGGCTGCTGGCCGTCGCCGACGGCATGGGCGGCGCGGCGGCCGGCGAGGTGGCCTCCTCGGAGGTCCTCGGCTCGATCGTCCGCCTGGACGAGGACATCCCCGGGGCCGACCTGCTCACCCTGCTGAACGACGCGGTGCAGACCGCCAACGACCGGCTGCGGCAGATGGTCGAGGAGGACCCGCAGCTGGAGGGCATGGGCTGCACCCTCACCGCGATGCTGTGGACCGGCCAGCGGATGGGCATGGTCCACATCGGCGACTCCCGCGCCTACCTGCTGCGCGACGGCTCGCTGGTGCAGATCACCCAGGACCACACCTGGGTGCAGCGGCTGGTCGACGAGGGCCGGATCACGCCCGAGGAGGCCGAGACCCACCCCCAGCGCTCGCTGCTGATGCGTGCCCTGGACGGCCGCGGCCAGGTCGAGCCCGACCTGTCGATCCGCGAGGTCCGGGCCGGCGACCGCTACCTGATCTGCTCCGACGGCCTGTCCGGCCCGGTCAGCCACCAGACCCTGGAGGAGACGCTCGGGAGCTACTACGCCCCGCAGCAGACCGTCCAGGAGCTGATCCAGCTCGCCCTGCGCGGCGGCGGCCCGGACAACATCACCTGCATCGTCGCCGACGTGATCGACGTCGGCGCCACCGACACCCTCAGCGGGCAGCTGGCGGACATCCCGGTGGTGGTCGGCGCGGTCGCCGACGCCCAGCCGCACCCGCTGGCCGACCCGAGCGTGCTCGACACCCCGGCGGGCCGCGCCGCCGGCCTCGGCCGCCCGCAGGCGCCGCAGGGCGCCTTCGGCCCGGCCGCGGGCTACCCGCAGGCCCACGGGGACGCGTACGGCGACCAGGCGGGCGGCTACGGCGACCCGTCCGCCGGCTACGGCGCCGCCCCCGGCTTCGGCCCGGCCCAGGGCTACGAGGAGGGCCCGGCGGGCTCCTTCGGCCAGCCCGAGTCCTTCGGTGACGCGGAGCCCTACGGCCACGCCGACTACGACGACTACGAGGAGCGGCCGAGCCGGCGCAAGCGCCGCCGCGGCCTCAAGATCACGCTCTCCGCGCTGGTCGTCCTCGGCCTGCTCGGCGGCGCCGGCTGGTTCGGCTGGCAGTGGACCCAGGACCAGTACTACGTCGGCGCCGACGGCGACACCGTCGCCGTCTACCAGGGCGTCAACCAGAACCTGGCCGGCTTCGGCCTCTCCTCGGTGTACGAGAAGCACGGCGACGTGGAGCTGAAGTTCCTGCCGACCTTCCAGCGCACCCAGGTGACCAACACCATCCAGGCCAAGAGCCTGGAGGACGCCAAGGACCAGGTCCGCAAGCTCGGCGACCAGGCGACCGTCTGCAAGAAGGTCGCCGCCGCCAAGGAGGCCTCCTCGGCCTCCACCGGCACTCCCGCCACCGCACCGCCTCTCACCGAGCAGGAGCAGCAGATGGCCGCCGCCTGCCCGGGCCAGTAGGCCGTACCGCACCAGCCGTCGGGGAGCGGCCTACCCGTGAGCACCTTTGACCTGAGCCCAGAGACCAACGCCGCCAACCGGCGACCGAACACCACCATCACCCCGGCCGCGGCACCCAACCGCCGCAACACCGAGCTGGTGATGCTGGGGTTCGCCGTCCTCGTACCGATCCTGGCGTACGCCAACGTCGGCCTCGCCATGGACGGCAGCCTGCCCGCCGGCATGCTCGGCTACGGCATCGGCATGGCCGCGCTCGCGCTGATCGCCCACCTGGCGGTCCGCCGCTTCGCGCCGTACGCCGACCCGCTGCTGCTGCCGCTGGCCACCCTGCTCAACGGGCTCGGCCTGGTGATGATCTGGCGGCTGGACAAGGCCGGCAAGCTGCTGCGCAACAACTTCGCGGCCGCCCCCAACCAGCTGATGTGGTCGGGCCTGGGCGTCGCCGTGTTCATCGGCGTGGTGCTGCTGCTCAAGGACCACCGGATCCTCCAGCGGTACACCTACATCTCGATGGTGGTGGCGCTGGTGCTGCTGGCGGCGCCGGCCTTCTTCCCCTCCCGGCAGGAGGACTTCGGCGCCAAGATCTGGATCCGCTTCGGGTCCTTCTCGATCCAGCCCGGCGAGTTCGCCAAGATCATCCTGACGATCTTCTTCGCCGGCTTCCTGATGGTGAAGAAGGACGCCCTGGCCCTGGCCAGCCGCCGCTTCATGGGCCTGATGCTCCCCCGCGGACGCGACCTGGGCCCGATCCTGATGGTCTGGCTGCTGTCGATCCTGATCCTCGTCTTCGAGACCGACCTCGGCACCTCGTTCCTGTTCTTCGGCCTGTTCGTGGTGATGCTCTACGTCGCCACCGAGCGGACCAGCTGGATCGTCTTCGGCCTGGTGATGTCGGTCGGCGGCGCCGCCGTGGTCGCCACCATGGAGCCGCACGTCAAGACCCGCATCAACGCCTGGCTCGACCCGATGGCCGCCTTCGCGCCGCACCCGCCCGCCAACTCCAGCGAGCAGATCGGCCAGACCCTGATGGCGCTGGGCTCCGGCGGCACCACCGGCACCGGCCTCGGCCAGGGCCGCTCCTGGCTGATCCAGTTCGCCGCCAAGAGCGACTTCATCCTCGGCTCCTTCGGCGAGGAGCTCGGCCTGACCGGCCTGATGGCGGTCTTCATGATCTACGCACTGATCGTCCAGCGCGGCCTGCGCACCGCCCTGGCCGCCCGCGACGCCTTCGGCAAGCTCCTCGCCACCGGCCTGACCTCGGCCTTCGCGCTGCAGGTCTTCGTGGTCGCCGGCGGAGTCACCGGCCTGATCCCGCTGACCGGCATGACGATGCCCTTCCTCGCCCAGGGCGGCTCCTCACTGGTCGCCAACTGGGCACTGATCGCCCTGCTGCTCAAGATCAGCGACATCGCCCGCCGTCCCGCCGCCGAGCCGGCCGCCGCCATCCCGGAACCGACCAGGGGACCCGTCTCGTGAACAAGCCCATCCGCCGAGTCTCGATCTTCTGCCTGGTGCTGATCCTGGCCCTGATGGTGCGCGTCAACTGGGTGCAGGGCGTCCAGGCCGCCGCCTGGGCGAGCAACACGCACAACGACCGCAACCGCTACGACCGCTACGCCTACCCGCGCGGCAACATCATCGTCGGCGGCCAGCCGGTCACCAGCTCCGACTTCGTCAACGGCCTGCGCTTCAAGTACAAGCGCTCCTGGAACGACGGCGCGCTGTACGCCCCGGTCACCGGCTACTCCTCGCAGTCCTTCGGCTCCAGCCAGCTGGAGTCGCTGGAGGACGGCATCCTGTCCGGCACCGACTCCCGGCTGTTCTTCCGCAACACCCTGGACATGCTGACCGGCAAGCCCAAGCAGGGCGGCGACGTGGTCACCACGATCAACGCCAAGGCGCAGAAGGCCGCCTTCGACGGCCTGGGCAACAAGAAGGGCGCCGCGGTCGCGATCGACCCGCGCACCGGCGCGATCCTGGCGCTGGTCTCCACGCCGTCCTACGACCCGGGCACCTTCTCCGGCGGCGCGGACACCGACGTCAAGGCCTGGACCGACCTCAACGCCGACCCGAACAAGCCGATGCTCAACCGGGCGCTGCGCGAGACCTACCCGCCCGGCTCGACCTTCAAGCTGGTCACCGCGGCGGCGGCGTTCGAGAACGGCAAGTTCCAGTCGATCGACGACAGGACCGACACCCCGAACCCGTACGTGCTGCCGGGCACCAAGACCCCGCTGAAGAACGCCAGCGACGACGAGCCGTGCGAGAACGCCACGCTCAAGGTCGCCATGGACTACTCCTGCAACACCGTCTACGGCAAGATCGGCGCCGAGCTGGGCAAGGACAAGATGCGCGCCCAGGCGGAGAAGTTCGGCTTCAACAACGACAAGCTGGACATCCCGATCCGCCCGGTGACCAGCGCCTTCCCCAAGGCCTCCGACCCGGCCGGCACCGCGATGGACTCCATCGGCCAGCACGACACCCGGGCCACCCCGCTGCAGATGGCGATGGTCGCCGCGGCGATCGCCAACAACGGCACGCTGATGGAGCCGTACCTGATCGCCCAGGAGCGCTCGGCCCGCGACGTCATCTCCAACCACACCGAGCACCAGCTCGGCCAGGCCGTCTCGCCGGCCACCGCCCAGAAGCTGCAGCAGCTGATGGAGAGCGTGGTCCAGAACGGCACCGGCAAGAAGGCGAAGATCGACGGCGTCACGGTCGGCGGCAAGACCGGCACCGCCCAGCACGGCCAGGACAACTCGGGCCTGCCGTTCGCCTGGTTCATGTCCTACGCCAAGGGCGGCGACGGCACCCAGGTCGCGGTCGCGGTGGTGGTCGAGGACGGCGCCGCCGAGAGCGCCGAGATCAGCGGCGGCAGCCTGGCCGCGCCGATCGCCAAGTCGGTGATGCAGGCGGTGCTGAGCAAGTAGCGCACCCCCGTCAACCACCGCGCACGCCCCTCCGGGCCCCGGCCGTCACCCGGCCGGGGCCCGGTCGTATACGTCACAATCGTCCCGATTCCCTTGGCGCGCCCGCCGGAATTGCCACAATGGGACGGTCCACGTCCATACCGGTCTGGTCTCAGGTGGCGGTCTGTTCGGGCTCGGTCAGGTTGGCCCGGTAGCGTATCCGCCAGCAGCGGGTGTACCCGCAGCCGCCCACGGCCCCGGCCGCGGGGGACCGGGACCGCGAAACCGGCGGGGCACCGGCAGCGTCCAACAGAGCGTGCGGGGACACCTACGTCACATCCTCACCACCCGGTGAGGGAGAGGGTCGGAGATATGGAAGAGCCTCGTCGCCTCGGCGGCAGGTACGAGCTCGGCGGCGTCCTGGGACGCGGCGGCATGGCCGAGGTCTACCTTGCCCATGACACCCGGCTCGGCCGTACGGTCGCCGTGAAGACGCTCCGCGCCGACATGGCCCGCGACCCGTCCTTCCAGGCCCGCTTCCGCCGCGAGGCGCAATCCGCGGCCTCCCTCAACCACCCCGCCATCGTCGCCGTCTACGACACCGGCGAGGACTACATCGACGGCATCTCCATCCCGTACATCGTGATGGAGTACGTCGAGGGGTCCACCCTCCGGGAGCTGCTGCACTCCGGGCGCAGACTGCTGCCCGAGCGCGCCCTGGAGATGACCATCGGCATCCTCCAGGCGCTCGAGTACTCGCACCGCGCCGGCATCGTCCACCGCGACATCAAGCCGGCCAACGTGATGCTCACCCGCCAGGGCAACGTCAAGGTCATGGACTTCGGCATCGCCCGCGCGATGGGCGACGCCGGCATGACGATGACCCAGACCTCCGCGGTCATCGGCACCGCCCAGTACCTCTCCCCCGAGCAGGCCAAGGGCGAGACCGTCGACGCCCGCTCGGACCTCTACTCCACCGGCTGCCTGCTGTACGAGCTGCTCACCGTGCGGCCGCCGTTCGTCGGCGACTCCCCGGTCGCGGTGGCCTACCAGCACGTCCGCGAGGAGGCCCAGCCGCCGTCCGCGTACGACCCCGAGGTCCGCCCCGAGATCGACGCGATCGTGCTGAAGGCCCTCGCCAAGGAGCGCGACTACCGCTACCAGTCGGCCGACGAGATGCGCGACGACATCGAGCGCTTCCTCGACGGCCTGCCGGTCGCCGCCGCCCAGCAGGCCGCCGCCTTCGGCATGGGCGCCCCGGGCTACGGCTACGACCAGAACGCCCAGTACGACCCGTACGGCCAGACCAACGTCCTGCCGCAGCAGGGCGGCGCGGCCGGCCCGACCACCATGCTCCCGCAGGTCGGCGCCCAGCAGGCCGGCTACGGCTACCAGGACGACGGCTACGGCTCCGGCGGCGACGGCTACGACGACGGCCGGGGCGGCGGCGGACGCCGCCGCGAGGAGCCGCCGAAGAAGAACACCTCCTGGATCGTCCTCGCCGTGGCGGCGGTGCTGGTCCTGGTCGGCGCCTTCTTCGTGGTCCAGGCGATGGTGAAGAGCGGCGACGCCACCGGCGGGAAGACCACCTCGCCCAACCTGGTCGGCAAGTCCCTGGCCGACGCGCAGAGCGCCGCCAAGGCGCAGAACGGCTCGCTGACCGTCCAGGCGGCCGACCCGGTCGCCTGCCCGGACACGAAGATCGCCAAGGACACCGTCTGCACCCAGGAGCCGGTTGCCGGCAGCTCGATCTCCCCCACCACGGTGATCAAGGTGCACCTGTCCTCCGGCCCGGCCGAGACCCCGGTCCCGGACGTCACCGGCCAGACCAAGGACGCGGCGACCGCAGCCCTGCAGAAGCTGGGCTTCCAGGTCACCACGACCTACCAGAACGACGACAAGATCGACCAGGACAAGGTCATCTCGCAGACCCCGACCGGCAAGGCCGCCGCGGGCGGCACCATCGCCCTGGTGGTCTCCTCCGGCCAGCAGAAGGTCGCCCTGGTCTCCACCGTCGGCCAGCAGCAGGACGCCGCGACCCAGGCCCTGTCCGACCTCGGCATGAACGTCCAGGTCAAGACCCAGGCCGTCAGCGACCCGACCAAGATCGGCCAGGTCATCGACCAGAACCCGAAGTCCGGCCAGGTCAAGAAGGGCACCCCGGTCACCATCACGGTCGGCAAGCAGGCCGACAAGGTGAACGTGCCGATCCTCCAGGGCAAGACCTACAAGCAGGCCTACGACTCGCTCAAGCAGCTCGGCCTCACCCCGCAGGTCATCCTCGGCCCGCAGGACGAGAACGCCGTCGTCATCCAGAGCGACCCGCAGTCCGGCACCCAGGTCGACCCCGGCTCCGTGGTCCGGCTCTGGACCAAGGCGGGCGACAAGCCCACGCCGTAGGGCCGACACCCCGAACCACACCCCGGAGGGGCCGCACCGCACGGTGCGGCCCCTCCGGGCTTCCCGGCCGACGGTGACGGGCGATGGGCGTTGTACACAGGGTTATCCCCAGGGCGGGCCGGCCTCGCCCGAACGGGCTAACGCCCGGTCAGCACCGCTGACCGACACCCCGACGCGGCACCCGGTGCCAGAAGTTATCCACAGCTCGCGAACAACCGTTCACCACGGGCCCCGGTCGGCCGGCCGCCGCCTGGCAGCCGGGCCGGTCGGGCCGTCAGGACGACGTCACTGACGGCCTGACAGCGCCTCCGGCTCGCCCTGGCTCCGCGGCTGCTCCCCCACCAGCTTGCCGAACTGGATCAGACGACCCCGCGCACTGAACTCCGGCGTACACGTCGTCAACGTGATGTACCGACCCGGCTGGGTGAAGGGCGACCCCTTCGGCACCGGCTGGATCACCCCGACATTGGTCGGCGGCGTCTCCGGAATCCCACCCGCCACCTCGTACGTGTAGAACGTCGTCGCGGTCTCCACCACGATCTTGTCCCCCGGCACCAACTGGCCGATCTTTCGGAACGGCTGACCGTGCGTCGTACGGTGCGCCGCGATCGCGAAGTTGCCCGCGGCGTCGGACGGCATCGCCGTACCGGTGTAGTGCCCCACCAGGCCCTTGTCGAGCACCTGCTGCTTCCCCGTGCCCTCGGCGATCGGGTACTTCAGGTCCAGCTTGGGGATGTGCAGGATCGCGAAGCCCTGACCCGGCTCGAACGCCCCGGCCGGCTTCGGCGCCGTCCCACCCGGCGGCACCGGCTGCTGCGTCGCCCACTGCTGCTCCAGCCGGCTCCCCGCGGCATCCGCCGACGCGTCCGCCTGCACATTGGTCCACCACAGCTGGTACGAGACGAACAGCAGCATCACCACGCCCAGCGTGATGAACAGCTCGCCGAACATCCGGGCCACCACGACCCGCCTGCGCTCCTTCGGGCGCACCCGCGGCCCCGAGGACCGCCCGGCCGCCCGCCGGCGCCCGGAACCCGCCCCCAGCGCCGCCCTGCCCCGCTCCTGGCGGCGCCCGGACCGGCCACCGGCCGACTCCTCGCCCGCCCCGGCCACCGCCGGATCCTCCGCACCCCCAGGACCCTCAGGACCCTCAAAGCCCTCAGGACCCGACCCGGCGGCCGGCAGCCTCAACTGCAGCGTCTGCTCCACGGGCTCGTACACCCCCCACTCCTCCGGGTCGGTGCCACCCCTCGCGCCCCCCTCCGGGCGTACCGCCGTCACCCGATCACCCCCGGCCGATCACCGGGGCCAGACCGGCCGACCGGCCGACCGCCTCCGGGAACCCGCACTCGGCCAGCCAGTTGGCCAGCATCCGGTGCCCGCCCTCGGTCAGCACCGACTCCGGGTGGAACTGCACACCCTCCACCAGCAGGTCCCGGTGGCGCAGACCCATGATCACACCGCTCTCGGCCGTCCGGGCGGTCACCACCAGTTCGTCCGGCACCGTCGCCGCCTCGACCGCCAGCGAGTGGTACCGGGTCGCCGTCATCGGCGACGGCAGACCCTCGAACACACCGCCGTCCTCGTGCTCGACCAGCGAGGTCTTGCCGTGCAGCAGCTCCGGCGCCCGGTCCACCACCGCCCCGTACGCCACCGCGATCGACTGCAGCCCCAGACAGACACCGAACACCGGCAGCCCCACCGACGCGCAGTGGTGCACCATCTCCACGCACACCCCGGCCTCCTCCGGCGTACCCGGACCGGGCGAGAGCAGCACCCCGTCGAACCCCGGGCCGTCCGCCTCCCGGCGGCGCACCGCGTGCTCCACCGTCACCTCGTCGTTGCGCACCACCTCGCAGGTCGCACCCAACTGGTACAGGTACTGCACGAGGTTGAAGACGAAGCTGTCGTAGTTGTCCACCACGAGGATCCGGGGCGGCCGGCCGTCCGAGGTCATCCTGCTACTCCTGGGTGCGGGATCGGGAAGAGGGGAAAGGGGAGCGACCCGGCTCAGCCGGCGCCGCCCTCGTCCACCGTCACGTCACTGAAGGGCAGCAGCGGCTCGGCCCACGGGAAGACGTACTGGAACAGGACATAGACCACCCCGAGGACCAGCAGCAGGGCGATCAGGGACCGCACCAGCGTGTTCCCCGGCAGATGCCGCCAGATCCAGGTGTACATGGAGCTCCTCGGTGATTCGGTCCGCACAAGCGTATTGCGTGCCGGACGCCGCTCACGGCCACTTTGCCGACTACTGGACCCGCACGGGCGACCTACTGCCCCGGCGCGGGCGACGCCCACCGCAGGTCGACCGAGCCCGCGTACCCGGGCACCACCATGTCGCTGCTCTCCTGGACCTTCCAGCCCAGCCCGTACGCGGCCACGTAACCCAGGTAGTTGCGGATCGTCGGATCGGCGTCCACCGCGGCCTTCAGCCCGTCCGTCCGCCCCACCGCCCGGATCACGTACGGCGGCGAGTACACCCGGCCCTGCAGCAGCAGCGTGTTGCCCACGCACCGCACCGCACTGGTGGCGATCAACCGCTGGTCCATCACCTGGATCCCCTCCGCGCCACCCCGCCACAGCGCGTTGACCACCGCCTGGATGTCCTGCTGGTGGATCACCAGGTCGTTGACGCCCGGCTCGGGCACCCCGGGGATCTTCGCGGTGGCGTTCGGCGGAGCGTCGTTGAGCGTGACGGTCAGCCCCGGCCCGCGCAGCGGATCCAGCCCCGCGGCCTCCTCCAACGCATCCAGCCGGGCCGTATCGGCCGGACTCTGCCCCTGCTGCTGCACCAACCGGTCCGCCCGGTCCTGCTCCCCGCCCACCTGCTCCTGCAACTGCTGGTTCTGCGTCGAGCGCTGCCGGATCACATCGCTGAGCTTCAACAGCGAGTTGTCGGTCCGCAGCGAGGTGCCCTGGGCGGTCTGCGCGCTGATGTAGAAGAGCAGCCCGGCGAGCGCGAAGACGGCGCAGGTCAGGGCACGTCCGACAATTCGGGTCCCGCGGGACCGCCCGGAGCGGGGCTCTGCGGGAATCGTGGAATTCGGCACCGTACCCTTATCTCCTTCCGACCCGGAGAACCACTACGCTAACGGACGCCGGTGGCATGTGCGGAGCACGATCCGTACCGACCGGCCCCACAGCCGCCCACGTCCCGCTGCTCACTGCGCGGTCACAGCGCATCGACAGGAGAACCTCTCGTGCCGAAGTCTCGACTCCGCAAGAAGTCCGACTACACCCCGCCGACCGCTACAACGGCGGTGAAGCTCAGCTCCGGGCGCGGCTGGGTCGCTCCGCTGATGCTGGTCTTCTTCCTGGTCGGCCTGGTCTGGATCGTCACCTACTACGTGACCAGTGGCGCCTGGCCGGTCGAGGCCTGGGGCAACTGGAACATCCTGGTCGGATTCGGATTCATCGCGGCGGGCTTCGGCGTCTCCACGCAGTGGAAGTAGGCGCGAGCCGCTTTCCCGCTTCATCCGCACCGCTCCGGGCCTGCCCGGGGCGGTTCTCGGGCTGCCGCGGGCGGGCTCGGTGAGCCACGCCCCGAACGTTTATCCACACAGTTATCCACACTGGGGAAAAGTCGCCCCGGCCTGTGGATAACTTGCCGTACCCATACCCCGCACCGGCGTTCGCCAATTCAGGAATTCCGCAGCAGGACGCGCGTAGATCAGGCCTTTCCGGCGAGCCCGGCACACCGGCTGTGCACAGCCGCGCGCACACTGTGGACAACCACCCGGCCCAGCATGCCGCCGACCGCCCGCTCAGCCGCTCAGGCGCGCCGTCCCCAGCAGCACGAGCAGCACGGTCACCCCGAGCATCCCGGCCACCGTCAACGTCTGGACCACGTCCCGGCGCGCCCGTGGGGCGTACATCATCCCCACCGCCGTGACGGCGCCGGCGACCAGCCCGCCGATGTGGGCCCGCCAGTCGATCCCGGACACCGAGAACGTGATCACCAGGTTGAAGACCAGCAGCGCGACCACCGGTCCGAGCGGCACCCGGTTCAGCCGGAACAGCACCACCGTGGCGCCCAGCAGCCCGAAGATCGCCCCGGAGGCGCCCACCGAGTACAGCGCCGACCCGGAGACCAGGTACGCCAGCCCGTTGCCGACCAGGCCGGAGACCAGGTACAGCGCCAGGAAGCGCACCCGGCCCAGCACCCGCTCCAACTGCGGGCCGAGCACCCACAGCGAGACCATGTTCATCGCGATGTGCACCACACTGGCGTGCACGAACATCGCGGTCAGCAGCCGGTACCAGTCCTCCGGCCCACCGGCGACCCCGAGCCGCACCCCCGGCACCGGCACGTAGCTGAACAGGCCCAGCCGCATCTTCCAGGCCGGGTCCAGGTACTCGGTCAGCAGGAAGACCAGCACGTTCAGGCCGATCAGCACCTTGGTGACCACCGCGCCGTCACCGGCCGGCAGCCCGCCGAAGCGCCCGGTGGGACGGGAACGGTGCTGGGCGGCGTCCTGCACGCACTCCGGGCACTGGAAGCCCACCGAGGCGCTCACCATGCACTGCGGGCAGATCGGCCGGCCGCAGCGGACACAGCCCACCCCGGTCTCCCGCTCCGGGTGCCGGTAGCAACCGGGCAACGCGTGGCCGCCCTCGACCGGGGGCCGTACCGGCTCTTCCGGATGCATCCCGCCGTCCCTCCTCCTGACCGATCCCGGCGACCCCACCGCCTCCGGGGTACCGCCGCGACCGTCCAGGCTACTGCCGCGGACCCGGCCGCGGGCGATCTCTCCACCGGCCGGTCACCACGCCGTCGGCCGGGCGGTCGCCGCGGCCCCGCCTGGCGGTCGCCGCGGCGCCGGAAATCGGCCCGCGACCCCCCGCAGACGGCGCAGCCTGACGTGCCCGAGGACGAAACGGGGTGCATGATCTCCAATCAGGTGGAAATGTGCATAGCGGACAGCCGCCGGACATGCGCCGAGAAGCCGAGAAGGAGAAGCCCGTGACCCGTACGGAGACAGCGCGAGACACTGCAGGCCGCACCATGGACGCCCTCGCGCCCTACGCCGCGGGAGCCAGGGACGCCGCCGTGCACTACGCCGACGAGGCCCGCCAGCTGCTCGGGCCCAAGCTGGAGGCGCTCGGCCCGAAGGCCGCCGCCGCCGGCGCCCAGGCCCGTACCGGCGCCGCACACGCCGCCCACAGCGCCCGGACGCAGTACGTGAAGCACCTCGCCCCACGCCTGGAGCACGCCTTCTTCAGCCTCTCCCCCGAGGCCCAGAAGGCCACGCTCAAGGCCGTCCACCGCGCCCAGGAGGCGGCACTGGCCGCCAAGCTCTCCGCCGCCCAGGCGGCCGGAGCAGCCCGGGCCGGCCTGGTCCCCAAGGTCACCGACGCCTACCAGGGCGCCGTCGACTCGGTCTCCCCGTACGCCCAGGAGGCCCAGGCCCGGGGCGCCGCCGCCCTGACCGCCCTGCAGGGGCACGTCAGCGCGGCCGAGATCAGCGAACTCGCCGCCAAGAACATCAAGAAGGAGAACCGCAGCGGCTGGACCACCGGCCTCGCCGTCGCGGGCACCATCGCGATCGGCACCGGCGTGATCGCCTGGCAGTGGTACCGCAAGCAGAGCAACCCGGAATGGCTGGTCGAACCGCCGGCCGACCCCACCGCCACCCCGGCCGGCGGCGCCGGCAACAGCACCGGCCACAGCACCGGCGCGCACGCCTCCGGTTCCGGCACGGTCCCCGGCTCGGCCCCGGCCGGCAGCGCGAGCGGAGCACCCGTCGGCGACACCGTGATGAACGGCTCCGCCCCGCGGGACCCGGCCGACGGCACCTCGACCTCCACCCCCGCCGAGGACAACGGCGCGGGCGACCCCAAGCCCGGCCCGCCGTCCGGCACCAAGCACGCCTCGGACGACCGGCCCAAGCCGCACGACCCGCGCAAGCCGCACTGAACCGGGCCGCCGCACGCACAAACGCAGGTGGGCCGATCCGTCGAAACGGATCGGCCCACCTGCGGTGCTGTGGAGCTTAGGAGATTCGAACTCCTGACATCTGCCATGCAAAGACAGCGCTCTACCAACTGAGCTAAAGCCCCGAGTGCCATGCACCGGACACTAGAGTACCCGCTCCCGGCGAAAACCCGGAGCGGGTTGGCACGTCCGACGGACGGCGATCGCGCCCGACCCCGGCCGGTGGCCGGAGCCGGGTCGCGGAAGATCGTCAGTGACCTCAGCGGCCGGCCGGGACCGGGTCGGTGGCCTCGGTCCACAGGTCCTGCTCGGCCTTGTCGGCCTGGACCTGACGGTAGACAAAGAAGCCGCCGAGGGCGACCAGGGCGACCAGGAGAAGCTTCTTCACCGCGGGGACCTCGTCCTTCTTGCATTCGGGGATGTGCGAGCACGAACCAGCGGTCAGGCTACAGACCGCCCTGCGGCCGATGATACACACCGGTAACCCTTTCCAGGGCGGCCACCACTGCGTCCAACCGGCCGATCCGAACCAGGGTTTGACGTCGGCCGAAGCACCACCGCCACACCCGTGTCCACAGGGTTCAACGACCGTGTCCCCAGGCACGTTCCCACCCTGTGGACAACTCCCGGGTCCGGCGTGAACTCCTGTCACTCCGGACCCGGGAAAGAGGGACAGGCTGTCCCTCTTAACGTCGACCGCTACGGGCGGCGGCGGATCCGCGACCGCACCAACTCGCCGCGGACCACCCGCAGCTCCTCGCCCAGCCGGCCGACCCGCTCGCCGAGCGCGGTGATCACCGCACCCTGCGCGTCGATCCGCCGCTCAACGGAGCCGAGGCGGTCCTCGTCGGGCACCTCGAACGGGTCGAGCCCGTCGATCTTCCGCCGCCACGCCTCGGCGGCGGGGTCGCGGCTGACCGTCTCGTACTCGTCCCAGCGGAGCCGGCTCCAGTGCCTCCACGGCCGCGCCCGGACGGGGCCGGCCTCGACGACGTCGAGCATGTGCTCCCGCACCCGGCGCGCGACGTCGCTGTCGCGCAGGAGCATCGCGACGTTCAACACCGCCCGCCGGGTGAACACGGTGAGTGCACACCGAGCCTGTGGATAACTTCCGGGAAAGGGCGACAGGCTGTCGCCCTTAAAAGTTTCCAGGTCAGAGCCGCGCAGCACGGCCATGCCGTTGGCGGCCAACTCGGTGCGGTGACGTTCCGTTACCTTCTTGACGGTCTTCTCGGGCACCTCGAAGTAGTCGGCGACCATCTTCGTGGTGACGTGCACACCGTCCGGGAGGAGGGTGAGCGCCTTGACCTTGTCGAGCGCGTCGGTGCGGCCGCACAACTGGCGGCGGAAGCTCCGCGACTCGAGGATGACGGCTTCCATGGACATGGGGATGCCTCACACGGGTTGAGTGATCTCGATGGACCGCCCTGTATCCCCAGGCGTACGGGACCGGACTTCCGCCGGCCGGAGCAGAGGTCGCGCTACGTCCACAGATCCCATGACCGGTACTGACGCCCGGCTATCCCCGACTTCACAACGGCTTCGTGTCGCCCAACCCCATGTTGCCTCTGCGCATCCGGTCCAACGAGCGGGGAGCCAGCGGGGTTACGACCACAACGTCGAAGGGCCCGACCACCATGTGGTCGGGCCCTTCAACTTCGGTGGGGCTAACAGGACTTGAACCTGTGGCCTCTTCCTTATCAGGGAAGCGCTCTAACCGTCTGAGCTATAGCCCCTTGCCGCACTGAAAGATTAGCGGACCGACGGCCGATCTCCCAAATCCGTATCGGCGCGGTCCGCCGAGCGGCCCAGCTCAGCCGCTCCGGAGAGCCACTGCTCACGGGTGGCGGGCAGCCCGCTGGCGCCGTCGGGGCCGGGGCGGACGGCGAGCACCTGGTTGATCCCGATGCGGTTCTGCTCGAAGGCGAGGGCGGAGGCGGCCATGTACAGGCGCCAGACCCGGGCGCGCCCGCGGCCGACCAGGGAGACGGCCTGCGGCCAGTGGGCCTCCAGGTTGGCCACCCAGTCGCGCAGGGTCAGCGCGTAGTGCTCCCGCAGCGACTCGACGTCCCGCACCTCGAAGCCGGCCTCCTCCAGCCGGGTGACGGTGGTGCCGATCGGCGAGAGCTCCCCGTCGGGGAAGACGTACCGGTCGATGAAGGGGCTGGGCCGGTAGGGCTCGCCGGGCAGCTCGGGGCGTCGCGCGATCTGGTGGTTGAGCAGCCGCCCGCCGGGGGCGAGCAGGCCGTACAGGCCCCGCGCGTAGGTCAGGTACTCGGCGGAGCCGACATGCTCGGCCATGCCGACGCTGGAGACGGCGTCGAACGGCCCGTCGGGGATCTCCCGGTAGTCCTGGAGGCGGATCTCGACCCGGTCGCCGAGGCCGGCGTCGGCGACCCGCTGCCGGGCGAGGGCGACCTGCTCCTCGGAGATGGACACGCCGACGGCCTGGACGCCGTAGTGACGGGCCGCGTGCAGGACGAGCGACCCCCAGCCGCAGCCGACGTCCAGCAGGCGCATGCCGGGCCGCAGGCCGAGCTTGCGGCAGATCAGGTCGAGCTTGGCCTCCTGGGCGTCCTCCAGGCTCTTGGCGGCGGGCGTCCAGTAGGCGCACGAGTAGACCATCGAGCTGCCCAGCACGAGGCCGTAGAAGTCGTTGCCGACGTCGTAGTGGTGGCTGATCGCGGCGCGGTCGCGCAGGCGGCTGTGCAGGCGCCCGCGGCGGCGGCGGACCTCCTCGGCCGGGGGCGCCGGCTGCGGGCCCAGGGTGCCCAGCCGCAGGGCCGTGGCGAGCAGGGCGCGGCCGCGCTCGCCGAGCACGTCACGGGGGCCGAGCCGCAGCTGCCGGATCCGCGGGTCCTCGGCGACCTGGGCGACCGCGTCGAGCACCTCGTACAGGTCGGAGTCCGGGGCGATCTCCAGGTCCCCGGAGACGTACGCGCGGGCGAGTCCGAGCTCGCCGGGCTGCCAGATCAGCCGGCGCACCGCGCGGCGGTTGCGCAGCACCAGCGCGGGGGCGCCCGCCGGTCCGGCCATCGAGCCGTCCCAGGCCTGCACCCGCAGGGGGAGCGGCAGTCCGAGCAGCCCCTCCAGCGCGCCGGTCAGTTGCCTCGCGATCTCCGCCATGACGACCTCCGCCCCAGCCGTACCGTCCACGTGCGCCCGACCGGCGGGCACACCCGCGCAGCAGGCTTCCCGGTCGGTGGATTCACTAATCCACGCCGCGGGGCCGTCGGCCCTTCGGCGCGCCGTCCGGTCACCCGTATCGCCGCATCGGGACCCTCGAACACCGGCGGGTACGCCGAAGGGCCCCGGAAGCTGCAACAGCCTCCGGGGCCCCGGAATTCCGATCCGACTGACGGGACGTCACCGCGCCTGCGGGCGCCGCCCGGTCAGTGGGCGCGGACGGTCGATCCGACCCGGCGAGGGGTCACTCCTCCTCGGCGAGGGTCAGCTCGACACCGCCGGCGAAGCCCGCCGCGTAGTTGTAGATGAAGGCGCCCAGGGTGCACAGGGCGGTCATCAGGACGACGTCCACCACGGCGATCAGCGTGGTGAACATGAACACCTTGCCGAAGCCGATGTAGTCCATCAGGTTGAAGCCGCCGGAGCTGCTGTCGTTGCCCGTGACGTCCTTCAGCGTGGAGCTGATCGAGTCGAAGACACCCAGCCCGTCCAGGATCATCCAGAGCAGCGCCGAGGCCACGATGATGATCACGCCGACGGCGAGGGACAGCAGGAAGCTGACCTTCATCACCGACCACGGGTCGACCTTGGTGACCCGCAGCCGGGCCTTGCGGGTAC
Organism: Kitasatospora cinereorecta; assembly: GCF_024172095.1. GTDB lineage: Bacteria > Actinomycetota > Actinomycetes > Streptomycetales > Streptomycetaceae > Kitasatospora > Kitasatospora cinereorecta. The sequence continues at coordinate 527,608 of NZ_JAMZDX010000006.1, read as the reverse complement.
GGCCGCCGGACGCCGGGGGAGCGGCGGGACGGCGCGCCGCCCCGGTGCCGCGCCCGGCCCCGTCGGTCCGGGTCCCGCGGGCCGGGGTGGGCTGGCCCTTGGCGTAGGTGGTGGGCTGGGAGAACCCGCTGCCCGCCGTCGGCGCGGCGGCGGGCGGGGCCGGCGGCTGCGCCGGGGTCTGGGCGCTGAAGCCCGCCCCGTGCGTCCCGCCCGCGCCCGGCTGGCCGGCCGAGGCGACCGGCGGCATCAGCGACGTGGACGCCGCCGGGTGCTCGGGCGGACGCGGGGGCATGCCGCCGCCGTACGGCGCTCCGCCCTGTCCGCCCGGCAGGCCGCCCGTGGCACCTCCAGCACCCGTGGCTCCACTCACCCTGGTCCTCCCGAACCGTCTCCCAGACCGGCGCCCGCCGTCCTGGTCCATCTCTGCTCGTCCACCGTACGGCCCCGAGGCCCGGTGCCGGTCAGCGGCCGGTGCCCGCCCCGGCCTGCGGGGCGGGCACCGACGCACGGCGGCCGCGGTCAGGCCTGCTCGGCCGCACCGTCCGTCGCCTGCTCCGAGACCTCGGCGGACCCGGCAGCCGAGTCCTCGGCGGCCTCGTCGCCGGTGCCCTCGTCCTCGTCGGCCTCCGCGTTGCGGGCCATGCCCACCACCGCGTCGCGCTTTCCGAGGTTGATCAGTTGGACGCCCATCGTGTCACGTCCGGTTTCACGCACTTCGGAAACTCGGGTGCGAATCACACCGCCGGACAGCGTGATCGCCATGATCTCGTCGGTCTCCTCGACCACCAGAGCACCGACCAGCGAGCCGCGGCCCTCGACGATCTTCGCCGCCTTGATACCGAAACCGCCACGTCCCTGGACACGGTACTCGTCGACCGACGTCCGCTTGGCGTAGCCGCCGTCGGTCGCGGTGAAGACGAAGGTCCCGGGCCGGATCCCGTTCATCGACAGCAGCTCGTCGTCCTCGCGGAACGACATGCCCTTCACACCGGAGGTGGCCCGGCTCATCGGCCGCAGTGCCTCGTCGGTCGCGGTGAAGCGGATCGACTGGGCCTTGCGGGAGATCAGCAGCAGGTCGTCCTCGGCGGAGACCAGCTCGGCGCCGATCAGCTCGTCGTCCCGGCCCTCCTCGTCCTGCCGCAGGTTGATCGCGATCAGACCGCCGGAGCGCGGGGAGTCGTAGTCCTTGAGCGGGGACTTCTTCACCAGGCCGTTGCGGGTGGCCAGCACCAGGTACGGCTTGTCCTCGTAGGTGCGGACGGCCATCACCTGCGCGATGTGCTCCTCCGGCTGGAAGGCCAGCAGGTTGGCCACGTGCTGGCCGCGGGCGTCCCGGCCGGCGTCGGGCAGCTCGTAGCCCTTGGCGCGGTACACCCGACCCTTGTTGGTGAAGAACAGGATCCAGTTGTGGGTGGTCGTCACGAAGAAGTGGTCGACGATGTCGTCCTGCTTCAGCTGCGCGCCGCGCACGCCCTTGCCGCCGCGCTTCTGCGAGCGGTACAGGTCGGAGCGGGTGCGCTTGACGTAGCCGCCGCGGGTGATGGTGACGACGATGTCCTCCTCGGCGATGAGGTCCTCGATGGAGAGGTCGCCGTCGGAGGGGATGAGGGTGGAGCGCCGCTCGTCGCCGTACTTCTCGACGATCGCGGTGAGCTCCTCGGAGACGATGCCGCGCTGGCGCTCGGGGGAGGCCAGGATGGCGTTGTACTCGTCGATCCGGCGCTGCAGCTCGTCGTGCTCGTCCATGATCCGCTGCCGCTCCAGGGCGGCCAGGCGGCGCAGCTGCATCTCCAGGATCGCGTTGGCCTGCAGCTCGTCGATGGTGAGCAGGTTCATCAGGCCGGTGCGGGCGGCGTCGGCGCTCTCCGAGGCCCGGATCAGCGCGATGACCTCGTCGATCAGGTCGAGCGCCTTGAGCAGGGCGCGCAGGATGTGCGCGCGCTCCTCGGCCTTGCGCAGCCGGAAGGTGGTGCGCCGGACGATGACCTCGACCTGGTGGTTGACCCAGTGCCGGATGAAGGCGTCGAGCGAAAGCGTGCGCGGCACGCCGTCGACCAGGGCCAGCATGTTGGCGCCGAAGTTGGTCTGCAGGTCGGTGTGCTTGTACAGGTTGTTCAGCACGACCTTGGCGACCGCGTCGCGCTTGAGCACGATCACCAGGCGCTGGCCGGTCCGGGACGAGGACTCGTCGCGGACGTCGGCGATGCCGGCGACCTTGCCGTCCTTGACCAGGTCGGCGATCTTCAGCGCCAGGTTGTCCGGGTTCACCTGGAACGGCAGCTCGGTGATGACCAGGCACTGGCGGCCCTGGATCTCCTCGACCTCGACCACCGCGCGCATGGTGATCGAGCCGCGGCCGGTGCGGTACGCGTCCTCGATGCCGCGGCGGCCGACGATCAGCGCGCCGGTCGGGAAGTCCGGGCCCTTGATGCGCTCGATCAGCGCCTCCAGCAGGTCCTCGTTGGAGGCCTCCGGGTTGGCCAGATACCACAGGGCGCCGGAGGCGACCTCGCGCAGGTTGTGCGGCGGGATGTTGGTGGCCATGCCGACCGCGATGCCGGTGGCACCGTTGATCAGCAGGTTGGGGATGCGGGCCGGCAGGACGGTGGGCTCCTGCGAGCGGCCGTCGTAGTTGGCGGCGAAATCGACGGTCTCCTCGTCGATGTCGCGCATCATCTCCATGGCCAGCGGCATCATCTTGCACTCGGTGTAGCGCATGGCCGCGGCCGGGTCGTTGCCCGGGGAGCCGAAGTTGCCGTTGCCGTCCACCAGCGGCATCCGCATCGACCACGGCTGGGCGAGGCGGACCAGGGTGTCGTAGATCGAGGTGTCGCCGTGCGGGTGGTAGTTGCCCATCACGTCGCCGACCACGCGGGCACACTTGTAGTAGCCCTTCTCGGGCCGGTACCCGCCGTCGTACATCGCGTAGAGCACGCGCCGGTGCACCGGCTTGAGGCCGTCGCGGACCTCCGGCAGGGCACGCGAGACGATCACGCTCATCGCGTAGTCGAGGTAGGAGCGCTGCATCTCGGTCTCGAGCTCGATCGGCTCGACCCGCATGGTGCGCTGGGGTGATTCGGTGCTGTCCTCGGGCTCGCCGCCGTCGGGACGGTTGTCGTCGACCACTGGTGGTCAGTTTCCTTTCAACGATCCTGACGGGTGCGTCACACGTCCAGGAAGCGGACGTCCTTGGCGTTGCGCTGGATGAAGGAGCGGCGGGCCTCGACGTCCTCGCCCATCAGGACCGAGAACAGGTCGTCGGCGCGGGCCGCGTCCTCCAGGGTGACCTGGAGCAGCAGCCGGTGCTCGGCGTCCATGGTGGTGATCCGCAGCTCCTCGGCGTTCATCTCGCCGAGACCCTTGAAGCGCTGGATGGCGTCGTCCTTGGGCAGCCGGCGCCCGGCCTCCACGCCGGCCGCGATCACCGCGTCCCGCTCGCGGTCGGAGTAGGCGTACTCGAAGTCGTCCTTGCCCCACTTGATCTTGTAGAGCGGGGGCATCGCCAGGTACACGTACCCGGCCTCCACCAGCGGCCGCATGAAGCGGAACAGCAGGGTGAGCAGCAGGGTCCGGATGTGCTGTCCGTCGACGTCGGCGTCGGCCATCAGCACGATCTTGTGATACCGCAGCTTGGACTCGTCGTAGTCCTCCTGGATGCCGCAGCCGAAGGCCGAGATCAGCGCCTGGACCTCGGTGTTCTGCAGCACCTTGTCGATCCGGGCCTTCTCCACGTTCAGGATCTTGCCGCGGATCGGGAGGATCGCCTGGGTGCGCGGGTCGCGGCCCTGCTTGGCCGAGCCGCCGGCGGAGTCACCCTCGACGATGAAGATCTCGCACTCGGCCGCGTCCTTGGACTGGCAGTCGGAGAGCTTGCCCGGCAGCGACGCCGACTCCAGCAGGCCCTTGCGCCGGGTCAGGTCGCGCGCCTTGCGGGCGGCGACCCGGGCACTGGCGGCCTGGATCGACTTGCGGACGATGTCCGCCGCCTCGGTCGGGTTGCGGTCCAGCCAGTCGGCCAGGTGCTCGTTGACCACCTTCTGCACGAAGGTCTTGGCCTCGGTGTTGCCCAGCTTGTCCTTGGTCTGGCCCTCGAACTGCGGCTCGCCGAGCTTGATCGAGATGATCGCGGTCAGACCCTCGCGGATGTCCTCGCCGGAGAGGTTGTCGTCCTTCTCCCGGAGCAGCTTCTTGTCGCGCGCGTACCGGTTCATCAGACCGGTCAGCGCGGCCCGGAAGCCCTCCTCGTGGGTACCGCCGCCGTGGGTGTGGATGGTGTTGGCGAACGAGTACACGCCCTCGGTGTAGGACGCGTTCCACTGCATCGCGATCTCGACCGAGATCCGCTTGTCCTTGTCCTCCGCCTCGAAGTCGATCACCGAGGGGTGGACCGGCTCGCCCTTGCGGGAGTTCAGGTGGGCGACGTAGTCGGCGATGCCGCCGTCGTACTTGTACGTGACCGAGAGCGGGTTGCCCTCCTCGTCGGCGTGTTCCAGGCGCTCGTCGGTCAGCGAGATGGTCAGCCCCTTGTTGAGGAACGCCATCTCCTGGAAGCGCCGCGACAGCGTCTCGAAGGAGTAGACCGTGGTCTCGAAGATGTCGCCGTCGGCCCAGAACGTCACGCTGGTGCCGGTCCGGCCGGTCTCCTCGTGCTTGGCCAGCGGAGCGGTCGGGGCACCCGACTTGTACTCCTGCGTCCAGCGGGCGCCGTCGGTCCAGATCTCCACCGCGAGGCGGGTGGACAGCGCGTTCACCACGGAGATGCCGACGCCGTGCAGGCCGCCGGAGACGGCGTAGCCGGCGCCGCCGAACTTGCCGCCGGCGTGCAGCACGGTCAGCACGACCTCGACGGCCGGCTTGTCCTGGCCCGGCATGATGCCGACCGGGATGCCTCGGCCGTTGTCGATCACCCGGACGCCGCCGTCGGCCAGGATGGTCACGTCGATGGTGTCGGCGTGCCCTGCCATGGCCTCGTCGACGGAGTTGTCCACGATCTCCTGCACCAGGTGGTGCAGGCCGCGCTCGCCCGTCGAGCCGATGTACATGCCCGGGCGCTTGCGGACGGCGTCGAGGCCCTCCAGCACCTGGATCGCGCTGGCGTCGTAGGCCTTGTTGCCGGACTGGTCGGTGGGGTCTGGGTTCTGGCTGGGAATGCCGGAATCGGCCACGAAGCGCCCTCTCTGGCACAGCGCGGGCCGCATCCCCGCCCCCGGATGGGGCAAGCGTGCGACCACGGCGTTTCGACTCGGTTGCTGCAAGCAACGGTGTTTGGCTCTCAGTCTACCGGTACGACTGACAGAGAGGGGCGTTTGGCAGCCCCTGAGGGCAGATGTGCCGCCCTGAATCCCCTCTGCACATGTCCCGATACTCGGCCCGGGGGCTCAGAGCCCTCACGCGGGCCGCCAGCCGTTCCGGAGCCGTTCACTCCGAGTGATCCCGGAGCCCGCACCACCCGGCCCGCCGACTCACCCCCAGGTGTCGCCCGGCCCCTTGCTCCCCGGCGCGCGAAGGCGCCCGTACCCCCGCACCGGCGCGTCCGGCCCCAGCACCTTGATCACCCGCACCGTGCCGTGCCCCAGCTCGTGGTTCAACCGAGCCACCAACTGCCGAGCCAACAAACGGAGTTGCGTCGCCCACGCGGTCGAGTCGCACTGCACCGTCAGCACCGCCTCGGCCTCCACGTACGACTTCGGCACACAGTGCGCCGCAATGTCCGGACCGACGATCTGCGGCCAGCGGCCCATCACCCCGCCCACCGCGGCCGGCGCCTCCCAACCGCGCTCCGTGATCAAACGATTCAGCGCCGCCCCCAACGGCACCGGATCCCGCCCGTCCGCCCGCGCCCCCGAACGCAGCCCGTGCCGCCGCGCCTCCCGCTTCTCCCGGACCTGCTCACCCCGCTTGCGCGCCTGCTCCTTCGCCGCCCGCAACGCCACCCGCGCCAGATCCACGCCCGACGGCTCCACACCCGACGGCTCCGGAGTCCCGGCCATGGCACGCTCCTATCCCCAGGCTGTGGACGGTGAAGTACTCAAGAGTACGGAACACCAGGGACTCACGGGTCCAGACGGGCCACCGTGCCCTCCGAGACCGCGTACCGCGCCCCCGCCAGCGCCTTCGGCACGTCCTCCGCCACCGCCGCCGTCACCAGCACCTGCTCACCACCCGCCACCAGCTCCGCCAGCCGGTCCCGCCGCCGCGCGTCCAGCTCCGCGAACACGTCGTCCAGCACCAGCACCGGCTCCCCGCCGTCCGACCGCAACAACTCGTACGAGGCCAACCGCAACGCCAGCGCGTACGACCACGACTCCCCGTGGCTCGCGTACCCCTTCGCCGGCAGCGGCCCCAACCGCAGCACCAGCTCGTCCCGGTGCGGCCCGACCAGCGTCAGCCCCCGCTCGATCTCCTGCTTGCGCGCCCCCTGCAGCGCCTCCAGCAACTGCAGCTCCGCCTGCTCCCGGCTGGACGGCAGCTCCCCCTCGAAGGACGAGCGGTACTCCAGCACCGTCTCCCCGCCCCCCGGCGCCAGCTGGTGGTACGCCTGCGAAACCAGCGGCTGCAGCGCCGCCACCAGCTGCAGCCGGAAGGCGGTCAGCTCCGCCCCGGCCCGCGCCAGGTGCCCGTCCCAGACCTCCAGGGTCGACAGGTCCGCCCCCTTGCCGCCGCCCGCCCGACGGGCCATCGCGGCGGTCTTCAGCAGCGCGTTGCGCTGCTTCAGCACCCGCTCGTAGTCCTGCCGCACCCCGGCCAGCCGCGGCGCCCGGGCGGTCAGCAGCTCGTCCAGGAAACGCCGGCGCTCCCCCGGGTCGCCCTTCACCAGCGCCAGGTCCTCCGGGGCGAACAGCACCGTCCGCAGCACCCCCAGGACGTCCCGCGGCCGGACGTTGTCCGAGCGGTTGATCCGGGCCCGGTTGGCCTTCCCCGGGGTGATCTCCAGCTCCACCAGCGTGGTCCGCGCCCCCTGCACCACGCTGGTGCGGATCACCGCCCGCTCGGCTCCCAGCCGCACCAGCGGGGCGTCGGTGGCCACCCGGTGGCTGCCCAGCGTCGCCACGTACCCGACGGCCTCCACCAGGTTGGTCTTGCCCTGGCCGTTCGGGCCCACGAACGCCGTCACGCCCAGGTCGAGCGGAACCTCGACCCGGGCGTAGGAACGGAAATCGGCGAGCGACAGATGCGCGACATGCATGACGGGGTACGGCGCTCGCCTTCTCGGTGGTGGCTTCGCGTGCTTACTTCGACTCGACCGCGTGGCCGCCGAACTGGTTGCGCAGCGCGGCGATCATCTTCATCTGCGGCGAGTCGTCCTGACGCGAGGCGAACCGCGCGAACAGCGAGGCGGTGATCGCCGGCAGCGGCACCGCGTGGTCGATGGCGGCCTCGACCGTCCAGCGGCCCTCGCCCGAATCCGCGGCCCAGCCCTTGAGCTTGGCCAGGTGCTCGTCGTCGTCCAGCGCACGCACGGCCAGGTCCAGCAGCCAGGACCGGATCACCGTGCCCTCCTGCCAGCTGCGGAACACCTCGCGCACGTCGGTGACCTCGGGCGCCGCCTCCAGCAGCTCCCAGCCCTCGGCGAAGGCCTGCATCATCGCGTACTCGATGCCGTTGTGGACCATCTTCGCGAAGTGGCCCGCGCCCACCTTGCCGGCGTGCACCGAACCGAACGCGCCCTCCGGCTTCAGCGCGTCGAAGACCGGCTGCACCTTCGCCACGTGCTCGGCGTCGCCGCCGTACATCAGCGCATAGCCGTTCTCCAGGCCCCAGACACCGCCGGAGACACCGCAGTCGACGAAGCCGATGCCCTTGGCCGCCAGCAGCTCGGCGTGCTGGATGTCGTCCGTCCAGCGGGAGTTGCCGCCGTCGACCACCACGTCGCCGGGGGAGAGCAGCTCGCCGAGCAGCTCCACGGTGTCCCGGGTCGGGCCGCCGGCCGGCACCATCACCCAGACCACGCGCGGAGCCTCCAGCTTGGCGACCAGCTCCTCGAGGCTGTCCACGTCGGCGAGTTCGGGGTTGCGGTCGTACCCGATCACGGTGTGGCCGGCGCGGCGGATGCGCTCGCGCATGTTGCCGCCCATCTTGCCGAGACCGATGAGGCCGAGCTCCATGAGAAGTCCTTACCTGTGGTGACGTGCCTGGCGGCGGCGCCCTTGCCGCACTGCCCTGAGCCTACGCCGGGAAGCGACGGGGGCCCCCTCCGGCAGGCGGAGGAGGCCCGTCATCCACACCCTGTGGATCAACGACCGGTCAGCCGGACAGGCGCACCGGCATGATCAGGTACTGGTAGGCGTCGTCGGCCTCGGCGTCCACCGCGGCCTTGCCGGTCAGCAGCGCCGGCTTGGTCGGGGTGGTGAAGCTCAGCTGCGCGTAAGCGGAGTCGATGGCCTTGAGGCCCTCCTCCAGGTAGCCCGGGTTGAAGGCGATCGAGATGTCGTCGCCCTCCAGGTCCGCCTCGACCCGCTCGGACGCCTGCGCGTCGTCGCCCGAACCGGCCTCCAGGGTCAGCACGCCCTGCTCGAAGTTGAGCCGGACCGGGGTGTTGCGCTCGGCCACCAGCGAGACGCGCTTGAGCGCCTCCAGGAACGGCTGGGTCTGCACCGCGGCCACCGCGCTGAACTCGGTCGGGAAGATCGACCGGAACTTGGGGAACTCACCCTCCAGCAGGCGGGTGGTGGTCCGCCGGCCGGCGCCCTCGAAACCGATCAGGCCCTCGCCGGCACCGCCGGTCGCCAGCGCGATGGAGACCGTGTCGCCGCTGCCCAGGGACTTGGCGATGTCCTGCAGGGTCTTGGCGGGCACCAGGGCGACCGCGTTGATGTCCGGCTGCTCGGGCTTCCACAGCAGCTCGCGGACGGCGAAGCGGTACCGGTCGGTGGCGGCCAGGGTGATCCGGTCGCCGTCGATCTCCACCCGGACGCCGGTGAGCACCGGCAGGGTGTCGTCGCGGCCGGCGGCCACGGCGGCCTGGCTGACCGCGGAGGCGAACACGTCGCCGGAGACGGTGCCGGTCGCGGTCGGCATCTGCGGCAGCGACGGGTACTCCTCCACCGGCAGCGTCGGCAGGGTGAACCGCGAGCTGCCGCACACCACGCTGACCCGCATGCCGTCGGTGGAGATCTCCACCGGGCGGTTGGGCAGGTTGCGGGAGATGTCGTTGAGCAGGCGGCCGGAGACCAGCACCGTGCCCTGCTCCTCGACGTCCGCCTCCAGCTCGACCCGGGCCGAGACCTCGTAGTCGAAGCCGGAGAGCGCCAGGGAGCCCTCCTGGGCCGTCAGCAGCAGGCCGGCCAGGACCGGCACCGGCGGCCGCGCCGGGAGGCTGCGAGCAGCCCAGGCCACCGCCTCCGCGAGGACATCACGCTCCACCCGGAACTTCACCGGTAACCGCCTCCTGGCTTCTGCTGTCGCTTGTGCTGTTGATCGTCGTACCTGCACCTGTCGACCGGACGGACCGCTCGGCCACCGGGTGCCGGAGAACAGTCTGACGTACTCCACCGACAGACGGGGCAGATGGGCGGAAGCAAGCCGAACAGATGTCGGGGCCGGCTTGTCCACAGATTTCGGCCCGCCCCACTGTTGATCAAGCTCAGGGGTCTCTATGTGTAGTAGTAGTAGTAGGGCCTGTGGAAACCGTGGATAACCGCGTTTGCGCAGCTCAGGGCCTGTTTTTTGTCCACAGAACCTGTGGACCGCCAGTGTGGACAACCAGGCCTTGCTGTGGACGACTGAGCGTTACCCACAACCCACCCTGAGTATCCACAGGTTATCCCCAAGTCTGTCCCCAGCTTCGACCCCGGTTATCCACGGGGCCCTGGGCAACATCACGTGACGGCTTTCACACCTGGGCATGAACGGCCGAGCAATGTTGTCGAACTGTGGACGAGGCTGTGGAGAACCTGGGGATAACTGGGATTTCCCTGGGGACAAGCAGTGGATAACCCGGAGGCCACTCTGACGGCCCAGCAGATTTCCACACCCTGTGGACAAGTCTTGTGCACAAGTCCCCAGGCACCTGACCTGCGCCGAAGAGCCTAGCGGCGTACCGCCTGTGGAGGAATTCTGGATAACTCGGCGTTCCCCAGGCTGTGGACGGGGTAGAACCACCCGCTCCTGTGGACGACCGCCGATCGGGCCGATCCCGTTCGAATTGTTGCTCAGATGTTCGGTACGGCGGCAGGCCTGGCGGACCGTCGGCCCGGAGTCCGCAGGGCGTCTGCCGACCCGTCGGCCGAACCATTCCTGCCCCGCCCCGGCGGCCTCCACACCTCGCCCGCGGCCACGAAAAAGGGGAGCCGGGCCAACGGCCCGACTCCCCTGCACACGGCCAACCGGCCTGCGGCGACTAGCTCTTGATGCGGTTGGTCAGCTCGGTGACCTGGTTGTAGATGGACCGCCGCTCGGCCATCAGCGAGCGGATCTTCCGGTCCGCGTGCATCACCGTGGTGTGATCGCGGCCGCCGAACTGAGCACCGATCTTCGGCAGCGACAGGTCGGTCAGCTCCCGGCAGAGGTACATGGCGATCTGGCGGGCCGTCACCAGCACCCGGCTGCGCGAGGAGCCGCAGAGGTCGTCCACGCCCAGCCCGAAGTAGGCCGCCGTCTGCTGCATGATGACCTGCGCGGTGATCTCCGGGCCGGCGTCCTCGTCCCCGCCCGGGATCAGGTCCTTGAGGACGATCCCGGCCAGCTCCAGGTCGACCGGCGCCCGGTTGAGGTTGGCGAAGGCCGTCACCCGGATCAGCGCGCCCTCCAGCTCGCGGATGTTGCGGGTGATCCGGGAGGCGATGAACTCCAGCACGTCGGCCGGGGCGTTCAGCTGCTCCTGGATCGCCTTCTTCCGCAGGATCGCGATCCGGGTCTCCAGCTCCGGCGGGGTGACGTCGGTGATCAGTCCCCACTCGAAGCGGTTGCGCAGCCGGTCCTCCAGCGTGATCAGCTGCTTGGGCGGCCGGTCCGAGGAGAGCACGATCTGCTTGTTGGCGTTGTGCAGGGTGTTGAAGGTGTGGAAGAACTCCTCCTGCGTGGACTCCTTGCTCGCCAGGAACTGCACGTCGTCGACGAGCAGGATGTCCACGTCCCGGTACCGCTTGCGGAACGCGTCCGCCTTGCCGTCCCGGATGGAGTTGATGAACTCGTTGGTGAACTCCTCGGAGCTCACGTACCGCACCCGGGTGCCCGGGAAGAGGCTGCGCGAGTAGTGCCCGATGGCGTGCAGCAGGTGGGTCTTGCCCAGCCCGGACTCGCCGTAGATGAAGAGCGGGTTGTACGCCTTCGCCGGGGCCTCGGCCACCGCCACCGCCGCGGCGTGCGCGAAGCGGTTGCTGGCGCCGATCACGAAGGTGTCGAACAGGTACTTGGGGTTCAGCCGGGCGGCCGGCTCGTCCTTGCGCGGGCCGCCGGCGGGCGGTGCGCCGGGCGGCGCGGGCACGCCGGGGGCGGGAGTGCGCTCGACCGGGGAGCCGGGACCGCCCGGACCGCCCGGGCGGAGCGCCGGGGGCTGCGCGGGCGGCCGGGCCGGGGTGCGGCGGGCGGCCGCGGAGCGTGGGCGGTCCTCGTCGGGGGAGCCGAGCGCGCCGCCGAACAGGTCGCCCTGGGCGGAGTCGGCGGTGGAGCGGCCGCCGCGCCGGGGCGCGGGCTCGCCGCGCCGCTCGGGACGGGCGGGGGCCGGCGGCCAGCCGCCGGCCTCGTCGCTGCCCTCGTCCTCGTAGGGAGCGCCCTCGTAGCCGGACGAGCCGTAGGACGGACCGGACTGGTAGGGCTGCTCGTAGGGGCGCTGGTAGTCCTGGGAGGGCGGCGGGTAGCTCTCGGCCGAGGGCCAGCCGCCGGGCTGCTGCTGGTGCGGGTAGGCCGGGCCCTGCTCGTAGGAGGGCGGGGGCCACTCGTCGGCGGGGGCGGCGGGCGGCTCGGGGGCCGGTGCGGCGGGGGCGGGCGGCGTGGCGCCGGCGTCCACCATGACCGCGATCCGGACCGGGCGGCCGAACTCGCGGGAGAGCGCGTCGGTCAGCTGCGGCAGCAGCCGGCCCTCCAGGACCTGCTTGGCCCGCTCGTTGGGGGTGGCCAGCAGCGCCGTACCGTGCATCATCCACATCGGCTGGGTGCGGCGCAGCCACATCTTGTCGCTGTCGGCGGCCCCGGCGTCGTTGACCAGTTGTTCGACGACCTTCGCCCAGACGAGGACGAGATCGCTGTTCAGGTCAGCCACTGGAGCACGCTTTCTCGTTCCCCGAGGTGCGGGGTGTCAAGGGACAGAACAAACCAGACAAGTCCTGCAACGGTAGTCAGCGGACAGAGCTGATTCAAGTCGTTGTCCACAGGCTGTGGGCAACAGGCCCCGGTCCGGCTGGTTTGACCCTCGACCCCGCTCCCGCGTACCGTAACCAGGTCGAGTTGTCGATGGCCGCTGCCGCATGTCCGCGGGTCCGCCCGCTTCCATGACGCGCGCAGCACGGGCGCCGTGGATCGCCTCAATCCCAGCAGATCTGGGTCGTTGGGGCCGGATTTCCCGATCACAGGGGAGATCACGCGGACGCACGGTGACGGCCAAGCGACCTCCCGTCATCCTACGATTCATCCCAGGAGCCCCCGAGTGAGCAAGCGCACCTTCCAGCCGAACAACCGTCGTCGCGCCAAGACCCACGGCTTCCGGCTGCGCATGCGTACCCGCGCCGGCCGTGCCATCCTGTCGGCCCGTCGTGGCAAGGGCCGCGCCGCGCTGTCCGCCTGATCTTCGCCGAGGGTCTGCAGTGCTGCCCACCGAGAATCGGCTGCGGCGGCGCCAGGACTTCGCGACCGCGGTGAAACGCGGTCGCCGGGCCGGTCGGCCCCTGCTGGTGGTCCATCTCAACAGAGACGGCGAACCGGTGGGGCCGAGCGACCGGAACAGCGACTTGCACCCGCACGTCGCCGAGGGGCTTCCTTCGGCGCGTGCGGGTTTCGTCGTGAGCAAGGCCGTGGGTCCCGCGGTCGTGCGCAACCTGGTGAAGCGTCGACTACGTCACCTGATCCGTGAGCGTCTGTCCAGGCTGCCCGCAGGTAGCCTGATAGTGGTACGTGCGCTGCCCGCGGCGGCGGACGCTTCGTACCACGATCTCGAGCACGACCTGGACGCGGCGCTGCGGCGTCTGCTCCGGGCGGAGCCGACCGGCAGTGCGCCGACGGGAGCAGGGCGATGAAGTACCTGCTGATGGGCCTGATCAGGCTCTACCAGTGGACGATCAGTCCGCTGCTCGGCCCGGTCTGCCGCTACTACCCCTCGTGTTCGCACTACGGGTACGAGGCGGTGCGTGTGCATGGAGCGATCAAGGGCAGCGGTCTCACCGCCTGGCGCATCCTGCGCTGCAACCCCTGGTCCCCCGGAGGGGTCGACCACGTTCCGCCGCGCAAGCACCCGGTGTGGCATCGCCGGCTGCGCAATCTGCTGAGCCCCACGAGCGGGACCGCCGAGCCGGAGCCGGTGGCGAAGCCCGATGTCCAAGGAGTCTGACCGGTGACCTTCGGTTTTCTGAGTCCCCTCTACACAGCGGTGTCCTGGATCATCGTCCAGTTCCACTCGCTGTTCAGCCACGTCTTCGATCCCGACGGTGGCTTGGCGTGGGGCCTGTCCATCGTGATGATGGTGGTCGTCATCCGGATCTGCCTGATCCCGCTCTTCGTGAAGCAGATCAAGGCGACCCGGGCCATGCAGGCGATCCAGCCGAAGATGAAGGCCATCCAGGAGCGCTACAAGAACGACAAGCAGCGCCAGTCCGAAGAGATGATGAAGCTGTACAAGGAGGCGGGTACCAACCCGTTCTCCAGCTGCCTTCCCATCATCGTGCAGGCGCCGTTCTTCACCGCCCTCTACGGTGTGCTGGCCTCGGTCGCCAATGACAAGCCGATCGGCGTGATCAACGCCGACCTGCTGGCGAGCGCCAAGCAGGCGCACATCTTCGGTGCGCCGCTGTCGGCGAAGTTCGTCGGCGCGGACAGCGTCCACATCCAGATCGTCTGCGCGGTCATGATCGTGCTGATGTCGCTGTCGCAGTTCATCACCCAGCGCCAGCTGATGACCAAGAACGTCGACCTCACGGTGAAGACGCCGTTCATGCAGCAGCAGAAGATGCTGATGTACGTCTTCCCGGTCATGTTCGCCGTGATGGGCATCAACTTCCCGGTCGGTGTCCTGGTCTACTGGCTGACCACCAACGTCTGGTCGATGGGCCAGCAGCTGATCGTCATCCGCAACAACCCGACGCCGGGCAGCAAGGCCTTCGCCGAGCGCCAGGAGCGGTTGAAGCGGCAGGGCCGGATCAACCCGGACGGCTCGATCAAGAAGGTCGGCCTGATGGCCATGCTCTCGGGCGGCAAGTCCTCGTCGTCGGCCGCCGCGGCCGCTGTGGTCGAGGAGAGCGTGCAGGTCCGCCGGCAGCAGCCGCGCAAGCAGAGCAAGGCCCAGCGCCAGGCCGCCGGCTCGCACCAGGGTCCCGTGCTGCACAAGGACGGCGAGGCCGAGGTCGCCGAGGCCGAGCCCGCGGACGCCGCTCCGGTGGACGCCGAGCCGGCGGGTGCCGGCCGTCCGGGCGGGGCGAAGCCCGCGGGGGCCAAGCCGGGTGCCCGGCCGGGCCAGCGCCAGCAGCCCAAGCGCGGCGGCCAGCGGCCGAAGAAGAAGTCCTGACGGACCTCTCCAGAACCTCCTACTCGGCCCCCATCCGAGGGCCCATCCTCATCGAAGGAGTCCACCAGTGACGGAAGGCACCACCTCCGCGGTCGATGCGCCCGCGGGCGGCGCCGAGGTCATCACGCGTCTGGAGCGCGAGGGTGACATCGCGGCCGACTACCTCGAGGGTCTGCTGGACATCGCGGACCTCGACGGTGACATCGACATGGACGTCGAGGGCGATCGCGCCCTGGTGTCCATCGTGAGCGACGGCGACGACCGGACGCTGCAGCGCCTGGTGGGCCACGACGGCGAGGTGCTGGAGGCGCTGCAGGAGCTGACCCGGCTGGCCGTCCACCGGGAGACCGGCGAGCGCAGCCGCCTCATGCTGGACATCGCCGGCTTCCGGGCGCGCAAGCGCTCCGAGCTGGCCGAGCTCGGCGCCGAGGCGGCCGAGCAGGTCCGCAGGACCGGTGAGCAGGTCAAGCTGAAGCCGATGACGCCGTTCGAGCGCAAGGTGGTGCACGACGCGGTGGCGGCGGCCGGCCTGCGCAGCGAGTCGGAGGGCGAGGAGCCCCAGCGTTGTGTGGTCGTGCTGCCGGCCTGACGCCGGTGGCGGTCCGGTGACCGACCCCGTCCGCTTCTGCGGGCGGGGTCGTCCCCTTTACGGGGTCGGGTTTACGGGTTTACGGGGTCGGGTCTACGGGTTTACGGGGTCGGGTCTACGGGGTCGGGCGCGGGCGCCCCTTGGATCGGCGGGGGGCACCTTCCCCGGCCCCCGCTTTGCGCCGGGGGACCGCGGGGTGGGAACGTGCGTGGTGACGTGCGGTGGCACTGCGCGGTGGGACGTTTCACGTGAAACAGTGCAGGTACGGCGGGTGGATTCGACGGTGAGCGGAGAGGCACAGATGGACAGGGACGGCGTGGCGGCCGAGGTTCCGGCCGAGGGCGGGCCGGTGGAGGGCCTGACCGAGGCTCCGGCCGTGGCCGGGCAGATCTTCGGGGATCGCCTGCCGATGGCCGTGCGCTACACCGAGCTGCTGGCGACGGCCGGGGTGCAGCGCGGGCTGATCGGTCCGCGCGAGGTGCCGAGGCTGTGGGACCGGCACGTGCTGAACTGCGCGGTGCTGGCGGAGCTGCTGCCGGCCAACGCCTCGCTGTGCGACGTGGGCTCCGGGGCCGGCCTGCCCGGCATCCCGGTGGCGCTGGCGCGCCCCGACGTCTCGGTGACCCTGCTGGAGCCGCTGCTGCGGCGGACCACCTTCCTGGAGGAGGTGGTCCGGGAGCTCGGTCTGGAGAACGTGACCGTGCTGCGCGGCCGGGCCGAAGAGACCGTGGGCAAGGTGGCGGTGGACGTGGTGACCGCGCGCGCGGTGGCGCCGCTGGACCGGCTGGCCGGCTGGGGGATGCCGCTGCTGCGCCCGTACGGGCAGATGCTGGCGCTGAAGGGCGACACCGCGGAGCAGGAGCTGGCCGACTCGCACGCGGCGCTGAGCCGGCTGGGTGCGGTGAAGTGGTCGGTGCTCTCGGTCGGCGAGGGCGTGCTGGAGACCTCGACCCGGGTGGTCCGGGTGGAGGCGGGGGAGAGCCCCGGCGGGGTGCGGGCGGCCAACCGGCGGGCCAAGGCGGCTAGGGCCGGCCGCGGCGGCAAGGGCGGGGATACGGCCGGACGGGGTGCGGGGCGCCGCCGACGTTGATCGCTCCGGTGTGTCGCACCGTCAGATTTACGACATTCCGGGCATCGTGTTTCACGTGAAACGTCGCTCACTCCTCACCGGAGTACTTGATCAAGGGCTCCATGCCGGGCTCGGCCGGGTCCGGGCCGCGACTGTTGCTGCTCCGGTTTCACGTGAAACACTGACCCCCATGCAGGACTCCGAGATCGTCGCTCAGGTCGATGACACGCCCATCGCACGCGCTGCCCAGGCCGCGGTGCAGGTCGCGGGACGCGCGGGCGAAGGGCTGCCCAGGCCCGCCACGACCCGGGTGATGGTGGTGGCCAACCAGAAGGGCGGGGTGGGCAAGACCACCACCACCGTCAACCTGGCCGCCTCGCTCGCCATGCACGGGCTGCGCGTCCTGGTGATCGACCTGGACCCGCAGGGCAATGCCTCGACTGCGCTCGGCATCGACCACCACGCCGAGGTGCCGTCCATCTATGACGTGCTGGTCGAGGGCAGGCCGCTGGCCGACGTGGTCCAGCCGGTGGTGGACGTCGAGGGCCTGTTCTGCTGCCCCGCCACCATCGACCTGGCCGGCGCGGAGATCGAGCTGGTCTCGCTGGTGGCCCGGGAGAGCCGGCTGCAGCGCGCCATCGCCGCGTACGAGCAGCCGCTGGACTACGTCCTGATCGACTGCCCGCCCTCGCTCGGCCTGCTCACCGTCAACGCCCTGGTGGCCGGCCAGGAGGTGCTGATCCCGATCCAGTGCGAGTACTACGCGCTGGAGGGCCTCGGCCAGCTGCTGCGCAACGTGGAGCTGGTCCGGGCGCACCTCAACCCGGTGCTGCACGTCTCCACCATCCTGCTGACCATGTACGACGCCCGGACCCGGTTGGCCGCCCAGGTCGCCGAGGAGGTCCGCACCCACTTCGAGCAGGAGGTGCTGCGGACCGCGATCCCGCGCTCGGTGCGCATCTCCGAGGCCCCCAGCTACGGGCAGACCGTGCTGACCTACGATCCTGGTTCCAGCGGTGCGCTCTCCTACCTGGAGGCGGCCCGGGAACTGGCGGTCCGCGGGGCCGCCGGCACGGTGGGGCAGCAGCGCACCGGCTCCGGCCGGCACGCGGCGCCGACGGCAGAGCACGGCAGCACGATGGAGGACAACCGGTGAGTGGTGCGCGCAGGGGTCTGGGACGAGGGCTCGGGGCGCTGATCCCGGCGACCGCGCCGGCCGGCGGAGTCGGCACGGCCGAACCCGCGGTGGCGCCGCCCGCCCGCGGGGCGGGTGTGCTCTCCCCGGCGTCGCTGCCGGTGCTGCCCACCGACCGCGGCACGGTGGCGGCCAAGGCCGCCGCCGAGAGCCTGCGCGAGCTGGCCGGCGAGAGCGTCCCGGCCAGTGTGCTGGAGCAGGCGCTGGCGCCGGTCGACGGGGCACGCTTCGCCGAGCTCCCGCTGGAGTCGATCACCCCCAACCCGCGGCAGCCGCGCGAGGTCTTCGACGAGGAGAAGCTGGACGAGCTGGTCGCCTCCATCAAGGAGGTGGGTCTGCTCCAGCCGGTGGTGGTCCGTCAGGCCGGACCCGACCGCTACGAGCTGATCATGGGCGAGCGGCGCTGGCGGGCCTCCCGGCTGGCCGGCCTGGAGCTGATCCCCGCGATCGTCCGCGCGACCGACGACGACAAGCTGCTGCTGGACGCGCTGCTGGAGAACCTGCACCGCGCCGAGCTCAACCCGCTGGAGGAGGCGGCCGCCTACGACCAGCTGCTGCGCGACTTCTCCTGCACCCACGACGAGCTGGCCGACCGGATCGGACGCTCCCGTTCGCACGTCTCCAACACGCTGCGGCTGCTGAAGCTCTCGCCGGCCGTGCAGCGCCGGGTGGCCGCCGGGGTGATCACCGCCGGGCACGCCCGCGCGCTGCTCGGGGTCGCCGACGGCGAGCGGCAGGACCAGCTGGCCAAGCGGATCATCGCGGAGGGCCTCTCGGTGCGGACCACCGAGGAGATCGTGGCGCTGATGGGCCGTGAGGAGGCGCCGAAGAAGGCCGCCGCCCCGAAGGCCGGCAAGATCCTCTCCCCGGCCTTCAACGAGCTGGCCGACCGGCTCTCCGACCGCTTCGACACCCGGGTCAAGGTCGAGGTCTCCCAGCGCGGCGGAAAGCTCGGCAAGGGCAAGGTGGTGCTGGAGTTCGCCTCGGTCGAGGACCTCAACCGGATCCTCGACAGCCTGGCTCCGGGGGAGGACGGGCTGCGGCTCTCCAAGGGCTGAGCCATCCACGACGCATGGACGGGTGCATGTTTCACGTGAAACGTGCACCCGTTCTGCTGTCCGGAGCAGACTGGAGTCCGACACTGAGGAGGAGGTGTGGGGAGTGGGGCGGAGGATCGTTCCGCTGACGCTGGACAACCTCGCGGACCTTCCGACGACCTGCCGCTCCTGTGTGTTCTGGGAGCTCGACCCGGTGAGCGGCCGGGCGGCGGTGGAGTCGGGGAAGGCCGAGTCGGAGAAGGAGGGATGGATCTCCGACGTCCTGCTGGAGTGGGGGTCGTGCGGCCGGGTGGCGTACGTGGACGGGGTACCCGCCGGGTTCGTGCTCTACGCCCCGCCGGCGTACGTGCCGCGCTCGCAGTCGTTCCCGACCAGTCCGATCTCGCCGGACGCGGTGCAGTTGATGGTCAGCCGACTCCTGCCCGGATACCAGCGGCAGGGACTCGGACGGGTGCTGGTCCAGTCGGTGGCCAAGGACCTGATCGGCCGGGGCTTCCGGGCGATCGAGGCGTTCGGCGCGGTGGGCCGGGAGATCCCGAGCTGCGTACTGCCGGCCGACCATCTGCTGGCGGTGGGCTTCAAGACCGTCCGGCCGCACCAGCGGTACCCGCGGCTGCGGCTGGAGGCCCGCACCACGCTCTCCTGGCGCGGTGACGTGGAGGGGGCGCTGGAGCGGCTGCTCGGCGGGAGCCGGCGGAAGGAACCCGCCCTGCGTCCGTTCTGAGCCGACACGTGGGCGGGAACGGTTTCACGTGAAACACCGAGCGCCCCCCGGAGGATCCTCCGGGGGGCGCTCGGTGTGGCCGACTAGATGAACTCGGCGAGCTCGCGCAGCAGCGCGGCCTTCGGGCGGGCGCCGGTGATGGTCTTCACCAGCTCGCCGTTCCGGTAGACGTTCAGGGTCGGGATGGAGATCACGTTGTACTGCGCGGCCGTCGCCTGGTTGGCGTCGACGTCGAGCTTGGCGATGGTCAGCTTGTCGCCGTGCTCGGCCGCGATCTCCTCGAGGATCGGGGCGACCTGGCGGCACGGGCCGCACCAGGTGGCCCAGAAGTCGACCAGGACGGGCTTGTCGCTCTTGAGGACCTCGGCGTCGAAGTTCGCGTCGGTCACTTCCTTGGTGGCGCCGGCCACGGGGACTCCTTAGGGGTCGGGCGAAGGGGGGTGCGTTGGTGACAACAATGCCGGGTGCCGTTCTGTTTCACGTGGAACGGGCCGGCGGCGGGGGGCAGGTCAGACGGCGACCGCGGCGGCCTGGGCCTCCAGGTCGGCCAGCGAGGCGAGGTAGCGCTCGGCGTCCAGCGCGGCCGAGCAGCCGGTGCCCGCAGCGGTGATCGCCTGGCGGTAGGTGTGGTCGACCACGTCGCCGGCGGCGAAGACGCCGGGGATGTTGGTCCGGGTGGAGGGGGCGTCCACGGTGAGGTAGCCCTCGGCGTCCAGGTCCAGCTGGCCCTGGAAGAGCGCGGAGCGCGGGTCGTGGCCGATCGCGATGAACAGGCCGGTGACCGCCAGCTCGCGCTTCTCGCCGGTGGTGGTGTCGCGCAGGGTGAGACCGGTCAGCTTCGGGTCGCCGTGGATCTCGTCCACCGCGCTGTCCCAGGCGAAGGAGATCTTCGGGTCGGCGAAGGCGCGCTCCTGCATCGCCTTGGAGGCGCGCAGGGAGTCGCGGCGGTGGACGACCGTCACCGAGCGGGCGAAGCGGGACAGGAAGGTGGCCTCCTCCAGGGCGGTGTCGCCGCCGCCGACCACCGCGATGTCCTGGTCGCGGAAGAAGAAGCCGTCGCAGGTGGCGCACCAGGAGACACCGCGGCCGGAGAGCTCGTCCTCGCGGGGCAGGCCCAGCTTGCGGTGCTGGGAGCCGGTGGTGACGATCACGGCGCGGGCGCGGTGGACGGTGCCCTCGGAGTCGGTGACGGTCTTGACGTCACCGGTGAGGTCGACGGAGACGATGTCGTCCGGCACCAGCTCGGCGCCGAAGCGCTCGGCCTGGGCGCGCATGTTGTCCATCAGCTCGGGGCCCATGATGCCGTCGCGGAAGCCCGGGAAGTTCTCGACCTCGGTGGTGTTCATCAGGGCACCGCCGGCGGTGACCGCGCCCTCGAACACCAGCGGCTTCAGCGAGGCACGCGCGGTGTACAGGGCGGCGGTGTATCCGGCCGGGCCGGAGCCGATGATGATCACGTTACGGACGTCGCTCACTGCATCTCCTGGTTCGCATCGCGACCCGCTGTAGTGCGGGGAGGGCGGTTCTGCTCCGCCGCCCGGGACAACGACTGACCAGTCTCCCGCATTCCCAGGCCCGAGTGCACCACGCTCTCGGAGTGTGGGCTTCCGGCTCCCGTCCGGGGGAGGAATCAGCGGCCCGTCGCGGGGACGGCCACCGGGTCGCCCGGGCGGCCGCGGGGGCGGCGTCAGTGGTCGCTGACGGTGCGCTGCAGCAGGACGGTGGCGCCCGGGCAGTCGGGGGTGACCAGGTAGACGTCGACCCGGCCGGTGCCCTCGGCGGAGGGGTAGACGAGCGCGGTGACCGGGGTGGTGCCGTAGCGGCCGGTGGCGGTGGCCAGCGGGAGCCGGTCGGCGTGGCCGGTCGCCGCGGTGACGCAGGCGGGCGGCGCCTGGTTCGCGGGGCGGCCGTCGGACGGGTTCTCCACCGCGATGCCGGGGGAGGGGCGGGTCGCCAGCAGGGTGTGGACCTGGGCGGCCAGGGTGTCCTCGCGGAACTCCTGGAGCGAGGCGGTGGCGGGCAGCCGGGAGGACGGTGCACCGGTGCTCTTGCCGGCCCCGGAGCCGGTGCCGGGAGCGAGGGCCGGGGCGCTGTGGCCCGCGTCGGCGGTGACCGCGGTGGAGCCGCCGCCGTGCGTGCCCTGGAAGAGCAGGACCGAGCCGAGGGTGAGCACACCGGCCAGCACGGCGGTGACGAGCAGGAGTTGGGTGGCGCTGCGGCGCCGGCTGCGGCCGGGCCCGCCGGCCGGCGCGGGCCGGGTCGAGCCGCCGGGTCGAGCGGCCTCCTTGGGGCGTCCGGGCGGCGGCGGGGTGGGTCGGGACGCCCGGGGGCCGGGCGTGGTCGCGGGCCGCTCGGGGGCCGGGGTGACGGCGGCGCGGGCGGCGGACTCGGCGGCGAGGGCGGCGTCGATCCGGGCGGCGATGTCCTCGGGCATGGCCGGAGGTTCGGTGTCGCCCAGCAGCCGGGAGACCTCGGCGAGCGCGGCGTGGGTCTCGGCGCAGTCCGGGCAGTCGGCGAGGTGCGCGCGGACCTCGGCTGCCCGTTCGGCGGGGAGCAGGTCCTCGGTGAGGTCGGCGAGGACGTCGATGTCGGGGTGGTCGTCCGGCTGCCGGTCGGAGGAAGGCGGGTGCGGGGTCATCGCGGGCTCGCATCTCCTTCCAGGGCCGGGGCGGTCCGGGCGGGGCCCGTGGATGTGACGGGGCCGGGGCGCTCCGGGTTCCCGCCGGCGGATGTTTCACGTGAAACGGTGCGCGGTTCCCCTCCGGGCGTACCGTCCGCGGTTTCACGTGAAACACGGTCCGCCCGCAGGTGGCCGAGGAGCGGGAGCAGCCGGGCCCGGCCGCGGGCGCAGCGGCTCTTGACCGTGCCGACCGGCACGCCGAGCATCTCGGCGGCCTCGGCGACCGGGTACCCCTGCATGTCGACCAGGACCAGGGCGGCGCGCTGGTCGGCGGGCAGGCCGTCCAGCGCGGCCGCCACCTCCTGGCGCAGCTCGGCGCGGACCACCGGGGCGTCGGCCGGCTCGGCGCTGCCGAGGGCGCCCTCCAGTGGCCGCGGATCCTGGTCCAGCGAGCCGGCCCGGCGGACGGCGCTCTTGCGGGCCCGGTCGAGGCAGGCGTTGACCACGATCCGGTGCAGCCAGGTCGTGACGGCCGAACGGCCCTGGAAGGTGTGGGCGGAGCGGAAGGCGGAGACCAGGGCGTCCTGGAGGGCGTCGGCGGCCTCCTCGGGGTCGCCCAGGGTGCGCACGGCGACCGCCCAGAGCCGGTCCCGGTGCCGGTGGACCAGGAGGCCGAAGGCGTCCGGGTCGCCGGCGGCGTGCCGGGCGAGCAGGTCGGCGTCACCGGGTTCCGCTGCCATCCCCGCCCCCTCCCGCCCGGTCCGGTCGCCCGCTGCGGGCGCCGCAGTGGACATCGTTGGGGATGGCGTCGGCCGGATCAAGAGGGGCGACGGGTGAGGTTCACCCGTTGACCTGGATCTCGGCGACCTTGCCCTTGTAGCCGCCCTCGCTGTCGGCGGGAATGCCGGTCAGCCAGACCAGCAGGTAGCGGGCGGTCACCGGGGACTCGGGCTTCAGGGTCACCTTGGATCCGGAGCCTGAGGCGACCGAGGCGCCGAAGGCGCGGAATCCGGCCTCGTCGGCGCCCGGCGCGGCGGCGGTGTCGGCCGGGGCGGCCTTCAGTTCGACCTTGTGGTCGCCGAGGAACTGGATGTCGACCGAGCCGACGGACTTGGCGCTGCCGAGGTCGATCAGCAGTCCGGTGCCGGCCCGGTACCCGCCGGAGCCGAACGGGTCGTCGTAGCGCTGGGTGGTCCAGGCGGTGGCCGGGTTGCCGTCGGTGGCCTTGGGCAGGTCCGGGACGTGCTCGTCCTTGGTCTCGCCGAACGCGTTGAACGGGGCGAGCGCGGCGGGGACGAGCTTGGCGCCGGTCAGCGTCGGCTTGGGGGAGGACGAGGGCGCGGGAGCGGCCGCGGTGTGCTCGCCGGTGGTCGGGGTCCGGTCGGTGTGGTGCAGCCGGTCGACCGCCTGCCAGGAGGCGACGGCGATGGCGGCCAGGGCGACCAGCGAGGCGGTCCACTTGGCGGCGGCCTTCAGGGCGCGCCGGCGCGGCCGCGGACGGGGCACCGGGGCGGGCGGCAGGTCCTCGACCGGGGGCAGGACCTGGGTGGGGCGGCCGGCGGCGTACCGGGGCGGCGCGGCCGCCGGCAGCGGGCGCAGCGTCGGCGGGGCGGGCGGCTCGGGCTGACGGATCTTCGGCATCAGCGCGATCGCCTTGGCCAGCTGCTCGGGGCTGGTGATCGGCTCCTTCTGGTGCGGCGGGTTCTCGCACAGGATCCGGGCGGCCAGCTCCGACAGGCCCTTGTGCACACCGGCCTTCACCTGGTCCGGCGGGACGCAGCCGAGGTCCTTGGGCAGGCCCTGGAGGTCGTAGCGGTCCTCGGGGTAGGGCCAGCGGTGGGTCAGCGCGGCGTACAGCAGGGCGCCGATCGCGCGGACGTCGGTGAGTTCGGCGTCCTCGGTGGGCAGGCCGCGCAGGGCGGCGTCCACGGCGATGCCGTTGATCCGGTACTGGCCGCCGTCGGTGCGCAGCACGCAGGTCGGGGTGAGGCGCAGGTGCGCCTGGCCGCGCCGGTGGGCCGCGGAGATGGCGTCGGTGACCTGGCGGACCATCTGGTACGCGTCGTAGGGCTCCATCGCCCCGGCGGCGAGCAGCCGGCCGAGGTCGCTGGCGCCGGGCAGCCACTCGCGGACGACGTAGACCAGGTCGCCCTCCTGCACCGCGTCGAGGACCTGGACGAAGCGCGGGTCGTTCAGCAGGGCGGCCGAACGGGCGGCGGTGAGCACCGCCTTGGCGCGCTGGTGGCCGGCCGCGAGCAGGTGGACGCCGACGGCGCGGCGGAGCTTCTCGTCGACGGCGCGCCAGCTGCTGAACGAGTCCGACTGGGAGATGCACTCCTCCAGCCGGTAGCGGTCGCCGATCTTGTCGCCGCTGTGCCGCTGGGGAGCGGGCAGGAGGGCCGGGAGGGTGGCGGTGTCGGCGTCCAGGGTCTCGGTGCTGAGGCCCGAGCCGGTGGCGCGGCTGCGGGCGGTCTTCTGGCCGGCCCTGCCCGCCGCCGCGCCCTTGGTGGCGGCAGCGGCTGCGGCGGCCTTCGCGGCCTTTCCGGCCGTCAGCTCGGCGGCGATCTCCGCGGCGGAGAGCGGCGCGGTGGACTCCTCGACCTGCTCGGCGGCCTCGGCCTGCTCGACCTGCTCGATGGCCTCGGGGGCCTCGGCGGGCTCCGCGGGTTCCACGGCCTCGACCGGCTCGGTGGGTTCGGTGGGTTCGACCGGCTCGGTGGCCTTGGTGGCCTTGGTGGACTGTGCCGCCGCCGAGGGCTTGCTGCCCGGCTTCGCGGCCGCTGCCGGCTTGGCGACCGGCGTCTTGCGGGCGCCGGCCGGCTTGCCGCCGCCGGGCTTGCGCCCCGCAGCGGGCTTCGCGCCGGTGGTCCGCGCCGCCGGGGCACCGTCCGCGGCGGCCGCGGGGGAGGCGCTCTTCGCGGTGGCGCTCTTCGGCTTGCCGCTCTTCGCGGTGTCGTCCTTCACGGTGCCGTTCTTCCCGGTGTCGTCGGCGGGTTCGCCGGGCCGCTCGTCGGTCGCGCCGGGAGTGCCGGTCCCCGAGGAGGCCTCGGAGCCGTCGTCCGGGAGCCCGTCGAGAGCCGTGGCCAGCGCGGCCTCGTCCGCCACCGACGTGTCGACGACCGCCTTGGTGCCATCAGCCACCGTGGTCCAGCCTCCCCTTGGATCGCCCCGAGTGTGCCAGGACAATTGTGCCCACTCTTCGCCTCCTGGTACGACCGATGAGGCGGCCGACTGGTTGCGCGATCACGCACATTAGGGGGTCCGGTCCATTCGGTTGACGTCGGGTCAACGGCCCAGTCGACGGCGGACCATGGCGGTGAGGGCGCCCAGCTCCTCGATTCGCATACGGCGGGCCAGTACGAGGAACGCGGCGAGCTGCGCCGTACCGGCCACCACCAGGGTGATCACGCTGCCGGCCCAGCCGTCGACCAGGCCGCCGGCCAGCAGCTCGACGGCCACTCCGACCACCGCGGCCGGCACCGAGGCGATCGCCAACCGGATGTACGTCTTGGCGATCCGTCCGGTGTCCAGACCGCCGATCCTGGCCTTCAGCTTCGGGACGGCGACGGCCACGCCCACCGCGTAGGACAGGCCGTAGCCGAGCGCCATGCCGGTCACCGCCCACTGCGCGGGCAGCACCAGCCAGCAGAGCACCGCGGTGCCGGCCTGGGTGACGGCCACCCAGACCGTGTTGGAGAACGGGGTGCGGGTGTCCTCGTACGCGTAGAAGCCGCGCAGCAGCACGTACTGCACCGAGTACGGGATCAGGCCGAGGGCGAAGGCGGAGAGCATGAAGCCGACGGCCGTGGTGCCGTGGGCGACCGCGCCGCCGTTGCCCAGGCCGTAGATGGCGGAGCCGATCACCGGGCCGAGCGCGAGGAACAGGAAGGCGGCCGGGACGATCGCCACCGCCGAGGTGCGCAGCCCGTACGAGAGGTCGTCGCGGACGGCGCCGGCGTCGTGGTCGGCGGCGGCCCGGGAGAGCCGGGGCAGGACGGCGCTCATCACCGAGACGGTGATCACCGCCATCGGCAGCTGCCAGATCAGCAGCGCGTTGGAGTACGCGGCGAGGCCGACGCCCAGGAAGCCCTTGGCCTCGGCGGCCTGGCCGGAGGCGGTGGCGAGCTGGGTGACCACCAGGTACCCGGCCTGGTTGGCGAGGACGAACAGGAAGGTCCACTTGGCCAGTCGGGCGGCCTTGCCCAGGCCGTGCCCGCGCCAGTCGAAGCGCGGCTTGAAGCGGAAGCCCGAGGCCCGCAGGTAGGGGATCATCGACAGCGCCTGCACGGCCAGGCCGAGCAGGGTGCCCACGCCGAGCATCCGGACGCCCTCGGGCGACACCGTCGCCGGGGTGACCTCGCTGTGCTCGAAGGTGCCGTAGACGGCGATGTACATCGTGAAGGTGAAGATCACCACGATGTTGTTGAGGACCGGCGTCCACATCATCGCGCCGAACCGGCCACGGGCGTTGAGGATCTGCCCCATCACCACGTGCACGCCCATGAAGAAGATGGTCGGCAGGCAGTAGCGGGCCAGCGCCACCGTGGTCTCGGCGCTCGCCGGGTCGCGCATCAGCGAGTGCGAGATCAGTTGCACCAGCACCGGCGCGGCCAGCACCGACACGAACACCACCCCGGCCAGACCGGTCATCACCAGGGTGAGCAGCCGGTTGGCGTAGGCGGTGCCGCCGTCCTCGTCGTTCTTCATGCTGCGCACCAGCTGCGGGACGAACACCGCGTTGAGCGCGCCGCCGCCGATCAGGATGTACAGCAGGGTGGGCAGGGTGTTGGCGGCGTTGTACGAGTCGCCCATGGTGCCGACGCCGATCGCGGCGGCGATCACCATGGTCCGCAGGAAGCCGGTGCCCCGGGAGACCAGGGTGCCGGCGGCCATCACCGCGCTGGAGTTCAGCAGGCTCGCGACCTTGCCGCCGGCGCCGCCGACGGGTGGGGCGGTGGGCAGCTCGGCCTCGATCGCCGCGTCGGCCTCCAGCACCGCCGCGTTGGCCTGGATGACCGCCTCCTCCTCGGACAGCGGCGGGTCGAACTCGATCGGCGGGACGTAGGGCCGCCGCTCGGTCTCCGGCTGCTCTTCGGAGGGTTCGTCCCCGGCCGGCTGCTCCGCCCCCGCCGCCGCGGCGTCGCCGCTCAGCAGCGCGTCCACGCCGACGTACTCGGTGGTCTCGGTGTCCCAGCGCGAACCCTCGGCGGCGGCGAGCGCCTGAGCGGCCGGGCCTGCCCCTGGCGCGGAATCGTCCCCCGGTGCGGTCGGCGCGGGGGGACCGGGCGGGGTGCTCTCCGCCGCCGCGGCACCGGCCCAGCGGGCGGCCGGGGCGGTCAGGCGCGGCGCGGCCTCCGGCTCCGGGGCGCTCGGCTGGCCCGGGACGGCGGCCGCGGACTCCTCCGGCGCCTGTGGCGCCGTGGACGCAGACGCCGGGGCCGCCGGTGCCGGGGGCGCGGCCGAGCCGTACGGATCCGGCTCGCCCGTGCCCGTGAACGCCTCGGCGGCGTACGGGTCACGGGCGTAGGTGTCGGCCACGTACCAGTCGTCCTGAATCGGTCGCTCGCTGCGCTCGTTCATGCCACCAATCCACGGCTAGGAGGGTGGAGGCCGCAGGAGGGGACGACCTCAGTGACCCACCTTCTCATCACCGGCGACCCGATCGCGGTCATCTGCGGTCTGCGGGTCGGCCTGCGGGGCATCGCCCGGGCCGTCCTCCGCAAGGGTGTCCGGGGCGGCCTGTGCGGCGCTCTGCGGGCCCTTCCCGGGCTCCTCGCCCGCGCCGCCCTGCGGGGCGGTGGGCGGGTTGTCCAGCAGGCGCTCGGGGTCCTCGTCGGCCTCGCCCGCGGCGGCCCGCTTGCGGCGCTGCAGGGAGAACCGGAGGCCGGCCAGCACCATCAGCACCAGGCCGCCGCCGATCACGTACCAGACGCCGCTGGCCACCGAGGTGACCTCGACCGTGAAGACCACCGGGTCGCCGTACTTCTGCGCGTGCGGGCCGGTCGTCCACAGCTGGGCGGTCACCTGGACCGGCCCGTTGACCTGGGCCTCGGCGGGGAAGCGGTAGGTCTTGCTGGTCATGGCGTCCAGCACCACCGGCTGCTTGTCGCCGACGTTCAGCCGGTTCACCTGGCTGGAGGTCAGCCGAAGCTCCAGGTTGCCCACCGACTGGGTGAGGTCGTTCTTGACGCTGACGAGCAGGGTGGCGTTGTCACCGGGGAGGGTGACGGCGGTCTTCAGCGGGACCTTCACCGCGGTCCGCAGGCCGTGCAGGTACTCGCGGACCGAGACCCGGTAGTCGGCGCCGGCCTTCGGCTGGTCGCGCCACTCGGTGGACATCGAGCGCACCATCGCGGCGCTGAACGGCCCGCGGACCCGCTGCGGCTGGGTCAGGATCACCATCAGCTGGTCGACGCCGTCCTGGACGCCCATGGTGTCGGCGAGCTCCCCGGCGGACAGCTCCGAGCCGGCCAGCTCGTGCGAGTAGCCGTCGGGCACCGAGGTGTTGGCCTCGGGGTCGGCTGCGGTGCCCGCGACCGAGTCCAGCGAGGCCGGGCTGACCCAGCCGCCCGCCTGCGACTTCAGCACGGCGTCGTGCAGCGCCGTCGCCGTGCCGGCGGTCAGTGAGCGCGGCGGCAGCACCAGCAGGCCGCGCGGCTGCTCCGGCTCCTGGTCGCTGATCATCATGGTCTCGGCCAGGAAGCGCTGCACGGTCGCGGTACGGGCCGAGTCGCCCGCCAGGTCGCCCTGGAACAGGCCGGAGACGGTCGGGTCGGCGACCACCGCGGTCTGCCCGTTGCCGATCGGACGGGCCGCGTTCGGGGTGTAGGGCAGGTCCTTCGACTCCGGCATGCTCGCGCCGTTGACCAGCACGACCTTGCCGCCGGTGGTGGCGGCGACGCCCGCCGTCGCCTTGTCCAGCCAGCCCTGGTACGGCCAGGCCACGTTCGCCTTCACCTCGA
The DNA here is from genome assembly GCF_024172095.1 of Kitasatospora cinereorecta. Lineage (GTDB taxonomy): Bacteria > Actinomycetota > Actinomycetes > Streptomycetales > Streptomycetaceae > Kitasatospora > Kitasatospora cinereorecta. The sequence continues at coordinate 498,741 of NZ_JAMZDX010000006.1, read as the reverse complement.
CCGACAGCCGGCCCTCGGCGGTCACCTGGCCGGCCGTGGCCGCCTTGCGCAGCGCGGTCTCCATCCCGTTCAGCCCGGCGCCGTTGTGGGCGATCGAGGCCAGGTCGGGGTCGGCGTACGGCAGCGAGACCACCTCGTCGCCCGTCCGGGCGACCGCGGTGCGCAGCTTGGTCAGCCACGCGGTGGCGGCGTCCTTGCCGGTGCCCGGGACGGTGTTGTCCTCACGCGCGGACTCGCCACCGGTGTCGGGCTTCTGCACCCGGTACGGCTTGGTCATCGCGTACACGGTGTCCAGCAGGTCGGGGTCGACCACCCAGGTCAGGTTGGGCAGGTCGGCGCCCAGGGTGACCAGCTGGTCCAGCCGCCCGCCGGGAGCCAGCTCACCGACCAGGGAGTCGTCGCGCAGCACCGGCATCTGGTCGTTGTCCGGCATGGTCTGGGCGACCAGCTCGGGCGCGTGGGTGATCGGCCACACCACCGACACCTGGGTCGGCTTGGCGGTGAAACCGCTCTGGTACGGCAGGAAGGTCCGGGTGATGCCGAGCTGCTGGGCCTTCTCGCCCGTGCCGCTGTGGACGTCGACCGCCAGCTCGTACACCCCGGCGTGCTTCAGACCGAGGTCGGCGACCGCGACGGGGATGCTGAAGCTCGCGCTCCGGCCGGGGGCGAGGTCGCCGACGTCCTGCTGGGCGTGGTCCAGGGCGACGCCGTCCTGGCCCATCGGCGTGGTCCGGGTGGCGATCAGGTTGAGGTCGCTGCGGGTCTTCAGCGGCCGGCCCTGGACCGGGCCGCGTACCGCGACGGTCGGGGACTTCAGCGTGGACTTGCCCGAGTTGGTGACCTTGCCGGTCACCACCACGGTGCCGTTGTCGGCGGCGCTCTGCGGCGTCACCGTGTCGATCTCGATGGTGGCCGGGTACTCGGGGGACGCCGTCAGCACCGAACCGACGGCCGACGCGGTGGTCGCGGCAGAGGTCGCCAGCAGGCCGCCCGCCACCAGCGCGGAGGCGGCGGCCCTGGCCAGCCGCCCCGTGCGCCGTCCGCGAAGCGCGCGCCCTCCAACGCTCCGCCCGGTCCGCTCGTCCACGCGTCCTCGCCGTTCTCGATCGTGCTCGATCAGTTCACGCACCGCCGCGGTCGCCCGGTGGCACCGGGCCCCCGAGGAGCGTCCCCCAGGCATGGTAACGACGCGGCCGGGCCCGCAGTGTTGCGGGCCGGAAGCTGACCGGACGCACCCCGGCGGGCGAAACGCGAAAGCGGCGGGGGAGGCCGGGCACGTACCCTTGTGAGCCGTGTCCACTGCCAACGCCTCCAGCGCCAATCATTCCAGCATCGCAGCCCCGGCCGCCCTCCCGGGCCTCACCGAGGCGCAGGCCCTCGGGCTGCAGGAACTGCTCCGGGTCTCCCCGGTCGCCGACGAGATCGCCCGCCGCTTCGAGTCGGCCGGCTTCCGCCTCGCGCTGGTCGGCGGCTCGGTACGGGACGCCCTGCTGGGCCGGCTCGGCAACGACCTGGACTTCACCACCGACGCCCGCCCGCAACAGGTCCTCAAGCTGGTCAAGGGCTGGGCGGACGCCGTCTGGGACGTCGGCATCGCCTTCGGCACCGTCGGCGCCCGCAAGGACACCGCCGACGGCTCCTTCCTGATCGAGATCACCACCTACCGCAGCGAGGCGTACGACCGCACCTCCCGCAAGCCCGAGGTCACCTACGGCGACACCATCGAGCAGGACCTGGTCCGCCGCGACTTCACCGTCAACGCGATGGCCGTCGACCTGCCCGGCCGCGGCTTCGTCGACCCCCACCACGGCCTGGAGGACCTCGAGGCCCGGGTGCTGCGCACCCCCGCCACCCCCGAGGAGTCCTTCTCCGACGACCCGCTGCGGATGATGCGCGCCGCCCGGTTCGCCGCCCAGCTGGACTTCGACCCCGCCCCCGAGGTGGTCGCCGCGATGACCGCCATGGCCGAGCGGATCACCATCGTCTCCGCCGAGCGCGTCCAGGCCGAACTCAACAAGCTGCTGCTCGCCGCCCACCCGGTCAAGGGCCTGCGGCTCCTGGTCGACACCGGCCTCGCCGACCACGTGCTGCCCGAACTGCCCGCGCTGCGCCTGGAGCGCGACGAGCACCACCGCCACAAGGACGTCTACGAGCACTCGCTCACCGTCCTGGAGCAGGCCATCGCGCTGGAGACCGACGGGCCCGACCTCGTCCTGCGGCTCGCCGCGCTGCTGCACGACATCGGCAAGCCGCGCACCCGCCGCTTCGAGCCGGACGGCCGGGTCTCCTTCCACCACCACGAGGTGGTCGGCGCCAAGATGACCCGCAAGCGGATGCGCGACCTCAAGTACTCCAAGGACATGGTCGACGAGGTCTCCCACCTGGTCGAGCTCCACCTGCGCTTCCACGGCTACGGCGGCGGCGAGTGGACCGACTCCGCCGTCCGCCGCTACGTCACCGACGCCGGCCCGCTGCTCGAGCGCCTCCACAAGCTGACCCGCTCCGACTGCACCACCCGCAACAAGAAGAAGGCGGCGGCGCTGGCGCGGACGTACGACTCCCTGGAGGAGCGGATCACCACGCTGAAGGCGCAGGAGGAACTGGACGCGATCCGCCCCGCGCTCGACGGCAACCAGATCATGCAGCTCCTCGACCTCAAGCCCGGCCCCGCCGTCGGCCAGGCCTACAAGCACCTGTTGGAGCTGCGCCTGGAGCACGGCCCGATGGACCACGACACCGCCGTCGCCGCCCTCCGCGAGTGGTGGGCGGGACAGCAGTGACGGCTGGTACGTGAGTCGCTTGAGCAAATCCGCTCGATCGTGTTGATCGCCGTCGATCGGGTGATCGGCTGAGTCATGGCCGTGTTGCCTTCTGTTCGAGGGCGGGGGACGGTCTCCCGCTCGCGGAGCGAGAGGAGCGACACGGCCATGGCTGTGGACGCGGTGCTGCTGGAATCCCCGACCATGCGGGCCCGGGTTGTCGAACGCGTCGAGGTGCTCGACCGGGTGAAGGCCCTGGCGCTGCTGCCGGACGGGATGCACGTCACGACGCAGGGCGTGGCGGCGTACTTCGGCGTCGACGAGACGGTGATCAAGGCGATGGTGTTCGACCATCGGCAGGAGCTCACGGCCAACGGGTACCGGGTCGTCAGCGGCGTGCAACTGGGTTACTTCAAGCAACTCAGTGGAATCCAGTCGCGGGCGCGGTCCCTGGCGCTGTTCACCCGGCGTGCCGTGCTGAACGCCGCAATGCTGCTGCGCGACAGCGAAGTCGCACGTCAGGTGCGCTGCCACCTGCTCGACGTCGAGGAGACCGCCCGTCGCGAGGCAGTGGAAAAGCCACCCGCACCGCCTGTGGAGAACCCGCCCGAGGGCAGTGTCGACGCGGCGGTGGCACGGGTGGCCGAGAGCGTGGTCCGGAAGGTGATCGGCACGGCGGTGGTGCCGTTGCTGAACGCGTTGGCGGCCGAGGTCGGGCGCAACAGCAGCAAGCTGGACGCGGTGGCCGACCGGGTGGACCGGCTCGAGCGGATGGTGCTCGACGACGACGCGAAGGCGGTCGCCCGGCGGCGGGTGCGGTTGATGCGGGCCCTCGACGAGGGCGCGGACGAGGACCTCGACGAGCTGCTGGGCTGAGCGAGGCGACGGGCCGCGACTGACTTCCTTCGAGGAAGTCAGTCGCGGTGGGGTGTCAGGAGGTGCCGCCGCTGCCGGGCTTGAGGGACTTCAGGCAGAGGACCCAGTCGTCGGACCCGGTGGAGTCGTGGACGAAGTTGGAGTCGCTGTCGGGGTACTTCTCGCAGGAGCCGCGGCCGTCGGTGGTGCCGCGGACCTTGGCGAGCACCTTGTAGTCGGCGGTGGCGCCGGTACAGGGCACCACGTTGACGATCGGGTCGGAGTCCGTGCCCGCGTTGTGGATGCAGTCGCCGGCCACCGCGGTGCTGACCGTGCCGCCGGTGCTGCCGCTGCCGCCGGGGCTCGCGGACCCGCTGTGGGTCGGACGCGGGGCGGAGGAGCTGTAGCCGGGGGTGGGGGTGTAGTGGTACGGCGCCGGGGTGGGCCGGTCGGCGAAGGCACCGATCAGCAGCATGGTGAAGACGAAGCCCCAGGACAGGATCGGGAACAGCAGCATCAGGATCGCCGGCCGCTGGGTCAGCGGCTTGCCCGGGTCGAGCTGCGGGCCGAGGGTGCCCGGGGTGGCCGGGGGCAGGGCCTTGATCTTGTTGTAGGCGCCGATGTTGCGCAGCAGGGTGATCGGGGTGATCACCGAGGAGAAGTAGCCCCACCAACCGCGGACCAGGGTCTTGGCGGACATGTCGCGCAGCACCGCGAGACCGCAGGTGCGGCAGAACGGTCCGGGCTGCTTCAGGAACTGCATGATGATGATCAGTCCGCGGTGGCCGCGCACGGTGGCCTCGACCGCCGGGAACCCGCCGCAGAAGCGGCAGCTGAGCATTCCGGCCGGGGCAGGCTGGCCGAACGGCCCCGGCTGCCCGTACGGCGCCGGCTGTCCGTACGGAGCGGGCTGCCCGTACGGCGGCGCCGGCTGGGCGTACGCGCCGGGCTGGCCGTAGGGCTGCGCGGGCTGAGCGAGCGGTGCGGGCTGGGCGTACGGTCCCGGCTGCGCCTGCGGGCCCGGCGGCGGGGGCGGCACGGCGGGGTAGCCGTAACCGGCCGGCGGCGGGGGCGGGACGGGTGCGCCGTAGGGCGGCTGGCCGTACCCCGGCTGCGGGGGAACGGGCGCGCCGGGCGGCGCGGAGTACGGGTTGTTGGGCGGGTAGGGCGACGTCAAGGCAGGGTTCCCCGTTGGTTGTTGGCAGGCGCGCCGCGACGGCGCGCCCCCGTACCCTAGCGAGGTGCCGGGCCGTCAGCCGCGTCGGGCCGCGCGGGAGTAGAGAACCGCGCCCAGGGCGTACACCACCGCGACGCCGATCACCACCGCCGCCGATCGGCCGTTCAACGGGAGGACCGCGGCGGTCACGCCGGCCGCGGCGACGAACGAGACGTTGAACAGCACGTCGTAGATGGCGAAGACGCGTCCCCGGTACTCGTCCTCCACCGACTCCTGGACCAGGGTGTCGGCGCAGATCTTGGTGCCCTGGGTGACCAGCCCGAGCAGCAGGGCGGCGATCATCGCCGGGACCTCGGCGAACGGCAGGCCCAGGGCGGGGACGAAGACGGCGGCCGCGGCCAGGCAGGTGGTCATCCAGCCGGTGAGGCCGAGCCGGCGGGTGCACCAGGGGCTGACCACGGCGGCCAGGAAGAAGCCGACCGCGGAGAAGAGCACCGCCCGGCCGAGGGTCGCCAGCCCCCCGGCGCTGTCCTCGGCGCCGTTGAAGGTGTACCGGGAGAGCATCAGCACCACCACGATCAGCACGCCGTAGCAGAACCGGGCGACCGTGACGGCGGCGAGCGCGTGGACCGCCGGACGGCAGTCGCGGACCAGGTGGCGCACGCCGGCCAGCAGCTCGTGCCAGGCGGTGCCGAGGGCCTCGGCCAGTGAGGGCCGGTCGGGATGGATCTCCGGGCCGAGCAGGTCGGGGGAGATCCGCTGGGCGGCCAGCGCGGCGGACAGGTACAGCATCGCGGCCACGGTGACCAGGGCGGCGTCGGTCCGCCCGCCGGGCGGCAGGAGCTGATGGACCACGAAGCCGAGGCCTCCGCCGGCGGCGGCCGCGACGGTACCCAGGGTGGGGGAGAGCGCGTTGGCGGTAACCAGCCCCCCTGGCTCCACCACCCGGGGCAGGGCGGCCGACAGGCCGGCCAGGATGAAGCGGTTGAGCGCTGTGACCAGCAACGCGGCCATCAGGAAGAGCTGATCGGAGGCGTTGGCGAGAAGCAGCCCGGCAGTTGCCAGGCCGAGGACGAAACGGGCCAGGTTGCCGAGCAGGAGAACCTGGCGACGACGCCAGCGGTCCAGCATCACTCCGGCGAACGGGCCGATCACCGAGAACGGCAGCAGCATCACCGCGAGCACGGCGGCGATGTCCGCGGGGGAGGACTCCTTCTCCGGCGAGAAGATGACGGACGCGGCCAGCGAGACCTGGAAGACGCCGTCGGAGAGCTGGGAGAGCATCCGGACGGCGAGCAGGCGGCGGAAGTCCCGGCCGTGCAGCAGCCCGCGGAGGGTCGCCTCCTCGGGCCGGCTGCTGTCGGTGATCACCCGCCAAGGGTGCCACGCCCGGTGCCGATGTTTCACGTGAAACATCGGCCAACAAACGGTGCAGGGCCCCGGTCTGACGACCGGGGCCCCACAGTTGGCGCATCAGCCCGAATGCTCAGCGCTCAGGCCGAACAGCGAGCAGGCTTCGCTGCGCTCAGCGCTCGACCTCGCCGCGGATGAACTTCTCGACGTTCTCCTTGGCCTCGTCGTCGAAGTACTGCACCGGCGGGGACTTCATGAAGTACGAGGACGCCGACAGGATCGGGCCGCCGATGCCGCGGTCCTTGGCGATCTTCGCGGCGCGCACGGCGTCGATGATGACACCGGCCGAGTTCGGGGAGTCCCAGACCTCGAGCTTGTACTCGAGGTTCAGCGGAACGTCGCCGAAGGCGCGGCCCTCGAGGCGGACGTACGCCCACTTGCGGTCGTCGAGCCACGCGACGTAGTCGGACGGGCCGATGTGGACGTTCTTGGCGCCCAGCTCACGGTCGCGGATCTGCGAGGTGACAGCCTGGGTCTTGGAGATCTTCTTGGACTCCAGGCGCTCGCGCTCGAGCATGTTCTTGAAGTCCATGTTGCCGCCGACGTTCAGCTGCATGGTGCGCTCGAGGATGACACCGCGGTCCTCGAACAGCTTGGCCATCACACGGTGGGTGATGGTGGCGCCGACCTGGGACTTGATGTCGTCACCGACGATCGGCACGCCGGCCTCGGTGAACTTGTCCGCCCACTCCTTGGTGCCGGCGATGAACACCGGGAGGGCGTTCACGAAGGCGACCTTGGCGTCGATGGCGCACTGCGCGTAGAACTTGGCGGCGGCCTCGGAGCCCACCGGCAGGTAGCAGACGAGGACGTCGACCTGCTGGTCCTTGAGGACCTGCACGACGTCGACCGGGGCCTCGTCGGACTCCTCGATGGTCTCCAGGTAGTACTTGCCCAGACCGTCGAGGGTGTGGCCGCGCTGGACGGTGACGCCGGTCGGCGGCACGTCGCAGATCTTGATGGTGTTGTTCTCGCTGTTGCCGATGGCGTCGGCCAGGTCGAAGCCGACCTTCTTGGCGTCGACGTCGAAGGCGGCGACGAACTCCACGTCGCTGACGTGGTACTCGCCGAACTGCACGTGCATCAGGCCCGGGACCTTACCGGCCGGGTCGGCGTCCTTGTAGTACTCGACACCCTGCACCAGCGAGGCGGCGCAGTTGCCCACGCCGACGATGGCTACGCGAACCGAACCCATTCCGGTTGCTCCCTGAATCTCATGAGGTCCGCCGTGGTGCGGTGGTTCCTCGTTCAACATCTGTTCTGACTGTCTGACGGGCGCACGGAGCGCCCTCCACCCGCCGCGCGCACAGGGCCGACGCGGCGTGTCAGCGCTCCAGGTCGGAGCGCCCCGGGCGGTCGTGCGGTGGCCTCGGCGGGTCCGAGGACCCGGCCTCCTGGCCACGGCCGTCCGAAGTCTTCTGGCCGGCGCCCGTCCGCCCGGTGCGGGTGGCGCGCTCGGTCTCGATCAGCTCGTTGAGCCAGCGGACCTCGCGTTCCACCGACTCCAGACCGTGCCGCTGGAGCTCCAGCGTGTAGTCGTCGAACCGTTCGCGGGTGCGGGCGATCGAACTCCGCATCCGCTCCAGCCGCTCCTCCAGCCGGCTGCGGCGACCCTCCAGGACGCGCATGCGCACGGCCCGGTCGGTCTGGCCGAAGAAGGCGAAGCGGACACCGAAGTGCTCGTCCTCCCAGGCCTCGGGCCCGGACTCGGCGAGCAGCTCCTCGAAGCGTTCCTTGCCCTCCGGGGAGAGCCGGTAGACGATCTTCGAGCGCTTGCCGTTGAGGGCGGTGGCCGGAACGTACTCGACGTCCGGGTTGTCCTCGACCAGGAAACCCTGGGCCACCAGGCTCTTCAGGCAGGGGTAGAGCGTTCCGTAGGAGAACGCCCGGAACGAGCCGAGCAGGACGTTGAGACGCTTGCGCAGCTCGTAGCCGTGCATCGGTGCATCGTGGAGCAGGCCGAGGACGGCGAACTCCAGCACACCCGAGCGCCTCGTCATGCTGTCGGCCTCCCTTCCCCACACTATGCCGGACCGATGTGTCGCGCCGATGTATCGGCTCGATATATCGAGAACAGTAAACCTGGGTCACGGAACGGGCAAGGGGGGCACGCGTAACAGTGATCACAGGATGTTGGGCAACGGGCGTGTAATGATCTGCCGTCGATTCGTGGGTCTTCGTCCCCGGTGCCTGATTGGTCCGGTTTCAGGGGTGCGTACGCTGTCGCGTGTGCACGAGGACCACCTGCGGGTACCGAGGAGTGGCTGAGAGATGAGCGGACAGCGGCGGAGGCCGACCAACCCGGGCGGCGAACAGCCCCCGGGCCGCGGCCCTGACAGCGGGCGTCCGTACGCCTACGGAAGCCCGGTGGAGGGCGCTCCCAGTTACGACCGGTCCGGGGGCGACGAGCTGCGCTCCGAGGGGATCCGTCGCGGTGTGCGGGAGACCGCCCAGCAGCCGCGGCTGACCCGCGCCGAGATGCGCCGGCAGGGCGGCCGCCGGGGCGGACCCGCGGACGCGGGCGGCCCGGGCGGCCCGGGCGGTGCGGGCGGTGCGGGCGGTTCGGGCGGCGGCGGTCGCCGCGGCGGCGGGGCCGGCAGCGGTCCCGGTGGTCGCGACGGCAAGCCGGGCAAGAAGCGCTTCATCGACTACCCGCGGTTCGGCAAGAGCGGGTTCAAGCGCTGGATCCCGTCCTGGAAGCAGGTCATCACCCTCTTCCTGGTCTTCTTCGGCGGCGGTGTGGCCGCGGTCGGTGCCGCGTACGCCATGACGCCGGTGCCGAACCCGAAGGACCTGATCCACGACCAGAACAACATCTACTACTGGGCCGACGGTTCGGAGATGACCCGCAAGGGCGACACCAACCGGCAGCTGGTCGAGCTCTCCGCGATAAGCCGCCCGGCGCAGGACGCCGTCATCGCCGCGGAGAACGAGACCTTCCGCACCGACAGCGGCATCGACCCCAAGGGCATCGCCCGCGCCGTCTACAACATGGCGACCGGCGGCGAGACCCAGGGTGGCTCGACCATCACCCAGCAGTACGTGAAGAACGCCTACCTGAGCCAGGATCAGACCCTGACCCGGAAGCTCAAGGAGTTCTTCATCACCCTGAAGATCAACGGTGAGAAGGGCAAGGACGAGATCCTCACCGGCTACCTGAACACCAGCTGGTACGGCCGCGGCTCGACCGGCATCCAGGCCGCCGCCCAGGCCTACTACGGTGTCGACGCCAAGGATCTGAACGCCTGCCAGGGCGCCATGCTCGCGGGTCTGCTCAAGGGCGCCGCGCTCTACGACCCGTCGCTGAGCACGGCCAACCACGACCGGGCGGTGGCTCGCTGGAAGTGGATCCTGGACCGGATGGTGGTCACCAAGGCGCTCACCCAGGACGAGCGCAACAAGTGCACCGACTTCCCGGATCCGGTCAAGCAGAAGGCATCGGCGACGATGAACGGCGAGGTCTACTACCTCGTCGAGACCGCCAACAAGTACCTGACCAGCAAGGACCCGTCGCTCACCCAGCAGGTGATCGACCGCGGCGGCTTCCAGATCTACACGACCTTCGAGAAGGACAAGGTCGACGCGCTGAAGAAGGCGGTCGACGACGTCAAGTCCGAGTCGCTGAAGCCGGACAAGCGCGAGGCGGACAAGTTCGTCCAGGTCGGTGCCGCCTCGGTGGTGCCCGGTGACGGCCGGATCGTGGCGATCTACGGCGGCGACGGCATCGAGAACGGCCACTACACCAACAACGCCGACTCCACCGGTATCCCGGTCGGTTCGACGTTCAAGCCCTTCGTGCTGGCCACCGCGATGCAGTACGGCGTGCTCACCCAGAACGGCCCGGACGGCAAGCCGGCCCGGATCAACTCCGACTCGCAGTACCTGGCCGACGACAAGTCCGAGATCCACAACAAGGACGGCGCCCCGGTCATGGGCGACGACGGCAAGCCCTACCACCAGAAGAACGACAGCCCGGGCAAGCCCGGCTACGTGACGCTGAAGAAGGCGATGCAGTTCTCGTACAACGTCCCGTTCGTCCAGCTCGGGCAGGACGTCGGCGGCTCCAACGTCGAGAAGATGGTGCTCTCGCTGGGCCTGCGCAAGGAGAGCCTGGCGCCCTCCTCGACCATCACCTACCCGCTGGGCACCTCGACGCCGAGCGCGATCCGGATGGCCTCCGCGTACTCCGTCTTCGCCGCCCGCGGGCAGCAGAACGACCCGTACTCGGTCGGCAAGGTGCTGAAGGACGGCAAGGAGCTGCCGACCTTCGCCAAGAACCCGCCGAAGACCGTGCTCGACCAGGCCGTCGCGGACAACATCACCGACGTGCTGGAGAACGTGGCCAAGGCCGGTACCGGTACCAAGACCAACCAGTTGGGCCGCCCGGTGGCCGGCAAGACCGGTACCACCGACGCCGGCACCTCGGCCTGGTGGACCGGATACACCCCGCAGCTGGCCACCTCGGTCGGCATGTGGCGGGAGGAGCCGGGCAAGCCCCAGCTGCTCTCGCTGAACGGCACGGCCGGCCACGAGTCCGTCCACGGTGGTGACTTCCCGACCGACATCTTCACCCGGTACATGAAGGTCGCGCTGGCCAACCAGCCGAAGGCCGACTTCCCGGACCCGGAGCCGTTCGGCCAGCAGGTCAACTCCTCCGGCTTCTCGGCCAGCCCGTCCGCGTCCGCCTCGGACTCGGCGTCGCCGACCGCCGCGGCCACCGCTCCCACCGACCCGACGCCGAGCGCCACCACCGGGCCGAGCCCGAGCACCTCGCCGTCGGCGTCGGCCTCGCAGACCTGCCTGGTGCCCGGTCTGTGCCCGACCAGGGGCCCGAAGCCGTCCAAGTCCGGCACCGCCACGGGCACCGCGACCGACACCGCACCGGCCAGTCCCGGAGGGGTGCCGGGGCAGTAGCGACAGCCGACACAGGGGCGCGGGGAGCAGTTTCCCCGCGCCCCTGTTCGTTTGCGCCGAACCGTGCGGCAGTATGTCCGCCATGACGTCCAGCACGCGTGACGAGACTCCCGGGCCCGCCGCGGTGCCGGCCGAAGGACCGCTGCCCAACACCGTGGTCGTTCCCGCGGACGAGGACCCGGTCTCCGCGGCCGGCAGCGAGGTGTTCGGCGGGCCGCCCGGACGGCGCGCGCTGCTCGGTGTGAACTGGTGGACGCCGGCCAAGTTCCTGGTCCTGATCGCCATCGCCACCTACGTGCTGGGCATGATGCAGAAGCTGCCCTGCTACGAGGACGGCTGGTTCCACGGCGCCACCACCCAGTACACCCACGCCTGTTACAGCGACATCCCGCACCTGTTCTCGGGCCGCGGCTTCGCCGACGGGCTGCACCCGTACCTGGACCCGCTGCCGCAGCCCTCGCCGGACATGCAGTACCTCGAGTACCCGGTGCTGACCGGCCTGTTCATGCAGATCGCGGCCTGGCTGACCACCACCGGCGGCACCATCCAGGACCGCGAGCAGTGGTTCTGGATGGTCAACGCCGGGATGCTGATGGTCTGCGCGGTGGTCACCGTGGTGGCGCTCTCCCGCACCCACCGCCGCCGCCCCTGGGACGCCCTGCTGTTCGCGCTGGCGCCCTGCCTGGCGCTGGACTCCACCATCAACTGGGACCTGCTGGCGGTCGCCCTCACCGCCGTGGCGATGGCCTACTGGTCCGGCTCCCGCCCCGGCTGGGCGGGCGTGTTCATCGGGCTGGCCACCGCCGCCAAGCTCTATCCGGTGCTGCTGCTCGGACCGATCCTGGTGCTCTGCTGGCGGTCCGGCAGGTGGCGGGCGTTCGGCCAGGCGCTCGGCGGTGCGACCGCCGCCTGGCTGCTGGTCGACCTGCCGATCATGGCCGCCAACTTCAAGGGCTGGGCGACGTTCTACACCTTCAGCCAGACCCGCAAGGAGGACTTCGGGTCCTTCTGGCTGATCCTGATGCAGGACCGCGGCCGGCAACTGTCCACGCTGAACACCTGGATCGGCGCGCTGCTGGTGCTGTGCTGCCTGGGCGTCGGCTGGCTCGCCCTCAGCGCGCCGCGCCGCCCGCGCCTGGCCCAGCTGGCCTTCCTGGTGGTCGCCGCCTTCGTGCTCACCAACAAGGTCTACTCGCCGCAGTACGTGCTCTGGCTGGTCCCGCTGGCCGCGCTGGCCCGGCCGCGCTGGCGCGACTTCCTGATCTGGCAGACCTGCGAGGTGCTGTACTTCCTCGGCGTCTGGTCCTACCTGGCCTACAGCGGCGACTCCAAGCAGCACGGCATCGGCCAGGACTGGTACCACCTGGCGATCGTGCTGCACCTGGTCGGCACGCTCTACCTCTGCTTCCTGGTGGTCCGCGACATCCTGCACCCGGACCGCGACCCGGTCCGCTGGGACGGCAGCGACGACCCCTCCGGCGGCGTGCTGGACTTCGCCCCCGACCGCTTCGTGCTCGGCACCGCGCGCCGCCTGCGCGAGGACGAGAGCTACGCCGAGTACGCCCCCGAGGGCGAACTCGACTGGCTGGTGGAGGTCGACACCACCAAGCGCTGACTTCCGGGAAGCGCCGAGCCCGGCCGCGCGTGGCGCGGCCGGGCTCCGTGCTGCGGTGGCTCAGGCCGCCTGGCGGTCGGCGCTGCGCCGGTCGGCCACCCGGTCGAAGTGCGTGGTGGTGTGCCGGACCTGGAGGACGAGTTCGTCCCCCACCGCCGGCGGCTTCGCCTCGCCCGGCAGGAAGAGGATCGACACCTGCATGTGCGGCGGCTCGGCGAACCAGAGCTGGCGCCCCTCCCACAGGTAGGGGGAGAGCGTGCGGTTCACCGTGGCGAGGCCGGCCCGGGCCAGGCCCTTGGCGCGCGGCACCACCCCGTGCACGTACTTGGGCGCCTCCAGGCCGACCCCGTGCGCGGTGCCGCCGGTGACCACCAGCAGGTGGCCGTCGGACGGCGCCTTGTGCTGGCGGTAGCCGTAGCGGTCGCCGCGGGCCACCGGGGTGACGTCCAGGACGGTGGCCCGGGACTGCAGGGCCTCGTGGTCGCCGAGCCACAGCCGGGTGCCGATCCGGGAGCGGAACACGGTGTCCGGGAAGAGCAGGCCCAGCCGGGCGACGTCCTTCGCGCCGAGGTGGCTCAGGTAGACGGTGCGGGTCGGCAGCCCGGCCGCGGCGATCGCCCGGACCCACTGGGCGCACTCCGCCACCGGGTCGGACCCGTCCGGCCGGTCCAGCGGCAGGTGCAGGGCGAAGCCCTCCAACTCCAGGTGTCCGGTGGACAGCCGGGGCAGGTCGGCGGGCGCGACACCGTGCCGGCGCATCGAGGTCATGCACTCCACCACCACCCGGGAGCCGGCCGGTAGTGCGGCCAGCACCTCGGCGTGGGCGACCGTCCGCACCACCCGGCCGGCCGGCAGCCCGGCGTCCGGCTCGCCCGCCCGGTACGGCGTCAGCACCAGCAGGTCGCCGGGGAAGGCCCCGGCCACCGCGGCGGCCTCCGCCGCGGTGCCGACGGCCAGCATCGGGCTGCCGAGCCGGGCCGCCTCCTCGGCGAGGCGGACGTTCCCGAATCCGTATCCGTTGCCCTTGGCGACCGGCACCAGGCCGGGGAACTCGGCGAGCAGGGCACGCTGGTGGGCCTGCCACCGCTCGGTGTCCACGTACATCGACAGGGTCATCGGAAACTCTCCCCGGGAGCTCTCACGTGAGGTTCGGTCAGCGCCGCGACATGTAGAGGTCGAGCGCCTTGTGCAGCAGCTTGTTGAGCGGGAAGTCCCACTCGCCCAGGTACTCGGCGGCCTGGCCGCCGGTGCCCACCTTGAACTGGATCAGGCCGAAAAGGTGGTCGTCCTCGTCGAGCGTGTCGCTGATGCCGCGCAGGTCGTACACGCTCGCGCCGAGCGCGTAGGAGTCGCGAATCATCCGCCACTGGATCGCGTTGGACGGCTTGACCTCGCGCTTGTGGTTGGCGGAGGCGCCGTAGGAGTACCAGACATGCTCGCCGACCGTGAGCATGGTGGTCGCGGCCAGCGGCTCGCCCTCGTGGTACGCGATGTACAGGCGCATCCGGTTCGGGTCCTCGGCGGTCAGCGCCTGCCACATCCGCTGGAAGTACAGCAGCGGACGCGGGGTGAAGTGGTCGCGCTCGGCGGTGACCACGTACAGCTTGTGGAAGACCGCGAGGTCCTCGTAGCCGCCCTGGACCACCTCGACGCCGCTCTTCTCGGCCTTCTTGATGTTGCGGCGCCACAGCTGGTTGAAGCCGCCCTGGACGTCGTCCAGCGAGCGGCCGCCCAGCGGTACCTGGAAGACGTACCGGGGCTGGACGTCGCCGAAGCCGGCGCCGCCGTCCTCGCCCTGCAGCCAGCCGGCCTTGCGCAGTCGGTCGGCCACCTCGAAGGCGCGCGGCTCGTACCAGTCCGGCTCGACGTCGCGCAGCCGCTTGGCGTCGGCGCTCGCGATCGCCTCCTTGATGGTGGAGGCCTCCCAGCGGCGCACCACCACCGGCGGGCCCATCTTCACCGAGAAGGCGCCCTGGGACTTCAGGTGCGCCAGCATCGGCTGCAGCCACTGTTCGAGGTCCCGGTCGAACCAGTCGATCACCGGGCCCTCGGGCAGGTACGCCAGGTAGCGCTTGAGCTTGGGCAGCTGGCGGTAGAGCACCAGGCCGGCGCCGACCATCTCGCCGGAGCCGTCGAACCAGCCGAGGCTCTCGGAGCGCCACTCGGCCTTCACATCGGCCCAGGAGGGCACCTGCATGTGGCTGGCCGAGGGGCGGCTCTGGATGAACTTCAGGTGTTCCTCGCGGGTGATCGTCCTCAGGCGCAGGTCCATCTGTGCTGTGCTCCTCCTCGGTCGGCCGGTCCAGGGAATGACCCTATCGTCCGAATGGTCCGTTTCGGGGTGGCCGGCCGGACGCGCGACGCCCTCCCCGCCAACCTGTGCACAGGTACTACGCGGGGAGGGCGTCGGAGGTTACGCGCCGGGAGTGCGGGATGCACCCGCTCCCGGCGCGGAGGGACGGTTACACGCCGCCGAACAGGCCGCCGTGCGACATGGCGAGGTAGAACCCGAGCGCCGAGGCGCCGAACGAGATCACCACGGCGAACCGCTCGGCCGTGGTCACCGACAGCCACATGCCGGCCGCACCGGTGCCGATGCCGATCAGGCCGGTCCACGAGGACAGGATGTGCAGGTTGTAGAAGAACGCGGTGACGAGGGAGATCAGGCCGAGCACCCCGGTCAGGACGACCAGGGTGTTCTCCCGCGGGTGCGGGTGGCCGTCGGTGTTCAGCGTGATCGCGGGCATTCGGTGGACGGTCTGCGCCATGAGGACCCACCTCCTGGTGGAGGACGCTCCGGCTGGAGGGCGGCATTCTGCCGTTCCGTCCAGATTGCGACCGATATGGCCCTGATCACAACCCCGAAGTCTTTTGTGAACGGGTGGTGCGAACCGGTAGGCTGAACTCTCTGCACTGGTGTAGGCGTGGTTCTCCATGCCCATCGCCGGTGCCGACGCTGCACAACCCTCCTGTCACGGAAATGCCGTGGCCGCTGAGTCCAAAGGAGGTGGGTTCCCCATGCGTCACTACGAGGTGATGGTCATCCTCGACCCCTCGGTCGAGGAGCGCGCTGTCTCCCCCCTGATCGAGAACTTCCTCAACGTCGTCCGCAACGGTGGCGGCAAGGTTGAGAAGATCGACACCTGGGGCCGTCGCCGTCTGGCGTACGAGATCAAGAAGCAGTCCGAGGGCATCTACTCGGTCATCGACCTGAAGGCCACGCCGGAGGTCGTCAACGAGCTTGACCGCCAGCTCAGCCTGAGCGAGCAGGTTCTGCGGACCAAGGTCCTGCGCCCGGACACCCACTGAGCCACCTCCTGACGCCCTAGGGCGCCAGGTGGCTCGCGTCCGATGTTTCACGTGAAACATCGCTGACGAGCACCGCAGAACTCCTTTTCCGAGAGGTCATCACCACATGGCAGGCGAGACCGTCATCACCCTCGTCGGCAACCTCGTCGACGACCCCGAGCTGCGCTTCACCCCGTCGGGTGCGGCGGTCGCGAAGTTCCGTATCGCGTCCACCCCGCGCACCTTCGACCGCCAGACGAACGAGTGGAAGGACGGCGAGAGCCTCTTCCTCACGTGCAACGTCTGGCGTCAGCCGGCGGAGAACGTGGCCGAGTCGCTGCAGCGCGGCATGCGCGTCATCGTGCAGGGCCGACTGCGCCAGCGGTCTTACGAGACCAAGGAAGGCGAGAAGCGGACGGTCTTCGAGGTCGAGGTCGACGAGGTCGGCCCGAGCCTGCGCTCGGCGACCGCCAAGGTCACCCGCGCCAACCGCTCCGGCGGTCCCGGCGGCGGTGGCGGCTTCGGCGGCGGCCAGCAGGGCGGCGGGTACGGCGGCGGCCAGCAGGGCGGCAACTGGGGCGGTGGCTCCGGTGGCCAGTCCGGCCCGTCCGACGACCCGTGGGCGTCCAGCGCTCCCTCTGGTGGCAACCAGGGTGGCGGCAGCTGGGGTGCCCCGTCCGGTGGCGGCTACTCGGAAGAGCCTCCGTTCTAAGCGGTGCGGGCCGGGCTCTCGCCCGGTATCGCTGACAGATTTCGTACTCACTGGAGCACTCGATGGCGAAGCCGCCTGCTCGCAAGCCGAAGAAGAAGGTTTGCGTCTTCTGCAAGGACAAGGTCAACTACGTTGACTACAAGGACACGAACCTGCTGCGGAAGTTCATCTCCGACCGCGGCAAGATCCGTGCCCGCCGGGTCACCGGCAACTGCACCCAGCACCAGCGTGACGTCGCCACGGCCGTGAAGAACAGCCGTGAGATGGCCCTGCTGCCCTACACCTCCACCACGCGCTAAGAGAGGGTGACCGAAGAATGAAGATCATCCTCACTCACGAGGTCCCCGGCCTCGGCAGCGCCGGCGAGGTCGTCGAGGTCAAGGACGGCTACGCCCGCAACTTCCTGGTCCCGCGTGGCTTCGCCATCCGCTGGACCAAGGGCGGTCAGAAGGACGTCGACGCCATCCGTCGCGCCCGGAAGATCCACGCCATCCAGACCCTCGAGGCCGCCAACGAGGTCAAGGCCAAGCTCGAGGGCCTGCAGGTCAAGCTGGCCGTTCGCTCCGGCGACGCCGGCCGCCTGTTCGGCTCGGTGACCCAGGCCGACGTCGTCGAGGCCATCAAGGCCGCCGACGGCCCGGTCGTGGACAAGCGCGCCGTCGCGATCGCCTCGCCGATCAAGACCGTGGGCACCCACAAGGTCTCGGTCAAGCTGCACGCCGATGTCCAGGCCGACCTCGACGTCAACGTCGTCGCCGCCTGAGCTCAGCCGTAGCTCTTGCTGCTGAGGGCCGGACTCCTTCGGGAGTCCGGCCCTCGGTGCGTTTCGGGGTGCTCGTCGGACGGCAGGGGGGCCGGGTGTCAGGCGCGGACGGCGCCGGTGACCAGCCAGCGGCCGGTGCGGGCCCGGTGGCCCAGGAAGGCGGCGCGGACCAGCATGAACAGGTTCATCGCCCACCAGAGCCCGACCAGTCCGCCGCCGAGTGCCACAGCGGCCAGCGCCGCCGGGGTGAAGACCGCGAAGGTGGCCAGCATGGCCCAGGCCAGGTAGCCGCCGTCGCCGGCGCCCATCAGCACCCCGTCCAGGACGAAGACCAGCCCGCCCACCGGCTGGGTGAGCGCGGCCAGCAGCAGCACCGCCGCCAGCTGGTGCCGGACCTGCGGGTCGGAGCTGAACAGCGGGACGTACAGCGGGCGGGCCGCCACCATCAGCAGTCCGAAGAGCACGCCGGAGCCGATGCCCCACTGGACCATCCGCCGGGTCGCCGCGCGGGCCCCGGGCGCGTCGCCGGCGCCCAGGAAGCGGCCGATGATCGCCTGCCCGGCGATGGCTGTCGCGTCCAGCGCGAAGGCCACGAAGGACCACACCGTCATGGTGATCTGGTGCGCGGCCACCTCGGCGTCGCCCAGGTTCGCCGCCACCGCGGTGGCCACCAGCAGGGAAGCCCGCAGGCTGATCGTCCGCACCACCAGTGGGCCGCCGGTGCGGGCACAGGCCCGGATGCCCGCGGCGTCCGGCCGCAGGCCCGCCCCCTCCCGGCGGGCGCCGCGGACGACGACCAGCAGGTAGACCGCGGCCATGCCGTTCTGGGCCAGTACGGTGCCCCAGGCGGAGCCGGCCACGCCCAGCCCGGCGCCGTACACCAGGCCGACGTTGAGCAGCAGGTTGGCGCCGAAGCCGCCGATCGCCACCAGCAGCGGGGTGCGGGTGTCCTGCAGTCCGCGCAGCACACCGGTGGCGGCCAGCACCATCAGCATGGCCGGCACGCCGAGCGCGCTGATCCGCAGATAGGTGACCGCGTACGGGGCGGCGGTGGGGGAGGCGCCGAGCGCGGCGGCCGCCTGCGGTGCCAGGGCCAGGGTGAGTGCCACCACGGCGACCGAGAGGATCAGCGCGAGCCAGATGCCGTCCATGCCCTGCTGGATCGCGGCCCGGCGGTCGCCGGCGCCGATCCGGCGGGCGACCGCGGCGGTGGTGGCGTACGCGAGGAACACGAACACGCCGGTCGCGGTGGTGAGCGCGGCCGAGGCCACGCCCAGACCGGCCAGCTGGGCGGTGCCCAGGTGGCCGACGATGGCGGAGTCGGCCATCAGGAAGAGCGGCTCGGCGACCAGCGCGCCGAAGGCTGGCACGGCCAGGGCGAGGATCTCCCGGTCGTGGCGACGTCGGTCCGCGCGGCCCTGGGTGCGGCGGTCGGTGGCGGTGGTCATGAAGGTTAGGGTAGTCATCCACAGGTAAGTGGCACAAGTGCCTGTGGCCTATTACTCGCCACCCCGATCGAACGGTCGCTCGAACGGTGTGGCGAGCGCCTCGCGGCCTGTGTGAAGAAATTCTCATGCACAGGCGGTGGGCGGAGTAGTGCCAGGTCAGCGAGTTGACACCAACGCGATCGTGTGGTTATCCACAGAGGTGTCCACAGGGTTGTTCACAGCTTTGGGCCGGTTCTCCACAGCGGCGGCTCGGTTATCCACACAGCCTGTGGATAACCACCTTGGAGGAACGCCCCCACCCCCCGTAGCGTGGGCGAGGACCAGACCTGTGTGGCCGCGCGACACCGCCCGCCGGGGGCCGGACTTTGTCCTCCCGATGGCGTAAGAAATGAGGATGCGCCATCGGACAGGCCCGCACCAACTCGCACCGCATTCGCTGATCGGGGATTTCGCGTGACCGGCCCCCAGTACGACGACCACGACGTCCCGCCGCCGCCGGAGGACGACTGGCAGCCGTCCGACGACGCCTTCTCCCCGGACGCCTTCCCCGACGTCCCCGGCGACCGCCTGCCGGTCAGCCGCCGCCGGGAGGGGAGCTTCCCGCAGCGCGACGGCCAGGGCGGTCAGGGCGGGGGCTTCTCCCAGCGCGACGGCCAGGGCGGCCGCGACGGCAAGGGCTACCAGGGCAAGGGCTTCCAGGGGAAGGGCGGCGGCGACCGGCGCGACGGCGACCGGGACGACCGCGGCGGCGCCGGCGACGGCTTCGAGCGCGTCCCGCCGCAGGACCTGGCGGCCGAGCAGTCCGTCCTCGGCGGCATGCTGCTCTCCAAGGACGCCATCGCCGACGTGGTCGAGGTGCTCAAGCCCGCCGACTACTACCGGCCCGCCCACGAGCTGATCCACGGCGCCATCCTCGACCTCTACGCCCGCGGCGAGCCGGCCGACCCGATCACCGTCGCCGGCGAGCTCACCAAGCGCGGCGAGCTCGCCCGCGTCGGCGGCGCCTCCTACCTGCACACCCTGGTCAACTCGGTGCCCACCGCGGCCAACGCCGAGTACTACGCCGAGATCGTCCACGAGCGCGCCGTGCTGCGCCGCCTGGTCGAGGCCGGCACCCGGATCGCGGGCATGGGCTACGCCGGCGAGGGCGACGTGGACGAGATCGTCAACGCCGCCCAGGCCGAGATCTACGCCGTCACCGAGCAGCGCACCAACGAGGACTACGCCCCGCTCTCCGAGATCATGGAGGGCGCCCTCGACGAGATCGAGGCCATCGGCTCCCGGGCCGGCCAGATGTCCGGCGTCCCCACCGGTTTCGCCGACTTCGACGCCCTCACCAACGGCCTGCACCCCGGCCAGATGATCGTCATCGCGGCCCGACCCGCCATGGGTAAGTCCACCCTGGCGCTGGACTTCGCCCGCGCCGCCTCGATCCACAACCAGCTGCCGAGCGTGGTCTTCTCGCTCGAAATGGGGCGCAACGAGATCGCCATGCGCCTGCTGTCGGCCGAGGCCCGGGTCGCGCTGCACCACATGCGCTCCGGCAACATGACCGACGACGACTGGACCCGGGTCGCCCGGCGGATGCCCGACGTCACCAACGCCCCGCTCTACATCGACGATTCGCCGAACCTGTCGATGATGGAGATCCGGGCCAAGTGCCGACGCCTCAAGCAGCGCAACGACCTGAGACTGGTCGTCATCGACTACCTCCAGCTGATGCAGTCCGGTGGCTCGCGCCGCGCCGAGAGCCGCCAGCAGGAGGTCTCGGACATGTCCCGTAACCTCAAGCTGCTGGCCAAGGAGCTGGAGCTGCCGGTCATCGCGCTCTCCCAGCTGAACCGTGGACCCGAGCAGCGTACGGACAAGAAGCCGATGGTCTCCGACCTCCGCGAATCCGGCTCGATCGAGCAGGACGCCGACATGGTCATCCTGCTGCACCGCGAGGACGCGTACGAGAAGGAGTCCCCGCGCGCCGGCGAGGCCGACCTGATCGTGGCCAAGCACCGTAACGGCCCCACCGCCACCATCACGGTGGCCTTCCAGGGCCACTACTCCCGCTTCGTCGACATGACCCGCGACGTCACCTGAGGTGGTGTGGAAGCCCGCTGACACCGCGGGCTCACGCGGCATCCGGGCCGTGCGACAGCGGGAAGCCGCTCAGCGCCTGGTCTCGTACCTGGTCAGGACCACGCCGCCGGGAAACGTCCGCGTCTCCACCAGGTTCAGGTTCACCCAGCTGTCCAGCGCGGTGAAGAACGGCGTGCCGCCGCCCACCAGGACCGGGTGGGTGGCGATCACGTATTCGTCGATCAGCCCGGCGCGCATGGCCGCTCCGGCGAGCGTCGCGCCGCCGATGTCCATCGGACCGCCGTCCTCGGCCTTGAGCCGGGTGATCTCGGCGATCGCGTCGCCGGTGACCAGGCGGGTGTTCCAGTCGACCTGGTCGATCGTCGAGGAGAACACCACCTTCGGCGTGTCCCGCCAGTTCCGCGCGAACGCGATCTCCGCCGGGGTGGCGTCGGGCTGCCGGTCGCCGGTCGGCCAGTAGGAGCTCATCGTCTGCCACAGCTTGCGCCCGTACAGCGACAGGCTGCTCGCCCGCTCGTGGTCGAGCCACCACTGGAACAGCTCGTCGCTGGGCGGTCCGCTCCAGCCGATGTCGTCGCCGGGCGCGGCGATGTAGCCGTCCAGGGTCAGGTTCATGCCGTAGATGAGTTTCCGCATGGCGCCAGCATTCCGTGAGTCGGTCCCCAACGGACGGACCGGCGCGGCGAGGACCACCGCCAGGGCGAAGGGGCGGGCCGAGGGGCCGTCAGAGGGTGACGGTGGCGCGGAAGACGGTGGCGCCCGGACCCTGCAGCACGGTGGTGGTGCCGGTGGCGGGGAGGAAGGCCGACTGACCGCGGGTCAGGGTGAGGGCGGTGCCGTCGGCGGCGGTCAGCTCGGCGGTGCCATCGGTGCAGAGCAGGATCTGCGGGGCGTCGCCGGTCAGCGGGGCGGACCGGGTGCCGAGGACGTAGCGGGAGATCCGGAACTCGTCGATCGGCACCGGGTAGAGCCGCTCGCCGTGGGCGTCGGGCTCCGGGCGCAGCACGTCCGGGTCGGTCGCGCCGAACTCGACCACCCGGAGCAGCTCGGGGACGTCCACGTGCTTGGGGGTGAGCCCGCAGCGCAGCACGTTGTCGGAGTTGGCCATGATCTCGACCCCGGTACCGCGCAGGTAGGCGTGCGGCACGCCGGCGCCGAGGTAGAGCGCCTCGCCGGGCCGCAGGACCACGTGGTTGAGCAGCAGGGCGGCCAGCAGTCCGGTGTCGCCGGGGAACTCGCGGGCGGCGTAGGCGTAGCCGGCCAGGGTGCCGCCGCTGTCGCCGGGGGCGGCGGCCTCGATCGCCTCGGCGACCTGGGCGACGGTGTGCTCGGCCTCGGCGCCGGTCATCGACAGGACGGTGGCGAGCACCTCGCGCAGCGCCTCGGACTCCGGCTTGCCGCGCAGGATGTCGATCAGCGGCTCCAGCGCGGGGGCGCCGAGGGAGGCCATCAGGTCGGCGGTGGCGGCGGGGCTGCGGAAGCCGCACAGGCCCTCGAAGTCGTCCAGGGCGCAGATGAGTTCGGGCTTGTGGTTGGCGTCGCGGTAGTTGCGGTGCGGGGCGTCCAGCGGGATGCCGCGGGCCTCCTCGTCGGCGAAGCCGGCCCGGGCCTGGTCGAGGGTCGGGTGGGCCTGCAGGGAGAGCGGGGCGCCGGCGGCCAGCACCTTCAGCAGGAACGGCAGGGTGGGGCCGAACTTGGCCACCGAGGCGGCGCCGAGCTCGCCCTCGGGGTCGGCGGCGATCACCTCGGAGAGCGGGCGGGCGCCGGCGCCGCGGTCGACCTCGGACGAGTCGCCGGGGTGGGCCCCCATCCAGAGCTCGGCCTGGGGCTCGCCGCTCGGCGCCTGCCCCAGCAGCGCGGGGATGGCGGTGACCGATCCCCAGGCGTAGGGGCGGACCGCGTTGCGGAGCCTGTCCATGGCGTGCTCCTTGCTCGTTCCTGCGGTGGTTGTCCGGATTGAAGGGCTCCGACTCTAGCCGACGCCCGGAAGGCCGCCCCGCGCCCCCGACGGGGCGCTCGGCGCCTCTACCGGGCGCACCGTCCCCGCCGTGCGCGGCCGACCGGGCAGATGATCACTCTCCTGGGCGCGCCTACCCGGCGACGGCCCCTGCCACCTCCCAAGCTGGTACGGACAGGGGCCCGCGCGGCCCGCGGACCGGAGCCACGAGGGAGCTGCAGTGACGGCGTTCCCGCCCGACCCGACCGCCGGAGGGGACCGGCCGGGCCACGGCGCGCCCGACGGGTACCCGCCGGTGCGGCCGTTGGAGGTGGACGTCTTCACCGGCCCGGAGACGGCCTTCTTCGCCACTTCGACGCTGGTCATGGGGGAGCAGGCGGCGATCCTCTTCGACGCCCAGCTGACCCGCAGCGCCGGACGTGAACTGGCGGAGTGGATCGCCGGCAAGAACCGGCAGCTGCTCGCCGTCGTCGTCACCCACCAGCACCCGGACCACTACTTCGGCGCCGAGGAGGTGCTGCGGCTCTTCCCCGGTGCGCAGCTGCTGGCCGCGCCGGAGGTGGTGGCGGGGATCGTCCGCACCGCGGAGGCGAAGGTCGCCCAGTGGAAGCCGGTGTACGGGGACGACATCCCGGACCAGCCGCTGGTGCCCGCCCCGCTGCTGCCGCAGCCGCTGATGCTCGACCGGCAGCTGATCCGGGTGCTGCAGCTGGGGCAGGGCGACTGCGCGGACTCGACGCTGGCGCACGTGCCGAGCATCCGCACCGTGGTGGGCGGCGACTTCGTCTACAACGGCACCCACGTGTGGACGGCCGACACCGGTCCGGCCGAGCGGGCCGTCTGGGCGGGCAACCTGGCCCGGATCGCCGACCTCGGCGTCGACCGGGTGATCGCCGGGCACCGGGCGCCGGGGGCGGACGACGACGCGATGCGGGTGCTCTCCTTCACCGACGCGTACCTGAGGGACTTCGACCGGGCGCTGCGCGCCCACCCGCACGACCCGGAGGCGCTGGCCGCAGCGGTCAACGAGCGGTACGGCGGGCTCACCCTGCCGGCGATCCTGGAGCTGGGGGCCGCCGCGAACACGACGCCGTACCCGGTGGCGGACGAGGACGGGATCGTCGACGCGGAGATCGTCGAGGACGGCGAGGAGTAGGCGGTTCCGGTGGGGCGTGGGGCGGCCGTCCCGGGCCGTGGGGCGGCGGGCGGATACTGGCGGCATGACGGCGTATGACGCGGTGGTGCTGGCGGGTGGGGCCGGGCGCCGGGTGGGCGGGGTGGACAAGCCGGGGCTGGCGGTCGGCGGTCGGACCCTGCTGGACCGGGTGCTGGACGCGTGCGCGCAGGCCCGGCAGGTGGTGGTGGTCGGCCCGGAGCGGGCGACCGCCCGCGGCGGGGTGCGCTGGACCCGGGAGGAGCCGCCCGGCGGCGGCCCGGTCGCCGCGGTCGCGGCCGGGCTGGCGCTGGTGGACGCGGAACGGGTGCTGCTGTTCGCCGCCGACCTGCCCTTCCTCGACCGGCCCACCGTCGAGCGGCTGCTCGCCGGGCTGGCCGACGCCGACGGCGCCCTGCTGGTGGACGCCGCCGGACGGGACCAGCCGCTGGCCGCCGCGTACCGGACCGCGCCGCTGCGCGCCGCGCTGAGCCGGCTCGGCGACCCGGCCGGACAGCCGCTGCGCCGGCTGCTCGGCGGCCTGCACCTGCTCCGGCTGGCCGACCCGGAGGGCGTCGCCTACGACTGCGACACCTGGGAGGAGCTGGCCCAGGCCGAGGAGCGCGACCGTGCCGGGACCGGGAGCTGAACCGGGTCCTCGGGCCGGGCACGCGGCCGGGCTCACCGCGGGAGAGCCGGCCCGGCTCACCGCGGGCGAGCTGACACAGTGAGCGGAACGACGCGCGATGCTCACGGGGTGGGGCACCCCCGGGGGCGGGGTTTCGGGCAGCATGGGGCTATGGAGCGCACGCTGGACGACTGGATCACCGAGGTCAGCACCGAGCTGGGGATCGACCTGGAGGTCGACGTCCGCGGCCTGCTGGACCTCGCCCGGGTGGTCGCGCACGGGGTGGACCGCCCCGCGGCGCCGCTGACCGCCTTCCTGGTCGGCTACGCGGCCGCCCAGGCCGGTGGCGGCCCGGATGCGGTGGCCGCCGCCGGTGCCCGGGTCGCGGAGCTGGCCGACCGCTGGGCCGCGCGGACCGAGGCCGAGGCGACCGGCGAGGGGCCGGCGGGGACGTGAATCCGGTGGACTCGCTGCGCCCGGTGGACCGGCCGGTCGACGCGGACGGCCCGCGGGCCGATCCGACGCTCCGGCACGCCCCCTGGCCGCAGGCCCGGCGAGCGGCCCGGCGGGCCGGTGCGCCGCTGCCCGCCGAGCTGCTCGGGCCCGTCGCTGCGCTCGGCCGCACCCTGGCCGAGCCGCTGACCGCGCTCACCGACCTGCCCGCCTTCGACACCTCGGCGATGGACGGCTGGGCGGTGGCCGGACCCGGCCCGTGGCGGCTGACCGGCCGCCTGCTGGCCGGTGAGCGCTGCCGTCCGCTGGCCGACGGCGAGGCGGTCGAGATCGCCACCGGCGCCCAGCTCCCGCCCGGCGCGACCGGGGTCCTGCGCCGCGAGCACGGCCGCGTGGAGCCCGGCGACGCCGAGCCCGGCGACGGCGGGGAGGGCGGGCTGCTGCGCGGAGCGGTGGGGCCCGGCCAGGACGTACGGCCGCGCGGGCAGGAGTGCCGGTGCGGCGACGAGCTGCTGCCGGCCGGAACGGTGGTCACCCCGGCGGTGCTGGGGCTGGCATCGGCGGCCGGGCACGACGCGCTGACGGTGCGACGGCGGCCGACGGTCGAGCTGCTGGTGCTCGGCGACGAGCTGCAGGAGTCGGGGCTGCCCGGGCCCGGCCGGGTACGGGACGCGCTGGGGCCGCTGCTGCCCCCGCTGCTGGCGGCGGCCGGGGCCGAGGTGCTGGGCCGGCGCTACGTCCGGGACGACTTCGGGCTGCTGCGGGACGCGATCCGGCACTCGCCCGCCGACGTGGTGCTGACCACCGGCGGTACCGCGGCCGGTCCGGTGGACTTCCTGCACGCCGCGCTGGAGGCGACCGGCGGGCACCTGCTGGTGGACGGGGTGGCCGTCCGGCCGGGGCATCCGATGCTGCTGGCCGAGCTGCCCGGCGGGCGCCGGCTGGTCGGGCTGCCCGGCAATCCGCTGGCGGCGGTGGCGGGCACGGTGACCCTGGCGCTGCCGCTGCTGGCCGCGCTGAGCGGGCGTCCGACCGGCGCGGGCCGGGAGCGGATCGAGCGGGCCGCGGTCGACCTGCCCGGGCACCCGGCGGACACCCGGCTGCTGCCGGTGGTCCGGCGGGAGGACGGGGTGGTGCCGCTGGCCTTCGACGGGCCGGCGATGCTGCGCGGGCTGGCGCTGGCCGAGGCGTTGGCCGTGGTGCCCCCGGGCGGGGTACCGGCGGGCGGCCGCACCGAGCTGCTCACGCTTCCCTGACCGGATCGGCCGTCCCCCGGTGCGCCCGCGGTCGGCTACTGCGGCAGGCCGGCCGGTCTGATGACGATCAGCCGGTCGGTCAGCTGGAGGGTGGCGACCTCCGGTTCGGTGTAGTTGAGCAGCCGCCGCCCGCGGACCACCGCGACCACCAGGTCGCCGCTCTCCCGCGGGCTGTGTCCGGCCTCGGCGCGGGTGACCGGGCGTTCCACCACGTCCAGGCCGCGGCCGTAGGTGAGCAGGTCCTCCATCACCGAGCCGGCGTGCGGGCTGAGCATCGACATGCCGAGCAGCCGCCCGGCCGAGCTGGAGCTGGTGACCACCACGTCGGCGCCGCTCTGGCGCAGCAGCGGGGCGTTCTCGTCCTCGCGGACGGCGGCGACCACGGTGGCGCCGCGGTTGAGCTGGCGGGCGGTCAGGGTGATCAGGGCGGCGGTGTCGTCGCGTTCGGGGGCGACCACCACCCGTGCGGCGCGGGGCAGTTCGGCGCGCAGCAGGGTCTCGGTCCGGGTGGCGTCGCCGACCACGCCGGTCAGACCGTCCCGGGTGGCCTGGTCGACGGCCCGGGACTGCGGGTCGACCACCACGATCGAGGAGGCCTCCACGCCCTGGCCGAGCAGGGCGGACACCGCGCTGCGGCCCTTGGTGCCGTAGCCGATCACGACGGTGTGCTCGCGCACGGAGGACCTCCAGCGTCGGATCCGCCACTGCCGGCGGGTGCGTTCGGTCAGCACTTCGAGGGTGGTGCCGACCAGGATGATCAGGAAGAGCACCCGCAGCGGGGTGATCACCAGGATGTTGACCAGGCGGGCGCTGTCGCTGACCGGGGTGATGTCGCCGTACCCGGTGGTGGAGAGGGTGACGGTGGCGTAGTAGGCGGCGTCCAGCAGGGACACGGCCGCATCCGCGTTGTCGTGGTACCCGTCGTGGTCGGCCCAGACGATCAGAGTGGTCAGGAGCAGGACGCCCAGCGCCAGTGCGAGGCGCTTGAGGACCTGGCGCAGCGGAGGCCGGGCCGGCCGGGTGGGCAGGGCGACGGTGGGCGGGTTCGGGTCCGGCACAGGGTCAAGGATGCGGTGCGGGACGCCCCACGGACGGGCGCCCCGCCGTGCCTCACACGCGGCCGAGGGCGCGCGCTCCCGCGACGACCCGGGTCGCCCCGGGTCGGGTGGCGCCCCTGGATCGTCCTGGCGGATCCGGCGGGCCCGCCGGTGGATGGTGCCGGATTCGGGCGGGCCGCCGAGTAGTTTCGGGGCATGCATGCGATGACGATCCCTCAGCCCGGTGGACCCGAGGCGTTGACGTGGGCCGAGGTGCCCGATCCCGTGCCCGGGGCGGGCGAGGTCCTGGTCGAGGTGGCGGCCACCGCCGTCAACCGCGCCGACCTGCTGCAGCGCCAGGGCTTCTACGACCCGCCGCCCGGCAGTTCGCCCTACCCCGGACTGGAGTGCGCCGGCCGGATCGCGGCGCTCGGCCCGGGCGTCGCCGGGTGGGCGGTCGGCGACGAGGTGTGCGCGCTGCTGGTCGGCGGCGGCTACGCGCAGCAGGTGGTGGTGCCGGTCGGGCAGCTGCTGCCGGTGCCCAAGGGGCTGACCGCGGTGGAGGCGGCGGCGCTGCCCGAGGTGGCCTGCACGGTCTGGTCCAACCTGTTCATGGTGGCGCACCTGCGGCCGGCCGAGACGGTGCTCGTGCACGGCGGCGGCAGCGGGATCGGCACCATGGCCGTCCAGCTCGCCAAGGCAGTCGGAGCCCGGGTGCTGGTGACCGCCGGCAGCCCGCAGAAGCTGGCCCGCTGCGCCGAGTTGGGCGCGGACGTGGGCATCGACTACCGCGAGCAGGACTTCGTCGAGGCGGTCCGGGAGGCGACCGGCGGGGCCGGGGCCGACGTGATCCTGGACATCATGGGCGCCAAGTACCTGCAGCGGAACGTGGACGCCCTGGCGGTCAACGGCCGACTGGTGATCATCGGCCTGCAGGGCGGGGTCAAGGGCGAGCTCGACCTCGGCACCCTGCTGCGCAAGCGCGCCGCGGTGGCCGCGACCAACCTGCGCGGCCGCCCGCTGGGGGAGAAGGCCGCCATCGTCGCCGCCGTCCGCGAGCACGTGTGGCCGCTGCTGGAGGCCGGTGTGGTGAAGCCGGTGGTGGACCGGGTGCTGCCGCTCGCCGACGCCGCCGAGGCGCACCGGGTGGTCGAGGCGGGCGAGCAGGTCGGCAAGGTCGTGCTGCGGGCCTGAGACGGCCCTGGGGGCGCAAATTCGGGGGACCGGGGCCGGTCGGCCGGTTAGCGTGCGGACCATGGAGATCCGTGAGTTCACCGAGGCCGACTGGCCCCAGGTCTGGAGCATCGTCCGCGAGGTGGTCCGGGCCGAGGAGACCTTCGTCTACGACCCCGCGATGACCGAGGAGCAGGCGCGGCAGACCTGGCTCGAGCCCGTACCGGGGCGGACCGTGGTGGCGGTCGAGGGCGACCGGGTGCTGGGCACCGCGAAGATGGGCGCCAACCGTTCCGGGCCCGGCGCGCACGTGTCGACCGCGAGCTTCATGGTCGCCGCGGGCGCCCGGGGCCGCGGCGTCGGTGCGGCGCTGTGCCAGGACGCACTGGCCTGGGCCGGGGCGCGCGGGTTCGCCGGGATGCAGTTCAACGCGGTGGTGGAGAGCAACGAGGCGGCGGTCCGGCTCTACCGCCGGCTCGGTTTCCAGGTGCTCGGCACCGTGCCGGGGGCCTTCGACCACCCGACGCTGGGGAGGGTAGGGCTGCACCTGATGTACCGGGAGCTGTGAGCCGCCGAATCCGCCCGACATGCCCGGAATGTCCGACTGTGTGACGCTGGTCCAGAGCTGTTCCGCCCTCGAACGGACCGTGGTGCGTTCGGCCGTCGGAAGGATCTGCTTTCCATGGCTGCACTTCCGTACACGCGCTCAGCATTCGCCGCGGTGTCCTCCGCGGCCCCCTCCCTTCTGCCCGTGGGCGCCCGCTGCCGGGTGGCCCTGACCGGCGTCGGGCTGGCCCTGCCGCTGCTCCTGGCCGGCCCCGCACTGGCCGTCGATCCGGCCGGCGCGGGCCGGGCCCCGGCGGCGCAGGGAGCTCCGGCGCAGGGAACTCCGGCGCAGGGACCGGCGGCGGAGACGGTGTCCACGCCGGTGTCCGCCCTGGCGGTCGCCCAGGCCCTCGCCGCGGCGCAGTCGGCCGGTGCGCTGCTGCCGATGGTCGCGCTGCCGCCGAACGTTCCCGCCCTGCCCACGATGCCCGACGTCCTGCCCTCGCTGCCCGACGTCCTGCCCACCGACTCCGCGCCGGCCGGCGACGACCCGTCCGGGACCTGCCCGCCGACCGCCGCGCCCACCCGGTCCACCCCCTCGCCCTCCGGCGGGGCCACCGAGCAGCCGGACCCCTCGGCCTCCGCCTCGGATCCGGCGAGCCCCTCCCCGTCCACGTCCACCACGCCGTCGGAGAGCCCCGACGCGTCCCCGTCCGCGTCGGCGGCGTACCCGCGGGTCCCGCACGGCGAGGGCGGCATGCGGCACCAGCCGCAGCTGGCCCCGATGCCGCAGGAGCCGCCGTCCCCGACCGCCGAGGACCCGGCCGACGGCTCCACCGGGGCACCCGGGGACGACCTCGCGCTCCCGCCGCAGGCCGGTGGATCGGACTCCGCGCTCCCGGTCGACCCGCCTGCTGGGGACCAGCCGCAGATCGAGGCCCAGGCCCGCCCGGAGGCCGAGGCCGCCGTCCCGCTGCACTGGAGCGACCCCTCCGCGCTGCAACTGCCGCTGGGCACCGGTCTCACCCTGATCGGCTGCGGCCTGCTGCTGATCGGCCTGCGGCTGCGCCGCCGCTGACGGCGGTACGGGCCCGCCCGGCGGGCACGGCGGCTCGCCGTTTGCCCGTCCGGCGCGTCCGGGGTGTGGGACGATCACCGGGCCCGGTTCGTTGACCCGCGCGACGGACGAAGCATATGAAGGAGCCATGACCCCCTCGATGAACGAACGGTCGCAGCAGGAGCCCTCGGAGGAGACCCCCAAGGTGCTGATCGTCGGTCCCGACGGGATGCCCGTCGGCATGACGGCCGGTGTCGGCCTGGGCAGAGGTGGTGACGAGGCGGTGGAGCCGCGCGAACTGCCGGTGACCGAGATGGTCGAGCAGCCGGCCAAGGTGATGCGGATCGGCAGCATGATCAAGCAGCTGCTGGAGGAGGTCCGGCAGGCCCCGTTGGACGAGGCCAGCCGGGTCCGGCTGAAGGAGATCCACGCCAGCTCGATCAAGGAGCTGGAACTCGGCCTCGCCCCCGAGCTGGTCGAGGAGTTGGAGCGGCTCTCGCTCCCCTTCACCGACGACACCATCCCCACCGAGGCGGAGCTGCGGATCGCCCAGGCCCAGCTGGTCGGCTGGCTGGAGGGCCTGTTCCACGGCATCCAGACCGCGCTGTTCGCCCAGCAGATGGCCGCCCGCGCGCAGCTGGAACAGATGCGCCGGGCCCTGCCGCCCGGACTGCACGGCGGCGAGCTCGACGAGGAGGAGCCCGGTCCCGGCCGCGGCATCCGCTCGGGCCCCTACCTGTAACCCGGCACCCGTAACCCGGCGCCTGCAGCCCGGCGCCTGCAACCCCGCACCTGCAGCCCGCCCGCGCCCCGTCATTCGCTCCGTGGACGGAGCTGCAGTGAGCCGCGCGGCACCCCGTACCACCGAGCGGGGGCCGCGCGTCGGCAGCGCCCGGAGCCGATACCCTGGCCCCCTTCGGGACGTTTCGCGCCAAGGGGGACCACGGACCATGAGTGACGGCACCACGGCCGAGGGCCACTCCCTGGGCAACGGTCGCTATGTGCTGCAGCGCCTGCTCGGCCAGGGCGGCATGGCCTCCGTGCACCTGGCGTACGACAGCGTGCTGGACCGCCAGGTCGCGGTGAAGACCCTGCACACCGAACTGGGCCGGGAGGCTTCGTTCAAGGAGCGCTTCCGGCGCGAGGCGCAGGCGGTGGCGCGGCTCCAGCACATCAACATCGTCTCGGTCTTCGACTCCGGCGAGGACGTCGCGGCCGACGGCACCGCCACCCCGTACATCGTCATGGAGTACGTCGAGGGCCAGGCGCTCAAGGACGTGCTGGACGACGCGGTCACCCGGTACGGCGCGATGCCGACCGAGCAGGCGCTGAAGATCACCGCGGCCGTGCTGTCCGCGCTGGAGGCCTCGCACGACCAGGGCCTGGTCCACCGCGACATCAAGCCCGGCAATGTGATGGTCAGTTCCAAGGGCGTCGTCAAGGTGATGGACTTCGGCATCGCCCGCGCGCTGCAGTCCGGGGTCACCTCGATGACCCAGACCGGCATGGTGGTCGGCACCCCGCAGTACCTCTCGCCCGAGCAGGCCCTCGGCAAGAGCGTGGACGCCCGTTCCGACCTCTACTCGGTCGGCTGCATGCTGTTCGAACTGCTCAGCGGGCAGCTGCCGTTCGACGGCGACTCGGCCTTCTCGATCGCCTACAAGCACGTCCAGGAGGCGCCGCCCGCGCCGTCCACGCTGAACCGCGCGGTCACCCCCGCGGTGGACGCGCTGGTCGCCCGCGCGTTGCGCAAGGACCCGGCGCACCGCTTCCCGAGCGCCGCCGCGATGCGCGAGGAGGTCGAGCGGGTGGCCGGGGGCGAGCAGGGCGGCACGCCGCTGCAGGCCTCCACCCCGCTGGTGATCAGCGAGGGCCCGCGCTCGGTGCACGCCGCGCCGTCGCTGGCCAACTTCCCGCAGGTGACCGGCGATCTGCGCACCCCGGCGCCGCAGGTGCAGCAGCCGTACCAGCCCGGTCCGCAGACCCCGCCGCCGTACGCCACGCCGGGCCCGTACCCGGCGCCGCAGACTCCGCCGCCGTACCCGCAGACCCCGCAGCCCTTCCCGCAGGCGCCGCAGACCCCGCAGCCGTTCCCGCAGGCCCAGGCGCCGCACACCCCGCAGCCCTTCCCGCAGACCCCGCCGCCGTACCCGCAGGCGCCGCACACCCCGCAGCCCTTCCCGCAGCAGCAGGTCAACCCGGTGCGGCCGATGCCGGGGCCGCAGTTCACGCCCACCCGGACCGCCAACAACGGCGGCTGCTCGACCGCGCTGATCGTGGTGGGCGTCATCGTCGGCGTCATCGTGCTGGCCGTCGTCATCGTGGCGATCGCCGCCACCGCCGGGTCCAAGAGCACCACCGACAACCCGTACGGGGCGCCCCGCCCCGCCACCGTCCTCGACCTGGGTGGATCCGCCCAGGGGGACGGCCTGATCTGATGGGGGGTCCGGCCGCACCGTTCCACGGGTGACGGCCGGACGCGGTAGCGTTTCCGGGGACGGAACCGACAGGGCGACTGCGCGCCGAGCGACTGCCCGGGGCGAGGAGCGATGGGTCAGACTGAGCAGCCGGGCGACAGCGAGGCGGAGCAGCACCCCAAGGCGGGCGAACCCGGGGCCGACGCCCCGGCGCCGGCCGGCGAGCCGGACGCCGATGCCGAGACCACGGTCCTGCCCGCGGGCGCCGGCACCCCCGCACGCGGCACGGCCGCCCCGCTCGGCACCCTCGGCGAGGGCCGCTACCGGCTGACCCGCAAGCTCGGCCGCGGCGGAATGGCGGAGGTCTTCGCCGCCCAGGACGTCCGCCTCGGCCGCACCGTCGCCGTGAAGCTGCTCCGCCCCGAGCTGGCCCAGGACGACACCGCCCGGCTGCGCTTCACCCGCGAGGCACACTCGGTCGCCTCGCTGAACCACCACTCGATCGTCGCGGTCTACGACACCGGCGAGGAGCACGGCGAGGACGGGGAGACCACTCCGTACATCGTGATGGAGCTGGTCGAGGGCCGCACCGTCCGCGAACTGCTGGTGGACGAGGAGGCGCCGCCGGTCGACCAGGCGCTGATCATCACCGCCGGGGTGCTGGAGGCGCTCTCCTACAGCCACCGGCACGGCATCGTGCACCGGGACATCAAGCCCGCCAACGTCATCATCACCACCACCGGTGCGGTCAAGGTGATGGACTTCGGCATCGCCCGGGCGCTGACCGGCGCGGCCTCCACCATGACCCAGACCGGCATGGTCATGGGCACCCCGCAGTACCTCTCGCCGGAGCAGGCCCTCGGCAAGTCGGTGGACCATCGCTCCGACCTGTACGCGGCCGGCTGCATGCTCTACGAACTGCTCACCCTGCGGCCGCCGTTCACCGGCGACACCCCGCTGTCGGTGGTCTACCAGCATGTGCAGGACGCCCCGGTGCAGCCCTCGCGGGCCAACGACCGGGTGCCGCCGCAGCTGGACGCGCTGGTGCTGCGCGCGCTGGAGAAGAACCCGGACGACCGGTTCCAGACCGCCGACGAGTTCCGCGCCCACCTGCAGCACGCGCTGCGCGAGATGCACGGCACCGGCGGCGCCGGGTACGCGACGGGTGCCGCCGCTGCCGCGGCCGCCGCCGGGCTGGCCGCCGCGGCCTCCGGCAACACCGGCAACTACCCCGGCTTCGAGGGCCCGGCGAGCGGCGGTACCTCGGTCACCGAACCGTTCGGCGCGGTCGGCCGCACCGGCCCGACCGAGGCGATGCCGTACCAGGTCACCTCGCCCTACCGGACCCCGGCCCAGCCGTACCCCGGCGTCTCGGGCCCGGGCGGGGGCGACACCGGCGGCCCCGGCCACGGCGGGGGAGGCGGCAACGGGGGCGGCGACGGCTCCAAGCGCCGCAACCCGTGGGGCTGGGCGCTGGGCGTGATCGCGGTGCTGCTGGCCGCCACCGTGGGCATCGCGCTGGCGCTGACCAACAGCGACAAGCCGACCACGCCGCCGGTGACCCCGCAGCCGACCGTCACGGTGACCTCGACCCCCAGCACCCCGTCCGAGCGGCCGACCACCCAGGCGCCCACCCGGAGCCAGAGCACCAACCGTCCGACCGAGCAGCAGACCTTCATCCCGTCGCCGTCGGCCTCCCGCTCGGCCTCGCCCTCGGCCTCGGCCTCCGCCTCGGCCAGCCCGAGCAGCTCGTCCACGTCGACCCACACGCCGACCCCGACCACCAGCCAGACCGCCCCGAGCAGCCCCACCGCCCCGCCGCCCACCAAGGGCACCACGTCCGGCTGACCGGTCCCGCCACCCCGCCCCCGCGGGGTGGCGCCCCGTCCGCTCAGTTGGTGAAGGCGTCCAGCACCTGCTCGTACTCCTCGCACCACCAGGTCAGCTGCCCGGCCGAGGCGGGGAAGAGCGGGTCGGCCCTCAGGTCGCGGCGTTGGTAGCGCCACTGCAGCATCCACAGGTCGTTCAGCCGCTCCCACCACACCCGGTGGACGGCGGCGGCCACCTGCTCGGCGTCGGCGGCGCCGCAGGCCCGGTAGGCGCGGGCGTAGTGGCGCACCCGGCCCAGGTCCAGCACGCCGCTCGCGCGGTCGTTGAACAGCAGGGTCGCGGCCCGGACCGCCTCCTCGGCGGTGGGGTGCAGGCCGAGCTTGTCCCAGTCCAGCACCGCGACCACCTGGTCGCCGCGGTGCAGCAGGTTGAGCCCGTGGAAGTCGCCGTGCGTCCAGCCGGTGGGCGGGGCGTCCGCCCGGCCGGGGCGGCGGTGCCCGTACGCGGCCAGCAGCTCCAGCCGCTCGGTCAGCCGCCGCTCGGCGAGGGCGTCGAACTCCCCGTACGGGCGGTTGGCCCGGGCGCGGTCGCGCAGGTCGGAGACGATCCGGGCGGTCTCCTCCGGGTCGGCCGAGAGCACTCCGGACGGCTGCCGGACAGGGGCGCAGACCTCGGCGAGCGCGCCGTGGACGTGCCCCAGCAGCGCGCCGAGCGCGGCGCACCCCTGCGGTTCGAGTTCGGCGCCGTGCCGGTGCTCCCCC
This sequence comes from Kitasatospora cinereorecta, assembly GCF_024172095.1. Lineage (GTDB taxonomy): Bacteria > Actinomycetota > Actinomycetes > Streptomycetales > Streptomycetaceae > Kitasatospora > Kitasatospora cinereorecta. Next base: position 463,438 of record NZ_JAMZDX010000006.1, on the reverse strand, counting down.
TCCACCCACGGGTAGAGGCCGAACAGCCGGCCGCCGTGCGCGGTGACCGTCCGGCCGTCCCGGGCGGCCAGCGGGGCGACGGCCGGCAGGCCGAGCGTCCGCAGCGCCGCGGTGGCGGCGTGCTGGGCGGCGATCGCCGCCCGACCCGCGGTGGCCTGGTCCACGTAGCACTTGAGGAAGTAGTCGCCGGTCTGGGTGGCGACCCGGTAGCCGCGGTTGAGCAGTCCTTCGGCCACCGGTGCGACCGCCACGATCGGGGCGGTGCGGTAGGAGCGGAGCACCCCGGCGACGGCGGCGTGCGCGACCGGGGGGCTGAGGGTTCCGACAGGGGGAGCGGCCGCGTCGGGACGGGCGGGCGCGAGGGCGATGATCTGACCGTACGTCACGGAGCCGAGACTAATACTCGGCGTGATAGCGACTTGACATACCGTCACCGATCTGATCAGTGATGATGATCGGCCTGGCGGCGGGCCACGTAGGCGGCCGCCTGGGTCCGGCGCTCCATACCCATCTTCGCGAGCAGGCTGCTGACGTAGTTCTTCACGGTCTTCTCGGCCAGGTGGAGCTCGTTGCCGATCTGCCGGTTGGTCATGCCCTCGCCGATCAGGTCCAGGATCCGGCGCTCCTGCTTCGTCAACTGGGCGAGCCGTTCGTCCTCCTTCTCGCCGCCCTCGCGCAGCCGCTCCAGCACCCGGCTGGTGGCGACCGGGTCGAGCAGCGACTTGCCGGCCGCCACGTCGCGGACCGCCGCGAGCAGGTCGGTGCCGCGGATCGCTTTCAGGACATAGCCGGACGCCCCCGCCATGATCGCGTCGAACAGCGCCTCGTCGTCGGAGAACGAGGTGAGCATCAGGCAGCGGATCGAGGGGTCGATCGAGCGCACCTCGCGGCAGACCTCGACGCCGTTGCCGTCCGGCAGCCGGACGTCCAGCACCGCCACGTCCGGCCGGACCGCGGGGATCCGGGCGAGCGCCTCGGCGGCCGTCCCGGCCTCGCCGACCACCTCGACGTCCCCCTCGGTGGACAGCAGGTCGTGTACGCCGCGGCGCACCACCTCGTGATCATCGAGGAGAAAGACCCTGATATGTCCGTTATCGCTCATTTGCAAAGCCTCGCACAAATCGATGCCTGTTACCCCCTTACGCAGGAGGCTCTGCCCGGATAACGTGCGCAGGTGTCCTGACGGCAGTGAAAACGAGAGCCGCACCACACCTGCGGCGCTCGTCCGAGAACAACTAGGACGTCCTAGCTCAAGCGCGCCAAGGGTCGTCGCTGGGTAACGTTCTCGTGAGGGCCGCCGTCGGAATCGGAACACCACCTACCCGCAATCGGTGCGCACACCCACGTGCACCCTGCGAGGAGGTGACCGGACCGGTCACCGGCGACCCCGGGCGGCCGGACAGACCGAGGAGTGAACGTGACCGTCAAAAGCACGGCGAGGGCGCGCAAGAAGGCCGCCCCCTCCGTCCCTGACAACCTCCAGGCCGGCTCCGCCGCGCCGGAGCTCGTACAGCTGCTCACGCCGGAAGGTGACCGGGTCGAGCACCCGGACTTCCCGCTGACGACCACCCCCGAGGAGCTGCGCGCGCTCTACCGCGACCTGGTGCTGGTCCGGCGTTTCGACGCCGAGGCCACCTCGCTGCAGCGCCAGGGCGAGCTGGGCCTGTGGGCTTCGCTGCTCGGTCAGGAAGCCGCCCAGGTCGGTTCCGGTCGCGCGATGCGACCGGGCGACTACGCCTTCCCGACCTACCGGGAGCACGGTGTGGCCTGGTGCCGCGACGTGGACCCGCTGAACCTGCTCGGCATGTTCCGCGGTGTGAACCACGGCGGCTGGGACCCCAACGAGAAGAACTTCCACCTCTACACCATCGTGATCGGCTCGCAGACCCTGCACGCCACCGGATACGCGATGGGCATCACCAAGGACGGCGCGGACGACGCGGTCATCGCCTACTTCGGCGACGGCGCCTCCAGCCAGGGCGACGTGAACGAGGCCTTCACCTTCGCCTCGGTGTACAACTCGCCGGTGGTCTTCTTCTGCCAGAACAACCAGTGGGCGATCTCCGAGCCCACCACGGTGCAGACCCGCATCCCGCTCTACCGCCGCGCCGCCGGCTTCGGCTTCCCCGGCGTCCGGGTGGACGGCAACGACGTGCTGGCCTGCCTCGCGGTCACCCGCTGGGCGCTCGACCACGCCCGGACCGGCCAGGGCCCGGTGCTGATCGAGGCCTTCACCTACCGCATGGGCGCGCACACCACCTCCGACGACCCGACCCGCTACCGGCTCAACGAGGAGACCGAGGCCTGGAAGGCCAAGGACCCGATCCTCCGGCTGAAGGCGCACCTGGAGAAGGAGGGCCTCGCCGACGAGGCGTTCTTCGCCGAGGTCGAGGCCGAGAGCGAGAAGCTGGGCCTGCGCGTGCGCGAGGGCGTCCGCTCCATGCCGGACCCCGACCCGACCCTGATCTTCGACCACGTCTACAGCGAGCCGCACACGCTGGTGGACGAGGAACGCGCCGAGTACCTCGACTACGCGGCCTCCTTCGAGGGTGGGGAGCACCACTGATGACCGCTCAGCTCAGCATCGCCAAGGCGCTCAACGAGGCCCTGCGCAAGTCGCTCGAGAACGACCCGAAGACCGTCCTGATGGGCGAGGACATCGGCAAGCTCGGCGGCGTCTTCCGGATCACCGACGGCCTGCAGAAGGACTTCGGCGACGACCGGGTCATCGACACCCCGCTCGCCGAGTCCGGCATCATGGGCACCGCGATCGGCCTCGCCCTGCGCGGCTACCGCCCGGTGGTGGAGATCCAGTTCGACGGCTTCGTCTACCCGGCCTTCGACCAGATCGTCACCCAGCTGGCGAAGATGCACGCCCGCGCCCTCGGCCACGTGAAGATGCCGATCACCGTCCGCATCCCGTACGGCGGCGGCATCGGCGCGGTCGAGCACCACAGCGAGTCGCACGAGGCGTACTTCGCGCACACCGCCGGTCTGCGCGTGGTCAGCCCCTCCAACGCGCACGACGCGCACTGGATGCTCCGCCAGTCCATCGAGTCGGACGACCCGGTGATCTTCCTGGAGCCCAAGCGCCGCTACTGGGACAAGGGCGAGGTCGGCGACGACCCGCTGATCCCGCTGCACTCGGCCCGGGTGGTCCGCCAGGGCACCGACGCGACCCTGATCGCGTACGGCCCGATGGTCAAGGTCTGCCAGGAGGCCGCCGCGGCCGCCGAGCAGGACGGCCGCCGCCTGGAGGTCGTCGACCTGCGCTCGCTGTCGCCGGTCGACTTCGCCACCGTCGAGGAGTCCCTCAAGCGCACCGGGCGCGGCATCGTGGTGCACGAGGCGCCGGTCTTCCTGGGCATGGGCGCCGAGCTGGCCGCCCGCCTGACCGAGAAGTGCTTCTACCACCTGGAGGCGCCGATCCTGCGGGTCGGCGGCTACTTCGCCCCCTACCCGCCGTCCCGGGTGGAAGAGACCTTCCTGCCCGACCTGGACCGTGTGCTCGACGCTGTCGACCGCGCGATGGCCTTCTGAACCGGAGAGCGAGAATGACCAACGCTGTTCGCTCGCTCCGCGAGTTCAAGATGCCCGACGTGGGCGAGGGCCTCACCGAGGCGGAGATCCTCACCTGGTACGTCAAGCCGGGCGACACCGTCACCGACGGCCAGGTGGTCTGCGAGGTGGAGACCGCCAAGGCGGCGGTCGAGCTGCCGATCCCGTTCACCGGCACGGTCGAGGCGCTGCACTTCCCGGAGGGTGCCACCGTCGACGTCGGCACCGTGATCATCGCGGTGGCCGTCGAGGGTGCGGCTCCGGCCGAGGCCCCGGCACCGGCCGCCCCGGCGTCCGCCGCCGCCCCGGCGGCGGAGACCGAGCCCGAGCGCCGCGAGGTGCTGGTCGGCTACGGCCCGCGCACCGGCACCGCCCAGCGCCGGGCCCGCCGCACCGCTCCGGCCCCCGCCGCGAGCGCTCCGGTGACCCCGGCGGCCGCGGCTCCCGTGGCCCCGGCAGCCCCGGCTCCGGTGGCCCCCGTGGTGCCGGCCCAGGTGTCCGCCCCGGCGTCGGCTCCGGCCGAGGACCGGCCGCTGGCCAAGCCGCCGGTGCGCAAGCTGGCCAAGGACCTCGGGATCGACCTGCGCGCCGTGGTGCCGACCGGCCCCGGCGGCGTGATCACCCGCGAGGACGTGCACGCCGCCGCAGCCCCGGCCCCCGCGCCGGTGGTGGAGACGCCGGCCGTCGCGCCGGCCGCTCCGGTGGCCGCCGCCCCGGTCGAGCTGCCCACCGGGTCCGGCGACGTCCGGGTGCCGATCAAGGGCGTGCGCAAGGCAACGGCGGCCGCGATGGTCTCCTCGGCCTTCACCGCGCCGCACGTCACCGAGTTCGTCCAGGTCGACGTGACCCGCACGATGAAGCTGGTCGCCAAGCTCAAGCAGAGCGGAGAGCTGGGCGCCGGCGTCCGGGTCAGCCCGCTGCTGCTGGTCGCCAAGGCGCTGCTGACCGCGGTCAAGCGCCACCCGGAGATCAACGCGGCCTGGGACGAGGCGGCCCAGGAGATCGTCATCAAGGGCGCGGTCAACCTCGGCATCGCCGCGGCCACCCCGCGCGGCCTGATCGTGCCGAACATCAAGGACGCCGGCGCCAAGACGCTGTCCCAGCTGGCGATCTCGCTCGGCGACCTGGTCGACACCGCCCGCCAGGGCAAGACCTCGCCGGCCGACATGACCGGCGGCTCGATCACCATCACCAACGTCGGCGTCTTCGGCGTCGACACCGGCACCCCGATCCTCAACCCCGGCGAGGCCGCCATCCTGGCCTTCGGCGCGGTCCGGGACATGCCGTGGGTCCACAAGGGCAAGGTGGTGCCCCGCCAGGTCACCACGCTCGCGCTCTCCTTCGACCACCGCCTGGTCGACGGCGAGCTCGGCTCCAAGGTGCTCGCCGACATCGCGGCGATCCTGGAGTTCCCGAAGCGACTGATCACCTGGGGCTGACCCCGCCGGTGACACGCCGATGGCCCCTGCTCCCGCCGGAGCAGGGGCCATCGGCCGTTCTCGGGGGCTCAGCCCTTGGTGATCCGGCGCACGCCGTAGAGCACCCCGCCGCCCAGTGCCAGCGAGGCCAGCGCCGAGGCGAACAGGAAGCCGGTGACCGAGGACGGCCCGGTGGAGGCCAGCTCCTGCTGCGGGGCCGCGGCCGGCTCCGTGCTCGCGGTGGCGGTCGCAGTGGCCGCCGGAGCGGCCGCCGCGGTGGTGGTGACGGCGGCCGGGACGGCCGGGGCCGGCGTCGTGGGCGCCGTGCTCGCCGTCGGCCGGGAAGTGGGCTGCTCGGCCGGCTTCGACGGCTTGACCGCCATGTCGAACGTCGGGACCTGGCCGTTCCCGCTCAGGCCGCCGTACACACGCATGGTGATCGCGGTCTCGAGCCGGTCCGTCACCCCGAAGCGGAAGAGGTACCGGCGGGTGGCGCCGTCGGCGAGCGGCGCGGCGAGCGGCGAGGTGTCACCGATCCGGGTCGGGTCGCAGCCCGGACGCAGCTTGAGCGGAATCCACTGCCCGTCCTTCATGACCTCGAGGCTCAGGTCACTGATGTTGGTCGGACCCCCGACGTCGTAGAAATCGAGGGTCGGCGCGAAGCGCTGGTACGCCTGACCGGTGGTGTTGACCACCTCGAGACCGATCTCGACCTTGCCGCCCGCCGTCATCGAACCGGGCGTGGGAGCGATGAACGCGATGACCGGACGGGTCGCGTGCTGCTCCGGCAGCGCCTCGACGCTGGTGTTCTGCTCGTCGCCGCAGGCCCAGGCGGTGCCGGTGCCGGACAGCAGCGGGAGGCCGATGCCGAGCACGACGGCAGCGGCAGAGGTGGCGACAAAGCGGGAGATAGCGGGCGCACGCATGACAGGAGTCCCCCCAGGACGGCGTGTGAGTGGAAGTCGGCTCCGGTCCCTCCCGGTGCCCTCACCCTGATGGACGTCCATCCCCCGGCGGGGTTGCAGGTGGTTCCGAAAAATTTTCCGCGACCTCGCCGCGGCCCTCCGGGATACTGCCCGGGTGGCGGAACAGCAGACAGCGACACAGGCCGGAGCCGTACGCACCGAGGACCACGGGCGACCCTCGCTGCGCCGGGACGCCTCGCTCCCGGCCCTGCTGGCCGGCCTGGTGTGCATCGCGGTCTCCTTCTCCGGCCCGCTGGTCGTGGTCCTCGCCGCGGCCGCCGCCGGACGGCTGGACCAGCCGCACACCGCCTCCTGGATCTGGGCCGTCTCGATCGGCAGCGGACTGACCTGCCTGCTGCTCAGCTGGTGGACCCGCACCCCGGTGATCACCGCCTGGTCCACGCCGGGCGCCGCCCTGCTGGTGGGCAGCCTCGGCGCGTACCCGTACCGGGAGGCGGTCGGCGCCTTCCTGGTGGCCAACGTCGCGGTGGCGCTGTTCGGGGTGACCGGTCTGTTCGGGCGGCTGATCCGGGCCATCCCGGCGGGGATCGTCCACGCGATGCTGGCCGGCATCCTGTTCTCCTTCGGCGCCGGCATCTTCACCGAGCTGCGCGCCGCCCCGGTGCTGGTGGTGGGCGGCCTCGCGGCGTTCCTGCTCGCCAAGCGCCTGCTGCCGCGCTACGCCGTGCCCCTCGCGCTGCTGGTCGGCGCCGCACTGGCCGCGGCGACCTCCGGGCTGCCGCTGCACCTGGGCGCCGGCGGCCCGGTCCGGCCGGTGTTCACCGTCCCCGCGTTCTCCGGACCGGCCCTGGTCGGGCTGGCGCTGCCGCTCGCCATCGTCGCGCTGGCCTCGCAGAACGCGCCCGGCCTCGGCATCATGCGGGCCTCCGGCTACCAGCCGGACGACCGGCTGCTGATCGGCTCCACCGGAGGCGTGTCGGTGCTGCTGGCGCCGTTCGGCTCGCCCGGGGTCAACCTGGCCGCGATCACCGCCGCGATCTGCACCAGCCCGGAGAGCCACCCCGACCCGCGCCGCCGCTACGTGGCCGGGATGTCCGCCGGTGTGCTCTACCTGCTGGTGGGTACCTTCGGCGGGGTGCTGGTCAGCCTGTTCACCGGCCTGCCGCACGCCCTGATCGCGCTGGTCGCCGGAGTCGCCCTGCTGGCCTCGTTCCAGGGCAGCCTGGCCGGCGCGGTGGCGGCCGAGGAGGGCCGGGACGGGGCCGTGGTGACCTTCCTGACCACCGCCTCCGGGATGAGCCTGTTCGGCATCGGCGCGGCCTTCTGGGGCCTGCTGCTGGGTCTGGCCACCCACCTGGCGCTGACCGCCCGGCGCCGCGCCTGACGAGGCGGCCCGGGCCCGCCGCGATTGCTCCGCCCGGGGGAGATTCGCAGGTCCACGGCCGGGTCACGGCCTGAACCGGGTACGTCTGAGCGACCATCCACCCGAGCGTCCGGCCGGGTGACCGTCGCAGCGAGGACGCCCGCGTATGACGTCTGGCAATCCCGGACCCGTGATGCGCAGCGCCGCCGCCCTGGTGCTGCTCACCGCGGCCGTGCTGCCCGCGGCGCTGGAACTGGCCTCCCCCGCGCCCTCCACGGTGATAGGCCCGCCGATCGGCCAGGTCACCGACCGCGCGGCGCCGCCCGACCGGTCGCACCCCGCCGACCTGCGGGCCCGCGGCGCCGCCCCCACGGTCGACCTGAAGCTCTCCGGCGACCCGGCCAACCGGATCACCCTGGTGCTGCTCGGCGACGGCTACACCGACATCCAGCAGAGCCTGTTCCGGGACCAGGCGGACCGGGCCTGGCGCGCCCTGCTGGACATCGAGCCGTTCCGCACCTACCAGGGCTTCTTCAACATACGGCGGGTCGACGTGGTCTCCTCGGCCTCCGGCATCGCCGAGAGCGAGCCGGGCGGCAACAACCCGACCACCCCGCTGGGCATGCACTTCTGGTGCGAGGGCACCGCCCGGCTGCTGTGCGCCGACGAGGACGCCACCGCCCGGTACGCGGGCGCGGGGGACGGGCCGCAGTACCTGATCGCCCTGGCCAACTCGACCGAGTACGGCGGCGCCGGCGGGACCGGGGTGACCACGCTGGCCGGTGGCAGCCCGGACGCCGGGCGGATCATCCAGCACGAGATCGGGCACACCATCGGCGACCTCGGCGACGAGTACGACAGCGCGCCGACCGACTCCGACTACCCGAACCTGGCCACCGTGGACGCCGACGAGATGCTGCGGACCCGCACCAAGTGGTGGCGGTGGATCGGCGCCGCCTCGCCCGACGGCGCCGGCACGGTCGGCGCCTACCGCAGCGGCAACGGCCTCTACCGGCCCACCGCGGACTCGGTGATGCGCACCCTCGGCGGGACGTACAACCTGCCCTCGCGCGAGGCGATCATCGAGCAGATCTACCGCCGGGTGCGGCCGATGGACGCCCCCGACCCGGCCGCCGGCGCCGTCACCGGCCGGCCCCGGCTGAGCGTCCACCCGGTGGCGCTGAGCGGTCAGCGGCAGCTGCAGGTGGACTGGACGGTGGACGGCAGGCCGGTGGAGTCCACCGCGCTCGACCACAGCTGGCTGGACACCGGCGCGCTGGGCCTCGCCCCCGGCCGCAAGGTGACGGTCACCGCGACCGTGCGGGACACCACCGACTGGGTCCGCGACGAGGCGTTCCGCGCCCAGTACATGACGCGCTCGGTGAGCTGGACCGTGGCGGGCTGACCGGCCGTCGGGCGTCGATCGCGCGGCCACCCGCACCGACCTGCGACCCGGCGAATAGATCATTTGATGGGATGACTAGCCTGGATCCACTATGACCGTGGACCCGCCAGGCACCGCCCCGTCCGCACCGTCCGTGTCCGCCGTATCGGCCGTGCCCGCCGCGGCCGCCGGCGCGGTACCCGCGCCCCGTGCCGTCACGGAGGTGCTCGTCCCGCCCGGTGGGCGCGCCGCCTGGCTGGCCTGGTCGATCGGCTCCCTGGTCTACGTCCTCGCCGTGGTGCACCGCACCAGCCTCGGCGTCGCCGGCCTGGACGCCGCCGCCCGGTTCTCCATCGGGGCCTCCGCGCTCTCCACCTTCTCGATCCTGCAGGTCCTGGTCTACGCGGCCATGCAGATCCCGGTCGGCCTGCTGGTCGACCGCTTCGGTCCGCGCCGGGTGCTGCTGCTCGGCGCCCTGCTGATGAGCGCCGGCCAGCTCGCCTTCGCCCTGTCCGACGCGTACGGGCCCGCGCTCGCCTCCCGGGCCGTGCTCGGCTGCGGCGACGCGATGACCTTCATCAGCGTCCTGCGGGTCGCCGCCCGCTGGTTCCCGCCCGCCCGCAACCCGCTGGTCGCCCAGCTCACCGGCTTCGTCGGCACCGGCGGCAACCTGGTCACCACCGTGGTCCTCGCCCAGGCCCTGCACACCGCCGGGTGGACCCGTACCTTCGGCACCATCGCGCTGGCCGGCGTCGGCGTCTTCGCCCTGGTGGCGCTCGCCCTGCGGGAGGCCCCGCCCGGCACCGCCGCGCCCGCCGCCCCCGGTCGCCGGCTCTCGGTCCGGCGGCAGATCCGCGACTCCTGGCGCGAACCCGGCACCCGGCTCGGCCTGTGGGTGCACTTCACCACCGCCTTCCCCGCCGCCGCCTTCGGACTGCTCTGGGGCCTGCCCTACCTGGTCGAGGCCCAGGGCATGACCCGCGCCGCCGCCGGTGGGATGCTCAGCCTGCTGGTGCTGGCGAGCATGGCGTTCGGCTTGCTCTTCGGCCGGCTGGTCTCCCGCTCCGCCGCCCTGCGGATGCCCGTCGCGCTGAGCGTCCTCGCCGCCACCGGCACCGTCTGGGCCCTCGCCCTCGCCTGGCCCGGCGGGCACCCGCCGACCTGGCTGCTGGTCGCCCTGGTCCTGGTGATGGGCAGCAACGGCCCCGCCTCGCTGATCGGCCTCGACTACGCCCGCTCCGCCAACCCGGTGGAGCGAATCGGCACCGCCTCCGGCATCGCCAACATGGGCGGCTTCGTCGGCGCGATGATCACCCTGCTCGGCATCGGCGTGCTGCTCGACGCCCTCTCCCACGGGGACGGCTACACCGCGGGCGCCTACCGGCTGGCGTTCTGCTTCCAGTTCCTGCCGCTGCTGCTCGGCAGCGCCATGATCCTGCGCCTGCGGCGGAAGGTCGCCGCGACCCCGCGCTGAACGGGACCGCGGCGACCGGTCGGGCAGGCCGCTACAGCTCGCCCATCTCCCGCATCAGCGCGGCGATGTCGGGCGCCTCGCCGTAGATCCGGGCCCGCCCGTACTCGAACACCAGCGGGCCGCCGTCCGGCTGGCGGCGGGGCGCCTGCAGCCGGGCGTACGCCAGGTGCGTGGTCAGGTCGACCAGCTTCAGCTTGGCGCACCGCGGGATCGCCCGACCGCCGCGGATCCCCACCCTCTCCACGCTCGGGCAGCGGAAGTACCCGCCGTACGGCGGCCCGCTGTCCTCCTCCGGCGACGGCATCACGAACTCCATCTCGCCGTGTCGGCAGTGCACCGTCCCGTCCGAGCGGACGTTGATCCCGAAGACGGTGTCGTGGTCGAACTCGGCGAGGATGTCGACCTCCTGTCCGATCGCCTCGGCCAGGGTCTCGGCCATGCGCCGACGGTGCCACGGTCCGTCGGTGTCACCCCGCCGCACGGACGGCAGCAGCTCGCCCGTGACCCAGTCCTGGAACGGCCGGGCGTTCGGCTTGTTCGAACGCAGCAGGAGCGTGTAGAGCCCCGCCTCGCTGATCACGCCGAGCAGTGGGTTCCCGCGTCCGCGGTGCTGCTGACCTGCGGCTTCGGGAATACCCGAACCATCGGTAAGGGAAATGGTTCGGGTATTCACGGTGCGCTGGTGTTCCCGTCCGATGCCGCGGACGGCCTTGCTCGGGTTGGTGTGTTCGAGCACCCGGCAGACGTCCGCCGTGGCGAACCAGGGCTCGCCGTCGATCATGACGACCCGGATCGGGTCCCCCGTGACGGGGAAGTGGGAGTGCACCAGCACCATGTCGGCCTCGTCGTTCAAGGCTGCCCCTCCTTCACTCTCGGTGATGGGCTGCCCGGACAAACGAGGCCGAACGGGTGAGCGTGACGGGGTGGCGCGGTCGTACGGAGGCGCGAAGTGCGGCGCCCGAGTGCGTCAGTGCGCGATGCCACTAGTCATATGTAACCCGTCTGATCAGGGCTTCTGTGAGAAGTGGGCCAGAACCCTCGTCGATAGTTCGTGGTCGCCCGCAAAGCGCAGGCGGTCACCGACCGCTTCCGGGCGGACCCGGCCGCAGGCGAGTCGGACGAAGGTCTCCCAGTCGAGGGTGATCCGCGTGTCCGGGCCGAGGACCACGGACTCGTCGACGGTGCCGCGGCCGCTCGCGTCGACCCGGACGGTGCGCAGGAAGCCGACCGGTCCGGTCACCTCGAAGGCGACGGTGGTGCCGGCCGGGGCGCCGGCCCGCTTGGCGACCACGTCCGGCAGGCCCTGCAGCAACAGGTCGCGGGTGACCAGGGCGCCGGGGGCGGAGAGGTTGCCGGGGGTGCGCAGCGCGCGCCGCAGGTCCTGCTCGAGCACCCAGACGTCGCCGGCGCGCCGACGCAGCAGTTCGACGTACGGGACGTCCTCGGAGAGCGGACCGGCCGGCCAGCGGACCAGGTCGCCGGGTTCGTGGCGGGCGTTGCGCAGCGCCCGGGAGCGCCGGATGACCGTGTACTCCAGCTCGCTGATCACCTCGATCGGGGTGTGGCAGCGGCGCTTGTCGACCGGGAGCTCGATGTAGCGGGCGTACTCGCCGGTGACGTGGCGCAGGTCGCCGGGGAGCGAGTGGATCGGCCGCGGGTCGCCGAGCAGCTCGGACTCGACGCCGATGATGTGCGAGACCACGTCGCGGACGGACCAGCCGGGGCACTCGGTGGGCCGGTTCCACGAGTCGGTCGGGACGGGGGCCAGCAGCTCGGTTATCGCTTCGACGGAATGCGTCCAGGCGTCGATGTAGGACTGCACGGTCTGGTTGTCCGTCACGGGAATCTCCGGCCCTCCGTAGGCTTCCGTCGCTCGCGGTCCGGGCCGCGGGGACTCCCGGGCGGACGCGCTACCGGCACGTTACGCTGCCCGGTGTGAGCAGGGCAGCGCTTTCGGGTGACGATCGTAGGACTCTTGCCGTGGACGGTGGTACTGTGCGCGCTTCATTGATCCAACTCGCGGTCTCCGATGCGGAGCCGCCCGCCGAGCGGCGGGCCCGGGCCGCGGCGCTGGTGCGCGCCCAGGAGGGCGCCGACCTGGTGATCCTGCCCGAACTCTGGGCGCTCGGCGGCTTCGCCTACGAGCTCTGGTCGCAGGGGGCCGAGGCGCTGGACGGGCCGACCGCGGAGGCGATGTCGGCGGCCGCCAAGGCGATCGGCGCCTGGGTGCACGCGGGTTCGATCGTCGAACGCGACCCGGACGGTCCGATCTACAACACCTCGCTGCTGTTCGCCCCCGACGGCGAGCTGGCGCACACCTACCGCAAGATCCACCGCTTCGGCTTCGACAGCGGCGAGGCGGTCGCGATGGGCGCCGGCCAGGAGATCGTCACCGCCGCCACCGACTTCGCCACCCTGGGCCTGGCCACCTGCTACGACCTGCGCTTCCCGGAGCTGTTCCGGGCGCTGCTGGACGGCGGGGCCGAGCTGCTGGTGGTCCCGGCCGCCTGGCCGGCCCGCCGCCGGGAGCACTGGACGCTGCTGGCCCGGGCCCGCGCGGTGGAGGAGCAGGCGTACGTGCTGGCCTGCAACACCGCGGGCACCCACGGGGGAGTGGAGCAGGCGGGCGCCAGCATCGTGGTCGACCCGTGGGGCCGGGTGCTGGGCGAGGCCGGTGCCGAGGAGCAGGTGCTCACCGTGGAACTGGACCCGGCCGAGGTGGCCAAGGCCCGGGCGGAGTTCCCCGTGCACCGCGATCGCCTGCTCGGCATCCCGGCCCCGGTCCAGCGCTGACGGGCCGCGGCCCGGCGCTGACGGGCCGCGCCGAGCGGGTCCGGAGCCCGCTCAGGGGCGGGGGCTTGGTCCGGATTGCCGGTCTTGGGTAGCCTGTGCGCGATTTTCGGGCAGGTGTGAGCCCGGACGGATCGGTTCGGCGGGCGCGGGAGGGGGTGGACGGATGACGGTCGGCAACGGGCTGTACGGCGGCGGGGAGCCCGGTGAGGGCCGCTCCGCGATCCGGCGCAACAGCCTCCGCGAGCAGATCGCCGAGGCGCTGCGCGAGGAGATGATGGCCGGCCGCTTCCCGGCCGGACGCAACTTCACCGTCAAGGAGATCGCCGAGCTGTACGGCGTCTCCGCCACCCCGGCCCGCGAGGCGCTGGTCGACCTGGCCGCGCAGGGCCTGCTCACCACCGAGCACCACCGCGGCTTCACCGTGCCCGCGTACGGCTGGGACGACTTCCTGGAGATCTTCGAGGCCCGCGCGCTGCTGACCGACAACGCGCTGCGCCACCTGGCGGCCCGGATCGGCCGCTACGACTGGGCCCGGCTCTCCTCGCTGCGCCGCCGCGCCGAGGCCGCCTCCCGGGCCTCCCGGGCCGGCCAGCTGGACGTGATGGTCGGCTGCGACCTGCGGTTCTGGCGGGAGGCGGCGGCGCTGCTGTGCAACGACCGGATCGCCGGCTACCTGGGCTGGCTGCGGGTGCAGTCCTGGATGTTCGCCGCTCCGCACCTGCGGGCGGCCGGCGAGCTGAGGGGGGTGTGCTGGGACCGCCACGGCGAGCTGGTCGACCGGATCGAGGCCCGGGACCCGGTCGGCGCCCACCGCATCGTCAACGACTACAACCGGTTCACGCTGGAGCTGCTGGCCGGACTGCTGGGCAAGCCGCTGGACGGGGTCGAGGTGCTCCCGCTGCTGCGCGAGCCCGGGACGGCGGCGCCGGCCGCCGGGGACGGCCCCGACCCGGTGGTCCGGGAGACGCTGGCGCGGGAGACGGCCGCGCGGGAGACGGCGGCGGAGGTGGGGCTGGGCATGGTGCCGATGCCCCGGTTCGCCTCGCCGGACTCCCCGGACCCGGCGCACCCGCCGGCGCAGCACCCCGGGTACCCGCTCCGGCCGCCCCGGGCGGGGAACGGGGAGTCGGCGCCGGGCCGGTAGGGTGGGCCGTCGTTGCCCGCCCGTCGGAGAGGATGAGCCGGCCCATGGCCTGCGACCTCTGGCTCGTCCCGCTCGTGGACGTGCTGACCCACAACCCGGAGAACCCGTTCCGGGACGATCTCGCCCGCTACAATGGTGTGCTGGCCTCGCACGGCCTGCCGGCCGTGCCGGTGCACGGCTACGTACCGGGCTTCAGCGGCGAGGTGGAGGCGATAGCCGCCTTCGACTACGACTCGCTCCACTTCCTGCGCCGGGCCTACATGTTGGGCATCACCGGCTTCGAGATCACACCGGTGGACGCGCTCGGTGGTGACTACGAGCAGCTGCTGGAGATGTTCGAGTCGACGGCCGAACAGTCGCACCTGGTATGGCACTTCGACCACGCGGGCGCCTACGTGCCGGTGGACTTCGCCGTCCCGCTGGTCGACGACGGCCTGCTCGCGGCCGGTGGCCCGCTCGGATCCTCGTACGGCCTGCTGCGCGAACTGCAGGCGGTGGCACCGGTGTTGGGGATCGACGTGCTCAACCCGCCGGCCCCCACCCGCCCGCTCAACCCGACCGAGCTGGAGCAGCCCTTCGGGCCGCCGCTGGACGACGTCCACCCCTACGCCCGGGAGCGGCACGCCTGGGCCGGCCTCTACGCGGCGGCGACCCGCAGCGTCACCCAGGGCTCCATGGTGGTCTTCGCCTGAGGCGGCGTCCCGCGCCGCCGGCCGGGGCTTGCGCCGCAGGTCAGCGGAGCGGTCCCTCCGGGGGCCGCTGGCGCGGCATGGTCGGCCGGGTGCCCGGCGCCGGCAGGACGCGGACCTGGGCGCCCATGCCGCCCTCGGACCGCCCGCCCCAGCTGCCGGGGGCCTGGGTGGGCAGCTGGGTCATCCCGGCCCGGAACTCCAGCATCCACTCCGAGGTCTCGGTGCGGACCAGCTCCGAGACGTCCTCGCAGAAGCGCCGCAGCACCCCCAGACAGCGCTCGGCGGCCTCGCCGGCGGTGCCCTCGGTGGGGCCGAGCACCTCGCGCACGCACTCCGAGGCCCAGTCGAACTGGAAGGCCTCCAGGCGCCGTTGCAGCGCCTGCGAGGTGGACACGTCCCGCATCCAGCCGGAGGTCAGCCCGAAGGCCCGGTCGGCCAGCAGGCAGGCCGCGGACAGCGCCAGCCCCGCGTAGCCGTACTCCAGCGCCCGGTCCAGCGTCCCGGTGAGGGCGACCAGCGGGCCGGCGACCCCGCCGACCGCGAAGACGGCCGAGCCGAAACGCAGCACCCGGGCCCACCGCCGCTTCCAGACCCGGTCCCTGCGGTACCACTCGATCGCCTCGACCGCCCGCTCCTCCGACCAGCGGTAGAGCTCCTCCAGCCGCTCGGCCGGCTCGCCCCAGTCGCCCAGCGGGAACTGGCGGGCGCTCAGGTCGGTGCGGCGACGGGTCGGGGTCCGTCCGGTGGCGGGCAGGACGGGCGGGTCGTCGTCCCCGACCTCCTTGCCCCAGGCACTTTCCTCGGGCTGCATTTCCGGCTGGCTCACCTGTGGCGCTCCCTGTGGCGGTGTGACGGCGGAGGCCCGGCGGTCACCGGGACTGACGGTAGAGGTTTCTGACTGTGTGTGGGGCTGACAGTGTGTCGAAGCACTTCTTACCGCCAAATGGCTGACCGTGGGGCCGCTTCCCCGGTGATCGTTATGGGAATTCACGTCCGGAACGCGAGGTGAGAGGGTTTCGGCGGGTGGCTGGATTTCACTCTTCCGAGCGAGGTGAAGTGCGGCCGCCAACCTGACTCCACGCGGGTCTTGGATGTTCCTCCAACTCCGGAGCGGGCATAGCGCCTGCTATTGGAGGTTCCACCAGCGACTACCCTTGCCAAGCGTGAAGGTCCTCGTCATCGGCGGCGGCGCCCGCGAACACGCCCTGTGCCGCTCCCTGTCCCAAGATCCCGACGTGACCGAGCTCCACTGCGCCCCGGGCAACGCCGGGATCGCGCAGGTGGCGACGGTCCACCCGGTCGACCAGCTGGACGGCGCGGCCGTCACCGAGCTGGCCCGGGAACTCGCCGCCGACCTGGTCGTGGTCGGCCCGGAGGCCCCGCTGGTGGCCGGCGTCGCCGACCCGCTGCGCGCGGCCGGCATCCCGGTCTTCGGCCCCTCCGCCGAGGCCGCCCAGCTGGAGGGCTCCAAGGCCTTCGCCAAGGACGTGATGGCCGGCGCCGGCGTCCCCACCGCCCGCTCCTACGTCTGCCTCACCGCCGAGGAGGCCGCCGAGGCCCTCGACGCCTTCGGCGCCCCCTATGTGGTGAAGGACGACGGCCTGGCCGCCGGCAAGGGCGTCGTGGTCACCTCCGACCGCGCGGCCGCCCTGGCCCACGCCGCGAGCTGCGACCGCGTGGTCATCGAGGAGTACCTCGACGGCCCCGAGGTCTCGCTGTTCGCGATCACCGACGGCACCACCGTGCTCCCGCTGGTCCCCGCCCAGGACTTCAAGCGCGCCCTGGACGGCGACGAGGGCCCCAACACCGGCGGCATGGGCGCCTACTCCCCGCTGCCCTGGGCCCCCGAGGGCCTGGTCCAGGAGGTGCTGGACACCGTCCTGCAGCCCACCGTGGACGAGCTGCGCCGTCGCGGTACTCCCTTCTCCGGCCTGCTGTACGCCGGCCTGGCACTGACCGGCCGCGGCACCCGGGTGATCGAGTTCAACGCCCGCTTCGGCGACCCGGAGACCCAGGTCGTGCTGGCCCGGCTGCGCACCCCGCTGGCCGGCGTCCTGCTCGCCGCCGCCAAGGGCACCCTGGCCGAGCTGGAGCCGCTGCGCTGGAGCGACGGCGCCGCCGTCACCGTGGTGATGGCCTCCGAGGGCTACCCCGCCGCGCCCCGCACCGGCGACCCGATCGACGGCCTCGCCGAGGCCGAGGCCGACGGCACCGCCTTCGTACTGCACGCCGGCACCCGGTTCGGCGCCGACGGCGAGGTGCTCACCGCGGGCGGCCGCGTCCTGTCGGTCACCGCGACCGGCGAGGACCTCGCCGAGGCCCGCGCCAAGGCCTACCGGGGGGTCGAGCGGATCTCCTTCAAGGGCGCCCAGCACCGCACCGACATCGCCGCCAAGGCCGCCGGCTGACCCGCCGCCGACCAGGCCTTTCGCGGGGCGCTGCGCCCGGACTACCCGTCCGGACGCAGCGCCCCGCGGCGTTCCCGGACCGGGCCCGCCGTCCCGGCCGGGGGAAGAATTCCAGTCCTTCGGGTGATGTCTTGGGGATCCGGCTGACGGGCCACCGGTACCGGTCGTAGGGTGCGCTGGGTCGCGATGGCCCGGGGTGGTGCCGTCGCCCCCGCCGCTCGTGGCGGGGCCGCACCGGGGGGATGCTGGGGACGCGGTGGCACCCGCGCCCGTCACCAGGACGGGTGGAATCCGCGGCGAACCGGAACACCGGTCCGCACGCGGGCGTCAAAACTGTCAGAAGTGCCACGCACCATGCATCAACGGGGGCGGTGATGGCCGTTTCCCGTACCGGTATTGATCGTTTCCCATCGGCTGCGAAGGGGGTGACGCGTCGGATGGCCGCTGTCGACGCCGCACGCGCACGTGCCCAGGCCGTTCTGCGGGTCCGCGGACGGGCCCTGGCCGCCGCCGTCCTGCCCGCCGCCGTCGCGGTGGTGCTCATAGCCGGGCGGTTCACCGGCCGGATCGGCGCGCCCGGATCCCCCGACGCCCCGGCCTGGGACGCCGTCCGCTGGGCGGTCGCCGCCGTCGCCGCCCTGGCGCTGCTCACCGCCGCCCTGGTGGCCCGCTCGCACCGCCGGGCCGTCCCCCCGGCCACCCCGACCGTCCCGCTGGACACCTCCTGCGCCCCCGAGCTGTACCGGCTGATCGGCGAACTCGCCGAACGGCTGGAGGTGCCCGCCCCCTCCGCCATCGCCCTCACCCCGGACTGCGACAGCTGGCTGGAGGAGCCGCCCGGCCCGGCCGACCGGCACCATCGGACGCCCGCACCGGTCCTGGTGATCGGCTCGCCCTTCCTGTGGTGGATGCGCGCCGGCGAGCTGCGCGCCCTGCTGGCCCCCGTGGTGGCCGGCACCGCCGCCGCGGCCGACCCCGAGATCGCCGCCGCCCGCCGCTTCCTGCGCAGCCTGGACGCCGCGATCGACGGCGGCCGCAAGGGCCCCGCCGCCCTGGTCGACCGGATCAACCGGGCCCTGCTGGCCGCCTGCCGCGAGCACGCCTCCGAACTGGAACGGGCCGCCGCGGCCTGGGCCTCCGAGCACGCCAGGGCCGTCGACTACGGCCTGCGGATCGCCGCCCAGGAACAGGTCGGCCTGGCCTACGCCGGCTGGGACCGCCTGCTCACCCGGGTCGCCCTGCCCGCCTGGCGGCTCGGCCGCCACCCCGCCCACCTCAACGCCGGCGTGGTCGCCGCCCTCACCGACCTCTCCCGCCGCGACCGGCTCGCCGACGGCTACGAGACCCGCCTCGGCGACCGGCCCGCCTGCGACCTGCTCGAGGAGCCCGGCGACATCGACGCCGCCGTCTCGCTGCTCGCCGCCGAGCTGCTGCACGAAGTCCCCGCCGCGGGCTGGCGCGCGCTCGACTGGACCGACTACCCGCGCGACGTGGTCGACCGCGGCTGGCGGGTCCAGGCCGCCGCCCTGCAGGCCGCCCTCGGCGACGACCGGGCCGCCCGGCCCACCCTCGCCCGGCTGCTGGCCCGGCTGGCGGCCGGCGAGGCCGAGCAGCTGGCCGCCGCACTGGCCGGCCAGGTGGCGCGCGCCGCCAAGGTCGCGCCCCCGCTGCCACCCGTGCGCAGCGGACGCGAGCTGCTGGTCGAACACGTCACCGCGACGGTCTGCTGCGCCGCGGTGGACGCCGGCTCCGCGACCCCCGGCCTGGACTGGCTGGACGGCCCGGTCCTGCTGCTGGACGGCCGCCGCGCCGACCTCGCGGCCGCCGTGGTCGGCGCGGTCGAACACGGCGAGGACAAACCCTTGCGCACTTGGCTGGAGCGGGCCGGGGTGCGGCTGGAACGCCCGGTACGGCTCTCCGGCTGACGACGGCGGTTGCCGAGTACCAGTTGCTACGGTGGGGTGACGCAGCGCCATCGGGGTGTGGTGTGCTGGACCACACGCACATCCGCGTGGCAATTGCCAACTCCCGGCGGATGGGCCAGTGGTGGGGAGGGCGCGTGGGGACGGAACGCAATCGGCGGTGGGAGTCCGGCACGCTGGCGCACGGCGTGTCCGACCCGTTCGGCCAGGGACCGCTGCCCTGGCTGCGCAGCCCGGACGCGTACCGGGCCGAGGGCGAGGCAGCCGTCCCCTGGTACGTCAGCGTGGACGCCCCCGGCCAGCACCCGCCGCCCGGCACCCGGCCCGCCCCGCCGGTCGGCACCCCCCGCAACTCCGACGACGTCGACCAGCAGATCAAGGGCTTCGCCTCGGCCGGAGTGATCCGCCCCGGCGGCGCGGTCGACCTCCGGGTCACCGTCAACCCGCCCCGCGAGTTCCAGGTCGACGTCTACCGGATCGGCCACGACGGCGGCGACGGCGCCCGCCAGGTGCACTCCAGCCCGCTGATCGCCGGCATGGCCCAGGCCGCCCCGCTGGTGGTAGGCCGCACCGTCTCCTGCCACCACTGGTGGCAGTCCTGGCGGCTGCAGATCCCCCCGGACTGGCGGCCGGGCGCCTACGTCGCCGTGCTCACCACCGCCGACGGCCGCGACCGCAGCCACATCCCGTTCACCGTCCGCGACCCCGCCGACCGGCTGCACGCCGCCGAACTCCTCCTGGTCATCCCCGACGTCACCTGGCAGGCCTACAACCTCTTCCCCGAGGACGGCCACCAGGGCGCCAGCCTCTACCACGCCTGGGACGGCACCGGCCGGCTGCTCGGTGAGGCCGAGGCCGCCGTCACCGTCTCCTTCGACCGCCCGCACGCCGGCGCCGGCCTGCCGCTGCACGTCGGCCACGCCTACGACTTCATCCGCTGGGCCGAGCGCTACGGCTACGACCTCGCCTACGCCACCGCCACCGACCTGCACGCCGGCCTGGTCGACCCGACCCGGCACAAGGCCCTGGTCTTCCCCGGCCACGACGAGTACTGGTCCGAGCCGATGCGCCGCGCCGTCGAACGCGCCCGCGACGGCGGCACCTCGCTGGTCTTCCTCTCCGCCAACACCATGTACTGGCGGGTCGACCTCACCCCCGGCGCCTCCGGCGAACCCCACCGGCTGCTCAACTGCCGCAAGCGCCAGAAGCTGCCCCCGGACAGCCCCGCCGCCGGCGCCCCCGGCAGCGCCAGCGCCCTGTGGCGCGACGCCGGCGAACCCGAGCAGCACCTGCTCGGCCTCCAGTACGCCGGCAGCGTCCCCTCGCCCGTCCCGCTGATCGCCCGCAACACCTCCCACTGGCTCTGGGAGGGCACCGGCCTGCACGACGGCGACCCGTTGCCCGGCCTGGTCGCCGGCGAGGCCGACCGCTACTTCCCCAAGGTCGCGCTCCCCGAGCACACCGAGCGGATCCTGCTCGCCCACTCCCCGTACCGCGACTCGGCCGGCCGCACCACCCACCAGGAGACCTCGCTCTACCGCGCCCCCAGCGGCGCGTATGTCTTCGCCGCCGGCACCTTCGCCTGGTCGCCCGCCCTGGACCGGCCCGGCCACACCGACGAGCGGATCCAGCGGGCCACCGCCAACCTGCTGGACCACCTCTGCAAGGAGGGCTGACCTGCGCCGTGAAAGACTCGGCCGCACAGCTCCCCTTCCTTTTCCCCTGAGGACTGACCTTGAGCGGATTTGTCACCAAGCCCGAGCCGGTCCAGGTGCCCGGCCTGGTCCACCTGCACACCGGCAAGGTGCGCGACCTGTACCGGGCCGAGAACGGCGACCTGGTGATGGTGGCCAGTGACCGGACCTCGGCCTTCGACTGGGTGCTGCCCAACGAGATCCCCGACAAGGGCCGGATCCTCACCCAGCTGTCGATGTGGTGGTTCGAGCGGATCGCCGACCTGGTCCCCAACCACGTGGTCTCCACCGACGTCCCGGCCGGCGCCCCCGCCGACTGGGCGGGCCGGACGATGATCTGCCGCAGCCTGGAGATGGTCCCGGTCGAGTGCGTCGCCCGCGGCTACCTCACCGGCTCCGGCCTCAAGGAGTACGAGGCCGACCGCACCGTCTGCGGCATCGCCCTCCCGGACGGCCTGGTGGACGGCTCCGAGCTGCCCGCGCCGATCTACACCCCGGCGCTGAAGGCCGAGGTCGGGGAGCACGACGAGAACGTCTCCTACGAGGAGACCGCCCGCCGGGTCGGCGCCGAACTGGCCGCCACCCTCCGGCAGACCACGCTCGCCGTCTACGGCCGCGCCCGGGACATCGCCCGTGAGCGGGGGCTCATCCTGGCCGACACCAAGTTCGAGTTCGGCCTGCTGGACGGCGAGCTGGTGATCGGCGACGAAGTGCTCACGCCGGACTCCTCGCGCTACTGGCCCGCCGACGAGTGGAAGCCGGGGCAGAGCCAGCCCTCCTTCGACAAGCAGATCATCCGCAACTGGCTCGCCTCGCCCGCCTCCGGCTGGGACCCCAAGGGCGAGCTGCCGCCGCCGGCCCTCCCGGCGGACGTCGTGGAGCACACCCGGGCGCGGTACATCGAGGCGTACGAGCGCCTCACCGGCCTCAGCTGGTAGGGGTAACCGAGTAGGGGCGCGAGGAACTGCGCGACCAGCCATCGCTCTTCCTGAGCTGTCGGCCGGTCGCGCAGTTCCTCGCGCCCCTGTTCGCTCGCCCGAACTCTCAGATCCAGCCGTGCTCGCGGGCGATCCGGACCGCCGCGTGCCGGTTCTCCGCGCCGAGTTTGGTGGCCGCCGAGGACAGGTAGTTGCGGACCGTCCCGGGGGAGAGCGCCGCCCGGGCGGCGATGTCCGCGATCGAGGTGCCGTGGGCGGCGAGCTCCAGGACGTCGGTCTCGCGCGGGGTGAGCGGGCTGTCGCCCGCGCTGATCGCGTCGGCGGCCAGCTCGGGGTCCACGTACCGCCCGCCGGCCCGGACGGTACGGATGATTCCGGCCAGATCCGACGCGGAGACGGTCTTCGGCAGGAAGCCGCGGACACCGACCTCCAGGGCGCGCTTGAGGTACCCGGGCCGCCCGTGCCCGGTGACGATCATCGTGCGGCACTCGGGCACCCGTCGCCGCAGCTCGGCGGCCACCTCGATGCCGTCCAGCCCGGGCATCTGCAGGTCGAGCACGGCGACGTCCGGCCGGTGGGCGGCGGCCATGGCGAGGGCCTCCGGCCCGGAGGCGGCCTCGGCGACCACCGTGATGTCGTCCTCCAGCGCGAGCAGGGCGGCCAGTGCGCCGCGGATCAGGTGCTCGTCGTCGGCCAGCAGCACACGGACGGGGTCGGTCATCGGGTCGGCACCTCCGGGGCCGGCAGGGCGGGCGGCAGGGCGAGCGGCAGGGTGGCGGTGACCTTGAAGGTGCCCGGGTCGGCGGCGGGGACGTCCAGCGCGCCGCCGTACGCGCAGAGCCGTTCCCGCAGGCCGGCCAGGCCGCTCCCACCCGGGTCGGCCCCGGTCGGGTCGGCCCCGCGCTGGGCGGGCACCGCCCGTACGCCGTCGTTCTCGACCTCCAGCACGACGGCCCCGTCGGCGGTCCGGAGCCGGATCGCGCAGCGGGCGGCCTCGCTGTGCCGCAGGACGTTGGTGGCGGCCTCGCGGACCACCCAGCCCAGCACCGACTGGACGGTGACGGGCAGCGCGGCGGGATCCGTGGTGAAGGCCAGCTCGCAGGCGACGTCGGCGGCGCGCAGCACCGCCCGGGCGCCTGTCACCTCGGCCTGGAGGTCGGCGCTGCGGTAGCCGCGCACCACCTCGCGCACCTCGCGGTGCGACTCCTGGGCGATCCGCTGCACCTCGGTCATCTGGTCGGCGGCCTCCGGGCGGCCCCGGCGGGCGAGTTGGACGGCCAGTTCGCTCTTCAGCGCGATCGTGGTGAGGTTGCGGCCGAGCACGTCGTGCAGGTCGCGGGAGAAGCGCAGCCGCTCCTCGGCGACGGCCAGCCGGGCCTGGGTCTCGCGGGCGGCGTCGAGCTCCCACACCACCCGGGCCATCCAGGCGGAGCTGCGGTAGGTGACGCCGCCGAGCAGCGCGCCGAGCGCGGAGCCGATCAGCAGGCCGAGCACGGCGAACGGTGACAGGCCGGCCACCAGCAGCGGGACGGCGGTCAGGGCCAGGCCCACCAGTCCGGTGGCCGCCGCGCGGGCCGGTGCGAGGCCCAGCGAGGCGGAGGCGAGCCAGAAGGACACGGTGACGGTCAGGACACCGGGGGAGAAGGCCGCCGGCCCGTCCGGACCGGGGTGCGGGCCGACCACCAGGGTGGCCGTACCGACCGCCAGCGCGAGCGCGCCGGCGGCGCAGATCCAGCCGGTCGGGCGGGCGCGGCGGCCCAGGTAGGCGGGCAGGGTGACCCGGAACAGCGCCACGTTGGCGGCGGCGGCCAGCACGCTGCCGAACACGGCCACCCGGACGGCGAGCGGCGAGATCTCGTTCCTGCCGACCAGGCCGCCCAGCAGGCTGAGCGTGACCAGCGGCTGGGCCACCGCCACCGAGTACAGCGACCAGCGGACCAGCAGCTCGGTGCGCTGCGGCTTGCCGGTGGCCCGCCAGCGGCGGACCGGTCGTGCCACGTCCACGTGCTCCCCTCCCGATCGGGCTCCTTCTTACCAGCCGGGCGTTACCAGCCGGGCGCCGCAGTACGGACCCGGCTGCCGCACCGAGCGCCCGGTTCAGCGCCGGGGCTCCCAGCGGAACCAGCGGTGGGCGGCCCAGACCGCGACCAGCGCCCACGCGGCGGCGAGCAGCAGCGCCGGGGCGGCGGCGGACCAGGTGCCGAGGAAGCCGGTGGCGGGCACCGAGCCGTCGCCGCCGAACCAGCCGATCCGGATCAGCCGCAGGGCCGGGGTGGTGGGCAGCAGCCGGCAGACGGTCGCCAGCCCGTCCGGCATGGTCTCCAGCGGGAACAGCACGCCCGAGCCGAACTGGGCGACCAGCAGCACCGGCAGCGTGGTGAGCCCGGCGCTCTCGACGGTCCTGGTGAAGGCGCTGGAGAGCGCCGCCAGCGGGATCAGCAGGGCGAGCGCCAGCACCAGTCCGGCCAGCAGCAGCACCGGGTTGACCGGCGCGGGCAGGTCCAGCAGCGCGGTGGAGGCCGCCCCGAGCACGGCCAGCTGCAGCACGGCGAGGACGACGGCGGGGACGGCGGTGCCGAGCAGGATCTCGCCGTCCCGGGCCTCGCCGGTGCGCAGCCGCTTGAGCACCAGCTCGCTGCGGCGGCCCACGTACGCGGCGGTGAGCGTGTAGTAGACGACGAACAGCAGGACGATCCCGGCCAGGCCGCCGACCAGGGCGGCGTGCAGGTCCAGCCCGGGGCTGGTGGCGCGCTGCTGGTCGAGGATCGGGCGCAGCGCGGCGAGCATCAGCGGCGGCATCAGCAGCGCGGTGAACAAGGCGGTGCGGTTGCGCAGCAGCAGGGCCGCCTCGGCCCGGCCGAGGGCCAGCAGGCGGCCGGTGACGGTGGTCATCGCGGGTCTCCGATCGGCAGGGGGGCGGCACCGGCCGCCTCGGCGGCGATGGCGAGGAAGGCCTCCTCCAGGGAGGCGCTGCGGGCGTCCAGCGCCCCGAGGGCGACCTGGTGGCGGGCCGCCCAGCCGAGCAGGTCGGTGAGGGTCTCCTGGAGCCGGGTGGTGCGGACGGTGACCCGGCGGCCGGTGGCGGTGACCTCGGCGGCGGGCAGCGGCGGCAGCGTGAGGTCCCCGTACGGGCCGCTGCGCTCGGGCAGTTCGAAGCTGATCCGGGACGGGCGGCCGGCGATCACCTCGGCGACGGTGCCGGAGACCACGGCCCGCCCCCGGTGCATGATCAGCAGCCGGTCGGCGAGCTCCTCGGCCTCCTCCAGGTAGTGCGTGGTGAGCAGCACGGTGGTGCCCTGCGCCCGCAGCTCGCGCACCAGCTGCCAGACGGCGGCCCGGGCCTCGGGGTCGAGTCCGGTGCTCGGCTCGTCCAGGAAGAGCAGTTCGGGCCGGCCGAGCAGGGCGACGGCGAGGTCGAGGCGGCGGCGCTCGCCGCCGGAGAGCTGCTTCACCCGGACCGTGCGCCGGTCCAGCAGGCCGACCAGGTCCAGGGCCTCGTCGGCGGGCCGGGCCCGACTGGTCAGCCCGACCCAGCAGCGGACGGCCTCGGCCACGGTGAGCTCGCCGGGGAAGCCGCTCTCCTGGAGCATGATCCCGATCCGCGGCCGGACCGCGGCCCGCTCCCGGTACGGGTCGTGGCCGAGCACCCGGATGCCGCCGGCGGTCGGCGCGGCGAGCCCTTCGAGCAGCTCCATGGTGGAGGTCTTGCCGGCGCCGTTGGTGCCGAGCAGGGCGAACAGCTCGCCCCGGTGGACGGTGAGGTCGAGGCCGCGGACGGCGTCGAAACCGGCGCCGTCGGCGGGCCCGTAGCGGCGGTGCAGGCCCACGGCCTCGACGGCGGGGCGGCTGGAGTCGGTCATGGATCCAGCGTTCCGCCGCTCCCCGCGCGGGGTCAGTGCGCGCCGTCACCGGCCTCCGGTGCGGATCCACGGGTCGGCGGTGACAAATGTCACCCGGGACCGGCAGCACGAAGAAGGGCCCCTCGATCGAGGGGCCCTTCTTCATCGGAGCGGACGACGAGATTCGAACTCGCGACCCTCACCTTGGCAAGGTGATGCTCTACCAACTGAGCCACGTCCGCACGACTATTCACTTGTGCTGCGCCTTTCGGCACTGCGAGCGGACGACGAGATTCGAACTCGCGACCCTCACCTTGGCAAGGTGATGCTCTACCAACTGAGCCACGTCCGCACGGCGCCTCGGCGCCGGCCGCTCCCGGGGTGTTCCCCTTGGCGACGAGAATTACTCTACAACATCGATCGGAGTGCTCGCCCCACCCTTCCGCGGCGGACCGGGTGGGGCGGCCCTCCGGACGGGTCAGTTCGCCTCGGCGAACGCCTCGTACACGTGCTTCGGGATCCGGCCGCGGGCCGGCAGCTCCATGCCGTTCGACTGGGCCCAGGCCCGGACCGCGGCGGGGTCGGGGGTCAGGGCGGTGCGGCGGAACGACTTCCCGCTGCGGCTCTGCCGACGTCCGGCGGCGACGAACGGGGCGAGGGCCTCCCGCAGCTTTTCCGCGTTGTCAGCGGACAGGTCGATCTCGTACGACTTCCCGTCAACACCGAAGTGGACGGTTTCCGCGGCGGCGCCGCCGTCCAGGTCGTCGGAGAGCGTGACGACTACACGCTGAGCCATGGGTGTCAATCCTCTCGGGCAATTCGGCCGACGGGTGTTCGGGTGCCCCGTCGGCCCGGTGTGCCGTGGTGCAGGCACATGCGGCAGGCGTGGGGGGCCATGCCGCTGCGCGGCGCGTCCGGCTGCCGGTCGCCCTATTCTGCACCCAAAGGGGGCGGAAATCGAAGAGTCTCGGATTCCTTTTTTCCGGATATTCACGTGCTTCCCCGAGCCTTCGATACCGGTCCGTTACGGAAGGGATTAAACCGACGAAATCGGATGCGGGCGCAGGGGGCCCGCGGGGTGGACCGGGAGCCCTGGAACCCTTGGGGCGTAAGGGGTGAAGGTCTACGCGCGTCGCGCCCCCGGGCCCGCAATCCGACCCGAAAGCCCAGGTAGGCTGAAGGTCCCCCCGCCTTCACGCAATCACCACCGGGAGTGCCAGTGGCACGCGTCGTAGTCGACGTCATGCTCAAGCCGGAGATCCTCGACCCCCAGGGACAGGCGGTGCAGCGTGCGCTGCCGCGTCTCGGTTTCGCCGGGATCGCCGACGTCCGCCAGGGCAAGCGTTTCGAGCTGGAACTGGAGGGGCCGGTGGACGACGCCGCGCTCGCCCGGATCCGCGAAGCCGCCGAGACCTTCCTCGCCAACACCGTGATCGAGGACTTCACCGTCCGCGTCGAGGAGGACGGCAAGTGACCACCCGAGTCGGCGTCGTCACTTTCCCCGGTTCCCTCGACGACCGCGACGCACAGCGCGCGGTCCGGCTGGCCGGCGCCGAGCCGGTCGCCCTCTGGCACCGCGACAAGGACCTCCACCAGGTCGACGCGGTCGTCCTGCCGGGCGGATTCTCCTACGGCGACTATCTGCGCTGCGGGGCCATCTCCCGCTTCTCCCCGGTGATGGAGACCATCATCGAGCAGGCGAAGCTGGGAATGCCGGTCCTCGGTATCTGCAACGGCTTCCAGGTGCTCTGCGAATCGCACCTGCTGCCCGGCGCGCTCACCCGCAACGACTCGCTGCACTTCATCTGCCGCGACCAGAAGCTGCGCATCGAGAACGCCGGTACCGCCTGGACCCGGGATTACTCGGCGGGCCAGGAAATCGTCGTCCCGCTGAAGAACGGCGAGGGCCGCTTCGTCGCCGACGAGCACGTGCTGGACGCGCTCGAGGCCGAGGGCCGCGTCGTCGCGCGCTACGTCGACGTGAACCCCAACGGCTCCTACCGCGACATCGCCGGCATCACCAACGCCGCCGGCAACGTGGTCGGCCTGATGCCGCACCCCGAGCACGCCGTGGAGCCGCTCACCGGCCCGACCACCGAGGGCCTGGGCTTCTTCACTTCCGTCCTCAAGCAGCTGGTGAACGCCTGATGACCCTCGACACCGTCAAGAACGCCGAGCAGACCCCGGACGCCGCCCAGCCCTGGGCCGAGCTCGGTCTGAAGGAAGACGAGTACAGCCGGATCCGCGAGATCCTCGGCCGCCGTCCCACCGGCGCCGAGCTGGCCATGTACTCCGTCATGTGGTCCGAGCACTGCTCGTACAAGAGCTCCAAGGTCCACCTGAAGCAGTTCGGCGAGAAGGCGCCCGAGAACGACGCCATGCTCGTCGGCATCGGCGAGAACGCCGGTGTGGTCGACGTCGGCCAGGGCTACGCGGTCACCTTCAAGGTCGAGTCGCACAACCACCCGTCGTACATCGAGCCCTACCAGGGCGCGGCCACCGGCATCGGCGGCATCGTCCGCGACATCCTGGCGATGGGCGCCCGCCCGGTCGCCGTGATGGACCCGCTGCGCTTCGGCGCCGCCGACCACCCCGACACCCGGCGCGTGCTGCCCGGCATCGTCGCGGGCATCGGCGGCTACGGCAACTGCCTGGGCCTGCCCAACATCGGCGGCGAGGTCGTCTTCGACTCCTGCTACCAGGGCAACCCGCTGGTCAACGCGCTGTGCGTCGGCGTGATGAAGCACGAGGACATCCACCTCGCCAAGGCCTCCGGCCCCGGCAACAAGGTCATCCTCTACGGCGCCCGCACCGGCGGCGACGGCATCGGCGGCGTCTCCGTGCTGGCCTCGGAGACCTTCGACGCCACCGGCCCGGCCAAGCGCCCCGCCGTCCAGGTCGGCGACCCCTTCCAGGAGAAGCTGCTCATCGAGTGCACCCTGGAGATCTTCAAGGAGGACCTGGTCGCGGGCATCCAGGACCTCGGCGGCGCCGGCCTGTCCTGTGCCACCTCGGAGCTGGCCTCGGCCGGCACCGGCGGCATGCGGATCGAGCTGGACACCGTGCCGCTGCGCGACAACACGCTCTCGCCGGAGGAGATCCTCATGAGCGAGTCGCAGGAGCGCATGTGCGCCATCGTCGAGCCCGGCAAGGTCGACCGCTTCCTGGAGATCTGCGAGAAGTGGGACGTCATCGCCACCGTCATCGGTGAGGTGACCGACGGCGAGCGCCTGGAGATCTTCTGGCACGGCGAGCAGGTCGTCGACGTGCCGCCGCGCACCGTCGCCCACGAGGGCCCGACCTACCAGCGCCCGTTCGCCCGCCCGAGCTGGCAGGACGCGCTGCAGGCCGACGCCCCGACCGCCGAGCGGCTGGTCCGCCCGACCACCGGTGAGGGCCTCAAGGCCGACCTGCTGAAGGTCGCCTCGCACCCGAACCAGGCCTCCAAGTCCTGGATCACCGACCAGTACGACCGCTACGTGCTCGGCAACACCGTGCTCTCGGTGGGCGAGGACTCCGGCATGATCCGGATCGACGAGGAGACCAACCTCGGCGTCTCGGTCGCCACCGACGGCAACGGCCGCTACACCAAGCTGGACCCGTACACCGGTGCCCAGCTGGCCCTCGCCGAGGCGTACCGCAACGTCGCGGCCGGCGGCGCCAAGCCGCTCGCCGTCTCCGACTGCCTCAACTTCGGCTCCCCCGAGGACCCGGACGTGATGTGGCAGTTCGCCGAGGCCACCCGCGGCCTGGCCGACGCCTGCCAGGTGCTCGGCACCCCGGTCACCGGCGGCAACGTCTCGCTCTACAACCAGACCGGCGAGGTCGCCATCCACCCGACCCCCGTGGTCGCGGTGCTCGGCGTCATCGACGACGTCACCCGCCGCACCCCGATCGGCTTCGCCGAGGAGGGCCAGCTGCTCTACCTGCTCGGTGACACCGCCGACGAGCTGGGCGGCTCCGCCTGGTCGCAGGTGGTCCACCAGCACCTGGGCGGCCTGCCGCCCAAGGTCGACCTGGAGCGCGAGCGGCTGCTGGGCGAGATCCTGATCGCGGGCTCCCGCGACGGCATGATCGACGCCGCGCACGACCTCTCCGACGGCGGCCTGGGCCAGGCGCTGGTGGAGAGCTGCCTCAAGGGCGGCAAGGGCGCCCGCGTGGTCGTCCCGGAGGGCCAGGACCCGTTCGTGTTCCTGTTCTCCGAGTCGGCCGGCCGCGCGGTGGTCTCCGTGCCGCGCAGCGAGGAGCTGCGGTTCAACGACATGTGCGGCGCGCGCGGCCTGCCGGCCACCCGCATCGGTGTCGTGGACGGCGACGTCCTGGACGTCCAGGGCCAGTTCGGCGTCTCGCTGGCGGAGCTGAAGGACGCCCACACCGGCGTCATCGAGGCCCTGCTCGCCTGACCCTGCTCGACCCCGCTCGACCTGGAGGGCGGTCCGCACACGGCGTGCGGACCGCCCTCCGGCGTACCCGGCCACTGTGCGGACGGCTTCGGCGTACGCTGCGGGGTATGGCGACCAAGACCCGCATGTACGACCCGGCGAAGGTGCGCGCCGCGCTGACCGGGCAGATCGAGGCGCTGCGCACGGCCGTCCACGGCCTGAGCGCCGAGCAGTTGGAGCGGCCCACCCGCCTCGGGGACTGGCGAGTGAGGGAGTTGGTGTCCCACCTGGGCATGGTGGTCAGCTGGGTGCCGGCCCACCTGGACGATCCGCTGCCCGCCGAGCCGGCCATCACGCCGCTGCACTGGGCTCGCAGGACCCGGACGGCCGCCGCCACCATCAACGACATCGCCGAGGAGCTGGCCGCCGGGCAGTTCGCCGGCCCGCCGGAGGAGGTCGCGGCCGAGTTCGACGGCTGCTGCGACGCGCTGCTCGCGGCGCTGCCCGCGGCCGAGGAGCCGGGCCGGCTGATCGCGATGCGGTTCGGCCCGATGCCGCTGGCCGACTTCCTGGTGACCCGGCTGGTGGAGACCGTGGTGCACGCGGACGACCTGGCCGCCGCCCTCGCGGTGGACTTCCCGCACGAGAAGCAGGCGGTGGCCGCTGCCGCCCGGCTGCTCGCCGACGCCTTCGCCGACCAGGTCCCGGGCGGGGCAGTGGAGTTGCGGGTGCCGCCGTACGCCGTGGTGCAGGCCGTGGAGGGGCCGAAGCACACCCGCGGCACCCCGCCGAACGTGGTGGAGGCCGACCCGCTGACCTGGATCCGGCTGGCCACCGGTCGGGTCGCCTGGGCCGAGGTGCTGGACGTCTCGCTGTCGGCGAGTGGGGAGCGCAGCGACCTCAGCGCCCTTCTGCCGGTGCTGGGTTGAGCTTTCCCGACCTGCTCTCCGAGCCGCGCCGTCCACGGGTCGGTCGGGGTGCGCGCGGGCGCCGGTCCGGGCGGTAGCCTCCGCCCATGCCGAACTCGCGCACCCTCGCCGAACCCCCGGTGGTCCGGGCCGCACTGGCCGCCCAGGCGCTGGCCCTGCGGGACGCCGTCCGAGCCCTCGACGAGGCCGAGTTGGCGCTGCCGACCCGCCTCGGCGACTGGCGGGTACGGGAGTTGGCGGCGCACCTGGCGATCCAGGTGGGCTGGGTGCCGCTGCACGTCGACGACCCGGCGCCGGACGGGCCGCTGCTCGGCCTGACCGCGTGGGTGGCGGCCGTGCGGAGCGCCGCGGACCTGCTGGACGAGGCCGCCCGGCGGCATGCGGCCGAGGTGTTCGCCGGGCCGACGGCGGCGGTCGCCGCGGCCTTCGACGAGGCGGTCGACCTGCTCACCGACTTCCTGGCCGGGCCGCGGGCGGCCGATGCCGGGCGCCGGTTCGGCCTGCGGTTCGGGCCGATCGCGCTCGGCGACATGCTGGTGACCCGGCTGGTCGAGACGGTTGTGCACGCGGACGACCTGGCGCACGCGCTCGGCCGCAGCCGGTTCCCGCACGACACCCGGGCGGTGGCGGCGGTCTCCGCGCTGTTGCTGGCCGCGCTCGCGGAGCGGGCGGCCGGGGCGGACGTCGTGGACGCGGTGGCCGCCGCCGACGTGGTGGACCGGGCCGAGAAGCTGGCCGCGGCGGACCCGTTGGCGTGGATCCGGGTGGCCACCGGCCGCGACCCGGTGCCCGCCGATCTGCCGGCCGGCCTGCTGCCCCTGCTGGGATGAGTGCCGGGATCCGGTGAGGCTCAGGGCGCCGCGGGACCGCTGATGTAGTGGCCGTCGGCGGTGTACGGCCAGGCGTTGGCCACGCAGCCGTTCAGGCCGTAGATCTGCTGCATCATGGCGGGCGCGGGCTTGCCCTTCCCGGGGCAGCTCTCGTGGCCGTGGCCGATCCGGTGGCCGACCTCGTGGTTGACGATCAGTGCCCGGTACTCGTCGAGCGGGCCCGAGAACTCCGGCGAACCCGTGTTCCAGCGCTTGGAGTTGACCATCACCTGGCTGCCGACGTCGCAGTTCACCTCGCCCTTGGTGTTGAGCCCGGCGGTGGCGCAGATCCGGTCGACGGTGTCCGGGGAGGCGATCCGTACGGTGAAGTCGTAGGTGCCGGAGGAGACCAGCTGGAAGCCGTCGACGCCGTCGGCCGTCCAGCCGCGCTTGTCGGCGAGGATCGCCTGGACCTGCGTCGCGACGGCCTTGGGGTCGATGCCGATGCCGTCCTCCACCTCGACCTTGTAGCGGCGGACGGTGCCCTTGCCGACCGCCTTGCCGTCGGCCTCGGCGGTGGTGAAGGTGCCCTTGCCGCTGGTCGGTCCGGCGGTGGGGGTCGGCGGGGTCGGGGCGGGTGTCGGAGTCGGGCTGGGCGTCGGGCTGGGAGCAGGCGTCGCGGTCTCCGGCGGGACGGCCCTGGCCTGGACGGTGGGCGCCCCGGCGGGCGGGCCGCCCATCGGCCGCATCACCACGGCGACGGCCCCGCCGGCCACCGCGAGGGAGGCGGCCAGCACCAGGGCGAGCCGCCGACGACGCACCCGCCGTCGGCGTCCGGCCCGGCGGGGGCTGCGGTCGGTGCTGGTGCTCCGGGGTGCTGACACTGCGAAGACTCCCTGCTCGGCTCTCCGGTAGGACTCCCGGGACGGGCCGGTCGGTTGCAGCGTGCCTATGCGGGTGGGGCAGGAGAGGCTCGGGAGGGCCCGTCGGCGGGGGCGCGGGCCCTCGATCGGGTGCCCGTTCGATCAGGCGCCCGGTCCCTCGGTGAGGGCCTGGGCGAGCTCGCGGATGCCGGCCTCCCGCTCGGCGGCGGTGTCGCCGTAGTCGTAGCTGTGGCTGAACTCGGCCGCCGGGAAGGTCCGGGCCATCCAGACGCTGCAGTAGTGGCCGGGCATGAAGCAGGCCTGCAGCTCGGTGTAGACCTCCAGCACGTCCGCCGGGTCGACGCCGGCCGCGGAGAGGCGGTGCCAGACCGCCTCCTCGGGGTGCAGGGCGAGCGAGCCGTCGGCGGTGACGATCTCGGGCTCGTCCTTGGCGCCGCGGTACTTGAAGGCCGCGTAGCCGGGGACGCCCCGGGTGTGCCGGACGTCCTCCAGGACGCGGGGCCACCACAGCTCGTCGGTCTCGAAGGCCCGCAGGTCCCTCGCGCGCATCCGGCTCTCCGTGCCGGAGAACAGCTGGAAGATCTCCTCCGGCCGCTCGGTGGCGGCCAACCGGCCCAGGGAGTCCTCGAGTTCGCAGAGGTTGCCGAGGAACGCCGCGAGGTCGGTGTCGACCAGGACGGACGGCTCGGAGAATGCGAGGTAGACCGCCCACACCTGGCCGCGGCCGTCGACGCACAGTTCGGCGCCGCGGTCGGTGCCGAGCCGGGCCCAGTCGGCCTCCGGCCGGTCGGCGGCGGCGATCCCGGCCCGCTCGGCGTGGTCGGCAAGGCGCAGCGGCTCGCCGGCGCCGGCGGTGAAGTACGGCCCCACCTGCAACGGGAGGCCGGCGGCGGCCAGCAGGGCGGCGGCCTCGGCGGGGACGATGGTGGCCGACAGCGCGTCCGCGGTCGGCCGGTGCAGGCCGCCGGGGCCGAAGCGGTCGAGCAGGCGCTGGGAGAGTTCTGCGGTCATGGCTCCGTCGTTCAGGTCAGTAGCCGTGGCGGAAGTTGTGGAGCACTTCCTGCCACACCGGCTGGTCGGTGATCCCGGGCTCGATCCGGCGCAGTGCGGCGGCGAGGCCGTCGAGGACCTCGTCGACGTCGGGCAACCGGGCGCGGAGCTCCTCCTCCTCGTCCTCGTCCAGGAAGAAGTCGTCCTCCTCCTCGTCGCGGACCGGGCAGAGCTCGGCGAACTCGGGGAAGTGCGCCCGGCACCAGTCGGCGGTGTCCGGGTCCATCAGGTCGGAGAGCAGCCACAGTTCCCGGCCGCCGAAGGCGAGCAGGCAGCGGGCCAGGGAGTGCAGGTCGCGGTGGGCCGGGCGGCCGTTGACCGCGGCGTCCTCGTGCGGGGCCAGTGCGTGGACCGCGCCCGAGCCGCCGTCGAGGACGAACAGGCCGGAGCCGTAGTGGCCCAGGACCACCATCGCGGCGCCGCCGCCGGGCAGGCCGGGGTACGCCTCGTCCGGCTTGCCCGGTGCGCAGTGCTCGGCGAGCAGGCGTGGGGCACCGGCGAGCAGCGCCTCGTCGGGGCGGACCACGGCGCCCGGGGCGGTGGGCAGGCCGATCGCGGTGAGGAAGGCCCGGGCGCCCGGGTCGGCGACCGCGGCAGGCACCCGCTCCGGCGCCACCCTCACCAGTCCGTCGGCGCCGTACACCCGCTCCAGCTCGGCGCGGGTGACGGGCTCGTTCGGGAGGTCCGGTTGGTCGGGCGTCATGGGCACAGCCTATCCGTGGCCCGTTCCGGCGGACCGGGCGTCACCGTTTGCGCCGGAAGATCTGGAAGTGCTTCTCCTTGAGGTCCTTCAGGTATTTGGAGTGCTCCTCGGTGCCCGGGTAGTCGATGCTGTGGCTGACGTCGGTGAGGTGCGGGAACTTCTCGTGCAGCCAGCTCCCGCAGTTGGACAGCTTGGAGTCGCAGGGGGCCCGCTCGCTGTAGAGCGCGCGGACGCCCGGGCCCTGCATCGCGTCCAGGATGGGGGCGCCGATCCGGCGCTCGGAGTGGGCGTTGTTCAGGAAGTCGCTGCGGGCGACCAGGATGAAGTTCCGCTGGCCGTCCTGGTAGTGCAGGGCGGCGTAGTTGGCGCGGGCCTGGCTGTCGGGGCCGTAGCTGCCGTAGTCCTTCTGCGCGAGCCGGGCGCGCTGGGTGGCCCGGGCCAGCTCGGAGCCGCCGGGGCGGACCTTGCGCGAGCCGGTCCGCGGCGCGTCCTGCGGGGGCACGTCCTCCTTGGTCACCCGGAACGGCTCCGACCGGCCGTTCGCGAAGAAGTCCTTGATGCCGGAGTCGTGCTCGTCGTCGATCTTCGTCTTGGTGCCGTCCGGGTGGACGCGGTGCACGTCGCCCTTGTGGTCGAGCAGGTAGACGGGCGTGGTGTCGTGGTCGGTGACGATCTTCTGGTACTTCTTGGCGAGCCGTTCTTCCAGGTCCTTGTGGTTCTGGCTCATCTTGCGGACGCCGCCGGCGGTGTCCTTGGCGTGCTGGGCGAGGCTGCCGAGGGCCTTCTCGATCGCGCCGAGCGCCCGATCGGCCATGTCGGAGACGATCTGGCCCATCGGGTCGCCGCCCCGGCCGCTGACCGCGCGGGTGCGGTTGCGGGTGGTGCGGGTGTGGTGCTCCCGCATCTTGTCGAAGTGACTGTCGAACTGGGCGGCGAGGGTCTCGGCCGCGTCGAAGTCGTGCTTGACGATGTCGTTCACCGGCCACCTCGCCGCGCGGTCGAGTGGTGCTGCTGCTGATGGTGCGGCTGCGCCTGGTGCTGCTGCGGGTGCTGCGGCTGCTCCTGGTGCGGCTGCTGTTGGGTGTGCTGCTGGTGCTCCTGGCCCTGCTGGTGCTGCTGCTGTTCCTGCTGCTCCTGCCGGTGGGCGTCGACGGCGCCGGTGACGGTGTTCTCGGCGAAGTCCTTCGCGGCGCCGAGCGGGTCGTCCGCGTAGCCCTTGACCTGGTCGACCGACTGCTGGACGCCGTCCTTGAAGCCGGACTTGCCGGCGTTGGCGGTCTGGCCCAGGTCGATGCCGTGCTGGACGCCGAGCGCGTTGCGGGCGAGCTGGACGATCAGGTCCTGGGCCATCGAGTCGAGCGCGGCGAAGATCGGGCCCTCGACCAGTGACATCAGTTGGGAGAGCAGCTGCTGCTCGGCCTCCTTGAGCAGCCGCTTGACGATCATCCGGGTGGCCTGGGTCGCACCGAGGGCGCCGGCCTCGGAGAGTCCGAAGGTGAACGGCGCGGCTGCCTGGGCGGCGATCACCTCCGCGGCCAGGATGCCGAGTTGGACCACTGCGGCGATCTTCGCGCCGGTGATCACCAGTGCGGCGCCGTCCAGCCCGGTGGCGAACAGGCCCAGGGCCTGCGCGACTTGGGGCATGTGGGTGCCGGCGACCTTGTCGAAGTGCGCCTTGAAGGCGTCGGCCGCCTCGCCCTGGTTGATCCCCAGGAAGTCCTCGGCGGCGCGGGCGATCAGGTCCCGGTCTGCGTTCAACGTCGAAGCGAGGTCGCGGAGTTCGTCCGCCATCTCGCGGTACTCGTCCTCGTCGACGTTGGGCCAGTTGATGCCGATCAGGTCGAGCACCCAGGCGAGCTCGTCGGGCAGTACGACGCCCATCTGTTCCCCTTCCCCCGTGTAGCTCGTATGACTATCAGTTCGGTGCGAGGTTTGGTCAACTCAGGGCCCTCCCGAACGCCGAACGATGGGTAGGCTCCTGCCGGAAAGCAGTTCGGAACGGGGGCATGACATTGGGGACCGACCGTCGAATACCGCCGCTGCGCGCCGGACGCCGCGCCGCCGGGGCGGCGCTGCTCGGCTGGCTGGACGACCCGCGGGCGCCGCGGCTGTGCCGGATCACCGGCAGCGCCGGAGCGGGCAAGAGCCACCTGCTGGCCTGGCTGGTGGCCGGCGGCACGGCACCCGACACCCCGTCGGCGCAGCGGATCAGCGCCGTCCTGCCGGCCGACGGACTGAGCGTCCGCGGCGCGGTCTGGCTGCTCGGCCTCCAGCTCGGCACCGGCGCCCGCACCCCGCAGGAACTGCTGGCCGCACTGGCCGCCGACGGGCGCCGTACGGTCGTCTGCGTCCCGGACCTCGACCGCGCCGCCGACCCGGCCCGGCTGATCGCCGAACTGCTCGACCCGATCCTCCAGGTGCCGCAGGTCAGGATGGTGGTCGAGTCGGCCTCCCCACTGGCCGCCGTCGCCGACCCGGCCGTCCTGGACCTGGACGACCCGCACTGGACCGACCGGGAGCGCTTCGAGGAGTGGTGCGCCCGCGAGGGCGCCGACCCCTCCGCCTACCCGAACCCGGGCCGCGCCCTCGGCGTCCGGCCGCCCGAGGACGCCGGGCTCTCCGAGCTGATCGCCCGGGTGCCCCTCGACCCGGCCGGGGACCTCGACCTCCCGGCCGCCGGCGAGGACCTGCTCACCGAGCTGTGGACCGCCGCCGCCCGGGAGGACGACCTCGGCCCGCTGGCCGCCGACCCGCTGCTGTACGCGCTGGCCCGGCCGGCCGCCGTCACCGCCGCGCTGGAGGGCCGCACCGGAGCGCTGCCCGAGGCCTGGGAGGCGGCCGGTCCGGCGCTGATCGACACCCCCGACGCGCCGAGCCGGGCCCACGTCCTGCGCGCCCGGCTGCTCGGCGCCCGGGGCGCGAGCCCGGCCGACGCCGCCGCGGTCGACCGCCTGGCCGACGCCCCGAGCGGCTGGTCCGCCCGCTGGGCCCGCTGGGAGCCCGGCACCGCGGCCGCCGCCGCGTCCGGCACCGGCCCGCACCGGGACGGCTGGCTGCTCGCGGACGCGACCGGGGCCGTCCGGGTGCTGTCCGCCGCCACCGGCGCGACGCTCGCCCGGATCGTCGTCCCCGGCCCCAAGCCGCTGCGCGCCCTGGCCGCGACCGCCGGCGGCAGCCTGCTGCTGCTGGACTCCTGGGGCGGCATCGAACTGGTCGCCCCGGCCCACCCGGCGCCCGGCCTGGAGCCGTACGCGCTGGACGAGGCGCTGGCCCGGCTGCGGGCCGCGGCGGGCGCCGAGCCGAGCGCGCTGGCCGCGGCCACCGCCCTGCCCGACGCCGCCCCCGCGCTGGGCGACACCGCGGGCGCCGTGCACTGGTACCAGGACGGCGAGGTGTGGAGCGAGCGGCTGCACACCGGGCCGGTGACCGCCCTGGCGGCGCTCGGCCTAGGCCCGGCCGGCGACGCCGGCGTCCCGCTGCTGGCCAGCGGCGGCTTCGACGGCGCGGTGCGGCTGTGGGGCCCGGGCGGCGAGCCGATGGCCGACCCGGCCGACCACCGGCCCAGCCCAGTGGCCGCGGTGGCGCTCGGCGACGGACCGGCCGGCCTGGTGGTGGCCGCCGCCTGGTCCGACGGGCTGATCCGGGTCCGCCGCCCCGAGCAGCCGGGCAGCCGGCTGGACCTCAGGCTCGGCTCCCAGGTCTGGGCGCTCAGCCTGGTCGGCGGCACCCTGCTGGCCGGCCTCGCCGACGGTGTGGTCGCCATCGACCTGCGGCAGAACTGACCCCTGCACCATCGGGTCCGGGAAGTACAGGCGCCGGGAACGGAAGGAACCGCCGCCCGGAAGCTCCGGGCGGCGGTTCGGGTCGGCGGCGGGTCGGCTCAGCCCAGCGTGTCGGCCGCGGTCGGCGAGGAGTCGCGCAGGAACTGCGTGCAGCGCTCCGCCTCGTCCTTCTCGTTGATCGCGCCGGCGGCCCGGCCGAGCGCGTGCAGCGCCCGCAGGAAGCCGCGGTTCGGCTCGTGCTCCCACGGCACCGGGCCGTGGCCCTTCCACCCGTTGCGGCGCAGCGCGTCCAGGCCGCGGTGGTAGCCGGTGCGG
Organism: Kitasatospora cinereorecta; assembly: GCF_024172095.1. Lineage (GTDB taxonomy): Bacteria > Actinomycetota > Actinomycetes > Streptomycetales > Streptomycetaceae > Kitasatospora > Kitasatospora cinereorecta. The sequence goes on along the minus strand of NZ_JAMZDX010000006.1, from coordinate 425,031 downwards.
GCGTAGGCGTAGGACTCCACGGTCCGGCCGGCGGCGTACGCGTCGTCGGCCAGCTGCGCCCAGGCGAGCGAGGACGTCGGGTAGGCCGCCGCGACCTCCGCGGGGGTGGCACCAGAGGCCAGCAGCTCCAGCGGGCCGGGCTCGGCCGGCAGGTGGGTCGGCGGGGGCCCGCCGAGCAGGTTCTCGTGAATGCTCATGGGCCCAAGTCAACCACTGTCGGGCCGGGGCCCGCAGACGCCGGTGCCCCCGGACGGCGAACCGTCCGGGGGCACCGGGGCGCGACTCACTTCAGGCGGTTGCCCGCGGAACGCAGCTGCTGCGCGGCCTCGACCACGCGGCCGGCCATGCCGGCCTCGGCCAGCTTGCCCCAGGTGCGCGGGTCGTAGGTGTTCTTCTTGCCGACCTCGCCGTCGACCTTCAGCACACCGTCGTAGTTGCGGAACATGTGGTCCACGACCGGGCGGGTGAAGGCGTACTGGGTGTCGGTGTCGAGGTTCATCTTCACGACGCCGTTCGCCAGCGCGGTGGCGATCTCCTCCGCGGTCGAGCCGGAGCCGCCGTGGAAGACGAAGTCGAACGGGTCGGCCTTGCCGTACTGCTTGCCGATCTCGGCCTGGAGCTCCGCGAGCAGCTCCGGCTTCAGGACGACGTTGCCCGGCTTGTACACGCCGTGCACGTTGCCGAACGAGGCGGCCAGCAGGTAGCGGCCCTTCTCGCCCAGGCCCAGCGCCTCGGCGGTGCGCACGGCGTCGTTGACGGTGGTGTACAGCTCGTCGTTGATCTCGTGCGAGACGCCGTCCTCCTCGCCGCCGGTCGGGGTGATCTCGACCTCAAGGATGATCTTGGCGGCGGCGGCCTGGGCCAGCAGCTCCTGCGCGATGGCCAGGTTGTCGGCCAGGGTCTCGGCCGAGCCGTCCCACATGTGCGACTGGAACAGCGGGTTCAGGCCCTTGGCCACGCGCTCGGCGGAGACCGCGAGCAGCGGGCGGACGTAGCCGTCCAGCTTGTCCTTCGGGCAGTGGTCGGTGTGCAGCGCGACGGTGATGTCGTACTTGGCGGCCACGATGTGCGCGAACTCGGCGAGGGCGACCGCGCCGGTCACCATGTCCTTGTTGTGCTGGCCGCCGAGGAACTCCGCGCCGCCGGTGGAGATCTGGATGATGCCGTCGCTCTCGGCCTCGGCGAAGCCGCGCAGCGCGGCGTGCAGCGTCTGCGACGAGGTGACGTTGATCGCCGGGTAGGCGAACTTGCCCGCCTTGGCCCGGTCCAGCATCTCGTTGTAGACCTCGGGAGTTGCGATGGGCATGCGAATCCGCTCCTGTCGGTGTGGGGCGATCGGACGACGCTGTCCGATGCTCGATACGCCTCTGGTACACGGCGTGGATGCGGCGCGAGATGAGGGTGGTCCTCGACCGCCGGCCGGACACCGGTGTCATCTTCCCAGACTCGCCCCTCCGGCACACCCAGCGGCCCGCTCCTTGGGACGGATGACGTGCGGCGGTACGCGTGGGACGTCCGGCGGCCGGCCCCGGACGAGGCCCGGACCGGGTGTCCTGGCTCAGCCCGCCCGTAAGGCCGGGGCGCTATCCTGCGCCCGTGGACTACAACCAGCTCGCCGTCAACCTGCTTGACGCCAAATCGCTCGTCGCATCGGTCGGCGCCATCGGGATTCTCGCGATCATCTTCGCCGAGACCGGCCTGCTGATCGGGTTCTTCTTCCCCGGCGACTCCCTGCTCATCCTGGCCGGTGTGGCCGCCTCCAGCGCCGCCGAGAAGGTGCTCGGCGAGGGGGCCCGGATGCCCATCGCGATGCTGCTGATCGGTGCGCCGATCGCGGCGATCGCCGGCGCCCAGCTGGGCCACCTGATCGGGGCCAAGGTCGGCCCCCGGATGTTCGACAAGCCGGACTCGAAGATCTTCCGCCGCGACTTCGTGGTGAAGGCGGAGGAGTACTTCGACAAGTTCGGCCCGGCCAAGGCCGTGGTGATGGCCCGCTTCATCCCGGTGGTGCGGACCTTCCTCAACCCGGTGGCCGGCACCCTGGAGATGCCCGCCCGCACCTTCTTCGTCTGGAACGTGGTCGGCGCGGTGCTGTGGACCGAGACGATGCTGCTGATCGGCTACTTCTTCGGTGACGCCATGGCGCCGGTGATCGACAAGTACCTGCTGCCGGCGATGGCGCTGATCATCCTGATCTCGATCTCGCCGATCATCATCGAGGTGATCCGCGAGCGCCGGAAGAAGAAGGCGGGCGTCGCCGCCGACGAGCACGAGCCGGTGAGCAGCGGCCGCCACCGCAAGGGCTGACCCCCACCCGCGCCGAAACGACGGCGGCCGGTGTTTCACGTGAAACACCGGCCGCCGCTGCGTTCCGCGGGCTCAGAGGCCCAGGTCGTCCAGGGTGTACGCGGTGTAGTACGGCAGACCGGCCTCGGCGATCGCCGGGGCCGCGCCGCGCTCCACGATCACCGCGACGCCGACCACCTCGGCGCCCGCCTCGCGCAGCGCCTCGACGGCGGTCAGCACCGAGCCACCGGTGGTGGAGGTGTCCTCGACCGCCAGCACCCGGCGGCCCTTGACGTCCGGGCCCTCGATCCGGCGCTGCAGGCCGTGCGCCTTGCCCGCCTTGCGGACCACGAAGGCGTCCAGCGTGCGGCCGCGCGCGGCGGCGGCGTGCAGCATCGCGGCGGCGACCGGGTCGGCACCCAGGGTCAGGCCGCCCACGGCGTCGTACTCCAGGTCGGCGGTGGCGTCCAGCATCACCTTGCCGACCAGCGGCGCCGCCTCGGCGTCCAGCGTGATCCGGCGCAGGTCGACGTAGTAGTCGGCCTCCAGCCCGGAGGAGAGGGTGACCTTGCCGTGCACCACGGCCTTGGTCTTGATCTGCGCCAGCAGGGCGTCCCGGTCGTTGCTCATGAGCAGCCAGTCTACGGGCCGCTACCGCTTGCGCAGGGCCCGGACCAGCACCACCGCGCCGCCGATCAGCGCCACCCCGCCACCGATCACCCACGGCATCGCGCTGCGCTCCCCGGCGTGCCCGGACAGCAGCGTCGGCTCCACCCCGCCCCAGCGGGAGGCGGCTCTCGCCCGGGCGCTGTGCGCCGGCGGGCTCGGCGCGTACCGGCCGTGCGGCGGCGCGTGGTCCACCTCCTCGGCCGAGCGGCCCACGATCGACCGGCGGACCGGGCCGCCGGCCAGCGCCGGCTCCGGCTCGTACGGCAGCTCCGGCTGCGGCTCGGGCAGGTTCTCCTGCTCCCCGAACGGCAGCACCGGCTCGTCGTCGCCGAACGCGATCAGGTCGGACAGGTCGTCGTCCAGGTCCGGGCCGATCGCCCGGTCCTCCAGGTAGACCACGGTGGCCGACGGCTCGTCGCCGCCGTCCTCCTCGCCGTCCACGGTCAGCTCCTCGACCAGGGCCGCCGCGGCGCGGTCGATCAGCCGGCGGCCCACCGTCTCCCGGGTCTCGGCGTCGAAGGCGGCCAGCCGGCCGTCCGCCTCCACCGCGCAGTCCAGGCGCACCACCGTGCCGCCTGGCTGCTCGGCCAGCGTGATCCGCAGCTCGACGGCGACCGCGGCGCCGCCGCGGATCTCCTCGCCGGCCAGCCGGACCACCAGCTCGTCGCTCTCCCACTCCCGCCGGGTCAGCCGGCCGGCGTAGGTGATCGTGGAGCCGCCGATCCGCAGCCGCAGCCGGCCGCCCGTCTCGACCGGCGAGGACGCGTCGGCGACGGCGCTCAGACCGGGGACGCAGCGCGCCATCAGCTCCCGGTCCAGCAGGGCCTCCCGGACGACCTCGGCCGGCAGCGGGACGACAACCTCATGCTCCATGTCCGCGAGCCTACCGACCCGCGAGCCCGCTGCGGAGGCCTGCGGTCAGGTTGGGTCCGCGTGGCCGCCCGTACGGGCCAGCCGGCCGGGCCGGCCGCCGCCGCGGGCCGTCCGCTCAGCCGATCAGCGGGCCGCCCGCTCAGCCGATCAGGTCGTGCGCGACCGGCGGCCCGCCGGGGCGCTCGGCGGCCAGCCGGGCGGCCGAGGCGCGCAGCGCCTCCACCGTGAGCGACCGGGGCCGCGGGGCGTCCTCGGCCAGCGCCAGGGCGGGCCGGTCGCGCCCGGCCAGCACGAAGGCGGGCCGCTGCGTCCGGCCGCCGCAGCCGCCGGCCGAGTCCGCGCCCTGGTAGGGCACGGTCCGCAGGCCCGCCGCGGCCAGGCCGGCCTCGGCCGACCACAGGCCGGTCCCGACCGGGCCGGTGCGGACCGCGATCCGGCCCTCGGGCGCCAGCCGCCGGGCGGCCAGGCCGAGGAACTCCCGGGAGCGGTACTTGCCCCCGTGCGCCGCCCCGTCCAGGTCCGAGACGATCACGTCGAACTCCGGCCCCGGCGTGCGCAGCCACTCCAGCGGGTCGGCGTTGACCAGCCTCACCCGCGGGTCCTCGTACGGGTGCCCGCCGAGCGCGGCCAGCGCCGGGTCGCGGCGGGCCAGGTCGCTCAGCGCCGGGTCGAGCTCGACCACCTGGACGGAGCGCACCGCCGGGTGCCGCAGCACCTCGCGCAGCGCCAGTCCGTCGCCGCCGAGCACCAGGACGCGTCCGCTGGGGGCGGCGGCCAGCGCGGGCCGCACCAGGGCCTCGTGCTCGCGGTACTCGTCCGCGCCACAGACGGCCAGCCGGCCGTCCAGGAACAGTTCCAGCGGCAGGGCGGCCCGCTGCTCGGGCACCCGGGCGGCCTGGTCCGCCGTGCCGGTCCGGGTGGCCGCGGCGGCGCGCGGGGCGGGGGAGCCGCCGGAGAGCACGATCTCCTGGTAGCGGCTCTGCATCGCGAACCGGACCGGCCCGCCGTACAGGGCCTGCCGGGCGGCCCGCTCGATCGCGCCGGTGAAGGCGGCGGCGACGGCCAGCACCGCCAGCACCAGGCCGCAGCCGGTCCACAGCAGCAGCCGGGCGCGCGGCGCGGGCTCCGACCGGAACAGCCAGAGCACCACGGCCGCCCCGGCCACCGCGTTGACCGCGCCGGTCAGCAGCGCTCCGGCGGCCTGGCCGACGGCGGGCAGCAGCAGGAAGGGGAAGGCCAGGCCGCCGATCAGCGCGCCCACGTAGTCGGCGGCGAAGAGGTCGGCGGCGGCCCGGCCCGCGTGCTCCTGGCGGATCCGCTGGATCAGTGTCATCAGCAGCGGGATCTCGGCCCCGATCAGCAGACCGACCAGGAAGGTGGTGGCGACCAGGCCGGCCATCGCGGCGCCGTGGCCCTCGAGCCAGGCCCAGACCGAGTAGAGGGCGAGTACCGACAGCCCGCCGACCAGGGCCAGGCCGCACTCGACCAGGGCGAAGGAGGTGGCGGGGCGGCGCGTCAGCCCCTTGGCGAGCAGCGAGCCGATGCCCATCGCGAAGACCATCACGGAGAGCACCACGGAGGTCTGCGTCACCGAGTCGCCCAGCAAGTACCCGCCGAGGGCGACCAGTTCGAGTTCGTACACCAGGCCGCAGGCCGCGCAGAGGAACGCGGCCAGCAGCACCAGCAGGCGGGCCGGCCGGGGCCGGAGCGGGATGGGTATGGCGCCGCCGGCCCGGACCGCGCCGGCTGGGGGCGCGGTGGGCGGATCCGCGGGACTGTCGATATCCGGGTGTGCGGGTGGTCCGGCCGGATGGCTGATCATGAATGAACGCTAGGGGAGAACGTGTGTCGATATCTGCACCCATTGGAGTGACAATGCGGCAGGGCGCTTTGACGTTTCATCACCAGATTCCGGCAGGATCGCTTTCTTCCCCACTGCCGCGCAGCACCAGCGCGGAGCGGGTGCAGACCAGTCGGCCCTCCTGCGGGTAGGCGTGCCAGGTGCGCCAGAGCACCCGTCGCTCCTCGCAGTGTGCCACCAGCGCGGTGAACGCGCTCGGGTCGCCCGGGAAGATCCCGGCCAGCCCGCGCGGGTGCCCCTCCACCAGCGCCAGCAACTCCTGGGCGCGGGCGGCGAAGACGTGCGGCGGCAACTCCTCGATGCGGGCCGCGAACTCGTACTCCCAGCCGGCCACCTGCTCGGCCACCCGGGCCGGCAGCGGTGTTCGGCGGCCCGGCAGGCAGGCCACCGTCTCCAGGCAGTCGCCGGGGCCCGCGGCCAGCACGACCTGGTGGGAGGCGCCCAGCAGGCGCAGTTGCATGGTGCCGCGGATGTGCCCGGCGGCGGGGCCCTCGTCCGGGCCGCCGCCGGGACCGTCCAGTCTCAGGTCGCGTACGGCCAGTGCGGGCAGTGGTTCTCCGCCCAACTGCCAGGCCAGGTCGCCGGCGCGGGTGTCCGTGTAGGAGGTCTGCAGTGTGGTGAGCATGCTCGGCTCCGCGTTTCAGCTCCGTGCACGCCCTGAGGGGTGCAGCGTCCGACTCGGCCGATCCGAGGTTGTTCGATGCTGTCCGGTCCAGGGCGCGGCCGACCGTGGAAGGAAGGATTCCGGCTGGAGATTCAGCAGCAGAGAAGCACGAATTCTCCGGGTCCGTCAGGGATTTACCCATCTTTGTCGAGCATTCACCGGTCTGGGCGCAGGGTCCGACTGGGTGTGATCATCGCGGGCATCGAGTCTGTTCGCCGCGCGCCCGGCCCCGGGCGTACGCGCCGTGCGCGCGGGTCGTACGCCCCCACGCGCCGGTCGAGCTTCCGGACCGTCAGCCCCGCCGGACGGGGGGTCTCACAGCCGCCCGAGCCGGGCGACCGCCTCCTCCAGGACGCTGTCCTGCTTGCAGAAGGTGAACCGCACCAGGCTGCGGCCGGCCTCGGTGTTGTCGTAGAAGACCACGTTCGGGATGGCCACCACGCCGCAGCGCTCGGGCAGGGCGCGGCAGAACTCCAGGCCGTCCTTCTCGCCGAGCGGCGTGATGTCGGTGGTGATGAAGTACGTGCCCTGCGGGTTGAACACCCGGAAACCCGCGGCCGTCAGGCCGTCGGCGAGCAGGTCCCGCTTGCGCCGCAGATCCGCCCGGAAGGACGCGAAGTACTCGTCGGGCAGGCGCAGCGCCTCGGCGACGGCGTACTGGAAGGGGCCGGCGCTGACGTAGGTGAGGTACTGCTTGGCGGTGCGGACGGCGGCGACCAGCTCGGGGGCGGCGGTCACCCAGCCGACCTTCCAGCCGGTGAAGGAGAAGGTCTTGCCGGCGGAGGAGATGGCGACGGTGCGCTCGAACATCCCGGGCAGGGCGGCCAGCGGGTGGTGCCCGCCGCTGAACACCAGGTGCTCGTACACCTCGTCGGTGACCACCAGCAGGTCGTGCTCGACGGCGAGCCGGGCGATCCCGGCGAGCTCGTCGGGGGTCAGCACCAGCCCGGTCGGGTTGTGCGGGGTGTTGATCAGCAGCAGCCGGGTGCGCGGGGTGATCAGGGCGCGCAGCTCGTCCAGGTCGGGGCGGAAGTCCGGCGCGCGCAGGGTGAGCGGGCGGCGGACGGCGCCGGCCATCGCGATGCACGCCGCGTAGGAGTCGTAGAAGGGCTCGAAGGCGATCACCTCGTCGCCGGGCTCGAGCAGGGCGAGCAGGGCGGCCGCGATCGCCTCGGTGGCGCCGGCGGTGACCAGCACCTCGGTGTCGGGGTCGTACGTCAGGCCGTGGAAGCGCTGCTGGTGCTCGGCGATCGCCTGCCGCAGCTCGGGGACGCCGGGGCCGGGCGGGTACTGGTTGCCGCGGCCCTCGCGCAGCGCCCGGACCGCCGCCTCGCGGACCTCCGCGGGTCCGTCGGTGTCCGGGAAACCCTGTCCGAGGTTGATCGAACCGGTGGCCGTGGCCAGCGCCGACATCTCGGCGAAAATCGTTGTTCCCATGCTCGCCAAGCGGCGGTTCAACAGCGGCCTCGCACCCATCGGCGGCTCCTCACGGCTCGTAGTCAGGGCAATCCTCTGACGGCCATGAGTCATAGACAAGCTCTCGTGTCCAGCGTTGAGCTGCGCCGGGTGAGGAGGTCCAGAGCGAGACGCCTGTCTTGAGGGCGGGGGTGCCAGCTGGGACGTGACCCTATCCCCACCACGGCGGCCCACCCCAGCCGGGGGAGGGCGCCCGCTCAAAGCGTTTGGCACGCTGCCCCAGCCTCACGCCATGAGTGTCATTCGTCGGCGTTGACATCATCGTCCGCGCTCATCTCCTCGGAAGAAGCCTCTGGCACTGCGGGGATGGCTTCGCCTGAGCGGTAGTAGCGAATCGCGCTCTTGTACTCAGACGGAGCATCCGGGTACATGATCACGTAGCCCATGAGGGCCGTGACCTGCCATGTCTCCGGGAACGCTGCGGAAACGAGCCGGAACGCCTCGTCTGCGGCGAGTTCGCCCGGGGGCACGCTCATCATGGTGAGCTTCGACTGCGGCGGCTCGGCGTACCGGAAGTTGTAGTGGAGGCCGCTCTTGAGCGCCTTGAGGAAGGCATGGAGTGTGCTCTCGCCGGGTGCGAGCCCCTTCACGGGCAGGTCAAGGTTGATCTTGTACTGGACGTCGAAGTGATTCTTCTTGAGGATCGTGTTGTCGCGCTGGCGCCCGGGGTCCTTGTTGCCGAAGCCGTTGTTGTTCCAGGGAATGTCGCCCTTCTCCTTATGGTGACTGATGAGCAACTGCTCCGGCGCGAGCGCGGAGAAGTCCTCGTCGACGTACAGGCAGGAGAAGGCGACGTCGGCGAGGTCGATGTCGCGCCGACCCGAGATCTTGTCCAGGTGGTTTCGGAGCCGACCGGGCAGGGTCTTGTCGGCCTTGCCGACGTAGACGAACTTCTCATTGAGGTAGAGCTGGTAGACGCCGGGCCGTTCGTCGAGTGCCTTGAGGTGCTGCTCATCTAGCGGGGCCCGGCCCAGCTTCTCCAGCGCGGCTGCCAGCTGATCACCGAGGGCCTTGGTGATGCTCAGCCGGAAGTCGTCGTGGTAGGGGCCTCGGCCGTCCGGCCCGGCGGCCTGCATCATTCGCCTACTCCTTGTGCGGCATTGACCACCACGAACCCTATGGTTTTGCTCACTCCCAGGCGACTCGTTCGAGTGAAATCGCCCCATGATCACCAACTCCGCGGTATGGTTCTCCCATGGTTGAACAGCCTGAAGACAAGAAGAAGCCCCGCACCAGTGTCGAGCTATTCGCCGGCGGCGGCGGCTTGGCCATGGCGGTGCACCGGGCGGGCTTCCGTCCACTGCTGTTCAACGAGTTCAACAACCGGGCTTGCGAGACGCTGGTTGCCAGCGCGCGAAAGACCCTTGGCGTCGACGGCTTGCTCCGTGTCGACGGGACGAAGCCGGAGCCCCCGGAGCCAGGCCAGCCGGCTCCCCTCTATCCGGGAGACGTGCGCGACCTCGACATGAGCGCCCTTGAGGGCAAGGTGGACGTCCTCGCGGGAGGGCCACCGTGCCAGCCGTTCAGCGCCGGGGGCGTGGCGAAGGGCGACGAGGACAAGCGCAACATGTTCCCCGCCATGTTCAAGGCCGTCCGCGAGATCCGGCCGAAGGCCGTCATCTGCGAGAACGTCCGCGGACTCCTGCGGCCCTCGTTCGCCGACTACTTCAAGTACATCCAGAACGAACTGCGCCTGCCGTTCGAGAAGCGCGACAACGAGGCGAGGTGGCAGGACCACGACGCCCACCTGTCCGGCATCCTTCGAGGACTGTCCCCCGAGGACAGCGACCCCGACCACTACAAGGTCGTGATGGTGCCGGTCAACGCCGCGAACTACGGCGTCCCCCAGGTGCGGAACCGTGTCGTCATCGTGGCCTTCCGGGCCGACCTCGGCGTCGACATCGAGGCATTCACGAAGTACGTGGAGACCCCGAAGTTCTCCGAGGACGCACTGTGGCGCTCCATGCGGGACGAGGACGGCCCGTACTGGCAACGTCACCAGGTGCCGGGGCACGTGCGGGACCGGGTCCGGGCCAACCTGCCCAAGAAGATCAAGGAGGACGACTACCTGCCTTGGCGTACGCTGCGCGACGCCATCGCCGGCTTCGGCACTGACGCGGAACTCCCCGCTCTGCCGGAGGTCGACCTCAGTCGCCTTGAGGAGAAGCACGACTTCGGTAAGAAGGTCGGAATCGTCGACCACATCGGCTGGCCCGGGGCGCGAATCTACAAGGGACATACCCCGAACGAACTCGACCGCCCCGCGAAGACGGTCAAGGCCGGCGTGCACGGAGTGCCTGGCGGCGAGTCCGTGATGCTTCTGGACGAGCGGTTCCGTGACCCCGGGGCGCCCGACGGGTGGACCTATCGGCACCGCTACATGACGGTCCGCGAGACCGCCCGGGTGATGACCTTCCCCGACGAGTGGCTCGGGTCCGGCCCTCGGGGCGAGCAGATGCGCCAACTGGGCAACGCCGTCCCGGTTGTGCTCGGCGAGTTCTTCGCCAACGCCGTCGCCGACGCACTGGCCGCAGCGGGACACTGACGACATGCCACGGAATGAGAGCCAGGGCCACCGCTGGAAGGAGCAGATGCCTCCCGAGCGGGCGTACAAGCGGCGCGCGGGTGCCGTGGCGCCAGCGGTGGAACAGGACCGAGCCGCAGGTGGTCACAACCGGCGGAGTGTCGCCCTCGGAGATGGACGCTTCGCTCGGGCCTCGATCAGCCTTCGGCTGTACCGGAGCACCCGGCGGATCCGTGCCTACCTTCGTTGGTCGCAAGATGGTAAGACCCAGGAACGGTACGTCTGCGAGGTCGAGCACGACTCCCGGGGACAGAACCTGGCTGCGGCTTGGCAGCAGGCATGGGATAAGGGGCTTCTCGCCGAGGAGCCGCTGCCTGCGGGTTCGACAGCGTCTTCTTTGGAGGTGCGTGCCTCGATGCGTGCCAACCGAGGCAAGAACACCCGACCGGAGCTGGCTCTGCGCAAGCTGCTCTACCAGCGCGGGTTGCGCTACCGAGTGGACGCCAAGCCGCTTGCCGAGATCCGGCGCAAGGCCGACGTGGTCTTCCCCGGTGACCGAGTGGCGGTTTTCATCGACGGCTGCTTCTGGCACGGGTGTCCAGAGCACTACCGCCCCGCAGTCAAGAACGCGGACTTCTGGCGCGAGAAGATCGAGGGCAATCGGGCCCGGGACACCGAGACCAACGAAAAGCTGATCGACTCCGGCTGGAGAGTCATCCGGGTCTGGGAGCACGAGGACCCCGTCCTAGCGGCCGAGCGAATCAGCCGGGAGTTGCGGGCGCTACGCGCCGGGACGCGACGGCCGTCGGCCGTTCAGCAGGTCGGCGATGGCGTCGTTGAGACGACGGAGAACGGTCCTTCCATCGCCGCCGCTGGAAGCCTGTAGCGTCTCCTTTCGACGAGGACACCATGGGCAGTGCGACCATGCCGTTGCTGTCGATGACCACTTCGGAAGGCGAAGACGTCATCGGGTGACTCTCCGTAGTCGTGGTCAGCCGCGCGGGCGCTTGCCGCGTTGCTCAGACCGTGTTTGAGATCTACCGTGTCCCGTTGCTGAGGCGTTCGTTGAGCTCGCTGTGAGCGGTGTTGGGGGCGGATATCCGTCTGACCTGACGGACGAGCAGTGGGCACTGGTGGAGCCGTTGCTCCCGCCGGCGCGGGTGGGGCCGAAGGGTGGGCGTCGGGAGAAGCATCCGCGGCGGCGGATCGTGGACGCGATCTTCCACGTGGCGCGGACGGGGTGTGCCTGGCGGCAGCTGCCGAAGGACTTCGCGCCCTGGCCGACGGTTTACTGGTACTTCACGTGGTGGCACGACGACGGCACCGTCGAGCGCATCCACGATGCCCTGCGCGGCAAGGTCCGTGAAGCCGACGGCCGCGACGTGGAGCCGAGCGCGGGCCTGATCGATTCGCAGTCCGTCCGCACCGGCGACACCGTCCCGGTGGCGACCAGGGGCTTCGACGCGGGCAAGAAGGTGAAGGGTCGCAAGCGGTTCATCGTCACCGACACCCTCGGCCTGCTCCTGGCCGTCCACGTCGTCGCGGCGAGCATCCAGGACCGCGACGGCGCGAAGCGGCCGTTGCTGTGGACCAGGCTCGACCACCCCAGCGTCAAGAAGGTCTGGGCCGACCAGGGCTTCGCCGGCCGCCTGGTCGAGTGGGCCGCCAAGATCCTCGGCCGCGACCTGGAGATCGTCCGCAAGGATCCTGGCCAGCGCGGCTTCCAGGTCCAGCCCAAGCGGTGGGCGGTGGAGCGGACCTTCTCGTGGCTCACCGCCCACCGGCGCCTCGCCCGGGACTACGAGACCAGCCCGAAGCACTCGGAGACGATGATCCGCTGGGCCATGATCGGCGTCATGGTCCGCCGGCTCACCCGGGGCCGTGCTGCGACGCGTCCCGGCCCACGACCGCTCGTGCGGCAACCCTCGTAGACAGCCTCCCTCGCCGACGGCAGCTGCTGTCGGCGAGCTACAGAGCCAAGAACCCCTCAACCTCGCGCTTCAGGCCAGGCGGCACGTCGGCCAACTCGGAGACGATCAGGCGGACCTCCCGCCCGAGTTCGGGGGACTCGCTCCAGATTTCCGGACTCCGGGTGAGCACGGCAGCCAGCAGATCGCCCTCGTACATGTCGCCTTCCGCCAGCGGGTCGCCCCGGAGGACCTCCACCGCCAGGGGCAGGAGATGGGCAAGGCCCACGTCTTGCCTGATCAGCAGCCGCATGTCCTCGACCGTCAGGTCGCCGAGCGGCTTACGCCGAAGCTCGCGCACGGTCGCCATCAGCCGCGTTTCGCCGCCCGACGGGGCCGACCAGCGGTCTCGCTCAAGCTCCTCAAGAGAGCGGTCACGGTTCACGAGTCGAATCACCGACCGATCGTCCCATGTCAGATCTCAAACGCGGTCTCACTGGGCGTTTCGCCCGTAAGCAGGTGGGTTGGGCCCGGTTTCTGGGGCGCCCAGGCTGCATACGTCTGGTGGCGCTTGGGGCTCTGGTGTCAGGTGGGCCGCCGTGGCGCGAATGTCCGCTGGAACTGTGTGCTTCCTCCTGTCTCATCCCTGGAAGCCGGGCCTGAACGTGTTCGTCTGTCGAAAGCCGCAAGCCCTGGGCAGCGTGGCGATCCCGCAGTATGCCGTCATCATGACGGATCGTCGACCGCATCCGAGCGACCTTTCAGACGCCCGCTGGGCCCTGGTCGAGCCCACCCTCACCGCCTGGCGACAGGCCCGAACCGAACGCGCCCTCGCATTCGGCCGGCCGCCCGAGCACGAACTGCGAGATCTGCTGGACGCGATCCTCTACGTGGACCGCACCGGCATCCCCTGGCGCTACCTCCCGCACGACTACCCGCCCTGGGAGACCGTATACGCCTACTTCGCCCGCTGGCAGAAGGAGGGACTGTTCGAGCAGCTCAACGGCCTCCTGCGTCGCCTGGTCCGCACCCGCGAGGGCCGCGATCCCGAGCCCACGGCCTGCATCATCGACTCGCAGAGCGTGAAGACCTCCACCAACGTCCCCGCCAGTTCGCAGGGCGTCGATGTCGGGAAAAAGATCGTGGGAAGGAAGCGGAACATCGTCACCGACACGATCGGGCTGCTGCTCGTGGTGCTGGTCACCGCCGCGAGCGTGCAGGACGGCACCGCCGGCCGACAGCTCCTGACCGCAGTCGCGGCGGAGTACCCCACGGTCGGCAAGGCCTGGGCCGACATGGGGTACAAGACCGCCGTCGTCGAGCACGGCGCCACGCTCGGAATCGACGTCGAGATCGTCCGCCGCGACCCTGCTACCAGGGGATTCGTCGTCCACCCCGACGCTGGGTCGTCGAGCGGACCTTCGGCTGGCTCATGAACCACCGCCGCCTCGCCCGCGACTACGAAGCCTTACCGGCCCGCGCCGAAGCCATGGTTCACGTCGCGATGATCAGCCTCATGACCCGCCGACTCACCGGCGAAACCACCCCGACCTGGCGCGGAACATGAGCCCGAGGCTCAGGGACGAAACGCCCAGTCAGGCATGGACCAGTGCACCACCCATGGTGCTGAGCTCAGTTGTCGGTGGTGTGCTGTATCTCTTGGCCGGGACAGAGATCAAAACCGTAGCAACCATCTCAGACGGGAGTAGCAGCCTTGTCGAGCGACACCGAGGGGCCTTCGTTCGAGGAAGTCGACCTCACGCCTTCTCCGCAACTGCTGGAAGCTCTTGGGGACATCCCCTACAAGCCTTGGCAGTGCCTGGCCGAGTTGATCGACAACTCCTTCGACGACTTCCTCGCGGACCCGGATCCGACCGAGCGGCAGGAGGTTTGGATCACCCTGCCGAAGCCCACCGACGATGATCCGATCGTCAGCCTGCTCGACAACGGCCGCGGCATGAGCCTGGAGATGCTGCAGAACGCACTGAAGGCCGGGTACAGCGGCAAACGACGCTACGGCAGTCTGGGCTTGTTCGGCATGGGGTTCAACATCGCCACGGCCCGGCTGGGCAACCGCACCGAGGTGCGTACGACGCGCGCGGGCGATCCCGAGTGGCTGGTCGTGGAGATCGACTTGCGCCGACTTTCGCAGAACGACACCTTCAAGACGCCGCTTCGACGGGAACCCAAGCAGGATGTGTCCGAGCATGGCACCGAAGTGATCGTTCGTCGGCTGCGCGCCGAGATCGCCGAAGACCTCAGGAAGACCAATCGGCACAACCAGATCCGGGGAGATCTGGGTCGCGTCTATTCCTACCTGCTGCGTGGCGAGAATCCTGTCCCGGGTGTCCCGGACGGTCCGATGGCTGGACGGGGCTTCCGGTTGAAGGTCAACAACAAGACCGTCTCGCCGAGGCTGCCCTGTGTCTGGTCGGCGTCCAGGACGGTTACCAAGCAGGGACGGGAAATCCCGGCCGTCAAGCCGGTGGACATTCGGCTGGCCTCGGCGTTGGCCTGCATGAAGTGCGGCCACTGGCAGAACCCTGACCTCGACCTGGACCGCTGCGCGCAGTGCGACAGCGAGGACATGCAACTCCGCGAACGCCGCATCCACGGCTGGATCGGTGTCCAGCGGTATCTGGACGAGACCAACTACGGCATCGACTTCCTGCGCAACGGCAGGAAGATCCGGATCGGGGACCGCTCCCTGTTCTCCTGGGAGAACCCCGAGGACGGGACTCAGATCCCCGAGTACCCGGTCGAGATCCCCGCGACTCAGGGTCGCATCGTGGGCGAGATCCACCTCGACCATGTCCCGGTGGGATACCAGAAGACCGACTTCACCCGGGAGAGCCGCGACTGGCGCCAGGCAGTTATCGCGCTGCGCGGCGAAGGGCCCATGCGCCCGAAAAAGGCCGCCGCTCTGGGCTACCCCGCGAACTCTTCCATCCTCGGAGAGATCTTCAAGGGCTACCAGGAGAACCGGCCAGGCGCGGGCTGCCTGATTCCCGGCAACGGGAGTACGGCCATCCACGACACGGCTCGCGAGTGGGGCGCGAAGTTCCACTCGGGCCGCCACCCCGAGTACCTCTCCGACGAGATCTGGTACCAGGCGGTCCTTGCCCACGACGAGGCCCGAGACAATGACGCGGCGGGTACGGGACCCAGGCCGACAGGCGCCGGCGAGCCCACACTGGCCGGGCGCACCGGCTTGAGCCCAGTGGGTGTACCGACCGCAGGACGCGGGTCCGGCCGCGAGACCCCGGCGCCACCAGCTGCCCCGTCACCTGCCCCGGAGTCGGTGGAGACCGAGGAGCAGCGCTTCGAGCGGTACCGCGCCGACGCGCGCCAGGTCTTCGACCTGACCGGCGAGGTCACCCTCCCCCGTTTGGGCCGCAGGGCAGTGACGGTATTCGACACACGGACCCAGCTGCTCGATGACCAAGGGCGACCGGTTCCCTCACTGACACGCATGGGCCGGGGCGTCAACCTGGAGGTCTTCGTCCATGGCGAACACCCAGTATTCCGTGAGTACGGTCGTGATCCGCGGGACTACGCGCTGATGGAGATCGCGCAGACCCTGCACGCCTTCGAGCCGGACGGGCAGAAGGTGACGACAGTCGCCGCCGAGGTCACGCGCCAATTCCCGGATCAGCGGGTGACCGAGTCCGCACTGCGCGACCGCGCCGACTCCCTGCTTGGCCGAGTACGCGAGCTGATGGCGCCGATTGTCGCGCCGATGGCCGCCGAGCTGTGGGAACCGCTCCCAGAGCAGGTGAAGCTGCGTGCGGAGCGAGACGCCGGTCGAGCGGACGCGTCTCTGGACTGGCCCGCCGTCGTCAAGGACGGGGGCTTCGTCGCTCACCTCGACGCCTCTGGCATCGCGGCCGTCGTCCGGGCGCGCCCTGGAGACTTCCTGGACGGGGCAGTGTTCAAGACGTCCTGGAGCGGCTGGTCGGACCCGGCGGTCAAGGAGAGGCAAGTCGCGCAGACAGTAAGGCCGCTGGAGGTCGTCGGAGAGTTCCTGGCCGAGCTGGGAACGAAGACGCGACTCGAACTGGCCCTGGCACGGATCACCTTCGACATGCTTGACCACAGCGTTGCCGGGCCGGTGTGAGATGAGCACCGCGTTCACGGCGCCGGAGTTCCTCCGGGCGGTCGGCCCCTTCGGCTTTACTCGCCAGGTGGAGCGCCTCGCGCTCCACCTGGGGTTCACCGATGTCACGAACATCGACGGCGCGAACGACCAAGGCGGTGACATTCTCGCCACCCGGGAGGGGCGCCTCTGGGTGTTCCAGGCCAAGTGGAAGGCGGGAGCGGCGGTGCCGCCGTCCGCAGTCGACGAGGTGCTGGAAGCCAAAGCCCACTACGGTGCGGACCACGCGGTAGTCGTCACTAACAGCCGCTTCGGGCCGACGACTCGAAAGCGCCGGGACAGCCTTGCCGCAGTCGGCATGAGAGTCGAGTTGTGGTCCGGCCAGGAGCTGGCAGACCTCTACGCCGACGACCAGTTCACAATGGACAGGTTGCCGGCTCGCTCGCTGCGTCCCTACCAATACCAGGCCCTGCAGGGGATCCTCGGCGACTTGGACAGCGCTGACCGTGCTTTGCTCGTCTTGGCCACCGGCCTCGGAAAGACCGTGGTCGGCGGCGAAGCCATCGACCACCACCTGCGTGACAATCCCCAGGACAAGGTCTTGGTCGTCGCCCCGGCCAAAGACTTGGTGGACCAGCTCGAACGGGCGCTATGGCACCACCTGCCCAAGACGGTGCGTACGCAGCTCCTGACCGGCGACCACCGCCCCGACGACCTGCGCGGCGTCACCTGCGCCACCATCGCCAGCGCCCTCGCGTACGCCCGCGCCGGCTACCGCCCCGCGCTGGTCATGGTCGACGAGGCGCACCATGTCGCCGAGGACGGCCAACTTGCCGAACTCCTCGACGTGCTCCACGCCAGCCGGCAGTTCGGGGTCACCGCCACGCCCTGGCGTGGCGACCGCTTCGACATCCGCAAGCGGTTCGGAGAGCCCAGCTTCACGCTAGGCATCGAGGACGGTATGAAGTTGGGCTACCTCTCCGAGGTCCGCTACCGCCTCTACGCAGACAACGTCGACTGGGACTTCGTCCGGGGCGCCAGCGACCACAGCTACTCGATCAAGGACCTCAACGCCCGACTCTTCCTCCCTGAGCGCGACGAAGCCGTACGCGAGCAACTGAAGGAAGTCTGGGCTCGCACCCAGCAACCTCGTGCGGTCGTGTTCTGCCGCACCATCGAACACTCCGAGCGCTTGGCCGCGCTGCTCGCAGAAGTACCGCAGTGGCGAGGCGCGCTGGCCGTACACGCCGGCCTGAACAAGCGCGAGCGTCAGGCCCGCCTGATGGCCTTCCGCAGCGGAAAGACACCCATCCTAACTGCCGTCGACATCCTCAACGAAGGCGTCGACGTCCCGGACGTGAACATCCTCTGCTTCGCCCGGGTGACACACAGCCGCCGCATCTTCGTCCAACAGCTCGGACGCGGCCTGCGCCTCCGACCCGGAAAGTCGCACGTCGAAGTCCTGGACTTCGTAAGCGACATCCGCCGTGTCGCCGCTATCTTGAACATCCGCCAACAAATCGCTGCAGACGAGGTTGAGACCCTGCGCCTAGCAGAACGTGGTACGACCTTTGAGTTCTCCGATCAGCGTGCGGAGAGCCTGATGCGCGAATGGATCAAGGACGCCGCGAGCCTGGAGACGTCACTGGAGGAGAGTCGCCTCCAGTTCCCTGACCCAGCCGCCTTTGGGGGATGAGATAGCAATGAGCATCATCGATGAGGACATCCGTCGGGAAGTGATCGCCGAGGTCTATCGGCAGGTTGACGAGCTCGACTGGGACGGCATGTCCCAACGGGAACGGGCGGATCGCTACGTCAACTGGATCGACGACCCACTCGTCGGCGGCAAGCTGACTCGCTTCATCGCCCGCGATCGAGTCCGCGTGTGGATCAAGGACGGCCCGATCAAGGAGCTACCAAGGGCGCGGTTCGGAATCGGCCCGTACGCCCGATTCGTAGTGAGCCGCTACCCAGAGATGGAGGAGATTGCTCGTCAAGCTTTTGGCATCGATTGGGTGGCGGACCGCCGAACGCTGGGTGTAAAGCCCAACCGCTGCCTGGTGCGCGGCCCCGGCCCCGACATCCTGATGATCTGGGGTCCGGACACCAGTCTTGCCGAGCTCACGTGGGGTGGCATCAACGCCCGAGTCGACCGTGGGGCCGAGCCCATCATCGTCGTGACCACGCCGCAGGGAACCCGACTCAGTGAGGGTGAGAAGCACCGGCATCGACTCCTCGCTGGGGTCGCAGGCATTGAGTTGCGGCACCTCACTCTTCGACTCGTTCGCGTTTGACGCCGATTGACAGGGCAAGTCGCACTCGGGTCACTTGTACCGTGCCTTGAAGTCGAGACTGCTGATTGGTCCGAGCCGTGCCCGGCGCGAGAAAGGCAGTCTCTCCTCAGCACGCCAGCGAATAGGTAGGCGAACAGGGCTTGACCCAGCCGACCTTCCAGCCGGTGAAGGAGAAGGTCTTGCCGGCGGAGGAGATGGCGACGGTGCGCTCGCGCATCCCGGGCAGGGCGGCCAGCGGGTGGTGCCCGCCGCTGAACACCAGGTGCTCGTACACCTCGTCGGTGACCACCAGCAGGTCGTGCTCGACGGCGAGCCGGGCGATCCCGGCGAGCTCGTCGGGGGTCAGCACCAGCCCGGTCGGATTGTGCGGGGTGTTGATCAGCAGCAGCCGGGTGCGCGGGGTGATCAGGGCGCGCAGCTCGTCCAGGTCGGGGCGGAAGTCCGGCGCGCGCAGAGTGAGCGGGCGGCGGACGGCGCCGGCCATCGCGATGCACGCCGCGTAGGAGTCGTAGAAGGGCTCGAAGGCGATCACCTCGTCGCCGGGCTCGAGCAGGGCGAGCAGGGCGGCCGCGATCGCCTCGGTGGCGCCGGCGGTGACCAGCACCTCGGTGTCGGGGTCGTACGTCAGGCCGTGGAAGCGCTGCTGGTGCTCGGCGATCGCCTGCCGCAGCTCGGGGACGCCGGGGCCGGGCGGGTACTGGTTGCCGCGGCCCTCGCGCAGCGCCCGGACCGCCGCCTCGCGGACCTCCGCGGGTCCGTCGGTGTCCGGGAAGCCCTGTCCGAGGTTGATCGAACCGGTGGCCGTGGCCAGGGCGCTCATCTCCGCGAAGATGGTCGTCCCCAGGCCCGCCAACCGGCGGTTCAGCAGCGGCCTTGCACCCATCACAGCTCCTCGGAGTCGTCGTCGCCGCCATCCTCCGGCCCGGCGGCGGCCGACGACAAGTAGCACGCCGACGGGCCCGTCCCCTGCTCGGGGGACGGGCCCGTTCGGTGGTGCGTGGGAGGTTCGGACCTCGCGCGGGAGGCTCGTGCCTCGGGTCGGAGGCTCAGGCCTCCTCGTCGGTGGGGGCCTCGCCCTCACCCTCCTCGCCCTCGATGTCCTTCTGCAGGCCGAGGCGCTCGACGATCCACTGCTCGAAGCCGACCGACGCCTGGGTCCAGTTGGCGGTGGTGGTCACGAAGTAGTCGAGGTTCACGCCGGCGCCGACGATCATCTGGGACTCGCCGATCAGGCGGACCACGCCGTCCTCGTGGGTGTGGGTGTAGACCTTCGGCCAGAGGGTCTCGCGGTTCCACTCGTCGATCAGGTCGAGGATCTCGTGCTTCTGCTCCAGCGGGTACGCCCGGTCGTAGAAGGCGCGGACCGCGAACAGCTCCTTCTGCTCGCCGCGGAACATGAAGTAGACGCGGAAGCCCTCCCAGGGGGCGGTGAGGTCGCCCTCCTCGTCCACGACGTGCTTGAGCTGCATCTGGTCCAGCAGCTGGGCGACCAGGTTCTGGTCCGGGACGACCACCGGCGGCGGGCCGGACGGAGCGCCACCGGGCTGGCCACCACCCTGCGGCTTCTGCGGCATGCCGAAGGACGGGATGGACGACGGGTCGATGCTCACGGGGGTCCCTTTCAGGGGTGCGCAAGGGTGGCTGACATGTGGAGGGGCCGCCCTACGGGTCTCCCTCCATCCTGCCTCATTCGTGGCCTGCGGCACAGAGACCGCAGGCCACCGTGATCACCATGTTCACCTCAGCGCCGACCGGCCCGCCTCACTTGACCAGCGAGGGCTTCGGACCGACGCCGAGCCCGTTGTGCTGCTCGTCCCGGTCGACCAGGACGGTGTCGCCGTCGTGGACCCGGCCGGAGAGGATCTCCTTGGCCAGCTGGTCGCCGATGGCCGACTGCACCAGCCGCCGCAGCGGCCGCGCGCCGTACGCCGGGTCGTACCCGGTGAGCGCCAGCCAGTCGCGGGCCGCCGGGGTGACCTCCAGGGTGAGCCGCCGCTCGTGCAGCCGCTTGGCCAGGGCCGCCACCTGGAGGTCGACGATCCGGCTGAGCTCCTCGGTGCCCAGCGGGTCGAAGACCACGAGGTCGTCCAGCCGGTTGAGGAACTCCGGCTTGAAGGCGGTCCGGACGGTGTCCAGCACCAGCTGCTTCTTGCGCTCCTCCGGGATGGTCGGGTCGACCAGGAACTGGCTGCCCAGGTTGGAGGTGAGGATCACGATGGCGTTGCGGAAGTCCACCGTCCGGCCCTGCCCGTCGGTGAGCCGGCCGTCGTCCAGCACCTGCAGCAGCACGTCGAAGACCTCGGGGTGGGCCTTCTCCACCTCGTCCAGCAGCACCACGCTGTACGGGCGGCGCCGCACGGCCTCGGTGAGCTGGCCGCCCTCCTCGTAGCCGACGTACCCGGGCGGGGCGCCGACCAGGCGGGAGACGGAGTGCTTCTCGCCGTACTCGCTCATGTCGATCCGGACCATCGCCCGCTCGTCGTCGAACAGGAAGTCGGCGAGCGCCTTGGCCAGCTCGGTCTTGCCGACACCGGTCGGGCCGAGGAACAGGAAGGAACCGGTCGGGCGGTCCGGGTCGGCGATGCCGGACCGGGTGCGGCGCACCGCGTCCGAGACCGCGCGGACCGCCGCCGCCTGGCCGATCAGGCGCCGGCCCAGCTCGTCCTCCATCCGCAGCAGCTTGGCGCTCTCGCCCTCCAGCAGGCGGCCGGCCGGGATGCCGGTCCAGGAGGCGACCACGTCGGCCACGTCGTCGGCGCCGACCTGCTCCTTGACCATGGTGGCGCCGCGCTCGTCGGCGGCGCGGGCCTGCGCCTCGGTGAGCTCCTGCTCGGCGGCCGGGATCTCGGCGTACATCAGCTTGGAGGCGCGCTCGAAGTCGCCGTCCCGCTGGGCGCGCTCCAGCGCCCCGCGCAGGTCGTCCAGGCGCTCCTTGAGCTCGCCGACCCGGTTGAGCGACTTCTTCTCCTGCTCCCACCGGGCGTTCAGGGTGCTCAGGTGCTCCTGCCTGTCGGCCAGGTCGCGCCGCAGCCGGCCGAGCCGCTCGACCGAGGCCGGGTCGGACTCCTTCTCCAGCGCCAGCTCCTCCATCCGCAGCCGGTCGACGACGCGCTGCAGCTCGTCGATCTCCACCGGGGAGGAGTCGATCTCCATCCGGAGCCGGGAGGCGGCCTCGTCCACCAGGTCGATGGCCTTGTCGGGCAGGAAGCGGGCGGTGATGTACCGGTTGGACAGGGTGGCGGCGGCGACCAGTGCGGCGTCGGTGATCTCCACCTTGTGGTGCGCCTCGTAGCGGCCCTTGAGGCCGCGCAGGATCGCGATGGTGTCCTCGACGCTGGGCTCGCCGACCAGCACCTGCTGGAACCGGCGCTCCAGCGCCGGGTCCTTCTCGATCCGCTCGCGGTACTCGTCCAGCGTGGTGGCGCCGACCATCCGCAGCTCGCCGCGGGCCAGCATCGGCTTCAGCATGTTGCCGGCGTCCATCGCCGAGTCGCCGCCGGCGCCCGCGCCGACCATGGTGTGCAGCTCGTCGATGAAGGTGATGACCTGGCCGTCGGAGGCCTTGATGTCGTTCAGGACGGACTTCAGCCGCTCCTCGAACTCGCCGCGGTACTTGGCACCGGCCACCATCGCCGCCAGGTCGAGCGCGACCAGGCGCTTGCCGCGCAGCGACTCCGGCACGTCGCCGGCCACGATCCGCTGGGCCAGGCCCTCGACCACGGCGGTCTTGCCGACGCCGGGCTCGCCGATCAGCACCGGGTTGTTCTTGGTCCGGCGCGACAGCACCTGGACCACCCGGCGGATCTCCTGGTCGCGGCCGATCACCGGGTCGAGCTTGCCGTCGCGGGCGGCCTGGGTGAGGTCGGAGCCGTACTTCTCCAGCGCCTTGTAGGTGCCCTCGGGGTCGGGGGAGGTGACCCGGGCGCTGCCCCGGACGTCCTTGAAGGCGGCCAGCAGCGCCTTGGCGGTGGCGCCGTTCTGCTTGAGCAGGTCGGCGACGGCGCCGCCCTCGGCGGCCAGGCCCACCATCAGGTGCTCGGTGGAGATGTACTGGTCGTCCAGGTCGGCGGCGCGCCGGCCGGCCTCCTCCAGGACCGCCAGGGTGTCGCGGGCCAGCTGGGGCGCGGCCACGGTCGAACCCTGGGCGGCGGGCAGCGCGGCGGCCTGCTGCCGGGCGGCGGTCGCGATCCGGGCGGGATCGGCGCCGCCCGCCTCCAGCAGCGGGCGGGCCAGGCCCTCCGGCTGCTCGAACAGCGCCAGCAGGATGTGCACCGGCTTGACGTCCGGGTTTCCTGCGGCGCTGGCCTGCCGGATCGCGGCGGACAGGGCGTCCTGCGTCTTGCTGGTGAACTTGCTGGCATCCACTGCTGGCGTGCCCCTCTCTGTGGTATCACTCGGTCTGCCATGTACAGCATGCACTAAGTTGAGTCTATTCCGCTCAACTTTCGGCTGAACGTTCGCGAAAGACTTCGAGGGGCGCCCTCAGCGGGGGGCGCGGGTCAGTCCGAGCAGCACCCGGGCCGGGCCCGCGGGGCGCTGCCCGGACGGCCAGACCGCCCGCAGCGGGCGGTGCAGGTCCAGCCCGGCCAGCGGGACGGCCACCAGGCGGCGGGTGGCGAGCTCCTCGGTCACCGCCAGCTCGCTGAGGCACACCGGTCCGGCGCCGGTCATCGCCGCCGCCTTCAGCGCGGTCGAGGAGGCCAGCTCCAGCCGCGGCGGCGCCGCGCCGCCGTACGGGGCCAGGGCACCCTCCAGCACCTCCCGGGTGCCGGAGCCCGTCTCGCGCAGCACCAGCGGGGTGGCCGCCAGCTCCTCGCCGGTCACCGGGGTGCGGCGGCGGGCCCAGCGGTGCTCGGGTGCCACCACGACCACCAGCCGGTCGGCCGCGACCACTGCGCCGTCCAGCCCCGGCGGCGTACCGGTGCCCTCGACGAACCCCAGGTCCGCGTCGCCCGCCAGGACGTGCGCCGCCACGTCGGCCGAGTTGGCGGTGCGCAGGATGACCGCCGTGCCGGGGCTGGCCTCGTGCAGCGCCAGCAGCCAGCCGGGCATCAGGTACTCGGCCACCGTCAGGCTGGCCACCACCCGCAGGCGGGCGTCGCGGCGCCCGCGCAGCGCGTCGATGCCGGCGTCCATCGCCTGTGCGGCCTCCACCACCTGCCGGGCCCACTCGACCACCAGCCGGCCCGCCTCGGTGGGCCGCGAGCCGCGCGGCGAGCGTTCCAGCAGGGGGACGCCGATCTGCCGCTCCATGCCCTTGATCCGGGCGCTGGCGGCCGGCTGGCTGACGCCGAGCTCCGCCGCCGCCCGCCCGACGCTGCCGAGCCGGGCCACCGCCAGCAGCAGCTCCAGGGCGCCGAGCTCGGGGACGTGCGAGGAGAGAGCCATAGGGTCAGGCTATGTCCTCATAGCGCGGCGGGTGCTACCGGCACGGATCGTCCCCGGGCACGGTGGGGCCATGGCAACGCTCCTCGCTCCGCGCACCCGGCTCGCCGGTCCCGATCTCGCCCGGCTCGGCCCCAACTGGTACGCGGCGGTGATGGGCACCGCGATCGTCGCCAACGGCGCGGCGGCGCTGCCGGTCGACGTCCCCGGCCGGACCGGCTTCGCCCAGGCGGTGTGGGCGCTGTCGGCGCTCCTGCTGGTGGTGCTGGTGGGCGCCCGCGCGGTCCACCTGCGGCGCCACCGGGCGGAGGCCCGCCGGCAGCTGCTGGACGACCCGGCCACCGCGGTCTTCTACGGCTGTCCGCCGATGGCCCTGCTGGCGGTCGGCTTCGGCACCCTGTCGATCGGCGCGCCGCTGATCGGCGCCGGACCGGCGCTCGGCGCCGACCTGGTGCTGTGGAGCGTCGGCACCCTCTACGCCGTCGCGGTCGCGATCGGCATCCCGCTGCTGATGATCACCCGGCACCGGCTCTCCGTCCTGGCGGCGAACCCGACCTGGCTGCTGCCGGTGGTGGCGCCGATGGTGGCCGCCTCGCTCGGCCCCGCCCTGGTGCCGCACCTGCCGGCCGGCGGGGCCCGGGTCGCCCTGCTGTACGGCTGCTACGCGCTGTTCGGCGCCAGCCTGCTGGCCACCCTGCTGATCCTGCCGCTGGTCTTCGCCGGCCTGGTGCACGGCAAGCTGCCCGCGCTGGTGCTGACCCCCACCCTGTTCCTGGTGCTCGGCCCGCTCGGCCAGTCCACCACCGCGGTCAACCAGCTCGCCGACGCCGCGCGCACCGCCGCCCCGGCGCTGGCCGGACCGGCGACCGCCTTCGCGGTGCTGTACGGCGTCGCGGTGATGGGCTTCGCGATGCTCTGGCTGGCGCTCGCCCTGGCGGCCAACCTGCGGGCGCTGAAGGCCGAGATGCCGTTCGCGATGACCTGGTGGGCCTTCACCTTCCCCGTCGGCACCCTGGTCACCGGTGCGGCGGCGCTCTCCCGGCACACCGGATTCGGCGGCTTCACCGGACTGGCGGCCGGTCTGTACGTCCTGCTGCTGGGGGCCTGGGCGGTCGCCGCGGTGCGCACCGCCGCGGGGGTGGTCGGCGGCCGGCTGCTCTGAGCCGAATCGGTGGACGGCCGCGCCGCACCGAAATCGGTCCCGGTGTTTCCGGTTCCGGATCCGGGGATTCTGCGAAGAATCGGAGAATTCCCGGTTTTCCGGCGCCGGGCGTGATCCGGCCGAGCGGCTGCTCGGCGGTGACGCCGCAGGTCGGCCGGGGGATCATGATTGTCCAGGACATGCCCAGATGGGTAGAGGCAGCCCGCCCCGACCCGCAGCCGAATGACCGTTCGGCGGTGGGGGAAATCCGCGCGAGGCGGGCAATTCCCGCAGGTCGCGGAGAACGTCCGCTGCAGGTTCCTGCACTTGCGGGAACCTGCAGTCGGGGATCCCTTGTCCGGCAGCCGCCGCCCTGTGAAGGTGGTGTCACGCCAGGTCGTCCGGGCCGCCGCAGCCCGAGATCGGCAACTTGCTCTTCGCGTGGGTGTGAGAGGTGCGTCCGCACCTGCGAACCGGGGGGAAGAGCGCCGGCCGGGTGCCATGTGTGGTGATGGCTCCCGGACCCGGAGTCGGTGAGGCGTTGCTGCTCCGCCTCGCCGAAAGGTGCCAAGACGCCGGCGTGACACGAGCGGGTTCCCCGGGGCCCGGAGTGCGAAAGCGCTCCGGCCCCGGGGAACACGCCCGTCACCGGGCTTCCACGTGACTCCCCGCAGGGGCCTGCTCGAGATCATGAACAGACCGGTCGTGCACGGAACGGCCGGGACCAGGCGGGGAGAGTTCGACGTGGCCGCGGAAGGCATCACCGGACCGGGCGACGGACTGCCCGACGACGAGGCCGCCCGGCTCTACCTCTCCGTCGTCACCGAGGGCGGCCGGCTCCCGCTCGCCCACCTCGACCAGGCCGACCGCCCCGCCATGGACCGCCTGGAGGCCATCGGCCTCGTCGTCGTCAACCGCATCGACGGCGCCTACCTCGCCGTCAGCCCGCGCGCCGTCGGCGACCGGCTCGGCTCCGAGATGCGCCGCCGCGCCACCCGCCTGCTCCGCGACGCCGAACGGCTCCCCGACGCCCTGGCCACCCTCACCCGCGCCTACGAGGCGCTGCCCCGCGAACAGCTCGACGCCCACCGCGCCGTCTACGTCGACGGCCGCGACCGGATCCGCCACCGGATCGCCGAACTCGTCTCCGAGGCCACCGACGAACTGCTCACCGCCCAACCCGGGCCGCGGCTCCCCGAGACCATGGAACTCGCCCGCCGCCAGGACCTCGGCCTGCTGGACCGCGGCGGCCACCTGCGCATCCTCTACCAGCCGGTGGTGCTCACCCAGCCCGCCGTCCTCACGTATGCCGGCGAACTCACCGAGCACGGCGCCGATCTGCGGGTCCTCGACGAACCCTTCCAGCGGATGATCATCGTCGACCGCAAGGTGGCGATCATCCCGGCCGCCGACGACCACAGCCGCGCCGCCTTCCTCTCCGACCCCGCCGCCGTCGCCTTCCTGGCCGGGATGTTCGAGCGCGACTGGGCCCGGTCCGAGGCCGTCCAGTGGCGCGAGGTCGACGGCCCGCGGATCGCCCGCTCCGTCGCCGACCGGGTCGGCCGCCTGCTCGCCGCCGGCCTCACCCAGCGCGGCGTCGCCAGCCGTCTCGGCCTGAGCGAACGCACCGTCGCCGGCCACATCTCCCGCCTGCGCGACCGCTACGGCGCCCAAACCCTTTTCCAACTCGGCTGGCTGATGCGCGGAGGGCGCCGTGAGTGACCCGCTCGCCGAGACCCCCGCCCCGCTCCCGGACGCCGCCGCCCGCCAATCCCACCTGCCCGGTCACCCGGACCGACGACTCCCACCGCGCCGTCGGCACACGCGCCGTCAGCGGCCGGCTCGGCGCCGAACTGCCCACCGCCGCCAGGATGCCGGTCCGGGCCCACCCTGCTCCACGGCCTCACCCGCGCCTACGACGACTCGACCCCGCCGGGTCGCGTGACAAATTCCGCGCACGGACGCTGTTCCCAGTGGGACGGTCGAGACGAGGTGGTGCAGGGTGAGCGGTCCGGCGGCAGGTCCGCTGCCCGGTGACGCCGAACGCGCGCTCTACCTGGAGATCCTGGCGCAGGGCGGCCGGGTGGGCTTCGTCGAGGCCGCCCGGCAGGATCCCGGCGCGGTGGTGCGCCTGATCGGGCTCGGCCTGCTGGTCCCGCACGGCACCGCCGACCAGCTGACCGCGGTGAGCCCCCGTGCGGTGGCCGGCCGGATCGGCGCCGGGCTGCGCACCGAGGCGACCAGGATGCTGGTGCGGGCGGAGCGGATGCCCGAGGCACTGGCGGAGCTGGTCGAGGCGTACGAGGCGGCGGTGCCCGAGGCCGAGCGCTCGGCGGAGGTGGAGCACGTCGACGAGATGGAGCAGATCCGCCACCGGATCCTCCAGATCGAGGCGGACTACCGCGAGGAGGGCCTGTCCGCCCAGCCGGGCCGCCGACCGCCCGAGCACCTGGCCGACGACTCCCGCAGCCGCGCGGCCCTGGAGCGCGGGGTGGAGATCAGGGTGCTCTACCAGCCGGTCTCCAGGGACGATCCCGCCACCGCCGCCTACGTTGCCAGGGCGACCGGCTGGGGTATGCGGTTCCGGGTGCTTGACGAGGCGTTCACCCGGATGATCATCTTCGACCGCCGGGTCGCCGTGATCCCGGCGGCGGCGGACAACCGCAGCGCGGCCTTCGTCGAGGACCCCGCCGTGGTCGCGGTCCTGGCCGCCGGCTTCCTGCGCGACTGGGAGCGCGCGGAGCGGATCCGCTGGGAGGTACCCGACCGGACGACGGAGGCACCGGTGCACGACATGGTCGGAACGCTGCTGGCCCAAGGCCTCACGCAGCGGGCGATCGCCGGCCGGATGGGGCTGAGCGAGCGGACCGTCGCCGGGCACATCGCACGACTGCGTGACCTTTACGACGCGGAGACACTGTTTCAGCTCGGGTGGCTGATGCGAGGTGGAGTGGATGAGTGATCTGGTGCCGGGTTCGCTGCCGAGCGACCCCGAGCGGAAGCTGTACTTCACGGTTCTGGAGCAGGGCGGCCGGGTGAGCTTCCGCGAGGCGGTGGAGCAGGACTCGGCGGCGGTGCTCCGGCTGATGGAGCTCGGACTGCTGGTCCACCACAGCGAGGACGCCTCGCTGACCGCGGTCAACCCGCGGACGGTGGGCGAGCGGATCAGCTCCGAACTGCGCTCGGCCGGGACGCGGATGCTGGTCCAGGCCGAGGAGATGCCCTCGCTGCTGGGCGAACTGACGGACGCGTACGACGCCCGGCCGCGGCGGGTCGACCGCTCCAGCGAGGTGCAGCACGTCGACGACTTCCGGGAGATCCGGCACCGGATCCTCCAGGTGGAGTCGGAGTGCCGGGAGGAGACCCTGGCCGCCCAGCCCGGCGGGGCACGCCCGGCCGAGCACCTCAAGCAGTCCCTGGAGCGCACCCGGGGCTTCCTGGCCGAGGGCCGCTCGCTGCGCACCATCTACCAGCCCGGCGCCCGGCTCGACGAGGCGACCGTCCGGTACGCGGCGGCGGTGACCGCGCTGGGGGAGAAGATCCGGGTGCTCAGCGAGCCCTACACCCGGATGATCGTCTTCGACCGCCGGGTGGCGGTCATCCCCGCCTCGGCCGACAACAGCAGCGCCGCGTTCATCGAGGATCCGGCCGTGGTCAGCTTCCTGGTCGGGGTGTTCGAGCGGGACTGGGAGCGGGCCGAGCGGGTGGCCTGGGGCGCGGTGCACCACGACGAGGTCGAGGGGGCGCCGGTGCACGAGCAGGTCGGCCGGCTGCTCGCCCAGGGCCTGACCCAGCGGACCATCGCGGGCCGGCTCGGCCTGAGCGAGCGCACCGTGGCCGGCCACATCTCCCGTCTGCGCGAACTCCACGACGCCGAGACGCTGTTCCAGCTGGGCTGGCAGATGCGGGGCGCCGAACGGACGCCGGCCCCCTGAGCGGGCGGCCCACCCCTCCCGGGTGAGCCGACGCCGGTCAGCCGGTGGCGACCTCGGGCGACCAGAAGCCGTACGGCCCGGTGGCGGGCCGCTCCTGACGGGGGCGCGGGAACTGGTCGCCCGGCGCGGTCCAGAAGCCGCCGCGCAGGGAGAGCGCCATCCCGGCCCAGTCGAGCGCGGTCTCCACGGTGTGGTGCAGGGCGTCCTGCGACCAGGTGTCGTCGAAGACCAGCGGCAGCACCGGCGAGACCTGCTCGATGGTGGCGATCAGCGGGTTGTGGGTGATCGCCTCGTCGACCAGCAGCACGATCGGCTTGCGCAGCGCCGAGGCCCAGCCCAGCTCCAGGCTGACCCCGGCCGACAGCGGCGCGCCGACGTAGGCGAACACCAGGTCGGCGGTCTGCAGCGCACGGAAGTCGGAGGGCACCCGCGGCTCCGGCGCGCGGCCGGCCACCGTCCAGGCGTCGCTGTGGTGCGCGCTGTACACCGCGGCGCCGCTGCGCAGCAGCGTGGTCCGCAGGGTGGTCAGACGGGTGCGGCTGGCCAGCGTCACCACACTGTCCGCCGGGCCGGTGAGCCGCATCAGCGGCGCGGCCAGGAAGACCCGTGCGCGCCGGCCCTCGGGGTTCTGGGCGGCGCGATGACGCAGGTTGGACTCACTCATGTCGACTCCGGGGGAATGGCCGACCGGGAGGGGATGGTGCCGGAAGGCGCTTTGGACGATGGCTGCTCAAGCGGACGAGCGGTGTGTGACATGTGGTTTGTTGAGGACGCAATTGAAGGGACATCGGCAAGTGTGGTGACCTTGTCGAGCCCATCGAGAGCGAACTGATCGTCCATCGAACATCGCTCTCACGTCCAGGTTTGCGAGGTGTCATCTGGATGCCTGGCAGGGAGATGACGCACTGCTGATGGAGGGCGGCGTGACATGGGTACACATTGTGCGGCACCATGAGCGCAACCGTTCTAAAGCGGTGTATTGGTTCGATTCGTAAGGTTGAGGGAAGGGGTGGGCGCATGTCTCGCATGCACCGGTATGTCCGTATGGCAGTTCTTCCGCTTGCCGCCGGCGTAGCGGCGCTGGTGGTCGCCTGCTTCGGTGTGGGCGGAGACCAGAAGGCCGTGGCCGACGAGGTGACGGCGGCCGTGCCGCTCTCGGCGAACGACATCTACTGGACGTGACCTTCACGGTCAACGCGTCCCTGTCACTCCCGGACGCGGGGACGTCTCCGGCCGCACGGCAGCTGGGGACGCCGGGGGTGCGGTCCGTCGGAGCGGCTCCCGGCTAGCCCGGAGGGCTCTGTGACGCCCGCCCCAGGACGTAGCCGAGCTGGAACAGCGAGTCGACGTTGTGGTCCTCGCGCATCTCGGCGATATGCCGGGCCAGGGTTCGCTCACTGATGCCCAGGCGACGGGCGATGACGCGGTGGTTGGTGCCCGCCAGCAGCAGATCGATGATCGTCTGTCGCAGCCGGGAAACCACCTCCTGCGGGACGGTTCGGTCCCCGTCGAATTCCAGTGCCCGGCCCCAGTTCCGCTCGAAAACCTCCTCGACCAGGAATTTGATGACCGACTGGTCGTGGATGAACGCCGCGTGGCTCATGTCCTCGACGACCGGCATCACCGCGATTCTGCGGTCGATGATGATGAGTCGGGTGTACGGCTCGTCGAGCGTGCGGAACTGCCATCCGGCCGAGGCCAGGGTGGCCACGTAGTCGCGGGTCGGCTGGTGGTAGCGCGTGCTGGCGTGGTAGATCGTCCGCATCGTGGCGCCCCGGCGGAGGATGTCCAGGTCTCCCTCGACGCCGGCGGCGAGTACTTCCGGCGGGCGCGGACCGCCCGGTTGCATGGCCAGCGCCTCCTCCATTTCGGTGGCGAATTGTTGGAGGCGTTGATTTATCAGTGCTTTCCCGCGGACATACTCGATCTGTCCGCCGCTCTGGCCGGGCGAGTGAAATGCCTCGGCCAATTCGCTCAGGTCCGTCGGAAGTGTGACCGCGCGGGCGAGCAGATCCAGTGCCTGGCGTTGCCATGCCGAGCTGAGACTGGCCGATAGCTGTGCGGGATCCACCGCGACGAACACTTCCGGCTCGTCCGCGTCGGGGACCAGGAGGCCGAGTGACAGCAACTCGTCAAGAGCGTCGGCCGTTATTTGATCATCGTCCTTCCGGAGTGATCTCCCTTCCTGGCGGATGACGGCCAGGTAGAGCGAACGGGCCTCGGCCGACAGGCTGCGTTGCCAGCCAGACACGGACCCTGACTGCTCTCGCACGTTCATCCCTCGGCTCCTTGTCGTCGACCGGACAAATGGCCAACCAAGACTCGGTGTCTGCTCTCCGCGATCTTAATTGGAGACCGATGTGGGGCAGTTGAGATTTGCCGACCGGACGGATCCGGCCCATCCATCGAGTCGCACTCTCTCATCAACACCGAGCCGCCGGCACCCCCCGATCAGTGGGAGATACCGGCGGCTCGGTGGCTTTCAGCGCTTGGGGCGCCAGACGACGAGGGCGCTCGACTGCTGGACCTGCTGGTAGGGGACGAGGTCGCGGCGGTAGGACGCGTGAATGGTGGCCTCGCGCTGCTGCAGGGTGGCGGCGGCGCCGTCCAGGGCATC
Source organism: Kitasatospora cinereorecta (assembly GCF_024172095.1). Lineage (GTDB taxonomy): Bacteria > Actinomycetota > Actinomycetes > Streptomycetales > Streptomycetaceae > Kitasatospora > Kitasatospora cinereorecta. Next base: position 393,303 of record NZ_JAMZDX010000006.1, on the reverse strand, counting down.
GGCCAGTTCGGCGACGCGGGACTGGAGGGCGGCGACCTGGTTCTCCAGCTCGATGATCCGCTTGATGCCCGCGAGGTTGATCCCCTCGTCCTGGGAGAGCCGCTGGACCTCGCGCAGCTGCTGGATGTCCCGGGACGAGTAGCGGCGGCCGCGGCCGGCCGTGCGGTCCGGACAGACCAGGCCGAGCCGGTCGTACTGGCGCAGGGTCTGCGGGTGCAGGCCGGAGAGCTCGGCGGCCACCGAGATGACGTAGACCGGGGTGTCCTCGGTGAGCACGTACGGGTTGGCGTTCACGCGCGGGCGCGACGCGGAGCCGGGCAGGCCCTCGCCGAGTCCGGGGCCGATGGGGGTGTCGGGCGTCGGGGTCATCTGCGGGTCACGCTCCCTCCGCCGCCTGGAAGAGGGCGGCTCGCGGGTCGTCCGAGGCGGTGGCCTCGCGGTACTGCTCCAGTGCCGTCAGCGCGTCGCCGGTGACGTGCTTGGGCACCATGACCTCCACGGTGACCAGCAGGTCGCCGCGGGTGCCGTCCTTGCGGGTGGCACCCTTGCCGCGGGCCCGCATGGTGAGCCCGTTGGCGCTGCCGGCGGGCAGCTTGAGCTTCACGGCGGGGCCGTTCAGCGTCGGCACCTCGATGGTGCCGCCAAGAGCCGCTTCGGGGAAGGTCACCGGCACGGTGACGGTCAGGTTGTCGCCCTTGCGCCCGAAGACCGGGTGGGTGTCGACGTGCACGGTGACGTAGAGGTCGCCGGGTTGGCCGCCCCGCTCGCCCTGGGCGCCCTTGCCCTTGAGCCGGATCCGCTGGCTGTCCTGGACCCCGGCCGGGATGCGGACCTGCATGGTCCGGGCCGAGGAGGCGCGGCCGCTGCCGTGGCAGACGGTGCACGGGTCGTCGACGATCATGCCGCGGCCCTTGCAGTCGCGGCAGGGCTCGGACAGCGCGAAGGCGCCCTGGCCCCGGCTGACCGTGCCGGCGCCGACGCAGGTCGGGCAGACCCGGGGCGTGGTGCCGGTCTTGGCGCCGGTGCCGGCGCAGGAGCGGCACGGGGCCTGGCTGGTCATCCGCAGCGGTACGGTCGCGCCGTCCACCGCCTCCTCGAAGCTGAGGGTCACCTCGGTCTCGACGTCGGCGCCGCGCCGCGGCTGGGCCTGCCGGCCGCCGCGGTTGAACAGGCCGCCGAACACGTCGCCGAGGCCGCCGCTCCCGGCGCCCGCGGTGTTGCCGAACAGGTCGCCGAAGTCGAAGGAGCCGCCGCCGGGACCGCCGGGGCGGAACCCGCCCGAGCCGAACAGCGAGCGGGCCTCGTCGTACTCCTTGCGGCGCTTGTCGTCCGAGAGGACGTCGTACGCCTCGGAGATGTCCTTGAACCGCTCCTCCGCCTTGGCGTCACCCTTGTTGGCGTCCGGGTGGAACTCCCGCGCGAGCTTGCGGTAGGTCTTCTTGATCTCGGCGGCGGTGGCGTCCTTGGGCACGCCGAGGACCTTGTAGTAGTCCTTCTCCACGTAGTCCTTGGCACTCATGGCCTTTTACCGCCACCTCCCGAAGAGTTGTCACTGGTATCGCATACGGCGCTGCGGAGCCGGCCGCCGTACTGGACGACGTACGACTCCGCAGCGCACAAGGTTGTCAGTTGCCGGCCGTGCCGTCAGCTGTCGGTGCCGTCGGCCTTGTCGGCGTCGGGCTCGGCGGTGGTCTGGGTGCCCGGCTGGGGCTCCGCGACCGCGACCATCGCCGGGCGGATGATCCGCTCGCCGATCCGGTAGCCCGGCTGGAGGATCTGCACACAGGTGTCCTCGGTGACCTCCGAGGAGTAGCTGTGCATCAGCGCCTCGTGCAGCGTCGGGTCGAAGGGCTCGCCCTCCTTGCCGAACTGCTGCAGGCCCAGCTTGGCCACCACGGTCTCCAGCGACTCGGCGACGGACTTGAAGCCGCCCGTCACCTCGCCGTGGTCGCGCGCCCGGCCGATGTCGTCCAGCACCGGGATCAGCGACTCCAGGATGTTGGAGATCGCGATCTCGCGCACCGTCAGCCGGTCCCGCTCCACCCGCTTGCGGTAGTTCTGGTACTCGGCCTGGAGTCGCTGCAGGTCGGCGGTGCGTTCGGAGGCCTCGCGCTTGGCGGCTGCCACCTCGTCACCGGCCGCACCCGCGACGGCCTCCTCGGCGGCCTTGAGAACGGCCTCCTCGGCGGCGGAGTCGTCGCCGGGCTGCTCGCCCTGCGGCTTCTCCGTCATGCGGCACCACCCTTGGGCTTCTCGTCATCGACGATCTCGGCGTCGACCACGTCGTCCTCCTTGGCGCCCGCGGCGTCACCCGCGCCGGCTCCAGCGGCACCCGCGGCGTCGGCCTGCGCGTAGAGCGCGGCGCCGAGCTTCTGGGCGGTGGTGGAGACCTTCTCGGTCGCCTCGCGGATCGCCGGGATGTCCTCGCCCTTCAGCGCCTCCTTGAGCTCGCCGATCGCGGTCTCGACCTCGGTCTTGACGTCGGCGGGGAGCTTGTCGGCGTTGTCGGCGATGAACTTCTCGGTCGAGTAGACGAGCTGCTCGCCCTGGTTGCGGGTCTCCACGGCCTCGCGGCGCTTGTGGTCCTCGTCCGCGTACTGCTCGGCCTCGCGGCGCATGCGGTCGACCTCGTCCTTCGGCAGCGAGGAGCCGCCGGTGACGGTCATCTTCTGCTCCTTGCCGGTGCCGAGGTCCTTCGCGGCCACGTGCATGATGCCGTTGGCGTCGATGTCGAAGGTGACCTCGATCTGCGGCAGGCCGCGCGGCGCCGGCGGCAGGCCGGTCAGCTCGAACATGCCGAGCTTCTTGTTGTACGCCGCGATCTCGCGCTCGCCCTGGTAGACCTGGATCTGCACGGACGGCTGGTTGTCCTCGGCCGTGGTGAAGATCTCGGAGCGCTTGGTCGGGATCGTGGTGTTGCGCTCGATCAGCTTGGTCATGATGCCGCCCTTGGTCTCGATGCCGAGGGACAGCGGGGTGACGTCGAGCAGCAGGACGTCCTTGACCTCGCCCTTGAGGACACCGGCCTGCAGGGACGCGCCGATGGCGACGACCTCGTCCGGGTTGACGCCCTTGTTGGCGTCCTTGCCGCCGGTCAGCTCCTTGACGAGCTCGGCGACGGCCGGCATACGGGTCGAGCCGCCGACCAGGACCACGTGGTCGATCTCGGACAGCGCGATGCCGGCGTCCTTGATGACGTTGTGGAACGGGTGCTTGCAGCGCTCGAGCAGGTCGGCGGTCAGCTGCTGGAACTGGGCCCGGGTGAGCTTCTCGTCCAGGTGCAGCGGGCCCTCGGCGGAGGCCGTGATGTAGGGCAGGTTGATCGAGGTCTCCGAGGAGGAGGACAGCTCGATCTTGGCCTTCTCGGCCGCCTCGCGCAGACGCTGGACGGCCATCTTGTCCTTGGACAGGTCGACGCCGTGACCGGACTGGAAGACCTTCACCAGGTGGTCGACGACGCGCTGGTCCCAGTCGTCGCCACCGAGGTGGTTGTCACCGTTGGTGGCCTTCACCTCGACGACGCCGTCGCCGATCTCCAGCAGCGAGACGTCGAAGGTGCCGCCACCGAGGTCGAAGACCAGGATGGTCTGGTCGTCCTTGTCCAGGCCGTAGGCCAGGGCGGCCGCGGTCGGCTCGTTGACGATGCGCAGGACGTTCAGGCCCGCGATCTCGCCGGCCTCCTTGGTCGCCTGGCGCTCGGAGTCGTTGAAGTAGGCCGGGACGGTGATGACGGCGTCGGTGACCGTCTCGCCCAGGTAGGACTCGGCGTCCCGCTTGAGCTTCTGCAGGACGAAGGCGGAGATCTGCTGCGGCGTGAAGTCCTTGCCGTCGATGCCGATCTTCCAGTCGGTGCCCATGTGGCGCTTGACCGAGCGGATGGTGCGGTCGACGTTGGTGACCGCCTGCCGCTTGGCCACCTCGCCGACCAGAACCTCGCCGTTCTTGGCGAAGGCGACGACGGACGGCGTGGTCCGAGCGCCCTCGGCGTTGGTGATGACCGTGGGCTCACCGCCCTCAAGAACGCTGACGACGGAGTTCGTCGTACCGAGGTCGATGCCGACCGCGCGTGCCATCGTGTGTACCTCCGGGGAGAAGTTGAGCTGTACGGGCTCAAGGATGCACGACGGATCGGACAGCGTCAACAGCCATGAGTCCATGTCGCTCAACTTTACTGAGCGCTTATCCTGAGACTGTCCGTCGAACGGGTGAGTCTGGCCTTAGTGACTGCCGCCATACCTTGAACATCTTCTGGGCGGGTGTTAACGCGCGGTAATGTCCGGCGCGTCGACTCGGAAAGTTACCGATGAGTACACTTGCCGGGAGACCCGAAACAAAGCCGCTGGAGACGGAGAGCCGATGCAGCTAGCAGCGATCGTCATCTCGCTGGTCACCACTGTGATCGGCACCGCGCTCGCCGCCCGGGCGGCCGCGTACATCTACAAGGTGGTGAGGACCGGTTCGGCCGACTCCACCAGGTTCGGCGCACCCGCGCAGCGGGTGAAGACGGTGGCGGTCGAGTTCCTCGGCCACACCCGGATGAACCGCTGGGGGGTCGTCGGCGTCGCGCACTGGTTCGTCGCGGTCGGCTTCTTCTCCCTGGTGCTCACCCTGGTCAACGCGTTCGGCCAGCTCTTCGACGCCGAGTTCGTGCTGCCGGTCATCGGTGACTGGCTGCCCTGGAACATCTTCGTCGAGCTGATCGGCACCCTGACCACGCTGGGCATCGCGACCCTGATCGTGATCCGGCTGCTCAGCCTGCCCTCCCGGGCCGGCCGCAAGTCCCGGTTCGCCGGCTCGATCGCCTGGCAGGCGTTCTACGTCGAGTACACGATCCTCGGCATCGGCCTGTGCATCATGATGCTGCGCGGCCTGGAGGGCGCCCTCGAGGGCGTCGACTCCTACGACCCGACCTACCTGATCTCGTACCCGATCGTCGTCGCGTTCAGCGGCGTTGCCCACGGCACGCTGGTCAACCTGATCTACGTCTTCGCGATGCTGAAGATCTGCATCTCCTTCGCGTGGGCCATCACCATCGGCATCAACCCGTCGATGGGTGTCGCCTGGCACCGCTTCCTGGCGTTCTTCAACATCTACTTCAAGCGGGCCGAGGACGGCTCCACCGCGCTCGGCGCGCTCCGTCCGATGACCAGCAACGGCGAGGCGATCGACTTCGAGGACCCGGCCGACGACGCCGTCTTCGGCGTCTCCCAGGTCGAGCACTTCTCCTGGAAGGGCATCCTCGACTTCTCCACCTGCACCGAGTGCGGCCGCTGCCAGTCGCAGTGCCCGGCCTGGAACACCGGCAAGCCGCTCTCCCCGAAGCTGCTCATCATGAGCCTGCGGGAGCACGCCTTCGCCAAGGCGCCGTACCTGCTGGCCGGCGGCGGCAAGGACATGGAGGGCGAGGAGAAGGCCACCTCCGAGCAGCTGAAGGACGTCCCCGCCGCGGCGCTCGCGGAGGCCGAGCGGCCGCTGATCGGCACCGCCGAGGAGAACGGCGTCATCGACCCGGACGTGCTGTGGTCCTGCACCACCTGCGGCGCCTGCGTCGAGCAGTGCCCGGTGGACATCGAGCACGTCGACCACATCGTCGACATGCGCCGCTACCAGGTCATGATCGAGAGCAACTTCCCGACCGAGGCCGGGACCATGCTCAAGAACCTGGAGAACAAGGGCAACCCGTGGGGCCTGGCCACCAAGGCGCGCCTGGACTGGGTCAAGGAGCTCAAGAAGGAGACCGGCATCGAGGTGCCGGTGATCGGCGAGGACATCGACCCCGCCGAGGTCGAGTACCTCTACTGGGTCGGCTGCGCCGGCGCCCTGGAGGACCGCGCCAAGAAGACCACCAAGGCCTTCGCCGAGCTGCTGCACACCGCGGGCGTCAAGTTCGCGATCCTCGGCAAGGAGGAGACCTGCACCGGTGACTCCCCGCGCCGCCTGGGCAACGAGTTCCTGTTCCAGATGCTCGGCGCGCAGAACGTCGAGACCCTGAACGCCGCGCTCGAGGACGCCCCGACCAAGCGGATCGTGGCCACCTGCCCGCACTGCTTCAACACCATCGCCAACGAGTACCCGCAGCTGGGCGGCCACTTCGAGGTCATCCACCACACCCAGCTGCTGCAGCACCTGATCGACGAGGGCAAGCTGCTGCCGGTCAACCCGGTCGAGGGCCTGATCACCTACCACGACCCGTGCTACCTGGGCCGCCACAACAAGGTCTACACGCCGCCGCGCGAGATCATCGAGAAGGTGCCCGGTCTGCGCAACGAGGAGATGCACCGCCACAAGGAGCGGGGCTTCTGCTGCGGCGCCGGCGGCGCGCGGATGTGGATGGAGGAGCGGATCGGCAAGCGCATCAACACCGAGCGCGTGGACGAGGCGCTGTCCCTCAACCCGGACATCGTCTCCACCGCCTGCCCGTTCTGCCTGGTGATGCTCTCCGACTCGGTCAACGGCAAGAAGAACGAGGGCGCGGCCAAGGAGCACCTGAAGGTGGTCGACGTCGCCCAGCTGCTGCTGGAGTCGGTCAAGGCCGCCCCGGCCGCCGACCCGGAGCAGGAGCCGGTCGACGCCTGAACCCCGGCGCCGCCGCGTACTTGAGGCCCCGTTCACCGCTCCGTGCGGTGGGCGGGGCCTCGTCCTTCACTCGATCGGGTGATGCCCTAGCATCGGCCCATGAACATCGGCGGGGGAGCCAACACACAGTCGGAAACGGGCGGGCCGCAGGGCCCCGGGGCGCCGCAGACACCGCCCGGCCAGGGCTGGGGAGCGCCCGCCTACCTGCCTCCGGTGACCAGCGCGGCGCCCGACTGGGCGGCGCTGGCCGCGGAGAACGAGCGGCAGCACAAGCGGCGCAGGATGCTGCGGATCGGCGGCGCGGCCGCCGCCGTGGTCGTCGTCGGCGCCCTGGTGGCCACGGCGATCGCGGTCGCCGGCCCGGACCACGGCAAGCCCGTCGCCGGCCCCTCGGTCGACCGGTCCGCCAACCCGGACGGCCCGGCCACCCCCGACCCCGGCGCGGCGAGCCCCGCGGCGTCCGCGTCCGCCTCCGGCTCGCCCTCGGCCTCGCCCACCGGGACGCCCGACGCCTCGGCCTCCGGCAAGCCCACCGCCGGCAAGCCCGGCTCGTCCGCCACCCCGGGCGCCGGCGCCCAGCCCGCCCCCGGCCTGCCCGGCCTCACCCTGGCCAACGGCGCCGCCGTGGGCCCCACCGACGGCCACACCGGCCCCACCCTGATCACCCGCGCCGCCAACGGCGACGGCTACGCGCAGAGCCCCGGGCCGCTGGTCGACACCAGCAAGTCCTTCACCGTCTCCGCCGTGGTCCGCAACAACGCCCCGAGCGGCGGCCGGGCGATCATCACCCAGGGCAGCGAGGGCTACTACTCCTTCTACCTCGGCCGCGACTACTGGGACACCCACAACCAGTGGGTCTTCAAAATCCAGAGCGCCGCCGGCAACGACGACCACAACGTCCGCCAGGCCTTCTCCACCGCCCCCGCCACCACCGGCCAGTGGCTGCTGCTCACCGGCGTGTACGACGCCACCGCCAAGAAAATCTCCCTGTACGTCAACGGCGTTCTGCAGCAGACCACTTCGATCCCCGGGATCTGGCAGACCAACGGTCCGACCCAGATCGGCCGCACCAAGTACAAGGGCACCTGGACGGACTACTGGGACGGCTCGATCGCCGACGTGCAGATCTGGAACCAGGCCCTCCCGGCCGGCTCCGTCTCCCAGCTGCAGGCCAGCGGCGGCGCCTCGGCCGGCACCCCCGCCGCCCACTCCTGGCTGCTGCCCTGACCCCTGGCCGCCTGCCGGACCGCACCCGGATCCCGCGACCGGACGACGCACCTCCACCCCCGGCTGACCGGGGTGCGTACCGGGGGGAAATAGAGTAGGCGCCGGACGCGCGACCTGCGGGTCCGCCGACACCGCGGGGAGGCCGCCGACCAGGGGCCACCCGCCGGCACCGCAGCACAGGGGAGACGTACACCATGCCCGAGGCGATCATGCTGGTCGGTGGCAAGGGCACCAGGCTGCGCCCGCTGACCACCCACACGCCCAAGCCGATGCTGCCGGTCGCGGGAGTCCCGTTCATCGCCCACCAGCTGGCCCGCGCCGCCGCGGCTGGCGTCACCCGGGTGGTGCTGGCCACCTCGTACCTGGCCGAGGTCTTCGAGGACCACTTCCAGGACGGCAGCCCGTACGGCATCGAGCTGGTCTACCTCACCGAGAAGGAGCCGCTCGGCACCGGCGGCGCCATCCGCAACGCCGCCTCCGGCCTGACCTGCGGCCCCGACGAGCCGGTCCTGGTCTTCAACGGCGACATCCTCTCCGGCGTCGACATCGCCGCCCTGCGCGACAGCCACGTCGCCACCGGCGCCGACGTCACCCTGCACCTCACCCGGGTCGAGGACCCCCGCGCCTTCGGCCTGGTGCCCACCGACGACAGTGGCCGGGTGCTGGAGTTCCTGGAGAAGCCGGAGACGCCCGAGCAGATCGTCACCGACCAGATCAACGCCGGCTGCTACGTCTTCACCCGCTCGGTGATCGACCGGATCCCGGCCGGCCGCGAGGTGTCCGTCGAGCGCGAGACCTTCCCCGAGCTGCTGGCCAGCGGCGCACTGCTGCGCGGTGTCGTCGACACCTCGTACTGGCTCGACCTCGGCACCCCCGGCGCCTTCGTCCGCGGCTCCGCCGACCTGGTGCTCGGCAAGGTCGACTCCCCGGCCGTCCCCGGCCCGACCGGCGAGGCCCTGCTGCTGCCCGGCGCCCAGGTCGACCGCTCCGCGGTCCTCTCCTCCGGCACCGTCGTCTCCGAGGACGCCGTCGTGGGGGCCGGTGCGATCGTCGAGGGCAGCGTGATCCTGCCCGGCGCCGAGATCGGCCCCGACGCGTACATCAAGGACTCGATCGTCGGCGCCTTCTCGGTGATCGGCGAGCGCTGCTCGCTGAACGGCGCGGTGATCGGCGACGGCGCCGTCCTGGAGCCCGACAACGAGCTGCCGCCCGGCCTGCGGATCGCCTGCGGCACCCTGCTGCCGATCGGCGCCGTCCGGCTGACCGCCGGCCCCGGCGGCTGCCCCGCCGGCGCCAGCGCGGCCGCGACGGTCCACGGGCCCGGCATCCGGGTCTCCAGCTAGTTCGGCTCTCCGGCTGGTTCGGCTCCTCAGGTGGGGGCCGTCCGGTCGCACCGGTGGGCGTACGGCCCCTCGACGGCCTCCGCGGACCCCCGCCCAGCGGCGGGGTCCGCAGACCACAGCGGTCGGCGGCGCCCGCCGGGACCGTCACAGGACGGCTGCAAACCGGCTGCGGGCCCATGATCAACCGACGGGCGGTCAGCGCCAGCGGGTACCGTCGAAGCGTGGCTGGCAATCGACACGACAACGGGCAGGGCGCCGACCCCCGGCAGAGCTGGGCGGCGTCCGGCGGTCCCGCACCGCAGCACGGCGGTCCGACGGGGCAGCCCGAGTACTTCACCGCGCCGATCCCAGGCGTGCCCACCGGCGGCCCCGGCGACCAGCCGGGCCACACCCGCGCCTTCGCCGTCGGCCAGGAGCCGTACGGGCCGCAGGACCCCTACGGCCGGCCGCAGGGCGGCTACCCGGGCTCCCCCGGCCCCGAGGGCTACGACCAGGGCGGCTACGGCCCCGAGGGCGGCTATGGGCCCGACGGGTACGGCCCCGGCGGCTACGACCAGGGCGCCTACCAGCAGGGCGGCTACGACGGCCAGGACGGGTACGACGCTCAGGGCGGGTACGGCGGCCAGGGCGGGTACGACGGCGGCTACCCGGGCGAGGACAACGTCGCCACCTACCGGGCCGGCGGACAGTCCGCGCCGCACCAGAGCGGCCCCCGGCTGCCCTGGCGGGCCCTGCTGGCCGGCATGTACCGCGAGCCCTCCCGGACCTTCGACCGGATGCGCGACCACCAGGTCTGGCTGCCCGCGCTCTGCGTCTCGCTGCTCTACGGCGTGCTCGCCGTCTTCGGCATGGGCAGCACCCGCAACGACGTCGTCGACTCCACCTTCTCGGTCGCCCTCTGGGCCATCGTGGCCGCCGCGATCACCTTCAGTGTGGCCGGCGCCATGCTCGGCGCCGTCACCCACGGCCTGGCCCGCCAGCTCGGCGGCGACGGGCCCTGGCAGTCCACGGTCGGCCTCGCGATCCTGATCAGCTGGACCACGGACGCCCCGCGCCTGCTGCTCGCCCTCTTCCTGCCCGCGTCCAACACGGTGGTCCAGATCGTCGGCTGGGCGACCTGGCTGGTCTGCGGCGCCCTCCTGACCACCATGGTCCGCCGGATCCACGACCTGCCCTGGGGCAAGGCGCTGGGGGCGGCGTCGGTGCAGCTGCTGGCCCTGCTCGTCCTGATCAAGCTCCCCACCCTGGGCTGATCCGGCCGCAGGCTCCTGGTTTCCGGGCATCCGCTGTCCGGATGGTGGGATTTTGTAGGCTGGGGTGTTCGACCCCGCCCTCAACCACGTGTCCCGGAGCCAGCGCATGCCCCTCCCCACCACCCACGTCAGCTTCCCGGCCGGCGCGGTGACCGGTACGTCGCCGATCCTCGCCGTCCACCCGCTCGCCGACGGCCGCCGGGCCGTGGTCACCGAGGCCACCCCGTTCCACCCGCTCGACCACACCTGGCCGGACCAGCCCGCCGACCTCGGCGTCCTCACCGTGGACGGCGTGGAGTACCCCGTCGTCGACTGCGTGACCGGCGCGGAGGGCCCCGCCGGGGACGGCCTGCACGTCGGTGCCGACATCCCGGTCCGCCGCGGCGACGAGGAGTGGTCCTGGCTGGTCCTCCACGTCGTGGAGACCATCCCCGACGAGGTGGTCGGCAAGGCCGCCGAGCTGTCCGTCGACGCCGAGCGCCGCGCCCTGCTCTCCGCCTCGCACACCGGTTGCCACCTGCTGGCCCTCGCCCTGAACGCCGCGCTCGCCCCCCGCTGGCGCAAGGACCCGGGCCGCGCCGACGCCTTCGGCAACCCGGACTTCGACAGCCTCGCGATGGCCTCCTCGGTCATGGACACAGAGGCCAGCACCGACACCTACCGGCTCGGCAAGTCGCTCCGCAAGAAGGGCTTCACCGCCGAGGCGGCCGACGAGCTGCCGTCCCTCGCCGACGCCCTGCCCGCCCTCACCGACGCGGTCAACGCCCAGCTCGCCGCCTGGGTCACCGCCGACGCCCCGGTCCGGATCGAGGTGCCCGGCCCGGAGCTCACCGCCCGCCGCCGCTGGCACTGCGAGCTGCCGGCCGGTGCCGCCGAGATCTTCTGCGGCGGCACCCACCTCCACCACCTGGGCGAACTCGCCGAGCTGCGCACCGAGTTGCGCCTCTCCGAGGACGGCAGCGAACTGGTCGCGATCACCCGCCCCAAGCGCGCCTGACGCCCCCCGGCGACCGGGCCGACTGACGCGCCCGGAACGACGAAGGCGCCCCGAACGACGAACGCGGCCGGCACCCCGCAGTGGGGTGGCCGGCCGCCTTCGGTGCGCTGCGCCGTCTCTCAGACGTCGGTGCGGTGGAAGTTCAGGAACGAGCGGGACGCCGTCGGACCGCGCTGCCCCTGGTAGCGCGAGCCGTACCGCTCGGAGCCGTACGGGTGCTCGGCGGGCGAGCTGAGCCGGAACAGGCACAGCTGGCCGATCTTCATGCCCGGGTAGAGCTTGATCGGCAGCGTGGCGACGTTCGACAGCTCCAGGGTCACGTGACCGCTGAAGCCCGGGTCGATGAAACCGGCAGTGGAGTGCGTCAGCAGGCCGAGCCGGCCCAGGCTGGACTTGCCCTCCAGGCGCGCGGCCACATCGTCCGGCAGCGTGATCACCTCGTAGGTGGACGCCAGCACGAACTCGCCCGGGTGCAGGATGAACGGCTCGTCGCCCTCCGGCTCCACCAGCCGGGTCAGGTCCGGCTGCTCCTCGGAGGGGTCGATGAACGGGTAGCGGTGGTTCTCGAACACCCGGAAGAACCGGTCCAGCCGGACGTCGATGCTCGACGGCTGGACCATGGCCGGGTCGAACGGGTCGATGACGACCCGCTCCTTGTCGATCTCGGTTCGAATGTCCTTGTCAGAGAGCAGCACGCCCCCGAGGTTACGTGCACCGGCGGGCCGCCGCCCAATCGCGACCGGCCCGCCGGACGACGCTCCCACCGTGTCCCGCCCCCGGGCCGGGCCTCAGGCCAGCGACTCGACGGCCTCCAGCCGCAGCGCACGGGCCAGTTGCGCCCCCGACAGCTGCGCCGGGTCGGCCGGCACCGAGCTCCGCAGCCGTCCGCACTGCGGACACCGGATCAACCGGCCCGGACCGAGCCGGCCCTCCAGCAGGTTCTGCATCGGAAACGTCGCGGTGCTGAACACGTGCCCCTCGGCACAACGAACGACGGTGCGCTGCTCCATCGATCCCCTTCCCTCACACTCTCCTGCGGCCTGCGCCCAGGCGGCAGCGTCACATTAGGGGATCTTCCGGACATCGCGCCCGACGGCTCGCCGCCGCTCCCACGACGCTCACGGCACCTGGAGCGATGGGGTACAGTGGAGCTTGATCGGGCAGTCCCTGACTTCCCGTCAGATGCGGGCGTAGTTTAATGGTAGAACATGAGCTTCCCAAGCTTAGAGCGCGAGTTCGATTCTCGTCGCCCGCTCCAGCGCAAAGCCGCAGGTCACTGACCTGCGGCTTTTGCATTTCCGGGACGGCATCCCCGGTGTGCCGGAGGGGCGCAGGTGGTGGCCTGCGCCCCTCGGGACCCGTGACGGGTCAGTTGACGACGAAGAAGTAGTCGGCCGGAGCCGTCTGGGCCCCGTCCTTGGTGGTGCCGTAGACCTCCAGGGCGTACCAGCCGCTGTCGGTCGGGGTCCAGGAGATCTGCGCCTCGCCGTGGGGGCCGGCCTTCACGGTGGTGCCCTCGCCCCAGTTGATGGAGTAGGTGTAGCTGACCGCGCCCTTGATCTTCGGGGTGAAGGTGAAGGTGCCGGGCACGCCCGCGCCGCCGCCCGAGCCGTTCTCCGGGTAGACGTCCGAGGTCACGGTCGGAGAGGTGTCGCCGCCGGTGCTCCACCACTGCTGCTGGCTCACCCAGCCGTTCGCGCTGGTGGAGGTGACGAGCAGGATGTCGCTGTACGGGTCGTCCAGCGTGACCTTCAGCTCGGCGATGCCGCTCGCGGACGCCTTGACGGTGGTCTCCGACTGGCTCTGCCCGAGGTGCTTGACGGTGTAGCTGACCACGGGGCTCGCCGCCTGGAGGCCCGGGTCGGGGGTGAGCTTGAAGGTCGCGTCCTTGCCGTACTGCGGCGAGTTGGAGACCTTGGTGACCGTCGGCGCGTCCGGCTTGACCGAGATGTAGTAGGTCGTGGGCTGGGACATGTTGAACGCCCGGTCCAGGCTGGCCACTCGCAGCACCAGGTACCCGCTGTCGTTCGGCGGGATCAGGTTCACCGTGGCCGAGCCGCCGAGCGAGTCCGCCCGGGCGAAGTAGTTCGGGCTGGTGACGTACGGGTCGTGGTACTCGGGGATGCCGTGCTCCCCGACCGACGAGACCCCGCCGACCGGGAAGGTGCCGAACCAGGTGAACTCGTAGCCGGCGACGTCGCTCACACCGTTGGCGCCGAAGGTGAGCTTGATCGGGGCGCCGCCCTGGTTCTGCTGCCCCTCCGGGTAGTTGGACGAGCTGACGGTCGGCGCCGCGCTCGGGAAGGTGTCGTCCGTGGTCACGTAGCACGACGCCGACCAGTCGGAGGCGGCACCGCTGTCCGCGTCCACGGTCCGCGCCTGCCAGGCGTAGGTCTCACCGTTGAGCAGCGGGGCGTTGAGTCCGCCCAGGGTGGTCGCCGCCTCGTTGCCCACGGAGGCGTACCCCCGCTCGCCGGTGATGACCTGCGACGGGTCGGAGAGCGGCCAGGCCCGGAACTGCTCGGTGACCCAGCGGACGCCGGCATCGGTGTGGCCCGGGATGCCCTCCACGACAAGACCGTCGCGCCCCGCGACGTACAGCGGCTTGGCCTGGTCGGTGGAGCACGCCTGGTACTCGTTGTACAGGTCGGTCGGTGTCGTCGGGGTACCGCCGGTCGCGTGCGCGGGCGTGGCGACGACGAGCAGCGCGAGGCCGGCCGCGGCGACCGGGGCGAGGGCCGCACGGATGCGTGCGGCCGAGGTTCTGTTCACGTGGTTCCCCTTGAGGTCTCCGCCGGCCTGGTTCCGGTCGAACGCCGCTCGGCGGGCGCGGGGAATGCTAGTGCACACGTACGAACAACTGAACGGGTTATCCGCGCGGGTGGTGATAGGGGGTCACGAGCGTCCACGTGTCGTTTCCGATGACGACGGACTGCGGGGAACCGGCGCTTCGAGGAGCCTAGTTGCGGAGGGCGACCTGGATGACGGCGTGGCGGCCGGTGGTGCGCCAGGGGGTGTGGGTGCGGTCGAGGCGGGCGACGGTGGTGGGGGAGAGGCCGGTGATCACGTCGGACTTGAGGGTGCGCAGAGCGGCGACGGACGACGGGAAGTGGCGGGCGGCGTCGGCGAAGGGGGTGGTCGGCGGCCACAGCCGGTCGCCGACCAGGCGGCGGTAGTTGAGGTCGCCCTTGAGGACGGTCAGGGTGGCGCCGGTGAACTCGGCCCGGAGGTCGGCGGGCAGGTCGTGGAACGGCAGTGGCGCGCAGAAGAACGGGTGTGTGCGGACGGTGAGTTCGCCGCTGCCGAGGGCGTGCCACAGGCGCCTGCCGATTGCCGCGGCGGCGTCCGTGGGTGCGCTGCGGAGGCGTTCGACGGTGGCGAGGACGTCGGCCGTCGTCGCGTCGGAGACGAAGTACGGCCGGGGCTTGACGTAGAGGTCGACCTGGGTGGCGGAGCCGCGGGTGAGGAGGTGGTCGATCAGGACCAGGTCGGGCAGCAGTTCCCGGGCCGCGTTGTCCGCGAGGACGCAGATCCGTCCGCCCCTGGTGCGGTCGAGTTCGGCCCACAGGAGTGGGCTGTCGTCGGCGAGCAGGTCGGAGTCGGTCGACCCGCCCTCCTCCGAGGTCATCGCGAAGCTGAGGTCGGCGCGGTTGCCCCAGAGCGCGGACGAGAGCAGGGCCGCGTCGCGGCGGGCGGGCGCCAGGTCGTCGAGGTCGCTCAGGGCGGCCAGTTCGTCGTCCACCGCCGCCCCGGCCAGCTCGGCGTTCTTGAACGGGGCGAACGGGTCGATGCCCTGCCAGGTGCCGGGCCGGAAGTATCCGATGGCGTCCAGCAGCCGGTGGTAGAACCAGCTCTCCGCCCACAGGAACGGCGCCTCGCCCCACGGTCGGCCCCACAGGCCCTCGCCCCAGGCCAGCCACTGGGCCCGGTCGTGGGCGTCCTCGGCCGGCGGTTCGAGGACGCCGGTGACGCTCTCGGCGAGCAGCCGCTGCACCGCCGCCCGTTCGGCCGGTCCGTACGGCAGGGCGTCGAGCACCTGCCGGACGAGTTCGGGGTGGCGTTCGTGGAACACGCTCCGGGCGAAGGAGCCGGGGACGTCGCTGCGGATGACCGGTGCGGTGGGCACGTACGGGCTCATTTCTCTCAGCGCCTGTGGCTGCGTCGGTGGGGCGGTCGGGTCGCCCGCGGTTGCCGACGGGCCGTCGGGGAGACTGGGTTCGCACCTTGGTTTGTACCGCGAAGGGGGAATGGCGTGCGTTACTCCGACGGACCGGTGGTCCAGTGCGAGATCCGGGTCGAGGCTCCGGTGGAGCGGGTGTGGGAGTTGGTGGCCGACATCGGGCTGCCGGCCCGGCTGAGCCCGGAGTTGCAGCGGGTGGAGTGGGTGGGCGGGGCCGACCGGCCGGCGCTGGGGGCACGGTTCGAGGGGTACAACCGGCATCCGGTGGGCGGTGAGTGGCGGACGCTGTCGCAGGTGGTCGAGCTGGAGGCCGGGCGGGTCCTCGGCTGGGCGGTGATGGACGTGGACGGCCTGTTCGGGGAGGCGACCGAGGATCCGGCGCACCGGCTGGCCGCCTGGCGGTTCGAGGTGGAGCCCGAGGACGGCGGCACCCGGCTGCGGCAGTCGGTGCAGATCGGTCCTGGCCGCTCCGGGGTGAGCCCGTGGATCGACCGGATGCCGGAGCGGGAGGAGCAGGTGGTGGCCACGCGGCTGAAGGAGCTGCGGGCCGGCATCGAGGCGACGCTCGGCGGCATCAAGGCGCTCGCGGAGGAGGGCCGCGCCGAAGAGGGCGGCGCCGACCGGGCGTAGCCATGGTGCAGGCCTTCAGCCGTCGTCGGGCAGCAGCCCGAGCCGGCGGAAGGCCTCCGCCACCCGCGAGGGCGGGCCGACGTCGGCCGCCTCGACGGCAGCCGGGCCGAGGACGGCCGGGCCGCCGAGGAGGGCAGGGCCGCCGATGACAGCCGGGCCGCCGATGACAGCCGGGCCGCCGATGACAGCAGGGCCGGCCAGGGCGCGCAGTCGGGCGGCGGCCTCGGGCAGGTGGTGGGCGCCGCCGCCGAGGGCGACCCAGCGGCCGACGTCGGGGTGGAGGACCAGCGCGGCGTCGCGGTTCTCGGCGTCCGAGACGGGCCGGTCGACCCAGAGGTCGCAGCTGCCGGTCACCGCGACCGGTACGCCGTCGGCCGACCATGCGAGGGTCACGGTGAGGGTGTGGCGGCCGGGGCGTTCGAGGGCGAAGCCGTCGGAGCTCCAGAACACCCGGTGCTCGGCCCGGAGCGAGGCGCCGGGGGCGAGCGGGGCGAGCGAGGCGTTGTCGCAGCTGATGACGGTGGGGCGGATCGGCCGTTCCCGGCCGCTGCCGTCGACATCGGACAGGGTGGCGAACAGTGCCTCCGGGCGGAGGTCGGTGGGGACCGGCAGCGCCGTGTCGGAGGTGTTGGTCAGCGTCCAGGCGACGGTGACGGGCGCGCCGAGCGGTACCCGCTCCGCCTCGGCGGTGACGTCGAGGCGCAGTTCATCCGGGCGGAAGGTTTCGCGGTCGGCGGCCTGCGGCGCGCCGGCCCGGTACCAGGCCTCGAACGGCCAGCCGCCGGGGCGCACCACGGGGTCGGGCATGTGGGCCAGGTGGTTGCGGACGGTGGGGTTGAAGCCGAGGGCGATCCCGTCGGGGAAAGCACCGGCGCCGGCCGCAGCGGCCTTGGCCAGGACCTTGGCGACGTCCGGGGTGGTGCTCATGATCGAGTTGTCGGCCACCGTCTCGATGTTCTGGTGGATCTGGTTGAAGGCGTGGGTCACCTCGTGGAGCGCCGAGCGGAGGTAGGCGCGGGGGACGTCGCGCTGGCGCCGGTCCTCCGCCGTCCCGTAGACGGGGGCGCCGTCGCTGCGGTAGCCGTCGTCGCTGAAGGTCGCCGCCCCTTCGCGCGGGGCGCCGAACGCGATGTCGTACATCACCCCACGCTCGCAGCCCATCGTGGCGGGGACGACGACGAGGTGGGTGCGCCACTCGGCGTCCAGGTCGGTGCCGGCCTTGCGCACGCTCGCCATCAGGGCGTGCAGGTCGGTGCGCCGCCAGCAGGCGTGGGCGTCGATGCCCGGTGGGACGGGGACGTCGACCTGGGACTCGGCGTGGTCGACGGTCAGCTCCCACCCGGCGGTCGCGTAGACGGTGTCGAACCACTCGGTCCCGGTGCCGGTCGGGTCGGGGACCGGCCGGGGTGCGACGGCGCCCTGGAGGGTGTCGATCTCCAGGACGGCGCGGCGCAGGAAGCCGGACACCCGGGTGAGCGTGACGGACCCCCGGTCGGTGTCGCCGTCCAGGACGCGGCCCTCGAACCGCGGGCCGGGCTCGGCGGGTGAGCCGGTCGGGACCTGGTGGAGGAAGAGCCGCAGGGCGCGGCTGCGCGAGGTGGGGAAGGTGCCCTTGAAGGCGTCCCCGACGGGCTGGGTGTAGTCGAACTCGTCGAGGTCGAGGGTGACGTGGCGGCGTCCGCCGGGTGCGGCCGGCCGTGACACCGCGAGCCGGGTGCCCTTGAGGTACGAGCGGTAGCGGCCGCGCGGGAAGACCGGGATGCCCGGGCTCGGGGGGAGCGGCGGTTCGGGCGGCTCCGCGCGGCTCGCCGCGGCCGCCGGGGAGGTGCCGGACGCGCCGCCCGCGGCAGGGTCGCCCGTCACTACGGACAGCGGCCGGCGGTAGAGGTCGCCGCTGACGATCAGTCCGTCCGGCCCGGCGTCGGGTGCCGCCCGGTCGATCCGCAGGGTGCCGACGACCAGGAACCGGCTGTCGCGCGGACGGATCGTCACCAGGTAGCAGCCGTGCCGTACGTCGGGGTCGAGCACGGTCGGCGGCGGGAACGGTGCCCCCGCGCCGTCCTCGGCGGTGATGGCGGTGGCGATCGGGAGGCCGGGCGGCGGGAAGTCGGTGCGGTCGGCCCGCGGGTGCTGGTCCACAGGTGACAACCCAAGCAACGGGCCGCGCCCGCCGCCAGCGCGGAAGGCCGGACAGGTGAGCCTTCGCCGGTTCTGGCCGGGCGCCGTAAGGCATCTCACACCCCGTCGAGTGCCAGGACGGCCGGACCCGCTTCGGCGCGGGCCTATATTTGAACTGACTGGTCAGTTCAAAAACGGGAGGGTCCATCATGATCGAGCGGCGAGGCGGAGCGGCCGTCACGGCGGCAGGGCTGTCACTGGGCGGCGCCCGCGGGTGGGTGTACCGCGACATCGGCTTCCGCACCGAGCCGGGCAGCCTGGTCGCCATCGAGGGCCCGGCCGGCTCCGGGCGGACCTCCCTGCTGCTCACGCTCGCCGGGCGGATGCGTCCCACCGCCGGCACCGCCGAGGTGGACGGCCTGCCGCTGCCGGCCGCCGCCGCGCAGGTGCGCACCATCGCCGCACTCGGCCCGATGGCCGGGGTCAACGACCTGGACGACGCGCTGAGCGTCAGCGCCCACCTGCGCGAGCAGGAGCAGCTGCACGCCCCGCTGGTCGGCATCGGCCTGCCGGCCCGCCGCGAGTCCTTCGCCCGGGCCCACGCCGCGCTCGCCGCCACCGGTCTGGTGGTCGAGCGGCTGCGCTCCGGCATGCGCACCCCGGCCGGGGAGCTGAACCACCTGGACCGGTTCCGGCTCGGCGTCGCGCTGGCGATGCTCGGCAAGCCGCGGCTGGTCTGCGTGGACGACGTCGACGAACGCCTGCACACCACCGACCGGCTGACCGCCTGGCAGCTGCTGCGCCAGGTCGCCGACTCGGGCGTCACCGTGCTCGCCTCCACCACCGACGCCGGCCACGCCGCCCGCTCCTTCGCCCACCAGACGGTCCACATGTTCGGCCAGGGGGACCCGCAGAGCGTCGAGGGGCTGGCCGATGCGCGCGTTTAGCCTCGCCGGGCTGGAGCTGCGCCGTTTCACCCGCGGGCGGCTGCCCCGCGCCGCGGTGGTCGCGCTGCTGCTGGTGCCGCTGCTGTATGGCGCGCTCTACCTCAAGTCCTTCTGGGACCCGTACGGCAAGCTCGACAAGCTGCCGGTGGCCCTGGTCAACCAGGACCGCGCGGTCACCGCGGACGGGACCAAGGTCGACGCCGGGCACGACCTGGTCGAGTCGCTGAAGGAGAGCAAGACCTTCGGCTGGCAGGTGACCAGCGCGGACGAGGCCGCCAAGGGCGTCGCGTCCGGCCGCTACTACCTGTCGCTGACCATCCCCGAGGACTTCAGCGCCAACATCGTCGGCAGCAACAGCGACCACCCGGAGCGCGGTTCGCTCAAGGTGGAGACCAACGACTCCAACAACTACCTGGTCGGCTCGATCTCCCGCTCGGTCCTCACCCAGGTCCGGGCCGCGGCCTCGGCGAAGGCCTCCGCCGGGTTCTACGACCGGATCTTCATCGGCTTCGCCGACCTGCACGACAAGACCGGGCAGGCCGCCGCCGGCGCCGACCAGCTCGGCAACGGCGCGGCCCAGGCCGGCCAGGGCGCGGCCGCCCTCGCCGACGGCAGCCGCAACGCCCAGGACGCGGCCGGGCAGCTCGCCCGGGGTTCCGCCGCCGCCGAGCAGGGCGCGGCCCGGCTCGCCGACGGCAGCAGCACCGCCGGTGGCGCGGCCGGACAGCTGGCCGCCGGCCTCGACCAGGCCAAGCAGGGCAGCGGCGAACTCAGCGCCGGCCTCGCCCGGATCGACGACAGCCTCGCCCAGCTCTCCGACGGCGCCGCCCAGGTGGCCGACGGCACCCGGCAGCTCACCGACCGGATCGGCCCGGACGCCGCGAAGATCTCGCCGCTGCTGCACACCTACCCGCAGCAGATCCAGACCGCCGCCGAGGCCGCCGCCAAGGCCGCCCACGACGTGTCCACCGGCCTGAAGGACCTGCCGGGCCGCAGCGCGAAGATCCTCGCCGACGCCCGCTCCGTCTCCGCCGCCGTCGACGCCGCCTACGCCGAGCGCTGCCCCGCCGTGTCCGCCGACACCGCGCAGTGCCGCCTCGACGCCCAACTGGTCGCGCTCGGGCACCGCCTGCTCGCCAGTGCCGAGCAGCTCGACGCCGTGGTCCAGGAGAACGTCCCCAAGCTCGACGGCTGGGCCGCGGACGCCGCCACCGTCGAGCAGCTCGCCCGTCAGCTGGCCCAGCCGGGCCTCGCCGACTCCTTCGACGCCAGTGTGGCGAAGATCCGTCAGCTGGACGCCGGCGCCCACCAACTCGCCGACGGCGCCGCCCGGCTCAAGCAGGGCACCGCGCAGGCCCTCACCGGCATCCGCACCCTCGACAGCGGCCTCGGCCGGCTCGACGACGGCGCCCACAGCCTCTCCGGCGGCCTCTACCAGCTGTCCAGCGGCGCCCGCACCCTGGACGCCGGCCTCGGCCGGGTCGCCGACGGCAACGGCCGACTCGCCGACGGCCTCGGCGGCCTCACCGACGGAGCCCGCAAGCTCGACGACGGCCTCGGCCAACTCACCGACGGCAGCCGCGAACTGGCCTCCCGCCTGCACGAGGGCGCGGGCCAGATCCCGGCCTGGACCGAGGACCAGCGCAAGGCCCGCACCGTCGCCATGAGCGACCCGATCGAGCTGGCCAAGCAGGAGCTCAACAAGGCGCCCAACTACGGCACCGGCTTCGCGCCGTACTTCGTCCCGCTCGCCCTGTGGGTCGGCGCGATGGTCGCCTTCATGCTGCTGCGCCCGCTCAGCCCGCGCGGCCTCGCGGCCAACGCCCCCGCCTGGCGGGTCGCGCTGGCCGGCTGGCTGCCCGCCGCCGCGGTCAGCCTCGCACAGGCCGGCCTGCTGCTGGCGGTGCTGCACTGGGCGATCGGCCTGGAGATGGTCCGCACCGCCGGGGTGATCGGCTACCTCGCCCTCACCGTGCTCGCCTTCACCGCCCTGATGCAGTGGATCAGCGCCCGGTTCGGCCCGGCCGGACGCCTGCTCGCGCTGGCCCTGCTGATGCTCCAGCTCACCTCGGCCGGCGGCACCTACCCGATCGAGACCAGCCCGCTGTTCTTCCGCGCGATCAGCCCGTTCCTGCCGATGACCTACGTCATCGCGGGCCTGCGCCGCCTGATCAGCGGCGGCGACACGGCGATCGTCTGGCAGGGCTGCGCGGTGCTCGCCGCGTACTGGCTCGGCTCGCTGGCGCTGACCGTGCTCACCGCCCGCGGCAAGCAGATGTGGTCGATGTCGCGTCTGCACCCCGAGCTGTCGCTCTGACCCCCGCCGGGCGCGCGGTACGATCCGCGCGCCCGGCCCCACCTCCACCACCCTGGGATGCACCATGAGCGACCGCCGCCGCGCGACCCGGCAGAAGCTGTACGAGGCCGCCGTCACCCTCATCGCCGAGCAGGGCTTCTCCGCCACCACGGTCGAGGAGATCGCCGAGCGCGCGCAGGTGGCCAAGGGCACCGTCTACTACAACTTCGCCAGCAAGACCGAGCTGTTCGAGGGCCTGCTGCGGCACGGCACCGAGCTGCTCACCGACTCGCTGCGGAGAGCCGCCGCGGACCGTCCGCCGATCGAGGGCCTGGACGCGATGATCCGGGCCGGGCTGGAGTTCATCGCCGCCTACCCGGCGTTTGCCCAGCTCATCGTCGCCGAGACCTGGCGGACCAACCGGTCCTGGCACGAGACGCTCCGCCTGATGCGGGACAGCGCGGTTGCCGTGGTGGTGGAGATCCTGGACGAGGCGGTCCGCCGGGGCGAGCTCTCCGCCGACCTGGACACCCAGCTCACCGCCGCCGCGCTGCACGGCATGGTGCTGGTCGTCGCCCTGGACTGGCTGGCCTTCCAGCCGGAGCGCAGCCTCGACGACGTGCACGCCGCCCTGGTCCGGCTGGTCCACGGCCGGATCACCCCCGCCTGACGCACGGCCCGGGCCGCCAAGGCGCAACCGCCGTCAGGCCGACCGCCGGTGGACGGTCTCCAGCAGCGTCAGCTCCTCCGCGGACAGGCGCAGCGCGCCGGCCGCCACGTTGTCGGTCAGGTGCCCCGGGTCGCCGGTGCCGGGGATGGCCAGCACGTGGGCGCCGCGGTGCAGGGTCCACGCCAGCCGGATCTGCGCCGGGCTCGCCCCGTGCGCGCGGGCGACGGCCAGCACCTGCGGGTCCTCCTGCCCGGTGGCGCCGCCCTCGCGGCCGGTGCCGGCGATCGAGTAGAACGGCACGAACGCCACCCCCTGCTCCCCGCAGTCGGCGACGAAGTCGTCGTACTCCGGCCGCACGCCCAGGCCGTACATGTTCTGGACGCACACCACGGGCGCGACGGTGCGGGCCTCGGCCAGCTGGTGCGGGTGGACGTTGGACAGGCCCAGGTGGCGGATCAGCCCGGCCTGCCGGAGTTCGGCCAGCGCGCCGAACCGTTCGGCGACCGAGTCGGTGCCGACGATGCGCAGGTTGACCACGTCGAGGTGGTCGCGGCCGAGCTGGCGCAGGTTCTCCTCGACCTGGCCGCGCAGCTGCCCCGGGGTGGCGTGCGGGATCCACCGGCCGGACGGGTCGCGGCCCGGCCCGACCTTGGTGGTGATCACCAGGTGGTCGGGGTAGGGCGCCAGGGCGCGGTGGATCAACTGGTTGGCGGAGCGCAGCCGGGAGAAGTAGAAGGCCGCCGTGTCGAGGTGGTCGACGCCGAGTTCGACGGCGCGCCGCAGCACGGCGACCGCCTGCGCGGGGTCGCGCGGGGGAGCGTCGGGGTCGAAGGCGGCGCCGGTC
The DNA here is from genome assembly GCF_024172095.1 of Kitasatospora cinereorecta. Taxonomy (GTDB): domain Bacteria; phylum Actinomycetota; class Actinomycetes; order Streptomycetales; family Streptomycetaceae; genus Kitasatospora; species Kitasatospora cinereorecta. The sequence goes on along the minus strand of NZ_JAMZDX010000006.1, from coordinate 370,222 downwards.
TGCGGCAGCCGCATGGTGCCGAAGCCGATCCGGTTGATCCGCAGGTCGCCGAGGGTCCAGGTGCCCGCGGCCGCGGCGGTGACGGTCGTTGAGGTCATGCCGGAATGGTCGGATCCGCGGTACGGTGCCGACCATTGATTAAGGCTTGGCTTAATCGGGGGCTCGTCATGGGGGAACTGGCGTTCTCGGTCCGCGACCTGGCACAGATGCGGTTCGCGGTGTCGCCGATGTGGCAGGTCGGCGGCGGCCTGCGGCTGCTGGCCTCCGGCGCCGCCGACCCGGTCCACCGCCGCTGGCTGGAACAGGTGCGCCCGCGACTGGCGGCGGCCGGCCTGGACCGGGGCTGGCTGGCCGAACTCGTCCCGGCCGCCGGGTACGTCCCGGACTTCCTCAACCCGGCGCCGGCCGGACCGGCGCCCACCCTGGCCGAGGAGCTGGCGGCGATCGCCGCCACCCCGGCCGACCGGGTCCGCCGGGACCTCGACCACCTCGCCCGGCACGGCGCCGGGCTGGGGCCGCGGGCCCGCTCGCTGCACGCCGACCCGCCGCGCCGCCTGCCCCGGGTGCTGGCCGAGATCGAGGCGTACTGGGAGCTGGCGCTCGGGCCGTACTGGTCGCGGATCCGGGCGCTGCTCGACGCGGACGTCTTCCACCGGGCCCGGCTGGCGGCCGAGCGCGGCGCGGGCCGGCTGCTCGACGACCTGCACCCCTCGCTCCAGTGGGACGAGGACCTGCTGCGGCTGGTCCGCCGGCAGAAGCTCGGCCGGCAGGAGGCCGGCCCCGGGCTGGTGCTGATCCCCTCGGCGTTCAAGGGCCCCGGCCTGGCCAGTCGGGTGGCGCCACCGGACCCGCCGCAGCTCGCCTACCGGGCCCGCGGGGTCGGCGCCCTCTGGGAGCCCCGCCCGGCGTCCGGCGCCGACGCGCTCACGGCCGTGCTCGGCCGGGCCCGCACCCTGCTGCTCACCGAGCTGGACACCCCGGCCTCCACCACCGAGCTGGCCGGGCGGATCGGCATCTCGGTGCCCGGCACCTCCCAGCACTTGACGGCGCTGCGCGACGCCGGCCTGGTCAGCGCCCACCGGGCGGGCCGGTCGGTGCTCTACGCGCGCACCGCGCCGGCCGACGCCCTGCTCGCCGCGGGCGCCTCCCGACCCTTCGGCCGGACCGGCGGTGATCAGGTCAGTTCCTGACCGGATCGGCGCGCTGCTCGGCCGGTTCGGGGATTTCCTTACCCGTTCGGACCAACCCGGTTCGTGACGGTGGGCGACGGTTCTCACACTCGTCTCACACTCGGTGGCGGGGGGTGGAGACAACCTGGAGAGGCGTCCTCATGAATATCGGTCTTCGCCGAATCGTCGTGGCCACCGCGGTGGCCTCCCTCGGACTGACGCTCGCCTCGTGCGGCAGCGCGAAACAGTCCACCAGTTCCTCGGCATCGGGCTCGGCGGCGGGGACGGTGAAGATCGGCCTGCTGCTGCCCGAGACCAAGACGACGCGGTACGAGCAGTTCGACCGCCCGCTGATCGAGGCGCGGATCAAGTCGCTGGTCCCCGACGCCCAGATCGACTACTACAACGCCAACCAGGACGCCACCACGCAGCAGACCCAGGTCGACACCGCCCTCACCAAGGGCGACAAGGTGCTGATCCTGGACGCGGTCGACGCCAAGTCGATCCAGTCCTCGGTGCAGAAGGCGCACGACGCGGGCGTCAAGGTTGTCGCCTACGACCGCCTGGCGCAGGGCCCGGTCGACGCGTACGTGTCGTTCGACAACCACAAGGTCGGCGAGCTGCAGGGCCAGGCCCTGGTGGCGGCCGTCGGCGGCAAGTCCGGCAGCGGCCAGATCATCATGATCAACGGCTCGCCCACCGACCCCAACGCGGCCGAGTTCAAGGCCGGCGCGCACAGCGCGATCGACGGCAAGCTGAAGGTCGGCAAGGAGTACGACACCCCCAACTGGGACCCGAACAACGCCAACCAGGAGGCCGCCGCGGCCATCACCGCGATCGGCGCGCCCAACGTGGTCGGCGTCTACTCGGCCAACGACGGCATGGCCGCCGGTATCGCCACCGCGCTGAAGGCGTCCAACCTGAGCGTCCCGCTGACCGGCCAGGACGCCCAGCTCGACGCCGTCCAGCGGATCCTGGCGGGCACCCAGACCATGTCGATCTACAAGCCGTACAAGCCGGAGGCCGACGCCGCGGGCTCGATGGCGGTGCGCTTCGCCCAGGGCCAGAACCTGGAGCCCTCGCTCTCGCCGACCACCTCCAAGAACGGCAGCGGCGCCACCGTGCCCTCCCTGCTGATCGCCCCGACCGTGCTCACCAAGGACAACATCAAGACCACCGTGGTGGCCGACGGCCTCTACACCGTTCCCCAGATCTGCACCCCGGACTACGCCTCCGCCTGTGCCGCGGCCGGACTCCAGTAACAACCGCTCGACAGGAACCCGGTCGGGGAGAGGAGTTGCACATGGTGACGGGTGAGCCGGTACTCGCGCTCCGCGGCGTCTCCAAGCGGTTCGGCGCCGTCCAGGCGCTGACCGACGTGGAGATGGAGGTCCACGCGGGCGAGGTGGTGGCGCTGGTCGGGGACAACGGCGCCGGCAAGTCGACGCTGGTGAAGTCGATCGCCGGCGTCCACCAGCCGGACGACGGCGACATCGAGTGGGGCGGGCGGGCGGTGACCATCCACCGCCCGCAGGACGCCCAGCACCTGGGGATCGCGACCGTCTACCAGGACCTCGCGCTCTGCGACAACCTCGACGTGGTCGGCAACCTCTTCCTCGGCCGGGAGATCAGGCACTTCGGCGTGGTCCTCGACGAGGTCGCCATGGAGAGGCGCTCCCGGGAGCTGCTGGACACGCTCTCGATCCGCATCCCGAGCGTCCGCATCCCGATCGCCTCGCTCTCCGGCGGCCAGCGCCAGGTGGTGGCGATCGCCCGCGCGCTGATCGGCTCGCCCAAGGTGGTCATGCTCGACGAGCCGACCGCCGCCCTCGGCGTCGAGCAGACCGCGCAGGTCCTGGACCTGGTCGAGCGACTGCGCGACCAGGGCCTCGGGGTGATCCTGATCAGCCACAACATGGCCGATGTGATGGCCGTGGCGGACACCGTCGTGGTGCTCCGCCTCGGCCGCAACAACGGGGTGTTCGACAAGAGTTCGACCAACCAGGAACAGATCATCTCGGCCATCACCGGCGCCACGGACAACGCCGTGACCCGCCGTCAGGCCCGTGGCACGGAGGGCCCGCAATGACGGACCAGACCCCGAACGGCGGCGAAGAACGCCACCACCGCCCGCTGCCCGAGGACACCATGCCCAAGGGCGGCGTCAACGCGCCGGTGCCGGTGGCCGCGGAGGCGACCCCGGCCGTCGACCCGCGGCTGATCGTCCGGCAGGAGGGCGTCAAGGGCTACCTCGGCGAGTTCAAGCGGCGCCTGAGCAGCGGCGAACTCGGCTCGGTGCCGGTGGTGCTGGCGCTGATCGTGATCTGGGCCGTCTTCGGCAGCCTGAACAGCAGCTTCCTGTCCGCCCAGAACCTCTCCAACCTCTCCCAGCAGATCGTCGGCACCGGCATGATCGCCATCGGCGTGGTGTTCGTGCTGCTGCTCGGCGAGATCGACCTGTCAGTCGGCTCGGTCAGTGGTCTGTGCGCCGCCATCTACGCGGTCCTGAGCGTCACCCACGGCGTCAACCAGGGGGTCGCGCTGCTCTGCGCACTCGTCGGCGGCGCCGTGGTCGGCTTGATCCAGGGCTTCTTCTTCGCCAAGGTCGGCGTCCCGGCCTTCGTGGTCACCCTGGCCGGCAACCTCGGCTGGAACGGCCTGATGCTGCAGATCCTCGGCAGCCAGGGCACCGTCAACCTCCCCGGCACGGACGTCGTCTCCAAGCTCTACAGCACCTTCTACGGACAGCAGATCGCCGCGTACGGCGCCGCCTTCTTCGGGGTGGCGCTGTTCCTGGCCGCCTCCCTCTTCGACGCCCAGCGCCGCAGGGCGGCCGGCATCCCGTCCCGACCGCTCGCCGACATCGTGCTGCGCACCGTCCTGCTGGCGATCGTGGCCTTCCTGGCGGCGTACACCCTCAACCAGTACAAGGGCCTGCCGCTGGCCCTGCTGATCTTCCTGATCTTCATCGTGGTGCTCGAGTACATGCTGCGGCGCACCGCCTACGGTCGGAAGATCTTCGCGCTGGGCGGCAACATCGAGGGCGCCCGCCGGGCCGGTATCAGCGTGCCGACCATCCGGATCACCGTCTTCATGATCTGTTCCACCATGGCGGCGGTCGGCGGTCTCTTCCTCGCGGCCCAGATCCAGTCCGCCAGCCAGACCTCCGGCGGCGGCAACCTGCTGATGAACGCCATCGCCGCGGCGGTCATCGGCGGCACCAGCCTCTTCGGCGGCCGCGGCTCCACCTGGTCGGCGCTGCTGGGCGCGCTGGTGATCGGCTCGATCCAGTCGGGCATGAACATCGAGGGCCTGAGCAACGCCATCCAGTTCATGATCACCGGTGCGGTGCTGCTGGCCGCGGTGGTCATCGACTCCCTGGCCCGCCGCACCCAGAAGGCGGCCGGCCGCGCCTGAGCGGTCCCCGGCGCTCCCCCGCACCGGCCGGTGCGGGGGAGCGCCGCTGTCTGGCCGGGTCAGTTGCCGACGCCGACGGTGTGGCCGACGGTCTCCGGCCGGTCCAGCACCCGGAGCATCAGGTGCGCCACGTCGGCGCGGGAGACCGTCGTACCGCCCCGGACGTTGCGGTCCAGCGCCGTCCGGTAGTCGCCGGTGACCGGGCGGTCGGTCAGCCGGGGCGGCCGGACGGAGGTCCAGTCCAGGCCGCTGGCGGCCAGCGCGTCCTCCATCAGCGCCAGGTCGGCGTACCGCTTGCGCAGCACGGTCTTGATCAGCGGCCCGGCCAGGTAGCGGATCAGCGGGCCGTCGCCCGGGTCGTGGCGCGGCGGGTGCGGCCGGCGCGGCGAGGGTACGGTGCCGATCGGCGCGGCGCTGACCACGACCAGCCGCCGGGCACCGGTGGCGTCCATCGCCTCGATGACCGCCCGGGTGCCGCGGACCACCACCCCGATGTCGCTCCCGGTCCGGGCCCCGAGGCCGGACAGCACGGCGTCGGCCCCGTCGACCGCCGCCTCCAGCGCCGCCCGGTCGGGCCGCGCCAGGTCGACCCGGACGGTGCGGACCGGCGCCGGTACGGCCCCCGGATCGCGGACCGCGGCGGTGACCTCGTGGCCGGCGGCCAGGGCCTGGTTGAGGATCTCGCGGCCGATGCCTCCGGTCGCCGCGATGACGGTGATGCGCATGGCGTCCTCCAGGGACAGGGCCCGCCGGTCAGACCGGGCGGACCAGGTGAGAGAGCTTGTCGGGGTTGGTCACGAAGTAGATGCCGGCCACCTCGCCGCCTCGGGGCGCCAGGTCCAGCACCAGCACCGCGAACGGCTCCTCGCCGCGGTACAGCACCGCGGAGGGGTCGCCGTTGATCGACGCGAAGCGGACCTCCAGGCCCTCGGGCGCGGTGAACCGGCCGCGCAACAGCGCCCGGGAGACCCGCTCCCGGCCGTGCAGCGGCCGCGGTCCGGCCGCGGTCGCCTTGCCGCCGCCGTCCGCCCACAGCGTCACGTCCGGTGCCAGCAGCCGCAGCAGCGCCGACAGGTCGCCGCCGGCCACCGCAGCCGCGAACCGCTCGGTCACCTCGCGGCGCTGCCGCGGATCGGTCCGGAAGCGCGGACGTCGGGCCCGGACGTGCTCGCGGGCCCGGTGGGCGAGCTGGCGGACGGCGGCGGGGGAACGGCCGACGATCCGGGCGGTCTCGGTGTGCGGGTAGCCGAACACCTCGTGCAGCACGAACACCGCCCGCTCCAGCGGGGTCAGCGTCTCAAGCACCACCATCAGCGCCATCGACAGCGACTCGGCGTGCTCCGCCGCCGCCGCCCCGTCGGCCGGCTCCGGTCCTTCCACCTCCCGGGCGGTGGCCAGCGGCTCGGGCAGCCACGGGCCGATGTACGTCTCCCGGCGGCGCAGCATCGCCGCCTGCCGGGCCAGCGCCTTGTGGACGGCGACCCGCACCAGGTACGCGCGCGGGCTGTCGACCGGCTCCGCCCCCGGATCGCCGGTGCGGGCCGCCCAGGCCAGCCAGGTCTCCTGCAGCACGTCCTCGGTGTCGGCGACACTGCCGAGCATGGTGTAGACGATCGAGAACAGCAGCTCCCGGTGGTCGACGTACACCCCGGTGGGATCGGTCATCGTGCGCCTCCTGTCGCGGTTGCAACCTGAGAGCAGCACAGCGGGCCGGAGTGTGACATCACCCCGCGCCGATGTGACGCGGGTCTCCTCGCGGCCGGAGGTCGGCGGGTGTCCGCGCGGCCGGAGGACCGGCGGGTGTCAGAACTGGGAGAGGCCCTTGAGGGCGGTGGCGAGGCCGCCGCCGAGGGCGAGCAGCAGCACGATCCGGCGGGCCGGGCCCTCCGGGGTGCGGGCCGCCAGGAAGCGGCCGACCACGCTGCCGGCCGCGATCCCGGCACCGGAGAGCAGCCACGCCGGGGCGGCCAGGTGCGGCGGACCCTTCACGGCGACCGAGAACAGGTTGACCAGCAGGCCGTAGAACTGTGCGTTCGGCACGAACTCCCGGACCGTCCAGCCCGCGTTCACCGCGTACAGCGAGATCGCCGGACCGCCGACCCCGGCCGAGGCGTTCATGAAGCCGCTGGCCGCCCCGGCGGTGAACGCCCCGCCCCGCCCGCGCAGCGCCGGCACCCGGGTGCCGCACATCACCAGCAGCACGGCCGCGCTCACCAGCACGCCCATCGACGCCAGCAGCACCGGCGGCGGCAGCCGTCCGGCCACCCACGCCCCCAGCGGCACCGTCGCCGTGGCCGCCAGTACCAGCGGCAGCATCGCGCCCAGCCGGATCCGGCGCCACGCGGTGACCAGGCCGATCGCGCTGATCACCCCGGCCGCGCAGTTGCACAGGGCCACCCCGTCGGCCGGCGGCAGCACCATCACCAGGGCCGGCGCCGACACCAGGGCGAAGCCGATCCCGGCCATCCGCTGCACCGACGAGCCGACCAGCACGATCGCGCCCAGTACGGCGGCGGCCGTCCAGCTGTCGGTCATGCGCGGCGCTCCGATGGCCTGCCTGCGGGGTCCGGGCCACCTTAGGGCCTGTCCGACGATTCCCGCCGGGACCGGGCCCGGGTCAGGGGTGGCGCGGGCCGTCGATGGTGCGCTCGGCGGCCTCGATCCGCAGGTCGTTGATGCTGGCCTCACGGCGTCGCATCAGGCCGTCCCCGTCGAACTCCCACAGCTCGTTGCCGTAGCTGCGCCACCACTGGCCGGTCGCGTCGCGCCACTCGTAGCGGAACCGGACCGCGATCCGGTCGTCGGTCCACGACCACAGCTCCTTGCGCAGCGCGTAGTCGAGTTCCCGTTCCCACTTGCGGGTGAGGAAGGCCTCGATCTCCTCCCGGCCGGTGAGGAACTCGTCGCGGTTGCGCCACACCGAGTCGGGTGTGTACGCGAGCGCGACCCGTCGCGGGTCGCGGGTGTTCCAGGCGTCCTCCGCGGCCTGGACCTTGGCGCGGGCGCTCTCGGCGGTGAACGGGGGCAGCGGTGGGCGGGCCTGGCTCATGGCGTCTCCGGAGGTGCGATCGGATCTAACCGTTCAATCATGGAGTAAGGGTTAGATGGAGCGCAAGACGGGCCCATGACGCGGAACGGGCCGCCGAGGCCGGTGATCGACCGGTCGGCGGCCCGTACGGAGCCGTGCTGACGGAGGGTGGAGCGGACCGCTCAGACGGTCGGGGGCGTCCAGATGTACGGGGTCGTGGTGGTGACCGCGTGCATGCCCAGGCGCCGCAGGATCGGGGCGCTGTCGGCGGAGGCGTCCACCTGGAGGTAGCGGACGCCGCGGGCGACCGCCTCGGTGGCCCGGGCGGCGACCAGGGCCCGGTAGATGCCCCGCCCGCGCCACTCGGCCAGGGTGGAGCCGCCCCACAGGCCGGCGAACTCGGTACCGGGCCGCACCGCCATCCAGGCGGCGGAGACCACCTGCCCGTCCGCCTCGGCGACCAGGATCCGCAGCTCCTCGGGGTCGGCGGCGAGGCGGGCGATCAACTCCTCGGCCAGCCAGTCGAACTCGATGCCCCAGACGACGGTCTCCATCGCGGCGATCCGCCGGACGTCCTCGTCCGCCGTCACCCACCGCAGCTCCACGCCCTCGGGAACCAGCGGCTCGGCCGCCAGCTCCTCGGCGCGGCCGACCATCACGGTCTCCACCTCCTCCGGGACGAACCCGGCGGCGCGCAGCCGGTCGGTGAGGTCGGACGGGCGGTCGTGGCCGCGGACCTTCCACTCCACCGCCTCGCCGCGGGCGGCGAAGAAGTCGCGCTGGCGGGCGATCAGCGCGTCCAGCTCCCCCTCGGCCACACCCAGCTCGGCCGGGCCGCTGACGAAGCCCCGGAACTGGCCGACCACCCGGACCAGCGGGCCGTCCTGCTGGTGGGTCACCCCGGGCGGCGGGTTGGGCGTCACGCCCCTCATCTGCTCGTCATAGGCCGCGAGCAGGGCCGTCGTGTCGATCATCCCTCGGACTGTACGGACCCGGCGGGCGGCTGTCCCCGGCAATAGCGCAGCGGTTGTGCTGACGTCGCGCTGGCGTTGACGTCGGGGTCAAGGTCTACCGTCGAGCCATGCGGATCGGCGAGCTGGCGGCGCGGGCGGGGACCACCACCCGCACCCTGCGGTACTACGAGTCGCGGGGGCTGCTGCCCGCGCGGCGGGGCAGCAACGGCCACCGGGCCTACGACGAGGAGGACCTGCGGCTGCTGCGGCAGATCAGGATGCTGCAGGACTTCGGGTTCGAACTGGAGGAGACCCGGCCGTTCGTGGAGTGCCTGCAGGCCGGACACCCGGCCGGCGACTCCTGCCCGGCCTCGCTGGAGGTCTACCGGGCCAAGCTCGCCGAGCTGGACGCGTGCATCGAGCGGCTGAACGGCATCCGCGACCAGGTCGCCGGCCAGCTCGACCGGGCGGAACGCGAACGGGCCGACCTGGCCCGCGCGGCGGACGCCCCCGACGCGGCGGCGCCGCGCTGCGAGCTCTCCGCGCACCCGGCGCAGCAGCCCGCGCGACACAACCACGGATGAACAACAGGGAGGAGAGGACGATGGGGGCAGGACTGCAGGCGGTCACCGACGACACCTTCACCGCGGAGGTGCTCGCGGCCGACGGACCGGTACTGGTCGACTTCACGGCGGACTGGTGCCCGCCCTGCCGGATGATCGCGCCGGTGCTGGCCGAGGTCGCGGCCGAGCAGGCCGGGCGGCTGAAGGTGGTCCGGCTCGACGTGGACGCCAACCCGGAGAGCCAGGCGGCGTACGGGGTGCTGTCGATGCCGACGCTGATGCTGTTCAAGGACGGGGAGCCGGTGCGCACGCTGGTGGGCGCGCGGGCCAAGGCACGGCTGCTGCGCGAGCTGGACGACCTGCTGTAGCGCGCCGCCGGCCGCCCGAATAACCCGGTGAACGGCCCGAACCCGAGATCTACGATCACCGGATGAGCGACTTCGGCGAGCCCTTCCATCTGCTGACCGACCGTCTCGAACTGCGCGCCGTGGGCCCGCACGACCTCGACGACCTCTTCCGGATCAACACCGACCCGCGCACCTGGGCCCACCTCCCCGAGGGCCGGCACGCCTCCCGCGCCACCACCGCCGCCTGGATCGAACGGGCCGCCGCCCGCTGGGACACCGACCGCCTCAGCTACTGGACGGCCCGGCTGCGCACCACCGGCGACGTGGTCGGCATCGGCGGCGCCCAGCGCCACGACCCGGGCTTCTGGAACCTCTACTACCGCCTCGACCCGGTCCACTGGGGCCACGGCTACGCCACCGAACTGTCCCGCGCCGCCCTCGCCGCGGCCGCTGCCCACAGCCTCGAACTGCCGTTCATCGCCTGGATCCACGCCCACAACACCGCCTCCCGCGCGGTCGCCGGGCGGCTCGGCCTCACCGACCTCGGCCTGCGGCCCGACCCGGCGAACGGCGACCCGATGCACTGCTACGCCGACCGCGAGGTCGGAGTGCTGACCCGGCGCACCGTCGGCTGACCGCGGCGGCATCCGACCGCGATACGGGAATGCGGCGGGCTCGGACGGACTTCCTCCCAGTGCCCGCCCGTTCCGCCCGTTCCGGAGAACCCGATGACCCAGAGCGCCCCCGCCGACCCCGCCCAGCGCCGCTTCCTCTTCCTGCTCGGCTCCACCCGGCGCGAGGGCAACTCGGAGCTGCTCGCCCGGCGCGCCGCCGAACACCTCCCGGCCGGCGCCGAACAGCGCTGGCTGCGCCTCGCCGACCTGCCGGTCCCCACCTTCGTCGACCAGCGCCACGACGGCGGCCACCCCGAGCCCACCGGCAACCTGCGCACCCTGCTGGACGCCACCCTGGACGCCACCGACCTGGTCGTGGTCTCCCCGCTCTACTGGTACAGCGTCACCACCGGCGTCAAGCAGTACCTCGACCACTGGTCGGGCTGGCTGCGCCTGCCCGAGGCCGACTTCAAGCGCCGGATGGCCGGTCGCACGATGTGGGCCGTCACCGCCATGGCCGACCGCGACCCGGCCCGCGCCGAACCGCTCGCCGGCACTCTGCGGATCTCCGCCGACTACCTCGCCATGCGCTGGGGCGGCGTGCTGCTCGGCAACGGCAGCCGTCCCGGCGACGTGCTCACCGACACGGACGCCCTGCGGCGCGCCGAGACCTTCTTCACCGCCGACGCCCCGGAGGCCGCCCGACCCGCGCCCGCCTGGGCCACCGTCTGAGCGGTCAGGTGACGACCGGGGCCGCCACCGCCTGGGCGCTGTCCCGCCCGGCGGCCGCGGCGGGCAGCGGGGCGCCGAACAGCAGCGTCGCCAGGGCCAGGCCGATGGTCGCACCGGCGGTCTGGGCGAGCACGAAGCCGGGCACCGAACCCGGGGCGATCCCGGTGTAGCTGTCGCTGAGCGCCCGGCCGAAGGTCAGCGCCGGGTTGGCGAAACTGCCGGAGGAGGTGCCCCAGCAGGCCGCGCCGATCCAGGCGGCCACCGCCACCGGCGCGTACCGGCCGCGCCCGCTCCGCAGCAGGCCGAGGACCAGCAGGATCAGCACCCCGGTGGCCACCCCCTCGGCCAGCCACAGGTGCCCGGAGGAGCGCTGCTGCGAGGCCAGCTGGACGAAGGGCCGCTCGAACATCGCATTGGCCAGGCCCACCCCCGCGGCCGCGCCGCCCAGCTGCGCCAGCACGTACAGGCCGAGCTCCCGGGCGCTCGGGCCGGCGGGGTCGTGCCGCCGGCTCCACCAGTCCGCGGCCGACACCAGCGGGTTGAAGTGGGCGCCGGAGACCGGTGCGAGCAGCGCGATCAGTACCGCCAGCGCCAGCACCGAGGCCAGCACGTTGGCCAGGAACCGCACCCCGCCGTCCGGGCTGAGCCCGGACGCCTGGATGCCGGAACCGACCAGCACCGCGGCCAGCACGGCGGTGCCGACCGCCTCGGCGGCCAGCCGCCTGGGCAGGGGAGTCGTCATCATGCCGTCATGGTGGGGTCGGGCCGCGCGGCCCGACAATTGGTCGGTGTGCCCAGATACGGCCCGCCCGGCCCGCCTCCGACTCGGAGACTCGTACGGCGCACGCCCGCGCGGAAATCCGGCTTGACCCTCACGCAGCGTGAGAGCGGAGGCTGAAGCCCGAGAGAAAGGGGACGCGGTGAGCGGCTACTCGGTGGGACACGTGGCCAAGGTCGCCAAGGTGACCGTGCGCACGCTGCACCACTACGACGAGATCGGGCTGCTGTCGCCCGGCGAGCGCACCCCGGCCGGCTACCGCCGGTACGGGGACGGCGACCTCGACCGGCTGCAGCAGATCCTGTTCTACCGCGAGCTCGGGTTCCCCCTCGACCAGATCGCGACCATCCTGGACGACCGCTCGGTCACCCCGACCGAGCACCTGCGCCGCCAGCACGAGCTGATCGGCGACCGGATCAGGCACCTCCAGGACCTGGCCGCAGCCGTCGAACGAGCAATGGAGGCAAAGAGGATGGGCATGCAGCTGACGCCGCAGGAGAAGTTCGAGGTGTTCGGCTCCGACTACCAGGAGAGCTGGGAGGACGAGGCCCAGCAGCGGTGGGGCGAGACCGAGGCCTGGAAGGAGTCGCAGCGCCGCACCGCCGGCTACACCAAGGCGGACTGGGAGCGCATCAAGGCCGAGAGCGACGCGCTCAACTCCCGGCTGGTGGCCGCGATCACCGCCGGGGTGGCGGCCGACAGCGGGGAGGCGATGGACCTCGCCGAGGTGCACCGGCAGCACCTGGAGGAGTTCTTCTACGACTGCCCGCCGACCATGCACCGCTGCCTCGGCGAAATGTACGTCGCCGACCCGCGGTTCACGGCCACCTACGAGAACCTTGCCCCGGGCCTGGCCCACTGGCTGCGGGACGCGATCCTGGCCAACGCCGACCGGATCGAGCGGACCGAGCAGGCCGAGCAGGCCTGAGCTGGGGGCCCCGGCCGACTCGGGGGTCTCCAGGGGCCGTTCAGGCCGCGGTGCGGCCGAAGGCGCGGCGGTAGGCGGTGGGGGAGGTGCGCATGCCGCGGCCGAAGTGGTGGCGGAAGGTCGCCGCGCTCTCGAAGCCGACCGCCGCGGCGATCTCCTCCACCGTGCCGTCCGGGGCCTCCAGCAGCGGCAGGCTGGCCGCGATGCGCTGGGAGACCACCCAGCGCATCGGGCTGGTGCCGTTGCGCGCGGTGAAGTGCCGCAGGTAGGAGCGGTCGGACATGCGGGCCACACCGGCCAGCAGCGGGACGGTGATCGGCTCGGCGAGGTGGTCCAGCGCCCAGCGCATCGACCGGCCGATGCCGTCGTCCTCCTCCTCGACCGGACGGACCGCCGCCTCGATGAACTGGGCCTGCCCGCCGTCCCGGTGCGGCGGGACGACGAAGCGGCGGGCGACCGCGTTGGCGACCCTGGCGCCGTGGTCCAGCCGGACCAGGTGCAGGCACAGGTCGATCCCGGCGGCGCTGCCCGCGCTGGTGAGCACCGGGCCGTTGTCGACGTACAGCACGTCGGGGTTGACCCGGACCGCCGGGTGGCGCTGCTGGAGCAGTCCGGCGTACCGCCAGTGGGTGGTGGCCGTCAGCCCGTCCAGCAGGCCGGCGGCGGCGAGGGCGAAGGCGCCGGAGCAGATCGAGACGATCCGGGCGCCCCGTTCGTGGGCGGTGCGCAGCGCGGCGACCAGACCCGGGGAGACCCGGCCGCCGAACGGGTCGGGGACGCCGACCACCATCACGGTGTCGGCGGCGGCCAGGTCGTCCAGGCCGTGGCGGGTGGTGAGCTGGAAGCCGCCGACCGCGTTCAGCGGGGCGTCGGGCCGCTCGGCGCAGACCTTGACCTCGTACCAGGGGGCCGTCAGCAGTTCGGCGAGTTCGGGGCGGGCCAGGCCGAAGACCTCGACCACCACGCCGAGTTCGAACGGCGCCATGCCGTCGAAGGCGTACACCGCGACGGTGTGCACCGGCGCGGGGCGGGACTGGACGGTGACAGCCACGGGTGCGGACACGGGTGCGGCGACGGGTGCGGACACGGGGACTCCCGGCGGGACGGAAAAAGATTTCTCGAAACTACCTGCAACCCCCCGGGGGGATGGACGTCCATCAGGGTGAGAGCAACGGGACCGGCGCGAGGGCCGGGGGGACTCTCGACCGAATCCGACACATCCGCTCCTTGGGGGGTTGCGCCATGAACGCGTCCGTTATCAGCCGTTTTGCAAAGAACATCACCATCGTTCGCGCCTCGGGCTGGGAGCGTCGCGGACGCCGTCTCGCGCTGGCCGTCCCGCTGGCGGCGGTGGTCGCGGTCGGCGCGGTGGCCTGCGACGGCCCGAAGGACCCGGTTTCCGCCGCGGGTGCGGTCGCCTCCGGTACGGCGACGGACGCCCCCGGGCAGCCGGCCCCCTCGGCGCCCGTCGCGTCCCCGTCCGCGGCCACCCCGTCCGCCGACGCCACCGACGGGACCACCCCGGGCCAGGCGGCCAGCACCGACGCCGCCGCGAAGCCGACCGCCGCGTCCGCCGCGTCCGCCGCGGGCCAGGCCCACGCAGGGACGGGCAGCACCGGGACGGACGGCCTGACCGTCCGCTTCGACGGGCTCGCCGACGGCCGCGCGGTGGAGGCCGGCGGCGTCTCGGTCTCCTTCTCGGTCACCTGGGCCAACCACACCGGCAAGCGCGCCGAGCACGTCGTCCCGGTGGTGGCCTCGACGTTCTACCCGGGCGCCCGCTGCAGCGTCATCGCGCCGATGGCGGACGGCACGCTGGAGCGCAAGGACGGCGACCACTGGACCGAGCTGCCGCTCTCCGAGGGCACCGGCATGGACTACGCGATCGTCGCCGAGCCCGCCGCGTTCGACCTCGCGCCGGGCGCCGAGCACACCGTCCAGTACCGCATGCGGATCACCGCGGACAACGGCCCGGGCCTGCTGCCGATCGAGGCCGAGGCCTACACCTCGCCGGTCGGCAGCGGCCGGAAGCTCGCCCACACCGAGGTCTCCGTCCAGGTGGTCGACCACCACCGCCCGACCGCAGACCTGGCGGCGAAGCTGCCCGGCTCCGTCACGCCCGGCGGCGACCCGGTCGTCGTGGAGGCGCAGATCGCCAACCGGACCGCCGGCGGCTTCACCGCGGCCGCACCCGAGATCTCGCTGCTCGACGTGCAGACCAAGCAGTTCGAGGCGGTCGAGCTGCTGAGCCCCGCCGACGTCAGGGCCGAGGTGCTCTGGAAGGGCGAGTGGCGGGAGCTGAAGACCACCCCGACCTGCGTCGGCGCCACCGGCGGACTGCTGCTGGACACCGACTTCATGAACGGTCGGCTCGCCGCCGGCTCCACCGACAAGGCCACCTTCCGCTTCTCCCTCGCGCCGAACGCCGACCCGCGGCTGACCGCCCTGACCGTGGCGGTCGGGGCCCACGCCGACGGCCACCACGCCGAGCCGGTCACCCGCCTCGTCCAGGTCCGCCGAAACGGCTGAGGACCCGTCACGGGACGCCGCCGAAGAAATCTCGGAACCACCTGCAACCTCCCGCCGGGATGAACGTCTGTACGGACGACCGGTCCCGCCACCGCCCCTGACCCGGTGAAAGGGCCAGGTGGCACAATCGCCCGATCATCGACCTTGATCACTACCGACAGGTCCCGTACCCGGGGCCCGTCCGGGGGGAAAGCGAAAACAGATGTCCATGGCGATCGCGCCGACCGCCGGATCCTCCTCGTGGGGCGGACTCCGGGGAGCACTTCGGCTGCTGTTCGGTCTGTCGGGGGCGGCCGAGGAGTCCGCTCCGCCGGCCGGCCGCTCCGCGGCCGAACGCCGCTCCGGCCTGCGCCTGCTGCGCGGCGGCCGTCCGGCCGACGAGGAGCGTCCGACCCTCACCGAGCTCTACCACGCCCACCGCCTGGGCCTGGTCCGGATGGCCGTCCTGCTGGTCGACCACCAGGACATCGCCGAGGACGTGGTGCAGGAGGCGTTCACCGCCCTCTACTCCAAGCACGGCGAGCAGTTGGACGACCTCGACAACGCGCTGGGCTACCTGCGGACGTCGGTGGTCAACGGTGCCCGGTCCGTGCTGCGGCGCCGCAAGACCGCCCGCGAGTACGTGCCGCCGCACGAGGCGGACGCGCCCTCGGCCGAGGACCACGCCGTCCTGAACGACGAGCACCGCCGCGTCCTGGTCGCCCTCAACGAGCTGACCCAGCGCCAGCGCGAGGTGCTGGTGCTGCGCTACTGGTCGGACATGTCCGAGGCACAGATCGCCGAGACCCTGGGACTGTCCCGGGGCGCCGTGAAATCCACCGCGAGCCGGGCCCTGGACGCCCTGGAGAAGCACCTGGAGAAGGTCCGATGAGCGACAAGCACCCCGCGGACGAGACACCCACCGAACGCCTGTTGCGGGAGGCACTGAACGCCAGGGCCTCCCTGGTCACCGCGCAGAGCCTTCGCCCCGCGGCCCCGCCGAAGACCCGGCTGCGCCGGCTGAAGCCGGTGTACGCGGTCGCCGTCCCGCTGTTCGGCCTCGCCGCCGGTGTCCTCGGCTACTTCACCGTCCACGCGACGCCGACCGCGATGAAGCACGACTCCGGACCGGCCGCCAGCGTCAGCGCCTCGCCGACCGAGGGCGTGCAGATCCCGGCCGACCCCAGCCCGTCCCCGTCGGCGAGCACCTCCCCGACCAGCATCCCGGCGATCGCACAGGACTACCTTCCCAGCGCCCTCACGGCGACGGTCGACGGCCTGGCCAAGGGAACCAAGCTGACGGCCGGCGGGGACCCGGTGTCGTTCACGGTGACCTGGACCAACACCACGGAGGTCCGCTTCGACGCCGTGGTGCCGCTGATCTCCGAGCAGTGGCAGGGCGGCGACTGCCGACCGGACGGCCTGACCAGGTTCCAGAGCGACAGCGGCAGCGGCTGGAAGGACGCCGTCCAGCCCGACCCCGACCCGACCCCCCAGGTCCGGCGGGCCGACGGTGTCTTCGCCCTGGAACCCGGGGCCAGCCACACGGTGAAGTACCGCGTCCAGCCGGGCGCGGTGCACGGGGTCGGTACGGCCACCGTCGTCGCCTCCGCCTACGGCATGGTGGACGGCCACGCCGGCCAGCTCGGGACGGTGCAGACCGAGGCCTCGGTGGTCGACGACCACCGCCCCACCGCCGCGCTGGCCGCCGGCCCGAGCGAGTTCGTGGCCGGACGCACCCTGACCGAACTGGACCTGGCGGTCAGCAACGGCACGGGCACCGCGATGTCCGCCGTGGCCCCCGCGGTCACCGTGCACGACGAGTCGGTGTTCCCCGGCGGCGGCTACCGGCTGCGGGCCGCCCGGGTGACCGCCGAGGTCAAGGTCGGCGACCAGTGGCGGAAGGTGGCCACCACCGACGACTCCTGCCGCAAGCTGGTGCTGGTGGACACCTCCTCCCTGCAGCAGACGCTGGCGCCCGGAGCCTCGGCCCGGTTCACCTTCCGCTTCGGCTACACCATGGACAACAGCGACATGTCCACCTCGTCCTGGGTGTTCGGCCTGGGGGCGACCGCCGGCGGGCACGCCGCGGACACCGTCGAGGCGCGGCCGAAGATGACCGTCGCGATGGCCAACTGGACGCCGCCGCCGAGCCCTTCGCCGAGCGCGAGCGCCACCACGGGCGCGGCCGCGGGTGGCACCGCGGGCCAGTGACGCGGTACGTGTCTCCATGCCGCCCCGCCGGGCCGACCCGGCGGGGCGGCGTCGTGTCCGGGCCCGGAAGAAATTCTTCAAAACCACCTGCAACCCCCTGGGGGGATGGACGTCCATGGAGATGAGAGCCAGGGAGAACGGGGACGAAGAACCCGCCGGGGCCGCTCGTCCATCCACCTACGTCCGTTCCTCGGGGGTTCGCCATGCGCGTGTCCGTTGTCAACCGTTTCGCGAAGAGCACCACCGCCGCTCGCGCCCGTCGGCTCGCGCTGGCCGTCCCGCTGGCCGCGGTGGTCGCCGTCGGCCTCAGCGCCTGCGCCGACCCCAAGCACGGCTCCGCGGCTCAGCCCGCGCCCGCCGACACCGCCACGGCCTCCGCCGCGAGCCCGGCCGCCACCGCCTCCGCGACCCCGACCGCCGCCCCGAGCGCGTCGCCGACCCTGCTCAACGGCACCGCCGACAACGGACTGACCATCAGCAACGGCACCCGGTTCGTGGTCATGAACGGCACCACCGTCGACTTCGGTACCCCCGTGCACGACCTCGCCTGGTCCCCGGACGGCAAGAAGGCCGCGTTCGTCGACGGCTCGGGCAACCTGGTGGTCGCGGCACCCGACGGCAGCGGCCAGCTCACCGTCGCCAAGAACCCCGGCGGCCAGACCTGGTCCCACCCCGCCTGGCAGGTCGCCGCCGCCGACCAGAACACCCCCGAGGCCCGCAACAACCTCTTCTTCACCGCCGAGCAGAGCAACGTGCTGCGCCTGATGGGCGTACCGGCCACCGCCGCGGGCGGCACCCCGAAGCCGCTGTCGTTGGGCACCGAGTCCGGCGACAACGTCACCCCGCTGCCGCAGACCGGCAACCAGTGGCCGAACACCGGCGGCAAGGTCGGCCGCGGGGTCTACGCCAACCGCAACACCGGTGAGGTCTACGTCCGCGACGAGTACCTCCGCCAGACCGGCTACTCGCTCGCCAAGGGTTCGGAGCCGACCCTGTCGCCCGACGGCAACGACGTCGTCTTCGTCCGCTCGGTGGACGGCCACAGCCACCTCTTCGCGCAGCACGCCAACGAGAAGACGGCGAAGGACCTCACCCCCGGCGCCACCGCCGACTACAGCGAGCCGGTCTACTCCGCCGACGGCAAGACCATCGCGGCTCGCACCGAGCAGGGCGTCGTCACCCTCCCGGCCAACGGCTCCGCCGCGCCGACCCTGGTCTCCGGCTACACCGGGCTGCCCGCCTTCCGCCCCGGGAAGTGACCGCCGAATGCCCGAAGGCCGGACCCCGCAGAAGGGGGTCCGGCCTTCGGGCATTCGGGCGGGCATCAGCCGGACAGGCCGGCCATCCAGGACTCGACCTCGTCGGAGCGGCGCGGCAGGCCGGCCGAGAGGTTCTCGTTGCCGTCGGCGGTGACCAGGATGTCGTCCTCGATCCGGACGCCGATGCCGCGGTACTCCTCCGGGACGGTCAGGTCGTCCTGCTGGAAGTACAGGCCGGGCTCGACGGTCAGCACCATGCCGGGCTCCAGCACCGCGTCCACGTAGTTCTCGCGGCGGGCGTGCGCGCAGTCGTGCACGTCGAGGCCGAGCATGTGGCCGGTGCCGTGCAGGGTCCAGCGCCGCTGCAGGCCGAGCTCCAGCACCTTCTCCACGTCGTACACCGCCGGGTCGAGCAGGCCCCAGGCGAGCAGGCGCTCGGCCAGCACGCGCTGGGCGGCGTCGTGGAAGTCGCGGAAGCGGCCGCCCGGCTTCACCGCGGCGATGCCGGCCTCCTGCGCGTCGTACACCGCGTCGTAGATCTTGCGCTGCAGCTCGGAGAAGCGGCCGTTGATCGGCAGGGTGCGGGTGACGTCCGCGGTGTAGAGGTTGCGGGTCTCCACGCCGGCGTCCAGCAGCAGCAGCTCGCCCGGGCGGACGTCGCCGTCGTTGCGGACCCAGTGCAGGGTGGTGGCGTGCGGGCCGGCGGCGGCGATGGAGCCGTAGCCGACGTCGTTGCCCTCGACCCGGGCGCGGCGCCAGAACGTGCCCTCGATCCAGCGCTCGGAGGTGGCGACCGCCTGGCCGAGCTCGCGCACCACGTCGGTGAAGCCCTTGACGGTGGCGTCGCAGGCGGCGCGCAGCTCCTCGACCTCCCAGGCGTCCTTGACCAGGCGCAGGCCGGACAGGAAGACCTTGAGCTCGTCGTCCTTCTCCTCGTCCAGCTGACCGGCGAGGGCGGACTCCAGCGCGGCGTCGTAGCCACGCACGATCCGGGTCAAGGCGGTGGCGGCGGCCAGCTCCTCGGCGGCCTGGCGCACGTCGCGGGTGGGCAGGCCGTACAGCTCGGCGGCCTCGGTCAGGCTGTGGCGGCGGCCGACCCACAGCTCGCCGTAGCCGTCCAGCCAGAACTCGCCGTTCTCCCGGTCGGAGCGCGGGCGCAGGTACAGCGCGAAGGTGTGGCCCTCGGCGCCGGACGGCTCGGCGACCAGCACCGCGTCCTCGCTCTGGTCGCCGCACAGGTGCACGTACTCGCTGGCGGCGCGGAAGCTGTAGTCGGTGTCGTTGGCCCGCACCCGAAGGTTGCCGGCCGGGATCACCAGGCGCTCGCCCGGGAAGGCCGCCGACAGCTTCGCGCGGCGCTCGGCGGCGAAGGCCGCCTGCGGGATCGGCTGCAGGCCGTGCAGCTCGGTGTCGGCCCAGCCGGACTTCATCGACGCCGCGAGCTCGTCGGAGACCTCGCCGTAGAGCCCGTTCTTACGGCTCTTGATCGGCTGCTCCTCGTCCTCCGCGGTTGCTCCCTCGGGGTTCTCGGACACCGCGGGGGTACGGTCCTCGGTCACGTACGTCGCCTCCTTGCGCGTGGTGCCGCCACGAGCACCTCGGATCGCGAGGGGCATGGGCAGCCGTGCCGCCCATGGTACAAAACAGCCGTTCGGTACCGGGGGGGTGCTCCCGAAAGTACGCCCGAAGGCCGGTGCTCAGCCGAACCGGACCGCCAGCAGGACCAGGTCGTCGCGGCGCGGCCCGTCGCCCACCTGGGCGAGCAGGTGGTCGCAGAGCGCGCCGGGGTCGAGCCGCACGTCCCGGGGCGCGTCCGCGGCGGCCCGGCGCAGCGCCGCCTGGCCGGCGTGCAGGGTCGGCCCCAGGCAGCGGGCCAGGCCCTCGGTGTAGAGCACCAGGACGTCGCCCGGCTCGGCGGTGAAGTCCACCCCGGGCGCCTCCCAGCAGCTGAGCATGCCCAGCGGGGCGGACAGCGAGGTCTCCACGAAGTCGGCGCCGTACCGGTTGACCAGCACCGGCGGGCAGTGCCCGGCCCCGGCCAGCGAGACCTGCCGGTCCTCGGGGCTCACGCAGGCGTAGACCGCCGTCGCCGAGCGGGTCGGCTCGGTGGTCTTCAGCAGCAGCTCCAGGTCGCCGAGGACGGAGACCGGGTCCTCGCCCTCCAGCACCGCGTACGCGCGCAGCGCCGCCCGCACCCGCCCCATCGCGGCGGCCGCGCCCGGCGCGGAGCCCGGGTGGGCGCCCGGGCCGTCGCCGAGCACGCTGCCCACGGTCACACCGAGGGTGCCGTCGGGCAGCGCGACCGCGTCGTACCAGTCGCTGCCGGCCGAGCGCTCGAGCGCGGCCGGGCGGCAGCGGGCGGCGAGCCGCAGGCCGTCCACGGCGGGCAGGTGGTCCGGCAGCAGGCCGCGGCGCAGCGCCTCGGTGGAGCGCACCGCGGTGTCCGCCTCCAGCTGCCGGGCCAGCAGCGGGGCGGCGAACTCGCAGAACCGGCGTGCCAGGTTCTGGCGCCGCTCGTCGGGCCGGCCGGGCTCGTCGTAGAACCAGGCGGCGGCGGCCAGCGCCCCGTCCCGGTCGGTGGCCAGCGGCAGCGCGTAGCAGGCGCCGAGGCCGAGCTGCCCGGCCACCTCGCGGAAGCGCGGGCCGACCGACGGGTCACCGGCCAGGTCGTCGATCAGCAGCCGGCCGTTCTCGGCGGGGTGGCTGAGCAGCCCGGCGAACGGGCCGTGCTCGGCCGGGACGGTCTCCAGAGCGCCGAGCATCGACCGGTCCAGGCCGAGGCCGACCGGCCGGCCGAGGGTGCGGGCCGGGCCGGGCCGGAACGTGACGATCACCCCGCGGCGGGCGCCGAGCAGGGCCGCGCCGGAGTCCAGCACCGCGTCCAGGGTCTCGTCCAGGCCGTGGGCGCGGGCCAGCAGCTCGGTGTGCTCCTGCAGACTGGTGAAATCGGACAGCCATCCGGCCAAACGGTCCTGCAGGTCGGCGGAGGGCTCCTCGCCGAGGCAGGGCAGCACCGTCTCCGACAGCAGCGGCTGGACGTCGGTCATGTCGCAACTCCCCACAATCCTGAACATGCCACGCAGGACCCCCGAGACCGACCTAAACGGCTTCCTCACTCACTACTCGGCAGGAATCCACCACTTGTACACAGGCCGATCGGGGCATGTCCAGAATCGGGACAGGATCCGTACAGGCCTCTCGGCCCGGGCGCCGGGCCGCCGGCGGGGGCGCCGGGACCACCCGGAACGCTGACGGGAGATCAAGTCGATTCCGGGATCGTAGGCTTCGCCCGCCGACTGCCCTCCCCCGCCGGGTTTCCCTCACTCGTACGGTGGAACCAGGGGCCGCGGGGGCGCGTCCATCCGGACGTATGAGGGATTCTCGTTCCAGGGCCCGAACGTGCGGCGGCCCCCTCCCTCGCTCACTCCGGTCGCGGAAAGGAACGAGCCTCCATGCGTCGTACGCACCCAGGCACCACCTCCCGGTCGACCGCCCGCCTGTGGTGGCCCACGCCCCGGCGCCGGGCCCGGATCGCCGCCCTGGCGGCCGCGCTGGACGCGGCGGTGGGCCGGGGCTGGCCCGTGGTCCCCGGCGCCCGCGCGGTGCGCGGCGAGAACGGCCCCTGCGCCTGCGCCGACCCGCTCTGCCCGGCCCCCGGCGAACACCCGCAGGACCCGCCGCTGGAGGCGGCCACCGCCGATCCCCGGATGGTCCGCTGGTGGTGGGAGGAGCGGGCGCCGGGCGCGCCCGTGCTGCTGGCCACCGGCCGCGTGGTGTGCGCGGTGAGCCTGCCGCGGCCGGCCGGCCCCTGGCTGCTGAGCCACCTGGCCGAGACCGGCGTCCCGCACGGCCCGGTGCTGGCCACCACCGAGCGGTACGTGCTGCTCACCGCCCCGTACACGCTCGACGAGTTGGGCGGGATGCTGGCCGACCGGCCCTGGGTGCCGGGAGCGCTGCGCTACCACGGTCCGGGCGGCTACCTGGTGCTGCCGCCGTCGCGGACCGGTGCGGGTCAGGTGCACTGGGTGCGCCGTCCACTGGCCGGTGAACCGTGGCTTCCCCAGGTCGGCACGCTGCTGGGCGGGTTGATCACGGCCAGCGCCGTGGCCCTGCCGCACGGCTGAGAAAAAAGATCCGACCGCTGGCGACGGGGGATGCACCAGCGGTCGGACTATTCAAACAGTAACAAAGATCCGCGTCCGCGCCAATTTGTCCACGCCGCGCGGGTCTTGGGATTCTTCGTGATTCGGCCGAAATGTGATGCACATCACCTCCGGCTCAGTTTCCGTCAGTTCAGGGTGATCTGACGGCTCACCAGGTTGGCGCGGGCGCGGCGCTCGTCCGCGGTCAGCGGACGCGGGTCGGCGAGGGTCTCGGCCAGGCGCGCGGCGAACTCGACGGCCGGCTTCTCGCACTCCTCGGCGGTCATCTCCAGCGGCAGGTCCCACACCGGCACGGTCAGGCCGTGCGCGCGGAAGGACCCGACCAGCCTGGTGTCCTCGCCCAGCGAGGACAGCCCCGCGGCGGACAGCCGGGCGAGCGCGTCCAGCAGCTGCTCCTCCGGCACGGTCATCACCCAGCGCAGGTGGTTCTTGTCCGGAGTGCCGCACCAGTACGCCGAGTCCACCCCGGCCAGCTTCTCGGTCGGGATCGCCGAGGCGTTGGCGCGCTCCAGCGAGGCGGCCACGTCGCCGGTCGCCGACTCCGCGTCCTCCAGCCAGAATTCGAAACCGGTGTGCACGGCGGGCGTGAACGGGGCCGAGGTGTCCAGCAGTTCCTGCAGGCGGCGGCCGCCCGGGGCGGTCCGGCGGGCCGGCACCGGGCTGCCCGGCTCGGTGGCCAGCGCCAGCTCCAGCGCCTCCGCCAGGTCACGGCTCAGGTCGCCCGAGGAGGACTGGGTCTGCAGGCCCAGCATGATCGAACCGTCCGGGCGGCGCAGCGCCGGCCAGGCCAGCGGCAGCACGGTCGCCAGCGTCACCGACGGGACCTCGCCCACCGCGCCCTCCGCCACCCCGGCGGCCAGCGTCAGCGGAACGGTCGCGGCCGGCACCAGCTCGCGCAGCGCCACCCAGTCCGCCTCGCCGGGCAGACCCTCGAACGGGCGGTGCACCAACTCCTGCACCGCGTGGGCGGCCTGGCGGCCGTGGCAGGCCTTGTACCGGCGGCCGGAGCCGCACGGGCACGCCTCGCGCGCACCGACGACCGGGACCTCGCCCTCGACGACGGCGGTGGACTGACCGGACTGCTTCTTGGCGGCCTTCTTGGCCATGGTGCGGCTCTCCCGGGGACGGCGACGTTGCTCCCGGCAGCCTACTTCCAGCGGCGCCCCACGGCGTCTGCGCTCAGGCGCTGCGCGCCTCGGGGCCTGCGGCGACCTGCCCGAACGGGGAGAGCTCGGCCCACACCGTCACCTGACCGGGTGCGTGGCGCACCCCCCAGTCCCTGGCCAGCCGGCTCACGATGCTCAACCCCCGGCCGCCGTGCGCCGTCACCGACGGGCTGGCCGGGACGGGTCTGGTGGTCGCCCCGCCGTCCGTCACCTCCAGCACCAGCGGACCGTCCGCAAGCATCCGCCAACGGACCAGAACGGCACCGGTGTCGTCCGAATCCGACTGATCGGGGCGCAGCGCCAGCGGTCGCGCGTACCGACAGGAATTGCTGAGCAGTTCGGAGAGGATCAGTACCGCGTCGTCAATCACCGCATCCGGTATCGCGTGATCGCCGAGCTCGCTCCGCAGCCTGCGCCGCGCCACGCCGACACTGGCCGCACCGTGCGGAACGGCCATGGCCGATGACGTCGGCCCGGCCTCGATTGGCACAGCTCGCGCCACCATCAACGCCACCCCCGGACCTCCTTCAGGCTCCTGCCGAGGGATGGATGCCCCCTGGGAATGCACCGGAAACGGACGTTCGACGATCGCGCACGGCCATTCCGCGCCATCGCAACGCTCGGTCAGCAAAAGGTGATGAACACCTCACGGTCCGTCGTGAAACCCAGGCGAAATACCGATTTCGCGCTTCGCGACCCGACGCGCGCCCCCACTTCACGCCCGCGCACGACCGACATTCCGGCCGGCCCGTCGGGGGCGTGCCGGGATCGTCCGGCCGAGGCGTGCCGGGACCGTCCGCCCGGGCGTGCCGGGATCGTCCGGCCGAGGCGTGCCGGGACCGTCCGCCCGGGCGTGCCGGGATCACCGGCCGAGCTGCGCCAGCACCTGCGCCGGACGGTTGGTGATCAGCGCCTCCACGCCCAGCTCCAGGCAGAGTTCGACGTCGGCCGGCTCGTCCACCGTCCACACGTGCACCCGGTGCCCGGCCCGCCGCAGCGCCGCCACCAGACCCGGATCGCGCCGCACCAACTCGATGCCCGGACCGGCGATCCGGGCCCCGCCCGGCAGCGCCCTGGTCCGACCCAGCACCGGCAGCCGGCGCTCCAGCAGGTACACCGTCGGCAGCCCCGGCGCCGCCCGCCGCACCCGGTGCAGCGACAGCTCCGAGAAACTCATGATCCGCACCGGGGAACCGGCCGGATCCTCCGACCCCTCCTTCGGCAGCAGCCCGTAGCGGTCCAGCAGCCGCAGCAGCTCCGCCTCGGTGCGGCCCGCGTACCGGGTCGGGTGCTTGGTCTCGATCGCCAGCTCCACCCGCCGCCCGGCGTCCGCCACCAGCTCCAGCAACTGCGCCAGCGTGAGGACCGAGGCCGGCCGCGGGTCCTCGGGCGACTTCCACGAACCGAAGTCCAGCTCGGACAGCTGCGCCAGGGTCATCGCCGACACCGTGCCGCGTCCGTCCGAGGTCCGCCGCACCGTGCGGTCGTGCACGCACACCAGCTGCCCGTCCGCGGTCAGCC
Organism: Kitasatospora cinereorecta; assembly: GCF_024172095.1. Taxonomy (GTDB): domain Bacteria; phylum Actinomycetota; class Actinomycetes; order Streptomycetales; family Streptomycetaceae; genus Kitasatospora; species Kitasatospora cinereorecta. Next base: position 344,862 of record NZ_JAMZDX010000006.1, on the reverse strand, counting down.
GGACGTCGCACTCGAGGCCGTCCGCGCCCTCCTCGATCGCCCGGCGGTACGCCTCGGCGGTGTGCTCGGGAAGGGCGGCCGAGGAGCCGCGGTGCGCGATGACCTTCACTGCCGACCGGTCCAGCGGCGGCTGACCAGCGGCGGCGGGGAGGGGCTGGGTGTCCACGTCAGCCACCCTACGCGGGGCCCCGTGACGGAGTGACACCGGCACGGGGAACCTGCGGTGAACAGCGCACCGGGGCGCGTCAGTGCCGGTCGGCGGGGGTGGTGGTGGCCTTGGTGCCGCCGGAGGAACCGGACGTCACCGCCGCCACCGCCGCGGTGACCGCGGCCGCCACCAGGAAGGAGAACAGCGACGCCGAGGTCCACGCCTGCGGCGTGAAGTGCACCGCCTCCTGCGCCTTCGTCCAGAACTCCGTCCACCAGTCCGCGACCGCCGTCGGCGCCAGGAACTGGTACGTCGCGAAGCCCAGCACCCACGGCAGCAGCATCGACCAGCGGGCCGGCGCATCCTGCGCCAGGTTCCAGCCGCGGCGGCCGGCGCCGAAGAAGTAGTCCACCGCCAGCACCGCGAACAGCGGCACGAACACCGAGCCGATCAGCCCGAGGAAGGCGTAGTACGAGGCCGTGAACTCCTGGATCCGCAGCGCCAGCAGCGTCACCACCACGCCGATCCCGCCGGTCAGCACCCGGCGGTCCACCCGCGGCAGCAGGTTGTGCACCGACATCGCGGTCGAGTACACGTTCGCGAACGACTGGTCGGTCTCCCGCAGCACCAGCACCAGCAGGAACGCCCAGCCCGCCGCCACCCCGGTGAACGAGGAGAAGATCTTGTCGGCGTCGCCGCCCGACTGCAGCAGCGCGATCAGGCCCAGCACGTAGCACCACACCTGGGCGACCGTGTACCCCGAGAAGGTGCCCCAGAACGACGCCGAGGAGCTGCGCGCGTGCCGGGTGTAGTCCGCGGCCAGCGGGACGAACGAGATCGACACCGCGATGATCGCGTCGGTCGCCTGCAGGAAGCCGTCCCAGTTTCCCGCACCCGGGTCCGGGAAGCCCTGACGGCCCAGCTGGACGGTGAAGTACACCATCGCCACGCCGACCGCCACCGCCACGTACTTGCGCAGCACCGCGATCGCGCCCAGCGGCCAGATGGTCAGCGCCGTGGTCAGCGCACCCGCCGCCACCACGAACAGCCAGCGCCACCCCTCGGTGCCCGCCACCGTCTGCGCACCCCAGGCGATCACCGTCAGCTCGTACACGCCCCAGCCGATGCACTGCAGGATGTTCAGCACCGTCGGCAGGTACGACAGCCGGGTGCCGAACAGGCCGCGCAGCACCGCCATCGCCGGCGCACCCGTCCGCGCGCCGATCAGGGCCGCGACACCCAGCATCGCGGTACCGATCGCGGTACCGGCCACGATCGCCGTCACGGCGGCCGTGAAGCCCAGCTCCTTGCCCGGCTGGCCCAGCACCGTCGCGGCGCTGGTGAAGCCGATCAGACTGACCCCGAGGTTGGCCCACAGCGCGAACAGCGCCCGGAAGTCGAGCGTGCGGGGCGGTGCCGTGTCCAGCACCAGCGGGGCCTCGACGCGCGACGACCGCGCGTCCTCGGAAATTGGTGCAGGCGAAACAGCCGTCATGGCCGATACTCCCTACGCCGGCATTACCCGGACAGGTTCCGGCGGTCAGCGCCCCCTCGACCGCCACGGCGACACCGCCATGGCATACGGTCGAACCGGCGCACTCTCAGCCTGGCTGGCCCAAGCTCCCGCGATTCTTCGGTTTACAGGAGCGACAGGCTAACGGCAGGCGGGGCGAACGCCAAGGCCAGGGGGGTGAGCCGTCCGCATCGCGGGACCGCGGGACGGACTCGTCAGGAGCGCCTAAGCCTTCTCATGATTTCTTCAGGAGGCGGCTTACGGCATCCGAATCCGGCATGAGAAAAACTATGGCCCAAGGTCCTGTCAGCTATGGAGGTCGTCCGTGAGCAGCGAGCACGCGAGTGGTTCCACCGGGCCGGAGGAAGCCAAGCCCTCCGCCGGTGCAGAGGCGGTTGCTCCGGCTCCCGACGCCGCGCCGGGCACCGCGCCGACGTACATCGACGCGCCGCCGCCGGTCGTCGAGCCCGCACCCACGCTTGCGCTCGGCAAGGTGAGCAGCCCCGAGACTCCCGAGGCCCCCGCGCCGGCCGCCCCGGCCGCGCCCGCGGCCCCCGTCGCCGACCCGTACGCGGCGGCCCCTGTCGCCGACCCGTACGCGGCCCCTGCGGGCTCGCCGTACGCGGCTCCGGCCGCCTCCTCGCCTCCCGCCCCCGAGAACCCGTTCGCCGCGCCGCCGGTCGTCCCCGGCGGTGAGCCCGCCGCCCACGGCCAGGACGCCGCCGGGCAGCCGCACCACCCGTTCGGCGCCGGCCACCCCCTCGGCGGCTGGGGCAACCCGTCCGGTGGAGCGCCCGGTGGCCCCGGCGGCCCGACCGAGTGGGGCACCCCCGGTGCGTCCGCCCCCCAGCCCGGCCGCAAGCGCGGCGGACTGATCGCCCTGGTCGCCGCCGTCGCCCTGATCGCCGGCCTGGTCGGCGGCGCGATCGGCGCCGGCGTCTCCGGCAGCGACAGCGGCTCCACCAGCGGCTCCAGCCACAACAGCACCACCGTCACCGTCGGCGACAACCAGAAGAACGTCGAGCGCGCCCCCGGCTCGGTCGCCGGCATCGCCGCCAAGGCACTGCCCAGCACCGTCACCATCAAGGCCCAGGGCTCCAGCGAGTCCGGCACCGGCACCGGCTTCGTCTTCGACACCGAGGGCCACATCCTCACCAACAACCACGTGGTCGCCCCCGCCGCCGACGGCGGCAAGCTCACCGTCAAGTTCTCCGACGGCTCCTCCTACAACGCCTCGGTGATCGGCCGCGCCCAGGGCTACGACGTCGCCGTCATCAAGCTCGACAACCCGCCCAAGGACAAGCTCAACCCGCTGCCCCTCGGCGACTCCGACAAGGTCGCCATCGGCGACGCCACCATCGCCATCGGCGCCCCGTACGGCCTCGAAGGCACCGTCACCACCGGCATCATCAGCGCCAAGGACCGCCCCGTCGCCTCCGGCGACGAGACCAGCGCCGTCGCCTCCTACATGAACGCCCTGCAGACCGACGCCTCCATCAACCCCGGCAACTCCGGCGGCCCGCTGCTCAACGGCTCGGGCGAGGTCATCGGCATCAACTCGGCGATCCAGTCCAACAGCAGCGGCAACGGCCGGGCCGGCTCCATCGGCCTCGGCTTCGCCATCCCGATCAACCAGGCCAAGTGGGTCGCCCAGACCCTGATCAAGGACGGCACCCCCGTCTACGCGATCCTCGGCGTGCTGCGCAACGACGACTACAAGGGCGACGGCGCCCAGATCCAGACCGCCGCCGTCAAGGGCACCCCGCCCGTCACCCCCGGCGGCCCCGCCGACCAGGCCGGCCTCAAGGCCGGCGACGTCATCACCAAGCTCGGCGGCATCTCCATCGACAGCGGCCCGACCCTGGTCAGCGAGATCTGGACCCACAAGCCCGGCGAGAAGGTCGACGTCGAGTACACCCGCGACGGCAAGGCCGCCAAGACCACCGTCACCCTCGGCGAGCGCAAGGGCGACAGCTGACCCACCCGGTCACCGACCGGAACGGCGTGCACCGAAACGGTGTGCACCGAACCCCCCGGAACCCGTTAGGCTGGCCTCCTTCAGGAGGGTTGCCCGAGCGGCCTAAGGGAACAGTCTTGAAAACTGTCGTGGCCTCGCGCCACCGTGGGTTCAAATCCCACACCCTCCGCCACAGCGGATGAACCGCCAGCTCAGGGCGGGTACCGGCACCAGTCGGTACCCGCCCTTCGCTCTGTCGGCCCCTGGGACATTGGCGCCCTGCCCTGGCGGATGTCGAGCCAGAACCGGCGGGCTGGCCGACCGTCAGGTCATGACGGGCTCCGTGGGTTGCGGCGCTGGTTCAGTTGCTCCGCGAAGTCATCGGCCGAGCTGCCCCGTGGTCCGGTGAGCTCCGCACCGAACGGGATCTCCGCCTGGGTCTTCCGGAGGAACGCCCGGAGCGCGCTGCGCTCGGTCCGCAGTAGTGCGTCACCTTCGGGCGAGCTGAGGAGGATGAAGATGTGGGGCGCTCGACGACGCTCCCGCGGTGCCGGGTCGGGGACGAAGTCGATCACGCCGCCCTCGTCGCTCGTCAGCGGTGGGGCGTCGAACCCGGGCCAGATCCTGACGTCCCCGCATCCTGCGGCCTTGCGGAGGCCGGCGAACAGCAGCCCTCGGCCGAACACCCAGTCGACCGTCTCGCCTGCCCCGACGTGCATGCTCACATGGACGGCGAACGGGTCGTCGGAGCGGTACGTCAGCGACGCGGGGACCGGGTAGGTGCGGTCTCCGGCCTCCAGCCGCATGATCACCTCGCCTCGGACGGTGCTGAGCCCGGACTCGCGATCGGTGTCCCACTGGTGTCGGGATGGTCCTCCCCGCGCCCGGACGCTTCCGTCGCCGCCGCTCTTGCCGGCAGCCGCGAGCAGTGCGTGATGACGGGCGAGGCGCCCCCGCGCCCGGGCGCCGGTACGCGCGCGCAGTGCCTGTGCGCCGGCCGTACCGAGCGAGCTGTCCTCGATATCGGCGAGGAGGCCGAAGAGTTCGAGCGCGGTCGAGCTGACCAGGGGTTCCTCCGCCGGATCGATGCGGAGCACCCGACGAACGCGGCGCAGTTCGGTGAGGGTCTCCGTCAGCTCGGAAGAGCTGGAGTGCGTTCGCATGTCCTCGAGCCGGGAGATCGCGCGTTCCACGACGTCGAGATTGATCTTCGGCACGTTCACTTCCCCTCCCTTCGGATGGTCCCGTCGGCGTCGTCCGAGGCCGCCGCCGGGCCCGTGGCACGCTGTCGGCGCAGCCGCGAGAGCCTCATGGCAACCGCACCGGCCGACATGTTCAGGTGCTCTCCGATTTCCTTGTTGCTGTAGTCGTGAATGACGAGGAAGGCGGCGGTCCGGGTCGTCGCATCCTCGATGTCGGCCAGGGCTCGGTCGATGAAGTCCCGGCTGGCCGCCTTCACTTCGGGCTGTTCGGGCTCCGGGGTGCGCAGGTCGGCGAGATCTTCGTGGCCACCGGCTGCGATCGGCGGCCGCCTGGACCGCTCTCCCGCCCACCTTTCGAAGACTCCACCGAACTCCATGAGCACCGCACCGACGAAGAACGTCTTGAGTGATGCTCCGCCCTCGGGATTCCACTTGCCCTTGATCAGCGCGTACTCGCGGAAGGTCCGCAGCCCGCGGGCGACCGCCTCGCAGGCGAGTTCCTCACGCTCGTCGCGATCCCCCCGCAGGGCCGCGAGATCGCCAGGAACGCGGGATTTCACCGGGCGGCCTTTCGCGGCGCACCGGCTGAAGATCTCGCCCGTGTAGAGCCAGTTCATGATGATCGGCAGGGCGTAGGCGGCGAGGGCGTCCGCGAACAGGTCCCACGCCATGCCCTTGAACCCGGCAGCGCTGAGCCGGTCGTACAGCGCGCGATCGCTCTCGCCGCGCTCCCGGTCCGTGGCCTCGGCCGAGCGCTGCGCGTGGCTGAGCCGGTCGGTGTCGGGTGTGAGGCGGAGGTGGAACAAGTGGTGCGGCTCGCGTGCCGCGTCGCCGTCCGTGTCGAAGGTCGTCTCGTGACTCCGCGACACCGACGGCGGCGGAGGCACCCCGGGCTGGTCGTCGCGCATGCATCTCCTCTGGCAGGTCGGCCTGACGGCAGGTCATCCGGGACCTAAGGGGTCGCCTCGCGGAGGTGTCACGCATCAGTTGGGAATTCCCACCATCGCCCGAGACGCGTGACGAAGTGCGCCGGTCCCCCCTATGTCCGAGTCGAGCGTTCGTCGGGAGCGATGAGTGGAACTCCGGAGGCGGGCTCCGCCCGGAGATGTTCGAAAGGGAATTCGGTCATGGACTTGTCGGCGGTTGTCATCAGTGCCGTGGGGACTCTCATCGCTGTCATCTGCGCTGCGGAGCGTCTTCCCGCTGCCGCGACGAGGCTGGTCGTCGCCTGCATTCCCCTGGTGCACGCGATCCGAGCGCTGCTCCGCGCTTGCAGGACCGGTGCCCCCGCCGACGACTCGCGCGACTTCACCTGAGCAGGAGGTGGGCACACCTGGTTGCCCGGGAGGTGGGGTGGGAGGAGAGTGCCAAGCGGACAGGTGCGCGGGAGTGGAGGCCGGTGTGGGTGGACTGGTGGAGCGGCTGCGGCGGGGGTTGCCGGAGGGTGCCGTGGCGGTGGATCCGGATGTGATGGCGGCGTACGCGCATGACATGGCGGGCTTCTGCGAGGCGGGGGAGCCGGCGGTGGTGGTGTTCCCGGAGACGGTGGCGCAGGTGCAGCACGTGCTGCGGACCGCGACCGAGCTGCGGGTGCCGGTGGTGCCGCAGGGGGCGCGGACCGGTTTGTCCGGCGGGGCGAACGCGGTGGACGGCTGCGTGGTGCTGTCGATGGTGCGGATGAACCGGATCGTGGCGGTGGATCCGGTGGACCGGATCGCCGTGGTGCAGCCGGGTGTGGTGAACGCGGAGCTGTCCCGGGCGGCGGCGAAGCACGGGCTGGTGTACCCGCCGGACCCGTCCAGCTGGGAGTCCTGCACGATCGGCGGCAACATCGGCACCGGCGCCGGCGGGCTGTGCTGCGTGAAGTACGGAGTGACCAGCGAGTACGTGCTCGGTCTCGAGGTGGTGCTGGCGGACGGCCGGCTGCTGCGGACCGGGCGGCGGACGGCGAAGGGGGTGGCCGGGTACGACCTGACCCGGCTGTTGGTGGGGTCGGAGGGGACGCTCGGCGTGGTGGTCGAGGCGGTGGTGGCGCTGCGGCCCGCGCCGGAGCCGCAGCTGGTGCTGGCGGCGGAGTTCGGCAGTGTGGACGCGGCGGGGGCGGCGGTGTGCGAGGTGATGGCGCGCGGTTGCACGCCCTCGCTGATGGAGCTGATGGACGCGACGACCGTGCGGGCGGTCAACGCGATGGCGCAGATGGGGCTGCCGGAGTCGACCAGGGCGCTGCTGCTGGTGGCGTTCGACGGGCCGGACCGGCGGGAGCGGCTGGCCGAGGTGGCCGAGGTGTGCGCCGGGGCGGGGGCGACCGAGGTGGTGCCGGCCGAGGACCAGGCCGAGTCCGACCTGCTGCTCCAGGCACGGCGGCTGTCGCTGCCGGCGATGGAGCGGATGGGCACCACGATGATCGACGACGTGGCGGTGCCGCGTTCGCGGCTGGCGGACATGTTGAACGGGGTGGCGGAGATCGCGGAGCGGCAGCGGCTGACCATCGGGGTGGTCTCGCACGCGGGGGACGGCAACACCCACCCGGTGGTGATCTTCGATTCGCGTGATCCGGACGAGACGGGGCGGGCCCGGGAGTCGTTCGACGAGATCATGGCGCTCGGCCTGGAGCTGGGCGGGACGGTGACCGGGGAGCACGGGGTCGGCCTGCTGAAGCGGGAGTGGCTGGCCCGGGAGCTGGGGCCGGTGGGGCTGGAGCTGCAGCGGCAGATCAAGGCGGTCTTCGATCCGCTGGGAATTCTCAACCCGGGTAAGACCTTCTGACGTCACACCTTCCGACCGTCATTTGATGATGGTCGAAATTCGGCTGGAATTGTCGACAGGGTTGGCTGATTCGACCCTGAGGGGGGCGTGCAGGTGGTCGGCGTGCGCCCGGGGTGGTGTCGGGTCGGGTGCGGACTGCTCCGTCCGTGCGGTCCTCGGGTGGGGGCGGGTGGTCGACGTGCGCCGCCGTCCGGGGGAAACGTGCAGGTGGGATGCGGTGTGTCGGTCGGCGGATCGAAACGCGGCGGATTATGCGCAGGCGCCGCGACATCACGCTTACGGGCGAAATGGTGCTCCGGTGCTGGTGCTTTGTCGATTTGTTGCGGAAGCCTGTGTCCCGGCATCGCGGTCCGCAGGGTTCGTCTGGCCACGAATCCCGGCGCCGCGCAGTCGAGACTTCCAACCCCCAACCCCCACGGAGGAATCTCATGACGTGCTTCCGCACCAGTCGCCCGTCCGGCCTGTCGGAGGCCGGCTCCTAGGCGCACGGGAGCCAGGTGCCAGGCGCTGTGTCGCCGCCCTCAGGAGTGGAAAGGGTCACCGCATCCGGGGCGGTACGAGGAGGAAGGGCGCGGGGAGTCGGGCTCCCCGCGCCCTTCCGCGCGCGACGTCGCATCGAGAATCGAGAGCGGCAGCGGTCAGCGCCGCGAGGTCAGTGTCGCGCCGACGCTGGCCAGCACCACGCACCCGATGCCCAGCACCTGCGGCAGTCCCAGCAGCTGGCCGAGCACCACCAGGCCGACGGTGGCGCTGACCGCCGGGTCGAGGCTGACGATCACGCTGAACACCCGCTGCTCCATCCGCCGGAGCGCGGTCATCTCCAGGGCGTACGGCAGCACGGGGAAGAGCAGGGCCACGCCGGCGACGGCGAGCAGCAGCAGCCAGGGGGTGTCGGCGGTGGCGAGTCCGTGCCAGGCCTCGGCCGCGCCGAACGGGGCGAGGGCGACGGTCGCGATGGTGAAGGAGACCGCGAGGCCCTCGAAGCCCTTGAAGACCGCGCCGACCTTGTCGGTGAACAGGATGTACCCGGCGTAGCAGGCGGCCGCGCCGAAGGCGTACGCGAGGCCGACCGGGTCGAGGCCGGCGCCGTTCGGGCCGTCCGTGCCGAACAGGGTGAGCAGGGCGACGCCGCAGCCGGCCAGCAGGGCCCACAGGACGTGGCCGGCGCGGCGGGCGAAGATCAGCGCGACGGCGAGCGGGCCGAGGAACTCGATGGTGGCCGCGGTGCCCATCGGCAGCCGGTCGACGGCTCCGGCGAACAGGGCGGTCATGCCGGCGGAGGCCACGCCGAGCAGTCCGGCCAGGCCGAGGTCGCGGCGGCTGCGGCCGCGCAGCCGGGGCCGGGTGACGGCCAGCAGGACGGCGGCGGCGAAGAACAGCCGCAGGAAGGTCGCCCCGGCCACCCCGAGCACGCCGAACAGCGGCTTGGACGCGGCGATGCCCAGCTGCACCGCCACCATCGACACCACGCACAGCACCGGGGCCGGCACGCCGCGGGCGCGGCGGCGGACGTCCACCACCGGACGGGCGGCGGCGCGGACGGTCGTGGTGGGGATGGTGGTCACGGGGGATGCGGTGGTGGTGCCGGACATGGAGACGAGTCTGACGTAAGGAGTGCAACAGGTCAAAGCCGGTTACCACCTGCGGCCGGGAGGGTGACCGGAATCACGTGTTCCGCGTGTCCCGCGTCCGATCTGATGAACGGTCAGTAGCTCTGGAGGGTGCGCTTCCTCGGCCCGGCGGCCCTGACGGCCGCCTCCCTCGTCCTGCTCCTCGCCACCGACGGCAGCGTGGCGGACCTCGGCAGCGCGCTCGACGCGGCCCCCGATCCCGCCCGCGCCGCCGCCGTCGCGACCCTCGGCGGCCGCCCCGCCGGCGACCCGGGTGCCGTCCCGGGTGCCGTCCCGGGCTCCATCCCGCCCGTCGAACTGGCCGCCGCCGAGGTGGCCCACGCCGCCCCGCCCGCCGCGGTCCCGCCCCAGGCCGTCCCGCCCCAGCCGGTCAAGCTCGCCCGCCGGGTGCTCGCCGACCCGGGCTGGACCGAGCGGCGCGAGCAGCTGCCCCGCCAGCTCTTCGCCGGCGCCGGCTTCGACGCCTGCTCCGCCCCCGCGCTCGACACCCTGAAGGCCTGGCGCGGCACGTCCCCGTACGGGGCCGTGGGCATCTACATCAGCGGTGCGCAGCGCGCCTGCGACCAGTCCCGGCTGACCGCCGACTGGGTCCGCCAGGCGCAGGCGATGGGCTGGAAGCTGATCCCGACCCACGTCGGCCTCCAGGCGCCGTGCAGCAGGCTGGCGCGCAAGCCGCACCACATCGACCCGGCGCGGGCCACGCAGCAGGGCCGGGACGAGGCGGCGACGGCGGTCCGCGCGCTGAAGTCGCTCGGGCTGCGCACCGGCAGCCCGGTCTACCTGGACATCGAGGCGTACCCGCGGGGCGACCGGGCGTGCAGCCAGGCGGTGGTCGACTTCGCCCAGGGCTGGACCCAGGCCCTGCACAAGGCCGGCTACTACGCGGGCTTCTACTCCTCCACGGACGCGGGCATCGCCGACCTCGCGGCCGCCGCCCGGGCGGGCAGCTCGCCGCTGCCGGACGCGGTCTGGTACGCCCGCTGGGACGACCGGCCCACCACCACCGACGGCGCCGGGGCGCTGGGCGGCGACCTGTGGGCCCTCCACCAGCGGATCCACCAGCACCACGGCAACGTCCAGGAGAGCTACGGCGGCGCCGCACTCACCATCGACCGGGACCAGCTGGACGCGGTGGTCGCCCGCTGACCCGCCGCCTCGTCGACCCGCGGTCTGCAGCCCTCGGCCCGGCGGCGAATGAGCCGGGTCTCATCTGGGTCGCGATTGCTGACAGCGGCCCCGCCCCGGCGGAAGAATCGGGCGAACCGTTGCCTACCTGCGGGTAGCCAACCGTCCCCGCCCGGTCAAGGAGGACCCGCGTGTTCAGCACGATGCAGGACGTCCCGCTCACCGTCACCCGGATTCTGCGCCACGGGGCCACCGTGCACGGCACGTCCACCGTGACCACCTGGACCGAGGACGGCCCGGTCGTCCGCACCTTCGCCGAGGTCGCCGCCCGCTCCGCGCAGCTCGCCCACGCCCTGCGCGACGAACTCGGCATCCGCGAGGGCGACGTGGTGGCCACCCTGATGTGGAACAACACCGAGCACCAGGAGGCGTACCTCGCCGTCCCGTCGATGGGCGCGGTGCTGCACACGCTCAACCTGCGGCTGCCGGCCCAGCAGTTGGCGTACATCGTCAACCACGCCGCCGACCGGGTGATCGTGGTCGACGGCAGCGTGCTGCCGCTGCTGGCCGCCGTGCTGCCGCAACTGGCCGACACCCTCGAACACCTCGTGGTCAGCGGACCGTACGACCCGGCGCTGCTGGCCGGCTTCGCGGGCGGGGTGCACGAGTACGAGGCGCTGATCGCCGACCGCCCCACCGACTTCCCGTGGCGGGACGACCTCGACGAGCGGGCCGCCGCCGCGATCTGCTACACCTCCGGCACCACCGGCGACCCCAAGGGCGTGGTCTACAGCCACCGCTCGGTCTACCTGCACTGCATGCAGGTCAACGCCGCCGACAGCTTCGGCCTGACCGGCCAGGACACCGTGCTGCCGGTGGTCCCGATGTTCCACGTGAACGCCTGGGGGATCCCCCACGCCGCCTTCATGTCCGGCGCCAACCTGCTGATGCCGGACCGCTTCCTGCAGCCGAAGCCGCTCGCCGAGATGATCGACCGGATCCGGCCGACGGTCAGCGCCGCCGTCCCCACCATCTGGAACGGCCTGCTGGACGAGCTGGACGCCGGCGGCCACGACGCCACCTCGCTGCGGATGGTGGTGATCGGCGGCTCGGCCTGTCCGCCCGCCCTGATGAAGGGCTTCGAGGAGCGGCACGGCATCCGGGTGGTGCACGCCTGGGGCATGACCGAGACCTCGCCGCTCGGCACCTTCGCCACCCCGCCGGCCGGCCTGACGGCGGAGCAGGAGTGGCCGTACCGGGTCACCCAGGGCCGCTTCCCGGCCTCCGTCGAGGCCCGGCTCACCGGCCCGTCCGGTGAGCGGATGCCGCACGACGGCGTCTCGGCCGGCGAACTGGAGGTGCGCGGACCGTGGATCGCCGGTGCGTACTTCGCCGGCGCGGGCCGGGACCCGGAGCGTCCGGCGGACAAGTTCAGCGAGGACGGCTGGCTGCGCACCGGCGACGTCGGCACCATCACCGCGGACGGCTTCCTCACCCTCACCGACCGCGCCAAGGACGTGATCAAGTCCGGCGGCGAGTGGATCTCCTCGGTGGAGCTGGAGAACCAGCTGATGGCCCACCCGGAGGTGGCCGAGGCGGCCGTCGTGGCCGTGCCGGACGAGAAGTGGGGCGAGCGCCCGCTGGCCACCGTCGTCCTGCGCCCGGGCGCCACCGCCGGGCTGCGCGAGCTGCGCGCGTTCCTCGCCGAGCGGGTCGCCTCCTGGCAGCTGCCGGAGCGCTGGGCGATCGTCGAGGCGGTGCCGAAGACCTCGGTGGGCAAGTTCGACAAGAAGGTGATCCGCGCCGACTACGCCGCCGAGCGGCTCGAGGTCACCCTGCTCGGCAAGGAGTAGCAAGGAGCAGCAAGGAGTAGCGGCGCCGCGCGAAACTTTCCCGTCAGGCTGCGGAATACCCCCATGGGGTATCTCGTTGGAGGATGTGTACGCAGCCTGACGAGGAGGGGTCGCCATGGAACACCACGGTCACGCGCACGAGGGTCACCACGCCGGCGGGGGGTCGGGCTGGCGCACCGCCGCCCTGGCCACTCTGCACTGCCTCACCGGCTGCGCCATCGGCGAGATCCTCGGCCTGGTCCTCGGCACCGCGTTCGGCCTGCACAACGGCGCGACCATCGTCCTGTCGGTGCTGCTCGCCTTCGTCTTCGGCTACGCCCTCACCATGCGCGGCGTCCTGCGGGCCGGCCTGACCGTCGGTCAGGCGGTACGGGTGGCCCTGGCCGCCGACACCGTGTCGATCATCGTGATGGAGCTGATCGACAACACCGTCATGGTCGCCGTCCCGGGCGCGATGGACGCGGGCCTCGGGGACCTGCTGTTCTGGACCTCACTGGCCGGCTCGCTGGCCCTGGCCTTCCTGGTCACCGTGCCGGTCAACCGGGCGCTGATCGGCCGCGGCAAGGGCCACGCCGTGGTCCACGCCCACCACTGACGCGGCGCCTGCCACCGACGCGGCGCCCCAGAGCGTTCACCACCGAGCAGCCCCGGTACGAGCATGCGGGAGGCCTGCCACGGGACCCCTCCGTGGCAGGCCCTCCCGCCGCACTCAGCGGCCGTCCTCGACGGTGTTGCCGGTGATCGACCCGTCCGTGCCGTCCACCGTCACCAGGTGCCGTACCCCGTCGGTACCGAGCACCACCACCGCCCAGGAGCTGCCGCCGCCCTCACGGCCGACCACGGTCACCCCGGCCACCCGCCCGCCCGGCACGGCCGCCGCGGCCTTGACCGCCGCCTGGTCGGCCGGCACCGCCGGCAGCGCGGCCGGGGCGAGCGCGCCGGGCCCCGTCCGGAACTGGCCCCCCGGTCGCGACAGCGTCCCGGGAGCACCCGGAGCCCCGGGCGGCACGGGCGCACCCTCGGCGGTCACCCGGCCGCCAGGCCCCCGCTTGACCCGCACCGCGCCGCCGTCGTCCCCCGGCGCCCCGCCGTGCCCGAACTTGCCGCCCATCGGCTTCCCGAACGGACCCTCGGCCCGGGCGACGCCCTGCACCCGCTCGTCGTGGTGGTGCACCACCGCCGCCGCGGCGCCGGCCACCACCACGCCCGCCGCCACCACACCGGCCCCGGCCACCAGCCACCGGGTCCGGCGCCGCCGCGGCAGGTGGACGTAGCGCTGACGGAACGAGGACTTCGCCGCCACGGGCGGCAGCGCGGCGGTCTCCTCGGTACCGGGCTCGGACGGCACCGGCGGGATCGGCTCAGACATCGCAGACTCCTATGCGTGCCGGGACCCCTGCCCGGCCGGAGGCCAGCATGGCGCCACTCGCCTGAAGCCAACCTGAAGACCGCTGGGGCCACCCGGCCACCCGGCTGTCACCCTGTACCCCATGCGCGTACTGGTGGTGGAGGACGAACGGCGGCTCGCCGCCGCCCTGCAACGCGGGCTGCGGGCCGAGGGGTTCGCGGTCGACCTCGCCCACGACGGCGAGGAGGGCTTCTGGCTCGCCACCGAGCACGACTACGACGTCATCGTGCTCGACATCATGCTGCCCGGCCTCAACGGCTACCGGGTCTGCGCCCGGCTGCGGGCCGCCGGCGACGAGACCCCGATCCTCATGCTGACCGCCAAGGACGGCGAGTACGACGAGGCCGAGGCGCTCGACACCGGCGCCGACGACTTCCTCTCCAAGCCCTTCTCGTACGTGGTGCTGGTGGCCCGGCTGCGCGCCCTGGTCCGGCGCACCGGCCGCCGACTGCCGCAGACCCTCGCCTTCGGCGACCTCGCCATCGACCCGGCCCGCCGCACCTGTGTCCGCGGCGCAGTCGAGATCCGGCTCACCGCCCGCGAGTTCGCCGTCCTGGAGTGCCTGGCCCGGGCCGGCGGCGGGGTGGTCTCCAAGCGGGAGATCCTGGAGAGCGTCTGGGACGCCGCCTTCGACGGCGACCCCAACATCGTCGAGGTCCACATCAGCGCGCTGCGCCGCAAGATCGACGCACCGTTCGGGCGCAGCGCGGTCGGTACCGTCCGCGGCGTCGGCTACCGGCTGGCGGTGGACGGTGGCTGAGCCCGACGTCCGCACACGCACCTTCGCCCGCCGACTGCGCACCCTGGCGGCCCGACCTTTCCACCGGCTCGCCAAGCTGCTCCACCCGCTCGCCAAGCTGCTCCGCCGGGCCGTCGGCCGCCTCGCCCGGCTGGTCCCGCGCCCGCTGCGGACCCGGCTGGCGCACCTGGCACCACGCCTCGTCCCCCGCTCGGTCCGGGCCCGCGCCACCGTCGCGGCCACCGCCGTGGTCGCGCTCGCCCTCGGCCTCGCCTCGGTCGCCCTGATGGCGATGGTCCACTCCTACCTGCTCCGCCGGGCCGACGACGACGCCAGCCAACAGGCCCTGTCCGTCGCCAGGATGGCGGCCGACGGCACCCTGCCCACGGTCCTGCCGATCCACGGCGCCGACTTCGTCACCGTGGTGAACGCCAACGGCCAGGTGGTGACCTTCAACCAGGGCCTGGTCGGCCGCCCGCCCGGCGGCGGGCCGTTCCACCGTCCGGCGCCGCCCGACGTCCCCCTCCCGCCCGGCGCAGCGGCCCCGAGCGGCGCCCAGGTGGTCGGTCCCGGCGCCCGGATCCTTCCGTTCGGCCCGTACCGCCAGCGGGTCGTGCAGACCACCACGGACGGCCCCGGCGGCCGCTTCACCGTCTACGCCGGCACCTCGATGCGCGACATCGACGCCGCCTTCGATGTCACCGCCGCCGCCCTGGCCGTCGGCGTACCGCTGATGCTGCTCACCGTCGCCCTCGTCACCTGGCGGGTCACCGGACGGGCGCTGCGCCCGGTCGAGGCGATCCGCGCCGAGTTCGCCGAGATCACCGGCCAGGACCTGCACCGCCGGGTCCCCGTCCCGCGCACCGACGACGAGGTCGCCCGGCTCGCCCTCACCGTCAACACCACCCTCGACCGGCTGGAGGACGCCGGCACCCGCCAGCGCCGCTTCATCGCCGACGCCTCGCACGAACTGCGCAGCCCGATCACCGTGCTGCGCACCCAATTGGAGGTCGCCCTCGCCCACCCGGCCGCCGCCGACTGGCCCGAACTGGTCCGCGACGCCCTCCAGGACACCGTCCGCCTCCAGGACCTGGCCGCCGACCTGCTGCTGCTCGCCCGCCTGGACGCCGCCGACCCGGTCGCCACCGAGCCGCTCGACCTGGCCGCCCTGGTCACCGGGACGCTGGCCGCCCGCGGCCCCGAACGCATCCCCGTCACCACCGACCTCGCACCCGGCACCACCGTCCGCGGCAACCGCAACCGGCTCACCCGGCTGCTCACCAACCTGCTCGACAACGCCCAGCGCTACGCCGACCGGCAGGTCGAGGTCCGGCTGGAGCAGGTCGGCCGGACCGCGGTGTTGGAGGTGCGCGACGACGGCCCGGGCATCCCCGCCGACGACCGCGAGCGGGTCTTCGAACGGTTCACCCGCCTCGACGACGCGCGCAGCCGCGAACTCGGCGGCGCCGGACTGGGCCTGGCCATCGCCCGTGACCTCGCTGCGCACCACGGCGGCACCCTCACCGCCGAGCCGGCCGCCCGCGGCGCCCGGTTGGTGGCCCGTCTCCCGCTCGCCGACTGACCGTCAGCGACGCCCGGGCCGGGCCTGGTACTTCCGTACCGGGCCCGGTACGGAGGTCAGTGCGCCTGCGGTCCGGCGGTCGCCGACACCTCGCCGATCGCACCGATCCGGGCCAGCAGGTCGACGATCCGCGCCTGCACCTCGTCCGTGGTCGAGCGCTCGGCCAGGAACAGCACCGTCTCGCCGGTCCGCAGCCGCGGCAGCTCCTGCGGGTCCAGGTCCACCGAGGTGTAGACGACCAGCGGCGTACGGTGCAGCCGGTCGTTGGCCTGCAGCCAGTCCAGCAGGCCGACCCGGCGGCGCCGGATCTGCAGCAGGTCCATCACCACCAGGTTGGGCTGCACACTGCTGGCCCGCGCCACCGCCTCGTTCTCGTCCGCGGCGTGGTCGACGTGCATGCCGCGCCGCTCCAGACCGGCGACCAGCGCCGCCGCGATGTCCGGATCGGACTCCACCAGCAGCACCCGGGCGGCGTGGTTCTCGCTGTCGCGCGGCGCCAGCGCCCGCAGCAGCACGGCCGGTTCGGCCCCGTACGCCGCGTCCTTGGTGGCCTGCCCGAGGCCCGCCGTGACCAGCACCGGGACGCGGCTGTTCAGCGCCGCCGTGCGCAGCGACTGCAGCGCGGTCCGGGTGATCGGACCGGTCAGCGGGTCGACGAACAGCGCGGCCGGCAGCCCGGCCACCTGTGCGTCCACCTCCTCGCGGGAGCGCACGATCACCGGACGGTAGCCGCGGTCCTGCAGCGCCTGCTTGGTCGACGGGTCCGGCTCCGGCCAGACCAGCAGCCGACGCGCCCCGCCGTCCGCGGCCGGCGCGACCACGGCCGGGAAGTCCGGCTCGTCCTGCGCCGAACCGGCCGGCTCGTCGACCGGGCCCGGGGGAGTGCCGGGTCCGGACGCGGCGGGCAGCGCGAGCGGACCGCCGGCCGGCGCCGCCTCGGCGGCTCCGGCACCGGGGGCGTCGGGGGCGGCCGGTGCACCGTCGAAGCCCGGCTGGGCCACCACGCCGGCCGGGCCGACCGCGAACGGTGCCCGGGCGCCCGCCTCCGGCGCACTGTCGAAGCTCTGCCGCACCGCCCGGCCGCCGCCGGCGCCCGGCGCCGCGTCGAAACCGGTCCGGTGGGGGCCCGGCGCGGCGTCGAAGCCGTTGCGGGCCGCCGGGATCTCGCCGGGCGCGGGTGCGCCGTCGAAGCCCGACGGGGCCGGCCGGTCCCCGCCGCCGGCGGGGGCCAGTTCGAAGCCCTGCCGGGCCGCTGCTCGTCCGCCCGCCGCGACCGGGGCGAGCGCGAAGCCCTGCCCGTTGGAGCGGACGGCGGCTGAGCCGCCGTCCGCCGGAGCGTCGGGCGCCGGGGACGCCGCCGCCTGCTGCGGGAAGGCGCCCGGGAAGGCCGAGGCGAATCCGCCGCCCATCGGCCGCGGCGGTGCCAGCTCACCGAGCCCGCTGCCCACCGGCTGCGGCTGCGCCGGAACCTGGGGCTGCCCGCTCGGCATCGGCGGCACGGCGGGGCGGGAGAGTTCGAGTTCGGCGGCCGGACGCGCGGGTGCGCCGCCCGCCGCCGGGGCGTCCGGCGCGCCGCCGGACTGCGCGGCCTCCGACGGCTGCGGTTCGGCCGGGATCACCGGCAGCACGGTGGTCGCCGCCTCGGCGGCGTCCGCGTGGTCGGCCGGCAGGGCCAGCCGGCGCCGACGGCCGGTCGGCTGGGCGGGCGCGGGGACGACCGGCTCGGGCGGGGCCGCGGGCAGCGCATGCTCCAGGCCCGGGTAGACCGGCGTGCCCGGATCCGGGATGCCCGGGATCGACAGGGCGCCGTGCGACTCCTCGTCGGCCCGGGAGCCGCGGCGGCGCCGGCCCGTCCGGGCGGGCTCCTCCGGCGGCCGCGGCGCGCTCTCGCCCGCGTCACCCGCCGGACCGAGCGCGATCGGCGTCCGCGGACCGGACGGCTCCGCGGCCGCCTCCTCGGCCCGGGCGGCCGCCCGCCGGCGCCGGGACGGCCGCTCCGGCGCGGCGGCGACCTGCGTCCCCGCGCCGTCGGTCCGCTCCCGGGCGTCCGGTTCGGCGCGCCCGTCCTGCTCCGGGCGGCCGGCCGGCCGGCCCGGCCCGGCCTCGGCCACCGGGGTGCCCGCGGCCGGCGTGTTCGCGGGCGCGGGCTGCTCGGCCTTGGGCCCCGGCTCGACGCCGCGCTCCTCCCGCCCGGCCGGCGCCGGACCGGACACCTCCGGCAGGTCCGGCAGCATCGCGGTGTCGGAGTCCTTCGGCACGCTGCGCTGCCCCCGGCCGGCCAGCACCGTCTCCGGGTCGAGCGGCAGCTCGACCACGTACGTGGTGCCCGCCCGGCCGGGCAGCTCGTGGCGCTGCAGCACCCCGCCGTGCCGCTCCACCGTGGCGCGGGCGATCGGCAGGTGCACCGGGCTGGCCTTGCGGGCGGGACCGCGCACCTCGATCCGGGCGACGTCGCCGCGCTGCGCGGCGGCCAGCACCACCATGGGCGCGTCCCCGCCGATCGGCGGCAGCGCCGGCACCCCGAGCGAGGGCGATCCCGCGGCGGCCTCCAGCGAGGGCGTCACGCCGCTCACGTCGGCGACCAGGTGGGCCAGCGCCCTGGCCAGCCGCTCCCGGTCGGCCGGGACCTCGACCGCCGCGGCGTGCACCGAGTACCGGACCCGGCCGGGCCCGACCAGCTCGCCGGCCTGCTCGACGGCCAGCTGCACCACGCCGTCCAGGCCGACCGGTTCGCGCTCCAGGGCCTGCTTGGCGCTCTCCACCGAGCTCTCGAAGCGCTGGTGTTCCAGCACCCCGTCGATCAGCTTGCCGAACCGGCGGCACTCGTCGGCCAGTCGGCGCAGCGTCCAGTTGGCCTCGGGCCACAGCTGCCCGGCCGGGTCGGCGGCCAGCGCGTCGATCCGCCGGTGCAGCGCGGTGAGCGCGCTGCCGAGCTCGTTCTCCAGGACGGCCGTCAGGTGCTCGTTGCGGGCGGTCAGCGCCAGCTCGCGGGTCCGGTCGGTGAAGGTCATCACCGCGCCGACCAGCTGGTCGCCGTCGCGGACCGGCGCGGTGGTGAGGTCGACCGTCACCGGGGTGCCGTCCTTGCGCCACAGCACGGTGTTCTTCACCCGGTGCTTGCGGCCGGAGAGCAGGGTGTCCAGCAGCGCCGAGCCCTCCAGGGCGAGCGGGCTGCCGTCCGGCTGGGAGTGCTGGATCAGCGGGTGCAGCTCGCGGCCGCCCAGCTCGCTGGCCCGGTAGTCGAGGATGTGCGCGGCGGCCGGGTTGACCAGCACCACGCGGCCGTCCAGGTCGACGCCGAGCACGCCCTCGGCCGCCGCCCGCAGGATCATCTCGGTCTGCTTGTGCTGGCGGCGCAGCTCGGTCTCGACGCCCAGGCGCGCGGACAGGTCGCGGACCAGGAGCAGCAGCAGGTCCTGGTCGGTGGTGGCGTAGGAGAGGAAGCCGTGCGGCTCGCCGCCGCCCTCGTCGGTGAAGTCGTTGCCGGACACCTCGACGCTGAAGGTGGTGCCGTCGGTGCGCCGGGCGGTCATCCGGACCGGGCGGTCCAGGCTCTCGGTCTCGCTCTTCGGCGGCCGCATCGACCCGGGGATCCGGCTGGGATCGAACTCGGGCAGCAGGTCCAGGACGCCCATTCCGACCAGGGAGGTGCCGGGGGCCTGCAGGCTCTCCACGGCGGCCCTGTTGGCGTCCACCACCGTGCCGTTGCTGTTCACCAGCAGCAACGCATCGGGCAGTGCGTCCAGTATCGAGGCGAGGCGAGCAGCGCCTCGGGTCGGCCTGCTGCTCACGTCGACAGGTCTCCTCACGGCTCTCCGGAACCCGAAGTATCTCATTCTTCTTTGCGTCGCGGAGGACCCGCCCAGTATCGTTGTCGGTGGTTGGTGCCGGGGCCTCGCGCTGTGGCATCATCGCTTTCGCACGGAGTGCGTCGGCCTGGCCGGCGCGGTTCGAGTGAGGGAGGCGTCGCCTAGTCCGGTCTATGGCGCCGCACTGCTAATGCGGTTTGGGTCTTAAAGCCCATCGAGGGTTCAAATCCCTCCGCCTCCGCCTCACGGGAGCCCCGGTGATCATCGATCACCGGGGCTCTTCGCATGCCCGTGACGAGGGACCGGCGAGGGGCTGCGGAGGGTCGGCGGCAATCGATTTCGCCCCGCGTCGCAGGTCATGTAATGTTGTCCCCGCACCGCCCAGGAGGCCAGTCCGCCGGGGCGAGCGCTCATAGCTCAACGGATAGAGCACTTGACTACGGATCAAGAGGTTGCAGGTTCGAATCCTGCTGAGCGCACCAACCCACCGCTCGCGGTCCTTCCAGGGCCGTACGAGCGCTCATAGCTCAACGGATAGAGCACTTGACTACGGATCAAGAGGTTGCAGGTTCGAATCCTGCTGAGCGCACCAGCCGAAGGCCCCGGGCAGCAGCCCGGGGCCTTCGTCGTTCCCGGGCTCCGCTCCGGGTGCGGTCTCAGCCCAGCTCGGTGCGGTTGATCCAGGGGACGTCCCGGTGGTCGAGGAACCACTCGCCGGGGGTGAGCGGGCGGGCCCGGTTGAAGGTGTCGGCGCCCGGGTCGTGCCGGATCGACGCCGGGTCGGCGCCCTGGCCGACCAGTTGCCGGCCCAGCGCGCGGGCAAGGCCGGGCGGCCCGCTCAGATGCACCTCGTGCCCGGCGCAGTCGCCGTGCCGGCCCAGCCGCTCCCGCAACCACGCCGCCCCGCCGCCCCCGGCCGCGGGGAGCACCGTCCGCAGCCACGGGTGGCGGTCCGCCAGCCGCTCGGCCGCGGCCCGGTCGTACGGGCCGCCCGCGCGGTCGGCCAGGTAGACCGTGGCGGGCCGGCCGCCGTCCAGGGCGAGCTGTTCGACGAGCGCCTTGATCCGGCCCCAGCCGGAGCCGCCGGCGACGGCGAGCAGCGGCCGGTCGGAGTGCGGGTCCAGGACGGCGTCGCCGAGCGGCGGGCCGATCCGCAGCCGCTCGCCCGGCAGGACGTCGTTGACCAGAGCGGTGGAGAGCAGCCCGTCCGGGACGCGCCGGACGTGCAGCTCCAGGGTGTTGTCCGGACGCGGCGCACAGGCGATCGAGTACGGGCGCCAGACCTGCGGCCGGCGGGCGGAGCAGGCGGTCAGGTACTGGCCGGCGGTGAACGGGTACGGGTGGCCGGGGGCCAGGGTGAGCACCACCAGGTCGGCGGCGGCCCGCCGGCGGTCGACCACCTCGGCGTCCCACCAGCGCGGGGCGTCGGCGGGGACGGCCCGGGCGGCGGCGATCATCGCGTCGGAGAGCTCGGTGTACGCCTCCTGCCAGGCCTTCTCGATCGCGGCCGTCCAGGAGTGCCCGGAGAAGTGCCGAAGGGCGGCGATCAGGCTGGCGCCGACGGCGGGGAAGTGCTCGGGACCGACCCGGAACTTGCGGTGGTCGCGGCCGAGCGCCGCCAGGTAGCCGGCCAGTCGGCCGGGTTCGTCCAGCCGCAGCACCAACTGGGTGAGGGCGGCGAAGAACCGGTCGCGCTGCTCGGCGAGACGTTCGGGGAACAGGGCCTGGAAACCCGGGTTGTGGGTGAACAGGTGGGCGTAGAAGAACCGGGTCAGCTGATCGGCGCGGCGCTCGACGACGGCGAAGCTGGCGCGGACGACCGCGGGATCGAAGGGCACCGGGACGGCCTCAGCGCGAGCGCTCGTACTCGAACAGAAACCACCCGCAGAGGTCCGCCGCCGGTTCGCCGGCAGGGCCTTGGAGCGGGGCGGTGGCCGGATTCGTGGTCATGGGGGTCGACTCTACTGAAAGGCCCCGCAATTCGAACAGACCGAGGTGATGAATACTCAGCGGCTTTCGGGAGAAGTCCCGTTCGGCCGGTCTTTTCCTGCCGCAGGTCGGGCCGCGCACCGCCCTTCCGTTGCTCACGGAAGGGCGGCCGCCAATCGGGTGGTACCCGGACGAATGTCCAGGTGTCGCGGTATGACGGACTCCCCATCGTGATTCCCTTTTGTCAGATGTTATTGACGTGTCAGAAGCCATCCGGGACCCACGACTTGGCCGGACGACACCGAGAGGAGAGCCGGATGCGCCGACAGTTCCCCCACCGGGCCCGCGCCTCCGCCGCCCGGCCGGTCCTCCGCACCGGGACACGGCGCACCGTCACCCGGAGCGCCGCGGCCGTGCTCGCCACCGGGCTGCTGGCCGGCCTCGATTCGCCACTGGTCCACGCCCAGCAGTCACCGAACGCCTGGAGCGCCGAACGCCGCGCCGTCCTGCCGTCCGGTTTCGTCATCCAGGCGGATTTCTCCCCCCTCCCGGGAGTGAAGTCCACCGCCGCTCCCGGAAAGCTCGCGGAACGCGCCGCCAGTGCCGCAGGCGCCGCCACAGGCGCCGCCCCCGCCTACTCCGACGGCATTCGTCCCGGCGACCCGGCTGAGACCTTCACCGTCGCCGAACAGCGCCCCGTCGCCGACGGGTCCTGGCACACCCTGGGCACCCTCCAGCTCACCTTCTCCCGGCCGGTCCGCAACCCCCGGCTGCACCTCAGCGGCCTCGCCGGCCTGGCCACCGGCAAGACCGGCACCACCAGCACCGCGACCCGGCTGACCGTCAGCGGCGGCTCGCCCGGCGCCCCGACCCTGGTCGGCCGCACCGCCTGGCCCGGCTGGACCGTCGCCCCCGGCGAACTCGCCCCGGCCGGCGACGGCGGCAAGGACGGCACCGACGCCGGCGCCGGCACCCTCGAACTCGGCGGAACCGTCTCCACCGTCACCTTCCGGGTCGAACAGCGCTCGACCGCCCGGGCCGGCTCCACCACCGCCCCGCCCGCGCTGCGCCAGGCGTACACCGTCACCGTCGACGAGGACCTCGGCACCGCACCGCCGGGCTACGGCAACGCCTCGCACGTGATCTCCGACCTGTTCCTCGGCAAGGACGCCGCCACCACCACCCGCACCGCCCGCCCCGGACTGGCCGGGACGGTCGACCAGCCATTGGTCGGCGGCCCCGGCGCCCCGGCGCCCCCGCCCGCCGACCCGGGACCGGTGGTGCAGACGGACGGCGGCGCCGCCCGGCGCAGCCTCTGGTCCAACCCCGTCCCGCCCCAGCTGCAGCCCGGACGCGGCGACTACCAGGGCACCGACCCCACGCTGGTCTTCCCGGCCGAGGCCGCGGTCGGGCGGTACTACCACCTGGACGTCCCGGTCAGCCCCGGCTCCGGGACGGCCACCCTGGCCGGCTGGATCGACTTCGACCACAACGGCCGCTTCGACGCCACCGAGCGGGTGCAGGCCGACGTCCCGTCCGGCGCCGCCACCGCCGCCCTGGAGTGGACCGTCCCCAAGGGCGCCGGCAGCGGCCAGACCTGGGCCCGGCTGCGGATCGCCCGCAACGGCTCCCAACTGGTCGGCCCCGGCGGCTTCGCCGACTCCGGCGAGGTCGTCGACCAGCGGATCGCCGTCTCGGTGGGCGCCGCCCACCCGGAACTCTCCACACCGGTCACCGGCACCGTCACCGCCGACCAGCGCCCCGAGTTCCGCGGCGAGGGCGCGGTGGCCGGCGCCGGCGTCGCCGTCACGGAGGGCGACACCACGCTGTGCACCGCGCACGCCGGCGCGGACGGCACCTGGTCCTGCCGGCCCGACCACGCCCTCACGCCCGGCCGGCACAGCCTCGTCCCGGTGGAGACCACCAAGGGCGGCATGGTGCTGCGCGGCGACCCGGTCCGTATCACCGTCAAGACGGCGCCGCCGACCGCCCCCCAGCTCACCCTGCCCGAATTCACCAACGACCCGGGCCTGTTGGTCACCGGCCTCGGCGAACCCGAGTCCACCGTCTCCGTCGTCGACACCGCCCAGGGCGGCCGGCCCGCCGCCGACGTCTGCAGCACCGCCGTCGCCGCCGACGGCAGCTGGTCCTGCCTGCCGGTCGAGAACCTCTCCGACGGCCGCCACCAGCTCGCCGCCGTCGCCGTCGACGCGGCCGGAAACCGCACCGACGGCAAGCCGGTCGCCCTCACCGTCGACACCGTCCCGCCGGACAAGCCCGTGCTGCTCTCCCAGGCCCCCGGCGAGACCATCCACACCGCCCGTCCCCGACTCAGCGGCCGCGCCGAACCCGGCACCACCGTCACCGTCACGGCCCGTGCCCCCGGCGAGGAGCGCGCCACCCTGTGCAGCGGGGTGGCCGGCGCCGACTCCACCTGGAGCTGCACCGCCGTCCGCGACCTCGCGGCCGGCGAGCAGACGCTGCTCGCCACCGCCACCGACCGCGCGGGCAACGGCACGGCGGGGGACCAGGTGACCATCCACGTGTCGCTGCCGGAGACCCCGCCCGCCTCGCCGTCGCCGTCGCTGTCGCCATCGTCTTCGCCGTCATCGGCCGCGCCGTCGGTCTCGCCCTCGCCCTCGCCCTCGGCCTCGGGGTCGGGTTCCGCCTCGGCGTCGCCGTCCCCCTCGGCGTCGGTGTCGGCGTCGGGTTCGCCCACGGCGGGCCCGTCGGTCTCCGGGTCCGCCACGCCGAGCGGGAGCGCGCTCGCCACCACGCCGACGGCCGGGCCGGCCGACCTCCCGCCGCTGCCGCCGGGCCTGCTCCCGATCGTCGTCCCGCCGTTCGTCGGCCCGCCCACGCCGGACCCGACGCCGAGCAGCCCCCCGACGCCGAGCAGCCCGGTGAGCAGTCCGGCGAACACTCCGCCGGGCGGCCCGTCCACGAGCGCCGGAGCCTCGGCGAGCCCGTCGGCCACGCCGTCAGCCGTACCGTCCGGCAGCCCGGCCGTGGCGCCGTCGGGCAGTGCGCCGGCGGCACCCGCAAGCTCGACCGCCGCGCCGTCGAGTGGTGTCCCGTCCGCCTCGATCACGCCGTCCGTCGCACCGTCGGTGACCGCGGCCGGCAGCGCAGCGGCCGTCCCGTCGACCCCGTCCGTGACGTCGGGCAGCCCGTCCGCGTCGCCCGGCGTGTCCACCTCCACCGGCCCTTCCGGCTCGCCGTCCGGCTCCGGCTCCGCGTCGGCCTCGGCCGCCTCCGCCGACTCGGCCGTCCCGTCCGCCAAGGCGCCGGTGGTCGGCCGGACCACCGCGATCGCCCGCCCAGCGGACGAGGCGATCGCGGAGGGCGGTGCCAGGAGCGGTGCGCCGCGGGCCGGGGCCGTCCCGCCGCCCGACCCGCTCGCGGCGGCGAACCGGACGGAGGCCACCGGCTGGCGCGGCATCGCCAGTGGCGTCCTGCTGATGCTGGCCGCACTGGGCCTGCTGACCCGAAGGGTGTTCGGACGCGGCAGCGGTACCCGTCGCCGCTGACCCGCCGTCACCCCACCCGTACCCAGAGACCCGAGGACCCGTGCATGGACGTCACCCGCGACTCGTCACCGCTGCCCACCGCCTGGCCGCCCGCCGTGCCCGACCTCCCCGCCGGCGCCACCCAGCTGACCCGGGCGGTGGCCAGGGCGGTCACCAAGCCGCTGATCAGGGCGGTGCCGGCCGAGGACGAGGTCGAGACGGATCCACCCACCCGGCCGCTGCCGAGGGTCCTCACCGACCCGCCCTCGCAGTCGCACCCGCACCAGCCGCCGACCGGCAGTTCGCCCGCCGCCGCGTTGGCCGACACCGTCGAGCTGTCGGCAGTTCCGGCATCCGCCCACGGCATCACCCGCACCCCGGCCAACAGCACGGCCCACACCACGGCCCTCAGCCCGTCCACCACAGCGGACGCCCCCGCCGTCCGCCGCCCCCCGCGCGCCGACCAGTCGCTGCGCGAGCAGCGCGCCTTCGCCCTGCCCGGCTGGATCCCGCTGCTGGCCATCCTGCTCGGCGTGATCGGCGCGGTCCTGGTGCTCGCCCGTACGGGCGTGGTCCCGCGCCTCGCCGCGCTGCCGGACATCCGCAGCGCCGCCGTCCGGGCGACCGGCGGACCGGTGGTCACCGGGCAGGAGATCGCCGCCGCGGCCGGCGCCGGAGTACTGCTCCTGCTGGCCCTCTCCGGCCTGCTCCCCAACCCCGGCGGCCAGACCCGGGTGCTCACCCGCTGGGGCCGCTACCGGGGCACCGTCCGCCGCACCGGCCTGGTCTGGGTCAACCCGCTGATGCGCCGTCGCCGGGTGGACGTCCGGCTGCGGCACTGGCGCAGCGAACCGGTCCACGTCACCGACCGCACGGGCACGCCGCTGGTGGTGCGGCTGCTGATCGTCTGGCGGGTCAAGGACACCGCCCGGGCGATCCTCGGCATCGCCGACCACGAGACCTACCTGCGCGAACAGACCCAGGCGGTGCTGACCCGGATCGCCTCCACCCTGCCCTGCGACTCCAACGCGGAGCCGGGAGCCGCCCAGCCCGGATCCACCCAGCCCGGATCTGCCCAGCCCGGATCTGCCCAGCCCGGACCGGCCCTGCGCGACGGCCAGTGGTTCGCCGACGAGCTCACCCGGGCGCTGGCGGCCGAGACCGCCCCGGCCGGGCTGGAGGTGTACTCGGTGCAGCCGCTCGCCCTGGACTACGCCCCGGAGGTCTCCGAGTCGATGCGCCGCCGGCGCCTCGCCGACCTGGACGCGGGCCTGCGCACGGTCCTGGTGGACGACGCGGTGGAGGCGGCGGCGCTCGCCGTCCGTCGCCTGGAGCGGGCCACCGCCCAGCAACTGGACGAGGCGGCCCGCAGCGCCCTGATGGAACAGCTGCTGGTCGCCTTCGTCACCCCCGCGGGCGTGACCGCCGCGGTGTCCGTCCCGGCCGCCCGCCCGGTCCGCCGGGACGGCAGGTCCACCTGACCCGGCGGACCGGCTGCCCGCCGACCGCCGTCCACAGGCTGTGGACACCCGTCCGGTGTCCACAGCCTGATTCATGCGCTCAGGCCGAGGCCTCGTTCAGCAGCTTCAGCTCGGCCTCGGTGAGCACCAGGCCGGCCGCCGCCAGCAGCGGCGGCAGCTGCTCCACCGTCCGCGCGCTGGCCAGCGGCGCGGCGACGGTGGGCTGCGCGGCCAGCCAGGCCAGCGCCACCGACGCGGGCTCCACCCCGTGCGCCCCGGCCACCCGGTCCAGCGCGGCCAGCACCAGCGGCCCGCGCGGCTCGGCCAGGTGGCGGCCGGCGCCGTCGGCCCGCGGGCTGTCCACCGCGGGACCACCCGGCCGGTACTTGCCGGTCAGGAAGCCTGCGGCCAGCGCGAAGTAGGGCACCGCGGAGAGGCCGTGCTCGGTGGCCACGTCGGCGAGCGCGCCCTCGTACGTCGACCGGGACACCAGGTTGTAGTGCGGCTGCACCGCCACGTACCGGGCCAGGCCCTCGCGGGCCGCGAACTCCAGCGAGGCGGCGAGTCGGCCGGCGTCGATGTTGGAGGCGCCGAGTGCCCGCACCTTGCCCTCCCGCACCAGCTCGTCCAGTGCGGTGACGATCTCCTCGACCGGCGTCGCCGGGTCGTCCTTGTGCGTGTAGAAGAGGTCGATCCGCTCGACGCCGAGCCGGCGCAGCGACTCCTCCGCCCCGCGCTTGATCGTGGCCGCCCGCAGCCCGGACAGCTCCGGGTGCATGCCGACCTTGGTCGCGATCACCATCGAGTCCCGGTTGCCGCGGCTGCGCAGCCAGTTGCCGATCACGGTCTCGGACTCGCCGCCGTTGTTGCCCGGCGCCCACACCGAGTACATGTCGGCGGTGTCGACGAAGTTGCCGCCGGCCGCGGCGTAGGCGTCCAGGACGGCGAAGGACTCGGCCTCGTCCGCCGTCCAGCCGAAGACGTTGCCGCCCAGGCAGAGCGGTGAGACGGCCAGGTCGGAGGTGCCGAGGGTCACACGGGGGAGGGGGGTTCCGGTAGTGGTCATACCCGGGGTCAACCCGGCCGCCACCCAAGGGATTCCGCCCGTCCGCCGAGGTGAGGGCTCCGTGGAGAACATCACCCCCGCGGGGTACGGGGTGTCGGGAGGTCTACCCCGTTGGCTAGAGTCCCATGCCATGGCTGACAACGACTACGACCCCGCCGGCAACACCCAGATGTTCCGGGCCTTCGTCGACGAGGCCCCGGCCCCGCAGGCCCCCGGCTCCGTCTCCACCTACGGCACCTCCAGCTCGCCGTCCCGCACGCCGATGATCGTCGTCACGATCGTCCTGGCGCTCGCCGTCCTCGGCGGCGTCGTCTGGCTCGCGGTCAAGTAGGCAGCAGGGAATACAGGCGGTCCCAGGGGCGTGCGACGCCCCTGGTCCGCAGCTCGCCGGGTCCTACACTGGGCGGCACCCGTACGTCCCGTACACCCGTACGCCCCGTGAAGCCGTACGGCGTACGCCCCGTGCCCCGTGCGCCCTGGGAGGCCCCGTGACCGCGCAACCCGTCGAGACCGCCCGCAGCCTGGGCCTGACGGGCGCGGTCAACGCCCGTGACCTCGGTGGTTACCCGACCGCGGATGGCCGGACCGTGCGCCACGGCGCCGCACTGCGGGCCGACGCGCTCAACCGGCTCAGCGAGGCCGACCTCGCCGCGCTCGCCGAGCAGGGCCTGCGCCAGGTGGTCGACCTGCGCAGCCTCGCCGAGGTCCGTGAGGCCGGCCTGGACCGGATTCCCGGCCTGCCCGCGGCCGAGATCGTCGACGCCGAACTCTCCGACACCCCGGTCACCGTCGAGCGCACCGACGCCGACGGCATCACCCTGCACCACCTGCCGGTCTTCGCCGCCGACTTCGACATCTACGTCGCCCTGCGCAACGCCCTCGCCGACCGGGACGCCGACAAGCAGCACGCCCTGCTCGGAGACGGCAAGGCCGCCGGGATGATGATCGGCCTCTACCGCTGGTTCGTCACCGACGCGGTCGCCCGTGAGCGCTTCGCCACCGTCGTCCGGCTGCTGGCCGAACCCGACGGCACCCCGCTGCTCTTCCACTGCTCGGCCGGCAAGGACCGCACCGGCTGGACCGCCGCCATCGTCCTCACCGCCCTCGGCGTCGACCGGGAGACCGTGTTCGAGGACTACCTGCTCACCAACCTGCGCTCGGCCGCGCTGATCGACCACATCGTCGACACCTTCTACAGCCGCGGCCTGATGAAGGACCCCACCCTCCTGCTGCCGGTCTTCCGCGCCGACCGCGACTACCTGGAGGCCGCCTTCGAGGAGGTGGCCGCCGGCTGGGGCACCTTCGAGGCGTTCTGGCAGGACGGCCTGGGCCTCGACGACGGCGTCCTCGAGGCCCTGCGCGCCAACCTGCTCGCCCCGGCCGAGTAACGGCACTCCGGAGGCTCGGCGGCACCCCGGCCGCGGCTCACGCGTCGGCGATCAGCCCGTCGCGGAGCTGCGCCAGCGTCTTGGTGAGCAGCCGGGAGACGTGCATCTGCGAGATGCCGATCTCCTCGCCGATCTGCGACTGGGTCAGATTGCCGAAGAAGCGCAGCATGATGATCCGCCGCTCCCGCGGCGGCAGCTTGGCCAGCAGCGGCTTGAGCGACTCGCGGTACTCGACGCCCTCCAGCGCCAGGTCCTCGTAGCCCAGCCGGTCGGCGAGCGGGCCGTCGCCGCCCTCGTCCTCGCTCGGCGCCGAGTCCAGCGAGCTGGCGGTGTACGCGTTGCCGACCGCCAGGCCCTCCACCACGTCGTCCTCGCTGACGCCCAGGAAGACGGCCAGCTCGGGGACGGTGGGGGAGCGGTCGAGCCGCTGCGAGAGCTCGTCACCGGCCTTGGTGAGCGCCAGCCGCAGCTCCTGCAGCCGCCGCGGCACCCGCACCGACCAGCTGGTGTCCCGGAAGAAGCGCTTGATCTCGCCGACCACGGTCGGCATCGCGAAGGTCGGGAACTCCACGCCGCGGTCCGGGTCGAACCGGTCGATGGCCTTGATCAGGCCGATGGTGCCGACCTGGACGATGTCCTCCATCGGCTCGTTGCGGCTGCGGAAGCGCGCCGACGCGTACCGCACCAGCGGCAGGTTGAGCTCGATCAGCGTGTCGCGCACGTACGTGTGCTCGGCACTGCCCGGCGCCAACGCCGCCAGCCGCCGGAACAGCGAGCGGGAGAGCGTCCGGGTGTCGACGGCGGTCTCGGTCGGCTGCCCGCCCGGCGGATCCGCCCGGTCGACCGCCGCAGGTACGTCGACCGCCGCAGGTACCGGGATCTGCTCCGCGATCGCACCGCCCAGCTCTCCGGACATGTGCCCCCACCCCCTCGTGACTGACTGTGCAACGGTCACCACCGCACGGTGGTTCCCGGTTGACGACGTCTGTCAGGTCAATACCGGCACGCAGGCCACGGCAAACCCGAACGTTGCGAAATGTCACGCACCGGTAACACAACGCAACCTCCGGTTCCGCTTCACTCCTCCCAGGAGTTGCCGCTCCGAAGCCGCGTCAGGATCCGTGACAGCAGCCGGGAGACGTGCATCTGCGACATCCCCAGCTCGGTGGAGATCTGCGACTGGGTCAGGTTGGCGAAGAAGCGCAGCATGATGATCCGCCGCTCCCGCTCGGGCAGCTGCACCAGCAGGTGGCGGACCATGTCGCGGTGCTCCACGTCCGCGAGGGCGGAGTCCTCGTAGCCGAGCCGGTCGAGCAGGGCCAGCCCGCCCTCGTGCTCCTGGGCGGCCTCCAGCGAGGCCGCGTTGTACGCCCGTCCGGCGTCCAGGCAGGCCCGGACGTCCTCCTCGGGGATGCGCAGGTTGGCGGCGATCTCGGGCACCTTCGGGGCCCGCCCGTGGGTGACCGTCAGCTCCTCCATCGCGCCGCTCACCTGCACCCACAGCTCCTGCAGTCGGCGCGGCACGTGCATGGTGCGGACGTTGTCCCGGAAGTACCGCTTGATCTCCCCGAGGATGGTCGGCAGCGCGTACGTCGGGAACTGCACCCCGCGGGTCGGGTCGAACCGGTCGATCGCGTTGATCAGGCCGATGGTGCCGACCTGGACGATGTCCTCCATCGGCTCGCTGCGGCTGCGGAAGCGGGTCGCCGCGTACCGCACCAGCGGGATGTTGATCTCGATCAGCGCCGCCCGCACCCGGACCCGCTCGGGTGCGTCGGGGGGCAGCTCGGCGAGCCGCTCGAACAGCACCCGGGTGAGCGTCCGGACGTCCACCGCGCCGCGGCCCCCGGCGGCCCCGGACGGCCCGGGACGGGGGTCCGGCGCCGGCGGGCCGGCGTCGGGCGGCTCGGGGTCGGCGCCCGGTGCCGCCGCGCGGCTGTCGGGCAGCCCGGGGCGCTCGCCGGGCGGCTCGGGGCGGCTGTCGGGCAGCTCGGGGCGGGCGGCGGCGGACTCCTCGGCGGGCTCGTCCCCGGGCTGCGCCGAGAGCCTGTCCCTGAGGTCGTCCTCCGGTGCGCTGTCCTGCGTCCGCACGGACACGTCACCCTCCCAAACTCGAACCCTGCGACCCCGGGTCGCTGTCTGTGTGCTGACCCGGCCGCGCTCACCACCTCGCTGCCATCGCCGGTCGCCATATCCGGCAAAACCGGTCATAGCATCACAAGTTGCTCGGCTGGCGGGCAAGCACCCGCGGGAGCGTGTTGACGGTTCGTCCGATCGGCCCCATCCACGCGCCGCGACCCCCCGCCCGAGGTGCGGGCGGGGGGTCGCAAGGGTCGTGCGTATGCGATGGCTGCGCCGTTCGGGCGGCGGCCGGCTCAGACCTCGATGTCGGCGATCACCCAGGTGGCGAACTCACGCCACTGCCCGGCGGCGGCCTGGTGCGCCGGGTGGCCGAGGTACGCGGCCAGCGCCTCGCGGTCCTCGACCAGGCTGTTGATGGCGAAGTCGTAGGCGATGTCGCGGTCGGTGGTGTTCCAGCCGCACTCCCACTCGCGCAGCTCCGGGATCACCCCGCCGAGCTCCTCGAACGCCTTGGCGCCGGCCAGCGCGCGCTCGTCGTCCTTGGCGACGCCGTCGTTGAGCTTGAACAGGACCAGGTGACGGATCACGATGCCGCTCCTCGCGGAAGGGTGAGGGTAGTCGAACCCCGCCACGGTAACCGGCCCCGACCTGCCGACCCGCGCCTGCCCGCGATGTGGGCCACCTCGGCGTCTAGGAGACCAGGCCGGTCATGAACGTCCCGACCGCCTTCGCGGCGTCCGAGATGCCCACGAAACCCGACTGGACCAGCTGCGCCGCGCGCACCGGCGAGGTGATGATCGTGTAGATGACGAAGATGAGCAGGAGCCACATGCCGATCTTCTTCGCCTGAGCCATCGAACGGGCCTGCCTTCCCTGGCGCGGGCCGCCGCCTTGTCCC
The DNA here is from genome assembly GCF_024172095.1 of Kitasatospora cinereorecta. Lineage (GTDB taxonomy): Bacteria > Actinomycetota > Actinomycetes > Streptomycetales > Streptomycetaceae > Kitasatospora > Kitasatospora cinereorecta. The sequence continues at coordinate 312,797 of NZ_JAMZDX010000006.1, read as the reverse complement.
CGGGCGTCCCTTCCTCCAGCGCGCAGCTTATCCACCGGACGGCCCAACGGGTGAGGAGCGTGTTCACCCACCGGGACGAAGGTCCCGTCCGCTCGGGGCTTTCTCCGGATGTGCCCGGCCCGCCCGCCCGGCAGGATGGTTGTCGTAACGAGGATCTGGCAGGAATCCCCGGTACGAGGGGTCCGGAGATCCCCGCTGTGGGACCGGTGCCGCTGCTTCCCCCCGAACGCGGCGCCGGTAGAGGGATCTCCGCCGGGGGAGCCGCTCACCCCCCGGAGCGGCTCCCCCCTCCGACCCCCGCCGCCGGCCTCGGCCGGCAGCGGAAACGGGAGAGGGAAACGGGAGTGGAACGACGAAGGGCCCCGACTCGGTCGGGGCCCTTCGTCGTGCGAGCGGTAGCGGTGGGATTCGAACCCACGGTGGAGTTGCCCCCACACACGCTTTCGAGGCGTGCTCCTTTGGCCGCTCGGACACGCTACCGAGGGAGACTCTACCGGACGGGTCGGGCCGGGACGAAATCCGTATCGGGCCAGGGGTGGCGCGGGGTCAGCGCTGGGTGTCGAAGAAGGCGAGGAGCTGGGCGGAGCACTCGTCGGCGAGGACGCCGGGGACGACCTCGGGGCGGTGGTTGAGGCGGCGGTCGCGCATGACGTCGAAGAGCGAGCCGGCCGCGCCGGCCTTCTCGTCGAGGGCGCCGTAGACCACCCGGTCGATCCGGGAGAGCACCAGCGCGCCGGCGCACATGGTGCAGGGCTCCAGGGTGACCACCAGGGTGCAGCCGCTCAGCCGCCACTCGCCGACGGCCAGGGCGGCCTGCCGGAGGGCGACCACCTCGGCGTGGGCGGTCGGGTCGCCGACGGCCTCGCGCTCGTTGTGGCCGCGCCCGATCACGGTCCCGTCGGGGCCGAGGACGAGCGCCCCGACCGGTACGTCCCCGGTGGCGGTGGCCAGCGCGGCCTCGGCCATGGCGAGGCGCATCAGGTCCGTCCACGGGTCGCGTACCGGGTCGGGGCGCAGCGGAGCCGGCAGGGGCCGGATCCGGGAGGTGTCGAGGGCGTCGAGGGCCGGGGAGTGGGCGGACTGCATGGACCCAGTGTCGGGCACCGGCTCCGCGGCTACCGAACGGCCTCCAGGACCTCACCGCAGCCGAGGGCCTCGGCGATCTCGGAGAGCGCGTCGCCGGAGCCCTCGCCGGCCAGGGCGAGCAGGTCCTTGGCGGCCAGCCCGTACTCGAGGAGCAGCTCGGAGTCGCCGAGCGGGCCGACCGGCGTGCCGCCGTGCCCGGCCGGGCTCTCGTCGTCGGTGTCGGCGGAGTCCTCGGCGTCGTCACCGTCCTCGGAGTCCTCGTCGTCGAGTTCGGCGACCAGGTCGTCGAGGTCGTCGAAGTCGGCCTCCCCGTCCTGTTCGATCAGCTCGTCGGTGAGGACGGAGCCGTAGGAGCTGCGGGCGGCCGCCGCGGCGTCGGAGACGAAGATCCGCGGATCGTCCTCACCGTCCACCCGGACGACCGCGAACCACGCGTCCTCCTGTTCGATGAAGACCAGCACGGTGTCCTCGTCCTCGGCCGCCTCACGGGCCAGGTCGGTCAGGTCTGCCAGGGTCTCCACGTCGTCGAGTTCCGTCTCGCTCACATCCCACCCGGAACCGGTGCGAGCAAGCACTGCAGCGAAGTACGCCACCAGGGACACTCCCAAGATTGGTCTCGGCTGTCGGCGATCTCGGGCGGGTGCGGTCCGGCCGCCCCCGCGCCGGCAGGCGGTCCGCTGTTCGGACCGTCCCATCGCATCGTGACAGAAAGCCCGCCGCTGCGGGGGGTGTTCGGCAGCGCGTCTTCGCAGGTCGTGTCGGAATGGCTGGCCGAGGGCCGATGGAAGGGCTGCCGTGGGGTCAGATTCGGAAGGTTCGCATCCGCATGGCTTCGCGCATCCGGCGCTCCTTGGTGCGCCGGGGCTGCACCCGGGCGCGCAGTTCACGCGCCTCGGCGAGCTCGCGGAGGAAGACGGCGCGGCGTTTGCGCCGCGCAGCCTCGGTCTCGTGAGGGGGCCGCGACTCGGCTGTCGAGCCTGGCCCGTCCGCCGCTTCAGCGGCTGAAGTCCGCGCCGGGTTGCTCTTCATAAGGTCCGACTTTCCCAGAAGTGTCCGCTTGATACCACAGCTGGGACGATGGTTCGGCGATTGACACAACCGCCGGACCCGGGCGCCGGAAGTCGTACGGATGTCCTGCCGCCCGTTATCGTCGTGGCATGCGCCTCCACGTCGTCGACCACCCGCTGGTCGCCCACAAGCTCTCCACCCTGCGCGACGAGCGCACCGACTCGCCGACCTTCCGCCGGCTCACCGACGAGCTGGTGACCCTGCTCGCGTACGAGGCGACCCGGGACGTCCGCACCGAGCCGGTCGACATCACCACGCCGGTCGCGGTCACCGAGGGCATCCGGCTGAGCTACCCGCGGCCGCTGGTGGTGCCGATCCTGCGGGCCGGCCTCGGGATGCTGGACGGCATGACCCGGCTGCTGCCGACCGCCGAGGTGGGCTTCCTCGGCATGGTCCGCAACGAGGAGACGCTGGAGGCCTCCACCTACGCGACCCGGATGCCGGACGACCTCTCCGGTCGCCAGGTGTACGTGCTCGACCCGATGCTGGCGACCGGCGGCACGCTGGTGGCCGCGGTCCGGATGCTGCTGGAGCGCGGCGCCACCGACGTCACCGCCGTGGTGCTGCTGGCCGCGCCGGAGGGTGTGGCGCTGATGGAGAAGGAGCTGGCGGGCACGCCGGTCACCGTGGTGACCGCCGCCCTGGACCAGCGGCTCAACGAGCACGGCTACATCGTGCCGGGCCTGGGCGACGCGGGCGACCGCCTGTACGGCACGGCGGGCTGAGCACGGGACGGACGAAGGCGGCCGCCCCCTCGATCGAGGGGGCGGCCGCCTTTCGCGTACCCGTCGGCAAGAGCAGGTCAGCAGCTGCCGGGCCCCGGGGACGGGGCGACCGGCTTGGTGGCCTCGGCCAGCGCCGCGGCGGCCGCGGTCGGGTCGAGCAGCGCGGCGTAGGTGTCGCCGATGACGAAGTCGACGGTCGCGTCCGCGCGGGTGTCCTCGGTGGAGGCGGAGCCCGCCACCTGGGACTTCAGCAGGGTGGCCGCGCCCAGCCCGCCGGGTCCGCTGATCACCTGGACGCTGCCGGGCACCTTCTTGTCCAGCGCGGACGGCGCGTTGCCGACCTTGCCGACCGCGAAGCCGCGCTTCTTGAGCTCGTCGGCGGTGCGGGCGGCCAGGCCCGCCTTGTCGGTGGCGTTGTAGACGTTCACCGTGACGGTCTGCGGCTGCGGCACGGCGGTGTTGCTCGCGGCGGGCGCGGGCGCGCCGGAGGCGGCGGGAGCACCCGCGGCCGGGGCGCCGGACGCGGCACCTGACGCGGCGGCGCCCGGTGACCCGGCGGCGACCGGGGCGGCCAGTGCCTTCCCGGAGCTGCTGGGGGAGGCGCAGGCCTGGGCGCTGGCGTGCCGGCCCTTGCCGTTGAAGATGTCGACCAGCTGTACGCCGCCCAGCGCGATCAGGGCGAGCGCGAGCACGCCGCCGACGGCGGCGAGCACTTTGCGGCTGCGGCGCGGTGGACGGCCCAGACGCGGATAGGAGTTGCCGGTGATCCGGTACTGCTTCCCCTTCAATCCTTGGGGAGTCAACATGCTCATGGTCTGTCTCCCCCAAGGTGCCGGGGCGGGGTTTCGATGACCGCAGTACGGCCGTAGTCAGCAGATTAATCCGACCACCGCTGTGAATGTACTAAATGATCATCATCTGGAGTACGAGGGCACTCGAAAGGACGTACCGGAACCTGTCCGGGTGGCGTCCTCCGAGGGTGATGCGAGGTCAGTCCATCTCCAGCACGCGCGCGTGCAGCACCTGGCGCTGCTGCAGCGCGGCGCGGACGGCCCGGTGCAGGCCGTCCTCCAGGTACAGGTCGCCGTGCCACTTGACCACGTGCGCGAAGAGGTCGCCGTAGAACGTGGAGTCCTCGGCGAGCAGGGTTTCCAGATCCAACTGGCCCTTGGTGGTCACCAGCTGGTCCAGCCGCACCGGGCGCGGCGCGACGTCCGCCCACTGGCGGGTGCTGGTCCGGCCGTGATCCGGGTAAGGCCGTCCGTTGCCGATGCGCTTGAAGATCACACGGAAAGCCTACCGTTTGGGGCACACCGGGCGCAGCAGGCAAGGGCTGACCTGCGGGGCGTGGTTCGGGGCGTTTTGATGGGAAACGGTGCTGTTGCCCTCATTCCGTCCACCGCCCCGGGAGCCGAAGCGATGACCGACGCCGAGACCGACGCCGAGACCGATGCCGAGGCGATCGAGGAGATCGCGGCCGGCTACGCCTTCACCGGACCCGCCCTGGAACTCGGTGCCGCGCTCCGGGGCACCACCGTCCACCCGGACGCGCAGGTGCGGATCCCGCTCGGCGTGCTGAACCGGCACGGACTGGTCGCGGGTGCCACCGGCACCGGCAAGACCAAGACCCTGCAGCTGATCGCCGAGCAGCTCTCCGCCCAGGGCGTGCCGGTGTTCCTGGCCGACGTCAAGGGCGACGTGTCGGGCATCGCCGCACCCGGCGCTCCGAGCGAGCGGCTCACCGCGCGCGCCGCCGAGGTCGGCCAGCGCTGGAGCGCGCAGGGCTGCCCGACCGAGTTCTACGCGCTCGGCGGACAGGGTGCCGGCATCCCGATCCGGGCCACCGTCACCGGCTTCGGCCCGCTCCTGCTGGCCAAGGTGCTGGAGCTGAACGAGACCCAGGAGGCCTCGCTCGGCCTGGTCTTCCACTACGCCGACCGCCACGGCCTGGAGCTGTACGACCTCAAGGACCTGACCGCGGTGATCTCCTTCCTGACCTCGCCGGAGGGAAAGGAGGAGCTCAGGACGGTCGGCGGACTCTCCTCCGCCACGGCCGGGGTGATCCTGCGCTCGCTGACGGTGCTGGAGAACGAGGGCGCCGGCGCGTTCTTCGGCGAGCCGGAGTTCGACACCGCCGAACTGCTGCGGACGGCCGCCGACGGGCGCGGCACGGTGTCGGTGCTGGAACTCCCGGCGGTGCAGGACCGGCCGCGGCTGTTCTCCACCTTCCTGATGTGGCTGCTCGCAGACCTCTACCAGGATCTGCCCGAGGTCGGCGACCCGGACCGGCCCAGGCTGGTGTTCTTCTTCGACGAGGCGCACCTGCTGTTCAAGGGCGCGTCCAAGGCCTTCCTGGAGGCGATCACCCAGACGGTGCGGCTGATCCGCTCCAAGGGGGTCGGGATCTTCTTCGTCACCCAGACGCCGAAGGACGTCCCGTCCGACGTGCTGGCCCAGCTCGGCAACCGGGTGCAGCACGCGCTGCGGGCCTTCACCCCGGACGACGCCAAGGCGTTGAAGGCGACGGTGTCCACCTTCCCGCGCTCCTCGTACGACCTGTCCGAGGTGCTGACCCAGCTGGGCACGGGCGAGGCGGTGGTGACGGTGCTCTCGGAGCGGGGCGCGCCGACGCCGGTCGCCGCCACCCGGCTGCGGGCGCCGCAGTCGCTGATGGGGCCGATCGGGGAGGCGGCGCTCCGGGCGGCGGTGGAGGCCTCCCCGCTGACGCCGAAGTACCGGGACGCGATCGACCGGGAGTCGGCGTACGAGAAGCTCACCGCCCGCCCGGAGGCGGCCGAACCGGCGCCCGCACCCCGGGAGCCGGATCGCCCGGAGCGGGAGGAGCGGGACGAGCGGAAGGCGAAGGAGGAGGGCGGGCTGATCGGCTCGCTGCTGAGCAGCCCGGCGCTGAAGTCCTTCGCCCGCTCGGCGGGTACGCAGCTCGGCCGGGAGATCAGCCGCAGCCTGTTCGGCACCTCCCGGCGCAAGCGGTAGGCCGCCTCGGGTTCAGCGCAGCGCCCGGCCGATCCGGTCCATCGAGGAGAGCCGCATCAGGCCGTAGTTGTAGAACTCCACCTCCGGGACGCCCAGCTCGCGCAGCACGTCGATCTTGGCGGCGAGGTTGGCGGGGCCGTCGCAGTCGGAGGCCATCGGGCGCAGGATGACCGCCATCCGCTCGGGGCGGACGCCGTGCAGGGCGAAGGCGGAGACCTTCTCCCGCACCTCCTCCGGGGTCCGGGCGTAGCCGAGGGTCTCGATCTGGTGGGCGGCCTTCGCCAGGCCGGGCAGGTCGATGCCGGACAGCCAGCCCTTGCCGGGGCCGGCGCCGTCCATGAAGGTCAGTCGCATGCCGTGGCGTTCTGCGGCCTCGGCCAGTTCGCCGGTGAGCGAGGTGACGGTGGCGGTGGCGGAGTCCAGGTAGGCGGCGAGCGCGCCGTCGGCCAGGGCGTCCAGGGCGGCCGGCTCGGTGGCCCGGTGCTCGTCCTCCAGCCGCAGGCGCAGCTCGGCCTCGACGAAGCCGCGCACCTCGTCGGCGGGGACGCCGGCGGCGCGCGCCGCGGCCAGGCAGTGCGGGCAGAAGCAGATCGAGAGCAGCGCCTCGGTGACCGGGCCGAGCTCCTCGAAGTAGCGCTCGTGGTGGTAGCCGTGGCGCAGGCCGTGGAAGTGCAGCGACTCGGCGCGGATCGCGTCCACGCCGTACCGGGCGAGTTCCTCGACCAGCCCGTGGGCGTAGGCGCGGACCTCGGGGTCGGCCGGGCAGAGCTCGGTGAGGTGGCGGTCGCCGAAGGCGTTGGCGGGTGCGCAGTCCGGGTGGCGGAAGCCGAGCCGGTCGTTGTGGCAGAAGACCGTCCAGGCGTGCAGCTTCAGGCCGCGGCGGCGGGCCTCGGCGGCGGCCTCGGCGAACGGGTCGCGGTCGCCGATCGCGGCGGCGGCAACCGGCGCGAGGCGGCTGCCCCGCCAGCGGGCCGGGTCGGGGCGGAAGTACGCGGCGCCGGGCTCCAGGTAGCGGACGACCCGGCGGGGGTTGTGCGGGAAGACGTCCCGGGCCTCGTGGTAGACCGAGGCGAGCGTGAGACCACCGACGCCGGCCCGGTCGGTAAGGTTGCCGAAGAAGGTGTCGGCCCCCTCGTCGAGCAGATCGGTGGCGAAGGCGAGGACGGACGACTCCACGGGGCGGCTCCGGAGAAGGGTGTGCGGGACTTTCCACGCTAGCCCGGTTCCCCGGGAATGGTCTATACCTTACGGCTGAGCGAGGGGCTGGTCATGGCAGCGGTCTACCGGGGATTCGACCGGACGGAACTCGAGCGCGAGTACTCGCCCAGCAGCCTGGCCGACATCGGCGCCGAACTCGCCCGCGCCACCGCCCTCAGCGAGGCCGCGTACGGCTCGCTGACCGTCGAGCGCGACCTGGCGTACGGCCCCGCCGACCCCGAGCGGATCGACTTCTTCCCGGCCGGGTCCACCGCCCCCGGCGCGCCGCTGCACATCTACGTCCACGGCGGCTACTGGCAGGAGCTGGACAAGGCCGACTCCGCCTTCGCCGCCCCCGACTTCGTCCGCGCCGGCACCGCGTTCGCCGCGGTCGGGTACGGCCTGGCCCCCGCCTGGCGGCTGGACGCCATCGTGGACCAGGTCCGCCGCGCCGTGCTCTGGCTGCTCGACCACGCCGAGCGGCTCGGCGTCGACCCCGCGCGAATCTGGCTGAGCGGCAGCTCGGCCGGCGCCCACCTGGCCGCCATGGCCCTGCTCGACCCCCGGATCGCCGGCCGGGTCGCGGGCGCGGTGCTGCTCAGCGGCGTCTACGACCTGGAGCCGATCCCGCTCACCTACGTCAACGACGCGCTCGGCCTGGACGCCACCGAGGCCCTGCGGACCAGCCCGCTGCGGATGCCGCTGGACGCGCTGCCCCCGCTGGTGGTCGCCCTCGGCGAGCACGAGACCGGGGAGTTCGGCCGCCAGCAGCGCGAGTTCGTCGCGGCGGCCCGCGCCGCCGGGGTGCCGGTGCGCGACCTGGTCGCCAAGGCGCGCAACCACTTCGACCTGCCGCTCGACCTCGGCCGGCCGGACACCGAGCTGGGCGCGGCGGTGCGGGAGCTGACCGCGGGCTGACGGTCCATAGACTGCGGAGCGATTGTCCGTGGCACGAGGAAAGGGCACCCTCATGACCGTCCGTCCACCGCTTCCGTACGACTTCCTGCGGCAGGTTCCGTCCTTCGAGCTCAGCAGCAGCGACCTCACCGACGGTGCGACGATGCCGCACGCGCATGTCTACGCGGGCGGCAACCTGTCGCCGCAGCTGTCCTGGTCCGGCTTCCCGGAGGGCACCGAGGGCTTCGCCGTCACCTGCTTCGACCCGGACGCGCCCACCGCCAGCGGCTGGTGGCACTGGATCGCGGTCGACCTGCCGGCCGCCACCACCGAGCTGCCCCGCGGCGCCGGCTCCACCGACGCCGACCTGCCGGGCACCGCCTTCCACGTCCGCAACGACTTCCCGGAGCACCGCTACGACGGCGCCGCGCCGCCGCCCGGCCCCGCGCACCGCTACGTCTTCGTGGTGCACGCCCTGGACACCGCCTCGCTCGGCGTCACCCCGGACACCCCGGCCGCCGCCGTCGGCTTCCGCCTCGCCGCCCACGCCGTGGGCCGGGCGATGCTCACCGTCGAGTACCGCTCCAGCTGACGCCGGACGCGCGCGTGGCCGCGCCCGCCCTCGCGGGCGGCGCGGCCACCTCGTCCGCGGTACCGGTCAGGCGCTCTGCAGCACCTGGGCCAGGAAGCCCTCCAGATTGACCACGGTGCGGGCGATCTGGTCCTCCAGCGGCAGCGACTCGTCCGGACGGCTCACCGACGCCGAGCGCTTCAGGCCCCGGACGTACAGCGAGCAGGCCAGGTCGCCGCAGATGTAGGTGCCCACCGTGTTGCCGTCCCGCCCGGCCGCGCCCGCCCGGCGGGCGGTCAGCAGCGCCACGCCGGACCCGGCGTGGGCGGTGACGCACAGCGAGCAGACGTTGGTCTTGGTGAGGCTGCGCCGCACGTTCGGGGTGCGCAGGGTGACGCCGACCAGCTCGCCGCCGAGCTCGGCCACCAGGTAGCCGCGGTCCGGGGCGCCCGGGTCGCGCCAGCCCAGGAAGTCGAGGTCGGCCCACGGGAGGTCCGCCAGGCCCCGGGGCAGGTTGAGCCGGCGCGCCTCGCCCTTGGAACAGTTGACGAACGACTCGCGGATCTCGTTCTCGGTCAGTGCACGCATTCGGCCGACGCTAGCAACCGGTATGCCCGGTGTCGCCTGTATTTTCCGCGAGTACGCCGCCTCCGCCGCGGCCGCCGCCCGGCGCCTGTCACATCCCGTCCGTCCGGTCCGTCGAACCGGCAGAGCGACCGACCGGCCGACCCGGCCGGCGCGAGCGAACGGGAGACGACCATGACCACCACCCCCATCCTGGTCACCGGCGGCACCGGCACCCTGGGCAGCCACGTGGTGCCGCTGCTGCGCCGGGCCGGCCACGAGGTCCGGGTGCTCACCCGCCACACCCGCGAGGCCACCGACGGCGTCAGCTACGTGGCCTGTGACCTGCTCGCGGACGAGGGCATCGACGCCGCCCTCGACGGCGCCCGGACCGTGCTCCACCTGGCCGGCTCCAACAAGGGCGACGACGTGGCCACCCGCCACCTCGCGGCTGCCGCCCGCCGCACCGGCGTCCGTCACCTGGTCCACATCTCGGTGATCGGCGCCGACGCGATCCCGCTCGGCTACTTCCGGGCCAAGCACGCCGCCGAGCAGGCGGTGGCCGGCTCCGGCGTGCCGTGGACCGTCCTGCGGGCCGCCCAGTTCCACGACCTCGCGCTGACCGTGGCCCGCGCCATGGCCAAGCTGCCGGTCGTCCCGGGCCCGGGTGGGATCCGCTGGGAGCCGGTGGACGCCCGCGAGGTCGCCGCCCGGCTGGTCGACCTGGCCCTCGCCGAGCCGGCCGGACGCGTCCCCGACCTCGCCGGGCCGACCGTCCACCGGATGGACGAGCTGGTCCGCAGCTACCTCGCGGCCACCGGCCGGCGCCGCCCGGTGCTGCCGGTCCGGGTGCCGGGACGGATGGGCGCGGCCTACCGCGCGGGCGCCAACCTGGCCCCCGAGAGCGCCGACCGCGGCCGGCTGACCTGGGAGTCCTTCCTCGCCGAGCGGGTGCGGTAGCCCGCCGCCATGCTGGTGGCATGCGGCGCGAGCACCTCGACTCCTCCTGCGTCCGCTCGGCCGGCTACGACCCGGCCGAGGGCGAGCTGGAGGTCGAGTTCGTGGGCGGCTCGGTCTACCGCTACCTGGCGGTGCCCGAGCCGGTCTACCGCGCCCTGCTCGCCGCCGAGAGCCACGGCCGCTACCTCAACCGGGAGATCAAGGGCCGCTACGGCTACCGGCGGATCTGACCGCGGCGACCCGCCGGCCGCCGCTCAGCCGTCCAGCCACCCCTCCCGGCGCGCGAAACTGCCGGCCTGGAAGCGGCTCTCGGCGCCCAGGTCGTTCATCAGATCGGTGACGTGGCGGCGGTAGCTGCTGGTGGACATCGACAGCCGGCGCGCGGCGACCTCGTCCTTCATCCCGGACTCGAGGAGCTGCAGCACCGACCGGCGCAGCGAGTCCTTGGCGGAGCCGTACCCGGTGCCGCCGGGGGAGGAGCTGAACGGGAGCGCCGACTCCCAACTGCTCTCCCAGGAGCGGCGCAGATGCCCGACCAGCGCGGGATCGCGGACCAGGATCGCGCCGGTGCCGGCCCCCGCGCCGCTGTCGGCGATCACCGCGGTCTCCCAGTCGAAGAACAGGATCCGGTCGGGAATCTGGCCGGTGGTGCGGATCTCCGCGCCCAGCGCGGTCATCCGGCTCAGGTGCTGCTGCATGTAGCGGTGCGCCAGGACCGAGTGCGGGTACAGGGTGCGCATCGAGATGCCCCGGCCGATGACCTCGGTGGTGCGGGCCAGTCCCTCCTCCAGCGCCTGCTGCGGGGGCAGCAGCGGATGCGCGGCGGCGACCTCGCCACGGGTACCGGCCGACAGCTGCTCCAGGGTGGAGCGGACGGTGTCCGGCAGGGTGAGGTGCACGATCGGATTCTGCTCGTAACTGCCCTGCCAGGACTCCTCGAACACCGGGTTCAGCGCCATGACATGGCTGCGCAGCCGCTCCGCCTCGCGGTGGCGCCGCCGGATCTCCGCCTCGATCGAGCCGGTCAGGTGCGCGGCCGCCGCGTTCGGGCTGCACGGCAGGTAGCAGCCGGTCCCCGGCGGTCCGTCCGGGTCGTCGGGTCCGTCGGGGTCGCCGCGCAGCAGGTGGAGGCGGACCAGGTCGTGGACGGCGGCGTCCACCTCCGCCAGCGAGTGGCCCAGCCGCAGGGCGGCCTGCACCGGGTCGAGCCAGCCGTGTTCGAGCGCCCGGCGGTAGAGGGCGACGTGGAGTTCGCCCAGCCCGGGGGTGTCCTCGTCCGGGTCCGCCACGAGCTGTCCGGGGCCGTCGGTCTGCCGCATGGTCACGCCCTTCGCTGGTGAGTGGTTGTCACTTGTCAGTTGTCGTCACCGGGCATGGGTGGCGCCCGGTACGACCGCTCGGGGATGGTGGATTCAGGACGAGGAACCGCCGGCCGGAAAAGCCGCCGATCAGTGGAGGGGAAACCGCCATGAAGCTCAAGTTCGCCGCATTCTCGCTCATTTCCGCGCTTGCGCTCGGCGGGATCGCCGCCGCTGCGGACGGGCAGGAGCCCGAGGCCCGCAACGGTGGGGGAACGGTCGGCAGCGCCCTCGCGGGCGACATCATCTGGCCGGCCCCGTCGAACTGATCCGGGCTGGTCAGGCGCACCGTGCGCTCCCTGGGTGTCGAGGCGGGTCCTGTCGACACCATCCCCGAACACGCCCCTGCGCGCTACTGGGGAGGTTTCGGTATGTCAAGTCCCTTGCATGCATTGTCGAAAGGAAGACGAGTTTTATGACCACCGCGATCGAGACGCCGAAGTGCCTCGTGTGCGACACGGAATTCGAGGTCCAGGCGGATTGGGAGAAGGGTGAGATCGCCGAATGCGCTGCCTGCGGGCAGGAGCACGAGGTGGTCGAGAAGACCGACGCCACGGTCCGGGTCGAGCTGGCCCCCGAGGTGGAGGAGGACTGGGGCGAGTGACCTCCTCGGAGCCCGAGGTCCTGCTCTCGGTCACCATGCTCCGGCCGGACGAGAAGCTGCTGCTCCAGGCGCTGCGCGCCGAAGGCGTACCGACTCGTCCGGTCCTGCTGGAGGACCTGGCGGAGGTGGTGGCGGGGCACTCGGCCCCGCCCGGCCTCGCCCTGATCAGGAACCTCTCCCACCGTGAAGCGATCGGGGTGGCCCGCCGGCTGGAGTACGTCGGCGTGGAGACCCTGAACCGGGCCGCCACTATCGAGACCTGCAACGACAAGGGCCTGCAGGCCCTGCTCTTCGCCCAGCACGGAGTCCCGCACCCGATCTCGCGCCACGCCTACAGCTACGCGCAGGTCCGGTCCGCCGTCGCCGAGTTGGGCTACCCCGCCGTACTCAAGCCGGTCAGCGGCTCCTGGGGCCGCGGGGTGACCAGGATGGCCGACGAGGGGTGCGTCGACGCCTGGGTCGGCGGCCGGGAGTCCGCGGACGCGGGCGGCAAGCTCTTCCCGGTCCTCGTGCAGGAGTACATCGACAAGCCCGGCCACGACCTGCGCGTCGTGGTGATCGGCCGTACCCCGGTGGTCGCCATCCAGCGGGTCTCGGACGACTTCCGCACCAACACCCACCTCGGAGCCGAGGTCAAGCGGGTGGAGATCACCGACGAGATCTTCAAGCGGTGCGGCCAGGTCGTGGACGCCCTCGGCGAGGGCTTCTACGGCGTGGACCTGGTGGAGGACCGCTCCACCGGAGAGCTGATGGTCCTGGAGGTGAACGCCAACCCGGAGTTCGCGCGCTCCTCCGCACAACACGGCGTGAACGTGGCCGGCCTGCTGGCCGCCCACGTGGCGGAGACGTACGGGCGCACCCTCGCCCCTGCGGCCGCGTGAGAACGGGAGCGAAACCCATGGAACTGTTCGACACGGCCACCGTGCTGACCCGGGTCCTGACCTCGGGCGTGGTCATGAGCATCGAGAAGAGTGACCGGGAACTGCCCGGTCTGGAAAGGCTGCTGAGCAAGCAGACCGGCCGCGCCAAGGCCGTCCTGGTGAACAGCCGCAGCGCCGCGGTGCACACCGCGCTGGCCGGCCAGGGCATCGGCCACGGCGACGCGATCAACCGCCCCGGCCTGGGCGAGAAGGACCGGGCGTTCCTCGCCTGGCTCGGCATCGAGCTCCGCGAGGACGCGGCCGAGGGCGAGCCGGTCGCCTTCGACCACATCGCCCTGGACGCCGAGAACGCCCACCGCCTCGGCGAGTTGGCGGCCGCGAGCACCGCGCCGGCGCTGGTGGTCGACCTCACCGGCCTCGGCTTCGGCCCGGCCGCCGCCGTCCTGACCGACGACCCCGTCCAGTGGGCCCGGGGCGAGCGCCTGAAGATCTTCGGCGCCTACGACCTGCGCACCATGTGGACCCAGGAGGAGGAATCCGCGGACCTGGTGCCCGGGGTCCAGTTCAACTACCGGCTCAGCCCGCTGGTCGCCGCCTGCGTCCGGATGGCGCTCGGCCAGGCCAAGCGGCCCCTCACCACCTCCGGAGCAGCCTCGTGATCACCGACTTCCCCTCGCGTCCCCTTCCACTGCCGAACGCCGACGAACTCGCCGCCGAGCTGGCCGCGTTCGGCGGTGACGCGATCATCCCCAAGGACCTGCGCCGCACGCTCTTCCCGGTCATCACCAAGGAGGACGTGTTCAACCTGATGCTCGCCCAGCGGTCCACGCCGCAGAAGGTCGTCGACGGCTTCGCCGAGGCGTACCGCCAGTACGTGGGCGCCGGATACGCACTGCCCACCGCGAGCGGCACCTCCAGCCTCCACCTGGCCCTGGTCGGCGCCGGCGTCCAGCCGGGCGACGAGGTCATCGTCCCGGCCTTCACCTTCATCGCCACCGCGCAGGCCGTGGTCGCGGCGCACGCCGTCCCGGTGTTCGTCGACATCGACCCGCGCACCTACTGCATGGACCCGCAGGCCGCCGCCGCCGCGATCACCGAGCGGACCCGGGCGATCATGCCGGTCCACGTGCACGGCCTGCCGGCCGACGTCCCCGCGCTGCGGGCGCTCGCCGACCGGCACGGCATCGCCCTGGTCGAGGACGCCTCGCACGCCCACTCGGCGAAGATCGGCGAGCAGGTGGCCGGCTCCTTCGGCGACGCGGCCGGCCAGAGCCTCATGGCGGACAAGAACTTCCCGCTCGGCGGCGAGGGCGGCATCGCCTTCTTCGCCACCGCCGAGGCCCACGGGCGCGCCGCCGACTACCTGGAGCGCCACGGCATCGACTACGGCATGTCCTGGGTGGCCGCCGCCTTCGGCACCAGCCAGCTGGCGCGCCTGCCGCACTACGACGAGATCCGCGCCCGCAACGCCGAGCTGCTCGGCCGGGCCCTGGACGGCACCGGCCTGTTCCACGCGCCGCACGTGCCCGAGGGCCACACCCACGCGTACAACATGTACCGGATCACGCTGACCCCGGACGCCGTCGGCCTGGACGACCTGCCGGTGTGGGCGGTCAAGGAGGCGGTGCACGAGCTGCTGGTCGCCGAGGGCGTCCCCGCCCGCGAGTGGCAGAACACCCCCATCCCCTGCCACCTGCCCTTCCAGCACCGCGACGGCTTCGGCAACGGCTACCCGTTCACCCTCAACCCGGGCGCCGTGCGCGACCACCGGCCGGAGGACTTCCCGGTCACCCAGGGCATGCTCGACTCCACCCTGGTGCTCTGCCGCGAGCTGCGCGCCCCGGTCGAGTACGAGCGCGCGCTGCGCTACGCGGACGCCTTCGCCAAGGTCGCCCGCCGCCCGGACGCCATCCGCAAGCTGGTCGAGGCCGGCGACTACCGCCGCCCGTACGAGAAGGCGGCCCGCCTTGGCTGACAAGATTCGAGTCGCGGTCGCGGGGGCCAGCGGCTACACGGGCGGCGAGGTGATCCGGCTGCTGCTGGACCACCCGCAGGTGGAGCTCGCGTTCCTGTCCGCCGAACGCAGCGCCGGCACCCCGGTCGGCGCCGTCCACCCCTGGCTGCGGAACCACCCGGGCGCGGCCGGCCTCAAGTTCCGCCCGCTGGCGGAGCTGGAGGAGGTCGACGTGGCCTTCGGCTGCCTGCCCACCGGCACCCTGCCGGCCCGGCTGCCGCTGCTCGCCGAGCGGGCCAAGCGGGTGCTCAACCTCGCGGGCGACTTCCGCCTGCGCGACCCCGAGGAGGTCAAGGAGTTCTACCCGAAGTCCGCAGCTCACCCGGCCGACGAGGAATTCGCCTACTACATACCCGAGTTGTCGCCGGTCGTCCCGGAGAGCAGGTTCATCAACCTGCCGGGCTGCATGGCCGTCGCCACCATCTACGCCCTCTACCCGCTGTTCGCCAACGCGCTCGTCGAGTCGCAGGTCGTGGTCGACGCCAAGACCGGCTCCAGCGGCGGCGGCCGCGGCAGCAGCGAGCAACCGGCCGAGCGGGCCGGCAACTTCCGGGTCCACAAGCTGCACGGACACCGGCACACCCCGGAGATCCGGCAGGCCATCGCCGAGTTCACCGGCGCCGTCCCCGAACTGCGGTTCTCCACCCACAGCCTGGACGTCCCGCGCGGCATCATGGTCACCGCCTACTCCCGGCTGAAGCCCGAGACCTCGGCGCTGGACGTCAAGCGCGCCTACGCCAAGGCGTACGTCGGCAAGCCGTTCGTCCGGGTCCGCCCGGCGCCGAAGGCCCCGCAGGACTTCCCGATGCTCAAGGCCGTCAACGGCTCGAACGTCGCCGAGGTGGCGATCGCGGTCAAGGACGACCAGTGCGTCTCGGTCACCGCGCTCGACAACCTGATCAAGGGCGCGGCCGGCCAGGCCATCCAGGCGATGAACCTGATCAGCGGCTTCGACGAGAGCGCCGGCCTGCCCCGGACGGCGGTGTCGCCGTGAAGCCCCTCTACGTGGTCAAGGTCGGCAGCGCCACGCTCGACCGGGGCGCGATCTACGGCGAGCTGGCCGCGCTGGTCCGCCGCGGCGCCCGGGTGCTGCTGGTGGCCGGCGGCGCGGTCGGCATTGAGCGGCACTACACCGCGATCGGCCGCCCGATGCCCGAACTGCGCCTCGCCAACGGCGACGCGGTGCGCTACTGCCCGCCTCAGGAGATGGCCCACCTGGTCGACGCGTACGAGCGGGTCACCCTGCCGGCCGTCGAGGAGGGCCTGCGCGAGCAGGGGCTGACCGCCTTCACGGCGGTCGGCGCCCGCGGCGGCCTGGTCGCCGGGCGGGCCAACCGCCCGCTCAAGGCGGTCTCCGCGAGCGGCAAGGCCACGGTGGTCCGCGACCACCGGGCCGGGGTGCCCGAGGAGGTCGACACCGTCCGCCTGGGCGCCCTGCTGGACGCCTACGACGTGGTCGCGCTCTCCCCTCCGGTGCGCGACCTCGACGGCGGCTCGCCGCTCAACGTGGACGCCGACGTCCTGGCCGCCGCCCTCTCCAACGCCCTGGACGCCGACCACCTGCGCCTGGTCACCGGCACCGCCGGGCTGCTCACCGACCCGTCGGACCCCGCCTCGACGCTCCGGCACGCCCACCCCGGCGAGGCCGCCCGGTACGCCGGCGGACGGATGCGGCAGAAGGTCCGGGCCGCCGAACTGGCCCTGGCCGGCGCCGCCGACGTCGCCATCACCGGCCCGCACACCATGGCCGACCCGGCCGGCTGGACCCGGTTCTGGCGCACCCGGGAGCCCGCCGAGGACCTGACCCTGCTCAGCCGGGCGGTCGGTGTCCCCTCGGTCTCCGGCGACGAGCACGAACTCGCCGCGTACCTGCTCGACTGGTGCGCCGAGCGCGGCATCGACGCCCGGATAGACGAGGCGGGCAACCTGGTCGCCACCCGCGGCGACGGCCCGCGGCGGCTGCTGCTGCTCGGCCACCTGGACACCGTCCCCCACCGGTGGCCGGTCGAGTGGCGCGAGCAGGAACTGCACGGCCGCGGCAGCGTCGACGCCAAGGGCAGCCTGGTCACCTTCCTGGAGGTGCTGGCCGGGGCCGACGTCCCGGACGACGGCCAGCTGCGCGTGGTCGGAGCGGTCGAGGAGGAGATCTCCTCCTCCAAGGGCGCCTTCCACGCCCGCGACCACTACCCGGCGGACGCGGTGGTGATCGGCGAGCCCAGCGGGGCGCAGAAGCTCACCCTCGGCTACTTCGGCCTGTTCAAGCTGCGGGTCACCGCCGAGGTGGCCAGCGGCCACTCGGCCGGGATGGACGCGGTCTCCGCGCCGGACGCGCTGATCCGGGTCCTGGAGTCGATCCGGGAGTCGGTGGAGAAGGAGGCGTCCGACGCGCTCAGCGCGGTGATCGACATCCGGGTGGAGTCCGGCCGGGCCAACCACCGGGCGGTCGGCGTGCTCAACTTCCGCGTCCCGCCGCTCGCCGACCTCGCCGCGCTCCGCGAGGCCGCGCTGGGCCACGCCGGACCGGGCGTGGAGATCGAGGTGCTGCGGGCCACCCCGGGGCACTCCGGCGGCCGCGCCACCCCGCTGGTCAAGGTCTTCACCCGGGCCTTCGGCCAGGCCGGCATCCGTCCCACCTACGTCGTGAAGAAGGGCACCTCGGACATGAACACCCTCGCCACCACCTGGCGCGACGTCCCGATGGTCGCCTACGGGCCGGGGGACTCCACCCTCGACCACACCGACGTCGAGCACCTCACCGCGACCGATCACCGGTCCGCCCGCGGGATCCTCGGCGACGCGGTCGCCCGCTGGTTCGCCCTGCCGGAAGGGAGCCGGTGATGACCGACGTCCTTCCCCCGCAGGTCGACCACGCGGTCGCGGTCGACCTCGCCGCCCGGGCCGTCGAGGCCCGGCGGCTGGTCGTCGACATGGCAGCCGGTCCTCGCGGCTGCCACCTCGGCGGCAGCCTCTCGGTTCTCGACATCCTGATCGCCGCCCTGCACCGGGCCTCGCTCGGCGACGGCACCGAGGTGGTCCTCAGCAAGGGCCACGCCGCCGCCGGACTGTACGCGGCGCTGCACGTCAGCGGCGTCCTGGCGGAGAACCCGGCGCCGCTGTACGGACAGCTCGGCCACCCGTACACCGGCCACCCCGGGCCCAAGGTGCCCGGCGTGCGCTTCCCCACCGGCAGCCTCGGCCACGGCGTCCCGTACGCCGCCGGCTGGGCGCTGGCCCGCCGGATCGGCGGGCAGCCGGGGCTCGGCATCGCGGTGGCCGGCGACGGCGAGCTGCAGGAGGGCCTGGTCTGGGAGACCTGCCAGGTCGCCGCCGCCCAGCGGCTGGGCAACTTCGTCCTGGTGGTCGACCGCAACGGCGGCCAGAACGACGGCCTGGTCGCGGACATCTCGCCGCTGCCGGACCTCGCCGCGCGGTTCGCCGCGTTCGGGTTCGACACGGTCGAGGTGGACGGCCACGACCTGGCCCGCCTCACCGCGGTGTTCGGCGCCGACCGCACCGGGGCCGAGCGGCCGCTCGCGGTGATCGCCGACACCGTCAAGGGCAAGGGAGTCCCGGCCGTCGAGGGCAAGGCGGGCTCGCACTACGTGACCATCGACGCCGCGCGCGCCGCCAAGTGGAAGCGAATGATCCGATGACCGCCGCAACCGTGTCCGCGCTCTCCGGCCGCGACGCCTACCGGGACGAACTGACCCGGCTGGCCGGGACCGACCCCATGGTGGTCTGCCTGGAGGCCGACCTCGGCGGCAAGGGCCACCCCTTCCAGGCCGCCCACCCCGACCGGTTCTTCAACCTCGGCATCGCCGAGGGCGCGATGATCGACATGGCCACCGGGCTGGCCTCGGCCGGCTACAAGCCCTTCGTCTCCACCTTCGCGCCGTTCGCCGCGCTGCGGGCCGCCGAGAGCCTCAAGCTCACCCTCGGCTATTTGGCCGCCGGGGTCACCGTGGTCGCACCGTACGCCGGGGTCTCCGGCGCCTGGTTCGGCACCACGCACCACTGCCTGGAGGACCTCGCGGTGCTCCGCTCCATCCCGGGCGTCACCATCGCCGCGCCGTACGGCGAGGCCGAGACCCGGGCGGTGGTCCGGGCCGCGGTGGCCTCCGGCCGGCCGCATTACATCCGCACCGGGCGCAACGCGGTGTTCGACAGCCTCCCCACCGGGGACGGCGAGGTGGGCCCGGTCACCTGGGACCACCGCGGCGAGCCGGACGCCACCTGCCTGGTCTCGGTCGGCGAGGAGGGCACCCGGCTCGCGCTGGAGGCCCGCGCCGCCCGCCCGGAGCTGGCCCACGCCCACCTCACCTACCTGGACCACGCCCATCTGGAGCTCGCCGCAGCCGAGTTGGCGCAGCGCCCCGGCCGCTTCACCGTCATCGAGGAGCACCGCCGCGAGGGCGGCGTCGCCGAGGCCCTGGCGCTGCTGCTGCCCGGCCGCGAGGTGACCGGCGTGAACGCCGGCCACGGCTGGCCCACCCAGGGCGGCGACCACCACGAGGTGATGGGCCAGCTCGGCCTCGATCTTCCCGCCGTGCTCGCCGCGGCGACCGCACCCTGACCCAACCCAACCCCGCCACCGGCCAAGCACGTTCGGTGGGACCGCGAAAGGACATCCCATGCACATCGTCATGGTGGAGTGCAACCCGAACGGCATCGCCGGCATCGCCAACGCGCTGGAGCTCGGCCACCGGGTCACCCTGATCAGCGCCGACCCCGACTTCTACCTGAACGCCTCGCCGCTGGCCAAGGACGCCTACGCACACCCGAACTGCCACGTCATCAAGAGCGAGCAGGCCTTCTCGATCGACGCCCTGGTGCAGCTGGTCAAGGAGGTCCACGCCGCCAACGAGGTGCACGGCGTCACCACCTACAGCGAGTACCACACCGTGCACGCGGCCTCGGTGGCCCGCGCGCTCGGCCTGCCCGGCCTCAGTGTCGAGGGCGCGCTCAACGCCCGCCACAAGCACCGCACCCGGCTCGCCCTGCGCGACACCCCGGGCGTGCGCCAGCCGCGCTTCGCCCACGTCGAGGACCCGGCGCAGATCGAGGCGGCCATCCGCGAGGTCGGCTTCCCCTGCGTGGTGAAGCCCTCCGACGGCACCGCCAGCCTGCACGTGCTGCACCTGACCAACGAGGACGAGCTCCAGGCCTACCTCGCCGACCTGGCGAAGGTCGCCGACTACGGCCGCGGCGTCACCCGCATCCCGGACCTGCTGGTCGAGGAGTTCGTCACCGGCGAGCTGGTCTCGGTCGAGTCCGTGGTGCTCGCCGACGGCACGCTGGTCAACCTCGGCATCACCGACCGCACGCTGAGCGGCTTCCCGTACTTCATCGAGATGGGTGCCACCTACTTCCGCGGCCACTCGCTGGAGGCCGAGCTGTTCGCGATGAACGAGAAGGTGTCGGCCGGCCTCGGCATCGACTTCGGCTTCATCCACACCGAGTACTTCCTGACCGCGGACGGCCCGGTGCTCTGCGAGGTCAACGGGCGCCTGGTCGGCGGCATCGTCCCCGCCCTGATGAAGATCTCCGGCGGCGTCGACCCGTACCTCGAGGTGATCCGCCTCGCCCTCGGCGAGACCCCCGAACTGCCCTTCCCCGGCGAGGTCATCGCCACCGGCCGCTGGTTCGGCTCCCCGGTCGAGGGCGAGCTGAAGGCGATCGACTTCACCGCGCTCAAGGAACTGCCCGGCTACCACGACGCGCTCGGCTACCGCGAGCCCGGCCGCCCGGTCTCCAAGCTGTCGCGGAGCAACTTCGACTGGCTCGGCCACGTGGTCTTCACCGGCGCCGACCGCGACGAGGCCCACGGCCGCGCCGAGGCCGCCCTGGACCACATCGGTGTCGAGGTCGCGGTCAAGGTGGCCCGATGACCACCCACGAGCTGCGGCGGGTGGCGATCCCCGCCCTCGACCCCGGGCTGCTCTACGACGTGGACGTCGAGGACGGCGTGTTCACCCGGATCGAGCCGGTCGGCGAGCGGACCGGCGCGAGCGGCGAGGCGGTCGAGCTGTGGCCCGGCTACGTCGAGGCACACGCCCACCTCGCCCTGCCGGCCAACTTCGACGACTCGCTGGACGACCCGCGGATCAGCGCCCTGTCGTACCTGTACCACGGCGTCACCCACGTCGCCGACCTGTTCGGCTACCCGCTGCTGAAGTCCCGGTGGGAGGCCGGGCAGGCCGAATCCGCCGTCCCCTACCCCGAGTTGGTGCACTGCGGCTACGCCGCCACCGCCACCCGGGACGCCATGGGCCTCACCGGCCACGGCGTGGAGTTCCCCTCGCCGGTCTTCCAGCTCGGCATGGAGGAGGACCTCGCCGACGTGCTGCACGCCAACCGGCGGCGCGGTGGCACCTTCCTCAAGGTGATGTTCACCGACGGCACCGAGCAGCCGGAGATGGCCGCCCGGTTCTCCCGGCTCTCCCCGAAGGTCCTGGAGCACACCGAGCAGGTCACCCGGGAGCAGGGCGTCCCGGCCGTCCTCGACTGCAACACCCGCGAGGAGGTGCTGGAGGCGTACCGGATCGGCTTCCGCCTCTTCGCCCACCCGGTCCGCGACTTCGAACTCACCGACGAGGACTGGCAGCAGCTGGACGGCGCCCGCTTCGTCTCCACCCTGAGCGGCCTGCGCCCGATGGTCATGGAGCGCGAGGAGTTCCGGGCCGAGTACGGCCGCCCCGGCTTCCTCGACACCCAGGACCCGGCCAACCTCGACTTCGTCGCCGGCGTCGAGGAGCCGTACGGCATCCAGTACAAGTGCCAGGACACCCGCACCGCCGCCCTGCACGCGATGCGCCTCAACAACCTCGCCGCCCTGCGCCGCGGCCGGCTGCTGGTCGGCACCGACTGCGGCAACACCGGCGCCTTCCACGGCTACAGCCTGCTCGGCGAGCTGGACCTGCTGGCCGGCGACGAGGCCGACGACCCGGAGCTGCGGGACGGCCTGCGGCACGCCGCGACCGTCGACAACCTGCGGTTCTTCCGCGAGCTGGCGGGCCAGGACTCGGTGACGCACCCGCTGAGCATCGGCGCCCCCGCCACGTACAACCTGTTCACCGCGGGCACCGGCAGCCCGCTCTCCACCCTGCCGGACACCACCGTCGTCCACGGAGTCGCGATCGACCGCACGGCGATCGCCCGCGAGATCCGCACCATCCGGGAATCGGCATCGGAAGGAAAGGTCGTCCTGTGACCACCCAACTGCGGCGCACCCTCTGGGGGATCAACGTCGGCATCGCGCTGGCGCACATCGGCAACTACGTCTACTTCCCGCTCCTGGTCTCCAACCTGGGCGTCGCCTACAGCGGCTTCTGGGCCGGCTTCGTGATGTTCCTGACCTACGTCGGCCGACTGACCTCGACCTTCAGCTACGAGGGACTCTCGCAGCGGATCGGCGTCCGCGGCGGGATCATCGCCGGTGTCGCCGTGGAGGCCCTCGCGCTCTGGGGCATGGGCTTCGTGCACGGGGTGGCCGCGTACAGCGTGCTGGCCTTCTTCGTCGGCTTCGGCTCGGGCATGTCCTTCCCCGGCCTGAAGAACATCCTCTCCACCTTCCCCGAGGCGGACCGCCCCAAGGCGTTCTCCTCCTTCCAGATGGCCTGCCAGCTCGGCGCCATCGGCGGCGCCCTGATCGGCGGCCTTTTCGTCCACCTCAGCATGGCCGTGCTGTTCAGCACCGTGTTCGCGCTGTTCGCGGTGTACTGCCTGGCCGCCGTCTTCGTCATCCCGGCCGACACCGCTCCGGCCGACACCGCCGGGGCCCCGGCCGCGAAGGCCCCGCTGTTCAGCCTCGCCGTGCTGAAGGGCATCCGACTCGGCGGCGGCGGACGGTACTTCGTCCTGTCCAGCGTGTTCTGGCTGCTGTCCATCAGCTTCCTGGTCGGCATCCCGCTGCACATGCAGGAGTACGTCAAGGGCCTGCCGATCTCGATGCCGTTCTGGATCACCGGCATCACCCTGCTGGTCCTGCAGTTCCCGGTGCTGCGGCTGCTCAACCGGCACCTGCAGCCCGGCCAGGTGATGGCGGTCGGCTTCGCCGCGATGACCGCCGCCTACCTGCTCTTCGGCGCCGGCCGCAGCGCGGTCTGGGTGATCCTCGGCTGCTTCGTGGTGGTCTTCGGCGACATCCTGTTCACCCCGTCCTTCGACCTGTGGGTGGCCAAGCAGATGCCGCGCGAGAACCTCTCCCGGGCGATGGGCTCGATGCACTTCTTCCGCAGCTTCGGGAACATGGTCGGCACCCTCGCCGCCGGCGCCCTCTACGACCTGGCCCGCACCACCGGCCTCCCCGGCCTGAACTGGTACGTCGTCGCCGTGATCGCGATCGGCTGCGCCCTGTTCAGCCTGGCCGGCGCCCGCCGGACCGCCGAGCCCGCACCGGTCGAGCCGGCCCGCGAGCCGGCCGCCGCCCAGGCCGCCTGAACCCCCGCCGCAGGGCCTCCTCACCTCAGAAGGGCGGACGCCGTGACCCGCACCCCCTCCCTCCCGCCGCGCGGGGAAGCCCACGTGTGGCACGGCCACGGGCACGGCGGCGACCCGGACCGGGACCTGGCCCTGCTCTCCGCCGAGGAACGGCGCCACTGCGCTCGGCTCTCGCTGGCGGCCGACCGGTGCGGCTTCGCTGCCGCCTGGGCCCACGCTCGCCGGATCGTCGGCGGTTACCTGGACCAGGACCCGGCCGCGCTGCGGATCGAACGGCCGGACACCCCGGGCGTCCGGCAGCCGACCCGGGTGGGCACCGACGGCGGCGCCCCGGTGTTCATCGGCCTCACCCGGGCCGGACGGCACTGGCTGCTCGCCCTGGCGGTGGGCGACCCGGTCGGCGTCGACCTGGAACCGCTCCGGACGACCGACCTCGCCGCCCTCCTCGGACGCTGCCTCGCCCCCGAGGAGCGGCGCCAGGTCGAGCGGTTGCCCGAGGCCGAGCGGGGCGAGGCGTTCGCCCGGGCCTGGACCCGCAAGGAGGCGCTGATGAAGGCCGTCGGCCTGCCCCGGGCCACCGCCCGGCACCGCCTGGTGGTCGACCCGGCACACCCCGGCACCGTCACCGTCCGCCCGGTCCAGGCAGAGCCCCGCTCCGCCTGGACCGTCCAGGACCTGCCGCTGTCCGCCGGCACCCGCCGGGCCGCCCTGGCCCGGCCCGCGGACTGCACCGGACCGGTCCGCCGATTCACTGCCGCCTGAGCACCCCCGACCATCCCAGAAAAGTGACTGTCTGTCGGATGATGGAAACCATGGACCTCCGCATCTTCACCGAGCCCCAGCAGGGCGCCTCCTACGACACCCTCCTGCGCGTCGCCCGCACCGCCGAACAGCTCGGCTACGACGGCTTCTTCCGCTCCGACCACTACCTGAGGATGGGCGACGGCGACGGCCTCCCCGGCCCCACCGACGCCTGGATCACCCTGGCGGGCCTGGCCCGCGAGACCGAGCGGATCCGGCTGGGCACCCTGATGACCGCCGGCACCTTCCGACTGCCCGGCGTGCTGGCCATCCAGGTCGCCCAGGTCGACGCCATGAGCGGCGGCCGGATCGAACTCGGCCTCGGCGCAGGCTGGTTCGAGGAGGAGCACACCGCGTACGGCATCCCCTTCCCGCCCCGGCGGATCGACCGGCTGGAGGAGCAGCTGGCCGTCGTCACCGGACTGTGGGAGACCAAGGTCGGCGAGACCTTCGACTTCGAGGGCGAGCACTACCGGCTGAAGGACTCCCCGGCGCTGCCCAAGCCCGTCCAGGACAAGCTGCCGGTGATCGTCGGCGGTATGGGCCCCCAGCGCACCCCGGCGCTCGCCGCCCGCTACGCCGCCGAGTTCAACCTGCCGTTCCAGTCCGTCGAGCGCACCCGCGAGCAGATCGACCGGGTCCGCGCCGCCGCCGAGGAGATCGGCCGCCCCGGCGACGACCTGGTGTACTCCAACGCGCTGGTCACCTGTGTCGGCCGCGACGACGCCGAGGTGGCCCGCCGGGCCGCGGCGATCGGCCGGGAGGTCGACGAGCTGAGGACCAACGGCCTGGCGGGCAGCCCCGCCGAGGTGGTCGAGAAGATCGCCCGCTACCGCGAGGCCGGCAGCAGCCGGATCTACCTGCAGATCCTCGACCTGCACGACCTCGACCACCTGGAGCTGATCGCAACCGAGGTGGCCCGCCAGCTCTGACGGGTCTAGTCCTTGGCGGCCTTGGCCTCCTTGGCGGCGCGCTTGGCCTCCTGCTTGTAGGCGCGGACCTGGGCGAGCGACTCCGGGCCGGTGATGTCGGCGACCGAGCGGAAGCAGCCCTCCTCGCCGTACGGGCCGGCGGCCTCGCGCCAGCCGGTCGGGCGGACGCCGAACTGCTTGCCGAGCAGGGCGAGGAAGATCTGCGACTTCTGCTTGCCGAAGCCGGGCAGGTCGGTCAGCCGGGCCAGCAGCTCCCTGCCGTCGGCGGCGTCCCGCCACACCGCCTCGGCGTCGCCGTCGTAGTGCTCCACCAGGTACTGGCAGAGCTGCTGGATCCGCTTGGCCATCGACCCGGGGTAGCGGTGCACGGCCGGCTTCTCGGAGAGCATCGCGGCGAACGCCTCCGGCTCGGCGGCGGCGATCCGGTGGGCGTCCAGGTCGTCGGCGTCGAGCCGCCGGCTGATGGTGTACGGGCCGGTGAAGGCCCACTCCATCGGGACCTGCTGGTCCAGCAGCATCCCGACCAGTGCGGCGAGCGGGCTGCGGGAGAGCAGCTCGTCGGCCTCGGGCTGCTGGGCGAGGTGCACGGTGACGGACATGGGGCCATGCTCGCAGCTCGGCCCGGTGCCGCCGGGGTGCGACACGGTGGGTCCGCGGGGCGGCCGGCCCGCGGACCCACCCGAAATCCCCCGTCCCGCCGGGCGTGGATGCCCTGCCTCAGCCCGCCCGAGGGCGCACACTGGGGCCATGACGGCTCCCGCTCCCGTACGGCTCGTGGTGCTCCGACACGCCAAGTCCGCCTGGCCGGACGTGCCCGACGCGGACCGCCCGCTGGCCGAGCGCGGCCGGGCGGACGCCCCGGCCGCCGGGCGGTGGCTCCGCGAGCACGGCGTGGTGCCCGACCTGGTGGTCTGCTCGACCGCGGTCCGCACCCGGCAGACCTGGGAGCTGGCCCTGACCGAGCTCGGCGCCGACCCCGAGGTGGTGTTCGAACCGCGCGCCTACCGCGCCGAGGCGGAGGAACTGGTCGAGCTGCTGAGCGCGTTGCCCGCCGGCACCGGCACCGCCCTGCTGGTCGGCCACCGCCCGGAGGTGCAGGACCTGGTGCTGATGCTGGCCGGCGAGCGGGAGAGCGAGCCGCTGGCCCGGGTCCGCGAGAAGTACCCGACGGTCGGCATCGCGGTCCTCCAAGTCCCCGGCGGCTGGAGCCGACTCGCTGCCGGAACTGCCGAGTTGACCGAATTCGCGGTCCCCCGCGGCACGCCCGGAACCGGGCTGGACCACTAGCCATGGCCCGGCACCTGGTCACCAGCGCCCTGCCGTACATCAACGGGATCAAGCACCTGGGCAACCTGGTCGGCTCGATGCTGCCGGCCGACGTGTACGCCCGCTACCTGCGGCAGCGCGGGCACGAGGTGCTGTTCATCTGCGCCACCGACGAGCACGGCACCCCGGCCGAACTGGCCGCTCAGGAGGCCGGGTTGCCGGTCGCCGAGTTCTGCGCCCGGGCGCACGAGCGGCAGCGCGGGATCTACCGCGGGTACGAGCTCTCCTTCGACCACTTCGGCCGCAGCTCCTCGCCGCAGAACCGGGAGACCACCCAGGAGATCGCCCGCGAGCTGCACCGCAACGGCTTCGTCGAGCAGCGCTCGGTGCGCCAGGTGTACTCGACCGCCGACCGCCGCTTCCTGCCGGACCGCTACATCGTCGGCACCTGCCCGTACTGCGGCTACGACCGGGCCCGCGGCGACCAGTGCGAGAACTGCACCCGGGTGCTCGACCCGACCGACCTGCTGGACGCCCGGTCGGCGATCAGCGGCAGCGCCGATCTCGAAGTCCGCGACACCGAGCACCTGTTCCTGCTGCAGTCCCGGCTGACCGGGGAGGTGGAGGCCTGGCTCGCCGACCGGGCCGACCGCTGGCCGGTGCTGGCGTCCTCGATCGCCCGCAAGTGGCTGGCGGAGGGGCTGCAGGACCGCTCGATCACCCGCGACCTGACCTGGGGCGTGCCCGTCCCGGCCGACACCTGGCCCGAACTGGCCGCCGCCGGAAAGGTGTTCTACGTCTGGTTCGACGCCCCGATCGAGTACATCGGCGCCACCAGGGAGTGGGCCGACGCCGCCGAGGGCCGCGACTGGCGGTCCTGGTGGTACGAGGCCGACGAGACCGTCCGCTACACCCAGTTCATGGCCAAGGACAACGTCCCCTTCCACACCGTGATGTTCCCGGCCACCCTGCTCGGCTCGCGCCGTCCGTGGAAGAAGGTCGACCACGTCAAGGCGTTCAACTGGCTGACGTACTACGGCGGCAAGTTCTCCACCAGCCTGCGCCGCGGGGTGTTCACCGACGACGCGCTGGAGCTGCTGCCGGCCGACTACTGGCGCTGGTTCCTGATGGCCAACGCCCCCGAGTCGGACGACGCCAGCTTCGGCTGGGAGCTGTTCGCCACGGTGGTCAACAAGGACTTGGCCGACACCCTCGGCAACTTCGTCAACCGGGTGCTCTCCTTCGGCCACCGGCGCTTCGGCGACCGGGTGCCGGCCGGACAGACGGCGGGCGAGGCCGAGCAGCGGCTCGGCCGGGAGGCCGCCGCCCTGCTGGCCGGGTACGAGTCCGCCCTGGACGCCCTGGACTTCCGCAAGGCGGCCCGCGCCCTGCGCGCCCTGTGGAGCGCAGGCAACGCCTACCTGGACGAGCGGGCCCCCTGGCAGCAGGTGAAGGCCGACCCGGCCGCCGCCGAACTCACCCTGCGGACCGCGATGAACCTGATCCATCTGTACGCGGTGGTCTCCGAGCCGTTCGTCCCGGCCGCCGCACGGGCGATGCGCGGCGCCTTCGACCTCCCGGCCGACCCGGTCCGCTGGGTGGACGCCGAGCGGGCCGCCGCGCTCGACACCGTGCCCGCGGGCACCCCGTTCCGGGTGCCGCCGGTGCTGTTCGCCAAGGTCACCGACGAGCAGACCGAGGAGTGGACGGCCCGGTTCGGCGGCCGATGACCCGACCCGCGACGCGGATTGACGCGGCGACTACCGTGAGGGGGTGCGTTTCGACAGCGTTCCCAAACCGCCCCCGGTCGAGGCCAGGCCGCGCGACGGCCGGGGCTACCCCGTCCCCGCGATCACCCCGTGGCAGGACGGTCAGCCGCAGTTCGCGCTCACCGACCACGAGCGCAGCGCAGCCTGCGCCCGGGACCGGCTCTGCTCGGTCTGCAACACGCTGATGCCGGCCGGCCCGGTCTGGCGGGTGGTCGGCGGCGCCGAGACCGAGGCGATCGCCGAGGCGCTGGCGGCCGGCCTGCCGTACCGGAACCTGGCGGCCACCCTGGAGGGCCCCGGCCACCGGGCGTGCATGCTCTACGCCTCGATGGTCTGCCCCTACCTGGCCCGGCCGAACGCCCGGCGCGGCATGTCCGCCGCGCAGCCGGACGAGCTGACCGAGCACGTCGTGCGCGGCGCGGTGCGCGGCGCCCACGGCGCGGTGGTGGGCTTCGCCGACTACGAGTTCGCGATCACCCCGGACCGGGTGCTGTTCCGCTTCGTCGACCTGGTCGAGTTCCTCCCGCACGCCACCTCCGACGCCCACCTGGACGAGCTGCGCGCCGAGTTGGCGCGCAGCTCCGGGTAGCGGCCGGTCAGCGCCGGTAGGCGGGCAGCCCGGGGGTGTCGGAGACCCTGGTGGGGGCGGCGGAGCCGTCCAGCGGAAGGGTGTAGACACCGTCGGCGGCCCGGACGGCCAGGGTGCGGCCGTCGGCGGAGAACGCCGGTTCGGTGTAGTCGGCCGCGGCCTGCGGGGTGAGGTCCTTGGCGGGCTTGCCGTCCAGCCCCAGCTCGAAGATGTGGCTGTGGCCGTTGACCGAGCGGACGAAGACCACGTCGTCGCCGTGCGGGGAGAGCGCCGGCTCGGAGCCCGGGCCGATCGCGTTGCCCTGCTGGCGCAGGTAGTCGTCGCGGATGTAGACCTGCCCGGTGGTGCGGTTGGCGTAGACGGCGCTGCCGTGCTCGCCGCCGCCGCTCGGCCACAGGTTCCCGGTCTGCGGGAGTTCGGCCACGTTGTCGCCGGACTCGTGCCCCAGCGACAGCGCGTGCGGGGCGCCGCCGCGCGCGGCGGACTCCACGCCCATCAGGCGCAGGACGCCCTTGTCCTCGGCGGTGAAGAAGAGGTTGCTGCGGGCCGGCCCGTACTCGTCGGCGGCGCTGACCTGCCAGGTCGGGTGCGACCAGGTCTGGCCGCCGGGGTTCTTGGCGACCACGGCGCGGCCGCTGCCGTCGGGCTTGGCGACGACCAGGTCGCCGGAGCCGTCGACGAAGGCGGCGGAGCCCCCGTCCGGGGACCAGGCGAGGTCGCGCACCTCGGTGCCGAAGTCCACCCGGGTGCCGTTCATCAGCACGTAGCGGGTGCCGTTGCTGATGGTCAGGCCGTTGTGGGCGGTGTTGTTGAGCGAGGGGGCGGGCTTGGCGGACGGGCTCGCCGACCCGGCAGGGGCCGACGGCTTGCCCGAGCCCGCGGCCTGGGCGGTCGGTGCGGCGGACGCGGTGGCGGCCGGGGCGCTCGCGCCGCCGGCCGGGTCGGCCGGGTCGCAGGCGGTCAGCAGCAGGGTGCCGGCGGAGACCGCCACGGTCAGCGCGATGGCGGAGGCGGTACGGAGACGGGCGCGCGAGGACATGGCGGTGGTTCCCCCCGGGGAGCGGTGCCGGCGTCCTCTCCCCGGACGCCGTGCGATGGAACAAGCCTGCCCGGCGCCGGTCATCGGGCGGTGCACCGGCTGTCACAGCGCGGCAACAGCCTGTCGGCGCGGCCTGCCGGGCAGGCCGGGGGGTGAGTCGCTAGCGTGACATACCGGGCCATATCCATCACTGCACAGGGAGCAGGACCAATGGCGGTGCAACCGGAAGGCACGCCCTGCTGGGCGGACGCGATGTTCTCGGACGTCGAGGGCGCGAAGACCTTCTACGGCGGGGTGCTGGGCTGGACCTTCGGCGAGGCCTCGTCGGAGTACGGGAACTACACGCAGGCGTACTCGGACGGCAAGGCGGTCGCCGCCGTGGTGCCGCCGATGCCGGGTCAGGAGGGGCACTCCGCCTGGTGCCTGTACCTGGCCTCGCCGGATGCCGCGGGAACGGCCGAGAAGATCCGCGCGGCTGGCGGCACGGTGCTGATGGATCCGATGCAGGTCGGCGACTTCGGCTCGATGCTGATCGCGCAGGACCCGGGCGGTGTGGTGTTCGGCGTCTGGCAGGGCGGCACCCACGAGGGCTTCGAGAAGATCGGCGAGAGCGGCTCGTACGCCTGGGCCGAGGTCTTCACCCGCGAACCGGCCAAGTCCGACGCCTTCTTCCCGGCGGTCTTCCCGTACACAACCCAGAAGATGGCCGACGAGCACGTCGACTACAAGATCTTCAACCTGGACGCCGGGCCGGCGCTGGGCCGGATGGAGATGACCCCGGACGTGCCGGCCGAGGTGCCCTCCTTCATGAGCGTCTACTTCGGCGTGGAGGACTGCGACGCCGCCGTGACCAAGGCCGTCGAGCTGGGCGGGAAGCTGGTCTTCGGGCCGATGAGCAGCCCGTTCGGCCGGTTCGCCTCGCTGGTCGACCCGCAGGGCGCGGCGTTCTCGATCATCGACATGGGTACCACCGAGGGCGAGATGCCGAGCATGGCGGACGTCTGACCCGCCCGGGACAGCCGGCGGCCGGCGGCGCCCACGGGCGCGGCCGGCCGCGTCGTACGGAGGAGAGAGCGATGAGCGAACAGTCCGATCTGCTGGAGACCCTGGGCAAGCACCGGGGCTTCCTGCGCTACACCGTCCGCGACCTGACGGACGAGCAGGCCGCCCGGCGCACCACCGCCAGCGAACTGTGCCTCGGCGGGCTGATCAAGCACGTGACCGGCGTCGAGGAACGGTGGATGCGGTTCGCGACCGGCGGCGCCGACGCGATGCGCAGCGAACCGATCGACTGGGAGAACCAGTTCAGGATGCTGGACGGCGAGACCCTGGCCGTCCTGCTGGACCGCTACGAGCAGGTCTCCCGGCGCACCGACGAACTGCTCCGCACCCTGGACCTGGACCAGGAGCACGCCCTGCCGGAGGCGCCCTGGTTCGAGCCCGGCGCCAAGTGGTCGGTGCGGCGGGTGCTGCTCCACGTCATCGCGGAGACCTCGCAGCACGCCGGCCACGCGGACATCATCCGGGAGTCGCTGGACGGCGCGAAGACGATGGGCTGAGCCCCCACGGCCCCCGCCGCTCCCGGCGGTCCGGGCAGCCGGGTGACCGCCCCCCGGGCGGCGGAAGCCCGGCTGCCGGGACGCGGGGGCGGTGCCATATTGGGACCCGGGGTTGTCCGGGCGGGCGGGACTCGCCGACGCACGTGCCGAAGGGGACGTACCGATGAGTCCGTCCAGGAGACTGGCCACGCTTCCCTGCGGTCGCCGTAGCAAGTGGGTGGTGCTCGCGGTCTGGCTGCTGCTGGTGCTGGCCGCCGGGCCGCTGGCCGGCAAGCTGACCGGCGCCGAGGACAACCAGGCGTCCAGCTGGCTGCCCGGCAGCGCGGAGTCCACCCAGGTGCTGATGGAGCAGAAGACCTTCCAGCCGGTCGAGACCGCCCAGGCCGTGGTGGTGTACGAGCGCGACAGCGGCATCACGGCAGCGGACCAGGCCAAGGCCCAGCAGGACGCGATCACCTTCGCCTCCGCCCCGCACGTGGCCGGTCAGGTGGTCGGCCCGATCACCTCGCAGGACGGCAAGGCGATGCAGACCTCCGTCCCGATCGAGGTCGGCACCAACGGCTGGAACAACCTCCGGCCCGCCGTCGACAGCCTGCGCGCCACCGCCGCGGCGGGCGGCGACACCGGGCTCGCCACCCACGTCACCGGGCCGGCCGGCGTCGGCGCCGACGAGTCCGAGGCGTTCGCCGGCATCGACTCCACGCTGCTGTTCGCCACCGTCTCGGTGGTGGTGATCCTGCTGCTGCTCACCTACCGCAGTCCGGTGCTGTGGCTGTTCCCCCTGGTCTCGGCGGGCGTGGCGCTGATCGTCGCCGAGGCGGTGATCTACCTGTTCGCCGCGCACGCCGGACTGACCGTCAACGCGCAGAGCGCGGGCATCCTGGTCGTCCTGGTGCTCGGCGCCGGCACCGACTACGCCCTGCTGCTGACCGCGCGCTACCGCGAGGAGCTCCGCCGGCACGAGGACCGCCACGAGGCGATGGCCTTCGCCCTGCACCGGGCCGGGCCGGCGATCTTCGCCAGCTCCGCCACCGTGGTCGCCTCGATGCTCTGCCTGACCATCGCCGAGATGAACTCCACCAGCGGACTCGGCCCGGTCTGCGCGATCGGCGTGCTGATCGCGCTGCCCGCGATGCTGACCCTGCTGCCGGCCCTGCTGGTGACCGTCGGGCGCTGGGTGTTCTGGCCGGTGCGGCCCGACTACGGGACGCCGGAGCCCACCAAGTCCGGCCGCTGGGCGCACATCGGCGGCTGGATCGGGCAGCGCCCGCGGACCGTCTGGGCGACCACCGGGGTGGCGCTGGCGGTCTGCTCGCTCGGCCTGATCTCGCTGAACGCGGGCGGGCTGAGCACGGCCGGCACCTTCACCGGCACGCCCGACTCGGTGGTCGGCCAGCAGGTGCTCGCCGAGCACTTCCCGGGCGGCACCGGCGCGCCGCTGTCGATCATCAGCAACGCGGCGCAGGTCGGCGCGGTGCAACAGGCCACCGCCGCGACCGCCGGGGTGTCCGGCACCACCCCGCCGGTGACCCAGTCCGGGGAGGCCTTCTTCCAGGCCACCCTCACCGACCCGCCGGACAGCGATGCGGCCAAGGCCACCGTGGACCGAGTCCGGGACGCGGTCCACGCCGTCCCGGGCGCCGACGCCAAGGTCGGCGGCAGCACCGCCGTCCTGCTGGACGCCGGCCGGGCCGCCGCGCACGACAACCGGGTGATCATCCCGCTGGTGCTCGTGGTGGTGCTGCTGATCCTGGCCGCCCTGCTGAGGGCGGTGGTCGCGCCGCTGGTGCTGATCGCCACCGTGGTGCTGTCGTACACGGCGGCGCTCGGCATCAGCGCGTTCTTCTTCGCCCACGTCTTCCACTTCGAGGGGCAGGACCAGTCCTTCCCGCTCTTCGTGTTCGTCTTCCTGGTGGCGCTGGGCATCGACTACAACATCTTCCTGATGACCCGGGTCCGCGAGGAGTCCGGGCACCTGGGCACCCGGGCCGGCGCGGTGGCCGGCCTGGCCGCCACCGGCGGTGTGATCACCTCTGCCGGACTGATCCTGGCCAGCACCTTCGGCGTGCTGGGCACCCTGCCGGTGGTCGGCTTCGCGGAGATCGGCTTCGCGGTGGCGCTCGGCATCCTGCTGGACACCCTGGTGGTCCGCTCGGTCCTGGTCACCGCGCTGACCATCGACCTGGACCGCCACATGTGGTGGCCGAGCCTCCTGTCGGCGCCCATCCCGCACGCCCGCACCGCTAGCCCGGAAGCCGCAGCGCCAGACCGTCGAGAATGACCGCCAGCCCGTAGCCGAACTTGGCGTCGCGGATGGCGACCGGGTCGACCGACCCCTCGGCCGCCGCTTCGGCGGTGTCCGCGTACGCCTCCTCCAGGTGCTCGTGGCCGGCCGCCGCCTGCCGGGCGGCCGGCATCAGCCGCGCGATGAACCCGGCCTCGGTCTCGCCCGACCGGGCGACCGTGCTCAGCCAGGCCGCCTCGGTGGTGCTCATGCCCACCACGTACGACAGGACGGTGTCGATCGCCAGGCTCGGCTCGGGGAAGCCGACGGCGGTGAACAGCGCGGCCAGCCGGTCGGAGAAGGCCATCAGGTTGGGGCCGAGGTAGGCCAGTCCGGCCTGGCCGAGCACCGAGGCCAGCCACGGGTGGCGCAGCGCCGTCGCCCGGAAGGACTGCGCCGCCTCGGCGACGGCGGGCCGCCAGTCGCCGGAGCCCGGCGCCGGGACGTGGATCTCGGCCGCGACCTCGTCCACCGCGAGCTCCATCAGCTCGTCCTTGGTGGCCACGTGCCGGTAGAGCGAGGTGGCGCCGGCGTTCAGCCGGGCGCCGAGCTTGCGCATGCTGAGCGCCTCGACGCCGTCGGCGTCCAGCATCGCGATCGCCTCGCGGACGATCGCCGCCCGGCTCAGCGCGGGCTGGTCGGCCTCGCGCTGCTGCCGCGCCCACACGGACGGGATCGGTCGGTTCGTGGCCGCCATGGCGTCCTCCTGCTCGCTGTTGCCTGCGGGTGCGTACACCGTTCGCATCAGCGTACAGGAAGCGGGGTTGCGCACACCGTTCCGCCGTGCGTACAGTGTTCGCAACGAAGCGAACGGTGTACGCAGCGGGTCGGACGGCGGCCCGCGGGACGGGGAGGAACCTCGCAATGGAAGGCCGCGCAGTGGAAAGCCACGCAACTCGGAGCCGCAATCCGCGCCGCTGGTGGATCCTGATCGTGCTCTGCCTCAGCACCCTGGTGCTGGTGGTCGACAGCATGGCGCTCACCGTGGCGGTGCCCTCGATGGCCGCCGACATCGGCGCCGGACCCCAGGACCTGCAGTGGATCCTGGACTCCTACGTCCTGGTCTTCGCCGGCCTGCTGCTCACCTCGGGCAGCCTGGGCGACCGCTTCGGCCGGCGCAAGGTCATGATCGTCGGTCTGCTGCTGTTCGGGGCCGCCTCGCTCGGCGCCACCTTCTGTGCCACCCCCGGCGAGGTGATCGCCGCCCGGATCGCCATGGGCGTCGGCGGCGCGCTGATCATGCCCTCCACCCTCTCGATCCTCATCACCGTCTTCGACGAGGACGAGCGCCCCAAGGCGATGGCCGCCTGGGGATCGGTCTCCATGCTCGGCCTGGTCGGCAGCCCGGTCCTCGGCGGCGTGCTGATCGACCACTTCTCCTGGCACTCGATCTTCTTCATCAACGTCCCGGTGGTCGCCCTGGCGATCCTGGCCGGCCTCACCCTGATGCCCGAGTCCAAGGGCCCCTGGCAGAAGCCCGACCCGATCGGCGCGGTGCTCTCCGCCGCCGGCATGACCGCGCTGATCTGGTGGATCATCGACCTCCCGCAGCACGGCGCGTTCGGCGGCCACGCGGCGCTCACCCTGGCCGTCGCCGTCCTCGCCCTCGGCGCCTTCGTGGTCTGGGAGAACACCACCTCCGCGCCGATGGTCCCGCTGGTCCTGTTCCGCAACCGCAACTTCAGCGGCGGCTCGCTCTCGCTGACCCTGCTGCAGATCGGCAACGGCGGCCTGCTCCTGGTCCTCACCCAGTACCTGCAGTTCGTCCTCGGCTACTCGCCCCTCAAGGCCGGCCTCGCCTTCGTCCCGCTCGCCGTCGCCGCGCTGATCGGCAACGCCGGCGGCGCCCAGCTCGCCGCGAAGATCGGCAACCGGTACCTGATCCTGGCCGGCATGCTCGTCATGGCCGCCTCCTTCGTCCTGCTCACCACCGTGACCGCCGACAGCGGCTTCACCGTCCCGGCCACCGCCCTCGGCCTGCTCGGCCTCGGCGCCGGACTGGCCATGCCCGCCGCCGTCGGCGCCCTGATGGGCACCATCCCGCAGGAGCAGGCCGGCGTCGGCTCCGCCCTCAACGACACCATCCAGCAGGCCGGCACCGCGCTCGGCATCGCCATCCTCGGCTCCCTGCTGACCAGCGGCTTCGCCCACCGGATGCCCGCCGACGCCCCCGCGGCCGCCAAGCACTCCATCGGCGGCGCGCTGGCCCTCGCCCAGGGGGACACCGGCCTGGTCCACGCCGCCCGGGAGGCCTTCACCTCCGCGATGTCGACCACCTTCACCATCAGCGCGGTCGGCGTCCTCGCCGCCGCCGTGGTCGCCACCCTGGTCATGCGCGACACCAAGCCCGCCGCGTCGGCCGCCGAAGCCCCCTCGGACGGCGCCGAGCTCGCCGTCTGACGGCGCGAAAGGCCGGCCGCCTCCTCGGCGGCCGGCCTTTCGGCGTTCCTCCCGCTACGGCAGGTCGGGGAGCCAGCTGCCGTGGAAGCCGTACGGGACGCGGGCCGGCAGGTGGACGGTGGCCACCGGGGGAGCGGTCAGGTCGTCCGCGTCGAGGACCACCAGGTCGCTGCGGTCGGTGGCAGCGTCGTGGACGTACGTCATCAGCCAGCCCGGCCCGTCGCTGTCGGCCGCACCGTCCGTTCCGGCGGGTCGGGCGGGGGCGAACACCGCCTCGCCCGGGGTGCGGCCCGGCCCGAACTCGTGCGCGGTCGAGCCGCCGGTGCGCAGGTCGTACCGGACCAGCGCGTCGCCGCAGGTGGCGTGGCCGAAGGCGGCCCGGAGACCGGTCAGCCGGTCGTCGACCCGGGGGAACTCGCCCGGGCGGTCGTCGCACTGCTCCTCGGCGACCGTCCCGCGGACCGGGTCGACCGTCCACTTCCAGAGCGTCGCCTCCTGGCTGCGGTCGACCGAGCCGTCCGCGCCGCGCCGCCACAGCTCCGGGTAGCGCATGACGTGCAGGACGATCGTGCCGTCCGCCGCGTCGTACGCGTTGAGCTGGTGGAACACGTAGCAGGGGTCGATCGGGAACCAGCGCACCCGACCGTACGGGTCGTCGCGGCGCAGCACCCCGAGCCGGGCGCCGTAGCCGTCGTCCCAGCGGTACGGCATGGTGCCGCCGACCAGGTCGGCGTCGAAGACGACCGGCAGGTCCATGAACACCACGTGCTCCGCGGTGAGCGCGAAGTCGTGCATCATCGTCGGCCCGGGCACCTCGACCGGCCGACTGATCACCAACTCGCCCGAGGCGTCGGCCCGGTGGTAGGTGAGGAACGGGCCCTCGGTGATGCCGTAGCCGAAGAAGTGCAGCTCCCCGGTGGTCGGGCAGGTCCGGGTGTGCGCGGTCATCGCGGTCCGCAGCCTGCCGTCGAAGTCGTACGGGCCGACCGTGTCCAGGTCGCAGGTGAGCTCGTACGGCAGGGCCGTCTCGACCAGGGCCAGGGTGCGGCCCGCGTGCCGGATGACGTGGGTGTTGGCCGGGCCGGCGGTGAGGTCGCGGCGGCCGTCCCGGTCGAAGGCGCGGGCGCCCTCGGTCAGGCTGCGGGTGCGGACCCAGCGGTTGCGGTACGAGACCGCCCGCCCGCCCTCCAGCCGGACGCCGTGCACCATGCCGTAGCCGAAGAACCAGTGGCCGGAGGCGGCGTCCGCCGGGTTCGGCCCGTTGCGCAGGTACCAGCCGCTCAGCTCGTCCGGGATCCGGCCGGTGACGGACAGGTCGAACGAGGTCAACTCCTCGGTGACCGGGGCGTAGTTGCCCGAGAGGTGGCGGGGGGCGCTCATCGGGCACCGGCCTTGGCCTGCACGGCGGCGACATAGCGGACGGTGAACACCATCGGCACGGCGAAGCCGGCGATCTGGACCACCGTGGCCGCCGTCGAATGGGCGTCGCCGCCGTGGGCGAGGAAGGCCAGCGCGGCGGCGGTCGCGGCGAAGGCCGCGGTCCACACGGCGGTGACGACCACGTTGGTGCGGACGAACGGCTTGAGCCCCCACACCTCGCGGGGCGTGCTGCGCTTGGCGATGCCGAGCGTGAACGGCCTGCCGATCAGCAGCGAGACCCCCGCGATCAGCGCCAGGACGGCCGAGGACAGCGCCGCCGAGTAGTCGTGCACCGCCGAGCCCGGGTCGGCGAAGGCGATCACCGTCAGCACCGCGAAGAAGGCGGCCGAACCGAGCTCGATGATCAGCGCGTCGAAGCCGGCCCCGGCCCGGCGCTGCTGGACCGTCACCCCCGCCGCGACCAGCAGGCCGACCAGGGCCGCCCACTGCCACTGGGCGGAGGGCAGGACCGCGAAGACGATCCAGGGGAGGAAGGTGCGAACGTACGACATCGTTGGCCCCCGTGGCTGATGTTCCTGTTCTGACATGTCGAAAGTAGAACCTTCACTGACGACATGTCAAGACTGGAATGTAGGATGGGCGGCATGAGCCTTCGACACGCCCTCCTCGGACTCCTCGCCGAACACCCCGCCAGCGGGTACGACCTGCTCAAGACCTTCGAGACCTCGCTCGCCAACGTCTGGCCCGCCACCCAGAGCCAGATCTACACCGAGCTCTCCCGCCTCGCCGACACCGGCTGGATCAGCGTCACCGCCGAAGGCCCGCGCGGCCGCAAGGAGTACACCCTCACCGACGAGGGCCTCGCCGAACTGCGCCACTGGCTCACCGAGACCAAGCCCCAGCGCAACACCCGCAGCGACATCCTGCTGCGCGTCTTCTTCCTCGGCGTCCTCACCCCCGACCAGGCCCGCGCCTACCTCACCGGCCTCGCCGACCTCTCCCAGCAGGGCCACGACGACCTCCGCCGCCTCGTCGACTCCGTCGACTGGGGCGACGACGACCTCTCCGTCCACGGCCGGATCGCGCTCGAGTACGGGCTCCGCTTCAACGCCATGCGCCGCGAATGGGCCGAATGGGCCGCCACCCAGATCCGCTGACCCGGCGTGCGGGCACACGCCTCGCCGGCCACTTGCCGGCCTTCGGACTTCCGGCCGTGCTGCCGAGGACCCGTGCCATGCTGAGCCCGTGCTGTTCGAATTCGATGGCGAGTTGTGGATCTGGGAAGCCCGGCGGGACGACAGTTGGACCTTCGTCAGCCTGCCCGTGGACGCCTCCGACGAGATCCGTGACCTGACCGGCCCGCGCCGAGGCTTCGGGTCCGTCCGCGTCCGGGTCACGGTCGGCGCCACCACCTGGCGGACCTCGATCTTCCCGGACAGCACCCACGGCTGCTACGTCCTGCCGATCAAGCGGGCCGTCCGCACGGCGGAATCCCTCGAAGCGGGCGACACCGCGACCGTGACCGTCGAGGTCCTCGGCCTCTGACCACCTCTTCGGCGAGCGCTACGAGGTGGGGCGCGCGCTTCCCGTGCGCAGCGTGAGCAGCGTGATCTCGCTCGGTGCGAAGACCCGGAACGGCGGACCCCAGAAGCCGGTGCCGCGACTGGTGTAGAGCTGGGTCCGCTCCCCGTGCCGGCTCAGGCCGTGCACCACCGGCTGGTCCAGCCGGACCAGGAAGTTGAACGGCCAGATCTGGCCGCCGTGGGTGTGCCCGGAGACCTGGAGGTCGATGCCGGCGGCGGCCGCCTGCGGGACGAACTTCGGCTGGTGCGCGACGAGCAGCACCGGTAGCTCCGGATCCGCCCCCGCCAGCGCGCCGCCCAGGTTCGCGCGGTGTCCGGCCAGGCCGGAGTACCCGGCGGTCACGTCGTCCACGCCGGCGAGCACGAGGACGTCCCCGCCGCGCTCCACCACGACATGGCGGTTGTGCAGCGGCTCCCAGCCCAGCTCCGCCATCCGGTCCAGCCAGCCCTGCGCCCCGCTGCCGTACTCGTGGTTGCCCGTGACGTACACCCTGGCCAGCCGGGCCCGGATCGCGCCGAGCGGCGCCGACTGCGCCCGGCGCCGGGCGGGGGTGCCGTCCGCGATGTCGCCGGCGTGGACCACGACGTCCGCGTCGAGCGCGTTGACCGCCTCCGTGACGCGGGCGGACCAGGCCGCCCGGTCGATCGGCCCGTAGTGGGTGTCGGCCAGCACCACGACCCTGGTCCCGTCCAGGCCTTCGCCCAGCCGCGGCAGGTGGACGTCCAGCCGCTTCACCCGGGGCACCCGCATCGCCTCGAAGTGCCCCCAGCCGAGCAGTCCCGCCGAAACCGCCGCGACGGCCGCGGCGACGATCCTGGCCCGACCCGTGCCACCGGCGTCGAACCCGTCCAGCACCAGGTCGACGACGATGCCCGGCACCGACCAGGTGAACAGCACCCACACCATGCCGAGGGTGGTGTCCGCGACGCGGGCCGCCCGGTCGTCCCGCCGCCGGCCGTGACCCGCGACCATCAGGAACGGGAACGAGACCAGCCAGGCCGCGAAGCCGACCGTCCCCACCAGGAACACCGGGAGCGGCCAGTCCACGCCGGACGCGAACAGCACCCACCACGGCGGCAGGAACAGCACCACCAGGACCAGCAGCACCACCGCCAGCCGCCGCACCCCGGACCGCCGCCGCCGCACACCCCCACTCGGGACCTCCGCCACCGGCACGGCCTCGGCCGCGACGGTCTCCGACCCGATGGATCCGCTCTCTGCCACGGCGCCCGCCCCTCATGATCTGCCGACGCTCATCATGCGCCACTTGGTGCTCGATGTCTGCGTGCCCGGGGCCCGCGCAGCCGACACCCGCCACCGAACACCGGCACCGGGCCCAGGGCAACGGACGGGGGCCGGTGGCGGGCGGTTCGGCGGGCGGTTCGGCGAGCAACCGCTCATCGCCGGGTCGACCCCGGCGGGCCGCTCATCCGAGCAGGAGTTCCGCCGCCGGCGTGCGGTTGCCGGTCGCGGACGCTCCGGCCATCGCCGAGACGGCGGTCGTCGGCAGTGTGCCCGGCGGCACCACCAGGAGCAGGAAGTGGTCCTGGAACCCTCGGGTGATGCTGATCGTGGCGTCGCTGCCGCCGAACCAGTTGATCCTGATCATGACGCCCTGCACCACAACGGACCGGGGCACGTCGTCCCAGGCCGGGGTGTCGAGGCCGACCCGGACGATACGGCCGAGATGGGCGCCGAGCGCGGTGATCAGGTCGGGCAGTTCGGCGACGAGGTCGGTCGTCCGGGGCCACCACGCGCCGTCGAACACGCCCTCGCGGGACATGGTCGGCTCCAGCGCCAGACGTGGCAGCAGGGGAGCCCCGGGCACCGACCATGGACCGGGTGCGGAAGGGACTGGGAGAGGTATCTGCATCACGGTGGGCCGCCCGTCCGGTCCGTGGGGACCATGTCATGACCTAGGGCGACGTCGACGCTGGTGCCGGTGTGCGGAATGTCCTCGGTTGTCTTCCACGGTACTCCGCGCAGGCGCGCGCCGACCCGCGTCGGCCCGTTCCGGGCGGCCGACGCGGGAGTGGCCGGGAGTAGCATCGAAGGCATCCAGGGCATCCCGTATCCCGGTACTCGTTCCGGCCTCGTTCTGGGTGAACGAATGCCCCGGCCTCCCGGGGGGCGGCCGGAGAGGAAACGGTGACCCCGTGACCGCCACCCGCACCCCTGATGCCCCACGGCCGGCCAGGCCCGGCCGCGGACTCACGGTCGCCGACGCGATGGAACCGTGGGACTACCAGATCACCGACGACAGTACGGTCGACCGGGCCAACGACATCCTGCGCAGTGCGGATGTGGAGTACCTGCTGGTCCGTGACCACGACGGCCGCTGTGAAGGAGTCGTCACCCGGACCGGGCTGCGTTCCTTCCGGATCCGTTCCTGGTCCACCGATCGGATCGTGGTCGGCGCCACCTCCCACCAGCGCGGCCCGTTCGCCTGGCCCACCATGGGCCTCGCTCTCGCAGCCATCGCCATGCGGGTCAAGCGGCTGACCATCTGGCCGGTCGTCGACGAGGACGGCTACCTCCTCGGCATCCTCACCGCGGACCGCGCCGCAGTCCTCCTCGCCGTACCGCCGGCTCACGCGGGCTCCTGCTGACGGGTGTTCCCCCACCGGGGCGCCTGCCGGAAGCGGTGCCCCGGCCGCCGTCTACCTGCCCACCGCCCGGTACGCGGCCTGCGTGCGCGCGAGTTCCGC
This sequence comes from Kitasatospora cinereorecta, assembly GCF_024172095.1. Taxonomy (GTDB): domain Bacteria; phylum Actinomycetota; class Actinomycetes; order Streptomycetales; family Streptomycetaceae; genus Kitasatospora; species Kitasatospora cinereorecta. The sequence continues at coordinate 271,128 of NZ_JAMZDX010000006.1, read as the reverse complement.
CCGCCGGACCGTTCCGTTGAGGGGCTCCAGCCCCTTCGCCCGCCGTTCCGGTTCCATGGCGAGCAGTTCGCTCGCGGTCCTGGTGTTCGCGGGATCAGCGGCCTCGACCATGAGCCGGGCCGCGTCGACGGCATCCGTCTGTGGCGGGACGACCAGCAGGTCCAGCCGCCGAGGGGCATACGAGCGGACCATGATCATGTGCTTGTCCTGCTCGGTGGTGAACCAGCCCGCGTGGACGACGTGGCCCGCGACCGGGATCCGCCGGGGGATGACCGGCCACTGCGCGGGATTCACGGTGATCCGGGTGATCCGGCCCCACCGTTCGTCGATCTCGGCCGCCAGGGCGGGGAGTTCGAGAAGGAGGTCACCGCACCGGGGCCACCAGGCCCCGTCCAACCGGCCGGGTCTCAGGCCCTCGGACGTCAGGGACAGCCGCACGGCGCAGCCGGATGAGCTGGGTGTGATCGTGCGATCGAGGATCGCCTTCATGGTCGAGGACCCGTCTTCGGACCCGACCGGGTCGGGTCCGGGGTAGCCGTTCGCCGGAGACGACGCCGGTGTTCGGGTGCCGGCATACGAGATGCCTCCAGTGGCGTCCAGGCTACTCCTGGCCGCGGTTGCGATTGCGGTTCCGGCCGCCGTCGGCCCATCCGCCCGGCCCGGCGGTGATGCCGGTGGGGCGGGAGAGCGACCGGGAGCGCAATGCACCGTCGTCGGGCGTAATGGAAGGAGCCGCCCGGCGAACTGCAGCGAGGTGTCAGGGCGATCGAACCGGTGCCGAGCGCCCGCGACGGGAGCAGGACGGTGGTGAGCGAGGATGAGGGGTGAGCGATCGTCCGGCGCAGTCGGGCCGGACCGGTCGGAGGGGCACGGCGAACGCATACTGGGCGCACTGCTCGATCGCGCCCATGAGTTGCCGCCTCAGCTGATCGCCCCACTGGTCACCGACGTGGTGCGCGGGTTCGGCGGCCGCGACCCGGCGCTCCTGCTGCAGGATTACGGCCAGCTGGTGCTGGCGCCGCTGCCGGGGTGGGGGCTGTCCGCCGGGGAGCCGGTGCGGATCGACGGCTCTCCTGCGGGTGAGGCCTTCCTGCGCGGTGTTCCCGTCGAAGTGCCGCAGGCCGACGGGGTACGGCTGTACCTGCCCTTGCTGGACGGCGGCGACGAGGTGGGGGTGCTGGCCCTGACTCTGGAGGCCGTCGACGACGACGACCGGCGGCTTCTGCGCCGCTTCGCCGCCCTGGTCGCGGATCTGCTGATCACCAAGAGCGGCTACACCGACCGGATCTTCCAGGCACGGCGCCTGGAGCCGATGAGTGTGGCCGCGGAGATCCAGTGGTCCCTGCTGCCGCCGCTGTCGATGACCGTCCCGCAGGTCGCGGTGGCCGGCATCCTGGAGCCCGCCTACCAGGTGGCCGGTGACAGCTTCGACTACGCGCTCAACGACGACGTGCTGCACGTGGCCACGATCGACGCCATGGGCCACGGCTTGGACGCCGCCACCATGGCGACCGTCGCGATCGGTGCGTACCGGCACGCCCGCCGCGCCGACATCGGACTGGCCGAGATCTACGCCTTCATGGACCGGGCTGTCGCCGAGCAGTTCGGTCCCGACCACTTCGTCACCGCTCAGATGATGCGCCTCGACACCGCCACCGGCCACCTCCAATGGGTCAATGCCGGTCATCCTCAGCCGCTGCTGATCCGCGGCCACGTCGTCGTCGAGCGCCTGGAGAGCGCCACCACCCTGCCGGTCGGATTCGGAGGCGAGCAGCCGGTGATCAGCGAGCGGGTGCTGCGGCACGGTGACCGGGTCCTGTGCTTCACCGACGGCCTGGTCGAGGAGCGCGAGGCGGGTGGTGAGCAGTTCGGGGAGGAACAGCTCATCGCCTGGGTCAACCGGGTCGAGCACTCGCAGGTCAACGTGCGGGCGATGGTGCGCGCGCTCTCCCACACCCTGAAGGAGAAACGGGGCGGTCGCACGAGCGACGACGCCACCCTGTTCCTGATCGAGTGGCGCTGAGACGCCGTACCCCGCCGGGTCTCTCATGACCGGCCGGGTCGGCCCGGTACGGGCGGAGTACCGTGGGGACACGGGCGCGGTTCGAGCCGTCGCCCCGGGCTTCGCAAGCCAGCCGGGCCCGTGCCACCGGGACAGGGGAAGCGATGTCGGACACGACCAGCGCCTCGCACTACGGGTTCCTGCCGGACCGGTTCAGGCAGGCCGCGAAGCCGGGGACGGTGTTGCTACGGCTGGAGACCACACAGTCGCGTGAGGGCGTCCTCGACGGCGCGTGGTGGCCGCGTTCACGGAACATCGCAGCCGAACTCCCCGGACTGGTCCGTGCGTTGACCGAGCACCTCGGCCCCGTGGCCAGCGTCGGTCTGGATGCCGACGCCTGGGACGACGTCCCGGCCAGCCTGGTCGTCGACGGCCGGTCGGTGCACCTCGACCGGTACCCGGTCGGCGACGACACGGTGATCATCACGAGGGGCGAGCGCGACCACTTCAGCCTCCTCGTGGTCCCCCCGCAGGCGAACCAGGAGGCGGCCCTGGCCGCGATGGCGCGCGCGGTCAGGACCGGCGGAACCGACTCGGCACGGCAGATCCTCATCGCCACCGGCATCGGCTCCCAGCCACCGGCCGAGGCGTAAGTGGGGCCGGCCGCCGAGCGGGCCGGGCTCCTCGGGCAGGCAGAAAGGCGGGATGGAGATGTCCGTCCATGTGAAACTCTCGGCCGAGGCCCGGGTACCGGCGGAGCCGTCGACGGGGCCGCTGGACCTGCAGTACGAGGACGTCGCGGACGGCCTCACCTTCGAGTACGACCTCCATCCGAGCGGCGCGCTGCGCGTCCTGAGGGTCTTCGAGGACACGCCGCACCAGATCGAGACGTGCTTCAGCCCCGGGGCTTGGCTTCAGGTCGAGGGCACCTACCTGCGAAGCGGCTCCGCTTACTGACGGCGATCCGCCCGGTCGGCCGGCCCGTACGCCGTCGGACGGACATCACGGCACGACGGGGACGGGCCGTCAGACCCGCCCGTAGTGGACCGCCTGGTCGGCGAACTCCCGGGCCATCTCCTCGGAGACGGTCGGACGGGTGCGGTGGATGGCATCCAGATAGTCCTGAGTACTGGGTGGGGTCCGCTGCCCCGTGTCGAGCGTGCGCTCGAAAGCGCTCTGGGCGACCGCCATGGCGACCTGCCTGATGTCGGCCGGAGTGAAGCCCTCGCTGGCTTCGGCGAGGACCGCCGTGTCGGCCGCGGTACCGGTCTTCGCCGTGTAGCCGGTCCACAGCGCGTCCCGGGCCGGCGAGTCGGGCGGACCGACCGGCATCACGTAGTCGAAGCGGCCGTGGCGCAGGAAGGCGGGGTCCAGGGCGGCCACCGAATTGGTGGCGCAGACCAGGAGCCGACCGTCACGGTCGCGGAACCGCACGATCGACTTGAGGAGTTCGTTGACCACGGCGACCGAAGCGGGGGCGGCGAGGCTGCGCGTACCGGCGACCTCCTCGACCTCGTCGATGAAGAGCAACACGTGGTCGAGCTGGGCCACCTCCTCGAAGCGGCGGCCGAGTCCGGTGGCCAGCCCGTTCTCGGACGTGAGCCGGGAGGGGAAGAGCTCGACGAACGGCCAGCCGAGCCGGCCGGCCACGGCCTTGGCGAAGGTGCTCTTGCCCGTGCCCGGCGGACCGAACAGCACGACCGCCCGGGGCGGTTCCACGCCGTGCGCGTCCGCCAGCTCGGGATTGGCCAGCGGCAGCACCAGGCGCCGTTCGATGAGCCGCTTCTCGTCGGCCATGCCGGTGAGCTGCTCCCAGAGGCGGGCTTCGGGCATGACCGCGCCCAGCATGGCCAGGACCGTCGTGCTCTGGGCGCCGACGGCCTCCGACTTCTCGAAGTACGTCAGGCCCCGGCGGGCCCGGAACCCGGAATTGACCAGGGCCGTGGCACCGGTCTCCTCCTCGGGCAACAGCGCTGCGACGATCCTGGCGCCGGCGTCCCGCAGACGACGCTCCAACGCGGACAACAGCGCGGTACCCACACCCAGGTTCCGCCAGGCGGGGTGCAGCGCGATGCGCAGTACCCAGGCCCGGTCCCCGACCACCCGGCCCACCGCCGCACCCACGAGATGCCCGTCGGCCACCACGACGACGCTCGGATCCCGCGCCTGCAACGCGGCGATGACATCGGAGAGGCGGAAGACGGCGGGGAGGTCCGTGGTGGCGCTCTCACCGTCGAGCCGTACCACCGCTTCGAGATCGTCCGGGGTGAATTCCCGGACATGCCATTCAGCCATCCGCCGCTCTCGACATCGTGCCCTGGACTCGTACCCCGGACCTCTCCCATCATCGGCCGACCCCTGCGTGGCCGCCCGCCCGGAAGGGCGACGGTCTTTCGGAGTCTGCGGGGAGGTGCGACGATCCACCGATCGCTCCGGGTCCACGACGACGGCCGGAGCCGCACCGGACAGGGGAGTCGGACGTGCCCAGCACCGAACTGAGCCGCAGCTACGACATCGCGGCGACGCCCGCCGCCGTGCTTGCGCATCTGGCGGACCCCCGGAACTACATCGGGCTCTCCCCGTTGCTCGTGGACGTGCGGGACGTGCGCCGCGAGGGCGGGGTCACCCACTACGTGGCCGTCGAGCGGTTCCGGTTCCTGGGGCTGGTCCGGCACGACAACGTCATCCAGGTCAGCCTGCGCACCGAGGACGCCCGGCTGCCGGACGAGGCGACGGTCAGCGGCGAGGTGGTCAGTCCTGGTGGTGTGCGGATGGACTACCGGTTCGCCCTCACCGCCCGAGCCGGCGGTGGCTCCCGGGTGGTCGACCGACTGCGGCTGCACGCCCCGCTAGGCCTCCTCCGCTACGCGGCCGGGAAGGCCGGAGCAGTCCAGGCCGAGCGTGGCCGGGTGCTGGCCCGGCGGCTCGACGGCAGCCACTGAGGCGGGCGGGCCCACGGCAAGAGCTCAGGTACGTCCCCCGGGGAGTCCATCAGCCGACTCTCCCGCCCGCCGGATCACGGCCCGTCTTCCTACTCCTTTGATAATCTGGTCCCATGACTGAGACGCCCTACAGCATCGGCGAGGGGCCGGCCACCAGGGTCAGCCTCTCCCTGCCTGAAGGTACGGCCGAGGCGATCCGCCGGCGGGTCGGCAAGCGTGAGTTCTCGGCGTTCATCGCTGCCGCTGTGGAGCGGGAGCTGCGGGGCCAGATCCTGGACGAGTACCTGGCCGACTACGAGCGCCGACAGGGGCCGATCTCGGCGGCGGAGCAGGATCGGGCCCGGCAGGTCTTCGACGAGGTGTTCGCCGAGGAGGGCGGATGGCCCGTCGCAAGCTGAGCCATGAGGGCACCCTGGTACTCGACTCCGAGGGCCTCTCCAAGCTGCTCAACGACCACGAGCCGGCCGTCGCGCTGGTCGCGGAGGCCCGCAAACGGGGCATGGAGGTGGTGGTCAGCGCGTTGACCATCATCGAGGCCGTGCACAGCCGTACGGACCAGGTCCGCCTCCGATGGATCCTTTCCGGGCTGCGGATCGTGCAGGTGGGCGACGAGGAGGCCCGTGCGGCTTCCGCGATGTTGATCGCCGCAGGTCTTCACGGCCACACGTACGCGATCGACGCGGCGGTGGCCGAGATGGCGGTGCGGCAGCAGCGACCGGTCGTCCTGCTGACCTCGGACATCGACGACATGACCAAGCTCTGCGGTGATCGCGTCCGACTCGTGGCTGTCTGACAGTCGCCGTTCGCCAGGGCTTCGAATTGGCGGCAATGCTTTGTGCCGGTCTGCCCAGACCAGGGAACGACGAAGGCCCCGACCGCTGAGCGGTCGGGGCCTTTCGTTTGCCCTGGCGGGCGAAGGCGGAGGATACGAGATTCGAACTCGTGAGGGGTTGCCCCCAACACGCTTTCCAAGCGTGCGCCCTAGGCCTCTAGGCGAATCCTCCGTGGGAGAGCTTAGTACATGTCGAGGGGTGCTCGCGAACCGCTATCCCGCAGGTGGTCGTGGGAGGTGGCCTGCGGATCGGAGATGGGGGTGGGTGGCCCTGACGGGGGCCGGGATCCGCTACTCTGGGGGCAGCCCCTCGTGTGGCGCTATCTCTCTGAACTCCCCCAGGGCCGGAAGGCAGCAAGGGTAGGAGGGCTCTGGCGGGTGCGCGAGGGGTCCTTGCGTTTCCGGGGCCGGTCGGCGGGCTGGTCGGAGGACGGTCGCGGGCGGGGGCCGGGTGGGGCCCGGGGCCCGGGGACGGCGCGTTTGTCCGTCCGTCCCGATATCGTCGGTGGCGTGTCCCTAGCCCTGTACCGCCGCTACCGCCCCGAGACCTTCGCGGAGGTCATCGGGCAGGAGCACGTGACCGCTCCGCTCCAACAGGCCCTGCGCAACAACCGGGTCAATCACGCGTACCTGTTCAGCGGCCCGCGCGGCTGCGGCAAGACGACCAGCGCCCGCATCCTGGCGCGCTGCCTCAACTGCGAGCAGGGCCCGACGCCGACGCCGTGCGGCGAGTGCCAGTCGTGCCGCGACCTGGCGACCGGCGGGCCCGGCTCGATCGACGTGATCGAGATCGACGCCGCCTCGCACGGCGGTGTGGACGACGCGCGCGAGCTGCGCGAGCGGGCGTTCTTCGCGCCGGTGCACAGCCGGTACAAGATCTTCATCCTGGACGAGGCGCACATGGTGACCTCGGCCGGCTTCAACGCACTGCTGAAGGTGGTGGAGGAGCCGCCGGAGCACCTCAAGTTCATCTTCGCCACGACGGAGCCGGAGAAGGTGATCGGGACGATCCGGTCCCGTACCCACCACTACCCGTTCCGGTTGGTGCCGCCGGGGACGCTGCGCGACTACCTGACCGAGGTCTGCGGGCGCGAGGGCATCCAGGTCGAGGACTCGGTGTTCCCGCTGGTGGTGCGGGCGGGCGCGGGTTCGGTGCGTGACTCGATGTCGGTGATGGACCAGCTGCTGGCGGGCGCCGGCGAGGCCGGTGTCACGTACGGCATGGCGACCGCGCTGCTGGGGTACACGGACTCGGCGCTGCTGGACGAGGTGGTGGACGCGTTCGCCGTGCAGGATGGGGCGACGGTCTTCCAGGTGATCGACCGGGTGGTCGAGGGCGGGCACGACCCGCGGCGGTTCGTGACGGACCTGCTGGAGCGGCTGCGCGACCTGGTGATCCTCGCCACAGTGCCGGACGCGGGGGAGAAGGGGCTGATCGACGCCCCGGCCGACCGGGTCGCGATCATGCAGGCGCAGGCGGACCGCTTCGGCGCCGCCGAGCTCAGCCGTGCCGCGGACATCGTCAACACCGGGCTGACCGAGATGCGCGGCAATGCGGCGCCCCGGATGCAGCTCGAACTGATCTGCGCCCGGGTGATGCTGCCCGGTGCGTACAGCGACGAACTCTCGTTGCAGGCGCGGCTGGACAAGCTGGAGCGCCGGGCGGCGGCGGGCGGGTTCGCGGCGCCGATGGGCGGGTTCCAGCAGCCGGTGGGTGGGTTCCCGGCGGGTGCGGGGGAGCCGGTCCAGGTTCAGGCTCAGGCTGTGCAGGCCCAGGCCGTGCAGGCTCCGGTCGCGCAGGCGCCCGTGGCCCAGCCGGCTCCGGTGCAGGCGGCGCCGACGGCTCCCGCCGGGCCGGCGCCCGGGGCGTGGCCGATTCCGCGCAGCTTCGGTACGCCGGGTGAGGCAGCGGGCGGTGCGGCGGCCCCGGCCCCGGTCCAGCCGGCCGCGGCGGCTCCGGCAGCAACGCCAGCGCCGGCGGAACCGGCCCCTGCCCCGGCCCCGGTCGCGCCGCCGCAGCCCGCCGCCGCGCAGCCGTCGGTGGCCGCGCAGCAGGGCGCGGCGCAGATCCGGCAGATGTGGCCGCAGATCCTCGACGCGGTGAAGAACCGCCGACGCTTCACCTGGATCCTGCTCAGCCAGAACGGCCAGGTGGCGGGCTTCGACGGCAGCGTGCTGCAGGTGTCGTTCGTCAACGCGGGCGCCCGGGACAGCTTCGTGGGCAGCCACAGCGACGACGTGTTGAAGCAGGCGCTGGCCGACGCGCTGGGCGTGGACTGGCGGGTGGAGTGCATCGTCGACCCGTCCGGCGGGTCCAGCGGTGGTACGGGCGGCCCGGTCGGCGGTGGTGGCGGGTTCTCCGGCGGTGCGGGCGGCTTCAGCGGTGGCGGGCCTGTCGGTGGCGGGTTCTCCGGTGGCGGTTCGCCGGGCGGTGGCGGGATGCCGCCGCAGGGCGGTGGCGGCTGGGACACGGCACCGCGTCCGGCCGCGCAGGCCGCACCCCCGGTGGCTCCGCCGGTGCACCAGGCGCCGCCGACCCAGCCGCAGCCCCAGCCGTCGCAGGCCCAGCAGCCGGCCGGGGGCGGCCAGTCGGTGGCGCAGCAGCCGTCCGGCCCGCCGGCCCCGCGGCCGGCGATGCCGCCGCAGCCGCAGGTGGCGCCGGAGGACGACATCCCGGAGGACGACGACCCGGATCTCAAGGAGGACGCGTTCTCCGCTCAGGACCTGATCGTCCGCGAGTTGGGTGCCACGGTGCTCGAGGAGATCCACCACGGCAACTGAGCGGGCCGGACCGAGGGGAGCGGGATGGGCATCACCGTACGGCGGATCGAGCCGGCGGACTGGGAGCGGTATCGCGAGGTCCGGCTGGCGATGCTGGCCGACGCCCCGGCGGCGTTCGGCGAGCGGTACGAGGATGCCGCGGCGCTGCCCGAGGCGGAGTGGCGGCTGCGGGCCGAGCGCCAGTCCTGGCCGAACGCCGTCGGTCTGGCCGCCGTGGGCGCGGACGGCGACTGGGTGGGCATGGCGGGCGCGTACGGGGTGACCCGGCTGCCGGCCGGCCCGGCCGGCCCCGACCCGCTCCCGGCGGCCGAGGCGTGGCAGCGCCGGGACGACGTCCGGCCGGACGAGGTGCCGCGCCGACGTCCCGAGGCCGTGATCAAGGTGGTCAGCGTCTGGGTGCACCCGGACCACCGGGGTGGCGCCGCCCGCCGGGCCGGCGCATCGGAGCGCGGCCCGGCGGATCAGCTGCTGACGGCCACGCTGGAGTGGGCGCGGGAGCAGTCCGGAGCCGATCGGGCCGTGCTGGAGGTGCACGAGGAGAACGCCCGGGCGCGCGCCTTCTACCGGCGTCACGGCTTCGCGCCGTCCGGTCTGACCCGGCCGTACCCGCTGGATCCGGCGGCGCGGCTGCTGGAGCTGGAGTTGGACCTGCGGGCCGTTCGGGGCGCGTAGGCTCGATCGCGAAGAACGCAGGACGAAGCGCAGAGATCGAGGATCGGAGAACCGTGTTCCCTGGTGGCCAGCCCAACATGCAGCAGCTGCTCAAGCAGGCGCAGAAGATGCAGGAGGAGCTCGGCAAGGCTCAGAAGGAGCTGGCCGAGACGAAGGTGAGCGGTTCGGCGGGCGGCGGTCTGGTCGAGGCGACGGTGACGGGTGCGGGCGAGCTGGTGGCGCTGACCATCGCGCCGGCCGCGGTCGACCCGGAGGACACCGAGACCCTGGCGGACCTGGTGCTCGCGGCCGTGCGGGACGCCACCGCGGCGGCGCAGAAGCTGCAGGCGGAGCGGATGGGCCCGCTGACCCAGGGCCTGGGCGGCGGCATCCCCGGTCTGCCGTTCTGACACCGGCCTTTCTGCACCGGCGGTTCAGACACCGGCCGATCTGGCATCGGCCGACAGCGATGGTTCGGATTCCGTGGGACTCCGAACGCATTGTGTGATTTATGAGCTAGTCGGGCGTCGGGCAGTGTGCCCGACGCCCGATTCGTTGGATGATGGCACCGGAGCACGGCGCTCCCCAGGCCGAAGGAAGGCGCGACGTTGTACGAGGGCGTGGTTCAGGACCTGATCGACGAGCTGGGCAGGCTGCCCGGCGTCGGGCCCAAGAGCGCGCAGCGGATCGCCTTCCACGTGCTGCAGGCCGACCCGACCGACGTCCGGCGGCTGGCGCACGCGCTGCTGGAGGTCAAGGACCGGGTGCGGTTCTGCGTGGTGTGCGGCAACGTCGCGGAGGCCGAGCAGTGCCGGGTCTGTCTGGACCCGCGCCGCGACCTCGCGGTGATCTGCGTGGTCGAGGAGCCCAAGGACGTCGTCGCGATCGAGCGCACCCGGGAGTTCCGCGGCCGCTACCACGTGCTGGGCGGCGCGATCAGCCCGATCGAGGGTGTCGGCCCGGACGACCTGCGGATCCGCGAGCTGATGACGAGGCTCGCGGACGGCACGGTGACCGAGCTGATCCTGGCCACCGACCCCAACCTGGAGGGGGAGGCGACCGCGACCTACCTGGCCCGGCTGTGCAAGCCGATGGGCCTCAAGGTCACCCGGCTGGCGAGCGGTCTGCCCGTCGGCGGGGACTTGGAGTACGCGGACGAGGTCACCCTCGGCCGGGCCTTCGAAGGGAGACGACTGCTCGATGTCTGACCGAACCCAAAGCCTCACGCACACCGACGAGCCCGACGACTTCGCCGTCCAGATCGCCGACTCGGTGGAGAGCTTCGTGCTCGCCGTCACCGAGGTCGCCAAGGGCGACGAGCCGGGCAGCGCGATCTCGCTGCTGCTGCTGGAGGTGTCGCAGCTGCTGCTGGCCGGCGGCCGGCTGGGCGCGATCGAGGACGTCGTGCCGGATGACCGCTTCGAGCCGGACACCGGTCCGGAGCCGGACGGTGTCGAGCTGCGCGAGCGCCTCGCCGAGCTGCTCTCCCCGATCGACGTCTACCACGAGGTCTTCGACCCGTACGGCCCGCCGGAGAAGCCGAGCGCCTTCCGGATCTCCGACGACCTGGCGGGGGTGGTCAGCGAGCTGCGGCACGGCCTGACCCACTACCGCGAGGGCCGGGTCAGCGAGGCGCTGTGGTGGTGGCAGTTCTCGTACCTGTCCAACTGGGGCTCGACCTGCACCGCGGTGCTGCGGGCGCTCCAGTCGCTGATCGCGCACGTCCGGCTGGACAGCCCGATCGGCGCGGCGCCGGACGGGGCGGACACCGACAACGACGGACTGACCGACGAGCAGTTGGAGCAGCAGGCGGGCGACCTGATGGCCGCCGAGCTGGGCACCTGATCCCCGGGCGTCCGGATCCCCGGGCGTCCGGATCCCCCGGGCCGGCGCTGGTGCCGGTGCCGATGATCCCGGTGTGACGCAGTCGTCAGAATTTCCGGCGGTCGGGAGATCCGGTCCGCCCCGGGCCGCGGTCCCGGCAATTCTTCGGGCCCCGGTCGGTCGGCCCGGAGACCTGCCGGAACCCGGTGCCCACTGATCGATACCGATGTCTCACGATGCGGATGGGGCCGGCCGGGCGGAACCCGCTCGTTAGACTGGCGAGGACCAGACAACCCCAAGTCGAGGAGCCCCCGTGGGCCTTGTCGTGCAGAAGTACGGCGGCTCATCCGTCGCGGATGCCGAGGGCATCAAGCGCGTCGCCCGCCGAATCGTGGACACCAGGAAGGCCGGCCATGAGGTCGTCGTCGTGGTCTCCGCGATGGGTGACACCACGGACGAGCTCATCGAACTCGCGGAACAGGTGACCCCTATTCCGTCCGGCCGTGAGTTCGACATGCTGCTGACCGCCGGAGAGCGCATCTCCATGGCGCTGCTGGCCATGGCGATCAAAACGCTGGGCTTCGACGCCCAGTCCTTCACGGGCAGCCAGGCCGGTGTGATCACCGACTCGACGCACAACAAGGCGCGCATCATCGACGTGACGCCGGGCCGCATCCGCAACGCCCTGGACGAGGGCAACGTCGCGATCGTGGCCGGCTTCCAGGGCGTGTCCCAGGTCTCCAAGGACATCACCACGCTCGGCCGCGGCGGCTCCGACACCACCGCCGTCGCCCTGGCCGCCGCGCTCGGTGCCGAGGTCTGCGAGATCTACACCGACGTGGACGGCGTGTTCACCGCCGACCCGCGCGTGGTCAAGAAGGCGCGGAAGATCGACTGGATCGCCTTCGAGGACATGCTGGAGCTGGCCTCGTCCGGCTCCAAGGTGCTCCTGGACCGCTGTGTGGAGTACGCGCGGCGCTACAACATCCCGATTCACGTACGCTCGTCCTTCTCCGGTCTTCCGGGGACGATCGTCAGCAACGACAACCCGAACAAGCCCGAAGGGGGCGAGATGGAGCAGGCCATCATCTCCGGAGTCGCCCACGACACGTCCGAGGCCAAGATCACGGTCGTCGGCGTGCCCGACAAGCCGGGTGAGGCGGCCCGGATCTTCCGCGCCATCGCGGACGCCGAGGTCAACATCGACATGGTGGTGCAGAACGTCTCCGCCACCTCCACCGGTCTGACCGACATCACCTTCACCCTCCCCAAGACCGAGGGCCAGAAGGCGATCGACGCGCTCGGCCGGGTCAAGGACGGCATCGGCTACGAGTCGCTGCGCTACGACGACGCGATCGGCAAGATCTCGCTGGTCGGCGCCGGCATGCGCTCCAACCCGGGCGTCACCGCCACGTTCTTCGAGGCGCTCTCCGAGGCCGGCGTCAACATCGAGCTGATCTCCACCTCGGAGATCCGCATCTCGGTGGTCACCCGCGCCGAGGACGTGCCGGAGGCCGTCCGCGCCGTGCACACCGCGTTCGGCCTGGACAGCGACAGTGACGAGGCCGTCGTCTACGGCGGAACGGGCCGCTGAGCTTAGTGCTTCCGGCGCCCCGTCGGCGCGACAGTCTGTCAGAATCCCCTTCCAGGGCCGCGGGCCCTGGAGGGGGATTCCCCTTGTGCGGAAGAATGCCCCCCAGGTCAGGGCAACCAGGACAGGGGATCGAGTGTCCAACAGGCGTGGTGAACGTGATGGGGACGGCAGTGGGCGTGGTCTCACTGCCCGGGGCGGCCCGATGGCCGGCCGATAGTCGGATGGGCCTTGCTGCGGCGGCAGCGGACGCGACCGGGGCCAGCGTCGATCAGCTCACCGAGACCTACCAGGCCCACTACCGCTCACTGCTGCGGTTGGCCGCCCTGCTGCTCGACGACCTCTCCTCGTGCGAGGACGTCGTCCAGGAAGCCTTCATCCGGGTGCACGCCGCCCGGCGTCGGGTCCGCGACCCGGAGAAGACCCTGGCCTATCTGCGGCAGACCGTGGTCAACCTCTCCCGGTCCACTCTCAAACGCCGGATCCTCGGCCTGCGACTGCTGCCCAAGCCCATGCCTGACATGGCCAGTGCAGAAGAAGGGGCCTACGATGCGCTGGAGCGCGATCAACTGCGAACCGCGCTCCGGGGGTTGCAACGCCGTCAGCGGGAGGTGCTCGTGCTGCGCTACTACGCGGATCTGACCGAGGCTCAGGTGGCGGAGGTGCTCGGCATCTCCGTCGGCTCGGTGAAGGCGTACGGCTCGCGCGGACTGGCGGCGCTGCGCACGCTGATGGCGAGCAGCGATGACTGACGCCGGACGCGACGGAACGCGGCCGCCCGGCGAGCGGCCGTCGGGCGAACGGCCCTCCGGCGAGCGGCCGTCGGGCGAGCGGCTCTTCGGCGAGCGGCTGTCAGGTGAGCGGTTCTTCGGCGAGCGGCGCGGCAGCGCCAGCCCCCTCGCCGGACCGGACGGGCTGACCGAGCGCGAACTGCGCAGCCGACTGCGGCTGTCCGTCGCCATGGTGGAACCCGATCCGGCCGCCCTGCCCCGGCTGCGCGCCGCCGTACCCCGCCGCCGCGCCCGGCGCCGGGGCGCCCTGACCGGCGCCGCCGTCGCCCTGGTCGCAGCCGCCTCCCTGCCCGTCCTGCACGGCGTCGACCCGTTCTTCGACCTCTCCGGGGACTCCGGCATCGGCGCCATCGGCGCCGGCGACGGCGGCCACCCCGCCCACGCCACGCCCGGCGGACCGTCCACCGCCCCGCTCCCGCACCCGACCGCCGCGGGCGGCGGACCGACCGGCGGGAGCGCGTCCGTCGCCAGCGCCGCCGCGAGCCCCTCCGGCGGGCCGTCCGAGGGCACCCCCGCCGCTCCCGCCTGCGCCGGCACCGACCTCGGCCGGGCCGACTCCCGGGTCGACCCGGCCGACGGCAGCGGACGGATGTACGGCTGGTTCCGGCTCGCCAACACCTCGAGCCAGAGCTGCCGCATCGCCGAGGTCGGCACGCTCGCCGTGGCGTCCGCGAGCGGCGCCGGAGGCGGATCCGTCCGGGTGGTCGGCCACACCGCCGGGGACCCGGCGACCGGGCTGCCCGACCCCGCCGGAGCGCCCCGGGAGCTGCTGCTCACGCCGGGGGCGTCGTTCGTGGTCCGCTTCGGATGGGTGCCGACCCGCTCCTGCGACGCCCCGACGGCCGCACCGACCGCCCAGCTGGCCCCCCAGCCCGTCCAGGCCGTCGCGATCAGCCCGGGCCCCGGGACCACCCCGGCCGCCGCGCCCAGCGCCGGCCCCGGCGACGGCACCAGCCCGACGCCGTCCACCCCGTCCACCGCCAGCCCCACCCCCACACCCTCCACCGTCGGTGGCGGCGTCACCCTCGGCTACGCGCCGTCCGCGGGCGGGCCGACCGTCGCCACGGCGGTCCTCAAGGGCGCCTGCGACGGCACCGTCTACCAGGCCGCTCCCGAACCCGCCCCGACCGCCACCCCCGCGCCCTCGGCCACCGCCCAGTCCACCACGGGCACCTGACCACCCGCCGGGCCGGCCTCATGTGGGTGGGCCGGAGCGGTCAGGCCTGGTGAGTGGGGAGGGCGATCAGCTGTCGCAGGTTGACGTGGCGGGGCCGGCTGACCGTGTAGGCGATCAGGTCGGCGATGTCCTCCGAGGTGAGCGGCTGGATGCTGCGGAACATCGCACCGAGCTGGCCGTCGAGCCCGAGGGCCGGGTTGTCGATGTGGGTGCCGAGCTCGGTGTCGGTCAGCCCCGGCTCGATGTTGGTGACGCGGACGTCGCGCGGGCCGTACTCGCTGCGCAGGGCGGCGGACAGGTGGGTGAGCGCGGCCTTGGTCGCGGCGTACACCGCATAGTCGGGGAAGACCACGTGCGAGGCGATCGAGGAGACGTTGACCAGGTCCGCGGTACCGCCCTCGGCGGCGGCCGCCCGCAGGTCGCCGGAGAACGCGCGGATCACCCGCAGGACGCCGGTCAGGTTGGTGTCGATCATGCGGGTCCACTCGTCGGCCCGCCCGTCGTCGACCGGGTTGGGCAGCATCACCCCGGCGGCGTTGACCACCAGATCGACCCGGCCGAGGCCGGCGGCGATCCGGGCGGCGGCCGCGTCCACCGACTCCTGGTCGGTGACGTCGCAGGCGACCGCCACCGCCCGCCCGCCCGCGGCGGTGATCTCCTCGGCGAGCTCCTTCAGCCGGTCCTCGCGGCGGGCGAGCAGCGCGACGACCGTCCCGTTCGCGGCGAGGAGGCGGGCGGTGGCGGCGCCCATGCCGCTCGCGGCGCCGGTGACGACGGCGGTGCGGCCGGAGAGTGCGGGGTACGACATGGCGGTGCTCCTTGCTCGGGGTGCGGCGGGGTACGGGTCCGTCGGTCGGCGCCCGGGGACGCGTCCAGCCTGCCGGGGCCGTGTCCGGGTACCCAGGGCCGTGGTTTTCCTGGGTCCGGCAGACCCACCCTCCGGACGTAAGGTCGGGTCATGAGCGAGCTGGGGGAGTTTCTGCGGTCGCGGCGGGCCCGGGTGCAGCCGGAGGACCTGGGACTGCCGGTGGTGGGCCGGCGCCGCCGGGTGCCGGGGCTGCGGCGTGAGGAGGTGGCGCAGCTGGCCGGGGTGAGCGTCGACTACTACGTGCGGCTGGAGCAGGGGCGCGGCCAGGGCGCCTCGGAGGCGGTGCTGGACGCGGTCGCCGGGGTGCTGCGGCTGGACGCCACCGAGCGGGCGCACCTGTACGACCTGGCCCGTCCGCCGCGCACGCCGGTCCGCGCCCAGGCCCAGTCGGTCCGGCCGGGCGTGCGGCGGATGCTGGACCTGTTCGACGGACCGTCGTTCGTGATCGGCCGGAGCATGGACGTACTGGCGTGGAACGCTCTCGCCGACGCGGTCATCGGCCTGTCCGCGCTGCCGCCCGAGCAGCGGAACATGGCCCGGCACGCCTTCCTCTCGCCGGCCGGTCGCGCCCTGTACCTGGAGTGGCGGCCGGTCGCCACGGCGACGGTGGCGTACCTGCGCCTGAGCGCCGCCCGCTACCCCGGCGACCGGGCACTCGCCGCGCTCGTCGCCGAGCTGGGTGAGGGCAGCGAGGTCTTCCGCGAGCTGTGGCAGGAGCACGGGGTGCGGGAGAAGTCGTACGGCCGGAAGGTGCTCGGCCATCCGCAGGTCGGCCGACTGGAAGTCGACTTCGAGACGCTGGAGCTGCCGGGAGACCCGGACCAGCTGCTGGTCGTCTACACGGCGGAGCCGGGTTCGGTGACGGCCGGGCGGCTCGCCGCGCTGGTGCCGGTGGCGGTCTGAGGCGCACCGGGGCCGCTGGACCCTTGGCCTGGACTCTGGGCCCGGACCGGTGTCTCGGACCGGTGTCTCGGACCGGCGGTCCGGATCGACGCACCGCCCCCGGCGGTCGGAGGCGGTGTGTGGACTGGTTACCGTGGTGGGTGTGTACCGGTTTCTCCTGACCCCGCGGTGGCTCGGCGGCACGGTCGTGGCGCTCGCCGCTATCGTCGGCTGCCTGCTGCTCGGCTCCTGGCAGCTCGGGCGCTTCGAGGACCGGATCGCCACCCACCAGGACAGCGCCACGGCGGCCGCCTCCGCAGGTGCGGCCGCCACCGAGCCGATCGACCGGGTGCTGTCGGGGCCGGCGGCGAGGGTCGCCACCGACACGGTCGGCCGCCCGGTCACCGCGACCGGCAGCTACGACCCGGCGCACCAGCTGCTGGTGCCCGACCGCACGGTCGACGGCCACCAGGGCTACTACGTGCTCACCCCGCTGCTGACCGCCGACGGCCGGGCCGTCGCCGTGGTCCGCGGCTGGGCGCCGGGCGACCCGGGCGCGGCGCAGGCGGTGCCCGCCGCACCGGACGGGCAGGTCACCGTGGCCGGGCGGCTGCAGGCGCCGGAGACCAGCGGCAGCGGCGGCGCGGTCGCCGGCGGACTGCCGGCCGGCCAGCTGGGCACGATCAGCCCGGCGACCCTGGTCAACGCCCTGCCGTACCCGGTGTTCGACGGCTGGCTGGCCGCCGACGCGGCGCCGGCCGGCTTCAGCGCCGTACCGACCGTGCAGCCGCAGGGCGGCGACGGTCTGAGCCTGCGGGCGTTCCAGAACCTCGGCTACACGCTGGAGTGGTTCGTCTTCGCCGGCTTCGTGGTGTTCATGTGGTTCCGCCTGATCCGCCGTGAGGCGGAAGCGGTACAGGACCGGGCCCTCGGACTGGACCCGGCCCTGTAGGAGACCGTTCTGCGGGAGACCGTTCGCGCCGGCGGGTGCTGTGGGCCGGTCAGCGGGTGCTGGGCTTGGCGGACGGGGCGAGCGAGGGCACCCCGGACGGGAACGTCCAGCTGGACGGCGTCGGGGACGGCCGGCCGCAGTCGCCGTCGGACGAGCCGCGGCGATGGACCACCGTGGTGTGCGACCGCCCCGAGGACCCGGACGAGCCGGACCCCGACGAGCCGGACCCCGACGAGCCGGACCCGGAGGACCCGGACGAGCCCGACGAGCTGTGCGAGCCGGAGGATCCGGACGACCCCGAGCTCTTCGACCCCTTCGAGCTGCGCCCGCTGGACCCGCCGCCCTTGCTGCCCTTGGCCAGCAGCTGCATCGAGGCGTCGCCGCCCAGGGCCTGGCCGCCGCCGAGGGCCTGGCCGCAGCCGTCGTCGGAGTCGTCACTCGCGCACCCGGTCGCGGTCATCAGCAGCGCGGCCACGCCGGCCGCCGCGAGGGCGGCCCGGTGGCCCGTGCGGCCGGTGCGGCCGGTGTTGCCGCGACGGACGGGTGCGGGGGCTCTGTTCGGTTGGCTCACCGGCTGGTTCCGTCTCCGAGGTTCATCCGAGGTCCAGGTGCCGCCGGACGAAGTCGATCTCCAGGCGGAGCTGCTTGATCCGCTCGTCGACGACCAGCGAACCGTGCCCGGCATCGTAGCGGTACACCTCGTGCACCTTGCCGAGCGCCTCCAGCCGCTCCACGTAGTTCTCGATCTGACGGATCGGGCAGCGCGGGTCGTTGACGCCGGCGCTGATGTAGACCGGCGCCTTGACCTGCTCGACGTAGGTCAGCGGCGAGGAGGCGTGCCAGCGCTCGGGGACCTCGTCCGGGTCGCCGCCGAACAGCGTGCGGTCCAGCGACTTGAGCGCCTCCATCTCGTCGGCGTACGCGGTCAGGTAGTCCGCGACCGGGACGGCGGCGAGGCCGAGGGTCCACTCCTCGGGCTGGACGCCGAGGCCGAGCAGGGTCAGGTAGCCGCCCCACGAGCCGCCGGACAGCACCAGCCGGGCCGGGTCGGCGAGCCCGGAGTCGACCGCCCAGGCGCGGACCGCGCCGATGTCCTCCAGCTCGATCAGGCCGACCCGCTCGCGCAGGGCGTCCGTCCACGCCTGGCCGTAGCCGGTGGAGCCGCGGTAGTTGACCCGGACCACCGCGAAGCCGTGGTCCAGCCAGGCCGCCGGACCTGCGGCGAACGAGTCGCTGTCGTGGTACGTCGGGCCGCCGTGGATCTCGAACACGGTCGGGAACGGGCCCTCGCCCGCCGGCCGCTGGACCAGCGCGTGGACCCGCCCGCCGGGCCCCTCCACCCACACGTCCTCGACCGGCACCGAGCCGGGCGGCACCGGGCCGGGCGCCCGCAGCACCACCTCGCCCGAGGTCGACCGGACGGCCGACGGCTCGGCGGCGGAGGACCACAGGAACTCCACCGTCCCGTCCGGGCGGGCGGTGGCGCCGGAGACCGTGCCGCGCGGCGTGTCCAGCCGGGTGAGCACCCCGCCGGCGAGGTCGTACGAGAACAACTCGCTGCGCGCCTCGTACTCGTGCTCGATGAGCAGCGCCCGGGCGTCCGGCCGCCACTGCGCCGACAGGTCGCCGGGGAACTCGCGGCCCTGCTCGTCGCGCAGCTTCAGCTCGGTCTCGGTACCGGCGGCGACGTCCCAGATCATCGGCTCCCAGCGGCCGCGCCGCTGGTGCGCCACCAGCAGACGGGTGTCACCGACGGCCGGGGCGAAGCCCAGGCAGGCGACGCCGCGCGGCTCGTCACACCCGGTCACCTCGTCCAGCTCGGCCACGGTGGAGCCGTCGGCGAGGTCGAGCACCCGGATCGCGGAGTGCATCGCGTCGCCGTGCTCGGTGTGGTCGACGGCCAGCAGCGCGGAGTCCAGCGAGAGGTCGCCGACGCCGCCGTACTCGGCGTGGTGGTAGACCACCTCGGGGCTCCCGCCGTCCGGGCGGCGCAGGTACAGCGTGGTGCCCTCGTCGTCGGTGGAGGTGCCGACCACGACGGTGCCGTCGCGGCCGAGCGCCAGGCCCGCCGAGTACGCGGCCGGCACCCCGGGCACCGCCTCGTGGTCCGGGCCGCCGGCGAACGGTTGGCGGCGCCAGACACCGAACTCGTCGCCGTCGGTGTCGTCGAACCACCAGATCCAGGCCCCGTCCGGGCTGAGCTCGGCCTCGGTGGTCCCGTTGGGGCGGTCGGTCACCTGCCGGTGGTCCCCGGTCGCACGGTCCCAGGCGTACACCTCGTAGGTGCCCGTCGCGTTCGACACGTACAGCGCCCGGTCGGGCGCGTCCTCCGCCCACTCCGGCAGGGAAACCCGCGCCGCCCGGAACCGCTGCTCCCACGCCGGGACGGCGTTCGTCTGATCGGTCATGCCACCCATCCAACCCGATCGGCCGACCCGCCAGCCAGGGGCGTGACAGCCCGCACCGCGCGCGCCCCGGCGGGGGCGCGATCCCGCGCGCCGCGCGCCGGGTCGTCGGGGCGCCGCCGTACCTGCCGGGAAGCAACGAACCGGGAGCGCCGCTGCACCGGTCGGCGCGCGATCGAACGCCCGGACTCCACGGCCCGGGCGAAGGCCTGCACCTGTCGGTGCCGGTTGCCGGACGAGGTGGGGGTGGGCCGTCGTCGCCCATCCGGCCGAGGCGGATCCGGCCGATCTGCCGCGGGCTCCGCGCGGTGGTGGAGGTGCGCGCCGCCGGGCGCCAGGGTGCGCCGCTCCTGCTGCGTCGACATGACATCCGGTCAGGCGCGGGTTATCACGAAAGCGGTACAAACCTGGACATAACGTACGAGGAGTCACCTTGTCCGGCACCGCTCTCGCCCCCCGCGGCGTGCACGTCAGCATCGAGACCTCCGGCCTGGTCGAGGAGATCGAGCAGTACCTCGCCTCCCTGCCCGGCCCCCTCCACCCGCCGACGCCGTACGTCTGCCCGCTCGGCAGCACCCTCCAGCCCTGGAACGCCGGCCACCCGCTGCCCCACCGCACCCTGCTCGACCGCCTGGTCCATCGCCCGGCCCGGCCGGCCGACGTCACCGTCGCCGGCCACCTGCGGCTCACCTCCCGCTACCTCGCCGCCTCGGGGTGGCTGCAGGGCGCCCTGTGGGACCCGCGGGGCCGGGTCTGCCTCCTCGGCGCCCAGGCTGCCGTCCTCGCCCACGGCTACGGCACCCCGTACACCGTCCGTCGCGCCCGCGCCCAGGTGATGGAGGTCCTCCACGCCACCGGCCGCCCCGTCGACTCCCCGGACGCCTACAACGACCGCCCCGGCACCACCCAGGCGGACGTCCACCTCCTGCTGGACAACGCCGCCGCCCGCGCCCTCGTCCTGGGCATCTGACCGCTCCCCCGGGGCTCGCCGACCTCTTCCCTGGCGTCTTCCCTGGTATCCCATATTCGGGATAGCATCCCTGATATGGGAATCGATGCTGCCCTGGCCGCCCGCCTCGCGGCCCTGCGGGCCGAGCACGGGTGGTCGCTGGACGACCTGGCGCAGCGCAGCGACATCAGCCGTTCGGCGCTGTCGCGGTTCGAGCGCGCCGAGATCAGTCCGACCGCCGCGCAGCTCGGACGACTGTGCACGGCGTACGGCCGCACCATGTCCCGCCTGCTCGCCGAGGTGGAGGCGGAGCCGCCGCAGCTGCTGCGGGCGGGGGAGCAGGCGGTGTGGCGGGACGAGGCGTCCGGCTTCGTCCGCCGCTCGGTCTCCCCGCCGCACGCCGGGCTGCGCGGCGAGCTGATCGAGGGCCGACTGGAGCCCGGTGCGGTGATCGACTACGACGCGCCGCCCGTCCCCGGCCTGGAACAGCACATCTGGGTGCTGGATGGGCGGGTGGAGATCACCGTCCAGGGTGAGCCGCAGCCGCTCGGGCCCGGTGACTGCCTGCGCTTCCGGCTGTGGGGGCCGTCCCGGTTCCACTGCCCGGGGCCGGACCCGGTCCGCTACGCCGTCGCGATCGTCCTGCCATGACCAGGGCCGAGGCCCTTCCCATCAGAGGGGACGCCACCATGGCCGTTTCCACCGCCACCGTCGAGGTCGTCCGGCTCACCGCGGCCGACCTCGCCGACTGCCGTCACCAACTCGGCGCCCTGCTCACAGACGCCGTCGACGACGGCGCGTCGATCGGCTTCCTGGCCCCGCTCGACGCCGCCGAGGCGGCCCACTGGTGGTTGCAGTTCGCCCCGGAGGTGGAGGCGGGCCGACGCCTGGTCTGGGCGGCGCGGGACGGTGCCGGCCGGACCGTCGGCACGGTCGGCCTGGTGCTGGAGGGCAAGGCCAACGGCCGGCACCGCGCCGAGGTGGTGAAACTGATGGTCCACCGCGACGCCCGCGGCCGCGGCCTGGCCCGCCGCCTGCTCGACACCGCCGAGCGCGCCGCCGCGGACGCGGACGCCACCCTGCTGCTCCTGGACACCCGCACCGGCAGCGCGGCCGAGCGTCTCTACGACTCGGCCGGCTGGACCCGGTACGGTCTCGTCCCCGACTACGCCGCCGACCCGGACGGCACGCTCAGCCCCGCGACCTTCTTCTACAAGTCGCTGACCTGACGTGACCTGACCTGCTGTGCCGCCGGCCCGGCCCGGCGCGACCTACGACCGGTCGGCTGCCGCGACGGCGAGCACCACCTTGCCGGTCACCCGCCCGGTGTCGCCCGTGGCGTGACCCTTGGCGGCCTGCGCCAGCGGGAAGACCGCGTCGACGACCGGCCGCAGCCGACCGTCCTCGACCAGGTCACGGATCGCCCGCATGCCCTCCTGGTCGGCCTCGACCAGCAGCTCGTCCACCTGGATCCCGCGGGCTTCGGCCACGCCACGCAGCTCGGCGGGCAGCGTGCCGAGCGCGATGGAGATCAGCCGGCCGCCGGGGCGGAGCACGTCCAGTGAGCGCAGGGCGGTCTCGCCGCCGAGGGTGTCGAAGACCAGGTCGACCGGCTCGATCTCGGTGAAGTCCCTGGTCCGGTAGTCGATCGCCTCGTCCACGCCGAGCTCGTGCAGCAGCTCGTGCTTGGGTGCGCTCGCGGTGCCGATCACGTACGCGCCGCGGTCCTTGGCGATCTGGACGGCGAAGTGGCCGACCCCGCCCGCGGCGGCGTGGACCAGCACCCGCCGGCCCGGCCGGACGTCGGCGGCGTCCACCAGCACCTGCCACGCGGTCAGCGCGGCCAGCGGGACGGCGCCGGCCTGGACGTGGTCGAGGTTGGACGGCTTGCGGACCAGGGCGCGGGCCGGGACGACCACGTACTCGGCGAACGCGCCGACGCCGTGCGGGTACGGCAGCATGCCGAACACCTCGTCGCCGACGCGGTGGATCGTCACGCCGATGCCGACCGCCTCGACCACGCCGGACACGTCCCAGCCCAGCACCAGCGGGAGCCGGTCGAGGAAGCCGGGGAACTGCCGGTGCTTCCAGTCGGTGGGGTTCATACCTGCCGCGTGGACCCGGACCAGGACCTCCGACGGTCCGGGAACAGGCCGCTCGACCTCGACCTCGCGCAGCACCTCGGGGCCGCCGTAGGTGTCCTGGGTGATTGCCTTCATGGTGTTCGTAGTGCTCATGCATCCCAGGCTGCCCGGGCGCGACCTGCGAAAAAAGTGGCCGAATGGCCATGATGTGCAAGAATCGGGCCATGCATCGTGTTGTGGTCCTCGCCCTCGACGGGGTGATCCCGTTCGAGCTGAGCCTGCCCTCCAGGCTGTTCGGCTCCGCCACCGACGCCGACGACCGCCCCCTCTACGAGGTGGTCACCTGCTCGCTCGACGGGCGCCCGGTCCGCACCGCCGCCGACTTCTCGATCACCGTCGAGCGGGACACCACCGCCCTCGCCGAGGCCGACACCGTGGTGATCCCGGCCGCCGAGGAGTTCACCGGGATCGTCGACCGGCACGCCCTGCCCCGCGGCGTCGCCGAGGCCCTGACCGGACTGCGACCGGAGACCCGGATCGTCGGCATCTGCGTCGCCACCTTCCCGCTGGCCGCCGCCGGTCTGCTCGACGGCCTTCCCGCCACCACCCACTGGCGCCACGCCGAGCACTTCGCCCGCCACTACCCGCAGATCCGGCTCCTCCCCGACGTGCTGTACGTCGACACCGGCCGGATCCTCACCTCGGCCGGTGCTGCGGCCGGCATCGACCTGTTGCTGCACGTGATCCGCGAGGACCACGGCAGCACCGTCGCCAACCAGGTCGCGCGCCGCTGCGTGGTCCCGCCGCAGCGCGAGGGCGGACAGGCCCAGTACATCGAGCGGCCGGTGCCCAAGGCCACGGACACCGGCACCTCCGCCACCCGCGCCTGGGCGCTGGACCGGCTGCACGAACCGCTCCAGCTCACCGACCTCGCCCGGCACGCCGGGATGAGCCTGCGCACTTTCACCCGCCGCTTCCGCGCCGAGGTCGGCGTCAGCCCCGGCCAGTGGCTCATCCGCCAGCGGGTCGACCTCGCCCGGCAGTTGCTGGAGAGCAGCGACCTGCCGGTCGGCCGGATCGCCCAACGGGCCGGTTTCGGTACCGACGCCAGCCTGCGCCAGCACCTCAACGCCGCGATCGGCGTCTCGCCGGGCACCTACCGGCGCACCTTCCGCGGCCCCGACCTGCCGCCGGAAGCCTTGCCACCGGAAGCCGCGCCGCCGGACGTCCGACCGCCGGAAGCCCTGCCGTCGGGCGTCCGACCGCCCGAGACCAGGCAGCCGGACGCCGTCGCCTCGGGCGTCAGCTGAAGTCGAGTTCGCCGGTACGGGTCCGCTTCAGCTCGAAGAACTTCGGGTACCCGGCCAGCAGCCGGACGCCGTCGAAGATCCTCACCGCGTCGTCGCCGCGCGGGATCGCGGTGAGCACCGGGCCGAAGAAGGCGGTGCCGTCGACGTGGATCGTCGGCGTGCCGACCTCCTCGCCGACCGGGTCCATGCCCTCGTGGTGGCTCTTGCGCAGTGCGTCGTCGTAGTCGGTGACGTTCGCCGCCTCGGCGAGCTCCACCGGCAGGCCGACCTCGGCCAGCGCCTCCCGGATCAGCGCGTCGTCGGCGGCCCGGTCCTGGTCGTGCAGGCGGGTACCGAGTGCGGTGTAGAGGTCCCGCAGGACGTGGTCGCCGTGGTGCTCGGCTGCCGCTATGCACACCCGGACCGGGCCCCAGCCGGTGTCCAGCAGCCGCCGGTAGCGCTCCGGCAGGTTCTCGCGGCCCTCGTTGAGCACCGAGAGGCTCATCACGCGGAAGTTCAGGTCGAGTTCGCGCCGGCGCTCCACCTCCAGGATCCAACGGGAGGAGATCCACGCGAACGGGCAGATGGGGTCGAAGTAGAAGTCCACAGAGGTCGTCACCCGACCGACCTTAGAGGCTCGGCGGCCCACCGGAACGGTCCATTCCCGACCCGGGTTCCTGGGCCAATCTGCACCCCTGACGCACCGTCTGACGCTGAACGGCCCGGGGCCGGCTCCCCGCACGGGAGCCGGCCCCGGACATCACACCTCCGACGGTGCGACGGTGCTCAGTGCGCCGCGGAACCTGCCCCGGAGGAGGCCCCCGCAGCGGCCCCCGTGCCGGCCTCCCGGGACACGATCGTCCACTCGTTGTGGTAGAGCTTGAACGGAATGTCCTTCTCCACCAGCGGAGTTCCGAGGATCGCGATCCGCGCCAGCACAGCGCCGTTCACGTCCAGGCCGCCGTACAGCCCGGCCTTCCCGTGGACCGCCGGGACCCCGCTCGCCGAGTCGATGCTCACCGAGCCGTCCACGTCCGCCCGCAGGTAGGGCTCGACCGTGGCCTTCACGCCCACCGCGTCGTACAGCGCCACCGACCCGTCGGCCACCAGGCCGGTACGGACCGAGGCCTTGCCGGTGAACGACGCCTTGACCGGCGAGATCTTGGTGCTCACCGGCTCGGTGGTGGAGGTCCAGCCGCCGGCCTTGGTGTAGTCCGCGTGCATCGCCCAACTGCCGTCCAGCTGCTGGGTGGTGTCGACAGTGACGGTGCCGTCGGCGCTCACCTCGGCGTACACCGTGACGTTGAGCGAGATCACCACCGGCACCTGGGCGACCATCACGGTCGGTGTGGCGGTGAGGGTGGCGATCGGGATCTTGACCTGTCCGGTCGAGCCGGTGAGGCCCGCGCTCAGGTGCCAGTTGGCGTGCGCGCCGAGGTCGAAGCCGACCTTGGCCTGCTCGGGGGCGAGGATCCCGTGCGAGCCCTGGTAGGAGAACATCACGCTCGGGTCGAGCTCCAGCGAGCCGTTGAGCGTGGCCTTGCCACCGCCCGGCAGCGGCACGGTGTCGTTGGCGTCCAGCTGCAGCACGGCCGACGCCGACCCGTCGGCGCCACCGCCCGGCTTCGGGACGTACGACGCCTTGAGGTCCTTGAGCTTCGGCGTGACCTGGATCTTGTGCGGGTCCAGGGCGCTCTTGATGTTCGCCCAGGTCTGTCCGAGCAGCTCGGAGATGGTCGCCGGACGCGTGCTGACCGCGACCTTGCCCGGCCCGGCCGCCTGCACGTCGGTGATGGCGAGCAGCGCCCCGCGCGGGGCCACGGCCGACGGCGGGCTGTCGATCAGCTGGCCCGGCCGCACGGCGGCGACGGCGGCGGCACTGGCCGACGGGCTGGGGGCGGGCGACGGGCTGTTCGACGCCTTGCCGTCGCCGTTGGTGCCGTTGGTGCCGTTGGTGGCGACGGCGAGGACGGCCTTGCCGCTCTTCTGGTCGTACGAGTCCAGCTTGAGCGCGGCGGCGTCGGACGCGGGTGCGCTCGGCACGACCGCGGGCTTCGGCGTACCGCTGGCGCTGCTGCCGCCACTCGCCTTCGGTTCGGCGTGCGCGGCGGAGGGCGACGCCGTCGGTTCGGTGGGGATCCGGTCTGCGGCCGGGGCCAGCAGCGTCACCGCCGGACTCCCGGCGGCGTCCGCCGCCATCGCGGCAGCGGTGTCGTCGGAGGAGGCGGGCGCGGCCAGGTTCTTCGTGGCGGCCGCGTCGGCCGGCTGTCCGGGCGTCGCCGTCATCGGGTCGCAGGCGCTGACGGACAGCACCACGGATGCGGCGAGCACGGACAGCGCGAGGGTGCGCATCGACATGCGGAGGGGTCACCTTCGGCGTAGGTGGTCAGAGGACGAGCAGGCCTGCCCTCGGCATGCTACTGACAAGTAGCGAACAGTTGTTAACCGTACCTCAGAAAAAGCTCAACCCAAGGCCGTTGGAACCGTCGCCCACCACTCCACCTGACCCGCCGCTGCCTGTCAGAAGAGCCTGTCCCGCTCGCTGGGCTCAGCAGGGATCGCTTCTCCGGAGGCGGTGATCCCGGTCTTCCCCTGGGCCACGCAGAGCATCACGTGCCCAGTGCGCAGCATCCCGAGAATGAAGGTGATGCTGCCGACGGAAAAGAACAGCGACCCCGCAAGGGCTTCATTGACGGAAAATATGGAAAAGGCCGTAAATCCGGCCAAATTGGCGAGAAGCAGCGGCCACCCCGAGTCGGTCTTGGCGCGGTTGAAGCGCTGCCACCCGGTGCGCGGCGCATTTGCAGGATGTGGGCTGAACCGCTGCTTGAGCGTAGGGCGAGAAGATCGCTGCGTCATGGCGGCCAATGAGACACCGGCGACTCTGCCCGGCGCAACACACCTGCTCCCAGCCGACAGGCGTCGGGTGTCGACGTTGCTCGACGGTGGGTCAGCTGACGGCGCCGGACATCCGAGCGAGCGGCTGCCGACAAGGCCGCCACCGCCGATTGTCACCAATCGCGCCACTCGTCCGTGATTGCATATCGGTCAATGCCCTGGCGCGCCGTAAGCGCCGGCACATCAATGCCGCTGTGAGCCAGCACCTGATCGATGTACTCGCACA
Source organism: Kitasatospora cinereorecta (assembly GCF_024172095.1). GTDB lineage: Bacteria > Actinomycetota > Actinomycetes > Streptomycetales > Streptomycetaceae > Kitasatospora > Kitasatospora cinereorecta. The sequence goes on along the minus strand of NZ_JAMZDX010000006.1, from coordinate 243,984 downwards.
GCCGCTCCCGCTCGTCGGTTTCGTAGGCCGCGTGGTCAAAGGACTCGTTGACCGCATTCAGCGCGAGCACCACGCGCTCGACCACCGCCATGACCTGTTGGTCCGACGGCTCGGCGAGCGCGCGAACATCAGCCTCGAAGTCCCCGAGGACAGCATCGGTGGCGGCCAGGAGCGCCTCCGGAAAGAGGATTGCCATACACGCCTGCCCGGGCTCCAGGGTGCCCGCCGCGAGCTCGCGCGCCTCCTCGGCCACGCCGTCCCGCCACGTCCTCGACGGTCTGATCATCATGGCCGGACCCTAACGGCCGACGCCGACACCGGCGCCACGGATGGCCGCTCGAGCAGGTTCCTGAGGCCTGGTCACTCAGCTGTGGGCACACAACGAAGAAGGGCCCTATCGGATCTCTCCGATAGGGCCCTTCCACTGGGTCGGGGTAGCGGGATTTGAACCCACGGCCTCTTCGTCCCGAAGCAACCCGGACGCTCGTTCGACCTCGGGTCAGACCACCGCTGACCTGCGCACACGGTCCGCGAACGTCCGCGACTGTCCGCCGAAGTACGGGGCCGTTGTACCGCAGTTAGACACTCAGCAGTGCCTCGCTGCCTGAACTCCGCAGATGCCTGATGAACAGGAGCACGAGCACGTGATGCGGCTCAGTGTCTTCAGCAGGCGTCGAGAGACCTACGGAGCCACCCAAGTCCAGGAGTTCGTCATTGGCTGTGCGCCGATCTCGCTCATGAAGCTGTCCGTGCCGTCGGCCGGCGGTGGGTTCTGCTTGCTGGCGAGCTCAGGCGCGCAGACATCCCAGTACAGAGTTCGGCTCTGGTACGGGGCGATGCCTGCCACCTGGGTAAGCGTCTTGATGGGTCCGTTGACCGAGTCGGGATACTCGCCGTCCCTGTGCTTCGGCGTGTACAAAGTCTGGAAGGTTTGCTTGATCGAATTGATTGCAGTGTCAGACCGGTTCTCGTAGACAGTCTGAACGGAGACGCAAGTGTTACTGGCGCCCTCGTCGTGCCAGACAGTTAGAGCAAGACTGCCCTGCGGCACCTTGGCCTTAGGAGTGGCAGCAGCGCGAGCCTCGCTGGTGGCAACCCCATCCGATGAGCTGACCGCTGGAGACTCAGATCTAGGGGCGCTGGACGTTCCAACCTCACTGGTCGGGAGTGGCGCAGCTGGCAACGTCGCGCTGGGGGCAGTGGTCACCGTGACGGTGACTGCAGGCATCGGGTTTCCCGCCGTACACCCTGCGACGCACGGACAAAGGAGCAGGCCTAGAGAGATGGAACTGCTGGAACGAATCCATCTGGTCGGCTGTGGCTGTGACAACGGGATTCCTTCGGCGGTGGCGAACCCTGGGTGCGGGATGGAATTCTTGCAGGGCTTGGCGGCGTCGAACAGTCCACGCCAGCATCCCGTCGATCTGAACCACCATGGCCGCGCTCCACCAACTACAGACCGTTCAGCCCGTCGGCGCCCAGCTGCTTACACCCCAAACAACGGGTCTCGATGAGGTCAAGCGTGCAGAGGGACCTGAGCTCGGGAATCAGCTGTCTCAACACCGTGAGCTGGACGAACGCCACTTGTGGATCTTCTCCTCGCTGTTGCGTATCACCATCATTTGCCGTTACTGACTGCTCAATCTGGAGCCCATCTCGTGCGACGCGAGACCTCTCGTCAGCATGCCCGGCGACGCCTGTCCGGACCCTGGCGCTCCGGTACGTCTCCCTCTGGATCATGATCAGGTCATCGCTGCCACGTGTCCATGTTGCACACAGCGGATACGCCTAGCGATCATGAGCGGAGATCCATCGAGTCATATACATGCCAAATTCTCTCCTTTGACTAGCAGTCTGACACACGCACAACACCTGACAAGCGCGGGGGCGAAGCGTACGCTCCCTCCACCAGGGCACTCCCTCCACGGCCGGTCGGTGGTGCCCAGTGATTACCGAGGAGGATAATTGCCCACCACGGAGTCGCCGAAGTCCGCCTTCATCATCATGCCTTTTCGGGATGAGCTGGACTGGCTTCATTATGAAATTGTTTCCGCATGCTCGGCTGAAGGCGTAACCGCCCGGCGTGGTGATGACGTCTTTTCCCCCGGTGCCATCCTCGGTCAGATCCTAGAAGACATTGACTCGTCTGACGTCATCTTCGCAGTTTGCACCGGCAAGAACGCCAACGTATTCTTCGAGCTTGGATATGCGTGGCAGAGGCACGAGCCGATCCTGATCGCGGAAGACACGCACGACCTCCCATTTGACATCTCGGCTTTTCGAGTTGCAATGTATGGGCAGGACGCCCCGGCGGGATCGAAGGAAACTCTTAAATGGCGACTTCGACAAGCCATCAAGGCGGTGCTCAGCAAGGAGCGTCCCGGTCGAGGAAGGGTCCTAAATGAGCCACCGCAGAGGAAGTCTGTAGCCCGCCTGACTGCTAGCCTGCAGGGGTATGGCCGAAGTCACCGCCTGGTCATTACGAACAGCGGCACAGTGGAGGTTCTGAACGTATCGGTTGCCGCGCCTCCAGAGGCAAGTAGTTTCAGCCTCCTCACGGAAGACCTTCCTATTGAGGTCCTCCGCCCCGGGGAAAGCGTCAAGATTCTCGCATCGATTTCCATGGGTGGCGGAAAGTCGATCTTCGATGTTGAGGTGACCGGAAACCTCGCGGATGGAAGCCCTGTTAGCTTCCCGGCAAAGATCAGCATCTAAGGATACGCGATGGAGATTTCGATTCAACTCGCTCTCGACCCATCCGGATTCCTGAGAAGGGAGTGCCCGTCATGCGGGGATGAATTCAAGTGGTTTTATGGAGAAACGGCCGATCGGCCTGAAGATTTCCTAGAACCCGAAAACTATTTCTGCCCCTACTGCGGTACGCCGTCGGGAAAAGATTCCTGGTGGACGCCAGCCCAGCTGGACTTCATCCACTCGGCTGCTTCAGGACCAATAGTTGATCAGCTTGAACAGGAGATCTCCGGATTTGGTCTCAAGTTCAGTCGAGACGCCACCCCAGACCTGAGCGCGCCACCAAACGACCCGGACGATATGATGATGGTCGAGCCACCATGCCATCCCTTTGAGCCCCTTAAAATCCATGAAGAATGGACGAGTCCAATCCACTGCCTGATGTGTGGATCTACGTTCACGGTGAACCCCGCGCAAGGTTAGGCCTGCTACGGGCGGTGGAGCGGTTTTGGCCGGTGTCCTGTCTGGTCTGGGGTCGAGCATGATCGGGGGGCCGTAAGCTGCTGCGACTCGGTCAGGGCTCTTTGGGCCTGACCGCAATTTGGCCGAGTGGCCCCCCGGTCTTGCTCGACGCGGGTCCCGGTCCGGAGAGGTGGGTAAAACCGCGGAGCCGCCCGCCCCGGCCCCGGTGGGGTTGGTTCTGACCCTTGCCTTCTGTGCCGTCGTCCGCTGTGCGGGGTGGAAGTTGGACCTGTCTGTTCCTGCCCCGGCCTTAGCTTTCCGCCCCTTTGTGGGCGCGGCCGACGACGGCGAAGCCCCAGCCGGGGCGCAGACAGGAGGCGGGGCGCGCGCCGGAGGAAGGCCGGCGCCGCCCGCGCTGTGCGCGGCACCCCGAACGTACTGTGAGGCTGCTCTTCGAGTAGTTCAGGAGGCCGGGAATCGTCGCCGGATCTCCGATCCGCCGTAGATGTGCCTTCCTCGTGGGCTCCGCCCGCCTACCCGCCGAGCGGGGCGAGGTGGCTTGATGAAGTAGCGAAACTCGTAACAGCCGCTCCCTCGTACCCTGTTCGCCCTGCCGGTCTCCGGCTGGTTGGCCAGGTCACGGGCGTTTGCCCTGGGATCAGCCGGCTGCCTGGGTGTCGAGCCAGCGTTGCCCGTCGTGGGTGCGGATGCTTGGGGCTGCCTCGTTGCGGAGGGCGTCGAGCATGCGAATCGCGTAGACCTCGCCCATGCGCTCGGACACCTCGTTCGGAGTGAGCCAGTCGACGGCGGTGGACTCCTCAGACAGCTGCTCGGTCCCGCTCTCTGGGTGGCACCGGAACACCAGGGCGACGACTCCGCGCGTGACGTTCTTGTAGACGCCGGTCAGCCGCTCGACTTGAACCCTGAGGCCGGTCTCCTCGAAGACCTCGCGTCGGACTCCGTCCTCAACAGTCTCCGTGAGTTCCAGTACGCCGCCTGGAGGCTCCCAGGTGCCGTTGTCCGCTCGGCGGATCGCCAGCACTCGCCCGTCCTCGCGGACGACAGCTCCCGCCACGGACACAGAGTGGAGAGGCGTTGAAGTTTGCGGTGCGGGGCTGCTACTCATGTACAGGAGAATAGGAGCCCTGAAGGACTATGGCGAGCAATGAGGTGGCCTCCTCGGCCAAGGCGAAGTATCTGCAGATTGCGGATGATCTCGCCGCGCAGATCAAGTCGGGCGCTCTGGCTCCTGGCTCGGCGGTGCCCAGTGAGGCCGAGCTGATGCAGCGGTACGCCGTCGCTTCCGGCACGGTGCGCAAGGCGATTGCTGAGCTGCGGACCTCGCAGCTGATCGAGACCCATCACGGCCGCGGCTCCTTCGTACGCTCTCGCCCACCGGTGCAGCGCAAGTCGTCGGACCGCTTCCGCCGGGCTCACCGAAAGGCCGGCAAGGCGGCCTATCTGGCTGAGGCCGAGGTTTCCGGCGGGACCCCGTCCGTGACCGTGCTGTTCGTCGGGCCGACCGAGGCTCCTGCCGACATCGCCGAGCGGCTGAGCGTGCCCGTCGGCACTCAGGTCCTGGCCCGCAAGCGCCGGTACTTCCGAGATGGAGTGCCGACGGAGGAGGCGACGTCCTACCTGCCGTGGGACGTGGTGAAGGACATCCCCGAGATGTTCGCCGAGAACCCGGGTGGCGGCGGCATCTATGCGCGGCTCGAAGAGCACGGCCAGCAGCTCGCTGAGTTCACCGAGACCGTTCGGGCCCGCCTGGCGACCAAGCCGGAGACGGCCGCGCTGGCTCTGAGCCCCGGCTCGCCTGTGATCCATCTGGTTCGCGATGCGATCACTTCCGAGGGGCGCGTGGTCGAGGTCTGCGACACCGTCATGGCTGCTGACCAGTTCGTTCTTGACTACCGCTTCCCCGCCAAGGACTGACGGAACATCACCTTCCGCAACCCGTCTCGGTTTTCACGCCGGGGCGGGTTGACTCATGTACAGGAGTCGGGCACTCTTCTAGTCATTACTCCTGTACATGAGTGCAGGAGATCACCTCATCTAGAGGAGAAGCCGTCATGGCTGTGTTCAAGGTCGACACCTCCACCGCGTTCGTGTTCGTGGCCGTCCCGCCGGCGCCCAAGGTGGCCAATCGCCAGACGGGCGAGATCGCCATCGACCGGGAGACCAACGCCCGGCTGGTGACCATCGGGCTGACCATCGCGGACGAGGGTGAGGCGAACCTCTACACCGTCTCCGTGCCGGAGACCGGGGTGTCCGAGGGGTTGTCCGTCGGTATGCCGGTCGCGGTGACCGGGCTCAAGGCGCGGGACTGGGAGAACGAGTTCAACGGCCAGAAGCGGCACGGCATCTCGTTCCGTGCGGCCGCCGTCACCTCCCTCGTGCCGGTCCAGGGCTGATCACCGTGTCGGGGGAACTGTTCCTCGCCGAGGTCGGTGGCTCGCTCGCCGCTCTCGCGGGTACTGCGGCGTACACCCGGGTGAAGGCTCCGGCGGTGTACTGGTCGACGGTCGGTCTCCCGGCCACTGCCGTGCGGTTCGCGACGACCTACGGCAGCACGATGGATGCGTGCGGGCTGACCGTGGCGCCCTCGCGGCTGCGGGTGCTGGTCACCCGGGCGACGACCCGCCGGGAGATCCGTCCGGTGCCGCCGCGCATCCGCCGGATCCGCCCGACGGCGACTGGCCTGCGGGTCCGGCTCCGGCTCGCGCCCGGCCAGGAACCGGCCGACGTGGCGGCCTCCGCCGAACGTCTCCGGCACGCCTGGGGCGTTCACTCCGTCCACGTCGCCGAGATCAAGCCCGGCATCGTGGAGCTGCGGATGACCGGTTTCGACGTCCTGCGCCGGGTGCGGATGCCACGTCGCTCGCCGTCCGGTGACCTGGTGGTGCCGGTGGCCCTGCGGGAGGACGGGACCGCGTTCGTCCGCGACTACCGGGCCGTACCGCACGCGATGACGCTCGGCGCCACGTTGGCGGGCAAGTCGGTCTACATCCGCAACCTGATCACCGGCCTCGCGACCCGCGACGTGGCGATCGCGGGCATCGACTGCAAGCGGGGCGTCGAACAGGCCCCATTCGCACCCCGGCTCTCCGCGCTCGCGACCGATACCGACATGGCGGCCGACCTGCTCGACGCCCTGGTCGAGGAGATGGAGAACCGCTACGACCTGATCCGCGACCACCAGGGCATCCCCAGCAGCGTCGCCGACGACGAGATCACCTCCGACATCTGGGGCCTGCCCGCCAAGGTACGGCCGACGCCGGTGGTCCTGATCGTGGACGAGATCGCCGAACTCTTCCTCGTCGCAAGCCGCAAGGAGGAAGCACGGCGGGACCAAATGGTCACCCAGCTGATCCGCCTCGCCCAACTGGGCCGCGCTGCTGGCATGTTCTTGGAGGCCAGCGGGCAGCGGTTCGGCGCCGAACTCGGCAAGGGTGCGACCATGCTCCGGGCCCAGCTCACCGGCCGCGTGGTGCACCGGGTCAACGACAAGCCCACGGCGGAGATGGGACTCGGCGACATCTCGCCGGAGGCCGTCCTCGCCGCCACTCAGATCGCCCCGGAGATGCCGGGCGTCGCCATCGCCGGTGACACATCTGGCGGCTGGTCGCGGATCCGCACGCCGAACGTGTCCCTGGCCGAGGCGGCCGCCATCTGCCGGCAGTACGCGCACCTCACCCCGGCGCTGCCCACGCTCGCCGCGTTCCGCCCGCACGTCCCGGCTTCGCCCGTCGTCCCGCCGAAGCCCTCGACACCGCCCCGGTTCGTCCCGAACCCGGCCGCCGAGTAACGCATCCCTTTCCAGCGATCCGGCGCGGCCGTCTCCGTGCCACGTCCCTACCCCGCCATGCCCGAACCTCCCCGAGAGGACCGCCAATGTCCGGCTCCATCTACTTCCACGTCGACGGAGCGTCCTGGGTGACCTGCCACGCCTACGGGCGCCAGAGGACCCCGATCCTGTCCGTCTCCTGCTCCGGTCTCAGCCTCTCGATCGCCGGAGACGACCGAGCGTCCGTCGCCGATCAGCTCCAGTTCGCCCGCGAGCTGGCCGCCGAGACCGCCGCCTTCCTCGGCGCGATGGAAGAGTTCGCCTCCGCCGCGCGAACGGCGGACTGACCCAATGCGCCTGCCCCGCCCGGACGCCGTACTCATCCAGGCTGTCATCGCCGGAGCCCTGTCCTTCGCCCATCTGCACGACTTGGCCGAGGCCGCCGGGCAGCACGGCTGGAAGGCCTGGGCCTACCCGGTCTCCGTGGACCTGCTGCTGGTCGCCGCCTGGCGCCGCATGCGGACCCTTCGCGCCGCCGGCCGCCCCGCCGCCTCCGCCTGGACCTGGTTCGGCATCGCGCTGACCGCCTCGCTCGGCGCGAACGTCGCCACCGCCGGACTCCTCAACCTGGCGAGCGTCCCGGCCTGGCTGCGGATCCTGGTCGCCGGATGGCCCGCCCTGGCCTTCTTCGGCGGCACGCTCCTCGCCCACGCCACCACCGCGCACACCGACGACGACAGCCCCGAGATCGACCTCCCGCTCTACGAGATCCCGGAGCCCGTCGAACCACCCACCGCAGAACCCGCCCCGGAGCCCATCGCCGCGGCTGAACCGGCGCCCGCGCTGCCGAGTGCCCCGGCCCCCGTGCCGCCGGCCGTCGCGGTGCCCGCCGCCCTGCTCGACCACGCCCGCAAGGTCGCCGCCGACCACCAGACCCGTACCGGCGAGGCGATCGACACCGACACCCTCCGCGCCCGCCTCGGCGTCCCGCCGCACTTCGCCACCGCCATCGCCGACCAGCTCTCCTGACAGGAGGTCACCCCATGCCCCGCCCGATCCGCCCGCGCAACGTCGTCCGCATCGGCCCCGTCCAGGTCGCCACCTACTACGACGGCCGCGGCCGCGAGAAGCACACCGCCGCCTGCACCGCCCCGCGTTGCGGCTTCTCCGCCGACTACGACAGCCGCGCCGCCGCCGAGATCGCCGCCCGCACCCACCGCTGCACCGTCCGCTGACAGGAGCGCTCCGCCATGACCATCACCCTGCCCGTCGTGCTCGTCCTCGGCATCGCCACCTGGGCCGCGATCAAGTTCCTCGGCATCCGCCTGTGGGTCGCCGTCGTGATCGGCCTGTTCGGCTTCTACGTCGCCCACACCTTCATCGCCCCCGCCATCGACGCCACCACCAAGTCCGGCGTGGAGATCGTCAACAACACCCAGAAGTGAGGAGACGCTGCCGTGAACTCCGCCGTCCTGACCTGGGGCCCGCTCGCGCTGACCCCGGAAGGCGCCGCCCTGGTCGCCGAGATCGAGGCCTACCTCGCCACCCTCCCGGCCACCGCCCGACCCACCCAGCCCGTCCGGGACCTGTACCGCTTCGGCAGCACCGTCCAGCCCTGGCACGCGGGCTTCCCCGAGCCCCGCCCCACCCTGCTCGACCGGATCGCCCACCGGCCCGCCCGACCCGTGCCGGTCACGGTCGCCGACCACCTGACCCTCGCCTCGCGGTACATGACCGCCTTCGGCTGGACGCAGGGCCGCCTTTGGGACGACCAGGGCCGGGTCTGCCTCCTCGGCGCCCAGGCCGCCGTCCTCGCCCACGGCTACGGCACCCCGACCACCGTCGTCCGCGCCCGCATCCAGGTGATGGAAGTCCTCCACACCACCGGTCGACCCGTGCCCTCGCCTGACGCCTACAACGACGCCCCGACCACCCGCCAGACCGACATCCACCACCTGCTCGACTGGGCGTCTGCCCGCGCACTGTCCCTCGGCATCTGACCGAGCCTCCGGGGCGGCAAAGCCGCCAAGCATCCCGCCGCCCCGAGGCCCCGCAGCCCACCCGGAAGGACTCGCACCATGGACCTCGCCCCGATCCTCGCCGCCGGCCTGCCGCTCCTCGGCTGGACCACCCACGGCACCTACCTCGCCCGCCGCCTGGCCACCGCCCGCCGCGACCCGCTCACCGGCCTGCTGACCCGCGACGGCTTCACCACCCGCGCCGAACGCCTCATCCGCTCCCACCCCGACCGGACCACCGTGCTCCTGGTCGACCTGGACGACTTCAAGGCGGTCAACGACACCCACGGCCACGCCGCCGGAGACACCGTCCTGAAGGCCACTGCCGACCGGCTCACCGCCTGGTGCGGCTCGTCCGGACTCGCTGCCCGACTCGGCGGGGACGAATTCGCCGTCGTCGCCCTCGACTCCGCTGATCGCATCCCGCAGCTGCACACCGCACTGCGCCGGCCGATCGACCTCGACGGCCTGGTCCTCGACGTCAGCGCGTCCGTCGGCGCCTCGCACCCGGCCGCACTCCTGCTGACCGAAGCCCTCTCCGCCGCCGACCGCGACATGTACGCCCACAAGCCCGGCAGCCGTTCCAGCCGCCGCGGCTGACCTGCTGAGGGTGTGCGGCCGGCGCTGGCAGGACTCGCCTTAGCCCTCAACGAAGCCTGGCCGACGGATAGGTCCCGGGACGCACCCGGGCCGCCCCCAGAAAGAGCCAGGGAGGCCGCTGCTCTGCAGAGCTGGATTCCTCGGAAGCCGGCCGCACGCCCGCACGGTAGCCGCTCGCACCGACAGGCCAGACCGCTACCAACACCAGACCGTCCCCGGGGCAGCAAAAGCCGCCAAGCATCCCACCGCCCCGGGGACTGCAACCCCTTCCCGAACCGAAGCCCACGAAGGAGACCTTCATGATGCCCCAGCACCGCCACGACCACGGCCGGATCTGCCCCAACTGCGACGGTTTCGCCCGCGCCGCCATCGCCACCGGCAACCACCTGCCCGACGGCTCCCGCCACACCATCCCGGTCGACTGCCTCACCTGCCACGGCCTCGGCGTCATCGCCCGCCCGTTGGCCACCGCCAAGAGCGCCTGACCGACCACACCTGACCGCCCGCCCCGGAGCCCGGCCACACCGCCGGCCTTCCGGGGCCTCGTCGGAGGGAACCGCCCCGTGCCCCACGCCACCATCCCGGCGCCCGACCTGGAGCGCCTGGCCGTCGCTGACCTCGGCCGCCTCGCCGCCCGGGGCGACCTGCCCAAGCTCCACGATCAGATCCTTCGTACCGGCGGCTGCTCGAACCCGATCCACCTCAGCGGCTTCCGCACCCTCACCCATGTCCCGACCGGTCAGGTCCTCCACCGCTACTCGACCTGGCACGAACCCGGCCACCGCCTCAAGGTCGCGTGCGGCAACCGCCGCGCCTCCCGCTGCACCTCCTGCGCCCGGACTTACTCCGCCGACACCTTCCACCTCATCCGAGCCGGCCTCGCCGGAGACGACACCAAGGGCGTCCCGACCACCGTCCGTTCCCACCCCCGCGTCTTCGCCACCCTTACCGCCCCGTCCTTCGGCCCGGTCCACAGCCGTCCCGACAAGGGCCGCTGCCGCTGCGGCGCCGACCACCCCAAGGGCTCCCCGATCCTCGGCACCCCGCTCGACCCCGGCCGCTACGACTACGCCCACGCCGTGCTCTGGAACAACCACGCCCCCGACCTGTGGCGCCGCTTCACCATCTACCTGTTCCGGACCATGGCCAAGATGGCCGGCCTCTACCAGTACGAGTTCAAGGAGCAGGCGAAGATCTCCTTCGGCAAGGTCGCCGAGTACCAGCGCCGCGGCGCCGTCCACTTCCACGCCGTCATCCGCATCGACGGACCTACCGGGCCCGACTCCCCGCCGCCGGCCTGGGCCACCGTCGCCCTCCTCGACGCCGCGATCCGGGCCGCTGCCCGCCGTGCCTGCGTTCCGCTCGCCGCCGCCGGCCACCTGCCCGCCCGGCTCCTCCAGTGGGGCGACCAGGTCGACATCCGCCCGATCGGCGCCTTCGACAAGGGCGAGATCTCCGAACAGGCCGTCGCGTCCTACGTCGCCAAGTACGCCACCAAGAGCGCCGAGACCACCGAGACCGTGGACCGCCGCATCCTGGAGCGCCACGAACTCGAACGCCACGACCTCCCGGCGCACACCCGCCGCCTCATCGAGACCTGCTGGGACCTCGACCCGCTGTACCCGGACCGGCTGCTCGCCCACTGGTCCCACATGCTCGGCTTCCGCGGCCACTTCTCCACCAAGTCCCCGACCTACTCCACCACCCTCGGCGCCCTCCGCCAGGTCCGCGCCGACTACCGCGCCACCGAGGCCCGCGCCGCCCTCCGCGAACGGCTCCTCGCCGCCGGCCTCCCCGACCTGGACGAGCTGCCCGACACGGACACCCTCGTCCTCGCCCACTGGGCCTTCGCCGGAGCTGGCAACTCACCAGGTGAGTCCATGCTCGCCGCCGCGATCGCCCGTGAGCTGCACGAACGCCGCACCACCGACCGCCATGAACTGCTCGCCCGGCTTGCCGCCGAGGAGGGGGAGAGGTGACCACCGCTACCGAGAACCTGACGGCTCTACGACCGTTCGCCCGGCCGGCCCTCTACAAGGTCTCCGACGCCATGCAGGTGCTGAGCCTGAGCCGGACCGTCATCTACGACCTGATCCGCACCGGACGCCTCCGTGCGGTCAAGGAGGGCCGTTCGCGGCTCATCCCGGCGTCCGCCATCGACGACTACGTCGCGCTGCTGGAGCGCGAAGCAAGGGGGAAGTGAGTGCCCACCCGCCGCAGCAGGGGAGATGGCGGCCTTCATTGGGACGAGAACCGTCAGCGCTGGATTGCGAGCGCAAGCCTGGGCTTCGACCCGAGCGGCAAGCGCATCGTGAAGCGCGGCAGCGGGAAGACCAAGACCGAGGCCAAGAACAAGCTCAAGGAGGTCCTGCGGGACCACGAGGACGGCCTCGCCATCGCACCCACCAACTACACGGTGGAGAACGCGGTGAACGACTGGCTGACCTACGGCCTGGCCGGCCGCGACGAGAAGACCCTCGCCACTGCCACGATCCTGTGCCGGACCCACGTGATCCCCGGGCTCGGTGCCCGCAAGCTCCGGGACCTCAGTGCGGAGGATGTGGATCGCTGGCTGGCCACCAAAGCCCGCACGCTCAGCACCCGGACCCTCCAGGGCCTCCACTCCTGCCTGAATCGGGCGGTCAAGCGAGCCATGGCCCGGGACAAGGTGAAGCGCAACGTCGTGGAGCTGTGCTCCGTGCCCAACGGTCAGCCTGGCCGACCGTCCAAGGCGCTGACGTTCGCTCAGGCCGAGGCCGTGCTCAAGGCGGCGGAGAAGTCCTCCATGCACGCCTACATCGTGGTCTCCCTGCTCACCGGCGCCCGTACCGAGGAACTGCGCGCGCTGACCTGGGACCACGTCTTCCTCAAGGGCCAGCCCGAGACCAGCCCGCCGATCCCGCCGTACATGGCGGTCTGGCGCTCGGTCCGGGCCGGCGGGGACACCAAGACCCGGAAGTCCCGTCGGACGCTCGCCCTCCCCGCCCGCTGCGTGGAAGCGCTCTGGGACCACTGGGTGGATCAGGGCTGGGACCGCCTGGCCGCCGGTGACAAGTGGGAGGAGAACAACCTCGTCTTCCACTCGGCCGTCGGCACCGAGCTGGACCCGTCCCACGTCCGCCGGGCCTTCCGGGCCGCCATCACCAAGGCCGAAGGGGTCACGGCCGCCGACTGGACTCCGCGCGAGATGCGGCACAGCTTCGTGTCCCTGCTCTCGGACAGCGGCGTGCCCCTGGAGGAGATCTCCCGACTGGTCGGCCATTCGAGCACCGCGGTCACGGAGGAGGTCTACCGGAAGCAGATCCGGCCGGTGATCCAGACCGGTGCGACGGTCATGGACGAGCTCTTCAAGCACTCACCTGAGGCGTAGTCACTCAGATAGACACGCAGTACGAGGAAGGGCCCTACCGGATTTCTCCGGCAGGGCCCTTACCTGCACTTACGAAGTCGGGGTAGCGGGATTTGAACCCACGGCCTCTTCGTCCCGAACGAAGCGCGCTACCAAGCTGCGCTATACCCCGGTCCTGCTTTGTTGCCTTCCGTCTCCGGCGCAACGAGTAGAACTCTACAGGAGGTGCGCCGAGAGACGAAATCCGATTCGGGTCGGGGCGTCGGGCCTGGTCAGCGGGGTCGCGGGGTGAGGGTGAGGAGGGTGGCCTCGGGCGGGCAGGCGAAGCGGACGGGGGTGTAGCGGTTGGTGCCGCAGCCTGCGGAGACGTGCAGGTAGGAGCGGTTTCCGCCGGCCTGGTGGGTGGAGAGGCCCTTGACCCGGTCGGTGTCGAGGTCGCAGTTGGTGACCAGGGCGCCGTAGAAGGGGATGCAGAGCTGTCCGCCGTGGGTGTGGCCGGCGAGGACGAGGGGGTAGCGGTCGGCGGTGAAGGCGTCCAGGACCCGCAGGTACGGGGCGTGGACGACGGCCAGCGACAGGTCGGCATCGGGGGACGGGCCGCCGGCGACCTCGGCGTAGCGGTCGTGGCGGATGTGCGGGTCGTCCAGCCCGGTGAACTCGACGTCGAGGCCGGCGAGGGTGAGGCGGCCGCGGGCGTTGTTCAGGTTGAGCCAGCCGGCGGCGTCGAAGCCGTCGCGGAGCTTCTGCCAGGGGTTGTGGACGGCGCCGGTGATGCCGCGGCGGCCGGTGCCGTCGGGGTTGTTGAGGCCGTGGACACCGCTGCGCAGGGCGGAGAGGTAGCGGGTGGGGCTCTTGCGGGCCGGCCCGTAGTAGTCGTTGGAGCCGAAGACGTAGACGCCGGGGAACTCCATCAGCGGTCCGAGCGCGTCGAGGGTGGCGGGGACGCCGAGCGGGTCGGAGAGGTTGTCGCCGGTGTTCACGACCAGGTCGGGGTTGAGGCCGGCGAGGCTCTGGAGCCAGCGCTGCTTCTTGGCCTGGCCGGTCACCATGTGGATGTCGGAGACCTGCAGCACCCTGATCGGACGGGCGCCGGTGGGGAGGATCGGCACCTCCACGCGGCGGAGTCGGAACGAGTGGACCTCGTACCCGGCGGAGTAGGCGAGACAGGCGGCGCCGACAGCGGCGATACCGAGCGGGACGGAGTACAGGGGGCGCATCGGTCCATGCTCTCAGACGGCGTACGGGCCCGTGAACGGGCCGGTCAGGGCTGATGCTTGCGCACTGCGACGATGGCGGAGAGGTTGGCGGCGAGGGGGATCTCCACGGCGTTCAGGGCGGGGTGGAGCAGCCAGTGCAGTCGGGCGTCGTCGGGTCGGCCGTCGTGGGTGGGCGGCCAGTCGGGGGACGGGGTGAAGTCGTCCACGACGAGGACGCCGCCGGGGACGAGGAGGCGTTCGGGGTCGGCGGTGCCGTTGCCCTTGGCCTGACCGCCGCCGTCGAGGACCAGCAGGTCGTACGGGGCGTGCCGGTAGAGCTCGGTCCAGTCGGCGGTCAGCACCCGGGCCCCGGGGACGTCCGCCAGCAGCGCGGCGGCGGCCGCGGCGCGGGCGGGTTCGCGTTCGACGCTGATCAGCTCGACGCCGGCGGGGGCGCCTGCGGCCAGCCAGGCCAGCCCGACGCCGTACCCGGTGCCGCTCTCGCCGATCCGGCCGAGCGCCCCCGTGGAGCGTGCCTCTGCGGAGCGCGCCCCCGCGGAGCGCGAGCGGAGTGCCCCGGCGCCGCCCGCGAGGGTGTGCAGCAGGCGGCCCTGCTCGGGGCGGCAGGAGTTCGGGAACCCGTCCTCCCGGGCCGCGCGGACGGCGCGGGCCACCAGCGGGGGGAGGCCGCCCAGGGAGGTGCCGTACGCGTCGGTGCCGTGGAGTGACATGGCGTCATCCTGGCAGCGGACGATCGGCGGTGTCCGCCGGATCGGTCGGATCGGTCGGATACGCCGGACCCGTCCGGGCCGGGCGCCTCGCGTCCTCGACGGGGGCGGGACCCGGCTGGAGCGGATATTCGTGGGCGGCTGTGCATCCGGCCTGCGAAGATGAAGGCATGACGACGCTCAAGGAGCAGCTGCAGGAGGACCTCACGGCTGCGATCAAGACACGGGACGAGCTGCGCGCGTCCACCCTCCGGCTGACGCTGGCCGCGATCACCAGCCAGGAGGTGGCGGGCAAGGTCAAGCGCGACCTGTCCGACGCCGAGGTGCAGAAGGTGATCGCGAAGGAGGAGAAGAAGCGCCGTGAGGCCGCGGAGGCGTTCGAGAACGCCGGTCGCGCCGAGTCGGCGGCCCAGGAGCGCGCCGAGGGCGACATCCTCACCGGCTACCTGCCGAAGCAACTCTCCGACGAGGAGCTGGCGGCGATCGTCGCGGCGGCGGTGGCCGAGAGCGGCGCGTCGGGCCCGCAGGCGATGGGCGCGGTGATGAAGCTGGTCAAGCCGAAGGTGGAGGGTCTGGCCGACGGCGGCCGGGTGGCTGCCGCGGTGAAGACCGCGCTGACCGGCTGAGAGAAGCGCACCGGAACGCCTGAACGCCTGGCGAGCGACTGGAAGACCGAAATGCCGAAGGGCGCGGGGTCGTCGACCCCGCGCCCTTCGGCATTCACTGCGTGACTACCGGTGGCCCGGCTTGCCGCCGTTCCCGTTGCCGCCGGTGGTCCAGCCGGGCGGGAAGGTGAAGCCGCCGTTGATCAGGCCGCCGGCGTTGTTGTTGCCGCCGGCGGCGTTGTCGCCGGAGGGCTGGCTGGGGTCGGTGGGCGGGGCGGTCGGGGTCGGGACGGGGATGTTCACGGTCTGGAAGCTGGTCCGGGGCGTGCCGTCGAGCGCGTCGTTCATGGCCTGCTGCCAGATCGGGCCGGGGCCGGTGGCGCCGAAGACGGAGTCGAAGTAGCGGCCGCCGATGCGGATGTTCTTCATCGACACGTTGCCGGTCGGGCCGCCGAGCCAGACGGAGGTGGCGAGCTCGGGGGTGTAGCCGGTGAACCAGGCGGCGTACCGGTTGTCGGTGGTACCGGTCTTGCCGGCGATCTGGCGGCCGTCGTCGAGGCCGAGGGAGGAGCCGGTGCCCTTCTCGGTCACGCCGAGGAGCAGGGTGTTGATGCCGTCGGCGGTGGTCTGGGACATCGCCTGGGCGCAGTTGGCCTTCGGGACCTCGAGCTTCTTGCCGTCCGCGTTGACCACCGAGGTGATCGCGATCGGGTTGCAGTAGAGGCCGCGGGCGGCGAAGGCGGCGTAGGCGCTGGCCATGGTCAGCGGGCTGACCTCCTGGGTGCCGAGCACCATGGAGGGGACCTGCTTGATCGGGGTGCCGTTGGCGAGGTTCTTGATGCCGAGCTTGTTGGCCATCTGCTTCATCGGGCAGAGGCCGACTTCCTGCTCCATCTGCACGAAGTAGGTGTTGACCGACTTCGCCATGGCGTCCTTGAGGTCGAACGGGCCGACCTCGGAGGCGGACTCGTTCTGGACGGAGACGCCCTTCTCGTTCCAGCTGCCCTCGCAGGTGGACATCTTGGGGTAGTCCATCTTGTTGGGCGAGGGGTACTGCTGGGTGATCGGCAGGCCGGACTCCAGCGCGGCCGCGGCCAGGATCGGCTTGAAGGTCGAGCCGGGGGAGAAGCCGTTGCCGCCGCCCATGTTGGAGTCGACGTTCAGGTTGAGCGTGGTCTGGTTCTTGGTGCTGTCCAGGCCGTACGGGCGGGTCTGGGCCATCGCGAGGATCTCGCCGGTGCCGGGCTTGACCATGGTGGCGGCGGCCGACACCGAGTCGGTGACGTTGACCTTCTTGGTCACGGCGTTGTTGGCGGCGGCCTGCTTGTCCGGGTCGAGCGTGGTGTAGATCTTCAGGCCGCCCTGGCTCCACAGCTTCTGCCGGTCGGCGGTGGTCTTGCCGAAGGCGGGGTCCTGCTTGATCACCCGGCTGACGTAGGCGCAGAAGAAGCCCATGCCGTTCTGCGCGGTGATGCAGCCGTTCTGCGGCTCGCGGTACTTGATGCCGAGCGGCGCGGCGAGCGCGGCCTTGGCCTCGTCCGGCGAGATGTGCTTGTACTCCAGCAGCTTGTTGATCACCGTGTTGCGGCGCGCCTGGGCGGCCTGCGGGTGGGTGATCGGGTCGTAGGCCGAGGGGTTCTGGACCAGGCCGGCCAGCATGGCGGCCTCGGGGATGGTGAGGTCCTTGGCGCTCTTGCTGAAGTAGCGGTTGGCTGCGGCCTCGACGCCGTACGCCTGGTGGCCGTAGAAGGTGATGTTCAGGTAGTTGGTGAGGATCTGATCCTTGGTCAGGTCCTCCTCCAGCTTGATGGCGTACTTCAGCTCCTGGATCTTGCGACCCATGCTCTTCTTGGTCGCTTCCAGGAAGGCCTGCTGGTCGTCGCCGGCCTGCTCGACGAAGACGTTCTTCACGTACTGCTGGGTGAGGGTGGAGGCGCCCTGGGTGGTGGAGCCGGCCTCGGCGTTCTTGGTGGCCGCGCGCAGTACGCCCTTGAGGTCGACCGCGCCGTGCTCGTAGAACCGGTTGTCCTCGATGTCCACCTGGGCCTGGCGCATGATCGGCGCCATCTGCTCCTGGGTGAGGATGGTCCGGTCGCGGTCGTACACCTTGGCGATCAGCCCGCCCTTGGAGTCGTAGATCATCGACGCCTGGGAGAGGGTGGGCTGCTTGAAGTCGTCCGGGATGTTGTCGAAGCTGTCGGCGGTGTCCTTGGCCGTGAGCCCGAGCGCGCCGACGGCGGGCAGCGCCATGCCGGCGACCAGGACTCCGGCCAGCACTGCGCTGCCGAGGAGCTTGATGCCGAGGCCTGCCTTGTCGAGCGGGTTACCCGTGGATCGCTGAGAAGCCATGGAGAGAACCCTACGTCGCCGATTCCCGTACAGGGGGGCAGGTGTTCGCCTACGCTTGTCACAGGTTCGCGACAGCTTCGCTCTGTGCATCATCATCACTCTTGTGAGTGATGAGCTTTGCCCGATTTGGATCTATTTGTAGGGCATTGCCGCGAGTGCGTGAGCTGCTGTCGTCGCACAGCGTGACGAAAAGTGCATTCAGGCTGTCTGACAAGGCCTGCGACCTGCGATCACTCCAACGAGTGAGCTGTCGGGTACCCATAGTCCGATCGGGTCATTTCAGATTGAGCCCGTAGGGGCTGTTGCGTCGTCCCGTTCTTCCGTAACGTCCTCAACTGGCAGCGGTGAATATGCCGTTGCCGCCGTGGGGGAGCCCCGATTCGGGAGAGGACGGCGCCGGCATGGGCTGGGTGGATGACTGGAGCGCGCAGGCGGCCTGCCGCACGAGCGATCCGGATGAATTGTTTGTTCAGGGGGCGGCCCAGAACCGCGCCAAGGCGGTGTGCAGCGGGTGCCCCGTTCGCACCGAGTGCCTGGCGGACGCGCTGGACAACCGCGTCGAGTTCGGTGTCTGGGGCGGGATGACCGAGCGCGAGCGCAGGGCGCTGCTGCGGCGGCGTCCGACGGTGCTCTCGTGGCGCCGGCTCCTGGAGACCGCGCGCATGGAGTACGAGGAGTCGCTGGCCACCGGGGTGGTCCTGCGGGACTACGCCCAGGCGGGCTGACCGCACGACAACGACTCCGTCGACAGCTCATCCGGACGCAGGCGCACCGGCCGACCGAGGGGGGTAGGCCGGTGACCGTGACCCGTGGGTGGTCTGACGGTCAGTCGACAGCGGAGCCGAGGCGATCGCCCACCGTCCGCAGGCCGTCCAGGTCGTGGACGTCCCCGGGCAGCGCGGCCACCTCGACGATGGGTACGTCCGGATAGACCGAGACGAACCGGTCCCGGGTGCGCCGCTCGCGGTTCATGATCTGCACCCGCTCGGCGTGCAGTCGCAGCAGTCCGGCGGCCACGGTCTCGGCGGCCGCCGAGGAGGTCGGCGACCCGTTCTCCTCCAGGGCCTCGGCCGCGGCCAGTGCCCGCTCGGCGGTGAGCTGCGGCGCCCCGGTGGTGTGGACCCGGTTGAGCACCAGGCCGGCCAGCGGCATGTGGTCGGCGGCGAGCCGGTCGACGAAGTACGCCGCCTCGCGCAGCGCGTCCCGTTCGGGCGCGGCGACCACCAGGAACGCCGTGCCGGGGGCCTTCAGCAGTTCGTACGTGCGGTCGGCGCGCTCACGGAAGCCGCCGAACATCGAGTCCATCGCCGAGACGAAGGTCTGTACGTCGGTGAGCAGTTGGGCACCGAAGATCTTGCCCAGGGTGCCGGTGATCAGGCCCATGCCCGCGTTCAGGAACTTCATCGCCGACCGGCCGCCGACCTTGGCGGGCGCGGTGAGCAGCCGGATCACCTTCCCGTCCAGGAAAGAGCCGAGCCGGCTGGGGGCGTCCAGGAAGTCCAGGGCGGAGCGCGAGGGCGGGGTGTCGACGACGATCAGGTCCCAGTGGTCCTCGGCGCGCAGCTGGCCGAGCTTCTCCATCGCCATGTACTCCTGGGTGCCCGCGAAGCCGGCCGACAGGGACTGGTAGAACGGGTTCTCCATGATCGCCTTGGCCCGTTCGGGCTCGGCGTGGGCCAGCACGACCTCGTCGAAGGTCCGCTTCATGTCGAGCATCATGGCCTGCAGTTCACCGTCGCCGCGGACGCCCTTGACCACGCGCGGGGTGTTGTCGAGCTCGGTCAGGCCCATCGACTGGGCCAGCCGGCGGGCCGGGTCGATGGTCAGCACCACGACCTTGCGGCCGCGTTCGGCGGCCCGCAGTCCGATCGCCGCCGCGGTGGTGGTCTTGCCGACGCCGCCGGAGCCGCAGCAGACCACGATCCGGGTCTCCGGGTCCTCGATCAGCGTGTCGATCTCCAGCCGGGTGCCCACGCGGGGGGTGGTCCGGGTCGGTGCCGTCCGCGTCGTCATGCCGCCCCCTGCCGCTTGAGCTCCGCCGCCAGCCGGTACAGGCCGCCGAGGTCCACGCCCTCGCCGAGCAGCGGCAGCTCGTACGTGGGCAGCCGCAGTTGCTGCAGGTCCGCCCGCTGGGACCGCTCCAGCTCGACCCGCTCGCTGTGCTCCCTGGCCTGCTCCAGCAGCGGGCCGAGCAGCGGCTCGATGTGCGCGCGGACGGTCTCCGGCTTGCGTGCCCGCCCGCCGAGGCCGGCCTCGGCCAGGGCCAGCGCCACCTCCTCGCGGTGGTCGCCGTCGACGGCCGCCACCGCGGCGGCGTCCAGCACCGGCGGCCGGACCATGTTGACCAGCACCCCGCCGACCGGCAGCTTCGCCTCGCGCAGCTCGGCGATGCCGTCCACCGTCTCCTGCACCGGCATCTCCTCCAGCAGCGTGACGAAGTGGACCGCCGTCTCGGGCGCCTTCAGCACCCGCATCACGGCCTGCGCCTGGCTGTGGATCGGGCCGATCCGGGCCAGCCCGGCCACCTCCGCGTTGACGTTGAGGAAGCGGGTGATCCGACCGGTCGGCGGAGCGTCCATCACCACCGCGTCGTACAGCGGACGGCCGTCGGGACCCTTGCGACGGGCCGCCTCGCAGGCCTTCCCGGTCAGCAGCACGTCCCGCACCCCAGGCGCGACGGTGGTCGCGAAGTCGACGAACCCGACCTTCTGCAGGGCCTTCCCGGCCCGGCCGAGCTTGTAGAACATCTCCAGGTACTCGAGCAGCGCCAGCTCGGTGTCGATCGCCAACGCGTGCACCTCGCCCGGCGCCCGGCCGGGCAGGCCCAGCTGCGCGGGGGTCACGCCGGCGATCTTCCGCTCCTCGTACGGCAGCGCCGAGATGCCGAAGAGCTCGGCGATCCCCTGCCGCCCCTCGACCTCGATCAGCAGCGTCCGGCGGCCCTCGGCGGCCAGCGCCAGGGCCAGGGCGGCGGCCAGCGTGGTCTTCCCGGTGCCGCCCTTGCCGGTGACGACGTGCAGCCTGACGCCCTCCCAGTCCGGGTCCCTCGGCGCTGCCGGGCCGCCGGTGCTCGCCACGCTCCGTCTCCGTCCGTCGTCGACCGGCACCGAGCGGTGCCCTCACGGCGAGCGTAACCAGCGAGCGGCGCGGATGCCGGGACCATCCGGGCGGCCGCGGGCAATCATGCCCCCTTTGTGTCCCACCTCACACCGGGCGGGCGGGCTAGAGTCACCCCCATGACCAAGTGGGAATACGTCACCGTGCCGCTCCTCGTGCACGCCACCAAGCAGATCCTGGACACCTGGGGCGAGGACGGCTGGGAGCTCGTCCAGGTCGTGCCGGGCCCGAACAACCCCGAGCAGCTCGTCGCGTACCTGAAGCGGGAGAAGGGCTGACATGAGCAAGGTTGAGGAGAAGCTCGCCGAGCTCGGCCTGACCCTCCCCGAGGTGGCGCCGCCGGTCGCCGCCTACGTGCCGGCCGTCCGCTCCGGCGAGTACGTGCTGACCTCCGGCCAGCTGCCGATGGTGGCGGGCAAGCTGCCCAGCACCGGCAAGGTCGGCGCCGAGGTGACCGCCGAGGAGGCCAAGCAGCTGGCGCAGATCTGTGCGCTGAACGCACTGGCCGCGGTGAAGTCCGTGATCGGCGACCTGGACCGGATCGAGCAGGTCGTGAAGGTGGTCGGCTTCGTCGCCTCCGCCCCCGACTTCACCGGCCAGCCCGGCGTGGTCAACGGCACCAGCGAGCTGCTCGGCCAGGTGCTGGGCGAGGCCGGCGTGCACGCGCGCAGCGCCGTCGGCGTCGCGGTGCTGCCGCTGGACGCCCCGGTCGAGGTCGAGATCCAGGTCCGCGTCCGCGACTGACCTCGGCGTTCGGCCCCGACGGGCCGTTCCCGTCCCCGGGGGCGCAGGTGGAGGGCTGCTCTTCCACCATGCGCCCCCGGGCGCTTAGCATCCGGGCATGGACCAGAGAGCACCGTCGCTCCCGATGCCGCCCGGTTGGCCTGCCCGGATCAGGGCCGTCGCGGCGGGCGAGCTGACCCCGCCCGAACCCAAGCCCTCGGCCACCGTGGTCCTGCTGCGGGACGGCGCCGACGGGCCGCAGGCGTACCTGCTGCGCCGCCGCACCTCGATGGCGTTCGCCGGCGGGATGTACGCCTACCCCGGCGGCGGGGTCGACTCCCGGGACGCCGAGGCCGCGCCCGGCTGGGCCGGACCGACGCCCGCCGAGTGGGGCGAGCGGCTGGGGACCGACGCCCGCACCGCGCAGGCGGTGGTGTGCGCGGCGGTCCGCGAGACCTTCGAGGAGGCCGGCGTCCTGCTGGCCGGCCCCGACGAGCGGACCGTGGCCGAGGCC
The DNA here is from genome assembly GCF_024172095.1 of Kitasatospora cinereorecta. Taxonomy (GTDB): domain Bacteria; phylum Actinomycetota; class Actinomycetes; order Streptomycetales; family Streptomycetaceae; genus Kitasatospora; species Kitasatospora cinereorecta. The sequence goes on along the minus strand of NZ_JAMZDX010000006.1, from coordinate 221,845 downwards.
CGGGACTGGACCGCCGAGCGGGCCGCCCTGGAGGCCCGCGAACTCTCCTTCGCCGAGTTCCTCGCCAAGCACGGCCTGGTGCTGCGCAGCGACCTGCTGGGCGCCTGGGCCCGCTGGATCACCCCCGCCTTCGAGGAGCGCCGGTTCGACACCTGGTTCTTCGTCGCCGCGATGCCGTCCGGCCAGTCGGCGGCCCTGGAGGTCGGCGAGGCCGACCGGGTCGCCTGGCTGTCCCCGGCCGAGGCGGTGGCCGGTCACGCCGAGGGCCGGTACGGGATGATGCCGCCCACCGTCACGGTGCTGCGCGAGCTGCTGCCGGCCCGCTCGGCGGCCGAGGCACTGGCCGCGGCGGCGGAGCGGACCGTCCGCCCGGTCCTCGGCAAGGCCGAGGTGGCGGGTGATCGTATGACGGTGCGATGGTCGGGGTATGACGAGCTGACCATCGACGGAGAGTTTCCCGTCTGATCACCTGATCCGACGGGACTCCGATCGGATCTCCAGGGGATGCGGATCTCCATGGGATTCCGATGGGACGAAGAAGATCTGATGGGCTGACGAAGCAGCCCAGCCGACACGGAAGGACGAACGGCCGATGATCCACAACGACGTGGCTCGCCGGACGGCACCCAGCCTGCCCGCCCGCAGCCTCCAGCCCCGCGTGACCGCCTGCGACTCGCCGGTGATCTCCGCCGACCCCACCGTGCGCCCCCTGGTGCGCGCACTCCCCCTGCGGGCACTCGGCCGCACCGAGACGGACGGCTCGTGACGAGTCTGCTGCCCGGCGACCCCGCCGACACGGTCGGCGGGGTCGCCACCCCGCGAGCGCTCTGCGTGCTGGCGCCCAACCCGTCACCGATGACGCTGGACGGCACCAACACCTGGCTGCTCTCGGAACCCGACTCCGACCTGGCCGTGGTGATCGACCCCGGCCCGCTGGACGAAGGACACCTGCGTCGGGTGGTCCAGGCCGCCGAACAGCAGGGCAAGCGCGTCGCGCTCACCCTGCTCACCCACGGCCACCACGACCACGCCGAGGGCGCCGCCCGCTTCGCCGAACTCACCGGCACCCGGGTCCGCGCCCTGGACCCGGCCCACCGCCTCGGCGACGAGGGTCTGCACGGCGGTCAGCGGATCGAGGTCGGCGGCCTGGAGATCCGCGTGATCGGCACCCCGGGCCATACCGCCGACTCGCTGACCTTCCACCTGCCCGCCGACGGCGCCGTGCTCACCGGCGACACCGTCCTCGGCCGCGGCACCACGATGGTCGCCCACCCCGACGGCCGCCTCGGCGACTACCTCGACTCGCTGCGCCGCCTGCACACCATGGCCTCCGACCACGGCGTCCGCACCGTCCTGCCCGGCCACGGCCCGGTCCTCGCCGACGCGCTCGGCGCGGTCGACTACTACCTGGCCCACCGCGCCTCCCGCCTCGCCCAGGTGGAGACCGCCGTCGAGGCCGGCTGCCGTACCGCGGAGCAGGTGGTCGCCCGGGTGTACGCGGACGTGGACCGCTCCCTGTGGCCCGCCGCCGAACTGTCGGTCCGCGCGCAGCTCAGCTACCTCGAGGACCACGGCCTCATCTGACCGGCGGGCCCGTCCGCGGCCCTGCGGCGTACGGGCTCGTCCTCGTCCTTGTCCCCGTCTGCACAGAACGACAGGGGCGCGGGGACCGTGCGACCGGCCACCGCACCGCTCGGTGCCTGGCCGTTCGCGCGGTCCCCGCGCCCCTGATCGTGTGCTCGGCTGCGCGGCTGTCGCGACTACCGGGAACGGCGGGAGAGCCGCTCGACGTCCATCAGGACCACCGCCCGGGCCTCCAGCTTCAGCCAGCCGCGGCCGGCGAAGTCGGCGAGCGCCTTGTTGACCGTCTCGCGGGAGGCGCCGACCAGCTGGGCCAGCTCCTCCTGGGTGAGGTCGTGGGCGACGTGGATGCCCTCGTCGGACTGCACGCCGAAGCGGCGCGACAGGTCCAGCAGCGCCTTGGCGACGCGGCCCGGCACGTCGGAGAAGACGAGGTCGGACATCACGTCGTTGGTCCGGCGCAGGCGGCGGGCGATGGCGCGCAGCAGCGCGATCGACACCTCGGGGCGGGCGTGCAGCAGCGGCAGCAGGTCGCCGTGGCCGAGGCCGAGCAGCTTGCACTCGGTCAGCGCGGTGGCGGTGGCGGTGCGCGGGCCCGGGTCGAACAGCGACAGCTCGCCGATCATTTCGCTGGGGCCGAGTACGGCCAGCATGTTCTCGCGGCCGTCCGGCGAGGCGCGGTGCAGCTTGACCTTGCCCTCGACCACCACGTACAGCCGATCGCCCGGGTCGCCCTCGTGGAACAGCGACTCACCGCGGGCGAGCGTCACCTCGGTCATGGAAGCGCGGAGCTCGGCAGCCTGGTCGTCGTCGAGAGCCGCGAAGAGCGCGGCGCGCCGCAGAACGTCGTCCACGAGCTTCCTCCTGCTGGTGTCTGGGCAGTGCTTTTCATCACCAAGGATGACGCATGTCGCTCCGATCATATGAGGAGGGGGTCGGCAACGGGGCCGGATATGGGGCCATTCGCACCTATCCGGGCCGTCCGGACAGCACCAGCCGCGGTGGCGTGAACCCGCCACCGGACCGTGTGTCCCGCCCGCCTCCGGCGCTGGACGGGCGGTGGATCCATGCGGTGGACCGGCGATGGATTCAGGCAGAGCCGAATCAGTACCCCCACCCCGGCGGGCCCGGCACGCTTCCCACCGGGCGGGGACCACCGCCCACCACCCAGCCCCAGGAACGGTGATCCCCGTGCCCGTCGACAGCACCCTCATCCTCCCCGACCCCGCCGCCCCGGGCACCACGACCGCCGTCACGACCGGCGTCACCGCCTCCACCCGCGCCAAGGCCCAGCGGCTGCGCGACCTGAGCGCCGGCCCCCTCCTCGTCCTCCCCAACGCCTGGGACGCCGGCAGCGCCGCGGTGGTCGCCGCCGCCGGGGCCGCCGCCATCGCCACCACCAGCGGCGGCGTCTCCTGGTCGCACGGCCTCGGCGACGGCCAGACCCTCGGCCGTACGGACGCCGTCGAGGCGGCCCGCCGGATCGTGGCCGCCGTCCCCCTCCCCGTCACCGTCGACATCGAAGGCGGCTACGGCCCGGACCCGGCGGACGTCGCCGCCACCGTCCGCGCGATGGTCGGCGCCGGCGCGGTCGGCGTCAACCTGGAGGACTCCACCGCCGTCGGCGGCCCGCTCTTCACCCCGGCCGCACAGGCCGCCCGGCTGCGCGCCGCCCGCGAGGCCGCTGCCGCGGCCGGCCTGCCGGAGCTGCTGCTCAACGCCCGCACCGACGTCTTCCTCTTCGGCATCGGCGAGGAGTCCGGCCGACTCGACGAGACCCTGCGCCGCGCGGACGCCTACGCCGAAGCGGGCGCCGACGGGATCTTCGTCCGCGGCCTGCTCGACCTCGACCTCCTCACCGCCCTCTGCGCGCGTTCACCCCTCCCGGTCAACGCCATGGCCGTCCCCGGCGGCCCGACCGTCCCCGCCCTCGCCGCCACCGGCGTCCGCCGCATCAGCCTCGGCACCGCCCTCGCCCAGGCCGCCTACACCGCCACCCGCAACGCCGCCGCCGAACTCCTCGCCACCGGCCACCACACCACCCTCGACAACGCCCTCCCCTTCGGCGACCTCAACGCCCTCTTCCACCCCTGATCGCCCGCCCCGCGCGGGGCTGGTTGGGCCGGGGTCGGTGCCGGGGATGCGGGGGTTCGGCGTAGCTTCCGCTCCTGATCGCCTGCCCCGCGCGGTGCGGGTTCGGTCGGAATCGGTGCCGGGGGTGCGGCGGTTCGGCGTAGCCTTCGGGGCTCACCGGCACCTTCCTCTTCAGCGGCCTCAAGGCCCTTTCGGCCCCCGAACGCCCGCTCCCCGCAGGGCAGGTTCGGCGGGAATCGGTGCCGGGGGTGCGGCGGTTCGGCGTAGCCTTCGGACATGGCTGAGAGCAAGGTCCGGAAGGTGGCGGCGCCGAAGGCGAAGCCGAGGAAGCCGGAGACCCATCTGGGGATGGTGCGGCGGGCGCGGAAGATCAACCGGGAGCTGGCGGAGCTGTATCCGTACGCGCATCCCGAGCTGGACTTCGACAACCCGTTCCAGCTGCTGGTGGCCACGGTGCTGTCGGCGCAGACCACGGACCTGCGGGTGAACCAGACGACGCCGGCGCTGTTCGCGAAGTACCCGACGCCGGAGGACATGGCGGCGGCGGTGCCGGAGGAGCTGGAGGAGCTGATCCGGCCGACCGGGTTCTTCCGGAACAAGGCGAAGGCGCTGCTGGGCCTGTCCGCCGCGCTGCGGGACGACTTCGGCGGCGAGGTCCCCGGCCGGCTGGAGGACCTGGTGACGCTGCCGGGCGTCGGCCGCAAGACCGCCAACGTGGTGCTCGGGAACGCCTTCGGTGTCCCGGGGATCACCGTGGACACCCACTTCGGGCGGCTCGCCCGCCGATTCGGCTGGACGGCGGAGGACGACCCGGAGAAGGTCGAGGCGGCCGTCGCCGCGATCTTCCCGAAGTCGGAGTGGACGATGCTCTCGCACCGGGTGGTCTTCCACGGCCGCCGCGTCTGCCATTCGCAGAAGCCGGCCTGCGGCGCCTGCGCGGTCGCCTCGCTCTGCCCCGCGTACGGCACGGGCGAGAAGGACCCGGAGAAGGCGGCGAAGCTGCTCAAGTACGAGCTGGCCGGGAAGCCCGGTCAGCGGCTGCGTCCGCCGGCGGACTTCCCCGGGGAGGCGGCGGCCCTGGCCGAGGCCGCGGCGCACGGCGGCGAGGTCGCGGACCTGGCGGTGGCCGAATGACGGTCGCGATCGAGCGGGACGGACTGCCCCCGTGGCTGCTGCCGGTGCGGCAGGCGGCGGAGAGCGTGCTGCCCGAGCAGTTGAGCCGCTTCCTGCCACCGGCGGAGGGCGGGCGCCCGTCGGCGGTGCTGATGCTCTTCGGCGAGGGGGAATACGGCCCGGACCTGCTGCTGATCGAGCGGGCGCGGTCGCTGCGTTCGCATGCCGGCCAGCCGTCCTTCCCGGGCGGCGCGCTGGACCCGGAGGACGGCGACCCGGCCGGCAGCGGGCCGGTGGCGGCGGCGCTGCGCGAGGCGCGCGAGGAGACCGGCCTGGATCCGTCCGGCGTGCAGATCTTCGCCACCCTGCCGCGGCTGTACATCCCGGTGAGCGGGTTCGTGGTCACGCCGGTGCTGGGGTGGTGGCGCGAGGAGTCGCCGGTGATGCCGGTGGATCCGGCCGAGACCGGAGCCGTGTTCCGGGTGCCGCTGACCGAGCTGACCGACCCGGCCAACCGGGCCCGGGTGCGGCACCCCTCCGGGTACGCCGGGCCAGGCTTCGAGGTGGCGGGCCGTCTGGTGTGGGGGTTCACCGCCGGGGTGATCGACCGGGTGCTGCACTACAGCGGACTGGAACGGCCGTGGGACACCCGCCGCACGGTGGAGCTCTCCGAGGAGGCGATCAGTCTCGCCCGGGGACGGGACTGACCCCGGCGGGCACCGGATGGACCAGGTGCTGGCCGTAGGTGGTGTCGTGGTCGCCGGAGTTGGTGATCGAGGAGACCACCGACGAGGCGACGCCCAGCACGATGTAGATGATCAGCAGGGCCTTCCCGGCGCTGCTCAGGACCAGCGGGCGGGTCGCCGTGCCGGGCTGCTTCACCAGGCCGGGCTGCCCGAGGGCACCGACCGGTGGGGCGGGCGGCCACGCACCCGCCGGAGGAGTCCCGGGGGCCGGGGCGGGAGCGGGGGCGGGCTCCGGGGCGGCGGCCGGAGCCGCGGCTGCCGGGGGAGCGGGAGGCGCGGGGGGAGCGGGAGGCGGCTGCTCCACCGCGCCGGCGCCGGGCGGTTCGCCGAAGAGCCGCTTCGGGTACGCGGAGGTCAGCAGCAGCATGTACGCCTCGAACCGCATCCGGAAGCGCAGGATCGCCGCCGTCGCCTCGAACAGGGGCTCCGGCATCCGCCCGAGGATCAGCACCACCAGCCAGTTGATCAGCGCCACCGCCCACCAGCCCGCCAGCAGCACGTACTGCACCACGCCGGCCGGGATGGCCAGGATCAGGCGGAAGAACACCGCCAGCCGGTTCAGCGGGCCCGGCCGCACCTCGACCCGGACCGGGTGCTCGGGCGCCTCGAAGCTGAACGGCGGATAGCTGTCGACGGTGAGCATCAGGTAGGCGTAGACCCGGGTCTCGTACTCCAGGTACCCGCGCAGGAAGCCGGCCGCGAAGTCCGGCAGCCGTCCCATGAACAGGGCGCCGAACCAGCCGATCACCACCACGACCAGCGCGACGATCGACAGCACCCACAGCACGATGAACTGCGGGATCAGCAGCAGCAGCCGCAGCAGCACCGTCCAGCGCCGTTGGGTTGCCGGCGCGGGGATGTCCAGCGCCGGAAGGAACTCGGTGTCCGCCTGCACGGGCGCTTCCCACATGGCCACTTCAGCCGCTCCTGCCACTTCGGTCCCGCACGGATGCCCCGACTGCTCAGACCGTCGCAAGTCCGCCGCGGGTCCGCGCGCCGGGGTGGCCCGAGCGGGCGACCGGCGTCGGGCTGTGTCCCCCGACCGGCGGGACGTGGGAGGGTATCCGGGTGAACGTCCTGGATCTGCTGCTGATCGCCGCCGCGCTGGGCTTCGCCGTCTCCGGCTACCGGCAGGGATTCGTGGTCGGCGTGCTGTCCGTGATCGGCTTCCTCGGCGGTGGCCTGATCGCGGTGCAACTGCTGCCACTGCTGCTGCGCCACATCGGCCCGGGGACCACCGCCTCGGTGGTCGCCGTGGTGGTGGTGATCGTGCTGGCTGCGGTCGGCCAGGCGGTCACCACGCATTTCGGCTGGAAGCTGCGCGGCCGGATCGGCCAGGGCCGGGTGAAGACCCTGGACGCGATCGGCGGCTCGCTGGTCAACGTGGTCTCGATGCTGCTGGTGGCGTGGCTGATCGGGGCGGCGCTGGCCGGCACCTCGCTGCCGACCGTCTCCAAGCAGGTCCGCACCTCCAAGGTGCTCGGAGCCGTCCAGGACACGCTGCCCTCGGACGCGCCGAACTGGTTCTCCGACTTCTCCAAGGAACTGGCCCGCAACGGCTTCCCGCAGGTGTTCAACCCCTTCGAGGCGGAGCGGATCACCGAGGTCGAGGCCCCGGACCCGGCCCTGGCCAACAGCCCGGCCGTCCAGAAGGCCAAGCAGAGCCTGGTGAAGGTGGTCGGCACCGCCACCGCCTGCGGCAAGACGCTGGAGGGCAGCGGCTTCGTCTTCGCCCCGCACCGGGTGATGACCAACGCCCACGTGGTCGGCGGCGTGGACGAGCCGACCGTGCAGATCGCCGGCGCCGGACAGCTCTACGACGCCACCGTGGTCCGCTACGACTGGCAGCGCGACATCGCCGTCCTGGACGTGCCCAAGCTCAACGCGCCGCCGCTGAACTTCGCCGGCGAGGCCCGCACCAACGACAGCGCGATCGTCGCCGGCTTCCCGGAGAACGGCGCCTTCAACGTCCAGCCCGCCCGCATCCGCGGCCGGATCCAGGCCAACGGTCCCGACATCTACCACCGCGGCCAGGTGGTCCGCGACGTCTACTCGGTGCGCTCGCTGGTCCGCCAGGGCAACAGTGGCGGCCCGCTGCTCACCCCCGAGGGCCAGGTCTACGGCGTGGTCTTCGCCAAGTCGCTGGACAGCCCCGACACCGGGTACGTGCTCACCTCCGCCGAGGTCCGGGACGACGTCACCCAGGGCGCCACGGCGACCGGCCGGGTGGACACCGAGGGCTGCGCGCTCTGACGGCCCGGGGCCGATCGCTGTGGCTTCGCGGGGCCGATCGCTGCGCCTCCGCGGCCTGTGCGCCTGCGTGCCTCGGGCGCCCCGCCGATCGCCTCTGACGCGCTGTCCGCCGCGCTGTCCGTCGCTCCTGATAACGTCGGCCGCGCTCACCCGTTCGGCCCACCAGGGCCGCGGCCGGGAGGAGCCCGACGGGAGGTCAGAGAAGCGACATGATGGGTCACTCGCACGCGGTCAGCGGCGCGATGCTGTTCGCGGCGTCCGCACCGTTCCTGCCCCCGCTGCTGGGCATCCACCTGCAGCCGGCCGACATCCTGATGGGCACGGTGCTGTGCGCCGGAGCGGCCCTGCTGCCGGACCTCGACCACCACGACGGCACCATTGCCAACTTCCTCGGCCCGGTCTCCAAGGTGATCTGCCAGTTCGTGGCGTGGGTCTCCGGCGGCCACCGCAAGGCGACCCACTCGCTGCTGTTCGTGGCCCTGATGGGCCTCGGCAGCTGGGCCGGGATCACCTTCCTGGGGCGCAACTTCACCCTCGGCCTGACGTTCTTCCTGCTCGCCATGGCGATCCGGGCGCTGCGCCTGCACCCGCCGGGGGACGGGCCGACCGCCTGGGTCACCGTGATGGGCATGGCGGCGCTCGGCACCGCGGGCATGAACAACTGGATGCCCAGCGCCCCGGGCTGGCTGCCGTACGCGGTGGCCCTCGGCACGCTGGCGCACCTGCTCGGCGACTGCCTCACCAAGCAGGGCGCGCCGCTGCTGTGGCCGCACAAGGAGCGCTACGAGATCGTGCTGATCAAGCGCACCGGGAACGACATCGAGACCAAGATCCTCGTCCCGGTGATGACGATCGCGACCTTCGTGCTGCTCTGGTTCACCGCGGTCTCGCCGACCGTGCTGACCTGACGGCAGCCGTACGACGGCAGCCGTACAGGCTCGGGGCGTTCGGGCGGCAGGCGTTCGGACGGTAAGCGTTCGGAGTGCTCACCACGGGGCGCGGGGCTTCAGGCCTCGCGCCTCAGTCGTGCGCCCACCCAGCGGGCCCGGCGGCCGAGGATCCGCGGGATGCCCAGCCGTGTGCTGCCCCCGCGTCGCGACCGTCCGGCCGGCTCGTACGGCTGGTAGGGCCATTCGGGCTGGCGGTTGACGCTCTGCGAACCGCTGCGGCGACGTCGGCGCGGGGTTCCATCGCTTTCGGGCATCCAGGTCATATGGGAGGGATTCCCGTGGGCTGTGCGGAGTAACCGCCTCCGAGGGATGCGACTGGTCTATGCGATTGTCATATTTACGTCAGGCGGTGTGCGGAGCATCGACCCGACGGTCCGTCAGTCCTTGTGCTGGCCGATCCAGTTGAGCAGTTCCTCCGTGAACTGATCCGGCGTCTCCTCGTGGGGGAAGTGCCCCACCCCGGGCAGCAGCCGCCACCGGTACGGCGCCTCCACGTACTCGCCCGCGCCCAGCGCCGTCTGCGCGAGCAGTACCGGGTCGGCGGCGCCGTGGACGTGCAGGGTCGGCGCGGTGATCGGCCGCTTCATCCGGCGGGCGAACTGGATGCCGTCCGGACGGGCCATCGAGCGCAGCAGCCAGCGGTACGGCTCGATCGAGCAGTGCGCGGTGCTCGGCACCTGGATCGCCTGCCGGTAGGCGTGGATCGCCTCCGGCTCCAGCGTGTTCGGCCCGGTCCAGGCGTTCAGGTATTCGCCGACCAGGGCGGCGTCGTCGGCGACCAGCCGGCGCTCGGGGATCCACGGCCGCTGGAAGCCCAGCACGTGCTCGAACGCCGCCATCTGCCGGCGGTCGGTGAGCAGCGCCCGGCGCAGGTGGCGCGGGTGCGCGGCGGACACCACGGTCAGGCTCTGGATCACCGAGGGCCGCATCACGGCGGCGACCCAGCCGAGCGTGCCGCCGGTGGCGTGGCCGACCAGGTGCGCGCGCCGTTCGCCGAGCGAGCGGATCACGCCGGTGATGTCCAGCGCCAGGTTGCCCGGGTCGTAGCCGCGCGGCGTGCGGTCGCTGCCGCCCATGCCGCGCAGGTCGACCGCCACCGCCCGGTAGCCCGCCGCGGCGAGCGCGGTGAGCTGGTGGCGCCACGCCCACCAGTACTGCGGCCAGCCGTGCACCAGCAGCACCAGCGGACCGTCACCGGCCTCGGCGATGTGGAAGCGCGCGCCGTTGGCCGCCAGGTCGCGGTGGGTCCACGGTCCGACGGAGCGGACGCTCCACGCGGGCGCGGGCGCGGGCGCGGGCGCGGGTACCGGTGCGGGCGCGGGCGTTGGCGCGGGCGTTGGCGTGGGCACCTTCTCGGGTCCCTTGGGCGACTCCACGGGCTCTTGTGCCGGCCGCTCAACGGGCGCGCCCTCCACGGGCTTCTGGTCCAACGACATACCCCGCAGCCTGTCATACCGGGGACGGGAACACGGCCACGGCACCCGCGGGACACGGCCTTGGCCCCGGTGGAACGCGCCCCAGCACCGGCAGTACGCGCCCCCGGCACTTACCGGATCGCGCCCGCCGTTACGCGCCCCTGCGCTCGACCGGAGGCCGCCTACCGTGTGGTGGGCGGCCTGCCCGTCCCCGTCCCGGCCCGGCTACGGGATGCGGCCCAGCGCGCGGTCGATCTCCTCCTTGGTGGCCGGGCGGGGACGGGCGTTCTTCAGCACGTCCGCGGTCGCCTGGGCACCCGCGATGGCCCGCTCCGGCTTCTGGATCTTCTTCACCGAGCGCAGCGCGAGCAGGCCCAGCGTGATCGCCACCAGCAGGTACACGCCGCCGACGATCAGGAAGGACCAGCCCAGGGTCAGGCCCAGCGCGCGCAGCCCGTACGCCGCCGCGAAGCTCAGCATCGGGATGGCGGCCAGCGCCACCACGCCGGCGACGGTGACCGAGACACCGGCGCCGACACCGCGCTTCACCTCGGTCCGGATCTCCGCCTTGGCGAGCGCGATCTCGTCGTGGACCAGCGCCGACAGGTCCGCCGTCACCGCGGCGAAGAGCTGACCGAACGAGCGCTCACCCTCGAGTGGGGTGCGCTGGTTACCGGACGGGTCTGCGGCTCCTGCGGCCATCGGCGGTCTCCAATCAGAATTCACATGCGTCGACAGCTCAGCATCATGCCCCTACCGGTCAGTCAGACACCACTCCGGGGCCGCCTCGGGACGGCGTGTCACCTGATCTGTTGGTACACGTCGGGGATCCCGTCGCCGTCCGAATCCCGGTCCTCGTCCTCGCAGAGCTGCCGGTAGTGGCGGTTGCGCAGCTTCAGCAGCACGGTGGCGACCAGGGCGCAGAGCACCGAGCCGACCAGGACCGCGGCCTTGGCCTTGTCGGCCAGCGCCTCGCTCTCGGGGAAGGCGAGCTCGCTGATCAGCAGGGAGACGGTGAAGCCGATACCGGCGAGGGTGGAGACCGCGAACAGGTCGGCCCACCGCAACTGTGGATTCAGCTCGGCCCGGGTGAACCGGGCGGTCAGCCAGGTGCCGCAGAAGACCCCGACCGTCTTGCCGACCAGCAGGCCGAGGACGATCCCGAGCGGCGTGGCCTGGGTGAACACCTCACGCAGCGCCGGACCGGAGATCGTCACCCCGGCCGCGAACAGCGCGAAGACCGGCACGGCGAACCCGGCCGACAGCGGCCGCACCAGGTGCTCGATGTGCTCGCCCGGGGACTGCTCCTCCTCGCCCTCGGTGTGGCAGCGCAGCATCAGACCCATGGCCACACCGGCGACGGTGGCGTGCACCCCGCTCTCGTGCATCAGCGCCCAGATCACGAACGCCAGCGGCACGAACAGGTACCAGCCGTGGACGCCGCGGCGGTGCAGGAACCAGAACAGCACCAGCCCGGCCAGCGCCCCTCCCAGCGCCCAGAACTTGATGCCCGAGCTGTAGAAGATCGCGATGATCAGGATCGCGATCAGGTCGTCCACCACGGCGAGGGTGAGCAGGAACGCGCGCAGGGGGGACGGCAGATGACTGCCCACCACGGCCAGCACGCCGAGCGCGAAGGCGATGTCGGTTGCGGTCGGGATCGCCCAGCCGCCCGGATGGCCGCCGGCACCGGAGTTGGTGACCGCGTACACGATCGCGGGCATCGCCACCCCGCAGGCCGCCGCCGCCACCGGCAGCAGCGCCGCCCTCGGGGTGCGCAGCTCGCCGGCCACGAACTCGCGCTTGAGCTCGATCCCGGCCACGAAGAAGAAGATCGTCAACAGCCCGTCGTTGGCCCACGCCTCCAGGCTCAGGTCCAGGTGCAGCGGCGAGGACGGGCCGATGGTGTACGCGCTGACCGTCTCGTACGCGTGCGGCCAGACGTTCGCCCAGATCAGTGCCACCACGGCGGCGAGCAGCAGCAACACACCGCCGACGGTCTCGGTGCGCAGCGCTTCGGTGATGAAGCGCCGCTCCGGCAGCGGGAGCAGTCCGAGGAACTGGCGGCGGCGCTCGGTCGGCGGCGTGGCCACGCGGAGACCTCCTGGAGGTGGGTTTCGGTCAACGGTCGCACCCACCGTGCGGTGATGCACGTGTGGTGCGGTGCCGACCAGACTTCCCGGCGCGCCTGAAGAGATCGTTTGCTTCATCCCAATGAGGGATCTTGTTGCGTTGTTGACATCCTACCCGGGCCGGAACGGGTCGACCTTGACCGATCCTGGCTGGACCCGGGCAGGCTCCGGAGCCCGGTCCTGACTCGGACTGGTTCGAGCGGATGCGGATGGCCCTTGCGGTTCCTGTCGTCAACCGCAGCTTCCGCTCTTCAATGGGCTGCTCGACCATGCTCGGTCACGCCTGCTCGGCCATCCCGCTCCAGTCATCCCTGTCTGATCGCACTCGAACGTGCTTGAACATTCTTGAACATGCTCGACCCGAGCGGAAAGGACTCCCATCCGTATGGACGCGGCCGGTTGACCGGACATGGGGAACCTGGCTCCCCGTTCCGAACTGGCTCGCCGCCTGTGCCCGATCTTCGCCAGCCCCGCACCCGCCCCGGGCTTCGCCCTCGCCGTGATCGCCGGCGGGGAACGCGTCGTCGCCTGCTGCGGCTACGCCGACCGGGACGGCCTCCGCACCATCCGAGCCGACACCCGCTTCGAGCTCGGCTCGGCCGCCAAGACCTTCACCGCACTGCTGCTCGCCGAGACGGTCGTGCGCGGCGACGTCCGCTACGACGACCCGATCGACGACTACCTGCCCACGGGAGCCGTCCCCGGCTATCGCCACGAACGGCCGATCACCCTCCTCCACCTCGCCACCCACACCTCAGGCCTGCCCCCGCCGCCGTACCGCACTGGTTCACCAGCCCGTACGACACCCTCAGTGCCGCCCACCTGCTGTGCGCCCTGTCTCCGCACCCCGGTTCGCGGCACCGCCGACACGCAGGTTCGCTACTCCGGCCTCGGCGCCGGACTCCTCGGCCCTGGTGCTGGAGAGCGCGGGCGGCCGGCTACGGGGACCTACTGGCCGCCCGGGTCTGTGAACCGTTCGGTCTGGTCGACACCTTGTGCGGCTTCAGCCGCGAATCGGCCAACCGCTACCGGCGGGGACGCCGGGTGCCCTCGTTCAAGATTCCGGCCCTGCCCGGCTCTATGGGCGGCTTCACCGCTTTCGCCGGGTTCAACCGTGCCGCGCAGGTGGGGCTGGTTGCGCTGGCGCCATCGGCCCGTCGGTCCGGCGGCGCTTCGTCCAGACCGCGTACGAGACGCTGCGGGAGCTGGGTGAGGTGGGGGAGCAGAGGATGTCCGGCTGAACGCCGAGGGCCCGCTCCGCGTGCGATGCGCGCGAAGCGGGCCCTGCCGGCGTGGCCGGTGTGCCTGATGTGGCCGGTGTGTCCGGAAGAACCGTCTGCCGGTTGCGGATCAGCTCTCGTCGGTGCCCGACGGCAGCTGGGCCTGGATCAGGTTCATCACCGAGGAGTCGGCCAGCGTGGTGGTGTCGCCCACCTCGCGGCCCTCGGCGATGTCGCGCAGCAGGCGGCGCATGATCTTGCCGGAACGGGTCTTCGGCAGCTCGGCGACCACCTTGATCTGCTTCGGCTTGGCGATCGGACCGAGCGTCTTGCCGACGTGGTTGCGCAGCTCGGCGATCAGCTCCTCGCTGGCGGTCGCGGTGCCGCGCAGGATCACGAAGGCGACGATGGCCTGGCCGGTGGTGGCGTCGGTGGCGCCGACGACCGCGGACTCCGCGACGGCCGGGTGGCCGACCAGCGCCGACTCCACCTCGGTCGTCGAGATGTTGTGGCCCGAGACGAGCATGACGTCGTCGACCCGGCCGAGCAGCCAGATGTCGCCGTCGTCGTCCTTCTTGGCGCCATCGCCGGCGAAGTAGCGGCCCTCGAAGCGCGACCAGTAGGTGTCGATGTAGCGCTGGTCGTCACCCCAGATGGTGCGAAGCATGGACGGCCACGGCTCGGTGAGGACCAGGTAGCCGCCGGAGCCGTTCGGCACCTCGCGGGCCTCGTCGTCCACGACCGTGGCGGCGATGCCGGGCAGCGCGCGCTGGGCCGAGCCCGGCTTGGTCTCGGTGACGCCCGGCAGCGGGCTGATCATGATCGCGCCGGTCTCGGTCTGCCACCAGGTGTCCACGATCGGGCAGCGGCCGCCGCCGATGTGCTCGCGGTACCAGATCCACGCCTCGGGGTTGATCGGCTCGCCGACCGAGCCCAGCACCCGGAGGCTGGACAGGTCGAACTTCGCCGGGATGTCGTCGCCCCACTTCATGAAGGTGCGGATCGCGGTGGGCGCGGTGTAGAGGATGGTGACGCCGTACTTCTGGACGACCTCCCAGAACCGGCCCTGGTGCGGCGTGTCCGGGGTGCCCTCGTACAGGACCTGGGTGGCGCCGTTGGAGAGCGGGCCGTAGACGATGTACGAGTGACCGGTGACCCAGCCGATGTCGGCGGTGCACCAGTAGACGTCGGTCTCCGGCTTGAGGTCGAAGACGGCGTTGTGGGTGAAGCTCGCCTGGGTGAGGTAGCCGCCCGAGGTGTGCAGGATGCCCTTGGGCTTACCCGTGGTGCCGCTGGTGTAGAGGATGAACAGCGGCTGCTCGGCGTCGTGCGCCTCGGGGGTGTGCTCGGTGGACTGGCGCTCGACCGCCTCGTGCCACCAGACGTCGCGGCCCTCGGTCCACTCGACCTCCTGGCCGGTGCGGCGGACGACCAGGACCTTCTCCACCCGGTCGACGCGGGTGAGCGCCTCGTCGACGGCGGGCTTGAGCGCGGACGGCTTGCCGCGGCGGTAGCCGCCGTCGGCGGTGATCACCAGCTTGGCGTCGGCGTCCTCGATCCGGGAGGCCAGGGCGTCGGCGGAGAAGCCGCCGAAGACCACGGAGTGGGCGGCGCCGATGCGGGCGCAGGCGAGCATCGCCACGACCGCCTCGGGGATCATCGGCATGTAGACGGCGACCCGGTCGCCCTTGGCCACGCCCAGCTCCAGCAGGGCGTTGGCGGCCTGTGAGACCTCGTCCTTCAGCTGCGCGTAGGTGATCGCGCGGCTGTCGCCGGGCTCGCCCTCGAAGTGGATGGCGACCCGGTCGCCGTTGCCCGCCTCGACGTGCCGGTCGACGCAGTTGTACGCCACGTTGAGCTTGCCGTCGGCGAACCACTTCGCGAAGGGCGGGTTCGACCAGTCCAGGGTCTCGGTGGGCTCGACCGCCCAGGTGAGGCGGCGGGCCTGCTCGGCCCAGAAACCGAGCCGGTCCTCGGAGGCCTGCGCGTAGGCGGCCGCGGTGACGTTGGCCGCGCCGGCGAGGTCAGCCGGCGGGGCGAAGCGCCGCTCCTCCTTCAGCAGGTTCGCCAGGCTCTCGTTGCTCAACGCGCACTCCTCATCGAATCTCATCTGCGGGGACTCCCCGTGCGAAGGGATTGTCCCGTGTGTCCCAGCGCACAGCTCACCAGGCAAACAGGTGTGTTGACAAGAGGCGTCCGCGAATTGGTGTAGACCTTTGATTGCTCGCGGGCTCGTCACCAGCTTCAGCACTGGGATCGCGGCCACATTGCCGCTGCACAGAGGCTTGACGACCTGACATACCAGTACTCCACTGACAGTGCACCTGTACCTCGCCAGGTCTCCCTGCCGCCAGGCCGGCCTGCCCGACTCGCGGCCGGCCGCGTCCTCCCGTTCAGGCTCCGCGTTCCGGTTTTCCCGTTCCGGCTTTCCCGTTTCCGTCTCCCCGTTCCGGGTCCTCGCTTCCGCGGCGGTCCTCCCTCGCGGCAGTCCTCCCCGCATCAGCCCTCTTCCGTTTCCGCGAACGGAGGTCGAGTCATGTCCGGACCGTCCTTTTCTCCCGCATCCCCTCCCCTCGCAGGCGACTTCGCCGTGGTCCGCATGGACGGCCACGTCGGACGCCTCATCCGTTTCGGCCAGTGGCTCAACGGCGATGGGTTCGCCGACTACGAGCACGCCTTCGTCTACCTCGGCGACGGTGAGCTGGTCGAAGCCCAGCCCGGCGGCGCCGAACTCCGCCCCCTCTCCGTCTATGACGGCCGGCCGATGCTCTGGTCGACCGGCCACTACCCCCTCACCGCAGGGCAGCGCGACGAGATCGTCGCTGCAGCTCGCCGCTACATCGGTGTCCCGTACAGCTTCACCGACTACGCGGCGCTCGCCGCTGCCCGCTTCCATCTGCCCGTCGGCTTTGTCCTCCGTCGCTATGTCGCGGACACACGCCACATGATCTGCTCCCAACTGGTCGACCAGTGCTACCAGGACGCCGGAGTTCGGCTGTTCGACGACGGCCGGTGGCCCGGCTATGTCACCCCGGCCGACCTGGCCAAGTTGCTGAGTCACTGACTCAGCGCTGGTGACGAGTTGTTCGTGCCGCCTTGGCCGGTCGTGGCCAGCCCTTGCGGGCTTGCGGCTTGCCGGGGCGCCTGGGGCGGAGGACGGTTCCGGGGGGGGCTGGTGCCGGGTGGGCAACCCGGCACCGCTTCTGCACAACCCGGGTCAGGCCGCGAGCTGTTGGGTCTCCTTCGGGCCGGTGGGCAGCTCCGCCGAGACCGGGGCGAACCGACCGCTGCTCCGGTCCAGGACGTACGCCTGGGCGGTGGCGAAGTCGAAGTACATCCCGACCAGTTGCAGCGCGCCTTCGGCCACCCGGCGCTCCACGGCCGGGTTGGCCAGCAGTTGGTCGAGCTGTTGGACGACGTTGGTGATGCAGAGCTGCTCCACGAGGTCCGCCACCGGACGGTCGGCGAACTCGGCCGGCACCCGGCGAAGCCGCGCCAGCGAGCCCCGACCGTTGCGCAGCCAGCGGGTCAGCGGGGAGGGCGGACCGGACTGCTCGTGAACCCCGTCGAGCAAGGCTTTCATCGCGCCGCATCCGGAGTGCCCGCAGATCGTGATGCTGCCGACCTCCAGGGCCTCCACCGCGTACTGCACGGCGGCGGCCACGGAGTCGTCGGCCGCGCCGGGTTCGTGCGGTGCGGGCACCAGGTTGCCGACGTTGCGAACGGTGAACAGGTCGCCCGGGCCGCTGTTGGTGATCATGCTGGTCACCATCCGGGAGTCGGCGCAGGTCAGGAAGAGCTGCGAGGGCGCTTGGCCGTCCCGGGCCAGCCGCGCGAGGTCGTGCCGGACGAGCGGCGCGGTGTGCAACTGGAAGCCGCGCACTCCGTCCATCAGGCGGCCGTGCGGATCGCTGTCGCCCTGCTCGATGCAGTGGTGGCCGACCCAGGGCGTCCAGGCACGGCACCGGTGCGGACCGGCCGAACTGCCCGCGCGTACCGTGCCGTCGGGATCCAGGGCCTCGTCGGCCTGGCGGTCCGTCAGCATCGACACCTGGCCGCCGGACGCCTGGTGGCTCACCCGCCAGGTGTGCAGGGCCTCGTACGCCGCGTGGTCGAGGAACGAGCCGTCGTGGCAGACCGTGACCCGGGCGCCGGCCGGGATCCTTGCCAGGGCCCGGGTCAGCTTCGGTACGGCGGCGAAGGTGAGCGGGCCGTGGGTGCGTACGGCGTGAGCGCCATCGGCCTCGGCGAGTACGTCCACGTGCGCCCGGGTCAGCCGGTACAGCGCGAGGAGCACCGCCACCGTGCCGCCGAGAGCCACCCCGAGCGGGACGCCGAGCAGAACCACGCCGAGCACGGTGACGAGGTAGACGGGGAACTCGCGGTGTCGGTGAACCCGGCGAATGTGGGCGAAGCTGACCATCTGGACGCCCACGACGAGAACCAGCGCGGCCAGCGCCGCGAGCGGAATCCGGCGTAGCCCGCCGGTCAGGGCGACAGCGGCCACCACGACCCAGCAGCCGTGCAGCACGGCGGACATCCGGGTCGCCGCGCCCGCTTGGACGTTGGCGGTGCTGCGCACCGCTCCACCCGCGACGGGAAGCCCGCCGAGCATCCCCGAGCAGAGGTTGGCGGCACCCTGGGCGCGCAGTTCGCGGTTGAGGTCGCCGGTGCGGTGGGTCATCCGGTCGATGGCGACCGAGGAGAGGAGCGACTCGACCCCGGCCACGGCGGTGACGGTCAGGACCAGGCCGAGCAGCGTCGGCCAGTGCGCGGCGAGCACCGAGCCGTTCGGCAGCGACGCGGTCTCGTGGTGCTGCCAGGACGGAAGCTCGACCCGGGCCATCCGGAAGCCGGCGCCGAGGGACAGGGCTGTGGCGGCGGCGACCGCGACCAGGGCCGCGGGGACCCGGGTGAGCGCGGCGCCGATCCGGCCCGCCCGGCCCGGGAGCCTGCGCAGTCGCGGCCACCGGTAGAGCACGGAGAGGGCCACCAGGCCGACGATCAGTGCGGGTGGGTGCGGTCCGGCCAGCTGGCCGGGGAGAGCGATCAGATCGGCCAGGGCGGAGCTCTGCGGCGAGCCGCCGAGGATCACGTGCAGTTGGGCGATCGCGATGGTCAGGCCGACGCCGGCCAGCATGCCGTGGATGATCGCGGGCGAGACGGCGAGGGCGGCCCTGGCGACCCGGAGGGTGCCGAGGAGGAGTTGGAGCAGCCCGGCCGCGACGGTGACGGCGCAGGCGGTCTGCCAGCCGAACTGGGCGATCACGCCGGCGGTGATGACCGTGAGGGCGGCCGAGGGGCCGCTGACCTGAAGCGGTGTGCCGCCGAGGAGGCCGGCCACCAGACCGCCGACGGCTGCGGCCACCAGGCCTGCGGTGAGCGGTGCCCCGGTGGCCAGGGCGATGCCGAGGGCGAACGGCACGGCGATGAGGAACACCGCCAGTGAGGCCGGCAGGTCGTGCAGCAGCGAGGTGCCGATGCGGCCGGGGGGCGCGGGCGGCGGCGCGTGGTCGGTGGTGTCCGAGGGAGTGGGAGCGCTGGAGAGATCGAGGGTCATGGTCTTCCCGTCTTTCCGGGGGAACGAACGCAGTCAGGTCCGGAGGAGGTGCTCGGAGTCGGATCGGCTGTCGTGGGTCGCGACGGTGTGGCGGGATGGCACTGGGCGGGGCGGCTGTACCGCCGCGGCCCATGACCATCAAGAGTTGGTAAACTGAGAGTAATGGAACCTTTGCACAGCGTGAGTTCCGAACGGAAGTGCGGAGCCTGTGATTCACCTCTTCGGGTGGAGTGCGAACCAACGGGGAATTCGAAACGGCGGCGAAGGGCTCTGACGTGCGGCGGGCCGGCATCCCCCAGGGATGCCGGCCCACAGTCGGGTGGCGGTGCGTCCTCGGTCCTTGCGATCCGAGGGCGGCCGGAGTTGCTCACGGCCCAGGTGTGGCGACCGTCGATCAGACCCGAGCGGCCTCGGCTCCTTCGGCGCCCAGGACGAACTCGGGGTCCACCTGGGTCGCGAGGTCGATGCCGACCTTGGAGTTCCCCCAGCTCTCGGCGTTGCGCAGATGGAAATGGACGGCCTGCTCGGTGTAGCGGTGCGGGTCGCGAAGACCGTACGCCTCGTCGGCGGCCGCGCGGAGCTGGTCCAGTACTGCCCGGTTGGCCGGCTCCAGGGAGCGCAGTGGCGGCTCCTCGCCGCGCTCCAGTCGCCGCACCCAGTCGGAGTGGCCGAAGGCGGTGAGCAGGTCGTCGCCGACCTCGCGGCGCAGGAACGCGAGATCGTCCGGCCCCTCCACCTTGTTGCCCACGACGCGCAGGCGGACGTCGAAGTCCTGGGCGTACTCCTTGTACTGGCGGTAGACCGAGACGCCCTTGCGGGTCGGCTCGGCGACCAGGAAGGTCAGGTCGAAGCGGGTGAACAGGCCCGAGGCGAAGGAGTCCGAGCCGGCCGTCATGTCGGTGACGAAGTACTCGTCCGGGCCGTCGGCCAGGTGGTTCAGCAGCAGCTCCACCGCGCCGACCTTGGAGTGGTAGCAGGCGACGCCGAGGTCGTCCTCGGTGAAGGCGCCGGTGGCCAGCAGTCGCACCGAGCCCTCGTCCAGCGCGACCGGGCGCGCGCAGGCCGCGTACACCGGGTTCTCCTCGACGATCCGCAGCAGGCGCGAACCGCGGCCGGGCGGCGTGGTCTTGATCATCTCCTCGCCCGACCGGATGAGCGGGTTGCCGCCACGCAGGTAGTCCTTGATCAGTGGCAGGTGCGCGCCGAGCGAGGGCATGCGCTCGGCCTGATCGTCGCTCAGGCCGAGAGCCGGGCCCAGATGTTGGTTGATGTCGGCGTCGACGGCGATCACCGGACTGCCGGCGGCCGCCAAGTGGCGGATGAACAGCGCGGACAGGGTCGTCTTGCCGCTGCCGCCCTTGCCGACGAAGGCGATCTTCATCTGAGTCTCCGGCTCTCTGGGGGCTCCGAGGGCCACGCACAGGCCTCTTGGAAATCGTTATCGTCTCCGATAGTGGTCATGCTAGCGGTGGTTTGGCGCGTCGCACATGGGGGAACGACGGATTGCCTCTAACGGGTGATGCCGGGGTTGCTGTATCGGCCTGGCCGGGGGATTCATTACTCTCGGGTAGGTGAGCACTGGAACTGATCCCCTCGCCCCGCTGGCCGAGCTGCCCGGGGTGCCCGAGGCCGTCGCCGAGGTGCGCAAGGCCGTCGACCGCCTCTACGGGCACCGCGTGATGCGCCGCCGTGCGGGCGAGGTGACCTCGGAGTCCGCGCTGCGCGGCGCCCGGGCCTCTGCCGCGCTCGACGGTGCCGACTGGCCGCTGGAGGAGGTCCGTCGCCGGACCGACTTCGGCGCCGATCCCGAGGCGCGCGCGGTCGGGGCCGCGCTCCGGATCTCGGCCGAGGCGGGGCAGCTCCTGAGTGTCTGGCGGACCTCGCCGCTCCAGGTGCTCGCCCGGCTCCACCTGCTGGCGGTCGGCGACGCCGATCCGGCCGCAGGCCGGCCGCGGCAGGGTTCGGAGGGTGCTGCCGAACTCTTCCCGATCGAGCTGAAGCCGGTGGAGGGGATCGACGCCGACGGCCATGCGACGGACCGGCATGCGACGGACCGGCATGCGACGGACGGGCATGCGACGGACGAGCTCGGGGCGGGCGGCGGCGCCCGTGCGGGCCAGTCGCTCGCGGCCGGAGCCGTCCTCTCGCCCGCGCCGAGCGCGGCGGAGGCCGCGGCCCGGCTGGACCAGCTCGCCGGCCTGCTGGTCGCCCGCGCCGAACGGCCCACCGGGGGTGCGCCCGCGCTGGTGGTGGCCGCCGTGGTGCACGGTGAACTGATGGCGCTGCGTCCGTTCGGGGCGCACAACGGCTTGGTCGCGCGGGCCGCGCAGCGGATCGTGCTGATCGCGGAGGGGCTCGATCCGAAGGCGATCTGCCCCGCCGAGGTCGGCCTTGCCGAACTCGGCACGGCGGCGTACCAGGAGGCACTGAACGGATATCTGAGCGGCACGCCCGAGGGCATGGCGCGTTGGATCACGCACTGCGGCGCGGCGCTGCGGCTCGGCGTCCGCGAGAGCACCGCGGTCTGCGAGGCGATGCAGCGCGGTATGGCCTGAGACCTGCGGGGTGGTCCGGGACTCGAGGGCCGGCGTTCGCGCCGGATTCCCTGCGTCCGGGCACACGGTTGCGGCGACGCCTGGTCGTGCTGGGCGTCGCCGCTGGTACAGGTGCCGAGTGACCAAGCATGCACCGGAAAGTGCCCATCAGGCGGGGATCCTGCCCGTTCACCTGGTGCGGCGGCCCGACAGCGGGTCGGCTGCATGTGGGTGCTCAGTTATCTGTACGGCGGTCCGTGGGCCTTAACTGCGTTGTCGGAACGACCCCGTAGGGTCCTGACCGGGTCTCGCGGGCCGTAAGTCATTTCTATCGCGGTTTGGGCGAAAGGGGAACCCGAAAAGCGAAGGTTTTGAGTTTTGTCCGATTTGGCATAGTCGTGCGCTCGGCCGCTCAGGCCAGCGGTCGACGACGCCTCGCGCTGTACCAGAGCAGCCCTGCCGTGAGTACTGCCGCGCCGACCGCCACCGCGGTGAGCACCGAGCGGCTCGGAGTGCGGAACTCCGGGAGCCTGCGGTGCAGTTCGACCGGACGGCTGAACACCAGTACCGGCCACTCGCGCGCCACCGCTTCCTTGCGCAGCGCTCGGTCCGGGTTGACGGCCGACGGGTGGCCGACCGTCTCCAGCATCGGCAGGTCGGTCGAGGAGTCGCTGTAGGCATAGCAGTTGGCCAGGTCGTACCCCTCGGCCTCGGCCAGCTCGAGGATCGCGGCGGCCTTGTTCTCGGAGTAGGCGTAGTACTCGATGTCGCCGGTGTAGCAGCCGTCCTCGATCCGCAGGCGGGTGGCGATCACATGGTCGGCCCCGAGTAGCTGACCGATCGGCTCCACCACCTCGGAACCGGAGCTGCTGACGATCACCACGTCCCGGCCCGCCGCGTGGTGCTGCTCGATCAGCGAGGCGGCCTCGTCGTAGATGATCGGATCGATCATGCCGTGCAGGGTCTCCGCCACGATCTCGCGGACCTGCTCCACGTTCCAGCCGCGGGTGAGCGCCGACAGATAGGCGCGCATCTTCTCCATCTGGTCGTGATCCGCGCCGCCGATCAGGAAGACGAACTGGGCGTACGCGCTCCGCAGTACGGCGCGACGGTTGATCAGGCCGCCCTGGTAGAAGGGGCGGCTGAAGGCCAGGGCACTCGACTTGGCGATGATCGTCTTGTCGAGGTCGAAGAACGCGGCGGTGCGCGGTGCTCCGAATGGGCGACGGGGCCGGGGTGCGGATCCGTCGGTGCGGCCGTCCGCGTGCCCGTCGGCGTCGACGCCCGCCGAGGCTTCGGGCCCTGTGGCGGGCGCCGCGGATGCGGGTTTCGTGGCCGGCGCGTCGGGCTCTTCGGCGGGCGGCGCGCTGGGCTCGGGGGCGTCGGATGCGTCGAGCTCTGCGGCGCCGGGCTCGCCGGGTTCCACGGCGGCGACCGTGCCGGTGCCTGCGACGGTGGGCGCGGCGGCCGGGGTGGCTTCCCGGGTGGTGGTGGGCTCGCCGGACGGCTCGCCGAGGGCGGGCTCGGGAGTGCCTGCGGCGTGCGCGGGGGCGGCCTCGGGGCCCTGCCCGGCGTTCTCGGCGTTCTCGGTGGTGTCCACGGGAACCGAGGATAGAGGGCGGGGCAAAACACCCCGCCATTCGGCGTACTCGCGGGCGTGCGGGTTTGTGTTTCTGGCCGCTCGGGTACACCATGGAAGTCACGGATCGTTCGCGACCGTGCTAACCCGGTCCGGCTCCTCCCCCCCGAGTCGGGCCGTGGATAGACGACCCCCGCTCTCCCCCCCGGCGGGGGTCGTCGCATGTCCGGGGCCGTTTTCCAAGGTAGTTGAGCGCCGCCGCGATCTTAGGGGAGAACTCTCCGAGCGGCCTGCGCGCCGATCCATTGAACGTCTGACCGGGACTGATCGCTCACTCTCGGTAGTCAATTCGAGTGCCGAGCCGATGTTCCGGCCCCCGGTTGCGCGGGCTTGTGGCGGGGTGTGTCGCAGGGGGTTCCAGGGGCGCTTCGAGGCGCCATGGTCAATTCGGCACGCGATTACCCCCGAGTGGGTGACACCGGTTATCCACAAGCGCGAGTTGTCCACAGGGATTCGAATGCCGGCTGACGGATTGCGCTCGGTCCCCCACCGTGGTGTCCACGCAGCGCCGACCGCCCTTCCCGACGGTCGGGCTGACACCTCGTCGGACCGCACTCGAACCGGGGGAGACAGCCATGTCGACACCGACCACCGATCCCGACCGCACGGACCCGCCGACACCGGCCGGCCCGCTCATCGTCACCGCCGACCGGGCGCTAGCCGAGCAACTCGCCCGGCTCTGCGCCGCGGCCGGTACGGAACCACACCTGATCCGCGGCGCACCGCCGCCACGCAGGCTCTGGGACGCCGCACCGCTCGTCCTGGTCGGCGACGACCTCGCCGATCGCTGCGCCGGGCTGGGGCGGCGGACCGGAGTGTTGCTCCTCGGGCTGGACCTCGACGACGGCGAGATCTGGGTCCGCGCAGTCCGACTCGGGGCCGAACACGTGCTGTTCCTCCCCGATGCCCAGTCCTGGCTGCTCGACCGGATCGCCGACGCGACCGAGGGCGTCGGCCCGCCCGCGCTCACCCTGGCGGTGCTCGGCGGACGCGGCGGCGCCGGAGCATCCACCCTGGCCTGCGCGCTCGCCATCACCGGTGCGCGCGCTGGTCACCAGACCATGCTGATCGACGCGGACCCGCTGGGCGGCGGGCTGGACGTCCTGCTCGGGGCCGAACAGATCGGCGGCCTGCGCTGGCCCGACCTCGCCGGTTCGCGGGGCCGGGTCAGCGGCGCCGAACTGGCCAAGGCGCTGCCCGAACTGCACCAGCTCACCGCACTGTCCTGGGACCGCTCCGACACCCTCGCCATCCCGCCCGAAGCGATGCAAAGCGTGCTGGCCGCTGCCCGCCGCAGAGGCGGACTGGTGGTGCTCGACCTGCCCCGCCAGCTCGACCCGGCGGCGGCCGAGGCGCTGGAGCAGGCCGATACCGGGCTGCTTGTCGTCCCTGCCGAACTGCGCGCGGTGGCCGCGGCGGACCGGGTCGCCGCGGCCGTCCGGATGAGGCTCGCCGACCTGAGAGCAGTCGTCCGGGTTCCGGGGCCGGCCGGGCTGGCCGGCCCCGAGATCGCCCGAGGTCTGCGGCTGCGGTTGGCCGGAGAACTGCCCCCGGAGCCCGGACTGGCCATCGACGCCGAGCGCGGCTCGCCGCCCGGCATCCGCGAGCGCGGCCCGCTGGCGCGCTTCTGCGGGAGCTTCCTGAACGAGGCGTTGCCGCCGGTCGTGGCGGCAGGAGGAGGTGCACTGTGACCGAGCGCCTGCGCAGGGTCGACCTGCGGAACACCCACCGGACATCCGCCCGACTGCGCCGGAGGCTGCCGGTCACCCGCACCCGACCGGATCCCGGAAGCGGACCCGGAGTCGGCCCGGGCAAGGCAGCCGGAGTCGGCCTGCGAGGACGTCCCGGATCCGGCCCGGGCTCCGCCGACCCGCCCTGGGGCGGCGTCGGGACGGGGCTGGACGCGGAGGCGGTGGTGGAGGTCGGCGCGGAGGCCCGTCCGGACACCAGCCCTGAGGCCCGTACGGTCTCTGCCGAGACGGCTCACGCCCGCCCCGGTACGGGGCCCGACCTCTCGCCCGACGCGCGCCCCGCCGCCGGGTCAGGGGCGGTACCGGGTCGGGAGACCGGCGCGAGCCTCGGACCGGACGGTCCGGTGAGCGGGGCGACCAGCGCCCGTGTCGTGCGACCCCCGGTCGGCGGGACCGACGGTGCCGTACCGCGTCGTCCGGCCGCGCGGCACCTGGGTGTCGCGGACCCGGCCGACCGGGCGGCGGCACTCGTCGACGCCGTACGGCTGCGCCTCGCCGAAGCGGGGGCGCCTCCCACCGACGGTTCGGTTGCCGCCGCACTCAGGGCGGCCCAGCCCTCGCTCGGAGGCGACGCCGTCCTCGACGCCGTCCGGACCTTGCGTGCCGAACTCGTCGGCGCGGGGCCGCTCGATCCCCTGCTGGCCGAGCCCGGCGTCACGGATGTCCTCGTCAACGGACCGGAGGAGATCTGGGTCGACCGGGGAGGCGGGCTGGAGCGTGCGACCGGGATCCGCTTCCCGGACGCGGTGGCCGTCCGACGCCTCGCCCACCGGCTCGCCACAGCTGCCGGCCGCCGCTTGGACGACGCGCGACCGTGGGTCGACGCCCGACTGCCGGACGGTACGCGCCTGCACGCCGTGCTGCCGCCCATCGCGTCCGGCTGCACCCACATTTCGTTGCGGACCAGCCGGACCCACCCCTTCACCCTGCCCGAGCTGGTGGCCGGGGGCTCGCTGCCGCCGAGCGGCGCCGAACTGCTCCACGGCCTCCTCCGGGCCCGGCTCTCGCTGCTCATCTCCGGCGGGACGGGCACTGGGAAGACCACACTGCTCGCGGCACTCCTCGGTCTCGTCCCGCACGACGAGCGGATCGTGCTGGCCGAGGATTCGGCCGAGTTGCGACCGGACCACCCGCACGTGGTCCGTCTGCAGAGTCGACCGCCGAACCAGGAGTCGCTCGGGGAGCTCACTCTGCGGGATCTGGTCCGTCAGGCCCTGCGGATGCGACCCGACCGGCTGGTGGTCGGCGAGGTCCGCGGGGCGGAGGTGGTCGACCTGTTGTCGGCCCTCAATACCGGCCACGAGGGCGGCTGCGGGACGGTCCACGCGAATACCGCAGCCGATGTTCCGGCGAGGCTGGAGGCGCTCGGCTCGCTCGCCGGGCTCGACCGAGTCTCGCTGCACAGCCAGCTGCGTGCTGCCCTGGACGTGGTCGTTCACCTCGTCCGGGATCCCGCGACAGGCCTGCGACGGGTCTCGGCCCTGCACGTCCTGATCGAGGACCGAAACGGCCTGGCGAGGACAGCCCCTGCCGTCGGCTTCGCCGCCGACGGGACCTGCGAGCTCGGCACCGGGTGGGAGCAACTCCGTCGCTCCTGCGCGGCGCGCGGAGTGGAACTGGCGGATCCGCGCAGGGGTGACGTCGGGCTGGACACCACCTGTCCGGACAACACCGATCCGGACGCCACCGATGGGCCGGCCGCCCTTGCGGCGATCGGTTCGCTCGGTGGCGACACCGGCGGGGCCGGCGGTGGTGGGGGAGCGGCAGCCGGTGTCGCCATGAAGCCTGTAGGAGCAGGGCGATGACCGGGCGTCACGCCGAGTTCTTCGCGGTGCTGGTGCTCGGCGGGGTCTGCGGAGTGGCCTGGCTGCTGCTCCAGCGAGCTGTTCGGGGGCTTCGATGACCTGGCAGCAGGTAGTCGGGGCGCGCCTCGCGGAGGGTGCCATCGGCCACGGTGGCGGGGCGGTGTTGTGGTGGGTGGTGGCCGGTTCGGCCGGCGCCGTGGCGGTGGCCGGACTCGCTCTCGGGCTGAGACGGGTGCAGCGCCGGGTGCGCGGAGTCCGTCGGGTGCGGTTGGTGCTGGGGGCGGTGGACGATCGCGCACGCGAGCGCCTGCTCGCGCGAGCCCGTCGCATGCGCGAGCAAGGACCGTCGTGGCTGACGGCAGACCTGGTGCTGCTGCCGATCGGCTTGGTGCTCGGCCGACTGGCCGCATCGCCGGTGCCGGTGCTGGGCGCTGCCCTGAGCGTCGTGCCGCTGTGCAGCTGGCGCAAACGGCGCCGGGCGGCGGTGGAAGCCAAGCGGCGGGCGAGCGCCGTGATCGAACTCTGCGCCGGGCTGGCCGCCGAGCTGCGAAGCGGCGCGACGGCGGAGCAGGCACTGCACAGCGTCACCTCCCGGGCGGGTCGTGCCCTCGCGCGGGACCTCGGTCCCGAGGCGGCGGCCCGGCTGGCGGCCGGTCGGTACGGCGGGGACGTGCCTGCCGCACTCCGCCTGGCCGCCGAACTGCCGGGAGGCCGGGGCGCGGCGGCGGTTGCCGCCTGTTGGCAGATCGCTGCCGAGAGCGGTGCTGGTCTGGCCACCGGGCTCGACCAGGTGGCCGACGCGCTCCGGGCCGAGCGGGCCTTGGCCGAGGAGATCGCCGGGGAACTGGCCGGGCCGCGAACGACCATCGCAGTTCTCGCCGCTCTCCCGCTGATCGGTACGGCTCTGGGCGCTGGGCTCGGGGCACAGCCGGTCCGCGTGCTCCTGCACACCCCCCAGGGGTTGGTCTGCCTGGTGGGCGGGGTGCTGTTCGAGGCACTCGGGGTGGTGTGGACGGGACGGATCGTCCGGGCTGCGGAAGCGCCCTCGCAACCCCGAGGCGCCACCACCGAAAGGACGGCGGCGTCGCCACCGGTCGGAGCGGCGGCGGCCGGGGTGGCCGGTTCCGGCTGCGGGCTGTCGCGAGTTCGTACCGCCGGCGGTGGTTGGGAGGCCCGGGAGCGGCGACCTCCTGCCGACGTCCTGATGCGAGCCGTGCCGAGCACAGCGCCGAGGGCGCGGCGGGGAGCCCGCCGGTGGTGGGGTTCATGGGGCCGGGGACATGGCCGGCTTGGCCCGGTGGGGTGACCGTGGCCCACGTCCTGCACACCGCGGCTGGTCCTGCTTGCCCAGGCGTGGCGTGAGGTCGGGCCCGGGACTGAGACGAGGGAAGCGCGTGCGCTGCCAGTGAGGAGGCGTTGTGGATTGGGTCCTGGCGGGCCTTCCCGTGGTGGCGGGCGGGGCGGCGGTGCAGGCGCTCGATGTGATCAGACGGAGGCGGGTACGTCTGCGGGTGGCGCGATGCCTGGCAGTCGACGCCCCGCCGCCGCGGCGATCGGCGCGCAGCAGGCTTCCGAGAGCCGGACAGCGGCTGACCGTCGAGCGGTGCCTGCCCGCGATCGCCGGTCTGGGTGCGGCGGCGCTGGTCGGTGGGGTGTCCGGGCTGGCGCTCGGAATCCTGGCGGGGCTGGCGGTGCGTCGCTGGCTGCCTCGAGTGCGGTCACCGGCTGCTCGGGCCAGCGAGGCGGAGCAGGAACGCCTGATCAGGCAATTGCCGCTCACTTCCGAGCTGCTGGCTGCCTGTCTGGGCTCGTGTTCCTCTCCGGCCCAAGCCGCCGCGGTGGTGGCGGAGTCCGTGGATGCCCCGATGCGCGGGCGCCTCGCGTCAGTCGCGGCGCAGCTTTCCCTCGGCGCGGCACCCGAGGCGTGCTGGGAGCAACTGGCGGCCGACTGCCCGCCGCTCGGCCCGCTTGCCCAGTGCCTGGTCCGGACGAGTGTCAGCGGCGCTCCGCCGGCCGCTGCCCTGACCGGGCTGGCGCAGTCGCAGCGGGCGGCTGCCATGCGGGCGGCGCATGCCCGGGTTCGCCGAGCAGGCGTCCTTGCCACCGCGCCACTGGGTCTGTGCTTCCTGCCCGCCTTCGTGCTGATCGGTGTCGCACCGGTCGTGATGGGGCTGACCAGCCTCTTTGCTCAGCATGTCTGACCGCGTTGCCATCCCTTCCCATCGATCCACCAGAGGAGTTGATTCGCATGATCCTCACCGTGATCCCGAAGCCCGTAGGACGGCCGATCGGCGCTGTGTTCCGCCGCCCCGGGCGGTGGTTGCTCGCGCGGGTACGGCGGCTCGGTGGCCGCCGGGACGCGGGCATGACGACGGCCGAGTACGCCATCGGCACTGTCGCCGCCTGTGCCTTCGCGGCGGTCCTGTACCGGGTGGTGACCAGTGGAACGGTGTCTGGTGCGCTCTCGGAGCTGCTCGACCGGGCGCTCCATGTGGTCTGAGCGGGCCCCCACCCGGCGCCAGCGGCGATGTGGGAAGGCGGAGTCCGGCATGGTAACCGCTGAGACCGCCGTCGCGCTCCCGGCCCTCGTGTTGCTGGCGGCCATGCTGATCTGGGGAGTCATGGCGGCTGCGGCCCAGATCAAGTGCGTGGATGCCGCGCGGGTTGGCGCACGGGCTGCCGCCAGGGGCGATGCGGATGCCGTCGCCATCGCCACGGCGGCGGCACCGCCCGGCGCGTCCGTGCAACTGGTCCAGGAGGCCGAAACGGTGCGGGTGACGGTGGTTGCCCCGTGCCCGGGGCCTGGGCGGCTGGGGGCGGCCCTGTCGGTGCGGCTCGAGGCCACGGCGGTGGCGGCTCGTGAGGACGTCATCAGTGGACCGACGGGAGGTGACGTGTGAGCTCTCGGCCCGGTGCATGGCGAGGCGGGCGGCGGGGTCCGCCGGACCGGGGCTCGGCCAGCATCTGGCTGGTGTCCCTGGCGATGCTCGGCTGCGTGGCGTTCCTGGTGAGCCTCATGATCGGCGCGGTGGTGGCGGCCCGACACCGGGCGGACTCCGCCGCCGATCTGGCGGCACTGGCTGCCGCCGATCGGATGCTGCTCGATCCGGATGGCGGGTGCGGGCGAGCGGCCGGGCTGCTGCGCGGGCAGCGAGCAGAGCTGGTCTCGTGCGAGGTCATGCCGGGAGCCGACGTGGTGGAGGTGGTGGTCCAGGTGCGGGTCGAGGGCTTGCCCGTCCCACTGGGGCCGGCTCGTGCACGCTCCCGGGCCGGCCCCGTCTGGAGCTGGGCCGACGACGGCCTCGCGGATGCGACGGTCGGCGAGCACGACATCTCCTGGTTCCTGGCTCGACGTCAGTCTCCCGGCGGCGCCGGGAACCCCGCCGTACGGGGCTCGTCCGCGTTCTCGGGAGCGCCGGGAGCGGAATTTGCCGGATCGCCGTCGGAAGGGCCGCCCGGAGCGCCCGCGAGGAGGATGCCGAGGATCCGGACCGCCGCGGCCTTGTCGAGCGGGTCGTTGCCGTTGCCGCACTTCGGCGACTGGACGCAGGACGGGCACCCGCGCTCGCACTCGCAGGAGGAGATCGCGTCGCGGGTCGCGGTCAGCCACTCCACCGCCCGACGGAAGCCCCGCTCGGCGAAGCCGGCGCCGCCGGAGTGGCCGTCGTACACGAAGACGGTGGGCAGGCCGGTGTCCGGGTGGAGCGGCACGGAGACGCCGCCGATGTCCCAGCGGTCGCAGGTGGCGAAGAGCGGAAGGAGGCCGATCGAGGCGTGTTCGGCGGCGTGGGCGGCGCCGGGGAGCTGGTCGAGCGGGATCTCGGCGTCGAGCAGCTGGTCCTCCGTGACGGTCCACCACACGGCCCGGGTACGGAGGGTCCGGGGCGGCAGGTCGAGCTTGCTCTCGCCGAGGATCTCGCCGGTGGCGATCCGCTTCCGCAGGTACCCGACGACCTGGTTGACCACCTCCACCGAACCGAAGCTGAGCCGGGCCTCGCCCCACTCGACCGTGGTGTCCGTGGAGAGGACGGAGATGGAAGTGATGTCGCGCGCGGAGGTGGTGTACGGCGGATCGGCCGCCTCGACCAGGGCGACGGAGGTCTCCAGGTCGAGGTCGCGGACCAGGTAGGTGCGGCCCTGGTGGATGTGGACCGCGCCGGTGTGCACGGTGGTGTGGGCGGCGGCTGCATCCACGGTGCCGAGCAGACGGCCGGTGGATGCCTCGACGATCTGCACCGGGCTGCCGCCGCTGCCCCGCAGGTCGACCCGGTCGGCGGCCCGCTCCCGGCGCGTCCAGTACCAGGAGCCGTCCGGCCGGCGGCGCAGCAGTCCGCGCTGCTCAAGCACCGGCAGCAGCGGCGCGGCGGAGGGACCGAAGAGCTCCAGGTCGGTGTCGGTGAGCGGCAGCTCGGCGGCGGCCGCGCACAGGTGCGGGGCGAGAACATGCGGGTTGTCGGGGTCGAGCACGGTGGCCTCGACCGGGTTGGCGAACAGCGCCTCGGGATGGTGCACCAGATAGGTGTCCAGCGGGTCGTCCCGGGCGATCAGCACCGCCAGGGCGCCCTGCGCCTCCCGCCCGGCCCGGCCGGCCTGCTGCCACAGCGAGGCCCGGGTGCCCGGGTACCCGGCCATCAGGACGGCGTCGAGCCCGGAGACGTCGACCCCGAGTTCGAGAGC
Source organism: Kitasatospora cinereorecta (assembly GCF_024172095.1). Taxonomy (GTDB): domain Bacteria; phylum Actinomycetota; class Actinomycetes; order Streptomycetales; family Streptomycetaceae; genus Kitasatospora; species Kitasatospora cinereorecta. The sequence continues at coordinate 190,375 of NZ_JAMZDX010000006.1, read as the reverse complement.
GGAGGTGGAGGCGAGACCGAGCAGCTTTCCGGACTGCAGCGCACCCTCCAGGGCGCGGCGCTCCTCGGCGAGGTAGCCGCCACGGTAGGCGGCGACGCGTCCGGCGAGCGGCGAGCCGAGCTGGTCCTGCGCCTGCAGGGCGACCAGCTCGGCAGCCCGACGGGAGCGGACGAAGACCACGGTGCGGGTGCCGTTCCCGACCAGGTCGGTCAGCAGGTAGCCCGCCTCGGCGGTGGCGGTGCGGCGGACCGGGGCGCCGTGCTCGCCGACGTTCTCGGTGAGCGGCGGCTCCCAGAGCGCGAAGACCAGCGGGCCGCGCGGCGAGGCGTCGTCGGTGACCGCGACGGCGGGCAGGCCGGTGAGCCGCCGCGCGGTGACCGCAGGCTCGGCCGTGGTGGCGGAGGCGAGCAGGAAGGTGGGTGAGGAGCCGTAGCGCGCACACAGGCGGCGCAGCCGCCGCAGCACTTGGGCGACGTGCGAGCCGAAGACGCCCCGGTAGCTGTGGCACTCGTCGACGACGACGTACTTCAGGGCCTTGAGGAAGGTGGACCAGCGGGGATGACCGGGCAGGATGCCGCGGTGGAGCATGTCCGGGTTGGTGAGCACGTACGAGGCGTACTGGCGCACCCACTCGCGTTCCTCGGGCGGGGTGTCGCCGTCGTAGAGGGCGACCCGCACCCGGGCGGGGACGAGTTCGGCGGCGCGCCGGCGTTGGTCGGCAGCGAGCGCCTTGGTCGGGGCGAGGTAGAGCGCGGTGGCGCCGCGTCCGTTGCGCGCCTCGGTGCCGTCCAGCAGATCGCTGAGGAGCGGCGCCAGATATCCCAGCGACTTGCCCGACGCGGTGCCCGTCGCGATGACCACGCTCTGGCCGGTTTTGGCCAGATCCATCGCCTCGGCCTGATGGGCCCAGGGCAGGGTGACACCGAGCTCGCCGGCCGCCGCGATCACCTCGGAGCGGATTCCCTGAGGCCAGGGGGCGTAACGGGCCTCCCGGGCGGGCAGATGCTCCGTATGGGTGAGGCGGTCCAACCGGCCGCGCTCGGTGGACAGGGTCGCGAGCATGGCCTCGGGCGGGTGATGACGGGGCGGCATGAGGACCCAGTGTGTCACCGGCGTGACGGAGAATCGCCGCAAGCCATCGTGCGGGCATGGCCGCAGGTGGTTGAATGAGCCCGTGACGGCCGCACGGCCGTGGGTTGCGACGTCGGGGCTACGACCTGCCTGTCTGCCGCGCCCAGACCCTGCGACCGACGCGGTGGCGGCCGCCTGGCCGATGATCGCAATGACGTAGCAAGGCAAGGTGCTGGAGGTTCCGTGGACCTGTCCCTGTCGACCCGTACAGTCGGCGATCGCACGGTCGTCGAGGTTGGCGGCGAGATCGATGTGTACACCGCCCCCAAGCTGCGCGAGCAGCTTGTCGAGCTCGTCAACGACGGTAACTACCACCTCGTCGTGGACATGGAGGGCGTGGACTTCCTCGACTCGACCGGTCTCGGCGTTCTGGTCGGCGGCCTGAAGCGGGTTCGTGCGCACGAGGGTTCGCTGCGCCTGGTCTGCAACCAGGAGCGGATCCTGAAGATCTTCCGGATCACCGGTCTGACCAAGGTGTTCCCGATCCACAACTCGGTGGACGAGGCCGTCGCGGCGACCGACTGATCGCTCTGACCGGATCGGCTGACCGTCAGCTGTTCTGACTCGCGGTCCGCCCGTCGGCGGGTCCCACACGGGCCCGCCGGCGGACGGGGCCGCCAGGCATCGCCCCTGTCGCTCTCCGGAGCCCTGCTCCGGGGCGCTGGGAGCAACCCCGGAGGGGGAAGAGATGGCAACCGTCGAACTTCGATTCAGCGCGCTTCCCGAGCATGTGCGCACCGCTCGGCTGGTGGCAGCCGCCGTGGCAAGACGCGCGGGGGTGGACGAGTCGGTGCTCGACGAAGTCCGGCTCGCGGTCGGCGAGGCCTGCTCGCGTGCGGTCGGGCTGCACCGGCTGACCGGGGCCGATGGTGCCGTTCGGGTCGCCCTCATCGAAGAGGAGAAGCGTTTCCTCATCGAGGTCGAGGACGAGGCCGGCGGCCCACGTTCGGGCTCCGACGGTGGGTCCGGCTCCGCGGCGGGCGGTGACTCCGACGGCGACGACGAACTCGGCCTCGCCGTGATCACCGGCCTGGTCGAGGACGTGGAGGTCGGCAAGGGTGCCGAGGGTGCTCTGATCAGGATGAGCTGGCCCGTTTCCACCGCCTCCATCGGCGTGTGACAGTCGGCGGGTGCCGGCTGGCGGGTAACGCGCGCAGAAGCAGTGAGGTCCGCCGTGGCCCCGCTCCGCCCGGCCTGCCGCCAGGCTCTCGAAATTGACAAATTGTTGAAGTTGGCTGTTCCCTGCTCTCCGGCGCGATCGATTCGGTTCGAGAGGTACGGGAGAAGGACAGCCATGCGTATACGCATCCTGTGGCCGGCCGGGCAGGCGACTGCCGAGCTGCGGTCGACGCCCACCGCCGAGGCGCTCTGGGCGGTGCTGCCGATCAGTTCCAGGGCCAACACCTGGGGCGACGAGGTCTACTTCGACACCGCGGTGAGCGTTGCGCGCGAGGCCGACGCGGCGCAGGTGGTCGAACCCGGCACGGTCGCGTTCTGGACGGACGGGGACAGTCTGGCGCTGCCGTACGGGCCGACGCCGATCTCGCGCGACGGGGAGTGCCGGCTTGCCAGCGCCTGCAACATCCTCGGCGTGCTGGACCAGGACCCGCAGGTGCTGCGGACGGTTCGCAGCGGCGACTCCATCCGCGTCGAGCAGGCCTGACGGCGGGAGAGCATGGGGAGGAGCATCCGACCGGAGCCGGTTGGAGCCGGTCGGAGCGGACCGGGGTGAATCGGAGCCCCGGGGCGGGCGGTTCGGGCGGGCGTGTAGGTTCGCTGGTCGACGTCCGAAACCGAAGGGGCTCCCGGTGACCAACCGACTGCTGACCGTCTCCGCGCTCGGTGCGCTGCTCGCGTTCGGCGCTGTCGCCTGCAGCGGCGACGACTCGGCGAAGCTCGACGGGTGGGCCAAGAGCGTCTGCGACGCGGCCCAGGACCCGATCGCCCAGTCCCGCGCGGCCCTCGGCGACTCGGCGAAGATCCAGCAGGGCGAGGCTCCGGCGGATCTGCAGAAGCGGCTGTCGGCCGACCTCGCGGCGCTGGCCAAGACCAACCAGCAGCTCGCCGACGCCGTCGACAAGGCCGGCGCGCCCAAGATCGACAACGGTGCGAAGGTCCAGCAGGACGCCGTCGGCGAGCTCCGGCAGGCCTCCCAGGGCTACACCGACGCGCAGAAGAAGCTCGACGGGCTGACCAACACCGACCAGGCGAAGTTCGCCGACGGCCTGCGGAGCGTCGGCGACTCGGTGCAGCAGCTCTCCCAGATGTCCACCCAGGCGCTGAACTCGCTCCAGAGCGGCACCCTCGGGGACGCGATCAAGAAGCAGCCGGGCTGCAAGGCCGGCCCGTCAGCGCCGTCCGGGGCCGGTGCCTCCGGCAGCCCGGCCACCGGCGCGTCGGGCGCCCCGGCCACCGGGGCTTCGGGAACTCCGGCCACCCCCTCCGGTGCCGCCCCGTCCGGCAGCGCCACGCCCGTCCTCTCCGTCGGAGCGGCGCCCAGCGGCAGCCCGTCCAACTGACGCGCTCGGCATGTCCCGCCCCTCCCGGTGCCGAGCCGGGCGGGGCGGCAGGCCCGCGCGGCCTGCGGGTGCGGGGGTAGTGGGGCGGGTCGGGGGAGAATGGCGGGGTGACCAAGACCCCCGTTCTCGAACCCACCCGTCTGGCGAGGCTGCGCGAGGCGCTGCTCGCCGCCTCGTACACCGCCGACGGCTGCCTGGACCTGCTCGGGCCGACCGGGTACGCGGCGCTGGCCCGGAGTGAGGCGGTGCCGGCGCTGAGGGCGACCAGGGGCGGTACGCCGCTGGAGACGTTGCTGCGGCTGTTCCTGCTGCAGCAGCCGGTGCCGTACGCCGCCGCGGCCGCGGCGCTGCCGGTGGAGGACTGCCTGGCCGACGGCTGGCTGACGCGGGACGGTGAGCAGGTCAGGGCCACGGTGGACGTGCGGCCGTACGCCAACGAGGTGGCCGGGCTGCCGAGCGCGGACGCGTGGGTGGTCTCGGACCTCGGGTGCGCGGTCGGTGGTGCGGGCGGGATCGGTTCCGGGGAGACCGCGGCCGGGGTGGCCCGCAAGGACCTGGTGCTCGGGGTGGGCGGCGCGTCCACCACGCTGGCCAATCTGGCGGTGCGGCGGCCGGTGCGTTCGGCGCTCGACCTGGGGTCCGGCTCCGGGGTGCAGGCGCTGCACGCCGCCCGGCACGCCCAGCGGGTGACCGCGACCGACCTCAACCCCCGCGCGCTGCACTTCACCCGGCTGACCCTGGCGCTGTCCGGGTTCGAGAACGTGGAGACCGTCGAGGGCAGCCTGTTCGAGCCGGTGACGGACCGGAGGTTCGACCTGATCGTGTCGAACCCGCCGTTCGTGATCTCGCCGGGCGGCCGCTTCACCTACCGTGACGGCGGGATGGCCGGCGACGAGCTGTGCCGTTCGATCGTCAAGCGGGCCACCGCGCACCTGGAGCCGGGCGGGTACTGTCACCTGCTGGCCAACTGGCAGCACGTCAAGGGCGAGGACTGGCACGAGCGGCTGGCCGGCTGGGTGGCCGGCACGGGGCTGGACGCCTGGGTGGTCCAGCGCGAGGTGCAGGACATCGCCCAGTACGCCGAGCTGTGGTTGCGCGACGGCGGCGACCACCGCGGCCCGGGCTCGGACTACCAGGCGCGCTACGACGAGTGGTTGGACGCCTTCGAGGCCGCCCAGGTGGAGGGCATCGGCTTCGGCTGGATCACCCTGCGGGCCGGCGGCGCCGCCGACCCGACCGTCCGGATCGAGGAGTGGCCGCACCCCGTCGAGCAGCCGCTGGGCCCGCACATCGAGGGCTGGTTCGCCCGGCAGGAGTTCCTGCGCACGCACGACGACGCCGCGCTGCTGGGCGCCCGCTACGTGCTGGCGGACGAGGTGGTCCAGGAGCAGGTCGGCGCACCCGGCGCGGAGGACCCCGAGCACGTGATCCTGCGTCACAACCGCGGCATGCGGCGGGCGACCAAGGTGGACACGGTCGGGGCCGGCTTCGTCGGTGTCTGTGACGGCACCCTGGCGGCGGGCGAGATCGTCGACGCGATCGCGCAGCTGCTCGGCGAGGACCGCGTGGTGCTGCGCGACCGGGTGCCGGAGTCGCTGCGGATGCTCACCGAGCAGGGCTTCATCCAGCCGGTGGGGTGATGCCGGGCGGCGTCGCTGGGTGACCTGGAACGTCCAGGTCACCGGCGGCCGGGTCAGGGGTGGTAGAGCTCCGAGATCCGGGTGATGTGGCCGGCGCCGTCCACCGTGATGTCGTAGGTGCCGCCGAAGCAGTTGTACGGCGCGGGCGGCTCGCGGTGCGCGGCACAGTCGTTGACGTGCTGGACCAGGACGCTGAGCGGGACGCCGGCCGAGCCGACCCCGGATGTCATGGTGACGAGTTCGGCGGTGGCGCCGGCCGCGAAGGTGTAGGGGCCGAAGCTGCCGACCGCCTCCCAGTAGCCGTCGTTGTCGACCTGCGGGCCGCACACGAACCGGGTCGCCCGGGCGTTCAGGCCGGTGGCGGTCGCGGACGTGGCGTTGATCACCTTGTGGCCGGGGTGCTGGGCGGCGGCGGTGCAGTCCGGTGTCGGCGCCGCCTTGGTGGCGCCCGTCGTGGGGGTGGCGGGTTTGCCCGCTTTCGTCGCGGTGGGGGAGGCGGTGCCGGCCGTACCGGCCGACGCGGTCGGGGATGCGGTCGGCGCGGCGGAGGCGGTGGGCGCCGTCGACGCGGTGGCGGACGTCTGCGCGGCGGGGGCGGAGCCGTCCGGGTCGCAGGCGGTGAGGGCGAGCACGGCGCCGGCGAGCAGGGCGGTGGTGGCGAGCAGTCGGTGCGCGGTCATGGCTGAAGTCCCCCTGGAGTACCGGTGGTTGGCTGCGATCCGGTATCGGTGCACACGGCGGGCGGGTGGCCGCCGGTTGCTGCGGTTGCCCGGCTGTGACACGGCGGGCCCGTACTGTGACAGAGCGGGCCCGTGCTGTGACAGATCCGGTCGGACGGCTCCGGTCCACGCGTCGTGGCAGGCGGGCGTGGTCCGGGCGTGTCCCTTTGCGGGCGGGGGCAGTTCACCCATTGGCCCCCTGCGCGTTGCCGGTCGTACGTCGAACGTCAGTCCGGGGTTGTCCACGGGCTGCGACGCTGCCGTCCACAGGCTGTGGACAGTGCGGGGAGGGGCCGGGTGGAGACGCCGACGACACTGGCGGGCGGAGCCGTTCTCATACTCTTCGGCGGCGCACTCCTGCTCTGGTGCGCCGTGGAACTGCGTCTTCGCCACCGCCTCCGCCGCCACGGGGTCGCGGCGACGGCGCGGGTCGTCGCCGACAGCGGCCCCTTCGGCCGTGACCACGACGACACCTTCGGCGAGCTCGACAGCGCCCCGCTGATCGCCTACACGGCGGTCCACGCGTCCGCCGGGGGCGGCCACCTGTCAGGCGCCGGCGGCCGGGAGCTGCACGCGGTCGAGGACGAGGGCCAGCCGAGCGAGTCGGTGCTGGCCCGTCCGCGCGGGCACACCCCACTGCGTCGGCCGCTGCACCTCGTGCCCGGCACGCTGGTGCAGGTCGCGTACGACCCCCGCCGCCCGCGCCGGGTGGTGCTGGCCGCGCACGAGGATGTTCCGACGCTGCCGGCCGATCTGTTCTGGGCGCTGCTGGGCATTGCCGCCCTGGCGGGCGGGCTCACCCTGCTCGGCGCCGCCCTCCGCTGATGACCGGCGTCCCCTGACAACTCCGTCCCCTCATCACGGCCGCCCCTAATCAACCGCCGTCCCCTGACAACGGCCGTCCCCAGATCACAGTCGGTCCGCAGGACGGTCCAGCCCACGACGGCGCCTGGCCCATGACGGTGACCGCCCTCGACGGCGGCTGGCCGAATACCGCCGCCTCGCGACCCGGGCCGTCCGCCCGAAACCCCTCCGATCTGTGTCGCGATGGCGCGATCACACGCTCGATTCAGGCCAAAGCGGCACCGCGCCACCCCCTCCACGCGGCGCAAAGGCGCATCATCGGGTTACCGTTCGAGTGGCGTCGGTCGGCCTTGCCGGTGAAAAACCCGGATCCGTCCGTTTGACAAGGGTGGCCGGGGTACGGTCACACTCCGCTGGTGGGGCTGTCGCTGGGCGGCAGCCCAGGAGCAGACACAACCGACCGGGAGAGAAGAGCGAAGGTGTCCCCGAGCAGCGAGACCGCGCACGGCAAGCGACTCGTCATCGTCGAGTCGCCGGCCAAGGCCAAGACGATCAAGGGCTACCTCGGCCCCGGGTACATCGTCGAGGCCAGCGTCGGGCACATCCGCGATCTGCCCGGCACCGCTGCCGAGGTTCCGGACGAGTACACCGGTGAGGTCCGGCGGCTCGGCGTCGACGTGGACCACGACTTCGCCCCCATCTATGTGGTCAACGCGGACAAGAAGTCCCAGGTGACCAAGCTCAAGTCGCTGCTGAAGGAATCCGACGAGCTCTTCCTCGCCACCGATGAGGACCGCGAGGGCGAGGCCATCGCCTGGCACCTGCGGGAGGTGCTCAAGCCCAAGGTGCCGGTGCACCGGATGGTCTTCCACGAGATCACCAAGGACGCCATCCAGGAGGCCGTCCGCAACCCGCGCGACCTGAACCAGCGCCTGGTGGACGCCCAGGAGACCCGCCGCATCCTCGACCGCCTCTACGGCTACGAGGTCTCGCCGGTGCTGTGGAAGAAGGTCATGCCGAAGCTCTCGGCGGGCCGCGTGCAGTCGGTGGCGACCCGGCTCGTGGTCGAGCGCGAGCGGGAGCGGATGGCGTTCACCAGCGCCCACTACTGGGACCTGGTCGGCGCCTTCGCCACCGGCCGGACCGCCGCGGACGCGGCCAACCCGGAGTCCTTCGGCGCCCGCCTGGTCAGCGTGGACGGCAGGCGGATCGCCTCCGGCCGCGACTTCGGCCCGGACGGCCGGCTGCGCGACGCCGCGCAGGCCGCCAACACCCTGCACCTGGACGAGCAGGCCGCCCGTGCGCTGGCCGCCGCCCTGGAGCAGACCGCGTTCTCGGTCCGCAGTGTCGAGTCCAAGCCGTACCGCCGCTCGCCGTACGCCCCGTTCCGCACCACCACGCTGCAGCAGGAGGCCAGCCGCAAGCTGGGCTTCGGTGCGAAGCGGACCATGCAGGTGGCCCAGAAGCTGTACGAGAACGGCTTCATCACCTACATGCGTACCGACTCCACCACGCTCTCGGAGACGGCGATCACGGCCGCCCGGGCGCAGGTCACCCAGCTGTACGGCGCCGACTACCTGCCGGACGCGCCGCGCGTGTACGCCTCCAAGGTGAAGAACGCCCAGGAGGCGCACGAGGCGATCCGCCCGTCCGGCGACCGCTTCCGCACCCCGGCCGAGACCGGGCTGGCGGGCGACGACTTCCGGCTGTACGAGCTGATCTGGATGCGCACCGTCGCCTCCCAGATGAAGGACGCGGTCGGCCAGTCGGTGACCGTCCGGGTCGGTGGCCGCTCCGCCGACGGCCGGGACGCCGAGTTCTCCGCCTCCGGCAAGATCATCACCTTCCACGGCTTCCTGAAGGCCTACGTGGAGGGTGCCGACGACCCCAACGCCGAGCTCGACGACCGCGAGCGCCGGCTGCCCAACGTCACCGAGGGCGACCCGCTGGCCGCCGAGCGGATCAGCCCCGAAGGCCACTCCACCAAGCCCCCGGCGCGCTACACCGAGGCCTCCCTGGTCAAGGAGCTGGAGGACCGGGAGATCGGCCGGCCGTCCACCTACGCGTCGATCATCGACACGATCATCAACCGCAAGTACGTCTTCAAGAAGGGCACCGCCCTGGTGCCCTCCTTCCTCTCCTTCGCGGTCGTCAACCTGCTGGAGAAGCACTTCGGCCGCCTGGTCGACTACGACTTCACCGCCAAGATGGAGGACGACCTCGACCGGATCGCGGCCGGTCAGGCCGAGTCCGTGCCGTGGCTGAAGCGCTTCTACTTCGGCGAGGGCGAGGGCGCGGGCACCGCCGCCGAGGCCGGCAACGGCGACGGCGACCACCTGGGCGGCCTCAAGGAACTGGTCACCGACCTGGGCGCGATCGACGCCCGCGAGATCAGCTCCTTCCCGATCGGCGAGGGCCTGGTGCTGCGGGTCGGCCGCTACGGCCCGTACGTGGAGAAGCCGTCGGCGGTCGAGGGCGAGCCCGGCCAGCGCGCCGACATCCCCGACGACCTGCCGCCGGACGAGCTGACCGTCGAGCTGGCCGAGGAGCTGCTGGCCAAGCCCAGCGGTGAGCGGGTGCTCGGCACCGACCCGGTCAGCGGCCACCCGCTGGTCGCCAAGGACGGCCGGTACGGCCCGTACGTCACCGAGGTGCTGCCCGAGGGCACCCCGAAGACCGGCAAGAACGCGGTCAAGCCGCGCACCGCCTCGCTCTTCAAGACGATGTCGCTGGACACCGTCACCCTGGAGGACGCGCTGCGGCTGCTCTCGCTGCCCCGCGTGGTCGGCAGCGACGCCGAGGGCAACGAGATCACCGCGCAGAACGGCCGCTACGGCCCGTACCTCAAGCGCGGCACCGACTCCCGCTCGCTGACCAGCGAGGACCAGCTGCTCACCATCTCGCTGGAGGAGGCGCTGGCGATCTATGCCCAGCCCAAGCTGCGCGGGCGGGCGGCCGCCGCGGCGCCGCTGAAGGAGCTCGGCACCGACCCGGTCAGCGAGAAGCCGGTGGTGGTCAAGGACGGCCGGTTCGGTCCGTACGTGACCGACGGCGAGACCAACGCCACGCTTCGCAAGGACGACGAGGTCGAGACGATCACCCCCGAGCGCGGCTACGAGCTGCTCGCCGAGAAGCGGGCGCGCGGACCGGTGAAGAAGACCGCCAAGAAGGCCCCGGCGAAGAAGGCGACCGCGACCAAGGCGACCGCCACCAAGACGGCGGCGAAGAAGACCGCGGCGAAGACTGCGGCGAAGAAGACCACGGCCGCCAAGAAGACGACCGCGAAGAAGACGGTGGCCAAGAAGACGGTGGCGAAGACGACCGCCGCCGGGACGGCCGCGAGCTCCGCGGCCGAGCCCGAGGAGGGCTGAACCGACCATCGAGCGGGGGTCCGTGCCGGTGCACGGGCCCCCGCTTGTGTTCGAGGTGCGTTCGGTGCGTCACAACCGTGTCATGACCGGGATCCGGACGGGTGTACCCCTCATTTGCGCCATCGCCCGCCCGCTACGCTGACCGTATGACGAGCGAGGAGCAGCCCCCACCGAGCACCGCCGCACCCGTCCTCCCGGACGTGGCCCCCGCCGGCACACCCGGCGAGCGGGCCCGCGCGCTGCTGCGGATGCGGCCGTACCGACGGCTGTGGACCGCGCAGCTGGTCGGCGGCACCGCGGACCGGTTGGCACTGCTCGTGCTGGTGCCGCTGACCGTGGTCGCCGCGGTCGTCGGCGGACAGTTCGGCACCGGCTACCGGTCGCTCGCCCTCGCCGTGGCCGCGCTCTTCGCCGCCCGGCTGGTGGCCACCGTGCTGATCGGCGCCGCGCTGCTCGGACCGGTGCACGCCCTGCTCGGCGGCCCGCTCGACCGGCGCTGGACGCTGTTCGGCGCGGACGTGCTGCGCGCCGTCCTGATCGGCATCGCCCCCTGGTGGGTGATCTGGACGCCCGACTCCGCCACCTGGGCGCTGCTGGCCACCGCCTTCGCGGCCGGCGTCGCCGAGCGCTTCTGGACCATCGGCAAGGCCGCCGCCGTGCCCGGCCTGCTGCCGGTCTCCGAGCAGCAGCCCACCCCGTCCGCCGCCGCGCTCGACGCGGTGCGCACCCTCGACGTCCGCACCGGCTGGGCCGCCGTCCCGCTGGCCGCCACCGCGCTGATCGGCCTCACGCTGCTCAACAACGTGCTGGCCGCGGTCGGCTCGGACTGGCTGCGGGTCAACCAGTCCACCTCTGCCGCGCTCGGCGCCGCGCTGCTGTTCGCCGGCTCCGCCGTACTGATCTTCCTCCAGGAGCTGCCCGCCGGAGCCTCCGTCGCGCCGCGCTCCCCGCTCCAGGGCCTGCGCGCACCCACCGACGCCACCCCCGGCCCGGCGCTGCGCAAGGGCCGCACCGGCAGCGCCCCCTACTTCACCTTCGCGGTCGCGGCCGGCTACGCCGCGATGGCCGGTGTCGCCGCACTCGGCCTGCTGACCGCCGTCGACCACCGCGCCGGGCCGATCGGCTACGGCCTGCTGGTGCTCGCCGCGGCCGGCGCCCCGGCGATCGGCATCCGCTGCACCCGGGCCACCCTGCCCGCGCTCTCCCGCCGCCGACTCCTCGCGCTCGCCCTGCTGGTGGAGGGCGTGGCCCTGATCCTGGCCGGGCTGGTGCTGGACTTCGTCCTGGTACTGCTGCTCACCGTGCTGGCCGGCCTGGCCGCCGGTGTGGTGATCTCCACCGGTCGCACCCTGCTCGCGCAGGAGATCGAGGAGAGCCGGCTGCCCAAGGTCACCGAGCACCTGTACGCGGTGCTGCGGGCCGTGGTGGGCACCGCGCTGGTCGGCCTGCCGCTGCTCGCCGCCGCGTACGGCGAGGTCGAGTACGGCGAGGTCCGGCCCGGCAGCTTCACCTTCATCCACGGCGGCGCGGCGCTGGCCGTCTCCACCGCCGGCCTGCTCACCCTGGTGCTGGCCGCGGTCGTACTGCTGAAGACCGACGACCGCCGCGGCGAGGTGCCGTTCGGCCGCGAGCTGCTGCAGGCGGTGCGCGGCGAGACCGCCCCGGCCCCGCACCGGGCCGCCGGTACCGGCTTCTTCATCGCCCTGGAGGGCGGCGACGGCGCCGGCAAGTCCACCCAGGCCCAGGCGCTCGCGGAGTGGATCCGCAGCAAGGGCCACGAGGTGGTGCTGACCCGCGAGCCCGGCGGCAGCCCGATCGGGCAGCGGCTGCGCGCGCTGGTCCTGGACGTCGGCAACACCGGCCTCTCGCACCGCGCCGAGGCGCTGATCTACGCCGCCGACCGGGCCGAGCACGTGGAGAACGTGATCCGTCCCGCGCTGGCCCGCGGCGCCGTGGTCATCACCGACCGCTACATGGACTCCTCCATCGCGTACCAGGGCGCCGGGCGCGACCTGGCCGCCACCGAGGTCGCCCGGATCTCGCGCTGGGCCACCGGCGGACTGGTGCCCGACCTGACCGTCGTCCTGGACGTCGACCCGGGCGCCGCCCGCGAGCGCTTCACCGAGGCGCTGGACCGGCTGGAGTCCGAGCCCACCGAGTTCCACCAGCGGGTGCGCGCCGGCTTCCTGGCGCTCGCCGCCGCCGACCCGGCCCGCTACCTGGTCGTCGACGGCTCCCAGCAGCCCCCGTTCGTCACCACCGCGATCCGCCACCGTCTCGACCGGGAGCTGCCGCTCTCCGGGCAGGAGCGGGTCGCCAAGGCCGAGCAGGAGCGGCTCGCCATCGAGGCCGCCGAGCGGCGCCGCGCCGAGGAGGCCCGCAAGGCCGCCGAGGAGGCCGAGGCCGAGCGCAAGCGCCAGGCGCTGCTGGAGCAGCTGCGCGCCGAGCAGGCCGAGAAGGAGCGTCTGGCCAAGGCCGAGGCCGAACGGGTCGCCGAGGAGGAGCGCCGCAAGGCCGCGGAGGCGGCCCGGCTCGCCGCCGAGGCCGCGGCCGCCCAGCGGGCCGCGGAAGAGGCCGAGCGGCGCCGTGCCGAGGAGGCGCGGCTGGCGGCGGAGGCCGAGGAGCGCAAGCAGCGCGAGGCCGAGGCGGCCGCGCAGGCCGAGCTCCAGCGGCAGCGGGAGCTGCAGCGCGAGGAGCAGCGTCGGCGCGCCGAGGAGGCGCTGCAGCGGGCCGAGGAGGCCCGGCTCGCCGCCGAGGCCCGGGCGGCCGCCGCAGCCGCGGCCGCCGAGGTCGCCGCGGAGGTCGCCGCCGCCGAGAAGACCCGGTCCGAGCGGAACACCTCCGCGGAGGAGACGGACGGGACGGACGAGAAGGGCCAGCCCGAGGCGAAGGCGGGACCCGAGGCGAAGGGGCCCGAGGCCGTCACCGCCGCGCTGCCCCAGGTGAAGGGCGATGACCAGCCGACCAAGGAGATCCCTGAGGACGTCCGGAAGGCGGCCGTCGCAGCGGCCGAACGTACGGCCGTGCTGCCGAAGGTGACCGACGAGACGGCTGTGCTGCCCAAGGCGGTGGACGAGACCGCGGTGCTGCCGAAGGTGACCGACGAGACCGCCGTGCTCCCGAAGGCGGTGGACGAGACCGCGGTGCTGCCGACCGTCCCGGCCGAGGCCGCGCAGGACCGGGTCCCGCCGGGCCTGTGGCGTCCCGAGCCGGACGACTCCAGCGACACCCGCGAGCTGCGGCCGCGTCCGGACTGGGCGGAGGAGACCCCGCTCGACGACCTGCCGAGCCTGACCGACACCCTGCTCGGCTCGCGCGACGAGTGGGCGCGCTGGGAGGCGCCGGACGAGCCGGAGGACGGCGCCACCGGTACCGGCGGTGCCGCCGGCACCACGGGTGACGACGGCAACGGCGGTCAGGGTGGCCGGGACGGCCAGGGTGGGCCGCGCGGTCGGGGCTGGAAGCGGCGCAAGGACTGATCCCGCGACCGTCCACGACGGAGCGCGCAGGGCGTGCAGGGGTGCGGGGCGTGGGTCGCCCCGCACCCCTGTTGCCGTTCCGGGCGTACGGGGCCGGGCGGGGCGTACGGGGCCGCGCGCTGTCGTCGGACGGCGTTAGGCTCGGGGACTGGTTGGCTGGCTGGCTGGTGCGGTAGGGAGCTCGACGTGAGTGTGTGGGACGACCTGGTCGGCCAGGATCGGGTGGTCGAGCAGTTGCAGTCGGCGTCCCGGGCCGCCCGGGCCACGGTGACGGCCGGACGATCGGCGGCGCCGCAGCCCGGCGGGAACGCGTCGCTGATGACGCACGCGTGGCTGTTCACCGGCCCGCCCGGCGCCGGCCAGGTCACCGCGGCGCGGGCGTTCGCCGCCGCGCTCCAGTGCACCAGCCCCGACCTCGAACTGGGCGGGACACCCGGCTGTGGCTTCTGCGACGGCTGCCACACGGTGCTCTCCGGCAGCCACGCCGACGTGAAGCAGGTCCGCACCGACGGGCTGTCGATCGGCGTCGGCGACATGCGCGACCTGGTCCTGCGCGCCTCCAGCTACCCGACCGGCGGCCGCTGGTCGGTGATCCTGATCGACGCCGCGCACCGGCTCACCGAGGCGGCGGCCAACGCCCTGCTGAAGGGCGTCGAGGAGCCGTCGCCGCGGACGGTCTGGCTGCTCTGCGCGCCCTCGGTGCAGGACGTGCTGCCGACCATCCGCTCCCGCTGCCGGCTGCTGGTGCTGCGCACGCCGTCCGTGGACGCCGTCGCCGACATGCTGGTCCGGCGGGACGGCGTCGGGCCGGAGACGGCCCGGCTGGCCGCACTGGCCGGACAGGGCGACATCGACCGCACCCGCCGGCTCGCGGTCGACGAGCAGGCGCGGGCGCGCCGCGCCGACGTCCTGCGGATCCCGCTGGAGGTCGCCGACCTCGGCGGCTGCCTGACCGCCGCCCAGCGGCTGGTCGACACCGCGAAGGCCGACGCCGAGGCTCTCGCCGAGACCCAGGACGCCAAGGAGACCGACGACCTCAAGGCCGCGTACGGCGCCGCCGAGGGCAGCCGGGCACCGCGCGGCATGGCGGGGGCGGTGAAGGAACTGGAGAAGCGGCAGAAGAGCCGGGCCACCCGGACCCGCCGCGAGACCCTCGGCGTCGCGCTCGGCGACCTGCTCGGCTTCTACCGGGACGTGCTCGCCATCCAGTTCGGCACCACCGGAGCCCTCGCCAACGAGGACCAGCGCCCGGCCCTGCAGAAGGTCGCCGGGGCCGGCCTGCCGGAGAACACGCTGCGCCGGATCGAGGCGGTGCTGGCCTGCCGCGAGGCGCTGGACCGCAACGTCGACCCGCTGCTGGCGGTGGAAGCGATGACGGTCGCGCTGCGCGCGGGCTGAGTGGCTGACCGGGTGGCCGATCGAGTGGCTGACTGGGTGGCCGACCGAGTGGCTGATCCGGCGTCAACCGACGTACCGGGGTGACACTCCTTCGAGTGAAGGTCCGGAGACGCCCGTACGGCCCGGGGACCCCGGGGAGGCGCGTTGTGCACCCTGTGGACTGAGCACGCCGTGGTCCGGCAGCCGGTCCCTCCCCGAGGTGGTGCGCCATGTTCCGTCCGACCCTCGCCGTCCCCCTGCTGATCGCTGCCCTCCTCGGCTGGCGGCTCGCCCGCGCCGCGGCCGTCCGCTGGCGAGACCTGCGCGCCGCCCAGCGGTACGAAATCTCCGCCGAGGCGCGCCCCCTGCTGCTGCGGGCGGGCGGGGCGGTGCTCTGCCTGATGTGCGTGACCGCGCTCGGCGTTGCGCTGCTGGTCGGCGGGCGTCCGGGAGACGCCGCCGCCTCCGCTGCGATCTCCGCTTCGACCTCCGCCGCCGATGAGGCCAGGGCCGCTGCGGCTCCCCGTCCGGCCGCTCCGCCGGTGCCGTCCGCCTCGGCCGCGTCCGCTCCGGCAGGGTCCGCATCTGCCGTGCCCCTGGGCGACGTCCGGTTCGAGTCGGTCGGCCACCCCGCCGGTGGCGAGCTGCTGCAGGGGTCGGTCCCCGGCCAGGACGGCCACCCGCGCGCTGTCCGGGTCTGGCTGCCCGCCGAGTACCAGAAGGACCCCAAGGCCCAGTACCCCGTGATCGTGCTGCACTCCGGCACCGCCGGGCAGACCGCCGACGCCGACCTGCCGGACGTGTTCGACGGCGTGGCCTCCGCCGTCCAACTGGGCAGGGCCCGCCCGTTCGTGGTGGTCGCCCCCGAGGCGCCCGGCGGCACCGGCCACCCCTGCGACCTGATCGCCGCCGCCCCGCAGGCCGTCGCCGACGACACCGCCCTGCGCACCGCCGTCTCCGCCGCGTTCCGCACCCTCCCGGCCGGACCGGGCGGCTGGAGCACCCTCGGCATCGAGGGCGGCGCCCCCTGCGCGGCCGCCGCCGGCCTCGCCCGCCCCGACCTGTACGGCGCGGCCGCCGCCGTCTCCGGCCGCTACGACGCGCCCGCCCTCGCCCAGACCGGCGCCGAAGCCCCCGGCACCGGCGTCGCCCGACTGCTGCTCGCCGCCGCCAAGGGCGACGCGCCCGGCCTCGCCGACGCCCGCCGCCTCCAGACCGCCCTGCGCGCCGGCACCGGCCGGGCGGCCGCCGCCGACGTCCGGATCTCCGACATCGTCGAGGACTACACACCCCAGCGGGAGCGTCTGCGACTGGTCCGGGTGGCGGTCCAGTACCTCGCGGAGAGCCTGGTCAAGCCCTCCTGACCGGCCCATGGCGGCGATGGCCTGTCTGACGATTCCCGCCGGGCGGTCGACGCCGGAGCACGCTCCCTCCTTGCCCGCCGACGGGCAGGAGGGGCCCACCGCCGGATTGTCGTCGGTCGCCGATGGCCCCCAGCCTCCGGCCGGGAGGTGCCCCCACCGCATGGACTCCCTCCTCCGCGCCGCCGAGCCACGCACTCCAACGCCGCCCACTGATCCGGCGCGAATAGTCAGACAGGCCTTAGGCTGCGAAACACCGCCGACGTACGGCGCCGGCCGGTCCGGTGCCCGAGGGAACAGCTCCGGTACGGCGCCCGAGGGAGAGACACAGATGCGCGCTGCCCGGTACCGCCGGACCGCCCCTGTCGCCGCTGCGGTGACCGCCGCGCTGCTGCTCGCCGGGTGCACCTCGGGGAGCGGTCCCGCCGGCAGCGCCGCGCCCGCCACCTCCTCCGACGCGATTCCCAACGGCGCCGCCCCGCTGCAGCCGCTCCCCGCCGAGACCCCCGCCGCCCTCGCCCCGTACTACAGCCAGAAGCTGAGCTGGCAGAGCTGCCACTACGAGTACGAGTGCACCACCTTCAAGGTCCCGCTCGACTACGACCACCCGGGCGGCCACGACATCACCCTCGCCGCCATCCGCAAGCCCGCCTCCGACCCGGCCCACCGCCTCGGCTCCCTGCTGATGAACCCCGGCGGCCCCGGTGGCTCCGCGATCGAGTACGTCCAGGGCTCCGCCCGCGGCATCGACCCGGGCCTGCGCGCCTCGTACGACCTGGTCGGCCTCGACCCGCGCGGCGTCGGCGAGTCCAGCCCCGTCGCCTGCCTCACCGGTCCGCGGATGGACGCCTACGCCGCCATCGACATCACCCCCGACGACCAGGGCGAGATCGACGCGCTGGTCGCCGCCGACAAGGAGTTCGCCGCCGGTTGCCAGTCCAACTCGGGCGACCTGATCGGGCACGTCTCCACCGTCGAGGCCGCCCGGGACATGGACGTCCTGCGCGCTCTGGTCGGCGACCCCAAGATCAACTACCTCGGCAAGTCGTACGGCACCTTCCTCGGCGCCACCTACGCCGGACTCTTCCCCAGCCGGGTCGGCCGGATGGTCCTCGACGGCTCCATCGACCCCTCGCTCGACTCCCGCACCGGCAACCGCACCCAGGCCGGCGGCTTCGAGACCGCCTGGAACGCCTTCGCCGCCGACTGCGTCAAGCGCGACGACTGCCCCGTCGGCCACACCGAGAAGGAAGCCGGCGAACAGCTCGACGCCCTGTTCAAGAAGATCGACGCGCAGCCGCTGCACACCGCGTCCGGACGCCCACTCACCGAATCGCTCGCCACCACCGGCGTCATCCAGGCCATGTACGCCGAATCGCTGTGGCCCCGCCTGCGTCAGGCCCTCACCACCGCCAGGACCGGCGACGGCAGCGACCTGCTCAACCTCTCCGACGACTACTACGAGCGCAGCGGCGACGGCAGCTACCCCAACCTGATGTTCGCCAACATGGCGGTCAACTGCCTCGACCTCCCCGCACCCTTCGCCGACCCCGCCGCCGTCGAGCAGGCCGTCCCCGACTTCGAGCAGGCCTCTGGACACTTCGGCCGCGACATGGCCTGGATGGCCCTCGGCTGCGCCTACTGGCCGACCAAGGCCACCGGCGCCCCGCACACCATCCGCGCCGCCGGCGCCGCCCCCATCGTCGTCATCGGCACCACCCGCGACCCCGCCACCCCCTACGCCTGGGCCAAGTCCCTCGCGGGCCAGCTGGAGTCCGGCCGCCTGCTCACCTACGAGGGCGACGGCCACACCGCGTACGGCCGGCACAACGACTGCATCGACGCGGCGGTCAACCGCTACCTGCTCGGCGGGGACGCACCGGCGAACGGGACCACCTGCGCGAAGTAGTGCCGTCGCGGGTTGCTCCCACTTCTGCTCGCGGTAATTACCGTTTCTGGCTGACGGCCCTGGCGGATACGATGGCGCCCCCACCTTCGCTGTTTGCGTGTCGCCACCCGCGCGCCCGTCCGGTAGGAGCCCCCGTGCTCGGAGTCAACGACCTGGCCACATACATACTCGGCGCCCTGGTCATCGTCCTGCTTCCCGGTCCGAACTCGCTCTACGTGCTCTCGGTGGCCGCCCGCAAGGGCATCCGCACCGGCTACCAGGCCGCCGCCGGCGTCTTCCTCGGCGACTTCACCCTCATCAGCCTGACCTCGCTCGGCGCCGCCTCCCTCCTCAAGGCCAATCCCGCCGTGTTCGCGGTCGTGAAGTTCGGCGGCGCCGCCTACCTGCTGTGGATCGGCTTCAACATGCTCCGCTCCGCCCGGCAGCTCTGGCTCGAGCGGCGCGCGGCTGCGGCTGTGGACGCCGAGCCGGTTGAGGAGGGTGTCCCGGCTGCCGGCGAGCGACCCTTCCGGCGCGCTCTGGTGATCAGCCTCCTCAACCCCAAGGCGATCCTCTTCCTGCTCTCCTTCTTCACCCAGTTCGTCGACCCGAACTACGGCCTCCCCGCCCTCTCCTTCGGCCTCCTCGGCGGCATCCTGCAGACCTTCAGCGTCCTCTACCTCTCGCTGCTGATCTTCGCCGGCACCACCCTCGCCACCGCCTTCCGCCGCCGCAAGCGTCTCTCCGCCGGCCTCACCAGCGGCGTCGCCGTCCTCTTCGCCGGCTTCGCCGCCAAGCTGGCGGTCTCCTCCGCCTGAGGCCGGTGCGGATCACCGGCGGAAACTGTGTAGACTGGCCCGCGTTGCCGATGCGATGCTCGACCCCTGCGGTCGGCCGAAGCCGGTAGCGGTGCCGCCTTAGCTCAGTTGGCCAGAGCAACGCACTCGTAATGCGTAGGTCATGGGTTCGAATCCCATAGGCGGCTCAGAATGGAAGGCCCGGTCAGTTCCTCTGACCGGGCCTTCTGCTGTTCAGCCCTTTGCTTGGGGTGATGCATCGGCGGGGCTATTGGATGACGAGCTGGCGGTCACCGAAGTCGGCGACCAGGCGAAGCTTGCCCCCGAGTGCCTCCACGTAGGCGCGGATGGTGGCAAGTGCGGCACTGTCGAGCTCGCCCTTCTCCAGGCGGGACACGTTCGGTTGGGTCACACCGATGATCTCGGCGACCTCGACCTGTGTGAGCGCCTGCTCCTTGCGGATCTCCGCGAGGCGGTACGCGCGGACTTCGGCGTCGAGCTTGGCGCGGTGTGCGGCGACCCGGGCTTCATCGGTGACAACCTGGGGCCGGACCTCTTTCCAGGATCTGGCCATCTACTTCTCGCCTTCCTTGATCTTCTTGAGGTGCTCGTCGAACCGGGCGTCTGCAGCGGGGATGTTCTCGTCGTACCACTTGTTCCAGACGCCGGCCTTGTCGCCGGCGATCAGAAGGATGGCTTCGCGATCGGGGTCGAAAGCGAACAGGATGCGGATCTCGGTCTCGCTGTCTGTGCGGGGCCGCAGCTCCTTCATGTTGTGGTGCTTCGACTTCTTGATCCGGTCGACGAGCGGGCGGCCCAGGGTGGGGCCTTCGGCTTCGAGCCTGTCGATGGCCGCCGTGACCTGTCGGCGGTTTCCGGTTCGTCTTCGCTGAGCTTGACGAACCAGATGTCGACCTCTTCGTGTAACGAGACTTCCCAAGCCACTCCCCGAGTATGCGCTGGAAGCTATATGCGCTGCACGTTATTCCCCGAGCTGTCGGCACGGTCGAGGGGGTGGCCTGGGGGTTCGGGTCGAATCAGGGGGTGCGGGGGAGGAGTTGGAGGAGGGCCGCGAGGAGGAGTTCGAGGGTGGTGAGGGCGGCGAGGCTGTGGGTGAAGGCGGTGGTGGGGGTGGGGGCGGCGTAGTAGAGGAGGCCGAGGAGGGCGATGCCGAGGGCGCCGGCGACCTGTTGGACGGTGGCGAGGACCCCGGAGGCGGAGCCGGCGAGGTGGGGGGAGATGTCGGCGAGGACGGCGGAGGTCAAGGGGGCGATGACCAGGCCCATGCCGAGGCCGTCGATGAAGAGGCCGGGGGTGAGCCACCAGACGGAGGTGGTGGGGCCGGGCTCGGCGGCGAGGGCGAGGAGGCCGAGGCCGGCGGCCATCAGCAGGGCGCCGAGGGTGAGGGCGTGGCGGCCGAGGCGGGCGGAGATGCGGTCGGCGGTGGTGGAGGTGATCAGGTAGCCGAGGCCGATGGCGGTGAAGACCAGGCCGGCGGCGAGGGCGTCGAGGCCGCGGCCGAGTTGCAGGTGGAGGGCGAGGACCAGGAAGAAGGACGCCTGGCCGAGCCAGAAGGCGAGTTGGGCGGCCAGGCCGGCGGCGAAGGTGCGGCTGCGGAAGAGGCGGGTGTCGACCAGCGGGGAGCCGGTGGTGCGGGTCCGGTGCTGGTGCAGGACGAAGCCGGCGAGCAGGGCGGTGGAGGCGATCAGGAGGAGGACGGTCCAGAGTGGCCAGCCCTGGGCGCGGCCCTGGATGAGGGGGAGGACCAGGCCGGTCAGGCCGGTGGTGGAGAGGGCGACGCCGACGGGGTCGAGGCCGGGCGGCCGGGGTGCGCGGGACTCGGGCAGGCAGCGGCGGACCAGGGCAAGGGCGGCCAGACCGACCGGGAGGTTGATCAGGAAGCAACTGCGCCAGTCCAGGCCGAACAGGTCGGCGCGGATCAGGACGCCGCCGATGAGCTGGCCGAACACCGCGCCGACGCCCATGGTCAGCCCGTACATCGCGAACGCGCGGGCCTGGGCGGCGCCGGTGTACGCGGTGCGCAGGATGGTGAGGACCTGGGGGCCCATCAGGGCTGCGGCGAGGCCCTGGGCCACGCGTGCGCCGACCAGGGTGGCTGCGGTGGGGGCGAGGCCGCAGGCGGCGGAGGCGAGGGTGAAGAGGGCCAGGCCGAGTTCGAAGACGCGGCGCCGGCCGTAGCGGTCGCCGAGTCGGGCGGCGGTGATCAGGCCGACCGCGAGGGCGAGGGCGAAGCCGGCGACCACCCACTGGACGGCGGCGGGCCCGGCTCTGAGGTCGGCCTGGAGGGAGGGGAGGGCCACGTTGACGACGAAGACGTCGAGGGAGGTCATGAAGGTGGCGGCCAGGACGACGGGGAGCAGGCCGCGGGGGGCGTGGGACGGATGGTGGGCGGTGGGGGTGGGGCGGGTGGGGAGGGCGGTGCTCATCGGTCGGACTCCAAGGGGTGGGAGAAGGGGTGGGAGGGGGCGGCCTGGGAGGTGGGTGGCCGCCCCCGGGTGGGTGGGGATTCAGGCGGTGGGGACGCGGTCGAGGAAGCCGTGGACGGCGGTGATGCGGCCGTGGTCGTCGGCGACCAGGACGTCGAACCCGATGACGAGGGGTTCGGCGCCGGCCGGGCCGAGGTTCCAGGTGAAGCGGGCGATGTCGTGGTGGGCGTCGACCGGGCCGAGGGTGAACTCCAGGCCGGGGAACTGGCTCTGGGCGGCGCCGAGCAGCGCGTCGATGGCCTCGCGGCCGGTGACCGCGGCCAGCGGGTCGGTGTAGCGGCCGTCCTCAGCCCAGAGCTCGTCGACCAGCTTGCGGCGGGCGGTGGGGTCGGTCTCGTTCCAGGTGGCGAGGTAGCGCTCGGCGAGGAGGCGGAGGTCGGTCGGCTGAACGGTGGTCATGGCATCTCCCGTGTGTGAGTGGGTTGTTCTCGCTGGTCATCACGGTAGGAGCGGGGGTGGGGTGGGCGAATCGGTCACGGATAGGTAGGGGTGTACGGAGGTGCCGGCGGGTAGGGTCGGGGGATGCTGTACGGGAGGGAACGGGAGCAGGCCGTCCTGGACGGGCTGCTCGCCGAGGCCAGGGGTGGCGGTCGCAGCGGGGTACTGGTGCTGCGCGGGGAGCCGGGCATCGGGAAGTCGGCGCTGTTGGACCATGCGGTCGAAGCGGCGGGGGAGTCGTTCAGGGTGATCCGGGCGGCCGGAGTCGAATACGAGGCCGAACTGCCCTTTGCCGGGCTGAGTCTGCTGTTCGGGCCGGTAGTTGATCGGTTGGGGGCCCTGCCGGGGCCGCAACGGCGGGCGCTGGAGGCAGCGTTCGGACTGGCCGAGGGCGGGGCGGCGGATCGCTTGCTCACCGGGCTGGCGGTGCTCGGGCTGCTCGGTGAACTCGCCGCGGAGCGGCCGTTGTTGTGCGTGGTGGATGACGTGCAGTGGCTGGACGGCGCGTCCCTCGACGCGGTGCTGCTGGCGGCGCGACGGCTGCAGGCGGAAGGGGTCGTGCTGCTGCTGGCCGTACGGGACGGCGGTGGGTCGGCGCAGGTGGCGGCGGGGCTGCCGGAGCTGCGGTTGGAGGCGCTCGGGGACACCGACGCCGGGCGGTTGCTGGATGCGCGGCTGGGTGGGGTCGCGGAGGCGGGGGAGGCGCGGGCGCGGCTGCTGGCGGAGGCGGCCGGGAATCCGCTCGCGCTGTGTGAACTCCCGGTCGGGGCAGGGGTGGAGGGGCGGTCGGCGGGGGCAGCGGGGTTGCCGCTGACGAGCCGGCTGGTGATGGCGTTCCACGGGCAGGTGACGGTGCTGCCGGCGGCGTGCCAGACCCTGCTGCTGGTCGCCGCGGCCGAGGAGCAGGGCGAGTTGGACGTCGTCCTGGCGGCCGGCGCCGTCCTCGGGGCGGACGGCGGTCAGCTGGCTCCGGCGGAGGAGGCGGGGCTGGTGGCGACGACCCTGGACCGCCGGTTGGTGTTCCGGCATCCGCTCCTGCGGGCGGCGATCCTGCAGCGTGGGCCGTTGCAGCAGCGCCTGGCGGCGCACCGGGCGATCGGGGAGGTGCTGGAGGACGGCGACCGGCGCACCTGGCATCTGGCGTTGGCCGCCACCGGTGTGGACGCCGAGCTGGCGGACGCGCTGGAGCGGACGGCGGTCCGGTCGGCGGCGCGCGGCGGGCCGGGGAGCGCCGCCGCGTACGAGCGGGCGGCCCGGCTCACCCCCGACCGGGACGGCGCCACCCGACGGTTGGTGCTGGCCGCGGAGGCGGCGACGGCGGAGGGGCGGCTGGGGCAGGCGGAGGTGCTGGCGGACCGGGCGGCGGCGCGTACGGACCGCGCGGATGTCCATGCCCTGCTCGACCATGTGCGGGCGACCGCGCACTTCTGGCGGGGGTCCTACCCGGCGGCGTACCGGCTGCTGGTGGCGGCGGCCGGAGCGGAGGTGGAGCCCTCGCACGCGGCCCGGATGCTGCTACAGGCGTTCCACGCGGCGTGGTACGTGGGCGAGGAGCCCGTGGTCGCGGTGCTGGAGCGGCTGGCCGCGCTGGAGTTGGCGGCGGGGGACCCGCTCACCCCGCTGGTCGGGTACCTGCCGGCCGCCGTGTTCCCGGCGGTCGGGCGGCCCGCAGCGGTGGTGCCCGCCGTCCGGGACGTGGTGGCGGCGGCGCGCGGGGCGGGGGCCGAGACGCCCGGTGACCTGGTTCAGCTGTGCGGGGCGACGCTGGTCGCCGGGCGGGACGACGAGACGCTCGAACTGGCCGGTGAGCTGATCGCCGAGGCGCGGGGCGGCGGCGCGGTCGGGGTGCTGCCGACGCTGCAGTTCTTCCTGGCGGAGGCGGAGCTGTTCCACGGGCGGCACCGCGAGGCCGAGGTCACGGCCGGCGAGGCGCTGGCGCTGGCCCGGGACACCGGGCAGTACCAGTGGGTCAGCCAGTTGAGTGCGCTGCTGGCCTGCCTGGCGGCGCTGGCCGGGGACGCCGAGCGGTGCGCCGAGCTGGCCGCGGCGGCGCTGGGGACGGTCGCACCGGCGGGTGCCGCGCCGCAGTCGGCGGCTCCGGCGGCCGGGGAGCCGTGGGCGCAGTGGGCGCTCGGCCTGCTCGACCTCGGGCAGGGGCGGGCCGGCGAGGCGCTCGACCGGTTGGGCGGCCTGGCGGGCGGGAACCACCGGCACCATGTGGGGGCCACGCGGGCCGTGCCGGACCTGGTGGAGGCGGCGGTACGGCTGGGCGCGGCGGAGCGGGCCGCGGAGCCGTACGAGCGGTTCGCGCGGTGGGCCGGGGCGAGCGGGCGGCCGTGGGCCGAGGCGCTGCGGCTGCGCTGCCAGGCGCTGCTCGGGCCGGACGAGCTCGCCGAGTCCGCGTACCGGGCGGCGCTGAAGCTGCACGAGGGGACGGGGCGGCCGTTCGAGCAGGCGCGGACGGCGCTGCTGTACGGCGAGTGGCTGCGGCGCGAGCGGCGGCGGACGGACGCCAGGCCGTACCTGCGCGGGGCGCTGGAGGTGTTCGAGCGGTTGGGGGCGCGGCCGTGGGCGGACCGGGCGCGGGGCGAGCTGACCGCCACGGGAACGGTGGCGCCGGCACCGGCGGAGGAGTGGTCGGCGCTGTCGGTGCTGACGCCGCAGGAGGCGCAGATCGTCCGGCTGGCGGCGCAGGGGCTGACCAACCGGGACATCGCCGCGCAGCTGTTCCTGAGCCCGCGGACGGTGGGGCACCACCTGTACAAGGCGTACCCGAAGCTGGGAATCGCTTCGCGGGGGGAGTTGGCGGGGTTGGTGTAAGACGCGCAGGCGCGACGGGCAGGGCTCACAGCAGGGGCGCGGGGAACTGCGGGAACGGCCACCGCTCTACGGGGGTGCATGGCTTGGCGCGCAGTTCCTCGCGCCCCTGAAGGGGCGCTGCCCGGGGGAGCGCTCAGCCCGCGGCGCGGGTGGCGTGGCGGGGGAGTTCGCCGCCGGATTCGAGGAAGTGGGTGAGCGGGAGGGTGGCGGCGCCGAGGGTGACGGCGTCGGGGCCGAGGCGGCTGAGGGTGATGGTGGTCTGGGCGCGCGGGAAGGCGAGGGCGTAGGCGGTGGCGGCGTCCCGGACGGCGGGGAGCAGGCGGGGGCCGAGCATGAGGCCGGCCCAGCCGCCGATGACGATGCGTTCGGGGTTGAAGAGGTTGATGAGGTCGGCGATGGCGGCACCGAGGAGTTCGGCGGCCTCGTCGAGGAGGGCGACGGCGCCGGGGCGGCCGGCTTCGGCGGCGGCGAGCAGGGCGGCGAGGCCGGCCTTCTCGCTGGCACCGGGGGGTGCGTCGGCCCAGCGTTCGACCAGGGCTTCGGCGCCGACGTAGGCCTCGAGGCAGCCGCGGGAGCCGCAGCGGCAGCGGCGCCCGCCGACGTGGACCTTGGTGTGGCCCCATTCGCCGGCGCTGCTGGTGGCGCCGCGGAAGCGGGCGCCGTCGGCGATGACGCAGGCGCCGACGCCGGAGCCGAAGAGGGCGACGACGGCGTTGCGGGCGCCCTGGCCGGCGCCGAACCACATCTCGGCCTGGCCGAGGGTCTTGGCGCCGTTGTCGACGAAGAGCGGCAGCGGGGTGCGGGCGCGCAGCAGGCGGCCGAGCGGGACGGCGTTCCAGTCGAAGGTCTGGCCGTGGACGACGGCGGTGTCGCCGGCGTCGGGTCCGGCGCCCTGTTCGACGATGCCGGGGACGCCGACGCCGACGCCGAGGACCTCTTCGGCGGTGATGCCGGTGCGGGCGAGGACCTCGGTGAGGCCGGTGGTGATGAGGTCGACGACGTGGCCGACATCGTGGCCGGTCTCGTCGAGGGGGTGGTCGCTGGCGGCGAGTTCGGTGCGGGCGAGGTCGAAGAGGCCGACCCGGACCTGGGTCTCGCCGATGTCGACGCCGACCAGGTGGGCGCGGTCGGGGACGACCCGGAGCAGGATGCGGGGGCGGCCGCCGTCGGAGTCGACCGAGCCGCACTCCTCGATCAGCCCGTCGGCGAGGAGTTCGCCGGTGACGTTGCTGATGGAGCCGGCGCTCAGTCCGGTGGCGGTGCCGAGCTCCTGCCGGCTGAGCGGGCCTTCGAAGTAGAGCCGGCGCAGCAGGGTGGACCTGCTGCCGCGCCGCAGGTCACGGACGGTCTGCTTGCCTCGGGTGGTCATCTGCTCTCCCTCCTGCGCTGAATCTACGCTGCGCGAGACCTTGACGCCAACTTTTCTCAGACGTTAAATCTCGCCGTGAAGTAAGCACCTTCCGTGCCTACTTCACCGACTCCGCCGACCTCACCGACTGCGCCGATGACGAGGAGCTCCACCATGCCCACCCGCCGGATCCCCGCCGCCCTGGCCCTGGCCGCCGCGATCGTCCTGACCACCACCGCCTGCGGCGGGGGGTCCGCCTCCTCCGGCTCGAACTCCAGCCCCAAGACCCTCACCTACTGGGCGTCCAACCAGGGCACCAGCCTGGAGAACGACAAGCAGGTGCTGGAGCCCGAGCTGAGAAAGTTCGAGCAGCAGACCGGCATCAAGGTCAACCTGGAGGTGATCCCCTGGTCCGACCTGCTCAACCGGATCCTCGCCGCCACCGCCTCCGGCCAGGGCCCGGACGTGCTGAACATCGGCAACACCTGGTCCGCCTCGCTGCAGGCGACCGGCGCGCTGCTGCCGTTCGACCAGGCGACCTTCGACAGGATCGGCGGCAAGGACCGCTTCCTGCCCGCCACCATCGCCTCGGCCGGCGCGGCCGGCAAGGACCCGGCGGCCGTCCCGCTCTACTCGATGGCGTACGGCCTGTACTACAACAAGAAGCTGTTCCAGGCCGCCGGGATCGCCAACCCGCCCGCCACCTGGGACGAGCTGGTCGCCGACGGCAAGAAGCTCACCACCGGCTCCCAGTACGGCCTGGCGATCGAGGGCGGCAACGTCTCGGAGAACGTCCACCACGCCTTCACCCTGGGCATGCAGCACGGCACCGGCTTCTACGACGCCGCCGGCAAGCCGCAGTTCGACTCCCCGCAGGCGGTCGCCGCGGTCAAGCAGTACGTCGACTTCATCGCCACCGACCGGATCGCCGCGCCGGGCAACGCCGAGTACGCCGCCAACCAGTCGGTCACCGACTTCGCCACCGGCAAGGCCGCCATGCTGATGTGGCAGGCCGCCGGCGCCAACCTCAAGTCGCACGGGATGAACCCGGACGACTACGGGGTCGCCCCGGTGCCCGTCCCGGCCGGGTCCAGTGGACCGCAGGCGACCAGCTCGATGGTGGCCGGCATCAACCTGGCCGTCTTCAAGAACACGAAGAACCTGGACGGCGCGCTCAGCTTCGTGAAGTTCATGACCGGCGACGACGAGCAGAAGCTGCTCAACTCCACCTACGGCTCGCTGCCGCCGGTCAAGGCCGCGCAGGCCGATCCGGCGTTCGCCACCCCGGAGCTGAAGACCCTGGCGGGGGTGCTGTCCACCGGCGCCGCGCCGCTGCCGCAGGTGGCCAGTGAGAGCCAGTTCGAGACCCTGGTCGGCACCGCGGTGAAGAACCTGCTCGCCTCGGCCGCCGCCGGCAAGCCGGTCACCGAGGCCGCGGTCAAGGCCGAACTGTCCAAGGCCCAGCAGCAGATGCCGGCCAACTGACGTGACCCGTTACCGCACCGCCCTGCCCTACCTGCTCCTGCTGCCCGCCCTGGCGGCGGAGCTGCTGATCCACCTGGTCCCGATGCTGGTCGGCTCGGTGATGAGCCTCAAGCAGCTGACCCAGTTCTTCATCCGGGACTGGTCGGCCGCCCCGTGGACCGGCCTGGCCAACTACCGGACGGCGGTGGACTTCGACGCCCCGGTCGGCCGGGCCCTGCTCGACTCCTTCGGGGTGACCTGCGCCTTCACCGTGCTGTCGGTCGGCCTGTCCTGGCTGATCGGCACCACCGCGGCGATCATGATGCAGGACGCCTTCCGCGGCCGCGGCCTGCTCCGCGCGGCCTTCCTGCTGCCGTACGCGCTGCCGGTGTTCACCGCGGTGATCACCTGGACCTTCATGTTCCAGCGGGACACCGGACTGATCAACCACGTGCTCCACGACCAACTGCACCTGGTGGGCGACAAGCCGTTCTGGCTGATCGGCGGCAACAGCTTCTGGGCGCTGCTGACCGTCTCGGTCTGGCGCTCCTGGCCGTTCGCCTTCCTCACCCTGACCGCCGGGTTGCAGAACATCCCGCGCGAGCTCTACGAGGCCGCCGCGATGGACGGCGCCGGGGTGTGGCAGCAGATTCGCCGGATCACCCTGCCCTCACTGCGCCCGGTCAACCAGGTGCTGGTCCTGGTCCTGTTCCTGTGGACCTTCAACGACTTCAACACCCCGTTCGTGCTGTTCGGAAAGGCCGCCCCCAAGGCCGCCGACCTGATCTCCATCCACATCTACCAGTCCTCGTTCGTCACCTGGAACTTCGGCGCAGGATCGGCCATGTCCGTGCTGCTGCTGCTCTTCCTGCTGCTGGTGACCGCCGGGTACCTGGTCGCCACCAACCGCCGCAGGGGCGCCGATGATTGACCCGCCCGCCTCCTTCCGCTGGCTGCGCCGCGCCGTCCTGCTGGTGCTCGCCGTCTTCACGCTCACCCCGGTGGCCGTGATGCTGAGCTCCTCGCTCAAGCCGCTGCAGGACGTCCAGGGGCCCTGGCGGTGGATCCCCAGCCACCCCACGCTCCGCCCGTACGTCGACATCTGGACCACGGTCCCGCTGGCCCGGTACTTCACCAACTCGCTGATCGTGGCGGGCAGCGCCACCGGGCTGTCGGTGCTGATCGCGCTGCTGGCCGGCTACGCGGTCAGCCGCCACCGGTTCCGCGGCCGGCGGCTGTTCACCGTCACGGTGCTCTCCACCCAGATGTTCCCCGGCATCCTGTTCCTGCTGCCGCTGTTCCTGATCTTCGTCTCGATCGGCAACTCCACCGGCATCGCGCTGTACGGCAGCCGCGGCGGCCTGATCCTCACCTACCTGACCTTCTCGCTGCCCTTCTCGATCTGGATGCTGGCCGGCTACCTCGACTCGATCCCGCGCGACCTGGACGAGGCCGCCTCGGTGGACGGCTGCGGCCCGATCCGCACCCTGGTGCAGATCGTCGTCCCGGCCGCGATGCCCGGGATCATCGCGGTCGCCGTCTACGCCTTCATGACCGCCTGGGGCGAGGTGCTGTTCGCCTCCGTCCTGACCAACGACGAGACCCGCACCCTCGCCGTCGGCCTGCAGGGCTACGCCACCCAGACCGACGTGTACTGGAACCAGGTGATGGCCGCCTCGCTGGTGGTGAGCCTGCCCGTGGTGGCCGGCTTCCTGCTGCTTCAGCGCTACCTGGTCGCCGGACTGACCGCCGGAGCCGTCAAGTGACCGCCCTCCTCCCCATCGAAAGGCCCCACGTGAACGACCTCGACGCGCTGCCCGCCGGCTTCCGCTGGGGCGCGGCGACCTCCGCCTACCAGATCGAGGGCGCCGTCGACGAGGACGGCCGCGCCCCCTCGATCTGGGACACCTTCTCGCACACCCCGGGCACGATCGACGGCGGCGACACCGGCGACACCGCCTGCGACCACTACCACCGCTGGCCCGAGGACCTCGACCTGGCCCGGCGCCTCGGCCTGGACGCCTACCGCTTCTCCATCGCCTGGCCCCGGGTGGTGCCGCAGGCCGACGGCCGGATCAACCCCGCCGGCCTGGACTTCTACGAGCGCCTGGTCGACGGCATGCTGGAGCGCGGCCTCACCCCCTTCCCCACGCTCTACCACTGGGACCTCCCGCAGGCCCAGCAGGACCGCGGCGGCTGGCCCGAGCGCGCCACCGCCGAGCGCTTCGCCGAGTACGCCGCCGCGGTCGCCGGACGGCTCGGCGACCGGGTCACCCACTGGGGCACCCTCAACGAGCCGCTCTGCTCCTCCTGGATCGGCCACCTGGAGGGGACGATGGCACCCGGCCTGACCGACCTCACCGCCGCCGTCCGCACCTCCTACCACCTGCACCTCGGCCACGGGCTCGCCGTCCAGGCCCTGCGGGCGGCCGTCCCCGGCGCCCGGATCGGCCTGTCCAACAACCTCTCCACCATCGAGCCCGCGAGCAGCGACCCCGCCGACCTGGCCGCCGCCCGGCGGGCCGACGGACACATCAACCGCTGGTGGCTGGACCCGGTGTTCGGCCGCGGCTACCCGCAGGACATGGTCGAGCTGTACGGCGTCGACCTGCCCGTCCGCGACGGCGACCTGGAACTCATCGGCGCCCCGCTCGACTGGATCGGCCTCAACTACTACTTCCGCCAGGTCGTCGCCGACGACCCGGGCGCACCGGTGCCCGGCTTCCGGCAGGTCGCCGGCCCGAACGCCGAGCACACCGCGATGGGCTGGGAGGTGCACGCCGCCGGCCTGGAGGAGCTGCTGCTCAGGCTCACCGAGGAGTACGGCGCCACCGAGATCCACGTCACCGAGTCCGGCGCCGCCTACCGCGACACCGTCACCGCGGACGGCCGGGTCGAGGACCCGGAGCGCACCGCCTACCTGGAGGCCCATCTGGCCGCCTGCGCCCGGGCCGCGGCCAAGGGCGCCCCGGTGGCCGGCCACTTCGCCTGGTCGCTGCTGGACAACTTCGAGTGGGCGTACGGCTACGACAAGCGCTTCGGCCTGGTCCACGTCGACTACGGGACCCAGCGCCGCACCGTCAAGGCCAGCGGCCACCGCTACGCGCAGCTGATCGCCTCCCACCGGTCCGCCGCGCGCTGAGCCACCGCGCGGTGGACCGGGCACGCTCCCGGTCCGCCGCGCGGTCCTCCGGCCCAAGGCCGGAGCCGCACCACCTGCGCTCCGGCCCCACGCCGGAGCCGTTCACACAGGATCCGGCACCCCGCCGCCCCCACCCTCGCCAGGCGCCGCCGAACACCCTCGATCCGCCACGTGCCGCACAACCCCGAACCGCCCGACCCGCTCGGGCCCCCACCAGAAGGGTGTACGCACATGACCCCCACCAGAGCACGCGGCCGCCTCGGCCGCGCGGCCGTCGTCCTGACGGCCCTGCTCGGATCACTCGCCGCCCCGGCCGTCCAGGCCGGCGCGGCGTCCGGCGAGACCGCGCTCGACCGGACCGGCTGGACGGCGAGCTCCAACACCGACTCCAACGCCGGCGACGCCCCCGCACACGCCATCGACGCCGACAAGGGCAGCCGGTTCAGCACCGACGCCTACGAGGCGCCCGGCCAGTGGCTCCAGATCGACCTGGGCGCGACCCGGAACTTCAACCGGATCGGCATGGACTCCGGCGGCAACGCCGGCGACTGGGCCCGCGCCTACCAGGTGCAGGTCTCGGGCGACGGCGCCACCTTCACCACCGTGGCCACCGCCACCGGGACCGGCGCGCAGCAGACCACCACCTTCGCCACCCAGAACGCCCGCTACGTCCGGGTGGTGCTCACCGCCGCCTCCACCACCAACTGGTGGTCGGTGGTGGACTTCAACGTCTACACCGCCGGCTCCACCACCCCGCCGCCGCCGACCGGCGGCAGCCTCGGCGGAAACGTCATCGTCTTCGACCCGTCGATGGCGCAGTCCGCGATCCAGAGCAGGCTGGACTCACTGGCCGCCGCCCAGGGCGGCAACGAGTTCGGGCCGCAGCGCTACGCCGTGTACTTCAAGCCCGGCACCTACGGCTCCGCCGCCAGCCCGCTGACCTTCTCGGTCGGCTTCTACGAGGCCGTGGCCGGCCTCGGCCGGAACCCGGGCGACGTGGTGATCAACGGCAGCGTCGACGCGTACAACCAGTGCGTGGGCGGCGACCAGAGCCAGTGCTACGCCACCACCAACTTCTGGC
Organism: Kitasatospora cinereorecta; assembly: GCF_024172095.1. Lineage (GTDB taxonomy): Bacteria > Actinomycetota > Actinomycetes > Streptomycetales > Streptomycetaceae > Kitasatospora > Kitasatospora cinereorecta. Next base: position 158,489 of record NZ_JAMZDX010000006.1, on the reverse strand, counting down.
GCTCGCTGAGCAACCTGACGGTCAACGTGGCCGGCAAGTCCGGCTGCTACGGGAACACCGACTTCTGGGCGGTCTCCCAGGCCGCGCCGATGCGCCGGGTGCACATCAACGGCAACGTGACCCTGATGGACTACTGCACCGGCTCCCCGGCGTGGGCGTCCGGCGGGTTCATCGCCGACTCGGTCTTCACCGGTGGCACCGTCACCAACGGCTCGCAGCAGCAGTACTTCACCCGCAACAGCAACCTCGACGGGTGGAGCAACTCGGTCTGGAACCAGGTGTTCTGCGGCTCGCCGGGCGCACCGGCGCAGTCCTTCGCCGCCAACTCCGGCCTGCCGAACGGTCCTTCCTCGTACACCACGCTGGCCACCTGCCCGGTGACCCGCGAGGCGCCGTACCTGTACCTGGACTCCGCCGGGAACTACCAGGTGTTCGCCCCGGACGCCCGGACCAACTCCGCCGGCCCGACCTGGGCCAACGGCGCCACGCCCGGCACCTCGCTGCCGCTGAGCACCTTCTACGTGGTGCAGCCCGGCGCGAGCGCGGACGTGATCAACGCGGCGCTGGCCGCCGGTGACAACCTGCTCTTCACCCCGGGCGTGTACCAGCTGGCGAGCACACTGCGGGTGACCCGGCCGGGCACCAAGGTCGTCGGCCTCGGCTTCGCCACCCTCGTCCCGACCGCCGGCAACGCCACCATGACGGTCGCCGACGTCAACGGGGTCAACATCTCCGGCCTGATCCTGGACGCCGGACCGGTCCGCTCGTCCGTCCTGCTGCAGGTCGGCACCCCGAACTCGCACAGCAGCCACCTCGCCGACCCGATCAGCCTGAACGACGTCTTCTTCCGGGTCGGCGGCGCCACCTCCGGCAGCGCGACCACCGCGCTGGTCGTCAACAGCAACGACACCCTGATCGACGACGCCTGGATCTGGCGCGCCGACCACGGCGCCGGCGCCGGGACGTGGACCGGCGACCAGAGCGACACCGGTCTGATCGTCAACGGCGACGGGGTGGTCGCCACCGGCCTGGCCGTCGAGCACTTCCAGAAGACCGAGACGGTCTGGAACGGCCAGCGCGGCCAGGTGGTCTTCTTCCAGAACGAGAACCCGTACGAAGTCCCGAACCAGGCCGCGTGGATGGCGAGCCCGACCCAGAAGGGCTACCCCGCCTTCGCCGTCGGCAACAACGTCAGCAGCTTCCAGGGCTACGGCATGGGCAGCTACTCGTTCTTCAACCAGGGCGCGGACATCCACAGCAGCACCGCGTTCCAGGCGCCCAACCGGCCCGGCGTGCAGTTCCACGACCTGCTGACCGTGTTCCTCAACGGGTCGGGTGGCATCGACTCGGTGGTCAACGGGGTCGGTGCGGCCGTCAACTCCGGCTTCGGCGGTCCGAGCGACGTCGTCTCCTACCCCTGACAGCACCGGGGTGGCCCGGTCTCCGCGCCCCGGTCTCCGCGCCGGTGCGGAGACCGGGCCACCCCGGCCCGCACGCCCGGTGGCCTGCCCCTCGCACACGATGGGGTGAATCCGTGCAGATGTCTCCGAGTCGACCAGTGCATATGCCGGTGGCTCCGTAGGGTGGCAGTGCTGCACGCGTGAGAGATCGAGGCCGTGCCGAAGAGGAGCTCTTGATGGCTGCTCAACCCGCTCAACCCGTTCAATCCGCTCAACCCGCTTGTCGTCCGCCGGTGGTGCCGCCCGGCACCCGTCCCCCCGTCCGACTACTCCGTTCGCCGGACCCGTGCCACGTGCCGGGCCCGCGGGCGCCGCGTCTGCTGCGGGGCGACGAACTGGCGCACGAGCTGGTCCAGGCAGATCGCGGCCGCGATGGGAGGCAGTCCCGCGACGATCATGTCGGGTGCGCTCCGGGACATGTCGCAGACGCACAGTCCGGTCGCGGCGGCTGAGAACGCGAGGACCACCACCCACGAGTGGACGGACCGCCGCCCGTCGAGGGCGGCCCGCAGGATGGAGAGGCATCCGGCGAGCCACGGGCCGTACACGACGGCCGGCCAGAGCTCCGAGAAGCCGGGCGGCACCCGCGAGAACGCCAGGTCCTGCAGCGGGGCGTAGGACAGCGTCCAGCCGAGCACGCACACGATGGTGACGGCCAGCGCGATCAGGGCGCGGAACAGCTCGCCGACGAGCTTCGTCCGCCGCTCGGCCGTCGACCGGGCGCGCCTGCGCTTGCGGGAGCCGCGGGGTACGTGGAGGTGGTCGGTCTGCGGGGACGGATCCGGGTGGCGGGCCCGCTGCGGAGGGGGGACGAATAGGTCCGGATTCCAGGTGCCGAACATTTCCATGGTCGGCGAAGTTCCCGTATCGGCATACGGTGCGGCTGCTCCGGAATATCGATGGAGGTGCTCGTCGGCCGCCGGGTGCGGGGGATGGTCCAGGATGTCGTAGTGAGGTGTGCCGTGCGGTCGGAATAAGGAGTCCGGGTGGTCATACATGGCTCGGCCCGTGCTCCGGAGTCTCGGTGGAGCCTGGCCGCCGTGTACACATCCCGGGAGTGATGACAACGATCGGCGGCGGGAGCGTTCCGCCGCGGACCGCGAAGCTGATCTCGAGCTGGCGAATGGTGCGGAGGAATTCCGCGAGAAGTCGGGAGCAGTGCCGCAGGATGACGCGTTCGCCGTTGCGCACCAGGTAGCCGGTCTGGACGTCACCTGCGGCGTTGGTCCGGTCCGGCACGAAGAGCCAGGCTCCGATCGGGCAGATCGGATCGCGATGGCGGGGGCTCGAAGCAATTTGATCACGCGTGGAAATCACGTCCGGCTCAACGAAGCGGTCTCTGCTCCGGTTGTGCGGAATCCGGGTGTCCTTCCATCGTAGTTGTCCGGCCAGCTCTCCTGAGTTCCCCGGCCCCCGAAGCCGTGAAGTCGATGGTATCGCCACGGGGGTGGCGCGGCATGGATTTCCGCTCGCTGAAATTACCCTGTGGACGATGAATGGTGAAACGTTTCGCTTGATTCCGATCTTCAAATTGTTGATGTAGGGTCTCGTCCCTGCGAAGAAGCCGAGGCGAATTCGGAGGCGGCGTGTCCGGCACGCCCAGTACGTGGGGGTTCGGGATGCTCAGCATGGCGGAATACTTGGACGCGTGTCGGCTGCACGACCAGGGGTGGTCGATCACGGCGATCGCCGGTCACCTGGGGCGCGACCGCAAGACCCTGCGGTCCTACCTCACGGGGGACCGGGTGCCCGGAGTGCGCGCCTCCACCGAGGACGCGTTCCTGGTCTTCCTGCCCTACTGCCGCCGGCGGCTGGAGGACGATCCGCACCTCCAGGCGAGCGTCCTGTTCGACGAGATCGTCGAACTGGGCTACTGCGGCGGCTACTCCACGTTCACGCGAGCGCTGCGCAGACACCGGGTGCGGCCGTCCTGCGGGCTCTGCCACCTCGGTCCGCTCCCCGGCCCGGCGGGCGCGGGGGGCACCGCCGAGGAGGAGATCCGGTTCCGGTGGATCCCGCTCGGGAGGCCGCTGTCGGCGCCTGTCGAGGGGTACTTCGTGCATCTGCTCACCGGCTCGCTCGCCGGTACCGGCCGCTGGCGCGGTGTGCTGGTCGACGGCACCGACTTCCCGCACGTGGTCGAGGCGATCGACGAGGTCCTGCGGCGCCTAGGCGGAACCGCCCCGCGCTGGCGCTTCGACCGGGCGACCCCGCTGCGCTGCCCGGCCACCGGTCGGCTCACGACGGCGCTGACCCGGGTCGGCAGGTACTACGGGGCGGAGGTCGAACTCGACCGGGCCCGCCGCGCCGACCAGGACGAGGAGGCGGGTGCCCTCCGGCGCTGGTGGAGCGAGGCCGCACACGGCGTGGCGGAGGCGCAGGCCCAGCTGCTGCTCGACCGGCTGGCGGTGCGGTCGGACCGGCCACCGGTGACGGCCGGCAGGGTGCCCGCACCCCGCGCCGCACCCGGGGCCCAAGGACGGCTGCGCGGCCTGCCCGACGCCCCCTACCCGGTGCGGGTGTGCGTGCGCCGCGTCGTCGGCCCGCAGGGGCTGGTCCCGTTCCGCGGCAACCGGTACACCGTCCCGCCCGACCTGGCCGGGGCGGTGGTGGAGGTGCGCCGGCGCCTCGACGAGCCGTGGCTCTCGATCAGCACGACCGGCGGGGCCGTGATCGCCCGCCACGACGTCGCGCCGCGCGGCGCGGGGCTGACGGTGGCCCGCGGCCGGGAGATCGTCGGCCTTCAGGACTCGCCCCGGCACCGCCCCGCCGAGGCGCCGCCCTGTCCGAGCGCCCGGACCCGCAGCCCGCTCTCCCCGGAAGCGGCGGCCGAGGCCGATCGGCTGCGCAGGCTGAACCGTCTCCCGCAGCCGGCTCCGGCCGCACAGACCTGAGCGCACGAGCCCGACAGCGCACGAGCCCGACAGCGCGCGGGGCCCGGCCGGGGTTCGCCCGGCCGGGCCCGACGGCGGGGCCGGGTCAGCCGGCCGTGACCGAGAGCGCGTGGTGGAACACGTTGTTCGGGTCCCAGGCGGCCTTGACGCGCTGCAGGCGGGGGTAGTTGTCCTTGTAGTAGAGCGTCTGCCAGGCCACGCCCGAGGTGTTCCACTGCGGGTCGGCGAGGTCGACGTCCGGGTAGTTGATGTAGGAGCCGTCGTTGGCCGCGTTGCTGACCGGTACGCCGCCGGTGGCCGCGTACACGTCCCGGTAGAGCGAGCGCATCCAGGCCAGGTGGCGGGCGTCCTGCGAGGGGTCGGCCCAGTAGGTGGTGAAGTTGGCCTTGAGGACGGAGTCGCGCTGGGGCATCGCGGTGGCGTCGGGGGCGACGGTGTTGGCCCGGCCGCCGTAGGAGTAGAGCAGGATCGAGCTGTGCCCGTCGTAGCCGGGGTCGGAGAGGTAGCGGTACAGGGTGGCGATCTGGCCGTCGTCCCAACCCCGGCGCAGATAGGCGCCCTTGGACTTGGTGCGGTTGAACGCTCCGGTGTCGTACGGGTCCTTCAGGGTGGCCTTCAGCCACGGTGAGGTGGACTGGCTGCGGGCCGCGGGTGCCTGGACGCCCGCCGCGACCGCGTCGAGGTAGCGGGTCATCAGGCCGGCCGCGTCGGGGAGGGTGCCGTCGATCTGGGCGCTGAGGGTCACGGTGCCGAGCGCGGCGTTGCCGAGGATCAGCACGCTGTGCAGGCCGGCGTAGGGCGAGCCGTCGGCGCTGTTGGCGGTGTGCCAGGCCCCGTGGTTGCGGACGACGGCGGCGAAGTCGGCCGCGTTCAGGTCGCTCCACTTCCACACCGCGGCGGCCTTCAGCAGGGTGGCCGGGGGCTTGGGCAGCAGTCCGGACGGGTCGGTGCCGGTGGCGCCGGGGGTGCGGAACCAGTAGCGGGTGACCACGCCGAAGTTGCCGCCGCCGCCACCGGTGTGCGCCCACCACAGCTCGCGGTTGGGGTCGCCCGGGTCGCTGGTGGCGACCACGGCGCGGGCGGTGCCGGAGGCGTCCACCACGACCACCTCCAGCGCGTACAGGTGGTCGACGATCGCGCCGTGGGCGCGGCAGAGCGCGCCGTAACCGCCGCCGGTGACGTGGCCGCCGACGCCGACGGTCGGGCAGGTGCCGCCGGGGACGGTGACGCCGTAGTCGAGGTAGAGGGTGCGGTAGACGTGGCCGAGGGTGGCGCCGGCCTCGACCATGAAGGCGCGGCGGGCGGGGTCGTAGGAGACCGCGTTCATCTCGGAGACGTCGATCAGCGTCCGCACCGCGGGGTCGTCGACCAGTCCGTCCAGGCAGTGGCCGCCGCTGCGGACGGCGATCTGCCGCCCGCCCTGCACCGCCTCGTTCACCACCGAGACCACCTGCGCGGTGGTGTACACCACCCGGACGGTGTCGGGCCGGCCGACGAAGCGTCCGTTGTAGCCGCGCGAGGTGAGGTCGAGGTAGCGCGGGTCGGTGGAGGCGATGGCGCGGGCGGACGGGGTCCGTACCGCGGCCGAATCGACAGCGTTGTTGACAGAGTCGTCCGTCACGTTGTCAAGCGAGGGGAGTGCCACAGTGCCGCCGAGTGCGGCGGCCACCCCGAGGAACCCGCGACGGGTCGTTTCAGCCAAGGTCAACACCAAGCCCTTTCCCGTTGTCGCGGCCGCCCCGCCGAATGGCCGGAATGCGCGCGATCGGACCGAATATCGGGCACGATATGCAGCCCCGGCGGTGGGGCGCCGCCCACCGCGGGCCGGACGCGGCACTGCGTCAGGTGCGGTGGGCGACTATCGGATACCGGGCTTTTTCGGAAGGGCGAGTTCCGGTCGGTACGGCGCGGTCCGGTCAGTACTGCGCGGTGTGCAGGACGGGCCAGCCGCGGTCGCGGGCGAGTTCCGTCATCAGCGGATCGCGGCCGACCACCCGCGGATTGCCGACCACCCGCAGGATGGTGAGGCCCTCGCGGTGGTCGCCGTAGGCGAAGCACTGGGCGGCGTCCAGACCGAGCCGGGCCATCGCCTCCACCACCACCTCGGAGCCCGCCTCGTCCGGCGCGTCGGCGTACAGCACCAGATCGGCGGCGAAGCCGGTGCCCGAGGTGGTCGGGCGGCCGGCGGCCGGCCGGTCGGTGCCGTCGCCGGGCGGTGGGCCGCCGGCGACGCAGACCAGCAGGTCGCCGGCCGAGCGGTGGCGGGCCGCGGCCTCCAGCACGGTGAGTGCCGAGCCGGCCGACAGCAGGTTGTGTCTCACGTCGAAGAATGCCGCGCGGCGGCCACGCTGGTTGATCACGTTCCCCCCGTTCCCGTGCTGCTCTTGCTCCGTTCGCGCGTGGGGCGCGACCGACCGGATAATCATGCCGCACGCATTTGGCGTCGTGAAGGCTCGACTTTGCCGGGCGGCTGATTCTCTATTCCCGCCGGAATAATATTCCGGCCGGTATTGATTCGGTTCCCCCTTGTCGCGCGGCATATGACATGGGCATGTCCAGCAACTTTACAGCTTTCCTTGACACGATTTGACATCGGGTGTTGTATCTGCCGTGACAAGGTCGCCTAGCCAGGGGAAGCGAGATGGCCGAGCGAGACGGCGGGACGGTCGGGATCATCCTGGCCGGCGGACGGGGAGAGCGCGCGAAGCCCATCACCCTCGAGTCCGCGGACTACATCCGGAGCAAGGCGCTGATCCCGTTCGCGGGCCGACGACTGATCGAGTGGGTCATCGACGCCTGCCGCGAGCAGGGCATCCGCCGCTTCTACGTGGTGGCGCAGGGCCTGGAGAACCGCAGCCAGATCAAGCTGCTGCTGGGCCACGGCGAGCGGTACGGGGTGGAGGTGCGCTACTCGCGCTCCAGCTTCGACCGCTACAACGTCGGGTCCGGCGCCGCCACCCTGCACAACCTGGAGCAGTGGGACCTGACCGAGCGGGCGCTGGTGCTCCCGGTCGACTCGGTCTTCGACTTCTCGCTCGCCGAGCTGGAGGCCACCCACGAGGAGAGCAACGCCGTGGTCACCGTGGCCGCGGTGGCCCGCAGCCCGCTCGAGGTGGCCGGCAAGTACGGCGCGATGCGCACCGGCGCCGATGGCCTGGTCTCCGGCTTCGTCGAGAAGCCCAGCCTGGCGCGGGTGCACGAGATCTTCCCGGAGGCGACCAGCGACAGCTGCGCCCTGGTGCCCACCAACGCGGGCATGTACCTGGTGGACTGCCGCCGGCTGCGGCTGGCCGCCCGGGAGCCGCAGCTGATGCGGCAGGCCCAGCAGCGCCTCGACTGGGGCGGCGACCTGCTGCCCTGGCTGGTCGAGCACGGCCGCACGGTGGCCGCGCACCACATCGCCAGGCTCGGCGACCTCGGCAACGTCGAGGACTACCTGGTGACGCTCCGCCAGGTGCTCTCCGGCGACTTCCACCAGATGAACCGGCTGATGCCCGAGCCGCGCAGCGACCGCCCGCGGTACTGGATCCACGAGAGCAGCCTGCACACCAAGGACGACGTCTCCGGCACCACCCTCGCCGACAAGATCGCCGGCGGCGACGTGGTGATCGGCCAGGGCGTGCGGATCGGCCGGCACGTCACCATCGGCTCCGGCGTCCGGCTGGAGCACGCCGACATCGGCGACGGCGCGGAGCTGCGCGAGGGCGCCCGGCTGAGCGGCACCTCGCTCGGCGACTCCTCGATGGTCGGCCCGTACGCCCGGATCAGCGACTCCTACATCGGGCCGATGGCCGACATCCACTCCACCCGGGACAACCCGGTCCGGATGGACGGCTACTGCGCGGTCGGCGACGGCGTGCACGTCTGGCAGGGCACCCGGCTCACCGGGGTCAGCATCTACCCGCGGCTGCGGGTGCCGGCCCTGGCCAACCTGCCCTCGGGCACCCGGCTGACCAACTCCGACGACATCCTGCGCTGGATCTGAGTGCCACCGAGCGACATCCGTAGAGAGAAGGAGCAAGCGATGGACAACCCCGTGGCGGTGATCGGCGGCTCGGGACGGCTGGGCCGCCTGGTCGCCCAGCGCCTGCTGGACCGCGGCGCGCCGGTCCGCGCGATCGGCCGCAGCGTGCAGCACGCCAGGCGCAGCCTGCCGCCCGGCGCGCTCTTCTTCGAGGGCGACGTCCGCCGGCCGGAGACCCTGAGCGAACCGCTGGCCGGCACCGCGGCCCTGGTCTACTGCGTCGACCCGGGCACCGCCGACAGCGGCCCGGACCGGCCGGAGACCACCGTCTACCAGGGCGTGCGCAACGCCCTGGCGGCCGCCACCGAGGGCGGCCACCGCCCCCGGGTGGTGCTGGTCAGCCAGATCCACGCCACCCACCTGGCCCATCCGCTGAACGCCTACGGCCGGGTGCTGGAGTGGCGGCTGGCCGGCGAGAACGCGGTCCGCGACTCCGGCCTGCCGTACACCGTGATCCGGCCGGGCTGGCTCACCGACACCCGGGAGGCCGGCGAGCGGGTCCGGCTGGAGCAGGGCGACCGGGGCTTCGGCCAGGTCTCCCGTCCCGACCTGGCCGAGGCCTGCGTCCAGGCACTGTTCCACCCGGCCGCGGACGGTGTCACCTTCGAGATCTTCAACGAGCCCGGCACCACCTCCCCGGCGTGGAGCGAGGCGTTCGCCGGACTCCAGGGCGACCGGACGCCGGTGGGCTGACGACGACATGAGCCAACACCACGAGGCCCGCAGGGCCGCGATCGAGGCGGCCGAGATCGGACCCGGCCGCGCCCAGCCGCTCGGCGCCACGCTGGACGGCGACGGGGTCAACTTCTCGCTCTACTCCGAGCACGCCACCCGGGTCGACCTGCTGCTCTTCGCCCACTACGAGGACCTGGCACCGACCCGGGTGATCCCGCTCGACCCGGAGCGGCACCGCAGCTACCACTTCTGGCACTGCCACCTCTCCGGCCTGACCAAGGGCCAGGTGTACGCGTACCGGGTGGACGGCCCGCGCCGCACCAAGGACTCCGGCACCTTCTTCAACCCGCGCAAGGTGCTGATCGACCCGTACGCCCGGGCCAACGTCAACTCGCTGTGGGACCGCACCCGGGCCATCGGCACCGAGGACAACTGCGCCTACTCGATGCGCAGCATGGTGGTCGACCTGGCCGGCTACGACTGGGAGGGCGACGAGCCGCTGCGCACCCCGCTGGCGGACACCGTGATCTACGAGCTGCACGTCGGCGGGCTGACCGCCTCGCCGTCCTCGCGGGTGGTCCACCCCGGCACCTTCAGCGGGGTGGTGGAGAAGATCCCGTACCTGAAGGAGCTCGGGGTCACCGCGGTCGAGCTGCTGCCGATCTTCGACTTCGACGAGCGGCAGGTGCTGCGGATCGGACCGAACGGCGCGCCGCTGTACAACTACTGGGGCTACGACCCGTTCGGGTTCTTCGCGCCGCACACCGGCTACTGCTCGGACCCGTGCGAGTGCACCCACATCACCGAGTTCCGCGACATGGTGAAGGCGCTGCACCGGGCCGGCATCGAGGTGATCCTCGACGTGGTCTTCAACCACACCTCGGAGGGCAACGAGAACGGCCCGGTGATCAGCTTCCGCGGCCAGGCCAACGAGGTGTACTACCACCTGTGGCCGCAGGACCGCCGGCACTACATGGACTTCACCGGCTGCGGCAACGCGATCAACGCCAACCACCCGGCGGTGGCCAAGTTCATCATCGAGTGCCTCGAGTACTGGGTGACCGAGCACCACGTGGACGGGTTCCGGTTCGACCTGGCCTCGGAGCTCTCGCGCGGGGCCGGCGGCTACGAGATGGACGTGCCGCCGGTGCTGTGGGGCATCGAGCTGTCCGGGATCCTCTCCGAATCGAAGATCATCGCCGAGCCGTGGGACGGCGGCGGCCTCTACCAGGTCGGCCGCTTCCCCGGGAAGCGCTGGGCCCAGTGGAACGGCCCGTACCGGGACGACGTCCGGCGCTTCGTGCGCGGTGACGCCGGCCTGGTCGGCACCGTCGCCACCCGGCTCGGCGGCTCGCCCGACCTGTTCGGCAAGGACGGCGAACTGCCCACCAACAGCGTCAACTTCATCACCTGCCACGACGGCTTCACGCTCAACGACCTGGTCAGCTACAACGACAAGCACAACTGGGCCAACGGCGAGGCCGACGCGGACGGCGCCCACGAGAACTTCAGCTGGAACTGCGGCGTGGAGGGCCCCAGCGACTCGGCGGACGTCGAGCGGCTGCGGGTGCGCCAGATCAAGAACCACGCCGCCGTGCTGCTGCTCAGCCGGGGCGTGCCGATGCTGCTGGCCGGCGACGAGTTCCGCAACAGCCAGGGCGGCAACAACAACGCCTACTGCCAGCACAACGAGACCGCCTGGCTGGACTGGGACCAGGCCGAGAAGGAGACCGAGGTCCGGGACTTCTTCCGGAACATGATCGCCCTGCGCCGGCGCTTGCGCGCGGTGCGCGAGGCCCGGTTCTTCTCCGGCCGCACCAACGCCCGCGGCCTGCCCGACGTCACCTGGCACGGCACCCGGCTGGAGCAGCCGGGCTGGGACGACCCGCAGGCCAGGGTGCTGGCGCTCACCCTGGCCGGCTTCGACGGCGACCCGGACCTGCACGTCATCCTCAACATGTTCCACCTGGGCCTGGACTTCGAGCTGCCGTCGATCGACGGCCACCGGTGGGCCCGCCTGGTGGACACCGCGCAGGGCGCCGGCGAGGACGTCCTCGCACCCGGCGCCGAGGCGCCCGTCCACGGCCACACCTTCCATGCCCAGGGCCGCAGCGTCGTCGTCCTGGCGGCGCTGCCCGACGAGGGAGGAACGCGACCATGAACGCCCCCGACACCCGGCGGATGTACTCCGACAGCATCGCCGGCTACGTCACCAGCTACGACCCCGCCCACGACCGGTTCGGCCTGCGGACCTCGGACGGGCGCGAGTTCACCATCCACCTGAACGGCTTCCTGAGCTCGGAGATCGTCCGCAACCTCGGCGACGGCCCGCGCGACACCGGCGAGGCCACCCGCGACATGCTGGCAGAGGGCCGGTACGTCTTCGTCTACGGCCTGTTCTACCGCTGGGACGGCGGCGAGCGGATCGAGGCCCGGCAGATCACCTTCCCGGAGACCAGCCGCGGCAACTACGTCTTCGAGCACCCCAACTGGTGGGTGCAGCAGGCCGCCGAGATCGCCGACTTCTACCTGCGCGGCCACTTCCCGGACGGCCCCGGCAAGGACGGCCGGTACGACTGGCGCAGCTTCCGCACCAGGCTCACCCTGAGCGGCACCCACGTCCCGGACTTCACCGGCGAGGACGTGCGCCAGGAGACCGACACCATCTCCCGGCTGGTGTACGGCCTGGCCACCGCCTTCATGCTCACCGGTGAGGAGCGGTTCCTGAACGCGGCCGAGTCCGGCACCGAGTACCTGCGCGAGCACATGCGGGTCGCCGACGATGCGGAGGGCGTCGTCTACTGGTACCACGGCATCGACATCAGCGAGGCCGGTCAACGCAAGGTCTACGCCTCGGAGTTCGGCGACGACTTCGACGCCATCCCGATGTACGAGCAGATCTACGCGCTGGCCGGGCCGACCCAGACCTACCGGATCACCGGCGACCCGCGGATCCTCGACGACATCGACCGCACGGTCGCGCTGTTCGAGCGCTTCTTCCGGGACGAGGACCAGGGCGGCTTCTTCTCCCACCTCGACCCGATCACCATGGACCCGCGGGCCGACTCGCTCGGCCGCAACCGGTCCCGCAAGAACTGGAACTCGATCGGCGACCACGCCCCGGCGTACCTGATCAACGCCTATCTCGCCACCGGCCGCGAGGACTTCTCGAAGCTGCTGGAGGAGACTGCGGACACCATCGCCGAGCGCTTCCCCGACGAGCCGGTCAGCCCGTTCGTCCAGGAGCGCTTCCACGGCGACTGGAGCGCCGACCGCACCTGGGGCTGGCAGCAGAACCGCGCGGTGGTCGGCCACAACCTCAAGATCGCCTGGAACCTGACCCGGATCCGCGCCCTGCACGACAAGGCGCGCTACTCCGAACTGGCCGAGCGGATCGCCGAGCTGATGCCGGCGGTCGGCAGCGACCAGCAGCGCGGCGGCTGGTACGACGTAGTGGAGCGGGTGGCCGACCCGGACACCGGCGCCCACCACCTGGTCTGGCACGACCGCAAGGCCTGGTGGCAGCAGGAGCAGGCGATCCTGGCCTACCTCGTCCTGGCCGGCGTCTCCGGCGACCCGGAGCACCGCCGCCTGGCCCGCGAGTCCGCCGCCTTCTACAACGCCTTCTTCCTCGACTACGACGACGGCGGCGTCTACTTCAACGTGCTGGCCAACGGCATCCCGTACCTGGTCGGCACCGAGCGGCTCAAGGGCAGCCACTCGATGGCCGGCTACCACGCGCTGGAGCTGTGCTACCTGGCCGCCGCCTACACCGGGCTGCTGATCACCTCGGCACCGCTCACCCTGCACTTCCGGCCGCAGCCCGGGGCCTTCCCCGACCACCTGCTGCGGGTGGCGCCGGACCTGCTGCCGTACGGCTCGGTCCAGCTCGCCCGGGTGTGGATCGACGACGAGCCGTACGAGGACTTCGACCCCAAGCAGCTGACCGTCCGGCTGCCGCTGAGCAGCCGCCCGCTGAAGGTCCGGGTGGAGATCGAGCCGGCCGACATGCGGCTGCGGGTCTCCAGCGACTTCGACGGCAAGACCGCGCACATCCACTGCGAGGGCGTGATCGACCGCGAGGAGCTGGAGAAGTTCCGCCGCTGCCTGACCGAGGCGCTGTCGGTGGAGCCCCGCCGGGTGGAGTTCCACCTCTGCAAGGTGACCGAGATCGGCCGCCCGGCCATCAACGAACTGCTGTTCCAGCGCGCCAAGATGGGCCTCGAGGTCGACTTCGTGATCGTCGGCTGCAGCCTCCCCGAGGTCACCTCGGCCCTGCTGGCCACCGACGCCTTCCTGGTCGACGAGGACCGGACCTGCGTCACGGACTGACCCGCCGCCCCGCCCCCGCCGGCCCCACCCGGCGGGGGCGGGGCCCGGCCCGACCGCCATCGCGCCAGAACCTCACCCAAGGATCGATGTGTCCATGATTTCGAACTTCCGTGCACCGCACGCCGGCCTGCGGCAGGACGGAATCTCCGCGTACTGCCACGAACTCTTCAGCGGCTTCGCCCGCTCCGACCAGCGGCGCTGGGGCGAGGTCTACCTCCGCGGCCTGCGCCAGGCGGACGGCCGCAAGACCCCCGCCAACATCTCCGAGCAGGTGCTCGGCCGACGCATGGTGCAGCCCATCCAGCAGTTCGTCAACCAGTCCACCTGGGAGGTGGGCGACGTCCGCCGCCGGCTCGCCGAGCTGGTCGCCGCGGCCGCCGCCCCGCACGCCTGGGCCGTCGACGACGTGGTGTTCGCCAAGAACGGCACCCGTTCGGCCGGCGTCGCCCGCCAGTTCGTCCCCGCCGAGGGCCGCACCATGAACTGCCAGCTGGCCCTGGCCACCTCGCTGGTCCACCCGCACGGCGCCCAGCCGGTCACCTGGCAGCTGGCGCTGCCCCGGCACTGGGACACCGACCTGGAGCTGCGCACCCAGGCCCACCTCCCGGAGGAGGCCCGGCACCTGCCGCGCTGGCAGCACGTGCTCGACTCGGTCGACGAGATGCTGGGCTGGGACGTCCCCAGCGCGCCCGTGCTCGCCGACTGGAGCAGCGAGAAGGAGGTCGAGCCGCTGCTGCTCGGCCTGGAGGAGCGCGGGCTCGGCTATCTGGTCGAGGTCGGCGCCGGCACCGCGCTGCCCGCCTGCGCCACCGGCGCCCAGCGGGCCTTACCGGTCACCCACGGCGCCCAGCCGGTGCGCCGGATGCCCGCCACCGTCCGCCGCCGGGCCGCCGAGCTCGCCGACGAGCTGGTCCCGCAGGGCGACCGCGCGGTGCTGGCCTGGCGGGAGGGGCCGACCGCCCGGGTGCGGCACTCGCAGTTCCTGGTGGTGCCGCTCTCCGACGGGCGCAGCGCCCGCCGCGGCCGCTTCGCCGACCTGGTGCCCGCCGCCCCCCGCCACCTGGTGGTCGAGTGGCCGTTCGGCCGCTCCCAGCCGCGCACCTACTGGGTGACCAACCTCCCGGTGCACCGGCTGCCCGAACTGGTCGCCCTCGCCGAGCTGCGCGGCCGCTCCGCCGACACCGTCGAGCGGCTGCACCGCGACCTGGGCCTCGGCGACTTCGAGGGCCGCTCCTACCGCGGCTGGCACCACCACGTCACCCTGGTCGCCGCCGCCCACGGCTACGACCTGCTGGGCCGGCTGGCCGACCTGGAGTCCGCCCACGAGTCCTCGGCCACCGGCTGACCGGTCACCGGCGCCGTGGGGGCGGTCCCGTCGGGCCCGCCCCCACACCGCTGCGGCCGGGAAGCGTTCAGCGCGCCGCGCCGAACGGCACCCCGGTCAGCTCCTCGCTCAGCGTCCGCAGCCGCGACCGCGCGCCGCTCTCGTACGCCTGGCTGCTGGCCCGGGCCTCGTCCGAGCGGTTGAAGTACCGCCCGGTCACCCCCTCCAGCGCCGGGTCGGTGACCAGCCGCAGGGTGTGCCGCACGCCCTCGGCGACGGTGCTCTGCGGGGTGAAGAGGTTGACCACCATCTTGGTGGGCATGTACGAGGCCGGGTGCAGCGCGTTGACCGTCACCCCGGTGCCGGCCAGCGCCTCGGCCAGGTCGAAGGTGAGCATGATCTGGGCCAGCTTGGCCTGGCAGTATGCCTGGACGCCGTCCCAGCGGCGGCGCAGCATCACGTCGTCGAAGTTGATCGGTGCCTGGCCGGCCGAGCTGACGTTGACGATCCGGGCCGGCGCGGAGAGGGCCAGCAGCGGGGCGAGGCGCACCGCGAGCACGTACGCGGCCAGGTAGTCGACCTGGAAGGTCAGCTCGTGGCCGTCCCAGCTCTCCTGGCGGTCGAGTTCGACGCCGATGCCGGCGTTGTTGACCAGGACGTCGAGCCGCTCCAGGCCGGCCGCCTGCTCGGCCAGCTTGTGGACGTCGGAGAGCCGGGCGAAGTCCGCCAGCAGGTAGCTGATCCGGTCGTTGCCGGTCTCGGCGCGCAGCTCGGCGAGCAGGGCCTCGCCCCGCTCCTGGCTGCGGCCGTGCAGCACCAGGGTGGCGCCCTGGGCGGCGAGTTCGCGGGCCATGGCGCGGCCGAGGCCGTCGGTGGCGCCGGTGATGAGGACGGTCTGTTCTTCGATGGGGGTCACAGCAGCCTCCGGGGTCTGGAGAAGGGCGCTGCCCGGAAGCGCCGTCGGTGCTTCCGGGCAGCGGATGGCCGATCAGACGATCGGGTGGCCACTGGCGGTGGTCTCCGGCACGTTCTCCTTGACGTCCCAGTGCTCCGCGATCAGGCCGTCCTCGATGCGGAAGACGTCCACCACGGCCATGCCGCGGTCGCCGTCCTGCGCGGTGAAGTGGCTGTGCACGAAGACCAGGTCGTGGTCGGAGGCGATCCGCTTGACCTCGAACCGGCCGTTCGGCACCTGGGTCTTGAACCCGGCGACGAAGTCGACCAGCGGCTTGCGGCCGTCGGGCAGGTTGGGGTTGTGCTGGATGAGGTTCTCGGCGAGGAAGCGGTCGGCCTCGTCGGTCTCACCCTCGTTCCAGATCGTGGTGAGGTAGTCGGTGACCAGCTTCTTGTTGTTCTCGGACATCGCGGACTCTCCCGTTCGTTGGGTTTCGGTGGTGCCTGGTGGTCAGGAGTTGGACGGTGCGGGGACCGGCTGCTCGGCCGGAGCCGGGGCCGCCGGAGCCTTGGTGCCGCGGCCGGACAGCACGTGCGCGCCGGCTGCCGCGAGAAGCAGCAGCAGGGCGAGCGCGGGCATCAGCGTCGCGCCGACCGAGGGCAGGAAGGTGGAGCCGATCAGGCTGCCCAGGCTCATGCCCAGGTACAGCGCGGAGGCGTTCAGCGCCAGGATCAGCGCAGGATGGGCGGGCAGGATGGCGATCAGCCGGGCCTGCTGTGGAGCCTGGTACATCTGGCTGAAGAAGGCCCAGACGGCGAACAGCAGCAGGCCGGCGACCGCCGCCTTCGGGGTGACGACCAGCAGGGCCAGGGCCACGCCGAGGCCGGTCAGCGACACCGTGATGGTGCGGGTGCCGCCGAGCTTCTCGCTGATCCGCGGCGCCAGCGCGTTGCCGAGGACGCCGACGACGCCGAAGGCCATCAGGGTGCCGGAGACCATCCCGGCGCTGGCGTCGAAGCGGGCCGCCAGGTAGGCGCCGGCCACCGCGTACACGGTGAACTGGGCGGCCATGAACAGCAGGGTGGTGGTGACGGTGGGCAGCGCGCCGGGGGTGCGCAGCGCGGCCCGGTAGGCCTGGGCGGTCGGCGGTTCGCCGGCCGGCAGGTCGGGCACCAGGACCGCCACCAGCACCAGGGCCAGCGCGGAGAGCACGCTGACGCCCAGCAGGGCCGGGCGCCAGCTCAGCGTGGAGCCCAGGAAGGAGGCGAGCGGGACGCCGAGCACCGAGGCGGCGGTCATGCCGGCGAACACCGTGGCCAGCGCCCGGTGGCGCCGCTCCGGTCCGACGATGGCCGCGCCGGCCGCGGAGGACGCCGGTCCGAAGATCGCCGCGCCGATCGCGCCGATCACCCGGGTGAGCGTCATCGTGGTGTAGTCGGGGGCGACGGCGCTGAGCGCGCCGCCGACGGTGAGCAGCGCCAGGCCGAGCAGCAGGACCTTCTTGCGGTCCATCCGGCGCAGCAGGGCCGGTGCCGTCGGCGCGCCCACCGCGAAGGTGAGGGCGAACACGGTGACCAGCAGGCCGACGCTGGCCGGGGCGACCTCCAGGCTCTTGCCGATCGGGGCGTTGAGGCCGACCACGGCGAGCGAGATGGTGCCCAGGCTGAAGTAGCCGAGTGCCAGCGCGAGCAGGGCAGGAGTGGGGTTTCGAGGATTCACGGGACCTCGTTTCGCAGGTGGATTCCGGTGCACGGTGAGCAGATTCGGGTGACGGCATCGGCTGGGCGTGCCCGCGTCCAAAACGCTAGCCAGGTGGCCGAAGTCCAGCGCTTGGACCGCTCCCCCGCGGGGCACTGTGAAAGGTCGTCAGCGGCACTACGTCAACTCGTGACCGGTGGGAACAGGACGGTGGAACAGCAGCGGTACGCGGCGTCCGGTGGCCACCAGCCAGTGCTCCAGGCCGTTGACCGCGACCAGCAGGACGGCGGTCGCCCCCAGGGTGGCGATCGCGGGCAGGAACGGGGCTCCGGCGGCCAGGCCGAGCAGGCACAGCCCGGCCCCGATCCGGGTGGCCGAGGCGGCGCCGAACATCCGCCAGCGGGTGTACCCGAAGGTCAGCGCGAAGAGCGCGGCGCCGATCGGGAGCAGGGCCGCACTCGGGTCGTGCGAGACGCCGGTGGGGTGGGCGACCGTGTTGCCGGTGCCGACCGCGACCAGCAGCAGGCCGAGCACCAGCACCAGGTGGCCGTAGCTGAGCACGTCGCGCACCACGGTGGCCGGGGTGCGGTGGGTGCGCATCGAGTGCTCGACGGCGGGCGCGGCGAGGTGGAAGTACAGCCACCACAGCGCGCCGCCGATCACGAAGCTGAGCACCAGCGCGGCGACCAGCGCGGCGGTGAGCGCCCCGGCGGAGGCCCGGGCGCCGACCGCGAGGATGTTCTCGCCGAGCGCGATGATGATGAACAGGCCGAAGCGCTCGGGCAGATGGGCCGCGCTGTAGGTCATGGCGTGCAGCCGGCGGCTCATCACCGCGGGCAGCACCGCCTCGGCCAGGATGGCGCCGGCCCAGATCGCCGCCCGGGCCGGACCGCTGACGAAGGCGCCGGCGGTGAGCGCCAGCGCGAACACCACGCCGGCCGAGTACGGGTGGATGGTGCGGGCGAAGGGGCGTTCGCGGCGGGTGGCCTCGCCCATCAGCAGCCGCAGCACCAGGTAGGAGCCGGCGAACAGTGCCGCCTCGGCGTGCCCGGACATCGCCCGCGGCGCGGCCACGCCCATGCCGTAGGTGGCCAGGCCGGCGGCGAGCAGCAGCAGCCGCTCGACGTGGGTCTCCTCGACCATCGTGACGGCCAGCGCGACGTCCACCCAGGCCCACCACAGCGGGGTGAGCATCAGCAGGGCCTGGCCGAACGTCGCCCAGCTGGGGGAGTGGCCGAGGATGTGGGTGGTCTGGCTGACGCCGAAGGCGAGCACGATGTCGTAGAACAGCTCCGCCCAGGTGGCCCGGGAGCGGGTGCCGTCGGCGGCGCGCTCGTGGCGGTGGTGGTGGAACATCTCTTCACCCTCTCTGCCCGGGCGCGGACGTCCGGGCGGTACGGGCAGTGGCCGGCCCGCCCGCCGGGTGGGCGGACGGACCGGCCGGTGGGGGTCAGGCGTCGTACCGGGCCAGCTCCTCGGGGGTCTGGTCGGTGTAGCCCTGGCTGACCTCGATGACGACGCCGTCCGGGTCGGTGACCCAGACCGTGCGCCAGCCGGTGATGTACTCGTCGAAGTCGAGCGGGCCGAGCGAGACGCTCAACTCGCCCTCGGCGCCGGCCAGGAAGGCGTCCACGTCGTCCACCTGGAAGGCCAGGTGGCGGACCGCGCCGGGGTTGGCCGGCCCGTCCTCCTTGGCGGCCGGGGCGGGCTCGGCGTCACTGGCGAACAGCTCCAGCCAGGCCTCGCCGCGGCGCAGGAACACCACCTGCCAGCCGTCGCCGGCCACCACCCGGGCCCGGCGGAAGCCGAACCAGCGGGTGTAGAACTCCTCGGTGGCCGCCTGGTCGCGGCAGTTGAGCCCGACGTGCGCCCAGCGCAGCGAGGCGGGTGCGGTCATCGCGGCCTCACTTCCCGAACACGGGGGCGAACGGCGCGCTGTCGTGGAAGTTCGCCATGTAGACGATCTCGCCGCCGACGATGCGGAAGTAGTTGCACACCTCGGCCTCGATCTCCACGCCGCCGTGGGTGCGCCCGGTGATGTGCGAGACCACGGCCGCCTGCTCGCCGTCGATCACGACGTGGACCGGCTTGTTGGCGAACTCGGCGTACATGTCCGGGAATCCGCGCATCATCCCGCGCAGCGTCTCCCGGCCCTCGACGTGCCCGGCGAGCTGCTCGTCCATCACCGTGTCGACGGCGAACAGGTCGCACCACGGGTTCCAGTCGCCCGCGTTGGCGAGCTCGTAGTAGCGGTCCACGACACCCCTGGTGTCCATGGGTCTCCTCCTGGGTCTGGGGGTTAACTCGGTGGGTGGGTAGGGGCGTTACGGGAGCTCGACGCCGATCTGGCGCATCAGGCCCGCGGTGTCGGCCTGCACCCAGCGCTCGACGACCTTGCCGTGCTCCAGCCGGTAGACCTCCAGGCTGGTCCAGGTGACCTCCTTGCCGGTCGGCTCGATCCCGAAGAACGGGCCGACGTGCCGGCCGGTGAAGGTGATGTGCATGATCACCTTGTCCGGGTCGGCCGGGTAGAGGGCGTCCAGGTGGGCGTGGAAGTCCAGCGCCTCGTGGGCGCCGATGATGATGCCCTTGAGCTCCTCCAGGCTGGCCACGCTCCAGGCCGGGTTGTTGTCCCGGAACTCGGGGCCGAACAGCTCGTCCAGGTCGTCGTAGCGGTGCGCGTTGACCGCGTCGCTGACCTTCTGCACCACGGCGGTGTTCTCCGCGCCGCGGGCCAGCTGCGCCTTCAGGCCGAGCAGGTCGTCCTGCGCCCAGCGCTCGGCGAGCAGGCCGTCCTCGGCCCGCCAGATCTCGGTGGTGGTCCACTCGACCGCCTGGCCGGTGGCGGGGATGCCGAGCACCTCGCCGCGGTGGGTGCCGGTGAGCTTCACCCGGGTGACCACGCGGTCCCCGGCGGTGAACGCCTCCTGGAGCTCCCCGCGCAGGTCGAGCGAGTCGTGGGCGGCCTTGAGGGCCTGCTGGTAGCTCTCCAGGCTGCTGATGTCGAAGCCCGGGTGGTGGTCCTGGAACGCGGGGTCGATCACGGCGGCGATGCCGTCGGGGTCGTTGCGGTTCAGCGCGTCCAGGAAGCGCCGGTACAGGTCGAGGTTCGCCTGCTGGTCTGCCATCGTCGGCCTCCTGCCGAGGGATCAGGGACGGTTGAGGATCAGATCGGCGGCCTTCTCGCCGATCATCACGCTGGGGGCGTTGGTGTTGCCGGCCACCACGGTCGGCATCACCGAGGCGTCGGCGACCCGCAGGCCGTCGATGCCGTGCACCCGCAGGTCCGGGTCGACCACGGCGTCCGGTCCGGTGCCCATCCGGCAGGTGCCGGCGGGGTGCCAGAGCGTCGTGGCGTTGGCGCGGACGTACGCGCGCAGCTCCGCGGTGTCGACGGCCTCCTTGCCGGGGCCGTACTCCTCCCCGCGGAAGTCGTCGAAGGCCGCGGTGTGGGCCAGCTCCCGGGCCAGCCGGACGCCCTCGACCAGGACGTCCAGGTCGGCCGGGTCGCTCAGGTAGCCGGGCCGCACCACCGCGGTGGAGCGCGGGTCGGTGTCGCGCAGGGTCACCGTGCCGCGGCTCGCGGGCAGCAGCGCGATGGGCGCGAAGGTGAAGCCGGGGCCCTGCCACAGCTCGGCGGGGGCGCCGGCGGGCAGGAACTTCACCGGCCCGAAGGTGAACTGCAGGTCCGGGCCGCGCGAGGGGTCGGCCGCCGCGGTCCGGGTGAACAGGCCGGCCTCGGACAGCGGCGCCTCGGGCGGCAGGTCGCGCAGCGACTCGTAGCAGACCGGCGCGAACAGGTGGTCCTGCAGGTTGCGGCCCACCCCGGGCAGGTCGAGGACCACCTCGACGCCCGCCGCGCGCAGCTGATCGGCCGGGCCGATGCCGGAGAGCAGCAGTAGCTTGGGGCTCTCGAACGCGCCCGCGCAGACGATCACTTCGCGCTCGGCGCGCAGGGTGTGCGTCCGGTCGCCCTGGACGTACTCGACGCCGACCGCCCGGCCGTCCTCGACCAGCACCCGGGTGGCCCGGGCGCCGGTCTCCACGGTGAGGTTGGTGCGGCCCAGCGCCGGCAGCAGGTACGCGGTCGCGGTGCTGGACCGGCGGCCCTGCGGGGTCCGGGTGTGCTGGTAGTGGAACCCGAAACCCTCCTGGTGCTCGGCGTTGTAGTCGCCGCCGCTGCGGTAGCCGGCCTCCCGGGTCGCCGCGACGAACGCCCCGGCCAGCGGGGTCGGCTCGGCGGGCGCCGCGACCTGCACCGGGCCGCCCGTGCCGCGCCAGGCGGACCCGCCGCCGGCGAAGTCCTCCGAGCGCCGGAAGTACGGCAGCACGTCCTGGTAGCCCCAGCCGGGGTTGCCCAGGTCGCGCCAGCCGTCGTAGTCCCGGCTGCTGCCGCGCACCCACATCAGGGCGTTGACCGCGCTGCAGCCGCCGACCAGGCGGCCGCGGGCGACCGGGATCCGGCGCTCGTTCACGCCGGGCTCCGGCTCGGTGGCGTACCCCCAGTCGATGCTCGCGCTCCAGTCGGCGGTGAGCAGCGCGAGCAGCGCACCGGCGTCGGTGCGGTGCAGCTCCTCGCGCTCGGGCCAGCCGCCGGCCTCCAGCAGGACGACGTTCGCAAAGCCGTCCTCGCTGAGCCGGGCGGCCACCGCGGCGCCGGCCGAACCGGCGCCGACCACCACGTAGTCGGCGGCCATCAGCCGGCGTCCTCGACCGGGGTGAGGGTGCCGACCCGGTAGCGGGCGATCCGCAGCGCGCCGGTGCCGGGCGTGCGGGCCAGCTGCCAGCTCTGCTCCACCCGGAAGGCGCGCCGGACGCCGTCCTCCACGTGCTTGGCGGCCCAGACCACGGCCAGCTCGATGTCGACCCGGCCGTCCGCCTCGGTTGCGGAGAAAGCCTCCAGGGTGTGGCTCTGGTCGGCGAAGGCCTCGCCGACCACGGCGTACCAGTCCCGGAAGTCGGCGTGCGAGCGGAGCGTGCGCTCCGGGAACGCCATGTCCAGGCCCTCGTCCACCACCAGCGGCAGCAGCTCGGCCACCGGGTCGTGACGGCTCAGCAGATCGAACCAGTTCTGTGCGAATTCCCTGATCTCCGGGTTCTGCCCGGAGTTGGCGTCGGACATTTCCGCCTCCCCTTCCCGCAATTCGTGAGCGCGGCTGACAGGGACGCTAGAATCCGGCCCGCCGGAGCGTCAACGGCCTTCTGTGCAAGGCTTCGTACTGTGCGAAGTCCCCTCCCGTCCTTCGGCAACTCGGCTGCTCACAGGGGCTGACATGCCGAAGTGCTTTCACTGACTTCGCAGTGTCCCGGCGGGTGGGGCGGCGGCTCTGGTGCGAATTCCGCGGCGACTGTTAGACAGTACTGCCGCCGACTTCCGGCGGGAATTCGCAAGGCAATCGAAGGAGAACATCGCCGATGGCGAAGAAGCGAATCCTCATCGTGCTCTCCGAGTACGGCTACTGGGGTGAGGAGCTGGTCGGGCCGCTGGAGACCTTCGACCGGGCCGGCTACGAGGTCACCTTCGCGACCCCGACCGGCAAGCGCCCCGCGGCCCTGCCGCCGAGCATGGACCCCGAGTACATCGACCCGCCGCTGGGCCGCTCGGTGACCAGCACCGAGATGGCCGAGAAGGTCAAGGTCCTGGACCGCTCCAGCCGGCTGGACGACCCGCTGGACCTGGCCTCCTGGCTGCCGGACCGCCCGTACCGCAGCCGCAGCGACTTCCTGCGCGCCTGGGAGGGCTACAACACCCGCCGCGAGCAGGTCCGGGCGCAGATCGCCGAGCGCTACGACGCCCTGCTGATCGTCGGCGGCAGCGGTCCGATCGTCGACCTCGCCAACAACTGGCGGATCCACGACCTGATCCTGGCCTTCCACGACCTGGACCTGCCGATCGCCGCCGAGTGCTACGGCGTCGCTGCGCTCGCCTTCGCCCGCGAGCAGGACGACCGGGTCAGCATCCTGCGCAACAAGCACGTCACCGGGCACTGCATCGAGTACGACTACAAGGACGGCACCGGCTTCATGGGCACCGACTTCGTGATCGGCCCGCCGCCGTACCCGCTGGAGTACATCCTCCGCGACGCCACCCTCCCCGAGGGCGCCTTCCACGGCAACTTCGGCAAGGAGACCTCGGTGATCGTCGACTACCCGTTCATCACCGGGCGGTCCACCCCGGACTCCTACCTCACCGGCCAGAAGCTGGTCGAGGTGCTGGAGCACGGGCTGCGCCAGTGGGGCTTCAAGGCCTGATCAGGCGACAGCGCACCGGAGCAGGGCGGGCGCCCGCCCTGCTCCCCCCGCACCCGGAACCACACCCCCAGCGCACACGAGGAGGCACAGGCATGGCCAGCAGGCCCGCACGGGTGGCGATGCTCGAACAGTTCAAGGCCGACGGCGTCACCCACATGTTCGGCAACCCCGGCACGGTCGAGCAGGGATTCCTGGACGAGCTCCGCAACTTCCCCGAGATCGAGTACGTGCTGGCGCTCCAGGAGGCCGCCGTGGTCGGCCTGGCCGACGGCTACGCCCGCGCCACCCGCCGGCCGGCGGTGCTCCAACTGCACTCCGGCGTCGGCCTCGGCAACGGCATCGGCATGCTGTACCAGGCCAAGCGCGGCCACGCCCCGCTGGTCGTGCTGGTCGGCGAGTCCGGGCTGGCGTACGACGCCATGGAGGCCCAGATGGCCGCCGACCTGGTCGCCATGGCCGAGCCGGTCACCAAGTGGGCGACCCGGGTGGTCGACCCGCGCTCCACCCTGCGGGTGCTGCGCCGCGCCTTCAAGGTCGCCGCCACCCCGCCGTACGGCCCGGTGATGGTGGTGCTGCCGGCCGACGTGCTGGACGCCGAGACCGACGAGCCGGCCGTCCCCACCTCCTACCTGGAGACCGCGGCCGTCCCCGCCCCGGAGACCGTCGAGCGCGCCGCCGACCTGCTGGCCGGCGCCGAACGGCCGCTGCTGATCGTCGGCGACGGCGTGCACTTCTCCGGCGCCCAGGCCGAACTGGCCCGCCTCGCCGAGGTGTGGGGCGCCGAGGTGTGGGGCGCGGACTGGGCCGAGGTCAACCTGCCCGCCGACCACCCCGCCTACCGCGGCCAGCTGGGCCACATGTTCGGCACCACGAGCAGCCGGGTCACCGCGGCCGCCGACGCGGTGCTGATCGTCGGCACCTACGCCCTGCCGGAGGTCTTCCCGGCCCTGGACGGGGTGTTCGCCCCCGGCGCGCCGGTCGTCCACGTCGACCTCGACAGCGGCGCCATCGCCAAGAACTTCCCGGTCGACCTCGGCATCCTCGCCGACCCCCGCCAGTCGCTCGGCCGGATCGCCGCCGCCCTCGACGCCCGGCTGACCCCCGAGCAGCACCGCCGGGCCGCCGACCGGCTGCGCACCTGGGGCGCCGAGAAGGCCGCCGCCCGCACCGAGGCCGACGAGCGCGACGCCCGCGAGGCCGCCGGCGCGCTCACCGCCGCCGACTTCGGCCGCGAACTCGCCGCGCAGCTGCCCACCGACGCGATCCTCTTCGACGAGGCGCTGACCTGCTCGCCCGGCCTCTTCCGCCACCTGCCGCCGAACACCCCGGGGGAGTGGTTCCAGACCCGCGGCGGCTCGCTCGGCGTCGGCATCCCCGGAGCGCTCGGCGCCAAGCTGGCCCACCCCGGGAAGACCGTGGTCGGCTTCACCGGCGACGGCGGCTCGATGTACACCATCCAGGCCCTGTGGACCGCCGCCCGCTACGACATCGGCGCCGTCTTCGTCATCTGCAACAACGGCCGCTACAAGCTGCTGGACGACAACATCGCCCAGTACTGGGGCACCCAGGGCATCGAGCCGCACGCCTTCCCCGAGCTGTTCGACCTGACCCGCCCGGAGATCGACTTCGCCGCACTCTCCCGCTCGCTCGGCGTCCCCGCCGTCCGGGTCGACAAGCCCGACCAGGTCGCCCCCGCGATCGCCGAGGCGCTGGCGAGCGGCGGACCGTTCCTGATCGACCTGGTGGTGGGCCGGTGAGCACCGCGACCGAGCACGGCAACCGGCTGGCCGGCCGGAAGATCGCCGTGCTGATGGAGAGCGACTTCTACGAGCCCGAGATCCTCTACTACCAGCGCCGGTTCGCCGAGGAGGGCGGCACCGTCCACTTCCTCACCCGGCTGTGGGGCAACGACCGGCTGGTCTTCCGCGGCCACGAGCACGGCATGCCCTTCGAGGTCAGCGAGTCCTTCGAGGACGTCGACGAGTTCGGACTGCGCCAGTACGCGGCGGTGATCGTCCCCTCCGGGATCGTCGCCGACCGGCTGCGCTACACCGAGGACGTCGACGAGCTGCCACCCGCCGCGGTGTTCCTGCGCCGCGCCTTCGCCGACCCGGCGATCGTCAAGGGGATCATCTGCCACGGCATGTGGCTGGCCGCCCCGATCCCCTCGGTGATCCGCGGCCGGCAGGCCGTCGTCCACAACAACCTGCTGGGCGACCTGCGGAACATGGGCGGCGTCTTCGTCGACCGCGACGTGGTGGTCGACGACGACCTGGTGACCGCCCGCACCGGCAACCACTGCCACCTCTTCGCCCGCACCATCATCGACCGGATCGGCCACCGCTGATCCCCTCCCCGCGCGTCCCGCCACCGAGAGGAGTCCCGCCATGTCCGCCCGTACCGCCGTGTTGTCCCCCCGTGCCGCCTCAGCTGTCCGCCATCGGCCGGAGCCGGTCGGGCGGATCCCGGTGCTCGACGTCAGACCGGCCGTCGACGGCGGCCGCCGGCCCGCCAAGGCGGTCGAGGGCGAGACCTTCGAGGTCTCCGCCACCGTGTTCCGCGAGGGCCGGGAGGCGGTCGCCGCCAACGTGGTGCTGCGCGGCCCGGCCGGCCGCCGCGGACCGTGGACGCCGATGCGCGAGCAGGCCCCCGGCACCGACCGCTGGACCGCCGAGATCACCCCGACCGTGCCCGGCCGCTGGACCTACACGGTCGAGGCCTGGAGCGACCCGGTGACCTGCTGGCAGCGCACCGCCGCGGTCAAGATCCCGGCCGGCGTCGACGTCGAGGTCACCCTGATCGAGGGCGCCGAACTGCTGGAGCGGGCCGCCGAGGGCGTCCCGCAGGGCCGCGGCCGCAGCGTCCTGCTCGGCACCGCTGCCGCGCTCCGCGACCTGACCCGCCCCCCGCTGGAGCGGCTGCTGCTCGCCCGCCGCCCTCGCATCACCGCCGTTCTCGACCGCTACCCGCTGCGCGAACTGGTCAGCAACTCGCAGGAGTTCGAGCTGGTGGTCAGCCGGAAGCGGGCGCTGTTCGGGGCGTGGTACGAGTTCTTCCCGCGGTCGGAGGGGGCGGTGGTGGACCCGTCCGGGGTCGCGCCGCCGATCTCCGGCACCCTGCGCACCGCCGCGGAGAGGCTGCCCGCGGTCGCGGCGATGGGCTTCGACGTGGTCTACCTGCCGCCGATCCACCCGATCGGCCGCGCCTTCCGCAAGGGCCCGAACAACAGCCTGACCGCCGGCCCGTACGACGTCGGCTCGCCGTGGGCGATCGGCTCGCCGGAGGGCGGGCACGACGCCGTCCACCCGGACCTGGGCACCATCGAGGACTTCGACCACTTCGTCGCCGAGGCCGGCGCGCTGGGCCTGGAGGTCGCCCTCGACTTCGCCCTGCAGTGCTCCCCGGACCACCCGTGGGTGAACAAGCACCCCGAGTGGTTCACCCACCGCCCGGACGGCACCATCGCGTACGCGGAGAACCCGCCGAAGAAGTACCAGGACATCTACCCGGTCAACTTCGACCAGGACTTCGACGGCATCGTCAAGGAGACCGTGCGGATCCTGCGGTACTGGATGTCCCACGGGGTGCGGATCTTCCGCGTCGACAACCCGCACACCAAGCCGGTCAACTTCTGGGAACGGGTGCTCGCCGACATCGCCCGCACCGACCCCGACGTCATCTTCCTCGCCGAGGCGTTCACCCGGCCCGCGATGATGCACACCCTCGGCAAGATCGGCTTCCACCAGTCCTACACCTACTTCACCTGGCGCAACGACAAGGCCGAACTCACCGAATACCTCACCGAACTCACCGGCGACGCCGCCGCCTGGATGCGCCCCAACTTCTTCCCCACCACCCCCGACATCCTCCCCGAACAGCTCCAGACCGGCGGCCCCGCCGCCTTCGCCCTGCGCGCCGTCCTCGCCGCCACCCTCTCGCCCAGCTACGGCATCTACGCCGGCTACGAACACTGCGAGAACCAGCCGACCCACCCGGGCTCGGAGGAGTACCTCGACTCGGAGAAGTACGAACTGCGCCCCCGCGACTGGACCCGCACCGACACCCTCGCCCCGCTGCTCACCGCGATCAACCGGCTCCGCCGCCGCCACCCCGCCCTCCAGCAGCTGCGCGACCTGCGGTTCCACGCCACCGACAACCCGCAGATCCTCGCCTTCTCCAAGACCGCCCGCACCGAGGACGGCCTCGAGGACCAGGTCGTCACGGTGGTCAACCTCGACCCGCACCACCCCCAGGAAGCCACCGTCACCCTCGACCTGCCCGAGGACACCAAGGTCCGGGACGAGCTGACCGGCGAGCTCTACCTCTGGGGCCGGTACAACTACGTCCGGCTCGACCCGGCCGTCGCCCCCGCCCACCTGCTCACCCTGCGTCAGGACATCTGAAATGCCCACCGCCGTCTGCGAGTCCTGCCTGGCCACCGAACCCGGGCAGGCCCTGCGGGGTGACGAGCTGCTCCGCCCGCTGCTACCCGCGCTGCTGCCCTGGCTCGTCACCCGCCGCTGGTTCACCCACGAGAGCGGCTGCCTGCAGGACCTCGCCCCGATCACCGACACCGTGCTGGAACAGCCCGGCGGCGAAGCCGTCCTGGTCCACGCCCTGCTCACCGCCGTCCACACCTCCGGCGCCGCCCGCCGCTACCAGCTGCTGCTGGGCCTGCGCCCCCGACTCACCCCGCGCCTGAACGCGGCGGTGGTCGGCCGGGCGGTCGGCGGCCGCTGGGACGGCTGGTGGATCTACGAGGCCACCGAGGACCCCGAGCTGATGTCCCTGCTGCTGGAGCGCGCCCAGACCGCCCGCCCCGGCGCACCCCGCCTCGCCCTGACACGTCCCGGCTCCGTCCCCGGCGGCCTCACCCCGCGCCCGCTGAAGGCCGAACAGACCAACAGCGCCGTGGTGTTCGGCAACCGGCTGATGCTCAAACTGTTCCGCCAACCGCAGCCCGGCCCCCACCCGGAGGCCGAGGTGCTCACCGCCCTCACCGCCGCCGGCAGCATCAGCACCCCGCGCCTGCTCGGCCGTCTCGCCGTCGGCGACTACGTGCTCGGCGTGCTCCAGGAGTTCCTGCCCGCCGACGGCGACGGCTGGGACCTCGCCGTCCAGCACGCCACCGACAGCCTGCGCGGCCACGAGGGCACCGCCGGCCTCGGCGGGTTCAGCGCCGACGCCTACGCCATGGGCGAGTCCGTCGCCCGCACTCACCGCCTGCTCGCCGAGACCTTCCCCCGCCGCTACCTGACCGAGAAGCAGATCTGCGGCATCGTCGACCAGCTCGACGACCGGCTGCGCGACGCCGCCTGCCGGGTCCCCGAACTCGTCCCGCACACCGAGCGGATCACCGAGATCTACCGGGACTTCGCCCGCGCCGCCTCCCAGGGCCGCGGCCTCGACGGCCAGCGGATCCACGGCGACCTCCACCTCGGCCAGGTCCTGCGCACCCAGACCGGCTGGAAGGTCATCGACTTCGAGGGCGAACCCGGCGGCGCCGCCGACGACCAGGGCCGCCCGCAACCCGTCCTGCGCGACGTCGCCGGCATGCTGCGCTCCTTCGAGTACGCCGCCGAACACGCCCTCGCCACCCTCCTCACCGAGGACGGCGAACTCCTCGACCCCGCCGACCGGCTCCACCACACCCGCCGCGCCCGGGCCTGGTCGCTGCGCGGCCGCCGCGCCTTCATCGCCGGCTACGCCGCCGGCGGCCCGGTCGACCCCTACTGCCACCCGGCGGTGCTGCGCGCCTTCGAGACCGACAAGGCCGTCTACGAGGCCGTGTACGAGACCCGCTACCGCCCCGACAAGCGGTTCATCCCGTTGGGCGCGATCCAGCGGTTGGCCGCCGGCCGCTGAGCCGCCCACCCACGAGTCCCATCCGAACGCCCGAAGACTCGAAGACCCGAGAGGACGCCACTCCCGTGACCGTGCAGCTGACGGCCCCGCTTCTGCTCCCCGAGGCCCCGCCGCCGCCCGACGACGCCGAACGGCTGCTCGCCGGCACCCACCACGACCCGCACGCCGTCCTCGGCGCGCACCCGGTCGAGGAGGGCGTGGCCGTCCGGGTGCTGCGGCCCTGCGCGGAGAGCGTGGTGCTGCAGACCCCGCTCGGCGAGGTCGCACTGGTGCCCGGCGCGGGCGGTCTGTTCACCGCCCTGCTCCCGATCACCCAACTGCCCTCGTACCGGTTGCGGGTGTCGTATCCGGGGGGTGAGCCGCTGGTGCAGGAGGACGGGTACCGGATGGCTCCGACGTTGGGGGAGTTGGATCTGCATCTGATCGCGGAGGGCCGGCACGAGCGGTTGTGGACGGCGCTGGGTGCGCATGTGCGCACGGTCGAGGGCGTGGCGGGGGTGTCGTTCGCGGTGTGGGCGCCGAACGCGGTCGGGGTGCGGGTGATCGGTGACTTCAACCACTGGGACGGCACCGGGCATCCGATGCGCTCGCTCGGCTCGTCGGGGGTGTGGGAGCTGTTCGTCCCGGACCTGGCGGACGGTGCGACGTACAAGTTCCAGATCCGGACCCGGCAGGGCTGGGTGTTGGAGAAGGCCGACCCGCTGGCCCGCGCGGCGCAGTGCCCGCCGGCGACCGCGTCGGTGGTGCACACCTCCGGCTTCGAGTGGGGTGACGGGGCGTGGATGGCGGCGCGGGCGGGGGCGGTGCACCACCGGGCGCCGATGTCGGTGTACGAGATCCATCTGCCGTCGTGGCGGCCGGATCTGGCCACGTA
Source organism: Kitasatospora cinereorecta (assembly GCF_024172095.1). GTDB lineage: Bacteria > Actinomycetota > Actinomycetes > Streptomycetales > Streptomycetaceae > Kitasatospora > Kitasatospora cinereorecta. The sequence continues at coordinate 128,196 of NZ_JAMZDX010000006.1, read as the reverse complement.
CCGGGAGATCGCGGAGGTGCTGCCCGGCTATCTGACCGGGATGGGCTTCACGCATGTGGAGTTCATGCCGGTGATGGAGCACCCGTTCGGTGGTTCGTGGGGCTACCAGGTGTCGGGGTTCTACGCGCCGACGGCCCGGTTGGGTTCGCCGGACGATTTCCGGTATCTGGTGGACGCGCTGCACCGGGCCGGGGTGGGGGTGATCGTGGACTGGGTGCCGGCGCACTTCCCGAAGGACGATTTCGCGTTGGCCCGGTTCGACGGTGAGCCGTTGTACGAGCCGGCGGATCCTTTGCGGGCGGAGCATCCGGACTGGGGGACGCTGGAGTTCGACTACGGGCGCACGGAGGTGCGGAACTTCCTGGTCGCGAACGCGGTGTACTGGTGCGAGGAGTTCCACGTCGACGGTCTGCGGGTGGACGCGGTGGCCTCCATGCTCTACCTGGACTACTCGCGTGAGGACGGTGCGTGGACGCCGAACCGGCACGGGGGTCGGGAGAACTGGGACGCGGCGTCGTTCCTGCAGGAGATGAACGCGACCGTGTACCGGCGCTGCCCGGGGGTGGTGACGGTGGCGGAGGAGTCGACGGCGTGGGACGGGGTGACCCGGCCGACCGATGCCGGGGGGCTCGGCTTCGGGTTGAAGTGGAACATGGGCTGGATGCACGACTCGCTGGTGTACATGGGCAAGGAGCCGGTGCACCGCAGGTACCACCACCACGAGATGACGTTCTCGATGGTGTACGCGTACTCGGAGAACTACATCCTGCCGATCTCGCACGACGAGGTGGTGCACGGGAAGCGGTCGCTGGCGGCGAAGATGCCGGGCGACTGGTGGCAGCAGCGGGCCAACCACCGCGCGTACCTGGGCTTCATGTGGGCGCATCCGGGCAAGCAACTCCTCTTCATGGGGCAGGAGTTCGCGCAGGGCGCGGAGTGGGACCACGAACACGGCCCGCAGTGGTGGGTCCTCGCCGACGAGTGGCCCGCCGCCGCCGAACACCGCGGCGTCCAGGACCTCGTCGCCGACCTCAACCACACCTACCGCGCCACCCCCGCCCTGTACGAACAGGACACCACCCCCGACGGCTTCACCTGGCTCGACGGCAACGCCGCCGACGACAACGTGTTCTCCTTCATCCGGTTCGCCGCCGACGGCTCTCCACTGGTCGCACTCTGCAACTTCTCCCCGGTCGTCCGCCACGACCAGCGGATCGGGCTGCCGCTGCCCGGCCGCTGGCGGACCGTGCTGGACACCGACGACGCCCGCTACGGCGGCAGCGACGCCGCCGCCGCGACCCGCCGCCCCACGGCCGAACCGGTCCCGTGGCACGGACAGGACCACAGCGCCCGGCTGACCCTTCCCCCGCTGGCCACCATCTGGCTGACACCCGAGGAGCATCATGGAGCCTGAACTCGCCCGCCGCCTGGTCAAGGCCTACGACATCCGCGGCCTGGTACCGCAGGAGCTGGACGAGGCCGCCGCGTACCGGATCGGCGCCGCCTTCACCGAACTGACCGGGGCCGCCGAGATCGCGGTCGCCCACGACATGCGCGACTCCTCGCCGGCCCTGGCCGCGGCCTTCACCCGCGGCGTGCTGGACCAGGGCGTGGACGTCCTGGACGCCGGCCTCGGCTCCACCGACTACCTGTACTTCGTCTCCGGGCGGCTCGGCGTGCCCGGCGCGATGTTCACCGCCAGCCACAACCCGGCCGCGTACAACGGGATCAAGCTGTGCCGGGCCGGGGCCGTGCCGATCGGCGAGGGCAGCGGCCTGGAACGGATCCGGGCCGCCCTGGTCGACCCGGCGCCGGTCGCTACCGACCCCGCCCCGGGGACCCGGCGCGCCGAGAGCCTGCTCGACGAGTACGCCGCCCATCTGCGCTCGCTGGTCGACCTCTCCGGGCTGCGGCCGCTGAAGGTGGTGGTGGACGCGGGCAACGGCATGGCCGGGCTGACCGTACCGCTGGTGCTGGACCACCCGCTGCTCGACGTCGTCCCGATGTACTTCGAGCTCGACGGCAGCTTCCCGAACCACGAGGCCGACCCGATGAAGCCGGCCAACGTCGCGGACCTGAAGGCGCGGGTCCGGGCGGAGGGCGCCGACCTGGGCCTGGCCTTCGACGGGGACGCCGACCGCTGCTTCGCGGTGGACGAGCGCGGCGAGGCGGTGCCGGCCTCCTCGGTGATCGCGCTGGTCGCCGCCCGGCTGCTGGCCGGCGAGCCGGGGGCCCGGGTGGTGCACAACCTGATCACCTCCCGGTCCGCGATCGAGGTGATCGAGGAGAGCGGCGGCGTGCCGGTCCGCTCCCGGGTCGGCCACTCCTTCGTCAAGGCGCTGATGGCCGAGCACCGGGCGGTCTTCGGCGGCGAGCACTCCGGGCACTACTACTTCCGCGACTTCTGGTTCGCCGACACCGGCATGCTGGCCGCGCTGCACATCCTGGCCGAACTGTCCGCCGCCGACCGGCCGCTGTCCAAGCTGGTCGCCGACTTCACCCGGTACGCCACCGCCGAGGAGACCAACCTGGAGGTCGCCGACCCGGCCGCCGCCCTGGCCGAGGTGGAGCGCTCGCTCGGCGACGGCGCCGTCCTGGACCGGCTGGACGGCCTGACCGCCACCTTCGCCGACGGCGCCTGGTTCAACCTGCGCGCCTCCAACACCGAGCCGGTGCTGCGGCTGAACGCCGAGGCGCCCGACGGCGGCCGCCTCGACGACCTCCGCGACCGGGTGCTGCGGATCGTCGCCGGCTCCTGAACCGGCGGTCCGGCCCCGGGGACACCCCCCCTCCGGGACCGGACCGTCCGCCCATGAAGCCGCCAATGGCTACTGGTTGACCTGCCGCGGCGAGGGCGCCTCGGCCGTGGTGGGCAGCGCCCGCAGACCGACGCTGGTCAGCGCCCGCTGGTAGGCGCTCATCGCCTCGTCCGGCCGGCCGAACCGCTGCCAGAGGTCGCCGACCTGCCGCCAGACCTCCGCCGAGCCGCGGTTGGCCGCGAGCTGGCCGAGCTGCCGCTCGACCGCGCGCAGCGTGGCGCCGCCGCTCTCCGGGTCCCCGCCCAGGAACTGGGCCTCCGCCAGCAGCACCCGCGCCTTGGCGGCGTCGAACCGCGGCTCGGCCCGCAGCAGCCCGAGTGCCCGGTTGGCGTGCGCCGCCGCCTCGTCGAACTGCCGCAGCTGGATGGCCAGCTGGGCCAGGCTGGTCTCGCTCCAGGCCTGCTCGGCGGCGGTGCCGGCCTCCAGCAGCCCGAGCTGGGACTCGTCCAGCAGGGTGCGCGCCCGCTCCAGGTCGGGGGAGTCCGACTCCAGGATGAGCCGCCCGTACACGCCCTTGAGCAGGGCCAGGTGCCGGACGTTGTCGGTCTCGGCCATCATCATCAGCGCCCGCTCGGTGAGACCGAGCGCCTCGTCCACCCGCCCGCGCGACTTGGCGACCAGCGCGGCGTTCCAGTACACCGAGCCGCGGGCGACCCGCGAGCCGGTCTGCTCGGCGACCACCAGCAGCCGGGCCGCGACCAGGTTGGCCTGGCCCAGGTCGCCGCGCTCGCGGTAGCAGTCGATCAGGGTGGCGCCGAGCTGGATGTGGTCGTCGGTGACGTCCAGGCCGAGCGAGTCGAGCTTGCGCATCGCCCGCTCGCCCACCTCGACGCTCATGATGTGGTCGCCGGACTCCCGGTAGCAGCGGCACAGCGCCACCGCGAGCTGCGCCCACTGCGCCGAGCCGGCCACCGTGACCGGGTCCTCGAAGAGCGTGGTGAGCAGCTGGATCGCGGCCTCCAGCCGGCCCAGCTTCTCGAACGCCAGTGCCTGGCCGAGCCGGGCCCGGTGGACCATCGCGTCGCTGAGCAGCGGCGCCGAGGCCAGTGCCTCGCTGTAGGACTGCAGCGCCTCCCCGTTGGAGCCGTTGCGCAGCGCCATGTCGCCGAAGGCCACCTTGAGCTCGAGCTCCTTGACGGTGGCGTCGTCGTGCCCGGTGCGCAGGTACTCCACCGAGCAGCCGACCCGTTCGGCGAGGCTCTTCAGCACGGCCTCGGACGGGGCCCGCTTGCCGGTCTCGATCAGGGAGACGTAGCTGACCGAGATGTCCTCGGAGGCGAGGTCCTGTTGGTTGAGCCCGCGCTTGAGCCGCAGCTCGCGCAGGCGCTGACCGATTCCACCCGTCCCGCTCTGCGTCTGGTCCACGCTGTCCACCTCCGAGGGGCCATTTGACTCCCCTTTTTACAGGATCGTCCACAGGCCGCCAAGAAGCCGTCGATGCCTTCGTTCTCGACTGTTTTCGGACCGACCTGACGTTGTGCGGGGCATCGGGGGTTCCCTGCGGCCGGTGCATTGACAGAGGCTGTCAAGCCGGATTGACTCTGTGTGTCAACTCGATGCGGCCCGTGCAGGGCCCGCCCAGGAAGGCACCGCCATGTCCAAGAGCCTGATCGCCCGCCTCGCAGCCGTGCTCGCCGTGACCGGTCTCGCCCTGGCCGTCGGCCCGCTGGGCGTCGGCCACTCCACCGCGCCGGTCAAGGCCGTCCCGGTGGCCGTCGCCGGCGACTCCGGCGCCGGCGGCTGCTGCTGACCCGCGCCCGGACCACCCGGAACCCGCGCACCAGCCCGGACCAGAAGGGATCCGCCATGCGCGTCTCCATCCTGACCAGGGAGTACCCGCCCGAGGTGTACGGCGGCGCCGGCGTCCACGCCACCGAGCTCACCCGGGCCCTGCGCCGCCTGGCCGAGGTGAACGTCCACTGCTTCGGTGCGCCCCGCCACGAGGAGGGCACCCGCGCCCACGCCGTCCCCGAGGCGCTGCGCGGCGCCAACCCCGCCCTCGGCTTCCTCGGCGCCGGCCTGGAGGCCGCGGCCGAGTGCGCCGGCGCCGACCTGGTGCACAGCCACACCTGGTACGCCAACGGCGCCGGCCAGGTCGCCGGGGTGCTGCACGGCATCCCGCACGTGATGACCGCGCACAGCCTGGAACCGCTGCGGCCGTGGAAGGCCGAGCAGCTCGGCGGCGGCTACGCGCTCTCCTCCTGGCTGGAGCGCACCGCCGCCCTGTCCGCGGACGCCGTCATCGCGGTCTCCCGGGCGATGCGCGAGGACGTGCTCGCGGTCTACCCGGAGATCGCGCCCGAGCGCGTCCACGTGATCCACAACGGCATCGACACCGATGCCTACCGGCCCGACCGCTCACCCGCGGTGCTGGAGCGCTTCGGCCTCGACCCGGACCGGCCGATCGTGCTGTTCGTCGGCCGGGTCACCCGCCAGAAGGGCCTGCCGCACCTGCTCCGGGCGGCCTTCGACCTCCGCCCGGAGGCCCAGCTGGTGCTGTGCTGCGGGCAGCCGGACACCCCCGAGATCGCCGCCGAGGTGGACACCCTGGTGGCCGACCTGATCCGGCGGCGCAGCGGCGTGGTCCGGATCGACGGCATGCTCGATCCGCTGAGCGTGCGTCAGCTCCTCAGTCATGCGGCGGTGTTCGTCTGCCCCTCGCTGTACGAGCCGATGGGCATCGTCAACCTGGAGGCGATGGCCTGCGAGACCGCCGTGGTGGCCACTGCGGTCGGCGGCATCCCCGAGGTGGTCGAGGACGGCCGCACCGGCCTGCTGGTGCCGTACGCCCAGCGCGACGACGCCACCGGCGAGCCGGCTGACCCGGCCGCCCTGGCCCGTGGCCTCGCCGCAGCCGTCAACGAGCTGCTGGAGTCCCCGGGGACGGCCGAGAAGTTCGGCCTGGCCGGGCGGGAGCGGGCGGTCCGGGAGTTCTCCTGGGACCGGGTCGCCGAGCGCACCCTGGACGTCTACGACACGGTGCTGGCCGCCCGCTGACCGGTGCCCGGTGCTCAGCCCGCCGGGGTGAGCACCGGCTCCGCCGCGGCCCGCGGCCGCTCGCGCAGCAGCAGGAGCGCGGGCCCGGCCAGCACGGTGGCGGCGACCGCGACCACCAGCAACGCCGCGTACAGCCGGGGGCTGATCAGGCCGGCCTGCTGGCCGGCGGTGAGCAGGACGAGTTCGGTCAGGCCCTTGGTGTTCATCAGGACGCCGAGGCGCAGGCTGTCCCGCCAGGGCAGTCCGCCGCGCCGGCCGACCACGGCGCAGGGCAGGACCTTGGCCGCGGTCGAGGCGGTGAGCACCGTCGCGACCAGGGCGAGGAAGCCGGGGTCGGCCAGTTCGGCGCCGAGGTCGACCTGCTGGCCGGCGCCGAGGAAGAAGCAGGGCAACAGCACGGTGGACAGGGTGGTGAGCCCGGTGGCGGCGGTGGCCGGCAGCTCGCCGTGCGGGCCGCCGGCGGGCGGCCAGAGCAGTCCGAGCACCAGGCCGCCGAACAGCGTGTGCAGGCCGAGCGTGGAGGAGAGCGCGGCGGCCAGGCAGACCGCGCCGAGCAGCAGGGCGGCTCCGGGACGGGCGCCGGTCGCGACGCGGGCCGCGGGTCGGGTGCCGGCCGCGGCACGGGCGCGGCGGCGGGCGAGCAGTCCGGCGCCCGCGACGCCGGCCAGGGCCAGGGCCAGGTGGCCGACCGGCAGGGTGCCGGCCAGCCAGAGGGCGAGCGCGAGCAGCGCCCAGCAGGCGCCGTCGCCGACGGCCGCGGCGGCCAGGCTGAGCCGGCCCTCGGGCGTGCCGTCCAGTCCGCGGTCGTGCAGGATCCGGGCCAGCACGGGCACGGCGGTGACGCCGAGCGCGGCGGCCAGGAAGACCGCGAAGGAGCCGGGCGAGCCGTGCGGCCCGACCCCGTCCGAGCGGACCAGCCACGGTGCGAGCGCGAGGCCGACCGCGGCCGGTACCGCCACCGACACCGCGGCCAGCGGCAGCGGCGAGCGGTGCCCGGCGCCCCGGCGGCTCCGGGTCTCGGCCGCGAGCTGCGCGCCGATCTCGAAGGCGTAGAGGGAGACGGCGAGTTGGGCCAGCCCGCCGAGGACGGTCAGCGGCGCGCCGGTGAACAGCTGTCGGTGCAGGTCGGGCAGGACGCGTCCGAGCAGGGACGGTCCGAGCGCGATCCCGATCGCGATCTCGCCGATCACCGCCGGCTGGCCGAACCGCCGGGCGAGCCGGGCGGCGCCGAGGCCGAGGGCCAGGACGGCGGCGAGGGCGAGGAGGAGCCGGGTGGTGGGATCCAAGGACATCTGCAGCCCCCGATATTTACTTAAGGATTGACAGCCTGAAATCTAGGTCGTCACATCAGGGCTGTCGACGGACCGTCACCACCCGGGCCGTACTGTGGAAAGTCCGCGCCGGGGCTATCCGGGAAGCGTCACCTGGATGATCTCCTGGATCCGGTCGGCGATGTCGGCGCGGTCGGTGAGCACCCAGGAGATGTGCTGGGCGCCGAACAGCGAGGCGACCAGCACCCGGGCGAACGCCTCGGGCGTGGCCGCGGTCAGTTCGCCGGCCCGGGCGGCCTCGTCCAGCCAGCGGGCGAGCAGCGCGGTGTAGTCCCGGTACGGCTGCGGCAGCGCCGAGTCGATCAGCGAGCGCTCCAGCTGCAGCCGGGCGCCGGCCTGGATCACCACGTCGTCGCGGAAGGCGGTCGCGGTGCGGGTCAGGTACGTCGTCACCCGGGGGAGCGGCGGCAACTCCTCGGCGGTCACGGCATCGGCGAGCCCGCGCAGCCGGTGGTAGAACTCGTCGGCGACGGCTGCGGCCAGCGCCTCCTTGTTGGCGAAGTGGAAGTACACCGCGCCCTTGGTCATGCCGGTCAGCTCGGCGATGTCCAGGATCGTCACGGCCGGAAAGCCCTTGGCGGCGAACGCCTCGGCGGCGGCCCGGAGGATCTGGGCCCTGGTCTGCACGGCCCGCTCCTGCTTGAGCTCGCCGCGGCCCGCCGGGCGCCGCGCGGCGGAGGGTCTGGGGGCTTCGTCGGCCATCGCGTCCTCGTCGTCCAGGGCCGGGTTACGGCCGAGTGAATTCCTTGAAGTATACCTTCGCGCAGGTATATTTCTCGGCGATGGCCGAGAAGGGCGGACGCCCCGTCGTCCGCACGGAGGGGGAGAGATGGTTCGGCAGGTCCCGTTCCCTGAGTTGGAGTTCGAGCAGCCCATACCGCGTCGCCTGGTGCACCGGGCGGCGGTGGCCGAGGTGTTCGTGACGGACGCGGTGGAGCTGTCCCGCGACCGCTACCTGGTCGCCGCGCAGTGGCCCCGCGACCATGCGCTGTACCACCCGGACCCGAGCGGTCTGGCCGATCCGCTGCTGTTTGCAGAAACGATTCGTCAGGGGCTGGTGTACCTCGCGCACAGTCGGCTCGGGGTGCCGCTCGGGCACCGCTTCGTCGGCACCCACATGGACTTCCGGATCACCCACCCCGAGCGGTTGCGGGTGGGAGCGGCGCCGCTGGCGGTCGTCCTCGACGCCGAACTCAGCCGCCCCGGCGACCGCCCGCCGCACCGCCACGGCCTGCGGCTGGACGCCGTCCTGCTGGTCGACGGGGTGCCCTGTGGGCGGGGCGGCCTCTCGCTGTTCGCCACCGACGAGCGCCGCTACCGCCTGCTGCGCGGCCCGATCGGCCGCCCCGCGGCCGACGGCGGCCCGGCGCCCGACCCGGGCGGTGGGCCAGGCGGCGGGCCGGGTACGGCCGGCCGTGCGGGTTCGGCGGGCAGCCCGGGTTCCGCGGGTACCGGCCCGGCGTCGGCCGAACCCGGCCTGCCGCCGGGCGAGGTGGGCCGACTGCGCGCCAAGGACAGCGTCCTCGCGCCGGGGGAGGCGCCGGGCGAGTGGCGGCTCGGGCTCGACCCGGGCCACGCCATCCTCTTCGACCACCCGACCGACCACATTCCGCTGATGGCCGCACTGGAGGGCTTCCGGCAGCTGGGCCACCTGATGGTGCACGGCCCGGAGGCGACCCGGCCGTACGCGCTGGCCCGGGTGGAGGTCGAGTGCCACGCCTTCGGCGAACTCGACCTGCCGACCACCCTGGTGCTGCGCGACGGTGCCCCCGGGTCGAGCCCCGGGCCCGCCCGGCGGATGGTGGTGGAGGCCTGCCAGGAGGACCGTTCGTTCGCTACCGCGACGATGGACTGGGCGCCGCTGCGGACGGGTTGACCTCCGCCCCGGCCCGTTGCAGGGTCGGCAGCAGGGCGTCCCAGATCAGCCGGACCCGGTCGGCCAAGCCGCGGCGGTCGGCGGCCGGGGCGGCCACGTACGCGCCGACCAGCAGCGCGGTGACCAGCTCGGCCACCGAAGTGGCGTCGAACGCCGGGGCGAGTTCGCCCCCGCGTTCGGCCTGCTCGGCCAGGTCCGTGATCCGGGTGCCGAGCAGCCGCAGCAGCCCGGGGACGTCCGGCGCGGAGCCGGCCGTCTCCAGGGTGAGCCGCACCGCCGCGTTCAGGTGGACGTCCGCCTCGACGTGTTCGGCGAACCGGCAGGTGAGGGCGTGCAGTCGGGCCAGGGCGGGGAGGGCGGGCGGGACGGGCAGCTGCTCCGCCGCCGCGTCGAGCCGCTCCAGCAGGGCGGCGGCCAGCTGCCGCTTCGAGGAGAAGTGGCCGTACACCGCGCCCTTGGTGAGCTCCATGCGGTCGGCCACGTCCTGGAGGTTGGTGTCGGAGTAGCCGTTGCCGGCGAACTCGACGGCGGCCGCCTCCAGGATGCGGCGGTAGGTGACCTGCGATCGGGCCTGCTTCCCCATCAGCTCTCCTGCCTCCGCGCGGGCGTCGACAACAAAATACTTCAGCGAAGGATGTTTTTCTACAGATGGGGGACCGAGCAGTGATCGAGCAGGTACGCAGTGCGGCCGGACGGACCGGCGGCGCCCTCGGCGCCGCAACCGCCGCCACCGCCGGAGCAGCGGCAGCCACCGGGGCCGACGCGGCCGACCGGGACCGGCGGCTGGCCCCGGCCACCGTCACCGCCCTGACCGCGGCCGGATTCCCGCGCCACTTCGTGCCCGCCCGCTGGGGCGGCACACAGGGCGGCTTCGCCGAACTCCTCACCGCCACCGCGACGGTGGCCGAGGGCTGCGCCTCGGCGGCCTGGTGCGCGATGCTCTGGGCCGCGCACGGCCGGTTCGCCGCCTTCCTGCCGCCCGACGGCCAGGGCGAACTCTGGGGCGACTCGCCGGACATCCGGGTCGCCGCCGCCGTGCTGCCACCCGCCGGACAAGCCGTCCCCGACCGGGACGGCTGGCTCCTCCACGGCCGCTGGTCCTTCGCCAGCGGGGTCGAGCACGCCGAATGGATCCTGCTCGCCGCACCCGACGCCGCCGCCCCCGACCGCGGCGCCCGGGTCTTCGCCCTGCCCCGGGACGCCGTCCGGATCGAGGACACCTGGGACAGCACCGGCCTGCGCGGCACCGGCAGCCACGCCGTCGTGCTGCCCGAGACCCGGGTCCCCGCCCACCGCTCCTTCGCCTTCGCCGACCTGCTGCGCGGCGACCCTGCCGCCCCGGCCCGCTGCCACGCCGTGCCCGCCCACCTGCCGGGCGGCCTGCTGTTCGCCGCCCCGGCGCTCGGCGCCGCCAGCCGGGCGCTGGCGGCGTGGACCGAACGCGCCGCACCCGGCCTGCTCGACGGCTCCGCCGCCGCCCGGGAGGCGCTGGCCCGCTCCGGCGCCGAGATCGACGCGGTCGCCCTGCTGCTGCGGGCCGCCGCCGAACGGGCCGACACCGGGCCGGTGGACGCGGCGGCGGTCGCCCGCAACCGGCGGGACGCGGCGGTCGCCGTCGACCTGCTGACCGGAGCCGTCGAGCGGCTGCTGCGCACCTCCGGTACCGGAGTGCTCGCCGCCCCCGGCGAGCTGCAGCGCTGCTGGCGTGACATCCACGTGATCGCCTCCCACGGCGCGCTGCGCCTGGAACCGGCCGCCGCCGACCACGCCCGGTCCCTCGCCCACCGGGCCTGACCCAGCCCCTGCGCCACCAACCCGCCCCCGCGACCCCCGGGAGGAACCCACGTGCCACCCGTCCGCCTGGTCTTCGCCGACGTCGACGAGACGCTGATCGGCCTCAAGAGCATGTTCGACTTCCACGCCCACTACCTGACCGCCCGGCACGGCGAGGCCGGTGCCCGCCGGGCCGCCCGGTTCTGGGTGGAGCTGACCGCCCGGGCGGCGGCCGGGCTGCCCCGGGAGCAGTCCAACCGGGTGTACTACCGGGCCTGGGCCGGCGAGGTGGAGGCCGAGGTGGCCGCGGCGGGCCGCCGATGGTTCGCCGAGCGTTCGGCGGTGCCGGGCTTCTACCTGCCGGCCACCCGGGCGGCGCTGGCCGCGCACCGTGCCGACGGCGCGGCGATCGCCCTGGTCTCCGGCTCGTTCGCCCCGATCCTGGACCCGATCGCCGAGGACGTCGGGGCCGCGCACCTGGTCTGCAGCCGCCCCGAAGTGCGCGGGGGCCGGTACACCGGCGGGCTCACCGGTGAACCGGTGATCGGCGCGGCCAAGCGGGCGGCGGTCCGGGCGCTGCTCGGCGCCCACCCGGACCTCGACCCGGCGGACTGCTGGGCGTACGGGGACCACGTCTCCGACCTCCCGATGCTGGCCGAGGTGGGCCGGCCGGTGGTGGTGGGCGCCGACCCGGAGCTGCTCGCCCTGCTGCCCGGCGCGGACCGGCTCCCGGCAGGCCGCGGCTGACTCGCCGGGAGCCGAGCCCGACCGGGCCCGACCGGGCCCGACGGTGGGTCAGCGGGACGTGGCGGCGGTGAAGCGGGCCGCCACGTCCTGCCAGTCGACGACGTCCCACAGCCGCTCGACGTAGTCCGGGCGGACGTTGCGGTACTGCAGGTAGTAGGCGTGCTCCCAGGCGTCGAAGGCGAGCAGCGGGGTGGTGCCCTGGCCGACGTTGCCGTGGTGGTCGTAGACCTGCTCGACGATCAGCCGCCGGCCGAGCGGTTCCCAGGACAGGATCCCCCAGCCCGAGCCCTGGACGCCGACGGTGGCGGTGGTGAGCTGGCGGCGGAAGGCGTCGAAGGAGCCGAAGTGCTCGGTGATCGCGTCGGCCAGGTCGCCGTCCGGGCGGTCGCCGCCGTCGGGCGAGAGGTTCTGCCAGAACAGCGAGTGCAGCACGTGGCCGGAGAGGTGGAAGCCGAGCGTCTTCTGCAGGCCGACCAGCCCGCCGTACTCGCCCTTGTCGCGGGCCTCGGCGAGCTGGTCGAGGGTGTCGTTGGCGCCCTTGACGTAGGCGGCGTGGTGCTTGGAGTGGTGCAGCTCCAGGATCTCGGCCGACATCGCGCGCTCCAGCGCGGAGTAGTCGTACGGCAGGTCAGGCAGCGAGTAGGTGCCCATCAGGACACGGCCCCTTTCGGCAGACGGTGATGATCACGCCCGACCCACACTATTGCAAACTATTCGCAAGAGCGACTATTCCGCAGCTCCCATCCCCGCGATCGGGTTGCGCAGCGTGCCGACCAGCTGCAGCGCCGCCGACGGATCGGCCAGGTCGACCATCTGACGGTTGTTCCGCAGCTGCAGCCGGTTGAGGCAGGACAGCGCGAACTCCTCGGCGAACGGGTCGAAGCGCTCGAACTTCTCCGCCAGGTGCGGCACCGAGTCGCGGTAGTCGCGCACGCACGCCGCAACGGTCCGCCAGAACGCCTCCTCGCTCAGCACCCCGGCCTCGGCCAGGATCGCGTTCAGGTAGCGGAAGAAGCAGTCGAAGACATCGGTGAAGATCGACAGCAGCTTCATGTCGTCCGGCACGTCCGCCCGCACCCGTTGCACCTCCGGCGGCAGCACCGCCACCGGGTCCATCACCACGATCTCCTCGGCGATGTCCTTGAAGACCGCCCGCACCACCGCGCCCGAACCGTCCAGCACCAGGATGGTGTTCTCGCCGTGCGGCATGAAGGCCAGGTCGTAGGCGTAGAAGCTGTGCAGCAGCGGGGTCAGGTAGGCGTCCAGGTAGCGCCGCAGCCACACCTCGGGCGTAAGCCCGGACTGCTCGATCAGCGCCGCGGCCAGCGCGTTGCCCTCGGCGTCGAGGTGCAGCAGCGAGGCCATGGTGGCCAGTCGCTCGCCCGGCTCCAGCGCGGGCACCGGGCTCTCCCGCCAGAGCGCGGCCAGCATCTTCCGGTACGGCGAGTACCGGTCGGTGGCCGCCTCGAACTGCCGGTGCCGGTAGCCGATCGCCGCGTGCTCGCGGATGATCGTCAGCCCGGTCGCCCGCAGCACCGGATCGCCGGCGATCAGCCGGGCCAGCCAGTCGTTGATCGCCGGGGTGGCCTCCATGTACGCCGCCGACAGGCCGCGCATGAAGCCCATGTTGAGCACCGAGATGGCGGTCTTCACGTAGTGCTTCGACGGGTCGGAGACGTTGAAGAAGGTCCGGATCGACTGCTGCGCCCGGTAGGAGTCGGCGCCCTCGCCCAGGCAGACCAGGCGGCGGGTGGCCAGCTCCCCGGCGAAGGTCACCGACAGCTTGTTCCACCACTGCCAGGGGTGCACCGGGAAGAGGTGGTACGCGGCGAGGTCGAGGCCGAGCGCGGCCATCGCCTCGGCGAAGCGGTCCAGCTGCTCCTCGCCCAACTCCTCGTGCACCAGCGTCTGGTAGTCGAGGTCCGAGCAGGAGGTGAAGGTGGAGTGGTCGCGGTGGGCGGCCAGCCAGACCAGCCGGACGTCGGCCGCGGCCTCCGGCGCGTACCGGTGGTGGTCGTCGACGCCGAAGCCGATCCGGCCGTTGTTGGCGACGAAGCCCGGATGGCCCTCGGTCATCCCGGCCTCGATGGTCTGGAAGTCGGCCTTGGCGAGCTCGGCCGCGGCCGGCTGCGGACGGGAGAGCTTGTCCGCGGATCCGGCCAGGGTGGCCGAGATCTCTTCCAGGTACACCGGCAGCACCTCGTCGGACAGGCCCAGCGAGCCGCGCAGCTCGATCAGGAGGTCCACCGCGTCCAGCGGCAACTCCTCGGCGCCCCGGTGCAGGGTGAGCGAGTCGGCGTCGATCTGCCAATGGTCCAGCGCGCGCAGCCGGGCGGTGAACCGGTACTCCACCGCGCCGTCGTCGCTGCGCACCGCGTACCGGCCGTCGGCCAGCGGCTCGGGCGTCAGCAGCCGCTCGTGGGAGAACTCGGCCAGGGCCTTGCGGACCAGGTGGCGGTTGGCACGGGCCCACAGCTCGGGGGTGAGGTGGGCGACGGCGGTCGAGGGGGTCACTGCGAGGCTCCAGGGGCGGTGGCGGCGGCGAACTGCTCGCGGGTGCAGAAGCTCAGCAGCGCCTCCTTCTCGGGTTTTGCGATCGGTCCGGCCGGCTCGAAGCCGACGGCGGCGTTGAGCGCGTGGACGGCGGCGTTGCGCAGGTCCGGCTCCACCACCACCCGGCGGACGGCCGGGTCGGTGAACAGGAAGGCCATCACGGCGGTGATCACCGCCCGGGTGAAGCCGTGCACCGGCCTGTCGCTGGGCGCGCACAGGAAGTGCATGCCGACGTCCCCCGGGCGGGCCTCGTACAGGCCGACCAGCTCGACCCGGGCCGGGTCGTAGCGCTCGACCAGGAAGGCGGGCCGGCCGTCGTGCAGGCCCAGGAAGGCGTCGTGGTGCGGGTGTTCGACGATCGAGCGGTACTCGGCGGCGACCTGCTCCACCGAGGCGTCCTGCATCAGCCAGAACACCGCCTTGGGGTGGGTCACCCAGCCGTGCAGCAGCGCGGCGTCGGCGTCCGGGTCCAGCGGGCGGACGGCCAGCTCGCCGACGCCCTCGACCGCCAGGCGGAAATCACGGAACTCGCGGGACTCGGGGGACTCGCGGAACTCGCTCATGCGACCAGGCCCTCCGGTGCGCCGAACTCCTGGAAGGCGATGGCCTTCTCGATCGGGTAGACCTCTCGGCCGAGCAGCTCCCGGATGATCCAGGAGTTGCGGTACGGGCCCATGCCCAGGTCCGGCGAGGTGATGCTGTGGGTGTGGGTGCCGCCGTTCTGCAGGAAGATCCCGCGTCCGGTGACGTCGATCGAGTAGTTCCGGGCCAGGTCGAAGCGGCCGTGCCCGTCCCAGCGGATCCGGTCGCGCACCGGCGCCAGGAACGCGGGCGTCCGGTAGCGGTAGCCGGTGGCCAGCACCAGGCCCTCGGTGTCCAGCCGGTAGCCGCGGTCCTGCTCGGCGTGGTGCAGCCCGAGCGTGTAGCGGCCGCTCACCTCGTCCCAGGAGGCGCTGCGCAGCTCGGAGTTGGTGAACAGCCTGGTGGGCACCGGGCCCTTGACGCTCTTCTGGTAGAGCAGGTCGAAGATGGAGTTGATCAGGTCGGCGTCGATGCCCTTGAACAGGCCCTTCTGCTCGGCCTCCAGCCGGTAGCGGGTGTGCTCGGGCAGGGCGTGGAAGTAGTCCACGTACTCCGGCGAGGTCATTTCCAGGGTGAGCTTGGTGTACTCCAGCGGGAAGAACCGCGGTGAGCGGGTCACCCAGTTCAGCCGGTAGCCGTGCACCTCGGTCTCGGCCAGCAGGTCGTAGTAGATCTCGGCGGCGCTCTGGCCGCTGCCCACCACGGTGATCGACTCCTTGGCCTGCAGCGCGGCCTTGCCCGCCAGGTAGCCGGAGTTGTGCAGCAGGTCGCCGCCGAGGCCGCGGCAGACCTCGGGCAGGTACGGCGGGGTGCCGGTGCCGAGCACCAGGTGCCGGGCGCGGTGGCGGACGGTCTCGCCGCCGACCTCGGAGGTGACCGTGTACAGCTCCGCGCGCTCGTCGTACTCGACCAGCGAGACCCGGTGCCCGAAGCGGACGTTCGGCAGTTTGGCGGCGGCCCAGCGGCAGTACTCGTTGTACTCCGCGCGGACCGGGTAGAACATCTCGCGGATGTAGAACGGGTACAGCCGGCCGACCTCCTTCAGGTAGTTGAGGAAGGAGTACGGCGAGGTGGGGTCGGCCAGGGTGACCAGGTCGGCCATGAACGGCGTCTGCAGGGTGGCGAAGTCGAGCAGCATCCCGGGGTGCCAGTCGAACTCGGAGCGGCTCTCCAGGAAGATCCCGTCCAGCTCCTCCAGCGGCGCGGTGAGGCAGGCCAGGCCCAGGTTGTACGGCCCGAGGCCGACGGCGACGAAGTCGTGGGTGGTCATCGGGGGTCCCTTCAGCCGGCGGCGCGGCAGAGTTCCTGGGCGGCGGTCTTCCGGTCGACGTGGCCGGCGGCGTGCCCGGCGATCAGGTCGAGGACGTGGGCGATGTCGTCCAGCGTGGTCTCCGGGTTGAGCAGGGTGAACTTGAGGAAGTGGTGCCCGTCGACCTTGGTGCCCGCCACCACGGCCGCGCCGGAGGCGGCCAGCGCCTCGCGGGCGTACAGGTTGGCGTCGTCGGCGAACGCGCGGCCGGGGCCGGTCGGCAGGTAGCGGAAGACCACGGTGGACAGCTGCGAGCGGGTGACCACCTCGAACCGCGGGTCCTCGGCCAGCAGTTCGTACGCCGCGGCGGCGCGGTCGACGACCTCGTCGAAGAGCTCGCCGACGGCGTCCGCGCCCATCACCCGCAGGGTGAGCCAGAGCTTGAGGGCGTCGAACCGCCGGGTGGTCTGGACGGACTTGTCCACCTGGTTGGGGATCCGCCGCTCGGCCATCCGGGCCGGGTTGAGGTAGTCCGCGTGGTAGGTGGCGTGCCGCAGTACGGCGCCGTCGCGGACCAGCAGGGCGCTGGAGGAGACCGGCTGGAAGAAGGACTTGTGGTAGTCCACGGTGACCGAGTCGGCCCGCTCGATGCCGTCCAGCAGGTGGCGGCGCCGGCGTGAGGCGAGCAGGCCGCAGCCGTACGCGGCGTCCACGTGCAGCCACACCCCGGCGGCCGCGCACGCGGCGGCGATCTCGGGAAGCGGGTCGATGGAGCCGAAGTCGGTGGTGCCGGCGGTGGCGACCACGGCCAGCACCGGCAGGCCCTCGCGGCGGCAGCGCTCCAGCTCACGGGCGAGCACCGCGGGCTTCATCCGGCGGCTCTGGTCGGTCTCGACGGTGATCACCGCGTCGGGGGAGAGGCCGAGCATCTTGGCGGACTTCTGGACGCTGAAGTGCCCGGCCCGGGAGGCGATCACCCGCAGTCTCGGCAGCACCTCGTGCCGGGGGAGCGGCGCGGCGGCGGCCAGCGCCTCCTCGCGGGCGAGCAGCAGGGCCTGGAAGTTGGACTGCGAGCCGCCGCTGGTGAACACGCCGTCGGCGTCCGGGCCGAGGCCGATCCGCTCGGCGGTCCAGTCGATCAGCCGGCGCTCGATCAGGGTGCCGCCGGCGCTCTGGTCCCAGGTGTCCAGCGAGGAGTTGACCGCGGTCAGCACCGCCTCGCCGAGCAGGGCGGGGATGACCACCGGGCAGTTGAGGTGGGCGAGGTAGCGCGGGTGGTGGAAGTAGACGGCGTCGCGGAGGTAGACCTCCTCCAGCTCGTCCAGGGCGGCGGCGGGGTCGGCGAGCGGGCGGTCCAGGTCGATCCGGGATATCTCCGGGCCGAGCTCGTCCGGGGTGATCCCGCTGAACGGCCCGGTGGTGGCGATCCGGGCGGAGACCCGGTCGATCCCGGCGGCCAGCGAGTGCCGGTAGCTCTCCAGCGTCCGGTCGTTGAACAGGTGCGCGCGAGCTCCGGCGGCAGGGTCCGGGAAAGTCATCGTCAGTCCTCAACGGTCGCGGACGAGTTGATTTAGTGAGGTTAGCCTAACCTAACTTCTGCGCACATGCGAAGGCCCGCCCCAGCTCGTGCGGGGGCGGGCCTCCTCGGGTGTGGGCCTGTGCGGGTGTGGGCCTGTGCGTTGGTGCGGGTCAGGCGCCGGCCGCGGCCAGCGCCTCCTCGCGGAGCTGCTCCTCGGAGGCCCCGCGCCGCCAGTAGCCGGAGAACGTGACCGCCCGGCGGTCGAAGCCGCGCTCGCCCACCAGGTGCCGGCGCAGCGCCCTCACCGCGCCGGACTCGCCGGCGATCCAGGCGTACGGCGTCCCGTCCGGCAGATCGGCCGCACGCAGGCGCTCGAGCAGCGGTGAGGGCTGCCCGGCCTCGCGGATCAGCCAGGTGATCTCCACCTCGGGGCCAGCCGCCAGGTCCTGGATGTCCTCGGCGTGCGGGACCTCGATCCAGACCCGGGCCCGGGCGTCGTCCGGCAGCCCGTCCAGGATCCCGCCGACCGCGGGCAGCGCCGTCTCGTCGGCGGCCAGCAGCATCCACTCGGTGCCCGCGGGCGGCCGGAAGCCCACGCTGCGGTTCTCGGCGAGCCGCGGCCCGAGCAGGATCACCCGGTCGCCCGGCCCCGCGACGGCCGCCCAGCGGGCCGCGGGTCCGGCCGCCGCAGCCGCGCCCGGCTCGGTGCCGTGCAGCGCGAAGTCCACGTCCAGCTCGCGGAGTTCCGGCCGCTGCGCGCGGACGGTGTACGAGCGCATCACCGCCCGGACCTCGGCCGGCAGCGCCCGCCACTCGGCGAACCAGCCCTCGCCCGCCTCGATCGGCAGCACCGGCGCCGGCTGGCCGGGGTGCGGCAGGAAGAG
Source organism: Kitasatospora cinereorecta (assembly GCF_024172095.1). Taxonomy (GTDB): domain Bacteria; phylum Actinomycetota; class Actinomycetes; order Streptomycetales; family Streptomycetaceae; genus Kitasatospora; species Kitasatospora cinereorecta. The sequence goes on along the minus strand of NZ_JAMZDX010000006.1, from coordinate 109,866 downwards.
CGAGAAGCTCTGGTCCCGCCCGCCACTGGCGAAGCCCGCCAGCTGCTCGCCGCCCAGGGTGACCCGCACCATCGTCGGCCCGAGCCGGACGGCACGTACCACCTGCGCCTCGAAGAACCCGAACTGCGCGGCGATGTCGACCACTTCCTCGCTCATGAGACCTTCTTCGCGCCCTGGACCGCCTTGGCCAGGTTCTCCAGCAGCGGGGCGGCGCCCGCGTACGAGAACCGGGGCACGGCGTCCCATGGGGTGATCTGCCCGGCCTTGACCGCCGCCAGCTGGCCCCAGGCCGGCTTGGCGGCCAGGTCCTTCGGCTGCAGCGCCGTGGAGCGCTTGTCCAGCAGCAGCAGGTCGGCGCCGTACTTGCCGGCGTTCTCCCAGCTCAGCGACTCGAAGTAGTCGCCGGCGTCGAGCTTGTCCGGCATCACGAACTGCACGCCGAGCTCGGCGAAGTACAGCAGGTCGGTGGCGACCTTCGGGTTGGAGACGTAGAACAGGTCGGCGCTGCCGGAGCAGGCCATCACCCTGATCCCGCCGGCCGCCTTGGCGGCCTGGCGCAGCTGCTCGGCGGCGGCCTCGAAGCGGGCCTTGGCGTCGGTGACCTTCTTGGCCCTGGGGTCGGCGCCGAGTGACTCGGCCAGCTTGGCGTAGCGCTCGATCGGCTGGGTCAGCGGCACCCGGCCGGTGCTGATCGCCACGCTCGGGGCGAGCTGGAGGATCTTGTCCTTGGACTCGTCCGGCACGTACCAGAGGGCGTCCGGCTCGTACATGTGGGTGACCAGCAGCTCGGGGCGGACGGCGGCGTACTTCTCCACCGAGAACTCGCCCCAGGCGTTGCCGAGGATCTCGACCTTGTCGACGTTCAGGTCGCCGGCCTGCGGGTCGGGCTTGCCGTCGGCGCCCTTGGTCTCGCCGAAGACGCCGACGATCTGCCGGTCCAGGCCGAAGTCGACCAGGGCGGCGGCGGTGCCGGTGAAGGCGACCACCCGGGCCGGGACGGTCCTGGCGGTGACGTCCTTCCTGCGGTCGTCGGTGAAGGTCCACGGTCCGGCGGGGGCTCCTGCCTTGGCCTCGCCCGAGCCCGACCCGCCCTTGCTGCCGCAGGCGGCGAGCAGGGCTCCGACGGCGGTGGCGCCGCCGGCGGCCAGCAGGCCGCGACGGGAGAACGGGGCGGTTCTGGGCATGGGCATGGCGGTGTCTCTCTCGCGGTGTTGACGGATCGGAAGATAGGTTAACCTAACCTAAGTTCTTGTCCAGGGGGTGTCTCGCTCACTCCTCGGGAACACCGGAGCATCCCTTGTCCGTCACCAACTCCCCGACGATCCCCGAGAGTTCGACCTCCGTCCGTCCGGCGGCCCGAGCCACCGCCCGGGCCGCCGGGCTGGCCGCCGCGGCCCTGCTGCTCTGCGCCGTGCTGGCGCTCAGCATCGGCTTCGGCGCCCGGGCGCTCTCCTTCACCGAGGTCTGGCAGGGCCTCACCGACCCCGCCGCCCCGACTTGGACCGTGGTCCACGAGATGCGGCTGCCGCGCACCCTGCTCGGCCTGCTCGTCGGCACCGCCCTCGGCCTGGCCGGCGCGGTGATGCAGGCGCTGACCCGCAACCCGCTGGCCGACCCCGGCCTGCTCGGCATCAACGCCGGCGCCTCCGCCGCCGTCGCCACCGCGGCCGGCCTGCTCGGCGTCACCGCCTTCGACGGCTACGTGTGGTTCGCGCTGGCCGGCGCCGCCGTCGTCGCCGTGCTGGTCTACGCGGTCGGCGGCGGCCGCGGCGCCACCCCGGCCCGGCTCGCGCTGGCCGGCTCCGCGCTCAACGCCACGCTCTACTCCTTCGTCAGCGCGGTGATGCTGCTCGACGCCGCCTCGCTGGAGCGGATGCGCTTCTGGACCGTCGGCTCGCTCGCCTCCGCGCAGCGCGGCACTGTCCTCGCGGTGCTGCCGTTCGTCGCGACCGGCCTGCTGCTGGCCCTCGCCCTGGCCCGCCCGCTGAACGCGCTGGCCCTCGGCGACGACTCGGCCCGCGCCCTCGGCGCCCGACCCGCCGCCACCCGGGCGGCCGCCATCCTGGCCGTCACCCTGCTGTGCGGCGCCGCCACCGCCGCGTGCGGCCCGATCGTCTTCGTCGGCCTGATGGTGCCGCACCTGGTCCGCGCCCTCACCGGGCCCGACCTGCGCTGGCTGTTCCCGTACTGCGCGGTGCTCGCGCCGGTCCTGCTGCTGGGCGCCGACGTGCTCGGCCGCCTGCTCGGCCGCCCCGGCGAGCTGCAGGTCGGCATCGTCACCGCGGTCGCCGGCGGCCCGCTGTTCCTGTACGTCGCCCGCCGGGGGAGGGCCCGCGCATGACCGTGATCCGCCTCGGCGACCGCTCCCTGCGCTACCGCCCGCGCGCCCTCGCCGCCGGCGCGGCCTGCCTGTTGTCGGCCCTCGCCGTCGGCCTGTGGGCGCTCGGCAGCGGCGACTTCCCGATGAGCCCGGCGGACGTGCTGCGCACCCTGTTCGGCGGCGGCACCCCGGCCGAGGACTTCATCGTCAACCAGCTGCGGCTGCCCCGCCTGGTCACCGCCCTGCTGGTCGGCGCCGCGCTGGGGCTGTCCGGCGGGCTGTTCCAGTCGCTGGTCCGCAACCCGCTGGGCAGCCCCGACATCCTCGGCTTCACCCAGGGCGCGGCGAGCGGCGCCCTGCTGGTCGTGGTGGCCGGCGGCAGCAGCCTGGCGCTGGCCGGCGGCGCGCTGGCCGGCGGCGTGGCCACCGGCGCCGCGATCTACGCGCTGGCCTGGCGGCAGGGGGTGCACGGCAGCCGGCTGGTCATGGTCGGCATCGGTACGGCCGCCGTCCTCACCGGCGTCAACGGCTACCTGCTCACCCGCGCCCAGCTGATGGACGCCGCCCGGGCCCTGCTCTGGCTCACCGGCAGCCTGGACGGCCGCGGCTGGGCCGACGCCCTCCCGCTGCTGACCGCCCTCGCCGTGCTCGCCCCCGTGGTGCTGCTCGGCGGCAGCCGCGCCCTGGTGCTGCTGGAGATGGGCGACGACGCGGCGAGCGGCCTCGGCGTCCGCCCCGAACGGCTGCGGCTGACCCTGCTCGCCTCGGCCGTCCTGCTGGCCTCGCTGGCCGCGGCCGCCGCCGGACCGGTCTCCTTCGTCGCGCTCACCGCGCCGCAGGTCGCCCGGCGCCTCACCCGGGCCCCCGGCCCCAACCTGCTCGCCTCGATGTGCACCGGCGCCGCCCTGCTGGTCACCGCCGACTTCGCCGCCCAGCGCCTGTTCACCGGTCACCCGCTGCCGGTCGGCGTGGTCACCGGCGTGCTCGGCGGCGGCTACCTGATCGGGCTGCTGGCCACCGAACGGCGGGCGGGCCGACTGTGACGACCCCCCGGAACCCGACTGTGACGACCCCCCGGAACGGAGTACCGACCATGGCGGACGGCGGAGCGCGGCTGGCCGGCCGCGACCTCACCCTCGCGTACGAGCGGCGGACCATCGCCGAGCACCTCACCGTGGAGATCCCCGACCGCTCCTTCACCGTGGTGGTCGGACCCAACGCCTGCGGCAAGTCCACCCTGCTGCGCGCCCTCGCCCGCACCCTGAAGCCGGCCGCCGGCACCGTCCTGCTGGACGGGCGCTCGATCGCCGACATCCCCGCCAAGCAGGTGGCCCGCACCCTCGGCCTGCTGCCGCAGTCCTCGGTCGCCCCCGACGGCATCACCGTCGCCGACCTGGTCGCCCGCGGCCGCTACCCGCACCAGGGCCTGCTGCGCCAGTGGTCGCCCGAGGACGAGCGGGTGGTCGCCGAGTCGATGGCCGCCACCGGCGTCGACGCCCTCGCCGACCGCGCCGTCGACGAACTCTCCGGCGGCCAGCGCCAGCGCGTCTGGATCGCCATGGCGCTCGCCCAGCAGACCCCGCTGCTGCTCCTCGACGAGCCCACCACCTACCTCGACATCGCCCACCAGATCGAGGTCCTCGACCTGTGCGCCCGCCTCCACGAGGAGAACGGCCGCACCCTGGTCGCCGTCCTGCACGACCTCAACCACGCCGCCCGGTACGCCACCCACCTGATCGCCATGCGCGACGGCCGGGTGGTCGCCGCCGGACCGCCGGCCGAGATCGTCACCGCCGAGCTGGTCGAGGAGGTCTTCCGGCTGCCCTGCCGGGTGATCGACGACCCGGAGACCGGCACCCCGCTGGTCGTCCCGGCCGCCCGCACGGCGGTCCGCCGATGAGCCACCGGGTCTACCGGGACGCCTGGGGCATCCCCCACCTGCGCGCGGACGGCCCGCTCGAACTCGCCCACGCCCAGGGCCGCAACGCCGCCGCCGACCGGGCCTGGCAGCTGGAGGTCGAGCGCCACCGCGCCCGGGGCAGCTCGGCCGCCTTCCTCGGCCCCGAGGCGCTCGACTGGGACGTCCTCGTTCGCCGGGTCCGCCTCGACGACACCGCCCGGCTCTGCTTCGCCGCCCTCGACGACGCCACCGCCGCCTGGGTCCGGGCGTACGTCGACGGCGTCAACGCCGCACTCGCCGACACCGCCCACCGGGCCCCCGAGTTCGCCGCCACCGGCCTGGCCCCCGGCCGGTGGGAGCCATGGACCCCGCTGGCCGTCTGGCTCTCCCACCACCTGCTCTTTGCCGGCTTCCCCGCCAAGCTCTGGCGCGAACGCGTCGCCCGCACCCTCGGCGACGACGCCATCGAGCTGTTCGCCACCGACGGCCCCGGCAGCTCCGGCTCCAACGGCTGGCTGCTCGCCGGCTCGCGGACCACCACCGGCGCCGCCCTGATCGCCGGCGACCCGCATCGCTTCATCGAGTCGCCCGGCGTCTACCAGCAGATCCGCCTCGCCTGCCCCGAGTACGACGTCGTCGGCCTCGCCGTCCCCGGCGTCCCCGGCATCGCCCACTTCGGCCACACCGGCGACGTCGCCTGGGCCATCACCAACGCCATGGCCGACTACCAGGACCTCTACCGGGAGCGGCTGCGCCGCACCGCCGACGGCGTCGAGGCGCTCGGCCCGGACGGCTGGCGGCCGGCCCACGTCCACACCGAGACCGTCGAGGTGGCCGGCGGCGGGCCCGTCGCCGTCGAAGTGATCGAGACCGACCGCGGCCCGGTGCTGATCGGCGGCCCCGACGACCCCGAGGCGATCAGCCTGCGCCACCCGCCGCGGGTCCGCCACGACCTCGGCTTCGCCGCCCTGCCCGCCCTGCTGCGCGCCCGCACCGTCGAGGACGTCGACCGCGCCCTCGACCACTGGGCCGAACCGGTCAACGTGGTGCACGCCGCCGACACCCGGGGCGGCCTGCTGCACCGGGTGGCCGGCGCCGTACCGCGCCGCCACCGCGCCAACGGCCGCGGCCCGGTGCCCGGTTGGGACGCCGCGTACACCTGGCAGGGCTGGCTGCCGATGCCCCGCGCCGAGGTCGACGGCCGCGCCGTGATGGCCAACCAGCGCGGCCTCGCCGCCCCGCTCGGCGTCGAGTTCTGCGCCCCGCACCGGGCCGAGCGGATCGCCGAGCTGCTCGACGCCCGCCCGCACTGGTCCGCCGCCGACCTGGCCGCCGTCCACACCGACACCCACCTCGCCCCGGCCGTCGCCCTGCTCGACCTGGTGGCCGACCTGGGCGGGCTGACCCCGCCCGCCGCCGCCCTGCGCGAGCGGCTGCTCGGCTGGGACCGCCGGATGGCCGCCGACTCCGCCGGCGCCGCCGCCTTCGCCGCCGTCCGGTCCGCGCTGGTCCGGGCGCTGGCCGCCCACCCCGCCCTCGCCCCGCTCGCCGAACCCCCGTCCTGCCCGGCGGTGTTCCTGCCCTGGCAGGCCCTGCTGCCCCGGGTCGGGTACGCGCTGGAGGGGCTGCTCACCACCACCCGGCTGCCCGCGATCGACCGGCCCGCCCTGGTCCGGGCCGCGGTCGAACAGGTCGCCGCCGCCGACCTGCCCGGCAGCTGGGGCGAGACCCACCGGCTCGCCCCCTGGCAGGCGCTGCCCGAGGACGAGGAGCGGCCCGCGCTGGGCGGCGACCACGACTGCGTGCTGTCCACCTCCAGCATCCCCGGCCTCACCGACCTCAGCGCCCGCGGACCCGCCGCCCGCTACGTCTGGGACCTCGCCCGCCGCGAGGACAGCCGCTGGATCGTCCCGTTCGGCGCCTCCGGCCTCCCCGGGCACCCGCACCGCCGCGACCAGCTGCCGCTGTGGCTGGCCGGCGAACTGGCGCCCGTCACCACCGACTGGAACCGCCTCACCGAGGAGCACGATGACCACGCCCGATAGCACCGTGTACCGCCGCGCCGTCCCCGGCTTCGGCGAGGTCCGGATCCGCCCGCTCGACCCGGCCGGCGACGCCGACCTGCTGCACGGCTGGGTCACCCAGGAACGCGCCCGGTACTGGGGCATGCTCGACCACAGCCGCGAGGACGTCCGCGAGATCTACGAGTACGTCGACTCGCTCACCACCCACCACGCCTTCCTGGTCCTGCGCGACGGCACCCCGGTCGCGCTGTTCCAGACCTACCGGCCCGAGCACGACCCGGTCGGCGACTGCTACCCCGTCCAGGACGGCGACCACGGCGTCCACCTGCTGGTCGGACCCGCCGCCGACGGCGCCGAGCACGGCTTCACCGAGGCGCTGGTCGCCGTCTTCGTCGACTTCGTCCTCACCGACCCCGCCCACCGCCGACTCGTGGCCGAACCCGACGCCCGCAACGACAAGGCGGTCGCCCGCCTGCTGCACAGCGGCTTCGAACTCGGCCCCGAGATCGACAAGCCGGAGAAGCGCGCCCGCCTGGTCTTCCTCCGCCGCGAGGCCGCCGCCGGCCTCCTGGCCCGGCTGTGACCTGCTTCCCCGTCGCGCGGGTTCAGCCGGGCAGCAGCGCCCGTACCGTCTCCAGGGTGTCCGCCTCCGCGGCGGTCTTGTCCTCCCGGTAGCGGACCACCCGGGCGAACCGCAGGGTCACCCCGTCCGGGTAGCGCGAGGAGCGCTGCACCCCGTCGAAGGCGATCTCCACCACCAGCTCGGGCCGCGCCACCACGCCCCACGGCTCCTCCCGTACCGCCAGCTCCCGGAGCCGACCGGTCTGCCACGCCAGCAGCGCGTCCGTCAGCCCCTTGAACGTCTTGCCCAGCATGGCGAAGCCGCCGTCGGCCCGGCGCGCCCCCAGGTGCAGGTTGGAGAGCGTGCCGGTCCGCCGCCCGTGCCCCCACTCGGCGGCCAGCACCACCAGGTCGAGGGTGTGCACCGGCTTCACCTTCAGCCAGGACGACCCCCGCCGCCCGGCGCTGTACGGGGCGTCCAGGCCCTTGACCACCACGCCCTCGTGCCGGTGCGCGCCGATCGCCGTCGCGGCGAACTCCCGGGCCGCCGCCCGCGCGCCCGGCTCGTCCGGCGCGGCCACCACCAGCCGCTTCACCCGCGCCGACTCCGGTACCAGCCGGGCCAGTTCGGCGTGCCGCTCGGCGGCCGGACGGTCCAGCAGATCGGTGCCGTCCACCGCGAGCAGGTCGAAGAAGACCGGAGAGAGCGGGAGTTCGGCGTTCACCCCGACCGCCTCGACGCCCGACCCGACCCGGCCGGCCGTCTGCTGGAACGGCCGGGGCAGCCCCTGCGCGTCCAGCGCCAGCACCTCGCCGTCCAGCACCACCTGCCCGACCGGCAGCTCCCGCACCACCCGGACCACCTCCGGCAGCCGCTCGGTGATCTCCGCCAGCGTCCGGGTGTAGACCCGCACCAGCTCGCCGTCCCGATGGGCCTGGATCCGGATGCCGTCCAGCTTCTCCTCCACCGCGCACGGCCCGAGCCGGTCCACCGCCTCGTCCACGTCCTTGGCCGTCTGCGCCAGCATCGGCAGCACCGGCCGCCCCACCGTCAGCCGGAACTCGCCCAGCACGTCCGGCCCCTCGGCCAGCAGGCGCTGCGCCAGCCCGCCCAGCGAACCGGACAGCATCAACGCCCGCCGCACCTCCTCGGCCGGCACCCCGCAGACCACCGCCAACGCCTCCACCGCCAGCGCGTCCAGCGCCCCCTGGCGCAGCTCCCCGGCGATCAGCCCCAGCAGGAAGCGCTGCTCCTCCGCCGTCGCGGCCGCCATCAACGCGCCGACCAGCCGGCGTCGTTCGCCCTGCGACCCGGCACCGGACACGGCGGCGATCCGGCTCAGCGCCGCGTCCACCTCCAGCACCCCGAGACTCGGCTCCGCCGCCGGACCCGGCCGCTCCCGCAGGGTCTGCCACCCCACCCCGATCCGTCGCTGCGGCAGCCGTCCCGCCAGGTACGTGATCACCACCGGCGCCTCCGCCGGCTCGGTCCGCCGGAACAGCCCCGCCAGCAGCGCGACCTTCTCCGACCGCGCCGCCGCCGCACCGACCTCCCCCGACACCCGCGCCAACTCCGCCAGCTTCACGTCCCCATCCTCACCGCTGACCCGCCACCATGCAGCGCGAGTTCCTGGGGGCGCGGGGAACTGCGCGACCAGCCATCGCTCTACCTCAGCTGTCGGCCGGTCGCGCAGTTCCCCGCGCCCCCAGTGGTTCGCGTCAAACAGTGAGCACGATCTTGCCCTTGGTCCGCCGCCCCTCGATCAGCTCATGCGCCTTCGCCGCCTCCGCCAGCGGCAGCTCCTGCTCGACGTGCGGTCGCAGCAGCCCCGCCTCGACCAGTTCGGTGAGCGCCTCCAGTCCGACGTGGTCCGGCTCGACGACGGTGGGGACGAAGCGGAGTCCGGCCGCCGCGACCCGCTCCGCGAACTCCCGGTCGGAGCTCTGCACCAGGGTGACCAGCGCCCCACCCTCTCGCAGCACGGTCAACGACCGGTCCGCGACGTCCCCGCCGATCGGGTCGAGGACGACGTCCAGGTCGGTCAGCCCGGCGGTGAAGTCGGTGGTCCGGTGGTCGATCAGGTGGTCCGCGCCCAGTTCGCGCAGGAAGTCGTGCTTGTCGGCGCCGGCGGTGGCGTACACCTCGGCGCCGCGGGCCTTGGCGATCTGGACGGCGAGGTGGCCGACGCCGCCGCCGGCGCCGTGGACCAGGACGCGCTGGCCGGCCTGCAGGCCGGCGCCGTCGACCAGGCCCTGCCAGGCGGTGAGCCCGGCGAGGGGGAGGGCGGCGGCTTCGGCGTGGCTGAGGCCGGCGGGCTTGCGGCTGAGCTGGCGGGCGGGGGCGGTGACGTACTCGGCGTAGGCGCCGGCGGCGCGCGGGAAGGCGGGCATGCCGTACACCTCGTCGCCGACGCGGAAGCGGTTGACGCCGGGTGCCACCGCTTCGACGACGCCGGAGACGTCCCAGCCGAGGACGAACGGGGGCCGGCCGAGCAGCGGCATCATGCCGGCCCGGACGTAGGTGTCGACGGGGTTGACCGACGCGGCGTGGACCCGCACCAGCACCTCGGTGACCATCGGCTCGGGCCGCTCCAGTTCGACGCTCTCCAGCACGGACGGGCCGCCGAGGGACCGCTGGGTGATCGCGCGCATCGCTGTTCTCCATCGTTCGTTGGTGATCGTCTGCTTGCCGACCCCAACGTTAGGAGCGTGCGGCGAGACGATGAATGGCCGATGCGCTCGATTTCCTGTCCGATCGTCTCGCGATCAAGCGGAAGGTCGGGCTAGCCTGTCCGTATGGACATCCTCACCGAGGCGGTGGCCTCCGTCCGCACCGACCGCGCCCGGGCGGCCCGCACGGACTGCCGGGCGCCGTGGGGGCTGCGCTTCCACGAGCGGGCCGGCGCCGGGTTCCACATCGTGATGGCGGGCTCCTGCTGGCTGGTCGCGCCGGACGGCACCACCACCGCGCTGGCGGCGGGCGACCTGGTGTTCCTGCGCAGCGGCGCAGCGCATGTGATGACCGACGACCCGTCCTCCGCGGTGGTGGACTTCCACCCGGAGCCGGCGGTGGACGGGGCCGGGTCGCCGCTGGGCCGTTTCGTGGTGGACGGTCCGGGCGCGCTGACCACGCTGCTGTGCGGCTCGTACCACCTGGACCAGACCCGTCCGCACCCGCTGGTCGGCGGCCTGCCGGAGGTGATCCACCTGTCGGCGCGGCACGGCCGGCACCCGGCGCTGCGGGCGGCGATCGAGCTGTTGGGCGCCGAGCTGGACCGGCCGCGGCCGGGGTCGGACGGGATCGTGGCGGAGCTGATCGACCTGCTGTTCCTCTACATCCTGCGGGCGTGGTACGACGAGCAGCCGGCGGGGGCGACGGCCGGGTGGGCGGCGGCGCTGACCGATCCGGCGATCGTTCCGGCGCTGGAGGCGATCCACGCCGATCCGGGTCACGCCTGGACGGTGGAGGAGCTGGGCGGGCGGGTGGGGCTGTCCCGGGCGGCGTTCGCCCGGCGGTTCACGGCGCTGGTGGGCGAGCCGCCGCTGGCGTACCTGACCCGGTGGCGGATGACCACGGCGGCGAGGCTGCTGCGGCAGTCCGACACGCCGATCGGGGTGGTCGGCGGCCGGGTCGGCTACGGGTCGGAGTTCGCGTTCGCGAAGGCGTTCAAACGCTCGCACGGTGTACCGCCGGGGCAGTACCGGAGGCTGGCGCCGAGCGCCTGAACGGGCGGTCCGGTTGCCGGTACAGCACGCGCCGACGGCTGCGGCGGCGGATACTGACGGCATGCGCCTGATTCCTGAGAACCCGGAGTTCCCCGAGGACGTCGACGAGGAGTCGCCGGTGGAGATGGAGCCGGAGGACGAGCAGCGCGAGGTGGTCGAGCACGAGCTCGACGACCTCGAGGTGCTGCGGCAACGCCGTGCCCTGGGCGCCGACGACGCGGACGACGGCGACGCGGTCGAGCAGACGCGTGAGGTCTCCCTCGACGACGAGGACTACCGGGAGTAGCCGCCTCCGGCGCCGTCAGGTCGCCAGGGGAGGAGCCTCAGAGCGCCTTGCGCCGCTGCAGCCAGGCGAACGCCGCCCAGCCGGGCAGCACCGGAAGCAGGAAGACCAGCAGCCGGAACAGCACCACCGCCGCGAACGCGGTGGACTTGTCCATCGGGCCCGCCCCCGCCAGCAGGTCGGTCAGCAGGTATTCGACCATGCCGGCCCCGCCCGGGCTCGGGACGGCGGAGCCGGCCGCGTTGCCGGCCAGGAAGGTGACCGCGACCCCGGAGAACGCGGGCCTGGTCCCGATCGCGCGGGCGCAGCAGTACAGGCAGACCACGAAGGCCATCGAGACCAGCAGTTGCCCGGCCACGCCGGCGGCCAGCTTCCGGGGCTGCTGCAGCAGGTCGAGCAGGCGGGGCAGCACCTCGGCGCGCAGCGGCCGCAGCAGGGCCTGGACCCGGCGGCGCAGCCAGGGGACGGCGGCGACCGACAGCAGGAGGACGCCGAAGCCGGCCAGGACGACGGCCAGCACCCAGCCGCTGGGCAGTTCGTCCATCGGCGCGCCGATGCCGAGGCCGAGCAGCGAGCTGAACACGGCCAGCTGCACCAGGTGGAGGCCGAGTCCGAGCAGCTGGGAGACGCCGACGCTGGAGAGCGCCTGGGCGGTGGGGATGCCGGCGCACTGCAGGAAGCGGGTGTTGAGCGCCACGCCGCCGACGCCGCCGGGGGAGACCAGTTTGACGAAGCCTCCGGCGACCTGGGCGGCCAGCGCCGACCGGAACGAGAGCCGCTCCGGGACGAAGCCGACGAATCCCAGGGTGGCCGCCAAGTGGCTGGCGACGGCGGCCGCGACGGCGGCCGCGAGCCAGCCCGGGTCGGCCTCGGCGAGCACCGCGAACGGGTTGCGCTCGGCGCTGAACAGCGTCTGCAGCAGCAGGTACCCGGCGAGCATGCCGGCGCCGACGGTGACCAGGGTGCGCGGGCGCAGCCGCTCCAGCCGGAGCGGTTCGGACGGGGCCTGCGGCAGGTGCCGCTGTGCCTCGGCGCGCAGCTGGGCGGGCAGGTCGGGGCGGAGTTTCAGGGCGGCCCGGGTGGCGCGGGGGAGAGCGATCGGTTGGAGCAGCGGCAGGGCTGAGCCGACCGGGCCGGGGCCGAGGACGGTCATCGCGGCAGCCACCGCCCGTTCGGCGCCGGCGTGCAGGGCGAGCACGGTGAGCAGCCCGGCGACGTCGAGCCGCAGCAGCAGGTCGCTCGCGGCGATCTCGCCCTCGGCCAGGTCGACCAGGTGGACCGCGCCGTCGCCGTCCACCAGGACGGCCTGCGGGTCGAGGGCGCGGTGGGCGATCCGCCGGCGCTGGAGCAGGGCGAGCTGCCGCCAGGCGTCGGCCAGCACCTCGTCGGTGAGCTCCTGCCCGGTGAGCTCCCCGAGCGGCCGCGCGACCAGGTGGCGGTAGGCCACCAGGGCGGCTTCCGAGCCGAGTTCGGCGACCGCGACGGGCGTGCGGGTCCGGGCGCCGGCGGCGCTGGCCGCGTACGCCAGCAGCGCCTGGTGCTCCAGCCCGGCGCGCAGCGGGCGCAGGCCGAACGGGCGCGGGGCGGTGCGCAGCCGCAGGGACAGCCACAGGTGCCAGAGCAGTCCGTTGGCCTGGGCCTCCCGGTCGAGCAGGCGGACGTCCAGGTCGGGCCGGTCGCCGCGCTGGGTGGCCAGGTAGCGGCCGGGTCCGGCGGGGTGGACGCTCACCGGCCGGACGCCGGACTGGGCGAGGGAGAGCAGGATCTGACGCTCGGTGGGGCGGGAGAACGGTTCGCCGACGGTGTAGCAGGTGGCGTGCGCGGCGGTCCAGCCGACCAGCAGCGCGAGCAGCACGGAGAGCGGCGTGGCGTACCCGGTGACCAGGCCGGATATCCCGGACAGCGCGAGGGCGGTGGCCAGGACGGTACGGCTGCGGCGTACGCCGGTGGCGCCGACGGCGGTCATGAAGGCGAGCACCGGGGCGAGGTGGCCGTAGACCGGGTCGGTGCGGCCGTGGCCGGCGGGGGAGTCGTGGGTGAGCGCCGCCATCCCGCCGACCAGCAGGTCGAGGCCGAGCGACAGCCCGTACGCGATGACCGCGGCGAGGACGCCGTCGGTGACCCGCCGGCGCTCGCCGCGCAGCACCCGCTGGACGGCGGTGGTGAGCGGTACCAGCAGCAGCGCCGCCGCGCACAGGGCGGCGGTCAGCTTGACCGGCGGCCAAGGGAGCAGTTCGGCGCCGAGCGTGATGTCCGCGTCCAGACCGCCGGCGGTGGCGCGGGCGAAGAGGGGGAGCAGCAGCACCACGCCGATCGCGCCGGCTCCGGCGAGCAGGCGGATGAGCGCGGCGGGGTGGCGGACCCGCCGGTCGTCCGGGCGGGGCCGCTTCCGGGATGCCGCATCGGATTCTTCGGTTTGTATCACCGTGGCCACGCGGCATGCTCCCACACCGGCCCCGCGACGGGACGGTCCTCGGCCGGTGTCGCCCGGCACCGATGAGCCCGATGGCGGGAAGGGCCACGGGTAGGGTGGTGTGTATATGGTGTGATATCCGGGCATATCGGCACGGATGCCGCACCGAAGGGAGGTCGATGATGACCAAGCGATCGACCGGCAAGATGACCAAGCTCCGCCAGGGCACGCAGGAAGTCCTCGAACGCCGCACCATGGCCGCCACCCCCGGCCCGCTCGCCCCGCAGCTGCACACGGACGGCCCGGCCGCCGCCCGCAGCGGACCGTACTTCGGCGACGCACAGTTCAGCCACGGCGGCCGTCGGGTCGCGATGACCGGCGGGCCGCTCGGCGGCCCGGCCTCGCACGTGGAGCTCCCGGGCCACCGCCACCGGGGCGCGGAGAAGCACTCGGCGCACTGACCGTGCGCCGGGCGGGGGTGGGAGAGTGGGGCCGACAGCTCCCACCCCCGCCCCGAGGAGTGCCGTGACCGACGCGCCCGAGTTCAAGTCCCGCGAGGAGTGGCTCGCCTCCCTGCACCGCGTGTACGCGGCCGCGGGCTGCCTGATCAACGACCCCGCGGGCCGGGTGCTGATCGTCAAGGCGGGGTACCGCGAGCACTGGCAGTTCGTCGGCGGCACCGTCGACCTCGGCGAGAACCCCCGCCAGTGCGCCGAGCGCGAACTCCTGGAGGAGACCGGCATCGTCAAGGCGGCCGGCGAGCTGCTCGCCGTCGCCTGGACCCACCCCAGCGGCGAACTCGACCACCCCGCCTGCCACTTCCTCTTCGACCTGGGCACCGTCCCGGCCGACACCCCGATCACCCTGCCGGCCGGCGAACTCGACGCCCACCGCTGGGCCACCGTCGACGAGGCCCTCGACCTGCTCGGCCCGGCCCGCTCGCTGCGCCTCACCGCCGCCCTCGCCGCCCGCGAGGACGGCCGCACCCGGATCGTCACCGCCCCCAACTCCGGCTTCTGACCGGCGCCGTCCCGGCGGTCAGCGGCGCCAGACGTACGCCGACGAGACCGGGTGGCTGCGGTAGCGCTCCCACTTCGGCTTCAGCGCGATCCAGGCGTCGTCCACCACCGCCTCCCGCATCTCGGCCAGCTGCCACCCCGCCGCCAGACCGGCCGCCAGGTGGTCGCTGACCAGGTGGACGTGGGTGGTGATGGCCACCGGCGCGCCGTCCGCCCCGTCGAAGTGGGTCGGCATCCCGGCCGCCATGATGAAGTACGGGTGCAGCCCGACCGACACGAACAGCCCGCCCGGCCGGACCAGCCGGTGCGCCTCCCGGTACAGCGGGCCGAGGTCGGCCAGGTGCTCGTCCACCAGCGAGGAGACCGCCAGGTCGTACGCCCCGCCGTCCAGCCCGGTGGCGGCCAGGTCGCCCTCCACCAGCCGCTCGTGCGCGCCGCGGGCCCGGGCCCGCTCCAGCATCTGCGGGGTGAGGTCCACCCCGTCCACCGCCGCCACGCCCTGCCGGCGCAGCCAGGCGCCGGTCCGCCCGGTGCCGCACCCGAGGTCGGCCGCCCGGGTGGCCGACGCCCACTCCGGCACCGCGAGCCGGGCCAGCACCGCGAGGTCCATCGCGTCCTCGACGGTCTGCTCGTAGCTCTCCACCCACTGCGCGTAGCCGGTCCGGACGTCCACCATCGGATACCCGCGCGTGTCGAAATCCGCGAAATCAACCATGGTTCGGAGTATCGGCGCAGCCGCCGCACGTCCGCGAACCGTTTTCCGCCGGGCCGCCGCCGGACGAACCGTCAGCCGACCAGCCGCGCGCGGACCGCCACGACGTCCTCCTCCGGCAGCCACCCCGCCGGGTCGAACTCCGCCAGCACCTCCAGCAGGACCTCCTCGGCGGTCGTCCCGGCGTCCGCCAGGACCCGCTCGATCTCCCCCTGCTCGTCCGGCCGCCCCAGCATCGGCCACAGCGGACGCAGGTTGTCAGCGCTCAGCCCGTAGTCCGCGGCGATCGCGTCCGCCGTCACCCCCGCCAGCGCCAGCAGCACCAGCGCCGCCAGCCCGGTCCGGTCCCGGCCCGCACCGCAGTGCACCACCACCCCGCCGGGGCCCGCCTGCGCCACCGCCGCCACCACGGCCGCGACCGCGTCGGCGCAGTGGTCCAGGTACGGGCGGAACGCCAGCGGCGTTCCGTCCAGCCCGCCGAACCGCGACCACCAGGACGGGCCGGCCAGCTCGTCCAGCGGCACCCGCACCAGCGACACCCCTTCCGGGAGCGGGAGCAGCGGCCGGTACTCCTCCTCGTTGCGCAGGTCGACCACCGTCCGCACCCCGTACGCGTGCAGCGTCGCCCAGCCCTCGGCGGTCAGCCGGTCCAGGTTGTCCGCCCGGACCACCCGCCCCTGCCGGGTCACCTCCCCGCGCACCGTCGGCAACCCCCCGAGGTCGCGCACATTGAGGCACCCGTCCCAGACCAGCCGACGGTCGTCACTCATCCCGCACACCCCTTTTTCCCCCTCGGACCCCCGCGGCCCCTTGGTACGAGGACTGTCCCTGTGCACTCGGCGGTTCCACCATCAGGGGCGCGAGGAACTGCGCGACCGGCCATGCACTGTCCGCACCGGATGGTTGGTCGCGCAGTTCCTCGCGTCCCTAGTGGTGTCCCTCCTCCGCCAAGAGCTCTCCGAAGGCCCACAGATCCCGCCCCAGCGTGTCCAGCACCCGCACCCGCGCGAACCGTTCGTCCCGCGCCGACAGGAACCCCCGCGCCGTACCCTCCAGCACCCGTCGCGCCACCCGGTCCCCCCGCTGCCACGCGCCGTGCAGCAGCAGGCACCCGCCGACCAGCTCGGCCCGCTGGATGCGGGCGACGGCCGCGTCGGCGAGGGCGGTGTTGACGCCGTCGAGCTCGGCGGGGGAGAGGTAGGTGTCGGGGGTGGCGGTGAGCCGGCGGAGCAGTTCGGGCAGGCCGTAGTGGCGGACGGCGGCGATCGAGTCCTCGACGGCGACCAGCCAGCGCGGTCCGGGGCCGACCTCCCACCACACCTCGCCGCCGACCGGCAGCAGGTCGCCGATCGGCGCCCGCCAGCTCTCCAGGCCGCTGACGGCGTTGGCGTCGGGCCGGATCGTCCGCCCGTCCCAGGCGGCCTTGGCGGTGACGCTGAGGTTGAGGGTGTAGCGGACGCTCCGGCCGTGGGTGCCGGGTTCGGCCCGGACGCCGAGCACGGCCCAGCGCGCCGGGTCGGGGACGGAGAAGGAGTGCCGCCACCCGGTGAGGCCCATCGCCCGCAGCGCCGGCGCGAAGTGGTCGCGCATGCCCCGGTCGAACAGCTCCCGAGCACTCGTCATGCGCGCTGCGTCCTCCTGCCCGGGCGGCCGGTCGGTGTCCGGCCGGCGTCCGGTTGTCGAAAAGGTGTCGATGTACCCCTAAAACGTAGGTTTCGGACACGTCCGACCGCTGCGGGCGAATGTCAGCGGCTGTCAGGACATTGGTCCCGGCCCGGTGACATCCCCCGTATGGCGCATCATGTGGCGGGTGCACAGTGCTGAACTCCACGGGGCGGGCGACGACGACGAAGTCGGCCGCCCGACAGGACCGGGGCACCCGCCCGACCGGCGGGTCGACCTCACCGCGGCCGTCGAGGCCGCTCGCGACGGGGACGAGGAGGCGTTCCGGACCCTGTTCCGGGCCGTCCAGCCGGGCCTGCTCCGCTATCTGCGGGTGCTGGTCGGCGGCCGGGCGGAGGACGCCGAGGACATCGCCTCGGAGGCGTGGCTGCAGATAGCCCGCGACCTGCCTGGCTTCTCCGGGGACTCGGACGGCTTCCGCGGCTGGGCCGCCACCGTCGCCCGCAACCGCGCCATGGACCACCTGCGCAAACAGAGACGCCGGCCGGTCGCCGACATACCCGAGGAGTACCTCGCCGAGCTGGCGGCGGCCGAGGACACCGCGCACGCGGCGATGTCCACCGTGGCCACGTCGGACGCGCTGGCGATGATCGCCGGGCTGCCGAAGGACCAGGCCGAGGCGGTGCTGCTGCGGGTGGTGCTGGAGCTGGACGCCGAGACCGCCGCCCGGGTCCTCGGCAAGCGGGCCGGCAGCGTCCGGATGGCGGCCCACCGCGGGCTGCGCCGGCTCGCCAAGGTGCTGGAGCACACCGGCGGAGCGGCCGCCGGCATACCCCGCTCGAACCCGCACCACGAGGCCGCGAAAAAAAGTTCTGCGCAAGGTGTGACACCCGCGCGGGCCGCGACGCTGAAGGACATGAGATGAGCACCAACCGATCCCGCCGGATCGACCGACACGCGGCCGAGCGACTGCTCGGCGGCGGCGCGGTCGGCTCGGAGGCCGGTCAGGCCTCCCTCACCGGACAGACGGCCCTCGCCGAGCTGCTCGCCGCCGCCAAGGCGGACGCGGCCCCGGCCGGGAGCCCGCTGCCCGGGGAGGAACAGGCGATGGCCGCGTTCCGGGCGGCTCGTCACAGCACAGCGACCAGGCCGACGGCACGACAGCACCGGAGACGAACGATGGCGGACACCGCGCTCGCGCGGGCCTTCAGCGCGAAGGCCCTCGCCGCCGCGCTGGCCGCCACCGCGGTCGGCGGTGTCGCCGTGGCCGCGTCCACCGGCAATCTGCCGACGGTGCTCGGCGGTGGCGGCGGAGGCAACGACACCCCGGTGGTGGCCGGTCCGACCGGGCACGCCACCAGGTCGGGCAGCGCCTCGGCGGGCTCCACCGGCGGCGCCGGCGACCCGTCCGGTCGCGGCGTGGCCTCGGGTGGCGCCAAGGCCTCGCCCGGTGCCGGTGACGGCTCGTCCCAACCCGGGGACGAGGCCAGCGGCAAGCCCTCCGACAAGGGCACCGGCGCGGGCGACGTGCCGGACCTGGCCAAGCTCTGCAAGATCGTCCAGGACCGGCTCGGCAGCGGCGCCAAGGCCCGCGACCTGGCCGCGGAACAGAACCTCCAGCCGCTGTTCAAGGAGGCCGGCGGGGCGGAGAAGGTGGCCGCCTACTGCGCCACCCTGCCCGCCGGCAAGGACGGCAGCGGCTCCGGCGGCTCCACCGGAGGGACCTCGGGCAACGGCCACGACAAGGCGAGCCCGAGCCCCGAGGACACCAAGGGCGGCCGCACCGTGAAGTCCCCCACGCCGACCGCCGACCAGAAGGCCGGCGGGAGCGGCAGCGGGGGGTGACGACTCCGGTCGGGCGGTGGGCAAACCCCCCGGGCCCATCGCCCGACCGGTGAAGCGACGCGCGGGGCGACCCGCGCGGGCAGGACGCGCGTGGCAGCACGCGTGAGCGGTACGCGCGTGGCGACACGTGCGCAGCAGTACCCGCGAGGCGCGCGGCCGGACAGCACCCGGCCGCGGGCCCGCACGACCGGAGCGCCGCCCAGCGGCGACACCAAGGCTCCGGGCGGCCGATGGGTTCCCCCGTGCCCATCGACCGCCCGGTGAAGTACTCCGGACGGCCGGTGGGCTCCCCCGTGTCCACCGACCGTCCGGTGAGAGCTCCGGACGGCCGGTGGATTCCCCCGTGTCCACCGACCGTCCGGTGATGCTCCGGATGGGTGGAGGTACTCCCCCGGGTCCCCCGCCCATCCGGATCGCCCCCCGAGGGCGGCGACGAGAGCCCGGACGGCCGGTGGATTCCCCCGTGTCCACCGTCCGCCCGGCTCCGCGAGCATCCGACCGCCGAACCCGGCCCCGCCGCAGCCCCGCCCAACCGCACCGCCCGGCGACCTCCGACCTCCGAACCCCCGGACCCATGGTGATCGACGACACGGCGCAGCTCGACCCCGCGACCCACCCCGACCGGACCGTCGCCGCACCCCTGCCGCCGGTCTTCGTCGACGCCTCCGGACGGCGCCAGCGCCGGGTCCGCCGGGCCGGCCGGCTGCTCGCCGTCCCGGCCGCCGGCTACCTGGTCCTGCTGGCCAGCAACCTGCTCGGCGGACCGGCGGTGCACGCGCCGTTCCTGCCCCAGCCGCCCGCCCAGAGTGCCGACACCCCCTCCGGTGCGGCCCCTGGCGAGCCGTCGCAGGCCGCCGAGCCCGACCCTGCGGCCTCCCCGGCCGCCACCCGGCGCGCCGCCGCCCCCACGACGCACCGCGCCACCGACGCCCCGCCGACCGGCCCGGGAGCCGCCGAGTCGACCACCGCGCCCGGCACCGGCACCCCCACATCGGCCGCCCCGCCCACCCCGGGCCACGGCAAGCCGAGCTCCCCGAACTCCCACAAGCCCACCAAGAGCCCCTGATGACCACCCCCGTCCGCTCCCGGGCCCGCCGCGGCCGCCGCGGCCTGGTGCGCCAGGTCCCGCTGCGCACCCATTGGCTGCTGCTGTCCGTCCTGGTCCTCACCCTGACGTCCGCCCTGCTGCTGCAGGGCTGGACCCGGCACATGTTCGGCACCGAGGCCGACGGCGCCGCCCCGAGCCAGGGCGCGAACGGCTCGGTCCCGGCGCAGGTCAGGGACG
The DNA here is from genome assembly GCF_024172095.1 of Kitasatospora cinereorecta. Taxonomy (GTDB): domain Bacteria; phylum Actinomycetota; class Actinomycetes; order Streptomycetales; family Streptomycetaceae; genus Kitasatospora; species Kitasatospora cinereorecta. The sequence goes on along the minus strand of NZ_JAMZDX010000006.1, from coordinate 90,155 downwards.
GCGGCCCGGTGATCGACGCCGCCACCGGCCGCACCACCCGGCCCGCCGCCGGGACCCTGGCCCTCACCTTCGACGACGGCCCGGACCCGCACTGGACCCCGCAGATCCTCGACGTGCTGAAGCGCGAAGGGGTGCACGCGACCTTCTTCGTGGTCGGCACCCAGGTCGCCGACCACCCCGAGCTGGCCCGGCGGATCCTCGCCGAGGGCCACCAGATCGGCATCCACACCTTCACCCACGCCAACCTCGCGCAGGCCGCGCCGTGGCGCCGCTCGCTGGAGCTGCGCGAGGCCCAGCAGGCGCTCGCCGGCGCCACCGGCACCACCACCTCGCTGCTGCGCCCGCCGTACTCCTCCGGCAACGACGCGCTGACCGACGCCGACTGGTCGGCGCTGCAGGACGCCTCGAGGTCCGGCTACCTGACCGTGCTCACCACCCTGGACAGCGAGGACTGGCGCCGCCCCGGCGTCCCGGCGATCGTGGCGAACGCGACCCCGAAGTCGGCCGACGGCCAGGTGCTGCTGATGCACGACGCGGGCGGCGACCGCAGCCAGACGGTGGCCGCGCTCGCCGAACTGCTGCCGAAGCTCAAGGCGGCCGGCTTCCGCTTCGCCACCGTCGGCGAGGCCACCGGCCTGCCGCAGGTCCAGCACCCCGCCACCACCGCCGACCACTGGCAGGGCCTGGCGCTGCTCGGCGCCCTCACCACCAGCGACTGGGTGCTGACCGTGCTCGGCTGGCTGCTCTGGGGCGCGGGCGCGATCGGCCTGCTGCGGATGGTCGCCCTGGTGGTGGCGGCCCGCCGCCACAAGCGCCTGCGGCGCAGGGGCTGGGGGCCGCCGGTGACCGAGCCGGTCTCGGTGATCGTCCCGGCGTACAACGAACGCGCCGGCATCGAGGCGGCGGTCCGCTCGCTGCTGGCCTCCGACCACCCGGTCGAGGTGATCGTGGTGGACGACGGCTCCACCGACGGCACCGCCGACCTCGTCGAATCCCTGAACCTCCCGTACGTCCGGGTCATCCGGCAGGCCAACGCCGGCAAGCCGGCCGCGCTCAACAACGGCCTGCGGCACGCCCGCGCCGAACTCGTGGTGATGGTCGACGGCGACACCGTCTTCGAGCGGGATGCCGTCCGGATGCTGGTGCAGCCCTTCGCCGACCGCCGGGTCGGCGCCGTCTCCGGCAACGCCAAGGTGGTCAACCGGGGCGGGCTGCTCGGCCGCTGGCAGCACATCGAGTACGTGGTCGGCTTCAACCTGGACCGCCGGCTGTTCGACCTGGCCGAGTGCATGCCCACCGTCCCCGGCGCGGTCGGTGCGTTCCGCCGCTCCGCGCTGCTGCGGATCGGCGGGGTCGCCGGGGAGACCCTGGCCGAGGACACCGACCTGACCATGGCGCTGTGCCGGGCCGGCTGGCGGGTGGTCTACGAGGAGCGGGCCCGCGCCTGGACCGAGGCGCCGGCCTCGCTCGGCGCCCTGTGGCGTCAGCGCTACCGCTGGTGCTACGGCACCCTGCAGGCGATGTGGAAGCACCGCGGGGCGCTCGGCCAGCGCGGCCAGTCCGGCAAGCTGGGCCGCCGCGGGCTGCTCTACCTGCTGGTCTTCCAGGTGCTGCTGCCGCTGCTCGGCCCGGTGGTGGACGTCTTCGCCCTGTACGGACTGGCCTTCCTCGACCCGGTCCGGATCATCGGCCTGTGGCTGGCCTTCCAGGCGCTGCAGGCCGCCACCGCCGTCTACGCCTTCCGGCTCGACGGCGAGCGGCTCGGCCCGCTGTGGACGCTGCCGCTCCAGCAGGTCGTGTACCGCCAGCTGATGTACCTGGTGGTCATCCAGTCCGTGTGCACCGCGCTGGCCGGCTCCCGTCTGCGCTGGCAGCGCATGCAGCGTTACGGCACCCTCCAGGTCCCGCCGCCGGTCGCGGGCGGATGACCGCTATCGTTCACGGATGGCCGACAGATGCGAGGGGAGCACCCGGTGATCGGACGCGCGCTGAACGGGCGCTACGAGCTCGGCGAGATACTCGGCGTCGGCGGCATGGCCACGGTCCACCGCGGCGTGGACCGGCAGCTCGGCCGCCCGGTCGCGGTCAAGGTGCTGAACGGCGGGCTCGCGGACGACCCGCGCTTCGCCGAGCGCTTCGCCCGGGAGGCCCAGCACGCGGCCCTGCTGGTGCACCCGCGGATCGTCACCGTCTTCGACTCGGGCGTCGACCAGGGCTCCCCGTACCTGGTGATGGAGCTGGTCGACGGCATCACCCTGGGCCGGCTGATCGCCCAGAGCGGCCCGCTGCCCAAGGAGCGGGCGGTCGGCATCGCCGCCGCCGTGCTGGAGGCGCTGGCCGCCGCCCACGCGCAGGGCCTGGTGCACCGGGACATCAAGCCCGGCAACATCATGATCACCAACGACGGCGGCGTGAAGGTGGTGGACTTCGGCATCGCCCGGGCCAACTCCTCCAGCGGCCAGCAGCTCACCCAGACCGCCACCGTCCTCGGCACCGCTGCCTATCTCTCCCCGGAGCAGGCCACCGCCGCCCCCGAGGTGGACGGCCGGGCCGACCTGTACGCGGTCGGCTGCGTGCTGGTCGAGATGCTCACCGGCGCCCCGCCGTTCACCGCCGATACCCCGGTCGCCATCGCCTTCAAGCACGTCACTGAGTACCCGGCACCGGTCTCCACCCACCGCCCCGACGTCCCTGCGGCCCTGGACGCGGCCGTGCTGCGGCTGCTCGCCAAGAACCCCGCCGACCGTCCTGCCGACGCGACCCGGGCGATGTCCGAGCTGCTCGCCGCCCTCCCCGCGGCCGCCCCCGACGACCGCACCAGCGCGCTGCTGGCCTCCGCCACCCAGGTGCTGCCGCCGGTCGCCGCCCCGCCGGGCTTCCCGCCCGCGACCGGCGCGCAGCAGGTTGCCGAGCAGCCGTACGTGGAGCAGCACCGCACCTCGGTGCTGCCGCCGCTGCCCTCGATGGCCCCGATGGACGAGCAGGAGCGCTACGAGCCGTACCGGGACGAGCCGCGGCGCGGCCGCAACCCGCTGGTCTACGCGGGCGCGGGCATCGCGGTGATCGCGGGCTGCGCGGCCATCGCCGCCTTCGCCTTCAACGGGCCGAGCACCCCGAAGCAGCCGGCCGCCGCCCCCGCCGCCTCGGTCGTGGCCCAGTCGCCGACCGCGGCCGCCCCGGTGAGCCCCTCCCCCTCGGCGAGCCCCAGCGCCAGCCCGAGCGCCTCGGCGGGCAAGGGGCCGGTGGCCGCCCAGATCGCCCAGCTGCGGGCGAACGTGGCGCAGGCCCAGTTCGGCCGGGAGCGCGACCGCCAGGACGACCTCACCCGGCTGCTCGACGACGCCACCCAGGCGGTCGCCGACAAGAACTCCGACGCCGCCGAGAGCCGGCTGCTCGCCGCCCAGCGCCTGGTCAAGGACCTGCAGAAGAAGCACGCTGTCGACGGCGGCACCCTGGCCAACTGGCAGGCCCGCCTGGCCGGCCTGATCGCGGTCGTCCACGCCCAGGCCCAGAACGACTGACGGCCCCGGCTCAGTGCCGGTGGCGTTCGGTGCCGCGCTTCTCGACCTGCACGCGCAGCCGGCGGGAGAGGGCGGCGCCGCCCGCGGTCAGGAAGACCAGGGTGTAGAGGATCTGCAGCATCACCACCACCCGGGCGGCCTGCCCGACCGGGTGGATGTCGCCGTACCCGACGGTGGACATGGTGATCACCGTGAAGTACAGCGAGTCGACCTTGGTGGTCAGGCCGGGGAACTCGTTGGGGTTCCTGGCCATCCCCAGGTAGCAGGTGGCGAACAGCACCAGCGCGCAGCTGAGCAGCAGCACGATGGTCAGCGCCGGCCTGCCGGGCAGGTCGAGCAGCTCCCGCTGGATCGCCCGCAGCAGGCCGATCGCCAGCAGCGCCAGCGCGATGATGAACACCATCCAGCTGACCAGGGGGTGCTCCGGCCCGAAGTAGCCCAGCGGGATCAGGAACCAGGCCAGGATGACCCCGAGCGGCACGGCCAGCATCACCACGGCCTTCAGCGGATCGCCGGCCCGGCGCTTCGTGGTGAGGAGCTTCACGGCGCGGGCTCCAGTCCGGCGATCCGTCGGCGGAGGTCGCCGATCTCGTCGCCGCCTGCGGCTTCGGCAGGATCGGACATCCGCGCCTCCGGGGTCGGCGGTCAGGTGCCTACCAGGAGACGCCAGGGTGGAACCGGCGGCCACCCGACCGTGGCGGGGGAGCGACAAAGCCGCCGGCCCGTCAACTGACGGACCGGCGGCTCCGGAAAATCCGCGGTCAGGCCGTGGTGGTCGGCTTCGGCGCCTCGGTGGCCTTCGTCACGACGGTCGGCTCGACCGCCTGACGGGGCTGCTCGGTGGACTGCGCGGTGCCGGCCTGGGCGTCGGCGGGGGCGTCGTCCTCGCGCAGGGCCTTGGTCTCGGCCTTCAGGATGCGCATCGACTTGCCCAGCCCGCGGGCCATCTCGGGCAGCTTCTTGGAGCCGAAGAGGAGGACGAGCACTGCCACCACAATGATGAGGTGCCAGGGCTCAAAACCGTTACGGAACATCCCTGACCACCGGTCCTTTCGCGGAGTTCTCGTCGTGGGTACGTCGTGCGTGCCTGCCGGGCGAAGGAGCCCGACCTTGGCCAGTATGCCTGGCCTTATCGGTGAACGTACACACCCGCCGGCAAACAGCTGGGGAAATACCGGCGATCCTCGCCATGTGGTCTGGACCATTCGGCTGGTTCGGTGGGGCCGGCGACCGGGTCAGCGGGGCGACGGGCCGAGCAGCACCGCCCACGCGCTCCCCGCCGCGACCAGCAGCACCACCAGCGCCATCGCCCGCACCGGGCCGTGGCCGACCACCGACGGACGTCCAAGCTGCCGGCGCCGCCGCCACGTCCCGTACCAGTGGAACCACGCCGCCGCACCCGCCAGCACCCCGCCCAGCGCGGCCAGGCCCGGCTGCTGCCCGAGCAGGCCGCTGCGCAGGATCAGCAGCGCGTTCACCGCCAGCAGCAGCGCCGTCCGGCTCCACGCCAGCAACGTCCGCTCCGGCTGCAGGCCGGGATCCCGGCGGCGGCCGCCCGTCACCGCGCCCAGCCGATGATCAGCACCGAGAACACCACCGCCGCCACCGCCACGCACACCGTCAGCACCAGCATGATCCGGGTGTACGGCATCGCCTCGCCGGAGCGCATCGCCCGCTCCACCCGCAGCCACCGCCGGTACGACGCCGCCCCCAGGCCCGCCCCGCCCAGCGCCAGCACCACCGACAGCGCCGTCCGCACCGGCGCGGGTGCCAGCTCCGGGGTCAGCTGGTCCAGCGCGATGGAGCCGGCCAGCAGCGCGAGGGCGGTCCTGATCCACGCCAGGAAGGTGCGCTCGTTGGCCAGCGAGAACCGGTAGTCGAGCTCCTCCTCGTCCCCTCGGCCATCACGCTCCGCCATGACAGCGACCCTAGGCGTCGCCACCGGCCCCCGCACCACGGAACCTGCCGCCGTGACCGCCGTCCCAGACGGAGTGCCGGTGTCGGATTCCGGTGGGTCGGCGCAGCTCCGGGCCGATCGGTGCTGCCCTCGGGGCGGGTGGTGCGGACGGGCTGCGCGCCGAGCGGAGCTCCGTCGGGGGCGGCGTCGGGCAGTCGGGGCGGCGCGGCCGGTGCCAGTGGCGGTGGCGTCACCGGCGGAGCCGGGCGGGCAGCGCGCAGCCCCGGCGACGGGTGTCGGCCGGGGCTGCGGTGACCTGCGCGGTGGGCGGGCTGGTGGGGTCAGGCGGCGGCGGGGACGGCGGTGCGGTCGTCCTCGGCGGCGGGGGCGGTGGCGGGTACGGCCACCGGCAGGTGTCGCATCAGGCGGTGGGCCGCCAGCGCCGCGCCCGCCATGAAGACCACGCCGACCACGGCGGCCACGTGCATGCCGTCGGTGAAGGCGATCCGGGCGGCGGAGAGCAGCTGCCGGCCGGCGTCGCCCGGCAGGTGGGCGGCGACGGTGACCGCCCCGCCGAGGGTGTCCTTGGCGGCGCCGGCGGCGTCGCCGGTCAGCCCGCCGGGCAGGGCGCCGTCCAGCCGGCCCCGGTAGACCGCGGCGCCGGCGGCGCCGAGGATCGCGATGCCGAGCGAGCTGCCCAGCTCCTGGGCGGTCTCCGAGGTGGCGCCGGCCGCGCCGGCCCGCTCGGCGGGGGCGGCGGAGACCACCATGTCGGCGGTGATGGTGATGGTGCCGACCGATCCGGCGGCGATCACCCCGGCGGCGACCAGGACCACCGCCATCGGGCTGTCCTTGCCGACCGCGGTCATCAGCACGAACCCGGCCGCGCTGAGCAGGAAGCCGGTGGTGAGCAGGGTCGCGGGGCGGACCCGTCCGGCCAGCGCGCCGAAGGTGCCGACGGCGGCGCCGACCCCGAGGCTCGGCAGCAGCGCCCACAGCGAGGCGGCGAGCGGGCTGAGGCCCTTGACCAGCTGCAGGTACTGCGAGGTGAAGAGGGTGAAGCCCATCATCGCGAACATCGCGATGGTGTTGACGGTGATCGCCCCGCTGAAGGTGCGGATCCGGAACAGGCCGAGGTCGATCAGCGGGTCGGCGGCGGTCCGCAGCCGGACCACCAGCAGGGCGCCGATCAGCAGGCCGGCCGCCAGCACCAGGGCGGGCAGCGGGTGCCAGCCGTCCACCGCGAGGGTCTTGATGCCGTACACGACGGGCAGCACGGTGGCCATGGAGAGCGCCGCGCCGGGCAGGTCGAACCGTCCGCCGCGCCGCTCGGTGCGCTGCTCGGGCAGCAGCAGCGGGGCCGCGACGACCACCACCAGCATGGCCGGGACGGCGACCAGGAAGACCGAGCCCCACCAGAAGTGGTCGAGCAGCAGGCCGCCGACCACCGGGCCGAGGGTGGCGCCGGCCATCATCACGGCGCTCCAGGCGCCGATCGCGGCCCGGCGCTGCCCCGGGTCGCGGAAGGTGGTGCGGACCAGCGCCAGCGTGGACGGGCCGAACACCGCCGCGAAGACGCCGAGCAGCCCGCGGACGGCGATCAGCCGGCCGGCCCCGTCCGCGTAGGCGGCGACCAGCGAGGCGGCGGCGAACCCGGCGCTGCCCACCACCAGCAGCTTGCGGCGCCCGATCCGGTCGCCCAGGGCGCCCATCGGGATGAGCAGTCCGGCCAGCAGGAAGGAGTACATGTCCATGATCCACAGCTGCTGGGTGCCGCTGGGGTGCAGGTCGGTGGCGATGAAGGGGACGGCGAAGAAGAGCACGCCCATGTCCATGGCGAGGACGAGGGTCGGCAGCAGCAGGACGGCGAGACCCGCCCACTCGCGTCGGCCGGCGAGGCCGTTGGTTGCGGTCATGGGGATGACTGTACGGATGTGTCACACGGCTGTCTAGTACAAGCGTCTCACTCGATTGTGCGATACGTTTGTCCATGTCCCCGCGTAGCATCGCTCCCATGGGAAATCGCGAGGATCTGCTGGCCAGCGCCAAGCGCTGCGTGTACGAGAAGGGCTACGGGCGCACCACCGCCCGGGACATCGCCTCCGGCGCGGGCGTCAGCCTGGCCGCGATCGGCTACCACTACGGCTCGAAGGACGCGCTGCTCATGCAGGCGCTGATCGAGGCGGTGGGGGAGTGGGGCGACTCGATCCGCCGGGCACTGGCGGAGGCCGCGGGCGTCGCCGACCCGCAGCAGCGGTTCGTCCGGGCGTGGGACGCGGTGGCGGCCAGCTTCGCGGAGCACCGCGGGCTGTGGGCGATGCAGTTCGAGGTGGTCTCGCAGATCGAGCACCTGCCGGAGCTGGGGCAGCGCCTCGCGGAGGTGCAGAAGATGGGGCGGCTCGGGCTCGCCATGCTCTTCCAGGGCCGGACCGAGCTGGAGGACACCCCGGAGGAGCTCGCCAAGGGCACCTTCTACCAGTCCCTGCTGCTCGGCCTGGCCGGCCAGTGGCTGATCGACCCCGCCCAGGCCCCGACCGGCGCCGACTACCTGGCCGGACTGACCCGGATCGCCGCCGCCCTCAACGAGCGGGACTAGTTGGTCACCGCGGTGAGCAGCACCACCGAGTCGACGTGGGCGAGCAGGCCGTGGCGGTCCTGCGGGATGGTGTGCAGCTCGCCGGCGGCGACCTCCTGGCGCTTGCCCGCGACGGTGAGCGAGACCCGGCCGCGGAGCACCAGGAGACTGGCGGCGACCGGGGCGTTGTGCTCGTCCAGCGAGGAGCCTGCGGTGAGCGCGATCACGGTCTGCCGCAGGACGCCGTCGTGCAGCAGCAGGTGGGCGCTGCGCCCGTGCGGGCTGTCGGCCGCCTTGGCGGCGTGCTCGTCGGCGAGCGCGTCGAGGCTGATGCGGGTCGGCTCGGTCATCGCGGTCTCCTCGGTCGGGCCGGGCAGGTGGGAGCCCCCGCCGCGACCCTAGGCGGGCGGCGGCCCGTTCCGCGCGCTGGACCACGCGCACGGGTTAGCGCGTCGCCGCCCGAGGTGCGGGCCGGACGGAGCGGGCCGATCGTGGATCCATGGCGACCATTCAGAAATTCACCGCAGGGTTCTCCGGGTTCCAGGTCAACCGTCCCATGCTGGCCATGGGTGCGGTTCTCACCGGTGTCGGCGCGATCATGGGCATGACCGGCACCGTCATGGTGTTCGGGGCCCTGGCCTCGGCCGGCCGGTCATGGGTGCGACAGATGGACACCCCGCCCACCGAGCTGGCGCAGCGCGCCATCAACCAGGCCCGGGCGGCCTCGCTGGCCGGCCTGGAGGCGTGGCGCAACGAGGGCCAGGTCTCGGCCAACTGACCACTCAGCCGGTCGCGCCGGCCTCCGTCCCGTCGAACGGCCGGAGGCTCCCGCGCAGTTCGCGCTTGAGGAGCTTCCCGGTCGGGTTCCGCGGCAGCGGCTCGGTCCGGAAGGAGACGTGCGCCGGCACCTTGAACGCGGCCAGCCTGCGGGCGACGTGCGCCCGCAGGCCGTCCGCGTCCAGGCCCGAGCCGGGTCGCAGGACGACCACGGCGGCCACCTCCTCGCCGAGTTCCGGGTGGGGGACGCCGAGCACGGCCGCGTCCGCCACCTCCGGGTGGTCGGTGAGCACGCCCTCGACCTCGCCGCAGTAGACGTTCTCGCCGCCGCGGATCACCAGGTCCTTGAGCCGGTCGACCACGTACACCTCGCCGTCGCGCAGGTACGCCAGGTCGCCGGTGCGCAGCCAGCCGTCGTCGGTGAGCGCCGCCGCGGTGGCCTGCGGGTTGCCGCGGTAACCGCGGAACAGGGCCGGGCCGCGCAGCCGCAGTTCGCCCACCGCGCCGTCCGGCAGCGGCTCGCCGTCCGGGCCCGCGATGCGGACCTCGACGGCGGGGGCGGGGCGCCCGATCGAGTCCGGCTGTTCGCGGTGGCGCGGGCCGACGTTGGCGGTCACGCCGCCGCAGGTCTCGGTGAGGCCGTAGCCGTTGCGCGACCCCACCCGGCCGCCGAAGGCGCGGTCGATCCGGCGGGCCAGGTCGGCCGGGGCGGCAGCGCCGCCGGTGCCGATCAGGCGCAGGTCGGGCAGCGCATCCCCGGCCGCCTCGGCGGCGGCCAGCAGGCCCAGCGCGGTGGTGGGCACGCCCGCGTAGGTGGTGACCCGGTGCTCGGCGATCAGGCGCAGCGCCGCGGCCGCGTCCCACTTGGGCAGCAGGACGGCGGTGCCGCCGCCCGCCATCAGCGGCAGGAGCGCGGTGAACGCGGCGACGTGGAAGAACGGGAAGGTCAGCAGCGTGGTCTGCGGCGGCGGTGCGGTCGGGTCGCCGCCCGCACAGAGCAGCGTGGTGGCGGCGAAGTAGCGGGCGGTCGTGGCGGCCGTGCACCAGGCGGCGTGGGTGGCCACCACGCCCTTGGGCTGCCCGGTGGTGCCCGAGGTGTAGAGGATGGTGGCGTCGTCGTCGGGGGAGATCTCCACCGCGGGGGCGGCCAGGCCGGTGAGCGGGAGGTCCTCGAAGCGGTCGGGCGCGTCGGGTACCCCGACGGTCAGCACCGGGACGCCGTGGGCGGCGGCCCAGTCGGCCGTCCGGTCGGCCCGTTCGCGGTCGGCGACGATCAGACCGGGCCGGCAGTCGTCCAGCGCGTACGCCAACTCCTCGCGCTGCCACCAGCCGTTCAGCGGGACGGCGACCAGTCCGGCGGTCTGGGCGGCCCAGAACGCGATCTGCCACTCGGGCAGGTTGCGCATGGCGACGGCCACCCGGTCGCCGGGCCGCAGGCCGTAGTGGTGCAGGTAGCGGTGGGCGAGGGCGGCGGCGGCCGCGTGGTGGGCGGCGTAGGTCCAGCGGGTGGCACCGGCGGCGAGGAAGACCCGCTCGCCGTGGGCGCGGGTGGCGTCCAGGAATTCGCGCAGGGTGCGCGGGCCGTGGACGTAGACCGGGCCCCGGTCGCCCGGCTCGACCTCGAACGCGGCGCCCGGGGCGCGGAGTTCGGACTGGACCCGGGTGGTCAGGGCGTGCGCGGCGGTGGTCATGGGCGTCCCTCGGTGCGGCGGCTCGGCTCGGGCGGCGGTCGTGCGGCGGCTCCGGCAGCGGGCCGATGGGGGCCCGGCCCGCTGCCGGGTGGGGGACGCGGCGGCCCGGCCGGTGGGGGGCCGGACCGTCGCGCGTTCTGCCGTCCCTACAGGCCGAGGGACTTGGCGATGATGGTCTTCATCACCTCGCTGGTGCCGCCGTAGATCCGGAACACCCGGTTGTCGGTGTAGAGGCGGGCGATCGGGTACTCCAGGATGTAGCCGTAACCGCCGTGCAGCTGGAGGCACTTGTCGATCACCTGGGAGGCCGACTCGGTGCAGAACAGCTTCAGCGCGGCGGCGTCGGCGACGGTCAGCCCGCCGCTCTGGTACAGCTCCAGGGACTGGTCCACCATCGCCTGCTGGGCCAGCACCTGGGCCTGGCAGTCGGCCAGGGTGAACTTGGTGTTCTGGAACTCGGCCACCGCCTGGCCGAACACCTTGCGCTCCTTCACGTACTTCACCGCGAAGTTCACCGCGGCGGCGGCCGCCGCGTAGGCGCCCACCGCGATCGCCAGGCGCTCCTGGACCAGGTTGTGGGTCAGGTACGAGAACGCCCGGCCCTCCTGGCCGAGCAGGTTCTCCACCGGCACCTTGACGTCGCTGAAGGAGAGTTCGGCGGTGTCCGAGGTGCGCAGGCCGATCTTCTGCAGCTTGCGGCCGACCGCGTAGCCGTCGGAGGCGGTGTCCACACAGAGGATGGACAGGCCCGCGCGGCGGTCGGCCGGGTCGTACGGCGCGGTGCGGCAGATCACCAGCACCAGGTCGGCCAGCACGCCGCCGGTGATGAAGGTCTTGGCGCCGTTGAGGACGTAGTGGGTGCCGTCCTCGGAGAGCTTGGCGGTGGTGGTGATGCCGGCCAGGTCGGAGCCCGCCCCGGGCTCGGTCATCGCGATCGCCGTCATGATGTCGCCGGAGACGAAGCCGGGCAGCCAGCGCTGCTTCTGCTCCTCGTTGGCGTACTCCAGCAGGTAGGGCAGCACCAGGCCGGTGTGCACACCGGACGAGCCGAAGGTGACGCCCGCCCGGGCGCACTCCTCGACCACCACCGCCTGGTATTTGAAGCCGGTCTCGCCCGCGCCGCCGTACTCCTCGGGCACCTCGATGCCGTACACGCCGAGGGCGCCGAGCTTGCGGTAGAAGTCGCGCGGCGGGTGGCCGTCGGCCTCCCAGCTCTCGTAGACCGGCACGACCTCCTTGGCGATGAAGTCCCGGATGGTCTCCCGGAACGCCTCGTGGTCCTCGGTGTACACGCTACGGCGCACGGTGGCGCTCCCTTCCTGCAGCCGCTGATCGCCCCACAAGTTAATCGTCGGTAGCTTCGGCTGTCCAGAGATCCCGGCCGGTGATTCCGCGGTTGATCGGCCGGACAAGTGAATGGTTGCTACCCTGGCCGACGGACTGCCGTGACCGAGCCGAGGGGGCGGGGAGTGGTGACAGAGCGGGCCGCCGGGCGCCGCCCGCCCGGCCGCCGGGCCCAGGTGCTGGCGGCCGCCGAGGGGCTGTTCCACCGGCGCGGCTACCACCGGGTCTCGATGGCCGAGGTCGCCGCCGAGGTCGGCATCACCGCACCGGCGCTCTACCGCCACTTCCGCAGCAAGCCCGAGCTGCTGCGGTGCGCCGTCACCGGCGGACTGGACGCGCTGCGCGAGGCGGTCCGGGCCGGCAAGGACGGTCCGGAGCAGCTGTGCGCCGCCCTCGCCCCGGCCGCGATCGACCACCGGGCCCTCGGCACCCTCTGGCGGCGCGACGCCCGGCTCCTGCCGCCGGCCCAGCGGGCCGCGCTGCGCCGGGAGTTGCGCGCGGTGGTGGCGGAGACGGCGGCGGTGGTCGCCACCGGGTACCCCGGGCGCCCGGCCGCCGACACCGACCTGGTCTGCCGGTCGCTGCTGTCGGCGTACGGCGGCCTCGGCAACCACACCTTCGCCCCGCCCCGGCGGGCCTTCGAGGCGCTGCTGCGGCGGATCGGCGCCGACCTGCTGGCGGTCGACCTCGCCGCGGCCCCCGTGCTCCCGCCCGGCCGCGGTCTGCCGTACCCGGCCCCCGTGACCCGGCGGGAGGCGCTGCTGGTGACCGCGGTGCGACTCTTCCACGAGCGGGGCTTCGACAACGTCTCCACCGAGGAGCTCGGCGCCGCGGTCGGGATCGCCGGACCCAGTGTCTACAAGCACTTCGGCACCAAGGCGGAACTGCTGGCGGCCGCACTGGTTCGCAGCCGGGAGCGGCTGTGGCAGGAGGTGGCCGGCCCGCTGGAAGGGACCGGGGAGCCGGCCGCGGCGTTGGCGGCCGGCCTGGCCGCGTACGTGGACTTCGCCCGGCGCAACAGCGACTACCTGGGCGCGATGGTGAGCGAGACCGAACGGCTGGATCCATCGGACCGGCGAGTGGCGGTGGAGTTCCGCCGCGACTTCCTGCGGCGGTGGGTCGCGCTGCTGCAACAGGTGCGGCCCGGCTACGGGGACGCGGAGGCCCGGATCCGGGTGCACGCGATGTTTGCGCTGGTCAACGACGGGGTGCGGGGACCGGCGGGCGCCGGTGACACGGGCGGCGCGCTGGTGGCGCTCGGCCGGGCGGCGCTCGGCCTCGACGCCGCGGACGGGTGAGGATTTCCGTACCGCGCAAATCCCGGAGCCGGCGGTCATTCGGAAATGGCCCGGGAATTGCCCCCCGCCACCGGAAATCGCTGGTCGCGTGATTGTCGTACTGGCACACTGTGGCCTCATGTCTGAAGCCGAGAAGCTGCGCACGACGGAGGTCGACCTCGGCGGCCTGGTCGGCGTCCTGGCGACCCACCTCTACTCCACCCCGCTGGTCGCCCTGCGCGAACTGGTCCAGAACGCCCACGACTCGCACACCCGGCGCAGGCTCGAGGACCCGGACACGCCGTACCGGCCGCTGATCCGCGTCACCGGCGACCCGGCCGCCCGCACCGTCGCGATCGAGGACACCGGCGCCGGCCTCACCGAACCGGAGATCCACGCCTACCTGGCGACCGTCGGCACCGGCTACACCCGGATGCTGCGCGAACTGACCGGTAATCAGGACCTCATCGGCGCCTTCGGACTCGGCTTCCTCTCCGCCTTCTCGGTGGCCGACGAGGTCACCGTCACCACCGCCTCGCACCGCGAACCGCACCTCGCCCACCGCTACCGCAGCCGCGGCGGCGAGCAGTACGCCGTCGAGGCGGTCGACCCGCGCCCCGCCCCGGGCACCGTCGTCGAACTGCGACTCAAGGCCGAACACTCCCACCTCGCCGACGAGTACGCGCTGCGCGAGGTGCTCGCCCGGTACTGCGTGCTGCTGCCCATCCCGGTCTACGTCGGCACCGACGAGAAGCCGGTCAACGACGTCCGGGTGCCCTGGCGCGAGGACCTGCCCGGCCCGGTGCACGCCCACCGGATGCGCTTCGCCACCGCCTTCGCCCGCAGCTTCGAACCGCTCACCGCCTTCCCGGTCACCCCCGCCCCGGCGGGGGAGGACGGCAGCGACGCCGTCGGCCTGCTCTGGGTGCAGGACGGCGGCACCTACGGCTCCACCGACAACCGCGACCTCGCCGTCTACCTGCGCGGCATGCTGCTCGCCGACGACGCCCGCGACCTGCTGCCCAGCTGGGCCGGGTTCATCGGCGGCGTGGTCGAGTCCAACCGGCTCACCCCCACCGCCAGCCGCGAGGACCTCCAGCGCGACGAGCACTACCGCGCCCTGCAGCGCACCCTCACCGACGCCATCGTCGACGGCCTCTACGAGACCGCCCGGCTGCACCCGAACGCCTGGCGCCGGATCCTCGCCCGGCACGGCCAGGAACTGCTCGGCGCCGCCCTCTGCGACGACCGGCTGTTCAGCCTGCTCGCCGACGACGTCCCGGTGCCCACCTCCCAGGGCGACCTGACCGCCGGCGCGCTGCGCGCCGCCGGCGGCGGAGCGGTCCACGTCGCACTCGGCAGCGGCGGCGGCTTCGAGGAGATGCTCTACCGGGCCATGCAGGTGCCGATCGCCCGCGGCGACCGGTACGCCGTGCTGCCCTTCCTGCGCCGCTACGCCCAGCTGCGCGAGTGCCGGATCGTCGAACTCGGCAGCGAGAGCGGCAACCGCGAACTCTTCCGCGAGCCCGCCGCGCCCCTGCCCGCCGAGGAGAGCGCCTGGCTGGCCGCCGCCCTCGCCGACCCGGGCGAGCAACTGGTCGCGGCCCGCTTCGACCCGCCCGGCCTGCCGCTGGTGCTGGTCCCCGACCGGGAGGCCGAACTCAAGGCGCGGATCGAGGACGACCAGGCCGACGCCCGGATCCCGTCCGCCGCGCTGCGCCTGGCCCGCGCCTTCACCGCCCGCACCGACGGCACCGTCAAGGCCCGGCTCTACCTCAACCTCGCCTCGCCCGCCGTCGACGGCCTGCTCGCCGCCTACCGCGCCGGCCACACAGGCGCCGCCACCGCGGCCGGGCTGCTGCGCTCGCTCAAGGTCATCATGGCCGCCGCGGCCGGCTCCGGCGACGGCGACCTGACCGCCGCCCTGGCCGGGGTGTCCACCGCGGTCGCCGCCCTCACCGCGGCCGTACCGGACGGCCTGTCAGCGGTACCCGACACACTGTCGGCCGACGAACAGCACGGGGAGTGACGTGACCACCGACATCTGGTCCTGGGTGCAGGACACCCACCGGCAGCTCGCCGAGTCCGGACAGCACCGGCTGGCCGATGCGCTCGCCGAGATCGCCGGCCACGCCGTCGAGGGCCGCAACGAGCAGCTCGACGCCCTCTACCCGGAGGCACTCGCCTCCGCCCGCGCCCTCGGCCTGCCCTGGGTCGAGGTCTTCCTGCGCCACTGGCGGCTGCAGAACCTGCTGAACAAGCGCCACCAGGGCGAGGCCGCGATGGCCGAGGCGGTTTCCCTGCTGGAGTTCGCCCACCGCGAGGAGACCGCGGCCTGCCCGCAGTCCGTCTGCGCCGTGCAGGACTTCACCATCTGCCACGCCAACATCGACGGCCCGGGCTACGTGCCCGAGCGGCTCGCCGTCCTGGAGGAGACCCTGCAGCGGGTCGACCCCGCCCGGGCCTGCTTCGACTGCCTCTCCCGCGAGTACGCCGACACCCTGGAGGACGACGGCCGCGCCGAGGACGCGCTGACCCACCTCGACCGCTCCCAGGCCCGGATCCAGGCCGCCGGCGAACGGGTCTCGCTCGCCTTCGGCCACAGCCGCGCCTCCGCCCTCCAGCGGCTCGGCCGCCACGAGGACGCCCTCGCCGCCTACGACACCGCCGAACACGCCTACGTCGCCGCCCGCAACCGACTGGACGACGACGACCGCCGCAAGCTCGCGGCCGGCCGCGCCGTCTCGCTCGCCGCCCTCGGCCGCACCGAACAGGCCCTGGAACAGCTCCCCGACGCCGACGAGGCCGACCGCTACCCCGACATCCGGCACCGCTGGGCCACCGCTGCACAGACCCTGGCCGCCGCCGGCGCGTACGACAACGACGCCGCGCTCGGCGCCCGGCTCGCCCACTGGGCCGGCTACCTCGACACCGCCGGCTCCCACCGCCCCTGCCTCGACCTGGTGCTGACCGCCGGACGGCTGGCCGTCGCCCGCGGCGCCCGCGAGGTGGCACTCACCCTGGCCGCCACCGGCGAGCGCAAGCTCACCGCGCTGCGCCGCACCGACGGCGTCGCCGACCGGGTCGCCGACCTGCGGGCCGCCGCCGAGGCCCTGCCGCGCCCCGACCTCCCCGTACCGGCGAAGGACCTCGTCGACTGGCTCGGCGAAACGGGCCCGGACCCGGAGACCGGCGCCGACCTGCTGGCCGCCGCCCTCGCCGAGCTCGGCGAGCGGGACACCGTGCTGGTCGCCAACCTGGCCGCCGCCCTCGGCAGCCTCGGCCACGCCAGGGCCGTCACCGAACTGCTCTGGGCCCAGCTGGAACTCGACCCCGGCCACGAGGACCTGGTCAACCTGCTCGGCTCCGTCCTGCTCGACGCCGAGGACGGCGACGGCGTCCGCCGCCTTGCCGACCGGCTCGCCGCCACCAGCCCCTCCGACTCCGCCTGGCTGCTCGCCCGCTTCGCCGCCGCCCAGGGCCGCTGGGCCGAGGTCGGCGAGCACTGCGCCGCCGTCCTGGCGCACGAGCCCGAGGCGATCAACACCCGCCGCCTCGCCTCCTCCGCCGCCACCCGCCGCGGCGACCACGCCGAGGCCCAGCGGATCCTCGAGGAACTGGTCGAGCACGCCCTGCCCGACAGCGGCGACACCCCGCCCGAGCTCGCCCACCGCACCCTGCGGCCCGCCGACCTCTGGCACCTGGTCACCGCCGCCTCCGCCAACCGCGACTGGGCGGCCGTCCGCGCCGCCGGCGCCCGGCTCGACCTCACCTTCACCACCGACAGCGGCCCGGTCGACGAGGAGTGGGAGCTGATCACCCTCCGCGCCACCCGCGCCAACGGCACCACCGCCGACCTGCCCGTCCTGCGCACCGGCCCGGCCACCGCCCGCGTCCTGCCGGTGCTCGGCGACGAACTGCCGCTCAACCACCGCGACACCGTGGTGTTCGCCCCCGCCCTGCTGAACGAGCCGCCCGCCCCCGGCCAGGAGGAGCACTGGCGGCCCGTCTTCGAACTGCTCACCCTGCTCGACCCCGCCGGGTACACCACCTACTGGCTCGACGGCGGCTGGCCCGGCGACGAGCCGTGGTCCGATCTGCGCACCGCCCTCCAGGCCGAGGGGTACGGCCTGTGGGCCTACAGCGGCGACCAGTACGCGATCACCGACCCCGCCGACGAGGACGGCTCACTGCCCGGCGTCTACGCCGCCTTCGGCGTCCCGCCGACCGCCTCCGCCGCGGACGCCGACGCCCTGCTGCTGCGGCTCACCGCCGACTGGCCGCACCCGCTCAGCTGGCTCGACCTCGCGGAGGCGGCCGGCGCCGACCCCGGACGGCACCGGGAGATCGTCGAGCGGTACGGCCTGTGACCCGCCCCGGGCCGCTCACCCGCAGGTGAGACGGTGGGCACATGTGCGTCCGCGCGTTCGATCAGGCAAGGTTGGACGGACGACGACGGAGGCGAGGAGCGCAGGTGCCGAAGCGGGGCCGACCGGGCGGGCGAGGTTCGGCGGCGGGGAAGCGGAACGGGGGAGGGCGACCCGGCGCCGACGCACGCCCGGCGACGTCCGAGGCATCGGCGCCGCCCGCCCCGCGCGCGCCCGCCGCGCCCGCGGACGCCCCGCCGACCGGCGGCCTGCTCGGCCCCGACCTCCCGCCCGTCGACCGGCCCGTCCCCGTCCCGCACGCCCTCCCGCCCCGGCAGACCGAGGGCCTGCTCGTCCCGGCCCCGACCGAGGAACCCGCTCCGGCGGAGCCCGCGGCCGAGCGCCCGTACGCCCGCGGCCTGGCCCAGGACACCCTCACCCCTGAGGAGTGGCGCGCCGCCGGCTACACCCCCTCCCACGGCACCGCCGTCCCCGCCGCGCTCGCCGAGGACGAGGAGGAGGTGCCCTGGCCCGACCGGATGCGCACCCTGCTGCGCACGCCGATGGTCGAGCGGCCCGCCCTCGAACGCACCCCGCGCGAGCTGCACCCCTCCGCCGCCCGCAACATCCCGCGCATCCTCGACCTCTCCCTGCGCATCGGCGAACTGCTGCTCGCCAGCGGCGAGGCCGCCGAGGACGTCGAGGCCGCGATGCTCGGCATCGCCCACGCCTACCGGCTCGACCACTGCGAGCCGCAGGTGACCTTCACCCTGATCTCCATCTCGCACCAGCCCTCGCTGATCGACGCCCCGATCACCGCCGACCGGGTGGTCCGCCGCCGCACCTCCGACTACACCCGGCTCGCCTCCGTCTACCGCCTGGTCGCCGACATCACGGCCGGTCGGGTCAGCGTCAACGACGCCTACCGCCGGCTCGCCGAGATCCGCCGCAACCGCCACCCGTACCCGGTCTGGCTGCTCGCCCTGGCCTCCGGACTGCTGGCCGGCGCCGCCACCTTCCTGGTCGGCGGGCGGGTCGACGGCAAGGCCTGGCTGGTGTTCATCAGCGCCTTCACCGCCGCCGTCGCCGGCGACCGGCTGGCCTCCGCGATCGCCCGGCGCGGCCTGCCCGAGTTCTACCAGTTCGTGATCGCCGCGATGCCGGCCGCCGTGCTCGGCATCCTGCTCTCCTTCAACGAACTGCACCTGCGCGGCTCGGTCGTGATCACCGGCGGACTCTTCGCCCTGCTCCCCGGCCGGGCCCTGGTCGCCGCCGTCCAGGACGGCCTGACCGGCTTCTACATCACGGCCGCCGCCCGGCTGCTCGAAGTGATGTACCTGATCGTCGGCATCGTCATCGGCGTCATGCTGGTGCTCTACCTGGGCGTCAACTACAACGCCAAGCTCCGCCCGGACGAGAGCCTCGCCGGCACCGTCAACCCGCCCGTCCAACTCGTCGCCGCGATACTGCTCTCCCTCGCCTTCGCGATGCTGCTGCAGACCGACCGGAGCGCGCTCGCGCCGGTCGTCCTCAACACCGCGATCGGCTGGTCCACCTACGGCGTGCTGACCAACGCCCAGATCTCGCCGATCGTCGCCACCGGCGTCGCGGCCGGCCTGGTCGGCCTGTTCGGCCAGCTGATGGCCCGCTACCGGCAGGCCAGCGCGCTGCCGTACGTCACCGCCGCGATCGGCCCGCTGATGCCCGGCTCCGCGCTCTACCTCGGCATGCTCGCCTTCGCCCAGGGCCACGCCAACGCCGGACTGGTCTCGGTCACCCGGGCCGCCGCCCTGGCGATGGCCCTCGCCATCGGCGTGAACCTCGGAGGCGAGGTCGCCCGCCTCTTCCTCAAGTCCCCCGGCGCGACCGAACGGCTCGCACCCCACCTGCTCGTCCCGCGCCGGGCGGCCAAGCGCACCCGCGGGTTCTGAGCCCCCGCCGCGGACGAACGAAGGCACCACCACCGATGATCAGTGCACTCCTGGACGGCTACCGCGAGCACATCGTCGCCGCCCACAAGCAACCGCTCTTCCTGCTGCTCACCGGGTTCATCTGCTCCTTCGTCCTGATCCGGTTCAGCGTCCGGATGATCCGCGCCGAGGTCCGCTGGTGGCCCGGCAACATCACCCCCGGCGGGCTGCACATCCACCACATGGTGTTCGGCCTCGGCTTCCTGCTGCTCGGCGGCATCGGCGTCTTCGCCACCGGCGGCCGGTCGCCGTGGATCGACCTGTTCGGGCTCTGCTTCGGCATCGGCTGCGGACTGGTCCTCGACGAGTTCGCGCTGATCCTCCACCTCGACGACGTCTACTGGGGCGAACAGGGCCGCAAGTCGGTCGACGCCGTCATCCTCGGCATCCTCGTCACCGCCCTGCTGCTCACCGGGTACGTGCCGCTCGGCGTCGTCCCCGGGCAGGACACCCGGTGGGGCCTGATCGCGGTCATCTCCGTCAACGCGCTGGTCTCCATCGTCGCCCTGCTCAAGGGCAAGATGTGGACCGGCCTGCTCGGCATCATGGTCCCCGGCCTCTCCTGGATCGGCGCCATCCGACTCGCCCGGCCCGGCAGCCCCTGGGCCCGCTGGCGGTACACCGGGCGGCCCCGGCGGATGCAGCGCGCCGTACGACGCGAGCGGCTGCTGCACGCCCGCGCCGACCGTGCCCGCACCTGGCTCTTCGACCTGATCGCCGGCGCCCCCGACAAGGTCCCCGCCCACCACGCCGCCACCCACCGCGTCGCCGAACGGATGGCCGCCCGCGCCACCGCCCACCTCGACGCCCACGCCGCCCGCGCCCTCGCCCGCCGCCACGCCCGCCTCGCCGACCGCCGGGCCACCTCCGCCGCGACCCCGGTCGACCCCGTCCGCCAGGACCGCGCCAGCCTCCGCCGCCGTACCGTCCGCGCCGGCCGCCACCGCACCTACGCCGTCCGCCCCACCCCCGGCGCCCCCGAACCCCACACCTCCTACCGCCACCCCCGCCTCCCCCACCCCCAGCCCCGGCCCCCGCGCCACTGAGCCCGCCGGCGGCGGACGCGATAGCCTCCCGCCGACACTGTTCGACAAGGGGGGTCTTTCATGGGTACGCCGAATGTGACCGACGAGCGCCTGGCCTGGCTGCTGGTCCGGGACGAGCTGAGCCGCCGGACCGAGAAGACGCCGTGGTGGTCGCTGCTTCGTTTCCTCCACGCGGCCCGGGGCCGGCACGGCCTGGCGACCCAGGCGGGCGGCATGCAGCAGGAGGCGACGTCCGGCCGGATGGCCGACTACGCGCTGGCGGTGGACGACGCGGCCGAGACGCTCAGTGCCGAGGAGCGCCGGACGCTCCGGGAGACCTCCACCCTGCCCGGCTGGTTCATGGACGACGTCGAGCGGCGCTACCAGGAGATCCGCCGGCGGTAGGGGTCCCGGCCGCCCGGTCGGGCCTGGCCGGGCGGCATCGGCAGCTCTCACCCCGTACTCACGGGCTCTCACCCGCGCAGCCCTGTGGCGATCGCGCTGATGATCGGTCACGTCTGAGAATATGACCGCACGTGACCGAATTGTCGCGCCATGGGGCATATGACCGATCGTCGGACGGTGTGCGAGAGAGGAGCCGACCGTGGCCCGCAGGATGCTGCCCGCCCTCCTCCTCGCCGCCGCCGGACTCCTCGGGCTGCTGCCCGCCGCAGCCGCCGCCCCGGCGCCGACCCGGCTGGCCGCTCCGGCCGACGACCCGTACCCGTCCACCGAGGACATCGCCAAGGCGCAGGCCGACGCCGACGCCAGAGCCGGGGACGTCGCCGCCATCGAAGCCCGCCTCACCGCCGCCCAGACCGAACTCGAGGAAGCCGGCCGGGCCGCCGAGCAGGCCGTCGAGGCGTACAACGGGGCGCAGGCCCGACTCGTCCGCGCCCGGGCCGAGTCGGCCGCCGCCGCCGAACGCTCCGCCGCCGCAGAGACGGCCCGCGCCGCAGCGGCCGAACGCGCCGCCGGACTGCTCGCCGAGATCTACCGCCAAGGCGCGTCGCCCCAGCTCTCCGCACTCAACGCCCTGCTCGGCGCCCGCGGCCCCGGCGACCTCAGCGACCAGGCCGCCGCGGTCGGTGTGGCCGGTGCGCAAACCCGACAGATCCTCGACGACGCGACCGCCACCGCTGCCGCGGCGGCCCGCGCCCGCACCGCCGCGCAGGCCGCCGAGGACAACGCCCGCCGCGCCGCCGACGCCGTCCGCCTCGCCAAGGAACAGGCCGAGGCCCGCCTCACCGCCCAGCAGGCCCAGGTCGCCGACATCGGCCGCCGCCGCGAGCAACTGCTCGCCGACCTGGCCGCCGCCCGCAACACCACCGTCGACCTCGAACGGCAGCGCCGCGAAGCCCTGGAGGCGATCGCCGCCCGCCAGGCCGAGGAGGCCGCCAAGGCCGCCGCCGCGGCCAACCGGCCGGATCCCGCCGCGAACCGCCCCTGGTCGGCGGACGGCGCGGCCGCCGCGATCGCCCACGCCCGCGCCCTGATCGGCCTCCCCTACATCTGGGGCGGCGAGGGCCCGGACGGCTACGACTGCTCCGGGCTGACCATGACGGCCTGGCAGCGCGGCGGCAAGCGCCTCACCCACTTCGCCGCCGACCAGTACGCCCAGTCCACCCCCGTCTCCTACCGCCAACTCCGGCCCGGCGACCTGGTCTTCTGGACCAAGACCGGCCGCGCCGCCGACATCTACCACGTCGCCCTCTACATCGGCGACGACCAGATGATCGAGGCCCCCCGCCCCGGCGCCGCCATCAAACAGGCCAGCCTCTGGATCATGGGCACCCCCGACTTCTACGCCCGCCCCTGACCGTCCGCGCACCCCGCGTAGGTTCCCATTTCGCTTTGCGCATGCCCAAGATCGGTGGAGACCGCTCGCCTGGCAGGACACCCACCCCGTCAACGCGGAAGGCGAGAAGAGGGTGAGTCAAAAGCCGTGCGACCTCGGTGAGACCAGCGCACACTGAAGGCGAAGGAAGATCACGAACGAGCCGCTTCCTGGCGCCGCAAACGCTCAACGAGCATGCAGCTGGCGAGATCCAGCCGACAGCAGTAAGCGCATCCGCAGAGAGCATGGAGATCCGGTGACCCTCGACATACAGCCGCTCAATCCGAGCCACGCCTCCGAGCAGGAGCTGGCCGACTACCACGCGATGCGAGCAGCAGCCGTATCAGTGGACTTTCCCGAGGACCCGCCGTTGACCTACGAGGCCGCAGTCGGCCGCCTGCGCACCCCGCCGGTCGGGGACGGACCATGCCGCTTCTGGGTCGGCAGCTTGGATGGACGCCTGGCCGGTTCGGTCAGGATCGCGCTGCCCGAGGGCTCCAACAGTGGGATCGCCCAGGTCGAGGTCCACGTGCACCCCGAACTGCGGCGCCTCGGCGTTGGAACGGCGCTGCTACGTGCCGCGATGCCCGCAGTCCTGGAATCCCGGCGCGGCACCGTCCTCGGACAACCTATGAAGCCCGACTCTGCCGGGGCCCCCTGGGTGGCGGGCCTCGGGTTCGAGGTGACGCACAGCATGGTGATGCAGGTCCTGCGGATCGCGACGACTCCCGCGCGGTTGTGGGAGGTGTCCGTCCCTGCCGGCTACCGCCTCACGCAATGGACGGGAGCGACTCCCGAGCAGCTCATTGACTCCTACGCCGTGGCCCGGCAGGCCATCCAGGACGCTCCGTCCGGCCGGACGAGCTACCGGGAGACCGCCTGGACTCCCGATTCGGTTCGGGATGCCGATCGTGAACTGGCGGCCGCTGGTGCGGAGCAGCGGGTGGTCATCGCCATCGATGACACTACTGAGCAGGTCGTCGGCGTCCACGTCGTCCACAACTACCCGCACCGCCGGGAGATCGGCTACATACACGACACCTCTGTGCTGGCCGCGCACCGCGGGCACGGGCTCGGCCTGGCGATGAAGGCCGCCATGACGCGCCTGATCACCGACGAGCGACCGGACATGAACCTCATCTGCACCACCACCGCGACCACGAACACCCACATGATCAACATCAACCACGCACTCGGCTACTGCACGGCTCCGACGATGAACTGGGTTGAGACCACAACGACGCGGCTTGCCGAGAAGCTGGCCGCCCTTTCGACCAGTCCACGCTGAATGGCCGGCTCAGGCTCAAGCCGAATGAAGATCACGATTGGAACCTGCACCCGGGCGGACGGCGCTACGCCTCGGCCACGACCAGGTAGAACGTCACCGACGCGAGGAAGGGGCCGGTCGCGAGGTGGGCCAGCCACTCCTGGGCCGCGTCCTCGGTGAGGTATCCGGCGGTGACGGCGCGGCGGGTGGTGCGCTCCAGCCCGAGGATCGTGTCGGCCGCCCGGACGTCCCGGAAGACGGGTGTGATCGGGACGACCGCCGGCACCGTGAAGCCGGCCCCGGCCGCCAGCCGTGGGAGTCGGCTGCCGATGCGGGCGTTGGCCACGGCCCGGTCGGTGACGAACCGGGTGTAGGCGTCGGTCAGGCGGCTGTCCGGGTGGTCGACGGTCAGGGTGCCCCAGTCCGGCTCGCCCATGACCACCCGACCGCCGGGGCGCAGCACCCGCCGGATCTCGCCGAGCGCCCGCGCGGGGTCGTCGACGTGCTGCAGCACCCGGTCGGTGCGAGCCCGGTCGGCGCTGCAGTCCGCCATCGGGAGGTCGTGGAGATCGCCGAGCCGGACATCGACGGCGAGTCCGCCCGTGCGCCCGGTCGCGGCATCGACTGCCGCCCGGTCGTGATCGACACCGATCACGGTCCCCGTCGGACCGACCGCCTCGGCGAGCGTGCCGAGGTCCGTACCGGGGCCGCAGCCGAGATCCACAACCGTGTGGCCCGGCCTGACGTCGAGCTCGTCCAGCATGCGCTTCTTGTAGGACCGCCCGAGGTCGGTCGCGGCGAGCCGATCGAGGTAGGCGATCGGGTCGGGAGTGTCGGTCTCGAAAACGTTGGAGGTCATGAGTGACATCCAATCAACTCCCGTGCAGTGCCCTGGGGCTTTGGAAGGTGGCCGCGAGCCCCGGGTGGGAGAAGTGTCCGCCGGCGCCCCGGCTGACGCATGATGGCGGGGAGGGGCCGACCGGGGCTGTGGAGAGGAAGGAGCGCGGATGCTGCTGCGGGACGTGGAGGCGGGCGACGTCGGGGCGTACGAGCGGATGCGCTGCGACCCGGTGATGATGGCGGAGCTCGGTGGGCCGCTGCCGCGCGAGGGGGTGGCGGACAAGGTGCGGCGCGACGTGGAGACGGTGGCGGCGGACGAGGGCTGGATCAAGATGGTGCTGGTCGACGGGGAGGTGGCCGGCTCGGTGTGCCTGTGGTCGCACGAGGAGGACGGCGAGCTGATCTCCGAGGTCGGCTGGATGGTGCTGCCCGAGTTCCAGGGGCGCGGGCTGGGCCGGGAGGCCGTCCGGCAGCTGCTCGAACTGGCTCGGGAGGACGGTCGCTGGGGCCTGGTGCACGCGTTCCCCGGGGTCACCAACGGCCCGTCGAACGGGATCTGCCGTTCCCTCGGCTTCCTCCCGGGCGAGGAGACGGACATCGACTTCGCCGACCGGCTGCTGCGCTGCCGCCACTGGACGGTCGACCCCGCCGCCGCGCCGTGGCGCACCGCGCGGGGCTGAGCCCGGCGGGGGCGCCGGAAAAACCGGATGCCCGCCCCGCGAGGCCCGTCGTACCGTGGCCGCATGGGCAACGATGCACCCGGCCGCACCGGTAACGACCGTCCCGACCGCTCCGACCAGCAGCTCGAGGTCCGTGCGATCACGGAGGAGGAGCTCCCGGTCTGGGACCGGGCGATCGCCCGTGGCTTCCTGCGCCCGTACGTCGGCGACGGCACCGAGGTCCGCCGACTGTCCTTCCAGCCCGGCCGCTACCTCGCCGCCTTCGACCACTCCGACGGCGGCCGCTGCGTCGCGACCTTCCGCAGCTACGACAGCGAGCTGACGGTGCCCGGCGGCGCGGCCCTCCCGGTCGACGCGGTCACCGCGGTCACCGTCAACTCCACCCACCGCCGTCGCGGCCTGCTCAGCCGCATGATGCGCAGCGACCTGGCCGCCGCCCGCGAGCGCGGCAGCCTCGCCGCGATCCTGGTCGCCGCCGAGTACAACATCTACGGCCGCTTCGGCTTCGGCCCGGCCACCCGCGGCCACGGGTGGCGGGTGGACGTGCTGCGCTCGGGCGGCCTGCGCGCCGACCTGCCGGTGCCGACCGGCGGCCGGATCGACTTCCTCACGCCGGAGGAGGTCCGCAAGTTCGGCCCCGAGCTGCACGAGCGCTGGCGCCTCACCCAGCCCGGCGCGATCACCCGCCCCGCCGTCTGGTGGAAGCTGCAGACCGGCGAACTCACCCTCCCGGGCCTGGACTGGAAGGAGGGCTTCACCGCCGTCCACCGCGACGCCCAGGGCACCATCACCGGCCTGATCCGGTACAGCATCGAGGACATCTGGGACGGCGCGTACCCGAACTGCACCCTCCACGTGCAGGACTTCCTCGCCCTCGACCGGCCGACCGCCAACGCGCTGTGGAAGCTGGCCTTCTCGGTCGACTGGGTGAAGCAGGTCTGCGCGCTGAACATCGGCATCGACGACCCGCTGCCGCTGCTCCTCAACGACCCGCGCGGCGCCAAGCCGCACGAGGACAACTTCGACTTCATGTGGCTGCGGCTGCTCGACGTCCCCGGCGCCTTCGCCGCCCGGACGTACGCCGCGCCCGGCCGCATCGTCCTCCAGGTCACCGACCCGGAGGGCTGGGCCGAGGGCCGCTGGGCGCTGGAGACCACCGCCGACGGCACCGGCAGCTGCCGGCCCACCGAGGAACCGGCCGACCTCGCCCTCGGCGTGTCCGAGCTCGGCTCGCTCTACCTCGGCACCGAGTCCGCCGTCCGGCTCGCCGCCGCGGCCCGGGTCACCGAACTGCGCCCCGGCGGTGCCGCGAAGGCCGACCTCCTGCTGCGCACGCCCACCCAGGCCTGGAACCCGGACAGCTTCTGACCCGCCCGGGCGGTCTCCGGCTCCTGCGGGCGCCCGGAGACCGCCCGAGGGTCACGGCTTCGCGGTCTTGCCTATGGTCGGCAGGATGAAGTCCTGGATCAGCCCCTTGGCGTCCCGGACGATCGGCCGGAACACCCGGTAGCGGGACAGGTTGATCACCCGGGCGGCCATCGGGGTGGACCGCCGGACGAACTCCCGGGTCCGCTCGGTCTCCGGCGTCCGGTCGAAGACCCAGTAGAGCACCACGATCATCAGGTGCAGCCAGAGCACGTCCGGCAGCAGCTCCACCAGCTCCGCGTCCAGCTTCGGCGCCAGCTCCGAGCCCTCCAGCACCTCGCGGAACAGCGCGACCGCCGTCGCCCGTGCCGGATGCGACTCGTTGGAGAACGGGCTGAGTGAACTGGTCGGGTCCGCCGCCGTCCGGAAGAACTGCGCCGCGAACTCGTGGTACGGCGTCGCCGTGTCGATCCACGACTCCAGGGTGATCTGCAGCCGCGTCGCGAAGTCCCGGGTGTTCGCCATCCGGGCCTTGGCATCGGCCGCGTGCTCGTACGTCATCCGGTCGTAGAAGCCCTGGATCAGGAACTCCTTGGCCGAGAAGTAGTAGTACGCGTTGCCGACCGAGACGCCCGCCTCGGCGGCGATCGCTCGCATCGTGGTCTTCTCGTAGCCGCGCTCCTGGAACAGCCGCATGGCCGTCTCCAGGATCAGGGCGCGGGTCTGCTCGCTCTTGTCGGTCTTCGGCCGGGCCCGACCGCCGGGTAGCTCGGAGGAGGCGGGGGCGCCGGTCCCGAGGCTGTCGGTGTCGCTCTCGTTCGGCTGGTCCACGCTGGTTGAGCCTACCCGTGCGGCGGCAGTGCTCCGGGCTGTCCGGGTCTCCCGGGTCTCCCGGGTTTTCCCGGTTTCCCGGGCTTCGGTGTCGGACGGGGGCGGCCCGGCCGGACGCCGTCCGACCGGGCCGCCCCCGGTTCCTCCCCCGCCTCGGCCCCCGCCGTCCGGCCCGCGACCTAGCCGGGGGCCGGGCACGAGCCGTCCGCACACCCGGGCCCCGGCCACTGACCGCCCGGCCCCCCGCTGCCGTACGGTCCCCCGTTCCCGTACGGCTCCCGGGTGGCGAACGGGTTGGTGCCGCCCGCCGGCCCGCCGGGCCGGAACGGACCGGGTGCCCCCTCGACACCCGGTACGTGCCGACCCGCCCCCGTGACCTGGCGGTACTTGCTGGCGGCGAAGGCCGCCGCCCGGGCCAGCGGCAGGCCGGCCGGGGTGGAGAGCCGCTGGGCCAGCGGCCGGTGCTCGGCCAGGGCCCAGAGGCAGGCGACGAAGGCGTGCGCCCCCCGCCAGACCTCGCCGGTGTCCGCGACCACGGTGATCTCGCCGAGCGAGGCGTCGTGGTCCAGGCCCGGGAACCGCTCCCGGGCCTCGGCCGATGCCACCGCCACGAACTCCAACGGCACCAGTTGCAGCTGCCCCCGCAGCCACGCGGTGAGGTGCCGGCAGAGCAGACACGCCGGGTCGTGCAGGACGGTCAGCCGTCCGACCGGCGGCGCGGCGGCCGCTCCGTACTGGCTGGTGGTCATCGCGGTCACGCCTGGGTGGGGGCGACCCAGCCCTGCGGGGCCACCGGCGGACGCTGCTGGCGCTCCAGCGCCCCGCGCCGACGGATCCGGTTGAGCACGTACACGTTGCCCAGGTGCATCACGCCCAGCAGCAGGAGCACGGTGCCCAGCTTGTACGAGAGCGCGTTGAACACCCCGGCGACCGAGACGACCGCCTCGTCGTTGCGCATCCACAGCGCGACGAAGCCGAGGTTGATCAGGTAGAAGCCGACCACCAGGAGGTGGTTGACCGCATCGGCCAGCCGCTCGTCGCCCGCGAACACGTCGGCCAGGAAGATCCGGCCGTTTCGGCTCAGGGTCCGGGCGACCCAGATCGTCACACCGGTGGCGATCGGCAGGTAGGCGGCATAGCTGACGACTGTGTAGTCCATCGGGACCACTCCGTTTCGAACGTGTTCAAAATCTTGTGGGCATGACTGTAGGGGATCCTTTTGAACGTGTTCAAGTGAGGGGTGTGGGAGGCTCGTCACATGAGCCAGACGATCACCGTCCGAACCGGCGGCCCCGCCGACGCCGCCACCGTCGCCGCGCTCCACGCCGAGAGCTGGCGTACCGCCTACGCCGACTTCGTCCCGGCCGACGCCCTCGGCGACGGCCTCGCCGAGGAGCGGGCCGTCCTGTGGGACATCCGCCTCACCGCCGACTACGGCCCCGCCGAGATGCAGCCCACCCTGCTCATCGCCGAAGAAGCCGACGGCACCGCCGCCGGCTTCGCCTACCTCGTCCCCGAACCCGACGGCCGCGTCCTGCTCGACAACCTCCACGTCCGCCCCGGCCGCACCGGCGCCGGCATCGGCCGCCGCCTCCTCCGCGCCGCCCTCGACCGCACCCCGGGCCCGCTCCGCCTCGAGGTGCTCCGCGCCAACACCCGCGCCGTCGCCTTCTACGAACGCGAGGGCGGCACCCGGACCGCCGAACGCCTCTGCGACTTCCCCGGCGGGCACCGGCTCCCCGAATACGAGTACACCTGGCCGGCCCCGATCAGTGGTCGTACACCGTGACCGCCACCGAACGCTCCGCGAGCCGCGCCACTACCAGCGGCTCCACCCGCTCCCACCGGCCACCCGCCAGCCCGCAGCCGATCCGCGGCATGTGCACCGAGGCGCCCAGTCGCAGCGCATGATCCCCGAGGGTCGCCAGCGCCGTGTCGATCGCCTCGTACCGCACCGGCACCCCGGTCGACCGGGCCGTACGCATCCCGCGCTGGCCGATCATGTTCGCCACCCAGACGTACTGCTCGACCTGCACCAGTTGGACCGCCCCGAGCCCGAAGTCGTTGCCCGCCCGCTCCCGATGCCACCGCCGGTACGCCGCCTCCGGCTCCGACCACCGCCGGGACACCGCCACCACGAAGCCCTTGCCCCACCCCCCGAGGTCGTTGCACACATGCGCGACGATCTTCACGCCCTTCCCCTGCGGCGCCGTCGCATCCCCTCGCACGTACTCCACCCGACCACCCATCCCGCCATGCTGACAGGCCCCACCGACAGACCATCCAGGTCGGAACCAACCCCCTTCACAGTTGGGGCGCACCCGCAGGGGCGCGGGGAACTGCGCGGGACGGAAGGGCCGGGCGTGCACTCGACTGCGGCTCGGTCAGTTGCACGTGCTGTCCGCAGGTAGGGCGAGCCCCCGGGGGGCGCGGGGAACTGCGCGGGACGGGAGGGTGGGGCGTGCACTCGATTGCGGCTCGGCCGGTTGCACGTGCTGTCCGCAGGTTGGGCGAGCCCCAGGGGTGCGCGCAGCGGCGCGCCTGGCCGAGGCTGGGCCGGAGCCCGCCTCAGCCGAGGCGCCCGGCCGCTTCGCGGCGGGGGGAGACGGCGGCGCGGACGGCCAGGGCTGCGGCGAGGGCGAGCAGGGCGGCGGCCACCGGGACGGTGTAGCCGGTGCCGGGCGCCGCGTGCTGGGCGATCGCACCGCCTACCGTCGACCCCGTCGAAATGCCGACCAGGATGCAGGCGACGGCGAGCGACATGCCCTCGTTGATGCGGCCAGCCGGGAGCAGGTCCTGGACCAGCGTCATCGCGCTGACCATCGTGGGAGCCGTCCCGCACCCCGCCACCAGCAGCGCCGCCCCGAGGACGCCGAGCCCGCCGCCGGAGGCCGCCGCGGCGAGCGGCGCGGCCATCAGCAGCGTCATCACCGCGATCCCGCCGACCAGCCGCTGCACGGCGGAGCGCCGGACCCGCACCATGCCGAACACCAGCCCGGACACCGCCGACCCGGCCGCGACCAGTCCGAGCAGCACGCCGGCGGCCGACTGCCGGCCGAGTGAGTCGGCGTACGCGAGGGTGGTGACCTCCAGGGAGCCGAAGAGCAGTCCGACGGCAAGGAAGGCGAGCAGCATCGCCGGCATCCCGCCGACCCGCAGCACTCCGAGCGCGCCCGTGTTCCCCGAGTCCGCCGTGGCGGCCGGCGCGGCGAGCGGCGGTTCGGTGCGGCGCTGCGCGGCGAACAGCAGCACGCCGACCGTGGACAGCGCCCCGCCGGCCATCAGCCCGGCTTCGGGGAAGAGCCCGGTGCACAGGGCCATGGCGAGGACCGGCCCGGTCATGAAGCAGAGTTCGTCGAGAGCCTGT
Organism: Kitasatospora cinereorecta; assembly: GCF_024172095.1. Taxonomy (GTDB): domain Bacteria; phylum Actinomycetota; class Actinomycetes; order Streptomycetales; family Streptomycetaceae; genus Kitasatospora; species Kitasatospora cinereorecta. The sequence goes on along the minus strand of NZ_JAMZDX010000006.1, from coordinate 59,524 downwards.
TCCAGCGAGTTGGCCCGGTGCCGGGTGGCGTCGTCGTCGCGGTGGAGGTGAGCCCAGCGGGCGCGGGCCATGCCGCCGACGTTGGGCGCGGTCGCCGAGGCGGCCCAGCACAGGAAGAGCGTCCACGCCGGCGCGCCGAGCCGTACGCACAGCAGCAGTCCGACCAGCGGCACCACCGAGGTGAGTACGGAGGGCACGGCGACCCGGGCCTGTCCGTGGCGGTCGACGAGCCGGCCGATGAGCGGCATCAGGACGGCGGCGGTGACGACGCCCGTGGCGGAGACCGCGCCGGCCAGGGCGTAGGAGCCGCGCCGGTCGGCGATCAGGACGACGGTGGAGACGCCGTTCATGGCGAAGGAGAGGCGGGCGAGCAGTCCGGCGGCGGTGAAGAGCAGGCTGCCGGGGGCGGAGAAGACACGGCGGTACGAGGCGAGAGGGGCGAGCGGGGCGAGCGAGGCGGACACGGAACTCCTGGGATCGTTGGCTCCACCAGCCTCGTGGCGCCTGCCGCGATCCGTCCAACACCTGTCCCGCACCATTGACGCAGTTCTGTTGTTAATCTCTGCGGCATGCCCCATGACCTGCACCCCCGCCTGCTGCGCGGCTTCGTCGCGGTCGCGGAGACGCTGCACTTCGGCCGCGCGGCGAGCCAGCTGCACGTGGCCCAGCAGGCCCTGAGCCGTGACGTGCGGGCGCTGGAGCGCGCCCTCGGCGGGGCGCTGTTCCTCCGGTCCACCCGCAGTGTCGAACTCACCCCGGCCGGGCAGCGGTTGCTGCCGAAGGCGCGCCGGCTGCTGGCCCTGTACGACGAGATCCTCGGCGCGACCGAGGACCGGCCGCTGCTGGTGGACCTGAACAGCGAGCTGGCGGGGGAGGACCTGACCGCCGACCGGATCCTGGACGCGGCCCGCCGCAGCCGTCCGGAGAGCGAGCTGCTGGCCCGCTTCCACGGCGGACTGGCGGCCGCGGCCCGTGAGTTGGTGGCGCACCGGCTCGACGTCTCGTTCGGCCGCTTCGCCGGCCTGCCCGAGCCGGTACGGGCCCAACTGGCGCACCGTCCGGTCCGCCTGGAGCGGATGGCGGTCGTCCTGCCGGCGGACCATCCGCTGGCGCCGCTCGCCGAGGTGCCGCTGGCAGCGCTGCGCGGCCATCCGGTGGACGTGTGCATCGGCAACCCGGCGACCACCGAGTGGGCCGACCTCGGCCGACGGCTGCTGCACGACCACGGCCTGGCGGCCGCCGAGCCGTACCTGCCGGCGATCGGCCTCGGCGAGTTCGCGCGCTACGTGGCCCGGCACGGCAACCCGGTGCTGACGACGACCGGCGGTCCGGAGATCGCCGGGGCGGTGACCCGGCCGCTGGTCGATCCGGTGCCGCTCGCCCTGGTCGGGCTGGTGCACCGCCCGGACCTGCGCCATCCCGGGCTTGCCGCGCTGCGCGCCGCGGCTGCCGAACTCGCCGCGGCGGAAGGCTGGTTGCGGCGCCCGCCGGGCAGCTGGCTGCCTCCGGAGGACGCCGCACTCCTCGCACGTTGAGCGGTGCCTACTTGTCGGCGACCAGCTTCCCGGCGACGCCCCAGCTGTCGGCCGGAACCTCCTGGATCCACACCTGGACGGTCTCGGCGGGCAGCTGCAGGGTGTCCACGAAGGCGTCGGTGATCCGCTGGACCAGCTCGCGCTTCAGCTCGACGCTGCGGGGGCCCTGCTGCACGGTGACGATGGGCATTTCTGCTCCTCAACTCGGTTGTGCTGACGGGGAACAGTTCATCCCGTCCGACCGTCGCGAACCAGACGCGATCCGCTCTCGCTGCGATCACCGATCCTGATCGTCGCAGCTCACGCCAGCGTTCCGGCAGGCGGCGAGGAGCAGGCGCTGCAGCGGTCCGGTGCGCCGGACGGCCAGCGCGGTGGGGAGGGCGAGGCCCGGTGCCCGCAGGGGGCGGAAGACGATCCGCGGGTGGCTGGTCCGGCGCGCGTTGGCGGCGTACACCACGGTCCACATGGGGGTGCCGGCGCCGATGGCGGCCAGGGTGTCCTGGAGGGTGCTGGAGGCGGGGCCGGGGACCGGGGTGAAGCCGGCCCGGCGGCAGGCGCCGAGCACCAGGTCGACCAGGGCGGGGTGTTCGCGCCGGGCGACCAGGCGGAGCGGGAGGTCGGCGAGGTCGGCGAGGTCGATCCCGGGCTGTTCGGCGAGCGGGTGCCGGGCGGGCAGGGCGACCACCAGCTGCTCGTCCCAGACCGGGACGAAGCGCAGCTCGGCGCTGTCCTCGGGGATCGCGCCGCGGACGAAGGCGGCGTCGAGGCGGCCGTCGGCGAGTTCGGCGAGCCGCTCCCGGACGGGGAGGGCGTGCAGTTCGACCCGGACGGCGGGGGTGCGCTGCTGGAAGGTGTCGAGGATCCGGTCGAGCCGGTCGCCGAGGCCGGTGATGGTGCCGAGCCGGAAGTCGGTGGTGGCGGCGAGGTCGGCGGCGACGGCGCGGGCGGCGTCCTCGGCGGCGAGTACGCGGCGGGCGGCGGGCAGGAAGCGCTCGCCGGCGGGGGTGAGCCGGACGTGTCGCGGGGAGCGGTCGAAGAGTTCGGTCTTCAGCTCGCGTTCCAGCCGCCGGACCTGCTGGCTCACGGCGGGCTGGCCGAGCAGCAGCCGCTCGGCGGCGCGGCCGAAGTGCAGTTCCTCGGCGACGGTGACGAAGCAGCGCAGCTGCCGCAGTTCCATGCGGTGTTCCCCCCGATCGGTTCGGCTCTCGGGGGAGCGTACGGCGGCGCCCCCGCCGTGGGGCGGGGGCGGTACCGGACTCGGGTGGTGCGGGTGCGGTCACCCGGGTGGTGTGCGGGTGCGGGTCAGGCGGCCTTGACGGCGGAGATGTCGAGCGACAGCTTCACCTTCTCGCCGATCAGCACGCCACCGGTCTCCAGCGCGGCGTTGTAGGTCAGGCCCCAGCTGGTGCGGTCGACCGTGGTGCCGCCCTCGAAGCCGACCCGGTCGGCGCCGTACACGTCGGTGGCGGAGCCGGTGAACTCCAGGTCGAGGGTGATCGGACGGGTGGTGCCCTTGATGGTCAGGTCACCGTGCATCCGGTACGTGTCGCCGTCGATCCGCTCGGCGGAGGTGGAGCGGAAGGTGATCTCCGGGTAGGTGTCGGCCTCGAAGAAGTCGCTGTTGCGCAGGTGCTCGTCGCGCTGGGCCTGGCTGGTGTCGATCGAGGCGACCTTGATGGTGAGCTCGGCGGTGGAGGCGGCCGGGTTGGCGCCGTCCAGGAAGAGCTTGCCGTCGTACTCGGTGAACTCGCCGCGGACGTTGGTGACCATCGCGTGGCGCACCGCGAAGCCGATCTTGCTGTGCGCCGGGTCGATGGCGTACGCGCCGGTCAGGTGCGACAGGTCGGGGCCGGCGGTGGCGACGGCGACGGGGGCGGTGGACTTGGTGGTGCGGTTGAAGATGCCCATGGCTCCTCCTTCGGGACTGAAGCCATTTGTTTAGGCTTCAACTTGTTGGCTCCACCGTAACCCCGTCTGGTTCAAATTTCAACCATGCCGCGCGAGGAAGTTTCCGAACGCCCCCGGATTCACTCGGTCGGCCCCCACGGGCGACCCTGCTCCTCGGCCAGCAGCTGGAAGGCGACCTTGCCGTCGAGGGTCTCCCGGATGATGTCCGCGTGCCCCGCGTGCCGGGCGGTCTCCTCGACCAGGTGCATCAGCGTCCAGCGCGCGGTGCGCCGGCTGTTCGGCGGGAACCACGGCGCCGCGGGCAGCGCGAAGTCCACCTCCAGGCTCGGCAGCGCCCGGACGATCTTCTCGGTCTCGGCCGCCACCTGCTCGTACACCGCCAGCCAGCCGGCCAGGGTGTCGCCGTCCACCAGGCGGTACTCGTCCGCCCAGCGCTCCGCCGTGGTGGGCTCCTCGACCGGCCGCTGCATCAGGTTCTCCACGATCCAGTGCCGCTCGCAGCGGGCCGCGTGCTTGATCAGCACGGTCAGCGAGAGGCTGCTGACCGTCGGCGTGCTCGCCGCCTGCTCCTCGGTCAGCCCCAGGACCGCCCGCCGCAGACCGCCCCGCTGGGCCGCCAGGAAGTTCAGCAGGGCGTCGCGCTCGTCGATCTCCGCGTTCACCAGGGAAGGCATGGGGAAGTCCTCTCGTCGTCGCCGCGGCCCTCTCGGCCCCGGGTCTCCGGCTCGGTGATACCGACGCTATCGGCGAATGAGGACAGATCCGGTCCGCTATCCCGCCCCGCTAGGGTGAATCGCACCGGGGTGGAACGACCGCCCCGCCACCGCTCGACCGGAGGCCGCCGGATGTACGCCCTGCACGCGCTCTGGCGGGCCGACGACCGCCTCGCGCTCTGGGCCGAGGACGCCGCCGCCTTCCACGACCGGCCCGAGCGCGGCGCGACAGGCGCGGGCGGCCACGGTGCCACGGCGCACCCCTACGCCTGCTCCGCCGCCGACGTGGCCCGGCTGCTGGCCGGCATCGGCCCCGCCCTCGGCTGGCTCGCCGACCAGGGCGCCGAACGCTGGACCGGCCTGCGCCTGCCCACCCTCGGCGCCCGCCCCACCCCCTCGCCCGACCTCCCGATCGGCGCCACCGCCCGGGGCCGCACCCTCGACCCCTGGCGGGTCCCCGGCCTGCTCTTCGAGCCCGCCGAGGCCGCCCAGCTCCTCGGCGCCCTCCACGACCCGCACTGGCCCGGCGCCACCGCCGAACTCCCCGACGGCACCAGCACCGAGATCGCGTACGGCGCCTCGCTGCGCTGGCTGACCGCCGTCCACGACCTCGCCTGGCGGCTGGTCGGGCGCGGCCGCCTGCTGCCCGCCCTCGAGCAGGAGGGCGACACCTGGTACGCCCGCTGGCAACCCGCCCTCGACGGCCCCGCCCGCACCGAGGCCGCCGCCCTGGCCGCCGGCTGCCCGCCGGTCTGTCGCGCCGAGTACGGCCCCGCCGAACCCACCGGCGCCCGGCTGCTGGACCGCGTCCTGACCACGCTCGTCGACCGCGAGGCGCGCACCGCCCTCGCCGCCCCGGCCGACCTGGACGCTCCCGCGCGGCCGACCGAGCCCGCCGGCACGTCCGCATCACCACCGCCCTCCTCGACCGCCCGACGAGCCGCCGCGTCGTCCGGCGCCGACTGGTCCGCCGCGCTGTCCGGCGCCGACGGGCGGCTGGCCGAGCCGCCGCCGGAAGGGGTGGCCGAGCGGCTGGCGGGGTGGCGGGCGAGCCGGCCGGAGCCGGGACCGGTACGGCTGGACTTCCGGCTGTCCGAGCCGCTCGGGGCCGCCGCCGACGACCCCGAGGGCACGGCGCCCGCCGAGGTGTGGCGGCTCGACCTGCTGGTCCGCGCGGCCGACCGGCCCTCGCTGGTGGTGCCCGCCGCAGAGCTGTGGACCGGCGGCCCCGGCCGCGACGCGCTCGCCCACGCCGTCACCGGCCCGCCCACCGACCCCGCCGACCGCACGGATCCCACCGAGGCCTTCCTCGCCGAGCTCGACCGCGCCACCCGGCTGCGCCCGGAACTCCGCGTCGCCCTGCACCGCACCCGCCCCAGCGGCCTCGACCTGGACCGCGCCGGCGCCCTCGCCTTCCTCCGCGAGGCCGCGCCCGCGCTCGCCGCCGCCGGCTTCGGCGTCCTGCTGCCCGCCTGGTGGCAGCGCCGCCCCCGGCTCGGCCTCGCGCTGACCGCCCGTACCGTCCCCGCGCCCGGTGCGGTGAAGCGCACCGCCCAGGTGGACCGGGACGCCGTGCTGGCGTTCGACTGGCAGGTCTCGCTCGGCGAGCTGACCCTCACCCGGCAGGAGCTGGACGACCTCGCGGGCGCCCAGCAGGGCCTGGTCCGGCTGCGCGGCCGGTGGGTCGAGGTGGACGCCGAGCAGATCGCCGCCGCCGTCCGCTTCCTCGCCCGCCGGGGCAGCGCCGACCTCGGGCCGGCCGACCTGCTCCGCCTCGCCCTCGACGACTCGGTCTCGGTGGACGGCTTCCTGGTCACCGCCGTCCACGCCGACGGCCCGCTCGGCGACCTGCTCGCCGGCCGTACCGGGACCGCCCCCGACCGCCCCGAGCCGCCCAGGGACTTCACCGGCACTCTCCGCCCGTACCAGCAGCGCGGACTCGCCTGGCTGGACGCGCTCGGCCGGCTCGGCCTCGGCGCCGTCCTCGCCGACGACATGGGACTCGGCAAGACCGTCCAGACCCTCGCCCTGCTCGCCCTGGAGAAGTCGCGCGGCGCGAGCGGGCCGGTGCTGCTGGTCTGTCCGATGTCCCTGGTCGGCAACTGGCAGCGCGAGGCGGAGCGCTTCGCGCCGGGACTGCGGGTCCAGGTCCACCACGGCGCCGACCGGACCGCGCCCGACCCCGCCGCCGACCTGGTGATCACCACCTACGGCCTGGTCCAGCGGGATGTGGCCCAGCTGCGCCGGATCCGCTGGCGCCGGATCGTCGCCGACGAGGCCCAGCACATCAAGAACCATGGCGCCCGCCAGTCCCGGGCGGTCCGCTCGCTGCGCTCGGGCCCGCGGATCGCGCTCACCGGCACCCCGGTGGAGAACCGGCTGGCCGAGCTGCACGCCGTCCTCGACTTCGCCAACCCCGGCCTGTTCGGCAGCCCCGAGTCGTTCAAGGAGCGCTTCGCCGTCCCGATCGAGCAGTCCGGCAACACCGAGGTCGCCGCCCGGCTGCGCCGGCTCACCGCGCCGTTCGTGCTCCGCCGCGCCAAGACCGACCCGGCCGTCATCGACGACCTGCCCGCCAAGCAGGAGTTCACCGTCCGCTGCAACCTCACCGCCGAACAGGCCGGGCTCTACCAGGCGGTGGTCGCCGACCTGCTGCAGCGGCTGGGGGGCATCCGGGGCGTCGAGCGCCGAGGCGCCGTGCTGGCCGCCATCGGCCGGCTCAAGCAGGTGTGCAACCACCCCGCCCAACTCCTGCACGACGGCTCGCCGTTGGGGCAGCGCTCGGGCAAGGTGGAGCGGCTGGAGGCGCTGCTGCGCGAGGCGCTCGACGAGGGGGACCGGACGCTGGTCTTCACCCAGTACGCGGAGTTCGGCGAGCTGCTCCACCCCTACCTGCGCGGCCGGCTCGGCGAGGAGGTGCTGTACCTGCACGGCGGCGTGCCCAAGGCCCGCCGGGACGAGCTGGTGGCCCGCTTCCAGGCCGCCGACGGCCCCCGGGTCTTCCTGCTCTCGCTCAAGGCGGGCGGCACCGGACTCAACCTCAGCGCCGCCAACCAGGTGATCCACCTGGACCGTTGGTGGAACCCCGCGGTTGAGGACCAGGCCACCGATCGGGCGCACCGGATCGGCCAGCGCCGCGAGGTGCAGGTCCGCCGACTGGTCTGCGTCGGCACCGTGGAGGAGCGGATCGCCGAACTCCTGGACGCCAAGCGGGCGGTGGCCGACGCCGTGATCGCGCCCGGCGAGCAGTGGCTCACCGAACTGCCCACCGAGCGGCTGCGCGAGCTGCTCACCCTGTCCGCCGACGCGATGGGGGAGTGACCGCCGTGACCGCACCCATGACCACTCCTGCGGACCGTCCGCTCCAGGACTGCCTCGACGACTTCTGGCAGGGGCGCCTCCCGCTGCTCGCGGACCGCCCCGAGGAGCCGCCGGCCCCCGCCCCCGACGAGCTCGGCCCCTCCGGCGTTACCGTCGCCGGCCGCGAGCTGACCGCCGTCCTGGCCCCCGCGTACCGGCGCTTCACCGGCGCCGACTGACCGCTGTCACACTTCGCCGGGCTGCGTCGTCCCCTTCCCGGACGGCGCCCGGACGGCGGGCGCCACCGGACCGGAGGAACGGTCATGCCGCGCATCTCGCTCACCCCGCCGCAGACCCTGCTCAACCGCATCGGTGCCTGGTACTCCCGCCGCACCTACGGCAAGGTCCTCGACCCCGGCCTCGCCGTCGGCCACAACTCCCGGGTGCTGATCGCCTACGTCAAGCTGGAACGCGGCGCGGCCCGCTGGAACCGGCTCGACCCGGCCCTCAAGCACCTCGCCGTGATGGCCAGTGCGGCCAGGATCAACTGCTCCTGGTGCATGGACTTCGGCCAGTGGACCGCCGGACCGCTCGGCCTCCCGCTCGACAAGGTCGCCCAGGTCCCGCAGTGGCGCGACCACCCGGACGCCTTCACCGAACTCGAACGCCGGGTGATGGCGTACGCCGAGGCGATGAGCGAGACCGAACCGGCCGTCGACGACGAGTCGTTCGCCGCCCTGGTCGACCGGCTCGGCGAGCCGGCCGTGGTCGAACTCACCGCGGTGGTGGCGCTGGAGAACTTCCGCTCCCGGATGAACAGCGCCTTCGGGCTGACCAGCCAGGGCTTCTCGGACGCCTGCGCGGTCCCGGCCCGTTGACCGCCCGTGCGCGGAGCTGCGTCAGCCGGTCAGCAGGGCGCGCAGCCCGGCCGGGTCGCGGTAGTGGTGGCCGGTCATGCCGACGGCCCGGGCGGCCACCACGTTGGCGGGGGTGTCGTCGACGAACAGACACCGCTGCGGCGGGACGCCCGCCCGCTCGGCCGCGATCCGGTAGACCCGCTCGTCCGGCTTGGCGACGCCGATCCGGGCGGTGTTCACGACGGCGTCCACGGCGGTGTCCAGGCCGAGCGCGGCGAGGTCCCGCTCCAGCCGGGTGGTCGCGTTCGACACCAGCACCACCGGCATCCGCCGCCGTACGGCGGTCAGCAGGGCCAGCACCTCGTGGTCCACCTCGTTCGCCTGCCGCCCCCACGCGGCCACCAGCTCCGCGGCGCGCCCGGCCGACCCGCACGGCTCGGCCAGATCGCCGGCCACCGCGGACCGCCACTGCTCGTCGGTCACCGCCCCGGTCACCGCCGGGAGCAGCCGCTCGGCGCGGAACGCGGCGGCGGCCAGCGAGCCCTCCGGCAGCCCGTACTGCCGGTCGAGGCCGGTCATCCCGTCCGGGTCCCACAGTCGCAGCACCCCGTCCAGGTCGCACAGCACCGCCTCGAAGGTCTCCCCGCCCATGCCCTCTCCCGTCCTCCGTCGTGGTGGCGCCATCCTGCCACCGGCTGCCTGACCTGCGGCTTCGCGCTGGGAGTGGCTACCGCTGCGGCTTGTGGGCGAGCAGGAAGGCCTGCGGGCCCTGGCGCGGGCGCTCCTGCTCGTCGGGTTCGCGGACCAGCCGGGCGTCGACCACCAGCCCGGCCTCGCCGAGCAGGTCGGCGACCCGGTCGGGGGACATCCAGTACACGTCCAGCGAGAGGTCGTGGCCGTACGCGTGGTCCAGGTGCCGGAGCCGGTCGCCGGCCTTGAACGCGAGCAGCAGCCGGCCGCCGGGGGCCAGCACCCGGTGGACCTCGGTGAAGACCGCCGGCAGCACCTCCGGCGGCGTGTGGACCGTCGAGTACCAGGCGACCGCCCCGCCGAGGCCGCCGTCCGGCAGGTCGAGGGCGGTCATCGAGCCGACCTCGAAGCGCAGGTCGGGGTAGGTCGTGCGGGCGACCGCGACCATCCCGGGGGAGAGGTCCACCCCGAACGCGGCCACGCCCAGAGTGCGCAGGTGCTCGGTCACCCGCCCGGGACCGCAGCCCAGATCGGCGACAGGCCCGCTGACCACCTCGGCGAACGCCGCCAGCATCGCCCGGTCCAGCGGCTTGGCCGCCAGCTCGTCGCGCAGCAGCCGGGCGTAGTCGGCGGCGACCGCGTCGTAGGCCGTTCGGGTGGCGTGCAGATACCTCGCTTCGCTCATGGGGCAGGACCCTAGGCCATCTCCCGCCCGTCGGGTGACGGATTGTCAGCCGCTGGTGCGACGATCCCCTCGATGGCGTGAGCACCGGCCCGCGCCCTGCGTGGACGTGCGGAAGAGGACCAGCAATGCGGATCGTGATCAGCGAGTTCATCAGCCTGGACGGCGTCGTGCAGGCTCCCGGTGGGGCCGAGGAGGACACCGCCGGCGGGTTCGCCCACGGCGGCTGGTCGCACCCGTTCTTCGACCCCGAGACCGTGGGCGGTGCCTTCGACGACGCGCTGCGCACGGCGGACGCGCTGCTCTTCGGACGCCGCACCTGGCAGACCATGGCCGCCGCCTGGCCCGGCCGCGCGGGTGACCCGTTCGCCGACCGGATGAACGCCATCCCCAAGTACGTGGTCACCGGGACGCTCGGCGACACCGACCTGACCTGGGAGAACACCACCCGGATCGCGGGCGCCGAGGCGGTCGCGCGACTCCGCGAGCTGCACGGGCAGGAGGGCGGCGACCTGCTGGTCATGGGCAGCCCGTCGCTGGCCCGGACGCTGATCGCCGAGGGCCTGGTCGACGAGCTGCGGCTGATGGTCATGCCGGTGCTGCTGGGCGGCGGCAAGAGCATCTTCCCGACGGACGGCGTGAAGCGTCCGCTGGAGCTGGCCGGCACGGTCGTCAGCAAGACCGGCGTGCACGTCGCCACCTACCGCCCGGCGGCGGCCCGGTAGCCGCCCGCTCGGCCTACAGCGCCCGCCGGTAGCGCAGGGCGGGGCGCCCGTTCACGCTGACGCCGCCGACGACGGTGAATCCGTTGCGTCCGAGCACGGTCCTGGACGCTGGGTTGTCCACCGAGGCGACGGCGGTGAGTTCGGCGAGCCCGTACGCCTCGGCGGCGAGCCGGCACACCGCGGCCACCGCCGCCGTCGCGGTCCCGCGGCCCGCCGCGTGCTCGCCGATCCGGTAGCCGAGCTCGGCGGAGCCGTCCTCGGCGTCGATCAGGTTGACCCGGCCGACCAGCTCCCCGGCGGCGTCGAGCACCACGTGGAAGTGGCAGATCCCGGCGTCCTGTTCGGCGAGCAGCATCCGGTACCTGGTGTCGAACTCCGCGAACCAGGCGTCCCCGCGGTCGGGGACGAAGCCAGCGAAGTACGCCCGGTTCGCCCGCTCGAACGCCAGCACGGCGGTTGCGTGCTCGGCCGTGAGCCGCTCCAGCCTCACCATGTCCGCTCCTCCTGGGGTCGGTCCACCGAGGTCCATCCCCGCTGGTGCAGCCGCTCGACCCCGTCCAGCAGCAGATCGAGGGCGAACTCGAACTCGAACGCGTCGTCACACCCCGCGCCGACCACCGAATCGCCGTCGTGCGGCCGGCCGGCGGCGATCTCGGCGATGTGCGGGTAGTGGGCCGCCAGGGCCGCCAGCGCAGCCGCCTGTTCGGAGGTGTCGGAGGTGTCGGCGGCGGTGGCCGGCGGGGCCGGGAACAGCTCCTGCGTGAAGCCCCAGATCCGGCTGCCCAGTGCGTGCATCGCGTGGTGGGTCAGGTCGGCCGAGAGGCCGCCGGCCCGGAACATGCCGATGACGGAGTCCAGGTAGGCGAGGACGCCGGGCGTCGGGCTGGTGCGCGTCTCGATGACCCGGGAGGCCCAGGGGTGGCCCAGCAGGGCCCGGCGCGCCGACAGCACCCGCCGGCGGACCGCGCTCTTCCAGTCCGGGCCGTCGGCCGGCGGGTCGATCTCCCCGACGAGGACGTCGACCATGCCGTCGAGCAGCTGCTCCTTGTTGGCCACGTGCTTGTAGAGCGCCATCGGCACCACGCCCAGGTCCTGGGCGAGTCCGCGCATGCTGAGCGCCTCGATGCCGACCCGGTCGGCGAGGTCCACGGCGGCGCGCAGCACCCGCTCCCGGTTGAGCGGCGTCCGGCGGGCGGCGCCCGTCTCCTGGGCCATGCGTGTCCGATCCCTCCTGCGCCGACCGTTCGCGGACCGGCCCTTCCTTGACAGGTGTACGCGGTACACCATAGCGTCCCGACCTGAAGGTGTACGCCGTACACCTCTTGCTTCGGCGCGCCGCACAGATCATCGGCGTGCCCCTGTGACGACCCAAGGAGTCCCGGTCCCGATGGCCACACCGAGAAGGCTCGCCGTCGCGGCGGGCGTCTGCTACCTCGTCACCCATGTCACCTCGATCGCCGCCCTCGCCCTCTACGGGCCGGTCCTGACCGACCCCGGCTGGATCACCGGCGCCGGACCGGACACCCCGATCCTGCTGGGGGCGCTCCTCGAAGTGCTCCTCGCCATCGCCATCATCGGCACCGCGTGCACGCTCTTCCCGGTGGTCTCGCGCCACGGCCGGGCCTCCGCCGCGGGCTACCTCGGCCTGCGCACCCTGGAAGCGGCCGTCATCACCGTCGGCGTGGTCAGCCTGCTGGCGGTGACCACGCTGCGCCGGCAGCCGCCCGCCGGGGCCGACGACGGCGCGCTCCGTACGGTCGGCCGGGCCCTGGTCGCCGTCCACGACTGGACCTTCCTGCTCGGCCCCGACTTCGTCCTCGGCGCCAACACCTTCGTGCTCGCCTGGATCCTCTACCGCTCGCGCCTGGTGCCGCGCTTCATCGCGGTGCTGGGCATGGTGGGCGGTCCGCTGGTCTTCGCCTCGGCGGTCGCCGTGCTGTTCGGCTGCTACGGGCAGCTCTCCGTCTGGGGAGCGCTCAGCGCGGTGCCGGTGTTCGCCTGGGAGCTGGCGCTGGCCTTCCGGCTGATCGTCCGCGGCTTCAGCACCCCGGCCGACCCAGGCGTCGCGCCCGCCCCGGACGACGCGGACGCGGCGGCGGCGGTGCCCGCGGGCTGACCTCCCCTCAGGCGCCGCCCGTCTCGTCCGTCTCGTCCGTCTCGCGCAGGCGGCGCCGCAGGTAGGCCCGTTCGGGCTCGGAGGCGGCCAGGGCGAGCGCCGCGCGGTAGCCAGCGGCCGCCTCGCCGTCCCGGCCGAGCCGCCGCAGCAGGTCGGCGCGGGCGGCGGGGAGCAGGTGGTAGCCGGCCAGCGCGCCGGAGGACTCCAGCTCCGCGATCAGCTCCAGTCCGACGGCCGGTCCCTCGGCCATCGCCCGGGCCACCGCGAGGTTGAGTTCGACCACGGGGGACGGGGTCAGCTCGCGCAGCCGCCCGTACAGCCGGGCGATCCGGGGCCAGTCGGTGTCGGCGGCGGTCGGGGCGGTGGCGTGGCAGGCCGCGATGGCGGCCTGGAGCCGGTAGAAGCCGGGCCGGTCGGGCGGTCCGGGCGGCCAGAGGACGGCCAGGCCCTCCGCGACGGTGGCGGCGTTCCACCGGCGGCGGTCCTGCTCCTCCAGCGGGACGAGGGCCCCGTCGGCGTCCACCCGGCCCTCCCGGCGGGCGTCGTGGAACAGCATCAGGGCGAGCAGGCCGCGGGCCTCCGGTTCGTCCGGCATCAGTTCGACCAGCAGCCGGGCCAGCCGGATCGCCTCCGCGCACAGGCCGGTGCGGATCAGGTCGGCGCCCTCGCTGGCGCTGTAGCCCTCGTTGAACAGCAGGTAGAGGACCGCCAGCACGCCCGCCGTCCGTTCGGGCAGCAGCGGCGCCGGCGGCACCCGGTACGGGATGTGCGCCTCGCGGATCTTCGCCTTGGCGCGGACCAGCCGCTTGGCCATCGCCTGGTCGCCGACCAGGAAGGCGCGGGCGATCTCGGCGGTGGTGAGCCCGGCGAGGGTGCGCAGGGTGAGCGCGACCCGGGCGTCCAGCGGCAGCGCGGGGTGGCAGCAGGTGAAGATCAGCCGCAGCCGGTCGTCCTCGATGCCGCTCTCGTCGGGCGGCCCATACCGGTCCGGCGGGTCGCCGTAATCGCCGTAGTCGCCGTACGAGGTCGCCGCGATCTCCCGGAGCTTTTCGGCCTCCGTCCGGGCGCGGCGCAGCCGGTCCATGGCGCGATGGCGGGCGGTGGTGGTCAGCCAGGCCCCGGGCCGGTCGGGGACGCCGTCGCGCGGCCACCGGTCGAGTGCCCGCGCGAAGGCGTCCTGGGCGCACTCCTCCGCGAGGTCCCAGTCGCCGGTCACCCGGATCAGGGTGGCGACGATCCGGCCCCACTCGGCGCGGAAGACCGCCGCGACGGCGTCCTCGGCGCGTTCGTCTAGCGCTCCCAGATCGGCCTCACCTCGATCGTCCCGTGCCGTGCCCCGGGAATCCGGGACGCGACCTCGATCGCCTCGTCCAGGTCCTTGCAGTCGACCAGGTAGTAGCCGCCGACCTGCTCCTTGGTCTCGGCGAACGGGCCGTCGGCCACCAGCACCTCGTCCTGGCGGACCCGGACGGTGGTGGCGTCGGAGGTCGGGCGCAGCCGCTCGCCGCCGAGCAGCACGCCCCGGCGTCCCATCTCCTCGCCGAACGCGGTGTAGTCGGCCAGCATGGCCGCGCCCTCCTCGGGGCCGAGCGCGCCGGTGGTGTTCTCGTCCGTGCAGATGATCAGCAGATAGCGCATCGCATCCTCCTCGGTTCGGTCGGACACAAGTACGACGAACGGGAAGGTCGCCGATGGACACCGGCGCCTTTCCATCCTCCGCCGCCCGTCCGCCGGGTGCGCGTCCGTTGTAGCGGTCGCGGCCCGACACGGTGATTGCAGCTGTTAGCACCCTGCTTGCAATTGCAAGCACGGTGGGGCAGGCTGGGGACATGGCCTCACTGAACGTCGGCTCACTGGGCGAGTACATCCGCGAGCAGCGCCGCAACGCGCAGTACTCGTTGCGCCAGCTCGCGGACGCGGCCGGCGTCTCCAACCCGTACCTGAGCCAGATCGAGCGCGGGCTGCGCAAGCCGAGCGCGGAGATCCTCCAGCAGATCGCCAAGGCGCTGCGGATCTCCGCCGAGACGCTGTACGTGCAGGCCGGGATCCTCGAAGAGCGGCAGGAGGAGGGGCCCGGGTTGCGGGCCGCCATCCTGGCGGACCCGCTGATCGGCGAGCGGCAGAAGCAGGCGCTGCTCGCGGTGTACGAGGCCTTTCTCAAGGAGAACCGGGAGAACCCGGAGAGCCGCGACGGCCGGGCGGACGACGCGCCCCCGGCGCCGGACGCCGCCCACGGCTGACCCACGCACCCACACCCGACGGACCCGCGCTGCCGGCCCGTCGACCCCGACCGGGAGGACCTGGACATGGCGATCGCCGACGACATCAAGAAGACCCTGAGCGACCCGACCCCGCTGTACGCGCTGGCCGGCGCAAGCGACCTGGCGTACGAGAAGCTGCGCGAGGTGCCGGGCCGGGTGGAGGCGCTGACCGCCGACCGCCGGGGCACCCAGGAGCGGGCCGCCGCCGCGCTGCAGGAGGCGGGCAGCCGACTGGTGGCGGCGCAGGCGAAGGTGACCGAGTCGGTCGGCGCGCTGCCCACCGACGTGAAGGTGCTGCAGGCGAAGGCGCAGGAGCTCGCCATGCAGCAGGTCGGCCGCGCGCTGGAGTTCGCGGTCAAGGCCAAGGAGGTCTACGACGAGCTGGCCGTCCGCGGCCGGACCGTGGTGGACACCGCCGCGGACAAGGGCCGGGCCGACGAGACCCCGGTCGCCGAGGTCGAGGTGGCCGAGGTGGTCGTGGACCTCACGGGCGAGGACGCGGCGGACGAGTCGGTCGCCCAGGAGCCGGTCGCCGAGGACGCGCCCGCCCCGGCGAAGAAGGCCGGCCGCGCACGGAAGAGCACCGCCCCCAAGGAGTGACCATCCCCCGGCACGGCCGCCCCGGAGCGGCGGGCACCGGACGACCGTCCGGCACGTTCACCCGGGCATGCGCGGCGCGCCGTGCCACGATGGATGGTGAGGTCCGGAAGCCGCAGTGAGGAGAACGCAGTGCAGATCCTGTACTTCGACGTCCTGAATCCGTTCTGGTGGATCGCCACCGCGATCATCGGTTTCAAGGCGTTCGCCTTCGTGGACGCCGCGACGCGCCGCGAGGACGCGTACCGGGCGGCGGACAAGAAGACCAAGCAGTTCTGGCTGATCATCCTCGGCCTGGCGCTCGGCCTGGACCTGCTGTTCGGGGCAAACCCGATCACCGGGTTCATCACGCTGATCGGACTGGTCGCCGCGATCGTCTACGTGGTCGACGTCCGCCCGGCGATCAAGCAGCTGACCGACGGCCGCGGGCGCGGCGACAACAACCGGAACATCGGCCCGTACGGGCCCTGGTGACGCGACGTCACCGATCCGATCGAACGGCCGAGGGCGGCACCCCGCACGGGGGTGCCGCCCTCGACCTGTCGTGCTCGGTCTCCGGTCAGCCCATGATCAGCGGAACCGGGTTGCGCTCCAGCAGCAGCACCGCGACGTCGTCGGCCAGCGCGCCGCCGTTCAACTCCTCGACCTCGGCGATGGCGCTGTCCACCAGCCGGCCCCGGGTCAGGCCGCCGGCCTGGTGGTCGGCGATCAGGTCGATCAGACCGTCCTGACCCAGCCGCCGGGAGCCGGCCCCGACCCGGCCCTCGACCAGCCCGTCGGTGTACAGCATCAGCCGCCAGCCGGGCCGCAGCTCCAGGCGGAGGGCGGGCCAGGCGCCGTGGCTGGCGTCGCACGGGATCAGCCCGAGCGCCGGACCGGCCTGCTCGGCGGGCAGCAGCTGGGGCCGACCCTCGGGACCGAGCAGCAGCGGGGCGGGGTGGCCGGCCAGGTACAGCTCGGCCCGGTCGACGTGCCCGCCGTGCGGCGTGCCCTCCGGAGCGGGCGGGGCCAGCACCAGCATGCACAGCGTGGCGAAGATCTCGTCGCTGCGCCGCTCGTGCTCCAGCACGTGCTGGAGGGTGGTGAGCAGCTCCGGGCCGCTGAGGCCGGCGAAGACCAGCGTCCGCCACGCTATCCGCAGCGCGACCCCGAGCGCGGCCTCGTCCGGGCCGTGGCCGCAGACGTCGCCGATCACCACGTGGACCGTGCCGTCCTTGGTCCGGACCGCGTCGTAGAAGTCGCCGCCGAGCAGCGCCCGGCGGCGGCCGGGGCGGTAGCGCCGGGTGAAGGCCAGCCCGGCGCCGTCGAGCAGCGGGGTGGGCAGCAGGTGGCGCTGGAGGCGGGCGTTCTCCTGGCCGCGCAGCTCGGCCTCGACCAGACGGCGCTGCGACTCGTCGGCGCGCTTGCGCTCGACCGCGTACCGCAGCGCGCGGGCCAGCAGCGGGCCGTCGGTCTCCTGGCGGATCAGGAAGTCCTGGGCGCCCGCCGCGACGGCCGCGGCGCCCAGCTCGGCCCCGGCGGCGTCGGTGAGCACTACGACCGCGGTGTGCGGGGCGCGCCGCAGCAGCTCGCGCAGCCCGTCCAGGCCGTCGGAGCCGGACGGCAGGTCGGCGGGGGTGCCGAGCTCCAGCAGGACGCAGTTCACGTCCAGGTGGTGCGGACCGCGGCGGCCGGTGCCGGGGGCGGGCGGCAGCAGGGAGACGGCGTGGCGGACACCGGCCGCCCGGTGCAGCTCCACCCGGGTGCCGCTCTCGGCCAGCATCGCCTCGTACCGCTCGGCGGCGCCGTCGCCGGCCTCGATCACCAGCAGGCGGTCGGGCGCGCCGACCCCGCCCGCCGGACCGGTCAGGCCGGTCGCGGTGGTCGGAACGGGCGCGCCCGACGGGCCGGGGTGCGGGGGAGCCGGGGTGCGGGTGCTCAGGGTGGAGCGCGGGTGCGGTATGGGCATGGGGGCCTCGGGGCCGGAGCCGGCGCAGCTGGTCGGGCCGCCCGTCCGGCCGGTCCTCGACGTGCGGTTGTTCGATGCGGGGGCGCCGGGGCCACCGGCGCCGGGGTCGGCGGCGATCGGGCCGGCGGCGCTCGCGGTGCCCGGAGCCACCGGAGCGCTCGGAGCGTCCACGGCGCTGATGTCGTGGCCCGGGGCGGTGCCACTGTTCGAGCCGGCGGTCGCGTCGGAACGGGGGTGCGTGCCGGCAGCGCGCTTGGCGCCGTGCACGGCGGTGGCGGCATTTCCGGCGGTGCCGGCGCCGGCCACGGCGGTACCTGCGGCCGCTGCCCGTCCCTCTCCCGTTGCGGGCATTGGTCGGTCCTTCCTTTCCCCGACAGGCCAACGGCTGGTGTCGGCGTGCAGTGCCCGCCTGGCGCTGCTGGTCGGGGAGCTTCTCGCGACCATAACGTGATCTCCGGGGATTTCTCGGACCGAGCGCCGCCTCTGTGGTTATTGCCACGCTCTTGGTCGGTTGTTTGGTGACGTTTGGCAACGCACGGGTCGGTGCTGACAGGAGGTCGGAGCGGTGACGCAGATCACGCTGGTGCAGGGTGACATCACGGATCAGCAGGTGGACGTGGTGGTGAACGCCGCGAATTCGAGCCTGCTCGGCGGCGGAGGGGTGGACGGTGCGATCCACCGGCGCGGCGGTCCGGAGATCCTCGAGGACTGCCGGAAGCTGCGCGCCTCGCACTACGGCAAGGGGCTGCCCACCGGCCGGGCCGTGGCCACCAGGGCGGGCAGGCTGCCGGCCCGGTGGGTGGTGCACACCGTGGGGCCGGTCTACTCGGCGGGCGACTATGCGGAGCGGGCCGGTCTGCTGGCCTCCTGCTATCGGGAGTCGCTGCGGGTGGCAGCGGAACTGGGTGCTCGGACGGTGGCGTTCCCGGCGATCTCGGCCGGGATCTTCGGTTGGCCGTTGGAGGACGCGGCGCGCATCGCCCTCACGACCGTGACCGGCTCTCAGGTGGTGGCCGGGCTGGACGAGGTGCGGTTCGTGCTCTTCGGAGCGGAGGCGTACGGGACGTTCGAACAGGTCTGGCGCGAGGTGCAGCGGCAGCAGCGGAGCTGACGGACGTTCACGTGATGCGTGCGACGGCTCGTGCGACCGTTCCCATGGTGGCGTGACGGGGCGTCAACACGCCAGAGGTATTCGATAACTCGTTCGAGTGAAACGTGCCAACCGCACGCGAAGTCGGAACGAGTGCAGGGACCGGCCCGGCGGAGGCGTCAGCGCGGGGCCAGCGCCGACCAGGCCACCGTGACCTCGCCCTGCCGCCGCCGGCCCCGGGCGTCCACCAGCGGCCAGTCCGCGGCCAGCGCCGCGCAGGCGGCCGCCCAGCGCTGCCGGGCGCCGAACGCCGCGAACGGCGCCGCCGCCGCCCAGGCCCGGTCGAAGTCGGCCAGGAAGCGGTGCACCGGCCGCCCCGGCACGTTGTGGTGGATCAGCGCCTTCGGCAGCCGTTCGGCCAGGTCGGACGGGCGGCCCAGGCTGCCCAGCCGGGCCGCGAAGGTCACCGTGCGCGGACCCTCGGGCCCGAGCGCCACCCAGACGTGCCGCCGCCCGATCTCGTCGCAGGTGCCCTCCACCAGCAGTCCGTCCGGCGCCAGCCGCGCGCACAGCCGCTCCCACACCTCGGCGACCTGCTCCTCGTCGTACTGGCGCAGCACGTTCGCGGCCCGGATCAGCTGGGCCCGGGCGCCGTCCAGCGGTACCTCGAACCCGCCGCGCCGGAAGGTCAGCACCGGCTCCTCGGCGTACGGCAGGGCGGCGGCCACCCGGGCCGGGTCGATCTCGATGCCGACCACCCGGACGTCCGGCCGGACCGTGCGCAGCCGCGCCGACAGCTCCACCGCGGTCCACGGCGCCGCGCCGTAGCCCAGGTCGACCGCGACCGGGGGCCGCTCGGCGGCGCGCAGCGGCCGGGCCAGCGTGTGGGCGATCCAGCGGTCCATCCGGCGGAGCCGGTTGGTGTTGGTGGTGCCGCGGGTGATCGTCCCGACCGGGCGGGTGGCGCGGGCGCGGGCGCGGCTCGGCGGGGTGTCGGGGGCGGCCATGCCGGAAAGGGTACGCAATCCGGCCCTCCCGGTCTCAGGGGCTGAGACGGGAATACGCGGTCGGGAGGTCTCGGTTGGCACACTTGACGTTTGTCCGCCCGCAGCCCCCACGCCGCGGGCGGCGGCACGACCGGCACCACCGGCACCACCCGGGCACCGGCACCGCGCCGCACCGACCGGGAGCAAGAGAGGCTACAACCAGGTGACCCAGCACCTCGTCCGGACGGCCCGCCGTGACCGGCTCGCCGTGCCCCCCACCCGTGGCCGCCTGCACGCCCTCGTCGGCGGCCGGCGCCGCCCGCGCCGGATCGCGATGCTCAGCGTGCACACCTCGCCGCTGCACCAGCCCGGCACGGGCGACGCCGGCGGCATGAACGTGTACATCGTGGAGCTGGCCAAGCGGCTGGCCGCGCTCGACATCGAGGTCGAGGTGTTCACCCGGGCGATCAGCTCGGACGACGCGCCGACCGTGGAGCTGGCCCCCGGCGTGCTGGTCCGGCACGTCACCGCCGGCCCGTTCGAGGGGCTGCTCAAGGAGGACCTGCCGGCCCAGCTGTGCGCCTTCACCCACGCGGTGCTGCGCACCGAGGCCGGCCACCGGCCCGGCCACTACGACCTGGTCCACTCGCACTACTGGCTGTCCGGCCACGTCGGCTGGCTGGCGGCCGAGCGCTGGGGCGTCCCGCTGGTGCACACCATGCACACCATGGCCAAGGTGAAGAACGCCGCCCTGGCCGAGGGCGACACCCCCGAGCCCGCCGCCCGCGTGATCGGCGAGACCCAGGTGGTCGAGGCGGCCGACCGGCTGATCGCCAACACCGCGGAGGAGGCCGCCGAGCTCGCCTTCCACTACGGGGCCAGGCCCGAGCAGCTGGCCGTCGTCCACCCGGGCGTCAACCTGGAGGTCTTCCGGCCCGGCGACCGGGCGGCCGCCCGGGCCCGGCTCGGCCTCCCGCAGGACGCCGCGGTGCTGCTCTTCGCCGGCCGGATACAGCCCCTGAAGGCGCCGGACGTGCTGCTCAAGGCCGTCGCCCGGCTGCTGGAGCGGCGCCCCGAGCTGCGCGAGCGGCTGGTCGTCCCGGTGGTCGGCGGTCCGTCCGGCAGCGGTCTGGCCCGCCCCGAGAGCCTGCACAAGCTGGCCGCCCAGCTCGGCATCGCCGACGTGGTGCGCTTCCACCCGCCGGTCGGCCAGGCCCGGCTCGCCGAGTGGTACCGCGCGGCGACGGCGCTGGTCATGCCCTCGCACAGCGAGTCCTTCGGCCTGGTCGCGCTGGAGGCCCAGGCCTGCGGCACCCCGGTGGTGGCCGCCGCGGTCGGCGGCCTGCCGGTCGCGGTCCAGGGCGGCGTGACCGGCACCCTGGTGGACGGCCACGACCCGGACGCCTGGGCGCACGCGCTGGAGGCGTACGTCACCGACCCGGCCCTGGTCGCCCGGTACGGCGCGGCCGCCGCCCGGCACGCCGCGGCGTTCGGCTGGTCCGCCTCCGCCGCCACCACCGCCGACGTGTACGCCGGTGCGCTCGCCGCCCGCGGCGGCGCCCGGCGCCGCCTGGCCTGACGCGCAGCGGGCACCCCACCCGGGGTGCCCGCTGCCCGCCGGGGGCTACTCGCGCGTAGCGTGTACGCCATGGCTGACAAGGACGCTGCACTCGCCCACCTGCGCGCCGCACTCGACGAGGCCGGCGTGGCCTGGGAGCCGGCCGTCACCGACCCGTACACGCTGGTCGCCACGCTCCCCGGCACCCGGAAGCTGTCGACCACCTGTGCGCTGCGGATCGGCGACCACACCCTCTCCGTGAACGCGTTCGTCATCCGCCGCCCGGACGAGAACCACGAGGGCGTCTACCGCTGGCTGCTGGAGCGCAACACCCGGCTGTACGGCGTCGCGTACGCCGTCGACCGGCTCGGCGACGTCTACCTGGCCGGCCGCCTGCCGCTGGAGGCGCTCACCGCGGAGTCGGTCGACCGGCTGCTCGGCACCGTGCTGCAGAACGCCGACGAGCCGTTCAACACCCTGCTGGAGCTGGGCTTCGCCACCGCGATCCGGCGGGAGTGGGAGTGGCGCACCAAGCGCGGCGAGTCCACCCGCAACCTGGAGGCCTTCGCCCACCTCGCCGCCCCGGCCGAGCCCGCCGCCCCCGACACCGCCCCCGACACCGCCCCCGACACCGTCCCGACCGGGGACTGACCCGGGACTGTCCCGGGACCGATCGGGGACCGGCCGAGCGCTCCGAAACCGTCGCGCCCCCGCCCCGGCTCTGCTTGGATGGCGCGGAGCCAGGGGAGGGCGGAGATGGACGAGGCGGCGGGACAGGCGACCGGGGAACGCCAGTTGGACCACGTGGAACAGGTGGTCGCCGACGAGTTGGCCGACCGCAAGCGCCGCCGCGACTGGGACCGGCGGCGGGCGTTCGGCCTGCAGATGGCCACGGTCACGCTCTCGGCGATGATCACCGTGCTGCTCGGCCTCAGGGCCGACGGGCCGGTCGCCTCCTGGCTGGCCGACGTCGCGCTGGCGCTCGGCGCCCTGGTCACCGTGCTGGCGGCCTGGGGCGCGTTCTTCTCCCACCGCACGCTCTGGATCCAGCGCTCCGACACCGTCCACCGGCTGACCGTCCTTCAGCGGACCATCGCCTACCACCGTGCCCGGCTCGGCGGGGTGGCACCGGATCCGGCCGAGGTCGACGGGCTGTACGCCGAGTTCGAGGAGATCGTCCAGCTCGACCACGATGCCTGGATCCGGGTCCGCCAGAGCGACGTCTGACGGACCGGACCCGCTGAGCCACGCGTCGCGCTACGGGGTGACCGCCGCCGCGTCCGCCGGGCGGGCGACGGCTGTGGAATCGGCCGGGGCGTCGGCCGGGCTGTCGGTGGGGGAGCCGGCAGCGGCGCGGCGGCGGCCGATCAGCGGGAAGACCGCGGCGGCGAGCGTACCGGCGACCGCGCAGGAGCCCCAGGTCACCGCACTGCCCGCGTACTGGAGCAGCAGGCCGCCGGCGGCCGGGCCGAAGAAGGACGCCAGCGACCAGGAGAGCGAGTAGACGCCCTGGTAGCGGCCGCGCGCCTGGGCCGGGGAGAGCTCCGCGACCAGGCCCATCATGGTCGGCGCGTTGATGATCTCGCCGACCGTCCAGACCGCGACGGTGACCGCGTAGAGCGCGGCCGAGCTGCCGGCCACCGCGGTCAGGCCGAAGCCCCACCCGATCAGCAGCGCGCTCGCGACCAGCAGCGCACTGCGGCTGCGGCCCTCGGTCAGCCGGGTGAGCGGGATCTGCAGCAGGACGATCATCAGCCCGTTGAGGCTCGCCACCAGGCCGAACATGGTGGTCGAGATTCCGTGCCGGCCCATGTCGACGGCGAGCGTGGTGGACCCCTGCTGGAAGACCAGGGCGAGCAGCAGGTTGACGCCGACCACGGCCATGAACGGGCCGTCCCGGAAGACCGTGCCCAGCCCGACCCGCGGCTCGGACCCGGTGGCGGCGGTCCGCTCCGGCCGGGTCTCCGGGATCTTGACGAACACCAGCACCGCGCAGAGCACGGTGGAGAGCGCGTCCAGCAGGAAGAGCGTGAGGTAGCCGTGGGTGGCGATCAGTCCGGCCGCCGCGGCGGAGACACCGAAGCCCAGGTTGATCGCCCAGTAGTTGAGCGAGAAGGCGCGCACCCGGTCGGCGGCCGGCACCAGGTCCGCGATGATCGCCGAGATGGCGGGCCGGGAGGCGTTGTTCGCCAGACCGGTCAGGAACGCCACCACCGCGATGGCCACCGGCCCGTCGGTGAAGCCCAGCACCGCGGTGCAGACCGCCGTCGCCAGCTGGGCCGCCAGCAGGGTGGGCCGGCGTCCGAGCCGGTCGGTGAGCACGCCCGCGCCCACCGCGGAGATCGCCGCGCCCAGACCGAAGAGCGCCGCGACCAGACCCGCGTACGCGGGCGAGTAGCCGCGCTCGGCGGTCAGGTAGAGGGAGAGGAAGGTGACGACGAAGCCGCCGAGCCGGTTGACCAGGGTGCTCGCCCACAGCCACCAGAACGCGCGGGGCAGCCCGCCGACGGTCTCCGTGAGGGCGGTTCGGAGGCGGACGGACGCAGGCATGCGCGGCTCCTGGACAGTAACCGCCCGCTGAGCGCGGTGGGCAGGACCGCTCAGCAGGACTGTAAGTGGTGGTGGCGACGCGCACACATTACCCAGCCGCCCTCCGCCCGGCCAGCGCATTTTCGGTGCCATTAAGCTGGGCGCCATGGCTGACACGACCTACCGACTCATCCTGCTCCGCCACGGCGAGAGCCAGTGGAACCAGAAGAACCTCTTCACCGGCTGGGTCGACGTCGACCTCAACGAGAAGGGCGAGAAGGAAGCCGCCCGCGGCGGCGAACTGCTCCTCTCCGAGGGCCTGCTGCCCGATGTGGTGCACACCTCCCTGCTGCGCCGCGCGATCCGCACCTCGCAGATCGCCCTGGACAAGGCCGACCGCCACTGGATCCCGGTCCGCCGCAGCTGGCGCCTGAACGAGCGCCACTACGGTGCGCTCCAGGGCAAGGACAAGGCCCAGACCCTGGCCGAGTTCGGCGAGGAGCAGTTCCAGCTCTGGCGCCGCTCGTACGACACCCCGCCGCCGGTCCTGGCCGACGACAACGAGTACTCGCAGGCCGGCGACCCGCGCTACGGCGAGATCCCGTCCGAGATGCGGCCGCGCACCGAGTGCCTCAAGGACGTCGTCGAGCGCATGCTGCCGTACTGGTACGACGCGATCGTCCCGGACCTGGCCGCCGGCAACACCGTCCTGGTCACCGCGCACGGCAACAGCCTCCGCGCCCTGGTGAAGCACCTCGACGGCATCTCCGACGCCGACATCGCGGGCCTCAACATCCCGACCGGCATCCCGCTCGTCTACGAGCTCGACGCCGACTTCAAGCCGGTCAACCCGGGTGGCCGCTACCTCGACCCGGAGGCCGCCGCCGCCGCCATCGAGGCGGTCAAGAACCAGGGCAAGAAGTAACCGCTTCGGCGAAACGGCCCCTCACCTGCGCACACAGCGCGGATGAGGGGCCGTCGTGGTTCCGGGGCCGTCTGTGGGCCGTCAGCCCTTGTGATCTTGAGCCTTGAAGACCTCTTCCATCGCCTTCCGGGCCCGGTGCCTGCTGTCCGGCATCAGGTGGGCGTAGACCCGCAGCGTCAGCCCCGGGTCGGCATGGCCCAGGTACTCGCTGACCGCCTTGATGCTCTCTCCGGCGTCCAGCAGGACCGAGGCGAAGAAGTGCCGGAGCGCGTGCATCCCGTGCTCCCGGGCGGATGCGTAGGACTCACCCTTGGCCCGGGGCGGGATGACTCCAGCGGCAGCCAGCGCGGGCTTCCAGTGGTCCTCGTTGAGCATGCCGCGCCAGACGATCGAGTCGGACGTGCTGGTGAAGAGCAGGCGCTTGGTGATGGGCGGTCCGCCGAGCTTCATCCACGGCAGCGTGATCTCCACCGGCGGGAACCGCTCCATGTGGGCCTGGAGCGCGTCGGCCACCGGTCGAGGGAGTGGCACGCTCCGCAGCGTCCCGCCCTTCGGCGGCGCGAACACGGGCTTGCTCCGGCTGAGCTTGAGCTGCTGCGTGACATGCATCGTGCTGGCGTCGAAGTCGAGCGCGTCCACGGCCAGGCCCAGGATCTCGCCCTGCCGCAGCCCGCAGCCAGCGCCCACGTCGACCGTCGTCCGGTACCGCTCGGTCATGGCTTCCCGGACTGCAAAGACCCGATCGGGTTCCCACGGCACGACCCGCCTGGAGCCGACCACCGGCGGGCGCACGGTCTGCGCGGCGCACGGGTTCCGGGGCAGGAAGCCGTCGTCCACGGCCGCGCTCAGCACGGCCCGCACATTGGAGAAGATGACCCGGGCGTACGAGCCGGAGAGACCCGAGGTCTCCAGCTGGCCGACGAACTCCCGAATGTGGCCAGGCTGGAACGACCCGAGCGGACGGGGCCCGATCTTCGGGAAGGCGTGCCGCCGCAGCTGCGACTGCATGGACGCCTGCGTGTTGGGGTCGCTGGTCTGGCTCTCCAGCCACTTCTCCGCGTACTCCTGGAACGTGGTCTTCGCCGCCGCCGGGTCGAGGTACTGGCCTCGCGACATGTCCGCCTCGATCCTGGCCAGCCACTCCTCCGCCAACCGTTTCTGGCGGTCCGGGAAGGACTTGCTGCGCTCGCTTCCGTCCGGCGCGATGTACCGGGCCCGGTAGCGCATGCCGACGCCGTGGCGGTCGGTCTTCACCCTGCGCGGCTTGCCGTCGGCGCTGGCCTCGGTCTTGTACCAGCGGTCCTGGATGTGTCCTGCCATGGTCAGGCCGCCTCTCCGGTCTGGTCTGCTACCCACTGGGCGACGGCGTTGGGGTCGAAGCGCAGGTGCCGGCCGACGCGGAAGCCGGGCGGGCCGGTGCGCTTGCGTCGCCACTGGTAGACGGTCTCCAGGGGGACGCCGAAGAGCGCGGCGACGTCTTCCGGGCTGAGGTAGCGCTGCGGCAGGGCGAGCGCAGCCGGGGGCTGGCCCGGCTCGATCAGTCGGGCGGTGCTGGGCCGCTGGCGGCTGGTCATGGGGTGGGGCTCTCCTCACTTCGAGGGACGGGGAGCGGCCGTCTTTCTTGGCGGATTGGGTGCCGCTCCGGGGTCTAGCTCTAGCGACCGGCGTGGTGTGCGACGGGCACTGAGAGCGGTTTTGGGGTGGTGCGTGGTGCTGGCCTGAGATCGCTAGTTGGCTGGTCAGGGCGGGTTTTGCTCGCTAGCGACCTCGCTAGGTCTAGCGAGGGCCCCGCTAGGCGTTGGGCGTCACGGATGGTGGTCGTACTGGGTACTGGGTACTGGGGATTCCCCAGTAGGAGAGGCCGTTTCGGGCCCCTGGAGGGGCCTCTACTGGGTAGTGGGGTGCCCCCCAGTACCCAGTACTGGTAGCTGTCGGTAATGGGCCACGCTGACGGCTGGCGGGGTGTCAGGGCCCGGCTGGCGGCGCGTGAAGAGCAAGAGGAGCACCCCGCTGCCCCTGGTGCTCTTCTTGTTCTTCGGGCGGAGCGCCGTGCCGTCGGGGGGTGCCGGCGCCAGCGCGGCCGGCCGGGCTAGCGGCTTTGCTGGGCGTCGAAAATCCGGGGTTGGGGCCGTTTCCGGGGTTTCGCGGGGGAAGGGTGCTATCTGCTAACGGCCTGGTCAGCGGCCCTATTGGGTGCTATCGGGGGTGCTATCGATAGCAGGGGGTGCCGCTAGCGTTAGCGGCTGCTCGGTGGTGGGGAGCGGGCCCGGGGCGTGGTCGCCGGTCGGGTGCTGGTGTCCGGTTCGCCGGGTGGGCGGGGCGGGTTCGGGGTGCTGGTCATGGGGTGGTCTCCGTTCTGGGGTGGTCCGGAAAGGTCGGAAAGGTCGTAAAGCCCTGTGACCTGGGGTTTTGGGTGGCGGAAAGTGGTCCGGGATGGTCTGGAAAGGGGTCCGCGAAGGGTGGGGCCGGGGGCTTTCCGGACCATCGCGGAACACTTTCCGCCGCGCGTTTTGCCTGGTCAGGTGGCTTTGCGACCTTTCCGGGCTTTCCGGACCGCCGGTCAGTCGGCCGGGGCGTAGAGGTAGACGGTCTGGGGGCGGCCGTCGCCGGGGAGTTGGACGGCGGCGTAGCCGGGCATGCGGCACAGTCGGGCGGTCAGTTCGGAGCGCTGGGTGGCGTTCTGGCGCTTGAACATGACCTGCACCTGGGACTGGGTGAGGCCGCCCGCTCCGGCGTTGCGCACGGCGGCGGCGAGCTTGTCCAGGTTCGGGTCTCCGGTGCCGGTGGCGGCCGGGCCGAGGATGTGCGCGGCGGACGCGCGGGCGTAGCGGATGAGGGCCCATGCGGCGCGCAGGTGGTCCTCGGCGATGGTGTCCTTGTGGTCGAGCAGGGCGTAGACCATGGCGGTGCGCTTGGCGTAGGGGGCGGCGCGGGCGGTGAACTCGGCAAGCGGGCCGTCGTCGTCCTCGCCGCCGGACAGCGCCGGGTAGACCTCGCTCCGCCACAGTTCGGCGGCTTCCGCGCTGAGCTTGACCTCGCCGATGCGGCGGGCCTCGGTGAAGACCGTGCGCCACGCTCCGGCGAGGTTGCCCACCAGTTCTTCGGAGGCTCCGGCGGCGTCGGGCAGCAGCAGGTTGCGGTGCACGAAGACCGGCAGGAACCGGTTGTAGGTGCCTCCGGCCAGCTCGCTGTCCTGCATCTTGGCGCGCAGCTCCCGGGGGGAGATGTGGCCGATCAGGGCGATGTGCGGGGCCGTGGCGTGCATGGCGGCGCGGTTCATCACGCCGAGGTCTTCGCCGTTCCATGCCTGCCGCAGCACGCCGCCGAGACTGGAGCCTTCACGGCGGGCGCGGGCCATGGTGATGCCGTACTCCGACTCCACCACCCACAGGCGCTTGTCGGTGACGCCCTCGCTGGTCTTGCCGGTCTTCGGGTCGGTGTCGCCGTCGCGCACGGCCTCGATCAGGCCCTCGCCGGACGACAGCCCGGACGGGGTGTTCTCCGACACGAAGTCCGGCACGGCGGCCTTGAGCAGGCGGCGCACGGTGTTGCTGGCCGCGCCCTTGCGTCCGGCGGCGGTGGCGCCGACGGTCAGGGCCCAGATGAGTGCGGGGTGGCGGTCGTTGCCGATCCACAGGAACGGGCCGGGCCCGATGACTGCCCCGCCGGCCGACAGCAGGTTCACCAGCACGCCCACGGGGTCGGCCTCGGTGGTCGGGTCGAGGGCGCGGACGGTCTCCCCGACCCATCCGCAGAACACCTCGGGGTCCGGCACGGGGCCGGGCCGCACGGGGCGCTCAAGCCCGTCGGTGGGGTCGTAGAGCGGGTTCGCCGCCCGGGTTGGTCGGGTCTCGGTCGGGGTAATCACGTCGAGTTCTGCGGTCACGGATCGGGTCTCCAGTCGGCAGATCGGTCGGGCCCCTGCAAGGAGGAGTCGGCTTTCTCCTTGCGGCGGTCCCGGGGCGGGTCGGTCGGGTACCTGACGGGTCGTGGGTCGGGTGGTGGGTCGCGCATGGCGGGCCTTGTTGGTCGGGTGCGGCGGCCGGGTGGTCGGGGTGGTGAACTGCGCTTCTCCGTGCAGGCTTCGCCCGGGGCTGGTCGGGAACGTTCCGGGAACGCTTCCGGGCCTTTACCGCCACCGGGGAACGGCCGATCGGGGCAGCTCAGAGGGCGACCGTCCACGGGGCCGTGCGAAGTCGGAGAAGCGCCCTTTGCCGTGAGGGGAGTCGGCCGGGCGGTCGGTCGACCACGCGCCGCCACCGTCCCGTCTGCGGATCGGCCAGCGGGTGGGTCAGTCGGTGCGCGGGGCGGGTGCGGCCGGGTGCGGGGCGGGGGCGGAGTAAGCGGCTTTCTCCGCCCCCGCCCCGGCCGATCGGGTCGGATGAGCGACGGCCTGCGGACGGTGAGCGCCCCGTGAGCATCGGTGAGCACCCGTGAGTGCCCGACCCGACCGCGTGAGTGCGCCGTGAGCGTCCGACCGGGCGGCGTGAGCAGGGTCGGTCAGCCGGTGAGAGCGGCCAGCGCGACCGGGATGCCCTGCGCCTTGAGGTAGGCCCGGAAGCCGTCGCGCGGGATGCGGATCGTGCCGCGCCCGGTGCCGACCCGGTAGGACGGCAGTCGGCCGGACGCCACCTCGCGGTAGGCGGTCTCGTTCGAGACACCGAGCGCCTTGGCCACGTCCTTGACCCTCAACGGTTCGTCCGAGCCGTACCCGGCCAGCTTCGACAGAAGCTGCGCGGGTGACAGAAGCTGGGGAGCGCTCATACCCGCATCCCTCCCTGCCCGATCTGGGCCTCGCTGGCGAGGGTGGCGTGCTTCTGCCGGGCCTCGCGGTGGGCGCGACCGGCGGCGTAGACGGCGGCCTGCCGGATGTGCATCTCCGGGCAGTCCGGCACGGTCGCGCCGAGGAACCGCTCACCGCTGTCGGAGTGGACCACCAACGGCGTGGACAGCTCGAACATCCGGTGGTGGATGTCGGCGACGTGGTGGCAGAACCGGCGCCGGTTGTAGTCCGGCAGAGCGCCCTTCAACGCTGCCCGCCGGGCCCGCTCCTCCCCGGTGGCCGGGCGGTCGATGAACGGGTTCTGCTCGCGCTCCAGCTCCTCCGCCAGATCCTCCAGCTCGGCGACCGGTACCAGCGAGGCGCCGTGAGCGACCAGCGCCGACAGCTCGGCGGCCGGAGTCTTGGCGGCGTAGTAGTCGGCCAGCAGGCGGCGCGGCAGCAGGTCCTCACCGGCCAGGTGCAGCGCCACCGCGCGCTCCCAGCGAGTCATCAGCCGGGACTCGGCGTTGGTGTACCAGAACGAGGTCACCAGGGTGTGGGCGTGGAGCCAGGCCATCGCCACGTCCAGGTTGTGGTCCTCCGCCACCGACAGGTGGAGCATGTCCCGGGCGGCGCTGTTCAGGCCGTCCAGGCCGTACGCCTCCACCGCCCAGTCCAGCACCGAGGACAAGTGCGCCACCGACGGCTTGTAGCCGATGTGGTCGCTCAGTTCGAGCATGGCGGTGGCGACCTGGAGCCGGTTCAGCTCCAGCCCCCGTACCGCGACACGCGGGTACCGCTGGCCGGGGCGACGCCGGTCCACGACCGACAGCGCGCCGGCGGGGGCCTCGAACGCCGAGGACGGCGCGATGGCGACTCGTGTCGAGATGACCGTTCCGTGCATGATGGAACTCCCTTCGAGGGGCAGGGAGCGGCGGTCTTTCTTGGCGGATTGGGCGCCGCTCCCGAGCTGCTGGGGCTTCCTTGCTGCACCTAGAGTGCTCTAGATGGATCTAGGGTGTCAAGCCACTTCACCTAGGTGTGTTAGAGCGGTTTGGGGGATACCCTGGCGGCATGACTCTTGTGCATGACGAGCGCGCGCCGTACGTGCAAGTGGCCGACACCATTCGGGCGGAGATCGCGTCCGGCGAGCACCAGCCGGGGGCGAAGCTGCCATCGGTGAAAAGGCTTGCCGAGCGATTCGGCCTCGCAGAGATGACCGTGCACAGCGGCCTGCGGATTCTCCGTGAGGAAGGTCTGATCGTGGCGACCCCGGGTCGCGGCACGTTCGTGCGAAGTGACGCCAACGTGGCGGCGCTTGGCTCCGGTGCACCTGCGCCGTCCGCAGCCGACGTTCAGGGCCAGGTGGAACATCTCACCTCCGTTGTAGACCAGCTATCGGCCCGGGTGGCTGAGCTGGAGAAGCTGGTGGGACTGTCGTCCGTTCCTGACTAACCATCGGGTAGCTACGCGTGTTCGACCAGTGACACACGGGGTGGCTCGCTGGTGACATCACCGGTGTCACTGGCCTGTCACCCCCTCCTGTCCAGGCGTTTTGCAGTGCCAGACTCAGATGACGCACCACCCCATAGGGAGGGCACCATGAGCACGGACAGGCCTGCATGGGCGCGGCGGATGACGGCTGAGCGTGATGCGCGGGGTTGGAGTCAGCCGGACGCGGTGAAGGCCCTGCGGGCCCACTCGCCGAAGGAGCTTCCGGCGGACGCGAGCATGCTCCGGCAGTGGAAGCGCTGGGAGTCGGGCGAGATCGTGCCGAGCGACTTCTATCAGCCGCTCATCGCGGCTACGTTCGGCACCGTCACGCACGCGCTGTTCCCGGTGGCTGGCCGGCGGGACGGGAACGCCGAGATCGCGGCAGCAAGCGGCATGGAGACGCTCGACATTCTCAGCCGCCTCCAGGCATCCGACGTGGACAACGCCACGATGGACGCGCTGCGCATCACCACGGACCGGCTGTGCTCGGAGTACGCCCTGCTGCCGAGCGGCCAACTGGCAATAGAGGGGCGGCAGTGGCTCAAGCGGGTCGTCGGGCTCCAGTCGCAGCGACTCACCCTCGCTCAGCACCGCGAGGTACTGACGCTGGCGGGCTGGCTCGCGCTCCTGGTGGGCTGCGTCGAGTACGACATGGGGGACCGGCGAGCGGCCGAGTCCACGCGGAGGGCGGCGCTGTCGCTCGGGGCTGAGGCCGAGCACGCGGCCATCCAGGGATGGGCTCACGAGATGCGGGCCTGGTTCGCCATCACAACGGGCGATTACCGCGGCGTGCTCGCCGCCGCGAAGGCAGGTGAGGAGACCGCCGCCCACCAGGGCGTGGCCGTCCAGCTCGCCGCGCAGGAGGCCAAGGCATGGGCCAGGCTTGGTGACCGGCGACAGGCCGAGGTCTCCCTCGACCGAGGCCGCCGGTTGCTTGAAGGCATGCCCTACCCGGAGAACCTGGACAACCACTTCGTGGTGGATCCGGCGAAGTACGACTTCTACGCGATGGACTGCTACCGGATGCTCGGTGAGAACCGACTCGCCCGGACCCTAGCCGAGGAGGTCATCCGGGCTGGCACCGACTACGACGGCACCGAGCGGTCCCCGATGCGCATTGCCGAGGCACGGCTCACCCTGGGTGTGGTCGCCGCCCGCGAGGGCGACTTGGAGGGAGCCGTGAACTATGGGGAGTGGGCCCTCCGGGGCGAGCGGCAGTCGCTTCCGTCCCTGCTCGCGGTGAGTCGAGAGCTGGCGACCGTGGTTAACCGGGACTATGCCGGCGAGCCTGCGACGCAGGCGTACCTGGAGCACCTGAACGCGCTCAGCCGCCCTGGTGGCGTGTAGGGCCGGGGGCCGATCTCGGGCCGTCTGTGGGCCGTCCAGCGGCGGCCAATGGTGGCCAAGGATGACAGGCGTCGACGACTCGATGCCTGGTCAGAGCCCTGTGAGCACTGCCGGAAAATCGATAGTTCAGACCCAGGGCAAGAAGTAACCGCTTCGGCGAAACGGCCCCTCACCTGCGCACACAGCGCGGATGAGGGGCCGTCGTGGTTCCGGGGGCGGGCCGGATCAGTGGCCGCCGCAGCAGTCGCCGGTGGCGCCGCCGCACTGGCAGGGCGCGCCCGACTGGCAGCCGCAGCCGCAGCCGGGGCCGCAGCCGCAGCCCGCGGCGAGGATCGGGAGCCGGGTCGCGGCGGGCGGGGTGTCGGTGCGGGCGGAGGGGGTGCTGGGCGTGGTGATTGCCTTCATGGCGCTGGAGCCTCCTCGTTCTGGCACACCGAAGGTGCGCCTACGACACGAGTGAAGCCGCGGCGTGACGGGGCGTCAACGGGCGCGCGGGGGCCGCGCGGGGGCGGGGCGCCCGCCAGCGCGTGCGCCCCCACCGGCCCCGACCGGCACGTCCCGCCGGTCCCCGCCGTTCCCCGGCCTGCGCCGCTACTCCGCGACCGCGGCGGGCTCGCTGCCCGCCACGAAGTCGTTCACGTGCTCGCCGGTCACCAGGTAGACCACGCGCTTGGCCACCGACACCGCGTGGTCCGCGAAGCGCTCGTAGTAGCGGCCGACCAGGGTGACGTCCACCGCGGTCTCGATGCCGTGCTGCCAGCGGTCGTCCAGCAGGTGCGAGAAGAGCTCGCGGTGCAGCGTGTCGATGGCGTCGTCGTCGCGCTCCATCTCCAGCGCCTTGTCCACGTCCTTGGTGGCGATGACCAGGCCGGCCTTGGCCACCAGGCGCTGGGCGAGCTGGCCCATCTCCAGGACGATCGGGTGCAGGTCGTTGGGCACCGCGGTCTCGGGGTACCGCATCCGCGCCACCTTGGCGACGTGCCGGGCGAGGTCGCCGCAGCGCTCCAGGTCGGCGCTCATCCGCAGCGAGGTGACCACGATGCGCAGGTCGGTGGCGACCGGCTGCTGGCGGGCCAGCAGGTCGATGGCCCGGTTCTCCAGCTCGTGGTGCATGTCGTTGATCTTGTTGTCCGCCGCGATGACGCCCTCGGCCAGCGCGAGGTCGGCGTCGAGCAGCGCGGTGGTGGCACGGCCCATCGCCGAGCCGACCAGCCGGGCCATCTCGATCAGGCCGTCGCTGATCGAGTCGAGTTCCTCGTGGTACGCGTCGCGCATGCGTTCATTCCTTCCAGGACCTGTGTCGGTGGCGGTGCCGACCGGTTCGCCCCTCCACCGGACGTGCCGGGCAGGGGACGGCCGCTGCTGGTGGCGCGAATGGTAGCCGCGTCACCGCCCACACGGGCTTGCACGGCCAAGACTGATCCGTTCGGGCGACCACGCACGGCCCCCGTGGTGAACCGACAGCAGCCTGAAGGTGAATTCTCGGCAACGTCCGGCCGATGCCTTGATCGCACCCTTACGGAGCGCTCCCGTCGACCGCTTACGCTGACCGTATGGACGTGAACGTGGCCGCCGCCGCTGCCTGCGCCATAGCCGGGCTCGGCGTCGGCCTCACGGCCGCCATCGCCTTCCGCTGGAGTGAGCGCGAGCAGGCACGCGGCAGCGGCAGTGGCAGCAGCAAGACCGGACCGGGCCCCGCCCCGGCCCAGGAGCCTGCCCTCCCACCCGGCGTGGACACCGTGCTCTCGGTGCTGCGCTCCTGCGCGATCGTGCTGGGCGAGGGCGACGAGGTGGTGAAGGCCAGCTCCGCCGCGTACGCGATGGGGCTGGTGCGCGGTGGCGCGATGGCCGTCGAGCAGATGCTGTCGCTCGCCCGGGCGACCCGGCGGGACGGCGAGATCCGCCAGGTCGACCTGGAGCTGCCCCGCCCCGGCGGAGCCGCCCGGACCGCCGAGCCGCTCGCCGTCTCGGTCCGGGTCGCGCCGCTGGGCTCCCGCCTGGTCCTCGTCCTGGTCGAGGACCTGACCGAGCGCCGCCGGATCGAGGCGATCCGCCGCGACTTCGTGGCCAACGTCTCGCACGAGCTGAAGACCCCGGTCGGCGCGCTGTCGCTGCTCTCCGAGGCCGTCGCGGACGCCTCCGACGACCCGGAGGCGGTCCAGCGCTTCGCCGGCCGGATGCAGGTCGAGGCGACCCGGCTGGCCAGCCTGGTCCAGGAGATCATCGACCTGTCCCGGGTCCAGGACGACCAGCTCAAGGTCGACCCGGAGCCGGTCCCCGTGGACGAGCTGATCGCCGAGGCGATCGACCGCTGCCGGCAGACCGCCGCGGCCAAGCAGATCCACATCGCCGCCGGCGGCGTCGGCGGCCTGTACCTCAACGGCAACCGCGGCCAGCTGGCCGCGGCCCTCGGCAACCTGGTGGAGAACGCGGTGAACTACAGTCCGCCGCGTACCCGGGTCGCCATCGCCACCCGCCGGATCTCCAGCGCGGCCGCGCTGGGCGAGGCGGACGGCGAACTGATCGAGATCTCGGTGACCGACCAGGGCATCGGCATCTCGGAGAAGGACCGCGAGCGGATCTTCGAACGCTTCTACCGCGTCGACCCCGCCCGCTCCCGCGCCACCGGCGGAACCGGTCTCGGCCTCTCCATCGTCAAGCACGTCGCCGCGTCCCACCGCGGCACCGTGTCGGTGTGGAGCGTCGAGGGCCAGGGTTCCACCTTCACCCTGCGGCTCCCGGCCGGACAGCCTCCGGTCGAGCGCCGCCGCCTGACCAACGAACCAGAAGCAACAACCCCCCTTCCTGCACCGGAGGCCCGATCGTGACCCGTGTACTGGTGGTCGAGGACGAGGAGTCGTTCAGCGACGCCCTCTCGTACATGCTCCGCAAGGAGGGCTTCGAGGTGGCGGTCGCCGCCACCGGCCCCGACGCGCTGGAGCAGTTCGAGCGCAACGGCGCCGACCTGGTCCTGCTCGACCTGATGCTGCCGGGCCTGCCCGGCACCGAGGTCTGCCGCCAGCTGCGGGTCCGCTCCAACGTCCCGGTGATCATGGTCACCGCGAAGGACAGCGAGATCGACAAGGTCGTCGGCCTGGAGATAGGAGCGGACGACTACGTCACCAAGCCCTACTCCACCCGCGAGCTGGTCGCCCGGATCCGCGCGGTGCTGCGCCGCCGCGGCGAGGACGGCAACGGCGACGGCGTCGCCGCCCCGGGCGCGCTGGAGGCCGGCCCGGTCCGGATGGACGTCGACCGCCACGTGGTGACGGTGGACGGCGCCAAGGTCGACCTGCCGCTCAAGGAGTTCGACCTGCTGGAGATGCTGCTGCGCAACGCCGGCCGGGTGCTCACCCGGATGCAGCTGATCGACCGGGTCTGGGGCGCCGACTACGTGGGCGACACCAAGACCCTGGACGTCCACGTGAAGCGGCTGCGCGCCAAGATCGAGCCCGACCCGGGCGCGCCGCGCTACCTGGTGACCGTCCGCGGCCTGGGCTACAAGTTCGAGCCGTAAACCGTCAGCCGTGAACCGTCGGCTCTGAGCCGTACCGCCGCCCGCGGGCGGCAGCGCGAAGGGGGCCCCTGCTCGGCAGGGGCCCCCTTCGCGTCGGATCAGTGCGCGCTCGGGCTCGGCGAGCCGGAGGCGGTGCCGGCACCGGCCGTGGCGGACGCCGAGGTCGAGGCGGTCGCGGACGCCGAGGGGGAGCCGCTCGCGGCCGGCGAGCCGGAGGCGGCCGGGGCGGAGGCGGACGGCTTCGGCGACGGGGCGGCCTCGGCCTTAGGACCGTAGTCGGCGTAGTAGGCGACGGCCGGCTGGACGTTGACCGGGGCGGTCACGTTGCCCGCCTGGCCGAAGGTGAAGGCAGTGTCGACCAGACCGCCGACGGTCACCTTGGCCGAGGAGACCTTGGCGACCGGCCGGCCGTTGCCGCCCAGCAGCACCGAGCCGCCGGCCGGGATGACGATCTCGGAGATCGAGCCGCCCTGGGCGTCGGCGAAGGTCGCGGCGGCGCCACCCACGGTGATCGACTTCAGCGACTCCGGGGCAGTGCCGGTGTTGCTGATGTTGACGGTCACGTTGGCCGGGCCGGTGTACTCGGCCTGGGCCGAGGCCGGCGTCACGACGACGATGTTGTTGAGCTTGATGTCGCTGCCGATCGAGGTCGCCGCGCTGTCGGGGGTGACCTGCATGGTCGCCGGGGAGCTGCCGGCCGAGCAGGCGGCCAGCGGGACGATCGCGGCGATGACGAGGGCGGCGATGGCGCCGCGTCGAAGGCTCCGGCTCACGGCGGCGACTTCTCCTTGGTGTGGATCAACGGTCGGGGTCAGGGCTCAGACTACCGACCTCACATATCCGGCTCTCACGGGGTGGCCCCGTGTCGCGATCGGATCACGAACGGTCCATCGGTGCGGACACGGGCCAAAAACTCAAGATCCAATCATGGTTGCGGGACTGTTGACCAGAGGTTTCGCCGAGCAGTCACACCGCCTCCGACCTGCGGGAAGCCCTCCTCGAACACCGGTCGCAGCATGTCATGGGGGTGGTTGTCAAGCCCTGAGACCCGCCCTGACCTGCGAAAACGCCCTTCGGGTGCGCCGCGAACCGTGTTATTCTGGAAAGCCACGGAAGGGGTCCTGTCACATGACGTTCAAGGTTGGCGACACGGTGGTCTACCCCCATCACGGGGCAGCGCTGATCGAGGCCATCGAAACTCGCCAGATCAAAGGTGTGGACAAGACCTACCTGGTGCTCAAGGTGCAGCAGGGAGATCTGACTCTGCGCGTACCCGCAGAGAACGCGGAGTTCGTCGGCGTGCGCGACGTGGTCGGCCAGGAGGGTCTCGACCGGGTGTTCGAGGTGCTGCGCGCACCGTACACCGAAGAGCCCACCAACTGGTCCCGCCGCTACAAGGCGAACCTGGAGAAGCTCGCGTCGGGTGACGTGATCAAGGTCGCCGAGGTCGTCCGCGACCTGTGGCGTCGCGAGCGCGAGCGCGGTCTGTCGGCCGGCGAGAAGCGGATGCTCGCCAAGGCGCGCCAGATCCTGGTCAGCGAGCTGGCACTCGCCGAAAACACCAACGAGGACAAGGCGGAGACGCTGCTCGACGAGGTTCTCGCCTCCTGAGGCCTCGCCAGGCCTGCTGAGCAACGGCTCTCCTGCACGACGCTGTACGACGCGGCGCCCGCGGTGCACCTGCACCCCGGGCGCCGCGGCATGCCCGAGGCCTGTCGATGGCGACGCTGAACTTCCACCGGCGGAACTTCCACTAACGTGCAGTTCGGAAGGGGGCCTTGCCGCACGTTCGAGGTGTTCGGCAGGGCCATACCCATCGCGACCGAGGAGCGAAACCTGAACGCCACAGCACAACTGGCCGCGGCCGTGGTTCCGGCCGCCGGGCGGGGCGAGCGGCTCGGCCCCGGAGCGCCCAAGGCGCTGCGCGAACTCGGCGGAGTGCCGCTGCTGGTGCACGCCGTCCGGGCGCTGGCCCGCAGCCGCGCGGTCGGGCTGGTCGTGGTCTGCGCCCCGCCGGACGGCGTCGCCGAGGTGGTTGGACTGCTGGACAGCCACGGCCTGGAGGGCGACGACGTCCGGGTGGTGGCCGGCGGGGCGACCCGGCAGGAGTCGGTGCGCCTCGGCCTCGCCGCGATCCCCGCGGACATCCGGGTGGTGCTGGTGCACGACGCCGCCCGCCCGCTGGTCCCGGTCGAGGTGGTGGACGCGGTGGCCGCCGCCGTCCGCTCCGGTCACCCGGCCGTGGTGCCCGCCGTCCCGCTGGCCGACACCGTGAAGCGGGTCGAACCGCAGCTGGCCGGCGCGCCCGAGCCGGTGCTGGACACCCCCGACCGCTCCACCCTGCGCGCCGTCCAGACGCCGCAGGGCTTCGACCGCGCCGCGCTGCACGAGGTGCACCTGAAGGCGCTCACCGAGGAGACCTCGGTCACCGACGACGCCGGGCTGATCGAGCACTTCGGCGGCCGGGTGGTGGTCGTCCCCGGCCACGAGGAGGCCTTCAAGGTCACCCGCCCGCTGGACCTCGTGCTCGCCGAGGCCGTACTCGCCCGCAGGAGGGCCACCGATGGCTACTGATCAGACCGGGACGACTTCGCAGGCCGCGCCGATCCTCCCCCGGGTGGGGATCGGCACCGACGTGCACGCCTTCGAGGCCGGCCGCCCGCTGCGGGTCGCCGGGCTGGAGTGGCCGGACTCCGAGTACGGCCTGGCCGGGC
The DNA here is from genome assembly GCF_024172095.1 of Kitasatospora cinereorecta. Taxonomy (GTDB): domain Bacteria; phylum Actinomycetota; class Actinomycetes; order Streptomycetales; family Streptomycetaceae; genus Kitasatospora; species Kitasatospora cinereorecta. Next base: position 21,270 of record NZ_JAMZDX010000006.1, on the reverse strand, counting down.
ACTCGGACGCCGACGTGGCCGCGCACGCCGCCTGCGACGCGCTGTTCTCCGCCGCCGGCCTGGGCGACCTCGGCGCGCACTTCGGCACCGACCGGCCCGAGTGGTCGGGCGCCGCCGGGGTCACCCTGCTGGCCGAGGCGGCCCGGATCGTCCGGGCGGCCGGCTTCGAGATCGGCAACGTGGCGATCCAGGTGATCGGCGTCCGCCCGAAGATCGGCAAGCGCCGGGAGGAGGCCCAGCGGGCCCTGTCGGAGGCGGTCGGCGCCCCGGTGGCGGTCTCCGGCACCACCACCGACGGACTCGGCCTGACCGGCCGCGCCGAGGGACTCGCCGCGATCGCGACGGCGCTGGTGTACGCCAACCCCGCGGCATAGCCTGCTTCTGACCGCTGATCAGAAGCAGGAGGCTCAGGGTGACCCAGCAGCTTTCCGACCGCGCCAAGGAACTGCTCGACGGCAAGAGCTTCGCCGTGGTGGCGACGATCCAGCCGGACGGCAGTCCGCAGGCGTCCGTCGTCTGGGTGAAGCGCGACGGCGAGGACATCCTCTTCTCCACCTTGGAGGGGCGCCGCAAGCACCTCAACATGGTCCGTGACCCGCGGATCAGCTTCGTGATCAACCCGCCCGACCACCCGTACCACTACGTGGAGGTCCGCGGCGAGGTCACCATGGGCCGGGAGGGCGGGCGCGAGCTGATCGACGAGCTCTCCCGCAAGTACCGGCACGGCAAGGACTACGACGCCGACGGCCCCGGCGACGTCCGGGTGGTCTGCCGGCTTACCCCGCGCAAGATCGTCGGCAACGTCTGAGCGGACGCCGCCGCCCCGCCGATCGGGGCAGCCACGAGCTGCGGGGCAGCCCCGCCACCGGGAAAGGTGGCGGGGCACCCCCCGTCGCCCACTACGCTTGACGCTGTGAGCCTTCGTCTGTACGACACCAAGACCCGCCAGGTACGCGACTTCGTCCCGCTCGTGCCGGGCTGTGTCTCGATCTACCTGTGCGGTGCGACCGTGCAGGCGCCTCCGCACATCGGGCACATCCGGTCCGGCCTCAACTTCGACGTGATGCGCCGCTGGTTCGGCTACCGCGGCTACGACGTCACCTTCGTGCGCAACGTCACCGACATCGACGACAAGGTGATCTGGAAGGGCCAGCAGACCGGCACCCCCTGGTACGAGATCGCCTACGCCAACGAGCGGGCCTTCAACGAGGGCTACGACGCGCTCGGCTGCCTGCCGCCCTCGGTGGAGCCGCGGGCCACCGGCCACGTGCCCGAGATGATCGAGATGATGCGCGGCCTGATCGAGCGCGGCCACGCCTACGAGTCCGACGGCAACGTCTACTTCGCGGTCACCACCTTCCCCGAGTACCTGGAGCTCTCCAACCAGAAGCTGGAGAACCTGCTCCAGCCCGAGGGCGAGGGCGAGACCGGCAAGCGCGACCAGCGCGACTTCGCCATGTGGAAGGCGGCCAAGCCGGGCGAGCCCAGCTGGGAGACCCCGTGGGGCCGCGGCCGGCCGGGCTGGCACCTGGAGTGCTCGGCGATGGCCCACAAGTACCTGGGCGACGCCTTCGACGTGCACGGCGGCGGGCTCGACCTGATCTTCCCGCACCACGAGAACGAGATCGCCCAGTCCCGCGCCTTCGGCGACGACTTCGCCAACTTCTGGGTGCACAACGCCTGGGTCACCATGAGCGGCGAGAAGATGTCCAAGTCGCTCGGCAACTCGGTGCTGGTCTCCGAGATGGTGCAGCGCTGGCGGCCGATCGTGCTCCGCTACTACCTGGCCTCCCCGCACTACCGCTCGATGATCGAGTACAGCGAGGACGCGCTGCGCGAGGCGGAGACCTCCTTCGCCCGGATCGAGGGCTTCATCGAGCGCGCGATCGAGCGCTGCGGCCTGGTGGACGCGGCGCCCGAGGTGCCGCTGGCCTTCGCCGAGGCGATGGACGACGACCTGGGCGTACCGCAGGCGCTCGCCGTCCTGCACACCGCCGTCCGCCAGGGCAACAGCGCCCTGACCGCGGACGACAAGGAGAGCGCGGTGGCGCGACTCGCCGAGGTCCGTGCGATGCTCGGAGTGCTGGGTCTCGACCCGCTCGACGAGATGTGGGCCGGCACCGAGCGCGGCGACGACCTGCACGGCGTGGTCGACTCGCTGGTCCGGCTGGTGCTGGAGCAGCGCCAGGCGGCCCGGGCCCGCAAGGACTTCGCTACCGCGGACGCCATCCGCGACCAGCTCGGCGAGGCCGGGCTGGCGATCGAGGACACCCCGTCCGGCCCGCGCTGGACGATCAACAAGTAGCCCTCCGGGGCGCGGGTGGGCCGTACCCCGACGGGTACGGCCCACGCGCACGATGCAGACGACGTATAGACAGGAAGTACAGCCATGGCCGGCAACAGCCAGCGCAGGAACCGCCGCAACCCCGGATCGAAGAAGGGCGCGAGTGTCGGTACCGGCGGCCACAGCCGGAAGGCGCTCCAGGGCAAGGGCCCGACCCCGCCCGGCGAGGCCCGCAAGGGTCACCCCAAGCAGCGCGCCGCCAACGCGGCGGTCAAGCGCGAGCGCGACGCCAAGTCCCGGGCCGGCATGCGCCGGGCCGGTGCCGGCGCGCGCGGCGGCCGCGGCGGCGCCGGTGCCGCCGAGCTGGTGGTGGGCCGCAACTCGGTCGTCGAGGCGCTGCAGGGCGGCGTGCCGGCCACCGCGCTGTACGTGATGCAGTTCATCGACACCGACGACCGCGTCCGGGAGGCCTTCCAGGCCGCCAACGACCGCGGCATCCCGCTGATGGAGGCCCCGCGCCCGCAGCTGGACCAGATGACCGGCGGCCTCAACCACCAGGGCCTGGTGCTCCAGGTCCCGCCGTACGAGTACGCCCACCCCGACGACCTGCTGGCGGAGGCCTCCGACGCCGGGCAGGACGCGCTGATCGTCGCCCTGGACGGGGTCACCGACTCCCGCAACCTCGGCGCCGTGGTCCGCTCCGCCGCCGCCTTCGGCGCGCACGGCGTGGTCATCCCCGAGCGCCGTGCGGCCGGCATGACCGCCGGTGCCTGGAAGACCTCCTCCGGCGCCGCCGCCCGCCTCTCCGTCGCCCGGGCCACCAACCTGACCCGCGCCCTGGAGGCGTACCAGAAGGCCGGCCTGATGGTGGTCGGCCTGGCCGCCGACGGCGAGGCCGAGATCGGCGACCTCGACCTGCTGACCGGTCCGGTGGTCATCGTGGCCGGCTCCGAGGGCAAGGGCCTGTCCCGCCTGGTCGCGGAGACCTGCGACCTGCGGGTGCGGATCCCGATGCCGGGTCAGACCGAGTCGCTGAACGCCGGTGTGGCCACCGGCATCGTGCTGTACGAGGCCGCCCGGATGCGCGCCAAGCGCAGCTGACCGTTTCTGCGCACCGGTTTTGCGCTGACCGTTTCTGCGCACCGGCGCGGAGTGAACCGATCGGGTCCAGTCGGGCCCGGTCGGTTTTCTCATGATCACTTCAAATCGCCGCCCGATATCCACCCGGGAGAGTGTCCTAAGGGCCCGTCACCCGGTTAGAGGGGTGTGGACACCAGAACACCTCGGCGCCCGGGGCAGGGCGGCCTCGCGGGGATAGACGACGGCCCCGGCCTCAACACTGTGAAGGTGCCGTCCGACCCGGCGAAGCTCAGCAGCACCCAGGCCAGCTTCCGGATCCGGCTCGCCGCCCCCGTGGCCCCGCTGATCGACCCACCGGCGGGTGCCGCCTTCGGTGACCCGTACGGCATCCGCACCGCCGGCGGGCGGACCCTGGTCACCCCGCAGGTGGTCGTGCCGGCCACCGCCGTCCCCGCCCTCGCCGGCGTCGGCGGCGGCCGCGGCGGCGCCCCGCGCCGGAAGGCCCGGGTGGTCACCTGGAGCGGCCAGGCCGCGCCCGGGGACCTCGCCGCGACCAGCCTGCTGGAGGCCGTCCGGCTGAACACCGTGCCGGCCCCCGCCACGCCGGTCTCCGACGACACCCAGCCGCTCCAGGCCGTACCCCGGCAGTCCGGGCCGCCCACGGCCGTCGAGTCGCCGGTGGTCGGCGTCCCCGGACTGCTCGACGACGCCGTCCGGATGGGCGCGGGGCGCAGCTGGGAACCCGAGGGCGAGCTGCCCGAGGTCTCGTCCATGACCGGCGACTCCTCCAAGCACGCCTGGTACCCCGGCCGCCGGGTCGACCTCGGCCTGGTGCTGCTGCCGCTGCGCGTCCTGCTCGGCTCGCTCTCCGTCTACGCCGGCTTCAGCAAGCTCTGCGACCCGGTGTACTTCGACGGCGGCGACCGCGGCTCGATGATGCGCTGGCTCGCCTCGCTGCACCCGTGGAAGGTCGCGCAGCCGCTGCTCGACTTCGCGATGGCCCACCCGGTCGGCTCCGGCCTGGCGGTGGCGTTCATCGAGATCGTGGTCGGCGTGCTGTCGATCCTCGGCCTCTGGCAGCGCCTCGCCGCCGGCGCGGCGATGCTGCTCTCTGCGGCCCTGCTCTTCACCGTCAGCTGGAAGGCCGTGCCGGTCTACGACACGCCCGACCTGATCTTCCTGGCGGCCTGGAGCCCGCTGCTGATCGCCGGAGCGCCGTTCGGCTCGCTGGACGGCCGGATCGCCCTGGAGGCCTGGCGCCGGTACGGGGCGACCGCCCCCGCCGCCGTCCGGCGCCGGGTGGTCCGGCGGCGGACCGTGGTCACCGCCGTGGTCGTCGGCGTCACCCTGCTGACCGGCTCCATGCTCGGCGCCGCCGTCCGCACCGGCCGCACCCAGGCCCCGGCGCACCCGCCGACCGACTTCGGCTCGCCGATGTGGCCCGCCAACGGCCCGTCCTCGCCCGCCCCGTCCCCGACCCCGTCCAAGGCCCCCACCACCCCCTCGCCCTCCGCGACCCCCTCGGGCAGCAAGAGCGGGTCCGCCAAGCCCAGGACCAGCGGCAGCCCCAGCAGCACCCCGAGCCACGCCCCCAGCGGAGGCACCGGAGGCGGCACCACCGGCGGCCACACCGGCGGCGGCTCCACCTCCAGCCCGCGCTCCACCCCGACCAGCGGCAGCCCGATCGGCGGACTGCTCGGCAGCGGCCCGCCGCTGCTCGGCCTCGGCATGGCGGCCCCCGGCGGCGAGGTGACGGCCTGACGGACCGGCGTTCCACCGCATTTGAGCCTCCTCCCGGACTTTCCGGGAGGAGGCTCAATGCTGTTGCAGATGGTCTCTGCTCTTCCGGGCGGTCTCAGTCGGAGGTGCGGGCGGCGGCCAGTTCCTTCGCGGCCTCGGTGAGGTCCTTGGCGGTGTCGATCGCCCGCCAGTAGCAGCCCTGGGGCAGCTGGTAGCCCGCCAGCTGCCGGTTGCGGGCCAGCTGGGGGAAGGTGGTGCGCTCGTGGTCGCCGACGTCCGGGAGCAGCTCCCGGAAGCCCGGGGCGAAGACGTACAGGCCGGCGTTGATCAGGAACGGCGAGGGCGGTGCCTCGATGAAGTCCAGCACGTTGCCGAACCGGTCGGTCTCCACCGCCCCCCACGGGATCCGCGGCCGGGCCAGGGCCAGCGTCGCCACGGCGGCGCGCTCGTGGTGGAAGGCGGCCATCTCGCGCAGGCTGAAGCGGGTCCAGATGTCCCCGTTGGTGGCGTACCAGGGCTCGTCCGGGCGGGGCAGCGCCTTCGAGGCGAACTTGAGCCCGCCGCCGCGGCCGAGCGGCTCGCTCTCCACCACCGTGCGCACCTCCAGCGGGAGGTCGGCGCCGTCCAGCCACTCCTGCAGCACCTCGGCCAGGTGCCCGCAGGAGATCACCACGTCGGTCACGCCCTCGGACGCCAGCCACGCCAGCTGGTGGCCCAGGATCGGCGTCCCCGTCCCGGGGATCTCCACCAGCGGCTTCGGACGGTCATCGGTGTACGGGCGGAGCCGGGAGCCCTGCCCGCCGGCCAGGATCACCGCCTGGGTGACGGCGGAACGCTCGGCGACGGGGGCGGAGCGCGGGAAGTCAGCGGTCATAGCGAAACAATAGGGTCCGCGTCGCCGCGGACCCCACTGCCGGCCGCCGGGTGTCAGCCCCTCGGCCCTCTTCTTTGTCTTTGCCGTTCGGCGTCAGCCGGTGTGTCGTGTGTCGGCAGGTGTCAGTTGACGACGCCCGCGGCGAACGACCCGTCGCAGACCGGGCGGGCGAAGGACCGGGCCCGCTGCACGTCGCCCTGGTACTTGTGCACCGCGGCCCGGCCGAGCTCGGACGCGAGCTGGCTGCAGTACGGCGTCAGCGACGGCTTCTCGCGCATCGTCCGCTCCAGCAGGTCGAGCGCGGTGCCCGGGTTGTGGTTCTTCAGCTCCTCCATCAGGTCGACCCGCAGCGCGTCCTGTGGGGCCAGGCCCTGGGTGGTGGGCGTGGTGGAGGTGCGGCCGATGCTGCCGTCGCCGCTGGAGGCCGCGACCACCTGCTGGTCGAGCCCGGTCGGCGGGGCCCACGGAACGCGGGTGACGGCGAGCGTCCCGGTGGTCACCAGGATCACCGGGAGCGTGAGGGCAACGGTCTGGCCGATACGGCGCAAGAGCTGTTTCACGCTCAGGAGAGTAGCGGTGGGTGGCGGTCGATGAGCACTCCGTTACACCATCGAGTGAGCCGTGTCCGGTTTTGTTCCGCCATCGTGTTGACGCAGCCCCGCCCGGAGGGCGTACGGAACGGCGGCGCCCCCGCCGGACCGGAGTCCGACGGGGGCGCACCCACTGCACGTCGTCAGTTGCTGAGACGCTCACCGGTGGTGGTGGAGAACACGTGCGGCTCGCCGCCGGTCGGGACCACGTGGATGGTCTCGCCCTTCTGCGGGATCTGCCGGCCGTGCACGCGCACGACGATGTCCTTGTCCTCGCCGCTGACCTTGGTGGTGCCGTAGACGAAGCCGTCGGCGCCGAGCTCCTCGACCACGTTCACGGTCACCGCGACGCCGTCGATGCCGCCCGCCGGGACGATCTCGAAGTGCTCCGGGCGGATGCCGACGGTGACCGACTTGTCGGTGTCGGCCTTGGCCAGGTCCTCACGGGAGATGTTGATGACCGAGCCGCCGAACTTCACGCCGCCGTCGACCAGCGGCACGTCCACCAGGTTCATCGCCGGCGAGCCGATGAAGCCCGCGACGAAGAGGTTGGCCGGGCGGTCGTACATGTTGCGCGGGGTGTCGACCTGCTGCAGCAGACCGTCCTTGAGCACCGCGACGCGGTCGCCCATGGTCATGGCCTCGGTCTGGTCGTGGGTGACGTAGACCGTGGTGATGCCCAGGCGGCGCTGCAGGCCGGCGATCTGGGTACGGGTGGAGACGCGGAGCTTGGCGTCCAGGTTGGACAGCGGCTCGTCCATCAGGAAGACCTGCGGCTCGCGGACGATCGCGCGGCCCATCGCGACACGCTGGCGCTGACCGCCGGAGAGCGCCTTCGGCTTGCGGTCCAGGTACTGGGTGAGGTCGAGGATCTTCGCGGCCTCTTCGACCTTGGTGCGGATCTCGGCCTTGTTCACGCCGGCGATCTTGAGCGCGAAGCCCATGTTCTCCGCGACGGTCATGTGCGGGTAGAGCGCGTAGTTCTGGAACACCATCGCGATGTCCCGGTCCTTCGGCGGCAGGTGGGTCACATCGCGGTCGCCGATGCGGATCGCGCCGCCGTTGACGTCCTCGAGGCCGGCCAGCATGCGGAGGCTGGTGGACTTGCCGCAGCCCGAGGGGCCGACCAGGACGAGGAACTCGCCGTCCGCCACCTCCAGCTCGAGCGCGTCGACGGCGGGCTTGTTGCTACCCGGGTACAGCCGGGTCGCCTTGTCGAACGTGACAGAGGCCATGGTGATTCGCTCCTTCACCGGCAGGAACGTGCCGGACGATCCGAGTAAAGGGGTTGGATTGTTTCGCTCCGCCGGCCGCTGCCCGTGATGGTCTGAACCTCTGGAACAGCCGACTTCCTCGCGACGGTACCCGTACGTTCATCCGTTTGTCAGCCCTCACCGGTGGCTGAATTCGCTATCGATCCGATCGCAATCAGGACAGACCGCCCCGAACCACCCGAACCACCCTGCACCGATTAACCACCGCCATCCCCCCGCCCCCGCCCGGTACACTGCCCCTGGTGCCGCCGTGGCTCGCCGCGGACGGTCACCGTGCCTCCTTAGCTCAGCTGGCCAGAGCACCGCTCTTGTAAAGCGGGGGTCGTCGGTTCGAACCCGACAGGGGGCTCATTCGTTTGCGCACGTCAACGTGCCACAGACGCAGAAAGGCCCCGAACCGATGACGGTCCGGGGCCTTTCGACATCTCAAGCTGACATCAGCGGGCCGGTCGGCGGCGCTTCAGCAGCCGGTCCATGTGGCTCATCGCCTCCCGCTGGTTGTCCTGCACCACATGGGCGTAGATCTCCATCGTGACCGCGATCTGGCTGTGCCCGAGGATCGCCATCAGGTCCCGAGGCTGCACGCCAGCCGCCGCCAGCAGCGTCGCGCAGCCGTGTCGGGTGTCGTGCAGCCGGACCGGCGGCAGCGCCTCGGTCGCCGAGATCCGGGTGAACGACCGGCTGAGATTGCGCGGCTCGACCGGCCGGCCGGTACCCGTCGTGAACACGAAGTCGGACGGGTGCCAGTCCTGATCGGCGGCCACACGCTGGCGGCGCTGCTCGGCTTGTCGCATCCGCTGCCAGCGCAGCGGAGCCACGCACATCCTGTGGTCCCGACAGTGATGTCGGAGCCCTGCTGACTGGACGGAAATCCAGGCCAGCGGGGCTTTTGCCGTTTCTGCGACCGCTTCAGCGAACGAGCCGTAGTCGGCGTCCGGGGGAGTCCGGCGGGACCACCTCGGGATCGGGGGCTCTGCGGGGGCCGCTCAGATGCGCGCTCAGAGCCTCGCTGGCCAGCTCGATCGCGCCTGTCCGGGTGCAGGTAGCGCTGGGCCGTCGTGAGCGATCCGTACACCGCGAGCTTCCGCAAGACGTGCAGTGGCACGCCCGCATTCGCCAGCCACGTCAGCCCGGTGTGCCGGAGATCGTGGCGGCTGAGGTGTTCGTAGCCGAGGCTGACCACCACGTCGTCCCAGTGGGTTGCGTCCCGCAGGACCGCACAGGCCCCATATCCAGGTGTCGGGGTCGACGTCCGTGGAACGCCAGCGGCGGTGAGGACGTCGCGGAGCGGTGCGATGAAGCGCGAGTTGAGGGGAGCGGCTGTTACGGTTTCGCTACTCCGTCAAGCCACCTCGCTCCGTTCGGCGGGGAGGCGGAGCAGGGACCATGGGAAGGCAACATCTAGGCGGATCGAGATCCGGCGTGGACTCCCGGCCTTCTGGACTGCTGGAATGGGAGCCTCACTGTTTGTTCGGGATTCCGCGCAAGAGCGCGGGCGGCGCCGGCCTTCCTCCGGCACGCGCCCCGCCCCCTGTCTTCGCCCCGCTCCAACTTCCCACCCGCACAGGCGGAGGGTACACCGGCCAAAACCACTCCACCACCCGCGGCTCAACAGCGCAGGGAAGCAATAGCCCTAGGTTTCACCGTCTGGCGAATTGGTGAAATCCTCCCGCACCGTTAGAGGACTCTTAACGAGATCGTAAAGCCTAATTGCAAAAGCCCGCCGCTCCCCCGGCCTCATGCGCCAGACGACCTCTCCGTCCAACTCGGCAGACCCTTCGGTTCGAATCTGCAGAATGGCGTTCACGAAGCCGGAGTCGATAGCGCTTCGCTTCACTGCCTCGATAGAGCGGTCGACGTCAGATTGCCCAAGCTGATCGCACGAGAATGCCGCAACCAGCGTTGTTTTTAGCGTTTCAATTCTAACCTCTTGCGGAAGGATCCGCTTCATTGCCGCCTGACCCACCGGATAGTCACGCTCGTCAATGGTTCGCGAGATCTCGTCGGCCACATGCGCAAAGTTGGTAGCATCATTGGCGTCGAGGACACAGGCAAAGGAATACGCCTCTAGAGCGTCGACATACCGTCTAGTATTGTGCAACTCATTACCAAACCAAATTGCACTGGTATCGTCCGGATTCGCACACCAAATAGACCGCTGATACCACTCTACAGGGTCTTCACCCGCCTTCTCTAGTGCCCGGGCATGGTTTCGTGCGAGCGCGCTACTACTGGGGAGCTTCTCAATCAGGGCGCTTGTGATTTCAAGTGCTTCTTTATCCATATTGTCAGCGTGGTAGGCATCCAACATGATGCCTAGCAAAGAGGCCGTCTCCCCGTCCAGGCGAGCAGGGACAATGATCCTGCCATCCTGGGATCTGATCCCTATCTCGGCTTGCAGTGCGCCGCGGGCTTTGCGCCGCTCCGATGGGTCATAGGAATGGGCCAACTGAGACAGCTGAGCCCGCTTCAAGCTCTTGTCTGCAGGGTGGGCAATTGTGCCAGCCTGCAGAACCATCGCCTGAGCCTCTGGCAGGCTGAGCTGCAAGGCATCCATCGCCAGAATGACATATTCACGCTCAGAGAGCCGAAGTTCCGATCCCTGGATCCTGTATAGCGCCTCCAAATACCCAGTCTTGTCTTGGCGCTCTGCAGCTTCATGCGCGGCCTTGACCAAATCTGGCCCAAGGGCGCCATCGCGCGCCTGCTGCAAAAGCGTGAATACTTGATGTGTGACGTCCTCGTCTCCGGAGCTTCCGCTTTCAGGCTCACCGTAGCGCTGTTTATAACCCTGGAGCTGCTTATTCAACTCGGCCAGGCTTTGACGCAGTCGACCTTCCTCGGAACCCACGGCGGTAGACAACGCATTGACAGGCAATGAGGGAAGCCAGTTGTGAACTGGATTATCCCTCTCTTCGCTGTCCGGCGACTTCGCCCCCAACTCCTCCAGATAGCGGGCGAGGCCATGCCGCAACTTGCTAATGCCCTGCAGGTCTGATTTGAACTTTATGACGCGATATGCGCTTAAGTCGAAGGGAATATCAGGCGTTCGCCCTTCATCCAAGATCATGATCGTCCCGCGACCCTTTAGGCTATGCCTGACGCCAAGCTCGTAATATACATTCGGGTTAAGGTCCGTCAGATCGGCAACCACCAGGTCTGCCGTGGCTAGCCTCTGGACTATATCCTGAGTAATTGCCCCAGATTTCTGAACGTCATCAGCCCGGATAACCTTGTCAAAACCGCTTTGAATAACCGTGGGCTTGACATAATCGTCATAAATTGTGCGGAAGTGGAAGAACTCTTCAGATCCGTCTCTGCGGATCGGCATAATCACAAAACACTCGGACATTTCCTCCTCCGAGTTTCGAATTGAAGCATGTCGAAATCTGGCGAGGCTTGTGGAGTAGTGACGGAAAGTAGCCTATCTGCCCTACGGGCCCCTCTAGCTTGCAGAATCGTCCTACTTCAAGGATCTGCCTCGTGTAGACATAGCGCACCTGGAGGCACGGTCAAGTCGACCAGACCATCTTCGAGCTGCCTTCGACTCACGGGTGGTCGGTCGCACGCCCTGATGTCGTACAGGACTATCACGCTCCATGGCCATTTCCTTGAGCACGCGGCGGCGAGCGGCGCGTGCGGTTGTGCGCTGCGCGGGGGCCTTCGTCTGCCGTGAGTCACTGTGCCCACTCCATGCCCCTTGCGTGCCCGTTGGACCAGAAACCAGCGGGAAACGACGGCGAGGCACCCGTTCCCCCCGCAGGTCAGCGAGTCGCCGGCTCAGCGACGGTCCGGTGTTGTCGTCTAGCTTGAGGACCGGGCTGTGCCACAGTCGTGCCAGATCGAGCGGCACACCACGGTCAGTCAGGGTCGCCAGCGGCTGATTCGAGGCTCCGGGCCAAGGCCGCTTCCGTGCAGGTCACCCAGTGTCAACACCTCCCGCCCTCCAGAGGTGGGTGTCCGGTCATCGGCGGCTTGACGCTTAAGAAGCTATCTCATTTGGGCTTGTAGGCTGCTCTCGTGACGATCGTGGAGCGGCTGGTACCGGACGAGTTGTGGGAGCTGTTCCAGCGGGTGGTGCCAGCGGCACCGACGCGCCCGCAGGGCGGTGGCCGACGCCGGCACGGGGACCGCGAAGTGCTTGCGGCGATCGTGTTCGTGGCGACATCGGGGTGCACGTGGGCCCAGTTGCCGCCGTGTTTCGGCCCGTCCGGGCCGACGGCCCACCGGCGCTTCACCGAGTGGACCGCGGCCCGGGTGTGGGCCAAGCTCTATCGTCTGGTCCTGGACGAGCTCGGCTCGCAGGGTGAGCTGGACTGGTCGAGGTGCGCGGTCGACTCCGTGAACATGCGGGCCACGAAAAAGGGGACCTGACGGGTCCGAATCCTGTCGATCGGGGCAAGTTCGGGTCAAAGATCCACTTGCTCACCGAACGCACCGGTTTACCCCTGTCGCTGGCGATCTCCGGCGCAAACCTGCACGACAGCCAGGCCCTGATTCCGCTCGTCGAGGCGATCCCACCGATCCGCTCCCGCCGCGGCCCCCGGCGCCGCCGGCCCGGCAGGCTCCACGGCGACAAAGCCAACGACCACCGCTTCATCCGCTCCTACCTGCGACGACGACAGATCACGACCCGCATCGCACGCCGCGGCATCGAGTCCTCCAGCCGCCTCGGCCGGCACCGCTGGGTGATCGAGCGGACCGTCGCATGGCTGGGCGGCTTCCGTCGGCTCCACCGCCGCTACGAACGCAAAGCCGACCACTTCGCAGCCTTCGCCACCATCGCCGCGGCACTCATCTGCCATCGCCGGCTGGCCAAATGAGATGGCTTCTAACTGGGCGCTCGGCCAGTGCTTGCAGCTACTCATGTGGCGACCGTCGCCGACATCAGACCCCGACATCAACAGCGGCGAACAGCGCCGGACCGCCGCAGGCGCTACGAAATCACCGACAGCGAACTCCGCCTAGCTCAAGCAGCTCGCGCGGTAGGCGGGGCTAGCTTGTAAAGCGGGGGTCGTCGGTTTGAACCCGACAGGGGGCTCCACGTGCCACCAAGCGCAAGCTTCTTTGGAGGGGGATCTGGCGTTCGGTGGGGACACGGTGGGGACATGGCGTCAGTGTGTCTGTGCCCGATCCCGGCATGCCTCCACATCGATGAACCCGACCGATCGCATAAGCAAGGCCTGCCACCGCAGCACGATGAGCCTGTTCGATCTGAGGGTGAGCTTGCGGAGGGCCTCCGAACATCTGAACTTGATTGAGTAATGTCGGAGCCGTTCGCCTGACGGTGCGGGTTGGCTCCGGTAGGTCTGGATTCGTGAGGTGCGCGAAAGGCGGCGGGCTGACCCACGCCGAGAGGGCCGCGCGGGAGCGGATCCGGGTGCAGGCCGTGGAACGCTTCGAGGGCGGGGAGAAGAACCTTCAGTAGCGCGGTCCCAGCATCTCACTCGGCCGCAGGCCGATGCGACGTGTCCCAATCGTGCCCGACGGCGTGGGAAGCAGCGGGGAATTGCAGCCGAGCTCGGAGGATTGGGCAGAGCAGCTACAGCAGTGCGGAAGGCGGTGACTGCGTCGAGGTGGCTCTGGGGGCGCCGCTGTTCACGTCCGCGACTCGAAGGATTCGGCTCGGTCCGGCCCTCCTGGGCCTTCGCCCTGAAGGGTGGACACGCTGATACTGGATCTGCTTGATCCGGAGGAAGCGAGAACACCGCCGATGGCGATGAAGGACTACTCGGACGAGTTCAAGGCCGATGCCGTGGCCTTGTACGAGTCCACGCCCGGGGCGACCTACAAGGACATCGCCGCTGACCTGGGTATCAACAGGGCGACGCTGCGCGAGTGAGTGCTGCGGGAGCGCGAACGCCGCGGTGTCGCCCCCACCGGGCCGCGGGCCGGCGGCACTACCACGGCCAGGGCATTGCAGCCGGCCGCGTCCGACGATCCGAACGAGCGGATCCGGCAGTTGGAGGCCCGGGTGGCCGAGCTTGAGGCGAGCGAGCGGAAGCTGGCCACCGAGCGGGACATCCTGCGCAAGGCGGCCAAGTATTTCGCCGGCGAGACGAACTGGTGAGCCGCTTCCAGTTCGTCCACGACCACCGGGACGCCTACGAGGTGAAGCGGCTGTGCCAGGTCCTGGACCTCAACCGGTCCAGCTACTACAAGTGGCTCGGCGGGGCCGGCGCCAGGGCCGTCCGCCAGCGCGAGGACCAGGTCCTGGCCGAACAGATCCGCCGGATCCACGTCGTCTCCGGCGGGACCTACGGCTCGCCGAGGGTGACCGCGGAACTGCGAGAGACCGGAGCCAGGATCAACCACAAGCGGGTCGCCCGGCTGATGCGCACGCACGACATCGCCGGCGTCCGTCTGCGAAGAAGGGTCCGCACCACCCTCCCCGACCCGGCCGCGCAGCTGGTCCCGGACCTGTTCCGGCGGGACTTCACCGCCGCCGAACCGGGACGCAAGTACATGGGCGACATCACGTGTCTGCCGCTGGCGGACGGGGAGTTCCTCTATCTGGCCACCGTGCTGGACTGCTTCAGCCGCAAGGTCGTGGGCTGGTCCATCGCCGACAACATGCGCACCGGCCTGGTCGCCGACGCGCTGCGGATGGCCGCCGCGACCCGCGGCGGTCTGGACAGGGCGGTGTTCCACACCGATCACGGGGCGCAATACGCGTCCAGGGCCTTCGCCGGCCTGTGCTCAGACCTGGGAGTTACCCGCTCGATGGGCGCGGTCGGCAGCAGCGCGGACAACGCGGCCTGCGAGAGCTTTCACGCCTCCCTCAAACGCGAGACGCTCCAGGGCGCCCGCGACTACGGCGACCCCGCCACCTGCAGGAGGACCGTCTTCGCCTGGCTGACCCGTTACAACACCCGCCGCCGCCACTCCGCCAACGGCCACCTCAGCCCCAACGAATACGAACGCCGACACCACACCGCTAAGCTCACGCTCGCCGCGTGACAACCAACCGCGTGTCCACCTTCGCGGGCGAAGGCCCCCTTGTCGAGCCGGCCGGTTGTGTGCTGTTCGACCGGTTCGCTTCCGCGAGTCAGGCCTGGCCCTGAGTAGACGGCGCTGTCCCGGGATCGCACCAGGGACTACCGCCTCTCAGGACTGCGCGTCGCTACCGAGCTTGTCACCGACATGTCCGAGCCGGAACGCGGGCTCCTCCGGAACGAGGCGGAAGTGCAGCCGCCCCGCTCCCGGGGTGAACCGGCCGTGCCAGGAGAAGCAGCGGTCTTCGCCGTCGAGATCGGTGAAGGTGCAAAGCTGCTGACGGCTCTGTGATTCCGGAGTGATGTGCGGGTGCTGCCACTGGGGCTCGGGCGAGGTCGCCGGATCCCAGTTGGCGGCGGTCGCTTCCAGATCGATCAGCAGCTTGCGGACCGGCCGGTGCCACTTCACGTCGAGGCGGCGGAGGCCGCGCTCGAAGCGGGGGATCTTCTGGAGGTGCGGGAAGAACTCGTCCCAGGCGTCGAGGATTTCCGCGAGGGTGATGAGCGAGGATGAAGCCGTGTCCTGCGCCCAGGCCCTGTGCTCGTCGGCCTCATTCGGGCTGGAGCAATGCCGCGCGCGGTCGCGGCTGCTCTCGATGCCGTCTTCGGTGAGGTGCTGGATATCGATGTCCAGCCATGAGGTTGCCCACTTCGCCGACACCGGAAGACTGACGGCAAGCCCGTCGGTGAGGTGCGCGAACGCGATTCCCTCCACGGTGCGGTTGTCGTGCCGGTACTCGACCTCGTCCGGGTCGAGCGTCAACTGGACGGCGTCCCGGAAGGGCGAACGACTGCGCAGCGCGAGGAGGTAGCGGTGCCGATCGCGGTTCTGCTCGCTCGAGTTCACCCACTGCTGGTACAGGTACCCGCGCGCCAGCTCGGACGTCGGGAGGGGGCTCCTGGTGACTAACGCGATGCTCTGCCAGCTCTTGAGGTGGCGTAGCGTATCGACGAAGCCGGCCATCGCGGTGTCCACCTCCCTGCGGCCGGATTCGGACTCGCAGGACAGCTCGTTGAGAAACAGTGTCAGCGACACTCCCACCCCTAGGTTTCTTTCAGGATCGACTGTTGGAGCGCGGCGCGGGACGTCAGTCGAGAAGCTTCTCCAGGGAGTTCTCCCACTCGTCGAAGAACCCTGTCGGCCACTCGGAAAGCATGCCATCGTCACCCATGACAGGGCTGATCACCTCGGCGGTCTGCTCGTGGCGTCGGAAGAAGTGGACGGCCGTGGACGAAGCAGGGATGCGCCTGTCCTTCACGGCGATGCGCAACCCGTTGAGGACGTGGTCGGAGTGGGTCTCGAGGAGAACCTGAGCCCCGGCGGCGACTGCGGCCACGGCGAGGTACGCGAGCCAGGTCTGCCCCTGCGGGTGGAGGTGAGCCTCCGGGTTCTCCAGGAGGATCAGGGAACCCGGCTGGGCCGACAGGCAGGCGACGACGATTGGCAGGGCATAGGTCAGCCCGAAGCCGACGTTGGTTGGACGGTAGCGGTTAGAGGCGGAGATACCGGAGCCGAAGCCGTAGCTGAGCCGTACGGTGTCAGTTCCGTCGATGCCCACAGCCTGGAGGTTGACGCCCGGGCAGAGCCGCTGCATCCACACCTCGGTCTGGGAGAGGAGGGACGCGGAGTGGTTGTCGTCGAGTCGGAGGGGGCCAGCCGCGACGGGGTCGTCCTGGTGAGCCCGCAGGAAGTTGACGGTGTGCTCGCCCCGAGAGCCGAGGAATCCGCGTCCCACGGCTGCTTGGTGGGAGCGCGGATAGCTGACGGCCGGGACGATGCGGTCGGCTTTGAGGTACTGGAATCCGGGCTGGAAGAGCGAGCACTCGTCCGTGTCCTGGGCGTCCGGGCCCGTCGGACAACTGGTCATCCTCAGCAGGTCGTCCTCACGGCCGTAGGCGGCACTCCACTCGTAGCGGGTTCCATCCGACGTTACGGCGAGCGCAATGGTGCGGTCGTCCGCGACGTTCGACTCGTGCCGTACGTACGTGTCGTGTCGGACGTCCTGACCGGTACCGAGCTCGACGAGTTCGCCGTTGAGGAGGAACCCGCCACCGTCGTCGTAGAGGTGGAGGAGCCCGGCCTCGTAGGACTGGCGGAGGAGTGCGAGGGACTGCAGAACGGTGCTCTTGCCGGAGGAATTCAGCCCGGTGAGGAGCGTGAACGGGGCCAGAATGATGTCCTGGCGGGCGAATGCCTTGAAGTTGGTAATGCCGAGGTGCTCAAGCATCGAGCGTCTCCTGGAAGATTCGGTTCATTTCGCGGAAGCGAAGCCTGACTTTTCCGACATCGCCGGTGCCGGCCGACACCGCGCCGACAAAGGCGGGGTCGTCCATCAGCTCCATGAACTTCTTCTCCACGACGGGCTGGCGGGCAGCGAGCATGTCGATCTCGGCGAGGGTCCGGTTGGCCAGGCATGCCGACTCGGTTTCGAACAGCGCCTTGTTGACCGGAGAACGGCGGTTGTATCCCTGGAATCGCTTCCGGAAGGCGTGAATGCCGAAGATCCGTTCGGCCGCATCCATGGCATGGAGGAAACGTCCCTCCAAATCGGAAAGCTCGTTCGGGGACAACGTGTTGATGGTGTGCATGGCAGAACGGAGAAATCCGTCGAAATCCTGAGAGGCGTACGAATCTGGTGAGTTGAGACTGAATGCCAGAAATCGGAGGCACATCTCGCGGTCCGACATCCGTTCGGGGGAGACGCTGTAGGACGTCGCGCTGAGGAACGGACTGGTGTTGGCGAGCTCGTAGAGGAAGGTGCGGGCCCGGCCCGGAATGAGCGCATGCCGCAGCTCCTGACGGGTCAGCGGACGGCCGCCTGTGTTGATGCGGGCGAAGATGTTGAACTTCACCTCCTCCGGTGTTCCGCGACGGATGAGGAGGACCACGAGTTCGGTCTCCTCGATCCGGGTTTGAAGGCGGCCTGGCAGGTCGGCGAAGGAGTACCCGTTGAATTCGATCAGGTACTCCAGGCCGGTGAGGACGAGCGGTTCGGCATCGACGGCGGCGGGGTCAACGAAGCGCGCGATGGTGGTGAGGCGTTGGACGCCGTCAACGATCGCCCATGACTCCTCGTCCACCTCGGCGGCGTAGAGTGTCGGAAGGGTGATCCGAAGCAGAAGCGACTCGATGAGCCTGCTCTGCGCCTTCGCCGTCCAGATGCCGGCACGGCGCTGGAAGTCCGGGGCGAGGTCCATGGTGTCGCGCCGGATGCGGTTGAGGAGGAGCGAGACCGTGGGGGTGCGAGTCTGAACTTCGATCTTGCTGGGATCGAAGGGGCTGGCGATCTGCTCACCGATGTCCTCGGACTCGACGCCGGAACTCTTGCCGCCATCGTCGAACTCGACGGGGAGCTGAGTCCCCGGCTCGTCGAGCGCGAAGAGGGCGTCCGGTGCGGGGTACTGGGACTTCCCGCTCGGGGAGCCGTTGCTGTCGGTCATGATCCATCCTCGTTGGAACTCAGTGGTGCTCAGTAACGCGCTGCCACCAGGCGCGACCCCCGGAGTCGTTCCACGTAATCTAGCCCGACCGCGTGCCATAGCCGTGCCAAATCGAGCGGCACGTGGCGGCGACTCGGGGTCGTGAGGGGGCGAGGTGTTGGTGAACACCCAGGCTGGGCTATCCGTAGTTGACCGGCCTCACTCTTGACCATCGACAGAGCCTGGTCGTCGGTTAGGCCCCGACCTTGGAGTCGGGCCCTCGGATTTTCCGGTATCAGGCCCAGCTGGGCGATCGTGCCAGTGGAACTGGAAAGCGCCTCCGCGCGACGAGCGGGTGAGGACGTGGTGGGGACACACGGACCGTGAAGCCTCGTGAGAGCAAGTGACCACCCGATCAGGCATACGCCATCTGGCCTGCGGAGGAGAGGGGACACAGGGACGCAGGAAGGCGAACCGTGAGACGTCTCGAGCCTCTTGTAAAGCGGGGGTCGTCGGTTCGAACCCGACAGGGGGCTCAGTTCGACAGACGCGTCAAGGGCCAGCTCCCGAGGATCGACCTCGGAGACTGGCCCTTCGTCGTTCCGTGGTGCCGGAGAGATTTCTGTCCGACGGTGGGTCAGAAGCCGGACGGGGCAGTCGACGGACTGTGACACGGGTCTGGGAAGCTTGGGTCATGACACTCGGGGGAAGCAAGCGTCGCGTCCTGATCACCGGTACGGTCGCGGGCCTGGTGGCCGGCGGTCTGTGGTGGGGCTACGCCTGGGCGGTGCCCGGGATGGCCGGGCCTTCGACGACGGCTGCGGCGGACGCGGCGAGCGGGAAGGCGCACACGGCGGCCCGGCAGCGCTTGGACGAGACGATGGCGGCGCTGCCCGCCGGGTGGCGGCCGCTGGGCGGGGCGGAGGCGGACCGGTGCCTGCGGGACGGGCCGTTCGAGGGTGCGGGGCCGGGCCTGCTGCAGTGCCAGTGGGAGCTGGCGCAGTACGTGGTCGTGGACGGCGCCGACCTCGGGGCGACCGGGAAGGCGTGGTCGGCCGCGGTGACGGGCCACGGTTGGAACGACGCCTGGCGGGGCGCCCCCGCCGGCTGGACCCCGCCCGCCGGCCGCTACGAGTTCGACGATCCGCAGACCCGCCAGCACCTCGTCGTGCGGCTGATCGGCAGTCAAGCCGACCTGGGATCCCTTCAGGACACCCGCAACTTCGAGGGTGTCCAGTCGTACGAACGGGACCGCCGGGGCTTCACCGGGCGGGCCGCGGCCGCCCAGGCGCTCGCCGAGGGCCGCACCGTGGCCCAGGTGTCGCTGACCGACTCGTACTACCGCGAGGACGGCGGCGACCCGGTCCCCGTGAACTGAGGCGTCCGGACCGGGTGTGGGCGAGCGAACCGCCTGCCCCGCCGGCCCTGCTTCACCGGGACGGGAGAGGCGGCCGGTGCGGGGGCCGGGGAGCGACAGGAAGACCGGGCCACCGCGCATGCTGCCCAGTGCGTGCGGAGGGTCGTCCTTCCGCCCCTTTGCGTGGCGGCGAGGGCGGCCGGGCCGGCTGAGCTGCGCCGATCGGGGGAGCGGTCGTACCGTGGACTGGGGGCCACCGAAGGGAGGCCGCGATGCCCGGTTCGACGACCATCCACACCGACGCGCTCGTGATGCTCAGCCACGCGGATGCGGAGCGGCTCGCCACGATGCTCCGGGAGATGTCCCGGATGTCGGCAGGCGCGACAGGCTCGGGGGCCGAGGCCCTGTCCGACGGCCAGCTGGCCGCGCTGTGCCGGGGGAAGATGGACCGCGGCGAGTTCGCCGAGTGGTCCGGGAAGCTGTCCGAGTACCTGAAGGGCCACCTCTGACCGCCCGCTCTCCGATCCCTCCGTCGGCCCGCTCGCGGCAGGGGTAGGTTGCGGGTATGGACCTCTCCTGGGTGACCGTCGCGACCCCGCTGCCCAGCGGGCCGATGCGCTTCGCGGTGACCCCGACCGGGGTCGCCGCGAGCTCGTTCACCGGCGAGTCGTTCGCGGGACTGCCGGCCGGGGAGCCGCGCTGCACCGACGAGCGGAAGACGGCGCTGGTCACCGCCCGGGTGAGCGAGTACTTCACTGGCCGGCGCCGGGAGCTGGACCTCCCGATGGACTGGCGCTACGCCACCGGCCCGCACCGCACGGTGCTGCAGTGCCTGCTCTCCGAGGTCGGGTACGGCGCCACCATCACGTACGGGGAGCTGGCCGCCCGCAGCGGGGTGTTCGCCGAGCTCACCGAGCCGGGGGCGGCGGCCAGGACGGTCGGGCAGATGATGGGTGCCAATCCGCTGGCGCTGCTGGTGCCGTGCCACCGGGTGGTGGCGGCCGACGGGCTGGGCGGCTTCGGGGGCGGCTGGCGCGTCGGCGCGGAGGTCAAGCGCTGGCTGCTGACCCTGGAGGGCGTGCTGCCGCCCACGCTGGACTGGGACGGCCCGGCCGGCTGAGCGTACGCCCGGGGCCGGTCGGGCCGTCGTGGGCCTCAGGCGGGTTCGAGTGCCGCGACCTCCCGCTCCACGCCGGCGACCGGTACGGGGACAGGCAGGGCGGCCGGCGTGGTCCGTTCCACGATCGGGGCGGTCCGTTCCAGGATCGGGTCGATCCGTTCCAGGGCGGGGGCGACGGCTTGGCGGGGGAGCAGCGGCTGGGCGCTGGAGACCAGGGTGTAGTCGCGGAGCACGAGTTCGGCGGTGGGCAGCAGGCGGGGCGTGCCGCCGAGGGCGAGTTCGACGGCGGCCCAGGGCAGGTTGAGCCCGCACAGCCGCAGCTGGTGGAGGCCGCCGGACGGGCGGGTGTTGACGTCGAGGATCACCGGTCGGCCGTCGCGGTCGTGCCGGAACTGGACGTTGGAGAGGTAGCCGACGCCGAACTCCTCGACCAGCCGGCGGGCCGGCTCCAGGTAGGCGGGGTCGGCGGTGAAGCCGCGGCGGCGGCCCCGCTTGGTGCGGCCGAGGGCGGCCAGCAGCGGGCCTTCGGGCGAGGT
>NZ_JAMZDX010000005.1 GCF_024172095.1 Kitasatospora cinereorecta | reverse complement strand
CGTCGTACCGGGCGACCAGGTCGGGCATGCTGTTCTGCTGCTTGTGCGTCGCCGTCACCACGTCGCCGGAGGCGACGATGGCATTGGCGCTCCGCACCGAACCACCGACCTGGTCGAAGCCCTGGCCACCGAGCACACTCCCGCTTCGCCACGCATCATCGGTGACGGTGACCGCAGTCGCGCCCGGGTACGGGGTGAAGGAGACCTGGACACTCCGGGTCGAGCCGTCGGCCTTGACATCGCCGTTCATACCGCGCAGGTAGGTGGAGACCTGCTGGGTCTTCGGTGCCTCACCCGCGTTGCCGCTGCCCGTGGTCGTGGTGACCGTCTGGTAGCCGCGGAAGCTGTCCCAGGTACGGGACTTGGGGTCGGTGAACTCGCCGTCGTTGCGGTGCCAGGCGGCTCCGCCGCCGTAGCTGTAGTTGGTCGACTTGGTCAGCGTCGTACCCGTGACCGCGTCCTGCTCGGTGACGGCGGTGACCAGGTACTTGTTGAACCAGTCCTTGACCGGGTCGGTCGCGGACTGCCCCGGCAGGTACCAGTGGACGGGCATGCAGGCCATCGAGTTGTTGTCCTCGGCGGCGGGCATGTGGTTGCTGGTCCGGGAGCACTCGGGGTCGGCGTAGACGACGTTGATCTGGCCGCCGGTCTCGGTGGTGATCTGCTGGATGCGCGGACGCATGAACGCCGGCTGCGCCGGGGTCAGACCGTCGACCCGGTTGGCCAGCTCGCGCGCGGTGAACGACACCGCGGGGAGCGTGATCGACGGCTGGCCGTTGGTGGCCGTGCGGATGATCGAGGACAGCCACAGGGACGGCTTGGTGCCGTCACCCGGGTCCGGGAAGGTGTGCTTCAGCTCCCACGAGTCCACCGACCGGTACGCGCTGTCGACCAGGACCTGGGTCTCGATCTTCGACAGCATCAACGGCGACCAGAAGGTCGGCGAGTAGTTGGTGCAGGTGCCCGTCGACGCGCAGTTCTGGTCCAGCGGGCTGTCGGGCCAGTTGTTCTGGTTGGCCTTGGTCCGCTGTGCGGTGGTGCAGGTGATCGAGCCCGAGGCGGCGCAGCGCTCGCTCGTGGTGAACAGCACCTTGGCCGCGGGCTTCACGGAGCCGTTCGCGGCGAGCTGCTCCGGGAGGCGCTGGCCGTAGGCGATCTGCGACGGCTGAGCGGAGCGGACGTACGCGGTCAGCGTGCCGCTGCCGTTGTTCTGACCGCCGCCACGGCTGTAGTAGTTGGTCTCCTGCTGGTAGTTGTAGGTGACCAGGTTCTGGTGCGGGTCCACGACGTAGTCGAGGTTCCAGCGCCAACCCTCCTGACACCAGGAGGCGTTGCCCTTGGCGGAGTCGTAGCAGTCGTCGCCGCTCTTCGGCGAGTACACCGGCATGTACTCCACCGAGTTGGTCGCCGGATCGCCGTGGTTGCCGCCCGGCAGGTGGTTCTGACCGAAGTAGTACTGGACGCCGTCCGAGGTCGTGACGCGCCAGAACTCGCCGTTCTTGGCCTCGTTGGCCGCACCGGTCAGCTGCTCGACCTTCGAACCGTCGTCGCCCTGGATCCGCCACACGCCGGTGGCGTCGTCGCGGACCAGCGTGCCGGAGTGGCCGCCCAGGTTCAGGCTGGCGTTCTGACCGGCCCAGCACTGGTCACCGGAGTTGGTGATCCCGTCCTTGTCGCAACCGCGGTAGGACCGCTCGATGAACCCCGGCTGGAAGTCCCAGCCCTCACCGATCCACGACGCCTGCGCGTTCTGCGCCGAGGTCCTGCCGTCCACCGAGGAGGAGTCGTACGAGAGCGAGACGGTCTGCTCGGCACCCGCGATCGATGCGGGGGTCTGGATCGGGTAGGAGTAGGTGAAGTTGCCGACGTTGGAGCCGGCGCCCCAGGCCATCGACGGGGACAGCGGAGAGGCGGAGTAGCCGCCCATCGCGCCGTCGGACGATGAGGCCGCAGCGAGGACCGTTGCCGAGGGGGCGGCAGCGGCCTGAACGAATCCGGCCTGCACCGTCTTGCCACCAGCGCCGTCGGACGGTGAGCTCTTCGTCGCCGTCCTGTCGGAAGCGGCGGGAAGCGTGACCTGTGCGGTCAGTACGCCGGTCTTCGGGTCCACGCTGGAGGCGACCGGCTTCTGGGTCTGGCACTCGGCCTTCTCCGGCGTGGTCAGCGCACATACGGGAAGCTCCACCAGCCGTGCGCGGTCGGCCCAGCCGGCGCCCTGGAGCGCCTTGAGGTCGAGGGCGACCTTGACGCTGTGGTCCTCGGTGGAGGCGTCGGTGTCGGTCAGTGCGACGACCGGACCGGCCACACCCGCGGCCTTGCCCTTGTCGCCCGGGGCGACCTCGACCTTCACCGAACGGGCGGACTTCTGCTCGCCCTTGGCGACCTTCACCGGCAGCTTGCCGGCCTGCACCGCGTTCCCGTCCGGCAGGGCGACGGTGGCCGAACCGGTCGGCACCGCGGTTGGGGTGGCGGGCTTCCAGTCACCTGGTACCGGGAACTTCGGTGCGTCGAGCTTGCCGGGCTTGAGGTCCTTGCCATTCACCGACTTCTGCGACGCCAGCGGCGTCTTCGGCGGGGCCCAGACCTTCCCGTGCGGCCGCCGAGCGGCCAGCGCCTCGGCCGACGGAGCGGCCAGCATGGTCATCGTCAAAGCTGCAACGCTGACCACGGAGAGCCATTGGCCACTCCGTCTCAGCGGTGAGTTGACCGGCGTTCGTGTACGCCAATCCCCCACGATCATCTCCCCCAGAGATATGTCGATAAATGCAGTCGCGACAGTCATGGCGACCGCAGGGGAGACCCTACGTGGGCATGATCAACTCAGTTCGGGACATAAACCGCGCCCTTGTTCGCGCGCCGAGTAAAATGTTCGTCAAATGATTGGCCAGGTGCGAACTTTCGCTTGTCGGACAGTCAGCTGACGGTCGGTCGGATCCGGGCAGACCGTCCGATTCCCGCGACGGCGGCGGCGCTGGCCATGCCGAGGACGGCGCCGGCGGCCACGTCGCCGGGGTAGTGGACGCCGGTGTGGACGCGGGAGTAGCCGACGGCGGCGGCGAGGAGGCCGAGCGGGGCGGAGGCCCAGGGGAGGACGGTGCCGACGGCGGTGGCGAAGGCGAAGGCGGAGGCGGTGTGCCCGGACGGGAAGGAGGCGGAGACGGGCATGCGGACGTGCCGGGCGTACGGGACGTTGGCGGCGTCGCGGTCCGGTCGGGGGCGGCGGGCCAGGGCCTTGCCGGCGAGGTTGGCGGCGGCCGAGGCGGTGGCGATGGCGGCCACCCCGACGAGGGCGGCGCGGCGGGGGGCGCCGGGGCGCAGGGCGAGGAGTCCGGCCAGGGCGAAGGAGATCTTGGAGTGGTTGGCGGCCGTGGAGAGGCGGCGCAGGCCGGCGTCCAGCGTCGGGGTGGGGACGGTGGCGATCGCGGCGTACAGGGCCCGGTCGACGGCGTCCATCTCCTGGACGGCTGACTGCACCTTGGTGATCACCCGGTCGCTCCTCGCTGCGTCGCGGTGTCGGATTCGCTGCTGTCGTCGCTGGCGTCGTCGTGTCCGAAGGCGAGCCGGCGGATCCGGCGCCAGTCCATGGTCGGCGGGGCGGGCGGGACGCCCGGGCGGTTGCGCGGGACGCGGATCCGCAGGGCGCCGGGCCTGATCGTGCACCGGACGGGGGTGTCCAGGGTGAGCGCCTCGCCGTCGACGCCCGCCGCGACGGTGTCGCCGTCGGCCGTCACCACCACCTCGTGGGCGGTCATGGTGCGGACGCTGTCCGACCGTTCGCCGCGCAGGGCCAGGTCCGCGGCCTGGGCCGCGCCGGTCACCTTCAGGCCCACCACGCCCAGCACCCCGCCGTCGAGCCTGGGCCGGCGGCCCGCCGCCAGCAGGTCGGCCATCGCGTACGGGTTGTTGCTGACCAGCAGCGCCTGCGGGTCGCCCAGCGGGGTGCCGTCCGCCTCGGCGGACAGCCGGGCGCCGGTGTAGCCCAGCAGCAGGTCGGGCAGTTCGGCCAGGGCGGTGGCCGCCTTGGCGTCGCGGTACTCGGGCTTCTGGACGATCTCGGCGTACGGGCCGAACGAGACGAGGTTGACGAACGGGCGCCCGGCCACCTCGCCGAGGTCGATCCGCAGTTCGACGCCGTCGGTGAGGGCGTCGAGCGAGCGGGACGGGTCGGCGCGGTCCAGTCCGAGGTCCATCGCGAAGTGGTTGCGGGTGCCGGCCGCGATCACCATGAACGGCACCCCGTGCTCGGCCGCGACCGCGGCGACCAGCGCCTGGGTGCCGTCGCCGCCGGCCACGCCGAGCAGGTCGGCCCCGTCGGCGAGCGCCTGGCGGGCGAGGGTGGTGACGTCCTGGTGGGTGGAGGTGTCGAGCAGGATGACCCGGGCACCCAGCGCCTCGGCCTTCGCCACCAGGTCGAATTTCTCGACCTTGCCGCCGCCGGACTTCGGGTTCATGATCAGCGCCGGACGCTGCGGGGGAGTGCTCGGCCTGATCCGCGGCGGCCTCGGCCGGGTGTCGTGGCGCAGGGCCTGGCGGGCGCAGGCGAGCCCGCCGCCCCACAGGGCCATCGAGGCCAGGACTTCCGGCCACAGGTCGCCGCCGGCGTAGAGCACGATCACGCCGATCGGCGCGCCGACGGCGAGCAGGAAGCCGAGCAGCCGGATCGGGCCGCGGTGGGCGAGGATCCACCAGACGCCGATCGCCGCGAGGACGACCGCGGCCAGGCCCGCCAGGACGACCAGCGGGCTTCGCAGGCCTGCGCCGGCGATCAGCACCACCAGGGCCGCCAGCGCGCAGAGCAGGGCCAACCGGGCGAGGCGGCGGGCCGACGCGGCGGAACCCCGGGCGGACGTGGTCATCGTGGTCCTCCCTCCCACGTCCACCTCATGCCCCGCGGTCGGAGAAGTCATCCCGCTTCCCGCGCTGCCCCACTCGGACGGCCCAGGGGCGAGGGGCCGGGCCTCAGGAGGCGGGCGGGGCCGGCGGGGCCGACGGGTAGGCCGGCGGGGCGTCGGCGGGTGCGGGTGCGGAGTGCGGGGCTGCGGGCGGCGTGGGGACCGAGCCGTAGGCCGGGGGTGCAGCGGGGGCGGCCGGCGGCGGGACCGGCGGGTAGCCCTGCGGCGCGGCGGCGCCCGGCACCGGTCCGCCGACGGCAGGGCCGCCGAACACCGGGGTGCCCGGCACCGCGCCATGAGGCACCGCGCCGCCGCCGTACGGGTAGCCCTGCGGCGGCAGGTAGCCCGGGAACGCGGCCGCGGGCCGCGGGGTGCGGGTGGCGCCGACGATCGCAGCGACGGCGATCGCGATCACGATGCCGGCGATCAGCCCGAGGTTGAGCAGCAGATGGCCGAAGGGCTCGGCGAAGGTGTCGCGGCTGTGGGCGCCGGTGAGCTGGTTGATCAGCTGGGCGGCGGAGCCGTACGCGTTGGTGGCGAGCAGGACGACCGCGGCGGGGCGGACCCAGCGGCCGCGGTTGAAGGCGCCGACGACGAGGGCGAGCAGGGCGACGGTCAGGGCGGTGTCGTAGCCGAAGAAGCCGACCGGCGCGTCGACGAAGTGGGAGTAGGAGAAGCCGAGCGCGTCGAGCAGGTACCCGGCGCCGGCCTGGGAGAGGTCGTAGCCGAGGGTGGCGAGTTCGATCAGCACCTCGACGAGCAGCAGCACCGCGATGGCGATCAGACCGCCTCCGCCGCCGTCCGCCCCGCCGCTGCCCCTGTTCGGCTGTGCGCCAGCCGGCGCTGCCCCGTACGCCATCGTCGTGCCCCTCCCGGTCCGGTGTCGCGCCGAGGTTAGCGCCTCGGCGGGTGCGCCGGGAACCGGTGCGGCGGGTACCGTGGCGTGACCGCCGGGTGGCGAGGGGTGTCCGAACGTGAGCGTTCGAGAGGGATCGGTGGCGCCTCCCGTGGCAGTCGGGACGGGGGACTAGACTCGTTCCCGCGATCCCGGAAGCCGTGGTCCGAGCCCTGGTGGTGGCTCGGGCCTTACGTGTTTCAGCCCGAACCCGGACCCCGGAGGCCCCGCCTTGAGCGACCAGCCGTACGCGCATCTGCACGTCCACACCGAGTACTCGATGCTGGACGGTGCAGCCCGGCTGAAGCAGCTCTTCAAGGAGGTCGAGCGGCTCGGCCAGACCCATGTCGCGATGACCGACCACGGCAACATGTACGGCGCGGCGGAGTTCCACAAGCAGGCGACCGCGGCCGGCATCACCCCGGTGATCGGCATCGAGGCGTACGTGGCGCCGGAGTCGCGCTCCAACACCAAACGCATCCTGTGGGGCCAGCCGCACCAGAAGAAGGACGACGTCTCGGCGTCGGGTGCCTACACCCACAAGACGATCTGGGCCCGGAACAAGGAGGGCCTGCACAACCTCTTCAAGCTGACCTCGCGCTCGTACGCCGAGGGCTGGCTGGTGAAGTGGCCGCGGATGGACAAGGAGATCATCGCCGAGCACGCGGCCGGCCTGATGGCGACCACCGGCTGCCCGTCCGGCGAGGTGCAGACGCGGTTGCGGCTCGGCCAGTTCGACGAGGCGGTCCGCTCGGCCGGCGAGTACCAGGACATCTTCGGCAAGGAGAACTACTTCCTGGAGCTGATGGACCACGGCCTCGACATCGAGACCCGGGTCCGCGACGGCCTGATCGAGATCAGCAAGAAGCTGAAGATCCCGCCGGTGGTCACCAACGACTCGCACTACACCACCGAGGGCGACGCCGGCGCCCACGACCTGCTGCTGTGCGTGCAGACCGGCAAGAACCTCTCCGACCCGGACCGCTTCCGGTTCGACGGAACCGGCTACTACATCAAGTCCGCCGCGGAGATGTACGGCCTGGACACCTCCGACGTCTGGCAGGAGGGCTGCCGCAACAGCCAGTTGCTGGTCGCCGAGCGGGTCGACACGAGCGGCATGTTCGAGTTCAAGAACCTGATGCCGCGCTTCCCGATCCCGGAGGGCTTCGAGTCCGAGTCGGACTTCTTCAAGTCCAAGGTCTGGGAGGGCATGGACTGGCGCTTCCCGGAGGGCTACGACGAGGAGCACAAGAAGCTCGCCGAGTACGAGATGGACACCATCATCCAGATGGGGTTCCCGGCGTACTTCCTCGTGGTCGCCGACTTCATCATGTGGGCGAAGAGCCAGGGCATCGCGGTGGGTCCGGGCCGTGGTTCGGCGGCCGGCTCGCTGGTGGCGTACGCCATGGGCATCACCGACCTCGACCCGATCCCGCACGGTCTGATCTTCGAGCGCTTCCTCAACCCCGAGCGCATCTCGATGCCCGATGTCGACATCGACTTCGACGAGCGCCGGCGCGGTGACGTGATCCGGTACGTGACGGACAAGTGGGGATCCGACAAGGTCGCCATGATCGTCACGTACGGCACCATCAAGGCGAAGGCCGCCATCAAGGACTCCTCCCGGGTCCTCGGCTACCCGTACGCGATGGGCGACCGGATCACCAAGGCGATGCCGCCGGACGTGATGGGCAAGGGCATTCCGCTGTCGGGCATCACCGACTCCAGCCACCCGCGGTACAGCGAGGCGGGCGAGATCCGCGGGCTGTACGAGACCGACCCGGACGTCAAGAAGGTCATCGACACCGCGCGCGGCATCGAGGGCCTGATCCGCCAGCCCGGTGTGCACGCGGCCGGCGTCATCATGTCCGCCGAGCCGCTGACCGACCACATCCCGGTCTGGACCCGGCACACCGACGGCGTCACCATCACGCAGTTCGACTACCCCACCTGTGAGGGCCTCGGCCTTCTCAAGATGGACTTCCTCGGCCTGCGCAACCTGACGATCATGGACGACGCCGTCAAGGCGATCGAGAAGAACAAGGGCATCAAGATCAACCTGCTTGATCTGCCCCTGGACGACAAGCCCACCTACGAACTCCTGGCCCGCGGTGACACGCTGGGCGTCTTCCAGCTCGACGGCGGGCCGATGCGCTCGCTGCTGCGCCTGATGAAGCCCGACAACTTCGAGGACATCTCCGCCGTTCTCGCGCTGTACCGACCGGGCCCGATGGGCGTCAACTCGCACACCAACTACGCCCTGCGCAAGAACGGCCAGCAGGAGATCACGCCGATCCACCCGGAGCTGGAGAAGCCCCTGGAGGAGATCCTCAAGCCGACGTACGGCCTGATCGTCTATCAGGAGCAGGTCCAGAAGGCTGCGCAGATCCTGGCCGGCTACTCGCTCGGCCAGGCCGACCTGCTGCGCCGTGCGATGGGCAAGAAGAAGAAGGAGATCCTGGAGGCGGAGTTCGTCCCCTTCCAGAAGGGCTGCCGCGAGCACGGCTACTCCGACGCCGCGATCCAGGCGGTGTGGGACGTCCTGGTCCCCTTCTCCGGCTACGCGTTCAACAAAGCCCACACCGCCGGCTACGGGCTGGTCTCGTACTGGACGGCGTACCTCAAGGCCAACTACCCGGCCGAGTACATGTCCGGCCTGCTGACCTCGGTCAAGGACGACAAGGACAAGTCCGCGGTCTACCTCAACGAGGCCCGCAAGATGGGCATCAGCGTGCTGCCGCCGGACGTCAACGAGTCGGACGCGGACTTCACCCCGCACGGCAACGACACCGTCCGGTTCGGCCTGACCGCGATCCGCAACGTCGGCGGGCCGGTGGTCGACTCGATGATCCGCACCCGCAAGGCGAAGGGGAAGTTCGCCTCCTTCCCGGACTTCCTGGACAAGGTGGAGTCGGTGGTCTGCAACAAGCGGACCGTCGAATCCCTCATCAAGGCGGGCGCGTTCGACTCGCTCGGGCACACCCGCAAGGGCCTGACCGCGCAGTTCGAGCCGATGATCGACAACGTGGTCGGGGTCAAGCGCAAGGAGGCGGAGGGCCAGTTCGACCTGTTCGGCGGCGACACCGCCAGTGACGAGCCGGGCTTCGGGCTGGACGTGGTGTTCTCCGAGGAGGAGTGGGAGAAGTCCTTCCTGCTCACCCAGGAGCGGGAGATGCTCGGCCTGTACGTCTCCTCGCACCCGCTGCACGGCATCGAGCACGTGCTCGCCGACAAGGCGGACTGCGCGGTCGCCGACCTGGCGGAGCGGCCGGACGGTGCCATCGTCACCATCGGCGGCATCATCTCGGGCCTGCAGCGCAAGATGACCAAGCAGGGCAACGCCTGGGCGATCGCCACCGTCGAGGACCTGGCCGGCTCCATCGACTGCATGTTCTTCCCGGCCAGCTACCAGCTGGTCTCCTCCCAACTGGTCGAGGATGCGGTGGTGTTCGTCCGCGGCAAGCTGGACAAGCGGGAGGACGTGCCGCGGCTGATGGGCATGGAGCTGTCCGTCCCGGACCTCTCCAACGTCGGCGCCCAGCTGCCGATCGTCATCACCGTGCCCGACAACAAGCTGACCCCGCCGCTGGTGGCGCGGCTCGGCGAGGTGCTCACCCACCACAAGGGCACCACCGAGGTCCACGTCCACCTGCGCGGCCGGACCAAGACCGTGGTGCTGCGCCTCGACCGGCACCGGGTGAAGTCCGACCCGGCGCTGTTCGGTGACCTCAAGCAGTTGCTCGGCCCCAGCTGCCTGTCCGGCTGACCCGCGCCGACACCGCATCGAATCAGCCCTGACCTGGGCTGATCCGGTATCAGGACCCGCCGCCCCCGCGGCCTCGCCACCGGTGTGGCGAGGCCGCGGGGGCGTTCCTGTGAGCGGGTATCAAACTTTTTTCCGAAAAACTGTTATCCCTACCCCGCGTGGGGGTCTCCCATGTGTCGGCCAACCCAACCCGACCCCAGAGGGCCGACGAGGAGACGCACATGGGACGCAGGAAGGCGACGTCACACCGACGTCGGAACAGCCGCACCCTGTTCATCACCGTTACATCGGTGGCGGCCGGACTGGTTGCCAGCGCGGTCGGATTCGGCGTGGTGGCAGACGCGCTGATGCCGCCGCCCGCCACGGTGGCCGCGCAGGACGCCGTGCCGACGCCGGCTGCCGGACCGCAGCACAAGGAGGCGCCGACCCCGATCACCCGGATACCCGACAGCGACCCGTCCAAGGGCATGGTCTACTCCGGCCTGACCGTCGCGGCCGGCGGCGACCGCTGCGTGGGTGTGTTCAAGGTGTCCGAGGCGGGGCTGTGCACCCACGGTCCGGACTCGCCGCCCAAGGGCGTCGACATCCACAAGAACACCGAGCCCGCCGTGGCCGCCGCCGACAAGGCGCCGGTGCTGCAGGGCAGTGACACCCAGGAGCCGGCCGCCGCCGACCTGGTGAAGGACGTCCCCGTCGTCGTGGACGCCCAGAGCGGCACCGCGCTCGCCGCCGCGAGCCCGGCCGCCGCCGGCGCCGCCCAGGCCCCCGCCGAGGCCGCGGCCGCCGCCGGCAGCACGGTCGTCTGCGACGGCGACGGCTCCACCGGCAACCGCGTCCAGGTGATGTACGTCCACGGGCCCGGCCAGGACCGCTTCGCGCAGTACCTGCCCTCGTTCCAGAAGTGGGCCGCGGACACCGACGTCATCTACAACGCCTCCGCACAGGAGACCGGCGGCGTCCGGCACGTCCGCTACGTCACCCAGCCCGACTGCACCGTCTCGGTGCTGAACGTCGAGGTCCCGGCCGCCGCGCTGCAGGAGTTCGGCGCGATGAACGACGCGCTGGCCAAGCAGGGCTACCAGCGCAAGGACCGCAAGTACATGGTCTTCGCCGACGCGCAGGTCTACTGCGGCATCGGCACCTTCGCCGGCGACGAGCGCCCGACCCAGAACAACCTGAGCAACTTCGGCCCCTCGTACGGCCGGACCGACTCCGGCTGCTGGAGCGGCTCGACCGCCGCGCACGAGCTCGGCCACAACCTCGGCGCGGTCAACAACAGCGCGCCGAACAGCAGCAAGGGCGGCCACTGCGTCGACGAGTGGGACATCATGTGCTACTCGGACACCCCGTACTACCCGCAGATGCAGATCCACTGCCCGGACCGCAGCCACGACGACCGGCTGGACTGCAACCACGACGACTACTACAACACCGCCCCCAAGGCGGGTAGTTACCTGACCACGCACTGGAACGTCGCGGACAACCAGTTCCTGATCAACGGCAACGGCAGCAACCCGAACCCGAACCCGACGCCGACCCCCACCCCGACGCCGACCCCGAAGCCGACGCCGACGGGCTCCACCCCGACCCCGACCCCCACCCCGACCAACTCGGCGTCGCCCAGCCCGACCCAGTCGGCCACCCCGACCCCGAGCCCGACCGCGACCGGCTCCACCCCGACCACCGGTCCGGACGTGACGGTCGGCCAGCTCACCCCGAACTCGGTGGTGGTCAGCTGGAAGCAGACCGCGGGTGCGACCGGCTACGAGCTGATCTTCAACGGCCGCTCGCTGGCCACCGTCCGCGCCACCGTGGTGCGCATCGTCGGACTGCAGCCGGACAACCAGTACAAGCTCGCCATCGTGGTGCACGGCGCCGACGGCAAGGCCTCCAAGCCGGGCCGCACCGCCACCTTCAAGACCCCCGCCTCGGCCGGTCCGACCAAGCCGGGCACCCCGTACCTGATGACCAACACCCTGACCGGCCAGGCCGCCGACATGTGGGGCGGCTCCACCCGTGACGGCGCCGTGCTGATCGGCTACCAGCGCACCGGGTACGCCAACCAGCAGTGGCAGTTCGAGGACGCCGGCGACGGCTACCTGCGGATCAAGTCGGTCCGCTCCGGCAAGTGCCTGCAGATCGGCGGCGAGCCGGTGCGCGGCCAGTACGTGATGCAGCAGACCTGCGGCACCGCCGACAGCCAGCAGTGGAAGGTCTCCGCGGACGGCAGCGGCTACCGCCTCACCGCCAAGGGCTCCTCGCTGGTCCTCGGCAGCAGCAACCGCTGGTACTACGGCGGCTGGCTGCTGGAGCTGCAGCAGCCCGGCACCACCAATGCCGGCTACCAGAACTGGACCATCCAGCCGGCGTCCTGATCCGACACCGGTAGGTTCCGGACCGGCGCGGGGGCAGCTCATGAGCCGGCTGCCCCCGCGCCCTGCCCATTGAGGAGCACCGCCGCGATGCGAACCCGACTCGCCGCCGCACTCGTCCTGTCCGTACTCGCCGTCCCCGCCCTGGCCACTCCGGCCGGCGCCCACGGCGACACCATCCACTTCACCGTCACCGCGCTGATCGACGGCCACACCAAGGCCCAGGCCACCTGGGAGAACGACGGCGACCCGGTCGAGGAGAAGGTGGCCGCCACGCTGAGCGCGGTCGCCACCGACGGCCGGACCGTCGGCCCCTGGCCGCTGGTCGCCGTCGACGCCGCCAAGGGCGGCTACACCACCGCGCTGGCGCTGCCGCCGGGCACCTGGAAGGTGACGGTGGAGTCCGGCTTCCCGGCCCTGGGCCGGGGCGAGGCCGAACTCACCGTCACCGCCGTCCCGGGCACCGCGCCGTCGGCCGCGCCGACCGCCGGAGTGACGGCCGGTGCGACCGACGGCGCGAGCGCACCGGCGTCCGGCGGCCCGGGCACACCGAGCGCCCGGCCTGCCGCCGCGCCCGCGAAGCACGGCGGGCCGGGCGCGCTGGTCCTCGGCATCGCCGTGGCGGTCTGCTCGGTGCCCGCCGTGGTCATCGCGCTGCTGCTGCGCCGCCGCCGGGCTCAGCTCCAGCGGTAGCGGCGCCGCAGGCTGTCGACCACCAGGTTGAACCGGGCCCGGTCCAGGGCGCACGCCTCGCGGCGCATCCCGCCGTCCCGGACTCGCATCACGCGGTCCAGGGCGGCCCAGGAGTCCCGGCCCGAGCGGTCCCAGGGGCCCGACCCGATCGGCACCCAGTCCCGGTCGTGGTCGTGGCCCTTGCTGGACAGCATCACGGTGAGCAGCGAGCCCTCCGGCTCCCGGGCCACCACCAGCACCGGCCGGTCCTTGCCCCGGCCGTCGTTCTCCTCGTACGGCACCCAGGTCCAGACGATCTCGCCCGGGTCGGGGTCGCCGTCGTGCTTCGGCGCGTACTCGGTGTGCACCGGGCCGATCTCGTGCGGCTCGACCTCCACCGTGGCGTCGGGGCCGAAACGGCCCGGCTGGTACTCGTCCTGATCGATCATCTCCGACATGCGGGAAGCGTCCTGGACGAGCCTCCCGCAGGTCAAGTCGCACCACTCGGTCCCCTGTTCGGATCCGGGTCCGGCGCCTATCGTCGGTATCAGGACTATGGGGTCGGGGGGCTCATGAACACCGCGCAACGGGTCGTCCGCCGCAGCACGCTGCTGTCCCGGCTGCTGATCGCGGTCGTCGGAGTCTCGGCGCTGCTGCTGGTGCACGCGGTGGTGCGGGACAACCTGTCCGACGGCCTGGCCGCGCACTGGCCGTGGAAGCTGCGGCTGCTCGACGTGCAGAGCGCCACCGCGATGGTGCTGGCCACCGGCGGCGCCGCACTGGCCCGGGCGCAGTACGCGCGGACCGTCCGCCCCGCGCTCGGCGGGAACGGCCAGGTGGTCGCCGACCTGGCGCCCGGCGGCCGGCTGGCCTGGACCTTCCACCTCACCAACGCCGCCCAGGACGTCGCGGTGGTCACCGAGATCGCCTACGCGCTGCTGCTGACCCCCACCGACCCCGCCGAGGCCCCGGCGACGCCGGTCTGGACGCACCACGCCGAGGTGGACCGGCGGCTGCGCGAGCGGGGGCTGGCGTACAACGCGGACTACCTGGTCGCGCTGGTGGGCGTCGGGCGCCCGCTGCCGCCGCAGAGCCTCACCTTCCTCGGCTGGTTCACCGAACGGGCGATGACGGAGATCGTCGAGCTGTACGTCCGGATCCGGGTGGTGGACCGGGTCGGCGACGTCCACGAGCGGATCCTGCCCTGCCTGCGCGGGGCCGACCGCACCCCGCGCAACCCCAGCCCGCAGCTGAGCTGACCACCGGTCACAGGCCCCGCAGTTCGGGCGGGACGACGGCGTGCAGGGCGGCCGTGAACGCGGCCACCGCCGGGTGGGCGGCGGCGCCGGCCCGGAAGGCGGTGCGGGTGCGGCGGTACATCGGCAGCCGGGTCAGCGCGACCCCGGCCGGGCGCTCGCCGGTGGTGCCGAGGTGGGGGACCAGGGCGACGCCCTGGCCGACCGCGACCAGGGCCAGCACGGTGGCGAAGTCGTCCACCTGGTGCCGGACCCGGGGGCTGAACCCGGCGGCCTGGCAGGCCCGTTGCGCCATCGTCCGGCAGAGCGTCCCCGGCGCGCCCATGATCCACGGCGACTCGCGGTGGTCGGCGATCGCGCCGGGCGCGGGGGCGGCCAGGTACATCGGCTCGGTGAACACCGGCCCGGTGACGGCGACGCCCGGCTCGGTCCCGCCCGGCACCAGGTCGTACTCGTGCACCAGCGCCACGTCCAGCTCCCCGGCGCGCAGGGCGGCGGCCACCCCGGCCGGGTCGACCTCGGTGACCATCGGCTCCAGCCCGGGGTGGCGGCCGGCCAGTTCGGCGAGCGCGGCGGGCACGATGGCCCGGGTGGCGGAGGGGTAGGCGCCGATCCGCAGCGGTCCGGCCAGGCCGCGCCGGGCGTGGGCGAGTTCGGCGCCGGCCCGCTCCAGCCGTTCCAGCACGGCCTCGGTGTGTCGGACCAGGTTCCGTCCGGCCGGGGTGAGGGCGACCCGGCGGCCGGTGCGTTCCAGCAGCGGCACCCCGGCCTCGCGCTCCAGGACGGACAGCTGCTGGGAGACCGCCGAAGGGCTGAACGCCAGGGCCTCGGCGACGGCGGCGATGGTGCCGTGGTGGGCGAGTTCGCGCAGCAGGCGCAGACGTCGGACATCGAGCATCGGCTCAGCTTACGAGAACCATCGGAAATGTGAACTGGACCTGCACGGTCGCCGGGCGGCAGGCTCGACCGCATGGAACTTCAGGGCATTCACATCCCGCTGGTCACCCCGTTCGCCGCCGACGGCTCGCTCGCCCTCGACGCGCTCGAGCGCCTGGCCCGGGAGACCTTGGACGCCGGCGCGGCCGGCCTGGTGGCGCTCGGCACGACCGGCGAGCCGGCCGCGCTCGAGCCCGACGAGCGGGCGGCGGTGATCGACGTCTGCCGCCGGGTCTGCGCCGCGTACGGCGTGCCGCTGACGGTCGGCGCGGGCGGCGGCGCCACCGGCCCGGCCGAGCGCTCGCTGGCCGAGCTGGCCGGCGTGGCGGACGCCGCGCTGGTGACCGTCCCCGCCTTCCTGCGCCCCGGCCCGGACGGCGTGCTGGCGCACTTCACCCGGCTGGCCGCGCACAGCCCCGTCCCGCTGGTCGTCTACCACATCCCGTACCGGACCGGGCAGTCGCTCGGCGCCGACACCCTGCGGGAGCTGCTGGCGCTGCCCGGGGTGGCCGGTGTCAAGTACGCGGCGGGCGGGATCGACGAGCAGACCGTGGCGCTGATGGCCGAGGGGCCGTCCGGGGTGATGGCCGGCGACGACCTCTACCTCTCGCCGCTGCTGGCGATGGGCGCGGCCGGCGGCATCCTGGCCTCCGCCCACCTGGCGACCGGGCGGTTCGTCGAACTGGCCGAGGCCTGGCGCAAGGGCGACGTCGAGCGCGCCCGGGAGCTCGGCCACCGGCTGGCCCGGCTCTCCGCCGCGGCCTTCGCCGAGCCCAACCCGACGGTGATCAAGGGCGTACTGCACGCCCAGGGCCGGATCCCCACCCCGGACGTCCGGCTGCCGCTGCTGCCGGCCGCCGCCGAGCCGGTCCGGCGGGCCCTGGAGGCCGCGCGGGCGCTCGGCTGAGACCGGAGATTTTGCGGCTGCGAACGACCCGCGCCGCAGGCCTTCCAGCCCCGGACGGCACGCGCCCACCCTGTGGGACGAAGCCGCGGGAATCCGGGCCGACAGGGCATGATGACAGTGCACATTCGCAGGAGGAGGAGTCGGATGAGGATCGGAATCGTAGGGGCCACCGGCCAGGTCGGCGGCGTGGTCCGCGAGATCCTGGTGGAGCGTGACTTCCCGGTCGAGCAGCTGCGGCTGTTCGCGTCGGCTCGCTCGGCGGGCCGCACCCTGCCCTTCAAGGACACCGAGGTCACCGTCGAGGACGCGGCCACCGCCGACTGGACCGGCCTGGACGTCGTGATCTTCTCGGCCGGCGGCTCCACCTCCAAGGCGCTGGCCCCCAAGGTCGCCGCGGCCGGCGCCGTGGTGATCGACAACTCCTCGGCCTGGCGCCGCGACCCCGAGGTGCCGCTGGTGGTGGCCGAGGTCAACCCGGAGGCCCTCGCCGACCGCCCCAAGGGCATCATCGCCAACCCCAACTGCACCACCATGGCCGCCATGCCGGTGCTGCGCCCGCTGCACGAGGAGGCCGGGCTGGTCTCCCTGGTGGTCTCCACCTACCAGGCCGTCTCCGGCTCGGGCCTGGCTGGCGTCGCCGAGCTGCACGACCAGGCGAGCAAGGTGGTGGACGGCGCCGCGGCGCTCGCCCACGACGGCTCCGCGGTCGAGTTCCCGGCCCCGAACGTGTACAAGCGGCCGATCGCGTTCAACGTCATCCCGCTGGCCGGCTCGATCGTCGAGGACGGCTCCAACGAGACCGACGAGGAGCAGAAGCTCCGGCACGAGAGCCGCAAGATCCTCGGCATCCCGGAGCTGAAGGTGTCCGGCACCTGCGTCCGCGTCCCGGTGTTCTCCGGTCACTCGCTGCAGATCAACGCCCGCTTCGCCGCCCCGATCAGCCCCGCCCGGGCGACCGAGCTGCTGACCGGCGCCCCGGGCGTCGAGCTCTCGGAGATCCCGACCCCGCTGCAGGCGGCCGGCCAGGACCCGACCTATGTCGGCCGGATCCGGGCGGACGAGACCGTCGAGCACGGCCTGTCGCTCTTCCTGTCCAACGACAACCTGCGCAAGGGCGCCGCGCTGAACGCCGTCCAGCTGGCCGAGCTGGTCGCCGCCGAGCTGAACGGCTGACCTCCCCGCCGCACCGCGTCCGGCCCCGCCCCCTTCCACCGAACGGGGGCGGGGCCGGACGCGGTTCCGCAGTCGGCGGAGAGTGGTGGTCAGTCCTGCGCGGGCGGCCGGTCGACGGTGAGCGGCAGCGGCTCGGAGAGCGCACCGCCGGTCCACTTGTCGCCCGCCGCCCACCACTGGAAGTCGCCGCTGCCGACCGCCGTGACCTGCGCACCCACCCGCCCGTCCGCGTCACTGCCCGCCGTCGCCACCGTCGTCCACTGCGCCGAGCCGGCCGGGCGGAACTGCAGGTACACCGGCACGCCCTGCTGCGGCAGGTAGCCGTCGTGGTCCCAGGAGGTGCGCAGCAGCCGCCCGGTGACGGCGACCTGCTCGCCGATCGCGGCGTGCGCGGGCATCGCCGCCTCGTCCAGGCGCCCGGTGCGCTTGAGCGAGAAGCCGCCCGCGGTCTTGGCCACGTACCGGTCGCCGTCGTTGGCGCGCACCCGCAGGTCGACGAACCAGGTGCCCGCCTCGTCGTCGTACAGCCGGTGCCCGGCGGTGTCCACGGTCACCGTGGCGCGGCAGCGGGCCGCGGTGCCGGTGGCGTTCAGCGGGGTGCAGCTCATCGGGCCGACCGCGAGGACGCCGTAGTTCGGCCCCCACACGCCGATCGGGTCGACGGTGCGAATACCGCTGTTGTCGGTCGCCGTCACCTCGATCGGGAAGCTGCGGGTCTCGGCCGGGCCCAGCTCGACGGTCCGCCCCTCGTTGACGCGGACCGAGGTGACCGCGGTGTCGCCGCGCGAGACCTCGGGGACGGTCTGCGGCACGACCAGCAGGGCGCCGGCCGCCACCGTCGCCACTCCCAGTACCACCGCAGTCTTCCGCACGATGAGCCAGTATCGCGGCAGGCGGGCGCACTTCCCCAATCCGGTCCGGTGCTCACGCCCGGTGATCGGTCCGGCGGCCGGGCCGGCGGAGCGGTTCGCCCGCGGAACGGGCGGTTCACCGCCACGGCGAGGGGTAAGGAAGTGCCCAACGGCCGCCGGGCCACCCCCGGTGTGGTCGCCCCGCGACGGGGTCGGCGGCCGGTGGATCGGCCGGAGGAGAGGTGCCGAGACATGGACCGCTGCGTAGTCCTGGTCGACGCGGGATACCTGCTGGGAGCCGCCGCCAGCCTGCTGGCCGGTGAGTCCGCCCGCTCCCGGATCTCGGTCGACCACCCGGTGCTGATCAACGCGCTGCGCGAGCGCGCCGAGGCCGAGACCGGCCTGCCGCTGCTGCGGATCTACTGGTTCGACGCCGCCGTCGACCGCCGGCCCGCCCCCGAGCACCGCCGGCTGCGGGTGCTGCCCAGGGTCACCGTCCGGCTCGGCGCGCTCACCCGGGCCGAGGGCCGCTGGGTGCAGAAGGGCGTGGACGCCGCGATGCACGCCGAACTGTCCGAGCTGGCCCGCAACCACGCCTGCGCCGACGTGGTGCTGGTCACCGGTGACGGCGATCTGCTGCCCGGCGTGATGTCCGCCAAGGAGCACGGCGTCGCCGTCCACCTGTGGGCGCTGCAGGCCGCCGACGGCGACTTCAACCAGTCCGAGGACCTGGTCGGCGAGGCCGACGAGAGACGCGTCCTCGACCGGGCCTGGATCGAGCGCTGGGTACGGCTGCGCGAGCAGTCCACCGTCTTCCCGGTCGCCGCCGCCGACCCCGAGATCGCCGAGATCCTGGCCGCCCCGCCCGCCGTCCCCGCCGCGCCGCCCGCTGCCCGGCGGCCCGAATCCGGCCCCGCACCGGCGACCGTCGGCGCCCCCGCCGCCCAGCCGGGCGGCCTGCGGGTGATACCTACGCCCAAGGACCTGGCCGGCCGGGCCGTCCCGGCCGTCGCCACCGCCCCGCTCGGCGGCCCGGTGCTGCGCTGGTCCTCCGACCGCGGCTGGGTCGACCGGGCGCCGCGCGGCGAGAGCGCCGCCACCGCGACCGCCGGCGACGCCCTGCCCACCCTCGCCGACCTGACCACCGCCGCCCAGCGCTGGGCCGACCGCGAGGAGGACATCACCACCATCGGCGGCGACCCGCAGGAGGTCGGCCAGGTCTTCGCCCGCCGCTGGATCGACCGGCTGGGCACCACCGAGCGCCTCACCGCGCTGCGCACCGACTACCCGCGCATCCCGCACCGGCTGGACGGCGAGCTGCTGCGCTACGCCGCCCGCTTCGGCCTGCTCGCGCACAAGGACGACCAGATCGACGAGCACGACCGGTACGCGATCCGCGAGGGCTTCTGGAAGGAGCTCGGCGCCCACCTCCCGGTCGAGCGCCCGGCGACCCCGGCCGACTGACCGGCCGGCCCGGTCGGCGTCCGGGGCGGGAACGGGGGCGGGAACGGGGGCCCTCGTCCGGATCCGCGCGGCGGGCGCGTAGAGTCTTCCGACGTGAGCGAGGCACCACAGGACGGCGACGGCGGGCAGTGCTGCACCGTCCGCGGCCTGGTCAAGACCTACCGCGGCGCGCGCGGTACGGACGGGGTACGGGCCAACGACGGCATCGACCTGGACGTCCGGCGCGGCGAGATCTTCGGCCTGCTCGGCCCCAACGGCGCCGGCAAGTCCACCCTGGTGCGCCAGCTCACCGGACTGCTCCGGCCGGACCGGGGCAGCGTCCACCTCTTCGGCCACGACGTGGTCGCCCACCCCGAGTACGCCGCCCGGCTGCTGGCCTACCTCGGCCAGGAGTCCAGCGCCCTGGACGAGCTCACCGTCGCCCTCGCCGCCGAGACCACCGGCCGGCTGCGCGGCCTGAGCCGGTCCGGTGCCCGCGCCGAGGCCGCCGAGGTGATCACCGAGCTCGGCCTGGAGGGGATCGCCGCCCGCCCGCTCGCCAAGCTCTCCGGCGGTCAGCGCCGCCTCGCCTGCTTCGCCGCCGCCCTGGTGGGGGAGCGGCCGCTGCTGGTCCTCGACGAGCCCACCACCGGGATGGACCCGGTCGCCCGGCGCGCCGTCTGGTCCGCCGTCGACCGCCGCCGTGCCGAGCGCGGCACCACCGTGCTGCTGGTCACCCACAACGTGATCGAGGCCGAGACGGTGCTCGACCGGGTCGCCGTGATCGACGAGGGCCGGGTCATCGCCTGCGACACGCCCGGCGGACTCAAGGCCCTGGTCGACGGCGACGTCCGGCTCGACCTGGTGTGGCGCGACGAGGCCCCGATCGGCGTCCCCGCCGTCGCCGAACTGGCCGACCGGGCCGAGCGCACCGGCCGCCGCTGGACCGTCCGCACCACCCCCGAGCAGGCCCGCGAACTGGTCGCCGCGGTCACCTCCGGGCCGGCCCTCGCCGCCCTCGACGACTTCACCCTGGCCACCCCGAGCCTGGAGGACGCGTACCTCAAGCTCGGCGGCCGCCACCAAGGACTGGCCCGATGACCACCCTCTCCGCCCCGGGGCCGGACACCACGGAGAAGCGCGTGACCCTGCTCGACGCCCCCGTGCCCGCCGCCGCCCCCGCGATCTCGGCGCCACTGGCCCCGCAGGCCCGGCTGCTGCCCGCCCTGGAGGCCGTCTACCGCGCCCAGCTGGCCCGGGCCCGGGTCTCCCGGATCCCGCTGCTGTTCGTCGCCACCTTCCAGTCGCTCGGCATCCTGGTGATGATGCGCGGCGTGGTCGACCCCGGCGACAACCCCTCCGCGCACGCGGTGGTCGCCGGCTCCAGCGTGCTGGTCGTCGCCTTCGTCGCGCTCAACCTGCTCGCCCAGTACTTCGGCCGGCTGCGCGCCACCGGCGGCCTCGACCACTACGCCACGCTGCCCGTGCGCCCCGCCTCGGTGGTGCTCGGCACCGCCGCCGCGTACGCCTCCTTCACCCTGCCCGGCGCCGTGGTCACCGCCGTCGCCGGCTGCTGGCTCTTCGCCCTCCCCTTGGCCCACCTGTGGGTGCTGCTGGCCGTCGTGCCGCTGGCCGGTGCCGCCCTCTCCGGGCTCGGCGCCGCCTGCGGGCTGCTCGCGCCCCGCCAGGAGATCGCCACCCTGCTCGGCCAGCTCGGGATGTCCGCCGCCCTGCTGCTCGGCGTGCTGCCGGCCGGGCGGCTGCCGGTCCCGATCCAGTGGCTGCGCGACCTGCTGCCCTCCACCTACGGCGTCGACGCCTTCGCCCGGACCTTCACCGCCCGCCCCGACTGGGCCGCCGTCACCGGCGACCTCGCCGTCTGCACCGCCGTGGGCCTGGCCTCCCTCACGCTCGCCACCTGGTCCTACCGCCGCGCCACCCGCTGATTCCGCGGCCGCCCGCGCGGGTCGGCGGTCGCGGGGTCCGGGTTGATCGACGGTTTGCGGGCCGGTCGTGAAACGATGGGCCCGTGACCGTACCGAACACACCTACGGGTTCCCCGGCCGGGCAGGATCCCTTCGCCGCCCCGCCCCCGTACCTGCCCGAGCCGGAGCGCAAGCCTCGGGAGATCGCCCCCGAGTTCCGCATCGGCCTGCTGCTGGTCGCCGTCTCGCTGGTCCTGGGCGTCGCCCTCGGCCTGCTCTGGCTGTGGCTCGCCCCCCGGGTGATGTTCGAGGTCAGCGACAACCGCATCCTGTACGTCGACCCCGAGGGCGAGGAGCGGATCGGCGCCGACGGCATGTTCGCGCTGTTGGGCCTGGGCTTCGGCGTCCTGAGCGCGCTCGGCACCTTCCTGTTCACCCGCACCCGCGGCGGCGGCATCTCCACCGCCGTCGGCCTCGCGGTCGGCGGCCTGGCCGGTTCGGTGCTCGGCTGGAAGCTCGGCATGCGCCTCGGACCCACCAGCGACCTGCGCGCCCACGCCCTCCAGGTCGGCAACGGCCACCGCTTCAGCGGCGCGATCGAGCTGGGCGCGCACAGTGCCCTGCTGGTGTGGCCGATGTCCGCGATGGTGGTGCTGCTCCTGCTCCACGCGGCGTTCGGCAAGCGCGAGCAGGACCCGCCGCCGTACTGGGCCAGCCCGCAGTGGCCGGCCCCGCCCGCCCACCCGGCGCAGTCGCCGTTCCTCCCGCCGACGGCCACCCCGCCGGCCCACCCGGCGCCGGGCACGCCGGGCACCTCGGACACCCCGGGCAGCTCCGGCACCCCGGGCAGCGACACCCCGCCGCAGCCGCCGGCCTGATCAGCGGCCGATCGGGGCCGTCGCCGCCCGGGTGAGCCGGACCAGGTCCGCCGGGTCCAGCTCCACCTCCAGGCCGCGGCGGCCCGCCGAGACGAACACGGTCGGATGGGCGAGCGCACTCTCGTCCACC
The DNA here is from genome assembly GCF_024172095.1 of Kitasatospora cinereorecta. Lineage (GTDB taxonomy): Bacteria > Actinomycetota > Actinomycetes > Streptomycetales > Streptomycetaceae > Kitasatospora > Kitasatospora cinereorecta. The sequence continues at coordinate 783,406 of NZ_JAMZDX010000005.1, read as the reverse complement.
ACCGTCCGCAGCGCCCTGCGCTGACCGAGCGGCGAGATCCCGCCGAGCACGTACCCGCTGCTGCGCTCGGCCGCCGCCGGATCGGCCATCGCCGCCCGCTTGCCGCCCACCGCGGCGGCCAGCGCCTTCAGGTCGAGCTGCCCGGAGACCGGCACCACACCCACGGTCAGGGTGCCGTCGACGTCGGCGACCAGCGTCTTGAACACCCGCTGCGCGGGGATCCCCAGCACCTCGGCCGCCTCGCCGCCGTACGACGCGGCGGCCGGGTCGTGGTCGTAGGCGTGCACGGTGAACGCCACCCCCGCCGTCTCCAGCGCCACCGTCGCGGGCGTCCCGCCCTTCTTCGCGGCCTTCTTCGCCACCGTCGTCACTCCTTGCGCTCTACGGGGGTTTCAGTGCCCTCAGTTCGGGCTGAACGCCTGCCGGGTGAGGTCGGCGGCCGGGACGGAGGGGAGCCAGGCGAGCATCGCCGCCTCGTGACGCAGCAGGTCGAGCTCCCGGGTCAGGCGGGCCGCCGTGTCGGGGCAGGCGAGCAGCTCCTGCTTGACGTGGGTGGGCAGCACCGCGGCGGCGGCGACCAGGTAGGAGAAGACCTGCGGGTCGGTGGGGAGCTCCTGCTCGCCGCTGAGGGTCGCCTCCCGCGCCCCGGCGAGCCGCTTCTGGTAGAGCCGGAACACCCGCTCGACCGCCGAGGCGAGCGCCCCGGAGCCCTCGCCGGGCCGCTCGGGCACCACCGAGACCTCGCCGACCAGGTACGGCCCGCTCGCGTCGACGGAGCGCAGCCGGAACCGGGTGGTCCCGGTCACCAGGAGCTCGTACCGGCCGCCGGGCTGCTCGCGGACGGTGGTGATGTCGGCGACGCAGCCCACCGGGTGGAGGGCCTCCAGCGGGTCGCCGCTGGCGGTGCCGAGACCGTCGAGCGGGCCGGCCGGCTCGTCGCTGTCGCGGACCGGGGCGACCTCGCGGCCGTCGCGGATCGCCAGGATCCCGAACCGCCGCGGTTGGTCCTCGGGTTGCTTGACCAGGTCGCCGATCAGGCGCCGGTACCGCTCCTCGAAGACGTGCAGCGGGAGCACGAGGCCCGGGTAGAGGACCGCGTTCAGCGGGAAGAGCGGCAGCCGTTCAGTCACGGCCGACAGCGTAGTTGCCAGGGACGCTGCCGTGCCGCCGCGTTTCGGTCCGGTACGTGGAACGGACGGTTCCGCGACACAGCCGCCCGCCCGGCCGGTCAGCCGCGCTGGAGCAGCCGGGTGACCCCGGCGACGGCGGTGGTGGCGAGGACCCAGCCGGTGAGGACCAGGGCGGAGGCCACCCACTGCCCGGTGGTGCCGGGGTTCCAGCCGCCCTGGCCGAGGTCGACCAGCGGGAGCACCTTGCTGAGCGCGTACAGCGCCGGGCTCCAGGTCGGCACCTCGTCGGCCTTCAGCGGGGCCGGCGGGTGGGTGCCGAAGTACCAGGTGCCGGCGGCCCAGGCGAGGACCAGCCAGGCGGCGGCCCGGCCGGGCCGGTAGCCGTAGCCGATGGCCAGGTCCTGGAGGTGGCCCCAGAACCGGCCGGGCAGCGGCAGGGTGCGCCGACGGCGGCGCTGCTTGGCGTAGAGGACGGCGCGGGCGTCCTCGTCGGCCCCGTCGCGGCGCAGCGCGGCGGCCAGCTGCTCGTACGCCTCGGGCCGGTACTCGCCGGAGGAGCCGTCCAGCCAGGCGATCCGCTGGTCGGCGGTGAACGGGTCGGCGGGGCGCAGCGACTCGTAGGTGAAGCCGGTGAGGCCGATGTGGTGGTCGCGGGGCCAGCTGTCGGGGGAGTCGACCAGGTTGCCGACCCGGGCGCGGGTGAGGGTGACCGCGCCGGTCGGCGGGGTGCGGCAGGTGAAGCGCAGTTCCGGGGTCTGGATGCGGCTGAGCGCGAGGTCCTCGCCGGGGCCGAGGTGGAACTCGGCGTCGGAGATCAGGCAGGCGTTGTCGAAGCGTCCGTCGGAGAGCCGGACCTTGCCGTGGGCGCGGAACGGGGTCTGCCGCTCGGACGCGTCGGCGGTGGAGCACAGCGGCTCGCCGTAGCCGGAGGCGTACGCGGTGGGGGAGCCGACCCAGCCGTCGTCGTCGGAGCCGCTGAGGTAGAGGGTGTGGCCGACGGTGATCCGGGCGGCGTTGATCGCGTTGGGGTTGGCGGGGACGCTGTGCAGCTGGGCTCCGCGCAGCGAGAGCCGGCCGCCGATCCGGGTGGAGCGCAGGCTGAGCTCGCCGGTGCAGCGAAGCCGCTCGGCCTCCATGTCCTGGTGGACGCTCATCCCGTCGGCGGAGAGCGCCCGGCCGTGGTCGTCGGGGCCGAGGACGGTCTGGTTGAGCAGCAGGTCGGTGCCGATCCGGGCGTCGGTCATCCGGGCGCCGCCGGGTATCTCGCAGCGGGCCAGGTGGAGGTCGCCCTCGGTGCTGAGCCGGGACGCCTCCAGCCGGGGCAGGACGCAGCCGACCAGCCGGATGGTGCCGGCGCTCGCCTCGGACAGCCGCAGCGGCTGGTCGAAGCGGCACAGCCGCAGCTCCAGGTACGGCCGGACGGTGCCGCCGGCCAGGATCAGCGAGCCGGTGATCCGGGCGCCGACCAGCTTGACCGCCGCGACACGCCCGGGCCGGGCCTCGGGGCCGTCCAGCAGCAGCCGCGCGAGCGCCTCGGCGCGGACGGTGCGCTCCGGCCCCCAGGGGTGTGCGGAGAACGGGTCGTCCTCGTCCTCGTGCTCCGCCTCCTCGTCGGCGGGGTTGGGCAGGGCCGGCCGGCCGCCCGACGGATCGGCCCGCAGGTCGTACGTCCGCCCGCTGCGGAACGCCTCCCAGAGCGCCTGCTCCACCGGTGTCCAGTCGCTCGGCGGCTGCTCCACCGTTCCTCCCCCGTGATCTTCGGCTGTCTCGCCCTTCGTATCACGGACTGAAATGGGCGGCTGTCTGTTTCAGCCACTCCTTACACTTGGGCCTGTGATCTCTCGTATCGATCTGCGCGGCTCCGACAGCGACCCGCGCACCGTGCTGCCCCGTGCCGAGTTCGACGTGGAAGCCGCCCTGGAGAAGGTGCGGCCGATCGCCGAGGACGTACGCCATCGCGGGGTCGCGGCGCTGATCGAGATCACCGAGCGCTTCGACGGCGTGCGGCTGGAGTCCACCCGGGTGCCGGCCGAGCAGATCGCCGAGGCCCTGGAGACCCTCGACCCCAAGGTGCGGGCCGCCCTGGAGGAGTCGATCCGCCGCGCCCGCACCGTCCACGCGGACCAGCGCCGCGAGGGGCACACCACCCAGGTGGTGCCCGGCGGCACCGTCACCCAGCGCTGGATCCCGGTGGACCGGGTCGGCCTGTACGTGCCGGGCGGCCTCGCGGTCTACCCGTCCTCCGTGGTGATGAACGTCGTCCCGGCCCAGGAGGCCGGGGTGACCGGCATCGCGGTCTCCTCGCCGCCGCAGAAGGCGTTCGGCGGCCGGGTGCACCCGACCATCCTGGCGGCCTGCGCGCTGCTCGGCGTCACCGAGGTGTACGCGGTCGGCGGCGCGCAGGCGGTCGCCATGTTCGCCCTCGGCACCGAGGAGTGCGCGCCGGTCAACCTGGTCACCGGCCCGGGCAACATCTACGTGGCGGCGGCCAAGCGGCTGTTCGCCGGCCGGATCGGCATCGACTCCGAGGCCGGCCCGACCGAGATCATGGTGCTCGCCGACGACACCGCCGTCCCCGCCGAGGTGGCCGCCGACCTGATCAGCCAGGCCGAGCACGGCCCGACCTCGGGCTCGGTGCTGGTCACCGACTCCCTCGCGCTGGCCGACGCGGTCGAGGCCGAGCTCAAGGAGCAGGTCGCCCGCACCCGGCACAGCGAGCGGGTGGCCGAGGCGCTCGGCGGCCCGCAGTCCGGGATCATCCTGGTCGACGACCTGACCCAGGGCCTGGCCGTGGTCAACGCGTACGCGGCCGAGCACCTGGAGGTGCAGACCCGCGAGCCGCACGCGGTCGCCGCCCGGGTCCGCAACGCCGGCGCGATCTTCATCGGCCGCTGGACCCCGGTGTCGCTGGGCGACTACGCGGCCGGCTCCAACCACGTGCTGCCCACCGGCGGCTGCGCCTGCCACTCCTCCGGGCTCTCCGTGCAGACCTTCCTGCGCGGCGTCCAGGTGGTCGAGTACGACCGCGAGGCGCTGGTCGGCATCGCCGCGCACGTGGTCAACCTCTCCTCCGCCGAGGACCTGCCGGGTCACGGTGATGCGATCAAGGCCCGATTCGACTGGACGGTACCGGACGCGTGACGAAGATCGACGACCTCCCCATCCGGGACGAGCTGCGCGGCCAGTCCCCGTACGGCGCCCCGCAGCTCGACGTGCCCGTCCAGCTGAACACCAACGAGAACCCCTACCCGCTGCCCGAGCCGCTGGTGGCCCGGATCGCCGAGCGGGTCGCCGAGGCCGCCCGTACCCTCAACCGCTACCCGGACCGGGACGCGGTCGAGCTGCGCGAGGGCCTGGCCGCCTACCTGACCCGGACCACCGGCCACCCGGTCACCCGCGAGCAGGTGTGGGCCGCCAACGGCTCCAACGAGGTGCTCCAGCAGCTGCTGCAGACCTTCGGCGGCCCGGGCCGCACCGCGCTCGGCTTCGAGCCCTCCTACTCGATGCACGCGCTGATCTCGCGCGGCACCGGCACCGGGTGGATCTCCGGCCCGCGGAACGAGGACTTCACCGTCGACCTGGACGCGGCCCGCGCGGCGATCGCCGAGCGCCGGCCGAACGTGGTCTTCATCTGCTCGCCGAACAACCCGACCGGCACCGCCGTCGCCGCCGAGACCGTGCTCGCCCTGTACGACGCCGCCCAGGCCGCCGGCCCGAGCATCGTGGTCGTGGACGAGGCGTACGTCGAGTTCTCGCACCGCGCCTCGCTGCTGCCGCTGCTGGCCGGCCGCCCCAACCTGGTGGTCAGCCGGACCATGTCCAAGGCCTTCGGCGCGGCCGGCCTGCGCCTGGGCTACCTGGCCGCCGACCCGGCGGTGGTGGACGCGGTGCAGCTGGTCCGCCTGCCGTACCACCTGTCGGCGGTCACCCAGGCCACCGCGCTGGCCTGCCTGGAGCACACCGACACGCTCCTCGGCTACGTCGCGCAGCTGAAGGCCGAGCGGGACCGGCTGGTCGACGCCCTGCGCGGGCTCGGCCTGGAGGTCACCGACTCCGACGCCAACTTCATCCAGTTCGGCCGCTTCGCCGACACCCACGCCGTCTGGGAGGCGATCCTCGCCCACGGTGTCCTGGTCCGCGACAACGGCGTCCCGGGGTGGCTGCGCGTCACCGCCGGCACGCCCGCGGAGAACGACGCCTTCCTGGACGCCGTCCGCAATGCCCTCCCGTCGCCCACCCCCACCCTTGATCGAGCGCGCTTCGCACGCGCAGCCAGTCAGGAGCTGTAACCGCGTATGTCCCGTATCGGACGCGTTGAGCGCACCACCAAGGAGACCTCGGTCCTGGTCGAGATCGACCTCGACGGCACCGGCAAGACCGACATCTCCTCAGGCGTCGGCTTCTTCGACCACATGCTCGACCAGCTCGGCCGCCACGGTCTGTTCGACCTCACCGTGAAGACCGACGGCGACCTGCACATCGACACCCACCACACCATCGAGGACACCGCCCTCGCGCTGGGCGCCGCCTTCAAGCAGGCGCTCGGCGACAAGGTGGGCATCTACCGCTTCGGCAACTGCACCGTCCCGCTGGACGAGTCGCTGGCCCAGGTGACCGTGGACCTCTCCGGCCGCCCGTACCTGGTGCACACCGAGCCCGAGAACATGGCCCCCATGATCGGCTCGTACGACACCACGATGACCCGGCACATCCTGGAGTCCTTCGTGGCCCAGGCGCAGATAGCCCTGCACGTCCACGTGCCGTACGGGCGCAACGCGCACCACATCGTGGAGTGCCAGTTCAAGGCGCTGGCCCGCGCCCTGCGCTACGCCAGTGAGCGCGACGTGCGCGCGGCCGGAATCCTCCCGTCGACCAAGGGTGCCCTGTGAGCAAGTCCGCCATCGTGCTGATCTTCGTCGGTCTCTTCCTGGCCGGCGGTGTGATCTCCTTCTGGAAGCAGAAGCTGCCCAAGGGCGTCATCGCCGTACTGGGCCTGGGCGCCGTGATGTGCCTGGGCGCCGGCGTGATGCGCCTCTGACGAGACGGGACCCGTACACCCTCATGGCCAAGAACGTCGTCGTCCTCGACTACGGATCCGGCAACCTCCGCTCCGCCCAGCGCGCCGTCGAGCGCACCGGGGCGAACGTCACCGTCACCTCGGACTTCCAGGCCGCCATGGAGGCGGACGGACTGCTCGTCCCCGGCGTCGGCGCCTTCGAGGCCTGCATGCGCGGGCTCAAGGAGGTCCGCGGCGACTGGATCATCGGCCGCCGGCTCTCCGGCGGCCGTCCGGTGCTCGGCATCTGCGTCGGCATGCAGATCCTGTTCGAGAAGGGCGTCGAGCACGGGGTGGAGACCGCCGGCTGCGACGAGTGGCCCGGCACCGTCGAGCCGCTGGACGCCCCGATCGTCCCGCACATGGGCTGGAACACCGTGGACGTCCCCGAGGGCAGCCGGATGTTCGCCGGCATGGACCCGGAGACCCGCTTCTACTTCGTCCACTCCTACGGCGTCCGCCACTGGGAGCTGGAGGTGCACAGCGCCCGGATCAACGCGCCGCTGGTCACCTGGGCCACCCACGGGCAGCCGTTCGTCGCCGCGGTCGAGAACGGGCCGCTGTGGGCCACCCAGTTCCACCCCGAGAAGTCCGGCGACGCCGGCGCCGCCCTGCTGACCAACTGGGTCAACACCCTCTGATCTTCTGAGAGTTGGATCGATGAGCCGCCTCGAACTGCTGCCCGCCGTCGACGTCCGCGACGGCCAGGCCGTCCGCCTGGTCAAGGGCGCCTCCGGCACCGAGACCTCCTTCGGCGAGCCGCTGGCCGCCGCCCTCGCCTGGCAGAACGCCGGCGCCGAGTGGCTGCACCTGGTCGACCTGGACGCCGCCTTCGGCACCGGCTCCAACCGCGAGCTGCTGGCCGAGGTCACCGGCCGCCTCGACATCAAGGTCGAGCTCTCCGGCGGCATCCGCGACGACGCGTCGCTGGCCGCCGCCCTCGCCACCGGCTGCACCCGGGTCAACCTCGGCACCGCCGCCCTGGAGACCCCCGAGTGGGTCGCCAAGGTCATCGCCGAGCACGGCGACAAGATCGCCGTCGGCCTCGACGTGGTCGGCACCACCCTGCGCGGCCGCGGCTGGACCCGCGACGGCGGCGACCTCTACGAGGTGCTCGCCCGCCTCGACTCCGAGGGCTGCGCCCGCTACGTGGTCACCGACGTCAACCGCGACGGCACCCTGACCGGCCCCAACCTGGAGCTGCTGCGCAACGTCTGCGCCGCCACCGACAAGCCCGTTGTCGCCTCCGGCGGCGTGTCGTCCCTCGACGACCTGCGCGCCATCGCCACGCTGGTCCCCGAAGGTGTCGAGGGCTCCATTGTGGGCAAGGCCCTCTACGAGCAGAAGTTCACTCTCGAAGAGGCCCTGGAGGCTGTGTCCCGATGACCGAACCGTCCGCCACCGCTCGCGTCTCCGGCTTCTCCCCGTGGGAGGACGAGTACGGGTTCTCCCGGGCGGTGGCGGCGGGGGACTTCGTCCTCGTCGCCGGCTGCACCGCGTACGACAACGGCATGGTGCAGCACGAGGGCGACCCGTACGAGCAGGCCGTCGCCGCCTTCGGGGTCGCCGCCAAGGCGCTCGCCCACTACGGCCTGACCGAGGCGGACGTGGTCCGCACCCGGATGTACATCACCCACGTGCGCGACTCCGACGAGATCGGCCGGGCGCACAAGCAGGTCTTCGACACCGTCCGCCCGGTGACCACGCTGGTCGTCGTGGAGGGCCTGGTCGACTCCCGGATGATGGTCGAGGTCGAGGTCGAGGCCTACCGTCCCGGGCTCGCAAGCATGTTGGAAAGCCGCACCTCGGAAGGCAGCAAGCAGCCGTGACCCTCGCCGTACGTGTCATCCCCTGTCTCGACGTGGACGCCGGACGGGTGGTCAAGGGCGTCAACTTCCAGAACCTGCGCGACGCCGGCGACCCGGTCGAACTCGCCAAGCTCTACGACGCCCAGGGCGCCGACGAGTTGACCTTCCTGGACATCACCGCCTCCTCCGGCGACCGGGAGACCACCTACGACGTGGTCCGCCGCACCGCCGAGCAGGTCTTCATCCCGCTCACCGTCGGCGGCGGCGTGCGGACCGTCGACGACGTGAACAAGCTGCTGCGGGCCGGCGCCGACAAGGTCGGCGTCAACACCGCCGCCATCACCCGGCCCGAGCTGATCCGCGAGATCGCCGAGCGCTTCGGCCGCCAGGTGCTGGTCCTCTCGGTGGACGCCCGCCGCTGCCCCGAGGGCACCGTCACCCCCTCCGGCTTCGAGGTCACCACCCACGGCGGCCGCCAGGGCACCGGCCTGGACGCGATCGAGTGGGCCGCCCGGGCGGCCGAGCTCGGCGCGGGGGAGATCCTGCTCAACTCGATGGACGCCGACGGCACCAAGGACGGCTACGACCTGGAAATGATCCGGGCCGCCCGCAAGGCCGTCTCGATCCCCGTCATCGCCTCCGGCGGCGCCGGCAAGCTCGCCGACTTCGCCCCCGCGGTCGACGCCGGCGCGGACGCCGTGCTGGCGGCCAGCGTGTTCCACTTCGGGGATCTGACGATCGGGCAGGTCAAGGACTCCCTGCGAAGCACGGGGCACGCAGTGCGTCTTTAGGGGCTCGGGGAACTGCGAGGCCCGCCCCGGGATTGGCCATACCAGCAAAGTGCGCCAACCACGGGGCGGGCCTCGCAGTTCCCCGAGCCCCTGACGGTGATGACCCTGAGGACGAGGATTACATCGGCGCCGGCTTCATCACCGCGAACTGCGCCCCGAACGGGTCCACCAGGATCGCGAGGCGCCCGACGTTGGGCACGTCCTCGGCCGGCATGACCACCGACCCGCCGGCGGCGCCCGCGGCGGCGACCGTCGCGTCGACGTCGGCGACGGCGAAGTAGAGCAGCCAGCCGGCGTTCAGGCCCGGGTGGACGTCGGCCACGCCGCCGAAGCCGGCCTCGCGCGGGTCGTCGCCCTCGGCGGTCATCAGGATCGTGTAGTCCATCCCCGGGACGTCCGAGCCGGCGGTGCGCCAGCCGAACAGCGCCTGGTAGAAGGCGATCGCGGCCGGCTGGTCGGCGGTGTGCAGCTCCGCCCACAGGAACGAGTTGTCCGCGGCGACCTGGTCCAGGCCCTTGACCTCACCGGGCTGCCAGATCGCGAACTCGCCGCCGGTCGGGTCGGTGAACTGGGCCATCCAGCCGGCCGCCATGACGTCCATCGGGGGGACCCGGACGGTGCCGCCGGCCTGCTCGACGCCCTTGGCGGTGGCGTTCGCGTCGGGGGTGGAGAAGTAGACCGTCCAGGCGGAGGCCGCGCCGCCCTCGGTCAGCGGGCCGATCGCGGCGACCGTCTCGCCGTCCTGCTGGAAGAAGCCGTACCCGCCGGCGTCCGGACCGGCCGACTGGAACGACCAGCCGAAGACGGCCTCGTAGAAGGCGGTGGCGGCGGCGGTGTCGGGGCTGCCGAGGTCGACCCAGCAGGGGGAGCCGGTCTTGTAGTCGGAGGTGGGCATGCACGTGCTCCTTCGGACGGCGGGCGGGACAGTGACACGACGAGGACACCACGGAGCGGCCGCGCGCCACCGGTGTGACGCGCGGCACGTTCCCGGGCCATCGTCAGGCTGGCACACCGCACTGACAACTCGGGCCGTCCGCCGGATCAGGGCAGCGGGAGCACCTCCGCGAGCGCCGCCACCGCCTCCGGCGCGCCCTCGGCCACCACCTCGGTGCGCGCTCCGCGCCCGTACGCGAACAGCACCAGCTCGCCCGGCCGGCCGGTGACCCGGACGGTCGGCGCGGTGCGGTGGGCGACGGTCACCACGGCGCCCTCGGGCCGGGCCAGCTCCAGGCGCAGCGGCGGCCTGGCCTCGCTGCCGAACCGGGCCACCATCGGCAGCCGCTTCCACAGCGCCTCCACCAGGCCGGGTTCGAGGTCCGCGGGCGCGCCGGACCAGTCGGCCTTGGCCCGGCGGACGTCCTCGGCGTGGACGAAGTACTCGACCAGGTTCGCCGCCTCGTCCGCCCCCGGCAGCGCGAACGGCGACAGCGCCGGCGGCCCGGACCGGAAGGCGCGCAGCAGCTCCTCGTACGGCCGCGCCGCGTAGCGGCCCTGCACCCGCTCGGTCCAGCCGGCCAGCGGCTTGACCCTGATCCCGGCGGCGGCGTCCATCCGGCGTTCCCGGACCACCAGGTGGGCGGCCAGGTCGCGGGTGGACCAGCCCGCGCACAGTGTTCCGGCGTCCGGCCCGGCGGCCGCCAGCAGATCGGCGAGCCGCTCGCGCTCGGCCCTCGCATACGTCGACATGGCGCTCACGATAGGGCTCGCCTTGTCGGCCCGGCAGGGGCGGGGGATCGTGGAAGGCGACGGTACGGGCAATGCGGACGGTCGAGGCCGAGGGGGCCGCCGGGAGTACGCCATGACGTTTGTCCAGATCGTCGACTGCAAGACCGACCAGGTGGACGCGCTCAACAGCCTGATGGACACCTGGGTCGAACAGACCAAGGGCCGGCGGACCGCCGCCCGCTCGATCGTCGGCACCGACCGGGAGAACCTGCGGCACGTCGTCGAGATCGTCGAGTTCCCCTCCTACGAGGAGGCGATGCGCAACTCCGACCTGCCGGAGACCGACCGCGTCTTCCGCGAGATGGTGGCGCTCTGCGACGAGCCGCCCACCTTCACCAACCTCGACGTGGTCCGCGACGAGCAGCTGAACAAACTGCTCGCGACCCGCTTCTTCGAGATCGCCAACGGTCCGGACGAGGCCGGGCTCGACGAGTTCGTGGCCGAGGACTACCGCGACCACGACCCGGCCGCGCCGCGGCAGAGTGCCAGCCGCGAGGACCTCCGGCGGGTGATGCGGATGTGGAAGACCGGGTTCGACTTCCGGATGACCGTCGAGCACATGATGGCCGACGGCGACACGGTCTGTTGCCGCTGGAGCATGACCGGCAAGCACACCGGCGAGTTCATGGACCTGCTCGCCACCGACAAGGTGGTGGAGATGACCGGCATCACCACCATGCGCTTCCAGGACGGGATGCTCCGGGAGGCGTGGTGGCAGTACGACAACGCGGGCCTGATGAAGCAGCTCGGCCTGATCCGGATGTGATCAGGTCAGGTGGCCCGACAGCTTCCGGCCGTGCTGCTGGTTGCTGACCGTCATCGTGCACGTCGCCTGGCGCATCCCCTGCTGGTAGTACTGCAGGTACGGCCCGAGCGGGAAGCCGAAGTACGGCCCGCCGCCGCCCTGGCGCTGCTCCCGGTCGGCCAGCGGGGCCTTGCACAGGTCGCGCAGCGCGCGGCCGATCTGGGTGTCGCTGGTCAGACCGTCCGGCAGCACCACGTCGGCGATCGCCTCGCCGTCGTGGGGCTGCTCGCAGGGGCGCTCCTCGGCCTTGGTGATCACCTCGCTGAGCTGCGGGTGGTCGAAGCAGGTGCCCGGCGTGAAGTACGGGTACGGCAGCGCCGTGGACGGGCTGGGGGAGGGCGCCGCACTGCTCGGCGCCGGCGGCGGCGCGGCCGCCCGGTGCTTGCGTGCGTCCGGCCACAGCCACAGCGCCGCCCCGGCCACCAGGACCAGCACGGTGAGCACGGTCGCCATCACCCGTCGCGGCTGCACCGCGACCACCCCCCTCGACTCGCCGACCGCCATTGTGGCGGGCGTCCGGGCCCGCCGTCAGCGGTTTGCCGGTCCCCGGTCCTCCAGTGCGGCCAGGTGGCGCTCGACGGAGGCGACCTTGGCGGTCAGGCCACCGGTGACCCCGACCCGGTCGTCGATCTTGATGACGGTGGAGACCCGGTTGCTGTGGGCCTTGACCGCCTCGATCGCGGCCCGCACGACGGGCATCACCTCGTCCCAGTCGCCCTCGAGGGTGGTGAACATGGCGTCGGTCCGGTTCGGCAGGCCGCTGTCGCGCACCACCTTGACCGCGGCGGCCACCGCCTCCCCGACGTCCTCGCCGATCCCGAGCGGTGTCACCGAAAACGCGACGATCATTTCCCCGGCCTCCCGTTGCTGACGGTCGATCGGGTCCACCCTACGGTCCGTCACTGGTCCGGGTCGGGCCAGAGCTGGAAGGCCGCGTCCCGGACGTCCGGGAGCGGGTGGTCGCGCAGCACCGCCAGCACGGTGCGCCAGGCCGGCGACCACTGGGTCCGCGGGCCGACCGCGGCGGTCAGCGTGGCGGCGAACAGCCCGCCGGCCAGCGTGCCGTCGGCGGCCAGCGGCCGGGCGGCGGCCAGGGCGTGCTCGGGATCCACCGTGTTGACGACGTTGAACCGCAGGTGTTCGGCGGTGGCCACGGCCAGGGCCGGCCGGTCCGCCACCAGGTCGGCCAGCCGGGCGAGTTCGCTGCTCAGGCCGGGCGCGGCCGGGTCGATGGCCAGGACCGACCGGTGGACCGCGAGCGGCAGCAGGGCCGGTACGGCGGCGAGCATCCCGACGAGGGTCCGGTCGACGGCCCGGCGGTCCTCGGCCGACCGGTCGTAGGACCACAGGCCGCCGAGCAGTGCGACCACCCGCCGACGGGCCGGGTGGTCCCGGCCCGGGCGGCTCTCCTCCCCGGCGGCGACCGCGGCGAGCAGCGTGGCGAGGGTTCGCGCCATGACGCTGCCAGGAGCGAGGCCGCCGAGCGGGTGCGGCGCGTCGGACAGGGCGATCCGGCAGAGCACTGAGGCCGCCGTGGACCAGCCCTCGGTCCGGTCGAGCGCGGTGACCCGGTCGGCGAGGTCGGTCACCGCGTGCGGGGCGTGGCACGCCCAGTCGGCGAGCCGGCCCATTGCGGTGGCCGCGGTCGTGAAGTCCGGATCGGTGGCCATCCGGGCGACCAGGGCGGCGTAGCGGGGACGGGCCGCGGCGGGCAGCTCGTGCGGGCGGACCCCGTCCAGCGCCGCCGTGCGCAGCTCGCCCGGGCCGCTCGCCGCCTCGTCCAGCACGTCCCACAGCAGCAGGTCGGCGAGCCGGGCGGTGATCTGCTCCACCACGACGACCCGGACGTCCAGGTACTGCTCCGGCGCCCGGAACGCGGCGCGCAGGTGCTCGGCGGCCAGGGCCGGTGGCAGGTGCTCGGCGAGCAGCCGGACGGCCTGCTTGCGGCTGGTCACCTTGGCGGAAGGGTCGAGCGCGATCCGGCCGAGCGGGCCGGCGAGGTCTTCGGCCGGGGTGTGGCGGGCGGCCCGGGCGGCCGCGTACATCCCGACCCTGGCGCGGTCGTCACCGGCGTGGGCGAGCAGGACGGGAAGGGCCTCGCCCGGGTGCTCGGTCCAGGGCAGGGCGGTGAGCGCGGCCTCGGCGAGCAGGGTGTCCGGGCCGGCCGCGTACCGCCGCAGCAGGGCCGTGCCGTGGACCGGGAGGTGCGCGGCGGTGCGCAGGGCGGCGGCGCGCTCCTCCGGGGTCAGCGCCGGGTCCTCGACGGTGCGGGCGAGCCGTTCGGCGGCCGCTGCCACCTGGCGGGGGACCAGCCGGTCGGCGGCGGTCAGGTCGGGCGGTGCGGCGGCGAAGCGGCGCAAGGCGCCCGGTGCGACGGCCGGTACGGCGTCGAGCAGGTCGGTGCGGACCCGGGTCAGCACGGCGCGGACGGCCGGCAGTGCCTCGGCGGACGGCTCTCGGTCGAGCAGCAAGGCGACCCGGTCGGCGCGGGTGGCGGGGTCGGCCAGCAGGTGGGCGGCGGCCCGCTCGAAGGCGGTGTCACCGCCGTCGGTGAGGACGCGCTCCAGCAGCGCGGCGAGGCCGGGCGCGTGGGCCGCCCGCGGGCCGAGGGCGTCGGCGACCGCCAGCAGCAGCCGGGCCTCGCGGGTGGCGGCGGAGCGCTCCAGTGCCGGGTGGAGGGCGGCAGGCACTACGGGCTCGCGGCCCGCGGGAAGGGTCAGAGGCGCGCCGGCGGTCCGTTCCAGGGTGGCGACGGCCCAGTCGAGCAGGGCGGGGGCCGATCCTTCGGCGTGGGCGCCGAGCACGGCCGCGGCGAGCCGGACCAGCGCGGCGCGGGTGCTCGGAGAGCAGTCGCGGGCGGTCAGCGCGTCCTCGGTCAGGCGGGCGAGCGGGGCGGCGGCGCTGTCGTCGAAGCGGGCGGGGGAGACCGCGGCGACCGCCTCCAGGGCGTCCACGCGGACCAGGTCCTGCTCGTTGCGCAGCCGGGCCAGCAGGTCGAGCGCCTCCGTCAGGGCCTGCGGCTCCCCGGAGAGGACGGCCTGGCGGACCAGCTGGGACCAGGCCCAGCCGCGTTCCCAGGCGTTGGAGGCGTGGGCCTCCGCCAGTATCTTCGATCGCGTCTCGGCGACCGGGAGCAGGATGAGCAGGTGGGTCTGCTCGGCGTCGGCCGCCAGCGCGGCGCGGGCCCGCTCCTGCCGCTCGGCCAAGGGCAGCAGCACGAGAAGGTCGGAGTACATGCCGAGCCGGACGGCGTCGGGCGTGGCCAGCTCGTCGAAGAAGGCGGTCCGCCGCCCCGGGGGCAGGAGGCGCAGCAGCGGCTCGCGATCCTGGTGAAACTGCCCGGCGAACTCGACCAGCCCCTCGGGCCGGGCCTCGACCAGCCGCCGCAGCGCCGAGCGGCGCAGCGGCGGGTCGTGCCGGGTCCAGCCGACGGCGTGCAGCAGCCGCAGCGTCCGCGCCGGGTCGGCCGCGGCGAGGTCGCCGAGCCGGTCGCGCACCGGGCGGGGGAGCCGGCGGACGGGGTAGCGCTCCAGCAGCTCCAGCACCCGGACGGGCCGGTGGGCGGCGGCCGCCGCCAGACCGCGGGCGTGCCACCCCCAGAACGCCGTCCGCAGGCCGTACGGCAGGTCGGCGAGCAGGCCCTCGGCGGCGTCCAGGACGGCGTCGGGGTGGCGGTGGCCGAGCGAGCCGGAGAAGGTCACCGCGTGCGCCAGGCCCGGCAGCTCGCGGGCCACGAACGGGGCCGAGCAGAGCGGCAGCAGCCGGGTCGCCTCGGCGGCGGACCCGCGCTCCCGCAGGGCCGGTACCAGTCGCTCGGCCAGCGCGCCGCGTCCGGAGCCCAGGACGGCGTGCAGCAGCTCGGCCCGGACCGCGGTCGGGGCGGTGAGCACCGCCCGCTCGACGGCGGCGTCCGGGACCGGCAGGGTGCGCACCGCCCGGTGGGCGTATCGGCGGACCACCCGGTCCGGGTCGGTGAGCCGCTCGGCGAGGTGTGCGGTGTGCCGTCCGGCGAACGCCGCCAGCGCGGCGAGCCGCCGACCGTACGGTCCGTGGTCGGCCAGGTCGGCCAGCAGATCGGTGAGTTCGGCGGATTCGAGGGCGGCCGCGGTGCGGGCCACCTCCCGCAGCCGGAGCGGATGGGGCAGCGGATCGACGGCCGCGAGCAGCCGGTCGGCAAGGAGCAGAGGCATCGGCGGGGATTCTGCCCGCCGGGAGGCCCGGCCGCACCGGGTTTTCCCGGTAGTACCCTGAGGACGGCACGACCCGGGTTTGAGGGGTCGATTTTTCATGCGAGTCGGAATCGTCGGGCACGAGGGGCTCTCCGAGATCTCCGAGATGCTCATCCGGGGCGAGCTCTGGCGTCTGGTCACCTCCTACGGCGCGTACGACCTGGTCGGCATCGGCACGCTGGCCGAGGGGCCGGAGCGCTGGTTCGCGCAGGCGGTGCTGGACCACGGCGGGAAGATCGAGGCCATCGTCTCGGCCACCGCCGGCCGGATCGGCGCCTTCGGCGGCCCCGGCTGCAGCCGCACCCGGCAGCGGCTGCTCAACGAGGCGAACGCCGTGCACCGGCTCGCCCCGCTGGAGGTCGGCGGGCTCGGCGACGACACCTGCGGCGCCCTGGTCTCGATGGTCGAGGAACTGATCGCGGTCTGGGACGGCACCCCCGACTGCCCGGCCGCCCGCGTGGTCGAGGCGGCCGAACGCGCCGGGCTGTACGTCCAGGTGGTCTGGCCGGGCGGCTGCGAGAGCCCCCGCCCCTGAAGCCCGTCGCAGGAAGCGGGAAACAGCCGTGAGCCACAGTCAAATCCGGTGCGAAGTATGCCGACACGGGTGATATCTCAAGCAATCAGGCGGTGAGCGAACTACAGGCTCCGTTCCGGACCGGTGCGCCGTGTGCAGCGGATCGGCCCCACGCTAGGGTCCTCCTCGGCAGTCGTCATGATCATGTGACTGTTTGTCGATTAATTCATTGGAGAACCCATGGGGGCGTGGCGTATCCGAACGCCGCTGGCGAGATGGCGGAGAGGGGGACATCCTTGGGTGTCCTTCATAGCCTTCTTGTCCGTTCTGACAACTCTGATCGTGGCTCCGTCCGTCGAGGCGTGGGCTGCGGTGCGACCGCACGGGAAGGTGTGGTCGCCCGGAACGCCCTTGACCGGTCAGAAGCCGGTCAAGGGCAAGGATGTGAAGCCGGGCAAGCTGCCGGCGCCGAAGTTCCAGGTGCCGGGCGAGTGGAAGCCCGCCGCGCCGGTGGCGGCGGCTCCGGCCGGTTCGGCGACGGTCGCGCTGCCGGACGCCGCGCCGGTGCAGGCCGGTCGGCTGCCGGTGAAGGTGGCGCAGGGCGACCACGACCCGGTGCGCTCGGTGCGCGTCGACATGGCGGGCGCGGACCAGGGCAAGGCCGCCGGTGTGACCGGTCCGGTCGTGGCGCTGACCGATGCCGACACCTCGTCCGAGCAGCGCAGCGTGAAGGTGGCGCTCGACCTGAAGACGCTTCAGGGCGCCGGTTGGGCGGACCGCGCGCGGCTGGTGGAGTTGCCTGCCTGTGCGTTGACGACGCCGGACCGCGCGGAGTGCCAGAAGCAGACACCGGTGGCGTCGAACGTGGACCCGAAGACCGGTGTGCTGACCGCGCAGGTCACGCTGCCGGCGGCGTCCACGGTGAACGGGGCCGCGCTGCCGGCAGGTTCCGAAGGCCGAGCGGTCCAGGCGTCGTTCGTCCAGGCGGCGGCCACCTCGGCCGCGACCGTGCTGGCCGCGACCACCGCGGCGAGCGGCCCGATGGGTGGCTACACGGCTTCGCCGCTGTCCTCCTCGGCGGCGTGGGGTTCGGGTTCGAACGTGGGCAACTTCACGTACTCGTACCCGATCCCGACGCCCGCCTCGATCGGTGGCGCCGGCCCCGCCCTCTCGCTGGGCTACGACTCGTCGATGGTGGACGGCAAGACGTCGGCGCAGAACGCGCAGGCGTCCTGGGTCGGTGAGGGCTGGGACTACCAGCCGGGCTTCATCGAGCGCTCCTACCGGTCCTGCGACAAGGACGGCATCACGGGGTCGGGTGACACCTGCTGGGGCGGCCAGAACGCCTCGCTCAGCCTGGGGGGCCACTCGGGCACGCTGGTGCACGACGACACGACCGGCGCCTGGCATCTGCAGGGTGACGACGGTTCGAAGGTCGAGCAGCTGACCGGTGCGGCCAACGAGGCCCGGGGCGGTGAGTACTGGCGGGTGACCACGTCGAACGGCATCCAGTACTACTTCGGCCAGAACCACCTGCCGGGCGGCAACCACAGCGACCCGGCGACGAACTCGGTCGAGTACGTCCCGGTGTACTCGCCGAAGAGCGGGGACGACTGCTACGACTCCGCCAAGGGCAACGGTTCGTGGTGCCAGGAGGGTTGGCGCTGGAACCTCGACTACGTCGTGGACACGCACCAGAACCTGATCACCTACAGCTACCAGCAGGACCTCAACTACTACGCGCGCGGCGGCGGTCAGAACAACGGCAGCGGCACGCTGACCGCGTACGTCCGCTCCGCAGAGGTCACCCAGATCGCCTACGGCCAGCGCCTGCCGGAGCAGCTCGCCGCGAACGGCGGCGTGAAGCCGGCGGCGAAGGTGCTGTTCACCACCGCCGAGCGGTGCACGGCCTCGGGTTCGGTGACCTGCACCACCGCGCAGCGGACCAAGGCCAACCAGTCCAACTGGCCGGACAGCCCGCTGGACCAGGACTGCCCGTCGACGGGTACCTGCACCAACTACTCGCCGACCTTCTGGTCGCCGCTGATGCTGTCGAAGATCGAGACCCAGGTCCTGGTCGACAGCGCGTACCGGGGCGTGGACTCGTGGGAGCTGAAGCACACTTTCCCGGACCCGGGTGACGGCACCAAGCCGTCGCTGTGGCTCTCCTCGATCGTGCGGACCGCGACCAACGGGCAGCCGGCGATCTCTCTGCCCGCGGTCTCCTTCACCGCGCGTGAACTGGCCAACCGCGTGGACGGCCTGACCCCGGCCCAGCCGGCGTTCAACCGTCCGCGGATCCAGCAGATCACCACCGAGACCGGCGGCCAGATCAACGTGGTCTACGCCGACCCGGAGTGCTCGCGGGTCAACAACCGGATGCCGTCCTCCGAGGACGGCAACACCATGGCCTGCATGCCCGTCCACTGGTACCTGCCCGGCCAGTCGGCCACCGACCCGGTCAACGACTGGTTCAACAAGTACCTGGTCACCGCCGTCACCGAGCAGGACGCCGTCACCGGCACCACGCTCACCAAGTCGACCGACTACACCTACGGCGGCGGCGCCGCCTGGCACCGCAACGACGGTGAGTTCACCGACCCCAAGGTGCGCACCTGGGACGACTTCCGCGGCTACCAGACGGTCACCACGACCACCGGCAGCGGCAACGCCGGCGAGGCGCCCAAGACCCAGGGCACCGTCACCTACCTGCGCGGCATGAACGGCGACTACCTCGCCAACGGCAGCACGCGCAGCGTCTCGGCCTCGTTCACCCCGTACCCGGGCGCGAACCCGGTCACGGTGACGGACGACAAGTGGCGTACGGGCAGCGTGCTCGGCACGCAGGGCTTCGACCGGGCCGGCGGGTCGGTGCAGACGGCGTCGTCCACCGTCACGTCGAACGACGTGGTGACGGCGACGCACAAGCAGCAGAACGGCATGCCGGACCTGGTGGCGCGCTACCAGAGCACCGGCACCACGGCGTCGTCCTGGACGAAGCTGTCCAACGGGACGTGGCGGAGCACGAGTTCGGTGACGAGCTTCGACCCGAACAACGGCAACCGCCCGTTCCAGGAGGACGACAAGGGCGACGGCACCGCCGACGCTCCGGAGATCTGCACCACCACGAGCTACGCGACCAGCAGCAACCCGCTGATCCGCACGCTCACCTCGGAGGAGAAGGTCGTCGCGGGCCCCTGCGGGACCACTCCGAACGCCGACAACACGCTGAAGGACACGCGGACCTTCTACGACGGCAAGGCCTTCGGCCAGGCCGGCGGTACGACGGACCCGACCAGCACCTGGGCGGTCGACTCCTACGACGGCTCCGGCACCCCGCAGTTCGTGCAACTGGCCTCGTCCGCGTTCGACGGCTACGGCCGGGTGACCTCGGCGGCGGGCCCGGACGGTGTCACCCAGCAGACGGCGTTCACGCCGGCGACCGGGGCGATCCCGACCAAGGTCACGCTCACCGGCCCGATGGGGGCGTCCTGGGCCACCTCGCAGACGATCGATCCGGGACGCAGCGTCCCGCTGGTGTACACCGATGCGAACGGCAACGCCGGCACCAAGCAGTACGACGCCCTCGGGCGGCTGACCGCGGTGTGGCAGCCGGACCGGGCGACCAACCTGAGTCCGAACTACAAGTTCTCGTACGCGATCAACGGTGTCACCGCGCCGACCGTGGTCACCTCGCAGGCGATCAACGAGGACGGCAGCTACCAGACCCAGAACGAGCTGTACGACGGTCTGGGCCGACTGCGTCAGACCCAGGCCACCCCGGCGACCGCTGGCGCCGGCCGCCTGATCACCGACCGGGTCTACGACTCGCACGGCTGGGTGGTCAAGAAGTCCGCGGCGTACTTCGACAGCGCGAACCAGCCGAACGGGACGGTCTACGGTCCGCAGGACTCGCAGGTCCCGGCCCAGGACTGGATCACCTACGACGGCATGGGCCGCACGGTCACCGACGCGTTCATGTCCTACGCCCAGCAGCAGTGGGTCTCCACCACCGCCTACCCGGGCGCGGACCGCGTCGACGTCACGCCGCCGCAGGGCGGTACGCCCACCAGCACGGTCACCGACGCGCGCGGCCGCACCACCCAGTTGTGGCAGTACCACGGCAGTTCTCCGACCGGTGTCGCGGCCGACGCGGACGTCACCACGTACGCGTACACCGCGGCCGGTCAGCCGCTGACCAGGAAGGACGCCGCCGGCAACACCTGGAGCTACACGCACGACCTGCGCGGGCGCCAGACCTCGGTGACCGACCCCGACACCGGCACCGTCACCACCACGTTCGACGCCAACTCCCGGGTCGCGTCGACCACGGACGCCAAGGGCAACACGCTGGCGTACTCGTACGACGTGCTGGGGCGGAAGACCGGTCTGTACAACGGGAGCGTCTCCGCGGCGAACCAGCTCGCGGGCTGGTCGTACGACACCGTGCCGAACGGCAGGGGCATGGCCGCCTCCTCCACCCGCTACGTGGGTGGCGCGGCCACGGGCAAGGCCTACACCCAGGCCGTGACCGGGTACGACGCGATGTACCGGGTGCTGGGCACGAGCGTGACCGTCCCCGGCGGTCCGACCGGCGAGGGCGCTCTCGGTGGCACCTACACCTCGAGCAACACCTACACGCCGGTGCTCGGCGCGCTGGACCACACCAACCTGCCGGCGGTGGGCGGCCTGCCCGCCGAGGAGGTGGACTACCTCTACTCCACCACCGGCCTGCTGATCGCCTCCGGCGGCAACTCCACCCTGGTCACGGACGTCCAGTACGACGCGATGGGGCGGCCGACCCGCACCACCGTGGGCGACTGGGGCAACCAGGTCGTCTCCACCCAGAACTACGACTGGGCCACCGGACGGCTGGTGAGCTCCTTCCTGGACCGCCAGACCGGCACCACCTCGCTCGACCAGTTCAGCTACACCTACAACCCGGCCGGCCGGCTGACCTCGGTGAAGGACCTGCAGAACGCCTCGGCGACCGACCTGCAGTGCTTCACCTACGACCACCTCGGCCGCGTCACCAACGCCTGGACCGACACGGCCGGCACCTCCACCAAGGCGGCCCCGTCCGTCCCCGGCGTCGGCGGCTGCAACAACGCCGGCGGCCCGGCGATGAACGGCACCACGCCGAGCGTGGGCGGCCCGGCGCCGTACTGGCAGACGTACTCCTACGACGTCACCGGCAACCGCACCTCGCTGGTGCAGCACGACACCACCGGCAGGACCGCCAACGACGTCACCACCACCCAGACCTTCAACCCCGCGGGCACGGTCAACACCAAGACCGGCGCGCCGAACACGGGCGGCGGCACGGGTGGCCCGCACGCGCTGGTGTCGACCTCGACGAAGTCGGCGTCCGGCACGGTGGCGACCGGCTACCAGTACGACGCGATGGGCAACACCACCAGCGTCACCGACACCACCGGTACCACCACGCTCAGCTGGAACGGGGAGGACAAGCTCGACTCCGTCAGCAGGACCGGTCAGAGCCAGGGCACCTCGTACCTGTACGACGCGGACGGCAACCAGCTGCTCCGCCGCGACCCCGGCAAGACCACGCTCAACCTCGGTACGGACGAGCTGACGCTCGACACGTCCGTGCCCAACGGGTCGATGACCGACGTCCGGTACTACGCCGGCTCGGGTGGCATCACCATCACCCGGGTCACCGCGGCCACCGGTGGCGGTCAGCTGGTCTACCAGGCGTCCGACCCGCACGGCACCAACGGCGTCCAGATCGGCACCGATGCCGCGCAGACGGTCACCCGGCGCCCGACCGACCCGTTCGGCAACCAGCGCGGCACCCAGCCCGCGCCGGGCAGCTGGGCCGGTGACAAGGGGTTCGTCGGCGGCACCCAGGACGACGCCACGGGGCTCACCAACCTCGGTGCCCGTGAGTACGACCCCGTCCACGGGCGGTTCCTCAACCCGGACCCGCTCCTGGCCGAGGGCAACCCCCAGCAGTGGAACGGCTATGCCTACAGCGGCAACGACCCGCTGAACAGCAGCGACGCCAGCGGCCTGGTCTCCGTCAGCGACGGACGACTCGCCGACTACTGCAACGCCAACCCCACCTCCTCCAACTGCACGACCGGCGGACCGTCGACCTCGCAGCCGATCACGACCACCAACGGAACCGCCGGCACCGACACCGGCAACAGCGGTGACGGCGGAGGCGGCGGAGGCGGCGGTGGTGGTGGCGGCGGTGGTGGCGGCAGCCACGACAGCGGCAAGAAGAAGTGCGGCGGCTTCAGCGGCTGGCTGAAGTGCAAGGCGAAGAGCGCCGTCCACACCGTCGTCAAGGCCGTCGAGGACCACCCGGTCATCGCCGCCATGGTCGTCACCGCGGTGGTCGTCGGCGCGGCCGCGTGCATCGTCGCCTCGGGCGGCGCGTGCGCGGGTGTCCTCGTCGCCGCCGCCGAAGGCTTCGCCGGCGGCATGGAGGTCGGCAGCCTGTCGGCCGCCGTGGCCGGAGCAGCCATGGGAGCCGCCGCCGAAGGCGGACTGGCCCTCGGGGCGACCGCAGTGGCGGCCCTCGGTGCCGGAAAGGCCGCGGCGGCACTCGAACAGGACGCCGGCAAGGCAGCCTCCACGGGTCCTCGCACCTCGGAGCCCACCACCAAGGAACCCACCTCCAAGGCCAAGGCCGCCCGGCCGAGCAACGAGAGCGGGAACCCGGGGTGCAAGAACAGCTTCCCGGCGGGCACCCAGGTCCTCCTGGCCGACGGCACCACCAAGGCGATCGACCAGGTCGCCATCGGTGACCAGGTCGCCGCGACCGACCCGCAGACGGGGACGACGGCGTCCAAGCAGGTGACGGCCACCATCGTCACCCCGAACGACCAGGAGTTCACGGAGCTGGTCCTCTCGGCCGCGGCCGGGCCCCGCGCCCCGCCGACCGGTGGGACCAGCACCCTCACCTCCACCCAGCACCACCCGTTCTGGGACGCCACCACCAAGCGGTGGACCAACGCCGCCGACGTCGAGCCCGGCGACCAGCTGCTCGCCTCGGACGGCCGGCTCGTCACGGTCGCGTCGGTGCACAACTACCGCACCGCCGACCGGACCGCCTACAACCTCACCGTCGACCAGCTCCACACGTACTACGTGCTGGCGGGCGCCACCCCGGTGCTCGTGCACAACAGCACCTGTGCGCGCTTCACGGTCGACAGCCAGGGAACCACGAGCGACGCGAACCTCCAGGCTTCGCCCGGCCGTACGAACCTGGCGAGTGAGCAGGCCACGCACCACATCCTCTACGGCGGGCAGAAGGCCGACGGGTCCTGGAGCGGTGGCCACATGGCACCCGGAAACCCCGGCAAGTCGACCTTCCCCGAGTCGTGGTCCGCGGACGACATCATGGAACACGTCTCCGACATCGCCACGGATGTGAATTCTCGTTGGCTGGACGGCGGCCCAGGAGGCGCTGCCCTCACCCGCGCGGGCAACCCCGCGAAGTTCAGGGTGTTCGGTGTACGTAACGGAGTGTGCATCCGTGTCGCCGTGGAACCCTTGGGCAGGGGGATCATCACCGCCTTCCCGGACCCTGGAGCATGTTGATGATCGACGACAGACTGCGCGAACTGGCCGCCATGCTCTCGACGCACGTCCCGGCATCCATGGTGGAGATCCTGCTCTCCTACGTGGAGGCGAACGAGGCCGAGATCGGACTGGAGACCCTCTGTGATCTCCTGGCCGACGCGGAGCAGCCGCTCAGCTCGGCCGAGGTGGGCCTGATCCAGGAGCTGGGTCGAGTCCTGGCACTGCCGCCCGAACGGGTCGAGCAGATCGAGGAACTGAACACCGGCGAATAGGGGCACCCGTCCCTGACCCCAGGGCCCCACCGGACAACCGTCCGGTGGGGCCCCTGCCTTGTCCGGGCTGGCACGGATCGGCCCGGGCGCGGCATGATCTCCTGCGACGCCGGGCTCCCGGCGCACGTCTCCTGAGGAATCGACATGAAGAGTCGCCTGCTCGTGCTGGTGGTCGTGGTGACCGCCGCTCTCGTCCTGCTGCTGGGGGAGGCCGGTGCGGCGCTCGCGGGCGGCGACGCCGAGCAGCAGGCGGGGGGCCGACTGCTCGGCTGGCTCGTCTCCGTGCCGGTCGCGCTGGTGGTGGCGGGCCTCGTCAAGGCGATGGTGCCGGCCGGCTGGCTGCCCGCGGTCGCCGGGACCAGGCCGTCGGCCGGGTACCGGAGCGGGTGGGGGGACCGGCTCGCGCGGCGGCTCGGTGTGGCTGCCCAGCACTCGACGGAGGACGACCTGGCGGCGGTCCGGGCGGGTACCGGGGTGCACGTCCGCGCGATCCTGGTGGACCCGGTCGAGTCGGGGGCGCTCCTGCTCCCGGCCGTGGACGGCGGCGCCGTGCGGATGGCGTGGAAGCGGACGGGACGGCCGGCCGTGGAGCTGCGGGGCCCGTACCGGGTGTCGACCGGGACGGCCCGGGCCAACCCGCTGGCCGACCGGATGGGATTCCCGGCCGTGGTGCAGCTGGGCACCGCCGACGGCGCGAAGGTCCTCCGGATGCGGGAGACCGACCGCGAGCTGCTCCAGCAGCTGGTCGGGGCCGAAAACGCGTCCGCACACGTCGGCTAGGGGCACGAGGGGCGCGGTCGGAGCTGCGAGAATGACCGCATGTCCACCACTCCCGCCGCCCCCGCCGTCCCCGGCAGCACCAACCTCGACCCGGCGATCGCCGCCCGCCTCAAGCGCACCGAGGACGGGCTGGTCCCCGCCGTCGCCCAGCAGTACGACACCGGCGAGGTGCTGATGCTCGGCTGGATGGACGACGAGGCGCTGCACCGCACCCTCACCACCGGCCGCTGCACCTACTGGAGCCGCAGCCGCAACGAGTACTGGGTCAAGGGCGACACCTCCGGGCACGTCCAGCAGGTGAAGAGCGTCGCGCTCGACTGCGACGGCGACACCGTCCTGGTCAAGGTCGACCAGACCGGCGCCGCCTGCCACACCGGCGACCGGACCTGCTTCGACGCCGACGTGCTGCCGATCACCGGCCCGGTCGCTCGCTAACCTGTCCTCACATCCACCCGCTCGACCGAACGGTGCTGCCCGCCATGGACCTTGAGGCCTTCCGCACACTCGCCGCCGACACCCGGGTCATCCCGGTCACCCGACGGCTCCTCGCGGACGGGCTCACGCCCATCGGCGTCTACCGCAGCCTCGCCGCCGAACGCCCCGGCACCTTCCTGCTGGAATCCGCCGAGCAGGGCCGCAGCTGGTCCCGCTACTCCTTCGTCGGCGTGCGCAGCGGCGCCGTACTGACCGTCGACGAGCAGGGCGGCGCCCGCTGGCTCGGCGAGCCGCCCGTCGGCATCCCCGCCACCGGCGACCCGCTGGAGGTGCTGCGGGCCGCGCTCGCCGCCCTGCACACCCCCCGGCACGCCGACGACGGCCTGCCGCCGCTCACCGGCGGCCTGGTCGGCTACCTCGGCTACGACGTGGTCCGCCGGCTCGAGAAGCTGCCGAACCTCACCCCCGACGACCTCAAGCTTCCCGAGCTCACCCTGCTGCTCGCCACCGACCTCGCCGTCCTCGACCACGCCGACGGCACCGTGCTGCTGATCGCCAACGCGGTCAACCACAACGACCTGGCCACCGGCGTGGAGGAGGCTTACGCGGACGCGGTCGGCCGCCTCGACGCGATGGAGGCCGACCTGCTCAAGCCGGTCGACCCCGGCCTCGCCACCTTCACCCCGACTGCCGCCGACGCCGTCTCCCCGTTCGGCGGCGAGCCCTACCGGGCGGCGGTCGAGGTGGTGAAGGAGCGGATCCGGGCCGGCGAGGCCTTCCAGGTGGTGCCCTCGCAGCGGTTCGAGGCGCCCTGCCCCGCCTCCGCGCTCGACGTCTACCGGGTGCTGCGCACCACCAACCCCAGCCCGTACATGTACCTCTTCCGCTTCCCCGGCCCCGACGGCGGCGCGGAGGGCGGGTTCGACGTGGTCGGCTCCAGCCCCGAGGCCCTGGTCAAGGTCACCGAGGGCGAGGCGATGCTGCACCCGATCGCCGGCACCCGGCACCGCGGCGCCACCCCGCACGAGGACGCCGAACTCGCCGCCGAACTGCTCGCCGACCCCAAGGAGCGGGCCGAGCACCTGATGCTGGTCGACCTGGGCCGCAACGACCTCGGCCGGGTCTGCGAGCCCGGCTCGGTCGAGGTGGTCGACTTCATGGAGATCGAGCGCTACAGCCACGTCATGCACATCGTCTCCACGGTGACCGGCAGGGTCACCGAGGGCCGCAGCGCGCTGGACGTGCTCACCGCCTGCTTCCCGGCCGGCACCCTCTCCGGCGCGCCCAAGCCGCGGGCGATGCAGATCATCGAGGAGCTGGAGCCCACCCGCCGCGGGCTGTACGGCGGCTGCGTCGGCTACCTGGACTTCGCCGGGGACTCCGACACCGCCATCGCGATCCGCACCGCGGTCATCCGCGACCGTACGGCGTACGTGCAGGCCGGCGCGGGTGTCGTCGCCGACTCCGACCCGCACGCCGAGGACACCGAGTGCCGCAACAAGGCCGCCGCCGTCCTCCGCGCCGTCGCCACCGCGAACACCCTCCGCGCCCCGGCATAGCCGCCCCTGGCCCGCGTGCGGGGTCCGGTGTCGGGTCGGGGATAGTGGACGGGTGACGAACAACCGCCGTTCCCTCGCCCTGATGCTGCTGCTGACCGCCCTCGGTGCCGTGCTGGTGCTGACGTCCGTCGGGCGGACGTGGGCGGAGGGGGTGGTGACCGGGCTGGACGGCGGGCGGCTGGAGATCGCCGCGACCGGGAGCGAGCTGACCGGGCTGCCGGGCGGGATGGCGCTGGTGGGTCTGGCGGCGGCGGTCGCGGTGTTCGCGGTGCGCGGCCGGGCCCGGCTCGCGGTGGGCGTGCTGGGCGTCCTGGCCGGTCTCGGCGCGGCGGCCGGGGCGCTGCTCGGCGCGGGCGACACCGCGGGGCTGGACGCCGAGGCGGCACACAAGCTGGCGCTGACCGGTGCCCAGGCGGAGCAGATCACCCGGACCGGGTGGCCGTGGGTGGCGCTGGCCGGCGGTGTGCTGCTGGCGCTGGCGGGGGTGCTGACCGTCCGGTTCGGTCGCGGTTGGCCGGCGATGGGCAGCCGGTACGAGGCGCCGTCCCGGGCGGCGGCGTCGGCGAAGGCGCGGGCCGAGTCCCCGGTGGACCTGTGGAAGGCGCTGGACCGCGGTGAGGACCCGACCGCCGGATCCGCGGGCTGATCCCGCCACCGGTCCCGCCCGCCGATTCCGGGGGCGGAAACCGAGACGAGGATCTCACCGGTTGCAGCGGGCCCCCCGCTTGGGGCTCGGGTCTGTGGCCCGGCACAATGGATTGCGTCAACCCGTCGAGCGCCTCCCGGCAGCCCGGGCGGGCCCCGGAGCAGCAAGGAGCACCATCAGATGTCGCGAGCAGCGCACGGCCACAACCCCGCGAACTGGACCGGCGTGACCATCGCCTTCGTCGGCTTCTGCATCAGCGGCGTTGCCATGATCATCCCCAGCCCCCTCGTCGTGGTGGCGGGTCTCGTGGTCGTGGTGGCCGGTCTCGTGGTCGGCAAGATGATGGCGATGGCCGGCATGGGCAAGCAGACCACGGTGCACGCCCCGGCGGCCGTCGCCGAGGAGCGCACCCCGGTCGCCGCGGGCTGACCCCGGAACAGTGGTGGACGGCGGGCGCGAAACGCCCGCCGTTCGGCGTTTCGGGTGAACGCGCCCGAAGACGGGCACAATCGGCTGCGTGAACGCTCCCGCCACCCCGGCCCCGGGGCAGAAGGGCCCGGCGTCGCGGCTGGGCCGTCCGCTGGCCGCGCTGGCGGCGGTCGCCGCGCCGACCGTGTACGTCGCGATGGTCGACCCGAACAGCCCCGGCCACTACCCGGTCTGCCCGGTGCTGCAGGCGACCGGCTGGTGGTGCCCGGGCTGCGGCGGGCTGCGCTGTGTGCACGCGCTGACCCGCGGCGACCTGACCACGGCCGGGCACGACAACCTGCTGGTCCTGGTGCTGGCGTTCGTGGTGGCCTTCCTGTGGCTGCGCTGGGCGTGGGCGGCGCTGACCGGCGCCCCGGTGCCCAGGATGCGGATCGGGCTGCGGCAGACGGTGCTGCTGGTGGTGGTGCTGGGCCTGTTCATGGTGGTCAGGAACCTTCCGGCGGGGGCCGGACTGGCGCCGCCGGTGGTGTGACCGGCGCTTATCGCCGTCCGCTGGGCGAGACGCGCGCCGGGCGGATGCGCTGCGCGCCCCCCGCGGCCGATACCATCGAAGGGCCGACGGGAGCGTCCCGCCGCATGATCCTCACCGGATGGGCGACGCGCTCCCCATGGCCTTGACCGCCTGCAAGGCCGGGACGGGCACTGCCGCGCCCCGGCTCCACCAGCAGAAATGATGGGGGCCACCCTGTGAGTGTTCTCGACGAGATCATCGTCGGGGTTCGAGAGGACCTCGCCGAGCGACAGGCCCGGGTCTCCCTGGACGAGCTCAAGGAGCTCGCCGCCAAGGCGCCCGTGGCGAAGGACGGCGTGGCCGCCCTGCGCGGCGACGGTGTCCGGGTGATCTGTGAGGTCAAGCGTTCCAGCCCGTCCAAGGGTGCGCTGGCGGCGATCGCCGATCCGGCCGGCCTGGCCACCGACTACGCCGCCGGCGGTGCCGCCGCGATCAGCGTGCTGACCGAGCAGCGCCGCTTCGGCGGTTCGCTCGCCGACCTCGACGCGGTCCGCGCCGCGGTCGACACCCCGATCCTGCGCAAGGACTTCATCGTCACGGCGTACCAGCTCTGGGAGGCCCGCGCCCACGGCGCCGACCTCGCGCTGCTGATCGTCGCGGCCCTGGACCAGCCTGCGCTGGTCTCGCTGATCGAGCGGGCCGAGTCGATCGGACTCACCCCGCTGGTCGAGGTCCACGACGAGGAGGAGATCGCCCGCGCGGTCGACGCCGGCGCGCGGATCATCGGGGTCAACGCCCGCAACCTGAAGACCCTCGAGGTCGACCGCAACACCTTCGGCAACGTGGTGGACGCGATCCCGGCCGGCATCGTCAAGGTGGCCGAGTCCGGTGTCCGCGGCCCGCACGACCTGATCACCTACGCCAACCAGGGCGCCGACGCGGTGCTGGTCGGCGAGTCCCTGGTGACCGGCAAGGACCCGAAGACCGCGGTGGCGGACCTGGTCGCCGCCGGCGCCCACCCGGCGCTGCGCAACCCCGGACGGAGCTGACCGCAGCCGTGTCCCTCGCCGCCCGTCTCGCCCCCGGCTGCCGCCCGCGCGGCTGCCGCGCGCCCGCACGCCGGGTGCTCGGGCGGCGGGTGCGCTACGTGATCGGCTGCGAGCCCGGGCAGGTCCCCGGGCGGCGATGGCGCAGGACGCACGGCTGAGCGCCGTTCCCTCCCGTCATCGCACGCCATCACACCACCGAGGACACGCATGTCCCAGAACGATCCCTCGGGCGCCCAGGTGCCCGACGCCCGCGGCTACTTCGGCGCGTACGGCGGCCGGTTCATCCCGGAGGCGCTGGTCGCCGCCGTGGAGCAGGTCGCCGAGGAGTACGAGAAGGCCAAGACCGACCCGGCCTTCACCGCCGAGCTCGACGCCCTGCTGAAGGACTACACCGGCCGGCCCAGCCCGCTGACCGACGTCCACCGCTTCTCCGCCGAGGCCGGCGGCGCGCGCGTGCTGCTCAAGCGCGAGGACCTCAACCACACCGGCTCGCACAAGATCAACAACGTGCTGGGCCAGGCCCTGCTCACCAAGCGGATGGGCAAGACCCGGATCATCGCCGAGACCGGCGCCGGCCAGCACGGCGTGGCCACCGCCACCGCCTGCGCGCTGTTCGGCTTCGACTGCACCATCTACATGGGTGAGGTCGACACCCAGCGGCAGGCGCTGAACGTCGCCCGGATGCGGATGCTCGGCGCCGAGGTCGTCGCGGTGAAGTCCGGCAGCCGTACCCTCAAGGACGCCATCAACGAGGCGTTCCGCGACTGGGTCGCCAATGTGGACTCCACCCACTACCTGTTCGGCACCGTGGCCGGCCCGCACCCCTTCCCGATGATGGTCCGGGACTTCCACCGGGTGATCGGCGTGGAGGCCCGGCAGCAGGTGCTGGACCGCACCGGCCGGCTGCCGGACGCGGTGGTCGCCTGCGTCGGCGGCGGCTCCAACGCGATGGGCATCTTCCACGAGTTCATCCCCGACGCGGGCGTGCGCCTGATCGGCTGCGAGGCGGCCGGCGAGGGTGCCGAGACCCCCAAGCACGCGGCCACCCTCACCAAGGGCGACCCCGGCGTGCTGCACGGCTCGCGCACCTACGTGCTGCAGGACGAGGACGGCCAGACCATCGAGTCCCACTCGATCTCGGCCGGCCTGGACTACCCCGGCGTCGGCCCCGAGCACGCCTGGCTGAAGGACACCGGCCGCGCCGAGTACCGGCCGGTCACCGACGACGCCGCGATGCAGGCGCTGCGCCTGCTCTCCCGCACCGAGGGCATCATCCCGGCCATCGAGAGCGCCCACGCGCTGGCCGGCGCCCTGGAACTCGGCCGCGAGCTCGGCCCGGAGGCGACCATCCTGGTCTCGCTCTCCGGCCGCGGCGACAAGGACATGCACACCGCCGCCGAGTACTTCGGCCTGTACGACACCGACGGGGGGAAGTGACGATGGCCTCGAAGCTCAGTGAGACGCTGGCCGCCGCCAGGGCCGAGGGCCGGGCGGCGCTGATCGGCTACCTGCCGGCCGGTTTCCCGACCGTCGACGGCGGGATCCGCGCGATCGACGCGCTGATCGAGGGCGGCTGCGACGTGGTCGAGGTCGGCCTGCCGCACTCCGACCCGGTGCTGGACGGCGCCACCATCCAGACCGCGGACGACATCGCGCTGCGCGGCGGCGTCCGGATCAAGGACGTGCTGCGGACGGTCGCCGAGGTGGCGGCCGCCCACCCGTCCGCGCCGGTGCTGGTGATGACCTACTGGAACCCGGTCGACCGGTACGGTGTCGCGCGCTTCGCCGCCGACCTGGCCGCCGCCGGGGGCGCCGGCTGCATCCTGCCCGACCTGCCGGTCGAGGAGTCCGACGAGTGGCGCAAGGCGGCGGGCGAGCACGGCCTCGACACCGTCTTCGTGGTCGCCCCGAGCAGCAAGGACCAGCGCCTCGCGGAGGTCACCGCGGCCGGGTCCGGCTTCGTCTACGCCGCCGCGGTGATGGGCGTCACCGGCACCCGGGCGGCCGTGGGCAACCTCGCCGAGGACCTGGTGGCCCGTACCCGCGCCACCACCGACCTGCCGGTCTGCGTCGGCCTCGGCGTCTCCAACGCCACCCAGGCCGCGGAGGTGGCCGGCTTCGCCGACGGCGTCATCGTCGGCTCGGCGTTCGTCCAGCGGATCCTGGACGCGGACGGGGACGAGGAGGCCGGCCTGGCGGCCGTCCGCGCCCTCGCCGCCGACCTGGCGGCCGGCGTCCGCCGCTGACCGACCCGGCCCGCCGTCCGACGGCCCGCCGCCCCGCACCCGCAAGGGAGCGGAGCGGCGGGCCGTCGGCGTGTCCGGGGTGCCGGCGGCGCCGAACGGCCCCGAACGGGTGAAAAGCGAACGCGGGACGCATCACCGGCGGGTGGGACGCGTTGACCGGGTGGAACAGTTCGCCGACGAAAAGGGTCGCCCGTGCCGTACCTCCAGCGCTCCGTCCTGCTCCGGGCGGCGGCGGCCGCACTCGCGCTGGGGGCGGCGTTCGGGGCGGAGAGCGCGGTGGAGAACGCGCTGGCCAGAGGGGGCGCGCAGCGGGTCGAGCAGAACGCGTCCATGTGCGACCGGGTGGCCCGGCTGGCCGCCGATGCGCACGCCGACCGCTCGCAGCCGGCGGGTCGGCCGCCGCTCGGGCGGGTGGTCGCGGCGTCCCGGTGCGAGCACGCTCCGCGCTGACCGAAGAATCGGACATTCGACCGCTTAATCTCACTCATACGGCTTAATTCGCGAATGTGGAGGAACCGGCACCCATCCCCTACGGTTCATCAGGCAGGAATCCGTGAACCGTCCGAGGGGGAGCCCTGATGGCCAGTCAGCAGACCGCCGAGCCGCGCGCCGGTGGCGCGTTGCGCCGAGCGGTGGACGGCCCGGCCTCGGAGGTGATCGGCCTGGCGGCCCGGCTCGGCCTCGCCGTGGTGTGGGGCTGGGCGGGCATGGCGAAGATCTCCGACCCGGCCGAGGCGGCCCAGGCGGTGCGGGCGTACGAGATCCTCCCGGAGTCCCTGGTCAAGCCGGTGGGCTGGGGGCTGCCGTTCCTGGAGCTGGCGCTCGCCCTGCTGCTCCTGCTCGGCCTCGGCACCCGGATCGTCGCCGGGATCTCCGCCGTACTGCTGCTCACCTTCATCGCCGGCATCTCCTCGGCCTGGGCCCGCGGCATCTCGATCGACTGCGGTTGCTTCGGCGGGGGCGGCACGGTCGACGCCTCCAAGACCGAGTACGCGCAGGAGATCCTCCGCGACACCGGCTTCCTGCTGCTCGCCGCCTGGCTCTTCCTCCGGCCGCGGACCAAGTACTCGCTCGACGCCTGGCTGGCCGCCTGAGCCGCAGCGACACCCCGGCGCCGCGCCGTCCCGGCCCCGCCCCTTCTTCCCCTGACCGATCCGGCACGACAGAGCACAGAGAGCGAACGAGGCGAGACGTGGTCATGAGCGAGAAGAACCGCGAGGGAAAGCGCACCGCGCGGGAACGGATGATGGCGGAGCGGGCCGCCCAGGAGGCCAAGGACAAGCGCACCAAGAAGCTGGTCGTCGGCGGCGTGGTCGTCGCGGTCGTCGCGGCCGCGGCGGTCACCGGCGTGGTGGTGCAGAACCAGCGCTCCAAGCCGGAGACCCCGGTCGCCGCCCCGACCGGCGCGATCGGCGACAAGAGCCTGGTCATCCCGTCCGGCGCGGCCGACGCCCCCTCCACGCTCACCGTCTACGAGGACCCGCGCTGCCCTGCCTGCGGCATGTACGAGCGCACCTTCTCGCCCACCATCGACCAGCTCGAGGACCAGGGCAAGCTCCAGGTGAACTACCACGTGGTGTCCTTCATCGACCGCTCGCTCGGCGGCACCGGCTCCAAGCACGGCGCCAACGCGCTCGCCTGCGCGCAGGACGCCGGGCACTTCCGCGACTACCACGACGTGCTCTACCGCAACCAGCCGGACGAGACCTCGGACGCCTTCGGCGACAAGCAGGTCCTGCTCGACCTGGCCAAGCAGGTCCCCGGGCTCAGCACGCCGGTGTTCGAGGCCTGCGTCAACGACAGCAAGTACGGCGGCTGGGTCTCCGCGGTGCAGCAGGACTTCGACAAGTCCAGCTACAAGTCGACGCCGACCGTGCTGCTCAACGGCACCCCGATCTACCCGAAGAAGGGCGACGAGCAGATCTCCCCGGAGAACCTGGCCAAGTGGGTCGACGAGGCCAACGCCGGCAAGCAGCCCGGCAGCACCGGCTCCCACGGCCAGAGCCCCGCCCCGACCTCCACCGCCTCCGAGCCGAACACCCCGCCGACAGCGCCCTAGCGTTCGGTCCCCGGGGAGGAGTGACGCAGCTGTGACCCGCTCCGATGCCGGTCTGCGGAGCGGGACGCGG
This sequence comes from Kitasatospora cinereorecta, assembly GCF_024172095.1. Taxonomy (GTDB): domain Bacteria; phylum Actinomycetota; class Actinomycetes; order Streptomycetales; family Streptomycetaceae; genus Kitasatospora; species Kitasatospora cinereorecta. The sequence continues at coordinate 749,738 of NZ_JAMZDX010000005.1, read as the reverse complement.
TAGCGTCGACATCGCCATGGATATCGCTTACATTCCGAGCCCGTCGCGGGGCGTCCTCTACCTGGGGCCGATCCCGCTGCGCGCCTACGCGTTCTGCATCATCATCGGTGTCGTCGTGGCCGTGTGGCTCGGCAGCAAGCGCTGGGTCGCCCGCGGCGGCGGCAAGCACACCGTGGGCGACATCGCCGTCTGGGCGGTGCCGTTCGGCCTGGTCGGCGGCCGGCTGTACCACGTGATCACCGACAACCAGCTCTACTTCGGTCCGGGCAAGCACCCGATCGACGCGCTGAAGATCTGGGAGGGCGGCCTCGGCATCTGGGGCGCCATCGCCTTCGGCGCGGTCGGCGCCTGGATCGGCTGCCGCCGCCGCGGGGTCCCGCTGCCCGCGTACGCGGACGCGATCGCCCCGGGCATCGCGCTGGCCCAGGCCTGCGGCCGCTGGGGCAACTGGTTCAACCAGGAGCTGTACGGCCGGCCGACCGACCTGCCCTGGGGCCTGGAGATCCACAAGACGCTCCCCGACGGCACCGTGATCAGCGGCGTCTACCAGCCCACCTTCCTGTACGAGTCGCTCTGGTGCGTCGGTGTGGCGTTCCTGGTGATCTGGGCCGACCGCCGCTTCACCCTGGGCCACGGCCGGGCGTTCGCGCTGTACGTCGCCGCGTACACAGTGGGCCGGTTCTGGACCGAGTGGCTGCGGATCGACGAGGCGCACCACTTCTTCGGTCTGCGACTCAACGACTGGGTGGCGATCTTCGTCTTCCTGGGCGCCGTCGCGTACTTCGTCATCTCGGCGAAGAAGCGTCCGGGCCGCGAGGACCCGGATTCGATCGACCCGAAGGCCCACGAGGAGGAGCACGCCGAGCAGTCGGAGCCGACCGACACCTCGGGCGAAGCCCCTGGTGAGAAGCTCGAGCGGGACGCGCAGCAGCCGTCCTGAGGCCCCCGCAGCCACCTTCCGAGGCCGCCCCGCCCACCTGGCACGGGGCGGCCTCCGGCGTGTTCGGACAGCCTTACTTTGCTGGAAAGACGCAGGTCAACGGGCTACGTTCGAGGTGTAGAGCCCTGCCGACGCGGTCAGGGGGGACGCCCGACAGGAAGGCCGAGAACCATGAGTGCGACCATCGCCGAGCCGGAGACCGACAACCACCCGCCGCGCATACCGGCCGAGGGGCACCACCGCGACGTGAACGGCGGCTGGCTGCGCCCGGCGGTGTTCGGCGCGATGGACGGGCTGGTCTCCAACTTCGCGCTGATGACCGGTGTGGTGGGCGGCGCGGTGTCCAGCTCCACCGTGATCCTCACCGGCCTGGCCGGCCTCGCCGCCGGCGCCTGCTCGATGGCGGCGGGTGAGTACACCTCGGTCGCCTCCCAGCGCGAGCTGGTCGAGGCCGAGATCGAGGCGGAGCGGATCGAGCTGCGCCGCAACCCGCACGGCGAGCTGGCCGAGCTGGCGCAGCTGTACATCGCCAAGGGGGTGGAGCCGAAGCTGGCCCACCAGGTGGCCAAGCAGCTCTCCTCCAGCCCGGAGGCGACGCTGGCGGTGCACGCCCGCGAGGAGCTCGGGGTGGACCCGGACGACCTGCCCTCGCCGGTGGTGGCGGCGGTCTCCTCCTTCGGCTGCTTCGCGGTGGGCGCGCTGCTGCCGCTGCTGCCGTACCTGCTGGGGGCCACCGCGCTGTGGCCGGCGCTGATCGTCTCGATGCTGGGCCTGTTCCTGTGCGGTGCGGTGGTGGCGCGGGTGACGGCCCGCAGCTGGTGGTTCAGCGGCCTGCGCCAGCTGGTGCTGGGCGGGGTGGCGGCCGGGGTGACGTACCTGCTGGGCTGGCTGATCGGCGGGGCTGTGGGATGACACAGCCCGCTGCATGACTATGCTGAGAACCGCGTGACGTTCCGCACATGGGCCGGTGGGTCCGCCTGGCCTAGTCTCATCATCCGGGCTCGCCGACCCGCAGATTCGCATCTGCGGGTCGGCCCGCGGAATGGAATCGCAGGCGGGCCCGGTCACGCCGTGTGGACGGCGGATTTCGGCCCTGTTTCGGGCGGGCGACCCCCGGGCACACTTATGGGGACGCGCGGCGTGGCGCGTCCTTCCATTGCCCCCGTGACCTGCGGGTTTTGTCCGCGATGTGGACGCGATGTTCCACTTCCCGGGATCTTCGGCATCATGTAACTTGCGCGAAATCGCAGCACGAATCGCATCAGGGCCAACGTCGTCCCTCTGCACCTGCACTTGCCTCATAGACGACGACGGGAGAGCCGATGCTGTCTGCATCCATGCACTCCGCCAACGAGAACGTTCCGGCCACCGGCCCGTACGCGCTCGTTCCGGATGCGCGCCCCCTGGCCCAGGGTCTGTACGACCCGCGCAACGAGCACGACGCCTGCGGCGTCGGCTTCGTGGCCACGCTGACCGGCATCGCCGACCACAAGATCGTCGAGCAGGCGCTGACCGTCCTGCGCAACCTGGAGCACCGCGGTGCCACCGGCGCCGAGCCCGACTCGGGTGACGGCGCGGGCATCCTGACCCAGATCCCCGACGCCTTCCTGCGCAGCAAGGTGTCCTTCGAGCTTCCGGCCGCCGGCTCGTACGCGGTCGGCATCGCCTTCCTGCCCGACGCGGACGAGGCCGACGCGGCCGCCGTCGCCCGGATCGAGGCCATCGCGGCCGAGGAGGGCCTGACCGTCCTCGGCTGGCGCGACGTCCCGGTCACTCCCGACCTGCTGGGCGCCACCGCCCGCTCGGTGATGCCGCGCTTCCGCCACTTCTTCGTCGGCCACGCCGAGAAGAGCGGCATCGAGCTGGACCGGGTCGCCTTCGTGGTGCGCAAGCGCGCCGAGCGCGAGGCCGGCGTCTACTTCCCGTCGCTGTCGGCGCGGACCATCGTCTACAAGGGCATGCTGACCACCGGCCAGCTGGAGCCCTTCTTCCCGGACCTGTCGGACCGGCTCTACGCCTCCGCCCTCGGCCTGGTGCACTCGCGCTTCTCCACCAACACCTTCCCGAGCTGGCCGCTCGCCCACCCGTACCGCTTCGTCGCGCACAACGGCGAGATCAACACGGTCAAGGGCAACCGGAACTGGATGACCGCGCGGGAGTCCCAGCTCGCCACCGACCTGATCCCGGGCGACCTGAAGCGGATCTTCCCGATCTGCACCCCGGACCACTCCGACTCCGCCTCCTTCGACGAGGTGCTGGAGCTGCTCCACCTCGGCGGCCGCTCGCTGCCGCACTCGGTGCTGATGATGATCCCGGAGGCGTGGGAGAACCACGCCACCATGGAGCCGGCCCGCCGCGCGTTCTACCAGTACCACTCCAACCTGATGGAGCCCTGGGACGGCCCGGCCTGCGTCACCTTCACCGACGGCACCCAGATCGGCGCGGTCCTGGACCGCAACGGCCTGCGTCCCGCCCGCTACTGGATCACCGAGGACGGCCTGGTCGTCCTCTCCTCCGAGGTCGGCGTGCTCGACATCGCCCAGGAGAACGTGGTCAAGAAGGGCCGCCTGCAGCCCGGCAAGATGTTCCTGATCGACACCGTCGAGCACCGCATCGTCGAGGACGAGGAGCTCAAGGCCCAGCTCGCCGCCGAGCACCCGTACGAGGAGTGGGTCGCGGCCGGTCAGATCCAGCTCTCCAAGCTCCCCGAGCGCGAGCACATCGCGCACACCCACGCCTCGGTCACCCGCCGCCAGCAGACCTTCGGCTACACCGAGGAGGAGCTGCGGGTCATCCTCGCCCCGATGGCGAAGACCGGCGGCGAGGCGCTCGGCTCGATGGGCACCGACTCGCCGATCGCCGCGCTGAGCGAGAAGCCGCGCCTGCTGTTCGACTACTTCGTGCAGCTCTTCGCGCAGGTCACCAACCCGCCGCTGGACGCCATCCGCGAGGAGCTCGTCACCTCGCTGCTGTCCAACCTCGGCCCCGAGGGCAACCTGCTGGACGCCCAGCCCTCGCACTGCCGCTCGGTCGGCATCACCTTCCCGGTGATCGACAACGACGAGCTGGCCAAGCTGATCCACATCAACGCGGACGGCGACCAGCCGGGCCTGAAGGCCGTCACCCTGTCCGGCCTGTACAAGGTCGCCAGCGGCGGCGCCGGCCTCGCGGCCCGCCTCGTCGAGATCGCGGCCGAGGCCGACGCGGCGATCGCCGACGGCGCCCGGATCATCGTGCTCTCCGACCGCCACTCGGACGCCGAGCACGCCCCGATCCCCTCGCTGCTGCTCACCTCCGCCGTGCACCACCACCTGATCCGCACCAAGCAGCGCACCCAGGTGTCGCTGCTGGTCGAGGCCGGCGACGTCCGCGAGGTGCACCACGTCGCGCTGCTGGTCGGCTACGGCGCCGGCGCGGTCAACCCGTACCTGGCGATGGAGTCGGTCGAGGACCTGGTCGCCCAGGGCGTCTTCGTCAAGGGCATCGAGCCCGAGAAGGCCATCAAGAACCTGATCAAGGCGCTCGGCAAGGGCGTGCTCAAGGTCATGTCGAAGATGGGCATCTCCACCGTGGCTTCGTACCGCGGCGCCCAGGTCTTCGAGGCGATCGGCCTCTCCCAGGAGCTGGTGGACGGCTTCTTCGCCGGCACCACCACCAAGCTCGGCGGCATCGGCCTGGACGAGATCGCCAGGGAGGTGGCCGCCCGCCACGCCAAGGCGTACCCGGCCTCCGGCATCCCGGCCGCGCACCGCGCGCTGGAGATCGGCGGCGAGTACCAGTGGCGCCGCGAGGGCGAGCCGCACCTGTTCGACCCGGAGACGGTCTTCCGCCTCCAGCACTCGACCCGCAGCAAGCGCTACGACATCTTCAAGCAGTACACCGGCCGGGTGAACGCCCAGTCCGAGCGGCTGATGACGCTGCGCGGCCTGTTCAAGCTGGACGGCAAGGGCCGGGCCCCGATCTCGATCGACGAGGTCGAGCCGGTCTCCGAGATCGTCAAGCGCTTCTCCACCGGCGCCATGTCGTACGGCTCCATCTCGATGGAGGCGCACGAGACGCTCGCCATCGCGATGAACCAGCTGGGCGGCAAGTCCAACACCGGTGAGGGCGGCGAGGACCCGGAGCGTCTGTACGACCCGGCGCGCCGCTCGGCGATCAAGCAGGTCGCCTCCGGCCGCTTCGGCGTCACCTCCGAGTACCTGGTCAACGCGGACGACATCCAGATCAAGATGGCCCAGGGCGCCAAGCCCGGCGAGGGCGGCCAGCTGCCCGGCCACAAGGTCTACCCGTGGGTCGCCAAGACCCGGCACTCCACCCCGGGTGTCGGCCTGATCTCCCCGCCGCCGCACCACGACATCTACTCCATCGAGGACCTGGCTCAGCTGATCCACGACCTCAAGAACGCCAACCCGGTCGCCCGCGTCCACGTGAAGCTGGTCTCCGAGGTCGGCGTCGGCACGGTCGCGGCGGGTGTCTCCAAGGCGCACGCGGACGTGGTGCTGATCTCCGGCCACGACGGCGGCACCGGTGCCTCCCCGCTCACCTCGCTGAAGCACGCGGGCGGCCCCTGGGAGCTCGGCCTCGCCGAGACCCAGCAGACCCTGCTGCTGAACGGCCTGCGGGACCGGATCGTGGTCCAGACGGACGGTCAGCTGAAGACCGGCCGCGACGTGGTCATCGCCGCCCTGCTGGGCGCCGAGGAGTTCGGTTTCGCAACCGCCCCGCTGGTGGTCTCCGGCTGCATCATGATGCGCGTCTGCCACCTGGACACCTGCCCGGTCGGCGTCGCCACCCAGAACCCGGTGCTGCGCGAGCGCTTCTCCGGCAAGCCGGAGTTCGTGGTGAACTTCTTCGAGTTCATCGCCGAGGAGGTCCGCGAGATCCTCGCCGAGCTGGGCTTCCGCTCGATCGAGGAGGCGGTCGGCCACGCCGAGCACATCGACGCCGAGGCCGCGATCGACCACTGGAAGGCCGCGGGCCTCGACCTGACCCCGCTCTTCCACGTCCCCGAGCTGCCCGAGGGCGCGGCCCTGCACTGCACCACCACGCAGGACCACGCGCTCGACAAGGCCCTCGACAACCAGCTCATCGAGCTGGCCGAGGACGCCCTGGAGCGCGGCGAGGCGGTCCGGATCCAGCTGCCGATCCGCAACGTCAACCGCACGGTCGGCACCATGCTCGGCCACGAGGTGACCAAGCGGTACCGCGGTGAGGGCCTGCCGGAGGGGACGATCGACGTCACCTTCACCGGCTCGGCCGGCCAGTCGTTCGGCGCCTTCGTGCCCAACGGCGTCACGCTCCGCCTGGAGGGCGACGCCAACGACTACGTCGGCAAGGGCCTGTCCGGCGGTGTGCTGGTGGTCCGCCCGGCCCGCGACGCGGCCGCGATCGGCAACGACGCGCAGAACCACGTGATCGCCGGCAACACCATCGGCTACGGCGCCACCTCGGGCCGGATCCACCTGCGCGGCAAGGCCGGTGAGCGCTTCGCCGTCCGCAACTCGGGTGCCACCCTGGTCGTCGAGGGCGTGGGCGACCACGGCCTGGAGTACATGACCGGTGGCCGGGTCGTGGTCCTCGGCGAGACCGGCCGCAACCTGGCGGCGGGCATGTCCGGCGGCATCGCGTACGTCCTGGACCTGCGCCCGGCCAACGTCAACAGCGGCATGGTGGGCATCGAGGCCCCGACCGCCGCCGACCGCGAGTGGCTGCGCGACACCGTGCAGCAGCACTACGAGGAGACCGGCTCCACCGTGGCCGCCGAGCTCCTGGCCGACTGGGGCAGCGGCGTCTCCCGCTTCTCCAAGATCATGCCCACCGACTACAAGGCTGTGCTCGCCGCCAAGGACGCCGCTGAGCGCGATGGACTCTCCGAGTCCGAGACCACTCGCAAGATGATGGAGGCGGCACATGGCTGACCCGAAGGGCTTCCTGACCACCCCGAAGCAGCTGGCCGAGCGCCGTCCCGTCGACGTCCGACTGCGGGACTGGAACGAGGTCTACGTCGAGCGCAGCCTCCTGCCGATCATCACCAAGCAGGCCGGCCGCTGCATGGACTGCGGCATCCCGTTCTGCCACAACGGCTGCCCGCTCGGGAACCTGATCCCCGAGTGGAACGACCTGGCGTACCGGGACGACTGGAGCGGCGCCATCGAGCGCCTGCACGCCACCAACAACTTCCCGGAGTTCACCGGCCGCCTGTGCCCGGCTCCCTGCGAGTCGGCCTGCGTGCTCGGGATCAACCAGGACGCGGTGACCATCAAGAATGTCGAGGTCACCATCATCGACAAGGCCTGGGACCGCGGCGGCGTGGCCGCGCAGGTCCCGGAGCGCCTGTCCGGCAAGACCGTCGCCGTGGTCGGCTCCGGCCCGGCCGGCCTGGCCGCCGCCCAGCAGCTCACCCGGGCCGGCCACACCGTGGTGGTGTACGAGCGCGCCGACCGCATCGGCGGCCTGCTGCGCTACGGCATCCCCGAGTTCAAGATGGAGAAGCGCCACATCAACCGCCGCATCGAGCAGATGCGCGCGGAGGGCACCCGGTTCCGCACCGGCGTGCACGTCGGCGAGGACATCACCGGCCAGGACCTGCGCTCGCGCTTCGACGCGGTGGTCGTGGCGGCCGGCGCCACCACCGCCCGCGACCTGCCCGTGCCGGGCCGGGAGCTGAACGGCGTCCACCAGGCGATGGAGTACCTGCCGCTGGCCAACAAGGTCCAGGAGGGCGACTACGTCGACTCCCCGATCTCCGCCAAGGGCAAGCACGTGGTGGTCATCGGCGGCGGCGACACCGGCGCGGACTGCGTCGGCACCGCCCACCGCCAGGGCGCGGCCTCGGTCACCCAGCTGGAGATCATGCCGCGGCCGAGCGAGGAGCGTCCGGGCCACCAGCCGTGGCCGACCATGCCGATGACCTACAAGGTCACCTCGGCCCACGAGGAGGGCGGCGAGCGGATCTACTCCGTCAACACCACCCACTTCGCCGGTGACGAGGAGGGCAATGTTCAGGAGCTCCACCTGGTCGAGGTAGAGTTCAGGGACGGTCGCTTCGAGCCCGTCCCGGGTACCGAACGCGTCCTTCCGGCGCAACTGGTCACCCTGGCCATGGGCTTCACCGGGACGGACGTGAAGAACGGCCTGGTCGAGCAGCTCGGTGTGGAGCTGGACCCCCGCGGCAACGTCGCCCGGGACTCGAAGTTCGCGACCAACGTGGACGGCGTCTATGTGTGCGGTGACGCCGGCCGCGGCCAGTCGTTGATCGTCTGGGCCATCGCGGAGGGCCGTTCGGCCGCCGCGGCGGTCGACAAGTACCTGGGTGGCAAGACCCCGCTGCCCGCCCCGATCCGTCCGACGGACCGCCCCCTGGTGGTCTGAGGCCGGGTCAGCACCACCCTCACCCTGAACGCCGGGCCCGCAACTGCCCCGCCCGGCCGCACGAAACCGATCCCGCCAGAGCCGCCGGGCCCGGTCATGACGGCGCCTGCCCTCTCCCCGACCAGTTGCGGGCAGGCGCCGTTCGTCGTGTCCCGGCGCCCGCCACGCCGTCTCGCATCCCGGACGTGACGGCGGACATCCGGTAGTGCAATGCCCTCCCGAATGTCCGTGCGAGATGGCAGACTTCGCCTGTCGGTGGGACAGGGGCGGAGGTTGGCGATGACGGGCGTTCAGGCCGGCGGCGGCGCGACCGCGCGGCGGATACTGCTCGGCTCCCATCTGCGGCGCCTGCGGGAGTCCTGCGGGGTGTCCCGCGAGGACGCCGGGTATTCGATCCGCGCCTCCGAATCCAAGATCAGCCGGATGGAACTCGGCCGGGTCGCCTTCAAACCGCGCGACGTCGCCGACCTGCTGACGCTGTACGGGCTGGCCGAGGGCGCCGAACGGGAGGCCCTGCTCGCCCTGGTCGGCGAGGCCAACGCCCCCGCCTGGTGGCAGCGGTACGCCGACGCCGTCCCGCCGTGGTTCCAGACCTACCTCGGCCTGGAGGAGTCCGCCGGCACCGTCCGCGCGTACGAGGTGCAGTTCGTCCCCGGGCTGCTGCAGACCCCGGACTACGCCCGGGCCGTGATGCGGGCCGGCAGCCCCGGCGCCTCCGCCGAGGAGATCGAGCGCCGCGCGGCGGTCCGACTGCGCCGCCAGGAACGCTTCCTGGCCGAGGACGCCACCGCCCGGGTGGAGGTCATCGTCGACGAGACCGCCCTGCGCCGCGCCTGCGGCGGGCCCGAGGTGATGCGCGAGCAGCTGGCCCGCCTGATCGAGCTGGCCGCCGCGCCGTGGCTGACCCTGCGGGTGCTGCCGCTCGGCATGGGGGCGGCGGCCGCCGACAGCGGCGCGTTCACGGTGCTCGGCTTCCCGGAGGCCGACCTGCCGGACGTGGTCTACCTGGAGCAGTTCACCACCGCCCTCTACCTCGACCGGCCGGCCGAGGTGGCCGAGTACACCGAGGCACTGCGACGCCTCGGCGAGGCCGCCCTGGCGGGCGACGAGGCCCTGGCCCTGGTCCGCCGGATCCTCGCCGAGACCTGAGCACCCGAGACCTGAGCACCCGAGACCTGAGCACCCGACACCTGAGCACCCGACGCCGCTTCCCGTACCGGGCAACGGAGTTGTTCAGCTGTTCTTCACCACCGTCCGTTCCTGGGCCAGCCAGGCCTCTGCGACGGGGGTGCGCAGGTAGAGGACGGTGCGGCCGGTGCGGTGGCGGGCCAGGAGGCCGGCGGCGGTGAGGGCGCTCAGGTGGTGCGAGACGTTGGGCGCGGAGATGCCGAGGCGGGCGGCGAGTTCGGTGGTGGACGCGGGGGAGTCGAGTTCGGCGAGCAATTGGGCGCGGGTGCGGCCGAGGACGCCGGCCAGGCCGTCCGGGGCGGGCGCGGGGCGCTCCCACAGGGTGGCCACCCCGCGCGGCGGGTAGACCAGCCCCGGCTGGTGCGGCGGATCGGTCTGCGACCACACGCCCGGCCAGGCGAACACCGAGGGCACCAGCACCAGCCCGCGCCCGCCGTCCAGCCCCCGCTCCGCCGAGTACCAGCGGTGCGCGACCCGTAGCGTCCCGGACTCCCAGGTGACGCTCGGGTGCAGGTCGGCGAAGAGCGCGGCCGGCCCGCCGGTCGACATCTGCCGCGCCCGGCGCAGGATCTCGCCGTCCACCAGTCGCCGGATCCGCTCCCAGTACGGGGCCAGGGCGAGCGCCCAGTAGGTCCGCAGCTCGTCGGCCAGGCGGGCCAGCCCGGCCGCCGGGTCGGCGTACAGCTCGGCGACCGGCGGCGGCAGCGGGCCGGTGATCCGGTCCAGGTCGGCCCGGACCTGGCGCGGGTCGGTGGCCGTCAGCCGCGCCAGCTCCTCCTCCGGGGTGGGCGCGGAGCCGAGCGGCATAGGGGTGAGGAAGTCCGGCACGTAGATGTTGGGGATCCGGATCAGCGCGGAGAGCAGGCCGTGGCGCGCCCAGTCGATTCGCGGGGCGACCTCCCGCACCCACGGCAGGTGGACGGCGTGCTCGCCCGGCTCCTTGAGCACCTGCACGCTGTTGGCGAGTTCCTCCAGCGGCGAGTGGGCGAACCGGGTCAGCGCCACGTCCGCGGCCGAGAACTCCAGCGTCAGCATGCGGCGGCCCCCGGGGAGTCGAGCGGGATCGAGGGCCCGCAGGATTCGATCAGGACGAAATCGATGGGCACTCTAGCCGAGCGCTCCGAGGATCGGTGCCATGACCACCGTCACCACCGCTCCCGCCCAGGCCGCCGACCCCGCGTCAACCCGGGGGCAGCGCAAGCTGATCGGCGCCCACCTGGTCGACAGCCTCGGCACCGGCCTGCTGCTCGCCTTCACCGTCGTCTGGTTCGCCCGTACCACCACCCTTGCGCTGACCTCCATCGGCGCCGCGATCAGCCTCGCCCGGCTGCTCGCCCTGCCCACCGCGCTGCTGACCGGGCCGGTGATCGACCGCTTCGACGCCCGCCGGGTCGCCGCCGCCGCCAACCTGCTCTCCGCCGTCGCGTACGCGGGCTTCCTCGGCGCCGAACAGGTGTGGCAGATCGTCACGGTGGTCTGGCTGGCGCAGATCGGCACCGCCGCGTACTGGACGGCCTCGACCGGGCTGGTGGTGCTGGCGGCGGAGCCGGCGGAGCGGCCGCGCTGGTTCGCGCTGATCGGGTCGCTGCGCAACGGCGGACTGGCGGTCGGCGGCGCGCTCGGCGCCCTGCTGCTGGCCGCCGGCGGCACCGGCGGTCTGCGGGTGGTCGTCGTCCTGAACGCGGCCAGCTTCGCGCTCGCCGCCGCGCTGCTGGCGGCCTGGCGCCCGGCCGGGGCGCCGGCCGTCCGGGAGGCGATGGCGGGCTCGTACCGCACCGTGCTGCGCGACCGCCGTTACCTGCTGCTGGTGGTGACCAACCTGGCGGCCGTGTTCTCCTCGCTGGTGCTCGGCCTGCTGCTGGCGCTCTACCTCACCGAGGGTTTGCACCAGCAGGCGTGGCTGGCCGGCGCGCTGCTGGTGCTCAACAGTGCCCAGGTGGTGCTGACCCAGACCGCCGTCGCCCGGCGCCTGCGGCGCCACCGGGCCACCCGGGTGGTCGCGGCCGGCGCCCTGCTCAACGCCGTCGCCTTCGCCCTGTTCGGCGGGCTCGCCGCGGCGCCCGGTTGGGCCGTCCCGGCCGGCGTGGTGGTGGCGATGGTGGTGTACAACACCGCGGAGACGGTGGCCGGCCCGTACGCGGAGGAGCTGAGCGTCGGCCTTGCCCACCCCGACCTGCGCGGCCGCTACCTGGCGGTCAACCAGCTCTCCTGGACGGTCGGGCAGACCCTCGCACCCGGCCTGTTCACCCTGCTGCTGGGCGCCGGGCCGGGCTGGCCCTGGGTGTTCCTCGGCGCGCTCAGCCTCGCCGCCGTCCCCGCGCTGCTGCACCTGGAGCGGATGTCCGCGCCCGCCCGCTGAGACGCACCCGCGGGTCCGCGGCGGGGCGTGGACGGGCCGGGCTCAGGTCGTGCTCAGGCTGTGCTCAGGCCGGGCGGGTGATCCGGAACGCCTCCAGCTCGGTGCCGTACCAGCGGTCGGTCCGGCCGAGCGGCGTCATCCCGAGCCGGCGGCAGACCGCCAGGGACGGCTCGTTGTCCGGGCGGACCACCGCGTGGATCTCGGCCAGGCCGTCGGCGAAGCCCTTGGCCAGCCCGGCCCGGGCGGCCTCGGTGGCGTAGCCCCGGCCCCAGGAGTCCGGGTGGAAGTGCCAGCCGATCTCCACCTCGCCGTCCCCGTCCGGGATCGGCACCAGCAGCACCGAGCCCGCGACCGTACCGGTTGCGCGCACCTCGACCGCCCAGACCCCGAACCGCGGGTCCGCCGAGCGGTCGCGGAAGCGCTGCACCAGGGCGTCCGCCTCGGCCGGCGACTCCAGTGCCCGCGGCTCGCGGCCCAACCAGCGCGCCACCTCCCAGCGGGAGTACAGGTCGAACGCCCGGTCCCGGTCGGCCGGCTCCCACTGCCGGACGGTCAACCGCTCGGTGGAGAACACCTCGGCACCCGTCACGCTCGCTCCCCAGGTCAGCGGGCCGCGTCGAACCGGGCCCGGTTGGCGTCGATCAGCAGGTGGTTGCTCGCGGCCCACTCGGCCAGCGCCCCCACCAAGGGGATCAGCGTACGGCCGAGCGCGGTCAGCTCGTACTCGACCCGGGGCGGAACCTCGGCGAACACCGTGCGGGTGGCCAGCCCGTCCCGCTCCAGGTGCCGAAGGGTGAGGGTGAGCATCCGCTGCGAGATGCCCCCGACCTGCTGCTGCAGCTCCCCGAAGCGCAGCGGGCCCTGCCGCAGCGTGCCGATCACCAGCAGGCTCCACTTGTCGCCGATCCGGTCGAGCAGCTCCCGGACCGCCCGGCCCTCGTTCCCGTCCTGGCAGTCGCGCCCGGCCATCGGTCACCTCCGTGTTCCTGAGGCACACCGGTGTGCCTTTTGTACCGCCCGTCCGAGTAACCCATCATGCGGTAACGCACCAATGGTAACCATCGGCCCAGGAGCCCCCGTTGAACATCGCACTCTGGATCACCGCCGGCCTGCTCGCCGCCCTCTATCTCGCCGCCGGCCTGACCAAGGCCGGCCGGCCCCGCGAGCAGCTCCTCACCGACCCCCGGATGGGCTGGGCCGCCGACTACACCGACGGCGGAGTGCGCGCCATCGGCCTGGTCGAGATCCTCGGCGCCCTCGGCCTGGTGCTGCCCCAGGCCACCGGCATCGCCCAGGTCCTCACCCCGCTCGCCGCCGCCGGCCTGGCCGTCGTCCAGCTGGCCGCCGCGCGGCTCCACCTCAAGCGCGGCGAGACCTCCTCGCTGCCGATGAACGCCGTGCTGTTCCTGCTCGCCGCCCTGGTCGCGGTCGGCCGCATCGGCGGCTGACCCGCCCCGGCGCCCGTGGGCACCCCGGCCGGCGCCCGCGGGCACCCCGCGTCGGCCCGGGCGGTGGCACCCGGCTGCCGCACGGGTGCCCGCCCCGGCCGGGTGGTGGGCGAACCGACGGCCTAGGCTCGACCCGACGGCGTGTTCGAACCGGCACGCCGGACCGGGACCCAGGGGAGCGGGGCACATGCAGCACGCGGACCGCGGAGACGAGCGGCTCGAGGCCCAGGGCGAGGTGGCCGTCGCCCGGCTCGCCATCGACTCCGGGAACCTCGCGCACGCCGCCGAGCACCTCGCCGACGCCATGGTCGCCGACCCGCAACTGCCCGAACTCCACGAAGCCCTCGCCGAGTTCTGCGCCCGCGCCGGCGGCCCCGCCGCCGCTCTCGAGCACTTCCCGCTCGACGGCCAGGTCTACCTCGGCACCGTGGTCTGCCGCGCCCACGTCCAGGCCGCCGCCGGCGACTGGGACAGCGCGGTCTCCCTGCTCGCCTCCGCCATCCGCCACGCCCCCGACCGGCCCTGGGCCGACACCACCTGGCTGGCCCGCGCCGACCTGCCCGCTCTGCTCGCCCCCGACGGCGTCGCCCAGAGCGCCGCCCGGATCGCCGGCGTCCTGCCCGACCCGGCCCCCGAGGAGCTCCGCCCCGCGCTGCGCCCCTTCGAGGACCTGGTCCGCCGGGTGGTCGTCCACCACCGCGACCACCCCGTCCTGCTCGCCTTCGCCTCCGGCCTGATCCGCCGCCTCGGCGACACCCCGTACGCCGTCGACCTCGCCGAACGCGCCCACCGCCTCGCCCCCCAGCACCTCACCGCCGTGCTGCTGGGCAACGCCCTGCGCGCCGACGGACAGCCCGACCGGGCCCTCACCGTCTGGCAGGCCGCCCACGCCGCCCGGCCCGACAGCTACCTGGCCGTCGACATCGCCGAGCTGTACGCCGCCACCGGCCGTCCCGCCGAGGGCCTGCCCTGGCTCGACCGGGTGCTCGCCACCGAACCCGACCACCCCAAGGCCGGCCCCGCCCGGCACGGCGTACGCCACGGGCGCGACGGCGGCACCGTCCACCTGCTCGCCCTCGCCGACCACCTGCGCGACCACCCCGACCACGAGTACGCCGCCGAGCTGCTCGCCCGCCACAGCCGCGAGCAGCCCTGGCTCGGGGCCGTCCACGGGACCGGCGAGGCCACCGTCAACGCCCTGCACCGCTTCCTCGCCGCGGTCGACACCGCCTCCGGTACGGACCCCGGGACCGGCCCTGAAACCGGCTCCGACACCCGCGGGCCGGCCCGGATCGACCTCACCGTCTCCGCCCTGGAACCCCCCAGCAGCCTGCTGGCCGTCCGCCTCGCCGCCCCCGACGCCCGGGTCACCTACCGGGCCGTCCTGGAGCCCGACCCCCGGACGCCCGTCCGCCCCTCGACCACCCGGATCTGGGACTGGGACGGCACCGTGCCCAGACCCGCCGTCCCCGCCCCCTCCGACCACGCGGCCGCCCTGGTCCGCGACACCGCCGAGGTCGTCTGGTCCACCCTGCCCGCCGCCTACGACCACGCGGTACGGCTGGCCGGCCTCCCGCCCGCCGACCTGCTCGGCGTCCTCGCCCACCCGCCCGCGCCCCGCGAGGACGAGATCGGCGCCGCCCTGCGCGCCCACCACCCCGAACTGTGGATCCGCGCCGTGCAGGCCTTCGCCTGCCTCGGCATCGCCCACCACCGCACCGACCAGCCCTGGGCCGACGCCGACCGGCACCGGATCCTCGCCGACCTGCTGCTGGGCCCCGAGGACTGGGTCGCCGAGGCCGCCGGCTTCGCCCTGGTCACCGTCGCCTGGGTCCACCCGGAGACCCGCGCCGACGTCGGCCGCCTCCTGGCCCACCGGCTGGCCGCCGACAGCCGCGCCCACCGGCAGCGCGCGGTCACCATCCTGCCCTCGGTCTGCCGACTGCTGCTGGCCTGCCCGTGGGCCGAACCCGACCGGCTCGCCGCCGCCCGCGAGCTGCTCGACCGCCTCACCGCCGAGGACGCCGAGAGCGGCGACACCGCCGGGACCGGCGAGGAGGCCGAGGCGGTGGCGGACGCCGACGCTCCCGGGACCGTCGAGCCCGGGACCGTCGAGCCCGCCGACCGCGTCCGGGCCGACGACCGACCCTCGCTGCTGAAGCGCCTCTTCCGCCGCCGCTGACACGCCGAAGGCCGGCCCCCGCCCGAGCGGGGACCGGCCTCCGGCGCGCAGTGCCTACTGGAACAGCGGGACGCCCGCCCGCACCAGCCGCCAGGTCACGCCGCCGAAGTCCGCCGGGTCGATGACACCCTTGGCCTTCACCCAGGCGATCATCGTGTTGCGGATCTCGTCCGAGTTCGACCACACCTTGGTCGCCGTCGCCACGTGCGGGAAGTTGCCGCCGCCGTTGGCCCGGTAGTTGTTCACCGCCAGCACGAACTGCTGCGCCGCGTCCACCGGCTTGCCCTCGTACGACAGGTTGACGATCCGCGAACCGACCGGCTGCGAGATGTCGATGTCGTACGAGACGCCGTACACCGAGTCGTAGTTGTAGTCCGGCGTGTCCGCCTGGTTGGTCAGCGTGTCCAGGTTGATCGGGGCGCCCGGGGCCAGCTGGGCGTAGTACTTCGCCGAGTACTCCAGGTAGTCCTTGATCTGGGCACCCGTCAGCAGCCGGGCCTCCAGCGTGTTCTCGTAGATGTACAGGCCCGCCGCGTCCCGCAGCTTCACCTCACCCGCCGGGATCACCGCCGTGCGGTTGAACGGCGCCGCCTGCGCCAGCACCGGCAGGTTCGCGTACTGGCCGCCGGCCAGCGCCGCCTTCACCGCGTCCGCCTGCACCCGGCCGATCAGGTCGATGATCGCCACGTCCTTGAACCGCGCCTCGGCGATGGACAGTTCGGCCTTGCAGGTGCCGATCACCTGGTTGACGTACGTCACCACCTTCTTGTGCTGGTCCGCGATCAGCCGCACGATCGCCTGGTCCTCGGGCACCGTGTTGGTGTTCAGCACCCGCGAGGACACCGAGGTCACCGTCCAGTGGCCCTTCGCGAACTCCACCTCGAAGTCGAAGCAGGACAGCCGCTGCGCCCAGCACAGCGGCTCGGACAGCACGACGTTCTTCCCGGTCTCCTTGTTGGCGACCAGGCGCTGCGCCACCTCCTTGTGGGTGTGGCCGACCAGCACCGCGTCGATGCCCGGCACCGTGGCGGCCATCTCCCCGGACGCGTCCTCCGGCCAGGGCAGCTGGTCGCCGTACGAGGACGGCTCGTCGATGCCCGAGTGCGCCGAGACGATCACCACGTCGGCACCGGCCGCCTTCATCCGCGGCACGTACTTCTTCGCCATCTCCACGATGCCCGGGAAGACCATCTGGCCCTGCACGTTGGCCTTGTCCCAGATCGCGATGCCCGGGTTGGTCAGACCCAGGATGCCCACCCGCAGCGGCCGGCCGTGGCCCAGGTGCAGCTCCTTGATCACGTACGGGGGGAAGGCCGGCTTCTCGTTCTTGGCGTGCAGCGCGTTGGCGCCCAGCAGGGGGAAGTCCAACTGCTCCTCGAAGGCCCGCACGACCGGGATGCCGTAGTTGAACTCGTGGTTGCCGAGGGCGGCCGCGTCGTAGCCGATCGCGTTCATCGCCTCGGCCATCGGGTGCCGGGGCGGGTTCTTCTTGGCCGTGATCGGCTCGACCCGGGCGAAGTAGTAGGTGAGCTGGGTGCCCTGGATGATGTCGCCGGCGTCGATCAGCAGGGTGCGCTCGCAGCCCTTCTCGGCGCGGATCTGCTTGACCAGGGTGGAGATCTTGGCCAGGCCGACGTCGTTGTGCGCCTTGTCGTCGTACTCGGCGTCGGTGAAGTAGTCCCAGTTGAGCACCCGGCCGTGCAGGTCGGTGGTGCCCATCACGGTGAAGGTCTGCTTCGCCTTCGCCGGGCCGTGCCCGCGGGACTCGGCGGAGTCGGCGTCGGCCGCCGCGGCGGGGCTCGCGGCGGCGACCGACGCGCCGCCGACCAGGGCGGCACCGGCCGCGGTCGCGGCCGAGCGGGTGACGAAGTCACGGCGGTTCAGGGGCATGGACGACTCCAACGTGGGGCGGACGGACCGTCAGACGGGCGCGCCACAGCGGCGCGGGCCTGGTGACGCGCGTAGAGAAACGCGCGTAGAAGTCTGCCCGTGAACCGCGCCCGGGACCAGCCCCCGGACGTTTCCGGCAGATGAGATCTTGGCGACGCCCATGCGTACGCACGTCCGTACGCACGTCCGTCAACGGTGCGCACCGCTCCCACCCCGAGCGGTGGTGCGCGCCCTCCGAGCGGGCGTGCGAGACCAACGACGAGCCCCCATCTTCGGACGGCCCGACAACTCGGCGGCCGACCGGGCCCGTTGTGTCAGGTTGTTAATCAAATCTTTCGTGAACAGCCATGGGGGAGGCCGCCGGAACCCCGCTGTTACGCACCGGTAATGCCTACGCTCAGAGCCATGCGCCGAGCAAAAATCGTCTGTACCCTCGGGCCCGCCGCGGACTCGTACGACCAGATCAAGGCCTTGGTCACCGCCGGCATGGACATCGCCCGACTCAACCTCACCCACGGCTCCCAGCTCGAACACGAGGAGCGCTACCGCCGGGTCCGCAAGGCCTCCGACGAGGCCGGCCGCTCGGTCGGCGTCCTCGTCGATCTCCAAGGCCCGAAGATTCGACTGGGCACCTTCGCCGACGGGCCCGTACTCCTTGAACGCGGCGACGAGTTCACCATCACCGTCGAGGACGTCCGCGGCGACCGCGAGATGTGCGGCACCACCTACCCCGGCCTCGCCGACGACGTCGGCCCGGGCGAGCGGATCCTCGTCGACGACGGCCGGGTCGCCCTCGAGGTCACCCGCATCGACGGACCCCGCATCCGCTGCACCGTCCTCGAAGGCGGCCTGGTCTCCGACCACAAGGGACTCAACCTCCCCGGCGTCCGCGTCTCCGTACCCGCGCTCAGCGACAAGGACGTCGCCGACCTGCGCTGGGCCCTGCGGACCGGAGCCGACCTCGTCGCCCTCTCCTTCGTCCGCAGCGGACGCGACGCCGACGAGGTCCACCGCATCATGGCCGAGGAAGGCCGCCGGGTCCCCGTCATCGCCAAACTCGAGAAGCCGCAGGCCGTCGAGAACCTCGAAGCCGTGATCGACGCCTTCGACGGCATCATGATCGCCCGCGGCGACCTCGGCGTCGAACTCCCCCTGGAACAGGTGCCGCTCGTCCAGAAGCGCGCCATCAAACTGGCCAAGCGCAACGCCAAGCCGGTCATCGTCGCCACCCAGATGCTCGACTCGATGATCCACGCCTCCCGGCCCACCCGCGCCGAGGCCTCCGACGTCGCCAACGCCGTCCTCGACGGCACCGACGCCGTGATGCTCTCCGGCGAGACCGCCGTCGGCAAGTACCCCGTCGAGACCGTCCGCACCATGAGCCGGATCATCGAAGCCGCCGAGGAGGACATCCTCGCCGCCGGACTCCCCCCGCTCACCGAGAACAACAAGCCCCGCACCCAGGGCGGCGCCGTCGCCCGCGCCGCCGCCGAGATCGGCGACTTCCTCGACGCCAAGTACCTCATCGCCTTCACCCAGAGCGGCGACACCGCCCGCCGCCTCACCCGCTACCGCTCGCCCATCCCCGTCCTCGCCTTCACCTACGAACCCGCCGTCCGCAGCCAACTCGCCCTCACCTGGGGCGTCGAGACCTTCCTCGGCCCCTTCGTCCCCACCACCGACGAGATGGTCGCCCAGGTCGACGCCGCCCTGCTCAGCCTCGGCCGCTGCCAACGCGGCGACATCGTCGTCATCACCGCCGGCTCCCCGCCCGGCCTCGCCGGCTCCACCAACCTGGTCCGCGTCCACCACGTCGGAGAACTCAACAACTGACCCGACCGGAAGGCGAGTTCGCACACGTCTTCACCAAAGCGCGGCGGGTCCGTCCCGGTACCGTCACGGACCGGTGCGGGCCCACCGCGCCCGGGTACCTTCCTGCCGACGGCGCCCCGCACCTCACCACACCACAAGGCGGCGCCGCAGGGAGGGAGACCCCACCACCATGAGCAGCCTCACCAGACCCGCGGCCGCCCTCGCGGCCGCCATCCTCACCGCCGCCCTCGCCACCGCCTGCGACCCCTCCGGCGACAAGGCACCCGCCAACGGCGCACCGCCGGCCACCACCACGGTCAGCCCCGCGGGCCAGGGCGGCTCGGGCGGCGGCACCGGCACCGGCGCCACCGCCGCCAAGACCGTCCAGATCGGCCGGACCGTCTACAAGGGCGGCCTCAAGTTCGAGGTCAAGTCCGCCACCTACACCCCCGGCGACGCCACCAGCGGCTCCTACAAGCTCGTCATCGACACCGCCGTCACCAACACCTTCAAAACCGGCGCCATCCGCGACTGGCCCGACATCGCCATCGACATCGCCGGCACCCCCATCACCGGCGACCCCGGCACCGCCGTACCCCCCACCCCCGGCGCCACCAACCCGCTGCCCCTCACCTTCAGCGCCTACACCAGTGCCGGCCACCCCTTCAGCTTCGACGGCGCCTCCCTCGTCCTCGGCGACGCCGCCGAAGCCCAAGCCGTCGTCCCCCTCGGCAAGGGCGGCCGCGAAGCCGTCGACCTCAAGCCCGTCGACCTCACCCTCCCCACCCCCGCCCTCACCTCCGGACGCCTCACCCTCACCCTCAAGTACGCCCAGCTGCGCGCCGACTACGGCGACGGCGGCGGCGTCACCGCCCTCAAGCGCGGACAGCGCTCGCTGCTCGTCGTCTTCGACATGAAGGGCAACGTCGGCCCCGCCGGGATGGCCGTCGACGGCTCCATGCTCCGCCTCAGGCTCCCCGGCGGCCAGGAGGTCGGCCCCACCCGCGCCCCCATCGAGGCCATCTACCCCGACCACCCGCTGTTCCAGAACGAGGCCGCCTGGTTCGTCTTCGACGGCGCCACCGACGGCGACTACACCCTCTCCGTCACCGACGCCCCCGACGCGGCCCCCGCCACCGCCGCCTTCCACGCCACCGACCTCAAGTCCAGCGGCCCCCTCGGCTGACCGGACGCCTCAGCACTTCGGGCCGACGTGGTGGTCCAGCAGGGCCACGGAGTCCCGCCGGGCGACGGAGACGTTCACGGCTCCCGACGCCCGCCGGGTCTCCTTCCACTCCACCCCGACCGCGTCCAGGGTGGTGGTGAACAGGCGCACGATGTCGCCGGACGTGTTGGTGAAGAAGTAGCGCGGATACTCGTGCCGGCGGACCTCGCCGCGGACGGTCCGGGTGGCCCAGTTGGTGATCCGGCAGCCGTCGGAGTGGATCAGGCCCCGGATCAGGTCCCACGGGTGGGCGCCCACCAACTCCTCCTGCCAGACCTCCAGTGCGATGGTCCGCTCGTGCTTCCTCCCGGGGCCGTGCTGGGGGAAGTGGCAGGGCAGGTGGGTCGAGTAGACCTTGACGTCGTGGCAGCCGACGCGCGCCACGCGGCACGTCCGGTTCCGGGGGAAGACCGCCCGCATGGCCTGTTCGACGGAATCCATCACGCCCGGCCACTTGTTGTCGCAGCTGATGACGAGATGCGGTGTGCGACCCCGCGGGTCGGGCAGGTGTCCGTCCCCCAGGTAGAGGCCGAGCAGGTAGACGTAGGCGGTGCGGTCCAGCTGGTCGTCGTGGCACCGGTGGCACAGCGGCCGCTGCCGGGTGGAGGTCTCGCCCCGGCGGGCGCGGTCCAGGTGTTTCCAGTACCCGACGGTGCCGGGCGGGACGCCGAGGCGGCGGGCGACGGCGGCGTTGGCTTCGCCGCTGCGGAGCAGGTGGACGGCCTGTTCGCGAAGGGACGGGTCGGTCATGCGATCAGCATGTGGACGCCTGGGCCGTCCGGTGGACGCTCGCTGCGGTTTTCACCCGGGGTGATGAATTCCACGTATGGCCGCGAGATCTGCAAAATGAAGGTAATCGAGGGTGCCGGGTGCGGGATTCGAACCCGCAAGCCCTTTCAGGCAATCGCTTTTGAGGCGATCGTGTATGCCGTTCCACCAACCCGGCGAGGCGGTGCCCGTGAAGGATACCCTGTGCGCACGGACAGGCGCAGCTAGGTAGGCTCGTGCATGCAGTACCCCGCCGGAACGAGGAGCCCCGTGAGCACCGCCGACGAGCAGCCCCAGCCGCTTGAGACCGAGTCGCCCCAGATCACCCGAATTGTGATTGCCGAGGACGAGGCGCTGATCCGTCTCGACCTGAAGGAGATGCTGGAGGAGGAGGGGTACACCGTCGTCGGTGAGGCCGGGGACGGCGAGACGGCGGTGAAGCTGGTCGAGGACTTGCGGCCGGACCTGGCGATCCTCGACGTGAAGATGCCGGTGCTGGACGGACTGTCGGCGGCGGAGCGGATCCACGAGCAGCACCTGGCGCCGGTGCTGATGCTGACCGCGTTCTCGCAGCGGGAGCTGGTCGACCGGGCCCGGGACGCGGGTGCGATGGCGTACATCGTGAAGCCGTTCAGCAAGAGCGACCTGGTGCCGGCGATCGAGATGGCGGTGTCGCGGTACACCGAGATGCGGACGCTGGAGCAGGAGATCGCGGATCTCTCGCAGCGGCTGGAGACCCGCAAGCTGGTGGACCGGGCGAAGAGCGTGCTGCAGACGAAGTTCGGGCTGACCGAGCCGGCGGCGTTCCGGTGGATCCAGAAGACGTCGATGGACCGCCGGATGACGATGGCCGCGGTGGCGGAGGCCGTGATCGAGGAGGGTGCGGCCCAGGACCGGAAGAAGGCCGAGGCCGAGGGCTGAGCCCGTTCCCACCGGTGCGATCCGTCGGGCCCCGTCGCGTGCAGTCGTGCGGCGGGGCCTCGGCGTGTCCGGGGGCGGTGGTCGGGGGCGGTGGTCGGGGGTGGTGGTCGCGCGTGAACTGGGGTGAGACCTTCGGGCGCGGCGTCGCGTGTGTACCGGTGTGGGGAAACGACGGACACGACGAGGGATCCCGGCATGGGGCTTGAAGACGATCTGACCAGGCTGCTCGAGGGGAGCGTCGAGGAGCTGATGCCGCCTGTCCGGGCCATGGTCGCGGAGGGGGTGCGGCTGGGGAAGCGCCGCCGCAGGGTCCGGCGGGCCGTGCAGGCGGCGGGGTCGACGCTGGTGGCGTGCGGGGTGGTGGCGGCGGGGGTGCTGCTGGTGCCCCGGTTCGGCGGGTCGGCGGATGTGCAGGCGGCGGACGGGGCGCCGTCGTCGGTGGTGAGTGCGGGTGCGTCGGGGGCGTCGGGTGCGCCGGCGGGTTCGTCGCCGTCGCTGAGTCCGTTGCCGAGTCCGTCGCCGACCGGGCCGATGGTGGACATGACCTGGCAGGGGATGCTGAAGATCTTCGCCGACCAGTTGCCGCCGGGTGCCCGGTTGACCAATCTCGATCCGTTCGCGGTGAACTACAACAACCGCGGGGGTGAGCACTACATCGAGGTGCAGTACGACGACGGGTTCGGGCTGTCGACGGTGATGGTGGAGTTCAGTCACGGTTCGCCGGGTACGGCGGGGACGATGAGCTGCGAGGGCTGGCCGGGGGGTTCGGACGAGGGGCCGCGCAAGCCGGGCAACGAGAAGCCGATGTGCCGGACGACCACGCTGCCGGACGGTTCGCTGATGATGAGTTACATCACCGGGACCGACGTGGTCGGGCTGTACGACCAGGTGGTGAAGCTTCGCCGGGCGGACGGCGACTATGTGTCGGTGACGGCGGCCAATGCGACGTTGGACCAGGAGTCGGGCAAGGGCGGGATCCCGATCACGGTGACCCGGGACCGGCCGCCGCTGGGCCTGTCGGCGTGGGAGGCGGTGGTGCGCAGCCCGCAGTGGCAGGCGCGGATCCCGGAGCGGACGGCGGTGGACGCGGTCGCGTACGCGAAGTCGGTGAAGCGGTTCCCGTGTCCGCAGGGCGCGAAGCCGGCCGACTGCGTGATCGACTGACGGGGGCCCACAGAGACCGGGGGAGCGGGGACGGGGGAACGGCGGAGCCCGTCGGACCGGGGGGTCCGACGGGCTCCGTCGTGTGCGGGTGCGGGCGGTCAGTCCTCGCCGAGGTAGGACTTGCGCACGGACTCGTCGCGCAGCAGGTCGGCACCGGTGCCGTTGAGCACGATGTGGCCGGTCTGCATGACGTAGCCCTGGTCGGAGAGCGAGAGCGCCGCCTGGGCGTTCTGCTCGACGAGCAGGATGGTCATGCCGGAGGCCTTGAGCTCGACGATGGTGGCCATGATCTTCTGCATCATCAGCGGGGACAGGCCCATGGAGGGCTCGTCCAGCATGAGCAGCTTGGGCCGGGACATCAGGGCGCGGCCCATGGCGAGCATCTGCTGCTCGCCGCCGGAGAGGGTGCCGGCGGCCTGCTTGCGGCGTTCGCCGAGGATGGGGAAGAGCGTGTAGGCGCGCTCGATGTCCTCGGTGATGCCGGCGGAGTCCTTGCGGAGGAAGGCGCCGAGGAGGAGGTTCTCCTCGATGGTCATCCGCGGGAAGATGTGCCGGCCCTCGGGGGAGTGGGCGAGGCCCAGGGAGACGATCTTGTGGGCGGGGACGGTGTCGAGCGCCGCCCCGTCGAAGAGGATCTTCCCGGAGGTGGGCTTCAGCAGGCCGGACAGGGTCCGCAGGGTGGTGGTCTTGCCGGCGCCGTTGGTGCCGATCAGGGTGGTGACCTCGCCCTGGTTGACCTTGAAGCTGATGCCCTTGACGGCCTCGATCTTGCCGTAGGCGACGCGGAGGTCCTCGACCTCGAGCAGAGCGGTCACTGGTCGTCCTCCGTACCGGCGGTGGTGCTGGTGCCTTCGGCGGCGCCTTCGAGCGGGGCGCCGAGGTAGGCGGTGATGACGCGCTCGTCGTTCTGGACGGTCTCCTTGTCGCCCTCGACGATCTTCTGGCCCTGGACGAGCACGGCGGTGCGGTCGCACAGGTTGAAGATGAACTTCATGTCGTGCTCGATGACCAGGATGGCGATCCCCTTGTCGCGGATCGCGAAGACCAGCTCCTCGGCGGCGCGGGTCTCCTGGGGGTTCATGCCGGCGGTGGGCTCGTCGAGCAGCAGCACGCCGGGCTCGCTGGCGAGGGCGCGGGCGATCTCGAGCTTGCGCTGCTCGCCGTAGGGGAGGTTGCGGGCGAGGTGCTGGGCCTTGTTGGCCAGTCCGCAGAACTCCAGGAGTTCCATGGCCTTCTCGCGGCTCTCGGCCTCGGCGCGCTTGTAGCCGGGGCCGCGCAGGATGGCGGAGAACAGGCCTTCGTTGGTCCGGGTGTGCCGGCCGACCAGGACGTTCTCCAGGACGGTCATGTTGGCGAACAGCCGGATGTTCTGGAAGGTGCGGGCGATGCCGGCCTGGGTGACCAGGTGCGGCTTGGGCGGCAGGACCGTGCCCTTGTACGTCACCGTGCCCTCGGTGGGGACGTACAGGCCGGTGAGGCAGTTGAAGAAGGTGGTCTTGCCGGCGCCGTTGGGGCCGATCAGGCCGACGATCTCGCCTTCGCCGACGGTGAGGTCGACGTTGTTGACGGCGGTGAGGCCGCCGAAGCGCATCACGACGCCGGAGGCCTGGAGGACCGGCTTGGCGGTGGTGGTGGGGGCGGTGTCGGTGGTCATCTGGGTGTTCACGCCCCTGCCTTGGAGAGTGCGTCGTCGGTCGGCGAGGCCTGGGCGGGGATGTCCGCCTCGTGGTACTCGAGCTTCTGCCGCCGGCTGGCGATCAGGCCCTCGGGGCGGAAGCGCATCAGCAGGATGAGCGCGACGCCGAAGGCGAGCAGCTGGTACGACTGCAGGAACTGCAGCTTGGCGGGGATCAGGAAGAGCATCGCCGCGCCGACCAGCGGGCCGCTGATGGTGCCCATGCCGCCGAGGATGACCGCGGCGAGCAGGAAGGCCGAGTTGGGCGGCACCGCGCCGGCGAACAGGTACTGGTCGGGGGAGACGGCGCTGGCCACGTGGGCCTGGACGGCGCCGGCGAGGCCGGCCAGGGTGGCGCCGAGCGCGAAGGCGATCAGCTTGACCCGGAAGCCGTTGATGCCCATGGCCTCGGCGGCGGTCTCGTCCTCGCGGATGGCGACCCAGGCGCGGCCGATCCGGGAGTCGGAGACCCGGCTGAAGACGGTGACCACGATGGCGGTGGCGACCAGCATCAGCAGCAGGTAGTTGCCGAACTTGCCGAGCTCGATGCCGAGGATGTTGTGGCTCTTGCCGAAGTCGAAGCCGAACATGGTGACGTCCGGGATCGCGGCGATGCCGTTGGGGCCGTTGGTGAGGCTGGGGCCGGAGTTGCCGTCCATGTTGTTCATGGTGATCCGGAAGATCTCACCGAAGCCGAGGGTGACGATGGCGAGGTAGTCGCCGCGCAGTCGGAGGGTCGGCGCGCCGATGACCACGCCGAAGACCAGGGCCGCGAGGGCGCCGATCAGGACGGCGATCGGGAAGGGCAGGTGCACGCCGCGGAAGACCGAGAACGGCGAGCCGGAGACCAGGGCGGCGGCGTAGGCGCCGACGCCGAGGAAGGCGACGTAGCCGAGGTCGAGCAGACCGGCCAGGCCGACCACGACGTTGAGGCCGAGGGCGACGGTGGCGAAGATCAGGATGTTGACCGCGATCAGCGTGTAGGTGTCGCTGCTCTGGGTGAAGGGGAAGGCGCCCGCGGCGGCGAACGCGCCGCCGGTGGTGACCGCGCGGTGCTTGGCGGTCAGGTCGCGGATCCGGGCCAGCAGGCCGGAGGAGTTGAGCGCGGCGGTGGCGAAGCCGATCAGCAGCAGGTAGCCGACGAACAGCTCGCCGTACTCGGCGGAGACGCCGAAGGTGACGGCGGCCAGGCCGACCGCGAAGATCCCGGCGATCAGCAGGATCTCGATCCAGGACGACAGCTCGCGCACTGCCGGGAGCGGGCGCTCGATGCGGCCGATCCGCAGCGCCTTGTCCAGCAGCAGCCAGCCCTTGAACAGCAGGATGGCGGCCGGGAGGGTCAGGAAGAACCAGGTGTTGGTGGTGAAGATGTCCTCGATGCCGTCGGGGATGGCGACGAGGACCCAGCCCTGGTCGAGGCCGAACCAGAACAGGACGGAGGCGGCCGCGACGGCGTACCACCACCACTGCACGGTGGGCTGCTTGACGGTGAGGCGGCGGTCGAGCGGCAGGCCGAGGGCGCCGAGGACGGCGATCAGCGAGCCGATCGCGGCGACCCAGCCGCCGGGCTCCAGGTTGGCGAGGCCGCCGAGCTGGATGGAGATGGCGGCGACGGTGTACCAGCAGACCGCCATGGTGCCGAGCGCGGCGAACAGGATGCCGTTCTTGCCGCCGGAGGGGCTGATCCAGCGGATGCCGGGGGTGCCGTAGGAGCCGAGGACGAGCAGCGCGGTGAGCGCGCCGCCGACCAGGGCGAGCCACTGCAGGCCGGCCGGGGAGCCGTAGTAGGTGAGGTCGCCGGGGAAGTCGCTGGTCCAGGTCCAGGACATCATGGCGGAGGCGGCCGCTATGACACCGCCGACGAGCGCGACGGCGCGGGCCACGCCCTCGGGCAGCGGGAGGACGGGGGTGGTCTCGTGGGTCTTGGTGGTCATTGGCCTCACGCCCGGTCTGCGACGCGCTCGCCCAACAGACCCTGTGGTCTGACGAGCAGGACGACGATGAGAAGGACGAACGCCCAGACGTTGGCCCAGCCGGCGCCGCCGAGCTGGTGCATGCCGGGAACGTTCTGGATGTACGCGGTGGCCAGCGACTCGGCGATCCCGAGGACCAGCCCGCCGAGCATGGCGCCGTAGATGTTGCCGATGCCGCCGAGGACCGCGGCGGTGAAGGCCTTGAGACCCGCGATGAAGCCCATCATGAAGTCGACCTGGCCGTAGCGGAGACCGTGGGCGACGGCGGCGACGGCGGCGAAGGCCGCGCCGAGGGCGAACGCGACCACGATGATGCGGTCGGTGTTGATGCCCATCAGCTTGGCGGTGTCCGGGTCCTGCGCGGTGGCCTGCATGGCGCGGCCGGTGCGGGTCAGGCGGACGAACGAGGCCAGGATGAGCATGCACAGCGGCGCGGCGATCAGCAGGAAGATGTCGTTGCGCTGCAGCTGGAAGGCGCCGAGGTCGATCGGGTTGCCGTGGAACTGCGGGAAGGTGCGGGCCTTCTTGGCACCCGGGTAGAACGCCCAGACGACCTGCTGCAGGGCGATCGACAGGCCGATCGCGGTGATCAGCGGGGCGAGGCGCGGTGCGGTGCGCAGCGGGCGGTACGCGAAGCGCTCGGCTCCGGTGGCGACCAGGACGGAGGCGATGACGCCGCCGACGAGCATGACGGGCAGGGCCAGCCACAGCGAGGTGCCGGAGGGGAGGGCGAGGTAGGCGGTGAGGGCGCCGAACCCGCCGATCATGAAGATCTCGCCATGGGCGAAGTTGATGAGCTGGACGATGCCGTAGACCATCGTGTAGCCGACGGCGATCAGGCCGTACATCAGCCCGAGCATCAGGCCGTTGGCCAGGTTTTGCGGCAGTTCGTGCACCGCAAGCCTCCGTGGGATGGGGGAATGGAAAGGCGGGGGGCGCTCTTGGCACCCCCCGCCCGGGTCTAGCGCTGGTTACCGGCGGTGCGAGGTCAGCCGGTGTAGGTGCCGCTCTTCACGGAGACCCACTTGTTGTCCTTGACCGTGTAGACGGTCAGCTGCTTGTTGCTGGTGTCGCCGTACTGGTCGAAGGAGACCTTGCCGGTCACGCCGTCGAAGGAGACCTTGCTCAGGGCGTCGATGACCTTGGCGCGGGCGTCGTCCGGGACCTTGCCGCCGTTGGCGGCGACGGTGGCCTTGACGGCCTCGATGATCGACCAGGCGGCGTCGTAGGAGTAGCCGCCGTAGGCCGCGTACGGGTCCTTGTAGCCGGCCGCCTTGTAGTCGGCGATGAAGGCCTTGGCGGAGTCGAGCTCCTCGACCGGGGCGCCGACGGAGGTGGCGAGGTCGCCGTTGCTGTTGTTGTTCGACAGCTTGATGAACTCGTCGTCGTACAGGCCGTCGCCGCCGAACAGCGGGATCTGGGCGCCGGCCTTCTTGATCTGGTCGGTCAGCGGGCCGCCCTCGGGGTACTCGCCGCCGTAGTAGACGGAGTCGGCGCCGGAGGCCTTGACCTTGGTGGCGACGGCGGAGAAGTCCTTGTCGTCCGGGTTGATGTGGTCGGCGCCGACGACGGTGCCGCCGAGCTTCTTGAACTCCTCCTGGAAGATGTTCGCGAGGCCCGCGCCGTAGGTCTTCTTGTCGTCGATGACGAAGACCTTGGTCTTCTTGGCGTCGTTGTAGAGGTACTGGGCGGCGAACTTGCCCTGGACCACGTCGGTGGTGGCGGTGCGGAAGTACGAGGCGTACGGGCGGGCGAACTTGCCGGTGCCCCAGTCCGGGCCGAGGCTCAGCTGCGGGTTGGTGTTGGCCGGGGAGACCTGGGCCAGCTTGGCGTCGTTGAAGACCTTCTGCATGGTCAGCGACACCGAGGAGTTCAGCGGGCCGACGACGCCGAGGACGGTCTTGTCGCCGACCAGCTTGGTGGCGTTCTGCTGACCGGAGGTCGGGTTGGCCTGGTCGTCGAGGCCCTGGACCTCGAAGGTGACGCCGGGGACGGTCTTCTCCTTGTTGGCCTTCTGCACGGCCAGGTCGACCGAGTTCTTGATGCCGAGGCCGAGGGCGGAGAGCTTGCCGGTGAGCGGCGCGTCGACGCCGATGACGACCTTGGTGCCGCCGCCGGCGTTCTCGGATCCGGACTTCTCACCGCGCGAGCCGCAGGCGGAGAGGGTGAGCGCTCCGGTGACTGCAATGCTCACGACAAGCAGTGAACTCTTACGCACGAGGGTCCCCTTCTGGATCAGGAAGACACCGCGCCAGGAAAAGGCGGTGCCGGGTCGCGCGCTGGGGCCAGGCCCAATCCGTTGGCGCGGTGACTGGCCGTGACTCTAAACCGGCTTCGGCGGCGGGGGCAGTGGGTCCGGACATGCTGTGATTCTCTTGTTATGAGCACCCCCGGAAGAAATCTCACATGGTGGTCATCCGGGCCCTTTGGAGGCCTGGATTCCGGCTCTCGTCTCGCTGCGTGGAAGAGTGCCTGATGCAAACTCCTGGTCATCGAAGGGATATCCGATAATCGGACGAGAGCGTTCGACCTGGTCAGAGCGGTCACGCGTGTCCGAAAATCAGGAATTCGGACAGGCCTGGTGCAGGCTCGCGGAGAGGTCGTGCGCGTAGGCGTCGCCGAGGATCTGGCTGACCGTCTCCATGGCGCGCGTGTTACGCAGCGTTACATCCAGGAAGGGCAGTTCCGCGTCGGCCGGCGCGGCCGAGCAGTCGGTCACGTGCAGGGCCACCAGCAGCTCGACGCTCTGCCCCGGCGCGACAGTCCGCGGCAGGCCCCCGGTGACCAGCACGGAGATCCCGCGGTAGCCCTGGCTGACGTCCAGCACCTCCAGCGGCGCCTTCGACAGGTTGTACGCCTCCAGCCGCAGCGCGAACGCCTCGTCGCCGCGCGGAGCCGGGCCCGCGTAACCGAACCGGGCCGCCTGCGAGGGGTACGGCGGAGGGGAGTTGGCCGCGACGTCGGGCCGGTGGCCGGCCGCGTGGTGCGCGGCCCACAGGGCGCCCAGGGCGATCAGCACCGCGGTCAGCAGGTACTTCTGACGGTGGGTCAGCACCGACGGGTGCGGGCGCAGCGGCGGCAGCGGGGCGGACGACCCCGAACCGGCCTCCACCGGACCGAGGAACCCGTGGGCCCCGCTCGGCCGTTCACCCTCTCCGGACACGCCACCGCCCCCTCGTCCAGCCGAGGAGTGCCCCTGTCCGGGACCGGCCAAACCAGGGGGCGGAGCGCGCTTCGGTTACAGGTCCCGCAGCATGCAGGTGAGCCGGCAGCTGGTGATCCGCTTGCCGGTGTCGTCGGTGATCGCGATCTCGTAGGTGGCCGCGGTGCGGCCCTTGAACACCGCCGTCGCCACGCCCGTGACCAGGCCGGACATCGCCGAGCGGTGGTGGGTGGCGTTCAGGTCCACCCCGACCGCGTACCGGCCCGGGCCGGCGTGCAGCATCGCCCCGATCGACCCGATGGTCTCCGCCAGCGCCGCCGAGGCGCCGCCGTGCAGCAGCCCGTACGGCTGCTGGTTGCCCTCGACCGGCATGGTGGCGACCACCCGGTCCGGCGAGGCCTCGACGATCCGGATGCCGAGCTTGTCGCCGAGGTGGCCGCCGGAGAAGGTCTCCGCGGTCACCCCGAGCTTGGCGAAGTGGTCGAGGACGTCCTGGGGCACGTTGAAAACGGGGGCCGCGTCGGTCATGGTGCTCCTGCCGCTTGAGGGATCACGTCGTCGTGTCCCCTTGATCGTACGGCCGGGTACCCGCCGGTAGGACGGGCGGTTTGCGTCCTTGCGCCCGTTGTCCGTGCCGGGCCCTAGGATCGGGGCTGGCAGTGGAACCGGCAGGACGGACGTGGACGTGGCTACGCAGAGTGCAGGCAAGAGTACGGGCGACCGGCCCCGGCTGATGCTGCTCGACGGGCATTCGATGGCCTACCGGGCCTTCTACGCCCTGCCCGTGGAGAACTTCAACACCACCACCGGCCAGCCGACCAACGCGGTCTACGGATTCGCCTCGATGCTCGCCAACACCGTGCGGGACGAGCGGCCCACCCACCTCGCGGTCGCCTTCGACCTCTCCCGGCAGACCTTCCGCTCCGCCGAGTTCCCCGACTACAAGGC
The DNA here is from genome assembly GCF_024172095.1 of Kitasatospora cinereorecta. Taxonomy (GTDB): domain Bacteria; phylum Actinomycetota; class Actinomycetes; order Streptomycetales; family Streptomycetaceae; genus Kitasatospora; species Kitasatospora cinereorecta. The sequence continues at coordinate 718,711 of NZ_JAMZDX010000005.1, read as the reverse complement.
CAACCGCGCCAAGACGCCGGACGAGTTCCGCAGCCAGGTCCCGCTGATCGGCGAACTGCTCGACGCGATGAGCATCCCCCGGCTGACCGTCGAGGGCTTCGAGGCCGACGACATCATCGCCACGCTGGCCACCGCCGCCGAGGCGGCCGGCTTCGAGGTCCTGATCGTCACCGGCGACCGGGACTCGCTCCAGCTGGTCAGCGAGCACACCACCGTGCTCTACCCGACCAAGGGCGTCTCCGAGCTCACCCGCTACACCCCGGAGAAGGTCCAGGAGAAGTACGGCGTCACCCCGCGCCAGTACCCGGACCTGGCCGCGCTGCGCGGCGACCCGTCCGACAACCTGCCCGGCATCCCCGGCGTCGGCGAGAAGACCGCCGCCAAGTGGGTCAACCAGTTCGGCTCCTTCGACGAACTGGTCACCCGCGCCGACGAGGTCAAGGGCAAGATCGGCGAGAAGCTCCGCGAGCACCTCGACTCGGTCAAGCGCAACCGCGTCCTCACCGAACTGGTCCGCGACGTCGAACTGCCGCTCGGCGTGCCCGAGCTGGCCCGCGGCGCGTTCGACCGGGAGGCCGTCGGCCGGATCATGGAGGCGCTGGAGTTCCGCAACCCCAACTTCCGCGAGCGGGTCCACGGCATCGACCCGGCCGGCGCCGAGACCGCCGCCGAAACCTCGGCCGCCCCCGGCCCGGAGGTCGACGGCGAGCTGCTCACCGTCCCCGGCGCGCTCGCCGCCTGGCTCGACGAGCACGGCAAGGGCCTGGTCGCCGTCGCCGCCGTCTACGAGTGGGCGCTCGGCGCCGGCCGCGTCCAGGAGATCGCGCTCGCCACCGCCGACACCGCCGCCTGGTTCGACCCGGCCGGCCTGGAGGAGGCGGACGACCGCGCCCTCACCGACTGGCTCGCCGACCCCACCCGTCCCAAGGCGCTGCACATCGCCAAGCACGTCATGCGGGCCTTCGCCGAGCAGGGCTGGCAGATCGCCGGTGTCGCCGCCGACACCGCCCTCGCCGCCTACCTGGAGAAGCCCGGCCGCCGCACCTTCACCCTCGACGTGCTCGCCGAGGAGTACCTGGCCCGCTCGCTGGCGCCCGCCGCCGAGGTCGAGACCGGCCAGCTCTCCTTCGACGCCGAGGAGGAGGACACCACCGCCGGCGCCCGGTCCCTGATGACCCAGGCTCGCGCGATCCTCGACCTCGCCGCGCTGTTCGAGACCCGGCTCGCCGAGGTCGGCGCGGTCGGCCTCTTCCACGACATGGAACTGCCGATCGCCGAACTCCTCGCCCGCATGGAGCGCTTCGGCATCGCCGCCGACCGGGCCTGGCTGGAAGGCCTGGAGGCCCAGTTCGCCGCCGAGATCCAGCGCTGCGTCGAGGAGGCCCACGCCGCCGCCGGCCACCCCTTCAACCTCGGCTCGCCCAAGCAGCTCCAGGAGATCCTCTTCGGCGAGCTCGGCCTGCCCAAGACCAAGAAGATCAAGACCGGCTACACCACCGACGCCGACGCCCTCACCTGGCTCGCCACCCAGACCACCAACGAACTGCCGGTCATCCTGCTGCGCCACCGCGACCAGGCCAAGCTGCGCACCACCGTCGAGGGCCTGCTCAAGACCGTCTCCCCGCAGGGCCGGATCCACACCACCTTCAACCAGATGGTCGCCGCCACCGGCCGGCTCTCCTCCGAAGGCCCCAACCTGCAGAACATCCCCGTCCGCACCGAGGAGGGCCGCGCCATCCGCCGCGCCTTCGTGGTCGGCGAGGGCTACGAGTCGCTGCTCACCGCCGACTACTCGCAGATCGAGCTGCGCATCATGGCCCACCTCTCCGAGGACGCGGCCCTGATCGAGGCCTTCGCCAGCGGCGAGGACCTGCACACCACCGTCGCCTCCCAGGTCTTCGAGGTCCCCGGCGACCGGGTCGACGCCGAGATGCGCCGCAAGATCAAGGCGATGTCCTACGGCCTCGCGTACGGCCTCTCCGCGTACGGCCTCTCCCAGCAGCTCGGCATCAAGCCCGCCGAGGCGCAGGGCCTGATGGACACCTACTTCGAGCGCTTCGGCGGCGTCCGCGACTACCTGCAGAACGTCGTCGAGGAGGCCCGCGCGGTCGGCTACACCGAGACCCTGCTCGGCCGCCGCCGCTACCTGCCCGACCTCACCAGCGACAACCGCCAGCGCCGCGAGATGGCCGAGCGGATGGCCCTCAACGCCCCCATCCAGGGCTCGGCCGCCGACATCGTCAAGATCGCGATGCTGAAGGTCGACCGGGCGCTCACCGAGGCGAAGCTCTCCTCCCGGATGCTGCTCCAGGTCCACGACGAAATCGTGCTCGAACTCGCCCCCGGCGAGCGGGAGCAGGTCGAGACCCTGGTCCGCGAGCAGATGGCCGACGCCTACCCGCTGCGCGCCCCGCTCGACGTCTCCGTCGGCGTCGGCGCCAACTGGGAGGCCGCCGCCCACTGATCCTTGCGGTGGGGCCGGCCCCGGGTCGGCCCCACCGGTCGCGCCCCCTCCGCGTCCCCGACGCTGTCCCCGGCCCTGTCGCCGTCACCGGAACCGAGCGTCGAGCCGGCCGCCGACACGCCCTCCCCGACGCCGACGCCGAGCGTCAGCCGTCGGTCGAGCCACAAGCCGGTGACCGAGATCAGCCCCGGCCACGACTGCAACTGCGACAACCACACCTTCAGCCGCAACCCCACCTGCGCGTACGACCCGTCGGGGCGCCTGATGACCTGCGACCCGGTGCTCACCCTCAGCCCGCTGCCCAACCCGGCGGCCTCCCCGTCGCGCTTCACCCCGGGGACGGTCCCGCCGGGCGGGCACCTCTGAACCTCGCTGCAGAGGGGCTTCGAGGCCGCGGGAAGCCGTCAGGCCGCCGTGGCGAGTGGCGGCCGCCCGGACCGACTGCGTTCGGCCCAGCGGACGGTTGGGGGCATGGCCGCCGCGGCGAGGACGAAGCCGGCGCCCAGCAGCAGCCAGCCGGGCGCGCCCCAGCCGATGCAGAGCAGGCCGAGGACGGAGGGGGAGGCGACCCCCACCAGCCCGCTGCCGAGCCGGAACACCCCCGAGTACTGGCCCTGGGCGTGGGCCGGCGCCAGGCTGAACCGCAGTTCGAACGAGCCCGCCGCGAGCCAGAGTTCGCCGACGGTGTGGACGGCGACGGCGAGCAGGAGCAGCAGGGCCGCGGCCCACCCGGGCAGGGCGCCGCCGGTCAGCGCGATCACGGCCGTACCGGCCAGGAACGCCCAGCCGGAGCGGCGCCACACCCGGGCCGCGGTGGTCGAGGAGTCGACCCCGCGCGAGGCTCGGACCTGGAGGGCCACCACCAGGCCGGTGTTGAGCAGGACGCAGGTGCCGACCATCCAGCGCGGCGCCCCGGTGTGCCCGACGATCCACAGCGGCAGGGCGAAGGTCAGCACGTCGCCCTGGAGGGACATCAGCCCGTCCAGCACGGTGACCGCCAGGTACGGGCGGTCGCGCAGGGCGGTCCAGCGTCCGGTGCCGGCCGGCTGCCGCAGCGGGGGCAGGGTGGGGATCCGGCTGACCACCGCGAGGGTGACCAGGTAGCTGAGGGCGTTGCCGAGCACCAGGCAGAGGTAGGCGCCGCGGGTGTCCAGCTGGACGGCGAGCGCGACCGGCAGCGCGCCGAGGCTGCCGGCGAGGTTGGCCACCGCCCGCAGGTAGGCCCGGTACCGGACCGGGCGTTCCCCGGCGAGGCGGCGCACCAGCGGTCCGCGGGAGGCCTGGGTGGCGGAGGCGGCCAGCTCGACCACGCACAGCACCGCCACGAACAGCCAGAAGGAGCGGACCAGGGCCAGCGAGGCCATCGCCACCGCCTGGACGGCGAGCGTGGCGAGGTAGACCTCGCGGGGGCCGCGCCGGTCGGCGAGCCGGCCGACCGGGACGCCGGCGAGCAGCCCGACCAGCGCGGAGACCGCCATCCCGCCGCCGACCTGGGCCACCGACAGCCCGACCATCCGGGTGTAGAACAGCGCGGCGCTCAGCATGAAGGCGCTGCCGCCGAGTTGGTTGACGAAGCTCGCCACGGCCAGGGTCCGCCGGGGGCCGGGTTCGAGCAGGATGCCACGGGAGACCAGCCACGATGCCAGGGGTGCCACAGTCTTGGACGCCGTCCTTCCACGCATGCGCGAAGGACCGCCCCCCGACGCAGACCTCGGAGTATGGGGCCCGGATCAGGGCCCGCAGAAGGCCCGGCCGACCGGGGAAAACTCACACTCCGGACGGGAACGACTCGCCCCCCGCGCGCCGTTGGACTGGGTACGGACGACGCGGGGAGACGGCCTGTCGGGGTGTCATCTGCGCGGGTTGGTACGGCGGGTGGGCTCGGCCGTGGCGGGGTTCTCCGGCCAGGGGTGGCGGGGGTAGCGGCCGCGCAGTTCGGCGCGGACGGCCTTGTAGCCCTCGCGCCAGAAGCCGGCCAGGTCGCCGGTGACGGCGGCGGGCCGGCCGGCCGGCGAGAGCAGGTGGACGGTGAGCGGCACCCGCCCGCCGGCGAGCGCCGGTGCGGCCTGCCAGCCGAACAGTTCCTGCAGCTTGACCGCCAGCACCGGGCGCTCGTCGGAGTAGTCGACCCGGATCCGGGAGCCGCTGGGCACGGTGATCCGCTCGGGCGCCAGCTCGTCCAGCCGTCCGGCCTCGCCGCTCGCCCAGGGCAGCAGGCGCTGCAGGGCGTCCCCGGTGTCGATCCGTCGCAGGTCGGCGCGGCGGCGGGCGCGGGAGAGTTCCGGCTCCAGCCACCGGTCGGCGGCGGCCAGCAGCGCCTCGTCGTCGACCGCGGGCCAGGGCCCGCCGAGCGTGCGGTGCAGGAAGGCCAGCCGTTCGCGCAGTCCGGCCGCGGCGGGCGGCCAGCTCAGCAGGGTGGAGACGCCCTCCCGGGCCAGCCCGGCCAGCAGTCCGGCCCGGACCAGCTGCGGGTCGGGGCTGTCCAGCGGGACGGCGGCCAGTTCGATCGCGCCCAGCGAGACGACCCGACGGGCGGTCAACTCGCCCTGCCGCGTCGACCATTCGACCTCGTCGCGCTCGCTCGTCAGGGGAGCGGCGGCCTGCCGGGCGGTGGCCTCGTCGAGGACCACGGCGCGCTGGACCCGGGCCGAGGGCGAACCGGCGGGCCGGTCGGCGACGGCGATCGCCAGCCACGGCGCGGCGGGCAGCCGCGAGCCGGCGGCGAGTTCGGCGGCCGTGCCGGAGGCCATCAGGTACGGCCGGGGCGCCCGGTCGCCGGGGCCCGGCTCGGCGGCGGTCCGGGCGCGGGCGATCCGCTCGGGGTGGGCGAGCGCCACCACCAGACCGGCCGCGACCGGGTCGGGCACGTCCGTGGCCTCGGTCCGGCCGGCGGCCCGCTCCAGCCGGCGGGCCTCCTCGCGCCAGCGGCGGGCGTACGGGTCCCGGTCGCCGGAGCGGACGGTGCGCCAGATCTCCAGCAGGTCGTCGCCGAGGGCCCGGGGCGGCTCCTCGGAGAGCAGGGCGACCAGTTCGGCGGCGCGCCGGGCGCCGACCGCCTCGGCGCCGTCCAGCAGGGCACGGGCGAGCCGGGGGTGGAGGCCGGTGCGGGCGATCCGGTGGCCGCGGTCGGTGGCCCGGCCGTCGGCGTCGACCGCGTCGAGGGCGGTGAGCACGCCCCGGGCGGCGGCCATCGCCCCGGCGGGCGGCGGGTCGGGAAGGGCGAGCGAGGCCGCGTCGGGGTCGCCCCAGCAAGCGGCCTGGAGGGCGAAGGAGGTCAGGTCGGCGAGCGCGATCTCCGGGGTGGGGAAGCGGGCGGCCCGGGCGTCCTCGACCTCGGCCCAGCAGCGGTAGACGGCGCCGGGGGCCTCGCGGCCGGCCCGTCCGGCGCGCTGCCGGCCGGCGGCCAGCGAGGCCCGGACGGTGACCAGGCCGGCCAGGCCGCGGGCGTGGTCGGTGCGCGGTTCGCGGGCCAGGCCGGAGTCGACCACCACCCGCACCCCGGGCACGGTCAGCGAGGACTCCGCCACCGAGGTGGAGAGGATCACCCGCCGCCGCTCGCCGACGGCCAGTGCCGCGTCCTGCACCGCCGCCGGCGCCTGCCCGTGCAGCTGCAGCACCTCGACCTCGGCGGGCAGGCCGAGCTGCCCGGCGACCCGGGCGATCTCGCCGACGCCGGGGAGGAAGCACAGGACGTCGCCGGTGCGTTCGGCGACCGCCCGGCGGACGGTCGCGGCGACGTGCTCCAGCAGCACGGGGTCGGTGCGGGTGCCCTGCGGCGGGCGGACGGTGCGCGGCGGCGGCGCCCACACCACCTCGACCGGGTGGGCGGTGCCGTGCGCCTCGACCACCGCGGCGCCGCCGAGCAGCTCGGCCCAGGCCGCGGTGTCGGAGGTGGCCGACGCGCAGACCAGGCGCAGCTCGGGGCGCAGGGCGGCGCGGACGTCCAGCAGGAAGGCGAGCGCGGTGTCGGCGTCCAGGTGCCGCTCGTGGCACTCGTCGAGCACCACCACGTCGACGCCGGGCAGTTCGGGGTCGCGCTGCAGACGCTGCAGCAGTACGCCGGTGGTGACCACCTCGACCCGGGTCTCCGGGCCGACCCGGCGTTCGCCGCGCACAGTGAAGCCCACCGTGGCGCCGACCGGCGAGCCCAGCAGCCAGGCCATCCGGCGGGCCGCGGCACGGACGGCGAGGCGGCGCGGCTCGGCGACCAGCACCCGGCGCGGCGGACCCGGCAGGCCGTCGACCAGCCCGGCGAGGGCGAGCGGCACCAGCGTGGTCTTGCCGGTGCCGGGCGGCGCGGAGAGCACCGCCGTGCCGTCCGCGTCCAGGGCCCGGGCGAGCGCCGGGACGGCGGTGCGCACGGGCAGTTCCAGGCCCGACGGACGCACCGGCGGTCAGCCCCGCTCGGCGACGAAGATCGCGGTCCCCGGGAACAGCCGGCCGCGCAGCGGGCTCCAGCCGCCCCACTCCTGGTCGAGCCCGGCGGGCCACTCGGGCTCGATCAGGTCCAGCAGCCGGAAGCCGGCGCCGACCAGTTCGCGGACCCGGTCGCCCACGGTGCGGTGGTGCTCCACGTAGGTGGCCCGCCCCTCATCGTCCTGCTCGACGTAGGGGGTGCGGTCGAAGTACGACGCGGTGGCGGTCAGTCCCTCGACGCCCGGCTCGTCGGGGAAGGCCCAGCGGATCGGGTGGGTCACCGAGAAGACCCACCGCCCGCCGGGGCGCAGCACCCGGTGCACCTCGCGCATCAGCGCCGCGGTGTCGGCGCTGAACGGCACCGCGCCGTACGCCGAGCAGGCCAGGTCGAAGGAGCCGTCGGCGAAGGGCAGCACGGCGGCGTCGGCCTGGACCACGGCGACCGGGTCGGCGCCGCGGGCCTGGTCGATCCGCAGCGAGTGCTGGAGCTGGCGGTGGGAGATGTCGAGGGCGACCGGTCGGGCGCCGCGGGCGGCCAGCCAGCGCGAGCACTGGGCGGCTCCGGCACCGATCTCCAGCACGTCGCGGCCGGCCACCTCGCCGAGCAGCCGGGCGTCGGCCTCGTCCAGGCCCTCGGGGCACCAGGTGAAGCGGGCGTCGCCGAGGAACTCCCCGTGCTCGTCCTGGTACTCGTCGGCGTTGCGGTCCCACCAGTGCCGGCTGGCCCGGCTGGACTCGACGACCCCGGCGTCCCGGCGCAGGGCCTCGTCGTCGTCCTCGTCCCCGTCGGCGGCGGGAGCGTCGAAGACGGAGTCGTCCGGGGCCTCGAAGGGGGTCTCGCCCTCCTCGCGGAACGGGTCGAGGTCCTCGGGGTCGGGGGTGGTGGCCAAGATCATAACGCCCGTCGCGTAGGGTGTGGGGTGCGGAAGCGCCACTGGCGCATTCGGAGGATATGGCCTGATAAGTCCCGGCCTCTACCGGTCTCGGCGCCTTCGGCGTTGACCGTGCCCGGGTGTCCCCGTATGCTACAAGTTGCGCTGCGGGCCTGCGCGCCTCGGACGGAGCAGGTCGCGCTCGCATCTGTCGAAGACCCCACGGTCGCTAGGCGGACACCGGAACCCGGAACTCGGGATCCCCGGTGTGCCGTGTTCTGGGCTGTCCGGCTTTCGGTGGGAGCGATACGGGCCCTCCGCGTGGCATTACCTACGACTTCATGTCCGTACCGGAGCCCTTTTCCTAATGACGAGCCCCACCGACACCTCTGTCAGCACCACCCCGCAGGTTGCGGTCAACGACATTGGCGACGCCGAGGCGTTCCTCGCCGCCATTGACGAGACCATCAAGTACTTCAACGATGGCGACATCGTTGAGGGCGTCATCGTGAAGGTCGACCGTGACGAGGTGCTCCTCGACATCGGTTACAAGACCGAGGGTGTCATCCCGTCTCGCGAGCTCTCGATCAAGCACGACGTCGACCCCCACGAGGTTGTCGCCGTCGGCGACAACATCGAGGCCCTGGTCCTCCAGAAGGAGGACAAGGAGGGTCGCCTGATCCTGTCCAAGAAGCGCGCTCAGTACGAGCGTGCCTGGGGCACGATCGAGAAGATCAAGGAAGAGGACGGCATCGTCACCGGTACCGTCATCGAGGTCGTCAAGGGTGGTCTCATCCTCGACATCGGCCTCCGCGGCTTCCTCCCGGCCTCGCTGGTCGAGATGCGTCGCGTCCGCGACCTGCAGCCCTACGTGGGCAAGGAGCTCGAGGCCAAGATCATCGAGCTGGACAAGAACCGCAACAACGTGGTCCTGTCCCGCCGTGCCTGGCTGGAGCAGACCCAGAGCGAGGTCCGCCAGACCTTCCTCACCACCCTGCAGAAGGGCCAGGTGCGCTCCGGCGTCGTCTCCTCGATCGTCAACTTCGGTGCCTTCGTGGACCTGGGTGGCGTCGACGGCCTGGTGCACGTCTCCGAGCTGTCCTGGAAGCACATCGACCACCCGTCCGAGGTTGTCGAGGTCGGCCAGGAGGTCACCGTCGAGGTTCTCGACGTCGACATGGACCGCGAGCGTGTCTCCCTGTCGCTGAAGGCGACCCAGGAGGACCCGTGGCAGCAGTTCGCCCGGACCCACCAGATCGGCCAGGTCGTCCCCGGCAAGGTCACCAAGCTGGTTCCGTTCGGTGCGTTCGTCCGCGTCGACGAGGGCATCGAGGGCCTGGTCCACATCTCCGAGCTGGCCGAGCGCCACGTCGAGATCCCGGAGCAGGTCGTCCAGGTCGGCGACGAGATCTTCGTCAAGGTCATCGACATCGACCTCGAGCGTCGTCGCATCAGCCTCTCGCTGAAGCAGGCCAACGAGTCCCTCGGTGCCGACCCGGCGTCGGTCGAGTTCGACCCGACCCTGTACGGCATGGCCGCCTCGTACGACGACCAGGGCAACTACATCTACCCGGAGGGCTTCGACCCCGAGGCGAACGACTGGCTGCCCGGCTACGAGAAGCAGCGTGAGGAGTGGGAGCGCCAGTACGCCGAGGCGCAGGCCCGCTTCGAGCAGCACCAGGCTCAGGTCATCAAGAGCCGTGAGGCCGACGCCGCGGCTGCCGCCGAGGCCGGCGAGGAGGCCCCGGTCTCCGGTGGCGGTTCGTACTCCTCCAGCAGCGACGAGGGCTCCGGCGCTCTCGCTTCGGACGAGGCGCTCGCCGCTCTGCGCGAGAAGCTGGCCGGTGGCCAGAGCTGATCGCTCTCTGAGCAGCTCCAGCAGTAGCTGACGAAACCCCCGCTCGGTTCGCCGAGCGGGGGTTTTGCTTTTCGGAATTCCTTATGTGTCGTTTATGTGTAGGAAATTGTGATGTGGGGCTCATCGTCCTTCTATAGGACGAACGGGCTGATCCGCCTACATTGAATGGAGTTGTCCGAAAGGCTCCCGTATGCGCAACCCCCGCACCACCGTCGAGCACCAGGCCGATCTCCAGGTCGGTGGACGGCTCGCCGCCCTCGGTCGAGTGTGTTTCCGCCACCGCCGCCTTGTCCTCGCCTTCTGGGCGGTCGTCCTGGCCGCAGGCGTTCTGATCGGGGGTCGGGTCTTCGAGGGTTCGGTCGCCGGTACCGGCTCGGGCGGCTCGGAGTCCGCCAAGGGCACCGCGGTGGTCGAGGCCGCCGACCCCGTCAAGGGCAGTGTGACCGCCGTGGTGGACGGGGCGCCGACCACCGACCGGTCCGTGCAGGCCGCCGTCCAGGCCGCCACCGCCGACCTCGCGAAGCTTCCCGGTGTCGCCTCGGTCGCGGACACCTACTCCACCGGCGGGCAGCTCACGGCCACCGACGGCAACGCCTCGCTGGTCTCGGTCCGGATGGGCGACACCTCCACGCCCCAGCAGCTGACCGCCGTCACCGACCGCCTGGAGCAGATCCACGCGGGCAACGCCCACGTCACCGTCGGCGGTGACCTGGTGCTGCAGGACGAGGTCAAGAAGCAGACCGAGGCCGACACCCGCTTCGGCGAGATCGTCACCCTGCCGCTGACCCTGATCGTCATGGTGCTGGTCTTCGGCGGCCTGGCCGCCGCCGGCCTGCCGGGCATCGGCGCCATCGCCTCGGTGGGCGGCGCGCTGCTGGCCATGTTCGGCTTCAGCAAGATCATGGACATCGACACCAGCGTGCTGCCGATCGCCACCGTGCTCGGCCTCGGCCTGTCGATCGACTACGCGCTGCTGATGGTCAACCGCTTCCGCGAGGAACGCGGCCACGGCGCCACCATCGCCCAGGCCGTCGAGCGGACCTCCGCCACCGCCGGCCGGACCGTCGCCTTCTCCGGCCTGACCGTCGCGGTCGCCCTCAGCGGGCTCTTCGTCTTCACCAGCCCGGTCTTCCGGGCCGTCGCCGCGGCCGGCGTCAGCGTCGTGGTGATCGCGGTCGCCGCCGCCCTGACCCTGGTGCCCGCCCTGCTCGGCTTCGTCGGCCGGCGGATCAAGGCACCCACCTCGCCCGTCCCGGACGAGGGCTTCTTCTCCCGCACCGTACGCCGGGTGCAGAAGCGCGCCGTGCCGGTGATGCTCGCCTGCATCGCCCTGCTGATCGCCGCCGGCGCCCCCTTCCTCGGCTCGCACTTCCGCAACTCCGGCGCCGACGTGCTGCCCAAGAGCTTCGCCTCCCGCCAGGTCGCCGAGACCGTCCAGCAGCGCTTCCCGGGCCAGGCCCCGGCCCCGGTCACCGTGGTGGTCGAGGGCGACAAGGCCGCCGCCCAGGCGTACGCCGACTCGGTGGTCGCGAAGCTGCCGGGCGTCAGCGGCGTCCGCGCCGTCACCCCGGTCGGCGACCGGCTGTCCACCGTCGACGTCCTGGTCCACGGCGACCCGCAGGGCGCCGAGGCCAAGACCGTGGTCAAGGAGCTGCGCGCCGACCGCGACGGCCTGAAGACGTACGTCACCGGCGACGCCGCCTCCCTGGTGGACTTCCAGCACGAGATCGCCACCCGCGGACCGTGGGCGCTCGGCCTGGTCGCGGTCGGCACCCTGGTACTGCTGTTCATGATGACCGGATCGGTGGTGATGCCGATCAAGGCCCTGCTGATGAACGTCCTGTCGCTCACCGCCTCGCTCGGTGCGCTGACCCTGGTCTTCCAGCACGGCTACTTCAGCGGGCTGCTCGGCTTCACCCCGACCGGCGGGCTGGAGACCTTCGTCCCGGTGCTGGTGTTCGCCTTCGCCTTCGGGTTGTCGATGGACTACGAGGTCTTCCTGCTCTCCCGGATCAAGGAGCTGCACGACCAGGGGTACGAGAGCTCGCGCGCCGTCCAGCTGGGCCTGCAGCGCAGCGGTCGGATCATCACCTCGGCCGGCCTGCTGATGGTGATCGTCTTCGCCGGGTTCGCGGCCGGGCAGATGCTCATGGTCAAGCAGATGGGCATCGCCCTCGCGGTCGCCGTCGCGGTCGACGCCACCCTGGTCCGCTGTCTGCTGGTCCCGGCCACCATGTCGCTGTTCGGCAAGCTCAACTGGTGGGCGCCGGCCCCGCTGCGCCGCCTGCACCGGATCATCGGCCTCAGTGAGCACGTCAACCTGCCGCCGCTCGCCCCGGCCGTCCTGCCGGCCCAGCGGCCCGCCGACGAGCGGGAGCTGGTCCCGGTCGGCGGCGCGTAGCCCCGCTCCACGCCCTGCCGCGCGTCGGCGCAGCGGAGAAGATCGCATCACAGCGCCCTGTGCCGCTGCTCCCCACCTCCGAGGTGGGGGGGCAGCGGCACAGGGCGTTGATCAGCTCAGGCGGCGCAGCAGCGGGATGGCGTCGCGGAGCCGGTGCTGTTCGGCGGGGGTGAGGCGTTCGGTGAGGGCGGTGGCGATGGCGGCCTCGCGGCGGGCGCGCTGGGCGTGCAGCGCGGCGGTGCCGGCGGGGGTGGCGGCGACCAGGAGCTTGCGGCCGTCGGACGGGTGCGGCTGCTGGGTGGCCAGGCCGGCGTCGGCGAGCAGGGAGACGGTGCGGGCCATCGACTGGTGGCGGACCCGCTGGAGGTCGGCGAGTTCGCTGGTGGTGCGCGGGCCCTCGCGGATCAGCCAGCCGAGGACGGCCGCCTGGTTCTGCGGCAGTTCGTCGTCGGCGCGCAGGGCGCGGACCAGTGTCCCGAGCGCGAGCCGCAGGTCGGCGGCCAGTTCCAGGGCGTCGTGCGGCGGCGGGTCGGTGTCCATGGGAGAAGTCTAGCGCCGAGTTGTGCAGCAGAACTGCACAGTCTTGCTGTATGTTTTTCCCATGCGACTCACCAAATTCGGACATGCGTGCGTACGGATCGAGCGGGACGACACGGTCGTGGTGATCGACCCGGGAATGTTCACCGGGGCCGAGGCCGTGCAGGGCGCCGATGCCGTGCTGATCACCCACGAGCACATGGACCACTTCACCGAGGCCAACCTGCGGGCCGCCGTCGAGGCCAACCCGGGCCTGCGGATCTGGACCAACAGCGCGGTCGCCGCCCAGCTGGACGGCATCGGCGCCCGGGTCACCGTGGTGGGGGAGGGGGACGCCTTCGACATCGACGGCCTCGGCGTCAGCGTGCACGGCGAGTGGCACGCGGTGATCCACCCGGACATCCCCCGGGTGAAGAACATCGGCTTCCTGCTGGACGGTTCGCTCTTCCACCCCGGCGACGCGCTCACCCTCCCGCCGCACGCCGTGGAGACCCTGCTGCTGCCGATCGGCGCGCCCTGGACCAAGGTGGCCGAGCTGATCGACTACACCCGGGAGGCCGGTCCTGGCCGGGCGGTGGCGATCCACGAGGCGGTGCTGAGCGAGGCCGGGCAGATGGTGCACGGGAGGCTGCTCGGCGAGGGCGGCCCCGGCACCGGGGCGCCGTTCTCGCAGCTGGCCGCCGGGGAGTCGATCGAGCTCGGCTGAGCGGGAGCCCCGGGTCCGCCCGGCCGGCCGGGGCCGGGCGGACCCGCGGTGCTCAGACCGGCAGCAGAGCCGGGTCGGCGGCGGGGGTGAACGGACGGCCGTCGAGCGTCCAGTGCGGGTCGGGGGCGATCTCCAGCGCCGCGTACACATGGGCGGCGACATCGGTGTGGTGCAGCGGGAGGACCGGGGCGCCGGGGAGGATGCCGGGGCCCTGGGCGGCGATCCACGCGGTCCGCTCCAGGTCGGAGCGCCCGCCGTGACCGCCCGCGTCGACGTGGCCGTGGTCGGTGACCACGATGACCGTCCACTCCTCGTCGGCGTACGAGGGCCTGCTCCGGACGGCGTCCAGCAGGCGGCCGAGCCGGACGTCGGCGGCCTCGATCGAGCGCCGGTACTCCTCGCCGCAGCCGAGGAAGTGCGCGGTCTCGTCGACCGCGCCGAGGTAGACGAAGGACGCCTGCGGGTCGTCGTCGCTGCGGCCGAGCACGAACGCAGCCTCCGCGGTGACCCGCTCGTCGCAGACCTCCCACGCCTCCGGAGTGTCCTCCAGCGGCGCGATGTAGGACAGCCGGCCGGGGGCGGCGAACAGCGGCCCGCCGCTGCGGGCGAGGAACAGCGGCTCCCAGCCGCCCGCCGCGAAGGTACGGCGGCGGTGGACCGCGGCCAGCCGGGTGGTGAAGTCCGGGAAGACGTCGAGACGGTTGCCGCCGAGGTGGTTGCCGAACACGCCGTGCTTGGCCACGCCGACGCCGGTGACGATCGTCGCCCAGCAGGGGCCGGACATGGTGGGGGTGGCGTCGTCCACCTCGACCCGGGCCAGGAAGCCGGCCGCCGCGACCGAGTCCAGGTGCGGGGTGTGCAGCTCGTCCAGCAGGTCGAGGCGGACGCCGTCGATGCCGACGACCAGGACGCGGCGCGAGCCGGCGGGCCAGAGGCTGGACATGGGACTCCTGTTCTGCGGGGTGCGGGGGCCGACCCGATCGGGTGGTGGACCGTGATCCGGACCCGCGGGTCTGCGTGACCGTTCCCGCCGGTCGGCCGGACGGTCAGACAGACCCTAGCCGCCGCGCCCGCGCCCGACGAGGGCGGAGGTGCGACGCGGGCAGGCGGGAGTTGGCGCGGTGGGCCGAGAGTTCGTCCGATGTTCGGACGGCGTTGGCCTTCCGGGCCTGGGCGCCGGGCGGCGCGGGCCGACCGGTAGCCTGTGCCGCATGCTGAGGATCGGACTGACGGGCGGGATCGGCGCGGGCAAGAGCGAGGTGTCGCGGCAGCTCGCCGAGCTGGGCGCGGTGATCGTCGACTCCGACCTGATCGCCCGTGAGGTGGTGGCCCCCGGGACCGCGGGGCTGAAGGCCGTGGTCGCCGAGTTCGGCCCCGGGGTGCTGCAGGCGGACGGCGCGCTCGACCGCCCGGCGCTCGGCCGGATCGTCTTCGGCGACCAGCAGCGGCTGGCCGCCCTCAACGCCATCGTCCACCCGCTGGTCCGGGCCCGCTCCGCCGAACTCGAGTCCTCCGCCGGGCCGGACGCGATCGTCGTGCACGACGTGCCGCTGCTCGCCGAGAACGGGCTCGCACCGCTGTACGAGCTGGTGATCGTGGTGGACGCGCCGGACGAGGTGCGCCTCGAACGCCTGGTCCGGCTGCGCGGCATGGCCGCGGAGGAGGCCCGCGCCCGGATGGCCGCCCAGGCCACCCGCGAGGACCGGCTCGCCGTCGCCGACCTCGTCATCGACAACGGCGGCACGCTCGACGAACTCGCCCCGCGGGTCCGCCAGGTCTGGGCGAAGCTCACCGAGCACCTGGCGGGCTGACCCGCTCGGGAGGTACCGGCCTGTGCCGGCGCAGGTCAGGCCGTGGCGAGGCTCGCGTGCCGGACGGCCGCGGCCGCCAGGGCCCGGACGATCGGGTGCGGGCGGCTGCCGTCGCCGGCCAGCTCCGGCTGGAAGAGGGTGGCCAGGAAGAACGGGTGCCCCGGCAGCTCGGCGATCCGGATCGCGCCGCTCTCGTCGGCGCCGCTGAACCGGACCCCGTGCGCCCGCAGCACCTCCAGGTGCGCGTCGCCCAGCCCGTACGAGCAGTGGTAGCGCTCGACGGTCCGCTCGGCGCCGAGCACCTCGGCGGCCAGCGAACCCGGATCGACCAGCACCGCGCCCTCGTGCCCGACCAGCGAGCAGGCCAGCGGCACGATCAGCGGGTCGGCGCCCGCGGGGTCGTTCTCGGCATGGCTCGCGGCGGCCAGCCCGCAGACCGCCCGGGCGTACTCCAGCAGCGCGTGCTGGAAGCCTGCACAGGTGCCGAGGAACGGGACGCCCTGCTCGCGGGCGGTGCGGATGGCGGCCAGGGCCCCCGCCTCGCTGCGGTACGGGCTGCCGGGCAGCAGCCAGACCGCGTCGAAGCCCGCCAGCGCGCCGGGCTCGGCGGCGTCCTCGGTGGGGATCCAGTACGCGTCCAGGACCAGCTGGTCGCGGCGGGCCAGCGCGTCGAGCAGGCCGGGGATGCGGGCGTGCGAGCGGACGCTCGGGGAGCGGTCGCCGACCAGGGCGAGCCGTGCGGTGAAGGAGGTCATGCCGCCATCCTGGCCCGCATCCCCGAATCAGGTCCAACGATGATTTCTGACTTGTCCATCAGCACTGCTGATCGCCATGCTGGAGACATGGACCCCCAGCAGCTGCGCACCCTCACCGCCGTCGTCCGGCTCGGCTCGTTCTCCGAGGCGGCCCGCGAACTCGGCTACACCCAGTCCGCGGTCTCGCAGCAGGTCGCCGCACTGGAGGCCGACCTCGGCACCGTCCTGCTGGAGCGGCGGCCGGTGCGGACCACCGAGGCGGGGGAGCGCCTGCTGGAGCACGCCGGGCCGCTGCTGCTGCGCCTCGACGCGGCCCGGGCGGACGTCCGGCGGCTGGCCGCAGCGCCCACCGCCCGGCTGCTGATCGGCGCGGCCGGAGCCTCCGTCACGCCTCGGCTGGCCCACGCCCTGGCCGAGGTCCGATCCGCCTACCCGCGGCTCGACCTGACGATCGACCAGGTGGCGCGGGCCGACATCACAGCGCAGGTCGCCACCGGCGCGCTGGATCTCGGCCTGGTGGACGGCGTGGCCGCGCCGAGCGACCCGCTGGCCCTGCCGGACGCCGGACCGCTGGTCACCGTCGCGGTCGCCGAGGAGCCGCTCGCCGTCGCCCTCCCGGCCGCCCACCCGCTGGCCCGTCGCCCCGGACTCGCCCTCGCCGACCTGGCGGACGCGCGCTGGCTGGACGCGCCGGACGTCGCCATGGACCTGGACCGGCTGCGGACGGTGGCCGGCACAGACGGCTTCCGGGCCGCCGCCCGCTACCGGGGCGGCGAGGTGCGCGGCCTGCTGGCTCTGGTGGCGGCCGGCCACGGCCTCGCCCTGCTGCCCGCCACGGCCGCCGCCGGCGCCGCGGACGTCGCCGCCGTACCGCTGCGCAGCCCGCGGCTGGTGCACCGGACCGAACTGGTCCACGGCAGCCTGCCGGACGGGCCGGCCGCCCTGCTGGTGCGACTCCTGGACGGCGGCCGGCCGGATGGCTTGTCCGTAGGTCCGTCCGCGGGCCGGTCCGCCGGGTTCAGCCCGCTGGCTGGATGAGGTCCCAGCGGTTGCCGTACAGGTCGGCGAAGACCGCGACCGTGCCGTACGGCTCGTGCCGCGGCTCCTCCGCGAACTCCACCCCGGCCGCGACCATCCGGCGGTGGTCGGCGGCGAAGTCCTCGGTGGTGAGGAACAGGCCGACCCGGCCGCCGGTCTGGTCGCCGATCCTGGCCACCTGCTCGGGCTGGGACGGACGGGCCAGCAGCAGACCCGTCTCGGTGGAGCCGCGCGGGGCGACCACCACCCAGCGTCCGCCGCCGGGACGCGGGGAGTCCTCGCGCAGTTCGAAGCCGAGCGCGTCCACGTAGAAGGCGATCGCCTCGTCGTAGTCGGCGACGAGCAGGGCGGTCAGCGAGATGTGTGCCATGCCGCCATGATCGCAGCCGGGTGCGGGCCGCAGAGCGTGGCGGGCCGGGTCGGAGCGGGCCCGGTCAGGGCTTGCGGCCGATGCCCGCCCAGATGCCGACCTGGGCGTCGCTGTCCTGCGGCGCCTCGTCGGGCCGCCAGAGCGGGGCGGTGACCAGACCGGGCTCCACCAGCTCCAGGCCCTCGAAGAAGCGCAGCACCTGCTCGCGGGTGCGCATGGTGAGCTGCGCGGTCGCGTTGCGGTAGATGGCCGGGCCCTTGGCCGCCTGCTCCGGCGTGGAGAAGTCGGCGGTGCCGTGCGACAGGGCCAGGTAGCTGCCCGAGGGCAGCGCGTCGACCAGGGTGCGGACGATCTCGTACGGGTCGTCGGCCTCGTCGATGAAGTGCAGGATGGCGAACAGCAGCAGCGCCACCGGCTGGTCCAGCTCGATGAGTTCGCGCACCTCGGGGGTGGCGAGGATCGCCTTGGGCTCGCGCAGGTCGGCGTGGATCACCGACACCCCGCCTTCGCCCGCACCGGCCAGCAGGGCGCGGCCGTGGACCAGCACGATCGGGTCGTTGTCCAGATAGGCGACCCGGGCGCCGGGCGCCACCTGCCGGGCGATCTCGTGGGTGTTGCCCGCGGTCGGGATGCCGGTGCCGACGTCCAGGAACTGCCGCACGCCCGCCTCGGCGAGGTGCCGGACCGCCCGCTGCAGGAACGAGCGGTTGGCCAGGGCGCTGATCCGCACCAGCGGGCTGAGCGCCATGACCTGCTCGGCCGCCTCCCGGTCGGCGGGGAAGTTGTCCTTGCCGCCCAGGTAGTAGTCGTACATCCGGGCGGGGTGGGGTATCTCCGGCTTCAGGTCGGCGGACGGCTGCGGCTCCCCCTCCGCCGTCATCCAGTCGAGCGAGACATTCTGATGGTCGGTCATCTGATCCCCCGTGGGCCGCGGACGCTCTCCGGGCAGCATAGACGGGAGGGGAGGTGTGCGAGGTCACTCTGCGGACGGCAGGGGCTCCGGACCGCTCGCCGGATCGCGGGTCAGCAGGTACCGGGCGCCCGGACCGGCCTGGGCCGCCCGGTCCTCGGCGTTGTACAGCGCACAGCGGGTCAGCGACAGGCAGCCGCAGCCGATGCAACCCGTCAACTTCCGCTTCATCAGTTCCAGTTCGGCGATCTGACGGTCGATCCTGCGCTGCCACGCGATGGCCACCGCGTTCCACTCCTGGTGGCTCGGCGCCCGGTCGTGCGGCAGTCGGTCCAGCGCGGTGCGGACCTCCTCCAGGGACAGCCCGACCTGCTGCGCGGCCCGGACGAACGCGACCCGGCGCAGCGTCGAGCGGGCGAACCGGCGCTGGTTGCCGGTGGTGCGGTCGGCGTGGATCAGCCCCAGCTTCTCGTAGTAGCGCAGCGCCGAGGTGGCCAGTCCGCTGCGCTCCGCGAGCTGTCCGATGGTGAGCAGGTCGTGCCGGCCGATTCCCATGGCACGCCAGGATAGCGCTTGACTTGAAGTCGACTTCAAGTTGCACGCTCTTGGACATGACCACCGAGACCCCGGCCGTCCCGTACGGCTTCTTGGACCTGCCCCGACTGATGGCGCTGATGACCGGCGACGAGAAGCACGGACCGGCCGCCACCTCCACCCTCGACGCCCTGTGGGTGCTCTACGACCGGGTGCTGCGGGTCACCCCCGAGACCGCCGACCGGCAGGACCGCGACCGCTTCCTGCTCTCCAAGGGCCACGGCCCGATGGCCTACTACGCCGTCCTCGCCGCCAAGGGCTTCCTCCCGGCCGAACTGCTCCCCAGTTTCGGCTCCTACGACTCCCCGCTCGGCCACCACCCGGACCGGCTGCTGGTGCCCGGCGCCGAGATCTCCTCCGGCTCCCTCGGCCACGGCCTGCCACTCGCCGTCGGCACGGCGCTCGGCCTGCGCGCCCAGGGGCTCACCGACCCCGCTGTGTGGGTGCTCATCGGCGACGCCGAGTTCGACGAGGGCAGCAACCACGAGGCCGTCGCCTTCGCCGGCGCCTACGGCCTCGACCGGCTGCACGTGGTCGCCATCGACAACTCCTCCGCCACGCACGGCTGGCGCGGCGGCATGGCCGCCCGCTTCGCCGCCGAGGGCTGGTCCACCGAGACGGTCGACGGCCGCGACCACGACGCCCTCCACCGCGCCTTCACCGCACCCCACCCGGGCCGCCCGCACGCCGTGGTCGCGCGGGTCGAACCCAAGACCGCTGCCTGAACCCGCTCGCCCCTTCTGACTTCTGGATGAGGAACGCCTGATGGACACCATGCGCGAGCGCTTCGCCGCCGTCACCACCGACCTGCTCGACCACGACCCCCGCCTCGCGCTCGTCCTCGCCGACATCGGGGTGGACGCCTTCGCCCCCGCCGCCGCCCGCCACCCCGACCGGGTCGTCAATGTCGGCATCCGCGAACAGCTGCTGATCGGCACCGCCGGCGGACTCGCCCTCACCGGCATGCGCCCGATCGCCCACACCTTCGCCAGCTTCCTCATCGAACGCCCCTGGGAACAGGTCAAGTTGGACCTGGTCCACCAGGGCGTCGGCGCGGTCCTGGTGAGCGCCGCGGGCTCCTACGACTGGCCCGCCGGCGGCCGCACCCACATGGCGCCCGGCGACGTCGCCCTGCTCGACACCCTGCCCGGCTGGACCGTCCACGTCCCCGGCCACCCCGACGAGGCCGAAACCCTGCTGCGGCACGCCGCCGCCGACGGCGACAGCCTCGCCTACGTGCGACTCTCCGCCCACCGCAACGAGCACCCCGTACCGGTCGTCCCCGGCCGCTTCACCCGAGTGCGGGAAGGCAGCCGCGGCGTGGTGCTCGCGGTGGGGCCGATGCTGGACGCCGTCCTCGCCGCGACCGAGACCATGGACGTGACGGTGCTGTACGCCGCCACCGTGCGACCGTTCGACGCCGCCGGGCTGCGCGCCGCGATCGGCGAGCGCGCCGACGTCGTCCTGGTCGAGCCGTACCTCGCCGGCACCTCCGCCACCGCCGCCCACGACGCGCTCGCCGACCTGCCGCACCGCGTGCTCGCACTCGGCGTCCCCAAGGAGGAGCACCGCCACTTCGGCTCCATCCCGGAGCACCTCGCGGCGTACGGGCTCGACGCAACCGCCCTCCGGGCGCGGATTTCCGAGTACGTGTGGTGATGCTTTCGGGGGCTCGGGACTCGCACTCGACTCGTTCCGGTCACGCCCAGCGGCATCCGCCGGGGGACGTCCTCTCGGCGCGGCAGTCTGATCGAACCGGGCGAGACCCTGTATCAGGCGAGCCGTGGCATGACCTCGGACGCGATCCAATCCATCGCCTTCTCCAAGTGTTCGGCTGCAACGGGCATCCACACGGTGGAGACCGTGAGCCCGGCCTCAGCGAGGTCTACGAGGGCTTCGGCGACACTCGCCGCGGTGGGTGAATCGCCGCCGAGCGGCTGTCCTGGAGTCGGAGCGGCCGCGGGGATTCCGGGTGGCGTGAGGAAGGCGGCCGAAGCGAGTGTCAGACGTTCGGCCTGCTGCTCGACGGTGGCGAGTTCGCGCAAGCGGCGCCTCACACCGGTGACTTCCGCGGCATCGGCGCCGGACGGCCCTGGAGCGCGCCTTCGGCGCCCCCTGAGATCGATCCCGAGGAAGCGGCCAGGTCACGATGTCGTCCTGGCCGGCGGACGCGCGCTCACCTCGGCAGTCCACCCATCAACGGGGCAAAGGTTCTCTGATACGGCTAACGGTCCACGCGGATCAGGGCGGTGGAGTCGGGGGCGAGGTAGAGGGTGTCGTCGGTGCCGGGCCAGCAGTCGCCGAAGAGGGCCATTGTGCCGGTGTAGGTGGCGTCGAGGGGGACGGCGAGGGGTTCGGTGCCGCCGAGGCGGACGATGAGGCGGTAGGGGCCGCGGTGGACGGTGAGGCGGCCGTGCTCCGCGTCGTGGTCGACCGTCACCGAGCCGAGGTCGCCGGCCATCAGTTCGGGGTGGTCGCGGCGGAGGCGGATCAAGCGCCGGTACCAGTCGAGGAGTGCGGCGTGGGGCTCGCGGGCGGGTTCGGTCCAGTCGAGGACGGAGCCGAGGACGGTGGCCCTGGCCTGCGGGTCGGGGACGTCCTCCGCGCGCCAGCCGTGCTCGGCGAACTCCCGCCGCCGGCCCTGGCGGACGGCGTCGGCGAGCCGGGGGTCGGTGTGGTCGGTGAAGTACTGCCAGGGGGTGGTGGCGCCCCATTCCTCGCCCATGAACAGCATCGGCGTGAAGGGCGAGGTGAGCACCAGGGCCGCGGCGGCGGCGAGCCGGCCGGGGGAGAGGGTGGCGGAGAGGCGGTCGCCGGTGGCCCGGTTGCCGACCTGGTCGTGGGTCTGGGCGTAGCCGAGCAGCCGGTGCCCGTACGCCGGGGGGAAGGGTCGGCCGTGGTGGCGGTCGCGGAAGGAGGACCGGGTGCCGTCGTGGAAGAAGCCGCGGGTCAGGGTGCGGGCGACGGCGGCGTACGGGTCGGTGGCGAAGTCGCCGTAGTAGCCCTGGGATTCGCCGGTGAGCAGGGCGTGCAGGGCGTGGTGGAAGTCGTCGCTCCACTGGGCGGTCAGGCCGGTGCCGCCGGCCTGGCGGGGGGTGGTGGTGCGCGGGTCGTTGAGGTCGGACTCGGCGATCAGGAACAGCGGGCGGCCGGTGGCGGCGGCCAGGTCGTCGACGGCGGTGGCGAGTTCCTCGAGGAAGGGCAGCGCCCGGTGGTCGACCAGGGCGTGCACGGCGTCGAGCCGCAGGCCGTCGATCCGGTAGTCGCGCAGCCAGGCGAGGGCGCTGCCGATCAGGTAGGCGCGGACCTCGTCGGAACCGGGGGCGTCGAGGTTGACGGCGGAGCCCCAGGGGGTGTGGTGCCGGTCGGTGAAGTACGGGCCGAAGGCGGGGAGGTAGTTGCCGGAGGGGCCGAGGTGGTTGTGGACGACGTCGAGGATCACGCCGAGGCCCCGGCGGTGGCAGGCGTCGACGAAGCGCTTGAGGCCGTCCGGCCCGCCGTACGGCTCGTGGACGGCCCAGAGCGAGACGCCGTCGTAGCCCCAGCCGTAGCGGCCGGGGAAGGGGCAGACCGGCATCAGCTCGACGAAGTCGACGCCGAGGTCGACCAGGTGGTCGAGGCGGTCGGCGGCGCCGTCGAAGGTGCCGTCGGGGGTGAAGGTGCCGATGTGCAGCTCGTACACGACGGCGCCGGGCAGCGGACGGCCGTGCCAGGGGGTGTCGGACCAGCGGAAGGCGGCGTGGTCGACCGGTCGGCTCAGCCCGTCGGGGCCGTCGGGCTGGTGGGCGGAGCGCGGGTCGGGCAGGGCGCGGCCGCCGCCGAGGCGGAAGCCGTAGTCGCCGTCGGGGGCCTCGCCCTGCCACCAGCCGGGCCGGTCCGGCACCCGGGCCATTGGGTAGGGAATGGCGCCGACCTCCACCTCCACCACCACCGCGTCCGGGGCCCAGACCTGGTAGCTCGTCACGAGACCTCCGTCAGCAGGGCGACCGGGTAGCGGCCGAGCAGGTACGAGACCTCCACCGGGCCGGCCAGGAAGTGGCGTTCGGTGAGCTGGTCGGTCCAGCGGCCGGGCGGCAGTTCCAGCACCGTGTCGCGCCAGCCGCCGGCCCGGTGCAGCCCGTACGGGAGCCGGGTGGCGGCGGCGATCAGCTTCTCGCCGCGGCCGAGGGCGAGCAGGTGGTCGGCCGAGGGCCCGGTCGCGGTGATCGGCCGGTACGGACCGAACGGGTGGGTGCGGCGCAGGTGCAGGGCGGTGGTGGTCAGGTGGAGCTTCTCCCGGGCCAGGTCGTCCGAGCGGTCGGCGGGGGAGTCGGTGAGCCGGACGGCGAGCGCGCCGAGGTCGACCGGAGCCCGGTTGTCGGGGTCGACCAGGGTGTACAGCGGCTCCTCGCTGCCCTGGTAGAGGTCGGGCACGCCGGGCACGGTGAGCTGGAGCAGGGCCGCGGCCAGGGTGTTGCTGCGGGCGAACGGCGCCAGCAGCTGGACGAATCCGGCGATCCGCGGGGAGAGCCCGGGGTTGGCCAGGGCGCCGCGGACGTACTCGGTCAGCCAGTGCTCGTAGCGCTCGTCGGGTTCGGCCCAGGAGGTGCGGCGCTTGGCCTCGCGGGCCGACTTGAGGGCCACCCCGACCAGCCGCTCGGCCGAGGCCGGCCACGAGGCGACCATGGTCTGCCACAGCAGCCAGGCGGTCGGCCGGTCCGGGCAGGGTCCGGCGGCAGTCGTCCAGGCGGCGCACTCGGCCGCCCACGCCTCGGGCAACTCGGCGAGGACGGCGAGCCGGGCCCGGGCGTCGGCGCTGCGCTTGGTGTCGTGGGTGGACAGTGCGGTCATCGCGCCCGGCCAGTGCTCCTCGCGCTCGGCGCACCAGCGGTGGAAGTCGGCCGGGGTCACCCCGGGGTGGCCGGGCTGCCCGCCGACCTCGTTCAGGCTGAGCAGGGCGTTCCAGCGGTAGAAGGCGGTGTCCTCGACGCCCTTGGCGGCCACCGCCGACGCGGTCTGGGCGAAGCGGACGCAGAACTCGTCCTTGGCGTCGCCGCGGCCGAGGCGCCCGAGCGCCAGGTCGCGCAGCAGCCGCCCGGTGGCGTCCCCGGGCGCGGCCTCGCCCAGGTGGGCGACGGCCTCCGCCGGGGCGCTCTCGCCGGGCACCACGTACGGCCGGTACACCGGGTGGTCGGTGAGCAGCTCGGTCAGCGCCCGGCGCAGGTCCAGCGCCGGGTGGTCGGCCAGCGCGGGTTCGGCGGCGCAGATCCGGGTGGCGAGCCGGACCAGCCGGTCGGTCTCGGCGGCCAGTTCCCCGCCGGGCGCGGTCAGCTCGGCCCGGCCCTGGCGGGCGGCCCCGGCGGCGTCGGTCCGGTCGGCGACGTCGCGCTGGTAGGCGGCGACCAGCCGCTCGGCGCCGGCGTGGTCGGTCAGCACCCCGTCGATCCGGCGCAGCGCGTCGTAGCCGGTGGTGCCCGCGCACGGCCAGTCGGCGGGCAGTCGCTCCTCGCCGGTGAGGATCTTCTCCACCACCGTGTACGCGCCGCCGGTGGCCTCGGCGAGCCGGCGCAGGTAGCCGCGCGGGTCGGCGAGGCCGTCCGGGTGGTCGATCCGGAAGCCGTCCAGCACGCCGTCGGCGTGCAGCCGCAGCAGGACGGCGTGGGTGGCCTCGAAGACCTCCGGCACCTCCATCCGGACCGCGATCAGCTCGTTGACGGTGAAGAAGCGCCGGTAGTTCAGCTCCCCGTCGGCCAGCTTCCACCAGGACAGCCGGTACCACTGCCGCTCCAGCAGCTCGGGCAGCGGGAAGGCCTCGGTGCCGGGCCGCAGCGGGAAGGCGTGCTCGTGGTAGCGGAGGGTGTCGCCCTCCACGGTGAGCTGGTCGAGCACGGCGCCGAGCCGGTCGCCGAGCAGCGGCAGCAGCAGCCGGCCGCGCTCGGGGGCGTCGACCGGGCCGGGCTGCGCCGTCCAGTCGATGTCGAACCAGGCGGCGTAGGGCGAGTCGGGGCCGTCCTTCAGCACCTGCCAGAGCGGCTGGTTCAGCCGCTCGGGGACGGGCAGCGCCATGTGGTTGGGCACCACGTCGGCGATCAGGCGCAGCTCGTGCCGGTGCGCCTCGGCGGCCAGCGAGCGCAGGGCCGCCTCGCCGCCGAGCTGCTCGCTGATCCGGGTGTGGTCGACGGTGTCGTACCCGTGGGTGGAGCCGGGCGCGGCCTCCAGCAGCGGGGACAGGTGCAGGTGGGAGACGCCGAGGGCGGCCAGGTAGGGCACCGCGCGCTCGGCGTCGTGCAGGCTGAAGCCCGGCTGGAGCTGCAGCCGGTAGCTGGCCGTCGGAGGTCGGGCGGCGGCGGGGGTCATGCCCTCATGCCTACCCGGCGGACCCGTCCGGTATGGCCTTGGACTGGGCCGATCGGAGGAGCACCCGGGCTCGGCCCGGTCAGGCGGGACGTTGGAGCACCATCAGCGAGCGGTCCGGGAGCCACAGGCTGTCGCCCGCCTTCACCCGGCTGCCGGTGCCCGGTGCGGGCAGCGTCGCCAGCGTGGTGTCGACCACCACCACCCAGGCCTCGCCGTGGCCGGCCGGGACGGTGAACTCCAGCGGCTCGGAGTGGGCGTTGAACATCAGCAGGAAGGAGTCGTCGACGATCTTCCCGCCGCGCCGGTCCGGCTCGGAGATGGCGTTGCCGTTGAGGAAGACGGTCAGCGACTTGGCGTAGCTGGTGAGCCAGTCCTGCTTGGTCATCTCCTCGCCGGACGGGGTGAACCAGGCGATGTCGGTGAGGTCGTCGTGCGTCCCGGACACCGGGCGGCCGTGGAAGAAGCGCCGGCGCCGGAACACCGGGTGGTCGCGGCGCAGCCAGATCATCCCCTGGGTGAACTCCAGCAGCTCGGCCTCCGGCCCCGGGCCCTCGGGCCAGTGCACCCAGGTCAGCTCGCCGTCCTGGCAGTAGGCGTTGTTGTTGCCCTGCTGGGTGCGGCTCAGCTCGTCGCCGTGGGAGAGCATCGGCACGCCCTGGGAGAGCATCAGGGTGGCGATGAAGTTGCGCTGCTGGCGGGCGCGCAGCTCGGTGACCCCGGGGTCGTCGGTCTCGCCCTCCGCCCCGCAGTTCCAGGACCGGTTGAAGGACTCGCCGTCCCGGCTGTCCTCGCGGTTGGCCTCGTTGTGCTTCTCGTTGTAGGAGACCAGGTCGCGCAGGGTGAAGCCGTCGTGGCAGGTGACGAAGTTGATCGAGGCGATCGGGCGGCGGCCGTCGTCCTGGTAGAGGTCGGAGGAGCCGGTCAGGCGCGAGCCGAACTCGGCCAGCATCGCGGTCTCGCCCCGCCACAGGTCGCGGACGGTGTCCCGGTACATGCCGTTCCACTCGGTCCACAGCGGTGGGAAGTTGCCGACCTGGTAGCCGCCCTCGCCGAGGTCCCACGGCTCGGCGATCAGCTTGGCCTGGGAGACCACCGGGTCCTGCTGCACCAGGTCGAAGAACGAGGACAGCCGGTCCACCTCGTGGAACTGCCGGGCCAGGGTGGCCGCCAGGTCGAAGCGGAAGCCGTCCACATGCATCTCGGTGACCCAGTAGCGCAGCGAATCCATGATCATCTGAAGCACGTGCGGGCTGCGCATCAGCAGGCTGTTGCCGGTGCCGGTGGTGTCCTCGTAGAACCGCTGGTCCTTGGCCAGCCGGTAGTACGAGACGTTGTCCAGACCGCGGAAGGAGAGCGTCGGGCCCAGGTGGTTGCCCTCGGCGGTGTGGTTGTAGACCACGTCCAGGATCACCTCGATCCCGGCCGCGTGCAGCGCCTTCACCATCGACTTGAACTCCTGCACCTGCTGGCCGCGGTCGCCGTGGGAGGAGTACGAGGAGTGCGGGGCGAAGAAGCCGATGGTGTTGTAGCCCCAGTAGTTGGACAGGCCCAGGTCCCGCAGCCGGTGGTCGCGGACGAACTGGTGCACCGGCATCAGCTCGATCGCGGTCACCCCCAGCTTGGCCAGGTGCTCGATCACCGCCGGGTGCGCCAGACCCGCGTAGGTGCCCCGGATCTCCTCCGGGATGCCCGGGTGCAGCCGGGTCAGGCCCTTCACATGGGCCTCGTACAGCACCGTGCGGTGGTAGTCGGTGCGCGGCGGCCGGTCGGTGCCCCAGTCGAAGTACGGGTTGATCACCACCGAGTGCATGGTGTGCGGCGCCGAGTCCAGGTCGTTGCGGCGCTCCGGCGCGCCGAAGTGGTAGCCGTACACCGACTCGTCCCAGTCGATGTGGCCGCTCATCGCCTTCGCGTACGGGTCCAGCAGCAGCTTGGCGCTGTTGTGCCGCTGCCCCAGGCCGGGGTTGAACGGTCCGTGCACCCGGAATCCGTACCGCTGGCCCGGCTGCACCCCCGGCAGGTAGGCGTGCCGGACGAAGGCGTCGGTCTCCCGCAGCTCGACGGCGGTCTCCGAACCGTCCTCGCCGATCAGGCAGAGCTCGATCCGGTCCGCGCTCTCGGAGAACACGGCGAAGTTGGTACCGGCCCCGTCGTACGTGGCACCGAGCGGGTACGGCTGCCCTGGCCAGACCTGCATGTGACCTCAACTTCCCTGTGGCAGACGGGAACCGGCACTCCACCCGGGACTTCCCGGCGCAGCGCCCGAACATGTGCGCCCCGTGCGCGGCGTGACGTACGGCACATGTCGCATACTCCCCGGCGCCCGGCCGAAGACTGCGCCCATTTGCCACTTGTTCGCCCGAACGGGTGTCCGTGGCGTCCCGGTGACCGCCCGGTGACGGCGTGTCGACGGGCCGGGGGCGCACCGGTCGAACCGCGCCGGGTCGCTGCCGCCAACGACTGCCGCCCGCGCGCGCCGGGCGATACCCTTGATCGTCCGGGGCGCCGTACCCGGAGCCCATGCGGATACAGGCTCTGCCAGGCCCGCCATGGTTGAGACTGTGTCAGTGGACGTGCCGTCACCCCCGACGGGGGCGGGCGGGCGAGAGGTGAGGTAGCGCATGGGGTTCCCCGCCGGCGGCAGGGGCGGCGGTCCCGACGGCCCCGATCCGCTCGGTCCCCTCGGCCCGATCGGCCCGCAGGGCCCCCACGGTCCGCTCGGCCCGCACGGCGTGCTCGGTCCCCACGGTCCCCTCGGCCCGCGCAGCGAGGCGCCCACCCTGGTGATCCGGCCTGGCAGCCCCGGCCGCGGCCCGCTGCCCGGCCAGGGCGGCCCGGTCGACGGACCCGCCCTCGCCTGGGCCCCCGGCGAGTGGGAAGGCGCCTACCGCCGGGTCCGCCTCGCCGGCCGCGCCTACGTCTGGCTCAACCTGGTCGAACAGCGCCTGCGCGCCCTCGTCGACGAGATCCTCCGCCCCGTCTACGCCCCCGCCCACGGCGAGGACTGGGTCATCGCCGCCGCCGGCCCCGCCGGCGAGGAATGGGTCCACCGGGCCGGCGCCGTCCGCGAGGTCAGCCGCCGCAAGGGCTACCTCCTCGACCCCGCCGACGACGACCCGCTCGTCTTCCTCACCCTGCCCCAGCTGCGCGAACTCATGGTCCAGCACTGGCCCTGCTTCGAGCCCTACCTGGTCGACCGCCGCGAGGTCGAGATGGCCCTCGACGAACTCGAGGTCGCCCGCCACGTCGTCTCCCGCAACCGCAGCCTCTCCCAGACCGTCCTCGACCAGACCGAGCGGGCCGCCGCCCGACTCCTCGCCCTGCTCGACGGCAGCCACGGCGGCCTGCCCGCCGACGTCGTCGAGGAACTCGTCGCCGGACGCTACGCCGACGTCGTCGCCGTCCACGCCGACCGGGTCCGCCTCCAGCGCGACCTGCCCGTCGAGGACCTGCTCGACGGCGCCCGCCGACTCGACGCCGTCGGGATCGGACTCGGCATGCTGTGCCAGAACTACACCGGCAAGCGACTCGTCCGGCTCGCCAGCGAAGGGTGCCGGGTCCGGCTGCTCTTCCTCAACCCGGCGAGCAGCGCGGTGCGCCGGCGCGAACGCGAACTCGGCCTCGGGCGCGGCGAACTGGGCCGCTCGATCGAGATGAACATCATGCACGTCCGGCGGGTGCGGGCCCGGCTCCGCGACCCCGGCGGCTTCGAGATCCGGGTCTTCGACGAGATGCCCCGCTTCACCGCCTACCTGGTCGAGGGCCCCCGCGTCGCCGGCCCCGGCGGCGGCCGCCGCCGCTCCTCGGACCTCGGCGTCGTCCAGCCCTACCTCCGCCGCGCCCGCGGCATCGAATCCCCGGCCCTCGTCCTGCGCGGCGCCTCCACCGACCAGGAACCGGGACTCCTGGAGGTCTACCGCGAGGAGTTCGAGGGCGTCTGGGCGGACTCCCGCGCGGTGTCCTAGGCCACTCTGCGACGTCGGCGCACCACCAGGGGCTCGGGGAACAGCGAGGCCGACCACGGGAATGGGTGCCTGGCGTTGGTGCGCCGACCCTGGGAGTGGGCTCGGGACGCAAGGCGACTGCGGGTGGTGGGTGGTTTGTCGCGCAGTTCCCCGCGCCCCTGAAGACAAGCGGTGGCCCGGCGGTTAGGCATACCGGGCGGTTGGTCGTGTGCGGAGGGATGTGGCGCGCGGCGCGGTGGCGGGGCGGCTGGTAGGAAGCGGATGTGATCGTCGTACCGCTCCCGAACCGGAAGGCCGCCCGATGACTGCACAGACCGCCGCTGCCGGCTCCTGCCCGTTCGCCTTCGGGCGGCGCGGATTCGTCAGAGCGGCGGTCGGCGCGGGCGCGGCCCTGACGGTCGGCGCCGCGACACCGGCGGTCGCGGTCGCGGTCGCGGCAACGGCCGAGCACCCCGGGCCCCGCCGTACCGTCCCCTTCCACGGCGCGCGGCAGGCGGGTATCACCACCCCCGCCGCCGGGTTCGCCGCGTTCGCCGCGTTCGACGTCCGGGCCAGGGGCCGGGCCGGGTTGGAGACGCTGCTGCGCACTGTCACCGACCGCGCCCGCTTCCTCACCGCGGGCGGCACCCCGCCCGCCGACGGACCCGCCGACAACGGCGTGGTCGGGCCGAGCGTGCCCGCCGACAACCTCACCCTCACGGTCGGGGTCGGCGCGTCCCTGTTCGACGACCGGTACGGCCTCGGCGCGGCGAAGCCCGTCCGGCTGGGCCCGATGCCAGCGTTCCGCGGCGACCGGCTGCGCCCGGCCGAGACCGGCGGCGACCTCTCGCTGCAGATCTGCGCCGACAGCCGCGACACCGTGCTGCATGCCCTGCTCGACGTCGTCCGGGCGGCGAACGGGGCGCTGCGCCCCCGCTGGCGGCTGGACGGCTTCCGCAACGAGGCCCGCCCGGACGGCGCCCAGCGCAACCTGATGGGCTTCAAGGACGGGATCGTCAACCCCGACACCGCCGACGAGCGCCGGATGGACCGGGTGGTGTGGGTCGCCGACGGCGGCGGCGAGCCCGCGTGGGCGGGCGGCGGGACGTACCAGGTGCTGCGGACCATCCGGATGCGGGTGGAGGCGTGGGAGAACCTCCCGGTCGAGACCCAGGAACGGATCATCGGCCGCCGCCGCGACACCGGCGCGCCCCTCGACGGCCTGCTCGAAACCGACCTGCCCGACTACACCAAGGACCCGGACGGCCTGGTCACCCCGCGCCGGGCCCACATCCGGCTGGCCAACCCGCGCACCGCCGACACCGACGACTCCCTGCTGCTGCGCCGCGCGTACAACTACGACCGGGGCGTCGACCGTGACGGGACCCTCGACATGGGCCTGCTGTTCTGCTGCTACAACCAGGACCTCGCCCGGCAGTTCGAGACCATGCAGCGGCGGCTGGTCGGCGAGCCGCTGGCCGACTACCTGACCGTCACCGGCGGCGGCTACTTCTTCGTCCTGCCGGGCATCGCCGACGCCGCCGACTGGTACGGCCGGACGCTGCTCGCCGCCGGCGGGACCGGCGGCTGAGCCCGCAGCCGGAACGCCCGCCGTCGGGGTTGTCACTGCCGCACGCGATGATGGTCCCCATCGCGGCGGACTGACGGAAGGACACGCCCAATGACCTGGTGGAAGGGGCCACTGGTCGGATTCGACCTGGAGACCACCGGCACCGACCCGGAGGAGTCCCGGATCGTCACCGCCGCCCTGGTGGAGACCGTCGGCGGCCGGCTCGAGTCCACCGCCAACTGGCTGCTCGACCCCGGCGTGCCGATACCCGCGGAGGCCACCGCCATCCACGGCATCGGCGACGCCTACGCCCGTGAGCGCGGCCGGCCGGCCGCCGAGGCGGTGGAGGAGATAGCCCGGACGCTGTGCGGGCAGCTCGCCCTCGGCCGACCGGTGGTCGCCTTCAACGCGGCGTTCGACCTGTCGCTGCTCGACGCCGAACTCCGCCGTCACGGCCGTCCGACCCTCGCCGATCGGCTCGGCGGGCGGGTCGGGCCGGTCCTCGACGCGATGGTCATCGACCGCGCCGTCGACAAGTACCGCAAGGGCTCGCGCACCCTGCAGCGGGTCTGCGAGGTGTACGGCGTCGAACTCACCGACGCCCACCACGCCGGCAGTGACGCCCTCGCCGCCGTCCGGGTCGCCGTCGCCCTCGGCGAGCGCTACCCGCACCAGGCGGGCAACCTCGGCCCCGACGACCTGCACGACCGGCAGGTCGGCTGGCACCGCGACTGGGCCGAGAGCCTCCAGGCGTGGCTCCGCCGCAAGGACCCGGCCGCCACCATCGACCCGCGCTGGCCCCTGCGGTAGCCGCGCGTTTGCGGGTGGTTCCGGGGACGGTGGCGGCGGTGCGGTGGGATGCTTCGGCGGGGAGGGGCCGCTGATGGGGAGACAGGACGTCGCGGACGCGCTGGACGCGGAGATGGCGCGCCGGATGCTGCCGCCGCAGGCCGTGCAGGCCGCCGCGGACTGGCTGGCCCGGTCCGGCGCGGGGACCGGCGGCGCCGACGGGCACGGGGTGCGGTACCTGCCCGCGCGGTGGGCGGCGATCGGCCCGTGGCCGGGCGGCTTCGCGGCGCGGACCGGGAGCGGGACGGCCGTGGTGAGCCGGGCGCAGGTGGTGGCGGCCGTCGGGGCGGCGGCGGGCCGCGGCGCGTGGGCCGAGGCGCTGGTGGCGTCGTACGTGTGGGGGCAGGGGCGGACGGGGTACGGCCCGCACCGGCTCGGGCGGATCCTCGCCGAACCGCGGACGGAGGACCGGCTGGCCCGGGCCGCCGGGACGCTGCTCGACCGCGGGGCGGTGGCGGCGTACCGGGAGGTGGACCGGGCGGTGAAGGGGCTCGGTCCGGCGTTCTTCACCAAGTACCTGTACTTCGTCGACCGGGCGCTCGGGCCGGCTCCCGGGTTCTCGGCGCTGATTCTCGATCAGCGGGTGGCCCGGGTGCTGCGGGCCCGGGCCACCCGGGTCGGTACCGAGGCCGCGCTGCCGTCGGCCGGCGAGGTCGCGCGCTGGACGTGGTCCGACACCGGGTGGACGGCGCACCGGTACGAGGTCTACCTGCGGTGGATGCACGCCGCGGCCGAGCAATTGGCCCGCGCCGTTCCGGGGTGGCCGGCGGGGGAGCCGGACCTGTGGGAGCTGGCGCTGTTCCAGGGCGGGTGGGACCCGGCGGGCTGATCGGCGGGGAGGGCGTGCGCCGGTCGGCCCGAGGGGGCGCCGGGGGTCAGCGGTGGTGGACCAGGCGGCCTCCGACCCAGGTGCCTTCGACGCCGGTGTCGGCGATGGCCTCGGCGGGGGCGGTGAGGATGTCGCGGTCGAGGACCACCAGGTCGGCGAGGGCTCCGGGGCGCAGGACGCCGGCGTCGTCGTGGCCGTTGACGTGGGCGGATCCGGCCGTGTAGGCGGCGATCGCGGTGGCGGGGTCGAGGCGCTGTTCGGGCAGGAAGATCCGGCCGTCGGTCGCGCCGGGTTCGGCGCGGTTGACGGCGACGTGGATGCCGGCGAGCGGGTCGGGGCTGCTGACCGGCCAGTCGCTGCCGGCGGCGAGGGTGGCGCCGGCCCGCAGCAGGGAGCCGAAGGGGTACTGCCAGGCGGCCCGTTCGGGGCCGAGGAAGGGGATGGTGAGTTCGTCCATCTGCGGTTCGTGGGCGGCCCAGAGCGGCTGGATGTTGGCGATGGCGCCGAGCCGGGCGAACCGGGTGATGTCGTCGGGGTGGACGATCTGCAGGTGGGCGAGGTGGTGCCGGGTGGCGCGGCGGCCGTTGGCGGTGCGGGCGGCCTCGATCGCGTCCAGGGCCTCGCGGACGGCGCGGTCGCCGAGGGCGTGGAAGTGGACCTGGAAGTCGAGCGCGTCCAGCGCGGTGACGTGCTCGCGCAGGGCGACCGGGTCGACGAAGCTGAGGCCGGTGTTGCCGGTGGCGCAGCCGCAGCCGTCCAGGTAGGGGCTGGTCAGGGCGGCGGTGAAGTTCTCGGCGATACCGTCCTGCATGATCTTGACCGAGCCGGCCCGGAACCGGCCGTGGCTCAACTCGGCCCGTCGGCTGACCAGTTCGGGGATCTGGTCGGCGCCGCGGTCGCGGTCCCACCAGAGGGCGCCGGTGACCCGGGCGGTCAGGGTGCCGTCGAGGGCGGCGGCCCGGTAGGCGTCCGAGGGGTCCGGCTGGCCGTTGAAGACGCCGAGCAGGGCGTCCTGCCAGCCGGTGATGCCGAGCGAGTGCAGCAGCGTCTGCGCGCGCAGCAGGCCGGCCAGCCGGTCGGCGGCGGTGCTCTCCGGGACCAGGCGGGCGACCAGGGCGGTGGCGCCCTCCTGGAGGACGCCGCTGGGGGTGCCGTCGCCTTCGCGTTCGATCCGGCCGTCGGCGGGGTCGGGGGTGGTGCGGTTGAGGCCGGCCAGTTCCAGCGCCCGGGTGTTGGCCCAGGCGCCGTGGTGGTCCCGGTTGACCAGGTAGACCGGCCGGTCGGGGACCACCGTGTCGAGCAACTGCCGGGTGGGCAGGCCGCCTTCGAAGCTCTCCAGGGACCAGCCGCTGCCGGTGATCCAGGTCCGCCCGGGGTGGGCGGCGGCGAAGTCGCGGATCCGGGCGAGGTAGTCGTCCACGCCCACGGTGCCGGTGAGGTCGCACTCGGCGAGCTCCATGCCGCCGTACACCGCGTGGACGTGCGCGTCCTGGAACCCGGCCAGCAGCAGGCGCCCGGCGAGGTCGACCACCTCGGTGCGCGGTCCGATCAGCTCGCGGACCTCGTCGTGGCCGACGGCGGTGATCCGCTCACCGGTGACGGCCAGGCTGCTCGCCCGGGTGCGGGCGGGGTCGCCGGTGTGGACGGGGCCGTTGGTGAACACCAGGTCGGCGTGGGTCATGGCTGGGGCTCCAGGGCGTTGGTGCTGCCGGCGACGGGCGCGTCGCCGCGTTCGGGGAGGAAGTAGGGGGACTTGCGGACCCAGCGGGCCCAGGCGGCGGCCGGCAGGCCCGAACCGATCATCAGGGCCGGCACCAGCAGATCGAACCAGCCGTTGTCGGCGGAGAGTTCGAAGTGGTCGGCGGAGTCGTAGAAGGTCCAGGCGAGGTAGCCGCCGACCGTCAGCAGGACCAGCGCGCCGAGTACCGGCGCGACCACCGCGCGCAGACCCTCCAGCGGTGCGGTGCGCAGCAGGTGCCGGAAGCTCACCGCCGCGGCGAAGGCGGTCAGCGCGTAGTAGAGGGCGACCACGATGCCGATCGCGTCGACGGCGGCGAGGATCAGGTCGCTCACCGTGGGGATGGCCACCGACAGCAGCGCCGGGACGCCGGCGATCGCGGTGACCAGCAGGGTGCCGACCGCCGGGGTGGCGTGCCGCGGGTGCAGGCGGGTCCAGATCGGGCCGAGGGTGCGGTCGCGGCCCATGGCGTACATGCCGCGCGCGGTCGGGATGACCGAGGCCTGCAACGAGGCGGCGGCGGAGAACAACAGAGCCACCAACGGGAGGGCGGCCAGCGGCTGGTGGGCCAGGCGCTCACCGAAGAAGGCGAGCCCCTGGGCGCCGTTGTCGGCCAGGTCGTCCAGCGGCAGGACCCGCTGGAAGGCGGTGCCGGCCAGCAAGAAGATCAGCAGCATCACGGTCAGAGCGACGAAGCCGCTGCGCGAGGCGTCGCGCGGGTCGCGGACCTCCTCGCCGATGCTGAACACCGACTCGAAGCCCCAGTAGCAGAACACCGCCTGCACCATGCCCTCGGCGAGCGCCTGCGGGGACGGGATCGCGAACGGGTCGAACCAGTCCAGCGAGAACGGCTGGTCGCCGGCGAACAGGCCGTAGCCGCAGAAGCCCAGCAGCACCACGTACTCGAACACCAGCAGGTACTTCTGCAGCCGGGCCGCCAGGTCCAGGCCGCGGACCGCGACCAGCGCGGCCGCCACCAGCACCACCAGGCCGATCGCGGTGGACTGGACGGTCGAGTCCGGGTCCAGGGTGAGCCCGGCGAGGCTGTGCAGGCCGGTCTGGCCGACCAGTTGGAGCAGCGCCGAACCGGTCACCGCGGTGGTGTACGCCATGAAGACGATCGTGCCGACGGTGTTCACCCAGCCGGTCAGGAAGCCCAGCCAGGGATTGAGGATGCGGCCGACCCAGCGGTAGCTGCTGCCCGCGTCGGGCTCCACCCGGCCCAGACGGCCGTACCCGCCGGCGATGGCGAGGACCGGCAGGAAGGCCAGCAGCATCAGGGCCGGCAGGTGCAGGCCGACGATGCCGGCCATCAGCCCGAGGCCGATGCCGACGCTGGTGGTGGCGGCCGTACTGGACGCGGCGAGGACGACGCCGCCGCCCACGCCGAGGGTTCTGCGCATACCGGTACCGGGGGTATTGGCACTGTTTCTCGGGCCGCTGCCCGGATCCTTCACCGAGGACGCCATCGGATCACCGCCTTGCTCGTGGGGGAGGTTGGGGGATGCGCGGACCCGGGAGAGGCGCCGGGTCCGGAGAGCAGCCATGAAAGCGGTGACGCTCTTCACACGTCAATGCCGTTGTCATAAGCTCGCCGCCATGACCGAGCGAGTGGTACCCGAGTCGCAGCGCCGGCGCCGACGGCCGACCAAACAGGGCACGGTGCTCTCCGAACCCGCCATCGTCGAGACCGCCCTGCGCCTGATCGGCCAGCACGGCGCCCAGGCCCTCACCGTCCGGCGGCTCGGAGCGGCGCTCGGCGCCGACCCCAGCGCGATCTACCGGTACTTCCGCAACACCGACGACCTGCTGCTCGCTGTCGCCGACGAACTCATCGGCCGCGCCCAGCACGGCCTCCGCCCCACCGGCGACTGGCGGACCGACCTGCGCGAGATGGGCCTGCGGATCCACGCCGCCTACCAGGCCCACCCGCAGGCCGCGCTGCTCGCCGCCCACCGCACCACCGGGCGGGCCCACGAGACCGCGGCGGTCGAAGCCATCCTCGACATCCTGCGATCGGCCGGCTTCCCCGACCCCGAAGCGGTCCGGATCTACCACTCCTTCGTCGACCAGGCCCTCGCCTTCGCGGCCCTGGACGCGGCCGTGCTCGCTATGCCCGCCCCAGCCCAGGACGCCGACTCCGATGTCTGGCGCGCCGGCTACAGCCGGCTCCCCGCCACGACCCACCCCAACATCGCCGCCACCGCACCGCTGCTCGCCGCCGACATGCGACGCAGCGGCTACCCGTTCGCGCTGGACCTGCTCCTGGAAGCCGTCGCCGCCCGCCGCACCTCCCCACCCGCCGTGCCCGGGCCGGAGACCGCACGCTGACGCCGGGGCGAGTCGGGGGCTGGGGCGAGTTCTGGTCAGGGGGCGGTGCCGACGGCAACGGCCGAGCCCCGTACGCACGTGTCGTGACGGGGACCGGCCGGGCGGGTGGGTGGGGTGGGGTGGAGCCGGCCCCCGCCACGGCCCACCCGAACATCGCCGCCACCGCACCGCTGCTCGCTCCGGCCGGAGACCGCAGGCCGACGCCGGGGCCCAGTCCGGGGCAGGGGGGCGGTGCCGACGGCAACGGCCGAGCCCCGTCGTGTCGTGACGGGGCCCGGCCGGGGCAGGTGGGTCGGGTGGGGCGAGGTGGGTCAGGCGGCGGGGAAGTCGAAGGTGTAGCCCTGGGCGACGAGCCAGGGGAGGAGCTGCTTGAGGGCGGCCACGGTCTGGCTGCGGTCGCCGCCGCCGTCGTGCATGAGGACGACGGAGCCGGGGCGGACGTTCTGCTCGATGGTGGAGACGATGGCGGGGACGCCGGGGCGGGACCAGTCGCGCGGGTCGACCGACCAGCCCAGGGACTTCATGCCGAGCTGGGAGGCGATCTGGACGTTCTCCGCGGTGAAGTCGCCGCCGGGGGCGCGCCACCAGGTGATCTTGGTGCCGGGGCCGCCCGCCGCCAGGATGGCGTCGCGGGCGTCGCCTATCTCGGCCACCTGCTTGTCGTGCGCCTGGGTGTGCATGGGCTGGGGGTGGTCCTCGGTGTGGTCGCACAGGCGGTGGCCCTCGGCCAGGATCCGCTTGGTGGCGGCCGGGTCGGCGATCACGTTCTTGCCGATCTGGCAGAAGGTGGCGTGCGCGCCGTACTGCGCGAGCAGGTCGAGGACCTGGTTGGTGGCCGGGCCGGGGCCGTCGTCGAAGGTGAGGGCGACGGTCCGGCCGCCGGAGGCGGTGGTGTGCAGGACGGAGCCGGCCGGCGGGTGGCCCGGCTTGGCCGGCGGGGTGCCGGGGGCGGACTGGCCCAGCGGGCTGCCGCTGGCGGCGGAGCCCGGGGTGGTGGCCGCGCCGGAGGGCGACGGGGTGGCGGGATCGCCGGTCGCCGGCTTGGCGGCCCGGGTGGTCTTCCCGGCCGAGGGGCTGCCGTCCGTGGAGCCCGGGTCGTCGGGGGACGGCGAGCTCGATGCGGACGTGGACGCGCTCGCGCTCGCCGACGGCGAGGGGGTGACCGACGCGGCCTGGTGGCTCGCGGCGTCGCCGGCGGCGCCGGTCTGCTTCGCGGGTCCGCAGGCGACCAGCAGGGCCGGCGCGAGCAGGGCGGAGGACAGGCCGACGACCACCGCGCGGCGGTGGCGGGACAGGGTTCGGTTGATCACCATCGAGACGACTCCTGACGTCGTACCGGTCGCCTTGGGCGGGGCGTCTGGTCCGATACGACGCCGGGTACGAGCGGGATGGTTCCGTGAAAGACGTGAGCCACGCCACAGTGCGGGCTGTCCCACGGAAACGGTCAGAACGCGAACCAGCGTACTTGGGGGCGGTTGTGACGCAGGGAACTCACGCGGCGGCGGAACTCCGCCGCCGCGGCGGGCCGTCCGGGTGTGTGCTGCGCCACCCAGGCGGCGCTCGCGGTCTCCCGGGCGCCGCGCAGCACGGCGAATCCGGGCCAGTCGCGGACGTCCCAGCCGTAGCCGGCGGTGAACTCCCGGTACTCCTCCGCCGGTACCCCGTAACGGTCCTGAGCCAGCGCCAGGACGACCAGGTCGTGCTCGCGCAGGTCGAGGGAGACGTTCTCCAGGTCGAGCAGGACGGGGCCGTCCGGCCCGAGGTGGACGTTGCGGGGGAGGGCGTCGCCGTGGATCGGCCCCGGGGGGAGGTGCGGTGTCAAGTCCCCGAGGGCGGTGACGAAGCTCTCCTTCCGGCCGCGCAGGTACGCGGCGTCGGCCGGGTCGATGTGATCGCCGGCCGCGGCCAGCCAGCGGTCCACCGGAGCGAGCAGGTCGCGCGCGGGGAGGGGGAAGGGGGCAGTGGGCAGTCGGTGGAGTGCGCGCAGCAGCGGGGCGAGGTCGGCCGGACGGGCGGGGCCGTGGGCCGCGGGCAGCCGGTGCCAGAAGGTGACCGGGTGGCCGTGGGCGTCGACCGGCTCCGGCAGGTAGGGGCGGACCACCGGGACGCCCGACCCGGCCAGCCACCCGGCGACCGCCAGCTCGCGGGCCGCCCGGCCGTCCGCCGAACGGCCGACCTTGGCCACCACGGCGGGATCGCCGAGGTCGAAGACCGCGTTCTCGCCGAGCGCCAGCAGGGCTGCGCCGGAGCTGGGCAGCCCGGCGGCGTCGCAGGCGGCGGCGAGGAGCCGGCGGGCGCGGTGTTCGTCGAAGTCGCCGGAGATCATCCGGCCATCCTCTCGTACGCGTGACCGCCCGGACACGCGCGGCTCGCGACGGGCGGCTCGCGGGTGCCCGGGCGGGTGCCCGGGCGGGTGAGGAGGGGCAGGTGGTCGGGGCGGGGTGGTCGGCTCAGACCAGGACGGCCGGGCGGTCCGGCGCCGGTTCGGCGGCCGGTTCGCCGTGCTCCAGCCGGGGCAGCCAGTGCAGCCACCGCGGCAGGAACCAGTTCCGCTCGCCGAGCAGGGTCATCGAGGCGGGCAGCAGGACCGCGCGGATCACCGTGGCGTCCAGCAGGACGGCGACCGCCAGGCCGACGCCCATCTGCTTCATCGACTGCATCGACAGCGTCCCGAAGACCGCGAACACCCCGACCATGATCACGGCGGCACTGGTCACCACGCCCGCCGTCGAGCGGATGCCGTACGACACCGCCGCCCTGGTCGACAGCCCCCGGTCGTGTGCCTCCTTGATCCGGGAGACCACGAAGACGTGGTAGTCCATGGACAGGCCGAAGAGGATCACGAAGAGGAAGAGCGGCACCCAGGACTCCACGGCGCCGACCCCGGCGGTGCCGAAGAGCGAGGCGCCGACGCCGTGCTGGAAGACCAGTGACAGCACCCCGTACGCCGCGCCGACCGACAGCAGGTTGAGCACCACGGCGGTCAGGGCGATGCCGAGCGAGCGGAACGACATCAGCATCAGCAGGAAGGCGAAGGCGACCACGAAGCCGAAGACCGGGATCATCGCGTCGGACATCCGGCGGTTGAAGTCGTACGAACCCGCGGTGCTGCCCGCGACCGGGGCTTCGGTGCCGGGCACTTTCAGGACGGTGGTGGCGACCACGTCGTCCCGGAGGGTCTTGAGGGCGGCGGCGCTGGTGGCGTCGTTGCCGCTGCCGGCGAGCGGGATGTCGAGGACGGCGATGTTGGCCTCGCGGTGCAGTTGCAGGTCGATCGGCCCGTGCATCCGCCCGCTCGCCAGAGCCTTGGCCCGCAGGTCGGCGAGGGCGGCGGTCATCTCGGGCGAGGCGATGTCGCGGGCCTTGACCACCACGGTGGCGGGGGCGGGGCTGCCCGGGAAGGCGGCCTCGATCCGCTGGGAGGTGGCGACCAGCGGATTGCCGCGGGGGACCTGCTGCTGGAAGGTCAGGTTGGCGGTGTGCAGGGTGAGCAGCGGGGCGGCCAGTGCGAGCAGCAGTCCGCCGGCCAGCAGGGTGGCGGTCAGCGGGCGGTTGAGCACCGGGGTGAGCAGCGCGTTCCACACCCGGCCGCCGGCCCGGTCGCTCCCGGCCCCGCGCAGCCGGTGGAGAAGGGGCAGCCGGCCCTTCTCGACCCGGTCGCCGAGCAGGGAGAGCAGGGCGGGCAGCACGGTCAGCGAGCCGAGCACGGCGGTGACCACGACCACGATGGTGGCGTAGGACATGGCCTGGAAGTCGGCGATGCCGGTGAGGAACATGCCGGCCATGGCGACCACCACGGTGACGCCGGAGACCAGCACCGCCCGGCCGCTGGTGGCGGCGGCCACCCGCAGGGCGGTGGCGGCGTCCCGCCCGGCGGCCCGCTCCTCGCGCTCGCGCCGCAGGTAGAAGAGGCAGTAGTCGACGCCGACGGCGAGGCCGACCAGCAGCATCACCGAGCCGGCGTCGTCGCTGGTGTGCAGCAGGCCGCTGGAGAGCGCGACCAGGCCGCCGGCCGCGATGAACGCCGTCACCGCCAGGACCACCGGCAGCACCGCGGCGACCACCGCTCCGAAGGCGATCAGCAGGATGCCGAGGGCGAGCGGCACCGCCGTCCACTCGGCGCGGGCGAAGTCGTCCGTGAACTGGTCCTGGAACCACTTGCCGGCGCTGGCCTCGCCGAACTCCTCGACGGTCAGCTCGCGGTGCTGGGCCTGGACCTTCGCCACCGCGTCGACCACCGAGGTGACGGCGGCCACGGCCTGCTCGCGATCCGCCCCGGCGACGGTGAACTGCAGCAGCGCCGAGTGCCGGTCGGCGGAGACCGCGCCGGTCTCGTACGGGCTGCGCAGGTCGGCGGCCTTGCCGGTGGCGGCGACCGCGGTCGCCGTCTGCTCGACCACCTGGCGGAAGGCGGGGTCGTCGGCGGTCAGCGCGGCGCTCTGGACCAGCACCGTCTCGCCGGCCGGGGACTTGATGCCGGCCTCGTCGAGGATCTTGGCGGCGCGGGCGACCTGGCCCGGCATCGACTCCGCGTCGGTGACCTTGGTGCTGCCGTGGGCCCCGCCCAGGAAGGTGGCGAGCACGACGAACAGCAGCCAGCCGAAGACCGCGGTCTTGCGGTGTCGGGCGCTCCACGCGCCCATGGTGGCGGCGATGCCTGGTTTCACGGGTGTTGTCCCCACGGGTGAGCGGCGGCCACCCCTGGCCGCCGGAATCGGTCGCCGGGCTGCGGTCCGGCTGCGCAACCGAAGCTACGGAGACGGGAGCTGACGCGACATCCGGCTGGGGCCCGAGTTCCCCCTGCACTTTTCCCCAGGTGCGGGGTGGGGTTTTCCCCAGTCCCGTAGGGGTGCCTTCTCCTCCTGGAGGGTGGAGCGAAGTCCACCCTGAGGGG
Organism: Kitasatospora cinereorecta; assembly: GCF_024172095.1. Taxonomy (GTDB): domain Bacteria; phylum Actinomycetota; class Actinomycetes; order Streptomycetales; family Streptomycetaceae; genus Kitasatospora; species Kitasatospora cinereorecta. Next base: position 677,488 of record NZ_JAMZDX010000005.1, on the reverse strand, counting down.
GAGGGATCTCCACCCGAAGCACGAGGTGGAGGGGTTGGTGCGCAGGCGACGATGGTCCGGGGCGCCCGCGCGGCTCCCCTAGGGGGACGACCGCGGGGAAACCCACTTGCCGGGCGGCAAGTAAGGGCCCGTAGGATGACCACCACGTACTTACCTGCCGACCGGCTAAGAGCGCTGTGCTGCCTGCGCGGCTCGCGGCCGGTCCTACCGTTGCCCGGTCCCCGTCCCCCGGCGGCGGTGAACCATGCCCAGGAGGCACTACGAGCATGTTCCACCGAATCGGACAATTCGTCGTCAAGCGCGCGTGGTGGGTGATCGCGGCCTGGCTGGTCGCGATGCTCGCCATCGTCGCCACCGCGCCGACCATCACCGCCCAGACGGACGAGGCGGCGTTCCTGCCCAAGAGCTACGAGTCGATCCAGGCCGCCGAGCTCCAGGCGGAGAAGTTCCCGGCCAGCTTCACCCCGGGCGCGCTGCTGCTGTTCGAGCGCACCGACGGCGGGGCGCTGGGCGCGGCCGACCAGGACTCCATGGCGAAGATCGTCCAGGGGCTCACCGACAAGCACATCGCGCTGGTCGAGCAGATCCTCCCGGTCGGCGAGAAGTCGCTGTCCCAGGACCACAAGTACGCGCTGACGATGGTCTCCATCGACAAGACCAAGATGCAGACCGACGAGTACGGGCAGGCCGCCAAGGACCTCCGGACCGAGGGCACCGCGCTGGCCTCCGGCACCGGGCTGAAGTTCCAGGTCGGCGGCCAGGCCGCGCAGGCCCTGGACCAGAAGGAGTCCTCCGGCTCCGCGGACGCGATCATCTTCGTGGCCTCGATCGTCCTGGTCATGATGATCGTCGGCATCATCTTCCGCAGCATCCTGGCCGGACTGCTGCCGGTGCTGCTCTCGCTGGTGGTCGCGATGCCGGTCGCCAACGGCCTGATCGCGGACGCCACCAAGCTGCTCGACCTCAAGACCTCGTCGGTGACCTCGGCGATCCTGATCGTCGTCCTGCTCGGCGTCGGCACCGACTACTTCCTCTTCCTGATGTTCCGCTACCGCGAGCGGCTGCGGGCCGGGGACGCGCACAAGGAGGCCGTGGCCAACGGCGTCGGCCGGGTCGGCGAGGCCATCGCCTCGGCGGCCGGCGCGGTCGCCGTCGCCTTCGCCGTCCTGGTGCTCTCCAGCCTCGGGATGTTCACCGCGCTCGGCCCGGCCCTGGCCATCGCCGTCGTCGTGGCCGCGCTGGCCTCGCTCACCCTCGCCCCCGCCGTGCTCTCGGTGATCCCGGCCCGGGCCACCTTCTGGCCCGGCAAGTCGTGGATGAACGAGCCGTCCACCGCCCGCTTCGCCGCCCTGGGCCGGATGACCCAGAAGCGCCCCGGCCTGGTGGCCGCGGTCTCCGGCGGTCTGCTGGTGGTGCTGTCGGTGGCGGCGCTCGGCTACAGCGGCACCTTCGACCTCGCGGGCAGCTCGATGCCCAAGGACAAGGAGTCGATGGTCGTCCAGGACAAGCTGATGACCGCCTTCTCCGCGGGCGCCGCGGACCCCTCGCACGTCTTCGTGACCACCACCGGTGGCGGCGCGCTGGACCGGTCGGCCCTGACCGGCTACGCCGACAAGCTCGGCAAGGTCCCCGGTGTCGCGCAGGCGCCGGCCGAGCCGAAGATCAGCACCGACGGCACGACGGCCGACTTCACCGTCACGCTGAAGGACTCCCCCTCCAGCAACGCCGCGATCGACACCGTCAGCCAGCTGCGCAAGGTCGCCCACGCCGAGGTGCCGAGCGGCACCAAGGCGCTGGTCGGCGGGCAGTCGTCGGTCCTCAAGGACATCAACCTGGCGATGGCGCACGACTACAAGGTGGTCTTCCCGCTCGCCGGTGCGCTGATCCTGCTGATCCTCGCCCTCCAGCTGCGCAGCGTGGTCGCCCCCTGGTACCTGATGGCCTCGGTCGGCCTCGGCTTCGCCGGCACGCTCGGCGCCACCACGCTGGTGTTCCAGAAGCTCGGCAACGAGCCGGGTCTGATGTTCATGCTGCCGATCTTCATCTACCTGTTCGTGGTGGCGATCGGCACCGACTACAACATCCTGATCATCGCCCGCCTGCGGGAGGAGGCCCGTGAGGGCCGCAGCCCGCGCGAGGCGGCGCGCGAGGCGGTCAAGCACGGCGGTCCGACCGTCGCCGCGGCCGGGTTCATCCTGGCGGCGTCGTTCGCGACCTTCATGCTCGCGGGCAACGTGCTCTTCATGGAGCTCGGCTTCGCGCTGGCCTTCGGCATCGTCCTGGCGGCCTTCGTGATGGCGATGTTCTTCACCCCGGCGCTCACCGCGCTGCTGGGCCGCGCGGCCTGGTGGCCGGGCCACGGCGCGATGGCCGGCCACGGCCCCGCCGAGGTGGAGCTCGGCAAGCGCGAGCCGGAGTCGGCCGGCCTGCGCTGACCCCGGTGGACCGAGGGGGGCACGCGGCGGATCCCGCCGCGTGCCCCCCTTTCGTTGCGGACAAACCAGGTGTGAGCAGGGGAACTTTTCCCCTCGGACGACCCGGTCGGCGTGCTACAGTCGGAGGCAGTTGCAGTATTGGTTCCCATGAACGTGTGTGTGCGCCTGCTGGTTCCAACCAACAGGCGCATTTGTTTTGTCCGGTGTTTTGTCTCCGGATGGGGATCGCGGCTACTTGGGGTCCACGAGGTGTGGGCCCTGACGCCCCAGTGAAAGTGGAGACGGTTATGGCTACCGGCACCGTGAAGTGGTTCAACAGCGAAAAGGGCTACGGCTTCATCGAGCAGGATGGTGGCGGCGCCGACGTGTTCGCCCACTACTCGAACATCCAGTCCACCGGCTTCCGTGAGCTCGTCGAGGGCCAGAAGGTCGAGTTCGACGTCACGCAGGGCCAGAAGGGCCCGCAGGCCGAGAACATCCGCGCCATCTGAGACTGCTCACCGAGCTGACTCACATCGCGTAGCGAGGAGGGCCCGCACCGCTGGGTGCGGGCCCTCCTTCATGCCGCCGAACGGCCGGGGCGGCGCCCGCGCACACCGCGCGTACCCACTTCCGTCGGCCGACCCACCGCCGCCGTGCGACCGGCGGCCACCGGCCCTCAGGAATGGGAGCAGCATGACCGACCAGGCACGCCCGCAGCGAAACCGATCCGGCCGTCCCCGCAGTGGCACCCGCCCCGCGTCCGGCGCCGCCGCCGGCACCCCGGTGAACCGGCCCGCCCGCACCCGTACCGCCGGCCGCGGCCCCCGGGTCGCCGCGGCGCGTCCCGCCGAGGACTTCACCGTCGTCCAGGGCACCCCGGCCCGCCCGCCGGCCGCGACCTTCGCCGAGCTGGACATGCCCCCGGCGCTGCTCCGCGCGCTCGCCGCGCAGGGGGTCACCGAGCCCTTCCCGATCCAGTCGGCCACCCTGCCCGACTCGCTGGCCGGCCGCGACGTGCTCGGCCGCGGCCGCACCGGGTCCGGCAAGACGCTGGCGTTCGGCCTCTCGCTGCTGGCCCGGACGGCCGGCCGACGGGCCTCCGCCCGGCGCCCGCTGGCGCTGGTCCTGACCCCCACCCGTGAGCTCGCCCAGCAGGTGACCGAGGCGCTGGCCCCGTACGCGGGCGCGCTGAACCTGCGGATCGCCACCGTGGTCGGCGGCATGTCGATCACCCGGCAGGCCAACCTGGTCCGCCGCGGCACCGAGGTCCTGGTCGCGACCCCGGGCCGACTGGACGACCTGATCGGCCGCGGTGACGTCCACCTGGACGAGGTCGCCGTCACGGTGCTCGACGAGGCCGACCAGATGGCCGACATGGGCTTCCTCCCGCAGGTGGCCAAGCTGCTGGAGCAGGTGGCCGAGGGCGGGCAGCGGATGCTGTTCTCCGCCACCCTCGACAAGAACATCGACCGGCTGGTCGACCGCTTCCTCACCGACCCGGTGACCCACTCGGTGGACCCCTCGGCCGGCGCCGTCACCACCATGGACCACCACGTGATCCAGCTCGACCCGGCCGACAAGGCCGAGGCGACCGCCCGGATCGCCTCCCGCGAGGGCCGGGTGATCATGTTCGTGCACACCAAGCACGGCGCCGACCGGCTGGCCAAGCAGCTGCGCGCCAACGGCGTGGTGGCCGCCGCCCTGCACGGCGGCAAGTCCCAGCCGCAGCGCAACCGGGTGCTGGACCAGTTCCGCGACGGCGCGGTCACCGCGCTGATCGCCACCAACGTGGCCGCCCGCGGCATCCACATCGACGGCCTGGACCTGGTGGTCAACGTCGACCCGCCGATCGACCACAAGGACTACCTGCACCGCGGCGGCCGTACCGCCCGGGCCGGCGAGTCCGGCACCGTGGTCACCCTGGTGCTGCCCGACCAGCGCCGCGAGGTCAACCGGCTGATGACGGTGGCCGGCATCCGCCCGACCGTCACCAAGGCCCGCCCCGACGACTCCGAGCTCAAGCGGATCACCGGCGCCCGGACGCCCACCGGCGTCCCGGTCGCGCTGCCGGTCCCCGGCGGTGCCCAGCCGGCCGCCGCGGGTGCGGCGGGCGGCTCCGGTGCGGCTCCGGCCGCCGGCGAGGCGGCGCAGGGCGCCCGCTCCGGGCGCGGCCGACGCTCCGGCGGCGGCGCGGGCGGCGGCGGTGCCGAGCGGGCCGCGGCCCGGACCGAGCGGGCGCAGCGCGCCGAGCGGATCGAGCAGGGCGAGCGCGGCGAGCGGGCCGGGTCCGCCGACGGCGCGCCGCGCCGCCGGCCGCAGGCGAAGCGCTCGGCGCTGCCCAAGGACCTCGACTCCAACGGCAACCCGCGCCGTCCCCGGCCCAAGCACCGTCCCGGCACCGGCACCGGCTCGGGCGGCGGCCAGATGGCCGCGGGCTTCATCGGCAAGACCTCGGGCCGGGCCAAGCCGGGCAGCGGCGCGAAGAGCGGCTCCAACTACGGCACCGGTCGCCAGCGCCGCAAGGCCGACTGAGCGTACGCCTCCTGACGGGGCGTCGGACCATGACGGTCCGGCGCCCCGTTCTGCTTTCCGCTTTCCCGGCCCGCGGGTGTGCGGCGAGGTGACCTCGCGTCAGGTTCATTACCTGTTCATGGTCTTGCCGTGGCTTTCCCTTTGGAATGGTGGGCCGCTGACGGGAACGGGGAGCGGGGCAGGGAATGGCGGGGGAGTTCGCCGGACGCCTTCGGCAAGCTGCCCGAGGCGGACGAGGCCGGCCGCGACCACGTCGAGCGTTCGGAGAGCGCAATCGAGAACGAACTCGTGGCTGCCCATCGACCCTGAGGCCGGCTCAGGACGTGACGTGCTCCGCGCCTTCCGGGACCAGTGCGCGCAGCCGCTCGGCGGTGTCGGTGTCGCGCGGGGCGAAGACCACCAGCTGGAAGCCGCCGGGAGCGCGGAGCACCACCTGGTCGATCCGCAGCAGGCCGACCGTCTCGTGCTCCAACTCCTTCTCGGTGCCGGCCTTCTCCCGGACCCGGTGCTCGTCCAGCCAGCGGTCGGCCTCCGGGAAGCTCGCGCGCAGCCGGTGGATCAGCGCGGCCAGCCGCTGCGCCGCCGGGGAGCTGTCGCCGCCGCGCTCGCCGTACGCCGCCCGCAGCTCGGCCAGGGTGCGGCGGGCGTGGCGCTCCCAGTCGACCGTGCGCCGCCGATTCTTCTCGTTGGCGAACACCACCCAGCCGAGGTTGCGCTCCCCGGGGGCCCAGCGGGAGAACTCCAGCAGTGCCTCGGCCGGCGCGTTCCAGGTCCGGATGTCCCAGTCGGCGTCGATCAGAAATGCCGGGGACGGCGCCTGCGCCTGCACCAGCCGCACCAGTGCCGCCGGCACCCGCCGGCCCGGCTCCGGCTCCTCCGCCCGGGGCGGGCAGCCGGCCAGCCGGAACAGGTAGTCGGTCTCCGCCCGGTCCAGCCGCAGCGTGCGCGCCAGACTGGTCAGCACCTCCGGGGACGGGTTGATCTCCCGCCCCTGCTCCAGCCAGGTGTACCAGGTCACCCCGACCCCGGCGAGCAGCGCCAGTTCCTCCCGCCGCAGCCCCGGCGTCCGCCGCCGGACCCCCGGCGCCAGGCCGACCTGCTCGGGCGTCACACCCGCCCGCCGCGCCCGCAGGAAACTCGACAGCGCCCGCCGCCGGAACTCCGCGTCACTCACCCCGAACCCCCGTTCTCCGCCGCCAGTATCCCCCGGTGGGCTCGACCCGGCCTGTCACTCGCACTACCAGCATCCGCACGCACTGCTGCGCCCGGCGGCGGGCGGCGAGGGTGGAGGACAGCAGACAGGCAGTCAGGTGAAGGAGCGTCAGATGACGACACGTACGGTTCGGGCGGCAGTGGTGGCTGCGGCGGTCGCGGCGGTGATCGGGGCGGGCGGCGTCCCCGCGGGGGCGGCGGACGGGCCGCAGCGGTACCCGGCGGTGCTGGTGGGCCACGGGCCCACCCTGCACCCCGAGGGCGCGACCTGGGACCCGGTGCACCGGCGCTTCCTGGTCGGCTCGATGCCGCACGGCACGGTCTCCACCGTCCGCCCCGACGGCTCCACCGCGACACTGATCGACGACCCGGCCCTGGTCTCGGTGGTCGGACTGCACGTGGACGCCGCGCACCACCGGGTGCTGGTGGTGAACGGCGACACCGGCGCCGGACTGCGCTCCACCCCCGCCACCGCGCGCCGCACGGCGGGCCTCGGCGCGTACGACCTGACCACCGGGCGGCGGCTGTTCTACACCGACCTGGCGGCGGTCGCCGGGGACGGCGGCGAGCACCTGGGCAACGACGTGGCGTTCGGGCCGGACGGCACCGCGTACGTCACCGACTCCTTCGCGCCGCTCGTCTACCGGGTCGGCGTGGACGGTGCGGCGTCGGTGCTGGTCCGGGACGCGCGGCTGGCGGTCTCCCCGGGCGGGTTCGGGCTGAACGGGATTGTGCGGCAGGGCGGGGTGCTGGTGATCGGCACGTACGAGACCGGCGCGCTGTGGCGGGTGCCGATCGCCTGTCCTGACACCTTCACCCGGGTCGCGGTGGCGGGCGGGGCCGACCGGCTGATCGGCCTGGACGGGCTGCTGGCCCGGCCCGGCGGCACGGTGGCGGGTGTGACCAACCGGCTGGGCGGCAGCGGGGCCGAGGCGGAGGTCGAGCTGCACTCCCCGGACGGCTGGCGCACCGCCCGGCTGGCCGCCGTCCGCCCCTCGCCGGACGCGGCGCCGACCGCGCTCACCCCGGGCCCGGGCGACCGGGTGTACCAGCTCTCGGGGCGGCTGGACCTGCTGTTCGCCGGCACGCCGGTGGACACCTTCACGCTGCGCCGGGTGGGCTGAGCAGGGCGTCCGGGCAGGCCGTCCGGGGTCGGCGTCCGCGGGTCAGTCGCGGGCGCCGGTGGCGCGGACGGCGGCGACCAGCGGGGCCAGTTCGGCCCGCTGCCCGGCGCTGTCCAGGGCCTGGCGCAGGGCGGTGTCGTTGGTGGGGCGGGCCTTGTCCAGCAGGGCGAGGCCCGCCTCGGTGACGTCGGTGTAGATGCCCCGCCGGTCGGTCGGGCACAGGTAGCGGGAGAGCAGCCCGCGGTCCTCCAGCCGGGAGACCAGCCGGGTGGTGGCGCTCTGGCTGAGCACGACCGCGTCGGCGAGCTGGTTCATCCGGAAGTGGCCGCCCTCGCCGTCGTGCTGCGCGCTCAGCACGTCCAGGACGGAGAACTCGCGGACGCTCAGCTCGTGTTCGGCCTGCAGCGCGCGCTCGAGGTGCGCCTCGATCCGGCCGTGCAGCGCGGACAGCGCGCACCAGCCCTGCGCCAGGACGGGTTCCGGTCGCGTCATCGGACCACTCGCTCCCTTCGGGTCGTACCCCCAGGATAGGTGACGGATGCAATAGTCGGCGTTTGCAAGTATCCGCGTCTGCAATTAATGTCGAAGCCTGTAACCCCCGCCTGCACCCCGTCTGCACCACCCGGAAGGCATCCCCGTGCCACTCGCACTCCTGGCGCTCGCCATCGGCGCCTTCGGCATCGGAACCACCGAATTCGTGATCATGGGTCTGCTGCCCCAGGTCGCCCGGACCTTCGACGTCACCGTCCCCACCGCCGGGCTGCTCACCACCGGCTACGCCCTCGGCGTGGTGGTCGGCGCCCCGCTGCTCGCCGTCCTCGGCACCCGGATCCCGCGCAAGCGGATGCTGATGCTGCTGATGGGCCTCTTCGTGGTCGGCAACCTGATCACCGCCGCCGCCCCCACCTTCGGCGTCGCGCTGGCCGGACGGATCACCGCCTCGCTCGCCCACGGTGCCTTCTTCGGCATCGGCTCGATCGTCGCCGCCGACCTGGTCGCCCCGCAGAAGAAGGCCGGCGCCATCGCGATGATGTTCACCGGCCTCACCGTCGCCAACGTGGTCGGCGTCCCGCTCGGCACGATGATCGGCCAGCAGATCGGCTGGCGGATCACCTTCCTGCTGGTCGCCGCCCTCGGCGTGCTCGGACTCGCCGGGATCGGCGCGCTCGTCCCCGCCGCCCGGCCCCACCGCACCGGGAGCGGCACCGCCGGGGGCACTGGCGCCGTCGGTCTGCGGCGGGAACTGGCCGCCTTCCGCAACGTCCAGGTGGTGCTGGCGATGCTGATGACCGTCCTCGGCTTCGGCGGAGTGTTCGCCGCGATCACCTACATCGCGCCGATGATGACCGACGCCGCCGGCTACGCCGAGGGCTCCGTCACCTGGCTGCTGGTCCTGTTCGGCCTCGGCATGGTGGCCGGCAACCTGATCGGCGGACGGTACGCCGACCGGCGGCTGATGCCGATGCTCTTCGTCACCCTGGCCGGCCTCGCCACCGTCCTCGCCGCCTTCTCCTTCACCGCCCACAGCAAGCCGCTCGCCGCCGTCACCATCCCGCTGATCGGCGCCCTCGGCTTCGCGACCGTCCCGCCGCTGCAAAAGCGCGTCCTCGACCAGACCGGCGACGCCCCCACCCTCGCCTCCGCGGTCAACATCGGTGCCTTCAACCTCGGCAACGCCCTTGCCGCCTGGCTCGGCGGGCTCGTCCTCGGCGCCGGCTACGGCCCCACCACCCCCAACTGGATCGGCGCCGCCCTCGCCGCGTCCGCCCTGGCGCTCGCCGTCCTGTCGGCCGCGATCGAGCGCCGCAGCCCGGCTGCTGCCGCCGAGCGGGAGGACACCCGCACTCCGGTCCATGCGGGTGCGTAGGGTGGCGGACGTGGACGAGAAGGAACGCGGCGAGCGGCTCGCCGAGCAGGAAGCGGCGCTGGACGCACTGCTCGCGGACCTCGGCGTGACGTACGACGCCGAACCGGACGAGCGGGTGGCCCGGCTCGCCGCGCGGGCCCCCGGGTACGAGCGGTACCACCGGATCGGGCACAAGCGGCAACTCGCCCTCCGGACCCTCGACGGCGACCGCGCCACCACCGCCCGGCACGCCGACGCCGTCCTGCGCGCCCTGCTCGCCGACGACGACCCCAGCTCGCCGAACTGGCTGACCGGCGTCCTCGTGCCCGCGATCGGACGGCGACAGGTGCAGCGGGCCCTGGTCGCCGCGGTCGAGCACGGCACGCCGTACGCCCAGGGCTGCGCGGTGGGCGTCTGGCACTGGGCGCAGGCCCCGCTGCGGTACGCCTCCGAGGAGGCCCGCAGGGCCGGCCGCCCGACCGCGAGCAGCCGGGCCGAACGCGAGGAACTCGCCGACGTCGCCGCGGACTTCGCGGCGGCGTGCCGGCGGGCGCTGGCCGACTGCCCCGACCCGTGGGCGCGGGAGCGGCTCGCCGCGCAGGCCTGACCCGGCAGCCCGGGTCCGGGTCAGCGCCAGGGCCCGGGCTCGGGTCCGGGTCCGGGTCCGGGGTCGGCGAGGAGGGTGCGGACACGGTCGCGGAGCCAGGCGTGGGCGGGGTCGGCGTCGTGGCGGGGGTGCCAGGCCATGCCGAAGGGGAGTTCGGGCAGCGCCAACGGGATCTCGAAGGCGATCAGGCCGAGCACGTCGGCGATGGCCCGGGAGCGGGCGGTGACCAGCCCGACGAGATCGCTGGTGAGCAGCACGAACAGCCCGGCCGGGAAGCTCGCCACCGACCCGGTGACGGTACGCCGCAGCCCGAGATCGGCGAGCGCGGTGTCGATCGGCCCGTGCAGGCGGCCGCGCCGGGAGATGCTCAGGTGCCGGGCGGCGGCGAAGCGTTCCGGGGTGATCGGCCCGTCGGCGAGCAGCGGGTGGCCCGGCCGGACGACGGCGAGCATCCGGTCCTGGTGGAGGTGCTCGACCCGGATCTCGGGCGAGGTGCTGTCGATCACCCCGAGTTCCAGGTCGGCGATGCCCTCGCGCAGGGCCGGCGCGTCGAGGTGGTTCTCGGAGAGGAAGCGCAGCCGGACCCCGGGGGCCTCGGCCGCCGCCCGGTGGAAGAGCGCGGCGCCGTGGGTGGCGGCGAAGACGTCGTGGGCGAGCACCGTGAACGTCCGGGTGAGGGTGCGCAGGTCGACCGCGCCGGAGGCGGTGAACAGCCCCTGGGCCCGCTCCACCACCGCCCGTACCTCGGCGCGGATGGCCAGCGCGTGCGGCGTCGGCACCATCGACCGCCCTGCCCGGACCAGCACCGGGTCGCCCAGCGCCCGCCGGATCCGGCCGAGGGTGCGGCTCATCGCCGGCTCGGACAGGTGCATCCGGCGGGCGGCGCCGGAGACGCTCTCCTCCTCCAGCAGCGCGTCCAGGGCGACCAGCAGGTTGAGATCCAGTCCCGAATGCACCGGACGCATTCCTTCCCTGTGAAGATTGCACTGGAGTGCAAGCTACCGCCCCCCTAGCGTGGACCGCGAACCCGATCACCACTCAGCTCCGGGGGGAGCCTTGTCCTCACCTGCCCGCACCACCGGCCTCGGCCGATGGGCCCTGCTCGCCATCTGCGCCTGCGTCCTGGTCGCCCAGAGCGTCGTCGCCGCCGTCAACCTGATGATCCCCCAGCTCGCCGCGTCGGCACTGCACCCGTCGCCCAGCCAACTGCTCTGGACCGTCGACGCGTACGTCATCGCCTTCGCCGGCCTGCTGATCCCGGCCGGTGCGCTCGGCGACCGCCTCGGCCGCCGCCGGGCCCTGCTCGCCGGACTTGCCCTGTTCGCCCTCGGCTCCGCCGTCGCCGCACTCGCCGGCACCCCCGGGATCCTGATCACCGGCCGGGCGCTCTCCGGGGCCGGCGCGGCCCTGATCATGCCCGCCACCATGTCGATCCTGGTCCACCTCGCCGGACCCGAGGGCCGGATCCGCGCCCTCGCCTCCTGGACCCTCTCCCTCGGCCTCGGCGGCCTGCTCGGCAACCTCGGCGGCGGCCTGGTCGCCCAGTACCTGCCCTGGCAGGCCCTGTTCGGGCTGATGCCGCCGCTCGCCGCCCTGCTCGCCCTCGCCGTCCTGCGCACCGTCCCGGTCGTGCCCACCCACCCCTCCGCGCCCGACCCGATCGGCTCCGCCCTGCTGATCGGCGGCGTCACCGCGATCCTCTACGGCATCATCGAGGGCCCCGGCCACGGCTGGGCCTCGCCCCAGGTGCTCGGCGCCTTCGCCGCCGGGGCGCTGCTGCTCGCCGCCTTCACCGCGTACGGCCTGCGGGCCGCCCGCCCGCTCGTCGACCCGCGACTGCTCCGCTCCCGGCGGCTGCGGGCCGGGCTGCTCGGCTCGGCCGCGAGCTTCTTCGGACTGTTCGGCCTGTTCTACGTCAACTCCCAGTTCCTGCAGTACGTCAAGGGCTACTCGGCGGCCCTGACCGGCTTCGCGATCGGGCCGCTGGCCATCGGCATGGTGCTGGTTCCGCGGGTCGCCGTCCGGCTCCAGGTGCGGTACGGGCCGCGTCCGCTCGCCGGCGGCGGCCTCGCCCTGATCGCTGCCGGACTGCTCTGCGTCTCCACCGCCGGACCCGCGACCCCGTACCCGCTGTACGCCGGGTGGCTGCTCCTGCTGTCGATCGGCTTCGGCCTGTCCGCCCCGGCCCTCGCCAACGCCGTCGTCTCCGAACTCCCGCCCCAGCAGGCCGGACTCGGAGCCGGGCTGAACACCGCCGCCCGCGAACTCGGCGCCGCGCTCGGCGTTGCCACGGTCGGCACCGTCCTCGCGGTGCGCTTCGCCGGCCGCCCCTCCGAGGTCATCCCCGCCGCCGCCCGCCTCGGCGCCGAGCGGCACGCGGCCGTGCTCGCCGAATTCGGCGACGCGACCTCGCTCGGCCTGCGGGTCCTCGGCCTGCTGGTGCTCCTCGCGGCCGCCGCCGTCACCGCGGGCCTGCGCCCCGAGCCCACCGCGGTGGTGGCGCGTGCGGCGCACGTTCGCTCGTCCGGGTGAGTGATCGCGGAATCGCGGTGGGTAGGCTGGAGCCACTGACGAGAATCCGGCCCATGGGAGCACTGATGACCGTCGCGCCTGAGCCCACGTGGCCCATCCCGCCGGAGGGCGGATGGACTGCAGACGACCTCGACCGGCTTCCGAATCTGCCTCCGCACACGGAGCTGATCGACGGGAGCCTCGTCTTCGTGAGTCCGCAGTCCCTCTTCCACCTCTACGCCATCCGCCTGCTCGAGTACGCCCTGTTCGGGGTGGTGCCGTCGGACATGGCCGTCGTACGCGAGATGACGGTCACCATCGGGCGACGGGACCGACCCGAACCGGACCTCGCCGTGGTCCGCCGCGACTCGGTCGGTGGAGCCAGGCAGACCACCTTCCGGCCCGAGGACGTCGTCCTCGCCGTCGAGGTGGTCTCGCCCGACTCCGAGCAGCGCGACCGCGAGGTCAAGCCGCGCAAGTACGCCGGGGCCGGCTTCCCGCACTACTGGCGGGTCGAGAACGAGCAGGGCGAACTGGCCGTCCACGTCTTCGAACGCGAGGACACCACGGGCACGTACGTACCGATGGGCATCCACCGCAAGCAGCTCGCCCTCGACCTGCCGTTCCCGATCGAGATCGACCTGACGGACCCGCAGCGCTGGCTGTGACAGCCGCTCAGCCCGCGCCGAGCAGGCGGTCCCAGAGCGGCCCGGCGTAGTCCGGCAGGCTCGGGGGCCGCGGTCCGGCGGCGGTCAGGAGACCGACGGCGATCCGGGCCGGTGCCGGCGCGAGTTCCAGGTTGCGGCGGACGGTCGGGTGGTCCGGCCCGCCGGCGAGGGCGACGCTGTGCAGGAACAGTACGGACGCGAGGGTGTCCCAGACGCCGCCGACCGGGCCGAGAGCGGCGGCCGGGGCGGAGCCGGTCGCACCGGTGGCCAGCGCCCACGGGTCGCGGGCCAGGAAGCGGACGGTGCCGACTCCGGTGAAGGCGAGGGCGGCCGCGCACATCGGGCACGGCTCCTGGGTGCTCCACACGGTGTGCTCGGCGAGGTCCCAGCCGGTCCGGACGGCGGCCAGGGCGTTCAGCTCGGCATGCGCGAGCGGCGTCCCCTGCAGCACGTCGGAGCCGCCCGGCGGGTCGTACGCGCGGTTGCGGCCCTCCGCCACGATCCGCCCCGCCGGGTCCGTGACCACCGCCCCGACCGCGAGGCCACCGCACCGCAGGGCGTCGTACGCCAACTCCAGGCACCGACGCGGCGCCGGGTCGAGCTCCCGCCACGCCTGCTGAAAGCTGCTCACGGTGACCGATCGTACGGACCGTTGCGGGGCAGGGGAGTTGGGCGAAGCTCCAGGATCCTCGCGGAGTCCGGGACAATGCTCCGAACACCGACCCGAGGAGCAGCATGGCCATCGAGATCGACCTCCCGCTCGCCCCGGACGCCGGCAAGGGTGTCGACATCGACGAACTGGCCGACACCGGCAACGAGGCCTTCCTGCGGGCGGTGCTCCGCCGTCCGGTGAGCTTCCACCACCGCAGCACCGAGCGCCTGGACGGTGGTGTCCCGGCCGGCGGGTCGACCGACAGCCTGCTGCTGCGCGCCGTCCACCTGTGCTTCGCGGGCCACCTGCCGCTCAGCCTCTCGCCCGATCTGCTCTGGTACACCGTGGTCCACGAGGTGGCCACCCATGTGAAGCTCCAACCCGCCCGGTACGAGGGGATGTTCACCGACACGCCGGGCCGGGTGCAGGACATCGTGGTCCACGACGACGCGGCCCCGAGTGACTGGCAGCGGTCGATCGGGTTGGTCCGCGAGCCGCTGCGGAAGCGGATCGGGGCCGAGCAGGTGGAGCTCTTCGAGCCGGCGTTCTCCACGACCACGCCCGTCGAGGCCGCGGTCGCCCTGGTCGCGCTGATGGATGTGGTCAGCTCCTACTACCGGTTCCACTGGATCACGCTGTGCGGCATCCCGCGGATCAGGCTGGAGGGCACGGCCGAGGACTGGCGGCTGCTCGCCGACCGGGTCCGGGAGCTGGCGCGGCGGTTCACCGCGCTGGCGCCGTGGTTCGCCGCACTGCACCCGGTGCTGGAGACGATCGCGGGGACGGCCGCCGGCGAGCCGGTCGACCAGGAGTTCTGGCGCTCGCTGTACAAGTACCGGACCCGCTCCGGCGGGGCGTGGGTCACCGGCTGGATCAACGCCTTCTTCGCGCACCGCCACACCCAGGACGGTCCGGTGCCCAAGGAGGACTTCGGGCCGGACGAGGACGGCTGGGGGAGCGAGGAGGCGGGTGACTTCCCGTCGCACGTGTCGCAGGTGCCGTTCCTCTGGCACACCCTGCTCGGCACCTTCGAGATGGCCTTCCTCGCCGGCGTGCTGGGCATCGAGCGGGACGGGGAGTGGATCAGGCCGCGGCTCGGGAACGCGGTGGTGGAACTGCTGCCCACCCCGAGGGCCGAGGACCTGCTGCCCGAGGGCTGGACGCTGGCGGAGATCCGGCGGCTGGCCGAGGCCGACGAGGTGGAGCTGATGCCGCTGCTCGGCGAGGTCACCCTGCTGGGGAAGCCGATCGACGCCGAGTACGCGATCGAGGTGGACGGCTCCTGCCTGGTGCGGGGCCGCGACGGCGACTGGTACATCGGCGAACAGGAGTCGGGGCTGGGGGACGTCCGGTGCGAGGAGCGGGTCGGTCCGGACCTCGGCGCCGCGCTGAAGGCCCTCTGACCGAGGGCCGGGTGTCAGGCGGAGAGCGCGGTGGCGGCGGGCCGGGCCGTGCGGACGGCGTCGTGGCGGGCCAGCAGCAGGCGGGCGATCTCGGGGGCCGGGCCGAGGACGTCGGCGATGAGGTCGGCGCCGGCCGCGCGGGCGGCGGCGATGATGCGGTCGGGGAGCAGGCCGGGGGCGAGCAGGTAGGGGGCGACGGCGACGGTGGCAGCGCCGCGGCGGCGCAGGGCGGCGACGGCGTCCGGGACGTGCGGCGGGACGGCCGAGGCGTGGGCGACCTCGACGGCGGCCCAGCCGCGGGTGCGCTGCCAGGTGGCGGCGACGGCGCGGGTGGCGGCGTTCGCGGCGGGGTCGGAGGAGCCGGCGGAGGCGAGGACGACGCCGGTGCGGGCGCGGACGGCGGGGGAGTGGACGTCGAGTCCGGCCTCGGCGAGGCGGCGGTCCAGGGTGTCGAGCAGCAGCGGGTCCGGGCCGAGCACGTCGGCGACCGGCAGGCCGGCCCCGGCGGCGCGCAGGGCGGCCGGGATGTCGTGCTTGGCGTGGAAGGCCCGGCCCAGCAGCAGCGGGACGGCGACGGCCGGGGCGCCGCCGATCCGCGCGACGACCTGGGGGATGCGCGGGGCGCAGTGGTCGAGGTAGGCGGTGGCCACGTCCAGGCCGGGCCGCTGGGCGCCGACCTCGGCGACCAGGGCGTCGACCGTGGCGGCGTGCCGGGCGTCCCGGCTGCCGTGGGCGATCAACAGCAGCGCGGGGCCGCGCCCGGCGGAGGGGTGGCGGACCTCCGTCGGGCGCGAGTCCCGGTGCAGGACGTGGACGGGCGGGGTCATCGCGAGGTCACCAGCAGGCCGCGGCTGCGCAGCACCCGGCGCTCCAGCGGGGAGAAGAACAGCAGGTCGATGGCGACGCCCACGAAGAGGATCAGGAGGATGCCGAGCAGCACGCCGGACATGTCGGAGAACTCGCGCTGGTTCTCCAGGTAGCGGCCGAGGCCGAGGCCCAGGTCGGGGGAGGAGGCGATGAGTTCGGCGGCCATCAGGGAGCGCCAGGAGAAGGCCCAGCCCTGCTTGAGGCCGGCCAGGTAGCCGGGGAGGGCGGCGGGGAGCAGGACGTGCCGGGCGCCGCGCAGGCCGGTGGCGCCGAGGGTCTTGCCGGCCCGCAGGTACAGCGGGGGCACCTGGTCGACGCCGGAGATCAGGCCGTTGGCGATGGAGGGGACGGCGCCGAGCAGGATGACGGCGTACATGGCCTGGTCGTTGATGCCGAGCCAGATGACGGCGGCGGGCACCCAGGCGACCGAGGGCAGCGACTGCAGGCCGGAAAGGACCGGGCCGACGGCGGCGCGGATCGGCTTGACCTGGGCGACGACCAGGCCGATCGGGGTGCCGATGACGACGGAGAGGGCGAAGCCGGACAGGCCGCGCCAGACGCTGGTCCAGATGATGGAGAACAGCGTGCCCTGGTACCAGAGGTCCTGGAGCGAGTTCCAGACGTCGGCGGGGCTGGGGAGCTTGTACGAGCTGGTCAGGTGGAGGCTGTAGGCGGTCTGCCACAGGGCGAGCACCAGCAGGACGCCGAGCAGCGGGGGCAGCGCCTTCTGGCGCAGCACCTGGCCGACCGGGATGCGCTGGGCGTGGACGGTCTCCAGGGCGTCCAGGCCGGCCTCGACGCTCGCGGAGTCGGTCGTCGTCCCGTCGGCGGCGGTGTCCGCGGGGGCCTGCGGCTGGTCCTCGACCAGCGTGGTGGTGTCAGGACTGCTGGACATGGCGGCGGATCTCCCCACGCAGGTGCTCGGTGATCTCGATGGACAGATCCGCGACCCCGGCGGACTCGATGCGGCGCGGCTGCGGCAGGTCGATGCGCCACTCCTTGGCGATCCGGCCGGGCCGCGAGGAGAGCAGGACGACCCGCTGGGCGAGGCGGACGGCCTCGCGCACGTTGTGGGTCACGAACAGGACGGTGAGCTTGCGCTCGGACCAGATCCGGGTGATCTCGTCGTGCAGCACGTCGCGGGTGATGGCGTCGAGCGCGGCGAACGGCTCGTCCATCAGCAGCACGTTGGAGCCCTGGGCGAGCGAGCGGGCCAGGGCGACGCGCTGGCGCATGCCGCCGGACAGCTCGTGCACGCGCTTGCGGTACGCGCCGCCGAGCCGGACCAGCTCCAGCAGGCGCTCGGCCTCGGCGCGGCGCTCGGCCTTGGGCACCCCGGCCAGGCGCAGGGCCAGCTCGATGTTGCGGCCGGCGGTGAGCCACGGGAACAGGGCGTGGTCCTGGAACATCAGGGCGGGGCGGGCGCCGGGGACCTCGATGGTGCCGGCGGTCGGCCGGTCCAGGCCGGCGACCAGGTTGAGCAGGGTGGACTTGCCGCAGCCGGAGGCGCCGAGCAGGGTGACGAACTCGCCCGGGGCGACGTCGAGGCTGATGTCGTCGAGCACCGGGGCGGCGGTGCCCGGGCGGCCGAAGGTCTTGTGGACGTGCGCGAGCCGGACGGCGTACGCCCCGTCCGGGGTCTCGACGCCGGGGGCGGCGGGCGAGGTGGTCAGTGCCGTGGTCATCCGGGCACCTCCTGCGTGAGTGGTCTGGGGTCCTCCCGCTCGTCGGCGGCGCGGGAGGGAGGGTGGCTGGGAGCCGGGGTCCGGCCCCGCCCCGCCCGGATGAGTGGGCATCGAGGGGGCGGGGCGGGGCACGGACCGCGGAGCTACGGGGCGGGGGTCACTTGCTGCCGAGGCCGGCGTCGGCGACGGCGGGCCGACCCTTCTCCTTGAGCACCTTGTTCAGCAGGGTCAGGTCGTAGATCCCGGCCAGGTTGGGCTTCTTGAGCAGTCCGGCGGTGACCGCGTGGTCGGCCTCGTTCTGCAGGGTGCCCGCCAGCGGGTCGTCCAGGAAGTCGATGTCCGACCACGCGGGGTCGAGGACGGCGGGCTCCAGGGCGCTGCCGGCGTCGGTCTTGATCTGCTCGTTGGCCGCGGCCTTGGCCTGGTCGGGGTTGGCCTTGATGAAGGCGTTGGTGTTCACCGAGCCGCGCAGGACGGCCTCCACCACGTCGGGGTGCTCCGTGAGGAACTTCTGCGAGACGATGATGTTGGTGATGACGAACTTGCCGTCCGGCCAGAGCTGCTTCTCGTTGAGCAGCACCTTGGCGCCGAGGGTGACCAGCTTGGAGGCGGTCGGCTCGGGGACCCAGGCGGCGTCGATCGAGCCGGACTTGTAGGCGTCCGGGGTGACCTTGTTGTCGGTGCGGACCACGCTGACGTCGCCGGCGCCGGACTGCGGGTCGACCTTGAGGCCCTTCTCCGCCAGGTAGTTGAGCAGGGCCACGTCCTGGGTGTTGCCCAGCTGCGGGGTGGCGATCTTCTTGCCCCTGAGCTCGTCCAGGCTGTGGATCTTGTCGGGGTTGACCACCAGCTTGACGCCGCCGGAGGCCGAACCGCCGATGATCCGCAGGGACTTGCCCTCGGACTTGGTGTAGCCGTTGATCGCCGGGGAGGGGCCGAGCCAGCCGATGTCGATCGAACCGGCGTTGAGCGCCTCGATCTCGGCCGGGCCGGCGTTGAACACCTGGGTCTTGATCTGGGTCGCGCCCAGTTCCTTCTGGAACAGGCCCTGCTTCAGGCCGACCAGCGCGGTGCCGTGGGTCAGGTTGGCGAAGTAGCCGATCTTGACGGTGTCGGCGGAGAGCTTGGCGCCGGAGGCGGCGGACGCTGCCGGGGCGGCGGCCTTGCTGTCGGTGCTCTTCGAGCCGTAGCCGCAGGCGGAGAGCAGGCCGGCGGCGGCGATCGCGGCGACGGCCGCCGCGGCGGCGCGTCTGATCCGGCCGGTGTTGGGCCGGAGCAGGGTATGGCGGACTGAGGTGCTCGGTGCCATGGGAGTCGTCCTCTGCGGGAGATCAGGAAGTCGGTCGGTCTGTCGGTGGTGCCGCACGGGCCGGCGGCTGCGGTGGGAAGGCGCCGGCCCGGGGCAGGGGAATCAGATCCCCTGCCCACCTGCACATCGCGTCAGGCCGCCCTGGCCGCTGCCGAGGGCGCCGCTGCCGATGCGGCCGCCTTCCTTGTCCATGCCCGAGAACGCCTCGCTGGGCATCAGACCCAGTCCTCCTCGTCGGGTTCGGTGGCGCGTACGGTGTCGAAGGCCTCGCCCGCCATGCCGGCGGTGAGGGTGGTGCCGTCGGCCGGGTCGATCAGCAGGAACGATCCGGTCCGGCGGTTGTCGGTGTAGGTGTCGAGCGCCAGCGGCTCGGCGGTGCGCAGCACCACGTGGCCGATGTCGTTGACCTCCAACCCCTGGGCGCCGGAGCGCTGTTCCAGGGTGTCGATGTCGATCCGGTAGGAGATCTCCTTGACCAGCGCGCGCACCGTGCGGGTGGTGTGCTTGAGCAGCACCTTGGCGCCGGGGAGCAGCGCGCGCTCGTTCAGGTGGCAGACGGTGGCCTCGATGTCCTTGGTGGGCACCGGGGCCGGAGCGGCCGCGATCAGGTCGCCGCGGGAGATGTCGATGTCGTCCGCGAGCCGGACGGTGACCGACTGGGGGGCCCAGGCGATGTCCGTCGGCGTGCCGAGTGCGTCGATGCCCGCGACGGTGGTGGTGTGGCCCGAGGGCAGCACCGTGACGGCGTCGCCGACCCGCAGCACGCCGGAGGCCAACTGCCCGGCGTAGCCGCGGTAGTCGCGGTACTCCTCGCTCTGCGGCCGGATCACGTACTGGACCGGGAAGCGGGCCGGCTCGTCGCTCGGGTCGCTGCCGACCGGCACGGTCTCCAGGTGCTCCAGCAGGGTCGGGCCGCCGTACCAGTCCATGTGGGCCGAGGGCTCGACCACGTTGTCGCCGGCCAGCGCGGAGATCGGGACCGCCACCACGTCCTTGACCCCGAGCGAGGCGGCGTAGGTGGTGAACTCCTCGGCGATCGCCGCGAACACCGGCTCGGCGTAGTCGACCAGGTCCATCTTGTTGACCGCCAGCACCACGTGCGGCACGCGCAGCAGCGCGGCCACCGCGGCGTGCCGGCGGGTCTGCTCGACCACGCCGTTGCGGGCGTCGACCAGGACGACGGCCAGCTCGGCGGTGGACGCGCCGGTCACCATGTTCCGGGTGTACTGCACGTGCCCGGGGGTGTCCGCCAGGATGAACCGCCGCCGGGCGGTGGCGAAGTAGCGGTACGCCACGTCGATGGTGATGCCCTGCTCGCGCTCGGCGCGCAGGCCGTCGGTGAGCAGCGCCAGGTCGGGGGCGTCCTGGCCGCGGTTGCGTGAGGCGTGCTCGACCGCCTCCAGCTGGTCGGCCAGCACCGACTTGGAGTCGTGCAGCAGACGGCCGACCAGCGTGGACTTGCCGTCGTCGACGGAACCGGCGGTGGCGAAGCGCAGCAGCGAGGTGGCGCTGGTCTCGGTGGTGGTGCTCATTGCTTAGAAGTACCCCTCGCGCTTGCGGTCTTCCATGGCGGCCTCGGAGAGCTTGTCGTCGGCCCGGGTGGCACCGCGCTCGGTGAGGCGGCTGGCGGCGATCTCGGCGATGATGTCCGCGTTGGTGGCGGCGTCGGAGTCGACCGCACCGGTGCAGGACATGTCGCCGACGGTGCGGTAGCGGATCAGCCGCGTCTCGGGCGTCTCGTGCTCCTTGGGGCCGCCCCACGCGCCGGCGGTCAGCCACATCCCGTCGCGCTTGAACACCTCGCGCTCGTGGGCGTAGTAGATCTCCGGGAGCTCGATGCCCTCGCGCTCGATGTACTGCCACACGTCCAGCTCGGTCCAGTTGGAGAGGGGGAAGACGCGCACGTGCTCGCCCGGCGCGTGCCGGCCGTTGTACAGCGACCACAGCTCGGGACGCTGGCGGCGCGGGTCCCAGGCGCCGAACTCGTCGCGCAGGGAGAAGACGCGCTCCTTGGCGCGGGCCTTCTCCTCGTCGCGGCGGCCGCCGCCGAAGACCGCGTCGAACTTGTGCGACTCGATGGCGTCCAGCAGCGGCACGGTCTGCAGCGGGTTGCGGGTGCCGTCCGGGCGCTCGCGCAGCCGGCCGTCGTCGATGAAGTCCTGGACGGAGGCGACGTGCAGGCGCAGGTTGTGCCGGGCCGCGGTACGGTCCCGGTACTCGATGACCTCGGGGAAGTTGTGCCCGGTGTCCACGTGCAGCAGCGCGAACGGGACCGGCGCCGGGTGGAAGGCCTTCAGCGCCAGGTGCAGCATGACGATGGAGTCCTTGCCGCCGGAGAACAGGATCACCGGCCGCTCGAACTCGCCCGCCACCTCGCGGAAGATGTGCACCGACTCCGCCTCCAGGGCGTCCAGGTGCGACAGCGCGTAGGGGTTCTCCAGGGTGTCCGGCAGCGTGCGCGTGGCGGTGGTCATGCGAGGCCCCTCTCGGTCAGGAAGGCGTGCAGTTCGGCAGCGGACTCGGCCACCGTGCGGCCCTGCGTCTGGATGCGGAGCTCCGGGTCCTCCGGGGCCTCGTACGGGTCGTCCACACCGGTCAGGCCCGAGAGCTCGCCGGCGGCCTGCTTGGCGTACAGGCCCTTCACGTCGCGCTCCGAGCAGAGCTCGACCGGGGTGGCCACGTGGATCTCCAGGAACTCGGTGCCGTTGGCGCCGTGCCGCTCGCGCACCGCGGTGCGGGAGTCGGCGAACGGGGCGATCACCGGGGCGAGCACCTTCACACCGTTGGACGCCAGCTTCTCGGCCACGAAGCCGATCCGGGTGACGTTGGTGTGGCGGTCCTCGCGGCTGAAGCCGAGCCCCTTGGAGAGGAACTCGCGGATCTCGTCACCGTCGAGCACCTCCACCTTGTGGCCCTCGGCGCGCAGGCGCTCGGCGAGGGCGAAGGCGAGGGTGGTCTTGCCCGCGCTGGGCAGCCCGGTCAGCCACACGGTGGCGCCGCGCTCGCAGGCGGCGGCCGCGGGGGCCGCCTCTGCGGCTGCGCCGGTCGCCTGGGTGGTGGCTGTGGTCACGGTGGTTTCTCCTGAAAGTAGGTGACGGTGCGTCAGGTCAGAGGTGGATGCCGCACTCGGTCTTGCCCGAGCCGGCCCAGCGGCCGGCCCGGCCGCTCTCGCCCTCGCCCGGCTTGGCGGTGCAGGAGAGCGGCGAGCAGCCGACCGAGGTGTAGCCCTCCCACAGCAGCGGGTTGAGCAGCACCCCGTTGGCCTGGACGTAGGCGTCCACGTCCTCCTGGGTCCAGCGGGCGATCGGGGCCAGCTTGACCTTGCGGCGCTTGGGGTCCCAGGCCACCACCGGGGTGTTGGCCCGGGACGGCGACTCGTCGCGGCGCAGCCCGGTCGCCCAGGCGTCGTACGCGCCGAGGCCGCGGTTCAGCGGCTCCACCTTGCGCAGCGAGCAGCACAGGTCCGGGTCGCGGTCGTGCAGGTGCGGCCCGTACTGGGCGTCCTGCTCGGCCACGGTCAGCTTCGGGGTGAGCGTGATGACGTTGACCGGCATGGTCGCCGCCACCGCGTCCCGGGTGCCGATGGTCTCCGCGAAGTGGTAGCCGGTGTCCAGGAACACCACGTCCACGCCGGGGAGGACCGAGGAGGCCAGGTGGGCGACGACCGCGTCCTCCATCGAGGAGGTGACGCAGAAGCGCTTGCCGAAGTGGTCGGCGGCCCACTGCAGGATCTCCTGCGGGGTCGCCTCCTCCAGCTCCCGGCCGGCCGTGGTGGCCAGCTCCTCGTAGTCAGTCACGCTGCTCATGTGCTCCCCCTGGTGACAGCAGGCCGAGGAACTTCAGCTGGAAGGCCCGGCGGCAGCCGTGGCACTCCCAGGCGCCGTGCCCGGCCTCGGACGGGCGCAGGTCCTCGTCCCCGCAGTACGGGCAGTGGAAAGGTGCGGCCCGCTCACTCATGAGAGCTGCTCCTCACTGGCCCGGGCCGCCCACTGGGCGAACCGCTCGCCGTCCCGGCGGTCGGCCTGGTAGCGGGTCAGCAGGCGCTCGACGTAGTCGGGCAGGCCGGCGCTGGTGACCTTGAGGCCGCGGACCTTGCGGCCGAAGCCGGCCTCCAGGCCCAGCGCGCCGCCCAGGTGCACCTGGTAGCCCTCGACCTGCTCGCCGTTCTCGTCGGTGACCAGCTGGCCCTTGAGGCCGATGTCGGCGACCTGGATCCGGGCGCAGGCGTTCGGGCAGCCGTTGATGTTGATGGTCAGCGGCTCGTCGAACGCCGGCAGACGGCTCTCCAGCTCGTCGATCAGGGTGCGGCCGCGCTCCTTGGTCTCGACGATGGCGAGCTTGCAGTACTCGATGCCGGTGCAGGCCATCGTGCCGCGGCGGAACGGGGACGGGGTGACCCGCAGGTCCAGCGCCTCCAGTCCGGCGACCAGCGACTCGACCTGGTCCTCGGCGACGTCCAGCACCAGCATCTTCTGCTCGGCGGTGGTGCGCAGCCGGTCGGAGCCGTGGGCGGCGGCCAGGTCGGCGATCAGGCCGAGCGTCTTGCCGGAGACCCGGCCGACCCGCGGGGCGAAGCCGACGTAGAAGTTGCCGTCCTTCTGCCGGTGGACACCGACGTGGTCGCGCCAGCGGCCGCTCGGCTCCTTCGGCGCGGGGCCGTCCACCAGCTTGTACTTGAGGTACTCGTCCTCCAGCACCTGGCGGAACTTCTCCACGCCCCAGTCGGCGACCAGGAACTTCAACCGGGCCCGGTTGCGCAGCCGGCGGTAGCCGTAGTCGCGGAAGATGCCGATCACACCGCCGTAGACGTCGGCCACCTCGTCCAGCGGGACCCAGGCGCCCAGGCGCACACCCAGCTTGGGGTTGGTCGACAGGCCGCCGCCGACCCAGAGGTCGAAGCCGGGGCCGTGCTCGGGGTGCTCGACGCCGACGAAGGCGACGTCGTTGATCTCGTGGGCCACGTCCAGCAGCGGCGAACCGGAGACCGCCGACTTGAACTTGCGCGGCAGGTTGGAGAACTCCTGGTTGCCGATGAAGCGGCGCTGGATCTCCTCGATGGCGGGCGTGCCGTCGATGATCTCGTCCTCGGCGATGCCGGCCACCGGGGAGCCGAGGATGACACGCGGGGTGTCGCCGCAGGCCTCGGTGGTGGACAGGCCGACGGCCTCCAGCTTCTGCCAGATCGCCGGGACGTCCTCGATCCGGATCCAGTGGTACTGGACGTTCTGCCGGTCGGTCAGGTCGGCGGTGCCGCGCGCGTACTGCTCGGAGACCTCGGAGATCGCCTTCAGCTGGGCGACGGTCAGCCGGCCGCCGTCGATCCGCACCCGCAGCATGAAGAACTCGGCGTCGAGCTCGTGCGGGTCCAGGATCGCGGTCTTGCCGCCGTCGATGCCCTCCTTGCGCTGGGTGTACAGGCCCCACCAGCGCATCCGGCCGCGCAGGTCGGCCGGGTCGATCGAGTCGAAGCCGCGGTGCGCGTAGATCGTCTCAATGCGTGTCCGCACATTGAGACCGTCGTCGTCCTTCTTGAACTGCTCGTTGGCGTTCAGCGGGGTGTAGTGGCCCATGCCCCACTGGCCCTCGCCGCGATGGCGGGTCACCTTGCGGGCGGCGGCGGGGCGGGGCGCGCGGGCGCCGCCGGCCTGGGGCTCGACCGTTTCGGGAGTGGTGGCCATGGTGTCGTCCTTAGAGCAGCTGGCTGGTGCGGGGGGCTGGCATCCCCGGGCATGGACTGCTCCGACCTGCGGGTTTGCAGCAGATCCGGATGGCAGTGACCTCGGCCGGAGGGCGCCCGCGCATCCGCTTCGGCGGGGATGGGCGAGAGGTGGCGCCGGGTGCGGTGGTGGCGGCGGGGTGGGGCTCAGGTCACCGGACAGATGGCGCTGGACACGCGAAGGAGATCGACGTGGAGTCGACCTACTAGGGTGGTTCCGGCGCTAGGCATGGCAAGAGATTCGCACGGGGGGCGACTCGCGGTCCACTAACGTCCGCATTCTGGACGCTGTGGTTTCGGACTGTGAGACCGCTGAGCGACCCGCCATCACAGCGGGGGTGCCGCTCGCCGATCCGCGACAGCGGCGGCATCCGTGCCCAGTACCGTAGGGGCGTGCAAGCAGCAGGCAGCAACCCGCCCCCGCAGGACCCGCCGGCCCGGCCCGGCGAGCGGCCCGGCCACCGCCGCGGCGGACGCCGCCGCGCCGTCAAGCAGAACACCTGGCACCGCACCCTGTGGGCGCTGCTCAAGGACACCACCAACACCTGCGTCGAGTACCGCGTCACCGGGCTCGCGGCCGAGGCCGCGTTCTTCACCCTGCTGTCCATCCCGCCGCTGCTGCTCTGCCTCGCCGGCACCCTCGGCTACCTCGACGACATCCTCGGCGCCGGCACCATCGACAAGCTGGAGCAGGACATCATCTCGGCATCCGGGACGGTCCTCTCACCCAGCTCGATCCAGCAGGTCGTCGTCCCGCTCCTCGACGGAGTCTTCAAACGGGGCGGCCGACCCGACCTGATCTCGATCGGCTTCCTGCTCTCCCTGTGGTCCGGATCGCGGGCCCTCTACATCTTCATCGACACCATCACCGTCATGTACGGCCTCGACGGCAAGCGCGGCATCGTCAAGACCCGGCTGATGTCCCTCGGCCTCTACCTCGGCGCCCTGGTGATCGGCTCCCTGGTGCTGCCCCTGCTGCTGGCCGGCCCCGGACTGGTGGTGCACGCCCTGCCCGACTCCGCCGGTGTGGTCAGCGCCCTGTACTGGCCCACCGCCATCCTGCTGCTGATCGTCTCCCTCACCACGCTCTACCACGTCGCCGTCCCCGTCTCCACGCCCTGGCGCGAGGACATCCCCGGCGCACTGGTCGCCCTGGTGGTCCTGGTGGTGTGCAGCGTGGCCCTGCGGGTCTACCTGATCAGCTCGGTCGAGGGCCCCTCGGTGTACGGCACGCTGGCCGCACCCGTCGCGGTGCTGCTCTGGATCGGCGTGGTCGCGCTGGCCGTCCTGATCGGCGCCGCCATGAACGCCGCCATAGACCGCCGCTGGCCCACCGTGGAGACCGCCGACGCCCGCGCCGAGAACGAGCGCGCCGAGGAGGAGGCCGCCGCCTACCTGGTCCGCGAGGCCGCCGCCCGGCGGGCCGTGGAGCGGGCGCTGCGCACCCGCCAGCTCGGCCTCGGTGAGGGTGTCGAGGAGGACCTCGACGACGAGGACGAGGACGACGGGCTGCCGCCCTCCGAGTACCCGGAGCGCTGGGCCGGCTTCCTCAACCACACCGACGTCCGGGGCCGGATCGGCAACCGCGGCCAGCAGCGCCGCCAGCCCCCGCCCCCGGACGGCGACCGGCCGTAGTGCCTGCTCGGCCGGTCCCGCCGGGCCGCCGACAAATCGGTGGCGGGGTCGCGGCGGGGGTCGCTAGGGTGATTGTTCGTCGGGCGGCCCGTGCGGGCTGCCGCTGTCGGCCGTACGAGAAACGGGAGGTGAGGTCAGTGATGGCTGTCGTTGTGACGAGCGCTGTCCGCGCCCAGAAGCCCATCCTCTCCACTCCCGTGGTCTCCGGCTGACCTGACCATCCACTGACGCGCCGTCGGGCGCGCGGCCGGGGCCACCCCTCGAAGGGTTCCCCGTTGATCTCGCTTTTCCCTGCTGCCCACCCGCTCTCCGGCTTCGGCTGGGATGCGGACCGGGAAGCCGAATTCGCCCCCCTCGCCGAGGCGGGGCTCGTTCCGGGCCGTATCTCCCGCGTCGACCGCGGCCGCTGCGACGTGCTGCTGGCCGACCCCGACAGCGGTGAACTGCGGACCGTCCGCGCCGACACCCGGCCGGTCGGCGACGCCGACCCGCTGGTCGGCCCGTGCACCGGCGACTGGGCCGCCGTCGACCTGGCGGCGGCGCCACTGCCGACCGTCGCGGCGCTGCTGTCGCGCACCACCGCGGTCGTCCGCAAGACCGCCAACAAGCGGTCCGACGGCCAGGTGCTGGCCGCCAACATCGACACCGTCATGATCGCCGTCTCGCTGGCGGCCGAGCCCGACCTGGGCCGGATCGAGCGCTTCCTGGCCCTGGCCTGGGAGTCCGGCGCCGACCCGCTGGTCGTGCTGACCAAGGCCGACCTGGTGGACGACGCCGACTTCGTCCGCGCCGACGTGGAGGCGATCGCCCCCGGGGTGACCGTCCTCGCCGTCAGCGCCGAGACCGGCGACGGGATGGATGTGCTGCGCGCCTGCGTCGGCGGGTCTGCGGCGCTGATCGGCCAGTCCGGCGCGGGCAAGTCGACCCTCACCAACGCCCTCGCCGGGGCGGACGTGATGGTCGTCCAGCAGACCCGCTCGGTCGACGAGAAGGGCCGGCACACCACCACCGCCCGCGAGCTCATCCCGCTGCCGGACGGCGGCGTGGTGATCGACACCCCCGGCCTGCGCGGCGTCGGCCTGTACGGCGGCGAGGGCCTGGGCCAGGCGTTCGCCGAGATCGAGGAACTGGCCGCCGAGTGCCGGTTCGACGACTGCTCGCACCGGACCGAGCCCGGCTGCGCGGTGCGCTCCGCACTGGAGGAGGGCACCCTGCCCGAGCGCCGCTGGGAGAGCTTCCTCAAGCTCCAGCGGGAGAACGCCTGGATCGCCTCCCGGACGGATGCCCGGCTGCGCGCCGAGCGCACCCGGCACTGGAAGATGATCACCAAGTCGGCCAAGCCGCCCCGGCCGTAGCACGCGGCCGCAGCGCAGGGCGCCAGTGCGAGGGCACCGGCGCGAGGCATGACGGAGCGGGCGCCCGGGGTCAGGTCCCCGGCGCCCGCTCCGCCGCTCGGGTCGGCCGACCCGCGGGTGCGGTCAGTCCGGCAGCTCGCCGGTGCGCACCACCTCGGCGTACCAGCGGGCGCTGTCCTTGGGCGTGCGCCGCTGGCTGGCGAAGTCGACGTGCACGATGCCGAAGCGCTTGCTGTAGCCGTACGCCCACTCGAAGTTGTCCAGCAGCGACCAGAGGAAGTAGCCGTTCACCGGCGCGCCGTCCGCGATCGCCCGCCGCACCGCGGACAGGTGCCCGTGCAGGTAGGCCACCCGTTCCGGATCGTGCACCGCGCCGGACGGGTCGCTGTAGTCCTCGTACGCCGCGCCGTTCTCGGTGACCAGCAGCGGGGTGCCGGGCAGGTCGTCGCGCAGCCGGGTGAGCAGCTCGTACAGCCCGTCCGCGTCGACCGGCCAGCCCATCGCGGTGCGGTTGCCCTCGGCGGGCAGGAAGCGGATCCCGGCGTCGGCGGGCCAGGGCGAGCGCTCGCCCTGGTGGCCGTCCTGCCGCGGGGCGGGGGCGCCCGGGTCGTCGGCGGCGACCACGGTCGGGGTGTAGTAGTTGATGCCGAGCGAATCGATCGGCCGGGAGATCTCGGCCAGGTCGCCGTCGTGGACGAAGGACCAGTCGGTGACCGCGGCGGTGTCGGCGAGCACGTCGGCCGGGTAGCGGCCGTGGAAGACCGGGTCGAGGAAGATCCGGTTGGCCAGCCCGTCGACCCGGCGGGCGGCGTCCAGGTCGCCCGGGTCGGTGGAGAGCGGGCGGACGGCCGCCAGGTTGAGGGTGAGCGAGACCTGTGCGGCGGCCGGCAGTTCGGCGCGCAGCGCGGCGGTGCCTAGGCCGTGCGCCAGCAGCAGGTGGTGGTGGGCGGCGAGCGCGTCGGCCGGGTCGGTCCGGCCGGGGGCGTGCACCCCGCTGCCGTAGCCGAGGAAGGCGCTGCACCAGGGCTCGTTGAGGGTGGTCCAGGTGGGGATCCGGTCGCCGAGCCGGCTGGCGGCCAGCTGCGCGTACTCGGCGAAGCGGTACGCGGTGTCGCGGACCGGCCAGCCGCCGGCGGACTCCAGCTCCTGCGGCAGGTCCCAGTGGTAGAGGGTGGCGACGGGGGTGATCCCGTGTGCCAGCAGCTCGTCCACCAGCCGGTCGTAGAAGTCGAGGCCGGCCGGGTTGGCCGGGCCCCGGCCGCCGGGCTGGATCCGCGGCCAGGAGAGCGAGAACCGGTAGGCGCCGAGGCCGAGTTCGGCCATCAGCGCGACGTCGTCGCGGTAGCGGTGGTAGTGGTCGGCCGCGATGTCGCCGGTGTCGCCGTTGCGGACGGCGCCCGGGACGCGGCTGAAGGTGTCCCAGATCGACGGGGTGCGGCCGTCCTCGCCGGCGGCGCCCTCGATCTGGTACGCGGCGGTCGCCGCCCCCCACACGAATCCGGTCGGGAAGCCGGTGCGGACGGGGGAGGGCAGAGCTTCGACGGTCATGTCGCCTTCCAGTGGGGAGGTTGGGGTTCGGTCAGCCCTTGACGGCGCCCTGCATGATGCCGCCGACGATCTGCCGTCCGAGCAGTCCGAAGACCACCAGGACCGGCAGGGTGCCGAGCAGGGTGCCGGCCATGATGATCGACTGGTCCGGGACGTAGCCCTGGCCCAGTGACTTCAACGCGACCTGCACCGTGGGGTTCTGCGAACTGAGTGCCACGATCGGCCAGAAGAAGTCGTTCCAGGTGGCCATGAAGGTGAGCATGCCCAGCACGGCCATGCCGGGCCGGGCCGCCGGCAGCACGATCGAGCGGAAGATCCGCAGCAGCGAGGCGCCGTCCACCCGGCCGGCCTCGATCAGCTCGTCGGGCAGCGCCTGCAGCAGGTATTGGCGCATGAAGAACACCCCGAACGCCGAGACCAGCGAGGGCAGGACGACCGAGGGCAGCTTGTTCTGCAGGTCCAGCCGGACGATCACCATGAACAGCGGGATCACCCCGAGCTGCGGCGGGATCATCATGGTGCCCACCGTCACCCCGAGCAGCGCCCTGCGGCCGCGGAAGCGCAGCTTGGCGAAGGCGAAGCCGGCCAGGGTGGAGGAGAGCACCACACCGGCGGTGACCGTGCCGGAGACGATCAGCGAGTTGAGCAGCGCGGTGCCGATGTCGGCCTGCTGCAGTGCCGCGCCGATGTTGTGGAACAGGTTGGGCCCCGGGGTGAGCGCCGGGGTGGGCGAGCTCAGTTCGGCGTTGGAGCGGCTGGCCGCGACCAGCGTCCAGTAGAACGGGAACACCGACACCAGTGCGGCCAGGGCCAGCACGGTGTAGGCGAGCGGGCCGCCCTGCAGCGGGGAGCGCTTCACTGCGAGCACGCGGTTCACCCCCCGGTCCGGTTGCGTCGGGCGGCGAGCGCCGCGTTGAGTCCGGCCAGCACCACGATCAGCAGGAACATCACCCAGGCCACGGCCGCGGCGCGGCCGAGGTGGAAGAAGCTCCAGCCCTGCTCGTACAGGTACAGGCCGAGGGTCTGGTACTGGTGCGAGATGCCGCCGCCGGCGTTGCCCTCGTACAGCAGCGGTTCGCCGAACAGCTGGGTGGCGCCGATGGTGGAGACCACCACGGTGAAGACGATGGTCGGGCGCAGCCCGGGGATCGTGACGTGGCGGAACTGCTGCCAGCGGGAGGCGCCGTCGACCGCGGCCGACTCGTACAGCTCGCCGGGGATGGCCTGCATCCCGGCCAGGTAGATCAGCGCGTTGTAGCCGGTCCAGCGCCAGGTGACGATGGTCGAGACGCCGATCTGGGAGGCCCAGGTGTCGGCCTGCCAGTCCACCGGGTCGAGTCCGATGCCGTGCAGCGCCCAGTTGATCAGCCCGTAGTCGCGGCCGAAGAGCTGGGCGAAGACCAGGGTGGCGGCGGCCACCGAGGTGGCGTACGGCATCAGCATCGCGACCCGCAGGAAGGTGCGGCCGCGCAGCCGGTAGTTGAGCAGGTGGGCCAGGCCGAGCGCCATCAGCAGCTGCGGGACGGTGGACAGCACGCCGATGGTGAAGGTGTTGCGCAGCGCGTTCCAGAAGAACGGGTCCTCGAACAGCCGGGTGTAGTTCTGCAGCCCCAGCCAGTCCATCCGGTCGGAGGTCTGCAGCTCCACCCGGTGCAGCGAGACGTAGGCGGTGTAGAGCAGCGGGAAGAGGCCGAAGGCGGCGAAGAGCACAAAGAACGGCGCGACGAAGCCGTACGGGGCGAGCCGCCGGGCCGGGCGCCGGCGCACCCGGGAGGCGCCGGCGGCCGGGAGGCGGGCCGAGGAGGTGAGGGCCATGTCAGCTGCCGGAAGCCTTCTTGACGTTGTCCAGCGCGTGCTTCCACGCGGTGTCGGGCGCGGTGTTGGTGCGCTCGACCTCGCCGAGGGCGTCGGTGAAGGCCTTGCCGATCACGCCGTCGTCGGTGCCCAGCACCTGGGCCGGCATGGCGGCCGCCGACTCGCTGAAGATCCGGCCGATCGGGGCGTTGTTGAAGTACGGGTCGGCGACGTCCTTGATCGCGGCCTGGGCGCCGGTCGAGGAGGGGAAGGAGCCCTGCTTGGTGAACAGCACGGTCTGCTGCTCCTTGGCGGTCAGCCACTTGACCAGCTCGGCCGCCTCCTTGGGGTGCTTGGCGGTCTTCGGGATGGTCAGGTAGGAGCCGCCCCAGTTGCCGGTCCGGCCGGGTCCGGGGGCGATGTCCCACTTGCCCGAACCGCCGTCGCCGGCCTGGCCCTTGATGTAGCCGATCATCCAGGCGGGGCAGCTGAGGGTGGCGAACTTGCCGGTGGTGAAGGCCTTGTTCCACTCCGGGGTCCACTGCGGCAGCTTGGCCGAGAGGCCGTCGGCGACCAGCGCGGTGGCGTCGGTCCAGGCGGTCTTCACCGCGGGGCTGCTGTCGTAGACCGGCTTGCCGCCCTCGTCGCTGTAGCGGACCTTCTGCTGGCCGACCTCGGCGGTGAACATGCCCGCCGCGCTGTCGGTCCAGGCGTTGCCCGCCTCGGCCTTGGCCGCGTACTGCTTGCCGAGGTCCAGGTAGCCCTGCCAGGTGGACCACTTGGCGGCCAGCTCGGTGCGGTCGGTGGGCAGGCCGGCGGCCTTGAAGAGGTCGGTGCGGAAGCAGATCGCCTCCGGGCCGATGTCGGTGCCGGCGCCGAGCACCTTGCCGTCGGCGGTCTTCACCGCGGCGCCCTTCCACGCCACCAGCTCGTCGTTGACGCCGCCGAGGCCGAGGGTGCGCAGGTCGGTGAAGCGGTCGGCCTGCTTCTGCAGCACGCTGGCGACCCGGCCGACCTCCAGGCCCTGGATGTCGGCGAGTCCGCCGCCGCCGGCCAGCTTGGTCTGCAGGGCCTGCCAGTACTGGCCCTCGTCCTGGGTGTCGGTCTGCTTGATGGTGATGTTCGGGTGGGTCTTCATGTACTCGTCGTAGAGACCGCTCTCCTTGAACCCGAAGGTGCCGAAGAGGTCCACGGTGAGCGTCACCTTGCCGCCGGCGGAGTCCGTGGAGCCGCTACCGCTGCCGCTGCCGCACGCGGTGAGCAGGAGGGATGCGGCGAGTGCGGTGGAGCCGAGGACGACGGTGGTGCGACGGGCTCTGAACGGGGCCATGGGTGGTGCCTCCTGATTCTCTGAGAGCGCTCTCAGCGCTGCCAGGAGACTGCCGTCCGCTGTTCGATGCGTCAAGAGTCGAAACCTGAACGTGACATCCGGGTCATCAAGCCTTCCGCGTTCGAGGGTTGAAGCTGCCGAAGGCGTTGACACCCCTCCCCGGGCGCTCTACGGTCCCGATCGGTGAGAGCGCTCTCAGCCTTTGCTCCGTTCCCACCGTCCCCCACCCGAGGTGGCTACCCATGAAGCCCAGACCCCTCCGCGGCCCGGCGGCCGCGGTCACCGCGCTGGCCCTGGCGGCCGCGGCGGCCCTGACCGCGACCGTCGGCGCCGGCACCGCCGCCGCGGCGACCGTCCCGGTCGGACTCGGCGGCTACACCGACACCCGCCCGGCCGGCACCACCGGCCCCACCAACTCCGACGGTGCCCCTGTCACCCCCAAGGTCACCCCGCGCGCGGCCGGCCGCGCCGCACCCACCAACGACTGGTGGTCCTCGCTGATCTACCAGCGCTACGCGGGCAACCCGTACTCCGAGAACCTCTACGCCCACCCCTTCACCTTCAAGGCGGGCGCCGGCGGCCTCGAGGTCGGCTACCCCACCACCCCGACCGTGACCGCCGACGGCCGCCAGTACGACTACACCCACGCCCGGGACCTCACCCTCGGCGTGGCCGGCCTCAACTCGCCCGACACCAAGGTCGACGGCTGGTCCGACTGGACCGTCACCCCGTACTGGTCCGACGGCGCCCGCACCTTCAGCGCCACCATCGGCCACGGCCTGCCGTACGTCTACGCGCACGCCACCGGCGGCGCCGCCCAGGTCACCACCGCCGCCGCGCCCACCGTCTTCGCCGACCAGGGCAACGTCCTCGGCATCACCGTCGGCGGCCACCACTACGGCCTGTTCGCGCCCACCGGCACCGACTGGACCGTCAACGGCACCACCCTGACCGCCGACCTCGGCGGCCGCGACTACTACTCCGTCGCCGTCCTGCCCTCGCCCGCCGACCTGGCGACGTACCGCACGTACGCGTACAGCTTCGTCACCGACACCCGGGTCGACTGGAGTTACCAGGCCTCCGCCGCCACCCTCACCACCACGTACACCGCCACCACCACGCCCCAGGAGGGCACGCAGACCGGCACCCTGCTCGCCCTCTACCCGCACCAGTGGCAGGCCACCGGCGACCCGCTGACCGCGCTGACCTACACCTCCCCGCGCGGCGCCATGAAGGTCCGCGAGGGCACCGCGTTCAGCACCGTCCAGAGCGTCACCGGCGTGCTCCCCTCGCTCCCCGACACCGGCGCCGCCGACCGCGCCGCCCTCGACGGCTACCTCCACCAGGCCGCCGACGCCGCCGACCCGTACAGCGGCGCCACCGACACCTACTGGACCGGCAAGGCCCTCGGCCGCCTCGCCCAACTCGTCCCGATCGCCGACCAGGTGGGCGACACCGCGGTCCGCGACAAGCTGCTCGGACTGATCAAGGGCAAGCTGGAGACCTGGTTCCGCGGCACCGGCTCACCCGGCTTCGCCTACGACCAGGTGTGGAAGACCCTGATCGGCTACCCCGCCTCCTACGGCACCGACGCCGAACTCAACGACCACCACTTCCACTACGGCTACTTCGTCCAGGCCGCCGCCACCGTCGCCCGCTACGACTCCGCCTGGGCCGCCGACTCCGCCTGGGGCGGCATGGTCAAGCTGCTCGCCAAGGACGCCGCCAACGCCGACCGCGCCGACGACCGCTTCCCGCTGCTGCGCAACTTCGACCCCTACGCCGGCCACGGCTGGGCCTCCGGGCACGCCGGCTTCGCCGCCGGCAACAACGAGGAGTCCTCCTCCGAGTCGCTGAACTTCAGCTCCGGCCTGATCCTCTTCGGCTCCGCCACCGGCGACACCGCCCTGCGCGACCTCGGCATCTACCTGTACACCACCGAGGCCAACGCGGTGCAGCAGTACTGGTTCGACGCCGACCACCAGGTCTTCCCCGCCGGCTTCCACCACGGCACCGCCGGCATGGTCTGGGGCAGCGGCGCCGCCTACTCCACCTGGTGGACGGCTGCCCCCGGCATGATCCACGGCATCAACTTCCTCCCCGTCACCGGTGCCTCGCTCTACCTCGCCCGGCGGCGGGACGACCTCGCCGCCAACCTCGCCGAACTGCGCGCCGACAACGGCGGCGCCTTCACCGACTGGCGCGACCTGCTCTGGGAGGCCGAAGCCCTCACCGACCCGGCCGCCGCCAAGGCCGACTGGGACGCCGGCAACGCCGGGTACACCCCCGAGGAGGGTGAGTCCAGGGCCCACACCTACCACTGGATCCAGAACCTCGCCGCCCTCGGCACCCTCGACCCCGCCACCACCGCCGACACCCCGACCGCCGCCGTCTTCGTGAGCGGCACGACCCGCACCCACGTGGCGCACAACTACACCACCGCCGCACGCGCCGTCCGGTTCTCCGACGGCTACACGCTCACCGTCCCGGCCCGCTCCACCGCCAGCGAACGCGGCACCTTCCAGGACGGCGGCACCGGCGGGACGAACCCGTCGCCCACCCCGACCCCGACGCCCACGCCGAGTCCCACCCCGAGTCCGACCCCGACCGTGCCGCCCGCCACCGGCAACACCTTCCTCCTCCAGCCCGGCGGCGGCCTCAGCACCGCGTACGGCACCGGCGCCACCGCCGACACCCTCGCCTCCGCCGGCGGCACCAACCACGACGGCACCCCCTACCAGCCGACCGTCTACGAGATCCGCAACGTCAACGGCACCCTGCGGGCCGGCGCCACCACCGACTTCGACCTCTACGTCGACGCCGGCAGCGCCGTCGGCCTCGGCCAGCAGGCCAGGGTCTCCTACGACCTCAACGGCGACGGCGTCTTCGACCGCGTCGAGACCTACCGCTACTTCGCCACCGACCCGGTGACCGGCTGGGAGCGCTACTCCGCCGCCACCGCGGGCCTCCAGAGCGCCACCGGCGCCCTCAGCAACCTCACCAACGGCACCGTCCGCCTCGAAGTCTGGTCCGCCATCGGCACCGGGCCGACCCAACTCCGCGCCGGCGCCACCCAGGCCCAGGGCAACGCCTCCGTCCTCCGCATCCCCTTCGACTGACCCCACCCGGACACCGCCGGCCTCCGACCCCGCCCACCCGGCGGGCCCGGAGGCCGGCCCGCGTTCCGGGTCCGGCGGGGTTTGCTGTGGCAGCCCGTCGTGCCGCCGCTGCCGCGCGCTCAGGTCGTGTGCGGCTCCGGGCGGCGCCGGTGGCGGGCGACGGCCCGGGCCACGAGTTCGTCGGCGTCGATGGCGACACGCACGTACGCCTCGGTGTCGGCGGCCGCGGCCGGGCCGACGCTGACGCCCTCGGCGGCGAGCGAGGCGGCGACCGACCGCGCGGCCGCGAGTCGGGCGGCCTGCGGCAGCCGGTGGGCGCTCTCGGCGGCCGGTCCCGCGTCGACGCCGTTGCGGTCGCCGTCGCGCATGCGTACCTGCTTTCCCCGCCGGTCAGGCGGAGGCGCGGATGACCAGGTGGGTGGGGGTGATGACGGAGGTGGGGGCGGCGACGCGGGTGGCGGAGGTGGTGGGGTCGGCGAGGCGGCGCAGGAGGAGGCGGGCCATCAGGCGGCCCATCTCCTCGATGTCCTGGCGGACGGTGGTGAGCGGCGGGTCGGTCCAGGCGGCGATGGACTCGACGTCGTCGAAGCCGACCACGGCGACGTCCTCGGGGACGCGGCGGCCGGCCTCGCGGAGCACCTTGAGCGCGCCGGAGGCCATCGCGTCGGAGCCGGCGAAGACCGCGTCCAGGTCGGGGCAGCGGGCGAGGAGTTCGGCCATGGCGCGGCCGCCGCCGTCGGGGGTGAAGTCGCCTTCGGCGATCAGGTCGGGGTCGCCGTCGGGCAGCAGGTCGCGGTAGCCGTCGAGGCGGTCGAGCGAGGAGGTCTGGTCGAGCGGGCCGGTGATGGTGGCGATCCGGCGGCGGCCGAGCGATCTGAGGTGCTGGACGGCGAGGCGGGCGCCGCCGCGGTTGTCGCTGTCGACGTAGACCAGGTCGCGTTCGGACTCGGCGCCGGGCCAGCCGGGGCGGCCGCCGACGACGAAGGGCAGGCCGACCCGGCGGGCGGTCTCCGGCATGGGGTCGGCGTGGTGGAGCGAGAACAGCAGGACGCCGTCGACGTGTCCGCCCGCGAGGTACCGGCCGACGCGGTCGTAGTCGCGTTGGTCCTCGATCAGCAGCAGGAGCATCTGGTTGT
The DNA here is from genome assembly GCF_024172095.1 of Kitasatospora cinereorecta. GTDB lineage: Bacteria > Actinomycetota > Actinomycetes > Streptomycetales > Streptomycetaceae > Kitasatospora > Kitasatospora cinereorecta. Next base: position 641,022 of record NZ_JAMZDX010000005.1, on the reverse strand, counting down.
CGGCGGCGGACAGTTCGCGGCTGATGCCGCGCAGGTGCTGGGCGAAGAACGGGTCGGAGAACAGGCGGCTCTCGGGTTCGGCGACGACCACGGCGACGGCGCCGTTGCGGCGGGTGACCAGGGTGCGGGCGGCGAGGTTGGGGACGTAGCCGAGTTCGTCGACGGCGAGCCGGACCTTCTCGCGCAGTTCCGCGCGGACGCCGGCGCCGCCGTTGACCACCCGGGACGCGGTGGCCCGGGAGACCCCGGCGCGTTCGGCGACCGATTCCAGGGTGGGGCGCGGGAGGGCGGCCCCGGGTTCGGCGGCGGGCTGCGCGGTGTGCGCGGGTCGCGCGGTGTGATCGGCCACCGTGGGCTCCTCTCCTCGATTCGGCCGGCCTGCGGTCAGGCGCGGACTCTGCTCCACGCCCCAGAGCCTATCGGGTCGTCCGCCCTGATGAGAGCGCTCTCTGAGCAACTCGGCCCAAGCCGGGGGCTCACGCTTCGTTCGGGAACCGTCGGCGGCGGACCTCCCCGGCACCTCCCCGACGCCCATGTCCGATTCCCGCCAGTCGATGCTCTCCGGGTGACGCAGACTGGAGGGCGTGATCGACGACGAGACCAGGTACCGGGCGGTGGACAGCCGGGACGCCCGCTTCGACGGGGTCTTCTTCACGGCCGTCCGCACCACCGGCATCTACTGCCGACCGAGCTGCCCCGCGGTGACCCCGAAGCGGGTCAACTGCACCTTCTACCCGACCGCCGCCGCTGCCCAGGGCGCCGGCTACCGCGCCTGCCGGCGCTGCCGACCGGACTCGGTGCCCGGTTCGCCGGAGTGGAACCACCGTGCCGACCTGGTCGGCCGCGCGATGCGGCTGATCGGCGACGGTGTGGTGGACCGCGAGGGCGTCGCGGGCCTCGCCACCCGGCTCGGCTACAGCTCCCGCCAACTGCAGCGCCAGCTGACCGCCGAGCTGGGCGCGGGGCCGCTCGCGCTCGCCCGGGCCCAGCGCGCCCAGACCGCCCGGCTGCTGCTGCAGACCACCGAACTGCCGGTCACCGAGGTGGCCTTCGCGGCCGGCTTCGCCTCCGTCCGGCAGTTCAACGACACCGTGCGCGAGGTGTACGACCGCACGCCGAGCGGGCTGCGGACCGAGCGCACCGTCGGCCGCCGCCCCGCGGCGCCCGCCGGCGGGCTGAGCCTGCGGCTCGCCTACCGGGGTGCGCTGGACAGCGACCACCTGCTGGACTTCCTGGCCCTGCGTGCCGTTCCCGGCGTGGAGGAGGTCGTCCCCGGCACCCGGCCGGGCGTGCGCACCTACCGCCGCACGCTGGCCCTCCCGTACGGCCGCGGCATCGCCGAGGTCGACGGGCTCGGGGCGGCCGACCGGCCGACCCGGGGCTGGCTGGACTGCCGACTGGTCCTCGCCGACCTGCGCGACCTGACCACCGCCGTCCACCGGCTGCGCGCCCTGTTCGACCTGGACGCGGACCCGGACGCGGTGGACGGCCGGCTCGGCGCCGACCCGGTGTTCGCGGCGCAGGTGCTCACCCGCCCCGGGCTGCGCTCGCCGGGCCATGTCGACCCGCACGAGCTGGCGGTCCGCGCCGTGCTCGGGCAGCAGGTCACCGTGGCCGCCGCGCGGACGCTGGCCGGCCGGCTCGCCGCGACGTACGGCGCCGCGCTGCCGGAGCCCAGCGGTGGACTGCGGCTGCTGTTCCCCACCGCCGCCGCGCTGGCCGGCGCCGACCCGGCCGACCTGGCCATGCCCGCCGCCCGCAAGCGGGCGCTGACCGGCCTGTGCGCGGCGCTCGCCGAGGGCGCCGTCCGGCTCGACCCCGGCGTCGACCGCGAGGAGGCCGCCGCCGAGCTGCTCGCTCTTCCGGGCATCGGCCCGTGGACGGTCGGCTACCTTCGGATGCGGGCCCTCGCCGACCCGGACGTGTTCCTCCCCGGTGACATCGGTGTCCGCGATGGCCTGCGCAGGCTCGGCCTGCCGGGCGACGCCAAGGCCGCCGCGGCGGCCGGAACGGCCTGGGCGCCCTGGCGCTCCTACGCCGTCCACCGCCTCTGGACGGCGGCCGCCGCCACCCCGGTGACCTCCCAGGCTTCCCTCGTGACTCCCCCCGTTGACACCCGTGTGCAGGAGACGGCATGACAACCGCGTTCACCCACCTCGACAGTCCGCTCGGCCGGCTGCTGCTGAGCGGCGTGTACGAAGGCGACGGCCCGCTCGCCCTGAGCGCGGTCACCGCACCCGGCCAGAAGGGCGCGCTCGCCGAGCCCGCCGACGGCTGGGTCCACGACCCGGAGGCGCTCGCCCCGGCGGTCGAGCAGCTGACCGCCTACTTCGCCGGCGACCTCAAGAGCTTCGACCTGCCGCTGGCGCCGGTCGGCACCGAGTTCCGGCAGCGGATCTGGTCCGCGCTCGACGACATCCCGTACGGCGCCACCGTCACCTACGGCGAGCTCGGCGAGGCCGCCGGCCAGTCGCCGCGGGCCGTGCGGGCGGTCGGCGGGGCGGTCGGGGCCAACCCGCTGCTGATCGTCCGGCCCTGCCACCGGGTGCTGGGTGCGAACGGCGCGCTGACCGGCTTCGCCGCCGGGGTGGACGCCAAGCGCTGGCTGCTGGCGCACGAGAGCGGCGCCGCGCTGTTCTGAGCGCGGTCGGCAGGAGCGCGGTCAGCAGGACGGGAGGGCGGGGGAGTTCAGGCCGGACGGTCGCCGCGCGGGGCCGCAGCCGGGGCCGGCGCCGGAGCGGGGCTCGGGGCGGACAGCGCCCGGGCGAGCTGTTCCAGGCCGGGGAGGGCGCGCATCACGGCGTCCCGGTCGCCGGGGGCCAGGCTCTCCAGAGCGTCCGCGAGCCGCCGCTCGTGGGCGCGCTGCCAGTCGCGCAGCTGCTGGTGGCCCGCGTCGGTGAGGGCGATCCGGGCGGTCCGGCGGTCGCCGGGGTCGGGCTGGCGGTCGACGAAGCCGGCGTCCAGCAGCTTGCCGATCAGCCCGCTGACGGTGTTCGGCGCCAGCCGCTGGCGGGCCGCGAGCTCGCCCACCCGCAGCGGTTCGGCCGCCAGCGTCTGCAACAGCTCGACCTGGGCCATCGGCAGCGACTCCCACGGGTAGTCGGTGCGGATGCTGCTGCGCAGGGCCCGCCGCAGACGGGTGATCACGTCGGTCAGGTGCTGGGCGCGGGCGATCGCCGCGCTCTCCTCCAGGACGGACTCCGCGGCCCCGGGCCCCGCTGCCGGGGACTTCGCCGCCGCGGACTCCGGGGAGGCCGGCGCGGTCGCCGAGGGCGAGGACGGCGCGGGCGGGCTGGACGGGGCGTCGGACTGCGGTGGCATGGCCGACAGCGTATCGGGCGTCGGCCGGTGGGCGACGCGCTGACCAGGGAGTGAACGGTCGGGCGTCGCCTCCGCCCGGGCCTGCGACTCCCTGACCTGTCCCCGAGCGATATGATCGCTCGGCGACATGCTCCTTGGGCGATTATCTCGGCAGCAGATATATTCTTCCTGTGTCCACCTCAGCCGCCCGCCCCGCCCGTTCGCTCGCCGAGCGGCTGCTCGCCGAGCACCCCCGACCCCGCGTGGTGGCGCGCTGGCGCCACGCCCACTGGCTGGCGGTCGCCACCGTCTGCCTCGGCGCGTTCCTCGGCCAGCTGACGGCGAGCGTCACCTCGCTCGTCTTCCCCGCCCTCCAGCAGCGCTTCGACACCAACTTCGCCGCCGTCGAGTGGGTCTCGCTGGCCTACCTGCTCGTCCTCGTCGCCCTGCTCGCCCCGGTCGGCCGGCTCTCCGACCTGGTCGGTCGCAAGACCATGTACATCGGCGGCTTCGCCGTCTTCGCCCTCGCCTCGCTCGGCGCGGGCATGTCCGGCAGCCTCGGCCTGCTCATCGCCTGCCGGGCCGTCCAGGCGGTCGGCGGCGCGATGATGCAGGCCAACAGCGTCGCCCTGGTGGCCCGCGGCGTACCGGAGCGGGCGATGCGCACCGCGCTCGGCATCCAGGCCGCCGCGCAGGCGCTCGGCCTCGCCCTCGGGCCGACCCTCGGCGGGCTGCTGGTCACCCACGCCTCGTGGCGGTGGGCGTTCTGGGTCAATGTACCGATCGGCGTGCTGGGCATCGCGGCCGGCTGGTACCTGCTGCCCCGCACCCACCCGGAGGGCCGCCCGGACCGCCGCCCCGCCGAGCGCGAGGCCCGCTTCGACCTGCCGGGACTGCTGCTGCTCGCCGGCTGCTCGACCGCGCTGCTGCTCGCCCTCTCGGCCGCCTCCGGCCTGCCGCTGCCCGGCTGGGCCGTCGCCGGCCTGCTGCTCGCCGCGGCCGGCCTCGGCGTCGCGCTGACCCGGCAGGAGCAGCGCGCGGACCGTCCGATCATCCCGCCCGGCCTGGTCAACACCCCCGGCATCCGGGCCGGCCTGCTGATCGCCCTGGTCGGCTACCTGCTGCTGTTCTGTCCGCTGGTGCTCGGCCCGGTGATGCTGGCCGGTGCGGGCGTGTCCGCCGCCACCGCCGGACTGGTGATCACCGCCCTGCCCGGGGCGTTCGCCCTCGCCGCCACGGTCGGCGGCGGCCTGCTGCCCGGCGACTGCGCGGACGCCACCCGCTGCCGCTGGGGCGCCCTGACCGCCGGCGGCGGCCTGCTCGCGCTCGCCGCGCTCCCGGTCGGTCCGCTGACCGTCGCGCTCCCGCTGCTCGCGGTCGGCTACGGCCTCGGCCTGCTGCTGCCCGCCAACAACGCCCTGGTGATGCGGGCCGTCCCGGCGGAGAGCTCGGCGGTCGGCGGCGGGCTGGTCAGCATGGTGCGCGGCCTCGGTACGGCGCTGGGCACCGCGCTGCCGGTCCTCGCGGTGCACTTGGCCGGGCACGCCACCGGCGGGCGCGCCGTCCTGGTGCTGCTCGCCGGTACGGCGGTGCTGGCGGCCGCGCTCACCGGGGTCGGGATACGCCGCCGGGCCTGAGCCGGGGGATCGGTCCCGGCCAATGTCCAGCGCAGCAGCGCAGCAGCGCGAAGGGCGCCGCCGGACCGCAGTGGTCCGGCGGCGCCCTTCGGACGGGCGCCCGGTCAGGAGAGCGGCTTGGCGCCGCGCTCCGCGAGCATGCCGGTGATCAGGTCGATCTCGGCGAGCTGCCCGTTGACCATGGTCTGGGCGAGGTGCTTCTCGACCGCGTTGGAGCCGGCGTCGACGTAGCCCTGGGCCATCGCCACGCCGCCCTTGTGGTGCTCGATCATCAGCTGCAGGTAGAACACCTCGGCGTCGCGGCCGCTGAGCCCGCGCAGCTTGTCGAGGTCGGCGTTGGTCGCCATGCCGGGCATCAGCGACCCGTCGTGGGCCTCGTAGGTGTGCCCCATCCACGCCATCGGCTTGGCCGGCGAGGACTGGGTCAGCCCCCACTGGTCGAGCCAGCCCATCAGCATGCCGCGCTGGTTGGCCTGGGTGTTGATGATGTCGAACGCCAGGGTGCGGACCGCCTGGTCCTGGGTCCGGTCGCGGACGATGAACGACATGTCGATCGCCTGCTGGTGGTGCGCGGCCATGTCCCGGGCGAAGCCGGCGTCGGCCGAGTCCGTCGCGGGCACCGCGGCCGCCGCCGGAGCCGTACCGGAGGCGCTGCCGCCCCCGGCGACCAGCGCCGGTACGCCGAGCGCCAGCGCGACCACGGCCGCCAGGGCGGCCGGCCACCACAGCGCCCGCCGCCGGCCCCGTGCGGCCGGGGTCCCGTCCTGGACGTCCTGGACGTCCTGCTCGGCGGCCGCGGCGCCGTCCTCGGCGCCGGTCACATCGAGCCCGTGCTGCAGGAGGCGCCCGGCTCCTGGGTCTGCGGACCCTGGACGTACTTGGTGAAGAACTTCTCGACCCGCGGGTCGTCCGCCTTGTCGACGACCAGCTGGGTGCCCCAGGCGGAGAGGGTGATGGTGCCCTTCTCGTCCGGGTAGGGGCTCATCAGCGAGTACGGGGTCGCCTTGACCTTGTCCGAGAGGGCCTTGATGTCCTCCGGGGTGGCCTTGCCGTTGTACGTCACCCAGACGGCGCCGTGCTCCAGGGAGTGGACGGCGTTCTCGTTCTTCACCGGCTGGTCGTAGACGTTGCCCATGCAGCCGAGCCAGACCGGGTTGTGGTCGCCGCCGACCGGCGGGGTCTGCGGGTAGGTGACCGGCGTGGTGACGTGGTTGCGGGAGAGGTTGTCGAAGGTCTGCACGCCGTCGATCGGGACGTTGGCGGCGTCCTTCTTCGCCTGCGCGGCGGCCTTGGCGGAGGCGTCCTTCTGGTCCTGCTTGTGCTTGGCGCCGAGGGTGATCCAGGTGACACCGCCGATCATGGCGGCGACGACCGCGGAGGCCACGGCGATGGTGACGGCCCGGTTGCGCTTCTCGCGGCGCTCCTCGGCGGCGCGCAGCTCGGCGATCCTGGCCCGGCGCTCGGCCTGGGCGGCCTTGCCGTTGGGCTTGTTCGACGCCTTGTTGGACTGCTTCGAGGCGGAACCCATGGAGTCATTCCTTGTCCCCGCCGTGCGGCTGGCACGGCGGTATGAGGGGGTGGCGGGGGCAGCGGAGCCGCCGGGCGGGAGGCCGTGACGGCCGGACCCGGCGGTGGGTTCCGCTCAGGAGCGATGGACCTGCAGGACGTGGATGTCCGGGGCGTGATCGGTGCCGACGAGCGCGCCCGGCGGCGTGCACTGCGGCAGCGCGGCCGGCGCCACCAGCCGGGGCAGCACGGCTGCGGCCGGCTGCGGCGGGGCGTTGGGGAGCTGCGACTCGGGCGCGCAGAACGCGTGACTGGAACAGCCGTTGCCCGGCATCGGGCGCTCGCCCTCGGCGGCGCACCAGACGTACGGGATGCCGTCCCGGCTCTCGACCGTCACGGCGGTGGTGCGGTGGTGGGCGGTGGCTGCCGCGGGACCGGCGGTGTGGGCGGCCGGCGTGGGGTGCGGTCCGGACAGCGCCCGCGCCGTCCCGGCGCACGGCAGCACGGTCAGCAGGCCGATCAGCACCAGGGACCAGAGCACCACGGCCGGGCGGCGGTCCGCGACAACGGACCTTCCCCGGATGGGCTCGAACGATCCTGGCGCGGTCATGCGCACATATTAATCAGCCGAACGGGTGATGCGATGCCCCGCACAGGACTTCATTTTCCCGTTGCCCATGGGATGTTCGGACGTCTTAAGTCCCTGTTCGGGGCGGTTTCGGAGGGACTGGAGTGCCGATTGTGACCGTGGCCGGAACCACGTGCCCACCGCTTTCCGTGATGTGGGCGATTCCCGGACAGTGCTCTCGTCGTTGGGGACAATGACGTCGAGTCCGGCAAGAATCCGACCGCTCGGCGGACGGCACGCACACGGTACCCAGGGACGAGGAGCGGCCAGTTGAGCGACCAGGGCGCACCCCCGCAGCAGCAGCGGCCCGAGGACGGCTGGTGGCAGGCGGTCTACGCGGGCCCCGCCGACACCCTCCCCGAGACCCCGCCGGGCACCGCGGACACCGCCACCGTCGACGACCGGTTCGAATCCGCCGTCGGGCTCATCGGCCCGCCGCGTCCCCCGGCCGACGGGGCGAGCGCTGCGCCCCGCCCGCACCCGGAGGCCGACGCCGGTGCTCGCAGCGGTCGGTCGGCCCGGGCCGCCGAGGCATGGTCCGATCCGGCGGCCGGTGCAGCCGACCCAGTACCGCCCGCCCCGCCCGCCCCGACTGCGGACGAGCCCGCCGACACCGCGTCGAGCGCGGGTGGCGAGACCCGCGTGCCCCGGCCCTGGGTGCCGACCGCCGACACCCCCGCCGATCCGCGCTGGCCCGTCACCCCGGCCCACCCCGAGCCCGACCCCGTCCCGGGGAGTCCGGACGCCTCGCACGCCGGTCGCTGGGCCGGTGCGCCGGACGGGCCCCAGCTCGACAAGGCTTCCGCCGGAGCAGCCGCCGCCCCGGCGGCCGTCGTACCCGAGGCGCCGGTGGATCCCGCCGACGGTGACACCTCGGCGGTGCCCCGGGTGGCGCCGCCGTCGGAGCTGTTGCGTTCGCGGGTGGAGGAGGCGGTGCCGCACGTCGGTGAGCGGCCGCCCACGTACGGGCCGGAGCCGACGGCGATGCCGGCCGCCGATCCGGAGCGGCTGGCGGCGGCGGTGGCGGACACGGTCCTGGACGGCGCGCAGTACGGCAACGCCGTCCTGCGGGCGGCGTCGGTCCGCGGCGACTCGGCCCGCTTCCGGGGCGAGCCGCGGCGGGACGCGCTGCTGACGGTGCGCTTCGGCAGCGGCGAGGACGGGCTGCTGCTCGCGGTGCTGGCGGCCCCCGCGCGGGAGGCGGAGGCGCACTGGGGTTCCGCCGCCGCGGCGGAGGCGGTGCGCCAGCTGGCCGGTGCGGTGGGCCGCAGCCGGGCCGAGCTGGCCGCCGATCTGCGGGCGGGCGCCCGGGACCGGCTGCGGTACGGGCTGCAGCGGCTGGCCACCCAGGCCGCCGTGGTGCTCCGCAGCGGCCACCCCGAGTCGCCGGACGCCGAGCAGGCGTCGCTGCACTGCCTGATGGTGTCGCTCGACCCGGCGGCCTCCCACCGCGCCGCGTTCGGCACCGGTCCGGGCGGCCTCTACCTGCTCAGGTCGGGCCACTGGATCGACGCGTACGGTGCGCGGCTGCTGCACCACCCGGACGGGCAGCCGGCGTTGACGGCGGAGTCGGCGCAGGTGCCGCGGCCGTTCCGGTTCCGGCTGGTGCCCGCGACCCCGGGCGACATCCTGCTGCTGTGCACCCCGGGCCTGGCCACGCCGGTCTCCGAGGAACCGGCCGTGGCGCACTTCCTCTCCAGCCACTGGGCCCACCCGCATCCGCCGGGCACGGTGGACTTCCTCCGGCAGGTCCAGGTCCGGGCCAAGGGCTACGCGGACGACCGGACCGCCGCCGCGCTCTGGACGGAGTGAGGACGCGGTCCCGGTTCAGGCACCGAGCAGGACGGCGGTGACCGAGGCGACCTGGGCGGTGGCGGTGGCGCGGTCGGCGCCGGGCAGGCCGATGGCGACCGGGACGGCGAAGCCGTCGAGCAGTGCACGGAGCTGGGTGGCCCGGTGCTGCGCGCTCGTGCCGCCGCCCAGGTCGCCTCGGTCACCGCCGCCGACCGGCCCACCGCCGCCCTCCGTGAAGACGCCGGACGCGACGCCCTCCTCGATCAGTCCGACCAGGTCGGCCTGCCAGGGCGCCTCGATCTCCAGCTGGCCCTGCCGGATCTCCGCGCTGGCCGGGGAGCGTCCCCACACTTCGAGCCAGAGGATCCAGCGCGGATCGCCGGGGCCCTCCGGCAGGTAGAGGCCGATGTACGCGGCGAGCCGCTCCCGGACGCCGGAGCCGGGTCGGCGGAGCGCCTCGCGGCGGCGCTCGCCGAGCTGCTCCTCGCTCCAGCGCAGGGTCTCCAGCAGCAGCTGGTCCTTGCTTCCGAAGTAGTAGAGGAGGTGCCCGGCGCTCATCTGGAGCTGCTTGCCGAGGCCGGCCATGGTCAGCTTGGCGAGGCCGTGTTCCGCGATCGCCGCCCGCGCGGCCGCGAACACCTCCTCGCGCGGTCGGGCCGGACGTCGCGCCCGCACCTGCGCCATCTGCACTTCCTCCGGTTCTCGTGGCCGACGGTCCTCGTGGCCGATCGCGCCGATCGCACGAAGTCCCCACGATACGGCGTACGGCCGCGGCTCCCCGGCGGGTCTCACCAGCCGCTGTGGTCGCGGCCCTGCTCGGTCTCCTGGTGGCCGGCCTCGCGGCCCGCCTCGTAGACCTTGCGGACGAACGCGGCGGCGCGCTCCTGGTCGAGGTCGTCGGTGATCCGCATCAGCTCGTCGGTGAACTCGATCAGCCAGTGTGTCGTCATGCCCCCATGACACCCCGACCGGGGAGCCGGGGCGCGCCGGGCTCGGCCGGATGTCGGCATGCCCGGTCACGCGGTGGCGGCTCAGCCGCGCCGGGGTTCCCAGCGGAGCAGGCGGCGGGAGAGCACCGCGGTGGCGGCCAGCCAGGCGGCGATCATCAGCAGGGACGGCCCCGCCGACACCCACCCGTGTACAGGTCAGCTCTCGGCCGGAGCCTCGTAGAGGGCCAGTGCGATCCACGGATCGGCCTCGCAGCGGCGCAGCATCCAGCCGGACAGCAGGCCGCCCGGGCCGGTCAGCGCCCGGCAGGCGTCGGCGAGGCGGCGCTCCGCCGTCAGCAGGCCGTCCGCCTCTACATAGCAGATCCCGGCGAGCGCCCCCGGGTCGGTGCGGATCCGCGCATGGTCCAGCCGGGCCCCCAGGGCGCGCAGCAGCGCCGTCAGCGCGGCCCGGACGGCCGGCACCGCGGGCTCGCCCGGAGGCGTCCCGTCCGGTGCTGCGAGCTCCAACCGGATCGCGTACATTCCTCAAGCCTGACGGATCGACAGATCGCCTGTACGCGGGCTCCGGTGGCAGATCGACGCCTGGCAGGAAGATGACACGCGCCGCGATGCTCTCCAGATTTCGCCCACTCCGCCGGACGGAACTGCGCCCAAAGGTGTTCTACAGATCCCGATTTGACGCCTGCTCGCCGAGGGCCTCACCGACGAACGCGCCGGGCAGCGGCTCGGCGTCTCGCTGCGCACCGTCCGGCGGATGATGGCCGACCTGATGGTGCGGATGGACGCCCGCAGCCGCTTCCAGGCCGGCATCCAGGTGGCCGCCCTCGGCTGGCTCACCGGAGCCGAGGCCGAGGGCGTCACCACGTAGTCGTACGGCCGCTGTCAGCCGATCTGGGCGGCGTAGCCCGTCTCGGCCGAGAAGCCCCAGCTCGGGGCCTTGTCCCACGGGTTGGGCAGGGTGTCGTCGGTGGCGTACACGTAGCCGGCGCCGCGGGTGAAGGCGGTGTTCAGCGCGGTGTGCATCTCGGTGGCGCCCGGGACGCCGTGCACCAGGTGCCAGAACGCGGTGCCGCTCGGGTCCAGCGAGGCGCCCGAGTAGTAGCCGGCGGTCGAGTTGAACACGTTCCCGCCGAGCCAACCGCCCCCGGTGTACTGGGCGTAGGTGTTCTCGAACGTCACGAAGGTGTCGGCGGTGCGGTGGCCCGGCTCCAGGAAGCAGTCCGCGATCGCGGTGCCCGGGTTGTCCACCACCAGCTCCTGCACGGACGGGTCGATCGCGGACACCGTCTCCTGCACGTACTGGCGCAGGTCCAGGTAGTAGTCGCGGGCGCTGTTGCCGGTGCCGCAGTCGCGGCTGACCGTGTCGACGAAGATGCCGTCGACGTGCAGCTTGCCGTCCGCGGTCTTCAGGTAGTTGTCGATCGACGCCTTCACCGCGGCGGGCGAGCGGGTCGCCCACTCGGTGTGCACGTAGCCCAGCACCTTGGTGTGCCCCCCGGTGGCCGTGGTCCGGGCCCGCAGCGCGTCGGCCTGGGCCTGCCAGGACGCGTCGAACGGGTTGTCGCCGTTGTTCGGGTTCAGCACCACGATCGACGCCGCCGGCGTCGCCGCCTGCAGCCCCGTGACCATCGCGTCCCCCGGGTACACGTACGCCGGCACCGCGACCTCGAGCCCTCGCGTCCCTGCCGACGCCTGCGGCGCGGCCGCCCCCAGGGCCAGCACCGCCCCCGCCGCCACGGCCGTCATCGCCCGCACGCCTGCACGCATTTCCGCATCCCCCTCGTTCATGTGTGCGACCCTGACGGCCGCTCGGCCCCATCGTACGCACACGCCACAGCCGCCCCGCGGAACCTCCGCGGGGCGGCTCGGCCGGCCGGACGGCGGGTCAGGCGCGCGGCTGCTGCTGGGTGATGCAGTGGATGCCGCCCCCGTTGGCGAAGATCTCGGTGGCGTCCACGAGTTCGACGGTGCGGCCGGGGTAGGCCTTCTCCAGGATGGCCTTGGCCTCGTCGTCGCGCGGGTCGTTGAAGGCGCACAGGACGACCGCGCCGTTGGCGACGTAGTGGTTGATGTAGGAGTAGTCGACCGGCTCGCCGTCCTCGTCGAGGAGGACGGTGGGGGCGGGGAGTTCGATCACCTCGAGGGTGCGGCCCCGGGCGTCGGTGGAGGCGCGCAGGAGGTCGACGATCTCGCGGCAGACCTCGTGGTCGGGGTGGGCGGGGTCGGGCTGGACGTGGGCGACGACGGTGCCGGGCCGGACGAAGGAGGCGACGATGTCGATGTGGCCGCGGGTGCCGAACTCGTCGTAGTCGCGGGTGAGTCCGCGCGGCACCCAGATCACCTTGGTGGTGCCGAGGAAGGCGTTGAGCTCGGCCTCGACCTGCTCGCGGGTCCAGTCGGAGTTGCGGCCCTCACCGAGCTGCACGGTGTCGGTGACCAGGACGGTGCCCTCGCCGTCGACGTGGATGCCGCCGCCCTCGTTGATCAGGCGGGAGGCGAAGCGCCGGACGCCGGTGAGTTCGGTGATGTGCTCGGCGACGTGCTGGTCCTTGTCCCAGCGGGCCCAGGACTGGGCGCCCCAGCCGTTGAAGATCCAGTCGGTGGCGGCCACCGCGCCGTTGCCGTCGATCAGGAAGGTGGGGCCGATGTCGCGCATCCAGGCGTCGTCCAGCGGCCGTTCGACGATCTCGACCTCGGGGGAGACGTAGCCGCGGGCGGTCCCGGTCTCGCCGGTGTTGACGACCAGGGCGACGGGCTCGTACCGCACGATGGTGTTGGCCACGGCGGCCCAGGCCCGGCGGCCGGCGTCGAGATGCTCGGGGCTGTCGAAGGTGGGGTTCTCGGTGGGGAACGCCATCCAGGTGCGCTCGTGCGGGTGCCATTCGGCGGGCATGCGGAAGCCGAGCTCGGCGGGGGTGGTGGTCATCGCGGTCACGGGTCCTAAGCGGTGGGGGAGGGTTCAGAGGAAGTAGAGGCGGCTGAGCGAGACGCTGTCGGCCGGGTCGGAGCGCAGCGGGGAGCCGTCGAGGGAGACCAGTCCGGTCTCGGAGACGTCGACGTGGCCGACCCGGGCGTTGCGTACCATGGAACGCGGGCCGATGCCGCGGGTGCCGCGGACGCCCACCCGGCGGCGGCGGGTGGGGAGTTGGTCGGCGGCGACGTCCAGATAGGAGGCCTCGGCGGCGGCCTGGGAGACGAAGGCGACCGAGATGTCCGCGGCGGTGGCGCCGTGCGCGCCGAACTGCGGTCCGAGGACGAGCGGTTCGCAGCGGTCGGTGGAGGCGTTGGGGTCGCCGGTGACGCCGTACGCGGGGAAGCCGGCCTTGAGGACGAGCTGCGGCTTGGCGCCGAAGTGGTCGGGGCGCCAGAGCACGATGTCGGCGAGCTTGCCGACCTCGATGGAGCCGACCTCGTGGGCGAGGCCGTGGGCGATGGCCGGGTTGATGGTGAGCTTGGCGATGTAGCGCAGGACGCGCTCGTTGTCGTCGCCGCTCTCGGCGGTGCCGTACGAGCCGGTGCCGTCCATCGGGCCGAGTTCGGCCTTCATCTTGCCGGCCATGGCGAAGGTGCGACGGACGGTCTCGCCGGCCCGGCCCATGCCCTGGGCGTCGGAGGAGGTGATGCCGATGACCCCGAGGTCGTGCAGCACGTCCTCGGCACCCATGGTGCCGGCCCGGATCCGGTCGCGGGCCATGGCGGCGTCGCCGGGCAGGTCGACCTTGAGGTCGTGCGCGGAGACGATCATGCCGAAGTGCTCGCCGAGCGCGTCCCGGCCGAACGGCAGGGTGGGGTTGGTGGAGGAGCCGATGACGTTCTCCACGCCGGCCATCTTGAGCACGTTGGGCACGTGTCCGCCGCCGCAGCCCTCGATGTGGAAGGCGTGGATGGTGCGGCCCTCGAGGACGGCGATGGTGTCCTCGACGGAGAGGCACTCGTTGAGGCCGTCGGTGTGCAGGGCGACCTGCACGTCGTACTCCTCGGCGACCCGCAGCGCGGTGTCCAGCGCCCGGGTGTGGGCGCCCATGTCCTCGTGCACCTTGAAGCCGGAGGCGCCGCCCTCGGCCAGCGCCTCCACCAGCGGGGCCGGGTCGGAGGACGAACCGCGGCCCAGGAAGCCGATGTTGACCGGCCAGGCGTCGAAGGCGTTGAACGCGTGCCGCAGCGCCCAGGGCGAGTTGACGCCGACGCCCCAGACCGGGCCGAACTCCTGGCCGATGATGGTGGTGACACCGGAGGCGAGCGAGGCCTCCATGATCCGCGGCGAGAGCAGGTGGACGTGGGTGTCGATGGCGCCCGCGGTGGCGATCATGCCCTCGCCGGAGACGATGGTGGTGCCGGTGCCGACCACCACCTCGACGCCGTCCATGGTGTCCGGGTTGCCCGCCCGGCCGACGGCGGCGATCCGGCCGTCGATCAGACCGATCGAGGTCTTGCGGATGCCCTGGATCGCGTCGATCACCACCACGTTGGAGATGACCACGTCGCAGGTGTCGCGGACGGCGGCGGCCTTGAGGTGCAGGCCGTCGCGGGCGGTCTTGCCGAAACCGGCCAGGAACTCGTCGCCGGGCGCCTGGGAGTCGTGCTCGATCCGGATGATCAGACCGCTGTCGCCGAGCCGGATCCGGTCGCCGGCCCGGGGGCCGTGCACCGAGATGTAGTCATGAGGGGTGATGGAGGTCATGACTCCACCTCCGTGTCGTCGAAGTCGATCAGGTATCCGGTGGCGCGCGCCTTCTCCAGGGCGGCCTCCTTGGCACCGGGGGCGTCCAGCGGGCCGTCCACCAGGCCGGCGAAGCCGATCGCGACCCGCTCGCCGCCGATCGGGACCAGCCCGACCTCGACGGTGCGGCCCGGGTCGAAGCGGACTGACGAGCCGGCCGGTACCGCGAGGTGGGTGCCGTACGCGGCGGCCCGGTCGAAGGCCAGGCGCGGGTTGGCCTCGAAGAAGTGGAAGTGCGAGGTGACCGAGATCGGCACGGCGGAGGTGTTGTGGACCGGCAGGACCACGCTCTCCTCGACCGGGTCGTAGCCCTCGCCGGTACCGGGCAGGGCGGCGCCGGGCGCGTCGTCGCCGAGCGATCCGGCGCCGCGGAAGGGGTCGTTGACCACGGCGAGCCGGGTGCCGTCGTCGAAGACGGCCTCCACCTGGACCACGGTGACCACGTCCGCCACGCCGGGCAGGACGTCGTCGGCGCTCAGCACGGTCCGGCCGGCCTCGATCGCCTCGGCGAGGCGCCGACCGTCGCGGGCCGCCTCGCAGACGGTGTCGGCGATCAGCGCGGTGGCCTCGGGCACGTTCAGCTTCACGCCGCGGGCGCGGCGGGCGCGGGCCAGTTCGGCCGCTGTGAAGATCAGCAGCCGGTCCCGTTCGGTGGGGGTCAGTCGCACGGTTCCTCGCTCGCGGGTGCCAGGGGTCCCCCGGACCGGGGGCCGGGGGCGGGGTGGATGTGGTTAGAACGTCGTTCAAACATCTGGGGCCCATTGAACCCGGGCCCGGCCGCCGTGTCCAGCGTTGCTCGCGGCGTGGTCGTCGGCGAGGTGGGCGTCGCAATCGAGTATCAGGTCCCTGATGGATGTATCAGGAACCTGATATACATATGGGACCTGATGTCGATCAGGCTTCGTACTCTCTGGGGGAGACCCGTCATGCGAGCAGTCCGCTACACCCGAACCGGCGGCCCCGAGGTCCTGGAGACCGTCGAGCTCCCGGAACCGCAGCCCGGCCCCGGCGAGGTCGCCGTCGACGTCACCCACGCCGGCGTCCACTTCGCCGACGTGATGTTCCGCCGCGGCCAGTTCCCGATTGACCTGCCCGCCGTGCCCGGCCTCCAGGTGGCGGGCACGGTCGCCGCCCTCGGCGAGGGCGTGACCGGCCTGCGGGTCGGCCAGCCGGTCGCCGCCGTCCCGCTCGGCTTCGGCGGCCACGCCGAACGGGTCGTCGCCGGCGCCCTCACCACCGTCCCGCTGGAGGGCGAACTCGCCGCACTGGCACCCGCCACGGCCGCCGCCACGGCCGTCAACGCGACCACCGCCGTCGGCACCCTGCGCGGCGCCGCCCGGATCACCGCCGGCGACCGGGTCCTGGTCACCGCCGCCTCCGGCGCACTCGGCACCCTGCTCGGACAGCTCGCCCGCGCCCTCGGCGCCGCCCTCGTCGTCGGCGCCGCGAGCACCCTTGAACGCGCCGAGCGCGCGGTCGCCGCCGGCGGCTTCGACCACGGCCTCCCGTACGGCGAACTCGCCCGGCACACCCCCGACCTGACCGGCGGCGCCGGCTTCGACGTGGTGATCGACTCGGTCGGCGGCGACCTGCGCGGGCAGGTGGCGCCGCTGCTCGCCGTCCTCGGCCGACACGTGGTCATCGGCAACGCCGCCGACCACGACCTCACCCTGGCGGCCAATCAGGTCTGGTACGACAGCTTCACCCTGGCCGGCTACAACCTCGGCGGCGTTGCCGCCCGCCGGCCCGACCTGTTCCGCGCCCACCTGGAGGAGGGGCTGCGCCTGGTCGCCGACGGGACCCTGCGACAGGAGGTCGAGGAGATCGGCTGGTCCGACGTCGCCCGCGCGCACGCCCTGCTGGAGGAGCGGCGCGGCAGCGGGGCGTACGTGCTGCGGGTCCGCTAAGGCCTGTCTGACCATTCCCGCCGGGCGGCCGCCGCCGGAGCGCGCACCTCGCCGGCTTGTCGTCGGTCGCCGATGCTCCGCATGGACTCCCTCCTCCGCACCGCCGAGCTACGCTCCCTCCTTGCCCGCCAGCGGGCAGGAGGGGCCCATCAACGCCGCCCGCTGATCCGACGGGAATGGTCAGACAGGCCTAGGCCCCAGGCAGGGGGCGGTGCCGGGGATACTGGGCTGGTTGGACCGTTCCCGAGGAGGCCCCGGCCATGACCACCGACCCGTCCGCGCTGCTGGCCGGCGCCGCCGGCAGCGGGCAGCGCCTGGGCCTGGCGCTCAAGCAGGCCGAGCAGGCCATGATGGCCGCCAAGGCGGAGGCGCTGCGCGACCTCGGCCTGACGGTGCCGCAGTACGCGGTGCTGCTGCAACTCGCCGACCGGCCCGGCCGGTCCGGCGCGCAGCTGGCCCGCGGCGCCGCCGTCACCCCGCAGACCATGGCCGGCGTGCTCGCCAACCTGGAGGCCAAGGACCTGATCGCGCGGGAGCCCTCCGAAGTGCACGGCAAGGTCCTGGTCACCCGGCTCACCGACGCGGGCCGCGACCTCCTCACCGAGGCGGACGCCCGGGCGGTCGGCGTCGAGGCGGCGCTCTGGTCGGCCTTCGACGACGCCGAGCGGGAGCTGTTCCGCGCCTTCCTGCAGCGCGCCACCGCCGCCCTCGGCCGCTGACACCCGCACCCCGAGTCGCACCCGGGGCCGCCGCAAACCTCCGCGGCGGCCCCGGCCGGATCATTCGCACGCCCTTCGAGCCCTCCTTCACCCCACGTGACCGGGGATTCACTGTTGCGAACCGCTTCAAGTGGGCATGAGGATGGTCGACAAGCGGCCGTCGAACGGGTGGGGGACCCGGGCGGCCGTCCGGAACAAGGTGCGGGGGCGTACGTTGATGGATGGTCAGGCAGGTTTCCCGCGGCAGCGGTCGGGCTCGCACGAGGAGACGCCCGCCCGGACCCGCCCGGTGGAAGGCCCACCGCCCGTGCACGAACCCGGCTGCGCCCTGCACCGGCGACTGCACGCGGCCCTCGACCCGGCGGACCTGGTCGCGGTCGGCGCGATCCGCCACCGGCTGCGCGCCGCGCTCGACCGCTGGGGGGTGCCCGAGCTCGCCGACACCGCCGAACTCCTCGCCTCCGAGCTGGTCACCAACGCGCTGGTGCACACCGGCCACGGCGCGGTGTTCGACGCGGTGCTCACCGCCGAGCAGCGGCTGCGGATCGAGGTGCACGACGGCACCACCCGGCTGCCCGGCCGCCGCCACCCGAGCGAGTCCGCCACCTCGGGCCGCGGCCTGCTGCTGGTGGAGGCGCTGGCCGACGACTGGGGGGTCCAGCTGCGCGGTGACGGCAAGGTGACCTGGTTCGAGCTCGGCGCGGCCTGAGCCGCCTCCCGGGCGGGATCCGCGGCCGATCCCGGAATCGTGTGCGATCCGCACCGTCGAATGCGACCCACACCACCGGGTGCATGCCATTGCCGCCTTGCCGAACATACGAGAGGCTAGTGAGAATGTGTGCCAGGAGGCACACGCACCCCACGGCGGCCCGAACCGGGCCCGCCCGGCACGGCAGCGGCAGGAGAAGCATGGCGACAGAGCCCGAGCCGCCTGGGCCCGCCCGCCGGACCCCGCCGGCCCAGGTCACCAGGAGCATCGCCGCAGCCAACCCGCTGCGTACCGCCCCCGGGCTGGCCGCAGGCCGGATCGTGCCCGCGGTCACCCGCGGCCTGTCCAGCCGCGGCGGCGACTCCACCCCGGACTGGCTCGAACCCGCGATGGCCGCCAACGGCATCGGCTCGTTCGACTGGGACATCCGCCGCGACCTCCTCGAGGGCGACCAGCGGGCCTGCGCCATCCTGGGCCTGGACGGCGAGCGCTTCGACCGCAGCTCCGCCTCCTTCCTGGCCATGCTCCACCCCGAGGACGCCCCCGTGGTGAGGCGCCGGGTCGAGCGCGCCGTCGCCGAGCTCGGCCAGTGCGGCGCCTACTACCGCACCGTCTTCCCCAACGGCGAGCTGCACGCCGTCCGCTTCCGCGGCCGCGTCCTCGCCGACGCCTTCGGCCGCCCCTCCCGGATGGTCGGCTTCGTCTGGGACGCCACCGTCGAGCTGCACAAGCGCGAGCGGGCCGACGAGCTGGCCCTGCTGCGCGAGGAGCGCTCCCGCTTCATCAAGGAAGCCGCCCGCGCCCTCTCCGAGGCGGTCACCGTCCGTGACGTGGCCCGGGTCTTCACCGAGCTCCCGCTGCCCGGCCTCCCGCCGGACGGCCTGGCCCTCGCCTCCCTGGAAGCCGGCCGGATCGCCCTGCTCGGCGCCAGCGGCTACGGCGGCGCCCTGCGCGAGCGCTTCGACCGCACCCCGCTGCACCCCAACCACCCGGCCGCCGAGGCGATCCGCACCCGCGCGCCGGTCTTCATCGCCAGCCTCGACGAGTACCGCGCCCGCTACCCCGAATCGGCGCCGTTCGCCAACGAGAGCGGCCGCTCCGCCTGGGCCTTCCTCCCGCTGGTCGCCAGCGGCCGGACGATCGGCGTCTGCGTCATCTCCTTCGACGACGACCGCCGCCTCGACCCCGACGAGCGCACCCTGCTCTCCACCCTCGGCGGCCTGGTCGCCCAGTCCCTCGCCCGCGCCCGCCTGCACGACGCCGAGCACGAGCTCGCCGCCGGCCTGCAGCGGGTGATGCTGCCGCGCACCGTCCCCGCCGTCCCCGGCGTCACCACCGCCGTCCGCTACCTCGCCGCCGGCTCGGGACTGCAGATCGGCGGCGACTGGTACGACGTCGTCCCGCTGCCCGGCGGCCACGTCGGCCTGGTGATCGGCGACGTCCAGGGCCACGACGTGCACGCCGCCGGCATCATGGGCCAGCTCCGGATCGCCCTGCGCGCGTACGCCGCCGAGGGCCACCCGCCCGCCGCCGTGATGGCCCGCGCCTCCCGCTTCCTGGCCGACCTCGACACCGACCACTTCGCCACCTGCACCTACGCCGAGGTCAACGTCGACTACGGAGTGGTCTACGCCGTCCGCGCCGGCCACCTCGACCCGGTCGTCCGCCGCGCCGACGGCACCGCCCACACCGTCCCCGTCGCCGGCGGCCTCCCGCTCGGTGTCGCCCCCGACGAGGAGTACCGGGTCACCCGCTTCAGCCTCGACCCCGGCGAGACCGTCGTGCTCTGCACCGACGGCCTGGTCGAAGCCCGCGACATGGACCTCGACACCGGGTACGAGCGGCTCTGCAACTCCGTCGCCGGGCACCTGCCCGCCGTCGACGAAGCCGCCCGCGAACCCCTCGAGGACCTCGCCGACCGGATCACCGCCCCCGCCGCCGACACCGCCGAACGCGAGGACGACATAGCGCTGCTGCTGCTCCGCTGGGACGGCCCCGCCGGCGGCCGCGCCGCCCAGCAGCTGCGCCGCCGGATCGGCCAGGCCGACCTGGCCCGGATCTCCGAGCTGCGCGGCGAACTGCGGGACGCCCTCCGGCGCTGGGGCGTGCCCGAGCTGATCGACACCGCGGAACTGCTCTCCTCCGAGCTGGTCACCAACGCGATCCGGCACACCGACCGCGACGCGATGTTCACCACGCGGCTCTACCACGACGAGGGGCGGGCCCGCCTGCGGGTCGAGGTCGAGGACGAGTCGGACCTGTGGCCGACCCGCCGCACCCCCGGCGAGCAGGCCTCCTCCGGGCGCGGCCTGATGCTGGTCGAGGCCCTCGCCGACGGCTGGGGCGTCGAACCGCGGGGGACCGGCAAGCGGATGTGGTTCGAGCTCTCCGCGGATACGTGAACGAATTGGCGTGAACCACTGGGGGCGCGAGGAACTGCGCGCAGCGGGAGGGCACACGTCGCAGCCTTCCGCCTCGCGCAGTTCCTCGCGCCCCTGGGGTGAGCCCAAATCAGCCGAACTGTTGCTCCAGGTCCTTGAGTTTCTGCTCGAGCGAGTCGAGTCGCGGCAGCGTGATGGTGTCCTCCTCCGGGGTGAGGTCGACGCTGCGGCGGACCGGGAGGCCGGCCGGGGCGGGGGGCTCGGCTATGGCGGGCTCCGTCGCGCCGGCGACGGCGGCGGGTGTGGCGGCGGCCTCCAGTTGCCGGGCGGCGCCGCGCTGGCGCCAGCCACCGGGCTGCCGCCCGATCGCGCGGATCTCGGCCCGCTCCCGTCGGCTGGCCATCCGGCGCCGTTCGCGGTTCTCGGCGGCGGTCCGCTTCTCGTCGCGGACCTCCTCCACCGCGTCGTCGAGGGTCCGGACGCCTTCCAGCAGCATCAGCGACCAGGCGGCGTAGGTCTCGATCGGGGCGCGCAGCCAGCGGACGATCCGGATCTGCGGCAGCGGCCGCGGGACGAGGCCCTGCTCGCGCAGGGCGGCCCGGCGGGTCTGCTTGAGGGCCCGGTCGAAGAGTACGGCGGCGGACAGCGACATCCCGGCGAAGAACTGCGGGGCGCCGGCGTGGCCGAAGCCGCGCGGGGCGTGCACCCAGTTGAACCAGGCGGAGGCGCCGGCGAACAGCCAGACCAGCAGGCGTGAGCCGAGGGCGGCGTCGCCGTGGCTGGCCTCGCGGACGGCGAGCACCGAGCAGAACATCGCCGCGCCGTCGAGGCCGAACGGCACCAGGTACTCCCAGCCGCCGGAGAGATTGAGGTTCTGCACCCCGAATCCGACCAGGCCGTGGAAGGAGAGTGCGGCGGCGACGGCGGCGCAGCAGAACAGCAGCACGTACGAGGCGGCCCCGTACAGGGACTCCTTGCGGCGGCGGCGTTCTTCCGAGCGCTCCCAGGAATCCGATCCGCGGGCTGCGGTGACGGCGGCGCGGGTGCGGGCGAACGCGACCAGTGCGGCGGTGACCAGCAGCGCGGCGAGGGCCAGACCGGCCCAGCCCAGCGGTATGTCGGACAGTCTCATGCTTGAACCAGCCTCGCTTTCCACGTCGTGACGGCGGGGACCATCATGGCGGAGAAATCGGATTCCGATGACTGGTTTGCGGTCAATACACCACTGAGAGGGAATTCCGAACGGGATATCGATCGATTATCAGATCTATTTCTGGCGTGGGCAACTGAAACACGCTTCGTCCGGCTGCACGGTGTAGAACAGGCAGCAGCTGATCCGGGTCCGGCCGCACGTGCCGTCCGGCCCCCGGGCGGCCCGGAAGTCCGCGCCGCCGGTGAACGGCGCCGGGCCGCTGCCCGGGAGCAGTGCGGCCAGTTCGGCGGTGACGCGCTCCTCCTCGCCGAGCAGGCCGCCGACGTACCAGAGGCCCTCGACGACGTCGTCGGTGGTCATGCCCCAGAGCGTGCGCGGGCCGCGCCGGACCCGGGGGCGGAAGGCGGCCAGGACCGGGGCCATGTGCTCGGCGAGGGCGGCCAGCAGTTCGGCCCGCAGCGCCGACTCGTCCGGCACCACCCGGGCCTGCGGCAGGGTGGCGGCCGGATCGTCCGGGAGGCAGCTGAAGCCGGTGGGGCGGACGGTGAGTTCGCCGGTGGCGCGGTTGATCGAGACCCGCTCGGCGGGCAGGTGCGGCACCCGGCGCTCCAGGAACCAGGGCACGGTGAAGGCCAGCGCCACCGGCCAGGTGTAGCGGTGCAGGCAGAAGCCGGCGGTGACGTCGGGGCGGGCCGCGCGGCCGTACAGGCGCAGCCCCAGCCGCTCGTCGAAGGCGATCAGCTCGCCGAGCGCGCTGCCGCCGCGGACCAGGTCGGCGCCGGCCACCCAGCCGTCGCCGGAGCGCGGCGGGGCGCAGTGGATCCGCAACTGCGGGAAGGCGTCGGCGAGTCGGGCGTAGCTGCCGGTCAGGGGAGGGGTGCGCGGGGCGGGCGGGCAGGGTTCGAGGCTGCTCGCGGTCATGCGGGGCCCCCTGCGGGAGGACGACCGGAACTCGGCGGAGCCCGGGGACGGCACGGTGGACCTGTCCGGAGTGCTGCTCCCCCCGGACAGGTTAGGCTCACCTTAGCTGATGCCGTCCCGGGCGTCCGCACCGACGCGGCCGTCCGGGGGAGCCGCCGGCGCCGGCACCGCGTTCAGCCGCTGCGCCAGCCACACCGGTACCCCGCCCAACGCCTGCACCAGCCGGGACGCCTCGGCGCGCAGCCGGGTCGCCTCCGGCGGGTCGGACACCTCGGCCAGCGAGGCCAGCGCCGGGGCCACGCCGACCGTGAAGCCGAGGTCCTCGCGCAGCTGCAGCGAGGCCCGGAAGCCCTCCCGGGCCTGCTCCAGGTCGCCGTCACCCTGCGCCAGCCCGGCCAGGTGCCGCCAGGTGGAGGAGTGCAGCAGCCGGTCGCCGCGCTCCTCGGCCGCCGCGTGGGCCCGCCGGTACGCGCTGCGCGCGGCCACCGGGTCGTGCAGCAGGTTCTCCGCGACCAGGCCGCGCCGGAAGTCCAGCAGCGGGCGGCCCGGCGCGTCCGGCGGGAGCAGCGCCGAGGTGCGGCCGAGCGCGGCCTGCGCCTCGTCCAGCCGGTCCCGGCGGCCCATCACGCTCGCCGTGTAGGCGAGGAACCCGCGGGCGCAGGACGCCGCCGCCCGGTGCTCCGCGCCCGCCACCCCGGCCTCCGCCTGGCGCAGCGCGTCCTCCGCGCGCTCCCAGTGCTCCGCGGTGAACAGGCACTGTTCGATGAGGAGTTCGGCCCGGACGAGGGCCGCCGCCGGGTCCCGCCCGGCCTGCGGCCGGAGCAGGTCCGCAGCCTCCTGCCAACATCCGCGCGACCTCAGCCGCCATACGGCGTCCGCCATGCCCCCCGAGGCCGTACCGTGCACCGACAACGCCACCTCCTTGTGTGCGCCATCCAGTAAACGGAGTGCTGTGTGGCGGCAATTCAACACGGGGGCGAGCTTGTGCACCAGATCACGAGCGGCACGGATTCCGGAACCGGGGCGTCCGCGGCGGGGTCGGTCAGGACGTCCAGCCGGTCTCCATCAGGGCCTCGGCGGCGCCGTTGGCGGGCTGCGGTATGCCGGCCGCGTCCAGCGTGAACAGCGCCACCAGCAGCTGTTCGCCGCGCACCACGGCCTGTCGTGAGTACCCGGACAGGGTGAACATGGCCGCCGCGACCTCCTCGGTGTGCAGCGTCTCCAGCCACAGGCACTCGATCGCGCGGACGTCCGCCGGCTCCGCCCAGGTGTCCACCCGGGCCACCAGACGACCACCCAACAGGGTGACCGCGTCACGCTCCTGACCCTCCGTCACCTCCAGGTCGTCGAAGCCCAGCCACTGGAGGTAGCGGGCCGCGGTCACCACCGCGTCCGCCGACCCGTGCACCGGCTGCGGGCGGAACGGCGGCCGCATCAGCCGGGCCGGCCCGCCGCCGCCCGGCAGCGGCTGCTCCAGCGGCCCGGACGGCACCGCGGTGGTGTACGGCCGCGCCCCGCCCGGCCCGGCGGCGTGGCGGCCGCCCGGATGGCCGGTGGACTGCAGCCGCGGCGCCCGGTCGACCGGCAGCCGTACGGTGGCCCCGCAGTTGCAGGTGAACTCCGGCTGCGGCCACTGGTCGTTGCGCCCGCAGTGCGGGCAGCGCATGCTCAACCAGGAGTCCTCCCAGGAGCGGAACCGCACCTGCACCGGGACACCGCCGCGCAGCAGCGGCACGCGCAACTGCGCCCCGCACGGGCACGGCAGGCTGGCCGGCTCGTACACGTGCTCGCGGCGGCAGGCGGGGCAGCGGATGGGCGTACCACTGAGGTCGTCGGGCATGGCTGACACCGTCCGTTCCTGGTCTGCTGGGGGCAGGGCCGCCTCCATCCTTGCTGATCGGCGGGGTGCCGGGTGCGGAATGCGGCAATCCTCAGGGAGACTTCAGGGGCGCTTAGGACTGCTTCGGGTCCGCACCGGTCCAGCGCGCCAGATCCTCCGGCGTGTCCAGGTCGTCGGGGGTGGCGACATCCCCGCACTCGACCAGCGTCAGCTCCCCGGCGTGGGCGGCGAGCAGCGCCCGGGCGCCCGCGTCACCCACCGC
This sequence comes from Kitasatospora cinereorecta, assembly GCF_024172095.1. GTDB lineage: Bacteria > Actinomycetota > Actinomycetes > Streptomycetales > Streptomycetaceae > Kitasatospora > Kitasatospora cinereorecta. The sequence continues at coordinate 616,595 of NZ_JAMZDX010000005.1, read as the reverse complement.
CCCGGCGGCGGCCTCGGCGAAGAACCGGGCCCCGATCAGCACCGGATGGCCGCGCCGGCCCCCGTACGCCGCGGCGGCCAGGCCGGCACCCGCCCGGTGCGCGGCGAGCAGCCGCCGGACCGCCGCCGCGGTCACGCCCGGCGTGTCGACCAGCATCACCAGCACCGCGGGCGCGTCCGCGGGCAGCGCCGCCAGTCCGGCCCGCAGCGAGGAGCCCATGCCGCCCGCCCAGTCCGGATTGTCGACCAGCAGGCAGTCCCCGGTCTCGGCGCGCTCCCGCACCTCGGCCGCCGCCGCCCCGAGCACCGCCACCGTCGGCCCGCAGCCGCCCGCCCGCACCACCCCGAGGGCGTGCTCGACCAGCGGGCGGCCGCGATAGGGGAGCAGCGCCTTGGGCCGCCCGCCGAGCCGCCGGCCGCCGCCGGCCGCCAGCACCAGCGCGGGAATCGGTCGATCTGCCATGCGGCCAGTCTCCCGGGTTCCCGCGCGGCCTCACAGTTGGATGATCGAACAAGGCGAGGGCGCAGGTCAGCGGGACACCCCGGCCGTTCGACCGCTTCACCTTCCGCCCCCGGGCACCTGTACTGGGCAGATGGCACGCAGCACAGAGCACACCCACGGCGCCCCCACCCCGCTGGTCGACCGGTACGGCCGGGTCCACACCGACCTGAGGGTCTCCCTCACCGACCGCTGCAACCTGCGCTGCACCTACTGCATGCCCGCCGAAGGACTCGCCTGGCTGCCCAGGGCCGAGGTGCTCACCGACGACGAGATCGTCCGGCTGGCCGACATCGCCGTCCACCGGCTGGGCATCCGCACCGTCCGCCTCACCGGCGGCGAACCCCTGCTCCGCCGCGGCCTGCCCGGACTGATCGCCCGCCTCGCCGCCCTCGGCCCCGAGCTCTCGCTCACCACCAACGGCATCGGCCTCGCCCGCACCGCCACCGAACTGCGCGCCGCCGGACTGCGCCGGGTCAACGTCAGCCTCGACACCCTCCGCCCCGAGCGCTACGCCGAGATCACCCGCCGCGACCGGATCGCCGACGTGTTCGCCGGACTCGCCGCCGCCAAGGCCGCCGGTCTGGACCCGGTGAAGATCAACGCCGTCCCGGTCCGCGGCGTCAACGACGACGAGATCCTCGACCTGGTCGAATTCGCCGCCACCCACGGCTACCGGATGCGCTTCATCGAGTCCATGCCGCTGGACGCCCAGGGCGCCTGGGACCGCGACCGGATGGTCACCGCCGACGAACTCCTGGACATCCTCGGCGCCCGCTGGGACCTGGTCCCGGTCGGCCGCCACGGCAACGCCCCCGCCGAGGAGTGGCGGATCGCCGGCACCGACACCGTGGTCGGCGTGATCGCCTCCGTCACCCGCCCGTTCTGCGGTGGCTGCGACCGGGTCCGGCTCACCGCCGACGGCCAACTGCGCAACTGCCTCTTCGCCACCCGCGAGTCCGACCTGCGCGCCCTGCTGCGCGGCGGCGCCGACGACGACCGGATCGAACGCGCCTGGCGCGACACCATCGCCCGCAAGGGGCCGGGCCACGACATCTCCTCCGCCGACTTCGTGCAGCCGGCCCGGCCGATGTCCGCGATCGGCGGCTGAGCCGGCTGAGCCGGCTCAGCCGGGCGGACGGGAGCGGGAGTTCGCCGTCGAACCGAGCGACCGGCGCGCGGCGCCCCTGCGGTGAGCTTCGTCATGGGTGTTGTGCCCGCTTGACCCGATGGGGGCCGACTGGTCTCCTGGTGCGCCGTCAGTCCTCACCACCTCCGGGGGAACTCCGTGCGCGCCCGCCGTACCGCCGTCCTGTCCGTCCTGCTGCTACCCCTCCTCACCCTCACCGCCTGCACCGGCGCCACGTCCTCCTCCGACTCCGCCAAGCCCGGCGCGGCCCAGGGCACCAACCCGCTGCAGAACCCCGACGGCACCAAGCCCGGCCTCCTCCCGATCACCTCCGCCACCGACCGCAAGGCCGGCGTCGACCTCATCACCAAGGTCAAGACCGCCGACCCCGGCCCCAGGACCGGCTACGACCGCGACCAGTTCGGCCCCGCCTGGACCGACAACGTCGACGGCATCCCGCTCGGCCACAACAACTGCGGCACCCGCGACGACGTCCTCGCCCGCGACGGCCGCTCCGTCGAGCACAAGGACAGCGCCGCCTGTGTCGTCACCGCGATGACCATCTGGGACCCGTACACCGGCAAGACCGTCAAGTGGACCAAGCAGCAGGCGTCGAAGATCCAGATCGACCACGTGATGCCGCTCTCGTACGACTGGCAGCAGGGCGCCGCCCAGTGGGACAAGGCCAAGCGCGTCCAGATCGCCAACGACCCGCTCAACCTGATCCCCGCGGACGGCTCCCAGAACGCCTCCAAGGGCGACTCCGGCCCGGCCAGTTGGCTGCCCGCCAACCCGGCCGTCCGCTGTGCGTACGCGGTGCGGTGGGCCCAGGTCTCGCTCAAGTACCAGCTGCCGGTGACGCCGGCGGACAAGAGGACGATGCTCCAGCAGTGCGGGGGCTGACCCCTGGGGGCGCGAGGAACTGCGCGACCAGCCACCGCTCTACGTGAGTGCATGGCCGGTCGCGCAGTTCTCCCCCAGCCTTCGGCCGGGAGGTACCCCCAATGCCGTCAAGTTTGGTGTTGGGGCTGGTAGGGGTGGGAGTTCGGGCTGTTGTGGTCGATGGTGGCGGTCAGGGTGGCTCTGCCGGCGGGGATGATCTGTCGCTTCTTGCCGTTCCCGATCTTTCCGGCCGCGTATTTGGACAGGGGTCGTTTGACCAGGCGGTTGTAGATCCGTAGGCGGCGTTCGGGTAGGGGGTGGTCGCGCAGATAGGTGCCGACCGCCCCCAGCAGGTGGGCATCGGTGGGGCCCTCGATCTGTACCGCGGCGGTGATGCCGTTGACGGCTTCGCGCAGGGCGAGGGTGAAGCCCATGGCGGTGCAGCGCAGTCCGGCTGCGGCCCCGGCGCGGGCCATGACCAGTCGCAGCAGTTGGTAGGCGATGAGCAGGGCGTGCAGTTCCTGGGCCAGGCCGGCGGGGCCGGTGCAGTGCAGGACCTTCCCGTCGAGCATCGTGGACTTGATCGAGCAGAACGCTTCCTCGACTTCCCAGCGGTCGTGGTAGCAGGCCACGACCTGGTCGGCGGGGTGGGTGCGCCAGTTGAGAAGAGTGGTGGCGAACAGCCAGGTGCTGGTGCGGGTGCCTTCGCCGGTGGTGATCTGCACGGTGACGGCGATCGCGCGGACCTTGCGTCCGGCCCGGACGGTGAGCCATGAGCCGTCCGGGTAGCGCTCCAGGGCGACCAGACGGGCGGTGCGAGGCAGCCGGACGACGAAGTCGGCGCCGGTGGCGGCCACGTCCGACAGGAACCCGGCCGCGTCGAAGCCCGCGTCCAGCAGGACCAGCATCCCCGTGTGCAGGCTGCGCAGCAGACGCCTGGCCGGGACGAACTCGCGGCCGGCCACCGGACCGAACACGGCGTCGATCAGGGCTCGGGTGGTGCAGTAGACCAGGACGATCACCTGTACCTGCGGATAGCCGGCCGTGCCGTGGCGGTGCGCGTGCTTACCCAGCCAGGCCCGGTTCGCCCCGGAGTCGGGGACGTCGAGGACCGTGCCGTCGATCGCGCAGACCTCAAGGCCGCGCCACAGGCCCGGCACCGTGTCGGGGTGGCGGCACAACTCGCCGAGCAGCAGTCGCAGCGGTCTTGTTCCCAGCCGGGCCCGTGCGGCGTGCAGGCCCTGCCGAGTCGGGTCGGGCAGCCCCGGCCCGACCAACGCGGCACACAGCATCCGGTAGGCCGCACTCAAGGGTGCCGACCCGCACAACCCCTGGACGACCAGCAGGTAGACCACCACCCGGGCCGGCAGGTCACGCACCCGACGCTGCACCGTGCCGGTCCGCGCGAGCGCGTCATCCACCGCCGAGAACGGCAGCAACCAGGTCAGCGGGCCCAGATGCCCCGGCGCGAAACACCCAACAGCTGCGGACAGCGTGCGCGTGATGACAGACTTGGACACCGGCAGGGCTCCTCCACGGAAACGGACTCGACACCCAAATCCGTAGCGGGGCCCTGCCCTCGTTGTCCCCAAAACCGGCGAAACACCAGCCCATACCCCCAACCCGCCATAACTTGACGGCATTGGAGGTACCCCCACGCGCCCCTGGTGGTTGACGTCAGTTTGTACCAGTCGTGAGGTCGTAGACGGTGGTGCTGCCGACGGTCTTGGCGGTGAAGTTGGCCTCGACCCAGGCGGTGATCTCGGAGGAGTCCGAGGAGCCTCCCATGCCGCCGCCGCGACCGCCCCCCATGCCACCGCCGCCGATGAAGTAGTGGATCTTCCCGTCCTTCACGTACTGCTGGAAGTCGGCCAGGCTCAGCGACGGGTCGGTGCCGTTGAAGCCGCCGAGCGCCATCACCGGCTTACCGGTGGCGAGTTGGTAGCTGGCCTGGTTCTGCGAACCGACCGCCGCCGCGACCCAGGTGTAGGAGCCGGCGTCCTGCTTCAGCAGGGCGGCCAGCTCGCTGCTGACCCGGGCGCCGTCGAGCAGTCCGCCCATCCCGCCGCCCATGCCGCCCATGCCGCCACGGCCGGTGCGCGCCTCGGCGCCGTTCTGGGTGCCGCCGGGGAAGCCTCCGCCGGGGAACCCGCCGCCGGGGAAGCCGTTCTGGCCTCCGGCCCGGCCGCCGTTCTGGGTACCGTTCTGCGTGCCGCCGGGGAACCCGCCGCCGGGGAGGCCGCCCGCCCGGCCGCCGGCGGGGAAGCCGCCCCGACCGCCGCCGGGACCGAAGCCCGTCGAGCCCTCGACCCGCGGGCCGGCCGTCACGATCGAACCGGTGTGCGCGGTGGACACGGTCTGCACCGCGTACGCCGCCGGGCCGCCCAGTCCGGCGGCGAGTGCCGCCAGGCCCGCCACCGCGGCGACGCGGCCCGCGAGGGCGCCGGCGAGCCGGCCGGCGAGCAGGAGGGCGGCCGCGGCGCCGAGTCCGCCGAGCAGGACCGCCCAGCGCAGCCAGGGCAGGAAGGTGGAGCTGCGTCCGAGCAGCACGTACCCCCAGATCGCGGTCACCGCGACGGTGCCGGCGAGCAGAGCGGCGTACGGGAGCCGTCGGCGGGCCCGCCAGAGGCCGTCGGCGCCCATGCCGACGAGGGCGGCGACGGCGGGGGCGAGGGCGACCGTGTAGTACTGGTGGAAGATGCCGGACATGAAGCTGAAGGTCAGGCCGGTGCACAGCAGCCAGCTGCCCCAGACCAGGAAGGCGGTGCGGGCGCTGTCGGTGCGGCCGTAGCGGCGGGTCGCCCAGAGGCCGACCACCAGCAGGATCAGGGCGGCGGGCATCAGCCAGGCGATCTGCCCGCCGATGTCGCCGTCGAACAGGCGGGTGAGGCCGGTGCTGCCCCACATGCCGCCACCCTGACCGCCCCCGCGGCCACCACCGCCACCGCCGACGCTGCCGGTCTCGTCGCCGGTGATCCGGCCGAAGCCGTTGTAGCCGAAGGTGACCGAGAGGAAGTCGTTGTCCTGCGAGCCGCCGATGTACGGCCGCGCGGAGGCGGGCACCAGCTCGACGATCGCCACCCACCAGCCGGCGGACAGGACCATCGCCAGCCCGGCGTACAGCACCTGGCGGAAACGGCGGGCCGGCCCGGTCGGCGCGACCACCAGGTAGATCACCGCGAAGGCGGGCAGGACCAGGAAGGCCTGGAGGGTCTTGGTCAGGAAGCCGAAGCCGAACATCACGCCGGTGAACAGCAGCCACCGGGTGCTCGCTGTCTCGGTCGCGCGGACCAGGCCGTACGCGGCCAGGGTGAGCAGCAGCACCAGCAGCGCGTCGGGGTTGTTGAAGCGGAACATCAGGGCCGCCACCGGGGTGAGCGCGAGCGCGCCGCCGGCGACCAGGCCGCCGAGCGGGGAGAAGCGCCGGCGGACGGTGGCGTACACGGTGCCGACGGTGGCCACGCCCATCAGGACCTGCGGGGCGAGCACGCTGCCCGTGCTGAGACCGAACAGCCGGACCGACAGGGCCATCGGCCAGAGCGACATCGGCGGTTTGTCGACGGTGATGAAGTTGGCGGCGTCCGAGGAGCCGTAGAACATCGCCTTCCAGCTCTGGCTGCCGGCCTGCACGGCCGCCGAGTAGAAGGAGTTGGCCCAGCCGGAGGCGGTGAGGTTCCAGAAGTAGAGGGCGGCCGTGGCGGCCAGCAGGCCGAGCATGGCCGGGCGGGCCCACCGCGGGTCGTCGGGGCGGCCGCGCCAGGCGCGGGCCGGCAGGGTGCGCAGCCGGTCAGCCCAGGAGGACGGGCCCTTGGGGCCGGTCGCCGGGAGCGGGACCGGGGGGAAGAGCGGTTCGACCGTGGCCTGCGGAGCCGGCTGCGCGGAGGGCTCCGGCGGCGGATAGTTCGCAGCCTCGGGCCACGGGACGCTGGTGGGAGGAGGGGAACTGGTCATGGCAGTTACGCTCGGGCGTCCCGCTGAGATTCTCATGAGGCCCGGCTATGAGCGCCCTGTGATCTTCGGATCACCCGTTCGGACCGGGATGCGCGCCGATACCGGGACCGCTCAGGCGGGGTTCACCGTGTCGAGGCGCTTGCCGAGCCACTCCAGGGCGGGCGGGATCTCCCGGGTCCAGGTGTGGAAGTTGTGGCCGCCGGTGTTCAGGGTGATCGTCGACAGCTGGGTCGGCGCCTTGAACGAGGCCACCATCTGCTGGGTGGCGTGGTAGTTCTCCTCGTTGTAGCTGGTCGCGAGGAGGAGCGAGACCGGCGGGGCCGGCTTGTTCTGCAGGCGCCACAGCAGGTTGTTGTCGCGCTTGACGTCCGCGCTGCCGGCGAACAGGTCGCCGGTGGTGGGGTCGTTGCCGACCTCGTAGTAGCCGGACAGGGAGATCGCCGAGCGGTAGGCGTCGGGCTTGCGCAGCGCGAACTTGAGCGCGCAGTAGCCGCCCGTCGAGTCGCCCATCGCAGCCCGCGCCTCGGGCCGGTCGGAGACCCGGTAGGAGGCGGCCATCGCCTTCGGCAGGTCCTCGGTGAAGAAGGTCTCCACCTGCGGGCCGCCCGGCACGTCCATGCACTCGGTGTCCCGGTTGCCGACCAGCGTGGGGCGCATCATCACCAGGATCATCGGCGGCAGTTGCTTCGCCTCGATCGCCTTCAGCGTGGACGCCGGGTACTGCAGCAGCGAGATCAGCTTCTCCGGGGTGCCCGGGTAGCCGCTGAGCACCAGCGCCATCGGGAAGCGGGCGGAGGCGTACGCCGGCTGGAAGTACTGCGGCGGCAGGTAGACGTACGCCGGGGTGCCGACCAGGCCGGAGGTGGCGCCGCTGATCGTCACCTTCTGGATCAAGCCGGAACGGTCCTGCGCCGAACCCTGGGACGAGTACATCTTCTGCTCGCCGGTGACCGAGATCGCCTTGCCGCCCGGCTGGTGGTCGACCACCGTGCCGGGCTTGCCGTCCAGGCCGAGCAGGTCGCTCCAGGTCGAGTAGAAGCCGAAGTACGAGTTGGCGACCAGGCCCATCGCGACCAGCACCGCGACCTGGGTGCCGAAGAACGCGCCGAGGCGGCCGAGCCACGCCTTCCAGCCCCGACCGCCGAGTCGGGGCCACAGCCACAGCGTGGCAACGAACGCGGCGACGGCCACCACGACGGCGATGATCTGGAGGGTAAGTCCGGTCAGACTGGGCACCCGTTGATCGTAAAGGACGCTGTCAGCGGCCTCCCAGCCGCCTCCCAGCGCGAGGCTGCTCGGGCTGCACGGGGCCGCTCGGAACTCCCCGCCCGGCGCCCCGAGCCGGGAACTCCCGGTCAGGCCCTCGCGCCGGGCAGTCGCAGCGCCGCGGGCAGGGCGAGCACGGCGAGGGCGGCCAGCGCCGCCAGGGCGGGGCGCATCGCGTGGACGAAGCCGCCGCCGGGGTCGAGCCCGACCAGCATGGTGGCGGCCGCCACCCCGAGCACCGGGCCGATGTTGAGCGCGGTCTGCTTGAGCCCGCCGGCCACCCCGGCGTCCTCCGCCGCGGCGTGCCGCACCACCACCGCGGTCGCGGTCACCATCACCGCGACGTAGCCAGCGCCGGCCGAGGCGAAGCAGGTGCCGACGGCCACCGCCGAGGACCCGGCGTCCAGCCGGGAGAGCAGGGCGACCCCCAGCGCCAGCAGGACCACCCCGCCCGACGCGGTCCAGCGGGCGCCGGTCCGGCGCAGCAGCCAGGCCGCAGCGGGGGCGCCGAGCACCATCATCACGGCCAGCGGCAGGCCGCGCATGCTGCTCCGGAGCGGGTCCAGGCCCTGGACGTCCTGGAGGAACCAGGTGGCCAGGAAGAGCGCCCCGAGCAGGGCGGCGGAGACCGCGACCAGGATGCCGAGCGAGAGCGCGACCGGTGCGGAGCGCACCACCCGCGGCGGTACGAGGGGATGTTCGGTGCGCCGCTGGTGCCATCCGAAGCCCGCCCCGGCCGCCAGCCCGACTGCCAGGACCGGCCCGGTCGCCGCCGTCCAGCCGTCGCGTGGCAGCTCCACCAGCGCGTGCACCAGGCACACCAGCGCGAACGCCAGCAGTCCCGCCCCGGCGAGGTCCGGCCGTCCGCCCGGTACCGGGCGCGGCCCGTCGGTGCGGCCGCTGCCCGCCGCCCGGCCGAGGACGGCGACCAGGAGTGCCGGGGCGATGCCGAGGAAGAAGACGGCGCGCCAGCCGAGGTGGGCGGCGAGGGCGCCGCCGAGCAGCGGGCCCGTGGCGGCGGCGAGGCCGATGGCGCTGGTGCGCAGCGCGATCGGCGGGCCGAGCCGGTCGGGCGGGTAGGCGGCCCGCAGCATGCCGAGGGTGGCGGGCTGCAGCAGGGCGCCGAAGACGCCCTGGGCGACCCGGAGGGCGATCACCCAGCCGATGCCGGGGGCGAGCCCGATACCGGCGGAGGTCGCGCCGAAGCCGAGGGCGCCGAGGGTGAGGAGGCGGCCGTGCCCGTACAGGTCGCCGAGGCGGCCGGCGAGCACCAGCAGCCCGGCGACGGCGATCAGGTAGCCGGTGCCGGTCCACTGCACCTGGGCGAGGGTGGCGTGCAGGTCGCGTTGGAGCGAGGGCTGGACGACGGTGAGCACGGTGCCGTCCATGGCGACCAGCGCGGCGCCGGTGACGCTGCAGGCGAGGGTGAGCCTGCGACGCACGACCGTGGGCACGGGCTTTCCGGTCACCGGCCGTCCCGTCGCGATCGTTCCGGTCACGGGCGTTCCGGTCCGAGGTGGGCGTCGAGGGCGGCGCGCAGCAGCGCCTCGGTGGAGTCCTCGCCGAGGGCCAGGCGGAGGCTGCCCCAGGCGGAGAGCTGGGCGATGCCGTGCAGGTTGGCCCAGAGCGCGGCGGCGGCGTGCCGGGGGTCGGTGCCGGGGCGGACCTCGGCGACCAGGCCGGTGAACAGGGCGAACAGCGGGAGGCTGGTCTCGCGCAGGCCGAGCCGGCCGCTCTCCAGCAGGTCGTGGCGGAACATCAGCTCGAACATGCCGCGCTCGGTGCGGGCGAAGTCGAGGTAGGCCCGGGCGAGTGCGGTGAGCCGCTCGCGCGGGGCGCCGGACCCGGCTGCGGCCTCGGCCTCGGCGGCCCGGGCGGCGAGCCGGGTGAAGCCCTCGCGGGCGATGGCGGAGAGCAGGTCGAGGTGGGTGGGGAAGTACCGGCGCGGGGCGCCGTGCGAGACCCCGGCCCGGCGGGCGATCTCGCGCAGGGTGAGGGCCTGCGGTCCTTCGGCGGCGAGAAGTTCGGTGCCGGCCGTGATCAGTCGGGCGCGCAGCCCGGAGTCCTGGTCATCCATAGTAGACACTGTCTACCAGTGCCTGGTGGACAGTGTCTACTCCCGGTCGGGGGAGGTCAGCCCAGCAGCAGGTCGACGTACGGGACGGTGTCCCCCGGCAGCAGGTAGCGCTCGACCTCGGTGAAGCCGCGCCGCAGGGCGAAGCGCAGGCCGTCCTCGTTGGAGGCGAGCACCACGGTGGCGATCCGCTCGGCGCCGAGCGCCCGGGCCCGCGCCAGGCCGCTCGCGTACAGCCGCTCGCCGAAGCCCTGCCCGCGGTGGTCGGGCAGCACCCGGGCGATCACGGTGGCGGTGCCGTCCGCGGGCGGGCGGACGGTGCTGCAGCCGACCGCGAGGTCGCCGAGGTAGGCGACCTCCAGGTGGTTGCGCCCGGAGCGCTCGCGGACCGCCTCGGGCGACAGCGGGTCGGTCGGGATGATCACGTTGTGGACGTGCCGCCAGTCCTCGAGGGCGGCGTCGTCCTGGGGCTGGAGCAGGCGGAGCTTCGACATGGAGGCAGCCAACCGTCCCGGCCGACGGGGCGTCAACGCCATTCGCCCCCGCGGTCGTCAGGTCGCGCTGCGCGGGAAGCGGCGCTCCCAGTGCCGCTCGAACAGCACGTCGCCGCCCTCCAGCGCCCGCAGGTGGTCGCGGGTGGTGAAGTGCCCGGCGTCGCAGGTGATCTCGGACCGGGTCTGGACGGTGACGTCCCAGCCGATCTCGGGCCGCTCCAGCCGGACAGTCCGGTCGGCGCGGGCCCGGGCGCTCAGCGGGTCGTCGCCCCGGATCGCGTACGCCTCCACCGCGTGCTCCTCCTCGACCAGCCCGTCCGGGTGGGTGCGGGTGCCGGAGCCGGGGTCGACCTCCAGCCGCCACTCGCCCGCGGCGACGTCGTGCACCACCTGCCGTTCGGGCCGGGCGGTGAGCGGTTCCACCTCCCGGACGGCGAGCTCCGCCGCCTGCTCGGGTTCGTCGAAGGAGATCGGGGCGCTGCCCGCGTCGGCCGCCAGGTGCCGGACCGGAAGTGTGAGCACGCTGCGGCCCGGGTCCACCTCGAACCCGCCGGAGTCGGGCTGCGGCCAGACCCACGGCCAGTATGCGGAGGAGAGCGCCAGCCGGATCCGGTGCCCGGCGGGGAAGGCGTGGGCGACGGCGGCCAGCTCCAGGTCGACGTCCTCGACCGTGCCGGGCCGCCACTCCACCACCCGGTCGCCGTCCTGGTGGGCGGTCAGGTCGAGCACCCCGCGGGTGACCAGGGTGGAGGCCCCGTCCGGGGCGACGTCGCACAGCCGGGCGGCCACCTGCCCGCGCCGCCCCCGGCTGCGCAGCCGCAGCCGAAGGCCGGCCGCGCCGAGCACCTCCACCGGTTCGGGCAGCGGCCCGGAGTCGAAGCAGACCGAGCGTCCGTCCTCGCCGCGCTGGTCGGGCGGCAGGTCGGCGGCGCCGCCGCGCGGGCGGAAGGGCCCGGCGTCCACCCCGGTGTGCTGCGGGGAGCGGACCGGGACGAAGCGGTCGTCCGAGGGGGTGCCCGCGGTGCGCAGCGCCTCGTCCAGGCCGTAGTGCACCTCGCGGACGTCGGGGGAGGGCCAGCCGTCGTCGCCGATCCAGCGGCCGGGCCGGTTGACGTAGGAGGTGGCGGGCGGGACGGACTCGTTCATCCAGCACCGCAGCACGGGCTCGGCCAGGACGCCGGTGTCCCGGTCCTTCAGCCAGTGGTCCCACCAGCGCAGGGTCTCCTGGAGGAAGCCGATGGCCGGGCCCGGTGGCCGGCCCTGGTCGGGGTACTGGTGCGGCCAGGGTCCGATCAGGCCGCGGACCGGCGCGTCCAGCCGCTCGATCAGGTCCAGGACGGCGTCCCGGCCCGGGTCGGCCCAGCCGCCCACCGCCAGCACCGCGGCCCGGATCCCCGGGCGCTTCGCCGGGCCGTTCCGCGCCGCGGCGGCGTCCCGGGCCGGGTGGGCGAGCCTGGCGTGCACCGGCGGTTCGATCGCGGCCAGCCGCTCCCGCCACCGCGGCCGCCAGTCGTCGCCGACGTCCCGCGGATCCGGGGGCAGGGCGGCGAGGGCCAGCGCGGCGGCCGAGCGGGCGTGCAGGTCGGCGGCGGGCAGCGCGCCGCCGAGGTGCCGGCTGTCGGGCGCGTACGGGCCGTCGACGGGGCAGACCGCGACCACCGCGCCGAGCGCGGGCGGGGCGAGCTCCGCCAGTCGCAGGCTGCCCGCGGCGCCCTCGCCGAGGCCGAGCAGCCCGACCCGTCCGGTGCACCACGGCTGCGCGGCCAGCCAGGCGATCACCGCCAGGCCGTCGGCCGACCCCTGCTCCCCGGACGGCTCCCCGGACGGCTCCCCGGACGGCTCCCCGGGCGGGTCGCCGGCCGCGAGCGCGGGCAGCCCGTCGGAGCTGCCGTAGCCGCGGGCGTCGACCCGGACCGAGGCGTAGCCGTGGCCCGCGTACCAGGGGTGGCGTTCGGCGTCGCGCTGCGCGGTCCGGTCGCCCAGGCGGTCCGGCAGGTACTCCAGCAGCGTCGGCACGGGAGTGTCGGACACCGGCCGCCAGACCCGGGCGTGCAGCCGGATGCCGTCCGGCAGCGGGATGCGCAGGTCCTCCCGGACGGTGGGGAAGGGGTACGGGTCGGGGTGCCGCATGAACGCCTCCCGGGGAGGGGGCGGCCTGCCTCTCCGCCCCGGTCACAAGAGCACAGAAAATCGACCATATCGGAAATACAGGTTGATTTCCCCCGTCGGCCGGTTCGAGGGGCGGGCGGAGTGCGCCCCCGGCTCTCAGTTGCGAATGACTTGCAATTGCGTCCGCGCATGGGGAAAGCTGGCCCAGCTCGGCCCACGCCACTCGGGAGGACTCTTCATGCCAGCGCCAAGTCGTCTGCGCGACCGGCTCACCCGGGAGGAGTGGATCCGTCTCGCCGGCATGGGCGGCTTCGTCCTCGCGCTGCACGTGATCGGCTGGTTCACCCTGCTCGCGGTCATCGCCCCCAAGCACTACGACGTCGGCGGCCAGGTCTTCGGCGCCGGCATGGGCCTGACCGCCTACACCCTCGGCATGCGGCACGCCTTCGACGCGGACCACATCGCCGCCATCGACAACACCACCCGCAAGCTGATGGGCCAGGGCAAGCGGCCGCTGTCGGTCGGCTTCTGGTTCTCGCTCGGCCACTCCTCGATCGTCTTCGGCCTGTGCGCGCTGCTCGCCTTCGGCATCCGCTCGCTGGCCGGCCAGGTCGAGTCGGACGACTCCGCGCTGCACACCGCCACCGGACTGATCGGCGTCTCCGTCTCCGGCACCTTCCTGGTGCTGATCGGCCTGATCAACCTCGGGGCGTTCAACGGCATCCTCAAGGTGTTCCGCAGGATGCGCGAGGGCGAGTACGACGAGGCGGAGCTGGAGCGCCAGCTGGACCGGCGCGGCTTCCTCAACCGGATCCTCGGCCGGGTCACCCGGGCCGTCACCAAGCCCTGGCACATGTACCCGGTCGGCCTGCTCTTCGGCCTCGGCTTCGACACCGCCACCGAGGTCTCGCTGCTGGTGCTGGCGGGCGGCGCGGCGGCCTTCTCGCTGCCCTGGTACGCGCTGCTGGTGCTGCCGATCCTGTTCGCGGCCGGCATGAGCCTGCTGGACACCATCGACGGCTCGTTCATGAACTTCGCCTACGAGTGGGCCTTCTCCAAGCCGGTCCGCAAGATCTACTACAACCTGACCGTCACCGGCCTGTCGGTGCTGGTGGCCCTGGTCATCGGCGTGATCGAGCTGGTCGGCCTGCTGGCCGACAAGCTGGACATCACCTCGGGCCCGATCGGCTGGATCGCCGAGCTCGACCTCAACATGGTCGGCTACGCCGTCGTCGTGCTGTTCGTGGTCACCTGGCTCGGCGCGCTGGCGTTCTGGAAGTTCGGCAAGGTCGAGCAGAAGTGGTCGGCGGGCATCCGCGAGGCCGCCCCGGCCGACGCGGACTGAACCGCCCCCGAGCGAGGGCGACCACCTGCCGGCGGTCGCCCTCGACGCGTTCTCAGCTGCCCGCGCAGTAGGCCATCAGCCTGTCGTGGTTGGCCTTGAACCGGTCGTAGACGGCCGCGTTGTCGATCTTGAGCAGGGTCTCGTCGTTGGCGCGCAGCGCCGAGTACGTGTAGTTGTGGCTGCCGGTCCACACCAGCTTGCGGTCGGCCGCGCCGTCGTAGGTGCCCTCGATCAGCAGGTACTTGGAGTGCAGGCCCTTCCTGGTGCCGTCGGCGCCGTTCTCGTAGCACTCCACCCGCTTGGTGAGCCTGCCGGACACGATGTCGGTGACGCCGGCGCTCATCGAGCCGGGCGCGCCGTCGGCGGCCAGGTACACCGAGCAGCCGGAGCCGGCCAGCGACACCAGCTTGCGGGCCACCTCCTCGCGGCTGAACAGGTTGATGCCGACCCGGATCTGCGTGCCGCCGGAGCAGCTGACGTTGTCCAGGATCAGCTTGACCGTGTCGGTGCTCGGGTCGGCGTTCCAGGCGGTGCCGGCCGCCTCGTGGCGGGGGAAGAAGTACGCCTTGTACGGGCCGGTGGTGCTGGTCGGGGTCTTGTAGTAGTCGCTCAGCCCGGCGGTGGCGGTGCCGTAGTGCAGCAGGTCGGCGAAGTAGGCCTGGTAGATCGCGTACAGGCCGGGGTCCGGGATGGTGACCGCGTTGTTGAAGTAGCCGGTGCGCTGGGCGGTGGTCAGGTTGGCCGAGGTCTGGACGACCACGTCGCTCGCGCCGCCGACCTTCGAGAACAGCCAGAACTTGTTGTGGTTGATGGCCGGGTCGTCGCCGGAGACCACCCGGCTGCCGATGCAGCCGCGGCCGGCCGGGCAGGCGGTGACCCAGGAGTCCTGGCCGCGGTCGGTGCCGAGGCCCACGGCGAGCGCGGGGTACTGGCCGCCGCTCATGGTGACGGTGGTGTCGTCGACGATCAGACGGACCTTCACCCCGCGCTGCCTGGCGGCGACCAGGGCGGTGGCGGCGACGGAGTCGGTGAAGGTGTAGACGGAGGCGGTGATCTGCTCGCCGGCGGGGGTGGCGTCGATCAGCGAGACGAGGTGGTCGCGGATGCGGTTCTGCTCGGCGGCGGTGCCGTCCGGGTCGTTGAAGACGGCGGAGGTGGTCACCGTGACGTCCGCGTGGGCGGGGGTGGCGGCGGCGAGCGCGGCGGTGGGCAGCAGGACGGCGGCGAGGGCCGACTGCCAGGTCCTGGCGATGCGGTTCACGTGGGTCTCCGTACGGTGGCGGGCTGACGGGCCGGGGCCCGCCCGACCGCTGGGTCGGACGGGCCCCGGTTCACTTCAGGGGGAGGTACGGGTCAGCAGGAGGTCTGCCAGGCCCAGACCCCCGGGAACGGGAGCGAGTTCCAGCCGACCGCCGCCAGGCCGATGGCCAGGCACCGGTGGTAGTAGTACGCCTTGCTCGCCATGTGCTGCACGTAGCCGGAGTAGGCGCCGGCCGCGAGGGCGAAGCCCGCGCCGACCGGGCCGAGCAGGCCCACGCCGACCCAGATCGGGCCGTAGATGTAGTGCGCGTTGCGGCCGATCTTCCCGGTGTACGCGCGGTTGAAGTAGAAGACGATCTTCGCGCCGTACTTCAGCCCGCGCCAGCCCAGGTGCGCCTCCAGGTGCACCCACACGTGGCCCCAGGAGTACCAGCGGGTCTTGGACCAGCTCCACCGGCCGTCCAGGTCGTACATGTTGACCGGGTCGGTCGGGTACACGTACGCGTTGGCGTTGCCGCCCCGGACCGGGTCGATCTGCAGGAACCGGCCGAGGCCCGGGTCGTAGAGGCGCGAGCCCATCAGGACCACGCCGCTGGCGGTGGAGGAGTCGCGCTGCTCGCCGCCGACCCAGCCGTAGCCGGTCGCCGGGTCGCCCAGGTTGACGCCGTACTCGTCGTAGCTGCGGACCGTCAGCGGCTGCGACTGGTCCAGCGGCAGCTGGACCGAGACGTCGCCGTGCAGGTTGGTGAGCTGCAGGACGGTCCCGCCGTCGACGCCGGTGATGGCGCCGAGGGAGCCGGCCAGGTCGGTCACGCTGCGGGCGATCGCGCCGTTGCCCGCCTTGGACCAGGTCGGGCTGTCACAGCCGCAGCCGTAGTGGTTCACGCTGGTGGCGGTGGTGGACCAGGTGCCGTCCGCCGCTTGCGTCTCGGTGGTGCGGGAGGCCAGGCGGCCGGCCGCGTCCAGCGCCCAGGTGTTGCGCTGGGTGCCCGAGGTCTCGGTGCGGACCAGGTCGTTGGCGTAGTAGCCGAACCGGCTGCCCCTGGGGTGGGTGGTGGTGCGGCCGAAGGCGTCGTACGCGGCGCCGGTCAGGCGGTCGGCCGAGTCGTAGCCGTAGGTCGCGGTGGTGCTGACGGCGTCGTTGGTGGCCGGGTCGCAGTCCTCCGTGGTGGTGGTCAGCGAGGTCCGGTTGCTGTTCTTGTCGAAGCCGTAGGCGCGGGTGGTGCAGCCCGCCAGGGTCTTGTCCGCGGCCGAGGTGAGGCGGCCGGAGGAGTCGTAGCCGAAGGCGGACTCGGTGGTGGCGCCGGCGGTCAGCGCGTGCCCGGCCTGCTGGCCCTGCACGGTGAAGTCGGCGTAGTCGGCCAGGACCACGGTGCCGTCGGCGGCGGTGTACACCTTGCCGGTCAGCGTGCCCTGGGTGTCGTAGGTGTTGGTGAGGGTGTAACCGCCCGGCAGGGTCTGCTTGGTGAGCTTGCCGTCGGTGTCGTGCTCGGCGCTCAGGGCGCCGGCGACCGAGTCGGTGAGCGACTGCGGCCGGCCGTAGGCGTCGTAGCCGAGGGCGGTGGTGGACGGGGCCGAGTCGGTGCGCTTGACCGGGCGGTCCAGCAGGTCGTACTCGGTGGTGGTGACGTTGCCGGCGCCGTCGTCGTAGCTGACGGTGCGGCCGAGCCGGTCGTAGCCGGTCTTCACGGTGGCGGTGCCGTCGGTGGTGCTGACGACTCGTCCGGTGGAGGCGTCGTACGCGGTGGTGGTGTCCGGCACGGCGGTGCCGGTGCCGCCGGTGACCGCGACGGTGACCGGGCGGCCCGCGTCGTCGGCGGTCGTGGTGGTGGTGCGGGTGGTGCCGTTGGCAGTCTCCCGGACCACGGCCGGGTGGCCGTAGCGGTCGTACTCGGTGGTGGTGGTCGGGAGTTCGGCCGGGTTGGTGCCCGCGTCGGCGGCCGCGGCGGCCGGGCCGGTGGAGCAGGGCAGGTCGGCCCACTCCGGGCGGCCGGCGCAGGCACCGGTGCCGGTGGCGGACCAGTAGGTGACGACCGTGGTGCCGACGTCGCTGCCGCCCGACTTGGGCAGCGAGGTCCGCACCGCGCGGCCCTGGCTGTCGTAGGCGGTGGTCTTGGTGAGCTTCAGCCCGGCCGGGTCCTCGACCGCCTGGGTGGCCAGGCCCTTGGCCCAGTCGTAGCCGGTGGTGGTGGTCCGGGCGTCCGCGTCGGCGGCGTAGCCGTCGATCCGGGCGCCGACGGTGGCCGTGGTGGGCTGGTTGCTGACCGCGGCGTCGGCCGGACGGCCCTCGTCGTAGGCGGTCACGGTGTGGGTACGGGCCGGGATCTCGGAGCCGGCGGGCAGCGCGGGGCTGGTGCCGGAGGCGGCCGCCGCGTGCTCCAGGGTCACGGTGTGCAGCGGGCCGAACTGCTCGGTCTGCCGCTCGCCGTCGGTCGAGTAGACCGTGGTGGTGGACAGCGCCTGGGCGCGGTCGGCGGTGGAGCTCTTGTCGAGGCCGAGCTCGCGCAGCCGGGCCAGGCCGTCACCGGAGCCGGCCAGGGCGAGCGCCCGGTTCTCCGCGGTCAACTGGCGCACGGTGTTGCCGAAGGAGTCGTACTCGGTGGTGGTGACGCCGCCCGCGGCGGCCGAGTTCACCTGGCGGCCGGAGGCGTTGGTGTAGGTGATCAGGGCCTTGGCGAAGTCGCCCGAGCCGAGCACCCGGCCGTCGTGGCTGGCCGGCGGGGCGTCCGCCGGGAAGATCGCCATCGCGTCGGTGGGCGCGTCGCTCTGACCCCAGGCGGCGACGTCCGCGGCGCCGAGCTTGTACGGCGCGCCTGTGCCGCTGAGCGGCACGTCGTAGGCGAGGTTGACGGCGGCGGTGCCGCTCACCACGTCGGTGCTGCCCTGCTGGAGGGCGGGCCGGGAGACGGCCAGCAGCATGCCCTCACCGGCGGTGGCGGCGTTGCCGGCCTTGCCGTAGGTGAAGGTCCACGGCAGCTCGCCGGGCGGGGTCAGGGTGACGACCCGGCCGCCGGCGTCGTAGCTGTAGGCGGTCTTCAGCGCGGGGCTGATCCGCGGGTCCCAGCTCTCGCGCAGCCGGGTCATGTCGTCGTAGCGGTACTCGGCAATGGCGACCGCGGTGGCCGCGGAGGCGCCCGGGGCGTTGGACCACAGCCGGACCTGCTTCACCTGGCCGGCCACGTCGCCGAGCGCGGCGGTGGTGGCGGTGGTGGCGTCCGCGTAGACGTACTCCAGCACCCGGCAGCCGTTGGCCGCGGGGTTGGCGGCGCAGACCGCGTTGGAGACCGCCGAGGTGGGCGCGACCACGAACCTCGGGCGGGCCAGGGTCCTGCCGCCGACGGTGACCTTCTCCGAGACCACGGTGGTGGTGGAGTTGTCGGTGGCCGTCGAGGAGCCGGTGACCTGCCAGGTGGTGGCGGCCGGGTCCACCTTGCCGAAGGTGGCGGTGGCGCCGTTGGTGGACTTCAGGGTGAAGGTGCCGCCCAGCGAGCCGGTCAGGGTGAGCGTCTCCGCACCGGGCTCGGACTTCCAGCCGCCGCCGGTGGTGGCGGTGAAGCCGGTCTCCTGGCCGGTGCCGTCGACCACGGACACCGAGGTGGCCGAGGTCTGCCGGATGTACGCCCAGTCCGAGGAGGTGAGTTCGGCGATGTTGCCGGCGCTCCACTGCGGACCGAAGATCGCCGCCTGGCCCTCCTGGGCGGAGCCGTTGTCCGGGCGGCGCGAGGAGTAGGTCCGGGTGGTGCTCAGGCCGAACGCGGAGGCGTCGGTGGCGGTGAGGGTGAAGTCACCGGTCACGGTGTTCACCCGGCCCGGGCCGACCTCGGTGTCCGGGGCGTTGCCGCCGTTGCGGTCCACCGTGACGGTGTTGGGCTCGGAGGCGTCGGTGGAGGTGCCGTCGGTGAACACCGCCCGGACGTCCACCGGGCCGTCGGTGGCCAGGGTGTCGGTGATGTTCCAGGTCAGCGGCGCGGGCTTGCCGCCGGTGACCTGGAGCGGCCAGGCCGCCACGGCGCCGCCGGAGGCGGTGGTGACGTTGCCGACCGGGACGTCGGTCCAGGCGTCGGTCTCACCGCGGCGGTACTGGTAGCGCACTCCGGTCGCGGTGATCTGGCCCTCGGCCTGCAGCGCGGTGCGGCGGGCCGGCCGCTCGCCGGCGCCCGGCGAGGTGATCGCCGCGCCCTTGCCCGCGTTGAACACGTACGAGGTGTCGGCGGAGACGTTGCCGGCCGCGTCCCGGGTGTGGACGGCGAGGGTGTGCCGGCCGCCCTTGAAGGTGAGCGAGGCGCTCACCGGCGCGCCGGTGGTCGCCGCGGTCACCCAGGTGCCGCCGTCCAGCCGGTACTGGATGTCCTTCACGTCCGAGGTCGGCGGGGTGAAGGTGAAGCCGCCGGTGAAGTTGCCGCTGCCGTCCGGGGTGCCGGCCCACTGGCCGGCCGGGAAGTCGCCGGAGGAGACGGTGGTGGCGGCCGGCGCCGTGGTGTCCACGGTGAAGTTCTGCCAGGCCGACCAGGTGCCGTTCGAGGTCAGGCCGTCGGAGACGGCGGCCCGCCACTTGTACGCGCCGGCGGCCAGCGCGGTGGTCGGCGTCCAGGGCGCGTTGGAACCGGAGGCGACGAAGGCCGACTTGCCGGTCTGCAGCGCCGCGGTGCCGTTGGCGGCCCAGATCTCGTAGGTCAGCTGGACGGTGTTGCCGTCCGGGTCGGTGGCCTTGCCGGTCAGGGTCGGCGTGGCGTCGTTGGTGACCGCGCCGGAGAGCGGCGAGAGGGCGGTGGCCGCGTTCGGCTTGGTGTTGTACGTGACCGACAGGTACGGCGTGTTGGAGGCCGCGTTGCCGGAGTTGAACTTCTTCCAGGCGTACTCGTCGGTCTCGTCGGTGGCCCGGATGCCGAGGGTGTTGTTGGCGTTGCCGTTCCCGGCCCAGGCCTGCGCCAGCGAGGTGATGTCGGTGTTGGTCCAGCCGTCCGCGCAGGTGCTGGAGTAGCCCTTGGTCTGGGTGGTGGTGGCCCACTTGTGGTTCCAGCCGGGCTGCGCCGTCCAGCGGGTGGCGGTGGTGGCCGTCCCGGTGTCCCACACCTCCCAGCTGCGGGCGGAGCAGGACCAGGAGTGGAACTCGTACAGGTTGAGCTTGGCGGCGGTGACCTGCTTGCCGGTGATGGTGCCCATCGGGAACTGCAGGAACGAGCGCGCCACCTGGCTGGTGCCGTTGTTGCCGATCTTGAGCTCGGTCTGGGTGGAGACGTCGGTGGTGTAGCCCTGCTGGACGAAGGTGTCGAAGCCGACGCCGATGTTGACCGCCGGGTCGACGGTGACCGGGTACTGGGTCTTCGGGTCGTTCAGGAAGGCCTTGTCCGGGGTCAGCGTCACATCGACGTCGTCGCCGTTCTGGGTGACCTTCAGGCCGACCTTGGCGGTGTGCTTGCGGTCGCCGGTGTGGGCGTCGACCTGGGAGTCCCACATCACCGGGGCCGGCAGCAGGCCGGCCTCCTTGCCGGTCTTCGGGTCCACGAAGGAGACCGAGTCGTCGGCGTTGGCACGGGCCTGGAGGCCCTTGGCGTTCAGGGTGAGGGTGACCGTGCCGTTGGCGTCCACGGCGGAGCGGTCCTTGAGCTCCAGGTACTGCTCGAAGCCGGTCCTGGTGGACTCGATCACCAGGTCGGTGGCGGTGAGCGCGTCGGCGTAGCGGGCCTTGGTGCCTTCCACGGTCGGGGCGGGCAGGGCGCCGCGCCAGGCGACCGAGACCTGGTGGCCGTCGGCGTTCTGCAGGGAGATCAGCGGCGAGGCCGGGGTGTCCTTGCCGCCCGGGACGTCCTTGCCGGCCTGCGCGGCGTCGGCCTTGGCCTTGGCCTTGCCGGTCGGGCCGGCCAGGGTCAGGCCGTACGGGTGGGCCTTGGCCTTGACCGAGCCGTCCGGCTGCTTGGCCAGCGAGACGTCGACGTCCTGCCAGTGGCCGTCCCGGTCCTTGAAGCGCAGCGGGCCGCTCGCCAGGTCCTGGGTGGTGGTGCCGTCCGGGTTGGCCCAGCTGGTGGTGGACTCGGTGCGGGCGTCCAGGATCTCGATCGGGCGCTTCTCCAGGCGGGCCTTGAGGAACGCCGAGGCCGCGTCCTGGGCACTGGCCGGTCCGCTCGGGGCCGCCTTGGGCTTGGCGGAGGCGGCGCTCGCCGGGGTGACGGCGACGGCCTGGCCGGTGGTCATCAGGACGGCGGCGGACTCCGCGGCGAGGACCACCGAGAGGGCGACGGCGAGCTTGGAGAGCATGCCCCGGCCCGGTGCGGGCGGGTGTTGGCGTCCGGCCGGGGGCCGGGCGGGAACGCCGAGGCGGCGTGCCATGGGGACTCCTTGTTGTGGATATGACAACGCTCCGGATCGGCGGATCCGGCGCGACGGGGAAGGGGGAGAGGTCGGGGGCGGCGGGCGGCGGCCCGCCGCGGGCTCAGGGGTGCAAGGTGATCGAGAAGCCGGAACGGCCCCTCGCGGTCAGCGCGCGCTCCAGCAGCTCCCGGGCCCGGGCGGCGGCCTCGCGGTGGGAGGCCGCCTGCACGTACAGGACGACGCCGATCCCCTCGGGGGTCACGCCGGCCCGTACGTGCTCCAGACCGTGCTCGGGCCGGGCGTGCGCCCACAGCCCGTCCTGCACGGCATGGGCGTCGGCCGCCGCCGGCGGACCCGCGGCGGGGTCGCGCACGGCCAGATGGATGGCGAACACGGAGCTGCTTCGGAGCGCGCGCTGATCGGGACTACCGGGGAGGTCTACTTCCAGTCGTCCCAGCCGATCCCGCCGGTCGGGGGCTCGGTGATGCCGCCGGCGGCCCGGGCGGCGGCCGTCGCCGGACCGGCGAGGGCCTGCGCGGCCGGTGCGAGCACGGCGGCCGCGGCGGCGATCAGGGCGGCGGTGACCAGGAGGCGGGGGGTCTTCGGCACGGTGGTTCCTTTACCTTGCACGGGATCGCGTCTGTCGGGACGTCATCCTGCCGAGGCGCTGCGGCGCCCGGGAGATCCCGGGCGCGGCACCATGTGGCCTGGCAGCTTGGTGCCCGCCGTCACTCGGCCGTCGTGAAGTTGAGGCTTGCACGTTCACGATCAAAGGTGTGAAGATCGTGACGGCTGGTCAAGTGTCTGGTGTGGCTGTCGAACAACCCGAGGGCGGGGGCCGCTGACGTGCTGGAGTTGCTGGGGCTGGATCCGGAGTCGGAGGCGGTCTACCGCCAGATGCTCGCCGACCCGCACGGCGGGGTCGACGAACTCCGCCTCCGGTTGGGGCTGTCCGAGAAGGCGGTCCGCGCGGCGCTCGACAAGCTCGCCGACCTGACCCTGCTGCGCGCCTCCCGCGACGACCCCGGACGGCTGCGCCCGGTCAGCCCCGAGCGCGGCCTGGAGCTGATCCTGCGCCGCCAGGAGGAGGAACTCGCCCGCCGCCAGCAGGAGCTGACGCTCAGCCGGGCCGCCGCCGCCCGCGCCGTCGCCGAGTACGCCGACCTCCGGCCGGAGGCCGCCCCCGGCGCCCCCGAGCGGCTGGAGGGCCTGGACGCCATCCAGGCCAAGCTGGAGGTGCTCACCCAGCAGCTCACCGAGGAGTGCCTGTCCGTGATGCCGGGCGGCGCCCAGTCCGCCGCCAGCCTGGAGGCGTCCAAGCCGCTCGACCAGGACGCGATGGAGCGCGGCGTACGGATCATGACGCTCTACCAGGACAGCGTCCGCAACGACCAGGCGACCTTCGCCTACGCGCAGTGGATGACCTCGCTCGGCGGCAAGGTGCGGACCGCGCCGATCCTGCCGCCGCGCCTGCTGATCTTCGACCGGCGGGTCGCCGTGGTGCCGATCGACCCGGCCAACACCCGCCGCGGCGCGCTCTGCACCTCCGAGCCGGGCATCGTCGCCTCCCTGGTCGCCCTCTTCGAGCAGACCTGGACCACCGCGGTGCCACTGGGCGCCGGCCGCGGCGAGGACGCCGACACGGGCCTCAGCCCGGGCGAGCGCGAGCTGCTGCGCCTGCTGGCCACCGGCCTGACCGACGAGGCCGCCGGGAAGCGGCTCGGCGTCTCGCTGCGCACCGTGCGCCGGCAGATGGCCGCCCTGATGGAACGTCTGGGCGCCGCCAGCCGCTTCGAGGCCGGCCTCAAGGCCGCCCAGCGCGGGTGGCTGTAGGAGCCGTCCGGTTCGGCCGGATTTCGGCCTGAAGCCTCGCCCTGTGGCATCAACTGTTAACGCCCGGTGTCTTGTCGTGTCATCTTCTACGCGCGTATCTTCGGCTGGTCATCTACGCGAGTAGGCCGTGCGACGAACGCACTCTGACGCACCCTCACCCCCTCCCGGCGCCCCCACGGCG
Source organism: Kitasatospora cinereorecta (assembly GCF_024172095.1). GTDB lineage: Bacteria > Actinomycetota > Actinomycetes > Streptomycetales > Streptomycetaceae > Kitasatospora > Kitasatospora cinereorecta. Next base: position 593,264 of record NZ_JAMZDX010000005.1, on the reverse strand, counting down.
ACCGGGTGTCCGGGCTGCCCGCAGCCGCCCACGAAGGAGTCCTGAACGGTGACCAAGCCCACCGCCGCCCGCCCCCGCTCGCGCACCCTGCTGCGCGCGACCGTCCCCGCGGCCGTCGCGGCCTCGCTGGTGCTCGTCCCGCTGCCCGGTGCCTTCGCCGCGCCCTCCACCGGCGCGGTCATCGCCGAGGTGTACGGCGGCGGCGGCAACTCCGGCGCCACCCTCAAGAACGACTTCATCGAGCTGGCCAACAAGGGCGGCGGCGCCTTCGGCCTCACCGGCTACAGCGTCCAGTACCTGACCGGCAGCCCGAGCGCCTCCAGCCAGTGGGGCGTCACCCAGCTGACCGGCTCGATCGCCCCCGGCGGCCGCTTCCTGGTCGCCGAGGCGGCCGGCGCCGGCGGCACCGTCGACCTGCCGACCCCGGACGCCAGCGGCAACCTGGCCCTCTCGGGCACCAGCGGCACCGTCGCCCTGGTCTCCGGCACCACCGCGCTGACCTGCAAGACCGCCGCCGACTGCGCCGCCGACCCGCGCGTGGTCGACCTGGTCGGCTTCGGCACCGCCGTGGTCCACGAGGGCAGCGCCTCCGCCGCCGGCGCCTCCAACACCGCCTCGGTCGCCCGCTCCGCCGCGCTGGCCGACACCGACGACAACGCCGCCGACCTGAAGGCCGGCGCGCCGACCCCGGTCAACAGCAAGGGCGAGGCCGCCGAGGGCGGCAGCGGCTCCACCGGCCCGACCGAGCCCGGCAGCGTCCGCATCCACGACATCCAGGGCAACACCCGCACCTCGCCCAAGGTCGGCAAGACCATCGCCGGCATACCCGGCGTGGTGACCGGCGTGCGCACCTACGGCTCCAAGGGCTTCTGGATGCAGGACCCGAACCCGGACGCCGACCCGGCCACCAGCGAGGGCGTGTTCGTCTACACCGGCAGCGCCGCCCCGGCCGTCAAGGTCGGCGACTCGGTGCTGGTGACCGCCAAGGTCACCGAGTACTACCCGGCCTACTCCGGCGGCGGCCAGTCCGTCACCGAGCTGAGCAACCCGCAGGTGACGGTGGTCTCCTCCGGCAACGCCGTGCCGGCCCCGGTCGTGCTGGACGCCTCCACCATCCCCGCCGCGTACACCCCTGACGCCGCCGGCGGTTCGATCGAGAACCTGCCGCTGCAGCCCGGCAGCTACGCCCTCGACCGCTTCGAGTCGCTGGAGGGCATGAACGTCGAGGTCCGCAACGTCCCCGTGGTGCAGGCCACCGACCAGTACCACGAGCTGTGGGTGGACGCCCGCTGCGCCGACCCGCGCTCCGGGCGCGGCGGCGTGGTCTACCTCGGCTACGACCGGCCCAACACCGGCCGGATCATGGTGCAGTCGCTCGGCGCCGCGGCCGACTTCCCCACCGCCAACGTCGGCGACCAGCTGCTCGGCGCCACCAGCGGCCCGCTCGACTACAACCAGTTCGGCGGCTACACCATCGCCGCGACCGGCCTCGGCACCGTCCAGGACAACGGCCTCAAGCGCGAGGTCACCGACCGGGCGCAGCCCAGCGAGCTGACCGTCGCCACCTACAACGTGGAGAACCTCGACCCGGGCGACCCGGCCGACAAGTTCGCCCAGCTGGCCACCGGCGTCGTCACCAACCTGCGCTCGCCCGACATCGTGACCCTGGAGGAGATCCAGGACAACAACGGGCCGACCAACGACGGCACCGTCGCCGCCGATGTGACGATCAACAAGTTCATCGACGCGGTCAAGGCCGCGGGCGGCCCGGCGTACGAGTGGCGCTCGATCAACCCGGTCGACGGCAAGGACGGCGGCGAGCCCGGCGGCAACATCCGCCAGGTGTTCCTGTTCAACCCGGCGCGGGTCTCCTTCACCGACATCGCCGGCGGCGACTCCACCACCGCCGTGGACGTCACCGGCACCGGCAAGCACACCGCGCTGACCGCCTCCCCGGGCCGCATCGACCCGAACAACGAGGCCTGGACCACCAGCCGCAAGCCGCTGGTCGGCCAGTTCAGCTTCCACAACAAGCCGGTCTTCGTGATCGCCAACCACTTCAACAGCAAGGGCGGCGACCAGGGCCTGGACAGCCGCTTCCAGGCGCCGACCCGCTCCTCCGAGGTCCAGCGCGTCAAGCAGGCGACCGTCGAGCACGACTTCGTCGCCAAGCTGCTGGCCGCCGACCCGGACGCCCGGATCGTCTCGCTCGGCGACTTCAACGACTACCAGTTCTCGACCGCGCTGACCACGCTCACCCAGGGCGGCGTGCTCCGCGACCTGGTCAACGAGCTGCCGGCGAGGGAGCGTTACTCCTACGTCTACCAGGGCAACTCCCAGGTGCTCGACCACATCCTGGTCAGCCCCGCGCTGAAGCGCCAGCACGTCGAGTACGACGTGGTGCACATCAACAGCGAGTTCGCCCAGCAGGCGAGCGACCACGACCCGCAGGTGGTCCGCATCAAGCCGTGACCGCGGTGACGGAGCCGGGCCGGCCGGAGGCGATGCGCCTCCGGCCGGCCCGGCCGTTTTTCACTGCGGATGGAGGCCGGCGTCCCGGATCCGGGTGGGTGGGGAGGATCCGGGACGCCGGGGTGCGGGAGTGGTCCGGGGGTCAGCGGCCGAGCGCGTGCAGGACCGCGGTGGCCATGACCTGCTCGCCGGTCGCGTTGGGGTGGAAGGGCACCGCGGGCGAGCCCGGCAGCGCGCCCTCGATCCAGCGGTCGTCGGAGCAGGCGTCGTGGCCCCGGGTCGGGGTCTGGGTGTCGACGTAGGTGGCGTTGTTGGCCTTGGCGGTGGTGGCGAGCATGGTGTTCAGCCGGTTGAGGACGCCGCGCAGGTAGGCGACGTCGCCGACGGTGACGGGCTGTCGGCCGGCGCAGTCCCACTCGTTCTCCGGCAGCACCGACGGGTACCCGACCAGCAGGACCTTGGCGTTCGGCGCCTTGGCGTGGATCTTCTGCAGGGCCGCGGCGAGCTGCGGCTCGGCGGCGTCGATCCGGTCGGCGAGGGTGTCCTCGCCCCACACCCAGGCCCACTGGCTCCAGCTCCAGTGGCCGTCGGCGTAGTGGTCCTTGCACGGGGTGCCGAACGGGTTGACGACCGCGCCCGCCACGCAGGTGGCGATGACGTCGCCGACGCCGAGGTCGGAGGTGCCGAGGTCGTTGCCGCCGATGCCGAGGGTGATCAGCGAGGTGTCGGGGGTGACCGCGTTCAGCTGGGGGTCGTTCACCTTGATGAAGGCGTCGTACTGCGGCTCGGTCATCGCCTCGACCTTGGCGGCCGCGCAGGTGACGTCGGTGTACGAGTTGCTGCCGAGGGCGGCTGCGACCAGGTGGCCGTAATTGTGGTCGGAGCGCAGGCAGAGGCCGGCCGAGGAGTGGGGGACTCCGGCGCCGGCGGCGTACGAGTCGCCGAGTGCGACGTACTTTCCCGTGGTGGGGGACGCGGCCTGGGCGGGGGACCCGGCGGCGGTGAGCGCGGCGGCCAAGAGGGCGCCGCTGACCAGGACGGACGATCGTTTCAGGGCACGGCTGAGCACGGTTCCTCCTGGGGGCCAGAACCTGGGTGGGTGGGGGTAGTACTGATCGGTAAGTTACCGACGGGTTAATGCGCTGTCCAGATATTCGGCAGGAATTCCTGAGAGTCTGTCAGCGGTATTCGGAATTCCGCTCCACCGTGGAGCGATGGGAATTCTGATACACCGTGGAGCGGAATTCCGCGCGGACGGTTGACCGGGGGGCCCGAAGAGCGCAGGATCATGACACCCCGCAGACCCTGGAGGACCGCCGCATGGCCCTGGACGCCGACGTCATCGTGATCGGGGCCGGCCTCGCGGGCCTGGTCGCCACCGCCGAACTCGCCGACGCCGGACGGAAGGTGATCCTGCTGGACCAGGAGCCCGCGGCCTCGCTCGGCGGCCAGGCGCACTGGTCCTTCGGCGGGCTCTTCCTGGTCGACTCGCCCGAGCAGCGCCGGCTGCGGATCCGCGACTCGCGCGAACTGGCCTGGCAGGACTGGCAGGGCTCGGCCGGCTTCGACCGGCCGGAGGACGCCTGGCCGCGCCGCTGGGCCGAGGCGTACGTGGACTTCGCGGCCGGCGAGAAGCGCTCCTGGCTGCACGGCATGGGCGTCCGGTTCTTCCCGGTGGTGGGCTGGGCCGAGCGCGGCGGACTGCTGGCCAGCGGCCCCGGCAACTCGGTGCCCCGCTTCCACATCACCTGGGGCACCGGGCCAGGCCTGGTCGAGCCGTTCGCCCGCCGGGTGCGGACCGCCGTCGCACGCGGCCTGGTCGACCTGCGCTTCCGCCACCGGGTCACCGCGCTCACCGCGACCGCCGGACGTACCGACACGGTGAGCGGCGAAGTCCTGGTGGCCAGTCAGGTCCGGCGCGGCGAGGCCAGCTCCCGCGAGGTCGCCGGGCACTTCGAACTCCGCGCCCAGGCCGTGGTGGTGGCCTCCGGCGGGATCGGCGGCAACCACGAGCTGGTCCGCAAGGCCTGGCCGGCCCGGCTCGGCACCCCGCCGGCCCGGATGCTCTCCGGCGTCCCCGCCCACGTGGACGGACTGATGCTGGACATCACCGGCGCGGCCGGCGGCCACCTGATCAACGGCGACCGGATGTGGCACTACACCGAGGGCATCGAGAACTGGGACCCGATCTGGCCGCAGCACGGCATCCGGATCCTGCCCGGCCCGTCCTCGCTCTGGCTGGACGCCCGCGGCCGCCGGCTGCCCGTCCCGCTCTTCCCCGGCTTCGACACCCTGGGCACCCTCGAACACATCATGACCACCGGGCACGACCACACCTGGTTCGTGCTCACCCAGAAGATCATCGAGAAGGAGTTCGCCCTCTCCGGCTCGGAGCAGAACCCGGACCTGACCGGCAAGTCGGTCCGCCACGTGCTCGGCCGGGCGCTGCCCGGCGCCCCCGGCCCGGTCGAGGCGTTCAAGCGCCACGGCGCGGACTTCGTGGTCGCGGACAGTCTCACCGAGCTGGTGCGCGGCATGAACGCCAAGACCCCCGAGCCGCTGATCGACGAGGCCGGGCTGCGCCGCGAGATCGAGGCGCGCGACCGCGAGATCGCCAACCCCTTCGGCAAGGACCTCCAGGTCACCGCCATCCACGGGGCCCGCCGCTACCTCGGCGACAAGCTGATCCGCACCGCCGCCCCGCACCGCCTGCTGGACCCCAAGGCCGGTCCGCTGATCGCGGTCCGGCTGAACATCCTGACCCGCAAGTCGCTCGGCGGGCTGGAGACCGACCTGTCCTCCCGGGTGCTCACGGCGGACGGCACGGTGCTGGACGGGGTGTACGCGGCCGGCGAGGCGGCCGGGTTCGGCGGCGGCGGGGTGCACGGCTACCGCTCGCTGGAGGGCACCTTCCTCGGCGGCTGCCTGTTCTCCGGCCGCGCCGCGGGCCGGGCGGCCGCCGAGGCGACCGCCTGACCTGCGGGGCGGCCCGTCAGACCACTCGGGCGGCGGCGATCGGCCGCTGCGTCACGGTGTAGGTCTTGTCCGACGCGGTGTTGACGCTCCATCGGTACCGGGAGAAGTAACCGGTGTCGTTGGCGGCGTAGAACATCATGTGGCCGATCCCGACGCCCTGGAGGTTGTCCGCGTCCACCGCGCCGACCATCCGGGTGTCGGGGTACGTCCCGTAGTTGCCCACGCCGAAGACGCCGTGCGCGTCGCTGGTGCAGTCGATGATCTCCACCGCGTACTGGGTCTCGGTCGGGTAGACCGCCGAGCCGGTGTAGACGCCCTTGACCGAGCGGACCATCACGATGTGCCCGGTGTTCCTGGTGTCGCTGCCGTTGTAGTTCACCGCGATCAGGTCGCCCGGCCGCAGGTCGGCGGGCCGGAGCACGGGCCGGAAGTGCGGACCGGGGTTGCCCGCGAAGCCGGCCTGGTAGTCGGCCGCCTCCGGGCTGCTCGCGCCGAACCACTGCTGGTGGTACGACCCGTCGGCCGCCCACGGGTAGGTGTACTTCAGGACCTTGGTGAGGAAGGAGGCGCACCGGGCCTGGGAGAACCAGGTGGCCGGGTCCGAGGGCTGCCCCCAGACCACGTTCGCGGTGGCGAAGCTGTACTGGTTGTTCTGGCGCGCGGTCAGCCCGCCGACCACGGCGATCTCCGCCGCGGTGAGCGCCCGGCCCCAGAGCCGGACGTCGTCGACCGAGCCGATCCAGCGGTTGGCCGGGGCGCCGTCCCACTTGGCCCGGCCGATGTTGAGGCCCTGCGGCGAGTCCCACGGCGTGGTGGTGTCGGCGGCGCTGCCCGCGAGCGCGCCGTTGACGTAGAGCCGGACGTTCGCGCCGTCCCAGACGCCGGTCAGGTGGGTCCAGGTGTTGGCGGTGACCGGGGTGCCGGCCACCGCCGCCACCTTCTGGGCCTGGTCGGCGCTGCGCACCTTGAACGACCAGCCGCCGCCGGTGGGGTCGAAGTGCAGCAGGAAGCGGCTGGTGGTGGCGCCGTCCTGGCTGACCGCGGTGCGGATCGCGGTGGTGTCGCCGAGCTGGACCCAGGCGGCGACGGTGAACGGGGCGGTGGTGTCCACCACGCTCGGGCCGGAGGCGTAGGCGCCGGCGGTGCCGCCCAGCGCGAGCGCCCCGCCCGCCCGGGCGGTGGACCAGGTGGCGTCCGGTCCCGCGGTCACCGGGCGGTTCAGCCCGGAGAGGTCGGCGCCGTTGCCGTCCAGCGGCCAGTGCCCGGCCAGGCCCGCGGGTACCGCGCCGGCCGCCAGCATCCGCTGGTACTGCACCATCAGCTCCGCCTGCGCCAGGTGCGGGACGAGGACGGGTGTGAACGGCGTGTCCAGCGTCTCGGCCTGCGCCACCGCGCCCGGCCCCGCCAGATCGATCAGTGCACCCATCCCGACGATGGTCGCCCCACCCAACAGGCCGCGCCTGCTCACCATCTTGTCACTCCATCAGTACGGAAGATCAACGGACGACCCGAGGGTCGGCCGAGTCTAGCCTCCGTACTCGAACGGCGGCCGGGGAATACGGGGCGGACAACGCGCCGAGGTGGCGCCGACCGCGTCCGGTCGGCGCCACCTCGTCCCGCCGGAGCGGGTCAGCGGTCGACGTACATGCTGTCCATGAACTCGATGATCTGGCGGTCGGTCACCCGCATGCCCTCGCGGTGGCCCATGGCCAGGTCCTTCTCGCTGATCATGCCCACCAGGCGCTCGCCGTCGATGACCGGGATGCGACGGATCTGGTGCTGCTCCATCTTCTTCAGCACGGTGTCCATGTCGTCGTCGGCCCGCACGCAGTGCAGGTGGTCGGACAGCTCCATGGCCTTCATCATCGAGGGGTCCTTGCCCATCGCGATACATCGGGTCACGATGTCACGGTCGGTGATGATGCCCTTGAGCTTCCCGTCCGGGCCGCAGATGGGAAGGGCGCCGACGCCCATGTCCCGCATCATCTTCGACGCGTCCATCAGGGTCTGGTCGGCGTTGACGCACTGAGCGCCGGAGTGCATGATGTCACGCGCTGTGATCACAGCCAGTCCTCTCCTCGTCCGCGCGGCAGTGCGCGGCCTGTGGTCGTGGTCACACGGTAGGTCGATCCCGGGCGGTCCGCGCGGGGAGCGCGGCGCCGCTCGCCCCGCCCGCCGGGCCGGGGCCGGTGGCCGGTGGGGCAGAATCTGGTGACCGCCCGTGCACGTCCGCGGCGGCCCGACCTCCGACCGGCCTGCGGCCGACGACGGCGGCGGGCCCCCTTGGGAAGGAAACTGATGGCCCGTCGTCCCCGCCAGGAACCCGCCGCCGCCCCGAGCGCCCCGGTGACGGTGACCGTCTGCCGCGGCTGCTGCTGCGGCTCGGCGGACAAGCACCCCGGGGTGGACCATGCGGGTCAGCTGGAGCGGCTGCGCGCCGGCGTCGGCGGGGCGGGCCGGGTCCGGGCGGTGGACTGCCTCGACGTCTGCGGCCACTCCAACGTCGTGGTGGTCGGCCCCTCGGCGGAGGGCCGGCGGGCCGGCGGCCGTCCGGTCTGGCTGGGCTGGGTGCTCTCCGACGACATGGTCGACGACATCACCGCGTGGGTCCGCTCCGGCGGGCCCGGGGTGGTGCCCGCGCCCGGCGTGCTCGACCTCCAGGAGATCAAGGTCTCCCGGCGGGTCCGCGACGGCCTGCCGGGCTGAGCGCCCGGCCGTCGCGGCCGTCCCGGGCCGTCCGGGGGCGGCTGCCATGCTGGGCCCATGACTGAACTCGACGGCCGGCCGGTGGACCCGGCGGACCTCCAGGCGCTCGCCCTGACCAACTACGGCCACTTCACCACCATGCGGGTGGAGGACGGGCGGGTCCGCGGTCTCGCCCTGCACCTGGAGCGGCTGGACCGGGACTGCCGCACGCTGTTCGGGGTCGCGCCCGACCTCGAGCGGATCCGGGCGTACGCCCGCCGGGCGCTGCCCGACTCCGGCGCGCTGGTGGTCCGGGTGACGCTGTTCGACCCGGCGCTGGACGTCGGCTCGATCGGGGCGGCCGCCGAGCCGCGGGTCCTGGTCACCACCCGCCCGGCGGGCCCGCCGGCGCTCGGGCCGATCCGGGTCCGCACCGCCGGGTACGTCCGCGACCTGCCGCAGGTGAAGGGGGTCGGCCTGTACGGGGCGCTGCGGCTGCGGCGCGAGGCGCGGCTGGCCGGCTGGGACGACGTGCTGTTCACCGATCCGCGGGGGCGGCTCACCGAGGGCGGCACCTGGAACCTGGGGCTGGTCCGCGGCGGTGAGGTGGTGTGGCCGCGCGGCGCGTACCTGCCCGGCACCACCCTGCGGCTGCTGCAGGACCTGGAGCCGACCGGTGTCACGGAGGAGGTGGCCGGCCCGGAGGGGTTCGAGGCGGCGTTCGCCACCAACGCGGCGGTCGGCGTCCGGGCACTGGCCGCGATCGACTCCACGGCGCTGGCGGTGGACCACCCGGTGGTGGCCCGGCTGCGCGAGGCGTACACGGCACTGCCGGGGGAGCCGCTCTAGACATTGGTGCGCCCGGCGGGGAGGCGGTGGGGCGGCTCCCCGCCGGGGCGACGGTGGGACGGCCCGGTGAAGGCCGGGCCCGGGGACGGGATCAGGCGGTGTTCTCCGCCTGGGCCATCCACGAGTACTTCTCCAGGTCGGCGGTGAGGCCGATCAGGATGTCCTGGCTGATCGGATCGGCCGCCGCGGTGGCGTCGATCCGCCCGCGCATCCGGGTGATCACCGCGCCGAGGCCGGCGACCAGCGCGCCGACGGTGGCCGAGTCGGAGACCGACCCCTCCGGCGCGGTGGCGATGCCGCTGGTGGCGGCGACCGTCACCGCCCGCCCGTCCGGCGAGACGCCGATCGCGGCGGCCCGCTCGGCGACCGTGTCGGCGTGCAGCCGGGCGAGCGCGACCACCTCGTCGAGCTGGAGGTGGACGGAGCGGAACCGCGGGCCGACCACGTTCCAGTGCAGCTGCTTGGCCACCAGCGAGAGGTCGACCAGGTCGACCAGCGCGCCCTGGAGCGCCTCGCCGACCACCTTGCGGTCGGAGTCGGGCAGGGGGCTCTTGATTCCGTACATCCGCTCTGCTCCTCGTGGGCCGGGTGCCGCGGCCAGCATGACACAGGAGCGGACGAATCAGGCATAACCGGCGCGCCGGTGCGCGGAGCGGCCGGTGCGTGTACGAGGGGGGCCGGTCAGGCGGTGAACCAGGACTTGCCCTCGGCCGAGTTGACGGCCCTGATGATGCCGATCGCGATGGCGATGCCGAGGATCCCCGGCACCGAACCGTTGAGCAGCGCCACCAGCCCGCTGAGGATCGTCAGCGCCTCGACCACCGTCACCGCGGTGCGCACCCAGCGGAAGCGGCGGCCGACGAGTGCCGCAGTGACGGCCAGCACCGCCGTCCACAGCAGCGCCACCACGCCGATGACCTTGAGCGGGCCGGCGGTGTCGTCCTCCCCGCCGGCCGTGCCGACCAGCAGCAGGCCGACCAGTCCGTTGGCGAGCGCCTGGAAGACCAGCCCGGCGATCGCCATCTTCAGCGAGCGGGGCATGGACATGGGCGTGGGATAGGGCTGATTGATCGTCATGTTGCAGATCCCCCCGAATCGTTGGCGCGTCACGGCGCCCGTCAGACGAGGATCGGCGGTGCGGCGGCGGGGTGTCAACGGGATTGCCGAAGGGTGGGGTGCGGTCCCGGCCGCGGTGGCCGACTTTACGAACACATGGGCGAAACTTACGGTTCGACAGGTCGGCGCGACGACGCCCGTTCACCGAACATCCGTGTACGCGCCACCCGCCGCTGACAATCTCCCGCGCATGGATATCCCACGCATGGGCGTGCCCGAGAAGCTCGCCGACCGGATGAGCATGGCCGAGCAGCACGAGTACCTGCGCAGCAGGCTCTCCCGTCGCAGCATGCTGCGCAGCAGCGCCGTGGTGGTCGGCGCCCTGGCCGTCGGCGGAGCGCTCGGCTCCGGCACCGCGGTCGCCGCACCGGTCGACACCACCGCGGACATCGACGGCGCCATGGTCTCCCCGATCGGCCGTCACCTGGGCTTCGGCGCCGAGCCGGACACCCAGATCCGGGTCTCCTGGCAGGTGCCGGCGCCGGTGAAGAAGCCGTTCCTGCGCTTCGGCCGCCACCCCTGGGACCTCGGCCACAAGATCGAGGCCGAGGTGCGCGCCCTGCACACCCCCGCGCTCACCCCGACCGGCACCCCGGTCGACCAGTACTACCTGCACGTCGAGCTGAACCACCTCCAGCCCGACACCACCTACTACTACGGTGTCGGCCACCAGGGCTTCGACCCGGCCTCGCAGCAGAAGATCTCCACCCTCTCCACCTTCCGCACCGCGCCGTCCCGGCACGGCCGCACCAACCGGCCGTTCGCGCCGTTCACCTTCACCGCCTTCGGCGACCAGGGCGTCAGCTCCCACGCGGCCGGCAACGACCACGTGATCCTCGCCCAGAACCCGTCCTTCCACCTGCACGCCGGCGACATCTGCTACGCCGACCCGATGGGCCAGGGCCAGGACGCGGACAAGGTCGCCTACAACGCCACCACCTGGGACGCCTTCCTGGCGCAGACCGAGACGGTCGCCGCGAAGATCCCGTGGATGGTCTCCTACGGCAACCACGACATGGAGGCCTGGTACTCGCACAACGGCTACGGCGGCGACAACGACCGCTTCTTCCTGCCGACCAACGGCCCGGACCCGCGGCTGGCCCCGGGCGTCTACGCCTTCAAGTACGGCAACGTCGGCGTGATCTCGCTGGACGCCAACGACGTCTCGTACGAGATCCCGGCCAACCTCGGCCTCACCGCCGGCCGGCAGACCGCCTGGCTGGAGCGCAAGCTGCGCGAGCTGCGGGCGGACGAGAGCGTCGACTTCGTCGTGGTCTTCTTCCACCACTGCGCCTTCTCCACCACCCACCAGCACGCCTCCGAGGGCGGTGTCCGCGAGGCCTGGGTGCCGCTGTTCGAGCGCTACCGGGTCGACCTGGTGATCAACGGTCACAACCACGTCTACGAGCGCACCGACGCCATCCTCGGCAACAAGGTCGCCAAGGCGGTGCCGAGCGGCGCGACCGTCGAGCCGGCCCGCGACGGCGTGGTGTACGTGACGGCGGGCGCGGCCGGGCGCAGCCTGTACAGCTTCGACGCCCCCGACACCTACGAGGGCCACGAGCACCGGGTCGAGGAGGTCGACACCTTCCACTTCGCCAAGGGCGGCGTGAAGGTGCCGGAGAAGGTCCAGTGGTCGCGGGTCCGCTACACCGGCTACTCCTTCATCAAGGTGGACGTCGCCCCGGCCCACCGCGGCCGCACCACGACCATGACGGTGACCGCCCTCGCCGAGGACGGCACCCGGATCGACCACTACACCGTCGCCCGCCGCGCGGGCGAGTGCCACGGCGCGGTCTGATCCCCGGGTGACCTGGCCGTAAGCTCCCGGCCATGACCGTCCTGCGCTCCGCCGTCCTGTTCGCCCTCGCCGCAGTCGCCGAGATCGGCGGCTGCTGGCTGGTGTGGCAGAGCGTGCGCGAGTCGCGCCCGTGGTGGTTCGCGGGCCTGGGCGTCGTGGCGCTGGGGGCTTACGGCTTCGTCGCGGCCTTCCAGCCGGACAGCCACTTCGGCCGGGTGCTGGCCGCCTACGGCGGCGTGTTCGTGGCCGGATCACTGCTCTGGGGCGTCCTGGTGGACGGCTTCCGGCCGACCCGCTGGGACGTGGCCGGTGCGCTGCTCTGCCTGGCCGGCGTGGCCGTCATCATGTCCGCACCACGCCGGTGAGCAGCGCCGCCGGCGTCAGGCGTACGTCCAGCGCCAGCCGTTGTTGTCCAGGCAGGTGATGGCGCGGCCGCTCGCGTCGGTCCCGGCCACGTTGTGGTCGGAGCTGCGGCAGTACTGGCCGGCCTTGTAGCAGTTGCCCGCGTTGGACAGCGGATGGCAGCCCTGGGCCTGCGGCTGGGTCGGCTGCGCCGGGGCCTGGGTGGTCCGGGCGGGCGCCGCGGTGGTGTGCGCCGCGGCCGGCCTGGTGGGCGTCGCGGCAGCAGCCGGCGCCTCGGCGGCCGGGGTCTCGGCGACCGGCGCGACCGTGGGCGTCGGGCTCGGGGTCGGCGTGGGTGTCGGCGTGGGCGACGGGCTCGGCGAGGGGCTCTGCACCGCCGCCGCGGCCGCCGAGGTGGCGGGTGCCGGCGGCGGGGTACCGGTGTCGTCCGGATCGCAGGCGGCGGTGAACAGCAGCAGCGCCAGCAGGGCGCCGACCGCCGACGCCTTCCGCGCACCGCGGAAGGCCGGGCGGGTGGGGTGAGGGATCATTTCGGCTTTCGTCCGACGGGACGGGGACGACGGCCATCCTGGCGAGCGGGCCGGTCCGGCGCCGGGCATGCGCCGAACCGTTACCCTTCGGCAATTCCCTCGCTACCGTCGGCTACTGCCGGTAGGTGGCCAGGAAGCGCCCGATCCGGTTGATCGCCGTCTCCAGGTCGTCGGCCCGGGGGAGGGTGACGAAGCGGAAGTGGTCCGGGCGGGGCCAGTTGAAGCCGGTGCCCTGGACGATGTGGATCTTCTCGCGGAGCAGCAGGTCCAGGACGAAGCGCTCGTCGTCGACGATCCTGTGCACCGCCGGGTCCAGCCTGGCGAAGGCGTACAGCGCGCCCTTGGGCTTGACGCAGCTGACGCCCGGGATGTCGTTGAGCGCGCGCCAGGCCACGTCCCGCTGCTCGGTCAGTCGCCCGGAGGGCAGGACCAGGTCGTTGATCGACTGGTGGCCGCCGAGCGCCGCCTGCACCGCGTACTGGGCCGGCACGTTGGGGCACAGCCGCATGCCGGCCAGCATGGTCAGGCCCTCCAGGTAGTCCTTGGCCGCCTGCGTGGGGCCGGAGACCACCAGCCAGCCGCTGCGGAAGCCGGCCACCCGGTACGCCTTGGACAGGCCGTTGAAGGTCAGGGTGAGGACGTCGTCGGCGAGCGCGCCCAGGCAGTGGTGCTCGGTGTCGTCGTACAGGATCTTGTCGTAGATCTCGTCGGCGAAGACCAGCAGGTCGTGGCGGCGGGCCAGGTCGAGGATGCCCTCCAGCAGCTCCTTCGGATAGACCGCGCCGGTCGGGTTGTTGGGGTTGATGACGACGATCGCCTTGGTGCGATCGGTGATCTTGGCGGCGATGTCCGCCAGGTCGGGGTACCAGTCCGACTCCTCGTCGCAGAGGTAGTGCACGGCCTTTCCGCCGGCGAACCGCACCACCGCGGTCCACAGCGGGTAGTCCGGCATCGGCACCAGCACCTCGTCGCCGTCGTCCACCAGGGCCTGGACGGCCATCTGGATCAGCTCGGACACGCCGTTGCCCAGGTAGACGTCGTCCACCGTGACCCCCGCGACCCCGCGCTGCTGGTAGTACTGCACCACCGCGCGGCGGGCCGGCAGGATGCCGCGGGAGTCGCTGTAGCCGTGCGCGTTGGGCAGGTTGCGGATGATGTCCTGGAGGATCTCCGGCGGCGCCTCGAAGCCGAACGGCGCCGGGTTGCCGGTGTTCAGCCGCAGGACGCTGTGCCCGGCCTCCTCCAGCGCGTTGGCCTGGTCGACGACCGGGCCGCGGATCTCGTAGCACACGTCCTTCAGCTTGCTGGACTGGCGAAACTCCATCAGCGGCCTCCCGAACCGTCACCACACCACCGTGGCTGGCAATGCTTTGTTCTACCAAGTAAGGACTTGGAAAGTCCAACCTCTTGGCTATGCTGACCCCATGCCACGCCGAAGCTACGACCAGTACTGCGCCGTCGCCCGCGCCCTGGACGCGGTGGGGGAGCGCTGGAGCCTCCTGATCGTCCGGGAACTCCTCGTCGGCCCGCGCCGGTACACCGACCTGCACGCCGACCTCCCCGGGGTCTCCACCGACATCCTGGCCGCCCGGCTCAAGCAGCTGGAGGGCGAAGGGCTGGTCGAACGCCGCCGCCTGGAGCGGCCCGCCAACGCCACCGTCTACGAGCTGACCGAGCGCGGCCTCGCGCTGCGCCCGGTGGTCGAGTCGCTGGCCGCCTGGGGCACCGCCGACCTCGGCGAGCCGCGGCCGACCGACGCCGTCCGCGGCCACTGGTACACCGCCGCCGCCCGGGTCTGACGGCCGGTCGGTCGGGCCGGTCGGAAACCGTCCGAGGGGTGGAACCGCCCTTCGGTCCGGCCGCCGGGGTGACTACCGTCGGGGCATGACGACCACCGCCGGCCACCAGCTCGCCCAGCTCAACATCGCCCGCCTGCTCGCCCCGCTCGACAGCCCGCAGCTCGCCGACTTCGTCGCCGCCCTCGACCCCGTCAACGCCGTCGCCGACCGGGCCGACGGCTTCGTCTGGCGGCTGGTCGAGGGCGAGGACGGCAACGCCACCGACGCCCGGATCTACGGCGACGACTGGCTGCTCGTCAACATGTCGGTGTGGCGCGACCCCGAGGCGCTCGAGGCGTACGTCTACGGCGAGGAGCACCGGGCGGTGCTGCGCCGCCGGCGCGAGTGGTTCGGGCGGGTGGCCGAGGCGATGACCGTCCTGTGGTGGGTCGAGGCCGGCCACCGTCCGACCGTCGCCGAGGCCGAGGACCGGCTCACCCGCCTGCGCGAGCAGGGCCCGACCCCGGAGGCCTTCACCCTCCGGGAGCGCTTCCCGGCCCCGACCGCCGCACCCGCGCCGCAGTGATCATCTGTTGACGCGTCAGGACGTACCCGGTTAGCGTCGCGGTCCGCTGGGGGGCGAGGCCTCCCGACCGTCACGGAGGCCGTGTTGCTCTTCCGCCCCACCGTCGAGGCCGACCTCGACCGGGTCCTGTCCTGTACCGTCACCGAGCCCGTCAGCTGGGCCGACCCCGACCGCTACCGGCGCTTCCTCGCGGACGGCAGCTACCGGCCCGCCCACACCTGGATCGCCGAGGACGCGTCCGGGCGGCTGCTGGCCCGGGCGGTCTGGTGGACCTTCCCGGACGGCGAGCGCCCGCTGGCCCTCGACTGCGTCTGGGTGGACGACTCGGTCGCCGACCCGGCCGCCCTGGCCGCGGAGCTGCTGGGCGCCGCCCACGCGGCGTTCGGCCCCGGCGAACTGCCCGAGTACCACCTCTTCCTGCCGCCGGACTGGCGCGCGGACCCCGCCGTGGCCGACGCCGTCGACCGGCGCCGCGAGGCGGCCCGCCGGGCCGGGCTCGGCGACGCGCTGGAGCGCGTGCGGTACGCGTGGACCGCGGACGCCCCGGTCCCGCCGGCCTCCGGGGCGCTGGTGTTCGCCCCCGCCTCCGACGCCGACTTCGTCGAGGCCTTCCGCCGGGTCGCGGCCGGCAGCCTGGACGACGACACCCGCCGGGGCCTGGCCCGCACCGACCCCCTCACCCAGGCCCGGGAGACCCTCGCCGACTACCTGTCGATGCCCGGCGACCGCGCCTGGTGGCGCCTGGCCCGCACGCCGGACGGCGCCCTGGCCGGCGTCGCCCTGCCCTCCGCCAACCAGGGCGGCCCGGTGGTCGGCTACCTCGGCGTCGTCCCCGAACTGCGTGGCCGCGGACTGGTCGACGGGCTCCTCGCCGAGATCACCCGCTCGCACGCCGAGCGCGGCGCGAGCCGCATCGGCGCCGACACCGACCTCGGCAATACCCCGATGGCCGCCGCGTTCGAACGGGCCGGATACCGCGCCCACGGCGTCCGCCTGGTGCTCCGCGAACCGCTTCCCGCCTGACCGGCCCGGGCGGCGGCGCAGGTCAGCGCGGTGGTGGCTACCGGAGGGTAGGCCCAGCGGTGCGGGCGTCGCGCGTGCGCGTACGATCGTCGGGCCATGGAGAAGACCACCGCATCCACCGTGTCCAGCTACGTCGCCGTCGGGGACTCGTTCACCGAGGGCATGTGCGACGACCTGCTGCCCGACGGCCAGTACCGGGGCTGGGCCGACCGGGTCGCCGCGGCGCTCGCCGCCGAGCGGCCCGGCGAGGAGTTCCGGTACGCCAACCTCGCCGTCCGCGGCAAGCTGATCGGCCAGATCTGCACGGAGCAGGTCGGGGCCGCCGCCGCGATGGGCGCCGACCTGGTCACCCTGGCCGGCGGCCTGAACGACGTGCTGCGGCCGGGCTGCGACATCGAGGACGTCGAGGAGAAGCTCGGCAAGGCAGCGGCCGAACTGGTCGCCGAGGGCCGGACCGTGGTGATGTTCACCAGCACCGACCCGACCCGCCGGCTCGCCGGCTCCACCCGGCTGCTCCCGGCGATCCTGCGGATGAAGGCGTTCGTGGAGTCCGTCGCCCGGGACAACCCGGGCCGGGTGGCCGTGGTCGACCTGTACTCGGCGCCCTGCTTCGACGACCGCCGGATGTGGGCCGAGGACCGGCTGCACCTCTCGCCGGAGGGCCACCGCCGGGTCGCCGCCGCCGTGCTGGAGGCGCTCGGCCGCCCGGCGGCCGAGGACTGGCGCGCCCCGCTGCCCGCCGCCGCACCGCGCGGCCGCGCGGAGAAGGTCCGCGACGACCTGCGGTGGCTGCGGATCCACCTGGTGCCGTGGATCGGCCGCCGGCTGCGCGGCCGCTCCTCCGGCGACGGCCGCCCGGCCAAGCGCCCGGCCCTGGCCCCGTACGAGGGCTGACCGGGGGCCTGGCCGCCGAACAACGGGCGGACGGTTCAGAACCGCTCCAGGATGACCTGCCGGAGCTCGGCGGTGCACATCATGTAGCCGTCCGGGGTCGGCAGGTGGTCGAGGTAGTGGGCCAGGTCGGTGCCGAGCGAGAACACCCGCACCGGGGTGCCCGCGGCCCGGGCGGACTCCACCACCCGCCGCACGCCGTCCAGGACCGCCGGGTGCCGGGTCCGGTAGGAGTCGGCGACCAGGTGGTTGCTGCGGTCGGCGGCCAGGTAGAACTGCACCAGGTCCTTCACGCCGACGAAGATCTCGGCCGCTCCGGCGGCGCAGATCGCCGGGGTGGCGTGCACCGCCGCCGGGGTCTCGATGAACGCGGACAGCGGTACGTCGGCGGGCAGTTCCAGGAACTCCCGGAGGCGGCTGAACTCCTCCGCGTCGTTGAGGAACGGGATGGAGAGGTGGACCCGGCCCGCGTCCTCGCCGAGCCGCTCGCGCAGGGAGCCGAGCACGGTGTGCAGCGCGGCCCGGTACGCGGGCGAGCCCAGCAACCAGCGGGCGCCGTGCAGGCCCAGTTCGGGGTTGGGCTCGACCGCGACCGGGGCCAGCTCGGTGACGCCGGCCGCGTGGTCGGAGCGCAGGTCGAGCAGCCGCAGCACCAGCCGCTGGTCGGGCAGCAGCGCCTCGGCGAAGGCGACCAGCCGGTCGGCGACGGCCAGTCCGTACTCCGCGATCGCGGCGGGGCCGCCGTCCAGGGCGTCCAGCGGGCGCAGCCCGGCCGCCAGGCAGAGGAACTCCTCGCGGATGAAGAAGCAGTCGACGCGCTTGGCGTTCGGCCCGGACTCGTTGATGGTCCGGATGTCCTGGAGGTCGGCGATGACGGCGCACGCGGAGCCGAGGTCCTCCACCGAGGGGTTCCCGGCCTCCGCGTCGGGGGCGGCAAGGTCCTGGTCCGCCCCGATGAGCACCGACTGGCTGTCCAGGTCGAGGGTGACCTCGCCCACCAGGTGGTCGAGGTCCGCCCGGTCGACGCGGAGCACCGGTATGCCCCGGCCGCGGCAGAGCGACTGCATGTGCCCGGTGCTCCCGCCGGTGCCGCAGATCACCGCGCGCGCCGTCACGATCGCCTCGTACAGGGCCGCTTCGAGGGAGGGGGCGACGAGAATGGATCCCTCGACCGCGCGTCTGCTGCGGTTGCAGGTGCCGCGCACCGTGCTCCCGGTACCACCGGTCAAGAGGTTTCCCTGGATCCGTCGCCCGTTCACCTAATCCTCCAGATGGTCGGCCTTCGCAATTCCCAGTTGCCGGCGCAGTTGCCGCGGCGTCACGGAGACGTCCGTGAGCCGTCGGACGGCGGCCCGGTTGACCTCCGCCCGCAGCAGGCGATCGTGCCGGTGTGCGTCGTTCGGTGAGGTGGCGGGCCCCTCGCCGAGGGAGCGAATGCCGGCTTCCAGCAGGGAATCCAGCATTTCCCGCTCCGCTCGGCCACGGGTGGCCAGCCTCCTCACCTCCAGAACCACAGCCTCCTCGAATCCGGGACCGTCCACTTCCTCGGAATTGCCGAGCCGGCTGTGGATTCGAGCCAATTTTCGAGCGGAATCGTCGTCGCCCATTTCCAGCCGTTCGACCACGTGCGCGGCGACCGCGATGGAGTGGTTCTTGATGGCGGCGAGATTGAAGGCGAACGCGCCGGTCCGGCCGTTGCGGACGATCTCGTCGCCCTCGCGCAGCACGCCGACCGCCGAGACCGGTCCGGCGGGATCGCCGTCGGCGCCGAGCAGCGTCCCGTGCGCGTCGACCTCCAGTCCGCGCCCGGTGCGTCCGTGCGGGACGGCGATCCCGTGGCGCAGCAGGTTGCGCCAGAGTGGCTGGACGACCCGGTGGTAGTCCGGCTCCCGGCCGAAGTTGGAGACCACCAGGTCGGCCTCGACGGCCCGCTTCCCGTCCGGCCCGGCGACGTGGACGACCAGCCGCCCGGACGCGGTCGGCGTGATCGCCGCGACCCCGCCGACGAGCAGCCGCACCGGGCCGTCCGCCGGGCGCATGGCGCGTTCGATGACGGCCATGGTGTACTCCACCGCGCCGACCCGGACCGCGGCGATCGCGGTGCCGTACTCGTCCAGCAGGCCGCGCAGCTCGGCGGTGGGGATCCGCTCGATCGCCTCCGGCAGGTGCGGCTCCCACGCCTTGGCCACCCGCTCGGCGACCACCACCGGGTCGACGTCGGGGTGCTCGCGGCCGACCGCGGCGCAGGCCGCCGTCCACTCGGTCCGCACCCGGTCGAGGAACTCCTCGCGGCCGCGGTACGGCTCCAGCAGGCTCTTCGGGCAGGGCAGGGCGACCACTCCGTGCTCGTGGCCGCCCGGGTAGGTGCGGAAGATCGTGCCGGACCGGGAGATCAGGTGGATCCGTCCGGTGTGGCCGCCGCGCAGCAGCAGGCCCGCCGCGTCGTACGCGCTCAGCACCGACCCGACGATGGCGACGGTCGCCTCCGGGGCCAGCGCCTGCAGCGTGCGGACGCCGGCCGCCGAGTAGGGGTTGCGGACGAAGGCGGGGTGGTCGGCCACCTCGGCGGCGAAGGCCGGTTCCCGCAGTTCCAGGCCGGTGGCCAGCACCACGTGGGCGGCGGGGAGCACGGTGGACCCGCCGTCCGCAGCGGTGTCGAGGTCGGGGGCGGAGAGCCGGTCGACGGTCACCTCGACGCCGCCCGGGACGACCTTCAGGTCGACGGCCTCGCCGTCGGCCTCGACCAGCACGACGCCGGGACACGCCTCCCGCCGGGCCTCCGCCAGCCGGTCGTCCAGGTAGTCCTGGAAGATCCGCCGCGGCGCCGGGCCCTGCTCGACGAACTCGAGCCCGGCCCAGGGCTCCGGCCAGTCCCGGCGGTCGGCCTCGTGGTTGGCCCAGCGGACGAAGTCCAGGACGTCCTCGCGGAACACCGACATCCGTCCGGCCTGGATGTTGAACACGTGGTCCCAGGGGTTGCCGTCGCGGTGGTAGGCGACCCCGGCGGACCGGTACGCGGAGTGCCGCTCCAGCAGGACGATCTCGAGCGGGGAGCGGGCGAAGCGGAGCAGTCGGATCGCGGTGGCGGTGCCGGCCAGGCCGGCCCCGACTATGAGCACTCGTGGACGCAGGGCTGTGCGACTCATGGTCAAGCCTCTTCGGTAAGCGATGGGAATGCCCGGCTCCGCTGTCCTGCGCCGGGCGCAAGGATATTGACGGTGTGTCACCTGCCGTCGACCAGGCTATGCGCAACACCGGCGCTTTCAGGCCGGGTTGGCGAGTTCGGTCGGTTCGTCCCGCCGCGCGGTCGCGCGCTCAGGCCACCCGGACCGGTCCGCGGCGGGCCAGCGTCGGGGCCTCCTGCAGCGCGGGCGCCGGCGACACCGCGGTGCGCCACAGCCGGGCGGCGGACACCACCGAGGCGGCCAGCAGCAGGCCGTTGCGGGAGACGATCACGACCGTGGGCTGCCAGCCGCCGTGGATCATCGCGTCGAAGAACAGCGGGTAGTCCACCGTGGTCACCCCGGTCGCGAGCAGGACCAGCAGCGCGACCGGCCGCTGGCAGGAGCCGCGGACGGTCAGGCAGACCGCGCTCAGCCCGATCAGCCAGATCAGGTACTGCGGGCTGATCACCCGGCTGGTGACGGTGAACAGCAGCACCGCGGTCAGCGCGGCGTCGTACGGGGTCGCCGGGTTCCAGTGCCGGGCCCGGAAGCGCCACAGCAGCAGCCAGCCGAACGCCGCCACGGTGAGCAGCAGCGAGGCCTTGGCGATCGCGTGCACGTGCGGGCCGAGGAACTCCAGCGAACCGTAGTGCTGTTCGACCTCCCCGGGCCAGCCGTACAGCCGGGCGACCTGCAGCACGGTGCCGCCGAGCGACTCGATCTCCACCCCGCGGCCCTGCTGCGCGCCGAGGAAGCCGAAGGTGTTGTGGAACAGGACGGCGAGGACCAGCAGCAGGGCGAACGCCGAGGCGGCCATCGAGGTCCACGCCCGCCGGGTGCCGCGCCCGCGCGGCGCACCCAGCACGGTCAGCGCCGGCCACACCTTGACCAGGGCGCCGATCCCGGCGAACACCCCGCCGATGCCGGGACGGCTGGGCATCAGCAGCAGCGCGGCCATCGCGACCGCGGTCACCGGCAGGTCGTAGCGGCCGTACGGCAGGCCGAGGAGCAGCGGCAGGGCCAGCGCCCACAGCCAGGCCCCGGCGGTCGAGCGGCCGCGGTGCAGGCCGCCGCTGCGCCGCAGCGACACCCGGACCAGCGCGGCCTGGGTCACCGCGTCGGTGGCCAGCATCAGGACGGCGAACGCCTGCAGATAGGTGAGGAAGGGCAGCAGGCCGGGGGCGAGCATGGGGAGGGCGGCGCCCGGCGGGTACTGCCAGGTGACGTCGCCGACCGGGAACGTCCCGGTGCGCAGCACCTCGTACCAGCCGTGGTAGGTCCGGTGCACCTCGACGGCCTGCTCGGCCTTGCCGGAGCGGAGCATGCCGATCATGACCAGCCGGCTGGCCGCCCAGTAGCCCGCCAGGGCCAGGGCCTCGCGCGGCCAGGTGGCGGGCCGGGTCCAGCGGAACGGGCCGGCCTGCGGGATGCCCCACTGGGTCACCGGGGTCGGGGCCTGGGCCACCGTCGCCTCCACAGGAAAGTGCTCGTGCGATAACGCTCGGGTCGGACGGGTCCGGTGCGGCGGTCGCGGCGTAGCGGCGCGGCACCGGCCGTCAGCACAACGCGCCACGACGCCCCGGGGACACGGTCCGACCCGTCACACGGGTGGGACCTGCCAGAATGGCCGGGACCGTGGAGCAGACCAGAGAAGGTGACCGGCTTCGTGACCATGCCAGTCGAACGCAAGATCGCCGATGAGCTGGGCGTACGCGAAGGGCAGGTGAAGGCGGCCGTCGACCTGCTGGACGGCGGTGCGACCGTCCCCTTCATCGCCCGCTACCGCAAGGAGGCCACCGGCGCGCTCGACGACGCCCAGCTGCGCACCCTCGAGGAGCGCCTGCGCTACCTGCGCGAGCTGGAGGAGCGCCGTACCGCCGTCCTGGAGTCCATCGCCGCCCAGGGCAAGCTGGACGACACCCTGCGGGCCCAGATCCTCGCCGCCGACTCCAAGGCCCGGCTGGAGGACATCTACCTGCCCTTCAAGCCCAAGCGGCGGACCAAGGCGCAGATCGCCCGCGAGGCCGGCCTGGAACCGCTCGCCGACACCCTGCTCGCCGACCCCCGCCAGGACCCGGCCGCCCTCGCCGCCGGCTACCTGAGCGAGAGCGTCGCCGACCCCGCCGCCGCCCTGGACGGCGCGCGCGCCATCCTGGTCGAGCGCTTCGGCGAGGACGCCGACCTGGTCGGCTCGCTGCGCGAGCGGATGTGGACCCGCGGCCGCCTGGTCGCCACCGTCCGCGACGGCAAGGAGCAGGACGGCGCCAAGTTCGCCGACTACTTCGACTTCGCCGAGCCCTACACCAAGCTCCCCTCGCACCGCATCCTGGCAATGCTGCGCGGCGAGAAGGAGGAGGTGCTCGACCTCGAACTCTCCCCGCTGGACGGCTCCGAGGAGACCGACCTCCCCGGCGAGAACGCCTACGAGCAGCGGATCGCCGCCCGCTTCGGCATCGCCGACCACGGCCGCCCGGCCGACAAGTGGCTCACCGACACCGTCCGCTGGGCCTGGCGCACCCGCATCCTGGTCCGGCTCGGCATCGACCTGCGCACCCGGCTGCGCCAGGACGCCGAGGACGAGGCGGTCCGCGTCTTCGCCGCCAACCTCCGCGACCTGCTGCTCGCCGCGCCCGCCGGCACCCGCGCCACCATGGGCCTCGACCCGGGCTTTCGCACCGGCGTGAAGGTCGCGATCGTCGACGACACCGGCAAGGTCGTCGCCCACGACACCATCTACCCGCACCAGCCCGCCAACAAGTGGGACGCCGCGATCGCCACCCTGGCCGCGCTGGCGAAGAAGCACCACGTCGACCTGGTCGCGATCGGCAACGGCACCGCCTCCCGCGAGACCGACAAGCTGGCCGGCGACCTGATCACCCGCCACCCCGAGCTGGGGCTCACCAAGGTGATGGTCAGCGAGGCCGGCGCGTCGGTCTACTCCGCCTCCGCGTTCGCCTCGCAGGAGCTGCCGGGCCTGGACGTCTCCATCCGCGGCGCCGTCTCCATCGCCCGCCGACTGCAGGACCCGCTGGCCGAACTGGTCAAGATCGACCCCAAGTCGATCGGCGTCGGCCAGTACCAGCACGACCTCAGCGAGGTGAAGCTCTCCCGCTCGCTCGACGCCGTCGTCGAGGACTGCGTCAACGCCGTCGGCGTCGACGTCAACACCGCCTCCGCCCCGCTGCTCACCCGCGTCTCCGGCATCACCGGCACGCTCGCCGACAACATCGTCGCCCACCGCGACGCCAACGGGCCGTTCCGCACCCGCAAGGCGCTCAAGGACGTGGCGCGGCTCGGGCCGAAGGCGTTCGAGCAGTGCGCCGGCTTCCTGCGCATCCCGGACGGCGACGACCCGCTGGACGCCTCCGCCGTCCACCCCGAGGCGTACCCCGTGGTCCGCCGGATCCTCGCCGCCACCGGCGGCGACCTCCGCGCGCTGATCGGCAACGGCTCGGCGCTGCGCGCGCTCAAGCCCGGCGACTTCGCCGACGACACCTTCGGCGTGCCCACCGTCACCGACATCCTCGGCGAGCTCGACAAGCCCGGCCGCGACCCGCGACCCGCCTTCCAGACCGCCACCTTCAAGGAGGGCGTCGACAAGATCGGCGACCTGGAGGTCGGCATGGTGCTGGAGGGCGTCGTCACCAACGTGGCGGCGTTCGGCGCGTTCGTCGACATCGGCGTCCACCAGGACGGCCTGGTGCACGTCTCCGCGCTGTCGAAGACCTTCGTCAAGGACCCGCGGGAGGTGGTCAAGCCCGGTGACATCGTCAAGGTCCGGGTCACCTCGGTGGACGTGCCGCGCAAGCGGATCGGGCTGACGCTGCGACTCGACGACGAGGTCGCGGCAGGCACCGGTACGGGTGGCGGCCGTCGCGAGCGGAGCGACCGTGGGCCGCGTCCGCCGCGGCAGGACCGCAAGAGCGGAAGTACCGGTCAGGCGCCTGTTGCCAACAGCGCGATGGCGGACGCGCTGCGCCGGGCCGGCCTCACAAAGTAAGGGTTACCCCTGAGGGGCGCGTGGGGGCACCTCCCGGCCGAAGGCTGGGGGAGAACTGCGCGACCGACCATGCACTCAGGCAGAGCGATGGCTGGGCGCGCAGTTCCTCGCGCCCCTGGACAGTTAGCGCGAGCCGTACGATTCCACCGCGAGGGCGACAAGCTCCCCCCACCAGGGTTCGCGGCCGCGGGTGAGGAGGCGGCTCGCCTCCTCGGGGGACATCGGGCGGACCTCGACGACCTGTTCGCCGTCGTCGGGGTTGGTGGGCCGGGAGTCGACGGCGATCTCGGCCCAGCCCCAGAGCCAGGCCTTCTCCGGGTGGGGCTGCCACGGGCGGTACGGCTCGGGGCGGTCGGTGACGGCGCGGTGGGCGCCGATCCAGGTCGGCGGGCCGACCAGGCGGGCGCCGGCCTCCTCGCGCAACTCGCGCACCAGGCAGGACTCCACCGTCTCCGCGGCCTCGCGGGTGCCGCCCGGCAGGAACCAGTGCCCGCGGGCGTCGCGGCACAGCACCACCCGGCCGTCGGTGAACCCGACGACATGGATGTTGGTGATCAACCGGTCCGGCGGGAGTTCGGCCGAGAACTGCGCGTCGATACCGCCCCAGGCCCACCGTTGGGGCGCGTGCAGGATCGGGAACCGGGCTGCGAGGGCCGCGAGTTCCGCTGCTCTGTCCGTGGTGTCCGTCATTGATCGATTGTAGTCCGTCGGACCGTCGGCTGACGGGTGATCGGCGGTGGCGGAAATTGTCGATCGGGGCGCCGACCTGGACTGGCATCATGTCCGGGCGGAGGACGAGGGGGGATCATGGCGCTGGACGACCGGACCGCCGAGGCGGTCGGCTACCTGCTGCGGCTGACGGACGGGGGCACCGCGCGGCGGGTCCGCGTACGGCTGGGCCTCGACGCCGAGCGGGTGGCGGCGGCCACGGCGGGGACGGCGGCGGACAACCGCTTCCGGGCCGAGCTGCAGTCCGCGCCGGCGTCGGTCAGGTACTGGCTGCTGCGCGCCGACGACCCGGCGGTCAACGCGGCGCTGTACGGGCTGGGGCTGCTCCCGCCGGGGCTGGCCAGGGACGTGGTGCAGGGCGTGCCGTTCGCGCCGGTCGAGCGGACGTTCCCGGACACGGACGACCGCCGGGTCCCGCTCAGCCCCCAGCTGCGGGTCCATCCCGAGGACCCGCGGCTCGGCGACGGCTTCACGGCGGCGGAGATCCTCGCGCTGCTCTACCGCGGCCAGGGCACCAACGGCCTGCGCCGGGCCCGGCGGGCCGCCCGGGAGATCCGGACCGCGCACTGGCCGGAGGTGGCCCGCGCGCACCGCGAGGACCCGCTGCCCGGCTTCGCCCGCTGGGCGCTCGCTGAGCGGATCGACTGCCCGACGCAGCTGCGGGAGTCGTTCGGGTCGCACGCCAAGTTCGGCCACCGGCTCCGTGCGGCGGGCATCGTCGGGGAGTTGGACGACGTGGTCGGCCACCGGGCGGCCGTCGACGCGCTGCCGCTGCTCGGGATGGTCCACCGGGTGCAGCCGCGGGCGGTCGCCGACAGCGAGGCGGTGCTGCGCCCGCTGGTGCGCACCGAACTCGGCGGGAACACCGAGGCGTGGGCGGTGCTCGCCCAGCTGCTGCCGGACTTCGTCGGGACGGTCACCGAGCTGGTGCCGCTGGCCGCCGCGATCGCGGGCCCGGCCGACGACCCGGCACCGGCCGACGACATACCCGGGGAGTCGCCCGCCGCACCGGTGGAGCCCGCCCCCGCGTACCTCACCCACGCCGAGTTCGACGCCGCCCACCTGCGGACGCTGCCCCGCAGGCCCCCACCGGTCGCGCAGACCCCCGTGCCCGTCGTCGCCCCCGCGGCGCCCCCGGTGGTGCCCAAGCCGTTCCGGCGGGTCCTGGGCGCGGTACGGGGGCTGCTGGCCCCGTCGTCCGGGCGGCACTCATGACGTACGGGGCGCCGCGCACCCCGGTGGTCGAGCTGACGGACCGCCGGGCGCTGCGGGAGTGGGACCCGGCCCCGGCCGAGGTGCTGGCCGAGGCGCACCGGCTCAAGGAGGCGGCGCTGCTCGACTTCGGCCTCACCGAGTCGGCGGTCGCCTCCTGGCTGTACGCCAAGTGCCGCCACCAGCTGGCCACCACCGCGGTCGACACGGCGGCGGTGGTGGCCTCCGGCGACGGCAGCTGCCTGCTGCTCTACAACCCGCACTTCTTCGTCGGCCTGGGCATCGAGGGCGTGAAGTTCGTGCTGTTCCACGAGGCCCGGCACCTGGTCCAGCGCCACCTGTTCGCCGAGCCCGAGCTGCGGGCCGACCCGGTGTACCGGCTGGCCACCGAGGTGACCATCAACCACGTCGCCCTGGTGCGGCTCGGCCGGACCGGGCTGCCGCTGCTCGACGGCGAGCCGGTGGGCATCGACCCGCACGCGATCCACCGGCTCTATCAGGCGGACCTGGCGGCGCAGGGGCTGCCCGCCCTGGACTACCCGGAGTTCGTGGAGACCGACCAGAGCGTCTACGCCGAGCTGCGCCGGATGACCGACCCGCCGGTGCCGCAGTGCCACTGCCTGCACCTGGCGGAGGGCGTACCGGCCGATCAGGAGACGGTCGACCGGATCGGCTCCTCGGTGCTGCTCAACGCCCTGCTCGCGGCCCGGCGCGGCCAGCGCCTCGCCGAGAGAGAGCTGCTGGACCTGATGGGCCGTACCGAGGGCGCCTCCGAGGCGGCGTCCCGGCTGTGGGGCCGGCTCGGCGCCGGGGCGCTGCGCGGCACCACCAGCCGGACCCGCCGGGTCGACTGGTGGCAGCGCTGGCTGGTCGACGTGCTGGCGAGCAGGCTGGCCGAGGGCGAGCGGCTGGTGTACCCGAAGAAGCGCGGCGCGCTGCTGGCCGCCCTCGGGCAGCCGCCGATGCTCTCCCGGCGCGGCCCGGTGCGCCGCAAGGTGCTGGTGGTCGCGTACGACACCTCGGGCTCGATGCCCGGGCACGTGGTCGAGTGGCTCACCGAGCTGGTCGGCCGGATCGACGGGGTGGAGGCGCACTGGCTCTCCTTCGACGGCGTGGTGATGCCGTTCCGGCCGGGCGAGCGGGTGTACGGCGGGGGCGGCACCAGCTTCCAGGCGGTCGCCGACCACGTCGAGGGGCGCAGCCCGACCGCGGACGGCCGGCCGTTCGAGGAGCGGCCGGACGCGGTGATCGTCCTCACCGACGGCTACGCGCCGCACATCACCCCCGCCGAGCCCGACAAGTGGATCTGGCTGATCACCGAGGGCGGGGACGACTGGCCCGACCACCACACCCCGCCGATGGCCTGCCACCGGGTCACCACAGGAGCGTCATGAGCACTGTCACCGAGAACCGGGCCCGACCGTGGCGGCCGAACGCCACCTACCCCGTCGCACCGGAGGGCTGGCCGGGCACGTCCGCGCTGGAGTCGTTCATCGACGCGATGATCGACCTCGGGCAGACCGGCCAGGTCTTCGGCGAGCACGGCATCGGCAAGACCTCGACCTTCCACTCGTACCTGGCCGAGGCGTACCCGGACGCCGAGCTGGTGGTCGTCCCGGCGGCCAACCTGACCCCGGACGACCTGCTGGCCAACGCGCCGGTCCGGGACGAGCACAGCGGCGAGCTGGTGCTCCGGCAGCTGGTGATGAGCCAGCTCAGGCCGGGCCGCCCGTTCGTCCTCCTGATCGACGACTCGCTGCAGGCCGGCGAGACCATCCAGTCGCAGCTGATGCAGATCGCCTGCAACTGGACCCTCGGCGAGTACGACCTGCGGGCGCTCGGCTGCATCGGCGTCTTCCTCACCGACAACGAGTCGCTGGCCGAGACCAGCGCCCGCCGCAGCGACCTGGCCATCCTGGACCGCATGGTGACCGTCCGGATCACCGCCAACGACACCTCCTGGCGGCACCGGCTGGCCGCCCTGCACCCGGACCGGGACCTCACCAAGGTGTTCCGGATCTGGGCCGCGCTGACGCCGACGATGCGCGAACTGCTCTCCCCGCGCACCCTGGAGCACGTGCTGGCGATGGCCCGCGAGGGATTCCCGCTGGTGTGGGGGCTGCCGCTGGTCAACGGGGAGCGGCTGCGCCTGGCCGAGCCCCGGCCGGACGGCAAGCCGGGCCCGGACCGCACCGCGGAGACCCTGGACCGGATCGCCGACGCCCTCGGCGTGCGCAACCCCGACCGGATCGCCGACCCGGTCCGCCGGGTGGTCCGGGCGGCCCTGGCCAACCGCTGGGCGGTCCTTTTGCAGGGCCCGCCCGGCTGCGGCAAGACCGAGCTGGTCCGGGAACTGACCCGGGAGCAGCTGGGCCGCGACGCGCTCTACTTCTCCATGCCGGTCACCAACGTCGAGGACCTCTGCGCGCCGATCCCCACCCCCGACGGCGCGCTGGAGAACCTGCTCGCCGCCAACTTCAGCGAGCCGGGACCCAAGGCGATCATCTGGGACGAGTACAACCGCCCCAAGGACAAGGCCGCGTTCGCCAAGCTGATGGAGATCACCCAGGAGTGGTCGATCGCAGGCCACCGGATCGAGGGCCTGCGCGCCCAGATCGCCCTGCAGAACCCGCCGTACCACCTCGGCCGCAAGCTCCTGGTGGCCCGCAACAACATCGCCCAGGCCACCCGGTTCACCGCCTCGCTCGACATCACCCCGGCCGACATCCCGGCCAACGAGTGGCTGATCGCCCGCTACGGCCAGGACGCCGAGACCGTCCTGGAGTGGTGGAAGAACGACCTCGACGAGGACGGCCGCGGCTGGATCACCAAGCGCACCATGGAGCGCCTGATCAAGCTCCACCGGCGCGGGCTGCCGCTGCACCTCGGCACCGTCTACCTCGGCGACGGCGAGTACGCCCCGGTCTCGCTCACCGCCCTCACCGACCGGCTCGCCGGGCGCCGGGTGACCGGCCTCAAGGAGATCGCCGCCGACCTGGACGGCTGGCTGGGACGGCTGCGCCGCGCCGCCGAGGCGTCCGGCGAGGGCAGCGACGACACCGACCTGGTGCACCAGGCGATCGCCAACGCCGAACTCTCCCAACTGGAGCGGCACCGCAAGGCGGTGGCCCGGCTGGTCGCGCTGCTGCCGCCCAAGCTGCGCTCCACCTACCTGGTCGGCGCCACGGCCGAGCAGCAGCGCTACTGGGTGAAGGTGTTCGCCGAGCTGCGCCGCTGACCGGCCGGGGCCGGGGCTTGGGCCGGGTGCCGCCGTCCGTCAGGCCGGCGGCGCCGTGCGGTGCACGCTGCGCACCGCCGCCACGTCCGGGGCCACCGCCGGTGGCGGCAGGTGGGCGCTGAACTCCGCCAGGCGGCGGCGGACCGAGCCGGCCACCCCCTTGCCGAACACGTACCGGGTGGCGGCGGCCGCACCCGGCGCGAGGTCCAGCAGCCGGTGCGCCTCGCGGCTGCGGATGCCGGTGTCGGTCAGCACGAGGTGGCCGAGCCGGTGCGGGGCGGCGGCCAGCGCCTCGCCGATCGCCCCGGCCGCGGCCAGGTCGATCCGGTTGTCGGGCGCCGCCAGGACGGCGGCGGCCCGGACCCGGCCGAGGTCCAGCAGCTCCACCCCGGCCGCGGCGGCGGCCGCCACCACCCGGGCCGCGGCCGCCGGGCCGATGCCCGAACTCGCCAGCGAGAGCCGCTTCAGCCGCCCGTACGGCGCCCGGGCCAGCGCCTCGGCCAGCGCGGACGCACCCTCGTCGCCCAGCCCGGCCGCGGAGGCGTACAGCTCCTCCGCCGTCCCGGCCACGACCAGCCGGGCCAGCTGCCGTCCGCCCTCGGGGCCCAGCGGATTGCCGCCCAGGAACAGCCGCTCGAAGCCGCGGCCGCCGGCCAGCGCGGCGTCCACCAGCAGGGCCAGGCCCGCCGCGTCCAGGCCGGTCTGCACCAGGTCGAGGGTGCGCAGCCGCTCGGCCGCCTCGATCAGCTCGGCGGCCGCCTGCCCGGCCCGTACGCCCAGCGGGTTGCGCTTCAGCCAGAGCGCCTGCACGGTCTGCGGCGAGGCGCGCAGCGAATCGGCGATCCGGCAGGCCCCGGCGGCGGTGATGCCGTTGCAGCCGAGGTAGAGGGTGTGCACCTCGGCGCCCGCCGCCCGGGACGACACCTCGGCCGCGCCCTCGTCGCCCAGCCCGTCGGTGCCCAGCAGCAGGTGTCTGACCGGCCGCGGCCCGTCCTGCCCGGCCCGCTCCCCGGCTGTCTCGGCGACCGCCTCGGCCACCAGCCGGGCGCCGTCCGGGCCGAGTTGCTGCTTGCACAGGTCGAGCCGGCCGTCCGGCAGGGCGGTCCCGGCGGGGAAGTCGATCCGGCGGTCGGCGGGCACGCCCGCGCGCAGCCAGGCCAGCAGCGGCGCCAGGTCGGCGGCCGGGCGGGGCACCACGCCCGGCACTCCGGCGAACCCGGTCAACGCAGGCTCTCCTGACGGGAAGTGGGGCCGACCGGATTCGAACCGGCGTCCTCCGGATGTGCAGTCCGACGCATCTGCCTCTGTGCTACGGCCCCCCGGCCGAGCAGTCTAGCGGCCGTCACCACTCGGCGATCCGGTAGTCCTTGAGGAAGACCCCCGACAGCGGGTCCCCGGCCTCGCCGCGGACGATCGGGTCGTACACCCGGGCCGCGCCGTCGACGATGTCCAGCGGGGTGCGGAAGCCGTGCGAGGCCAGCCGGCTCTTCTTCGGCGCCGGGTTCTCGTCGGTGATCCAGCCGGTGTCCACCGCGCACATGTGGACGCCCCGCTCGGCCAGTTCGGCGGCGCTGGTGCGGGTCAGCATGTTGAGCGCGGCCTTGGCCATGTTGGTGTGCGGGTGTCCGGGCATCTTGTTGCGCACCGCGAACCGGCCCTCCACCGCCGTCACGTTGACGATGTAGCGGTTCGGGTGGGGCGAGGCCAGCAGCAGCGGCAGCAGCCGGTCGCAGAGCAGCGCCGGGGCCAGCGCGTTGACCAGCTGGGTCTCCAGCACCTCCGCCGGGTCGAGCCCGCCCAGCGTGGCCGACCAGGAGTTCTCCGGCGCCGCGTCCGGCAGCAGCCCGGCCTCGTCGACGGCGGGCAGCACCTCGCCCGCCATCGCCGCCGGGTCCAGCTCGGCGGCCGGCCAGGCGGCGGTCAGCGCCGGCATCGGACGGAAGCCCGGCGCGTGCGAGACCAGTTCCGGCAGCGGCGCGGGGCCGTCCTCGCCGGCGATCAGCAGGGCGTACGCCTCCGGCGGGCGGCGCAGCGTCTGGGCCGCGTTGTTGACCAGGATGTCCAGCGGACGCCCCTCGGCGCGCAGCCGCTCGCACAGGCCGAGCACCTGGCGCGGGTCGCGCAGGTCGATGCCGACCACGCCGAGCCGGTCCATCCACTGCCCGCTGTCCTCGACGGCCTGGAACCGGCGCACCGTGTCGTGCGGGAAACGGCTGGTGACGATCAGCTCGGCGCCGTCCCGCAGCATCATCAGGGCCAGCTGGAACCCGATCTTCACCCGGCCGCCGGTGAGCAGCACCCGGCGCCCGCGCAGGTCCGTGGAGAGCGCCCGGCGGGCCGAGTTGTCCTCGGCGCAGGCCGGGCACAGCCGGTGGTAGAACTCGTGCACCTGGCGATAGGTCGACTTGCAGACATAGCAGCGCTGGGAGCGGTGCAGCTCGCCGAGGACCGCGGTCTCGGTGCGCAGCGCCAGCGGCGCGTCCTCCCGGCGCTCCCCGCCACCGGTCGCGGTCGCCGCGATCAGCGCCGCGTCCGCGTCGGCGGTCGCCTCCCGCCGCTCCTTGCGCCGGCCCCGACGGCCCTCGCGTACGAACGACTCGGCCACTCGCTCGGCCCGCAGCCGCACCGGATCGTCCGCGGGCAGCGCCCGCAGCCGCCCCACCGTGCGGGCGAAGGCGGCCAGCTCCTGCTCGTCCAGCCCGACCTGTGCCATCGCCCCTCCGAAGTGCCTCTCTGGTACGGGTGGGCCCCGGCCGGATTCGAACCGGCGTTTCCACCTTGAGAGGGTGGCGCGCCTGCCTCTGCGCTACAGGGCCCGTGCACCATCCGGGGACCGGATTCGAACCGGCCTGTTCCGGTTCTGGAGACCGGCGCGTCTGCCTCTGCGCTACACCCGAATGGCGGTACGGATGCTACTGGCCTGCGGCCGGGCACCGGCAACCGGATTCCCGGCTGCGGCGTAGGGAGGTGGCCCGGGCCGGATTCGAACCGGCGTCCTCCACGCTGTTCACGTGGTCGCGCCTGCCTCTGCGCTACCTGGCCGGGTCGGACGGTACGGATGCTACCGGCCTGCGGATGCGGGGTGGGAGGTGACCCGGGCCGGATTCGAACCGGCGTCCTCCACCATGAGGAAGTGGTTGCGCCTGCCTCTGCGCTACCGGGTCCGGAGACCGCCGGGGGCCGGATTCGAACCGGCGTTTCCATCCTGGCAAGACGGCGCGCCTGCCTCTGCGCTACGCCCGACGGCCCGTTGATCATAGCGACGGCGTCACCAGACGGGCGGCGGGACGGTGGCGATGCCCAGGGTGCTGCGCATCGGCAGCCGGCCGGACTGGATGACGGCCGCGAACAGCGGCAGCATCAGCTCCATGAACCGCTCGGTGCGCTCGGCGCCGAGCGCCGCCCAGGGGCCGGCGGCCAGCCGGTCGGTGAGCTTCTCGACCTCGTTGCGGCCGGCCCGGCCGGCGTCGGTGGCGGCGCCGTGGGCGTCGACCCAGCCGCGGGCGGCGAGTCGTTCGCGGGCGGCGGTCCACTCCTCGGCGGTCCAGCCGCGGCCGGCGAAGTTCTCGACCGGCGCGGCGCCGATCGCGGCGAAGGAGACCAGCGACTCGCACGGGTCGAGGCCGTGCGCGAGCAGCGCGGCGAGGTGGCCGTCGCCGCGGTGTTCGCGCAGCACGGTGAGCGCCTGCCAGAGCGCCAGGTGCGGTTCGTCGGCGGGGTCGAGGCCGGCGTTGGCGGCGGCGAGCGGTCGGCCCGCGGTGTCGGCGGCATCGGCGGCGCGCCGGGCGAGGGCGACCAGTTCGGCGAACTCGGGGGTGGCGAGGTGCTCGCGGTGCAGGGAGCGGAAGACGGCGTCGACGGCCCGCAGCCGGGCGGCCAGGACGGTCGGCGGGTCGGCGACCGTCCAGACGGCGGGGACGTGCCGGGCGACCGCGGCGGGGCTGAAGCTGTAGAAGGTCGCGCAGGTCAGTTCGGGGCCGGCGGCGCCGAGCGGGGCGGCCCGCCAGGCGAAGTAGCTGGGCCAGCGGTCGCTGACGTCGTAGCCGAGAACGGCGGCTTGGGTGAAGGCCTCGGGCATGAAGTAGAGCGCGGCGTGCACCGGCTCCAAGTGGTGCCAGGCGCGGCGGGGCAGGGCGCGGTCCATCGGGGCGTGCCTCCCGGGTGGTGTCCGTCGGTGCGGTCACCGATCGAACACCACCCGGTGCGGCGCTGTCCACCGCCGATGATCGTTGATCAGCCCGCGTACTGGGCGAAGATCTTGGCGAACTCGTACGGCGCCTGCGCGATGTTGGTGCACTTGTAGAGCGCGCCGGTGCAGGCGTTGGCGTCGCGGGTCAGCTCCCAGAACGCCAGCTCGCCGAGGTGGTGCTGCTTGGCGAAGGCGACCAGCTGCTGGGCGTCGGCCTGGTTGTAGACGCCGTGGTCGTCGTTCTCGCCGAGCATCGGGGTGACGCCGGTCATCGCCCACAGCTGGGCGTCGGACTTGGCCGGGTAGAGCGTCTTCAGCTGGTCGTGGGTGGACTGGGCGGCCTGGACGGCGTCGTCGCCGTAGTCGGTGCTCGGCCGGTTGTAGTCCATCGCCATCACGTTGACCACGTCGAGCGCCACCCCGGCGTCGCGGGCGGAGCGGACGACGGCGACGCCGTCGGCGGTCAGGCCCTCGGGCAGCACCGGCAGGGTGAGCGAGACCTTGAGGCCGGGGTGGGCCTGCTGGAGCTTGGCGAGGGCGGCCGAGCGGCGGTCGTTGGCGGCGGTGTCGACCACCGCGGCGCCCTCGATGTCGAAGTCGACGTACTTCAGGTTGTAGGCCTTGACCACGGCGTCGTACTCGGCGAACAGCGCGTCCACGGTCGAGCAGGCCTGGGCGAGTTCGGTGCCGGAGGCGCCGCCGAAGGAGACCTTGACGTCGCCGCCGGCCGCGCGGATCGCGTCGATCTGGTCCTTGCCCCAACCGCTGCGCGGGTCATAGGCGTTGAACCAGCTGGCCTTGCAGCCGACGGAGGTGACGAACGCCAGGGTCAGCGACTTGAGGTTGCCGGCTGCGGCCATGTCCTTGAGCACCGGGGTCGGCCAGGCGCCCATGTCGACGTACGGGGCGACCGGGACGGCGACGTTCGGCGGCGGGGTGGTGGCGGTGGGGGAGCCGGTCGGCGAGGACGAGGGCGAGGACGAGGCGGTGGGGGAGGGCGAGGACGAGGTGGGCGGCGGGGAGCTGGGTCCGCCGCCGGGGCCGGAGAGCACCACGTCGTCGGCGCCGTAGCCGCCCTGGCCGTACCAGCCGTGCAGGTAGACGGTGACGCTGGTGGTGGACGGCCCGGTGGTGAAGCCGGTGGAGAGCTGCTGCCAGCCGCTGCCGCCGGGCGTCCAGGTGGCCGGGTCGGTGACGCCGGCGCCGGTGGCGCCGAGGTAGACGTACTGGCCCTGGACCCAGGCGCTCAGCGTGTAGGCGGTGTTGGGCTGGACCGCGACGGTCTGGCTGCACTGGGCGGTGTCGCTGTTGCCGACGGCTCCGTGCAGCGCGTACGAGCCGCTGTGGACAGGGGAGTTGACGACCGATTCGGTGGCGCCGGAACAGCTCCAGGGGCCGAGCGAGCCGGACTCGAAACCGGCGTTGGCGAGCAGGTTGGTACTGGCGGCGTCGGCGCCGGCGGCGACGGCGGCGAGGGCGCCGGCCGCCAGCGTGGCGGCGCAGAGCGCCGGGACGAGTGCGGAGCGCCGCCTGGCGGCGTGACGGTGGAGCGCGCGTGGCATGCGGGGTGCCTTTCGGACGTGCCCGTACCGCCGGTGCCGGACGTGGGGTTCGGCGGGCGGTGCGGGTGTGGGGGTGGTCCTGTACGCGGTGCCGGGTCGGGAGGCCCTGACCTCAAAATGGACTAGACCAACTGGGCACGTCAAGCGCCTCCGGCCGCTCTTGAACCCGCCTTAAGGTTCCGGCTTGACCTCGAGTGCACTCCAAGGGGCAGGCTGATCTCCGCACGGCCGGTTGCGAACTGAAGGAGTGACAGCGATGCGTACCACCACACTGGGCGACGGCGGACCCGAGGTCGGCGTGGTCGGACTCGGCTGCATGGGCATGACCTGGGCGTACGACCCGAGCGGCCGCGACGACACCACCTCCACCGAGGTCATCCGCACCGCCCTCGACCTCGGCGTCACGCTGATCGACACCGCCGACATCTACGGCCCGTACGACAACGAGGAACTGGTCGGCGCGGCGCTGGCCGGCGGGTTCCGCGAGCGCGCGGTGCTGGCCACCAAGGTCGGCCTGGTGCCGGGTACCGGCGGCGCCCGGGTCGGCAACGACGGGCGGCCCGAGCATGTGCGGCAGTCGATCGACGCCAGCCTGCGGCGTCTCGGCACCGACCACGTCGACCTGTACCAGCTGCACCGGGTCGACCCGGCGGTGCCGATCGAGGAGACCTGGGGTGCCATGGCCGAGGCGGTGGCGGCCGGGAAGGCGCGGCGGATCGGCCTCTCCGAGGTGACCGTGGAGCAGATCCGGCGGGCCCAGGCGGTCCACCCGGTGGCCTCGGTCCAGAACGAGCTGTCGCTGTGGACCCGCGAGGCGCTCGCCGAGGTGCTGCCCTACACCGAGGAGCAGGGCATCGCCTTCCTGCCGTTCTCCCCGCTCGGCCGGGGCTTCCTGACCGGGCGCTTCGCCTCCGCCGAGGACCTGCCGGCCGACGACTGGCGCGCCACCCTGCCGCGCTTCCAGGCCGAGGCGCTGGCGGCCAACCTGGCGCTGGTGGAGCGGGTCCGGGCGATCGCCGAGCGGCACGGCGCGACGCCGGCGCAGGTCGCGCTGGCCTGGGTGCTGGCCCAGGGCCGCTACGTGCTGCCGATCCCCGGCACCAAGACGCCGAAGTACCTGGCCGACAACGCGGGCTCGGCCGAGCTGCGGCTCACCGCCGCCGACCTGGCCGAGCTGGACGCCCTCCCGCCGGCGGTCGGCTCCCGCTACTGACGGCTCCGCTGTTGACGGCTCCCGCAGGCGGAAGCGGGAGCCGCCGCGGCTCAGCGCTCGGTGACCCAGATCAGCTTGCGGCCGGTCTCGGACGGCGCGGTGATCTCGGCGTCCTGGATCCGGTCGAGGCGGTAGCCGAGCTTGCGGGGGATGGCGGCGCTGGCCAGGTTGGCCTCGTCGCAGTGGATCTCCACCCGGGTGATGCCGGGCAGGGCCAGGGCCGCCCGGGTGAGCTCCGCGGCGGCTCTGGTCGCGATCGAGCGGCCGGTGTGGGCGGCGTCCACCCAGTAGCCGATCTCCAGCGCGCCCGGGCCGATCCGGCCGTGCAGGCCGAAGGCGCCGAGCACCACGGCCGGGTCGGACTCCAGGCCGACGACGTACATGAAGTCGGTGCCCTCGTCCCAGATCCGCTCGCCGGCCGCGGCCATCTCGACGCTGTACGCCATCGCCGGTGCGGTCCTGGCCCAGGGCATCCACGGGCGGAGGTGGGCCAGGTTGGCGGTGACGGCGGCGTTGAGCCCGGCGGCGTCGCCCACCCGGCGCCGGCGCAGCCGCAGCCCGTCGAAGAGCGGCAACAGCTCGGGCGGCCGGCCGGTGGTGACCGGGACGGGGGTGCTGTCAGGGGCGTCGGTGGAGTGGCTCATGATCGGAGTATGGCCCAGGAGCGGCGGCGCCAACCAGCGCATTTCCGCCGGTCAGAGTCGGACCATGACCTCCTCCAGCGCCTTGCGCGCCAGGTCGGGCACGCGCGCGCCGGGGGCGGGGTAGCCGACCGGGATCACGTACGCCGCACGCTCCTCCGGCGGGCGCTCGCACACCTCGTTGAGGAAGCGCATCGGGCTCGGGGTGTGGGTCAGGGTGGCCAGCCCGGCCTGGTGCAGGCTCGCCAGCAGCAGGCCGACCGCGATGCCGACGCTCTCCTTCGTGTAATAGGGACGGGGCGAGTTCGGGCCCTTGTGCACCTCGAAGACGACGATCACGGCCGGCGCGTCCTCCAGGAAGGGCTTGCGCCAGTCGGTGCCGATCGGGGCGAGCGCCGCCAGCCACTCCTCGGAGGCCCGGTGGCCGTAGAACTCCCGCTCCTCGGCCTCGGCCGCCTCGCGCAGCCGCCGCTTGCGCTCCGGATCGGTCACCACGACGAACCGCCAGGGCTGGACGTGCGCCCCGCTCGGCGCGGTGGCGGCGGTCCGGACCGCCCACTCGATCACCCCGTCCGGGACCGGCTCGGTGGAGTAGTCGCGGACGGTCCGCCGCCGGTCCATCACCTGGTGGAAGGAGCGGCAGCGGCCCTCGGCCTCGTGGGCCGGCACCGTCATGGGCCGGAGCGGGACGGTCGGGTGGTCCGTCACCGGTGCACTGTCAACCATGGCCCCCAGCACAGCACATGACGGACCGTCGGGGGAAGGGTCTCAGCGCTCGTGGACCAGACCATTCTCGACGGCAAGTCGCCGGTTGACCGTCACCGTGTCCAGCATCCGCCGGTCGTGGGTGACCAGCAGCAGCGTCCCGGTGTACGAGGCCAGCGCCGACTCCAGCTGCTCGATCGCGGCCAGGTCGAGGTGGTTGGTCGGCTCGTCCAGCACCAGCAGGTTGACCCCGCGGGCCTGCAGCAGCGCCAGCGCCGCGCGGGTCCGCTCGCCGGGGGAGAGGGTGGCGGCCGGGCGCAGCACGTGGGCGGCCTTCAGCCCGAACTTGGCCAGCAGGGTGCGCACGTCCTCCGGCGTGGACTCCGGGACGGCGGTCTGGAAGGCGTCCGACAGCGGTTCCTCACCGAGGAACAGCCCGCGGGCCTGGTCGACCTCGCCGACCACCACGCCCGAGCCCAGCGAGGCGCTGCCGCCGTCGAGGTCGAGCCGGCCGAGCAGGGCGGCCAGCAGGGTGGACTTGCCCGCGCCGTTGGCGCCGGTGATCGCCACCCGGTCCGCCCAGTCGATCTGCAGGTCCACCGGTCCGAAGGCGAACTCCCCGCGGTGGGCGGTCGCCGCCCGCAGGGTGGCCACCACCGAGCCGGAACGGGGCGCGGTGGCGATCTCCATCCGCAGCTCCCACTCCTTGCGCGGCTCCTCCACCACGTCCAGCCGCTCGATCATCCGCTGGGTCTGCCGGGCCTTGGCGGCCTGCTTCTCGGTGGACTCGGCCCGGGTCGCGCGGGCCTTCTTGTCGTTGTCCCCGCCCTTGCGGCGGGCGTTGCGCACACCGTGCTCCAGCCAGGTGCGCTGCATCTGGGCCCGGGCCTCCAGCCCGGCCCTGGTGTCGGCGTACTCGTCGAACTCCTCGCGGGCGTGGCGGCGGGCGATGGCCCGCTCCTCCAGGTACGACTCGTAGCCGCCGCCGTACAGGTTGACCTGCCGCTGGTGCAGGTCCAGCTCCAGCACCCGGGTGACGGTGCGGGCCAGGAACTCGCGGTCGTGGCTGATCAGCACGGTGCCGGCGCGCAGGCCCTTGACGAAGGACTCCAGCCGCTCCAGGCCGTCCAGGTCGAGGTCGTTGGTGGGCTCGTCCAGCAGGAAGACGTCGTAGCGGGAGAGCAGCAGCGAGGCCAGGCCCGCCCGGGCGGCCTGCCCGCCGGACAGCGCGGTCATCGGCAGGTCGAGGGAGACCTTGAGGCCGAGCGAGTCGGCCACCTCCTCGGCCCGCTCCTCCAGGTCGGCGCCGCCCAGCTCCAGCCAGCGGTCCAGGCTCGCCGCGTACGCGTCGTCCGCGCCGGGCCGGCCCTCCACCAGGCCCTCGGTCGCCTCGTCCAGCGCGGCCTGGGCCGCGGCCACGCCGGTGCGGCGGGCCAGGAAGTCGCGCACCGACTCGCCCGGCCGCCGCTCCGGCTCCTGCGGGAGGTGGCCGACGGTGGCGGTGGCCGGGCTGAGGCGCAGCGTGCCGTCCTCGGGGGTGTCCAGGCCCGCCAGCAGCCGCAGCAGGGTGGACTTGCCCGCGCCGTTCACCCCGACCAGGCCGATCACCTCGCCGGGGGCGACGACCAGGTCCAGGTCGGAGAAGAGGGTGCGGTCGCCGTGGGCGGCGCTGAGGTCCTTGGCGACGAGTGTGGCAGTCATGATGGGCCCGATTTTAGTGGACCCGGGTCGGCGCTCAGCCCGGCGAGCGCTCCCGGCGGACCCGGGGACGGCGCAGCATCAGCAGCACCGCGCCCGGCAGCAGCACGGCGTCGACGCAGATCAGCAGCAGGTTCCACACCCCGTCGACCGCGTGGTCGTGCGGCAGCAGGCCGTCGTCCGCGTTCTCGCCGGCCGGGCGGCCGACCGCCCCGGGGCCGACGGCGAAGGCGGTCGTCCCGGAGACCTCCCGGCCGCCGCCGAGGGTGAGCCGGTAGGTGACCAGGTAGCTGCCGGTGGCGGTGATCCGCACCGGGGCGACCAGCCTGCGGCCGTCCAGTTCCGGGGTGCCCTGGGTGACCGGTGCGCCGTCCGGGCCGTTGACCTGGAGGTACAGCGACTGGGGGCGGAAGTCGTCACCGGCGAAGGTCAGCGCGACCTCCTTGGGGGCCTCGGCGAGGGCGCCGCCGTCGGCCGGGGCGGCGCCCGCCAGCCGGACCGGCTCGCGGGCGCTGATCCAGGCCAGTCCGGCGAGCAGCACCACGACCACGGCGACGCCGATCGCGAGCGTCCGCCGGACCGACCGGGGGGATCCGGTGGTGCTCACGCGGTCGCCGCGACCTCGTGCCGGTGGACCGCCTGGCAGCTGCAGGTCATCTCCTGCAGCTCCTGCCGGCTGGGCCGCAGGTGGAAGTACATGCCGATCACCATCGGGATGAAGACGATCGTGTTGTAGAAGAGGTGCAGCTCGACCCGGGGGAAGACCAGCTGCAGGATCGAGGTCGGCACGGCCTTGCCGAACAGGAAGTGGCCGGTCTGCGCCTGCAGCAGCAGGAGCAGGTGCTCGATGTGGTGCCAGAACTGGATGACCAGGGCCACCGTCCACCAGGTGCGGGCCCGGCCGACGAAGCCGGGCCGCAGCAGGAACAGGCCGATGATCATGATCAGCGCGTAGCCGTAGTGCATCCACTCCGAGGTCACCAGCCACGGGTACTCGTACCCGAGCAGGCCCTTGGACTTCTTCACCGGCCAGCCGAGGCCCCAGATCTGGTACGCCTGGGCGATGTGCTCGGCCCAGTGGCCGAGCACCACCAGCATGAAGATGTTCAACGCGGCGCGGTGCGAACCGTGGTTCAGCCGTCCCAGCGGCCCTTGCGGGGCCGTCCTCACCGGCTCGACATGGGTCGTCATCTGTCTGGTCTCCTACGGGGGCACAGGGGAGTGGTCGAGGCACGCGGGGCAGCACCGAGTGCCGCAACAGCACGCGCGCGCCCCAGCCTGGCCGGTCCACCCCGCGGCGGGCTTCTCCCAACGTGCCTGATGATTTCTTCCGGAACGGCTTGAATCGGACCGCACGGATCCGGCTGCGGTTAATTCCGTTGCGGGGCACGTGGACCGGGCCCTAACGTCTGACGTGTCCGAAGCGCTCTGCCCGGACCGTCCCGCTCACGTCTGGAGAAGGCCCTTGCTCCTCTGAAGTCACGAGACACCGCGCGTCACGCCCCCGTTCCTTCGGGTGTGCTCCCTCGGTGTGCGACTTCAGCAGTGAGCGGCCCCGCGTGTGCGGGCTCCTGCGTTCTCGCGCCTTTGCGGTGTCTCCCGTGTCGCACCTTCCGTACCCGGCGATCTCACGGCGACCCCGCAGGAGGCCTTCCATGGCGCAACCGACCACATCCATCCTCTGTACCGAACTCGGCTTCGAGTGGGCCGACGGCACCCCGGTGCTGGACGGCTTCCACCTCGCGGTCGGCCCCGGCCGGACGGGCCTGATCGGCCTCAACGGCTCGGGCAAGTCCACCCTGATCCGGTTGCTCGCGGGCGAGCTCACCCCGACCTCGGGCGCCGTCCGGATCGCGGGCGAGGTCGGCTACCTGCCGCAGAACCTCACCCTGATCGGCGATCAGCGGGTCGATGAGGCGCTCGGCATCCGGGCGGCCCGCGAGGGCCTGCACGCGATCGAGTCCGGCGACACCGACGAGCGGCACTTCGCCGCCGTCGGCGACGACTGGGACGTCGAGGAGCGCGCCCGCGCCACCCTCGACCGGCTCGGCCTGGAGTCGCTCGACCTCGACCGCACCACCGGCGAACTCTCCGGCGGCGAGGCGGTGCTGCTGCACCTGGCGGCCCTGCTGCTGCGCCGGCCCGACGTGCTGCTGCTCGACGAGCCGACCAACAACCTGGACCGCCGGGCCCGTTCGCGCCTCTACGAGGCGGTGGCCGGCTTCCCCGGCGTCCTGCTGGTGGTCAGCCACGACCGCGAACTCCTGCAGTACGTCGACCAGATCGCCGACCTGCGGGACGGCTCGGTCACCTGGTACGGCGGCAACTTCGCCGCGTACCAGGAGGCGCTGGCCGCCGAGCAGGAGACCGCCGAGCGGCTGGTGCGCACCGCCGAGGCGGACGTCCGGCGCCAGCAGCGCGACCTGATGGAGGCCCGGATCAAGCTCGACCGCAGTGCCGCGTACGGCAAGAAGAAGTCCGCGCAGCGCAACGATCCGAAGATCATCGCGGGCAAGTTCAAGCGGCAGGCGCAGGAGACCGCGGGCCGGGTCCGCGGGATGCACACCGACCGGCTGAACGAGGCCAAGGACCGGCTGACCGCGGCGGAGGAGGCGGTCCGCGACGACGCCGAGATCCGGATCGACCTGCCGCGCACGGCCGTTCCGGCCGGCCGGACGGTGCTCACCCTGGACCGGGTCCGCCTGGCCCACGGCGCCCGCGCCGACCTGGAGCTGCGCGGGCCGGAGCGGATCGCCCTGATCGGGCGCAACGGGGCGGGCAAGTCCACCCTGCTGCGCACCGTCGCGGGCGAACTGCGCCCGGTGGAGGGCGAGGTGACCACGCCGGTGCCGCTGCGGTACCTGCCGCAGCGCCTCGACGTGCTGGACGACGGGCTGACCGTCTTCGGCAACGTCAAGGCGCTCGCCCCGGCACAGGGGGACAACGCGATCCGGGCTCGGCTGGCCCGGTTCCTGTTCCGCGGCGCCCGGGCCGACCAGCCGGCCGGCACGCTCTCCGGCGGCGAGCGCTTCCGGGCCACCCTGGCGGCGCTGCTGCTGGCCGATCCGCCACCGCAGCTGCTGATGCTCGACGAACCGACCAACAACCTGGATCTGGCCAGCGTGCGTCAACTCATCCAGGCGCTGGCCGGGTTCCAGGGGACGCTGATCGTGGCCAGCCACGACCTGCCGTTCCTGCGCGAGCTGGGCATCACCCGCTGGCTGGAGCTGGACGGCGAGCTGCGCACGGTCGATCCGCAGTAACCGCTCCCCGTCCCACGGGAGTCCAGGGGGGCTCACTCAATTCGATCGAACTCGGTCGAACTCGACCGGAAAGCGTCGCCGTTCCGGCAACGAAACGGTCAAGTTCCATTCTGTTCATAGAAAAGTTTGGCTGTTCACGGCCAAGCTCGCAGTCGGCTACCCAGCAGCTAACCGACTGGAGTAACAGAGTGAGCCCCACCTCCTCTTCGCGCCGCCGCACCCTCACGGCCGGCGCCCTGGCGGCTACCGCCGCCCTCGTTGCCGCCGGTGTGCAGTTCTCGACTGCCACCGCGGCCTCGGGCCGGGACAGCGCCATCGCCAAGGCGAAGGCCAACGTGTCCCGCAACGCAGACCTGTTCGGCTTCGGCAGCGGCCAGGACCTGCAGGTCAAGGACGTCATCATCGACCGGGACGGCACCCAGCACGTCCGCTTCGACCGCACCTACCAGGGCCTGCCGGTGATCGGCGGTGACCTGGTGGTGCACCAGGACAGCCACGGCAAGCTCAAGGACTCCTCCCGCGCCAAGGGCCACAACCCCAGCGTCAAGACCACCGTTCCCGCCGTCCCCGCGCAGACCACCGCCGCCAAGGCGCTGGCCGCCGCCCCGGACGTCAGCTCCGCCACCTCCGAGCCCCAGCTGGTGGTCTGGGCGGCCGACGGCGGTGCCCGCCTCGCCTGGCAGACCACCGTCAGCGGCCTCGGCAAGCAGGGCCAGCCCTCCGGTCGGGTGATCGTCACCGACGCCGCCACCGGCGAGGAGATCGAGGCCTTCGACTCCGAGCGCGAGGCCACCGGCACCGGCCACTCCGAGTACACCGGTGACATCTCCATCGCCACCACCCAGCAGACCAACGGCTCCTACGCGCTGATCGACCCGGTCCGCGGCCACACCACCAAGGACGCCCACAACCTGGCCGCCGGCAGCGTCAAGGCGAGCTCCGGCACCCTCTACACCGACGCCGACAACATCTGGGGCGACGGCAAGAAGTTCTCCACCGACCGGGCCACCGCCGCCGTCGACGCCCACGCCAACACCGCCTGGACGTACGACTACTACAAGAACACCTTCGGCCGGAACGGCATCAAGAACGACGGCAAGGGCGCCACCGTCTTCGTGCATGTCGGCACCAACTGGGACAACGCCCAGTGGTCCGACGCCTGCTTCTGCATGATGACCGGCGACGGCAACGGCACCACCGACCCCGAGCAGGTCGACCTCGACACCATGGGCCACGAGATGACCCACGGCGTCACCAGCGCGACCGCCAACCTCCGCTACAGCGGCGAGTCCGGCGGCCTCAACGAGTCGACCAGCGACATCTTC
Source organism: Kitasatospora cinereorecta (assembly GCF_024172095.1). Taxonomy (GTDB): domain Bacteria; phylum Actinomycetota; class Actinomycetes; order Streptomycetales; family Streptomycetaceae; genus Kitasatospora; species Kitasatospora cinereorecta. The sequence continues at coordinate 549,255 of NZ_JAMZDX010000005.1, read as the reverse complement.
GGCACCATGGTCGAGTGGTACGCCAACAACTCGGTCGACACGCCGGACTACCTGTTCAGCGACCAGTCCACCCCGCCGTGGCTGCGCCGCTTCGACAAGCCCTCGCTGGACGGCAGCTCGGCCGACTGCTGGTCCAGCAAGGTCGGCCGCCTGGACGTGCACAACTCCTCCGGCGTCGGCAACCACTGGTTCTACCTGGCCAGTGAGGGCAGCGGCGCCAAGACCATCAACGGCGTCGCCTACAACAGCCCGACCTGCAACGGCTCCACGGTGACCGGCATCGGCAACCAGAAGGTCGCGGCCATCTGGTACCGGGCGCTCACGGTCTACATGACCTCCACCACCACCTACAAGGGTGCCCGCACCGCCTCGCTGAGCGCGGCCACGGACCTGTACGGCGCGAACAGCGCCGAGTACAAGGCGGTGGCGGCGGCCTGGAGCGCGGTCAGCGTCTCCTGACCCGCTCCCCGGCGCGACGGCGGCCCGGTCGAAACCTCCGACCGGGCCGCCGCTGCGGTTCCGGGCTGCTGCGCTGCTGCGCTCAGGAGACCTGGCTGACCGAGACGTCGTCGCAGTAGCCGTACCCGGTGCCGCTGCGGGCGTAGCAGTAGATCCGAGCCGTGGTGGCGCCCGCCCCGGTGGTGAAGGTGGTGGAGCCGTACGCGTAGCCGGTGGCGGTGAACGCCGCCCGGGTGGTGGAGCCGACGGCGTCGTACTGCTTGACGCCGAGCGAGAGTTCGCTGCCCGTGGCCGACACCCGTCCCCAACCGCTCAGCCGGTACGTGGTGTTCGGCCTGACGGCGATCACCTGCTCGGCCGCCGCCTGGGCCGGGCCGACCCGTACGGCGTAGCTGCCGGAGTGGGCGCCCGCACCGTCGAGGACCACGCCGCCGTAGGACGTCCAGGGGCCGAGCGCGCCGCTCTCGAAGCCGCCGTTGCGGACCGGGTCGGCCGGTGCGCAGGAGGTGTCGGTGAAGGAACTCGCCTGCTGGAAGCCGATGTCGGGCCGGCAGACCTGCGGGACGGCGGCGCCGAACCAGTCGCTGCCGCCGTTGTCCGGCACGCTCGCGCCCGCCCCGCGGGCCGGGGAGCCGACCGCGAGCGCGTATTCGACGGGGGCGGTGCCGCCGGGGTTCACCAGCTTCGGGTCGGCGGTGACCTTGCCGGGGTCGGCGGGCTCGTCGGCCGGGTGGTTGCCCCAGAAGAGGTTGGAGTCCCAGGTGAAGTCGCCCGGCTTGTAGGCGTTGCCGCCGAAGCCGGTGTATCCGCCGGTGCCCAGGTTGGCGAAGAGATTGCCGCTGAGCCGGGTGGTGGAGGTGCCGGAGCCCTGCTGGATCACCGGGGTGGTCGAACCGGCCGGCAGGTAGACGGTGTTGTTGTACACCTGGGCGCCTCGCTCGCCGACGGCGAAGAGCCAGCGGCTCCGGTCCGCCCGGCTGAGGTTGTAGCGGACCACCGTCCCGGTGGAGCTGGACCCGGCGCCGCACGCCCCGCAGAACAGCAGGAAGCCGCCGTCGTTGTCGTGGCTGTCGTTGTACTGGATCAGGGTGCCGTTGTTGCCGTAGTCCGAGTCGAAGGCCATCCCGTCGTTGCTGTCGGAGAGCCGGCGGACGTGGTGGACCTCGTTGTACTGGATCGTGGTGTGGTCCGAGTTGATGGTCCAGATACCGGCGTTGGAGCCCATCGGGCGCATTGCGATGTCGTACGCGGTGTTGTGCTCGACCAGGGCGTGGTCGGCGGCGCGCACCACGATGCCGTCCCCGCCGGTGTCGCTGACGGTGTTGCCGCGGAACACCAGGCGGGTGTTGGCCCGCCAGTTGACGGTGGTGCCGCAGCCGTCGCCGGTGCCGTAGCTCGGCCGGCACATCCAGGTGGTGCGGTTGGTCAGGCCCTCCCGGTCGACGTGCGCGATGGTCGAGTTCTGCACCAGCACGTCGTCGAAGTCGGTGGGTGTGGTGGTGCCGGAGACGCGGAACTGGATGCCGTTGGACCACTTGGTGGCGTCGCCGTTCACGTCGTGCACGTAGACGTCGTCGACCACGTAGTGGGTGCCGACGCCGTCGGGCAGGTCGGCGATCTCGACCAGCAGGCCGTTGCGTTCGCGCTTGGTGGCGGAGGTGTCCGGGAAGGTGATCTCCAGGTCGCGGATCTCCCACTGCTCGACGTCGAAGAGGTGGACGGCGGCGTTCTCGGCGGAGGCCGGGTCGCCCGCGACCACCGGGCGGGCGGTGCCGGTGCCGTACGCGGCCAGGGTGATCGGTGCGCCGGCGGTGCCGGAGCCGTGCGGGGCGAGGGTGCCGGTGCAGGTGGCGCCGCGCTTGAGCAGCAGGTGGTCACCGGGCTGGAAGACATGGGCGTCGGCCGTGGCCAGGCTGTTCCACGGGGCGGCCTGGCTGCCGTCGCCGTCCGAGGCGGCGGAGCAGTCCAGGTACCAACTGGTCGGGGTGGTCGCCCCGGCGGTGGGGATACCGGGCAGGAGCAGCGCGGCGGTGACGAGACCGGTGAGCGCGGCACGGTGCAGGAGCATGGTGGGGACTCCCGAGAACGGAGGGGTGGGGTGGGCGCCCGTCCCGCACCGTAGGTTGGCCATCTGATCGAGTCAATACATGGAGACCGTTTCGATCAAACCTCGATCGAATGATGCAAATTGATCGGGCAACGGGAACGGGCGGCGCACCTCGACGCGGGGGTCGGGGTGCGCCGCCCTCGGGCAGAGCGGGTGGAGCAGAAGGCGTGGGTGTCACTTGGCGCCGCGGTCGTACACCGCCTTGGACCAGCGGTAGCCGAGGACGGTGAGGCCGAGGCACCAGGCCAGGGCGATCCACCAGTTGTTGCCGATCGGGGTGCCGAGCAGCAGGCCGCGCAGGGTCTCGATGGCCGGGGTGAACGGCTGGTACTGGGCGATCGGCTGGAACCAGCCCGGCATCGCGTGGACCGGCACGAAGGTGCTGGAGATCAGCGGCAGGAAGATCAGCGGCATGGCGTTGTTGCTCGCCGCCTCGGCGTTCGGGCTGATCAGGCCCATCCCGACCGCGATCCAGGTGAGCGCAAGGGCGAACAGCACCAGCAGTCCGAACGCCGCGAGCCAGTCCAGCGCGGTGGCGTCCACCGAGCGGAAGCCGATCGCCACGCCGACGGCGCCGACCAGGACCACGCTCGCCACCGCCTGCAGCACGCTGCCGGCGACGTGTCCGACCAGCACCGAGCCGCGGTGGATCGCCATGGTGCGGAAGCGGGCGATGATGCCCTCGGTCATGTCGTTGGAGACGGAGACCGCGGTGCCGATCGTGGTGCTGCCGATGGTCATCAGCAGGATGCCCGGCACCAGGTAGGCCAGGTACTCGGTGCGGTCGGCGTGGCCGCCGCCGAGGCCGGCGCTCATCGCGTCGCCGAAGACGAAGACGAAGAGCAGGAGCAGCATGACGGGTGTCAGCAGCAGGTTCAGGGTCATCGACGGGTAGCGGCGCGCGTGCAGCAGGTTGCGGCGCAGCATCGTGGACGAGTCGCGGGCGGCGAGGGTGAGGGAGCTCATCGGACGGCCTCCTTGGTCTGGTCGGTCGGGGTGGTGCCGCCGGTGAGGGCGAAGAACACGTCGTCGAGGTCGGGCGTGTGCACGGTGAGTTCGTCCGCCTGGACACCGGCGGCGTCCAGCCGGTCGAGGACGGCGCGCAGGTCGCGCTGGCTGCCGTCGCTGGGGATCTGCAGGGCCAGTGCCTCGTCGTCGCGGGCCGCGCCGGACATGGCCGTTCCGGACAGGGCGGCGGCGGCCGAGTGGTAGGCGTCCGGGTCGGTGAAGCGGAGCCGGACGTGGCCGCCGGGGACCAGCCGCTTCAGTTCCTCGGCGGTGCCCTCGGCCACGATCCGGCCGTCGTTCAGCACCGCGATGCGGTCGGCGAGTTCGTCGGCCTCCTCCAGGTACTGGGTGGTGAGGAAGACGGTGACGCCGCCGGCGACCAGCTCGCGGATGATCCGCCACATGGCGTGCCGGGACCGCGGGTCGAGGCCGGTGGTCGGCTCGTCGAGGAAGATGATCCGCGGGTTGCCGACCAGGGTCATGGCGATGTCGAGGCGGCGCTTCATGCCGCCGGAGTAGCTCTGGGCGGGCTTCCGGGCGGCCTCGACGAGGTCGAAGCGCTCCAGCAGCTCGGCGGCGACGCGCCGCCCCTCGCTCCTGGGCAGGTGGTGCAGGTCGGCCATCAGGAGCATGTTCTCCTCGCCGGTGATCAGGCCGTCGACGGCGGAGAACTGGCCGGTGACGCCGATCGCGGCGCGCACCCCGTCCGGGTCGGTGGTGAGGTCGTGGCCGGCGACCCGGGCCTGCCCGCCGTCGGCGCGGATCAGGGTGGAGAGGATCTGCACGGTGGTGGTCTTGCCGGCGCCGTTCGGGCCGAGCAGGGCGAACACGGACCCGGCCGGGATGTGCAGGTCGATCCCGTCGAGCACGGTCTTGTCGCCGTACGACTTGCGCAGTCCGACGGCGGAGACGGCGGCGGGTGCCTGCGGACCGCCGGTCATCCTGGGCGTGGGCATGACAGAAGAAGGCATGTGGCCCTCCCGTTCGAAGGCTGGGGCGAGTGGAATGGACTGGAGCGGAGCGGCTGGGCTCGGGGCGTCCGGCGCCCCGGCCGGGTCAGGACGTGGCGCGGAGGATGTCGATGTTGCCGTGCCGGGTACGGGCCCGGACCTTGACGGTGTCCTCGCTCCGCTCCGGGTCGTCGGTGGTTGCGAGCGAGTTGCGCACCTGCCCCGAGCCCGAGCTGACGTCCAGCCAGGCAGCCGTACCCCGGCGGATGCCGACCTCGATCGCGCCGTAGGAGGTCTCCAGCTGGACGGTGCCGCGGACCACCTCGCCCACCCGCAGGGTGCCGTGCGCGGTGGTGGCGGTGACCGAGTCCTCGGCGCGGCGGATGTCGATGTCGCCGTTGGCGCCGCTCACCCGCAGCTCGCCGGTGGCGGCTCCGACCATGGTCGAGCCGTGCGAGTTCTTCAGCACGGCGGACCCGTCCACCACGCCGACCCGCATGCTGCCGGAGCTGGTGGTGATCTCGGCCGACCCGTCGACCCGGTCCACGGTGATCGAGCCGTGCGAGGCGGTCAGCCGCAGCGGGCCGGTGGTGTCGAGGCGGGTGTCGCCCGACGAGGTCTTCACCCGGACCTCGCCGAGCCGGCCCTCGCCGAGCACCTGGGCCCAGGAGCCGGTCATGTCGACGTCCGAGCCGGCGGGCAGCTCGATCGTCACGTCGACCGTGCCGGGCCGGCGGAGGGTGTTGCGGAACTTGGGCGTCCGGACGGTCAGCAGGCCGCCGGCGTACGAGACCTCGGTCTGCTCGACCGCGCGCAGGTCCCGGTCGAGCTTCGGGTCGCGAGGCCGCACCTCGACCACGGTGTCGGCGCGGTCCGCCGCGCTGAACCGGATCGAGCCGGCCTCCACGTGGGCGGTGACCGAAATCGGCTCGGGAGTGTCGAAAGAAGGCATGGCTGTACCGTCCTCATGGGTCCTTGGGACGTCCCCGCTGGTGGGACGTGGTGTGGGGTGGAGCGGTGCAGGGCGGGTACGCGGGCTAGCGCACCCAGCCGGTGAAGCTCTGGCCGACCGTGCGGGACGGCTCCGACGGGCGCGGCTGCGCACCGCCGTCGACCGCCGCCGACACCGCCCGCACCAGCCACGCGTTGACCGACAGGCCCTCACGGTTCGCGGCCTCCTCGGCGCGCGTCTTGAGGTGGGCCGGCAGGCGCAGATTGACGCGGGCGGTCCCGCCCTCGTCGGAGTCGGCGGGAATCGGGGCCCTCAGCGGCTCCGCCGACGGAGCTGCCGCCTCCGCGGGGCCGGTGCCGGCGGGCGGCAGCGTCACCACGAAGTCGGGGTCGAGTCCGCGCAGCCGTACGTCGACCGAGCCGGGGGCGAGCTCGCGGGTGATCTCGTCCATCGCGGCGGAGAGCACGTTGAGCATGGTCAGCCGGGTCGCCGACTCCAGGGGAGCGGTGAGCCGTTCGGCCAGCCGGCGGGCGTCTTCGCCGCCGGCCTCGGCGGCCACCGCGAGTTCGCGGCGGAGGGTGTCGACATACGGCGTGAGGTCCATGACGTAGATAGTGGCACCACATTGGCGCCATGGCAAGCGCTGATGGTGCCACTTGTGGCGCTGGCGCGGTGTCACCTGCTCTGAGCTGCGGCGATGAGGAGAAATTCGTGGAGCCCGCAGTGGTGTCGTACGGGTTTCAGTGCCAGCGAGAGGTGGGATGTGGTGCCATCTGGCGCCAGGTGGTGTCACTGCTGGCGGCAGTGGGTGCGGAGAGTGCCCGATGCCGCACGGCTGCCAGGGGGTCACGTGGCGCCACGTGGTGCCATGTGGTGCCACAGTCGGTGGATCGGCTCCCGCAGCAGCCGCTGTCCAGGTGGTGGAACGGACCGTGGCCCGCGTCCGCCGCACGGCAGGATGAGCCCGAACCACTCCACCGCCCCCACCTGTGAAGAGGACTCCCGTGACGGTCGTCGAGATACCCGGATCGAAGTCGGTCACGGCCCGCGCACTCTTCCTCGCCGCGGCCGCCGAGGGCACCACCACCCTGCTGCGGCCGCTGAGTTCGGACGACACCGAGGGCTTCGCCGAGGGGCTGACCCGGCTCGGCTACCGGGTCGCGCGCGACGAGCGGGAGTGGCGGATCGAGGGCCGGCCGCAGGGCCCCGCCACCGACGCCGAGGTGTACTGCCGGGACGGCGCCACCACCGCCCGATTCCTGCCCACCCTGGCGGCCGCCGGCCACGGCAGCTTCCGCTTCGACGCCTCCGAGCAGATGCGCCGCCGCCCGCTCGGCCCGCTCACCGAGGCGCTGCGCACCCTCGGCGTGGAACTGCACCACCAGGAACGCGAGGGCCACCACCCGCTGCGGATCGAGGCCCGCGGGGTGGCGGGCGGCGAGGTGACCCTGGACGCGGGCCTGTCCTCGCAGTACCTGACCGCGCTGCTGCTGCTCGGCCCGCTGACCCGGCAGGGCCTGCGGATCACCGTGACCGACCTGGTCTCCGCGCCGTACGTGGAGATCACGCTGGCGATGATGCGCAGCTTCGGGGTGCGTGTGGAGCGGGACGGGAACGTCTTCACCGTGCCGCCGGGCGGCTACCGGGCGACCGAGTACCGGGTTGAGCCGGACGCCTCCACCGCGAGCTACTTCTTCGCGGCCGCCGCGGTGACCGGCCGCGAGGTGACCGTGCCCGGCCTCGGCCGGGGCGCGCTCCAGGGCGACCTGCGCTTCGTCGAGGTGCTGGAACGGCTCGGCGCCAAGGTCGAGCTCGGCGCCGACCGGGTGACGGTCGGGGGCGCCCCGGGCGGGCGGCTGACCGGCGGCACGGTCGCCATGCGGGACATCTCCGACACCATGCCGACCCTCGCGGCGATCGCCCCGTTCGCCACCGCCCCGATCCGGATCGTCGACGTCTACAACACCCGGATCAAGGAGTGCGACCGGCTGGACGCCTGCGCGGAGAACCTGCGCCGGCTCGGCGTGGACGTGGCCACCGGCCGGGACTGGATCGAGATCCGCCCCGGCACCCCGCAGCCCGCCGAGATCTCCACCCGCGGCGACCACCGGATCGTGATGTCCTTCGCGGTCACCGGCCTGCGCACGCCCGGCATCACCTTCGACGACCCGGGCTGCGTCCGCAAGACCTTCCCCGACTTCCACCGCGCCTTCGCCGCCTGGGCGGACATCGAGGGCTAAGTGATCTTCAGCGCGGTCGAGCAGCCGCCGACTTGGATACGCCCAACAGCAGCGCCAGCTGGCGTAGCGTCAGGTTCGTTCGCCAGTAGGCGGCGACCAGCAGAACCCGGTCTTCCAAAGGCAGGCCCCATGGCCGGCCTGGACGGACGCGTCGGCGCCCTCGCGGTGCATGACTGTCAGCAGCTTGCGAAAGTCGCGTGGGCAGAGCCCCGTGATCCTGATTCATCGGGAGGTGCGGGAGCAGGCCAATTGCAATGTATCCGAAAAGGCAACCCGGATGGGCATGTCGAAGAATGAAGCGTGTAGCTGAAATATTCCTGACGGTCGACGATGAGGAGTTGCTTATTTCTGCGATTAGGTCGAGGTTTAAATCGATGCGCATCATCGATTCGGTCCCGTGGGAGAGGGGCGACCTTCCCTCGACGAGAGAGTCCATGGCGGACTGCGGCAAGCTGGTTTCCATTTGGAATTCAGATACGCACCCCGTTCTGCCGTCGGAAATTCGAACGAACGGGAAGATTTATGGGCCCCAGGTCGGCCCGGTCGTGCAGTGGGTCCGCAGCGTCGAGGGTCCACCGGGAGCTCTGCAGGTCGGCCGTTGGGCCGCATCGGTCGATCAGGCAGACGCATCCATGGCGGGATTTGTCAAAGAACTGTGGAGGCTGCTGACTCTCCATACATTCAGAGAGAAAGGATTCTTCATAGGGGAGGGCGCTCTCGCTCTCGCCAATTCGGGAGAGATCAACCTCCATGCCGGATATTTGCGCGTACTGCCCTGATGTGCATCTTCGGAATTAGTGGATCCGGCATTTTCTTGCGAGCTCGCCGCGTCAATCCATGTAGCGCCAGAAGGCTGATGCGGCAGATGTATCGTGATCTTGTCGACGAGTGGCCCTGGGGCGTCTACCCCGCCGACCCGCCTGCCGGATCCCCTGTGCCGTCGACGACCGAACGAACGCACCTCATCCAGTCTTCCCAGGCGGCGGGGTCCGTCGTCCCGCCGTCCGCCTGGATGTCGATGTCGCCCAGGAGCGTGAGAAGGTCGTCCCCGGCGCGGTTCGCGAACTGCCACACGAACCGCGACATGGCGACGAAGGCTTCGCGCTCGTTCAACTCGTAGCGACTCATCAGGGCTTTCCATCCTCGGGCGGAGCCCAGTAGTTCAGGGCCGGGAGTCGTGATCTTGCTCGCCTGGGCAACAGTGCGGCCACCGAAGATGATCGTGGTTTGTGAAGACAACGAAGGATCAAACAGTGGCTGCGGGTCACAGCGTAGACGTCGAACGACGGCAGGCGATGTTCGAGGGCCTGATGGGTCGTGTCGCAGGTCGGTTCGCCCGGGTGGAACCCCGCCGCCGGGCCCGCTCGCTCGTGCTGGGGCTGCTGTCGGACCTGCCGCGCAACAACTGCTGGACGATCGCCGAGCACGCCGGGGCCACTACCTCACACGGGATGAAGCACCTACTGGGCCGAGCCAAGTGGGATGCCGGCGCGGTCCGCGACGACATCCGCACCTACATGGTGGACCACCTGCGCGATGAGGAGGCGGGCCTCGTTGTGGACGAGACCGGCGATCTGAAGAAGGGCACCACGACGGTCGGCGCCCAGCGCCAATACGCCGGCACCGCAGCAGGATCGAGAACGCGTAGGTAGCGGTCTATCTCGTCTACCCCGCGCAGGCCGGACACGCCGCCATCGACCGGGAGCCGTACGTCCCGCGCTCCTGGACCGAGGACCGCCAGCGGGGCGCGTCGGCTGGCATCCCCGCCGATGTGGGCTTCGCCACCAAGCCCGAGCCCGCGACAGCCACTACCTCAGGCATTGCTGTCATGGCTCAGGAGAGCTCGGCGGCCGGCCGGCGGGCGAAGACCCGGGTGCCCAGGCGGTCGAGGCCGACCACGGCGGCGGCGAGGACGACGAACTCCACGGTCAGCTGGCCGATCTGGCCGGCCACCCAGGCGTAGCCGTGCTCGGTCGGGTCGAGGAAGAAGTACGGGTACTTGAGCGGGAAGCCGGGGAAGAGGATGGCCCGGGTCTCGGTCACGATCGCGTACCCGAGCGGGAAGGCCAGCCACAGCGGCAGGTCGCGCCAGCGCGAGGCGTTGCGCGGCTTCAGGCACAGCCAGTCGATCATCACCATGACCGGCGTGGTGTAGTGCAGCAGGAAGCTCGACCAGTGCGCGAGCCGGTCCGGGCCCGAGGTCAGGCCGGGCAGCGGGTTCTCGCCGTGGTTGAGCAGCACGTGGGCGACGATGCCGGTGATGGTGATGAACAGGACGGCGGCGCCGCGCAGCCGGGGCGCGGGCGCGTCCACGGTGCCGCGCTTGACCATCCAGTACGCGGCGCCGAGGAAGTAGCCGAGCACGATCACGTTGCTCTCGATGGTGAAGTACACCAGCGAGCTGTTGGTCAGGACCAGACCGAGTCCGGCGGAGAGGGCGATGGCCAGGCGCCACCAGAGTGCGGGGCGGGTCCAGACGTTCATGCGGTCACCGGTGTTCCAGTCGTACGGTGCCCCCCGTGGGCACGATCGATCGGCCCAATCTACCCGCCGGTAGGAGGGGGGTGGAAGCGGCGCCGTTCACCCGGCCGTCACTCTGTGGTCATCCCGGAGGCGTCGTAGGGTCATCGCGGCCGGACGAATCCCGACTCGTACGCGGCGATCACCGCCTGGGTGCGGTCGCGGGCGCCGAGCTTGGCCAGCACCGCCCCGACGTGCGTCTTCACCGTCTCGGTGCCGATCAGCAGCCGTTCGGCGATCTCCCCGTTGGTCAGTCCGGCGGTGATCAGCCTGAGCACTTCGCCCTCACGCTCGGTTAGGCGGTCGATCCGGTGGCCGGCGGTCCGGTGGTCGGCGGTCCGGCGGAGCTCGCGGTGGGCGGCGAGGTCGCGCACCGCCGCCGGGAAGAGCAGCGAGTCGCCGTGCGCGGCGAGCCGGACGGCGTGCACCATCTCCTCCGCGCGGGCCCGCTTCAGCAGGAAGCCGGCCGCGCCCGCGCGCAGCGCCTCGTACACGTAGTCGTCGTTCTCGAAGGTGGTGACCACCAGGATCCGCGGCACCGGTCCGTCTCCGGCGACCAGCCGCTCGGTGGCGCGGATGCCGTCCACCCGGGGCATCCGGACGTCCATCAGCACCACGTCGGGCCGCAGTTCGCGTACCAGTGGCACCACTTCGTCGCCGCTCGCGGCCTCGCCGACCACCCGCAGGTCGGGCTCGGCCTCCAGCACCACCCGCAGGCCGGTGCGCACCAGTCGCTCGTCGTCGGCGATCACCACGCTGATCACGGGCGGCCGTCCAGGGCGTCCAGCGGGAGTTCGGCGGCCAGGCGCCAGGCGGTGCCGGAGTCCACCGGGCCGGCGGTGAAGCGGCCGCGCAGCGCGTCGGCCCGCTCGGCGAGCCCGCGCAGGCCGCGTCCGCCGCCGGGCCGGCCGGGGCGTCCGGCGCCGATCGGGTTGGTCAGTTCCACGTCGAGGTGTCCTTCCCTTCGGTCGATCCTGAGGTCGGCCCGCACCGGCCCGGCGTGCCGCAGGACGTTGCTGAGCCCCTCCTGGACGATCCGGTACGCCTCGCGGGAGAGGGTCCCGTCCAGATCGGCCAGGTCGGTGATGCCGGGCCCGAGTTCGGTGGTGACGGTGACACCGGTGAGGGCGAGTTGGCGCAGCAGGACGTCCAGGTGGGCCAGGGTGGGGCCGCCGCTGCCGGTGACCTCCTCCTCGCGCAGCAGGCCGAGCACGGTGTCCAGTTCGGCGACTGCGGCGCGCGCGGTCTCCTCGATCGCGGCCAGCGCCTCGGCGGCGAAGGCCGGGTCGCGGTCCAGCACCCGCCGGGCGGCGGCGGCCTGCAGTGAGACCGCGCTCAGCGCGTGCCCCACCGAGTCGTGCAACTCCCGTGCCAGCCTGTTGCGTTGGGCTAGTACTACGGCCCGCTGCTCGGCCTCGGCCAGTCGCTCGGCCGGGGTCGGGCCGAGCAGGTGCGGGGCGGTGCGGGCCAGGGCCGCCCCGGCGCCCGCGCTGACCAGGACGGGCAGGGCCAGCAGGCCGGCCGCCAGGGGCAGGGCGGGCGGGTGCGGGCCGAAGTAGCGTTCCAGGCCGGCGTTGTCCGGGTCCAGCAGCAGGGTGAGCACGGCGGGCGGGACGGCCAGTGACATTCCGGAGACCACCCCGCCGAGGCTCAGGTGCAGCACGAACCAGAGCGCGGTGCGGCGGCGCGCCGACCAGGAGCGGGCCGGCGCGGTCGCGAGTTCACCGGCCGCGCCCGCACACAGGGCCCGCGCGGCGGCGGATTCCAGCACCCGCACCACCGGCACCAGGGCGGTGACGGCGGCCGCCGGCAGTGCCACGGTGAACGCGGCGAACTGCAGCAGGGCGGTGTGGCGCGGGCCGCCGCCCGGGGCGGCGGTGGTCACCACGACCAGGGCCAGCAGGAAGAACGGCGTCAACAGGGCGCCGCCGAGCACCAGATGGACCCAGCGCAGGGCCGCCCGCCGTCCGATCAGTGCGCTCACCCGGCTGACTCTATGTCAGCCCGCGCAGACGCGTGTTCGACCAGGGTGAGGGCGCCGATCACCAGCAGGAACAGTCCGCCGGCCACCTGGGCGGCGTCGGCCAGCAGGGTGGCGGCGGGGACGGTACGCTCCGCCCCGGCGCCCGCCGAGACGGCGTCCGCCAGGAAGATCCAGGCGCCCCAGGCGAACATCGAGCCGCCCGTGACCCATCCGGTGGCCAGCAGCGGCGCCAGTCGCCGCTCCGGCCGCCACCGGAACGCCAGGGCGAGGGCCGCCGCGCACGCCACCGCCGCCGCGAGGCCCGACACCCCCTGGGTGAGCCGCAGCCCCCGCCCGGCCTCGGCCGCGGTGCCCGCCGCCAGCCCGAGCGTGCCGCCGACCGACCACAGCAGGTGGAGGCCGACCGCCGGCGCCGCCAGGACGGCCGCCGCGCAGGCCAGGACGCGCTGCAGGGGCAGCGTCGAGGTGCGCGGCAGCCCGCCGATCCGCTCGCGCAGCAGCGCCGCCCACCGCTCGCGGGCGTACAGCGCGAACCCGGCGAGCAGGGTGACGCCCTGGACGGCGAAGCCGCCGTACACCAGCGCGTACACCCAGGGCCGCAGCCAGGCCTGCTGCCCGTGCGACGGCTCGGGGCCGAGCAGGGCGTCGGCGCCGAGGGTGAGTGCCAGGGCGGCGATCAGGGTGGCGAGCAGGCCGGTGGCCACCCACATCGGGAAGACCGGCAGCGCGGCGGGCAGTCGGCGGCCCCAGGGGCGGACGAAGGCCAGCGCCAGGGCGACCGCGACCGCGTCCATGGCGAAGGTGAGCAGGTTGAGCACCCAGAGCGTGGAGTCGTCGGTGAAGCCGGCGCCGACCACGCCGACGGTGGAGCCGGACAGCCAGAGCAGTTTGAGCGTCAGATAGGGCGCGGTGGCGGCGACCGCGACGCCGGCCAGGAGGCGGCGCGCCGTGCCGCCGGAGGTGAGGTCCATGACCTCGACTCTCCCGGCGGCCGGCGGGCGCCGCGTCGTTCCTGGTCCCGATCCGGCTCCCTCGCGCGGGGGAGCCGGATCTGCGCCCCGCTGGGGGTCAGAAGATCAGGTGGGCCTGCTGGTGGGTGCGGTTCTCGATCCCACCGGCGGCCTTGTCGACCAGTTCGTGGGCCAGGTTGGAGCAGGCCCGGGCGGCCGCGAGTTCCTCGCCGATGGTGGAGTCGGGGGAGTCGTCGGGGTTGCGGCGGGCGATGCCGATCCCCCGGACGCCGGGGGCGCTGAAGCCGCTCAGCGAGGCGGTGCAGGTGGTGCGGTTGTCGTCCTCTTCGAAGTTGAGGTCGACGATCCAGTGGTTGCGCATCGTGGATCACCTTCTCGGCGAGGAGATCGTCAGCCCCCAGAATCCGCCCGCCGGCCGCGGTTGGCAAGAGCTGGCCGACCCGTCGCCCGAGGCCCTTGTTACCGGCGGGTCACCTATCTATCATCACGACTGTGACAGCTTCACTGTCAAACATCGAGGGAGAGCCGATGGGCCCGCTCGCCGGGGTGCGCGTGCTGGAACTGGCCGGCATCGGGCCCGGCCCGTTCGCCGCCATGCTGCTGGCCGACCTGGGCGCCGACGTGGTCCGGGTCGACCGCCCCGGACCGCCCGCGCTCGGCCCCGCCCCGGCGGACGACCTCACCAACCGCAACAAGCGCTCCGTGGTGGTCGACCTCAAGTCGCCCGGCGGCGCGGACCTGGTGCTCGACCTGGCCGCCCGGGCCGACCTGCTGATCGAGGGCTACCGCCCCGGCGTCGCCGAACGGCTCGGCGTCGGCCCCGAAGCCTGCCTGGCCCGCAACCCCGCCCTGGTCTACGGCCGGATGACCGGCTGGGGACAGGACGGGCCGCTCGCCCCCCGGGCCGGCCACGACATCGGCTACCTGGCGACCGCCGGCGTCCTCGGCATGATCGGCGAGCCGGACGGGCCCCCGGCGATCCCCGCCAACCTCCTCGGCGACTACGCCGGCGGCTCGCTCTACCTCGTCGTCGGCCTGCTCGCCGCCCTGCACCATGCCCGCGACACCGGCACCGGACAGGTGGTGGACGCGGCCGTCGTGGACGGCGCCGCCCACCTCACCACGCTGCTCTGGGGCCTGCTCGCGGCGGGCCAGTGGCACGACCGCCGCGGCGTCAACCTGCTCGACGGAGGCGCGCCCTTCTACGGCACCTACCGCACCTCGGACGGCGGGTACATGGCGGTGGGCGCCCTGGAGCCGCAGTTCTGGGACGAGTTCACCGAACTGCTGGAACTCGGCAAGGACGCCCCCGACCGGGGCGACTTCGCGCTGTGGCCCGGGCTGCGGGACGACATCGCCGCCCGCTTCGCCACCCGCACCACGGCCGAGTGGACCGCAGTCTTCGAAGGGTCCGACGCCTGCGTGGCCCCGGTGCTCTCGATGCGCCAGGCCGCCGAACACCCGCACCTGACCGCCCGCGGCACCTACACCACCCGGCAGGGCCACACCCAGCCCGCCCCCGCGCCGCGCTTCTCCGCCACCCCCGGCGCGCTGCGCCGCCCACCCGCCCGGCCGGGCGAGCACACTGCCGAGGTGGCCCGCGACTGGGCCGTCCCCGGGCTCGACCCGTCCTGAGCGCCCCCCTTCCGCGAGAGGAACCACCCACCGTGCAGCGCGAGCTCTACACCGAGGAGCACGAGGCCTTCCGGGAGACCGTCAAGGCCTTCCTCGCCAAGGAGGTGCTCCCGCACCACGACCGCTGGGAGCGGGCCGGGATCGTGGACCGCTCCGCCTGGCTGGCCGCCGGGAAGGCCGGCCTGCTCGGCCTCGCCGTCCCCGAGGAGTACGGCGGCGGCGGCACGCCCGACTTCCGCTTCGCCGCGGTGCTGGCGGAGGAGTTCGTCCGGGCCGGGGCCAGCGGCCTCGCGCTCGGCCTGCACAACGACATCATCGGCCCGTACCTGACCTCGCTCGCCACCGAGGAGCAGAAGCAGCGCTGGCTGCCCGGCTTCTGCAGCGGCGAGCTGATCACCGCGATCGCGATGACCGAGCCCGACGCCGGCTCCGACCTGCAGGGCATCCGCACCACCGCGACCGACCAGGGCGACCACTACCTGCTGAACGGCGCCAAGACCTTCATCTCCAACGGCATCCTGGCCGACCTGGTGATCGTGGTCGCGAAGACCACCCCGGAGGGCGGCGCGCACGGCCTGAGCCTGCTGGCGGTCGAGCGCGGCACCGAGGGATTCGAACGCGGCCGCAACCTGGACAAGATCGGCCAGAAGGCCCAGGACACCGCGGAGTTGTTCTTCCACGACGTCCGCGTCCCCAAGGAGAACCTGCTCGGCGAGGTGAACCAGGGCTTCCTGTACCTGATGCGCAACCTCGCCCAGGAGCGCCTGGCCATCGCGGTCTCCGCCATCGCCGGCGCCGAGCACCTGCTCGAGCTCACCACCGCGTACGTCAAGCAGCGCACCGCCTTCGGCAAGCCGCTCGCCAAGCTCCAGCACGTCCGCTTCGAGATCGCCGAGCTGGCCACCGAGTGCGCGGTCACCCGGACCTTCGTGGACCGCTGCATCACCGAGCTGAACCGGTACGCGCTGACCCCGGTGGACGCCTCGATGGCCAAGTGGTGGGCCACCGAACTGCAGAAGCGGGCCGCCGACCGATGCCTCCAACTCCACGGCGGGTACGGATACATGAGCGAGTACCCGGTCGCCAGGGCGTTCACCGACGGCCGGATCCAGACCATCTACGGCGGCACCACCGAGATCATGAAAGAGATCATCGGCCGCTCCATCCTCGGCTGACCCCCGGTCTCCCCACTGCGAAAGGCACCCAACCGTGACCACCGAAGCGTACGTCTACGACGCGATCCGCACCCCACGCGGCCGGGGCAAGGCCACCGGTTCGCTGCACGGCACCAAGCCGATCGACCTGGTGGTCGGCCTGATCCACGAACTGCGCCGCCGCTTCCCGACCCTGGACCCGGCCGCGATCGACGACATCGTGCTCGGCGTGGTCTCCCCGATCGGCGACCAGGGCTCCGACATCGCCCGGGTCGCGGCCATCGCCGCCGGGCTGCCCGACACCGTCGCCGGCGTCCAGGAGAACCGCTTCTGCGCCTCCGGCCTGGAGGCGGTCAACCTGGCTGCCGCCAAGGTCCGTTCGGGCTGGGAGGACCTGATCCTGGCCGGCGGCGTGGAGTCGATGTCCCGGGTGAAGATGGGCTCCGACGGCGGCGCCTGGTTCGCCGACCCGATGACCGCCTACGAGACCGGCTTCGTCCCGCAGGGCATCGGCGCCGACCTGATCGCCACCGTCGAGGGCTTCAGCCGCACCGACGTGGACGCCTTCGCCGCCGAGTCCCAGGCCCGCGCCGCCAAGGCCCAGGCCGACGGCCTGTTCGACCGCTCGGTGGTGCCGGTCCGCGACCGCAACGGCCTGGTGGTGCTGGAGCGCGACGAGTTCATCCGCCCCGGCACCTCGGTCGAGTCGCTGGCCGGGCTCAAGCCCTCCTTCGCGGCGATCGGCGAGGCCGGCGGCTTCGACGCCGTCGCCCTGCAGAAGTACCACTGGGTGGAGCGGATCGACCACGTCCACCACGCCGGCAACTCCTCCGGCATCGTCGACGGCGCCGCCCTGGTCGCCATCGGCTCCCGCGAGATCGGCGAGCGCTACGGCCTCACCCCGCGCGCCCGGATCGTCTCGGCCGCCGTCTCCGGCTCCGAGCCCACCATCATGCTCACCGGCCCGGCCCCCGCCACCCGCAAGGCCCTCGCCAAGGCCGGCCTCACCCCCGCCGACATCGACCTGGTCGAGATCAACGAGGCGTTCGCCGCCGTCGCGCTGCGCTTCATCCGCGAACTCGGCTTCCGCCCCGACCAGGTGAACGTCAACGGCGGCGCCATCGCCCTCGGCCACCCGCTCGGGGCGACCGGCGCGATGCTGATCGGCACCCTGATCGACGAGCTGGAGCGCCGCGACCTGCGCTACGGCCTGGCCACCCTCTGCGTCGGCGGCGGCATGGGCATCGCCACCGTCATCGAGCGCATCTGACCCGGGAGACCTTCCACCATGACCGAAGCCACCGCCATCCGCTGGGAGCAGGACCAGGACGGAGTGGTCACCCTCGTCCTCGACGACCCGGTGCAGTCCGCCAACACCATGAACGCCGCCTTCACCGACGCCCTGGAGGCGACCGTGGAGCGACTGGCGGCCACCGAGGGCCTGCGCGGCGTCATCGTCACCTCCGCCAAGAAGACCTTCTTCGCCGGCGGTGACCTGCGCCTGCTCTCCTCCGTCGGGCCCGAGGACGCCGAGGGCGTCTTCGCCAACTCGATGCGGATCAAGCGCGCGCTGCGCACCCTGGAGACCCTCGGCAAGCCGGTGGTCGCCGCGATCAACGGCGCCGCGCTCGGCGGCGGCCTGGAGATCGCCCTGGCCTGCCACCACCGGATCGCCCTGGACGCGCCCGGCAGCAAGATCGGCCTGCCCGAGGTCACCCTCGGCCTGCTGCCCGGCGGCGGCGGAGTGGTCCGCACCGTCCGGCTGATGGGCATCACCGACGCGCTGCTCAAGGTGCTGCTGCAGGGCCGCCAGTACCGCCCGGCCCAGGCCCTGGAGGCCGGCCTGGTGCACGAGGTCGCCGCCACCCGCGAGGAGATGCTCGCCAAGGCCCGCGCCTTCGTGGACGCCAACCCGGAGGCCGTCCAGCCCTGGGACGTCAAGGGGTACAAGATCCCCGGCGGCACCCCCAGCAACCCCTCGTTCGCCGCCAACCTGCCCGCCTTCCCGGCCAACCTGCGCAAGCAGCTGGCCGGCGCCCCCTACCCGGCGCCCCGCAACATCCTCGCCGCCGCGGTGGAGAGCACCCAGGTCGACATCGACACCGCGATGGTGATCGAGGCCCGCTACTTCGCCGAACTGGCCTGCGGGCAGATCTCGAAGAACATGATCCAGGCGTTCTTCTTCGACATGCAGGCGGTCAACTCCGGTGCGGGCCGCCCCAAGGACGTCCCCGCCCGGACCGTCTCCACGGTCGCCGTGCTCGGCGCCGGCATGATGGGCGCCGGCATCGCGTACTCCTGCGCCCAGGCCGGGATGCGGGTGCTGCTCAAGGACGTCACGATCGAGGCCGCCGAGCGCGGCAAGGCCTACTCCGCCGGGCTGCTGGACAAGGCCGTGGCGCGCGGCCGGACCACCCCCGAGGAGCGCGAGGCCTTCCTCGCCCGGATCACCCCGACCGCGGACGCCGCCGACCTGGCCGGCTGCGACGCCGTGATCGAGGCCGTCTTCGAGAACGTCGAGCTCAAGCACAAGGTGTTCCAGGAGGTCCAGGACGTCATCGCCCCCGACGCGCTGCTCTGCTCCAACACCTCCACCCTGCCGATCGGCCTGCTCGCCGAAGGCGTGGAGCGCACCGCCGACTTCATCGGCCTGCACTTCTTCTCGCCGGTCGACAAGATGCCGCTGGTGGAGATCATCGTCGGTCCGCAGACCGGCCAGGAGGCGCTGGCCCGCGCCTTCGACCTGGTCCGGCAGATCCGCAAGACCCCGATCGTGGTCAACGACTCGCGCGGCTTCTTCACCTCGCGGGTCATCGGCCAGTTCATCAACGAGGGCGTGGCGATGATCGGCGAGGGTCTCGACCCGGTCTCGGTCGAGCAGGCCGCCGCCCAGGCTGGCTACCCCGCCAAGGTCCTGTCGCTGCTGGACGAGCTCACCCTCACCCTGCCGCGCAAGATCCGCAACGAGGCCCGCCGCGCCGTCGAGGAGTCCGGCGGCAGCTGGACCCCGCACCCCGGCGACCTCGTGATGGACCGGATGCTCGACGAGTTCGACCGCCCCGGCCGCAGCGGCGGCGCCGGCTTCTACGAGTACGAGGACGGCCGCCGCACCCGCCTGTGGCCCGGTCTGCGCGAGCACTTCACCCAGCCGGGCAAGGAGATCCCGTTCGAGGACATGAAGGAGCGGATGCTCTTCGCCGAGGCGCTGGACTCCGTCCGCTGCCTGGAGGAGTCCGTCCTCACCTCGGTCGCCGACGCCAACGTCGGCTCCGTCCTCGGCATCGGCTTCCCGGCCTGGACCGGCGGCGTGCTGCAGTACATCAACGGCTACGACGGCGGGCTGCCCGGCTTCGTCGCCCGCGCCCGTGAGCTGGCCGCCGCGTACGGCGAGCGCTTCACCCCGCCGCCGCTGCTGCTGCAGATGGCGGAGGAGGGGCGCACCTTCCGCGACTGACCGGGTGCCCGACAGGCTCCCCGCCGACCCGGTGGGGAGCCTGTCGGGGTGGTCTCACTCCGGGCGGGCGGCCAGCTCGTCGGCGAGGGAGCGCTGGAAGGCGGTGACCAGCGCCTGCACCACCACCGGCTGGATCCCGTCGGCGAGTGCTTTCATCCGTTCCAGCTCCTGCGGCGCGGGCGCGCTCTCCAGGTACGGCTTCCAGACCGTCTCGCGGAACAGTCGGTGCAGGTCGTGCGCGGTGGCCTGGCTGTGCAGCCGCACCACCGCACGGGCCGCCACCAGGGTCTCCAGCGGGATCGGCACGTCCATGATCCGCAGGCCGAGCGGCAGCAGGCCGGGATCGGTCTTGAACACCTCCGGGTCCGCGGTGCGGTGCAGCGCGCCCATCGCGGCCAGCCGGTCCAGGTCCTCGTCGGACAGCGGGCGGCCCACCCGCCGCTCCACCTGCTCGCGGGTGGTCTCCTCCGCCGTCTCCGGCGTCCAGGAGGCGACCAGGGCGCGGTGGATCGCCAGGTCGAGCGAGTTGATGTCCTCGGGCAGCTGGGCCAGGTAGCGCTCGATCGCGGCCAGGGTCAGGCCCTGGCGCTGCAGCTCCTCGATCAGTTCCAGCCGGCCCAGGTGCTCGGGCCCGTACAGTCCGACCCGGCGCGGCCCCAGCTCGGGCGGCGGCAGCAGGCCCTTGGTGCTGTAGAAGCGCAGCGTGCGCACCGTCACCCCGGCCCGGGCGGCCAGTTCGTCGACGGTCAGCCGGGTCGGCGTCGCGGTCATGGTCGGCCCCCGTGCCCGAACGTGGTGGTGCAGCAGTATTGCTGTGACACCAGCAGTGTGACACCGTCGCAGTACGGCAGTCCACTCCGGAAGGGCCGTCCCGGAGCGGGGAGAGCGCCCGGGACGGCCCGCCGCCGGAAGGGTGCGCCACGGCACGGCTGTACGCGCCCCGGCACTCTCCAAACCGGGGCGCGTACAGGTCTTCGGGGCCGGCCGCCCTCTTTGGGACGCCGGCGTTCGCGGGTCAGCCGAGCGGCAGCAGCTCGGCGTGGTGGCGCCGGGTCACCTCGGGATGGGCGCGCAGGTAGCCCTTGAGCTCGTTGCGGCCGAACTCCGCGTACAGCGGGTTGGACGGGTCCTGCGTCGCCCCCGGCGCGTGGTGCGCGCTCGGGAACTCCAGCGGCTCGATGTGGGCGTCCAGCCGCGGGTTGTAGAAGAACGGCACCGAGTACCGCTCCCGGGCCCCCGGCGGGCTGACCACCCGGTGGCTGGTCGCCTTCAGGTAGCCGTCCGTGGCGACCTCCAGCAGCTCGCCCAGGTTCACCACGAACGCGCCCTCCATCGGCGGCACTTCGAGGAACGACCCGTCCGGCCGCTCCACCTGGAGGCCGCCGACGGTGTCCTGCAGCAGCAGGGTGATGAAGCCGTAGTCCTTGTGGGTGCCGACCCCCTGCCCGGCGCCGTCCGGCGCGGTGCCCGGGTAGCGCACCAGCTTGAGCCGCAGGTGCGGGTGGCCGGCGAACGCGTAGTCGTAGAAGCCCGGGTCGGCGCCGATTGCGGACAGCAGCTCGTGCAGCAGCCGCCGGCCGACCCCGCTCAGCCGGTCGATCCAGTTCAGCGCCGCGGTGCGCAGCTCCGGCAGCGCCGCCGGCCACTGGTTGGGGCCCTCCAGCCACCAGTACGGCGGCTCGTCCGGTCCGGGCACGTGCGGCGGCAGCTCGGCGCCGATGTCCAGCTGGTCGCGCCAGTCCTGGCTGCCGCCGGTCCGCTCGTCGCCGGTCCGGGTGTACCCGCGGAAGTGCGGCGAGTTCAGATTGCTCACGGCCAGCCGGTCGGCCTCCGGAAGGTCGAAGAACGCCCGCATCGCGCCGGTCAGGGCGGCCGTCTCCGCCGCGGTCACGCCGTGCCCGGTCAGCTGGAAGAAGCCGACGTCGGTGGCGGCCGCGCGGAGCGCGTCGTGCAGGCGGGTCCGGTCCTCGGGCGAACCGTCGGCGAGCGACAGGTCGATCACGGGAAGGCCGGTGGAAAGGGACTGCTGCGTCATGGGTGACATCCGCTGGATCGGTGCCCCGGCGGTGCCCGGCGGTCGCCGGGGACGCTGCCGCTGCCGCGCCCGATACGGCGGGAGTCAGCGGAGCCGGGGAAAGGTGTGTGCGCCCCGAGAAAGGGCAGGGGAGAGTGGGTCAGCCGGAGCGTCGACAGGACATGCTCGTGACGCGGAGCAGGTCCACGTGGCGACGGCTGACGAGAATGAGCACGCCACCAGAGTAGATGACCGGCCCATCGACCGGCCAACACCCCTGCTCACGCCTTCCGCGGCTCGCCCCGGTAGGTGCCGAACGCCCACAGGTTGCCCTCCGGGTCGCGGACCGTGAAATCGCGCGAACCGTAGTCGGTGTCGTGCGGCGCCGCGACCACCTCGGCGCCGGCCGCCACCGCCCGCCCGTACAGCGCGTCCGGCTCGTCGGTCACCACGTACGCGCCGAACGCCCCCGGCCGCAGCGGCCACGGGTCGTCCGCGCCCGGCTCCCGCGCCGACCCCAGCATCACCCCGCCACCCGGCGGCCACGCCAGCTGGGCGTGGTGCACCCGCTCCTCGTCCCCGTACACCACCGTCTCCTCGAAGCCGAACGCCTCGACCAGGAAACGGATCAGCGTCCGGGCGTCCCGCGCCCGCAGACTCGGCCACACCTGCGGCGCCGGCTCTCGGGTCACCCTGCACTCCTTCACCCGGGCAGTCCCCCGGCCTCCCACCCTAGGTCCTCATCCGGCGCTGCGCGGTTCAGGCGGGGGCGGCGGGGCGTACGCAGGCGGGGACCGGGACGAGGACGGCGGTGATGTTGTCCTCGCCGCCGGCGGCGAGGGCGTGGTCGACCAGGGTGCGGGCGTCCGGGAGCAGGTCGCGGGGGACGGGCCCGGGGAGGACCGTGCGGAGGGCGGCGGGGCCGGGCAGGTGGCGCCAGAGGCCGTCGGTGCAGAGCAGCAGCCGTCCGGGCACCGCCGGGCGGTAGCTCCGGACACCCGGTACGGGATCGCCCGCGTCGGCGCCCAACCAGGCGGTGAGCGCCTCGAGTTCGCCGGTGTCGTCGGCGGTGAGGGCCATCCCGGGCCCCTCGTCGGGCAGCCAGTACGCCCGGCTGTCGCCGACCCAGCAGCTCCACACGCCCTCCGGACCGGCCACGCCCGCGGCGAACGTGCACGCCGGAGCACCGCCCACGCCGGCCGGTGCCGCGGCCTCCGTCCCCGCCGCCCCCGCGGCCAGCGCGGTGACCGCCCGTCCGGCCCGTACGGCGGCATCCGCCAGCACGGTCTCCGGCAGCGCCCCCGCCCGCAGGCCGGCGGCGATCGCGGCGGCCCCGACCTCCGCCGCCACCACGGCCGCGCGCTCGGCGCGGGGCGCCATCGAGACCCCGTCGCACACCACGCCGACCGTCCAGGCGCCGACCGCGACGAGCACCATCGCGTCCGCGTTCACCTCCGGTCGCCGCCCCCGGTCGCTGACGCCGGCCGCACCGTTCGCGGCGGCCACCTCCAGGTGGGCGCGGTACGCGGGCTGCGCCGCCCCGCAGTCCCAGCAGTGCCCGTCCGGTGCGACCGTCCCCCCGCATGTCCCGCAGCCCGAATTCTCCGTGATCATGACGGCATCCTGGCAGAGGAATCACCCGCGCGGGGTGGTGCGCGGGAGGGGGTGGGCGGCGAGCGTGGAGGCCAGGGGTGTCGGTCCATCCGTACCCCGGGCCGGCGCACTTCCGACGACGGGAGCCAGGCGATGCACGACTATCCGCTGCTCGACATCTTCCTCACCACGTTGTACTTCTTCATCTTCGTGCTGTGGATCATGTTGCTGTTCCAGATCTTCGGCGATCTCTTCCGCGACGACAACGTGAACGGCTGGGGGAAGGCCGGCTGGTGCATCTTCCTGATCTTCCTGCCGTTCCTCGGTGTGTTCGTCTACCTGATCGCCCGGGGCAAGGGCATGGGCATGCGCGCGGCCGCCCGGGCCCAGCAGGCGGAGCAGGACTTCCGCAGCTATGTGCGGGAGACCGCCGCGGACACCAAACCCGCCAGTACCGCCGATGAGTTGGCCCGTCTCGCCGAGCTGAAGCGCAGCGGCGACATCACCCCGGAGGAGTACGAGCGCGCCAAGGCGCGCATCCTGGCGTGACCTCGCGCCGGACCGCCGACTCCCGTACGGAGACACGAACGACGGAGGCCGGACCCCCACCCGGGGCGTCCGGCCTCCGTCATCGACGTCGCGCGCTCACTCCGTGACTTCCGGCGAGACCTCCGGCTCGAGCACCTGCCGCAGTTCGACCACGCGCAGGCCCAGCGCCTGGAACCGGGCGAGCAGCCCGTACAGGTGGGCCTCGTCCACGATCCGGCCGACCAGCACGGTCTGGCCGGCCAGCACGGCGCTCTCGAACTCGGGGAAGCCCTCGTCGAGCACGACGTCGGACACCGTCCCCGCGATCCGGAACTCGTAGCGCATGGCCGCCTCCCGGCCTCCCATGCTCCCGGGCCCCACCCGCTCGGTGCATCACCCGGCAGAGGTGAGACCGCGCCGCCTACAGCAGTCGCAGTCGGCGGGCCCGGCGGACCGCGTCGGCGCGGCGGGTGGTGCACAGCTTGCGGTTGATGCTCTTCAGGTGGGTCTTGACCGTGTTGACCGACAGGTGGAGGTCGGCGGCCACCTCCACCGTCGACATCAACTCGGCGACGCGGCGCAGCACTTCCTGTTCGCGTTCGCTGAGCGGCTCGACCGGGAGCGGCTCCGCACCGCCGGCCGGCCCCTGAGGCGGCCGGAACTCCGCGGGCAGCCAGCCGTACGGTCCGCCGAGCCCGGGCCGGCTCCGCAGGTACGCCGCCGGCCACGGTCCCGCCTCCACGAACGCCCGCCGCAGCCGGTCGGGCTGCGCCACCGCCAGCGCCCGGGCGAACGGGCGCTGTGCCGCGGCGTCGTGTCCCGTCGCCGCGCTCGCCTCGGCCCGTACCAGCAGCGCCCGGACGGCGGCGCCCGGCGTCCGCCCGACCTCGGGGGGCAGGGCGGCGACGGCCGCCGCCGGGTCCCCGAGCCGCAGGTGGGCCCGCGCCGCCACCAGCGCGCCGTCGCTCCCGCCGCGGGCCGCCGCGAGCAGGGCGGCCGACGCGTCGCCGGTCGCGAGCAGGGCCGCCGCGACGAGGGCCGCGACCCGGCTCTCGGCCCGGGGCGACCCGGTCCACGGCTGTTCGTCCGGCTCGGGACTGTGCCCGTCCTCGGGGTCGGGCCGGGGCGGGGTGTGCCCGAGCAGGGCCAGGGCGCCGTGCGGGTCGCCGCGGTGGAGGGCGAGCCGGGCCCGGGTGAGGGCGAGCACGGTGCGACGCAGCCGGTCGCCGGGACGGTCGCCGGGGTGGTCGGCGAGGGATTCGGCGCGCTGCAGTTCGAGCTGGGCGGCGGCCGGGTCGTCGCGTTCGGCGGCGACCTCGGCGAGCACCAGGCGCGCGATGGCACCGTCGGCGGTCTCGGGCAGGCCCAGCTGCTCGTACGCGGCGATCGCCCGCCGGGCGTGGGCCTCGGCCCGGCCGGGGGCGCCGTCCCAGAGTTCGGCGAGCGCGAGCAGTCCGAGCGCCTCGTACCGTCCGGGCAGCGCGGCCGCGGCCACCCCCGGGGCCCCCGCCGTCGGAGCGGGCTCGGCGGGCTCGGCGGGCTCGGTCGGCCGCAGCACGCCGGCGAGCGCTTGGCGCGCGGCATCGATCCGCCCGTCCCAGAGCCGGACGGCGCCGAGCCCGACCGCCAGCAGCGCGGTGAACTGCGGCCGGTCGCGCCGGGTGCGGTCCGCGGCCCGGGGCAGCAGCCGCTCGGCGGTGGCGGCGGCCCGCTCGGCGTCGGCCACGGCCCCGGTGAGCCGGGCGGCGGCGACCCGCAGCAGGGCCGCACCGAGCCGGAGGTCGTCCCCGTCGGGCCGGTCGCCGTCGAGCCCGACCCCCGCTGCCTGCGCGGTGCCCGCCGTCGACCGGCGCTCGGCGCGGTCGAGGTGGCGGACGGCGGCGTCGGCGTCGCGGGCGGCCAGCGAGCGGGCGGCGCGGACGAGTTCGGTGGCGGGGCCGCCGGTGTCCGGCGGCAGTTCGGCGAAGAGCGGGCCACATTCGCCAGGGCCCGGGGCGGCGGCGAGGCCGGGGTCGGTGAGGAAGCGTCCGAGCGCGAGGTCGCGGACCAGCCAGCCGGCGGCGAGCTCCCACTCGCCGGCCGCGGCGGCGTGCCGCAGTGCCTCGTCGGGCAGGTCGGCGGCGTGCAGCCAGCGGGCGGCGGTGCCGTGCAGCTCCTGCTGGAGGCCGGGGTGGCGGGCGCGCAGGTGGACCCGGAGGATCTCGGCGAACAGCGGGTGAAGCCGGTACCAGGAATGGTCCATCGGGGTGACGAAGGCGTTGGCGTGGGCCAGTTCGTCGAGGATCCGCTCGCCGTCGGGCCGGCCGGTGAGCGCGTCGGCCAGGGCGGGGTGGGCGCGGTCGAGGACGCTGGTGCGCAGCAGCAGGTCGCGGGTGGCGGCGGGTTGGGCGTCGAGGACCTCGGCCAGCAGGAAGTCCGCGATGGTGGAGTGCCCGGCCTCGAACTCCTTGAGGTAGCCCTCCCGGTCCGGGGCGTGTTCGGCGGCCAGCGCGGACAGCCGCAGCCCGGCGGCCCAGCCCTCGGTGCGCTCGGTCAGTGCCCGGACGCCTTCGGCGGACAGCGCGAGGCCGTGGCGGCGCAGCAGGACGGCGGCCTCGTCCGGGGTGAAGGCGAGGTCGGCGGCGCGGATCTCGGTGATCTCGTCGGCGGCCCGGTAGCGGTGGAGCGGCAGCGGCGGTTCGGTGCGGCTGATCAGGACCAGGCGCAGCCCGTCGCCGGCGTGCCGCAGCAGGGTGTGCAGGTCGGCGGCGAGGCCGGGGTCGGTGAGGTGTTCGGCCTCGTCGAGGATCAGGACCAGGGGCTCGGGGCGTTCGGCGAGGGCGTCGGCCAGCCGGCCGGGCAGCTCGGGGCCGGTCGCCGCGGCGCCGGGGGCGGCGGGCAGCCGCCCGGGCGGGACGGCGCCGGCGCGGCGCAGGGCCTCGGTGAGGCAGGCCCACAGCGCGCCGGGGGTGTTGTCCCCGGGTTCGAGGGTGAGCCAGGCGGCCGGTCCGGGCAGCGGGGCGGTGCGCGCCCAGTCGCAGACCAGCAGGGTCTTGCCGGCTCCGGCCGGGCCGTTGACCAGGGCCAACGGGCGTTCGCGCAGGCCCAGGGTGAGGCGTTCGGACAGCCGGGTGCGGCGGACGAAGGTCGCGGGGACGGGCGGCACCCGCAGCCGGCCGCCCAGCACGGAGCCCGCGGCGGGCGGTTCGGGGCCGGGGCCGCCGCCGTCGTGCCGGGGACTCGGATCGGGGCTCATGACGATCACCACCACGGATGCCGCACGGTCCCTCCGGCGGGTTCCCACCTTCGATCGTGGAGCGGCGGGGGAAGGGGTGCAAACGCCGTACCGGCCGATCGGTCCACGTCACGGCCCCGGAGGCTCACCCCCAACAGGTGATCCGTCGGCCCCCGGGGGCGGGATAGCGTCGCAGACGGTACCCGGCCGTCGGCATGCGCCCGGCCCCGCCGGTACCCGTGTCTCACCGTCCAGGAGCCGACTTTCCAGGAGTTGACGTGAGCGATCTGACCAACGCGCCCGGCGGCACCACCGAGCCGGGCCCCATCGACTACCTGATCATCGAGTTCCCCGGCAGCCGGCTGACCGGCGAGGGGATGCCGCTGCTGGTCGACCTGGTCGACCGCGGCATCATCCGCCTCCTCGACCTCACCTTCGTCAAGAAGGAGGAGGACGGGTCGCTGGTCGGCATCGAACTGGCCGACGTGAACGGCGACGGCGCGCTCGACCTCACCGTCTTCGAGGGCGTCTCCTCGGGGCTGGTGGGCCAGGAGGACATCGGGGAGGCCGGTGCGCTGCTCGCCCCGGGCGACTCCGCCGCGATCCTGCTCTACGAGAACCTGTGGGCCGCGCCGCTGGCCGCCGCCCTGCGCCGGGCCGGTGCCCGCATGGTGGCGGGCGGCCGGATCCCGGTCGAGGACGTGATCGAGGCGCTGGACGCGCTCGAGGCCACCGGCTGACCCCGGATCCCCCGTTTCCCACTCCTCAGGAGGAAACCATGCCCGGACTGCTTCGAGGTGTCGCCCGCACCGCGGTCGTCGCCGGTACGGCCACCGCCGTCTCCAACCGTGTCTCCCGCCGCCAGGCCGGCCGCTGGGCGGCTCAGGAGGAGCCGCAGCAGCCCCAGACCGTCTACGTCCAGGCGCCGGCGCAGCCTGCGGCGCCCCCGCCCGCCGCCGCGGCGCCCGCGCCGACCATGGAGGACAAGCTCGACCAGCTCAAGGACCTCGCCGCGCTCAAGGAACAGGGCGTCCTGACCGAGGAGGAGTTCGCGGCCCAGAAGGCCCGCATCCTCAGCAGCTGACGGGACGGCTGTCCCGTCCCGGTCGCCCGGGAGACACCGTGAACCGCTGGAGGGCCCTGATCGTCCTCGGGACGGCCCAGTTCCTGATGGTGCTGGACGCCTCGGTGATGAACGTGTCGATCAGTCAGCTGGTCGAGGACTTCGACACCGAGGTGACCGCGATCCAGGCCGTCATCACCCTCTACACCCTGGTGATGGCGGCCTTCATGCTCACCGGCGGCAAGCTGGGCGACATGTTCGGCCGCCGCCGGGTCTTCGTCGTCGGCCTGGCCGTGTACGGCGTCGGCTCCGGACTGACCGCGGTGGCACCCACCGTCGGCGTGCTGGCGCTCGGCTGGTCGGTCATCGAGGGGCTCGGCGCGGCGCTGGTGCTGCCCGCCCTCGCGGCCCTGGTCGCGGGCGCGTACCGCGGCCGGGACCGGGCCGTCGCGTACGGCGTGATCGGCGGCCTGGCCGGGGCCGGCATCGCCGTCGGACCGCTGCTCGGCGGCTGGGTCACCACCTACCTCACCTGGCGGCTGGTGTTCGCCGGCGAGGTCGTCCTGGTGGCGCTGATCCTGCTGCTGATGCGCTGGGTGCCGCCCGAGCGGACGCCGCCCCGCCGCACCCGGCTGGACACCGTCGGCGTGGTCCTCTCCGCGGGCGGGCTCGCCCTGGTCGTCCTCGCCGTGCTGCAGAGCGGCACCTGGGGCTGGGTCGAACCGCGCAACCCGCCGTTCACCGTCCTCGGCTTCGCCCCGACCCTGTACGCGATCGCGCTCGGCGTGGGGCTGCTCTACGCCTTCTGCCGGTGGGAGCGGCGGCAGGAGGCGGCCGG
Organism: Kitasatospora cinereorecta; assembly: GCF_024172095.1. Classification (GTDB taxonomy): domain Bacteria; phylum Actinomycetota; class Actinomycetes; order Streptomycetales; family Streptomycetaceae; genus Kitasatospora; species Kitasatospora cinereorecta. The sequence continues at coordinate 520,571 of NZ_JAMZDX010000005.1, read as the reverse complement.
GCACGAACCCCTGGTCTCGCTGGACCTGTTCGGCAACCACCCGCTGCGCTCCGGGCTGGCCACCCTGTTCAACCAGAACACCATCCTGCTCGGCCTGTTCTTCGTCATCCCGCTGTACCTCCAGGTCGTCCAGGGCCTCGACGCCTTCGAGACCGGACTGAAACTGCTGCCGGTCTCGGTGACCATGCTGATCGCCTCGATGTGCGGCTCGCTGCTGCTGCGGATCGCCTCGCCGCGGGCCATCGTCCGGATCGGGCTGCTGGTCCTGCTGGCCGCCACGCTCTGGCTGATGACCACCATCGGGCCCGAACTGAACGGTGCCTCCTTCGCCGGGTCGATGGCGCTGCTCGGCCTCGGCATGGGCATGCTGGCGTCGCAGCTCGGCAACGTCGTCCAGTCCAGCGTGGCGGAACGGGACCGCAGCGAGGCCGGCGGCCTGCAGTACACCGCCCAGAACCTCGGCTCCTCGCTCGGCACCGCGCTGATCGGCGCGATCCTGATCGGCGCCCTGGCCGGTTCGGTCACCAGCCGGATCGAGTCCGACCCGCGGATCTCGCAGGCCGTCGCCGGGCAGGCCACCGTCCACATCGAGGCGGGCCTGTCCTTCATCCCCGCCGACCAGCTGTCCGCGACCCTCGCCCAGCATCCCGAGATCCCGCCCGCCGAGGCCACCGCCATCGTCGAGCACTACCAGGACGCCCAGATCGAGGGGCTGAAGACCGCCGTCTTCGCCTGTGCCGCGATCACCGCCGCCGGGCTCCTGTTCACCCACCGGCTCCCCAGGGACCGCCGCCCGGCACCAACACCCGGGGACTGACCTCGCGTCCGGTGCCGTTCGGGTCGGTCCGGTTGCCTGCGGTGCGGGCCGGTGGCGCCACCCCGCCGACGCGGGCCCGCCGCCGGCCCGCGATGATGGCCGACATGACGGCGCTCACCGACCTCGACCTCACCGGCTTCACCGAACGCGAAACCGGCGTGTGGACCGATCCGCAGGGGCTGATCCTCTCGCTGCACCACTTCGACCTGGTCCCCGACCTGCCCGCCTCCCTTGAGCGCCCCGAGCAACTGCAGCGTGGTCTGGCCGAGTCCACCGCCCTGGCCGGCGCGGGTCTGATCGAGGCCGTCGTCGGCGAACTGGACGGTGTGCCGGCCGTGCGGCAGCTGGTGAAGATTCCCCTGCCGGGCCGCTCCGGTCAGGCCTTCATCGGCTCGTGGACCATCCCCAGGGCCGAGTGCAGCACCGTCCTCAAGATCCAGGCGGGGGAGGGGCGGATGAGCGGCCTGCGGGAGGCCATGGTCGCCGACCAGGTCGGCTACGACGACTACTTCCGGCCGCACCCGTACGCGCCGGAGCTGCGCGGCGGCCTGCCGTACCACGTCGCCGACCACCCCGAGTGGGACGACCGGTTCCCGGACCACCCGCTCACCCTGGTCCGCGCCACCCTCGAGCGCCTCACCCCGACCGTCCGTCTGGCCGGCGGGTTCAAGGCCCTCCCGCCGTTCCCCGGCTCACCCGCGGATCCCGAACCCCCGCGCCCGCGACGCTGGTTCAACCGCCGGCGCTGACCCGTCCGGCGACTCGCGGCCCGGGCGGTCACGGGTCGGGCGACTCATGTCTCCCGGGCCGCCGGCTCCACGCGCTCCCGGATCCAGCGGTGTGCCCGAGCACGGCGCGGACGACCGTCTCCCAGTCCGCCCGTTCGACCCCGTGGCCGGCGTCCGTCAGGACCAGGAGTTCCGCTCCGGGGATCCGTTCGGCGAGCGCCTCGCCGTGCCGGAGCGGGAACAGCGGATCGGCTGTCCCATGGATCACCAGCGTGGGCACGGCGATCGAGGACAGCGACGCCCGGGGAAGTCGGCCCTCCGGCAGCACGTCGTGGTTGCGGGCCGCGGCGAAATCCCGGGCCCGCTCGACGTCGCGGCGGACCAGCTCGCGGGCGGCTGTCCCGTCGAACGGACGCTGGTCTCCCGCCAGCAGGCGCGCGTAGGCGACGTGGTGTTCGATCACCGCATCCGGATCCGACCAGTCGACCTGTGCGGTTGCGGCGAACCGCATGAACGCCTCGCTCGGCGGGGGGAGTTCGGGTCCGTCAGGCACGGCGCAGGAGCTGCTGATCAGAACGAGTGACCGGACGCGGCCCGGGTGCTCGAGCGCGAGCAGTTGCGCGAACGCCCCGCCGGCGGAGACGCCCACCACGTGGGCGGCCGGGATCCCGTGGGCGTCGAGCACCCGGACGGCGTCATCGACCAGATCCGCGCCGGTGTATCCGGGCCGGCCCGGCGGGTAGCCGGTCGACCGGCCGGTGTCGCGGTGGTCGTAGCGGATCACCGAGCGTCCGCCCTCGGCGAGCATCCGGCAGAAGTCCTCCTCCCACCAGAGCATCGAGGCTCCGGTGCCCATGACGAGTAGGACGGGCGGGTCCGACGGGTCGCCGAAGGACTCGGTGCAGAGCTCGACGCCCGCCGCCTCGATCATGCACTCGGCCATCGCCGCCCTCCTCTCCCGTCCCATGGTGCTCGCTTGTCCCGGGAAATCTATCGTACAGATGTTCGATAATCCGCGTACGCTGAAGGGATGGAGTTCCAGCTGCAGGGTTCACTGTTCGATGTCGCCGAGGACGTCGGCCTGGGGTCGCTGCGCGGGGTGCGGCGGACGGTGCTCGGCGCCGGGGCGTGGATCGATGTGCTGCCCGGCTGGTTGGCCGGGGCGGACGTGGTGTTCGAACGGCTGGTCGCGGGAGTGCCGTGGCGGGCCGAGCGGCGGGAGATGTACGACCGGGTGGTTGACGTACCCCGGCTGCTCGCGCACTACGGGGCGGACGCCGAACTGCCCGATCCGGTGCTGGAGCGGGCGCGGTCCGCACTGAGTGCGCACTACGCCGAGGAGTTGGGCGAGCCCTTCGTCACCGCCGGCCTCTGCTACTACCGCGACGGGCGGGACAGCGTGGCCTGGCACGGCGACCGGATCGGCCGGGGCGACCGCGAGGACACCATGGTGGCGATCGTCTCGGTGGGGGAGGCGCGTCCGCTGCTGCTGCGGCCCCGGTTCGGCGGCGGGCCGACGGTGCGACGGGCGCTGGGGCACGGCGACCTGCTCGTGATGGGCGGCTCCTGCCAGCGCACCTGGGAGCACGCGGTGCCCAAGAGCGCCAAGCCGGTCGGGCCGCGGATCAGCATCCAGTTCCGGCCGCGCGGGGTGCGCTGAGCGCGCGGCCCGGCACCGTACGGTCACCCGATGTGGTCGGAACGGGTGTTTCTGCAGCTCAGTCAGATTCCCGGACTTGAATATTGGCGAACGGATGTTCGATCCTTGGATCGTGCACATGTTCGAATCCGCGATCGTCCGGTCGTCCGAGCTCACCCAGGACGGGGCCGAGCTGCTCCCGGTCCTGCCGGCCCTGGCCCCGCTGCTGCCCGGCGGCGGCCTGCGGCGCGGCAGCGCCGTCTCGGTGGGCGGCGACACCGGCCTCCTGCTGGCGCTGGCCGCCGGCGCGGTCGCGGACGGCGCCTGGGCCGCCGCCGTCGGACTGCCCGAACTCGGCCTCTCGGCCGCCGCCGGCTACGGCATCGACCTGCGGCGCCTGCTGCTCGCCGACCACCCCGGAGGGCACTGGCCCGAGGTGGTCTCCGCCCTCGCCGGCGCGGTCGGCCTGATCCTGCTGCGCCCCGGCGGACCCGTCGCACCCCAGCTGGCCGCCCGGCTCACCGCCGTCCTGCGGCGCGGCGGCTGCGCCCTGCTGGTGGCCGGCCCCTGGCCGGGCGCCGTCCTGCGGGTGAGCGTCCGGACCGGCCGCTGGTTCGGCCTGGGGGAGGGGCACGGGCAGCTGCTCGGACGCCAGGTCGAGGTCGCCGCCGAAGGCCGCGGCACCGCCACCCGGACCCGGACCGCCCGGCTCTGGCTGCCCGACGAGACCGGCGCGGCGCGACCGATCGAGGCGTACGAGGCGGTCCTGCCGGTCGAACCCGGCGTGCCGGCAGCCGCGGCGGGTGCAGCGAGTGCCGTGGGCGCTGCCGGGCTGGCGGTGGTGTGACGTGAGCGGCCTGCGGGAGAAGGACCGGGACGGCAGCGGGACGGACGCGGGCGTACCGCGGGTCCTGGTGGTGTGGTGCCCGGACTGGCCGGTCGTGGCGACCGACCCGGAAGCCGGCCCGGCCGGACCGGTCGCCGTGGTGGACGGCGGCAAGGTGCTCGCCTGTTCGAACGCGGCCCGCACCGCCGGGGTCCGCCGCGGGCAGCGGCTGCGACTGGCGCAACGGCTCTGCCCGGAGCTGACCCTGCGCGAACGCGACGTGGAGGCCGAGATCCGCCGGTTCGAACCGGTGGTCGCGGCCGTGGAGGCGTTCACTCCTCGGGTGGAGGTGCTGCGCCCCGGCCTGTGCGCGATCCCGGTGAAGGGACCGAGCCGCTACTTCGGCGGCGAGGAGGCGCTGGCCGCCCGGGTCCACGCCGCGGTGGCGGCGGCACTCGCCCGTAGCCTCCGCGAACCGCCCCCCGCCGCCGGGCCGGACGGCCCCGCCGAGCCCGCGGACCCCCCGATCGTCCTGCTCGACCCGCGCACCGACGGAGTCGGCGACGGCGACGGAGCCGCGCCGGTCGACCCGCCGGCGCTCGCGCTCGTCCCGCCTTCCGCCACCGACAGCCGTCCGGACCCCGCCGCCCCGGCGGGCCGGCCGCACCTGACCGTCGTACCCGACGCCACCGCACCGACTGCCGTCCCGGGGCGCGGTTCCGACCTGCCCACCGACACCCCCGAGGCGTCCCGTTCGGCCGGTGCCGTACCCGGGCGCGCCTCCAGCGGCGCCGTATCCACCGGCACTCCCGCCGTGCTCGGGCTCGCCACCGGTGTCGTGCCTGCCGACGCTCCCGCCGCGCGCCGGCCCGCCGATGGTGCGCCCGCCGCTGCCGTCCCGGGGCGCGCTTCCGACCTGCCCGCCGGCACCCCCGAGGCGTCCCGTTCGGCCGGTGCCGCACCCGCCGACGCTCCCGCCGCGTCCGGGCCGGCCGATGCCGGGTCCGGCTCCGAGGTGGCCGCTGTCCGGTCGGCTTCGGCGGAGCCGGCGCGGTGTCATCTCGGCGTGGCCGACGGGCTGTTCGCGGCGGTGCTGGCGGCCCGGGTGGGGGCGTTGGTGCCGGTGGGGCGGACGGCGGAGTTCCTCGCGCCGTACCCGGTGGCGGCGCTGGGCGACGAGGAACTGGCCGATCTGCTGAGTCGGTTGGGCGTCCACACCGTGGGTGCCTTCGCGGCGCTCTCCGGCACCTCGGTGGCGGACCGCTTCGGCCCGACCGGCATCGCGGCGCACCGGCTGGCCCGCGGCCTGAACGCCCGCCCGCTGGCGCCCCGCCCGGAGGGCCCGGACCTCGGCGCGGAGCAGCTGTTCGACCCGCCGGAGGAGTCGTCCGAGCCGCTGGTGTTCGTCGCCCGGATGCTCGCCGACCAGGTGCATGCCGGCCTGGCGGCGGTCGGCCTGGCCTGTCAGCGGGTCTCCGTCGAGGTGTCCTGCGCCGGCGGCCGGACGGCGGCGCGGCTGTGGCGGCACGAAGGCAGTCTCACCGCGGCCGCGCTCGCCGAGCGGGTCCGCTGGCAGTTGCAGGCGTGGCAGTCGGCCGGGACGTTCACCGGTGCGGACGGCGGCTTCACCGCGCTCCGCCTGGTCCCGGACGGCCTGGTGCCGGACCAGGGACGGCAGTTGGCGCTCTGGGGCGAGGCGGTGGCCGAGGACCGGGTGGTCCGGGCGGTGGCCCGGGTGCAGGCGCTGCTCGGGTACGCCGGGCTCCGGCAGGGGGAGGCCGCCGGGGGCCGCTCCCCGGCCGAGGAGTCGGCCCGTCTCCCCTGGGGCGAGTCCGCGGACTCCGCCGGTCTGGGCAGCCGACCGGGCGCGGCCGACGGCGTCCGGAGTCACGGTGGTTCGGCCTACGGGACCGAGCCGCTGTCCGCCCGGCCGACCGCCGCCACCGGCGCCGCGGCGCCCCTGCCCCGCCGCCGCGGCACCGGGGCGGCCCCCGCCCGCCGTCGCACCGTCGAGCCGCCGGCCGCCCCCTGGCCGGGACGGCTGGAGGACCCGGCGCCCCCGGTGGTGCCGCCCGCGCCCGTCCCGGTCGCGGTACTGGACGCCGCCGGTCGGCCGGTCGCCGTCAGCGGCCGGGCCGAGGTGTCCGCCGCCCCGGCGGTGCTCGAACTCCGCGGCCGCCGGCTGCCGGTGGTGGGCTGGACCGGCCCGTGGCCCGCCGTCGAGTACTGGTGGGACCCCGGCCGGTCCCGCCGCCGCGCCCGCTTCCAGGTCACGGTCGCCGACGGGAGGGCGCTGCTGCTGACCCTGGAGGACGGGGCCTGGTACGTGGAGGGCGCCTACGACTGATGACCCGACCGACCGACCGAACCGCAGGGGGGCCTGCACCACGGAGCACGAACCGCGATGGGATTCACCAGCCACCCCTTGCTCCCCTGGCACGAGTTGCACCGCCGCCTGTCCGGCGGTCCGGCGCCCGCCCCGGGGGAGGACGGGACCGCACCCCCCGGGCCTCCCGAACCCCTCGGCCCCCTCGGCCCCTTCGAGCCGCCCGTCGTCCCCGACCCGGACCCGCCCGCCGCCCCCGACCCGGACACCGTCCCCTGGGCGGAACTGCACGTCCACTCCGCCTTCAGCTTCCTGGACGGCGCCAGCGAGCCCGAACTGCTGGTCGAGGAGGCCGCCCGGCTCGGCATCGAGGCCCTCGCGCTGACCGACCACGACGGCCTGTACGGGGCGGTCCGGTTCGCCGAGGCGGCACGGGAGTTCGGCGTGGGCACGGTGTTCGGCGCGGAGCTCTCGCTCACCCCCGACGAGCACCTGCTGGTGCTCGCCCGCAGCGCCGACGGCTACCGCCGCCTGTCCGCCGCGATCAGCGCCGCCCAGCTGCGCGGCGGCGCCAAGAACAGCCCGGCGTACGACTTCGCCGAGCTGGCCGCGGCGCACGGCGGCGAGTGGGCGGTGCTGACCGGCTGCCGCAAGGGCCGGGTGCCCGCCGCGCTGGCCGCCGGCCGGCCGCGGGCCGTCCCGTCCGCGGCGGACGACCGGCACGCCGAGGACGAACTCCGGTTCCTCGCCGAGGCGTTCGGCCCGGAGAACGTCTTCGTGGAACTGATCGACCAGCGGCTGCCCGGCGACGACCGGCGCAACGACCGGCTGGCCGCCCTCGCGGCCCGCACCGGCCTGACCGCGGTGGCCTCCCACAACGTCCACCACGCCACCCCCGGCGAGGGCCGGCTGGCACAGAGCCTGGCCGCCCTGCACGACCGCCGTACCCTGCACGACGCGGCCGGCTGGACCATGGCGGCCGGCACCGCCCACCTGCGCTCGGGCCGGGAGACGGCCACCCGGCTGGCCCGCTTCCCCGGGGTGCGGGAGGCCACCGTCGACCTGGCCCGCGCCTGCGCCTTCGACTTCGGCGGCCTGAACCCCCGCCTCCCCGGCTTCCCCTGCCCGGACGGCCGGACCGAGACCGAGCACCTGCGCGCCCTGGTGGCCGAGGCCGGACCGTCCCGCTTCGGGCCCGGCAACGAGCCCGCCCGGCGCCAACTCGCCCGCGAACTCGACGTGATCGAGGCCCGCGACCTCGCCGGGTACTTCCTGATCGTCCACGACATCGTCGACTTCTGCCGCCGCGAGGACATCTGGTGCCAGGGCCGCGGCTCGGCCGCCAACTCGGCGGTCTGCTACGCCCTCGGCATCACCGCCGTCGACCCGATCGAGTACGGGCTGCTGTTCGAGCGCTTCCTCAGCGTCGCCCGCGACGGGCCGCCCGACATCGACCTGGACATCGAGAACCGCCGCCGCGAGGAGGTCATCCAGTACGTCTACCGCCGCTACGGACGCCGGCACGCCGCCCAGGTGGCCAACGTCATCACCTACCGGCCCCGGCTCGCGCTGCGCGACGCCGCCCGCGCGCTCGGCTACCCGATGGGCCAGATCGAGGCGTTCACCCGGCAGGTCGACTTCCGCTCCGCACCGGCCGAGGACGCCGTCATCCCCGCCGACGTCCTCGAACTCGGCGCCCAACTCCACGGCCTGCCACGCCACCTGGGCATCCACTCGGGCGGCATGGTGCTCACCCGGGAGCCGATCGGCGAGGTCTGCCCCACCGAATGGGCCCGGATGCCCGGCCGGTCCGTCCTGCAGTGGGACAAGGACTCCACCGCCGGCGCCGGCCTGGTCAAGATCGACCTGCTCGGGCTCGGCATGCTCGCCGCCCTGCACGACACCTGCGACCTGATCGCCGCCCACCACGGCGACCGCTACCGGCTGTCCGACATCCCCACCGAGGACCCCGACGTCTACGAGATGCTCTGCCGGGCCGACACCGTCGGCGTCTTCCAGGTCGAGTCCCGCGCCCAGATGGCCACCCTGCCCCGGCTCCGCCCGCGGCGGTTCTACGACCTGGTGGTCGAAGTCGCCCTCATCCGACCCGGACCCATCCAGGGCGGCTCGGTCCACCCGTACCTGCGCCGCCGCGAGGGCGTGGAACGCTCCGACTGCCCGCACCCGCTGATGGAGCGGGCCCTGCAGAAGACCCTCGGCGTGCCCCTGTTCCAGGAACAGATGATGCAACTCGCCATCGACTGCGCCGGATTCAGCCCCGACGAAGCCGACCGGCTGCGCCAGGCGATGGGCTCCAAACGCTCCCACCAGCGGGTCGCGGTGCTGCGCGCCCGACTGCTGGAAGGCATGGCCGAACGCGGCATCCCGCCCGAGGTCGCCGAGGACGTCTACACCAAGATCGAGGCCTTCTCCAACTACGGCTTCCCCGAGTCGCACGCGATCAGCTTCGCCTACCTGGTGTACGCCAGCTCCTGGCTCAAGTACCACTACCCGGCCGCCTTCACCTGCGCACTGCTGGCCAACCAGCCGATGGGCTTCTACTCGCCGCTCAGCCTGGTCGCCGACGTCCGGCGGCACGGGGTGCGGGTGCGCGGCGTCGACGTCAACGCCAGCGGGCCCGGCCCCACCCTGGAACCCGGCGACCGGCCGTCCGCCCCGCCGCCGCTCACCGCGGGCAAGCCGCAGCCCGCCATCCGCCTCGGACTCACCACCGTCCGCGGCCTCGGCCCCGCCCAGGCCGAAGCGGTCGCCGCCGGCCGCCCGTACACCGACCTGGAGGACTTCGCCCGCCGCACCGGCCTGCCCGGACCCGTCCTCGAAGCCCTCGCCACCGCCGACGCCTTCTCCTGCTTCGGCCTGACCCGCCGCCAGGCCCTGTGGTCCGCCGGGGTGTTCGCCTCCTCGCACGAAGGCACCATCCCCGGCACCGCACCCGGCGCCGAGGCGCCCCCACTGCCCCGGATGACCCCGATCGAGGAGACCATCGCCGACCTGTGGGCCACCGGCACCTCCGCCACCAGCCACCCCGTCCAGCACCTGCGCGCATTCCTGCACCGCGGCGGCGCCCTCACCGCCGCCGAACTCCAACACGTCCCGCACGGCACCTCCGTGGTGGTCGGCGCCCTGGTCACCCACCGCCAGCGCCCGCCCACCGCCGGCGGCGTGCTCTTCCTCAGCCTGGAGGACGAGACCGGCCTGATCAACGCGGTCTGCAGCCGCCCCGTCTGGGAGTCCAACCGCCGCACCGTCCTCGAACGCGCCGGCCTCCTCGTCCACGGCCACATCGAACGCCACCACGGCGCCACCAACCTGATCGCCACCCGCATCACCCCCCTCCGCCTCGGCCCCTGACCGGGCGGCCAGTGCCGCGTCGGGCAGCCTTTGCCCGTCGAGGGGCGAAGGTTGCCCGACGCGGCACTACCCTCGGAGGATGGGGAAACGGCGACTGCGGCGGCTGAGGATCGGCGACGCCGAGTACCTGTGGAGCGGGCAGATCGGCTACGTCGGGACCGTCCCGGACGAGCAGCGCTGCGTGCACCTGCGGATCTCCGCGCGGCGCGGCGTCACGCTGGCGGCGACCCTGGTCTCCGCCGGCCCGCTCGGCCCGTGGGGTGCGGCCACCGACAGCTCGTACCCGACCCCGGGCACCGTCCGCGCCGTCCTCGACCTCGCCCTGGACCACGGCTGGAACCCGCACGCGGACGACCCCGCCTTCGCCCTCACCGCCACCCTCGACGGCTGGGACGTCCACGCACCCACCCGACGGTTCGCGCAGGCGTAGGCGAGGGAGAATGCTCCGGCGGCAGGGCGCGGAGGGAGCAGGGCGTGGAGTGGGACGGGGTACCGAATACCAGCAGCACCACTGACCGGTACGACGGCGGCCGTCAGGTGGTGAGGGCGGTGCGGACGGCGGCTTCGGCGTGGAGGCGGGTGGTGGCGAAGAGGGGGACGGGGCTGTCCTCGGGGCGGACGAGGAGTTCGATCTCGGTGCAGCCGAGGACGATGCCCTCGGCGCCGGACGCCACCAGGTCGGCGATCACCGCCCGGTACGCGGCCCGGGAGTCGTCGCGGACGATGCCGAGGCACAGTTCCTCGTAGATGACCCGGTGCACCTCGGCCCGCCCCGCAGCGTCCGGGACCAGGACGTCCAGGCCGTGCGAGGCGAGCCGCTCGCGGTAGAAGTCCTGCTCCATGGTGAACGCCGTACCGAGCAGGCCGACCTTGCCGAGGCCCGCCGCGAGGACGGCCTCTGCCGTGGTGTCGGCCAGGTGCAGCAGCGGTACGGCGACGGCTCCCGCCACCTGGTCGGCGACCTTGTGCATGGTGTTGGTGCAGATCAGCAGCAGTTCGGCGCCGGCCGCCTCAAGCGACCGCGCCGCGGCGGCGAGCACCTCGCCCGCTTCCTCCCACTGCCCGGCAACCTGCAGCCGCTCGATCTCCGCGAAGTCGACCGAGTACAGCACGCACTTCGCGGAGTGCAGCCCGCCGAGGCGCTCGCGCACCAGGACGTTCAGCAGGCGGTAGTACTCCGCCGTCGATTCCCAGCTCATCCCGCCGATCAACCCGATGGTCTTCATCGGGCCACTCTGGCATACACGCCGGTGCGGTCAGCCGTTGCGGGGCGGGCGGCCGGGGCCGGGTGGGCCGGCGAAGGCCTGGGCGATGGGGAGCCAGGCGTGGGCGACCGGGCCGTGGGCGGTGACGGCGAGGTCGTCGCGGTGGCGGCGCTGGGTGACGAGGAGGCAGAAGTCGAGGGCGGGGGCGGTGACGCGGTCGGTGGCGTCGTCGGGGCCCCAGGTCCACAGGTCGCCGTCGGGGGAGGTGAGTTCGACCCGGACGGGGGTTTCGGGGGAGGGGTGGCCGTTGATGGCGAAGGCGAAGCCGAGGGTGCGGACGCCGAGGTGGGCGATGTGGCGCAGGCGCGCGGTGGGGGTGCGGGTGGCGCCGAGGGCGTCGGCGACGTCCTGGCCGTGGGCCCAGGTCTCCATGAGTCGGGCGGTGGCCATGGAGGGGGCCTTCATCGGCGGGCCGAACCAGGGCAGCCGGGTGTCTGCGGGGACGGCGGCGAGGGTGGCGAGCACTTCCTCGCGGCCGGCCCGCCAGCGGGCGAGCAGGGTGACGGGTGGTTCGCCGGCGCCTTCGGCGGCGCCGCGGTCGACGGCGTCGGCGCCGGTCGCGTACTCCTTGGCGAGGGCGGCGGCGAAGCCGTCCGGGTCGTGGGCGGAGAGCAGCGACCAGCGGTCGGTCCAGGCGAGGTGGGAGAGCTGGTGGGCGACGGTCCATCCGGGTGAGGGGGTCGGGGTGGCGAGCCCGTCGGTGTCGAGGCGGGTCACCAGTGCGTCCAGGTCGGCGTTCTCGGCGCGCAGGTCGTCGAGCAGGGCGGAGAGGTCTGCCATGGGTGGGTCGTCCTTCCTGTCGGTGGCTCAGTCCTACCAGTTGGGAACACCGGCGAGTAGGGGGTGGCGCAACCCTGGTGGGCGGCTGATCTCCGTGTGAGAATCGCGCCGTGACCGGGGTGTACGGGGCTTCCACCGGAGTGGAGCGGGTTTCCGCGGGCGCGGCGGGCGTGGACGCGGCGGGCGTGGACGCCCGGGCGGCCGCGCTGGTCCGTGACGCGGTGCTGGGCGACCTGGCCCGCCGGGTGGTGAGCGAGTGCGGGGCGGACGTGGGTCTGGTCGGGGTCCCGGACCGGGTGGAGCGGCCGGGCCTGATGGTGCTGCGGCACTGGGCGGGCACCCGGGCGGAGCTGCTGCACGATCTGGACGTGCCGATCGGCACCGGTCTCGGCGGCCGGGCGCTGGCGGAGCGGGCGCCGACGTGGGTGTCGGACTACCGTGCGGCGACCACCATTTCGCACCACTACGACGCCGCGGTCTGCGCCGAGGACCTGTACGCGATGCTGACCGTGCCGCTGGTGGCGGACGGGGTGGTGCACGGCGTGGTGTACGCGTCGCTGCGTTCGGTGGTGCCGTTCGGCGACGTCCGGATCGGTTCGGTGGCGGGGCTGGCGGGTGCGGCGACGCGGGCGCTGGCGGGCGCCGCCGCCTGGTGCGCCGCGGCCGTCGATCGACCCGCCGGGCGGCCTACCGCTCAGCCTGTCGATCGGCCCGCCGGGCGCCCGGGGGAGGCGCCGCGGCAGCCGGCGTCGGCCCGCCGGCTCACCCCGCGCGAACTGGAGGTGCTCCGCTGGGCGGCGACGGGCCGGACCAATCCGGAGATCGCCGCCCAGCTGGGCCTCACCCGCAACACCGTGACCGGCTACCTGAAGGGCGCGATGCACAAGCTGGGCGCCCGCAACCGGGTCGAACTCACCCTCACCGCACGGGAGTCGGGCCTGGTCGACTGAGCCGGTCGGCTCGGTGTCGGTTCGGTCGACCCAGGCTCAGTTGACCTTGCGTTCCCGTCCGGCCCAGTACGGCTCGCGCAGCCGGAACTTCTGCAGCTTGCCGGTGGTGGTGCGCGGCAGGTCCGCGCGGAACTCGACCGAGGTGGGTGCCTTGTAGCCGGCCAGCCGCTGCTTGCAGTGCGCGATCAGCTCGGCCTCGCCGACGTCGTGGCCCTCGCGGCGGACCACCAGCGCCTTGATCGTCTCGCCCCACTTCTCGTCCGGCACGCCGATCACCGCGACCTCGGCGACCGCCGGGTGGTCGTAGAGGCAGTCCTCCACCTCGATGGAGGAGACGTTCTCCCCGCCGGTGATGATGACGTCCTTCTTGCGGTCGGAGATGGTCAGGTAGCCGTCGGTGAGGGTGCCGCCGTCGCCGGTGTGGAACCAGTCGTCGCGCAGGGCGGCGGCGGTCTCCTCGGGCTGGTTCCAGTAGCCCGCCAGCACGGTGTTGGAGCGGACCACCACCTCGCCCTGCCCGTCCACCCGAAGCTGGGTGCCGAGCGCGGGGGCGCCGGCCTGGACCAGCTTCTCGGCCCGCTCGGCGGCCGGCAGCGCGTCCCACTCGGCGCGCGAGCGGTTGACGGTGACCACCGGGGAGGTCTCGGTCAGGCCGTAGATCTGCATGAACTCCCAGCCCAGCTCCTCCTCGACGCGCTGCACCACGGAGGTGGGCGGCGGCGCGCCGGCCACGATGATCCGGACCTTGTCGCGGCCGGGGACCGGCCCGTCCCAGGTCTCGGCGGCGGCCAGCACCATGGACACCACGGCGGGCGCGCCGCACAGGAAGGTCACCCCGTGCCGCTCGATCCGGCGCAGGATCTCCGCGCCGTCGACCTTCCGCAGCACCACGTGCTGCGCGCCGAGCCCGGTGAGCGCGAACGGCAGCCCCCAGCCGTTGGCGTGGAACATCGGCAGGGTGTGCAGGTAGACGTCCCGGTCGCCGGCGCCGAAGTGCAGGCCCATCAGCACCGCGTTCAGCCAGATGTTGCGGTGGGTGAGCTGGACTCCCTTGGGGCGGGCGGTGGTTCCGCTGGTGTAGTTGATGGTCGCGGTGTCGTTCTCGTCGATCGGGTGCGCCACCGGCTCGTGCTCGAAGTCGTACAGCTGCGCGTCGCTCTCGGTGCCGAGCACGAAGCGGTGCTTGACCGCGATGCCGGCCAGCGCCTCGTCCACCTCGGGGTCGACCAGCAGCACCGAGGCGCCGCTCTGCTCGACGATGTACGCGACCTCCTCCGCGCGCAGCCGGAAGTTGATCGGGACCAGCACCCGGCCGTGGCCGCTCACCCCGAACAGCGCGGTCATCAGGCGGGCCGAGTTGTGCGAGACGATGGCGACCCGCTCGCCGGGGCCGACGCCGAGCCGGTCCAGTCCGGCGGCCTGGGCGCGGGCCAGCCGGGCCATCCGCCGGTAGTCGACCTCGCCCCAGGATTCGGCGGGCTGCAGGGGTTCGTCGATGATCCCGATCCGGTCGCCGTAGACCTGCTCGGCCCGGTCGAGGAAGTCCATCACGGTGAGTGGAGTCTGCATGCGGCCACTGTGCCCACTGCGGGGGCGGCCTGCACACCCCCGTTCGGGGGTGTTACCCGGACGGAGGCAGTCGGCGGGGGCAGTCGGCGCCTCCTCGTCCGGCCGCGCTCGTGCCGCTGCCGTCGGTCCGACCGTCCGCGTGGTAGTGATGGGGCCGGGGGCAGACGGAAGGCGGGCAGCTCGTGGCGCGGATCGCCGTGATCGGGGCGAACGGCAACATCGGCCGGTGCATCGTGACCGAGGCGCTGGCTCGCGGCCACGAGGTGACGGCGGTGGTCCGCGACCTCGACCGCTACCAGGGCCTGGCGATCGCGGTCCTGCCCGCGGACGTGCTCGATCCGGAGGACGTGGCCCGCGTCGCCGCCGGGCAGGACGTGCTGGTGAGCGCGGTCGGCGGCGGCCGGCTGGTCGCCCCGGCGGCCCACGCCCTGGTCGCCGGTCTGCGTGAACTCGGCGGCGACGCACCGCGGTTGGTGGTGGTCGGCGGCGCGGGTAGCCTGCTGCTGCGGCCCGGCGTACGGGTCTGGGACGCGCCGGGGCTGCCGGAGCCGATGCGGCAGACCCTGCACGCGCACGGCGAGGCGCTCGCCTACCTCGAAACCGTCGCCGACCTGGGCTGGACGGTGCTCAGCCCGGCCGAGACGCTGGAGGCGGGCGAGCGCACCGGCCACTACCGCACCGGCACCGACCACGCGGTGCTGGACGGCGAGGGCCGCAGCCGGATCTCCATCCCCGACTACGCGGCGGCCCTGGTCGACGAGATCGAGCAGCCCCGCCACCTCGGCGAGCGCTTCACCGTCGGCTACTGAGAACGGACTGCCGGCTGCCGAGGACGGACCGTACGCCTCAGCCGAGTTGGATCGACCGCTTGGCCAGGCCCATCCAGAAGCCGTCGATCACGCTGCGCTGCGCGCCGAGGTCGGCCTCGCCCGCGCCGAGGGTGACGAACAGCGGGGCGAAGTGCTCGGTGCGCGGGTGCGCAAGCCGGCCGGCCGGTGCCTTGTGCTCGAAGTCGAGCAGGGCGTCGAGGTCGTGGGCCTCCAGCGCGCGCCGTCCCCAGTCGTCGAACTCGGCCATCACCGAGGTGACCCGGCCGTCGGCGGAGAGGGCCCGCAGGTTGTGGGTGAAGAAGCCGCTGCCGACGATCAGCACGCCCTCGTCCCGCAGCGGGGCGAGCCGACGGCCGATCTCCAGCAGCCGCTGCGGCTCCAGGGTGGGCAGCGAGATCTGCAGCACCGGCACGTCCGCCGCGGGGAACATCTCCACCAGCGGCACGTACGCGCCGTGGTCCAGGCCCCGGTCGGGGACGTCCTGCACGGGCGTGCCGGCGGTACGGAGCAGCTTGCGGACGCTCTCGGCGAGTTCGGGCGCGCCCGGAGCGGCGTACCGGACCCGGTAGTAGTGCTCGGGGAAGCCCCAGAAGTCGTACACCAGGGGGAGGGTGGTGGTGGCGCCGATGGCCAGGGGCGCCTCCTCCCAGTGGGCGGAGACCATCAGGACGGCCTTCGGCCGGGGCAGTTCGGCGGACCAGGCGGCGAGCTGGCCGGGCCAGACGGGGTCGTCGGCGAGCGGCGGGGCGCCGTGGGAGAGGTAGAGCGCGGGCATGCGCTCCGGGGTGGCGGTGCTCATCGGGTCCTCCTGGTGGTTCAAATTTGAACCGTTCTGCTTCCGACGGTACACCCGAGTTCGAATTTGAACAACCGGGGTAGGATGGCCCCATGGACGAACCCCGCTGGCTCAACGAGAACGAGATGGCCGCCTGGCGGGGCTTCGTCGCCGCCACCAACCTGGTCGCCCGCCACCTCGAGCGGCAGCTCAAGGACGACGCCGGGCTGTCGCACACCCAGTACGAGATCCTCGTCCAGCTCTCCGCGGCACCGGACGGCTCACTGCGGATGACCGACCTGGCCGACCGGCTGATCACCTCCAAGAGCGGGCTGACCTACCAGATCACCCAGCTGGAGAAGGCCGGACTGGTGGGTCGCCGGTCCTGTCCCAGCGACGTGCGCGGCGTCTTCGCCGAGATCACCGAGGAGGGCTGGCGGGTGCTGCGCGAAGCGGCGCCCGGCCATGTCGCCGCCGTCCGCGCGGCGCTGATCGACGTGCTCACCCCCGAACAGCTCACCGGCCTCGCCGACAGCCTCGGCACGGTCAGCGACCGGCTGCGCGCCACCGACGGCTGAACCCGGGGTGCCCGGAGGGGATCACCGGGTGCCCGCAGGGGTGCAGAGCAACGCGGCCCGCAGGTCGAGCCGGTCCGAGAGCCGGGCCAGGCTGCGACCGGTCAGCTCCTCGATCCGCCGCACCCGGTAGTGCACCGTGTTGACGTGCACGTGCAGCGCCCCGGCCGTCCGCGACCAGGAGCAGTCGTGGTCCAGGAAGGCCGCCAGGGTGCCCAGCAGCGAGACGCTGTTGCCGCGGTCGTGGGCGGCCAGCGGGGCCAGCAGGCGGCCGTGGAAGGCGGCGGTCACCTCGGCCGGGATGCCGCGCAGCAGTGCGCCGAGCGAGTCCAGTTCGCCGCTGCAGCCGACCGGCCCGCCGACCCGCGACTCCAGCGCGTACCCGGCCTGCACCAGGGCCGCGCGCAGTGCTGACGCCTCGGTCGGCGCCGCGGGCCCGACCCCGGCGCACAGCTCCTGGCGGGCCCCCAGCCGGGCCTGGAGCTGCGGACGGGCGGCGCGCAGCGCGGCGGTGACCGCGGCGGCCGGTGCCGCCGCCAGGCCGGTGGCGCCGCCCCGGCCGTCCGGGGCTGCGACGAAGGGCGCGCCGGTGCCGTGCAGCGCCTCGGCCAGCGCGGCCGCCGCCCAGGTCGCCGAACCGCCGGAGATCCGCGCGGTCACCGGGGTCAGCGGGCGCCCCTCCGGCAGGCCGCAGGCGGCCAGCGCGTCCGGCAGGCCCGGCCCGCCGCCCTGTTCGATCAGCTCCACCGCGCGGACGGCGGTCTGGCGCTGCGCCGCCGCCGTCGCCCGGGCCCGTACGGCCAGCGGGGCCAGGAGTTCGGCCAGTCCGTGCAGCAGGGTCACCTCGGCGGCGTCCGGCTCGGCGTGCGGGTGCAGCTGCCAGCCGTCGAACGGGGAGTCGCCGCGCGGCCCGACCGGGATCGCGGCCGGCCCGCCCTTTCCCGCTGCGCCGGACGCGGTCGGCGGCCGGGCGGTGTCCGGTGGCCGGGCGGTGTCCGGGGCGGAACTGCCCAGCGGCCGGCCGCCGGCCGTGGTCAGCGAGCAGTCGGGCAGGCCCAGCCGGGTCACCGCCCGGGCCAGCACCTCGGTGGCGTCGGCCCCGGCGTGCAGCAGCCCGACCAGGTCCCGCCGGACGGTCTCCGGCACCGCGGCGGCGCCCTGGGTGCGGGCCTGCAGGTCGCCCCACAGTCGCAGGTAGACCCGGTCGGTGACGGCGCGGAAGCTGGTGCCGGCGGGCACCGACAGCAGTGGGATGCCGTGGGTCCGGCAGGCGGTGACCAGTTCGGCCGGCACCGCCCCGTGGGTGCCCTCGCCGGCCAGCAGGGCCGCGACCCGGGCGCTGCGCAGCGAGGTGGCGAACCGGACGGCGGCCGAGGCGTCCTCGGGCCGCCACCACACCAGCCCGGTGAGGACCAGCTCGCCGCGCTGCAGGTAGCGCGCCGGGTCCTGGAGGTCGGTGGAGGTCACCCCGGTGACCTGGCGGCCGAGCAGCTCGGGCGTGGCCCAGGCCACCCCGATGTGCAGGTCGTCCAGCTCCAGCAGGTCTCCGACGATCATATGTTCTCGCTCCTGGCCGTCCCTCGCTAAAGCGAGGCAATCGTGTGCTCAAGCATCGTAAATGCCAGGGGAGTCGGTGACGGTTTCCTTGGGTGATCGACCAGTTCGCGAGGTCTGTCCGCCGGTCGGAGCCGGTCGTCCGCACGGTTGCGCGGGAGGTGGCAACTGCCAGGGGGAATGGCTGCCATTCATCGCAGATGCCGGTGAAATTCGCGCGACATCGGGGTATCTGCGAGGTGGCGTGGGTACCACCCCTCGCGGGTCGCAGGGCGCGGCCCGGGAAGGAGTCGCACCGTGCGGATCCACGGCCGGCTGGAGGAGCCGGTGGAGCTGACCGTGGCGCAGCTGCGGGAGCTGCCGGCCCACCGGGTGCAGGTCAGCTTCGACTGCCTGGGCAGCGGCGAGCAGCGCCACGGCTTCGAGGGGCCGAAGCTGTGGGACGTGCTGTGCGCCGCGCGGCCCCGGGTCGACCTCAGTGGCCGCAAGCAGCGCCTGCGCTTCCTGCTGACCGTCACCGGCGCGGACGGGCACTGCGCGGTGCTCTCCTGGGCGGAGATCGACCCGGAGTTCGGTGGCCAGCAGATCCTGCTGGCCACCAGCATCGACGGCGCCCCGCTGGACGAGGCCGGGCCGCAGCTGGTCGTCCCGGCCGACCACTGCGGGGCGCGCTACATCAGCGCGATCACCGAGGTCTGGCTCGGCCCGGCCCCGGAGCCGGTCATGCCGAGGCCAGCGACACCTCGGTCGACTTGATCAGCGCCACCACCGGCGTACCGGCCGTCAGCACCAGCTCGGCGGCCGCGTCGGCGGTGATCGCCGAGGTCAGCTCGCCACCGCCGTCCATCACGACCTGGACCGCCGCCATCGCCCCGCCGGTGGACACCGACGCGACCGTACCGGTCAGCTGGTTGCGGATCGACACCCCGGCGACCGGCCCGGTGGCCAGCGCGACCTCGGTGGCCTTCACCAGCGCGCGCACCGCGCTGCCCGGCGCCAGGCCGAGCTCCTTCACCGCGTCCAGCGTCACCGCGGCGGTCAGCTCCTGCCCGGCCGCCACCCGGACCCGGACGGTGGCCATCACCGCGCCCTCGGTGACCGAGGAGACCGTGCCGGGGATCTGATTGCGGATGGAGAGGGTCATGGCGGTTCGTCACCTTTCGTCGGCGGCATTCTGATCGGCCCCCGCAGGGATGCCCCGGGGGCGGGTGTGCCCTACGGCAGCGCGGCGGCGCGTACGCACAGCACGTCCGGCAGGTGCGAGGCGAGCAGCGTCCAGCTGTCCCCCTCGTCCGCGGAGCCGTACACCTCGCCGTTGCGGTTGCCGAAGTACACCCCGGCCGGGTCGGCGTCGTCGGTGCAGAGCGCGTCGCGCAGCACCACGCCGTAGTGGTCCTCGGTGGGCAGTCCGACGGAGAGCGGCTCCCAGCTCCCGCCGGCGTCCCGGGTGCGGAAGACCCGGCAGCGGTGGCCGACCGGCATCCGCGCGTAGTCCGCCTCCAGGGGGAACAGGTACGCCGTGCCCGGCGTGCGCGGGTGGGCGGCCAGCCCGAAGCCGAACTCGGCGGGCAGCCCGTCGGCGATCGAGGACCAGCTGTGCCCGGCGTCGTCGCTGCGGTAGACGCCGCCGTGGTTCTGCAGGTACAGGCGGTCGTGGTCGCCGCCGTCCACCGCGACCTTGTGCACGCACTGGCCGAACTCCGGGTACTCGTCCGGCAGGAACTGCGCCCGGATCCCGGCGTTGGACGGCTCCCAGCTCGCCCCGCCGTCCTGCGAGCGGTACACGCCGCCGGTGGAGACCGCGACGGTGAGTGCCGCCGGGTCGCGCGGGTCGGTGACGATGGTGTGCAGCCCCTGGCCGCCGAAGCCGGCGTTCCACTCGGAGCGCTGCGGGTGCTCCCAGAGCGCCTCGACCAGCGAGAAGGTCTCGCCGCGGTCCGTCGAGCGGAACAGCGCGGCCGGCTGGGTGCCCGCGTACACCACGTCCGGCGCCTCCGGCCCCGCCGGGTGCAGCTGCCAGACGCGCTCCAGCGAGGCGCCGGTCTGCTCGGGGAACTTCACCGCGGGCTTGTCTGGCTCCCGCCAGTTCGCGCCCAGGTCGTCCGACCACCACACCGACGGGCCCCAGTGGCTGCTGTCGGCGCCGGCCAGCAGCCGGACCCGGCCGCCCCGGCGGTCGACGCCCACCGAGTACACCGCGTTCATCGGGAAGTGCGGGCCGGTGAACTCCCACGCCTTCCGGTCGGGGCTGCGCCCCAGGAAGAGTCCCTTCTGGGTCCCTACGGCCAACAGCACCTCGGGCATGGCGTTTTCCCACCTGGCTCGGCGAACGGACGGTCCCCGGGCGCCAGTCTGCTCCGCCCGCCCCGCCGCCGCACGTCACCGCGCCGGGCACCGGCCGCGGAGTTCGCGGCTGTCGGCGCCCGGCGCGGCGGGTGCGGCGGGTGCGGCGTGGTGGGTCCGGTCGGGGCGGGGCTCAGAGCACGGCGGGCGCCAGCTCGTCGGTCCGGCCCTCGCCCGGGTCGCCGTCGCGCATCAGCCGCTGCGGGCGCTTGACCAGCAGGTACGCCGCACCGGCCACGGTCACCACGCCGGTGCCCAGCAGCGCGGCCCACACCTGGTACCAGGGCGCGCCGGGCGGCGCCAGTACGGCCCGCGGCCAGCAGATGTTGGCCACCTCCAGGCCGGTCCACAGCACCGCCAGCACGTTCAGCGGGGTACCCCAGCGGCCGTACGAGACCTCGCCGGCCGGACGCCAGGTGCCGCGCAGGCGGGCGACCAGGGCGGCCACGCAGAGCAGGAAGAACGGCAGGAAGGTCGCCGCGGTGCCGAAGGTGATCAGGCTGCCGATGGCGGTCGACTCCAGCCCCAGCGGCAGCGCCGCACAGCTGATCAGCGTCGCCGCCACCAGTCCGCCGATCGGCGCCTTGTGCCGGTTGATCCGGCGCACCTGCGCGGCGAACGGGAAGACGCCGTCCCGGGCGAGCGAGTAGAGGCCGCGGGCCGCGCCGCCCTGCGAGGCCATCAGGCAGGCGGTGAAACTGACCAGCACCACCACCACGAACGGCTTGGCCGACCAGTCGCCGAAGCCGGTGGTGACCGCGGTGGTCACCGGATCGAGGTCGGTGCCCGCGACCACCCGGGCCGGATCCGGGTGGGCCAGCGCGACCGAGACCGCGTTCAGCACCACCACCGCACCGACGCTCAGCAGCGCCCAGCGCATCGCCCGCGGCACCTGGCGGGCCGCGTCCTTGGTCTCCTCGGCGGTGGACACGCAGGCGTCGAAGCCGATGAACGCCCAGCCGCCGACCGCGATCACCGCCAGGAAGGACATCACGTCACTGCTGCCGGTGGCGGCCGGCGCGTCCAGGGTGTCCAGCAGCAGCCCGAAGCCGTGCACCCGGAAGAACAGCAGCAGCGCCAGTCCCACGCCGACCGAGGCGACGGCCTCGGCGGCGATGCCCAGCGACACGAACCCGCGCAGCAGGTTGATCCCGTACGCGTTGACCAGCGTGCAGCACAGCATGAACCCGACCGCCGTCAGCACCAGTTGCGGCGGGGTCGGGGTGGCGCCGAAGAGCGCGAAGAACCAGGGCGCGGCCAGGTACGCGACCGTGGTGTTGGCGAACATCACCGCGAACTGCCACATCCAGCCGGTCATCCAGGCGAACGACGGTCCGGCCAGTCGACGGCTCCACTGGTACGCGCCGCCGGCCAGCGGCCACTGCGACGCCAGCTCGGAGTACACCCCGACCACCAGCAGCTGGCCGAGCAGGCACACCGGCAGCGCCCACACCCACGCGCCGCCGTCCACGGCCATGCCGACCTGGGCCACGGCGTACAGGCCCACCACGGGGGAGACCACGGCGAAGCCCATGGAGATGTTGCCGAGCACACCGAGGCTGCGGCGCAGCTCCTGGTGGTAGCCGAGGGCTGCCAGCCGGTCGCTGTCGGTCCTCTGCGGGACGTCGTTCATGTCGGGCCACCTTGCGGTTCGACTAAAACTAACTTTGTTAGTCGGGGACCGTAGTCGCTGCCCACCGGTAACGGAAGGGGTCGACACCAGGCTGTAACGTGGGCCCGCGGCCGACCGGGCCGCGGCCGAGCCGGAGAGGGCGGGGGCGTGGGGCGACCGAGCAGGGCACTGCTGAGCAGGGAGATCATCGCCAGGGCGGCCCTCGCCGTGGTCGACGAGGACGGCCCCGGCGGCCTCACCATGCGGGCCCTTGCCGACCGCCTCGGCGTCAAGGCCGCCTCGCTCTACAACCACGTCGACGGCAAGGACGAACTCCTCGACGCGGTCGCCGAACTGGTCAACGCCGAGATCGACCTCACCCCGCTCGACGACCCCGACTGGCGCACCGGCCTCGCCGCCTACGCCCGCGGCTACCGCGCCGTCTTCCTGCGCCACCCCAACACGATCGCGCTGCTCGCCCGCCGCCGCGTCGAGGCCGGCCGCCAGCTGCTCACCTACGACACCCTGCTCGCCGCACTCACCCGCGCCGGCCTCGCCCCCGCGGACGCCGCCGAAGCCGCCGCCGCACTCGACTACCTCGTCCTCGGCTCGGCGCTGGAGACCTTCACCGCCGGCTTCACCCGCGACACCGCCACCTACCGCCCCGACTACCCGTCCCTCGCCGGCGCCCTCGAAGCCTCCGCCGACCGCGGCCCGGGCCTCGACGACCGCGGCTTCGAGCTGGCGCTCCGCCTGCTCCTGTCCGGCCTGGGCTGCTGAGCCACGCCGCAGGGGTGAGGTGGCGCCGGGCGGGCCTGCGGCGTCCGCCGACTGCGGCGTTCGAGGGCCGTGGCTTCGCGCTGGCGTTCCGCCTGCTCCTGTCCGGCCTGGGCGCGCGGGAGGTGCCGCGGTGCTTCCGGTTCGGTCTGCTGACCCCGCCGGAGGCGGGAGGTGCGGTGGCCCGGGGCTGGGCGGGTCAGTGGGCGGGGACCTGGCCCAGGAGGGTGGGGAGGTGGGACATGTCGTCGAAGACGACGGTGTCCGGGCCCTGGAGCCACTCGGCCGGGGTGAGTCCGCCGGCGTAGCCGAGGGCTCGCATGCCCGCCGCGCGGGCCGCGGCCACGCCGTGGCGGCTGTCCTCGACCACGATGCAGCGGGAGGGGGCGACGCCCATGCGCGCGGCGGCGTGCAGGAAGAGGTCGGGGGCCGGTTTGCCGTGGGCGACCTCGCTCGCGCTGAAGATCCGGCCTTCGAAGCGCGGCAGCAGGCCGGTGCTGCCGAGGGTGGTCCGCAGGCGCGGGTGGCTGCTGCTGGAGGCGACGCAGGTCGGGAGGGTGATCCGGTCCAGGGCTTCGACGATGCCGTCGACCGGCGCGAGTTCGTTGGCGAAGGCCTCGTCGTAGAGGTGCTGGAACTCGTCCTCCCAGCCGTCCGGGAGGCGCCGGCCGAGGTGGGCCTCGATCTGCTCGACCATCGACCGGTGCGAGCGGCCGACGAAGCGGTGGACGATCTCCTCGGTGGTCAGCTCCCACCCGAGGGCGGCCAGGACCACCGCGTCCACCCGTACCGCCAGCCGCTCGCTGTCCAGCAGCACGCCGTCGCAGTCGAAGATCACCAGTTCGATCGCATCGTTCATTCCGTGAAGTCTACGACGGAACGATCATGCTCCCTGCTCCGATGATCCCGACCGGACGGCGTACCCGGACAGCGGGCCGGTGGGTCAGCCGGCCGCCTTCTGGGCGGCGACCTTGGCGTGCACCTCGGTCATGTCCAGCGCGCGGGCCTGGCTGATCAGGTCGTCCAGCGCCTGCTCCGGCAGCGCGCCGGGCTGTGCGAACACCAGCACCCCTTCGCGGATGATCGCCAGGGTCGGGATCGACCGGATCTCGAACGCGGCCGCCAGCTCCTGCTGCGCCTCGGTGTCGACCTTGGCGAAGGTGAGGTCCTGGTGCTTCTCGGACGCGCGCTCGAAGACCGGCGCGAACGACCGGCACGGCCCGCACCAGGCCGCCCAGAAGTCGATCAGGACGAACTCCTTGCCGTCCGGACCCTCGACCACGTCGTCGAAGTTGTCCTTGGTCAGCTCGACCGTGCTCACAGCTTCCACCTGCCCTTCGCAAGCTCTGTCGGACGCGTCAACCGCACCGGCCGCCGCGCTATTCCGCAGGAAATCCGCGGCGCCTTGAACGCTCCGCCCGTCCGGTCCGTACCCAAGGGGGAACGGGCGTTCGCGCCACCCGGGGAGCCGGAAGGCTCCCCAAGCCACTGCCGCCCAGGTCCGTGGGGAACCCGCCATGCCCAGGAACAGCCGTCTCGCCCTCGCCGTCGCCTCCGGCCTGGCCGCCACCGCCCTCGTCGCGGCGTGCGGCTCGTCCGGCTCGTCGCCGACCGGCCAGCCCTCCAACCCGCCGGCGAGCAGCGCGCCCGCCGCGCCCTCCTCTCCGTCCACCGGCACGCCGTCCACGCCGAACAGCGGCAAGCCGGCGCTGATGACCACGACCACGACCTCGCTCGGCACCGTCGTCACCGACGGCAACGGGTTCACGCTGTACCGGTTCGACAAGGACACCGCGAGCCCGTCCATGTCCAACTGCACCGGGACCTGCGCCAGTACCTGGCCGCCGGCCCTGGCCGGCGGTGACACCTCGCAGCTCAAGGGCATCGACAGCAAGCTGGTGTCCACCGTCACCCGGTCCGACGGCAGCAAGCAACTCACCCTGAACGGCTGGCCGTTGTACCGCTACGGGGCCGACAGCAAGCCCGGCGACACCAAGGGCCAGGGCGTCATGGGCATCTGGTTCGCCGCGACACCCACCGGCGGCAAGGCGATGGCCGCGTCCCAGCCCGCGAGCCCGAGCACCGGTGGGGGCGGCTACGGCTACTGAGAGCCCGGTCCGGCCGCCGGCCGCAGACCGCCGGCGCCGTCGGTACCGGGCCGCCGGGCCCGGCCGGTACCGATCCGCCGGCCGGGTGGGTGCGGCGCGGGCGCCCGCGCCGCACCCCTGTGGTTATCGACAGCAACCGCCTCCGACTTGAGGCGGCGGCCCGGAGCGTCCGGCCGTGGCGGGCGGGACGCGAGGGCCGAGAACGGACCGTCTCGACCTGGAGGTACAGGTGCGCAAGGATGGCGCCGTGGCCGAGCATCCCCGTACCTGGGGCCCCTCCGACCGGGCCGCCCGTCCCAGCGGCGCCGGCACGGACGAGGAGCTGATGCGGGCGCTCTACCGCGACCACGCGGGGCCACTGTTCGGCTTCGTGCTGCGACTGGTCGCGGGCGACCGGCAGCGCGCCGAGGACGTGGTGCAGGAGACGCTGGTGCGCGCCTGGCGCAACATCGACCACCTGGACGCCGGGCAGGGCAACCTGCGCCCCTGGCTGGTCACGGTCGCCCGGCGGATCGTGATCGACAACCACCGCAGCAGCCGGGCCCGCCCGCACGAGGTCGACCCGGCCCCGCTCGAGCTGCTGCCCGCCGAGGACGAACTCGAGCGGGCGCTGCGGCTGATGACCATCTCCGAGGCGCTCGACGACCTCACCGAGGCCCACCGCACGGTGATCGTCGAGACCTACCTGAAGGGCAGGACCGTCAACGAGGCGGCCGCCCTGCTCGGCGTCCCGCCGGGTACGGTTCGGTCCCGGATCTTCTATGCGCTGAGAGCGTTGAAGCTCGCGCTCGAGGAACGAGGAGTGACATCGTGACGCCGTACCACGCGCACCCGGACGACCGCGACGACCACGTCGACGTCGGCGCGTACGTCCTCGGCGTCCTCGACCCGGACGACCGGCAGCGGTTCGAGACCCACCTGGCCGGCTGCACGCGCTGCGCCGCCGAGGTCGACGAACTCTCCGGCCTGACCCCGCTGCTCGCCGAACTCGCCGAGTCCCGCGCCGAGTCGGCGGCCGGCGCCCCCGGCGCATCAGCATCAGTGCCCGCACCCGCGCCCGGACCCGAGCTGCTGGACCGGCTGATCGCCGAGGTCAGTACCACCAGGCGGCGCAGCCGCGTCCGCCGCCTGGTCCTCGCGGCGTGCGCCGCGCTGATCGCGTTCGGCGGTCCGGCCGCGACCTGGGCGCTCACCCAGGCGCCGGCCCAGGTCGCCGTCGCGGCGCAGCAGTTCAGTGCGACCGATGCCGCGACCGGTGTCTCGGCCCAGGTCGGGGTCACCGCGAAGACCTGGGGCAGCCAGATCACCCTGGCGCTCTCCAACGTGAACGGCCCGCTCACCTGCGACCTGGTCGCGGTCTCGCCCGCGGGCGAGCGCCAGACGGTCACCACCTGGGCCGTCCCGCCCGCCGGCTACACCTCCAGCACCCTGCACACCGCCGGCGGCACCGCCCTCGCGCCGTCCGCCATCGACCACTTCGAGGTCCGCACCCTCGACACCGGCCGGCTCCTGGTCACCGTCCCCACCCACGCCTGACCTGCTCCCCGTCCCCCGGGCCGCCCACGTGCTCCCGGCGCCAGATCGCCGGCCAGGCCGCCTCCGTGTCCCCCGGGTGGTGCTGACGGCCGCAGGGGCAGGGGCGCCGTTCCACCCGGCAGCCGCGGCACCATTCGACGAAGCCGTGGCCGGTGGCCCGCAGGCCGGGATCCCGCTCGTCGCCGCAGTGCGGGCACCCGGGCAGGTCCGCACCGTCGGCCAGGGCGATCCGCCGCCGCACGTACGCGGGCAGGTCGAGCGGCGGGTGGACGGTCGGGTCCGCCCACGCCACCGGGAACGGCCCGGCCGACCACCACGGCTCCCCGGGCCGCGTGCCGCGCCGGCCGAGCCGCTTCTCGGTGCGGCGCCCGGCGATCCACCGCTCGGCGTGGGCCCGCCACAGCTCCCGTGCCTCGTGCAGTTCCTCCACCGCGCGGGC
The DNA here is from genome assembly GCF_024172095.1 of Kitasatospora cinereorecta. Taxonomy (GTDB): domain Bacteria; phylum Actinomycetota; class Actinomycetes; order Streptomycetales; family Streptomycetaceae; genus Kitasatospora; species Kitasatospora cinereorecta. Next base: position 493,750 of record NZ_JAMZDX010000005.1, on the reverse strand, counting down.
CAGCGACTGCGGGTCGTCGCCGAGGTCGCGGGGGATCCGGGCGCTCAGGGTCAGGTGGTGGTACGTGCCGCGCAGCCCGTACGGGGCGAAGCAGGTCAGGCAGGTCCGCAGGGCGGAGAGCCGCCGGTACGGGGGCAGGGCGGGGTCGAGGACCCGGCGCCGGTGGGTGCGGAAGCTGGTCATCGCGGCAGTCTGCGCGGCCCGGGCCCGCGCGGCGAGCGGTTTTCCCGGGCGTCGCGCCGGGCGGCCGGGGCGCACACTGGGAAGGGAGGAGGCCACGTGCGGCGCGGCGGTCCGGCCGGCGGGCGCGTGGGCGGTGCCATGACGAAGATCCCGCTGCTCTGCCCGCGCTGCGGCCATGCGCAGCGCGTCGAACCGGGCGGCCCGCAGAAGACGTTGCGGGTGGTGCACGCCGACACGGGCGAGGAGAGCTGCCGACCGGTGGAGACCGCGGTGGCCGCCGGCCGCGAGGCGCAGCCGCCCGAGCCCAGGCTCTGACCGGCCGGGCTCGGGGCAAAGTGGCCCGCCGGGGGTGGCGGGCGCACGCTGGAAGGGCCGGAAAGGCCCAGGAAACCCGCACCCCCAGGAGGTGGCGGCCATGAGGACGCTCGTCGGATGGCACATCGAGATGGAGTTCGCGGAGGACGGCGACCGGACCAAGGCCGCCGCGATGGTGCGCCTCGCGGACGGCACCGAGGTCCGCGGTCACGGCTACAGCACCCGACACCACGCCGACAGCCCGCAGCTGCGCGTGGGCGAGGAGGTGGCCGGCGCGCGGGCGCTGAACGACCTCGCCATGCAGCTGCTGACCAAGGCCCACGGGGAGCTCAAGGAGGGCGCGACCGTTCCCGACTACCCGCCGGCGTGAGCGAGAACGCGGGCTGATCCGCCTGCCGCTCCGGCGGCCGCACCGTCAGCTGCCCACCAGGCGTTCCCGACCGGCCGCGAGGTCCGCGGCCGGGTCGGCGTCGCGGGTGCGTTCGGCCCGGCGGACGGCAGGCGCCATGGCGGTGCCCGCGAGCGCGAAGACCAGGCCGAGCGCCAGCCAGCCGGGCGGTCCCCAGCCGAGCACCACGGTGGTCAGCAGGGCCGGTCCCAGCATCCTGGCGAGCGCCACCCCGGTGCCGAAGAAGCCCTGGTACTGGCCCTGCCGGTCGGCCGGCGCCAGGCCGAAGCCGATCTCCCAGGCGCCGGAGGCCAGCATCATCTCGCCGAGCACCTGCACGGCGCCGGCCGCCAGCAGCACCGCGGCGGCCGTCCAGCCGCTGTGCCCGGCGGCGGAGAGCGCGAAGCCCGCGCAGGACAGCCCGAGCAGCACCCCGGCCCACCGCACGTACCGGGCCGCCGAGGCCAGTCCCTTCACCCCGCGCGCCACCCGCACCTGGAAGACCACCACGCTCAGCGTGTTGAGCACCAGCAGTCCGGCGGCGAGCCAGTCGGGTGCGGCGGTCCGCCCGACGATCCACAGCGGGAGGATCAGCGACAGCAGCGGCATGTAGAGCAGCATCACCGCGTTGATCAGCGCCACCAGCGCGTACGGGCGGTCGCGCAGCACCGCCAGCCGCGGCGCGCCCGGCTCCGCCGCCACCGGCTGCACGGCGGGCAGCCGCAGCAGCAGTGCGGCCGAGCCGAGGAAGGCCAGCGCGTCCACGCCCAGCACGGTCAGGTACGCGGCCCGGGTGTCCAGGTGCAGGGCGACGCCGCCGAGCGCGGCGCCGACGGCGAGCCCGGCGTTCACCGTGGACTGCAGGAACGCCCGTACCCCGGTGCGGCGTTCGGGCTCCACCAGGCCGGCGAGCAGCGCCTGCCGGGCGGCGGAGAGACCGGTCTGGGCGCAGGCGTAGCCGACGGCCGCCAGCAGGAACCCGGGGAAGGAGCGGACCAGCAGGAAGGCGGCCACCGTGACCGCCGTCGCCACCGCCAGGGCGGCGGCCGTACCGCGCGGCCCGCGACGGTCGGCGAGATGCCCGAGCGGCACCCCGGCGAACGCGCCGACCGCCCAGGCGAGGGTGAGGCCGAGGCCGATCCCGCCCGGCGACAGCCCCACCACCCGGGTGAAGTACAGCGCCGAGCACACCAGGTACGCGCCGTCGCCCACCGCGTTGGTCAACTGCGCCGTCGCCAGCAGCCGCGGCGCGCCCGCCGGTGGCAGCCATCCGCCCGCCATCGCGTCCCCCCGTTCCCCGTCGGCCGTTCGGCAGGACGCCGGCGCGACGCGGGGACCGACCACCCGGGCGCCGTACGCATCCCACCCCGTCCGGCCGGGCCGGCGCAAGGCGGTTCCGTACGGCGCCCGAGTGCGTCGGCGGGCCTCCGGCCGGGTCAGGGCAGTTCGTTCAGCGGGACGGCGGGGTCGGCGAGGCGGTCCGGGTCGACCGGGCGGCCGGAGGAGACCAGGGCGCGGATCGGGTCGGTGACGTCCCAGACGTTGACGTTCATGCCGGCCAGCACCCGGCGTTCGGCGTCCAGCCAGAACGCGACGAACTCCCGCCCCGCCACGTCGCCGCGGAACACCACCCGGTCGTAGCCGCCCGGTTCGACGTACCCGGTGTACTCCATGCCGAGGTCGTACTGGTCGGTGAAGAAGTACGGCACCCGGTCGTACACGGCGTCCTGTCCGAGCATCGAACGGGCCGCCACCGCAGGCTGGTTGAGCGCGTTGGCCCAGTGCTCGACCCGGATCGGCCGGCCCAGCACCGGATGGTCGGCGTTGGCCACGTCGCCGGCGGCGAACACGTCGGGGTGCGAGGTGCGCAGGTGCGCGTCGGTGCGCACGCCGTTGTCCACGGTCAGTCCGGCGTCGGCGGCCAGCGCGGTGTTCGGGGCGATGCCCACGCCCACCACCACGGCGTCCGCCGGGACGACGGTGCCGTCGCCCAGCTGCACCCCGTCGGTGCGGATCGCCGCGACCTGCACGCCGAAGCGCAGCTCCACACCGTGCGCCCGATGCAGGTCGGCGAAGACCTGCGCCACCTCCCGGCCGAGCACCCGCAGCAGCGGCAGCTCGGCCACCTCCAGCACGGTCACCTCGCAGCCCGCGGCGCGGGCCGCCGCCGCGGTCTCCAGCCCGATCCACCCGGCGCCGACCACCACCACCCGGGCGCCCGGCCGGAACGCCGCCTTCAGCCGCTCGCTGTCGCCGACCCGGCGCAGGTAGAGCACGTGCTCGGCGTCCCCGCCGGGCACCGGGATCCGGCGCGGCGAGGCACCGGTCGCCAGCAGCAGCTTCCCGAAGCCGACCCGCTCGCCGTCGGCGAGGGTGACCGTGCGGGCGGCCAGGTCCAGTGCGGTGGCCGCGGTGCCGAGCCGCAGGTCGACGCCGTGCTCGGCGTACCAGCCGGCCGGGTGCACGAAGATCTTCTCGCGTTCGGTCTTGCCCAGGAGGTAGCCCTTGGAGAGCGGCGGCCGTTCGTACGGGCGGTCAGGCTCCTCGCCGATCAGCACGATCGGGCCCTGGTGGCCCTCCGCGCGCAGTGCCTCGGCCGCCTTGGCGCCGGCCAGGCTCGCCCCCAGGATGACGTGAGTGGTGTCCATACCCGTACTCCTTCCACCGAATGCCCGGTTCCACCGAATCCCCGCCGACGATCGCACCCGGGCCGCGTCCCCCTCCACCCGCCGCGCCGCGTCCGCCCTCCCGAGCGGCGCCCGGTGGCCCGGCACAGCCCGCGCGCTGATCCGACGTGACCCGAACGAGAGGGCCTAGGCTCTGTGCAGAGCCGACGGTGACCTCGGAAGGAGACTTCGCGGATGGGTGAGCAGACGGTCCGGGTGCGCTGCGTTGCGGCCGCGCCGTGCTGGGTCAGCCTGATGGCCCGTGATCTCGACACCGCGAGGGCCTTCTACGGTCCGCTGCTGGGGTGGACGTTCGAGGCGGGGCCGGACCGGTGGGGGCCGTACCTGCGGGCCGTGGTGGACGGGGTGGAGGTGGCCGGGCTCGGCGTGGTCGCGGGGGACTGGCAGCCGCCGGTCGCCTGGACCACCTACTTCGGCACCGAGAGCGCCGACCGGGTGGGCGAGGCGATCCGCGAGCGCGGCGGCACCCTGGCGGTCGGCCCGCTGCGCTTCGACGCCGGTCGGCTCGCGCTGGCGGCGGACCCGTTCGGCGCCGTCTTCGGGGTCTGGGAGGGCGAGCCGGGCGAGGACGTCTGGACGGAGACGCCGGGCGCCCCGGTCTGGATCGAGCTGCGTACCGCCGACCCGTTCGCCGCCGCGCTCTTCTACGGCGAGGTGTTCCGCTGGGACGACCGCGACCCGTCGCACTTCGAGGTCCGCTACGAGCACGAGCGGGTGGTGCTGCGTTCGGAGGGCCGGAGCGTGGCGGCGCTGCGCGGGGCGAGGGACATCGCGCCGCACTGGGAGGTGTTCTTCTCGGTGACGGACACGGACGAGGCGGTGAAGCGCGCGGTGGAGCTCGGCGGCCGGATCGCCGGCGACCCGGTGGACACCCCGTACGGGCGGGTGGCCCGGGTCGCGGACCGCGAGGGCGGGCTCTTCTCGGTGATCAGCCCGAGTTCCTGACCTGCGCGAACAGGCGGTGCATGGCCTCCGGGAGCTGCTCGGGGCCGTCCAGCGGGCGGGGGAAGTCGAATCGGGCGTCCATCAGCTCCGCGTTCCCGTCGGCGCCGATCATCCGCACCCGCAGGCCGTAGCGGTCGAGGGCGACCGGCCGGACCCGGACCGGTTCGCGGCCGGCCCAGGAGGTGGCCGCCGCGCCGGAGCCGACGGCCCGGCGGCCGAGGTCGTCCAGCTGGTCGGCGTGGGCGGCGTCCAGGTGCTGGAGCAGCCCGGCCTCCTCGGCGGCGACCGGGTCGGCCGCGGCGGCGGTGAAGGCGGCGAGGTCGATGCAGCAGTCGAAGCCCCGGAGGTCGTCGACGGCCAGGTGGTCGAGTTCCAGGCGCAGCTGCGTCCGTCCGGCGGGGGAGACCCGGGGGAAGAGCGTGTCGAAGGGCTCGCCGGGCGCCGGGAGGGTGAGCCGGCCCTGGGCGAGGGCGCGGCCGCGGATGCGGTGGGGGAGGGCGACCGGGGCGACGTCGACGGCCTCCAGCTCGGCGGCCGGCTCGTCCTGCCAGGCGTCCTCCCGGGCTGCGTGCCGGCCATGCGGTGGGGCTTCGGACTGCGCTGCCCGCCGGGTCAGTGCGGCGATGGCGGCGATCCGGTGGAGCGGGGAGTCGGTCTCGACCAGGACGGCGAGGGCGCCGTCGGGCAGCACCGCGCAGTCGACCAGCGGCGGGAGGCCGGGTCGGGCGGTGAGGTCGACGCCGGGGATGTCCAGCACCACCGAGGAGGCGTTCGCCAGCAGGGTGCGCACCCGTTCCGCCGGGGTGGGCGCGTTCTCGGTGTCGGGCATCCGGGACCTCCTCATTAAGTTAGGTGAGCCTAACCTAATGATCGCCCGGCTGGGAAGTGCTCCGCGTCGGTGCAGTGGTCCGGGGTGTCAGTGCGGGCGGCCGAGGTACGGGAAGTGCGGCAGCAGATCGGTGTGCGGACCGATGTGGTCGGTCGGCACCGCACCGTTGGTGATCATCGACAGCCGGGTCGAGGTGACGTCGTCGGTCAGCGTGCGGCCGTTCGGGTAGCCGGCCGGGCGGGACCGGTCGTAGTGCAGCACGTCCGGCAGCACGATCCGCAGCTGCGCCTCGGCCGCGTCGCCGGTGTAGCCGCCGAGGTGCTCGAGCGCGGCGATCCACGGCTCCCGGTAGGTCGCCCAGTCGTCGGCCGGCTCGCCCGCGTTGTAGGCGTCCTTGACCTCCTCGGCGTTGAAGTAGGCGGTCAGCGAGGGGTGCGCCCCGCGGTCGACCGACACCAGCCGCCCGCCCTCCCGCAGGCTCACCCGGCCCCACAGGCCGAGCTCCGTCCCCGGGGCGAGTTCCGCGTCCGGGAGTTCCAGCACGATGCCGAGCACGTTCTTGTCCGCCCCCCAGTCCACGCCGGTCCAGGTGAACCCGTTCACGATGCCGTCCAGGTCGGCGAAGAACGGGTCGCTGCGCAGCCCCACCGCGACCCGGTACGGACCGGCCTCGACCGGTTGATCCTCGGCGCCCAGGGTGACCGGCACCCCGGTCGCCAGCACCGTCCCGCCGGCCTCGTGGTCCTGGGCGGCGGCGCCGTCGGCGCGGTGCACGGTCATGGTCTGCGGCCCGGCCGCCGGGTCCGTGAAGGTGAAGCTGAAGGCCACGTCGGCGCGGTGGTCGCCGTCGGTGTCCACGTTGATCCGGTACACCGCGTCCGGGTGGAAGGCGGCGCTGTCGGCGGTCGCCAGGGGGTGGACGTCCAGGATCAGCACGGTCCGGCCGACCGGAGCCGAGAAGGCGTACAGGTCGGTCATGTCCAGGCGGGCGTCCTCGCGCGGGGAGCGCAGGTTCGGCCCGCTCAGGTGGTGCGACATCGCGGTCTCCGGTCCTCGAGTCGTGCGGCCCCGCCCCTCGGGGCATTGCTAGCACGCCCCGGCCGCCCGCGCCGCCGCAGAGGCCTGGCCGGCCGCCCGCGCCGCCGCAGAGGCATGAGGGCCTCTCGTTCGGATCACGCCGGGCGCCCGTCGCCGGAGCACGCACCTCGCCGGCTTGTCGTCGGTCGCCGATGCTCCGCATGGACTCCCTCCTCCGCACCGCCGAGCCACGCACTCCAACGCCGCCCGCTGATCCGACGTGACCCGAACGAGAGGCCCTAGCCGGCCGCCGCGCCGAGCATCCGCAGCACCAGGACGGCGTACCGGCGGCCCAGCTCCTCCGGGGATTCGCTGCTGCGCTCGGTGTACCAGCGCGAGACGTCGATGCCGAGCGAGGTGACCGCCCGGGCCGCGGTCCGCTGGTCGGGCACCTCGAACCGGCCGGCGTCGACGCCCCGGGCGATGATCCGCAGCACCGTCTCCTCGATCCGGATCCGCAGCTCGGCGACGGCCGCGAAGTCCTCCTCGGGCAGCGCGTGCAGCTCGTTGTTGACGATCCGGCCGACCGTGTGACCGTGGGCGTGCCAGCGGGTGAACTCCTCCACCAGCCGTCGCATCTGCTCCACCGGCTCGGTGCTGGACGCCTCGGCCCGCTCGACCAGGTCCAGGGTGGACTGGTGTCCGGTCCGGGAGATCTCGGCGAGCAGCGCCGCCTTGGACGGGTAGTGGATGTACAGCGCCGCCGGGCTCATCCCGGCCGCGGTCGCGATGTCCCGCGTGGTGGTGGCGTGGAAGCCGCGGCGGGCGAAGGACTCGACCGCGGCGAGCAGCAGGCGCCGGGCGGCCTCGGTGCGTTCCCCGGGCCACAGTTCGGCGGTCGCGTGGTCGGTCATGGGCCCAATCCTCGCAGATCGATCAAGGCGCCCGGCTGCCGGGCTGTTGACAGTGTCGCCCGTCGCCCAGATGCTAAGCAAGCGCTTAGTCACAGGTTGCACTCTTTGGAAAGGTACGGCGATGACACTGTCGTTCAAGGGCCAGGTGGCCGTGGTGACCGGAGCCAGCCGGGGCATCGGCCTCGGCATCGCGCGGGAGCTCGTCCAGCGCGGGGCCAAGGTCTGCATCACCGCTCGCACCCCCGAGACGCTGGCCGAGGCCGTACGCGACCTGGGTGGCCCCGACCACGCGATCGGGGTGGCCGGCAAGTCCGACGACGCCGCCCACCAGGAGGAGGCCGTCACCCGCACCCTGGAGTCCTTCGGCCGGCTCGACCTGCTGGTCAACAACACCGGCATCAACCCGATCTACGGGCCCGTCCTGGACACCGACCCGGTCGCCGCCGCCAAGATCCTCGCCGTCAACGTGCTCGCCCCGCTCGCCTGGACCCGCCGCGCCCACGCGGCCTGGATGGGCGAGCACGGGGGCGCCGTGGTCAACGTCGCCTCCATCGCCGGCATCCGCTCCTCCAGCGGCATCGGCATGTACGGCGTCTCCAAGGCCGCGCTGATCCGCCTCACCACCGAGCTGGCCACCGAACTCGGCCCCGACATCCGGGTCAACGCGGTCGCCCCCGCCATCGTCAAGACCAAGTTTGCCGAGGCGCTGTACGAGGGCCGCGAGGACAAGGTCGCCGCCGCCTACCCGCTGCGCCGCCTCGGCCTGCCCGAGGACGTCGCCGGCGCCGTCGCCTTCCTGCTCTCCTCCGACGCCGGCTGGATCACCGGCCAGACCCTCGTCGTCGACGGCGGCGTCACCCTCGGTGGTGGCCTGTGAGCACCTTCGCCGGCACCACCGCCGTGGTCACCGGCGCCGGCCACGGCATCGGCGCCGCCCTCGCCACCGCGCTCGCCGCCGCCGGCGCCCGGGTCGTCGTCAACGACCTCGACGCCGACGCCGCCCACCGCGTCGCCACCGCCGTCGACGGCATCGCCGTCCCCGGCGACGCCGCGAGCGAGGACGGCGTCGCCGCCCTGATCACCGCCGCCCGCACCGCCCTCGGCCGGATCGACCTCTACTGCGCCAACGCCGGCGTCGCCCCGGTCGGTGGCGCCGACGCCGACCCCGACGCCTGGGCGCAGGCCTGGGAGGTCAACGTCCTGGCCCACGTCCGGGCCAGCCGACTGCTGCTCCCCGAGTGGCTGGAACGCGGCGAAGGCCGCTTCCTCGCCACCGTCTCCGCCGCCGGCCTGCTCACCATGCTCGGCTCCGCCCCGTACGCCGTCTCCAAGCACGGCGCCCTCGCCTACGCCGAATGGCTCGCCGCCACCTACCGCCACCGCGGCCTCAAGGTCCACGCGCTCTGCCCCCAGGGCGTCCGCACCCGGATGCTCGACGGCACCGGCGAACACGGCCAGGTCCTGCTCGCCCCCACCGCCATCGAACCCGCCGACGTCGCCGACACCACCCTCGAGGCCATGGCCGAGGACCGCTTCCTGATCCTCCCGCACCCCGAGGTCGCCGACTACTACGCCGCCCGCGCCACCACCCCCGAGCGGTGGCTCGCCGGCATGAACAAGCTCCAGCAGACCGTCGAAGCCCGGGAGGCGACCGCATGAGGGCCTGGCAGACCCCCGAACTCGGCGAGCCCGAGGACGTCCTGCGACTCGTCGACGACGCCCCCGTGCCCGTCCCCGGCCCCGGCCAACTCCTCGTCAAGGTCCGCGCCGCCGCCGTCAACTTCCCCGACGCGCTGATGATCCGCGGCCACTACCAGGTCCGCCCGCCGCTTCCGTTCACCCCCGGCGTCGAACTCTGCGGCGAGATCGCCTCCGGCGACCGCGCCGGGACCCGCGTCCTCGGCACCGCCGTCGTCCCCGCCGGCGCCTTCGCCGAGTACGCCCTGATGGACGCCGCCGGCGCCTTCCCCGCCCCCGACGCCCTCGACGACGCCGAAGCCGCCGCCCTCCACATCGGCTACCAGACCGCCTGGTTCGGCCTCCACCGCCGCGCCGCCCTCCGGCCCGGCGAGACCCTGCTCGTCCACGCCGCCGCCGGTGGCGTCGGCAGCGCCGCCGTCCAACTCGGCAAAGCCGCCGGCGCCACCGTCATCGGCGTCGTCGGCGGCCCCGAAAAGGCCGAAGCCGCAAGGGCGTTGGGCGCCGACCTGGTCATCGACCGGCACGCCGAGGACTTCGTCGCCGCCGTCAAGGCCGCCACCGGCGGCCGCGGCGCCGACGTCGTCTTCGACCCCGTCGGCGGCGACGCCTACACCGGCTCCACCAAGTGCATCGCCTTCGAGGGCCGCATCCTGGTCGTCGGCTTCGCCGGCGGCCAGATCCCCGCCCCCGGCCTCAACCACGCCCTGGTCAAGAACTACGCCATCCTCGGCCTGCACTGGGGCCTCTACAACACCCACGACCCCGACGCCGTCGCCCGCTGCCACCGCGACCTCACCGACATCGCCACCAAGGGCACCGTCAAACCCCTCGTCAGCGAACGCCTCCCCCTCACCGCCGCCCCCGCCGCCATCGCCCGCGTGGCGGCCGGCCGGACCACGGGCCGCGTGGTGATCACTCCTTAGGGGCAACCACCAGGGGCGCGAGGAACTGCGCGACCAGCCATACGCCGAGGTAGAGCGATGGTCGGTCGCGCAGTTCCTCGCGCCCCTACATGTGAACCCCGACCAGTCGGCCGAGCCGCTCCCGGCGTGCCCAGGGCCAACTGGTCGGCTAGGGCAACCACCGGGGCTCGGGGAACTGCGAGGCCGACCACGGGAGCGGCCGGCTTCGCAGTTCTCGCCGACCACGAATTCAGGGGCGCGGGGAACTGCGCGACCAGCCATCGCTCTACCTGAGCATGTGGCCGGTCGCGCAGTTCTTCGCGCCCCCTACATGTGAACCCCGACCAGTCGGCCGAGTTCGGCCCGGTGGTGGCCCGGGGTGCCCAAGGCCAGTTGGTCGGCCTTGGCGCGCTTGAGGTAGAGGTGGGCCGGGTGCTCCCAGGTCATCCCGATGCCGCCGTGGAGCTGGATGCACTCCTCTGCGGCCCGCACCGCGAGCGCCCCGCAGTACGCCTGCGCCACCGCCACGGCGACCTCCGCGTCCGGATCGTCGGCCGCCAGCGTGGCGGCCGCGTACCGCGCCGCCGCCCGCGCGCCGACCACCTCCAGCCACAGGTCCGCCAGCCGGTGCTTCAGCGCCTGGAACGACCCCACCGCCCGGCCGAACTGCCGCCGCTCCCTCACGTACGCGACGGTCGTCGCCAGGCACCACTCCGCGATGCCCAGTTGCTCGGAGGCGAGCATCCCGGCCCCGACCAGCAGCGCCCGCCGTACCGCGGCCTCCGCGAGTTCCCCGGCCGCGACCAACTGCCCGTGCGCGCCGTCCAGCAGCACGTGCGCCACCGGCCGGGTCAGGTCCAGCGACGTCCGCCGGACGATCTCCACGTCGCCCGCCGCCACGGCGTACAGCCCGGCGACCCCGTCCGCGTCCCGGGCCGGAACCAGGAGCACGTCCGCGACGAGGGCATCGGCCACCGACGTCACCCGCCCCCGCAGCACCCCGGCGCCGTCCGCGGCCACCGTCGCCGGGAGGGCGGCGCCCGGACCGCTGGTCAGCGGGACGGCGAGCACCGCCACCCGCCGCCCGCCGGCGACATCGGGCAGCAGTCCGCCGCCACCGGCCGCCAGCAGCGCCGCGGTGCCCAGCACCGCACCGCCGAGGTACGGCACCGGCGCCGCGCTGCGCCCCAACTCCTCCATCACCACGGCGACTTCGCGCCAGCCGGCGCCCGCCCCGCCGTCCGCCTCCGGGACGGCGAGTCCGGCGAGACCGAGGTCCGCGGCGAGGGCCCGCCACAGCGCCGGGTCGTACGGCTCGGCCGACTCGCAGCGGCCGAGCACCGCCTCCGCCGACGCCTTCCGCGCCAGCAGGGCCCGTACGCTCGCCCGCAGCTCCTCCTCGACCTCGGAGTACAGCAGATCCACCTCACCACTCATCGCGGCAGCTCCTTCCACGGCAGGTCCTTGTCGCCGCGCGGCTCGGCCGGCAGCCCGAGCACCCGCTCGGCGATGATGTTGCGCAGGATCTCCGAGGTGCCGCCCTCGATGGAGTTGCCCTTGGCGCGCAGGTAGCGGTAGCCGGCCTCGCGGCCGGTGAAGTCGACGATCTCGGGCCGGCGCATGGACCAGTCGTCGTACTCGAGGCCGTCCTCGCCGAGCAGTTCGACCTCGAGGCCGCTCAGTTCCTGGGCCAGTCGGGCGAAGGAGAGCTTCATCGCGGCGCCCTCCGGTCCCGGTTGGCCGGAGGCGAGTTGCTGGCGCAGCCGTTCGCCGGTGAGCCGGGCGACCTCGGCGTCGACCCAGCTCCCCAGCAGGCGCTGGTGGAGGTCGGGGGTGCGCAGTTCGGGGTGGTCGCGCCAGGTGCGGGCGACCACGCCGATCATGCCGCCCTCGCGGGGCATCGCCTGGCCGCCGATGGCCACCCGCTCGTTGTTGAGGGTGGTCTGGGCGACCCGCCAGCCGTCGCCGACCGGGCCGAGCCGGTGGGTGTCGGGGATCCGTACGTCGGTGAGGAAGACCTCGTTGAACTCGGCCTCGCCGGTGATCTGGCGCAGCGGCCGGACCTCCACGCCCGGGTCGGTCATGTCGCAGACGAAGTAGGTGATACCGGCGTGCTTGGGCACGTCGGGGTCGGTGCGGGCGACCAGGATGGCCCAGCGGGCGGTGTGGGCGCTGGAGGTCCACACCTTCTGGCCGTTGACCACCCACCCGTCGCCGTCGCGGACGGCCCGGGTGGCGAGGGCGGCCAGGTCGGAGCCGGCGCCGGGCTCGCTGAACAGCTGGCACCAGACCTCCTCGCCGGTCCACAGCGGGCGCAGGAAGCGGTGCTGCTGCTCCTCGGTGCCGTAGCGCAGGACGGTCGGGGCGGCCATGCCGAGGCCGATGCCGATCCGGCGGGGGTCGTTGTCGGGCGCGCCGGCGGCGGCCAACTCCTCGTCGACCAGCACCTGGTGGGCGCGCGGTGCGGCGAGTCCGCCGAGGCCGACCGGGAAGTGCACCCAGGCGAGGCCGGCGTCGAAGCGGGCCCGCAGGAAGGCGAGCCGGTCGGTGCGGGCGGGGTCGTGCTCGGCGAGCAGCCGGGCGACCCGTTCCCTCACGTCGGTCTGTTCCATGCTCGGCCTTCCCTACTTCTCCTGGTAGCGGCGCAGTTCGCGCCGGGCGAGGGACCGCCGGTGCACCTCGTCCGGGCCGTCGGCGAGCCGCAGGGTGCGGTTGCCGGCCCAGAGCTGGGCGAGGACGGTGTCCTGGCTGACGCCGGCGGCGCCGTGCGCCTGGACGGCCTTGTCGAGGATCCATTCGACGGCGGACGGTACGGCGATCTTGATGGCCTGGATCTCGGTGTGGGCGCCGCGGTTGCCGACGGTGTCCATCAGCCAGGCGGTCTTGAGCACCAGCAGCCTGGCCTGTTCGATCCGCACCCGGGATTCGGCGATCCACTCCTGGACCACGCCCTGGTCGGCCAGCGGGCGGCCGAAGGCGATCCGTTCGGAGGCCCGGCGGCACATCAGTTCCAGGGCGCGCTCGGCGACGCCGATGGCCCGCATGCAGTGGTGGATCCGGCCAGGGCCGAGGCGGGCCTGGGCAATGGCGAAGCCGGAGCCCTCCTCGCCGATCAGGTTGGCGGCCGGCACCCGGACGTCCTCGAAGCGGATCTCGGCGTGCCCGCCGTGGTCGGAGTCCTCGTAGCCGAAGACGGTCATCCCGCGGACCACGGTGACGCCGGGGCTGTCGCGCGGCACCAGGATCATCGACTGCTGGCGGTGGGCGGGTGCGCCGGGGTCGGTCTTGCCCATCACGATGAGGATCCGGCACTCGGGGTTCATCGCGCCGGTGATGTACCACTTGCGGCCGTTGACCACGTACTCGTCGCCGTCGCGCTCGATCCGGGTGGTGATGTTGGTGGCGTCGGAGGAGGCCACGTCGGGTTCGGTCATCGCGAAGGCGGACCGGATCGAGCCTTCCAGCAGCGGCTGGAGCCACTGCTTCTTCTGCGCCTCGTCGCCGAACTGGGCGAGCACTTCCATGTTCCCGGTGTCGGGGGCGGCGCAGTTGAGGGCGGGCGGGGCGAGCAGCACCGAGCGGCCGGTGATCTCGGCGAGCGGCGCGTACTGGAGGTTGGTCAGGCCCGCGCCCTCCTCGCCGGGGAGGAAGAGGTTCCACAGGCCGCGCTCCTTGGCGGCGGCCTTCAGCTCGCCGACCACGGGCGGGATGGTCCACGGGACCCGGTCGGGGTCGGCGAGCTGGGCGGCGAGCACCGGCTCGGCGGGGTGCACGAACTCGTCCATGAAGTCGAGCAGCCGGGAGCGCAGCTCCTCGGTGCGGGCGTCGAAGGCGAAGTCCACGGTCACTGCTCCTTGATCGCGTCGAGGCCGAACTGCACGAAGGCGGGCACCAGTTCGCCGATCCGGTCGAAGCCGGGGCCGACCGTGCGGCCCTGGCTGTGCCGCAGGTGGATGCCCTCCAGCACCACGGCGAGCTTGAACGAGGCGAAGCCGACGTACCAGCCGAGCCCGGAGACGTCCCGCCCGGAGCCCTTGGTGTAGCGGGCGACCAGTTCGGCGGTGGTGGGGAAGCCGGGGGCGAGGGCGGCGCCCGGCAGGATGCCGTCGAAGCGGCGGGCCAGTTCGGTGTACATCACCAGCAGGCCGAGGTCGGTGAGCGGGTCGCCGACGGTGGACATCTCCCAGTCCAGCACCGCGCGGATCCGGTCGTCCTCGCCGACCAGGACGTTGTCCAGCCGGTAGTCGCCGTGCACCAGGGCGGGCGCGGGGGAGGCGGGGAGGGACTTGGCGAGCCGCTCGTGCAGCTCGTCGATGCCGGCCACCTCGCGGCTGCGGGAGGCGTCCAGCTGCTTGCCCCAGCGGCGCAGCTGGCGCTCCAGGAAGCCTTCGGGGCGGCCGAATCCGGCCAGTCCGACCGCGTCGGGGTCCACGCCGTGCAGCTCGATCAGGGTGTCGACCAGGTGGATGCCGAGGGCGTGGACGCGCTGCTCGCCGAGCGCGGCCAGCGCGGCGGCCTCGCGGTGCGCGGTGCCCGGCACGTACTCCATCAGGTAGAACGGCGCGCCGAGCACCGTGTCGTCCTCGACCAGGAGCAGCGGTTCGGGCACCGGCACCCGGGTGGGGTGCAGGGCGCCGAGCACCCGGTACTCGCGGGCCATGTCGTGGGCGGTGGCCAGGACGTGGCCGAGGGGTGGCCGGCGGAGCACCCAGGCGTGCTGTCCGTCCTCGACCAGATAGGTCAGATTGGACCTGCCGCCCTGGAACAGCCGGGCGCGCAGCGGGCCGGCCACCAGGCCGGGCCGTACGGCGTCCAGGTGCTCGCGCAGGCGGACGGGGTCGAGGCCGGGCGGCGCCTCGGGGGTGTCGGTCATGGGTTCCTCGCAGGGTCGACCGGTGGTGACTAAGCGCTTGCTTAGCATAGGTCGACGGCGCCCGGCAGGAAAGGGGCGCGGGGTCTACACGTCGAGCCCCGCCTCGATCCGGCGCAGGTGGTGGTGGGCCATCGCGATGTTGGCGCGGTTGCGGTCGAGGACGAGGGAGAGGAAGAGTCGGCTCCCCCTGGTCCGGGCGAGCGGGCGGACCAGGTGGTACTGGGTGGTGAGGCTGGTCAGGATGGATTCGATCACCTCGGTGCCGAGGTCGGTGGCGTCGAGGGTGCGATGGGTGACCCGGACGATGTCGGCGTGGCTCGCGGCGGCGAGCGCCAGGTCCAGGCCGGGGACGGCGCTGCGGGTGCCCAGGGCCATCCCGCTCTCGAGGTCCACGAGGGCTGCGCCGAGCGCACCCTCGATGGCCATCGCGTCCTTGAGTGCCCGGTCGACTGCGTTCACGGTGCTGCTCCCTTGCACGGCGGTGTCGGCGTGTTGTGTCCGGGAGGCTATGGAACGGGTCGCGGTGGCGTGCGGGAGTGACCGCAAGTGATCGCGGTCGACCCGCTGCGCGTCGACCGCGACTTGCTTTGATTGCAAGTTGAAGAATTCTTCACATTCATAGATGCTGGATCTGTGAAGCGCGACATACGGGAAGGCTGAGCGATGGCGGTCCCGCTGTACCAGGCCAAGGCGGAGTTCTTCCGCACTCTCGGCCACCCGGTCAGGATCCGGGTCCTGGAGCTGCTCCAGGACGGGCCGCGCCCGGTGCGCGAGCTGCTGGCCGCCATCGAGGTCGAGCCCTCGAACCTCTCCCAGCAGCTCGCGGTGCTGCGCCGCACCCAGCTGGTGACGGCGACCCGCGAGGGCAACACCGTGGTGTACGCGCTGAGCACGCCGGACGTGGCCGAGCTGCTGCGCGCCGCCCGGCGGATCCTCACCGAGATGATCAGCGACCAGGAGTCGCTGCTCGCCGAGCTGCGCGAGCCGGACCGGCAGGCGCACCGGGCATGAGCGGGACTTCCACCGACTTCTCCGCCCCGTCCGCACTCCCGGCGTTCGCCCGCCTGGCGGGAGCCAGGCTGCGCGCGGTGCTGCCGGACCGAGCGGTCCTGGCCACCATGGGCCGCTCGCCGCGCAAGGATCTCCTGGCGGGTCTGACGGTGGCGATCGTCGCGCTGCCACTGGCACTCGGCTTCGGTGTGGCCTCCGGCGCGGGGGCCGAAGCGGGCCTGGCGACCGCGGTGGTGGCCGGTGCGCTGGCCGCGTTCTTCGGCGGGTCCGACCTGCAGGTGAGCGGGCCGACGGGGGCGATGACGGTGGTCCTGGTCCCGATCGTCCACCGGTACGGCACCGCCGGGGTGCTGACGGTGGGCTTGATGTCGGGTGTCCTGCTGATCGCCACCGCGCTCGCCGGCGGCGGACGGTTCATGGCGTACGTGCCGGCCCCGGTGGTGGAGGGTTTCACCCTGGGTATCGCCGGGGTGATCGGTCTGCAGCAGGTACCGGCCGCGCTCGGAGCGAAGGCGCCGGGCGCGGAGAACGTCGCGGTCACCGCGTGGGACGCGGTGACCGATTTCGTGCAGCACCCGCACCCGGCCCAGCTCGCCCTGGCCGCCGGGGTCGCCGCGGCGATGCTGATCGGCGCCCGGCTGCGCCCGGGCGTGCCGTTCTCCCTGCTCGCGGTCGTCGCCGCGACCGCGGTCACGGGCCTGGCGGGCCTGGACGTGGCCACGATCGGGCACCTGCCCGCCGGGCTGCCCGCACCCTCGCTCGGATTCCTCCGCCTCGCCGACGTACCTCAACTGGCGACCGCTGCGCTCGCGGTGGCCGCCCTGGCGGCCCTCGAGTCGCTGATGTCGGCCACCGCGGCCGATGCGATGAGCGTCTCGGAACGGCACGACAGCGACCGCGAACTGTTCGGCCAGGGACTGGCGAACCTCGTCGCCCCGCTGTTCGGCGGCGTCGCCGCGACCGGCGCGATCGCCCGCACCGCCGTCAACGTCCGCTCAGGTGCCGCCTCCCGGCTCGCCGCGCTGGTCCACGCCGCTGTGCTCGCGGTGGTGGTGTTCGCCGCCGCACCGTTGGTCGCGGGCATTCCACTGGCCGCCCTCGCCGGCGTCCTGATCGCCACTGCCGTGCGCATGGTCGAGGTCGCCTCGCTGCGGGCGCTGGCCCGCAGCGGCCGCGGCGAGGCCGCGATCCTGGTCCTGACCGCCGGCGCGACGGTGGTCTTCGACCTGGTCACCGCCGTCGTCGTCGGCCTGCTGGTGGCCGGCGCGCTGGCCCTGCGACAGGTCGCGCGATCCGCCGCGCTGACCCGGGTGCCGCTGCACGAGGGGCTGCCCCCGGCCGACCACCACGCCGAGGAACAGGCGCTGCTCGCCGAGCACATCGTCGCCTACCGCATCGACGGGCCGGTCTTCTTCGCCGGCGCCCACCGCTTCCTGCTCGAGCTCGCGGAGACCGCCGAGGTGAAGGCGGTCATCCTGCGCCTGTCCCGGGTCAGCACCGTCGACGCCACCGGGGCCCTCGTCCTCGGTGACGCGATCGCCAAGCTGGAGCGACGCGGCATCCTCGTGCTGGTCTCCGGCGCACGGGAGGACCACCTGAGGACGCTGGACGCCCTCGGCGTCCTCGATGCCCTGCGCGCCGACCACCGCGTCTTCGCCGGTACCCCCGAGGCCATCGAGTACGCCCGGCGCCGGCTCAAGGAATCGCTCCCCGCCGTGACCGCGAAGGACAACCGACCCGCGGCTCCCCGCCCCTGCACCACCACGACGACGAAGGAGACCCGATGAGCGACGCCGGCGACGACGAGAAGGACAGGCGCCGGGCGATGTTCATCCGGGCCTCGGTCTACATCGCCGGAACCCATCTGTTCGCCGGCTTCGTGATCCTCCTGTTCGCCCTCGGCAACCGCCACTGACCTGCTTGGAGAAGCTGATTTCATGAGCAACGACCTGCCCGCATGCCCGAAGTGCCGCGGCGAGTACACCTACGAGATGGACGCGCTGCTGGTCTGCCCCGAGTGCGGCCATGAATGGGTGCCCGCCGAGGACGTCGCCGACGCCGCTGCCTCCGGTGAGCGGGTGATCCGGGACGCGGTCGGCAACGTGCTCAGCGACGGCGACACCGTGACCGTCGTCAAGGCGCTCAAGGTCAAGGGCAGTGCCTCGGGCATCAAGGCCGGCACCAAGGTCCGCAACATCCGCCTGGTCGACGGTGTCGACGGCCACGACATCGACTGCCGGATCGAGGGCTTCGGGCCCATGCAGCTCAAGTCGAGCGTGGTCAAGAAGGCCTGACCCGCAGCGACCGGAGACGCCGAAGCCCGGCCGGTGGGTACCGGCCGGGCTTCGCGGGTGGAGCGAGTGGGGTCAGTGACCGCCCGCGTCGACCACCTCGACACCTTCGATGTTGCGCTCGATCACCTCGGCGGGCAGCGCCACGCGGATCGCCCAGGCGTAGATCGCCAGGGAGAAGACCGCGACGAGCGCGATGTCCGCACCCATCGGGATGTTGCCCGTGCCGCCGAAGGTGCTCTGCCAGGAGATCAGGCCGATGCCGAGCAGGTAGACCGGCAGCCACTGCGCGGGCTTCCAGTTCAGCTTCGGCGCGTTCGGCAGGCCCTTCTTGGCCGCGTAGAGCGCGTAGCCACCCAGCAGCAGGTAGCCGAGCAGGATCGCGTAGCCCAGGTACGTCAGGGTCTCCCAGCCGGACCAGAAGATGATCAGGCTGGCGACCACGAAGGACAGCGGAGCGACGATGCCGCCGAGCGGCAGCCGGTACGGGCGCTCGCGGCCCGGCAGGCGGCGGCGCAGCGCACCGAGGGCGAGCGGGGCACCCGCGTACATCAGCACACTGGCCGAGGTGATGAAGCCGACCAGCTTCTGCCAGCTCGGGAACGGCAGGAAGCAGAGGATGCCGAAGGCGAAGGAGAGGAGCAGGCCGACCCACGGCACGCCGCGCTTGTCGAGCTTCTCGAACGCCTGCGGGGCGTAGCCGTTGCGGCTCAGGCCGTAGGAGATGCGCGCGGTCGCGGTGGTGTAGATCAGGCCGGTGCCGCCGGGGGAGATGATGGCGTCGGTCAGGAGGAAGAGGACCAGCCAGCCGACGCCCGCCACCATGGCCAGACCGGCGAACGGCCGACCGATGCCGTCGAAGTCCAGGCCGCCCCAGCCGTTGGCGAAGGAGCTGCTCGGCAGCGCGGCGATGAAGACCACCTGCAGCAGCACGTAGACCAGGGTGCCGATGGCGACCGAGCCGAGCACCGCGCGGGGGATGTCCCGCTTGGGGTTCTTGCTCTCACCCGCGAGCTGGATGGCCTGCTCGAAGCCGAGCAGCGAGAAGATGATGCCGCTGGAGCTGATCGCGGTGAGGATGCCCTTGGTGCCGAACGGCGCGAAGCCGTGCGAGGTGAAGTTGCTGCCGTGGAAGCTGAAGACGGCCAGCACGAAGATCGTGGCGAGCGGAATGAAGATCTTCCACCAGGTGGCGGCGCTGTTCGCGAGGGAGAGGGCGCGGACACCGAAGAAGTTCACGCCGACGAAGACGGCCATCATGATCACCGCGACGATCAGGCCGCTGGTGGTGAGCATGCCGTCGGCGTTCTGCCAGCCCTTGGCCCAGTTCCAGTAACCGGCGTAGCCGATCACTGCCTCGACCTCGATCGGCGCGACTGCGGCCGCCTGGAGCCAGGAGAACCAGCCGAACGACATGCCGGCCAGGCCGCCGAAGGCGTAGTGCGGGTAGCGGGCGGTGCCGCCGCTGACCGGGAACATGCCGCCGAGCTCGGCGTGCACGAGGGCCAGCAGCACGATCGCGACCGCGCCGATGCCCCAGGAGATCATCGCGGCCGGGCCGGCCGTCATGACGGCGTTCTTCGCGCCGAAGAGCCAACCGGATCCGATGATCGATCCGACGGATGCCCAGAGGAGGCCGATCAGCCCGACCTCCCGGCGCAAGGAGCGCCCGGACTTACCGGTCGGTGGGGAGACTGATGAGGCCAGCTGGTCAACAGATGCCATGGGGGAGGGAGCCTCTCGATGAATGGCAGGGGTGCTGAGAGTTGCCCAAGGCTAGGCAGGCGGGAAGCCTGTGCAACAGCCCTCGAATCCGAATAGTTATATTCGGGCACACCCTTCGCGCATTGCTGGCGATCTTCGCATCGCTGCAGGTCGTGCACGGTTTCACGAGAATTTGAGCATCTCTTGAGGCTTGCTCGGTGATTGCATCTATTCACTCAGCCATGCATAGGAATGAGTGCAATCGGGCGGTCTTCGGTTGGTTACTCGCCGGGACTATGTCTCACGATCCGGACATCGCCATCCCAGGAGTCGGTCGGCTAGCCGCCCTGCACCGCGTCCCCGAGGGCGTTGACGGTGTACCAGGTGCCCGCGAAGTCCTCGGTCTCCTGCCCGCTGGTGTCGCCCGACACCTGGTCGGTGGAGCAGCGGTAGAGCGGGTGGCCCTTGTAGAGCACCTGGAACAGCCCGTTGCCGAGCGGGGCCGCGCCGAGCAGCCCGTCGTCCACACCCTGGCCGGCGACCGGCTGGCCGGTGGTGGTGACCGGCGGCCAGTAGTCCGCGCACTCGCCGGTGCAGGTGGTGCGCACCGAGGTGTCCGCGCCGTAGAGGTACAGCGTGCGGCCCTGGGCGTCCACCAGGATCGGACCGAGGCGGCCGACGCTGGCCAGCGACACCGCCGTGCCCGGACCGCTCGGCACCGCCGAGGCGGCCGGCGAGGCCGACGCACCGGGGGAGGCCGAGGCGGCGGGCGCACCCGACGCACCCGGGGAGGCGGCGGCGCCCGGTGACGCGGCGGACGCCGGAGCGCTCGGCGAGGCCGGGGCGGCGACCTGCGCCGGGGCGGCGCCGTCCGGCGCGGTGCTCCCGGTGGAGCTCGGGGCGGCGTTCGCCGGCAGCTCCGGCAGCGGGGTCGGCGTCGGGGCGGCCGCACAGCCGCCGACGGCTACGGCGAACAGGACGGCGGCGGCCACCGAGACGGCGGCGGACGGACGGAGCGGGCTCACGGGGCTCTCCTCGCGGGGGGACAGGGCTGGTTCCTGCCTCCACTACCGCCTGCCGCGCGCCACCCGGCCACTCCAGCGGCCGCCGGGTCGGCGGTCGGGGTGACCAGGTTGCCCTGGATGGTCGACCCCGGGCCGCCCGGCGACACTGGTGAGCGGGGACATGCCCGACAAGAGCTGGGGGTGCCGATGACCCCGCCCGCCATCCGGGTCGCCGGACTGACCCGCCGCTTCGGATCGGTCACCGCCCTGGACCGGGTCGACTTCGAGGTGGAGCCCGGCACCGTGTTCGGCCTGCTGGGCCCGAACGGCGCCGGCAAGACCACCGCGATCCGGATCCTCACCACCATCCTGCGACCCACCGAGGGCCGCGCCGAGGTGCTCGGCCGCGACGTGGTCGCCCACCCCGCCGCGGTCCGCCGGCTGATCGGCCTGGCCGGCCAGTACGCCGCCGTCGACCCCAACCTCACCGGCCGGGAGAACCTCCGGCTGATCGGCCGGCTCACCCAGCAGCCCACCGGCCGGCTCGCCCCGCGCGCCGCCGAACTGCTCGACGCCTTCGACCTGACCGGCGCCGCCGACCGCCCGGTCCGCACCTACTCCGGCGGCATGCGCCGCCGCCTGGACATCGCCGCCGCCCTCGTCCCCGAACCGCCGGTGCTCTTCCTGGACGAGCCCACCACCGGCCTCGACCCGCAGAGCCGCACCGCCCTGTGGCAGCTGATCCGCGAGCTGGTCGCCGACGGCACCACCGTGCTGCTCACCACCCAGTACCTGGAGGAGGCGGACCGGCTGGCCCACCGGGTGGCCGTCCTCGCCGAGGGCCGGGTGGTCGCCGACGACGCCCCCGGCGTACTCAAGGACCGGCTCGGCACCACCGTGATCGAACTCGGCATGGGCGAGGAACCCCGGGCCCACCGGGCCGCCGCGGTGATCACCACCCGCCTCGACCGCACCGCCGAACGCGAGGGCTCCCTGCTGCGACTGGCCACCCCCGACGGCTCACTGCTGCTGATGGACGTCCTGCACGCCCTGGAGGACGAGAACCTCACCCCGCACACCATCGCCGTCCGCGAGGCCAGCCTGGACGACGTCTACCTGGCCCTCACCGGCCACCGCACCGGAGACACGCCATGACCGCCTCCGCCTCCTCGGCCTCCGCCGCCGTCGCCGCGGTCGACGCCGAACCGCTCGGCCGCCGGCTGCTCGCTCCGATCCGCGACGGCCTCGCGGTGGCCGGTCGCAACCTGATCGGGCTGCGCCGGGTGCCCCGGCTGCTGATCTTCTCCACGGTGCAGCCGATCGTCTTCGTGCTGATGTTCCGCTACGTCTTCGGCGGCGTGGTCGGAGCGGCCCTGCACGGGGTCAGCTACGTCGACTACCTGATGCCCGGCGTCTTCGTGCAGGTGGCCACCTTCGGCGCGGTGAACACCGCGATCGGCCTGGCCACCGACCTGCAGACCGGGCTGATGGAGCGCTTCCGCTCACTGCCGATGGCCCGCTCCGCGGTGCTCTCCGGGCGGACCGCCGCCGACCTGGTCCGCAATGTGTTCGTGGTGGCGCTGATCACGGGCGTCGGCTACCTGGTCGGCTTCCGGGTGCACAGCAGCCTCTGGGGCTACCTGGCGGGAGCGCTGCTGGTGCTCGCCTTCGGCTTCGCGATGTGCTGGGTGTTCGCCGTGGTCGGCCTGGCGGTGGGCGACCCGGAGACGGCGCTCGCCGCCTCCTTCCCGGTGCTGGCGCCGCTGGTCTTCGCCTCCTCGGCGTTCGTCCCGGTGCGGACCATGCCCGGCTGGCTGCAGGCCTTCGCCGAGCACCAGCCGGTCACCGTCACCGCCGACGCCGTCCGGGCGCTGATGCTGGGCACACCGGTCGGCTCGCAGGTCTGGTCCGCGCTGGCCTGGGATGTCGGGATCCTCGCGGTCTTCGCGCCGCTCGGCGTGTGGCTCTACCGGCGGGTGGTCTGAGCGGCCGGGCCTGCTCAGTCGGCCTCGGCGCGGGCGGCGTCCTGGTCGCTGTCGCCCGCGGGACGGTCGCCGTCCGCCGCCGGACGGTCGCCGTCCTCGTCGGGGTGGTGGTCGCCGGCCGTCCAGACCGTCCGGTCGCCGCCGCGCCAGCCGACCAGGTCGGGATCGTCCAGGTCCGGTTCGGGCACCCCGGCGTGGTGCAGGAACTCCACCACGTCGTCGGGACCGTACGCCTTGCCGACCGTCCGGCCGTAGATCTCCACCCGGCGGTACGGACGAGCCCCCCTCGTGGGCGGGCGCACCACCACCGGCGGGGAGAAGATGTCCCCGCCGCGGGTGCTGCCGCCGTGCGAGCCGCTCATGCCACCAGTGTCCCTCAGAACCGCCGCTCACCCCGGATCGGCGCCGGCTCGGTCGGATCGGCGACCGCCGTCAGCAGCCGGGCCCGGTGCAGCGGCGGCGGCTCGCCGGGCAGGTGGGCCAGGTGCCAGTACACCCGCAGCACCACCCGCAGGATCTGCCGCACCCGCAGGAGCAGCAGCGCCGCGAGCGGCAGCTCCACCAGCAGCGCGGTGGCCAGCGCCGCGGTGAAGTCGTCCGTCCCCCAGGAGAGCGTCACGTCGAACCAGGCGTCGCAGAGCAGCAGCGCCGCCGCCGTGATCGCGAACGGGATCATCAGCTGCCGGCGCCGCCAGCCGTACCAGGCCGTCGCCGCCAGGGTGAGCAGCAGCGCCACGTCGAAGCCCACCCAGGCGGCCCGCCACTGCTTCGACTCGTAGTGCGCCGGCAGGCTGACCGCCAGGTAGCCGATCCACGGCAGCAGCGCCGCGCAGCACGCCACCAGCACCGCCAGGCCCCGCTGGCGCCGTCGGGCGGCCCGCTGCTGGAAGTCCTCGCCGAAGAGGTCGGTGAGGTCGACGTGGCCGCAGCGCGGGCAAGGAGCCGGTCCCTCGGCCATGGTGTCCTCCGTGGGTGGGCGGCCGTGCGTGCGCGACCGCTCCGTGTACGGCCTGCGCAAGCCCACCGTACGCCGCCGCGACCGGACGGCTCGCGGCGCGGTGCGTCGCACCGGTCCGCGGTGGGTGGTGGCGTAGATTCCGGCCATGGCCCGCACCCCAGCCACCCGCCCCGGCGGATCGCATTCCGGTGGACCGCGGCCCGGGGCCCGCGGGTGACGGCGCGCGAGACGGCGCTGCTCGACGCCACCGCCCAGGCCGAGCTGGTGCGCAGCGGAGAGGTGACCGCCGCCGAACTGGTCGGCTGGGCGATCGAACGGATCGAACGGCTGAACCCGCTGCTCAACGCCGTCGTCACCCCACTCCACGAGGCTGCCGCGGCAGCCGCCCGGGCCCGGCCGAGCGGTCCCTTCGCCGGCGTGCCGTACCTGCTCAAGGACCTGGTCGCCGAAGCCGCCGGCACCCCCTTCACCGAGGGGTCCCGCTTCCTCGCCGGCTTCGTCTCCGACCGCGACTGCGAACTGGTCCGGCGCCAGCGCCGGGCCGGGCTGGTCCTCGTCGGCAAGGCCAACACCCCCGAGTTCGGCATGGTGCCGACGGTCGAACCGCTGCTGCACGGCCCCACCCGCAACCCCTGGGCCACCGACCGCTCCACCAGCGGCTCCAGCGGGGCGTCCGCGGCGGCGGTCGCCGCCGGACTGGTCCCGGTCGCGCACGGCAACGACCTGGCCGGCTCGCTCCGCTTCCCCGCCTCCGCCTGCGGCGTCTTCGGCCTCAAACCCACCCGGGCCCGCAACCCGCTCGGCCCCGAGTACGGCGACGTGGTCGGCGGCTGGGCCACCGAGCACGCCCTGACCCGCTCGGTGCGCGACAGCGCCGCCCTGCTCGACGCCACCAGCGGCCCCGCCCCGGGCGACCCGTACCCCGCGCCGCCGCCCGAGCGCCCGTTCGCCGCCGAGATCGGCGCCGACCCCGGCCGGCTGCGGATCGCCTGGACCGCCCGCACCCCCGGCGGCGGCCAGGGCCACCCGGACTGCGTCGCCGCCCTGCACGACGCGGTGGCCCTGTGCGAGGCGCTCGGCCACGAACTCGTCGAGGCCGAGCTGCCGGGGCTGGACGAGCCGGTCGGCCACGCGATCGGCACCGTCTTCCACGCCACCACCGCCTGGATCGTCCGCTACTGGATCCGCCGCACCGGCCGCGAACCCGGCCCCGACGACCTCGAACCGCTCACCCGCCACTACCTGGAGAAGGGCCGGCAGGTCGGCGCCGCCGACTACCTGCTCGCCGTCGAGGAGCTGCAGCGCTTCGCCCGGACCGTGGCCGACTTCCTCACCGGCCACGACCTGTGGCTCACCCCGACCATGTCCACCCCGCCCGCACCGCTCGGCGAGATCACCGCCGCACCCGACGACCCGCTCCGGGCGCTGCGCCACGGCGCGGCCACCGTCCAGTACCCGCTGGTGGTCGCCAACATCACCGGTGGCGCCGCGATGTCCGTGCCGCTCTGGTGGAACGCCGAGGGCCTGCCGATCGGCGTCCACTTCCTCGGCCGCCCCGGCGGCGAGGCCGTCCTGCTGCGCCTGGCCGCCCAGCTGGAGGCCGCCCGGCCCTGGGGCAACCGCCTCCCGCCGGTCCACGCCTCGACGGAACTCGAGTGACCGGGGCGGAGCGACTCAGGCCAGCAGGTTGACGCCCGCCCGGAAGAGCGGCGGCAGGGCGGCCGCGAGCGGGACGATCCGCTCCGCCAGCACCGGCTGGCGCCGGGCCCACAGCAGCGAGGCGGTCAGCAGCCGGTACTCGCGCGAGGCGCGCCGCCAGGCCCGCTCGTACGCCTGCGGCCGCCCCTCGACCAGGCAGGCGACCAGCGCCCGGGCGCTCGCCAGCGCCACCGCCACGCCCTCACCGGTCAGCGCGTCCAGGTAGCCGGCCGCGTCCCCGACCAGCAGCACCCGTCCGGCCACCCGCGCCGACACCCGCTGCCGCAGCGGCCCGGCCCCCCGGACCCGGGTCGCCGCCGACGCCGGCAGCCGGGCCGCGAGCTGCGGGAAGCGCGCCAACTGGGCCTCGAACGGCAGCCGTTCGCCGCTCAGCACGGCCACCCCGACCAGGCCGTCCGCCACCGGCGTCACGTACGCCTCCGAGGACCGCGACCAGTGCACCTCGACCAGGTCGCTCCACGGCTCGACCGCGTAGTGCCGGCGCAGCCCGTACCGTGCCGGGCGGCCCGGCGGGGTGGGCCGGTGCAGACCCAGGGCGCGGCGCAGCGGCGAGTGCAGGCCGTCCGCCGCGATCAGGTGACGGGCAGTCAGACCACCCACCGTGACGTCGTGTTCGGTCTGCGTGGGGAACTCGAGCCGGAGCGGGACCCGGCGCACGCCGAGCTCCTCGGCGCGCGCCGCCAGCGCCGCGTGCAACTCGGTCCGGCGGACCCCGAGGCCCGGCCCGGTGCGGAAAAGGGCCTCCGCCCGGCGCTCGCCGTCCGCCTCCAGATACCGGATCCCGTGGAACGGCCGGCCGGACACCGCCACGCCCAACTCCCGCAGCGGACGCACCGCGGAGGGCATCAAGCCCTCCCCGCAGGCCTTGTCGATCGGCGCCTCGCGCGGCTCCGCGACCACCACGTCGAGCCCGGCCAGCGCCGCGTGGATCGCCGTCGCCAGCCCGGCCGGACCACCGCCCGCCACCAGCAGATCGATCACGCCGCCGCCCGGCAGACCAGCAGCGCCCGCTCCTCGCACCGCACCCGCACCGCCAGCAGCCAGGCGTTCAGCACCGTGAAGCACCCCGCCGTCACCCACGCCGTGTGCACCAGCGGCAGCGCGAACCCCTCGACCACCACCGCCACGTAGTTGGGGTGCGCCAGCAGCCGGTACGGCCCCGACGCCACCAGCGGCAGCCCCGGCACCACGATCACCCGGGTGTTCCAGCGCCGCCCCAGCGTGGTGATGCACCACCAGCGCAGGGCCTGCGCCGCCACCGCCAGCAGCAGCATCGGCCACCCGAGGAGCGGCAGGAACGGCCGGTCGGCCAGCGCCGGTTCGAGCAGGCAGCCGGCCAGCAGGGCGGTGTGCAGCAGCACCATCGGCGGGTAGTGGCCGCGGCCGAACTCGCTGCCGCCCCGAGCCAGGCTCCACGCCGCGTTCCGGCGGGCCACCACCAGCTCGGCCAGCCGCTCCACGGCCACCAGCGCGATCAGCAGCGCATACCAGTCCATCGCCGCCTACCAGCGCAGCAGGACGAGTTCGGAGGCGAACCCCGGGCCCAGCGCCACCATCAGGCCGTACGAGCCGGGCGGCGGCGGACCCGCCGCCACCGCGTCCCGCAGGATGTGCAGCACCGAGGCGGAGGAGAGGTTGCCGCACCCGGCGAGCGAACGGCGGCTGAACGCCAGTGCGTCGGAGGGGAGTCCGAGCTCCTCGCCGAGCGCGTCCAGCACCCGCGGGCCGCCCGGGTGGCAGATCCAGGTCGCCACGTCGCCGGGCTTGAGGTCGTGCGCGGCCAGGAACGAGGAGACCTCCTCGGCCACGTGCAGCCGTACCAGCTCCGGGAGTTCGGCCCCCAGCAGGATGCGGAAACCGGCGTCGCCGATGTCCCAGCCGAGCAGCCGCTCGGTGCCCGGGTACAGGCGGCTGCGCGCTGCCAGCACCAGCGGGCCCGGGCCGTCCGCGTGCCGCGGATGGTCCGCTCCCACCGCCAGCAGCGCACCCGCGCCGTCGCCGAACAGGGCCGTCGCGATCAGGTTCGCGGTGGAGGTGTCCGAGCGCTGCAGCGTCAACGAGCAGAGCTCGGTGGACAGCAGGAGCGCCACCCCGTCCGGACGGCCCGCCAGGAAGTCGTGCAGCCTGCCGACCCCCGCCGCGCCGGCCGCACAGCCCAGGCCGAACACCGGGATCCGGCGCACGTCCTCGCGCAGCCCCACCCGCGACGCCAACCGCGCCTCCACGGACGGCGCCGCGATCCCGGTCACCGACGTCGACAGCACCAGGTCGACCTCCGCCGCCGCCAGCCCCGACGCGGACAGCGCCTCGTTGACCGCCGCCTCGCCCAACTCCACGGCCGCCGCGATGAACGCGTCGTTGGCGGCACCGAAACCCGTCAGGCCCGGATACGACTCCAGGGGCAGCGCCAGGTACCGGGTCTCCACCCCCGCCGAGGCGTACAACCGGTCCGCCAACGCGCGTTCCGACCCCGCCGGCCGCAGGGCCGCCAGCGCTTCCGCCAACTCCCGCTGCGCGTACCGATGGGACGGGAGGACCCCGCTCACTGCCGCGATGCGTGTCACCGACCCAGGATAGGGAACCGGTCGACACATCACCGCGAACCGGATACTCCGGGCGAGTCACCGCAGGTCGGGCACGGGCCTTCGGCGTGGTGGGTCATGATGTGGGGGTGTTGACGGTGGGTCGGGACGGGGAAGGAACCGGTCGGCGGCCTAGCATCGCGGGTGTGGTGAGTGAGACTGTTCCGCCCGGGGTGGCCGTTTCGGCGCTGGTCAGGGCGTGTCATCCGGTACCGGCGGCGGCGGTGACGGTGTTCGCCGGGGCGATGGCGGTGGCTGCCGGTCGCGGGGTGGCGGGCAGTGCGCTGGTGGTGGCGGCGGTGGGGGCCGGGCAGCTGTCGGTGGGGTGGAGCAACGACCGGATCGACGCCGTCCGGGACCGGGTGGCGGGGCGGCGCGACAAGCCGCTCGCCACCGGCGCGGTCCGCCCTCGGACGGTGGCCGCGGCGGCCGTCACGGCGCTCGTCCTCTGCGTGCCGCTGTCGCTGGCGAGCGGGCTGCTCGCGGGCGCCGTCCACCTGCTCGGCGTGGCCGCGGCGTGGGCGTACAACGGGTGGCTGAAGCGGACGGTGCTGTCCTGGCTGCCGTACGCGCTGGCGTTCGGGCTGCTGCCGGCGTTCGTGACGCTCGGTCTGCCGGGTGCGCCGTGGCCGTACCCCTGGGTGACGGCGGCCGCCGCGCTGCTCGGCACGGGTGCGCACTTTGCGAATGTCCTGCCGGATCTGGACGAGGACCGGGCGGCCGGAGTCCTGGGCCTGCCGCAGCGGCTCGGGCGGACGGCGTCCGGCCTGCTCGCGGTGGTGCTGACCTCGGCCGCGACCGTTCTGCTGGTGGTGGGGCCGACCGGACCGGTCCGCGCGGCGGGCTGGCTCGCGCTGGCGCTGACGATCGTCCTGACCACGGCCGCTCTGGCGGCGCCGCGCAGCCGCCTGCCGTTCCTGGCCGCGATGGCCGCCGCCGCGGTGGACGTGCTGCTGCTGGTCACCACCACCGGCCCGGCGTGACCGGGCGGAGAGCTGAGTGGGGGGTGGGGCACGGAATCCGGATCGGGCCGCCGGGCAGTGCCCGGGGGCCGTCACCCACCCCCCATGGCCGCGAGTCCCTCACGATCTCCGTCCGGCCCCTGTATCAACGCGCACACCGTAACCGGAGCCACCGACAACGGGCGGATGTCCGGACGATCGGACGGCTACAGCTCGAAGATCCCGTACGAGAACCCGTCCGCGTGGATCCCGCCCGCGTCGACCCGGACGCCGTGGCCGACCAGCTCCGCCCCGGGCGTGAGCCGGCGGCGGACGGTGAGCCGGGCGGGCTCGCGGCGCGGGTTGACGACCACCAGGAAGCGGTCGCCGCGCACGTACGCGAAGGGGTAGCCGGTGTGCAGGACCTCGACGCTGCCGTGGGCGCCGAGCGCCGGATGGGCGCGGCGCAGCCCGATCAGCCGCCGGACCAGGTGCAGCAGGGAGGTCTCGTCGGCCCGCTGGGCGGCCACGTCGGGCCGGTCGGGGGAGGGGTCGACGGGCAGGTAGAGCCGGTCGGCGGGGGCGGTGGAGAAGCCGGCGTCGGCGGTGGCGTCCCACTGCATCGGGGTGCGCGACCCGGCCCGGTTGTAGCGGGGGCCGAGCACGCTGCCCTCGGTGTCGGGCAGGTCCGGCAGGTACCGCATGCCGATCTCGTCGCCGTAGTAGATCGCCGGGAGGGTGGGCCAGGTGAGCAGGAAGGCGAAGGCGGGCGGGAGCTGCTCGGCGGTGCGGGGGCCGCAGGCGAGCCGGGAGAAGTCGTGGTTGGCGGTGGGCAGGACGGCGTGCCCGCGGCCGGCCGTGGCAACGGCGGCGGCCTGCCAGGCGCGGGTGAAGAGGTCCATCGAGCCCGCGCCCTCGGCGTCGAAGTAGCACGGGGCGGGCGCCCAGTGCTCCTCGACCGTGCCGGTGCCGTTGTGCCACAGCGAGCGCAGGGGCGCACCGGCGTCCGGGCCGCCGAAGTGCAGGAAGAAGTCGCCGTGGAAGCCCATCGGGACGGAGACCGCCGGGTCGCCCCACTCCGCGAGCAGCACGGCCTCCGGGTGGTCGGCGTCCAGCCAACCGCGCAGCTCGGTCCAGAGCCGGCCGGTCTCGGTGAAGCCGGGGTCGTCCTTGACCAGGGAGGAGGCCATGTCGACCCGGAAGCCGGCGACGCCGGCGGCCAGCCAGTGCGCCATGATCGCGCGCAGGGCGGCCCGGTTGGCGCGCGGACCGTCCGCGTCGACCGGCTGGCGCCACGGCTCGGCCGGGTCGGGACGGGCGTAGCCGAAGTTGAGCGCCGGCTGGCAGTCGAAGAAGTTGGGCCGGTACCAGCCGGTCCGGCGGCCGGGGGAGGCGACGAAGCCGTCGACCCGGTGGTCGGCCCAGATGTAGCGGTGGTCGTGCGGGTCGTCCGCCGAGGCGAGGAACCAGGGGTGGCGGTCGGAGGTGTGGGCGGCGACCAGGTCGAGCAGCACCCGGATGCCGAGCCGCCGGGCGGCGTCGGTGAGTTTGGCCAGCTCCTCGGGGGTGCCGTAGCGGGCCGCGGTGGTCAGGTAGTCGCTCACGTCGTACCCGGCGTCGCGGAACGGCGACTCGAAGCACGGGGTGAGCCAGAGCGCGTCGACCCCGAGCCACGCCAGGTACTCCAGGCGTTCGGTGAGGCCGGCGAAGTCGCCGATGCCGTCGCCGTCGGAGTCGGCGAAGGTCTGCGGGTAGACCTGGTAGAGCACGGCGTCGGTCGGCCACGCCGGGCCGGCCGAACGGCCTGCCGGCCGGGTCGACGGCCGCTCGGACGGCGGGTTGGCCGACTGCTCGGACGGCTGGTTCGTCGGTCGGTCGGTCGGCTGGCTCGCTGAGGGGTTCGCTGGGGGGTTCGCTGCGGACACGGCGGGCGCCTCCTTGCGGGTACCGGCGGCGGGAACAGGCTGCCGAGGACCACCTTTCCCACCCGTCCGGGCGGGTACTCGGGCGGCCCGGCCGAAGGCCCGGTTCCCCCCGGGCCGGGCCGGGTCTCCCGAGTTGACAGGCCATGGCCCGCGTGAGGCACTGAAAAGTGATCGGGCCATTCGAGCACCTCCCGGGGAAGCCCGCCACCCGACGGCGGCCGGAGGGAGGACGGCGGACCGAGCGGACCGAGGAGAGAGGCCGATGGACGCCTCCACCGTGGAGATCGCCGACCTACTGGAGCACGCGCCGACCCCGGCCAACCCGACCCCGGCCGCCGCAGCGCCGGCCCGGCCCGCCGCATTCCCGTCACCCCAGCCGTCACCCCAGCCGTCATTCGAGCGGTCGCCCGACCCGGCTGCGTCGCCCCGGCCGGCGACCTCGAGCCTGACCGTGACCGTGGTCTGGGGCGATCTGGCCGAATATTCGGCGGACATCCACCTCACCGGCCATTACCAGGACGTCTCCCCCGGCGCCGCCGAACTCGCCCTCGACCGCGCCGTCTCCGCCGGACCGCGCCGGCTGATCACCGAGCACACCCGGCACGGCTGGATCGACGCCACGCTCGGCGAGGTCACCTACTTCCCGGCCCGCTCCGGCACGGTCCGTTCGGCGGCGGTGATCGGCATGGGCCGGATGGGCACCTTCACCGAACGCCGCTCCGTCCAGCTGTACGAGTCGATGCTGACCGAACTGCTCGCCCTCGGCCACATCCGGACCGTGGTGACCTCGGCGATCGGCTCCGGCGCGGGCAACCTGCAGATGGCCCAGGTGGCACGGGCGATGATCGGCGGGTTCGGCGCCGCCCTGCGCAACCACGCAGCCACCCCGGGCGCCGCACCCACCCCGCTCACCGACGTCTTCGTGGTCGAACTCGACCGGTTACGCGCGGCGCAGCTGCTCGACGCCCTCGCGGACGCCGCCCGCCACCTGCCCGCCATCCACGTCACCACCGCTCTGGTGAACGGCCCCGGCGGCGCGCTCTCCCGTTCCTCCGCCGCGGTGTACGCGGTGACCGGGCTGAGCCGGCTGGCGACCGTCACCGCCCGTGAGGAGATGGCGCGGAAGCTCTCCAAGCGCGGCCGGCGCGACACCGACGGGACACCGGACGGCAGCGTGCCCGGGACGCCGGACGGACACGAGGGCGGTAGCGCGGACGGTGGCGACGGCGACGGCGATCCGTTGAGCCCCGTCCTGGCCGGGCTGGAACCCGCGGTCCGCGACTGCGTCCGCCGCCAACTCCTCCACCTCGCCCGCTTCGACGCCACCGACCTGGCGATGAACGTCCGCCAGTCCACCGACCTGTACGGCGAGGTGGTGCCGGTCCGGATCTCCGTCCTGGCCGGCAACGGCGGGCTGCGCTGGGCGGCGCTGACCGAGCGGGCCACCGTCCCCGAGCGCCAAGTCCCGGTCGACGCCGACCTGTTGCGCCAGCTGGTCGCCCGGCTCACCGGACCGAGCCTGGACGACGCCGCCACGCTGCCCGACCTCCTCTCCCGCATGGTGGTCCCGCTCGACTTCCAGCGTCTGGTCTCCGACGAGGTGCCGCTGGAACTGGAGCTGGACCGCGACACCGCCGTCGTCCCCTGGGAGTTCCTGACCGACCTCCAGGAGGGCAGCACCGAGCCGCTGCCGCCGCTGGCCGTCCGGACCCCGATCGCCCGTCGGCTGCGCACCACCTACTCCCGGGTGGTCGGCGAGGTGCGGGCCGGAGAGCAGCTGCGCGTCCTGGTGATCGGCGACCCCGGCAACCCCGACCAGGGCATGGGCCTGCCCGGCGCCCGGGCGGAGGCCCTCGACGTGAACGCGCTGCTCGCCGAACTCGGCGTCCGCACCCGGCTGTTCATCGGCGCCGACGCCGCCACCGGCGAGCCGGGCGTGGAGCCCGCCACCCGGCTGGACGTGCTGCGCACCCTGCTGCGCGGCGAGTACCAGATCGTCCACTACTGCGGACACGGCACCTTCGACGACAGCGGACCGTCCCGGCGCTCGGGCTGGGTCTTCTCCGACGGGCTGCTCAGCGCCCAGGAACTGTGCCAACTCGACCGTCCGCCCCGGATGGTGGTCGCCAACGCCTGCTGGTCGGCGCGGCTGGGCCGCGGCCCGGACGGCGCTGCGGCGACGCCGGTCGGGTCCCCGGCGGCCACCGGCGGACCGGCCGCGCCTGTTGCCCTGGTCCCCAGCCTGGCCGACGAGTTCCTGCGCGCCGGGGTGGCGCACTTCATCGGCGCCGGCTGGCAGGTGCCCGACCGGCAGGGCATCACCTTCGCCCGGGCGTTCTACGGCGCCCTGCTCGGCTCCTCCGACGGTTCGGCGCCGGTCGGGGTCGGCGACGCGGTGAAGGCGGCCCGCGAGCAGATGTTCCGCACCCGCGACCTCCGTACGCCCGACGCGCTGCCCGACGCCCTGCCCGCCGCCGCCCTCGACCCGCACGTCGCCGTCCCTGCCCCCGCCGCCCCCGCAGCCGACCCGCTCGCCCTCGGGCCGCCCGAGCCGAAGGGCTGGACCGCCTGGGCGGCCTACCAGCACTACGGCGATCCGGCCGACGTGTTCGGCCCCGATGTGTACCGCAGAGTCCGCAGCCCCCGGGAGAGTCCACGATGAGCCCGATCCCGATGCCCGACATCGTCGTCCTGCTGCCCGGCATCACCGGCAGCACCCTCAGCCGCAACGGCACCCCGATCTGGGCGCCCGAACCCGAGGCGATCGTCAAGGCGCTGGTCACCCTGGGGGGTTCGGTCGACGCGCTGACCCTGCGCGAGGACGACTGGCGGGTCGACGACCTCGGCGACGGCATCGTCGCCGACGGACTGATGCCCGACATCCACACCCTGCCCGGCCTGTGGAAGATCGACGGCTACTCCGCGGTGCAGACCTTCCTCAAGACCGAGTTCGACCTGGTCGAGGGCCGCAACTTCTTCCCGTTCCCGTACGACTGGCGGCGCGACAACCGGGCCTCCGCGCGGCGGCTCGCCGACCTCTCCAAGGCGTGGCTGCGCGACTGGCGGCAGTCCTCCGGCCACCAGGACGCCCAACTCGTGCTGGTCGGGCACTCGATGGGCGGCCTGGTCGCCCGCTACTTCGTCGAGGCGCTGGAGGGCTGGCAGGACACCCGCGCGGTGGTGACCTTCGGCACCCCGTTCTACGGCTCGCTCAACGCGGTCGACTTCCTGGTCAACGGCTTCCGCAAGGGGATCGGCCCGTTCACCAAGGACCTGACCGGGATGCTGCGTTCACTCACCTCACTGCACCAGATGGTCCCGCTCTACCGCTGCGTCTACCGCGACACCGACGACCAGCAGGCGCTCACCCCGGCCGCCGCCGGCCTGCCCGGCTGGGACGCCGCCTGGAGCGACCACCTGACCGTCTTCCAGGACGAGATCGAACGCGCGGCCGCCGCCAACCGCCGCGACCCGGCCTGGGAGACCAACCCGGTGATCTACCACCCCATCGTCGGCATCGACCAACCCACCCGCCAGGGCGCCAGGTTGGCCGAGGGCCGACTCGTCGTCGAACTGGTCCGCGGCGGCTCGGACGAGGGCGGCGACGGCACCGTCCCCAAGCTCTCCGCCGCCCTCTCCGGCACCGAGGACGCCCGCACCTTCGTCCCGCAGCGCCACGCCAGCCTGCAGAACGAGGACGGGATGCTGCACCACCTCAAGGGCATCCTGCAGTCGCTGCACGACGTCCGGGTCAGCGACCTCCGCGACGCCGCCCAGGCCTGGTTCGGCTACCTCGGCGACGACCTCTACCTCCCCGACGAGGAAGCGGTGGTCGGCATCACCCTGGAGAGCGCCCTCGGCGAGAGCCAACTCCCGCAGCTCGACGCGCTGGTCACCATCACCCCGCACACCGCCGCCGCGCCGTCCGCCACCCCACCGCGGACCATTCCGGTCACCCTCACCCGCCGCCCCACCCAGGTGCCGCTCGGGCCCCTCCCGGCCGGCGCCTACGACATCACCGTCACCGCCGACGGCGCCGCCCCGCTCCGCGACGTCTTCCTGGTCGCCGCCGCCGCGGACCTCGCCGACTAGCCTCCACCTCGCCGGCGCCGTCAGTAGCGGACGGCGCCGGCGTACGGCATCACGTCCCAGGGCACGATCTCCACGTTCTTGCCGGTGCGCGGGGCGTGCAGCAACTGCCCGTTGCCCAGGTAGATGCCGACGTGGTGCAGGTCGGAGTAGTAGAACACCAGGTCGCCCGGCTGGACCTGGTCGCGGGCGATCTTCCGCCCGCCCGCGAACTGGTCCTGGGAGACGCGCGGCAGCGTGACCCCGCCCGCCGCGAACGCCCGCAGGGTCAGGCCGGAGCAGTCGAAGGAGTCCGGGCCGGTCGCGCCCCAGCGGTACGGCTTGCCCAACTGCGCGTACGCGAAGGCGAGGACGTCCCGCACCCGGCCGGTGGCCGGTCCGGTGTACGCCTGCGGACGGGCCGCGCCGCGGGAGGCGGCCGCGCCGCCGTCGCCGAGGACCCGGGCCCGGTCGGCGGCCTTGAGACCGTTCAGGATCCGCTCCACCTGGCCGAGCTTGGCCTTCACCTCGTCCTTGCGGCGCCCGGCGTCGGCGGCGGCCCGGTCCAGCTCGGCGAGGCGGCCGGTGGCCTCGGCACGGTCGGCGTCCAGCTTGAGCTGCTCGACCCGCAGCCGGCGCAGTGCGTCGGCCTGCCGGGCGGTGAGCTGCTCGGTGCCGGCCGCTCGGGCGAGGTAGTCGGCCGGGTCGGCGGAGACCATCAGCCGGACCGTGGGGTCGATGCCGCCACTGCGGTACTGGGCGGCGGCCAGGCCGTCGAGGGTCTCGCGCAGCTCGTTGATCCTCGCCTGCTGGCCGGCGATCCGGTCCTGCAGCTGCGCGGTGTCGCGCTGGAAGCGGTCCTGCTGCTCACGGGCCTTGTTGTACGCCTCGGTGGACGCCTCGGCGTCCTCGTACAGGGCGTCGACCTGGGCCTTCACCTGCTCGAGCGAGCCGGTGGCCGCGCCCGGGGCCGCTCCCGCGGCCGTGCCCGGCGTCGGCCCCGGCTCGGCGTGGGCGGCGAGCGGCACGGCCAGCGAGGCGGCTCCGGCGGTGGCCGCCACCACCGCGATCCGCGCCCGGTTCGGCGGCTTCGGCCTGCGGTGACTGCCCATGGTGCTTGTTCCCTCCCGAGCCGGACCCCCGGACCCTTACGACGAAGGAACTTAGTAGTTTAGTAATCGGGTGTGCAAGCCCGGTCCGGGATGGGGGCGGTCGGGAGCGGCCTCAGGCCCCGGTCGGGCCGCACGCGAACAGGAACGGCACCAGCGGCGCCACCGCGGCCGCCGCCGCGACCGCCACCCGCACCAGGCGGTGCGGACCGCGGGCCGGCAGCAGCAGCCGCCGCACCCGCGCCACCACCGGCGAACCCGCCGCCGCCAGACCCACGCCCGGCGCCAGACCCGCCGCCACCGCACCCAGCGCACCGGCCAGCGCCCGCGCCGAATGCCGCCGAACCGCCCGGTCGTCGGCCGCCATCTCCAGCAGCGCCGCCGTCTCCACCCGCGCCGCCGCCCCCAGCGGCAGACCGGGGAACGCCCGCGCGAACGCCTCCACCGCCGCCCGGACCAGGTGGTGCCGTCCGGTCAGATGGGCGTGCTCGTGGGCCAGGACGGCCCGCAGCTGCTCCGGCGAGAGGACGTCCAACGCGCCCCGGGTCAGCACGATCCGCCGCCGACGACCCGGCAGGCAGTACACCGCCGGGACGCCGTGCTCCACCACCACCGCCCGCACCCGCCCGACTGCCACGGTTGCCACGGCTTCCGCACCGGCCGGACGGGCCACCAGCTCCAGCCCCGCCAGATGCTCCAGCCGCGCCCTCCGCGCCCGCAGCAGCACCGCCCCGTACCAGCCCAGCGGCCACCCCAACACGGCCGCCGGTGGCAGCACCGCCGCACTCGCCGCCGACAGGCCCAGCCCGCCCACGTGCACCAGCCCGCAGGCGTGCAGGAAGCCCAGCAGACCCGTGTGCAGATGCCGCTCCGGTTCCACCAGGTGGTGCGCCACCAGCCCCAGCGCCGTCACGAACGACAGCATCAGCCCCAGCCACACCAGCACCGCCGACCCGGGCGCCCGCTGCGGCCACGACGCCCGCCGCAGCAGCGCCGGCGCCACCAGCCCGACCAGCAGCAGATAGCCGACCAGCCCCGCCGTGCCCGTCACGGGCGGTCCCCACCCGCCGGGTGCTCGTCCAGCAGCCGGCGGATCACCTCGGCCTCGTCCGCGGAGATCTCCCGGATGAAATGCGCCAGCGCCGCCGAACGGTCCTGGCTCGCCCCCAGCGCCTCCTGCATCAGCGCCGCCGTGTACGCCTCCCGGCTCCCGGTCGGCTCGTACAGCCACGCCCGCCCCTGCTTCTCGCGCCGCAGCAGGCCCTTCCCGTACAGGATGTCCGCGACCGTCATCACCGTCGTGTACGCCACCGGCCGGTCCCGGTTGATGTCGTCCACCACCTCGCGGACGGTCGCCGGACGTCCCCAGGACCACAGCCGGTCCATGATCTCCGCCTCCAGCTCACCCAACCGCCGCACGACCCTCGCCTCCCGCGCCACACCCCCACCGAACCGGCCCCATGCTAGACGCCCGCCTCGGGCTGCCCGGCAGCCCTGTCGTACCCCCGTTCGGGGGTGGTCGGCTGCGGGGTGGGGGCGGGATCATGGGGGTTCCGCGATGTCGCGCCCTTCAGGAGGCACCCCGTGTCGACCACGTCAGCCCTGCACAGCTACTCGTCGGGGACGTCCGGGAAGCCGCTCCTGGGCGACACCATCGGGGAGAACTTCGACCGGACGGTGCGGGCGTTCCCGCAGCGGGACGCGCTGGTGGAGCGGGCGAGTGGCCGGCGGTGGACGTACGCGGAGCTGGCGGCGGACGTGGACGCGCTGGCGCTGGGCCTGCTGGAGCTGGGCATCGCGCCGGGCGACCGGGTGGGCATCTGGGCGCCCAACTGCGCGGAGTGGACGCTGACCCAGTACGCGACGGCGAAGCTGGGCGCAATTCTGGTGACGGTCAACCCGGCGTACCGCTCGCACGAGTTGGAGTACGTGCTGAACCAGGCCGGGATCCGGCTGCTGGTGGCGGCCGAGCGGTTCAAGTCCTCGGACTACGCCGGGATGATCGCCGAGGTGCGGCCGTCGTGCGCGGCGCTGGAGGAGGTGGTCCTGCTCGGCTCGCCGGAGTGGGACGCGCTGCTGGAGCGGGGGCGGCGGGCCGAGCCGGGGGCGCTGGCGGAGCGGCAGGCGGGGCTGTCGCCGGACGACCCGATCAACATCCAGTACACCTCGGGCACCACGGGCTTCCCCAAGGGCGCCACGCTGTCGCACCACAACATCCTCAACAACGGTTACTTCGTCGGTGAGTTGTGCGGCTACACCGAGGTCGACCGGATCTGCATCCCGGTGCCGTTCTACCACTGCTTCGGCATGGTGATGGGGAACCTGGCGGCGACCTCGCACGGTGCGTGCATGGTGATCCCGGGCCCGGCGTTCGAGCCGGGGGCGACGCTGGCGGCGGTCGCGGCGGAGTCGTGCACCTCGCTGTACGGCGTGCCGACGATGTTCATCGCCGAGCTGGCCGACCCGGACTTCGAGCGCTACGACCTGTCGAGCCTGCGGACCGGCATCATGGCGGGCGCGCCGTGTCCGATCGAGGTGATGAAGGACGTCATCGGGCGAATGGGCATGGCGGAGGTGTCGATCTGCTACGGCATGACGGAGACCTCGCCGGTGTCGACGCAGACCCGGGCGGACGACTCGGTGGACCGCCGGGTGTCGACGGTCGGCCGGGTGGGTCCGCACCTGGAGGTGAAGGTGGTCGACCCGGCGACCGGGCGGACCGTTCCGCGCGGTGTCCCGGGCGAACTGTGCACCCGGGGCTACTCGGTGATGCTCGGCTACTGGGGCGAGCCGGAGAAGACGGCGGAGGCGGTGGACGCGGCGCGCTGGATGCACACCGGCGACCTGGCGGTGATGGACGGGGACGGCTACCTGGCGATCACCGGCCGGATCAAGGACATGGTGATCCGCGGCGGCGAGAACCTCTACCCGCGCGAGATCGAGGAGTTCCTCTACACCCACCCGGACATCCTGGACGTCCAGGTGATCGGGGTGCCGGACGCCAAGTACGGCGAGGAGCTGATGGCGTGGGTGCGGATGCGCGAGGGCGCCGCGCCGCTGACCGCCGACGCGGTACGGGAGTTCTGCGCGGGCCGGCTGGCCCACTTCAAGATCCCGCGCTACGTGCACGTGGTGGACGAGTTCCCGATGACGGTGACCGGGAAGATCCGCAAGGTCGAGATGCGGGAGATGGCGATGCGGCTCATCGAGCCGACTGCCGGGCAGGAAGCCGAACCCCGTCCGTAGCCGGGCCGCTAGGCACGATAGGAGAAGCCGGGCGGATCCGGTTGATGTGATGCTCATTTCCGCCGATCGCTTCAGCGTGTGCGCATGTCTCCTTCGACGTCTAGCGGAAAGCGGGTCATGACAATGATCGAGCTGGAAACGGTCAACCTCGAGATCGACGGTCCGAAGGCCACGATTTATCTGAACCGTCCGGACAAGAAGAACGCGATGAATCCGCAGATGCACCAGGACATGAACGAGGTCCTGGACAACATCGAGGCGGACGGGGGCGTTCGGGCCGTCGTGGTGACCGGCAACGGCGACAGCTTCAGCTCGGGCATGGACCTGGAGGAGTGCTTCCTCAAGCCGTTCGACGACCCGCAGCTGTTCTACCGGACCAACCTGGTGGCGCTGAAGTGGTTCCAGCGGCTGAAGGCGTTCGACGCGGTCACCATCGCCAAGGTGAACGGGTTCGCGTTCGGCGGCGGCTTCCTGGTCACCGGCCTGTGCGACCTGGCGATCGCCGACGAGGCGGCGCTGTTCGGCCTCTCGGAGATCAACTTCGGTATCTTCCCGGCCGGCGGCGCCACCTGGGCGGCCACCCACAACCTGGCCCGCAAGCAGGCCCTCTACTACATCCTGACCGGTGACACCATGACCGGAGCCCAGGCCGAGCAGTACGGCCTGGTCAACAAGGCGGTGCCGGCCGACCGGCTGGACGAGGAGACCGACCGCCTAGTCAAGAAGATCGTCCGGAAGAACCCGGTCACCCTGGCGCTGGCCAAGCAGGTCTACGAGCGCACCACGATGCTGGACCTGCCGGCCGCCATCGACTACGACCAGGCCAAGCTGTGGGAGCTGTCCCGGCTCAGCGGCAACGAGTGGATCAACGTGGCGCTCAAGCAGTTCGAGAAGCGCAGCTACCAGCCGGGTCTGAGCACCTACACCCGCTCGGAACAGCAGTCATGATCTTCACCGGGCCCCGTCCGCGCGTCCCGGTCCCCGGCACCGCGTTCACCGACTTCGTGCTGGAACGGGCCGAGCAGTACGGCGACACCGTGGCCCTGGTCGACGTGACCGGCGGCGTGCGCTACACGTACGCCGAGCTGGCGGACGCCGTCCGCCGGGCCGCCGCCGGGCTGCGTGCCCGCGGGTTCGGCCGGGGCGACGTGCTGGCGATGCTCTCCCCGAACCGGCCCGAGTACCCGATCGCCTTCCATGCGGCCGCCCTCGCCGGCGGGGCCGTGGTGGTGCTCAACCCGCTCGACACCGCCGACGACCTGGCCGACCGCCTCGACGAGACCGGCGCGAAGGTCCTGGTGACCGTGGAGGCCGAGGCGGAGAAGGCCGCCGGGCTGCTGGCGCGGACCAAGCTGGAGGAGGTGGTGGTGTTCGGTGAGGCGGACGGCGCCACGCCCTTCGCCGCGCTGCTCGCCGACCGGCCGGTGCCGGCGCCCGACGTCGACCCGGCGGCGGACGTGGTGGCGGTGCTCCACTCCAGCGGCAGCACCGGGTACCCCAAGGGGGTGCTGCTGACCCACCGCAACATGGTCGCCAACGTGCTGCAGACCAGCCTGGTCGCCCCGCTCGCCGAGGGCGAGACGGTGCTTGCGGTGCCGCCGTTCCACCACGCCTTCGGCCTGATCATGACGCTCAACGCCAGCCTGCTGCAGGGCGCGACCCTGGTCACCATGGAGCGCTTCGACCCCGAGGCGTACCTGCGGGCGATCCAGGAGCACCGGATCAGCCGGCTGTACATCGTGCCGACCATCGCGGTGCTGCTGGCCAAGAGCCCGCTGGTGGACCGGTACGACCTCACCTCGCTGCGCTCGGCCGTCTCCGGCGGCGCGGCGCTGGACCCGGCGACCGCGCGCGAGGTGGAGGCCCGGATCGGCCTGCGGATCGGCCAGGGGTACGGGCTGACCGAGGGCCTGGTCTCCTTCATGCAGCTGCCGGGCGCCGAGCCCAACGGCTCGGTCGGCCCGACCACCCCCAACATCGAGTGCAAGATCGTCGACATCACCACCGGCGCCGAACTCGGGCCGAACGAGCGGGGCGAGGTCCTGGTCCGCGGCCCGCACGTGATGAAGGGCTACCTGAACGCCGAGGAGGCCACCCGGCAGGTGCTGGAGCCGGACGGCTTCCTGCACACCGGCGACCTCGGCTACATGGACGAGCAGCAGGAGCTCTTCCTGGTCGACCGGATCAAGGAGCTCATCAAGTACAAGGGCCAGCAGGTCTCCCCGGTGGAGCTGGAGGCCGTCCTGATGAGCCACCCGAGGGTCGCCGACGCCGCGGTCATCGGGGTGCCGGACGAGGAGGCCAGCGAGCTCCCCAAGGGCTTCGTGGTGGTCCGTGAGCCGGTGACCGCCGAGGAGCTCATGGCCTTCGTGGCGGAACGCGTCGCCCCGTACAAGAAGGTCCGGCGGATCGAGTTCGTCGAGCAGATCCCGCGCACCCCCGTCGGGAAGATCGAGCGCCGCACCCTCAAGGAGCGCGAGCGCGCCGCGGGCTGAGCGCCCGGACCGCCGTGGTGTTCCCGCCGGTTCCGGCGGGAATGCGCGGTCGCCAATCTGGAAGAAGAAAGCCTTCGGCTGCCCTGGCAGTCTGAATTCACGGAAACGGTCCCGATCGGGAATCCGGGCGACGGAATCCGCCGCGCCCGCAATCAGTTCTGAGGAGATCTGATGAGTCTTCCGGAAATCGTCTCCAGGGAAGAGTGGCTGGAGGCGCGCAAGGCGCTGTTGGAGAAGGAGAAGGTGGTCACC
Source organism: Kitasatospora cinereorecta (assembly GCF_024172095.1). GTDB lineage: Bacteria > Actinomycetota > Actinomycetes > Streptomycetales > Streptomycetaceae > Kitasatospora > Kitasatospora cinereorecta. The sequence goes on along the minus strand of NZ_JAMZDX010000005.1, from coordinate 451,706 downwards.
AAGGCGCGCGACGACATCGCCGCCGAGCGCCGTCGGCTGCCGATGGTGCGGGTGGACAAGGACTACCGCTTCGTCGGTCCGGACGGCGAGCGCAGCCTGCTCGACCTGTTCGAGGGCCGCACCCAGCTGGTCGTCCGCCACTTCATGTTCGCGCCGACCGCCGAGGAGGGCTGCATCGGCTGCTCGATGCAGGCCGACAGCATCGGCGAGCTCGCCCACATGTGGGCGCGCGACACCACCTTCGTGATGGTCTCGCTGGCCGGCCAGGAGAAGCTCCAGGCCTGGAGCGCCCGGATGGGCTGGAACATCCCCTGGTACACCGCGGTGGGTGAGCAGTTCAACCGCGACTACGAGGTCACCACCGACCAGGGCGAGACCCCGGGCGTGAGCGCCTTCGTCCGCGACGGCGACCAGGTGTTCCACACCTACTCGGTCTTCGACCGGGGCGGCGAGATCTTCAAGAACTTCTACAACTACCTCGACATCACGGTGCTCGGACGGCAGGAGGAGCAGCTCGAACACCCGTGGGACTGGTGGCGGTTCAAGGACCGCTACGAGGACGCTGCCGCGGGCGGTCCCGGCGAGAACTTCTGGAACGGCACCCGCTTCAAGGCGTGACCGCCGTACCACCACCAGTGCCGCCCGCCGGACCGATCGGCGGGCGGCGCGCGTACCGGCCGGCCGCCACGACAGCTGACGATCCGTCATGATGCCGCTACGGGAGCCGATCCGTCGTCGGCTGCACCGTCCCTGAGACACCGTTGAGTTGGAGGACCCCATGAGCGACCTGTCCGGCCGCACCACGATCGTCGTCGGCGCCAGCCGGGGCCTGGGCCGCGGCGTGGCCACCGCCCTCGCCGAGGCAGGCGCCCCGGTGGTGGCCGTCTCCCGCACCGCGGTCGAGTACCCGGAGCCGGCCAACGGCGCCGGCAGCATCGCCGCCGAGGTGGCCGACGCCGCCGACCCGACCGTGGTCGGCGCCCTGATCGACCGCCACCGGCCCGCGAACGTCGTCGTGGTGGCCGGCGCGGGCCTCTACCTGCGTCCGCTCCAACTGCACACCTGGGAGAGCTTCTCGGCGCACTGGCAGGCCGATGTCAAGATCGCCTTCCACTGGGTGCGCGAGGTGCTGCTCAAGCCGCTGCCGTCCGGCAGCCGGGTGGTGCTGTTCGGCAGCGGCGCCGCGCTCAACGGGTCGCCGCTCAGCGGCGGTTACGCCGGCGCCAAGGCCACCCAGCGCTTCATCGCCGCGTACGCCCAGGAGGAGGCCGAGCGGGCCGGCCTGGACATCTCCTTCAGCGTGGTGATGCCCCGGATGACCGCGCTCACCGACTTCGGCCTCGAGGCGGCCCGCGCGTACGCGGAACGCAGCGGGGTGCCCGAGGAGCGCTTCATCCAGCAGATGGGCCCGCAGCTCAGCCCGGAGGCCGCCGGCGCCGCCGTGGTCGAGCTGGTGACGGCCGACGCCGCCTCGCTCGCGCCCGGCTACGTGCTCACCGGGGCCGGCCTGAAGAAGCTGGGCTGATCCCGCCCGACCTGCCTGATCCCCACCACACCGTCCCTCGTCCGGGGCCGGGACCGTGACAGCGGTCCCGGCCCCGGCGCGTATCCGGGCACCGTCCGCCGACGAACCGAGGAGGAAACCATGACCACCGCCACCGCCACCGCCATCGCCGCCACCGCCAACACCACTGCCACCGCCCCGTCCCGCGAGGAGATGGTCGGACGGATCGCCGAGATCGCCCCGGTGATCCGGGCCAACGCCGCCTGGTCGGCCGAGCACCGCAGACTCCACGAGGACACGCTCCGGGCGCTGACCGAGGCGGGCGTCTTCCGGATGCGGCTGCCACTGCACCACGGCGGCTACGAGTCGGACGCCCGGACCATGGTCGACGTCGCCGACGCGATCGCGCAGGCCGACGGGTCCGCCGCCTGGGTGGTGGCCTGTTCCTGGATCGCGACGTACGGACTCGGCCTCTACCCGGACGAGGTCCAGGACGAGGTGTTCGCCGACCCGGACGCCCAGTTCTGCACCACCATCGGCCCGGGCACCGCCACCGCCGTCCCGGTGGACGGCGGCATCCTGGTCAACGGCACCTGGCCGTGCATCAGCGGTGCGCTGAGCAGCCGGTACCAGCAGATCGCGGCGGTCCTGCTGGACCCGGACGGCGACCCGTACCCGGTGATGGGCCCGGTCGCGCTGTCCGAGCTGGAGATCAGCGACAACTGGCACACCACCGGCTTCCGCGGCACCGGCAGTGTCGCCACCACCGCCCGGGACCTGTTCATCCCGCAGGAGCGCGTCCTGCCCGCGCCCGCCGTGGTCGCCGGCCACTCGCGCTCGATCCGCAACGCCGAACTGGCGATGTACCGGGCCCCGTTCGTCGCGGTCGGCGCGGCGGCCACCGTCGGGGTGGCCACCGGCATGGTCAAGACCCTGCGGGACGTCTTCTTCGAGCGGCTGCCCGGCCGGCGGATCACCTACACCGAGTACCCCAGCCAGGCCGAGGCGCCGGTCACCCACCTGCGGCTGGCGGAAGCGGTGATGAAGATCGACGAGGCCGAGTTCCACGCCCACCGGCTGGCCGGCCTGATCGACGAGAAGTGCGCCTCCGGCGCCCCGTGGGAGCTGGCCGAACGCGGCCGCACCCGGGCCGACGAGGGCGCCGCCGTGCGGCTCGCCAAGGAGGCCGCCGAGATCCTCACCCAGGCGAGCGGCGGCTCCTCTGCGTACACCCACCTGCCGATCCAGCGGATCGCCGACGACCTGCACGTGCTCGGCCTGCACGCCATGATGAACCCGGACGTCAACGCCGAGATCTACGGCCGGATCCTGTGCGGCCTCGAGCCCCACACCTACTACGTCTGACCCGCCGCCCATCGAGGCCCGGAACCTGCCCCCCACCTGCACAGGTGTTCCGTCGGGCATGGTTGGGTGAGGTACAACTGTGGGGTTGCACCCTGACGACGTCGACGAAGGAGTCCCTCATGCACGCCGCGGAGCAGGCCGCGTGACCGAGGAGCGTTCCGGCGCCGGCGAGCCGGTCGACAGCGTCCTCGGTGCCCTGGCGGACCCGACCCGGCGGCGGCTGCTCGACCTGCTCGCCGCCCGGGGCGAGGTCACCGCGACCTCGCTCGCCGCCGAGGTGCCCGTCTCCCGGCAGGCAGTGGTCAAGCACCTCGCGATCCTGGACGCCGCCGGGCTGGTCACCGGCCGCCGGGCCGGCCGCGAGGTCCGCTACTCGGTCCGCCCCGCCGCCCTGGACGCCACCGCCCGCTGGATGGCCTCGCTCGCCTCCGAGTGGGACCGCCGACTCGCCTCCGTCAAGCGCCTCGCCGAAGCCGCCGAAGCCGCCGACCGGGACACCCACAACGGTTCCTGAACGTCTGCGACATGCCGTATGACCGGCCGTGCTGTTCATGTGTCCTGGGCGTTTCTGGCCGTTCGGGACCCCCGGCGATCATGGGTTGGTCACGTGACCACGCCTCTCCGCTGCCGAGATTCGGCGAAGCCCTGACAAGCACCGACTCGGCGGCGCATGATCCGAGCAGTGCAACCGAGCGCAACCGATGCGACGGTCCGTGTGGCTGCCGTCCGGCACGGTCGTCCACCGGGCCGCTGTGTCGTGTCCGCCCCGTGGGGCTCACGGCCCCGTGGTGCCGTGCCCGATCGGCCTGTGAGCCATTGACGCCGGGGCTCCACATGGCAAAAGACCCCTGATCAACAGGGGTCTCAGCTGGTGTCCGAGGGGGGACTTGAACCCCCACGCCCGATAAAGGGCACTAGCACCTCAAGCTAGCGCGTCTGCCATTCCGCCACCCGGACCGGGTGTTCACCTCGGGGTTTCCTTCCGTCCGCCCCGTGGCGACAGAGAGAACATTACCAGGCCCCCGGAGCGCTTCTCACCTGCGTTTCTGTGACCCGGGAGGTGGGGAGGGAGGGGGTGGCGGGAGAGGATCGGGTCGGATGGTGGCAAGTCGGACATTCGGCTGGTCGGGACGGTGGGAGGAGGGGTGACCAGTCCGGGTCGTCCGGGCGGCAGGAGTGGGCGCAAGCGCGCGGGAGGTGGCCGGAAACGGTCGCAAGTGTTCACCCGGCGCCTAGTTCCAGTCCGGACGCCGGTGGTCACCTGGTGCTCTCCTAGCCTCTGTGGACCTAGGGAGCCTTGAGCGGAACGCCCGATTCCCGAGAGTTCGCCGCGCTCCGGCAGGTCGGAGCGGTACGGCGGCCGAGCCTCCCGTCACCGTGTGAAGGGCGGCTTGTGGTGGAGCGACAGACCAGCGGGGCGGCGGGGTCGGCCGTGCGGCGCCCGGCGGAGGGTTCGGCCCCGGGGCTCGGGCGGCTCGAGGCGGAGCCGGCGCCGGGTGTGTGGAGGTTCTCCGCACTCTCCAACGATGCCTCGGTGCCGCGCACCAGACATGCGGTGCGGGACCGCCTGCTGGCGCAGGGCATGGCGGGCGAGCGCTTCCAGGAGCTGGTGGACGACCTCCTGCTGATCGTCTCCGAGTTGGTCAGCAATGCGGTGACGCACGCCGCGGTGCTCTCGCCCGAGGTCAGCACCGAGTTGTCGATCGGCGAGGGCCGGGTGCGGGTCGCGGTGACCGACGGGCACCCGTACCGGCCGAAGGCGCAGGAGAGCGACCTCGGCCGGCTGGGCGGGCGCGGGCTGCTGCTGGTCAAGAGCGTGACGCTGCAGGCCGGCGGGGTGTGCGACGTGGAGCGGACCGAGGAGGGCGGCAAGGTGATCTGGGCGTCGCTGCCGCTGCCGGCCCCGCGCGGACCCGAGAAGGAGTCGTACGAGGCCGGACGGAGCTGGGACGAGGGCCCGGACGCGGCCGGGGCCGCCTGGCCGGCCGGGGTGTGACCCCGGCGCCCGCCCCGGATCAGGGTCGGCCGGCTCTGCTGCCCTGTTGCCCGACCCGGCAGGCCCGGGCAACAGGGCGGACGCCTACCAGTCGCGGCCGGCGATCTCCCGGATGCCGGGCAGCGCGGCCTCGAAGACGGTCTGGAACCACACCGAGAAGGGCTTCTCCTCCTGGAGCGCCCGCAGCTCGGCCGGGGTGACGAAGCGGGTGGAGTCGACCTCGGACGGGTTCGGGTCGACATCGGCGGTGACCAGGCCGACGAAGAGGTGGTTCCACTCGCGCTCGATCAGCCCGGTGGCCTCGTCGGGCAGGTCGTAGCGGACCGTGCCGGCCTCGCAGAGCAGCGCCGGGGCGACGCCCAGCTCCTCCGCGGTGCGGCGGGCGGCGGCGACGAAGGGCTGCTCGTCGGGGTACGGGTGGCCGCAGCAGGTGTTGGACCACACCCCGGGGGAGTGGTACTTGCCGAGCGCGCGGCGCTGGAGCAGCAGGCGCCCGCGCTGGTCGAAGAGGAACACCGAGAAGGCGCGGTGCAGCCGGCCCGGCTGCTGGTGGGCCCACATCTTCTCGCCCGTGCCGATGGTGACGCCTTCGTCGTCGACCAGTTCCAGCAGGATCTCCGGCGACTGCGCGGGCGCGGGTACCGGTGCGGAGGCGGCGGACGACCCGGGGGAGGCGGCGAGCCGCGCCTCGCGGTCGTCGGTCCGGCTGGTCGCTGCGGTCATGGGCTTGGGGCCCCTTTCGGCGCGTGGACCGGGGCCGCCGCGCGGGCGTGCGGGCCCGGGGCCGCCCACCCGGTCCTGGGGTCGGCTGCTCGTCGCCGGTGGCCGCGCGCCCGCCGGTGTCGGGCGGACGGCACGAGGGATCACCGGCGGCGTCGGGGCCCCAGTCTGCCCCATCGTTCACGGTCCGTGCCCGTCCGACGCACTCCGGGGTGGGTAACGGTCGAATGATTGGCAGATCTGTTCGAAACATGAACGCTCCGGACGCCGGACGTTCACACGCCTGTTCACCGCGGGCCCCGGAATGCCCACCGGAGGGCCGTGGAATGCGTAGTGGAGGGTTCCGGATCCGGCCCCGGGCAGCCATGCCCCCGTTCTGCCTGGTCGCCGGGGTCGCCTACCATCACTAGGACACGGTGGACAGTAACTGCGCCATCGGCGCGCCGCGCCGGGTCACGGTCTCCGGTCGGTCGCAGGCCTGCCGGCGGCCGGCTCGCGGGCCGGCCGCAGCACTCGACGAATCAGGAGACACCGCATGATCGGCCTCGTTCTGGCGGCCGGCGCCGGCCGCCGGCTCCGCCCGTACACCGACACCCTGCCCAAGGCGCTGGTGCCGGTCGACGGCGAGCGGACGGTGCTGGACCTGACCCTCGGCAACTTCGCCGAGGTGGGCCTGCGCGAGGCCGCGATCGTGGTGGGCTACCGCAAGGAGGCGGTCTACGACCGCAAGGACGCCCTGGAGCAGAAGTACGGCGTCAAGCTCACCCTGGTCGAGAACAACAAGGCCGAGGAGTGGAACAACGCCTACTCCCTGTGGTGCGCCCGGGAGCTCTTCGGCGAGGGCCTGCTGCTGGCCAACGGCGACACCGTGCACCCCGCCTCGGTGCAGCGCACCATGCTGGACGGCAACGACCGGATGATCAAGGAGGGCGTCGCCCCCGGCATCCTGCTCGCGCTGGACACCGTGAAGAAGCTGGCCGACGAGGAGATGAAGGTCGTCGTCGACCCCGCGCTCGGCATGCGCCGGATCACCAAGCTGATGGACCCGCTCGAGGCGACCGGCGAGTACATCGGCGTCACGGTGATCAACCCGTCCGCCAAGGACGCCCTCGCCGACGCCCTGAAGGCCACCTTCGAGCGCGACCCGCAGCTGTACTACGAGGACGGCTACCAGGAGATGGTCGACCGCGGCCTGCGGATCGACGTGCAGCCGATCGGCGAGGTCTCCTGGGTCGAGGTGGACAACCACGACGACCTGAACAAGGCGCGGGAGATCGCGTGCCGGTACTGACCCGCCTGATGCCGTCGCCGCTCTTCGTGGAGATCCGGCCGGGCGCCCTGGACGCGCTCGGCGGCATCCTCGCGGACCAGCGGCTGTCCGCCTCCGGGCGGATCGCGGTGGCGATCAGCGGCGGCTCGGGCGCCGCGCTGCGCGGGCGCCTGGAGCCGGCGCTGCCGGGCGCCGACTGGTACGAGGTGGCCGACGGCACCCTGGACGCCGCCGTCCGGCTGGCCGACGACATGCGCGGCGGCCACTACGACGCCATCGTCGGCCTCGGCGGCGGCAAGATCATCGACGCCGCGAAGTACGCCGCGGCCCGGGTCGGCCTGCCGCTGGTCGCGGTGGCCACCAACCTGGCCCACGACGGCATCTGCTCCCCGGTCTCCATCCTCGACAACGACGCCGGGCGGGGCTCGTACGGGGTGCCCAGCCCGATCGGCATCGTGGTCGACCTGGACGTGGTCGCCAAGGCCCCGAAGCGCTTCGTCGCGGCCGGGATCGGCGACGTGGTCTCCAACATCTCGGCCTGCGCGGACTGGGAGCTCTCGCACGCCGTGACCGGCGAACCGCTGGACGGACTGGCCGTCGCGATGGCCCGCTCGGCCGCCGAGAACCTGCTGCGCCACCCGGGCAGCCTGGAGGACCGGGACCTCCTGACGTCGCTGGCAGAAGCCCTGGTACTGTCCGGCATCGCGATGAACATCGCGGGCAGCACCCGGCCCTCATCGGGCGCCTGCCACGAGATCTCGCATGCCCTGGACGTGCTGTATCCCAAGCGGTCCGCCCAGCACGGCGAGCAGTGCGGCCTCGGGGCCGCGTTCGCGAGCCACCTGCGGGGCGAGTGTGAGCTGACCGGCCTGATCGTGGACCGCCTGCGGTTCCACGGCCTGCCGGTGACCGCCGATCAGATCGGCTTCTCGGCAGCGGAGTTCACCGAAGCGGTGCACTACGCTCCGAACACCCGCCCGGGGCGCTTCACCATCCTCGAGCACCTCGACCTCTCCCCATCCGACATCAGGGATGCGTACGCCGACTATGTCCAAGCCGTCAACAGCTGAACGCCCCGTCGTGGACCTCACCCGCCGGCCCTCGATCGAGGAACTGCGCGCCGTGATCCACCCGGAGGGCATGCTCCAGCGCCGCAGCGCGGAGCACTGGGCCGGTCGCCTCTACATGCGGAAGATCTCGCTGCGGATCACCCGCATACTCTCCACCGTCACCGCGATCACGCCCAACGGGCTGACCTACCTGATGATGGTCACCGGCATCCTGGCCGGCGCCGCGCTGGTGATCCCCGGCCTGGCCGGCGCGGTCCTGGCGGCCTTCCTGATCCAGGTCTACCTGCTGCTGGACTGCGTGGACGGCGAGGTGGCCCGCTGGCGGCGGCAGACCTCGCTGACCGGCGTCTACCTGGACCGGGTCGGCCACTACATGTCCGAGGCGGCGCTGCTCACCGGCCTCGGCCTGCGCGGGGTCGACCTGTTCCACCGCGAGGGCACCGCGGCCCACTGGGAGTGGGCCTTCCTCGGCACCCTGGCCGCGCTCGGCGCGATCCTGATCAAGTCCGAGACCGACCTGGTGGACGTGGCCCGCGCCCGCAGCGGCCTGACCGCCGTCGAGGACGCCGCCTCGGTGCCGCGCTCGGCCGGCGTGGCCAAGGCCCGCCGGGCCGCCGCGATGCTGAAGTTCCACCGCCTGGTCGGCGCCGTGGAGGCCTCGCTGTTCATCCTGGCCGCCGGCATCGCCGACCAGGTCCACGGCGGGCTCTTCTTCACCCGTCTGGCGGTGGTCGTGCTGGCCGCGATCGCCATGCTGCAGACGGTCCTGCACCTGCTGAGCATCGTCCTGTCGAGCAGGCTGCGATGAGCGGGTTCAAGCTCGGTGCGGTGATCATCACGATGGGCAACCGGCCCGCCGAGCTGAACGCCCTGATCGAGTCGGTCCGGGCCCAGCAGGGCCCGGCCGTCGAGCTCGCCGTGGTCGGCAACGGCGCCCCGCTGCCGGCCCTGCCGGCCGGGGTGCGGGCCGTGGAGCTGCCGGAGAACCTCGGCATCCCGGGCGGCCGCAACGTCGGCATCGAGCTGTTCGGCCCGGACGGCCGCGACGTCGACGCGGTGCTCTTCCTGGACGACGACGGGCTGCTGCCGAACACCGATTCGGCCGAGCACCTGCGCCGGGCCTTCACCGAGGACCCGAGCCTGGGCATCGTCTCGTTCCGGATCGCGGACCCGGAGACCGGCACCACCCAGCGGCGCCACGTGCCGCGGGTCCGGGTCGGCGACCCCCTGCGCGGCTCGCGGGTGACCACCTTCCTGGGCGGCGCCAGCGCGGTGCGCACCGCGGTCTTCCCGCAGGCCGGGCAGCTCCCGGCGGAGTTCTTCTACGCCCACGAGGAGACCGACCTGGCCTGGCGGGCGCTGGACGCCGGCTGGTCGATCGACTACCTCCCCGACGTGGTGCTGCACCACCCGGCCACCTCCCCGGCCCGACACGGCGCGTACTTCCACAACGTGGCCCGCAACCGGGTGTGGCTGGCCCGACGGAACCTTCCGGCCCCCCTGGTGCCTCTTTACCTGGGGACGTGGTTGCTGCTCACCCTGGCCCGCCGCCCCTCCCGCGACGGACTGAAGGCGTGGCTGGGCGGCTTCCGCGCCGGCTGGAGCGAGCCCTGCGGGCCGCGCCGACCGATCAGGTGGAGCACCGTCTGGCGCTTGACCAGGCTCGGCAGACCGCCAATCATCTGATCGCAACCTATCGGCGAATCCCCCGTGCCGATCCCGCGAGCAGCGAAACCGTGTCCCCCGTGGTTGCACCTCCCGTGAAGGACGAATGTGTCGACACTGAGTGACCCCGTCAGCCTCTCCTCGCCGAGGGGAACCGACGCGGGCCTGACGCCCAAGGAACTGGCGGCCAAGTACCACCTGTCGGTCAGCGGCCGGCGGCCGACCCTGCCCGAGTACGTGCGGCAGCTGTGGGCCCGGCGGGCCTTCATCACGGCCTTCGCCACCGCCCGTCTGGTGGCGCAGTACACCACCGCCAAGCTGGGCCAGCTCTGGCAGGTACTGACCCCGCTGCTGAACTGCGCGGTCTTCTACCTGGTCTTCGGCATGATCCTGCGCAGCCGGGACTCGGTCCCGATCTACATCGCGTGGCTGTGCGTCGGCGTCTTCGTCTTCCAGTTCTCGCAGAGCGCGATCCAGGCCGGTACCCGGTCCATCTCGGACAACCTGGGCCTGATCCGGGCGCTGCACTTCCCGCGCGCCGCGCTGCCGGTCGCCTTCACCGTGATCCAGCTGCAGCAGCTGCTGATCTCGATGGTGGTGCTGGTCGGCATCGTCCTGGCGAATGGTGTGACGCCCGGCCCGACCTGGCTGCTGATCATCCCGGCGCTGCTGCTGCAGTGCTTCTTCAACACCGGTCTGGCCCTGGTGATGGCCCGGGTCGGCGCCAAGACCTCGGACATCTCGCAGCTGATGCCCTTCCTGCTGCGCACCTGGATGTACGTCTCGGGCGTGATGTACAGCGTCTCGCCGTACATCCAGAGCTGGCCGAAGATCTACCAGACGCTGTACTCCTGGAACCCGGCCACCATCTACATGGACCTGATGCGCTACGCGTTCATGCCGGACAGCTTCAACCCGCACATCTACCCCGGTGGCACCGACGCGGCCGGCCACGCGATGCCCAAGGCGTTGATCCTGCCGGACCACATCTGGATGATGGCCGTGACCTGGGCGGTCGTCGCCTTCGTCCTCGGCTTCGTGTTCTTCTGGAAGGCGGAGGAGGAGTACGGCCGTGGCTGACACAGCTCTGAGTGACGTCAAGGAGGCGGTCCCGGTGGACGCCCAGCAGGCCAAGGTTCCGACGGTCGTCGTGGACGACGTGCACATCGTGTACAAGGTGCACGGCGCGGGCTCGGGCAAGGGCAGCGCCACCTCGGCGCTGAGCCGCATCATCACCCGCAAGAAGTCGCCGGCGATCCGCGAGGTGCACGCGGTCCGCGGCGTCAGCTTCACCGCCTACAAGGGCGAGGCGGTCGGCCTGATCGGGTCCAACGGCTCGGGCAAGTCGACCATGCTGGCGGCCATCGCCGGCCTGCTGCCGACCGAGCGGGGCGCGATCTACACCCACGGGCAGCCCTCGCTGCTGGGTGTCAACGCCGCGCTGATGAACGACCTGACCGGTGAGCGCAACGTGGTGCTGGGCTGCCTGGCGATGGGCATGAGCCCGGCCCAGGTGCGCGAGCGCTACCAGGGCATCGTCGACTTCTCGGGCATCAACGAGAAGGGCGACTTCATCTCGCTGCCCATGCGCACGTACTCCTCCGGCATGGGCGCCCGCCTGCGGTTCTCCATCGCGGCGGCCAAGGCGCACGACGTGCTGCTGATCGACGAGGCGCTGGCCACCGGCGACCAGGCGTTCCAGAACCGCTCCAAGAAGCGGATCGAGGAGCTGCGCAAGGAGGCCGGTACGGTCTTCCTGGTCAGCCACGACAACAACTCGATCCGCGAGACCTGCGAGCGGACCATCTGGATCGAGCACGGCGAGCTGGTGATGGACGGGCACACCGAAGAGGTGGTCCGGATGTACGAGAAGGGTGAGCGCCCCTGACCTGGGGGTGAGCACGCAGGCAGGGCCGGTACCGGGGCTCCCGGTACCGGCCCTGCGCTGTGCGGGTGACCGGGTGACGTGTGCGTGTCCGAGCCGCGAGGGCGACGGGCACCGGTGTAGAACGGGGGAGTGACCGCAGTGTCGGCTTCAGCCAAATCAGATAACCAGACGGACGGTGCCACGCTGGAGAAGGCGGACCTGGAGAACTTCCCGGTGGCCCCCTCCTTCCTGCCCGCCGCCTGGCGGTCCGACCTGATGGCGGTCTACGGCTTCGCCCGGCTGGTGGACGACGCCGGCGACGGCGACCTGGCCGACCCGGCGGCCGTGGCCGGGCTGCTCGGGGTGGAGGCGGGTGAGGACGCTCCCGGCTTCCGGCTCGCCCTGCTGGACGGGCTGGAGCGCGACCTGGACCGGGTCTTCGCCGCCGCCCTCGGCGACAGCGCCGAGCAGCCGCTCCACCCCCTGATGCGGGCCCTGGTCCCGACCGTGGACCGGCACGGCCTCACCCCCGAGCCGTTCCGCCGGCTGATCGAGGCCAACCGGGTGGACCAGCGCGACAGCCGCTACCCGACCTACCAGGACCTGCTGCGCTACTGCACGCTCTCCGCCGACCCGGTCGGCCGCCTGGTGCTCGGCATCGCCGGCCGGCTGACCCCCGAGCGGATCGAACTCTCCGACGCCGTCTGCACCGCGCTGCAGATCGTCGAGCACCTCCAGGACGTCGCGGAGGACCTCGGCCGCGACCGGATCTACCTCCCCCAGGAGTCGATGGCCCGGTTCGGGGTGACCGAGGCCGACCTCGCCGCGCCGTCCGCCGGGCCGGCCGTGCGCGAGCTGGTCGCCTTCGAGGCCGGCCGGGCCCGGACCCTGCTCGACCGGGGTTCACCGCTGGTGGGTACGGTTCACGGGAGGCTCCGACTGCTGCTGGCGGGATTCACCGCCGGCGGGTACGCGGCCCTGGACGCCATCGAGGCGGCCGGGTACGACGTGCTCGCGCACCAGCCGAAGCCGGACAAGCGCCGCCTCGCACTCCGGGCGGCGGCACTCTTCGTGAAGGGAAGGTGAACGCCCGAGTGGCGGCATCACCACTGGCGTCGGCGCCGGTCCTGGCGGCCTACCGCTACTGCGAGGCGGTCACCGCCCTGCAGGCCCGCAACTTCAGCTACGGCATCCGCCTGCTGCCGGAGCCCAAGCGGCTGGCCATGTCCGCGCTGTACGCCCTGGCCCGCCGGGTCGACGACATCGGCGACGGCGAGCTGCCGGCCGAGCAGAAGGCCGAGGCGCTGCTGCGCACCCGCGGCCTGCTGGACGAGATCCGCCGCGGCGAGGTCACCGAGGAGGACACCGACCCGATCAAGGTGGCGCTGGCCGACGCCGCCCGCCGCTTCCCGATCCCGCTGGACGGCTTCGACGAGCTGATCGACGGCGTCGAGATGGACCTCAAGGGCGCCGAGTACCGCACCTTCGAGGAGCTCAAGGTCTACTGCCGCTGCGTGGCCGGCTCGATCGGGCGGCTCTCCCTCGGCGTCTACGGCTGCCGGGACTGGGAGCGCGGCGCCGCGTACGCCGACACCCTGGGCCTGGCGCTGCAGCTCACCAACATCCTCCGCGACCTGCGCGAGGACGCCCTGAACGGCCGCACCTACCTGCCCGCGGAGGACCTGGAGCGGTTCGGCTGCCAGCAGGGCTTCGCCACCGACCTGCCCGCCGGCGCCGACTTCGCCGGCCTGGTGGCCTTCCAGGCCGCGCGGGCCCAGCAGGCCTTCGAGGAGGGCCTGCGGCTGCTGCCGATGCTGGACCGCCGCAGCCGGGCCTGCACCGCCGCGATGGCCGGCATCTACCACCGCCTGCTCGGCCGGATCGCCGCCGACCCGGAGTCGGTGCTCCGCGGCCGGGTCTCGCTGCCCGGCTGGGAGAAGGCGTACGTGGCACTGTCCGGGCTCGCCGGAGGGCGTTCTTGATTCTCTCGCCAGTTATGTCACGCTGTGTCAACAGAGATCCACTGGTGACACCGGCGGCGTTCCGCCCGGACCGGCACCACGGCACGGGGAGGGGCAGATGACCGCACGGGTGCACGACGCCCAGCCCACCGCCGTGGTGGTCGGCGGCGGCCTGGCCGGGATCACCGCCGCGCTGCGCCTCGCCGAGGCCGGCCGGCGGGTCACCCTGGTCGAGGGCCGGCCCCGGCTCGGCGGCCTGGCCTTCTCCTTCCGGCGCGGCGAGCTGACCGTCGACAACGGCCAGCACGTCTACCTGCGCTGTTGCACCGCCTACCGCGGCCTGGTCGACCGGCTGGGCGCGGGCCACCTGGTGGACCTCCAGCCCCGGCTGGACGTGCCGGTGCTCGGCCTCGGAGCCGACGGCTCCCGCACGCTGGGCCGGCTGCGCCGCGCCGAGCTGCCCGTCCCGCTGCACCTGGCCGCCAGCCTGGCGACCTACCCGCACCTCGGCCCGGCCGACCGGCTGCGGGTGGTCCGGGCGGCGCTCGCGCTGCGCCGCCTCGACCTGGCCGACCCGGCGCTGGACGAGGTCTCCTTCGGTGACTGGCTGCGACGACAGGGCCAGACCCCGGCCACCCTGGCCGCCCTCTGGGACCTGGTCGGCGTGGCCACCCTGAACGCCACCGCCGACCGCACCTCGCTGGCGCTGGCCGCGATGGTCTTCAAGACCGGCCTGCTCTCCGACCCGGGCGCCTCCGACATCGGCACCGCCCGGGTGCCGCTCGGCGAGATCCACCACGACCGGGCCCGCGCCGAGCTGGAGCGGGCCGGGGTCCGGGTGCTGTTGCGGGCCAGGGCCGCCGAGCTGAAGCCCGCCGACCAGCACGCCGTACGGCTGGAGAGCGGCGAGCTGCTCACCGCCGACACCGTGGTGCTGGCCGGGGCCCAGGACGCGGCGGCGGACCTGCTGCCGCCCGGTGCGATCGAGGGCCAGGAGCGGCTCGCCGAGCTGGGCACCGCCCCGATCCTCAACGTCCACGTGGTCTACGACCGCAAGCTGCTGCGCCGCCCGTTCTTCGCCGCGCTGGGCTCGCCGGTCCAGTGGGTCTTCGACCGGACGGCCCATTCCGGCCTGGCCGTGCCCGGGGCCCAGTACCTGGCGCTGTCGCAGTCCGCGGCCGAGGACGAGATCGACCTGCCGGTGGCCGAGCTGCGGGCACGCTACCTGCCGGAGCTGGAGCGGCTGCTGCCCGCGGCCCGCGGCGCCGAGGTGCTGGACTTCTTCGTCACCCGCGAGCGCACCGCCACCTTCGACCCCGCACCCGGCACCGCCGCGCTGCGCCCGGCCGCCCGGACCCGGATCCCCGGCGTGCTGCTGGCCGGTTCGTGGACGGCCACCGGATGGCCCGCGACGATGGAGAGCGCGGTGCGCAGCGGCCATGCCGCGGCCGACGCCGCGCTGGCCGGAGCCGGACGGCTGCCGGTCGACCGCGGCGACGGAAGGTGGCCCCGATGACGGCGCGCCCTTCAACCACTGACTTCGCATCCGGCCGACCCACCGCGGCGGCCGGCGCCACGCACCGAGAGGGAACGAACGTGGAGGCTCGTACCGGCTCCCCGGTCAAGGACACGACGACCGTGCTGGACCTGCTGGCCCGCGGACGGACCATGTGCACCCCGTCGATGCGGCAGGCCGTCGCCCGTTTGGCCGCACCGATGGACACCGTCGCGGCGTACCACTTCGGCTGGATCGACCGGGACGGCAAGCCCGCGGCGGGCGACGGCGGCAAGGCCGTCCGGCCCGCGCTGGCCCTGCTGTCGGCCGAGGCCGTGGGTGCATCCGCCGAGGTGGGAGTACCCGGTGGGGTATCGGTTGAACTGGTGCACAACTTCTCCCTCCTCCATGATGACCTGATGGACGGTGACGAGACCCGACGGCACCGGGCCACGGCGTGGACGGTCTTCGGGCCGGCCCAGGCGATCCTGGCCGGCGACGCGCTCGCCACGCTGGGCACCGAGGTGCTGCTGGACGCCGCCGTGACCGGCGGGGCCGACCCCGCCGACGCCGCCCGCGCCGTCCGGCTGATCACCACCGCCACCCGCAAGCTGATCGACGGGCAGGCGCTGGACGTCTCCTTCGAGCAGCGCGACGTGGTCACCGTCGAGGAGTGCCTGACCATGGAGGGCGGCAAGACCGGCGCCCTGCTGGCCGCCTCGGCGGCGATCGGCGCGGTGCTGGCCGGGGCCGACGACCGGGTCTCGGACGCGCTGCAGCGCTACGGCCACCACCTGGGCCTGGCCTTCCAGGCGGTCGACGACCTGCTCGGCATCTGGGGAGCCACCGAGGTCACCGGCAAGCCGCACTGGAGCGACCTGCAGTCGCGCAAGAAGTCGCTGCCGGTCTGCGCGGCGTTGGCCGAGGGCGGCGCCGCCTCCCGCAAGCTGGCGGAGCAGCTGGCCGACCCGACCGGCCGGGGCGAGGAGAGCGAGCAGCAGCTCGCCGCCCGCGCCGCGCTGATCGAGGACGCCGGCGGCCGGGCCTGGACGCAGGAGGAGGCCCGCCGCCAGTACGAGACCGCCCTCGCCGCTCTGGACGAGGTTCCCATGGCCGACGTGGTGCGGGAGCACTTCGTCGCACTCGCCGAATTCGTGGTGGTACGAGAGAGGTGACGTGAAGGTGACAGCAACAGCAGGCGGCCGGATCGACCCCAAAGCCTCAGTTGCAGTACGACAACCTGACGATTCCTCACCTGGGGCGGCGCTCAGCCGCGCCACCGCCCATCTGCTGTCCCTTCAGCACGCCGACGGCTGGTGGAAGGGCGACCTGGAGACCAACGTCACCATGGACGCCGAGGACCTTTTACTGCGCCAGTTCCTCGGCATCCGCACCGAGGAGCAGACCCGGGCCACCGCGGCCTGGATCCGCTCCCAGCAGCGTGACGACGGCACCTGGGCCACCTTCCACGGCGGGCCGCCCGAACTCTCCACCACCGTGGAGGCCTACGTCGCGCTGAAGCTGGCCGGCGAGGACCCCGGGGCGCCGCACATGGCCGCCGCCGCCGCGTACGTCCGCGGCGCCGGCGGGATCGCGGCCGCCCGGGTCTTCACCCGGATCTGGCTCGCCCTGTTCGGCTGGTGGCCCTGGGAACAGCTCCCCGAACTGCCACCCGAACTGATCTTCCTGCCCCGCTGGGCACCGCTGAACCTCTACTCCTTCGCCCAGTGGGCCCGGCAGACCATCGTCCCGCTGACCGTGGTCTCGGCCCACCGGCCGGTCCGCCCGGCCCCGTTCGACCTCACCGAACTGCACACCGACCCGGCGAATCCTTTCCCCACCCGCCCGCTGGCCCCCGCCGCCAGCTGGGACGGCCTCTTCCAGCGCCTCGACCGGCTGATGCACCACTACCACCGGTACGCGCTGCGCCCGCTGCGCCGCCTCGCCATGCAGCAGGCCGCCCGCTGGATCATCGAGCGCCAGGAGTCCGACGGCTGCTGGGGCGGCATCCAGCCGCCCGCCGTCTACTCGCTGATCTCGCTCAGCCTGCTCGGCTACTCCCTCGACCACCCGGTGATGAAGGCCGGGATCGCCTCCTTCGACGGCTTCACCGTGCACACCGAGGACGGCCGCCGCTGGATGGAGGCCTGCCAGTCCCCGGTCTGGGACACCTGCCTGGCCACCATCGCGCTGCGCGACGCCGGCCTGCCCGGCGACCACCCCGCCCTGGTGCGGGCCACCGACTGGATGCTCGCCGAGGAGATCACCACCCGCGGCGACTGGGCGGTCAAGCGGCCGCAGCTCGCCCCCGGCGGCTGGGCCTTCGAGTTCCAGAACGACACCTACCCCGACGTCGACGACACCGCCGAGGTGGTGCTCGCCCTGCACCGCGTCGCCCACCCCGAACCCGAGAAGGTCGACGGCGCGATGCGGCGCGCGGTCGAGTGGACCCTCGGCATGCAGTCCCGCAACGGCGCCTGGGGCGCCTTCGACGCCGACAACACCAGCCCGCTCCCCAACAAGCTGCCGTTCTGCGACTTCGGCGAGGTGATCGACCCGCCCTCGGCGGACGTCACCGCGCACATGGTCGAGATGCTCGCCGCGGTCGGCCTCGCCCACGACCCCCGCTGCCGGCGCGGCATCAGCTGGCTGCTGCGCAACCAGGAGGCCGACGGTTCCTGGTTCGGCCGCTGGGGCACCAACTACATCTACGGCACCATGTCGGTGCTGCCCGCGCTGGTCGCGGCCGGCATCGCCGTCGACCACCCGGCGGTGCGCCGGGCCGTGCGCTGGCTGGGGATGCGGCAGAACGAGGACGGCGGCTGGGGCGAGGACCTGCGCTCCTACCGCGACCCGGACGCCTGGTCCGGGCGCGGCGAGTCCACCGCCTCGCAGACCGCCTGGGCGCTGATGGCCCTGCTGTCGGCCGGCGAACGCGAGTCCGCCGCGGTCGAGCGGGGCGTCCAGTGGCTGGTTGGGGCCCAGCGGCCGGACGGCACCTGGGACGAGCCGCAGTTCACCGGCACCGGATTCCCCTGGGACTTCTCCATCAACTACCACCTCTACCGGCTGGTCTTCCCGGTCACCGCGCTCGGCCGCTACGTCCGCGACGAGCCGCTCGGCGGGGGTGCCGCATGACCCTCCCCCTGCTGGTGGTCTGCGCACTGCGGGCCGAGGTGTGGGCGCTGCGCGGCGGCGACTGGTCCGACGCGCCGGACGGGCCCCCGGTGCTGGCCCGCACCGGCATGGGCCGCCGTCGGGCCCGGCGCACCGTCGGCGCGCTGCTGGCGAGCGGCGGGTACGGGGCGCTGGTGGTGGCCGGCTTCGGCGCCTCGGTCGGGCCCGGCACCCGGGCCGGCGACGTGATCGTGGCCGACGGGGTGCGCGACCCGGACGGCGGGTCCTTCCCGCTCGACCTGGCCCCGCCGCTGGTCAAGGCGCTCCAGACCCGCGGCCTGACCGCCCACACCGGCCTGCACCACACCGCCGACCATGTGGTCCGCGGCGCCGAGCGGCGGGCCCTGCACGCCACCGGAGCGCTGGCCGTCGACATGGAGGCCGCCGGCGTCCTGGCCGCCCGCGCCGAGCTGTGCCCCGACCTGCCCGCCGCGGTGCTGCGGATCGTCGTCGACACCCCCGAGCGGGAGCTGATCCGCCCCGGCACCCTGCCGGCCGGCGTGCGCGCCTGGCGGGCGCTGCGCGCCACCGTGCCCGCCCTCACCGAGTGGCACCGCCAGGTCGCCGCCACTCCCCTGGAACCTCTCTCCCCGTCCTCGACGCTCCCCCAGGAGGCGAGCTAGCCATGGCCATGCCGCTGCGCCAGACCATCCGCGTCAGCACGTACCTCATGCAGCAGAAGCTCAAGCGCAAGGACAAGTTCCCGCTGATCGTCGAACTGGAGCCGCTGTACGCCTGCAACCTGGCCTGCGAGGGGTGCGGCAAGATCCAGCACCCGGCCGGGGTGCTCAAGCAGCGGATGCCGGTCGCGCAGGCGGTCGGCGCGGTGCTGGAGTGCGGCGCGCCGATGGTCTCCATCGCCGGCGGCGAGCCGCTGATGCACCCGCAGATCGACGAGATCGTCCGGCAGCTGGTCGAGCGGCGCAAGTACGTCTTCCTCTGCACCAACGCCCTGCTGATGCGCAAGAAGCTCGAGAAGTTCACCCCTTCGCCGTATTTCACCTTCGCGGTGCACATCGACGGACTGCGCGAGCGGCACGACGCCTCGGTGGCCAAGGAGGGGACCTTCGACGAGGCGGTCGAGGCGATCAAGGAGGCCAAGCGGCGCGGCTTCCGGGTCACCACCAACTCGACCTTCTTCAACACCGACACCCCGCAGACCGTCATCGAGGTGCTGGACTACCTCAACGACGAGCTCAAGGTCGACGAGATGATGATCTCCCCGGCCTACGCCTACGAGAAGGCCCCCGACCAGGACCACTTCCTGGGCGTCGAGCAGACCCGGGAGCTGTTCCGCAAGGCGTTCGCCGGCGGCAACCGGCGGCGCTGGCGGCTCAACCACAGCCCGCTCTTCCTCGACTTCCTGGAAGGGAAGGTCGACTTCGAGTGCACCGCGTGGGGCATCCCCAACTACTCGCTGTTCGGCTGGCAGCGCCCCTGCTACCTGATGGCGGACAGCTACGTCCCCACCTACCGGGAGCTGATCGAGAAGACCGACTGGTCCAAGTACGGCCGCGGCCGGGACCCGCGCTGCGACAACTGCATGGCCCACTGCGGGTACGAACCGACCGCCGTGCTGGCCACCATGGGCTCGCTGAAGGAGTCCCTGCGCGCGGCCCGCGAGACCCTGGCCGCGGGGAAGGTCAACTAGAAACGCCGATGGTCCGGGCCGCGTGGCGGTGGCCCGGACCCGACAGGCGGGGCGGCCCGGGTGGCCGCAGGCTGGACACCGACAGTCATCGCTCCGGAAAAGAGCCGCGAGGTGAAGCCATGTCACTGCTGACCGAGATCAAGGGGCCCGCGGACCTCAGACGCCTGCACACCGAGCAACTGCCCCTGCTCGCCGACGAGATCCGCGACTTCCTGATCGACGCGGTCACCCGCACCGGTGGACACCTCGGCCCCAACCTCGGGGTCGTCGAACTCACCATCGCCCTGCACCGGGTCTTCGACTCCCCGCACGACCGGATCCTCTGGGACACCGGCCACCAGGCGTACGTACACAAACTGCTCACCGGGCGGCAGGACTTCTCCCGGCTGCGAGCCAAGGACGGCATCTCCGGCTACCCCTCGCGCGCCGAGTCCGACCACGACCTGATCGAGAACTCGCACGCCTCCACCGCCCTCGGCTACGCCGACGGCATCGCCAAGGCCAACCAGCTGCTCGGCAGCGACCGCTGCACCGTCGCCGTGGTCGGCGACGGCGCGCTCACCGGCGGCATGGCCTGGGAGGCGCTCAACAACATCGCCGAGGCCCAGGACCGGCCGCTGGTCATCGTGGTCAACGACAACCAGCGCTCGTACGCGCGGACCGTCGGCGGACTCGCCCACCACCTGGCCACCCTGCGCACCACCCGCGGCTACGAGCGCTTCCTGGCCTGGGGCAAGGACGCGCTGCAGCGCACCCCGGTGGTCGGCCAGCCGCTGTTCGACGCGCTGCACGGCGCCAAGAAGGGCTTCAAGGACGCCTTCGCCCCGCAGGGCATGTTCGAGGACCTCGGGCTGAAGTACCTCGGCCCGATCGACGGCCACGACATCGGCGCCGTGGAGCAGGCGCTGCGCCAGGCCCGGCACTTCGGCGGCCCGGTGATCGTGCACTGCCTGACCGTCAAGGGCCGCGGCTACCGCCCCGCCGAGCAGGACGAGGCCGACCGCTTCCACGCCGTCAACCCGATCGACCCCTACACCTGCCTGCCCATCTCGCCCTCGGCGGGGGTGTCCTGGACCTCCGTCTTCGGCAGCGAGATGCTCGCCCTCGGCGCCGAGCGGCCGGAGCTGGTGGCGGTCACCGCGGCGATGCTCCAACCGGTCGGACTCGCCGAGTTCGCCGCCGCCCACCCGGACCGCACCTACGACGTGGGCATCGCCGAGCAGCACGCGGTGGCCAGCGCGGCGGGCCTGGCCACCGGCGGCCTGCACCCGGTCGTCGCGGTCTACGCGACCTTCCTCAACCGGGCCTTCGACCAGGTCCTGATGGACGTCGCCCTGCACCGGCTCGGCGTCACCTTCGTGCTCGACCGGGCCGGCGTCACCGGCAACGACGGCGCCTCGCACAACGGCATGTGGGACCTGTCGATCCTGCAGGTCGTCCCCGGGCTGCGGCTGGCCGCCCCGCGCGACGCCGACCAGCTGCGCGAACAGCTGCGCGAGGCCGTCGCGGTGGACGACGCCCCGACCGTACTGCGCTTCCCCAAGGGCAGCCTCGGCCCCGCCGTACCCGCCATCGAGCGGATCGGCGGCGTCGACGTCCTGCAGCGCACCGGCCCCGCACCCGACGTCCTGCTGGTCGCCGTCGGCGCGATGGCCCCCGCCTGCCTGGACGCCGCCGCCCTGCTGGCCGCCGACGGCTTCACCGCCACCGTGGTCGACCCGCGCTGGGTCAAGCCGGTCGATCCCGCCCTGGTCCGGCTCGCCGCCGACCACCGGCTGGTGGTCACGGTCGAGGACAACGGCCGCGCCGGCGGCGTCGGCGCCGCCCTGGCCCAGGCCATGCGCGACGCCGGCGTGGACGTACCGCTGCGCGACCTCGGCGTCCCGCAGGAGTTCCTCGCCCACGCCTCGCGCGGCGAGATCCTCGAGGAGATCGGACTCACCGGCACCGGCGTCGCCGCCCAGACCGGCGCGTTCGCCCGCAGGCTGCTGCCGGGCACCCGCGGCAGCGCCCAGGAGTACCGGCCCCGGGTGCCCCGGACATGACCGATCCCGCCGCACCCGAGGAGCGAACCAGCACCATGTCGGACGCCTTCGACCTCGCCGCGCTGCTCGCCCAGCGCGGCGCCGAACGGTACGAGCTGCACGCCAAGTACCTCAACCCGCAGCTGCCCCGGATGCTGCACACCATCGGGTTCGACAAGTACTACGAGCGCGCCGAGGGGCCGTACTTCTACGACGCCGAGGGCAACGAGTACCTCGACATGCTGGCCGGATTCGGCATCTTCGGACTCGGCCGCCACCACCCGGTGGTCCGCGAGGCGGTCAAGCAGGTGATGGACCTCGACCTGCCCGACCTCACCCGCTTCGAGTGCCCGCCGCTGCCCGGCCTGCTCGCCGAGCGGCTGCTCTCCCACGCCCCCGGCCTGGAGCGGGTGTTCTTCGGCAACAGCGGCACCGAGGCCGTGGAGACCGCGCTGAAGTTCGCCCGCTGCGCGAGCGGGAAGAAGCGCGTCCTCTACTGCGACCACGCCTTCCACGGGCTCACCATCGGCTCGCTCTCGGTCAACGGCGAGGACGGCTTCCGCAAGGGCTTCGGGCCGCTGATCCCCGACACCGCCATCCCGCTCGGCGACCTCGGCGCGCTCAAACGGGAGCTGAGGAAGGGCGACGTCGCCGCGCTGATCGTCGAACCGATCCAGGGCAAGGGCGTGAACGCCGCCCCGGACGGCTGGCTCGGCGCGGCCCAGGCTCTGCTGCACGAGCACAAGGCGCTGCTGATCTGCGACGAGGTGCAGACCGGTATCGGCCGCACCGGCGACTTCTTCGCCTACCAGCACGAGCCCGGACTGGTCCCGGACCTGGTCTGCGCGGCCAAGGCGCTCTCCGGCGGCTACGTGCCGGTCGGCGCCACCCTCGGCAAGTCCTGGATCTTCGAGAAGGTGTACTCCTCAATGGACCGGGTGCTGGTGCACTCCGCCAGCTTCGGCTCCAACGCCCAGGCGATGGCTGCCGGGCTGGCCACCCTCCATGTGATGGAGCAGGACGGGGTGGTGGACAACGCCCGCCGGGTCGGCGACCTGTTCCGCGAGCGGCTGGCCGCGCTGGTCGACCGGTACGAGATGCTGGCCGAGGTGCGCGGGCGCGGACTGATGATCGGCATCGAGTTCGGCCGACCCAAGTCGCTGAAACTGCGCACCGGGTGGACGGCGCTCCAGGCCGCCCGCAAGGGCTTGTTCGCGCAGATGGTGGTGGTGCCGCTGCTGCAGCGCCACCGGATCCTCACCCAGGTCTCCGGCGACCACCTGGAGGTGATCAAGCTGATCCCGCCGCTGATCATCACCGAGAAGGAGGTCGACCGGTTCGTCGACGCCTTCACCGAGATCATGGACGAGGCGCACAAGGGCAGCGGCCTGATGTGGGACTTCGGCAAGACCCTGGTCAAGGGGGCGGTCGGCTCGCACTGACCACTGACCACTGACCACTGACCGGGCCGCCCGCCGGCGGAACTCGTGGGCCCGGATCGTAGAGTGGCGCGGGTGACCGTACAGGTGATCGTGCTCAACGGCGGCTCCAGCTCGGGCAAGTCGAGCCTGGCGAGGGCCCTGCAGGAGCTGCTGCCCGAGCCCTGGCTGACGCTCGGCACCGACACCCTGGTCGACGCGCTGCCGCCCGCACTGCGCGACGGCGGCGACGGCATCGGCTTTGCCGCCGACGGCGCGGTCGCCGTCGGCGACACCTTCCGGCAACTGGACGTGGCCTGGAGCCGGGGCGTCGCCGCGATGGCCCGGGCCGGCGCCAGGATCGTCGTCGACGAGGTCTTCCTCGGCGGCCCGGCCTCGCAGGAGCGCTGGCGCACCGCGCTGGCCGGACTCCCGGTGCTCTGGGTGGGCGTCCGCTGCGACGCCCGGACCGCCGCCGCCCGGGAGGCGGCCCGCGGGGACCGTACCCCCGGCATGGCCGCCGCCCAGTCGGTCGCCGTCCACCGCGGCGTCGCCTACGACCTGGAGGTCGACACCGCGGCGGCCGGTCCCGCCGCCTGCGCCCGGATCGTCGCCGCGCGGCTGGCCGGCTGACCGGCGGTCACTCCGCCCGCCGCTACTGCCGGGGGCAGATGGTGGTCTGCAGGGCGATCAGGATCTTCTCGGCGGTGTCCGGGCCGAAGCCGTTCGGGTGGCTCGGCGAGGTGAAGCGCTGATTGATCTGGCTGACCAGCTTGGCGCGGTCCTTGGGCGTGTTGTAGATGTCCTGGCACTGCTTGCGGGCGTTCTCGACCGCCTGGTCCGGCTTGCCGCCGACGATGTCCTTGTCGACCGCGTCCAGCGCGGCGATCAGCTTCGCGGTGGTGGCGGCGTCCGGCTTGGGCGGCAGGCCGGCGTCGGCCGGCGGGGCGGCCTTGGACGCGGGCGCGGAAGCGGCGGCCGAATCCGCCGGCGAGGCGGCGTCCTGGCCGGGCGTGGCCGCGCCGGCGGTGGTCGAGGCGGCGGGGGAGGCCGCGGAGCCGCCGGTCGACGAGCTCGAGCACGCGGTGAGCGCGAGCATCGCGGTGAGGGGGACGGCGGCGAGGGCGAGGGTACGGAGACGCATGGCCGACACGATGTCATGTCCCCGCTGGCGCCGTCGAGAGCCGAACGCCACGTCCGAATGCCGCCGGACCCGGAGCGCCGCCCCGAGCAGGATCGGAACGGACCGGGAACGCCGGCCCGACGGGAACGGGGCGATCGGTACTCGGCGATCGGTGCTCGGCGATCGGTATTCGGCGATCCACACGCGACGGAAGGGCTCGACCATGACACTGGACGGCAAGGTGGCGCTGGTGACCGGCGGCAGCAGGGGAATCGGCGCGGCGGTGGCGCTGCGCCTGGCCGCGGACGGCGCCGACGTGGCGCTCACCTACCGACAGAACGCGGCACTCGCCGCGGAGGTGGTGGACGCGGTGAAGGCGCTCGGCCGGCGCGCCCTGGCGGTGGCCGCCGACAGCGCCGACCCGGCGGCCGTCCGGGCCGCCGTCGCGGGGACGGTCGCCGCGTTCGGCCGCCTCGACATCCTGGTCAACAGCGCGGGCGTCGCGGCGCTCGGCCCGCTGGAGGAGCTGACGGATCCGCAGATCGACCAGGTGCTGGACGTCAACGTGCGCGGTGTGCTGGTCGCCTGCCAGGCGGCCCTCGCCCACCTCGCCCCCGGCGGCCGGATCGTCACCATCGGCAGCTGCCTCGCCGAGCGGTCGCCGTCGCCGGGCGCGGTGCTCTACAGCGCCAGCAAGAGCGCGCTGTCCGGCCTGACCAGGGCGCTGGCCCGCGAGGCCGGCGGCCGCGGCATCACCGTCAACCTGGTGAACCCCGGTCCGACCGACACCGACATGAACCCGGCCGACGGGCCCGATGCCGACGCCCAGCGTGCGCTGACCGCGCTCGGCCGCTACGGCGATCCGGCCGAGGTCGCCGACACCGTCGCCCACCTGGTCGGGGACGGCGGCCGCTACATCACCGGCGCCGGCATCGCGGTCGACGGCGGCGTGGTCGCCTGACCGCTGTCACCCGACCGCTCGGTGTGTCCGACTCACCGCTCGGTGCGCCGGCGGCGGACCACCACCCAGAGATCGACCAGCGCGAACAGCGACAGCGCGAAGCAGCCGAGGGCGAAGGCGACCAGGGTCTTCTGTCCCGGCACACCCGAGGCAGGGGGATCGGCCGCCCACACCGCGAAGCCGATGGTGGCCAGCGCGAACAGGGGCGTGAACAGGACGGACAGCAGGAAGCGGAGCTTCAGGTCGCTCCTGGCGGTGGCCGGCTCGGTGCCGCTGCGCCAGGTGCGAGGGGTTCTGGCCGGGCGCATCAGGATCGCCTCCCGCGTGGCGGGTCTACTCTTTCAGCGTAGGACCCGCGGCAAGGGGGCGATCCGATGGACGACGAGGTGGCGGACTACCGCGGGCTGCCCGTGGAGGTGGCCCGCACGCTGGCGGCCGACCGGGGCTGGCGGACGGTCCGGGAGCTGGAGCCCGGCGCGCTGCTCACCATGGAGTACCGCTCGGACCGGCTCAACCTCACCGTGCGGGACGGCGTGGTCGAGCGGGCCTGGACCGGCTGAGTCGCCACGGGCTGGGCCATCGCCTGGACCGGCACGGCCTGCACGGGAACCGGCTGGAGGGGAACGGACGGGCGGGGCGAGGACGGGCGGGGCGCGGGCACCTTGATCGGGACCGGGCGCAGCCGGACCGGCCGTGCGGCGGGTTCGGTCCGCTGCCAGATCGCGGTGAGCCTGGCGTCGGCCGCGGCCAGCGCGGGCTCGGCGAGCGGCAGGGCGAGCAGCACCAGCAGGCCGGCGGCCCAGCCGGCGAAGACGTCCGAGATCCAGTGCGTGCCGAGGTAGACCGTGGTCAGCCCGATCGAGGCGGCGGTCAGCCCGGCCAGCACCGCGCCGGTCCGTCGCCAGGTCGCGGCGAGGTAGGCCAGCACGCCCCAGGTGACCACCGCGTTGGCGGTGTGCCCGGACGGGAAGATGGTGCCGCCGGAGAACAGCTCGGGTGAGCCGACGTAGTGGGCGTAGTGCGGCCCGAGCCGACCGGTGACGATCTTGACACCGCCGACGGTGACGTTGAGCAGCAGCAGGGCCATACCCATCACCAGCAGCGGACGGGCCGAGCGCAGCCGGTAGGAGCGCCAGCCCAGCCAGAGGCTGGCCGCGATCGCGGTGGGACCGCGCTGGCCCGCGACCACCCAGATGTCCAGGTACGGCTGCAGCTCGGGCCAGCGGTAGTACGGGCGCAGCTGCTGGAGCCACCAGTCGAGGTCGACCAGGGCGGTGTCGCAGAGGATGCCGAGGACCACCGCGAGGTAGGCCAGCCCGGTGACGACGAAGAGGACCGAGTGCCGCCGACTGATCGGTGGAAGACCGGATTCGAGCGAACCTGCTCTCTTCTGGTCTGTTATCCGGATCTCGGCGGATTGGGTCTCGGCTGGCACGGCGTCGACATTACCGGCTGGGTCGGACGCGTCCGGCTGATTCGCGCGATCTGTCACCGGCTGGTGACATGCGGACCAGGGCCTTCACAAATGAGCAGGTCAGGAGTGTCCGGATAGCGGAGCAGTCGTCAGGAATCGTGCGCCGACGGTGCCTCCGGGCGCCGTTTCCGAGCGGTTTCTCCCATTGCGGTACGGGTGGTGCGGACACGAAAGGGGCGACCAATTCGTTTCGCGTGACGTACGTCACGGAATTGGCCGCCCCCGGTGGGCGGAGGACGCCGAGGTCAGGGGAGCAGCCGCTCCACGGCCTTCGCGCCGTACATTTCGAGGTCGCGGCGGGCCTTCTCGATGAGTTCGGGAGTGGGGGTGCGGCCGGAGGCCATCACCAGGTCCACCGGGTCGACCGGGTGCTCGGCACCCGTGTGCAGCAGGTGGTCCGGGGTCGGCATGGACTCGCTGTCCAGGGATTCGGTCATCAACGCCTCCGTGGTGGGAGCACCGGAGGGGCCGCGCCGGCCCCGCCGGTCCGATGACCCGCCGCCCGCGCGGGGCGGCAGGCCTCTGCACATCGAGTGTGGACCTCCGGGTGCCCTTTGCGCGATGCGAACCGCCGACCGCGGTTCAGTCGAGCGGGCCGCCCGCGACGTACACGACCTGACCGGAGACGAAGCCGGCGCCCTCGCTGGCGAAGAAGGAGATGGTGTGGGCGACGTCCTCGGGGGTGCCGACCCGGTTGACCGGGATGGCGGTGGCGGCGGCCTGCTTGAACGCCTCGAACTCCATGCCCACCCGGGCCGCGGTGGCGGCGGTCATGTCGGTGGCGATGAAGCCGGGGGCGACGGCGTTGGCGGTGATGCCGAACTTGCCGAGCTCGATCGCCAGGGTCTTGGTGAAGCCCTGCAGGCCGGCCTTGGCCGCGGAGTAGTTGGCCTGGCCGCGGTTGCCCTGGGCGGAGGAGGAGGACAGGCTGACGATCCGGCCGAAGCCGGCGTCCACCATGTGCTTCTGCACCGCGCGGGTCATCAGGAACGCGCCCTTGAGGTGCACGTTCATCACGGTGTCCCAGTCCGACTCGGACATCTTGAACAACAGGTTGTCGCGCAGTACGCCCGCGTTGTTGACCAGGACCACCGGCGCGCCCAGCTCGGTGGCGATCCGGTCCACCGCGGCCTGCACCTGCTCGGCGTCGGAGACGTCCGCGCCGACGGCCAGTGCCCGGCCGCCCGCCGCGACGATCGCGTCCACGGTGTCCTTGCCGGCCGACTCCTCCAGGTCGACCACGGCGACCGCGTACCCGTCCGCGGCCAGCCGCTTCGCGGTGGCGGCGCCGATGCCGCGGGCCCCACCGGTGACGATCGCGACCCGGGTGCTGCTGCTCTGCTCGGTCATGCTCGTACTCGTCTCTCTCACTGGGGTGACGGGCGAGCCGGCGCGCTGCCGGCGGCCCGTCCGACGGATGGTGCACAGCGCGTTGCGGCGGCCACCCTACCGGCGGGTAGCCTTCCGGGCCAGAGGACAGCTCCGCAGGTGACAGAGGGTGAGGAACGGGCGCGACCGGGAGGGTGAACGTCACCTCGACGCGGACGCGACACTCGGCGGAAATATGCCAACTTTGCCGAACATGCGTCTACTATTGGCCCCTGCCTGCCAGCACAGGCCGACCGTTTGTATAGTGTGCGCCAGCAGCCACCGGCTGCACGGCTGACGCGTCCTCCCTCATAGCGGGATGCTCACTCGCCGTTACTGCCCCGCTCGGGTGTCCCACACACACCGGGCGTGACACCGGGACGGATTTCATGGTGCTGGGGGAGATCCCGACGACCCGCGTGCCCGGCCGACTGCAGCAGTCGCCCGGGCACCTCATCCGCGTGGCCCAGCAGGTTCACACCCGCTTGTGGTCCGAATACGTCGGTACCGAGCTCACGGCTCCGCAGTTCGCGGTGCTGTTGGTACTGGCCCTGGAGCCCGGAGCCGACCAGCGCACGGTCGGCGAGCGGGCTTCGCTCGACAAGGCGACGATGGCCGAAATGGTCGCTCGCCTGGTGCGTCGCGGCCTCGTGCTGCGGCGCCGCGATCCGGCCGACGGCCGGCGCAAGCTGCTGGCCCTCTCGCAGAGCGGCGCGCAGGCCGTTCGCGAGGCGACTGGCGGCGTGGTCCGCGTTCAGCGGACGCTGTTCGAGCCGCTGAGCCCGGACGAGCAGCTGGAAATTGTCCGGGTGATGTCGAAGATAGCCCGGCTCGAGCCTGCCGCCGTGGCCGTCATGAACGACGCCCGGCCGACGCTGGACGCCCAGCGGGCCATCGGCTACCTGATCCGGGTGGCGCAGCAGGTGCACACCAAGCTCTGGTCGGAGAAGGTCGGCGCCGAGCTGACCGCACCGCAGTACGCGGTGCTCGACGCACTGGAGACCGAGCCGGGCGCCGACCAGCGCACGGTCGGTGAGCTGGCCTCGCTGGACAAGGCGACGATGGCCGAAATGGTCTCCCGCCTGGTCCGCCGCAGCCTGGTGCTGCGTCGGCGCGACCCCTCGGACGGGCGGCGCAACCTGCTCTCGCTCTCGCCGGCCGGTCAGGAGCTGCTCCACCGCTCCGCCGCAGGCGTGCGCGAGGTCCAGGAGCTGCTGCTCGCGCCGCTGGACCCGGACGAGCACGAGCCTGCGATGTCGCTGCTCGCCAAGACCGCGAGGCTGTAGGGGCCCGCGAAAAATAACGCTGTAACGATTCGCCTGGTGCGGCACAGGCATTGTGCGGCACCAGGCCTCGGGGCCGTCACCCGTGCGGGGTGGCGGCCCCGAGGCCGTTCGCGGAGCCGGCCGGTCCCGCCGACCGGCCCCGCGCGGAGCCGGATCAGCTCCAGTCGAACCCCTGCGGGTCCGGGCCCAGGCGCTCGCCGGTCTCCACGGTGGCGATCGCCGCCATGTCGTCCGCGTCCAGCTCGAAGTCGGCGACCGCGAAGTTCTCCCGGATCCGGGAGGGGGTGACCGACTTCGGGATGGCGATCACGCCGCTCTGCAGGTGCCAGCGCAGCACCACCTGGGCGACCGTGCGGCCGTGCTTCTCGGCGATCTTCACCAGCTCGGGCTCGGTCAGCAGGCCCTTGCCCTGGCCGAGCGGGCTCCACGCCTCGGTGGCGATGCCGTGCTCGGCGTGGAAGGCGCGCAGCTCGTGCTGCGGGAAGTGCGGGTGCAGCTCCACCTGGTTGAGCACCGGCACCACCGAGCTCTCCTTCAGCAGCACCTCCAGCTGCTGCGGGCCGAAGTTGGAGACGCCGACCGACTTGACCCGGCCGTCCTCCAGCAGCTGCTCGAAGGTCTGCCAGATGTTGAGGAAGCTGCCGTGCATCGGGCGCGGCCAGTGGATCAGATAGAGGTCCAGGTACTCCAGGCCGAGCCGCTCCAGGGACTCGTCGAAGGCCCGGCGGACCGCGTCGCGGCCCTGCTGGCCGGACCAGTCGCGGGTGCCCGAGTTCCACAGCTTGGTGGTGACGAACAGCTCCTCGCGGGCCACTCCGGCCGCCGCGATCGCCTGGCCGGTGCCGACCTCGTTCTCGTAGATCGCGGCCGTGTCGATCGAGCGGTAGCCGGCCTCGATGGCGGCGCGCACCGCCGGCGCCGCCTCCGCGTCCGGCACCTGCCAGACACCGAATCCGAGCTGCGGGATCGCCGCGCCGTTGTTGAGGGTCACGCTGGGCATGCTGGTCACGAGAAGGGGTGCCCTTCAGGTCGTCCGATGGTTCCGTCAGGGCGCAACCCGGACGGCTCCTGAGCTATTCCCGACACCGGGGCAATTCGCCGGATGGAGTGACTCCGGCGGGCGTGCGCGGCTTGATACCGCGGTCGGGCCCGAAAACCTGTTGCGTACGTCACACCGCGGCGGTCAACCTCCACGCCATGACGTGCTGACCATGCCGTGCCACCAGCGCCCGTGTCCGGGCCGCGCCCGATCCCTCCCTCGCCCACCACCCGTCCCACGCGCAACGGAGCGCCATGCTTCCGCACCTCCTGCACCGGCTCAATCCGCTCCCGCTCGAATCCCTCCCGGTGGCCGACCCCGGCCGTCCCGACCTCTCCTCCCCGCTCGGCTTCCTGCGCTGGCTGCAGCGCCGCCAGCGCCGCGGCCAGCTGCTCGCCACCCTGTGGGGAGTGCTGGAGATGGGCTGCCTGGCCGCGCTGCCGCTGGCGATCGGCCGCGGCGTGCAGGCCGTGGTCGACCACGACGGCGGCGCGCTCCGGCAGGCCGGCGTCCTGGTGGCGCTGCTGTCGGCCGGCCAGTCCGCGGCCACCGTCCTGCTGCACCGCCGCGCGGTGTGGAACTGGATCCGCGCCGTCTCCACCGTCCGCCAGCTGGTCGCCCGGCAGGCCTCGCACCTGGGCGCCGGGCTCTCCCACCGGATCGCCACCGGCGAGATCGTCGCCGTCTCCAGCGGAGACGTGGAGAAGATCGGCTGGTACGTCGAACTGGTCGCCCGGGTCCGCGCCGCCGTCCTGGTCTGGTTGGGCGTCAGCGCGGTGGTGCTGGTCCGCCGTCCGCTGCTCGGGCTGGTCGTGCTGCTCGGGGTCCCGGTGCTGGCGGCCGCCGTCTGGCCGCTGCTCGGCCCGTTCGAGCGGCGGTACAGCGCCCAGCGCGCCCTCGGCGGCAAGGCCACCGCGCTGGCCGCCGACACCGTGGCCGGCCTGCGGGTGCTGCGCGGCATCGGCGGCGAGGAGCTCTTCCTCCAGCGCTACCGCGCCGCCTCCCAGCAGGTCCGGGGCGCCGCCGTGCGCACGGCGCGCACCTGGGCGCTGATGCAGGCACAGGAGGTGCTGCTGCCCGGCCTGTTCGTGGTCGGCGTCACCTGGTACGGCGCCGAGCTGGCCGCCGACGGCCGGATCGGCGTCGGCGAACTGGTCGCGGTGTACGGCGCGACCGCCTTCCTCGCCGCACCGCTGCGGATCCTCGGCGAGGCGGCGCACGCCTGGAGCGTCGCCCGGGTCTCCGCCGCCCGCGCCGTCCGGGTGCTGGCGCTCGCCCGCTCGGCCGCGCCCGCCGGCGTGCCGCCGACCCTGCACCACCCCGAGCGCTCGGACTTGCACGACCCGGTCACCGGGCTGACCGCCCGGGCCGGCCGGCTGACCGCCGTGGTCTGCGGCGATCCGGACGCGGCCGGTGCGCTCGCCGCCCGGCTCGGCGGACAGCCCGCGCTGGCCGAGGGCGAGGCCCCCGAGCCCTCGGTCCGGCTCGGCGGCGTCCCGCTGGACGAGGTCGTCCTCGCCGACGCCCGCGCGGCCGTGCTGGTGCACGACAAGGAACCGGTGCTGCTCTCCGGCACCCTCGCCGACCTGCTCGACGTACCCCGCTCGGCGCGGATCGAGCCCGCCGACGCGCTGGCCGCCGCCCGCGCCGAGGACGTGCTGGAGGCCCTGGTCGACGGCTCGCCCGAATGCGGGGGAGACCCGATGCGGGCCCGGATCACCGAACGCGGCCGCTCGCTCTCCGGCGGCCAGCGCCAGCGGCTCGCGCTCGCCCGCTCGCTGGTCGCCGACCCGCCGGTGCTGGTGCTGGACGAGCCGACCAGCGCGGTCGACGCCCACACCGAATCCCGGATCGCCGCCGGTCTGCGCAAGCTCCGCGCGGACCGGACGACCGTCGTCCTCGCCACCAGCCCGCTGCTGCTCGACCAGGCGGACGCGGTGCTGCTGGTGCAGGACGGCCGGGTGGCGGCCACCGGTACCCACCGCTCGCTGATGGCGGCCGAGCCGCGCTACCGCGCGGTGGTCACCCGGGACGAGACCGAGACCGGGACCGGCCCCGACCCTGCAATCACCCCCGCTCCCGCCCGCGTCCGTTCGGAGGAAGTGCGATGAAGCCCCCGCTGATCAAGGAGCAGGGCCCGGCCACCATGCTGCCGGTCGCCTCCTCGCCCGCGGTGCGGGCGTACGGGCGGCTGCTGGCCCGGCGGCATCGCGGCGGGTTCGCCACCGTGGTGGGCCTGCACACGGTGGCCACGCTGGCCGGGCTGGTCGGGCCCGCCGTACTCGGCTCGCTGGTGGAGTCGCTGGCGGCCGGGACGGCGCAGGGCCGGATCGGCTCGGCGGTGGCCTGGTACCTGGCGGCGCTTTCCGTCCAGGCGGCCTTCACCGGACTGTCCCGGCTGCGCGGCGGCGTGCTCGGCGAGGAGGTGCTGGCCGACCTGCGGGAGGACTTCCTGGTCCGCTCGGTCGCGCTGCCGCCCGGCGTGCTCGAGCGGGCCGGCACCGGCGACCTGGTCTCCCGCGGCACCACCGACATCGACCGGCTGGCCAAGTCGGTCCGCGAGGCGGTGCCCGAACTCGCCGTCGCGATGGTCTCGGTGGTGCTGGTCCTCGGCGCGTTGGTGATCACCTCGCCGCTGCTGGCGCTCACCGCCCTGATCGGCCTGCCGCTGCTGCTGGCCACCTCCCGCTGGTACTTCCGGCGCGCCCCGCAGTCGTACCGCAGCGAGTCGGCCGGCTACGCCGCGGTCAACACCGTGCTCGCCGAGACGGTGGACGCCGGGCGCACGGTGGAGGCGCTGCGGCTCGGCGACGAGCGGGTGGCGTTGACCGACCGGAAGATCCGGGAATGGACCGACTGGGAGCGGTACACGCTGTGGCTGCGCAGCGTCTGGTTCCCGACCGTCGACTCGACGTACGCACTGGCGGTGCTCGGCACCCTGCTGATCGGCGGCCTGTTCGCCTTCCGCGGCTGGGTGGACGTCGGCCGGCTCACCGCCGGGGTGCTGTACGCGCAGGCGCTGGTGCACCCGGTGTCGATGATCCTGCGCTGGTACGACGAGCTGCAGATCGGCCAGGCCTCGCTGGCGCGGCTGGTCGGCGTCCGCGAGGTCACCGATCCGGAGACCGACGACGCGCTGCGGCCGGAGGGCCGCCGGGTGGAGGCGGTGGACGTCCGGTTCGGCTACCGCGAGGGCGCGGACGTGCTGCACGGGATCACCCTGGACGTGGCGCCCGGCAGCCGGGTCGCCCTGGTCGGGCCCTCGGGTGCCGGCAAGTCCACGCTGGGGCGGCTGCTGGCCGGCATCTACGCCCCCGGCCGCGGCCGGGTCACCCTGGGCGGCGCGCCGCTGGCCCGGATGCCCGCCGAGCGGGTGCGCGCCGAGGTGGCGCTGGTCAACCAGGAGCACCACGTCTTCGTCGGCACGCTCCGCGACAACCTGCGGCTCGCCCGCGCCGACGCCGACGACACCGAGCTGCGCGCCGCGCTGACCGCGGTGGACGCGGCGGAGTGGGCGGACGCGCTGCCCGAGGGGTTGGACACCGAGGTCGGCTCCGGCGGCGCCGCGCTCACCCCGGCCCAGGCGCAGCAATTGGCGCTGGCCCGGCTGGTGCTCGCCGACCCGCACACCCTGGTGCTGGACGAGGCGACCTCGCTGCTCGACCCGCGCGCCGCCCGCCACCTGGAGCGCTCGCTCTCCCGGGTGCTGGCCGGCCGTACCGTGGTGGCGATCGCCCACCGGCTGCACACCGCGCACGACGCCGATGTGATCGCGGTGGTCGAGCAGGGCCGGATCAGCGAGTACGGGCCGCACCCCGAGCTGGTGGCGGCCGGTGGACCGTACGCCGCGCTCTGGCGTTCCTGGCGCGACGAACGCTGACGGGAGCGCTGACGGGTGTTGACGGGTGCTGACGTGCGCCCATCGGGACGTTCACCCGAAGGAGTGATTGCGCCTGCGCCGCTCGGCCCAGTCCCGGGCGGCGCGGGCGGGCCCGCGGGTGGGGCCGGGCGCAGACTGCCGGTGTGACCAAGACAAGCGGCGGTATTCCGGGTCAGAAGCAGCCCGGCGAGATCTACGGCATCCCGACCCGGGTGATCGCGATCGTGGTGATCGTGGTGCTCGCCCTGTGGTTCCTGTTCGCCAACCTCGACCGGGTGCAGATCCAGTTCTGGGTGTTCACGGTGACCGCACCCCTGTGGATCGCGCTGGCCGCCACCCTGCTGGCCGGCTTCGCGCTCGGCTGGCTGGTCAAGGGGCGGCGCGACAGGTGACCGCAGCGTTCCCGCCGCTGATCGAACTGCGTGGGGTCAACAAGCACTTCGGCCCGCTGCACGTGCTGCAGGACATCGATCTCACGGTGGGGCGCGGCGAGGTGGTGGTGGTGATCGGCCCGTCCGGTTCGGGCAAGTCGACGCTCTGCCGGGCGATCAACCGGCTGGAGCCGGTGGACGACGGGGTGATCACCATCGACGGCCGCCCGCTCCCGGCCGAGGGCAAGGGGCTGGCCCGACTGCGCGCCGACGTGGGCATGGTGTTCCAGTCCTTCAACCTGTTCGCGCACCGGACGGTGCTGCAGAACGTGACGCTGGCCCCGCTGCGGGTGCGCAAACGCCCGAAGGAGGAGGCGGAGCGCCGGGCGCTGGACCTGCTGGACCGGGTGGGGCTGGCCGATCAGGCCGACAAGTACCCGGCGCAGCTCTCCGGCGGCCAGCAGCAGCGGGTGGCGATCGCCCGGGCGCTGGCGATGGACCCGAAGGCGCTGCTGTTCGACGAGCCCACCTCCGCCCTCGACCCGGAGATGATCAACGAGGTGCTGGACGTGATGCGCGGGCTGGCCCGCGAGGGCATGACGATGGTGGTCGTCACCCACGAGATGGGCTTCGCCCGGGCGTCGGCGAACCGGGTGGTGTTCATGGCGGACGGCCGGATCGTCGAGGACCGGGCGCCGGAGGACTTCTTCACCCGGCCGAGCAGCGCGCGGGCCCGGGACTTCCTCTCCAAGATCCTCGAGCACTGAGGCCGGCCGGTGCAGCGCATCCCGGTCCGCACCCTCGTTCGCGTCCCCGTTCGCGTCCCCGTCCGCGAGCTGCTCGTCGCCGCCGTCCTGCTGCTGGCCGCCGGCTGCGGCAAGGAGGGCACCCCGCCGCCCAAGGGCCCGCAGCCCTCCGCCCTGCCCAGCTACCAGGTGGCGTCCGCCGGCGCGGTCGCCGGATCGCCCACCCTGGACGCCGCCCGGGCCCGCGGGCACCTGGTGGTCGGAGCCAAGGAGGACCAGCCCTACCTGGGCCAGAAGAACCCGGCCACCGGCGAGTACTCCGGCTTCGACATTGAGATCGCCAAGATGGTCGCCGCCGACCTCGGCTTCGCCCCGGACCGGATCGAGTTCCGCACCATCGCCTCCGCCAACCGGGAGACCGCCCTGCAGAACGGCCAGGTCGACTACTACGTCGGCACCTACACCATCAACGACAACCGCAAGAAGCTGGTCGGCTTCGCCGGGCCGTACTACACCGCCGGGCAGAGCCTGCTGGTGCAGAAGACCAACCGGACCATCCACGGCCCGGACGACCTGGCCGGGAAGAAGGTCTGCTCGGCGGCCGGTTCCACCCCGGCGCAGCGGATCCAGAAGCAGTACCCCAAGGCCAGGCTGATCACGTACGACACCTACTCGGCCTGCGTGGACAACCTGATCACCAACCAGGTCGACGCGGTGACCACGGACAACTCCATCCTGCTGGGCTACGCGGCGAAGGTGCCGGACGAGCTGAAGGTGGTCGGCCCGCTGTTCTCCCAGGAGCCGTACGGGATCGGCACCCCCAGGAACGACACCGCGCTGCGCCTGGCCCTGGACGACGCGCTGCTGCGCCACGAGCAGAACGGCGACTGGAAGAAGGCGTACGACGCGACCCTCGGCCTTTCCGGGGAGCCCGCACCCGAACCGCCGCCGATCGACCGGTACTGAGAGAGCGCCCACGATGAAGGTCCTGATCGACAACTGGTCCACCTACTGGCACGGCTTCCTCGCGACGCTGTGGCTGACCCTGGTGAGCGCGGCGCTGGCGCTGGTGCTCGGGGTGCTGGTGGCGAGCTGCCGGGTGTCCCCGGTGCGGCCGCTGCGGGTGTTCGGCACGGCCTGGGTGACGCTGCTGCGCAACACCCCGCTGACGCTGCTGTTCTTCATCGTGGTGCTGGGCCTGCCGCGGTTCGGCATCACGCTGCCGTTCTTCACCTTCGCGGTGCTGGCACTGGGCTGCTACACCTCCGCCTTCGTCTGCGAGGTGCTGCGCTCCGGCGTGAACACGGTGCCCGCCGGGCAGGGCGAGGCGGCCCGCAGCCTGGGCCTGAGCTTCGGCCAGACGCTCGGCCTGGTGGTGCTGCCGCAGGCGTACCGGTCGGTGGTGGCGCCGCTCGGCAGTGTGATGATCGCGCTGGCGAAGAACACCGCGATCGCCGGCTCGTTCAGCGTCGCCGAGCTGCTCGGCAGCTACCGCACCATCAACGAGCTGGGCTACGGCATCGTGTGGACCTTCGTCTGGATCGCGGTCGGGTACCTGGTCATCACCCTGGCGATCAGCGCCCTGTTCAACGGGCTGGAGCGCCGGGTGGCGGTGTCCCGATGACGGCCGAGACCTCCGCGCTGTACGACGTCCCCGGCCCCCGGGCGCTGGCCCGGCACCGCCTGTACGGGCTGCTGGCGCTGTTGGCGGTCGCCGCCCTGGTCGGCTGGGTGGTGTACATGCTGTTCCACACCCAGCAGTTCACCGCGGCCAAGTGGTCGCCGTTCACGTACCGGGGCGTCCAGGAACTGCTGCTGCGCGGGCTCGGCAACACGCTCAAGGCGTTCGGCTGGACGGTGCTGCTGGCGCTGCCGTTCGGCGCGCTGTTCGCGGCCGGCCGGCTGTCCGACCACCGCGCGGTGCGCTGGTGCTCCACCGTGGTGGTGGAGTTCTTCCGGGCGATGCCCCTGCTGGTGATGATCTTCTTCATCTTCGTGGCGCTCAAGGTGGAGCCGCTCTGGGCCCTGGTCGCCGGACTGACCCTCTACAACGGCTCGGTGCTGGCCGAGGTGTTCCGCGCCGGCGTGCTCGCCGTGCCCAGGGGCCAGCGCGAGGCGGCGTACGCGCTCGGGCTGCGCAAGACCCAGGTGATGGCGTACGTGCTGGTGCCGCAGGCCAACCGGGCGATGCTGCCGAGCATCATCAGCCAACTGGTGGTCGCGCTGAAGGACACCTCGCTCGGGTTCCTGATCACCTACGAGGAGTTCCTGCACGCCGGGAAGCTGATCGCCACCAACCTCGACTACGACCTGCCGTTCATCCCGGTGGTGATGGTGATCGCGCCGGTCTACATCGGGATGTGTCTGCTGCTCTCCTGGACGGCCCGCTGGGTGGAGCGGCGCGGCCGGCGCAGTCCCAAGGTGCGCGGCGGCGCCCCGATGGCCCGGCCCGGCATCGGGATGGGACTGCCACCGGAGGCACAGGAGCGGCGGCCGGGACCGGAGTGACCCAAGCGAAAGTCCGGGGGATCGTCGGGTATCCCAACTTCTGCTTATGATTCATGGGTGTTCGACTCACGGCACATCAGGACCTTCCACGAGGTGGTCTCCACCGGTTCCTACTCGGCGGCCGCCCGCGCCCTCGGCTACACCCAGCCGGCGATCACCCAGCAGATGAAGGCGCTGGAGCGCGACGCCGGGGTGCCGCTGTTCGCCCGGGCCGGACGCGGGCTGCGGCTCACCGAGGCCGGCGAGGCGCTGGCCCGGCACGCCGAGCAGATCCTCGGCAGCCTCTCCGCCGCCCAGCAG
This sequence comes from Kitasatospora cinereorecta, assembly GCF_024172095.1. Lineage (GTDB taxonomy): Bacteria > Actinomycetota > Actinomycetes > Streptomycetales > Streptomycetaceae > Kitasatospora > Kitasatospora cinereorecta. Next base: position 413,467 of record NZ_JAMZDX010000005.1, on the reverse strand, counting down.
CAGCTCGGTGCGCTGGCCCGGCTGCGGGCCGGCCGGGTCCGGGTCTGTGCCTTCCCCAGTGCCAACGCCACGCTGATCCCGCCCGCGATGGCCGGGCTGCTCGCCGACCATCCCGGCGTCCGGGTCGAGCTGATGGAGGCCGAGCCGCCGGAGTCGCTGCAGCGCCTGCTGCGCGGCGAATGCGACATCGCGCTGGCCTTCAGCTACCCCGGCGCACCGGGCGAGGTGCCGGAGGAACTGGTCGAGATCCCGCTGATGGAGGACCAGCTCACCATCCTGCTGCCGGTCGGCCATCCGCTCGCCCGGCGGCACGCCGTCCGGCTGGCCGACCTCGCCGAGGAGCGCTGGATCGCCGGCTGCCCGCGCTGCCGCGCCAACCTGCTCACCATATGCGCCGACGCCGGCTTCGACCCCGACGTGGTGTTCACCACCGACGACAACCTCGCCGTGCAGAGCCTGGTCGCGGCCGGGGTCGGCATCGCGCTGATGCCCGCGCTGGTGCTCGCCTTCATGTGCCACGCCAAGGTCACCGGCCGGCTGGTCGAGCCGCACCAGTTCCGCCGGGTCTCCGCGTACGTGCTGCGCGAGCACCTGCGGGTGCCGGCCACCGCGCTGGTGGTCGAGGAGCTCAAGCGCGCGGCCGCCTCCCGGGTCGGCTGCTGAGCCGGAGCGCGCGCCCGCCGCAACACCCGGTGTCGTGGGGCCCAACCGTCGTGCGTCCACGACCCATAAGCATTCGTTGGGAGGTGGCGAAAGAACCGTCGTTGGACGTGATGGGTCGATCGCGGCGACGCTGCCGGTATGACTGCCACCACCGTCGCGACGCGCACCGAGCGCATGCACCGCCTGGTCGGCGAGATCCGCGAGGTCGTCGGCCGCGGACTGCCGCCCGACCTGACGGCGTACCTGGTCGCGGAGCGGCTCGCCCCCCACCTCGGCGCGCCCGACCTGCTCACCCCCGAGCAGTGCGAGGGCGACCCGGACTGTTACCGGCTGCACCTGCTGCACGGCGAGGAGGACGGCAGCTTCTCGGTCGCCGCCCTGGTCTGGCTGCCCGGCCAGCGCACCAGCATCCACGACCACCTCTCCTGGGGCGCCACCGGCGTCCACCTCGGCGAGGAGTGCGAGCGCCGCTACCGGCTGATCTCGGACGGCCGCGCCGCCCGTCTGATCGCCACCGCCGACGTGGTCAGCCACCAGGGCGAGGTGTGCGGCTTCGCCCCGCCCGGCGACATCCACCGGGTGGTCAACTCCGGCACCGGCACCACCATCTCGCTGCACGTCTACGGCGCGGACGTGTCCCGGCTCGGCACCAGCATCCGGCGCACCTACCGGCTGCCCGCCGAGGAGGACTGACCCCCGGTGGCCCTCACCCTGCGCACCACCGCCCGGCCGCTCGCCCCCGCCGAACTGCGCCGCAAGGTCCCCGCCCCGCTCCGCCGCAACGGTCCCGGCCTGGCACTCGCCGCCCTCGGCGTCGCGCTCGCCTGGGCCGTCCACGCCGCCGTCCCGGCCGTCCCGCGGCTCACCGCCGCCGTGGCGCTCGGCATCGCCGCCGCGCACCTGCCGGGCCTGCGCCCGCTGATCCGCGGCGCCGCCCGCCCCGGGCTCTCGCTCGCCGCCAAGCGGCTGATGCGGATCGGCATCGTGCTGCTCGGCTTCAAGCTCAGCCTGGACGACGTGCTCGGCCTCGGCTGGTCCACCGTCGCCGTGGTGCTCACCGTGGTCGCCGCCACCTTCGGCGGCACCCTCTGGCTCGGCCGCCGGCTGCGGCTGCCCGGTGACCAGCCGCTGCTGATCGCCGCCGGCTACGCGATCTGCGGCGCCTCCGCGATCGGTGCGGTCGGCGAGGCGGCCGGCAGCGAGGAGGAGGACGCGGCCGCCTCGGTCGCCTTGGTCACCCTCTGCGGCACCCTCGCCATCGCCGTCCTCCCGCTGCTGCACCACCCGCTCGGCCTGGACACCGCCGACTTCGGCCGCTGGGTGGGCGCCAGCGTCCACGACGTCGGCCAGGTGGTCGCCACCGCCCAGACCGGCGGACCGGCGGCGCTGCGCGAGGCCGTGCTGGTCAAGCTGATGCGGGTGGTGCTGCTGGCGCCGCTGGTCGCCGGGGTGGCGCTGGCCCGCCGGCGCAGCGCCCGGGGCGCCCGTTCCGGGCAGGGCGGCGGTGGCCGACGGCTCCCCGTCGTCCCGCTGTTCGTGGCCGGCTTCCTGGTCGCGGTCGCCCTGCGCTCCGCCCTGCCGCTGCCCGACGGGCTGCTCGGGCTCACCCAGGACGCGCAGGAACTGCTGCTCGCCGCCGCGCTGGTCGGTCTCGGCAGCGCCGTCCACCTGCCCACGCTGGCCCGGACCGGAGCCCGCACCGCCGCGCTCGGCCTGGCCTCCTGGGTGGTCGTCGCCGGCGTCTCGTACGCGGGGGTGCTGCTCACCGGGTGACGGCCGGACGGGGAGACGGCCGCGATGGCCCGACCGGGTGACGTCGCGGAAAAACCCCGGGCGGTCGGCGGGGGAGGGCTAGAGTCGAATCGTTCGTGATCGACTGCCCGACCGCCAGCCCCGATCCGCTGCCCCAGGGGGACGCCCGATGACCGCCGGCCCGACCACCGCCACCCCCTCCCGCGAGGACCTGGAGGCGCCGGTCACCGTCGACCGCCGCGAGGGCCCGTACGGCGAGGTGGTGCTGCGGCGCCGGGGCGCGCACTACGAGATCATCGCCAACGGCTGCTTCCTGATGGACACCGCGGACGGCCGCTCCGAGCGGCTGCTGGTGCAGGCGGCCCTGGACCGGCTGACCGGCGACGGGCGCTCGGTGCTGATCGGCGGCCTCGGCGTCGGCTTCTCGCTGGCGTACGCCGCGGCCGAGCCGCGCTGGGGCCGGATCGCCGTGGTGGAGCGGGAGAGCGCGATCGTCGACTGGCACCGCACCGGCCCACTGGCCGCGTTCTCGGCCGGCGCGCTGGCGGACCCCCGGGTCGAGGTGGTCCGGGCCGACCTGGTCGCTCACCTGACCGGCGACGGCCCGCGGTACGACGCGCTGTGCCTGGACATCGACAACGGTCCGGACTGGACCGTCACCGAGGGCAATGCCGGCCTGTACGGCCCCGACGGGCTGGCCGCCTGCCTGCGGCGGCTGGAGCCGGGCGGGGTGCTGGCGGTGTGGAGCGCCCGGCCGTCCGCCGCCTTCGAACAGGCGCTGCGGACGGCCGGGTTCGCGGAGGTGGACACCCTGGAGGTGGCGGTGGAGCGCGGCGTGCCCGATGTGGTGCACCTGGCCCGCCGCGCCCGCTGAACCCGCCGTTCCCTTCGCCCGCGCTACTTCAGCCCGTTGGCCAGCGCGGTCATCAACTCGCCGTTGGCGGTGTCGCCGTCGAACGACCAGACCATCGCGCCCGCCAGCCCCTGGGACTTGATCCAGGCCGCCTTCCGGGCGATCTCGGTCGGGTCGTCGTAGGTGTAGAACACCGAGCCGTTGTAGATGTACGCGTAGCCGGCCACCGGGTCCCGGTAGATGGTGTAACCGCCGGACGCGGCCATGTCCTTGAGCTTGTGGTAGTCCTCGTACCCGTTCTCGTAGGTGCCCGGTGCCGGTCCGGTGCCGGTCTGGAACAGGCCGTGCGTGCTGCCCGCCGGCACGCCCGTCCAGCCGCGGCCGTAGAACGGCACGCCCAGGGTCAGCTTGGACTTCGGCGCACCGCCCGCCACATAGGCGCTGATGGCGATCTCCGAGCTGAACTGCCGGTTGGCCGGGCTCGGGTCGCCCGCCGCCAGCTTGATCGCCGACTGCTGGTTGGTCGAGGTCTCCCAGGCGCCGTGGTAGTCGTAGCCCTGGATGGTGGCGAAGTCGAACGCCCCGAACAGGCCCGGGACGTCGATGCCCGCGGAGATCTTCGCCGGGTCGGCCGGCAGGAAGGCGCTCAGCGTGTAGTGCTTGCCGGTGGTGGCGCCCAGCGCGTCCAGCTGACGGCGGAACTCCTGCGCCAGCAGGGTGTAGTTCGCCTTGTCGGCGGGCTTGTAGATGTTGCCCAGGTGCCCGTCGGAGTTGGGCCACTCCCAGTCCAGGTCGATGCCGTCGAAGATGCCGGCCGCCGAGCCGGCGCCGCCGCGGCCGTCGATCACCGGCAGGTTGCCCTTGATGTACATGTCGATGCAGGAGCTCACCAGCGCCTTGCGGGAGGCGTCGGTCGAGGCCGCGTCGGAGAACCACTTGCTGTACGACCAACCGCCGATCGAGATCTGGATCTTCAGGTTGGGGTACTTGGCCTTGAGCTGCTTCAGCTGGTTGAAGTTGCCCGCCAGCGGCTGGTCCCAGGTGTCCGTGGTGCCGGCCACCGAGGTGCCCGCGTCCCAGCCCTTGCCGAAGTCGGCCCAGGCGTCGCCGGCCCCGTCACCCGCGTTGGGGTCGGAGTCGTTGCCCGCCGCGTGGTTGGTGATGAAGCACTGCTTGGTGGTCGGGTGGATGTTGGCGAAGGCGTAGTTGAGGTACGTCAGCTTCGCCGCGCTGCCCGAGGTGTCCAGCTGCTTCACGCTGTAGCCGCGGGCGTAGATCGACCACTGGGTGAAGTAGCCGATGGTGGTGGAGCCGCCCGGGTCGGTGGAGCCCGGCTTGGTCCGCGCGGTGACCGCGCCGGAGGCGGGGGAGGTGTTGCCCGCCGCGTCCCTGGCCTTCACGGTGAAGGTGTAGGAGGTGTCCGCGGCCAGCGAGTCGACGGTCGCGGAGGTGCCGGTCACCGTCCTCGCGATGGTGGCGCCGTTGTAGACGTCGTACGCCGTCACCCCGACGTTGTCGGTGGCGGCGGCCCAGCTGAGCGCCACCGTGGAGGAGGTGGTGGCGGTGACCGTCGGCGTACCGGGGGCGGTCGGTGGCTGGTTGTCCGTCGGCGGGTTCGGCACCGTCACCGAGGCGGACGCGGAGGCGGCCGAGCGGTTGCCCGCCGCGTCGAAGGCGACCACGGTGAAGGTGTGACTGCCGACCGACAGACCGGTCACGGTGATCGAGGCTCCGGTGGCGGTGGCCACCTTGGCACTGCCGTCGTACACGTCGTAGCCGGTCACGCCGACGTTGTCGGTGGAGGCCGTCCAGCTCAGTGCCGCACCGTTGGTCCCGCTCAGCGCTGCCCGCAGACCGGTCGGCACGGACGGCGCGGTGGTGTCGGTGGTCGAGCCCGAGCCGTCGCAGGGCTTGCCGTTCAGCTTGCAGTTCTTGAGCGGGGCGTACGCGCCCGAGTAGGCGATGTTGAAGCCGACGCTGTACGAGGCGCCGGCCGCGATGGAGGTCTGCCAGCTCGGCGGCTTCACCGTGACGTGCGAGGACGCCGTCGTGTAGGTGGCGTTCCAGAGCGACGCCACGCTGTTGTTCGCGGGCAGGTCGAACTCCAGCGTCCAGTTGTTCAGCGCGCTGGTGGAGGAGTTGGTGATGGTGTAGCTGCCGCCGTAACCGGTGCCCCAGTCCTGGTCCTTGGCGAAGCTTGCGGTGGGCTCGGCCGCGTGCGCGCTGCCCGCGGGCAGCGCGACGGCGAGCAACGGGACGAACAGGCTTCCGACGGCGAGCAGGGAGAGGCGGTACCGACGTCTGCGCATGGATGGGCTCCTGTCCGGGAGCGCGCGCCTCGCGGTGCGGCTCCACTGCCGGTGGGGGAGGTGCCAGGTGCAAGGCGGTGCGCACCCCGGGCCGATTGGGGGCGGCGCGGAGCAGAGGCCTCGGGCCGTCGGGTTGCCGCGGAGGTCCGTTGCTTGGAGGGTAAAGAGCGTCCCCCGGACTGGCAATAGGTCTGGACCAACTCGCGGATCACGGACCTGACAGCCCGTCCGGCAGCGGTGTCGAGCGGACGCCTCCCACGAGGGGAAACGCCGACGGCGGGCCGGCGGTCCCGAAGGACCACCGACCCACCGTCAGGAAGCGCGTTCGTCGTCGAGCGCGTCGGCTCAGCCGAAGGGGCTGTTCGCCGGCGGCTCCGGCGCCGCGGGGGCCGCCGGAGCGGCGGCCGAGCTGGGCGCCAGGTTGCCGAACGGGTCGAAGTCCGGCGGCGGGATGCGGACCGGCGTGCCCTTGGGCTTCGGCGCGTCCTCCGCCGGCTCCGCCGACCCGGTCGCGGCGGGCGCCGGCGGGGCGAACGGGTCGAAGTCCGGCGGCGGGACCCGGACCGGGGTGCCCTTGGACTTCGGCGGCTCCCCGCCGCTCGGCGCCGCGGGCGGCGCCACCGTCGGCGGCATGGTCGGCTTCGGCGGCACCACCGGCGCGGCCGGAGCCGCCTTCGGCTGGGTGACCGTGCCGAACGGGTCGGCCGGCTCGCTGGAGAGCGTGGTTCCGAACGGATCGGCGGAAGCCGGCTTGGCCGGCGCTGCGACCGGTGCTGCGACCGGCGGCGCAGCCGGGGCGGCGGCGGGCGCGGTGCTGCGCGGAGCGGCCGCGGCGAACGGGTCGAAGTCGGCCGGCGGTACGGCCACCGGGGTGCCCTTGCTGCGAGGGGTCTCCTCGGGCGCGGTGGCCGGGGCGTTGGCGGCGGGGGCGGGCGGGGCGAAGGGGTCGAAGTCGGCCGGCGGGATCCGGACCGGGGTGCCCTTCGGCCGCGGGGCCTCCTCGGCCACGGTAGCGGCAGCGGGAGCGGGCGGGGCGAACGGGTCGAAGTCGGCCGGCGGTACGGCCACCGGGGTGCCCTTGCTGCGAGGGGTCTCCTCGGGCGCGGTGGCCGGGGCGTTGGCGGCGGGGGCGGGCGGGGCGAAGGGGTCGAAGTCGGCCGGCGGGATCCGGACCGGGGTGCCCTTCGGCCGCGGGGCCTCCTCGGCCGCCGGCGGCGCGGCCTGCGCCGGGACGGGCGCCGACGCGAGGTGGGTCGCCGGGACACCGGCCTCGGACCGGTCGGCGAACGGCGCCGCCACCGGGGCCGGGGCAGGAGCGGGCGGCATCACCGGCGGGGCCGGCGGCATCGGCGGCGGCGTGGCAGCCGGGAGCTGGACCTCGACCGCCGGCACCGGGACGGGGGCGGCGATCGGGGGCGGGGTGGCCGCGACGCCGTCCCAACCGACCTGGACCGTCTCCAGCAGCTGGGCGAAGGCGGTCGCGTACAGCTCCCAGTCCTCCGCCTGAGGGGTGCTCAACTGGACGGTGAGCACGGTCGCGCCGTCCGGCAGCGGGATGAACGCCTCCACCACCGAGCTGACCACCCAACCGCGCTGGCCGTCCGCCGTCAGCGCAGCAGGGACCGGCGCCGTGCGCGCCTCCACCAGCAGCGCGGCCGGACCGGCCGGCAGCAGCACCGTCCACACCTCGGCGCGCGGGCGCTCGGCCGACAGCGCGACCGACAACTCCTGGATCGGCAGCGCCCGACGGGACAGCGACACCACCAGCGACGCACGCGAACGGCGGCCGTCGACATCCAGCGCCGAGACACCCGCGTACACCACGTCCGCGGCCGCGATCTCGTCCGCCAGGGCGGCCGCCACCAGCGCCCACTCCCGGCGCACCGGCGGCCTGCCGCCGGCGAACAGCTCGCTCGCCACCTCGGTCAGGTGCGAGGCTAGAGCCGGACCCGACAGCCGGACCGCGAGCGAGTGGAACACCGACGGCACGATCAGCCGTGCCTCCACGCCGGACCCGGTCGACAGCTCCTCCGGAGCCGCGGTCCCCCGCGCCGACGCGAGCGCCGCCAGCGGCGGGACGAAGGCCGGACGCAGCTTCTCGTCCGCCGCCTCCGGCGTCACCGGCAGCTGGAACGCGGCCGCTGACGGTGCGTCGGCCACTTGGCGGACCGGGCCGCTGCCCAGCTTCGCCTGCAGCACCGACAGCGCCTCGGCGCCGGCGGACGGCTCCTGGCGGCGCAGGCTGGTCGCCTCCACCACGGTGCCGAGGCCGTGGATGGTCAGCAGGCCGGGCCCGTTCGGGCTCAGCCGCAGACCGAACAGCGCGTCGGCGGACGGGTGGGTGGCGCCGCGGCGGAAGCCCCGCAGGGTGGCGGCCGGATAGTACGTCGCCGGCGCGCCGACGAGTGCGGCGGCCACCGCGTCCAGTGTGGCTGCGATCCGCTCTGCGGCCGCGAAGCCGTCCTGAGTCATGACGCCGAGCCCCCTCGCTCTCGGTGTGGACAGTCCGCCCACTTTCTATCAGAACGGGGGGACAGAACGGCACCTGAGGGCGGGGTGGTGGGGGCGGTGGGAGGTGCGGGGCCGCAGGTGGGGGTGGGTGGAGGGGCACCCGGGACTGGGTGGGGGACCCGAGGAGGGGTGACGGGGGGACAGAACGGCACCTGAGGGCGGGGTGGTGGGGGCGGTGGGAGGTGCGGGGCCGCAGGTGGGGCGCGGTGATGGCGGGACAGTGCGGCACCTGGGGAGGTGTTCGGTCCGCAGCCGGGTCCGGGTGGGCGTTCGGTCAGGGGGTGGCGAGGCGGAGGAGGGAGTCGCCGAGGCCGGGGGTGTGGAGGAGGCCCATGAGGTCGCGCAGGAGGAGGGCTGAGGGGCCGTCGGGGTTCTCGGCGGCGAAGAAGCCGGTCAGTTGGGCGGCCAGGGCCGGCTCGCGGGAGGCGGTCACCGCCAGGGCGGCGACCAGCTCCTGAACCAGTTGCAGCTGGAGCTCCTCGGCCGGGACGCTGCGGTCGGCCAGCCAGTCCAGCGAGCTGATCTCGGCGTTGGCGATCCAGGCCCGGACGGTGCGGCGCAGGGCGGGGCTCGGTTCGGGGAGGTCCAGGTGGTGCAGGATCTGCTCGGCCGCGGCCAGCCGGACCTGGTCGATCACCGCGCCGGCGTTCGGTCCGGCCACCACCGAGCCGCCGCGCAGCAGTGCGGTGAAACCGGCTGCGTGGCTCTGCACGAAGTCCAGGTAGCGGCCCATCACCCGGAGCAGGCGCTCCGAGAGCGGGCCCTCGGCGGGCTCCTCGAACCGTCCGGACAGCTCCTCGCCCGCGCGCCGCAGCGACTCCTCGTAGAGCGCCTGCTTGCCCGGGAAGTAGTGGTAGACCAGTGGCCGGGAGGCGCCCGCCGCCGCCGCGATGTCGTCGATCGAGACGTCCTCGGGGGCGTGGTTGGAGAACAGCTCCAGGGCGACGGCGATCAGCTGCTCGCGCCGCTCGTCCACGCTCAACCGGCGCCGCGGCGCACGCTCCGCACCGCTTTGCTGATCCTCCGACCGGGGCGCCACCGACGGCGTACGGGATGCCATGGCCCCACCCTATCCGCACAGGTGTTTACGGAATGCTGACGGACGGCGCGAGTCCCTGGCCATCCGGGCGCTGACCTGGTCGAATCGAGGGGTGAGCGAAAACTCGGGAACCCCGGTCGGCCGCCGGGTGGTGCTGGGCATGCTGGGCCTGGGCGCCGCCGCCGTGGCGGCCGGGCCGTACCTGCAACGTGCGGTCGACAGCGTGACCAGCAAGGACCCGACCGGGCTGAGCGACCTGCTGCCCGGCGGGGGCGGCTTCCGCTACTACTCGGTGGTCGGCTCGGTGCCGGAGCGCGGTCCCGAGGACTACACACTGACCGTGAACGGCCTGGTCGACCGGGCGGTCACCTTCCGGCTGGCGGACCTCCAGGCGATGGAGCAGACCCGGATCGTCCACGACGTGCAGTGCGTGACCGGGTGGCGGGTGGCGGGCGTGCCGTTCGAGGGCGTGCGGCTCTCGGCGCTGCTGGACGCGGCCGGGGTGCAGCCGGCGGCGACGGCGGTCCGGTTCGGCTGCTTCGACGGCAGCTACAGCGAGAGCCTCACCCTGGACCAGGCCCGCCGCGACGACGTCCTGGTCGCGCTGCGGATGGAGGACCGGCCGGTCAGCCACGAGCACGGCGGCCCGGTGCGGCTGTACGTGGCGCCGATGTACTTCTACAAGTCGGCCAAGTGGCTCGACACCGTCACCCTGACCCCCTCCGTGCAACGCGGCTACTGGGAGCACTACGGCTATGACGTCGACGCCTGGGTCGGCCGGTCGAACGGACGCGACGATGCGCCCACCGGCTGAGGAACGGATCCCGCGGTTCGCCCGCGCCGAACGGTGGGTGCACCGGGCGACCGCCGTCCTGATGGTGGTCTGCCTGGTCACCGCGCTGGCGCTGTACTACCCGCCGATCTCCCAGCTGGTCGGCCGCCGCCGGCCGGTCGCCGTGGTGCACGAGTGGTGCGGCCTGCTGCTGCCGGTCCCGCTGCTGCTCGGCCTCGCCTCCCGGGCGCTGCGGGCCGACCTCGGCCGGCTCAACCGCTTCACCCCGCGCGACCGGGTCTGGCTGCGAGCCGTGCTGCGCCGCTCGTACCGGCGGCCGGCCGGGAAGTTCAACGCCGGGCAGAAGCTGTACGCGGCGTGGATCGCCGGCGCGGTGCTGGTGATGCTGGGCACCGGGTTGCTGATGTGGTTCACCCACCTGGCGCCGCTGGTCTGGCGCACCGGCGCCACCTTCGTGCACGACTGGCTGGCGGTGGCCGTCGCGGTGGTGGTCGGCGGGCACCTGTACCTGGCCGCGCGCGACCCGGAGGCCCGGCGCGGGATGCGGACGGGCAGCGTCGATCCGCTGTGGGTCGCCCGCGAGCACCCGGACTGGGACCACCGGGCCGAGAACGCGGCGCAGGCTCAGGCCGACCGGAACGCCCGGTAGCGCTGCCACGCCTCGAGGCCGTCCGGGACGAAGTGCCACTCGCCCATCCGCCCGGCGAGCTCCTCCTCGGTCAGCCAGTCGTGCCAGCCGACCTCCTCCACCTGCGGGGAGACCGGGCCGTCCCAGACCGCCTCGTACATGTCGCAGAACCAGGTGAGCCGGTCGCCGTCCGAGAACAGGAACTTGAACAGGGGCTTCGGCTCGATCCCGGAGACCCCCAGCTCCTCCTCGGCCTCCCGGACGGCGGCCTCGGCGTAGCTCTCGCCGGAGGCCACCACGCCGCCGACGAAGCAGTCGTAGGCGCTGGGGGCGAACAGCTTGGTGTCGCTGCGCCGGTGGGTGAAGATCCGGCCCTGCGGGTCGCGGACCAGGATGAACACGCAGCGGTGGATCAGGCCGTCCCGGTACACCTCGGGGCGGGTCGCGGTGCCGATCACCCGGTCCTGCGCGTCGACCACGTCCAACAGTTCTTCCACGGGGTTCGTCATGGCGTCCCACGCTAAGGCACGTCCGGCCATGCCTTCGCCCACTCGGCCACCCGTGCGGCCGGGAGTTGATCGTCCGACTATCGTTCGAAACGGCACGGACGTGGGAGAAGGCGGCAAGCGGTGACGGTGGAGATCTGGGGCGAGACGGCGAGCGGCTTCGAGCCGGTGCGGGAGGCGTTCGCGCGGAACTTCCGTGACTACGGCGAGCTCGGCGCCGCGTTCAGCCTCTACGTGGACGGCCGCAAGGTGGTCGACCTGTGGGGCGGCGACGCCCGGGCCGAGGTCGGCGCACGGCCCGCCCCGGCCGTCCCGTGGACGGCCGACACCGCGCAGGTGCTCCGGTCGGTCACCAAGGGCGTCTCCGCGGCCGCCGCCCTCCACCTCACCCAGCGCGGCCACCTCGACCTGGACGCGCCGGTCGCCGCGTACTGGCCCGAGTTCAAGGCGGCCGGCAAGGAGCGGATCCCGGTCCGCTGGCTGCTCTCCCACCAGGCCGGCCTGCCGGTGCTCGACGTACCGCTGCGGATCGAGGACGTCCTCGCGTGGGAGCCGGCCGCGGCCGCCGTCGCCGCCCAGGCCCCCGCCTGGGAGCCCGGCACCGCCCACGGCTACCACCCGCTGACCTTCGGCTGGCTGGTCGGCGAGGTGGTCCGGCGGGCCGCCGGGCGCTCGATCGGGCAGTACGTCGCCGAGGAGTTCGCCCGGCCGCTCGGCCTCGACCTGTGGATCGGCCTGCCGGCCGGTGCGGGCGCGCGGGTCGGCCGGCTGGTGGACCTGCCCGCGCCGGACGCGGCCAAGGTGGGCCCGAACGGCATGCGGGTCCGGCCCAAGCAGAACGTGGTCGACGCCTACCGCGACCCGGCCTCGCTCACCGCGCGGGCCTTCGCCGCCGTCCGCACCAGCGTGGACCTCAACGACCCGGCGGTGCAGGCCGCCGAGGTGCCCGGCGCGGGCGGCATCGGTACCGCCCGCTCGGTGGCCCGGTTCTTTGCCGCGCTGATCGGCGCGGCCGACCGGCACGGCGGCGCCCCGGGCGAGCGGCTGCCCGCCCTCTTCGAGGCCCGGACCCTCGCCGAGGCGATGGGGCCGGCGGTGCAGGGCCCGGACCGGATCCTGATCGTCAACACCACCTTCGGCCACGGGTTCTTCCGGCACGGCCCCACCTCGCCGATGGCCTCGCCGGCGAGCTTCGGCCACCCCGGCCGCGGCGGCTCGCTCGGCTTCGCCGACCCGGAGCTGGGCATCGGGTTCGGCTACGTCACCAACGGCATGCAGCCCGGCGTCACCGGCGACATCCGCTCCCGCGGCCTGATCGCCGCCGTCAAGGCCTGCCTGGACCGCTGACGGCGTTCCCGCCGGGCGCCGACGGACGGCCGGTGGCGAGACAAACGGCCGGTGGGGCGACACACGGCCGGTGGGGCGATCAGGCGCCCACCGGCCGCGCGCGGCGGGTCAGGCCTGGCCGGTCTCGAAGCGGCTGACCCGGCCGTCCGGAGCCACCGTGAACCGCCAGGCGGTGCGCATCTCGCCCCAGGCGTCGTTGCGGTAGTTGGCGACCAGCGCACGTCCGCCGCTCTTCTCGGTCTGGACGTCGATGTGCCCGTGCGAGGAGAAGATCTCCCGGTCCACCCACTGGGCCAGATCGCGGTCCGACCCGTCGTCGGACATCGTCGCGTCGTCGGTCAGCGACGCGAAGAAGGCGTTCCGGTCGCCCGCGTTGACCGCGCTCAGCAGTCGGCGCACGGCGGGATCGGACAGCTTGTCCACGGCGATCGTCATGGCGGTACTCCTTGTCCACTCGTCCACGGCCTCGGACGGCCGTGCTTCCCAGAGACCACGCCCGGCCCGGCCCCGCCAGCGGTCCGCCGCCCGTTCGGCGGGCCCGGCGCGTTGCCCGCCGTCGCGGCGGGGCGTGTGTTTGGATCCGAACGAAGGCCCGGCTGTCGGGGAGCCCGCCCGTCGGGGTGCCCGCCAACGGAAGGGAGTCCCGGATGGGGCCGGCCGAACTGCTCGTCCTGGCGTTCCCGCAGGAGACCGTCACCGCCGAGGCCGCCGCCGCACTGGCCAAGCTGCGTACGGCCGGCGACATCCGGGTGATCGACTCGCTCGTCGTCACCCGGCACGGCGACGGCGAGGCGACGTACGGGGAGCTGGCCGACTTCGAGCACCTCCAGGGGCTGGCCGGCAGCGGCGGGCAGGCCCTGCCGCTGATCGGCCCGGAGGACGCCCAGGAGGCCGCCGAGCTGCTGCAGCCGGGCACGGTGGCGGTGATCGTGCTGATCGAGCACGTCTGGGCCGAGGAGGCGGCGCAGGCGCTGCGCGCGGTGGGCGGACGGATCGCCTCGGGCGTCCGGATCCCGCCGGAGAACATCGAGGAGGCCGTGCGCGCCGCCGAGGCGCGGGTCGCGGCGGGAAGGTGAGCCATGGCGTACCGACCACTGCGGGCGACGGGAGCGGCCGGGCCGAGGCTGTCCGCCGGGACGGCCGGGCCGGCCGGGCCGGCGCGGACGCCGCTGCCGGCGGGCACGCGGATCCGGCCGGTCCGGGTGGTGCGCCCGTCGGGCGCTCCGCTGGTCCGCGGCCTGCTGGTCGGCGGCGCCGGGTGCGGCCGCGAGGACGTCGAGGTGCGGCTCGCCCCGCTGGGCGCGGCGGCGTCGCCGGACCGGCTCGGGCCGGGCGGGCTCGCGGACGGCGGGGCGCCGACCGTGACGGCCGGCGCCCCGCGGGTCGACTAGAACAGCCCGAGCGCCTGCGGCGAGTAGCTGACCAGCAGGTTCTTGGTCTGCTGGTAGTGCTCCAGCAGGGCCTTGTGGTTCTCCCGGCCGATGCCGGAGTTCTTGTAGCCGCCGAAGGCCGCGTGGGCGGGGTAGAGGTGGTAGGCGTTGGTCCAGACCCGGCCGGCCTGGATGGCGCGACCGGCCCGGTAGGCGGTGGCGCCGTCGCGGGTCCACACGCCCGCGCCGAGGCCGTACGCGGTGTCGTTGGCGATGTCCACCGCGTCGTCGAAGCCGTCGAAGCGGGTGACCGCGACCACCGGGCCGAAGATCTCCTCCTGGAAGATCCGCATCCGGTTGTCGCCCTCGAAGACGGTCGGGGCGACGTAGTAGCCGCCGCTCAACTCGCCGCCGAGGTCGAGGCGTTCGCCGCCGACCAGGACCTTGGCGCCCTCCGCCTGGCCGATCTCCAGGTAGGAGAGGATCTTCTCCAGCTGCTCGCGGGAGGCCTGGGCGCCGACCATGGTGTCAGTGTCCAGCGGGTTGCCCTGACGGATCGCGCGGACCCGGTCCAGGCCGTCGGCGAGGAAGGTGTCGTAGATGGCGGTGTCGATCAGTGCCCGGCTGGGGCAGGTGCACACCTCGCCCTGGTTGAGGGCGAACATGGTGAAGCCCTCGAGCGCCTTGTCGTAGAAGGCGTCCCGTTCGGCGGCGACGTCGGCGAAGAACAGGTTCGGGCTCTTGCCGCCGAGTTCCAGTGAGACCGGGATGAGGTTGGCGCCGGCGTACTGCATGATCAGCCGGCCGGTGGTGGTCTCGCCGGTGAAGGCGATCTTGCGGATCCGGGGGCTGGAGGCGAGCGGCCGGCCGGCCTCCAGGCCGTAGCCGTTGACCACGTTGACCACGCCGGGCGGCAGCAGGTCGGCGATCAGCTCCATCAGCAGCATGATCGAGGCGGGGGTCTGCTCGGCGGGCTTGAGCACCACCGCGTTGCCGGCGGCCAGGGCCGGGGCGAGCTTCCACACCGCCATCAGCAGCGGGAAGTTCCACGGGATGATCTGGCCGACCACGCCGAGCGGCTCGTGGAAGTGGTAGGCGACGGTGTCCTCGTCGAGCTGGGAGAGGCCGCCCTCCTGGGCGCGCAGGGCGCCGGCGAAGTAGCGCAGGTGGTCCACGGCGAGCGGCAGGTCGGCGACCAGCGCCTCGCGGACCGGTTTGCCGTTGTCCCAGCTCTCGGCGACCGCGAGGGCCTCCAGGTGGCTTTCGATCCGGTCGGCGATCCGCAGCAGGGTCTGCGCCCGCTCGGCGGGGGAGGTGCGGCCCCAGGCGGGGGCGGCGGCCTCGGCGGCGTCCAGCGCGGCCTCGATGTCCTCGGCGGTGCCGCGGGCGATCTCGCAGAAGACCTCGCCGGTGACCGGGGTCGGGTTCTCGAAGTAGCGGCCCCGGACCGGCGGTGTCCAGGCACCGCCGATCCAGTGCTCGTAGCGGGAGCGGTACTCGACGACCGAACCGGGCCGTCCTGGGGGTTGATAGACCGTCACGACTGTCTCCTCGCGGCGCGGGCAGGGCTGGGACAGGTGCTCGGCGGGGGCGCTGCCGCCCCCGCCGCCGACCCTAGCCCGGCCGCGGGGCGATCGCTACGGTGCGTGCGGGGTCGGTTGCGGTGCGGCGTATCGCCCCGTACGCTCCTCCCAGTCGAGGTAGCCGACCAGCCAGGCGGTGAGACCGTCGACGTAGCGCCTGGTCGGCTCGAGTTCGGCCTGACTGAGACCCAACTGCTCATAGGCGTCGGGCAGTTGCTCGGTCAGTTCGGCGAACTGGTCGATCATCCGCTGGGCCTCGGCGAGGACGAACTCGAAGGCTTCGTCGGTGGAGCAGCCCTGCTCGCGCTGGGCGATCATGACGAGGTTGTACACGTCGCCGCGCGGGGCCTCCAGCGGGTACGAGTAGACGTCGTTGCTGAGGGAGGGCACGTCCGCGCCGATCTGCCGGAGCCGGCGGAGCACGGGGTGGTGCAGTGCGGCCTGCGGTACCTCGATGTGGTCGAGGCGCTCGATCATGTCGAACACGGTCTCCATGGCCGCGGTCCCGCGGCGCACCACGAAGTAGCTCTCCCGGTCGGGGAGCCGCCGCGCGATGCGGCCGGCGGCCTCGGCGGGGTGGCTGGCGTAGTACCGCTCCCAGTTGTAGGCGGCGCGGGCGAGCCAGCGGCGGGGCATGTTCTCGGTGGAGCGGGCCCAGAGGTCGAGGAAGGCGTGCTCGACCTCGGTCCGGGCGCGGTTGGGGTCGGGGTCGTACACCAGCGAGGTGAGCCGGTCGCAGATCCGGGCCACCTCGGCGGGGCGGCGGCCCAGTTCGCCGTCGAAGGTGTCGTCGAACAGCAGGTAGAAGCCGAGCATGTCGGTGGCGAGCGTGAGGCTTGCGGCCGAGCAGAACGGGTAGGCAACTGCTGCGAGGTCGGCCACGTCCCAGCGGGTGTAGATCGACTCGGCGGCTACCGCGGCGAGTTCGGGGAAGCGCTCGAGCCATCGTCGGTGCTGCTCGTCGGCCTGTTCGTAGTGCGGGTTGCGGTGGAGCGGGAACGGAACCTCGAGCGAGGTGAGGTCGGACATCGGACTCCCGAGACGTGCTGTGTGTGCGGCTCGGCCGGCGTGTGGCGTCTGACCACCGACCAAAGATCAACTCTGCGATATCGACCGCAGATTATCCGATCACCCCATCAGGTGGCAGTGGTACCAGGGCATTTGCCCGAGCCGTCCGCCCTCAACCCTCCTCCCCGTCGCGGCCTGCGAGAACCTCCCTCATCGGGACGCACACGGCGCTAAGGTCGGTCCCGGGAGCACGAACGGCGAGGTGGAGGGCGCAGTGGTGGCCGCAGAAGAGCACGGACAGGGCGGCGGGTGGACGGGCGGCCCGGGGGTGACCGGACGGCTCCACGAACGCGAGTCGGAGATCCAGTCCGCGCGGACGGCGCTCTCCCGGCTGGCCCGCGCCCGGTCGCTGGGCACCGTGGCCACCGGCGAGCTGCTGCTCTACTCGGGCTCGGCCGGCATGGGCAAGACCTCGGTGCTGGACCAGGTCCGCGACCTGGCCGACCAGCAGGAGTCCTGCACGGTGCTCTTCGCCCGCGGCGGCGAGCGCCAGCGCGCCGAGCCGTTCCGCGTGCTGCGCCAACTGCTGATGCCGGTGCTGAGCAAGCTCTCCGAGACCGAGCGCGACGAGGTCTTCGGCAACTGGTACGGCATCGTCGGCCCGGCCGTCGGGCTGACCCCGCCGTCCGGCGAGGTGGAGCGGATCGACCCGCAGGGCGTGCGCGACGGCCTGGACTACGTGCTCACCCAACTCGCACCCCGGCGTGCGCCGCTGGTCATCGTCATCGACGACCTGCACTGGGCCGACTGGGAGTCACTGACCTGGCTCGCCTCCTTCGCCGTGCGCTCCCGCGAGCTGCCGGTCCTGGTGGTGCTGGCGTACCGGAACGAGTTCGCCGAGGAGGCCGACGGGCTGGTGCGGCAGATCGAGCAGATGGCCTCGCGCCACCACGAGCTGCACACCCTCAGCCCGGACTCGGTGGCCGAGCTGGTCCGCCACCAGTTCGGCGACGACGCGGACGACGCGTTCTGCCGCCAGGTCTGGGCGGTCACCGCGGGCACCCCGTATGACACCGTCGCGCTGCTGCGCGAGGTGCGCGACCAGGGCATCGATCCGGTGGAGGAGTCCACCCCGCGCCTGCGCGACCTGGCGGCGGCGGCCAAGGGGCAGACCCTGCAGTACTGGCTGGAGAAGCTCGGCCGGGTCACCCTCCAGTACGCCTGGGCGGCCGCGCTGCTGGGCACCGACATCAAGGAGGAGCTGGCCGCCACCATCTCCACCCAGGGCCCGAAGCAGTCCGCCGAGTCGATCCGGGCGCTGGTCAAGCACCGGGTGCTCACCACCCTGCCCAACGGGCGGCTGGAGTTCGTCCACCCGCTGATCGGCACCTCGATCTACCAGAGCATCCCGGCCGCCACCAAGACCGCCATGCACGGCATCGCCGCCAGCGCCATCGAGGACTCCGGCGGCGGCCTGATCGCCTCCTCCCGGCACCTGCTGGAGACCATCCCCGAGGGCGACGACCTGCTGGTCCGCAAGCTGCGCCGGGCCGCCGACCAGCACCTGCGGATCGGCGCCCCGGAGGCCGCCCAGCGCTGCCTCAAGCGCGCCCTGTCCGAGCCGCCGAGCGAGGAGATGCGCGCGGAGGTGCTGTACGAACTGGGCTGCTCGGCGCTGCTCACCGACCCGATGGCCACCATCAACCAGCTGCGCCTCGCGCTGGACGACGAGTACGGCCTCAGCCCCGACCTGCGGGTGGACGCCGTCTTCCGGCTCGCCGAGGTGCTCGCCCACAGCAGCGACCTGGCGGCCGCCGCCGAACTGTGCGCCGAGGAGGCCGAGCGGACCGAGCCGGGTCCCGACCGGATCCGCCTGCAGATCGCCACCTTCATGTACCAGACCCTGGCCCGCGACGAGGCGGACGGTCCGGGCCGCTCCCGCCGGCTGCGCAGCCTCGCCGAGCACCTGCCGACCTCCGGGGCGACCAAGGACGCGGCGCACGCGGTCCACGCCCTGCGGGCCTGGGACCTGACGCTGCGCGGCGTGTCCGCCGCCGAGGCGATCGAGGAGGCCGACGCCGCCCTCGACCGCGGCAGGCTGCCCGCCGGACTCGGCTGGACCGGCCTCACCTGGGGCTTCGAGCTGCCCGCGCTGATCGGCCTGACCTTCGCGTACACCGACGAACTGGCCCGCGCCGAGCGGCTGTTCTCCGACGCCATCGTCGAGTTCGAGAAGGCCGGCTGGTCCGGCGCGCACCGCGGCTTCGCGTACTTCCTGATGGGCCTGGTGCGGTTCCGCCGCGGCTTCCTGCTGGAGGCCGAGGACTTCCTCCGGCGGGGCCTGCGGCTCTCCGAGCGGATCGGCCGTGGCATCACGCTGGAGTGGGACATCGTCGGCGTCCTCTGCGACACCCTGCTGGCCCGCGGCCGGGTCGACGACGCCTGGGAGCTGGCCCAGAAGTACGGCTTCGCGCCGCCGTACCACCCCACCGTCATGGTGCTGCCCGACGCGCCCACGCTCTACGGCAAGCTGCTGCTCGCCCGCGGCGACCGGGCCGGTGCCGTCGCCGTCTTCAGCGAGGTCGGCGCGGCGCTGAACGCGCGCGGCTGGCACAACACCGTGTGGGCGCCGTGGGCCGGCCACCTCGCCGAGGCGCTCGCGCCGGACGACCCGGCGCGGGCCCGCCGGCTCGCCAAGGAGGCGGTCGACCGCGCCCGGATGTTCGGCTCCCCGTCCGCCGTCGGCACCGCGCTGCGGATGGAGGCCACGGTCAGCGACGGGCCGCGCGCCGTCGAGCTGCTGCTGGACGCGGTCAACCACCTCGGCCAGTCCCCGGCCGGGTACGAGCACGCCCACGCGCTGGTCGACCTGGGCGCCGCCCTGCGCCGCGGCGGCCGGCTGGCGGACGCGGCCGAGTACCTCTACCAGGGCATGGAGCTGGCCCAGCACTGCGGCGCCGACGGCCTGGTCGCCCGGGCCCGCACCGAGCTGGCCGTCTCCGGCCTGCGGCCCAACCGGCTGCGGACGGTCTCCAAGGACGCGCTCAGCCAGCCCGAGTGGGCGGTGGCCGAGCTGGCCGTCCAGGGCGTACCGCCGCAGCGGATCGCCGACCACCTCGACCTGCCGCTGAGCATGGTCCACCGCCGGCTGGCCGCCGTCCACCGCAAGGCCGGCACCGGGCCGGAGGGCCTGGCCGCCGCGCTCGGGCTGCCGGAGCCCAAGGCCGAGCCCGGGGCCGAGCCCGAGAACTGACGGACCGCCGGGCGCGTCGCGGCGCGCCCGGCGCGGGTGACGGCGCCGGCGGGAGCGACCGGGGCACGCGGGGGCACAGCGCCACCGCAGGGCCGCCCGGACGGGCTACGCTGACCCCACGATGCGACAAGATCGACCAGATCCGCACAGGTGTCCAGGAGGAGCCATGACGTCGGCAGAGCCCACCGAGGTTCAGCGGGCACCCTTCGACCCGAGCGGCGCGGGCGCGGAGATCGAACGGTGGACGCTGCGCAGCGGCCCGCTGACCGCGACCGTGATCACGCTCGGCGCGGCGCTGCACACCCTCACCGCACCGGACCGGGACGGCCGCCCGGCGCAGATCCTGCTCTCCACCGAGGACATCGACACGCTGCGCGGCCCGGCCAGGCACTACGGCATCATCGCGGGCCGCTACGCCAACCGGATCGCCGACAGCCGGATCACCCTGGACGGCGAGGACCACGACCTGGCGCCGACCGGCAACGGCGTCACCCTGCACGGCGGCCCCGACGGCTTCGCCGACCGCCTCTGGGCGGCCGAGCAGGTGCCCGGCGGCGTCCGGATGACGCTGCACAGCCCGGACGGCGACCAGGGCTTCCCCGGCGCCATGGACGTCGACGTCACCTACACCCTCGCCCCGGACGGGCTGACCATCGACTACCGGGCGGTCACCACCAGGCCGACCGTGGTCAACCTGACCAACCACGCCTACTTCCACCTGTCCGGCGAGGGCAGCGGCGACGTCCTCGGCCACCTGCTGACCCTGGACGCCGACGCCTACACCCCGGTGGACGAGCGGCAGATCCCGCTCGGGCCGATCGAGCCGGTGGCCGGCACGCCGTTCGACTTCACGACGGCCCGCCCGATCGGCAAGACGATCCACGAGGACCACCCGCAGCTGCGCCTGGCCAACGGCTTCGACCACAACTGGGTGCTGCGCGAGCGCCCGGCCGACGGCAGCCCGGCCCGGGCGGCGCTGCTGGAGGACCCGGTGAGCGGCCGGACGCTGGAGGTGCTGACCACCCAGCCGGGCATCCAGGTGTACACGGCCAACGGCTTCACCGGCACGGTGACCGGCGCGGCCGGGGTGCCGTACGGGCCGTACGCCGGGGTGGCGCTGGAGACCCAGCACCACCCCGACTCGCCGCACCGGCCGGCCTACCCCTCGACCGTGCTGCGGCCGGGGGAGGAGTTCCGCTCGACCACGGTGCTGCGGCTCGGCGTGGCCTGAACCGGGGTCAGCCCCGGGCGCTGCGGGGGCGCATGTCGGTCCACACCTCGTCGATGTGGGCGAGGCAGGCGTCCCGCGGGCCGGTGAAGCCGTCCGGGGCCCAGCCGGCGGGCGGCTCGCCGCCCTCGGCCCAGATCGAGTACTGGCCCTCGTCGTTGACCACGACCAGGTAGCGGGTGTCGGTGCTCATCGGTGCTGCAGCTCCTTCTCGGTGGCGATGGTGGTGGGCGCGGTGATGGTGGGCGCGGTGACGGTGGTGGACTGCGCGGCGGCTCGGCGGGCCTGGAGGATCTCCAGGCCGAGCAGGTCGTCCGGCGGCGCGTCCGGGACGGCGGTGTCGAAGTCGCGCAGGGTGGGGATCCGCCGGGCGACCAGTACGATCACCGCCATCGCCGCGGCGAACACCAGGTAGAGCAGGGCGGTGCCGCGGCCCGGGCCGGTGCCCAGGACCCGGCCGACGGTGGAGGCGAGCGGGCCGTGCGCGGCCAGCAGCGGCTCGAACAGCCGGCTGCCGAGCGGGGCGACCAGGCCGAAGCCGAGCGGCAGGGTGGACCAGGAGATCACCGTGTTCAGGGCGAACACCCGGCCGTGGAAGCGCTGGGCGACCTTGACCTGGACGGTGGTGAAGTAGATCCCGTTCAGCACGTTCAGCGCCAGGCTCATCGCGAACGCCCCGGCGCCGACCACCCACAGCTGCGGGCTCAGTCCGGGCAGCACGCAGCAGCCGGCCAGCGCGAGCGTGGCGAGCAGCATCCCGCGCATCCGGCGCTGCCGCGGGCCGCCCCACAGGCCCATCACGAGGCCGCCCGCGACCGCGCCGAGCCCGGCGCAGAAGGAGACCTTCCCGGCGTCGGCCAGTCGCCCGAAGGACAGCGTCAGCGGGGTGAGCAGGATGAACAGCGGGGCGAGGAAGACGTTGAGCACCGCGAAGTACAGCAGCATCGCGCGCAGGCCCCGGCTGCCCCAGGAGTGGGCCAGTCCGGCGCGGATCTCGGCCCCGAGCGACTCCCGGCGCCGCCAGGCCAGGGTGCCCGGGAAGCGCACCGCCGCGGTCACCGCGACGGCCAGCACGTAGCTCGCCACGTCCAGGGCGAGGATGCCGCCGAGGCCGACGGCGGCCAGCAGCGCGGTGGCCAGCAGCGGGGCCAGCACCTGCGCGCCGCCGCCGATCATCTGCAGCACGCCGTTGGCGTGCCCGAGGTAGTGCTTGGGCACCAGCTGCGGCACGGCCGAGCCGTACGCCAGCCGTTGGAAGGTGAGCGCCACCGAGAGCACCATGACGAAGGCGTAGATGTACGGGACGCTCAGTCCGCCGCTCCACAGCAGCAGGGCGAAGGCCAGCTGCACCCCGCCGGCGGCGGCGTCGGCGGCCAGCATCACCTTCCGGCGGTCGGTCCGGTCGACGATCGCGCCGGCCAGCGGGGCGATCAGCAGGCCGGGGACCAGGCCGAGGACGGTGAACAGTGCGAAGCGGGCGAGCGAACCGGTCTGCAGGTAGATCCAGATCGGGACGGCGAACTCGGTCAGCGCCGACCCGGTGATGGACAGCAGCTGTCCGGAGGCGACCGCGAGGAAGCGGCGCATGCTGGGCTGCACCTCGGGGTCGCCGCCGTCGCCGCGGGAGCGGCCGCCGAGCCACCAGGGGTGGCCGGAGCGCGGGGCGGGCAGCGTGTCCGCGCTGTCGTCGGCCAGCGCCGGGTGGACGCCGGTGACGATCTGCGCCAACTCCTCGGCCCGGTACTTGAGGAAGAAGTGCCCGGCCTCGTCCAGCACCACCAGGGCGGCGTGCGGGCTGAGGAAGTGCCACTCGCGGAACCGCTCCCGGGCGAACTCGGTGGCCGGGTCGCGGTCGCCGACCACGGCGATCACCGGCGCGGAGATCGGGGCCACGCCCTGCTCCAGCATCGCGGTGAAGCGCTGCTCGGCGGCCTCGCTGTCCTGGCGCATGTTGCGGATGATCCGGTACGCCTGCTCCTGGTCCAGCTCGGCCATCTCCAGGCCCAGGCCGCGCAGCCAGTTCTCGTACACCCGGTCGCCGGTGAGCGCCTCGCGCCGGGCGAGCCGGGAGAGCAGGTTCAGGGCGCGGCCGCGCGGGCGGGCGAAGGGGAAGATGGCGCCGATGTAGACGGCCTCCAGCGGGCGTCCGGCCGCCTCCAGCCGTCGGGCCAGCTCGACGGTGAGGGCGCTGCCGACGCCGCAGTGGCCGTACAGGGCCAGCGGGCCCTCGGTGCGCTCCAGGATCTCCTCGGCGCAGCGCTCGATCAGCTCCTCGAACGGGATGCGGTCCTCGTCCAGGCCCAGGTCGTGGCCGGGGATGGAGACCGACAGCAGCCGGTGCCCGGCGGGCAGGGCGTCGGCCAGCGGCTGGTAGACCACCGCGCTGCCGCCGCCGTACGGGACGCAGACCAGGGTGAGGTCCGGGGGGCCGGTGCGGCCGCGGGTGAGCTCGTGGAGGAGTTCGCGCGGGCCGCGCTCGTCCTCGGGGGTCTCGGCCAGCGCGGCGAGTTCGCGGACGGTCGGGTGCTTGAACAGGTCCATCACGCTGACGCCCGCATCCAGGGCGGTGCGCAGCCGGGCGACCACCTGGGTGGCGAGCAGCGAGTGGCCGCCGAGGTCGAAGAAGTCGTCGTCCAGGCCGATCGGGCCGTCCAGGTCGAGGACCTCGCGCCAGACCTCGGCGACCGCGCACTGGGCCGCGGTGGTGGGCGCCTCGGTGGAGGCCGCGGCGCGCACCGGGGCGGGCAGTGCGGCCCGGTCGAGCTTGCCGCTGGGGGTGAGCGGCAGCGCGTCCAGGGTCACATAGGCGGCCGGGACCAGGAGGTCGGGCAGGGTCCGCTTGAGGGCGGTGCGCAGCTCGGCGGGCTCGGGCGGCTCGCCGGTGAGGTAGCCGACCAGCCGGTGGTCGCCGGGGCGGTCCTCGCGGACCACCACCACGGCCTCCCGGACGCCGGGCAGGGCGGTGAGCGCCGCCTCGATCTCGCCGGGTTCGATCCGCAGTCCGCGCAGCTTGACCTGGCGGTCGATCCGGCCGAGGAAGTCCAGCGCGCCGTCGGGGCGGCGCAGCGCCAGGTCGCCGGTGGCGTACATCCGGGAGCCGGGCGGGCCGTACGGGTCGGGGCAAAAGCGCTCGGCGGTCAGACCGGGCCGGTTCAGGTAGCCGTCCGCCAGTCCCACCCCGGCGATGAACAACTGGCCGGCGACACCGTCGGGTTGGAGCCGGTCGTGCGCGTCCAGGACGTACAGGGCCAGGCCCTGGATCGGGCGGCCGATCGGCAGCCGGGCGCCGTCGCACTCCTCGGGGGGGCAGGGCCAGGCGGTGACGTCCACGGCGGCCTCGGTCGGGCCGTACAGGTTGTGCACCTCGACCGCCAGCCGCTCGTGCAACCGGGCGGCAAGGCCCGGTGGCAGCTCCTCGCCGCTGCAGATCACCCGGCGCAGCGAGCGGCAGGCCTCCAGGTCGGGTTCGGCCAGGAACGCGCCCAGCATGGCGGGCACGAAGTGGGCGGTGGTGACCGACTCGGCGGCGATCACCTCGCGCAGGTACCCGGCGTCCTTGTGGCCGCCCGGGCGGGCCAGCACCAGCCGGGCACCGGCCAGCAGCGGCCAGAAGAACTCCCACACCGAGACGTCGAAGGAGGCCGGGGTCTTCTGCAGCACCGCGTCCTCGGGGCCGAGCCCGTACGCGCGCTGCATCCAGTCGAGCCGGTTGACGATCGCCCGGTGCGGGACCAGCACCCCCTTGGGGCGGCCGGTGGAGCCGGAGGTGTAGATGGCGTACGCCGGGTCCGGCGGGCCCGCCGACGGGGCCGGGTCGTGGTCGGGCGCCCCGGCCCAGACGGCCGGGTCGTCGAGGTGCAGGACGGTGGCGGCCGGCGGCACCTGCCCGGCGAGGCGGCGCTGCGTCAGCAGGACCGGGGCCTGCGCGTCGGCGAGCATGAACTCCAGCCGCTCGCGCGGGTACTCGGGGTCGAGCGGCAGGTAGGCGGCGCCGGACTTGAGCACGCCCAGCAGCGCCGCCACCAGGTCGAGCGAACGTTCGGCGCACACCGCCACCAGCTGCCCGGGGCCGACGCCGCGGGCGCGCAGGGTGTGGGCGATCCGGTTGGCCCGGGCGTTCAGGGCAGCCCGGGTGAGGGTGCCCTCCTCGGCGGTGACGGCGATCCGGTCCGGCAGCTCGGCGAGAGCGGCCGCGACCAGGCCGTGCAGGGTCTGCCCGGCCGGCAGCTCGCGCACCTCGCCGCGGCTCGCGGCCAGGGCGGCGCGCTCCCCGTCGGCGTCCAGGAGCGGCAGCCGGAACACCGGGGTGGCCGGGTCGGCCAGCGCGGCGTCCAGCAGGCGGGTGAACAGCCTCCCCAGCCGTTCGACGGTGGCGGGCAGGAACAGGTCGGGGTTGTAGACGAACTGGGCCTGGAAGCCGTCCGCGCCCTCGACCACGTACAGCTCCAGGTCGAAGCGGGTCGCCCAGGTCTCCACCGGGAACGGCTCGACCGCGACCGCGACCGCGTCCGGGCCGGGGCTGCCGTCGGCGTCGGCGGCCGTCCGGGCCGGGGCGTAGTTCTGCAGCGCGAACAGGACCTGGAACACCGCCGGCCGGCTCACATCGCGCACCGGGTCGAGCGCGGTCACCACCTGCTCGAACGGCAGCTCCTGGTGGCCGAACGCGTCCAGCGCGTGGCCGCGGACGGCCGCCAGCAGCTCCGCGAACCCCGGCTCGCCCGCCAGGTCGGCGCGCATCGCCAGCGTGTTGACGAACACGCCGACCACGTCGTCGAGTTCCGGGCGCGAACGACCCGCGACCGGGGTGCCCACGGCGAAGTCGCGCTGCCCGGACACCCGGGCCAGCAGCAGCTGGAAGGCGGCCAGCAGCACCATGTACGGGGTCGCCGCGTGCTCGCGGGCGAAGGCCGACACCCGGGCGCTGCTCGACGCGCCGAGCGGGAAGGCGTGGGCGGCCCCGGCGAACGTCTGCCGGGCCGGCCGGGGCCGGTCCGGCGGCAGCTCCAGCGCGGGCACCCCGGCGAGCCGGGGCAGCCAGTACCCGAGGTCCCGCTGGTCCGCGGCCGCGTCCCGGCCGGAGCGCTGCCAGGCCGCGAAGTCGCCGTAGCGGACCGCCGGTTCGGGCCGCGCGGCGCCGCCGCCGGCCAGCTCGACCAGCTCGCCGAGCAGCAGCTCGGCCGACCAGCCGTCGCACGCCAGGTGGTGCACCGCCAGCACCAGTACGTGCTCCTCGGCCGACAGCCGCACCAGCAGGGCGCGCAGCAGCGGGGGGACGGCCGGGTCCACCGGCGCCGCCAGCTCGGCCTCGACCAGCGCGCGGGCGGCCGGCTCGTCGGCGGCCTCGGCGACGCGCAGCACCGGCTCTACGGAGGCGGCGACCACGGCCACCGGGCGGCCGTCCGCGGTGGCGGGGAAGGAGGTGCGCAGCGCCTCGTGGCGGTCGGTCAGGACGCGGAGCGCGCCGCGCACCGCCTCCGGGTCCAGCGGGCCGCGCAGCCGGCGGACCAGCGGAATGGTGTACGCGGCGGTGCCCGGCGCGTACTGCTCCATGAACCACAGCCGCTCCTGCGGGTAGGAGAGCGGCGGGTCGGTCTCGGTGCGGTGGGGGATCGGCGGGCGGGCCGGGGCGGCGCCCGGGCGGTCGGCGGCGCCGGGGCGCCGCAGCCGCTGGGCGAGCAGCGCCTGCCGGTCGGGCGAGAGCTGGTCAGTCATCGGGGCGTGGTCCTTTCGACCGCCGCGGCGGCCTCACGATCGGTCAGCTGCTCGATGTCGGCGAGCACCAGTGCGCGCACCTCGGCGGCGAGCCGGGCCAGCACCGGGTGCTCGAACAGCAGGCGTACCGGCACCTGGAGGCCGACCGCCTCGCCGAGCAGGGCGGCGACCCGCAGGGCGTGCAGGGAGTGGCCGCCGAGGGCGAAGAAGTCGTCCAGGGCGCCGATCGCCGTCCGGCCGAGGACCTCGGACCAGACGTCGGCGACCAGCCACTCGGCGTCGTCCCGGGGCTCCGGGCCGGCGGCGCCGGCGGTGTCCTCGGCGGGCGGGGGCGGCGGCAGGGCGGCGCGGTCGACCTTGCCGCCGGTGGTCAGCGGCAGCCGGTCGAGCAGGACGAAGCGGCTCGGCACCAGGCGTTCGGGCAGCCGGGCCAGCAGCCGGGAGCGCAGCGCGGCCGGGTCCGGCGGCGGGGCGTCGGCGGCGGGCACCAGGTAGCCGACCAGGGCCTGGTCGTGGGCGGCGACGGCCGCCGCGGCGACCTCCGGTTCGCGGAGCAACTCGCGTTCCACCTCGGCCGGTTCGATCCGGTAGCCGCGCAGCTTCAGCTGGCCGTCGACCCGGCCGAGGAAGTGCAGCTGCCCCTCGGCGTCCCGGCGGACCCGGTCGCCGGTGGCGTACAGCCGGGCGCCTGGCGGGCCGAACGGGTCCGGGACGAAGCGTTCGGCGGTGCGTCCCGGCGCACCCCGGTAACCGCGGGCCAGGCCCGCGCCGCCGAGGTACAGCTCGCCGGGGACGCCGCTGGGCACCGGCGCCAGGTGCGGATCGAGCACATGGGCGTCGGTGTCCGGGAGCGGGCGCCCGATCGGCGGGTCGTCCGCGCCGTCGTCCGCGCCGTCGTTTGCGCCGTCGTCTGCGCCGGGATCCGGCTCGGCAGCGGTGGCGGTGGCGATCACGGTCGCCTCGGTCGGCCCGTACGTGTTGACCAGCCGCACCCGCGGTCCGACCGCGCGCAGCCAGGCGGCGACCGCCGGGCCGCGGGCCTGCTCGCCGCCGAGGATCAGCAGCCGCAGGGCGGGCGGCCAGGCGGTGCCGGGCTCGGCCACGAGCGCGTGCCAGTAGCCGGTGGGCAGGTCGAGGACGGTCAGCGCGGCGCCCTCCGGGGTGCGGAGGAAGTCCGGCAGCAGCTCGCCGCCGCCGGGCAGCAGCACCAGCGCGGCGCCGGCGGCCAGGGTCGGGAAGATCTCCTCGGCGTGGGTGTCGAACGACGCCGACGCGAACTGCAGCACCCGGTCGCCGGGGCCGAGGCCGTACCGGTCGGCCATCCACCGCACCCGCGCGGCCAGGCCGCCCCGGGTCACCATCACGGCCTTGGGCTCGCCGGTGGAGCCGGAGGTGTGGCAGACGTAGGCGAGATCGGCGGGGTCCGGGCCCGGGTTGCCGGTGTGGTGTACGCGGCCCGGGACGGGCACGGGCTCGGGGGTGCCGTCGGCGAGGACGAGGGCGGCGCCGGACGTGGCGAGGAGGCGGTGGTGGCGCTCGGGCGGGTCGGCGGGGTCGAGGTGGGTGTAGGCGCCGCCCGCGGTGAGGACCGCCAGCAGGTCGGTGACCAGGTCGGCGGAGCGTTCCCGGCGGACCGCGACCACGGTGTCCGGGCCGACGCCGTGCGCCCGCAGCCGGTCGGCCGCCGCCGAGACCCGCTCGACCAGGTCGCGGTACGACACGGTGCGCCCGCGGTCGACGAGGGCGGGGGCATCGGGCGTCCGGGCGGCCTGCTCGCCGATCAGCGCGAGCACGTCGCGCGCGGGCCCGGCGGGGCGCGGGCCGCGCCCGGCGGCGATCAGCCGCTCCCGCTCGGCGGCGCCGACCAGCGGAAGGCGGTCGACCGGCAGGTGCGGTTCGGCGACGGCGGCCGCGAGCAGCACGCCGAAGCGGTCGGCCAGCGCGGCGCCGGCGGCCTCGTCGAGGGTGTCCAGCCGGTGGCCCAGCAGCAGGCGCAGGCCGCCGTCGGGTGCGTTCGGGTCGTCCCAGGCGTCCAGCGTGACGGGCGCCTTGACGGTGCTCAGGCCGGACGGGAACAGCTCGCAGCCCAGCCCGTCGAAGCCGCTGCCGCTCGGGCCGCCCACCGCGTTGAGCACGAAGAGGGCCTGGAACGGCCCGCCCGGACCGGTGGAGAGCTCCTCGAACGGGACCTCGGGGTGGGCGTACGCCTCGAAGAAGGTCCGCCGGGAGCTGCGGAGCGCGTCCCGGAAGCTCGGGCCGCCGGCCAGGTCGGCCCGCAGCACCACGGTGCTGCTGAGGTAGCCGAACAGCGGCTCCAGGTCGACCTGGTCCCGGCCGGCCACCGGTGTGCCGACGCACACGTCCGGGTGGCCGCAGTGGCGGGCCAGCAGGGTCTGGAAGGCGGTCAGCAGGACCAGGAAGACGGTGGACCGCTCGGCCCTGGCCAGGCGGCGCAGCCGCTCGGCGAGCCCGGGCTCCAGCGGCACCGGGTGGAACGCGCCCGCCGAGGCCATCCGGTCCGCGGTCCGCACGGCGGGCCCGAGGTCCAGTGCCCGCGCGCCCGCCAGCCGCTCGGTCCAGTACGCGCGGTCGGCCCCGGCGCGCTCCCGGGCCCGGTCCGCGTACGCGGAGAACTCCAGCGGCAGCGGCGCCAGCGGGTCGGGCCTGCCGGCCCGGAACGCGGAGTAGAGGGCGGGGAGTTCGGCGGAGAACAGGTCCCAGGACCAGCCGTCGCCGCCCAGGTGGTGCAGCACCAGGGCGAGCACGTGCTCCTCGGGGCCGAGCCGCAGCAGCGCGGCCCGCAGCGGTACGCCCGCGCCGAGGTCGAAGGGTCGCTCCAGCAGGTCGCGGACCGCCGCACGGGCGGCCTCCTCCGGATCGTCCTCGCCGCTCAACTCGCGTACGTCGAGCGGGAGACCGGCCAAACCGACGACACCGACCGGGACGCCCCGGCGCTCGGTGTAGCGGGTGCGCAGCGGCTGGTGGCGCTCGGTCAGCCGGTCGAGGGCGGCCCGCAGGGCGGCGGTGTCGAGCGGGCCGCGCAGCCGTACGGTGAAGAACATGTGGTACGAGACGTCGGCCGGGTCGAGCCGGTGCAGGAACCACAGGCGCTGCTGGGCGGGGGTGAGTTCGAAGACGAGCGGCTCGGCGGGTCCGTCGGGGGAGTGGTCGGCGGGTCTCACGGCGCCACCTCCAGCAGGGCGCCGAGGCCGCGGATGGTCGGGGTGTCGAAGAAGGCGTCCAGCGGCAGGTCGGTGCCGAGGCGGTCGCGGACGCGGGCGGCGATCCGGGCGATGACCAGGGAGTGGCCGCCGAGGTCGAACAGGTCCTCGTCGGGGCCGACGGCGTCCACGCCGAGCACCTCGCACCAGATCCGGTGGAGTTCGGCGGAGCGGCCGGTATAGGCGTGTCCCTCGGCGGCGGGGGCGTCGCCGCGGCGCGGCGGCGCGGGCAGGGCCCTGCGGTCGAGCTTGCCGTTGGGGGTGGTGGGCAGCGCGTCCAGGACCAGGACCGCGGCGGGCACCGCGTAGCCGGGCAGGGCGGCAGCCAGGCGGGCCCGCAGCTCGGCCGGGTCGGCGGTGCCGGTGACGTAGCCGACCAGGGTGTCGCCGTGCAGGGCGGCGGCGGACTGGCGCACGCCGGGGGCGGCGAGCAGCAGGGCCTCCAGTTCGCCGAGTTCGACCCGGTGGCCGCGGACCTTGACCTGGTGGTCGAGGCGGCCGAGGAACTCCAGGCCGCCGTCCTCGCGGTGGCGGACCAGGTCGCCGGTGCGGTAGCGGCGGACGCCGTCGGCGCCGGTGGTGAAGCGTTCGGCGGTCAGGTCGGGGCGGCCGAGGTAGCCGAGGGCGAGGCCGGCGCCGCCGATGTGCAGTTCGCCGGGCACGCCGACCGGGCAGAGCCCGCCGTCGGCGTCCAGCACCCGCAGGTCGGTGCC
The DNA here is from genome assembly GCF_024172095.1 of Kitasatospora cinereorecta. Lineage (GTDB taxonomy): Bacteria > Actinomycetota > Actinomycetes > Streptomycetales > Streptomycetaceae > Kitasatospora > Kitasatospora cinereorecta. The sequence goes on along the minus strand of NZ_JAMZDX010000005.1, from coordinate 382,978 downwards.
GGGGATCGGGGCGCCGAGCGACACGGCGGCCGGCTCCTCGGGCACCTCCCAGCAGGCGGACCAGATGGTGGTCTCGGTCGGGCCGTACATGTTGAACAGGCGGCCGCTGCGCCGGCGCAGCTCCGCGGCGAGCGGCAGGGGCAGCGCCTCGCCGCCGGCCAGCGCGGTGACCTGCGGGCCGGTGAAGCCGGCGGCGAGCAGCAGTTGCCAGCCGGACGGGGTGGCCTGGAGGTGGGTGACGCGCCGGTCGGCGGCGAGGTGCACCACGGCGCGGCCGTCGCCGGTGACGTCCTCCTCGGTGGGCACGACCAGGCGGCCGCCGGTGCTGAGCGGCAGGTGGATCTCCAGGCCGGAGATGTCGAAGGAGATCGAGGTGAGCTGGAGCCAGCAGGCGTCCGGTCCGGCGCCGCCGACCCGGGCGGCGGTGGCGTCCAGGAAGGCGGCGAGCGCGCCGTGGCCGACCGCGACACCCTTGGGCCGGCCGGTGGAGCCGGAGGTGTAGATCACGTAGGCGGGGTCCTCGGGCCCCGGCAGGTGGTCCGGTCGGCCGGGGGCGGGCACGCTCTCGTCGGGCTCGGGCAGGTGCACCACGGGGACCGGGGTGTCGGCGGGCAGCCGGTCGGCGGTCCGGGCGGTGACCAGGACGCAGGCGGCGTCGGCGTCGGCGAGGGCGAGCGAGCCGCGGGCGGCGGCGTGCTGCGGGTCGAGCGGCAGGTAGGCGGCGCCGGTGCGCCAGACGCCGAGCAGCGCGGCGGGCAGGGCCGCGGAGCGCTCCACGAAGACGCCGACCACCGAGCCGGGGCCGACGCCGCGGGCGCGCAGCCGGTCGGCCACCCGGGCGCTCTGCGCGGCGAGTTCGGTGTAGCTCAGGTCGCCGGCCGGCCCGTGCAGGGCGGTCGCGTCGGGGGTGCGGCGGGCCCGGTCGAGGAACCGGGCCAGGGCGGTGGGCAGTTCGGCGGCGGGCAGCGGTCCGCCGGCGGTCCGGGCGGCGAGTTCGGCGCGTTCGGCCTCGGGCAGCAGCTCGGCGGTGTGCACCGGGCGGTCGGGCGCGTCGAGCAGGGAGCGCAGCAGGGTGAGGTAGCGGGCGGTCAGCCGTCCGGCGGTGGCGGCGGTGAACAGGCCGTCGGAGTAGGTGAGATGGCACTCGGTGCCGGTCGCGGAGCGCCAGATCTCCAGGGCCAGGTCGCACTTGGCCTGGCCGTGGTCGAGGTCGAGGAAGGCACCGGTGGCCCCGCCGAGGGCGAGTCCGCCCGGTTCGGCGTGCTGGAGCGCGAACATGGTCTGGAACAGCGGGGTGCGCGAGCGGTCGCGGGCCACGTCCAGGGCGCGCATCAGCTCGGCGAACGGCACCTGCTGGTGGCCGAACGCGCCGAGCGAGGCGGCCCTGACCCGGTCGACGAGCTGGTGGAAGGTCGGCTCGCCGGACAGGTCGGCGCGCAGGGCGACGGTGCCGGCCAGGCAGCCGACCAGCCCCTCGTGCTCCAGCCTGGTGCGGCCGGCCACCGGGGTGCCGACGCAGAAGTCGCGCTGGCCGCTGTGCCGGGCCAGCAGCACCTGGTAGGCGGCGAGCAGCACCATGAAGGCGGTGGAGCGGTGTTCGCGGGCGAGCCGGTCGGCGGCGGCCATCAGCTCGGCCGGGACGTCGGCGCGGTGGATCCCGCCGGTGGTGGCCCGGACGGCGGCGCGCGGCAGGTCGGTGGGCAGCTCCAGGTCGGGCACCCCGGCGAGGTGCCCGGTCCAGTACGCCAGGGCCCGGCCGTCGTCGGCCGCGGCCGCCAGCTCGGCGGCGTACTGGCCGTGGGTGAGCGCGAGCGGCGGCAGCGGGGACGGCTTGTCCTCGGCGAACGCCTGGTAGAGGGCGCTGAGTTCGCCGCCGAGGACCCGCATCGACCAGCCGTCGCCGGCGATGTGGTGCAGGACCAGGCAGAGCACGTGCTCGCGCTCGCCCAGGCGCAGCAGGGAGAGCCGCAGCGGCGCGCCGGCGGCCAGGTCGAACGGGGTGGCGACCCGGGCGCGGACCAGCGCGTGGGCGGCCTCGATCCCGCCGGCGGTGACGTCCAGGCGCTCCACCGGGACGGGCGCCGGCGGGGCGGTCTCGGCGGCCGGGACGCCGTCCCGCTCGGGGTAGCGGGTGCGCAGCACCTCGTGCCGGGCGACCAGGGCGTCCAGGGCGCGGCCGAGCGCGTCCGGGTCGAGCGGGCCGTGCAGGCGGTGCACCCAGTAGATGTTGTACGAGGCGTCGGCGGGGTCGAGGCGCTGCAGGAACCAGAAGCGTTCCTGGTGGGGCGAGAGGGGGGACGGGAGGTCAGACACGGCCTTACTCCTGCGCGGTGGCGGCGGCCTCGACCCGGGCCAGGAACGCGTCCGCCAGCCGGGCGGCGGTCTGCGGGTCGAAGGCGTGGTGGTTGTAGACGACGGCGGCGGCGAGCGAGCCGTCCGGCTGCTCCTCGACGATCAGTTCGGGGGTGCTGAGGTCGTCCTCGCCGCCGGGGGTGGGCCAGTCGAGCGTCTCCTGCTCGCGGGGCAGCGGGAACGGCTCGGAGCGCAGCCCCGGGAGGAACGGTCCGGTGCCCCAGGCCTCGTAGTGGATGCGGGCCGGGTGGGGCACCTGCCGGGCGGTCTCGTGGTAGGCGTGGAACTGGTGGTCGGCGGCGGCCAGCGCGGTGGTGCGGAAACGTTTCAGCACCTCGGCGAAGCCCGGCTCGCCCGAGACGTCGACCCGCAGCAGCAGCGACTGCACCAGGCAGCCGATCAGCGCGTCGTGCTCGGCGGCCGTCCGCCCGGGCACCGGGGACATCAGCACCAGGTCGGTGCGGCCGCTCCAGTCGGCGAGCACGCCGATCCAGCAGGCGGCCGCGGCCATGAAGCCGGTACCGCCGAGCGCCCGGGCCCGCAGGCGCAGCCGGTCGGCCAGGGCGGCGTCCACCGTGAAGGGGTGGCGGCGGCGGGAGAAGCGGTCGGTGCGGCGGCGGCCGGGGAAGGGCTCCAGGGCGCGCGGCGCACCGGCGAGTTCGGCGGTCCAGAACGGCCGGTTGCGCCGCCACCGCTCGGCCGTCCAGGCGCAGTAGCCGTCGTGGTCCAGCGGCAGCGGGCGCAGCGGCGAGCCGGCGCCGGTACGGAACGCCGAGTACAGCAGGCCCAGTTCGCGCAGCAGGACACCGAGCGACCAGCCGTCGAAGACGAAATGGTGGACGCTGAGCACCAATACGGCGTCGTCCGCGGCGAGGCGGATCACCAGCGCCCGGACCAGCGGGTCGCGGACCAGGTCGCCGACCCGGCCGCGCTCGGCCCGGGCAGCCTCGACGGCGGCGAGCTCGCGCTCCTCGGCGGTGGCGCCCGGGGCGTCGACCACGGCGAGGTCGGCGGGCAGGCGGTCGGCGGTCGCGACGGTGAGCCGGCCGTCCGCGTCGCGGGTGGGGACGGTCCGCAGCGGGGCGTGGCGGTCGGTGAGCGCGTCCAGGGCGCGGCGCAGCACCTCGGGGTCGAAGGGCTCGCGGATGCGGATCGCGGTGCAGATGGCGCCCGGGTCGCGCGGCGGCGTGGTGGCCGCCATCCAGTCCAGGAACTCGATCTGCTGGGTGGTCAGGGGAACGCCGGCCGGCGCGGTGGCGGCGGCCGGCCGGTCCATGTCCGCCGGAGCGGCGGTACGGGCCTCGATCCAGGCGGCCTGGCCGCGCAGGACCGGGCGGTCGAAGGCGAGGGTGGCGCCGGCCTCGACGCCGAAGGTCCGCTCGACCTGGGCGGCCAGCCGGGTGGCGCGGAAGGAGTCGCCGCCGAGGGCGAAGAAGTCGTCGCCGGGGGCGATGCGCGGTACGCCGAGCAGGCGCCGCCAGAGGGCGGCGAGAGCCAGTTCGGTGGGGGACAAGTCCGCGGATTCCGGGCCGACTTCCGTGGGGCCCTGGGGCGTTGACAGTGTCATCGGGCAGTCCGGGGTGGGTGGGCGGCCGGCGGGTTCCGGCGCATGCCAGTGAACTGTTACGCAAACGTTCCAGCCCCGCAAGAGCTTGCCGAAAGTTTCTGAAACGCCTTCCGTTTCCAGTTGAGGCGCTGTTACCTTCCCGGGAGCCCCCAGCTCACCGCGCACGGAGGACCCCATGCCGCGATCCGATCCGCCACTGACCGTGCCCGAACTCCTGGCGGCGAGGGCGGCCCGCGAACCCGAGCGCCCGGCCGTCCTCGACGCGGCCGGAACGACCCTCACCTTCGGTGCCTGGCACGCCCGTTCGCTCCGCCTCGCGCGCGCCCTGCGCGCCCGCGGCCTCCCGCCCGGCGGCCGGGTCGCCCTGCCCTGGGGCGAGGACTGGACCGGCTACGCGGTCGCCTTCTGCGCGGTCCTCGCGGCCGGCGGCGTCGCCGTCCCGCTCTCCGCCGCCCTGCCGGACCGTCAGGCCGCCGCCACCCTGCACCGGATCGGCGCCGCCGCCGTGCTCCACCCGGCCGGCCACGTCCCGCCCGCCGGTCCCTGGTGGACCGCCGATCCCGACACCCTCGCCGCCGTCGACGACACGGCCGAACTCCCGCCCGTCCGGGCCGGCGACCTCGCCCAGATCGTCTGCACCTCCGGCTCCACCGGCACGCCCAAGGAGGTCGCCGCCACCCACGGCAACCTCTGCCACGGCCACCGCACCGACCCCCGGCCGCGCCGCTACGCCCACTCCGAGGCGATGCTGCACGCCTTCCCGATCGGCACCAACGCCGCCCAGATGATGCTGATCGAGGCGCTCACCGCGCACCCGGCGCTGCTCTGCGCCGGCCGCTTCGACGCCGACGGGTTCTGCGCCCTGATCGAGCGCCACCGGGTCGGCACCGTCTTCCTGGTGCCCGCGACCGCCGCCGAACTGCTGCGCTCCGGCGCCGCCGACCGGTACGACCTGGGCGGCGTCCACCTGGTCAGCTCCTCGGCCGCCGCGCTGCCCCCGGCCGTCGCCCGCGGCCTCGCAGGCGCCTTCCCCCGGGCGGTGCTGGTCAACTACTACACCTCCACCGAGGCCGTGCCGGCCCAGGTCAGCATGATCGTCGACCCGGCCCGCCCCGACTCGCTCGGCCGCCCCGCCGACCCGCGCGACCTGCGGATCGCCGACCCCGACGGCCGCCCGCTGCCCCCCGGCGAGACCGGCGAGGTCTGGTTGCGCTCCGACGCCCCGCCCCGCCGCTACGCCGGCGACCCGGACGCCAGCGCCGCCGTCTTCCGCGACGGCTGGGTGCGGATGGGAGACCTCGGCCGGATCGACGCGAGCGGCCACCTGTGCCTGGTGGACCGGGAGAGCGACGTCATCAAGTCCGGTGCGCTGAAGGTCTCCACGCTGCGGATCGAGGCCGCGCTGCTGGAACACCCGGCCGTCGCCGAGGCCGCCGCCGTCGGCCTGCCGCACGCCGTGATGGGCGCCGTCCCCGCCGCCGTGATCCGCGCCGACCGGCCGCTCGACCTGGACGAGCTGCGCGACTTCCTCGCCGAACGCCTGGCCCGCCCCGAACTCCCGGTCCGGATCCTCCCGGTCGACCGCCTGCCGCGCACCGAGACCGGAAAGCCCGTCAAGCCGGAGATCCGTCGCCTGCTCCAGGCGCCGGCCGATGCCCGTCCTACCCCGGAGCCCACCCCGGAGCCCGCGCCGATCGACGACCCGTTCGCCCGGCCGTTCCTGGGCGCGCTCGGCCCGACGGACGCCTCCGCCCCCGAGCCCGACCCCTCCCACCCCCGCACGGAAGCGAGACCCGATGTACGGCAGTGACCCCGCCGCCGAGCGCGCCACCCCCGCGCAGAGCGGCATCTGGTTCACCGAGCGCCTCGGCGGCCTCGGCACCGTCTACTCCATGCCGTTCGCGGTCACCTTCCGCGGCCCGCTGGACGAGGCCGCCCTGCTGGCCGCCTGCCGGGCCGTGCTCGCCCGGCACCCGGTGCTGGGCACCGCCCTGCCCGAGCGCGACGGCCTGCCCGTCCCGGTCCGCTCCGCCGTGCCGCCCGTCCCGGCCGTGGTCGACCTCGTCGGCGACCCCGCGGACACCGCCGCGTGGGAGGAGGCCGAGATCCGCCGGCCGTTCGACCTCGAGCGCGGTCCGCTGATCCGCTGCACCCTGCTGCGCACCGCCCCCGACACCGCCCGGCTGCTGGTGGTCGCCCACCACCTGGTCTTCGACGGCCACTCCACCTCGGTCTTCCTCGCCGACCTGGCCGCCGCCTACGCCGGGCAGACGTTGCCACCGCTCCCCGCCGCCCCCGGCCCCGGCCCGGAGGAGCGGATCGCCGCCGCCCTGCCCGCCGCCCGCGCGTACTGGCAGGGCCTCGACACCGGGCCGGCGGAGGTCCGGCTGCCGGGTCTGCACGGCACCCCGAGACCGGCCGCTGCCGGCGCCGCGGTCGCCTTCACCCTGGACCCCGGGCTGCGCGACGCGATCGACCGCGCCTGCGCCGAGCTCGGCCTGACCGCGTTCCACTTCACCCTGGCCGGCTGGCTCGTCCTGCTGCGCCGGTACGGCAACCGGGCCCCGGTGGTCGGCGTCGACCTCGGCACCCGCGGCCGCGGCGACCGGGAGCGGATCGGCGTCCACGTCAACGAGCTGCCGGTGGCCTCCGCCCCGGACCTCGCCGCGAGCTTCCGCACGTACGCCCGCGCGCTGGTCGACACCCACGGGCTGCGCTCCGACCTGCCGGGCCTCTACCGCCATCGCGAGGTGCCGCTGGCCCGGGCCGCGGCCGGGGTGCGGCCCGGCGCCGCGCTGGCGCCGGTCACCCTCGGCTACCGCCGCCGCGGCGCCGCGCCGGTCTTCCCCGGCGTCACCGCCGAGATCGACTGGGCGCTGCCCAACCTGACCGCGCGCGGCGCGCTGCGGATCCACCTGGTGGACGGGCCCGAGGCGTGGCGGGTGATGCTGCAGTACGACCCCGAGGTGCTCGACCCGGCCGGCGCCGAGCGGATCGCCGCCCACTGGCGGACCCTCGCCCGCGCTCTCGCCGAGCACCCCGACACCCCGCTCGCCGCCCACCCGCTCGACCCCGCGGACACCGCCGCGGACGCGGACGCCGGTCCCGCCGGTGCGGCGCCCACCACGCTCACCGCGCTGGTCGAGGAGCAGGCCGCCCGCACCCCCGACGCGGTGGCGGTGGTGGAGGGCGGGCACGAGCTGAGCTACCGCGCGCTGCTGGCCGGCGTCCGGGAGCTGGCCGCCCGGCTGCCGGTCGGCCCCGGCGACCTGGTGGCGCTGCTCACCGAGCGCTCCGCCGCCACCCTGACCGCCCAGCTGGCGATCCTGCACCGGGGCGCGGCGTACCTGCCGATCGACCCGCACCAGCCGGCCGAGCGGCTGGCCGGGCTGCTGGCCGACGCCCGTCCGGCGCTGGTGGTCACCCGCCGCGAGCTGCGCGCCCGCGTCCCGGCCGGCGGTCCGCCCGTCCTGGAGCTGGACGGCGAGCCGGACGGCGACCGGCCCGAGCGGGCCCGGGACGGAGCGGAGCCTGCAGCGCCCGCCCCCGGTGACCGGGCGTACGTCCTCTACACCTCCGGCTCGACCGGCCGGCCCAAGGGCGTGGAGGTGGAGCACCGGGCGCTGGCGGCGCTGCTGCTGGCCTTCCGCGAGCGGCTGGGCGCGGGAGCGCACCACCGCTGGCTGGCCCTGACCGCACTGACCTTCGACATCGCCGCGCTGGAGCTGTTCCTGCCGCTGGTGAGCGGCGGCCGGGTGGTGATCGCGCCGCCCGCCGCGGTGAAGGACGGCCGGGACGCCGTTCGGCTGGTGCGGGAGCACGCCGTCACGCACGTCCAGGCGACGCCGTCCGGCTGGCAGCTGCTGCTGGAGGGCGGCCTGGACGAGCCGGGGCTGACCGCGCTGGCCGGCGGCGAGGCCCTGCCGCCCGCACTGGCCGCCGCGATCACGGCCCGGACCGGACGGCTGCTGAACGTGTACGGGCCGACCGAGACCACCGTCTGGTCGACCGCCGCCGACCTGGGCGCGGGAGAGCAGGGCATCGGCCGGCCGATCGCCGGCACCACCGTCCGGGTCCTGGACGAGGACGGCCTGCCGCTGCCGGACGGCCTGCCGGGGGAGCTGTGGATCGGCGGCGCCGGGGTGGCCCGCGGCTACCTGCACCGTCCGGGCCCGACCGCGGACCGCTTCCGCCCGGACCCGGCCGGCCCGCCCGGGGCGCGCCGCTACCGCACCGGCGACCTGGTCCGCCGCCGCCCGGACGGCGGCCTGGACTTCCTCGGCCGCCTCGACGGGCAGGTCAAGCTGCGCGGGCACCGGATCGAGCTCGGCGAGATCGAGGCCCGGCTGCTGGAGCATCCGCAGGTGGCCCGGGCGGCGGTCACCGCGGCGGGTGAGGGCCCGCTGCGGCGGCTGGTCGCCCACCTGGTGCCGGCGGGCGCCGAGGCGCCGCTGCCCGAGGCGCTGCGGGAGCACCTGGCCCGGACGCTGCCGGAGGTGATGGTGCCGGCGGTGTTCGTCCACCTCACCGAGCTGCCGCTGACCCCGAACGGCAAGGTCGACCGCCTGGCGCTGCAAGCCCGTGCGGAAAGCCCCGCAACGCCCGCTGACGTGCCCGCCGCCGCGCCCACGGCCGCTCCGGCGGGGCCGGTCGCGTCCGGGCCGCTGGCCGAGGTGGCGGCGATCTGGTGCGAGGTGCTGGGCCTGGACACGGTGGAGCCGGACGCCGACCTGTTCGACCTGGGCGGACATTCGCTCACCGTGGCGCAGATCGCGGCCCGGATCAGCGCCCGGCTGGGCGTGGACCTGCCCCTGCACGTGCTGTACGACGCCTCCACGGTGGCCCTGACGGCCGAGGCGGTGGTCACCTGGGGGCGCTGATCACCCGGCCCTCGCGATGCGGCCCGTCGTACCCTGTTCCCGCTGGTGGGAGCGGGTGCGGCGGGCCGTTCCTGTGGGGCAGCGGCGCGCCGGGAGGATGCGCTGCGGCAACCCTCAGGACACGTGGACGTAACGATCCCCATGGTTCTTGCAGAAACTTGCTGCAAGCTCTTTCACGGGTGGTTCCATCGCTGTTACGTTCCTCCCGAACCCGGAGGCGGGAGCACCGCAGCCGGGCCGAGTGGCCAAGTATGCGCCACCCCTCCCCTTCCTGGGCACCCACCCCCACCTTTCCCTAGGAGTTCACATGCGGCGTGGCATCGCGGCCTCCGCTCTCGTTGCGGCCCTTGCCGTCTCCATGGCGGCCTGTGGCAGCAGCGGCAGCACCAGCAACAACGGCGCCCCGGCGGCCGGCGCATCGGTCGACCCGGCCAAGGTCTCCGGCACCGTGACCTGGTGGGACACCTCGGACGCGAAGGCCGAGGCGCCGACGTACCAGAAGGTGATCGCGGACTTCCAGGCGAAGTACCCGAACGTCAAGGTGAACTACGTCAACGTTCCCTTCGACGGCGCCCAGAACAAGATCAAGAACGCCTTCTCGACCGGCACCGACGCCCCCGACGTCATCCGCTCCGAGGTCGCCTGGACCCCCGAGCTGGCCTCGCTGCACTACCTCGCCCCGCTCGACGGCACCCTGGCGCTGGACAAGGCGGACGACTTCCTGCCCAACCCGGTCGCCGCGACCAAGTACGAGGGCAAGACCTACGCCGTGCCGCAGGTCACCGACACCATGGCGCTCTTCTACAACAAGAAGATGTTCGCCGACGCCGGCATCGCCAAGGCGCCGGCCACCATCGACGAGCTGAAGGCCGACGCGGCCCAGATCAAGGCGAAGACCGGCAAGACCGGCATGTACCTGCGCGGCGACGACGCCTACTGGACCCTCTCCTTCCTGTACGGCGAGGGCGGCGACCTGGTGGACGCGGGCTCCAAGACCGTCACCGTCGACAACCCGGCCGGCGTCAAGGCCTTCAAGACCATGAAGGACCTGGTCGACTCGGGCGCCGCCAAGACCTCCGTCACCGACGGCTGGGCGAACATGATGTCGTCCTTCCAGTCCGGCGACACCGCCATGATGATCAACGGCCCGTGGGCGCTGGCGACCGTCAACAAGGGCGGCGACGCCTTCGCCGACAAGGCCAACCTCGGCATCGCCGTGGTCCCGGCCGGCAGCGGCGGCCAGGGCGCCCCGCAGGGCGGCCACTCCTACGCGGTGTACGCGGGCAGCAAGAACGTCCCCGCCTCGGAGCTGTTCGTCCAGTACATGGCCTCCGCCGAGGTCCAGGCCACGCTGACCAAGGAGCTCGGCGTCCTGCCGACCCGCAAGTCGGTCTACGCCCAGCCGGACGTCGCCTCCATCGACAGCGTCAAGTTCTTCAAGGACGCCGTCGACAAGGCCCACCAGCGCCCGTGGATCCCGGAGGGCGGCACCCTGTTCGCCCCGCTGGTGACCGAGTACACCGCGATGCTCTCCGGCAAGGAGACCCCGGAGCAGGCCGCCAAGAACACCGGCGACGCCTACCGCAAGAACCTGGGCTGGAAGTAAGGAAGTAGTCGGGCATGGCTGTGGACACCACCACCAGCCAGCCGACGGCAACGGCCGCGGGCGGGGACACCCCCGCCCGCGGTCCCCGCCGCACGGCCGGCACCCCCGGGCGACTGCGCCTGGCACTCGGCAAGCACTGGTACGCCTGGACCCTGGTGGCGCCGGTCGTCATCGTCATCGCGGTTCTCGTCGGCTACCCCTTGGTGCAGGGTCTCTACCTCTCCACCACGGACGCCAACGACAAGAACTCCGAGAAGCAGATCGGCGACTTTCTGCACATCCCGGCCAGCTACAAGAACGTCGGGCTGAGCAACTACACCGACATCCTGTTCGGCGCCCACACCAACTTCTGGGCCCGGCTGGGCTGGACGGTCACCTGGACGGTCTCCTGCGTCGCCGTCTCGTTCGTGATCGGCCTGACCCTGGCCATCATGCTGAACCGCAAGGTCCGCGGCCGCTCGGTCTACCGCACCCTGCTGATCCTGCCGTGGGCCGTACCGGCCTTCGTCTCCACGTTCAGCTGGCGCTTCATCATGAACAACGACCGGGGCTTCCTGAACCACGCGCTCCAGGCGCTGGGCCTGCCGACCTTCGACTGGCTCAACGACCCCACCATGGCCCAGATCTCGGTCGTCATGGTGAACGTGTGGCTCGCCTTCCCGTTCGTCATGGTCGCCGTCCTCGGCGGCCTGCAGTCCATCCCCGGCGAGCTCTACGAGGCCGCCGAGATGGACGGCGCCAACGCCTGGCAGCAGTTCTGGAACATCACCCTGCCCGCACTGCGCCCGATCAGCTCCACCGTGATCCTGCTCAGCACGATCTGGACCTTCAACATGTTCCCGGTCATCTTCCTGCTGACCAACGGCGGACCCGGCGACGAGACCCAGCTGCTCGTCACCGCCGCCTACCAGAAGGCCTTCACCGGCCTGCGCCAGTTCGGCGAGTCCTCCGCCTGGGGCGTGCTCATCCTGTTGATCCTCGTGGTGTTCGCCGTGGTCTACCGGCGCTCGCTGCGCAAGCAAGGCGAGGTGTGGTGACCCGTGGCACGATCTGAGAAGCGCTCGCTCGGCGCCTCCCTCGCCCTGCACGCGGGCCTCGGCGGCGCGGCCCTGATCGCGGTCTTCCCGGTCCTGTGGGTCTTCCTGACCTCGCTCAAGCCGGCCGGCCGCGAGACCAGCTCCGCGTTCTTCGACCACCCGTCGTTCGCCGCCTACGGCGAACTGCTGTCGAAGACCAAGTTCCTCACCTGGTTCGGCAACACCGTGCTGATCGCCGGGTTCACCACCGTGCTCGGCGTCTTCCTGGCCGCCACCACCGGGTACGCGGTCAGCCGCTTCCGCTTCCCCGGCATGCGCCCGCTGATGTGGACCCTGCTGGTCACCCAGATGTTCCCGGTGGCGATCCTGATCGTCCCGATCTACCAGCTGCTCGGCAAGTTCCACCTGCTCAACCAGCCGCTCGGCCTGATCCTCACCTACATGACGATCTCGGTGCCGTTCTGCGCCTGGACCATGAAGGGCTACTTCGACACGATCTCCAGCGAGATCGACGAGGCGGGCCGGATCGACGGGCTCAACCCCTTCGGCACCTTCTGGCGCCTGATCCTCCCGCTGGCCCGGCCGGGCCTGGCGGTGACCGCCTTCTACTCCTTCATCACGGCCTGGGGCGAGGTCGCCTACGCCTCCCAGTTCATGACCGGCCTGGACAAGATGACGCTCGCCGGAGGCCTGCAGACCTTCGTCAACCAGTACACCCAGAACTGGTCGATGATGTCGACCGCCTCCGTGCTGATCGCCATCCCCGCGGCCGTCGTCTTCGTCCTGGTGCAGCGCCACCTGGTGGCCGGCCAGACCGCCGGCTCCATCAAGTAGCCCCGCCCGACCTCGCGCCACTGCCTCGCGCCACCGCTTCCTACGTCCCCGAGGGATACCGCCCATGACCCAGAACCTGACCGAGACCAGCCGGCCCGCCGCGACCCCCGCTGCGTCCAGAGACTGGTGGCGGGACGCGGTCATCTACCAGGTGTACCCGCGCAGCTTCGCGGACGGCAACGGCGACGGCATGGGCGACCTGCCGGGCATCCGCAGCCGCCTGCCGTACCTGCGCGACCTGGGCGTGGACGCCGTCTGGCTCTCCCCCTTCTACGCCTCCCCGCAGGCCGACGCCGGCTACGACGTCGCCGACTACCGCGCCGTCGACCCGATGTTCGGCACCCTGCTGGACGCCGACGGCCTGATCCGCGACGCCCACGACCTGGGCCTGCGGATCATCGTCGACCTGGTCCCCAACCACTCCTCCGACCAGCACGAGTGGTTCCAGCGCGCGCTGCGCGAGGGCCCCGGCTCTCCGCTGCGCGACCGCTACCACTTCCGCGCCGGCAAGGGCGAGAGCGGCGAACTGCCGCCCAACGACTGGGAGTCCATCTTCGGCGGCCCGGCCTGGACCCGGACCGAGAACCCCGACGGCACCCCGGGCGACTGGTACCTCCACCTCTTCGCCCCCGAGCAGCCCGACTTCAACTGGGAGAACCAGGCCGTCGCCGACGAGTTCCGCTCGATCCTGCGGTTCTGGCTCGACATGGGCGTGGACGGCTTCCGCATCGACGTCGCCCACGGCATGGTCAAGGCCCCCGGCCTGCCCGACATCGGCGGCCACGACCAGCTCAAGCTGCTCGGCAACGACGTCATGCCGTTCTTCGACCAGGACGGCGTGCACGCCATCTACCGCAGCTGGCGCAAGATCCTCGACGAGTACCCCGGCGAGCGGATCGGCGTCGCCGAGGCCTGGACCCCGACCGTCCAGCGGACCGCCAACTACGTCCGCCCCGACGAGCTGCACCAGGCCTTCAACTTCCAGTACCTCGGCACCTCCTGGGACGCCGCCGAGCTGCGCGAGGTGATCGACCTGTCGCTCGACTCGATGCGCCCGGTCGAGGCCCCCACCACCTGGGTGCTCTCCAACCACGACGTCACCCGGCACGCCACCCGCTTCGCCAACCCGCCGGGCCTCGGCACCCAGCTGCGCACCCCCGGCGACCGCGAGCTCGGCCTGCGCCGCGCCCGCGCCGCCACCCTGCTGATGCTCGCCCTGCCCGGCTCGGCCTACGTCTACCAGGGCGAGGAGCTCGGCCTGCCCGACGTCACCGACCTGCCCGACGAGGTCCGCCAGGACCCGTCCTTCTTCCGCCAGGCCGGCCAGGACGGCTACCGCGACGGCTGCCGGGTCCCGATCCCGTGGTCCGGCACCGAGGCCCCGTACGGCTTCGGCCCGAACCCCGGCGGCCCGAGCTGGCTGCCGCAGCCCGCGGAGTGGGCGCAGCTGAGCGTCGAGGTCCAGACCGGCGACCCGACCTCCACGCTGGAGCTCTACCGCTCGGCCCTCGCGGTCCGCCGCGAGCACCCCGCGCTGGGCGCGGGCGAGGCGGTGGCCTGGCTGGAGGCGCCCGAGGGCGTGCTGGCTTTCCGCCGGGAGAGCGCGGCCGGATCGTTCGTCTGCACCGTGAACACCACGGGGGAGCCTGTCCGGATACCGGCCCCCGGCCGTATCCTGCTGTCCTCCACCGAGGCTGTCGCGGTGGAGGGGGAGACCGTGATTCCGGCGGACAGCACCATCTGGTGGGCGGTCTGACATGGTTGCAATAGGCTCTGGGATCGTGACTACGGCGCGACTCTCCGACATCGCGGCGCAGGCGGGGGTCAGTGAAGCCACCGTCAGCCGCGTGCTCAACGGCAAGGCAGGCGTCTCCGCGACCACGCGGCAGACCGTCCTCGCCGCCCTCGACGTGCTCGGCTACGAGCGGCCGACCAGGCTGCGCCAGCGCAGCGCCGGCCTGATCGGTCTGATCACCCCGGAGCTGAGCAACCCCATCTTCCCGGCGCTCGCCCAGGTGATCGAGCAGGTGCTCAGCCGGCACGGCTTCACGCCCGTGCTGTGCACCCAGACGCCCGGCGGGTCCACCGAGGACGAACTGGTCGAGATGCTGGTCGAACGCGGTGTCGCCGGCATCGTGTTCGTCTCCGGCCTGCACGCGGACACCACCGCCGACCACGACCGGTACGCCAAACTCACCGGCCGGCAGGTGCCGTTCGTCCTGATCAACGGCTTCAGCGAGCGGATCGCCGCCCCCTTCATCTCGCCCGACGACCGGGCCGCGATGTGGATGGCGGTCCAGCACCTCACCGAGCTCGGCCACGAGCGGATCGGTCTCGCGGTCGGCCAGAAGCGCTACGTCCCGGTGCTGCGCAAGATCGAGGGCTTCACCGCGGCCGTCCAGCAACTCCTCGGCCGTACCCCGGAGGAGGCCGCCGACCTGGTCCACCACACGCTGTTCAGCGTGGAGGGCGGGCACGCGGCGGCGGGCGCCCTGCTCGACAAGGGCTGCACCGCGATCGTCTGCGGCAGCGACATGATGGCGCTCGGCGCGATCCGGGCGGTGCGCCAGCGCGGCCTGTCCGTCCCGCAGGACGTCTCGGTGGTCGGGTTCGACGACTCGCCGCTGATAGCGTTCACCGAGCCGCCGCTGACCACCATCCGCCAGCCGGTCGAGGCGATGGCCACCGCGGCGGTCGACGCCCTCCTGGAGGAGGTCGGCGGCAACGCGGGCCAGCGCTCCGAGTTCATGTTCCAGCCGGAGCTCGTCATGCGCGGCTCCACCGGCGCAAACCCGCGCTGACCGCACGCACACCGAAGGCCCCCGGGGATCTGCTCCCCGGGGGCCTTCGGTGCGTCCGGGGTCAGCCCTCCTCGGCGATGGCGTCGGGGCGGCGCAGGCGCTCGGCGTCGCTCGCGTCCCCGGTGCGGGCCTCGGTGCGGCGGCGGGTGGCCAGGTAGTCGTGGACCAGGAGTTCGACCGCCTCCTGCGGGCTCTTCGTGCCCGACAGCAGCATCGTCTCGATGGCGAGGTCGGCGTCGAGGCTGATGGTCACCTTGCTCATGCGGGCTCCTCCGGACGGCTCGGATGCCCGCAGAATACGACGCCGCCCCCGGAGCCGACCAGGCTCTCCGGGGGCGGCGTGCGCTCGGGGCGGTCAGACGCGACCGGCGAAGTCCGGGGCCCAGTCCGCGACGGCCATGACCCGCACACCGGCGCGCGGGTTGGCGGCCTCGACGTACTTGCCGTCACCGATGTACATGGCGACGTGGTGCACGCCGGAGTTGGCGCCGTTGCTCGACCAGAACAGCAGGTCGCCCGGCTGCAGGTTGTCGAGCGAGACGCGGGTGGAGTAGTCGGCCTGGTCCGCGGCGACCCGCGGCAGGGAGATGCCGACCTGGCGGAACGCGGCCTGGGTGAGGCCGGAGCAGTCCCAGCCGCCGTTGCCGGTGCCGCCGTAGATGTAGGCCTGACCCACCTTGGACAGCGCGAAGTTGACCGCGGCGGCCTTGGACCCGGTGACCGCCTTGGCGGCCGTGGTGGAGGCCTTGGCGGCGGCGGGCTTCGGCGCGGCCGGGGCGGAGCGGCGCCCGGTGTTCCAGGACGACGGGGTGGTCGCCGGGGCGCTCTGCGGCGCCGCGGTGGCCACGTTGCCCAGGGCCAGCTTCTGGCCCGGGTAGATCATGTCCGGGCCCTCGGTGAGGACGGACTTGTTCAGCTCGTACAGCTTCTGCCAGCCGCCGTCCACGTGGTGGCTCTGGGCGATGGTGGACAGCCAGTCGCCGGCCTGGACCGTGTAGGTCTCGGCGGCGGCCGGGGCGGCCTGCTGCGGGGCGCTCTGCTGGGGAGCGGCCTGCTGCGGGGCGGCGTGACGGGGGGCGCTCTGCTGGGGGGCGGCGGCGGCCGGCTTCGCCGCGGCGGCACCGGTGTCGACCTGGGCGGGGGCGCCGCCCTTGGTCAGGCCGGCCTTGACCGAGCAGACCGGCCAGGCGCCGGGGCCCTGGTCGGCGAGCACCTTCTCGGCGACCGAGATCTGCTGCGCCTTGGTGGCCTGGTTGGCCTGCGGGGCGTAGGAGTGACCGCCGTAGGCGGCCCAGGTGCTGGAGGTGAACTGGAGGCCACCGTAGAAGCCGTTGCCGGTGTTGATGCTCCAGTCGCCGCTGGACTCGCACTGGGCGACCTTGTCCCAGGTGGAGACGGGGGCGGCGTTGGCGGTGCCCGAGAGCAGGCAGGGGATCGAGAGGCCGAGGCCGACCACACCGGTGGCGGCGACGACGCGACGGGCGCGCTTGGCGTTGATGGGCAGCATGAAGATGCGTTCCTCTCCCACGCCTGCGAGGTGAGCTGTCGGATTCGGGCTGGAGTTGCCCGGCCGTGCGCGTGCACGGCTTCACCCCTAGCCCGGGAAAGGCCGATCGGCCATTCTCCCGGGCGACTTACCTGGGTCCCCCGCCCCTGCCGTGGTGCTGGTGCGTGTGCCTGCGCACCCGGCGGCAGGACTCGGCGTTCCGGGTGGGCTGGGTCCGTGTGACCACGAACGTGGGCAGGAGGTTAAGCAGGTTGAAGTTCAAACTGCAAATACGTGTGATGCGGGTCACGTGATGATGTGATCGGGCTCGGATGATCGAAAGTGATGGCTTTCGGACAAAGCCCTTGAGCCGAAAGGGGCCTGCCTATGCTTCAGGAATCGGCGCCGATTGCGGAGGCCGGGGGAGGGGCTGCCGATCATGGAGCCTGACGAGAAGCCATTCATGGTGCACGAACCATTTGAATCGCCCAACTCGCCCGAACTGTCCGGTTCGTCGCGAAACGACCCCTCACCCCCCGAGCCGTCGGGGCGCCGCCGTCCGGCCGTCGGCCGCCGTCGGCTGCTCGGCTGGCTCGCCGCCGGCGCGGTGGTGGCCGTGGTCGGCGAGGAGGGGCTCCGCCGCGCCCTGGCCGGGGCCGGCGCACCCGCCCCGGCCGCCCCCGCGACGGAAGCCGCCCCCGGCCGCACCGCGCCGCCCCCGCCTGCTCCGTCGCAGCGGCCGGTGGTCGACGAGAGCGGCCGGCACTGGTCCGACTCGGCCGGCTGGGGCGGCGCGGTGCCCGGTCCGGCGAGCGCGGTCCGGATCACCGACCGGGTCCTGCTCGACACCGACGCCGCGGTCGGCTCGCTGCTGATCGAGCCGACCGGCTCGCTGGTCTTCGCCCGCGACCGCACCCTCACCCTGGCCGCCGCCGGCAACGTGGAGGTCCGAGGGGTCCTCGCGCTCGCCCCCGCCGACGGCGCCGCCGTGCACACCCTGCGGTTCCCGGCGGTGGACGAGCGGCGCTTCCGGGGTGGCGGCATGTCCGTCGTCGACTCCGACACCGGCCTGTGGGTGACCGGCACCGGGTACCTCCGACTGGACGGCGCCGCCAAGACCGCCTGGGTCCGCGCCGCCGCCGACCTCGAACCGGGCGAAACCACCATCAAGCTGACATCTGCCCCCGAAGGATGGCAGATCGGCGACGAGCTGGCGGTCACCCCGACCGGCACCCCCGACACCGACGGCTTCTCCGCCGCGTACGACCTCGCCACCGTCCGGGCGATCGACGGAGCCACCGTCACCCTGGACGCCGCGCTGCAGCACGCCCACCCCCGGGTCGCCCTCGGCGCCGGGCCGACCCTCGGCGCCGAGGTGCTCAACCTGAGCCGCACCGTGCGGGTCGAGGGCACCGACCGGGGCCGCGCCCACGTGCACATCACCAGCACCCGGCCGCCGGACCTGCGGCACGCCGCGCTGCGCTGGCTCGGACCGCGCTCGGCCGGCAGCGAGACGTGGAACGGACAGCCCGTCACCCAGCCCGTGCTCGGCCGGTACGGTCTGCACTTCCACATGCTGGCGGACGCCTCGCGCTCCACCGTGGTGGAGGGGGTGGTGGTCCGCGACGCCGGCAACCACGCCTTCGTCCCGCACGCCAGTCACGGCATCACCTTCCGCTCCTGCATCAGCCACGAGACCTGGGAGGACGCCTACTGGTGGGACGGGCCGGTGGACACCCGTACCCCGCAGGTACCCTCCGACGACATCGTCTACGACTCCTGCGTCGCCTCCCGCACCGTCTTCGAACCCAACCCGCGCGCCTACCGCCTGACGGGCTTCAGCCTCGGGGCGGGCACCGGATCGATCGCCCGGGACTGCGTCGCCGTCGGCGTCCAGGGCGCGACCGGCGCCTCCGGCTACGAGTGGCCGGAGGCCAGCGAGGGTGTCTGGACCTTCGAACGCTGCCTGGCCCACAACAACCTCCAGGACGGCATCTTCGTCTGGCTCAACGCCCAACACCACCACACCGTCACCCAGTTCGCCGCCTACCACAACGGCGGCTGGGGCATCGAGCACGGCGCCTACCTGAACGACTTCGACTACACCGCGAGCGTGCTGCACGGCAACGCCGCCGGGGGAGTGGCGGTGCACGCCCTCGGCCGGGACCGGGGCACCGTCTTCGACGGCCTGCTGATCGACGCGGCCGGACAGTCCGACTACGCCGTCGTCACCCTCAAGCACCAGCTCGCCGGGGAGACCGTGACGGTCAGCCGCAGCCGGCTGACCGGCTACCGCAAGGCCGGGGTGGCGTTCCGTGCCACCACCGACGGGAAGCCGGACGACATCGCCGTCCTGGACTGCGAGTTCAGCGGGAACGAGGTCTGGCTCGACCCCGAGTCGCCGCCGCCCGCCCGCATCGTGGTCCGCCCGCAGGGCCGGCCCGCCGTCCAGCTGACCAAGCCGGGCAACGGCGCCGCACCGGCCCCGCAGTGGAACGCGAGCACCGCCCCGGCGAACGTCGCGACGGCCCCGCGGCCGCTCGCCCTGCCCCGGCTCGCGTTCAACGACGCGGCGACCCGGACGACCCGGGTGGGCTGAACCGGGCGGCGTACCGGCGCTGCCACGGGGTCTCGACGGCGCGCGGGTGGTAGTGCCGGCGGACGTACGCGACCGCCTCGTGCCCCGGTACGCCGTCCAGCACGGCCAGGCAGGCGAGCGCCGTGCCGGTGCGGCCGCGGCCGCCCGCGCAGGCCACCTCGACCCGCTGCGACGCGGCCCGCCGCCACAGCTCGGCCAGCGCCTCGGCGGCCTCGGCCGGCTCGGCGGGCAGCCGGAAGTCCGGCCAGCGCAGCCACCGGGCGTCCCACGGCGCCGCCGGCGGCCGGCGACCCAAGAGGTACAGCCCGAACTCCGGCACCGGCCCCGGCGGCAGCGGCCGACCGAGCCCGCGCCCCCGTACCAGCCGCCCGGACGGCAGCCGCAGCACGCCCTCGGCGGCGAGGTCCCAGGCGGCGTTCATCGGCGGCTCCCGGGGCGCTGGGAGGCGCTGTGCGCGGTGGTGACGGATGGTCGAGCCACCGACTGCCGTACGCGGGCGGCGGGACGCGACACGGCGACGGGCCGCTCGGTGGGAGCGGCCCGTCGCCGTGTCGGTGCGGGTGGTGTCACTCCGCCGCGGGTGCCTGCTCCTCCGCCTGCTCGGCGGCGGCCGCCTCCGCCTCGGCCTCGGCCTGGAAGACGTGGGCCGGCAGCGCGGCGAGGTAGGTGGAGGCGATCAGCTGGCCGATGGTCGGGTAGGCGCCGAGCGGGGCGGCGCTGGGGCAGCCGGTCTCCTCGGCGGCGGTGGCGAGCAGCTCGGAGTCGGCCTCGGGGCCGACGACGAGCGGCGCGAGCGCGGGGCGCTCGGAGCCGGTGGCCTTGAGGTGGTCGACGGCCGCGGCGACGGAGCCGGGGACGTCCAGGGCGGCGGCGACGACTGGCACGGCGAGCCGTGCGGCGAGCAGCACACCGGTGATGCCGGCGGCCGCGGCGGCGTCCTCGCCGCCCACGGTTGTCAGCACCACGCCGTCGGCGGCGGTGGTGATGGCGAAGAGCCGGGCGCGGTCGGCGCGGGCCAGGCCGGCCTCGGAGAGCCGCACGTGCACGGCCTCGGCCAGCAGCGGGTGCGGGCCGAGCGGGTCGGTGACGGAGGCGCCGGCCTCGCCGGCGATCCGGTGGAGGTCGTCCAGGTAGCCGTGCGGGCCGGTCAGCAGCGGGACGACGACCGGGGCCGGCATGCCGAGCTCGGCGGCCTGCGCGAGCAGGCCGGGGACGGTGAGGGCGTCCTCGCCGTCGAGGTAGCCGGCCGCCATCTCGATGCCCGGCTGCTCGCCGCGGACGATGGAGAGCAGTTCGTCCACGACCGGGCGGGACTCGGGCCCGGCGGTGGCCGGGACGGCCAGCACGAGGGCGGGCGAGCCGGCCGGGATCTCGGGGCGCTCGGGACGGCGGTGGCGCCCCCGCGCACGGGAGCCTGGCGTACGGACGGGCAGTGGCGCGCCCGGGATGGCTGCGGTGCTCATGGCGGAGATCGTAGGACATCCGGGCGCCGTAGCTGCAGCCGGATGCCAGGACTGGACAATTCGGCGCCCCGGGAGTGATGCGGCTCACACTGTCCGGGGGTGACTGGCTGTGAAGCTGCGGAGGGTCATGGAAGATCGACAACGTGCGGGCGGTCGGGTACGCACGGTCATGGCCATGCAGGCATTTCGTCCGATTTTGTCCGCTTACGTGGCGTCAACTTTCGGGCGGTGAAAGCCTGGTGAGGGTGTCCGCACGTACCGATGCACGGGCGATTTCCCATGCTGATGCACGTGCAGCCGAGTTATCATCACGTCAAGTAAGGACATGCGCCCGGCTCCTGGGGAGAGAACGATGCGTGAGGCGTACAACGGCATGGCGGCTGCGGACCTCGACGGTGTGGTCTGGCAGAAGAGCCGGCACAGCAACTCGAAGGGCAACTGCGTGGAGTTCGCGGCGCTGCCCGGGGGTGCGGTCGCGGTGCGCAACTCGCGCTTCCCGGACGGGCCCGCCCTGGTCTACACCCGCGAGGAGGTAGCGGCGATGCTGCTCGGGGTGAAGGACGGGGAGTTCGACCACCTGGGAGTGGCCTCGGGGTGAATCGTGGTGACGATCCGTCGCTTGCCCGGCCGTCGTGGGAGGTCGTCCCGCGGCGGCCGTTCGTCTTTCCCGTCATCCTGAGCGGACGCGGTGCGGGTCCGGCCGGTTGCGGTGGCTGCGTCCGGCCGTCCGATCCGTCGAGGGGTCAGGCGATCCGGCGGTGGCGGCCGGCGGCCTGGGCGAGAGCGGCGTGGTGGACGGTCTCGGGTGCGGCTTCGAACAGGGCCCAGACGACCTTGCCCGCGCCGGCCAGCGGATGCCAGCCCCAGGAGCGGCTGAAGGAGTCCACCAGGTGCAGGCCGCGGCCGGACTCGGCGACGAAGTCGGCCTCGCGGGCGACGGGTCCGCTGCTGCTGGGGTCGCTGACCGCGCAGACCACCTGGGGGGAGCGGTGCACCAGGCTGATCCGGATCGGCAGCACGGTGTCGGACGCCTGTCGCGGGCCGGGCTGGACGGGCAGGCGGGCCGGCTCGGCGGCGCCGATCGCGTGTCGGAGCGCATTGGTGACGAGTTCGGAGGCGACCAGCGATATGTCGTCGAAGAGGTCGCCGAGGCCCCAGCCCTGGAGGGTCTCACGGGCGAACTCGCGCGCGGTTCTCACGGCTTCGAAGCGGGGAGCGAGGGTGCAGCTGACCACATGGGGGTCGGTCGCCAGGGCCGTACCGGTGCTCATGAAGAGCTCCTCCCATAAGGGGGCGGACACGGCGGGACCCACCGGGGTCATGCCGGTCACCTCCGACTCGCTCGGCCGCGCGACCGCCCGTTCGACGCCTCGTGCGTGCACACAACAACCCAGCGACGCGGAGGCGTCGCCGGGGCGGTGTGCGGTGTCGCGCGTGGGGTCGACGCGGAGTCCGCGGGATTGCCTGGGGCGTGCAGGTGCACGTGCACCATGGTCCTCTGCGCTCACTGCAGATGCAAGAGTCGATTCACGTGCAGTCGCACAATTGGCATATGCATGCACCGGATGCACGTGCATCAGGGGGGATCTGATGCAGAAGCGGTAGATCGTTGCGCCACTACCGGCACCGAGCGCGCTCAACTGATGGCAGACTGTGCAGCTGTTGTCCTAGGTGGAGGTTCCGGCGGCATGACCACAGTTCAGCCCGGCAGCGGCTCGATGGTGCGGCGGATCCTCCTCGGCTCCCAGCTCCGCCGCCTGCGCGAGGGCTGCGGGATCACCCGTGAGGACGCCGGGTACGCGATCCGCGCCTCCGAGTCCAAGATCAGCCGGATGGAACTCGGTCGGGTCTCCTTCAAGGAGCGGGACGTCGCCGATCTGCTCAGCCTGTACGGCGTGCACGACGGCGGGGAGCGCGAGGCGCTGCTCGGCCTGGTGCGGGAGGCCAACAAGTCCGGCTGGTGGCACAGTTTCAACGACGTGCTGCCGGGCTGGTTCCAGACCTACATAGGACTGGAGGAGGCGGCCGCCCTGATCCGCACCTACGAGGTGCAGTTCGTGCCGGGCCTGCTCCAGTGCGAGGCGTACGCGCGGGCGATCTTCGGACAGAGCCGGCCGGTGCTCGCCGAGGAGGAGCTGGACCGCCGGGTCAGCCTGCGGATGCGCCGGCAGAGCATGCTGACCGGTGGTCAGGGCCCGCGACTGTGGGCGGTCATCGACGAGGCGGCGCTGCGCCGGCCGGTCGGCGGCCCGGAGGTGATGCGGGCCCAGGTGCAGCACCTGCTCGACCTGGCCGAGCAGCCCAACGTGGTGATCCAGGTGATGCCGTTCCGGTTCGGCGCGCACGCCGGTGAGAGCGGTGCCTTCTCCATCCTGCGCTTCCCCGAGCAGGACCTGGCCGACGTCGTCTACCTGGAGCAGCTCACCAGCGCGCTCTACCTGGACAAGCGCGACGACGTCGACGAGTACGTGCAGGTGATGGAGCGGCTGTGCGTGGACAGCCTCACCCCGCAGCAGACCACCGACCTGCTGGCCGCGATCCTCAAGGAGCGCTGAGCCCTTCGCCGGCCGGACGGTTGTCGCGGCCGTCGGTCAGTGGCCGCCGGTCAGTGGACGCTCCGGCGCCGGCGGTGCGGCGCCTCGGGCGGCTGCGGCTGCGGTGGCACGCCCAGCTCCCAGGCCAGCCCGTAGCGGGCGAAGAGGTCGGCGCGGATCGGCGCCAGCGGGGTGGCCGCGCCCGGCAGCAGGACCCCGATGCAGCCGCCCATCAGCGCACTGCGCAGCACCGCGTGCTCGGCGACCGGGTCGACCGCGCCCCAGTCGCGCAGCAACTCCCGCAGGATCGCGCCCAGTTGCTGCTGTTCCGGGTCCTGGACGAAGGCCCCGGCGTCCGGGTCGAGGATCAGCGCCAGGTGTGAGCGCATCACCCGCGGGTGGTCCAGCGCGAGGTGCAGCACCGCGTCGATGGCGCGGGCCAGCCGGGCCTGGGGCGAGGCGTCCGGCGGCAGGGATTCCAGGGCCGCGGAGAGTTCCAGGTGCATCAGTCGGTGGGTGGCCGACTGCATCAGCAGCCGTTTGCCGTCGAAGTAGTAGGAGACCAGTCCGCGGGCCAGTCCGGCCCGCTCGGCTATGTCCCCGAGCGTGGTGCCGCCGTATCCGTGCTGGTCGACCAACTCCACGGTGGCGCGCATCAGTCGGCGGCGGGAACGTCGGCGCATCTCCTCATTGACCGATTCCCCGCGAGGTGTCATCGTGTCTGCTCCGTACGTTCGTTGGCTCCTGGCCAATATACTGGCCGGGCCGCCGGTGGTACCGCCGTACCCGGATCCGGCTCGGCCGCGGACGGCGCGTACGGACGGCACCGGCTCCACCAACACGGGGGTTTGGTGGAGCCGGCGCTTCTGCGGCTTCGGCCGGGCGGCGAGGGGTCGACCGCCCGGCGGGTCAGCGCTCGGAGAGCACCTCGACCGCGGTGTCGGCCGGCGCCGACGGATAGCGGTAGTCCGGCACCGCGACCGGCTCGGCCGGGCGGCGGCGCGAGAGCGCGGCGCCGACCAGGGTGACCACCAGGCCGACCAGCGCCACCCCGGTGACCAGCAGCAGGGCCGGGCGGTAGCCGTCCAGTTGGGCCTGCGGGCTCTGCCCGCCGCCGCTGCCGCCGGTGATCACCGCGGTGGTGACGGCCAGCACGATCGCACTGCCCACCTGGAACGCGGTGTTCACCAGGCCGGAGGCCAGGCCCTGCTCCTCGTCCGCGACGCCGTTGGTGGCGGCGATGTTGACCGACGGGAAGGCCAGCGCGAAGCCCACGCCGAGCAGCACCATGCTGGGCAGCACCAGGCCGAGGTAGCCGCTGTGCTCGTCCAGCCGCAGGAACAGCGCGTACCCGGCGGCCAGGGCGAGCACCCCGATCGGCAGCAGCCGGGTGGTGCCGAAGCGGTCGATGATCGCGCCCATCCTGGTCGCCGACAGGGCGACCAGCGCGCCGGCCGGCAGCAGGGCGAACGCCATCTCCAGCGCCGACCAGCCCAGCAGCCGCTGCAGGTAGAGGGTGACCACGAACTGGAAGCCGGCGTACGAGCCGAAGATGGTCATCGCGGTGAGGTTGGCCCGGCTGACCCCGCCGTTGCGGAAGATGCCGAGCCGCACCAGCGGGTGGGCGGTGCGCGACTCGATCACCAGGAAGGCGGCGGCCAGCACGGCCACCACGGCCAGCGAGCCGAGGGTGCGCAGGCTCGTCCAGCCGGCGCCCTGGGCCTCGGTGACGGTGAAGACCAGCAGGAGCAGCGCGCCGGTGCCGGTGACGGCGCCGGCCACGTCGTACCCGGCGGAGCCGCGCTCGGGCCGGGCCTGGCGGGGGAGCAGCCGGACGGCGAGGGCGAGGGCGAGCAGGGCGACCGGAACGGGCATCAGGAAGGTCCAGCGCCAGCCGGCCGAGGTGAGCAGTCCGCTGAGCACCAGGCCGAGCGAGAAGCCGCTGGCGCCGCAGGTGGTGTAGATGGACAGCGCCCGGTTGCGGGCCGGCCCCTCGGCGAAGGTGGTGGTGATGATGGACAGGCCGGCCGGGGCGGTGAAGGCGGCGGAGACGCCCTTGATGAAGCGGGCGCCGATCAGCAGGGCGCCGTCGTCGACCAGGCCGCCGAGCAGGGAGGCGGCGGCGAAGACGCCGAGGGCGATCAGGAAGACCTGCCGGCGGCCGAGCAGGTCGGCGGCGCGTCCGCCGAGCAGCAGCAGGCCGCCGTAGCCGAGCACGTAGCCGCTGACCACCCACTGCAGCGTCGAGGTGGACAGGTGCAGGTCGGTGCCGATGGAGGGGAGCGCCACGCCCACCATCGAGACGTCGAGGGCGTCGAGGAACATCGCGGCGCAGAGCACCACCAGGGTGCCCCAGAGGCGTGGACTCCAGTGCGTGTCGTGGGAGGAGGCGTCTGTGGTCATGGATCGGTACACTACATGCACGTGCAACCAATGCAAGCGGATTTAATGCGCCTGCAAAAATTCCGTCTGCATGTGCTAGCGTGGCGGTGTGACCGGACTCGACCCCGCCGCGCCCGCCGACGCGGACCTCGTCGCCGAGTGGCGCAGCCTGCTGGCCCGCCACGCGGCCACCTCGTGCGCCCTCGACCGCGAACTCGGCGAGCGGCACCACCTCGGCATGAGCGAGTTCGAAGTACTCGAGCGGCTCTCGGAGGCCGGACTGCCCGCGGGCCAGGGCCTGCGCGCCCAGGACCTCGCGCTCACCGTCCACCTCAGCCAGAGCGCCCTGTCCCGGCTGATCGGCCGCCTGGAGAAGGCCGGCCTGGTCGAGCGCACCCTGTGCGAGGCCGACCGCCGGGGCATCTTCGTCGCCCTCACCGACGCCGGCCGCACCCGCTACCGCGAGGCCCGGCCCACCCATCGCGACGTCCTCGCGGGCACCCTGGGCGACGCATCTGCGGAGAATTCGGCCGACCCTGCCTGATTCACGCCGAATTCGCCGGTTGTTTGACTGCGGATCAACAGAGCCATCATCGTTCTCCTCCGTATGCCCGCCGATCCGGTGGGCCAGGGAGGGGCAGTCATCCGCGTCATGTCGAATCCGCGTCACATACCCGGTGCAGCCGGGTCATTCCGTCCAGGCCGGAGAGGGATCGCCCGTGCGGTGGCAATAGCCGCCACCGGTGCGATCGGCCTGGGACTCCTCGGCGCACCCGCTGCGCACGCCGGGACGCCGGGCAACCCGGCGGGCACCCCGCCGGCCAAGACCGCCGCCCGCACGGCCGAGCAGCAGGCGCTGGTCGACGCCCGGGCCAGGGCGAAGGCCACCGGGCAGCCGGTGGTGATCGACGCCCTCACCACCGAGACCTCGATCACCACGGTCAAGCCCGACGGCTCACTGACCACCACCACCAACTCCGAGCCGGTCCGCACCAAGCGCGGCAAGGCCTGGACGCAGCTGGACGCCACGCTGCACCGCAACGCCGACGGCTCGCTCAGCCCGGCCGTCAGCTCCAACGGGCTGACCCTCTCCGGCGGCGGCTCCGGCCCGCTCGCCACCATCACCACCGCCGACGGCAAGCGCCTCGCGGTGAGTGCCCCGTTCGCGCTGCCCGCGCCGACCCTGAGCGGCGCCACCGCCACCTACACCGGTGTCCTCCCGGACGTCGACCTCCAGGTCACGGCCACCCCCGGCGGCGCCTGGCGCGACGTCATCGTGGTGCACACCGCGGCCGCCGCCGCCAACCCCCAGCTGAAGCGGCTGCATTTCCCGATCAAGGCGGACGGCCTGTCCGTCAAGGCCGACACCGAGGGCAATGTCACCCTCAAGGACGGCGACGGCAAGGTGCGCTTCACCGCCGCCACCCCGTACCAGTGGGATTCCACCCGGCCCGCCCCCGCGGCGGCCGGCGGCAAGGCCCCGCGCGCGCTCTCGGCCTTCGCCGCCCCCGGCGCGGCCGACGCGCCGTCCGAGGAGACCTCCACCACCGAGCGCCCCGGCCGCGGCGCCAACGTCGCCAGGATCGCGGTCAGCGCCGGCGACACGGCCCTCGACCTCACGCCCGACCCGGCCACCTTCGGCCAGGGGACCGGCCCCTGGTACCTCGACCCGTACGTCAGCGCCACCGGATCCACCCAGGCGTACGCCCAGGTGCAGGCCTACCACCCGACCTACACCTACACGTCGGGCATGAGCAACCTCGGCCTCGGCTACTGCGACTACTCGGACTGCACCGGCGTCGGCCGCGAGCGGATCTACTACCAGATCGGCACCCCGAGCCAGCTGCTCGGCACCGGCGCGGTGATCCACGACTCGACCCTGCTGCTCCAGGCCACCAGCGCCTCGGCCCCCTCGGGCCCGACCGTGGTCAACGTCTACGACAGCGGCTCCATCGGCTCCGGCACCACCTGGAACAACCAGCCGTGCGGCACCGACAGCTCGCCGGGCTCGCACTGCTCACTGGTCGCGAGCTCGCAGTCCTTCACCGGCACCGGCCCGATCAACCTGGATGTCACCGGCATCATCAACACCGCCGTCTCGCACGGCTGGAGCAACTGGACTCTGCTGCTCGCCGCGAGCAACGAGAACGACGACCGGATGCGCCACCACTTCTCCACCAACCCGACGATCACCACCAACTACGACATCGCCCCGGTGATCGACACCCCGCGGACCAGCCCGACCCCGTCGGTCGCGAGCACCGGCTTCACCGCCCCGTGCGAGAACGACCCGCCGGCCTGGATCGGCGCCGGCCAGAGCGTCACCCTCACCGCCAACAACCGCTCCCCGGTCGGCCTGCCGCTGCTCACCTCGTTCAACCTCTGGGACAACGACGACAGCACCTTCGCCTGGAACGGCACCAGCGGCTGGGCGGGCGGCAACAACCCGAACGGCGTCAGCGTCAACGTCGGCTCGCTCAGCGACGGCCACCAGTACGGCTGGAACGCCAAGGCCTCCGACACCGACGGCAGCCAGTGGGGCCTGTCCTCCCCGTACACCTCCGGCTGCCACTTCCGGATCGACCGGACCGCGCCGACCGTGAGCGTCGCCTCCGCCGACTTCCCGCCGTCCGGCACCACCGCGACGCCGACCAAGTTCAACACCGACGCCGGCACCTTCACCGTCTCCGGCACCGACGTCCTGCCGGTCGGCGGCACCCGCGCCTCCGGCGTGGCCTGCTTCCGCTGGAGCACCAACCCGACCCCGGTCACCAACTGGCGCTGCTCCGACGCCGGCGTGCTCGCGCCGGACGCCTCCGGCAAGGCCACCTTCAACTACACCCCCGGCACCTGGGGCACCAACACCCTCTACGTGCAGGCCCAGGACAACGCCGGCAACTACAGCCAGCCCAGCGCCTACAGCTTCTACGCCCCGTGGAAGCCGGGCTCCAACCCGGTCTTCGGCGACCTCACGGGTGACGGCAAGCCCGACCTGATGCTGACCGACGACAACGGCAACCTGCGCCTGGTCCAGCCCACCCAGGACCCGACCACCGCGCCGAACATCAGCGGCTCCGCCGCCGTCTCGCCGACCGGCTCCTGGAAGAACGTCCAGGTCACCCACCGCGCCTCGCTGCGCGGCGGCGTCGCGGTCGACGACCTGCTGGTCCACCCGGCCACCGACAAGCTGATGTACCTCTACCAGAACGACGGGCACGGCAACTTCAACGTCCGCACCTCGTTCTACCTGAACGGCAGCACCACACCCGGCCCGATCACCTGCACCGACGCCGACGGCGCCCCCGTCGACGCGGCGCAGCCGGGCGGCTGCCCGACCGACCTCGGCACCGACTGGTCGCACACCTCGCAGATCCTGGCGATCGGTACGGTCGAGGGCGAGAACACCGCCACGCCCGGCAAGACCTCGCTGCTCGCCGTGATCAACGGCAAGCTGTGGCTCTTCCTGCCCGGCACCAACAACGTCCGGCTGCTCCGCCGGACCGGCACCGAGGTCTCCGGCGCCAACTGGGACAACGTCGACCTGATCGGTCCCGGCCCGGCCAACGGGGACAACCAGCCGACGCTGTGGACCCGCGACCGCACCAGCGGCGTCATCCACGCCTACCCGCTGCGCAAGAACGCCGACGGCAGCGTCGACTACAGGGCGCTGGCCGACCCGAACGCCGGCACCGTCCCGGGCACCGGCGGGGTCACCCCGGCCGCCTTCCCGACGGTCGGCTCCAACGGCGACCTCACCGGTGACGGCATCGCCGACCTGTGGGCCGTCGGCTCGGACGGCAAGCTCGTGGTCTGGTCGGGGACGACCTCCAGCGGCAACGCCACCACCCCGGTCAACGGGTTCAACTACCGCACGACGCTGGCGGACTTCCGCGCACCGCTCGCCCACTGGCGGCTCAACGAGGCCGCCGCGAGCACCACGGCGGCGGACACCACCGGCCTGCACCCGCTGACCGCCCAGGGCGGCGCCGCCTTCGGCGCCGACACCGTCAACGGCAAGGCCGCGACCGTCGCTGCCTTCAACGGCTCCACCTCGGCGCTGGCCGCCGGCGGCCCGGTCGTCGCCGACACCACCAAGTCGTTCACCGTCTCGCTGTGGGCCAAGGCCAACGCCTCCGGCGGCGTGGTGATCTCCCAGGACGGCACCAACGCCAGCGGCTTCCAGCTCTGGCCCTCCGCCCGCAGCGCGGACGTCATCGAGTGGCGCTTCGGCATGGCCGCGAGCGACACCGCCGGCGCCACTGTCGACCAGACCGACACGCCCAACGCGAACGCCCGGGTCACCATCGGTGCCTGGACCCAGCTGACGGCGAGCTACAACGCCACCACCGGTGAGCTGCTGCTCTACGTGAACGGCGCGCTGGCCTCGACCGGCCTGCACAAGGGCACCTTCAACGCCACCGGACCGACCGTGCTCGGCCGGTTCAAGCAGAACGGCGCCCCGGCCGCGTTCTTCAACGGCAGCGTGGCCGAGGTCTCGGTCCTCCCGTACGCGACCAGCCCGACCACGGTGAGCCCCACCGTGATCCAGAGCGGCACCAACCCGGTCAAGTGCCTGGACGACAACAACGCGGGGACGGCCAACGGCAACCCGGTGCAGGTCTGGGACTGCTACCCCGGCATCGCGGCCCAGACCTGGAGCCTCAACGCCGACGGCACCGTCACCAACCAGGGCAAGTGCCTGGACGCCAACAACGGCGCCCAGGTCAACGGCACCCCGGTCCAGCTCTGGGACTGCGCCGGCAACGGCAACCAGCAGTGGCTGCCGACCGCCACCGGCGGGCTCTACAACCCGGCCTCCGGCCGCTGCCTGGACGACCCGGACGCCAGCACCACCAACGGCGCCCGACTGCAGGTGTGGAGCTGCTACGACATCCCCGCCCAGCACTGGAGGTTCGCCTCCTTCACCCCGGTCCCGGTCGCGGCCCAGCCGACGACCTGACCCGACAGGTGAGCAGTGGGCCCCGGCGCCGTCCCTCGGCGCCGGGGCCCACCCGCGTCATGGATCGGAAAATCAGAGGAGTCAGAGGCGTCAGAGGAGGATGCCCAGACCCGGTGCCACAGCCAGCGCCAGCGCGGCCACCGGCGCCGCGAGCGCGGCGAGGGTGAACCACAGCCGGTGACCCACCGGCAGCCGCGGCCGGTCGGCCAGCAACCGGTCCACCCGGCGCGGCGACTGCGCGAGCTGCCCCGGCGGGCAGGAGCCGAAGAAGACCCCGCTGTTGAGCTCCGCCAGCGCCAGCGCGGTGGTCACCCGCCCGTGCCGGCGGGCCGCCCGGTCGTCCGCCGCCAGCTCCACCAACTCGCCGACCTGGTCCCGGAACGCGCTGAACACCCCGACCCCGGGGAAGCCGGCCGCCAGCGCCTGCGCCCACTGGGCCAGCCAGTGGTGACGGGCCCGCACATGCCCCCGCTCGTGGCTGAGCACGGCCGCCAACTCGCGGTCGCTCAGCTGCTGCAGGGCGCCGGTGGTCACCACCAGCCGGGCGTCCGGGCCCGGCAGCGACCAGGCCTGCGGGCGGACGTTCTCCAGCACCACCAGCCGCTCGCGGGCCGGCGACGCGGCGCTCAGCCCGGCCGGCAGCTCCGGCGCCCGCAGGGTCAGCTGTGCGTGCCTGCGCTCCCGCAGCGCCCGCGCGGCCCGGACCTCGCGGGCGAGCGACACCGCGGTCCACACGCCGCCCGCCGCCAGGACGGCGGCCGACAGCCGCCCCCAACCCTCCGCGCCGGTCAGCCCGTACGCCGCCTCGACCCCGGCCGGGGCGCCCGCGAAGACCAGGGAACGGAGTCCGGGCAGCGCGGCCGCGCTCGCCAGCAGCAGGCTCAACCCGCAGCACAGCAGCACCGCCACCACCAGGCACTGCCAGGCGCACAGGGCCAGCACGGGTTCTCGCTCGACCCAGGTGGCCCGGGCCAGCCGGGCGGGCACCACGGTGGCGAGAAGAAGTCCGAGCAGCAGCAGGCTCAGCAGGGCCGTCATGGCAAAGGGCTCCCCCGGAGGAGGACGGAGGCGCGGCGTGCGCCGACCCCAACCTATGCCGCCGCGGCCCCCCGTGGAACGGCTTCCGCACGCCAGTGACCAAGGACACGCCCACGCGCCGCCGGACCCGCCTGACGGCATGTCGGCCCTGACCGAGGACACCGCGCTGCGGCTGCTGCCGACCACCGAACGGGACGGTGCGAGCCCCGCCGGACGGCTGCCCGGCGCCGTGGCGGAGCCGATCACGGTCGGCCCGCGCGACCGGCGCCCGCGGCCGCCCCGCTGATCCCGCTGCGGCGGCTCCGCCTCCGGCGCGCCGGGCTCACATGGTGAGCAGCATCGCGAACATCCCGATCCCCATCGCCGCCCGGCAGGCGCCGGTCAGCCGTAGTACCGGAAGATCCGGCCCGGCGACGCCGACGGCCCCGGCCGCCCCAGCTGCCGCACCCACTGCGCCTGCGACGGTGAGCAGCCGGCTGCCCTCCCACACCACGTACGCGCCGAAGTAGAGGAGCAGCGCCCCGGTCAGCAGCGGCAGGCCGGCGGCCGAGGCGTGGTGGTGGTGCCCCTCGGGACCGGCCGGTCCGGCCATCGCCAGTGCCATGTACGCCATGGCCAGGGCGCCGATCCCGTGGTGCAGCCGGTGGGTGCGTAGCCCGGCGGTGTCCGGTCCGAGCGCGCCGAGCAGCAGCGCGCCGGCCAGGGGTGCGGCCAGCCAGCCCCAGACCACGCCGGGCAGCAGCGCCATCCCCGCCATGCCGAGCCCCATGGCCGCCTCGACGGCGTCCAGCCAGCGCCGGTGCCGATGGGCGGGGGAGCAGGCGTGGGCGCGGCGGAGGCAGTAGCCGCCGGTCGCCGCGGTGAGCGCCGCCAGTAGCCAGCTGACCACGGTCGGACCGTGCATCGGTGCCCCCTCCCGACCGGTGCGCGCGCGGACCTGTCGTTCCACGGTCACCGATGCGGCTCCCGGGCAGCAGGGCGCGTGCGGGGGCGCACGGAGGCGTTGCGTCCGGTCGCGGCGTGCGGGGCCGCCGTCCGGTGGCAGCACCACGGTCCGCGGGGGATGGTCATGCCAGACAGGTGTCCGGGAGCCGGACATTCTGCCGAAGTGGAGTGGACGAGCCCTGTTTACCGCCAAACCGCCCTTGAACAGGAGAACCTTTCGTCTCTATGGTGGTCGTGTCGAAATAAGTCCTGTCGAAGTGAGTCTGAGATGCAGAATCTTTCGCCGAAGCTCTCGGTAGCGGGTGACGCTCCCGAGTCCGTCGCCGGTCACCCGGCCTGGCTGCGCCTGAAGGACGCCGTCGAGGCCCTGCGGCCGCTGCAGTCCAAGGACGGCTCCATCGACCTGGCCGCCGTGCAGCGCCACAGCGTCGACCCGCTGGTCGAGACCGTGCTCGGCTCGGTCGCCGAGCTGGCCCCGCTGTTCCCGCAGGACGCCGCGTACCTGGAGGCCGTCCAGGCCGACCTGCGCAAGTGGGCCGACACCGGCTACCGCGAGCCCGACTTCCTGGACTCGCTGCTCGCCTTCGAGCCGAACGCGCAGCGCGAGGACGGCCTCGAGCACCTCGTGGTCTTCCCGATGTACACCCAGAACGGCAACCCGGACCGCAACCTGGAAGCCGTCCTGCTGAAGGTCGTCTGGCCCGAGTGGATCGCCGAGCTGGAGCGCACCCGCTTCGACAACCCCGGCTACCTCGGCATCGCCTTCGAAGACTTCACCGCCGGCTACGACACCAACTCCGCGGTGCTCTTCCCGGAGACCGTCGCCGTCCGCAAGGCGCCGGAACGTTTCACCTGGGGCGGCATCTTCTGCGACCGCGAGGCGGCCCGCTTCCGCGCCGTCACCACCAGCACCGTCCGCCAGCTCGGCCTGGAGATCCCGGCCGACGCCGAGGGCCTGCTCAAGGACCAGGAGCGCGCGCAGGAGACCTTCGTCCTGTGGGACCTGGTCCACGACCGCACTCACAGCCACGGCGACCTCCCGTTCGACCCGTTCATGATCAAGCAGCGCAGCCCGTTCTGGATGTACGGGCTCGAGGAGCTCCGCTGCGACCTGAACACCTTCAAGGAGGCCGTGAAGCTGGAGGCCGAGGGCTACGCCCAGGGCCGCGACGTCCAGTACGCGGTCCTCTTCGACCGGATGTTCCGCTTCCCGGTCAGCGGCGACCGCGTCCGCAACTACGACGGCATGGGCGGCCAGCTGCTCTTCGCCTACCTGCACAAGAACGACGCGCTGCGCTGGCGCGACAACCGCCTGTCGATCGACTGGGCCCGCGTCGCCGAGGTCACCAACCAGCTCTGCGGCGAGATCGAGACCCTCTACCGCGAGGGCATCGACCGGCCGAAGACCGCCCACTGGATCGCCGCCTACCAGCTGGTGTCCAAGTACCTCACCCCGCACCCGGCCTCCACCTGGGCCAAGGGTCCCGAGGCGCTCCCGCTGGAGATCACCGAGGAGAAGGCGCTGAAGAAGGCGCTGTGCGACGCCGTCCTGCCGGACGAGTTCCCGCTGTCGATGTTCTTCGAGGCCCTGTCCAAGAAGCTCAGCGGCGTCATCGCCGAGACCAAGGGCATCACCGGCACCAGCCCGCAGGGAGTCGCCGCGTGAACACCCCCCGTCTCGAGGGCAAGGTCATCGCCGTCGCCGGAGCCAGCGGCCCGGCCGGCCAGGCGACCATGCGCCGCCTGGCCGCCGACGGCGCCACCGTGATCGGCGCCGACATCGACCAGCGCCGCCTCGACGCCGCGCTGGACAACGTGCGCACCCACGTCCGCGACGCCAAGGTCACCGGTCAGATCATCGACCTGCTCGACCCGCAGGAGGTCCACGACTGGGCCGACCACCTGGAGGCCGAGCACGGCCACGTCGACGGCCTGCTCCACCTGGTCGGCGGCTGGCGCGGCAGCAAGACCTTCTTCGACAGCCGCATCGACGACTGGGACTTCCTGCACGACACCGTCGTCCGCACCCTCCAGCACACCTCGCTCGCCTTCCAGCCCGCGCTGGTCCGCAGCGGGGCCGGCCGGTACGCGATGGTCTCCGCCGCCGCCGCCCACAAGCCGACCGCCGGCGGTGCCGCGTACGCCGCCGCCAAGGCCGCCACCGAGGCCTGGACCCTCGCCATGGCCGACTCCTTCGTCAAGGAGACCACCACCGGCGACGGCGTCCCCACCGCTGCGGCTGCCATCCTGGTGATCAAGGCCCTGGTCTCCCCGGAGATGCGCGCCGAGAAGCCCGACGCCAAGTTCGCCGGCTTCACCGACACCGCCGACCTGGCCGACACCCTGGCGGGCCTGTGGGACCGCCCCGCAGCAGAACTGAACGGACAGCACCTGTGGCTGACAGCCCGATGAGCACCACCGCCACCGACGCGGTCGTCCACCACGACCC
This sequence comes from Kitasatospora cinereorecta, assembly GCF_024172095.1. Taxonomy (GTDB): domain Bacteria; phylum Actinomycetota; class Actinomycetes; order Streptomycetales; family Streptomycetaceae; genus Kitasatospora; species Kitasatospora cinereorecta. The sequence continues at coordinate 348,045 of NZ_JAMZDX010000005.1, read as the reverse complement.
GACGGTGCGCGGCTTCGCCAGCGACAACTACGCCGGCGTGCACCCCGAGATCCTCGCCGCGATCGCCCTCGCCAACGGCGGCCACCAGGTCGCCTACGGCGAGGACCAGTACACCGAGCACCTGCAGACCGTCTTCAAGCGCCACTTCGGCGAGCGGGCCGAGGCGTACCCGGTGTTCAACGGCACCGGTGCGAACGTGGTCGCCCTGCAGTCGTTGCTGCCGCGCTGGGGCGCGGTGGTCGCCGCCGAGAGCGCCCACATCAACGTGGACGAGTGCGGTGCCCCCGAGAAGATCGCCGGCATCAAGATCCACACCGTCCCCACCCCGGACGGCAAGCTCACCCCGGCCCTGATCGACCAGCAGGCCTGGGGCTGGGGCGACGAGCACCGCGCGCAGCCGCTCGCCGTCTCCATCACCCAGTCCACCGAGCTCGGCACCCTCTACACGGTGGACGAGGTCAAGGCGATCTGCGACCACGCCCACGAGCACGGCATGCTCGTCCACATGGACGGCTCCCGGCTCGCCAACGCGGCTGCCTCGCTCGGCCGCCCGTTCCGCGAGTTCACCACCGACGCGGGCGTGGACGTCCTCTCCTTCGGCGGCACCAAGAACGGCCTCCTGTTCGGCGAGGTCGTGGTGGTGCTCAACCCGGAGAAGGTCCGGAACATCAAGTACCTGCGCAAGATGTCGATGCAGCTCGCGTCGAAGATGCGCTTCGTCTCCGTGCAGTTCGAGGCGCTGCTCACCGGCGACCTGTGGCTGCGCAACGCCGGCCACGCCAACGCCATGGCCCAGCGCCTGGAGGCCGCCGTCCGCGACATCGACGGCGTCACCCTGGTCCGCCCCGTGCAGGCCAACGCGGTCTTCGCGATCCTCCCGCGCGAGGTCAGCGAGCGACTGCAGAAGCGCTACCGCTTCTACTTCTGGGACGAGCACACCGGCGAGGTCCGCTGGATGGCGTCCTTCGACACCAGCGAGGCCGACATCGACGCCTTCGCCGCCGCGATCGCGGAGGAGATGGGCCGCACCGCCTGACCGGCGGAGCCCCTTTCGGCACGCACGACCCCGACCCCGGCCCGGAGCACTCCGGGTCGGGGTCGCGTGCGTTGCGGCGCGTTGCTTCTGCCGGGTGGGGTCACGCGGTGGGGACGCGCAGCTCGTCCCAGCTCCGCCGGCCCGGGATGCCGTCCGCGTCGGCTCCGCTGAAGCCCAGCTTCTGCTGGTACACCGAGTACGAGGCCTGGTCCGCCGGTCCCCAGTCCGGTCCCGGACCGACCTTGTACCGCGAACAGCCCTCCTGGACCAGCCGCACGCCCATCCGGGTGATCACGGCCGAATGCCGGCCGGGCCGGAAGAAGTCCGGGCCCGGGAACGGCTCGAACTCGGCGAGCGGCAGCGGCGTCGCGCCGGCCCGCGGCGCGCCGGACCGCACCCAGGTCTCCAGCGGCTCGCCCGGGCAGGCGGTGGCGAAGCCGTCCTGGTGGCCCTTGATGTCGGCCCCGGCCCCGTTGCTCTGCAGCAGGTCGATCCCGTCGCGGAGCGCGTCCAGCATGGCGTCGGTGGGCTGGGTCAGTCCGCTGTCGCCGACCAGGCCCACGATCGCGTAGTGGTCCTTGTTGAGCTGCTGGTTGCCGTTGGCCCCGCTCCGGTGGCCGATCCCGCGGCCCTCCAGCAGGAAGCCGTGCGGGCAGGCGGCGTAGTTGTAGGCGATGTCGGACCAGTTCTCCTTGGGGTTGGCGAGGTGGGCGATCCTGATGTCCTGCCATTCGGTGATGCAGGCGTCGTGGTCGTCGAGCAGGGCGGGTGACACCTTGGTGCCCTCGTAATGGACCTTCACGCCCAGAGTGGTCGCCTGCAGGGGAGCGGCGGACTCGGGCCAGCCGAAGGCCGAGCGTTCGATGAGTTTCATGGGGTCCTCCGACAGATCGTGCCGGGACGGAGTGTCGGGTCGGGTGGCGCTGACGCGGGTGTCGGGTGCCGGGTCGGGTCCGGTCGTCCGGTTGCGTCGGGTTGTGTCGGGTCAGGTCGGGTCGAGCGCCGACGCCGGTCGGTTCAGTAGCCGTGCGGAGGCCGGTTCTCGTCGGCCTGCTGCACCCGGGCGGTGAGGTCGTGGCCGTCACGGGAGACGTGGTACGTGTCCATGACGTAGTTGATCGACGCGGCGATGTTCGCGACGCCGTCGTAGATGTGCGTGTCGGTACCGGGCTGGTGGTACGTCGCGAAGGTCGGCGGAATGCACTGGACGACCCCGCGGGAGCAGTAGAACGGGCAACCGTCCGACTGGCGCGATCCGTGCGCGTTGGAGTCGGTGGTGTTGACCGCGTTGAAGTTGTAGCTGGACTCCCGGACGGCGATCGTCATGTACCCCGGAAGCCAGTTGTCGACGGGCAGGTCCATCATCGAGCAGACCTGTTTGATGGCCGCGGTCGTACTGCCGTCCACGACCTGGTCGAAGATCACGTCCGACACCGACATGCCGATCCCGCTCGGGGGCTGCGGTTGCATGTCCCCGTCGACGACGTCGAACAGCCCGCTCTCCGCACCGAGCCGCTTCAGGGACGAACTGCCGGGAATGCCGTCCGCGTCGTGCCCGCCGAAACCGAACGAGCGTTGGAGACGGCTGTAGGCGTTGAGGGTCAGAGTGCCGAAGGCCCCGTCGATGAACGCCGGGTCGAGGAAGCCCCGGTCGGCCAGTGCCTGCTCGACCGGCCGGACGTCGCCGGGAAACGCCGCGACACCCTGCGGTGCGGGCGGATCCACCTGGGCCGCCCTGATGACGTGTGAGAGCACTACTTGAGTCATGTCGTCACCTCGATAGTCCCCCCACCTTCGACTCTAGGCCGGGGTCGGCGGGCTGACCTGTCAAGCGGACGCGGGCCGAACGGGTGAGCGGTGCGGGGAGTCGCCCGGGGAGTGGCGTGGGCCACGAGGCAGGCACTTGAACGGGACCGGTCGGGTGTGTAAAGTTCTCCGAGTTGCCTGTCAGGGAGCACCGGACGCGCGGTCTGTGCGGACGGTCCCGGGGCAGCCAATCCTTGAACCACCACTTCTGATCCGTAGCGGGTCGCGCCTTTCCGCGTCTCCGTTCGTATTCGGTGTGCGCGTTTATATGGGTTGCGGCCGGATTCGCTTTTCGGAGCGGGGATCGGCTAGAGTTTGAAACGTCGGACGGGCCGTCAGGGCCAAGAAGACGAAAGCGAGTCGGGAAAGAGCAGCAGCTCGGATCTGATAAGCTGGAAACACGAAAGAACGAAGCGCCCGGAGGGCCCACTGGAAGGCGGTCCGATGGAAGTGTCCGTTCCTTGAGAACTCAACAGCGTGCCAAAAGTCAACGCCAGATATGTTGACATCCCCGGCCTCAGGTTTTCTGGGGTTGGAGATTCCTTTTGAAATAACACTAGCGAGGACGCAGTGCGCGGGGCCGCCCTATTCCGGTGGTTGCCGTGCCGCTCTTTCGCGGGTGTGGACCCGATTACGGGTAAACATTCACGGAGAGTTTGATCCTGGCTCAGGACGAACGCTGGCGGCGTGCTTAACACATGCAAGTCGAACGGTGAAGCCCTTCGGGGTGGATCAGTGGCGAACGGGTGAGTAACACGTGGGAAATCTGCCCTGCACTCTGGGACAAGCCTTGGAAACGAGGTCTAATACCGGATATGACCTTCCTCTGCATGGGGGTTGGTGGAAAGCTCCGGCGGTGCAGGATGATCCCGCGGCCTATCAGCTTGTTGGTGGGGTAATGGCCTACCAAGGCGACGACGGGTAGCCGGCCTGAGAGGGCGACCGGCCACACTGGGACTGAGACACGGCCCAGACTCCTACGGGAGGCAGCAGTGGGGAATATTGCACAATGGGCGAAAGCCTGATGCAGCGACGCCGCGTGAGGGATGACGGCCTTCGGGTTGTAAACCTCTTTCAGCAGGGAAGAAGCGCAAGTGACGGTACCTGCAGAAGAAGCACCGGCTAACTACGTGCCAGCAGCCGCGGTAATACGTAGGGTGCGAGCGTTGTCCGGAATTATTGGGCGTAAAGAGCTCGTAGGCGGCCTGTCGCGTCGGATGTGAAAGCCCGGGGCTTAACCCCGGGTCTGCATTCGATACGGGCAGGCTAGAGTGTGGTAGGGGAGATCGGAATTCCTGGTGTAGCGGTGAAATGCGCAGATATCAGGAGGAACACCGGTGGCGAAGGCGGATCTCTGGGCCATTACTGACGCTGAGGAGCGAAAGCGTGGGGAGCGAACAGGATTAGATACCCTGGTAGTCCACGCCGTAAACGTTGGGAACTAGGTGTTGGCGACATTCCACGTCGTCGGTGCCGCAGCTAACGCATTAAGTTCCCCGCCTGGGGAGTACGGCCGCAAGGCTAAAACTCAAAGGAATTGACGGGGGCCCGCACAAGCAGCGGAGCATGTGGCTTAATTCGACGCAACGCGAAGAACCTTACCAAGGCTTGACATACGCCGGAAACTGGTAGAGATATCAGCCCCCTTGTGGTCGGTGTACAGGTGGTGCATGGTTGTCGTCAGCTCGTGTCGTGAGATGTTGGGTTAAGTCCCGCAACGAGCGCAACCCTTGTTCTGTGTTGCCAGCGAGTAATGTCGGGGACTCACAGGAGACTGCCGGGGTCAACTCGGAGGAAGGTGGGGACGACGTCAAATCATCATGCCCCTTATGTCTTGGGCTGCACACGTGCTACAATGGTCGGTACAAAGGGCTGCGATGCCGCGAGGCGGAGCGAATCCCAAAAAGCCGGCCTCAGTTCGGATTGGGGTCTGCAACTCGACCCCATGAAGTTGGAGTTGCTAGTAATCGCAGATCAGCATGCTGCGGTGAATACGTTCCCGGGCCTTGTACACACCGCCCGTCACGTCACGAAAGTCGGTAACACCCGAAGCCGGTGGCCTAACCCGTAAGGGGAGGAGCCGTCGAAGGTGGGACCAGCGATTGGGACGAAGTCGTAACAAGGTAGCCGTACCGGAAGGTGCGGCTGGATCACCTCCTTTCTAAGGAGCACATGGCAGCTTCGGGCGAATGTCCCGGAGTGCTTGCTCATGGGTGGAACGTTGACTATTCGGCACACTTGGTAGGGATCACTAGTACTGCTTCGGCGTGGAACGTGGGTCACCGCTTGGTGTGTCGGGCACGTTGTTGGGTCCTGAGGGAACGGAAGTTGCCTCATGGAGTGCCGGTCCCATGCCTGTTCGGGTGGGTGTCTGGTCGTTGTTTGAGAACTGCACAGTGGACGCGAGCATCTGTGGCCAAGTTTTTAAGGGCGCACGGTGGATGCCTTGGCACCAGGAACCGATGAAGGACGTGGGAGGCCGCGATAGGCCCCGGGGAGCTGTCAACCGAGCTTTGATCCGGGGGTGTCCGAATGGGGAAACCCGGCAGTCGTCATGGGCTGTCACCCATACCTGAACACATAGGGTATGTGGAGGGAACGCGGGGAAGTGAAACATCTCAGTACCCGCAGGAAGAGAAAACAACCGTGATTCCGGGAGTAGTGGCGAGCGAAACCGGATGAGGCTAAACCCGAGTGGTGTGAGACCCGGCAGGGGTTGCCACTTGGGGGTCGTGGGAGTGAGCTTGATCGGTCTGCCGGCCGGTCGGCGAGTCAGAAACCGTTGGTGTAGTCGAAGGACATGCGAAAGGTCCGGCGTAGAGGGTAAGACCCCCGTAGACGAAACATCAGCGGCTTGCTTGCTCATTTCCCAAGTAGCACGGGGCCCGAGAAATCCCGTGTGAATCTGGCGGGACCACCCGCTAAGCCTAAATATTCCCTGGTGACCGATAGCGGATAGTACCGTGAGGGAATGGTGAAAAGTACCGCGGGAGCGGAGTGAAATAGTACCTGAAACCGTGTGCCTACAAGCCGTGGGGGCAGTCTTCGGACTGTGACTGCGTGCCTTTTGAAGAATGAGCCTGCGAGTTTGCGGTGTGTAGCGAGGTTAACCCGTGTGGGGTAGCCGTAGCGAAAGCGAGTCCGAATAGGGCGTTTGAGTTGCATGCCCAAGACCCGAAGCGGAGTGATCTAGCCATGGGCAGGTTGAAGCGCGGGTAAGACCGCGTGGAGGACCGAACCCACCAGGGTTGAAAACCTGGGGGATGACCTGTGGTTAGGGGTGAAAGGCCAATCAAACTCCGTGATAGCTGGTTCTCCCCGAAATGCATTTAGGTGCAGCGTCGCGTGTTTCTTGCCGGAGGTAGAGCACTGGATAGGCGATGGGCCTCACCGGGTTACTGACCTTAGCCAAACTCCGAATGCCGGTAAGTGAGAGCGCGGCAGTGAGACTGTGGGGGATAAGCTCCATGGTCGAGAGGGAAACAGCCCAGAACACCGACTAAGGTCCCCAAGCGTGTGCTAAGTGGGAAAGGATGTGGAGTCGCAGAGACAACCAGGAGGTTGGCTTAGAAGCAGCCACCCTTGAAAGAGTGCGTAATAGCTCACTGGTCAAGTGATTCCGCGCCGACAATGTAGCGGGGCTCAAGCACATCACCGAAGTCGTGTCATTGCAGCAATAGGGCCAACGCCCGCTGTGATGGGTAGGGGAGCGTCGTGTGCCGGGTGAAGCAGCCGAGGAATCGAGTTGTGGACGGTTCACGAGTGAGAATGCAGGCATGAGTAGCGATACAAGAGTGGGAAACTCTTGCGCCGATTGACCAAGGGTTCCTGGGTCAAGCTGATCTGCCCAGGGTAAGTCGGGACCTAAGGCGAGGCCGACAGGCGTAGTCGATGGACAACGGGTTGATATTCCCGTACCCGCTTTGAAGCGCCAACGCTGAACCCTCTGATGCTAAGCCCGTGAAGCCGGCCCGGAGTCTTCGGACAAAGGGACGTGGTGGAGCCGGTGACCCAACGGGGTATTAGGTGAGCGATGGGGTGACGCAGGAAGGTAGTCCAGCCCGGGCGGTGGTAGTCCCGGGGTAAGGGTGTAGGGCGTTGTGTAGGCAAATCCGCACAACATGAGCCTGAGACCTGATGCCGAGCCGATTGTGGTGAAGTGGATGATCCTATGCTGTCGAGAAAAGCCTCTAGCGAGTTTCATGGCGGCCCGTACCCCAAACCGACTCAGGTGGTCAGGTAGAGAATACCGAGGCGTTCGGGTGAACTGTGGTTAAGGAACTCGGCAAAATGCCCCCGTAACTTCGGGAGAAGGGGGGCCATTGCTGGTGACGGGACTTGCTCCCCGAGCTGGTGGTGGCCGCAGAGACCAGCGAGAAGCGACTGTTTACTAAAAACACAGGTCCGTGCGAAGCCGTAAGGCGATGTATACGGACTGACGCCTGCCCGGTGCTGGAACGTTAAGGGGACCGGTTAGTCTAGTTTCGACTAGGCGAAGCTGAGAACTTAAGCGCCAGTAAACGGCGGTGGTAACTATAACCATCCTAAGGTAGCGAAATTCCTTGTCGGGTAAGTTCCGACCTGCACGAATGGCGTAACGACTTCTCGACTGTCTCAACCACAGGCCCGGTGAAATTGCATTACGAGTAAAGATGCTCGTTTCGCGCAGCAGGACGGAAAGACCCCGGGACCTTTACTATAGCTTGATATTGGTGTTCGGTTCGGCTTGTGTAGGATAGGTGGGAGACTGTGAAGCGGCAACGCCAGTTGTCGTGGAGTCGACGTTGAAATACCACTCTGGTCGTGCTGGATGTCTAACCTGGGTCCGTGATCCGGATCAGGGACAGTGTCTGGTGGGTAGTTTAACTGGGGCGGTTGCCTCCTAAAGAGTAACGGAGGCGCCCAAAGGTTCCCTCAGCCTGGTTGGCAATCAGGTGTTGAGTGTAAGTGCACAAGGGAGCTTGACTGTGAGACTGACGGGTCGAGCAGGTACGAAAGTAGGGACTAGTGATCCGGCGGTGGCTTGTGGAAGCGCCGTCGCTCAACGGATAAAAGGTACCCCGGGGATAACAGGCTGATCTTCCCCAAGAGTCCATATCGACGGGATGGTTTGGCACCTCGATGTCGGCTCGTCGCATCCTGGGGCTGGAGTAGGTCCCAAGGGTTGGGCTGTTCGCCCATTAAAGCGGTACGCGAGCTGGGTTTAGAACGTCGTGAGACAGTTCGGTCCCTATCCGCTGTGCGCGTAGGAGTGTTGAGAAGGGCTGTCCCTAGTACGAGAGGACCGGGACGGACGAACCTCTGGTGTGCCAGTTGTTCTGCCAAGGGCATGGCTGGTTGGCTACGTTCGGGAGGGATAACCGCTGAAAGCATCTAAGCGGGAAGCCTGCTTCGAGATGAGCACTCCCACCTCCTTGAGAGGGTAAGGCTCCCAGTAGACGACTGGGTTGATAGGCCGGATATGGAAGCCTCGTGAGGGGTGGAGTTGACCGGTACTAATAGGCCGAGGGCTTGTCCTCAGTTGCTCGCGTCCACTGTGTTGTTCTGAAACAACGACCGCCCTGCCGGCGGGTCGACAGTTTCATAGTGTTTCGGTGGTCATAGCGTGAGGGAAACGCCCGGTTACATTCCGAACCCGGAAGCTAAGCCTCATAGCGCCGATGGTACTGCAGGGGGGACCCTGTGGGAGAGTAGGACGCCGCCGAACAATTCTTCAGAAATAGCCCCTCCCGGGGAGACCCGGGAGGGGCTTTTCGCATTTCCGGGCCCGGTCACCGGTGGCCGGCCGGGGCTCCGGCCAGGAATCAGACCCGCCGCATCCGGTAGACACAGGTCCGGTAGGGCATCTCGACGCTGTCGCGGCCGGCCAGGGCCGGGTCGGTGGCGGCGAGCTTGCCGATCTCCCGGTCCAAGCGGGCTTGCTCGGCGGCGTCGGCGGTCAGGTAGGAGGAGCGGGACCGCACCAGGTCGACCAGCCGGTCCGTCGGGACGGTCACGGTGTGCTCGATCGAGCCACGTTCGGGTTCGGTGAACCATGGCGTCACCGGCCCGTACTGCCAGGCACTTTCCAGGCCGTATCCCTCGTTGCCGACGATGCCGGAGAGCGCGGCCACCCACGGGGTCCGATCGTCACGGATGTTCCACATCGCAGCGAAGACGCCGTCCTCGCGCAGCACCCGGTGAATCTGCGGCAGCGCGTCCTGCGGAGTGAACCAGTGGTAGGCCTGACCGACCACGACGGCGTCGACGGACTCGTCCGGCAACGGGATGTCCTCGGCGCTGCCGGCGAGCACCCGCGTGCCCGGGTGGCGTTCGGCGGCCACGGCGCGCATCTGCTCGTCGGGCTCGACCGCGATCACCTCGTGGCCGACGGCGTGCAGGGCGCCGATCAGCAGCCCGGTGCCCGCCCCCAGGTCCAGTACGCGAACCGGCTCGGCGCCGGTGGCCCAAGTGACCGCCCGCACCGGGTAGGTGGGCCGGATCGAGTCGTACAGGCGGGCAGCGGAACCAAAGGACAGCGCAGCGGTGGACATGCTGGTGACCGTACCCAGATCCGGACCGCGTGCCCCGTCACCCGAGCGGTTGATTCCCCGTGAGCGCATACGTGGGCAGGGGCGGGGCGGGAGGTTCGGCGGCCCCGCGGGGAAGGGGGCGGGGCCGCCGAGGGGGTGTCAGTAGGTGGAGGTCTTGCCGGTCACCGCGTCGGCGCAGCCGTCGTACCAGGGTTGGGCGACGGGCCGGCCGGCGAGGTCGGAGCAGGTGCGGCCGACGGCGAGGGCGTCGGTGGTGGTGTTGCGGGTCTGGAGGGCGGACTGCTTCGCGGTGCGGTAGCCGTCGAGGTAGGCGCGGCGGTCGATGGTGTCGCTTTGGGGGCCGACCATGACGATGGTCAGGGTCAGCACGGCGCCGAGGGTGGCGGCGGCGAGTGACCAGGTGGCGAGCCCGGAGCGGAGCCTGCGGTGTCGGCCGGCCGGGCCGTGCTGTTCGGTGGTCTGCGGGGTCACAGTGGTCTCCTTCGTTGGTGTTCCGCAGAAGTGACACCGCGTCAGCACGGTTCGGTTCCTCGGTCGGAGTCGGTCGCAGTCGGTCGCAGTCGGTCAGAGGGAGGCGAGGAAGGCGATCAGCGCTTCGTTGACTTCCTTGGGGCGCTCCTGCTGGGTCCAGTGGCCGGTGTCGGGGAGCCAGAGGATGTCGCGGAGGTCGGGGACCAGGGCGGGGAGGGTGTGGAGGGCGGCGCGGGCGGCGTCGTTGGAGACGGTGAGGTCCTTCTCGCCGAGGATGAGGAGGGCGGGCGGCTCGATCCGGGCGGTGTGCCAGGGGGCGGTGAGTTCCCAGTTGCGGTCGAGGTTGCGGTACCAGTTGAGCGGGCGGGTGAAGCCGGCGGCGGTGAACTCGGCGGCGAGGAAGGCGATGTCCTCGTTGCTGAGCCAGTCGGGCAGGGTGTCGGGGTCGCGGAGCATGTCGAGGAAGCCCCCGCCGTCGGGGACCAGGGGCAGGCGGGACGGGCCGAGCGCGGAGGAGCCGCCGAGGAGGCGGCGGAAGGTGGCGTGCAGGTCGCGGCCGAGTTCGGCCTCGGCGACGCCGGGCTGCTGGAAGTAGAGCATGTAGTGGGCGTCGCCGAGCAGGTGGCGCAGGGCGTGGGTCGGCGGGTGGTCGCCGCGGGGGAAGGGCGGGACGGAGAGGCCGACGACGCCGCGGACGAGGTCCGGGCGGAGCAGGGCGGTGTGCCAGGCGACGGGGGCGCCCCAGTCGTGGCCGACGACGACGGCGCGGTCGGCGCCGAGGGCGGGGATCAGGCCGAGGGCGTCACCGGCGAGGTGCAGGATGCTGTACTGCTCGACGGCGTCGGGCCCGCCGGTCCTGCCGTAGCCGCGCTGGTCGGGGGCGACGGCGTGGTAGCCGGCTTCGGCGAGGGCGAGCAGCTGGTGGCGCCAGGAGTACCAGCTCTCGGGGAAGCCGTGCAGCAGCAGGACGAGCGGGCCGCTGCCAGCTTCGGCGATGTGCAGGGGCAGGCCGCCGGTGGATTCGACGACGCGGTGGGTTATCTGCGGGGTTCCGGTCATGGACGCTCCTCGCGAGGCGGTTCCGGGGTGTGGACGCCTCCAGGTCTACCCCGGCCGAGGGCCCGGCCGGGGCGGATGGCGAGATTGCGGAGCGTGGGGTGACGGGATTTCGACGGGGGCGGGCGGGCCGCCGGCCGTACGGAGGGGGTCCGGGGTGAGTCCGGGTCAGCCCTGGGCGCGGCGTTCGGCCTTGGCGGCGGCCTCGGCCTCGTCCTCGGCCTCGGCGACCTCGGGGGTGGGGGCGGTGCCGCCGAGGTGGGCGGGCTGCCACCAGGTGTCGTCGGGGCCGGCGGGCTTGACCGGGTACTCGCGCTGGGCGCGGTCGAGCATCTCGGTCATCGCGGCGCGGAGGCGGCGGGTGACCATGACCGGCTTGTCCTGGGGGGTGAGCTCGATCGGCTCGCCGATGAGGATGGTGACCGGGACGTGGCGCTTGGTGAGGTTCTTGGGCCGGCCCTTGGTCCACAGGCGCTGGGTGCCCCAGAGGACGACGGGCAGCAGCGGGGCGCCGGCGTCGGCGGCCATCCGGGCGGCGCCGGTCTTGAACTTCTTGAGGGTGAAGGAGCGGCTGATGGTGGCCTCGGGGAAGACACCGACCACCTCGCCCTCGCGGAGGGCCTTGACGGCCTCGTCGTAGGCGGGCTGTCCGTCGGTGCGGTCGACGGAGATGTGCTTCATGCCGCGCATCAGCGGGCCGGAGATCGCGTGCTTGAAGACGTCGTCCTTCGCCATGAAGCGGGTCTTGCGCTTGCCGCCCTTGTAGGCGCCGAGGCCGGCGAAGAGGAAGTCGAGGTAGCTGATGTGGTTGCTGACCAGGACGGCGCCACCGGTGGCGGGGATGTGCTCGGCGCCGACGATCTCGATCCGCAGGTCCAGAGCCTTGAATGCGGTGATGGCGGCGCGGATCACCGGCGGGTACACGAACTCAGCCACGGTCAGTCCTACTTCCCACGGGCCTGGGGCCCGGTCCGGTGGTACCCGGGGCGTGGCTGGGGCCGGCGAGGTCGCGGCACGCCGCGGCGGCCACGGGTGTGTTTCACCCAGATGATCCCCCGAAGGGGCACGGTCTGTCACGCTCGGCCGTCCGGCGGCCAGGTTCGGGCGGGGGAGATCTGCCTCATGTGGGGTCGAAACGGCGGGGGCGAGGGCCCGGCGGAGGGTCGGCGCGGCCGGTGGCGCAGACTGGGGGAGGAGTGAGCGGCAGGACGTGGTGGAGGGCGGAGCGGTGCGGTTGTCGGCGGTCGAGCTGGGCGCGGAGCTGGGGGAGCGGGCGACGCTGGTGCAGTTCTCCACGTCGTTCTGCCAGCCGTGCCGGGCGACGCGGCGGACGCTGGCCGAGGTGGGCGCGATGGTGCCTGGGGTGGCGCACGTCGAGGTGGACGCCGAGGCCAATCTGGAGCTGGTACGGCGGCTCGCGGTGGAGCGGACGCCGACGGTGCTGGTGCTGGACGCCGGGGGACGGGTGGTCCGCCGGGCGGCCGGGCAGCCGCGGAGGGTCGATGTGATCGCGGCGCTCGGGGTGGCGCTGCAGTCCCCCGAGGACGCGTCGGCGGATCGGTGATCGTGCCCGTCCTGTCCGGGTTTGCGCTCGGGGTGGATCAATCTCACAGCCGATCTGCCGCCCTGTCAGGTGGTAAGGGTGCCGGGCTGGGGCAGGATGGGCGCAGACGGCGGTGCAGCCGTCGGGTCCCGGCGGCGGGAGCGTAAGCTACTGGCCAGTAGTGACGGCTAAGCTACTCGCGAGTATGCTGCCGGGAGTTCCGGACGGGCACCGGCGCACGCCGCTCCACGCGGGGCTGGTGCGTGTGCCACCCAACTTGCACAGCCGCAGCCGCCGGACGAGACCAGTACAGGAGACAGGCCGTGAGCTTGAGGATCGTTGTCTGTGTGAAGTACGTGCCCGACGCGACCGGTGACCGTCGCTTCGCGGACGACACCACCACCGACCGGGAGGGCGTGGACGGCCTCCTGTCGGAGCTGGACGAGTACGGCGTCGAGCAGGCGCTGCGGATCGCGGAGGCGTCCGGGGACGCCGAGGTGACCGTGCTCACGGTCGGTCCGGACGACGCGAAGGACGCGCTGCGCAAGGCGCTGTCGATGGGCGCGGACAAGGCCGTCCACGTGAACGACGACGACATCCACGGCTCGGACGTGATCGCGACCTCCGCGATCGTGGCGAAGGCCCTGGAGCAGGTCGGCTTCGACCTGGTCGTGTGCGGCATGGCCTCCACCGACGGCACCATGGGCGTGCTGCCCGCGCTGCTGGCCGAGCGCCTGGGCGTGCCGCAGGCCACCCTGCTGTCCGAGGTGAGCGTCGAGGGCACCACCGTCAAGGGCCGCCGCGACGGCGACGCCGCCTCCGAGCAGGTCGAGGCCCAGCTGCCCGCCGTCGTCTCGGTCACCGACCAGTCCGGCGAGGCCCGCTACCCCTCCTTCAAGGGCATCATGGCCGCGAAGAAGAAGCCGGTGCAGTCGCTGGACCTGGACGACCTGGGCATCGACGCCGACGCGGTGGGCCTGGCCGGCGCCTGGACGAAGGTGGAGACCGTCACCGCCCGCCCGCCGCGCTCCAAGGGCACGATCGTCACCGACGAGGGCGAGGGCGGCAAGCAGCTCGCCGCGTTCCTCGCCGAGCAGAAGTTCATCTGACCGGGACCCCGGACAAGAAGAAGAGAGCCACGACATGACCGAGATCCTCGTCCTGGTCGACCACGCCGACGGCCAGGTGCGCAAGCCCGCCCTCGAGCTGCTCACCCTCGCCCGCCGCCTGGGCACCCCCGCCGCCGTCGTCCTCGGCGCCGGCGACAACGCGGCGGCGATCGCCGCCAAGGCCGCCGAGTACGGCGCCGCCACCGTCCACACCGCCGACGCCCCCGAGTTCACCGCGCAGCTCGTCGTCCCCAAGGTCGACGCGCTGACCCAGATCGCGAAGGCCACCGGCGCCGGCGCGGTGCTGGTGACCTCCTCCGGCGAGGGCAAGGAGATCGCCGCCCGCGTCGCCCTGCGGCTGGGCTCCGGCCTGATCACCGACGCGGTCGACCTGGAGGCCGGCGCGAGCGGCCCGGTCGCCACCCAGTCGGTGTTCGCCGCCTCCTTCCAGGTGAAGTCCACCGTCACCCACGGCGCGCCGGTCATCACCGTCAAGCCGAACGCCGTCGCCCCGGAGCCGGCCCCCGCCGCCGGCACCGTCCAGGCGGTCGAGGTCGCGTTCACCGGCAACGCCGCCACCGTCACCGCCCGCACCCCGCGGGTGTCCTCCGGCCGCCCCGAGCTGACCGAGGCCGCGATCGTGGTCTCCGGCGGCCGCGGCGTCGGCGCCGCCGAGGGCTTCGGCGTGGTCGAGGACCTCGCCGACGCGCTCGGCGCCGCCGTCGGCGCCTCCCGCGCCGCGGTCGACGCCGGCTGGTACCCGCACACCAACCAGGTCGGCCAGACCGGCAAGCAGGTCTCCCCGCAGCTGTACATCGCCGCCGGCATCTCCGGCGCGATCCAGCACCGGGCCGGCATGCAGACCTCGAAGACCATCGTCGCGGTCAACAAGGACCCCGAGGCCCCCATCTTCGAACTCGTCGACTACGGCATCGTCGGCGACCTCTTCACCGTCCTCCCCCAGCTCACCGGTGAGGTCAAGGCGCGCAAGGGCTGATCGGCCCAGCAGCTGAACGCCCGAAGGGCGCGGTACCCGGAGAACGTCCGGGTACCGCGCCCTTCGGCGTACAGGTGGGGCAGGTTCTGCAGCGGGTGCCTACCGGCCGGCGAGGGCGCGGACGAAGCGGTTGGCGTCGATGGTGCCGAGGCCCGAGGCGAGGTCGTAGCCCTTGGTCGCCTGGTAGCCCGTCACCTTGTCCCAGGAGTTGTCACCGGCGGTGACGTCGACGATGCCGCTCCACTGCGAGGGCAGGCCGCTGAGCGCGTACATCCGCCAGTTGAGCTGGCCCAGGCGGTGGCCGGCGAGCTGGTCGGCGAGCGCCACGATGCCCGAGAAGATCGGGGTGGCCTCGCTGGTGCCGCCGGTCAGGTGCCAGCCGACCCGGGTGGGGTCGTAGGACTCGTAGGTCCAGGCGGCGCCGTCGACGGCCGCGCTCATCGAGATGTCCGGGGTGCCGCGGTGGTTGCCGGTCACGCCGGCGACGCCCAGCTGGTACCAGGGGCGCTCGAAGACGCCGGAGACGCCGCCGCCGGCCGCGCCGTAGTCGTCGTGCCAGACCTTGTCCGGGGCGGTGCGCTTGCCGTCGTTGTCGAGGGTCAGCTCGGTGCCGCCGACGGAGGTGACCAGCGGGTCGGCGGACGGCCAGGAGTTGACCTTGTACGGGTACAGGTCGCTGCCGTTCTCCATGGCGTCGGTGGCGCCGTTGTCGCCGGAGGCGGCGAGCACGGTGACGTCCTTGGCGGCGGCGAACTTGAACGCGTAGCGCAGGTCGTTGATCGACTTGAAGTTCCCCTTGTCGTAGCCGGGGAAGGTGTTCTCGGTGGCGCCGAAGCTCTGCGAGATCACGTCGACGTCGTGGTGCTGCATGTACGCCTTCTCGGCGTCCATCATCTCGGGCAGGCCGGTGACGCCCTCGGTCTCGGCGACGCCGGTCTCCACCAGGACGATGTGGGCGTCCGGGGCGATCGCGTGGGCGTACTCGACGTCCAGCGTGGTCTCGCCGGCCCAGCCGGTGTGGTCCGGGTTGGTCGGGTCGAAGGGCGGCACGTTGCCCCACTTGACCACGTCGACGTTGGTGTCGGGCAGACCCCACTGCTTGTCGAAGACCTCGAGGTCGTGCTGGATCGTCGGCGAGCCGAAGGAGTCGACGATGACGATCGTCCGGCCCTTGCCGGTGACGCCCTGCTGGTAGAGCGGGCCCAGGTTGTAGGCGGCCCGGTACTGCAGCGGCGAGTAGCAGTGGATTCCGATCTGCGACACGCAGTCGGAGGTGGATATCGGAGCCGTACGGCCGACCGCGTCGATGTGGCCGGCGGAGGCCGGACGCAGGTGGAAGGGCGAGTGGCCCCGGCCGGAGAGGGTCTGCGCGGTGGCGGTGGCACCGGTCAGGGCGGTGGCCCCGACGGCGAGGAGCGCGAGGGCGCGAACCGTGGTGGAGCGTCGGGGGCCCGCGGAGGCGGGGGTGATGCCCAAGGAGACTCCCATGGAAGGCGGAAACCGGCCGAACGGCCGGCGCCCCTATCCCATCGGCAGCACGGTCCCCCTAGCCATAGCCGGACCGGGGTGGTCGGCATGGCCCTGATCGGCCACCGATTCGGGTAAAGGAATTCCCCGGATTCGGTAACGGTGCAGGTCGGATCCGGTGCTGACGGTGTGTCGGGACCGGGCTCCGGAGGCGGCCCGCACCGGCGCTCCCCGCCGCCGTACGGTCACGGGCTGCGTAGAGTCTGCGGCATGGGACTGCTGACGGCACTTGAGGGCGGGTACGGCGACCGGGGCGACGCGGTGGTGATGGACGGCCGGTCGTCCTCGTGGGAGGGGCTGCTCGGTGCGGCCGGGGCGGTCGCCGAGCGGGCCGCCGGGGCGACGGCGCTGGCGGTGCTGGCCCGGCCGACGCTGGAGACGGTGGCCGCCGTGGTCGGCGGCCTGCTCGCGGGCGTGCCGGTGGTACCGCTGCCGCCCGACTCGGGGCCCAAGGAGCGGGCGCACATCCTGCGCGACTCCGGCGCCGCCCTGCTGGCGGTCGGCGGCGAGGACGCGGACACCGACCCGACGGAGGCCGGGGCCGGGATCGGGCTGCTTCCGGTCGACCTGGCGGCGCGCGCGGGCGCCGCGGCCCCCGCGGCCGCCGAGCCCACCCCGGACACCACCGCCTTCGTGCTCTACACCTCCGGCACCACCGGCGCGCCCAAGGGCGCGGTGATCCCGCACGCCGCGGTCGCCGCCGACCTGGACGCCCTCGCCGACGCCTGGCAGTGGACCGCCGAGGACACCCTGGTGCACGGCCTGCCGCTGTTCCACGTGCACGGCCTGGTGCTCGGCGTGCTCGGCGCACTGCGCACCGGCAGTCGCCTGGTGCACACCGGGCGCCCCACACCCGGCGGGTACGCCGGCGCGCGCGGCAGCCTGTACTTCGGCGTACCGACCGTCTGGTCCCGGCTGGCCGCCGACCACGGTGCGGCCCGCGAACTCGGCGCCGCCCGGCTGCTGGTCTCCGGCAGCGCCCCGCTGCCGGTCCCGGTCTTCGAGCAGCTCACCGCGCTGACCGGGCGGGCCCCGATCGAGCGGTACGGGATGACCGAGTCGCTGATCACCGTCTCCACCCGCGCCGACGGCGAGCGCCGGCCCGGCAGCGTCGGGCTGCCGCTGGCCGGGGTGCGGACCCGCCTGGTCGGCGAGGACGGCGGCGCCGTCCCCCACGACGGGGAGAGCGTCGGAGAACTGCAGGTCGCCGGGGAGACCCTGTTCCGCGGCTACCTCAACCGGCCGGATGCCGACGCCGAGGCCTGGACCGCCGACGGCTGGTTCCGCACCGGCGACGTGGCCGTGATCGGCCCGGACGGCTTCCACCGGATCGTCGGCCGCGCCTCGGTCGACCTGATCAAGAGCGGCGGCTACCGGATCGGCGCCGGCGAGGTGGAGGCCGCCCTGCGCGACCACCCGGCGGTCGCCGACGCGGCCGTGGTCGGCGCCCCCGACGGCGACCTCGGGCAGGTCGTGGTGGCGTACGTCATGGCGGACGGGCCGGTCACCGGGGAGCAGTTGACCGCGTTCGTGGCCGAGCGGCTCTCGGTGCACAAGCGGCCCCGGAGGGTGGTGCTGGTCCCGGAGCTGCCGCGCAACGCGATGGGCAAGGTGCTGAAGAAGCAGCTGCTGGACTTGGGCTAGTGCGGAACCGGGCGCCACGCCGGTGGCATGTGCCGGGCGGCCGACGGGCGACGGTCCGCGGGGCGCCCGGCGGGGCCGCAGGCATGGGGACCGGGGCGGCGCGGGTACCACCTCCGGTGGCGTGGGGGCCGGGCACGGCCTCAGCCGCCCGGCGGGGTTCGCCGCCGGGGCGAGCCGAGGGCAGGGGAAGCTGTGATCGTCTGGGTCAACGGGACATTCGGTGCGGGCAAGACGACTGCCTGCCGGGAACTGGTGGAGCTGCTGCCCGGGAGTCTGCTGTTCGATCCCGAGCTGGTCGGTGACGGTCTGCGGCGGCTGCTGCCCGCCGACCGGATGGCGCCGGTCTCGGACTTCCAGGACCTGCCGTCCTGGCGGCGGCTGGTGCCGGAGGTCGCGGCCGCGCTGCTCGCCGAGGTGCCGGGGCCGCTGGTGGTGCCGATGACCCTGTTGCGCGAGGACTACCGGGACGAGATATTCGGCGCGCTGGCCGCCCGCGGCCTCGCCGTGCACCATCTGGTACTGGATCCTGCGGAAACGATCCTGCAGCAACGGATCAGAGACCGGGACGACTGCCCGGGCGATCCGCAGGCCACCGCCCGGATCCGGCAGTGGAGCCTGGAACACCTGTCCAGGTACCGCACCGCGCGGCGCTGGCTGGCCCGCGACGCCCAACTGGTCGACACCGCCGGACTCACCCCCCGGCAGACCGCCGAACGGCTGGCCGAGCTGGTCCGGGACGGCAGCGCCCGCTGCCCGATCGTCCGCAGCAGCGACGCCGTCGCCGACACCGTGGCCGCCGCCGTCCTGCTCTTCGACGACCACGACCGGGTCCTGCTGGTCGACCCGGTGTACAAGCCCTTCTGGGAGTTCCCCGGCGGCGTCGTCGAACGCGGCGAGGCACCCACCGACGCGGCCGTCCGCGAGGCCGCCGAGGAGCTCGGGCTCTACCTGGAGGCGGACGCGCTCCGGCTGGTCACCGTCGACTGGGAGCCCGGCACCGGGCCCGGCCGCGGCGGCCTGCGCCTGGTGTACGACGGCGGCCGCCTCGGCGGCGACGCCACCCGCCTGCGGCTGCCCGCCGACGAACTGCGCAGCTGGCGCTTCGTCACCCTGGACGAGGCCGCCACGCTGCTCCCGCCGACCCGCCACCGCCGGCTCGCCGCCGCGCTGGAGGCCCGCGAGCGCGGTGAACTGCGCTACCTCGAGGCGGGCGTGCCGGCCGGGATCGGCGCCGCCGCGGCGGGCTGAGCCGCAGGCCGGGCGCCGGGCGCGCGGCGCGGTGGCGGCGCGGTGGTGTGGTGGCGGCGTGGTGGCGGCGCCCGGACCGCCCGGGTGCGCGCCCGTTCCGGCCGGCCTGCGCCCCGGCGTGCGGGCCGCGAGGATGGGAGGGTGCCGTTCACGCTCAGCCACGTCGCCGCCGTCCTGCCGCTGGTGCGGGACGGCCGGGGGCGCGGGCAGCTGGTGGCCGCCGGGCTGGTGACCGGGGCGATGGTGCCCGACCTGCCGTACTTTGCCGACTCGCTGCTGCGCGGCACCTACCGGTACGGGTGCCTCACGCACCGCTGGTGGGCCGCGCCGACGGTGGACGTGGCGTTGAGCGCGGCGGTGGTGGCGGGCGCGCGGGCGCTGTGGCGGGTGCCGGGGGAGTTCGGGCGGCCGGGCTGGTTCGCGGTGTCGGCGGCGCTCGGCGCCGCCACCCACCTGGGCTGGGACGCGTTCACCCACGAGGGCCGGGCCGGGGTCCGCGTACTGCCGATGCTGGCCCGGCCGGTGGCGGGGGTGCCGCTGTACACCGTGCTGCAGTACGGCACTTCACTGCTCGGCCTGGCCGTGCTGGCCCGCCGGTACGGGCCGCCGCGGGCGGTGGACGGCCGGACGGCCGCGGTGCTCGGCGGCTCGGCGCTGCTGGGCGCCGGCCACCGGCTGGCCCGGCGCGAGCGCGGGTGGATCGACGAGCTGTGCTTCGGCGCGGGCGCCGGGGCGGCGGTCGGCGCGGCGCTGCTGGCGTCCGTCGGGCGGTGGGCCGGAGCCCCGGACGGCACGGGCCGTCCGGGGCCGCGGCGGTCGGCGCGGGTCAGGACAGGTAGCCCTTGGCGGCGAGGTTCTCGCCGATCTCGTCGTAGACGGCCGGGTCGTCGGGGGTGATCGCGGCGAGCCCGTCGACGTAGCGGTTGTACATGCAGAATGCCGCCGCGATCAGGACGGTGTCGTGGATGGTCTCGTCGTCGGCCCCTTCGGCGCGGGCGGCGGCGATGTGCTCCTCCGTGACGGCCAGGCCGCTGACCTGGACCTGACCCGCCAGCTCCAGCAGCGCGCGCAGCTTGGCGCTGACCGGTGCGGTGGCCAGGTCGAGGCGGACCGCGTCGACCACGGTGTAGTCGCCGCCGCTGAGCGCGTGCGCGGCGGCCGCGCCGTGCGAACCCGCGCAGTAGCGGGTCTCGTTGCGGGTGGAGACGTAGGCGGCGATCAGTTCGCGTTCGCCGGGGGTGAGCGGGGAGTCGCCGCGCAGCAGCTGCTGCGCGAGTTCGCTGAGCTTGCGGCCGGACGACGGCTTGCTGGCCATCAGCCCGCGGATGCCGGGCCTGTTCTCGGGTACGGCGATGTGCGGCATGGGAATTGGCCTCCGTGGCGGGTTACTTGGTGAACCACGAGACGGTGGTCTCGTCCGTGCTGAACTGATTGAGCAGCATATTGGCGACCTTCTGCTCCCCGGTAGGCCCGGGGTGCACGCCGTCGGACTCCAGGTCGGAACACTTCCACTCCAGGCCGTCGCTGCGCCCGGGGATCCCGCCGGCCACGCCGTCCGAGCCGAGCCCGTCGGCCCACATGTACGGGCCCCAGGAGAGCCAGGGGGCGACGCCGCCGGCGCCGTAGGAGAGGGTGGGGTCGCCGTTGATCTGCTGCTCGATCAGCCACTTGACGGCGAAGCCCTGCTGGTACGCGCCCGCGCTGCGGGTGGAGTCGTAGGTGTAGATCCGGCTGGCGACGTAACCGAGCGCCAGGTTGGCGTACTTGGCACGGGCGTTGCGGGCGATGGTGGCCAGGGTGTCGCGCAGGCTCTGGGCGCCGGCCGGGAAGGCGCCGAGGTTGTCGCCGATGTACTGCTCCTTGATCCAGACGGCCTGCACCTGGGCGGCGGTGACGCCGGCGGTGGCGAGCCGGTTGGCCAGGACGGACCAGGTGGCGTTGGCCGGGTCGGCCCAGGCGTGGGCGTCCTGGCCGCCCTGGGCACCGTCGACGATGACCAGGTGGGTGTTGAGGTTGGGGTACTGCCTGGCCTTGGCGATGAAGGCCTGGAACTCCTGCGTGGTGTTGGACATGCCGATCGAGATCAGCACCACCTTGCCGTTGACGAGGTCGACCTGGCCGGCGGCGTTGCGCGGGAGCACGTGGTTCAGCGCGATGTCCTTGCCCGCCTGGGTGTGGGCGGCCGGCCGGGTGTTGCTCGCGCCGGGGTAGAGGCCGCCGGACTGGCCCTGGTAGGTGGCGGATCCCAGGTCCACCAGCGGGGTCTGGTTGCTGAACGTGTAGGAGCAGTTGGCGGCGGCCGTCGCCGTCTGGGGTGCGACGGCGACGGCCGCCGAGGCGGCGACGAGTGCGAACGCGGTGGCCGCGCGGCGCAGCTTCATGGTGACCCCTCCATACGTAACAGTGTTATGTATCGGATGGGCAAAGATTTACCGGTGCCGCGAGCTCAGTGTCAACGGCGGTTATCAGCCACTGAGTTGACGATCGATCAGGCGGAGCGGCGGCTCGCGTACTCCTGGAGGAAGAGCGCCTCGGTGAGGGCCATGAGCTCCAGCTCCGCCGGGTCGACGCTCTCGTTGACCGCGTGGATCTGCGTGGTCGGATCCTCCACGCCGATCAGGATGATCTCCGCCTGCGGGTAGAGGGTCCGCAGCGTGTTGCAGAGCGGGATCGATCCGCCCTCGCCCGCCGCCACCATCTCCCGGCCGAACGCCTGCCGCATCGCCGCGCCCATCGCCTCGTACGCCGGGCCGCTCAGGTCCGCCTCGAAGGACTCGCCGCCGCTGAGCACCTGCACATGGGCCTGCGCGCCGCCCGGGACCGCCGCCTCCAGGTGCGCCGCCAGCGCCTGCTGCGCCGCCTTCAGCTCCATGCCCGGCGGCACCCGCAGGCTCACCAGCGCCCGGGCGCTCGCCTGCACCGAGGAGGTGGCGCCGATCACCGGCGGGGCGTCGATGCCGAGCACGGTGATCGACGGCCGGGCGAACAGGCGGTCGGCGACCGTGCCGGTACCGGTGAGCGCGACCCCGTCCAGCACCCGGGCGTCGGCGCGGAAGCGCTCCTCCTCGTACGGGGCGCCCGCCCACGTCCGGTCCGAGACGAGGCCCGGAACGGAGACGTCGCCGTGCTCGTCGTGCAGGGTGCCGAGCACCCGGATCATCGCCTGCAGCGCGTCCGGAGCGGCCCCGCCGAAGGCGCCGGAGTGCAGGTTGCCGGCCAGGGTGGTGATCGACACCTCGACCACGGTCATGCCGCGCAGGGTGGCCGTCACGGTGGGCACGCCCGGCGCCGTGTTGCCGGTGTCGCCGATCACGATCACGTCCGCCGCCAGCAGCTCCGGGTGGGCCTCGGCGTAGCGCTCCAGACCGCCGGTGCCCTGCTCCTCCGAGCCCTCGACGATGACCTTCAGCCCGACCGGGAAGCCGCCGTCCACTTGGCGCAGCGCACGCAGGGCGGTCAGGTGCATCAGGATGTTGCCCTTGCAGTCGGCGGCGCCGCGGCCGTACCAGCGGCCCTCGCGCTCGGTCAGTTCGAACGCCGGGCTCAGCCACGCCTCCTCGTCCAGCGGGGGCTGCACGTCGTAGTGCGAGTAGAGCAGCACGGTGGGGGCGCCGGCCGGGCCGGGCAGCTCGGCGTAGACGGACTGGGTGCCGTCCGGGGTGTCCAGCAGTCGCACGCCGGTCAGGCCCTCGGCCGCGAACGCGTCGGCGACCCACCGGGCCGCCTTCCGGCACTCCTCGACCGGGAACTGGCGGGGGTCGGCGACCGAGGGGAAGGCGACCAGCTCGGCCAGGTCGGAATGGGCCCGCGGCATCAGGGATCGGACGGCCGCGGCGAGCTGCTGGTGGGTCATCAGGGCTCCGGAGGTGGTTTCGAACGGTATGTCCGATCATAGGTGCACGACCTGCCCCGATGACGGGCCGTGTCTGGTGGTGGGCCGGGGAGGGTTGACTAGGATGGGCGATCGTGACTGACACCGGTAGCTCCCTGGACCGCGACCCCGCCGAGCCCGCCGAGGCCGCCGGCCCGGTCGAACCCGCAGACACCTCCGCCGAGGCCGCCGCCGAGGCCGCCGCGGTCGATGCCGACGGCGCTTCCGACGCTCATGCCGACGCCGACGATTCGGACGCCGAAGCCGCCGTCGTGGCCGAGGACGACGGCCCCGACCTGCTCGACGGCGTCTGGGACGTGGTCGTGGTCGGCGCCGGTCCGGCCGGCTCCTCGGCCGCGTACGCCGCCGCCGGGCACGGGCGCCGGGTGCTGCTGCTCGACAAGGCCGAGCACCCCCGCTACAAGACCTGCGGCGGCGGCATCATCGGCCCGTCCCGGGACAGCCTGCCGAAGGACTTCAAGCTCCCGCTCCAGGACCGGATCCACAACGTCACCTTCGCCCTCAACGGCCGGCTGACCCGTACCCGCCGCTCCAAGCGGATGCTGTTCGGCCTGGTCAACCGGGACGAGTTCGACCTGCGCCTGGTGCAGGCCGCCGAGCAGGCTGGCGCCGTGCTGGCCACCGGTGTCACCGTCACCGGCGTCGAGCAGCAGGACGGCGACGCCCGGACGGTCCTCGTCACCACCTCCGACGGCCGCCGGATCGAGACCCGCGCCGTGGTCGGCGCCGACGGCTCGGCGAGCCGGATCGGCCGCCACGTCGGCGTCGAGTTCGACCAGATCGACCTCGGGCTGGAGGCCGAGATCCCCGTCCCCGAGGCCGTCGCCCGGCACTGGGCCGGCACCATCCACCTGGACTGGGGCCCGCTCCCCGGCTCGTACGGCTGGGTGTTCCCCAAGACCGACTCCGGGACGCTGACCGTCGGCGTCATCTCGGCGCGCGGCGACGGCGAGGCGACCAAGAAGTACCTGCAGGACTACATCCGGCGGCTCGGCCTGTCCGGCTTCACGCCGCTGGTGGAGTCCGGCCACCTCACCCGCTGCCGGGCCGAGGACTCGCCGCTCTCGCGCGGCCGGGTGCTGGTCGCCGGCGACGCGGCCGGCCTGCTGGAGCCGTGGACCCGCGAGGGCATCTCGTACGCGCTGCGGTCCGGCCGGCTGGCCGGCGAGTGGGCGGTCCGGGTCGCCGAGGCCGGCGGGGCGGCGGACGTGCGGCGCCAGGCGCTCAACTACGCGTTCGCGATCAAGGCGGGCCTGGGCGTGGAGATGCGGGCCGGCAAGGTCATGCTGGCCGCCTTCGAGAAGCGGCCGCACATGTTCCACGCCGCCGTCTGCCTGGTGAACCCCGCGTGGCGGGCGTTCGCCCGGACCACGCAGGGGCACACGACGTTCGCGCAGATCATGCGGGACTACGGCGCGGCGAGGCGCCTGGCGGCGGTCGCCGGGCGGTAGTCCCGCTGGGGGCTCGGGGAACTGCGAGGCCCACTCGTGGTGGCGCGAGCCGGACGGCGGGTGGGGCGGGAGGATTTCGGCCCGTACCTTCCGCTGCGCGCAGTTCCCCGCGCCCCTGGGGTAGCCGTACCTCCGAGGGGATGCCGCTACTTGAGGCCGGCGTCCAGGGCGTTGATCAGGGTGCCGGACGGGGTGTCCCCGGACATCTCCCAGATCATCGCGCCGAGCAGGTTCTTCGACTTCAGGTAGGCGGTCTTCTGGCCGATCGACCAGGGGTCGTCGAAGGTCCACCACTGGCCGCCGGCGCCGGTGTAGCCGTACGTGGAGACCGACTGGGCGTCGTGGTAGACGGTCAGATTGGGCACGCTGGTGATCAGGTTGTTGTAGCCGCGGGTGCCGGCCTCCTCCTGGAACTGTCCGGGGGCGGCACCGTTCGCCGCCTGCCACTCGCCGTGCACCCCGCCGTCGGTGACGGCCTGCCAGCCGCGGCCGTAGAACGGGAAGCCGATGGTGAGCTTGCGCGGGTTGACGCCGGCGCCGAGGTAGGCCTGCACGGCGTTGTCGACGGAGAAGTGGAAGCCGTACGGGTCCTGGGCGTCGGTCCAGAGGTTGGCCTGGTGCCCGGTGCGGCCCGGTTCCCAGGAGTTGTCGCTGCCGGCGCCGTGGAAGTCGTAGCCCTGCACGTTGGCGACGTCCAGGGACTGGAAGATCTGCGCGAGGTCCCAGCCCTGGGAGATCTTGCCCGGGTCGGCCGGGGTGAAGGCGGTGAGCAGCCGGTGCGGCCCGCCGAGCGCGTCGAGCTGGCGGCGGAACTCGGCCAGCAGGGCGGTCAGGTTGGCCTTGTCGGCGGCGGACCAGTGGTTGCCGGCGTGTCCGTCGGGGGAGCCGGGCCACTCCCAGTCGAGGTCGATGCCGTCGAAGATCCCGGCGGCGGTGCCGGGGCCGCCGGCGCCGTTGTAGAGCGGCAGGTTGCCCTTGATCCAGATGTCGATGCAGGAGGAGACCAGCTTCTTGCGGGAGGCGTCGGTGGCGGCGGCGTCGGAGAAGTACTTGGAGTACGTCCAGCCGCCGAGCGAGACCACGACCTTGAGGGCGGGGTACTTGGCCTTGAGCTTCTTCAGCTGGTTGAGGTTGCCGCGCAGCGGGGCCCAGCCGTCGTCGGCGACGCCGTCGACCGACTGGGCGGCGCTGAACGGCCGGGAGTAGTCGGCGTCGGCGTCGCCAGCGCCGGTGCCCTGGTCGGGGTCCTGCGGGTTCGCGGTGGTGCCCTTGGTGACGCCGGCGAGGCAGGTCAGGTTGACCGGGTCGATGTTCTCGAAGGCGTAGTTGACGATGTCGAGCTTGGCGGCGCTGCCGGAGGTGTCGAGGTTCTTGACGAAGTACTGGCGGCCGTAGATGCCCCACTGGGTGAAGTAGCCGACCCGGGTGTACTTGCCCGACCCGGCCAGGTCGCCGGTGGTGACGGTGAGCGGGGCGGAGGCGGCGGAGGCGTTGTCGGCGGCGTCGCGGGCCCGGACGGTGAAGGTGTAGGCGGTGGCGGGGGAGAGCTGGTCGACGGTGGCGCTGGTGGTGGTGACGGTCCGTACCAGGGTGGCGCCCTGGTAGAGGTCGTAGGCGGCGACCCGCTGGTTGTCGGTGGCGGCGTCCCAGGCGAGCGAGACCGCGGTGCTGGTCACGGCGGTGGAGCGGAGGTGGCCGGGGGTGCTCGGCGGCACGGTGTCGGAGGCGGGGTCGACGGTGCGGGCGGTGACCGGCGGGCTCGCCGGGCCGGTGTTGCCGCGGGAGTCCCTGGCGCGCACGCTCAGCGCGTACGTGGTGGCCGGGGTGAGGCCGGTGACGGTGACGGCGGTGGTGGTCGCGGTGGCGAGCACGGTGGAGCCGCTGAGGACCTCGTACGAGGTGACGGGGAAGTCCCCGGCGGTGGCGGCACCCCAGCTCAGCGAGACGGTGTGCGCGGTGGTGTCCACCACGGTCGGGGCGGCCGGCGCGCCCGGCGGCACGTCCGGGCTGCCGTCGCACTTGTCGCCGTTGATACGGCAGTTGAGCGGCGCGCCGATCGGCCCGGTGGCGACGAACCAGAAGCTGTACGGCTCGGTGGTGGCGTGCGGCTGGACCGTGCCGTTGTAGTAGGCGTTGGTGGCGCTGACGTGCCGGCCGGTGACGGTGGCCTGGCCGTTGTAGCTGCTGGAGACGGTGACGCCGGCGGGCAGGTCGAACTCCAGCGTCCAGCCGGTCACGGCGGAGGCGCCGTCGTTGCGGACCACGTACGTGCCCTTCCACCAGGAGCCGTTGTCGGCGCTGGTGAAGGCGGCGGTGAGGCTGCCCGCGGCGTGCGCGGGGGCGGCGGTGAGCAGGGCGAACGGCATGGCGAGCGTGGCGAGCAGGGCCAGCAGGCGTGCTCGGGCGCGGTGGCGGAACCGGACGTGCATCGGTACTCCCTGTCTGGTGTGGGGGATCCGTCCAGGGGTGCCGGGAGCCACAGGCAGGGTAGGGTGGTCTGGACCTGTTCGTCAACAGGCCGTCGGTTCAGTGCAGTTGACGCCTTGGCTCCTTGATGCCTGACGTCTACTGGAGCAGTTGCTCGGCGAGCGGGCTGCGCGCGTACAGCACCACCCGGCCGTGCCGGGCGCGGGTGACCAGCCGGGTGGCGGCGAGCACGGCGAGGTGCTGACTGACCGCGCCCGGGGTGACACCGAGCCGGCGGGCCAGTTCCACCGTGGCGGTCGGCTCGTCCAGCAGGGCGAGCAGCCTGGCCTTGGGGGCGCCGATCAGCTGCCCGAGCGCCTGCGGGGTGGGCGGCGGTTCGACCGGGCCCGCCATGGTGGCCAGCCCCCGGGCCGGGTAGCTGATCATCGGCGGCAGGTCCGGGTTGATCGAGCTGATCGCCCCGCGGGCGAAACAGGTCGGGGTGAAGACCAGGCCGCGACCCTCGACCAGGATGTCCGCGTCGTCCGGCCACGCCTCGTGCCGGAGGGTCAGGATGCCGTCCTCCCAGACGAGTCGGCGGTCCAGATCGGTGAAGAGCGCCGCCGCGCCGCGCTCGGCGAGGATCCGCGAGCGGTGCACGATGTCGGCGTGCAGCACCGAGCGGGCCCGCGGCCACCACTCCGGGGCCAGGCAGCGCTCCCAGTAGTCCTCCAGCGCGTCGGCGATCCTGGCCAGCAGCCGCGCCGGGTCGGCCAGCCCCGCCGCCAGCACCGGGGGCAGCGCGTCGTGGTGCGGCAGGTGGGTGAGCTCCAACTCGGCGCGCAGCAGGGCCGGATCGAGCGCGCGGACGGCGGCCAGCTCGGCCGCGACGTCCGGGAACGGCACGGTGGGACGCGGGGTGAGGAAGTCCGGGACGAAGCGGTTGCCGCCGACCAGGGCGAGCAGCAGTTCGGTGTCGGCGCGCTCGAACTCCGGCCGGATCCGCTCGAAGGCCCGGGTCTGGTGCACGTACACCCCCGGATGGGTCCACATCCGCAGCCCGAGCACCGCCTCCTGGAGCGGCGAGCAGGCGAACGAAGCGGCCGCCAGATCGGCCAGCCCGAGCCGGAATCGGTGCATTCGACCCCCCATTCGTCAGTGCAGGGCTAAATCACTACCACCCGGTAGAGAGTAAGCGATCTGATCACCGCATGACCGCCACCACCGCCGAACACCAAGCCCCGCCCGCCCGTCCGACCCTTCGCTCCCGGCTGCTCCACCACGACCCGGTGGTCCGCCGACTCGCCACCCTCACGATGGTCAACACCATCGGCAGCGGCCTGTCGATGACCCTCGGCGTCCTCTTCTTCACCCGCGTCCTGCACTTCGGCGTCACCGAGGTCGGCACGGTCCTCACCGCCGCCGGTGTCTGCGGCGTGCTGGCCGGCCTCCCCGCCGGGCGGGCCTCCGACCGGTTCGGGCCCAAGCCCGTGCTGATCGCGCTCAACCTGGTGCTCGCCGCCGGTACCGTCGGCTACACCCTGGTGCACGGACTGGCCCCGTTCACGGTGCTGGCCTGCGTGGTCGCCGTCGCCGACCGGGGCGGGTCCGCGGTCCGCGGCGCCCTCTACGCCGAAGTGCTCCCCGCCGACCAGCGGGTGGCCGGCCGCGCCTACCTCCGCTCCGTCACCAACGTCGGCATCTCGGTCGGCACCCTGCTCGCCGCCCTCGTCCTCCAGGCCGACACCCGGCCCGCGTACCTCGCCGGACTGCTCGGCGACGCGCTCTCCTTCCTGCTGGTCGCGGTGATGTACGGGCTGATCGTGCCCACCCCGCCGCGTCCGGCGGCCGGCGCCGCCGCGGACCGGGCGAGCGGACGCAACCCCGCACTGCGCAACCTGCCCTTCCTGACCGTCACCGTGCTGAACGGCATCCTCTGCCTGCAGTTCGCGATGATCGAGGTCGGGGTGCCGCTGTGGATCGTCCGGGACACCGCCGCGCCGCGGGTGATGGTGGCCGGCTCGATGCTGGTCAACACCGCGCTGGTGATCCTGCTCCAGGTCCGGGCCACCCGCGGCACCGAGGAACCCGCCGCGGCCGCCCGGGCGTTCGCCCGCGGCGGGCTGCTGGTGGCCGGCGCCTGCCTGGTGCTGTGGCTGGCCGGCTCGGTGCCGGCGTGGGCCGCCGCGCTGCTGCTGATGGCGGGCATCGGATTCCAGGCGCTCGGCGAGGTGCTCAGCCAGGCCGGCGGTTGGGCGCTCAGCTACGACCTGGCCGAGGAGGGCGCCCACGGCGCGTACCAGGGTGTCTTCAACACCGGCACGGCGGCCGCGATGATGCTCGGCCCGGTGCTGGTCACCACGGTGGTGATCACCCACGGGCTGCTCGGCTGGGCGCTGATGGGCGCGGTGTTCGTCGTCGCCGGCCTGGCGATGGCGCCCGCCGTGCGCTGGGCGCACCGGGTGTCGGGTCCCCGGTAGCGGTGGCCCGGTGACGGCTGCCCGGCGACGGTGGCTTTGCTGACGGCGACCGCCGCGCCGCTCCCTGGATCGGTTCCCCGGGGGCGGCGCGGCGGGTTCGTGCGTGGTCGGTCAGGCGGTACGGGCCGCCGGTCGGGGGACGGTCACTCGTTGCGGACGGTCTCCGGGCCGGTGATCCGGTTCAGCAGTGGCAGGGTGGCGGCGATGATCCCCAGTGCGGCGGCCAGCCCGACCAGCACGAACAGGTAGAACACCACCCCCGGCGGGTGGAGCGTGTAGTCGAGCTGCGAGCGCAGGAACAGGTCGGCGGCCAGCAGCCCGGTCGCCACCGCCACCACCGCCACCGCCAGCAGCGGCACGGCGCTCTCCAGCGCGACCACCCGGCGCAGCATCCGCAGCGGCACCCCGGTCAGCCGCAGCAGGCCGAACGGGCGACGGCGCTCGCTCAGACCGCCCGCCACACTGACCGCCAGGCTGCAGCCGGCGATCGGGAACCCGGCGACGATCACCACGTCGGCCAGCCGCTGGTACCCGGCCAGCTGCGCCGAGGACTCGACCGCCACCTCGCCGAGGGTCATCGCGGCGCGCCGCCCCGGGAAGTCGACCGCGAGCTGCGTCCGGGCCTGCTCCAGCGCCGCGGACGACCCGTCGGTGTTCACCACCACATGGGTGACGCGCAGCTGCGCCACCTGCTCCGGCCCGACGGGCGCGGCCGGCCACACCGCGGCCGAGACGTCGCGCCAGCCGCCGAACACCGTCGGCACCGCCGCGACCCGGACGCCGGGCTCACAGGTGCCGAAGTACGCGACGTCGGCGAGCTGGCCGCACTCCACGTAGTTCGGCACGTGCAGGTCCCCGTCGTACATGGCCGGAGCGGCGGCCGGGTCGGTGTGGCCGACCAGCACTCCGCGCACGCCCGGGATCGCCCGCAACCGGGCCACCGCGTCGTCCCCGATCGGATCGGCCGTGTCGGCCGGACGGTTCTGCTCGTCGTACCCGTCGGTGTAGTCCGCGCGCAGCACGTTGGCGTACCTGGTGCCCCCGTGAGGCCGGCCGCGCTCGTCGACCATGGTGGTGATGATGCCCACCGTCGCGCTGGTCACGAACAGCGCGAGGATCAGCCCGCTGATCGCCCGGAAGCCGGCCGCCGGGTTGTCCGCCAGCCGTCGGGCGGCGATCAGCCCCGCCGGCCGCCGGGTCCGGCGGGCCATCGCCCGGGCACCCGCCATGGTCAGCCACGGGCCGGCGACCACCAGCCCCGCCATGATCAGCAGGAACGCCGACAGGTACGACCAGATCTGTGCGGTCACCGTCGGCGGGTGGCGGACCAGGAAGAACACCAACTCGCCGAGTCCGAGCGCGAGCGGGATCAGGCGGTACGCCCGCGGCGGCCGCGGGGTGACCCGCAGGGACACGCCCAGCGGGGAGATGTTCACCCGGCGCAGCGCCAACCGGGCGGCCACCGCGGCCGCCACCGGGACGCCGAGCCCGACCAGCAGCACGTCCGGCAGCCGCAGCGCGAAGTCGGCGGGGAAGAAACGGGTGCCGGTGAAGGGGATGTCCGCCAGCGGCGCTCGCACCAGCAGGAAGAGCAGGAACCCGAGGACCGCCCCGGCGGCGGCCGCCACCGTCGACTCCACCGCCGAGACCACCGCCACCTGCCGCGGCGTGGCCCCGACCAGGCGCATCGCCGCGAAGCGCTGCTCGCGCCGGGCCGCGGAGAGCCGGGTCGCGGTGCCGATCAGGATCAGTACCGGGAAGATCAGCGCGCCCGTGGCCACCGCCAGGATCAGCGAGATGCCGTTGTCGTTGATACCGATCGGGCAGGTGCCGCAGCGGTTCGGCGAGACCGTCTGGATCGCGGTGATCTGCCGTACGCCGGGCAGCTGTTGGGCCTGTGCGGGCGTCCGGCCGATCACGACCACCAGGGAGTCGGGCGCCGGCAGGGCGGCCGGGCCGATGGTGTCGACCAGGTGACCGGGGAAGCGGTCGCCCAGCTCGCTCGGCGGCGTGGCGTCGAGCAGCCGCGCCAGCGCCGGTGACGCCACGTACTCGCCGGGGCCGGGCAGCCGGGACATCCCCGGTGGCAGCGGGGCGTCCGGCCCGGTGGCGGCGACGGTCACCCGGCCGATGGTCCGCCCGTCGAAGTGGTCGGCCTCGACCAGCCACCACAGCGGGTCCTTGGCCTCCTTGGTGTCCTTGGCGGTGCTGGTGTTGTCGGGGTGGTCCGCGGGCGATGCGACGCCCGAATTGAACCACGCGTAGCGGGCGTTCTGGCTGTTGGTGCCGTTGATCGCGGCGGTGGTGATCAGCAGCAGCGCCACCCCGAGCCCCACGGCGGACGCCGTGACCAGCAGGCGGACCAGCGCCTCCTGGCCGCCGGCCACGGCCATCCGCAGGCCGAAGCGGATCATGAGCCCACCCGCGGCGAGGAGTAGGAGTTCACCCGGCCGTCGCGGACCACGACCTCGCGGTCGGCGTACGCGGCGACCCGGGCGTCGTGGGTGACCAGCAGCACGGTGGTGCCCTGCTCCCGGGCGGCGGACACCAGCAGGGCCATCACCTGCTCGCCGGTCAGCGAGTCGAGCGCACCGGTCGGCTCGTCGGTGAACAGGATCTCCGGCTCTGCCACCAACCCGCGCGCCAGCGCCACTCGTTGGGCCTGACCGCCGGACAGCTCACCGGAACGGCGCTGCTCCAGGCCGTCCAGGCCGAGCCGGCCGAACCAGCTCCGGGCCCGCTGCACGGCCGCCGCCCGGCGCATCCCGCCCAGCAGCAGCGGCAGTGCGACGTTCTCCTCGGCCGTCAACTCCGGCACCAGCTGGCCGAACTGGAAGACGAAGCCGAAGCGGTCACGGCGCAGCGCGCTGCGCTCGGACTCGCCCAGGCCGTCGATCCGGCGCCCGTCGAAACGGATCTCGCCCGCGTCCGGGACCAGGATCCCGGCCAGACAGTGCAGCAGGGTCGACTTGCCCGAGCCGCTCGGGCCCATCACGGCGAGGATCTCGCCGCGCTCCACCGTTAAGTCGGCGCCGCGCAGCGCGGGCGTGCTGCCGAAGGACAGATGGACGCCCTCGGCCTCCAGGACGGGGCCGGTGCCCTTGGTGTCGGTCATCGGGTGGTCACCTCCGTGCGCAGGGCGTCCAGGCGGGCCGCGGTCAGGTCGATCCAGCGCAGGTCCGACTCCAGGTGGAACAGGCCGTGGTCGGCCAGCAGGGCGTCGACCAGGCTGCCGGTCCGCTTGACCTCGGTCAGCTCGCGCATCCGGGCCAAGTGGGCGGCGCGCTGGGTGTCCAGGTAGCGCTCGGCGTCGCGGCCGAGCATCAGGGCGAGCACCACCTTGGTGAACAGGACGGTCTGCAGGTGCGGTTCGGCCGCCACCGGCTCGCCCAGCCACGTCTCGAACTCGGTTGCGCCGGCGTCGGTGATCACGTACCGCTTGCGGTCCGGACCGTCGCCCGGCTCCGCCTCGCCGACCACCACCTTCCCGTCCCGGGCGAGGCGTCCGAGGGTCGCGTACACCTGACCGAAGGGCAGTGGCTTGCCGCGGCCGAAGAGGGTGTCGTAGTCGCGCTTGAGGTCGTATCCATGGCTCGGCTCGCGTTCGAGGAGCCCGAGCAGGGTGAGGGGAACACTCATGATCGGGAGAATACTCTCAGCGTATACATCGCGTCTATACCTCGCGATGGGGCTTCGACGGCGGGGTCGGGGCCTGAGACAGCGGGGCGGAGCCGGGGCTGTCGAGGGCCGCCCCGGGTTGGGGGCGGCCCTTCGGTGGGCGGGGCTCGCTCAGCGCACGATGGTCGGCAGGGGGCGGCAGTAGGGGCGGTCGGCGTCGGTGAGGGTGGTCTCCGGGCCGGCGGCGCGCAGGACCACGTCCAGGATTCGGTCCGGGTCGCAGGCGTAACCTCCGCTCGCCCAGGCGGCGTTGGCCTCCACCACGGCCCAGCCGGCGCCGTCGGCGAGGAGGCCGACGTCCACCACGACCGCGCTCGGCAGTCCGCCCGCGCCCGCCAGCACGTCGGCGGCGAAGGCCGCTACCTCCGGGCCGTACTCGTCGTCGGCGGCCATGTCCAGGTCGCCGTCCACGGCGTAGCGGCTCGCCGTCCGAACCTGCCCGTCCAGCACGAACAGCCGGTACTCGCGCGCGAACCGGACCACCTCGCTGACCAGCACCGGCGTGTCGTCGTCCAGAACGTCCGGGCCCGGCAGCGCGGAGCCGTCCGGGTGGACCCGGGCTGCGAACACCTTGTCCACCGGCGGCTTGACGAACGCCGGACCGCGCAGCCGGCGCGCCTCGGCCAAGGTGGTGAACTCCACCCGGCGGCGCGTCAGGTCGTACGGCAGCGTGGCCAGCCAGTCCGCCGGGGCGTCGAGCAGGGCCAGGCCGAGATCGCGACCGACCGCGTCGGCGAACAGCGGCCCGCCGTACAGGTGCGCCGGCCGTACGCCCGCCAGCTCGGCCGGCACCTCCCAGCGGGGCGCGGTGTGCGCGCGCAGACCGCGCCGGCGGGCGGCGGTGAGCAGCTGCAGGCCGGTCTCGGTGACCTTCGGGGCGAGCAGGAGCAGCGGCGTGCCGGTCGGGTCGGCGGGCGGGGCGGAGCGTGGGTGAGCCAGCGGGTGAGCCAGCGGGTGGGCGGCGTTGGGCGAGGGCGTCATGCGAGCGATCCTGCCGTGCCGTCACCCCGTCCGACCAGCGGATTTCGGGTGGCTCTGGCCTCCGGGGCCCGGACATGCCAGGGTGGCAGCGAGCCGTCCGACCCACCCTCAATCGGAAAGCAGGCCCCGACACGATGACCGTCGATGCACCCCTCGTCCGCGTCACCACCGCCGACGCCGTCACCACGCTGGAACTGGACTCCCCGCACAACCGCAACGCCCTGTCCACCCGGCTGATGGCCGAGCTCAACCAGGGCCTGGCGGACGCCGCCGCCGACCCGGCGGTCCGGGCCGTGGTGCTCGGCCACACCGGCAAGGTGTTCTGCGCGGGCGCGGACCTGTCCGAGGCGACCGGCAGCGACCCGACCGTGGGTCCGCGCGGCCTGGTGGACATCCAGCGGGCGATCGTCGACTGCCCGAAGCCGGTGATCGCGCTGGTCGACGGCCACGTCCGGGCCGGCGGCCTCGGCCTGCTCGGCTCCTGCGACCTGGCGGTGGCCGGCCCGCAGTCCACCTTCGCCTTCACCGAGGTCCGGCTCGGCCTCGCCCCCGCCGTGATCTCGCTGCCGCTGCGCCCCAAGCTCGACCCGCGCGCCGCCTCCCGCTACTACCTGACCGGCGAGACGTTCGACGCCGCCGAGGCGGCCCGGATCGGCCTGATCACCGAGGCCGCGGACGACCCCGCCGCGACGCTCAAGACCCTGCTGGACGCGATCCGGCTCGGCTCGCCGCAGGGCCTGGCCGAGTCCAAGCGGCTGGCCAACGCCGACGTCGTGGCCTCCTTCGAGCGCGGCGCGGAGGAGCTGGTGACGCTGTCGGCGCGGCTGTTCGGCTCCGAGGAGGCCCAGCAGGGGATGCGCGCCTTCCTGGAGCGCAAGCCCGCGCCCTGGGCGCAGTAGCACCCGAGGCAGTAGCCCCGGGGGCAGTAGTCCCGGGGCAGGAGCGCCCCGGGCGCGGTCACTGCTGGGTCGTTCCACCGGATGGCCGGCGGCGGGTCAGCTCCAGCGGATCTGGGCCGTCTTACGCCACAGGTCGAACAGCGAACGGTCGCCCGCGGTGTCCACCCGCTCCAGCGGCAGCCGGTTCCACAGCAACAGGTAGAGGTCGTGCGCACGGCCGCTGACGGTGCAGTCGGCGGCCGCCGCGCCCGGCGCCGCGTCCTCGGTGACCACCACCGGGTCCCGACCGATCGTCACCAACCAGGACGCCGGCCGGTCGGTGGCCCGGACCAGCAGCGTGCGCTGCTCCTCGCTGCGCAGCGCCGCCCGCGGCCGGACCAGGAACCCGGTCAGCAGCTCGGCGATGCCGTCCTCGGCGAACGCGGGAGCGGTCGCGGTCGGCTCCACCCCGGCCGCCGACTCGGCGTCGACCCGGTGGACGGCGGTCTCGTGCGCCTGCCGCCGGGCCCAGAAGGCGAGCGGCGAGGGCGCCGGGAGGAAGCTCCAGCAGTCCAGTCCCGGGTCGGCCGCGTCCAGCGCGGACACCAGTGCGGCGTGCCCGGTCCGGAACCAGTCGACCAGCTCCTCGTCGGCCGGATCCGGCCCGAAGGCGGCCTGCTGCCCGGCGTCGTCCAGTGGCTTCCGGTGCCCCTCCGCGACGAAGGCGGTCGCCCAGCGGTGCACCTGGCCGACGTGCCGGACCAGGTCCGCCAGCCGCCAGTCCGGACAGGTCGGTACGGGCGCGTCCAGCGGCGTCGCGGCCGCCGCGTCGGCCAGCAGGGCGCCCTCGCGGCGCAGGGCGTCGAGGTGTTCGATGATCTCCACGCGCCGATTCTGCCGTTCCCGGGCGGCTTCCGGGAGCCCGCAGTGTGATGTTGCTCCCCTCACCGGTCCGGGGCGGGTGCGGCGCCGATACGGTGGGAGCCATGCCGATCGTCCGTACGCTGCTGAGCAACCGCTTCGCGACCGCCACCCGCGACCGCGCCCGCCGCACGGCGGGACGGGCCCTGCACCGCGGCTGGAAGTGGCTCCAGGACGCCGGCGCGGTCACCAACCGCAACCCCGGCCCGTACCGCTTCGGCGAACTCGGCGACGGCACCAAGCTGGCGTTCCCGCTCGGCACCGTCTTCAACGAGCAGTGGGTGACCATCGGTCCGTTCTCGATCATCGGCGAGCGGGTCACCATCTCGGCCGGCTTCCTGCCCGGCCTCGACCTCGGCCCCGAACCGATCGTGCGGATCGGCGGCGGCTGCGTGATCGGCCGCGGCAGCCACATCGTCGGCCACCAGTCGATCGTCCTCGGCGACGACGTGTGGACCGGCCCCGACGTCTACATCACCGACCAGGCCCACGAGTACCGCGACACCGAACTGCCGATCGGCAAGCAGTGGCCGCGCAACGAGCCCGTGGAGATCGGCGCCGGCTCGTGGATCGGCACCGGCGCCGTGATCCTCCCCGGCGCCCGGATCGGCCGCAACGTGGTCGTCGCCGCCAACTCCGTGGTCAGCGGTGAGGTGCCCGACCACGCGGTGGTCGCCGGCGCGCCCGCCCGCGTGGTCCGCCGCTGGGACGCCGAGGAGGGCTGGCAGCCGCCGATCCGGCACGACGCGCCCAGGCCGCTGCCCGACGGCGTCACTGCGGAGCAGCTGCGCGCCCTGGTCGGGTGGGACCTGCGGATACCGGGCGAGGAGGGCGGCAGCGCGGCGGACGAGCAGGTGGCGGGGGAGCGGTAGCCGGCCGCCGGGGGGTGTGCCGGGTGCCGGCGAGCGGAGGTGCGCCAGCGGCGAGGCCCCCGTGTGGGGTGCGGCCCCTTGCGGTGTAATGCGGTGCTAGCGTCCGGCCATGTCCAAGCTTGAGATAGACGCGCTCACCGCCGAGTTCTTCGGAGCCTTCGACAACCGCGGCGGGAAGCCCGCCGACCTGGCGCGGCTGCGCCGGCTGATGGTCCCCGGCGGCGTCATCGTCGTCACCGGCCCGAACTACGCCGCCTACTCCGTCGAGGAGTTCATCGAGCCGCGCGAACGGCTGCTGAACGAGGGCCGGTTGACCGAGTTCTCCGAGTGGGAGACCGCCGAGCGGACCGACATTGCCGGTGACATCGCCTGCCGCTTCGGCGAGTACCGCAAGTCCGGGCTGTTGGACGGCGAACCGTACGAGGGCGGCGGCAGCAAGACCTTCCAGTTCGTCCGGACCCCGGAGGGCTGGCGGATCGCCGCCTTCTCCTGGTACGACCGGCCCTGAGCCGTTCCCCGGGCTGTTCCGCGGGGCCCGCCGGTGCCTGCCGCGGTCCTTCAGGGGGACGGGCTGGTCCAGGCGTCCTCGATCATCCGGGTGAGTCCGGAGCGCTCCGGACGCCAGCCCAGCACGCGACGGATCAGCGCCGTGTCCGCCACCAGGCGCGGCGCCTCCGGCAGCGCCGGACGGTGAACCAGCGGCACCGGGCGGCCCGTCACCCGCTCCACGGCGTCGACGATCTCCCGCATGCTCGCGGGCGTCGCACCCACGTTGAACACCCGCTCCGCGCCCGCCCGGTGGGACGGCTGCTCCACCGCCAGCAGGTACGCCCGCG
This sequence comes from Kitasatospora cinereorecta, assembly GCF_024172095.1. Taxonomy (GTDB): domain Bacteria; phylum Actinomycetota; class Actinomycetes; order Streptomycetales; family Streptomycetaceae; genus Kitasatospora; species Kitasatospora cinereorecta. Next base: position 310,680 of record NZ_JAMZDX010000005.1, on the reverse strand, counting down.
CCATGTCGTCCACGTGCACGAAGTCGCGCACCACACTGCCGTCGCCGTTCAGCTCCAGGTGCGGGTGACGGCCGGCGGCCACCGCCAGCGCGCGGGGGATGATGCGGGTCTCGTCCACGTCGCCGGTGCCGGCCGCGTTGAAGCAGCGCAGCACCACCGCATCCGCCGCGCCGTGGGCCAGCAGCAGCCGCTCGGCCGCCAACTTCGACTCGCCGTACGGGTTCCCGGGCGCCGGCGGGGTCCGCTCGTCGATCGGCTGGCGCTCCGGTGCGCCGTACACCGCCGCGGTCGAGCCGAAAACCACCCGCAGGCGACCGGGGCCTGACGGCAGGGACTCCAGCAGCGCCTCCATGCCGCCGAGGTTGACGTCCCAGTGGGACTGTGGACGCTCCACCGACTCCCGGCCCCGGGTGAGCGCCGCCAGGTGGCAGACCGCGTCCACCCCGTCCAGCGCCTCCCGCCACACGGCGGGCTCGCGGACGTCGCCGCGGACCACCTCCGCCACCGGCAGCCCGGCCGGCGGCTCGGCTCGGTGGCCGAGCGCCCGTACCTGGTGCCCGGCCGCTGCGAGTTGGCGCACCACGGCGGTCCCGACGAATCCGAACGCCCCGCTCACCAGCACTCGCATGCCGTACCGGCCCTTTCGTTTATCGGTCATCCGATCTGCTTCGACTGGAGCATGATCCCGCGTAGTGCGCTGACGATTTTCGTCATCTGTCATCCGTCAGTCAGTGGTGGTTGACGGTCAACGGCCGATGGTCACCGGCCTACGGTCAACGGTCGGCTGAAAGCCGCCGGCCGTCGATGGTCGGTCGAAAGCCGTCAGTCGCCGACCGTCCGCAGCTCGACCACTGCCGCCACCCCGTCGACGTCCAGGCGCTGCCGCTCACCCGACGACAGCAGCGCGGCATCCAGCCGTCCCAGCCGCAGCCCCACCCCGTCGTGCCCGGCCCCGTCGAGCGTCGCGCTGCCCGCCAGGCAGACGACCAGCACGACGGCGTCCGCGTCCGCCGGGACGTCGACCGTCCGCGGGGCCTCGGCGATCTCGACCGTGGCGGCGGCCCGGCCGCGGCGGGTCATCACGTTGAAGTCGACGACCGGGCCGCCGAGCAGGCGGCAGTCGGTGTCGGAGTCGCCCGCGAAGGCGAACGGGTGGTAGGGCGCGGGCAGCACGTGCTCGACGCCGTCCACGGTGAGGGCCATGCCCGCGCCGTCGACCACGGTGATCACCCGGTCGATCCCCTCGAAGCGGGAGAACGGCCCGCCCTGGCCGACGTCCGCCAGGCTGACCCGCCACGCGAAGTCGGTGAGCCCCGCGCCGGCCGGGAAGCCCGCCACCTCCCGGGTCACTCCGCCGCCGTTCAGCCAGGGCGTGGCCGCCCGCTCGTCCGCCCGCAGCACCTCGACCGCCATCGCCCCTGCTCCCGTCCTCGCCCGAATCCGCCGATCAGCCACGCATCCTGCCACGCCCCGCCGGCTGCGCCGGACAGGCGCCGGACATGCGGCGGACGTACGCCGGACCTGCGGGATGTCGACCCCGTGGAAGGGCGGCTGCCGCGCGCACCAACGCAGGGTCGCGTTCCGCGCCCGGGGTCGCAGCGGACCGGCGCCGGAAGGATGGTCAGTTCCCGAACGGCGTACGGAGATCGGCAAGCCGTCGTAGGCTCGTGCGGGTGACCAAGGTGACGCGTGATGATGTGGCCAGGATGGCGGGTACCTCGACCGCGGTCGTCTCCTACGTGGTGAACAACGGGCCGCGGCCTGTGGCTCCGGCGACCCGCGAACGGGTCGTCGCCGCGATAGCCGCCCTCGGCTACCGTCCCGACCGCGTCGCACAGGCGATGGCCAGTCGCCGAACCGATCTGCTGGGCCTGATCGTTCCCGATGCCCGACAGCCGTTCTTCGGGGAGGTGGCGCACGCGCTGGAGCAGGCCGCAGCGGCCCGGGGCAAGATGGTGCTGGTCGGTAACTCGGACTACCGGGACGAGCGGGAGGTCCACTACCTGCGGGCGTTCCTGGGCATGCGGGTCTCGGGGCTGGTCCTGGTCAGCCAGGGGCCGAGCGAGCAGGCGGCGGCCGAGCTGGCCGCGTGGGACGCCCCGGTCGTGCTGCTGCACGAGAGCCCCGAGTCCTTCCGCGAGTTCGCGGTGGTGACCGACGACGTTGGCGGCGCCCGGCTCGCCACCCGCCACCTGCTGGAGCACGGGCATGCGTACGTGGCGTGCCTCGGCGGCATCGAGCCCACGCCGACGATCGGCGACCCGGTCACCGACCACGTCGAGGGCTGGCGGCAGGCCATGCACGAGGCCGGCCGGTCCACCGAGGGCCGCCTGTTCGCGTGCCCGTACAACCGGTACGACGCCTACCGGGTCGGCCTGCAGCTGTTGAGCGGTCCGGCCCGGCCGCCGGCGGTGTTCTGTTCCACCGACGACCAGGCGATCGGGCTGCTGCGGGCGGCCCGGGAGCTGCGGATCGACGTGCCCGGCGAGCTCGCGGTGGTCGGATTCGACGACCTGAAGGAGGCGTCGCTCACCGATCCGCCGCTCACCACGGTCGCCTCGGACCGGACGGCGATGGCCGAGGCCGCCGTCGACCTGCTGTTGAACGGCTCGTCCCCGCTGGACGGATCGCGCCGCGACCGCCTGCGGCAGTTCCCCTCCCGGCTGGTCGTCCGCCGCTCCTGCGGCTGCGTGTGACCCGGGCGGCGGCTCCACCGAGACGGGTGGCGAGGCGAACCGGCCGGGAGCTGTGGCGGCCCGGCCGAGAGCTGTGGGGGAGTCAGGCCGGCTGAGCCCGCCCGGCCAGTGCGGCGTGCAGCCGCGCCGCGCAGTCGGCGTCCGGCGCGACGACGACCGGCAGTGCGTTGCCGCCGGACAACCGGAACGGCGCGCCGTCGGCCCCCACCGCGACGCCGCCGGCCTCCGCATGCAGCAGCAGGCCGGCGGCGTGGTCCCAGGGGTACTCCCAGGTGAGCACCATCGCGGTGCGCCGACCGGCAGCCAGCTCGACGTACTCCAGCCCCGAGGTGTCCAGGAAGCACAGCGACACCCCGTGCCCGCACAAGGCGTTGAAGCGCGCCTGCTGCTCGGCGGTCCACCAGCGGGGCTGGGAGGCGCACACGTCCAGGTGCCGCAGGGTCGAGGGGGCGGCGCCGACCCGCACCGGCCGCCCGTCGACCCGGGCACCGCCGCCGGCCGACGCGGTGGCCATCAGGTCGAGCTCCGGCGCGTACGTCCAGGAGGCCAACAGCTCGCCCTGCCGGGCCAGTGCGACCAGGGTGGCGAACCGCGGATTGCCGGCGACGAAGTTGTGCGTCCCGTCGATCGGGTCGACGATCCACACCGGATCCGGGCCGTCGAGCGCCTTCAGGACGCCCGGATCGGCGCTCACGGCCTCCTCGCCCACCACCGTGGAACCCGGGAGCAGCGCGGTGAGCCGGGCGGTGAGGGCCTCCTCGGCAGCCCGGTCGGCGACGGTGACCAGGTCACCCGGCGCCTTCTCGGCGATCTCCCCGGCGACGAGCCGTCCGAAGCGGGAGACGATCTCCTGCTCGGCCACCTCGCGGACGATCCGGTCGACTTCTGAGACGTCCCTGGCACTGATCACGGTGTCAGCCTGCCACGCCGTAGGGAGGGACGGGGGGCGTTCGCCGACTCGGGTGCGCGGAGCAGTTCGCGCCTGCCTGCCTGCCTGCCTGCCTGCCCGCCCACCGTCCGGCCCGCCTGCCGCGTACCGGCGGGCGCGGATCCGCGCCCGCCCAGGCGGTGTCACGCCCGGCGGCTCCGGACGACCAGGGCGAGCACGCCGGCGAGGGCGGCCGCGGCGGCGACGGTGGTGAGGGCGACGGGCAGCGTGGTCGCGTCCGCCAGGAAGCCGATCACCGGCGGGCCGACCAGCATGCCTGCGTAGCCGAGGGTGGAGGCCGTCGCCACGCCGCGCGGGCCGCCGAGGGCGCCGGCCCGGGCGATGGCGAGCGGGAAGACGTTGGCGAGGCCGAGCCCGACCAGCACGAACCCGCCGAGGGCGACAGCGACCGTGGGCGCGAAGGCGGCGAGCAGCATGCCGGCGCAGGCGGTCAGTCCGCCGAACAGCATCACCCGGGTCTGGCCGAGTCGCACGCTCAGTCCGGTGCCGGCGATCCGGCCGGCCGTCATCGCGAAGGCGAACGCGGCGTAGCCGGCGGCGGCGAGCCCGGCGGAGGCGTGGACGTCGTCGGTGAGGTGCAGGGTCGCCCAGTCGGCGAGGGCGCCCTCGCCGTACGCGGTGCACAGGGCCGTCAGGCCGAGCAACAGCACCAGCAGGCGGGCGTGGCGGGGCGGCGTGGCGGGGGCGCCGACGGCCGTCGCAGTGGTGGGCGCGGCGGAGGTGGCGGAGACGGCCGGGGCCGCGCCGCGCAGCAGGACGGTGCCGGCGACGGTGGCCACCGCGAGGCCGAGCAGTCCGGCGAGCGCGAGGGACCAGGCGGCGGTGATCCGGCCGGCCAGCAGGCCGCCGACGGCCGCGCCGAGCAGGCCGCCGAGGCTGTAGCCGGCGTGGAAGCTGGGCATGACGGGCCGCTGGAGCCGGGCGACCAGGTCGACGGCGGCGCTGTTCATGGCGACGTTGGCGGCGCCGTACCCCGCGCCGAACAGCAGCAGGACGCCGCCGAGCGCGGCCACCGAGTGGGTGTGCGCCGGGAGCGGGACGGCGAGGGCCAGCAGCGCGACGGATGCGACGGTGATCCGGCGGGAGCCGTACCGGACGCAGAGGCGGCCGATCGGCGCCATGGTGGCGACCGCGCCGGCGGAGATGCAGAGCAGGGCGAGTCCGAGGGCGCTGTGCGAGGCGGCGACCTGGGCGCGGATGTCGGGGATCCGGACCACCCAGGCGGCGAAGAGGAACCCGTCGACGGCGAAGAAGGCGGTGAGGGCGATGCGTGCCGCCGACCAGGAGGAGCTGCGGCCGAGCGGGTGAGTGGGGGCGTCGGATCGGGTGACGGTACGGCCGACGATACGGGCGCGTGTTTTGTTCAGTAGCGGCACAAAGTCAGAATAGTGGAGTGCCGCTCACACCTTCAAGCCCGAACCCCCGGCCCGACTCCCCGCGCCGCCCGGATGCTGTACGCCAACCGGATGCTGTGCGCCGCCCGGATGCCGTGCGCCGACCCGCGCCCGACCGGGGCCGCACCCTGCTCGGTCCGGCCCTGCAGCTGATCCACACCGGCCAGGCGCCCACCCGCTCGGCGCTCACCGGCGCCCTCGACGTCACCCGCGCCACCGCCGGTGCGGTCACCGGCGAACTCGAGGCGCTCGGACTGATCACCGTCGACTCCCGCCCGGCCGGCGGCGGCCGCGGCCGGCCCTCGCACCGCCTCGCGCTCGCCGAGGACGGCCCGGTGGTGATCGCCGCCCAGATCCACGCCGACGGCGTCAGCGTCTCGCTCGCCGCCCTCGGCGGACAGCTCCTCGAACCGCTCCACCTGCCGCTTCCCGCCGCCACCGACCCGGTCCGGCTGCTGCGCGCGGTCGCCGAGGCCGGTGCCGGACTCGCCCGCGGCTCGCGCCGCCGCTGCCTCGGCATCGGGCTGGCCCTGCCCAACCCGGTCACCGAACCCGACGGCACCGCGCTCGCCGCCCTCCACTTCGGCTGGCCCAGCGGCACACCGGTGGCCGACCTGTTCGCCGAGGAGATCCGCAAGGCCGACCTGGGCCCGAAGGCCCGTACCGCCTTCCCCTCCGCCATCGCCAACGACGCCAACCTGGCCGCGCTCGCCGAGCACCGGCACGGCGCCGGACGCGGCTCCCGGCACCTGCTGCTGGTCACCTCCGGCCACCGCGGCGTCGGCGGCGCCCTCGTCATCGACGGCCGGCTGCACACCGGCAGCGCCGGACTCGCCCTCGAAGTGGGCCACCTGACGGTCGATCCGCAGGGGCGGCCGTGCCCCTGCGGCAACCGGGGGTGCCTCAACTCCGAGACCGACCCGGACGCCCTGTTCGCCGCCGCCGCACTGACGCCGGACCCGGCGCTGCCCCTGTTCGGGCAGGCCAGGGAACTGGCCCGCGCCACCGACCCGGCGGCCCGGGCCGCCGTCGACCACGTGGTCGACCGCCTCGGCCTCGGGCTCGCCGGACTCGCCAACATCCTCAACCCCGACCGGATCGTGCTCAGCGGCCTCCACCTCGACCTGCTCGCCGCCGCGCCCGAACGTCTTGCCGCGGTGGTTGCCGAACGCTGCCTGTGGGGGCGGAGCGGACGCGTCCCGATCGTTCCCGCGCAGGTCCGCCACGCGGGGCTGGTCGGCGCCGCCGAACTCGCCTGGGAGCCGTACCTCGTCGACCCGCAGGCCGTCGCCGAGGTCTGACGGCGGCCGCCGCGGAGGTGGGGCCGGCGCGGCGGCAGGGAGGGTGGGGCCGGTGGGGCGGGCGGTGCGGCAGCGGTCTCCCGGGGCGGGCGGGAATTCCCGCGCCCCGAGCGGTCGTTGACCGGGCATGACGAACTCTTCCCCCTCCGCCGAACCCGAGGTCCTGCGGTACGCCGCCTTCACCGCCGACCCGGCCGGCGGCAACCCGGCCGGCGTGGTGCTCGACGCGCGGGCGCTCGACGATGCCCGGCAGCAGGCCATCGCCGCCGAGGTCGGGTACTCGGAGACGGCGTTCCTGTGCCCCGCGCCGGACGAGCCGCGGACGTACACGGTGCGGTACTTCAGCCCGAAGGCCGAGGTGCCGTTCTGCGGGCACGCCACGGTCGCCGCCGCCGTCGCGCTGGCCGGACGGATCGGCCCGGGGGAGGTGCTGTTCGAGACCAAGGCGGGCCCGGTGCCGGTCTCCGTCACCGCCGACCGCGACGGGGTGCTGTCCGCGACGCTCACCAGCGTCACCCCGTGCGTGGACCCGGTCGCGGAGGCGGACGTCGCCGAGGCGCTGGCCGCCCTCGACTGGCGCCGCGAGGAGCTGGACGAGGCCCTGCCGCCGCGGGTCGCGTACGCCGGGGCGCGCCACCTGGTGCTGGCGGCGGCCACCCGGGAGCGGCTGGCCCGGCTGGAGTACGACTTCGAGCGGCTGACCCGGCTGATGCTGCGCCTCGACCTGACGACGCTCCAGCTGGTGCACCGCGACTCGGAGCGGGTGTTCCACGCGCGCGACCCGTTCCCGGTCGGCGGGGTGGTCGAGGACCCGGCGACGGGTGCGGCGGCGGCCGCGTTCGGGGCGTACCTGCGGGAGCTGTTCGATCTGGAGGACGCGCGGCTCACCCTGTACCAGGGCCAGGACCTCGGCCGGCCCTCGGTGTTGAACGTGGAACTGCGCGCGGGCGACCCGCGGGTGCGGGTCGGCGGGCAGGCGGTGCCGATCACCGCGTGGTGAGCCAGCGGCCCGGGACCCGTGCGGGCGATAAGCGGAAGCTGGATGTTCCGTAACCGTCACTTATCGTAGTCGCCTGTTACACTCGGTAGGAGTAGATCGGTGACGAGGAGAGTGCGCGATGGTCGTCCCCACCCTGGACGTGGACCGTTCCGATGCCGAGTACCGGGCGTGGCTCAAGGAGGCCGTGCGCAAGGTGCAGGCGGACGCCAACCGCTCCGCCGACACCCACCTGCTGCGCTTCCCGCTGCCGGACGAGTGGGGCATCGACCTCTACCTGAAGGACGAGTCCACCCACCCGACCGGCAGCCTCAAGCACCGGCTGGCCCGCTCGCTCTTCCTCTACGGCCTGTGCAACGGCTGGATCCGCCCCGGGAAGCCGGTGATAGAGGCCTCCAGCGGCTCCACCGCGGTCTCCGAGGCGTACTTCGCCAAGCTGATCGGCGTGCCGTTCATCGCGGTGATGGCCCGCAGCACCAGCCGGGCGAAGATCGACCTGATCGAGTTCCACGGCGGGGAGTGCCACCTGGTCGACAACCCGTGCGAGGTGTACGAGGTCTCCGCGCGACTCGCCGCGGAGACCGGCGGCCACTACATGGACCAGTTCACCTACGCCGAGCGGGCCACCGACTGGCGCGGGAACAACAACATCGCCGAGTCGATCTTCGCCCAGCTGCGCCGGGAGCCCCACCCGGAGCCGACCTGGATCGTGGCCACCGCCGGCACCGGCGGCACCTCCGCCACCATCGCCCGCTACGTCCACTACATGCAGCACGACACCCGGATCTGCGTGGCCGACCCGGAGAACTCCTGTTTCTTCGACGGCTGGGTCAAGCACGACCCCGACGCCACCTGCGCCACCGGCTCCCGGATCGAGGGCATCGGACGGCCCCGGATGGAGCCCAGCTTCGTCCCGGGCGCGGTCGACCGGATGATGCGGGTGCCGGACGCCGCCTCCATCGCCGCGATCCGGGTGCTGGAGCGGGTCCTCGGCAAGAAGGCGGGCGCCTCCACCGGCACCGGCCTGTGGAGTGCGCTGCGGATCGTCGCCGAGATGCGGGCCGAGGGCGCCACCGGCAGCGTGGTCGCGCTGATCTGCGACCCGGGTGACCGCTACCTCGACAAGTACTACTCGAACGAGTGGCTCGACGAGCAGGGCATCGAGATCGAGCCGTACCGCGAGCTGATGGAACGCTTCCTCGCAGGCGGGTCCCGGCTGGACTGACCGGGCCGTCGGTGTGATAGTCACTCGGACTATGAATGATCTTCTGACTGGACGTCTGATCATCCGACCGCTGACCGCCGCCGACGCCGAGACCATCGTCGCCGACGAGGCCGGCTCGCACCCCGACTGGGCCCCGGACTACCCCGCGCCGGGCGAGCGGATCGGCGCGCGGATGTTCCTCAAGGCGTGCGCGGCCATCGGCGACCCGCAGCCCTTCGGCAACTACGAGATCCGCCTGCGCGATCACGGCACCGCGATCGGCGGCATCGGCTTCCACGGCGGCCCCGACGAGAACGGCGCCGTCGAGGTCGGCTACGGCCTCGCCGAATCCGCCCGCGGCCAGGGCTACGCCCGCGAGGCACTCGCCGCCGTCGTCGAACTCGCCCGCAGCCACGGCGCCGCCGCGGTACTCGCCGACACCACCCACGACAACGTCCCCTCGCAGCGGGTCCTGCTCGCCGCCGGCCTGGAACTGGTCCGCCAGGACGACGACCTGCAGTACTACCGCCTCGCCCTCTGATCCACCGTCACCACAACGCGACGGCGACGGCCCCGGCGACGACCGTCGACACCACGGCGATCGCCGCGGGCCACCGGCGTAACCGACGCCGCTCCGCCGGCCGCACCCGGTCGGCCGGGTCGGTGCTCAGCTCCCACCGGTCGATCAGCTGCTGGAAGCCCGCGTCGAAGTCGGGACCGGTGTACGAGGTGCCCGCGACGAGCCCCGGAAGTGAACGGCGTCGGCCGCTCGCGAGGGTGATCCGGGCCGTCCGCGACACATCGTCGCGGGACCTGGTCTCACGCACGTCGATCCAGCGGATGTCCTGCCAGGGGTAGCTGCGGCGGCGGAGTCCGCCGCAGGTGGTGATGCCGTCGGTTCCGACCGTGGTCCAGCTCCGCCTGCGCACGAGGCCGCCGAGCGCGAGCAGCCCGAAGACTCCGCCGCACAGCCCGAGGAAGAGGGTCACGCCGCCCTGCCGGTGGGCGAGCACGGCCGCTTGCAGGATCGCCATGCCGCCCGGGGTGACGAGACTGCGCCGCCGCAGGCGAATGTCCCGTGCCCGGAAGGTCAGTTCGGTCATCGGCCCGCGAGGATGAGTTCGCGGACGTGGGCGCGGGCGGTGTCGGCGGCGTCGTCGGGGAGACCGGCGTCGGTGACCCAGGTGTCGATGTCGGTGAGGTCGGCGAAGCTGGAGAGGCCGACGGTGCCCCACTTGGTGTGGTCCGCGACCAGGACGGTGCGGCGGGCGGAGGCGATGAACGCGCGATTGGTCTCGGCCTCGGCGAGGTTCGGCGTGGACAGACCCGCCTCGGGGGAGAGGCCGTGGGTGCCGAGGAACAGCAGGTCGAAGTGGAGCGAGCGGATCGCCCGGTCGGCGACCGGGCCGACCAGGGCGTCGGACGGAGTCCGTACGCCGCCGGTGAGCACCACCGTCGGTGCCGGGACCTCAGGCTGGCGGCGCTGCGCCTCGGCGAAGACGTCCGCGACCCGGACCGAGTTGGTGACCACGGTCAGCTCGGCCACTCCGGTGAGGTGGCGGGCCAGGGTGTAGGTGGTGGTGCCGCCGGAGAGGGCGATGGCGCTGCCGGGGACGACCAGGTCAGCGGCGGCGCGGGCGATCTCCTCCTTGGCGGACGGCTCCAGCGCGGACTTGGCCTCGAAGCCGGGTTCGTGGGTACGGGCAGCCTCGACCGAGACCGCGCCGCCGTGGACCTTCTCCACCGCGCCGGCCCGGGCGAGCGCGTCGAGGTCCCGGCGGATCGTCATGTCCGACACGTTCAGCTGCCGGGTCAGTTCGTTGACCCGGACGCCGCCCCGGCGCCGTACCTCGTCGAGGATGAGTGCGCGGCGCTGCTCGGCGAGCAGGTTGCTGGTGTCGGTCACGGACCGTCCCTCCGGTAGTCGAGCCCGTCGAGCCCGGCAGATGATCGTACGGCCATCCTCGCATGCCCCGCCGCGCGTTCGGGAGGCGGAGGCGGAACGCGAGAACGCTCGGCGGTGTGGGCGAGCTGGGCGGGTCAGCCGGGCAGGTCGGCCGGGACCAGCAGCTGGAGTTCCTCGGTCGACGGGTCGGACAGGTGGGCGACCCGCATGGCGTGCCGCTCCACCATGGTCTCGAACACCTGCCGGGCGGTGCGGCCGTTGCCGAAGCCGGTGCCGCGGTCGAGGGCGGCGAAGTGGTCGAGCAGGGCGCTCGCGGTGCCCTCGGCGAGTTGGTACTCGTGCTCCAGGCACTGGGCGCGGGCGATCTGCAACAGCTCGTCGGCGGAGTAGTCGGGGAAGGTGACGGTGCGGGAGAACCGGGAGGACAGGCCGGGGTTGGCGGCGAGGAAGCGTTCCATCTCGGCGGTGTAGCCGGCCACGATGACCACCACCGCGTCGCGGTGGTCCTCCATCAGCTTCACCAGGGTGTCGATCGCCTCCCGGCCGAAGTCCCGGCCGCCGTCCTCGGGGGCGAGGGCGTACGCCTCGTCGATGAACAGCACGCCGCCGCGGGCCCGGTCGAAGGCGGCGGCGGTGCGGATCGCGGTGGAGCCGATGTGCTCGCCGACCAGGTCGACCCGGGCGACCTCCACCAGGTGGCCGCGCTGGAGCACGCCGAGCGAGGCGAGGATCTCGCCGTAGAGCCGGGCGACGGTGGTCTTGCCGGTGCCGGGGGAGCCGGTGAAGACCAGGTGCCGGCGCGGCGAGGGGGCCTTGAGCCCGGCCTGCTGGCGGCGCCGGCCGACCGAGATCAGGTCGATCAGGGTGCGCACCTCGCGCTTGACGGTGGCGAGTCCGACCAGGGCCTCGAGTTCGGCGAGCGCCTCGTCGGCCGGGCGGCAGTCCGGGATCGGGCCGATCTGCGGGACGGTCGGCGGCCGCCCGCCGTGGCTCGGCGCGACCGCGCCCAGGCCGGAGGCACCCAGGACGGAGGCGCCCACGGCAGAGGCGCCCGGCCCGCCGGGGCCGGATTCCGCGGGGTGCGGGAGCGGGGAGCGGTCGCCGGTCCCGGACGGCAGGGCGCCGCGCGGGGCGGGCAGGTCGGCGGGTGGGGCAGTCGGCGGGGCGGCGGGCAGGACGTCGTCCGCGGTGCAGGCCTCGGCGATCGGGCCGGGTTCGGAGAACTCGAAGCCGGCCCGTCCGTTGCTCTCGGCCCGGCAGCGCACCAGGCGGGTACGGCAGCCGTCGATCACGTGGAAGCCGAAGCCGCGGCCGTGCGAGACCCGGACCTCCTCGAAGGTGCCGCGGCCCTGCGCGGAGACGTACACGCCCGCGTCGCCGGCGCCCCGGACGGTGCAGTCGCGCAGCAGCGGGTCGGCGCCCTTGGTGACGATCACGCCGGTGGAGACCTCGGAGATCTCGCAGCCGGTGAGCCGACCGCCGCTGCCGTGGTCGCGGAACCACAGGCCGGTGCCGGCCTGGTGGATCCGGCAGTCGGCGAGGTCGGCGGTGGCGCCGCCGCTGACCGACACGGCGGAGCTGCGGATGCCGGTGAAGGAGCAGTCGCGGGCGGTGGCGGTCGATCCCTGGTCGAGGACGAACAGCGCGTCGGGCAGGTCGTCGAGGGCGCAGTCGGTCAGCTCGACGGTGGCGCCGTCGCTGACCCAGAGCGCCGGGTAGTCGCCGCCGGCCGAGTGGATCTTGCAGCCTTCGGCCTCGACCCGGGTGCCGGTGTCCCAGACCGAGAGCGCCCCGCGGCCGAAGTCGTGCAGGGTGGAGCGCTCCAGCCGCAGCCGTGACCGGCCGCGCAGGTCCGCCGCGTTCTCCGGCAGGTCGTGCACCCGGCAGGCGGTGAGGGTGAGTTCGGCCTCGCTGTCGAGGCTCAGGCCGTTGCCGGTGACGCGGTGGACGGTGCAGTCGGTGAGCCGGCCGACGGCCTGCGCCTCGGCCTGGACGCCACTGCCGCGGACCTCGTAGATCTCGCAGCCGATCAGCTCGGCGGTGGAGCCGGGGTCGGCGATCAGCACGCCGGCGCCGCCGGCGTGGTGCAGTCGGCAGCGTTCCAGTCGGGCGGTGGCGCCGCCGAGGACGGCGAGTCCGGACTGGGCGGCGGCCGTGACCTCGCTGTCCTGCAGTTCGGCGACGGCGCCGCGCAGCCGGACGCCGAGGCCCGCCGGATTGTCCACGACGCAGCCGGTCAGCACGGCGTCGGCGCCGCCGGTGATCTCCACGCCGACCGCCGCCCGGGTCTCCACCCGGCAGTCGGCGAGCCGGGCGGCGGCCTTCTCGCCGGTGATCAGGACCGCCGGGACGGACACGTCCGAGCCCTCGATCACCAGGCCCTGGACGGTGGCCGCGGCGGTCACGGTCAGCGGGACCCCGGCGGGCGGGTCGAGGCGGACGCTCCCCGGGCCGTCGGCGGGCCGCAGGGTCACCGGCTTGTCGAGCAGTACCGCTTCGCGGAAGGTGCCGGGGCGCAGGGTGAGGGTGTCGCCGGGTTCGGCCACGGCCAGGGCCTCGTGGAGCGTCTCGTAATCCCCGGCGCGGCGCCGCCAGCGGGAGGCGCCGTCCTGCGTGACCCGGACCCTGTGCTCACCCATGACGCTCACCCATGACGGTCTGTCAGCCCCACCTTCGTCGAGACGCCGTGTGATCGCCCCACCGTAACGCCCTTCCCGGCCATCCGGTTCAACGAGTGGCGGCGGCCACGGTTCCGGACGGCGGCCACGGTTCCGGACGACGGCCGCCGGTCACCCGACCCGGACACCTCCGCCGGTCACCCGACCCGGACACCTCCGCCGGTCACCCGACCCGGGTCGGATCAGCCGCGGCGGTCCGGCTCCGGCCGCGGGCCCTCCTCCAGGACGGTCAGCTCGTCGCCGATCCGCAGCGTGCCGACGCCCTCGGGGATCAGGTTCTGCCCGAAGACCAGCTTCTGCCCGAACCGGTGGTGCCGGCCGAGCGCCCGCAGCGGCTCCGGGCCGCGCCGCACGCCGGTCTCCTGGTCGGTGGTGGTGACCACGCAGCGCCCGCAGGGCTTGGCCACCCGGAAGGTCAGCTCGCCGATCCGGATCCGCCGCCAGCCGTCCTCGGCCCACGCCTCGGTGCCGGTGATCACCACGTTGGGGCGGAAGCGCTCCATCGGCAGCGCGGTGGCCTTCACCGGATCGTCCGGGTGGTCCTCGGCGATCCGCCGGTTCAGGTCCGCCAGCGAGGCGGTGGTGGTGAGCAGCAGCGGGTAGCCGTCGGCCATCGACACGGTCTCGCCGGGTCGGGCGTACGCGGCGTCGATCGGGCGGCTGCTGCCGGGCCGGTCCAGGTGGACCAGGCGGACCTCGCCGAGCCGCTCGGCGAACCAGATCTGCACCTCCTTGGCCGCCTCGGCGGCGGGGAAGAAGGTGCCGAAGACCTCGACCTCGGTGTCGGTGGCGCCCTCGGCGACGGCGGGCGCGGGGACGGCGATCCGGGCGCCGTCGGGCGCGGTGACGGTCAGTGAGCCGTCGGCTTCGGGTACGGCGCGGTACTGCCCCAGCTCGGCCACGTCGCGCTGGGTGACGGCGCGCCCGCGTTCGTCCACCAGCATCCAACGGCGGTCGCCGGCCAGTCCCCAGGGTTCGACCCGGGCGGTGTCGGGGCTCAGCCGGTAGGTGGACTTGACGGGGTAGAGGTGGAGTCCGGTCAGCTGTGGCATGACCCCATCCTGCCAGCCGGTCGCTGCCGCCGGCACCGGGGTCGGACTGCCGCCGGCACCGGGGTCGGACCCGTCCGGCGGCGAAGCGCCGGGGCTGCGGACCGGCCCGGAAGACGCGAGGGCCGTCCGTACCGCGCTGTGGACGGTACGGACGGCCCTGGGGACGACCCCTTGCTCCGCCAAGACCCCGCCCGGCTCCCTCGTACACCGGGCGGACGGCTCGGCTGGGCTCAGCCGGCCTGCGGGTACTGCTGGTACTGCGGGTACGTCGGCTGCGTCGGGTACTGCTGCTGCATCGGACGCACCGGGGCGACCGGTGCGGCCGGGCGCAGCTGGTTGCCGCCGAAGCTCTGGTCGGCCGAGGCCTGCTGGCCCTGGCCGTTGAAGCCCTGCGCGCCGAAGCCCTGCGTACCGAAGCCCTGCCCGCCGAAGCTCGGCGCGGAGAAGCTCTGCGGCGCGTTGGCGAAGCCGGTGGAGGCGGGGCTCTGGCCGGCGAAGCCCTGGGTGGTCGCGCCGTAGGACGGCTGCGGGGCGGCCGGCTGGAACGGCGCGGGGCCGCCCGGGCGCTGGCCGGGGACGTAGGGCTGCGGGGCGGCCCCGTAGCCGGGCTGCGGCTGCGGGACGCCGGCGTAGCTCACCGGAGTCGGCTGGACCGGCGCCGGGGCGCTGCTCGGTCCGGGGCCCAGGGCGAGGCGGGCCGGGGGCAGCGCGGGCAGGTTGCTGCCCGGGCTGTCGTAGCCGCCGTAGCTCCCGTACGAGCTGCTGCCGTAGCCGGAGCCGTACGAGGAGGGGAGTGCCGGGGGCACGTTGATGGGGGCGATCTGCGGGATGCCACGTTCTGCGACAAGGCTGTCGTAGATGGGCGTGCCGGAGGAAAAGGACGGAGAGGGGTAGCCGACTCCGTCGTAGGAGCGGGGCGAGGTCATGGGGCATACCGTAAGCCCACAATGTGCCTGCTGAGGAGAGTGGGAGACCGGGGAGTTCAACTGTTTACACACTCTTCGCTCGATCAAACCACCCGAAAGGATGAAGAACGGACATTTGGGTGGGTGGAATCAGGCCATCACGACCACCTGACGGGAGGTCGAACGGCGTGCGAACCGACGAAGGCGGCCCCCCGGCGGCCGGATGGCCGGTCCCGGAGGGCCCGAGCGGGAAGTGCGGAGGTCAGCGGGACTGCAGCGCCGCGGCCTGGGCGGGGAAGCCGGGCCGCCCGGCCAGCTCCGTGGTGCAGTGCGCGCAGCGGGTCGCGGCGGCCGGAACGGTGCTCAGGCACTCCGGGCAGTCGTTCTTGGCGACCGGTACGTCCTTGACCGGGTGGAACCGGTTCTGCAGCTTGCCGACCGGCACCACCACGGCGAAGTAGATCACCGCCGCCACCAGCACGAAGCTGATCAGCGCGTTGAGGAAGGCGCCGTACGGGAACGTGGTGCCGGCGATCGAGAAGGTCTTCTGCGAGAAGTCGCCGACCGCACCCGTCGCCACGCCGATCAGCGGGGTGAGGAAGGCGGTGACGAACCCGGTGACGACGGCGGTGAACGCCGCGCCGATGACGATGCCGACCGCCAGGTCGACCACGTTGCCGCGCAGCAGGAAGCTGCGGAATCCCTTGAACATGGCCGCCATCGTGCCCGGCCAACAGGCTTGCGGTCCAACCGAGTTCACCTGAATTGCGCAATCGGCGAACCGCCGTGCGAGGCTCGAAATCCTGGAGCCCGCGACCCCGCCGGGGCCCCGCACGGCGCCGCCCCGGCTCAGCCCAGCCGCTCCGCGTGCGGCTGGATGCGTACCACCGCCTCGGCGACCCGCCGCACCGTCGCCGCGTCCATGTGCGACCAGAGCGGCACGGTCAGCACCGAGGCCGCCAGCCGGTCGGTGACCGGCAGCGCCTCGGCCTGGCCCAGGTGCGCGTACGACTTCTGCCGCTGCACCGGCGGGTGGAAGTAGCGCCGGGTGTCGATGCCCTCCGCCTTCAGAGCCCGGGCCAGCGCGTCCGCGGACAGGCCGAAGGCCTCGGCGTCCAGGATCAGCGTGAGGTCCTTGAAGGTCGACACGTCGCCCTCCTCCGGCAGGGCGAGCCGAAGCCCCGGCAGGCCCGCCACCGCGGCGGCGAACTCCGCCACCAGCGCGCCGCGGTGCGCCACCCGCTCGGGCAGCCCGGCCAGCCAGCTCAGGCCGACCGCCGCGTGCAGCTCGCTCATCCGGGCGTTCAGGCCGGGGAAGAGCGTGTCGTAGTCGCCCGGGTTGCCGTAGTCCCGGGCGGTGCGCAGGGTGGCCGCCAGTGCGGCGTCCCGGGTCGCCACCAGGCCGCCCTCGCCGGCCACCGCGACCTTGGTCGGGCTCATCGAGAACACCTCGGCCAGGCCGAAGTTGCCGATCGGCACCCCCCGGCGGCGGCTGCCCAGGCCGTGCGCCGCGTCGTACACCAGCGGCACCCCGGCCGCGTCGGCGATCCGCTGCAGCTCCTCGACCCGGCACGGGGTCCCGTAGACGTGGGTGGCCATCAGCGCGGCCGGGTGGTCGGCGGCCTTCAGCCGGGCCTCGGCGTCGGCCGGGTCCAGGGTGATGTCCTCCTCCCGGGCCTCGGCGAACAGCGGGGTGCCGCCCGCCCAGTGCGCCGCGTGCGCGGTGGCCGAGAAGGTGAAGCCCGGCATCACCACGGGGCGGCCCCCGCCCACCCCGGCGGCCTGCAGCACCAGCATCAGTCCGGCCGTGCAGTTGGAGACCGCGACCACGTGCTCCACCTCCAGCAGCTCGGCGGCCCGCTCCTCCAGCGCGCGCACGGTCGGTCCGTTGGTGAGCATGCCGCTGTCCAGGACGTCGCCGAGCCGGGAGAGCAGGCCCTCCCGGTCCGGCACCTGCACCCGGGTCAGCGGCAGGCCATCGGGGAAGGCGGGGGCGCCGCCGAGGGCGGCGGGCAGGTTCAGGTCAGTGGTCGTCATGGTCGGGTCGATCCCCCCTGGGTCGAGGTGGTGGCTCCGGACCGCCCACGCGGGCCGGAGAGTCGTCGCGGGCGGCGGCCTCGGCACGCTCGCCCCACTGGCCCGGCTGCACCCGCCACACCGGCGGCCGGCGCCGCTGGAAGCTCCGCCCGGCGGACTCGGCCTTCGGCACCGCGAGCAGCACCAGCACCAGCGGCAGCACCTGGACGCGCTCGCGCGACAGGATGCCCATGTTGTTGATGGTCGAGAAGGCCCAGCAGAACAGCAGCACGTACACCGAGGTGAAGGCGATGTACGAGCGTTTGACGAACAGCCGCGGCAGCCGGGTCAGCCGCGGCCAGTCCCGGATGAACATCACCAGCAGCGCGAAGCACTCCACCGACTGGATCAGGTTCTGGATGTTCGACGCCTCGAACGGGAACGGCCGGAACAGCACGCTCACCACCGCCACCGGCAGCCGCGCCGGATTGAGGCTGAACGACGGGGCGGCGTCCTCCGCGGTCGGCTGGTTGATCACCGACGAGCCCTGCGAGGTGCGCCGCGAGGTCTCCGACAGCACGTGGTTGACCGCGTCGCCGTCGGTGCCCTGGGTGCCGAAGAACGCCGACACCTGCTGCAGCATCAGCATCACCATCACGCCCAGCACCGCGACGGTCAGCACCGTGCGCAGCGGGCCGAGCGCGCTGACCTGCTGCGGCCGCTTGCGCAGCACGTACGCCACCATCAGGCCGGCGCCGGCCAGCACGGTGACGTGCGGGCGGACCATCGCGGTGCCCAGCGAGCCCAGCGCGATGCAGACGAAGGCGCCGAAGCGGCGGTCCAGCAGCCGGGCCACGCCGTAGGTGGTCAGGCCCAGGCAGAGCATCATCCAGGCGTCCTTGCCGATGCTGGACGGCCAGAACAGCAGCGAGGGCAGGAAGAACACCAGCTTGGCGTAGCGGCGGGAGTCGGCCTCCGGGAAGGCGATCTGCAGCGCCCGCCAGAACAGCAGCAGCCCCCAGAAGCCCATCCAGGAGAACACCAGGAAACCGCCGACCAGGGTCGGGCCGGTGATCGCGTAGACCACGCCGGTGACGATGATGACGAAGCCGGTGCCGGCGACCTTCATGCCCAGGTCGTAGTGGATCCCGGCGAACAGGTCGGTGGTGTCCAGGTACTGGGCGAGCTCGCTGCCGCGCTGGTGGTACATCTTGGCGTCGGCGGCGCCGCCGTACAGCACGAAGGCCATCAGGTAGCGGGGGAAGGCGCAGAGCAGCTTCAGGCCCATCGCCAGCATCAGCAGCTTGAAGACGCCGCGCTCGGGGTTGGCCGCGGCCACCCGGGCCAGGATCGGGGTGCCGATCACCATCAGGGCGGGCGCCACCAGCAGCGCGCCCCAGGTGTCGTAGCTGGTGTGCACCATGGCCAGGACGAAGACCGTGACGTAGCCGACCACCAGGGTGGCGGCCAGCGCGGTGGGCTGTCCGCGGCGCGCCAGGGAGCGCAGCCGGGCCAGCCGCGCCGGCGGGAGCATCAGAAGACCTCCAGGTCGCCGAGGCTGAACCGCCAGGCGTCGAGGGTGCGGTCGGCCGGCAGCGGGCCGGTCGGGGTGCGGGCGGCCAGCGTCATGCCGGTGCGCGGGGCGGTCAGGTAGCCGCAGCGCAGTGCGGCCGCGGCGGCCTCGGTGCCGGGGGCGAGGTGGGTGGCGGCGTGGTCGCAGCCGGCTGCGGCGGCGGCCCGCAGCAGCCGGGCGGCGCTGCCCCGGTCGCCGGGGCGGACGATCACCTCGGCCAGGGTGAACTCGGCCAGCGGCCCGCGGCGCCGCGGGCGCCCGAAGGCGACCCCGGTCAGCTCGCCGCCGCGCTCGCAGGTGAGCACCCGGTAGTCCAGACCGGGGGCGTCGCCGTAGCGCCAGGCCAGGAACTCCGGCGTGCGGTGGACCGCGAGCCGGGGGTCGGCCAGGTCGGCGGCGGCCCGCTCGGCCAGCAGCTCCGGCAGGCTTTTCGGCGTGGTGGCGAACCACGCGGCGGCGGTGGGCACCTCGCAGCGCGGCGCGGTCCGCACCGCACCGCGGCGGGCCAGCGCCGCCCGGGCGCCGCGGGCGAACGCCCCCGGCCGGGCCACCCGCAGGGCGATCGGCACCCGGCCGAGCTCCCGCCAGCCCATCTTCAGGTAGCCCGGAAGGCTGTTGCCGTTCGGGGTGTTGAACACCAACTCGGCGTCCGGGGATATCTGTTCGAGCAGGTCCAGGGTGAGCCGGCGGAAGATTCCGCGGCCCTGGAAGTCCGGGTGGGTGGCGGTGTCCACCGGGCGGACGGCGCGCACCGTACGGCCCTCGCCGTCCCGCCAGTCCCAGCGCAGGAAGAGCCGGACGCCCGCGATCCGCCCCTCCGGGGTCTCGGCGAGCAGGCCGGGGCTGGCCCCGAACGGGTTGCGGTGGTGCTTCCAGGCGAAGAAGTCGGCGGTCCGGGTGCCGGTCGGGCCACCGGCCAGCGAGGCGGTCAGCAGCTCCAGCACCGCCGGGGTGTCCGTCTCGGCGAGCTGACGGTACGTCAGGTCGGAATTCACGTGCGTCTCCGGTCCCTTCGGGGGAATCAGCGCTGCAGCAGCACCCGGGCGTAGACCTGCTCGACGGAGCGCTGGGCGCCGGCGACGTCGAAGCCCTTCGATCGCTCGCGGGCCGCCGCTCCGAGCCGCTCCCGCAGGCCCCGGTCGGCCGCCAGCCGGCCGAACGCGGCGGCCAGGGCGGCGGGGTCGCCGGGCGGCACCAGGAAGCCCTGCTCGCCGTCGTCCAGCACCTCCGGCATTCCGCCGACCCGGGTGACCACCGACGGCAGGCCGCTGGTCATCGCCTCCATCAGCGCGACCGGCAGGCCCTCCTGCCGGGAGCTGAGGGTGAACACGTCCAGGCCCGGCAGCAGTGCGGGCACATCCGGCCGGGAGCCGGCGAACACCACCGACTCGCCTGCCAGGGACCGAAGTTGCTGCTCCAGCGGGCCGGCGCCGATCAGCACCAGCACGGCCCGGGGATGCGCGCTGCGCAGCTGTTCGAAGGCGGCCAGCAGGGTCGCCTGGTCCTTCTTCGCGGTCAGGTTGCCGACCGTGCCGATCACCAACGCGTCCGGTGGCAGGCCGAGTTCGGTCCGGGCCGCGGCCCGCGCCGCCGGCCCCTGCGGCGCGCCGCCCAGGTCCGGGCCGTGGTGCACCACGGTCAGCCTCGCCGGGCCGGCGGCCGAGGGCCGCGCCATGGCCGGCCTGCGCTGCTTGATCGAGTCCGCCACCGCGTGCGAGACCGCGATCACCGCGTCGTTGCGCCGGTACGTCAGCGCGTTGGCCCACCGGGTGGCCGGCCGGTAGCGTTCCCACACGTTGTGCTCGGTGTGCACCACCCGCGGCGAGCGACGGCCCAGCGCGAGCAGCCGGGCGGCCACCGCCGGGACCGGCATGTGCGAGTGGACCAGGTCGTAGCGCCGCTCGGCCAGCAGGGCGCGCAGCCGCCACGGCCACAGCGCACCGGGCGCCCCGCCCAGGCAGTGGGTCCGGACGCCGGCCGCCTCCAGCGCGGGCACCAGCGCGTCCTTCCACGGCAGCACGTAGGCCACCTCGATCTCGTACCGGCCGGTGTCGGCGTGGCGTGCGCAGTTGACCAGCAACTGCTCGGCGCCGCCCCGGCCCAGGCCCTTGGCCAGCCACAGCACCCGGGCCCGCGGGGCGCCGTCCGCGCTCCCCGCGGCGCCGCCCTCGGGGCCGGTCACAGGTCCTCGCCCTGGCGCAGCCGCAGGGTGGTCTCCGCGGGAGTCTCCGGCGGCGCGTCCGGGGCCGGGCGCCGGGCCCAGCTCGGCGTGGACCTGCGCTCCTCGGCCCCCGGCGCCGGGCGGGGCGCCCCCGGCGCCGCCGTACCCGGGACGCGGGGCGCCGGAGCGGCGAGCGTCCTCGCCTTGCCGCGCTTGCGCCGCAGGCCCACCGGCCGGTCGGTGCCGAGCAGGGCCACGCCCGCGACCGGCACACCGGTCCGGGCCAGCAGCTCGGCCACCCGGTCCGCCTCCTCGGGCTTCACATTGCCCGCCATCACCGTGACCAGCACGGCGTCCGCGTGCCGCACCAGGTCGTAGGCGTCGTTGGCGTGCAGCAGCGGGGAGCTGTCCACCAGCACCACGTCCGCGTGCCGCTGCACCCGGCGCAGCACCTCGCCCGCCCGCAGCACCAGCGCCGCCGGGTAGGCCGTGGAGGTGTTGCCGCCCGGGATCAGCGCGACCCCGTCCACGTTGGTCCGGCTGATCAGGTCGCCCGGGTCGGCCAGCTGCTCACCGCTGAGCAGCTCCGCCATGCCCGGCCCCTCGGCCGCCCCCAGGTGCACATGCGCCTGCGGATGGCGGAAGTCGCAGTCCAGCACGAGAACTTGGCGCCCGGTCTCGGCCAGCGCGGCCGCCAGGTTGGCCACCGTGGTGGTACGGCCGTCGCCGCTGCGCCCGGACATCACCAGGATCACCGGCGCCGGGTGGGCCAGCCGCCGGGAGACCCGCTCGGCCGGGTCCAGCGTCCCCTCGCCCACCTGGGCGGCCAGCGCGTCCGGCCCGGTCAGCAGCAGGGTCGAGCGCAGCGAGCGGTACGCCTCGGCCGCCGGGTCGGACGGCCGGGCCACCACCAGCGGCTCCCGCAGCCGGCGCAACCTCCGTGCCACCAGCGGGATCTCGCCGATCACCGGCAGGTTGAACGCCTCCTCGGCGCCGTTGCGGCCGCGCAGCCGGGTGTCCATCCGGCTGAGCATCAGCGCGGCCACCACACCCAGGCCCAGGCCCAGCACCACCGCGAGGGAGAGCCGCAGGCCGCGGCTGGGCGCGGTCAGCGGGTTGCCGCTCGCCTCCTTGCAGTCGATCGAGCCCCACTGCTGGATGGCGTCGGTCTGGCTGTGGCTGCGCAGGTCGCTGATCGCGCCGAGGGTCTTGGTCAGCGAGGCTGTCGCCGCGCTCAACTGCGGTGCCAGCTTGGCCTGGTCGGCCGCGCTCGCCTTGCTCGCGTCCTTCTGGAGCTGGTCCAGCTGGTCCTGCTGGTCCTTGGCCTCGGCCTGCAGGCGCTTGATCGACTCGTCGGCGCTCTTCTTCGACTCCTGGGCGTACCCGTTGATGGTCGCCTCGGCGAGCGCCGCCGCCAGGTCCGCCGCACCCTGCTGGTTGGGACCGGTGGTGGTGAACAGCAGCATCTGGGTGGAGGCCGCGGTCACGGTGCGGCGGGCCGCCAGCGCGGCCACGTCGGTGGCGCCGAGCTTCTGGGCGGCGGCGGTGGAGACCGCCGAGCCCTGCGCGTACGACAGCACCTGGTCGGCCCGGACCGTGTCGGCCGCGCCCGCCACCGGCGTTATCGCCACCTTGCACTGCCACTTGGCGGTGTCCACGGCGTCGCCGGCCGGAGTGAGCAGGAAGCCCACCAGCAATGCGGCCACCGTGCACCCGGCGAGCAGCCGCCAGTAGCGCCTCAGGACCGTGAAAAGGTTTGCCGGTTCCACCGGTTGGATCCCCTCGCCTTACTGGTGCGATGCGCGCGCAGAGACGCGCGAATGTGCTGCGGCTCGTCCGGTGCTGCCGGGTGCCCGCCCCCGACAGGGATGCTTGTCGCCTTCGACCTGCGGCGCAAGCGCTTTGGCGATACTGAGACCAGGATGGGTCGAACGGTGTCGGACCGGACGCGGCGTCAGCCGGCGGCCGATCGCTCAGCCGCCGGATCTGCGCAGTGCCCGTTCGTAGAAGCCCACCATCTGCGCCGACACCCCGGACAGCGTGAAGCTGGTCAGGAACCGGGCCCGGGCCGCCTTCACCCGCACCGCCGCCGCGCCCGGGTCGTCCAGCGCCGACACCAGGGCCGCGGCCAGCGCCCCCGGCCGCTGCGGCTCCACCAGCAGCGCGTAGTCCTCGGAGCCGACCGTCTCCCGCAGCGCCGGCACGTCCGCGCAGACCAGCGGCACGCCCACGCCCATCGCCTCCATCGCCGCGCTGCCCAACCCCTCCCAGCGCGACGGCACCGCGAACGCGTCCGCCGCCGCCATCAGGTCGAACACGTCCCCGCGCGGCCCCAGGAAGCGCACGTTGCCCGCCGCCTCCGCCAGCGCCTCCAGCCGGGCCGTCTCCGCCCCCCGGCTGCCCGCCAGCAGCAGCACCGCCTCCGGCGCGTACGCCCGCACCGCCGGCCACGCCTCCAGCAGCACGTCCAGACCCTTCTGGTACTGCTGCCGGGCCGCCGCCAGTACCACCGGCGTCCCCTCGTCCAGCTCCAGTGCCGCCCGCACCGCCGCCCGCCGCTCCGCCGTCACCGACCCGAGCACCTCGGGATCGCGGCCCCGCGGCACCACGTCGATCAGGCTCCGCGACACCCGCAGCCGCCGGGCCATCGCCCCCGCCACATGGTGCGTCAGCGCATGGAACCGCCGGGTACCCTGCGCCGTCGCCGCGTCCACCGCCTGCGCCGCCCGCACCTTCCACGGGTTCAGCCCCCGCGCGTGCAGATGCTCCGGCCCGTACGAGGAGTTGACCAGGCTCGACACCACCGGCGTCCCCGCCGACAGTGCCGCCGCCCGCCCCAGCACGTCCGACTCGTACAACGTCGTGTGCACCAACTCCGGCCGCCGGCGCCGGATCAGCCCGCGCAACCCGGCCACCGTCGCCGCCCGGCCCGCCCGGTGCACCCCCTCCACGTGCGCACCCGCCGCCGCCAACTCCGGCTGGAAGCCCCCCGGCGACTCCTTCAGGTACGCCACGTCCAACCGCACCCCGGCCCGCACCAGCTGAGGCGCCATCGCCACCAGCCCCTGCTCCGCCCCGCCGACCCGGCTGACGCTGTCGATCACGTACAGCACATGCACCGCCGCCACCCCCCACACCCCGACTGCGGATCAGCATCCCAGCCCAACTGCCTTCCGCGCCACGAAAACGACGAGACCCGCACTGCGCCGCGGACCGGCCGCTACTGTCGGCCGCATGCCCGACGCCCCGACGCCCCGCGTACTGCACGTGATCACCGATCCGCGTCCGCGCGGCGCCCAGAACCTCGCCCGCGACCTGCACGCCGAACTCCTGCGCCGCGGCCACCCCTCCGAACTGCGCGCCCTCCACCCGCACCCCGACGCCGCCCCGGACACCACCGACGCACCCGTCCTCGGCCCCTCCCGGCACCACCCCGCCACCCTGCGCGCCCTGCGCACCCGCGCCGCCGGTGCGGACGTCGTCGTCGCCCACGGCTCCTCCACCCTCCAGGCCTGCGCCCTCGCCCTGCTCGGCAGCCGCACCCCCTTCGTCTACGTCAACATCGGCGACCCCCGGCACTGGACCGCGAGCACCTCCCGGCGCCTGCGCGTCGGCGCCTTCCTGCACCGCGCCGCCGCCGTCTCCGCCATCTCCGACGGCGCCCGCGCCGTGCTGCTGGAACGCTTCCGGCTGCCGGCCGCCCGCGTCCGCACCATCCCCAACGCCCGCTCCGCCGCCGACTACCCGCCCGCCGCCTCCGCCGCCGACCGGCTCCGCGCCCGCGCCGAACTCGGCCTGCCCGCCGACGGACCCATGGTCGCCTGGGTCGGCGCCCTCGCACCCGAGAAGCGGCCCGACCTGGCGCTCGCCGTCCTCGACCGGCTCCCCGCCGTCCGCCTCGCGCTCGCCGGCGAGGGTCCGCTGCGAAGCACCCTGGAAGCCGCCGACACCACCGGCCGTGCCCACTTCCTCGGCCGGCTCGCCGACCCCGCACCGCTCTACCGGGCGGCCGACGCGCTCCTGCTGACCAGCGACAGCGAAGGCGTACCCGGCGTCCTGATCGAAGCCGCCCTCGCCGCCCTGCCCACCGTCGCCACCGACGTCGGCTGGGTCTCCGACGTCGTCCGCGACGGCCTCACCGGCACCCTCGTCCCACCCGGCGACCCCGACCGCCTCGCCGCTGCCCTCGACCACCTCCTCACCACCGACCCCACCCCCCTCGCCACCGCCGCCCGCACCCACGCCCTCACCCACTTCGACCTCCCCACCGTCACCGACCGCTGGCAGGACCTCCTTGCGGAGATCGCCACCGGTCGCTGACGTGAACCCAGGGGCGCGAGGAACTGCGCGAAGCGGGAGGCTGCGGCGTGTGCCCTTCCGCCTCGCGCAGTTCCCCGCGCCCCTGGGTTCGCCTTACCTCATACGGCTGTTCCGGTGAACTTTGCCGCCCTGGCTGGCCGTTCCACCGGCTCGGCTGCCACCCTTCCCCGGGTGAACCCGTTGCTCCGTTCCACCGTCCTGTTGGCCGCCTTCGCCGGCCTGCTCGGCAGCCCGACCGGCGCGGTGGCCGCGCCGGCGGAACCGCACGAGGGCACCTCCTCCCTCGGCCCGGACCACCCGATGCCGTTGCGGACGGCGTCGCACCGGGCGGTGGAGTTCTTCTGGTACGACTGCACGCACTCGGCCCAGTTGGAGCAGCCGCTGGAACGCTGGGCCCTGCGCCACAGCGCGGATGTGACGCTGCGCCGGATCCCGGCAGTGTGGCCGGGCAGCGGTGACGAGCAGGTGCAACGCGCGCACGCGCGGCTGTACTACACGCTGGAGCGGCTCGGCGAGGTGGACCGCCTGCAGCAGGCGGTGTTCCGGGCGGTGCACGAGCAGCGGGCGGATCTGACGACCGAGGACCGGGCCGCCGCGTGGGCCGTCCGGCAGGGGGTGGACGAGGTGCGGTTCCGGACGGCGTACCGCTCCCAGGAGGTCCAGCGGGCGACCGCCGGGGCGGCG
Organism: Kitasatospora cinereorecta; assembly: GCF_024172095.1. Taxonomy (GTDB): domain Bacteria; phylum Actinomycetota; class Actinomycetes; order Streptomycetales; family Streptomycetaceae; genus Kitasatospora; species Kitasatospora cinereorecta. Next base: position 284,844 of record NZ_JAMZDX010000005.1, on the reverse strand, counting down.
GACCTGTTCACCCGCTACCGGATCACCGAGCTGCCGACGGTGGTGCTGGACGAGGGCTTCCGGACCATGCCGAGCCGGGCCGGCGGTGTGGACGCCATGCCGTCCGTACTCGACCGGGCGGTCGAGGAGGGCTGAGCCGCGGGCGGCTCGAACCGACCCGTCTGACCAGGAGTATCTTCACCGAACCAGCCCCCCGCGCACACACTCTGTGCCATTGTGGTCGCCGGGGCCGCGCCGGCCGTTGCGGCGGCGGCTCCGTCGGCAACGGTCCGGCTGCCGTGAGGCGTCGGCCGACAGCACCGGAGAGGGCGGGAGTCCGTGGGGGGACAACGCGCAGGGGTCGTCGAGGAGCGCGAGAGCCGGGTGGGGGCGGATCGCCCGGTCCCGGACGGTCCACCGCCGGACCTGGTGTTCAGACGACGGCTGCGCCCGGTGCAGGTGGCCCACGAGCTGTGGGGTGCACGGGAGTTGGTCCGCGCGCTGGCCGAGCGTGACCTGCGGGCCCGGTACAAGCAGGCGGTGCTGGGATTCGCGTGGGCGGTGCTGACGCCGCTGGCCCTGTGCGCGATCTTCACCCTGGTGTTCCACCGCGCGGTGAAGATCGACACCGGCAACGCGCCGTACACGCTGTTCGCGTATGTGGGCCTGATCGTCTGGCAGTTCTTCAGCAACACGATGAACCAGGGCGCGCTGAGCCTGGCCAACAACCTGAGCCTGCTGAACAAGGTGTACTGCCCGCGCGAGGTGTTCCCGCTGGCCACCATGCTGGTGGCGACGGTGGACATGGTGATCGGCATCGGCGTTCTCGGCCTGATGTTCCTGGTGTTCTGGACGGCACCGGCGGCGACCTTCCTGTGGGCGCTGCCGCTGCTGGCGATCCAGTTCGCGTTCACGTACGGGGTGGCGCTGGTCCTGTCGGTGGCGGTGGTGTACCTGCGCGACGTCCGGCACCTGCTCCCGATCATCACCCAGATGGGCGTGTTCGCGACCCCGGTCGCGTACCCGCTGGCGAAGATCCCGCAGCGAATGCAGGAGGTCTACGTCGGCCTCAACCCGCTCGGTGCGGTGATCGAGGGCTACCGCAAGGCGCTGCTGTTCGGCGAGGCGCCGGACGCCGCGCTGACGTCGATCGCCGCGGTGAGCTCGGTGGTGTTCCTGGTCGGCGGGTACCTGTTGTTCAAGAAGCTGGAGACGGGGATCGCCGATGTCGCGTGAGTATCCGCTGGGCACCATCCGTACCGAGCAGGTCTGGAAGCGGTTCAAGGCCGACCAGCAGCGGATGCTGCTGCGCGACAAGGTCGAGCAGGCGGTGCGGCGGCTGCGCGGCGGTCGCGGCGAGGACTGGCGCTGGGCGCTGCGCGACGTCAACCTGCACATCGAGCCGGGCGAGGCGGTCGGCCTGATCGGCTCCAACGGGTCGGGCAAGTCGACCCTGTTGAAGATGCTGACCCGGGTGATGTACCCGTACGCGGGCGTGATCGACGTACGGGGCCGGATCGGCGCGCTGATCGAGATCCGGGCCGGTATCCACCCGGACCTGACCGGGCGGGAGAACATCTACCTGTTCGGCGCGCTGCTCGGCCTCAAGCGGCGGGAGGTGGCGGCCCGGTTCGACGACATCGTGGAGTTCGCCCGGCTCGGCGGGGCGATCGACCGGCAGGTGAAGTTCTACTCCTCCGGCATGCAGATGCGGCTGGGCTTCGCGGTCGCCGCCTATCTGGAACCCCATGTCCTGCTGGTGGACGAGGTGTTGGCGGTCGGCGACGCGGTGTTCCAGCAGCGCTGCCTGGACCGGATGCGTGAGGTCGCCGAGCAGGGCACCACGATCGTCTTCGTCTCCCACGACCTGCCCGCCGTGCAGTCGATCTGCCGGCGCGGGATCTGGCTGGAGCAGGGCACCGTCCGGGTGGACGCGGGGATCAGGGACGCGCTGGCCGGCTACCGGGACTCCATCGAGGCCCAGTCGGAGGCCGGGGCGCGGGCCGGTGAGCCGCTGGAACTGCTGAAGTACGAGATCCGCGGCGAGGGCCGGGAGAACCTGACCACCGACGAGCCGATGACGGTCGAGCTGACCGTCGGCGGCGACTACCGCGGCGACGCGACCCTGCACCTGGGGGTCAGCGAGGGCACCTCCAGCCCGATCTTCCAGCTGTCCCACGAGATCCGGCTCGGCGGCGGCGACCACCAACTGGCGTGCGTCATACCGCGGTTGCCGCTGCCGCGAGGCCGGTACACGCTGTGGGCGGGTGTCTACTCGATCGGCCGGACCGACGGCGGCACCCTGATGAGCTGGCACTCGGTCGGGCAGTTCGACGTGTTCGGCCCCGTGCTGGACACCCCGCCGCGCGCCGTGGTGCTGGCCGCGCCGGTGTTCGTCCCGCACCAGTGGGAGGAGTGACCCGGTGAGATCCGTGCGCGTGCTGGTGCACCTGAACAACCTCGCTCTCGGCGGCGCACAGCTCAACGCCGTGGACATCGCCCGCACCCTGCGGGACCGCGGCCACGACCCGGTGCTCTTCGCCCAGGGGGTGGCCGGCCCCGCCCCGCTGGTCGACGTGGCGGCCGGCCACGGCCTGGACATCACCGTCGCCGGCGGCCCCGACACCCCGCGCCGCGAGGTCCGCCGCCGACTGGAGCGGCTCGCCGCCGCCCACGGCAGCGAGGTGCTGCACGCCTGGGAGGTCAGGGCCGCACGCAACGCCTACTTCGGCCCCGGCCGACTCGGCCGGATCCCCGTGGTGACCACCTTCTACGGCATCCGGATGCTGCGCGGACTGCCCCGGCACCAGCCGCTGGTGCTCGGCCTGGGCGCGCTGATGGGCGAGGGCCGCGCCTTCGGCCACCGGGACGTCCGGCTGATCGAGCCGCCGGTCAACACCGGCACCGACGCCCCCGACGTGGTCGACGGCTGCGCCTTCCGCAAGGAACTCGGCGTCGGCGAGGGTGAGTTGCTGCTGTGCATCGTCACCCGGCTGGTGCCCGACCTGGAGAAGGACGCCGGTGCCGAGCTGACCGTGGAGGCGGTCCGGCAGCTCGCCGACCCGCGGATCCGGCTCGCCGTGGTCGGCGACGGCCCCAGCCGGCCCCGGCTGCGCAGCCTCGCGGCCGCCGCCAACCGCGAGCTCGGCCGCGAAGCCGTCCTGGTCCCGGGCCAGTTGGCCGACCCCAGGCCCGCCTACCAGGCCGCCGACCTGGTGCTCGGGATGGGCGGCTCCGCCCTGCGCGGCCTGGCCTTCGGCAAACCGGTGATCGTCCACGGCGCCGACGGCTACACCGCGATACACGAGCCCGGACCACTGGTCGAACCGCACGCCTCCCGCTGCATGTACGGCTTCGGCGACGGCAGCCGCGACCCGCGCCCGCTCGCCCGGCAGATCCGCGCCCTGCTCGACGACCCGCAGCGCCGGGCCCGGCTCGGCGGCTGGGGCCGGGAGTGGGTGGTCGGCCGGTTCTCCCTGGAGAGCGTGGCCACCGCCTTCGAGACCATCTACCTCGAACAGCTCCGCACCCCGCCCGGCACCCGCCGCTGGCTGCGTGACCTGGAGCAGATGGCCCGCTACGAGTTCGCCAAGCCCGCCGCGCTGCGCCTGATCGGCCGCTGAGACCGGTCTCCCGTGGTGCGGTTCACGTCGTGCGGCGCAGTACCCGGGGCGCGGTTCATGCTGTGCGGCGGAGCACCAGGGTCACGAAGCCGAAGAACGGTCGGTACCCGCCCAGCCACTCGGCGCGGTGTTCGGCGGCGATCCGCAGCGCCTCCCCGCCGGACGGTTCGGCTGCGTGGTCGAGCGCCCAGTCGGCGAGCGACCCGGTCCAGCTCCACTCGTAGTCGTCCAGCTCCTCCTGGGTGGAGGTGTGCCCGTAGACCGGCGTCCACCCGTCGGCGAGCGCGTGGTCGACGGTGGCGTGCAGGTCGGCCAGGCCGTCGCCGAAGATGTCCAGCGCCGCCCGGTCCGGTTCGGCCTGCCAGTACCCCTCGCCGACCAGGGCCAGCCCGCCGGGCGCCAGATGCGGACGGACCGCCGCGAGGGTGGGCAGCAGCCCGCCGAAGGCGTGCGTCGCGCCGACGCACAGCACCGCGTCGAACTCCTCCTTCGCCGCGAACTCCTTGGCGTCCACGTGGTGCAGCCCGATCCGGCGGGCCACCCCGAGCCGCTCCGCGCCCTGCCGGGCCAGGTTCAGCGCGTGCGCGTCCAGGTCGACGCCCACCGCCCGCAGCTGCGGGTGCGCGGCGAGCGCCCGCAGCAGCCAGGCGCCCTCGCCGCAGCCGAGGTCCAGCACCCGTTCGGCCGTACCGCCGCGCAGCGCGCGGTCCAGCAGCCGGCGCACCGACTCGTCGGACAGCGGCGCGGCGATCGGGTGGTCGCGGTGAGCGATGCGCGAGATCAGATGACGGTCCATCCGACCAGTCTCCCCACTGCGCGGGGGTTCACGCGCGTCCCTCGTGGCGCGCCGGCTCCGCCGGGCGGGGGTAGGTCCGGCCCTTCCAGGCGGCGCCCCGGCCGCGCCAGTGCTGTACCGCCGAGTCCACCGTCATCAGCAGGTACAGCAGCGCAGTGAACGGCAGCAGCACCGCCGCCCACGCCGGCTGCCGGTAGTAGCGCAGCATCGGCAGGTACGTCCCCGCCATCACCGCCCACGCCGCGCCACCGAGCACGGCCGGCCCCCACCACCCGGCGGCCAGGCCGACCGCGAGGGCCGCCGGCGGCACCAGGTACACCAGCGACAGCCCCAGCACCGTCCCGGCCAGCAGCACCACCGAGTGCCGCAGCTGCGCATACGCGCTGCGCGACACCATCCGCCACAGCGGCCCCAGCCCCGGGTACGGGCGGACGCTGTCCACCTGCTCGGCCAGCCCCAGCCAGGTCCGGCCGCCGGACCGCTTGACCTCCCGGGCCAGCGACACGTCGTCGATCACCGCCCCGCGGATCGCCGCCACCCCGCCGATCCGCTCCAGCGCCGTCCGCCGCACCAGCGAGCAGCCGCCCGCGGCGGCGGCCGTCCGGCCACCGGGACGGTTGCTCCACCGGAACGGGTACAGCTGCGCGAAGAAGTACACGAACGCCGGCACGATCAGCCGCTCCCACCCGGTGCGCACCCGCAGCCGGGCCATCTGCGACACCAGGTCCAGGCCGTTCCCCTCGGCGGCCGCGACCAGCTCGCGCAGCGAGGTCGGGCCGTGCGCGATGTCCGCGTCGGTCAGCAGCAGCCACTGCGCGTCGCCCGCCAGCTCCACGCCGTGGCGCAGCGCCCACAGCTTGCCGGTCCAGCCCTCCGGCAGTGGGGGAGGAGTGGTCACGGTCAGCGGCAGACCCCCGCCGTCCGGCCCGTCGGCCAGCGCGGCGGCCAGCTCACCGGTGCCGTCCGAACTGTGGTCGTCCACCAGGATCACCCGTGCCTCGCCCGGATAGTCCTGGGCCAGCAGGGTCGGCAGGCTGTCCGGCAGCACCCCGGCCTCGTCCCGGGCCGGCACCACCACCGCCACCCGCGGCCACCGCCCGGGGTCGCGCCGCGTGGGCAGCCGCTGATCCGTCCGCCAGAAGAACCCGTGGCCGACCGCCAACCACAGCCACACCAGCAGGGACAGCGCCGACACCCACAGCAGGACCGCCATTCCCGCAGTCTGCCCCATCCCGCGTCGCCCGGCCCGGACGACGCGGTCGAGTAGAGTCGTGCCTCGTGAAGATCGCACTGGTGGACTCCGGAATCGGCCTGATCGCCGCCGCCGCGGCGCTGCGCACCCTGCGGCCCGACGCCGACCTGGTGATCTCCTCCGACCCCGACGGCATGCCCTGGGGCCCGCGCACCCCCGAGGACCTGACCGAGCGCGCCCTCGCCTGCGCCCGCGCCGCCGCCGAGCTGCAGCCCGACGCCCTGATCGTCGCCTGCAACACCGCCTCCGTGCACGCGCTGGACCGGATCCGGCTCGAGCTCGAGCCCGGCATCCCGGTGATCGGCACCGTCCCCGCGATCAAGCCCGCCGCCGCGGCCGGCGGCCGGGTCGCCATCTGGGCCACCCCCGCCACCACCGGCAGCGCCTACCAGCGCAACCTGATCGCCGAGTTCGGCGGCACCGCCGACGTCACCGAGGTCGCCTGCCCGGGCCTCGCGGACGCCGTGGAACGCGGCGACGACGACGCCGTCGACGCGGCCGTCGCCGACGCCGCCGCCCGCACCCCCGAGCACACCGACGTCCTGGTCCTCGGCTGCACCCACTACGAGCTGGTCGCCGACCGCATCCGCGCCGCACTCGTCGGCCGGGCCACCGACCCGCTGCGGTTCTACGGCTCCGCGGACGCCGTCGCCGCCCAGGCCCTGCGCCGGGTCGGCGACACCGCCCACGCCCCGGGCACCGGCCGCCTCACCGTCCTGCACAGCGGCCGCCCCGGCACCCTCCCCCCGGCCGCCACCCACTACCCCGAGGGCCGCCTGATCGCCCGCACCGCCGACCTCCCGGTCTGACCCCCACCGACCGCCCAGGTCACCCCCAGGGGCACGAGGACCTGCGCGAACCGAAAGGCACCGCGCCGCACCCGCCCCCGGTCCCGTCGAAGCACCGACCCCAGCCGTCCAGGTCACCCCCAGGGGCGCGAGGACCTGCGCGAAACGGAAGACACCGCGCCGCACCCGCCCACTACCCGCACCACCCCCCCCGCGGCCGGCCACCCCCCGCCGAAGCACCCATCCCAGCCGACCAGGTCAGGAAGCCGCCGCCGAGCGACGCCGGGACCGGGTCTGACTGCTCGTCAGCCGAGGTCCTAGGCTGCCGGGATGATGATCAGGCACCTGGAGTTCGACCGACTGCACAACTTCCGCGACCTCGGCGGCTACCGCACCGCAGACGGCCGGACCGTCCGCCCGCAGCGCCTCTACCGCTCCGACTCGCTCGGCAAGCTCGCCGGCGACGACACGGAGCGCTTCACGCAACTCGGCATCCGGACGGTGATCGACCTGCGCTACCCCTGGGAGATCGAACAGGCGGGCCGCGCCCCGGAACTGCCCGGCGTGGACTGGCACAACCTGAGCATCGAGCACCGCCCGTACGACCAGGCGGCCCTCGGCCCGGACATCGATCCGGCGGTCTTCCTCGCCGGGAAGTTCGCCGAGGTCACCGAGGACGGCGTCACCGAGATAGCGGAGGCGCTGCGGGTGATCGCCGCCGCGGACAGCGCGCCGCTGGTGTTCCACTGCGCCTCCGGCAAGGATCGCACCGGCATCATCGCCGCCCTGGTCCTGACCCTGCTCGGGGTGGACGAGGAGCAGATCGTCGCCGACTTCGCCCTCACCGGCCTGGCCACCGACCGGCTGGTCGCCGACTGGCGCGAGCGTCACCCCGGCCGGGAACTCGGCTGGCCGGGCTACGGTCGCGCCCCGGCGGAGCTGATGGAGCGCTTCCTCGCGGACCTCACCGCCGCGCACGGCTCCCCGTACGCCTATGCCACGGCCACGCTGGGCCTGGACGGGAGCACCGTCCAGGCCCTGCGCGCGCACCTGCTGGAGTAGGCCGGTCGTCAGGCGGTGGCGCCCCGCCAGCGCTGCAGGGCGGGTTCGAGGCCGGAGAGGATGGTGTCGAAGCGGCGGGTGCTGGTGGTGGCCTCGACCTGCAGCCGGCTGATCCGCAGCGGGTGGGCGGGCAGGCGGGGGCCGAGCCGGTGGTCGGAGAGGAAGCCGACCCGGTAGCCGAGCTGTCGCAGGACCGAGTCGGCCCGCGGGTCGTACCCGCCGTCGGGGTAGGCGAAGGCGCTCGGCGCCTCGCCGAGCCAGCGCTCGAGTGCCAGGTGGGCGCCGGTGATCTCGGCGTGCACGGTGGCGTCGTCGCAGCGGCTGAGCGAGGGGTGGCCGAGGGTGTGGTTGCCGATCGCCACGTCGGCGTCGCGCAGGGTCCGCAGGTCGTCCGGGTCGAGCTGTTCCTGGTGCGGGGAGCGCCGGGTGGCGGAGACCCGCAGTTCGTGGAGGCTGCGCCGGCGGTCCGGGTCGGGCAGGGCCTTGAGCAGGGCGAGCACCCGGGCGGGGTCGCCGGTGGGCAGCAGGCGGGCCCGGCCGCCGTGCCGGGCGAGGAACGCCGCCTCGTGCCACCAGAACGGCTGGTCGGTGCCGATCAGCTCGGCGATCACGAAGGCGGCGGCCGGGATCCGGCGGGCGACCAGGGCGGGCAGCGCGTGGGTGAGGACGGTGCGGTCGGTGTCGTCGAAGGTGATCAGGACCGAGCGGGGCGGCAGCGGCCGCCCCTCGGCGACGGACTGCTCGACCGCCTGGAGCGAGACGGGGGTGGCGAAGCGGCGGAGCCGGTCGAGCTGGGCGGCGAACGAGCGCGGGTCGGTCACCCCGTGGAAGGCCAGTACCGCGAGCCGCTGGGCGGCGCGGGCGCGGAACAGGGGCTGGGCGGGGGAGAAGCGCAGCCAGCCGGCGCGGTCGCGCCGGGCGCGGACGGTGCTGGAGGTGGCGGAGGGTTGCAGTGGGGTGCTGACGGTCGTGGAAGCGGAGTACGGCACGGTTCCCCCCTCGGTCGCCGGCGCGCGGCGTGGCGGTACCGTCGGCAGGCGGAGCCCGGCCTCCGACTCCGGGCGCGGCGGCTCCGCCCCCGGATGATCCGGTCCGCCGTGGGGACTCCCAACCCACGCGACGGACGGCTCCTGGATCGCTCAATGTAGTGGAGACCGCCGACGGGCCGAGATGGTTGTACGCCGGACGGCGAGATTTCGTGGGCGTCCGCCGGACCGCCCCGACAGCCCCCGAATCCACCACAGTGGGTGCGTCGGCGGCGGGCCCGGGAGGGGTTTCCGCGTTACCGTTGAAGGCATGGCAGGCACGGGACGTCATCGAACGGCTACTCGCTGGTCGTGGCTGTGGAGCGACTGTGCGTTGCGGCGCCACCGGCTGCTGCTCACCCTGGTCGGAGCCGGGTGCGTGGCGCTCGGCATCGTGGTGGCCGTGGCGGTGCCGGACACCGACGGCCCGGCGTGGGCGATGGCGGTGGCCGGCTGCCTCGGTGCGGGCGTGCTCCTGCTGGCCCGGGTCGCGGTCGCGCTGATCCGCCCGAACGACGGCGCGACCCCGTAATCGTGCCTGTCGCGCCCCTGTAGCCGTTCCGATAAAGACGGCACGCGGACGCCAGAATCGGCCCCCATTCGGACAGGTCCGGTCGGACCGGCTGTTTTTCGGCCTCCCTGCTCACTTCTTTCACATTTCCGGGGCATCAGCCCCACACATCCCCCTACTGTGAACCTCGGCGCCGGGGAGGGCGCACCTCAGAGGGGGGAACCATGGGCACCACCCCGGCACCCGCCGGCCTCAGGACCCGGATCAAGCAGCAGCTCGCCCGCGCCGCCGGCTCCGTCCCCGGCGAGGGTGCGACGCTGCTCATCTACCACCGCGTCGGCGGCGGCACCGGCGACGAGCTCGATGTCGCCACCGCCGACTTCACCGCCCAGGTCGACCTGCTCGCCGAACTCCCACCCGGCCGCGTCGTCTCCATCGACGAGGCCACCGACCGCCTGCGGGCCGACCGCCGGACCCCCAGCACCGTGCTCACCTTCGACGACGGCTTCGCCGACGTGTACCAGAACGCCTGGCCGCTGCTGCGCGAACGCAACCTCCCCTTCACCGTCTACCTGGCCAGCGGCCACGTCGGCGGCGAGATGCGCTGGGAGGGCTCGACCGCCAAGGGCGCCGGAGCCCCCGGTCTCGGCTGGGAGCAGCTGAAGGAGATGGCCGCCTCCGGCCTGTGCACGGTCGCCAACCACACCCGCAGCCACGCCCGGCCCGAGCTGCTCAGCGCCGCAGAGCTGGACGGCTGCGGCGACGACGTCGAACAGCACCTCGGCACCCGCCCCCGGCACTTCGCCTACACCTGGGGAGTGCCCGTACCGCACATGGAGCACGCCCTGCGCGCCCGCTTCCGCACCTCCGCCACCGGCCAGGTCGGCCGCAACCTCCCCGGCCAGGACCCGGCCCGGTTCCTCCGAGTCCCGGTCCGCCGCACCGACCCGATCGACTTCTTCCGCGCCAAGCTCTACGGCCGGCTGGTCCCCGAGCGCACGTACGCCGGGATCGTCGCCACCGCCAAGGCGGTGGGCGCCCGTGCCTGAGCCCCGGCTGCGCGGCCCCGGCGGCCGCCCCCTGCGGGTCGCCCACCTCACCACCGTCGACATGAGCCTGCACCTGCTGCTGGCCACCGAACTCAAGGTCGACCTGGAGGCCGGCTTCGAGACGTACGGCATCAGCGCGCCCGGCCCGTACGTGGACCGGCTGCAGGCGATCGGGGTGCGGCACGAGCCGCTGCCCTCGCTCACCCGGTCCTGGCACCCGCGCGCCGACCTGGCCGCCGGCCGCGAACTGCTCGCGGCGCTGCGCCGGATCCGGCCCGACGTGCTGCACACCCACAATCCGAAGACCGGCGTCCTCGGCCGGGTGCTGGGCCGCCTGGCCGGCGTCCCGGTGGTGGTCAACACCTGCCACGGGCTCTGGGCCCAGGCCCACGACCCGCTGGCGAGACGGGCGTTCGTGCTCGGCGCCGAGGCCTTCGCGGGCCGCTTCTCGCACGCCGAGCTGTACCAGAACGCCGAGGACCGGGCCGCCCTGGCCCGCGCCGTCCCCGCCTTCCGCTCCCGGGTGGTCGGCAACGGCGTCGACCTCACCCGGTTCGAGACCGGCCCCGCCGTCCGCGCCCGGCTGCGCGCCGAACTCGGCGTCGCCGACGACGAACTGCTGGTCGGCGGCGTCGGCCGGCGGGTCGCCGAGAAGGGCATCCGCGAGTACGCCGAGGCTGCCCGGGCCCTGGCCGGCAAGGCCAGGTTCGTCTGGATCGGCCCGGACGACCCCGACAAGTCCGACGCCCTGCGCGAGGCCGAGCAGGGTGTCGCGTTCCTCGGCAGCCGCGACGACATGCCCGCCGTCTACGCCGCCCTCGACCTCTTCGTGCTCCCCTCCTACCGGGAGGGGTTCTCCCGCTCCGCCATGGAGGCCGCCGCCTGCGGTCTCCCCATGGTGCTGAGCGACATCCGCGGCTGCCGCGAGATCGGCACCCACGGCGAACACCTGCTGCTCACCCCGCCCGGCGACGCCCGGGCCCTGACCGCCGCGCTCGACCGGCTCCTCACCGAGCCGGGCCTGCGCGCAGAGCTGGGTACGGCCGCCCGTCGCCGCGCCCTGGATCGGTTCGACCAGCGGGCGGTGGCCCGGGTCTCGTTGCAGACCTACGCCGCCGTCGCCAGGGCGCGCGGCCTGCCCTGGACGGTCGGATGATCCGCCACCACCCACCGCACCACACCAGTTGGGGGGACAAATGAAGCGAGGGGGGGACCTCGCGGTCGCCGCGCTGGCCGGGATCATCGCGATCCCGCTCGGCCTGGTGATCGCCCTGCTGATCCGCTGCACCATGGGCGGACCGGTGATCTTCCGGCAGACCCGCACCGGCCGGGAGGGCAGGGAATTCCGGATCCTCAAGTTCCGTACCATGCGCGACAAGCGCTTCGACGACGAGCCGGACGCACCCCGGATCACCCGGCTCGGCGCCCTGCTCCGCAAGACCAGCCTCGACGAACTGCCGCAGCTGTGGAACGTCGCCCGCGGTGACATGGGCGTCATCGGGCCCCGGCCCACCCTGCCCGAGCAGGTCGTCCACTACTCCACCCGCCAGCGCGGCCGGCTCGCGGTCCGGCCGGGACTCACCGGCTGGGCCCAGGTCCGCGGTCGCAACTCCATCACCTGGCCGGAGCGGATCGAACTCGACCTCTGGTACATCGCCAACCGCACGCTCCTGCTCGACCTGCGGATCCTGGTCCTGACCGCCAGGATGCTGCTGCGTCCCACCGGGATCACCGCCGAGGGCGGGGTCAACCCGGGCTTCCCGATCCCCGCCCAGGTGCCTGTCGCCCAGGCCTCCGCCGCCGAGGCGCCGGTCCCGCAGCGGATCGTCCTGCCCCGCCAGCGGCTCGCCCCGGAGCAGGCGCCGCACTGACCGCCGGACCGCCGGCGCCGAACACCGGACGGCGCCGGCGGCACCCCGGTAGGCTCCTGCCACCGCGCCGAGAGCCCCCGAGAGCCCCCTTGGCTCCACGAGGACCGCACCGGGCCGCGGCCTGTGACCCGCCCCCGCCCGGAAGGACCACCACAGCATGCTCTGGATCGCGGGAGCCGGCGGTGTCGGCCGCGAGGCCCTGGACACCGCATTCGCCGCGGGCGTCCCCGTCGCCGGGTTCCTGGACGACCGGGCCGTCGGCCTCACCGTCCGCGGGCTGCCGGTCCTCGCCCCCGCCGAACTGCCGCCCGGCAGCCCGTACCTGATCGGCATCGCCGACCCCGCCGTACGGGAGCGGCTGGCCGCCCTGCTGGACGGCCGCGGCGGCCGGCCGGCCACCCTGGTCCACCCGCGCGCCCTGATCGCCCCGGAGACCGAACTCGGCCCGGGCTGCCTGGTCATGGGCGGCGCGTACGTCTCGTCCTCGGTCCGGCTCGGCGCGCACAGCCAGGTGCACTACAACGCCACGGTCGGCCACGACACCGTGCTCGGTGACCGGGTGACGGTCTATCCGGGCGGCAATGTGTCCGGGTCGGTGCTGCTGGAGGACGACACCACGGTCGGCTCCAACGCCGTGGTGCTGCAGGGCCGCAAGATCGGCCGGGGCGCCTTCGTCGGCGCCGCCGCCGTGGTCACCCGCGACGTGCCCGCCGGGACCACCGTGATCGGCTCCCCGGCCCGGCCGCTGGTCCGCGACGCCTGACAGCAGACAGCAGACAGCAGACAGCAGGCAGCAGGCATCGGGGGCGGGACGCCCGGCGCAGGCCATAGGCTCGGCCCATGGCCATTCCCGAGTTCCTCGCCGACCTCCGCGCGATCGTCGGCACCCGCCCGCTCTGGCTCTCCGGCGTCTCCGCCGTCGTCCTCGACGAGCAGGGGCGGGTGCTGCTCGGCCGCCGGACCGACACCGGCCGCTGGTCGGTGATCAGCGGCATCATCGACCCCGGCGAGCAGCCCGCCGACGCCGCGGTGCGCGAGTGCCTGGAGGAGACCGGGGTGGTCGTCGAGCCGGAGCTGCTCACCTCGGTCACGGTCTCGCCGATGCTGGACTACCCGAACGGCGACCGGGCCCAGTACCTGGAGCTGACCTTCCGCTGCCGCCGGGTGTCCGGGGAGGCGAGGGTCAACGACGACGAGTCGCTGGAGGTCGGCTGGTTCGCCCCGGGCGCGCTGCCGGAGCTGGACGACAGCGCCCGCACCCGGGTCGAGCGCGCCCTGACCTGCACCGGCCCGGCCTCCTTCGACCTCGCCACCCCGGCCCGGGCGCGCTAGACCACGGCCGAGCCGGTGCGGAACCACTCCGTGGTCCGCTCCAGGCCCTCCACCAGCGGGACCGGCACCACGTCCGGGAACAGCTCGCGCAGGCGGGTGTTGTCGGCCTGGGAGTCGCGGACGTCGCCCGGCCGCGGCTCGGTGTGGACGGTCTCCAGCGGTTGCCCGAGGACGTCGCCGAGCCGGCCGATCAGCTCCAGCAGGCTGGTGCGGGTGCCGAACGCGAGATTGACCGGATCCGGGTGCACCACCTGCCGCAGCACGGCCTCGGTCAGCACCTGGGTGACCGTCCCGACGTAGGTGAAGTCGCGGCTCTGCCCGCCGTCGCCGTGGACGGTCAGCGGCCGGCCGGCCAGGGCGGCGTCCAGGAAGGACGGCACCACGGCGGCGTAGGCGTGGCCGGCCGGCTGCAGCGGCCCGAAGACGTTGAAGAAGCGCAGCGGCAGCACGCCCAGGCCGTAGCAGTGGTGGTAGGCGGCGAGGTAGGACTCGGCGGCCAGCTTGGAGACCGCGTACGGGCTCATCGGCGCGGTGCGCATGGTCTCGCGCTTGGGCAGCTCCCGGTTGGCGCCGTACACCGAGGACGAGGAGGCGGCCACCGTGTACAGGCCGCCCGCCCGGCGGGCCGCCTGGAGGACCTGAAGGGTGCCGGTGGCGTTGGCGTGGTGGCTGGGCACCGGGTCGGCGATCGAGCGGGGCACCGAGGGCAGCGCGGCCAGGTGGACCACCGCGTCGGCGCCGGTGAACGCCTCGTCCAGCAGGTCGGGGTCGAGCACGGACCCCTCGAGGAAGGTGACGGGCAGCCCGTCCAGGTTGGCTTTGCGGCCGGTGGACAGATCGTCCACCACGCGGACCTGGCCCACCTCCGGGTGGGCCACGAGTGCTCGGGCCAGGTTGGCCCCGATGAATCCGGCGCCGCCGGTGATGACCACGCGCATGTACAACTCCCCCCAGCCACGGCCGAGTTTGGCCTTGTCATCGATCGTAGCGAGCGGTTCGGGCCGCCGGGCGAAAACGCGACTGTCGACTCCGGAAGGGGAGAAACCGTTCAGCTGAGAGGAGAAAACGGTCAGCGCTTGTGCTCGCGGTAGGTCTCCTCGGCCGCGTCCAGCACCGCCGAGAGGTCGCCGCCGGCGGTGGCGGTGACCACCGCGGCCACCGCGCCCTCGACGAACGGCGCGTCGGCGAACCGGACCGGGAAGGGCAGCCCGTGCTCGTCCGCCTCGGAGAGCAGGGCCAGCACGGTGGAGACCGCCTCGCCCAGGTCGCACAGGACGGCGACGCCGTGCCCCTGGTCCACCCGGCGGGCCGCGGCGGCGATGAGCACGGCGCTGATGCCCAGGCCGTCGGCGATCGAGCCGCCGGTGGCGGCGACCGGCGCCGGGTCGTCGGTGTTCGCGACCGCCAGCGCCAGGTCCCGGGCGGCCGCCGCCAGGTCCTGGCTGTGGGAGACCAGCACCACCCCGACCCGCCCGTGCCCGGCCGGCCGGGTCGGCCGCGGGACGGGCGCCGGGTGCGGGGCCGAGGGGGCCGTGGTGATGGGGATGACGTCGGCGCGGGTGGCGTCCCGGCGGTCCATCGGCTGCTCCCTGGGGCCTGCGGTCGGCGAGAGTCGGGTACGGGGACCACTCTGACAAGTCCGCCCGGCCCGACGGGCGGGACACGCCCTAGCACACCGGGCTGCCCCCGGGCGGGCTGTTGCCCCAGTTCGACCGTCGCGTGGCGGGTCTGCGCGCGATCCGCCGTTCGGGTGGCACCGCGTGGTTACGCTGGCATTCGGACGACTGGGAGGAGCACGACATGACCACCGACACGGCGGCTCGCGGCAAGGTGGAGCTGGATCTGACCGGCGCCGAGTGGCTGTCCGGCAGCCAGGGCCGGGGCGAGGTGCAGATCGCGTTCGTCGAGGGCTACATCGCGATGCGGGACGGCACGGACCCGGACGGGCCGGCGCTGATCTTCACCCCGGCGGAGTGGCGGGCGTTCGTCCTGGGGGCGCGCGACGGCGAATTCGACCTGACCTGAACCCGAGGTGTCCACAGTGTGGACACCGAGGTCACAGTTGAATTCTGATGGACCGGAACTTGTTGACTGTTCGACAAGCCTGGGATCACAGTAAGAGCAGGCAGACGCCGTGCCGACCGCCCCCACGCGGTCGTGCACGGCGCCCGCTGTGCTGCCCGTCACCGGCGCCGAGGACGGGCCTCCCCAAGCCGGCCGCACCAGGGTGCGACGCCCGCCGCAATGGGAGTCGGTCCCGCGTCCGGGTGCTACCCGGCAGCGGGGCCAGTGGCCCGGGATCCGCACGCCCCCACGCGGCGGTATTCCCGGGCCGAGGCTCGCGTGTGCGACGGGCTGAGGGCCCCACGCGAACCTGGCCTGTGGTGTGGAACATTGGAGCAGGTCTTTCGCACGACGTCTGTGCAGTGAGGAAACGCGTGCCACTGCACGCATGCGACATGCCACCCCCCGGTGGGGCGAGCCCACAGTGGCCGTCGTGCTGAACCGAACGTAGCCCGGACGGTTGCTCAGAGTCAACATTGGTCCCTGAGCGTAGATCTCGGCCTGATGGCGGACCCGCCCACTGGGCAGGCTGCACCGGCCACGTACGATGGTGTCATGTCATTTCTCCGCCGTCGCTCCGGCGCCCCCGCCGGCCCGGACTTCGACGTGCTCGCGATGGATCCGGGCGACTGGCCCGGCTACTTCGGGGCCATGATGATGACCGGCTCGGACGGCTCCTGCCAGGGCATCTTCCTGCGCTACGACCTGCTCGGCGGCCGCGGCCCCGCGATGCTGATCGGCAACCTGCCGGAGGGCTCGCCCGCGCGCGAGTCCGAGGACGGGGTGCCCTTCGAGGTCCGGCAGCTGCTCGCGGCCCTCGAGAACGAGGAGCAGGTCGACTTCCTCTCGGCCGAGGACTTTCCGGTCATGCTCGGGGACGACCTGCTGATCGTGAAGAAGGTCAAGGTCACCGAGGAGCGCCTGTACTGCTCCCAGTTCGGCCGCAGCGACGGCGTCCAGGTCACCATCGCCTCCTGGGACCGACCGATTTCGGACGACCTCTACCAGCTGCTCAAGCCGCTGCCCGCGGAGATGTTCCAGCAGGGTTAGGGGCCTGTCTCCAGATGCGACCACGCCCACGGGTGCTCACCCGGCGCATCCATGTCGACCTGAAGCGCACCCCGGGCGCGAGCTGTCCGGCGCACTGAGAGTTTCGGCCATTCCCGTACGCGCCCGCCGGCGCCGTACGCCGACTTCAGTCGCCCGCCCGGAGGCACACCCGTCATGACCAGGACCGTCCCCAGCCCGGACGCCCGCGCCGCGATAGCCGACGCCCTCGCCCGCCTGCCGCGGGTGGTCGACCTGCTCGCCGCCCGCGCCGAGGAGCACGACCGCGACGGCACCTTCCCGTACCAGGGCATCGAGGCCGTGCACGAGGCCGGCCTGCTCACCCTGACCGTCGGCCCGCGCCACGGCGGACCCGGCGCCACCCTCGCCGACACCGTCCAGGTGCTCGCCCGGCTCGGCCGGGGCGACGCGTCGGTGGCGCTGCTCACCGCGCCCACCCTGCTGCTCCACGCCGAGCAGGCCCGGACCGGCGCCTGGCCGGCCGGGCTCTACCGCCGACTCCTCACCGAGTCGCGGCGCGGCCCCGCCCTGGTCGACACCCTGCGCGCCGATCCGCCCGCCGTCACCGCCCACCGGGACGGCGAGGGCTGGCTGCTGAGCGGCCGTCAGGCCGACTGCCCCGGCGCCGAGGCGCTCGCCTGGATGGCCGTCCGGGCCCGGACCGACGAGCCGCAGCCGCGGGTCGGCCTGTTCCTGGTACGCGGGGACAGCGCCGGAGTGGAGATCGATCCCGGCAGCGAACTGATCGGACTGCGTGCCTGCGCCCTGCACGACGTGGTCCTGGACCGGGTACGGGTGAACCCGGAGGCCGCGGTGCGCCTCGCGCCCCCGAGCGGTCCGGACCGGACCGCCGAGGCCTGGCGCGAACTGGCGCTCGCCGCGGTGCTGCTCGGGGTGGGCCGGGCCGCGCAGGACTGGCTGGTCCGCCGGCTCGGCCGGGGCGCCCCGGCCGGAGCGCCGTGCCACCGGGCCGCGCTGGGCGAGCTGGAGTGCTCGCTGATCGGCGCGGAGGAACTGGTGCACGGCCTGGCCGCCCGGGTCGACCGCGGTGATCCGGCCGCCCTGGAGCGGACCGGTGCGGCCGGGCTCCTGGTCAACCGCACGGTCACCGCGGTGGCCCGGGAGGCCGTCGTGCTGGCCGGCCAGGACGGTCTGAGCCGGCGTCACCCGTTGGAGCGTCACCTGCGCGACGCGCTGAGCGGACGGGCCCACTTCACCGCCGAGGACCGGGTCCTGGACGCGGTGGGCCGCTCGCTCCTGGGCTGATCCGATGATCTGATCCGGCGCGCTGATCCGGCCGGGGGCGCGCGGTCAGCGGGTGCCGACGGCCGCCCGCACCGCGCGCCGGGCCAGCGCCGCGTCGTCGTACAGCCGGCGGATCATGATCCGCTGCTCCTCGCCCGCGCCCGGGACGTCGTGCAGGCGGATTTCCCGCATCAGCACCAGGACCAGGTTGACCAGGAAGGCGTCCCGGGCCAGGGTGCCGCCCGACTGGGCGAGTTGGCTGATCTGCCGGCGCGCCGCGGTGTCCCCGGAGAGCACGCTCCACAGCACCGCCAGGTCGTAGCCGGGCAGGTACCAGCCGGCCTGCTCCCAGTCGAGCAGCACCGGGCCGGAGGGTGCGAGCAGCATGTTGCCGAGCAGCGCGTCGCCGTGGCACAGCTGCCAGGGGGTGGCGGCCAGGCCGTGCAGCAGTCCGCGCAGGTCGCCGGCGTCCCGGTCGGTCAGCTGGCCGACCGAGTGGAAGCGGGCGATCTCCAGCTGGTAGTCCAGCGGCCGGCCGAAGACGTCCGCCGGCGGGCGCCACAGGTTGAGCGTGCGGACCGCGCCCAGCACCGCGCGCACCTCGCCCGGGGTCGGCGCGTTCACCGGGTGCCGCTCCCGGGACGCCGGCCGGCCCGGCACCCGCTCCAGCACCAGCACGCAGCGGTCGTGGTCGGCCGCCACCAGCCGGGGCAGCCGCACCGGCGGGCGGTGCCGGACGAACGCCCGGTAGACCGCGACCTCGTGGTGGAAGCGCTCCACCAGCTGCTCGGCCTGCGGGCTGCGCAGCGCGCCCGGGGCCAGGCACTTGGCGACCACCGGGGCGCGCCCGATGGTGCCGGCGATGAGGATGTGGCGGCTGCCCTCCCGGAGCACCTGGCGGGGGAGGAAGGCGGGACATATCCGCGCGATGTTGGCGAGCACCGCCCGTACCGCGGGAGTCTGCAGTGCCGCCGGGTCGACCCGGTCCACGAAGGCCTCGGCGGTGCGGCCGGCGAGCACCCGGGCGCCGCCGGGCCGGACGCCGGCCTCCATCGGGCGGGTGACCAGGGTGGTCCGGGCTCGCGGGTCGCGCAGTTCGGCGGAGCGCGGGGCGGGACGGCCGCCGGCCGCGGTGGGCGGCCGCAGTCCGGTCCTGGCCTGGCTGGCGGTGTGGCGCGCGCTGCCTCCGTCGGGGCCGACAGTGGTCGACGGGAGGGCGCCGGTGCTGGCTGCGGAGTACATGGGGTGGTGAGGGTCCCTTCCTGGCCGACGGCGTGGCTGCGGTTCCGGCGGTGCTGCGGTGGTGAGGGTGCCGGGTCCGTCGGGTGGGGCGCGGGCGCCGGGCACGGAGGCGGCCGCCCGGGCCGGCTCGCACCCTGGGGAATGCGGACCGGTCCGACTGCCGTGCCATGCCCGGCGCCCCCGCGCCACCCGGGCGCGCCACCCCCCGTGTCGTTTCGCACGGACGGCCGTTGACGGTACGTCGGGTGAACTCCCGCCGTGATCTCGGGCCTTCCCGACGCGGGGTCGGGGTGGCGCATTCCTACCTGACACCCGATCGCCACTGGCACACCACGTAGCGCACCCTGGCGAAGCCTGGCGAATGGTCGCGTGGCATAGGCCAGAGACCTTAATGTCGATGCCAGCCGAGGAACCTGGGGGCTTCACGTGGCATCGAAGCAGCCGAACACCCGACTCGCCGACCTCTTCGCCCTGACCGGTTGGTCCAAGGGCGAACTGGCCAGGCTGGTCAACCGGCGGGGCGCGGCGATGGGCCAGCAGCAGCTGTCCACCGACACCTCGCGGGTGCGGCGCTGGATCGAGCAGGGGGAGGTTCCCCGCGATCCCGTGCCGAGGGTGCTGGCCGCCGTGTTCACGGAGCGGCTCGGCCGTGTCGTCACCACTGAGGATCTCGGTCTGGAACGACACCGGCCCACCAGGTCCGGCAGCTCAGCGACACCGCCGGCAGTGCCCTGGGCGCCGGATCGGACGGCCGCGGTCCTCACCGAGTTCACGGGAATGGACCTCATGCTCAACCGACGCGGTCTGGTCGGCGCGGGCGCCGCGCTCGCTGCCGGCACCGTCATCGCCGACAACCTCCACGACTGGCTCACGGGTGAGGACGTGGCGTACGCGGCCGGGCGTCCCGGTCCCCGCCAGGTGATCACCCAGGGCGGCGCGCTGCCCGTCATCGACGTCTACGAACCCGGACCCGTCGGCAACGACGAGGTGGCCGCCCTCGAACGCTCGGTCGAGGTGTTCCGCGCCTGGGACGCCTCGCGCGGCGGCGGCCTCCAGCGCAAGGCCGTGGTCGGCCAGTTGAACGAGGTCGGCGGCCTGCTCACGCACACCCACACGCCCGCGGTCGAGCGCCGGCTGTGGACGGTCGCCGCCAACCTCGCCGTCCTGGCCGGCTGGATGTCCCACGACGTCGGCCTGGAGCCCACCGCCCAGCGCTACTTCGTGATCGCCGCCCAGGCCGCCCGGGAGGCCGACGACCGGCCCAGGGCCGGCGAGGCGATCTCCCGCGCCGCCCGCCAGATGCTCCACCTCGGCCGGGCCGACGACGCGCTGGAGCTGATGCGCCTCGCCCAGGCCAGCGCCGGCGACCGGGCGCTGCCCCGCACCCGCGCCATGCTGCACACCGTCGAGGCCTGGGCGCAGGCCTCGCTCGGCCGCTCCGACGCCACCCACCGGGTGCTCGGCGAGGCCGAGGAGCTGTTCGTCCAGGAGCCGCAGGACTCCGCGCCCAGCTGGATGCAGCTGTTCAACGAGGCCGAGCTGCACGGCATGCAGGCACTGGTCTACCGCACCCTCGCCGAGCACGACCCGGGCGCCGCCCGGCTCGCCGAGCGGCACGCCCGGCAGGCCATCGACCTGCGGCAGGAGACCGGCCGCGAGCGCTCGGCGCTGCTCGACCGGATCACCCTGGCCTCGGTCTACTGGATCTCCGGCGAACCGGACGAGGCGCAGGTCCAGGCCAAACTGGCGCTGGCCTCCATCAACGACACCTCCTCGCTGCGCACCTGGGACCGGCTGCGCGAGATGTACCGGCTCTCGGCCCGCTACCAGGGCCTGCCGGCCGTCGCCGAGCTACGGGACGAGATCGACGCGGTGATGCCGGTCCGGCGGCGGACGGTCTGATCCGGACCGCCTTTCCTTCGTGATCCGTCCGCTTTTCGCGGTCCGTCCGCGGCTGCGGATCGCGGGCGGGAGAATCCAGGGGAATATGCCGATCCGGTACGGAGGGTCCGGTTCCCGAGCCGGATCCGGTCGCCCTGTGTGCGGATCGGCCCCCCAGGCGGTAACCTTCGGTGATTCCGGCGCCCGGGCGCCTGAGCTGGACCAACCGACCCCGGCGACGGAAAATCCCGTTGCCTCGACGACCGCCGCAACGGATGCTGACCTCATGTTCGAGCCAGTGATAGCGCCCAGCGCCAGCCTCCTCGGCCTCCTGCAGCGGGGCCGCGGTGACGGGCAGCTGCATGCGTTGGCAGCCGACCGGGGCGAGGCGATCGCCGCGCTCGAGGCCTGCGTGACCGACGATCCCCGCGCCGACTGGCAGGTCGAGAACCGCTCCTTGTACTACGCGCGCCTCTACATGGAGCTGGAGGCCCCGCTGACGGGCCTCGAGCTCCACCTCACCTCACCCGAGGACGCCCGGGACGACGACGAGGCCCGCACCGGCCTCGCCCTGTCCGTCCTCGGCCACCTCGCCGCGTACGGCCGCCGGGACGCCCTCGACCTGCTGCGCCGCTACGTCGCCACGGGCAGCAACTGGGCCTGGGCGCTGGACGAGCTGGCGCTGCGCGACGACGACCGTTCCCTGCTCGCCCTCGCCCCCGACGTGCTCGGCCGCTTTCCGGCCGACCCGGAGGGCGACGCCGAGCTGCGCGCCGCCATCCGTTCCGCGTACGAGCCCCGGCCCTGGCGGCTGTGGGCCGCCCACCACCCCAGAGTCGCCACCGCGAGCGAGCAGTCGCCCTTCGACCTGTGGCAGCGCCAGCTGAACCGGCCCGGGGTCACCCCCGGCTGGTCCACCTCCGACGTGCTGGCCTGGGCCGACCAGGCGGAGTCCGGGTCGAAGGCCGACCTGTCCGCCGTCGCCCGCCGCGCCGCCGCGGCCGCCCGCTGCCTGACCGCCGTGGTCCGCCCCGAGGACCGTCCGCTGCTGCTCACCGCCGCCGAGCGCGGTGAGCCCGGGGCCCGGATCGCCGCCCTGCGCCACCTCGTCGAGCAACGCGACCCGGCCGCCGCCGCCCTGATCGAGGGCGCCGCGTCCGACGTCGACTGCCGGATCGTCGAGGCCGCCCTGCAACTGCTCGGCCGGATGCGCGGCCCGGAAGCCCTCGCCCACGCCCGCCGCTGGGCCGACCAGGGCCCCGGCGGCGCCGACAGCGCCCTCGCCGACGCCGCCGTGCAGCTCCTCGCCGACGCCGGCGAACCCTGCGACGCCGCCCTGGTGGTCGCCGGACTGCGCCGGTGGATCTCGGTCCGCGGCGTCACCGGAGCCGGACTCGGCACCCTGGTCGACGGTGCGGGGCGGCTGGCCGCCGCCGCAGCCGTCCCCGCGCTGCGCCACGTGTACGGCGAAGCCGTCTCCTCCGAGCTCCGCGGCCGGGCCGCCCGCGCCCTGGCCGAGACCGACCCGCACTTCGCCGAGGGCCCCGCGGTCGAGTGCCTGTGGGACTGCGAGGAGGCCACCCGCGAGCTGGCCGCCCACCACGTCACCACCACCGGCGACGCCCGCGTCCTGGAACGCCTGCGCCGGCTGGCCGCCGACCCGGCCGAGGAGGCCGAGGTGCACGCCGCCGTACGCGGCCGGCTGACCTCCCGGGAAACGCGATAGGCGCCGCCACCCGGCGTGTACTGTCGACTTCCATGCAGCGAACCCGTCTCCTCGCCCGCGTCCTGACGCCGGTCGCCGCCCTGGGCGGCACGCTGGCCCTCGCCGTGCCCGCCTTCGCCCACGTCGAGGTCGAGGCAGACCACCCGCAGGCGCTCGCCAAGATCGTGATGATCGATTTCAACGCCGAGGGCGAGTCGGACACGGCCGGGATCACCGAGATCAAGGTCGCCCTGCCGACCGGCATCGCCTCCGGCGACATCGTGCTGACGTCGGCCCCGTCCGGGTGGAAGCTGACCCCCTCCGAGGGCGGCTACACGGTGTCCGGGCCGGCCCTCGCCCCCGGCGCGGACGCGAAGTACGCGATCAAGGTGATGCAGTTGCCGGACGCCAAGGAGCTGGCCTTCAAGTCGCTGGTCGGCTACTCCGACGGCCACGTCGACCGGTGGATCGAGCTGCCGCAGGCCGGGGTCAAGCCCGAGCACCCGGCGCCCGTGCTCACGCTGAGCCCGGCCGCGCCCGGGTCCACCCCGCAGGCCGCACCGGCGGCCTCGCTTCCCGCTCCGTCCGTCTCCGCGTCCTCCGGCGCGCCGGCGGCTCCGACCGCCGCCACCCCGGCGGCGGCACCGGCCGCCAAGACGTCCTCCGGCGGCTCCGGCGTGGTGGTCGGCGTGGTGGTGGCCGTCGTGGTGGCGCTCCTCGCCGCTCTGGTGTGGCGCCGCCGCTCCGCCCGCTGACCCACCCACGGATACGGGCCCGCCGTTCCCCCGGAGGGGAGCGGCGGGCCCGTTCGTGTGCGCCAAGCCGTCAGTGGACCGCGCCGGCGTCCGGGGCCAGGAAGCCCGTGGTCACCAGGCCGATGATCAGCACACCGAGCAGGATCCGGTACACCACGAACGGCGTGAAGCTGTTGTTCGAGATGTACTTCAGGAACCAGGCGATCGCCGCGTAGCCGACCACGAAGGCGATCAGCGTCGCCAGGACGGTCGGCCCCCAGGCGGGCGCCGGCCCCTCGCCGATCTTGAACAGCTCCAGCACCCCGGACGCCAGCACCGCCGGGATCGCCAGCAGGAACGAGTACCGCGCCGCCGCCTCCCGGCTGTAGCTGAGCAGCAGGCCCGCACTGATCGTGCCGCCCGAGCGGGAGACGCCCGGTATCAGCGCCAGCGACTGGGCGAAGCCGTACCCGAGCGCGTGCGGGAAGGTCAGCGCGGTGATCGGGCGGGCACTGCGCACCGCCCGGGTCCGGTCGGCGAATGCCAGGATCACGCCGAAGAGGATCAGCGTGGTGCCGATGATCCGCAGGTCGCGCAGCTGGGTCTCGATGGTGTCCTGGAACAGCTTGCCCAGGATGCCGATCGGCAGCGTGCCGACGATCACGAACCAGCCCATCCGGGCGTTCGGGTCGGAGCGCAGCTCCGGCTTGACCAGCGAGGCCGCCCAGGTCGAGATGATCCGGGCGATGTCCTTGCGGAAGTAGATCAGTACCGCGGTCTCGGTGCCCAGCTGGGTCACCGCGGTGAACGCGGCACCCGGGTCGTCCCAGCCCAGCAGGGCGGAGGAGACCCGCAGGTGGGCACTGGAGGACACCGGCAGGAACTCGGTCAGCCCCTGGATCAGGCCGAGCACGGCCGCGTGGAACCAGTTGATCACCGGACACCCGCCAGGGGTATCGGTCGGTCGCAGCGCATCAGGCGTTCCTGTCCGTCGTGGTGGTGGCGTGCGGCGCCGACACCCGGGCCACGACGCGCTGGACGGCGCTGAGCACCGTCCGGCGCGGCTTGATGATAAGCGCCCAAGGTGAAGCGCTGCTGTCCGGCGGGTCAAGACGCGGTATCGCCGGGCAGCAGCGCCGCGTGGACTACCCCTGCGCGGGGAGGTCGTAGACGTGGTCCGGGGTGACGATCCGGGTGATCGCCTGGGCGAAGAGGGTGCTGGGCTCGTTGCCGTCGTGCAGGATGTCGGTGTTGATCAGGACCACCAGGGTGGCCTTCTGCTCCGGCAGGTAGACGCTGACCGCCTCGTAGCCCGGGATCGAGCCGTTGTGGCCGATCCAGCCGTGGGTCTCGAAGATGCCCAGCCCGTACCCGGTGCCGGGAAAGCCGGTGGGCAGGAACTTCAGGCGCTCCGCCTGGGTGGCCGGGCTGAGCAGGGTGCCGGTCGCCATCACCTTCGCCCACCGGTGCATGTCGCGCAGGTTGGAGATCATCGCGCCGGCGGACCAGCCCCAACTGGTGTTCCAGCCGGTGGCGTCGACGGTCTGCCCGTCCAGGGTCTGATTGGTGTAGCCGTGGGCGTGCGGGTCGGGGAACTCGGCGCCCACGGGGAAGAGCGTGCGGTACATGTGGGAGGGTTCGGTCACCCGCTCGCGGACGAGGTCCGCGATGGGCGCGCGGCCCAGCTTCTCGGCCACCAGGCCCAGCAGGATGTAGTTGCTGTTGCTGTAGTTGAACTGCGCCCCGGGCGGGAAGATGTTGTCGTGCTTGTAGCCGTAGGCGAGCAGCTCCTGCGGACTGAAGTACCGGGTCGGGTCGCTCTCCAGGGTGTGGACGAACTCCTCGTCCGCGCTGTACGAGAACAGACCGCTGCGCATCTCCAGCAGCTGGCGGATCGTGATGTGCTGACCGTCGGGAACGCCGTCGACGTAGTCGGCGATGGGGTCGTCCAGCCCGACCAGGCCCCGGTCGACCAGTTCGAGCACGGTGGTGGCGGTGAAGGTCTTGGTCACGCTGCCGATCCGCATGAACAGGTCGGTGCTCATCGGCTGGTCGGTGGCCTTGTCGGCGACGCCGGTGGCGCGCACATAGGTGCCCTGGCCGGGCATCCACAGGCCGACGATCACACCGGGCGTTCCGGTCTCCTGCCGGACCTGGTCGATCGCCGCATCCAGCTTGGCGGTCACCTCGGGGCTGAAGCCGCCCGGCGGGCAGTCGTCGTCGGGCCGGTGGGAGGCGGCGCCGGCCGGCGCGGTCGCCGAACGGGCCGGTCCGGTGACGGCCGCGGCGGCGGGGGAGATGGTGAGCGGGACGAGGGCCGAGACGGCCAGCAGCGCGGCGCCGAGCCGCAGGGAGGAGGTGCGTCGCATCGCGGGGGAGTTCTCCGAACGGGAGGGACGGACGGTTGCCCGTCCACGTCAACACCCGCTCCCGCTCCCGGGCCCGCCCGCCGGTCCCGTGCGGCGGCGAGTCCACTCGGGTGGCTGCACCCGGCGACGTCCCTGCGCTAGCGAGAAGGCTGGGGCCGGACGGTGAGGATCTGTTCGGCGCGGCCGACCGGGCCGGTGAGGTCGTGGAGCACGGTGCTGGTGACGCCGAGGCCGTCCGGGCCGAAGCTGACGGTGGTGTCCAGGCCGGTCCACGGCCCCTGCGGGCGGCGGTGCAGATGGACGGTCAGGTCGACGTTCGGGTACATCCACGCGGTGGGCGGCTGCTGCACGGCGATGCCGTTGGCGGTGTCCACCAGGGCGAGGAAGGACGCCAGCGGGCTGCTCGGCTCGCCGGCGACCAGCTCGGCGCGGCTGCGGATCCAGGCACTGGCGCGACCGGGCCGGGCGGAGGCGGGCTGCCGCACCTCGATCGAGGAGATGTAGCCGCCGTCCCACAGCTCGTTCATCGCCCACGGCTCGACGTCCTCGGGCGCGGGCAGCCGCCCGTCGGGGGTGTCGGCGACCGCGGCGGTGTCGAGCGTCGCCAGCAGCCAGGCCCGGGCCCGCACCACCGGCCGGTCGGCGATCGTGACGACGGCCTCCAGCAGCTCGACGGTGCGGCCGGGCCGCAGCGTCTCGACCGTGATCTCGCACTCGTCGAGGGCGATCCGCCCAAGGATGTCGTAGCTGATCCGGGCCAGGGTCAGGCCGTGGTCGGGGCGGTCGGCGAGGTGGTGGTCGATCGCGTGGACGGTCAGTCCGGCCAGCGGGCTGAAGTGCTGCTCGTCGACGTTCCAGGCGCCCCCGGCCAGCGCCGTCGGCTTGTACCGGTGCTCGCCGACCCGCTGGTAGTAGCTGTCGGGCGAAGCGGTGGGGGTGGTCAAGGAACGCCTCTTCCGATGCCGGGGTGCGGGGCTGCGATCATGATCGTAGGCGCCCGAACGGTCGGCCGGAACGGTGATCCTCCCCACACCCCGCCGCCGCGGGGATCGCCCGATGCGGTGACGGCCGGGCGCGGTGGACCCGGACCGGCGGGCGGGGTGGGGCATCCTGGGCCGGGCACCTGACCTGCGGAACCGGGAGCGGCGGCATGGGCGGACGATTGGCGGGCAAGGCGGCGGTCATCACCGGCGCGGCCCGCGGGATCGGGCGGGCGACGGCGGAGCTGTTCGCGGCCGAGGGCGCGCGGCTGGTGCTGACCGACGTGGACGGCGCGGCGCTGGACGCTGCCCACCGCGCGCTGCCCGGGGCCGAGGTCCGCACCGTGGTCGGCGACGTCTCGGTGGCCGAGGATGCCGAGACGATGATCTCCGCCGCGGTCGACGCGTACGGGCGGATCGACGTCCTGGTGGCCAACGCGGGGGTGATCCCGCTGCAGAACGTCCTGGAGGCGACGCCCGAGGACTGGGACCGCGTGATGGCGGTGGACGGCCGCGGCATGTTCCTGACCTGCAAGTACGCGATCGAGTGGATGATCGGGTCGGGCGGCGGCTCGATCGTGTGCCTGTCGTCGATCTCGGGCCTGGCCGGGCAGGCGGACCAGGCGGTGTACGGGCCCGCCAAGTTCGTGGCCACCGGGCTGACCAAGCACCTGGCCGTGGAGTGGGCGGCCCGCGGCATCCGGGTCAACGCGGTGGCGCCGGGCACCATCCGCACCGACCGGGTGCGCGCGCTGGCCGACGAGCCGGGCGGACCGGAGTACCTGGAGGCGATCGTCGCCCAGCACCCGATGGCCCGGCTCGGCGAGCCGGAGGAGGTGGCCAGGGCCATCCTCTTCCTGGCCTCCGACGAGGCGTCGTTCATCACCGGCGCGGTGCTGCCGGTCGACGGCGGCTACCTGGCCCGCTGACGTCGGCCGCCCCGCTACTCGACCGTCCAGCCGATACCGCCGATCCCGGTGCTGTAGAAGGCGCAGTGCCCCGACGACTCGCCGACCTGGCCCGGCGGGACGGTCACCGAGTTGCCGGTGACGTCCGGCGCCCAGCCGCAGACGATGTTTGCGTGGAAGGTCACTGCCGCGCCGGTGTTGTTGGTGCAGTCCACCCCGCCGTAGAGCGGGTCGTTGTTGTGGATCCACGTCCGGCAGTCCAGGCCGCCCGCGCGGGTGGCGGCGGCCGGCCCGGGTACGGCACCGGCCGGGGCGGCCGGCGCGAGAGCGCACAGAGCGGTGGCGAGGGCCAGGGCGGGCAGGGAGAGCTTCAACGGTCCTCCTGGAGCAGGTGGCTGACTGGTCGACAGTTCCCTTCCCGCCAGGGTCGACCGTATGCTAACTCTTTCGGGTGGCGGTCCACTCGGCGCGGCTGACCGCGTACTCCACGTCGCCGTGCTCGGCCCCCTCGAGGTACTCCGGCCACTCCTCGAAGAAGGTGCGCACGTACCGCAGCCCGGCCTTCTCCATCACCCGCCGGGACGCCGCGTTGACCGCCATGGTGGTCGCCACCACCCGCTCCGCCCCGAGCTCGGCGAAGGCCGAGTCCACCAGCGCCCGTGCCCCCTCGCCGCCGTAGCCGAGACCCCAGCGGGCCGGGCGCAGCCGGTAGCCGAGCTCGATCCCGCCGGCCAGCCCGACGCTGTGGGCCGGCCGCAGCGCGAACCAGCCGGCGAACTCCCCGCCCGCCCGCTCCACGGCCGCCCAGCAGCCCAGCCCGGCCGGCAGCTCGCGGTACTCCGCCAGCAGGGCGGGCAGCGTCCGCTCCGCCACCACCTCGCGTGCCACCGGCCGCCCGTCGTCGATGTACCGCATCACCGCCGGGTCGCCGTGCAGCAGCGCGAGCGCGTCCAGGTCGGCCGGTGTGAAACGGCGCAGGGTCAGCCGCTCGGTCCTCAGGCGTACGTCCATCCGGCGAGCCCACCACGGGCCGCGGCCCGGCGGCAAACCGTTTCCGCCGGTGGCGGCGCGGGCTGCGGGCCGCCGGGCGCCGGCCGGGAGGAGCCACCCGTGCGGCGGTCGACAGCGGTCCAGCGGTTGCCGAGCACCCCCGCCGGGCAGTCGACTGAAGCTGTCCCGTGCCGAGGCCGAGGTGCCCGGCCCCGCATAGCCCTGGCCGCCCCCGTACCGAGGAATCCCGCGCCCGCCGAGCCAAGGAGTGGTCCCGTGAAGCCAGTCCCCCTCTCACCCCAGGCCCGCGAGGACGCCCTGGCCGCGCTCGGCTCCGGGCGGGAACTGGACGTCCTGGTCGTCGGCGGCGGCGTGGTCGGCGCCGGCTGTGCGCTGGACGCGGTCACCCGCGGCCTGAGCACCGGACTCGTGGAGAGCCGGGACTGGGCCAGCGGCACCTCCTCGCGCTCCAGCAAGCTGATCCACGGCGGCCTGCGCTACCTCGAGATGCTCGACTTCCGCCTGGTCAAGGAGGCCCTGCAGGAGCGCGCCCTGCTCATCCAGCGCCTGGCGCCGCACCTGGTCCGCCCGGTCAAGTTCCTCTACCCGCTCAAACACCGCGTCTGGGAACGCCCGTACGTCGGCGCCGGCGTCCTGCTCTACGACACCATGGGCGCCGCCTCGGGCACCTCGCGCGGCCTGCCGCACCACCGCCACCTGACCCGCCGCCGCGCCCTGCGCGAGGTCCCCGCCCTGCGCGCGGACTCGCTGGTCGGCGCCGTCCAGTACTACGACGCCCAGGTCGACGACGCCCGGCACACCATGACGATCGTGCGCACCGCGGCCGCGTACGGTGCCCTGGTCGCGAACCGGGCGAAGGTGGCCCGCTTCCTCCGCCAGGGCGAACGGGTCACCGGCGCGGTGGTGGTCGACCTGGAGACCGGACGCGAGTTCGCGGTCCACGCCAAGCAGGTGATCAACGCGACCGGCGTGTGGACCGACGACACCCAGGCACTCGCCGTCACCCGCGGGCAGTTCCACGTCCGGGCCTCCAAGGGCGTGCACATCCTGGTCCCGCGCGACCGGGTCAACTCGCAGTCCGGGCTGATCCTGCGCACCGAGAAGAGCGTCCTGTTCGTCATCCCGTGGGGCCGCCACTGGCTCATCGGCACCACCGACACCGACTGGGACCTCGACAAGAACCACCCCGCCGTCAGCTCCAGCGACATCGACTACCTGCTCGACCACGTCAACAGCGTGCTCTCCACGCCGCTCTCCCGGGACGACGTCGAGGGCGTCTACGCCGGCCTGCGCCCGCTGCTCGCCGGCGACGCCGCCGAGACCAGCAAGCTCTCCCGCGAACACCTGGTCGGCCACCCCGTCCCCGGTCTGGTGGTGATCGCCGGCGGCAAGTACACCACCTACCGGGTGATGGCCAAGGACGCGGTCGACGAGGCGGTCCGCACGCTCGACGGCGCCCGGCCCGGCCCCTCCGTCACCCACGACATCCCCCTGCTCGGCGCCGAGGGCTACCGGGCCCTGTGGAACCGGCGGCAGAGCCTCGCCGCCGAGTCCGGCCTGCACGTCGCCCGGATCGAACACTTCCTGCACCGGTACGGGTCCCTCATCGGCGAGGTGCTCGACCTGGTCAGGTCCGACCCCGCCCTCGGCGAGCCGCTGCCCGGCTCCGACGACTACCTGCTCGCCGAGGCCGTCTACGCCGTCACCCACGAAGGCGCCCGGCACCTCGACGACGTGCTCACCCGCCGCACCCGCTCCTCCATCGAATCCTGGGACCGCGGCGTGGCCGCCGCCGAAACCGTCGCCGGCCTGATGGCCGGCCCGCTCGGCTGGGACGACCAGCAGGTCCGCAACGAGATCGAGCACTACCGCAAGCGCGTCGAGGCCGAGTTGGAGGCGCAGCGCCAGCCCGACGACGCCACCGCCGATGCCGCCCGCCTCGGCGCCCCCGACATCGTCCCCCTGCACTGATCGCAGCCCCGTCGCCGCAGCCCTGTCGCCGCGGAGCTGACCCCCTGTGACGAGCCCCTGGTCGAGCTGACTCACCGTGACCGACCGCGCCCGGTGCGGCCGGACGCGCGCCGGGCAGCGGGTGACGGTGGTGTCGCCCGCGCGTAGCCTGGCTGGTGTGGGCGGTTGGAATCCACCGATGCCCGTGAGGGAAGACCACGATGAGTCAGGTCATCCGGCATCCTGAAGGACGGTACCGGCCCCCGAGCGAGTCTCGCCTGGTCCGCGGAAAGCGCTTCCGGTCCCGGTTGCGGGCCTACCGGCTCCGCACCTCGCGGATGTGGCGGGTCCGGCGGGAGGCAGGCCGCCGGGTCCCGCCCGCACAGCGCTGGCGCCTGCGCTGGACCCCCGCCACCTACCTGTGGACCTTCTCGGCCATCGGTGCGCTGCTGTTCCTCGGCTGGATCGGACTGGCGGTCGCGGTGGTCCTCGGCAGCGGCGGGGGCGTGGTCGACGGCGCCTGCGAGAACAAGGGATCGTCCTGCGGTGTGGTGATCAGCTTCGCCACGCCCTTCCTGGCGCTGGCGATGAGCACGGTGGTCTTCCTCGCCGTGCAGCACTGGAAGACGATCCGGCCGATCCGCCGGATCGCCCGGAGCAACCCCCGGGACCTGGTGCCCACCGCCGGGACGATCGTCGACGAGGTGGTCGGCCGCCAGGAGCTGTGCGCGGTGCTGGCCCAGGCACTGCGCGACCGGCGGCACCGCCGCCCGTACCTGATCGTCGGCGGGGTGGGCAGCGGGAAGACCTCCGTCCTGGTGCAGCTGACCCAGATGCTGGCCGAGAAGGGCGCCATGCCGGTCGCCGTCCACCTGCGCCGCGTCGACCTGGACGACGAGGAGCTGAACTTCAGCGAGCTGGCGAAGCGGCGCTTCTGCGACGAGGTCGACCCCGCCGTGATCTCCCGCGCCCAGGCCGAGCGGGTCTGGCGGCAGATCTGCATGGACGACAAGGCCGTGGTCATCGCCGACGGCCTCGAGGAGGCGTTCAGCGACGACGAGCAGCAGGCCGACCGGGACGGTGTCATCCGCCGGGCCATCCAGCGCGCCGACAAGCAGCGGCTCCCGCTGGTGATCGCCTCCCGGCCGCACACCGCACTGGAGGGCACCCCGGCCGCCGTCATCGACCTCGAACCGCTCAGCGAGGAGGCCGCCCTCGGCTACCTCGCCCGCAGCGACCCCGACGCCGACAACCGCAGGCTCGACTGGATCGTGGAGACCGCCGCCGTCGCCGAGTCCCCGCTCTACCTGCAGATCGCCCGCCAGCTGCGCCACCACCAGCTGCTCGAACACCTCGACGGTTCCCGCACCTGGGACCAGCTGGACACCCGCGGCGGCGACCGCTCCCGGATCCGGGTCAGCCTGCTGGACTCCTGGCGCCGCGCCCTGATCGGCGGCCACCTCCAGGCCCGCTTCGACATCGACTCCGACCAGCGGCGGCGCACCGTCGCGGTGATCTCCGCGCTGGCCTGCATCGGCCTGCTCCGGGACAGCCTGGAGGTCCGCTTCACCGAACTGATCGACTGGAAGGACGGCACACCGGGCGGCGACCCGGCCCCGCAGGTGGGCCGGCCCGCCGTCCTCGACGCCCTGCGGCAGCGCGTCGACGGGCTCCCGGCGGACGGCGAGGAGGCCTGCTGGCGCACCGCGCTCTCGCGCTACGCCGCGTACGGGGAGCAGCTGGGCCTGGTCGAGGCGCACAGCCACAAGGTCCGCTTCCCGCACAGCATCCTGCAGGCGTTCCTGGGCTCCGACTACCTCGACGCCGTGCAGCGCCGCTCCGACGGAGTACTGCGCGCGGCGCTGGCCGACCCGGGGCGGGAGCTGCTGATCGCGCTGATCATGCGCTCGCGGCGGCGGACCGGCGGCTCCCGGGCCGGCGACCGCCGCTCGGACGGCGCCGCGGCGGACAGCGTCGGGTCGGACGGTGCCGGGGCGGCCGATGTCGGGGCGGCCGATGTCGGGTCGGTCGGTGCCGGGTCGGTCGGCGTTGGGTCGGTCGACGTCGGGTTCAGGGGTGCCGGGTTCGTGGCCGTCCGGTCCGAGGGTCTCGGGCTCAGTGATCTCCGGGCCGAGACCGTCGGGATGCTGGTCGACGCCGCCGAGCTGCGGCGCGACGACAAGGCGCTCGACCTGTTCGCCGCCGCGCTGGAGATCGACTCCGGCCGGGCCGAGGACTCGGCCCACCCCCGCATCGCCGCCGCGATCCTGCGGCACTGGCCGGAGATCCGGGATGGCGACCAGCGCACCCTCGAGGACGCCAAGCTGCGGCTGGTCCACCGCTTCGGGGAGGCGGCGAGGCGGCTCGACGAGGCGTGCCGCAACGCGGAAGCCGAGCGGCGGGCCGCGCCCGGGTACGGGGAACTCATGCGGATCACCTGGATCGAGCCGGGCTACCCGGTCCGGCTGGCCATCGCCCAGGAGATCGGCGCCGGCGGCGACAACGCCTTCGACGCGCTGCGCGCGCTCTTCCCCTGGCCGCAGCGGAGGGACGGTCCGGAGGCCGAACGGTACGACCCGTGGGAGCAGTACAAGGAGGCGATGGCGGACCGGCAGTACGAGGAGAACTGCCGCCGCGAGCGCCGCCTGGGCACGCCGCTCGAACCGGTGGACCCCGTGGGCTCCGCCCCGGACGGGGAGCGCCACGGCGGGACCCGTGTCGAGATCTGGCGCGAGTTCGTCACCCGCGCCTGGCTGGTCCCGATGGTGGTCGGCTCGGTCGGCGAGGAACGGCGCGGCCAGGCCCGCGAACGCATGGAGCTCTGGCTCCGACACCTGCTGCCCAACCCCGGCACCGGCCGGGCCGACCTGCCGATCTCGCTGGAGATCGCCCTCGCCCAGGGCTTCAAGAGCGCCGCCAACCGCCGCCGGCGACACCCGGCCACCTCCGACGAGGCCCGCGAGTACCTGATCGAGCGCGCCGAGCACATGCTCACCCACGCCCGCTACTGGTACTCCCAGCTCACCCTGATCCATGCGCTGTGCCTGTGGGAGCTCCCCGACCGCACCGAGGACGAGCCGTTGGACGGTAACGACGGCCACCATCCGGACATCGACCCCCTCCGGGTGGTCGAGCGGTGGCTGACCATGGCCGGCAGCGCCCAGGCGCCCGGCGACCGCCCCCCGGAGGAGCTGCGCGCCGACGAGCAGCACACCGCCGGCGGGCGGCGCCTGCACCCCTTCGTGGCCGAGGGCGGCGACCTCGCGGCACTCGCCCTGGAGACCCGCCACCCCGAGCGGTACATCTGGATCGACGAGAAGGGCGCCACCGTCAACATCGGCTCCAGCCCCGCCGATCCCACCATCCACCGCAAGCACAACCTGTGGATCCCGCCCTCGGTGGGGTGGAGCACCCTCCACCCGCGGGCCCAGCAACTGCTCGCCGACGTGTTGCTGCTGCTCAACCTCACCGAGCGCGACGGGATGCGCGTCGACGACCGGCTGCAGCGCAGCAATCGCACCGTCCTGCCGCCCTGCCTCACCACCGACCGCAGCGTCCTCCACCCCGAGCGGACCGTCGGCATGCCGGGCCTGGCCGAACCCGGGTCCGCCTGCCTGCGCAACTGCCCGTTCGAGCTCTGCCCCTACCCCGCCAAGGGCGTCCGGCCCGGCACCGAACTGCGCGAACCGTTCTGCCGCCAGCAGCAGGCGTTGCTCGCCGGCCACCGGCTCAGGCGCAGGCGGGCCGGCTGGCACGGCATGACCGCCCGTGAACTCGCCGATTTCTGGGGCGACATGGCGGAACGCACCCGCACGCCGTCGGTGGACGGCAGCTGACCCCCATTGCCGAGACGGTGGCGGACATCTGCGATTGGTTCGGCCTCGGCGGTCGGAGGTCGGGCCACTACCGGGGGCTGCTGCGTGAGCGGGTGGGGGTGAAGAGTCGGCGGCGGTGAGCGCGTCCGGGGGCTGGTGGGCGGCGGGCTGGCAGGATGGGGGGATGGAACGTGTGCTGGGGATCGGTGGGTACTTCCTGCGGGCGGCGGATCCGGAGGGGCTGAGTGCCTGGTACCGCGACTGCCTGGGGCTGGACGCGGACGGGGTCGGGGTGTGGCGGCAGGAGCCGGGGCCGACGGTGTTCGCGACGTTCGAGTCGGGCACCGACTACTTCGGGTCGCGCGGACAGCAGACGATGCTCAACTTCCGGGTGCGCGACGTCGACGCGATGCTCGCCCAACTGCGGGCCAAGGGCGCCGTCGTGGCCGAGGAGACGCAGGAGATGGAGGGCGTCGGACGGTTCGGCTGGGTCACCGACCCGGAGGGCAATCGGATCGAGCTGTGGCAACCGGCGGAGTGACGGTCTGACGGCCCGACCGCAGGTCAGAGAGCGGCCGGGCGGAGGGGCACGAAGCGGACCGGGGTGCCGGGGCGGGCCTGGGCGGCGGCGGGGAGGTCGGCGGGTGGGACGGTGCCGATGACGGGGTAGCCGCCGGTGGTCGGGTGGTCGGCGAGGAAGATGACGGGCAGGCCGTCCGGGGGGACCTGGACGGAGCCCAGGACCATGCCCTCGCTGGGGAGTTCGCGGGAGCCGGCGCTGGAGCGGGTGAGGGCGGGGCCCTCGGTGCGTACGGCGATGCGGTTGCTCGCGGCGGCGACCCGGAAGGTCGCGCGGCCGAGGAGCGGGGCGTCGGCGAACCAGTGCGCGTGCGGTCCGGGGCGCAGCCGGAGGACGAGTTCGGCGGGGACGGCGGGCAGCGGGACGAGTTCGGCGCGCGGTCCGGTCGGGGGCGGGCCGACGGGCAGCAGATCGCCCTCGGCGAGGACGGCGGGCCCGAGCCCGGAGAGCAGGTCGGCGGAGCGGCTGCCGAGGACGGCGGGGACGGCCACGCCGCCCGCGACCGCCAGGTAGCTGCGGACGCCGTGCACGGCGGGGCCGACCTCGACGACCGCGCCAGCCGGGAGGCGGACGGCCGCGCCCCAGGCGGCGGCCCGCCCGTCGACGCGGACGGCGCACGGGGCGCCGGTGACCGCGACCGTCACAGCGCCGCCCTCGGCGCGTACGGTGACGCCGCCGAGCGTGGTCTCCAGGGCGGCGGCGCCGTCGGGGTTGCCGACCAGGCGGTTGGCGGCGCGCAGGGCGGGTTCGTCGAGGGCGCCGGCGCGCGGGACGCCGAGGTGGGCGACGCCGCGCCGGCCGAGATCCTGGACGGTGGTGAGCGGGCCGGGCCGCAGGACGAGTAGGCCGAGCAGGTCGGGCCGGGCCGGTTCGGCGGGCGGTTCAGCCATTGGTCACCGCCGTGAAGCGGACCCGGACGCCCGGCGCGAGCAGGGCCGCAGGGTCGCGGGCGGTGTCCCAGAGCACGGCGGAGGTCCGGCCGAGTAGGTGCCAGCCGCCGGGGGAGGAGCGGGGGTAGACGCCGGTGAACGGTCCGGCGAGGGCGACCGATCCGGTGGGTACGGCGGTGCGCGGGGTGGCGTGGCGGGGGAGGTGGTAGCGCTCGGGGAGCCCGGTCAGGTAGCCGAAGCCGGGGGCGAACCCGCAGAAGGCGACCCGGTATTCGGGCGCGGTGTGGATGCGTACCGCCGCCTCGGGCGACACGTCCCAGCGGGCGGCCACGTCGGCGAGGTCGGCGCCGTCGTAGACGGTCGGGATCTCGACCGACGGTCCTTCGGCCGGCGGGAGTTCGGGGATCGTCCAGCCGCGCAGGGTGCGGGCGAGTGCCGTCCGGTC
Source organism: Kitasatospora cinereorecta (assembly GCF_024172095.1). GTDB lineage: Bacteria > Actinomycetota > Actinomycetes > Streptomycetales > Streptomycetaceae > Kitasatospora > Kitasatospora cinereorecta. The sequence goes on along the minus strand of NZ_JAMZDX010000005.1, from coordinate 248,669 downwards.
GGCGACGCCGTCGAGCAGGACGGTCCGGGCAGCGGGGACGATCTCCGTGATCGCGGGCAGCTCGTCGCGCCGCGCCAGCAGGGTCGCGTACAGCGCCGCCACCTCCTCCACCGTCCCGAGTTCGACGAGGACGGCGTCCTCACCGACCGCGCGAAGGGTCGGGCCGGCCCCACGGCCGGGCCGCCGTCCCGCGTCCGCCGCGGCGGCCATCAGGTGAACGCCTCCACCCGGACGCCGGCCGAGGCCAGCGCGCCGCGCACCCGCCAGGCGAGTTGGGCGGCGCCGGGGGTGTCGCCGTGCACGCACAGGGAGCGGGCCTCGATTCCGATCTGTTCGCCGCTCGCCGCGGTGACGGTGCCGTCCCGGGCGATGCCGACCGCGCGGGCGATCACCTGTTCGGGGTCGTGCACCACCGCGTCCGGTTCACGGCGCGGCACCAGCGTGCCCGCCCGGGTGTACGCGCGGTCGGCGAACGCCTCGGCCACCACGGGCAGCCCGACGCCCTCCGCGACGGCCAGCAGCCGCGACCCCGGCAGGCCGAGCAGCGGCAGCGGACCGTCGCACACCGCACCCGCCCGCAGTACGCCGGAGACCACGGCCTCGGCCTGCTCGTTGTCCTGCACCACCCGGTTGTACAGCGCGCCGTGCGGTTTGACGTACGACACCCGCGAACCGGCCGCCCGGGCGAACACCTGCAGCGCGCCGATCTGGTACGCGATCTCGTCGGCCAGCTCCTCCGGCGGCACGTCCATCGCCCGGCGGCCGAAGCCCGCCAGGTCGCGGTACGACACCTGGGCGCCGATCCGCACCCCGCGTTCGGCGGCCAGCGCGCAGACCCGGCGCATCGTCGACGGGTCGCCGGCATGGAAGCCGCAGGCGACGTTGGCGCTGGTGACGACCGAGAGCAGTGCCTCGTCGTCGGTCAACGTCCAGCGTCCGAACCCCTCGCCGAGGTCCGCATTGAGATCGATCACCGCGCCGGCCACGCCTGCTCCGCCTTCCACGTGTTCCTGGGGTGATCGTAGGGCCTGAGTGTTACGGCGCCGCAGCTGTCCACCGGGCGGGACCGGTCCAGGGACCCCGGGGCCCGCCGAGATCACGCGGTCGGCCCACCCGAGCACCCCGTCGGCGCCGCTACCGGGGGCATGCCGGCGGGCCGTCAGCCACGGTCGGCCCCGTGGGCACACGGGCTACCACGATGGACGATCACGGGATGGAGCGGACGTTCGAGGAACGGGTGGCGGAGGCGGAGGCCGCCGGGTTGGAGGTGGTGGACCTGCGCGCGGAGTCGCTGCGCACCGAGTTCCGGGACATCGGCGCGGTGGTCCACTTCCTGCGGAAGGTGATCCGGATGGTGCCGGGATTCACCGTCGAGCAGTACCGGGACCGGCTGCGGGAGCTGCACGAGCGGATCGAGCGGGACGGCCCGTTCCTCGCGCACACCACCCGGTTCCTGATCGAGGCCCGCAAGCCGGCGTGAGGCGGAGTGAGTCAGGCCGTTCCGGGGGCGAGGGCCGCGGTGCCGTGCGGGGCGAGGATGGCGGTGACGACCGGGCCCGCCGAACGCACCACCTCCAGCGCGAAGCGGGTGCGCGGCATCCGCAGGGCGTGCAGCGCCGGTCCGTGGTCGACGGCGACGAAGACGGCGGCGGCGAGCAGCAGCAGGCGCCACGCGAACATCACGGCGGGCCGGGCGGCGGCCGGGAGTTCGGCGACGGAGGCGCGGAGCCGGTCGCAGTGGAAGGGGATGTGCCGCCGCTCGTCGGCCAGGATCCGTCCGGCGACCTCGCGGGCCAGCGGGCTGCCGGCGCCGTCGCGGACCGTCCGGTAGTAGGGGACGGCGACCAGTTCGGCGATCATCAGCACCATCAGTTCGAGCCGCAGGCCGAACAGGCGGCGCACCCGGACGAAGATCCGGTCGCTCCAGTGCGAGTCGAGGGTCGGCCGGCCGTCGGCGGCGAGGAGTCGGGCGAGCAGGCGGGCGTGGTTCTGCTCCTCGGCCACGAACAGCCGGACGGCGGCCGTGTAGGAGGGGTCGCCGGCCAGCTCGGCCTTGCCGATCAGGTTGGCGCCGTCGCCGTTCTCGCCGACCTGGAACTTCTGCAGGCTGCGCCAGACGGTGTCGGGGAGGGTGACGCCGGTGTCCCAGTCGGGGTCGCCGCGGCGTCCGCGGCGGGTGGCTTCGTCGGTGAAATGGTCCACCCAGGCGGTGAAGGGCATGGTGGTCTCCCGGTCGATGGCGGGGCGTGGGACGTGAGCGGGGCGTGGGGCGTGAGCGGGGCGTGGGACGCGAGCGGCGCGAGGTACGGGCGGGGCGCGCGGTGCGGGCAGGGAGCGCGGCCGGGCTCAGTGCGCGGGGCGCGGGGTGGTGAAGCCGTTGGGTGCGTCGACGGCCTGTGACCACTCGAGGGAGCGGACCAGCCGGTGGACGATCAGCAGGGGCACGACACCGATCACGCCGAACGACATGTCGACGAATCGCCAGTAGAGCGGGATGCCGCGCAGCGGCCCGCAGATCAGGGCCATCGGGATGATCCCGGCGCAGGCGATCATCGCCCAGCGGATCACCCAGATGTTGCGGACGGGGTCCTTGAGCGGTCCCCAGAAGGCGGCGGCGATGGCGAGGTGGGCGAAGGCGAGCCAGTCGGTGCCGTACGCCAGGAAGGGGTAGCGGACGCCGGCGTCGGCGATGCCGTCCCTGACCCGGGCCGCCTGGGCGGCGAGGGCGGGGAAGTGTTCGCCGAGGGCGCTGCCCTGGACGGCGTCCGCGAGCCAGCGGGTCTCGGCCTGGAGCGGGAAGGCGGTGAGGCCGCTGAGCACCAGGCAGACGATGAAGAGCCAGAGCCAGCGTCTGATGAGCCGGTGGGTCCGGTCGGTCCGGTGGGTCCGGTCGGTCCGGTGGGTCCGGTCGGTTCGAGACATGGCAGATCCCCCTGTCGCCGTACGGTCCGGGACCGCCCCCGACCTGCGATGCCCCGACTCTAGACGCAATTTTGAACGCGTTCAACGTCAGGGTGTGCCGGGGAGTGAAGGGATGTATCGGACTTTTCGGACCTGTCAGTGCGAAGCCCTAATCTTGTCCGGTGACCGCCATCGCAGATCAGCCCACCCGGCCCGCGCCCGGCCCGGCCGCGGACGAGGGCCTCGCCCGCCGGCTCAAGGCGCTGGCCTGCACCGCGCCGCTGCACGACCTGGACAGCCGCAAGGTCAACCTGGCCGGCGAGTACAGCTCGTACACCATGGCCGAGATCGGCCTGGCCGCGATCGACCTGGTCACCCTCAACATGGACTTCGACACCGGGGCCGACCGGGACATAGTGCTCGGCCGCCTGCAGCCCCGGATCGCCGCGCAGAACCCCGAGCGGGCCACCGCCGAGCACGTCCGGGTCGCCCGCTGGGTGCTCGAGTCGCTGATCAACGTCGGCAGCGTCGACCGCGGCTTCCGCGCCGTCTACGGCACCTTCGGGCCGGACGGCGCGTACACCCGGCGCGACTACGACTTCAAGCTCATCGAGGAGGTGCCGGGCCCCGACGGCGGCGTCTACCTGCGCACCACCGACGAGGCGGTCAACGTCCTGGTCGGTGCGCTCGACACCGACGTCACCTCCGCCCAGATCGCCGCCGAGGTGAAGCTGGAGGTGCTGATCCGCCGCGGCCGGCTCGCCGACGCCCAGCTCGCCGCCGAGCAGGCCCGCTACCGCACCGTCCAGTACGCCGAGACCCTGCGCCGCGCCCTGGAGGCAACCCGGCGCAACGTCCGCGCGGTCGACTGGATGGAGACCGTGCCCGACCTGATCGACGAGGCGCTCGACCACATCGCCGACCGGTACCGGCACGAGAACGCCATCCTCACCAACATCCGCAAGGCCCGCGACGAGAGCCTCGACCCCGAGCACAAGCGGCGCGCCGCCGAACTCGTCGACATCGTCAAGGACTGCATCCGCCGCCACACCCAGCTGCAGACCCGCCTCCTCGAGGCCGGCCCGCTGTTCCGCGCCGAGCAGGACCGGCAGGCCTTCGCCACCCCCACCGCCGGCAGCGGCATCGACCTGTACGGGCAGCTGCTGGCGCCGCTGCTCGCCCTGCCGGTCGCCGACGCCACCCGGCCCACCGACGCGTTCTTCGCCCGCGGCACCGGACTGCGCACCCCCGTCTCCGTCCGGGTCGCCGACCTGGTCGAGCTGCTGCTCACCCCGCCGGTCGAGCGCGAGCACCTCGGTGCCGAGCTGCCCGAACCCGACCTGGTGGCCACCCCGGACGACAGCCGGTTCTCCGAGGCCCAGCTCGAAGCCGCACTGGACCTGCTCGACCTGCCCTCCGACGCACCGCGACGGCTCTCCGGCCTGCTCGCCGACGCGCGCCGGCAGGACCCGGACCTGCCGTACCTGGTCGCGCTGCTCGCCGTCCACGCGGCGAGCCCGCCGGTCGGGACGGCGTACCGGCAGGGCGAGGAGCGGCTGCTGTTCGCCGTCGACGACGGCGCCCGGCTGGACGACCCGGAGTTCGGCGGGGCCGACCTGATCGTGGGCAGCGCGCTGCTGGACGCGGTCGGGATGGCGGCGGACCGGAAGGAGGCGAGTTAGATGCGCGTGCCTGGTGGCCGCCCGCGGTGCGGCGTCCCTCGGCGGGCGGACCTTGCGGCTGTGGTGTTCCCCTTCGCGCAGTTCCCCGCGCCCCTGGTGGTTCGCCCCACGGTGCAGAGGCCCACGCCGCTGATGACGACTGATTCCGCAATGGACAAGGAGCTCCACCCGTGACTGTCACCACCGATACGGCGTGGGCCCCCGAGCCGGAGCCGGTGCCGGCGGCGACGACGCTGACACCGGCGGACGTGGCGGATGCCGCCCGGCTGGTGTCGTTCGGGCTGCAGGCGAAGCTGCTGCCGGCCCGGGACGCCGAGTACGGCGAGCTGATCCGCCGCTACCGGGACGACCCGCCGTTCGCGCGGCTCGCCGACGCGGTGGCCACCGGCATGGGCCTGGTGGTGCTGGAGGTGTCGCCGCGGGCCGGGATGGCGGTGGCGGCGGCGGAGGACTCGGTGTTCGCGGTGCGGATGGGCGACTACTCGCGTCGGGCGGCGTCCGAGTCGACCGACCGGTTCCTGCACGGGCTGGCGCACCTGGCGGTGGCGGCCCTGGCCTTCCCGCGCCCGGAGGACCTGGCCGACGACGGCTACCTGGGCCGGGTCACCGTCAACGGGGTGGACGCGTTCGTCCGCCAGGCGTGCCGGCGGCTGGAGGAGCGGGCCGAGGCGGAGGGTGCCAACACCGACCCGGCCAGCGACGCGCCCGGCCTGGAGGCGGCGTGGCGGGTGTGGGCGCGGCGCAGCGCCACGGGTGCGACCAAGGACGCCCGCCGGCTGTCCGGGTCGACCATCGGCATCGTGTCGAAGGCGGTGAGCTTCCTGGTCGACTCCGGGTTCCTGCAGAAGACGTCGGACGACGCCGGCGGCACGTACCGCACCACGGCCCGGTACCAGCTGCAGGTGCGCGACCTGGCCGGCAGCGCGGCGATGGGCGAGCTGCTGGACTTGGGCGTCGTCCCGGTCACCGACGGCACGGCGACGCTGCTGCCGGCCGACCACAGCGAGGAGCTGGTGGCGGACGCCGGTCTGCCGTTCCACGCGCTCTGATCACCCCTGTCCCTCACCACGTCCCAACGGAGAACCGCCGCACATGTACGAGCTCAACCGGGTCCGCCTCTACTCGATCGGTCCGGCCGGCGCGCGCTACGCCGACACGGTGCTCGATCTGCGCGGTGTCGGCGAGCCGGTGGCCGAGCCGCAGCCGCAGCAGATCGGCCTGTTCGGCGAGGAGCCGGAGGGGCCGCAGCGCCGTCCCGCGCCGGCCGGTGTGCTGTTCCTGGAGAACGGCGGCGGCAAGTCGGTGCTGCTGAAGCTGATCTTCTCGGTGATGCTGCCCGGCCACCGCAACACCCTCGGCGGGGCGTCCTCCGGTGTGCTGCGCAAGTTCCTGCTGGCGGACGACTGCGGGCACGTGGCGCTGGAGTGGCAGCACACCGTCACCGGCGAGCTGATCGTGGTGGGCAAGGTCAGCGAGTGGCGCGGGCGCCAGGTGAGTTCGGACCCGCGGAAGTTCGCCGAGCTGTGGTACTCGTTCCGGCCGGGACCGGGGCTGACCCTGGACTCGCTGCCGGTCGCCGAGCGGGTGAGCCTGGGCGGCGAGCAGAAGGCCCGCGGCCGGCGCCGCACCATGAAGGGCTTCCGCGACTCGCTGACCGAGGCGGCCAAGGCGTACCCGTACCTCGACGTGACGTTCGAGGAGATCCACGACCGCTGGAACGAGCACCTGGGCGAGCTCGGGCTCGACCCGGAACTCTTCCGCTACCAGCGCGAGATGAACGCGGACGAGGGCGAGGCGGCGGGCCTGTTCGCGGTGAAGAACGACTCGGACTTCACCGACCTGCTGCTGCGCGCCGTCACCGACACCCGGGACACCGACGGCCTGGCCGACCTGGTGCACGGCTTCGCCGCCAAGCTGGGCCGCCGCTCCGAGCTGACCGCCGAGCGCGAGTTCACCGCCGGCTCGGTCGACCTGCTGCAGCGGATCGTGGACGCCACCGCGGCCCGGGAGACCGTCCGGGAGACCCACCGCTCCGCCGAGCGCCGCACCCGACGGCTCGCCCACACGCTCACCGCCCGGGCCGGTGCCGAACGGGACCGGGTGCACGACCTGGCGATCGAGGTGGCGGCCGCGGCGGGCGCGGTCACCGCCGCCGAGTCCGACCGCACCCGGCACTCGCTGATCGTCTCCGAACTGACCTACCGGCACGCCACCCTGGGCCTGGCCGCGGCCACCAGCGAGGCCGCCGCGCTGCGTCGCGAACTCACCGAGGCGCGCACCCTGCACTCCGCGTGGCAGGCCGCCGAGGCGGTGCTGCGCCACCGCGCCGCCGCCGACCGGGCGGCCCGGGTCGCCGCGGCGATCCGCGAGGCCGAGCTGGACGCCGCCCCCGCGCTGGCCGCCCGCGCCCAGGCCGCCGGCGCGCTGGCCCGCGCCCTGGAGGCGGCCGCCCTCGCCGCCGAGACCCGGGCCGACCAGGAGGAGCTGCGCGCCGCCGAGCTGCAGGAGGACGGCTCCGCCGCGCAGTCCGAGGCGACCGCCGCCGCCACCGCCGCGCAGAAGGCCCGCAGCGAGGCCGAGCACCTGCGCCAGCGCCTGGCCGAGGTCGAGCAGGAGACCGCCGCCGCCGTCGAGGCCGGCTGGATCGACGGGTCCGCGGAGGAGCCCGACCCGGCCCGGGCCGCGCTGTACGCCGCCGACGCCGAGAAGGCCGCCACCGCCGCCCTGGAGACCGCCCGCGCCGCCGCCGAGCAGGCCGCCGCCCGGGTCCGCGAGACGTCCGCGCTGGAGACCAAGGCCGAGCTGGCCGCCGCCCGCGCCACCGACTCCCGGGCCGCCGCCGAGCGCGCCCTGGCCGCCGAGCAGCGCACCGCCGCCACGCTGGCCGCCGAGCCGCGCCTCGCCGGGCTGCTCTCGCTGACCCCGCACCAGGAGGGCGCCGAGGAGCAGGAGGGCTTCCTGACGCCGCGGCTGCTCGACTCGGTCGCCGAGGACCTGCGCGAGCAGCTCGACCACACCATCGCCACCGCCGAGCGCACCCTGTTCGACCTGCGCACGGCCGCCGCCGACGACTCCCGGATCCTCGCCGCGCTCGGCGACGGCGGCCTGCTGCCGCCCGGCCCGGACGTGCTGGCGACCGTGGAGTTCCTCGGCGAGCACGGCATCCCGGCGCTGCCCGGCTGGCGCTACCTCGCCCAGTCCGTCGACCCGGCCGACCACGACGCGATCCTCGCCGCCCGGCCCGAACTGGTCGACGGCGTCGTGGTCACCGACCCGGACAGCCTCGACCGCGCCCGCGAGGCGCTGGACAGCGCCGCCCTGCTGCCCCGGTCGACCGTCGCGGTCGGGACGGCCGCCGCGCTGATCGCCCCGATCGAGGGCACCCCGGCCTTCTTCCTGGTGCCGCCGAACCCGGCCATGCACAACGAGACCGCCGCCGACGACGAGCGCCGCGAACTGCGGGCCCGCGCCACCGCCCGCGAGGAGCACATCCGCGAGCTGGCCGCCCGGCTCGGCGGCGACCGGGCGCTGGCCGCCCGGCTCGCCTCCTGGCACGCCAGCTGCCCGCCCGGCACCCTGGGCGACCTGGCCGAGGCCGCGTACGCCGCCGGGGAGCAGGCCGAGGCCGCCGCCGCGCAGCTGGCCACCCTGCGGGCCGACCACGCCGAGGCCGAGGCGGACCACGCCACCGCCGCCGCCCGCCACGAGGAGTGCCGGGAGGGCGCCCAGCGGGCCCGCCGACGCGCCGACGCGCTGGCCGGACTGGCGTTCCGCCTGCGCGAGCGCGCCACCTGGACCCGCCGCCAGCGCGAACTGGCCGAGGACGCCGCCGAGTGCGACCGCCGCCAGGCCGTCTGCGCCGAGCGCGCCCGCACCTGCGACGAGGACCGCCGCGCCGCCCAGCGGGCCGCCGACGACGCCCGCCGCACCGGCCGCGCGCTGCGCGCCGAGCGGGCCGAACTCTCCGGAGCGGACACCGCCGAGCCGGCCGAGGCCGAGGCCGGCGCCCCGACCTCCTCGCTGCCCGCGCTGCGCGAGGCGTACCGGGCCGCCGCCCAGCTGTACGAGAAGGTCGGCGTCGGCGCCGACCTGCGCGCCGAGCAGGCCCGCGCCGAGGGCGAGGAGGCCGCCGCCGCGACCGACCTGGAGCGGCTCAGCAACAAGGTCCGCAACCGGGCCGAGGAGCTGCTGGCCAGTCCGGACGGCGCCGACGGCCCGGCCCGCCAGGCCGCCGCCACCCGCGCCGAGGAACTGGTCGCCACCATCGAAGCCCGCTCCGCCACCGCCAGTGAGCAGCTCGGCCGGCTCCGCGGTGAGGCCGAGCGCTCCGCCCCCGCCGGCGGCGAGTGGCACACCGAGCTGCCCGAGGAGCTGGTCCCCAGCGACCCCGAGCACGCCCAGACCCTGCTGCGGGCCGCCACCGCGCTGCTCGCCGAGCACCGCGAGCGGGTCGACGTCACCCGCGGCGACCACGCCGATCTGCAGCGCACCCTGGAGCAGGCGCAGTCCGCCGCCGCCGACTTCGAGGAACTGGCCGGGCAGCTGCGCGACAGCCTGCGCGAACACGCCGAGGAGCCCGAGCAGCCCGCCGAGCCGTACCTGGGCGGCCTGGCCGAGGCCCGCGCCGCGGCCGCCGAGACCCGGCGGGCGATGCGCAGCGCCGCCACCGAGCTGACCGGCGCCGAGCTGGCCGTCCGGGACGCCTCGGACGCCCTGGTCCGGCACGCCAACGCGGCCCGCTACGAGGCCGTCCGCACCCCGGCCCGGCAGCAGATCCGCGAACTGCCCGCCGCCGCCCTGCCCGACCACGCCGCCGCCTGGGCCGCCGCCTTCGCGCCCCGGCTGCGGGTGCTCACCGACGAACTGGCCCAGCTGGAGCGCAACCGCAGCTCGATCGTCGACCGGCTGCGCGGCCTGGTCGAGTCGGCGCTGGCCACCCTGCGCGCGGCCCAGCGGCTCTCCCGGCTCCCCGAGGGCCTCGGCGAGTGGTCCGGCCAGGAGTTCCTGCGGATCCGCTTCGAGGACCCGGACCACGCGCTGCTGGTCGAACGCCTCGGCGAGGTGATCGACGAGGCCACCCGGGCCGCCGTCCGGAAGAACTCCGACCTGCGCCGGGACGGCATGTCGCTGCTGCTGCGCGGCGTCGCGGCCGCGATCGGGCCCAAGGGCGTCTCGGTGGAGATCCTCAAGCCGGACGCGGTGCTGCGCGCCGAGCGGGTCAGCGTCGGCCAGATGTCGGACGTGTTCTCCGGCGGCCAGCTGCTCACCGCGGCGATCGCGCTCTACTGCACCATGGCCGCGCTGCGCGCCAACGACCGCGGCCAGTCGCAGCTGCGGCACGCCGGCACGCTGTTCCTGGACAATCCGATCGGCCGCGCCAACGCCACCTACCTGCTGGAACTCCAGCGGGCGGTCGCGGACGCGCTCGGCGTCCAGCTGATCTACACCACCGGCCTGTTCGACACCACGGCGCTCGCCGAGTTCCCGCTGGTGATCCGGCTGCGCAACGACGCCGACCTGCGGGCCGGGCTCAAGTACATCTCGGTGGAGGAGCACCTGCGTCCCGGCCTGCCCGCCCCGCAGGACCCGGACGGGCCGACCATCCACGGCGAGATCACCGCGACCCGGATGTTCAAGCGCCCCGCCGAGTAGGCCCGTCGGGCTCGTCGGACGGACGATCAGGGCCGGGTGGCGGCCGAGACGGAGGCGACCCGCATCGGGTGGCCCGGCTCGGTGGCCGCACCGGCCGGGACACCGGCGGCCGCCGGGAGGCCGCCGCCGACCGCGACGTCCAGCAGCAGGAAGACGCCGTGGTGCAGGGCGCGGTCCCAGGCTGCCGGGTCGACCGCGTCGGCGCTCACCCGGTGGTACTCGCGGCCGTCCAGCTTCCACCGGACCTGCTCGGGGGAGACCGAACGGTCGACCTCCACCGTGTAGGTGTGGAAGGCGCCCCAGCAGTCGGCGCACGGCTGTTCGGCGGAGCCGAGGCCGGCCGGCTCCCGGCAGGGGCCGCCCGGGTCGGTGCCGCAGTGCAGCGTGCCGAGCACCCCGCGCCCGCCGACCGACTCCAGCACGTCGACCTCGCCGGCGCCCGGCCAGCCGGTGTGGCCGTTGTCGCGCAACTCGCCGCCGAGTGCCCAGAACGCGGGCCAGTACCCGGCCGCGGCCGGGCCGGAGACGTCCGGCAGCGCGATCGACGCCTCGATCCGCAGCACCCCGCCCGGCGGTGCGACCAGGTCGGCGCGGCGCGACTCGATCCGGCCGGAGGACCACCGCCCGTCCACCAGGGTCGGCCCGATCTCCAGCGAACCCCGGCCGTCCAGGCGGACGTTGGCGCTCGCGTCGGTCATCGTCTCCAGCTCCCCGGTGCCCCAGTGGTCGGCCGGGCAGCCCGGGTAGCAGGTGCCGAGGTCGTACTGCCAACGCTCGGCCGAGGGCCGGCTGCCCGCCGGGCCGTCGAACTCCTCGTCCAGCAGGGTGGTCCAGCCGTCGCCCGGCCCGCCGGCGAGCAGGCCGGCCTCGGTCAGCAGCCGGTCCAGGCGCGGGGTGAGGACGACGGCGGCCGTGTTGGTGAGGTGTGCGTCGTCCCGGTACAGCAGGATGCCGTCCCGGACCGCCGGGCAGCTGCGGCCCGCGCCGGGGCACAGGACGGCGTTCACGTCGACCGTGCGCACCCCCGGGACCTGCCCGGCGGCCACCGCCTCCGCCAGCGGGTCCGGCCACAGCGCCTCGGCGCGCGGGAACGCACAGGCGGCGGGGGAGGCGAGGTTCCCGGAGAGGCAGGCCGGGACGTCCCGGCCGGGCACCGGGGTGTCCTGGAGGTAGACGACCGGCGCGCCGAGTTCGCGCAGCGGGGCCAGCACCTCCTGCCACCCGCGCAGGAGTTGCTCCCGGTCGGCGGTGTAGCGGTTGAGCGAGGCGACCACGATCAGCCGCGGCCGGGGCTCCTGACCCAGCCGGTCCAGCACGCCGGCCCGCCAGGTGTCGCACTCCCGGTACGCGCGGCCCAGCTGCGGGTTGACCACCGCCAGCCGCGGCAGCGGGCAGCCCTGCTTCACCAACTCCTCCAGCGCCCAGTGGTGTTGGCCCGCGATGCCGAGCAGCGCAGAGAACCGCTGGCCGGCGTGCGAGTCGCCGAGCAGCACGATCCGGTCGTCGCCGGCACCGAACCGGCAGGGCGGACTGGCGACCGCCTCCGGCGGCACCTCGCAGCCGCCGTCCGGCGGGAAGTCCTGCCGGGCCTGCGCCGGCCGCGGCACGACCGGCGCCCCCGCGGGCGGCGGTCCGGCCAGCAGCGCGGTCCCGTCGCGGGCGCCCGGCGGCAGTCCGGCCGGATCCGGCGGCCCGGCCGGCCCGAGCACCCGCAGCGTCCCCGAGCCCACCAGCAGCGCCAGCAGCACCGGCACCACCACCGCGGTCAGCCCCAAGGACAGCCCGCGCCGGGGGAGTTCGGCCACCACCGGGCTGCGCCGCAGCGGCCGCTCCACCCAGCGCAGCGCCGCCGCCGCGGGCAGCACCGCCGCCGCCGTCAGCGCGGCCTTCGCCGGCCAGCCGAGCGTCCCGAACCGGGCCTCCACCAGCACCAGCACGGGCCAGTGCCACAGGTAGAGGTTGTACGACAGCCGGCCGAGCGCCCGCGCGAGCGGCCGGGCCAGCAGCCGGGCGGCCGAGTGCCGGCCGCCTGCGTACCGGCCGCCTGCGTACCGGCCGTCCGCGTTCCGGCTGCCCGCGGCGAGTACGGCGGCGGTGCCCAGTGTCGGCACCAGCGCGGCCCACCCCGGGTACGGCGTCCGGGCGTCGTACCGCAGCACCGCCCAGGCGATCGCGGCGAGACCGGCCCAGCCGAGCACCTCCCGGACGAGCCGGGGCAGCCCGGCGGTGGGCGCCGATGCTCTCGCTTCGGACAGTGCCACCGCCACCAGGGCCCCGGCCGCGAACTGCCAGGCGCGGCCGGTGGTGGCGAGGTACGCGGTCGCGGGGGAGTGCAGCGCCACCGCGAACGAGCCGACGGCCAGGGCGACCGCCGCCCCGGCGACCGCGGCGCGGACGGTGGCGCCGAGCCGGCGGGCGGCGAGCGCGAGCAGGAGCACCAGCGGCGCCCACACCAGGTAGAACTGCTCCTCCACCGCCAGTGACCAGAAGTGCAGCAGCGGACTCGGGTCGCGTCCGGCCGCCAGGTAGTCGGTCCGCTCGGCGACGAAGCGCCAGTTGGCGGCGGAGAGGGCCGAGGCGAGTACATCGCGCTCGAGGTCGGCGCGGCGCAGCGGTACGGTCAGCCAGGCACCGGCCACCGCGACCGCAGCCAGCACCAGTCCGGCCGAGGGCAGCAGGCGGCGCGCCCGGCGGGAGAAGAACTCGCCGAGCCGGACCCGGCCGGTGGTGCGGGCCTCGTGCAGCAGCAGGCCGGTGATCAGGTAGCCGGAGACGACGAAGAAGACGTCGACGCCCACGAAGCCGCCCGCGAAGCCCGGGACGGCGGCATGGAAGCCGAGGACGGCGAGGACGGCGACGGCCCGCAGGCCCTCGACATCGGGGCGGAAGGAAGGCGGCGGCAGGGCCGCGGAGGCGGTGCGCTGGTCCACGGGAGCGGTGACCTTTCAGCCCAGCCAGGGCAGCATCGGGCCGGCCCAGCCGGAGGCGAGCAGGGCGGTGAGGGCGAGGGCGCTGGTCACGGCTGCCGCCTCCGGCCACCGCCGCGGCGCCGGTCGTTCCTTCGGACCGGCAGGCCGGGCGGGGCCCAGGCCGCCGCGGACGGCCGGGGCGGTCCGGTCGGCGGCCCTCCGCAGGCCCGGCCACAGCTCGGTGGCCAGGTCGCGGACCAGCGGCAGCCCCAGCTGCGCCTGGACGGCCAGGTAGAGGGCCAGCCCCCAGGTCGCGCCGACCCCGTACCGCGCCGAGGCGTACGCCAGGCCGGCCGCGGTGGCGGCCAGGCTGCCGCCGACCCACACCAGCGCGACCAGCAGCACCCGGCGGGCCAGTCCGCCCGGCCGGTGGCCGCCCCCGGCGCCGGTCGGCACCCAGGCGGCGCTCCGCCCGCGGACCGTGTGCACGAACGCGGCCGCGGCGGCCAGGCTCATCAGCACGTGCGCGCGCAGCACCTCGGCGCGCCAGCGGGTCCGGCTGACCCGGGGGAGCAGTACGTGCCAGAGCCACAGCAGCGAGAGCATCGGCAGCACGTACCAGGCGCGGACCTCGCCGGGCCGCAGGAAGAGCATCACCAGCGGCGGCAGCGGCGCGGTGAACAGGTTGACCACGGCGGTCAGATAGCCGATCACGCCCTCGTGGAAGCAGAGCCGCATCCGCCACGGGAGCCGCCGGCGCAGCCGGGCCGCCTCCGGGTCGCCGACCAGGTGCAGGTTGCCCATGGTCCAGCGGTACTGCTGGTTGACGAAGGCGGTGGCGTCCTCGGGCGAGGTCCCTGTGGCGACCAGCACCGGGACGTAGCGGGTGAGGTACCCGTGCCGGTAGAGGGCGAGGCCGGTGTACATGTCCTCGCTGTGGTCGAGGCGGGCGAAGCCGCCGGCCGCGTCCAGCGCCGAGCGGCGGTAGACCGCGTTGCTGCCGCAGCAGATGGCGGCGTCGCTGGCGTCCCGGGCGGGCTGGATCCAGCGGAAGAACCACTCCTGCGCCGCCCCGGCGGCGCGCTGGATCCAGCCCATCGAGGCGTCGGTGTCGAAGCACTGCGGGCTCTGCACGATGCCGACCCGGGGATCGGTGAAGTACGGCAGCAGGTGGCGCAGGAAGTCGGGGCGCGGCGCGAAGTCGGCGTCCAGGATGGCCACGTACTCGGCGCTGCTCAGGGTCAGCGCGTGGTTGAGGTTGCCGGCCTTCTTGAACCGGCCGCGGTCGGGCCGCACGACGTAGCGGAAGCCGTGGTGCTCGGCGAGGGCCGCGACCGCGGGCCGGTCGGCGTCGTCGAGGACCAGGACGGTGAGCGGTCCGGGCCGCTCCAGCGCGGCGACCGCCCGGTAGGCGTTGGCCAGGACGGCGAGCGGCTCGCCGCAGGTCGGCAGGTAGAGGTCGACCGACGGCGGCTCGGCCGGACGCCACCCGGCCACCAGCAACTCGTGGCCCTCGCGGGTGAATCGGCGCCGGCGCAGCCCGTTGACCGCGGTCAGGGCGAGCGCGAGCAGGTTGACCGAGAGCACGGCCAGGAACGGCCACAGCCACGGTGAGCGCAGCGCGAAGCCCGCCATGGTCGCGGCGCTGAGCAGGAACGCCAGCGCCGAGCAGAGCGGTACCCAGCGCCGCTGCGGCCCGAAGTACCAGTACAGCTCCTGGTCGTCGGGCGGATCGGGAAGGTGATGGACAGTCACAGAGGCCCCCCACGGCCGTTCATGGACAGTGTCACCGACAGGCTAGCCGATTGGTATAGACCATTTGTCGCGGGCGGGTGAACAGCGTGCGAACCGCCGCGCCCGATGGTTGATGATTCGTGCCCGTTCGTCCATCCTGGACGCCTCGGGCGGAACTCCCGACACGGCGGGGCATCGCCCGCCCCGGGAGCGGAGGGCAGCCATGGCAGAGGTGTTCGACCAGGAGCTCCGCGAGCAGCTCGACCGGGCGCGCAAGGAGTTGGCGGCGGCCCGCGCGGTCGGCGACGACGAGGGCGCCGAGGCGTACCGCGGCCGGATCATCAGCCTGCTGCGGATCGCCCGCCGCCACGGCATCGACCTCCCGCACACCCCCGACGAGGAGATCGACGACTGAGTCGCACCCCCAGTGGGTGCTCGGGGTTCAGTCGCGGGCGGCGGCGCGCAGGACGGCGTCGAGGAGGCCCGGGAAGAGCGCGTCGAGGTCGTCGGTGCGCAGCTGGTTCATCTTGGAGGTGCCGCGCCGGTGCTGGCGGATCACGCCCGCCTCGCGCAGGACCCGGAAGTGGTGGGTCTGGGTCGCCTTGGTGACCGGCAGGTCGAACGCCAGGCAGTTCTGCTCGGTGCCGCGGGCCGCGGCCAGCGTGGTGACGATGCGCAGCCGTACCGGATCGGCGAGCGCGTGCAGCACCGCCGCCAGCCGGATCTCGTCCGGCGCGGGCTCGGGCAGGGCGGCGGGGGCCTCGTCGGTCGCGGTCACCCCACCATGGTACGAGATGCATCGTAGTTTGACATCTCTCGTACCAAGGTGGTTATGGTGGCGGCCTTCCGGAACGCGCCGGCCGACCTGCGAGGAGCAGCCGTGAGTGCCCTGTTCGAGCCGATCACCCTCCGCTCGCTGACCATCCCCAACCGGGTGTGGATGAGCCCGATGTGCATGTACTCGGCCGCTCCCGAAGGGCCGGACGAGGGCGTCGCCACCGACTTCCACCTCGCCCATCTCGGCGCCCGCGCCGCCGGCGGGGCCGGACTGGTCATGGTCGAGGCGACCGGCGTCGTCCCGCAGGGCCGGATCTCGCCCTGGGACCTCGGCCTGTGGAACGACCGCCAGCAGGAGCAGCTGGCCCGGATCGCCGCCCTGATCGCCTCGCACGGCGCGGTACCCGCCGTCCAGCTCGCCCACGCCGGCCGCAAGGCCTCCACCCGGCAGCCGTGGGTCGGTGGCGGCCCGCTGCCGGTCGCCGACGGCGGCTGGGCGGTGGCCGGCGCCGCGCCGGTGGCCTTCGGCGACGGCTATCCGGTGCCGCACGAGCTGTCCGTCGAGGAGATCCGGGACGTCGTCACCGGTTTCGCCGACGCCGCCCGCCGCGCGCTGGCCGCCGGGATCGAGGTCGTCGAGGTGCACGGCGCCCACGGCTACCTGATCCACCAGTTCCTCTCCCCGGTCGCCAACCGGCGCACCGACGGCTACGGCGGCTCCTTTGCCGGACGCGCCCGGCTCGCCCTCGAAGTGGCCGCCGCGGTACGGACGGTGTGGCCCGCCGACCTGCCGGTGTTCTTCCGGCTCTCCGCCACCGACTGGCTGCCCGAGGAGCCCAGTTGGACGGTCGAGGAGAGCGTGCTGCTCGCCAAGGAACTCCAGGCCGTCGGCATCGACCTGATCGACGTCTCCAGCGGCGGCATGTCCCCGAACGCCCGCATCGAGATCGGCCCCGGCTACCAGGTGCCCTTCGCCGAGCGGATCCGCACCGGCGCCGGCCTGCCCGTCAGCAGCGTCGGCCTGATCACCGAACCCGCCCAGGCCGAGGCGATCGTTGCCGACGGCCGCGCCGACGCGGTGATGCTCGGCCGCGAGCTGCTGCGCGACCCGTACTGGCCGCTGCACGCCGCCCGCGAGCTCGGCGCGGAGCGGCACTGGCCGCGGCAGTACGGGTTCGCGGTGGGCTCGCGGGGCTGAGACCTCTCCTTCAGGGGCTCGGGGAACTGCGACGCCCGCCCCGGGGTTGGCGCACCTCGCTGGTATCGCCAACCACGGGGTCGGCCTCGCAGTTCCCCGAGCCCCTGAAGAACTATCCCCTGAGCGGTTCCTGCCTGCCGGTGCGCCGGAGCTTCTCCCGACTTCCCTCCAGTGGCGACGCCGAGTTCGGCCCGCGTCGGCGCTGGGCGGCGATCTGGCGCGAGATCACCACGTCCAGCAGGCACCACGCGGTGGAGAAGACCCCGAGCGCGAGTGCCCCCAGGGCCGGGGTCAGCATCGGGCTGCCGGCGTACGAGGCGAGCGTGGCCACGATCATCGCGACCAGGGCGAACGCGAACGCCAGCCCGGCCCGTACGGCGGCGGCCCGCACCTCGTCCGGAAGACGGCGGCGTACGGTGGCCATCGGTGCACCCCCTGATAGGTCCTGACTGTCCACCAGACTGCCCGATTCGGGCACGGATCATCCGCGAAACCGTCGCATCACCACCCGTCACCACCCGCGCGGGCGGCTCAGCCGTCCTCGAGCAGGCCGGACTGGGCGACCAGGAAGCCGAGTTGGGCGCGGCTGCGGCTGCCGAGGCTGCTGGCGACCCGGGCGATGTACTCCTGGCAGCGCCGTACGCTGATGCCGAGCTGCTGGGCGGTCACGGCGTCGGTGTCGCCGGCGACGACGTGTCGCATGATGGCGATGCAGAGCTCGTCGGAGATCTGGGTGGTGGCCCGGTTGCGGTTGGGCAGGGTGAACGGTTTGGCCCGCATCCAGGCTTTGTCGAAGACGCCGCTGAGGAAGTCGGCGACGCCGGGCTGGCGGATCTCGACGGCGGTGCGGCGGTCGCGGCGGCCGGGGATGAAGACGGTCTTCCGGTCGAAGACGATGAGGCGTTCGAAGGACTCGTTGAGGGTGCGGACGTCGCCGCCGCGGTCGTGGACGGCCTTGACGAAGTCCTGGGTGGCGGCGGAGGCGCGGGCCGAGTGCTGGTAGATGCTGCGGACCTGGACGCCGCGGTCGAGCAGCGCGAGGGTCGGCGGGAGCGGCGCACCGAGTGGCTGGCGGGCGCGGCTGCCGCCGGGCTGGAAGGTGAGGAGTTCGTCGCGGCACTCGCGGGCGGCCCGGTGGATCGCGCCGGTGACGGCGGCGTGGCCGTGGTGGGTGGTGAGGGCGCCGTCGCCGGTGCGGCGGTGTTCCTCGTAGGCGCGGCTGACCAGTCGGGTGAGGGCGCGGGCCTGGCCGATCTGCTGGACCACCTCGTTGGCGGCCTGGAGGACGCGTTCCACGCCGGCGGCCTCGGCGGCGGCCGGGCTGAGCGGGTGGTAGCGCCGCACCCCGCCGGCGGCGGCCACGACCTCGACGAGGTGGAGCTCGGTGAGCCGGCCGAGACTGGAGCGGGTCCGGGTGGATCCCGGTTCCCGGTCGCCGAGTGCGAAGGCGGCCTCCTCCAGCGTCATGCTCCCGCGTAACACCACGGCCCGATACAGCGCCAGATCGGCGGTGTCCAGCGGTGGAAGGCCGGTGCACCACGGTTCTTTTCCGGCTGACGACACCTGTGTCCCCCATCGTGTTCGCGCACTGCGGGATCACGACCCCCTGCCGGTCTTGAGCTTATTGACTGCCGCCTAAAGGATCCAGACGTACCCGGCTCCAAAGATCGAACCAGCGCTCAGCCCTGCTCAACCCCGGTTTTCCGTTGCGTGTTGCTGATGTGAATGGAGAGGCACGTGGAGACCAGTGAGACGACCGACAACGACTGTTGCCCCGTCGAGGCCGAGGTCGAGATCGAAAAGGAAACCGACCGGCCGTTTCCGCTGACGGAGATCCAGTACGCGTACTGGGTCGGGCGCGGACCGAACTTCGTGCTCGGCAACGTCGCGCCGCACGCGTACTTCGAGTTGGAGGGGCGCCGGCTCGACCCGGCGCTGCTGGACCGGACGTGGCGCCGCCTGCTGGAGCGCCACGGAATGCTGCGGGCGATGGTCCACGAGGACGGCCGGCAGCAGATCCTGCCCGAGGCGCCGCCGTTCGAGATCCCGTTCGAAGACCTCTCGCAGCTGCCCGCGGACGAGGCCGGGGCGCGGCTCGCGGAGGTCCGGGCCGACATGTCGGAGCGGGTCTACGATCCGTCGGTGTGGCCGCTGTTCGACATCAGGATCAGCCGGCTGCCCGCCCACGACCGGCTGCACGTCAGCCTCGACCTGCTGATGGTCGACCTGGCCAGCATCGCGCTGCTGTTCAGCGAGTGGAGCGCGCTGTGCCAGGACGAGTCGGTGCAGCTGCCGCCGGTGGAGGTGACCTTCCGCGACTACGTGACCGCGCTGGAGGCCGGCACCGAGTCGCCGCGGCACAAGAACTCGATGCAGTACTGGCTGTCGCGCGCCGAGCAGTTGGCCCCGCCGCCCGAGCTGCCACTGGCCAGGCCGCCGGCCCGGGTGCACAAGCCGCGCTTCACCCACCGTGAGTACCACCTGCCGCCCGCCGACTGGCAGCGCCTGCAGGACCGCTGCACCGAGGCCGGCCTGACGCCGACCGCCGTGCTGGCCACGGTCTTCGCCGAGACGCTGCGGATGTGGAGCGGCACCCCGCGGTTCGCGCTGAACCTCACCCTGTTCAACCGGCTGCCGGTGCTGCTCGCCGAGAACGAGCGCGGCCACCGCACCGTCCACCCCCAGCTGCCCAACCTGGTGGGCGACTTCACCTCCATCTGCCTGCTGGAGATGGACACCACCGGCGAACTCCCCTTCGAGGAGCGGGTGGAGCGCACCCAGACGCAGCTCCAGCAGGACCTGCGGCACCGCTACGTCAGCGCCCTGCACGCGCTGCGCGAGCGCCGCCGCCGCGGCCTGCAGACCAACTTCGAGACCATGCCGGTGGTGTTCACCAGCGGCCTCGGCACGGTCGCCGACGTCTCCGCGCCGATGGACTACTTCGGCGACATCACCTACCGGCTCAGCCAGACCCCGCAGGTGTGGCTGGACCACCAGGTGGTCGACTTCACCGGCTCGCTCGACCTGACCTGGGACGCGGTCGAGGAACTCTTCCCCGACGGCCTGCTCGACGACATGTTCGCCACCTACTGCCAGGCCGTGCGCCGGCTCGCCGAGGACGAGGACGCCTGGCAAGCGGGCCCGTCGCTCGCCCTGCCGGCCGGTCAGGCGGCCGAGCGCGAGGCGGCCAACGCCACCACGGGCCCGCAGCCGCAGGGCCTCCTGCACCAGGGTCTGCTGCGCGGCGCCGAGGCCCACCCCGACCGCCACGCGGTGATCCACAGCACCGGCACGGTCTCCTACCGGCACCTTGCCGAGCAGGCCGTCTCGATCGCCGACCGGGTCGCCGCCCTCGCCGACGGCGCACCGCTGCGCGACCGCCTGGTCGGCATCACCCTGCCCAAGGGCCCGGACCAGGTCGCCGCCGCGTACGGCGTCCTGCTCGCCTCCGCCGCCTACCTGCCGCTGGGCCCCGCCCTGCCGAACGCCCGCCGCGCCGACCTGCTGCGCGACGGCGAGGCACTGGCCGTGGTCACCGACGCCGAGCACCGGGAGCGGCTGGAGTGGCCCGAGGGCCTGCCCGCGCTGCTCGCCGCCACCGAGCCCGGCGCCGCCCTCCCGGCCGGCACCGCCGCCCCCGAGGACCTCGCCTACGTGCTCTACACCTCCGGCTCGACCGGCCGCCCCAAGGGCGTGATGATCGAGCACCGGGCCGCGCTCAACACCGTCGTCGACATCAACGAGCGCTTCGGCGTCGGCCCCGAGGACCGCGTCTTCGGCCTCGCCGACCTCGGCTTCGACCTCTCGGTCTACGACCTGTTCGGCACCTACCTGGCCGGTGCGACCCTGGTCCTCCCGGACGAGGACAAGCGCCGCGAACCCGCCCACTGGGCCGCGCTGATGGCCCGGCACGGCGTCACCGTGTGGAACTCGGTGCCGGCCCAGATGCAGATGCTGGTCGACCACGTGGAGATGACCGGCGAGGTCCCCGAGGGCCTGCGCCTGGTGATGCTCAGCGGCGACTGGATCCCGCTCGACCTGCCGGAGCGGATCCTCGCCCTGTGGCCCGACGCCCGGGTGATCTCGATGGGCGGCGCCACCGAGGCGTCCATCTGGTCCAACTGGCACCCCGCCGAGGACGTGCCCGAGGGCAGCCCGAGCGTCCCGTACGGCAAGCCGCTGCGCAACCAGGCCTTCCATGTCCTCGACGAGCGGATGGAGCCCTGCCCGGTCTGGGTGCCGGGCGAGCTGTACATCTCCGGCGCCGGCCTCGCCCGCGGCTACTTCCGCGACCCCGAGCGCACCGCGCAGAGCTTCGTCACCCACCCGCGCACCGGTGAACGGCTCTACCGCACCGGCGACTTCGGCCGCTACCTGCCCGACGGCGTGCTGCAGTTCCTGGGCCGCCGCGACGGCCAGGTGAAGATCGGCGGGCACCGCATCGAGTGCGGCGAGGTGGAGGCCGTGCTCCAGCGCCACCCCGGCGTCGAGCAGGCGGTGGTGGTGAAGTCCGCCGACGACCCGTCCAACGCCCGGCTGCTCGGCTACGTGGTGCCCGACCGCGCCGACGGCTCGCTGCTGGTCACCGAGACCGCCGACCCCGCCGAGACCGGCCGCCGCACCGCCGCCCTGGACGCCGCCGCCACCGTCGCCGCGCCCGGACCGGACGCCAAGACCCTGCTCACCGCCTGGGCGGCGCTGGACGACCTGTACGCGGCCGCCGCCGCGGTCGCCTTCCGCACCCTCGGCCTGGCCGCGGAGCCGGGCGACCCGATCGCCCCCGGCGCCGCCTCGGCCGCCGGCGTCGCCCCCCGGTACGAGCGCTGGCTGGCCCGGGCCACCGAGGTGCTGCTGCGCCGCGGCGAACTGCGCCCCGGCCCGGCCGGCCCGGAGGCCGCCAGGCGCTTCCCCGAGACCGTCCCGGCCGCCGTCGCCGACGCCGCCCGGGCCGCCCTGCGGGACACCCTGGAGGTGCCCGCCGACCTGATCGACTGGATGCTCTCGCTCTCCGGCAGCATCGCCGACATCCTCACCCAGTCACTGCACTCCGCCGAGCTCTACGCCTCCGACCGCACCCCCGAGGTGTACGCCCGGCTGTTCGGCCCCGCGTACGCGGTGGCCACCGACGCGGTCGCCAAGCTGGTGGCCGACTGGCCCGCGGACCGTCCGCTGCGCGTGCTGGAGGTCGGCGGCGGCTACGGCACCCTGACCCGCCACCTGCTGCCGCTGCTCCCGGCCGACCGGACCGACTACCTGTTCACCGACATCTCCACCTACTTCACCGACCGGGCCGAAGAGGCGTTCGCCGAGCACGACTTCGTCCGCTACGGCCTGTTCAACCTCGACCAGGACGGCGAACTCCAGGGCCACGACGGGCTCGCCGTCGACCTGGTGATCGCCGCCAGCGTCCTGCACGACACCCGCGACATCACCACCAGCCTGTCCACCCTGCGCTCGGTGCTCGCCCCCGGCGGCACCCTGCTGATGGTCGAACAGACCGCCTTCCACCCGTGGTTCGACCTCACCATGGGCCTTCAGCAGGGCTTCGACGGCTGGACCGACACCGCGTTCCGCACCTGGGGCCACCCGCTGCTCGACCGCGAGCAGTGGAGCGACCTGCTCACCCGGACCGGCTACGGCACCACCCGGGTGCTCACCCGCGACGAGGACGGGCCGGCCGCGGTCGGCTTCGACGTCCTGGCCGTCCAGGCGCCCGACACCCGCCGCCGCTTCGACCGCGAGGCCCTGCTCGCCCACGCCGCCGCCCACCTGCCCCGGCACATGGTCCCGGCCCGGATCAGCCCGCTGGACCGGATGCCGCTCAGCGGCACCGGCAAGGTCGACCGCGGCGTCCTCGCCAAGGCCGGCACCCGCGGCGTGCAGCGCGGCCGACCGGTGAAGCCGCCGGTCACCGACCGGCAGGCCAAGCTGGTCGAGATCTACCGGGCCACCCTGGGCGTCAACCAGGTCGACCTGGCCGACGACTTCCTGGAGTCCGGAGGCGACTCGCTGCTCGCCGCCCGGATCGCCACCTCCCTCCAGCGCACCTTCGCGGTGGAGGTGCCGGTCGCCGTCGTCCTGCAGAATCCCACCGTGGCCGACGTGGACGCCTGGCTGGAGCCGCTGCTCGGACCGGCCAACCCGCTGGACGTCCCGGTGCAGGGTGCCCGGCCGAACCGAACCGAGGAGGAGAAGTGACCCGGGACCACTTGGTCGCCTGGCTTTCCGAGTACATCTCGGAACTGCTCGACATCGCCGTCGAGGAGGTCGACTCCGACATCCCGCTCGCCGCGCTCGGCGTCGACTCCGCCACCACCCTGGTGCTGGCCGCCGACCTCGGCGCCAAGCTGCGCCGCAAGGTGCGCCCGAGCGAGATCCTGGAGCACCCGACCATCGCCGAACTGGCCGGGCACCTCGCGGCCCAGACCCCGGCCGAGGTGGGCTGAGCCATGGCGGAACCGCTCGCTGCGCGCTGGACGATCAGGGCACCCGGCAGCTCGGGGCCGCGGACCCTGTACTGCTTCCCGCACGGCGGCGGTTCCGCCGCCGAGTACGTCCGCTGGTCCCGGAAGATGGCCGGGCTGAACGTCTGCGCCATCCAACTCCCCGGCCGGGGAGCCAGGTTGGCGGAGGAGTCGGCCGCCTCGCTGGACGACCTCGTCGACCAGCTCGCCAAGGAACTGCCGCTCAGCCCGCCGTACACGTTCTTCGGGCACAGCTTCGGCGCCCTGCTCTGCTTCGAACTCACCCACCGGCTCATCGAACTGGGACGCCCGCTGCCCGAGCGGCTGGTGCTCTCCGCCTTCCCGGCGCCCCACCTGGCCGAGTTCCGGGACGGGCTGCACCTGCTCCCCGACACGGAACTGCTCGCCGAAGTGGAGCGCCGGCACGGCGGCATCCCCGCCGAGGTGCTCGCCGACCCCGAACTCGTCCGGCTCACCGTCGGCGGACTGCGCGCCGACTACCGGCTGGTGGAGACCCACCGGCCGCGCCCGCGCCCGCCGCTGCCGGTGCCGTTCACGGTGCTCGGCGGCGACGCGGACCTGGTCACCCGCGAGCAGCTGGCGGCCTGGTCCGCGTACACCGACCAGAGGCCGGTCACCGTCCGGCTGTTCCCCGGAGGGCACTTCTACTTCCGGGAACGCCAGCACGCGGCCGTACTGCGGACCGTCCAGGCGGCCGCATGCTGACCTTCGCGCTCGCCGCCCTGGTGCTCATCATGATCCCCGGCCCCGACCAGGCGTTGATCACCCGCAACGCCCTGGTCGGCGGCCGGGCCGCCGGCCTCTGGACCACGCTCGGCGGCATGCTGGGCCTCAGCGTGCACGTCTCGGCCGCCTCGCTCGGCGTCTCCTCCCTGCTGCTGGCCTCGGCCACCGCGTTCACCGTGCTCAAGGCGGTCGGCACGGTGTACCTGATCTGGATGGGGATCGCCACCTTCCGCTCCGCCCGCAGCGCCGGGCAGGACGGCGCCGTGGACGGGATCGGCGCCGCCAAGACCGGCCCGACCTGCGTCCGCCAGGGCTTCCTGTCGAACGCACTCAACCCCAAGGTGGCACTGTTCTTCGTCACCTTCCTGCCCCAGTTCCTCCCGACCACCGGGCACACCCTCGGCCGGGCGCTGCTGCTCTCGGCCGAGTTCGTGGTGCTGTACCTGCTGTGGTTCGGCCTCTACACGGTCACCGTCGACCGGTTCGGGGCCGTGCTGCGCCGCCCGCGGGTGCGCAGCCGGATCGAGTACGTCACCGGGGCGCTGCTGATCGGCTTCGGGCTGCGGCTCGCGCTGATGCACTGACGCTCCGGTACGGGGGCGATGGACGCGGCCCGGTCGGCCGAGGGCCGCGTCCATCGCCTCCGGCGAGCTCCCCGATTAGATTGGCGGAGTCCCGGTTCCGGCAGAACAGGAGCACCGCGGTGGCCCCCAGCGACGAGAACCAGCCGCCCGTCGTCGTGGTGATGGGCGTGTCCGGAGTCGGGAAGACCACCGTCGCCCGCCTCCTCGCCGACCGGCTCGACCTTCCCTACGCCGAGGCCGACGACTTCCACCCGGCCGCCAACATCGCCAAGATGAGCGAGGGCATCCCGCTGGACGACCACGACCGGGAGCCCTGGCTGCGCACCCTCGGCGCCTGGCTCGGCGCACGGGCGGCGGCCGGCACCGGGGGAGTGGTCACCTGCTCGGCCCTGAAACGGCGCTACCGCGACATCCTCCGGGCTGCCTGCCCGGACGCGTTCTTCCTGCACCTCAGTGGTGACCGCGCCGTCATCGAGGACCGCCTCGCCCACCGCACGGGCCACTTCATGCCCCCCTCGCTGCTCGACTCCCAGTACGCCACCCTCGAACCGCTCCAGCCGGACGAACGCGGCCTCGTCCTGGACGTCGGCCCCGATGCCCACCAGCTCGTCGACACGGCCGTCCGGGCCATCCGCCCCTGACCCACCCCACCCGCACGGATCCGCCGCGGCTTGCCGCGGGCCGGTGGGCTGGTCAGCCTGGAGGGAGAACCCCGGAGGCCGTCATGGGCACCGACACGCCGGCGGACGCCGGCAGCCGTACCATCCCGCACACCGGCGACCTCGCCATCGAGGCGTGGGCGCCCGACCGCGAGGAGTGCCTCGCCCAGGCGCTGCGCGGTGCGGTGGCCGCGTTCGCGGAGATCCCGCCCGGGCTGCCGCGGACCGCCCGCCGGACCGAACTCACCGCCGGCGACGACGCGCACCTCCTGGTCGCCGCGCTGGAGGAGGTGATCTACCGGATGGACACCACCGGCGAGATCCCCGCCGACGTCCGGGTCAGCCCGACCGCATCCGGTCCGGGCCCCGGGGAGGCCGTCCGGCTCGATCTCGCGATGGTCGACACCGGCGAGGTCGCCCAGGTCGGCCCCGTCCCCAAGGCGGTGTCCTGGCACGCCCTCCACCTCGGCCGGGGCCCGACCGGCTGGACCTGCCGGGTCACCCTGGACGTGTGAGCGCGCGATGAACGTCCACCTGGTCGAGGAGACCCCCTGGCGCCACCGGATCGATCCGGTCGACCCGATGCGCGTCCCCGGCGTGGTCTTCGCCCCGCACGAATTGCTCCCGCTCGACCCCGGCGACAAGGCGCTGGAGCAGGTCGCCAACGTCGCCGCGCTGCCCGGCATCGTCCGCGCCTCGTACGCGATGCCGGACATCCACTGGGGCTACGGCTTCCCGATCGGCGGGGTGGCCGCCACCGACGTGGCGGCGGGCGGGGTGGTCTCCCCGGGCGGGGTCGGCTTCGACATCTGCTGCGGGGTGCGGCTGCTCGCCTCGCCGCTGGACCGCCGCGGCCT
The DNA here is from genome assembly GCF_024172095.1 of Kitasatospora cinereorecta. Taxonomy (GTDB): domain Bacteria; phylum Actinomycetota; class Actinomycetes; order Streptomycetales; family Streptomycetaceae; genus Kitasatospora; species Kitasatospora cinereorecta. Next base: position 222,505 of record NZ_JAMZDX010000005.1, on the reverse strand, counting down.
GCTGCCGCACCTGCCCGCCCTGATGGACCGTCTCGACCCGCTGATCCCGCGCGGTCTCGGCCGCGGCGCGCTCTGGCGGATGGGCCGCAGCCAACTGCACGAGGTGCTGCGCGGCGGCGCCCGGTACGCGGTCGAGCGCGGCCACGGGGTCGCGCGGGACCTGGAACGCTGCGAGGACGGTGGCGCCGTCACCGACGCCGACGACCGCCAGGTCGGCGACCGGGCGCTGGAGCGCGGCGCGGCGCAGGTGGGGAGCCTGGGCTCGGCCAACCACTTCCTGGAGATCCAGACCGTCGACCGGGTCTACGACGAGCGCTGCGCCGAGGCGTTCGGCCTGCGCCCGGGCCAGGTCTGCGTGATGATCCACTGCGGCTCGCGCGGTCTCGGCCACCAGATCTGCACCGACCACGTGCGGCTGATGGACGCGGTGATGCACCGCCACCGGATCACCGTCCCCGACCGCCAACTCGCCTGCGCCCCGGTCGAGTCCGCCGAGGGCCGGGCGTACCTCGGCGCGATGGCGGCGGCCGCCAACTACGCCCGCGCCAACCGCCAGCTGCTCGCCGACGAGACCCGGCACGTGTTCGAGGAGCTGACCGGCACCGGCCTCGACCTGGTCTACGACGTCTCGCACAACCTCGCCAAGCTCGAACGCCGCACGGTCGACGGCGAGGAGCGGCTGCTGTGCGTCCACCGCAAGGGCGCCACCCGCGCGCTGCCGCCCGGCCACCCCGACCTGCCGGCCGACCTCGCGCCGGTCGGCCAGCCGGTCCTGGTGCCCGGCACCATGGGCACCGCCTCGTACGTGCTCACCGGCACCGACGGCAACCTCGCGTTCGACTCCTGCTGCCACGGCGCCGGCCGGGTCTGGAGCCGGCACCGGGCCCAGCGCGAGTGCGACGTACCGCGCCTGCGCACCGAGATGACCCGCGCCGGGGTGGCGCTGCGGCCCACCTCCTGGCGCAGCGCCACCGAGGAGGTGCCGCAGGCGTACAAGGACGTCGACGCCGTGGTGACCGCGAGCACCGAGAACCGGCTCGGCCGGCCGGTCGCCCGCCTGGTCCCGCTCGGCGTCCTCAAGGGCTGACCACCCCAAAGGACTACTGCGGCGGGTCCTCCCCGACCAGGCCGTCCACGGCCTCCCGGAGCAGGTCCGCGTGCCCGACGTGCCGCGCGTACTCCTCGACCAGGTCCACCAGCAGGCGGCGCAGGCTCGGCCGCGCGCCCCGCTTGCCGACGTAAGCGACCAACTGCCCGGGTCCGTCCCCGGCGAGCGCCTGCCGGACGTTGGCGCGGGAGCGGGCCACCGCGTCCCGCCACAGGGCGAGCAGCTCCTCCGGGGTGTCGTCGGCCGCCGTGCGCCACTCCCAGTCGGGACTGGCGTCCCAGTCCACCGCCGACCACGGCTCCGCCGGTGGCCGGCCCAGCAGCTTCTGCGACAGCATGTCGTCCTCGACCAGCGCCAGGTGCTTCAGCAGCCCGCCGAGCGTCATCGACGACCTGCCGACGGTCGCCCGCATGCCCGCCGCGTCCAGGCCCGAGCATTTCCACACCAGCGTCCGGCGCTGGCGCTCCAGCGCGCCCAGCAGGGTGTCCACCTCGGTGCCCGCCACCGGCGGCTCGGTGAGCACCGGTGCGTCCGTCTCCGTTGTCTCCGTTGTCTCCGTCATGAACGGCACCCTACGAGCGGTTCCGGTCGATCTCCGTCCGGAATGTGCCCGTCCGACGGGAGAATCGATGCATGGCACACGACGAGAGCCCCACCGCCCGCGCGCTGCTCCTGCTCGAACTGGTCCAGAACAGCCCCGGCATCACCGCCGAGCGCCTCGCCGACCGGCTCGGCGTCTCCGAGCGCGCCGCCCGCCGCTCCGTCGCCACCCTCCGCGAGGCGGGCGTCCCGATCACCGCCACCCGCGGCCCGTACGGCGGCTACCGGGTCGGCCGCGGCTACCGGATCCCGCCGCTGATGTTCACCACCGCCGAGGCGCTCGGCCTGGTGATGGCCGTCCTGGAGGGCCGGTACGCGGCCGCCGACCCGGCCGACCCGGTCGGCAGCGCCCTCGGGAAGATCATGCGGGTGCTGCCCGCCTCGGTGGCCGGCCCGGCCGCGGCGGTCCGCGCCATCGGCACCGGCAGCGCCGACGGTGTCGACGACGTCCCACGGCCCGACCCGCACACCGCCGCGGCGCTGGTCCAGGCCTGCGCGCTGCGGCGAGCGGTACGGCTCGACTACCGGCGCAGGCCGGGGGAGCAGCGGACGACGGAGGTCGACCCGTGGGCCGTGGTCGTCCGCGACGGGCGCTGGTACCTGCTCTGCCGGTCCCACGCGAAGGACGCCCGGCGGCTGCTGCGCGTCGACCGGGTCGCCGCCGTCCACCTCCTCGACACCGCCGCCACCCCGCCGGACGGACTCGACCCGGCCGCCGCCCTCGACGAACACCTCGCCCACGGCTGGGGCCTGCCGGTCGAGGTCCACGTCGACGCCCCCGCCGAGCAGGTCGCCCGCTGGATCCCGCGCAGCCTCGCCCGCTGCGAACCCCTCGACCCGCACCGCACCCGCCTGCTCGCCACCACCGACACCCCCGACTGGTACGCCCGCCGGCTCACCGCCCTGCGGGCGCCGTACCGCATCGTCTCGCCGCCCGAACTCGCCGCCGCGACCCGCGATCTCGCCGAGCAGCTGCTCCGCGCGTCCGAGCCCGTCGACGAACCCGCCTGACGCCGCCAGGAAAACGGACATTGGCGTCATATTCACCTTTTGTTCACTTTGTCCCGTACGCTCGTCCCATGAGCGACGGACGCCGGGAACTCCTCGATCGCGTGCGCTCCGCCCTCGCCCGGGCGGGCGTTCCGCTGGCCGACGACGGCACCGGCAACCACCCCGGCGCGGTCGTCCGCACGGTGCCCCACGGCGTCTGCGTGTTCTGGCGAACCGGCACGGAACCCCGCCGCCCCGACACCGGCCGCGTCTCCGGCAGCACCTCGGTGATGTCCCCCGAGTTCCAGGCCACCCTCCACCTCGCCGCCGTCCTCGCCCACGCCGGCCACCAGAGCGACCACCTCGGCGACCGCGTCCTCATCACCGCCTGCTGATCCCGCGCCACGACGCGATCCCGGGTGACTGGCTGAACGGGTAGCCGGCTGCGGGAACGGCGAAGGCGGGCGCCTCCGACCGGGGCGCCCGCCTGGTGTTCGCACGTGCTGGGTGCGGCTACTTCTGCCGCTTGGCGAGGAAGCTCTCGACCTGCTGGCGGACCTCGGGGGTGTCGAGGCCGCGGACGGTCATGGTGGTGCGGCGCCGCAGGACGTCGTCGACGGTGTACGCCCACTCGTTGTCGGCGGCGTAGGCGACCTGGGCCCAGACGTCGGGGCCGTCCTCGTGGATCGGGTCGCCGAGGGCCGGGTCGTCGGCTATCAGGCGGGCGATGTCGAAGGACAGGGTGCCGTAGTGGCCGGCCAGGTGCTTGGCGACCAGGGGTTCCATCCGGGAGCCGGGCTCGCGGTCGACGAGCAGGCGGTGGGCGACGGCGTTGGGCGCGCCGACGCCGGGCAGCGGGACGGTGGCGGGGAACGGCGACATGTCCTCGGCGAGGCCGGTGCCGGGGACGCCCTTGAGCTTCTCCAGGACGGTGCGGCCGATGTGGCGGTAGGTGGTCCACTTGCCGCCGGCGACGGAGAGCATGCCGCCGCGGCCCTCGGTGACCACGGTCTCCCGCTTGGCGGCGGCGGTGTCGCCGGGCCCGCCGGGCAGCACCCGCAGGCCGGCGAAGGTGTAGGTGATCAGGTCGCGGTCGAGGTGCTCGTCGCGGATGGCGTGGCCGGCCTCGTCGAGGATCTGGTCGACGTCGGCCTCGGTGGCGCGGACGTCCATCGGGTCGCCGGTGTACTCCTCGTCGGTGGTGCCGAGCAGGACGTGGTCCTCCCACGGGATGGCGAAGGAGACCCGGTACTTGTCGATCGGGATGGTGAGGGCGGCCCGCCACGGGGTGCGGCGCTTGACGACGACGTGCGCGCCCTTGGAGAGGCGGATGGACGGGGCGGCGCCCGCGTCCTCCATGCGGCGCAGGTGGTCGACCCAGGGGCCGGTGGCGTTGAGCACCAGCCGCGCGCTGACGCCGAACTCGGTGCCGTCGAGGCGGTCGCGGAGCTCGGCGCCGCTGACCCGGCCGCCGGTGAAGCGCAGGCCGGTCACCTCGGCGTGGTTGAGCACCACGGCGCCGGCCTCGACGGCGGCGCGGACGGTCATCACGGCGACCCGGGAGTCGTTCATCTGGTGGTCGCCGTAGACGGCGACGGAGCGCAGGCCCTCGGTGCGCAGCGCCGGGACCTGCTGGGCGGCGTGGGCGGCGGTGGAGACCCGGCCCATGCCGTCGCGGAAGGCGGAGAGCGCGGAGTAGAGGAAGACGCCGGCGCCGAGCTTGGGGGCGCTGTGCGGGCCGCCCTTGTAGACGGGCACGAAGAAGGTCAGCGGGTTGACCAGGTGCGGGGCGACGTCGGTGGCGAGGGCGCGGCGCTCCTTGTGGTTCTCGGCGACGAGCTTGACCGCGCCGGTCTGCAGGTAGCGCAGGCCGCCGTGGACGAGCTTGGAGGAGGCGCTGGAGGTGGCGCCGGCGAAGTCGCCGGCGTCGACCATGGCGACCTTGAGGCCGGCCTGGGCGGCGGTCCACGCGGTCGCGGTGCCGAGGATGCCGCCTCCGATCACCAGCAGGTCGTACGTTGCCTTGCCCAGCAGTTCGCGGGCCTCGGCGCGGGAGGCGGTGCGTCCGGGGGTGCGCTCGGCGCCCAGGGTCGGGATGGTAGCCATGGTGTGTGTACGGCGCGCGGGTCGGGCGGCGCCGTGTCTCCTCTCACGGTGTGCGGTGCGACCCGGGGTGCGGCGGATCGCGCAAAGTACGACGGCCCGGCCGGGGTGGTGTCCCCGGCCGGGCTGGTGCGTCAGTTCTTCTCGTCCTCCTCGACCCAGCCCATGGTCCGCTCGACGGCCTTGAGCCACTTCTTGTACTCGGCGTCGCGGGTGGCCTCGTCCATGCGCGGGGTCCACTCGGCGGCGCGGTGCCAGTTGGCGCGCAGCGAGTCGAGGTCGTTCCAGAAGCCGACGGCGAGGCCGGCGGCGTAGGCGGCGCCGAGGGCGGTGGTCTCGGCGACGTACGGGCGCTCGACGGGGGCGTCGAGGACGTCGGCGATGTTCTGCATCAGCAGGTTGTTGGAGGTCATGCCGCCGTCGACCTTGAGCGCGGTCAGGGTGACGCCGGAGTCCTTCTCCATCGCGTCGACGACCTCGCGGGTCTGCCAGGCGGTGGCCTCCAGGACGGCGCGGGCGAGGTGGCCCTTGGTGACGTACCGGGTGAGGCCGGCGATGACGCCGCGGGCGTCGGAGCGCCAGTACGGGGCGAACAGGCCGGAGAACGCGGGGACGAAGTAGGCGCCGCCGTTGTCCTCGACGGTGGAGGCCAGGGTCTCGATCTCGGCGGCGGTGGAGATGATGCCGAGCTGGTCGCGCAGCCACTGCACCAGCGAGCCGGTGACGGCGATGGAGCCTTCCAGGGCGTAGACCGGCTTCTCGTTGCCGATCCGGTAGCCGACGGTGGTCAGCAGGCCGTGGTACGAGTTGACGATCTTCTCGCCGGTGTTGAGCAGCAGGAAGGTGCCGGTGCCGTAGGTGGACTTGGCCTCGCCCTCGTCGAAGCAGGTCTGGCCGAACAGGGCGGCCTGCTGGTCGCCGAGCGCGGAGGCGACGGGCACGCCCTCCAGGTCGCCGGTGGCGTTGCCGTAGACCTCGGCGGAGGAGCGGATCTCCGGCAGGACGGCCATCGGGACGCCCATGGACTGGGCGATGCTCTCGTCCCACTCCAGGGTGTGCAGGTTCATCAGCATGGTGCGGCTGGCGTTGGTCACGTCGGTGACGTGCTTGCCGCCGTCGACACCGCCGGTGAGGTTCCAGATCACCCAGGTGTCCATGGTGCCGAAGAGGATGTCGCCGGCCTCGGCCCGCTCGCGCAGGCCCTCGACGTTGTCCAGCAGCCAGCGGATCTTCGGGCCGGCGAAGTAGCTGGCCAGCGGGAGGCCGGTCTCGCGGCGGAAGCGGTCCTGGCCGACGTTGCGGCCGAGCTCGCGGCACAGCCCCTCGGTGCGGGTGTCCTGCCAGACCAGCGCGTTGTGCACCGGCTCGCCGGTGTTCTTGTCCCACAGGACGGTGGTCTCGCGCTGGTTGGTGATGCCGATCGCGCGGATGTCGTCCTTGGTGAGGCCGGCCTTCTCCAGCGCGCCGCGGACGACGGACTGGACCCGGGTCCAGATCTCGGCGGCGTCGTGCTCGACCCAGCCGGGCTGCGGGAAGATCTGCGAGTGCTCCTGCTGGTCGACGGAGACGATCCGGCCGTCCTCGCCGAAGATGATGCAGCGGCTGGAGGTGGTGCCCTGGTCGATCGCGGCGATGTAGTTGGCAGTCATACGGGATCCTCGGCTCTTGAGGGTTCGGGGGAGTGATGGGTCTGACCCGGGGTCAGTCCCCGTGCTCAGGCGTGGGGCAAACGCGTTCGGACGGTATCGGAGTGCGCAGCTCCGGGCGCAGGGGTCCGAGCGCGGCGGTCAGGACGCGGCGGTCAGGACGCGGTCAGAAGGCGATGTGGTACAGGCCGCCGGCCAGCAGGCCGCCGACGAGCGGGCCGACCACCGGGATCCAGGCGTACGACCAGTCGGAGCCGCCCTTGTGGGGGATCGGCAGCAGCGAGTGGACGATGCGCGGGCCCAGGTCGCGGACCGGGTTGATCGCGTAGCCGGTCGGGCCGCCGAGCGAGAGGCCGATGCCGACCACGGTGAAGGCGACGATCAGGATGCCCATGCCGCTGAGGCCGAGGCCCTTGTTCAGGCCCTGGGTGAGGATGCCCAGGCAGAGCACCATGGTGCCGATGATCTCGGTGAGCAGGTTCTGGATCGGGTTCCGGATCTCGGGACCGGTCGAGAAGATGCCCAGGGTCGGCTCCTCGTTGGCCTGGAACTGGCCGAGGTAGGTCACCCAGACCAGCACGGCGCCGATCATCGCGCCGAGCAGCTGGGAGCCGAGGTAGAGCGGGACCTTGCTCCAGTCGCCGCTGTCGACGGCGAGGGCCAGGGTGACGGCCGGGTTGAGGTGGGCGCCGGACTTGGGCGCGGACATGTACGCGGCGATCATCACCGCGAATCCCCAACCGAAGGTGATCGCGAGCCAGCCGGCGTTGATCGCCTTGGACTTCTTGAGTGTGACGGCGGCGCAGACGCCACCGCCGAGGAGTATCAGGGCGGCGGTGCCGAGGGTTTCGCCGACGAAGATGTCGCCATTGGAGAACGCGGACACGAAGACTCCCTTGTCCTGTTGGCCCGGAGGAGCGGGGGTGGGGGCAGGTGGACGGCCGATCGCTGTGCGGGTGAGCGCCGGGTGGGAGATCCTCGACCGTCCGCCGTTCGACAATGTCGACCGACATGCGGAAGCTTCCCCCTGAGGTCGCCCCCACGTCAAGGCGGGGTTACGCAGCTGTGACTCATCGCTCGAAGCTAACAACGGGACGCGGTCGAAACCGGACAAAACGCCAAGGGCGCGGACGGATGTCGCCACCCGTCCGCGCCCCTGTGAACGCGCTGAGTCACCTGCTCAGCCGATGTGAACCGCCCGGTCAGAACCGCCCGGCGCCCAGGTCGCGGGAGATCGCCCGCGCCGCGCTGCGCACCGACGCCACCAGCGACGGCTTCACGAAGCCGTCCTCGCAGACCGTCTCCACCGCGCCGCTGATGCACACCGCGCCGACCGGATTGCGCCGGCGGTCCTGGATCAGCGCGCCGATCGACGCCACGCCCTCCCAGGTCTCCTCCACCGCGTCCGCCCAGCCCCGCTCCCGGATCAGCGCGCACTCGGCGTCCACGTCGGACAGCTCGGTCAACGTCCGGGTGGTGTACGACTCCAGCGGCCCGTCACCCAACTCGCCGCGCGCCACCGGGTCGTAGGCCAGCAGCACCTTGCCCAGCGCGGTGCTGTGCAGCGGCTGCATCGAGCCGACCTCCAGCACCTGGCGGGTGTCGTCCGGCCGGAACACATGGTGGACGATCAGCACGCCGCGCTGGTGCAGCACGCCGAGGTACACCGTCTCGCCGGACGCCCGGGCCAGGTCGTCCGCCCACACCAGGGCGCGGGCCCGCAGCTCGTGGACGTCCAGGTAGCTCTGGCCGAGGCGCAGCAGCTCCGCGCCCAGCTGGTACTTGCCGCTCTCCGCGTCCTGCTCGACGAAGCCCTCCTGCTGGAGGGTGCGCAGGATGCCATGGGCCGTACCCTTGGCCAGATCCAGCGACGCCGCCACCTCGGACAGGCCGAGCCGGCGTTCACCGCCGGCCAGGAGCCGCAGGATCGCCGCCGCCCGGGAGAGCGACTGGATCGGGCCGGGCATCGGCTACCTCCGCAGACTGATGGTCGACATTGTCGACCGCAAGGGTATCGTCATGAGTCTGCCAGGCCCGAGGCCGTTCCGGAAACCAAACCGGGGCGCCGCGCTTGCGCGCTCAGCTGCCCCGCACCACCCGCGCCAGCTCGGCGATCGCCGCCGGCCCGACCCGGCAGCACCCGCCGACCAGCCGCGCCCCGTCCGCCAGCCACCCCGCCACTCGGTCGGCCCGGAACGTCGGCTCGCCCACCCAGCGCCGGGCCACCGCGTCCCACCGCTCCCCGCTGTTCGGGTACACCACCACCGGCTTGCCGCCCGCCGCCGCGGCCGACCGCACCGCGGCGTCCGCGTCCCCGGGCACGCAGCAGTTCACCCCGACCGCCACCACCTCGTCCGCGTCCGCGGCCAGCGCGAACGCCTCGTCCAACGGCTGCCCCGCCCGGGTCCGCCCGCCCGCCGCACTGAACGACAGCCACGCCGGTACCCCCAGCCCGCGCACCGCCCGCAGCACCGCCAGGGCCTCGTCCACGTCCGGGATCGTCTCGATCGCCAGCACGTCCGGCCCGGCCGCGACCAGCGCCTCCAGCCGCGGCCGGTGGAACGCTTCCAGCTCCGCCATGCTCAGGCCATACCGCCCCCGGTACTCCGACCCGTCCGCCAGCACCGCCCCGTACGGCCCGACCGACGCCGCCACCCACAGCGGCCCGGCCGCCTCCGCCTCCTCCGCCGCCTGCCGGGCCAGCTCCACGCTCAGCCCCAGCAGCCGCTCCGCCGTCGCCCGCCCCGCCCCGCGCAGCGCGAACCCCTCGAAGCTCGCCTGGTAGCTCGCCGTGATCGCCACCCGGGCGCCCGCCTCGTAGTACGTCCGGTGCGCCTCGACGAGCGCCTCCGGCCCCTCCATCAGCAGCCGCGCCGACCACAGCGCATCCGACAGGTCATGCCCCTCCGCCTCCAACTGGTTCGACAGCCCCCCGTCCAGCACCAGCGGCCCACCCGCCAGCGCGGCGGCGAAGTCGACGGCGGCCACGGCTGCCTCCCAGCGGTACGACGGCACTGCCTTGCACTCTAGGCCGCTGACACCAAACGGGCCCGCCGCATCCGCCGAGCCCCTGGTCACCAGGCCCGGCAGCGCCCGCCGCAGCGGTGCCTTCCTCCTTGTCGGGTTAACCGGAGGTACCGGCATCCGCGGCACGGTGCGCTACGTTGCTGCCACCCCGAGCCTCACCCAGGAGCCCCGCGATGTCACTCTCCGCGCCCGGCGACGAGCAGGACTGGCTCGCCGCGTACGACCCCCGCGAGTACCCGCCCGTCGCCGTCACCGTCGACGTGGTCGCCCTGACCCTCCGTCACGGCACGCTCCACGTCCTGCTGGTCGAACGCGGCACCCCGCCCCACCTGGGCCGCCTCGCGCTGCCCGGCGGCTTCCTCCGCGCCGGCCGCGAGGACCTCGCCACGGCCGCCGCCCGCGAACTCGCCGAGGAGACCGGCCTCACCGAACTGCCCCGCGTCCACCTCGAACAACTCGGCAGCTACGGCGCCCCCGACCGCGACCCGCGGATGCACGTCGTCTCCGTCGCCCACCTCGCCTTCGCCCCCGACCTGCCCGACCCGCAGGCCGGCAGTGACGCCGCGGCCGCCGCCTGGCACCCCGTCGACACCCTCGACCCCGCCGCGCTCGCCTTCGACCACGCCCGGATCCTCGCCGACGCCCTCGACCGGGCCCGCGCCAAACTCGAGTACACCCCGCTCGCCGCCGCCTTCCTCGGCCCCGACTTCACCATCCCCGAGCTGCGCGCCGTCTACGAGAGCGTCTGGGGCGACCCCCTCCACCCCGGCAACTTCCACCGCAAGGTGCTCTCCGTCCCCGGCTTCCTCCGGCCCACCGGCGACACCACCCCCCACGGCAGCCCCCGCGGCGGCCCCCGCGCCCGCCGCTACCGCCTCGGCGACGCCACCCGCCTCCACCCGCCCCTGCTCCGCCCCGCACCCGACGGAGGCTGATCCACCAGGAGTCGTTGTCGATGAGCGGCCCGGAGTCGGTCCCGATCCCGCCCGCCGCCGCGCCGCGCGGACTACCATCCACCCCATGACCACCCAGCAGGCGACCCGGCGCGGCCTCGGACCCAACTCCCACTGCCACTGGTGCGGGACGGCGTACCCGCCCGGCACCGTCGGCTGGCCGCGGACCTGCCCGGGCTGCGCCGAGATCAGCTACCGCAACCCGCTGCCGGTCACCGTCGCCCTGCTGCCGGTCAACCTGCCCGAGGGCGAGACCCGTCTCACGGTCATCCGCCGCACCATCGAGCCCGGCTACGGCGAGCTCGCCCTGCCCGGCGGGTACGTCGACTACGGCGAGAGCTGGCAGCAGGCGGCCGTCCGCGAGCTGCGCGAGGAGACCGGCATCCTGGCCGACCCGGCGGAGGTCTCGCTGGTCGCCACCGACTCCGACACCCGGGGCGGTTTCCTCTGCCTGTTCGCTCTGCTCCCGGCCCGCGAGCTGGCCGACCTGCCGCCGTCCACCCCCACCGAGGAGACGGACGGCTGGCAGCTCGCCACCGTCGACACCCCGCTCGCGTTCCCGTTCCACACCCGGGTGGCCCGGTCCTGGTTCAACGGCGAGTTCCGGCAGCCCTGACCCGATCAACAGACCTTCGTGTCACCACTTGGGGGAGTGCCTTGTCCGACCAGACCACCCGCATCGCCGATCCCGCCGGCGTCGCGCCCAGCACCCGCTACAGCCACGTGGTGTCCGCCACCGGCCGCCAGGTCTTTGTCGCGGGACAGGTCGCCCTCGACGAGAGCGGCGCCCTGGTCGGCGAGGGCGACGCCGTGGCGCAGGCCCGCCAGGTGTTCGCCAACATCGGCCGCTGCCTGGCGGCCGCCGGCGCGGGCTTCGAGCACCTGACCAAGCTGACCATCTTCGTCACCGACATCGCCCACCTGCCGGGCGTCCGCACCGCCTGGGACGAGGCGCTCGACCCGAAGCACGCCCCGGCCAGCTCCGCCGTCCAGGTGGCGGGCCTGTTCCTGCCCGGCCTGCTGCTGGAGATCGAGGCGTACGCGGTCGTCCCCGACGAGCGGGGATGACCGCCGACCGGTCCGGCCGATCCCGTCCCGTCCCGTCCCGGCTACCGTCCCAGTACCGCCATCGCCGCGTTGTGCCCCGGGATGCCGCTGACCCCGCCGCCGCGGATCGCGCCCGCGCCGCACAGCAGGACGCGCGGGTGCGAGGTCGCCACCCCCCAGCGGTCGGCGGCCGGGTCGGCGGTCCAGGGGAAGGCCAGCTCCCGGTGGAAGATGTTGCCGCCGGGCAACCGCAGGTCGGCCTCCAGGTCGAGCGGGGTCTTGGCCTCCAGGCAGGGCCGCCCGTCGCCGTCGAGGGCGAGGCAGTCCTCCAGCGGCTCGTCGAGGCAGGCGCGCAGCGGGGCGAGGACGGCTTCCAGTGCCTCGGCGCGGACCCGTTCGGGATCGGTGGCGAACAGTCCGGCCGGCTGGTGCAGCCCGAACAGGGTCAGGGTGTGGAACCCCTGCTCGACCAGCGACGGGCCGAGGATCGACGGGTCGGCCAGCGAGTGGCAGTAGATCTCGGACGGTCCGGGCACCGGCACCCGCCCGGCCGCCGCCTCGCGGTAGGCGTGTTCGAGCTCGCGGTACGACTCGGCGATGTGGAAGGTCCCGGCGAACGCCTCGTGCGCCGCGACCGAGCGGTCGCGCAGCCGGGGCAGCCGGCGCAGCAGCATGTTGACCTTCAGCTGCGCGCCGATCACCGGCTCGGCCGGTGCGGGCCGCCCGAGCAGCCGGTCCAGCTCGGTGGGGGCCGCGTTGCACAGCACCCAGCGCGCCCCGACGCGCCGCTCGGTCCCGTCCGCGGTCCGGTACGCGACCTCCGACACCTCCCGTCCCGGGTCGAGCGCGGTCACCTCGCAGCCGGTGAGCAATTCCGCACCGCTGGCCAGGGCCGCCCCGGCCAGCGCGTCGGTGACGGCGCCCATGCCGCCGACCGGTACGTCCCAGTCGCCGGTGCCGCCCCCGATCACGTGGTAGAGGAAGCACCGGTTCTGTGCCAGCGAGGGGTCGTGCGCGTGCGTGAAGGTGCCGATCAGCGCGTCGGTGAGGACCACGCCGCGGACCACGTCGTCGGCGAAGCGTCGTTCCACCGCCTCGCCGAGCGGCCGTTCGAACAGCTCCTCCCAGGCCACCGGGTCATCCACCCGCCGCCGCAGCTCCTCCCGGGTGGGCAGCGGTTCGGTCAGTGCGGGGAAGATCCGTTCGGCGAGCCGCCCGGTCATCCCGTAGAACTCGTTCCAGGCGGCGAACTCCGCGTCGCCGCCGGTCAGTTCACGGAAGGACGCGGCGGTCCGAGCCGGGTCGACCCGGTCCACCAGCAGCCCGCCCGGCCGCCCCTCGCGCACCACCGGGGTGTACGAGGAGATCCGCCGCCGGCGCAGCTCGATCTTCAGGCCCAGCTCGTCCACGATCCGCCGCGGCAGCAGGCTCACCAGATAGGAATACCGGGACAGCCGCGCCTCCACGCCCGGGAAGGCCCGGGCGGAGACCGCCGCCCCGCCGGTGTGCCCGAGCCGTTCCAGGACCAGGACGCTCAGCCCGGCCCCGGCCAGATACGCGGCGGACACCAGTCCGTTGTGCCCGCCGCCCACGATCACCACGTCGTACGTCGAGTGCATGCCAGACGTCCTATCACCGCCGGCACCCCACCGCCAGGCCTGCGACATCCCACCGCCAGACCGGCGACACCCCGCTGCCGGGCCCGCGACATCCCACCGCCGGGCCGCCGGCACCCCACCGCCGGACCGGAGCCCCCTGGCGCGCCGGACGATCACATGGCATCGTGCCAGCGTCAGAGCCCTCGGACGGCACGCCACAAGCCCACCGTCCCCTTCACCACCGGCCCGGGAGACCCACCACCGTGAGCACCCCTTCGTCCCCCCAGGACCAGCCGCTCTGGCGGCCCGATCCGGCCCGCGCCGCCGCCACCCAGCTCGTCGCCTTCCAGGCCTGGGCCGCCGAGCACCACGGCGCCCCCGCCGCTCCGCTCGCGCCCACCGCCGACGACACCGAGGCCGCCGCCCGCTACGCCGACCTCCACCGCTGGTCCACCGAGGACCTCTCCCGCTTCTGGACCGCCGTCACCGAGTGGTTCGACGTCCGCTTCACCGGCGAGGACGGCACCGCGGACCGAGTCCAGCGGCCCACCACCGTCCTGGCCGACGCCGCCATGCCCGGCGCCGTCTGGTACCCCGGCGTCCGCCTCAACTACGCCGAGCACGCCCTCCGGTACGCCGAGGACCCGGCCCACGCCGACAAGCCGGCCATCCTCCACCTCGACGAGACCACCGAGACCCCGGTCGCCACCACCTGGGCCGAGCTGCGCCGCCAGGTCGGCTCGCTCGCCGCCGCCCTGCGCGCCCAGGGCATCGGCCCCGGCGACCGCGTCGGCGCCTACCTGCCGAACATCCCGCAGGCCGCCGTCGCCCTCCTCGCCACCGCCGCCGTCGGCGCGATCTGGACCAGCTGCGCCCCCGACTTCGGCGCCCGCAGCGTCCTGGACCGCCTCCAGCAGATCGAGCCCGCCGTCCTGTTCGCGGTCGACGGCTACCACTACGGCGGCAAGGACCACGACCGCACCGAGGTCGTCGCCGAGCTGCGCCGCGAACTCCCCACCCTGCGCACGGTCGTCCACGTCCCGCTGCTCGGCGCCCCCGCCCCCGACGGCGCCCTGCACTGGGACGACCTGGTCGCCGGCGACACCGAGCCGGTCTTCGAACCCGTCCCGTTCGACCACCCGCTCTGGGTGCTCTACTCCTCCGGCACCACCGGCCTGCCCAAGGCCATCGTGCAGAGCCAGGGCGGCATCCTGGTCGAGCACCTCAAGCAGGCCGGCCTCCACCTCGACCTCGGCCCCGAGGACCGCTTCCTCTGGTACACCTCCACCGGCTGGATGATGTGGAACTTCCTCATCGCCGGCCTGCTGGTCGGGGCCACGATCGTCACCTACGACGGCAGCCCCGGCCACCCCGACACCGGCGCCCTCTGGTCGGTCGCCGCCCGCACCCGCGCCACGATCCTCGGCACCTCCGCCGCCTACGTGATCGCCAGCCGCAAGGCGGACCTGCACCCCGGACGCGACCTCGACCTCTCCGCCGTCCGCTGCATCGGCACCACCGGCTCCCCGCTCCCGCCCGACGGCTTCCAGTGGATCTACGACGAGGTCAAGCACGACGTCTGGCTCGCCTCGGTCAGCGGCGGCACCGACGTCTGCTCCTGCTTCGTCGGCGGCGTCCCCACCCTCCCGGTCCACCTCGGCGAGATCCAGGCACCCTGCCTCGGCGCCGCCGTCGAGTCCTGGGACGTTCACGGCGCCCCGCTCACCGACGCCGTCGGCGAACTGGTCGTCACCAAGCCGCTGCCCTCCATGCCCACCGGCTTCTGGAACGACAGCGACGGCAGCCGCTACCGGGACAGCTACTTCGAGATGTTCCCGGGCACCTGGCGCCACGGCGACTGGATCACCGTCACCCACCGCGGCACCGTGATCATCCACGGCCGCTCCGACTCCACCCTCAACCGCCAGGGCGTCCGGATGGGCTCCAGCGACATCTACGAGGTCGTCGAACGCCTCCCGGAGATCGCCGAGTCCCTGGTCATCGGCCTGGAGGAGGACAACGGCGGCTACTGGATGCCGCTGTTCGTCGTCCTCACCCCCGGCGCCGCCCTCGACGAGGACCTGATCGGCCGCATCCGCACCTCGCTGCGCACCGAACTCTCCCCGCGCCACGTCCCCGACGAGGTGATCGCGGTCAAGGGCCTCCCGCACACCCTCACCGGCAAGCGCATCGAGGTCCCGGTCAAGCGCCTGCTCTCCGGCACTCCGCTGGAGCAGGCGGTCAACCCCGGATCCGTCGACAACCTCGACCACCTGCGCTTCTTCGCCGAACTCGGCCGCGAGCGCCGCGCCTGAGCGAACGACCCGAGGGGTCCGGTTCCACCCCCCACGGTGGAACCGGACCCCTCGGGAGTCCCTTGCTCGGACCGAGCCGGCCCGTACGGCCCACTCGCTCCACTCGCCCTACTCGCCCGACAGCACCTGCTGCGCCGCGGCCCGCGCCTCGTCCGCGGTGTCCGCCGCCCGGGCCGCCTCCGCCGCCCGCCGGCACTGCGCCAGCGTGTACTTCGCCAGCGTCGCCCGCACGTACGGGATCGACGCCGAGCCCATCGACAGGCTGGTCACCCCGAGACCCGCCAGCACGCACGCCAGCAGCGGATCCGACGCCGCCTCACCGCAGACCCCGCAGCTGCTCCCCGCCGCCTTCGCGGCATCCGCCGCCGAGGCGACCAGATCCAGCAGCGCCGGCTGCCACGGGTCCTGCAGCCGCGCCAGCGCACCCACCTGCCGGTCCGCCGCGAAGGTGTACTGCGCCAGGTCGTTGGTGCCCAGCGACAGGAACTCCACCTCCTGCAGGATCGACCGCGCCCGCAGCGCGGCGGACGGGATCTCCACCATCGCGCCGTACTTGGCCCGCAGCCCGGCCTCCCGGCACGCCGCGGCGAACGCCCGCGCGTCGACCCGGTCGGCCACCATCGGCGCCATCACCTCGAGGTGCACCGGCAGCCCCTCGGCCGCCCGCGCCAGCGCCCGCAGCTGCGTCCGCAGCACCTCCGGGTGGTTCAGCAGCGTCCGCAGACCGCGCACACCCAGCGCCGGGTTCGGTTCGTCCGCCGGTGTGAGGAAGTCCAGCGGCTTGTCGGCGCCCGCGTCCAGCACGCGCACCACCACCCGGCTCTCCGGGAACGCCTCCAGCACCTTCCGGTACGCCTCGACCTGCTTGTCCTCGCTCGGCGCCTTCGCCGAGTCGTCCAGGAACAGGAACTCGGTCCGGAACAGGCCCACGCCCTCCGCACCGTGCTCCAGCGCCGCCGGCAGGTCCGCCGGACCGCCGATGTTGGCCAGCAGCGGAATCCTGAAGCCGTCCGAGGTCCGGCCCGGACCGGACGACGCGGCCAGCGCCGCCTTCCGCTCCGCCGCCACGGCGCGCAGCTCCTCCTGCCGCTCCGGCGAAGGCTCCAGCAGGACGTCACCGGTCGACCCGTCGACCGCCACCACGACACCCTCGCCGACCTCGGTCGCCCCCGGCAGCGCCACCACGGCCGGCACGCCCATCGCCCGCGCCAGGATCGCGCTGTGGCTGGTCGGCCCGCCCTCCTCGGTCACGAAGCCCAGCACCAGGGTCGGGTCCAGCAGCGCGGTGTCGGCCGGCGCCAGGTCCCGCGCGAACAGCACGTACGGCTCGTCGCTGTCCGGCACGCCCGGCATCGGCACGCCCAGCAGCCGCGCCACGATCCGGTTCCGTACGTCGTCCAGGTCGGCCACCCGCCCGGCCAGGTACTCGCCCGCCGACGCCAGCAGCGCCCGGTACGCCGCGAAGGCGTCGTACACCCCGCGCTCGGCACTGCTGCCGACCGCGATCCGCCGGTTGACGTCGGCGATCAGCTCCGGGTCCTGCGCCATCAGCGCCTGCGCCTCGAGCACCGCCTGCGCCTCACCGCCGGCCAGGTTGCCGCGCGCGATCAGGTCCGCCGCGACCGCGTCGACCGCCGCCTGGGCCCGGGCCTGCTCGCGCGGCGCGTCCTCGCTCGGGATCTGCGTCGCCGGCGGCTCCAGCACCGCCGTACCCATGTGCCGAACCTGGCCGATCGCGACCCCGTGGCTGACACCTACGCCTCGCAGCGTGCGTTCCATCGTCCGAAATTCCTTATGTCCTCGGTGCGGTGCCGGTCCTCGGCGGTGGCGTCCGGTCGGTTCCGTCAGTTCCAGATGAACAGCTCGCCGCCGGTGGCGACCTCGCCCGACTCGGCGACCGCGCCGAGCTGGTCGGCGGACGCCTCCAGGGCGACGATCGGCGAGATCGGCGACTTGCCCGCCGCCTCGACCGCGGCCGGGTTCCACTTGATCACCGGCTGGCCCCGCTTGACCTGGTCGCCCTTGGCGACCAGCAGCTCGAAGCCCTCGCCGTTCAGCTGGACGGTGTCGATCCCCAGGTGGGTGAGGACGCCGTGGCCGCTCTCGTCCATGACGACGAAGGCGTGCGGGTGCATCGACACCACCAGACCGTCCACCGGGGCCACTGCCTCGGTGGGCTCGCGCACCGGGTCGATCGCGGTCCCGGGGCCCACCATGGCGCCGGAGAAGACGGGGTCCGGCACAGCGGCGAGTCCGATGGCCCGACCGGCGAGCGGCGACGTCACAGTGGTCATGGTGGAGCCTCCCAGGTACGGAGTACAGCGCGTGCGGCCGCGGTAGGCGGCCCGTGCATCGACTGAGCCTAAATCATGTCAACTTCGGACATACCCGGACATGCCGCCCGCAGCCCTCGACCGAGCGCGCCGGCGCTCCGCGCACACGCACGTGTACGCACCGACCCGTCCGCACGTCGGCGACAGGGTCACGGTCCCGCAAGTGGTCTAGTCCTCTTGGTCGACGCGCCGCACTCTACGGCATCCGGCCGAGTGGCGGCGACGCCCCGCCCCGCAGGTGGGACGCCCTGCGTACGCCCACCCGGGTGAACCCCGGCGTGCCCCGATTAGGTGCTCGGCCGCGAACCCGCTATCGTTGCTCAGGTCGCCGCGAGTCGGCGGTTAACAGAGCAAGTCGGACACGTAAAGCACCGGTCAACGCCGGGTAAATGGTCTGATAAGCTCGAATCACGAACGAAGCGCCCAGAGGGCCCGCTGGAAGGCGGTCCGAAGGAAGTGTCCGTTCCTTGAGAACTCAACAGCGTGCCAAAAGTCAACGCCAGATATGTTGACATCCCCGGCCTCGGATTTTCTGGGGTTGGAGATTCCTTTTGAAATAACACTAGCGAGGACGCAGTGCGCGGGGCCGCCCTATTCCGGTGGTTGCCGTGCCGCTCTTTCGCGGGTGTGGACCCGATTACGGGTTGACATTCACGGAGAGTTTGATCCTGGCTCAGGACGAACGCTGGCGGCGTGCTTAACACATGCAAGTCGAACGGTGAAGCCCTTCGGGGTGGATCAGTGGCGAACGGGTGAGTAACACGTGGGAAATCTGCCCTGCACTCTGGGACAAGCCTTGGAAACGAGGTCTAATACCGGATATGACCTTCCTCTGCATGGGGGTTGGTGGAAAGCTCCGGCGGTGCAGGATGATCCCGCGGCCTATCAGCTTGTTGGTGGGGTAATGGCCTACCAAGGCGACGACGGGTAGCCGGCCTGAGAGGGCGACCGGCCACACTGGGACTGAGACACGGCCCAGACTCCTACGGGAGGCAGCAGTGGGGAATATTGCACAATGGGCGAAAGCCTGATGCAGCGACGCCGCGTGAGGGATGACGGCCTTCGGGTTGTAAACCTCTTTCAGCAGGGAAGAAGCGCAAGTGACGGTACCTGCAGAAGAAGCACCGGCTAACTACGTGCCAGCAGCCGCGGTAATACGTAGGGTGCGAGCGTTGTCCGGAATTATTGGGCGTAAAGAGCTCGTAGGCGGCCTGTCGCGTCGGATGTGAAAGCCCGGGGCTTAACCCCGGGTCTGCATTCGATACGGGCAGGCTAGAGTGTGGTAGGGGAGATCGGAATTCCTGGTGTAGCGGTGAAATGCGCAGATATCAGGAGGAACACCGGTGGCGAAGGCGGATCTCTGGGCCATTACTGACGCTGAGGAGCGAAAGCGTGGGGAGCGAACAGGATTAGATACCCTGGTAGTCCACGCCGTAAACGTTGGGAACTAGGTGTTGGCGACATTCCACGTCGTCGGTGCCGCAGCTAACGCATTAAGTTCCCCGCCTGGGGAGTACGGCCGCAAGGCTAAAACTCAAAGGAATTGACGGGGGCCCGCACAAGCAGCGGAGCATGTGGCTTAATTCGACGCAACGCGAAGAACCTTACCAAGGCTTGACATACGCCGGAAACTGGTAGAGATATCAGCCCCCTTGTGGTCGGTGTACAGGTGGTGCATGGTTGTCGTCAGCTCGTGTCGTGAGATGTTGGGTTAAGTCCCGCAACGAGCGCAACCCTTGTTCTGTGTTGCCAGCGAGTAATGTCGGGGACTCACAGGAGACTGCCGGGGTCAACTCGGAGGAAGGTGGGGACGACGTCAAATCATCATGCCCCTTATGTCTTGGGCTGCACACGTGCTACAATGGTCGGTACAAAGGGCTGCGATGCCGCGAGGCGGAGCGAATCCCAAAAAGCCGGCCTCAGTTCGGATTGGGGTCTGCAACTCGACCCCATGAAGTTGGAGTTGCTAGTAATCGCAGATCAGCATGCTGCGGTGAATACGTTCCCGGGCCTTGTACACACCGCCCGTCACGTCACGAAAGTCGGTAACACCCGAAGCCGGTGGCCTAACCCGTAAGGGGAGGAGCCGTCGAAGGTGGGACCAGCGATTGGGACGAAGTCGTAACAAGGTAGCCGTACCGGAAGGTGCGGCTGGATCACCTCCTTTCTAAGGAGCACACGGCAGCTTCGGGCGAATGTCCCGGAGTGCTTGCTCATGGGTGGAACGTTGACTATTCGGCACACTCGGTAGGGATCACTAGTACTGCTTCGGCGTGGAACGTGGGTCACCGCTTGGTGTGTCGGGCACGTTGTTGGGTCCTGAGGGAACGGAAGTTGCCTCATGGAGTGCCGGTCCCATGCCTGTTCGGGTGGGTGTCTGGTCGTTGTTTGAGAACTGCACAGTGGACGCGAGCATCTGTGGCCAAGTTTTTAAGGGCGCACGGTGGATGCCTTGGCACCAGGAACCGATGAAGGACGTGGGAGGCCGCGATAGGCCCCGGGGAGCTGTCAACCGAGCTTTGATCCGGGGGTGTCCGAATGGGGAAACCCGGCAGTCGTCATGGGCTGTCACCCATACCTGAACACATAGGGTATGTGGAGGGAACGCGGGGAAGTGAAACATCTCAGTACCCGCAGGAAGAGAAAACAACCGTGATTCCGGGAGTAGTGGCGAGCGAAACCGGATGAGGCTAAACCCGAGTGGTGTGAGACCCGGCAGGGGTTGCCACTTGGGGGTCGTGGGAGTGAGCTTGATCGGTCTGCCGGCCGGTCGGCGAGTCAGAAACCGTATGGATAGTCGAAGGACATGCGAAAGGTCCGGCGTAGAGGGTAAGACCCCCGTAGACGAAATCTGTACGGCTTGCTTGCTCATTTCCCAAGTAGCACGGGGCCCGAGAAATCCCGTGTGAATCTGGCGGGACCACCCGCTAAGCCTAAATATTCCCTGGTGACCGATAGCGGATAGTACCGTGAGGGAATGGTGAAAAGTACCGCGGGAGCGGAGTGAAATAGTACCTGAAACCGTGTGCCTACAAGCCGTGGGGGCAGTCCTTCGGACTGTGACTGCGTGCCTTTTGAAGAATGAGCCTGCGAGTTTGCGGTGTGTAGCGAGGTTAACCCGTGTGGGGTAGCCGTAGCGAAAGCGAGTCCGAATAGGGCGTTTGAGTTGCATGCCCAAGACCCGAAGCGGAGTGATCTAGCCATGGGCAGGTTGAAGCGCGGGTAAGACCGCGTGGAGGACCGAACCCACCAGGGTTGAAAACCTGGGGGATGACCTGTGGTTAGGGGTGAAAGGCCAATCAAACTCCGTGATAGCTGGTTCTCCCCGAAATGCATTTAGGTGCAGCGTCGCGTGTTTCTTGCCGGAGGTAGAGCACTGGATAGGCGATGGGCCTCACCGGGTTACTGACCTTAGCCAAACTCCGAATGCCGGTAAGTGAGAGCGCGGCAGTGAGACTGTGGGGGATAAGCTCCATGGTCGAGAGGGAAACAGCCCAGAACACCGACTAAGGTCCCCAAGCGTGTGCTAAGTGGGAAAGGATGTGGAGTCGCAGAGACAACCAGGAGGTTGGCTTAGAAGCAGCCACCCTTGAAAGAGTGCGTAATAGCTCACTGGTCAAGTGATTCCGCGCCGACAATGTAGCGGGGCTCAAGCACATCACCGAAGTCGTGTCATTGCAGCAATAGGGCCAACGCCCGCTGTGATGGGTAGGGGAGCGTCGTGTGCCGGGTGAAGCAGCCGAGGAATCGAGTTGTGGACGGTTCACGAGTGAGAATGCAGGCATGAGTAGCGATACAAGAGTGGGAAACTCTTGCGCCGATTGACCAAGGGTTCCTGGGTCAAGCTGATCTGCCCAGGGTAAGTCGGGACCTAAGGCGAGGCCGACAGGCGTAGTCGATGGACAACGGGTTGATATTCCCGTACCCGCTTTGAAGCGCCAACGCTGAACCCTCTGATGCTAAGCCCGTGAAGCCGGCCCGGAGTCTTCGGACAAAGGGACGTGGTGGAGCCGGTGACCCAACGGGGTAGTAGGTGAGCGATGGGGTGACGCAGGAAGGTAGTCCAGCCCGGGCGGTGGTAGTCCCGGGGTAAGGGTGTAGGCCGTGAGGTAGGCAAATCCGCCTCACATGAAGGCTGAGACCTGATGCCGAGCCGATTGTGGTGAAGTGGATGATCCTATGCTGTCGAGAAAAGCCTCTAGCGAGTTTCATGGCGGCCCGTACCCCAAACCGACTCAGGTGGTCAGGTAGAGAATACCGAGGCGTTCGGGTGAACTGTGGTTAAGGAACTCGGCAAAATGCCCCCGTAACTTCGGGAGAAGGGGGGCCATTGCTGGTGACGGGACTTGCTCCCCGAGCTGGTGGTGGCCGCAGAGACCAGCGAGAAGCGACTGTTTACTAAAAACACAGGTCCGTGCGAAGCCGTAAGGCGATGTATACGGACTGACGCCTGCCCGGTGCTGGAACGTTAAGGGGACCGGTTAGTCACGATTCGTCGTGGCGAAGCTGAGAACTTAAGCGCCAGTAAACGGCGGTGGTAACTATAACCATCCTAAGGTAGCGAAATTCCTTGTCGGGTAAGTTCCGACCTGCACGAATGGCGTAACGACTTCTCGACTGTCTCAACCACAGGCCCGGTGAAATTGCATTACGAGTAAAGATGCTCGTTTCGCGCAGCAGGACGGAAAGACCCCGGGACCTTTACTATAGCTTGATATTGGTGTTCGGTTCGGCTTGTGTAGGATAGGTGGGAGACTGTGAAGCGGCAACGCCAGTTGTCGTGGAGTCGACGTTGAAATACCACTCTGGTCGTGCTGGATGTCTAACCTGGGTCCGTGATCCGGATCAGGGACAGTGTCTGGTGGGTAGTTTAACTGGGGCGGTTGCCTCCTAAAGAGTAACGGAGGCGCCCAAAGGTTCCCTCAGCCTGGTTGGCAATCAGGTGTTGAGTGTAAGTGCACAAGGGAGCTTGACTGTGAGACTGACGGGTCGAGCAGGTACGAAAGTAGGGACTAGTGATCCGGCGGTGGCTTGTGGAAGCGCCGTCGCTCAACGGATAAAAGGTACCCCGGGGATAACAGGCTGATCTTCCCCAAGAGTCCATATCGACGGGATGGTTTGGCACCTCGATGTCGGCTCGTCGCATCCTGGGGCTGGAGTAGGTCCCAAGGGTTGGGCTGTTCGCCCATTAAAGCGGTACGCGAGCTGGGTTTAGAACGTCGTGAGACAGTTCGGTCCCTATCCGCTGTGCGCGTAGGAGTGTTGAGAAGGGCTGTCCCTAGTACGAGAGGACCGGGACGGACGAACCTCTGGTGTGCCAGTTGTTCTGCCAAGGGCATGGCTGGTTGGCTACGTTCGGGAGGGATAACCGCTGAAAGCATCTAAGCGGGAAGCCTGCTTCGAGATGAGCACTCCCACCTCCTTGAGAGGGTAAGGCTCCCAGTAGACGACTGGGTTGATAGGCCGGATATGGAAGCCTCGTGAGGGGTGGAGTTGACCGGTACTAATAGGCCGAGGGCTTGTCCTCAGTTGCTCGCGTCCACTGTGTTGTTCTGAAACAACGACCGCCCTGCCGGCGGGTCGACAGTTTCATAGTGTTTCGGTGGTCATAGCGTGAGGGAAACGCCCGGTTACATTCCGAACCCGGAAGCTAAGCCTCACAGCGCCGATGGTACTGCAGGGGGGACCCTGTGGGAGAGTAGGACGCCGCCGAACAATTCTTCTGAGAAGCCCCTCACCCTCGCGGGTGGGGGGCTTCTTTGCTGTAAGGTCTATCCGCTACACCCGTTGCTTGCTACAGGAGGATCCTCAGGTGGAGGTCCAGGAGACGCGCGTCCAGACCGACCGGGTCCTCACCATCCCGAACCTGCTGAGCATGGCTCGGCTGGCGGGCGTGCCGATCTTCCTGTGGTTGGTGCTCTGGCCGGTCTTCGGCGGGCCGAACAACGACGGCTGGGCGGTCGTCATCCTGATGCTCAGCGGGGTCAGCGACTATCTGGACGGGAAGCTGGCGCGGCGCTGGGGGCAGATCAGCCGGCTGGGCCAGCTGCTGGACCCGGCCGCGGACCGGCTGTACATCGTCTCGACGCTGGTGGGTCTGACCTGGCGCGAGATTCTGCCGTGGTGGCTGACCGGGATTCTGGTGGCGCGTGAGCTGTTCGTCGGGCTCGTGCTGCTGAGACTGAATCGGGTCGGTTACGGTCCGCTGAACGTGAGCTTTCTGGGGAAGGCCGCCACGTTCAATCTGATGTACGCGTTTCCGCTTCTCCTGCTCGCGCAGGGGCAGGGTTGGGTGCAGAGGACTGCGGGCGTCGTGAGCTGGGCATTCATCTGGTGGGGAACCACGCTCTACTGGTGGGCCGGCATCCTCTACGCGGTGCAAGCGCGGCAGCTGGTGAAGGCGGAGCGTACGGCCGCCGTTTGAGATCGGCCTGAGACGTTCCACACGACCTCCTCGGTGAGTCGGACGTTTTGATCCGGGTAGAGATGCTTCGGACCGGTTTGATGGATCCACAGGGTCCACCACCGCGAAGGAGGACGCACCCGTAATGAAAGCCGTTGTGATGGCGGGCGGGGAGGGCACTCGTCTCCGCCCGATGACCTCGAGTATGCCCAAGCCACTGCTACCGGTCGTCAACAGGCCGATCATGGAGCACGTGCTGCGGCTGCTGAGGCGGCACGGGCTCAGCGACACCGTGGTCACGGTGCAGTTCCTGGCCTCACTGGTCAAGAACTACTTCGGTGACGGCGAAGACCTGGGTATGCACCTCACGTATGCCAACGAGGAAATCCCGCTCGGTACCGCCGGAAGTGTGAAGAACGCCGAGGACGCTCTCAAGGACGACTCCTTTCTAGTGATCTCCGGTGACGCGCTCACCGACTTCGACCTGTCCGAACTGATTGCCTTCCACCGGGAGAAGGGCGCCCTGGTGACGGTCTGCCTGACCCGGGTGCCCAATCCGTTGGAATTCGGTATCACCATCACGGACGACGAGGGCCGGGTCGAGCGTTTCCTGGAGAAGCCGACCTGGGGCCAGGTGTTCTCGGACACCGTGAACACCGGCATCTATGTCATGGAGCCCGAGGTCTTCGACTACGTGGCGGCCGGCGAGTCGGTGGACTGGTCGAGCGATGTCTTCCCGCAGTTGCTCAAGGAGGGCAAGCCGGTGTTCGGCTATGTCGCCGAGGGCTACTGGGAGGACGTGGGCACCCACGAGAGCTATGTGAAGGCCCAGGCGGACGTCCTGGAGGGCAAGGTCCAGGTCGAGATCGACGGGTTCGAGATCTCGCCCGGCGTGTGGGTGGCCGAGGGCGCCGAGGTGGACCCGGAGGCGGTGCTGCGCGGGCCGCTGTACATCGGCGACTACGCCAAGGTGGAGGCCGGTGTGGAGCTGCGGGAGCACACCGTGCTCGGCAGCAACGTGGTGGTCAAGCGCGGGGCGTTCCTGCACAAGACGGTGATCCACGACAACGTGTACGTGGGCCCGCAGTGCAATCTGCGCGGTTGCGTGGTCGGCAAGAACACCGACGTGATGCGGGCGGCCCGGATCGACGACGGCGCGGTGATCGGTGACGAGTGCCTGATCGGCGAGGAGTCGATCATCTCGGGCAACGTGCGGGTCTACCCGTTCAAGACGATCGAGGCCGGCGCGTTCGTCAACACCTCGGTGATCTGGGAGTCGCGCGGCCAGGAGCACCTGTTCGGGGTGCGCGGTGTCTCCGGCATCCTGAACGTGGAGATCACCCCCGAGCTGGCGGTCCGGCTGGCCGGGGCGTACGCGACCACGCTGAAGAAGGGCGCCACGGTCACCATCGCGCGTGACCACTCGCGTGGTGCGCGGGCGCTGAAGCGGGCGATGATCTCGGCGCTGCAGACCAGCGCGATCGACGTCCGGGACCTGGAGAACGTGCCGATGCCGGTGGCCCGGCAGGCGACGGCCCGGGGCAGTGCGGGCGGGATCTTCCTGCGGACGACGCCGGGTGTGCCGGACTCGCTGGACATCCTGTTCTTCGACGAGCGCGGCGCGGACCTGTCCCAGGCGGGCCAGCGGAAGCTGGACCGGGTGTACGCGCGGCAGGAGTTCCGCCGGGCGTTCCCCGGTGAGATCGGCGACCTGCTGCACCCGTCGAGCGTGTTCGACTCGTACGCGGGCAACCTGCTCGGGGCGGTCGACACCACCGGCGTGCGCGAGGCCGGTCTGAAGGTCGTGGTGGACGCGGCGCACGGCAGTGCCAGCCTGGTCCTGCCGAGCATCCTCGGCCGGCTCGGGGTCGAGGCGCTGACGGTGGACAGCGGCCTGGACGAGTCCCGGCCGACCGAGGACGCGGAGGAGCGCCGGGCGGCGCTGGCCAGGCTGGGCGAGCTGGTCGCCTCCTCGCGGGCGGCGTTCGGGGTGCGCTTCGACCCGGTCGGCGAGCGGGTGTCCTTCGTGGACGAGCAGGGCCGGGTGATCGGTGACGACCGGGCGCTGCTGGTGCTGCTGGACCTGGTCGCGGCCGAGCGGCGCAGCGGGCAGGTGGCGCTGCCGGTCACCACGACGCGGATCGCCGAGCAGGTGGCGGCGTACCACGGGACGCAGGTGATCTGGACGACGACCTCGCCGGACGACCTGGCCAAGGCGGCCGCGGCGGACGGCACGGTGTTCGGCGGTGACGGGCGCGGCGGGTTCGTGGTGCCGGAGTTCAGCGGGGTGCTGGACGGTGCCGCGGCGTTCGTGCGCCTGGTGGGCCTGGTGGCCCGGACGCAGCTCACGCTGAGCCAGATCGACGCGCGGATCCCGCAGGCGCACATCCAGCGGCGGGACATCGCGACGCCGTGGGCGGCGAAGGGCATGGTGATGCGTTCGGTGGTGGAGGCGGCCGGGAACCGGCGGCTGGACACCACGGACGGGGTCCGGGTGGTGGAGGCCGACGGCCGGTGGACGCTGGTGCTGCCGGATCCGGCGGAGGCGGTCACCCACCTGTGGGCGGAGGGCCCGGACGACGAGGCCACGGAGCGGCTGCTGGACGAGTGGGCGGCGGTGGTCGACTCGGCCGGCCGCTGAGGCCGGGCCGGCCGCGGAGCCCGGGCCGGGGGTCTGCGGGCGCGGCTTTGCCGAGGTGACAGGGGTGGTGGGGACGGGTTCGGGCCCGTCCCCACCGCCCTTTCCCCAGGTCGGTCGGTGGCGACCGATCGAGGATCTGTGCGGTTTCGGCAGGGGCAGGTCGTGGTTGGCACCCGCGACGTGGGACGATGTCCCGCATGCCAGCAACGCCGACGCCGAGTGACCGGGACGGGCGGTTCAACCGTCCGGACGCCTCGATGTCCCTGCTGACCACCGTGATGGAGCACAGCCTGGACGACGGCTATGCCGAGGCGGCCAAGGCGCGCGGGGACGAGGGGCCGTACCGGCTGCCCGGGAACACCCGGGGGCGGCTGGTGCTCGCGCTGGGCCTGGGGCTGGCCGCGATCGTGGTGACGGTGGGGGCGGTGAACTCGCACGAGGCGGCGCCGACGCTCGCCAAGGAGCGGGACGCGCTGATCCACCGGGTGAACGACGAGACCAAGGCCGCGGACGCGCTGCAGCGGCAGGTGGAGCAGGACCGCTCCAAGGTCGAGCAGACGCAGCAGCAGGCGTTGCGGAGCAGCGGCGACGGGGGCGTGGCGGACCTGGCGGCGAGCACGGGCACGGCCGAGATGGTCGGGCCCGGGATCAAGCTGCTGATCGAGGACGCCTCCGGCACGGGCCAGGGCGGCAACGTCAGCGATCCGCGCAACGCGGAGACCTTCGGTAACTCGGGGCGGCTGCGCGACCACGACCTGCAGTACGCGGTGAACGGGCTGTGGCAGGCGGGCGCCGAGGGCGTGTCGATCAACGGCCAGCGGCTGACCAACCTGTCGGCGATCCGGGCGGCGGGTGACGCGATCCTGGTCGACAACCGGCCGCTGGTGCCGCCGTACACCGTGCTGGCGATCGGGGACGGCCCGAAGCTGGCGCAGGCCTTCCAGGAGAACCAGGGCGGCCGCTACCTCAAGATCATTCAGGACAGCTACGGGATCAAGTCGACGATCTCGGTGCAGAAGAGCGTGACGCTGCCGGCCGCGGTGGGCGTCACGCTGCGGGTGGCGAAGCCGGATCTGCCGTCGGCGTCGGCGGGGGCGTCCGCGTCGCCGTCGTCCTCCGCCTCGCCGTCCACCTCCACCACCGCGGCCACCGGAAAGCCGACCACCGCACCGTCTGGGACAGGAGCTCCAACACCGTGATTGCCGTACTGGGTCTCGTGATCGGCGTGGTCGTCGGCCTGTTCGTGCAGCCCGAGGTACCCGAGGCCGTGGTGCCGTACCTGCCCATCGCGGTGGTGGCGGCGCTGGACGCGGTGTTCGGCGGCGTGCGGGCGATGCTGGACGGGATCTTCGACGACAAGGTCTTCGTGGTGTCGTTCCTGTCGAACGTCGTGGTCGCGGCGCTGATCGTGTTCCTGGGTGACCAGCTGGGGGTGGGTTCGCAGCTGTCGACCGGTGTGGTGGTCGTGCTGGGTATCCGGATCTTCTCCAATGCGGCGGCGATCCGCCGGCATGTGTTCAGGGCGTAGGGAGCGAAGCCGTGGCCGACAAGGACGACGACAAGCACCTGCCCGAGCCGGAGGAGCCGCAGGAGCGCGAGGGCGCGCCGGAGCCTGAGGCGGCACCGGAGCCGGTGCCCCAGCCGGAGCCGGTGCCCCAGCCGGAGAAGGAGCCCGAGCCGGAGCGGGAGCCCGAGGCGGAGGAGGAGCCTTCGGGCGAGCGCGACACGCCCGGGATCGCCGCGTCCGCAGCCGGCGCGCCGCCCGCGCCGCCGGTCGAGCCGCGCCGGCGGATGAAGGCCGCGCTGTGGCCGCCGCGGCTGTCGCGCGGGCAGCTGGTGGTGGCGGTCCTGCTGTTCTCGCTGGGCCTGGCGCTGGCGATCCAGGTGCGGTCGACCAACGACCACGACCAGCTGCGCGGCGCCCGCCAGGAGGATCTTGTCCGCATCCTCGACGAACTGGACAGCCGCCAGCAGCGTCTCCAACAGGAGAAGACGCAGCTGGACCAGTCCCTGGCCCAGCTGGAGAACAGTTCCAATCAGGCCAAGGAAGCCCAGGAACAGACCCGCCAGAAGGCGGCGGATCTGGGCATTCTGGCAGGTACCGTCAAGGCGACCGGCCCGGGCATCGTCCTGACCATCGACGATCCCCAAGGGCAGGTGAAGGCGGATATGCTGCTGGACACCCTGCAGGAACTCCGAGCAGCGGGGGCGGAGGCGATTCAGATCAACGATGTGCGAGTGGTGGCCGGAACCTACTTCACCGACGTCGCGTCGGGCGGGGTGCAGATCGACGGGAAGAACGTCGCGCAGCCGTTCCGTTTCACCGTGGTGGGGAACCCGCAGGATCTGACGCCGGCCTTGAACATTCCCGGTGGTGTGGTGCGCAGCCTGGAGAAGCAGCAGGCGCGCGCGACGATCACCCAGCAGCAGAAGGTGGTCGTCGACGCGCTCGCCACGCCCAAGCCGCTGCAGTACGGCAGGCCGGCGGCGAAGTGACGGGTCGACTTCCATACGGTCCGTCAGCTGCCCGCCGCCCCCGGTGCCGGGCGTCGGCGGTCCTTCGGTCACACTGGGTCATAGCGTCGGTCCGCTTCCGGTCCGAGGCCGGCTGTACTTCCTGTCCGAGCCACTCACCCTGCCCCGCGGGCGGGTCTGTCAATTGCAAGGGGATTCGCCCGTGAGTTTTTTCTCGAAGCTTTTCGGTCGTGGCAATCGCACGGCGGTCGAGTCGCCGACCGCGCGGCACCGCCGCGAGGACGAGGCCGGCGTGCCGCCGATGCGGCCGGCGCCGACCGGTGACCAGTACGCCGAGCGGGCGATGTTCCGGGACGACAATGCGACCCAGGGCGCGGGAATCCCGACCGGTTCGTTCGACGGCGCGTACGGCGCGTCGGTTGATTCGTCCGGTGCCGCGCGCATAGGTTTCGCCTCAGGACCCTCAACCTCTGGTGGAGGGTTTTCCCCGGATCCCTACGCCGGGCACAGCCAGTCGGGTGTGCCGCGCCAGGAGGCTGTGAACATGGCTGGCACCAGTCCGTGCCCGCGGTGCGGGAACCAGAACCCGGCTACGGCCCGATTCTGCTCCAACTGCGGTACGGCGCTGCGGGCCGGTGTGCCGGAGGGCGCGGCCGAGACCACCTCGACCATCTCGATCTCCGGCATCGAGTCCTACGACCCGAACGCGACCGCGACCGGTGCGACCCCGGCCCTGTCGGCCGAGGTCATGGCGGCGATCGACGCGCTGCCGCCGGGCTCGGCCCTGCTGATCGTGCAGCGCGGCCCGAACTCGGGCAGCCGGTTCCTGCTGGACTCGGACCTGACCACCGCGGGTCGCCACCCGCAGGGTGACATCTTCCTGGACGACGTCACCGTCTCCCGCCGGCACGTGGAGTTCCGCCGGCAGGCCGGCGGCGGCTTCTCGGTCGCCGACGTGGGCAGCCTGAACGGCACGTACGTCAACCGGGAGCGGATCGACGAGGTGCTGCTGAACAACGGCGACGAGGTGCAGATCGGCAAGTACCGCCTGGTGTACTTCGCCGGCCACTACCGGGGGTACTAGTCCACGACTTCGGCGGGAGCCCGAGTGACCCCACAGACACCCACCCCGCTCGGCTCCTCGTCCGTGCCGGCCTCGCGCCGCACGGGCGAGGCGCGGCGGCGGGGTGACGAGCTGCTGAGCATCGGCGCGGTGCTGACCTTCCTGCGGGACGACTTCCCGGAGGTGACCATCTCGAAGATTCGCTTCCTGGAGGCGGAGGGGCTGGTCGAGCCGCAGCGCACGCCCTCGGGCTACCGGAAGTTCGCGCCGGCCGACGTGGAGCGGCTGGCGTACGTGCTGCGGATGCAGCGTGACCACTACCTGCCGCTGCGGGTGATCCGCGAGCACCTGGACGCGATCGAGCGGGGCGAGGCTCCGCCGGCGCTGCCCGCGCCGGACAATCGGCCGGGGCCGCTGGAGGAGGCGGACCGGGAGCTGGTGGCGGCCTCGGGGGCGCCGTCGGGGGTCCGGCTGGGCCGGGCGGAGCTGATCGCGGCGGCCGAGGCGCAGGAGGCCGAGCTCGTCGAGTGGGAGTCGTACGGGCTGGTGGCGCCGGGGCCGGACGGCGGGTACGACGGCGAGGCGCTGCAGATCGCGCGGCTGGTGGCGGAGCTGGGCCGGTTCGGCCTGGAGCCGCGGCACCTGCGGGCGGTGAAGGCGGCGGCCGAGCGCGAGGTGGCGCTGGTCGAGCAGGTGGTGGCGCCGCTGCGGCGGCACCGCAACCCGCAGACCCGGGCGCACGCCGAGGCGACGGCCCGGGAGCTGGCCACCCTGTCGGTGCGGTTGCACGCGGCGATGGTCCAGGCGGGGCTGCGGGTGCGGTCCTGAGGCCGGAACGCGGCGGCGACGACCGGCTGCGCTTTCCTATCGGCCGTGGGAGCCATAGGGTTGCGATTGTGAATGAGCTCGACGTCGTGGGTGTACGGGTTGAGATGCCTTCCAACCAGCCGATCGTGCTGCTGCGGGAGGTCGGGGGCGATCGGTACCTGCCGATCTGGATCGGTCCTGGCGAGGCGACTGCGATCGCCTTCGCCCAGCAGGGCATGACTCCGGTGCGGCCGCTGACGCATGACCTCTTCAAGGACGTGCTGGATGCGCTGGGCCACCAGCTCACCGAGGTCAGGATCAACGACCTGCGGGAGGGGGTTTTCTACGCCGAACTGGTCTTCGCGGGGGGTGTGGAGGTCAGTGCCCGGCCGTCGGACGCCATAGCGCTGGCGCTGCGGACCGGTACGCCGATCTACGGCACTGAGGAGGTGCTGGCGGAGGCCGGCATCTCGATCCCGGACGAGCAGGAGGACGAGGTGGAGAAGTTCCGCGAGTTCCTCGACCAGGTCTCGCCCGAGGACTTCGGGGGCGGCGCGCAGTAGCCCGGTTCGGGGGACGGCGCGTCGCATTTGGCAAAAACTCCTTCCGCTACCCACACTTGGGGCACGAAAAACCACTCGTCCGAGTGACATTGTCGGCTTGGCTCGGCGTGGCGATCGTTGACGGTCCTCGGGTGACTGCCTACCGTCAGGTGATGGCTCCGGCAGGCGTGGGCCACCCGGGGCTCGTGCTCGCAGGGGACGTGGACGGAGGGCGGCATGATCGGCAGCGGCGATGAGAAGGCCTCAGGGGGCCTGTGCGCCGTGCACGTGCCGCGCGCCGGACGGGGCCTGATCGGGCGGCCGTGGGGCCCTGGCGCCGGTGAGCAGGTGGAGCCGCCGCGCAAGGGCCGCTTCCCTGCCGTGCAGGCGGGCCAGCCCGCGATCGAGCGCCTGGAGCCGACCTCGGAGCTGCTCGGCTACCGCGGCCCGACGGCCTGTGCGGCGGCCGGCATCACCTACCGCCAGCTGGACTACTGGGCGCGGACGGGGCTGCTGGAGCCCAGCGTGCGCTCGGCCTACGCGGCCGGGACGCACCGGCTGTACAGCTTCCGCGACATCCTGATGCTCAAGATCGTCAAGCGGCTGCTGGACGCCGGGGTGTCGTTGCAGAACATCCGGGTGGCCGTCACCCACCTGCAGTCCGCCGACCGGGCCGACCTGACCGGGCTGACGCTGATGAGCGACGGCGCCACGGTCTACGAGTGCACCTCCCCGCAGCAGGTGGTCGACCTGCTCGGCGGCGGCCAGGGCATGTTCGGCATCGCGGTCGGCGCGGTGTGGCAGGAGCTGGAGGCGGCGCTGAGCCGGCTGCACGCCGAGCGCACCGACACCGGCGAGACCATGGTCGGCCACAACCCCGCCGACGAGCTGGCCCAGCGCCGCAACCGCGCCGGGTAGCGGCTGGCCTCCAGGATTAGACGTCGGCAGCGGCCCGGACGGGGAACCGTCCGGGCCGCTGCGTCGTCGGGACGGGTGTGACGATCAAGGACGTGCGCTGGAAGGCCGCGAGCGGGCTGCGCCGCGGTGCGGCGGTGTCCCGGGGGCTGGCCGCCCGGCCGCGCCGGCTGGCGGCGGCGCTGGTGCGCGCGCCGGAGCGGCTCCGGCCGCTGCCCGGGTGGGGGATCCGGCGGGGCCGGCGGCGCTGGTTCCAGGCCGTGGTGGTGTGCTCCTCGCTGGCCCTCGCGCCGAGCGCCTGGCTGTGGATCAGCGCGGACGGCCGGGTCGGCACGGTGGACAGCGCGCCCGGCGCCCCCGTCGCGGTGGTCTTCGGCGCCGGGCTGTTCGACGGCGAGCCGTCCCCGTACCTGGCGCACCGTCTGGACGCCGCGCTGGAGCTCTACCAGCGCCAGAAGGTCCGGGCGATCCTGGTGACCGGCGACAACAGCCGGACCGACTACGACGAGACCGACGCGATGCGCGCGTACCTGGTCCGCCGCGGAGTGCCGGAGGTGCGGGTGGTCGGCGACTACGCGGGCTTCGACACCTGGGACTCCTGCACCCGGGCGCGCCGGATCTTCGGCGTCGACCACGCGGTGCTGGTCAGCCAGACCTTCCACGTCCGCCGGGCGCTGGCGCTGTGCCGGGCGGCCGGCATCGACTCGTACGCGGTCGGCGTGCCCGAGGACCCCAACGCGACCTGGTACTACGGCGGGCTGCGGGAGATACCCGGCGCGGGCAAGGCCGTGCTGAACACGCTCCTGCGGAGCGATCCGCAGTTCCTGGGCCCGCACGAGGACGGCATCAGCCGGGCACTTCGGGACTGAGCCCGCCCGTTCGGCCTCAGGTGGTCCGGCGGGCGCGGGTGGGCGGACGCAGGTACGGGCCCGGGCCCTTGACGGTGCGCATGATGGGCGCGGTCTCCACCTGGCGGACGGCGGGCAGGGCGGCGATCCGGGTGGTCAGGTAGGTGTAGACGGCCTGGACGTCGGTGGCGAGCAGGACGGCGTGCAGGTTGGTCGGGCCGGTGGTCGCGGCGGCGTACCCGATCTCGGGGTGTTCGGCCAGCGCCTGCCCGGTGGCGGCGAGTTCGGCCGGGGCGACGGAGAGCCAGAGCAGGGTGGGGGCGGTCACCCCGAAGATCCGCCAGTCCAGGTCCAGGTCGAAGTAGAGCACGCCGAGGTCCTGCAGCTCGTCCATCCGGCGGCGGACGGTGCTCGCCGACCAGCCGGTGGCGGCGGCCAGTTCGGCCAGGCCGGCGCGGCCGTCGGCGGCGAGCGCCTCCAGCAGCCGCCGGTCGCCGGCGTCCAGCACGGGCGGCGCCGCGGGTTCGCGCACGGGCCGCTCCTCGCGCAGCAGGCGGACCTGTTCGGCGGTCAGCGAGCCGGACTTGACGGCCATGCTCCGGGCGCCGCCGAAGAAGGTATGGATCACACAGTGGGCGTTGACCGTGACCACGCTGGGGGTGCGCGGCAGCCGCTGCAGCAGCAGCGAGTCCTCGGGCTGCTCGGGGTGGGAGCGGGCGACGCAGCTGAGGCCGGTGCCGCCGGAGTCCAGGCCCACCCAGGTGGTGTCCTCGCGCCGGGCCAGGGCCTCGGCGAGGGCGCCCGCGGCGTCCGGGACGCACTGCACCCGGATGTGCCAGCGGACCTCGCCCAGCGCCAACGGTTCGGACAGGCCGAGGACCCGGGCGGAGCCCTCGCCGCGCAGCCGGGCGTACCGGCGGGCCACCGTCTGGTCGGAGACGCCCAGGACGGCGGCGATCCGGCTGAACGGGGCGCGGGCGTTCAGCTGCAGGGCGGTGACCAGTTGCCGGTCCAGCAGGTCGAAGCTGTGGGATCCCATCACCCCAGCCTAGGAGATGTCGAAAATCGGCGGGATCGCGGTGCTGGCGCGGAGAATCCGCCGGGGCGCGGCCATGGTGTGGAGCGTTCATCCCTCTCCTCGAACGGAGCCCGACCGTGCGCAAGTGGATACCGCTGGCGGCGATCTGCCTCGGCGCGTTCATGCTGCTCGTCGACGTCAGCATCGTGAACGTGGCGCTGCCGCCGATGGCCGCCGACCTGCACTCCTCGTTCACCTCCCTGCAGTGGGTGGTGGACAGTTACGCGCTGATGCTGGCCGCCCTGCTGATGGCCTTCGGGTCGCTGGGCGACCGGGTCGGCCACCGGCGGCTCTACCTGTGGGGCCTGGCCGTGTTCGCCGCCGCCTCGGCGGGCTGCGCCCTCGCCCCGGACGCCGGAACGCTGATCGCCGCCCGGGCGGTGCAGGGTGTCGGCGGCGCCGCGATGATGACCTCCACTACCGCGCTGCTGGCCGGCGCCTACCGGGGCCGGGAGCGCGCGGTGGCGTTCGGCGTGTGGGGCGCGGTCAACGGCGCCGCGGCGGCGGTCGGTCCGGTGCTCGGCGGGCTGCTGACCGACTGGTCCGGCTGGCGGGCGATCTTCGTGGTCAACCTGCCGGTCGCCGCGCTGGCGCTGGTCCTCACCCTGGCCGCAGTCCGCCCGGGCGCGGGGGCGGTGCGCGGCCGCCCGGACGTGCCCGGCGCGCTCGCCTTCACCGTCTTCGCCACTGCCCTGACGTACGGTCTGATCGAGAGCGGCGACCGCGGCTGGGACAGCCCGGTGGTGCTCGGCGCGCTGGCCGTCGCCGTGCTGGCCGGGGCCGCCTTCGTCCCGGCCGAGCTGCGGGCGGAGCATCCGCTGCTGGACCTCGCGCTGCTGCGCAACCGGGCCTTCCTCGGGCTGACCCTGGCCGGACTGCTGCTCACCGCCGGGGCGTTCGCCCAGCTCACCTACACCTCGCTGTGGCTGCAGCAGGTGCTGCACCTCGGCCCGCTGGCCGCCGGGCTGGCGGTGTGCCCGCTGGCGGTGTCGGCGTTCGTGGTGGCGCTGGTGGGCGGCCGGGTGCTGCACCGGGTGCAGCCGCGGCTGCCGATCGGCATCGGGCTGCTGCTGATCGGCGGCGGCACGCTGCTGCTGCGCCTGGTGTCGGCGGGTTCGACCTGGACGGCGCTGCTGCCCGGTCTGCTGGTCACCGGCGTCGGCGTGGGCCTGTCGACGCCCGTCCTGATGTCCACCGCCCTGGCCGCGGTGGAGCCTCGGCGGGCCGGTATGGCGAGCGGCACCGTCAACACCGCCCGGCAGTTGGGTTACGCGCTCGGCATCGCGCTGCTCGGCACGGTGTTCCAGGACCGGGTGAAGGACGCGGCCGGACCGGCCGACCTGCCCGCGGCCTTCGCCGCGGGCCTGGACGACGTCTACCTGGCGGCGGGCTGCACCGGCCTGGCGGCGGGGCTGCTGGTGCTGGCCCTGGTCCGTCCCGCGGCCCCGGCCCCGGCCGCTCCGGCGCCGCGGGAGGACGCCCGCGTCGGCGGGTAGTCGGCGGCCGGTCCGGACAACGCCGTGCCGACGGCCTCGTCCCGACCGCCCGGCCCGGTGGACGACGCGCCGGGGCCGGGTTGTCGTACCCCTGGGGGATGATCGGCTGGTGCGGACTGTGCCGAGCATCATCCACCTCGACATGGACGCCTTCTTCGCCGCGGTGGAGCAGGCGGCCAAGCCGAGCCTGCGCGGCAAACCGGTGGTGGTGGGCGGCGTCGGCGGGCGCGGGGTGGTGGCCACCGCTTCGTACGAGGCGCGGAAGTTCGGCGTGCACTCGGCGATGCCCACCGCGCAGGCCCGCCGGCTGTGCCCCAACGCGGCCTTCCTGACCGGCCGTTTCGAGGCGTACCGGCAGAACAGCGAGATCGTGATGGAGCTGCTGCGCGAGCGCTCCCCGCTGGTCGAGCCGCTCAGCCTGGACGAGGCCTTCGTCGACCTGGAGGCGGGCCCGTACGGGCCGGCGCTCACCGCGGTCGGTCCGGCCGAGGGCGCCCAGCTGGTGCTGGCCGTCGCCGAGGACCTGCGGGCCGACATCCGGGAGCGGACCGGGCTGACCGCGTCGGTCGGGGCGGCGGGCTCCAAGCTGATGGCGAAGATCGCCTCCGAGCGGGCCAAGCCGGACGGGCTGGTGCTGGTCGAGGTCGGGATGGAGCGCACCGTGCTCGCCCCGATGCCGGTGCGGGCGCTGCCCGGCATCGGGCCGGCCACCGAGCAGGCGCTGCGCCGCGCCGGGCTGACCACGGTCGCCGACCTGGCCGCCGCCGGGCCGGAGGAGCTGGTGCAGCTGCTCGGCCGGGCGCACGGCGCCGGGGTGTACGCGATGTCGCTGGGGTTGGACGACCGGCCGGTGGTGCCCGAGCGGGATGCCAAGTCGGTGTCGGTGGAGGACACCTTCGAGGTGGACCTCGCCGACCGGGACCGGATCCTGCGCGAGATCGACGTGCTGTCCGCCCGGTGCGTGCGCCGCCTGCACGCCACCGGCCGTTCGGGCCGGACCGTGGTGCTGAAGGTGCGGCGGTTCGACTTCTCGACGCTGACCCGTTCGGAGACGCTGCGCGGTCCGACGGACGACCAGGAGGTGATCGCCGCGACCGCGCGGCGCCTGGCCCTGCAGGTCGACGTCACCGGCGGGGTGCGGTTGCTCGGTGTCGGCGTCTCCCAGCTCGCCGACTTCACCCAGGAGGACCTGTTCGCCCAGCTGGAGCGGGCCGAGCGGGCCGAGCAGGCGGAGCGCGCCGAGCAGGCGGAGGGCGGCGAGGAGCCGGCCCCGGCGGTGGCGGACGTGCCCGCGGTGCGGCGCTGGTGGCCGGGGCAGGACGTCACGCACGCGGAGTTCGGGCCGGGCTGGGTGCAGGGCAGCGGGGTCGGCCGGGTGACGGTCCGTTTCGAGACGCCGTACAGCGGGCCCGGCCGGGTGCGGACCTTTCCGATCGACGACGAGGACCTGGAGCCGTCGGGGCCGCTGCCGCTGCGCGAGCCGGATCCGGACGGCGGCTGAAGGGCGGCGGCGCGGGCGGGGGAATGGCAACGGCCCCGCACCTTGTCCAGGGGTGCGGGGCCGGTTGTCGGCCGGGCGCTTCGTCGTACGGTC
The DNA here is from genome assembly GCF_024172095.1 of Kitasatospora cinereorecta. GTDB lineage: Bacteria > Actinomycetota > Actinomycetes > Streptomycetales > Streptomycetaceae > Kitasatospora > Kitasatospora cinereorecta. Next base: position 184,923 of record NZ_JAMZDX010000005.1, on the reverse strand, counting down.
TCGATGCCCTCTGCTCCGTACGGGCCCGGGCCCCTCGCCGCCTGTCCCGGGCGGCGAGGGTGGACGCCGTCAGGCGTCGGTCTTGGCGAGCTCCGGGGCGGCCTGCTCGGTGGCGGCGGCGGTGGCCGGCTTGATCCGCCGGATGGCGAACGGAACCACGGCGGCGACCAGGCACATCACCGCGGCGACCCAGAACGAGTGCTTGTACGCGTCCAGGGTGGGCAGCTGGACCGGGATCGGCAGCTTCATGGTGTCGCCGGTGAGGATCGCGCCCATCACGGCGGTGCCGATCGCGCCACCGACGGTGCGCAGCACGGCGTTCATGCCGTTGGCGATGCCGCTCTGCTCGGCCGGGACGGCGCCGTTGATGTAGGCCGGCATCGCGGCGTAGGCGAGGCCGACGCCGAGGCCGAAGATCGCCGAGGAGAGGTAGATGTCCATCTCGTGGCCGTGGCGCAGGGCCAGGTAGGCCATCGCGGCGGAGCCGAGCAGGCCGCCGAGGACCAGCGGCAGGCGCGGGCCGCGGCGGGCGATCAGCAGCGCGCCGACCGGGGCGGCGACCATCGAGCCGACGGCGGAGGGCAGCAGCATGATGCCGGCGTGCAGCACGGTGGCGGTGAAGCCGTAGTGGGTCAGCTTCTCCGGGGTCTGGGCGAAGTTGCTGATGAGCAGGAAGGAGCCGTACATCCCGAAGCCGATCAGCAGGCCGGAGATGTTGGTGAAGGCGACCGCGGGGCGGGAGAGCATCTTCATGTCGACCAGCGGGTGGGCGACCTTGACCTCGATGGCGATCCAGATCAGGGCGACCACGGCGGCGACGGCGAACAGGCCAAGGGTCTTGGTGGAGGTCCAGCCCCAGTGGTTGCCCTGGCTGACGGCGATCAGCAGGGCGGAGAGCCAGCCGGCCAGGGTGAGCGCGCCGAGCGGGTCGGCGCCGCCGGCCTTGTCGACCACCGGGTCCTTCGGGACGCGCAGGGCGACCAGGGCGACCGCGATCAGGCCGAAGGCCAGGCCCATCCAGAAGATGGACTTGTAGTTCCAGTGCTCCAGCAGCAGGCCGGTGGCGACCAGGCCGAGGCCGCTGCCGACGCCCATCGAGGCGCTGATCGCGGCGACGCCGCCGGTGACCTTCTCGCGGGGCAGCTCGTCGCGGACGATGCTGATGGCCAGCGGCAGGACGCCACCGCCGGCGCCCTGGAGGACGCGGGCGACGATCAGCCAGGTGAAGGAGTGGGTGGAGACCGCGAGCGCGGATCCGGCGACCAGGCCGGCCAGCGAGACCAGCAGCATGGGCTTGCGGCCGCGCAGGTCGCCGAAGCGGCCGAGCAGCGGGGTCAGCACGGCGGCGGACAGCAGGTTGGCGGTCATCAGCCAGGTGATGCTGGAGCCGTTGACGTCCAGTTCCTTGGCCAGCGACGGCAGGATCGGCACGACCGCCGTCTGCACCACGGTGAAGGCCAGCATGGCCACGATCAGGGCGGGCAGCACCCGGGCGCTGGTCGGCTTGTCGGCCGTGGCGATGGGCTGGGAGGCCTCACTCACGGTACGTCCTCATTCTTCAGACAGGCGATAGTGAATCAACTGAAAGAACCATGCCCGTAGATACTTCAGTCTGTCAAATATCGCCGCGAGTGAAGCTTCGGCAGGGCGTAGCCCCGGCCCGCCGGGAGGGCGGACCGGGGCCGGTGTCCTGCCGTGCAGTTCAGGAGGGGCGCAGCGGCTCCGGGCGCAGGTACGCGGCGGTCGCCAGGTCCGCCGGGTGGAGGGTCTGCATGTGCCCGCCGTTCGGCCCGGACGGCGCCTGCGGGTGCGCCGGCGGCTGGTGCCCGGCCGTCGGGTGCGGCGCCGCGGCGCGGCCCTCGCCCTCGTGCGGACCGGCGTGGTCCTGGGAGGCCTCCACGGTGCCGTCCTGCACCTCCACCTGCTCGCGGCGCAGCTCCTCGCGGACCACCTCCTCCTCGGTGTACCGCTCCACCACCAGGCGCACCCGTTCGATCGGCGCCAGGTACTTGTGCACCACCGGCCGCTCCTCGCGCAGGGTCACCTCCTCCGTCGCCTCGGCGATCTCCAGCTCGCTGAGCGCCGCCCGCTCCTGCTCGGTGACCGGCACCCGCTCGACCCGCACCCGCTCGCGGACCACCGGCACCCGGCGCTCGACCGGCTCGGTGGTCACGTACTTGCGGAGCTTGGCCGTGCCGAGCACGTGCCACTCGGTGGTGATGTCCAGCCGCTCCTCGCGGCAGGTGATCTCCACCGGCCCGCTGGGCGCCTCGGGGACCGGGGTGGGCTCGGGGGTGGGTGCGGCGGCGGCGACGGACGGGGTGGACGGGGCGGTCGGGTCGACGGCCGGCATCTGGACGGCGGTGGGCCGCTGCATGGTGGGGGCGCTCATTCGGACGTTGCTCTCCGGAGAGGGGTGGTGGGGGGCGGGCTGGTGGCCGGCGGGCTTGCCGTCGGCCCTCGCGGTGTCCGGAGCCTGGTGGGCCGCGGTCGGATGCGGGTGGGCGGTGGCCGCCGCGGCGGCCACCGTCCCGAAGTCGTGGTCGGCCCGGTCGGCCGGCACCGAGCCATTGGTCGCGCTCGGCGGAGGCTGTCCGCCGCTCGCGTCCAGGCCGTAGTAGCGGTAGAGCTGCAGCTCCTGCGCGGGGGAGAGGTGCTGGCCGACCCCAAAATCGGGGGACTCCTTGATCAGCGACTTGTCGTACGGGACGCGCAGCTCGTCCCCCGAGAACTCGCTGGTGGTCAGCGGGACGAAGGCGTCCCGGCCGAAGATGCCGGTACGCACCGCGGCCCACTCCGGCTCTCCGGTGGCGTCGTCCAGATACACCTCGTCGACCGTGCCGATCTTGTCACCGTTCCGGTCGACCGCCTTGTGCCCGATCAGGTCGCGCGGATCGATATCGGTCTGCACGCTGTCCTCCAGTCCTGCTGCTCCTTGAGGGGCCGTCAGAGGGGGTGGACGGAGGAGCTGACCGCCCACCTCTTCACACGAAACGGCATGTATCGGACAGTGGCGAGCCGAGCGCGGCCGTCCGGGGCAGATCACACCCCTGGCACCCGTGGTCGGGGGCGTATCCGCTGGTACCCTGGGCGGCGACCGCCGAGCCCGCTCGGGAGAGTCCCCGCCCCGAGGCTTTCGGGCTGTGGGGCGCCGAAGGAGCAACTCCTCCCCGGAATCTCTCAGGCATCCGTACCGAGCGAGATCAGGTCACTCTGGAAAGCAGGGCAGGGCTGTCGGCAACAGGAGCCGGCGGACACCACCCTCACCGACGGTGCAAGTCGACGGGACGCCTCCGGGCGCCGGCACGGCGAAGCTCTCAGGTACCGATGACAGAGGGGGAGGCCTGACGGGTTCGTACGGTATTCCGGCTCCCTCGCGGCGGCCGGCCGGCGTGCGTTCCCCCGCCGGTCCGTGACCAGGAGGCCTCGACCCCCATGAACGCCCAGCCGACACTCAGCGACCTCGAGCAGGCGAGCCCGTTCCAGAACCGCCACATCGGTCCCGACGCCTCCGCGCAGGACAAGATGCTGGCCCACGTCGGGTACGGCTCGCTCGACGAGCTCTCCGACGCCGCCGTCCCCGAGGCGATCCGCAGCCTCACCGCACTGGGCCTGCCGGCCGGCCGCAGCGAGGCCGAGGTGCTGGCCGAGCTGCGCGAGCTGGCCGGCCGCAACACCGTCGTGCAGTCGATGATCGGCCTGGGCTACTACGGCACCTTCACCCCGCCGGTGATCCTGCGCAACGTGCTGGAGAACCCCTCCTGGTACACCGCGTACACCCCGTACCAGCCGGAGATCTCCCAGGGCCGCCTGGAGGCGCTGCTCAACTTCCAGACCCTGGTCTCCGACCTGACCGGCCTGGACACCTCCGGCTCCTCGCTGCTCGACGAGTCCACTGCGGCCGCCGAGGCGATGGCGCTGGCCCGCCGCGTCACCAAGGTCAAGGGCGGTGTCTTCCTGGTCGATGCCGACACCCTGCCGCAGACCGTCGCGGTGATCGAGACCCGCGCCGAGCCGACCGGCGTCGAGGTGGTCGTCGCCGACCTGTCGGACGGCATCCCGGCCGAGATCGCCGAGCGCGGCGTCTTCGGCCTGCTGGTCCAGTACCCGGGCGCCTCCGGCGCGGTCCGCGACCTCACCCCGCTGATCGAGCAGGCCCACGGCCTCGGCGCGATCGTCGCGGTCGCCGCCGACCTGCTGGCCCTGACCCTGCTGAAGTCCCCGGGCGAGCTCGGCGCCGACATCGCCTGCGGCACCTCCCAGCGCTTCGGCGTCCCGATGGGCTTCGGCGGCCCGCACGCCGGCTACCTGGCCGTCCGTGCCGCGTACGCCCGCAACCTGCCCGGCCGCCTGGTCGGCGTCTCCGTCGACGCCGACGGCAACCGCGCCTACCGCCTGGCGCTGCAGACCCGCGAGCAGCACATCCGCCGCGAGAAGGCCACCTCCAACATCTGCACCGCCCAGGTGCTGCTGGCCGTGATGGCGTCCATGTACGCCGTCTACCACGGCCCGGACGGCCTCGCCGACATCGCCCGCCGCACCCACCGCTACGCCGCCGCCCTCGCCGAGGGCCTGCGCGCCGGCGGTGTGGAGCTCGCCCACGACGCGTTCTTCGACACCGTCACCGCCAAGGTGCCGGGCCGCGCCTCCGCCGTGGTCAACGCCGCGCTCGCCGAGGGCGTCAACCTCTTCCAGGTCGACGAGGACACCGTCTCGATCTCCTGCGACGAGACCACCACCCGCTCGCACCTGGCCGCCGTCTTCGCCGCCTTCGGCGTGGGCGCCGAGGTGGCCGAGGCCGCCGACGCGCTGCCGGCCGCGCTGCTGCGCAGCGACGAGTACCTGACCCACCCGGTCTTCCACAGCCACCGCTCCGAGACCGCCATGCTGCGCTACCTGCGCCGTCTGTCGGACCGCGACTACGCGCTGGACCGCGGCATGATCCCGCTGGGCTCCTGCACCATGAAGCTCAACGCGACCACCGAGATGGAGCCGGTGACCTGGCCCGAGTTCGGCCAGCTGCACCCGTTCGCCCCGGTCGACCAGGCGGCGGGCTTCCTCACCCTGATCCGCGAGCTGGAGCAGCAGCTGGTCGAGGTGACCGGCTACGACGCGGTCTCCATCCAGCCGAACGCCGGCTCCCAGGGCGAGCTGGCCGGCCTGCTGGCCGTCCGCGCCTACCACCTGGCCAACGGCGACACCCAGCGCGACGTCTGCCTGATCCCCTCCTCGGCGCACGGCACCAACGCCGCCTCCGCCGCGATGGCCGGCATGCGCGTCGTCGTGGTCAAGACCCTGGTCGACGGCGACGTGGACGTCGAGGACCTCAAGGCCAAGATCGAACTCCACCGCGACCAGCTCTCGGTGCTGATGGTCACCTACCCGTCCACCCACGGCGTGTACGAGACCGAGATCACCCAGATCTGCGCCATGGTGCACGAGGCCGGCGGCCAGGTGTACGTCGACGGCGCCAACCTCAACGCCCTGGTCGGCCTCGCCAAGCCGGGCAAGTTCGGCGCGGACGTCTCGCACCTGAACCTGCACAAGACCTTCTGCATCCCGCACGGCGGTGGCGGCCCCGGCGTCGGCCCGGTCGCGGTCCGCGCGCACCTCGCGCCGTACCTGCCCAACCACCCGCTGCAGGCGGAGGCCGGACCGGCCACCGGCGTCGGCCCGATCTCGGCCGCCCCGTGGGGCTCGGCCGCGATCCTGCCGATCTCCTGGGCGTACGTGCGCCTGATGGGCGGCGAGGGCCTCAAGCGCGCCACCCAGGTGGCCGTGCTGAACGCCAACTACATCGCCAAGCGCCTGGCCCCGCACTTCCCGGTGCTCTACACCGGCCCCGGCGGCCTGGTCGCGCACGAGTGCATCATCGACATCCGCCCGCTCACCAAGGAGACGGGGGTGAGCGTGGACGACATCGCCAAGCGCCTGATCGACTACGGCTTCCACGCCCCGACCATGTCCTTCCCGGTGGCCGGCACGCTGATGATCGAGCCCACCGAGTCCGAGGACCTGCACGAGATCGACCGCTTCTGCGAGGCGATGATCGCGATCCGCAACGAGATCGACAAGGTCGGCTCGGGCGAGTGGCCGAAGGACGACAACCCGCTGGCCCAGGCCCCGCACACCGCGTCGGCCCTGGCCGGCGAGTGGGAGCACGCCTACTCCCGCCACGAGGCCGTCTTCCCGGCCGGCGTCAACCCGGCGGACAAGTACTGGCCGCCGGTGCGCCGCATCGACGGTGCGTACGGTGACCGCAACCTGGTCTGCTCGTGCCCGCCGCTGGACGAGTACGACGCGTAACCCGGAATGACAGGGGCGCGGGAGCTGCGCGACCGGCCGGGCACCCAGGAGGTGCCTGGTCGGGCGCGCAGCTCCCGCGCCCCTTCTGTTTCTTGAGTCAGGCGGCGACGGTGACGGGCCGGCGGGGGGCCACGACGCGGCCGTCGGGCAGGAGCTCGCCGGTGTCCTCGAAGATCAGGACGCCGTTGCAGAGGAGGCTCCACCCCTGGTCGGGGTGGGAGGCGGCCACGGCGGCCGCCTCACGGTCGGGGGATTCCGCCGAAGGGCACTCGGGTCGGTGCTGGCACATCGTCGTACCTCGCTAGGTTCGCCGACCGGTTCGGGTGTGAACCGGCTCCACGGTGGGTAGGACTGACCGTCCCTCGCCGCTGGTTCCCAGTGTCGGCGTCCCGTTGCCTCCGCGCAGCCATTTGGTGACACACGCCACAGATCGAGACCAGAGATCACCCGGCCGGATGGCGCACCGCGGGAATGACGCACCAACGGGCCATCGCCCACTGACCCGGATGGATCAGTGGGCGATGGCCCGTCAGGGTGATGTCGTCCGACGTGATGCCGGCCGGCTCAGCCGATCAGCGCGGTCGGCGCGGCGACCGGCGCGGGCACGAGGCGGGCGAGCAGCTCGGCCGCCGGGTAGACCTGGTGGGCGGTGACGCCGAGCGGCGCCGGGGCGAGCGGGATCAGCAGGTCCTCGCCCGGGGCGGCGCCGTGCAGCCACAGCGCGGTGGCGTAGTGGCCGGGCAGCGACAGCAGGCGGGGCTGGAGGCGGGCGTACGCGGCCTGCGAGAGCTGCCAGGCCTGGCGCAGCGCGCGGACGGTGGAGTCCAGGTACGGCCCGGCGGTGAAATGCGAGAAGACGTGGCCCTCCACGCTCTCCACCACCTCGGCGGCGGCCATGACCTCGCCCGGCCCGTCCGGCCCCAGCGCGTCCGCCAGCGGCGCGTCGGCGGACTTGGCCGTGGTGTGCCGCACCAGGAAGCGCCAGCCGGTGCGCCGGGCGGCCGTCAGCCGGTCGGCCGGGCCGTCCAGCACGTACACCGCCAGCGGGTGCGCGGGCAGCAGCGGGCCGGGGCTATGGCGCAGGACGGCGGCGGCCGGCTGGCGCAGCGCCGTCTCGGAGCCGAGCGCGGCGAGGACTGCGCGCAGTGCGCCGGGGGGTGGCTGGAGCGTGTGCAGGGTCATGTGGAGTCGCCTCTCCGTGCGAGATCGGCGTGCGAGTGCGGCATACCGGCATGGCGTCGGGTTGATGAGGACCTGGGCCGTGTCCGGTTGGGCATGATCGCTGGGCGGGCGCGGAGCGGGTCGTCGACGAGGTCTTCGGACGGCTCGAGCCGGGCCGGGGCGCAGTGCGAATTCTACTCGAACAGGTGCGCAGGGTGACCTTCTTATCACGTTGGGTTTCATGGCGCAAGTTGGGACGGAACTGAAAGACCGTCAGAAACCCTGTGCCGCCACTGCGTTCGAACGGGCGGGCTATCGATCTTCCGGATGGGCATGATGACTGGCACCGTCGACCGAGGGGGAGGAGCACACCCGTGGGCGAGAAGGTCGTGGCGACCCGGGCGGAACTGTCCGACCGGCAGCTCTACCGCCGCAAGCTGCAGCTCTGTCTGGACGTGCTGGAGAGAATGCTGCGCGAGGAACGCTTCGACCGGCCCAAGGCGATGATGGGCCTGGAGATCGAGCTCAACCTCGCGGACGAGCAGGGTATGCCGGTCCTCGGCAACGCGCAGGTCCTGGGGTCGATCGCGTCGGCCGACTTCCAGACCGAACTGGGGCAGTTCAACATCGAGGTCAACGTCGCCCCGCGGCGGCTCGGCGGCCATGTGCTGGAGGAGCTGCGCGAGGAGATCGACATCTGCCTGAAGTACGCCGACCGCAAGGCCGCCGAGGTCGGCGCGCGGATCGTGATGGTGGGCATCCTGCCGACCCTCGACCTGGACCACACCGGTCTGGACGCGATGAGCCACAACGACCGGTACACCCTGCTCAGCGACCAGATCATGGCCGCCCGCGGGGAGGACATCGCGATCGACATCCAGGGCGTGGAGCACCTGGCGGTGGAGTCGGTCTCGATGGTCGCCGAGGCCGCCGCCACCTCGCTCCAGCTGCACCTCCAGGTCACCCCGGAGCGCTTCGCCTCGGTGTGGAACGCCGCCCAGGCGATCTCCGGCGTGCAACTGGCGCTGGGTGCCAACTCGCCCTTCCTGTTCGGGCGCGAGCTGTGGCGCGAGACGCGCCCCGTACTCTTCCAGCAAGCCTGTGACACCCGTTCGGCGGAGCTCAAGGCGCAGGGGGTGCGCCCCATCACCTGGTTCGGGGAGCGCTGGGTGGACTCCGCGTACGACCTGTTCGCGGAGAACCTGCGGTACTTCCCGGCGCTGCTGCCGATCTGCGACGACGAGGACCCGGCCAAGGTGCTGGCGTCCGGCGGCGTCCCCAAGCTGGGCGAGATGCGGCTGCACAACGGCACCATCTACCGCTGGAACCGCCCGGTGTACGACGTCGCCGACGGCGTGGCCCACCTGCGGGTGGAGAACCGCTGCCTGCCGGCCGGCCCGACGGTCGCCGACACCCTGGCCAACGCCGCCTTCTACTACGGGCTGGTCCGGGTGCTCGCCGAGCAGTCCCGGCCGATCTGGACCAGGATGCCGTTCGAGCGGGCCGACGAGAACTTCCAGGCCGGCGCCCGGTACGGGATCGAGGCGGTCCTGCAGTGGCCGCGCTCCGGGCGGGCCGGGCGCGGCGGACTCGGCCCGGTCGCCGCCACCGACCTGGTCCTGAACGAGCTGCTGCCGATGGCGCACCAGGGCCTGGACGAATGGGGCGTCGAGCCGGCCGACCGCGACCGCTACCTCGGCATCATCGAGCAGCGCTGCCTGCGCCGCACCAACGGCGCCGCCTGGCAGGCCGCCACCGTGCACCGGCTGCGGGAGAACTTCGGCATGGACCCGCAGGCGGCCATCGCCGCGATGACCCGCCGGTACGCGGAGTACATGCGCACCGGGGAGCCGGTGCACACCTGGCCGGTGGGGTGACTCCCGGCAGGGCGGCGGTGCGGCGGGCGGGGTGATCGCCGCCCGGGGCGTGCTGTGAAAGGATGATCGGCCCGGCGGCCCTGACGGTCGCCGGGCCGATCAGCGCGCTGGAGACCAGGTGACGACCGCTTCGACCGAGCCCTCCGCCCCGACCCTGTCCCGCCGGCTGCTCGGCGTCGAACTGCTCGTCGTGCTCGGGCTGTCGCTCGGCGCCAGCGGCGTCGCCGCGCTGATCAGCTTCGCCGGCTCGCTCACCGCGCCGGTCGCGCTCGGCAAGCAGGTCGCCAGCCTCAACGCCTCGGCCGCGCCCGGCCGGCCCTGGCTGGACCTCGCCTGGCAGCTGTACTACATCGCCCGCGGGCTGATGCCGGTGGCGCTGGTCGGCTACCTGCTGGTGCGCGAGGGAACGTCGCTGCGGGTGCTCGGCTTCGACCTCACCCGCAAGCTCTCCGACCTCGGCCGCGGCGCCCTGGTCGCGGCCGCGATCGGCGGCTCCGGCCTCGTCCTCTACCTGGCGGCGCAGGCCGGCGGAGCCAACCTGACCGTGGCGCCCTCCGGGCTGCCGGACGTCTGGTGGCGGATCCCGGTCCTGATCCTCTCCGCCTGGCAGAACGCGGTGCTGGAGGAGGTCGTCGTCCTCGGCTACCTGCTGCGCCGGGTGCGCCAGCTCGGCTGGGGCTGGCCGGCGGCGATCGCCGCCAGCTCGGTGCTGCGCGGCTCGTACCACCTCTACCAGGGGGTCGGCGGGCTGGTCGGCAACATGGTGATGGGCGTGGTGTTCTGCCTGCTCTACCGCCGCTGGGGGCGGGTGATGCCGCTGGTCGCGGCGCACGGGCTGATCGACACGGTGGCGTTCGTCGGGTACGCGCTGCTGGCCGGGCACGTCAGCTGGCTGCCCACGCCCTGAGGTCCGCCCTCCCGGGTGACGCACCGTCCGGCGGATCCGGTCGCTCCGGCTGATTCGGACGGTGGACCCGGACGGCCGCTTGACGGTGCGTCATGTCCACGACAAGGTGGTCGCACTGTCCGACCCGTCCACTGGGAGAGCCGATGCGTCCACTGCTGCGCGCGCTGCTCGCGGCCGTCCTGCTGATCCCCGCCCTCGCCCTCGGCCCGGCCCCGTCGGCCGCCGCCGCCGAGCGACCCGACATCCGGGAGCGGCTGGCCGCGATCCCCGGCATGACCGTCACCGAGGAGAAACCCACCACCACCGGGCACCGCTACTTCCTGCTGACCTACACCCAGCCCGTCGACCACGACCGGCCCTGGCGGGGCACCTTCCAGCAGCGGATCAGCGTGCTGCACCGGGCCGAGGACCGCCCGACCGTCTTCTACACCAACGGCTACACCCTGGGCACCACCCCCTCGCGGACCGAGCCCACCCGGCTGCTCGACGGCAACCAGGTGTCCATCGAGTACCGCTACTTCACGCCCTCGCGGCCCGAACCGGCGGACTGGACCAAGGCCGGCATCCGGCAGGCCGCCGCCGACGCCCACCGGGTGATCACCGCGCTCAAGCGGATCTACCCCGGCAGCTGGATCTCCACCGGCGCCAGCAAGGGCGGCATGTCCTCGGTCTACCACCGCCGCTTCTACCCGCACGACGTGGACGGCACCGTCGCCTACGTCGCCCCCGACGACGCCGACGACCGCGAGGACTCCGCCTACACCGCCTTCTTCGACCGGGTCGGCACCCCCGAGTGCCGGGACGCCCTGAAGAGCGCCCAGCGCGAACTCCTGGTGCGCCGCGACCGGCTGGAGCCGCGCTACGCCGCCGCCAACGCCGCGCTCGGCAACACCTTCGAGACCATCGGCGGCGCCGACCGCGGCTACGAGGTCTCCGTCCTGGACGTGGTCTGGGCCTTCTGGCAGTACAGCACCGCCGCCGACTGCGCCGTCGTCCCCGCCGCCACCGCCACCGACGACCAGCTCTACGGCTGGCTGGACGCGCACTCCGGCGTCACCGCCAACAGCGACGCCGACCTCGCCGGCTACACCGCGTACTACTACCAGGCCGGCACCGAACTCGGCTCGCCCTCGTTCGACGTCTCGCACCTGGCCGGGCTGCTGCACTACGACTACCGGCAGCTGTACGCGCCGCGCAGTTTCGTGCCCCGCTCGATCCCGATGCGCTTCGACCCCGGGGCGATGCGCGACATCGACCGCTGGGTGCGGCACTCCGGCGAGCGGATCATCTTCGTCTACGGCCAGAACGACCCGTGGGGCGCCGAACGCTTCGGCCTCGGCCGCGGCAGCCGGGACAGCCACGTCTACACCGCTCCGGGGGCCAACCACGGCGCCAAGATCGGCTCGCTGAGTCCGGACGAGGCCGCCGAGGCCACCGCCACCCTCCAGCGCTGGGCGGGCGTGCCGGCCGCGGGAACCCTGGCGGCCGCCGTCCCGCCGTTCGGGCCGCTGGACGAGGAAGGGCTCCGGCTGGAGCGCCACCGGCTCTGAGCCGACCCGAGCCCTGAGGGTCAGGGCGTGCTGTGCAGGGTGCCGTCCAGCACGGTGACGGCGCGGCCGGAGAGCAGGACCCGGTCGCCCGTCACCTCGCACACCACCAGGCCGCCGCGGACCGAGGCCTGGTAGCCGGTCACCGTGGTCCGGCCGAGCCTGGCGGCCCAGAACGGGGCCAGCGCGGTGTGCGCGCTGCCGGTCACCGGGTCCTCCGGGATGCCCAGCGCCGGTGCGAAGTTGCGCGACACGAAGTCGTACGGCGCGGTCGGGTCGTCGGCCGGGGCGGTGACGATCACCGCGGGAAGGGGCAGCAGGGTCAGGGCGCCGAGGTCCGGCGCCAGGGCGCGGACCGCGTGCTCGCTGGGCAGGGTGACCATCAGCTCGCCCAGCGCGCCGGTGGTGTACGCGGCCGGCACCGGCCGGCCGAGCGCCTCCGCCAGGCCGGCCGGCGGCTCGGTGGGCTCGGTCGGGTTGGCGGGGAAGTCCAGGGTGATCGAGCCGTCCGGCTCCGGGCGGGCGCTCAGCTCGCCGCCGCGGGTCTCGAATCGCACCCAGCCCTCGCCGAGCAGGTCGTCCGAGCGCAGCGCGTGCACGGTGGCCAGGGTGGCGTGGCCGCAGAGGTTCACCTCCTCGGTGGGGGTGAACCAGCGCAGGCCCCAGCGCTGTTCGCCGGCCGGCAGGGCGAAGGCCGTCTCGGGGAGGTTCATCTCGGCCGCGACCCGGCGCAGCCAGCGCTCCTCGGGCCACTCGGGCCCGTCCAGCAGGCAGACGGCGGCGGGGTTGCCCGCGAACGGCCGGTCGGTGAAGGCGTCGATGATCCGGATGCGCATGACTCGAATCTATCCCGGCGTCCGGTTCGTCCCTTCGCGCGGGTGGGACCACCGGTGATCCACACCGGTGTGGATCACCGGCGCGGGTCACCGGTGCGGGTCACCGATGCGGGCCGGTGGGTGCGGGTCACCGGTGCGGCGGAGGAAGCCGGTGGTCGGCGGCCGGTGCAGCAGCCGGTCGACGTGGCCGCGGTCCAGACCCTGCCCGGGGTCCACCCGCAGCAGCAGCCGGTCGCGGCGCAGCAGGGCGCTGCGCAGCAGCGTGTTGCGCACCAGCCGGGGCGGGATGCAGTCGTCGAGCCAGGCGAACGGCCGCCCGGCCGCGTAGCGCAGCAGCGGCGCCCACTTGCGGGCCGAGAACAGTTCCATCAGCGGCACCCGGGGGTCGCCCGGCTGCGGGACGTACCCGTTGAAGCGGACCACCGGCAGCTCCGGCAGGCCGAGCCGCGGGGCGATGTGGACGTTGGCCTCGTCCTCCCAGGTGGTGGCCCACACCAGCTCGTAGGTGCCGGCGAGTTCGCGCAGCCAGGCGCCGTGCTCGGCGGAGAGCAGCACGGTGTAGCCGAGCAGGGTGTGACTGTCGAAGCCGGCGTCGGGGTGCGGGCACACCGGGTTGAGCACTCCGTCGACGTCCAGGAAGAGCAGCGGTGCGGGCATCGGGTCTCCCCCCGGGCGGCGGCCTTGTCATCCGGTCTGACGATCGATCGGCCGGGTCGGTTGCCCGAGGTGACCGGGAACTCAACCGGACGTGAGGAACTCCGGTTCCGGTACGGGGGCCGGGTCGTGGTGCGGCTGCCCGGCGGTGCGGGTGAGCCGGCGGACCTCGGGGACGACCAGAACGGCCGCGGCCAGTGCGAAGGTGATCGCCGCACAGCCCCACAGCGCGCCGCCGAGCCCGAAGGCGCCTGCGGCCGGGCCGGCGAGCGCCGTCCCCACCGGCAGCAGGGCGAAGGAGCCCAGCGAGTCGTAAGCGGAGATCCGGGAGAGCAGTTCGGTGGGGATCTCCTGGTGCAGCGTCACCATCCAGCCCACCGAGAAGACGGTCACCCCGACGCCGGAGAGGAACATCGCCGCGACCACCAGCGGGGTGGGCGCGGCCAGTGCCAGGACGAGCGCGGGCAGGCCGAAGAGGAACACGCCGCCGTTGCCGACCAGCAGCACCCGGCGCGGCTGCCAGCGGGCCATCAGCAGACCGCTCGTCACCATGCCGACGCTGAGCGCGGCCATCGCCATGCCCCAGGTCCCGGCGCCGCCGAGCCGCTGCTGGGCCACCACCGGGCCGTACACCGCCTCCACGGCGAGCACGCAGGAGTTGACCACGGCGAACTGCACCACGATCGCCCACAGCCACCGGCGGGAGCGGAACTCCCGCCAGCCGACCCGCAGTTCGTGGATCATGCCGTGGTCCTCCGCCGACCGGTCGGCCGGTGCCACCCGCAGCAGGGCGCGCAGGGCGGCGGCCACCGCGAAGCAGAGCGCGTCCAGCGCCAGCACCCAGCCCGGGCCGACCAGTCCGACCAGCGCGCCGCCGAGCGCCGCGCCGCCGATCTGCGCCCCGTTCACCGCCATCTTGAACACCGAGAACGCCTTGCCGGCGTGGTCCGGGGTCACGCTCTGCAGGATCACGCCCTCGGCGGCCGGTGCGTAGAACGCCTGCCCGGCGCCGCCGGCGGCGGAGAGCAGCAGCAGCGCCCACAGCTCGGCCGAACCGGCGAGCACCAGGGCGGCCAGCACGGCCTGGGAGAGCGCGTTGAACAGGTTGGCGGCGACCATCACCCGGTGCCGCGGCAGCCGGTCGGCCAGTGCCCCGCCGATCAGCAGGAGCAGTACCAAAGGGACGTTCCGGGCCGCCGTCACCCAGCCGACCTCGCCGGCGCCGCCGCCCTGGCCGAGCACCGCGAAGGCGGTGGCGATCGGCGCGGCGGCGTTGCCCAAACCGCTCACCACGGTCGCCGCGGTCTGGATCCGGTAGGTGCGGCTGGCCCAGGGGAAGCGTCGGCTGTTCACCGCGCGACTATGCGCGGAGCGCGGTCGGTGTGTCCACGGATTTTGCGGCCGGGAAATTCGGTTGCGTCCGACGGGCAGCTGGGTAGGGTGTGACCGTTCTCGCCGCTCCGGCGGGTCGGACGACAGAGGAGGTGTGTCCGGATGGTTGCCGCCACGTCGCGGCGCGCTTCTGCATGCGCGCCATACGCCTTCCTCTTCCGTTCCTCGCCCACCGGCTGACGAAGCGTCGCAGACCGACGCACCGGTGGGCCGTCTCCCAGGAGCCACCGCAGTGCGCGAGCGCTTTGCCGACAGCGATTCCTTCTCCCGTATCCGCCCCAAGGGCACCTCCCGGCGCGGCCGCCGGTCCGAGCGGTTCGACGACCACGAGCCCGAGTTCTTCCCGGCCGAGTACTCCGAGTACTTCCAGCCCGCGGCGTACGACGCCGACGGCTTCCCCCTCGACACGCCCGACGACGACGCCGCGACCCCGGTGACCGACGGCCCGCCCGAGGGCGACCGCTGGTCCACCTGGGACCAGTCCACCCCCACCGAGAAGGGGCCCGTGCCGCGCCCCGACTGGGTGGTGACCGAGCTGGCCGCCGTCGACACCGAGCTCGGCATCGTCAAGACCGGCAAGGAGGCGGACGTCTTCCTGCTGGAGCGCTCCGTCCCCGGCACCGAGCGGCGCACCCTGATGGCCGCCAAGCGCTACCGCGACGCCCAGCACCGGATGTTCCACCGCGACTCCGGGTACCTGGAGGGCCGCCAGCACAAGGAGTCCCGGGTCAGCCGGGCCATGGCCAAGCGCACCGCCTTCGGCAAGGAGGCCATCGCCGGGCAGTGGGCCGCCGCCGAGTTCGCGGCCCTGTGCCGGCTCTGGTCGGCCGGGGTGGCCGTCCCGTACCCGGTGCAGATCACCGGGACGGAGATCCTGATGGAGTTCGTCGGCGACGCGAGCGGCGCCGCCGCGCCCCGGCTCGCCCAGCTGCGCGCCGAGGAGGCCGACGTCGAGGACCTGTGGGACCAGCTGGGCCGCAGCCTCTCCGTGCTGGCCGCCGATGGCTACGCGCACGGCGACCTGTCGGCGTACAACATCCTGGTCAGGGACGGGCGGCTGGTCATCATCGACGTCCCGCAGATCGTGGACGTCATCGCCAACCCGCGCGGCAAGTCGTTCCTGGAGCGCGACGTCCGCAACGTCGGCGCCTGGTTCGTCTCCCGCGGCCTGCCCGAGCACCGGGTCGGCGAATTGGTCGAGTCGCTGGCCCTCGACGCCCGCCTGGGCTGATCAGGGGCCGTACCGCCGAGCCGCACCGCGGGCCGGTCCGAAATCCGGTGGAACCCCGGCCCGCGGGCGCGGCATGATCCGCGGGCAACCGGGGTGGGAGGGAACCTGCTTGGACATGTTCGTGTGTGCCGGGTGCGGCACGGAGCTGACGGCGCCGGTGGCCCGGGTCGCCCTCCCCGTCCACACCCACTACGGGGCGTGGGAGCAGCTCCACCCTCCCCTGATGGAGCCCGCGACGTACGCCGTCGACCCCCTGCCCACCGGACCGCCCTGGCGGCTGTGGGACTAGGTCGGAGCGGACGCCGCCGCCCGGCAGGGCGTGTACGCGCCGGTGTACGCCGTCTCCTTCGGTGCGCGGAACAGGATCGTCATCGCCCCCGGCGACTCCCGGTCCATGGCCCTGATCCCGGAGAAGTGCGACGGGTACTGCCGGGGGGGGGGTGGACGGCCGGGACGGGCCCAATCTCGCCTGCCGGGGGTGCGGGTGGGCCGTGGCGACCCGGATGGACGACTGCGGGATGTGGCAGACGGTGTGGCTGGAGCCCGACGCGGTCGTACGCCGCCCCTCGGGGCTCCCCGCCGCACCGCCCCCCGACTGGGACGACCTGGCGCGCCCCGAGCACCGCGTCCCGCCCGTCGAGCTCGACGGGTCGTGGAGCTTGCGCTGGGAGGCGGCGGTCGGGGTCGCGCTGGCCCACCTCGTGGCGGTCACCGACAACCGCCCGGTGACCCTCCCGACCGGCCCCGTCGCCGACCTGCTCGGCCACGCCGTCGGCCGGTACCTGCCGGCCGGGCCCGACGCCCGCTCCGTGGGGCTGGCCGGTCCGGGGATCCCGATGCCCCGACCGCGTCCCGACGTCCTCCTCGTCCCCCGCCACCCGCTCACCGGCACGCCCTGGCGCCCGGACGGCGACGAAGCCGCCGTGGTGCCGCTGGACAGCGGGGTCTGGGCCCACCTCGCCCACCCGGACGAGGCCCCGCCGATGCTCGTCACTGGGGCGCTCCCGAGGGGCGTCCTGCGCGACGACTACCCGCCGCCGCGCCCCTGGTACCCACTGACGCCCAACCCCGACGCCTTCAGCCGGACCCTGATCGGGCTTCCCGCCGTCCGCCGCCCTCGACCGGGCAAGTATCGCAGCGGTTAGCCCAGGTGGGCCCAGAGGAAGGTGAGGGTGCGGCGCCAGGCGGTGTCGGCCTGGAGGGCGTCGTAGCTGGAGGGCTGCTTCTCGTCGTTCATGAAGGCGTGGCCGGCGGGGTAGAAGTGGATCTCGGGGCGGCGGTCGGTGGCCTCGCCGATGCGGATGGCGGCCTCGTCGACCACGGGGACGGGCAACGACCGGTCGTTCTCGGCGTAGTGGCCGAGGACGTGGGCGGTGAGGCCGCGGTAGTCGTAGTCCGGGTCGTCGGGGAGGCCGTAGAAGGGCACGACGGCGGCGATCCGGTCGCCCTCCTGGGCGGCGAGGGCGAGGGCCAGGCCGCCGCCCATGCAGAAGCCGATGGCGCCGACCGCGTCGCCCACCACCTCGGGCTGGGCGAGCAGGAAGTCGATGGCGCCGCGCAGGTCCTGGGCGGCCCGGGGGGCGGGCAGTTCGGCCTTCATCCGGGCGGCCTCGGCGCGGTCGTGGACGACGGTGCCGCCGTACAGGTCCGGGGCGAGGGCGACGAAGCCCTCGGCGGCGAGGCGGTCGGCCATGTCGGCGATGTGGGCGGTCAGCCCCCACCACTCCTGGACGACCACGACGGCCGGTCCGATGCTCTTCGGCGGCATGGCCAGGTACCCGTGGGCGGTGCGGCCGTTGCTGGGGAAGGTGACGTTCTGCCGGGGGTTGCCCATGACCTCTCCGTCGGTTCGGCGTTGGCGGGGCGGCGGGGTCGTCCCGCCCGGGGGGTGTCGTGGGGGAGCAGGGCCGATCGGTCGCGGTCAGCCCATCTCCTCCAGGGCGCGGCCCTTGGTCTCCTTGATGAAGAAGACCACGAAGGGAATGGAGAGCAGGGCGAACGCGGCGTAGATGGCGTACGTCGCGGACAGGTTCCAGTCCGCCAGGTCGGGGAAGCTGACGGTGATCGCCCAGTTGGCGATCCACTGGGCGGAGGCGGCGACCGAGAGGGCCAGCGCCCGGATCTTGTTCGGGAACATCTCGCCGAGCAGCACCCAGACCACCACGCCCCAGGAGAAGGCGAAGCAGAACACGAAGACATGGGCGGCGACCAGGGCGACGGTGGCGTAGGTGTTGGCGAGGGTCGCGCTGTCGCCGGTGCCCTCGCGGAAGGAGAAGGCCCAGGCCGCGACGGAGAGCGAGGCGGCCATGCCGGCCGAGCCGGCGAGGGCGAGCGGCTTTCGCCCGATCCGGTCGACCAGCACCATGGCGATCACCGTGCCGATCACGTTGATGATCGAGGTGGAGAGGCTGATCAGCAGCGAGTTGGACTCGTTGATGCCGACCGACTGCCAGAGGAACGACGAGTAGTAGAAGATCACGTTGATGCCGACGAACTGCTGGAACACCGAGGCGCCGATGCCGATCCAGACGATCGGCAGCAGGCCGAGGCGGCCGCCGAGCAGATCCTTGGCACGCGGCTTGTGAGTGGTGTCGAGGACGGCCCGGATCTCGGCGATCCGCGCGTCCAGGTCGACGCCTGGGCCCTCGACCTCGGCCAGC
Source organism: Kitasatospora cinereorecta (assembly GCF_024172095.1). Classification (GTDB taxonomy): domain Bacteria; phylum Actinomycetota; class Actinomycetes; order Streptomycetales; family Streptomycetaceae; genus Kitasatospora; species Kitasatospora cinereorecta. The sequence goes on along the minus strand of NZ_JAMZDX010000005.1, from coordinate 166,352 downwards.
ACCTCGCGGGCCTGCGCCTCGCGGCGGTCGGCGATCAGGTAGCGCGGGGACTCGGGGATGGCGAGCGCCATCAGCCCGTAGACCAGGGCCGGGATCGCCTCCACGCCGAGCATCCACTGCCAGGCCTGGATGCCGCCGAGGTCGTTGGTGGACTCGCCGCCGGCGGCCTGGTTGAGCGCGTAGTTGGCCAGCTGGGAGATGGTGATGCCGAGCACGATGGCCAGCTGCTGGAAGGACGCGAGCCGGCCGCGGTACGCGGTGGGGGCGACCTCGGCGATGTAGGTCGGGGCGATGACCGAGGCGATGCCGATGGCGATGCCGCCGACCACCCGCCAGAAGCCGAGCAGGCCGATGGAGGGCGGGAACATCGAGCCGACGCCGCTGATCGCGAACAGCGTGGCGGCCAGCAGCATGGTGCGGACCCGGCCCAGGTGGTCGGCCAGCCGGCCGGCGATCACCGCGCCGGCGGCCGAACCCAGCAGGGCGATCGCCACCACGAAGGCGGTCTCGCCGTTGCCCACGCCGAAGTGCTTCTGGATGCCCGTCACCGCGCCGTTGATGACCGCGCTGTCGTAGCCGAACAGGAAGCCGCCCATCGCGGCCGCCGCCGAGATGAACACGATGTGGCCGAGGTGCTCCTGCGCGGAGGTGTGCGGCACGGGTGCGGTGGACAGCAAGGGCTCCCGGGGGTGAGGCGGCCCACCTGCGCGGCCGGGGGCGGACGGAGATCACCTCACATTCCATCAGCCCCCGGTCCGGGGCGCGCGTTCAGCGGCCGATCGGACGACGGCCCGCCGCACCGGGCCCGACCGGCCGGGGCGGACGCGCCGTCAGTCGATCGGGCAGCCGCCGGCCCGCCGCGCGTGGCGGCGCAGCAGCTGCGCCCGGACGGCCGGGTCCGCGCCCTCGCCGCGGTCGGCCAGCCGTTCGGCGAGGGCGGCCTGCTGGTCGAGCGGCAGCTTGTCGTCGTACTTGAACTTGGCCCGCACCTCGCGCACGGTCAGCCGCAGCCCGAACAGGCCGGACAGCCGGGGTCCGTACGGCTCGGCGCCGGGCACCACCCGCACGTCCGGGGTCTCCGGCTGGAAGTGCGCGAGCTGGCGGTTGAGGATCTCCGCCTTGCCGGCCGCGTCCTCGACCGCCTCCGCGGTGCAGTGGAACTGGACCGAGGTGTAGTAGCTGGTCGGCGTACCGCCGCGCCAGTGGCCGGGGGCGAAGGCGTAGTCGTCGGTGACGGCGAGGACCACCCGCGGGTCGGCCCGGATCGCGGACCGGAACGGGTTGGGGGCGGCCAGGTGCAGCAGGATCTCGCCGCGGTCGGCGTCCAGCACGAAATGGGTGGGGACCAGCACCGGACCGTCGGGCCCGTTGGCGGCGAGGGTGCCGAAGTCGCGGCCGGCCATCCAGGCCCGCCACTCGGCGTCGGTGCCCCGGTCCCAGGAACGGATCAGCACAGGTTCCTCCTCAGACCGCGGCCCGGCTCGACGGCAGGTTGGCCGGCGCCGGGACGGTGGAGTGCGGGGCGGGCTCGGGCGTGCCGTACGCGGTGGTGACCGGGACGACGCCGGCCCAGTACGGCAGGTCGAGGTCGTCCTCGTCCTCGCCGGTGCCGCCGGTGCGGCTCTTGGCGGAGACCTCGTCCAGGTCGAGCCGGATCACCCGGGTGGCGGCCCGCTCCTTGGCGTTGGCCGGGCGGACCTCGCGGGAGCGGCCGGGCACGGTCTGGTCGACCAGCGCGTCCAGCGCGAGGGTCAGCTCGTCCGGGTCGGTCACCTGGTACGCGATGCCGTGCGCCACCACCGAGCGGTAGTTGACGGAGTGGTTGAACGCGGACTTGGTGAGCACCAGGCCGTCGAGGTGGGTGACGGTGACGCAGACCGGCATGCCCTGGTCGACGGAGGCGCCGCGCATCGGGCGGCTGCCGGTGGAGCCGTGGATGTACAGCCGCTCGCCGACCCGGGCGTAGATGGTGGGGAGGACGACCGGCGCGCCGTCGGCGACGAATCCCAGGTGGCAGACCAGTCCGGCGTCCAGGATGGCGTTCACCGTCTCCTTGTCCCAGCCGGCCCGCTCGCGGTCGCGGGTCGGCGTGGTCCGCGCGTTGCGGGCGTAGGATGCGTCCGACATGACATCCCCCTCTGTACTAGTGCATAATTGTGTTTGTGCTAGGAGAGTATCGGATCACTGGTCGGCGCGCCAACGAGATCGCCGCCGACGTCGAACGCGCGGTCGCCGCCGGGGAGCTCGCCCCGGGCGCCGCGCTGCCCCCGCTGCGCGAGCTGGCGGTCGACCTCGGCGTCAACCCCAACACCGTCGCCGCCGCCTACCGGCTGCTGCGCGAGCGCGGCGTCATCGAGACCGCCGGCCGCAAGGGCAGCCGGGTGCGGCCCCGGCCGGTCACCACCCCGCGCGACGAGGTCCGCATCCCCGTCCCGGCGGGTGCCCGCGACCTGTCCACCGGCAACCCGGACCCGGCGCTGCTGCCGCCGCTCGGCCCCGCCCTGGCGGCCGCCGCCGAGGGCCCGCCGGTGCTCTACGGCCACCCGGCCGCCGACCCCGAACTGCTGGAGCTGGCCCGCGCTTCCTTCGCCGCCGACGGCGCGCCGGAGGGCGCCCTCGCGGTCTGCTCCGGCGCGCTGGACACCATCGACCGGGTGCTCGCCGTCGCGCTGCGCCCCGGCGACCTGGTGGCCGTGGAGGACCCGGGCTGGGGCAGCCTGCTCGACCTGCTGCCCGCGCGGGGCCTGCGCACCGCAGCGGTGGCGCTCGACGACGAGGGCCCGCGGCCCGAGGCGGTGGCCGCCGCGCTGGAGGCCGGCGCCCGCGCGCTGATCGTCACCAGCCGCGCCCAGAACCCGACCGGCGCCGCCCTCACCCCGGAGCGCGCGGCGGCCCTGCGCGCCGTGCTGGCCGAGCATCCGGCCACCCTGCTGATCGAGGACGACCACGGCCACGGCATGGTCGACCAGCCCTTCCGCTCGCTCGCCGCCGGGCCCGACGGGCGTACCACGGTCGAGCGCTGGGTGCTGGTGCGCTCCGCCGCCAAGGCCTTCGCCCCGGACCTGCGGGTCTCGGTCGCGATCGGCGACGCCGACACCGTCGCCCGGGTGCTCGGCCGCCAGCGGCTGGACGCCGGCTGGGTCAGCCACCTGCTCCAGCGCGCGGTCGCGCACCTGTGGCGCACCGACGCCGCCCCGGCCGCCGAGGTCGCCGCCGCCTACCGCCGCCGCCGCGAGGGCCTGCTCGCTGCGCTCGCCGCGCACGGGCTGCGCGGCCACGGCGCGAGCGGGCTCAACGTCTGGCTGCCGGTGCGGGACGAGACCGCGGTGACCGCCGCGCTGGTGCAGCGCGGCTGGGTGGCCGCGCCCGGCTCCCGGTTCCGGCTGCAGTCGCCGCCCGGCGTACGGCTGACGATCTCCACCCTCGGGCCGGGGGAGGCAACCGCGCTGGCGGCGGACCTGGCGGCGGTGCTCGGACCCCCGACGGGAGGCTCGCGCCTGGTCTGACGTGCTACGCGGCGTATCGAAACTCGCTGGTAACACAGCGAAAATGTCGGTGACGCAGCGAATTACCCGTGCGAGATACCTAGCGGTAACAAGCGGGTGCATGTCACATTCTTGGCGCCACCGGCCGGCGGCCTCACCCTCACCCGTGCCTTGCGACCCCACCCCGCAAGGCCGTTCGCAGGAGTTCGCCGTGCCCAAGAGCCGACGCACAACCCCGAGAACACTCGCCCTGCTCACCGCAGCAGCGCTCATTCTGCCCCTCGCCGCCGTCGCGACGCCCGCCGTCGCCAGCCCCGGCACCGGAACCACCGCCACCGTCTCGATGGGCGACAGCTACATCTCCGGAGAGGCCGGCCGCTGGAAGGGCAACAGCGACACCACCAGCGGCAGCCGGGACGGCACCGACCGGGCCTGGACCGGCAGCGGCTACGACGGCAGCCGCGTCTACGGTTCCACCTACGCCAGCGGCTGCGACCGCTCGGACGTCTCCGAGGTGCGCAGCGCCCCCACGGTCAACCAGGCGCAGATCAACCTGGCCTGCTCCGGTGCCGTGAGCCAGAACGTCTTCCGCGCCTCCAACGGCGGCCAGTCGTTCAAGGGCGAGGCCCCGCAGGCGGACCAACTCGCCGCCGTGGCCGCCCAGTACAACGTCAAGCTGATCACCCTGTCGATCGGCGGCAACGACCTCGGCTTCGCCGACGTGATCTCCACCTGCGTCCAGGACTACGAGATCTGGTGGTCGTACTGCCACGACGACCAGCAGGCCGCCGTGGACGCCAAGATGGACGCGGCGATGGCCGGTGTCGGCAAGTCGGTGGACGAGATCCGCGCGGTGATGTCCGCCGCCGGGTACGCCGCGAGCAGCTACCGGATCGTGCTGCAGTCCTACCCCTCGCCGATCCCGCGCAGCTCGGAGAACCGCTACCCGGAGAGCGGCTGGAGCCGCACCAACACCGGCGGCTGCCCGTTCTGGGACGCCGACTCCGACTGGGCCCGCGACACCCTGGTCCCGGAGATCTCCGGCCGGATCGCCCAGGTGGCCGCCGCCAAGGGCGTGCAGTTCCTGGACCTGCGCGACATGCTGCAGGGCCGGGAGGTCTGCTCGAAGGCGACGAAGATGGCGACCCCGAGCAACGCGCCGTCGGCGACCACCAGCGAGTGGGCCCGCTTCCTGGACCTCGGCACCACCGTCCAGGGCGCCACGCAGGAGTCGTTCCACCCGAACTACTACGGCGAGCTGGCGCTCGGCCGGTGCCTGACCCTGATGAACGCCAAGACCACGGGCAACTGGTCCTGCCGGAACACCGCGGGCCAGGACGCCACCGGCGTCTACCTCGCCGCGTCCTAGCTCGGACGGACGGCGCCGCGCAGCAGCTTGCCCTCGGTCGACAGCAGACCGGTGGCGTAGTCGAAGCGCGGCGCCGCCGCGAACATCAGGTACAGGTACTTGGGGTTCTCGGCGTACCAGTAGCCGGGCGTCAGGTCCTTGAGCCGCATCGGCGAGACGGTGACGTCGTCGGCGGTGGTGTAGCCGCCGGGGACCCGGAGGTTGTCCCGGATGCCCTGGAAGTAGCGGTAGCCGGCCTGCCGGTACTCGTCGTCGCCGGTCAACCGCCACAGGTCGAAGGCCGAGTTGACGTACTCGGGACGCAGGTCGTTGTTGCCCATCCGGACCTTGCCGGTGTTGTAGTCCATCACCTCGGGCAGCACCGGGAAGCGGTCCAACTGGGCGCTCCAGGAACGGAAGTGCTCCCGGGCCAGGTCCAGGTCGCCGCCCTTGCCGAGCAGGCCGGGGTAGAAGGAGCCGAGCTCCGAGGCCTCCCGGTCGACCACCGCCCCGCTGGCGTAGTCCACTTGGCGGAACCAGGCGCCGCCGCCGGTCCGCTCCAGCTGGTACTGCAGCACCGCGTCGGTCACCTGCCGGTACCAGCCGCTCAGTTCGGCGTCGCCGAACAGTTCGCCGCCGGCCCACAGGTACTCGACGAAGGAGTCCACCGGCGGGTTGGGCAGCCGGGAGACGGTGTCGGTCCAGCGGCCGCTCTCCACGTCGATCGAGGTGCCGAGCAGCCCGAGCGAGCTGCGGCGCAGCAGCACCGCCAGGTACGCGCGCTTGGCCGCGTCGAAGTAGCGGGAGTCGCCGGTGAGTTGCGAGAGCAGCCCGAACTCCAGGACGTTGGTGCCCACTTCGGCCAGCGGGCTGGTCTTCCCGGAGACCGCGCCGGTGCGCAGGTTGACGTACCGGTAGGGGATGCCGGTGGGGGAGGAGGTGAAGGCCGGCAGCAGCCGGTCGGTCAACTCCCGGCAGCGGGTGAGCAGGGCCGGGCGGCCGGTGCACAGGTGGCCCGCGAGCAGTCCGCCGACCAGCCGGATCACCGCCTCGAAGACCTGGACGTCGGCGTCCTGGGCGGGGTCGAAGTGCTGTTCGATCCAGTCGGCGGCCAGGGCCACGTCCTGGTCGAGCTCCATCAGCCACAGGGTGTCCAGCGCCTCGACGACGGACAGGCCGAAGGTCCGGCCGGAGGCGAAGAAGTCGTTGTGCCCGCCGGAGACCGGCCGTACCTCGTCGTAGCCCCAGGCCGCCGCCTTGTACCCCTCCCAGCTGTGCACGAACTCGTCCCGCACCTCCTGGGCGACCGAGGCGGCGGGCGGCAGGTCCGCGGCCCGGGCGGCGGGTGCGGCGGAGACGGCGGCGGCGCCGAGCGCGGCGGCGGTGAGCACCGTGCGGCGGCGGGGCTGGGGGAGGGCTCGCATGGAGCCGGACGCTAGCGCCCGCCGACGGGTTCGGGCACCAACCGCCGCGCTCGCGTGTCGGCGCTCCCGCCCAGGTCAGGACGGGAGCGCCGCGGTTGTTCGGGGTGTTGCGGTTCACCCCTTCGCCAGCAGCGCCTGGGCGTGCTCGCGGACCTGGTCCTTGCTCAGATAGACGTCGGTGTACTCGAAGTCGCGCAGCCGGGCGGGCTGGCGGGCCAGGAATCCGGTCCGGACGAAGTCGTCGCCGGCGGTCGCGTTCAGCAGCCAGTTGGCGCCGACCCGGAACTTGGCGACATTGGTCCGCATCGCCATCATGTGGTAGCTGCGGGCCACCAACTGGGCCGGGACGCCGTGGAGTTCGATGCCGACCGGCTTGGAGACGGCGTCCTTGCCGCCGAGGTCGACGACCAGGCCCAGGTCCTTGTGGAAGTACGGCTGGAGCGGCTGGCCGCGCAGCGCGGCGACCAGGTTGTCGGCCACCGCGCGGCCCTGCCGGGCGGAGTGCTGGGCGGTGGGCGGGCAGACCGCGCCGTCGCCCTTGGCGAGGTCGGGGACGGCCGCCGCATCGCCGAGCGCGAACACCCCTTCGAACTGCGGGACCCGCATCTCGGCGGTGACCGCGATCCGGCCGCGCACGGTCTCCGCGTCCAGGGTGCCGATCAGCGGGCTTGCGGTGACGCCGGCGGTCCAGATCAGGGTCCGGCAGGGGAGCGACCGGCCGTCGGTGAACTTGACGTTCTCCGCGCCGACTTCGGCGATCGACACGCCGAGGGAGACTTCCACCCCGCGGGCCCGCAGGATCTGCAGCGCGGTGTCGCCGAGCTTGTCGCCGAGTTCGGGCATCAGCTTCGGGGCGATGTCGATCAGGTGCCACTTGATCAGCCGGGCGTCCAGCCGCGGGTAGCGCCGGGACGCGGCGGTGGTCAGGCGCTGCAGACAGGCCGCCGTCTCGGTGCCCGCGTAGCCGCCGCCGACCACCACGAACTGCAGTCGCGACTCGCGCTCCCGGTCGTCCAGCGAGGTCGAGGCCAGGTCGAGCTGGGAGATCACGTGGTCGCGGATGTACGCCGCCTCGGCGAGCGTCTTCATGCCGCGCGCGTAGTCGGGCAGGCCCGGGATGTCGAAGGTGCGGGTCACACTGCCCGGCGCGAGCACCAGGTAGTCGTACCGTTCGGCGACCACCTCGTCGGTGATCTTCCGTACCACGGCCACCTTGGACCGCGGGTCGATGCCGATCGCACCGCCGGGCACGATGTGCGTGCGGTGCAGCGAGCGGCGCAGCGAGACCGCCACCGACTGGGGCGTCAGCACCCCGGCCGCGACGTGCGGCAGCAGCGGCAGATAGAGCTGGTAGCTGAACGGCGTGACCAGCGAGATCTCCGCCTCGGAGGGCGCGAGCTTGCGCTCCAGTCGGCGGGCGCACTCCAGGCCGGCGAAACCGCCGCCCACGATCAGGATCCGAGGTCGCTCCATCGTTCATCCCCTACGTGCAGGTCCGTGCCGTACCAGGACAACTGTTCGCCACACTCGCACGGCCCAAGCGCCGCTGCCACCGGGGCGGCCCGATAGGCTTTCCGGATGCTCACCGAGGTGACGGCGGTCCGTTACGCGACGCCACTGCGCGAAGGCGGCTCGATGCCGGGCCTGATCGAGGCCGACGACCGGCGCTTGTACGTGCTCAAGTGGTGCGGCGCCGCGCAGGGCCGCAAGGCGCTGATCGCCGAGGCGCTGGCGGGTGAACTCGGCCGCGGACTCGGCCTGCCGGTGCCCGAACTGGTGCTGGTCGACCTGGACCCGGTGCTCGCCCGCAGCGAGCCGGAGCAGCAGATTCAGGAGCAGATGCGGGCCAGCGGCGGCGCCAACCTCGGCATGGCGTTCGTCAGCGGCGCGCTCAACTTCGACCCGCTCTGCTTCGAGGTCGACCCGGACGTCGCCGCCCGGGTGCTCTGGTTCGACGCGCTGATCGGCAACGTCGACCGCTCCTGGCGCAACCCCAACCTGCTGGTCGCGGCCGGCGGGCTGCGGCTGATCGACCACGGTGCCAGCCTGATCTTCCACCACCACTGGCCCGGCGCGGCCGGCTGGATCCGCAAGCCGTACGACGCCTCGGACCACGCGCTGCGGCACGTCGCCGGCGACCTCAAGGCCGTCGACGAGGAGCTGGCCGACCGGGCCCCGGCCGCGCTGGCGGCCGCGGTGGCGGCGATCCCGGCGGTGTGGCTGGAGGACGAACCGGGCTTCGAGTCGCCCGAGGCGGTGCGCGAGGCGTACGCGGCGCAGCTGACGGCCCGGCTGGCGGGCCCGCGCGACTGGCTGCCGGAGGTGGCGGGCTGATGGACGTTCGGGAGGCGGCGGTGGACGGGGCGGACGGGGTGGGCCGAGTGGAGCGGCAGGACCGGCATGACTACGAGTACGCGCTGATCCGGGCGGTGCCGCGGGTCGAGCGCGGCGAGTGCGTCAACATCGGCGTGCTGCTGTACTGCCGGCACGCCGGGTACCTCGGTGCGCGCACCCATCTCGACCAGGGACGCCTGCTGGCCCTCGACCCGCTGGCCGACGTGGCCGGCGTGCGGCGGGCGCTGCGCGGGATCGAGGCGGTCTGCGCGGGCGGGCCGGAGGCCGGACCGGCCGCCGGCGACAACGCCGGTCAGCGCTTCCGCTGGCTGACCGCGCCGCGCAGCGCCGTGGTGCAGCCGGGGCCGGTGCACACCGGGCTGACCGGCGACCCCGAGGGCGAGCTGCGGCACCTGTTCGATCAGCTGGTGCTCTGAGCAGCGCCGGCGCCCCCAGGTGCTTGGCCGAGTCAACACTGGAGACGGTGAAGCAATGGGCGCTAATCTGGACGCCATGGGCACATCGGACACGGGCACCACAGCGACCGGCGTCGCACCCTCCACCGCCGAACTGATGGAGACGATGGCCGCCGTCGGTGCGGCGTACTTCCAGGACTTCGCCGCGGCCGCGGCGCGGCACGGGCTGAACTCCTCCCAGGCCAAGGCGCTCAAGTCGGTGCTGGAGCCGGTCCCGATGCGGGCGCTGGCCGGCCGGCTCGGCTGTGACGCCTCCAACGTCACCGGCATCGTCGACCGCCTCGAGGCGCTCGGCCTCGCCCACCGCGAGGCGGCCGCCGCCGACCGGCGGGTCAAGATCGTCACCATCACCGAGCAGGGCCGCACCGTGCTGGAGCTGATCCGCGAGGACATGACCCGCGCCCAGCAGGCCTTCGACAGCCTCAGCGCCGACCAGCGGATCGCGCTCGAGCAGCTGTGCCGGCAGGTCCTCCCACTGCTCAGCCAGGAGCGGCCCGCGCCCTGAGGCCCGCTCCCGTCGTCGGGTTCGTTGTCAGTGGCACCGCGTAGGGTCGGGGCCGGCGGAAGGAGTCGGCGGTGGACGGGGTGTGGACGGTCACCGGGCTGCGCTGGATCGACGGCGAACCGCGGCTGACCGCGGGCGACGGCCGGCGCGAGCACGCCCGGGTGGTCGGTGCGGGGCTGCGGATCGGCTGGCGGATCGCCGGCCCGCGCCGCTGCGCCGGGGTGTGGACCGGCGGCCGGCAGCGCCCCTGTCCGTACCGGGAGACGATCGCCGCGGACAGCCGGACCGTGCAGTGCCCCACCTGCCAGAGCGCCGACCGCGGCCTCGCCCTGGCCCGGGACCAGATCTTCGACGACGGCCGCACCTACCGGCTCTACCTCGCCTGGTTCGGCGACGGCCTGCTCAAGGTCGGCCTGACCGCCGAGGAGCGCGGCACCGCGCGGCTGCAGGAGCAGGCGGCGCTGGCGTTCACCTTCGTCGGACGCGGCCGGCTGCCCGCCGTGCGCCGGGCCGAGCTGACCGTGGCGCAGGCCGGGCTGGCCCGGGAGCGGATCCCGTCCGGCCTGAAGTCGGCCGCCTGGTGGGACCTGCCGGGCCCGGCCGAGCGCCACTGCCGCCTCGGCGAGCTGCGCGGCGAGGTGCTGCGCCTGCTGGCCGGACACGGCCTCGAGCTGCTGCCGGACGGACCGCTGGTCGACCAGGTCGACCTGTTCGGGCTGGCCGGCGGGGTGCCGGAGGCGTACGGCGAGGTCAGGGCGCTCGGCGACGGCGCCGTGCTGGCCGGGGCGCTGCGCCCGGCGATCGGCGGGCGGCTGTTCCTGGACCGGGCCGAGGGCGGCGAGCCGCTGCTGCTGGACACCCGGCTGCTCACCGGTTGGGCGCTGCGGGCGATCCCCGCACAGCGGTGCGAGGGGATCGAACTGACGGCGCGCGCCCGGCCGCCCGACGAGGCGGCGCAGGACGCGCTGTTCTGAGCCCCGCCGGCCGGACGGTCCGGCCGCGGCGTCTCAGCCGGCGTTGCGGGCGCGCCGCTGCCGGGCGCCGAGCGGCGCCAGCGAGAGGTCCTCGGCGGTGGACTTCAGGTTCTTGTACCCGTAGCCGCGGTCGGTCAGCCACAGCTCGGCGGCGGTCTCGGCCCGGACGGTCGCCGCAGCGATGTCCTCCTCGGCCTCGCCGTGCTCCAGGAAGCGGAAGGCGAAGAACGGGCGGGCGGCCAGGTCGTAGCTGAGATGGCCCACCGCCGTGAAGGCGGCGCTCAGCACGTCGTGCTCGGCGGCCTCGGCGAGCAGCCCGGCCCGCTGCTCCTCGGTGAGGGCGTCGAAGGAGCCGCGGACGAGGATGCGGAAGGTGCGCTGGGTCATGGCGGGACCCTAACCTCCCGGGGCCGGGCGGTTCATCCGGTTTTCCACCGGTGCAGCGTGCCGGGGGCCGGGCGGCAGCGGCGCGGCTGACCTCGACTGTTAGGCTTGCGAAGCGTGAGCGCGAAGCCCCAGATCCCCAATGTCCTGGCCTCCCGGTACGCCTCGGCGACCCTGGCCCAGCTGTGGTCCCCCGAGCACAAGGTGGTCCTCGAGCGCCACCTGTGGCTCGCCGTGCTGAAGGCGCAGCAGGACCTCGGCATCGAGGTGCCGGCCGACGCCGTCGCCGACTACGAGCGCGTCATCGACCAGGTCGACCTGGAGTCGATCGCCGCCCGGGAGCGGGTCACCCGCCACGACGTGAAGGCCCGGATCGAGGAGTTCAGCGACCTCGCCGGCCACGAGCAGATCCACAAGGGCATGACCTCTCGGGACCTCACCGAGAACGTCGAGCAGCTGCAGATCCGCCAGTCCCTGGAGCACGTGCGCGACCGCACGGTCGCCGTGCTGGTGCGCCTCGGCCGCCTGTCGGCCCAGTACTCCGAGCTGGTCATGGCCGGCCGTTCGCACAACGTCGCCGCCCAGGCCACCACCCTCGGCAAGCGCTTCGCCACCGTCGCCGACGAGCTGCTGGTCGCCTTCGCCCGCCTCGAGGAGCTGATCGCCCGCTACCCGCTGCGCGGCATCAAGGGCCCGGTCGGCACCGCCCAGGACATGCTCGACCTGCTCGGCGGCGACGCCGAGAAGCTCGCCGAGCTGGAGCGCCGGGTCGCCGGCCACCTCGGCTTCGACAACGTGCTGACCTCGGTCGGCCAGGTGTACCCGCGCTCGCTGGACTTCGAGGTCGTCACCGCCCTGGTGCAGCTCGCCGCCGCGCCGTCCAGCCTGGCCAAGACGATCCGCCTGATGGCCGGCCACGAGCTGGTCACCGAGGGCTTCAAGGCCGGCCAGGTCGGCTCGTCCGCGATGCCGCACAAGATGAACACCCGGTCCTGCGAGCGGGTCAACGGCCTGGCCGTGATCCTGCGCGGCTACGCCTCGATGACCGCCGAGCTCGGCGGCGACCAGTGGAACGAGGGCGACGTCTCCTGCTCCGTGGTGCGCCGCGTGGCGCTGCCGGACGCGTTCTTCGCCTTCGACGGCCTGCTGGAGACCTTCCTGACCGTGCTCGACGAGTTCGGTGCCTTCCCGGCCGTGATCGAGGCCGAGCTCGACCGCTACCTGCCGTTCCTCGCCACCACCAAGGTGCTGATGGGCGCGGTGCGGGCCGGCGTCGGCCGCGAGACCGCCCACGAGGTCATCAAGGAGCACGCGGTCGCCTCGGCGCTCGCCATGCGCGAGGGCGCCCGCGAGAACGCGCTGCTCGGCCGCCTCGCCGACGACGAGCGGATCCCGCTCGACCGGGCCGCGCTGGACGCGCTGCTCGCCGACCGGCTCTCCTTCACCGGCGCGGCCGGCGCCCAGGTCGCCGAGGTGGTCCGCCGCATCGAGGCCGTCGCCGACGCCCACCCGGCCGCCGCGAAGTACGCGCCGGGCGACATCCTCTGACCCCCCTCCGACCGTCCTCCGACGGTCAGAGGCACCGCAACGCCGGACCGGCCCCGTCGCACCCGCGGCGGGGCCGGTCCGGCGTCTGCCGCCGCGCAGGGCCCGGTCAGGTCCGGTGGGGCGGTTGCTCGTGGCCCTCGGCGGCCGTGGCGGGATGGTGCGTCGGGCACTCGTGGCCGGGGTCCAGCGGCGGGCTGGTGGGGCCGGAGTACCAGTCGCAGTCCGGCTCGGCGAGCGGCTCCACATGGTCCAGGACGTTGGTCCGGACGGTCGTCAGCGCGATCAGGCCGCCGGCCGCCAGCAGGCCGGCGCAGATCAGCATCGCGGTGTGGAAGGCGTCGTCCACCTCGGCCGGGACGGTGTACGCGTCGCCGCTGAGCCCGGCCAGCGCCGGCAGCGCCGCCACCGCCAGCAGGCCGGCAGCGCGGGCCGCGGCGTTGTTCACCCCGCTGGCGATCCCGGCGTGCCGCACCTCCACCGCCGCCAGCACGGTCGCGGTCAGCGGCGCCACCAGCAGTGTCATCCCGCAGCCCAGCACCGTGACCGCGGGCAGCACGTCCGTCCAGTACGAGGCGTCCGACCCGATCCGCAGCATCAGCAGCACCCCGGCCGCACACAGCATCGGCCCCACCGTCAGCGGCACCCGCGGGCCGATCCGCCGGCCGAGCGCCCCGGCCCGGCTGGAGAACGCCAGCATCAGCACGGTGATCGGCACCAGCGCCACGCCCGCGACCAGCGGGCTGAACCCGGAAACGATCTGCAACTGCACGGTCAGCAGCAGGAACACGCCGCTGAACGCGCCGTACACGCAGAGCGTCACCACGTTGACCGAGCTGAACAGCCGCGAGCGGAACAGCGTCAGCGGCAGCATCGGCTGCGCCGCGCGCCGCTCGACCAGGACGAACGCCACGCCGCAGGCCACCCCGGCGACGCCGAGCAGCAGCGCGAAGGTGCGGCCCGGCTCGGTGAGGGCGTAGGTCACCCCGCCGAGCGCGAGGGCGGCGAGCACCGCGCCGAGCACGTCGAAGCGGCCGGACTGCTCCGGGTCGCGGGTCTCCGGTACGTGCCGGGCCGTCACCGCGATCACCACCACGGCCAGCGGCACGTTCAGCAGGAAGATCCACCGCCAGCCCGGGCCGGTCACCAGCCAGCCGCCCAGGAACGGGCCGACCGCCGCCGCCACACCGCCCAGGCCCGACCAGGCGCCCACCGCGGCCGCCCGGTCGTCCGGATGGAACACCGCCTGCAGCATCGCCAGCGAACCCGGCGTCAGCAGCGCGCCGCCGATGCCCTGCAGCGCCCGCGCCAGGATCAGTACCTGGATGGTCGGCGCGGCGGCGCAGATCGCCGACGCGACGGCGAACCAGCAGACGCCGATCAGGAACACCCGCCGCCGCCCGTACCGGTCGCCGAGCGAACCGCCGAGCAGGATCAGCGCGGCCAGGGTGAGCATGTAGGCGTTGACGGTCCACTGCAGGGAGGCGAGCGAGGCGCCGAGGTCCTCGCCGATCCGGGGCAGCGCGACGTTGACGACCGTCCCGTCGAGCATCGCCATGCCCGAGCCCAGCACCGTGGCCAGGACCACCCAGCGGCCGCCCGCCGTCCCCAGCCGGATCGCGCCGGCCTCGCCCGTTGTGGTCACCCCCCGATCGTCCGCCCGCGGCGGGGCCGGCGCCAGTGTTCCCGCGGAGATCGACCGATCGCCGCCCAAGTCGGCCCGGGCGGGACCCCGGGGGGTGATCGCGGGCGGTCGGGGCGGCATCATGGGCGCATGGCCGCAACCCGCCCCGACCGCTGCCGCCGCGCCGCCGGACGGCTCCAACGGATGCGCCCGTGGTGAGGCGGGCGGAGGAACCGCGGGCGGCGGGCGCCGGATTCGGGTTCGTCGGGCGGCGCCGCGAGCTGGCCCGGCTGGTGGAGGCGCTGCGCCGGCCGCCCGCCGTGGTGCTGGTCGAGGGCGAGGCCGGGATCGGGAAGTCACGGCTGGTCACCGAGGCGGTCGCGGAGTCCGGCCGGCGGGTGCTGACCGGCTTCTGCCACCCGCTGCGCGAACCGCTTCCGTTCGGCCCGGTGGTCGACGCGCTGCGCGGGATCGGACCGCTGCTGCCGCCGGTCCGGCAGATCCCGCCCAGTGCCGGCGCGCTCGCCCCGCTGCTGCCCGACCTCGCCGAGCTGCTGCCGCCGCCCCCGCCCGCCCCGGGCGACCCCGCCGCCGAACGGCACCGGCTGGTCCGGGCCGTCCGGGCGGTGCTCGGCGCCCTCGGCGAGGCGGTGCTGGTGGTCGAGGACGTGCACTGGGTGGACGAGGCGACCCGTGAACTCCTGCTGCTGCTCGCCCGCGACCTGCCCCCCGGCCTCACCCTGGTGCTCACCTACCGCGACGAGGACCTCCCGCCCGACACCCCCGCACTGGGCGCCGCCTACCGCCGCCCGCCCGGCGTCGGCGGCGCGCTGGTACGGCTCGGCCCGCTCGCCGAGTCCGAGGTGCACGACCTGGCCCGGGCCGCCCTCGGGACCCGCGCCACCCCCGCGCTCGCCCGAGTGCTGTACGACCGCAGCGAGGGCCTGCCGCTGGTGGCCGAGGAGGACCTGATCACCCTCGGCGAGCAGGGCGAGCCCGCCGACCTGACCGACGCCGCCGACCTCGCGTCCGACCTGGAGCACTCCGAGGTCCCGCGCGGCCTGCGCGACGCCGTCACCGAGCGCCTCGCCGCGCTCGGCCCGAAGGCCGCCGCAGTGGTCGAGGCGGTCGCCGTGCTCGGCGTGCCCGCCGACGAGGAGCTGATCGCCGCCGTCGCCGCGCTCGACCCCGCCACCACCGCCGAGGGCCTGATCGAGGCGCTGCGCGCCGCCGCCCTGCACGAGCAGCCCCCGGCCCGGTACGCCTTCCGGCACACGCTGGCCCAGCAGGTCGCCTACCGCCGCACCCCGGGACCGGTGCGGGCCGTGCTGCACCGGCGGGCCGTCGCCGCCCTCACCGCCCGCGACCCGCAGCCGCTGGTCCAGATCGCCCACCACACCTGCGCCCTCGGCGACCGCCACGCCTGGCAGGAGGTCGCCTGGGCCGCCGCCGAGCAGGCCGTCGCCCGGGGCGACACCGGCAGCGCCGGCGCCCTGCTGCGCGGGCTGCTCGCCGACGGCGACCTGGACGCCGACCGGCGCGGCCGGTCCGCCCTCGCGCTGTCCCGGATCGCCGCCGACGGCGTCGACCCGGCCGCCAGCACCAGGACCCTCACCGAGATCGTCGCCGACCCCCGGCTGCCGGTCGCCGACCGCGGCGAGATCCGGTTCAGCCTCGGCATGCTGATGGCCACCCACGCGGGCGACCGCGCCGGGTTCACCCAGATCGAGCAGGCCGTCGACGAGCTGGCCGAACGCCCGGCCCGGGCCGCCCGGGCCATGGTCGCGGTCGCCATGAACGAACGCGACGGCGCCGGCGAGCGCGCGGCCGACTGGATGGCCCGCGCCGAGAAGGCCCTCGCCGACCACCCCGACCCGGAGGTCTCCGCCGCCGTCCGCGCCACCCGGCTCACCCTGCGGGCCCGCGGCGGCGACCCCGACCTCTGGCCCGAACTCGACCTGCTGCCGCGCACCTCGGACCACCCGGAGATCGTCCGGCAGACCACCCGCGCGCTGTTCAACACCGGCGACCTCGCCCTCGACCTCGGCCACGACGCCCGGGCCGCCCGGCTGCTCGCCGAGAGCCGCCAACTGGCCCGGCTCGCCGCCATCCCGTACCTGGAGTGCTACAGCCGGATCGCCCAGCTCCGGCTGGACGGGCTGGTCGGCCGGTGGGACGGCCTCGAGGAACGCTTCGCGGCGCTCGGCGCCGAGTTCCCCGAAATCGCCATGGCCGGCGCCGAACGCGCCCTGCTGCTCGGCCGCCTCGCCGCCGCACGCGGCCGACTCGCCCACGCCCAGCGGGAGTTCGCCGCCGCCACGGCCTACGGCGAACGGGAGACCCAGGTCACCGTGGCCCTGCGGGCCGCCGCCGGACTGGCCGCCCTGCGGCTCGCCGAGGGCGACACCGCCCAGGCCGCCGCCACCCTCGCACCCGCCCTCGTCGCGCTGCGCGCCGCCGACGCCTGGGCGCGCGCCGCCGACCTGCTGCCGGTCGCGGTGGAGACCGCCCTCGCCGCCGGCGACCGGACCGGCGCCGAACGGCTCACCGCGGACGCCGCCGACCGCCTCACCACCGTCGACGCCCCCGCCGCCTCGGCCGCCCTCGCCCTGGCCCGCGGCCTGCTGCTCGACGGGCCGGACCCGCAGGCGGCGGCCGCCGCCTACCGGCAGGCCGGCGACCGCTGGCGGGCGATCGGCCGCCCGTACGAGGCGGTCCGGGCCGAGGAGCGGCTGGCCCGCGCCCTCGCCGAGCGCGACCCCGCCGACGCGGCCGAGCGGCTCGCCGCGGCCGAGGACGCGTTCGGCGCGCTCGGCGCCGCCTCGGACGCCGCGCGCTGCCGGCACGTCCGCCGCGACCTGCGGCTCGGCCGGATCGCCTCGCCCGGCCGACGCGGCTACGGCGAGGGCCTCTCGCCGCGCGAGCGGCAGGTGGCGGAGCTGGTCGCCCAGGGCGCCAGCAACCAGGACGTCGCGCAGGCGCTGTTCCTGTCGCCGCGGACCGTCGAGCACCACGTGGCGAGCGCGCTGCGCAAGCTCGGCGTCGGGCGGGCACAGCTGCGGGAGGCGCTGGCCCGGGCGGCGGACGGCGGCGGTACCCAGGGTTAGCGCCGCCGGATGGGTAGCGCTACGCATTGATCACCGGTGGCGCCGGCGCGTTTGCTGGTGGGGCACGTCAGCCCGACCGATCAGGGGAGGTCCGCCGATGAAGCCACGAGTGCTGTCCGCGACACCGAACGCCGAGACCGTCCGCTCCGGCCTGCCGGACCCGGCGGGGCGGCGCGAGCGCTTCCGGCGCTACGCACGTGAGCATTTCGTCGACGCGGAGTTCGGCGAGTCCGGGGAGTCCGGGAGGTCCGGGAGGTCCGGGACTGAGGGGCGGCCCGGCCGCCGGGCCGCGGGGACGGAGTAGGGCAGGGTGGGCCGGGCGGCGCGGACGGCGGTGAGGTGACCCCGCCCTCCCCGTGGCCGGTCCCGCCCCCGTTCCGGTCAGGGCAGGAGCGAGGCCCGGCGCCACATCCGCTCGACGCTGCGGTCGATGACGCCGATCTCGGTGAAGAACTCGACGGCCTTGCGGGACCAGTCGATCCGGGTCTGCCGCCAGTACGGGTTCTGCGCGGCGGCGCGCTGCGCCTCGCGCGGGTCGAGGCCGGCCAGGGTGTAGACCCGGGGGTGGACGATCTCGGCGACGGACTGGTGGGCGAGGTAGGCGAGGGCACGGCGGAACACGGCGCGGCGCGGGGCGCTCATCCTGGCCCAGCGGCGTTCGAGTTCGGGCTTGGCGTAGCCGATGTGGCGGGCCTCCTCGATGACGTGGATCCGGGCGACGGCCCGGCCGAGCGGCTGCAGGCTCTCGTCGCGGATCATCTCCCGCTGCATCGCGTCGGTGAACTCCTCGACGAAGATCGCGCCGGCGAAGGTCATGGTGGTGTCGTTGAGCCGCATGTGCAGGCGGCCGAGGCGCTGGGCGCGGGTGGTGGGCCGGGCCGAGGGGTAGCCGGTGGCGGCGATGTAGCGGGCGAACATGGTGGAGTGGCGGCACTCGTCGGCGACCTCGGTGAGGGCGTACCGGGTGTGCTGGGTGGCGAGGTCGCCGTCGTACGCGTGCCGGACCAGGCCCTCCATCAGGATCAGTTCGAACCAGATGCCGGCGCAGGTGGTGCTGGCCAGCTGGTGGACGCTCAGCCGGGCCTGCTGCCGGGGGTCGAGGCGGTCCCAGAGCGGGGTGCCGTAGAGCGAGACCCGGTGCGGGGCGAGCGCGAATTGGTCCGGGTCGAGGGGGGTGTCCCAGTCGATCTCGGTGAGCGGGTCGTAGGAGTGCCGGGCGGAGGCGCGCAGCAGGCGGGCGGCGTTCTGCTCGCGGTCGGCGGTGCGGTCGGCGGTGCGGTCGGCGGTGCGGTCGGCGGTGCGGTCGGCGGTGCGGCTGGGGGCGTGCGGCATGCGGCTGCTCCGGGACGTGAGGGCGGGGCGTGGTGGGGGAGTGGCGGCGGTGGGCTCCAGGAGGAGTAAAGCAATTAGACCGCCTGTCAACAAGACTTCCGGGTGATCCGCTCGCAGCGCGGGCCCGGCAGGCGGCGGCGAAACTGGCGGCATGGACCCGGTCACCGCGCTGGAACGGATCGCCTTCCTGCTGGAACGCGAACAGGCCTCCCCCTACCGGGTGAAGGCCTTCCGCACGGCCGCCGAGGCGGCCGCCCGCCTGCCCGACGGGCCGGTGGACGCCGGCCGGGCCGCCCGGCTGCCCGGGGTCGGCCCGGTCACCGCGCAGGTCATCGCCGAGGCCTCGGCCGGACAGCTGCCCGCCTACCTGGCGGAGGTCGAGGCGCGCGCCGACCTGACCGTCCCGCCGGCCGGCGCCGAGCTGCGGGCCGCCGTCCGCGGCGACTGCCACCTGCACTCGGACTGGTCCGACGGCAGCAGCCCGATCGCGCTGATGGCCCGTACCGCCCGCGAACTCGGCCACGAGTGGGCCGTCCTCACCGACCACTCGCCCCGGCTGACGGTCGCCCGCGGACTGAGCGCCGAGCGGCTGCGCGAGCAACTCGACGCGGTGGCGGCGCTCAACGCCGACCTGGCGCCGTTCCGGCTGCTCACCGGGATCGAGTGCGACATCCTCGACGACGGCGCGCTCGACCAGGAGGACGAGCTGCTGGCCCGCCTGGACGTGGTGGTCGCCTCGGTCCACTCCAAGCTGCGGATGGACCGGGCCGCGATGACCCGTCGGATGCTGGCCGCCGTCCGCAACCCGCTGGTCGACGTGCTCGGCCACTGCACCGGGCGGCGCCTGGGCGACAAACCCCGGCCGGAGTCGGCGTTCGACGCCGAGGCGGTGTTCGCCGCCTGCGCCGAGAGCGGGACGGCGGTCGAGATCAACTGCCGCCCGGACCGCCGCGACCCGCCGTCCCGGCTGCTGCCGCTCGCGGTCGACGCCGGCTGCCTGTTCTCGATCGACACCGACGCCCACGCGCCCGGCCAACTGGACTGGCAGGGCAGCGGATGCGAACGCGCAGCGGTCGCCGGGCTCGGCCCGGACCGGATCGTCACCACCTGGACCGCGGAGCAGCTGCTCGCCTGGACGGCAGGTCGCTGATCCTGGGGTCCGTCTTCAAACCGCCGCCAGGTCTCAGGCGGTCACGGCCAGCCGTTCGCGCAGGCTGTCCAGCGTCTCGTCCTTGAGGCCCAGGCCGGCCCGGGCGTAGCTCTCCACGTCGCCCCACAGGTCGGTCATGGTCTCCAGGGCGGCCGCCAGGTAGCCCGGGCGGACCGAGAGCACCGCGTCCGCGATCTCCGGGTCACCGCCCGCCGCCACGAACTCGGCGATGGCCGGCGCGAACTCCGCCCGCACCGCCGCGTTGACCGACAGGTACTCGCCGCGCACCGTGGCTTCGTCCGCGCCGAGCAGCATCAGCACCAGCGAGGCGCCCCACCCGGTCCGGTCCTTGCCCGCGGTGCAGTGGAACAGCACCGGGCCGCCGCCCTTGTGGGCGAGCGCCGTGATCAGGTGCTTGTACGCCTGGCGGGCCGAGGCGCAGGTGACGAAGGCCCGGTAGTCCTCGGTCAGCGCCCGCTCGGCGCGCCCGTTGCCGAGCACCCGGTTGGCCGCGGCCGGGTCGCCCATGGCGGCGGCCAGCGCGGCGGTGGCGCCCGTCCCGGCGGTGTCGGCCAGCACGTCGGCGACCAGCAGGTGCGCCCCGCCGGGCATCCGGTCCGGGCGGGCGGAGCGCTCCTGCTGGGTGCGCAGGTCGATCACCGTACGGATGCCGAGGGCGGCGAACATCGGGTCGCCGGACGGGTCCAGCCGGTCGAGCTGGCCGGAGCGGAAGGCGAGGCCGGGGCGGGTCCGGGAGCCGTCCGGGAGGGCGATGCCGCCCAGATCGCGCAGGTTGGCGACGGTGACGGAGTCCACGATGTGCGAGTGCTGCATGACGACCTCCCGACGACGGACCCTGCCAGCACGCTAGGCGCGCCGGGCCCCGCGCGCCCGTGGAGCGCGTCCGGTCGGGCCACCCCCGCGGTCCGCCCGTCCGCGTCCGACTCGTGCGGGCCGGGCGCGATGGCCGCAAGGGCGCACGGGAGTGCGGCGGTGCGCGGTGGGTGTGCCCCGCGCGCCCCGTTGTCCGACGGTCCGTCAGCGGGCAAGGTGGGCCAGGCATTCCCCGTGACGGCGGCCGCCCCGACGGCGGCACCCGGCACGGGCCGACGAAGGGACGGAACCACCGGACATGGCAGCCAAGATCCTCATCGTCACCGGCGACGCGGCCGAGTCGCTGGAGGTCCTCTACCCCTACCAGCGCCTGCGCGAGGAGGGCTACGAGGTCCACGTCGCCGCGCCTAGCCGCAAGAAGCTGCAGTTCGTGGTGCACGACTTCGTGGAGGGCTTCGACACCTACACCGAGAAGCCCGGGTACACCTGGCCCGCCGACCTGGCCTTCGCCGAGGTGGACCCGGCCGCGTACGTCGCCCTGGTACTGCCCGGCGGCCGGGCCCCGGAGTACCTGCGCAACGACCCCGAGGTGCAGCGGATCTGCGCCCACTTCTTCGACCTGGACAAGCCCGTCGCCCAGATCTGCCACGGCCCGCTGATCACCCTGCGGGGCGGCGCGCTGGCCGGGCGGCGGACGGCCGCGTACCCGGCGCTGGAGCCCGACGTGGCGGCGGCCGGCGCCGCGTACGTGGACGGCGAGGCGGTGGTCGACGGCGTGCTGGTGTCGGCCCGGGCCTGGCCGGACCACCCGGGGTGGATGCGGGCCTTCGTCGAACTGCTGCGGGAGAAGGCGCCGGTGGACTGAGCGCGGCCGCGGTTGGGCCCGCCGGCGGCGTCAGAGCTGGTGGGCCCATGGTGGGTCGGCGCCGGGGGCGGCGCAGGTGAGGGCGGCGACGTGGGTGGCGAAGTGGGCGGCGGCGGTGAGGTGGGGCAGGTCGAGGTGGTTCAGGCGGCCGCCGAGGAGGCCCTGGCCGGCCAGGTGGTGGAGCAGTCCGGCGGTGAAGGCGTCGCCTGCGCCGACGGTGTCCGCAATGGTGACCGGGGGAGCGGGTACGGTCACCTGTTCGCCGTGCAGTGAGAGGAGTGCGCCTCGTGCGCCCAGGGTGACGACCACGAGGGGGACGCCGGCGGTGTGCCAGCGCCGGCAGGCGGCTTCGGGTGGGGTGCCGGGCAGGAGTTCGGCGAGGTCGTCCTCGCTCAGCCGCAGCAGGTCGGCCAGCTCGCACCAGTGCTCCAGGCGGGCCCGGTAGGCGGTGGGGTCGACCAGCAGGGTGCGGACGTTGGGGTCGATCGACACCGTCGCACGTTCGGCGGCACGGGCCAGGAAATCCTCGACCACCGTGCCGCCGGGCGGCCGGACCAGGGCCAGGGAGCCGGTGTGCACGGCGCACGGGTCGCCGGCCGGCTCCTGGGCCAGCTCGGCGGGGGTCCACTGCCAGTCGGCGGTGCCCGAGGCGTGGAAGGAGTACTCCGCCCGGCCCTGCCCGTCCAGGTCGGCGACGGCCAGGGTGCTGGGCTCGGCGGCCGTGACGCAGCCGGAGACGTCGACGCCGGACGCGGTGAGGTGCTCGCGGAAGAGGCGGCCGAAGACGTCGGTGGAGAGCCGGCCGAGGAAGCGGGTGGGCGTGCCGAGCCGGGCCAGGGCCACCGCGGTGTTGGCGGGGCCGCCGCCGGGGTGCACCCGGAGGGTCAGTCCGCCGCGGGTTTCGCGGTGGTGGTCGGTGAAGGCGTCGGCCACGCACTCGCCGAGGACGGTGATCCGGCGGAGGGTCATGGACGCGAGCCTACCGAGCGGGCGGGCGCCGCAGGGTGCTCCCGGTGCGCGGGCGCGGTCCGGGGATCCGTGGTTGCGTGGAGGCATGTCACGTCACAGCGCTGAGGACGAGCAGGAACTGCTCCGCCTGTACGCCGCCGCCCTGGACCGGTTCGGTCAGCTGGTGGTCGCGGCCGGGGCCGGGCAGTGGGCCGCGGCTACGCCGTGCACCGACTGGACGGTGCGGGACGTGGTCAACCATCTGACCGTCGAGCAGCTGTGGGTGCCGGCGATGCTCGCCGGGTCCACGGTCGCCGAGGTCGGCGACCGGTTCGACGGCGACGTGCTGGGCGACGACCCGGCCGCCGCCTGGTCGGACGCGGCCGAGGCGGCCCGCCGGGCGTTCGCCGAGCCGGGCGCGCTGGAGCGGACGGTGCACCTGTCGTACGGCGACCGCGGCGCGTACGGGTACTGCCGGGAGATGACGGTGGACGCGGTGGTGCACGCGTGGGACCTGGCCGTGGGGCTCGGCGAGGACTCCGCGATGGCACCGGACGCCGCGGAGTTCGTGCTGGCGGAGATCACCCCGTACGCCGACAAATTGCCCGCGTCGGGGGTGTTCGCGCCCGCGGTGCCGGTGCCGGTCGGCGCGGACGCCCAGACCCGGCTGCTCGGCATGATGGGCCGCGACCCGGCGGACCCGCTGGGCCGCGGCGCGGGCGGCGGCAGGTGATCACCCTCCAGGGCCGTACGGTCGCCTTCCTGGCCGCCCCGGTCGGGGTCGAGCAGGTCGAACTCACGCGGGCCTGGCAGGCGGTGGAGGAGGCGGGCGGGACACCGCGGCTGCTGTCCACCGCGCCCGGGCGGATCCAGGCGTTCGACCGGCTCGACCGGGCCGACACCTTCCCGGTGGACCAGGTGGTGGGGGAGGTCGAGCCGGCGGCGTTCGACGGGCTGGTGCTGCCGGGCGGGGTGGCCAACCCCGACCGGCTGCGCACCGACGAGCGGGCGGTGGAGTTCGTCCGCGCCGTCTTCACCCTGGGCCGGCCGGTCGCGGTGATCTGCCACGGACCGTGGACGCTGGTGGAGGCGGACGTGGTGCGCGGCCGTACGCTCACCTCGTTCCCGAGCATTCGGACCGACCTGGTGAACGCCGGTGCCGTGTGGGTGGACGAGGAGGTGCACGTCTGCACCGACGGCCCCAACACACTCATCTCCAGCCGGCGTCCGGCCGATCTGCCGGCCTTCTGCGAGGCGTTCGTGACCGCGTTCGCCAAGTCGGCCCGGTAGCAGCCGGGCTCAGCAGGAGCGCAGCTCCGGCGACTGGTTGAGGAGTTGGGCCCTGATCGAGGTGAACTCCCGGTAGGCGGGGCTCTGTTCGGCGCCGGGACGGAAGACCGCGACGCGGTGGCAGTTCTGGAAGGCGAGGCGGACGGCGAAGTGGCGTTCCAGCACGCCGCGGATCGCGTCGCTGGCCAGCGCGCGCAGCAGCTGGGCCCGCTCCGAATCGCTCGGGGTGACCGTGTTGTCGGCGAACTCGGCTTCGCCGGAAGCGAGTTCGCCGCTGAGGCGGTCGACGAGCCGGTAGGCGTACGGGAGCGACTCGCGGACCGTGGCGACGAACTCGGCGTCGGCGATCTCGTTGCGCTCGGCCCTGGCGAGGAGGGTGGGGGAGACGTCGAGGGACATGGGGCGGCCTTCCTGATAGTGAAAGTCATTTTCAACTGATCCGGAGACCGATCCTGGCCAATCGACTGACGTGGTGTCAAGTGGGACTGGGCCGTCCGGGTCGTCCGGGCGCTCCGCAGCGCTCGCGACATGGCCGGGGCATTCCTAGAGTGGGAGGCGAGCCAAGGAGGTGTGCGGTGGAGCAGCAGCTGAACCCGGGTGGCGGCGCCGATCGCCGGATCCTGGAGCGGATCGGCGAGATGGTGGAGCAGGAGCGCAGTCTGCGCGCCGCGCTCGCGGACGGCCGGATCGACGCCACGACCGAGCAGCGCGAGTTGAAGGACATCGAGGAGCAGCTCGACCAGTGCTGGGACCTGCTCCGGCAGCGCCGGGCGCGGGTGGCGGCCGGCGAGGACCCGGACCTGGCCGGGGTGCGCAGCGTGGAGGAAGTGGAGCGCTACGAGTCCTGAGCCGCCCGGCGTGCGTGCGAGGGGCCCGTGCGGGGCGGGCCGCGGGGGTCAGACCTCGTTGTCGAGGTTGGCGGTGATGCTCTCCAGCATGGTGCGCAGGGCGATCACGTCCTCGAGCGGCAGGCCGGTGGCGGCCAGGATCCGGCGCGGGACGTTCAGGGCCTGCTCGCGCAGCGCGAGGCCGGCCTCGGTCGGGGTGACGGTGACCGAGCGCTCGTCCTCCGGGCTGCGCTCGCGGCGCACCAGGCCGGCCGCCTCCAGGCGCTTCAGCAGGGGGGACAGCGTGCCGGAGTCCAGGCGCAGGTGCTCGCCGATGCGCTTGACCGGCAGGGTGCCGTGCTCCCAGAGCACCATCATCGCCAGGTACTGCGGGTAGGTCAGGCCGAGGTCCTTGAGGGCGTCCCGGTAGAGGCCGCCGAAGGCGCGGGATGCCGCGTGCAGCGAGAAGCAGATCTGGTGGTCGAGGCGGAGCAGGTCCTCGTCCGGGATCTCGGGAAGCGTGGTCATGGCTCCAAGGGTATCGGGCCGCCTCATGGCGAGCGATTCAGTTGTGCGCAATTAAATTGTGTGCTTCACTTCTGGTCGTGGGGCGGCCGGGACCGGTCGCCGAGGCGAGAAGGGAACCCCAGATGGACGCGCTCTACACCGCAGTGGCCACGGCGAACGGCCGGGAGGGCCGCACGGTCAGCTCGGACGGCCGGCTGGACCTGCCGCTGGCGATGCCGCCCGCGCTCGGCGGCAACGGCGAGGGCACCAACCCCGAGCAGCTGTTCGCGGCCGGCTACGCCGCCTGCTTCGCCAGCGCCCTCGGGCTGGTCGGCCGGCAGGCCCGGGTCGACACCGGCGAGATCTCGGTGACCGCCGAGGTGTCCATCGGCAAGGACGAGAGCGGCTTCGGCCTCGCGGTGGTCCTGCGCGTGGAGCTCCCGGACAGCCTGGCCGGCGAGAGCGGGATGCTGCTGGTCAAGCAGGCCCACGAGGTCTGCCCGTACTCCAAGGCGACCCGCGGGAACATCCAGGTCGAGCTGGTCGTCGAGTAATCACGACCTCCGCGCCCGCCCCGTCAGGGGCGGGCGGGCACGGACGCGGCGGTCCGCACCACGGCAGGGGTGGTGCGGCCCGCCGGCGTCGGTTCCGGACCTCCGGACTTCGGGGCGCCGTCGGCGTTGTCGGTGTCGTCGGCGCTGTCGGCGCCCCGGGGCGCGGCTCGGTCAGAGCGGCAGCAGGTCGGGGCGCTTGGCCTCGATGTGGTCGCCCGAGGACTCGCCGCGCAGCCGGCGGCCCACCCACGGCAGCAGGTACGTGCGCGCCCACTGCAGGTTCTCCCGGCGCTGGTCGGCGGGGGAGAGCACCGGCGCCGCCGGCCACGGCGACTCCGGGTCCTGCTCGGTCGGCAGACCCAGCGAGCGGGCGGCCAGCAGGGCGACCCGCTGGTGGCCCTCGGGGGACAGGTGCAGCCGGTCGTCGCTCCATGCCCGGCGGTCGTGCACCGAGCGCAGCGACCACAGGTCGGCCACCGCGCAGCCGTTGCGGTCGGCGATCGCCCGCAGGTGCGCGTTGTACGTGGCGATCTTGCCGCGCAGGTGGCGCAGCACCGGCACGTCCCTGGTGTCGAAGCCGGTGCAGATCAGCACCTTCCCGGCGTGCTCGCGCAACTCGACCACGGCGGCCTCGAAGCGCTCGGCGGTCGCGTCCGGGTCGCTGCCCGGGCGCAGGATGTCGTTGCCGCCGGCGCACAGGGTCACCAGATCCGGCTGGATGCGGCGGATCTGCGGCACCTGCTCGGCCACGATCTGATCCAGCAGCCGGCCGCGGACGGCCAGGTTGGCGTACTGGAACGCGCCGTCCGGGCGCTGCGCGGCCAGCAGGCCGGCGAGGCGGTCGGCCCAGCCGGCGAACTGGCCGTCGGGGCCGGGGTCGTTGAGCCCTTCGGTGAAGCTGTCACCGAGGGCCGCGTACGACGCGTACGAATGGATGTGGAGGGTCTCCTGGTGGTCAGCGTAATTCGACATGAGGGAGATGGTTCACCTCATGAAGTGACCTACGCCACCGTAGGTGCCCTGTAGCGCAGGGTGATCTCCGACACGGCCCCCGACCGCCCGGCGGGAATTGTCAGACAGGCCTTACGCTGAAGCGCATGACGACGGACGCGGTGCGCGACGAGAAGGCCCGGCGCAAGGCGATGCTCATCAGGGCCTCGATCTACATCGCCGGCACCCATCTGTTCGCCGGATTCGTGATCCTGCTGTTCACCATCGGCCACCGCTGACCGGACGCGGGTCGTCCCGACGGCCCGGAGGGGTCAGGGCAGCGAGCGGGCGGTGACCTTCGCCAGGTGGGTGCGGAAGCGCTCGGCCGGCGCCGGATCGATCCGGGTCAGCGCCACCATCGCGGTGATGATCACGTCGCAGAGCTCGGCGGAGACGTCGTCCCAAGTGTGCGAGTGGCCCTTGCGCGGATTGGCCCCCAGCGCACCGATCACCGCCTCGGCGACCTCGCCGGCCTCCTCGCTCACCTTCAGCACCTGGAGCACCCGCTGCAGCTCGGTCGGACGGGGGCTGTCCCCGGTCAGCCAGTCGTTCAGCCGGGCCACCGCCCGCCACGCGTCCTCGTCCATCGCACTCCCCCCGGTCGGGCCACTGGTGCGACCGTACAGGCCGCCCCGGGAGCGCGGCCGCGTTTCGTGGAGGATCGGGCGTTGTGGGCCCTGACCGGCGGCGACGACCATGGACGGATCGGCGGGCCGTCCCCTCGCCCGCCGGGTCGAGCACCAGGAAGAGCATGTCGCAGCAGAACGCCCCCTCCCCAGGCCACTCGCTGATCGAACAGCACGGCGTCGACACCATCCCGGAGGAGGAGCGCACCAGCTCACCACGCGACGTGCTGTCGATCCTGGTCGGCTCCAACCTCGCCTTCGGTGTCGTCGTCTTCGGCTGGCTCCCGGTCTCCTTCGGGCTCTCCTTCTGGGCCGCCGCCACCTCGGTCGTCCTCGGCACCGTGCTCGGCATCGCGCTCACCGCGCCGCTGGCCCTGGTCTCGCTGCGCACCGCGACCAACCTGTCCACCAGCTCCGGCGCCTTCTTCGGCGTCCGCGGCCGGCTGATCGGCTCGGTCGTCGGCCTGCTGCTGTCGCTCGGCTACACCGCGCTGGCCCTGTGGGTCGGCGGCGACGTGGTGGTCGGCGCACTCAACCGGATGCTCGGCCTGCCCACCAGCGGCGCCGCGTACGTCGCCACGTACAGCGTGCTGGCCGCGCTGAGCGCCACCGCGGCGGTGTTCGGGTACCGGCTGCTGCTGAAGCTGGAACGGGTCCTGATGTGGGCCATGGGCGGACTGCTGCTGGCCGGGCTGTTCGCCTTCGCGCCGCACTTCGACGGCTCGGCGCACGGCACGTACCTGCTCGGCGGCTTCTGGCCGACCTGGCTGCTGTCGGTGGTCGCCGCCGGACTGAGCGGCCCGATCGCCTTCATCACCCTGCTGGGCGACTACACCCGGTACGTCTCGCCCGTCCGGTACTCCGGCCGGCGGGTGCTGTGGTCGACCGCCGGGGGCCTGTTCCTCGGCCTGCTGATCCCGCAGCTGTTCGGCACCTTCACCGCGGTCGCCACCGGCGCCGGCACCGACTACGTGCACGGCCTGATCGCCGGCGCGCCCGCCTGGTTCCTGCTGCCGCTGCTGGTCAACGGACTGCTGGGCAGCGCCGGCAACACCGGGCTGATGCTCTACAGCATGGGCCTGGACCTGGACGCCATCCTGCCCCGCGCCACCCGGCTGCAGGCCACCTACGTGGTCGCCGCGCTGGGGACCGTGCTGGTCTTCCTCGGGCACTTCGTGTGGAACGCCCAGTCCGCCGTCACCTCGTTCGTCCTGGTGCTCACCGCGATCGGCGCGCCCTGGGCGGTCATCACGCTGATCGGGCACCGCCGCTGCCGCGGCGACTACGACCGGCAGTCGCTGCAGGTCTACAACCGGGGCACCCGCGGCGGCATCTACTGGTACCGGGCGGGCTGGAACGTCCCGGCGACGGCCGCCTGGATCGGCGGCAGCGCGGTCGGGCTGCTGGCCGTCGACACCCCCGTCTACCGCGGCCCGCTGCTGGCGCTCACCGGCGGGATCGACGTCAGCTTCCTGCTCGCGGGCGGGGTGACGGCGGCGCTGTACGTGCTGCTGTCGCGGCGCTCGCGCGGGCTCGCGGGGCCGTCCGGGGTGGTCGGGGTACGGGCCGGGGCCGAGGCCGAGGCAGGGGCCGGCGCGGACGCCTGACGTACGGCTGCGCTCAGGGCTGGTTGAGGCGCTGCTGCCAGTCCTCGGGGACGTGGCCGAGCGGACCGGGGGCGGGCTGCGCGACCGGGTGGGAGGTCGGTGCCAGCAGGGCGGGGCCGCGGTGGAAGTCCTGCGTCTCCACGTTCCACAGCCAGTCCTCGCCCGGTTCGAAGCTGGCGAGGAACGGATGACCGGCGCTACGGGCGTGGTTGGTCGCGTGCTGGGACGGCGAGGAGTCGCAGCAGCCGATGTGGCCGCAGGCCGCACAGCGGCGCAGGTGGAACCACCACCCCGGACCCTCGCCGGACAGGCACTCCATGCACCCTTCGCCGCTCGGGGGGACGGTCGGGTCGATACCGGGGATCGGGTCGTCGTCGCTCATGGCGGGCACCTCCCTTGGCATCGTAGGCAGCACCGGCGGCAGGCGCGAGGGATCCGCTCGCGGGTGCGGGAGGGCCTGGGGTCCGAGGCGGAGGAGGACGGGGGCGCCTCCCGGCCGGAGGACGGGGGCCATCGGCGACCGACGACAACGCGGTGGTGGGCCCCTCCTGCCCGGTGGCGGGCAGGGAGGGAGCGTGCCCAGGCACCGCCAGGCAGGCGGGGGTCGACGGCGGATCCTAGAGCGGGGTGGTGAGCTTCAGGAGGATCAGGAGGGCGGCGGCCGCGTTGAGGGCGGAGAGGACCGAGGCGGCGGCGCCGGCGGCGGCGACCATGGTGGCGAGGCCGGCCGGGCTGTGGGCCGGGGGCCAGCTGTGCGGGACGGGTCCGAGCAGGGCGGCGACGCGTCTGGGGACCGGGCCCGGGGCGGCGAACGCGGCCAGACCGGCGGGGGCGGGGCGGGAGATCAGTGCGGCGCGGGCCACCGCGCGGGCGGTCAGACGGCGGTCGCCGACGGCTCCGGCGGCCTCCTCGTCGGCCCAGCGTTCGGTGTTGTAGCCGACCGCCCGGTGCAGGGGGCGCAGGAACGGGTTGACACAGGCGGCCAGCCGGGTGGCGAGCAGGTGGCGGTGGTGGCGGTGGGTCAGATGGGCGCGCTCGTGGGCGAGGAGCGCGGCGCGCTCGTCCTCGGCGAGGCCGGCGAGCATCGCGGTGGAGACCACGATCCGGCCGCCGTCCGGTCCGGGCAGCGCGTAGGCGTACGGCTCGGGGTCGGGCAGGACCGCCGGGTCGGGGCCGCCGGGCGGCAGCGCGGCCAGGGCGTGCCGGGCGCGGGACCGGACCCGGCGCTCGCGCAGCAGGGTGCGGGCGCAGGCGGCGACGACGGCGGTCAGCGCCACGATCGCGCCGCTGCCGGCCTCCCGGTGGAACGGCACCGCGTCCCGGACGTCCGGGTCGGACCAGCTGTCGGGCAGCGGATTGCCCGGGATGTTCGCCGTACCGACCACGAAGAGCAGGACCAGGCTGACCGCGCAGCTGACGGCCATCGCCACCGCGATCGCGGTGAGCAGGCGGGCGGCGGCGCGCGGGTGCAGGTGGTGCCCGGCCAGGCGGGCGATCGGCAGGGCGGTCAGCGGCAGCACCAGGGGGAGGAAGACGGCCACGCCCACGGGTCAGGCGCCCTCGCTCGCGGCGTCCAGCAGGGCCCGCAGCAGGTCCTCGTCCTGCGGCAGCAGCGCGGTGACGAAGCTGGCCAGGACGGCGTCCCGGTCGGCCTGGTTGTCGAGCACCCGGCGCATCCGCAGCGCGGCCAGTCCGGCCGCGTCGGCGGCGGCCCGCCACCGGTAGGAACGGCCGGCACGGGCGCGCGAGACGGCGCCCTTGGCGTGCAGCCGGGACAGGATGGTCATCACCGTGGTGTAGGCGAGGCCGTCGTCCAGGCGCTCCTGCACCCAGGCCGCGGTGACCGGGCCGGGGGCGGTGCGCAGGGCGCCGAGCACCTGCACCTCCAGCTCGCCCTGGCCGCGCCGGCGGGCGCGGGGGGACGGGGTGTCCTGATCCTCGCTCATCGGCCCCTCCTCGGTGGGTGTCCGGGCCATCCTACGAGGTCGTGCACGGCTTGACAGACCGCCAGGTGAGGGGTGGATTCCCGGTGGATCTACAGTGCTGTAGATTCATCCTGGCGCCGTTTCGTCGCGCGTGGGAGCCGCCCGCCGGGACGGCACGGGGAAGCAGGAGGACACCAATGGGAGTCTCGCTCGCCAAGGGCGGCAACGTCTCGCTCACCAAGGAGGCCCCCGGCCTCACGTCGGTCATCGTCGGACTCGGCTGGGACGTCCGGTCCACCTCCGGCGCCGCCTTCGACCTGGACGCCAGCGCACTGCTGTGCACCGAGGCCGGCCGGGTGGTCAGCGACCAGCACTTCGTCTTCTACAACAACCTGCGCAGCCCCGACGGTTCGGTCGAGCACAGCGGCGACAACCTGACCGGTGGCGGCGACGGCGACGACGAGCAGATCAAGGTCGAACTCGCCGCCGTCCCGGCCGGGGTCGCCAAGGTGGTCTTCCCGGTCTCCATCTACGACGCCGACCAGCGCCGGCAGAGCTTCGGCCAGGTCCGCAACGCCTTCATCCGCATCGTCAACCAGGCGGACGGCAGCGAGATCGCCCGCTACGACCTCACCGAGGACGCCTCCACCGAGACCGCGATGGTCTTCGGCGAGCTCTACCGGCACGGCGGCGAGTGGAAGTTCCGCGCCATCGGCCAGGGCTACGCCTCGGGCCTGCGCGGCATCGCGCTGGACTACGGCGTCAACGTCTGACCCGGCCGCCGTCGGGACTGTCCGCGACCGTCCGGGTCAGGGGAGCGGTTCGGCGTGCATGGGCGTACGGGGAGTCTGGTGACCCCCGCTGGCCAGCATCCGGACCGCGCCCTGCTCGTTGATCTCGGCGCGGACGATGCCGCTGGCGTCGGCGTACACCGGATGACCTCCGGGGCCGGTGGTACCGGTGTCCTCGACCACCACCACGTCCTGCTCGGCATGTGTGCCGGGCTCGCCGGGGAAGGTCAGTGCGAAACGTCGGCCCATGGCCAGCCTCCTTGTCGGGCTCCGTTCTCATCGTGGCACAGCCGCGAGGATCGGGCGGGGCGGCCGCCACGCCGGGCCCGGGGGCCGGCGGCTCGGCGCTCGCCCGGCTGCGCCCGTTCAGGCGAGCAGGCGCAGCCGCCGCGCCGCCACCCCGAGGCGGACCGTCTGGCCCCAGACCAGGCGCAGCGCGTCCGACTCCACACCGTCGCCGAACGCCACCAGCTGGTCCGACTCCACCGTGACGGACAGCTGCTCACCGCCGGTGAGCAGGCCCTGGACCTGGTCCGTGCCGGTCACCGGGGACGGCCACGCCTCGCGGACGAACCAGGCCAGCGACCCGGCGGTCGGACCCGGCATCCGCAGCGCGCTGCCGCGCTCCAGCCAGGTCGATCGGCACCAGCCGGTCGCCCCCGTGCCGGTGCCGACCAGCACGCCCGAGGACGCCTGCGCCTCCTCCGGGCCGCCCGGCGCCGACAGCCGGTAGCGGGCCGTCTGGTGGCCGCTCTGGCCGAGGTAGATCTCGTTCAGGGCGAGCAGCCGCTGGGTGTCGTCCGCGACCGCCTCCACCATGGTCCGCTCCTCCAGCCGCCCCTCGGCCCCCGGGCCGGCGGCCGCCCGCAGCAGCCGTCCGGCCGCCTCCGCCCGGTGGCGCACCAGCACGCCCGGGTTGCGTCCCGGCTCGGTGTCCACCCCGACCACCGGCTGGCCGTCCAGGTACTTGGCGGTGTTGGCGACCAGCCCGTCCTGGCCGACCACCACCACGACGTCCTCCGGGCCGAACAGGAAGCGGTCCAGGTCCGCCCGCTCGACCCGGCTGCGCCGCCAGTCGAGCGGGATCGCCGCCGCCACCTCGGCCAGCGCCGCCTGCGTACGGTGGTGGCGCGCCTCGACCTCGTCCAGCGACCGGCCGCGGGAGGTGAGGAAGAACGCGGCCTGGCCGCGGGAGCCGTGATGGGCGAGCAGGTCCTCGTACTCGGTGCGGCGGTGGACCAGCACGACGCGCGGGGCGAGGCTCATTTCAGCGCTCCGAACCCTGGCCGGTCGCCGTGCTCTGGCTGATTGCCGCGCTCTGGCCGAGTCGGCCGAGCAGGCCGGTGAGCACGTCCGGGGTGAGGGTGATGCTGTCGATCTTCGGCAGGTGCTCGGCGAGGCGGATCAGGGCGAGCGCCTGCAGCACCTCCGGGCCGACCTGCTGGTGCGCGGCCAGCCAGGCCGCCTCGGCGGCCGCCTTGGCCTCGCCCAGCGCCCGCTCGGAGTCCGCCCGGGCGGAGGCGAGCAGACGGGACGCCTCGGCCTCGGCGGTGGCCAGCCGGGTCCGCCGCAGGCCCTCCGCCTCGGCGCGGATCGCGTCGGCGGCCGCGTCCTGCTCGGCCGCGCGGCGCGCGTTGGTGCCCTGCTGGCCCACCAACTCCTCCTGGCGGCGCGCCAGTTCGATCTGGCTGTCGAGCTCGTTCTCGGCGATCGCCCGCTCCCGCTCGACCGCGACGGCGCGGCGCTCGTAGGTGGCCCGGTCGGCCTCCTGCTGCACCTGCTCGCGGGCCGGGGTGCGCAGTGCCCGCTCCATCTCGGCCTCCGGCCGGACCGCGGTGACCCGGACGGCGATCACCGCCACCCCGATGTCCGCCAGCCGCTGTTCGGCGCCCAGCCCCTCGGCGATCCGGGTGCGCACCGCGGTGACGCCGTCCGCCAGGGCGTCGGCGAGGGTGGTGCGGGCGATCAGTTCCAGGGCGTGCTGCTGGGCGGTCTCGGTGAGCAGGGTGCCCAGCTGGTTCAGCGGTTCGGACCGCCAGGCGCCGGTGTCCGGGTCGATGCCGAAGTCCACGCGGGTGGCGGCGATGGTCGGGTCGGTGATCCGGTAGGTGACGGTCGCCTGGACGGTGAGGTCCTGGAAGTCGGACGTGCCGGCGTGGAAGAGCATCGCCAACTCGCGGTCGTCCGCCGGGATCTCGGAGATCGCTGCGCTCAACGGCCGGAACCAGAAAGCCAGTCCGGTGCCCTCGTGGGCGATCTCGCCGCGCCGGAGGTGGCGGATGTGGGCGGTGGGCGCCGCACGCAGGTGGCGGAAGCCGAAGCGGCGGGTGATGTCGGCCATGGGACTCTCCTTTTCGTCTCCCTGACGATAACCGGTGGGACTGGTTTTCGTCAATGGGACGAGAAGGGGGGTGGTGGGGGGTGCGATGATGACCGAGAGGGCTCTGGAGAGGGGTGCGAGCGCATGACCGTCAGGGTGGAGAAGAACGGGCCGGTCTGGACGGTGGTCCTGGCCAGGCCCGAGGTCCGCAACGCCGTCGACGGGCCGACCGCGGCGGCACTGGTCGCCGCCTTCGAGGAGTTCGACGCCGACGGGAGCGCGGCGGTTGCCGTGCTGTGGGGCGAAGGCGGCACCTTCTGCGCCGGCGCCGACCTCAAGGCCATCGGCACCGAGCGCGGCAACCGGCTGGCGGCCGATGGGCCGGGCCCGATGGGGCCGACCCGGATGACGCTCGGCAAGCCGGTGATCGCGGCGGTTTCCGGCCACGCGGTCGCCGGCGGGCTGGAGTTGGCGCTCTGGTGCGACCTGCGGGTGGTCGCCGAGGACACCGTCTTCGGCGTCTTCTGCCGGCGCTGGGGCGTGCCGCTGATCGACGGCGGGACGGTACGGCTGCCCCGGCTGATCGGGGAGAGCCGAGCGATGGACCTCATCCTCACCGGTCGGCCCGTGGACGCCGAGGAGGCCGAGCGGATCGGCCTGGCCAACCGGGTGGTCCCGGTCGGCGAGGAACGGGCCGCCGCCGAAGCCCTCGCCGCAGAACTCGCCCGGTTCCCGCAGACCTGCCTGCGACACGACCGACTGTCCGTCCGCGAGCAGGCCGGACTGGCCGAGCCGGCGGCGATGGCCAACGAATGGCAGCACGGCACGTACGCCCTCGCGGCCGAGACCGTCGCCGGGGCGCGCCGGTTCGCCGAGGGGGAGGGGCGGCACGGCGCGTTCTGAGGGCGGGGCGCGGCCCGACGGCCGGGGGGTCGGGGGGCGGGTCGGCCGGACCGGCTCCGGGTCAGCGGTGGCGGGAGGTTTCGGCGAGGGCGGCGAGGTCGTGGTCGGCGTGGCCGGCGGTGATGGCCTGGTCGAGGGCTTCGCGGAGGAGTTCGGCGAGCGGGAGGGGGACCTGGGCGGCTGCCGCGGTGTCGAGGGCCAAGCCGACGTCCTTGCGGCCGAGGGCGAGGCGGAAGCCGGCGGGTTCGTAGCGGCGTTCGGCGATCATCGCGCCGTAGCCCGCGTACACCGGGCCGGGGAAGACGGTTCCGGTGACCAGGTCGAGGAGGTCGCCGGCGGCCAGACCGTTGGCCTCGGCGAGGGCGGTGGCCTCGGAGAGCGATTCGATGGCGGACGTCAGCATGAAGTTGACGCAGATCTTGGCCACGTTGGCGGCCTCCGGGCGGGTGCCGAGCCGCCAGGTCTTCCGGCCCATCGCCTCGAACAGCGGCTCGACCCGGTCGATGTCGGGATCGGCGCCCGCGGCGAGGATGTTGAGGTTGCCGGCGGCGGCCACGTCGGTCCGGCCGAGGACCGGGGCGGCCAGGTAGCCGACGCCGTGCGAGGCGTGCAGGGCGGCGGCGCGGCGGGCCAGGCCGGGGGAGACGGTGGCCATGTTGACGTGCACGGCGGTGGAGGCGGATTCCAGCAACCGGGCGTCCAGCAGCAGGGATTCGACCGCGTGGTCGTCGGCGAGCATGGAGACGACGGCCTCGTTGGCGAAGACGTCGGCGAGTTGACCGGCGGGGCGGGCGCCCTCGGCGACCAGGGTGTCCACGGCGGGTCGGGAGCGGTTCCAGACCTGGACCGAGTGCCCGGCGGCGAGGAGTCGGCGGGTCATCTCCCGGCCCATGGCGCCCAGTCCGACGAATCCGACCTGCACGGCGGTGGCCCCCTGTTCGCGGTGACGGTGTGGTCGATCGTGATCGTACTGCGCGGAGCGGTGGCCGGGCGGCACCCCGCGCCGGACGGCGGGGCCGGCAGGGCCGGCGGTGGCGGGAAACCGTGGTGCGGGGCGGCGGGGTGGTCGGGAGGATGGCGGTATGGGTGAGATCCGGGTGGTGCACACCGCCGAGCTCGATGCCGGGACGCTGGCCGCCGTACGGGAGCTGCTGGTCGAGGTGTTCGAGGGGGAGCTGACCGCGGACGACTGGGAGCACTGCCTGGGCGGGGTGCACGTGCTGGCGTCGGACGGGGCGGAGCTGGTCGGGCATGCGGCGCTGGTGCAGCGCCGGCTGTCGTACAACGGCCG
Source organism: Kitasatospora cinereorecta (assembly GCF_024172095.1). GTDB lineage: Bacteria > Actinomycetota > Actinomycetes > Streptomycetales > Streptomycetaceae > Kitasatospora > Kitasatospora cinereorecta. The sequence goes on along the minus strand of NZ_JAMZDX010000005.1, from coordinate 130,386 downwards.
TGCGCTGCGCGCCGGTTACGTCGAGGGGGTCGGGGTGCGGGCGGACCGGCGGCGGCAGGGGTGGGGCGGTGCGCTGATGGGCGCGGTGGAACGGATGGTGGACCGGGCGTACGACCTCGGGGCGCTGGGGGCGAGCGAGGACGGGGTGCCGTTCTACGCGGCGCGCGGCTGGTTGCCGTGGACCGGTCCGACGTGGGCGCTGACTCCGGACGGGGTGGTGCGGACCGCCGACGAGGACGGATGGATCTACGTCCGGCCGGTCGCCGTGCCGCTGGATCCGCGCGGTGGGCTGACGGTGTGCGACTGGCGGGGCGGCGACCTCTGGTAGATGCCGACGATCGCCGCCGGTGGATCAGTTGAGGCAGTACCAGTCGGGGGGACGCCAGGCGGGGGAGTGCAGCGGGTGGTACTGCTCGGCGAGGGTGATGCGGACGCCGACCGTGCCGTCCAGGCCGAGCCGCAGACGGCTGCGGGCGAGGGCGAAGAGGCCGGTGAGGCCGTACTTGTTGAGCAGGGAGGTCCGGTACCGGGCCGTGGCGTCCGGGTCGCAGAGGGTGGCCCGGGCGGCGAGGCGGGCGCCGATCGGGCGGCCGTGGGCGTCGCCGGCGCAGACCAGGACGGTCGGGTGCGCGCGCAGCCGCCGGACGGCGGGGGAGTCGGCGGGGGCCCAGATGCCGAGGGCGGCGCCGTCGCGGATCACCCAGGTGGCGGTGGTGACCTCGGTGCCGTCCGGCTCGAAGGTGGTCAGCAGCAGGTGGCGCTGGTCGCCGAGCCGGTCGGCGGCAGGGCGCCTGTCGCGCGTACGCATGTCGACCTCCTCAGTGGTGGCCGCCGGCGATCCGACGGTACTCCTCGGCGGCCGGTTCGGCCGCCTGGCCGGACCCGCCGTGGTAGCTCTCCGACAGTCTTCCCCGTACCCGGGCGAGGACACCGGGGCGCGGCGCGACGCCGTTCTCGTCGGTGGAGGTGGAGGTGGAGGTGGAGGCGGAGGTGGGCGCGGGCAGCGGCTGCGGGGTGGGCCGGTGGTGGGCAGTGCGCCGGTGGAGTTCGGCCGGAGTGAGCGGGGCGTGGCGTTCGACGTACTCGCCGTGCGGCAGCCGGACCAGGATGCCGGTCTCGCGGCCGTGCAGCACCACGTCGCGGTCCCGGCGCTGCAGGCCCAGGCACCAGCGCCGGGTGACCTCGAAGACGGCGACCGGGACGGTGAAGGCGCCGATCCGGACGGCCCAGGTGATGGCGCCCAGGGAGAGGTGCAGGTGGGTGGCGATCAGGTCGTTGCCACCGCCGGCCAGCAGGACCAGGTAGAGGGCGATCCAGGCGGCGCCGAGCGCGGTGCGGACGGGGGCGTTGCGCGGCCGGTCCAGCAGGTGACGCTCCCGGTCGTCGCGGGTGATCCAGGCCTCCAGGAAGGGGTAGCCGGCGAGCGTCGCGAGTACCAGCGGGAAGGCGAGGAGGGGCACCAGGACGCCCAGGTTGAGGGTGTGCCCGCCGCCGATGCCGACCTCCCACCCGGGCATCACCCGGATCAGGCCCTCGGCGAAGCCCAGGTACCAGTCGGGCTGGGCGTCGGTGGAGACCTGGTCGGGCCGGTAGGGGCCGTACGCCCAGATCGGGTTGGTGGTGGCGAGTGCGGATATCGCGGCGACGGTGCCGAAGACCAGGAAGAAGAAGCCGCCGGCCTTGGCCAGGTAGACCGGCATCAGCGGCATGCCGACCACGTTGCGTTCGGTGCGGCCGGGCCCGGCGAACTGGGTGTGCTTGTGGTGGAACACCAGGATCAGGTGCGCCACCAGCAGTCCCACCATCACACCGGGGACCAGCAGGACGTGCACGGTGAAGAACCGCGGCACGATCTCGCTGCCCGGGAACTCGCCGCCGAACAGGAACATCTGGACATAGCTGCCGACGAGTGGCAGGGCCAGCACGACACCCTCGACGAAGCGGATGCCGGTGCCGGAGAGCAGGTCGTCGGGGAGTGAGTAGCCGAGGAAGCCGTCCAGCAGGCCGAGCAGGAGCAGCAGAAAGCCGATCAGCCAGTTGAGTTCGCGCGGCTTGCGGAACGCGCCGGTGAAGAACACCCGCATCATGTGGACGAACATCGCCGCCACGAACACCAGCGCCGCCCAGTGGTGGATCTGCCGGATCAGCAGGCCGCCGCGCACCTCGAAGCTCAGCCGCAGGGTGGAGGCGTACGCCTCGGAGACCCGGATGCCGTTCAGCGGGGTGTACGGGCCCTGGTAGACGGTCTCGGCCGTGCTCGGTTCGAAGAAGAGGGTGAGATAGACGCCGGTCAGGATGATGATCAGGAAGGTGTAGAGGCAGATCTCGCCCAGGATGAAGGACCAGTGGTCCGGGAAAACCTTGCGGATGTTGGCGCGGGCGAGGGCGTAGAGGCCGAGGCGGCCGTCCGTCCAGTCGGCGGCGCGCTGCGCCCGCGGGTGCGTAGGGGTGGGGTGATCGGGCATGGCGGCTCCGCTCGGTCGGGCCTGTCAGCGAAAAATGGGGAGCAGTCCCCGTTTTGTGCGAGCGCGAGTCTACAGGAAGTGGGGAGTGGTCCCCGTTTGTTGCTCCGGGGAGGCGTCCTCGGTCGGGATAGGGTGGGTCGCATGGCACAGGGTGGAACTCGGCCGGCGCCGCTGCGGCGGGACGCGCAGCGCAACCGGGACGCACTGATCGCCGCGGCCCTCGACGTCTTCGCCGAACTCGGCCCGGACGCCCCGCTGGACGTCATCGCGCGGCGTGCGGGCGTCGGCAACGCCACCCTCTACCGCCACTTCCCGACCCGCGACGCGCTGATCGGGGAGGTCTTCGCGGACGCCGCCCGGGTCGTCGTCGATGCCGGGCGGGACGCGCTCGCGGTCGAGGACGCCTGGAGCGCGATCGAGGGCTACTTCACCCGGATCTTCGACCTCGTCGCCCACAACCGGGGCATCAACGATGTGGTGACGATGGCGATTCCGAGCGTTCCGGCGCTCGCCGAGATGAGCCACCGCAACGCCGAGACCGTCGGCGAACTGGTGGCCCGCGCGCAGCGGCAGGGCACCATGCGGACCGACGTCGTCGCGATGGACCTGCTGTTCCTGCTGGGGCCGCTGTGCCGGGCGGTGCCGGCCGCGCACGACCTGCGGCCCGGACTGTGGCGGCGCTACCTGGCCCTGCTGCTCGACGGCTTCCGCGCGCCGGCCGGACCGCCGCTGCCCGAACCGCCGGTCGGTGAGGAGCGGTTGGACGAGCTGTTCGCCGGCCTCTGGGAGGCGGGCGAGGAGCGGCCGGGCGGCTGAGCGGGCCACCGCCGGTACCGCTCGGGTGGGGCCGAGCGATACCGGGCGTCGTGGCGGGTCGGCCGGAGTTGCCGGTTGGCCAAAGAGGCGGGTCAGCCGGAGATGCTGGCGCTGCCGGTCTCCAGGTGGCCGGTGAAGCGGCGGGTCCAGCTCGCGTCGGCGGTGGTGGTGACGGTGAAGTCGTACCAGCCGTTCGCGACGGTGACGGCGTTGAACCAGTCGCGGACCGTGCCGCCGGCGGGGACCTGGTAGGTCCAGGTGCCGCTGCGGTAGTTGGTGGCCTTGACGGTGAACGTGGCTGCCGCGGCCGAGGTGTTGGTGAAGGTGAACCAGACCGCGAGCTTGCCGGTGTCCGGCGCCGGGGCGTACGAGCTGACCGCCTCGAGCTGCTTGCCGGCCGCGGTGGCGTCGCCGGTGAAGCGGCGCAGGAAGCGGTTGGGGCCGACCATGGTGAGGTCGTACTTGCCGTCGCCGAAGCCGGTGCCGATGTTGAAGAAGTCGCCGGCGGTGCCGCCGGGCTCCACGGTGTACTGCCACGGCCCGCCGCTGCGCCAGGCGTTGGCGTAGACCGCGAAGTGGGCGGCGCGGGTGGCGGGCCCGCCCTGGTTGGCCATGGCGAGCCAGAGCAGGATCTTGCCGTCGGCGTCGAACTCGAGGCGGTCGACCGAACCGTTCGGCTGGTACGGCAGCGCGCGGGCGGGCCGGGTGCCGGGCTCCTGGGCGGGCAGCGCGTTGGTGGTGGGTGCCGGGTTGGGGGTGACGTTGCAGCCGGCCTGGTGGACGCTGGCGCTGACGTCCGGCAGCGCGGGCAGCCCGTACACCGGGTGGGCGAAGTCGAAGGCGCCGGTGAGGTCGCCGCAGACCTTGCGGCGCCACGCGCTGATCGTGGTGGCGACGGCGGGCTTGCCGATCGCGGTGGTCCAGGTCTCCAGGAAGCGGATCACCGAGGTGTGGTCGAAGACCTCGGAGTCGACCCAGCCGCCGCGGGTCCACGGCGAGACGATGACCATCGGGACGCGGAAGCCGAGGCCGATCGCGGTGCCGTTGTAGCTCTCGTCGGCGGTGCCCGCGGGCGGGACGGGCGGCGGGACGTGGTCGAAGAAGCCGTCGTTCTCGTCGTAGTTGAGGAACAGGACGGTGGAGTTGAGCACGTCCGGGCTGGCGGCCAGGGACTGCAGCACCTGGTAGACGAAGTGGGCGCCGTCGTTCGGCGGGGCGTCCGGGTGCTCGGAGTGGGCCTGGTCGGCGACCACCCAGGAGACCTGCGGGAGGGTGCCCGCGAGCGCGTCGGCCCTGATGGCGGCGGCGATGTCGTCGGGCGTCGAGCCGCTGGCCTTCGGCACCGAGGTCATGCCGCGCTGGTACAGCGGGCTGGTGCTCGCCGCGCCGGTGAACTGGCTGAAGTAGGCGAGGCCGTTGTCGCCGAAGTTGTCGGCGGTGTTCTGGTAGACCTTCCAGCTGACCCCGGCGTTCTGCAGCGCCTCGGCGTAGGTCTGCCAGCGCAGGTTCTTCTCGTCGCCGCCGTCGTAGGCCGGCCCGCCCGCGGTGCCCGCCGGGTCGATGGTGCCGGACCACAGGTAGGTGCGGTTGGGCCCGGTCGCGCTGAGGATCGAGCAGTGGTACGCGTCGCAGACGGTGTACGCGTCGGCCAGGGCGTAGTGGAACGGGATGTCGGCGCGGGCCAGGTACCCCATGGTGCGGTTGGAGCCCTTGGCCGAGATCCAACTGTCCATCTTGCCGCTGTTCCAGGCGGCGTGCTGGGTGTTCCAGCCGTGGTCCAGCGAGCCGTCGCACTGGGCTATCGACTCGGCGCTCGTGCCCCACCACCAGGTGTTGTTGGCGCTCAGCTGCCACGGGTACTGCCGGCCGCTGCCGTTCGGCTGGTTGAAGACGTCGTAGCCGCCCGCGAGTTGGACGGTGGCGCGGTCGGCGAAGCCGCGGACGCCCTTGAGCGCGCCGAAGTAGTGGTCGAAGCTGCGGTTCTCCTGCATCAGGACCACGACGTGCTTCACGTCGGTGATGGTGCCGGTGGTGGCGGCCTCGGCCCGGCCGGTGGTGCCGGGCAGGGCGTCCAGTCCGAGGGCGGCGCCGAGCGCGGCGGCCGATCCGAGGAATGTTCTGCGGTTCACGGGGGTCATCCGAGCGTTCTCCCTTGGTGGTTGGGGCGTCTCGGCCCGGCACTATGCCGCGCGAAGGTGTCGAGCCTACTCGCGGGTAGTGGCAGATGTATGAACAACCCGGGAAGGGTGCGGATCACCCGGAACCGCCTGCGGAAGGGCCCGCGGCGCCGGGGTCGGGAGCGGCGTCGGGAGCCGGGTCGGGAGCGGGAGGCGGGCGAGCGCGGCGGCGGTGCGGCGGTCGGCGGCGGCGTCCAGCCGGTGGGTGGTGCGGGCGAGCAGGTGGCCGGACTCGGCCGCGGCCAGCGAGAGCAGGCCGGGGAGCAGGTCGGTGGAGCGGGCGGCGATCCAGCGGGTGCCCCGGGTCGCCATCCACCACAGGTCGGCGGCGGCGCCGGGCGGGGCGGCGGCGAGCGGCGGTGCGGGCGGGCCGACCGGGTGGCCCTCGGCGGCGAGCAGCGCGTGGAAGCCGGCCGCGATCCGCTGGTGGCCGGCCGCGCTCGGGTGCAGCCGGTCCACGCTGAGCAGGAAGCGCTCGCGCTGCCACGGGAGTCGGGCGACGTGCAGGTGGACGGCGCGGTGGCGGGCGGAGAGCTCGTGGACCACCGCGTTGACCGCCCGCATCCGGCGGGCGAGCGGCCGGGCCATCGGCGCCGGCAGGCGCAGCAGCCGGCCCGGGTCGGGCAGGCAGGCGGTCAGCGGGACGGCGCCGGCGGCGCTCAGGGCGGCGAGCGCGGTGTCCAGGTGGCGGGCGGTCCGCACGATGTCGAAGGACGCCCGCAGGGTGTCGTTGCCGCCGATCATCACCGCTGCGACGTGCGGACGCAGGGCGAGGGCGGCCGGCAGCTGCTCGTACGCCAGGTCGCGGCTGAGCGCACCGCTGCGCGCCAGGTTGTGGAAGTCCACCAGGCCGTCCGAGAGCGTCGGGGCGAGCAGGGCGGCCCAGCCGCGCCGGCCCGAGGGAACCGGGTCGCCGATCCCCTCGGTGAGCGAGTCGCCGAGCGCCACGAAGCGGACCGCCATCACGGCTCCCCGGCCCGCCGGGCCGGCTCGGACGCGGCCCCGTGCGCGGCGAGGAAGGACGCCACCGCCGCGTCCCAGCCGAACTCCTCGGCGCGGGCCCGGGCGGTCGCACGCCGCTCCGCCTCCGGCCGGGACAGCAGCTCGCGGACGGCCAGTGCGAACCCGCCACCGCTGTCCGGGGCGGCGAGACCGGCCCGGCCGACCACCTGCGGCAGCGCGGAGGACCGGCTGACCGCCACCGGCGTACCGCAGGCCAGCGTCTCCAGCGCGGCCAGACCGAAGGTCTCCACCGGACCCGGGGCGATCACGGCGTCCGCGGTGGCCAACAGGGCCGCCACCTCGGACCGTTCGGCGAGATGGCCGAGGAAGCGGACCGGCAGCCGCAACTCGTGCGCCCGCCGCTCCAGCCGGCGGCGCAGCGGACCCGCACCCGCGACGGCCAGCACGGCCGGGATCCGGTGGCGGCGGCGCAGCTCGGCGAGCGTCTCCAGGGCGCGCTCCGGACGCTTCTCGCCCGACAACCGGGAGCACATCACCAGCAGCACCTGGCCGGGTTCGGCGAGCCGGGCGCGGAGCTCCGGGTCGCGGCGGTCCGGGTGCATGAGTTCCAGGTCGACGCCGAGCGGGGCCTGTGCGAGGTTGCGCGCGCCGATCCGCTCGAACTCCTCGGCGGCCCAGGCGGTGGTGCACAGGACGGTGTCGTAGGCGGACGCCGTACGGGAGTTGAGCCGGTCGGCGAGGGAGCGGGCCAGGGCGGGCGGCAGGCCGTTGGCGCGCAGGACGCCGGTGGCGCTCTCGTGGGACACCATCATCGCGGGCACGCCCCGGCCGCGGGCCCAGGCGCCGGTCCAGCGGAGGGTGGTGCGGTCCGAGACCTCCAGGCGGTCGGGGGCGAGGTCGGCGAGGGTGCGCTCGACACTGCGGCGGTCGGTCAGCAGGCGGTAGCCGCCGCTGCCCGGGAGGGGACGGCCGGGCAGGGTGACGACCCGGCCCTGCTCGGTCCACTCGTCGCTGCGGCGGGGGCCGGGGACGACCAGCACCGGCTCGTGGCCGGCGGCCAGGTAGCCGGCGCCGAGGTGGCGCAGGGCGGTGCGGAGGCCGCCGGAGACGGGGGTGACGAAGTTGGCCACCCGGACGATGCGCAGCTTTCTGCTCACGCGGGCTGCTCCTCGACGAGCTCGGCGGCGGCGAGGTCGGGGGCGGCGATGCGGGTGGCGGGCTCGGGGAAGGTGACGGGTGCGAGGGCCGGGAGGGGGAGGGAGCCGGTGGCGGCGAGGACTTCCTCGTAGTGGCGCAGGAGTTGGTCGCCGACGGCCTCCCAGGTCCGGCCGGCGACCTCGGCGCGACCGGCGGCGCCGTAACGGGTGCGGACCTCCGGCTCGGCGGCCAGGGCGGCGACGGCGCGGGCGACGGCGGCCGGGTCGCGCGGGGCGACCAGGAGGCCGGTCCGCCGGTGGCCGACCAGGTCGAGCGGACCGCCGACGGCGGGGGCGACCACGGGGACGCCGCTGGCCATGGCCTCCTGGATGGTCTGGCAGAAGGTCTCCAGCGGCCCGGTGTGCGCGAACACGTCCAAGGTGGCGTAGAGACGGGCGAGTTCGGCGCCGGTGCGGCGGCCGAGGAAGACCGCGCCGGGCATCGCCGCCCTGAGGGCGGGGGCGCTGGGGCCGTCGCCGATGACGACGACGCGGACGCCCGGGAGTCGGGAGGTCTCGGCGAGCAGGTCGACGCGCTTCTCCGGTGCGAGCCGTCCGACGTAGCCGACCAGGACCTCGCCGCCGGGGGCGAGCGAGCGGTGCAACGCCTCGTCGCGGTGCTCGGGGTGGAAGCGGACGGAGTCGACGCCGCGGGCCCAGATCCGCACCCGCTCCACGCCGTTGGCGGTCAGGTCCTGGGCCGCGGGGGTGGAGGGGGCGAGGGTCCGGGCGGCGGAGCGGTGGACGGAGCGGATCCGCTGCCAGGCGATCGCCGAGCCGAGGCCGCGGCCCATCCGGTACGCCTGGGCGTAGCCGGCGAGGTCGGTCTGGTAGACGGCGACGGTGGGCAGGCCGAGCCGTTCGGTGATCCGGGCGGCCCGGGCGCCGAGGACGAAGGGGCTGGCGAGGTGGACGATGTCGGGCCGGTGCCCGGCGATCGCCTCGGCCAGGCGGCGGCTGGGGAGCGCGATGCGCACCTGCGGGTAGCGCGGCAGCGGCACGGAGGGGATCCGCACGACCGGCAGCGGGGTGTCCGCGGGGCCGAACGAGTGCGGCGGGCAGTGGGCGCCGCGGGCCGGTGCCGGGGTGATCACCAGTGGCTGGTGGCCCCGGCGGACGAGGTGCTCGGCGGCCCGCAGCACGCTGTGGGCCACGCCGTTGACCTCGGGCGGGAAGGACTCGGTGACGATGGCGACTCGCATGCCAACGTTCTGGCCGGGCCGGGCGTGCGACCGGCCAAAGGGATCTTTCGCGCAGGCGAACGTCTGCCAGCGATTTCGCACTGGCGTGTGATCGACCGGTGGTCGGCGCGTCCGCATCGCGCACCGCGAGAGTTGCTGCTGCGCAAACTTGCGCGGAACTGTGTCTTTACGAGCACTTGACGGCAGAACCGGCGACTGCTGCGATGTGTACCGCTCACCTGCGCCCGCGCACAACTGCGCCTCCGCGCAACGTTCGTGACCCATCGGCACCCGCAGCCCTCCGAGGAGGAGCCCGTATGCGATCCGTCCTGCCCCGACCCGGCAGTCCCGGCCGCCGCAGCAGCGTCCTGGCCCTGGCCGTCCTGCTCGTCGCAGCCCTGTTCACCGTCCTCGGGCCGGCCCGCGCCGCGCACGCCGCGACCGCGGGCAACGCCACCGCCGTCACCCGCTCCGGCGACACCTTCACCGTCACCACCAGCGGCAAGGCCGCCGCCCGGATCACCATGGCCCGGGCCGACATCTTCCGGATCTGGCTCTCCCCGGACGGCACGTTCACCAACGACCCGGCCGGCGGCGACCTGGCGATCCGGACGGGCTTCGGCACCGTCGGCGCCACCCTCACCGACGCCGGCGCGTACTGGCGGATCGGCACCTCTGCGGTCAGCCTGCGGATCAACAAGGCCCCGCTGACCTTCGCCCTCTACCGGGCCGACGACACCACCCTGGTGTGGGCCGAGTCCCAGCCGACCAGCTGGACCAACCAGCAGACCACGCAGTACCTCAGCCGCGGCGCGGACGAGCAGTTCTACGGCACCGGACTGCACCTGGGCGAGTGGGCACTGCGCGACAAGACCGTCCCGGTCGCGGTCTCCAACCAGTGGACCGAGGGGACCAACGCCAGCCCGGCGCCGTTCTACATGTCCACCAACGGCTACGGCGTGATGCGCAACACCTGGGCGCCCGGGTCGTACAACTTCGGCGCCCCGACCGCGCTGACGCACAACGAGAGCCGGTTCGACGCCTGGTACTTCGCCGGGAACTCGCTCAAGGACGTGCTCGGCGGCTACACCGACGTCACCGGCAAGCCGTTCCTCGCGCCCGTCTGGGGACTGGAGTTGGGCAACGCCGACTGCTTCAACGCCTCCAACCCCACCTACACCGGTGACCACAACCGGGTGCGCCACCAGACCACCCCCGACGTGGTCGGCTACGCCACCGACGCGCGGGCGGCGGACATGCCCTCGGGCTGGTTCCTGCCCAACGACGGCTACGGCTGCGGCTACACCGACCTGCCGAACGCGGTGGCCGGGCTGAAGGCGAAGGGCTTCAACACCGGCCTGTGGACCTCCACCGGGCTGGCGAACATCAACTGGGAGGTAGGAACGGCCGGTTCACGCGCCGTGAAGACCGACGTTGCGTGGATCGGCGGCGGCTACAAGACCGCGTTCACCGGCGTCAACCAGGCGGTCGCCGGCCTCGAGAACAACTCCGACGCCCGCCGCTTCGTCTGGACGGTGGACGGCTGGGCCGGCACCCAGCGCAACGCCGTGGTGTGGACCGGTGACACGCACGGCACCTGGGACGCCATGCGCTGGCACGTCCCCTCGATCGCCGGTGCGGGCCTGTCCGGCCTCAACTACGCCTCCGGCGACATCGACGGCATCTACGACGGCAGCCCGCAGACCTACGTCCGTGACCTGCAGTGGAAGGCGTTCACGCCCTCGTTCATGACCATGTCCGGCTGGGGCGCCACCAACCCGTCGGCCGGCTACAACGACAAGCAGCCCTGGCGGTACGCCGACCCGTACCTGTCCATCAACCGCAAGTACCTGCAGCTGAAGATGCGGCTGATGCCGTACCTGTACACGATGAGCAAGGTCGCCAACGACACCGGCGTGCCGTCCACCCGCGCCATGGTGCTGGAATACCCGAACGACCCGGTGGCGCGCGGCAACCAGACCAGCGGGCAGTTCATGGCCGGCGACTCCTTCCTGGTCGCGCCGGTGGTCAGCGACACCTCCGTCCGGGACGGCATCTACCTGCCAGCGGGCAGTTGGACCGACTACTGGACCGGCCGGGTCTACAACGGCCCGGGCTGGCTCAACGGCTACGCGGCGCCGCTCGACACGCTGCCGCTGTTCGTCAAGTCCGGTGCGATCGTGCCGATGTGGCCGCAGATGAACTACACCGGGGAGAAGCCGGTCTCCACCCTGACCTACGACGTCTACCCGCGCGGCACCTCGTCCTTCAACCTGTACGAGGACGACGGCCTGACCCGGGCCTACCAGAACGGCGCGTACGCCCGGCAGCAGGTCGACGTCACCGCGCCCACCGGCGGGACCGGCGACGTCACCCTCTCCGTCGGCGCCAGCAACGGCAGTTACACCGGCAAGCCGGCCTCGCGGGGCTACGAGTTCAGCGTGCACAGCGCGGGCGCCCCGAGCTCGGTGGCGGTCGGCGCCACGACGCTCACCGCGCTCGGCAGCAAGGCCGCGTACGACGCCGCGAGCAGCGGCTGGTACTACGACGCGGCCGACCGGGCCGGCACGCTGTGGATCAAGGCGGGCAGCCAGTCCGGCGCGTTCACCGTCACCGCCCGCGGCATCACCGTGCCGGCCGGGACCGCCGTCCCGCCGACCTCCGGGCCGATCCCGCAGACCGCCTGGAAGCTGGTCTCCGCCGACAGCCAGGAGACCGTCGCCGAGAACGGCGCCGCCACCAACGCCTTCGACGGCAACAGCGGCACCATCTGGCACACCAAGTGGTCGGGCGGCGCCGCCGCACTGCCGCACGAGATCCAGATCGATCTCGGCGCCCGCTACGACGTCGACAGCCTCGGCTACCTGCCCCGGCAGGACGGCGGCGTCAACGGCCGGATCGGCCAGTACGAGGTGTACGTCTCCGACTCCACCACCTCGTGGGGCACCCCCGTGGCGACCGGCACCTTCGCCGACACCGCCACCGCCAAGAAGGTCGCGTTCACCGCGAAATCCGGCCGCTACCTGCGGCTGCGCGCCCTGACCGAGGCCGGCAACCGCGGCCCCTGGACCAGCGCCGCCGAGATCACGGCCACCGGACGCCCGTCGTCCTAGCCGACGGCCGGAAGGTCGCGCGCCGGGGCGGTCCCGCTCAGCTGTACACGAGCGGACAGCCCCGGCGCAGCGCGTGCTCGGCGGCGCGCAGGTACACGGCGGTGTAGAAGGCGGTGTCCAGGTCCTCCGTCCACGCGCCGGTGCGGGTGGTGCCGCTCTCCCGGACCCGGTCGAACCAGACGCCGATCTGCAGGTTGTCGCAGTGCGCGGGTACGGACGGCGGCAGCGCGACGGCGGTCGCCAGGCGGCGCGCCGCCGCAAGGGCGCGGTGAGCGCTGTGCACCGTGGCCTCCTCGCCGTCCCACCCCGCGGCCGTGACCGTGAACGGCCCGTCCAGCGGCAGCGGGAGCAGGACGTCCCAACCGAGCAGCGCCTCGGTCCCGGCCGGGGCGAGCACACGCTCGCACAGGGCCGCGAAGCCGTCCATCGGCCGGTACAGCTTCTCCTCGAACATGCTGCCGTCGCCGCGGACGTACGCCGCCGCCGGCCGCGGCTCCGGCGGCGTCAGCGGTCCCGCGCCACGGGCGGCGAGCGCCTCGCCGAGCACCCCCACCAGTGCACCGAACCCCTCCTCCTCCGCCCAGTCCTCGGCCTCGACGCTCACCAGGTAGATCCCCATGGCCGGGAGGGTAGGGGACGGGACCGACAGCGGTGCGGGCAGTCGGTGGGCGGGAGGGCCGACGGCGGGACGGACAGCGGTGCGGGTAGTCGGCGGGACGGCTGTGGGGGAGCGGTGTGGGGCGTCGTGGATCCCCATGGCCGGGAGGCTAGGAGAGGGACCGACAGGGGCGCCGACGTTGGGGGTGGCGGTGGCCGGGAGAGGGGGCGTCGGGCGTCGAGGCTGGTTAGCCTTCAGGTGTGGTGCAGTCGCAGGCGGGCGAACCGAAGACCCGAAAGCCGCGGGGCGCGGCTTCGGAGCTGCTGCACACCGCCTCCAAGGACCCGAAGCACCTCCCCGAGCACCTGGCGATCTACGCCGTCCACCAGGAGGGACCGAAGGCCGCCGCCGAGGTCGGGAAGCTCTCCGCCGAGGCGGAGAACCCGCAGGAGGTCGTCCTCTCCCGGGGCGCCCGCCGGGCGGTACTGGAGGGCTGCCTGGTCGGCGGACCGTTCATCCTGCTGATCCCGGTCGCGTTCTGCACCGCGCTGCTGGCCCAGCTGCGGATGGCGCTGGAGATCGCGGCGCTGGCCGGGAAGGACCCCAACTCGACCGAGCGGGTCGCGGAGCTGCTCGTGCTCCAGGGGGTCTACCCGACGGTCGCCGCGGCGGAGGCCGGGCTGGCGGAGCTGAAGGCGCAGGAGCAGGCGGAGGAGGGCACGACCAGTGGGGAGCCGGTGGTGGTGGTGTCGGCGGAGGAGGAGGCCGAGGCGAGCACCCGGGCCAAGTTCGGGATGATCAAGCGGATGGCGTACCTGCTGGGGCTGATCGGCTCGGGCGGGTCGGAGCGGGGGACGGTCCGCAAGGTGGTGGGGTGGGCGGGGATGACCCTGCTGATCGTCATCGGCGTGGTGATGCCGATGGTGTGGATCCCGGCGATGGGGTACGCCAGCCTCCAGGGCTGCGAGGCGCTCGGACGCCGCGCGGTGCAGTACTACGGTCACGGGAGGCCGCCGCCGGAAGGGCGGGCGTACTGGCGTCCCGCGATGCTGCTGGTGGTGACCCGGACGGTGGGGGCGGCGGTGCTGCCCACCGTGGCGTTCTTCCTGGCCCTGGCGGCCGGGCTGGACGTGCTCGGCAGTCGGCCGGCCGCCGCGATCTCCGCCGCGGCCGCGGTGGCCGCGGGCGTGGCCGCGCTCCGGGCACGGCGGCGGCACGCGCAGGGCTGAGCGGTGGTCCTCGGGCCGGTCAGCGGGCGCGGACCCGGGCGGCGAGGAGGGCGATGTCGTCCTCGGCGGCGTGCGGGGTGAGGGCGGTGAGGACGGCGTCGAGGAGGGTGTCGAGCGGGCCCGCGATGGGCAGGCGGAGGCCGGCGAGGCGGGCGAGGGAGTGGTCGATGTCCTCGCCGCGGCGTTCGACCAGGCCGTCGGTGTAGAGCAGCAGCACCTGGTCGGCGCGGAGTTCCGTACTGGTCGGCTCGTACCCGCCGAGGCCGGTGCCGAGCGGCGGGCCGGTGGGCACCTCGACCAGTTCGGTGGCCCGGTCGGCCGCCAGCAGGGCCGGTGGCAGGTGGCCGGCGCTGGCGAACGTCCAGCGGGAACGGGCCGGGTCGGCGAGGGCGAGCAGGCAGGTGGCGGGGCGGGCATCGGGCTCCTCGGAGATGAGGGCGTCGAGCTGGCGCAGGATCCGGTGCGGCGGCAGGTCCATCGCGGCGACGTAGCGCAGCATCGAGCGGTAGTTGCTCATGTCGACCGCCGCCTCGACCCCGTGCCCCATGACGTCGCCCATCACAAGGAGCGTCCGCCCGAACGGGAGCCGGACCGTCTCGTACCAGTCGCCGCCGACCACCGAGCTGGTGCCGGACGGCAGGTAGCGGGAGGCCAGTTCCAGGTTGGGGTGGGGGCTGCCCGGCTCGGCCAGCAGGGCGCGCTGGAGTTCGAGCGCGATCCCCTGGGAGCGGGCGTACCGGCGGGCGTTGTCGAGGCTCAGCGCCGCCCGGGCGGCGAGTTCGCCGACCAGCGCGACCTCGTCCGGCGTGAAGCCGGGGGTGGTGCCGGGGGTGGTGTCGCGGGTGGTGCTGCGGGCCCGGGCGAGGGTGAGCACCCCGATCAGGTGGCCGCGGGCCTGCAGCGGCGCCGCGAGGACGGAGTCCACCCCGGCCGCCCGGTACGCGGCCAAGGTCGGCGGGTCGGCCGCCCAGTCGTCCAGGTCGGCCGGGTCGAGCAGGTTGGCCGCGACCGGCCGACCGTGTTCCAGGCTGAGGGCGACCGCCGAACCCGTCCGGTAGCGGACCGGCGCGCCGGGCGGCGCGGGCGCCGCGACATCGCCGCGCAGGTCGGGACGGCCGGCGAACGCGGCGCGGCGCAGCCGGGGGCGGCTGCGAGCCGCCTTGCCCGGCTCCGGTGCGTCGGGCAGCACATCGACGGTGGCCAGGTCGGCCAGGTCGCGGACGGCGAACGCGGCCAGCTCGGCGCAGGTGGTGTCCGGCTCCAGGGTGGTGCCCACCTCGGTCGCGACCGCCTCCAGCAGGGCCAGCCGGATCCGGGCCTGCGCCAGCTCCCGCCGCTCGGCGGCGCCGACCGGTGGCTCGGTGAGGGTGACCAGGACGGCGGGCGGCAGGCCGGGCAGGTCGAGCCGACGGTAGTGCGCCGGGTGCCCGGCGAGAGTGCCGGTCCGGGGGCGGCCGTCGGCGAGGACGCGCGCCGGGACGTCCGGGTCGGTCGCGGCGGTGCCGAGCAACCGCTCCGGCGCGGCGCCGGTGAGGTCGGCGAAGGCCGGGTTCAGGAAGCGCCAGCGCAGCTCGCGGTCGAGCAGCGCGAGACCGGCCGGGGTGGCGGCGACCAGATGTGCGAGGACGGCGTCCGGGGCGGTGGCCAAGGCGTCGGCCAGGGCGTCGGCGGCGGTCGATGCCGACGTGACGGCGGGGGACGGCTCAGCGGCGGGCGCGGGAGCGGCCGGGGAGGGAGCGGCGTGCCGCGGTGGCGTCGGGGGACGCTGGCTCGGGGGCTCGGGCAGCACCACCGAGTCGTCCTCCTCCGCCGGGCCGGTTCCGCACACGGCCCATCGTCACGCCCGGCTCGGTGATCCGCATCCGTTCGGCGGAGCGGGCGGCCGCGCGCACCGGCGTGCATCCGCGTGCACCCGCGGGCGTCCGCTCCACCGTACGGGGTGGGTCCCGGTCAGCCCTCGGCGCCCGGGGGGTGGGGGAGGGGGCGGGCCAGTCGCTGCTGGGCGACGCGTGCCGGATCGGGTGCCTCGCGGGTGAACACGTCGTGCCCGACCACCGTGGACTCCCACGTGTCCGGGGCCTCCGCGGACCGGGTGAGCAGCCAGGTCGCCGAGATCCGCTCCGTCCCGTCGCCCCGGTAGTGGCCGCTCCATGCGGTCACCGAGCCGGCGTCCGCGCTGTCGTTCTGCCAGGCCACCGCCCAGCCGAGCGCGGTGCCCTGCGCGGCCTTGCGCGGCGGGTCGTACCGGCCGACCAGCGGGTACGCGCCGCTGACCCGGCCCAGCGCCGAGGTGTACGTCCCGGTGACGGCTCCCGACGGGTCGGTGTCCAGCCGCATGTGCGAACCCAGTTCGCTGTACCAGTCGCCGGCGATGCCCACGGTCGTCCTCCTGAGTGGTCGAGCACAGCCCCTCCGGGCTGTACGGGGAGTGCGAGAACCACTCTGCCGGGGACCGGCGCCCGCCGCCGGGCGGCGCGCGCGGACCGCCCCGTGATCGACCCCGGACCGGGTGACCCGGCGCCGTCGGGGAGAATGGAGCCCACCGCGGACCCGCCGGCCCGCGGGCCGGCCGCAACAGGAGTGCACCGACCTTGACCCACGCGCGCGACGTCCAGCCCGCCGACCGGACCCGGCTCGACCTCATCTCCGACTGCGGCAGCTGCTTCGGCCTGTGCTGCGTCGCGCTCCCGTTCGCCCGCTCGGCCGACTTCGCGGCCAACAAGGACGCCGGTACCCCCTGTCGCAACCTCCAGGCCGACTTCCGCTGCGGCATCCACAGCAGCCTGCGCGACAAGGGCTACTCCGGCTGCACCGTCTTCGACTGCTTCGGCGCCGGACAGAAGGTCTCCCAGGTCACCTTCGGCGGCACCGACTGGCGCCGCGACCCGGAGACCGCCCGGCAGATGTTCGCCGCCTTCCCGGTCATGCGACAGCTGCACGAACTGCTCCGGTACGTGGACGAGGCCCTGCGACTGCCTGCGGCGAAGGCCGTCCACGGCGAGCTGCGGCGGGCGATGGAGACCATCGACGCGCTCACGCTGCGCGACGCGGCGGACCTGGTCGAGACGGACGTCGCGGCGGTCCGCGGCCCGGTCGGGGAACTGCTGCTCCGGGCCGGCGAACTGGTCCGCGCCCGGGTACCCGGCAAGAAGCGCAACCACCGCGGCGCCGATCTGATGGGGGCTCGGCTGAAGGGCGCCGACCTGCGCGGTGCCAACCTGCGCGGCGCGTACCTCATCGCCGCCGACCTCCGCGGCGCCGACCTGCGCAGCGCCGACCTGATCGGGGCCGACTTCCGCGACGCCGACCTCCGCGGCGCCGACCTCACCGACGCGCTCTTCCTCACCCAGCCCCAGCTCAACGCCGCCAAGGGCGACGCGACCACCCGCATCCCCGCCACCCTGGCCCGCCCGAGCCACTGGTAGGCCCGGTCCGTATCGAGGCGTCGAGGCCGGGTGCGCGCTTGTCGGTCGGGGTGTGGGCGGGGGTTGAACGGGTGAGGGGTGTGGGTGGTGGGGCCTCTCTTCCTCACCCAGCCCCAGCTCAACGCCGCCAAGGGCGACGCGACCACCCGCATCCCCGCCACCCTGGCCCGCCCGACCCACTGGTAGGTCGTGTCGGGTCCGCATCGCGGCTTGGTGGCCGGGTGTGCGCTGGTCGGTCGGGGTGTGCGCGGGGCCGAACGGGTGAGGGGGTGCGGGTGGGGGGCCGTGGGGACGGGGGACGGCGGGGACAAATTGCCTGCGATCAAGACGAGTGGGGCGTATGGTCATGAACTTCCCGACGGGGTCAGGAGGTTCACCCGAGATGGGACTGTTCAAGGACACACCGCCCAGCGAACATCCGGATTACACCCAACTACGTTTCATGGCGGCCGGTTCGCCGTCCTGGTGGAAGCAGCACCGGCACAAGGTCCTCGCCGTCGGCGGCCTGCTGGTCGGCTTCTGGCTGGCGGGGCACCACGAGGCGACACCCAACACCTGCACACCTGCGGCGACGTCGAGCAGTGCCCGGTAGGCCGGGCGCCCGGCGGCGGCGTTCCGGCCCCGGTCCCGCGATGGGACCGGGGCCGGCGTCGTACGGCCGGTGGTGCGGTCCGTCGTGCGGTCGGGCGGGTGGTCAGGAGTGGCCGGTGTGCAGGGATTCGAGGGTGCCGGCCAGGGCGGACGCGCCGCCGCGGGGGCGGTTGTGCGGCAGACGGGAGAGCAGGGCTCCCATGGCGCAGGTGTCGGTGAGCGCGGCGAGGACGAGCCCGGCGCCGATCGCGGCGGAGAGCCAGCGCAGGCCCGGCACGGCCAGGTCGGCGACGAGGCCCAGTAGGACGATCGCTCCCGCGGCGAGCCGGACCTGACGGTCCATCGCCCAGGTGGTGGCCGCGGTGCCGGTGGCGGGGCGGGCGAGGGGGTGGCCGGCGGCGGCCCAGGCCGAGGTGCCGCCGGCGACGGTGGCGGCGGGGACGCCCGCGGCGACAAGTCTCTCGGTGGCGGCGCGTGAGCGGGCTCCGGAGGCGCAGACGACGGCGAGCGCGCCCCGTTCGGCGGCGGCGCGGAGGGCGGGCAGGGCGCGGTCGAGCTGGTCCAGCGGGATGTTGCGGGCGCCGGGGACGTGTCCGCCCGCGTACTCGCCCGGGGTGCGGACGTCGATCACGGTGAGGGTGTCGAGGTCGGCGCGGAGCTGGTCGATCGTCAGGGTGGGGGTCACGGTGGTCCTCAAGGGGTCGGTGGGGGACAGGTGAGGGATCGGATCAGTGGAGGATCGCGTCGGCCAGCATCAGCGTGGCGACGGAGAGCAGCGCGGCGGCGAAGACGCGCTGGAGGGTGCGGCCGCCGAGTCGGGCGGCGAGCCGTTTGCCGTCCCAGGCGCCGAGGACCGCGGCGGCGGCGAACGGTCCGACGACGGTCCAGGGGACGTGGCCGGCGGAGCCGAGGCGCGGGACGAGGGCGGCGAGCGAGTTGGCGCCGATCACCAGCAGGCTGGTGGCGACCGCCTCGGTCATCGGCAGGGCGAGCAGGGAGACCAGGGCGGGGACGGCGAGGAATCCGCCGCCGACGCCGAGCAGCCCGGTGGCGAGGCCGAGGGCGGCGCCGACGGCGAGGGAGCGGGTCGGGGAGGGGGCCGGGGCCGGGCCCGGTGCGGCGGGCGCTGCCGGCGGGGGAGCCGGCCGCCGCGGGCCGAGCATGCGCCAGGCCGCGAGGGCGGCCAGGCCGGCGAACCCGGCGGTGAGGGCGGCGGGCGGGGCGTACCGGGAGAGGGCTCCGCCGAGGGTGGCGGCGGGGAGTCCGGCGGCGGCGAACAGCAGGCCGGTGCGCCAGCGGACCCGCCGGGCGCGGGCGTGGGCCGGCAGGGCGGTCAGGGTGGTGACGGCGACGATCAGCAGGGCGGCGGTGGTCGCGGTGGCCGGGTCGAGGTGGAGCAGGTAGATCAGGGCGGGGACGGCGAGCATGCTGCCGCCGCCGCCGAGGGCGCCGAGCGCGAGGCCGACGACCGCTCCGGCGGCGAGGGCGAGCAGCAGGGCGGTCATATCGCGGCCCGGCCGGGGCCGCCATGGCCGCGAGTGGTGTCGTGGACGGGCAGTCCGGCCGCGGCCCAGGCGCGGAGCCCGCCGGTGACGTTCAGCGCGGGGAGGCCGCGGGCGGCGAGGTGGTCGGCGGCGACCCGTGAGCGGTTGCCGCTGCGGCAGAAGGTGAGCAGGAGGCCGGCGGGCGGCGTGGCGGACCCCGTCAGCAACCGGTCGAGCGGGAGCGGTACGGCGCCGGGGACGCGGGCGGCGGCCTGCTCCTCGGGTTCGCGGACGTCGAGCAGCACGGCTTCGCCCGCCAGGACGCGCCGGTGGGCGTCGGCCGGGCCGATCTCGCGTGGGTCGGACGGGGCGGCGGGCCGTGCGGCGGGCGTGGCCATGGTGCCTCCAGGGGGCGCGGGGGTTGCGAGGAGTGGCCGGTCCGTCGGAGGCGGTGCGGGCGCGGTTGCGGGCGGCCGGGGCGCTTCCGGAATACCGGTGGGGGTATATCGTTGGAAGCGAGCATATACCCCCACCGGTATTTCGCGGCGGGCCTGCGGGGCCCGCGGAGATGAGGATCACCGTGTTCTTCGCCCAGTACTACCTGGACTGTCTGTCCCAGGCCTCGTACCTGATCGCCGACGAGACGACCGGCCGCGCCGTCGTGGTCGACCCCCGGCGCGACGTCGACCAGTACCTGGCCGAGGCGCAGGCGCGCGGGTTCACCGTCGAGGGGGTGATCAACACCCACTTCCACGCCGACTTCCTGGCCGGGCACCTGGAGCTGGCCGCCCGGACCGGCGCCTGGATCGGCTACGGCAGCCGGGCCGAGACCGAGTACCCGATCCGCAAGCTGGCCGACGGGGAGCGGATCGTGCTCGGCGCGGTCGAGCTGGAGGTCGTGGAGACGCCCGGCCACACCCCCGAGTCGATCAGCGTGCTGGTCCGCGAGCGGGCCGGCGACCCGGTGCCGTACGGGGTGCTGACCGGCGACGCGCTGTTCGTCGGCGACGTCGGCCGGCCCGATCTGCTGGCCTCGGCCGGGGTGTCGGCGGAGGAGCTCGGGCGGATGCTGTACGACAGCGTGCACCGGCGGCTGATGGCGCTGCCGGACGAGGTGCGGGTGTTCCCGGCGCACGGAGCCGGGTCGGCGTGCGGGAAGAACCTGTCGACCGAGCGGCAGTCGACCATCGGCGAGCAGCGGGCGACCAACTACGCCTGCGCGCCGATGGGCGAGGAGGAGTTCGTGGCCCTCGTCACGGCCGGACAGCCCGCCGCGCCGGGCTACTTCGGGTACGACGCCGAGCTGAACCGGCGGGTCCGGGGGCTGTTCGACGGCGCGTCCGCGGTGGCGCTGGCGGCGGCGGAGTTCCTGGCGGCGCGCGCGGGCGGGGCGGTGGTGGTGGACGCCCGCGACCCGTACGCCTTCGCCGCCGGGCACCTGCGTGGGGCGGTGAACGTGCCGGCCGACGGGCGTTTCGCCGAGCAGGCCGGGACGGTGCTCTCGCCGGACCGTCCGCTGGTGGTGATCGCGCCCGAGGGGCGGGAGGTGGAGACGGTCACCCGGCTGGCCCGGATCGGGTTCGACCGCGTCGGGGGGTACGCGGCCGACCCGGCGGCCGTCCTGGCGGCGGCGGGTGAGGAGCTGCGGCTCGCGGACCGCCGTACCGCCGCCGAACTGCGGGCCCGGCTCGCGGACGCGGAGCCGCCGCTGGTGGTCGACGTGCGCGGCGAGGGCGAGCGCGCGGCCGGCCGGATCGAGGGCTCACTGCATCTCCCGCTCGCCGAACTCCCCGCGCGGATGGGGGAGATAGCGCGGGAGCGGGCCGTGGTGGTGCACTGCGCGGGCGGCCACCGGTCGTCGATCGCGGCCAGCCTGCTGCGCCACGCCGGGCACGAGCGGGTGGCGGACCTGCTCGGCGGCTACGCGGCCTGGGAGGAAGTGGAGCGCGTGGCCGCGGGCTGACCGGGAATGGGCCGGTCGGCTCAGGGGTTGATACCCGAGGGGGTATGAAGGAGGTGTTCGGGGTGCAGGTGGACGAGCAGGCGGTCGGCGCGGTGCTCAACCGGCTGCGCCGCGCGCAGGGCCAGCTGGCCGGGGTGATCGCGATGATCGAGGCCGGCCGGGACTGCAAGGACGTCGTGACGCAGCTGGCGGCGGTGTCCCGGGCGCTCGACCGGGCCGGTTTCAAGATCGTCGCGAGCGGGATGCGCCAGTGCCTCGCCGAAGCGGAGGAGGGTGGAGCGCCCATGAGCGAGGCCGAGTTGGAGAAGCTGTTCCTGGCGCTGGCGTAGCCGCAGGCGCCCTGCGACCGGGTGCGGGTCCGCTCAGGCCAGGGTGAGGAAAAGCTTCTCCAGCTCCGCCTCGGTCATCGGCGGGGCGTCGCCGTCCGCGGTGACCAGGCACTGCCGCATGCCGCTGGCCAGGATCTTGAACCCGGCGCGGTCCAGGGCCCGTGAGACGGCGGCGAGTTGGGTGACCACGTCCTTGCAGTCCCGGCCGGCCTCGATCATCGCGATCACCCCGGCCAGCTGGCCCTGGGCTCGGCGCAGCCGGTTCAGCACCGCGCCGGCGGCCTCCTCGTCGACCTGCATGGCGGTATCTCCTCGCGTCCGTGGTTCCGGCGATCATACCTGAGGGGGTATCGGGGCGGCGGAGCGAGCGCGGCCCGCCGCCCCGCGCTCAGGCCGCCGCGGCCGGCGGATGGAGCACCGCAGCGGCCGGCCCGTCCGCGACCGCGCCGCCGTCGGGGAAGCGGCGCAGGTCGACCGCGGCCTGCGCGGCGCGGGCGAGCTCCCGGCGCCCGGGGTGGCGGCCGGCCGGGATCAGCGGCAGCAGTTCGAGTTCCGCCTCCAGCCCGCGGACCGTCACCACCCGCCAGAGCGAGGCGAGCAGTCCGTCCTCGCCGACGAAGGCGGGCGCGGTGGTGGCCGAGCCGTCGGCCAGCCGATAGCGGATGGTCAGCGGCTGCACCGGCGCGCCGGCCCGGACGGCCGCCTCGAACAGCGCCGGCCGGAACCGCCCGCCGTACCGCCCGCACCAGGTGGAGCCCTCCGGGAAGACCACCACGCGCTCGCCGCGGCGCAGCGCCTCGGTGGCCTGCTCCACCGTCCTCGGCAGTGAGCGCAGCCGGTCGCGGTCGATGAAGATGGTGCCGCCCCAGGTGGTCAGCGGACCGAGCACCGGCCACTGCCCGACCTCGGTCTTGGCCAGCATCCGGCCCGGCCGGACGGCCGCCACCAGCAGGATGTCCAGCCAGGAGATGTGGTTGGCGACCAGCAGCGCCCCGCCCGCGGGCGGGGCCGTGGCGCCCGCCCGTACCCGGACCCCGAGCGAGGCCAGCAGTGTCCGGGTCCAGATTCGGACCAGCCGCTCGGCGGGCAGCCACCGCCAGGCCCGCACCAGCGGGACCAGGGCGACGCCCGCGAGCAGCACCAGCAGGCACCCGGCGCAGCGCAGCAGCCGCCACGGCACCGCCACCGCGGGACCGCTCGCGGCCACGCACGCGCCGGGCGTGCACGGGGCCGTCGGCAGCCAGGTGCTCATGCCGCCGCCGCCCCCGGGACGGACGGGCGCGGGGCAGGCGCCGGGGCGAGCGCGGCCGCGGAGCCGCCGGTGGTCGCGGCGGCGGGCCGGATCGCCTCGGCGGCGGACAGGAAGTGCCGCAGGTAGCGCGGGTCGGTCCGCTCCAGCGACAGCAGCACGTACAGGTCGGCGACCCCGAAGTCCGGGTCGTACGCGGGCTCGCCGCACACCCAGGCGCCCAGGCGCAGGTAGCCGCGCAGCAGCGCCGGCATCGGGGTGCGCGCCGGGCGGACGATACCGGTCGGGTCCCACGGGTGGAGCGGGCTGACCCGGTACTCCTCGGGGGCCAGGTACTTGGCGGCCACCGCGTCCCAGACGCCGGCCGCGGTGGCCCCGCCGTCGGCCAGCGGCACCGAGCAGCAGCCGGCGATCCAGGTGTTGCCGGTGTCGACCAGGTAGCGGGCGATGCCGCCCCACATCAGGTTGATCACGGCGCCGTTGCCGCGGTGGTCGGGGTGGATGCAGGAGCGGCCCACCTCCACCAGGCCGTCGCGCAGGCCGCCGAGGCGGGAGAGGTCGAACTCGGTGTCGGAGTACAGCCGGCCGGCCCGCTTGGCCTGCTCGGGGCGCAGCAGCCGGTAGGTGCCGACCACCTCGCCGCTGCCCTCCTCCCGGACCAGCAGGTGGTCGCAGTACTCGTCGAACGGGTCGACGTCCAGGCCGGGGTGGGCGCTGTCCAGCACCGCGCCCATCTCCTCGGCGAACACCAGGTGGCGCAGCCGCTGGGCGGCACGGACGTCCGCCTCGTCGCGGGCGAAGGAGACGGCGTACCCGGGAGCGGGAGAGGTGGAGGTGGCGGGGGCGGACGGGGACTGGGCGGTACGGGTGTGCGCGGTGGCCATGGCGGACTCTCCGTGATCTGACGGCGGGGGTCGGTGGACCGGAGGGCAGGAAGCTGACGGCGGGGGTCACCCGGATCGGGCCGACGGCGCTCCGGCGGCTCGCGTCCCTGGTATGTCTCCCCGATCCGGCTGGCGTGGAGGTTGCGATTCGAGGGAAGTCAGATGTGCACCGGCTGAATGCCGGGCAGCGCCGTCCGGCCGACCGCCGCGGGGCGCGCGAGCCGGTCAACCTCTCGTCATCCGACGGACGTTGGCCCTTCCACCGCTGGCAATGGCGGCCTGTCACCGTTCCCCGCATGCCGCACTGGGCCCTCACCGCCGAGCCGCGCCGGTGCCGATGGTTGGGGCTGGCGGGCTCGCTCGCGCTGGCCGCCGGGAGCCTGCGCAGCGGCGCCCTCCCGGTCGCCGCCGACGCCCGGCCGGTGCCCGGCCACGCAGGGCCCGCGCTGCTGCTCACCGGACTCGGCACGGTCCTGCTGGTGGCGGCCTGGCTGCTGCTCGGCCGTGCACTCGCGCGCACCGGCCGAGCCGCACCCGTCGGCGTCCGCTGGCTCGCCGTCACCCTCGCCTGGTGGGCCGGCCCGCTGCTCGCCGCCGCGCCGCTGTTCAGCCGGGACGTCTACAGCTACCTCGCGCAGGGCGCCATGCTCGACGCCGGCCTCGACGTGTACGCCCACGGGCCCGCCGACCTCGGCGGCCCGGAGGCCGCGCAGGTACCGGACGTCTGGCTGCGCACCCCGGCGCCGTACGGCCCGCTCTTCCTCGCCCTGGCCCGGACCGCCCGCGCCGTGGCCGGACCCGGCGTGGTGGGCTCCGGCGTGGTGGGCTCCGACGTGGTGGGCGGAGTACTCGCGCTGCGCGCGCTGGCGCTGGCCGGCACCGTCGCCCTGGTGGTGCTGCTGCCCCGGCTCGCCCGAGCCTGCGGTGTCCCGCCGGCGGCGGCCCTGTGGCTGGGGGCGCTCAACCCGCTGGTGCTGCTCCATCTGATCGGCGGCGCCCACAACGACGCCGTCCTGCTGCCGCTGCTGGTCGGCGGACTGCTGGCCGCCCGGCGCGGCCAAGTGGTCGGGGCAGCGGCGCTGGTCACCCTTGCCGCGCTGGTAAAAGCGCCGGCGGTGCTGGCGCTGCCGGCCGTCGCCTGGCTCGCCGTACCACAGGAGGCTGCTGAGGGCGGTGGGCCCCGGCGGACGGCGGTCGACCTGGTCAGAGCGGCAGGAACGGTCGCGGTGGCGGCGGTGGCGACCACGGTCCTGGTGACGGCGCTGGCCGGCACCGGGTACGGCTGGGTGGCCGCCCTCGGCACGCCGGTCTCGGCCGGCAGCTGGTCGCCGGTCAGCTCGCTCGGGCGGGCCGCTGCCGCGGTGTTCGCCGCCGGGGATCCGGCGGTGACCGCACTGGTGCAGCGGCTCGGCCTCGGTGGCGCCGCCACGGTCGCGGTCCTGCTCGCCCGCCGGGTCGCCCGGGGGCGGATCGGCGCGGTGCACGCCACCGGGCTGGCGCTGGCCGCGCTGGTGCTGCTCGGACCGGCCCTGCGGCCCTGGTACGCGCTGTGGGCGGTGGTCCTGATCGCCGCCGCCGCACCCCTCGGCGACCGGACCCGGTCCTGGACGGCCGCGGCGTGCGCGGTGCTCGCCTTCGCCGTCGTCCCGGACGGATTCACCCCCGGCCCGGCCGCGCTCGCGCTGACCGTGGCCGGCGGTGCGGCGGGAGCGGGTGTGGCGGCACTGGTCGCCGTACGCGGTGTCCGCGCCAACGGTACGTCGCGCGCAGGGAGTTCGGCCGGACCGTCGCGACCGCGGACCGCCGAAGGCGCGGCGGTGCGGATGGCGGGGCGCGCCCGGTGAGCGCTGCCCCGGCCACCGTCCGCCGAATCCTGGTGCTGATCGCGCTGGCGACCTCGACCACCGTCTTCCTGGCCGTCATCCCCGGCCACCGCGGCTGGTTCGACGTCGGCGTCTACTACGGCACCGTCCACCACTGGGCCGACACCGGCACCATCTACGACTACGTCCGGCCCGGGACGGCGTACGGGTTCACCTACCCGCCGTTCGCCGCCTTCTGCATGCTGCCGATGCTGCTGCTCGGCTGGCACCCGGCGATCGCGGTCAGCGTGGTCCTCGGCGCCGTCGCCACCGGCCTGCTGCTGTGGTGGCTGGTCGACCCGGTGGCCAGGCGCCGCGGCTGGAACCGCTGGTACGCCTTCTCCATCGCCGCCTGCCTGGTCGCGCTGCTCAACCCGGTCCGGGACACCTTCAGCTTCGGCCAGGTCAACCTGCTGCTGGTGGCCCTGGTGCTCGCCGACTGGCGGCTGGCCGACAGCCGGTACGCCCGCTGGGCCGGCATCGGCATCGGCTTGGCCGCAGCGCTCAAGCTCACCCCCGCCCTGTTCATCGGGTACCTGCTGCTCACCCGGCGCCGTACGGCCCTGGTCGCCACCGCGGTGGCGCTGGTCGCGACCGGGGTCGGCTGGCTGGCCGCACCGCGCGCCTCCGGGACCTTCTGGACCGCGGCGCTCTGGGACACCGACCGGGTCGGCGCCTTCGGCTACATCTCCAACCAGTCCCTGCAGGGCGCGATCGCCCGACTCGGACCCGAACTGCCCGGCCGTGCCCTGTGGTTGGCGAGCTCCCTGGTCGTCCTCGGGATCTGGGCGTACCGGGTGCGCCGGGCCGCCAGGGCCGGCGACCGGCTGGCCGGCTACGCGCTGACCGGCCTCGCCTGCTGCCTGGTCAGCCCGATCACCTGGGTGCACCACCTGGTGTGGCTGCTGCCCGCCCTCGCCGTCCTCGGCGACGCCGCCCTGCGCACCACCGACCGCCTGCGCCGCGCCCGGCTGCTGGCCACCGGGTGGACGCTGTACGCGGTGCTGGTCAGCGGTGTGGTCTGGCTGTTCCGCGCCGACACCCCCGGACCGCTGGCGCTGATCGGCGGCAACGCGTACCTGCTGATCACCCTGGGCCTGCTGATCGGCATGCCGATCCGCCGCCGGCCACCGGCCGCGCCGCGACCGGCCCCGGTCCGCGAGCCGGTGCCGGCGACCAGCGGCGTCCCGGGGTGACGGCGGCGGTGACCGTACCAGGAGCCGTACCAGGAGCCGTACTAGGAGCCGTACTTGGCGACGTACTCCCGGGCGGTCTCCAGGAACCCGGACTCCATCCACTCGGCGGCGACCAGGGTGCGCGGCAGCAGCTCGCGCTCCAGCGTCGCGGCGCGGAAGAGCAGGTGGACGGTGATGTCGTGGTCGGGGCGGTGGACCACCTCGATCGGGTCGTCCGCGCGGACCTCGCCCTCCTCGATCACCCGCAGCAGCGCGCCGGGCCGGGCGGCCCGGGTGAAACGGCGGACCCAGCCCGGCTCCTCGAGGAAGCCCTGGAAGGTCCGGCACGGGATCCGGCCGCCGGTGACCTCCAGGACGGTGGTGCCGATTCGCCAGTGCTCGCCGATCAGCGCGTGGGTGACGTCGACGCCGGCGGTGGTCAGGTTCTCGCCGAAGCAGCCGTTGGCGAGGTCGCGGCCGAGCTCCCGCTGCCACGCGTCCAGGTCCTCGCGGGCGTAGGCGTACGCCGCCCGGTCGGGACCGCCGTGGAAGCGCAGGTCGCACACGGCGTCGCCGGCGACGCCGCCCCCCGCCGAGCCCTTGGGGCCGGGGTGCGCGATGCGGACCGGGCCGTCCACCGGCTGCTTGTCGATGCCGGAGGCGCCGGACGGGGCGTCGGTGTACGGGACGGGGCGGGCCTTGCCCGCGTTCACGGTCAGCAGCTTCATGGGGCCCACGCTAGTCGAGGCTTCAACCACCGGCCCCGGGCTTTTCGACCGCGGAGCGCAGGCGGGCCGGGGCGACCAGGCAGTACGCGTCGACCACCAGGTCCTCGACCCGCGCCCAGTCCACCGGGACATCCAGGTAGGCGCCGACCCAGCCGCGGTGGCCCACGTACGGCGGCCGGAAGTAGCGCTCCGGGTCGGCGGCGACCAGGTGCTCCTGCACCCCGGCCGGGGCGGCCGCCCAGAGCGCGACGCGGTCGTCGTGGTGGTGGTCGGCGGTGGTGACGAACATCCTGCCGCCGCCGACGAACCAGCTCGCCTCGCCGTGGCTCGGCCGCTCCTGCGCCTCCGGCAGCGCCAGGCAGATCGACCGCAGCCGGTCGAGCGGCGGTGGGGTGGCACTCATGGCGGCCTCCGGCGGTGGGACAGCTGCGGACGCGGCTCCATCCTCGCACCGGCGGGCGGTCGCGTCGTAGCGGCCCTCGGCGGGGTGTCCGGGGAGGCCCGGGACGAAGCCTGGAAGGCGCTTTCCACGGCCGCGGATCGGCCCCCGCACGGCCGGGTCGGGATCCGGGCTCCGGGCGGTACCCTGAACCCCGCGATCATGCGCGGTGGTGCGGCAGGGAGAAGGTGGACCGGTGGCAGTCACCCTCGGCGACGTGGCCCGCCACGCCGGGGTCTCGCTCGCGACGGCCTCACGGGTGCTGAACGGCTCCACCCGGACGGTCACCGGCGACCTGGCGGCGAAGGTCAAGGCGAGCGCCGAGACTCTCGGCTACCTGCCCAACGCCCCCGCCCAGGCCCTCGCCCGGGCCACCGGCGCCACCCTCGGCGTCCTGCTCCACGACGTCGCCGACCCGTACTTCGGCGCGATCGCCCGCGGCGTCGGGGACGCCGCCGCCAAGGCCGGCCTGCTCTCCCTGGTCATCAGCACCGACGGCGACCCCGAACGGGAGCTCCACGCCATCCGGATGCTGCACGCCCAGCGGGTCCGGGCGATCGTGCTGGCCGGATCCGCCTACAGCGACCCGGAGACCGGCCGCCGGATCGACCAGGCACTCGCCGCCTACCGCGCCCAGGGCGGCGCCGTCGCCGCGATCACCGACCACGGCCCGGCGTACGACGCCGTGCTCCCCGCCAACCGGCAGGGCGCCGCCGCACTGACCCGGGCGCTGCTCGCCCTCGGCCACCGCAGGATCGCCGTGATCACCGGACCCGAGCGTATGCGGGTCGCCGAGGAGCGGCTCGGCGGTGTCCTCGACACGCTCGCGGCGGCCGGCCTCGCGGTGCCCGAACGGTGGCTCCAGCGGGCCGAGTTCAGCCGCGACGGCGGCCGCGCCGCGATCGGCCGGATCCTCGACACGGGAGCGGCGGACGAGCGGCCGACCGCGGTGCTGGCACTCTCGGACATCTGCGCCGCGGGCGTGCTGGCCGAACTCCGCGACTGCGGCATCGGGGTGCCCGACCAGGTCTCGGTGGCCGGGTTCGACGACATCCCGCTCGCCACCGACCTGGCCCCGGCGCTCAGTACGGTGCGGCTGCCGCTGCTCCGGATGGGGGAGGAGGCCGTCCGCCTCGCGCTCACCGATCAGGGGAACGGCGGCGTGCGGCGGGTGGAGCTGGCTGCGGAACCGGTGCTGCGGGCCAGCACCGCGCCGGCCGGGGCCGGCGGGCCTACACCTCGATGTGCGAACCCATGATGACGGTGCGGTCGCGGGGGAGGCCGAAGTACTCGGCGGCGTCGGCGGTGATGTACGAGGTGGCGATGAACAGGCGCTTGCGCCAGGGGGCCATGGTGGGTTCCTGGCCTCGGCGGAGCTCGATCTTCGACAGGAAGTACGAGGCCTCGTCGAGTTGCAGCTCGCCCTCGGTCTCGGCCGGGTCGAGCAGCGTGAGCGCGGCGGGGACGTCGGGAGTCTCCATGTAGCCGAACCGTACGGTGACGTGGATGATCCCGTCCTCGCTCCAGCCGAGGCCGTCGACCAGGATCCGCTGGTCGGCCGGAACGCGGGGGACCGGCTCGGTGGTCAGGGAGAGGATCACCACGTGGTCGTGCCGGACCCGGTTGCGTTCCACGTTGGCCCGCATCGCCAGCGGAGTGGTCTCACTGCCCCGGTTGAGGAAGACGGCCGTGCCGGGCACCCGGAGGGTCTCCACCTCACCGCTGTGCAGTCGGTCGACGAACGCGCGCAGCGGGCCCTCGCGCCGCTCCCGCTCGGCGGTGACGATGTCGCGGCCGCGCTGCCAGGTGGTCATCACGGTGAACGCGGTGACGCCGATCAGCAGCGGCAGCCACGCGCCGTGCAGGAGCTTGGTGGCATTGGCCGCCACGAACAGCAGGTCCACGGTGAGCAGCAGGCCGCCGCCGACGGCGACCAGCCACACCGGCGTGCCCCACCGCGAACGGGCGACGTAGAAGAACAGCAGGGTGGTGATGGTGATGGTGCCGGTCACCGCCATGCCGAACGCGTACGCCAGAGCGGCGGAGCTGCGGAAGGCGAAGACCAGGGTGAGGACCGAGACCATCAGCAGCCAGTTGACCCAGGGCACGTAGATCTGACCCATGGTGGACTCGGAGGTGTGCGCGATCCGCAGGCGCGGCAGGTAGCCGAGCTGGGCGGCCTGGGAGGCGATCGAGTACGCGCCGGTGATCACCGCCTGGGAGGCGATGACCGTGGCCGCGGTGGCGAGCAGGATCATCGGCCACTGGCCCCAGGCGGGCACGAGCAGGAAGAACGGGCTGCTGATGTTGGCCGGGTCGTCGAGGATCAGCGCGCCCTGACCCAGGTAACTGAGCACGCAGGCCGGGAAGACGACGAACAGCCAGCCACGGGTGATCGCGGTACGGCCGAAGTGCCCCATGTCGGCGTAGAGCGCCTCGGCGCCGGTCACCGCGAGGACCACGGCGGCCAGGGCGAAGAACGCGATGCCGAAGTGGCCGGCGAGGAAGGACAGGGCGTACGTCGGCGAGAGCGCCCGGAGGATCTGCGGACGGTCGGCGATCCCGGACACCCCGCACGCGCCGATCACCACGAACCAGCCGATCATCACCGGCCCGAACAGCCGTCCCACCACCGCCGTGCCCCGCCGCTGCACCAGGAACAGCAGCACGATGATCACGGCGGTGAGCGGGACGACGGCGCTCTCGAACGACGGCTCGACCACCTTCAGGCCCTCGACCGCCGACAGCACCGACATGGCCGGGGTGATCATGCTGTCGCCGAGGAACAGCGCCGCGCCGAAGATGCCCAGCGCCGCCAGCACGAGAGTGGTCCGGCGGCCCCGCTGCGAGCCCGAGCGCCGCAGCAGGGTGATCAGCGCCATGATGCCGCCCTCGCCCTCGTTGTCGGCACGCATCGCCAGCAGCACGTAGGTGACCAGGACGATGACCACCACCGACCAGAAGACCAGCGACACCACCCCGTACACGTTCTGCGTGCTGACCGGGACGGGGTGCGGGTCGTCCGGGTTGAACACGGTCTGGAGGGTGTAGATCGGGCTGGTCCCGATGTCACCGAAGACCACCCCGAGCGCACCGACCACCAGCGCCAGGCGCGCCGAGTCGGGTGTGCCCGGATGCCGAACCCCGGTCGGCTGCGGTGCGGCAGCGCGATCGGCCATGGTGATCCTCCTCCGCGCGAGCTGCTGTGCCGCAGCCCTTGGTACATGAGTGCGGATGATGATCCCACAGCGGGTCAACCGGGAGATGACCGGCGCCTTTGTTCCGACCGGTACCGTGCTGACGCCCCGTCCGGGCACGCCCGACGGCAGCCGTCGACGCTCACGCCGTCGGGGGAGTCCTCGATGGTGGGTTCGCCGCACATGGCCTCGACGAATCCCCGAGGCGGGTCCCCATCACACTGTTCCCATCCACGCGTGGGTGCCGAGCAGGGTCTTGATGTCGGAGGCGAGTCCGTTGTCCGGGTTCACCCGGAAACCGAGTTCGTAAAGGGTGTTCTTGTCCCAGTTGGTGGTGAGCA
This sequence comes from Kitasatospora cinereorecta, assembly GCF_024172095.1. Classification (GTDB taxonomy): domain Bacteria; phylum Actinomycetota; class Actinomycetes; order Streptomycetales; family Streptomycetaceae; genus Kitasatospora; species Kitasatospora cinereorecta. Next base: position 98,981 of record NZ_JAMZDX010000005.1, on the reverse strand, counting down.
GCCGGACCGGGGCGTCGCCGGGGTGGGCCTGGAGGGCCCGCTTGAGTTCGGCCACCAGCTCCGGGGTGATCCTCCCGGCAGGCATCGTGATCTGGACGGGCGGCCTGGTGCCGAGTTCGGCGGAGGAGATGTCGAGGGTGGTGATCTCCTGGCCGAAGACGCTCAGTGAGCCGTCCCGCTCGTTGAGCCGGCCGCGGATCGCGATGACGTTGTCCTCGATCATCTGGGTGGACATCAGCTGGTAGGCAGCGGGGAAGAACAGGACTTCGACGGAGCCGTCGCGGTCGGCGAGGGTGACGATCGCCCAGGCGTTGCCGGCCTTGTTGATCCGCCGGTCGACGGCGGTGACCAGCCCGGAGAGCCTGACCTCGCCCTCGGTGCGGCCGGAGCCGAGCAGTTCGGCGATGGAGATGTCCCGGTTCTTCGAGAGGATGTGCTCGGCGCCGTCCAGCGGGTGGCTGGAGACGTACAGGCCGAGCATCTCCCGCTCCAGGCCCAGGAGTTGCTTTCGTGGCCACTCGCGGTCGGTGAGGTCGAAGTCCAGGCCGATCGCCGGGGCGCCGCCCGAGCCGTCGTCGAGGGCGCCGAACAGGTCGTCCTGGCCGATGGCCTGCTGCTTCTTCACGCCGGTGACGGCGTCGACGGCGCTTTCGTGAACGGTGCTCAGGGAGAGCCGGGTGTGACCGAGGGAGTCGAACGCGCCGGCCTTGATCAGGGAGTCGATGGTGCGCTTGTTGCAGACGACCAGCTCGACCTTGTCCAGGAAGTCGGCGAAGGAGGTGTACTTGCCCTTCTCGTACCGGGTCCTCACCAGGGATTCGATCACCGGGACGCCGACGTTGCGCACCGCCTTGAGGCCGAAGCGGACGTCGCTGCCGACGGCGGTGAAGTCGACCACGGACTCGTTGACGTCGGGGGAGAGGATCTTGATGCCCATCGCCCGGCACTCGGCCAGGTAGACGGCCATCTTGTCCTTGTCGTCCGCGACCGAGGTGAGCAGCGCGGCCATGTACTCGGCCGGGTAGTTCGCCTTCAGGTAGGCGGTCTGGTAGGAGACCAGGCCGTACGCGGCGGAGTGCGACTTGTTGAAGGCGTAGCCGGCGAACGGGACCAGCACGTCCCACACCGCCTGGATCGCCTCGTCGGAGTAGCCGCGTTCCTTGCAGCCTGCGTGGAAGGGGACGAACTCCTTCTCCAGCACCTCCTTCTTCTTCTTGCCCATCGCGCGGCGGAGCAGGTCGGCCTGGCCGAGCGAGTAGCCGGCCAGCACCTGCGCGGCTCGCTGCACCTGCTCCTGGTAGACGATCAGGCCGTAGGTGGGGCCGAGGACCTCCTTGAGCGGCTCCTCCAGTTCGGGGTGGATCGGGACGATCTCCTGCTGGGCGTTCTTGCGCAGCGCGTAGTTGGTGTGCGAGTTCATGCCCATCGGGCCGGGCCGGTACAGCGCCGAGACGGCGGAGATGTCGGCGAACTCGGTCGGCTTCATCAGCTTGAGCAGCGCGCGCATCGGGCCGCCGTCGAGCTGGAACACGCCCAGCGTGTCGCCGCGGGCGAGGAGTTGGTAGGTGGTGGGGTCGTCGATCGGGATGTTCTCGATGTCGACGTCGATGCCCCGGTTGGCCTTCACGATCTTGATGCAGTGGTCGATGATGCCCAGGTTCCGCAGACCCAGGAAGTCCATCTTGATCAGGCCCATGGCTTCGCACGACGGGTAGTCGAAGCCGGTGATGATGGTGCCGTCCTTGTCCCGCATGTGCAGCGGGATCAGGTCGAGCAGCGGGGTGGAGGAGAGGATGACCGCTGCGGCGTGCACGCCGGTGCCGCGGATCAGGCCCTCGATGCCGCGCCCGGTGTCGATGATCTTCCGGACGTCGGGCTCGTTGTCGTACAGCGCCCGGATCTCGGTGCCCTCGTTGTAGCGCGGGTGGCCCTCGTCGAAGAGGTCGGCGAGCGGCACGCCCTTGCCCATCACATCCGGCGGCATCGCCTTGGTGATCCGGTCGCCCATCGAGAACGGGTAGCCGAGGATCCGGTTGGCATCCTTCACGGCGGCCTTGGCCTTGATGGTGCCGAAGGTGTTCACCTGCGCGGTGTAGGCGGAGCCGTACTTCTCGGTGACGTAGCGGACCATCTGGTCGCGCTGGCGGTCGTCGAAGTCGATGTCGACGTCCGGCGGGTTGATGCGCTCGGGGTTGAGGAAGCGCTCGAACAGCAGGTCGTGCTCGAGCGGATCCAGCTGGGTGATGCCGGTCAGGTACGCCACCATCGAACCGGCCGCCGAACCGCGGCCCGGGCCGACCGGGATGCCGTTGTCCCGGCCGTACTGGCAGATGTCGGCGACCACGAGGAAGTACGCGTCGAACCCCATCGGGGTGATGACGCCCATCTCCAGCTCGATCCGGTCGAGCACCTCCTGGCTCGGGGCGTCGCCGTAGCGGTGCTGCAGGCCGGCGGTGATCTTCTTGCGCAGGAAGGACGCCTGGGTCTCACCCTCCGGCACGTCGAACTGCGGCATCCGGTCGACGTAGGTGAACACCTCCTCGTACGACTCGATCCGCTCGGCGATCGCCAGCGTGTTGTCGCACGCCTGCGGCAACTCGCGGAAGAGCTCGCGCATCTCCTCCGCGGTCTTCACGTAGTAGCCCGAGCCGTTGAACTTGAAGCGGTTCGGGTCGTCCTTGTTCTTGCCCACGCCGACGCAGAGCAGGCTGTCGTGGGCGTCCGCCTGGTCGGCGGTGACGTAGTGCGAGTCGTTGGTGGCCAGCAGCGGGATGTTCAGCTGCTCGGCAAGCCGCAGCAGGTCGGCGCGGACCTCGCGCTCGATGTCCAGGCCGTGGTCCATCAGCTCCAGGAAGTAGTTCTCCTTCCCGAAGATGTCCTGGTACGCGCCGGCGGCCTTGACCGCCTCCTCGTACTGGCCCAGCCGCAGCCGGGTCTGCACCTCGCCGGACGGGCAGCCGGTGGTCGCGATGATGCCGCCCGCGTTGGCGGCGATCAGCTCGCGGTCCATCCGGGGCTTCATGTAGTAGCCCTCCATCGACGCCAGGGAGGAGAGCTTGAAGAGGTTCCGCAGGCCGGTGGCGTTCTGCGCCCACATGGTCATGTGGGTGTAGCGGCCGCCGCCGGACACGTCCTTGCCGCCCTCGCCGTCCGCGCCGCTCGGCCGCTGGCCGCCGGGGGACCAGAACACCTGCTTCTTCTCGCGGCGTGAGCCGGGTGCCACGTATGCCTCGATGCCGATGATCGGTTTCACCGGGGTCTTGGCGGCGGCGTGGAAGAACTCGTACGCGCCGAACATGTTGCCGTGGTCGCTCATCGCGATGGCGGGCATGCCCTGTCGCTCCGCTTCGGCGAACAGCTTGCCGTTCTTCGCTGCTCCGTCGAGCATCGAGTACTCGGTGTGTACGTGCAGGTGAACGAAGCCGGCAGACACGGTGGTGGAGCTCCTTGCTGATCGGACCGGGAAGGTGCCCACCCTAGCGAGCGGTGAAGATCGACTCGCCGTGACGCACTCGCCTCAACGAATCCTTGACGCACCGGCCAGTCGTCGGGGCTCAGGCCGCGAGACGCACCCCTTGCGGCAGGCGGACCCAGACCGAGGCAGGCGCAGCGGTTCACCCGAGCGGATGGCCGGGGCAGGGCCGTCCGGCACCTCGGCGGCCGCGGCCGACAGTTCCCCGGGACCGGGCCAGGTCCGGCCCCTCGGTGGGTGCCCCGATCCGGGGGTCCGCCTGCGCCCCGGCGCCTCCGGTCCTGAGCCTGCCGCTCTGCGGGTCGGTGTGCAGGCGGAGTTGCCGGGCAACCGGCCCGGTCGGCCGACGGGCCGGTCACCTCAGTCCGGGACGTGCGGTGCCCGGGGCATGCCGGTGGTCCGGTGCCGCTGTCGGGCGGCGGCGACCAGTGGGCGCACCGCTTCGGACGGCAGGTCGAGATGATGGGCGATCCAGGCCGGAGCCGTCCCGCCCGGCCCGGCTTCACGCGGCCGCGAGGGCGGGCCGACCGTCGTGACCCGCCGCGTCGGTGTCCACCGAGGCGGTCGGCGGAACCGCCACCACGGTGCACACGGCGTGCGCCAGGCAGTAGCGGCTCACCGATCCGCGCTGGAGGAGCGTCCGCAGCGGGGTGCGTCGGCCGGCGCCCACCACCAGCAGGTCACCCGGCCGGTTCGCGAGCCGCGCCAGCACCGGGCCGGTCTCGCCACGCCTCACCACGGGCTCGACGCGGACATCCGCGGGGTACCCGCCGAAGGCACGGGCGAAGGCGGCGTCGAGCCGGTCCTGGGCGGCCTGCGCCCAGAGCTGAGCCAGCCGCGGTACCGGCGCGGCGCGGTAGGTGGACTCGCCGCCGACCGGAGTCCAGGCGATCACCGGGACGAGTACGGCGTTGCGCAGGCGGGCCTCCTGCACCGCTCGGCGCAGGGCGGCCAGGTTGCCGGCCGATCCGCTGACTCCGACGACGATCCGTGTGTCCTCAGCCATGGTGGTGCTTCCCTCGGGTGGTGGTGGCTGCTGTTCCTGGGAATCCTTGGAGAAGAGGTGGGAAGGTTCGATGAACCTGTGGCCTGATCTCCCGGAGTCCCTGGGATCCATGAGACGACAGGGGTGGCGACACGTGGAATCCGTTGACGCGTTCCGTACGCGAAGTGCTGGCGCATTGACGAGCTCTTGATGGCAGTGGAGCGCAGGAGCCGGCCGAGGTACGGGTCGCGCAGCGCGGTGATCACCGCGTGGCGCACCGCTCGGTGCGGGCATTGGATCACGCCGCCCAGGCGCTCTTGCAGGAGGGCGGCCGCCCGCGAGGTGGGGCTCACGGGCGGCCGGTCGGGGTGGGTCAGGCGAGTTGCCAGGTCTGGAGCGCCGAACCTCCCGCGGGCTGCTGGGTGAGCAGGGCGCCGTCGGCGGTGGAGGCGGTGCTGAGCAGCAGTGCGCTCTTCTTGGAGGCGATGGTGTAGCCGCCGCCGGTGACCGGGGTGAAGAGCCAGCGCTGGTTGTCGGCGCCGGTGCAGGTCCACTGGATGACGGCGGCGCCGGCGGCGGTGGAGCCGCCGTTGACGTCGGCGCAGAGCTGGGAGGCGGAGTTGACGAGGGTGTAGCTGCCGTCGGCGTTGGGGGTCAGCTGCCACTGCTGGTTGGCGCCGCCGTGCGGGGTCCAGGTGATCAACTGGGTGCCGGCCTTGGTGGAGCTACCGGGGTCGTCGAGCGCCTTGCCGCCGGCGGTGAGGGTGTGGGTGCCGGCCAGTCCGCCGGGAGCGTAGGCCTCGAACTCGTAGAGGGAGTAGCCGTAGGTGGTGCCGCGCTGGGTGGCGTACAGGCGGAGGTAGCGGCCGGTACCGGTGAGGCCGCCGAGGTCCTGGACGCCGCCGGTGCCGGTCGTGGTGGTGTAGATGGTGCGCCAGGTGGTGGCGTCGTCGGAGACCTGGATCTGGAAGGCCTTGCCGTACGCCGCCTCCCAGCGCAGGACGACCCGGCCGACGGTCTGGGTGGAGCCGAGGTCGACCTGCAACCACTGCGGGTCGCTGTAGGCGCTGGACCAGCGGGTGGCGCCGTCGCCGTCGGTGGCGAGGGCGGCGGGGAAGTTCGGTGTCTCGGTGCTGGAGGCGGTGGTTGGCTTGTTGCGGGCGAGGTTGCCAGGTTGGGCGAGGCCGGGCCAGGCGGGATTGTGGCCGACGGCGGCGATGATTGGGGTGAAGGCGGCGTAGGTGGCGACGGGCTTGGGGGAGCCCCAGGTCTGCTGGGCGAGGCCGCGCAGCGGGTACATGATGCCGGCGGCGATCTGGTCCTCGGTGTCGGCGGTCGGGTTGTCGCACCAGACGTGGATCAGTGAGCCGGGGTTGCGGCTGCCGTCGGTGAGGGTGTTGCTGCCCTGGAAGAGGTCGGGGGTCCAGGTCTCGTACATCCACGTGGTGTCGGGCTTGGCGCCGCCCAGCACGTAGTAGGTGGGCGTCCATGACTCGTTGGCGACGGTGTGCCCGGCGGCGGCCAACTGCTGAGGGGTGAGGCCGTAGTTGTACCAGTACTCGACCAGGATGTCGGAGTTGGGCGTGACGGTGCCGTCGCCGGACTTGATGCCGTCGTTCCACATCCGGGTGGTCTTGCCGGCGGCCCGGACCAGGGTGTCGGACCAGTTGACGAACCCGTAGTAGGTGTCCTTGGCGGTGGCGCTCGCCCCGTAGTTGGCGCGGGCGTAGGACAGCAGCTGCGGGTACTGGCTGTAGTCCGTGACGTATTCGTCGGCGCCGATGTGCCAGTAGGGGGCGGGGAAGAGTGGCAGGTACTCGGTGACCAGGTCCTTGATCAGCGTGTAACTCCCGGGCAGGGAGAGGTCGATGAACTCGGCGCTGGCGGTGCCGTTGCGGTCCTTGAGCTTCAGTTCGGGGTGGGCGGCGAGGATCGCGTTCATGTGCCCGGGGGTGTCGATCTCCGGGACGATGGTGACGTGGTACTTCTGCCCGAGCGCCACCAGGTCGGCGATGTCCTGCTTGGAGTAGTGGTCGGCGGAGACGATCTCGGGGTGGGTGGAACTCTCCAGGCGGAAGCCGAAGGTGTCGGAGAGGTGGAAGTGGAAGTAGTTGAGCTTGAGGTAGGCCAGCTCCTTGATGTGCTGCTTCACCCAGTCCACGGTGAAGAACTTCCGGCCCTGGTCGATCATCAAGCCGCGCTCGGGCTTGGTCGGCCAGTCGACGGCCGTACCGGCCGGGACGGTGACCGACTGGTGGAGCAGTTCGAGAACCGTCCGGGTGCCGTAGAAGGCCCCCGTGTCGGTGGAGCCCTGGAGGGCGATCGACGAGCCGACGGTCATCCGGTAGCCCTCGGCGGGGAGCGAGCTGTCGCCGAGGGTGAGGGTGATGTCCCCGGCGGCGGCCGTGCCGGTGGCCACGCTCACCGTCCGGCCCTCCAGCGTGCCGAGATCGTCGGCGAAGGTGGCGGCCTCGTCGGCGAGTTGGGCGGTGTAGGCCGGGTCGACCACGATCCGGGTGGTGGCGGTGAAGGTGTAGCCGGCGCCGGTGCCGGCGGTCCATTGGCGAAGTGCCGGGACGGTCTGGGGCGTTGTGGTGGCGGCGGCCGCCGGGCCGGCGGCGGTCACAGCAGGCAGGACGAGGGTGCCGGCGGCGCAGACCGCGGCAGTCAGGAGCCGGAGCAGGCGCAAGTGGTCTCCCAGTGACGAGTGATCGGAGCGGTTGGACGATCAGGTACGGGAGTTGGTGGTTGCGATGAGGTGCTTGTGGCGGGCATGCCAGGAGGCGGTCGACCGAAGGGTGGTCGCTACTGCTCGATGATGGTGATGGGTGAGCAATTGTGCAAGATGATGCTGACTATCAATCAGAAATACGTATTCGAGGCTGGATTGTCCTGGCGTCCGATGAGCACTGTCGACCGCCCCTTGCCGCCGCTGAACACCGACGAGCGCATGACGCTCGAAAGCCGGCTCGACTTTTCACCGCGCCACTCTCGCCATGAAGTGCGAGGGCCTGGACGATGAGCAGGCCGGCGTCGCTTCCGTGCCACCGTCCGGCTTGACCTTGACCGGCCTCGTCCGGCACATGGCGGAGGTCGAGCAACTCGTCATCGCCGCCTACGAAACCGGCCTCGTCCGCCCGGCCGTCAGCCTGTGGGAAGCGACACCACGAACCTCGCGCCGTCGGACGTGGGCGCGAGGGTGAGGTCGCCTCCGGCGGCGCGAGCGAGGCGGCGGGCCAACGGGAGGCCGAGCCCGGCGCCGTCGTGGCCGTCGTCCGGGTGGGCGCGGCGGCCCGCCTCGAACACGGCCGCGCCCACGCTCTCGGGAACGCCGCAGCCGTCGTCGACCACCGCCACCAGCACCCCGCCGGGCCGCCGCTCGGACTCCACGGTGATCCGGCGCACCGCGTAGCGGCGGGCGTTGTCGAGCAGCGGCGTGAGGATGCGCTCCATGAGGGCGGCCGAGACCCCGGCGGTCGCGCCGTCGCCCACCACGGTGACGGGCGGGGCATCGGGGTGTTCCTGGGAGCTGCGCTCGGCCAGTGCGCGAGCCACGTCCTCCACCGCGCAGCGACCGGGCACCTGACCGGTGCGCGTCCGGGCCTCGGAGAGCAGCGTCTCGCAGATCCGCTGCATCCGGGCGGCGGCAGCGGCGATGGCCTCGTGCGAGGTGCGCCGGTCGTCGGCGTTCCGGGGGCGGGCGGTGAGCCAGTCGGTCTCGGCGGTGATCCTGGCCAGGGGAGTGCGCAGCTCGTGGGAGAGCTCGGCCGTCAGCTGCTGCTCGTGGCGCAGCATCGCGGCCTGCCGGTCGAGGAGTTGATCGAGGTTGCCGGCGAGCCCCGCGAGTTCGGCGAGGTGGCCGTCGGCGCCGAACCTCCGGGCGGTGCCGTGCTCGCTCCACTCGGAGGCCTGGGCGCTCATCTCGCTCACCGGCCGCAGGGCCCGGCCGACGACCGTGCGGGTCACGAGGTAGATGCCGGAGAGCAGCAGGACGCAGAGCCCGATCGAGCCGGCCAGGACGGAGCGGGCGGTGAACCGGTAGGCGTCCAGGCCGACCGAGGCCACGACCGTGCCCACCTGTCGATCCCCGGCCATGACCGGCAGCGCGTACAGCCGGAAGGCATGCGGCTCCGACGTGTCCGTGGAGGTCTCTCCGTGTCCGGCCAGGCGGTCCGCCCGGTCCTGGAGGGCGCTCGATGCGCTGGGGCGCTGGATGGCTGTGGTGCCCTGGTAGATCCAGATTCCGACGTCGAGCGCGGTGTCGTCGGCCGGCTCGTGCTCGACGATCCGCCCGTCCGGTTGGGCCTCCATGGTCGCGGCCACTGCCGCCGCGCGGGTGCGCACCAGGTCGTCGGCCTGCTGGCGCAGGCGTGCCCCCAGCTCCACGTTGAAGACGGCGGTAAGCATGGCGACCCAGATCGCGGTGGTGGCCAGCGCGAGCAGGGCGAGGCGGCCGCGCAGCGTGGCGGGGGCTCGTCTGGTCTTCATGCGAGGCGGTACCCCACACCGCGTACGGTCAGGATGCCCCGTGTGCTGCCCGCCTCCCGCAGCTTGCGCCGCAGCCGCACCAGGTACTGGTCCAGGGTGTTGTCGCTGACCTGGGCACCCTCGGGCCACCCTGCGCGCAGCAGCGTCCGTCTGCGGACCACAGCGCCGGGTGTGGACATCAGGCAGGCCAGCAGCCGGAACTCGGTCGGGGTGAGGGCCACCGGATCGTCGCCCGTGGATCGCAGCACGTGCGCAACGGGGTCCAGCCGCAGGCCGTCGACCGCCACACCGGGCTCGCGCCCGTTGCGGCGGATCGCGGCGCGTACCCGGGCGGCGAGCTCGGCCAGGTGGAAGGGCTTGGCGAGGTAGTCGTCGCCCCCGGCGGAGAAGCCCGACAGCCGGTCGGGCAGTACGTCGTGGGCGGTGAGGAAGAGCACGGGTGCGTCGAAGCCCGCCGCGCGCATGGCATGACAGACGTCACGCCCGTCGGAGTCGGGCAGGCCGATGTCCAGGACCACGGCGTCCACCCGGTCGTGGACCGCGCGCAGCGCGCCCGCCCCGTCGACGGCGGTGGACACCTCGAAGTGCTCCTCGCGCAGGCCTCGGGCGAGCACGTCGCGAAGTCCGTGGTCGTCCTCGACGACCAGCACCCGGTAGGCAGTCACGCGGGCCAGTATGGCCCGGCCGGGTGGTGTCCCCGAACCGGTGCTCAGGTTGCGTTCAGGATCGGGATGCGAGCCTCGCCCCCATGGCTACCAATACGGACCGGCGCTCCGCCGAGACCGACGTCCAAGGGCTGCTGAACAAGGTGCCCGAGGTCACGATCTGGTTCTGGGTCATCAAGATCCTGTGCACCACGGTCGGCGAGAGCTTCGCCGACTGGATCAACATGACGCTCGGTGTCGGCCTGATCAGCACCTCATTGATCTTCACCGTCGTGCTGGCCGGCGCCCTGGGCTGGCAGCTCGGCACCAGGCGCTACGTCCCGTTCGTGTACTGGCTGACCGTCGTGGTGCTGAGCGTGACCGGCACCCTCTACACCGACATCCTCACCGACAGCCAGGGCGTCCCCCTCGCGGTGAGCAGCAGTGTGTTCGCCCTTGTCCTCGCCGTCGTCTTCGGGATCTGGTACGCCCGCGAGCGGACCCTGTCGATCCACAGCATCGTCACCCGCCCCCGCGAGCTCTTCTACTGGCTCGCGGTCCTGGTCACCTTCGCCCTCGGCACCGCGACCGGCGACTGGACCCTCGAGCTCACGGGCTGGCCCCCCGGTGTCTCCGTGCTCCTCCCGCTCGGGTTGATCGCGGCCATCGTGCTCGCGTGGCGCCTGGGCGCCGGCGCGGTGCTCTCCTTCTGGCTGGCCTACATCCTCACCCGCCCGCTCGGCGCCAACCTCGGCGACTGGCTCGCCTCGCCCGGCAGCGACGGCGGCCTGGGCCTGGGAACCGCAGTGACCAGCGTGGTCTTCCTGGCCGCGATCCTCGCCACGGTCCTCCACCTCACCCGCAGCCGCAGCGACGTCATCGAGACCCACGGCCGGGACCGGACCGCACGCCTGGCGAACCCGGCGCGCGAACGGATCATGCTCGGCTACTACGCCGTCGTGGCGGCCGCCACCGCGGCGCTCCTCGTCTGGGCGCACCAGCAGCCGCACGCCGCCGTGGCGAGCGAGGAAGGCGATGCGCCGGCGTCGGCGTCCGCCCCGCTCACCCCTCTCACCCCGGAACAGGCGACGTCGTCGTTCCCGCCCGCCGAGATCGCGAAGTTCCGTACGATCACCGCTGACACCCTGGCCAAGCTCAACTCCGGTGACCAGGCGGGCGCGACCCGTCGGATCACCGACCTGGAGAAGGCGTGGGACGACGACCAGGCGACTCTGCAGCCCAGGAACGGGCAGGCCTGGACGTTCCTCGACGGCGAGATCGACCGCGTACTGAAGGCGCTGCGTGCCTCGAAGCCGGACAAGGCCACCGAGACGGACGCGCTCAACGTCCTTCTCGCCTCGCTCAGCGCCACCACCACGGCCCAGCCATCGGCCACGGCGGCCGGCGCCGCCGAAACCCCCGCACCCGCCGGCCCGGCACCGAAGCAGGCCGCGGCGTCGTTCCCGCCCGCCGAGATCGCGAAGTTCCGTACGATCACCGCTGACACCCTGGCCAAGCTCAACTCCGGTGACCAGGCGGGCGCGACCCGTCGGATCACCGACCTGGAGAAGGCGTGGGACGACGACCAGGCCACTCTGCAGCCCAAGAACCAGCAGGCCTGGACCCTCCTCGACGGCCAGATCGACCGCGTCCTCCAAGCGCTGCGCGCCCCGAAGCCGGACAAGGCCACCGAGGTCACGGCGCTCAACACCCTCCTCGGCTCCCTCGGCTGAGAAGACCCGGGCGGCACCCTGCCGCCCGGTGCCGTGGCCCCTACCGCGCGTCCTTGCCCGACCTGCACCTCGTTGCCCGGGCAGGTACAGGGTGCGGTCGCCCCGGCCGTCGCGATCAGCTCCGCCCGGCCCAGCCGCACCCCCGACGGTGCCCGCCGTTCCGGATACGGGGGAGACGGAAGCGTCCGGCCGGAGTTCCGGCATGCGAAACGGGGCCTGGCGGTTGGTTCCTCCGCCGGGCCCCGCGTCCTGTGCGACTGTCAGCTGGTCTGGATCGCGGTGTCGTCGATCACGAAGCTGGTCTGGAGGGAGGAGTCCTCCACGCCATTGAACTTCAGGGTGACGCTCTGGCCCGCGTAGGCCGACAGGTCGACGGTCTTCTGGGCGTAGCCGGTGTTCTTGTTGAGGTTGGAGTACGAGGCCACCGTGGTGCCGTTGACGGTCACGGTCAGCTTGTCGTACGCCGTGGTGGTGGTGGTCTCAGCCGTGTCGATGTGCAGCCAGTAGCTGAGGGTGGCCTTGCAGCCGGCCGGGATGGTGACGGTCTGCGAGGCGCTGTCGGTGTGGGCGGAGCCGTACCCGTTCAGCCACGCCTTCCAGGAGCCACCGTGGGCCGCCTCGGAGGCCGAGTTGTCGACCACTCCGCTGGTGGTGGTCCAGGGCGCGGCGGAGCCGGTCTCGAAGCCCGCGTTGCCGAGCAGCTGCGCCGGGGTGCAGCCGGAGGTGCCGCCGATGGTCCAGGTGAAGCTGGCGCTGCCGCCGGCCCCGGTGGTGTCGGTGGCGGTGACCGTGACGGTGTAGGTGCCGGCGGCGGTCGGGGTGCCCGAGATCAGACCGGTCGAGGAGATCGACAGGCCGGTCGGCAGGCCGGAGGCGCTGTAGGTCAGGGTCTGGCCGGACGCGCTGTCGGTGGCGCTGAGCTGGAGGCTGACCGCGGTGCCGGTGGTGCCGCTCTGGCTGCCCGGGTTGGTGACCGTCACGGTGTTGCCGCCGCCCGTGCCGGTGCCCAGCAGGGCGTTGGCCAGTGCGTCGCCGACCGGGGTGCCCCAGCCGGTGACCTGGTCGTAGCCGGCCTTGGTGGAGAAGTCCTGGTTCTTGCCGGTGGTGACGTCGTGGAACGTCGTCGCGTAGCTGGTGCTGTTGGCCACCGCGTACAGCTTCGGGTTGGCCTCGCCGAGCACCGACTTGCCGGCCGCGGCCGCCTTCTGGTTGTACAGCGCGGTGTAGCCGGACCACAGCGGCGCGGCTGCCGAGGTGCCGCCGTAGACCTGCCAGCCGCCCGCGCTGTAGATCGCGAAGCCGCTGGCCGGGTCGGCGTCGGAGGACACGTCCGGGACGGTGCGCATGGTGCCGCTCACCCCGGTGCCGGTCTGCCAGCTCGGCTTGGCGAACTGGGTCGAGACGCCGCCGCCGGCGGTGGACCAGGCCGACTCCGAGGAGTAGGCGTTGCCGCTGAGCTTGAGGTTGGTGCCGCCGACGCCGGTGTTGTACGGGCTGGAGGCCGGGAAGTCGACCGCCTTGACGCCGGAGCCGCTGGTGGAGCGGGTGCAGTCGCGGGAGCCGTCGTCACCGGAGGCCGAGAAGATCGATATGCCCTGGGCGGCGGCCTGCTTGAAGGAGTTGTTCACCGCGGTCATCGAGGAGGCGGTGGTGTCCGGCTCGCAGGAGCCCCAGGAGATCGAGACGACCGAGACCCGGTTGTCCGACACGATCTGGGCGGCCATGTCGATCTCGCCCTGGTCGCTGTTCGGGGCCTCGTAGACCAGCTGGGTGGCCTTGGGCGCGACACCGCGGACGATCTCGGAGTCCAGCTCGACCTCGCCCTGGCCGTCACCCGGCGCGGAGTCGTAGTTGGCGCCGTCCACCGAGACCGTCGAGGCCGCCGGACCGGACAGGCCGAACTGGCTGTTGTAGGTGGAGAGGTTGCTGGACTGGTAGCCGTCGAACTCCCACAGCGCCACCGTGGTGCCGGTGCCGTCGGTGCCGAGCCTGCCCAGGTTGTAGGCGCCGTCGTACTGCGCCGGTCCGAGGCCGCTCGGGGCCGCGTGCGGGGTGGACGCGCCAGCCACCTGCGATTGTGGCTGCGCGATCCGGGTGGTGCGCACGGTGTGATTGTCGAGGCCCGATATGCCCTCGACCACGCCGGCCAGCTCGGCCGGCACGCTGGCCGCGGCGTCGTTGGCGAAGAAGGTGCGCCCGCCCTGCTGCGGGTCGCTGTACGAGCTCTCATGGGTGCCGAAGGCCTTCGCCACCTGCGCCGCGGTGCCGCGGACGTTCACGACCTGGCGGTTGGCGCTCACCGAGTCGACCGTCAGGCCCTGGCCGGTGAGGTAGGCGCGGACCTGCGCCACGTCCGCCTCGGTCGGGCCGTAGAGGGCGGTGAACTGTGCCGGCGTCAGGTAGTGGCCGTACTCGGCGGTTCCGGGGGTGCTGACTGCCGTGAGGAAGCGGTCGAGGTCGGCGGTGTTGCGCAGCTTCAGGTTGACCGAGACGGACAGCGTCCGGTCGGCGGGCAGGTCGCCCTGCTTCTGCGAGCGGGCCACCGCCGGGGTCACGGTGTTCTGCAGGGTCACCCGGGAGGTGGCCTGCGGGGCTGGTGCCGCCTGGGCGGTGGAGACGCCGAGCGAGACCACGGTCAGCGGCAGGACGGCGAGTGCCGAGGCAAGGGCGAGCGAGCGGGGACGCACGGGGGCTCCTCCTGAAAGTGTGGGGCGTTCAGGGTCCGAAGGTGCTTCCACGAATCCTTCACCCCGGTGTCGCGGAAATCGACCATGCGTCAGCAATCGGGAACTAAATAACAGTCAAGTGTGAAGGTGCAACTTGAAACAGTGAATTGGGGTGGATTTCGGCTCATTTGAGAAATGAGAGCAGTCTGGGGATTTCTGGGAATTCGGGTGGCGCGATGGGGGCGGCGCTGAAGTGCGGGGATGACGTGGCGAAGACCGCCCACTGCCCTCGCGGCGGGCTCCGCGCCCGGGGTCGGCGTCGCGGTAAGGTCTGCATCCGATCATCTGATCGGCCGCCGGACACCCGTGCTGTCATGCGCGGTCACGCCGTCCGCTCACGTGCAGCCTCAGAACCAGGAGCAGTACCGACCGATGAACGCTGTCTGCCCCCGGTGCGCCGAGTCCGACCGGGCCGTGAGCGTGCCGCATGCCTTGACCGACCAGGGCCACCCGCTCGGGCCGGCGGAGCACAGCCTGCTCCTGCCGCCGCCACCACCGCCGTCGGCGCGGGCGGCGGTCGCGCGCAGCAAGCCCGCCATCGCGCTCTACGCCGGGGCGGCCCTGCTCACCGTCGGCTGGGCACAGACCATGAGCCGCGGCCTTCCGGCGGACATCTCCGACCCCGGCTACCTCGTGGGCTATGTCGTCGTCCCGGTGATCATCGCCGTGACCATGGCCCTGGCGGGACTGGTCGTGCAGTTGGCGACGAGGCAGCGACGGGTCCGGGCGGCCGAGGACGCAGCCGGGGCGCAGCACGCGATTTGGCAGCGGCGCCACCTGGTGTGGCAGGCGGGTTGGCTGTGCCGCCGCTGCCGGGTGGCGTTCTTCCCGAAGGGGGCGATCGGCCCTGACTCCCCTGCCTCACCGGCCGTAGCCGTGGCGCAGCTTCCGATGTGGGTGACGGCGACGGCGGCCGAGCCCGCGTTCGGCGTGCCGGAGCCGACCGTTCCGCGCTGAACCGCGGACCGCCGTGCTCGGCCCGCCGCCGACCTCAGCGTGTGGCGCCGGACCCTCCGGTCGGCGCCACCAGGCCGTGCTCGTAGGCGAGGATGACGAGGTGGACGCGGTCGCGGGCGTCGAGCTTGGCCAGCAGCCGGGTCACGTAGGCCTTGACGGTTGCGCCGCTGATGAACATCGCCTCGGCGATCCGGGCGTTCGACATCCCTCGGCCGATCAGTGTCAGCACCTCGAGCTCGCGGTCGGTGATCCCGTGGATCTCCTTGGGCCGCGGGGCGGTGGCCCGCTGTGGACGGTCGGCGAACTCCTCGATCAGGCGGCGCGTCACCTTCGGCGCGATCAGCGCGTCCCCTGCGGCCACGACCCGGATCGCCGTGATGATGTCGTCCAGGGCCATGTCCTTGACGAGGAATCCCGAAGCCCCGGCCCGCAGGGCGTTGTAGACGTTGTCGTCGTCGTCGAACGTCGTCAGGACGATGACGTGCGGGGGGCCGGTGTCCTTCGTGATCATCCGGGTTGCCTCGATGCCGTCCATGCCGGGCATGCGGATGTCCATGACGACGACGTCGGGACTCAGCTCCCGGACCAGCCGTACGGCCTCGGCACCGGTCCCGGCCTCCCCGACGACCTCGATGTCCGGAACATCGGTGATCACCATGACCAGACCGGCGCGGATCAGCGGCTGATCGTCGGCGAGCACGACACGGACCGGCATCAGACCTCCATCGGGATGGGGAGACGGGCCGTCACACGGTAGCCGCCCTCGGGACGTGGACCGGCGGTGAACTCGCCGTGCAGCAGCTGTACTCGATCACGCATCCCGGCGATGCCGTAGCCCGTGCCCGTGCCCGTGCCGGCGCCCGTGCTCCGGCCGGTTCCGGGTCCGCTGTCGACGATCACGACGGACAGGTCCGCCGGATCGAAGATCAGCGAAACGCGGCACTGGTGCGTTCCGGAGTGCTTCACCACGTTGGTGACGGACTCCTGGATGAGGCGGAACGCGGACAGGTCGACCTCCGGTGGCAGCGGACGCCGCTCGCCCCGCCACTCGACGTCCACCCGGACACCGGCGCTCCGCACGTTCTCCACCAGCTTGTCGATGTCCGCCAGCCCGGCGAGCGACTTCCCGGCGTCGCCGGACTCGGCGTCATGGAGGGCGCCGAGCATGCGCCGCAGCCCGGCGAGCGTCTCCCGGCCGGTGTCCTCGATGACGCCGAGGGCGTTGCGGGCGGCCTCCGGCTGGGTCTCGATGACGCGCTTGGCGGCACCGGCCTGGATCGCGACGACGCCGATGCTGTGCGCGACCATGTCGTGCAACTCGCGGGCGATCCGCAGTCGCTCGGCCGTCACCGCCTGCACCGCCACCTGCGTGCGCATCTCCTCCGCATGGGCCCGCTCCCGGCGGCGCGCGTTCCCGACCACCCAGGCGACGACGATCATCATCAGCAGCACGGCCTCGACCGAGGTGCCGACGGCGAGCCCGAGCGCCAGCCGTACGCCGATGTAGCCGAGGACGCCGGCGAGTGCGATGCCGGTGGCGAACAGGGAGGTCCGCCGTGGGCCGGCGGCCGCGACGAAGCAGAGCGCGACGCAGACCGGCAGGTACTGCTCGGGCGCGATGCTGGTGGTGTGGAAGGGGCCGTTGGTCAGGAGGAGCGCGCTGGAGACCAGCAAGGCCGTCGCACCCACCGGCAGGCGGCTCAGCAGGAGACAGCCGGCGCACAGCAGGGCGACGGCGATCCACAGGGCGGTCTGCTCGCGGGGGAGCATGAAGAACGGGTGGACGTTCCGGCTCTTCTCGTACTCGAGCCCCCACGACTCCCCGGGCCAGCGGATCTGGACGATGAACGAGTACAGCGTGGACACGCACCAGGCGAGTGCCGTCCATCCGCCGGGCGGCACGCGCTGGAGCAGGGTCGGGGTCGGGGTCGTGGGCATGGCGCGATCGTAGCCACGTGATCATCGGGGGCGCATCGGACCGCGGGTGTACACCCCGGGTCGGTGTCCCCGCCCCGGGGCGTGGACGACGCTCCGATGCCGGTGGACCAGGGCGGTCGGCAGTGTTCTCCCCATGACGAACACTGACGGTTACGAGGAACACGACATCGTCGTCCAACTGACGGACGTGCGGAAGGACTTCGGGGACTACGCGGCTCTGGACGGCGTCTCGCTGGAGATCGGCGCCGGCGAGTCGGTCGCCGTGATGGGGCCGTCGGGCTCCGGGAAGTCGACCCTGCTGAACATGGTGTCCGGGCTCGACCGGCCGACCTCCGGATCGGTCCTCGTCGGCGGGGAGGACCTGGTCGGGCTCAGCGAGAAGGGCCTGGCCCTGTTCCGGCGCCGCCGGATCGGCATGATCTTCCAGTTCTTCAACCTGCTCGACGACCTGCCGGCCCTGGACAACATCGCCCTGGCCGGCCAACTGGTCGGGCAGAAGGCGTCCACTGCCCGCAAGCGCGCCTCGGAACTGATGGGCGAACTCGGAATCGCCGACCGGAAGGACATCCACCCCGCCTCGTTGTCCGGCGGCGAGCGGCAACGGGTCGCCACGGCAAGGGCTTTGATGAACCGGCCGGCGCTGCTGCTGGCCGACGAGCCGACCGGCGCCCTGGACAGCCGGTCCGGTGACCAGGTGATGCAGCTGCTCATGGACCTGAACGGGCTCGGTCAGACGCTCCTGATCGTCACGCACGACCCGCGGCTCGCCGCGCAGTGCGCGCGCCGGGTCGTCGAGGTCGCGGACGGGCGCATCGCCCGGGACCGCTCGGTGAACCACGCGGTGGCCACGAAGGCCGCCCGATGAGCGCCGTCTGGCGGGCTTCGCGCGCGGCGGTGAAGCGCCGCAGACTCCAGACCTTCGTCCTCGGCGTCGTCGTCCTGGTCTCCAGCGCCATGGCCGTCGCCACATTGGGCCTGCTGGCGGCCGTGTCGGGCCCCTTCGACCAGGCCTACAGTGCCGCGCGCGGCGCACACGTCGTCGCCGAGTTCGACAGCTCGAAGGCGACCGCCGCGCAGATCGTCCACGCCGCGAACGCCCCCGAGGTGGAGGCCGTGGCCGGTCCCTACCCCGAGGCCGTCCTCCACTCGCCCTCGGAGACCGGCGACCATCCGGCCGGGCTGCCGGGTTCGTTCACCCTCGTCGGCCGCGACCGGCCGGACACCCCGGTCGACACCCTCGTACTCAGCGCCGGCCGTTGGGCGACCGGTCCCGGCGAGATCGTCATGAACGAGCCGTCGTACATCGGTCCGATGCAGATCAAGTCCGAGCACGAGGTCGTCACACCGGACGGCGTGCGTCTCAAGATCGTCGGCTACGCCGCCTCGGCCAGCCAGTCCGCTGGCGGCTGGGTCACGCCGGACCAGGCCCGGGCCCTGCACTCGGCCTCGCTGCAGATGATGTACCGCTTCAGGGACGCCGGGTCCGACGCGGCGCTGAAGGCCGGCACGGCCGCCGCCACGCAGGGCCTGCCGTCCGACGCCCTCACCGGGACCAGCACCTACCTGGCCATCAAGGCGAACCTCGCCAAGGGCCCGAACACCTACGTACCGTTCCTGACGGTCTTCGGCGTCCTGGGCCTGATCGTCTCGGTGCTGATCGTCGGCAACGTCGTCAGCGGCGCGGTCGTCTCGGGCTTCCGGCACATCGGCGTCCTCAAGGCACTGGGGTTCACGCCGAACCAGGTGACGGCGGTCTACCTCGTCATGGTCACCTTCCCGGCGGTGATCGGCTGCGCGCTCGGCTCGGTGATCGGCAGCCTCGTCGGCGGGAAGCTGGTGCGCCAGGCGTTCTTCGGCATCTTCGGCAGCGATCTCGTCCTCGACAGAGCTGCCGTCCCCACGTGGGTCCACCCGGTCGTGCTGATCGGGATGCCGGTACTCGTCGCACTGTCCGCGCTGATCCCGGCGATGCGCGCCCGCCGCCTCCCCGCCGCCGTCGCCATCAGCGCGGGCAGCGTCCAGCAGACCGGACGCGGACCTATGGTCCAGCGCAGGCTCGGCGGATCACGCCTGCCCCGGCCGGTGAGCCTGGGCCTGGGCTGGCCGTTCGCCCGGCCGGGTCGCACCGCGCTGACCCTGTCGACCGTCGTGCTCGGCGTCATGACGGTGACGATGGCGCTCGGCATCTCGGCCTCGGTCGTCAGGTTCGGGCAGTTGCAGAACCAGACCGACAGGATCCAGGTGCGCATCGACCTCTCCGACCCCCAGTGGAATCCGCCCGGCCCGACCCACTCGGACGACCAGGTCTTCGCGCTGCTGCGCTCGCTGCCCGGAACCGCGCACGTGTCCGCGCAGAGCGCGCTGGAAACCCGGATGACGGGCTCGTCGGCCATCCTCCGGGTGGGCGTCGAGAGCGGCGACACGGCGCAGCTGCACCCGGATCTCGTCCGGGGACGCTGGATCGAGGGACCGAACGAGGTGGTGGTCTCGTCGGAGTTCTGGCACCGGCACAAGGTCTCGCTCGGCGACACGATCACCCTGGACTCGAGCGACGGGCCGCAGCCGCAGAAGATCGTCGGCGAGATCGTCGGCGGCTGGGACGTGACGACCCTCGACTGGCACCGGTTCATCCCGCTCAGCCCGGTCCGGCGTGCCCAGAGCTTCTCCGTCCAGCTCACGAAGGGCACCGACCCGCAGGCCTACGCCGCTGCGGTCGCGCGCACCGACCCAGGGCTGAACGCGGCGGTGAACAACGCCTCCGACACCATCGAGAAGGTCATCATCAGCGTGGTCTCGACGCTCACCGTGATGCTGATCATCGTCTCGGGCCTCGGCGTGTTCAACACGGTGGTCCTCAACACCCGCGAGCGGCGCAAGGACCTGGGGATGCTCAAGTCGATCGGCATGACGCCGCGCCAGGTGATCGCCATGGTGGTGACATCCGTGGCAGCGCTCGGAGCGGTCGGCGGGATCGTCGGCGCCCCGCTCGGGATCCTCGCGCACCGGATCATCATCCCGATGACCGGACGCGGCACCGGGCTCGACCTGCCCGACTCGCTGCTGCACGTGTGGAACTGGCCGACGGTGGCGCTGCTGGCGTTCTCGGGCTCCGTGATCGCCGTGCTGGGCGCCTACCTCCCGGCCCGGGGCGCGGCCAAGGCGCCTGTCGCGGAGGTCCTGCGGACGGAGTAGGGGCAGCGGATTCCGCTGTCGGCGGTGCGGGTGCCAGGGCGAGCGCAGCAGGCTGCTCGGACCCTGGCACCCGCAGCTTAGTTACTCGGCGTCGGTGGCCGGTGCCGACAGGTCTGCGTCTGCGAAGCGGTCGTCGTGTCGGCGGTGGGCGCGGGCGAGGTGGTGCTGGAGGCGGACGTGGCGGAACTGGTAGACCGCGCCGCAGCGGCGGAGGGCGCCGCGGTGGTAGGCGTCGTCCAGGAAGGCGGAGGTGTTCCAGGGCAGGCGGCCGGTGAGTGGAAGCCAGAAGCGGACCAGGGCCAGCCACTGGCCCCAGGCGGTGAAGGCGAAGACGTAAGCGGCCGCGCCGCCGATTCCGGCGATGGCGCCGGTTTCGAGTCCGGCCATCCCCCAGTTCAGGGGGCCGAGGGCGCCCTGCAGGGCGATGACGAGCGCTTGGCCGATTGCGGCGATCGTGATCGTCAGCAGCGGTACCAGGAGCAGGAGTTGCTGGGCCACCACGGTGCGGTTGGCGGCGAGGAGGGAGGAGGGCGTTGCCGCGGAGCTGGTGTCCAGCGGTGCTTCGAGGGCGCCGAGGAGGCCGAAGACGAGGATCCCCGCCGTTGCGAAGACCAGTCCGAAGAAGATGATGTTGACCGCCGTCGCTTCGGGCACCATGGGGGCGGTGAGCGGGAAGCCGTAGTACAGGCTCCGCTCGACGGTCATGGAGAGGGCTGTGCCGCCCCCCATCGCGAAGCCGCCGGCAAGGACGCCGCCGAGGTGGGCGACGAGCGCCCGGCGCGGTCCGCGGACCACCGACCGGTGTCGGCGCAGGCGCAGTCGGGTGCGCGAGGGCTCGATGCCGGGTCGTCCGCCGGGCCTGATCGTGAGGGCGTGCGCCAGGCCGAAGGCGAGGCCGGCCGCGGGGCCGAGCAGGAGGCCGAGGAGGAGGACCTCGACCGGGGCGAGCGGCGTCAGCCAGGCGACCGACCAGGTTGCTGCCGTGACGGTGGCCGCCGCGGTCAGCGCGACCGCCAGCGTGCGGGAGGTGCGGCGCAGGTTGTCGCCGATCTGCCACCAGGCGAGATCGTGCCGGTCGGCCTCGGGTGTGGCCAGGCCGTGGGCCAGGTAGCCGAGCCATCGCCCGGCCTGCTCGGCGGACCAGGCCTTGGGCGGCCGGCCGGAGGTGGCCCGTTCGGGTGCGCGGCTCCGGTAGAGGGCGGGCACGAAGCCTGCCAGGAGGTGCTCCTCCAGGGAGCGGGTGTCGGGGAACCGGACGGGGTCCAGGAGTTCGTCGGGGTCCGGGCCCGTCCCGTCGGCATAGAGCACGCGGGCCAGGGCGACCATCAGCGGGGTGCTGAGGGCCTCGGCCACGCGGGTGCCCGCGGCGTGTCCCGGCTCCCGGGCTGCCGCGAGAACGGGGTCCCAGCCCTGGCCGTTGCCGCTGCGGGCGGTTCTGGGCAGGTAGTGCGCCAGGTCGTCCGGGGTGATGTCGCCGAGCTCGATGCCTGCGGCCCAGACCAGCGGGGTCCCGGTGGCGCGGACCGCGTCCGCGAACTCTTCCCGTCGGCTGGTCAGCACGAGGGCCGTCGAGGTGGTGTCCAGTTCCCGCAGCGCCGCCGCACGCAGGCCCTCGGCGATCTCGTCGAAGCCGTCCAGGACGGGCAGCACGGCGTCGCCGTGGATCAGCGCCTCGGCCAGGGACCTGGTACCGCCCGGGGTGCGGCCGGCCAGGTGCGGGTGGTCGCGCAGCAGTTGGCCGACGAGCCAGTCCGGCAGCGAGGTCGCGGTCGGGTCCCAGGCGCCCAGACCGAAGATGACCGGTATCTGCGAGCAGCCGCTCTCGAGGAGGTCCAGCACGAGGCGGACCGCCAGCATCGACTTGCCGGCTCCCGCCCGGCCGAGGATCACCAGGCGACCGGACGGTATGCGGCGGTACACCCGCGCCACGTCCGGCAGATCGCCGGACAGGTCCAGCGGCTCCGCGACCGCTCCGGGGCCGAGCCGCTGGACGTTGTCCCACCGGTCGACCAGGTCCGCAGGCGCCGGACGCCACCGCACCGGGAGCTGGAACGGGTCCCGGACCTGCCGTTGGTCCTCCTCGCGCCGCCAGCGACGCCTGATCTCCCGGGCCAGCTCACCGGCCGCTTCCTCCAGTACACCGTGGACCTGGAACGGAGACCTGCCGGTGAGGGCCGGGGGAGGGGGCGCGATCGCCTCGGCTCCCGAGCCGTCGAGCAGAGCGGCGGGCGGGCTCAGCGTCTGCGGTGACACCTGGAGCGCAGCCGCGAGTTGGTTGATCGTGGCCAGGCGGGCGTCGGGCAGCGTACCGTTCTCCAGCCGGCGGATGGTGCGCACGCTGACGCCCGAGCGTTCCGCCAGCTGCTCCTGCGTCAGCTTCGCCGTCGACCGCAGGCCCCGCAGGGTAGCGCCCAGCTCCGTCACCACGGCCCCCTACGCGCCGGTAAGTTGTTGGTGCGAAGACTACCGCGCCGCCCGGTCATTCATGACCGGTGCTCTGACCTGGTGTCATATCGGCCTGGAAGGCGACGCTTTGCGCTGTCCGGAACAGAGTGGACAGGCGGAGGAGCCGACTTGAAGTACCGGTACTGGTGCGGGGAGTGCGGGTTCAAGACACCATGGGGCGGCGATCTCGAGGTCCGCCCGGTGCAGTTGGAGCACTACAGGCGCCGGCACGACGGCATCGCGCCGGGCGGGCACCGTGAGGCGGGACGGCGGTGGAGCGGTGGCCGACGGGCGTGCCTGGCGGCCGTCTACGCGGTCCTGGTGGTGCTCGTGGTGCTGGTGGCGCTCGTCGCCGCCCGGCGGCACCCGTTCTGACTCACCGGCGCCCGGGACCGTGAAGGCCCAGGTCGGTCGGGGTGCCCGGGACCGGTCGCATGTGACCGGTCGGCTGACCTGTTGATCGGGGGGCCGCGCGCCCAGGGTGGGTGAAGCCACCGCGCGGTCGGACCGACCACCGCACGGTCTCGGCACACCCAGACGTCCGCACCACCACCCCCGCACGTCCCTCGTCGTCCAGGAGGACCTCATGAAACATCGCCTGGCCACGTTCCTGGCCACCCTGCTGACCGTGATCGGCGCCGTCACCGGCCTGTTCACCGGCCCCACCGCCGCCCATGCCGACGCCCCCGGCGCCACGCCGGTGCTCGCCGACGGCTTCGGGCTGAAGCAGGTGCCCAGGAGCGACGACCCGTCGCTGTTCGGCAACCCGAACATCCCCGCCGACACCGCCACCGACTTCCGGATCACCGTGACCAGCGCACAGGTCGCCAACGCCCCTGGCACGGTCGGACACCACCTCCGGATCGTGCTGCCGTCGGACTACTACGCCGACCCCGGCAAGCGCTACCCGGTGCTGTACCTGTTGCACGGTTCCCCGGGCGACCCCTGCGACTACTTCAACGGGGACCGGATGCCCAAGTTCGACGGGATCAGGAGCAGTTCGGGGATGATCATCGTCATGCCCGACGGTGGCTCGCGCGGCTGGTACACCAACTGGCTGATGCAGAACACCGAGGCCGGTGCGCAGAACTGGGAGAACTTCGAGATCAACCAGGTCGTCCCGTTCATCGACGCCAACCTGCACACCCTGGCGGACCGGGCGCACCGCGGCATCGCCGGGATCTCCATGGGCGGCTTCGGCGCGCTGCACCTGGCCCAGGTGCACCCGGACCTGTTCAGCCAGGTCGCCACCCTGTCCGGCGACGCCGACATCTCCCGGAACGAGATGATCTTCCGTGAGGTCATGGTCGCCTCCATGACCAACCGGAAGACCCAGCTGCCGGCCGCGCTGGTCTCGCTCCTCGCCCCCGGGCCCAGGGCCTGGAGCGCCTGCCACCCGGTCAGCGACCCCTACGAGCCCAGCGTCTCCAACACCGACGCGATGTAC
Organism: Kitasatospora cinereorecta; assembly: GCF_024172095.1. Taxonomy (GTDB): domain Bacteria; phylum Actinomycetota; class Actinomycetes; order Streptomycetales; family Streptomycetaceae; genus Kitasatospora; species Kitasatospora cinereorecta. The sequence goes on along the minus strand of NZ_JAMZDX010000005.1, from coordinate 74,954 downwards.
GGGACGCCGTACCCGTTCTCGGTGGTCACTCCGCCGTTCGACGACTCGCTGTGGAACGCGGCCGACCCGACCGAGCACGCCGCGGCCTTCGCCGACATGAACGTCTCCATCTACGTCGGCAACGGCAAGGGCAACATCGCCAGCTCCGAGTTCTGGCTGGAGAGCGCCTCGCAGCACCTCAACGCCGCCCTGGTGAGCGCCGGTCAGCACCCGTACTTCGTGGACTTCGGCGGCGGCCAGGGCTGGGGCTCCTGCGACGGGAACCACGACCGCTCGTGCTGGGACCAGGACCTTGCGGACCTGCTGCCGCGCATGCGGACCGCCTTCGCCGGGGCCCCGGCCACGCCGGCCACCGCCGTCGGACGGGTCACTGTCGCCGATCGGGGCCTGTGCCTGGACGTGAGGGGCGCGGCGTTCACCGACGGCACGCCCGTGCAGGTGTACGGCTGCAACGACACCGTGGCGCAGAGCTGGACCGTCGGCTACGGCCACACCGTCCGGGGGCTCGGCAAGTGCCTGAACGTGTCCGGCGGAGGCACCGGCAACGGCACCAACGTCGACCTCGCCGCGTGCAACGGCACCGGCGGACAGGAGTGGGTGCCGCAGCCGAACGGCACGCTGCTGAACCCGCCGTCGGGCCGTTGCCTCGCCGACGCGAACGGGGGCGGCGCGGGCACGCAGACCGTCATCCAGGACTGCGGCGGCGGCACGGACCAGCAGTGGACCCTGCCGATGGCCCCCGCGTAGCGCGGGCGCGTCGGGACCCGGTCGGAGCCGCTGTCCGGCCGGGTCCCGGCGTCGTCCGCCCGCAGTCGCTCGAGAACCACGCTCAGGACCAAGGGAGTCGAAGTGACCGAACCGTTGCTGCCGGGTGACCCGCGGCAGTTGGGGCGTTTCTATCTGGACGGCCGGCTCGGCTCGGGCGGCCAGGGCGTCGTCTACGAGGGTTACGGCGCCGACGGCCGGCGGGTGGCGGTCAAGGTGCTGCGCGCGGTGGACGGGCCGGACCGTGAGCGGTTGCGGCGGGAGATCCAGGCGTGGAGCAAGGTGGAGCCCTACTGCACCACCAAGGTGCTGGAAGCCGACCTGGACGCCGCCACCCCGTACGTCGTCAGCGAGTTCGTCGACGGCACGGATCTGCGGCGCGCGGTGAACGCCGGCGGTCCCTACGGTCCGGAGGAGCTCCGACGACTGGCGGTCGGCCTCGCGGCGGCCCTGGTGGCGATCCACCGGGCCGGGGTGGTGCACCGTGACTTCAAGCCGGAGAACATCCTGCTCGGACCGGACGGCCCCCGCGTGATCGACTTCGGCATCGCCCGGATCATGGAGGGCACCGCGACGACGGGCGTGCCGATGGGCACGCTGCGCTACATGCCGCCGGAGCGGTACCGCGGCGAGCCCGGTGACAGGAAGGTCGACGTCTGGGGCTGGGCCGCGGTGGTGCTGTTCGCCGCGACCGGACGGGACGCCTTCGAGGGCACCAGCGTGGGGGCGATAGCCGACCAGGTCGCCACGCACCAGCCCGACACCTCCGGGCTGCCACAGCCCCTGGACGCCCTGGTGCGCGCCGCGCTCGGAAAGAGTCCCGACGCACGTCCCGGCGCCGAGGAACTCCTGCTGTCGCTGGTCGGGCGTGCGGATCTGGCCGGCGTCGTCGAGCGCGTCACGCGTGCGGCGGTTCCCGAGGACGCCGTGCCGTCGCGTGCCGAGGCGGCCGAGGTGACGTTCGCGGGGCTGGACCCCAAGGAGCAGAAGGCCGTGCCCTCGATACTCCTGCGGCTGGTCGCGGCGGGCGAGCGGGCCGAGGACACGCTGCGGGCGGCCCGGCCGGAGGAGTTCCACGACGGCCGACTGACGGACGGGGTGGTGGAGAAGGTCATCGCGGCTCTCACCGAGGCCGGCGTCCTGGACTGGGAGGACGGCACGGTGACCCTGGCCAGCGCGGCCCTGATCCGGTCCTGGCCCCGGCTGCGCGACTGGGTGCAGGAGGAACGCGAGGGCCTCGCGGTTCATCAGCGGCTGACCGAAGCGTCCCGGATCTGGGCCGACCACGGGCGCAAACGCGGTGACCTGCTCCAGGGCACGCCCCTGGAACAGGCGAGGGACTGGGCGGCCACCGGCCGGCGCAATCTCGTCCTGAGCCGGACCGAGCGGGAGTTCCTGGAGGGCGGTTTTGCCCTGGGCCGCCGCCGCGGCCGCCTGCGCGTGGCGCTGAGCGCTGTGCTGGCCCTGCTGCTGATCGCCGCGGTGACCGGGGCGGGCGTCGCCTACGATCAGTGGCACACGGTCCTGGGCCAGAAGCTCACGCTGGCCGACCAGAAGCAGGAGCTGACCCGCCAACTCGGCCGCCTCACCTCGGCCCAGGTCGCCGCCGGCGCGCAGGCCCTGCGGGTCAGCGATCCCGAACTCGCCCGCCGCCTGGCCGTCGCGGCCGAGAGCCTGGGCGACACCCCCGAGGCCTGGTCCACCCTGCTGGAGCTGCGCAGCCAGTGGGAGGCCGCGGCGTTCCGGCTGCCGACCGTCCCGGTCACCGTCCCGACCAAGCGCGGGATCGCTCCCGCCGCCATCGACGGATCGGGCCGCACCCTGCTCAGGGCGACCGGAGCGAGCGTGGAGGTCTGGGACCTGCGGACCCGCAAGCAGACCGGCACCTGGACCGCACCCGGAAACGTCCTGCGGGTCGCGGTCTCCGGTGACGGCGGCCGGGCGGCGATCCTCGGCGAGGACGACACCGTCCTCATGCTCGACCTTGCGCACCTCGCCCCGGCCGCCGGGACGTCGGCCTTCCGCGTCCCGATCCCGGACGGCATGGACGCCCGGATCGCCCTCAGCCCGCACGGGAACTACCTGGCCGTCAGCGGTGACGCCATGTCCCTGTGGGACACCCGGGCCGGAAAGGCGGTCTTCCGCACGGGCTCGCTGTCCTCGGTCTCCAGCTTCTTCTCCCCCTGGGAGGGCGCGTCCTTCTCCCCGGACGAGAAGACCGCCTCCTTCTTCACCCCCCAGGGCGCCGCCCCGTTCACGTGGGTGAGCCTCCCGGAGGGGAAGCCGCTGCCTGCTCCCGGACTCGGCGTCAAGCCGGCCGATGTCCGAAGCGCGACGGCCTTCAGCCCGGACGGGCAGTGGGTCGCGGTGGCCACCGGGCAGTCCACGGTCGTCCTCGCGGACCGGAGCAAGCCGCTCAACCACTTCACGCTGGTCGACGCGCCGGTGAACACGGTCGCAGGGTCCCATTCCTACCCGCTGACGTTCAGCCAGGACGGACGCTTCCTCAACCTGGGCAGCACGGTCTGGAAGACGCCGACGGCGTCGTTCCGGGACCCGTCCCGGCCCGTGCTGACGTACTCCTCGGCGGCGAGTGAATGCGCCCCCGAAACCCCGTACCGGTTCACCGGCGACAGCTCGCAACTCGTGTGCCTCGGAAAGGACGACACCGTTCGCATCCTCGGCATCGGCGCCATCACGGCGCCGCCCGCGGCGTCCGAGAAGTGGTCGAGCTACACGACATCCGCCGTCAGCCAGGACCGCACCACCGTCGCCCTGGCCAAACTGGTGGTGGACGCCACCCCCCTTGCCGCCGACGTGACCGACATCCGGGCCGTCGCCTCCACGGACCGGACGCGCACCCTCCCGAGCCGGCCGGGGCGGATCCAACTCAGCGCCGACGGGCGCCTGCTGGCGGGATGGAACGGCAGTGGCATCGACCTCTACGACACCGGCGCGCCGGGAATCCCGCAGCGGGGCGAGCTGCCGGACTACAACCTGACGTGGTACGCGGCGGCCTTCTCACCCGACGGCAGGTTCATGGCCGTCGAAGGGGTCGTGGTCGCAGGGCCCGGTCCGGGGTACGCCACGACGCTCGACTACTGGGACCTGCGCACCATGCGCAAGATTCACACGTCGGTCGGCGAGATCACCACGACCATGCCCGATCCAGCGGTCTTCTTCGCGCCCGACGGAAAGTCCGTGACGGCCACCCCCTACTTCGGACGCGTGTCCTTCCCCGCCGGGGACGTGCTCGTCCCGAGCCCGTCCGACCTGCAGGCGGATGCGCTCAGCAGCAGCGGGGCTTCGCTGTTCGCCTACCCGACCGCCACCCAGCCGTACCTGAGGACCTGGAACGCCCAGACCCTCAAGCCCCAGGGCCAGCCGCTGCGCGTCGGCACCGTCACACCGGCTGAGCCGAATCACGGCAGCGCGGCCGCGAGCGCAGTGTCGCCCGATGCGACGCTGTACGCGGTGGCCCAGGAGTCGGGGTCGGTCTTCCAGGTGAAGCTGTGGGACCTCACCCGCCAGAGCCTCGTGGGCGTGGCGATCAACGGCATCGTGAACCAGGTCGTCGCGCTCTCCTTCTCACCGGACGGTTCCCGGCTCACCGCCATCGACGAATACGGAGCGACGTACACGGTCCCCATCGGCCAAGCGGCGATCGCCCAGGCGATGTGCGCCGAGGTCGGCCCGCTCAGCCGGGAACAGTGGGCGGAGTACATTCCCGGACTGCCCTATCAACCGACGTGCGGACCGAGGCGATGATGTGGACGAGTGCGCCTGTCCGAGGCGCACCGTGCTCGGCCCGGGAGCTCGCGACGGCGGATAATGGCCGGTGGCGTGGGCCGGACGGGCTCGCGGCGGTGATCGATCGAGAGGCAGTGGACGGATGGCCCTGGAGGAAGGACGGCGCGTCAGGCTGGTGGCGGACCTGGGGATCGGTGAGGCGGTCGCCGGGGAGCCCGAGGCCGCCGTCGGGTTCCTGTCGCTGGCCGCCGGGCTCGAGGGCACCGTCGAGCGGGTGGACGGGGAACTCCCGGAGAGCGAGGCGGTCCGCGAGTACCAGCGGCTCAAGGCGCTGTTCGAGGACTACGGGCACACCATGCCGGCGGCGAGCCGGGAGCGGCTGGCGGCGGAGATCGCCTCGCTGGAGGTCGAGTGGGCCGCGCACCGGGAGCGGGGGCGTCGGGTGACGGTCCGGGTCCGGTTCGACAACGGCTTCGTCCTCGACGGGGCGCACCAGGACGTCCTCGCCCCGCAGTAGCGCCCGGCGCGGCCCCGGCGGGCAGCGACAGCATCAAGCCGGGGCCACGCCGGGGCCGGGGAGTCAGGCCGGGGCGCTGCTCCCGACCTCGCTCAGCGGCGAGGCGAGCGATTCGAGGCTGCGCCGCTCCGCCTTGACGCCGATCACCGCCTCGACCAGGCCCGCGATCGCCATCAGGGCGGCGCCGATGCAGAATGCCAGCGTCGCGTCGCCGACGTTGCCGCTGCTGACCAGGCCGTTGAAGAGCAGCGGGCCGGTGATGCCGCCCACCGCCGTACCCACTGCGTAGAAGAACGCGATGCACAGGGCGCGGGTCTCCAGCGGGAAGATCTCGCTGACGGTCAGGTAGGCCGCGCTGGCCCCGGCGGAGGCGAGGAAGAGCACGCCGGTCCAGCAGGCCGTCATGGTGGTGGCGTCCAGGGAGCCCCGGTGGAACAGCCAGGCGGTGGCGAACAGCAGCACACCGGAGCCGATGTAGGTGCCGGCGATCATGGGCTTTCGGCCGACCGAGTCGAAGAAGCGGCCGAGCAGCAGCGGGCCGAGAAAGTTGCCGACGGCGATCACCGCGAAGTAGTACCCGGTGTTGCCCTCCGGCACCTTGAAGAAGCCGGTCAGGATGACCGCGTACCCGAAGGTGATCGAGTTGTACAGGAACGCCTGGCCGATGAAGAGGGCGAGGCCCAGGGTGGTGCGCCTGGGGTAGCTGGAGACCAGGGTGCGGGCGATGGTGACGAAGCCGATCGGGCCGCGCTCCCGGATCCGGATCGGATCGCCCTCCACCGGCGGAAGTTCGGCGCCGGTCTCGCGCTCGACGGTCCGTTCGGCGTCGGCGACCACCCGCTCGGCCTCGTCCGGGCGGCCGTGGGTGAACAGCCAGCGCGGGCTCTCCGGCACGTGCCGGCGGACCAGCAGGATCACCAGGCCGAGCACCACACCGATGCCGAACGCCAGCCGCCAGCCGACGTCCGTCGCGAACAGGACGGTGTTCAGCAGCGCGATCGAGGCGAACGCGCCGACAGCCGCGCCGATCCAGAAGCTGCCGTTGATGATCAGGTCGATGCGGCCGCGGACCCGGGCCGGGATCAGCTCGTCGATGGCCGAGTTGATCGCCGCGTACTCGCCGCCGATGCCGAAGCCGGTGAAGAAGCGGCAGAGGAAGAAGAACCAGGCGGTCCAGGACAGCGCCGTCACCGCGGTGGCGGCCAGGTAGACCGCCAGGGTCACCATGAAGAGGCGTTTGCGGCCCAGCCGGTCGGTCAGCCAGCCGAAGAACAGCGCGCCGCTGCACGCGCCGGCGACGTAGACGGCGGCGGCGACGGTGGTGACCTGGGCGGTGGTGATGCTGATACCGCTGCCGCTGTGGGCGAGCCGGGCCGCCATGTTGCCGACGATGGTGACTTCGAGGCCGTCCAGGATCCAGACGGTGCCGAGGCCGATCACGATGCGCCAGTGCCACCGTGACCACGGGAGGCGGTCCAACCGGGCGGGTACGTCCGTCTCCACGACCCCCCGATCGAGCTCCGCGACCCCCGGATCGAGTCGGCCGGGCCTGCGGCGTGCCTGTCCCGAGATGCTTCCCGCTCCTGACGAACGTCCCGTGTCGACCATGACGGCCTCCGTCGTACGCTGCGCGCGGAGTCTCCGCGCGCGCCGGGTCGTCTGCCCGCGACCGCACGGCTCACACCGGCCGATCCCCGCGGCGGAACGGCGCCGGCACGGCGGCGGCGGGGGTTGGGCGACCGGCGGACGGGCAGGCGTCGGGTATGGGTAGGAGTGCGTCCCGGCCGCCGCGACGCCGGCAGCTGGGGGACGCCGGTCGGGCGGTGTGGCGGCACGGGCGGGAGATCGAGCTGTTGCACCGGGCGATGGCGTTCGCCGCGCTGTGCTTCGTCACCCTGGTGCCGCTGCTGATCGTGATCGCGGCCGCCTCGCCGACCCGGGGCAGCGGCATCGCCGACTGGATCATCGACGGCCTCGGGCTCTCCCGCCGCCAGGCCCGCTCGGTCGACCAGCTGTTCGCCTCACGGCGGCAGGTGCTGAGCACCACCACCGGGCTGGGCCTGGCGGCCCTCGCGGTCTTCGGCCTCTCCCTGATGGCGGCCGTGCAGAACGCCTACGCGCGGATCTGGGGCCGCCCGGCCGCCCCCTGGCACGGCGTCTGGCGACAGGCGGTCGCCCTTGTCGGGCTGATCGGCTACATCCTGGTGGCCGCCTGGAGCGGAGTACCGGGGCGCGGGACCGCCGCCCAGCCGCTGGCGCGGGTGCTGGTCATGCTGATCGTCGGCGCCCTGTTCTTCTGGTGGCTGCAGCACCTGCTGCTGGCCGGCCGGGTGCCCTGGCCGCGGCTGCTGCCGGGCGCGGTGGCGACCGTGCTCGCGCTGTTCGGGCTGCGGATCTTCTCGCGGCTGGTGTTCGCGCCGATGCTGGCGAGCGAGGCGGTCTCGTACGGGCCGGTGGGGACGGTGCTGGTGGTGCAGTCCTGGCTGATCGGGGTGGGCTACGCGGTGTACGGCGGCGCGCTCGCCGGCCGCTTCCTCGACCCCGCGACGCTGGCCGCCCGGGCCCGGCGGGGCGCGTTCGCGGCCGCGGCCCTGGCCCGGACCCGCCGCGGCACGGCGGTCCGGGCCGGGCGGCGGCCCACCGCCGGGCGGCTGCGCCGCGGCAAGCGGGGCGACCGGGCGGGGCGGTGAAGCCCGGGGGAGACGACGGCGCGCCGGCGGTCCGGTGATCCGGGTCGCGGGAACGAGGTGCGAGTACGTCGGAGGCGGACAAACATGCGAGAGTGAGAGCAGGGGCGCCGGTCCGGCGGTCGGTCGGCGCGGCGCCGCCCGTGGATGCCGAGACAGCCGGGGTTCCCGTGAAGAAACCCGCCGAACACCGGGACCAGAGCGGTGCGCGGGCCGCCTCCGAGGACGGCCTGCGCCGCCTGCTGGCCGGGCTGACCGCGGTCCGCGACGGCGACTTCGGCCTGCGGCTGCCGCCGGGACCGGGGCTGCTCGGGGAGACGGCCGAGGTCTTCAACGACATGGCCGACCGGCTGGCCCGGCTGAACTCCGAGGTGACCCGGGTGGCCCGCGAGGTCGGTACCGAGGGCCGGCTCGGCGGCCAGGCGGAGGTGCCGCAGGCGGTCGGCACGTGGCGGGACCTGACCGACTCGGTCAACGCGATGGCGAGCAACCTCACCGCGCAGGTCCGCAACATCGCCCAGGTGACCACGGCGGTGGCGCACGGCGACCTCACCCGGAAGATCGACGTGGACGCCCGGGGCGAGATCCTGGAGCTGAAGAACACCGTCAACACCATGGTCGACCAGCTGTCGGCGATCGCGGCCGAGGTGACCCGGGTGGCCCGGGAGGTGGGCACCGACGGGCGGCTCGGCGGCCAGGCGGACGTCCGGGACCTCTCCGGCACGTGGCGCGATCTGACCGACTCCGTCAACTCCATGGCGGGCAACCTCACCAGCCAGGTGCGGGCGATCGCGCAGGTGGCGACGGCGGTGGCGCAGGGAGACCTGACCCAGAAGATCGCGGTGGACGCCCGGGGCGAGATCCTGGCCCTCAAGAGCACCATCAACACCATGGTCGACCAGCTGTCGGCGTTCGCCGAGGAGGTGACCCGGGTGGCGCGGGCGGTCGGCACGGAGGGCAACCTGGGCGGGCAGGCGACCGTCCGGGGTGTGTCGGGCACCTGGAAGGACCTCACCGACAACGTCAACGTGATGGCGGACAACCTCACCGGTCAGGTCCGTTCGATTTCCCAGGTGGCGACGGCGGTGGCCCGGGGCGACCTCACCCAGAAGGTCACCGTGGAGGCGAAGGGCGAGGTGGCCGAGCTGGCCGGGGTGATCAACACCATGGTCGACACTCTCTCCGCCTTCGCCGACGAGGTGACCCGGGTGGCCCGCGAGGTCGGCACCGAGGGCGTGCTCGGCGGCCAGGCCCGGATGCGCGGGGTGGCCGGCACCTGGCGGGACCTCACCGACAACGTCAACTCGATGGCGAACAACCTGACCAACCAGGTCCGCAACATCGCCCAGGTGACCACGGCGGTGGCCCGGGGCGACCTGACCCGGAAGATCGACGTGGACGCCCGGGGCGAGATCCTGGAGCTGAAGACCACCATCAACACCATGGTCGACCAGCTGTCCTCGTTCGCGGCCGAGGTGACCCGGGTGGCGCGGGAGGTGGGCAGCGAGGGACGGCTCGGCGGCCAGGCCGAGGTGGCGGGCGTCTCCGGCACCTGGAAGCGGCTGACCGAGAACGTCAACGAGCTGGCCGGCAACCTGACCCGGCAGGTCCGGGCGATCGGCGAGGTGGCCAGCGCGGTCGCCGAGGGCGACCTGACCCGTTCGATCACCGTGGACGCCTCCGGCGAGGTGGCCGAGCTGAAGGACAACATCAATGCGATGGTCGAGTCGCTGCGCGACACCACCACCGCCAACCAGGAGCAGGACTGGCTGAAGACCAACCTGGCCCGGCTGACCGCGCTGTTCCAGGGGCAGCGCGAGGTGGCGGTGGTCGCCGAGCTGGTCCTGGACGCGCTGTGCCCGCTGCTCTCGGCCCAGTACGGCGCGTTCTACCTGGCCGAGGAGGGCGCGCAGGGCCCGCAGCTGGTGCTGGTCGGCTCGTACGGGCGGCACGCCGGGGCGCAGCGCTTCGCGGTCGGGGAGTCACTGGTCGGGCAGAGCGCCCGTAGCCGGTCCGTCATCGCCGTCACCGATCTGCCGGCCGGGTACGCGGTGATCGCCTCGGGCCTCGGGGCGGCCGATCCGCGGGAGCTGATCGTGCAGCCGATCGTGGTGGAGGAACAACTGCTCGGCGTGGTGGAGATCGCCACCCTGCACGCCTTCACCCCGTTGCACCGCGACTTCCTGGACCGCTTCGCCCGGGACCTCGGCACCAACCTGTCCACCCTGCTGGCCAACGCCCGGACCGACGAGCTGCTCCAGGAGTCCCAGCGGCTCACCGTAGAACTCCAGTCCCGTTCGGAGGAGTTGCAGGCCGGCCAGGAGGAACTGCGCTACTCCAACGCCGAACTGGCCGAGAAGGCCGACCTGCTGGCCGCGCAGAACCGCGACATCGAGGCCAAGAACCTGGAGATCGAGCAAGCCCGGCGTGAACTCGAAGAGCGGGCGCAGCAGTTGACCCGTACGTCGATGTACAAGTCGGAGTTCCTGGCCAACATGAGCCACGAGCTGCGCACCCCGCTCAACAGCCTGCTCATCCTCGCCCAGCTGCTGGCCGGCAACCCCACCGGCAACCTGACGCCCAAGCAGGTCGAGTACGCCGAGGTGATCCGCTCGGCCGGCTCGGACCTGCTCCAGCTGATCAACGACATCCTGGACCTCTCCAAGGTGGAGGCCGGCAAGATGGACGTCAGCGTGGAGCCGTTCGCGCTGCGCGAGCTGCTGGAGTACGTGGAGTCCACCTTCCGGCCGCTGGCCGAGCAGAAAAGCCTCGACTTCGCGGTCACCACCGCCCCGGGCGTCCCCGCGGAGCTGGTCACCGACCAGGCCAGGCTGCGCCAGATCCTGCGCAACCTGCTCTCCAACGCGGTGAAGTTCACCGACCGCGGCCGGGTCGACCTGCTCATCGAGCCCGGCGAACCGGGCCACCCCGGGCCGCGCACCGACACCGGCCTGGCCTTCCGGGTGCGCGACACCGGCATCGGCATCGCCGAGCAGCACCTGGAGACCGTCTTCGGCGCCTTCCAGCAGGCCGACGGCACCACCAACCGGCGCTACGGCGGCACCGGCCTCGGCCTGTCGATCAGCCGTGAACTCGCCCACCTGCTCGGTGGCACCATCACCGCCGAGTCCGCGCCCGGCAAGGGCAGTTGCTTCACCCTCCGGATTCCCGTCGCCGCCCATCCGGCCCCGGGCGCGGTGGAGCGCGCCGCGGCGGCCCCGCGGCGGCTGCTGGTGGTCGAGGCCGACCCGCCCGGCCTGCTCACCCTGCTCGCCCAGAGCAGCATCGCCGGCCGCCACCCCCGGCTCGAGGTACGGGCGGTCGGCGACCACGACGCCGCGCTCGCCGCCGCCGGCGACCCGGACGTCACCGCCCTGGTCCTCGACCTCGCCCTGCCCGAGGACGGCGCCGGCCGGCTGCTGGCCGACCTCGACCGGCAGGGCGTCGACCGGCCGGTGCTCGGCTACGCCGCCGGACTCGCGGACGGTGCCGAACTGCCCGCGGGCGAGCGCCTGGAGGCCGCCACCGGCCTGGACGACCTGCGCGAGCGGATCATCCGGGTCGCCGACAGCGCGCCCTCCCACCCCGCCGAGGCCGCCGCCGGACCGGCCGCCCGCCCCGGCGGTCTGGCCGGCCGGACGATCCTGGTGGTCGACGACGACATCCGCAACGTCTACGCGATCACCAACGTGCTGGAGGTGCACGGCGCCCGGGTGCTGCACGCCGAGAACGGCCGGGAGGGCCTGGCCCTGCTGCGGCGCAACCCGGAGACCGACCTGATCCTGATGGACCTCATGATGCCCGGCCTGGACGGCTACGCCGCGACCGCCGCCATCCGCGACATGGCCGAGTTCTCCGCCATCCCGATCCTCGCCGTCACCGCCAAGGCGATGCCCGGCGACCGCGCCAAGAGCCTCGCCGCCGGGGCCAACGACCACCTGACCAAACCGGTGGACACCGACCACCTGCTCGGCCGGATCCACCACTGGCTGGACCGCTGACCGGCCATGCCGGCCACCGACCCGCCGACCGCGGCCGCCGAGGCCCGCCCCCCGGGATGGCTGGTCGCGATGGCCACCGGCGTCCTGGCCGCGCGCCTGCACTGCCCGCCCGCCGACGCCGCCCGGCAGCTGGCCGAACTGGCCGAACGGGTCCACCTCACCGTCCCCGAGCTGGCCGCGGACATCGTCGCCGAACTGGCACCCGACACCGCCGCCCCCGCCGCCTCCGCCCAGGTCCGGCCGGTGCCGGAGCCGGCGGACGACCGGGCCCGCGAGGGCGACCCGGCCGCCGCCGCGGTGCTGGCCGGCGCCGCCCCGATGGCCGGCGCCACCGGGGTGATCCTGTGGACGCTCGGCCCGGGCGGCTCGCTGGTCCTGGTCGGATCCGCCGGGTTCCGGGCCGACGACCTGGCCGGCTGGGACCGGGTGCCGCCCGACGTCGACACCGCCGCCCAGCGGGTGGCGCGCGAGGCGGCCGAGTTCGGCCCCGACGGCCCGGACCGGCCCGCACCCGGGCTGGCCCTCGCCCCGTACCGGATGGCGTTGCCGCTCCAGCGGCGCGGGCGGCTCACCGGGGTGCTGGAACTCGCCTGGCCCGAGCGGCCCGACGCGCCGGCGCCCGCGGGCCGCCGGCGGCTGGCCGCGCTCGCCGAAGTGGCCGCCCTGGCACTCGCCGAGGACCCCGGACCGGGGGAGCCGGCACCGGCGGCGCAGCCGCCCGACGTGCCTCGGTCCGGGACCGGCGGACCGGAGACGGCGACCGTCGACGCCGTCCTCGACCCGGCCCTGCTGCTCGACCCCGTCCTGCAACCGGACGGCGCCGTCACCGACTTCCGCATCCGGCGGGTCAACCGCTCCTTCGCCGACCCGGCCGGCCGCCCGCCGCACACCCTGGAGAGCCGGCTGCTCAGCGAGGCCTACCCCATGGCCGCCGCGGAGGGCCTGCTCGACCGCCTGGTGCACGTCCACCGGGCCGGCCGGCCGCTGGAGCCGACCGAGCTGCGGCTCACCTTCCCCGTCGAGGGCACGCCCCGGGCCACCACCGTCCGATTGGCGGCCGCGCCCGACGGCGAACGGCTGCTGCTGGTCTGGCGCCTCACCGAGGAGGACCGGCGGCAGGCCGAACTGCTCGCCCAGGCCCAGCGCCTGGCCCGGGTCGGCGGGTTCGAGGAGGACCTGCGCACCGGCGAGATCCACTGGAGCCCCCGCCTGTACGAGCTGCACCTGATCACCCCCGGCTCCGCGCCGATGCCGCTCGGCGCGCTGCCCGGCCACGTCCACCCCGACGACCGCGACGCCGCCCGGCGGGTGGTGCGCTCGGTCCTGTCGCGGCACCGGGAAGCCTCCGCCGTCCTGCGGCTGGTCCACCCGACCGGCCCGGTCCGCTACGTCCGGGTCATTGCCGAACCCGTCACCGACGCCACCGGCCGCACCGTCGCCGTCCGCGGCGCCTACCAGGACGTCTCCGCCCAGCACCGGACCGAGATCGCCCTCGCCGCCACCCGCGAGCGGCTCGCCGACAGCGAGCAGGAGGCCGCCGAACGTCACCGCCTCGCCCTGCGCCTCCAGAAGGCCATCCTGCCCACCGGGCCGCCGCCACTGGACCGGGCGGGCCTGCGCGCCGCCGTCCGCTACCGCCCGGCCGCCCGCGAGGAGCGGGTCGGCGGCGACTGGTACGACGCCGTTCCGCTGCCCGGCGGCCGGGCCCTGCTGGTCATCGGCGACATGGCCGGCCACGGCGTGGAGGCCGCCACCGGCATGGTCACGCTGCGCAACGCCCTGCGGGGGCTGGCGGCCACCGGCGCCGGACCGGGCCGGCTGCTCCGCTGGCTCAACCTCACCGCCGCCGGACTCCCCGACGCGGCCACCGCCACCGTGGTCTGTGCCCGCTACGACCGGGACGGCCGCCGGCTGCGCTGGGCCCGGGCCGGCCACCTCCCGCCGATCCTGCTCCGCGGCGGCCGGGCCGACCCGCTGCCGCTGCCCCACGGCGTGCTGCTCGGCGCCGACCCGGAGCAGGACTACGAGGAGCACACCGTACCGCTGGACGTCGGCGACATCCTGCTGCTCTACACCGACGGACTGGTGGAACGCCGCGACCGGTCCGTCGAGGACTCGCTCCGCGACCTGGCCGACGGCCTTCCCCGGACCGGCGACGACCTGGACGCCCTGCTCGACACCGTGCTGGAGCTCAGCGCCGCCGACACCGAGGACGACACCTGCCTGATCGCCGTCCAGGTGCTCGCCTGACCGTCCGGCGCGATCGGCGGCCGCGCCCACGCATGCCCCGCGCGGGATCGGACAGACGCAGAGCATCCACCGGAGCGTCCGGGCGGCCCGCGAGCAGCCGACGGGCCGGATGAGCGGCGCGCCCGCCCGTCTTATGGTGGAAACGAGGAGGTCAGCGCATGGACCCGAAGGCGGCCCCGGCCCTCCAGCTCACGGTGTCGGTCCGCGACCACGGGAGCGCCTTGGTGCTCCGGCCGGAGGGCGAGCTCGACCACGACAGCGTCGGCCCGCTGCGCGACGCACTGGAGGAACGCCTCGCCGACCCGCCGCAGCGCATCGTGGTCGACTGCTCCGGCCTGTCCTTCTGCGACTCCACCGGCCTCAACCTGCTGCTGCGCGCCCGGCTGAGAGCCGAACCCGCCGGCGGACGGCTGATGCTCGCCGCCCCGACCCCGATCGTCGCCCGGATGCTGGAGATCACCGGCGCCGACGAGGTGGTCGAGGTGTTCGCCACGCTCGACGAGGCCCTGACGGGCGAACCGGGCTGATGGACGGCGCCGGAGACCCCGACGGAACGCGGACCCTCGTGCTGCCCGAGCGGACCGGCGCGGTGGCGCGCAGCCGCGCCTTCACCCGGACGGTGCTGGGCGACTGGGGCTGGACGGAGCGGAACCGCCACGGGGAGCCCGACGCCGTCGGCGACGTCCTGCTGATGGTCAGTGAACTGGTCTCCAACGCCTGCATGCACGCCGAGGGACCGTACGAGCTGCTGCTGAGCCGGGTCAGCCGTCCCGGCGAGGTGCTGCGGATCGAGGTGGTCGACCGCAGTCCGCACCCGCCGGTGCTGCGTACCGACCGATCGCCGGCCGACCCCGGCGGGCACGGGCTGCTGGTGGTCGACCGCCTCGCCCTGGCCTGGGGGAGCGAACCCCGCGGGCCGGGCAAGGCGGTCTGGCTGCTGACGGTGCTACCGCCTTTCTGAGGCGGTTCCGTCCAGTCCGGTGTCACCAGTAGTGACGGCGGCCGCCGATCTCGTGGCCGAGCGCTCCGGCCACCCAGAGGACCAGGCCGACCACGAGCAGGATGGCGCCGATCGTCCAGAGCACACCGATACCGGTGATCAGGCCGAGGATGAGCAGGATCACTCCGAGCAGGATCATGAGGGCCTCCATAGCTGGTTCGCCACCGCGCGTACCCGGGATCTCGGTACGAACACGTCGTTCCGTCACTCCGTGTGCGGGGGCGGGGCGCATCCCGGCCCCCGGAGCCGTCTACTATCGGTCCGCCGCCGGACGGGGCGGGCGGCCCCGCCGGCAGCGACGGGCCGCGGGCGGCACCGGAACCACCGATCGGAGTACGGGCGGAAATGCGCCATCGACGTCTCGCGGCCCGGGCCCGCGCCAGAGCCCGGCGCAGACGCAGACGACGGGTCGCCGTCGTGGCCGTCCTGGTCGCCGGGTGCGTGACCGCGGCGGTCGGCGTGGCCCGGCTGCACGGCGGCGCACCGGACGCCGCCGCGAGCACCGGCCGCCCGGCCGACCCCGATCCGGGCACCACCGACCCCGCCGCAGCGGGCGCCCCCGCCGAGGCGACACCCGCGCCGGCGACCCCCACCGCGAGCAGCGTCCCCGCCGCACCGTCGAGCACCCGGCCCGCCTCGCCGGACCTGGACAGCCCGCGGCTCAAGGAGATCGCCCAGGAGCTGGTCTCCAGCGCCGAGAACTCCTCGCTGGACTGGAAGGCCCAGTACACGTACATCGAGGACATCCAGGACGGCCGCGGCTACACCGGCGGCATCATCGGCTTCACCTCCGCCACCGACGACATGCTGCGGCTGGTGAAGCACTACCAGGCACTCGAGCCCGACAACCCGCTGGTGCGCTACCTGCCCGCGCTGCAGCAGGTCAACGGCAGCGACTCGCACCAGGGCCTGGATCCCGGCTTCACCGCGGACTGGCACACCGCCGCCCAGGACCCGGCCTTCCGGCGCGCCCAGGACGACGAGCGCGACCGGGTCTACTTCAACCCGGCGGTCGCCCAGGCCAAGGCGGACGGGCTGCGGGCCCTCGGGCAGTTCGCCTACTACGACGCGATGGTGATGCACGGCCCCGGCAGCGGCCCGAAGAGCTTCGCCGGCATCCGCGCGGCCGCTCTCGCCAAGGCGAAGCCGCCGGCCCAGGGCGGCGACGAGACCGCCTACCTGGAGGCGTTCCTGAGCGTCCGGCGGGCGGTCATGAAGTCCGACGCCTCCCGGCAGGACACCAGCCGGATCGACACCATCCAGGAGGTCTTCCTGAAGGCCGGGAACCTGACCCTGGCCACCCCGCTGAGGTGGACCATCTACGGGGACTCGTACGCGGTGGCGCGCTGAGCCCGCCCCGGCTCACTGCTGCCCGGGCTCACTGCTCCCCGGGGGCGGGCTGGGGCTGGCCGAGGGCGTCCAGCAGCTCGGAGTCGTCGAGCTCGATCCAGCCGCCGAAGTCGGGGGTGCTGTAGGCGCCCATCGGGTGGACCTCACCGTCCGGGCCGCGCCCGCGCCGCCAGCCGAAGGCGACGCCGCCCTCCTCGTCGTGGCGCTCGAACTCGCGCGGAGCCCGTCCGACGTAGACGACGACGAAGACGCCCCGGTCGCTGGGCCGGCCGGCCACGTAGTGCCGGTAGACCTTGCCCGCCTTGAAGAATTCGTCCATCACCCGTCTCCAGCGTGGCCACACCCTGCTGCCATGGTGCGCCCCGGGACGATCTCCGGCCACGTGTGGGACCGCGCGTCACCCCAGGTCGCGGACCTGGGCCAGTCGCTCGGCCCGCCGTCCGGCGATCCGGGCGGGCGGCCAGAGGGCGGAGCCGCCGAAGGCCAGCATGACGGTCAGCTCCCGCACGTCCGCGGCCGCCCACACGGCGGCGTCGCGGTGCTCGCCGGTGGCAAGCAGGGCCTCGATCCGCTCCTCCCGGAGCAGGTCCCCGTCCAGTCGGCGGGCCAGCGCCGCGTCGACCACCAGGGGGATGCGAGTGTCGACGTCCAGCACCGCGCGCAGGCCGGGGCGGTCCGCCGGCCCGGCGTGCAGCCAGAGCAGCGCCAGGGCGCCCTCCACCGGCGACCACAGCTCGAAGTCGCCGTCGAACGGGACACCGAGCAGCGCGGACGCCACCCGCTGCGCCTCCTCGACCCGCCCCGCCGCCTCGCACGCGTACGCCAGCCGGTCCACCGCCCGGAGCTCCTTCGCCGACCGGGGCCGGACCCGGGTCACCGCGCGCGCCGCCGTGCGGAGCGCGGGCGGGAGGCCGGGCTCGGCGGCCAGGGCGGCCGCCCGGGCGGTGACGGCCCGTCCGAGGTGCCCATGCAGCGCGGCCGCGGCGCTCCGCCGGGCGGCCCGGTCCGGCCGGTCGGCCACCAGCCGGCGCAGCCGCAGCAGGTCGGCCACCGACGGCTCGGCCAGGCCCTCGGCCGCGGGATCCAGGTACGGCAGCAGCCGGGCCGGGTCGTCGCGGCGGGCGGTACGGAGGTGGGAGGTGTCGCCGGTCATCCGGGCAGCATCCCACAGCTCCCGAGGCCAACGCCCCTGCGCCGGTGCTCCCTTGACCCTGTGCAGGGGATGTGTAGGGTACGCATCGGTTTCACCTGGGACGTGACCGACCCGGACCGGCACCGGGTCGCCGTCTTCGTGGCCCCGGCCGCCCGCGTGCTGGCCCCCGCCGGGCGGATCCGGATCCGCCGGCCGCGCTCGGGCACCGACCACGTGGCGGTGGAGGAGATCGCCGGCCCGGCCTACCAGCCGGACAGGCCGCCGTACGTGGTCGGGCCGTACGCCCAGGTCCCGGGTGGCGACACAGCTGGACGACGCCACCACTTGCCAGTTCCCCTCCGCACCGCCGGCGGACGCCCTCGGACGGCTCCGGACGGGGTGGAACCGGAGCGCCGCCTCGCCGAAATCGGTGACATGGAATGCGGCGGCCCGTTGACAGGCGGTGGCGGCGCTCGATGTAATTCAGGTGCACTCGGGTGTACGGATCGCCGGTGTTTTCACATGGATCCCGGGGGAAACAGGACATTATGGGGACGGATATCGGAGCGGTCGTCGCGGGGAATTCCAGGATTTCCGCGCTGTACGAACGGGACCGCACCTGCCGGTCGCTGGGGATCGCCCTCGAGGAGGTGTCCGCGGGCCGCGCGGTGATGCGGATGACGGTGGCCGACACCATGGTGAACGGCCACGGAATGGCGCACGGCGGCTTCCTCTTCCTGCTCGCCGACGCGGCTTTCTCGTACGCCTGCAACAGCTACGGCCCGGTCACCGTCGCGCAGGCGGCGCAGGTGACCTTTCTGAGCCCGGCCGCGGTCGGTGACGAACTGGTGGCGGAGGCGGACGAGCGGACGCGTTCCGGGCGCACCGGAATTTACGACGTGACCGTCCGGCATACGTCCGGGCGAGTGGTGGCGGAATTCCGCGGGCACAGCGTGATTCTCGCCGGAAAGTCGCACAGCGGCGGCGAATGACGGATGTGCGGCAGGGGGCCGGGCGGTGCGATCCGCCCGGCCCCCTCGCCGTTCCGGCGCGCCGGCTACGCGGGCGGCCGCTCGTCGACCACCTGCTGGAGCTTGCCGGTGCGCGGGTTGGTGACCAGCCCGGAGCGCGGCACCCACTCGACGGTGAGGTGGTGGATGGCGCCGGACTCGACCTCGGCCGGGTAGAGCGGGCGGGCCGTGTACACCGCCTCGACCAGGCGCTCGCTCAGTTCGGCCGGCGGCTGCTCGGTGCAGCCGAGGCGGATGATCAGCCCGTCGCGGCCGTTCCAGCGGCGCTGGACCAGCTGCATGCCGGAGATGTACTGCTCGGGGTCGGCGGCGAGCAGGACGGCCCGGATCTCCTCGGTGGGCATGGCGACGGTGCCCACCCGGGCGCCCTCGTCGGAGCGGCCGACCAGGCGGAACCGCTGCTTGTCGGGGTCGACCCACTCGGCCCGGTCGCCGGTCGGGTAGCGCAGGATCGGCATCAGGGTGCGGAACAGGTTGGTGACCACCACCCGGCCGGGCACGCCCGCGGCTGTGATCGGCTCGCCGGTCACGTCGTCGAGCAGCTCGACCCAGGTGCGGTTGGGGAAGGCCTCGTGGATCCGTACGTCGTCGCCGGGCACCGGGGCGCCGACCAGGCCGGCGTCGATCGAGGCGTAGCCGACCGAGGAGATCGCGGCCTTCGGGAAGGCCCGGGCGAGGATCGGCCGCAGGTCGTCGAAGAGCAGGTCGCCGCCGAACAGCAGCAGTTCCACGGTGTCGGCCGCCTCGCCGCGCTGGACCAGGCACTCGGCGACCGCGCTGAGCTTCATCGGCTCGCCCGCGAGGACGTGCACGCCGAAGCCGGTGATCAGGTCGGCGATGTACTCGTTGGGCGCGGCGCAGCCGACGGGCAGCCGGACGTTCTCCACCGGCGCGTGGTGCAGGGCGTTCTCGATGTAGAGGAATCCGCCGTAGAGTTCGCCGGCGCAGAACAGGTTGGCCACCCGGTGGCCGGACTTGAGGCCGGCCTGCACCATGCCGGCGCCGAAGGCGGTCACCGAGTCGGCGTGCTCGGTGCGCGACCACGGGGAGAACTTGGGCACACCGGTGGTGCCGCCGGTCTTGTAGACGCCGGCGTCGTTCAGCGGGCCGGTCAGCAGCCGGTTGTCCGGCCAGGTGTTGGCGGCCCAGAACGCGCCCTGGTCGATGACCGGGAGCTCGGTGATGTGCGAGACGGTCTGCGGCACGTCCCGGTACAGCTCCGCGTAGAACGGGGAGTTGCGGCGGGCGAAGTCGACCAGCTCCTGCAGGGGTTTGGCGGGCACTGCTTCTCCTAGCTGTTCAGGGGGTCCGGCTGCCCGATCCAGGTCCGGGCGAGGGTCTGGACGGTGGAGCCGTCGGGGTCGGCGAGCTTGTGCGCGAGGTAGTCGGCGGCCCAGGCGTTGGTGGGGATCCGGAACGCCGGCCGCTCCTCGGTCAGGGTGCGTACCACGACCTCGGCGACCTCGTGCGAGAGCTGTCCGGCGGCCTCCCAGCCCTGGCCGCCGACCCAGGCCAGGTAGTCGGCGAAGGTGTCGGCGTACGGGCCGGAGGCGGCGTGGATGGTGGTGCGGTCGATGTCGGGGAACACCCCGAAGGAGGTGTCCGGCACGAAGCCGGGGACCAGTACGGACACCGACACCCCGTGCGCGGCGGCGACCGGGGCGAGGCTCTCCATGAAGCCCTCGACCGCGAACTTGGCCGCGCTGTAGGCCTCGTTGAAGGGCTGGCCGACCAGCCCGTGCACGCTGCCGACGGTCAGCAGCCGTCCGCGGGCCTCCCGCAGCAGCGGCATCGCCGCCCGGCTGACCGCGATGACGCCGAAGAAGTTCACCTCCAGGTTGGCGCGCAGCGCCGCCATGGTGGACATCTCCAGCGTCGGGTCGAAGTTGGAGATCCCGGCGTTGTTGACCACCGCGTCCAGCCGCCCGTACGTGTCCCGCACGCCGGCCACGCACTCCTCGACGGAGTCGGCGTCGGTGACGTCGAGGCGGCGGACGTCCACGGTGACGCCGGCTTCCTCGGCGGCGGCGAGCAGCGCGTCGGCGCGGGCGGGCTCGCGCAGGGTGGCGACGGTGGTGAAGCCGGCCCGGGCGGCGGCCACGGCGGTGGCCAGGCCGATGCCCGAGGAGGTCCCGGTGATCAGCACGGTCCTGCGGTCGGCGGTCATGACGTGCTGTCCGCGAGGGCCGTCTCGGGACCGGTCGCCGTCTCGGCCTCCGCCACGGGCCGGTCGGCGTCCAGCAGCGACTGGATGCGCAGCGCCGGGACGAAGGAGCAGGCCGCCAGCAGCGTGCCGCCGGCCATCACCACCCGGGCCGCGTCCAGGATGCCCAGCGGGTGGGTGAGCAGCGAGACCGCCAGGCCGCCGACCAGGGCGGCGAGCGGGATGACGCCCCAGGTGACGGTGCGGAAGGCGGCGTGCATCACGCCCTGGTTCCGGGCGGACATCCGGGACTGCCGGGTGGGCGCGCTGCACACGTTGATGCAGGACATGAAGAAGCCGTAGCAGCCCATGGTCACCGCGATCACCAGTCCGGCCGGTAGGGCGGGGGCGGCCAGCACGCCGAGGCCGACCAGGCAGTGCAGCAGCAGCGCCCAGGCCAGGGTCCGGCCGAGGCCGAACCGCTCGCTGATCCTCGGCGCGACGACGGCGCCGACCAGCGCGCCGACGGCGGCGACCGACATGGCGGCGCCGAACACGCCGACCGAGACGCCGAGTCCGCGGTAGGCGAGGACGGGCAGCACGGTGACGAAGATCGGCCCGCCGCTGTTGAGGGTGACCGCGGCGATCACCACCCGGCGCAGTACCGGGTCGTTCCAGTTCAGCCGGAAGCCGAGGGTCAGCCGCTGCCAGACCGAGCCGGAGACCACGGTCTTCTCGCCCCACGGCCGCATGGAGCGGAAGCAGGCGGCCGAGACCAGGTAGCTGGCGGCGTCCACCAGCAGCGCGGCCACGCCGAACGCGCTGTACAGGCCGGCCGCGATGGACGGGCCGGCCACCTCGGAGACCGAACCGCTGCCCTCCAGCCGGGAGTAGGCGCGGACCAGCCGCTCCTCGGGCACCACGGCGGGGACGGCGACCAGGTAGCCGACGTTGAAGAAGATGGTCGCGCCGCTGACCACCGCGACGCAGGCGAACAGCAGCGGGGTGGAGAGCACGTCCAGCCAGTACGCGACCGGGATCACCGCGACCGCGACCAGCCGGACCAGGTCGCAGACCAGCATCGTCCAGCGCTTGTCCCAGCGGTCGACCAGCACGCCGGCCACCGGGCCGAGCAGCGGGATGCCCAGGTACTGGGCCATCGCCACCACACCGACCTGCAGCGCACTGGCGTGCAGCGCGAAGATCATCAGGGTCGGGACGACGAACACGGTGACCTTGTCGCCCACCGAGCTGACCGTCTGTCCGGCCCAGAACAGGTTGAACCCGCGCCCGAGCGACTCGGGCAGGCGAAGCTTCACGACTCCTCCCGGACGACGAAGTTGGCGGTCTTGCCGGTGCGGTCGTTGCTGATCAGCGCGCCGACCGCGCGGACGCGGAAGGACTCCGGATCGTGCAGGAAGGCGGTGGAGAGGGTGAAGGTGGCGGAGAACAGGTCCTTGCGGACCCGCTCGGTGTCCACGTCCACCGCTGGGTCGGTGAGCAGCAGCACGTCCACGCCGCTCACCCGGCCCTGCTTCTCGGTGATCACCACCTGCGCCCGGGCGACGCCGGCCTCGCGCTCGACCCGCTCGATCAACTCGTCCACGTGCAGCCCGAGGCCGCGGACCTGGACCACGCTGTCGCGCCGCCCGAGCACCTGCATGACCCGGCCGGGCCGCCCGCACGGGCAGTCGGTGATCCGGCCGGCGTCGCCGGTGCGGTAGCGCAGCACCGGGTTGAGCATCTCGGGGTCGAGCGTGGTGAAGTCCAGCAGTTCGTCCTCGCCGACGTGCACCAACTGCTCGGGCAGGGTGTGGAACCGGTCGGCCGGGCAGTCGGGGGTGTTGGTGCCGACCACCCAGGTCTCGGTGGAGCCGAACATGCCCCAGCGGCGCGCCCCGGGCGCCACCACGGCCATGTCCTCCTCCAGTTGGGGCTGCCAGGCCTCGCCGAGCCAGAGCACCTTGCGCAGCGCCGGCAGGGTCACCCCGGCCGCCCGCGCGTGGGCGAACCACAGCCGCAGCACGCTGGGCGTGCCGCCGATCGCGGTGACCTCGCGGTCGGCGAAGAAGGAGAGCCAGTCGGCGTACTCGTCGCGGGCGACCGAGCCGAGCGCGATCACCTGGCAGCCGGACAGGTCGGCGAGCGCGGCGACCAGGAAGTGCGCGCCCCACATCCGTCCTGCGCCCCAGGCGTTGACGAACACGTCGGTGCGGTCCAGCGGCTGCCAGTGGGCGGCCACCCCGGCCATGTAGAAGCCGGTCGGGGCGTAGCCGACCTTGGGCGCGCCGGTGGAGCCGCCGCTCTGGAACAGCCAGGTCGCGCCGTGCTCGGCCCTGGGCTCCAGGTGGGCGAGGGCGACGTTGAGGTCGTCCTTCATCAGCGGGGGCAGCGCGGCCAGCGCGGCCAGCGTGTCCGGCGCCTGGGCGCCGGCGTAGCGCGGAGCCAACTCCGGTACGGTCAGCAGCCGTTCCAGGTTGCTGCGGGCGACGTGCAGGCGCGGCTCGGCGTCCTGCGCGGGGAGCGAGAAGTCGGTCACGGGGCCTCCGTTCCGGTCGTCGCGGCGCGGTTGGCCAGCCACTTGGCGTGGGCGTCGCGGTAGGCGGTGAAGCGGGCCCGGGTGATGTCCCGCTGGACGGACCGGTCGGGGTCCTCGAAGTCCGGGGCGATCACCCCGTCCGGCTCCAACTCGGAGAACCAGAACCGCTCCCCGTCGTGGAGGAAGTCCACGCAGAAGAACGGCAGGTCCAGCCGCTCGGCGAAGTACGCCGTGGCGTCCGCCAGTTCGTCCGGAATGGCGCCGAACTCCATGGTGCCGCCACGGCTGGCGTTGGCGACCGGCGAACCGGCCTCCGGGGTGCGCTTGAGCACCGCGTACGGCTTCCCGTCGATCACGTACACCCGGTAGTCCACCGTGCCGTCGCCCAGGTACGGCTGGACCACCAGGGTGGTGTCGCCGCCCTGCGCCAGGCTGGCCAGGCCGCGGACGTCCTCGGCGCTGCGGGCCAGGTTGATCCCGCCGCCGCCGCACCAGCCGGCCGGCTTGACGATCGCCGGGTAGCTCATGTTCCCCAGCGCCACCTCGTACAGGTGCTTGCCGACGTCGCGGCCGCTGCCGATCCGCACCGACGGGATCGGCGGCACCGGCGAGCCGTCCAGGTGGAGCAGGGTCGCCAGCTTGTCGTTGCCGATCAGCGACGCCTCGGCCGGGAACGGCAGGTAGAACCCGGCCCGGTCGAGGACCGCGGTGAGCGCGTACTGGTTGAAGATGTCCATCGACTGGTACGGCAGCGAGTACAGCGCGGTGATGAACAGGGTGTCCTGCGGGGTGACGAGCTCGTCGTCCACGTAGATCCGCGGATTGCCGCGGACCGTGCCGTCGACGGTCACCGCGTCGGGGGAGTGCCGGGTCCAGCTCATCCCCAGCTCCTCGGCGATCTCCGCGTAGAGGTCCCAGAAGTAGTGCCGCCACATCGCGGCCGTCCGGGTGGACTCCCGGTCGGGGAAGATCCAGCACATCCGGCGCAGGGGGCCGGTGGCGCTGTCAGGGGTTCGGTTCACTGCAGTCCTCACGAGGGTCGGTTCAGGAGCACGGCCCGCCGGGCTGCTCGGACCACCACTGGCGGCCGGGCTCCGGGAGGGTGTCCACCGGGTCGAAGTACGGGTGGCGCCGCTCCAGCGCCGCGTCGGGGCCGGCCGGGTCGCAGGCGCGCGCCTCCGGCTCGGTGCGGTAGTTCTTGGTCCAGTACGAGATGCCGCGTTCGCGGTCGTAGGCCACCGCCTGGTGCACCCAGCGCTTGCCGACGTGCGGCACGTCGCAGACGATCCGCGGGGTGGCGTAGCCGGGCAGGTAGCCCATGATCGCCTCCTGGAGCCGCTGCGCCTCGTGCAGCGGCGTGCGCCAGTGCTCGGCGTTGGGGATCATGTCGCAGAGGTAGAAGTAGTACGGCAGGATGTTCGCCTCGCCCTGGAGGGCGAAGCACAGGTCGAGCAGGTCCTCGGGGGTGGCGTTGACCCCGCGCATCAGCACGCCCTGGTTGCGCACGTCCCGCACCCCCGCGTCCAGCAGCGCCCGGGCCGCCTCGGCGACCAGCGGGGTGACCGACTGCACGTGGTTGGCGTGGGTGTGCACGGCCAGGTTGACCGAGCGGCGGGCGGCGAGCCGCGCCACCCGGGCCATCCCCTCCAGCACCCGCGGCTGCAGCCAGTGCTGCGGCAGGCCGACCACCGCCTTGCTGGCCAGCCGGATGTCGCGGACCGAGCCCAGCTCCAGCAGCCGCAGCAGGAAGGACTCCAGCTGCGGCCACGGCACGTTCGCCAGGTCGCCGCCGGAGACCACCACGTCGCGCACGCCGGGCGTGCGCTTGAGGTAGTCGAGCATCTGCTCCTGCCGGTCGGCCGGCCGCAGCACCAGCTTCGACTTGACCACCTGGGGCGTGGAGTTGCCGACCAGGTCCATCCGGGTGCAGTGCCCGCAGTACTGCGGGCAGGTGGCGACCAGCTCGGCGAGCACCTTGGTGGGGTAGCGGTGGGTGAGCCCCTCCACCACCCACATCTCGGCCTCGTGCAGCGAGTCGCGCTGCGCCAGCGGGTGGCTCGGCCAGTGCGGGTGCCGGTCGGCGCGGACCGGCAGCATGTACCGCCGGACCGGGTCGGCCAGGAACGCCTCGGTGAAGCCCTCCGGGTCGCCCGGGGCGTCCGGTGCCATGGTGTTCAGCATCTGCGGCGGCAGCAGCACCGACATGGTCGCGAACTGCTCCCGGTCGGCGGCGAGTTCCTGGTAGAAGCGGTCGGTGAGCAGATCGCCGACCACCGCCCGCAGCTGCCGGGCGTTCTTCACGCAGTGCGCCCGCTGCCACTGGGCGTCCCGCCACTGCTCCGCGGTGACGTCGCGCCAGCCCGGCAGCCGGCGCCAGTCCGGCTCGGCCAGGGGGATCCGTACGTACTGGTACGGCTGCCGGATCAGGTGAGGGTCCATCGGGTGCTACTGACCGGTGAAGAGGGTGGCGAAGCGGGTCCGCAGCTCGCGCTTGAGCACCTTGCCGGTCGGACCGAGCGGGAACTCCGCGGGGGTCCGGGCGATGCTCACCGCCGCGAGGGCGGCCAGGCCGGCCTCGGCCAGCGCCTTGTTGGCCGCCTCCCGGACGTCCTCGGCGGAGCAGTCCGCGGCGCCCTCCTGCAGCCGGACCACGGCGATCGGCCGCTGGCCCCCGTCGCCGGACACACCGATCACCGAGCAGTCCTGGACCAGGTCCGCGCAGTCGGCGAGCAGCACCTCCTCGACCGGCAGGCTGTAGACCGGGCCGTCGACGGTGTCGATGACGTCCACTGTGCGGTCCAGGTGGTAGAAGTTGCCCTCGGCGTCGCGCCGGGCCACGTCCCCGGTCAGCCAGTAGCCGGCCAGCTCGAAGGTCTCGGTGAGCTTGGCGTTGTTCCAGTAGCCGGGCGTACGGGACGGGCTGACGATCGCCAGCATGCCGACCGTGCCGTCCGGCACCTCGGCGCCGTCGCCGTCCAGCACCGCGGCCCTGGTGACCACCTCGAGCGGCTTGCCGACGCAGCGGTCGTTGCGCACCGACTCCGGGGTGGTGACCTGGCCGAACAGGGCCATGCCCATCTCGGAGGAGCCCAGGCCGTCGATGAACTGCGAACCGGGCAGCGCGGGCTGCTCGGCCCTCTCCTGCGGCAGCAGCCAGGGCTTGATCAGCCCGGCCGGCCGCTCGCCGAGCGTCACCAGCCGGCGGATGTGCCCGTAGTGGGCGCTGTCGCCGGTGTTGAACCAGGAGTGCACCTTGGCCGCGCCCTCGACCGGCAGCTCGCCGGTGGCCAGCTCCACGAAGGTACGCGGGAACGAGGCGACCATGGTCGGCCGGAAGGCCTCCATCACCGGCTCCACCACCGAGCGCCGCCAGTCGCCCATCACCACGGTCGGCAGGCCGAGCAGGGTCGCGGTGAGGAAGTAGCTGAGGCCGCCCGCGTGGGTGTGCGGCATCAGCGACATCAGCCGGTCGGTCGGCTCCGCCGGGAAGCGCACCATCCGCGGCTGCTTGCCGTCCCAGAACTGGCGGTGCGCCAGCATGGTGGACTTCGGGGTGCCGGTGGTACCCGAGGAGTGGATCAGCGCCACCACGTCCTCGGCCTCGTGCCGGTACGGGTACACCTCGGGCAGCGGCGCCGACTCGGCGTCGAAGGCCTGGATCTCGGCCGTCATGGCGACGAACCGCGGGCGGCGCTGCGGGTCCTCCCGGTACGCCGCGGCCAGCCGGGTGGGGTCGTCGGCCACCACGCCGACCACGCCGACGTGGTTGAGGTAGCGGACCATCACGTCGTGCCGCATGGCGTCGTTGATCAGGGCCGGGACGGCGCCCAGCGCGCTGAGCGCGAGGAAGTGCAGCAGCGGCTCCAGGCCCTCGGCCACCACCACGCCGACCGGGTCGCCGGCGCGCACGCCGTTGGCGTGGTACCAGCGGGCGTAGCGGTCGCGCAGCGCGGCCAGGTCGAGCAGGCTGTGGCCGCGCAGCACCACCCGGCCGCGGTGGTCGGTGGAGTGGCTGAAGGCGTACGGGACCGAGCGGTTGGGGTTGACCGCGATGGCGTGGTCCAGGAAGTTGCCGGCGCCGAGGGTGGGTTCGGTCATCAGCTGCTGCCGGGCGGAGAGTGGTGCGATGGAACTCTGGTCGCTCATGGCGGTCTCCCGGGAAGGGTCGGCCGACCCGGGTCCTCGTGGGACCCGGGGCCGGCTCTGTGGTGTCGGGGAAGGTCGGGGCGGTGCGACGGGCGGGTGCTACGGGCGGCCGAGGATCTCGGCGACCACCCGGTCGCCGGAGCGGATCGCGCCCTCCATCAGCCCGAAGAACGCGGTGCTGGTCTCGGTGCCGGCCCAGTGCACCCGGCCGTGCGGGGCGGTCAGCGACGGGCCGTGCCGCAGCCAGTCGCCGGGCCCGAACAGGGCGGCGTAACAGCCCTGGCTGTACGGGTCGTTGACCCAGTCGGTGACGTGGAAGGCGATCGGCGCGGGCAGCATCGGGAACAGCCGGGCGGCCTGCTCGACCGCGGCGGTGCGCTGCTGCTCCGGGTCGAGCGCGGCGTACCGGTGGGCCTCGGCGCCGGTGACGAAGCCGGTCAGCACACCGACCCCGTCGTCCGACGGCGAGTCGTCCACCGTGGACAGCAGCGGGCCCTCGGCGTTCACCGACCAGCCGGACAGCCCGTGCCGGCGCCAGAGGGGCTCGGGGTAGACCAGGTTCACCTTGACCGCGCAGCCGCGGGCGGTGCGCCTCCCCGCGCGGGGCGCCGGCAGGGCCGGTGCGTACTCCAGGGCCTGGGCCAGCAGCGGGGGCAGGGCGATCACCGCGACGTCCGCGCGGTGCTCGCCGAGCGCGGTGCGGACGGTGACGCCGGCCCCGTCCTGGTGCACCGCCACGGCCGGCTCGCCGAGCCGCACCCGGTCGCCGAGGCGTGCGGCCAGCCGCTCGCACGCCTGGTGGGCGCCGCCGGCGATCCGGTCCTGCTGCGCGCCGCCCTCGAAGGCGTTGAGGTAGCGGATCCCGCCACCGGAGCGCAGGTAGAAGGCCATGTGCAGGACCGACACGTCGGCCGGGTCGGCGGCCATCATCTCGCCCAGGAAGAGCGGGAAGAACAGCCGGGCGTCCGGGTGGGTGAGGTTCTGCTCGGCCCACTCGGCCGCGGTGGTGGTGTCCAGCCGTTCGGCGTCCGGGGTCAGCCAGGGCGCCTCGGGCCGTACGGCGTCGGTGAGTTCGGCCAGCAGCTCGAACATGTCGCCGAGCGCCACCGCGTTCAGCGGCGGGAAGCGGCCGTCCCGGGTGGCGTGTTCGGCGCCGAGCGCGAAGCGGCTGGCGCCGAGCATCGTGGTGGGAGTGGTCTTGAGGTCCAACTCGGCCATCAAGGCCAGCAGTTCGGTGTGGCGGTCGCCCAGGTACGCGGCGCCCGCGTCCACCCAGCCGGTGGGCGAGACCCGCAGGCCGTGGGTGCGGCCGCCGACCCGCTCGCGGGCCTCCAGCACGGTGACCTCGACCCCGCGCTCGGCCAGGCCGCTCGCGGCGGTCAGGCCGGCCAAGCCCGCGCCGACCACCACCGCGCTGGTGACACCGCCCGGAGCGGCGGCATCCGCGCCGCCGGCCACGGGCGCGGTCACCGGGCGGCCGCGATCAGCTCGGCGAGGCCCTCGGGGGTGGGGGCGAGCACGAAGTCCTCGAACGCCAGCTCCACGCCGTAGCCGCGGGCGATCGCGCTCAGCACCCGGGTCGCGATCAGCGAGTCGCCGCCGAGCAGGAAGAAGTCCGCGTCCGCCGCCACGTCCGGGGTCTCCAGTACGCGACGGAAGATCGCCACCACGCCGTCGACGTCGGCGGCGGAACCGGTGCGGGCTCCGAGGCCGGCGGGCGCGCCGCCGGGGGCGGCGGAGGCGGTGGTGTCAACGCTCATCGAGGGTCTCCTTTGACCTGTTCGGTTACCTGACCGCGGGGCGCGTGCCGCTGGTGCGAGCCCGCGCGGTCGACTTTTCCGCTCGCGGTGTGCACGAGCTCGGGGACGACGGTGATCCGGCTGGGCACCAGGTGGCCCGGCACCCGGCCGCGCAGGTACGACAGGACCTCCCGGTCCAGCGCCCCGACCGTCTGCGGGGTGCGCGGCACCACGTAGGCGACCAGCGCGCAGCGGCCGGCCAGGGTGGTGCCCGCCACCGCGACCGCGCCGACCTCGGGGTGGCCCGCGATGTGGGCCTCGACCTCGGCCGGGTCCACCCGGATGCCGCGGACCTTGATCTCGTGGTCGAGCCGGCCGCGGTGGTCGAGCACGCCGTCCGGCCGCCGGCTCACCCGGTCGCCGGTACGGAAGCAGCGCTCGCCGTCGACCGGGGCGAAGCGGGCCGCGGTGGCCTCGGGCAGACCGCGGTAGCCGAGCGCCAGCGCCGGTCCGCCGATCAGCAACTCGCCGTCCTCGCTGATCCGTTCGACCACGTGCGGCAGTGCCCGGCCGATCGGTGCCCGGGTGCTGCCGTCCCAGGCGAGGCCGAGCGCGCCCGCCCGCGGACCGGACAGGTCCACGGCGTGGGTGATCAGCGTGGTCTCGGTGCAGCCGTAGGTGTTGACCAGCCGGATCCGCCCGGTCGGCAGGGCGCTCCAGTCCGCCAGTCGGGCCGGGCTCGCCGCCTCGCCGCCGATCACCAGCAGCCGGACGCAGTCCGGCAGGGCGAGCGAGTCCTCGGCGAGGTGCAGCACCAGCTCGTGCCAGAAGGCCGTCGGCAGGTCGAGGACGGTGATCCGCTCGCGTTCGACCAGCCGCAGGAAGCGGGGGAACGACCCGGAATGCGCCTCGGCGTCGAGGACCAGGGCGGCGCCCGTGGTGAGCGTCGGCAGGATCTCCTCGAAGCAGGTGTCCCAGTTGAGCGAGGCGAACTGCAACACCCGTTCCTCAGGGGTGAGTTCGAACAGCTCGCGGAGCGAGGCGACGGTGGCGGAGATCGCCCGACGCGGCGTCACCACCGGCTTGGGCTGCCCGGTGGAGCCGGAGGTGAACAGCAGGTAGGCCGGATCGTCCGGGTCGACGGTGCGTGGTCCGCGTCCGCCGGGCGCCCGGTCGTCCGGTACCGGTAACAGGCCCAGACGGGCCGTCAGCCCGTGGTCCGAACCGGCCATCGTCCGACAGCCCGCTCCGGCCACCATGGCCAGTTGACGCTCCGTCGGGAATTGCGGATCGACCGGGCAGTAGACGCCGCCGGCCATGAGGATGCCCAGCAGTGCCACCACCGTTTCCGGGGTGTGCGTCGCCTGCACGGCGACCGCGCCGGGATTGGGGCCCAGCCCTGCCGCGAAGGCGTTCGCCGACTCCCTGAGTCGGCGATAAGCGATGGCGTGTCCGCGGTGGACAATCGCCGGCCGTTCGGGAAATCGATCGGCGATTTCCGTGAACGCGTCAAGAAGGTCGGAAGAGACCGGTTCGGTGCCGTGATGCTTTGACATGCCCGCCCCAAAAATGCGCTTGCGAGCGCCCTGTCCGTGCTCGGCGAACCGGGACTCTACCTTCGAACATGTGTCGCCACAATGGTTGTTGAGGGCGCCGGTGTGAGGCGGTGTGGTTGAACTGTGAACACTGTCCCGCCTGGTCGGATCCAGAACCGTTGATTGACTCCGATCCGTGTCCGTTCGGCTACGCCGCTCCGGCCCGGAAGAACTCCGGCCGCACATTGACAGGATGACGTCAGGTCAGGAAGTGTGGCGGGCGGAGCGCAATATCGGGTCCGCCGATCGCGGCGCGGGCGCGTGCGCGCTTCCGGGATTGGCGTCAATTGCCGTTTACTGTTTATGGATTCGACCCTCGGAAACCCGGCGGAGCGCTTGCCCGCTCCGACGGCGTGGCCGAAACGCGGAGGTGCGAATAGGCCGCTGCTCTCGCGCTGTGATCGACATCGACGCGGCCCGTCCCGGGGCCGAGACGGCCCGGCGCCTGCGGCAGGCCGACTGCTGCACTGGAACCCGGCCTCGGCGTCGGCGTCGACGAGTTCGAGGACGGGTGCGAGCACCGGGAGACCTGGAACCCGCGGGCGACCGTCGCCTTCTGGCGGGACTTCGTCCGGTAGCGGGCGCCACTGGTGGCGGTCGCCTCGGGGTCGGTGATCGTGGCGTGGGTCGGCCGGTGCCCGGGCGGGACCATGTGCGAGGAGGGGGACGGCCCGTGTGCCGCTTCCGGCGGTCGGGGAAGAGTGGTTGGCGATGGCGGCGGAGCGGCGGCCGGGAAGAGCTCCCGATTGATCCCTCGCAGTTGCGAGGCTGCGGGGCCGTCCGGTCGGGCTAATACCGGCCGAATGTCCCATATCTCCTGGTATCTGCTGTTCTATGCTCGCGGGGACCGCCCCACGGCTCTGGGAGACCATCGTGTACCGCTCCGCCACTGCCGGCGTCGTCGCCGCCGCACTGCTGGCGATCAGCGCCTGCTCGTCGAGCAGCTCGTCCGGCTCGGCGTCCGCGTCGCCGACGGTCACCGGTGCGGTGACCGTCTTCGCCGCCGCCTCGCTGAAGGGCACCTTCACCCAGCTCGGCAAGATGTTCGAGGATGCGCATCCCGGCACCAAGGTCGTCTTCAACTTCGGCGGCAGTGACACCCTGGCCGCGAGCATTGTCAACGGCGCCCCGGCGGACGTCTTCGCCTCGGCCAGTCCGGCCACCATGAAGACCGTCACCGACAAGGGCGACGCGGCCGGCACTCCCACCGTGTTCGTCAGCAACCAGCTGGAGATCGCCGTCCAGCCCGGCAACCCCATGCACGTCACCACCGTGCAGAACCTCGCCAACCCCTCGGTCAAGGTGGTGCTCTGTGCCAAGACCGTCCCCTGCGGCGCCGCCGCCCAGACCGCGCTCGCGGCGGGCAACGTCACGGTGACGCCCGTCAGTTACGAGCAGGACGTCACCGCCACGCTCACCAAGGTCGAGCTCAAGGAGGCCGACGCCGGGCTGGTCTACCGGACCGACGTCAAGAGCGCGGGCGGCAAGGTCGGGGGCGCCACCTTCCCCGAATCGGCGTGCGCGATCAACAAGTACCCGATCGCCCCGCTCACCCACGCCCCGAATGCTGCGGGCGCGAGCGCGTTCGTCGCCCTGGTCCAGTCGCTGGCGGGGCAGAAGGTGCTCACCGACGCCGGCTTCCTCGGCCCGACGGCCTCCCCGTCCGCCCCGCCGTCGACGTGCCCCTCGACCTCCGCCTCCACCTCCACCTCCGCCTCTCCCTCGCCGACCTCGTCCTGACCGGCCGCGAGGGATAGCGCCTTGCATCCGCAAGGACACTGCTCGTAGCGGACTGGCATCTGCGAGGGAGCCTGCCTGGTTGATCCTCCAAGTCGGCCGAGGAAGCGTGGTGTACGAGGCCACTCGTCCGCGCCTGCGGCCGTTGCTTCAATCGCCGTATCGATCGAGTCGAGGACGGCGGTGGTGGCAGGTGGACCTGAACACGGTGGTGGAGATGCGCGACGCGCGGCGTCGCGACACCTGGCGTCCCGGGGACGCCTGGCTCGGCGGCGGGACGTACCTGTTCTCCGAGCCGCAGCCGCACATCCGCCGGTTGATCGACCTCAGCCGGATGGGCTGGGAACCGGTCCGGCTGACCGCGGCCGGTGACCTGGAGATCGCGGCGACCTGCACCGTCGCCCAGCTGTCGCGGTTCGCGCGGGACGCCGACTGGACGGCGGCGCCGCTGGTGGAGCAGTGCTGCCGGGCGTTCCTCGCCTCCTGGAAGATCTGGCACATGGCCACCGTCGGCGGCAACCTGTGCAACGGCCTGCCGGCCGGGCCGATGATCTCGCTGACCGCCGCCCTGGACGGGGTGTGCACCCTGCTGTCGCAGGGCGGCGAGGTGCGCGAGGTGCCGGTGAAGGACTTCGTCATCGGCGCCGGGGTCAAGGTCCTTCAGCCCGGTGAGCTGCTGCGGTCGATCACTCTCCCCGCCCGGGCACTGGCGAGTCGGACGGCGTTCCGCCAGGCGTCGCTGTACGGTCTCGGCCGCTCCGGCGCACTGCTGATCGGCGCCCGCGACCCGATCGACGGCGAGCTGGCGCTGACCGTCACCGCCTCGACGGTGCGGCCGATCCAGCTGCGCTTCGCCGTCCCGCCCAACGCCGAGGCCGTCCGCGAGGCCGTTGAGTACGGTGTCCGGCCCGAGGAGTGGTTCGACGACATCCACGGACTCCCGGTCTGGCGGCGGCACATGACCTTCCGCTTCGCCGAGGAGATCCGCCGTGAACTGATCGAGGAGGCCGGGCGGTGAGCTTCTCGATCCGGGTCAACGGCGAGGACGTCGACCACGAGCCGAGAGCCGGCCAGTGCCTGCGCACCTACCTGCGCGAGCGCGGCTGGTTCGGGGTGAAGAAGGGCTGCGACGCGGGCGACTGCGGCGCCTGCACCGTCCAGGTGGACGGCGAACCGGTGCACAGCTGCCTCTACCCCGCGCTGCGCGCCGAGGGCCGCTCGGTCACCACCGTGGAGGGCCTGGCGAAGGACGGCGAACTCCACCCGGTGCAGCAGCAGTTCCTCGACGCCCAGGGCTTCCAGTGCGGCTTCTGTACGGCCGGGATGCTGATGACCGCCTCCGCCTTCACCGAGGAGCACCTGGCCGACCTGCCGCGGGCGTTGAAGGGCAACCTGTGCCGGTGCACCGGCTACCGGGCGATCGAGGACTCGATCCGCGGGGTCCGGCACACCGAGCAGCCGTGCGCCGGGCAGGCGGTCGGCCGCAGCCTCGGTGCCCCCGCCGGACCGCAGGTGGTCACCGGCACCGCCCGGTACACCTTCGACCTCGCCGTCGACGGCCTGCTGCACATGAAGCTGCTGCGCTCCCCGCACCCGCACGCCCGGATCGTCTCCATCGACACCGCGGCGGCGCTGCGCGTCCCCGGCGTGGTCGCGGTGTTCACCCACCACGACGCGCCCGAGAAGCTGTACTCCTCGGCCCGGCACGAGCATCCGACCGAGGACCCGGACGACACCCGGGTGCTGGACGACGTGGTCCGCTTCGTCGGCCAGCGGGTCGCCGCCGTGGTCGCCGAGAGCGAGGGCGCCGCCGAGGAGGGCTGCCGGAGGATCGTGGTCGCGTACGAGCAGCTCCCGTACGTCCTCGACCCGGACCTGGCCATGCTGCCCGGCGCCCCGGTGATCCACCCCAAGGGCCCGGAGACCCGGATCGCCCGGGCCGAGAACAACGTCTGCGGTGAGGCCCACGGCGAGCTGGGCGACGTCGAGGCGGGCTTCGCCGAGGCCGACGTGGTCTACGAGGAGACCTTTCTGACCCAGCGGGTGCAGCACGCGAGCCTGGAGACGCACGGCTGCGTCGCGTACTTCGAGGAGTCCGAGGAGACCGGCGAGGAGCGGATCGTGGTCCGGTCCTCCACCCAGGTGCCGTTCCTGACCCGGCGGGCCCTGTGCGACCTGTACGACCTGCCGATGGAGAAGGTGCGGGTGGTCGCGGGCCGGGTCGGCGGCGGGTTCGGCGGCAAGCAGGAGATGCTCACCGAGGACATCGCGGTGCTCGCGGCGATGAAGCTGCACCGCCCGGTGAAGCTGGAGTTCACCCGTGCCGAGCAGTTCTACGGCGCCACCACCCGGCATCCGTTCCGGATCACGGTGAAGCTCGGCGCCAAGCGCGACGGGACGCTGACGGCGATCCGGTTCCGGGTGGTCGCCAACACCGGCGCGTACGGCAATCACGGGCCGGCGGTGATGTTCCACAGCGTCGGCGAGTCGATGGGTGTCTACCGGGCGCCGCACAAGAAGGTCGACGCCTACTCGGTGTACACCAACGGCGTGCCCGCCGGCGCGTTCCGCGGCTACGGGCTGGGCCAGGTGACCTTCGCGGTGGAGTCGGCGATGGACGAACTCGCCCGACGGCTGGACATCGACCCGCTGGTGCTGCGCGAGAAGAACATCATCGGCCCCGGCGAGCACATGGAGGGCCCGCTCGGCGAGGAGGAGGACCTGCACATCGCCTCCTACGGCCTCGACCAGTGCCTCGGTGTCGTCCGCACCGCCCTCGCGAACGACACCAGTGCCGAACTCGCCCCGGAGGGCTGGCTGGTGGGCCAGGGCTTCGCCATGGCGGCGATCGCCTGCGGTCCGCCCGGCGGCCACATCGCCGACGCCACGGTCAAGCTGCTGGAGGACGGCACGTACGACATCGCCGTCGGCACGGCGGAGTTCGGCAACGGCACCACCACCGTGCACCAGCAGATCACCGCGGGGGCGCTGGGGACGACGGTGGACCGGATCGCGATCCGGCAGTCCGACACCGACGTCGTCAGGCACGACACCGGAGCCTTCGGCTCGGCCGGGACGGTCGTCGCGGGCAAGGCCGTGATGAAGGCCGCCAACGCGCTCGCCGAGCAGATCCTGTCCTTCACCGCCGAGTACGCCCGCACCCCGCGCAGCCTGCTGAAGCTCACCGCGGACTCGGTGGACTGCGACGGGCGGCCGGTCCCGCTGAAGGAGATCTTCGAGGCGGCCCGGGGCCAGGGCGTGGGGCTCACCGCGGACGGCCACTTCGGCGGCTCGCCGCGTTCGATCGCCTTCAACTCGCAGTGGTTCCGGATCGCCGTCGACCCGGACACCGGCGAGATCCGGATCCTGCGCAGCGTCCACGGCGCCGACGCCGGCCGGGTGATGAACCCGCTGCAGTGCCGCGGCCAGGTCGAGGGCGGGGTGGCGCAGGCGCTCGGCGCCACCCTGTTCGAGCAGGTGCTCCTCGACGAGGGGGGCGAGGTCACCACCGCCGCCTTCCGCCGCTACCGGCTGCCCGCGTACGCGGACGTGCCGCGCACCGAGGTCCACTTCAGCGAGACCTCGGACGCGATCGGCCCGCTCGGCGCCAAGTCGATGTCCGAGAGCCCGTTCAACCCGGTGCCGCCCGCGTTCGCCAACGCCCTGCGGGACGCCACCGGCATCCGCTTCACCGAGGCGCCGTTCCTCCGGGACAAGGTCTGGCAGGCCATCGACGAGCACCGGCGGAATGAGAGGGCCCAGGCCTGACCCGGCCCCGATTGGTCCGTTCGGGCGGCGGCGGCCGGGTCGGGCGCGACGGCGCGGCCCGGCCCCGTGTTTAGTGGGGAAATGGGCGCACGGGACGGGTGGTGGGCACGATGATCAGCGGGGTCCACCTGGAGGCGCAGTGGCGACGGGAGGCGCTGCGCACCAACCTGTGGGTCGTGCCGACCTTCGAGATCGTCCTCGCGGTCGGGTTCTTCTTCGTCACCTGGTCGCTGGACCGGGCCGCCAGCCGGGGCGAGCTGACGCTGCCCCCGTGGGTGATCAGCGGAACCGCGGACGCCGCCCGGCAGATCCTCGCCGCCATCGCCGCGGCGCTGATCACCGTCGTCGGCGTGGTCTTCTCGATCATGATCGTGACGCTGACCCTGGCCTCCACCCAGTTCGGCCCCCGGATGCTGCGGACCTTCATCCGGGACCGCACCACCCAGCTCACGCTCGGCACCTTCGTCGGCACCTTCGTGTACGCGATCCTCTCCCTGGTCTCGATCGGCCCGGCGGCCAGCGGCGACTTCGTCCCGCACCTGTCGATCACCGCGTGCATGGTGCTGGTGCTGGCCGACCTGGCGGTGCTGATCTTCTTCATCCACCACATCGCCACCTCCATCCAGCTGCCCCGGGTGATCGCCTCCATCGCGTCGGAGCTGTCCGCGGCGATCGAGGCGGGTGGCGGCCAGCCGCAGTGGTCGGGCGGCGAGGCGCGCGGGCCGACCGCGGCCGAGCTGCAGGCCCGGCTGGACGCGACCGGCGCCCGGGTCCCGGCCCCGGCCAGCGGCTACCTGCAGTTCGTCCGGCACCGGACCCTGGTCCGGCTGGCGGCGGAGCTCGACGCGGTGATCCGGCTGGACCACCGGCCCGGCCACTTCCTGGTCCAGGGCCACCCGCTGGCCACCGTCTGGCCCCCCTCGGCCGCCCCCGAGGTGGCCCGCAGCTTCGCCCGCGCCCACATCACCGGCTCCACCCGCACCCTCGCCCAGGACATCGCCTTCGCCGTCGACCAGCTGGTGGAGATCGCCATCCGGGCGCTGTCCACCGCCGTCAACGACACCTTCACCACCCTCACCTGCATCGACTGGCTGGGGGAGGGGCTGTGCCGGGTGGCCGCGAACTGGCAGCCCGACCCGGTCCACCGCGACGACCTCGGGTACATCCGGGTGATGACCGTACCGGTCAGCTACGAACGGCTGGTCGAGCGGGCCTTCGAGAAGATCCGTCAGTCCGCCGCCGGGATGCCCGCCGTGCTGATCCGGCAGCTGGACGCGCTGGTGGAGATCATGGCCGAGACCACCACCGAGGAGCAGCGGCGGGTCCTGCTGCGGCAGGCCGAGATGATCGAGCGGCTGAACCGCGACTCCGTCCCGGAGGAGGCCGACCGCGAGGACGTGCACCGCCGCTACCTGGCCGTCCACGCCGCGCACGCGCGGCTCGCCGAGGGGAGCTGACCCTCAACTCCCTGGGCGGTCCCCGGGGCGGGGGAAGCCGTCCAGGAGCT
This sequence comes from Kitasatospora cinereorecta, assembly GCF_024172095.1. Classification (GTDB taxonomy): domain Bacteria; phylum Actinomycetota; class Actinomycetes; order Streptomycetales; family Streptomycetaceae; genus Kitasatospora; species Kitasatospora cinereorecta. Next base: position 37,297 of record NZ_JAMZDX010000005.1, on the reverse strand, counting down.
GCGGCGCGCCCGCGTCACGGGCCCAGCGCTCGACGGCGATCAGCGCCTGACCGTACAGCTCGGTCAGCTCGGCCGCGGTGGTGGTGCACTCGGCCTGCACCGTGCCCTCCCCGCTGCCGGAGACCCAGCCCTCGCGGTCGCAGACCCCGGCCGCCCGGATGGTGCCGCCGGGCCCGGGGGCCAGCCGCAGGTAGTAGGGACCGTCGAAGAAGTACACGTCCGCGGCCCGGCCCGCAGCGGCGTGCCGCACCGCCTCGGCCAGCGAGCCGAGGACGGAGAGCGGCGAGTCGCTCCAGTGCGCGGCCGGGAAGTCCACCCCGTCCAGGGTGAACCAGACCTCGCCGGCGACCAGCGGGGGCGCCGCCCGGTCCAGCCGCAGGGCGGCGAGGGAGATCTCCAGCGCGCTCACCGTCCGCCGCCCTCCGTCCGGTCGCCGGTCTCGTTCCCAGCCGGGCTCACTTCCCGGGCCACGGCCGCAGCGGGTAGATCGACCTCATCTGCCCGCCGCCGCGCGGGATCTGGAACTGGACCGGGACCCCGTTCACCATCGCCACCGCCTGCACCATCCCGGTGTTCGGATCGTAGCCGATCACCCGCGGGGTGTTGCGGAGCGCCTGGCGGGCGATGTCCTCCAGCTGCGGGTCGGTGATGGTCGCCGGCCAGGCGTCCTTGCCCGGCGCCAGGCCGTCCTTGCCGGGCACGTGGTTCTGCCGGGTGTGGGCGATGTCCAGACCCTCGTACGTGCGCGGCACCTTGACGCCCTTGAGCGCCTTGGCGTCGCGCTTCATCGGGCAGTTGTGCACCAGCACGGGGGTGCCGCCGGCCAGCACGAAGTAGCTGTGCACCCCGGCGACGGACAGGTTGAACGTGCGCGCGGCGCCCCGGTACGGGTGCACCGAGCGGACCGTGGCCCGTGCGGTGCCGGTGCTCTGCAGCAGGTCGCCGGGGTGCAGCTCGGCGGCGGGCGTCCAGGCGGCGGTGGTCAGGTCGTAGAACAGGTGGTGCGCGGTCACCCCCAGCTCGCCGCCGCCCTGCGGGCCGTCCACGCCGAGTGCCACGAAGTCCCGGTCGGTGTCGGTCACCACCACGGCGTCCACCGGGTGGGCCTGGAGGTCGGTGGCGCCGGCCACCGCGTTGCGGACCCGGTCGCCCGCCCCGAGCTCCTGGATCGGCACCGCCGAACCGTCGGCGGCCAGCACGCCGGTGCCGGCGAGGAAGCTGTCCTGGCCGCAGTCCGGCTGCTGCCCGGCGTTGTCCTGGGCGGTGCGGACCGCCTGGTCCTTGCGGGTCTGCTGGCCCTTCACCTCCTGGTCGACCTCGGCCTGGCCCTGGGCGACGGCGGTGAGCGAGACCTGCGCGCGGTAGTCCAGGGTGTACTGGAGGGTGACGTTGCGGCCCTGGGCCTGCGCCTGCTGGTCGGCCTCCTGCTGCTTCTGCGCCTTGATCTTCGCCACCACCGGTGCGATGGCGGAGTCCACGCAGCTGATCGTCCCGCTGCCGTTCAGCGGCAGCTCGGCGGTCTGGCTGCAGCTGCCGGCGGCCTCGCCGTTGAGGGTCACGTCCGCGTTCAGCACGGCGGTCACGTTCCCGGTCAGCTTGGTGCTGCGGCCCGCCGCGGTGGACGTGGTGACGTGCTCGGTGACCGTGCACGAGTCCGAACAGGCCAGGTTGCCGGTCTGGTTGAAGTCGAAGCCGACGCCGAGGTCGACCGCGCTGCTCAGCGTCCTGGTCCGGTCGATCAGCGCGTCGTACGTCTGGCCCACTTCGGCGGGGGCCAGCGGGCTCAGCGCCACCGTGCCCGGACCCTGGCCGGCCGCCGACACCACGTCCGGCGCGGCGGCGAGGGCCACCGGGATCCGGGTGGGACCGCCCAGCGCGGCGGCGTTCTTGGCCGACGGCTCCGGGTCGATGCGCAGCACCCGGTACGGGGCGGTGGCCGAGACCGCCAGTGTCCCCAGCGAGGTGGAGACGGTGAGCGCGTCCTGACCGTCGATCCGGGTCGGTGCGGCGCCCGCCGCCGGGAAGTGCCGGGCCATGTCCAGCGCGGTCCACAGCCGGCTCGCGAAGGTGGACGGCGAACCCGGCAGCTCGGGGACCAGATCGGTCAGCGCCGGGTTCCCGGTCAGCCACTTGCCCTCCAGCATCGCGCGGGGCGTGCTGCCGGCGTAGTCGGCCAACCGGCCGGACGGGGGCTTGAGATAGGTCCGCCCGCCGACCGCCAGCAGGTCGAACCGGTTCCCCTCGGAGGTGACCGTGCCCAGGGTCTCGTCGTCGGCGGTCACCGTCAGGTCCCAGGAGGTGGCCCCGGACGCCGACCCGGTGTAGTGCACGGCGGGCTCGCCGAACAGGTTGTACACCGCGAGGTAGAACGGTGCCCGGTTCGCGGCGTCCGCCGCCGCGGCGTCCTCCCCGCCCCGCCACACCAGCACGCCGGCCGCCACCGCCAGGGCCAGGCCGCCCGCCCCGACGCCGAGTACGAGGCGCCGCCGCCACCACGCCCGCCGCGGCGGACCCGGCGGCCGGGTCGGCATCGGCGGGATCCACGGGTACGGCTGCGCCGACGGCGCCGCGGACGACCCTTCGGCCGCCGCCGCGGTCGGTGCCGCCCAGGGGTTGGCCGGGTTCGGCGGCGCCCACGGGTCGGGCCCGTTCGACGGTGTGCTCGGCGACCCCTCGCCGCTGTCCTGCTGCATGTCCGCGCACTCCCCTCCGCGCCGCCGCCGACCGGTACCCGGGAATCCCCGTCCGTACCGGCCGACACGTCCTCAGTCTTCGAACCCCGCCCGCCCTGTCAAGCGCCCTCCGGGCCACCGGCCACCGGGCGGGGTGGACCGGTGGCGGGCGTCGTCAGACCCGTTCGAGCAGCTGCGGGAGCCGCTCGATCACTCCCGTCGCCCCGGCCTCGGTCAGCCGCTCGGCCGGCATCAGCGCCGTGAAGCCGAGCACGTCCATTCCTGCCGCACGGGCGGCCAGCACGCCGTTGGGACTGTCCTCGACCACCAGGCACTCGCCCGGATCCACCCCGAACGCGGCCGCCGCGTGCAGGAACAGGTCCGGTGCGGGCTTGCCCACGCCGTTCACGTCCTGCGCGCTGAACACCAGCTCCGCCGGCAGGTGCGGGCGCAGCCCGGCCTGCTCCAGTGCGAGTTCGATCCAGGCATGATCGGAGGAGGACGCCAGGCAGTACGGGACACCCCGGCGGCGCAGCTCGGTCAGGACCGCGCCGGCGTCCGCGGTGGCGGCCAGCCCCTCGCGGAACGCGGCGAACACCCGGTCGTGGCAGCGGGCCGTGAAGTCGTCCGGCAGGGTGCCCCGGTAGCGGTCGGCGATCACCCGGTGCACATTGCGGCCCGCGTTGCCGAGGAAGTACCGGAAGGACTCCTCCAGCGTGGTCGGGTAGCCGAGCTCGGTGAGGTAGTCGGACAGGATCCGGTGCGCCGTCGGCTCGCTGTCGACGAGCACGCCGTCGTTGTCGAAGATCACCAGCTGGTAGGCCACCGGAGCAGGCTACCCGCCGCCCCGCCGACCCGATCGGTCGAGGTGGTCCTCGGGGAGGCTGTCCGCCAACTCGGCGAGGGTGGAGAGCGCCCGGGTCAGTACCGGCACCGGCGGTGAGGCGAGGCCGACCCGGACCGCCGACGAGCCGGCCTGCGGTCCGACCGCGAAGGCGGCGGCCGGCGTGACCGCGATGCCCGCGCGCCCGGCGGTCGCGACGAACGTGTCGGCCCGCCAGGCCGGCGGGAGCTCCCACCACAGGTAGTAGGAGGTCGGGTCGGCGTGCAGCCGCCGGCCCGTGAGCAGGTGACGGGCCAGCACCTGGCGCTGCGCCGCATCGGCGCGCTTGGCGGCGGCGACCGTCTCCAGGGTGCCGTCCGCGATCCAGCGCACCGCCGCCTCCAGCGCGAACCCGCTCGGGGCCGAGCCGCCCGAGCGCAGCGCCGCCCCGACGGCGCCGTGCAGCCCGCGGGGCACCACGGCGAACCCGGTGGACAGGCCGGGCGCCAGCCGCTTGGAGAGGCTGTCGACCAGGACGGTGCGCTCCGGCACCAGCGCGGCCAGCGGCGGCGCACCGGGGTGGAGGAACGACCAGATCGCGTCCTCCACCACCGGTACGTCCAGGCGGCGCACCTCGGCCGCCAGATGGGCACGGCGCTCGGGGGAGAGGGTGGCGCCGAGCGGGTTCTGCAGCCGCGGCTGCAGGTAGAGCGCCCGCAGCGGCCCACCTCGGGCGGCGGTGGCGAGCGCGTCGGGGAGCAGGCCGTGCTCGTCCACGGGCAGGGGCACCAGGACGATTCCCAGCCGCTGCGCCAGGGCCTTCACCACCGGGTAGGTCAGTGCCTCGACGCCGAGCCGCTGCCCCGGCGGTACGAGTGCGGCGAGCGCGGCGGCCAGGGCCTGGCGGCCGTTGCCGGCGAACAGCAGGTCGTCGGGCGAGGGCTGCCAGTCGGGGCGGTCCGGACCGGTCGTCGTACTGGGGGCCGTGTGTGTCGTCGTACCGGCGGCCAGAGCGGCGAACGCCTCCCGCGCGTCCGCCGTACCCGTCACGGGAACGGGGCGCAGCGCGGCGTCCAGGACGTCGGCCCGCAGCAGCGGTGCGAGGCCCGCGGCCAGCAGGGCGGACTGCTCCGGCACCACGGGGTAGTTGAGCTCCAGGTCCACCCGGGCCGCGGCCGGCTCGGCCAGCGGTACGGTCGCGGCCGTACCGCGCCCTGCCCGGACGAAGGTGCCGCGCCCGACCTCGCCGACCACCAGGCCGCGCGCCACCAGTTCGCGGTAGACCCGGCCGGCGGTGGAGTTGGCGATGCCGCGGCGCCGGGCGAACGCGCGCTGGGTCGGCAGTTGCTGACCCGGGCGCAGCCGTCCCGCGTCGATGGCGGCGGCGACCTCGTCGGCGATCAGGCGGTAGTCGTGCTCGCTCATCGGCCGATCCCCTTCATCGCACGCTCATTGCACCGAGGGCAAAGTGAGTATTGCACCGACACCGATCGGCCGCCTAGCCTCGCCGCATGGACGCACTCAGCAGCCTCGGGCCCGTCTCGGCCGTCGACGGACACGCCGTGCTCGGGGTCGCCGCGGTGGCGACCGGCATGGTGCTCTCCCCGGGGCCGAACATGATCTACCTGGTGTCGCGATCGATCGTGCAGGGCCGGCGCGCCGGCCTGGTGTCGCTGGCCGGCGTCGCCACCGCGTTCCTGGTCTACCTGGCGGCCGTGACGGCCGGCATCGCCGCACTCTTCGCCGTGGTGCCCGTGCTCTACACCGCGATCAAACTGGCCGGCGCGGCCTACCTGCTCCGGCTCGCCTGGCAGGCGGTCAAGCCCGGCGGCACCGCGGTGTTCGCGCCGCAACAGCTCCCCCCGGACCGGCCGCGGCGGCTGTTCGCGATGGGCTTCCTGACCTGCCTGCTCAACCCGAAGATCGCCGTCATGTACCTCTCGCTGCTGCCCCAGTTCGTGGTCCCGGCCCGCGGCCACGTCGCGGCGCAGAGCTTTCTGCTCGGCCTCACCCAGATCGCGATCGCGGTCACCGTCAACGGCCTGATCGCCCTCGGCGCGGGCGGCATCGCCGGCTTCCTGGCCCGCCGCCCCGCCTGGCTGCGGATCCAGCGCTACGCCATGGGCACCGTGCTGGCCGGCCTCGCCGTCCGCATCGCCGCCGACCGCGCCAAGGCGGTCGCGGTCTGACCTGCCCGCCGGGGCGGGCCCTACAACGGAGTAGCGGCCTTGAGGACCAGGAGGAGCGCGACCGCGGCGTTGAGGGCGGAGAGGGCGGACGCGGCGGTGCCCGCGGCGGCGACCATCGCGGCGAGGCCGGCCGGGCTGCGGGCCGGGGGCCAGGGGGCGTCGTCGGGGGCGGGCCCGAGGAGGGCGGCGATCCGGCGCGGGACGGGCCCGGGGCCGGGCGCCGCGAAGGCGGGAAGCGGGTGGCCGGGGCCGCGGTGGGAGACCAGGGCGGCCTTGGCGACGGCGCGGGCGGTGAGCCGGCGGTCGCCGACCGCGGCGGCGGCCTCCTCGTCGGCCCAGCGCTCGGTGGTGTAGGCGACGGCGTGCTGCAGCGGCCGCAGGAACGGGTTGACGGCGGAGGCGAGTTGGGTGGCGAGCCGGACCCGGTGGTGGCGGTCGGTCAGGTGGGCCTGCTCGTGGGCGAACAGGGCGCGCCGTTCGGATTCGTCCAGGCTGTCGAGCATCCCGGTGGAGACGACGATCCGCCCGGGCCGGCCGGGCAGCGCGTAGGCGTACGGCTCGTCGTCGCGGGTGACGGCGGGTCCGGTGGTGCCGGGGACGGTGCTGAGCACCCGGCGGGCCCGGACCCGGACGCGCAGGTGTCTCAGCGCGGTGGCGGCCACCGTGAGCAGGACCAGGGCGAGGGCGATCAGCGCAGCGGTGCCGACCTCCTCGTGGAACGGGACGGCGGCCCTGACCTCGGGGTCGGACCAGCTGTCGGGCAGCGGGTTGCCGGGGATCTGGGCGGTGCCGACCACGCCGAGCAGGCCGAGGCAGACCGCGCTGCACAGGGCCATCGCGACGCTGATGGTGGTCATCAGGCGGGTGGCGGCGCGCGGGTGGAGGTGCTGGGCGGCGAGCCGGGAGATCGGCAGCGCGGTGAGCGGCAGGATCAGCGGGAGGAAGACGAACACGCCCATGGTCACCGCCGCTTCTCGTCCGCGGCGGCGAGCAGGCCGCGGATCAGTTCCTCGTCGTGCGGGGAGAGGGTCGAGACGAAACTGGCCAGTGCCGCATCGCGGTCCGTCTCGTTGTCCAGGAGGCGGCGCATCCGCAGGGCGGTCAGGTCGGCCGGTCCGGAGGCGGCGCTCCAGGCGTAGGCGCGGCCGGCGCGGGTGCGGGAGACGGCCCGCTTGGCCTCGAGGCGGGAGAGGATGGTCATCACGGTGGTGTAGGCGAGGCCGCCGGGGATGCGCTGCTGGACCCAGCCGGCCGGCACCGGTCCGGGGGCGGCCTTGAGAGCGGCGAGTACCTGAGCCTCCAGCTCGCCCTGTCCGCGGCGACGGGTGCGGGGGGAGTCGGCGTTCTCGTCGCTGTCCTGGGCCATGGCCCGTCTCCCTCCAGGTACGTCCGGCGGGGGTCGTCCGGTCGCGGTTTCCCATCCTAGTGAGGTCCCGGTGACGGCCGTCCGACGGTCGGAGCGGGCGACCCGGTGTGACTCCGCGGGTTTCGGTTTGTATCCTTCGCTGGACCTCTACACGAGTGTAGAACTCGGATCGAGTCGGCCGGCGGCTCGACGCTGGCGAAGGGTGGGCGGATGGCAGGCCACAAGGCACGGGACCCGGAGGCCGGGGCGTCCCCGGTCGGTCGACGGAAGGACAAACGGCGGCGGTCGCGCAAGGAGATCGCGGCGTGGATCACGGCGGCCGTCCTCGCTCTGGTGGTGCTCGCCGGCGCGCTGGTCTACTGGCGCCTCAACGGCAACCTCTCCACCTTCGACGGCAGCGGCCTCAGCAAGGACCGTCCCGACGCCTCCTCGCCCGACGCGAACGGCCACACCCCGGTCAACCTGCTGCTGATCGGCTCCGACTCCCGCGACGGCGCCAACAAGGACCTCGGTGGCGGTGACGACGACGGCGCCCGCTCCGACACCACCATCCTGCTCCACGTGTACGCCGACCACCGGCACGCGGTCGGCGTCTCGATCCCGCGCGACTCGCTGGTCGACATCCCGCCCTGCATGCTCCCCAACAAGACCTGGACCAAGCCGCAGACCGGCGTGATGTTCAACAGCGCCTTCTCGGTGGGCAACACGTCCCAGGGCAACCCCGCCTGCACCCAGAACACCGTCGAGAAGATGACCAACCTGCGGATCGACCACACCATCGTGGTCAACTTCCAGGGCTTCGCGGCGATGACCAGTGCCGTCGGCGGCGTCACCGTCTGCGTGCCCAAGGCGGTCTACGAGGGCGACCTCAACCCCAACCTGGGCCACAAGGGCAAGGAGATCTTCCCGCAGGGCCTGCAGAAGGTCTCCGGCCAGCAGGCCCTCGACTACGTCCGGCTCCGGCACGGCATCGGCGACGGCTCCGACATCGGCCGCACCAAGCGCCAGCAGGCCTTCCTCTCGGCGCTCGCCAAGGACGTCAAGAGCCGCGGCATGGACCCGACCACGCTGTTCCCGCTCGCCGACGCCGCGACCAAGTCGCTCACCGTCGACCCCGGCCTCGGCTCCGCCCAGAAGCTCCTCGGCTTCGCGATGTCCCTCAAGGACATCGACCTGCACGACATGAAGTTCGTCACCATGCCCTGGCGTTACCAGGGCGCCCGGGTCGCCGTCCTCCACCCCGACGCCGACCAGCTCTGGGCCGCCCTCAAGGCCGACCGGACCCTCGACGGCCAGGACGCCGGCAGCCCCGGCCCCTCCGCGCCCGCCCCCACCCCCAGCCCAACCACCGCCCCCGCCACCGCGGTTCACGGCGGCGGGACTCCCGTCGCGGTCTACAACGGCACCACCACCGGCGGACTCACCACCCGCGCCGCCGCACTCCTCGAAGCCGCCGACTTCACCGTGAGCGGCAAGGCCAACGCCTCCACCCGCGACCACCGCACCACCGTCGTCGAGTACGGGCCCGGCGAGAAGGCCAAGGCCGAGCAGGTCGCCGCCCTCTTCCCCGGCGCCACGCTGGAAGCCGGCACCAAGGCCGGCCTCGCCCTGGTGCTCGGCGCCGACTTCGCCACCGGCGGCGCCGAAGCCGGCGCGTCCGTCGCCCCGCCCCCGCCCGGACCGCTGCCCACCAGCGTCACCCAGGCCGCCCGCTCCGCCGACGACGACCCCTGCGCCGACCTCTCGTACGGCTAGCAACTCCCCACGAGCGGCGGGCCACCGGCACCCGGTGACCCGCCGTTCGTGACCCGCCCCACCTGATGTGCCGTACGTGACCTGCCCGTTCGACCACCGACACCACCGGCGACCCAAGCCGGGCAGCACCCCGGGGGACCCATGGACGTACCACCACGCCTCTCGCAGCAGGACCGGGCCGACTTCGAACGGGCCCTCAACCGCGCACTGACCCGCGAACCCGTCCGCGACGCGCTGCGCGCCGCCGGGGCGGCCGGCGCCGACGGTGCGGAGAGCGAACGCCTGCGGGCCCTCGCCCGCCGGTCCGTCCCCGAGATCCTGGCCGGCGCCGCGCCCGAATACGCCGCCTACGCACGACTGCGCACCGCGGCGGAAGCCGCCCCGCCCCCGGACCGCCCGTCCACCACGGAGAACTCCTCCGGCTGGCTCGGCGTTCTCGCGCTGATCGTGCCCATCCTCACCGGCAGCGCCGGGGCGATCTTCTTCCTGCTCGGCGCCATGCTCGGCCTCGTCCCCTCCCAGCGGACCCTCGGCCTCGCGCTCTGGCACGCCGGCGCGGCAGCCGCTGTCGTTGCCGCCACCAGCGCCCTGGCCGGGGTGATCGGCCTGCTCACCGCCGCCGCCCGCCGTCCCCCCGGCGGCGCCGCCGAATCACTCGCCGACGACGCCCTCTGGCGCGCCCGCGAAGCCTGGCGCTCGGCCCTGCTGGAACGGGGCATGCTCCCCTTCCTCGTCGACCAGCTGCCCCCGGGGCCGTCCGCCTGACCGGCTGACCGCCTGACGGCCTGACCGCCTGACCGGCTGACCGCCTGACCGGCTGACCGCCTGACGGCCTGACCGCCTGACCTGCTCTCCGGTGCGACCGGGCGATAGGGTCACCCGCATGACCCGATGGCGGCGGTTCGAGCGGCAGGCGGCCACGCTCGACTACTGGGAGATCCGACAGGAAGGGATCCGCTGCTTCCTCAGATGGGGCTCCGACCGGACGCCGGGCAAGGCCGGCACATCGACGCTCGACGACACGGAGCAGGCGCGGCGCCACGCGGCCCGCAAGATCAACGACCGTCTGCGCAAGGGATTCGTCGAGGTCGACCCTCCCCGCGATCCGGCGGAGTCCGACGTCGAGACGCCGGTCCTCGACATCCTCGCCGGCGCCACCCGCCCCCACGCGCCCGTCCCCCGGTACCGGCCGATCGACGGCTTCGACCAGGTGTACGGCTGCGCCCACGCGCCCGACCACCCGAGGGGCTTCCACGAGTACTACGTGCTGCGGGAGAACGGGCGCAGCGCGGTCCGCTTCACCGTTCGGGCGAGCAGCCACCGCGCCGACACCGTCGCCCCGTTCCTGGAGTTCCTGTCCGCCAGGCGGGACCTGGCCTTCGACGGCAGGTCCCACCACAAGGTTGAGCTTCCGACGCCGGTGGGGTCCTTCGACCACGCGCTGTTCTGCTCGCCGGCGCTCGGGCGGGCCTGCGCCGCACATCCGGCGGTAGCGGCCCGGGTGGCAACGGCCTTCCCGATCTTCGACTGCGAGATCGGGGACGAGGATCCGGAGGTGCTGGTCGACGCCCGGATCCACGGGCACGGCGCGCTGCCCCACAGCGACTGGTCCCGGCCGCCGCACCCCGTGGTGGACCTGCGCTTCGACATCCGGCCCTCGCCCTACCGTCCGTCGCCGAAGTTCAAGGTCCACCAGGCGGACGACCTCCGGAAGCTCCTGGACATCCTGCCGACGGCATCGCCGCAGAGCTGGCTGGAGGTGCGGTCGTTCCGAGGCGGAACGACGCGCCTCGAACCCGACACGACCATGTCCTTCGCCGAACTGCTGCCCCTCCTGACCGGCTGAGGCGCACCCCGCGTCCGCCCCGTGGTGCTCAGGCCCGGCAGCGGAGCATCTCCAGTGGCGGGTGGGCGAGCAGGTCGGCCCAGAACTCCTCGCCGTGGGCGCGGAGTCCGGCTTCGGAGATGTGCAGGGGGACCCACTCCAGGTCGTGGAAGCCGGCGGCGCGCAGGGAGTGCTCGTAGACCTCGCGGCGCGGGGCGCCGGCGACGATGGTGATCGGGTGCGGGTCGAGGAGGGCGGTGACCCGCACGCGGGGTCCGGTCTCGATCTCCTCGCCGGTGGGCTCGCAGCGGAACCCGTAGGTCTCCAGGGAGTCGCAGTCGAAGCGGTAGTCGGGGTTCTGGGCGAGCACCAGGAACCGGCCGCCCGGCAGCAGGCTCTGGTGGATGCTGCGACACATCCGTTCCATGGCCGCGATGTCCTCGGCGTAGTTGAGGCACTGGACGGCCAGGGCGAGGTCGAAGCGGCGGTCGAACGGCTTCAACTCGGCGACGTCGCCGACCTCGTAGTCGACGCCGAGCGGTTCGCGGCGCTCGATGTCGCGGGCGGCGGCGATCATCTCGGTGGAGATGTCGACGCCGAGGACGTCGGTGGCGCCGCGCCGCTTCACCTCGCGGCTGTAGAAGCCGGTGCCGCACGCCAGGTCGAGGACCGACCTGCCGCGGACGTCGCCGATCAGGCCTAGGAAGCTCGGGACCTCCCCGTACCTGGTCAGCGGAAGGGACTTGAAGCCCTCGAACGCCTCGCCGATCCCGTCGTACTGCTGCACGCCCATGTGCCGCCCCCTCGTTGACCGCTGCTTGAGTCCGCTGCTTGTGGCCGAAAGTCTCCTCCGGCGCCGGGCGGTGGCCGTACTGGCGGATGACACGAAGAAATCGGCCGGGCGCGTGGGCAGTTCTGACGCTCCGTCCGGTCGGACCGGTCAGATCGGTCGGACCGGTCAGACCGGACGGCGGGTGGCGAGGGAGAGGGCGGCGGCGTAGCCGGTGGGGACGGTGATGTCGCGGATCAGCCAGCCGGGCGGGGACGCGGCGGGGACGGGGCCGGTGCCCAGGTAGTCCAGGCCGGGGCTGCGGGAGAGGCCGGTGCCGAGGCCCTTCAGGTAGGCCTCCTTGCGGACCCAGGCGCGGGCGACGGCGAGCGGGCGGTCCTGTTCGACCAGGGCGAGGAGTTCGGCGGCCTCGTCGGGGTGGAGCATGGACTGCACGTCCTGGGTGGCCTGCGCACTCGGTACCTGTTCGACGTCGACGCCCACCGGCGCGGTGGCGAGGGCCACCATCACCAGGTCACCGCTGTGCGAGAGCGAGAAGTGCACGCCGGCGCCGCGCAGGGCCGGCCGGCCGTGCGGCCCGCCGCAGCCGGGGCAGGGTTCGCGGGTGAGCGGCAGGGCGGCGGCGTCCATGCCGAGGTGGGAGCCGAGCAGTCCGCGCAGGACGGCGTGGGCCATCACGTACGCCTCGCGGTCGCTGTCCCGCCGGAACGCGCGGGCGCGCTGCCGCTCCTCGGTGTCGAGTACCTCGGTGGCGAGCCGGACGGCGTGCTCGTCGTGGCCGCGGGCGGTGGCGAGGTAGACCGCCGGCGGGCCGGTGAGGCTGCGCCGGGGCGGGGAGCGCAGCTCGGCCTGGATCCGCCGTACGTCGACCTCGGTCGGGACGTACGGCTGCTGCGAGGTCATCACGGACTCGGGTCCTCCGATCGGGCGGTGCCAGTGCCGTGCGGGGCCCGGGGGTGTCCCGGGCCCCGTCGGCGGGCGGTGGGGCGGTCAGGCGCCCGCGGCCGCCATCCGGCGGCGCAGGCTGAGCGGGCGCATGTCGGTCCAGACCCGGTCGATGTGGTCGAGGCAGTTCTGGCGCGGGCCGCGGGTGCCCTCGGCGTGCCAGCCGGCGGGGAGTTCGCGGTCGGCCCGCCAGATGGAGTACTGCTCCTCGTCGTTGTGCACGACCAGGTACTGGGTGTCGTCGCTGTCGCTGGTGTCGCTCATCGCGGTGCATCCTCCTCGGGCTCGCTCGGTCGAGGGCCAGCGTGCCCCGGTACGCGCGGCGGTCCCAGGGACACAGACGCGGCGGCGGCAGCGCGTGTCGCTGCCGGTTCTTCTCTGCCGACCGGGCCCGTGCGGCGGGCAGGGTGCTGGCACGGCCGGACCGGGTGAACCGGGTCGCCGGCGCCGCCGAAGTCGCCTGCCCTGGAAGGAGTGCCGCCCATGTCGGACGTCCCGGAGAACGTGCTGCTGCCCGCCGGGGGGTGGCGGCTGTGGGAGCACTTCGCTTTGCGCGGCCCCGGCTTCCCGGCGGAGGGCGTGCTGCGCATGGCACCGTCCCAGCTGGCCCTGGCCGCCGACAAGTTCGGCCCGGACGACCGGTTGACCGGTCCGGAGTGGGAGGACTTCGCCGAGGCGTACGACCTCGCCGCGGTCGACACCGCCCGGTTGCTCCAGGAGATCGCGGCGATGCCGCGGTTCCGGGCCGCGGTGGCGTGGCAGAACCCGGCGGTGCTGCGGACCGGCATCGAGCCGTTCCTGAACTGGACGCCGACCGTGGCCGGCCGCACCAGCATGCCGCGCCAGCGCGAGGAGCTGGTGGCGCACTACTGGCAGCGGTTCTGCGTGAAGAACGACACGATCGGCTTCTTCGGCCCGGTCGGCTGGGGCCGGTGGAACCTGGCGAGCCGGGGTGTCGCGGTCGACCCGGGCACCGGGTTCCTCGCCGACTCGCGGGTGTACTTCGCCAGTTGGGCGATCGACGCGCTGGCCAAGGCGCTTGCCGAGGACCCGGCGCTGATGGCGTGGATCCCGCCGGTGCGGGTGTCCTTCGTCGGCGTGGTGGACGGCGAGGTCCGGCTGCCCGGCCGCCGCCCGCAGGAGATCACGCCCGAGGACCGGGCCGTGCTCGACCTGTGCGACGGCACCCGGACGGTCGCCCGGATCGCCGAGACCCTGGGCGCCGACCCGGAGCGGACCGAGGAGGCGGTGCGCCGGCTGGTCGGCCGCCGCTGGGCGCACTGGCGCCTCGACCTGCCCGCCGGCACCTACCCGGAGCGCGAACTGCGCACCGTACTGGAGCGGGTGGGCGATCCGGCGGTGCGTGAGCCGGCGCTCGCCAAGCTGGCCGTGCTGGAGCGCGGCCGCGACGCCGTCCAGGCCGCCGGGCTGGACGCCGAGGCGCTCACCGCGGCGATCGGCGCGCTGGAGGCGGAGTTCGCGGCGCTGACCCGCACCGACGCCCAGCGCGCCAAGGGCGCCCGCACCGCGCCGTGCCGCGGGCTGGTCTACTCCGACAGCCGGCGCGCCGCGACCGCCACCGTCGGCACCGCCCTGCTGGCCGAACTCACCCCGCTGGAGCAGTGCCTGACCGCCGCCCGGTGGATGACCAACCGCTTCGCCGAGCAGGTCACCGCCCGGGTCGGCGCGGTGTACGAGCGGCTGAAGGCGAACGGCCGGGTCGACCTCGGCACGCTCTGGCTGGAGTGCCTGCCCTCCCCGTACCCGCAGGCCGGCGCCGACCTGGACGCGATCCAGGCCGAGCTGCGCGCCAAGTGGGGCCGGATCCTGGCCCTGCCGGAGGGTGCGCGCCGGGTGCGGATCTCCTCCGCCGAGATCGCCGAGCGGGTCCGGGAGGAGTTCGAGGAGCCGGGCGCCGGCTGGTCGCTGGCCCGCTACTTCAGCCCCGACGTCCTGCTGGTGGCGGACGGCCCGGAGGCGGTGGAAGGCGGCGACTTCGACCTGGTGCTCGGCGAGATGCACTGCGCGCTCAACACCATGGGCGCCTCGCTCTTCGTCCACCAGCACCCGGACCGCGAGGAATTGATCGCCGAGACCACCCGCGACTTCCCCGGCCCGCGGCTGCTGCCGATGCTGCCCAAGGAGCTGCCGCTGAAGTGGTCGACCCGCAGCCGCCCCTCGCTGGACCGGCCGCAGGACCACGTGGTCGCCCTGGTCGACCAGACCGGCGACCCCCACCGGCCGCGCACCGCGCTCAGCGCCGACGTCACGGTGGAGGAGCGGGACGGCGCCCTGGTCGCGGTGCTGCCCGACGGCACCGCGTACCCGCTGCTGGACGTCTACGCCAACACCCTCACCCAGCGGGTGATGGACCGCTTCACCCTGCGCCCGCAGGGCGACCACACCCCCCGGATCACCATCGACCGGATGGTCGTCGCCCGGGAGACCTGGAGCCTGCCGGTCGAGGCGTTCGCCTTCGCCGAGGAGAAGACGGAGGCGGGCCGCTTCGTCCGGGCCAGGAACTGGCAGCGCGAACTCGACCTGCCGCGCTTCGTCTTCGTCGTGTCGCCGGCCGAACCCCGGCCTTTCTACGTGGACTTCGAGAGCCCGGTGTACATCACCATCCTCGCCAAGGCGATGCGCCGGCTGGCCCGCAAGGACCCGGCCGCGCGGGTGAAGGTCAGCGAGATGCTGCCGACCCCCGAGCAGGCCTGGCTGACCGACGACGAGGGCCGCACCTACACCTCGGAGCTGCGCTTCGTCGCCGTCGACCAGACGGCCGTGCCCTCCCTGCCCGTGCCCGCCGCGACGGAGGCGTGATGCGCACCTTCGTCGACGACCTCCTCGCACACGCCGAGCGGACGCCGGACCGGACCGCCCTCACCACCCCGGACGGCGAGCTCTCCTACGCCGAACTCGGCCACCGCATCACCGCGTTGGCCCGCACCCTGCACGCCGGCGGCGCCCGCGCGGAGCGGGTCTGCGCGGTGGCGGTCACCCGCGGCGCCGACGCCGTGGTCGCCATGGCGGCGGTGCTGCACGCCGGGGCGGCGTTCCTGACCCTGGACGTCGAGCAGCCGCCCGCCCGGCTGGCCGCCCTGGTCCGCAGCGGCGGCGCCGACCTGCTGATCACCACCGCCGCGCTGGCCGAGCGGCTCGAACTGCCCGTCCCCGGACCGGTGGTGCTGCTCGACGAGCATGCCGACCACGACCACGACGCAAGCCCCACGGGACCGTCCGGGCCGGACGCGCTGGCGTACGTCAGCCACACCTCGGGCTCCACCGGTGAGCCGAGCGCCGTCCTGATCGAGCACCGCGGACTCGACTCCTACCTGCGCTTCGTCGCCCGCGACTACGGCCTCGGCCCCGACACGGTCGCCCTTCAGGTCGCCCCGCTCGGCTACGACGCCTCCATCCGCGACACCTTCGCCCCGCTGCTGGCCGGCGGGCGGTTGGTGATCGTGCCGCGCGGCGACCTGCTGCGGCCGGAGAGCTTCGGCGCCGCCGTCCGGACCCACGGGGTGAACACGCTGCTCAGCGTCACCCCGTCCTTCCTCACCTTCCTGGCCGGTCAGCCCGACCCGGCCCGGCTGCTCGCCGGGGTGCGGTTGGCGGTCTCCAGCGGCGAGTCGCTGCGGCCGTTCCTGGCCGCCGGCGGCCGGGCGTTGATCGACGGCGCCCTGGTCAACCAGTACGGCCCGACCGAGTGCACCATGACCTCCACCCGCCACCGGGTGGCCGGTGAGCCGGACACCGCCGCCGACGTGGTCGGCACGCCGGTCGACGGGGTGGTGGTCCGGTTGCTCGACCCGGCCCTCGCGCCGGTGCCGGAGGGCACGACCGGGGAGGTGTACATCGGCGGGGTGGGCGTCGCCCGCGGCTACCGCGGCCGCCCGGCCCGGACCGCCGAGCGCTTCGTCCCCGACCCGCTCGGACCGCCCGGCAGCCGGCTCTACCGCACCGGCGACCTGGCCGCGGCCGGCCCCGACGGGCTGCGCTACCTGGGCCGCGGCGACCGCCAGGTCAAGATCCGCGGCTACCGGGTCGACCCGGCCGAGGTGGAGGCCGCCTTGCTCACCCACGCCCGGGTGACCGGCGCGGTGGTCACCGCCGCCACCGACACCCAGGGCCGGGTGTACCTGGTCGCCCACGTCACCGGCGCCCTGGCCGACACCACCGACTACGAGCTGCGCACCCACCTGGGCCGCACCCTGCCGCCGCACCTGATGCCGCGCCGGATCGAGCGGCTCGCCGAACTGCCCGTCAACCGCAGCGGCAAGGCCGACCGCCGGGCCCTCGCCGAAGCCGGAGGAATCCGATGACCGCCCCCGTCGCCGAACTCACCCCGGCCGAGGTCACCCCCGCCGACGTCCGATCGGCGGCCGAGCGGATCGCCGGGCACGTCCGCCGCACCCCCGTACTGCCGATCCTGCCCGGACTGCTGCTGAAGGCCGAACACCGGCAGTACAGCGGCTCGTTCAAGCTGCGCGGCGCCGCCAACGCGGTGCTCGCGCTCGGTGCCCGGCGGATCGTCACCGGCTCCTCCGGCAACCACGGCATCGCGCTGGCGGGCCTGGCCGGACCGCTCGGCATCCACCTCACCGTGGTGCTCGCCGCGGGCGCCAACCCGGCCAAGGTCGGGCTGATCGAGGCGCTCGGCGCCGAGACCGTCACGGTGACCGGGGGAGTGGCCGAACGGGAGCTCCGGGCCCGAGAGCTGGCCGAGTTGACCGGCGCCGTCCTGGTGCCCTCCTCCGACCACGCGCTGATCGTCGCCGGACAGGGCACGGTCGGCCGGGAGATCCTCGCGGACGTCCCCGAGGCGGACACGGTGTACGTGCCGACCGGCGGCGGCGGACTGCTGGCCGGTGTCTGCCTCGCCGCCCACGGGCGCCCGGTCCGGGTGGTCGGCGTCGAACCCGCCACCACGCCCCGCTACGCCCGCTCGCTGGCCGCCGGCCGCCCGCTGCGGCTGCCGCCCAGCGCGACGGTCGCCGACGGGCTGCGCGGACAGCAGCCCGGCACCGTGACCTACCCGATCATCCGGGACCGGGTCGACGAACTGATCGCCGTGACCGACACCGAGATCCTCGCCGCCGTCGACCTGCTCGGCCGCCACGGCGTCGAGGCCGAACCCAGCGGCGCGGTCGCCCTGGCCGGCGCCCTGCGCGCCCGGCGCGACGGCCGGGCCACCCGGACCCGCCCGGCGGTCGCCGTGGTCTCCGGCGGCAACACCGCCGCCGCCCTGCACGCCGCCGCCGCCCGCTGCCGCCCGCCCGTCCGGGCCTGACCGCCGACGCGCGTCCCGCACTCCGAAACCCCGCACTCCCGCACCTGCGCCACCCCGACCACCCGCCACCACCCTCCCGAGGAGCTCCCGTGACCACCACCGCCCGTACCACCACCGACCTGCTGGTCTCCGTCTACCGCGAGGTGCTCGGCATCGACGACCTCGACCGCGACAGCGACTTCTACGAGGCCGGCGGCGACTCGCTGAGCGCCTTCCAGATCACCGGCCGCCTCCAGGAGGCGCTGGGTGTCGAGGTGCCGGTGTCGCTGGTCTTCGCCTACCCGACGCCGGCGGACCTCGCCGACGTCGTCGAGTCCGACTTCGTCGAGGCCTGAGGGAGCGCGCCGTGACCGACACCTACCTGCCGGGCGGCCGCTGGCGGCTGTGGGAGCAGTTCGCGCTGCGCGGACCGGGCTTCCCCGCCGACGGGGTGCTGCGGCTGGCCCCGGCGGGGCTGGCCGAGGCCGCCGACAAGTTCGCCCCGGACGAGCAGCTGGGCGGCGAGCGCTGGTCCGAGTTCGCCGGACTGTTCGCGGACGCGGCCGTGGAGACCGCCGAGGCGCTGCAGGACATCGCCCGGACCCCGGCCTTCCGCGAGGCGGTCGCCTGGCAGAACCGGCCGGTGCTCGACTCCGGCGTCACCCCGTTCCTGAACTGGACGCCCACCGCCGCCGGCCGCACCAGCATGCCGCGCCAGCGCGAGGAGCTGGTGGCGCACTACTGGCAACGGTTCTGCGTGAAGAACGACACCATCGGCTTCTTCGGCCCGGTCGGCTGGGGCCGCTGGGACGGCGCCGTCGACGGCGTGGAGATCAGGCCCGGCACCGGGCTGGTCGCCGACTCCACCGTCTACTGGGCGAGTTGGGCGATCGACGCACTGGCCGCGCTGATCGGTGCCGACCCGGCCGTCCGCGGCTGGGTGGCTCCGCGCCGGGTGCCGTTCGTCCGGCTGGACGGGCTGCTGGTCACCGTACCCGGCCGCCGGCCGCAGGCGGTCACGGCCGAGGAGGCGGCCGTACTGAGCCGGTGCGACGGGGTGCGCACCGCGCTGGGGATCGCGGCCGAGCTGCCCGGCACCGACGTCCCGGGCGTACTGGAGGAGCTGGTGGCGCGCCGCTGGGCCCAGTGGCGGCTGGAGATCCCGGCCGGCACCCACCCCGAGCGCGACCTGCGGGCATGGCTGGAGCGGATCGGCGACGACGCGGTCCGGATCTGCGGACTGGCCGCGCTGGACGCCCTGGAGGCCGGCCGGGCCAGAGTCGGCGCGGCGGCCGGCGCCGAGGCAGTGGTCGCCGAACTGACAGAGCTGGAGCAGGCGTTCGTCGCACTGACGGACACCGCCGCGGTCCGCGAGAAGTCGTCCGGGACGGCGCCCTGCAGGGCCCTGGTGTACGCGGACTGCCGCCGCTCGGCCACCGCGCTGCTCGGCCCGGCGGTGCGCGACGCCCTGGCGCCGCTGGAGCCGCTGCTCACCAGCGCCGGCTGGCTCACCGCTCGCCTCGCCGAGGCGGTGCTGGCCGGGGCCCGCCCGGTGTACGACCGGCTGGCCGCCGAAGGACCGGTGGACCTGGCCGCCTTCTGGTTCGCCTGCATGCCGGTGCTGCACGGGGACGCCCGCCGGGCGGCCGGGGAACTGCAGCAGGACTTCCGCGACCGCTGGGCCCGGATCCTGGCGCCCGCGCCCGGGGAGCGGCGGATCGACCTGCCGCTGGAACGGATCGCGGACGGCGTCCGCGAGCAGTTCGGCGGCCCGGGCGGCGGCTGGACGGCCGCCCGCTACCTCAGCCCCGACGTGATGATCGCCGCCGAGGGGCCGGACGCGGTCGCCCGCGGCGCGTTCACCCTGGTGCTGGGCGAACTCCACCTGGCCTCCAACACCCTGGGCGCCTCGCTCTTCGTCCACCAGCACCCGGACCGCGCGGAGCTGCTCGCCGAGACCACCCGGGACCACCCGGGACCGCGGCTGCTGCCGCTGCTGCCCAAGGAGCACCGCTCCCGGCTGTCCGCCCGGGTGAAGTACGCGCTGACCCGGCCCGAGGACTACCAGGTCGCCCTGGTCGACCTGACCGCCGACCCGGCCCGGCCGCGCACCGTGCGCAGCGCCGACGTGGCGGTGGTCGAGCGGGACGGCGAGCTGCGGGTGGTGCTGCCGGACGGCGCCGAGTTCCCGGCCGTGGACGTGTTCGCCCATGTACTGACCACCCTGGCGATGGACCTGTTCCAGGTGCTGCCGGAGGGCGACCACACCCCGCGGGTGACGGTCGACCGGCTGGTGGTGGCCCGGGAGACCTGGCGGCTGCCGGCCGCGGCGGCCGGCTTCGCCACCGAGAAGGACGAGGGGCGGCGCTTCGTCCGCGCCCGCCGCTGGCGCGAGGAGCACGGCCTGCCCCGGTTCGTGTTCGTGGTCTCGCCCACCGAGTCCCGGCCGTTCTACGTGGACTTCGACAGCCCGGTCTACGTGAACATCCTCGCCAAGGCGATGCGCCGGCTGGCGGGGAAGGACCCGGACGGCCGGCTGGTGGTCAGCGAGATGCTGCCCACCCCCGAGCAGACCTGGCTGACCGACGACCAGGGCCGCCGCTACACCTCGGAGTTGCGCTTCGTCGCCGTCGACGAGGACTGACACTCCCCACTCCGCCGCCGCGGCGGGCCAGGACCGGTCACCCCCGGTCCGGCCCGCCGCGTCGGCGTTTTCCCAGCTCGCCGCCCCGCCCGGACCACACCGGCACGGCGCCCTGCGCACAGGGCTGCGTCTTCTTCTCTGGGGCGGGACCGCGCCGGACGGCACGCTGCTGGAAAACACGGCATGGAGGCCCACAGTGACAGCAGGCGCAGCCCCCGACGGGGCGAGGCACGGTGACACCACCCCGAAGGTTTCGTTCGCGCAGCGGCGGCTGTGGTTCCTGGACCAGCTCGCCCAGGACTCCGCCGGCTCGCTGCTCCCGCTCGTGCTCCGCCTGCGCGGCCCGCTCGACGCGGACGCCCTGGAGCGGGCGCTGACCGGCGTCGTCGACCGGCACGAGGTACTGCGCACCCGGTTCACCGCGGTGGCCGGCGAGCCGGTGCCGATGGTGGACGCCCCCGGCGGGGCGGTCCTGGAGCGGGTCGAGGCGGGCAGCGCCGAGGAGCTGTTCGACCGCGAGCTGGCCCGGCCGCTGGACCTGGCCGCCGAGTACCCGATCCGGATGACGCTGGGCCGGCTCGGCCCCGAGGAGCACCTGCTGCTGGTGGTGGTGCACCACATCGCGATCGACGGCTGGTCCTGGGACGTGCTGCTGCGCGAGGTGGCCGCCGGCTACCGGGGCGAGGACGTGCCGGCCCCCGCCCTGCAGTACGCCGACGCGGCCCGCGCCCAGCACGAGCGGCTGACCGGCCCGAGGATGGCGAAGCTGCTCGACCACTGGCGGCGGCGGCTGACCGGCGTCACCCCGCTGAGCCTGCCCACCGACCGTCCCCGGCCCCGGTTCTGGGACGGCGCGGGCGACGTGGAGCGGTTCCGGCTGCCGGCCGAGCTGGTCGCCGAGGTGGACCGGTACGCCCGCGCCCACCGCGCCACCCGCTACATGGTGCTGCTCACCGTCTACCAGGCCCTGCTGGCCCGCTACAGCGGTCAGAGCGACATCGCGGTCTGCACCACGCTGGCCGACCGCGGGCACGGCCGGGTCGCTGACCTGATCGGTCCGTTCGTCAACACCATCGTGCTGCGCACCGACCTGTCCGGCAGCCCGGACTTCCCGGCGCTGCTGGCCCGGGTACGCGGCAACGTCCTGACGGACCTGTCGCACGCCGACGCCCCGTTCGACCGGGTGGTGGGCGCGGTCGGCGGCGAACGCGACCTGTCCCGCCACCCGCTCGCCCAGGCCTCCTTCACGCTGCTCAACCAGGCCATCCAGCCGGTCCGACTGCCCGGCCTGGAAGCCGAGTTGGTCACCCCGCCGCTGCGCGGCACCGCGCTGGACGTCTTCCTCGACCTCAGCCTCGCGGCGGACGGCTCCGTCATCGCGCTGCTGCAGTACGCCACCGCGCTGTTCGACGCCGACACCATGCGCGGCTTCGGCGAGGCGTACGTGGCGCTGCTGCGCGCCCTGCTGGCCGACCCGGCCACCCCGGTCCGGGAGTCGGCCCGCCGGGTGGTGCCCCGGGCCGGCGACCGGCCGGCCGAGGAGTGGAGCCGCGCCGCCGACCGCCCGGCAGGTCCCGCGCCCGCCGTCGCGTTCGCCGGCGAGCCGCAGGCGGTGGCCCTGGTCTGCGGCGAACGGACCGTCCGCCACGGCGAGGCGGACGCGCTGGCCGGCGGCCTGGCCAGGGAGCTGGCCGCGGCCGGGGTCGCGCCGGGCCGGCCGGTCGGCGTACTGGTGCGGCGCGGGATCTGGTCGGCGCTGGCACCGGCCGCGGTCTGGCGGGCCGGCGGGGTGTACGTCCCGCTGGACCCCGAACTGCCGATGGAGCGGCTGCGGTTCATGGTCGAGGAGGCCGGCGTCGGCTGCCTGGTGAGCGACCCGGCGACCGAAGGACTGGCCGCGCTGCTCGGCCCGACCGTCCGGGTGGACACCGTCCGCCCCGACCCGGCGGGGCCGCGGCACACCCCGGACCCGGCGGAGCTGGCCCACGTCATCTTCACCTCCGGCTCCACCGGCCGGCCCAAGGCGGTCGGCGTCGAGCACCGCGCGCTCGCCTCGCACGTGGCCGCCGCCCGGGCCCGCTACCGGATCACCGCCGAGGACCGGGTGCTGGCCTTCGCCTCCTTCTCCTTCGACGCCTCGCTCGACCAGCTGCTGCCGGCGCTCACCTGCGGCGCCCGGGTGGTGATCCGCCCGGACGAGCCGTGGCTGCCCAGCCAGCTGCCCGAGGTGGTCGCCCGGTACGGCATCACTGTGCTCAACGTGCCGCCCACGTACTGGACCGAGCTGGCCTTCGCCCTGGACCGCGGCTCGGCCGCCCGGCTGGCCGGCCTGCGGCTGCTGATCCTCGGCGGCGAGGCGGTGCCGGTCGGCGCGCTGGCCGCCTGGCGGGCCGCCGTGCCGCAGGTGCGGGTGGTCAACGCCTACGGGCCGACCGAGACCACCGTCACCTCCACCAGCCACGAGGTGGACGGGCCGGTCGAGGACCGGGTGCCGATCGGCCGCCCGCTCGGCGGCCGCCGGGTGTACGTGGTGGACGAGCAGGACGAGAGCGTTCCGGTCGGCGTCCCCGGCGAGCTGCTGATCGGCGGCGAGGAGGTCGCCCGCGGCTACCTGGGACGCCCGGCGCTGACCGCCGAGCGCTTCGTCCCGGACCCGTTCGCCCCCGACGGCGGACGGCTCTACCGCACCGGCGACCTGGTCCGCTGGCTGCCCACCGGCGAGCTGGAGTTCCTCGGCCGCCGGGACGACCAGGTCAAGCTGCGCGGCTTCCGGATCGAACTCGGCGAGGTGGAGGCGGTGCTGCGCGCCCACCCCGGCGTGGTCGCCGCCGCCGTCAGGCCGGACGCCCGCACCGGGCAGAGCCTGGCCGGCTACGTGGTCGCGGACGCCTTCGACCCGGCCGCCCTGCGCGCCTGGTGCGCCGAGCGGCTGCCGCACTACGCGGTGCCCGCCGACTGGGTCCGGCTGGAGGCGCTGCCGGTGTCGGTCTCCGGCAAGCTGGACCGGGCCGCGCTGCCCGACGCCCACCCGGACCGGGCCGCGAGCGGCGCCGACTACACCGCCCCGCGCGACGAGACCGAGCGGGCCGTCGCCGAGATCTGGGCCGATGTGCTCGGCGTGGAGCGGGTCGGCATCGACGACGGCTTCTTCGACCTCGGCGGCCACTCGCTGCTGGCCACCATGGCGGTCTCCCGGGTCGCCGAGCGGCTCGGCCGCGAGGTCGAACTGCGCACCCTGTTCGAGAACCCGCGGATCCGCGACTTCGCCCCGGCGGTCGCCGCCGCCCGCCGAGCGGCCGGCGCCGCGGTCGTCCCGGTGGACCGCTCCGGGCCGCTGCCGCTCTCCTTCGCCCAGGAGCGGCTGTGGTTCCTGGACCGCACGTCGAGCGTCGGCGACGAGTACGTGCTCTGGTACGCCTGGCGGATCCGCGGCGGCCTCGACCGGGCGGCCTGGCAGCGCGCCCTGGACGGGGTGGTCGACCGCCACGAGGTGCTGCGCACCGCCCTGGTCGAGGTGGACGGCCGCCCGGCGCAGCAGGTCTGCGACAACCCGGGCGTCCCGCTGGAGTGGCGGCCCGCACCGGAGGGCGCCGATGCGGCCGCCCGGCTGGCGGCGCTCCGCCCGGCGGCGGCCGCGCTGGCCACCCGCCGCTTCGCGCTGGACCGGCCGCCGCTGCTGCGCTCCGGCGTGTGGGAGCTGGCCCCGGACGACCACGTCGCGCTGGTCTCCTTCCACCACGTGGCCACCGACGGCTGGTCCAAGGACGTCTTCCTGGCCGAACTGGCCGCCCACTACCGGGCGGCGCTCACCGGCGAGCCGCCCGCACTGCCGGAACTCGCGCTGCAGTACGGCGACTTCGCCCAGTGGCAGCGAGACCGGGCGGAGAGCGGGGCGCTGGACGCCCAGCTGGAGCACTGGGCCGGCGCCCTGGCCGGCGTCCCGGTGCTCGACCTGCCCGCGGACCGCCCCCGCCCGGCCGCCCGGACCGGCCGCGGCGGCGCCGTCGAGGTCGACTTCCCGGCCGAACTCGGCAACCGGGTAGAGGAGTTCGCCCGTGAGCAGGGCGCCACCCGGTTCATGGTGCTGCTGGCCGCCGCCCAGCTGGTGCTGGCCCGCTGGAGCGGGCAGCACGACCTGGCCGTGGGCACCCCGGTGGCCGGCCGCGGTCGCACCGAGCTGGAGGGGCTGATCGGCTTCTTCGTCAACACCGTGGTGGTGCGCACCGACCTCACCGGCGCGCCCGGCTTTGCCGAGCTGCTGCGCCGGGTGCGCGCCACGGTGCTGGGCGCCTTCGACCACCAGGATGTGCCGTTCGAGCGGGTGGTGGAGCGGCTGCGCCCGGAGCGGGACCTGTCCCGCAACCCGCTGTTCCAGGTGATGGTGGACGTCCAGGAGAGCGCCGCCGGCACCTGGACACTTCCCGGGCTGGACACCTCCGCCTTCGAACTCCCCTGGGGTTCGGCCAAGTTCGATCTGACCGCGACCTTCCTGCGGTCCCCGGGCCGGTTCGCGCTGAACGTCGAGTACGCCGCCGACCTGTTCGACCCCGCCACCGCCGTCCGCTTCGCCGAGCAGGTCGGCCGGGTGCTGTCCGCGGTGCTGGCCGACCCGGACACGGCCGTCGACCGCGTCGACCTGCTGGCCGCGGCCGAACGCGCCGACCTGGTCGCCACCGCCGGGACCGACGCCGCGCCCGCCCCGCTGTTCACCCTCGGCGGCGAGCCCGACGCGGTGGCCCTGGTCTGCGACGGCCGCAGCGTCGACTACGCCGAACTGGACGGACTCACCGGCGGCCTGGCCGCCGCCCTGACCGCCGCCGGAGCGGGCCCCGGCAGCGCGGTCGGCGTCTGCCTGGGCCGCGGCGTCTGGTCGGTGGCCGCGATGGCCGCGGTCTGGCGGGCCGGGGCGATGTACGTCCCGCTGGACGCCAAACTGCCGGTCGAGCGGCTGCGGTTCATGGTCGAGGAGGCCGGCGTCGGCTGCCTGGTGGTCGACGCCTCGACCGCCGACCGGACGGCCGGGCTCGCCCTACCGCAGCTCGCCGTCGAGCAGGTCCGGCCGGCGCCCGACGCGCCGCGGCACACCCCGGACCCGTACGAGCTGGCGTACACCATCTTCACCTCGGGCTCGACCGGCCGGCCCAAGGCGGTGGGCGTGGAGCACCACGCGCTGGCCGCCCATGTCGCCGCCGCCCGCGAGCAGTTCGGCCTGACCGCCGGTGACCGGGTGCTGACCTTCGCCTCGCTCTCCTTCGACGCCTCGCTGGAGCAGATCCTGCCCGCACTGAGCTGCGGCGCCCGGGTGGTGGTCCGACCGGACGACATCTGGACGGTGGAGCAGCTGGCCGAGCGGGTCGCGGCCGAGGGCGTCACCGTCATGGAGCTCACCCCCTCCTACTGGGAGGAGCTGGTGGCCCGGCTGGACGCGGTGGCCGGCTCGCTGGCGAGCCTGCGCCTGCTGGTCACCGGCGGCGAGGTGCTGCCGCCCGGACCGCTGGAGCGCTGGTTCGCCCACCTGCCCGGCGTACCGGTGGTCAACACCTACGGCCCGACCGAGTCGGTCATCTCCGCCACCGCCCACCGGGTCACCGCCCCGGTCGAGGGCCGGGTGCCGATCGGCCGGCCGCTGGGATCGCGCCGGGCCTACGTGGTGGACCCGGGCGGCGACCTCGCCCCGATCGGAATCCCCGGAGAACTGCTGGTCAGCGAACCCGAGTTGGCCCGCGGCTACCTGGGCCGCCCGGCACTGACCGCCGAGCGCTTCGTGCCGGACCCGTTCGGCGCGGCCGGCGGCCGGCTCTACCGCACCGGCGACCTGGTGCGCCGACTCGCCTCCGGTGACCTGGAGTTCGTCGGCCGCAGCGACGACCAGGTGAAGATCCGCGGCTTCCGGGTCGAGCCCGGCGAGGCCGAGGCCGTGCTGCGCCGCCACCCCGGGGTGCACGCCGCCGCCGTGCTGGTCCGCGAACTGCGCGGCGAGCGCGCCCTGGTGGGCTACGTCGCGGGCAAGGGGCTGTCCGCCGAGGCGCTGGCCGCACACTGCCGGGCCCACCTGCCGGGCTACCTGGTGCCCGCCGCCCTCGTCCTGCTCGACGCGCTGCCCCGGACCGTCCAGGGCAAGCTGGACACCGCCGCCCTGCCCGAGCCGCAGGCACCCGAACCGACCGCCTTCGTACCGCCGCGCACCCCCACCGAGACGGTGACCGCCCAGATCTGGGCCGAGGTCCTCGGTGTCACCCGGATCGGCGTCCACGACGACTTCTTCACCCTCGGCGGGCACTCGCTGCGCGCCGTGGCGGCCGCCTCCCGCCTGCGCGCCGCCTTCGACTGCCCGATCGAGGTGCGCGACCTCTTCGAACACCCCACCGTCGAGCTGCTGGCCGCCGAGATCGAGCGTCAGCTCGTCGAACTGATCTCCGCGATGAGCGACGACGAGATCGACCTCTCCCTGACGGTGGACCACCGAGACTGAGATTGGACGGATGACGTCATGACCACTTCGGAGATCATGCCCGAGCAGGGCCGGGCCACCCGCCCGCCGGCCGCTCTCTCCCCGGCCGCCCGCCGCCTGCTGGAGCAGCGCCTGCGCGGCCGGGCCCAGGCCGCCCCGGCCGGCATCCCCCGGCTCGACCCGCGCCCCGAGCAGACCCCGCTCTCGGCCGCCCAGCAGCGCCTGTACTTCCTCGACCGGCTCGACCCGGGCGCCGCCACCTACCTGATGCCGGCCGCCTGGCGGCTGACCGGCCCGCTCGACCTGGCCGCCCTGGATGGCGCGGTCGCCGACCTGGTCGCCCGGCACGAGCAGCTGCGGGTGACCTTCCCCGACCGGGCGGGCGTCCCCGCCCAGCTGGTGCACCCGGCCGGCGGAGCCGGGGTGGACCTGCTCGACCACGCCGAGGGCGAGGACCTCGCCGAGGCCGTCCGCCGACTGGCCACCCGGCCGTTCGACCTGGCCACCGAGCCCGCCTTCCGCGCCACCGTGCTGCGGCTCGCCCCGGACGACCACGTGCTGGTCCTCGCCATGCACCACATCGTCTCCGACGGGTGGTCGCTGGACCTGCTGGTGCGCGACCTGCGCGAGCTCTACCGGGCCCGCAGCACGGGCACCGCACCCGAGCTGCCCGAGCTGTCGATCGCCTACACCGACTACGCGGTGTGGCAGCGGGCCGCCGACGAGTCCGCCGACCTCGCCTACTGGCGCACCCGGCTGGCCGGCCTCACCCCGCTCGACCTGCCCACCGACCACCCCCGCCCGGCGGTGCCCTCCAGCACCGGCGCGGTGCACCGCCTCGACCTGCCCGCGGACCTCGCGGCCGCCGTGCACACCCTGGACACCACCCCGTACATGACCGTGATGGCCGCCTTCCAGGCCGCCCTGGCCTTCCACAGCGGGCAGAGCGACATCGCCATCGGCACCGTGGTCGCCAACCGCGACCGGCCGGAGACCGAGCAGCTGGCCGGGTTCTTCGTCAACACCCTGGTGATGCGCGCCGACCTCGCCGACGACCCGACCCCGGCCGCGCTGCTGGCCCGCACCCGGGAGAGCGTCCTCGGCGCCCTCGCCCACCAGGGGCTGCCGTTCGAGCGGGTGGTGGACGAGCTCAGCCCCGAGCGCGACCTGAGCCGCAACCCGCTGTTCGAGGTGCTGTTCACCCACGCCACCGCCGGCCGCGGAACGCTCGCCCTCGGCGCGGCCGAGGGCCGGCCCTTCCCGATCGACCTGACGACCGCCAAGTTCGACCTCCAGCTGGAGCTGCGCGAGCAGGACGGCGGCCTCGCCCTGCTGTTCGTCCACCGCCCCGACCTGTTCGCCCCCGCCAGCATCGCCCGCCTCGCCGAGCACACCGCCGCCCTGCTGCGCGCCTTCACCACCGCCCCCGACACGCCGCTGTCGGCCGTCGACCCGCTCACCGCCGAGGAGCGCGCCCACCTGCTCGGACCCACCGGCCCCGCCAACCGGGGCGTGCACACCGCCGAGCCGCGCACCGCCCCCGAACGGGTCGCCGAGCACATCGCCCGCACCCCGCACGCCGTCGCGGTCAGCGGCGGCGGCCGCACCCTCACCTACGCCGAACTGGACGCCGCCGCCTCCGCGCTGGCCCGGCGGCTGCGCGCCGCCGGCGTCGGCCGCGAGGACCTGGTCGGCGTCTGCCTCGGCCGCAGCGTCGACCTCGCGGTCGCGCTGCTCGGCGTCTGGCGGGCCGGCGCGGCGTACCTGCCGCTCGACCCGGCCCACCCGCGGGCCCGCCGCGAGTTCACCGTCGCCGACGCGGGCGTGGAGTGGGTGGTCGCCGACGAGACCGGCCGCGCCGCGCTGGACGGCCTGCCGGTCGGGGTGCTCCCGCTGTACGCCGAGGACGTCCCCGGGCAGCCCGGCGACGCCGAGCCCGCACCCGGCGACCTGGCGTACGTCATCTACACCTCCGGCTCCACCGGCCGCCCCAAGGGCGTCGAGCTCACCCACGCCAACCTGGCCTGGCTGCTGGCCGCCGCCGACCACCACTTCGACTTCGGCCCGGCCGACGTGTGGACCCTGGTGCACTCCCCGGCCTTCGACTTCTCGGTCTGGGAGCTGTGGGGCCCGCTGACCAGCGGTGGGCGGGTGGTGGTGCTCACCGAGGAGGAGGTGCGCGACCCGGCCGCCGTCCACGCGGTGCTGCGCGCCGAGCGGGTCACCGTGCTCAACCAGACCCCGGCCGCGTTCAAGGGACTGCGCGCCCACCTCGCCCAGCAAAGCGCCGACATCGCCGAACTGGCCCTGCGCACCGTGGTGTTCGGCGGCGACGCGTTCGACGTCAGGGACTACCGCGACTGGTTCGCCGCGCCCGGCGGCAAGCCGGACCTGGTCAACATGTACGGCATCACCGAGACCACCGTGCACGTCACGTACCGCCTGATCACCGCCGAGGACGCCGCCGCCGGCGTCCGCTCGCCGATCGGCCGGCCACTGGCCGGACAGCACGGCTACGTGCTCGACGCGGTCGGCCGGCTGGTGCCGCAGGGCACGGTCGGTGAGCTGTACGTGGCGGGCGGCGGCGTCGCCCGCGGCTACCGCGGCCGGCCCGAGCTGACCGCCGAGCGCTTCCCCGCCGACCCGTTCGCGGCGACCGGCGCGCCGATGTACCGCACCGGAGACCTGGTCCGGGTGCTGCCCGACGGCGAACTGGAGTACATCGGCCGCGCCGACCACCAGGTCAAGGTGCGCGGCTACCGGATCGAGCCGGGCGAGATCGAGACCGCCCTGCGCACCCTGCCCGGCGTCCGCGACGCCGCGGTGGTCGCCCGCACCGAGCCGCACGGCGCCGCCCGGCTGGTCGCCCATGTGGTGCTGACCGAGGGCCGCCCGCTGGACGCCGCCGAACTGCGCGACCGGCTCCGGCTCACCCTGCCCGAGTACATGGTCCCGGCGCTGTTCGTCCGGCACGCCCGGCTGCCGATCACCGCCAACGGCAAGGTCGACCGCAAGTCCCTCACCGAGGTGGCGCCCGCCGACACCGCCACCACCGGGTACGAGCCGCCGGTCGGCGCCGAGGAGAACGCGCTCGCGGCGATCTGGTCCGAGGTGCTCGGCGTGGAGCGGGTCGGCCGCGGCGCCAACTTCTTCGACCTGGGCGGCGACTCCATCATCGCCCTGCGCGTGGTCGGCCTGGCCCGCGCGCAGCACCTCGGGATCAGCGTCGCCGACCTGTTCCGGGCCCGCACCCTGGCCGACCTCGCCGCCCTGGCGAGCGCCGCCGAGGCCGCCGCCGACGGACCGGTCGCCCCGTTCTCCCTGCTGGACCCGGCCGACGCCGCCCGGCTGCCCGAGGGCCTGGTCGACGCCTACCCGCTGACCCTGCTGCAGACCGGCATGCTGCACGAGATGCTGGCCGACCCGGACCGCGGCGCGTACCACAACGTCACCGACCTGAAGATCACCGTCCCGGAGGGCTTCGACCTCGCCGCCTTCCAGGCCGCGGTGGACGCCGTGGTGGCCGGGCAGGACATCCTGCGCACCGGCTTCGACCTGATCGGCTTCGGCGAGCCGCTGCAGCTCGTCCGTCCCGAGGCGACCCTGCCGGTCGGCTACACCGACCTGCGTGCGCTGCCCCGCGAGGAGCAGCGCGCGCACCTGCGGACCTTCGTGGAGCGGGAGTTCGCCCACCGCTTCGACCTCGCGGCCGCCCCGCTGGTCCGCATCCACCTGCACCACCTCGCCGACCACGAGCTGCGCCTGGTGCTCACCGACTGCCACGTCGTCCTCGACGGCTGGAGCCTCACCTCGCTGGTCGCCGACCTGCTCGACCTGCACCGCCGGATCGTCACCCGCGGCGAGGCACCCGCGCTGCCCGCCTCGCCGCGGTTCGCCGAGTACGTCGCCCTGGAGCGGGCCGCCCTGGCGAGCGAGGAGGGGCTGAAGTTCTGGACCGAGCGGCTGACCGAGCAGCGCCCGGTGCGCTTCACCCGGCGCGGCGCCGGCTCGCCGGCGGGCGGCGGCATCCACGAGGTGCGCCGCTCGTACGCCGCCCTCGCCGAGCCGATCGGCCGGCTGGCCACCCTCGCCGGGGTGCCGCGCCGCACCGTGCTGCTGGCCGCCTTCCACCACGCCGCGGGCCTGTTCGCCGAGCCGGGCACCCCGGCCGGGCGCCACTCGATCGGCCTGGTCACCAACGGCCGGCCCGAACTGCCCGGCGCCGACCGGATGCGCGGACTGTTCCTCAACAGCGTGCCGTTCGGCCTCGCCTCCACCGGGCGGACCTGGCGGGAGCTGCTGCGCGAGGTGTTCACCGCCGAGCAGGACCTGATGCCGCACCGCCGGGTGCCGCTGGCGCACCT
The DNA here is from genome assembly GCF_024172095.1 of Kitasatospora cinereorecta. Lineage (GTDB taxonomy): Bacteria > Actinomycetota > Actinomycetes > Streptomycetales > Streptomycetaceae > Kitasatospora > Kitasatospora cinereorecta. The sequence goes on along the minus strand of NZ_JAMZDX010000005.1, from coordinate 6,204 downwards.
GGCCCGGCTGCGGCCCGAGGAGCCGGCCGTGGTCGAGGTGCTGTTCAACTGGATCAACTTCCACCGGCTCTCCGGCGACACCTGGGACGAGTCCCAGGAGATCGCCCGCACCATGTTCCCGCTCAACATCAACGTGAGCGTGGAGTCCTTCACCATCGACGCCGACACCGCCTGCGTCGACCCCGCCACCGCCGAGCAACTCGCCGACGTGGTGGTCGGACTGCTCGCCGCGATGGTCGCCGACCCGGACGCGGCGGTCACCCGGCCCGCGCTCACCGGCGAGGCCCGCCGGATCGCGCTGACCGACTGGGCGCGCGGCCCCGAACGCGCCAACAGCCCCGACGCCTTCCACGAGCTGTTCCACGGCCACGCCCTGCGCACCCCCGACGCACCCGCCGTGGTCCACGGCGGCCGGACCGTCGGCTACGCCGAACTCGACTTCTCCGCCGACCGGTTGGCGGCCCGGCTGCGCCGGCTCGGGGTCGGGCCCGAGGTGATCGTCGGCATCTGCGCCGACCGCGGACCCGACCTGGTGCGCGCCGTCCTCGCCGTCCTCAAGGCCGGCGGCGCCTTCCTCCCGCTGGACCCGCAGCACCCCACCGACCGCCTGGCCTACGTGGCCGGCGACAGCGGGATGAAGGTGCTGCTCACCCAGGAGCCGCTGCTCGGCCGGGTACCGTTCGACGGCACCGCGCTGCTGCTCGACGACGGCGGCGACGGCGGCGACACCAGCACCGGCACCCCGACCACCCCCGTCGACCCCGGCACCGGACCGCAGTCCACCGCGTACGTGCTCTACACCTCCGGCTCCACCGGCCGCCCCAAGGGCGCCGCCGTGCCGCACCTGGCGCTGACCAACCTCATCCACGGCCAGCGCGACGTCTGCCGGCCCACCGCCGCCGACCGGGTGCTGCAGTTCGCCGCCTGCACCTTCGACGTCTTCGTCAGCGAACTCACCTGGGCCCTCGCCAACGGCGCCCGGCTGTGCACCGCGCCCCGCGAGGCGCTGATGCCCGGCCCGGACCTGGTCGCCACCATCGACCGCCACGGCATCACCGCCGCCGCCCTGCCGCCGAGCACCCTCGCCGTCCTGGCGGGCGAGGACCTGCCCACCCTGCGCACCATCGTCACCGGCGGCGAGGCCCCGACCGCGGCCATGGCCGACGTGTGGTCCGACGGCCGCCGCTTCGTCAACTCCTACGGCCTGACCGAGACCGCGGTCTGGTCCTGCGCCGAGATCTGCCGGGTCGGCGCCGGCCTGCCGCCGATCGGACCGGCCATCCGCAACACCCAGGTGTACGTGCTCGACGCCGACCTGGAGCCGGTCCCGGTCGGCGTGCCCGGCGAGATCTGCCTCGGCGGCGACGCCGTCGGCCAGTACTACCTCAACCGGCCCGCGCTGACCGCGCAGACCTTCGTCCCCGACCCGTACGGCGGCCCGGGCCGGCGCCTGTTCCGCACCGGCGACCTGGGCCGCTACCACGCCGACGGCTCCATCGAGTTCCTCGGCCGCCGCGACACCCAGGTCAAGCTGCGCGGCTACCGGATCGAACTCGGCGAGCTGGAGCACGCCCTGCGCGAACTGCCCGAGGTGGCCGAGGCCGTGGTGCTGCTGCGCCGCGACCTGCCCGGCGACCCCGCCCTGGTCGCCTACGTCGTCCCCGAACCCGGCGCCGCCCCCGACGCCGAGGCGATCCGGCAGGAGCTGCGCACCCGGATGCCGGTCTACATGGTGCCCGCGCGCTTCGTCTTCCTCTCCGAGTTCCCGCTCAACAGCAGCAAGAAGGTCGACCGCGGCCGGCTCCCGCTGCCCGACGAACGCTCCGACGTGGACGCCGAGTTCACCGCCCCGCGGACCCCCACCGAGCAGGCCGTGGCCGAGGTCTGGCAGGCCGCCCTCGGCCTGCCCCGGGTCGGCGTCCACGACGACTTCTTCCGGATCGGCGGCAGCTCCCTGTCCACCGTCCGGGTCTGCGCGATGGCCGCCGCCCGCGGCCTCACCCTCACCGTCCGCGACCTGATCGAACTGCCCACCGTGGCCCAGCTCGCCGCCCGCCTCGACGCCGCGGCCGGCGCCGCACCCGCCGAGGTGGTCTCCGAGGTACGGCTGCGCGAGGGCACCGGCGCCCCGCTGTGGTGCGTCCACCCCACCGGCGGCAGCGCCGCCTGGTACGTACCCCTCGCCCGCGCCCTGCCCGCCGGCCGGGCCGTGCACGCCTTCCAGGCCCGCGGCCTGCTCGGCGGCGTCGACCCGACCACCGTCGAGGGCATCGCCGCCAACTACGCGGACGAGATCGCCGCGCACGGCGGCGACCGGCACGAGCTGCTCGGCTGGTCCATGGGCGCCAACATCGCCCTGGAGATGGCCGGCCGGCTGCACGACACCGGCCACACCGTCGCCCCGCTGGTCCTGATCGAGCCCTACCTGCCCGGCCCCACCGCCCGCGCCAAGCTCGCCGCGGTCGGCCGCGAGATGGAGCGGGCCCTGCGCCTGCGCGACCGGATCCGCACCCTGCCCCCGTCCGACGCCCGCACCGCGACCATCGCCGAACTCATCACCCTGCTGCTGGCCGCCGGAATGAGCCGCAGCGAGGCCGACCTGGTCGCCGACGCCCCGATCGAGGTCTGGCACTCGCTGCTCACCGCCCTCGCCGGGTACGAGGTGCGGCCCTACCCGGGCCACATCCACCTGGTGGTCGGATCGCACGTCGCGGGCCTGCCGGCCGGCGAACCGATGCCCGAGACGGACGTGGACTTCCCGACCTACGTCCGCCGCTGGCACGAGGTGGCGCTCGGCGGGCTCACCGTCCACGTCAGCGACGGCGACCACATGTCGATGCTCGCCGAACCCCGGGTCCACCAGCTCGCCGAGCTGCTCACCACGATCACCCAGGAGGCCCGGCGATGACCCTCACCGCCACCCGCTTCACCGAGCGCTACCTGCTCGACCCGGCCGTCAACGCCGACCCGTACGGCTACCTCAACTCCCTGCGCGAGCACGCCCCGGTGTACTGGAGCGCCATGCACCGCGCCTGGCTGGTCACCGGCTACGACCAGGTGATGCGCTGCCTGCGCGACCCCGCGGTCTCCGCCGACCGGGTCCGCCCGCTGATGGACGCGGTGCCGCAGGGCGCCCGCGAGGACGCCGAACGCGCCTTCGGCATCCTCTCCCGTTGGATGGTCTTCAACGACCCGCCCAACCACCGCCGGCTGCGCCAGGTCTTCCAGGAGCAGTTCGCCGCCCGCGCGGTGTCCCGCTACCGCACCTTCACCGAGCGGGCCACCGGCGCGATGCTCGCCCGCAAGGCCGCCCCCGGCCGCGGCGGCGACCTGTGGACCGACATCGCCAAGCCGCTGCCCGCCCTGGTCTTCGCCCGCTGGCTCGGCGTCAGCCCCGCCCACGGCCCCTCCTTCTGGTACTGGAACGCCAAGGTCGCCGACCTGGTCCTCGGCGTCGCCCAGGACGAGGCCGAGTACCGCACCTCGCTGCAGTCCCTGGTCAGCCTGGAGGACTACCTCGGCAACCTGGTCACCGAACGGACCGCCGACCCCAAGGACGACCTGATCAGCTCCGTGCTGGCCGGCGGCCGGATCGGCGACACCGTCACCGAGCAGGAGTTCACCGGCATGCTCACCCAGATGGCCTTCGCCGGCGGCGAGACGACCAGCAACCTGATCGCCAACACCCTGCTCGCCCTGCTCCGCGACCCCGCCCTGCTCGCCGCCGTCCGGGCCGAACCCGCCCTGGTCGAAGCCGCGGTGGAGGAGACCCTGCGCCTCGACGGCCCGTCCAAGATGTCGATCCGCAACGCCGCCCGCGACTTCGACCTGGACGGGCACACCGTCCGGGCCGGCGACCGGATCTTCCTGGTCACCGCCGCCGCCAACCGCGACCCCGAGCGCTTCCCCGACCCGGACCGCTTCGACCTGCACCGCGAGGGCTCCACCCACCTCGGCTTCGGCTTCGGCGCCCACTTCTGCATCGGCGCCGCCCTGGCCCGGCTGGTGGCCGGCGTGGTGGTCGGCGTCCTGGTCCGCGACTACCCGGGCCTGGCCCTGGACACCCCGGCCCTCGGCTGGCAGAACTCGCTGCTCAACCGCAGCCTCACCGCCCTGCCCGTCCGCTACTGACCGACCGACCCCGCACCCGCCCGCGGGCGGGCCCACCACCGGGCCCGCCCGCGGGCCGCCCCGACGAAAGGTCAGACGATGGCGACCACCACCCTGCCGGCCGCCGGCCCGCGACTGTGGGCCCCCGCCCGGCACCGCTCCTTCCGCCTGCTGTGGCTCGGCCAGTCCCTCTCGCTGCTCGGCGACGGCTTCAGCTACGTCGCGTTCTCCTGGATCACCCTCACCCTCACCCACTCCACCCTCGCCCTCGGCTACGTCCTCACCTTCCAGGCCGTCCCGCGGGCCCTGCTCACCCTCGTCGGCGGCTCCCTCGGCGACCGCTTCTCGCCCCGCACCCTGATGGCCTGGTCCAGCGGCGTCCGCGCCGTCCTGATGGCCGGGATCGGCCTGGCCGGCCTGTCCGGCTCGCTCACCGCCTGGATGCTCTGCGCGGCCGCCGCCGGCTTCGGCACCGTCGACGCCTTCTTCCAACCCGCCCGGGTCTCCGTGCTGCCCTCCATCGTCGACAGCGAACTCCTCACCCAGGCCAACGCCCTGCTCGGCACCGGCAGCCGCCTCGCCGCCGTCCTCGGCCCCGCCCTCGGCGGCGTCGTGGTCGCCGTCTCCGACGCCCCCGCCGCCTTCCTGGTCGACGCCGTCTGCTTCGCGCTCTGCAGCCTCTGCGTCTCGCTGATCGCCGCCGGGCCGCGCACCGCCGCCGCTCCCGACAGTCCTGACGCCACGTTGGGCGCCCGGATCCGCGAAGGCATCCGCTTCACCTGGGCCGACCCGCGGCTGCGCACCATGCTGGCGATCGACACCGCCGTCAACTTCTGCTACGCCGGACCGTTCACCGTCGGCTTCGCCACCCTCGCCCGCACCGCCCTGCACGGCGGCTCCACCACCCTCGGCCTGCTCAATGGCGCCCTCGCCGCCGGCGCGATCCTCGGCACCCTCACCGGCGGCACCGTCGCCGGGCGCCCCCGGGTCGGCCTCCTGATCGCCGCCCTGGCCGGCTGGCTGGCCGTCGGCATGGGACTGCTCGGCCTCCTCGACAGCGCCCCCGCGGCGGTCGGCACCGTCCTCGCGATGGGCTTCGGCATCGGCTTCCAGGGCGTCTTCGGCCTCAGCTGGCTGCAGCGCAACGTCCCCCAGCACGTCCTCAGCCGCGTCATCTCCGTCGACATGGTCGTCGGCTACGCCGCCGCCCCCGCCTCCCTGATCGCCTGCGGCGCCCTCGCCCGCACCGACATCCGCCTCGTCTTCACCGCCACCGCCGCCCTCCTCGCCCTCACCGCCCTGGCCGTCCTCACCTCCCGCGCCACCCGTGCCATGCAGTGACCCTCCTGGGGGCGCGAGGAACTGCGCGCGGCGGAAGGCTCCCGCCGTAAGGCCGTTCGCGGGGCAGCCAGTTGCTCGCCCGGTCGGTGTGCGGACAGCGCTCTCCCGCCTTCGCGGACTGAAGAGCTCGGGCCAACCCCCGGGGGCGCGAGGAACTGCGCGCGGCGGAAGGCTCCCGCCGTAAGGCCGTTCGCGGGGGAGCCGGTTGCTCGCCCGGTCGGTGTGCGGGCAGTGCGCTTCCGCTTTCGCGCAGTTCCCCGCGCCCCTGAAGAGTTGGGGCCAACCCTGGGGGCGCGAGGAACTGCGCGCGGCGGAAGGCTCCCGCCGTAAGGCCGTTCGCGGGGGAGCCAGTTGCTCGCCCGGTCGGTCATCGGGCCCCCGCTGGTACCGGCGATGGTCTCCACGCTGACAGGCACGGGACCGGCGGTCCACGGAGGATTCAGGCAACGGTTGGCAGCGAAGCGGAGAGCGCGCACAGCGCCGCCCGGTTGATCACCCCCGTCTTGGTGATCAGGCTCGCGATGTGCTTCTCCACCGTTCGGGGCGAGATGTACAGCCGGTCCGCCACGTCCTTGTTGCCGAGTCGTTCGGCCAGCACCACGAACACCTCGTACTCCCGGACCGTCACCCCCTGGGCCCGCAGGACCTCGGGTATCCGGCTGGTGCCGGTGCGGTGCTGGTGGACGGGGGCGCCGAGGCGGCGCAGTTCGGCGCGGCAGGCGTTGGCGACGGCGGGGACGTCCTGCTGGTGGA
>NZ_JAMZDX010000004.1 GCF_024172095.1 Kitasatospora cinereorecta | reverse complement strand
CCCGGCGGCTGCTGCGCGAGGGTTGGCGGGCGGCGCTGTCCTGGGAGAACCTGCGCCGTTCGCCGACCGCCCTGCCCCGGATGATCGCCACCTACCTGGGCTTCCAGCGCTTCCTGGGGGCGCGTTCGCACGCCCGCTGGGCCGCCCACCAGCTGATCTTCTGGGGCTGCCTGCTGGCCGCGGCGATCACCTTCCCGCTGACCTGGGGCTGGTTCACCTTCACCGCCGCCTCCGCCACCGGGCCGGGCTACCAGATGCGGATCTGGGGCGTGGAGGTGTTCGGCTTCGACTCCTCCGGCACCCTCGGCTGGATCCTCTTCCACGGGCTCGACCTGGCCGCCGTGCTGGTGATCTCCGGCGCCGGCTGGTTCCTGTGGCGGCGGATGCGCGACCGCGAGGCGATCACCGGCCAGCGCTTCGGCTACGACCTGGTCCCGCTGCTGGCCCTGCTCACCGTCTCGGTCACCGGCCTGCTGCTGACCTTCTCCGAAACGGTGCTGGACGGCGGCGGGTACGAGTTCCTCGCGGTGCTGCACATGGCGTCGGTCGTGCTGACCCTGGTCTACCTGCCGTTCGGCAAGTTCTTCCACATCGTCCAGCGCCCGGCCGCGGTCGGCATGCAGCTGTTCAAGTACACCTCGCGCCGCCGGGACGACCCGGCCGGCGAGGTGCTGGCCTGCCGCCGCTGCGGCCGGCCGATCGACACCGTGGCGTACGTGGAGAACCTCCGCGGCACCATGCGCGACCTGCGGCTGGGCTTCGACGAGTGGGCCGAGTTCTGCCCCCGCTGCAAGCGGGTGCTGCGCGGCGGCGCGTACCTGTCCGGCGTGAAGCGGGGGTTCAGGTGAGGGGGGACCGGCTGCCGCTCGACCCCTCGCTGGCGCCGGCCGGCTCCCGGAACTTCCGCGACGCCGGCGGGCTGCCGGCGGCCGGCTGGCGGGCCGACCAGACCGAGCAGACGCTGGTGCCGACCCACTGCTGCTTCTGCGGCGTCCAGTGCGGGATGTACCTGCGGGTGGACCGCCACGGCAAGGTGTTCGGGGTGGAGCCGCGCAACCACGACATCAACCGGATGCGGCTGTGCCCCAAGGGCATCAACGCCTACCAGCAGGTCAACCACCCCGACCGGCTGACCGCCCCGCTGCTGCGCACCTCCCGGGACGAGCCGTTCCGCGAGGTGGGGTGGGAGGAGGCGCTGGACCACACGGCCGAGCGGATCCGGCGGATCCAGGCCGAGCACGGCCGGGACGCCTTCGGGATGCTCGGCGGGGCCAGCCTGTTCTCCGAGAAGACCTACCTGGTCGGCAAGTTCGCCCGGGTGGCGCTGCGGACCCGGCACGTGGACTACAACGGGCGGCTGTGCATGGTCAGCGCGGCCGGCGCCAACAAGCTGGCCTTCGGCATCGACCGGGCGGCCAATCCGTTCGCCGACATCCTGCGGACCGACTGCCTGCTGATCGCCGGCTCCAACGTCGGCGAGTGCTTCCCGGTGATGACCCAGTACGTCTGGGGCGCCCGCGACCGCGGCGCGAAGCTGATCGTGGTCGACCCGCGGGAGACCGCGATCGCCCGCACCGCCGACGTCCACGTGGCCCTCCGGTCCGGTACCGACGCGGTGTTCTTCAACGCGGTGCTGCACGTCGTGGTGAAGGAGGGCCTGACCGACAAGGCCTTCCTCGCCGAACGCACCACCGGCTGGGCGGAGGTGCGGCGCACCGTCGAGGCGTACCCGCCGCAGCGCGCAGCCGAGACCTGCGGCATCCCGGCCGGCCAAGTGGTCGAGGTGGCACGGATGTTCGCCACCGCGCCGCGGGCGATGGCCTGGCACGCCCGCGGCATCGAGCACCACACCCAGGGCGTGGAGAACTGCCTCACCGTCATCAACCTGTGCACCGCCACCGGCAACCTCGGCCGGCCCGGGGCGGGCTACGGCACCATCACCGGCCAGGGCAACGGCCAGGGCGGCCGCGAGCACGGCCAGAAGGCCGACCTGCTGCCCGGCGGCCGCTCCATCAACGACCCGGCGCACCGCCGGCAGATCGCCGCGATCTGGGGCATCGACGAGGACGAGCTGCCGCCCGCCGGGACCTCGATGGTGGAGATGGTCGGCCAGATGGGCCGCGGGGAGATCCGCGGCCTGATCGGCGTCTGCAACAACCCCTTCGTCTCGCTGCCGAACCTCCGCTCGGTGCGGGCGGGTTACGACGCGCTGGAGTTCCACGCCCAGCTCGACTTCTTCCTCTCCGAGACCGCCGCCGACGCGCACGTGGTCCTCCCGGTCACCACCTGGGCCGAGGACGAGGGCGTGATGGCCAACGCCGAGGCCCGGGTGGTCAAGCACAACAAGGCCCAGGAACCGCCGGAGGGGGTGCGCACCGACACCTGGGTGCTGTGCGAGCTGGCCCGCCGGCTCGGCGTCGGCGAGAAGTTCGCCTTCGAGGGGTCCCGGGAGGTGTTCGACGAGCTGCGCCGCGCCTCGGCCGGCACCGTGATCGACTACTACGGCATCACCTACGAGCGGCTGGAGGAGACCGGCGGCATCGCCTGGCCCTGTCCCGGCCCCGACCACCCGGGCACACCCCGGCTGTTCGAGGACGGCCGGACGTACCACCCGGACGGGAAGGTGCACCTCCAGGTGGTCGAGTGGCACCCGCCGGCCGACCCGTACGACGAGCAGTACCCGATGACGCTCACCACCGGGCGGACCGTCGCCCACTTCCTGTCAGGCAACCAGACCCGCCGGCTCGGCGGCCTGGTCGAGCAGACCCCGCGCCCCTGGGTCGAGGTGCACCCCTCGCACGGCTTCCGCACCGGCGACCCGGTCCGGGTGACCACCCGGCGCGGCTCCACGGTGCTGCCCGCGCTGGTCACCGAGGCGATCCGGGCCGACCACGTCTTCGTGCCCTACCACTGGCCCGTCCCGGTGGCCGCCAACGAGCTGACCGTCGACGCGCTCGACCCGCGGTCCAAGATCCCCGAGTACAAGGTCTGCGCGGTGCGGATCGATCCGGCCGAGGCGCTGGACGAGGTGCCCGCGCCGCCCGTCCCGCCCGGCCGAGAGGCGTACCCCGAGGCCCAGGTCTCCCGCACCGACCCGCTGCCGCCGACCGCCCCGCAGGGCCGCGGCACCGCCGAGAGGGGCTGACCGGGATGCTCGGACGGACCATCTTCATCGACCCGGGCCGCTGCATCGGCTGCCAGGCCTGCGTCTCCGCCTGCCGCGAGTGCGACTCCCACCGCGGCCGGTCGATGATCCACCTCGACTACCCGGACGAGGGCACCTCGGTCGCCTCGCTGCCCACCGTCTGCATGCACTGCGAGGACCCGGTCGCGCCGTGCGCCGAGGTGTGCCCCGCCGACGCGATCCTGATCACCGCCGACGGGGTCGTCCAGGAGGCCGACCCCACCCGCTGCATCGGCTGCGCCAACTGCGTCAACGCCTGCCCGTTCGGCGTCCCGAAGATCGACCTGGCGGCCAAGCTGCAGATGAAGTGCAACCTCTGCTACGACCGCACCTCCTACGGCCTGGCCCCGATGTGCGCCACCGTCTGCCCGACCGGCGCGCTGTTCTACGGGACGGTGGAGGAGCTCCAGGCCGAGCGGCCCGGGGTGGAGGTCTCCACGCTGTTCGCGTTCGGCGGCACCACGGTGGCCACCGGGGTCGCCATGGTGGTGCCCGCCGACCGACGCGAGCCCGTCCCCGGCGGGACGCTCAACCTGATCGAGGTCAACGGGCGGCCCACGCCCGGGAACGGAGCCGCGCTGTGACCACCGAGCCGAGCGCCCCCGACGAGGAGGAGCGGGCCGCCCTGCGCGACCGGATCAGCGCCGACTCGCTCACCACCCGGCGCGACTACCTGCGGATCGTCGCCACCGTCTCCGGCGGCCTGGTGGTCGGCTCCACCGTGGTCGCGGCCGGGGTGCTGTCCCGCCACGGCGACGGCAGCGCCCCACCGCTGAAGGTCGCCGATGCGCTCACCCCGGGTCAGGCGGTCGCCTTCGGCTACCCCGGCGAGGACGACCGCGCGCTGGCGGTCAAGCTCGCCGACGGCACGGTGGTCGGCTACTCGGCGATCTGCACCCACCTGGCCTGCGGGGTGCTCTGGCAGCAGGACCGGGGCACCGAGGGTGAACTCCACTGCCCGTGCCACGAAGGGGTGTTCGACGTACGGACCGGTGAGGTGACGGCGGGGCCGCCGCCCCGGCCGCTGCCCAAGGTGATCATGGTGGAGGACGCCCAGGGCGCCGTCTGGGCGATCGGCACGGCGCGCTCGGGGGAGAGCGAGCGGTCCGGGCTGTGCCGGGGCCTGCGCGCGAGCGACCCGGCGCTCGCCGGGGCGGCCGGGTGCCGGGCCGACGAGGGGGCGTCATGAGCGTTCCCGAGGGCCACTACCCGGAGAACTACCACCCCGGCAGCGACCAGCCCGACCTCAACCGGCCGGTCCACGAGCGCTACCCGCAGATCCGGGCCACCAGTGGGTACGCCGACCCCCGGGTCACCCGTACCGGCCCGGGCCCCGGGGCCGGGACCGACCAGCAGCCCGAACGCTCCGCCGCGCTCAGCGCCCGGGTCGCGCTCGCGGTCACCGTGGTGATCGGCCAGCTCTGGGCACTGACCGTGGCCACCGACGCCTGGATGAAGGGCAGCACCGACACCGCCTGGTGGTGCACCGGCTTCTCCGTCGCCTCCTTCCTGGTCGTGGTGCTGGCCTGGCGGATCTCCCGGCAGGACCGCTGAGCCCCGCTGCGCGGCACTCCCCGTGGACACCGCGGGCCGATGATCTCTAGAGTGCGGGCGATCTTGCGCGTGAAATCCACCGCACGTCCCCGAACCGGAGGCTTTCCGCGTGAACCCCGCTCCGCCCGCCCACCCGACGGTCGCCGATCCCGGTCGGTGGGCGATCGCCACCCAGGTGGCGATCGTCCTCTACACCCTGCTGCTCGTCGGGGACGCGATCGCCGGCGGCACCCGGTCGGAGTTCTTCCTCAAAACGGTCGCGCTGGCGCTGCCGCTGATGCTCGCCGCCTGCGGGTGCTTCCTCGCCTGGCTGCACCGCTGCCGGCTCAACGCCGAGGCGTTCGCCCCCGGCACCCAGCACCACTCGGCCGGCTACGCGATCGGCGGGTGGTTCATCCCGGTGGCGATGTGGTGGATCCCGCGCCGCGTGGTGCTGGACGTCTGGCGGGCGAGCGGCGGCGCCGGCTCCTGGCTCGTCGAGACCTGGTGGGTCGCCTGGCTCGCCAACACGGTCGGCGTCGCGGTCATCGGCCGGGTCACCGGCTCCCTCGGGTACGACGCGCTGAGCGCCGCGATCCACGTGGTCGCGGCCGGCCTCGCGGTGTGGCTGGTGCAGCGGGTGACGGCGGCCCAGCGGGCCCGGGCGGCAGCACCGGCGAAGGCGGCCGGCGGTCCGGACGCGGTGCCCGAGGCCGGCTGAGCCCACCGGCGGGCCGTGTCAGGCGGGCCGCAGGTCGGCCAGTACCTCGCGGGCGGCGCGCGCCCCGGAGGCCAGGGCGCCCTGGACGGAACCGGTCGCCCGGTGGTCGCCGCACACGTAGCGGCCCGGCGCCCACCGGCAGCTGCGGGTCAACGGGTGCGGCGCGGGCATCGCGGGCAGCGCGCCCGGGATCCGGTACTCCGCCAGCGGCTGCCACCCGGCGGTGTCGCACCCGTACAGCTCGGCCAGCCGGGCCCGGACGGACGGCTCGTCGACGTCCGTCCCGAGGACGGAGGTCGAGATCAGCGCGGTACCGGCCGGGGCGCACTCCGGGACGACCTCCGAGAGGACGACCGAGTTGAGCAGCTGCCGGTCGGAGTCGACCAGCAGCGTCGGTTCGGGCAGCGGGCTGCGCCCGGCGACGTGGTACAGCGTGGTCACCGCACGCAGCGCCGGGACGGGCAGTCCGGGCAGCAGCACTCCGGCGGCGGTGGCGTCGGTGGCGACCACCACCGCGCGGGCGGGGATCTCGCCGCCGTCGGCCGTCCGGACGCCGGTGTCGGTCAGTTCGGCCACCGCGGTGTCGAGGGTGACCGTATCCGGGGGCAGCGCCGCGGCGAGGGCCTGCGGCACGGCCCCGATGCCGCGGGCGGGCAGGCCGATCGTGCCGCGCATCAGGCTGCGCCAGTAGAGGTGGAAGACCCGGCTGGAGGTGACCAGCGCGTCCTCCAGGAAGACCCCGGCGAGGAACGGCCGCAGCACCTGGTCGACGGTGCCCGGGGAGAGTTCGGCCGAGCGGAGCGCCTGCACGGTCGGGACGTCGCGCTCGGCCCGCAGGACCCGGGCGGGCAGCACGCGGTCCCGGGCGCTCACCAGGCCGAGGGCGACGGTGTCGCGCAGCGGAGCGAGGCGGCCCCGCAGCAGGTCCGCCGCCTGGGTCGGGCGGCGCAGCGGGTCCGCGAACCGGAAGCGGCCCCGGGAGCCGACCAGGAGGAAGCCCGGGGTGAAGCGGCGCAGGTCGAGCGAGGACGCCCGCAGGCGCCGACGGACCTGGGGGTAGCCGGTGTTGAACACCTGGAACCCGCAGTCCAGCCGGAAGCCCTCGCGGACGTCGGTGCGCATCCGGCCGCCGACCGCGTCCGCCGCCTCCAGGACCCGTACCCGCAGTCCGGCGGCCGCCAGGTCCTGCGCGCAGGCCAGGCTGGCCGGGCCTGCGCCGACCACGACGACGTCCGTGGACGCTGCACCAGATCCCACCGGGCCAGATCCCACCGGGCCAGATCCCACCGGGTCGGCTCCCTTCCGTCGGCGGCCTGCACGGACGGGCCGCTTCCTGCGTGCTCGGCGCTGGACCATCCTGACCCAGCCGGGACCGATCGGCCGACGGCGACACGGCGCCGGGTGGAATGGCGCGGGGCGGGCCGAGGGCCGACGTACGATCGCCGCATCAGGCCGGCGCACCCGGCGCGCCACTCGTCCGCCCGGTGCGGGGGCGGGGTGGGCCCGCCGGAGTCCGCCCGACCGTCGTACCCCCGTCGTACCCGGAGAGGTGCCGAGGATGGACCGTCCGCTGCTCAGGGCCACCGGCGCCGCGACGGCCGCCTACGGACTGGCGGTCGCCGCCCGGCCGGCGCTGCTGGCCGCGCCCTCCGGGCTGGCCGGCCCCGACGGCGCGGTGCCGCGGGACGTGGCGGCCTGCATCCGGCCGCTGGCCCTGCGGGACGCGGCCTGCGGCCTGGCGATGGCCCTGGCCCCCGACGACCGGAGCCTTCGCACCGCCACCCTGCTGCGGATCGCGTCGGACTTCGGCGATGCCCTGGTGCTGACCGGCGCCCTGCCGCGGCGCCGGCACCGGGCGATGGCGCTGACCGTCTCGGTGGGCTGGGGCCTGCTCTCGGTCGCCGGCCTGGTGCGAAGCCCCCGGCGCGGCTGATCCCACCGGTACGCCGGATGCGGGGCTCGCAGCGGTCCGCCGGGCCCGGTGGTCGGGATGCGGTGTCCGTTTGGTGGTGATACGACTCATGTGCTCGGTTGAGTTCGTGAAAGGACCCCCCGTGGACGACTACCCGCTGCTCAACGTGTTCTGGACGATGCTCTGGTTCTTCCTGTGGATCCTGTGGTTCTTCCTGCTCTTCAAGATCATCACTGACATCTTCCGCAGCCACGACATGGGCGGCTGGGGCAAGGCGGGCTGGTTGATCTTCGTCATCCTGTTGCCGTTCCTCGGCGTCCTGGTCTACCTGATCGCCCGCGGCCGCTCGATGAGCCAGCGTGACATCGCGCAGGCCCAGCAGAACGAGGCGGCCTTCAAGGCGTACATCCGCGACGCCGCGGGACCGGGCGGCGAGGGTGCGGGTACGGGTACGGGCGGCGGCGGGACCAGCCACGCCGACCAGCTGGCCAAGCTCGCCGACCTCAAGAACAGCGGTGCGCTGACCGAGGAGGAGTACCAGAAGGCCAAGGACAAGCTGCTGGCCTGACGGCCCGGCAGCGGTGCGCGTGCCCGTCCGGCGAGCGGACGGGTCCAAGGAGGAGGTCGGGCGCGGGTGCCGGAGCCGCAGCTGACGCCGGAGGTGTTCGACCGGGCGATCGCGGTGATCGCGCTGACCGCGGGCCGGAACCACCGGCTGGTGTACGCCAACGAGGCGTTCCGCGATCTGTTCGGCGACCGCCCGCTCGGCCTGCCCGCCCGCGAGGTGTTCGGCGAGGCCGGGGCCGAGCGGCTGGTCGAGACGCTCGACCTGGTCCTCGCCGACGGCACCGCCCGCCAGGTCACCTCCCACCTGACGGTGGACGCCCCGGAGGCCGCCGAGGACCCGGATGCCGCCGGGCACCGGCACTTCGTGCACAGCTGCTCGCCGGCCGTCTCGCGGTTCGGCGCCGGGGTGTTGATCGCCGCGATCGACACCACCGAACAGGTCCACTCGGCGCACCAGGCGCAGCTGCTGTCCATCGAACGGCTGCACGCGCTGGAGCGGTACGAGGCGCTGGTCTCGGCGGTCTCCCAGATGGTGTGGCTGGTCCAGCCGGACGGTGTGATGACCGAGCTGGTACCGGGCTGGCAGGAGTTCACCGGCCGGCCGTGGCGGGAGACGATGGACGAGGGGTGGCTGGAGGCCATCCACCCGCGCGACCGGGCGCGGCTGGTCGAGGCCTGGGCCGAGGCGGCGGCGGACCGGCCGTCGATGATGGAGCACACCTTCCGGGTGGCCACCGCCACCGGCGACTTCCGGCACGTCAAGGCGCGGGCGGTGCCGATCCTGCGGGACGACCGGCTGGTCGAGTGGATCGGCGCCACCACCGACATCGAGGACCACTGGCGCGCCCGGCTCCGCGAACGCCTGCTGGCCCGGGCCGGCGAGGTCACCGAGGCCGAGCGCCCGGAGGACGCCTTCGC
Source organism: Kitasatospora cinereorecta (assembly GCF_024172095.1). GTDB lineage: Bacteria > Actinomycetota > Actinomycetes > Streptomycetales > Streptomycetaceae > Kitasatospora > Kitasatospora cinereorecta. The sequence continues at coordinate 1,151,944 of NZ_JAMZDX010000004.1, read as the reverse complement.
CGCCACCGCCGCCGCTGTGGTGCCCGAACTCACCGACGCCTGCGCGGTGTTCCTGCTGGCCCGCCCCGACGAGGGCGGCTCGGACGACCCGCTGGTCGGCATTCGGATCGCCTCGGTCGCCCGGCCCGGGTTGCCCACCCTGCCGCCGCTGGTCCGCCAGTCGTACCGGCTCGGGGTGCAGGCGCGGCAGGCGGTGACCGAGCGGTGGCCGCTGCTGCTGACCTTCCCGGCCGGCGAGGTCCCGTCCGGGGCCGTGCCGGAGATGTCCGCCCGGTGGCTGGTCGCCGCCGCGGCCACCAGCCTCACCCTGCTGCCGATCGAGGTGGACGGGACGGTGGTGGCCCTGGCCGCCGCAGCCGGCTGCGGCGGCAGCCCGCCGCCCGGCCGGGCCGACATCGAGCTGATGCGCGAGGTGCTGCAGAAGGCCCAGGGGCCACTGCGACAGGCCCTGGAACTGCAGCGCACCCGGCACGCCGCCCTGGTGCTGCAGCGCGCCCTGCTCACCGCCCCGCCGAAGGTGGAGGGCGCCGACCTGGCCGCCCGCTACCTGCCCGGCAGCCGGACCGCCGAGGTGGGCGGCGACTGGTACGACGCCTTCACCCTCCCCGACGGCTCGCTCGCGCTCACCATCGGCGACGTGGCCGGCCACGACCTCGCCGCCGCCACCACCATGGGCCAGCTGCGCAGCATGCTCCGCTCGGTGGCGTACACCCGCACCCACCGGCGCTCGCCCGCGGAGGCGCTCGCCCAGCTGGACGCGGCCGCCGAGGGGCTGGGGGTGGCCGCCTTCGCCACCGCCGTCCACGCCCACCTGCGGCGTGGGGCGGACGGGAGCTGGGAGGCGGCCTGGTCCAACGCCGGGCACCCGCCGCCGCTGCTGGTCCCGGCCGAGGGCGAGCCCCGGCTGCTCGAGAGCGCCGAGGCGGACGTGCCGCTGTGCGTGGATCCACTGCGGTCGCGGCAGACCCACCGTCAGTCGATCGGCCCCGGGGACACCCTGGTGCTCTACACCGACGGGCTGGTGGAGGTCCCGGGCGAGGACCTGGCCGACGGGATCGCCCGGCTCCGCGAGGCCGCGGCGCGGGCCCGGGCGCTGCCGGTCGGCGAGCTGTGCGACCGGCTGATCACCGAGGTCGCGGACGTCCGGGACGACATCGCGCTGATCGCCTTCCGCGCGCGGTGAGCCCCGCCGGGCGTCACCAGGCGGCGTTCGCGTACGGGCGGGACCAGAGCGCCACCTGGAGGGTGACCGCCTTGAACCACGCCTGGTGCATCGCCTCCACCTCCGCCTCGGGGTGGCCCTTGGCCGCCAGGAAGGGCCGCATGGTGGCGGTGATCGGGTGGATGAAGGCGATCAGGTAGCGCAGCGGTACGTGCGGCACCGAGCGGGCGCCGTCGGTGGCGTTCTTGCGCTCGGCGGTGTGGCGCAGTGCGATCTCCTCCTGCTGGGCGAGCCAGCGGGCGTCGTACGGGCGGGTGCAGGTGTCGGTGATCCACTGGCCGAAGCGGCGGCGGACGGCGCCCAGGTACTCGCCGATCGGGGTGCCCTCCGGGGTGGAGAAGTAGGCGAGCAGGTGCCCGTGGGAGCCGACGAAGCCGTACCAGACGTCCAGGATCTGCTCGACCTGGTCGGCCAGGACCTCGCCGGCCACCTTGAGGGCGGCGACGTCGGCGTCGGTGAACAGGGTGGCGGCGGCCAGCTGCTCGAGCTCGCCGGTGGAGACCGGCGAGGCGGGCCGGGCGGGGTCGTCGTAGTGGTAGCCGGGAATGGGCGCGTGCGTCATGGCCGTCCTCGGGTCGCGGGAATCGAGATTAGGACTCCTAACGAGAAGGACGCTACCGAGCTGCGGCAGGGCGCGCAAGCGCCTGTCCGTGGGTGGGAAAAGGAAAGTGACGGTGGATCAGCGGTGCGCGGCGGCCGGCTGGTGCTCGGGGCAGTCCACCCGCAGATCGGCCGGGGCGAGCGGCGCCGCCAGCAGGCCGCACCAGTCGCCGGAGGCGTCCCCGGGACGGTCGAGCTGGAAGAAGCGGCAGGTCAGGCAGGTACGGGCGACGGTGATCCGGCCGGTACGGTGCAGCGAGGCGACGGCCTCCAGCAGCACCCGCAGCGCCACGGCCCGCTCCTCGGGAGCGCAGGCGGCCAGCGCCGCGGTGAGCGGGTCCCGCCAGGTGTGCAGCCGTTCGGCCGCCTCCCGGCCGGCCGTGGTCGGCACCCAGGAGGAACGGCCGCTCCCGGTCACCCCCGGGACCGCCTCCAGCAGCCCCTTGCGCACCAGGGCGGACGCCGCGTCGCTCACGGTCGGCGCGGAGACCTCCAGCCAGCGGGCGAAACTGCCGGTGCTCTGCGGCCCGGCCGACGGCGTGGTCACCCGCAGCAGCAGCTGGGCCTGCGTGAGCGACAGGCCCTCCCGCTTGGCCGCCTCCCGCAGCATGGCCCGGCCGGCGTCCCCGATCCGCTCGACGGCATCGATCAGCCGTCCGTCCGCCGCTCTCGTCGCGTCGTCGCCCACCCCGACCTCCTCCCGCCCGTCCCGAGCTCCAAGGCTCGGGGGCCGCCCAGTTTAGGGCCTGCGCCCCTGCCGGGCCGAGGGCTGTGCCGCCGGCCCGGCAGGGGTTGGTGGGACAAACCTCAGCAGCGGGCGAGCTGCTCGCAGTCCTCCCAGCGGGTGCCGCCCTCGGGGGCGTCCGCAGGGGCGGCGGCGGGGGCGTCCTGCGCGGCCCGGGCGCCCGGGGCGGTCAGCGACTTCGGCGCGGCCGGAGCCGTCGACGGGGCGGTCGAGGGCGCCGCCGGGTGGCCGGTGGCGAGGCGGACGGCGATCGCGTCGATCAGCGGGCGCGGGCTGGTGCCGGCGAAGTTGCTCACCATGACGGTGAAGACCAGCTGCCGGCCGTCCGGCGCGGTGACGTAGCCGGCCAGGTTGTCCACGCCGCTCATCGAGCCGCTCTTGGCGTGCACGTTGTCCTGGGCCGCGGTGCCGCGCATCCGGGCCGTCAAGGTGCCGCCCACCATCCGGGCCGGGTTGCCGGCCACCGGGAGCGCGTCGTACCACTGCTGGAACCACGGCTTGGTCCGGGCGACCTGCAGCAGGCCGTTCATCTTGGCCGGGGTGATCAGGTCGTAGCGGGACAGGCCGGAGCCGTCCACCTGGCGGCCGGCCGGCAGCTCCAGGCCGTTGGCCTTGAGGTACGCCTTGATCTGGGTCAGACCGGCGGTCCAGCTGCCCTGGCCGCCCTTGACCTTGCCGATCTCCTTGGTCAGGTGCTCGGCGATGCCGTTGTTGGAGAGCTTGAGCATCGGCGCCATCAGCTCACCGATGGTGGCCGAGTCGTGACTGGCCAGGGCGTCCGAGGTCTCGCTGCCGGTGGCCTGCGCGACCGGCCGCACCACCCGGACGCCGTGCCGGGCGAGCGCGCCCGCGAACACGTCGCCGGTGTAGACGGTCGGGTTCTCCACGGTGGTCCAGAACACGGCGGGCGCCGAACCGGCCGCCACGCTGCCGGTGAGTGCCAGCTCGTTCACGCCGCGCTTGCGCTCGACGTCCGCGCTGCTGCCGCTGCCCGCCGCACCGGTGGTGATCTGGCCGGAGAGCTTCATCGGGGCCTCGGCCGGGTTGAGCGCCACCTGGGCGGGCTTGCCGGCCTCGCCGGGCGTGACCGTGACCTGGACGGCGTCCATGGTGTACTCGGCGTCCGGGGCGAGGGTCAGCCCGGAGATCTGCGGGCTGTACGAGTAGGGCTCGTCGTCCCAGGCCCAGCCGGGGCCGAGCGGGGTGTTGTCGTAGCGGCTGCCGTCGGCCAGCACCCGGCCGGTCACCGTGGTGATCCCGGCCGCCGCCACCTTGGCCGCCAGGTCGTCCAGGTCCTGCGGCCGCAGGCTGGGGTCGCCGCCGCCGCGCAGCACCAGGTCGCCGACCAGGACGCCGCCCCGGCGGGTGCCCGCGGTGCGGACCTCGGTGGTGAAGCGGTGGTCGGCGCCGAGCAGGTCCAGGGCGGCCGTCGAGGTGACGGTCTTCATCGTGGACGCCGGGGTGAGCAGGGCGTTCGGCTGGTGCTGGTACACCGGCTGCCCGGTGGCGGCGTCCACCACCACCACGCCGGCCTGGGCGTTGGCCAGCCGGGCGTCCGACAGGATGGCGTCCAGGTCGGCCGTCAGGGTCGGGTCGGCCGGGGTCGGGCTGTCGGCCTGGGCCGAGCCGACCAGCAGGGTGCCGGCCAGGGCTACGGCGGCAAGCGGCAGGGCACGGCGCTGCAGGCTGCGCCGTGACAGGTGCGCGGTCAAGTAGTACTCCAAGATCATGCGACGGTCCGTCAGTCATTATGGACGCGTCAACCGCGTCAAAAGTGTCACGCGATTTTCCGGACCGGTCGGATCCCTGCCGGTCGGATCCGCTCCCGGCTGCGCCGAGATGCCTGCTCCGGCGGCCTCTGCCAGGGTGGGGGGGACGGGCGGAGGTGGGAGATTGCTGGACGACGACGCGGACGACGTGCCGTCCGCCGTGTTCGAGGCGCTGTTCGCCCAGGCACCGCTCGGCCTGTTCGTGTTCGACGAGGAGCTGCGGGTGGTCCGCTACAACCCGGCCGGGCAGGGGGTCCGCGGGATCCCCGCCGAGCGGATCGTCGGCCACCGGATCGCCGACTTCGCGCCGAGCTTCCACTCCGTGGAATTCGAGAACCTGGCCCGGCGGGTGCTGGACGACGGCGCCCCGGTACGCGGCCTGGTGGTACGCGGCCGCAACCCCGAGGAACCCGAGCACGAGCTGGTGGTCTCCGCCTCCCTGTTCCGGCTCCGGCTGGACAGCGGCCGAGCACTCGGCGTCGCCGCCGTCGAGAACATCACCGATCGGCAGGCCGCCCTCGACCGCCTGGAGATCCTGCACGCCGCCCACCGGCAGCTCGGCACCTCGCTCGACGCCACCGGCACCGCCGAGGCGTTCACCGCCGTCACCGTCCCCCGCTTCGCCGACGCGGCCGCCGTCGACCTGGTCGACGAGGCCATCCGCGGTCGGCCCCCGCGCCCGGGACCGGTCGCCGCCGAGACACCGATGCGCCGCGCCTCCTTCCGCTCCCTGCACGGCAGCAGCGGGGCCGTCCTACCCGGCGAACTCAGCACCTTCCCGATCCCCACCCCCTTCACCCAGGCCATGGACGACGCCCGGCCCCGGCTGATCGAAGAGCTCCGCCTCGACGACCCGTGGCTGGCCGTCGACCCCGAACGGGCCCGCCGGCTGACCGACGCCGGGGTGAACTCGATGATCGTGCTCCCGCTCACCGTCCAGGACACCGTCCTCGGCCTGGCCGCCCTCTACCGCACTCGCCGCCGGGAGCCCTTCAGCCGGGAGGACTTCGACCTCGCCGGGGAACTCGCCGCCCGCGCCGCCCTCGGCATCGACCACGCCCGCAGCTACACCCGCGAACGCCACACCGCCACCATCCTCCAGCGCCACCTGCTGCCCAAGGAACCACCGGAACTCACCGGCGTCGAAGCCGCCCACCTGCACCTGACCGGCCGGATCGGCACCGGCGGCGACTGGTACGACGTCATCCCGCTCTCCGGCGCCCGGGTCGGCCTCGCCATCGGCGCCGTCGCCGGCGAGGGCATCGAGGCCGCCGCCACCATGGGCCAGCTGCGCACCGCGCTGCGCACCCTCGCCGTCCAGGACCTCCCCCCGGACGAGCTGCTGCTGCGCCTCGACGAGACCGCCCGGGTCCTCGCCGCGGAACAGGCCGAACCCGGCCCCGGCACCCCCGGCCCCATCGCCACCTGCCTCTACCTGGTCTACGACCCCGTCGACCGCACCTGCGTCGCCGCCTCCGCCGGACACCCCGCCCCGCTCGCCATCGGCCCCGACGGCGCCCCCATGGTGTACGACATCGACACCGGCCCGCCGCTCGGCCGGGGCGACGGCTGGTGCGAGAACACCGTCCTGGAACTGTCCGAGGGCAGCCTGCTCGCGCTCTACACCCCCGGCCTGCTCACCGCCCGCCCGGCCGAGCGCGTCGGCCCGCTCGACCGGCTGCGCCACGTCCTCGCCCGCACCGACCAGGACCTGCGCGCCCTCTGCGACGGCGCCGCGTACGCCCTGGTCCCCGCCCAGCCGGAGAGCGACGTGATGCTGCTGCTGGTGCGCACCCACGCGCTGGAGACCGCCCGGGTGGCCTCCTGGACCTTCCAGGACAACCCCGCCGTGGTCCGTGAGGCCCGGCGAGGGGTGGCCCGGCAACTCGGCTCCTGGGGACTGGGCGACCTGGTCGACTCCACCAACCTGATCGTCAGCGAGCTGGTCACCAACGCCATCCGCTACGGCACCCCGCCGATCCGGCTGCGGATGATCCTCGACCAGGAGCTGATCTGCGAGGTCTCCGACAGCAGCAACTCCGCACCCCACCTGCGGCGGGCGCGCAGCACCGACGAGGGCGGCCGCGGCCTGTTCATCATCGGGCACCTGGCCGATCGCTGGGGCACCCGCTTCTCGCGCCGCGGCAAGACCATCTGGGCCGAGCAGCCGCTCGACGGCGAGGCGGTCGAGGGCGAAGCGCCCGACGGGAAACCGCCCGCCGCGCTGATGGGCTGACGCGGCGACGGGCCGACGCGGTGACGGGCTGACGCGGTGACGGGCTGACGCGGTGACGGGCTGACGGTCCTCCGACGGCCCGATGGGCTGACGGCAGGTGCCGGGTGGGGGAGGGGCGGCATCAGCCGATCGGCTGATGGCGGTTCTGGCCGGGCGGCCGATGGTCGCGGACGCGGCGCGGCGGGATTCTCGATGCATGCCGAACACAGCCATCATCGAGGTCCACGACCTGCGGAAGTCCTACCGCGGCCGAGCCGTGGTCGACGGAGTGTCCTTCACCGTCCGGGAGGGGGAGATCTTCGGACTGCTCGGCCCCAACGGCGCCGGCAAGACCACCACCGTCGAGTGCGTCGAGGGCCTGCGCCGCCCCGACGGCGGCCGGGTCCGGGTCGCCGGGTTCGACCCGCACACCGACCGCGAGGCGATCACCCGCCTGCTCGGCGCCCAGCTCCAGGAGAGCGAACTCCAGCCGAAGATCACCGTCCGCGAGGCGCTCGAACTCCACAGCCTCTGCCACCGCCGCCCGGCCGACTGGCGCACCCTCGCCGAGCGCCTCGGCCTCGACGGCCACCTGGACCAGCGCTTCGCGAAGCTGTCGGGCGGTCAGAAGCAGCGCCTGTTCATCGCGCTCGCCCTGGTCGGCAACCCCCGGGTGGTCGTCCTGGACGAACTCACCACCGGCCTCGACCCGCGTGCCCGCCAGGACACCTGGCGGCTCATCGAGGACGTCCGGGACAGCGGCGTGACCGTCCTGCTGGTGACCCACCTGATGGCCGAGGCCCAGCGGCTGTGCGACCGCATCGCCGTCCTGCGCGACGGGCGGATCGCCGCCCTCGACACCCCGAGCGGCCTGGTCGCCCGGTCCAGCGCCAACACCGAGATCTCGCTCACCCCCTCGCGCCCGCTCGACCCACGCGAACTCGCCGCACTGCCGGCCGTCGCCGCCGTCCGGCAGCGCGAGGGTCGACTGGTGATCAACGGCACCGACGAGACCGTCGACGCCCTGGTCGGCCTGCTCGCCCGCAACGGCGTCACCGCCGACCGGCTCCGCGTCACCGACGTCGGCCTGGACGACGCCTTCCTCGACCTGACCGGCGACGACGCGCCGGCCGTCCCCGACCGCACCACCGCCACGGAGGCCTGAGATGACCACCCCCACCGTGTCCGTCCCGCTCGCCGTGCTGAAGTCGGAGGCCCGACTGCTGCGCCGGGAACCCGCCAGCATCTTCTGGATCGCCGTCTTCCCCACACTGCTGCTCGTCGTCCTCGGCCTGATCCCCGCCTTCCGCGACCCCAGCCCCGCGCTCGGCGGACGGCGCACCATCGACCTGTACGTCCCCGTCTCCGTCCTGCTCGCGCTGATCATCTCCGGACTGCAGGCCATGCCCCAGGTGATCAGCGCCTACCGCGAACGCGGCATCCTGCGCCGGATGGCCACCACTCCGATCCGGCCCGCCGCCCTGCTCACCGCGCAGATCGCCCTGCACGGCGCCGTCGCGCTCGGCTCGGCCGCCCTGGTCGTCGCGGTCGGCCGGATCGCCTTCGACGTCCCGCTGCCGGGCCGGCCCCTCGGCTACCTGCTCGCCCTCGCGCTCGCCGCCCTGGCCGCCCTCGCCCTCGGCTCCACCATCGCCGCACTCACCAGGACCACCCGGATCTGCGCCGCCGTCAGCTCGGTGGTGTTCTTCCCGACCATGTTCACCGCCGGGGTGTGGCTGCCCGTCCAGCAGATGCCGGCGCTGCTCCAGCGGGTGGTCGAGGTCGCCCCGTTCGGCGCCGCGGCCCAGGCCCTGTCCCGCGCCTCGGCCGGCGACTGGCCGGGCTGGATGCACCTGGGCGTGCTCGCCGCGTGGGCTATCGTCCTGCTGGGGGCGGCCGCCCGCTGGTTCCGCTGGGAGTGAGACGCAGCGGCGCGGGGAGGGAGAGGTGATGGAGTCGACGGTGGAGGTCGGAGCGGGCGGGGTCGGGACGGACCGGGCAGGGACGGTCGAGGTGCGGTGGGACCGGTTCTTCCGCTGGGGACCGTACGCCCTGCTCGCCGCCGGGACGCTGCTGTCCGCGGCCACCGCGGGCCTGCTGATGAGCCGGGCCGCGCAGCTCACCGCGGCCGGACTGGTCGCCACCGCCCTGGTGCTGCACCTCGGGCGCGGCACGGGCCGGCCGGCCGGCGTCGTCCACTACGTCCTGCGGACCGTCCTCGCCGCCGTCCTGACCTGGCTCAACCCCTTCTTCGCGGTGTACGCCGTGCTCGGCTACTTCGACGCCGACCGGCTGCTGCCCCGCCGCGCGGTGCGGATCGGACTGGTGGTCACCGCCGCCACCATGGCCGGCTCCCAGTCCGGCGGACTGCCGCCGGTCGACCGCACCCACTGGATCGCGTTCGCCGCGCTCTTCGCCCTCAACTCCTCGCTGTCGCTGGCCTTCCAGCACTTGTCCGCGCAGGAGGCCGAGAACGTCCGGGCCAAGGCCGCCGCCATCGCCGAACTCGAGGACGCCAACGCCCGGCTCGCCCGGGCCCTCCGGGAGAACGCCGGGCTGCACGCCCAACTCCTCGTCCAGGCCCGGGAAGCGGGCGTCGCCGACGAGCGGCGCCGGCTCGCCGCCGAAATCCACGACACCATCGCCCAGGGCCTCGCCGGCATCGTCACCCAACTCCAGGCCGCCACCGACAGCCCCGACCCGGACGCCGCACGCACCCACCTCGACCGGGCCGCCGCGCTCGCCCGGCACAGCCTCGGCGAGGCCCGCCGCTCCGTCCGCGACCTCGGCCCCAGCGAACTCGAACACGACGACCTGCCGGCCGCGCTCGCCAAGGTCGTCGACGGCTGGTCCGCCGCCGCCGGGGTGCCCGCCGCCTTCACCGTCGCCGGCACCGTCGCACCGCTGCACGCCGAACTCGAAGGCACCCTGCTGCGGATCGCCCAGGAGGCACTGGCCAACACCGCCCGGCACGCCCGCGCCGGGCGGGTCGGCGTCACCCTGACCTTCATGGACGACGAAGTCAGCCTCGACGTCCGCGACGACGGCCGCGGCTTCGACCCGGCCCACCGGCCCGCACCCACCGTCCACGGCGGCTTCGGACTCGCCGGGATGCGGGCCCGCGCGGAGCGCGTCGCCGGCGTCCTCGAGGTCGAATCCGAACCCGGCTACGGCACCGCGATCAGCGCCCGCGTACCGTTGGTGCGCCATGGCTGACCACACCGCACCCATCACCCTGCTGATCGTCGACGACCACCCCGTCGTCCGGGACGGGCTGCGCGGCATGTTCGCCGCGAGCGAGGACTTCCGCGTGCTCGGCGAGGCCGCGGACGGCGTCCACGGCGTCGCCCTGGCCGCCGAACTCGACCCCGACGTGGTCCTGATGGACCTGCGGATGCCCGGCGGCGGGGGAGTCGAGGCGATCACCGAACTGACCCGCCGTCGGCTGCGCTCCCGGGTGCTCGTGCTCACCACGTACGACACCGACTCCGACACCCTGCCCGCGATCGAGGCCGGGGCCACCGGATACCTGCTGAAGGACGCGCCGCGCGACGAGCTCTTCACCGCCGTCAGCGCCGCCGCGGCGGGCCGCACCGTCCTCTCCCCGGCCGTCGCCTCCCGGCTGGTCACCCACGTCCGCACCCCCGCCGACGACGGCGCCACCAGCCTCAGCAGCCGCGAGCAGGACGTCCTGCGCCTGGTCGCCGAGGGCACCTCCAACCGCGAGATCGCCGCCGCCCTCTTCGTCAGCGAAGCCACCGTCAAGACCCACCTCAGCCACATCTTCGCCAAACTCGGCGCCAAGGACCGCGCCGCCGCCGTCGCCACCGCCTACCGCCGCGGCATCCTCGGCTGAGGACGTCCGGAGACCGTCCATGGTGGTCGAGCTGCCGGAAGGCTCCTGGTGGGACTGGGACGTGGTGTCCTGGGACCCGGGACGGCTGAGGCTCGGGGCCGGCCACGACCTGACCTACGCCCACGGGCTGGAGCTGGTCTTCGCCGCCCCGCTCCTCGTCTGCTGCCCGGGCTTCTTCCAGGACCCGGTGTTCCGGGAGCCGACGGCGGAGGAACGGGCCCGGGTGATCCGCCAACTCGGGGCGGCGCCGGCGGTCCTGGTGGCCTTCGAGGCGGACGCAGGCGGGACCGGGCCGGTCACCGGACTGATCGCGGCAGGCGGGCTCGACGTCGTCCCGGGGACGGTGTACCGGTACTGGCGGGAGCCGCTCGGCCCGGGGGAGCGACTCGCGCCGTGGGTGCGGCCGCCCGGGTAGCGTCCGGGCCGGTCAGGCGGGTTCGAGGTGCCACCACTGCGTGGGGGAGTCGGTGTCCTCCCACTGGTGGGCGAGGCCTTCGGGGGTGAGGTCGAGGTTCTTGCCGCTGATGATGGCCACCAGGGTGTAGGTGTCCGGGGCGTCGTCGTGCCGTTCGAGGAGCCACTCCTGGGCGCCGAACGCGTTGGCCGACCACTGCTGGACGGGGACGCCGTTCTCGGTGGCGGCGCCCCTCACGTCGAGGCGCTTGCCGCTGGCCGCGTTCTCCAGGTGGTAGAGGGCGGCGCCCGGGTGGACCGGGCTGATCCGCCACCGCTGGGCGGCCGAACCGTCGTCCGGTGCCCGGCGGACCCGGGCCCCGCTGCGGGAGGAGCCCTCGGCGACCTCCAGCAACTCGCCGGTGGCGACGTTGCGCAGCCGGAACAGGCCCTGCTGGTTAATGCTCATCGGCTCCCTCGACGGCGTGCCCCGCATGGTCGGTACCACCGTACGCGCTCGGCGCCGGAGGCGGGCGAGGTCAGGAGCCGGCCGGCGCGGGCAGCACCTGGCGCAACAGCGGTCGGGTGGACGGGTGACGACGGCGCTCGCGCGGGTAGCCGAGCGAGACCTCCTCGAAGCGGACGCCGTCGAAGTGGTTCTGCCGGGGGATGTGCAGATGGCCGTAGACCACGGCGGAGGTCCGGAAGCGCAGGTGCCAGTCGGCGGTCAGCTCCGTGCCGCACCACTGCGCGAACTCCGGGTACCGCAACACCTCGGTGGGCTGGCGTACGAGCGGGAAGTGGTTCATCAGCACCAGCGGGATGCCCGGGTCGCACGCCGCGAGCCGCCGTTCCGTCGCCGCCACCCGGGCCCGGCACCACGCGTCGCGGGTGGGGTGCGGGTCGGGGTGCAGCAGGAACTCGTCGGTGCAGACCACGCCCGCCTTGTACGCCATCGCCAGCGCCTCCGCCTTGGTGGCGGCGCCGGGCGGGCGCAGGGTGTAGTCGTACAGCAGGAACAGCGGTGCGATCCGGACCGGGCCGTCGGGGCCGTTCCACAGCCGGTACGGGTCCTCGGGCGTGGTGACGCCGAGACCGCGGCACAGCTCCACCAGATGGCGGTAGCGGTGCTCGCCGCGGAGTTGGACCGGGTCGTCGGGGTGGGTCCACAGCTCGTGGTTGCCGGGGGTCCACACCACGTGGGCGAAGCGGTCGGCGAGGTGGGTGAGCGCCCACTCGATGTCGGTGGTGAGTTCGGCGACATCGCCGGCGACGAGCAGCCAGTCGTCGTCGGAGGACGGTTCGAGCTGTTTGACGATCTCGCGGTTCTCGCGGTGCGACACGTGAAGGTCGCTCACCGCCAGCAGCCGACCACCAGTCATCCCCCGGACCTCCCGGCGCCACCGTACAAGTCGGCTGCGCGGTGCACCAGAGAGCATCCATTGTCAGGGGCGCGAGGAACTGCGCGGCCGACCATGCACTCAGGTAGAGCGATGGCTGGTCGCGCAGTTCCTCGCGCCCCTGTGGTCGGCGCCAATTGTCAGCAGATACGCGGGAGTTGCTCTCCCATCGGGAGGTCGACGACCCGGGTGCCGCCGAGGGCGGTGCGGGCGACGACCATGCCGGGGTGGTCGGGCACGCACTCGCCGATGACGGCGGCCCGCGCCCCCAGTGGGTGGCTCCGCATGGCGGCCAGCACCGCGTCCGCGTGCTCGCGCGGGACGAAGGCGACGAGCTTGCCCTCGTTGGCGACGTACATGGGGTCGAGGCCGAGGACGGCGCAGGCGTTGGCGACGGCGGCGGGGACGGGGACGGCGCGTTCGCGGATCTCGACGCCGACGCCGGCCGCGGAGGCGATCTCGTTGAGGGCGGCGCCGAGTCCGCCGCGGGTGGGGTCGCGCAGGACGTGGAGGTCGGGGGTGACGGCGAGCATGGTGTCGACGAGGCCGCCGAGGGCGGCGCAGTCGCTCTCGATCTCGACCCCGAACTCGAGGCCCTCCCGGACGCTCATGATGGCCACGCCGTGCAGGCCGATCTCGCCGCTGACGATGACCACGTCGCCGGGGGCGGCGCGTTGCGGGCGGATGTCGACGCCGGCGGGGACCAGGCCGATGCCGGCGGTGTTGAGGTAGATGCCGTCGCCGTGGCCGGCTTCGACGACCTTGGTGTCGCCGGTGGCGATCTGGACGCCGGCGGTGCGGGCGGCGGCGCCGATCGCGTCGGCGACCCGGGCGACGACGGCGGTCTCCACGCCCTCCTCCAGGATGAACCCGCAGGAGAGGTACGCCGGGCGGGCGCCGCTCATGGCGAGGTCGTTGACGGTGCCGTTGACGGCGAGGTCGCCGATGGAGCCGCCGGGGAAGAACAGCGGTCGGACCACGTACGAGTCGGTGGAGAAGGCGAGTCGGGCGCCGCCGAGTTCGACGACGGTGGAGTCGGCGAGGCCGTTCAGCAGGGGGTTGCCGAATGCGGGGGCGAACAGGTGGGCGACGAGTTCGGCGGAGAGGGCTCCGCCGCCGCCGTGGCCCATCACCACGCGGGGGTGGTCGCGCAGCGGCAGCGGGCAGCTGTAGCCGGCGAAGTCCGGTGCGGCGGTCGGCGCCGGGCCGGTGAGCGTTTCGGTGTCAGCCAAGGTGTCAGCCAACGGGGCTCGCCTCCCGGGGTGCGGCCGGGGTGCCGAGCCGGCGATAGAGGTAGTAGGCGGCGCAGGCGCCCTCGCTGGAGACCATGGTGGCGCCGAGCGGGGTACGCGGGGTGCAGTCGGCGCCGAAGGCCTCGCATTGGTGGGGCTTGATCAGACCCTGGAGGACCTCGCCGCTGCGGCACCGGGCGGGTTCGCAGGTGGCGATGGAGTGGACGTCGAAGCGGTACTCGGCGTCGTGGTCGCGGTAGCGTTCGGACAGCCGCCAGCCGCTGGCGGGGATCACGCCGATGCCGCGCCAGGCGCGGTCGGCGACCTCGAAGACGTCCTCCAGCATGTCCCGGGCGGCCGGGTTGCCCTCGGGCCGGACGGCACGGGCGTACGCGTTCTCGACGGTGTGCTCGCCGCGCTCCAACTGCCGTACGGTGAGCCGGATCCCCTCCAGGATGTCGAGGGGTTCGAAGCCGGTGACGACGATCGGGACCCGGTGCCGTTCGGCCAGTTCGGGGTACTCGCCGGTGCCCATCACGCTGCACACGTGGCCGGCGGCGAGGAAGCCCTGCACCCGGCAGTCGGGGGAGTTCATGATGGCGTCGATCGCCGGGGGCACCCGGACGTGCGAGACCAGCATGCTGAAGTTGCGGATGCCGCGCTTGCGGGCCTGGTGGACGGCCATGGCGTTGGGCGGGGCGGTGGTCTCGAAGCCGATGCCGAAGAACACCACCTCGCGCTGCGGGTTCTGTTCGGCGATCCGCAGGGCGTCCAGGGGCGAGTAGACCACCCGGACGTCGCCGCCCTCGCCGCGGACCCGGAACAGGTCGCGGTCGGTGCCGGGCACCCGGAGCATGTCGCCGAAGGAGCAGAAGATCACTCCGGGACGGGCGGCGATCTCCAGCGCCTTGTCGATCACCTCCAGCGGGGTGACGCACACCGGGCAGCCCGGTCCGTGAATCAACTCGACCTCGTCGGGCAGCAGTTGGTCGATTCCGTGACGGATGATGGTGTGCGTCTGGCCGCCGCAGACCTCCATCAGCGCCCACGGGCGGGTCACCGTCGCCCTGATGTCCGCGAGCAGACCGCGGGCCAGCTCCGGGTTCTGGAACTCCTCCAGGTACTTCACCGCCCTGCCTCCTTCGCCGCTCGCGCCGCTTCCCACGGGTCGCCGAACTCCTCCTGCAGCAAGCCGAGTTCGGCGAACAGGTCGAGCGTTCGCCGGGCCGACTCCTCGTCGAGGCGCTGCAGCGCGAAGCCGACGTGCACGATGGCGTACTCGCCGACCGCGAGGTCGGGCAGGTACTCCAGGCAGACGTCCTTGACCACGCCGCCGAAGTCCATCACCGCCATCAGCGTTCCGTCGCGTTCCGCGACCTCCGTCACCCTGCCGGGCACCGCCAGGCACATCCGCTGTCACTCCTCCCGGGCGGCCGCCGAGCGGGCGGCCACCATCAGCTGGCCGAGGGCCAGCCCTCCGTCGTTGGGCGGCACCCGGCGGTGCCGCAGCACGGTGAATCCGTCCTCCCCGAGGCCCTGTGCACAGGCCGAGGAGAGCAGCGCGTTGGCGAACACCCCGCCGCTGAGCGCCACCGTGGTGGTGCCGTGCCGCTCCCGGGCGGCCGCGCAGACCGCGCGGACCAGGTCGGCCACCGCGGTGTGGAAGCGGGCGGCGACCAGCCCGGCGGGCGCGCCGGCGGCGAGGTCGGCCACCACCGCGGCGAGCAGCGGGCCGGGGTCGGCGATCCAGCCGGACGCGGCCGGTTGCAGCGCGAAGGCGTACCCGCCGCCAGGCCCGGTTGCGGGGCCGAACTCGGCTGCCGCGGCCTCCAGTTCGATGGCCGCCTGGGCTTCGTAGCCGGAGCGGTGGCAGATCCCGGCGAGCGAGGAGACGGCGTCGAACAGCCGGCCCATGCTGGAGGTCGGCACGCAGTTCAGGTCGCGGGCCAACTGCTTGTCCAGGATCCGCAGTTCGTCGGGTGGGCAGGCGTCGACCGGGGGCAGCCCGGGGGTCCAGGCGAGGCCGGCGGCGCGCAGGTGGGCCAGCGCGGTCCGGTACGGGCGCTCCACGGCCGCGTCGCCGCCGGGCAGTGGGACGTAGCCGAGGTGGGCGAGGCGGCGGAAGCCGTCGTAGTCGGCGAGCAGCACCTCGCCGCCCCAGACCGCGCCGTCCTCGCCGTAGCCGGTGCCGTCGAAGGCGAGGCCGAGGACGGGCCGGCTGCCGTCCAGCCCGTGCTCGGCCATCACGGCGGCGATGTGGGCGTGGTGGTGCTGCACCCGGTGGACCGGGCGGCCGGCCGCCGCGCGTTCCGCGTGCCGGACCGAGCGGTAGCCGGGGTGGCGGTCGGTGACCAGCAACTCGGGCCGTACGCCGGTGATCGAGCCGAGGTGGTCGACGGCGTGGTCGAAGGCGCGCAAGGTGGCCAGGTCGTCCATGTCGCCGATGTGGCCGGACAGCCAGGCGTAGCCGCCGCGGGCGAGTGCGAAGCAGTTCTTCAGGTCGCCGCCGACGGCCAGGGCGGGGCGGACCGGCACGGGGAGCGGCAGCGGCAGCGGCGCGTACCCGCGGGAGCGACGGAGCGGCAGCAGTTCGCCGTCCACCACCCGCACCACGGAGTCCTCGCAGGGCACCCGGATCGGGCGGTCGTGGGCCAGCCATCCGTCCACCAGTGGGGCGAGCCGCTCCAGCGCCTCGGCGTCGTCGGTGACGATCGGCTCGCCGGAGAGGTTGGCGCTGGTCATCACCAGCAGGTCGGGCCCGGGCGCCGCGAGCAGCAGGTGGTGCAGCGGCGTGTACGGCAGCATCACCCCGAGGTCCGGGGTGCGGGGGACGGCGGCCGAGAGCGCGGGCGGGAGCGGGCCGGTGCGGCGCAGCAGCACGATCGGGCGGACCGGGCCGGTGAGCAGCTCGCGTTCCACCGGGCCGAGGTCCACCAGCGCCTCGACGGTGGCCAGGTCACGGGCCATCAGGGCGAAGGCCTTGTCGCCGCGCTGCTTGCGCCGGCGCAGCAGGGCGACGGTGTCGGCGTTGCGGGCGTCGCAGGCCAGGTGGTAGCCGCCGAGGCCCTTCACAGCGAGGATCGCGCCGCCGGCCAGCAGCCGCCGCGCCTCGCCGAGGGCGTCCTCGCCGGCGAGGTCGGGGCGTCCGGGCACGGTGAGCGAGAGCCGGGGGCCGCAGGCGTGGCAGGACACCGGCTGGGCGTGGAAGCGCCGGTCGGCCGGATCGCCGTACTCCCGGGCGCAGTCGGCGCACATCGGGAAGCCGGCCATGGTGGTCTGGGCCCGGTCGTACGGCAGGCCGGTGACGATGGTGTGCCGGGGCCCGCAGTTGGTGCAGCTGATGAACGGGTGCCGGTGGCGGCGGTCGGCGGGGTCGGCCAGTTCGGCGAGGCAGTCGGCGCAGACGGCGACGTCCGGCGGGATGAGGGCGGTGCGCGGGCCGTCGGCGCGGGAGGGGGCGATGGTGAAGCCGTCGGCGCCGGTGGCGGCCAGCGGGGCGTACTCGACCGAGTCCACCCGGGCCAGCGGGGGCGCGTCGCCGGCCAGGCGGCGGCAGAAGGCGTCCAGTGCCGCGCGGTCGCCCTCCACCTCGGCCAGGACGCCCTCGCCGGTGTTGGTGACGCTGCCGGCCAGGCCGAGTTCGCCGGCCAGGGTGAAGACGAACGGCCGGAAGCCCACGCCCTGGACCAGGCCGCGGACGGCGACCCGGCGCCGTTCGAGGTCGGGCGTGCGCCGACCGCTCGTCACGCGAGGTCCTCCACCGCGACCGGCCCGTGGTGGTGTCCTCCGTGGCCGTGGCCGTGGCCGTGGTCGGGTGCGGCGGCGGCCATCACCGGCCGGTGCGGCCGGGCGCCGTCCAGGACGGCCAGCGCCCGGTCCAGCAGCAGGCCCGCGCCCTGCCCGGTCCGGGCCGAGGTGAAGACCACCTCCACCCCGGGGTTGACCCGGGCGACGGCGGCCAGGAACGCGGCCTCGTCGAACTCGGCGGCGGCCGCCAGGTCGGCCTTGGTCACCACGACCAGGTTGGCCAGCCCGAACGCGGTCGGGTACTTGAGCGGCTTGTCCTCGCCCTCGGTCACCGAGGCCAGGACGACGCGCAGCGACTCGCCGAGGTCGTAGGAGGCCGGGCAGACCAGGTTGCCGACGTTCTCCACGAACAGCAGCCGGGTGTCCTCGGGCAGCCAGCCGTCCAGGTGCTTGGCGAGCATCACCGCCTCCAGGTGGCAGAGCCCGTCGGTGAGCACCTGCTTGACCGGTGCTCCCGAACGGGCCAGGCGCAGCGCGTCGTTCTCGGTGGCGAGGTCGGCGGTGAGCGCCGCGACCGGGACGCCCCGCTCGCGGGCCAGGCCCAACTCGGCCTCCAGCAGAGCGGTCTTGCCGCTGCCGGGGCTGGAGAGCAGGTTCACCGCCACTGTCCCGCGGGCGGCCAGGGCGGCCCGCAGCTCGCGGGCGCTGTCGTCGTTGCGGGCCAGCACCGCCTGACGGAGATCGACCGTGCGGCACATCGGCATCAGCCTTCTTCCTGATCGGCCCCGACGCCCGCGGGCGCGGCCCACTCGACGTCGAGGATCTGCAGCTCGCGGCCGCTCAGCAGTTCGACGTCGCCGCCGGCGCAGCTCGGGCAGCCGAGGTCCGGTGGCATGCCGACCGCCCATTCGGTCGCGCAGGGGGTGCACCGGGCGCGCGCCGCGACCTGTTCGGTCTCCAGCGCGGCGCCTTCCACCAGCGTTCCGGTGCAGGCGAGTTCGAAGCAGAAGTCGAGTGCCTGCGGGACCACCCCGGCCAGCTCGCCGACCTGCAGCCGGACCCGGGCGACGCCGGGCGCGCCGTGCTCGCGCGCGGCCTCGTCCACCTGCTCGACGACGGCGGCGGCGATCGACATCTCGTGCATCGGCCCCCTTCCCACGATCCGCGGCAACCGGCCCCCATTACAGGGCGCGGTGGCGGTCACGGCTCGAAGCCGCGCCGCCACCGCGCCCGGGGCTACACCGTTCGCAGCAATCCGCGCCTCACATCCGCCGGATGGCGAGGTAGCGCTTGATGTCCGGCAGGCTCTGCCAGACCAGGGCCCCGACCGCGACCACCACGGCCGTACAGACCAGGTTCTTCAGCATGCTGACGCCTCTCTCTTGGGCCGCGCGGCCTCATCCACGACCCGCAGCACGAGTTGGACCGCCTCCTCGACGGCGGCGGCCACCGGGGCACTGAGCCCGATGCCCTCCTCCAGCGACGCCGGTTCGCAGCCGACCACCAGTACCCGGCCGGGCGGCTCGCAACCGGTGCCGGCGGCGAGGGTGGTGAGCAGGGCGAGGACGGCGTCCGGCCCCATCCGGTGGCCGTCGAGCAGCGGTGCCTCCACCGGCTCGGCGGCGGCCTCGATCAGGTAGACGGTGCCGGGCGCCCCGCCGCGGGCGGTGGCGTCCACCAGGACCGCGGTGCGGTAGCCGTCGAGCAGCCGGTACGCCAGGTCGACCCCGCGTACGCCCACGTCGACGACCTCGACGCCGTCCGGCACGGGGTGCGCGGACAGCCGGCGGACGGCCTCCACCCCGAACCCGTCGTCGCCGAGGAAGATGTTGCCGACCCCGGCGACCAGCACCCGGCCCGCGCCGCCGCCCGGGTCCGCGCTCACCCGATCTCCCCGGAAGCAATGCCCTCCCCGGGAGCCACGCCCTCCAGCGGCCCGTGCCCGGCCCGCGGGCCGCGCTCGGGAAGCGGGTCGCCCAGCGGGGTGACCTCGTCCGGCTGGAAGTAGCGGAAGCGCCCCTGCGCCCGCCACAGGTCGGCGCCCGGGTCGCCCTCGACCGTCACGGCCAGGTGGACCGAGCCGTCGACGTCGTGGAGGACCGCCTCGACCATCCCGGTCCGCCCGTGCAGGAACAGGTCCTGGGCGTCGGTGCGCCGTCGGCCGGGCCGCAGCAGGACCCGGCTGCCGGCGCCGACCGAGCGGCCGTCGATCACCACCCGGTCCCGCTCGGGGTCGACCGCGGAGTCGTTGCCCGGGTCCCACCAGGGCTGTTCGGCCTCGGGCGAGGCCCCGGTGATCTCGCGCAGCCCGCGGACCGCGCCGTGCAGGCGCTCCAGCACCTCGGGCGGCATCGAGTCGGCGAGGTCGATGACGGCGCCGGCCCGCTCGTCGGTGCCGCGGGCCTCGCGCTTCTCGTGGTCGGTCAGGGCCGCGGTGCGCAGGGCGAGGATCTCGTCGATCTCGGTGGAGTCGTAGAGCGTGCCGGGGCTCTCCGGGGCGATCTGCGGGTGGTCCTCCAGGATGATCGGCGAGGAGAGCATGACCCGGCGCCCGCCGTTGGGTCCGGCCAGCACCGGCCAGGTGTGCTCGTTGCGGCACCGGTCGACGGCGGCCCGGGCCCACTCCGGCGGGTCGGTGACGGACTGGAACCAGCCGTGCTCCAGCCCGATCAGCAGGTGGGTGGAGACCAGCGAGCGCGGCAGCGCGTCCTCCCGGCGGGCGTCCGGCGCCGGGGTCCAGGTGGAGGCGTTCTCCACCACCACGGTCAACCGCTGGGCCCGGTACGGTCCGGGGAGGTCCTCGGTGGTCAACCGCAGCAGGCCGTCGATCTGTTCGCGGCGGCGCAGCACCCGGCCGAGGGCGACGCCGTTCTCGCGGATCAGCTCCATCTCGGCGGCGGCCGGCAGGCGGAATCCGCGCAGTACCCCGTTGCCGGCCAACTCGCCGATCGGGACGAGCAGTTCGATCCGCTCCTCGACACCCTCGTCCCACGGGACGAGGACCCGGTCGGCCAGCTCCAGCCGCTCCACGGGCTCGTACCCGCCGGCCGGGGTGGACCGTTCCACGGTCCGCCGCTGGGGGCGCAGGAAGCGCAGTTCGACGGCCAGCCGGTCGTCGTGGCGCGGCTCCATCACGCACTCGGTGCGCTGCTGGACGTGCTCGCCGCCCACCTCGCCGTACTCGGGCGGGACGAGCACGCCGAACTGCCAGCGCAGCCGGTTCTTGGCCGCCGACGCGCGGTACGGGTAGAGCACGTAGCCCTCGAGCAGCACCGCGTCGGCGATCTGCCGGGCGGCGGCGAAGCCGGTCTCGATGTCGGCGGGGAAGGCGTTCACCGGACCACCTCCGCGACCGGGGCGGCGGCCAGCAGTTCGCGCACGGTGGCCTCCCAGGAGGGCAGGGCCCGGCGGGAGCGGTAGGCGAGCAGCGCGTCCATCAGGTCGTCGGGCAGCCGCAGCCAGCCGCAGCCGGGGAAGTGCTGCTCGATCGCCTCCCGCCAGACCCGGACCGGCATCCGTACGGTGGTCTCCCGGTCCCACGGCACCGGGGTGACCTGGAAGCCGGCCGGGCCGGCGAACGCGGTGCCGGAGAACAGCAGCAGCAGCGGCACCTCGCCGCCGTCCAGGGCCCGGAAGTAGCGGGCCGAGGCCACCTCCAGGTCGTAGCTGCACGGCACCACCAGGTCCGCCTCGGTCTCCCCGGTGAAGCCGGGCACCAGCAGGGAGACCTGGGCGAACTGGATCGGGTTGAGCGTGGTCGCCCAGCGCTCCCGCTCGCCGAACAGGTCGGTCAGCCGCCCGCCCTCGGCCTGGGCGTACGGGCGGCGGCCCGGTTCGATGCGCAGCTGGCAGCGGAGCGCGAGGGCGTGCACCCGGGTGTCGGGCGGCCCGGTGATCCGCAGCCGGAACACCAGGGTCGGCGAGGCCGCGTACGGGTCGGAGCGCACGCCGGTGCAGGTGAAGGACAGCGCGGTCACGCCACCACCTCCGCGGGCAGGTCGCGGGCCCGGTCGGCCAACCGGGCGAAGAAGGAGTCCAGCTCGGCGCGCGCCTCGGCGCCGCCGTCGAAGCCGTGCCAGCACAGCCGCAGCCGGCCGACCAGCTCGTAGCAGACGTCGATCGGCACCAGGTAGCACTCCACCCGGTGGCCGGTGCGGCGCAGCAGCAGGGCCTCCACGTCCGGTTCCAGGGCGGCGGCCAGCCGGCTGTCGCCGAGCGCGCCCTGCCAGGCGGCGTCGTCCAGTTCGGCCTCGGTGGCACCGGCCGGACCGGGGTAGAGGGCGACCAGCCGCTCCAGCCGGGCGTTGCGGAACAGGAACGCGGTGCCGACCGGGATGCCCAGCACCGACCAGGCCCGCTCGTCCAGCACCCGGTCCGGGTCGGTGAGGTAGCGGTCGGGCACGCTGCGGTAGCGGCCGCCGGCCGCGCCCGCCTGCTGGAACAGCAGCCCGCAGGCGGTGCAGGCGCAGGTCAGCGCCCGCTCCTCGGTGTCCACCAGGTGCCGGTGGCCGGGCGGCAGGTCGCGGCCGCAGAACTCGCAGCGCTCCGGCTGCGGCGGCGCCGGCTCGCGCAGCCGGCGCAGCAGCGAGGTGCCCGCGCGGGAGATGTGACGGGTGCTCATCGGGCCTCCGCGGCCAGCGGCGGACGGGTGGCGATCTGCAGCAGCTGGGGACCGCGCTCCAGCTCGACGGCGGTCACCTCGGGCGCGTGGCAGGCGAGCGCGGCCTCCACCTCCTGCTCGCCGCACCCGCAGCCGGAGGCGGTCCGGCGCAGCCGCAGCGTGCCGCTCGCCGGGTCGAAGCCGACCCGCTCGACCTGCTCCGGCAGCGCGTCGAGCGCCCGGGAGATCCGGGCGTCGAGGTCCTCGGGGTGCAGGTCGTGCAGCAGCAGCAGCCCGGCCACCGCCGGATCGTCCAGCAGCCGCGCCAGGGTCGGCGGGGGCACCGCCGGCACCAGCCGGGCCAGCCCCTCGCCGTAGAACGCCATCAGGTCGCGGACCAGCTGCTCGCCGGCCTCCTCGGCACCGCTGCCGGCCAGGGCGTCCAGCGCCTCCTGGATCCGCAGCCCGGTCTGCTCCGCCGTCATGCGGTCAGCCCGCTCAGGCCGGTGGGCACGTGCATGGTCTGTACGGTCCGCCCGCCTCCGACGTACATGTGCACGCCGCAGGGCAGGCACGGGTCGAAGCTGCGCACCGCGCGCATGATGTCGATGCCCTTGAAGTTCTCCGGGGAGTTCTCCTCGAAGATCGGGGTGTTCTGCACCGCGTCCTCGTACGGGCCGGGGGTGCCGTAGCTGTCGCGGACGCTGGCGTTCCACGGGGTCGGCGGGTACGGGTGGTAGTTGGCGATCTTGCCGTCGCGGATCACCATGTGGTGCGAGAGGACGCCGCGCACCGCCTCGGTGAAGCCGCAGCCGATCGACTCGTCCGGCACCTCGAACCGCTCCCAGGTCTGGCTGCGCCCGGCCCGGACCTCGTCCAGCGCCTTCTCGGCGAAGTGCAGGGCGGCGGCGGCCGCGTACGCCTGGAAGTAGGTGCGGGCGCGGTTGCGCTCGATGGCGTTGCTCCACTGCGGGATCTTCCACTCGAAGGTGACCTCGGGCTTGGTCATCGAGCGGGGGAGGTTGATCACGACGCTGTGGCCGGTGGCCTTGACGTAGCCGATGTCGACCAGGCCGGACAGGGCGGTGGACCACAGGCGCGCGATCGGGCCGCCGCCGGTGTCCAGCGCGAGGTAGTCCTTGCCGTCGAACCAGCGCGGCGACATCACCCAGCTGTACTTGTCGTCGAAGTTGCGCTTCTGCGGCTGCGGGATGGTGTGCTGGTTCCACGGGTGGCGCGGGTCGACCGGGTTGCCCAGCGGGTCGTGGGTGACGAACATCTCCTTGCCCTGCCAGTCCTCGTAGTACGAGCTGCCGAGCAGGATCCGGATGCCGAGGTTGATCTCGGTCAGGTCGTTGGTGACCAGCTTGCCGTCCACCACCACGCCCGGGGTGACGAACATCTTCCGGCCCCAGGACGTCATGTTGCGGTAGGTGAAGTCGCAGTGGTCGGGGTCGTTGAGGCTGCCCCAGCAGCCGAGCAGCACCCGGCGGCGGCCGACCTCCTCGTAGCCGGGCAGGGCCTGGTAGAAGAAGTCGAACAGGTCGTCGTGGAGCGGCACGACCTTCTTCATGAACTCCACGTACCGCATCAGGCGGGTCAGGTAGTCGGTGAACAGCTGGACGGTGGCCACCGTGCCCACGCCGCCCGGGTAGAGCGTGGAGGGGTGCACGTGGCGGCCCTCCATCAGGCAGAACATCTCCCGGGTGTAGCGGCTGACCTGCAGCGCCTCGCGGTAGAACTCGCCCTCGATCGGGTTGAGCGAGCGCATGATGTCGGCGATGGTCTTGTACCCGTGGTCGCCGGCGTGCGGCGCCTCGGTGCGCTCGGCCAGCTCCAGGACGCCCGGGTTGGTCTCGCGGACCATCTTCTCGCAGTAGTCGACCCCGACCAGGTTCTCCTGGAAGATGTTGTGGTCGAACATGTACTCGGCGGCCTCGCCGAGGTTGATGATCCACTCGCCGAGGTGCGGCGGCTTCACGCCGTACGCCATGTTCTGCGTGTAGACCGAACAGGTGGCGTGGTTGTCGCCGCAGATGCCGCAGATGCGGCTGGTGATGAAGTGGGCGTCGCGCGGGTCCTTGCCGCGCATGAAGACGCTGTAGCCGCGGAACACGGACGAGGTGCTGTAGCACTCCGCGACCCGCTTCTGCTTGAAGTCGATCTTCGTGTGGATGCCCAGGCTGCCCACGATCCGGGTGATCGGGTCCCAGGACATCTCCGTCAGGCCGCTG
Source organism: Kitasatospora cinereorecta (assembly GCF_024172095.1). GTDB lineage: Bacteria > Actinomycetota > Actinomycetes > Streptomycetales > Streptomycetaceae > Kitasatospora > Kitasatospora cinereorecta. The sequence goes on along the minus strand of NZ_JAMZDX010000004.1, from coordinate 1,127,931 downwards.
CCGTCGCCGGCCGCCGGGGTGGTCGTTGCCATCGTCTGTGTCGTGCCCTTCTCTACGGGTGGGGGAGGTCGGCGGCGACGGGCCGCACGCCGGTGGGCGTGCGGCCCTCGGACGTCACCAGGGCGGGCGGTAACCGGTGGTCAGCCGGCCGCCGGTGTGGCGCCACTTCGGTTCCTTGTCGACGGTCTTCTGGGTCATGTCGCGGAGCCGGCGGATCAGCGACCCGTAGACGGAACTGGCGCCGGAGGAGACCCGCGAGCCGGGCGGGGGGTCCATGAAGGGCATGAACTTGTCCGGGAAGCCCGGCATGGTGCAGGCGATGCAGATGCCGCCGACGTTCGGACAGCCGCCGACGCCGTTGATCCAGCCGCGCTTGGCGACGTTGCACTTGACGACCGGACCCCAGCAGCCGAGCCGCACCAGGCACTCGGGCGTGCCGTAGTCGGTGGCGAACTGGCCCTGCTCGTAGTAGCCGCCGCGGTCGCAGCCCTCGTGCACGGTGGCCCCGAACAGCCAGGCCGGCCGCAGCTTGTCGTCCAGCGGGATCATCGGCGCCGAGCCGGCCAGCTGGTACAGCAGGTAGGTGAGCGTCTCGGCGAAGTTGTCGGGCTGGATCGGGCAGCCCGGCACGCAGACGATCGGCAGGCCGGCCTTGGACTTCCAGTTCCAGCCCAGGTAGTCCGGCACGCCCATCGCGCCGGTCGGGTTGCCGGCCATCGCGTGGATACCGCCGTATGTGGCGCAGGTGCCGATCGCCACCACCCCGGTCGCCTTTGGGGCGAGCCGGTCCAGCCACTCACTGGTGGTGATGGGTTGACCGGTCGCCGGGTCGTCGCCGAACCCGCACCAGTAGCCCTCCTTCTTGATCTTCTCGTTGGGGATGGACCCCTCGACGACCAGGACGAACGGGTCCAGCTCGCCGCGGTCGGCCTTGAAGAACCACTCGACGAAGTTGTCCGCGCCCTGGACCGGGCCGCACTCGAAGTCGATCAGCGGCCAGTGCACCGCGACCTTGGGCAGGCCGGGCAGTGCGCCGGTGACGATCTCCTCGATGCTCGGCTGCATGGCGGCGGTCAGGGAGACCGAGTCGCCGTCGCAGCTGAGCCCCGCGTTGATCCAGAGAATGTGCACCACGTCGGTGTCGGTTGTTGCAGCACCCATGAGGATGCCTCCTCGGGGATGGGAGCCGGACGAAATGGCTCAAAGACAGTCATAGCAACGCTTCGGATCGAACGCCGGTCCGGAAAGCCGAAGGGGTCGCCCGAAGGGACGCAACCCGGCGGGGCCGTTCGGGTCAGTGCTCCCCGGAGCACAGGGCGGCCGCCCCGGCGGGTGCCGGGCGCTTGCGGACGAAGGCGGCCCGCAGGGCGTGGTACGGCGCGGCGGGGTCGCGGAACTGGCGGCGCATCACCGCCAGCTCCTCCTCCCGGTAGGCGGCCAGCGGCCGGGCCCGCTCGTCCGCGTCGCGGGCCGCCTTCTTCGCGGCGATCCGGTCCTGCACCGTCGGCGAGGCCGCCAGCAGGCCCGCCAGGTGGGCCGCCGTCGGACCGAAGTCCGCCGGCGCACAGGCGAGCACCCGGTCCACCAGGCCGATCCGGTGCGCGGCCTCGGCCGACACCGGCTGCGCCCGTTCGGTCAGCCGTTCCGCCTCGGCCGCCCCCACCCGGCGCGGCAGGCTGTACGTCCAGTACTCCGACCCGTACAGGCCCATCAGCCGGTAGTGCGGGTTGAGCACCGCGCCCTGACGGCACCACACCTCGTCGGCGGCCAGCGCCAGCATCACCCCGCCGGCCGCCGCGTTGCCGCCGAGCGCCGCCACCACCAGCCGGTCGGTCGTGGTCAGCACCTCCGCCACCAGGTCGTCGATGGCGGTGATGTTCGCCCAGGACTCGCGGGCCAGGTCGGCCGCCGCCTCGATCACGTTCAGGTGGATGCCGTTGGAGAAGAAGTCCCGCCCGCCGCCCAGCACCAGCACCGAGGTCGGCCGGCCCAGCGCGAAGCGGTACGCGTCCAGCAGCCGCCGGCAGTGGTCGGTGGACATCGCGCCGCCCGGGAAGGAGAAGCGCAGGAAGCCCACCGGGCCCTCCTCGCGGTAGCCGATGTCCGTCCAGGCCGGGGCGCGGCCCTCGGCCCCCATCAGCGGGGCCAGTACCTCCGGCACCCTCGGCAGCAGCGCCCCGAGCGCCGTCACCGCGGGCAGTTTGAAGGTCTCCGGTCCGCCCGGGGTGCGCCGCCGGCGCAGCTCCGGGATCCACACCGCGCCGTCCGCGGTGGCCCGGCACACCGCCCCGGACCGGGTGGCGAGCAGTGCGCCCGGGCGGCCGCGCAGCTCCGGCTCCGGGTGCCCGCCGTGCAGGTACCACTCGGCGCCCAGCAGCTCGTCCAGCACGCCCGGCTGGGAGTCCGCGGCGCGCAGCCGGCGCAGCACGGCTTCGGTCGGGTCGGCGGACCAGTCGATCCGGCGCTGCTCCTGGCGCAGGTACGGCCGGGTGCGGATCGGCTCCCGCCAGCCGGGGCCGTGCTGCGGCTGCGGCCGGTACCCGCCGGCGGCGAAGCGCTCCACGGCGAGCAGCGCGGCCGCCACCGCCGCGTCCGCCACCTCGCCCCGGTACAGGTCGCTCTTGGCGCATCCCGGCGGCAGCGGACAGGACGCGGACGCCCAGACCGGTCCGGCGTCCATCTCCCGCTCCGCCTGGAGCACCGTCACCCCCCACTCGGCGACCCCGTCCTGGACCGCCCGGTCGAGCGAGGAAGGACCCCGGTCGCCCGGCGGGCCCGGATGGACGATCAGGCAGGTGTACGCCGACCAGACGTCCTCGGGGACGGCCGACTTCAGCATCGGCGCCAGCACCAGGTCAGGCCCGAACCGGTCGAGCGCCGCGCGGAGCGCCCCCTCGTCCCCGGCCACGTGGACCTCGACGGTGTGCCGCAGGTCCCGCAGTTCGGCATGGAGCCGCTGGCTGAGACTGTTGAACGCGCTGACGAGGAACAGGATGCGCATGGCGACCTCCGGACGGTGGCGGATCGTCGACCACCATCGACCACCATCGGCCGCGGCCGCCCGAAGGCGGCGGCAACACTCGCGCCCACCCGCCGAGGTCCACCCGGACGGAAGCGGACCGGGACCTCGGCGTGCCGGAAGCGTGATCGGGGAGCGGGAGACTCGTACGCCATGGCGACGACGGGGGAATGGGCCGCGGTCCGGGCGGTGCTGCGCTGGAGCGGGCAGCCGGGGACGGTGCTCGCGGTGCTGGTGCTGCTGTTCAACGACGGGGTGGGCAAGGAGCGGTGGCCGGGCGCGGTCACCGGCAAGCTCAGCGACCTGGCGTGGATGCTGGTCGCGCCGCCGATGCTGGCGCTGCTGGTCACGCCCCTGCTGCGGCTGCGCGGCGACGGGCCGGCGCTGTTCGGCGTGGCCGGTACGGCGGTGGCGTTCACGCTGGCCAAGTCCGGGCCGGCGGGCGGTGCGATCGCCTCCGCGATCTGGTCGTCGAGCGGCGTCCCCAGTCGGATCAAGGGCGATCCGGCCGATCTGATGGCCCTTCCGCTGCTCGCGGTGGCCTGGTGGCTGTGGCGGCGCAGCCGCCGCCCCGCCCGCTGGCGGGAGTCGCTGGCGGTGGTGGCGGTCCCGCTGGCGGTCCTGGCGATGGCGGCCACCTCCGAGATACCCAAGCACTACGAGCTGTGGAGCGCCGCGGGCCGCCCGGTGCTGGACGTCGACAAGGACCGGTGGACCACGGACGACGGCGGCACCACCTGGACGCTGCTGGAGCAGGACCCGGGCCCGCGGGACGACAGCCCGCCGCCCGCCGCGGGCCACTGTTCCCGGACCCTCGTGACCCGCTGCTACCGGCTGCTCGACGACCACTCGGCGGTCGAGGTGAGCGAGGACGGCGGGGCGAGCTGGCAGCCCGCCTTCGACCCGTTCCCCGCGTGGGGTCTCTCCCCGGCCAGGCCCCACCCGGCGCCGACCTCGACGGGCACCTCGGCCGATCCGGACCGTCCGCAGTGGGACGACACCCTCCGCGACTACCTGCGACCGGCACAGGTGCTGCTGGTCGACACCGACGGCGGCGAGTTCGTGCTCGCCCAGTACCCGGGGTGGGGACTGGCCGTCCGCGGGCCGGACGGCTCCTGGTCGGTGCGGCGGTACCCGAAGCGCCCAGCCGTCGCAGCCGTACCGCGCGACTGGGGGAGGGGCCTGCCGGTGGCCGTCACCGTGGGCTGGGCAGCCGCTCTCGCCGCCGTCGGCGCCCGCCGGGTGCGCAGCGCACCGCCCGACCGCCGCCGCCGGTTCGCCGGCGGCCTGGCGTTCAGTGAGGCGCTGCTGCTCGCCTGGATGTTGGCGGCGTGGCTGTACTGGCGGGTGCCGGGCGCGCTGACGCTCGCCGTGGTGTCCGTGCTGTCGCTGTGGCTGCTCCTGTTCCTGGGACTGCTGTGGCGCGAACTCGGCGGGCTGAGCCGCCCCTCCCCGGGGCCGGTGCTGCTCGGCGCGGTGTTCGGGGCGGCGGCCCTGGCGCCGTACCTGCTGTGGGCCCACGGCACCGTGCCCAGCTGGTCGGCGGCGTCGGCCCTGGCGTTCGGCGGCGCCCTGCTCGGGACGGCGGCGGGTCTGGCGCTGGGCGGGATCCGGCCGCGGCGCCGGGCGGTGGCGGAGCGTCACATGTGAGCGGAGTGCGAGATGGATCGCACGACCATTACCGGGTGGGCGGCGGGGCTCCGATGATGCACGTCACAACCCCCACCCCCACCCCGGAGCGTCCCCATGGCATCTCGGACCGGACCCCGCCGCCTCCACCGACTCATCTCCGCCGCCGTCGGCGCCCTCGCGCTCGCCGCCGGGCTGCTCACCGCCACCGCGCCGACCGCCTCGGCCGCCGCGCTGACCCAGGTGACCGGCTTCGGCTCCAACCCCGGCAACCTGGCGATGTACGCCTACGCGCCGACCGGCCTGGCGAGCGGGCGCCCGCTGGTGGTGGCCCTGCACGGCTGCTCGCAGAGCGCGAGCGACTACCACGGGCACGCGGGCTGGGCGCAGTACGCCGACCAGTGGGGCTTCGCGGTGGTCTACCCGCAGACGAGTTCGGCGAACAACGCACTGTCCTGCTTCCGCTGGTTCAACCCGGCGCAGTCCACCCGGGGCAACGGCGAGGCGCTGTCGGTGAAGCAGATGGTCGACAAGGCGCTCGCGCTGTACGGCAGCGACCCCGGCCGGGTGTACGTGACCGGCCTGTCGGCGGGCGGCGGGATGGCCGCCGACCTGCTGGCCGACTACCCGGACGTGTTCGCCGGCGGCGCGGTCGACTCCGGCATCCCGGCGCAGTGCGCGACCTCCTCCACGGCGGCGTCCGGCTGCCAGTACAACGACCAGGGCCTGACCCCGCGCCAGTGGGGCGACAAGGTGCGCGGCTCGTACCCCGGCTGGAGCGGGCCGTGGCCGCGGGTGGCGATCTGGCAGGGCACCGCCGACACCACCGTGAAACCGGTCAACGGCACCGAGCTGCGCGACCAGTGGACCGACGTGTGGGGCATCGGGCAGACCGCGTCCGCGACCCTCAGCCTGAACGGAGGTACCACGCTCAGCGAGTACGACGACGCGGCCGGACGGCCCGCGGTCGAGCTGTACTCGATCGCCGGCATGGCGCACGGCCTCGCGGTGGACCCGGGCAGCGGCACCGGGCAGTGCGGCGCGACCGGCACGTACTACCTGGACACCATCTGCTCGACGTACCGGACCGGTCTGTTCTGGGGCCTCGACGGCTCCGCCCCGGGCGGCGGCACCACCGGCCTGCCCGCCCCGAGCGGCCTGGGCGTCACCGGCGCCACCGACACCACCGCCTCGCTGAGCTGGTCGGCGGTGGCCGGCGCGGCCTCGTACGCCGTCTACCGCGGCTCCGCCCGGGTCGGCTCCGCGACCGGGACGGCGTACACCGACACCGGGCTGGCCGCGGGCTCCGCGTACGCGTACACCGTGGCGGCCGTGGACTCCACCGGCGCGGAGGGGGCCCGGTCGGCGGCGGTGACGGCGACCACCACCGGCTTCCGGCCCACCTGCCACACCGACAACAACTACAACCAGGTGGCGGCCGGGCGGGCGCACCAGAGCGGCGGGTACGCCTACGCCAACGGCTCGAACCAGAGCATGGGCCTGTGGAACCTCTACACCACGCACACCCTGGAGGAGACCTCGGCCGGGTACTTCGTGATCGCCGACAGCGGCTGCCCGGCGTAAGCGGTGGGGCCGGACATCCGCGATATGCAACTAGTTGCAACCCGTGGGTATCCGGCCCTACCGTAGGCATGACCACCCCCGTGCCTGGAGGCCCCGGATGAGCACCTACCCCCACCTGCTGAGCCCGCTCGACCTGGGCTTCACCACCCTGCCCAACCGCGTGATCATGGGCTCGATGCACGTGGGCCTGGAGGAGGCGCCCGGCGGCTTCGACCGGATGGCCGCGTTCTACGCCGAGCGCGCCCGCGGCGGCGTCGGCCTCATCGTCACCGGCGGCATCGCCCCCAACGAGGCCGGCCGGCCGTTCGAGGGCGGCTCGATGCTCACCACCGAGGAGGAGGCGGCCGAGCACCGCGTCATCACCGACGCCGTGCACCGCGAGGGCGGCCGGATCGCCATGCAGATCCTGCACTTCGGCCGGTACGCCTACCACCAGGACCTGGTCGCGCCCAGCCCGCTCCAGGCCCCGATCAGCCCCTTCGTCCCCAACGAGCTCACCGACGAGCAGGTCGAGCGAACGATCGAGGACTTCGTCCGCTGCGCTGCCCTGGCCCAGGCGGCCGGGTACGACGGCGTGGAGATCATGGGCTCCGAGGGCTACCTGATCAACGAGTTCATCGCCGCCCCGACCAACCACCGCACCGACCGCTGGGGCGGCGCCTACGCCGACCGGATGCGCTTCCCGATCGAGATCGTCCGCCGGGTCCGGGAGCGGGTCGGGCTCGACTTCATCCTGATCTACCGGCTCTCCATGCTCGACCTCGTCCCCGGCGGTTCCACCCTCGAGGAGGTCGTCCAGCTCGCCAAGGAGATCGAGGCGGCCGGCGCCACCATCATCAACACCGGCATCGGCTGGCACGAGGCCCGCATCCCCACCATCGCCACCTCGGTCCCGCGCGGCGCCTTCGCCTGGGTCACCAAGAAGGTCATGGGCGCGGTCTCGATCCCGCTGGTCACCAGCAACCGCATCAACACCCCCGAACTCGCCGAGCAGCTCCTCGCCGACGGCCACGCCGACCTGGTCTCGCTCGCCCGCCCGATGCTCGCCGACCCCGCCTTCGTCGCCAAGGCCAAGGCCGGCACCCCCGAGGCCATCAACACCTGCATCGGCTGCAACCAGGCCTGCCTGGACCACACCTTCAGCCTCAAGATCACCTCCTGCCTGGTCAACCCGCGGGCCTGCCACGAGACCGAACTCGTGCTCTCCCCGACCCGCCTGCGCAAGCGCCTCGCCGTCGTCGGCGCCGGCCCGGCCGGCCTCGCCTTCGCCGTCTCCGCCGCCGAACGCGGCCACGCCGTCACCCTCTTCGACGCCGCCGACCGGATCGGCGGGCAGCTCAACATCGCCCGCCGCGTCCCCGGCAAGGAGGAGTTCGACGAGACCCTGCGCTACTACCGCCACCAGCTCGACGCCCACGGCGTGGACGTCCGGCTGAACACCGCCGTCACCGCCGACACCCTCGCGGACGGCGGCTGGGACGAGATCGTGCTCGCCACCGGCGTCACCCCCCGCACCCCCGAGATCCCCGGCATCGACCACCCCAAGGTGCTCGGCTACCTCGACGTGCTGCGCGACGGCGCCGCCGTCGGCGACAGCGTCGCCATCCTCGGCGCCGGCGGCATCGGCTTCGACGTCGCCGAGTACCTCACCGACCCCGGCGAGCAGGCCAGCAGCAACCCCGCCGTCTTCTTCGAGCAGTGGGGCGTCGACACCGAGCACACCACCCCCGGCGGCCTCGCCCGGCCGGTCCGCCGCCGCTCCCCGCGCCAGGTCCACCTGCTCCAGCGCAAGACCAGCAAGGTCGGCGCCGGCCTCGGCAAGACCACCGGCTGGATCCACCGCACCGAGCTCAAGCACCGCGGCGTCACCATGGTCGCCGGCGCCACCTACGAGCTCATCGACGACGCCGGCCTGCACCTGACCGTCGACGGCGAGCCGCAGCTGCTCCCGGTCGACACCGTCGTCCTGTGCACCGGCCAGGAGCCCCGCCGCGACCTGTACCAGGACCTGCGCGACCGCGGCCTCGAGCCCCACCTGATCGGCGGCGCCGACGTCGCCGCCGAACTCGACGCCAAGCGCGCCATCGACCAGGGCACCCGCCTGGCCGCCGCGCTCTGACCGGCCGGAACGCCGCCGCACCGACCCCGGTGCGGCGGCGTCCGCGTCCTCGGGCGCGGTCAGCCCTGCGGGCGGCCGTCCGCCGGGGCGAGGGAGAGCCCGACCAGGTGGTCGCGGTCGGCGGGATGGTCGGCGAGCCAGGTGGCGAGCTGGTGGGGGGAGTTCGGGAAGGTCAGCCGGGAGTACGTCGAGCGCTGCCGGAGGGCGTCCTCGATGCGGGTGGTGACACCGGACGGGATCACCGCGTCGTGGGCCGGGACGACCAGGACGGAGCGGCCGCGGAAGGCGGCGTACGAGGGGTAGGCCGGACTGGCCCGCCAGGAGTCGGGGGTGCGCAGGGTCGCGGTGAAGGCCGGGTCGCCGAACGGCAGCTTCCAGGCCGCGTGCGCGTACGCGGCCGGGGCGCCCAGGACCACGCCGTGCACCCGCTCGCCGAGGTCGGCGGCCAGGTCGGCCACGGTCTGGCCGCTCATGCTGAACCCGGCCAGCAGCAGCGGCCCGTCCCCGGCGAACCGGTCCAGCACCGAACGGGCCTGCAGAAAGCGGCGCTCCAGGCTGAGTTCGGCCAGCCGGCCGGTGCTCGCGCCGTGCCCGGAGAAGTCGAACGCCACCGCCCGCAGACCGGCCGCCGCGTAGGCCCGGGCCAGCGGGAGCAGGCGCCGGCTGCTGCTGACACCGGCGCCGTGCAGCAGCAGGGCGGTCCCGGGCCGCGGATCGCCGTCCGGGGCGACGACGGTGGTGCGCAGCTCCTCGCCGTCGGTGCTGTGGGTGAACTCCTGCTCGTCCAACTCTCCTCCTCGGACCGCCCCGTGGGCCGGATGTTCGGTTGTCCTATGCTCGCCCGGTGATTATCAACTCGGCACTCGCCGACATCCTCGACCGCGACGCCGGAGCGACCGAATCCGACCTGCTGCTCGCGGCCCTGGTCGACCACGGCGCCTTCGTCCCGGTCCGGGAGAACGGCTCGGTGCTGTTCTTCCGGGACGACGCCGGCAATCCGGCGCTGCCGGGGTACGTCAGCGAGTCTTGCGTCGAGGTGCGGCTGGCGGAGGCGGCCGGGTCCGTCCACTGCGACGTCATGCGACTGCTCGACATCGCCGGGGACACCGAGGCCGGCCGGCTGATGCTGTTCTCCGACCACGGCAGCGCCACCGTGCCGTTGCCGCTGCTCGTCCGGACGCTGCGCCGCCGCGGCCGGCAGTCGCAGGGGGAGCGGCTGCGGCTCACCTGGTCCACCCACCCGGCCGCGGTCGCCCTGCGGGACGCGCTGCTGCGCCGGGTGCGCGAGTTCGCGGCCGTGCGCACCGTGTGGATCTCCCACGCCCGGTGGCTGGACACCGGCATGGAGACCCTGCTGCTGCACGTCGCGGTGGACGAGGACCTGCCCTCGCCGACCGCGCACCGGATGATGGAGGTCCTGCTCGCCGAGGAGGTCACCCTCGGCGACGGTGATCCCAAGGTCGGGATGATCGCGGTCAACACCGCCGCCCACGCGGACGCCATCGCCGACCTGGAGCGGATGGGGCTCGACACCGTCCGGCACGACCGGGAGACGGGTCGGGTCGAGGTGGTCTCCCAGGAGTACGACGACCCGCAGGTGGCCGACGCCGCCCGCCGCGCCCTCGCGGAGGAGCAGCCCGGTGCAGGCTCGGAGGCCGAGCGGCCGCGCCGCTGGTGGCGCCGCGGCTGAGCGGACGTCCCGGCGGGGGCGCGGGAAAATGGGAGTGGTGGCGGTGGGGCGCCCCGCCGGGTCGGCCCGCGTCCGTCACCAGCCCGCTGGGAGGCGCCGTGATGAGTACCGTCGTCCGCCCGGTCCCGGACAGCAACCCGCCGGAGCCGGAGCCGCCGCACCCGCCGACACCGGACCCCGATCCCGCCCCGGACCCGATGCCCGGTCCGTGACCGCAGGGACGGCAGCGACCGCAGCGAGGCAGTGACCGCAGCGACGCAGCGACCGCAGTGCCCCCGTGACGGCGCTCAGCGGCGGGGGCTGCCCGGGCTGTCGGCCGCCCAGCGCAGCGCGTACCAGGAGAGCGCGGCGAGTCCGGCGGCGCTGGGGAGTTCGGCGCAGTACGCGAGGACCTGGGCGAGCAGGTACGGCTCGCCGCGGTGGGCGGACCAGAGGTCGAAGAACGCGTCCATCGCGAGCAGGACGGCGGTGGCGGAGGCTACCGGGCTGGTGGCCCGGTGCCGCCGGTGGATCATCGAGGCGAGCAGCAGCAGCGCGGCGACCTCGATCACGTCCAGCCAGACCCAGGAGTTGGACAGGTTGCGGGCGCCGAAGTGGCCCTTGACGGTGAGGCCGAGCACGACGATCCACGGCACCAGCAGGACGGCGGCGGCGCGCAGGGCGATGCTCAGCAGGCGCAGCCGGCGGTTCTGGCGGCCGCGGTGGTCAGTGCGCTGCTCGGGGCTGGTGGGCGCGTTGCGGGTGAGGGGCACCGGGTGATCGTACCGGGGGCGGACACGCTGTCAGAGACGCAACAAGACGCTTGACACCTTGCATGATTGTCCGGGCCTGGAGCGATGGCCAGACTTCAGGGCACCGGCGGAGTGATCACGGGACTCCGCCGGTCCTTCCCGTCATGGACGTCATGGAACCTGAGGTGAGAATGACCACGATGCCGCTCGGCCAGCCGGAGAACCGCTGGCCAGCCCCGAAGCGCGTGCGCCTGCTGGCGCTGGTCGCGTTGATCTTTTTCAGCGTCTCCGGAGGCGCGTACGGCATCGAGGAGCTCTTCTCCACCTCCGGGCCGGGCATGGCCATCCTGCTGATCATCGTCACCCCGCTGATCTACAGCGTGCCGCACGCGCTGGTCTGCGCCGAGCTCGGCACCGCGATCCCGGTGGAGGGCGGCTACTACCACTGGGTCAAGCGGGGACTCGGCCGGTTCTGGGCCTTCCAGCAGGGCCTGCTGTCGTGGATATGCAGCTTCGTCGACATGGCGCTCTACCCGGTGCTGTTCACCAGCTACCTGCAGAGCCTGGTGGGCGCGGTCGCGCCCGGTCAGCACGTCCTGTTCACGCTCGGCCACCTGCGCTTCGACCTCAACTGGGTGATCTGCATCGCGGTGATCGTGGTGTTCACCCTGCTCAACCTGCTGGGCGCCGGCTGGGTCGGCGAGTCCTCGGTGGCGTTCGCGCTGATCTGCCTGCTGCCGATGCTGATCCTGACCGTGATCGGCATCAGCCACCTGATCACCGACGGCGTCAACCCGGTCGCCTCGTTCACCGCCTCGCAGGACCAGTCCACCTGGAACGCCTTCGGCGCCGGCCTGTTCATCGTGATGTGGAACTACTGCGGCTGGGACAGCGTGTCCAACATCGCCGGCGAGATGGAGAACCCGCGCAAGCACCTGCCCAAGGCGCTCGGCCTCTCGGTCGTCCTGATCATGGTCGGCTACCTGCTGCCCTCGATCGCCTCGCTCGCGGTCGGCGCCGACGGCGAGCACGGCTGGCGCAGCTGGGAGGCCGGCTCCTTCTCGGACATCGCCCAGCAGCTGGCCGGCCCGTGGCTGCAGGTCACCGTCACCGTCGGCGGCATGTTCGCCGCCGTGGCGATGTTCTCGGCGCTGCTCGCCGCCAACTCGCGGCTGCCCTTCGTGCTGGCCCGCGACGGCTACTTCCCCAAGTGGGTGGCCAAGGAGAGCAAGCGCTACCGGATGCCGATCGCCTCGATAGTCGGCTCCTCGGTGATCTACGCGATGTTCTGCCTCAGCAGCTTCTCCAACCTGGTCATTTTCGACGTCTTCCTGACCAACATCGGCATCCTGCTGGAGGTCGCCGCGCTGATCGCGCTGCGCGTCCGCGAGCCCGAGCTGGAGCGGCCGTACCGGATCCCCGGCGGCTGGTGGAGCCTCACCGGCATCGCGGGCTGCCTGCTGGCCATCTGCGTTTGGGCCGCGTGGGAGCAGTACGTGGAGAGCGGCACCCAGGCGGTCACCTACTGCCTGGTGGTGGTCGGCGGCTCGCTGCTGCTCTACCCGCTGCTGGCCCGCCGCAAGGACGCCCGCGCCGCCGCCACCGCGGACTACGAGGTGTCAGGCGACACGGCCGAAACGGGACAGCTTGCCAGCTCCGTCCCGCACCCCCGGACGGATAGCGTCGAAGCATGATCGACACCTTCGCCCTGCACGTCCCCGACGCCGAACTCGAACCCGAGCCGCTCGACCCGGCCCAGATCGTCTCCGGCGACCCCGAGGTCACCGGCAAGGTGGTCTGGGAGTCCGAGGACGGCCGCCGACTGCGCGGCATCTGGCAGATCACCCCGGGCGTGGTCACCGACACCGAGGCGGACGAGCTCTTCGTGGTGCTCAGCGGCCGGGCCACCGTCGAGGTCGAGAACGGCCCCACCCTGGAGGTGGGGCCCGGCGACCTGGCCGTCCTGCGGGCCGGCGACCGCACCACCTGGACGGTCCACGAGACGCTCCGCAAGGTGTACGCGATCGACCTCGGCGACGACTGAACGACGCACCGACGACCGCGCGACGCGCCGACGACCGAAGCGACGCGCCGACGTCCCAGCGGTCCGGCGTCGGCCGGCCACCCCGATCCCACCGGGCGGCCGGCGCCGGACCGGCACCCGTCCCCCACGCCGACCATCCCCGACCAAGGACTGAGAACCATGGACCCCGTCCACTCCCTCCACTCCCTCCGGGACGTCAAGCCCACCTCGTACTGGCTCGACGACCCCGGACGGCCCGAGGCGAATTCGGCTCTCATCGGGGACGTCCGCTGCGACCTCCTGGTGGTCGGCGGCGGCTACAGCGGCCTGTGGACCGCCCTCATCGCCAAGGAGCGCGACCCGGCCCGGGACGTGGTGCTCCTGGAGGGCAAGGAGATCGGCTGGGCCGCCTCCGGCCGCAACGGCGGCTTCTGCGCCGCCAGCCTCACCCACGGACTCGGCAACGGCCTGGAGCGCTGGCCGAACGAGCTGGCCCGGCTGGAGGAGCTCGGCGCGCAGAACCTCCAGGCCATCGAGGACGCCGTCACCAAGTACGGCCTCGACTGCGACTGGGAGCGCACCGGCGAGCTGGACGTCGCCACCGAGCCGTACCAGGTCGAGGAGCTGAAGGAACTCGCCGAACTCGCCGCGCAGTTCGGCGACGGCGGGGTCTTCCTCGACGCCGACCAGGTGCGCGCCGAGGTCGACTCCCCGACCTACCTCGGCGCGTTCTGGGACAAGGACGGCGTCGCCATGGTCAACCCGGCCAAGCTCGCCTGGGGCCTCAAGCGGGCCTGCCAGGACGCCGGCGTCCGGATCTTCGAGCACACCCCGGCCACCGACCTCGCCGAGTCCGGCACCGGCATGGCCGTCCGCACTCCGTACGGCCGGGTCCTCGCCCGCAGGGTCGCCCTCGGCACCAACGTCTTCCCCTCGCTGGTGAAGCGGATCCGCCCCTACACCGTCCCGGTCTACGACTACGCCCTGATGACCGAACCGCTCAGCCCCGAGCAGCTCGACGCCATCGGCTGGAAGGGCCGCCAGGGCATCGGCGACAGCGCCAACCAGTTCCACTACTACCGGCTCTCCGCCGACAACCGGATCCTGTGGGGCGGCTACGACGCCGTCTACCACTACGGCGGCCGGGTCAGCTCCGAGTACGACCAGCGCCCGGCGACCTACCGCACGCTGGCCGGGCACTTCTTCCAGACCTTCCCCCAGCTGGAGGGACTGCGCTTCACCCACGCCTGGGGCGGCGCCATCGACACCTGCACCCGCTTCTCCGCCTTCTTCGACACCGCGTACGACGGCAAGGTCGCGCTCGCCGCCGGGTACACCGGCCTCGGCGTCGGCGCCACCCGCTTCGGCGCCGAGGTGATGCTCGACCTGCTCGCGGGCGAGCGCACCGAGCGCACCGCGCTGGAGATGGTCCGCCGCAAGCCGCTGCCCTTCCCGCCCGAGCCGGTCCGCTGGGCCGGCATCGAGATCACCAAGTGGTCGCTCGACCGCGCCGACCGCAACTCCGGCCGCCGCAACCTGTGGCTGCGCACCATGGACCGCCTGGGCCTCGGCTTCGACAGCTGAGCCCCCGGTCGGCCACCGGCCGCACCCCCTCGCCGCCCTGCCCGACCCCCACCGGGCAGGGCGGCCGCTCGCGTCCCACGTCAGTGCCGCAGGTGGGACGGTGCGCAGGGCGGTCGGGAGGCGTACGGTGGCCACACGGTGACGCGCCACTCGGGCGGGCGTCCACGGGCCAGCACGGTGCAGTCACCGGCCCGCTCGGCACGTCCTGCCGGAGGCCGCGATGCCAGACCCCAAGGCCTTTCTCACCACCCCGCGCCGCCAGCGCGAGCGCCGCGACCCGCAGGCGCGGCTGGACGACCGGCGGGAGGTGTACCGCCCGGGCGCGCTGCTCCCGATCATCAATCAGCAGGCCGACCGCTGCATGGACTGCGGGCTGCCGTTCTGCCACCACGCCTGCCCGCTGGGCAACCTGATCCCGGACTGGAACGTCCTGGTCGCCGACGACCACTGGCGCCGGGCGGCCGCCCGGCTGCTGGCCACCAACAACTTCCCCGAGTTCACCGGGCGGCTCTGCCCGGCGCCCTGCGAGAGCGCCTGCGTCCTCGCCATCGACGCCGACGCGGTGACGATCAAGAACATCGAGCTGGAGATCGCCGACCGGGCCTGGGAGTCCGGCGCCGACCAGCCGAAACCGCCCGACCGGATGACCGGCTTCCGGGTCGCCGTGATCGGCTCCGGACCGGCCGGACTGGCCGCCGCCCAGCAGCTCACCCGCGCCGGCCACACCACCACCGTGTACGAGCGGGCCGACCGGATCGGCGGCCTGCTGCGCTACGGCATCCCGCCGTTCCGGCTGGAGAAGCACCGCCTGGAGCGGCGGCTCGCCCAGATGCGGGCCGAGGGCACCGGCTTCCGCACCGGCGCCGCCGTCGGCGACGACGGCCTGCCCGCCGACCGGCTGCGCGAACGCCACGACGCGGTGGTGATCGCCATCGGGGCCACCGCCTGCCGGGACCTGGCCCTACCGGGCCGGGAGGCGGACGGCGTCCACCAGGCGATGACCTACCTGACCCTCGCCAACCGGACCGACGAGGGCGACCACCCGGTCTCCCCGCTCTCCGCCGAGGGCCGCTCCGTGGTCATCGTCGGCGGCGGCGACACCGCCGCCGACTGCCTGGGCACCGCCCTGCGCCAGCGTGCCGCCGCCGTCACCCAACTGGACATCAACCCCCGCCCGCCGCACGACCGGGCCGACGACCAGCCCTGGCCGGTCCACCCGAAGGTGTACCGGGTCACCACCTCGCACGAGGAGGCCGGCGCGCCGGTCGCGGACCCCCGGGTGTTCACCGCCACCACGGTCGGCTTCGAGACGGACGGCCGCGGACACCTCGCCGGGGTCCGGATCGCGTCCGCGGCGCCCGGGGACCGCCACCCCACGCCCGGGACCGAACGCACCCTGCCCGCCGATCTCGCCCTGCTCGCCCTCGGCTTCTCCGGCCCCGAACGGGAGAACCGCATCGCCGAACAGCTCGGACTCACCCATGACGCCCGCGGGAACCTCACCCGCGACGAGGAGTTCGCGACCTCGGCGGACGGCGTCTTCGTGGCCGGCGACGCCGGACGCGGCCAGTCGCTGATCGTCTGGGCGATCGCCGAAGGCCGCTCCGCCGCCGCCGCCGTCGACCGCTACCTGCGCGGCGGCACCGCCGACCTGCCCGCGCCGATCACCGCCACCAGCCGGGCGCTGCACGCCTAGCCCTGCTGCTTGCGGGCCACTGGTCCGGTCGTCCTCGGTCAGTGGGTGGGGGACACCCGGGGCCAGTGGTGGTGGTGCTGGTCGATGACGTAGTGGTGGCCGTGGCGCCAGGCGCCGGCGGGGGTCGGGCGGGCGCCGCTGAGGTGGGGGTGGCCGGCCGGGAGGTCGGTGTGGAGGTGGTCGAGCCGGTCGGGGTCGGTGGCGGGCCACAGGGTGGTGGCGGCGAGGGCTGCGGCGAGGGCGACGAGCCCCAGCAGCAGCGCGGTGACGGGCAGGCCGACGCCGGCGGCCAGCCAGCCCGCGAGGGGGTAGGTGAGCAGCCAGCAGCCGTGCGAGAGCGAGAACTGCGCGGCGAAGGCGGCCGGCAGGTCGGCGTCGGCGGCCGAGCGCCGGACCACCCGTCCGCCGGGGGTGAGCACGGCCGAACTGGCCGCCCCGATCAGGGCCCAGCCGACCAGCAGGCCGGTCCACGACCAGCCGCTCGGCGCCGTCGCGGTGAGCGCGGCGACCCCGGCCAGGACGGCGGGCAGCGCGTACCCGGCGGGCAGCATCACCGTCCGGTCGCCGGTCCGGGCCAACAGCCGCGGCAGCAGCAGCGCGGTGAGCATCGAGCCCGCGCCGTACGCGCCGAGGGCCAGCGACACCGCGCCGGCCGGGCGGTGGAAGTGGTCGCGGACGACCACCACGGTGTCCACGAACACGATCGCCCCCGCCGCGGCGACGGCGAGGTCGAGCGCGAGCAGGGCGCGCAGCCGCGGCGTCGCCCGGAACAGCCGGGTGCCGAAGGCGGCCTTCGCGTAGACGCCGCCCTCCCGTTCGACCGGCGCCGGCTTCGGCAGGACGGTGGAGACCACCAGCGCGGCCGAGCCGAGGAAGCCGACCGCCGTCCCGCCGAACAGCCACCCGTACGGCACCACGGTGAGCAGCGCGGCGGCCAGCGCCGGGCTGAACAGGCTCTCCAGGTCGTACGCGAGCCGGGAGAGGGACAGGGCGCGGGTGTAGTCGCGTTCGGCGGGCAGCACCTCGGGGATGGTGGCCTGGAAGGTCGGGGTGAACGCGGCGGAGGCGGCCTGGAGCAGGAAGACCATCAGGTACACCTGCCACACCCGGTCGACGAACGGCAGTCCGACGGCGACCCCGGCCCGGATCAGGTCCATCGCCACCAGCAGGGCGCGGCGCGGCACGCGTTCCGCGAGGGCGGCCGCCAGCGGGGCGACGGCGACGTACGCCACCATCTTGATCGCCAGTGCGGTGCCGAGCACCGCCGAGGCGTTCCGTCCGGCCAGGTCGTACGCGAGCAGGCTGAGCGCGACGGTGGCCAGCCCGGTGCCGACCAGGGCGACGACCTGGGCGGTGAACAGGTGGCGGTACGCGCGGTTGCGCAGCACGGTGAGCACGGGACCATCGTAAGCAACATGTGCGTACCTGTGCACATGTTGGGCCGGGGCCTGGTGGTGGCGGGGTCCGTGCGGGGTCAGTCGTGCGGGCTCAGTCGTGCGGGGGGAGGGAGCCGATCTGGTGGTCGGCGACGTTCAGCGCCTCGTCCACCAGGCGTCGCAGGTGGCCGTGGCGCAGTGAGTAGACCACCCGGCGGCCGTCGCGGCGGGTGGCCACCAGGCCGGCCAGGCGGAGCTTGGCGAGGTGCTGACTGACCGAGGGGCGGGCGGCGCCGGTGGCCTCGGTCAGCGTGGTGACATCGGCCTCGCCCTCGCCGAGGCGCTCCAGCAGGGCCAGTCGGGTCCGGTCGGCGAGCAGCGCCAGGACGGAGGCGGCGACCTCCAGGCGCTCGCCGTCGCGCCGGTGCGGGTGCGCTGCGGCGGCGAGGTCGGCGCGGGTGCTCATCCGGCCATCCTAGTGTCGCGTCGGGCGGCCTTCGCCCCGTCGCGACGCCCGGCACGCACTCTCGCCGCACCGGCCGCAAGCCCAAGTACGTCCAGTACGAGGACTTGCGCCCGGCACGCCGAGAGCACGCACCGGACGCCGCTCCTCGACGGGCAAAGGCCGCCCGACGCGACACTGGGCGCTGCGCCCCGCTCGCCACGGCGCTTCACCTCGACGGCCGCGGCAAATAGTAGCCATGGACATAATCTCCATGTACCGTATCTGCCATGAGTGAAGCAGTTGCGGGCCCGACGCCGGGCTTCCTGGTCTGGCGGCTGTCGATGAAGTGGCGGGTGGCCGTCGACCGGGCCCTCGCTCCGCTGGGGCTGACCCACGCGCAGTACGCGCTGCTGGGGTCGCTGCTCGGCATGCACCGGTCGGGGCTGCGCCCCAGCCAGCGCGAACTCGCCGACCACACCGGCCTGGAGCCGCTCTACGTGTCGAAGCTGGCCCGGGCGCTGGAGTCCGCCGGACTGGTGGAGCGCACCCCGGACCCGGCCGACAGTCGGGCCGTCCGGCTGTCGCTGACTGCCGAGGGGCGCGAGGCCGCCGCGCGGGCCGTCGATGTCGTCCACCCGCTGCTCGACCGGTTGCTGGCGCCGCTCGGCGGCCTGGAAGGGGCGCGCGCCGAGGCCTTCGCCCGCGAACTGGCAGTCCTGCTCGATGTTCCGCTCGATTCCGAGATCCGGGAGTAGCCATGTCCACCACCCCACCCCTCAACGGCCAGGTCATCGGCCGCGCCCACTACGCCACGCGTGCCGCATTCGAGCGACTGCTCGCCCCCAGCGGCACCACCTTCCCGCAGTCGGTGGCGCTCAACGCCGTCGCCGGCGGGGCCGTCGACCGTGAGCAGGTGATCGGCCGGCTGACCGACGGCCTGAAGATCGACCACGCGGCCGCCGAAGCGGTGGTCGCCGAGCTGATCGACGCCCGGCTGCTGGCGGCGCCGGCCGGCGACCGGGCCGACCTGGAACTCACGGCCGCGGGCGAGGAGCTGAACCGCACCGTCCGCGCCGCCGCTGACGAGCTCACCGCCCGCCTGTACGGCGACCTCCCGGCCGAGGACCTGGCTGCCGCCGCCCGGGTCCTGACCGCCGTCACGGCCCGCGCCAACGCCGAACTGGCGGCCCTCCCGCACTGACCAGGAGCCCGGTGTGGCCGGCCGTGGCGGCCGTGGCGGCCGTGGCCACGTGCCGACCCGCCTGCCGGACGGGACCGGCGGTGCATGAGTACGCATACTCAGGCGCCGGGGTCGGCAGGTCTGCGAGGCTGACGCCATGCCCTCGACACCGTCACCGATCGGCCGGTCGCGGATGCTGCGCCGGCCCGCCGCTCCGCCGCGCGCCGTGGACATCGTCCTCGGCGTCCTGTCCTTCGGCGCGGTCGGCGTCGTCGTCGTGGGCCGGATGTTCGCCTACGGCATGGACGTCTGGGCGGCCGGCGGATCGCCGGACGTCGCCGACCGGGTGTCGCTCGCGCAGATGGCGTTCACCTGGAAGGTGCTGATCGTCTCGTTGCTGCTCGCCGGTGTGGCGGCGCTGCTGCGGGCCAGGTGGACGGCCGCCTTCCAACTCGTCGCTGTCGTGCTGCTGTTCGGCCTCGCGGTACTGCTGCGGCACGACTTCGACCGGTCGCACCCCGCCCCGCCCGCACCGCTGCCCTCGGGTTACACGCCGTGCTACAGCGGCAGCGGTCGCTGCAACTGACCGTGCACACGAAGCGAGGCCCGGCGGTTGGTTCCTCCGCCGGGCCCCGCCTACTTCACTGCCGTCAGCTGGTCTGGATCGCGGTGTCGTCGATCACGAAGCTGGTCTGGAGGGAGGAGTCCTCCACGCCGTTGAACTTCAGGGTGACGCTCTGTCCGGCGTAGGCGGACAGGTCGACGGTCTTCTGGGTGTAGCCGGTGTTCTTGTTGAGGTTCGAGTACGTGGCCACCGTGGTGCCGTTGACGGTCACGGTGAGCTTGTCGTACGCCGTGGTGGTGGTGGTCTCAGCCGTGTCGATGTGCAGCCAGTAGCTGAGGGTGGCCTTGCAGTTGGCCGGGATGGTGACGGTCTGCGAGGCGCTGTCGGTGTGGGCGGAGCCGTAGCCGTTCAGCCATGCCTTCCAGGAGCCGCCGTGGGCCGCCTCGGACGCCGAGTTGTCGACCACGCCGCTGGTGGTGGTCCACGGAGCGGCGGAACCGGTCTCGAAGCCCGCGTTGCCGAGCAGCTGCGCCGGGGTGCAGGTGCCGACCGGGCTGACCGTCCAACTGAAGGTGGTGGAGGCGGTCTTGCCCGTGGAGTCCTTCACGGTGACGGTCACGGTGGAGGAGCCCGCGCTGGTGACGGTGCCCGAGATCAGGCCGGTCGAGGCGTTGATCGACAGGCCGGCCGGCAGGCCGGTGGCCGAGTAGGTCAGCGGGGCGGTGCCGCCGCTGGCCTGGATCTGCAGGCTGACCGAACCGTTCACCGTGGTGGCCTGGTTGCCCGGGTTGGTGACCGACACGGCGGTGCCGGCCGGCTTGGTGAGCAGGCAGCCGCTCACGTTCAGGTCGATGACCCGGCCGGTGCCCAGGCAGGTGGTGAACCAGTAGGTCTCCTCACCGTAGCTCTGGCCCTTGGTGACCGTGGTGGTGCCGTCGGCCGCCACCTCGCACGGGTTGTCGAGGGTGCACATCTCACCGTTGTCGTTGCCGGTGTTGTTGATGCCGACGATCCGCTTGCTCGCGGCGTCGACGATCGGCGAACCCGAGGTGCCGTGCGTGGTGTTGCAGTCGGTGCTGTACCGGAGCGAGTCGTGCCAGGTCCACTGGTCCTCGCGCAGGGTGGGGACGAACCCGTTGATCGAGCAGTTCCAGGTCTGCTTCCAGTACGACGACGGTATGTACATCGCCGAGCCGTCGACCGGGTGGGTGTCACTGATCGTCAGCGCGGTCGCACCGTACTTGGAGGTGATCGAGCCGTAGGTGTCGGTCAGTTGGTACAGCGCGACGTCGGTGCCCGTCATGGTCGCGTACAGCACCTTGTCCGCCTGGACGGTGCCGAGCGAGCTGCCGGCCGCGTTGAGCAGGGTGCCGCTGCGGCTGGCGCTGGTGTTCTGGATCACCTGGCCGGCGGACGGCATGGTCGGCAGGCAGTGGCCGTTGGTGAGCATCAGTGCCCGGTCGGTGTCGACCGAGGACGGGTAGCGCACCAGCGACGCCGAGCAGTTGCTCAGCGCGATGGTGGACGCCAGGTCACCTGCCTGGAGCGCCTGGGCGGGGGTGGCGGTGAAAGTCAGCGCTCCGGCGGCGAGGGCGCTCACGCCTACGCCGGCGGCAAGTCTCTTCAACATGGGTCTCCTCGTGGGGGATTGCGCGGTACGACCGGTCGGGAACAACCGCGCCGGACGAACCTGCCATGCCCACTTCAATGAGGTCAACCATGTCGGCCGAACTTGCCTGCGAATTCCGGCCGCTGTGCGGTCACGGCGCCGACCGGCCAGGGGGGCACCGCCGTTGGATCGCAGCCGGCTCCAACTGCCTGTCCCCGTACGAACCCCGCCCCGCCCCTCGACCCCCGCTCCCCTCCCGCCCGGCATACCCCCGATAACGGTCGGCCAAGCGTCACGCACCGTTTCCAGGCGCCCGGCGGACGCGATGAAGCCCGGCGGAGCGGGACGGAGGTGTCGGGCTCGGCCGGGCCGGCGGTGGTGCGTCGCGGGCGGACCCGCTGGTCAGCCGACCGCGCCGAGGCGGCCGGTCGGGGTGCCCGGGCGCCAGTGGGTCGGGGTGCGGCGCAGGGCGAGGGCGGCGATGTCGTCGCGGCGGGCGCCGGCCGAGAAGCGGTCGATGTCGGCACGCAGCGCGGACAGGAGTTCGCCCGCCGGGAGTTCGGCGAGACCGGGCAGCCGGTCGTCGAGCGGGTAGAACCGGCCGTCCCGGTCGCGGGCCTCGGTCACGCCGTCGGTGTAGAGGAGCAGCGTGGTGTGCGGCGGCAGGTCGAACCAGGACACCGTACGCGGCCCGTCCGCCAGATCGGCCAGGCCGAGCGGGACGGCGGTGTCGTCGATCGGCGCGGGACCGGTGTGCTCGCCGCCCACCAGGTACGGCGGCAGATGCCCGCAGTTGATCACCTGCACCCCGCTCCCGCCCTCGACGCCGCCGTCCTCGGACCCGCCGCCGAGGCCGGCGTCCACGCTGAGCACCAGGGCGGTGACGAAACGGCTCGGTTCGCCGGTCTGCTCGGCGAAGGCGTTGTGCCGCACCACCGCGTCCTCGAGCGCGTCGACCACCGCCGTCAGCGTCGGCTCGCGGAACGCCGCCTCGCGGAACGAGCCGAGCACGGCGAAGCCCGCACCGATCGCGGCCAGCCCCTTGCCCTGGACGTCACCGATGAGCACCCGGGTGCCGTACGGGGAGTCGACGATCTCGTACACGTCGCCGCCGACCATCCGGTCCTCCTCGACCGGTGCGTACAGCCCGTCCAGCATCACCGCGTCGGTGACCACGGGCAGTGGTCGCAGGATCTGTCGCTGCAACGCCACCAGAGTGGACTGCAGGCGTCTGACCTGCTGCTCGCGGCCGGTGCGCCAGTAGCAGGCGGCAACGGCCAGTGACTGGAAGGCGACGGCGGCCAGGGTCTCGGTGGCGAGGTCGGCGCCGTGGGCGGGCGGTTCGTCGAGGAAGGAGAGCCAGATCCCGGCGGTCGCCCAGACCGAGGCGATCACGGTCTGGCGGACGGTGCCGAGTCCGGCGGCCAGGGCCGGCAGGACGATCAGCAGCGGGGACAGGCGGGCGGAACTGGTGGTGACGGCGAGGACGCCGACCAGCAGGGAGGCGGCGGCGATGCCGCCCCAGAAGACGCGATTGCTCAGTGGCGGGCGGCCGAATTCGGTGCCCGCCGGGGCGAGAGGGTCGGTCATCCGTCGTGCTCCTTGGTCCCCGAACACTCCCAACGGTAGCCCCGGACGGTTCGTTCCCGGTGGATCGGCAGGGGCCGGCGGGACCTCGCCGGCCGGCGTTCAGCAGTCGCACCCGCAGCAGTCACAGCCGTCGCAACAGTCGCAGCCATCGCACCCGTCACAGCAGTCGCACCCGTCGCAGCAGTCGCAGTTGCGTGCGCACCAGCTGTCCCTGCGCTTGCGCGACCAGGGGTCGTCGTGTTCGCAGCACAGCAGCTGGCAGGTGCAGGCCATCAGCGTCCACGCGGCGCAGCCCGCCAGCGTGGAGCGCGGCGGCTTCGGGGTCGGCAGCGTGCCCGGGGCCTGGTGGGAGCCGACCGCGCAGGATGCGCCGTGCCCGAACACCCGGTCGACGGCCTGGCCGGTCTCGTGGGCGAGCAGCAGGTGCGCCAGCGCGCGGTCGGTGAACTCGACCTCGCGCAGCGCCAGCCGGATGCCGTGCACCGCGTCCCGGCACAGCCGCTCGGCCTCGGCCCGGTCGGTGCCGGTCGCGGTGAGCGGGTTCCACAGGCCGGCGGCGGCGTCCGCCGCCTGGTCCTCGGCCGCGTCCAGCAGGTGCGCCAGGCGGCCGAACAGCCGGCCCGCCTCGGCCAGCGCCGCCGCGTTGCCGGGGCGGCTGCCCAGCACCGCCGTGTGCGCGAACGCCGCCGCCGTGGCCGTCTCGGTCGGCTCGGTCACCAGCAGGACCGAGCCGCCGAGCCCGGTCGAGCGCTCCAGCTCCTCCTGCCGGGCGGCGGCGTCCAGCAGCACCGCGGTGTCGAAGCCGAGCGCCGAACCGCCGCCCGCGCTCTGCCGGTCCCACCGCCGGGCGACCACCCGGGCGCCCGCGGCCACCGGACGCCGGGCGAACACCCCGTCCCGGTCGGCCACGTGGTCGCGGACCTTCACCGACGCCAGCGCCAGCGAGACCGCCGCCGCCAGCCTGGCTCCCTCGCCCCTGGCGACCGGGGCGGTCCGCATCCCGCGCAGCGGGCACGGCCCGGCCGTCCGCCGGGCGCCGCCGGCGGTGCCCGCGGGGCTCTGCGCCTCCACCAGCACCGAGATGATCAGCCCGTCGTAGTTGGTCGCGGTCCGGGCCAGCTGCCCGGCCTCGTCGCGCAGCGCCAGGCACAGCCCGCACAGGTGCGCCATCCACGATGTCCGCAGCCGCTCCGACAGCCGGTGCCGACACGGCCTGATGATCCCGAACACGGTTCCCCCTCCTCGCACTGAGCGCCCGTCATCCTAACGGCCCAGCGGCACCCCACCCAGGGCCCGACGGCCGGGCTGACGTGGCACGACGCCGGAACGTCCTCGGAGCCCGGTCGCGACCCGGGCTATGCGGTGAGGTAGCCGCCGGGGAGGGCGGTGAAGAGCGGGCCGGTGGGGCCGGTGACGGTCCAGGCGTGCTCGGGGCCGCCGGGGGCGGTGTCGGGGGCGACGGTGAGGGTGTGGCGGGTGTCGAAGGCCAGCACCAGCGCGCCCGCGGGGGTGACGTGGGCGGCGGTCAGGCGGGCGCCGAGCAGGGCGGGCAGGCCGCCGGTCGGGCGCATGCCGAGGGCCGGGTAGAAGTGCTCGACCTCGGCCGCCCCGGTCAGCCGGAAGTCGTTCTCGATGCCGACCTCGAGGGCGCCGGAGAGCCGCAGTGTCAGCCGCAGGCCGCCGGTGAGGTCCTCGACCCGGCGACCGGCCAGCACGGAGTCGATCGGGTGCGCCATCGGTGGCCTCCTCGCCAGTGACCTGATCCATTCTTGCCCCGCCCGCCGTCCCGCGGCACTTCCGCCGACGGGTGTCGGTGTCACGGGCCCGCCGGCCGGCCGGCGACCAGTTCCACCGGGCCGCCCTCGCCGTCCCGGGCCGCCAGGCAGGCGAGCAGTCGCCGCCAGGACGGCTCGGCCAGCACCTCCCGCGCCTCGTCCGGGTCGAACAGTCCCCACTCCACCAACTCGTCCTCGGGCAGCCGGATCGCGGCCAGCTCCGCCGGATCTGCGGTGCCGCCGTCGAAGACGTACGTGAGCACGGCGGAGTCCCGCCCCTGGTCGTCGGTGATCGCCGTCCAGTCGAGGCCGAGCAGGCGGCCGGGCGTGCGGTCCCAGCCGAGCTCCTCGCCGAGTTCGCGGGCGGCGGCGGCCCGGGGCAGCTCGCGGTCGGACTCGATCGAACCGCCGGGCAGGGTCCAGTGCGGGGCCGGGTCCCGCTCCCACGGCATCAGCCGGACCAGCAGCACCCTGCCGTCCGGGTCGGTGAAGAGCGTACGTGCCTTCGCCAGGATGCGCGGACGGCTGGCGATATAGGTGGCCCGGTCCATCGGCGGGGGCGGCAGGGCGGGCCGGTCCCGGTCGCCGGGCCACGGCAGTCCGGCCGCCCCGGTGTACGGCGGGGGCGGGGGATCGGCGGGCAGGTGGCGGGCGGAGTGGCCGACCGGGCGGCCGTTCTCCAGCTCCAGCGGCCCGGCCGCGCGCGGCGCGCTCAGGCAGGCGGTGACCCGCCGGGAGAGCCGCGGAGGCAGGGCGGAGGAGACCTGGTCCGGCGTCAGGAAGGCGTACGCGCCGAGCTCTTCCTCCTCCAGCCGCAGCGCGGCCAGCTGATCACCGGTCAGCGGTTCGGCCCAGTACAGGAAGGCGGCGATCGGCGGCCGGAGACGGTCGAGCGACCAGTCCAGGCAGGCGAGCGGACCGAGCCGCGGGGTGATGCCCAGCTCCTCCTCGATCTCGCGGATCGCCGTGCGCCGCGGCGACCCGTCCGGCGGCTCCCAGCCCCCGCCGGGGATCTCGATCGGATGTTTCGCCCGGTACGACACCCGCACCAGCAGGATCCGCCCCTGCTCGTCCGGGAACAGCACCCCCGCCGCCGCCAGCAGCCCCCGACCGTCCACGTCCACGTCTGCGCCCCCTCCGCCGTACGTCACTCCGGCCAGCATGCAACACGCTGGACGGCGTACGCACGGTTTTCCCGTGCTCCGCCGCGGTGACGGCCGGGCGGGGGCATGGTCAGCGGCACCAGAACAGGAACGGGGTGCAACTGGCCGACGGCGACGGGTGCGCGCTGGTGGAGGGCTTGGCCGTGGGCTGGGTGGTGGTCGGCGCGGTGGCCGTCTCGGTCGGCTGGGCCGCGGACGCCGTGGCGGAGGCCGAGGCGCTCGGCTTGGCGCTCGCGGACCGGCTGGGCTTCGCCGGGGCGCTGCTGCTCGCCGTGCCGGCCGAGGGCAGTGGCAGGGCGGTGGAGACGGTCGGCGCCGGCGGCAGCGCGGGTGCGCTGCTCGGCGCCGACGCGGTCGGGGTGTCGCTGCCCTGGGCGGTGGTCACCGCCAGCACACCGGCGCCGCCGAGCACCAGCCCGGCCGCGGTGAAGACGGCGACCCGCCGCCCGGACCGGGCCCGCCGACGGGTCGACCGCGCCGGGACGGCGGGCAGCGGAGCCGTCGCGGCAGGCGCGGGGGGTGCGGGTGGCGCGGAGGGGAACAGCGGTGCCGGTGCGGCGTACGCGGGGGCGGCCGGCGCGTCATAGCCGGACGCGTCATAGGTCGGTGCGGCGTACGGCGCTGCGGCGTACGGCGGTGCGCCGGCGTCGACGTGTCCGGGGCCCGGGGCCGCGGCGGTGTCCGGGGCGTGGGTCGCGGGTGCGCCGCAGCCGGGACAGGAGAGCGCGCCGTTGAGGTGACGTCGGCACGGTGCGCAGTAGGTCATCTGAAGTCTTTCCGGGTTCGCCTCTCGCGCCGCGGGCGTCCTCGCTCCGGCGGTGCGTTCTTCGCGGTTTCCGACCATACGCACGGCACCGGTCGGCCCGACAGGTGACTTCTGTGAGGCATTCGCGGAGATCCGTTGCGCGCACGAACCGCGCTGTAAAGATGCGTGGCCGGGTTGGCGGAAGCCGTCGAGACCCGCCGCACAGTATTGACGTGTGCATGTGGCGCCTCGACACTGCCGGTCGCCGACCACGGACCGAGGGGCGCGGGGAGCCGTCGTGCTCCCCGCGCCCCTCGGCGCTCCGCGCTCCGCGCGAACGGGTCAGACCTCCTGCAGCTGGGCGTACGGCGCCAGCTTGCGGAGCGACTCGATGCTCTTCAGGCACTGCTCCCGGGACTCCTCGGGGTCACCCGTGACCACGATCGCCCCGTTGCTCGCCTTGAGCCGGAAGCGGTGGTTGCCCGACTCGTCCACGTACAGCTCGAACTTTCCTGCCATGGGAAGGTCTCACCTCTCGTTCGGATGCCCCCTCGAATCCGCACCGTAGGAGCACCGTCGAGCGTGGCGCACGCCGGAGGGGCCACCCGGGTCACGGGGGCCGGCGGGGCGGCCGGGGTCGTCGGGTCAGTTCCACACGGTGTCGCGGGCGGTGGCCGACGGCCGGACGTGGGTGGAGGCGTGGGTCTGCACGGGTGGTCTCCCTCGGTTGGGTGTCGGGTCGGGAACGGCGGCCGGGTGCCGTGGGTCAGGGCCGGCCGGTGGAGCGGTCGGAGAGGTCGGTGAGGTCGGTGAGCGGGTGGGCGCGGCGGGGGCGCCAGCCGAGTTCGGCGACGGCGCGGTGGCCGGTGACCACCTGGTTCAGGGCGAGGGCCTCGGCGAACGGGGCGCCCAGGGTCTCGGCGGCGTCGGCGAACGGCCAGGGCTCGGCCCGCCCGGTGCCGCCCGCGGCGAGGTCGGCGGCGGCCGCGAGGGCCGCGACCGGCACCGCCTCGTGGGCGATGCCGTGCAGGACGGTGCCCTCCTCGGCCTTGGCCAGGGCGAGGAGGTACAGCTCGGCCAGGTTGTCGACGTGGACCATCGGCCAGCGGACCGCGGCGGTGCCGACGTACCGTCCGGTGTCGGACTCCTCGGCCCACCGGGTCATCCGGCCGGGTATGCCGCCGCCGCGCCCGTAGACGATGCCCGGCCGCAGCACGACCGCCCGCACGTCCTCGCCGGCGGCGGCCAGGACGCGCCGCTCGATCCGGCGCCGGTGGGCGACGATCGGGATGGGCCGGGTGGTCGCGTCCTCGTCGACCGCCTCGTCGCCGGTGGCGCCGAGCACCCACACCCCGCTGGTGTGGACGTACGCCCGCCCGGTGCCGCGCAGCGGCTCCAGCAGCGCGTCCACGGCGGCGGTGTCGAGCGCCTCGTCCCCGGTGGGCGCGGCGACGTTCACGACGGCGTCGATCCCGTCGGTGACCGCGGCGCGCAGCGACGCCGGGTCGGTCAGGTCGCCGACCGCGACCGCTGCGCCGGGCGGCAGCGCGGTGGCGTCTCTGACGAGGCGGACGATCTCGTGGCCGTCCGCCTCCAGCAGCTCGACGACGGCGGCACCGATGTATCCGGTGGCCCCCAGCACCAGGACCTTCACGAACCCTTCCCCTTCCTGCCGATCGGTGACTCGGGTGGTGGCACCGTGCGCCCGACCGTGCGGCGCAAGGCGAATCTAGGCGTCGCCCGGACGCGGCATTCCTCGTTGCGTGCGGGGATTCTCGACGTTGCGTGCGACGTCGAGGCGGTGCGCGCTGCGGTCCCGGGCGCTGCGGCGGTGCTCGCCGGGCGTGAGCCCGTACGCCTCGCGGAACGCGCGGCCGAAGAGGGTGGCGCTGGAGAACCCCCAGCGGGCGGCGATCGTCTGGACGGACTGGTCGCGCAGTTCGGGGCGGGCCAGGTCGGCGCGGCACCGTTCGAGGCGGCGGGTGCGGATGAACGCGGCGACGCTCTCCGGCTCGTCCTCGAACAGCGTGTACAGGCTGCGTAGCGACAGGTGGTGCCGGTCGGCGACGGCCTGCGGGGTCAGGTCGCGGTCGCCGAGGTTGTGTTCGACGAAGACCTTGACCTCCTCGACGAGGGTGCGGGCCCGGGCCTGCGCGGGAGCGGTGTCGATCTCGCCGAGCTGCTGCGCCAGGCAGGTGGTGGCCAGGTCGAGCACGGTCCGGCCGAGGGCCGGGAGTTCGTCCGGGCGGCAGTTCGGCCCGTGGTCGCGCAGGTTGACGAGGAAGCCCGCCAGGATCGCGCCGAGGCCCGTCGTGGCGGGGATGCGGCGGGCCACCAGCCGGTCGACGTGCCCGGCCCGCAGCGGCAGGACGGCCCGCGGGATCTGCAGGACGACCGCGCGGATCGGTCCGCCGTCGGTGGCGGTGACGGAGTGCAGCGGCAGCGAGGTGTTGGTCAGCAGCAGGTCGCCCTGGACCGGCCCGGAGTCCCGGTCGAGCTGGCGGTAGCTCATCGCGTTCCCCTGGAACAGCGCCAGCTGGTACTCCTCCGGGTCGCCGCGCCGGATGTGCGCCGCCGTCCGGCGCGAGCGCAGCGGCGAGAACTCGACGCTCGACATCGTCACCGGGCCCAGGTCCAGGGCGGCCACCGTCCCGTGGAAGTCGGCGCCCCGGTCGGTGTCGAGCGCGACTGGCATCACGCCGGCGGACACCGTCTCGGTGAACCAGTCGAACCTGTCCTCCCTCGGCACCCCGGCGGCGGACGCTCGCGTCCACATCGCTGCTGCTCCCTCCCGTCCTGACAGACCTCCACCTCTTTGATGCTCATGACAGGCCGGAATGTTGCATGCCAATTTCGGGACGCCGCGACCGGGACGGCCCGGACTCCGGCCATCGCCCATCCGGCGCGGGATCAGCCCTGCGGGGGCAAGGGCCGTTCGCGGACGACCTCGGCCGCGGGGCGGTCGGGGCGCAGCCCGAGGAAGCGCGGGGCGCGCAGCCGCCCGTCGCGGGTCCACTCGGTGAACGCCACCTGGGCGACCAGCCGCGGCTCGACCCAGTGCGCGGCGCGGACCGGGACCGGCTCGCCGAACGGGCTGTCGGCGCGCAGCAGGCCGTCCAGGACGCCGCGCAGCGCCGTCAGCGTCCGGGTGTCGAAACCGGTGCCGACCTTGCCCGCGTACCGGAGCAGCCCGCCCTCGTGGTAGCCGAGCAGCAGGGCGCCGAACCCCGTCCGCGCACCCCCCGGTTCGGTGAAGCCGCCCACCACCAGCTCCTGGCCGGCCTCGCACTTGAGCTTCAACCAGTCGGGCGAGCGCCGGGAGACGTACCGGCTGGCGGCCCGCTTGGCGATCAGGCCCTCCCAGCCGGCCGCGCACGCCTCCGCGAGTGGGGCCGGACCGGCGGCGGCCCGGTGCTCGGTGTAGCGCAGCGGACCCTCGAACGCGAGCGACTCCCGCAGCAGTTGCTTGCGGTCGGTGAGCGGCAGACCGGTCGTCTCGTGCCCCATCAACGCCAGCACGTCGAACAGGAAGTACGTCACCGTCACACCGCTGGCCAGCGCCCGGACGGGATCGTGCAACCCCATCCGCCGCTGCAGCAGCGCGAAGCTGGTGACCTCCCCGTCGAGCGCGACGATCTCCCCGTCCACCGTGAACCGCGGTACGGGCTGCGCCGCCAGCGCCGTCACCAGTTCCGGGTAGCCGTCGGTCAGCGGCTTGCCCGTCCGCGACCACAGACGCACCCGGTCGCCGTCGCGCTCGGCCACCGCCCGGATGCCGTCCAGCTTCCGCTCCAGCACCCAGCCCTCGTCGAACTCGCGCCGGTCGCTGGCGGTCGCGAGCATCGGGTGGAGATCCATACCGGAGTCCGTACCCGTCCCGCCGCCCGCGGCCGCGCCGCCGTCCGGGTGAGCGGTCCCGGCCACTCCTCGGCCCGGTCAGGCGTCGGCGAGGGTGATGCGGTGGTGGACGGTGTCGGGGGCGTCGAGGTGGTGGACGAGCCAGGTGGCGACGGTGGCGCGGGTGGCGGTGCCGGCGCGGGGGAGGGGGCGGTCCACGGCGGTGCGGGGGGTGGGGGAGGCGGGGCCGTCCTTGAGCAGGGGGACGCGCAGGACGGTCCAGTCGGCGGTGGAGGCGGTGAGCAGGTCCTCCATGCGGGCGAGGTCGTGGTGGATCTCCCGGTAGAGGCGGTCGACCACCAGGCGGCTCACCATCCGCTGGGCGAACGGGAGATGGGCGGTCTCGAGGCCGGCGGAGGACATCACCAGGATGCGGCGCGCCCCGCCGCCGGCAGCGGCGTCGGCGAGTTGGCGGGCGGCGTCGGAGAAGACGGTGGTGGCGGCGCGGCCGGTGGTGCCGAGCGTGGCGATCACGGCGTCCTGGCCGGTGAGGGGGTCGAGCAGGCTGCCGGGGTCGTGGACGTCGGCCCGGACGGCGTGCGGCGTGCCGTGGGTGAAGGCGGGCAGCCGGGCCGGGTCGCGGACGACCGCGGTGACGGTGTGGCCGGCCGCGAGGGCGAGGTCGGTGACCAGGCGGCCGGTGCGTCCGGCGGCGCCGAGGACGGCGAGTTTCATCGGGTTCTCCTCCTGTGCTGCCCGTGCTGCCCACTGGAATTTCATTCAGACAGGCTGTATGACTGAAACAAGGGAACCACAGAACCGCACCACGCGAAACCGGCTCGGAGCCGGCGCGAACCCGAGGGAGCGAGCAGCGATGGAAGCCCAGTACTCCGACCTGGCCGGACGGGTCGTCGTGATCACCGGCGGAAGCCGCGGAATCGGGGCGGGAACCGCCCGGGCGTTCGCCCGGCAGGGCGCCGCCGTCGCCGTCCTCGGCCGCGACCGGACCGCGCTCGACGCGGTCGCCGGGGAGCTGCGGGCGGGCGGCGCCCGGGCCCTCGGCGTGGCGGCCGACTGCACCGACGCCGCCGCGCTGGCCGGGGCCGCCGCCGAGATCGGGGAGCGGCTCGGAGCGGTGTCCGTGCTGGCCGCGTTCGCGGGCGGCGACGGTGCTCCGGTGCCGACCGTGCGCGAGAGCGCGGAGCACTGGCGCTCGGTGGTGGACGGCAATCTCACCGCCACCTTTCTGACCGTCTCCGCGTTCCTGCCCGGCCTGGTGGAGCGCGGCGCCGGCTCGGTGGTCACGATGGCGTCCACGGCGGGCCGGATGCCGGGCGGGTCCGGTGCCGCGTACGCCGCCGCCAAGGCGGGCGTGCTGATGTTCACCCGCCACCTGGCCGCGGAGGTGGCGGGCCGCGGGGTGCGGGTGAACGCGATCGCCCCGGGGGCGGTGCGCACCGAGCGGACGGCCGCGCTGATGGGGCCGGAGGTGGAGCGGAAGGTCGCCGCCCTGCATCCGCTGGGGCGGCTCGGCGAGCCCGCGGACGTCGCGGGGGCGGCGCTGTTCCTGGCCTCCGACGCCTCCGGCTGGATCACCGGGCAGACCCTGGACGTGAGCGGCGGCCGGGTCATGGTCTGACCGGGACGCCGTACGGCCGCGGGCGATCGGGGATACTGCCAGTTCGCGAAGGCCGCGGAGTGCGGACAGCCGATGGAGGAGAGCGATGAGCCCCCGGTCCTACCGGATGGGACAGCGGCAGGCCGAGGTCGACGAGACCCGGGCCCGGATCGTCGAGGCCGCCCGCGGACAGTTGGCGGAGACCGGCGCGCTCTCGCTGGACGCGGTGGCCCGCCGGGCGGACGTCGCCCGGGCCACCGTCTACTACCAGTTCGGCTCGAAGACCGGGCTGCTGGAGGCGGTGTGCGACGCGCTGGCCGCCGGCGGCGGGATGGAGCGCCTCGCCGAGGCGTTCACCGCCGCCGACCCGTGGGCGGGGGTGGACCGGTTCGTCGCGGTGTTCGGCGGCTTCTGGGCGGTGGACCGGCGCTGCAACCGCCGACTGCGCGCCCTCGCGGCGCTGGACGACGAGGTCGGCCGGGTGATCGCGGCGCGGGACGCCCGCCGCCGCCAGGGCGCCGCGGTGCTGGTCGGCCGGCTGCCGGGCGCGCCGGAGGGCGCGGCGGCCCGGCTGTACGTGCTGACCTCGTTCGAGACCTTCGACGCGCTGGCCGCGGAGGTCGCAGGGGTCGCGGATGTCGCCGGACCCGAGGCCGACGGATCCGAGGGGGCCGACGGCGACCTGCGGGCGGCCGTCCCCGTGGTCACCGCGATGGTCCGCGCCGCGCTCGGCGCCCCGCAGGCGGGCTGAGCGGCTGGGCGGCTGAGCGGCGCCGTGGCCGGGCCGTTCGGGGACTGCCGAGCCGATCGCGGGCACCGGGGCCATACTCGGAGACGGGGTCCGGACGACGGATCGGAGGTGGGCGCGATGGCTCGCAGCACCAACACGCACCGGCGGCCCAACGCCATGAGGCGCTTCTACACCTGGATGACGGGCAGGCACAGCACGTCCCTGGTGGTGCTGCTCGCGCTGTCGATCGGGCTGGCCATGGTCGGGGTGCAGATCGACCAGCTGTGGCTGCTGATCGTCTTCGCGGTGATCTGGGGCATCACCTTCCTCGCCCTGGTCGCCCAGATCTGGGGCCGCTGGGCGGCGGGACACCGGCACGCGGCGCCCGCCTGACCCATCAGCCTGCCGTACGACTCAGCCTGCCGTACGACGGCTCAGCGGCCCTGCCACACCGTGGTGATGTTGCAGAACTCCCGGATGCCGTGCCCCGACAGCTCCCGGCCGTACCCCGAGCGCTTGACGCCGCCGAAGGGGAAGGCCGGGTGCGAGGCCGTCATCCCGTTGAAGAACACGCCGCCGGCCTGGAGGTCGCGCACACAGACCTCCTGCTCGGCCGGGTCGGACGTCCACACGTTGGAACTGAGGCCGAACGGCGAGTCGTTGGCGAGGTCGATGGCCTCCTCCAGGCTCTCCACCCGGTACACGGTGGCGACCGGTCCGAACGCCTCCTCGTGGTGGATCCGCATGTCGGGCGTCACCTCGGAGAGCACGGTCGGCTGGTAGTACCAGCCCGCCAGCGCGTCGGACAGCCCCTCGGGCCGGGCACCGCCGCAGTCGACCTTGGCGCCGCGCTCGACCGCGTCGGCGACCAGGTCCTCCAGGTCCTGGCGGCCCTGACGGGTGGCCAGCGGACCGATCTCGGTGTCCTCCGCCAGCGGATCGCCGATGACCAGCGAGCGCATCCGCTCGGCGAAGGCGTCCAGGAAGGCGTCGTACACGTCGGCGTGCACGATGAAGCGCTTGGCGGCGATGCAGGACTGCCCGTTGTTCTGGACCCGCGCGGTCACCGCCCGGGCCACCGCGGCCGGCAGGTCGGCCGAGGGCAGCACCAGGAAGGGGTCGCTGCCACCCAGCTCCAGCACGCTCTTCTTCACCTCGTCGCCGGCCACCGACGCCACCGAGCGGCCGGCGCCCTCGCTGCCGGTGAGGGTGACCGCCGCCACCCGCCGGTCTCGGATCACACCCTCCACGGCGCGGGACTCGATCAGCAGGGTCTGGAAGCAGCCCTCCGGGTAGCCGGCCTCCACGAACAGCCGCTCCAGTGCCAGCGCGGTGCGCGGCACGTTCGAGGCGTGCTTGAGCAGGCCGACGTTGCCCGCCATCAGCGCGGGCGCCGCGAAGCGGATCACCTGCCAGAACGGGAAGTTCCACGGCATCACGGCCAGCACCACGCCCAGCGGCCGGTAGCGGACGAACGCGCCCGCGCCACCGGAGTCGGCGATGTCGTCGGCCGAGGGGCGCTCGTCGGCGAGCAGCTCGGGCGCCCGGTCGGCGTACCAGCGCATCGACTTGGCGCACTTGGCGGCCTCGGCACGGGCCGCGCCGATCGGCTTGCCCATCTCCAGGGTCATCGTCCGGGCGATCTCCCCCAGCTGCTCGTCCAGCAGGTCGGCGGCCCGGTGGAGCAGCCGGGCGCGCTCCGCGAATCCGGTGGTGCGCCAGTGCCCGAACGCGCTCTCGGCGCGCGCGAGGCGCTGCTCCAGGGCGGCGGGGTCGAGCGGGGCGAAGGTCTCCAGGGTCTCCCCGGTGGCCGGGTTGACGGTGGCGATGGGCATCAGTGGTCACTCCTCGTCAGGGGCGGACTCGTGCGGTGCGTCCGACGCGTGTGGTGCGTCCGACTCGTGCGGTGCGTCGGAAACCTCTGGTACGTCGGAAGCCTCCGGTGCGTCCGGTTCGGGCCGCCGCCGGGGCCGACGGCCCGGCGGCTGGGCGGGTTCGGGCAGTTCGGGTGCGGGCGGCACCGGTCGGCGAACCGCGCGGTGCGGGGGTACGGTCAACGCTTCGCCGTGGTGCCACAGTTCCAGCTCCGGCCCTTCGTCCAGGCGGTACTCGGCCTCGGCGGCGGTGATCTCCACCCGCAGTGAGCGGCGCTGGAACTGGATGGTGAACGCCAGCCGGTCCAGCAGGTCGGGCAGCCGCGGGGCGAAGGCGAGGGTGTCCCCGTGGTGGCGCATTCCGCCGAACCCGGCGACCAGGGCGATCCAGGTGCCGGCCAGGGCCGCCAGGTGCAGGCCGTCGCGAGTGTCGCGCCGCAGGTCGTCCAGGTCCATCAGCGCCGACTCGGTGAGGTAGTCGTACGCCAGCCGCAGGTGGCCCACCTCGGCGGCCAGCACGGCCTGGCCGGCCGCGGAGAGCGCCGAGTCCCGGACGGTCAGCGCCTCGTAGTAGGCGAAGTTGCGGGCCTTCTCCGCCGGGCTGAACGCCTCGCCGCGCAGCTGCATCGCCAGTACCAGGTCGGCCTGTTCGACCACCTGCTTGCGGTACAGCTGGAAGTACGGATGGTGCTCGGCCAGCGGGTACTCCTCGGGCGGGGTGGCCCCGAAGTCCCAGGGTTCGTGCCGGGTGAAGCCCGCCGCCTGCTGGTGGACGTCCAGCACCTCGTCGTACGGCAGGGCGAGGTGCAGCGCGGCCTCCCGCCAGGCGGCGATCTCCTCGTCGCTCACCCCGAGGGCCACCGCCAGGTCGGCGTTGCGTTCGGCGGCGTCGGCGGCGGCGCGCAGGTTCTGCTGGGCCATCAGGTTGGTGTACACGTTGTCGTCCGCGAGCGCGCTGTACGCGTCGGGGCCGGTCACCCCGTCGAGGTGGAAGGCGCCGTCGCGGTCGTGGTGTCCGAGCGAGCGCCACAACCGGGCCGTGTGCACCAGCAGTTCGAGGCCGGCCTCGCGGTCGAACAGTAGGTCGTCGGTGGCGGAGGTGTAGCGGACCACGGCGTCGGCGATGTCGGCGTTGAGGTGGAACGAGGCGAGCCCCGCGGGCCAGTACCCGGCGCAGTCCTCGCCGTCGATGGTCGACCACGGGAAGGCCGCCCCCGCCAGGCCGAGCCGGTGCGCCCGCCGCCGGGCCGCCGGCAGGGTGCGGTGCCGCCAGCGCAGGGCCTGGGCCACCGCGCCGGGCGAGGTGTAGGTCAGCACCTGGAGCACGAAGGTCTCGCTGTCCCAGAAGCAGTGCCCGTCCAGTCCGGAGCCGGTCAGGCCCTTGGCGGCCACGGCCCGCTCCTCGGCGCGGGCCGCCGCCTGCTCCACCTGGAAGAGCGCGAAGCGGACGGCCTGCTGGATCTCCGGGTCGCCGTCGAGTTCCACGTCGGCGCGGGCCCAGAAGGCGTCCAGGAACTCGCGCTGCTCGGCCAGCAGCCCGGACCAGCCGGCGTCCTGCGCGGCCGCGAGCGCCGCGTCCACCTGGCCGCGCACCGCCGGCAGCGTGCGCACCGCCGACCAGCCGTGCGCCACCAGCTTCTCCAGCCGCAGCACCTGCCCAGGGCGCAGCTCGGCGGTGACGGTGAGCCGGGCCAGGTCCGGCGTCGACTCGGCGGCCAGCACCGGGTGCCCGTCGCCGGTCACGGTGTGCTCGGCGGCCACCGCCAGCCGCTGCCCGCTGTGCCGGGTGCGGTGCACCAGCCGCAGCCGGGTGCCGTCGGCGGCGTGTTCCTCGCCCGCCAGGGCCGGGGGCGGATCGCCCGGCAGCTGTTCGTTGGCCAGCAGCTCGGACTGCAGCACCACCCGGCTGGTGCCGTCCACCGGTTCCACTTCGTACGCGACCGCGCCGATCGCCCGCTGGGTCAGCGACACCAGCCGCCAGGAGCGCACCCGCACCGTCCGCCCCGACGGTGCCGACCACTCCACCACCCGTTCCAGGAC
Source organism: Kitasatospora cinereorecta (assembly GCF_024172095.1). Taxonomy (GTDB): domain Bacteria; phylum Actinomycetota; class Actinomycetes; order Streptomycetales; family Streptomycetaceae; genus Kitasatospora; species Kitasatospora cinereorecta. The sequence goes on along the minus strand of NZ_JAMZDX010000004.1, from coordinate 1,091,309 downwards.
GCCGGTGCGCAGGTCCAGGGTGCGGCGGTGGCCGTGCAGCCGGCCGTAGCGCAGGTCGAAGGGCTGGTCGTCGACCAGCAGCCGGATCACCCGGCCGTTGGTGACGTTGACGACGCTCTGCTCGGTGCGGGGGAGGCCGAACACTGGCTCGGCGGTGGTGAGCGGGACGGATTCGTACACGCCGTTGAGGTAGCTGCCCGGCAGGCCGTGCGGCTCGCCCTCGTCCAGGGTGCCGCGCCAGCCGAGGTGGCCGTTGGAGAGGGCGAACAGCGACTCGCTCTGCGGCAGCACGGCCAGGTCGAGCCGCTCCTCGCGCAGGCACCAGGGCTCGACCGCGTACGCGTCGTGGCTGATCACGCCGCCGCACCTCCCGCGGGGTGGCCCGGGCCCCCGGTTGGGGCTGCTACGTCCACCCTGCGCCCGATCCGCCCCGGGCGCTTGCCGCGGCGTCTGCCCGGGGGCGGGGTCGGGTCGTGGGCGGGGTCGGGTCGTGGGCAGGGTCGGCCGGATCAGCCCGCGATCAGCGGGTAGTGGTCGGAGAGGTCGCTGTAGGTGTAGCTCCTGCCCCAGCTGGAGACGGTCCACGGGGTGCTGTGGAAGCGGTGCACCGTGTTGGTGTAGTTCTGCGGGCGGGCGTGGTCGGCCCGGTACAGGACGTAGTCCAGGTCCTCCTGGGGCTCGCCCGGGTAGCGGTAGGCCGCGATGGAGTTGTCGACGGTGTCGAAGGAGTTGGTCCAGCCGTCGCGGGTGGTCGCCGGGGCCAGGTTGCCGTGGGCCAGCAGCGCCGGGTACTCGGAGTCGTGCGAGTTGATGTTCAGGTCGCCCGCCACCACGATCGGCTCGTCCGCCGGGATCCGCTTGCTGTCCAGGAACGCCTTCATCGCGTCCAGCTGCGCGGCCCGCACGGTGGCCGGCCGGCCGCTCGCGCAGCCCGAGTCGGTGGACTGCAGGTGGGTGCCGACCACGTGGGTGCGCTGCCCGTCGACGTTGAGTACGGCGTAGACGAAGCCCTTGTTCGACCACCAGTCGCTGCCGCACGCGTCTTTGTAGACGTACTGCTCCTTGTGCAGGATCGGCCACTTGGAGAGCAGCGTCACCCCGCCGTCCTCCGGGGTGGTCGAGCTGTAGCTGCCGCCGGTCGCGTCCCAGCCGCTGGTCGAGCGGCCCACCACCGGGGTGTGGTACGGGTACGCGGCCGACGCCTGCGCGGTCAGCGCGTCCGAGGCCGCGTTGTCGAACGCCTCCTGGAGGACCACCACGTCGTGGCCCTGGAAGAAGTCCGCGCCGGCGATCGCCTTCGCCCGGTACGCCTGGCCCCAGTTCGGGTACAGGCCGGTGCTCATCAGGAAGACGTTGTACGTCAGGACGTTGAGCGGACGCGCGGTGGTCGGCGCGGTCTCCGCGTGCGCGGCCGGGGCGGCGGCGAGCGGCCCGGCGACCACGGCTGCGGCGGTGCAGACGGCGGCGAGACCGGAGGCAGTAAGTCTGGAGGCAGCGAGTCCGGAGGCGCGGCGGACGGTCGGCAGGGGCATGGAGCTGCTCCGCAGGGGGTGTCGGGGCCCGTCGATCGACGGCTGTTGTGCAGTCAACTCGGGCCGGTGTCCATGCTTCAAGACGTCGGAGGAGCATCCGGTGAACTCGGCCGAAACAGTACCTACCGGCCGGTAGTCGACGGTCCCGCAGGAACGGTCCCCACCGCATCCGCCGCGCCGAAGCGGTCGGCGACCAGCCGCAGCGCCCAGCGGCCGAGCAGCTCGTCCACCGGCGGATGGGCCAGCCCCGCCGCGGCCTCCAGCCGCTCGGCGGAGGCGGTGTCGTACCGGTCCTCGGACAGGAAGGTCAGCGACTCCGGGTCGGCCCCGGTCAGCCGGCGCGGCAGCCGGCGCACCAGGCCGACCGGCAGCACCGCGCGCGGCGCCCGGACGCCCAGCCGGCGGGCGACCGTCGCGATCAGCTCGGGCAGCGGCGGGGTGGCCGGGTCCAGCACCGTGTGGAGCTGGACCGGCCCGGTGTCATGGCGCGGCGCCGCCGCCAGGAACGCCGCCAGGTGGTCGACCGCCACCACCGGCACGAAGGTGCGTCGACTCCCCGCGAGGGCCGGCAGCCGGCCTTGCCACAACTGCTCCACCAGCGGCGCCAGCCCGATGTACTGGCCCGCCTCGCCGGTGTTCGAGTGCCCGATCACCACACCCGGGCTCACCACCGTCAGCGGCAGCCCCAGCTGCGCCGCGAGGACCCGGACCGCCGCGTCGCCCTCGCGCTTGGACGCCTCGTACGCGCCCTCGGTGCGGTAGCGCAGGTCGGCGTCCGGCAGCGGGTGCACGGCGGTGGCCTCGCGGCCCACCCGGTAGCCGGAGAGGTGCACCAGGCGGCGCAGCCGCGGCCGGCCGGCGGCCCAGCGGGCGGCGTTCACGGCGCCGTCCACGTTGACCGCGACCGCCTCGGCCCGGGAGAGCCCGAAGCGGTACAGCGCGGCCAGGTTGACCACGTCCCGGACGTCGGCCAGCCGCTCCTCGTCGGCGGGGGAGAGGCCGAGGCCGGGGCGGGAGACGTCGACCGCGACGGTGGTGAGGGCGGTGAGGTCGGGCGCGCCGTGGTCGCCGAGCCAGGCGCGGAGACCGGCGTCGCGGCCGCCGCGGACGCCGACGGCGACGTGCTCCCCGGCATTGAGCAGTTCGAGGGTGAGCCAGCGGCCGATGAAGCCGTTGGCGCCGAGGACCAGGGTGGTTGCGGTGGTCATGGTGCGTCCGTTCTCGAGCGGAGTAAGTGGACCGATCTGCATATTCTTGAGACGTGCGGGAGCCGGCGTGGTCCGCCCGGGCGGGCCGACGGGCCCTCAGGCGAGCAGGAGCTCGGCCGCCCGGGCGGCCTGGTCCAGCGGCAGCCGACTGTGCTGGACGCGGGCGAGCAGCAGCGACCCCTCCACCAGGGCGAGCGCCGCCCCGGCCGCGGCGTCCGCCCCGGCCCGGTCGCGGCCCCCGCGGACCAGCAGCTCGGCCAGCGCCCGCTGCCACTCGCCGTACGCCTGCTCGCAGACCCGGCGCAGCGGCTCGTGGCCGGCCGCCACCTCCAGGGCGACGGTGGCCAGCGGGCAGCCCTTGGCGTACCCCGACTGCTCCATCCGCTCGCCGAACGCGTCGAGCAGCCCGCGCACCACCTCGGCGGCCGACAGCTCGCCCGCGCACATGTGGTCGAGCAGGTCCGCCACGTCCCGGCCGGCCTCGGCCAGGGCCAGGGCGACCAGCTGGTCCTTGCCGTCCGGGAAGTGGAAGTACAGCGAGCCGCGCGGCGCGCCGCTCTCCGCCAGCACCTGGTTGAGGCCGGTGCCGAAGTAGCCCTGCGCCTCGATCAGGACCCGGGTCGCCTGCACGAGGCGGGCCCGGGTCTCCTCGCCCTTCGCTCCCATGCGCAGCAGACTAGACCGATCGGTCCATTCCTGTCACGCCGGTCGCCGGACGGACGATCGGTCAGCCGACGCCGTGCGCGCTCCAGAAGTCGGCCCGGGCCAGCACCGAGGTGTCGGTGTTGTCGGTGAAGAAGCCGTCCACGCCCGCCTCGTACAGGAACCGCGCCCAGCCGATCGCGTCGCCGTACGCCGCCGGGTCGGTGCCGCGCCGGAAGTCGGCCGGCAGGAAGGTGTTCTCGTTGCGGACCGTCCACGGGTGCAGCAGCAGTCCGGCCGCGTGCGCGTCCGCCACCAGCGTGGTGGTCGGCAGCAGCTTGCCCGCGGCGTCGGTGGGGGCGATCAGCTGGGTGGTCGGGCCGATGCCGTGCGCGAAGCCGGCCATCCAGCGCAGACCCGCCGGCGTCACCAGATCCGCCACCGTCCGCTTGTCGCCCGACAGCGCGAAGTCGTACGGCTGCGTGGTCGGCCCGTTCAGCAGCTGGATGCGCGGGTTGTCGACCAGCTTCGCCAGCCGCTGCAGGCTGCTCGGCTCGAAGGACTGCAGGATCGCCCGTCCCCGCCGGCCGGCCAGTCCGCCGCGGCGCAGCTCGTCCGCCAGCCGCTCCTCCAGCGGCAGGCCGATCGAGCGGAAGTACGACGGGTGCTTGGTCTCCACGTACAGCCACACCTGGCGCCCCAGGGTCCGGGAGCGGGCGTTGGCGAAGTCGACGACCTCACGGAACGTCGGTATCGGCCAGCGGCCGTCGTACAGGGTGTTGCGCTGGCGCTGCTGCGGCAGGCGCTCCTTGGCGCGCAGCGTGCGCAGCTCGGCGAGGGTGAAGTCCTCGGTGAACCAGCCGGTCAGCGGAGTCCCGTCGATCGTCTTCGTGGTGCGTCGGCCCGCGAACTCGGCGTGGTCGGCGACGTCGGTGGTCTCGGCGATGTTGTTCTCGTGCCGCACCACCAGGTGGCCGTCCCTGGTGGCCACCAGGTCCTGCTCGATCACGTCCGCGCCGAGCTCCAGCGCCAGCTCGTACGCGCCCAGCGTCTCCTCGGGGCGGTAGCCGCTGGCACCGCGGTGCGCCACCACCAGCGGGTGCGGCAGGCGGTCCAGGCCCGTGCCGGTGCGCACCGGCGGCCGGGTCCCGGTCGGCCGGGCCTCGGCCGCGCTCGAGTCGTCGGCGAACGCCGGCTGCGCCCCGACACCCGCGCCGAGCGCGGCCACCCCGAGGCCCACCGCGCCGCTCGTCCGCAGGAAGGAACGGCGCGAGGCGGGTGACTGGTCGATCGGACGGTGCGTCATCGTGCTCTCCCCAGTAAGGATCCGGTACGAAGTCATACGGGACCCTAGGCTGCCGTCGATCCGCCCGGGTGAACAGTGGCCGAAGGACGTGCCAACACCCGACTGACGCACCGTCGGCTCATCGCCGCAGGTCGACGTTCCAGCGGGACGGCAGCGGCCCCTCGCAGAAGACGCAGACGAAGTTGCCCTCGCGCACCACGTTGATCTCCCCGCAGCCGGGGCAGCGCCGGAACACCACCTCATGGGTGAAACCCTGCGGACGCGGCAGCCCGGCCCGGTCCAGCGCCGCGGCCACCGCGGGCCAGCAGGAACCGTCCGGGCAGTAGCCGGTCGACTGGTTGCTGACCTCGGTCACCTCCCAGCCTCCGGTCCGACGGCCGAAGCCGACCTCGCCGGCGGCCAGGACGGGCTCCGCGCCGGGAAGGCGCGCCCCGCACCCTGCTGCCGCGCCACGACTGCTCCGCTCTCCCCGGTCCGGCCGGTTGCCGGGCGCCCACCTCCCACGAGCGGCGTCCGCCCGGGGCAGGGGTCAGTCCGTGGGGCGGTCGGGCTCGGGCTCGGGGGCGGGGTTCGGTGCCGGGGCCTGGGGGTCCGGCGGGAAGGGGTCGGTCGGCGGGGTCGGGTGGGGTTCGGCGGCGCCGGGGTCGGGCGGGAAGGTCGGGGTCGGCGGGCCGGGGTCCGGGGCGTCGGTGGGCACGGGCTCTCCCAGGGCGGTCGTCGGGTCGGGGACGGGCGATCCGTACCCCGGTGGCGGTCGCCGGGTGGGTGTCCGCGGCCGAAATGACCCCGGTCGGCGGCGCCGGACGCGGGCGGGCGGGCGGACGGCGGCCCGGTGGTCGGCCGCGGGTAATCCGGTTGACCGGGGCGCGTCCGGGACGGTCCGATGGCGGTGCGAGGACGGACTGGTCGATCGGGAGGGGCGCCGGTGGGAGCGGGCAGGATGCACGAGGACGAGCCGGACATCGACGCGGGCCTCGTCCAGCGGCTGATCGAGGCCCAGTTCCCGCAGTGGGCAGGGCTGCCCGTCGCCGAGGTCGACTCGGCGGGCACCTCGAACGCGATCTACCGGCTCGGCGACGCCCTGACCGTCCGGCTGCCCCGGCGGCCCGAGGCGGCGCAGGACGTCGAGACCGAGCACCGCTGGCTGCCCCGGCTCGGACCGCTGCTGCCGGTCGCCGTCCCAGTGCCGGTGGAACGCGGCGAGCCCGATGCGGACTACCCGTGGGCGTGGTCGGTGCACCGCTGGATCGACGGCACCAACCCGGCTCCGGGCGCCGCCGACTCCGCCCTGCTCGCCGACGACCTGGCCCGCTTCGCCACCGCCCTGCACCGCATCGACCCGGCCGGAGCCCCGCCCTCGTACCGCAGCGAACCGCTCGCGGCCCGTGACGCGGCGACCCGGTCCGCCGTCGCCGCACTGCACGGCGAGGTGGACGCCGACGCGGCCCTCGCCCTGTGGGACGACGCCCTGCGCGCGCCCGCCCGGTCCGGGGCCGGGGTGTGGATCCACGCCGATCTGCAGTCCGGCAACCTGCTGACGGCCGGCGGACGGCTCGCCGCCGTGATCGACTTCGGCTGCGCGGGCGTCGGCGACCCCGCGGTCGACCTGCTCGCCGCCTGGTACGTGCTGCCCGCGTCTGCCCGGGAACGGTTTCGCGACGGCCTCGGCGCCGACGCGGCGATGTGGCGGCGCGGCTGCGGCTGGGCGCTGTCGGTCGCCCTGATGGAGCTCAGTTACTACCGCGACACCAACCCGGTGATGGTCGCCAACGCCCGCCATGTCATCGGCGAGCTCCTGGCGGACGGCGCACCGGCGTCCTGACCGCCGGTCGGGGGAGCGTCGCCCGTCCGCAGCTGACCGGTCGTCGGGGGTTCCCCCGCCTGCGGCGGTACGCGGACCCGGGTCGTTCGCCGACAGCCCAACCCTGCTCGCGCGCCGACGGGGGCGGGCTGATCATCGAAGACATGCGCCGCTTATCGACGGACGCCGCGGAGCTGCCGGCCGCCGGGTCCCATGCTGTCGGATCGCACGCCCTCGGGTCGCACGCCCTCGGGGCGGGCAGGGCCGTGGTCGGATGCCACGCCGTCGGATCACGCGCCGACGGCGCCCGTCCTGACGGCGCCCGCCCCGCCGGATCGCGCGCGGGCGGGTCCCATGCCATCGGATCGCGGGCCGGCAAATCACGTGCCGGCCGGTCCCGCGCCCCGGGCTCCGAGCGCTCCGAGCAGGCGCCGGCCGGCCGGGCCGTACTGGCGCGGCGCCCCCTGCTGATCCTGGCCGGCCTGGCGCTGCTGACCACCTGTGAGCCGCCGCGCCCGGCGAAGCGGACCCCGCAGGCCGCCCCCGAGCCCGAGGGCGCCGCTTCCGCCTTGGCCGAACCGTCCGCCGTGCCCGGGGCGAAGAACGGCTGCCCCCCGCAGGCCGCGCTCGCCCGGGAACCCGAGTACTACCTGCGGCAGGGACCCCGCACGATAGCCCTGACCATCGACGACGGGCCCGATCCCCGCTACACGCCCGCCATCCTCGACATCCTGGCCCGCCACGGCGTCACCGCGACCTTCTGCATGGTCGGCCAGAACGCCGCCGCCAGCCCCGAACTCGTCCGGCGGGTCGCCGCCGCCGGACACCAACTGGCCAACCACACCTGGTCCCACCCCGACGACCTGGCGAAGCTCACGGCCGATCAGATCCAGCACGAGATCGAGCTCGCCAACCGGGCCCTCCACGACGCCACCGGCGTGTTCCCGACCTTCTTCAGGGCACCCGGCGGCGCCTTCACCCGCACCGCGCTCGCCACCTGCGCCCGGCTGGGCCTCGAGCCGCTCGCCTGGTCGGTCGACCCGGACGACTGGAAGCGACCCGGCACCGACAAGATCGTCGACACCGTCCTGCGCACCACCCGCACCGGGTCGATCATCCTCAACCATGACGGCGGCGGCGACCGCGCCCAGACCGTCGCGGCGCTCGCCACCTACCTGCCCCGGCTGCTCGACTCCGGCTACCGCTTCGCCAACCCCGCCCCGTCCGCCCCGCCGGCCAAGGCCGTACCGCCGGCGCCGTCCTGCTGAACCATCGGCAGCGGAGCAGCCGAACCCTACGGCAGCTCCCGGCGTACCAAGGCTTGCGCGAACGGCTCGCCGGTCCGGCCCGCGTACGCCATCCGCTCGCGCACCTCGGCGAGCGTGCGCGGACGGTAGCCGGGGCCGCCGCAGCAGCTCTTGTGGAAGCGGACGCCGGCGTGCAGCAGGACCGACAGCGTGCGCCAGGCGGCGGTGTCCCGCCGACGCGGCGCCGCGAAGGCGGAACCGGCGTGGACCAACGGCTCGGCGCAGCGCGGGCAGCGCCGGTCGTGGTCGCCGAGGAAGGGCTGCTTGTACGAGGCCCGGCAGGGCAGGCAGACGTAGGAGGTCTTCGCGTGGGCCATGGCGGTCAGCGTAGGGCCCCTCCCGGACCGGACTCGACCGGGTTTCCCGCGGACTGGGGACTCTGGTCGTCCTGCGGGGCGGGCGGCGATACTGGCCGGATGGGGTTCCTCGTCTTCATGACACTGCCCGGGCTGGTGCTGCTGCTGACCGCGCTCGCGCTGGTCGACCAGCTGCTGCTGCGGGCCGGTCGGGCCGGGCTGCTGCCCTGGCGGCCCGGCGCCCGGCAGGGGCAGGTATCGGCGACCGGCTTCGAGCAGTTGCACGCCACCTTCTCGGCGGGCAAGCAGCACGAGCTCAGGGAGCGCCAGTCGGCGCTGATCCTGCGCGACGAGGACGAGGACGGCGCCCCGCCGAACCGCACCGGGGTGGACCTGGCCCGCGGTTCGGCGGTGATCCGACTGCCGAAGGCCTCCTGACCGGCGAATCGACGGGCCGTCACCTGCGCCACGCGCGGTACGTTGCACGGATGACCGTGACCCCCGAGACGTCGGCCGCTGCCGCCGAGGACTTGCTGCGAGCTTTTCACAGCCGCACCCCCGGGCGGCAGTCCGCGGTGGTCGAGGCCAGACCCACGCCGGACGGGGCGACCGGACACCAGGTGCTGGCCGAGTGCGTCGCGGGAGCCCGGTGCGTCCTGGACCTGGGGTGCGCGGACGGCGCCCTGCTCGAACTGCTCGCCGCACAGGGCGCCGAGGTGCCGGCCGGTGTCGACCTGTCGGTCGGCGAGCTGGAGCCGGCCCGGCGCCGGCCAGCTTCGGCCCGGTGTCGTGGCGGCCGATCACCGTCGACCTGGGCGGGAGCCCGTCCGAGACCTGGCAGGCTGTCACGGAGGCGTACTACGACATGAGCGCGCTGGACGAGGACCGGACCCGGAGCCTGCGCGAGGAGTTCATCGAGGCGTCCGTGCGCTGGCGGGTGCCGACGGGCGAGTCCCGTGCGGCATGCGGATCAACGTTGCCGCAGCGCGTCTGGGCGCGACGGCAGGGAGTTGACGGAGGCGGGGACGGGCGCAGTGGCGCGCCGCGGGGCGCGGGACGGGTCGCGGCCGGCGAGGCGGCAGCCGAGGCAGTCGGGGTGGCCGGTGCGGGCGGCGGGGTCGCGGCGGCGCCAGTGGTGCTGCTCGACCGGTCGGGGGCCGCTGGGCTTGCCCCAGCCGGCGAGGTGGAGCGCCCAGGTGGCCGGGGCGGCGAGTGCGGTCAGGGCGAGGCCGAGCCACAGGACGGGCCCGGCGCCGGTGATCACGCCGAGGCCGGTGACGGTGGTGCCGGTGACGGCGGTGAGGGTGCCGGCCCAACCGGCGACGGTGTGGCCCATGTCGTGGCCGTGGTGTGCGCCCATGTCGCCTCATTTGGTGTGATGGGTGCGCCGAGGGGCATGGAGGTGCCCGTCGGCGCGAGAGAATTTATCTCACGAGCTAAGTAGCTTAGATGCTAAGGAGATCTTCCGTGGAGGGCAAGCCGCGTCCGCAGGCCGGTGCCGAACAGGCGCTGGCCGCGATGGACCGCATGATCGCGCTCGCGCAGTTCGGCCAGCAGGACATCGGCGCGCGGCTCGGCCTCAACGTCACCGACCTGACCTGCATGGGATTCGTCGTCGAGGCCGCCCTCGCGGGCGAATCCCTCGCCGCCGGCGACCTCGCCGAACGGGCCAACCTCACCACCGGCGCCGTCACCGGCGTGCTCAACCGCCTCGAGAAGGCCGGCTACGTCCGCCGCCGGGCCGACCCCGGCGACCGCCGCCGGGTACGGGTGGTGATGGAGGACACCGCCCACGCGCGGATCATGGCCGTCTACGGCCCCTTCTACGAGCGGCTGGCCCTGCTCTTCGCCGACTACACGCCGGACGAGATCGCCGTCCTCGCCGACTGGTTCACCCGCGCGCGGGCCGCCATGCAGACCTCCCTGGACGAGCTGCGCGAGCAGGCCGCCGAGGGCGGTGGCGCATGATCAGCGCGGGCGTGGACTACCGCACCCCGTGCCCGTTCTGCGACGCGCAGGCCGACTGCCACGCCGGGCAGTCGCTCTACCGCGCGTCCATCGAGTGGAGCTTCGAGTACGACTGCGCGGCCTGCGGGTGCGCCCTCGCGGACTGCGGCGGCGGCCGGGCCGACACCCCCGAAGACCTGCGGCAGCGGCTCCTCGCCGCGCAGCCGCCCCTGCGGCTCGACCTCCCCGTGCCGGCCGACGTGGCGGTGATGCGGGTGCTGCGCGCCGAGTACGGCTTCGACCTGGCCCGGGCGCGCACGGCGCTGGCCGAGGTCAAGGACGGCACCTTCCCCGCCACCGGGCCGGAACTGGCGCTGCTGGCCGTGCGGTTGGGAGAGCTCGGCGTGACGGCGCAGGTCACCGGCCCCTCCGGTGGTCCGGCCTGACAGGCCTTGGGCCGGAACCCGGGGGCCCGCGGACGCGTCGTCCCCCGTATGCGAATAACCGAACGTCAGCGGCGGGCGGCGGCAACGGCGGCAGCGGCCGGAGTGCGGGCGGTGCGTGTGGTGCGGGCGGTGCGGGCCTCGCGGTCGGTGCGCCGGGCCCGGTGGCTGCGCCACGTGCCGCCGGTGTCCGCCGCGGTGGCCCTGCTGCTGCTCGGGCACCGGCTGGTCCCCAACCGTCCGGGCCATGTGGGGAGTCTGCTGGAGGCGGTGCTGCCGTGGCTGGGGCTCGCGGTGCCGGTGGGGCTGGTGGTGGCGCTGCTGCGGCGCTCGCGCCGCGCGCTGGTCGCGGTGCTGCTGCCCGCGCTGGCGTGGTCGGTGGAGTTCGGCGGTCTGCTGCTGCCCGCGGACGGCGGGCGGTACGACCTGACGGTGGTGCAGCACAACGTCGGTGCGGGCAACGCCGATCCGCTCGGGACCGCCCGGGCGCTGGCGGCCTCGGGCGCGGACCTGATCGCGGTCGAGGAGTTGATGGACCCGGCGACGTCCGTCTATGAGAGCGAGTTGGCGGCCGGCTATCCGTACCACGGCCGCTCGGGCACGGTCGGCCTGTGGTCCCGCTACCCGCTCGCCGACATCCGGCCGGTCGACCTCAAGCCCGCGGACGTGCACGTCTACTGGAAGCGGGGGCTGCGGGCCACCGCCCGGACCCCGCGGGGCGAGGTCGCGGTGTACGTGGCGCACCTGCCCTCGGTGCGGGTCAGGGAGCAGGGGTTCACCTCCGGCCGCCGGGACGAGAGCGCCTCGCTGCTCGGCGCGGCGCTGGCGGCCGAGCCGCTGCCGAGGGTGATCCTGGCGGGGGACTTCAACGGCACGCTGGACGACCGCGGGCTGACGCCGGTCACCTCCCGGCTCACCCCGGCCCGGTCGGGATTCGACTTCAGCTGGCCCGCCGCCTTCCCGGTGGCCCGGATCGACCAGATCATGTGCCGCTCGGTGACGCCGGTCCGCACCTGGACGCTGACCGCGACCGGCAGCGATCATCTGCCCGTCGCCGCGCGCGTCCGCGTCTGAGCGCCGTCGGCGTAGTAGGTTCGCCTGCGTGCAACTCCCGTACCCCTCGCGCGCGATAGCGCCGGCTCCGGTGGTTACGGCGGGGAAAGTCCGCCGTAATCGGCCGTAAACAAGATGTTGATCCACTGATGCGATCAGTCGAGCCCGCGCACTCCCCACCCGAGGTGCGAATTATGAGACTCACCCCCCGCGAGCAGGAACGCCTGCTCATCCACGTGGCCGCCGACGTGGCCCGCTCCCGCCGCGAGCGCGGGTTGCTGCTCAACCATCCGGAGGCGATCGCCCTGATCACCTCGCACGTGCTGGAGGGCGCCCGGGACGGGCGGACCGTCGCCGAGCTGATGCAGTCCGGGCGCGAGGTGCTCGGCCGGGCGGAGGTGATGGCGGGGATTGCCGAGATGATCCCGGACGTCCAGGTGGAGGCCACCTTCCCGGACGGCACCAAGCTGGTCACCGTCCACGAGCCGATCCAGTGACGGCGGGCGCGATGGTCCCCGGTGAGATCCTGTACGGCGAGGGCCCGGTCGGCCTCAACGCGGGCCGCCCGGTGACCCGGCTGACCGCAGTCAACACCGCCGACCGGCCGATCCAGGTCGGCTCGCACTACCACTTCGCGGAGGTCAACCCCGGCCTGCAGGTTGACCGGACGGCCGCCCGCGGACAGCGCCTCAACATCCCCGCCGGTACGGCCGTGCGCTTCGAGCCGGGCATCCCGGTCGAGATCGAACTGGTCCCGATCGGCGGGCGGCGCGAGGTCCACGGCCTGCGCGGCGAGACGGCGGGGGCACTCGATGGCTGACCGACCCGCGCTGTACCTGAGCCGTGAGCGCTACGCGGACCTGTACGGGCCCACGGTCGGCGACCGGATCCGGCTGGCCGACACCGACCTGCTGATCGAGGTCGAGGAGGACCGCTGCGGTGGCGGCGACGAAGCCGTGTTCGGCGGCGGCAAGGTGATCCGCGAGTCGATGGGCCAGGCCCGCACCGGCCGGGCCGACGGCGCGCCGGACACGGTGATCACCGGCGCCGTGGTGCTGGACCACTGGGGGATCGTCAAGGCCGACGTGGGCATCCGCGACGGGCGGATCACCGCGCTCGGCAAGGCCGGCAACCCGGAGACCATGGACGGGGTGCATCCGGCCCTGGTGATCGGGCCGGAGACCGAGGTGATCGCCGGCAACGGGAAGATCCTCACCGCCGGCGCCATCGACGCCCATGTGCACTTCATCTGCCCGCAACTGGTGGACGAGGCCCTCGCCTCCGGCATCACCACCCTGATCGGCGGCGGCACCGGACCGGCCGAGGGCAGCAAGGCCACCACCGTCACGCCCGGCGGCTGGCACCTGGCCCGGATGTTCGCCGCCCTGGACGACCTGCCGGTCAACATCGGACTGCTCGGCAAGGGCAACACCGTGGACAATGGTGCGCTGCACGCCCAACTGCGGGCCGGCGCCCTCGGCTTCAAGATCCACGAGGACTGGGGTGCCACCCCGGCCGCGATCGACGCGTGCCTGCGGGTGTGCGAGCAGTCCGGCGCCCAACTCGCCATCCACACCGATACCTTGAACGAGGCCGGATTCGTCGGCGACACCCTCGCCGCGATCGCCGGGCGCGGCATCCACGCGTACCACACCGAGGGCGCGGGCGGCGGCCACGCACCCGACATCATCTCGGTGGTCTCGCAGCCCAACGTCCTGCCCAGCTCCACCAACCCGACCCGGCCGCACACCGTCAACACGGTCGACGAACACCTCGACATGCTGATGGTCTGCCACCACCTCAGCCCGCACGTCCCGGAGGACCTGGCGTTCGCCGAATCCCGGATCCGGCCCTCCACCATCGCGGCCGAGGACATCCTGCACGACCTCGGCGCGATCTCCATCATCAGCTCCGACTCCCAGGCGATGGGCCGGATCGGCGAGGTGGTGCTGCGCACCTGGCAGACCGCCCACGTGATGAAGCGCCGGCGCGGCACCCTGAGCGGCGACGGCCGGGCCGACAACCGGCGGGCCCGCCGCTACGTCGCCAAGTACACCGTCAACCCGGCCGTCGCCCAGGGCCTCGACCACGAGATCGGCTCGGTCGAACCCGGCAAGCTCGCCGACCTGGTGCTCTGGACCCCGGCCTTCTTCGGCGTCAAACCCGACCTGGTCATCAAGGGCGGACAGATCGCCCACGCCCAGATGGGCGACGCCAACGCCTCCATCCCCACCCCCCAACCGGTGCTGCCCCGGCCGATGTTCGGCGCCACCGGACGCGCCCCCGGCGCCAACTCGCTCAACTTCACCGCCCAGGCCGCCCTCGACGACGGACTGCCCGAACGCCTCGGCCTGGCCAAGGAGTTCACCGCCATCCGGAACACCCGCGGAGTGACCAAGGACCACATGGTCAACAACAGCGCCCGCCCCGACGTCCGGGTCGACCCCGACACCTTCACCGTCACCATCGACGGCGATCCGGTCGAACCCGCACCGGTCGCGGAACTGCCCATGGCCCAGCGGTACTTCCTGTTCTGAGAGAGGTCACCCACCATGCCTGACCGGACGCCCGCCCCGGGCGGCGCGACGGCGGTCCTGCTGCTCCTCGCCGACGGGCGCTTCCCGGCCGGCGGCCACGCCCACTCCGGCGGCGCCGAGGCCGCCGTCCGGGCCGGGCGGATCCGCGACCAGGACGACCTGGCCGCCTTCCTCACCGGACGACTGCACACCACCGGACTCACCGCCGCCGCCCTCGCCGCGGCAGCCACCGCCGCCGCAACCGATCCCGACCCCGACCGACTCGACGACCTCGACCGGGCCGCCGACGCCCGCACCCCGTCCCCCGCCCTGCGCGCCACCAGCCGCCGGCTCGGCCGCCAACTCCTGCGCGCCGCCCGCGCCGCCTGGCCCCACCCCGCCCTCGACCGCCTCGCCGACCGCCACCCGCGCGGCGCCCACCACCCCGTCGTCCTCGGCACCACCGCGCACGCCGCCGGACTCACCCCCGCCCAGGCCGCGTCCCTCGCCGCGTACGAGTCGGTCAACGGGCCCGCCACCGCCTGCGTACGCCTGCTCGGCCTCGACCCCTACCGGGTCGCCGCCGTCCTCGCCCGGCTCGCCCCCGAGCTGGACGCCGTCACCGCCGAAGCCGTCCGCGCGGCCGAACAGGGCGACCTGCCCGCCGCCTCCGCCCCGCTGCTCGACATCCTCGCCGAACAGCACAGCACTTGGAAGGTGCGTCTCTTTGCATCGTGACCACATCGGCCTCGACCAGGCCCCCGCCCGGCACACCTACACCCCGCCGTCCGCCCGCGCCCTGCGGATCGGCCTCGGCGGACCGGTCGGCTCCGGCAAGACCGCCACCGTCGCCGCGCTCTGCCGCGCGCTGCGCACCGAACTCTCCCTCGCCGTCGTCACCAACGACATCTACACCACCGAGGACGCCGAGTTCCTGCTGCGCAACGCCGTCCTCCCGCCCGAGCGGATCACCGCCGTCGAGACCGGATGCTGCCCGCACACCGCCATCCGCGACGACATCTCCGCCAACCTGGAGGCCGTCGAGGACCTGGAGGCCTCCCTCGGACCGCTCGACCTGATCCTGGTCGAATCCGGCGGCGACAACCTCACCGCCACCTTCAGCCGCGGCCTGGTCGACCACCAGATCTTCGTCATCGACGTCTCCGGCGGCGACAAGATCCCGCGCAAGGGCGGCCCCGGCGTCTCCGCCTCCGACCTGCTCGTGGTCAACAAGACCGACCTCGCCCCGCTGGTCGGCGCCGACCTCACCGTGATGGCCCGCGACGCCCGCCACCAGCGCGGCGACCTGCCCACCGTGTTCACCAGCCTCGCCGCCCCCGGCGGCGTCGCACCCGTCGCCGACTGGGTCCGCGCCCGCCTGGACGCCTGGCGCCGCCGGTGAGCACGGCCGTCGTCGCCGACGCCCGGATCACCGCCCGGCCGGACGGGCGCGGCGGCACCGCCCTGCCCGTCCTGGCCGGCGGCGGACCGATCGCCCTGCGGCGCACCCGCGGCGGCGCCACCGCCCGGGTGACCGTGATCGGCGCGATGGCCGGACCGCTCGGCGGGGACCGGCTGGCCCTGCGGATCGACGTCCGGCCCGGCGCCGCCCTGCACGTGGGCAGCGCCGCCGCCACCATCAGCCTGCCCGGACGGGATGGCCGACCCGCCCGGTGGGACCTCGACTTCACCGTGGCCGAGGACGCCGAGCTGCACTGGCTGCCCGAACCCGTCGTCGCCGCCACCGGCAGCCGCCTGCTCACCCGGACCCGGATCACCCTGGCCGCCGGCGCCCGCCTGCACTACCGCGAGGAACAGGTCCTCGGCCGCCACCACGACCTCGCCCGCGGCGCCCCGCCCGGACGGCTCACCAGCCGGCTCACCGTCCGCCAGGCCGGCCGGCCGATCCTCGACCAGCAGACCGACCTCGGGCCCGGCGCCCCCGCCTGGGACGGCCCCGCGAGCCTCGGCGGCCACCGGGCCGCCGGGCACCTCCTCACCGTCGGCCACCCCGCCCCGCCCGTGCCACCGCCCGGCCACGACGCCGCCCTGCTCACCCTCCCGGGCACCGACGCCACCCTGCTCACCGCCCTCGCCCCCGACGCCCTCCGGCTGCGCCGCCTGCTGACGCCGTAGCGCGACCGCGGGCGGCGGCCCGGACCGGCCCACGGCGGCGCGGCGGACACGCGAAAGCCCCGCCCCACGCACGGCGGTGGGACGGGGCTCCGGGACTCCGGGGCGGACGCGGGTCAGCCGGCGTCGGTGGCGCGCTGACCGCGCTTGTGCAGCGAGGCCAGGTACGCGTTGTACGCGGCGAGCTCGGCGTCGCCGTCGCGGTCGGCGGCGCGGTCGCGGCGGCGGGCCTGCCGTTCCTCCGAGCGGGCCCACTGCAGGGTGAGGGCGATCAGCACGATCGCGGTCGGGATCTCGCCGAACGCCCAGGTGATGCCGCCGGCGATCTTCTGGTCGTTGAGCAGGTTTGTGCCGGGCGGGGCGGCGGCGCCGCTGAAGGTGGTCACCAGCTCGCTGGAGGCCATCATCACGGCCACGCCGAAGAAGGCGTGGAAGGGCATGCCCATGAACAGCTCGATGATCCGCATCACGAAGCCGGGGCGGTTGGGGCCCGGGTCGACGCCCATGATCGGCCAGAAGAACAGCATGCCGACCGCGAGGAAGTGCGCCATCATCCCGATGTGCCCGATCCGGTAGCGCATCAGGAAGTCGAACAGCGGGGTGAAGTAGAGCACGTACAGGCTGGCGACGAACAGCGGGATGGTGACCGCCGGGTGCGAGATCACCCGGACGTACCGGCTGTGCAGCAGTGCCACCAGCACCTCGCGCGGGCCGCGGCCGCTGCCCTTGGGGGCCGGGCGCAGCGCGCGCAGGGCGAGGGTGATCGGCGCGCCGAGCAGCAGCAGGATGGGGGAGAGCATGGAGAGCACCATGTGCTGCATCATGTGGGCGCTGAACAGGACCATGCCGTAGTCGTTCAGCCCGGTGTTGGTGACCAGCAGGATGGTGGCGACGCCGAGGACCCAGGCGATCAGCCGTCCGACCGGCCAGCGGTCGCCGCGGCGCACGAGCCGGACCGTGCCGGCGACGTACAGGCCGAGGGCCAGCGCGCAGCCGACCAGGAACGGCCAGTCCGGGGACCACTCCAGGGCACGGTGGAGGGTGAACGGGCCGAGTGTCTCCCCTCCGTGGTGGTGCATCCCTGCCATGCCGTCGCCCATCGGCCGGCCCCGCTTTCGTCATGCCGCCCGGGCCGGCCGCAGGCGGCCCGGTCCGGTTCGTCCGTTTTGCTTCCGCCCTAGCCTAGGTGGCGCTTACACCGGACCTTCACGCGCCCCCGCCGGCCGGGCCCGGCCCCGCCCCGGTCAGGCCTCCGCGGGGACCAGGACGTTCTCGCTCCGCCGGCCGGCCGCGAAGTCGTCGACGTTGCGCAGGGTGGCCGCGATGATCTGGCCGACCGCGGTCCGGGTGAAGTACGCCTGGTGCGAGGTGACGATCACCTGCGGGAAGGTCATCAGCCGGGCCAGGACGTCGTCGGTGACCCCGTGGATCGAGCGGTCGGTGAAGAAGACGCCGGTCTCCTCCTCGTAGACGTCCAGGCCGACCCCGGCCAGCCGGCCGGCCCGGAGGTTCTCCACCAGGGCGGCGCTGTCGACCAGGCCGCCGCGGCTGGAGTTCACCAGGATCGCGTCCGGCTTCATCCGGGCCAGCGCGGCGGCGTCGATCAGGTGGTGGGTGTCCGGCAGCAGCGGTACGTGCAGGCTGACCAGGTCGCTGCTCGCCAGCAGCTCGTCCAGGCCGGTGTAGGTCATGCCGAGGTCCAGGCAGGCCCGGGCGGGCGCGACGTCCCAGCCGAGCAGGCGGGTGCCGAAGCCGTGCGCGATCCGGGCGAAGGCGGTGCCGATCCTGCCGGTGCCGACCACGCCGACGGTCATCCCGTGGATGTCCCGGCCGAGCAGGCCGTCCAGGCGGAAGTCGAAGTCGCGGGTGCGGGTGGCCGCCCGCAGCAGCCGCCGGTTGACCGCGAGCGCCAGCGCCCAGGCGTGCTCGGCGACCGCGTACGGGCTGTACTCGGACACCCGGGCCACGGTCAGCCCGAGCTTCTCGGCGGCGGCCAGGTCGATGTTGTTGAACCCGGTGGAGCGCTGGGCGATCAGCCGGGTGCCGCCAGCCGCCAGGACGGCCAGCGTCGCGGCGTCCAGCTCGGCGTTGACGCTGCTGCTCACCGCCGGGTGGCCGGCCGCCAGCGGTGCGGTGTCGCGGTCGAGGGTGACCTCCAGGCACCGCAGCTCGTGGCGCGCCGCGAAGGCGCTCTCCAGCAGGGGCCGCTCGTCGGTCTGCACGCCGTACGCGAGGATCTGCACGGACCCACGGTAGCCCGGTCGGCCGGGCCGGTGGGCCGGGCTCGCGGAAGACGCGAAGGCCCCCGCGCGGGGCGGGGGCCGTCACGGGTGCTGCGGTGTCAGATGACGGTCTCGGCCTCGACGTAGCGCTCGGCCGGGACGGTCTTCAGCTCGGCGACCGCCTCGGCGAGCGGCACCAGCCGGATCTCGGTGCCCTGCAGCGCGGTGATCTGGCCGAACGCGCCCTTGTGGGCGGCCTCCACGGCGTGCCAGCCGAACCGGGTGGCGAGCACGCGGTCGTACGCGGTCGGGGTGCCGCCGCGCTGGGTGTGGCCGAGGATGACCGGGCGGGCCTCCTTGCCGAGCCGGTGCTCCAGCTCGCGGGAGAGCTGGGTGGCGATGCCGGTGAACCGCTCGTGGCCGTACATGTCCTTGGTGCCCTCCTCCCACGGCATGGTGCCGGGCTCGGGCTTGGCGCCCTCGGCGCAGACCACGATGGCGAACTTCTTCTGCCGCTCGAAGCGTTCGCGGACCACCTCGGTGAGCTTGTCGATGTGGAACGGGCGCTCCGGGACGACGATCGCGTGGGCGCCGGCGGCCATGCCCGCGTTCAGGGCGATCCAGCCGGTGTGGCGGCCCATCACCTCGACGACCATCACGCGCTGGTGCGACTCGGCGGTGGTCTTCAGCCGGTCCAGCGCGTCGGTGGCGACGGTCACGGCGGTGTCGAAGCCGAAGGTGACGTCGGTGCAGGCGATGTCGTTGTCGATGGTCTTGGGGACGCCGACCACCGGCAGGCCGCCGTCGCTCATCAGCTTGGCCGCCTTGAGCGTGCCCTCGCCGCCGATCGGGATGACCGCGTCGATCCCGAGGTCGGCGCAGAGCTTCTTGGCGCGCTCCACGCCGTCCCGCAGGTGGCTCGGCTGGACCCGGGAGGAGCCGAGGATCGTGCCGCCCTGGGCGAGGATGCCGCTCACCGAATCCAGGGTCAGCGGGCGGTGCACACCCTCCAGGAGACCGCGCCAGCCGTCCTGGAAGCCGATGATCTCGTCGCCGTGGTCGACCACCCCCCGGTGGACCACGGAACGGATCACGGCGTTCAGGCCGGGGCAGTCACCGCCGCTGGTCAGGACACCAATACGCATTGCTTTGCAACTCCCCTGGGGGCACCCCCGGCCGGCAGGGCCGGGAGTTGTTCCGGACGGCCGGACTGGTGGGTGGGAATCGGGCGAAACGCCCGAAACCAGCGATGCTGCACAGCATACGGTTCCTGTGTCCGGCCGGGCAGGAACCGACGCGGGTGCGGCATCCTCGACGCGCCACGCGAAACTGCGGCCGGGCCACACCGAGGAGGGTGTGCGGCCGGGCCTCTCCATTCTTCTATGAACTCGCCCTTTTGTGGTCCGGCCGACCACATCGCGGTCAGCCGGACCGGTGGCTCACGCCGGGCGGGTGGTGGCGGCGATGCGCTCCGTGCGGAGCGCGTCGTACCAGGTGGTGTCGGCCGGCGGGAGCGCGTTGACGTCCAGGGCCAGCTTGAGCAGCATGTCCGCGACGGCGGGGTTGCGGGCCATCACCGGGCCGTGCAGGTAGGTGCCGAAGACGGTGTCCCGCCAGGCGCCCTCGGTGCCGTCGCCGGTGCCGTTGCCCCGGCCGACCTGGACGTGCGCGAGCGGGGTGACGCCCTCGCCGAGGTGGGTGACGCCCTGGTGGTTCTCGAAGCCGGTCAGCTGCGGCAGGCCGAGCTGCGGGTCGACGTCGGCGAGCACGTCGCCGACGCACCGGGCGCCCTCGCCGCGGGTGGTCCACACGTCGAGCAGGCCGAGGCCCGGCTCGCGCTCCCCGAGGTCGTTGACGAACTCGTGGCCGAGGATCTGGAAGCCGGCGCAGACCGAGAAGATGATCGCGCCGTTCTCGGCGGCCCGCACCAGGCCGCCGTCGTTGCGCAGCCGCTCGGCGGCCAGGCGCTGCGGGCGGTCCTCGCCGCCGCCGATCAGGTAGATGTCGCCGGAGGTCGGCACCGCCTGGTCGGAGCGGACGTCGATCCGGGTCACCCCGAGGCCGCGCTGGCGGGCGCGGCGCTCGACGACCAGCGCGTTGCCGCGGTCGCCGTACGTGCTGAGCAGGTCCGGGTAGACCCAGACCAGCCGCAGGTTGCTCTCACTCATCTTGCTGGCAGGCCTTCCGTACTGCGATCCGTACTGGGGCTGGGCACCGTACTGCTGCCCGGCCGCGCCGTACTGCGGGTCCGATCCGTACTGAGGGTGGGGCGGCGGTATCGACATCAGGCGACGACCGCCTTGCGCAGCTGCTGGAAGGCCGTGTAGTTGGCGATCGCCTCGATCCGGCCGGCCGGGGCGGCGGCCACGGCCTCGGCGAGGGTGTCGACGACCTGGAACTGCAGGCCGGCCACCTCCAGGCGGACGGCGAGGTCGAGCTTGCGCTGGCCCATGACGAAGATCGGGTGCCCGGCGAGGCGCTCGTAGTCCACGTCCCACAGCCAGGAGGTGTCGGTGCCATCGGCGTCGAGCGCGTTGACCGAGAGCACCACCGGGGCCGGCGGGCCGTCGATCAGCGAGAAGGTCTCCAGCCAGCCGGCCGGGTTCTTGGCCAGCAGCAGCCTTATGTCGCGGCCCTGGAACTGGACCACGTCGTAGCGGCCGGCCACCGCGGTGACCGACTGCATGCGCTGCAGGGCGACCTGCGGGGCGACGCCGAAGACGGCGGCGACCGCGGCCGAGCTGGTGGCGTTGGCCAGGTTGGCCCGGCCGGGCAGCTGGAGCTGGATCGGCCAGGCGCCGCGGTGCGGGTCGATCACGTGGGTGCCCTGGAGCGCCCAGTGCGGGTTGGGGCGGCGGAAGCCGCACTCGCCGCAGAACCAGTCGTCGCCGGGGCGCTGCATCACGCCGCCGCAGGACGGGCAGGACCAGGCGTCCTCCTTCCACGCCTGTCCGGCGGCCACCCAGACCACCTTCTTGCAGGAGGAGGCGGCCCAGGTGACCAGCGGGTCGTCGGCGTTGGCGACGATGACCGCGTCGGTGTCCTTGAGGCCCTCGCGCCACTTCTCGGCCATCATCCGGGTCTCGGCGGCGCGGTCGAGCTGGTCGCGGGAGAGGTTCAGCAGAGCTATGACCTTCGGCCGGGTGTCCCGGGCGACCATGGCCAGGTACTTCTCGTCCACCTCGATCACGCCGAACTTGGCGTCCGAGCCGCCGGCCAGGGCGGCGGTGATGCCGGCCGGCATGTTGGCGCCGAGGGCGTTGGAGACCACGGGGCCGGCGGCGCGCAGCGCCTCGGCGATCAGCCGGGTGGTGGTGGTCTTGCCGTTGGTGGCGCTGACCAGCACGACGTCCAGGTGCTCGGCGAGGGTCGCCAGCAGGTCCGGGTCGAGCCTCAGGGCGATCTTGCCGCCGATCACCGAGCCACTGCCACGACCGGCCTTCTGCGAGAGCGCGGCGGCCATCTTGCCGGCCGTCACGGCGATCTTTGCGCGGGCGGGCAGCGAGGCGTCGCGCGCGGCTTCCGAATCGGTGCCTGGCATGCTCAGTGGTTCCTCCTTGCTGCAACGACCTCCCTGCGGAGGGCGGGGACGGGGCCAGCCTACCGACTCCTGACCGGAGCCTTGAGCAGGCCCCGCCACCGAACGTCGCCCCCGACGTGCGCTAACGGGTCGCCCAGGGGGCGGGCAGTTTGTCGGCGGCCTCCGCCAGGTGAGCGGTGATCACCAGGGTGCCGTCCTCCACCTGGTAGTCCAGCGGGGCGGACAGGCGCCGCATGGTGGCGATCAGGCCGGTGTTGGCGGAGGTGGTGACCGCGTAGACGGTCCGCACCCCGGCCTGCAGCGCCAGGGCCGCCATCCGGCGCAGCAGGTCCACCCCGAGGCCGCGGCGCTGCCAGGCGTCCTCGACCAGCAGGGCGACCTCGGCGCCGTCGTCGTCCCACATCAGGTGGGCGAGGGCGACGATCCGACCGTCCTCGGTCTCCACCGCCAGGGTCTGCCCGTGCCGGGCGTCGAGCAGGTGGTCGAGGTAGCGGTCGGCGTCGCCGACCGGGCCGTGGTAGCGCTTGCGGAGGGTGTCGGGGGAGCAGCGGTGGTGCATGGCGAGGGCGGCGGGCTTGTCCTCGGGCACCGCCCGGCGGACGGTCAGGTGCGAGCCCTCCGCCTGGGTCAGCCGTGCCTCGTCCTGCGGGACGCGCGGCCCGAGCAGGCTGTCGAGTTCGACCAGGGCCTGGGCGCGGGCGAACTCGGTGGGGGTGAAGGGCAGGTGCGGCCGGCTGAGCTCGATCAGGTCGCCGCCGGGGACGGGCAGTCGCATCACGTGGCCGTCCACCCCGGCCGGGACGCCGCGGCCGCGGTCCGGGTACTGCCGGATGGTGGAGCGGCCGAACAGCTGGCGCAGCGCGACCGGCAGCTCGGCGGCGTCCAGCGCGGTACGGGTGGCCAGCGCCAGCACGTGGGTGGGGACGTCCACCAGTTCGTGGGCGTCCGCCTCGTCGGTCCAGATGTCCCGGCCGCCGGCGGCGGCCAGCGCGGCGGTCAGTTCCGCGCGGGAGAGGCCGCCGGGGGCGCGGACCAGGAATTCGTCGACCGTGCCGGTGGGCAGCGGGTGGGCCTGCATCGAGATGATGTTGACCTGTCGCTCGGCCAGGGCCGTGCAGATCCGCGCCAGGCTGCCGGGGGAGTCCTCGACGGTGATGCGGATCCGCCACAGCACGGTGGCCCCGGCCTCGGGCAGCGGGCCGTTCACCGGGTGCCCCCCGGGCGGTGCCGGGGTGTCGGGCGCGGGCGGCCCGTGCGGCCTGCGGTGGGCCCACCAGGCGTGGAACACCGCCGTGGCGGCCAGGGCCGCGGCCGAGGCGACCAGCAGGACCGGTCCGTCGTGGCCGTGCACCACGACGTTGGCGACGAGGTCGGCCGTGGCGACGGCCGTGAAGACCGCCGCGAGTTCGGCCGTGTCCCGCCGCCAGCGGTGGGTGCGGTTGGAGTTTCTGGTCCGGGCGTTCGCGAATTCATCCATACCGGCATGGTGACCCGCTGCTGTTTCGCGATCACGAATCCCCCGTGACCTGTTGGTAAATGTCTCCGTGTCCCCGTTGGACGCGCGCCGGTGCTATTCCGTTCCCCGACGCGCGGTCAGCTCGGCACCCGCCGATCGTACTTCCTCCAGCAGGAGGCGCAGGTCCGCCTCGGTGGTGGCGGCATTCAGCAGGCAGGCCCGGAGCATTTCCCGGCCCCGGTGCAGGGCGCCGGTGACGAATACCCGCCCGCGCAGCTGGACGGCGACCGGCAGCTCCTTGTTGACGGTGTCCAGTCGCTTTTCGTCGATGCCGGCCGGGCGGTAGCGGAACGCCACGATCGAGGTCTCCACCGGAGCCACCAGCTCCAGTTCCGGGTCGGCCGCCACCAGCTCGCCGAGGGTACGGGCCAGCTCGGTGCAGCGGGCGATGTCGGCGGCCACCCCGGCCCGGCCGCGGTGGGCGATCGAGGCCCACACCTTCAGCGAGCGGAACGGGCGGGTCTGCTCGGTGCCGTACTCGGAGAACCAGCCGAGCGCGCCAGCCGCCTCGTCGCGCAGGTAGGAGGGGACCAGGCTGAAGGTGGAGCGCAGCTCCTCCGGGTCGCGGACCAGCGCGCAGCCGCAGTCCACCGGGACGCCCAGCCACTTGTGCGGGTCGAGGGCGAGCGAGTCGGCGCGGTCCATCCCCGCGTAGAGGTGTGCGATCACCGGGTCGAGCGCGCCGAAGGCGCCGTACGCCCCGTCGACGTGGAGCCACAGCTCCTCCTCGGCGCACAGGTCGGCGATCGGGTCGAAGGGGTCGACCGCGCCGGTGCCGACGGTGCCGGCCGAGGCCACCACCAGGAAGGGCAGCCGCCCGGCCGCCCGGTCCTCGGCGATCGCGGCGCGCAGCGCGGCCAGGTCCAGGTGGCCGTCGGCGTCGGTGGCCACCGTGCGCAGGTGGCGGCTGCCCAGGCCCAGCAGCTCGGCGGCCTTGCGGACGCAGGAGTGGGTCTCCCCGGTGACGTAGCCGACCAGCGGCGGGAGGCCGGACAGGCCCTGCTCGCGCACGTCCCAGCCGATCCGGCGGGCGGCGCGGCCGCGGGCGGCGGCCAGGCAGACGATGGTGGCCATCGAGGTGCCGGAGGTGAGCAGCCCGGCGCCGGCCGGGTGCGGGAAGCCGACCAGCTCGGCGATCCAGCGGACCACCGCCCGCTCCAGGTGGACGTCCGCGTGGTCGCCGCCGGCCGAGCTGGGGTTCATCGCCGAGGCGGCCAGGGTGGCGAGCACGCCGGCCGGCTGCGGGGCGGAGTTCACCCAGCCGAAGAAGCGGGGGTTGCCGTTGCCCATCGGGGCCGGCATCACCCGCTCGGCGATCACCTTGAGCAGCTCGGCCAGGTCAGCGCCGTGCTCGGGGAGCTCCAGCTCCAGCAGGGACTGCCGCTCGGCCGGGTCCATCGGCTGCCAGACCGGCCGCCCGGGCAGCTCGGCGAGGTAGTCGGACACCAGCTCGGCGGTGGCCCGGGCGGCGGTGCGGAAGTCGTCCGTCCGGTGGTCGCCGGTACTGCTGGTGGTGTCGGTGCGGCTGGCGTCGGTCACGGCGCGGCTCCGGTGGTGCGCGGGGAGGGTGCGGCGCCGTCGACGCACCCGGGGTGGTGCCGATCGTAGAGCAACCACCCCGGGCGGGAACCGGGTGGTTCAGTCCAATGTGGCGGCCAGGCCGCTGGCGCTGCGGCAGTAGCCCTGGATCTCCTTGCTGGTGATCTTGCTGCACAGCCGGGCCGCCGCACCGTTCTCGGTGTAGTTGACGGTGTAGTAGCTGACCAGGCCGTCGGTGCAGGCCTTGCGCTGCCAGCCGTCCTTGGCGGTGGCGCACTGCTGGGCCGCCCAGTCCTCGCGGTCCAGGTTGTACTTCATGGTCCGCGAGCCGACGCCGCGGCTGCAGTCGGTCGAGCCGCCGCCCGCCTGCAGGCACCACTTCAGCGCGTCGGAGAACGCCTCCGGGTGGTTGGCATAGTCGTGCGAGCTCAGATAGAAGGTCGGCGCGTAGAAGAAGCAGGCGGACTGGAACAGCGAGGGCTGCTCCGGGCAGGGGTAGAGCGGCTCCTTGGCGAGCTTGTCCTGCGGCAGGTTCGCCTTGGCCTTCTCGTCCTCCTCGTCCGGGGCGAACAGCTGCATGAAGACGCCCTCGGAGCAGGTGATCCGCATGCTGGTGGTCGGGAACTTGTTGCACAGCTCGCGGGCCTGCGGGATGTCCTGCTTGGTGACGAACATGATGCCGTGGCCCACGCCGTGGATGCACGGGCCCTTGTTGGCCGGTGCGCACAGCTTCAGGATGTCGCCCTGCGGGTCCTTGGAGTTGGCCAGCATCTCCTCGACCGCGCCGTGCAGGTAGCCCGCCGCGCAGGTCTCGTGCGGGAAGGAGATGACCTTCTGGAAGTCCTCCTTGTACCGCTGGACCGCCGCGTGGCCGAGCTCGTGCGCGATCGGGTGGCAGAACCGCACGGTGTACGGCTTGTCCTTGGTGATCTTGTCCAGGTCGGCGAGTGCGACACCCGGGTCGGTCGCGTCCATCTCGGTCATCAGCTTGTTGCGCAGGGTCGAGCGGGTCCACACCGCCGGGTCGCCGGTCGGCGACGGCGAGCCCGACGCGCCGGGCGCGGGGGCGGCGGCGCCGGCCGGAGCGGCCGCTGCCGCGGTCGGCACGGTGGCCGGCGTCCAGTCGGTCAGCATCACCGCCCCCAGGCCCAGCGCACCCAGCAGGACGGCAGTGATGATCGCGAAGATCCGCGGATGCATGACGAGAATTCCCCCGGTTGGCGACACGGACGGCAGGCGCTCCCATCCTGACGGCAACCGGCCGGAAAGCACGGATCGGACACCGCCATTGGGGGGAGTGCCGGAAGACCGCCCAGGCACAGTGCGTACACCGTCCCACAACAACGGCGTCACATCATAGGACCGGCGTGTCCCCATTCCGTCACAGACCCGATCGGACGAGTGATCGACGCGACCCTGCCCGATTTCGGGCAGGATTCTTGGTGTTCCGGTCCGATCTGCCTAGGCTTCTCGACCATGCCCGCCTCACCCCACCCTCACGACGAGCTCCTCGCCCACCTCACCCGCACCACACCGCTGGCGCCGGGCGAGGCCGCGCGGGTGATCGCCGAGGTGCTGGCGTACTTCTCCGAGTCCACCGAGGAGTACGTCCGCCGCCGCCACGGTGAGCTGCAGGCCCGGGGACTGACCAACGAACGGATCTTCGCCCGCCTCGGCGCCGAACTCGACGCCCGCCGCGTGGCGGCCCCTCAGCTGTCCACCCGTCAGCTGCGCCGCATCGTCTACGGCTGAGCCCCTCCCGACCCTTCCTCCACCCCACGACCCCAGGAGACGACCATGTGCGGAATCGTGGCCTACATCGGCCCCAAGGACGCGACCACCTTCCTCCTCGAGGGCCTGCAGCGCCTGGAGTACCGCGGCTACGACTCCGCCGGCATCGCCGTCCTCGGCAAGGGCGGCGCACTCAAGGTCTGCAAGACCAAGGGCCGGGTCGCCGACCTCGCCGCCGCCGTCCCCGCCCGCTTCAAGGGCACCACCGGCATCGGCCACACCCGCTGGGCCACCCACGGCGTGCCCAGCGACGCCAACGCCCACCCGCACACCGACAACGCCGACCGGATCGCCGTCGTCCACAACGGCATCATCGAGAACGCCGACGAGCTGCGCGCCAGGCTCACCGCCGAGGGCGCGGTCTTCACCTCCGAGACCGACACCGAGGTGCTCGCCCACCTGATCTCCGCCCACGCGGCGAAGGACGGCGAGCTCGAGGACGCCGTACGCGCCGCCCTCAAGCTGGTGGTCGGCACCTACGGCATCGCCGTGGTCGACTCCGCCCAGCCCGACCGGATCGTGGTCGCCCGCAACGGCAGCCCCATCGTGCTCGGTATCGGCGAGAAGGAGATGTTCGCCGCCTCCGACGTCGCCGCCCTGGTCCGCTACACCCGCCAGGTCGTCCACCTCGAGGACGGCGAACTCGCCACCGTCCGCGCCGACGGCTTCCGCACCTTCACCGAGGACGCCCGCACCGTCACCCGCCAGCCCTCCACCGTGGACTGGGAGGTCGGCTCCTACGACACCGCCGGCTACGAGCACTACCTGCTCAAGGAGATCCACGAGCAGCCCGCCGCCGTCGAGCGCACCCTCAGCGGCCGCCTCGACGAGCGCTTCGCCACCGCCCACCTCGGGGGCCTCAACCTGGACGCCCGGGAGCTCCGCGAGATCCGCCGGGTCAAGATCCTCGGCTGCGGCTCCGCCTACTACGCCGGCGAGATGGGCGCCCAGCTGATCGAGGAACTGGCCCGCATCCCCGCCCACTCCGAGCCCGCCTCCGAGTTCCGCTACCGCAACCCGGTCATCGAGGCCGACACCCTCTACGTCGCGGTCAGCCAGTCCGGCGAGACCTACGACACCCTCGCCGCCGTCCAGGAGATCAAGCGCAAGGGCGGCCGCGTCCTCGGCGTCGTCAACACCGTCGGCAGCGCCATCGCGCGCGAGTGCGACGGCGGCATCTACCTGCACGCCGGCCCGGAGATCTCGGTCGCCTCCACCAAGGCCTTCACCTCCACCGTCATCGCCTTCGCCCTGCTCGCCCTGCACTTCGGCCGCATCCACGACCTCTCGCCCGCCGACGGCCGACGGATCGTCTCCGGGCTCAAGGCCCTGCCCGGCCACATCCGCGAGATCCTCGGGCAGGAGGAGCAGATCGCCGAACTCGCCGCCAAGTACGCCGACAACGCCGGAATGATGTTCATCGGTCGGGTTCGCGGCTACCCGGTGGCCCGCGAGGGCGCGCAGAAGCTCAAGGAGATCTCCTACGTCCACGCCGAGGCCTACCCCGCCAGCGAGCTCAAGCACGGCCCGCTCGCGCTGATCAGCCCCGAACTGCCCACCGTCGCCCTGGTGCCGGACGACGAGCTGCTCGACAAGAACCTCACCACGCTCGGCGAGATCAAGGCCCGCTCCGGCCGCGTCCTCGCCATCGGCCACCGCGCGCCCGAGGCCAAGCTCGCCGACCACTGCATCGTGGTGCCCAAGAGCGAGCCCGAGCTCGACCCGCTGCTCCTCAACATCCCGCTCCAGCTGCTCGCGTACCACGCGGCGGTCGCCCTGGGCCGGGACGTGGACAAGCCGCGCAACCTCGCCAAGAGCGTCACCGTCGAGTAGGCGGCCCTTTTGGGTCCTCGCCGTGCCGGGCTCACGGGCTCACGGGCTCACGGGCTCTCGGGCTCAGGGGCTCACGGCGAGGACCAGGTACGCGGCCAGTACCGCGAGGTGGACCCCGCCCTGCAGCGGGGTCGCCCGCTTCGGGATCACGGTCAGCGTGCCCACCGCGACGGTCAGCGCGAGCAGCACCAGGTGGGTCGGGCCGAGGCCCAGCAGCAGCGGGGTGCTCAGCCACGGCGAGGCGGCGGCCACCGCCGGAATGGTCAGGCCGATCGAGGCCAGCGCCGAGCCCAGCGCGAGGTTGAGACTGGTCTGCACCCGGTTGCGGATCGCCGCCCGCACCGCGGCGATCGACTCCGGTGCCAGCACCAGCAGCGCGATCACCACCCCCACCACCGTGGCGGGCAGTCCCGCCGCCACGACCCCGCGCTCGATCGTCGGCGACACGCCCTTCGCCAGGCCCACCACCGCCACCAGCGAGACCGCCAGCAGCGCGATGCTCGCCAGGCTCTCCCGGACGGTGGGCAGGCCGGCCTCGTCCACCGCGCTCTCCAGCACCTCGCCGGTCGGCGTCACCGGCAGGAAGTACTCCCGGTGGCGGACCGTCAGCGTCGCCACGAACAGGCCGTACAGCACGATCGACGCCGTCGCAGCGAACGCCAGCTGGGTCGGCGAGAACTCCGGGCCGGGCTTGGAGGTGGTGAACGTCGGCAGCACCAGGCTCAGCGTCGCCAGGGTGGCGATGGTGGCGAACGCCGCGCCGGTGCCCTCCGCGTTGAACACCGCCACCCGGTAGCGCAGCGCGCCCACCAGGATCGACGTCCCGAGGATCCCGTTGCAGGTGATCATGATCGCGGCGAACACGGTGTCCCGGGCCAGCCCCGCATTCTTCGCGCCGCCGTCCGCCATCAAGGTCACGATCAGCGCCACCTCGATGGTGGTCACCGCCACCGCCAGCACCAGCGACCCGTACGGCTCCCCGACCCGATGGGCGATCACCTCGGCATGGTGCACCGCCGACATCACCGCCCCGGCCAGGAAGCACGCCACCAGCACCACCACCGGCCACGGCAGCGGCCGGTGCCACGTCCCGATCAACAGCACGAACGCCAGCACCGGCGCGGCCGTCGTCCACTGGAGCGCAAGCGGGCGGTTCGCTGAGGCCATGCGCCCGAGCTTGGCAGACCCGCCGGTCGGTGATCGGAAGTGACACTCGCCCGCGGCTCGGGTCGCGCTCAGGTGGGGAGGGCGAAGCGGACCGGGACGCCGGGGGAGAACAGGACGCTCATCGGCGGTCCTTCGATGCCCGGGAGGCCGGCGGCACGGAGCAGCTCCTCGTCCAGGTCGAGCAGTTCGGCGCGGTGCAGAGGCCAGCGCGGGTGGGTGTTCGGGAGGTGGTAGAGGCGGCCGAAGGCAGTGTGGTGGAGGGCCCAGCGGGCGGTCAGGAAGTGCTCCAGGTCGGTGGGTTGCGCGACGGCCGCGCCCACCCGGACGGCCAGGCGGCAGCGGGCGCCGCGCGGGCCGGGCAGGCGCCGGCGGCTGTCGTACGCGACCGTGTCGCCGTCGCGGCGGATCGCCATCCGGGCCCACATGTAGGGCAGTCCGAAACCGAGGCGGGCGACCGCCACCGCGGCGAGACGGGACGCCTCCAGCGAGCGGAACACCACCGCGCGGCGGCCCTCGCGGTCGACCGAGTACAGGCGGACGTTGATCTCCGGGAAGGTCCCGAGGTAGGGGAGGCCGGGCAGGCCGAGCCAGCCGATCCGGTGCATCCGGAAGGCCACCAGGCCGACGTAGCTCAGGCCGTCCACGGTGTCCGGCGCCGTACCGGCGGGGAGCAGCGGCGCGACGGCGGCCGGGTCGACCGCCCAGTGCAGGAAGGTGAGGTCCAGCCAGGACTGGGTCAGTAGCGTCCGGCCGAGGTCCGACGGTCCGTCAGGGCTGACCGGGGCGGACGGCGTCGGCGGGATCGGCGGCTGCATACGGGTGATCGTACGACCGGAGCGGGCGGGCGTCAGGGGGTGTCGTCGCCGGAGCCGGTGGCAGCGGGCGCAGCGGTCGGGCGGAGGCGGACGCAGCACTCGCCCGAGGTCGGCGCGATGACCGCCTCCACGCCGGTCACCTCCAGGCCGTCGAGGTAGCCGCCGAGGAAGGCGTGGTTCATCCCGCAGACGAGGGCGGGGGCGCGGGCCGCCAGTGGGTGGAAGGGGCAGTTGCGCAGCCGTACCTCGGTCGCGCCCGGGCGGGCCGGTTCGAAGCCGTACGCCTCCAGCATCCGTTCGCACATGGTGAGCCCGCGTTCGGCGCCGAGGCGGCCGGGGCGGGCGGCGGCGCGGTCCAGTTCGCCGAGCCGGCGGCCGCGCCGGGCGGACACCTCGACGGCGGTGTCGGCCGCGCTCCGGCCGTCGCCCTCGGTCAGGACGGCCTCCAGCAGCAGTTCGGCGAGCAGTTCGGGGCGGCGTTCCGGGATGGTGACGGTGATCTGTGCGTCGGTGGGCTCGTACAGCTTCGGCTGGCGGCCGACCTTGCGGGGCGTGCCGGGGGTGCCGAAGTGCGACCTGAGCAGGCCCGCGTCGACCAGCTTGTCCAGGTGGAAGGCGGCGAGCTTGCGGGAGATGCCGACGCTCGCGGCGGCCTCGTCCCGGGTGACCGGGCGGCCGGCCCGCCGGACGAAGGCGAACATCCGCCGCCGGGACTCCTCGCCGAGCGCGCTCACGGAGTCGATCCCGTCCAGCGGCGGTGTTGTCGTCGCCGTCTCGTCACTGCCCACCCGGCCACGATAACTCCGACGCGGCCGGGTGGACCCGCGCCCGCGCGCCCATGGCCAGCCGCCTTGACGGGCTCCACGAATAAAGGCAACACTTGTTGGTGAAACTGCGGCGAAAGGGGTCGGCCATGGCCGGCGAGCAGCAGGTGCAGCAGGTCCAGGAGATGCAGCAGACGCACCGGATTCCGGTGAAGCCGGCGCTGCGGGTGGTCCGCGAGGCCGACGGCGTCGACCTCGCCGCGGCGGAGGAGGCCGCCGGGCAGTTCCTGCGGGCGCTGGGGATGCGGACCGACACGGAAGGGCTGAGCGGCACGCCGGCCCGGATGGCGCGGGCGTACGCCGAACTCTTCAGCCCCCGGCCGTTCGACCTGACCACCTTCCCCAACGAGGAGGGATACGACGAACTGGTGCTCGCCCGGTCCATCCCGATGCGCTCGGTGTGCGAGCACCACCTGCTGCCGTTCGTCGGCACCGCCCACGTCGGCTACCTGCCGGGACGGCGGATCCTCGGCCTGTCCAAGCTCGCCCGGGTCGTCGAGCACTTCGCCTGCCGCCCGCAGGTGCAGGAACGGCTCACCAAGCAGGTCGCCGACTGGTTGCAGGAGCACCTCGGCGGCGAAGCCCTCACCCAGCTCGGTGAGGAACGCGGACGCGGTGCGCATCAGTTCGCGCCGGTCGGAGACGTCGCCGCGGGCCCGGGCGTCGGCGGGCAGCCGGCGGAACTCCAGTCCGGCCGCGCGGACCAGTGGGGCGAAGGCGTCGGTCGTGGCGACGGCGACCTCGTACCCGGCGCGGCGCAGCCCTGCGCCCAGGCCCGTGTACGGCGCGACGTCGCCGCGCGAGCCGGCCGCCGCGATCAGGATCCTCATCGGTCCCCCTCGGAGTCGGTGCGGCCGCCACCGTGGCGGCTCGCGTTGGCGTGGACCGCCCGGCCCAGGTACGCGGCCAGTCCCGGTCGCTGCTGGGAGGGCGGGACGCGCATGGCGAAGGCGCGCGGGTCGGCGACGAAGTCGTCCGCGATGCGCCGGTGCATGGCGGGCGGGCAGGCGGTGAACCAGCGCGAGATGTGCAGGCGCTGCTCCTCGGCGAGGTCCATGGCCAGGTCGCCGTCGGCGGGTTCACCCTCGTCGAAGGCGGCGAGCAGCTCGGCGCGCCAGGCGGCGGCCTCCTTCATCAGCTGCCGCCAGTCCTCCTTGGTGAGGGCGGCGGCCCGGGTCATCGCCTCCAGCCGGCCCGCCGATCCGGCCCACTTCTCCTCCGCCCGGGTCGCGTAGCTCAGGTCGAAGGCGATCTCGCCGAACACCTCGAACCGCTCCTGGGGCGTCATCGCCACCCCGGTCTGCTGGACCTTGATCGCCCGCTCCGCCACGTCGACCAGCCGCTGGAGCCTGGCGATGTCCTCGCGCAGCCGGTGCTGGCGGTCCCGGAGGTACGTGAGCGCATTGGTCTGCGGGTCGCGCAGGATCTCGGCGATCTCGTCGAGGGTGAAGCCCAGCTCGCGGTAGAACAGGATCTGCTGCAGCCGCGCCAGGTCGGCGTCGTCGTAGAGCCGGTAACCGGCTCGGCTGCGGTCGCTCGGTGAGAGCAGCCCCGCCCGGTCGTAGTGGTGCAGCGTACGCACCGTCACCCCGGCGAACTCCGCCACCTGGCCCACGGAGTAGCTCATCGGCCCCCCTTTCCTCGTTCGGTCGATGATCAGCGTCAAGCCTGACGTGGGGGGAGGGTCAACCTCGCACCCGTCCGGGCCCGCCGGGACGTGGCCGCCCGCGCCGCTGCGTACCGTGGCGGGTGAGCGGCGCGGACGGACGGTGGTGGGCGGATGGCGGTGGGGCGGCGGGCGGTGCTGGGCGCGGTGGGGCTGGCGCTGGCGGGGTGCGCGGGCGGGCGGTCGGCGGGCCTGGCGCCGCCCGCGATGCCGTCGGCGAGCGGCGGGCGTACCGCGGCGACCGGGGCGTCGGAGCCCGCGCAGTCGGTGCGGTCGGCACCGTCGGCGCAGTCGGCGCAGTCGGGTGAACGGGAGGCGGTGGTGGCCCGGTACGCCGGGATCCGGCCGAGCGCCTGGGGCACGGACGTGGCCGGAGTGGTGACGCGGCTCCCGTCCGGTACGGCGGCGATCGCGCTGACCTTCGACGCGTGCGGCGGGCCGGGCGGCAGCGGCTACGACGCCGCGCTGATCGAGCTGCTGCGCTCGCACCGGGTCGCCGCCACGCTCTTCCTGAACGCCCGCTGGATCGACGCCAACCCCGTGGCCTTCCACGACCTCGCCGCCGACCCGCTGTTCGAGATCGGCAACCACGGCACCTCGCACCGCCCGCTCTCCGTCGACGGCCGCTCCGCGTACGGGATCAGCGGCACCCGGGACGTCGGCGAGGCGTACGACGAGGTGGCCGGCGACCGCGCGAAGCTCGCCGCGCTGCTCGGCCGTCCGCCCAGGTTCTTCCGCTCCGGGACCGCCCACTACGACGAGGTCGCCACCCGGATCGTGGCCGACCTCGGCGAACAGGTCGCGGGCTTCACCGTCAACGGGGACGCCGGGGCCACCTTCACCCCCGAGCAGGTCCGCTCCACCGTCGGCGCCGCCCGGCCCGGGGCGATCGTCATCTCCCACCTGAACCAGCCCGCCGGCGGCACCGCCCGCGGCTACGCCGCCGCCCTCCCCGCCCTGCTCGACGCCGGACGCACCTTCACCCGCCTGTCGGACGCCCTCCCATGACCGGCGCGGCCGAACCCCCGCGCACCCACCACAGCAGCACCACGCTCGCCACCGCCGCCAGCGCGCACCACGTCGACACGAACGCCAGCCGCCACAGCAGCCCGCACACCACCGCCCCGACGCCGACCAGCCACCCCAGCAGCCGCAGCCCCCGGTCCCCGCTCGACACCAGCGCCCCCACGGTGGCCAGCAGATACCCCGCCAGCAGCAGCGGCGCGAACGGCACACCGATCGCGTAGCCGAGCGTGTGGCCCTGCGGGTGCACCCCGATCCGCTGCGCGGCGACCGCGACCGTCAGCGGGACCGCCACCGCCAGCCCGACCACCGTGAACGCCGCCGCCCGTCGCCGACCCGTCGCCGCCCACACCCCGCCCGGCACCCACACCGGCAGCAGCGGCAACGCGACCACCGCCCACGGCGTCCGCGCCCACGCCGCCCCGGACCACACCGCCGCCTCCAGCAGCTGATGCACCCCCAGCAGCAGCGGCAGCGCGGCCAGCGGCAGCTGCCGCACCGAGGTGACCGAGGCCAGGCAGGCGATCCCGATCGCGCCGACCACCACCCCCGCGACCGTGTCCGCCTGGGCGCTCCAGCACATACCGCCAGGCTAGATCCTGTACGTGGACCGGGCAGGCCGACGGACCCGGGTCGAACGGGTGTGGCACGATGCGGCGATGACCTTCCAGCCGCCCGTACCCCCCGTCGTCCCCGCAGGTCGGATGGCCAGTGGGCCGCAACCGGTGCTGCCGCTGGACAGCGGGCTGGAGCTGCGACCCTGGCAGGTCGAGGACGCTCCCGTCCTGGCGGCGGCCGGCCGCGACCCGGGCATCCGGCAGTGGAACCTGCTGGCCGAGGAGACCGACGCCCAGGCCGAACAGCGGATCGAACGGATGCACCGGCGCCGGCAGGCCGAGACCGCCGTGATCTGGGCCGTCGCCGGGACCGACGGCGTCCCCGTGGGGCTGATCGGCTGGACCGGGATCGACCTCGCCGGCGGCAGCGCCGAGATCGTGTACTGGCTGCTCCCGGCGGGCCGCGGCCGCGGCGTCGCGGTCGAGGCGACCCGGCGGATCAGCCGCTGGGCCTTCGACGACCTCGGACTGCACCGGCTGACGCTCTGCCACTCCGTCGCCAACCCCGCCTCCTGCCGCGTCGCCGGGAAGGCCGGCTTCAGCTACGAGGGCACCATGCGCGGCGCCCTGCTCCACGAGAACGGCTGGCACGACCAGCACCTCCACGCCCTCCTCCGGAGCGACCCCGCGTAACGGAGGGCACCCCCCCGCCGGGCCGTTCCGGGCGTCCGGCAGGCTGGGGGACGTGCTGAGCCGCGTCGAGAAGTACCTCGCCCACCTCGACCGCCTGTCCGGCGGCGTCGAGCCCAGATTCTTTCCCGTGAAGTCCACCCGGCCGGGACTGCCCGGGGTGACCACGGTGGTCTACGACGGGCTGCCGGACGACCTGCTCACCGCCATCACCTACGGCGTCTCCCTGGCCGATCACGCCGACCGGCGCGGCGGCGCGCCGGAACTGTGCCTGAGCGTGCGCTCGACCGACGTCATCTGGGCGCACGCCCTCGGCCACCTCGCCGAGAGCCTGCGCGGCACCTGCCCGTTCACCTACGGAGACACCGTCAGCTTCGGGGAGCGGATCACCCCGGACTCCGACATGACGGCCTTCGTCGTCTTCGCCGCCGCGGTCCTCGACCGGGAGGACTGCACCGGCATCGACGTCTCGGTCCCCGGCCACGAAGGCCACGACGCCATCACCATCCAGGGTCTCCACCCCATCCACGAGGTCGAGCGGCAGTTCATCCAGGAGCACGGACTGGAAGCCTTCTGGCTGCGGGACCGGGACCTCTACGACGTCCGCCGGCCGCCCGTCGTCTGAACCCGCGGTCAGACCGGAGTGTCGGACCGATCGGGCGCGCCCTGCGGCACCGGTCGACTCCTGGTCAGGCAGAACGGATGCCCGGCCGGATCGACCAGCACCCGCCACCGGTCGCCGCCCGGCTGGTCCTTCGGCTTGGCCGCGCCCAGCTCCAGCAGGCCGGCCTCGGCCTCGTCGAGGTCGTCGACCGCGAAGTCGAGGTGCAGCTGCTGTGCGGCGGTCTGTCCGGGCCACTGCGGAGGCCGGTACTCGTCGACCCGCTGGAAGCCGATGAAGAGTCCGTCCTCGCGGGTGAGGCCGGCGAAGTCGCCGTCGGACCTGGGGTGGAGCTCGTACCCGGTGGCCTGCCGGTAGAAGGCGGCCAGCGCCTCGGGATCGGCGCAGTCGAGGGTGATCGCGGTGAGCTTCAGCTGGAGGGGCATGGCGACTCCGGGGAAACCGTCGGGTACGGACCGATGTGGTGTCCGACCGTAGTGATCGGCTCCGTGCGTTCGCGACCGCATTTCCGTGCCAGGTCACGAGGGCCCGGCGAAGGTGTCCTCGATCCACTGGCGGACGACCGGCGAAAGTCGCGTGACCCTACCAATCGCACCGACGACACTGACGCCATGACTGGTTCTGCACCGCCTCAACTGCTTCGCCCGCGTGCCCTGAGGCCCGGAGATCTCGTTGTCGTCGCAGCGCTGTCCGGTCCGCTGCCGGCGGCTCACGAGCCCAACGTCGAGCAGACGGTGGTGGTGCTCGAGCGGATGGGATTCCGCGTGCGTCGGGCTCCGCTCCTCGGTGTAGGACGCCACCACTGGTGGAGCGCGGCCACGCCGGCGGAGACCGCCGGGGAGCTCAATGGTCTTCTGCGTGATCCTGAGGTGCGCGCGATCGTCGCGAGTGACGGCGGCCAGACGGTGCTCGGCTACCTCGACCTGATCGACGTCGAGGCGATCAGGGCCGACCCCAAGCCGATCCTCGGCTACAGCGACATCTCGCTGCTGCACCTGGTGCTCTACGCGCGCACGGGGCTGGTCGGGTTCCATGCCGACATGGCCGTCCCCGGCTTCGGGGGACACTGGCAGTCCGCACCCGTGGCGTGCCAAGCGGAACTCGAGAGGCTCTACTTCAGGTTGCTGACCGGTACCGAGGCGATCGGTGCGCTGCCAGCGAGCCCGTCGTGGGAGTGCTGGCGTCCCGGTCGTGTCGAAGGTCGGCTGATCGGCGGGGTGATCAATCGCATCGTGCTGGCGCAGGCGACGCGTTTCGCGCTGCCGCTCGAATGGTTCGACGGTGCGGTGCTGTTCTGGGAGGAGACGGGCGGCCTGGCATCGTACGTGTGGAGCTATCTGCAGGTGTTGCGACACTGCGGCATCCTCGATCGGATCTCCGGCATGGTCGTGGGCGTTCCGCACGAGATCGGTGGACTCGAGCCCGGCGCGTCCCCTGCTCTGCGTGAGATCGTTCTCGACGTCCTCGGGGACCGTGACATCCCGGTCCTGGGCAACGTCGAGTTCGGGCATGCCGGCCCGAATCTGCCGATGCCGGTCGGTATCCGCGTCGGCCTCGATGCGCAGCAGCGGACGCTTTCGCTGCTCGAGCCGACGTCAGGGCCGCGCTGAGCTTCCAGATCAACACGAGCCACCAGGTCTTCACGGCCTCGGACACGGTGTCAGTAGGACTGGAGCTCGACCAGGGTGCCTTCGGGGTCGCGGAGGTGGGCGGTGCGCAGGCCCGGGCCCCAGTCGGGGCGGTCGGTGGGGGCGGTGACGGGGGTGGCGCCGTGGCGGAGACAGAGGGCGTGGGCGGCGTCGACGTCCTGGACGCGGCAGACGAACATCGCGGTGTCCTGGGCGGCGGGGGCGAGGGAGGGGAGGTCGGTGGTGCCGATGGTGGCGGCCATGGCGGCGCGGTCGAAGAGGACGAGGACGGCCTGGTCGTCGACGTCCCAGTTGGCGTAGGGGCCGGCGGCGGTGCCCTTGACGAGGGTGGCGCCGACGATCTCGGGCAGGACGGCGGCGTAGAAGTCGAAGCAGGCGGCGAAGCGGGAGACGAGCAGACGGGGGTGCAGGGCGTCCATGGCGGCAGTCACTCCGGTAATAGTGGGTGTGGACCCACTATAGGTGACGGCCCATCAATGTGGTCTAGGATCGTCGGCATGAACGATCCGGACGCCGCCCCGCCCAGCCTGACGGGCCTCAGCACGTACCTGCTCTCCCGGACCGGCAAGGCCGCCCGGGCCGCGCTGGCCGAGCGGTTGGCGGTGCGGGGGCTGCGGCTGTGGCACATGGCGGTGCTGGCCGCGCTCGCCGACTTCGGGCCGCACGCGCAGCGCGACCTGGCGTCCCGATTGGGGGTGGACCCGAGCGACATGGCCAAGGTGGTCGACCAGTTGGCATCGGCGGGGCGGGTCGAGCGCGTCCGCGACCCGGCCGACCGCAGGCGGCTGACGGTGACCGCCACCGAGGAGGGCCGCGCCGCCCTGGCCGAGCTGGACGCCGAGGCGCGAGCCGTCCAGGATGCCCTGCTCGCCCCGCTGACCGCGGCCGAGCGGGAGCAGTTGCATGCGCTGCTGCTCCGCGTCCACCTCGCACTTCCGGGGAATGCGGGATGAATTGACAGGTGCCCAACTAGGCTGTGGATCAAGGGTGTTCATGGCCGAGTTGGAGGTGGGGACGGTGCGCATCCGTCCGGGTGGGGCCGCACTGCTGCTGGGCGGCATGCTGCTGCTGAGCGGC
The DNA here is from genome assembly GCF_024172095.1 of Kitasatospora cinereorecta. Lineage (GTDB taxonomy): Bacteria > Actinomycetota > Actinomycetes > Streptomycetales > Streptomycetaceae > Kitasatospora > Kitasatospora cinereorecta. Next base: position 1,052,593 of record NZ_JAMZDX010000004.1, on the reverse strand, counting down.
TGCGGCAGCGGCGCCGACTCCTCGGCCGACCACGAGAGCGGTCCGGGCCGCTACCGGAACCCGCCGACCAGGATCTGTTCGACCCTCGACCCGTCCCCGTTCGTGGAGGACTACGGCACTCCCGATCCGGGGGAGGACCACCTCCTGGAGACGGTCCGGGACTGCTCGGTCAGGTTTCCCCCGAAGCGCGGCGGGGTGAGCGTCTTCCTCGACCTGTTCGCCGACTTCCGGCCGTCGGTCGAGGATGCCCGGGCGGACTTCGACCGCGAGCGGGTCAAGCCGAGCGAGAAGCAGGTGACCGACCTGGCGGTGGTCAAGGGGGTCGGCGATGCGGCCTTCGCCTTCCAGGAGGAGGAGAGCAACCACGAGGTGCGCAGTCATCTGATCGCCCGCCGCAGCAACCTGGTGATCACCGTCTACCTGGACGAGACCGACTACGGCCTCGGGCCGGACCGTTCGGTCGAGCACCGCAAGCGGGTGCGGGACAAGCTGAGCGCGTACGTCCGCGCCGAGCTGGCCGCGCTGGCCTCCCCCTGACGCGCGGCTGCGGCCGAGGGGGGGTGGTAAGCGCTTTCCCCGCTGGGTGTCAACCGGTTCGGTGCGGCCGGTGCCCCCGCACGCCCCTGAAGGGTTTGCGTCCGTGGTGGATGGGGCGGGGGCGGGCTAGGGTCGAGGTAGGGGCTCGGAACGGGAGCAGGTCGAGGTCGACCGCGTGCCGATCCGCCGGTGCGCGACGACCAGGGCTGATGGGTAGTCAGAAAACGGGAGGGGATAGGGTCTCGACCACGGGACGCCGACCCCGGCGGCCCGGCCAACGCGGACGGAGACGCGGATGCGGTTCGGAATCATCGGTACCGGCACGGTCGGTCGGACCCTCGCGAGCAAGCTCGTCTCGCTCGGCCACGAGGTGACCCTCGGCTCGCGCAGCAAGGACAACACCGCCGCCAACGACTGGGCCGACCGGGCCGGACCGTACGGGCACGCCGGGACGTTCGCCGAGGCGGCCGCCTTCGGGGAGATCGTGGTCAACGCCACCTCCGGGACGGTGTCGCTGCACGCGCTGGAGCTGGCCGGCGGCGAGCACCTGGAGGGCAAGACGCTGATCGACGTCTCCAATCCGCTGGTGTTCTCGCCGACCGGCGAGGTCACCCTCGACCCGGTCAACACCGACAGCGTCGCCGAGCGGATCCAGCGCGCGTACCCGGCGGCCCGGGTGGTCAAGGCGCTCAACACGGTGACCGCCGCGGTGATGGTCGATCCGGGCCGGGTGTCCGGCGAGCACAACCTGTTCATCGCCGGTGACGACCCGGAGGCCAAGGCCCAGGTGCGGATCGTGCTGGAGGAGTTCGGCTGGCCGGCCGCGTCGATCATCGACCTGGGCGAGGTGCAGGCCGCCCGCGGGATGGAGATGATGATGCCGTTCTGGCTGCGGCTGATGCACCACTTCGGGCACACCGACTTCAACTATGCGATCAGGAGCGCCGGCTGAGCGGGCCGGCGCCTAGTACGACGGGAAACCGAGTACGACCGGAAACGGGGTAGCACCATGACCGAGCAGCCACCGCCGCCGCTCGAGCCCGTCGACGAGGACTGGGGGACCGCCCTCGCCGTCGTCGCCCACCCGGACGACATGGAGTACGGCGCGGCCGCCGCCGTCGCCCGCTGGACCTCCCAGGGCAAGCGGGTGGTCTATGTGATGGTCACCAGCGGTGAGGCGGGTATCGACGGCATGGAGCCGGAGGCCTGCCGGACCGTCCGGGAGCAGGAGCAGATCGCCTCGGCGGCGATCGTCGGGGTGGACACCGTGGAGTTCCTCGGGCACCCGGACGGGGTGCTCGAGTACGGGCTGCCGCTGCGCCGCGACATCGCCCGGGCGGTGCGCAGGCACCGGCCGGAGATCGTGATCACCACCAACTTCCGCGACACCTACGGCGGGGTCTTCCCCAACCAGGCCGACCACATCGCGACGGGCCGGGCCACCCTCGACGCCGTACGGGACGCCGGGAACCGGTGGGTGTTCCGCGAACTGGTCGCGGAGGGCCACGAGCCGTGGAACGGGGTGCGCCAGGTGTGGGCGGCGGCGTCGCCGGAGGGCCGGCACGCGGTGGACACCACCGAGCAGTTCGCCACCGGGGTGGCGTCGCTCGAGGCCCACCGGGCGTACCTGGAGGGGCTGGGCGGCGAGATGGGCAATGCGGCGGAGTTCCTGGAGTCGATGGCGCGGGCGACCGGCAGCCGGCTCGGGGTGCGCTACGCGTCGTCGTTCGAGGTGATCTCCTTGCGCTGAGCCCGGCGCCTGCGGCGCCGGCGCAGCAGCGAGCGGACCACGAACCCGAGCGCCACGGCGACGGCGGCCAGCGCCAGGTAGACCTGGTAGCGGACGGCCTGGCGGTACAGCTCGCCGATGTTGCTGCCGGCGAAGTAGCCCACCGAGGCCCAGACGCCGACCCAGAGCGCGGCCCCGGCGATGTTGGCGGGCACGAAGCGTCGCCAGGGCATCTCGGTGGTGCCGGCGATGATCCCGTTGGTCTGCCGCAGGCCGTCGATGAACCGGGCGAAGGTGACGACCAGGGCGCCGCGGCGGGCGAAGAAGTCCTCGGCCTTGGCGTACCGCTCCGGGGTGATCCGCACGTAGCGGCCCCAGCGCAGGACGAAGGCGTGGCCGCCGGAGCGGCCGATCAGGTACCCGAGGGTGTTCCCGACGACGGCGGCGACCAGCGCCACCACGACCACCCCGGCGATCGACATCCGCCCGGCACCGGCGTAGACGGCGGCCAGCACCAGGATGGTCTGGCCGGGCACCGGGATGCCGCAGTTGTCCAGGAGCACCAAGACGCCCACCGCCGGATAACCGTAGTCGTCCAGCAGTGGGGCCAGGTGGGCCAGTGGGCCGGGGAGAGGGGTGGCGGTCAATAAGTTCAGCGCCGTTCCTCGGAGAGGTGGTGCTCGACGACGCAGTCGGGGCCCGGGTAGACGAGGCCCTGGTGGCCGTCGTCGAAGCGGACCAGGTACGGCGGCTCGCCGTTGGTGCCGCGGACCTCGACGATCTCGCCCTTGCGGTCCACCATGCCGATCGACCGGCTGTACATGTGGACGTGGTCACCCACGACGGCTTGCATGTCTGCTCCTGAGGGGCTGGGGGCTGGTGCCGGCCGCCCGGGGCGTTGGGCAGCCGCCTCCTCTCCACTGTGCGGCGGGCGACCGCACCCCGCAATGGAAGGATGGGTCAGCCGGGGCGCCGTCCGCGGTCGCCGGGCCGGTCAGCCGGTGCCTTGGGCGGTTGCCGGATCGGCGAGGTAGCAGCGCAGCAGCCGCTTGCACTCGGCGATCAGTGCCGGGTCGCCGTCCGGGTCGACCCGGAACGCCAGTTTGAGGACGCCGTCCGCGCACTCCATGGCGACCCGCAGCGCGAGCGCGTACCCGGGGGCCGTGAACAGGTCGCCGCCGATCGCGCTCAGTCGCAGGGCGACGGCGGCGTTGTTGTCGAGCTCCGCGTCCAGCAGGTGCGTGTCGTCGCCGACCTCGGCCGGGACCGGGTCGACCAGGCCGAAGTCGAGGTGGCCGAAGCCGGGCACCGCCCGCTTCATCGCCACGAACTCCTCCACCGCCAGGTCGACGAAGCCGGCCACCTCCAGTGCCCCGCCGGCCTCGGCCTCGGCGCGGTGGGCGAGCCGGGCCAGGTACTGGTCGAGGTTCCGCTCGGCCAGGGCGGCGAGCAGGCTCTCCTTGCCGGAGAAGAACTGGTAGAGGGTGCCGATCGGCACCTCGGCGCGCAGGGCCACCTCCTTGGTGGTGAGCCCGGCGGCGCCGACCTCGTCCAGCAGCCCCGCGCAGGCGTCGAGCAGCCGCTCGTACCGCTCCTGGCTGCGCTGTTGCACCGGCCTGCGCCGGGCCGCTCCGCCCTGCTCCCGCCCGTCCGTCCGCGCCTTCATGCGGACACTCTGCCGCATCCGGTCTTTCCGAGGCGAATCACCCGGGTGGGTGCATCGCGCCCGGTCCGACGGCCTCGGGGTGGTTCAGAGGCGGGCGCTGCGGAGGATGTCGAGGACCTCGGCGGTGATGGCGGCCTCGTTGTGCTCGAAGTCGGGGCCGGTGAGCTGGTCGGGTCGGTCCGGGAGGCCGGTGAGCACGGGGGTGTGCAGGTGGCCGCCGGGCAGGGCGGGCGCGAGTTCGAGGCGCAGGCGGTTGGAACGGTAGGCGACCTCGTTGGAGAGGTAGCCTCCGCCGCCTCCGGCGACCGCGCGCGATCCGGGAGTGGGCCCGTCCTCGCGGTCGACGGGCTCGGTGGCGCCGGCGGGGATCTCGGTGACCTGCCGATTGAGCAGGACGGGGTAGGGCTGCTGAACGGCCGTCATCGCGTCGGTCGGCAGGGTGGTGGGGATGAACTCGGCTCCCGGGCCGAGGCCGGGGGCGGTGACCGGGTGGTCGTAGGTGCCGCCGGACAGGGCCCCGGTGTTGTCGGGGTACGGGTCGGCGGAGCGGGCGCGGCCGGCCCACTGCTCCAGGGTGAAGAGGCCCGGGTAGCCCTGACTGACGGTGGTGATCAGGTCGGCGGAGCGCGGCCCGGGGGTCAGGCGCGGGCCGAAGGCGCGTTCCACGATGCCGTGGTCGAAGTCGGCGTAGCGGACCGGGAGGACGACGGTCCGGATCTCGGCCCGGCTGCCGTCGGCGAGAGTGATCCGGCGGCCGTCGAGCTGGAGCGCGGCGGAGCCGGACGGGTTGGCGCGACGCGCCTCGCCGTCCAGGCCGAACGGGTCGAAGCCGCTGACGAACAGGCGCCGGACGCCCGGGGCGGTGCGGAAGTCGTTGTCGGCGAGGCCGCGGGAGGCGTCCTCGAAGCGCTGCCGGAGGGCATCGCGGTCGAGCGGGAAGTCGGGCTGCCAGCGGTCGATCCGGACGGTCATGGCGAGCCGGGTCCAGTACAGCGGTCGGTCGTCCGCGGCGGGCAGGTCGCCGCCGGGGCGGCGGCCCTGGGCGCGGTCGACGGCGGCGAACCACAGGGCGGTGCCCCAGGAGTCGACCAGGTGCTCGGCCTCGGTGGCGGTACGGGCGGTGCAGAGGGCGGCCGGGAAGCGGCGGACGAAGTCGCCGAGGGCGGCACCGTCGGTGAGGGCGGTGGTGCGCGGGTCGGCGAGGCGGGCCTGTTCCGGGTCGGTGGGCGCCGAGTCGGCCGTCCGGCAGGCGGGTTGGGCCTGGGCGGCGGGGGCGGCGGGCAGTAACAGGGCGGCGAGGGCGCCGGTGACGGCGAGGAGGCGGGTGGTGCGACGGGTGCGCGACATGTCATGTGACATTACATTGCGCAGCTGACGGGCCGCCAGGGTGCGGCGGCCGGCCCCGCCGACGGTGGGTCAGTCGGCCGGGGCTGTGGCGTCGAGCGCGTTCAGCCAGCGCAGCAGACGCGCTCCCTGGCGGGCCATCAGGTCCGGGTCGCGCAGGGCGTTGGCCAGCAGGGACATGCCCTGGTAGGCGGAGACCAGGGTGACTGCGAGCTCGTCCGGCTCGGGCAGGCCCAGCTGCCGGAACTGCTCGGTGGCCCACTCCAGCAGGCGGCGGATCACTGCGGCGACCTCGGCGTCGAGCGTGCCGTCGGCGCGCTTGTCGAGCTCGACGGCGAGGGTGCCGGTCGGGCACCCGTGGCGGGCGGCGGTCTCGCGCCGGTCGATCCAGGACTGCACCAGCGCCGCGAGGCGTTCGCGCGGGTCGGGCAGCAGGTCGAGCCGGTCGGTGAACTCGGCCAGGCGGGCGCTGTGTTCGGACAGCGCGGCCGAGACCAGCTCGTCCTTGGTCTTGAAGTAGTAGTACACGTTCCCGAGCGGGACGTCGGCCGCGCGGGCGATGTCGGCGAGGGTGGTCCGTTCGACGCCCTGCTCGTGCAGGACCCGGGCCGCCTCGGTGGTGAGGCGGCGCCGTTTGTCGGCCGCGCGGGCCCGCGGCTTCACTGAGTCAGTCACCCGACTCACTCTAGACAATGCCTGGGGCGGCCGTGCTACGTTCTCGGAACTGAGTCAGCCAACTAACTTACTCTGGGGGAGTCGACATGATCGTGGTGACCGGGGCGACCGGGAACATCGGCCGGGACCTCGTACCGCTGCTGGCCGGGGCGGGCGAGGAGGTGGTGGCGGTCTCCCGCCGACCGCAGGTGGACGGACTGCCGGCCGGGGCCCGGCACATCCGGGCCGACGTCGGGAGCGGCGCGGACCTGCGGCCCGCCCTCGACGGCGCCCGCGCCCTGTTCCTGCTGCTCGGCGGCGAGCTGAACGCCCACGGCGAGCACCCCGACGCCCTGGTGGAGGCAGCCGCCGAGGCCGGGGTCGAGCGGATCGTGCTGGTCTCCTCGCAGCTCACCGCCACCCGCCCGGACGCCCCCTCGCACGCCCGGCTGCGCGCGTTCGAGACGGCGGTGCGGGCGTCCGGCCTGCAGTCCACCGTGCTGCGCCCGAGCGGCTTCGCGTCCAACGCGTACGCCTGGGCCGAGACGGTGCGCGCCCGGCGGACGGTCCTCGCCCCGTTCGCCGAGGTGGCGCTGCCGGTGGTCGACCCGGCGGACATCGCCGCGGTCGCGGCGGCCGCCCTGCTGGCGGACGGGCACGCGGGCCGGACGTACGAGCTGACCGGTCCGGTGGCCGTCACCCCGCGCGAACAGGCCGCGGCGATCGGCCGGGCGCTCGGCGAGGAGGTCGCGTTCGTCGAGCTGAGCCGGGAGCAGGCCCGCCACCACTTGGCGCAGCTGATGCCCGCGGACGTGGCCGACTCCACCCTGGACGTGCTCGGCGTCCCGCTGCCCGCCGAGCAGGCGGTCGGCGCCGACGTGGAGCGGGTCCTCGGCCGCCCGGCCCGGCCGTTCGGCGCGTGGGTGGAGCGCAACCTCGCCGCGTTCCGCTAGGGTCCGTCGTCAAACCCTCGCCTGCCTGGCGCCGCCTGGGCGCGCTCCCTCCTTGCCCGCCAACGGGCAGGAGGGGCCCACCGCCGCGTTGTCGTCGGTCGCCGATGGCCCCCAGCCTTCGGCCGGGAGGTGCCCCCAATGCCGTCAAGTTATGGCGGGTTGGGGGTATGGGCTGGTGTTTCGCCGGTTTTGGGGACAACGAGGGCAGGGCCCCGCTACGGATTTGGGTGTCGAGTCCGTTTCCGTGGAGGAGCCCTGCCGGTGTCCAAGTCTGTCATCACGCGCACGCTGTCCGCAGCTGTTGGGTGTTTCGCGCCGGGGCATCTGGGCCCGCTGACCTGGTTGCTGCCGTTCTCGGCGGTGGATGACGCGCTCGCGCGGACCGGCACGGTGCAGCGTCGGGTGCGTGACCTGCCGGCCCGGGTGGTGGTCTACCTGCTGGTCGTCCAGGGGTTGTGCGGGTCGGCACCCTTGAGTGCGGCCTACCGGATGCTGTGTGCCGCGTTGGTCGGGCCGGGGCTGCCCGACCCGACTCGGCAGGGCCTGCACGCCGCACGGGCCCGGCTGGGAACAAGACCGCTGCGACTGCTGCTCGGCGAGTTGTGCCGCCACCCCGACACGGTGCCGGGCCTGTGGCGCGGCCTTGAGGTCTGCGCGATCGACGGCACGGTCCTCGACGTCCCCGACTCCGGGGCGAACCGGGCCTGGCTGGGTAAGCACGCGCACCGCCACGGCACGGCCGGCTATCCGCAGGTACAGGTGATCGTCCTGGTCTACTGCACCACCCGAGCCCTGATCGACGCCGTGTTCGGTCCGGTGGCCGGCCGCGAGTTCGTCCCGGCCAGGCGTCTGCTGCGCAGCCTGCACACGGGGATGCTGGTCCTGCTGGACGCGGGCTTCGACGCGGCCGGGTTCCTGTCGGACGTGGCCGCCACCGGCGCCGACTTCGTCGTCCGGCTGCCTCGCACCGCCCGTCTGGTCGCCCTGGAGCGCTACCCGGACGGCTCATGGCTCACCGTCCGGGCCGGACGCAAGGTCCGCGCGATCGCCGTCACCGTGCAGATCACCACCGGCGAAGGCACCCGCACCAGCACCTGGCTGTTCGCCACCACTCTTCTCAACTGGCGCACCCACCCCGCCGACCAGGTCGTGGCCTGCTACCACGACCGCTGGGAAGTCGAGGAAGCGTTCTGCTCGATCAAGTCCACGATGCTCGACGGGAAGGTCCTGCACTGCACCGGCCCCGCCGGCCTGGCCCAGGAACTGCACGCCCTGCTCATCGCCTACCAACTGCTGCGACTGGTCATGGCCCGCGCCGGGGCCGCAGCCGGACTGCGCTGCACCGCCATGGGCTTCACCCTCGCCCTGCGCGAAGCCGTCAACGGCATCACCGCCGCGGTACAGATCGAGGGCCCCACCGATGCCCACCTGCTGGGGGCGGTCGGCACCTATCTGCGCGACCACCCCCTACCCGAACGCCGCCTACGGATCTACAACCGCCTGGTCAAACGACCCCTGTCCAAATACGCGGCCGGAAAGATCGGGAACGGCAAGAAGCGACAGATCATCCCCGCCGGCAGAGCCACCCTGACCGCCACCATCGACCACAACAGCCCGAACTCCCACCCCTACCAGCCCCAACACCAAACTTGACGGCATTGGAGGTGCCCCCACCGCATGGTCCCCCGGCCTCCGGCCGGGAGGTGCCCCCATCCTCCTCCGCCTTGCGATGCACGCGCCCGGACGCCGCCAGGCCCGCCCTTCGGCCGGACGACGGGGGTTTGAAGACGGACCCTCGAGCCCGGCGGCTGTGCCCGGCGAGGTGCCGGCCGGGGCGAGGATCGCGGTCAACGATGCGAGCCTCGCGCCGGCGGCTGCGATCCGGCGTCGGGGACCGGCCGTGGACTGCGACCGGGGCCGAGGGACGGCGTAGCGTGGGACGCGGACAGGGAGATGGTCATGGGCCGCCAGTCGGAGCTGAACGAGGCCTTCGCGAGCCTCACCGAGTCGCTGGTCGGGGACTTCGACCTCGCCGAGCTCCTCGATCGCCTGGCCGCCTACTGCGTGACCCTGTGCGCGGCCGGCGGAGCCGGCATCGTGGTGGTCGACAAGGACGGGGTGCTGCGCGACGTCGCCTGGTCCAGCGAGGCTGTCCGGCGTCTGGAGCGCCGCCAGCTCGAACTGGGCGAGGGCCCGTGCATCGACTGCGTCCGGCTCGGCCGCGCGGTGATCGAACCCGACCTGTCGGCGGCCTCCGCCCGCTGGCCGGTCTTTGCCCACCGCGCCCGGGAGGCCGGCTTCAACTCGGTGCGCGCCCTGCCGCTGCGGATGCGCAACCGGACGCTGGGCGCCCTCAACCTCTTCGACATCGGGTCGGCCAACGAGACCACGACGGCGGACCTGCGGTCCGCCCAGGTCTTCGCCGATCTTGCGGTCCTGGCGGTCCACCACCACCGGGCGCTCCCCCCGGAGCTCGCGGGCGACAACATCACCCGGGTGCTGGCCGACCGCTCGGTGATCGAACGGGCCAAGGGCATGATCGCCGAGGCCGCCGACCTGACCCCGGACGAGGCCTGCGCCCGGCTGCTCGCCCACGCCCGGCGCACCGTGCAGGGGCCGACCGAGGTCGCCGCCGCCCTGGTCGCCGGGGCGCTGGCGCCGACGGCGGTCCTGGGCCCGGTCCCGGACGAGGAGTGACCGGAGCTTCGTTTCCGGTCCTTCGCTCCGGTGCTCGCGGTCCCCCGGGGACGGGTCCTACGCTGGAGTTGTCCCGAAGTCGCTGACCGGCGGACCACGCACCTTCTCCGATCGAGGTGACCGCTCACCGCTGTCGGGTGTTCAGGAGGCGAGCGTTGACCGAGGACACCGTTGCCCGTCCCGTGCTCGAGGCCACCGTCGACCGCCTGCGGGCGGAGATCGAGGGCCTGCGCCTCGCGATGCGCACCCGCGGAGTGATCGAGCAGGCCAAGGGGCTGCTGATCGCGCGGCTGTCGTGCACCCCTGACGAGGCGTTCCGGCACCTCCGGGAGGAGTCCCAGCGGACCAATCGCAGGGTGGTCGACATCGCCGCCGAACTCCTCGGCGTCGCCGCCCCGCCCGACGCGCCGGACCCGGCGCCGTCCGCCGCCGCATCCCCCGGCGGGACGTCCGCCGCCCCGCCCCTCGCGCCCGCGGTCGGCCCCTCGCCGGCCCTCCCCGAGTTCCCGCCGCAGGGCTTCGCGGCCCGGTTCCACCTCGCCGCCTCGGCCCTCACCTCCGCCGACACCCCGGACGACCTCGCCCGGCTGCTGCACGAGGTCGCCCTCGCACCGCTGGGCGTCGGCGCCGTCGTGCTCGCCCTGCTGGAGCCGGACGGCGCGCTGCGGATCACCGGCAGCCACGGCGTGCCCGCCCAGCAGCTCAGCCAGTGGCAGCGGATCCCGCCGCGGACCGCCCTGCCGCTCGCCGAGGCCGCCCACCTCGGCACCACCGTCTGGGTCGACAACCGCGAGGACTTCGCCGCCCGCTACCCCGACCTGCCCGGCGAGGACCTGATCCCCGGTCGGACCGTGTGTGCCCTGCCGCTGCGCACCGGACGGCGGCTGATCGGTGCGATGAAGCTCGGCTGGCCCGAGGAGTACCACGCCGACCGGGCCGCGGCCCGCTACCTGTCCGCACTCTCGCGGCTGGTGGCCGCCGAGCTGCCCCGGGTGCTCTCGGGTGGACCTGAGGACTTCGGCTCGCTGGAGCCGGCCAGCGAGCCCTGGTTCCGGGCCGTCCTGGACGCACTGCTCGACCCCGTCCTGATCCTGGGCGCCATCCGGGAAACCAGCGGCAAGGTGACCGACCTGCGGGTGGAACACGCCAACGCCGCCACCGTCGACCTGGCCGGCCGCACCGGCGAGGACCTGGTCGGCCGCCGCCTCACCGAGCTGTACCCCGGCATGGCGGCCGGCGGCACCCTCGACCGACTGCTGGACGTCGCCGCCAGCGGCACCCCGTACGAGGCGGAGACCGAACAGTTCGTCGAGATCGTCGGCGGCGCGCTGCACGCCTCCGCCATGACCCTGCACGCCACCCCCTTCCTGGACGGCGTCCTGGTGAGCTGGCGCACCCACGACGAGCAGGAGCGCCGCAGCAACCAGCTCGCCCAGGCCCAGCGGCTCGCCCGGCTCGGCACCTGGAGCTGGTCGCCCGGTAGCGACGGCATCACCTGCTCCGCCGAGACGCTGCGCCTGCTCGGACTCGAGGACGAGACCGGCCCGCTGACCGCGCAGCAGGCCCTGGCCGCCGTCGCCCCCACCCACCGCTCCGCCGTCCGGGCCGCCGCGGCCGAACTCCTCGCCGGGCAGACACCGGTGACCCTGGAGTTCGAGGTGCCCGCCAGGAGCGGCTATCGCAGCCTGCGATCCCTGGCCGAGGCCACCCTTTCCGCGGTCGGACCGCCCGAGGTGGTCGCCGTGGCCGGCGTCGTCCAGGACGTCACCCCCTGGCGGCGCGCCGAGCAGGCCCTCTCCAGCACCCGCGACCAGCTCGCCGAGCAGCGCCGCCGCACCCGCGCCGAGCACCTCGCCTTCCTCTCGCTCCAGCACGCCCTGATGGAGGCCCCGACCGGCCCGCTGCCCCCCGGACTGGAGACCGCCGCCCGCTACCTGCCCGCCGAACGCGAGAGCCAGGTCGGCGGCGACTGGTACGACATCATGACCGTGCCCGACGGCACCGTGCTGGTAGTCGTCGGCGACGTCTCCGGCCACGGCCTGCGGGCCGCCGCCGGAATGGCCCAGCTGCGCCATGCGCTGCGCGGCATCGCCCACGACGGCGTCGACCCCGCCCAGGCACTCGACCGCCTCAACCGGATGCTCTGCCACCAGCGCGTCGACTTCATCGCCACCGCCCTGTGCGGCCGGCTCGACCCGCGCACCCGCATCCTCACCTGGGCACGGGCCGGCCACCTGCCGCCGGTGCTCGCCCGCCCCGGCAGCGCCCGTACCCTCGACCTGCCCGAGGGCCTGATCCTCGGCGTCACCCCGCGCGCCCGCTACCGCACCGCCCAGGTCCGGCTGGCGCCCGAAGAGACGCTGCTGGCGTACACCGACGGCCTGGTCGAGCGGCGCGGCACCGACCTCGGCACCGGCGTCGGCCGACTGCTGGACGCACTCCGGGAGTACCGGGCGACCTCGCTCGACGGCTGCCTCGACCACCTCCTGCGCCGCCTGGACGCGCCGAACCCGCTCGACGACACCTGCGTGGTCGGCCTGCGGCTGCGCTGAGGGCCGGTGCCCGGGCGTTCTGCCACCCCGCCGGCGGGTGGACGCACGCCCACGCACGCCCACTCATCGGGCGTGCCCGACGACACCGACTCCTCCGAGGGGACCGGATGAGCGGGCGACCCGGCCGATGCGCCCCGAGGATGGGAACCATGACCGACGTTCCGCAGTGCCCGAGGCCCGAGCCGGACCGTCCGCGTGACCACGGCGGGCCGGGCCGTTGGTGAGCCGCCGCCGGGACCGTTCACCCGCGGGCGGACCGACCGGTGGGCCGACCGGTGGGCCGGCCCGTCCGCCGCGGCTCGTGGTGCGCCGACGGCCGGTCGCGACGCGGCGCAGCGCCGTCCCGGCCACCGTCCTCGGCACCGCCCCGGCCGGGCTGCGCCGGGCTGCCGTGTTCGCCTTCTGCCTGATCGCGATCTCCGCGGCGGGGTACGTCGGCTACCTGGTCGTCAGCGAGCTGACCCTGCCGGTGGTGGCGCTCTTCCTGGCGCTGGTGATCACCTCGGTGCTTCGGCCCGTGGTCGACCTGATGGCGCGACGGCTGCCGCGGGCTCTCGCCGTGCTGATCGCCCTGGTGGGGACGGCGCTGGTGCTGATCGGGCTCGGCGTGGTGGTCGGCGAGGTGGTGAGCGCCGAGTCCGGGCGGTTGAGCCACGAGATCCACGGCGGCTTCGGCCGGATCGAGAAGTGGCTGGAGGGAGCGCCCTTCCACATCCGGCACGGGGCCCTCGCCGACCTCCAGAACAAGGTCACCTCCTTCGTCTCCAGCCACCGGCAGCAGCTGGTGTCCGCCGCGGTCAGCGGCGCGAGCTGGATCGTCGAGGCCGCGGCCACCGCGGCGCTCGCCCTGTTCTGCTCGGTCTTCTTCCTGCACTCGGGCGAGCGGATGTGGGCGTGGGCCCGCCGGCAGTCCGGGTCGACCGGCGGCGCCGGCTGGGAGCGGGCCGGACGGACCGCCTGGCAGACGTTCGCCGGCTACACCCGGGGCCTGTTCGTGGTCGCCGCCACCAACGCCGTCCTGGTCGGGGTGGGGCTGGTGATCCTCGGGGTACCGCTCGCCGTCCCGCTGACCCTGCTGGAGTTCTTCGCCGCGTTCATCCCGCTGATCGGCTCGCCGGTCGCCCTCGCGGTCGCCTCCGTCGTCGCGCTGGCCACCCGCGGTCCGGTGATCGCGCTCGTCGTCCTGGCGCTGATCGTGGTGATCGGCCAGATCGAGGGCCACCTGCTGCACCCGCTCGTGATGAGCTGGGCGGTCCGGATCCACCCCGTCGCCATCGCCCTGTCGGTGGCCGCCGGCACCGTGCTCGGCGGCGTCATCGGCGCCGCGGTGGCCGTGCCGGTGGTGTCGGTCGCCTGGGCGGTCATCTGCGAACTGCGCCGTCGGCCCGACGAGGTCACCGAACCCGGGGGCGGGTCCGGCTAGCGGAACCGTCCCGGCGGCTCAGCCGGTGCCCGCCCGGTCCCCGCCTGTTCGGCGGGGCGGCGGCCCGGTCCCCGCCTGTTCGGCGGGGCGGCGGCCCGGGACGCGGCGGGTCGGGCGGGGGTACGGGCGGCGGGACGGGGGCCGGGACCGGCGGTGCGGGGACCGGGGGCGGGCTGTCGGGCGGCGGCGGGGGCCGGATGTCGGGGTCGGCCGGCGTCGGCACGGTCATCGGGGACACCTCTCAGTGGCCGAGCGCGTTCTCGAGCTGCCGCTTGTTCATCTTCGAGCGGCCCTTGATGTTGCGCTGCTTCGCTTCGTTGTAGAGCTGGTCGAACGTCGGTCCCCCGGGACCGGAGTGGGAGCGCTTGCCGCCCCGGTGGCCGGCGGACACGTCGTCGACGGACGTACGGCTGGCGGTCCTCGACTCGCCGTGCCGGGCACGTTCCTTGTTCACCGTCCGGGCGGCGATCTCCTCGGCGCGCTTCTCGCTCTCACCGCGATCGAGGGCGCTCTCCTTGATGTGCTCGTACTGGCGCTCGCGCTTGGGACTGGAACCGGCAGGCATGGTCGCCGTCCTTCCTCTCCGGAGGCTGGTCGCCGCCGCGCCTACCCGACCCGGGGTGGTTCACGCCCGGCCATCCGCGGAAACGGGAGCGGGTCGGATTCGGGACGCGCGGCGGCGCGTGCCCGGCCGGATTGCGGGCAGACGCGTCCGCGGGAAGACCGATCGCAGGGGAGCCCGGTGCGGTGCGCCAGATCCCGATGCTCGCTCTCGACCTGGACGGCAAGGCCGGTTCGGTCCGGCTGGCACGCCAGGCGGTCCAGCAGTTCCTCGACCAGCTCGCCGCGGCGGCGGGACCGCGGTTCCGGGACACAACCCGGTTGGATGTGTCCGTCGTCGTCACCGAGCTGGTCTCCAACGCGTGCCTGCACGCCCCGGGGCCCTGCCGTCTGCTGGTCGCGGCGCGCCCCGGCGAGATCGAGGTGGCGGTCGAGGACACCGGCCACCGGCTGCTGGCGCCGTCCGTCCCTGCCGGCACCTGGGTCCGCGGCCTGCTGGTGGTGACCCGGCTCAGCCGCGGCGTCCATGTCGTCCCGATCCCCGGCGGCAAGGTCGTCGAGACGGTGGTGGTGGAGCGCTGACGACACCCGCGGTGGCGCGCGGCGGCCTCGGGCGGCCACGGCGAGGTGTGATCGGGCCGGGTCAGCCCGCCTGCCAGCCCCGCGGGTCGACCCCGCCCGGAACGACGTCGGCCGGGCCGTACGGCTCGCGGGTGAACACGAAGGAGCCGAGGTCCAGGTGGCCGACCGAGCCGTCCGCCGCCCGGACCACCCGCAGGGTCTCGCCCGCGTAGTAGTTGTCCAGCCCCGTCCAGGTGCCGTCCGCCTCCGCGCGGAAGCGGGAACTGCGGTTGCCGCCGGCGAGCAGCGAGAGCTCCAGCAGGCGGTCGGCCTTCAGCCGCAGTACGTGCGCCGAGGCGCCCCAGTACCAGAGGCCGGTCAGGGCCAGCAGGTCCTCGTCCACCTCGGGCAGCGGGCGCCACGGCTCCGGCAGCCGCGGCTCGTGCCGGGCGGTCAGTGCGATCAGGTCGGCGGCGAGCAGTGCGGCATTGGCACCGGTGGTGGCGTTGGACAGCGCGAGGGCCGCCAGGCCGTCCGCGTCGCTGACCCACAGGCCGGCCGTGAAGCCCGGCATCGAGCCCGTGTGCCCGTACAGCACGCGGCCCTCGTAGCGGCGCAGCTGCAGGCCGAGGCCGTAGGAGGAGGTCCAGTCCGGGTCGTCCGGGCCGACGGCCGGTCGGCGCATCTCCGCGAGGGTCGCCGCGCCGAGGACCTTGTCGTCGCCGTCCGCGAGGAAGGCGGCCCAGCGAGCCAGGTCGGTGGCGGTGGACCAGAGCTGGCCGGCCGGGCCCATCAGGGCGGTGTCGGTGAGCGGCTCGGGCAGCATCACGTCGGCCCACGGGTGGACGGCGAACCCGCCGGCGTGCGGGTGCTCGGGGAGCAGGGTGGTGCGGTCCATGCCGAGCGGCTCCAGCACCTCCCGGCGCAGCACCTCGCCCCACGGCTCGCCGCGCAGCCGCTCGACCAGGGCGCCCAGCAGGGCGTAGCCGGGGTTGGAGTAGTGGTGGCGACGCCCGGCCGGGTGCTTGAGGGCGGCGTCCGCCTCCAGCAGGTCGTCGAGGGCGGGCCGCAGTGCGCCATCGGTCCGCTCCCACCAGGGCGCGGGGGTCTCGGCGGCCAGGCCGGCGGAGTGCGCGAGCAGTTGGGCGACCGTGGCGTCGTCGGCGGGGGTGCCCGGCAGGTGGAGCCGCAGCGGGTCGGCCAGGTCGAGCAGGCCCTCGTCCCGCAGGCGCAGGACCAGCACCGCGACGAACGTCTTGGTGAGCGAGCCGATCCGGTACTGCACGTCCGGTGTGGGCGCATGCCCGTCGATCATGCTGCGGGCGCCGCTCCAGACCAGCCGGCCGTCCCGCACCACCGCGGCCACCAGCGACGGGGTCCGGCCCTCGGCCTGGGCCACCGCCGTCCGGTGGAGCAGCGCGCGGCGGGTGGCGGGGAGCAGCTCGTCGGGCGGGCTGGGCTGGTCGGTCATCTGTACCTCGGCGTCGGTGTCGATGGGGTGACGGACGGTCGCGTGCCAACGTAATCGCGCCGGAGCAGGGCGGTCCACTCGGTTCTGCCCACAAGCCGGCCCAGTGCCGGTGGTGCGGTCGGGGGTCCGCCGCGGATCCGAATCCGTGGTGGATCAGTGGTCGGCACGGAGGCGGCGGGGGTGGGGGACGGGAGAGGCTGTGAGCACAACGAACGCAGGCCTGAACCGGCAGAGTGGAGCAGGGACATGAGCAACGTCGACAGCAGCACCTACGCGGGGTTCACGGCCGAGGAGCGGGCCGCGATGAAGGACCACGCGCAGGACCTGCGGAAGGCGACGCGGCGGGGGACCGCCGCGGAGAAGGCGGCGTCGGCGGCGCAGGACGTGCTGGACAGGATCGCCGAGATGGGGGAGTCGGACCGGGTGATGGCGGAGCGCGTCCACGCCGTGGTCACGGCCAGTGCGCCGACGCTGGCGCCGAAGCTGTGGTACGGGATGCCCTCGTACGCGCTGGACGGCAAGGTGGTGTGCTTCTTCCAGAGCGCGGAGAAGTTCAAGTCGCGGTACGCGACGCTCGGGTTCAGCGACCTGGCGCAGCTGGACGAGGGCGCGATGTGGGCGGCCGGATTCGCGTTGACGGAGGTGACGCCGGAGGTGGAGGCGCGGATCGCGGAGTTGGTGAAGCGTGCGGTGAACTGACCTTCCCTTCGGTCGGGTTACGGCGTGAGACCGAGGTCGGCGAGTGCGGCACGGCCGGCGGTGGCGTGGTCGCCGCCGGCCAGGAGCCGGGTACGGGCCGCCTGGTAGGGGCAGCCGGCCGCGTCGAAGGCCGCTGCGGCGGCGAGTTGGCGCGGGACGTCGCCGTCGAGCAGGGCCTCGGCGCGGTCGACCTGGGCGGTGGCCACCGGGTTGCCGGTGACCAGGGTGCGGGTGGCGGTGATCCGCTCGCGGGCGTCCGGGTGGCTGGCGAGCACCGACGCCTCGGTGCGGAGCGCCGCGTACCAGTGCAGCCAGACCCAGCACACCCTCTTCCACATCTCCTCCGGCGCCGGTGCGATGCGGTCCAGCGCCGCGTCCGGATCGCCGTGGTGGAGCAGGACCATGGCGTCGAAGACGGCGCCATAGCCGTAGTGGTGCTCCGCAGCGGTGCCGGCCCGGTCGACGACCGTGAGCCAGGGGGTGCGGGCGTCGTGCTCGCCGCGCAGGCCGTGAACCATGGCAACCGAGGCGGCGGCCGGGCCGAGGGAGAGCGAGCGCGGGCGGCCGCCGCGCTCCCAGGCGTCGAGGAAGCCGGTGCTGCCGGCGAGCACCCGGTCGGCGCGGCCGGCGAGGGCGTCCGTGATGAGCAGCCAGGACGTGGCGTGGTGGACGGCATCGGCCAGCAGCGGGTGCTCGGCGAGCTGCCCGCCCCAGCGCAGGGCCTCCGGCAGGCGGCCCACGCCGAGGGCGGTGCCGGCGGCCATGGCCAGGGCGTCCGCCAGCTCGTGCGTACTGGCCGGGGTGGGCGGCAGCGGGGCGAGCAGATCGATCCGGCGGCGGGCGGCGGCCGCGGCGGCGAACGGGTCGCCCGCCCAGCTCTGCGCACCGGAGAGGGCGTCGAGCGCCGCGGACTCGGCGACCGGTCCGCCCGCCAGCCGGGCGAGCGCGACGGCGTGCTCGGCGCGTTCGACCGTCTGCTGTGCGGAGTTCTCGCTGCTGCCCTGGATCGCGCCGAACGCGTCCGCGAGCACGGCGGCCTCGGCCAGTCCGAGTGCCGCGTCGGCCGCCGGGCCGCCGCCGCGGGCGAGTTCGCGCGCCTCCGCGAGGAGGCCGGCGACCTCGTCCACGGCGGGCAACTCGGCGAACTCGCTGGAGAAGCGGTAGGCGACGGTCGCGGCGGCCGCCAGGTCGCGGCCGGCGTCGACGGTGTTCCCGGCCCGGCGGGCGGCGTCCGCGGCGGCACGGTGGAGGCGGTACGCGTCGTCGCCGAGCCGGCGGCAGCCGGCCACCGCGGCGGCCTGCCGGAGGTCGGCGGCCCCGGTGTCGGCCCCGATGGTGGTCGCTGCGTCGTGGCCGGCGAGCGCGGCGGCCTGCTCGTAGCGCTGCTGCGCCTCGCCGAGGAGCTTGCGGGCGAAGGCCAGTTCGGCGAGGGAGCGGGCGAGGCGGCGGGCGTCGGAGCGGAGTTCTGGCCGGTCGGCTGCCCAGGCGAGCGCGGTGCGGAGGTCGTCGGCGAGCGCGTCGAACCGGACGGGTCGGTCGGAGGTGTCGGTTATTTGGGCGCTGGGTCCGGTGAGGGCGTCGGCTGCGGTGAGGCACCAGCCCAGGTGGCGGGAGCGGGTGTCGGTCTGCTCACCGGCATCGGCGAGGCGTTCCGTCCCGTACTGCCGGATGGTCTCCAGCGCCCGGTAGCGGGTGCCGGTGGCGGACGGTGCGACGGCGAGGAGGCTCTGCTCGGCGAGCCGGCCGAGCCCGTCGGCGACGGCGGACGGCTCCAGCGGGGCGAACCCGGCGACCTCGGCCGCCGCCTCGGCGGTGAACGGCGCGGCGAACACCGACACCCGGCGGAGCAGCGCCCGGTCGTCGGGCTCCAGCAGGTCGTGACTCCAGTCGAGCACCGCGCGCACCGAGCGGTGCCGGTCGTCGGCGCGGGCCCCGCCGGTGAGGATCCGCAACTGGTCGGAGAGGCCGGCCGTGAGGCCGTCCAGCCCGAGCGTGGCCCACCGGGCCGCCGCCAGTTCGATCGCGAGAGCCATGCCGCCGAGCCCCTCGCAGAGAGCCACCACCCCGGCCGCCACGGACGGGCCGGGCGGCCAACCGACCGCTGCGGCCCGGTCCATGAACAGCGCCACGGCGTCCGACTCGTCGCCGCCGGACAGCGCGAGCGGCGGCACCGGGTGGACCCGCTCGAACGGCACCATCAGCCGCGCCCGACTCGTCGCGAGCACCCGTAGCCGCGGACAGGCGGTCAACAGCCGTTCCAGGAACGGTGCGACGGCGTCACGGATCTGCTCGCAGTTGTCCAGCACCAGCAGCGCCTCGCGGTCCGCCAGCGCCGCCGACACCGTCTCCTCGATGCCGCGACCGGGTTGCTCTCCCACACCCACCGCCGCCGCGACCACCGGCCACAGCCGCGCCGGATCGGCCACCGGGACCAGATCGACGAACCACACCCCGTCCGCGAAGCCGCCCGCCAGCTCCGCCGCCACCGCGAGGGCGAGCCGGGTCTTGCCCACGCCGCCGGGACCGACCGCCGTCACCTGCCGGTACGCCTGCACCGCCGCCGCCAACTCCGCGCGCTCCCGCACCCGGCCGACGAACGCCGTCAGCGGAGCCGGAAGGGGAGCCGGCCGGCCGGGCGCGGGGCGTGCCGGTGGATCGGCGGCGTTGTCGGTGGCGTTGTCGGTGGCGGTGGTCGACGCGATGGCCAGCCGCGACAGGGCCCGGCGGTCCGGCAGCTCCAACTTGCGCAGCATCGAGGACACGTGCGACTCGACCGTCCGCACCGAGATGAACAGCCGCGCGGCGATCTCCGCGTTGCTGAGGTGATCCCCGAGCAACGCGAGCACGTCGGCTTCCCGAGCCGACACCTCCGGAGTTGACACCCCCTCATTATCCGTGGGCCGTTCCGTGGTCGGCACGGAGGTGCGGACCTGCCCGGTCGGGAGACGCTGAGACCACAGCGACCACGACATCCGCCGAACCAGGAGTGAGCGATGACCACTGCGCCCCGCCCCCGCGAGCAGCGCCGCCGCGACACCGAGCACCGCCTCGCGCACGACACCGACGTCTGGGTGGCCAGCGCCTCACCGGACGGCGGGCCGTACCTGGTGCCGCTGTCCTTCGACTGGGACGGCGAGACGCTGCTGCTGGCCACCCCGGCCGGCAGCCCGACCGGCCGGAACCTGACCGCGACCCGCACCGTCCGGCTCGCCCTGGGCTGCACCCGGGACGTCGCGATGATCGAGGGCGAGGTGGAGGTCCTGGAGATCGACGCGCTGCCGGCGGAGCGCGGCGACCGGTTCGCTGCCCGCACCGGGTTCGACCCGCGGACCCTGGACGGCCCGTACCGGTGGTTCCGGATCACGCCGCGCCGCGTCCAGGCCTGGCGCGAGGAGAACGAGCTGCGCGACCGCGAGCTGATGCGGGACGGCCGCTGGCTGGTCAGCCCCGCCTGAGCAGGGCAGTTCCGGGCGGCGGCGGACCGGCCGCCGAACTCGTTCCGGTCCGCATTCCGCCATAGGGTTGCGACGCCAGGCTCTCGCATCGTCCGTCGTCCGTGGCTGGAAGAAAACCGTGACCATCACCGCCCGTCTCGTCACCACCGTCGCCGCGCCGCTGGATCCGGCGTCGGCAGACGCTCCGCGGGTGTTGTGCACGCCCGACCGCAGGCTCCTCGTGCAGCGCGGTGACACCGAAGTCGTGGCCCTCGACATGGACGCGTTCCCGGGTGGTCCGGCCCCGGAGGTCCGCTTCCCGGCGCCCTGGTCGCGCTGCTTCGGATCGGTGACGGTGTCCCCGGAGCGGGATGCCGCCGTGTTCGCCGGGGTGCACGCGGTGCGCTCGGTGGACGCCACGGGTACGACCCGTTGGGAAATGCGGCACGGCTGCTGGTACGGCGCCTGCACCGCGCTGCACTCGTCGTTCGACGAATACGCGCACGACGAGGACCACCGCTCCGCGGACAGCGGCTCGGTTGCGGTCAGCGCGGACGGCCGGCTTGTCTGGGCCCACGTCCGCGCTCCGTCGGGCGGCGACGGGGGCACGGACGACGGTCAGGAGCTGTGGGCAGTCCTGGACGCCGCGGACGGGAGGGTCCTCGGGCGTGTGGACACCATGACCGTCGCGTCCGACTCCGAGCACACTCCACACCCGGACCCTGCGCAGATGGGACTGAGCGTCGGCGAGGGCGAGGAGGGGTCGCCCGCGCTGTGGGCACGCTGGGACGGACAGCGACTGACCACCGCGCAGATCGGGACCGAGCTGGTCCTCCTCGCGGCGAGCCCGTCCGGCCGGTACCTCCTGGCCGTCGACATCGGGCAGTGGTCGCTCTCCCTCCACGACGTGGAGAACGGCTCGGTCCTGCGCGAACTGGACGCTCAGGGAAGCATGCCGGCACACCCGGGGAGCGGTGGCGAGGACAGGGTGTACTGGGACTTCGACGCGGCCTTCGTCGACGAGGACACCGTGGTCGCCGGGACCTCCGAGTGCGATGCCCGGTTCGGCACAGCCCGCCACTGGCTGGTCGACGTACGGGGGATGACCGTGCGTGGCGAGATCTCCTACCCGGTTCCCGTCGTCGGTCCGGCCCGCGCAGCGGGGCGTGGTGCGTGGTACACGATCTCCGAGGACGGGACGTCCGTACAGCTGTGGGAGCCGGCGAAGGAGAACTGACCGTGCCACCGCTATGGCGGGGGGACCGGTCCCGGCAGGGGCCGGGCGCGTCGTTCCCCGCTCGCAGCCCCGCGCTGGTCCGCGCTGGTCCGCGAGGGCAGGCTGGTCCGTCCGTCCGGCCGTCGTCCGCCGCGCCCCCCGGACGGCTGACGGTCCTGCTGGCCGGCTCCACCGGCCGGCTCCACCGGCCCGCGGACTGGCGGTGGGTCAGGGCCTGGCGGCGACGGGGTGGTCGCCGAGTGCGGCGGTGAGGGAGGCGAGGACGTGGTCCGCCTCCGGGGCGAGGGTCGCCTCGATCTCGTCGTCGGTGCGGCCGGCCAGGGTGAGTTCCTGGATACGGCGGAAGAGCAGGCGGTCGGCTGCCGCCATCAGGGCGGCGGCGGTCCGCGGTGCGCCCGCCGGGGCGGAGTCCGGGACGCCGTCGGCCAGGGCGGAGGCGAGCGCGTCCTCCCGCAGGTCGTGCAGCTCGCGCAGCCGGGCGCCGAGCGTGGGGCTGTCGGCGACCATCCGGGCGAACTGCGGGCCGGTGAAGCCGACGACGGGGCTGTGGTCCGCCAGGGCCGTGCGGATCGAGCGCTCCAGCGCGGTGAGCGGGCTCTCGCCGGGGGCGCGGCCGGTGACGGCGAGGGCCAGCCCGTCGGTGAACCGCTCGTGGTGGTCCAGGGCCAGGTCCTCCTTGCGCGGGAAGTAGTTGGTGACGGTCTTCTTGGCGACGCGGGCGGCGGTCGCGATCTCGGCGATGGTGGTCTGCTCGAAGCCCTGCTCCAGGAAGAGCCTGGTGGCGCAGTCGGAGATCAGCTGTCTGGTCTCCTGCTTCTTGGACTCGCGGAGTCCCGGCTCGGTGGTCATGGAGAAATCTTACCCCCGACGCAAAATTATCCTTGACCGAGTCGGGAGGTTCGGCCTAAAGTTACGTCCGTCGCAAAGTTAGTCCGAGCGAACGGATCAGGAATGCGCAAGCTCACCTACTTCATCGGCACCACCATCGACGGCTTCATCGCCGCCCCCGACGGCACGTTCGACCTTCTGATGACCTACGTCACCGATGACTTCCTCCCGCACCTGGTCGGCGAGTACCCGGAGACCCTGCCCGGCCCGGCCCGCGCCGCCCTCGGGTGTGCGGAGGCGCCGAACGTCCGCTTCGACACCGTCCTCATGGGGCGCGGCACCTATGGGCACGGTCTGGCCGTCGGCCTCACCAGCCCGTACGCCCACCTGCGGCAGATCGTCTTCTCCCGCTCCCTCGCCGACAGTCCGGACCCGGCGGTCGAGCTCATGGCCGACGATCCGCTCGCCGCGGTCCGCAAGCTGAAACAGGAGGACGGACTCGGCATCTGGCTGTGCGGCGGGGGCGACCTCGCCGGCCAGTTGCTGCCCGAGATCGACGAACTGGTCGTCAAGCAGTACCCGATCGTCGCGGGATCCGGCATCCCCCTGTTCGGGGCCGAGTTCGCCCCGCACGCCTTCCGGCTCACCGACAGTCGCGTGTTCGAGCGCGGGAACGTCATCCTCACCTACGCCAGGGCCACCGACTGATCGCCCGTCCCCACACCCCACGCCCCGCATTGATCGACCAGGAGTCGCCCTGAACGTCACCACCTCCACCCTCTCCCTGACCGTCGCCGACGTGGACGCGTCGCTCGACTTCTTCCGGACCCACCTCGGCTACCGGCTCGCCATGGCCGCCGACGGCTTCGCCTCCCTCACCCGCGACGACGCCGCGGCAGACATCGTGCTGCTGCGCCGAGGCATCGACATCCTGCCGCCCGAGCAGCGCGAGCAGCAGGCGGCCGGCCTGATCCTCGCGCTCACCGTCACCGGGATCGAGGCCGAGGAGCAGCGGCTGCGCGAGGCCGGCGCCCCGATCACCATGCCGCTGCGTGAAGAACCCTGGGGCGAGCGGCTGTTCCAGCTCACCGATCCCAACGGCGTCGTCGTCCAACTCGTCGAATGGGTTGCCGCCGTGGGCCGGGTGACGCAGCCCGAGGAGGTTCATGGGCCACAGCCTTGACCGCCGGCTCGCGGGAGCCATCGAGGGTGGACGATGTCGGGGGCGCCGCTCGTCAGTCGGCCCCGTAGTAGGCGTCGATGGGCGAGCGCGCCTCCTCGAACAGGGCCGGACCGTCCTGCGGCACCACCGGCCAGGCGCCGGACTCGGGGTTGAGTTCGACGAGCTGCTCGGTGGAGAGCGCGAACACGACCCGACCGAGGCCGGAGCGGACGATCCCGCCCGTGCACATGCCGCAGGGCTGGCAGCTGGTGTACATGGTGGTGCGCGCGGCCGCCTCGGGATCGAGTTCGCGGGCGGCCCAGCGGGCGAGCTTCAGTTCCGGATGGGCGCTGATGTCCATGTCGCGCCGCACCGTGTTGTGTGCCTCGGCGAGGACGGCGCCGTCCGGCCCGACCAGAAGCGAGCCGTACGGGGCGTCGCCCACGGTCACGGCGTGGGCGGCGAGGGCGATGGCGCGGCGCAGGAACCGCTCGTCGTCGGCGGTGATCACGATGCTGTCCTCCGGTACTGGGCGAGGGTGGTGAGGGCGTGCCAGGCCGGTTCCGGCCGGCGGGTCTCCTCAGGATCGCCGTGGTAGGGGTCGAGTACGACGGTGGCGGCGCCGAGTCGGCGCAATCGGTCGAGGTCGTCGAGGACCTGCTCGACGGTGCCGACGCCGAGCGGGCGCTCGGGACCGTCGACCGGCGCGGGGGTCAACCGCAGGGCGATCCGGGGTGCCAGCGCTGGTACGGGCTGGTCGGCCAGGGTGGTGCGGAGCTCGGCCAGGGTGGGCTTCAGCGGGTGCCAGGCGTCGCCGTACCTGACAGCCCGCCGGACGGCGGCCGCGCTGTTGCCGCCCACCCAGACCGGAACCGCCACGCTCGCGCCGGCGTTCCCGGCGTCCATGGCGCGCCAGGCATCCCGTACCGCGGCCAGGTGATCATCGGTCAGTCGGCCGCGCGCGGTGAACGGTACGTCCAGCGCGTCGAACTCCTGGCGCGCCCAGCCCACACCTACGCCGAGCACGAACCGGCCCCCGCTGAGCTGCTGGACGTTGGCGGCCATGCGCGCCACGAGCAGCGGATGCCGATACGGCAGGACGAGGACGGTCGTGCCAAGCCGCAGCCGGGTGGTGACGCCGGCCAGCCAGGACAGCGTGGTGAAGGGCTCGTAGAACGGTTCCGGGTACCGCTCGGCGACATCCGGGGTGACGGTCACGTGGTCGGACAGCATCAGAAGGTCGTAGCCGAGTTCGTTCACCAGCTGCGCCCACGCGTGCAGCATGCCGGGGTCGGTTCCGGGCCCGAAGTTCGGGACGTTCACGCCAAGATCCATGGTCCGAGGCTATGTCGGCGATCACCGGATGCGGAACAGACTTCTCCCGGCATCAGTGGCTGTTCTCCGTGGTTTTCCCGGTAGGGTCCGGATGTGGCCGTGAATCTTGACGACGTCGACTGGGCGATCATCGACATCCTCCAGCAGGAGGCTCGCATCTCGCTCAGCGAGCTGGGCCGGCGCGTGAAGCTGAGCGCCTCGGCCACCACCGAGCGGGTGCGGCAATTGGAGACGCTCGGCGTCATCACCGGGTACCAGGCGACGGTCGACCTGACCAAGGTCGGCTATCCGGTTCTCGCCGTGGTCCGGCTGAAGTACCCGGGCAACCGTCACCAACCGCTGCGCCGGATGCTCGCCGAGCGGCGGGAGATCCTGGAGTGCGTGCGTACCACCGGCGACGACTGCTACACCCTCAAGGTGGCCGCGACCTCGATGGCGCACCTGGAGTCCCTCATGGACGAACTGGCCGGCCTCGGTTCCACGACCACCAGCGTGGTCTACAGCCAGACCCTTCCCTACCGTGGACCGGCCCGCCCCTGACTCCGCCCGCGCTGCTGCGGGAGGTTGCTGCGCGAGGTCGCTACGGGAGGTTCCAGGCGGCGAGCTGCGGCCGGCCGTTCTCCGTGGCCAGCAGGCTGATGGTGCCCGGGTGCGGGTGACCGAGCAACCGGGCGGCGGAGGCGTCGAGGCCGAGCCAGCGAACGGTGAGCACCCGCGCCAGATGGCCGTGGGCGACGACGGCGACGTCGCCGTCCTCCAGCAGCGGACGGATGCGGGCGAGCGCCGCGTCCGTCCGGGCGGCGACCTGCCCGAGCTGCTCGCCCGGGTGGGCGGCGTCGCCGGGTACGACACCGTCCTCCCACAGGTCCCAGTCGGGTCGACCCTCCCGGATCTGTTCGGCGGTCAGGCCCTCGTAGCCGCCGTAGTCCCACTCGATCAGGTCCGGGTCCGGCTCGACGCCGGTCAGGCCTGCCAGTTCGGCCGTCCGCATCGCGCGGCCCAGCGGACTGCTGTACACGGCGACCGGGCGGCGTGCGGCCAGCCTCGGGGCGAGGGCCCGGGCGGTGGCCTCGCCCGCGGCGGTCAGCGGGACGTCGGTCCGGCCGGCGTGTTGGCCCGACAGGCTCCACTCGGTCTGGCCGTGCCGGATCAGTATCAGTTCACCCATGGTCGGGCAGGCTATCCGACGGTCCGTCACGTCCGCTCGGCCCCACCCGATCAGGCCAGTGGGCCGGTGGGCCGGTGGCGTCACGCCGACGGGTGGAGCCGCTCCGCGAGGAAGGCGAGGATCTCGTCGCGGGCCCGGACGGTGGGGTGGCCGTCCTGGTCGACCAGGTGGGCCGTGACCACGCTGTGGGCCCCGCCGACGACGTCGCGGAAGAACGGCGGTGGGTCGGTGTTCGCACACCCGGCGTCGAGGACGCGGCCGTCGAACGCCTCCCCGAGCAGCGCCCGGTACGCCGCGAAGCGCTGCCCGGTGCACCAGCGGTCGCCCGCGAAGCGGTAGGCGAGCACGGTCAGCCCGTCCCGGGCCACCCGGGCGGCGACGGCGGCGGCGTCCTCGGCGCCGAGTTCGAGTCCGCCGGGGTCGTCCAACGGCAGTGACGGGTGGTTGACCACCGGGGCGATGACGGCGGGTTCGAGCGCCATGGCCAGCGCGAAATTGCCGGTGAAGCAGAGACCGACCGCCCCCACCCCCGCTCCGCCGCATTCGGCGTGCGCCTGGCGGGCGAGACCGCGCAGCCAGCCGACGACCGGGCTGGTGCCGCCCCCGGCGAACGCCCGGAACTCGGCGCTGACGCACGCCCGCCGCACCACCGCTTCGCCCGCCTCCGCCAACGGGTGGGCGCCGTCCACGCCGAAGAGGGAGGGGAGGTGGACGGAGAAGCCGGCCTCGCGCATCCAGCGCGCGAACCGTGCCACGTCCGGGCTGATCCCCGGCATCTCGGGCATCAGGACGACGGCCGGTCCCGACCCGGTGACGTACACCGTCTTCCCGACACCGTCCACCTCGACGGTCCGGCGCTCGAAGTCGTCCAGCGGGTCGTCCAGCGGGTCGTCCAACGGGTGGTTCCGGTGGTCGTTCAGGTGGTCGTTCGGTCCTCGCGTGGTGGTCATGGCCCAGATGATGGCCGCCGCCGGCCGGCCCGGGACAGCGGCGGGATCGCCAATGACCCGGGTAATGTCGCCACCCGTCGAACGCCGACGGAGGTGTCGTATGAACAGTCCGCTGCGCATCGGTGTGCTGGCCTATCCGGGCTGCTTCGCCTCGGAGGTGTACGGCGTCCCCGACCTGCTGGTGATGGCGAGTCACGTCGCCGCCGCCCAGGGGGCGGTCGGGCCGGGCTACGAGGTGTCGGTCCTCTCGCCGCGGCGACGGGTCGTGGCGTCCGGCGGTGCGGTCCTGGACGTCGCGGCGGTGCGTCCGGTGGACGTCCTGATCGTGCCGGGCTTCGAACTGTCCCCGGCGCTCGACCTCGACGTGACACTCGGGCGTCTGCAGCCCGAGCTGGCGTGGATCCGGGCGCAGGCGGCCGACGGAACCCCGGTGGTGTCGATCTGCGTCGGCGCCTTCCTGCTCGCCGAGGCCGGACTGCTCGCCGGGCGCGGGGCGACGACCTCGTGGCTGTTCGCGGACCGGTTCGCCCGCCGCTACCCCGAGGTACAGCTGCGCCCCGAGAGCCTGGTGGTGACCGACCGGGGTGTGACGACCACAGCCGCGTTCAGCGCCATGTACGACTTCGCGCTGCGGTTCGTCCGCGAGTACGACGGGCCCGCCGTCGCGCGCGGCACCGCACGCATCGCGCTGCTCGACGACGCACGGTCCTCGCAGTCGCCGTACGTCGACGCGGCCCTGCTGCCGACGGCGGGTCGGGAGTTCTCGCGCGGCGTCAAACGGTGCCTCGACCGCCACCTCGCCGCGCGCTACGACCTGCGCGCCCTCGCCGCGGAGTTCCACGTCAGCACGCGGACCCTGCTCCGCCGCTTCGGCGAGGAGGCGGGCGAGACGCCCCTCGCCTACCTGCAGGCGGCCCGGGTGCGCCGGGCCCGGCATCTGCTGGAGACCACCGGGCGTACCGTCGCCGGCATCGCCGCAGAGGTCGGCTATCGGGACCCGGGGACGTTCGGCGGGATCTTTGCCCGGCACACGGGCCAGCGGCCCGGCGAGTACCGGGCGAGGTTCCGCCGGAGCGAGGACCGTGCCGCCGACGGCCCCGCCGCGGAGCACGGTGACACCGGACGCGGTGACCCCGTCGGGGAGTGCTGACCCCGTCAGGGCGTGGTGCCCCCGTCAGGAGTCGCGAACTCGGTGGCGTGCTCGGCCAGCCAGCTGGTGAACGGCCGGGCCGGGTGGCCGGTGAGCTCCTCGACCGCGCCGGTGAGCGGGACCGGCTTGCCGTCGGTGGACTGCCACCAGTCGAGCAGCGCGTTCGCGTACGCGGCGGGGATGTACTCGGCCACCTCCGCCTTCCACGCGTCGGGGGCGACCTGCTCGACCGTCACGGCGGATCCGGTGACCTCGGCGAGCCGGTCGAGCTGCTCGGTGAAGGTGAGCGACTCGGGTCCGGTCAGCGTGAAGTGTCCGCCGCGGTGGCGCGGGTCGAGGAGGACGGTGCGGGCCGCCTCGGCGATGTCCAGGTCGTGCACGGCGTCGCCGTGGGCGCCGGGGAACGGCAGGCGGACCGGCAGTCCCGCCCGGACGGACCATGCCCAGCCCCTGGCGTTGGAGGCGAAGGCGCCCGGACGCAGGACGGTCGTGGTGATCGGTGAGGCGAACAGCGCCTGCTCGACCTCGAAGTGCGACTTGGCGATCGGGTTGGACTCGGGGTCCGGGGCGAGCACCGAGGAGGACGACAGCAGCACGATGTGGTCGACGCCGGCCTCGTGGGCCCGGTCGATGAACTCGCCGATGTGGGCCGGTTCGGCGTAGAGGAAGACGCCGGTGACACCGGCGAGGGCGGGCGCGAAGCTCGCCGGGTCGGTGAGATCGAGGCGGACGGTCGGCACGCCGGCGGGCGGGGTGAGCTTCTCGGGCTGCGCCGAGGCGAGCCGGACGGGAAGTCCTTCGGCGTGGAGCAGGGCGGTGAGATGGGTGGCGACCGCGCCGCGGCCTCCGGTGATCAGGATCATGGTCGTTCCCCCGATGGGTGCAATGGATGGCGAACGGAGTTCGTGGCGAACGCCGTTCGTTGTGATCCGACCGTACGGAGCGAACGCTGTTCGTGTCAAACGACGTTCGTGCCAAACGCTGTTCGCCGCGGGCTACCCTTGTCCCATGAGCACCCCGCCGATCAGCCGCCGCGCGCGTCCCGCCAAGGCGCCCCTCAGCCGCGACGTGATCGTGCGCACCGGACTCGACATCCTCGACCGCGACGGCCTCGACGCCCTCACCATGCGCCGCGTCGCCAAGGAACTCGACACCGGCCCCGCCTCGCTCTACGTCTACGTCGCCAACCGCGACGACCTCATGGCCGCCATGCTCGACGAAGCCCTCGGCCGCGTCCCGCTCACCGCCGACGGCACCTGGCGCGACCAGATCCACGCCCTCGCCAACGCCACCGTCGAAGCCATGAGCCGCCACGAAGGCCTCGCCACCGTCGCCCTCGGCGCCATCCCCACCAGCGACAACGCCCTGCTCGTCCTCGACCGCATGCTCGCCCTCCTCAAAGAGGGCGGCCTCGACGACACCACCGCCGCCTGGGCCGTCGACCTGATCTACCTCCACCTCGCGGCCGCCGCCGCCGAAGAGAGCGCCTACACCACCAAGGGAGGCGAGGAGGACGACACCATCGCCGCCGCCGACCGCCGCTACGCCTCCCTCGACCCGCGCCGCTACCCGATGATCACCTCGCTGCGCCAGGCCCTCTTCTCACCCGGCGACCGCGACGCCTGGGGCCTGAACGTCCTGATCAACGGCATCCTCCACACACCCGCCGGCTGACGACCCCACCCCCGTTGTCGGCGACCGCCGACACGGTGGCCCGCACGAAGATGGCGCGTACCGCATCGAGGCGCCCCGGATTCGTACGGAGGAGCGTTGATGCCCATCGCCATGGAGTTCCGTTCCGAGGCCACGCCCGACCACGGGTTGATCCAGGTGTACGACGCGGATGCGTACCTCCCGGACAGCGGAGCCACTGCGCGTTGCCGTGAGACCGTCGTGGCGAGCACCGGTCCGCAGCTGTACCTGCGCAGTCTCCAGGGCACCGCGCCCGTGGCGATCAGGGTCAGGGTCTGGGACGGGCCCGCGACCACGACCGCGATCGAAGGTGACGGGCCGCCGGACGGCTGGGCGGCGGCGGTCCTGGAGTCACCGACCGGCTGTCTGGTCGTGCGGGCTTTCACTCCCGAGTACCCAGGCGTCATCACCCTTCCCCGGCCCGGCGTCTACGCGGCCGCGGTGTCCTGGCGCGGCCGTCAGGCGGGCGCCGAGCAGGAAGGCCGCCTCATGGCCGCACTCGACGGGGCCCGTGGGACGGACATTCACGCCGTCTTCGAGGCGCACCGCGAGGTCGTCGAGACGTACTGCATCGATCTGTGGTGGCAGTACGAGGCGGAGGCCGAGGACGACGACGAGTGGTGACCCGCTCCGCGCGGAGCGGAGGCCGCATCGCAGGTCCGTGCGTCGTCCGGACGTGCGCGTCCGAGTGTGCGTCAGCCCAGGGCCCTGGACCGGGCATGTTGCAGCCTGGCGGAAGCCCGGACCGAATGAAGCGGTCCGGGCCTCCGGGGTGGTCAGGGGACGGGTAGCGTCGCGGGTTCCGGCGCCGGTTCCGGGGCGGAAGCGGTGTGCCGGCGGTGCGCCGGGCGCAGCGGCCACCAGAGGGCGCGGCCGAGGAGGGCGGCGAGGGCGGGCACCAGGACCAGGGACAGGACCAGGGCGGAGAGCAGGATGCCGAGGGTCATGGCGAAGGCGACCTGTTCCGTGCCGGGGGTGGTGGCGAGGGTGGCGAAGGAGCCGGCCAGGACGAGGCCGGCGGTGGCGACGGCGGGCGCGCTGTGCCGTACGGCGCGGGCGATGGCGGTCCGGGCCGTGCCGGGGTGCCGCATCTCCTCGCGGATCCGGTCGGTGACGAGGATGTTGTAGTCGGTGCCGAGGGCGACGACGAACAGGAACAGCACCAGCGGGAGGGTGAAACTGACGCCCGGTCCGTCCAGGAGGTGCTGGAACAGCAGGGTGGCGGCGCCGAGGGTGGCGGCGAAGCCGAGGCCGACCGAGAGCATCAGGACGACGGGGGCGAGCACGCTGCGCAGGAGCAGCAGCAGGATCAGGCCGATCAGGGCGGCGGCGACCGGGAAGACGACGGCGAGGTCGTGGTCGACGGCGGTGGAGATGTCGGCGAAGACCGCCGCCGTGCCGCCGACGTGGGCGCTGGTGCCGGCCGGCGTGTGGGCGGCGACGGCGGCGCGGACCGGGCCGGCGGCGAGGTCGCGGGCCTGCCGGCTCTGCGGGTCGGCGGTCGGGTAGAGGTCGATCCGGGCGGCGCGGTGGTCGTCGTTGAGGACGGTCGGGCCGACCCGGCCGATGCCGTCGACCTTGCCGAGGGCCTGGGCGAGGCCGTCGAGCCGTGCGGTGGTGAGCGGGGTGCCGTCCTCGGCGGTGAGGTAGACGGTGGTGGGATCCCAGACGCCGGCCGGGAGGGCGCGGGAGATCTCCGTGGCGGTGGCCGCGGCGGGCGTCCCGGAGGCGCCGCCCTGCCCGTAGTCCATCCGGATGCCGGTCATCCCGGCGGCGAGTGCGGCGAGTGCGGCGACGGACGCGAGCAGCAGCGGCAGCGGGCGCCGGGCGACGAGCAGGCCGAAGCGGGCGGCGAAGCCCTCGCGCGGCGGTCGGTGCAGGCTGCGGGAGGGCCAGAACATCCCCCTGCCGCAGGCGGCGAGCAGGGCGGGCATGAGGGTGAGGCTGCCCAGCAGCATGACCAGGACGGCGACGGCGATGGCCGGGCCGAGCGAGCGGAACTGGCCGAAGCTCGCCACGCCCAGGGTGGCGAAGGCGGCCACGATGGTGAGGGCGGCGGAGGTGATCGCGGTGCCGACCCGTCCGGACACCTCGGCGGCGGCAGCGCGGGCGGGCTGGTCGGGCCGGGCCCGCAGGTGCTCGCGGAACCGGAAGAGCAGGAACAGCAGGTAGTCGATGCCGATGCCGAGCAGGACGACGGAGATCAGACCAGGGGTGCCGGGGTCGAGCCGGAGGCCGGTGAGCATGGCGGCGCCGGCCACCGCGCCGCCGGCCGCGCCGCTGATCATGGCGACCGCGAGCAGCGGCAGGACGGCCGCCAGGACGCTGCGGAAGACCAGCACGTTGAGCAGGACGATCAGGCCGACCACGAGGGCGCCGCCGACCGTGGTGGCGGTGCGGTGGGCGTCGGCGGTGTCGACGGCTTCGGCCGTCCCGCCGGTGAAGCCGGTGCGCATCCCGGCGTCGGCGAACTGCGCCCGGGCGGAGTCCCGGAAGGTCCGGTAGACGTCCTGGACGCCCGGCTCGGCGGCGCTGCCGGTGAGTTCGACGGCGAGCAGTTCGAAGCCGCGGTCGGGCGCGACCATCGCCGGGGCGATCCGGGGCGTCTGGGAGTGGTCGGGGACCAGGAAGGCCGGCTGGTCCTTCTTGCGGGGCATCACGACCCGGTGCCGGCCGAGCTTCGCCGCCTCGGCCTCGATCCGCTGCTGGTCGGCGGCCGACAGCGGCCTGCCGTCGGCCCGGGCAACGAGCACCGTCACCGTGGTGGCGTCGGGCCGTACGCCGAACTCCTGCTCGGCGATCCGCAGCGCGGCGGCCGAGTCGTAGCTGTCCGGCAGGAAGTCCGCGGACTGGGCCTGGGTGACGCGGGAGAGCAGCATCGGACCCAGCACGCCCAGTCCGATGCCCAGCACCGCCCAGAGGGCAATGACCTTCCACGCGTGTCTGGTGGAGAATCCGGTCAGTGCGCGGATCACGATGTCCTCCGGTTGATGGACGCGAACGTCGGGTTGGCGGCCGGGGCTTCCCGGCCGGACTCCAGACCATCACCCGGGGTGCGCCCGGGGCGTCCTGGCAGCGGATGATCCGCGCGGGGGCCCCAGCTCCCCGGGCCGCCCGGGGACCGGGACCGTGGTCCTGGTCCGCCGACCCGGAGGTCGGCCCAGGGGACCACGCCAGGCGGTACGAGCGGATGCCAGAATCAGGCATCAGGGCTGATCAGCCGGGTCGGCCCGCACCGGGGCCGGGCGCGGCGCGGCCACGGGCAGGAGGAGGAACGGACATGGGCGGGCGTCAGCGCCCCGACGCCGGAGCGGACCGGCACCCCGACACCCGAGCCGACGGGCGGGCCGACGGGCGAGCCGACGCCGAGGCGGAGGAGAGGACCGGCGCCGGGGCGGACGGGCGGGCCGACGCGTACCCCGGGACCGACGGGACGGGGACTGGGACGGCGCAGGACCGCGACGCCTCGCCGTGGACCCACACCGACGCGCTGGTGGCCGTCGGCGCCTGCACCCTCGACCTGCTCACCTACCTGCTCTTCCGCACGGTCGAGCGGAACGAGGTCCCCGGCCTGACCGGCTTCCTCGTCGTCGTGCTGTCGGCGCTGCCGCTGCTCGCCCGTCGGCGGTACCCGGTCGCGGCGCTCGCCGCCGTCGTCCTGCTGGAGGCCGCGGCGGACCTCGCCGCGCCGCCGACCAGCCACTTCGGCGCCGTCCTGGTGGTCGCCCTGTTCACGGCCGCGCGGAGCTGCCCGGCCTTGGTGACGGCGGCCGCCTCCGCGGCGACGGCGCTGGTGACCCTGCTCGCCCAGAGCCACCTGCGGCTGCCGGGTTGGCAGGCGGCCGTCGCCACCCCGCTCTCGGTCCTGCTGGTGGCCGGCGCCGGCGTCGCGGTCGCCCGCTGGCAGCGGGAGGTCGCGGCCAACCGCCGACTGCTGGCCGACCGTGCCGTGGCCGACGAACGGCGCCGCATCGCCCGGGAGTTGCACGACATCGTGGCCCACCACATCACCACCATGCAGCTGATGGCCGGCGGCGCCCGCGCCAATGCCGGCCACCCGGAGGTGGTCAGGGACGCCCTGGTCACCCTGGAGTCCTCCGGGCGGATGGCGCTGCGGGAGATGCGCCAACTTCTGGACGTCCTGCGGGCCGGCGACGAACCGGACACCGCGCCGCCCTCGCCCCAGCCGGGCGCCGAGGACCTCGACCGGCTGGTCGCCGAGGCCTGCCGGGGCGGCCTGCCGACCGACCTCGGTATCGAGGGTCCGCCGCGTCCGCTGCCGCCGACCGTCGGCCTGACGGTCTTCCGGATCGCCCAGGAAGGCCTCACCAACGCCCGCAAGCACGCCGGGCCCGCCCGCGCAGCCGTCCGCCTCAGCTACGGCCCCGACCGGGTCACGGTCGAGGTCCGCGACGACGGCGGCGGCACGCCCGGCCGGGCCCCGGCCGCCGCGTCGGCCTCCGGACGGGCCGGATACGGGCTGATCGGCATGCGCGAGCGCGTCGCCCTGCACGGCGGCACCCTGACCGCCGGACCGCGGCCCGGCGGCGGCTTCGCCGTGGTCGCCGACCTGCCGCTCACCCCGGACGAGGTCGCCGAGGCGGCCGTCCAGCGCGGGGAGGCGACCCGGTGACCGGCACGACGCCGCGGATCAGGGTCCTCATCGCCGACGACCAGCCGCTGGTCCGGCACGGCCTGTCGCTGATCCTTCGCCCCGACCCGTCCCTCGACATCGTCGGCGAGGCCGAGAACGGCCGGCAGGCCGTCGACCTCGCCCACCGGCTGCGCCCCGACGTCGTCGTGATGGACATCCGGATGCCCGTCCTGGACGGCGTCGCCGCGACGCAGGAACTCGCCGACACGCTGCCCGACTGCCGGGTGCTCGCCCTCAGCACCTTCGACCTGGACGAGTACGTGGTCGCCGCGCTGCGCGCCGGGGCGTACGGCTTCCTGCCCAAGGACGTCTCCCCGGAGGACCTCGGCGCCGCGATCCGTACCGTCCACGCCGGCGAGGCCGCGGTCGCCCCGCGCCTGCTCACCCGGCTGATCTCCGCCTACGTCCGGACGCCCGCCGGCGCGGCGCAGCCCGCCGGCTCCCCGCCGCCCGACACCGGCGAACTGACGCCCCGCGAGGTCGAGGTGTGGCGCCTGATGGCCACCGGCCTCGACAACGCCGAGATCGCGCTCGCCCTCGGGATCAGCAACTCCACCGTGAAGAACTACATCACCAGCATCTTCGGCAAGCTCGGCGTCCGTGATCGAGCCCAGGCAGTCATCGCCGCCTACGAGACCGGCCTGGTCACCGCCCGGGCGTAGGCTCTCCGCTGATCACTGCCGCAACGAGAGGAAGCCATGGGCCAGAAGATCATCCGGTTCTCGGACCTGACCGGCAAGCACGTCGAGGACGACGGCGAGCTGGTACGCATCGTGGTGCGCCAGCACCCGGACCTGGAGGACGGCCCGGTCGAGATCGAGGCGCTGGCCGAGGAACTGACCACCCTCGAGGAGCTGGCGCTCGACCTGGTGACCATCGAACTCCACCACCCGGACTCCGACGAGCCGGAGACCGTCGTCCTGGAGGCCGAGACGTTCAACCGCCTCGCGGGGGCCGCGCCCATGGCCGAGGTGCTGCGCGGCGCCAAGCGGGTGGCGCGGACCGTCCCGAGCCAGGGCGCGGCGCCGACCGCCGCCAGGGAGCGCGTCAACTACGCCAGCCTCGACCACGCCGGCCGGCCGCACAAGGGCCGCACCACCGACGCCGAGAAGCTCCTTGTCCGGCAGCACCTGGACGCCGTCAACGAACGGCTCGCCGTCGAGGGCATCCGGACCATCGACCTCACCAACGCCGAACACGTCGCCCGCTACGGCCTGGAGGAACTCGCCCGCGAGCGCGGCGTCACCCTCGACTGAGCGGGACCGGACCGCGAACGCCCCGGCGCCGGCCACTGCTGCGCCCGGCCCCGGGGCCCTCGACCGCCCGACCTCACATCGGCAGCTCGTGCGGCGAGCAGTTCCGGCTGACGATCGTGCCGGACGGCAGGATGTACTCGTCGCAGACCTGGGCCCCGTGGTCGACGACGGCGTGTGCTGTGACCGGGTGCACCCGGAAGGTGACCGTGATGTCGATCGGCTTGGTCGGATCGTCGTGCGTCGACGCCTTCTTCAGGAGGGAGCGCAGCAGCGACTTGCCGAAGTGGTCCGGCGTGCTGAGGCTGGCCAGGTCATCGAGGAGCTGCTGGTTGGGCTTCACGTTCGACGTCACGGCGGGGCCGCCTTTCCTGGAGTGTACGAACCGACCGGTGCTACCTGTGTAGCCCCCGGGTCCGCCGCGCCCCCGCAGACTCGGCGGACAAACCCGGACAGCCCCCGATCGGAGCAGGATCCGATGCGGGCCGGTCCGCTTTTCTGAGTACGCGTACTCATGACGCCCGGCCGTTCGGGGCCGGAGGATCGCCACCGCAGTGGTCGGCGACGAGGGGGCGGGAATGATCGAGTACGAGTACGAGGACGACGAGCACGAACCGGACGCGGTGGACACGGAGGGCCGAGCGCCGGGGAGGGCACGGCGGGCGGTCAGGGTCGGCGTCGCGGTGGTGTGCGTGGGCATGCTGGCCGTCGGGGGGTACGGCGTGTACAACGTGGCCCACGCGATCATGGGCGGCTCCAAGGGCGGCGGTGACGGCGCGAGGCCCGTACCGTCGGCGACCGCCCACCCGCCGACCGCCGAGCAGGCCGCCGCGGCGGCGAAGGACTTCCTCGCTGCCTGGGGCAAGGGCGACTTCGCCGCGGCCGCGGCCCTGACCGACCGGCAGGACATCGCCGCCGGCGCGCTCGCCGCCTTCCAACAGCAGCTCCGGCCGACCGACTTCACGCTCACCCCCGGTGCGCCCGCGCCCGCCGAGGCCGGTCGGACGGCGGTGGGGTTCCACGCCCGGCTGGCCTTCGAAGGCGTCGACCGCGCCTGGGAGTACGACGGCACGCTCGGCACGGTGCGTACCGGGGACGGCCGGACCGTCGTCCACTGGGAACCGGCCGTGATGCATCCCGGCCTGACGGCCGGTGCGACGCTTGCCGTCCAGGCCGAGGCCGTCCCCGCCGGCCGGCTGGTCGACCGGAACGGCGCCCCGTTGGACGACTCCTCATCGGTGAAGGCGCTGCTCGTCGGGGTCAAGGCACCCGACGGCGGTGCCGGTACGCCGGGGCAGGCGGTGGTGCTGCTGCCCGGCGCCGGGCGGCCGGCCGAACAGCTGTTCCTGCTGAGCCGGCCGAGCGGCGCCGAGCTGCGGGTGACCATCGACGCGGCCCTGCAGCGCGCGGCCGAGGCGGCCCTCACGGAACAGACCGCCGGCGGCAGGGCCGGATCCCTGGTGGCGATCGAACCGAGCACCGGCCACGTCCTCGCCGTCGCCAACGCCCCCGCCGGAGGCTTCGACCGCGCCTTCGGCGGCGGCATCGCGCCTGGCTCGACCATGAAGGTGGTCACCGCCGCCGCCCTGCTGGAGTCCGGGCTCTCCCCGGACAGTCCGGCGCCCTGCAAGGACACCACCAACTCCCCGAAGGCGTGGCACAACGACGAACGCGGCGACCACCTCGGCTACACCCTGACCGACGACTTCGCCCACTCCTGCAACACCGCCTTCATCGACCAGGGGCTGGCCCGACTCGCCCCCGGCACCCTCGGCAAGGTCGCCGCCGAGCAGTTCGGACTCGGCCTGTCCTGGCACACCGGCCTGACCAGCTTCGACGCCCGCATCCCCGCTCCCGACAGCCGGGACGAGCAGGCCGCCGAGTACATCGGCCAGGGCGGCATCCAGGTCAACACCCTGCTGATGGCCTCCGTGGCCGCCACCGTGCAGAACGGAACCTTCCACCAGCCGGTCCTGGTCGACGGCATCCCCGACCGGGCCACCGCCCCCGCCCGGCTCCCCGCGGACGTGGCACGGGACCTGCGGTCGATGATGGCCGCCACCGCGAGGGAGGGCACCGCCCGCGCACCCATGGCCGGCCTCACCGGCCAGGTCGGCGCCAAGACCGGTACCGCCGAGGTCGACGGCCGGCACCCCAACAGCTGGTTCATCGCCTACCGCGGCGACCTCGCCGTCGCCGTCGAGGTGGAGGGTGCCGGCCACGGCGCCGACGCGGCGGGCCAGGCCGCCACCCAGCTCCTGAAGTCGGCCGGCACCGGCTGACGGCTCAGCAGCAGCGCAGGTCCGCGGTGGCCCGGCCGAAGTCGCCCACCGCGTAGGCCCCCAGCGGGATGGTGACGTACAGGCTGCCGGCGTCGCCCCAGCCCCAGCCGAGCTCGGCGTCCCCCGCCAGCTGCAGCAGCTGGACGGCCGGGCCGTCGGCGTCGCGGCGGGTCGCCCCCGACCCGTACGAGGTGTCGGGCCGGCCGAAGGCACGGTGGCGGTCGTCCGTGTTGCCGTCGAGGCCGTCCATGGCCTCGAGGACGAGCGAGGCGGCCCCCCAGTGCTCGTCCCGGTCGAAGGCGAGGTCGGTGTCCTCGACGTCCCAGCAGTCCGGCAGCATGGTCACCCCGGCGGCGTGGACCGCCCGGGCCGGGTAGCTCCTCGCCGGGGCGGGCGCCGCCGTCTCGACCGCCCGTACGGGATCGGCGGGCACCACCCGGCACACTCCGGGGTCGGTCGTGTCGAGCGCGGCGTACACCTCGTACGGCACGTCGGGGTCGAGGTGGAAGACGTTGAGCAGCCCCGGCCGGGTCGGCAGCTCCTCGCCGAGCCACGGGGCGAGAGCGTCGGTGTCGAGGACGGCGTGCAGGGAGAGCGGGACGCCGTCGAGTTCGGGCCAGGCGGTCCCCGGTTCGAGCAGCGCGGGCCCACCCAGCCGGCAGCGGCCGGTGGGCGCGGCGTCGGTCTCGGCCCAGGCGGGTTCCAGCCGGAAGCCGCGGCGGGCCAGCGCCGTGAACTGCCATCCAGCGTCGGCGCCGAGGCGCTCGGTGCACCCCGGAGCATCGCGGCGGGGTCGTCGAACTCCACGTCAGCCGCCGATCAGCAGGTGGTACGGGTTGCCCTCCGGCGTGAAGACCAGCAGGTAGTCCCGGCCGACCCCGGTCGCGACCTCGCGCAGACGGGTCAGTACCTCCGCCTCGCCGGGAAGCTCGAGCGCCAGGGTGGCGGCCCCGGCCCCGCCGTTGCGACCGTCGGCCGCGCGGCACCACCACTTCGCCGACGAGGACGCCCGCCAGGCCCACCTCACGGGCCGCATCCCTGCGGCCCTGTCTCAGGTCGGCCCCGAGCTGCTCGCCGCCGACCCTGACCTCCGCCTGGTCGACGTCCTCGCACTCAAGCACACCGGATGACGGGCGAAGCGCCGCCACCGGCTCCCCGGCGCCCGGCGATCGGGCCCGGACTCCTCCGAAGGGAAGGACCGGCAGGCCAGGGACACGGGATGAGTGGTGCCGCCGGCCTGAACGGTGCCACCGACGGTCCTCACGCCCCGTGACAACCGCTCACGACAGACCCTGGCGGGGCCACGCACCCGCCGGCCACCCTGTCCACCTGTCACTGGCTGTCACTGAACTCCCTGAGAGCGACTGCCCCCCGTGCCACCGCCCTCAGGGCACACCACGTTCACCACCCGCGCCCGACCCCCGTAGCGGCTGCCACCCACACCCCGCTCGAACAGCGGTAGCAGGCCGACGTCTTCCACGTCGTGGCCACCACCAGCCACGACACCGTCGTCACCCGATGGGCAATGCACCATCGGCTGCACGACCTGATGGCCGATCTGCCCCGGCAGAAGTGGAAGCGCCGCTCGTGCGGCGAGGACGCCCACTGCCTGCGGGTCTACGACTTGGCCCGCTTGGAGGTCCGGCCCCGGCGCCGCCCCGACCGCAAGCACTGGGTCCTGGCCCGCCACAGCATCGGCGATCCCACAAGGGTCGCCTACTACATCGCCTACGCGCCCGCCGAGGCCACGCTCAACGAGCTGATCGCTGTCGCGGACGCCCGCTGGGCCGTCGAGGAATGTTGTCAAACGGCGAAAGACCAGGGCGGTCCGGACGACTACCAGGTCCGCCGCTACCCGGGCTGGCACCGGCACTTCGCCCTGGCCATGGCGGCCCATGCCTACCTCACCGTGGTGCGAGCGCAGCAGAGAAGGCCGCTGCCGACCGGCGTCGGCGCACGCTCCACGCTGTGGGCTGACCCCGAGCACCATCGGCGCAGCACACGTCGCACCGGCTCGCCAGGCCACGTCGGCCACCACGCGCTTGCCGCCAGTGCCCGGCTGGATCACCAGGTCGAGCTCCCCGCCGCCCAGCGCCGCGGTGGAGCAGGCGGCGCCTCAGTTGCAGGAGTGCCAGTCGGTGTAGTCGTTCTCGATGGCCCCGCCCGAGGGGTTCTCCGCGTAGATGAACTCCCGGACGCAGTGGCCGACGCCGTAGACGCGGGAGGGACCGGCGTAGTACTTGTACGGGCCGTGGTTGTCGAGGTTGCCCCACTGGCCGGCGTTGTTCTCGATCTGGAGCTCGACGGTCGTCGGCGTGCCGTAGTAGGTCGACTTGACGAACACGGAGCAGTTGTTGGTGCCGTCGAAGTAGGTGTACACGGTGCCGGCGGTCATCGTGTGGGACCACACCAGACTGCCCGCGCACCCGTAGCCGTCCGCGTGAGCGGCCGGGGCCGTCGCGGCGGTGCCGACGGCTGCGAGGCCGGCGACGAGGAGACCGGCCATTGCCTTCCGTATCTTCATGAAGGGTGCCTTTCCGGGCTTCGGCGGTCCCCCCGTGAGACCGCGGGCACCACAGATACCGGTCTCGCCGGGCGGAGGCACGGGCCGGGAGCAGGAGTGGCCGGTTGTCGGCGGTCTCTGCCCGGGCGGGGCGTCTTGACAGCGGTCGGGCGGTCCGATAGTTCCGGCTTTCCTGCGGAGCTGACGGAGCGTCGGTGTCCGGGTATCAGGACTGGCGCCGGGTACCTGAGGAGAGCCAGTCCGGGCCGACCTAAGACCGGCGGCGGCGCGGAAGAGCCGATGCCGTGTCCGGACGGGACAGGAGGCGA
The DNA here is from genome assembly GCF_024172095.1 of Kitasatospora cinereorecta. Lineage (GTDB taxonomy): Bacteria > Actinomycetota > Actinomycetes > Streptomycetales > Streptomycetaceae > Kitasatospora > Kitasatospora cinereorecta. The sequence goes on along the minus strand of NZ_JAMZDX010000004.1, from coordinate 1,011,769 downwards.
GTCGATCAACCTGCTTGCCCGCATGGTTGCCTCCCTCGCCGGACTGCCGCCAGCGGGCCTTCGGCGGCCCGTGGGAGCGGGTGATGCGTCTGGCCCTGCTGGTTCGCGACGGCGAGGTACCGAAGCAGGCCCGCAGCCTCGAGACCGTGCGGCGCGACCCCGCGACACCGACCTACCCGCAGAAGGCCGACGCCGTCGTGAAGCTCCACTCGGCCTGCTGCCCACCGAGCAGACCTGGGAGGACCTCGGCTACTCGGCCGTGCAGCGCGCCCGCATGCGCCGCATCCAGCACGACGCCCTCGACCGCGCCATCGGCGGCGACCTCGCCGCCGGCTACGGCCCCAGGCCCCCGCCCAGCACAGACCCGCAGCCGGACCCCGCCGCCCCCGCGCCCGAAACCCGGCAGCCGGCCGCCGCGTAGGCCACTGGAGGGCCGCTACCCACGTCCGGCCGACCGGCCGACTCTTCCATCCTGGATGGCCCGCAGCATGTCCAGGTTGTAGTGGTAGATCTGCGATTCGAGCTCGGCCAGCAGCGCATCGTCAATCTGACCGCCGTTTGCCGCGGTGGGGCTGTCGAATAGTCTCCACATGGCCTCGACGGCCCGGCCCAGTGCAACGAAGGTCGTCCCGACCCTGTAGTCGAGGCGATCTCGGATGTCGATACCGAAGTACTGCTCGATGAGGGCAAGGTTCCGGTTGATGCTGTCGTTCCACTCGTACAGCACTTGCCGGTAGTCCTGCATACGGGACTCGGACCGTTCGGACCGCGTGTCGGTGTCCTCCGCGAGGCTCCAGTAGAGGAGCCGAAGCCGGTAGAGGCGCTTGTCCAGCAACCTGCTGATCTCCTCGAATACCAGCACGGCCCGGTCCCGGTCATGGTCCTGGATCTGAACACGGTGCTGGTGAGCCCAGGTGCGTTGCTGAAGAAGAATCCAAGCAGTCCACCCAGCACCGTGGTTAGCAGGAACCCCACGACTAACAGAATCAGCTCTTTCACCAGCCCACCCCTCAGATCGTTCTCGCGCTGCCACACCCCGCGGTCCGCGCCGTAGCCGGACCGGCCCGCAGCCGGCATCACCCGTCAGGTCATGTCACCGAAACCGCATACCCAGCACGCGCGATCGGTCAGCCCGCATCGAGGAGGTGGTCACAAGTGCCCACTGCCACCGAACTCGGTACCAGCCACTACCTCCAGCAGCAGCGCACCGTCCGCCGCGCCCAGCGCCTGTGGCGGGCCCTGGACCCGTACGGACTGGACCGCGAGTGGGCAGCCCTCGGCCCCGCCCTGACCCAACTCGTCACCGACAGCCAGCAACAGGCCGCCGCCCCGGCCCAGGACTACGTCTTCGCGGTCCTCGCCGCGACGGAGCCACCTCCGGCCCGGCCGGCATCGCCGGCACCGCTGCGTTCACCGGCCGGGCCGCCGACGGCCGCCCCCTGCTGTCGCTGATGTATGAGCCCGTCCTCGACGCCAAGTGGCGCATGCTCGCCGGCCAGAGCGCCACAGATGCCATGACCGGCTCCCTCGCCACCCTCCTGCGATCCGTCGCCACCGAGACCGCGGACGACGGCCGCTCCGCCACCGGCGCCGCCATCGCCTCCAACCGCACCACTACCGGCTACGTCCGCGTCCTCAACCCGCCAAGCTGTGCCCGCTGCGCCGTCCTGGCCGGCGCCCGGTACCGGTACAACACCGGCTTCCTGCGCCACCCGAATTGCTTCCCCGCAGGCGTCGTGGCGTCCGGTCCGTCAGCCCTGGCTGCTACGAGGCGGTGGCACGAGGGGGAACTGGTCGTCCTGACGACTGCCGGTGGCCAGGAGCTGCCCGCCACCGGTAATCACCCGGTACTGACCGACCGCGGGTGGGTTCCGGCGAACCTCATCCAGGTAGGCGACCACGTAGTCCGCAGCACCCTCCCGGAGGGCGTCGTCCCCCTCGTGGTCCCAGACGAATAGCAGGTGCCATCCCGGGAAATCCATGTGCTGTTGGACGTCGAGCAGCGGGAACTGGCTGATGACGCCGACCCGCTTACCGCGGTGGCTTCCGACGCGTCGTCGAACGCGAGCGGAACGCTGACGTCATGCGGGAAAATTTCATCCACGAGCAGATCACATACCCAACGGCTTCGTCCAAGCCGGTCGATCCCTCGTGGTCAACGGTCTCGGCGGAGGCCGGTTGTGCTGTCCGGTGCCGCCTTTCGCCCGATCCGCCGGTTCCTGATGCCCAGGAACCGGCGCGGCTGGGGTTCTGTCCACCCCTCGTCTACCACCACCAGTAGGAGGCGATGGCGAAGTCGCTGTTGCCGTTCCTCCCCCAGTTCGTGGTGATGTTGCCGACGGTCCACCTCGCGCCCCAGGCCAAGGTGACCCGGGCCTGCACCCACTGTTGTCCCCTGACACGGATGTAGTGCGCGCCGCAATCCAGCTCGTCGGTGTAGATCAAGTACCGGATGCGCATCATCGTGGCCGAGATGTAGAACCCGGCGGTGAAGATTCTGCCGGTGGCCAGGAGCCCTGACGAGAGCACGTCCACCAAGGGGACGTAGAACCAGTTGGTCGGATTGGTCCACTGGGTGTTGATCCGGTACCACTGGCAGACACTGCAGCCACTCGTGTCGGACTTGGTGACGGGGTTCTGTGCAGCGTACTCGTAGGGGTTGGCGCTTCCCTGGAAGACCGGATCGGTCTGGAGGAACCGTCCTGTCTGCGGGTTGTAGACACGGGCGCCCATGAGGACCGTGCCGCCGAGCGCCGTGCCTCGTCCGGTGGCACCGAGCCAGCCGTACCCGCCCGGCGTCCCCGATTCGACAGCCCCGAACTCGGCGTAGAGGTACGTACCGGTCGGACCGGTGTCCGCCGCCGCCGGTACATCCGCAGCGACGGTCGCCATGATGTCGCCGTGCAGGTTGGCCAACTGGAAGACGACTCCGTCACCGGTCACGGTGGCGGCGAGCTGACCCGAAGTGCCGACCAGGCTTTCGCTCCACGCTCCGGATCCCGTCACGCTCCAGGTCGGACTGTCGGAGGAGTCGCCGTAGTGCTCGGTGGTGGTGGCCCCGGTGATGCTGTCGCTCTGGGCCCGGACGCGGCTGCCGAGCGGGTCCAGCGTCATGGTCAGCGTCCGCCCGTTCTGGGTCTGGCTGGCCGCCATGTCGTTGGTGTAGTAGGTCGCCGTCAGATCGCCGGCGCCGACGACGTCGGCGCTGGGGGTGGTCGATACCCGACCCAGTTGGTCGTATCCGTAGCCGCTGTTGGTGATCCGGTCGGCGGCGTCGAAGGTATTCGTCTGCGTGACCGCGTTCGCCGTCTGGCAGGAGCCGTTTGTCGCCGGAGCCGCCGAACCGGCCGTGAGACGGTTGGAATCGGCGTCATACGTGTAGGCCCGCGTGGTGCACTGCCCGGCCACTGTGTCGGCCACGCCAGCGAGCCGGTCGGCGGCGTCGTAGCGGTAGGACTGGCTGGAGTTGAGCACGCTGCGGCTCATCCAGTCGCCCTGGGCGTTGGGGACGATGCTGTCCGCGACACTCGTGGTCCAGTGGCTGTCCCGGTAGACCACCTTGGTCGCGGTGCCGGTCGCGTCGTAGGTGTACTGGCCGGAGACGGTCACGTTCCCCTTCAGCTGGTTGCCGCTGTACTGCTGGTGGTCGAGTTGGCCGTCGAAGTTGTAGTAGCCGTAGATGCTCGCGCCGCCGGCGGACTCGCTTATCCGGGTGAGACGCCCGCTGGTGCCCTCGTAGCTGTAGCTCAGGCTCTCGTGCGGATCGGTGCGGCCGGCGACGGTGCCGTCGACGTTGTAGGTGTAGGTGGTCTGCGCTCCGGCGGCGTCGGTGTAGCTGGTGACCTGGCCGAAGTCGTCATAGCCGGTCCTGATGTCGACGATGACTGCGTTGTTGGTGTCGACACTCTCCTCGTCGGTGACGGCGCCGGTCGACGCAGAGTAGACCCTGACCGTGGGCGGCACCGCGACGCTGCTGTCTCCGACGGACGTGATGCTGTTTTGGACCGGCCGCCCGGCGTTGTCGTACCCGATGGTCGTGGTGCGCGTAACCGTGCCGTTGGAGAGCGTGATGGTCACCGGCTGCAGAAACACGTTGTACGTGTACTGGGTCACAGGCAGGTTCGGCATGCCTGCGGTGCCCGGTTGCGCCGCCGGCTTGGTCTTGCACGTCAGATCGGCCCAGTTCGGCTGGTTGCCGCAGGACGCGTCGAGAGGGTTGGCTCCGGCCGTGTAGTAGATGGTGACCGTATCGCCGGCGGTGCCACCCGACGCACCGGCGGGCTGACGTGCCTCGATCTTCAGCGGCTCCCCGTTGTACAGGTTCGGATCCGAGTTGAACACCACGGTCTTGGTGATCGCCGCCCCGGCCGGATCCACCACTGTCTGAAGCGGCGTGCCCAGGGCCCAGCCGGAAGTGTCCGTACCGTTGCTGTACCTGTTGCTGGTGGCGCGGGCATCCACGTCGGAGGTGCCCGGCACGTTGGTACCCAGGCTGGCACTGGTGGTCTGGGTGGTTACCAGGTGGTAGGGCCCGCCGGCGGCCGGGGCGCCCTCGTTGTAGACCGAGTGGGTGTGGGTGCGGACGGTCTGGACGGTTCCTGCGGCCATTGCGGAGTGGGCCGGGCTGTAGGTGTCAAGGAGTTGGGCGCCGTCGGAGGAGTAGATGTTCTCGGTGTCCAGCTGGCGCGACAGCGCCACCGATCCGAGGCCGGTCATGTTCGGGTCCGTCAGCGCGGTCTCCCGGTTGCCCGGCGTCAGCTGTCGAACGACGTTTCCGTAGGCGTCGTATTCGGTGGTGGAAACGTCCCAGCCCGCAGCCGAGTTGTTGACCGCGTAGGTCGCATCGTTGGTCTGCCGGCCGTTGGCGTCGTAGTACATCAGGTGCGCATAGTGCCAGTCGCTGTTGCCGACCGGGCTGGCCGGGACGTGGGTGGCCGGGAAGACCGCCACCGCGGAGGTCGGGAGGTCGGCTTGGCCCCACTGGGCGACGGCCGACGAGGACATGTCGAGCGGGCCGCCGGCGGCGCGGCCGACCGGCACCCGGTAGACGATGGTTGTCTTTGCGGCCGCCCCAGTGGAGTGGGTACGGGTGACGGCGGTGACCTTGCCGAAGTCGGCGTCGCCGGTGGTGGTGTCGTAGGTGATGGTCCACGGCTGCAGTGCGTTGCTGCCGGCAGACTGCGCCGGGGAGACCGATGCGATGCGCCCGAGGCTGTCGTAGGTGTAGCCGGTGACCAGATTGGGGCTGACCCGAGGGTCCCATTCGCCGGTCAGCCGCCCGCTCGCGTCGTAGCGGTAGGCGGCGACCGGCGTCTGGGTGAACGTTCCACCGTCCACCGCCACCAGGCTGACCTGGTTGACGTTGCCTGTGACGCTGTCGTAGCCGAGCAGGAGAGCGCGGCAACCGGCGCTCCAGGTCGCGGCGCTCACCGGGTACGGACACGCCGCCTGGGTGGCGGCCAGGTCCGGGGTCAGCGGGTCGGGCGCGGTGACCAGCACCGGCTTGCCGCCTGCGTAGGTGTAGGCGGTCGACCGTCCGGTGCTGGCCTGGGTGACCGTGGCCGGCACGAACTGGCTGGGACGGCTGGCGTCGGGCGCGGTCAGGACGGTGCGCGTGCCGTTCGCGTCGACGAGGGTGAAGCCGCTGGAGTTCTTGGTCAGCGTCAGGGCCGCGGCCGCGGCCGAGCCCTGGCCGGAGTACGCGGTGACGCCGCCTGTGGTCGTGCCGGCGGTAAACACCGTGGTGGTTCCGTCGGCGGCGGTGAGCAGGGCGTAGCTGCCATTGTCGGTCAGTGAGGACCACGAGGAGCTGGTGCCGAGCACTGGCAGGCCGGACACCCAGCCGGGACCGAAGATCGACGGCGCAGCAGGATTGATCGAGTTGAAGGTGCGGGTGACCCCGAGGCCGCTGCGGTAGCTCGCAATCGACACGTCGGTGGCGGACAGGGCGGCGTTTCCGGTCTGCAGACCCACAGTGATCGGACCCACCTGGGTCGTTCCGTAGTCGCCGGACAGCCGATTGAGCGTCACGGTGACCGGTGTGCTGGCCAGCGCCTTCCCGGCCGCGTCGGTGAAGGCGGCCTGGATCTGGAGGCTGCCGTCCAGCGGCAGGGTACGCGCCGCGTTCCAGGTGTACTGAGCCGTACTCACCCCGCCCGTCACCACTGTGGTGTTCACCGGCCAGCTGACCGACGCCGTCGGCGATCCCAGCGGGTGGACATCACCCGTGGGGACGTCGACGAAGGAGCCGGTGGTGCCGGTGCGGTACTGGAAGCGGGCGTTGGCCGCACCGGACGGCGCGGTTGCCGCGAGGGTGAACGTGGTCGCGGTCTGCGCCTTGTCCGCCGGGCTGCTGACGCCTGCGGCTCCGATCCCGAAGGTGTAGGTGGCCGTGTTCGACGGTGCGCCCGCCGAATTCAGCGTGGCGGCGGTGAAGGTGTGCAGGCCCGCACCGGGGGCCAGCGGGACGGACACGGGGGCCCCGCTTGTGTTGACGGTTGTGGCACTACTGCCGTCGAGCTGCCACACCACGGCCGAAGTGTTTGCGGGTGCGGCCGGGCTGACGGTGATGCTGCCCGCGGTGTTCGGGTCCGTCGTCCACGCTCCGGACGGAAAGGTGGTGGAGCCGACGGACGGGGCTTGCACGCGCGTGCCGGTCGTGTCGACGGTGAAGATCTGCCAGCCCGACCACGGGCCGACGTCGAGGCCGTCATTGGCCTGCGCCCGCCACTCGTAGGTGCCGTCGGCCAGTGCCGGCGTGGTCCACGTTGCAGCCACGCCCGAACTCACATCGGCACCGCTGCCCGAGGCCACCCTCGTGGTCGGGGTCGGCGAAGAGCCGGACCAGACCTCGAATTTGGCTCCCACCAGGCCGCCGTCCGGGTCGGTGACCGTGGCGGACAGTGCCGGGGTGGAGCTGGAGGTGTAGAACTGGCCGCGGGTCACGGCCTCCGGACTCAGCGTCCGGTTCGCCGGTGCGGCCGGGATGGAGTTGTAGGTGACCGTCAGCTCCGGAGTGATGAACTCCTTCCACAGCTGGCTGTTGGTCTCGTCCGACGCGGTCAGCCCGATCGTCCACGCGGGCGCGGATGCCGCTGCGGCTCCTGCGATCGCTCTGGTGACGTCCAGGCTGAAGTTCTGGTGCGTCGCGTAGTTGTTGGAGGCTGGGGCGTCCTCATTGGGGCTCGCCGCGACGCTGGTGCCCGACACCAGATCGTTCTGGGTGGGCTGGCTGGACCACGTGGTGGCCGAGGTGAAGCCGGTGGTGTCCCAGACCTGAACGGTCGTCGGGCTCGAACTGGCCGCGGTGGACTCGTTCATCGTCAGCGAGGCGCTGATGATGTGGGCCCCGGCGAAGGGAGCGGTGTTCAGCTGGAGGAATCCGCGCCCGATCCCGAACCAGCCGGTGTTACCCACGTCCAGGACCGGAGCCGCCGCATCATAGGAGCTGCCGTAGCCCTGCATCAGATTCAGGGTGTGCGTGGTGGCGGCGTCCTGCAGGTCCGGCTGCCAGGAGGGATCGATGCTCACCGGGAACCGGGTGTCCGCCGCAGTCAACAGCTTCTGGTCCGGCACCAGGTCGAGCCCTGTTTTCGAGACGGACACCCCTACGGCCGCGTGTTTGGCTCCCCGCGCACCGGGGTGCCCGCTCACGGCGGTCGAAGACCCGACGGCCTGACCGGCGTCCCACATGCCGGGGGCCACGGCATGGAACCGCACCTTTCCGGAAACATCCTTCGCGGACAGGTTTCCGGCCGCGTCGGCGCCCACCGTCAACCCGCTGGCAACGACGTCGAGGTGAAGTGCAGTCAGTCGCGGATTGCGCGCTGCTGCGGCGGTTCTGACGACGAACACCTGGGAGAACCCGCCCTGCTTGTTCGCCGTGACCTTCAGGTCAACGTCTGGCAGCACGCTCGGATAGGTGGCGGTCGCGCCGGACACCGTCGGCGCGGGCAGCGAGCCAGGCCAGGACATCGCCAGCGCCGAGTCGCCGGAGCCAATCCTCACCAGCGGGGCCTTGCCGCCACCAGACAGCGTCAGCGGTACCGTCGTCGCCGTCGTGGACCAGGCACCCTCGCCGGTGCGAACCAGCGTCGGATCAAGATCGACCCACTTCGTGTCCCGAAGCACTCTGGTCGGCTCGGCGGTCCGGGTCGTGGTGAGAGTGCCGTCGGGATTCGCCCAGGTCCGTGACGAAGCCGCCGCAGCCGACAGCACTTCGACCCGCGAGCCCTGCTTGCGCGCGGTCATCGCCGCGGACACGGCGTCGCTCAACGCCACTACCGGCCGGACCGGCGACGCCGGTGACTTCGCCGAAGCCACGGTCGGCGCAATGCACGTGCCCACCAGGGCCGCTACAGCACTGATGGCGACCCCCGCGACCGCGGTGCGGCGTCTGCGCACGAACCGAGCCGGCCATCGAGATGAGTTCACTGCTGGGCCCCCTGCTTTCCATACACATCCGAGTGGTGCCGTGGAAATCGACTGAGGCTAGAGCTGCTGACCATGCACGGTCAAGACCTCGCTCGAGGCTGCCGTCCTAGGGTCCGTCTTCAAAGATGATCAAGCGATGAGAGATCATGTCGGGCGTGATACGTCGTCATGAGCTCTCGGATGCCGAGTGGGCAGTGCTGTCGCGGTTCCTGCGAGTTCGGGGACCGCGGGCCGGCCGCGCAGTCATGACCGGGTGGTGCTGAACGGGATCGTGTGGAAGCTGCGTACAGGTTCGGCTTGGCGCGACGTGCCGGAGCGGTACGGGTCCTGGCAGACCCTGTACACGCGTTTCCGCAGGTGGGCGCTGGACGTACGTTCTCGCGCATGCTGCGGCAGGTTCAGTCGGAGAAGGACGCGGCCGGGGACATCGACTGGCTGGTGTCGGTCGACTCCACGATCGTGCGGGCCCACCAACACGCCGCGGGCGGCAAAAAGGGGCAGTCGACCGGGACGAAGCGGGTGATCACGCCCTCTTCGGAGATGCGAGGCGAGCAGGGCCGGCGATCGGGCTGGGTGGTCACCTGGTCCTCGTGGCCGCCGTTGATTTCATCGTCCCCGCCCCGGAGTTCATGGTGCCGGATCCGGGGTCTGCCAGGCCGCCATCTGCTGCCGGAACTTCGGGCATCCGACGATGTCCTCTTCGCTGCACATGAGGGCGTGGGTCAGGAGCTGCTGGGCGTGGTCGAGATCGATCATGCGCTGCCGCATCTCGGTGATCTTGGCACGGATCATGGCCTCCCGGCGTGGCTGCTCCCGCTGGAACTCGCGGATCTCGGCGAGGCTCAGCCCGGCCTGCTGGTACGTGCGCAGGACCGTGATCCGCTCCACGGCCTCGGGCGGGTAGCGGCGCTGCCCGCCCTCGCGCTCGGGCGCGGGCAGCAGGTGGTGGCGCTCCCAGTACCGGATGGCCGAGGCGGGCACCTTGGTCATCTCGGCGAGTCGGCCGATCGTCATGCGCACGTTCCGCTCCTCCTGCTCCTCGTCGATCGGGGCATTTGACTTGAACCATAGTTCAAGCTGAAGAGTGGTCAGCACATGGACAGCGGCGAACAAGAGCCGCCGGCAGCACATTTGGAGATACCGCCATGAGCGACCGGGACATACGGAAAGAGCGGGCCGACCAGCTGGTGGAAGCCGCGGAGAAGCTCTTCGCGGCCGGGGTGATGTCCCACTCGGGGCACGCCAACCTCAGCGCCAGACTCGACGGTGAGCGCATCCTGCTGACCCCGGGGTTCGTCCGCGGCCTGAGGCCCGAACAGCTGGCGACCGTCGGCTTCGACGGACAGGTCCTCGAAGGCGAGCTGCAGTCCGTCAGCGCCGAGATCATCGCCATGCACAGCGCCGTGTACAAGGCCCGCCCCCACGTGGGCGCGATCATCCACACCCACTCGCCCTCCGCGACCGCCTTCGCGGTGGCCCACCGGCCGCTGCCCTGCCGCACGGAGCCGATGCTGCGCTTCGGCCAGGCCGAGGACGTGCCCGTCGTCCCCTGGGGACCGCGCGGATCGGACGTGTCGGTGCGTGGCATCGCCGACGTACTGCAACAGCGCCCGACAACGGCCGCCGTCCTGCTCGCCAACCACGGCCTCCTGGTGTTCGGGCCGGACTCGGCGGCCACCGCCCACCTCGTGGTGGCGATCGAGGAGAGCGCCGAAGCCGAGATCGCCGCCGCGGCGATCGGCGGGGCCGTGGACTTCCCCCCGGGCGCCCAGGAAGCCGTCCGCGCCTCGATCGCGCGGGTCACGTCATGACGGACGACAACCTCGCCTCCCGTACGGAGGCCGTCCGCGACCGCTACCGCTCCACCCTCGGAACCGTTCCCGGCGGCGTGCAGGAGCGGCTGCGCATGGCCACGGAGTTCGGCCGGCTGCCCACCGAAGAGGCGATCGCGGCACTGCGCCACATCGTACTGACCGACAGCCCGCTCGGCGGGCGAGTCCAACAGCTCGTCCACTTCGGCCAGTTGCTGGCCCTCGGCCGGGCCCACCCCGCCCGGATCCACGCCCAGGGCGCCCTCCACGCCGGCGCCGGCCTCGCCGACCTCATCGGCGTCGCCGAGACCGCACTCATCACGGCCGGCGTGCCGGCCTACGCACTCGGCGCCGAGATCATCGCCGAACTCCTGCCACCCGCAGACCCCGGCGAAGAGTGATCACCTGATCACCCGCTCCCTCATGTGGGGCGGCGTACCGGCCGCGGCGGCTCCCTCAAGCCACTGGCTTCGTCAGTGCCGCGCCTGATGATCGGCGCCCGACCCGAAGCAGCCGCCACAGCCGGTCTCCGCACAGCCTGTGACTCCTGTCGCGCAAGGTGACCGGATGAGCTGGTGCGGTTGCCGAAATTCATCCTGACCCACAGCTGGCAGCCCTGCGACTGTTGCGCCGAACTGCTGTCCAGCCTCCATGGCCAACTGGGCCGCCACCGAACATCCCTCCTCCCGAAAGAAGACGATGGACCTCAAGAAATTCGTGGTCGCCGCCGCACTCGGCGCCACCGTGCTCACCGCCGTGCCCGCGCTGGTCGCCCCGCACGAGGCGGCCGCCGACAGCAACTGCTGGGGCGAGTACCTGACCGACTGCAACCCCATCGACCCCTACGACCCGGGCGGCTGGGGCGACACTGGCACCGGCGACGCGGGCGGCGGCGGTGGCGACGCCATCGTCGACCTCAGCTCCGGCGTTGTGGGCCAGCCCGAGCCCGAGCCGGGCCCCCAGTCGGTCGTCATCACGGCCCCGGGCCAGCCTTTCGTCTATCCCGCAGACCCGCTGATGCCGACCGAGACCTGGTACTCGGGCAACGGCGGGGGGACCTGGGGCAGCTCGGTGTCGGCCATCGCCATCAAGGCCGGTGCGAAGCACTTCCTGCGGCAGCCGTGCCGCAAGAACAACGGCGACCTGCCGGTGGAACTGAGCGCGGACTCCACGTACAAGGTGAACTACACGACCAGCGACAACATCTCGGCCTCGGCGAAGGGCGTGCTCCAGGCCCAGGTCGGCCACCAGCTCAACTCCGAGTCCGATACGCGGCTCGGCCTCAAGGTCACGATCCCCCCGAGGCAGGGCTGGACGCTGGACGTCGAGTACCAGACCTTCACCTACGAGATCACGACGACGCCCTTCATCGGCGGAGGCACCACCGAGTACGCGAACGTCGTCGTGCCGACCGGTGGCTGGACGGCCGTCTCCTGCTGATGACCGACCGTTCCAGCGCGACGGCGGTGCGACGGGTCCTTCCCGTCGCACCGCCGCTCGACGCCGTGGCCATCCCGCCCGCCGCTCGTCGCGAAGCACTCGCCGCGCTCGCCGAACTGACCGCCGCGGCCGGCACCCACCTGGACGACCCCGACCTCTTCCACCGCCCCCGCTGGCGGCCCAAGCTCCACCGGAACCGCATCGCCGGAATCGAAGCCGCGCAGCTGGCCGACATGCTCGCGGCCGCTGCCGAGAACCGCACCACAGCCGGTCTGCTGGCCGTTCAATCGGTCCGCGCCGAGCTGCTCGAACACCCCGGCCGGCGCCCCTGCTTCACCCCGGACGCGCTCGCCGAACTGCACCGGCTGCTCATCGCGGGTGACCCCAACATCACGGCACCGGGCGGCTTCCGTCGTATGACTGTCAACGTCACCTGGGCCGACGGGCAGGTCTTCTCCATCGCGACCGCACCGGGCGCACCGTTGCAGGAGCAGGTCGAGCGCTGGCACCACTGGGGCACCCGCACCACCGCCCACCCCCTGGACGCGGCCGCGCTCGCCATGGCGGGGCTGCTGACGATCCACCCGTTCCCGGACGCCAACGGCCGCACCGCCCGGCTGCTCGGCCAGTGCGATCTCGTGGCCGCAGGCCTGCTGCCCGGCCTGCTGCTCGACCTCGACGCCTGGGTCGAATTGCACCGCATCGAACACGATGCCGCCCTGGTCGCCGCTGCCGACGGCGACCTCGTGCCCTGGGGAGCGGTGTTCGCCCGTGCGGTGACCGAGACCGCCCGGCACCGGACCGCCACCCTCACAGCCCACCGCCGGCTGCTCGGCACCGCCCTCGCACAGGTCGCCGACGACCCCGCTGCCGTGGCCGTCCTCACCCAACTCCGCGCCGCACCAGCGGTCTCGGCCGCCTGGCTGCGGGACCGTATCGCGCTCGACCCGCAGCCGCCCCTGGACCGCCTGCGCGCAGCCGGCATCCTCACCGACCACCCCCGCCTCCTCGGAGCACTCATCCACCCCCAACTCCTCGACCTGCTCGACAGCCCCTACCGGCCCGATCTGGCGGGGCAGTCCTCCGATGCCGAAGGAGGGACCGCTGCACCACGCCGGACCGGCACCGACTGACAGTGGCGACCGCACGCCACGCGGCAACTGCCAGGCCGAAGCCGTGCCCAGGGATGACCGATTCGGCCTCGAATCGACGAGCACGGCCAGCAGCCTGACGTCCCGCCTTGACGCCGCACCGAACAGCTTCCGTCCAGGAAGAACTGCCGGACGATCGCCGAGCACGCCGCTGACGTGCTGGGCGGCGCGCCGACCGACACCGGGAGGGCCGGATAGGGTGCCAGAGGGGTCCGCCGGTGTGACTGGAAGACAACTCGCCGGTGATGACGAAGGTCATCGAGCGGCTGCCCGCCTGCTCTTCGATCCTGAACGAGCACGGACAGTACGCGGGCTACGGGCGGGTCGGCGGGAGGCTGATCCGCGCCCAGCAGAGCAGCTCAACCTCGGGTCCGCGACCTGGATGCGGTGCTCGCGCAACTGCGCGCCAAGGGACGATTCAACGAGTCAGGAGGATTCGATGCCGACGGCGCGTCAATGGATCCAGTTGTTGGGGCTGGAGCCGCACGTCGAGGGCGGGTACTTCCGGCGTACGTTCCAGGCCGATCACCGGGCCCGGGTGCGTACGCCGGGGGCGAGCGCTACACCCTCACGTCGATCCACTACCTGCTGACCCACTGGTCGCCGATCGGCCACTGGCACCTGAACCAGTCCGACATCCTGCACTTCCACCACCACGGCGATCCGATCACCTATCACCTGCTCTTCCCGGACGGTCGGCTGGAGACCGCTGTCCTCGGCCAGGACCCGGGCCGGGGACAGCTCCTCATGCTCGCCGTCCCCGGCGGTGTCTGGAAGGCCTCCCACCTGACCGCCGGCGACCACGGGCTGATCAGCGAGGCGGTCTCGCCCGGGTTCGACTACACCGACATGACCCTCGGTCGGGCCGAGGATCTGCTCAGGCGATTCCCGGGACACGAGGAGCTGATCCGCCGGTACTGTCGTCCGGTCGAACCGGGCTGAGCCGTCGGCCACGGAGTTTCGCCGAGCTTCGCCGGGTCGGCGATCGCCCGCCAGTACGGCCGGCCCGGTCCGCCACAGGTCCTCCCGTCAGGCCCTCGAACGCGGTGCGAGGTCCCTCGAACGGGCGAGGGCCTGGCGGCTGCGGCCGCCAGGCCCTCGTGGTTCATTCGTTCAGGTTCAGCCCGTCTGGATCGCGGTGTCGTCGATCACGAAGCTGGTCTGGAGGGAGGAGTCCTCCACACCGTTGAACTTCAGGGTGACGCTCTGTCCTGCGTAGGACGACAGGTCGACCGACTTCTGGGCGTAGCCGGTGTTCTTGTCGAGGTTGCTGTACGAGGCGACCGTGGTGCCGTTGACGCTGACGGTCAGCTTGTCGTACTGGGTCGTGGTGGTGGTCTCCGCGGTGTCGATGTGCAGCCAGTAGCTCAGCGTCGCCCGGCAGCCGGTCGGGATGGTGACGGTCTGCGAGGCGCTGTCGGTGTGGGCGGAGCCGTAGCCGTTCAGCCACGCCTTCCACGATCCGCTGTGCGCCGCCTCGGAGGCCGAGTTGTCGACCACTCCGCTGGTGGTGGTCCAGGGCGCGGCGGAGCCGGTCTCGAAGCCCGCGTTGCCGAGCAACTGCGCCGGGGTGCAGACGCCGGTGCCATTGACGGTCAGCGAGAAGGTGGCCGTGTGGGTGGTCGACGTCCCGGCGCCGGTGATGGTGACCGAATAGGTGCCGGGCGGCGTCGAGGCGGCCGTGCTGACGGTCAGCTGGGAGGTGCCGCCGGTCGACACGGAGGCCGGGCTGAACGACGCGGTGGCGCCCGCGGGCAGGCCGGACGCGGACAGGTTCACCGTCTGCGCCGAGCCGTTGGTGAGCGTGGTGGAGACGGTGGCGGTCAGTGAGCTGCCCGGGTTGACCGATCCGGTGCTCGGCGAGACCGCCATCGAGAAGTCGTTGCCCGCGACCGTGCAGGTCGGGTCGCCGGACTGGGCGGGGACGCTGACAGCGTCCCAGGCGGCCTTCACGGTGTTGAACTGGCCGCAGGACGGGTCGAGGTTCTTGGCCGCCTGCAGCGTCCAGGTGCGGTACTTCAGGTACGAGCTGGCGGTGGTCTTCATCAGCTGGGCGTTGTACACGATCTTGAGGGCGTTCTGCACGCCGACGCCGCCCGTGACGGTGGAGCCGTTGCAGGTGGGGCTGGTCGGGCCGCCCGGCGGGTTGGAGCCCTGCGCGAGCAGGTAGAACCAGTGGTTGCCGGGGCCGGCCGCGGCGTGCACCTCGGCGCTCGGAATGCTGCTGGAGTAGCAGTTCGGGTTGTTGCTGATCAGCGACGGGTTGTACATGTTGCGGATCGGGCCGGTGCCCACCAGGTTGACCTGGTTGCCGACCAGGAAGTCCGGCACGGCGTACGGCGCGGGCTCGTTCATGAAGGCCTCGGTCGACGCGCCGTACACGTCGGCGATGAACTCCTGGGTGCCGCTGCCGGAGATGCCGCCGGGGGTGTGGTCGTCGATGCCGTGGCCCATCTCGTGGGCGAGGACGTCGACCGCGCTGATCCACTGGTTGGCGTTGTTGTGCCCGACCTGGACCTGCGAGCCGTCGTAGTAGGCGTTGACGTCGGCCAGGCCGACCCGGATCGGCCAGGCCCCGCCGTTGCCGTCCATGCCGTTGCGGCCCAGCCACTGCGCGAGCATCCGGAACTCGCCCTGCGCCACGTACTCGGCGTCGACGCAGCCGGTCTCCTTGCTGGTGGCGTCGCCGTTGCCCCAGGTGTCGGTGGTCTTGCTGAACGTCGTGTTGTTCGCGGCGTCCTGGCACGGCATGTTCGTGATGTTGGTGGGGCTCATCGTGAACTTGCCACCGGAGGAGGTGGTGTTGATGGTGAGCGGCGCGGGGCCGTTCCAGGCGCCGGTGCCGCTGCCGTGCAGCACGTGCTCCTGGGTGTGCAGCACGGCGCCGGTGCGCGCGTCGACGTCCACGCTCAGCCGGCTGTAGCCGTCGTCGCCGACTCCGTTCACCGTGGACTCCCAGGCCAGGGCGGCCGGGGCGTCGCCCAGCGCGTACACCACCAGCCGGGTGCCCTCGACCTTGGACACCGACTTCAGCTGCGCCGAGGCCACCTTCTCGGCCTGGTCGCGGCTCAGGCTCGGGCTGGTCGACAGCGTGCCGATCGCGTGCTGCTGGGCGACCGAGTTGTACGTGACCTGCCCTGCGCCGTTGGTCACCACGACGAAGTCGCCGCCGACCACCGGAACGCCCGAGTAGGTGCGCTCGTAGGGCACGTATTGCGACCCGTTCGAGGAAGCGACCTGACCTCGGACGAACTGCTCCTGCGGGCCGGCGAGCAGGAAGGCCGGACGGCTGGCCACCAGTGCGTCGGCGCTGCTTGCGGCCAACTGCTGGGAGGACTCGGGCGCGGGCGGCGTCGGCGCCGCCACGGCCGCCGTCCCGGCGGCGGTCAGACCGGCGATCACGAGCCCGGCGGCGGCGAGCACCGCCGTGCCGGAGCGGACTGTGCCGCGACGTCGGGCGTTTCTGACATGGGTGTGCAACTGGCTGCCCTCCCTGGGGGATGGGGGACGGCACGCAGGAACGGCCTGATGAGTCGCCCTGGCTTGTGTGCCGGCCCGGGAACGGGAAACTCGCGCACGTGCAGAGCGGACCGCGGCAGGTCACCTGCTCCCTGGGCATCACCGGATCAGGGTGAACGGGCGCAGTGTGGCCGGGGGCTGCCACAGCCGTGGGGGCGCGGGGGCGGCGGTGGCCGCCCAGCGGCAGAACGGTAGCGAAGGCGACGGACCGTCAACAGTCGGCGACCGTGGCGGGAACATGCCAATGGCTGATCTCGGCCAGATCGGCGGGAGCCGGCAACTGCTCAAGGATCAAGCCTCGGGGCCGTCCGGCGGGCGGTGGTGCCACGGTATGTCGTAGCAGATGAGAGCAGGCTGCTCCGCGGTCCGCCGTTCTCGACGGCGATGGCCTGGCAGGACGAGGCGGCACTCCCGGCCAAGTGCTTCGTTCGGAGACGATCAGTGCCGGCGCTCTCCTCTCCAGCGCCGCTCCAGCGGCCGCCGCGAGTATGCGCGCATCTGCACCGCTTCCGCCACGTAGGGGGAACAGCGGTGAAGCTGCGTGTACTTGCCCCGATCACCCTGGCCACCGTCCTCGCCGCCGGCCCCGCCACCGCCGCCGCCAACACCAACGCCGATTCCGCGAACGCCTGCCGGACGCTTCCCGGCAGATCCCTGCAGCTCTCCTTCGACGACGGCCTGGTGATGAGGTTCGACTACGCTGCCGACGGCAAGACCGTCAGTGGCACCATCCTCGCCCCGGGCGACACCGGTGGTGAGGTGACCGACCTCTACACCGCCATGCACAGCACGAACCCCCTGGAGGCGTACGCTCCGCTCCGGGAGGAGTAGCCGGCCGCATCGAGGGCTGAGTGAGCTATGGCGGAGCCGGTCACGAGTGCCGGTCGCCCCAGCTGCCAGGCACGCCTCGCCGCTACCGGTCCGGCACGCAGTGCTAATGCCCAGCGGACGGGAATACGGGGTCGGGGGCGGGACCGAGGCAGCGATCGTACGAGTGTCGGACGGTCACGTGCTGTGGAAGGCCGATGTGAATTCCTCATGCACCGGCCTTGCAGCCGGACCTGCGGGCGAGCTGGCTGTCGCGACCCTCAACGGGGTCATCCTGTTCGACCCAACGCAGGCCGTCCGAGATACAGCATAGGGAGATCCATCGCGAGCGCTGCGCATGTTCGGCCCAGTCGATCTCCCGTCGTTGTCCGGGGTGCTGCGCGGCGTCGTCGAGCTGTGCCGACGCGGTGACCGCTCAGTCGGTCAGGTCGCCAAGGACTTCGACCTCACCGAGACCGCGGTGCGGGACTGGGTGAAGCAGGCCATAGTCGACGTCGGCGAGCGCGACGCCCTGACCAGCGACGAGCGCGAGGAAGTGGCCCGGCTGCGGCGCGAGAACCGCCGCCCGACGGCCTGACCAGCGACGAGCATGAGGAACTGGCCCGGCTACGGCGCGAGAACCGCCGCCTGCGCGAGGACGTGGACATCCTCCGCCGGGCCACGGCTTTCTCAACTTCGTCACGCGGTCCCGGACGCGTGCCGATGGCGAGTGCCGAGGCGAGTCAACCGTTCCGCGCCAGCCTGCTCGAACCCGCCCAACTTGGCCAGGCTCTCGGCAGCCCGTAGCCGGTCGTAGGCGTCGAGGGTGGTGTCGTCGGCTAGGCGGGTCAGCAAGTCGGCACCGGCCTGCTCGAATCCGGCCATTCTGGTCAGGGTCCCAGCGGCGCGCAGCCGGTAGCTGACAACGAGGGTGACGTCGTCAACGAGGCGGATCAACGCTTCCCCGTAGGTTTGCTCGAACCCGGCCATCCTGGCCAGGCTCTCGGCAGCCCGTAGCCGGTCGTAGGCGTCGAGGGTGGTGTCGTCGGCTAGGCGGGTCAGCAAGTCCGCGCCGGCCTGCTCGAACTCGGCCATCCCAGCCAGGGAGCAGTTCCGCGCCGTGGCAACCCGGTTCGACAAGCTGGCGGCCCACTACCGGGCCGGGGTGGTCATCGCGGCACTGATCCTCTGGCTCAGGGCCGACGGCTGATCATCGTGTTCAGTCCGAGTTGAACCACACCAGCACTCCGGGACCGTCCGGCGTGATCACCGGCACCCACGCCTCATCGGTCTTACGGATCCGGCCCTCGTCCAGCTGCAGAGCGTGCGGCTCCTCGGTCGTCCCATCGCATACCCAGTAGCGGAGGGCTCCGATGATCTCCCGGAGCCTGTCCCGCTCGTCATCCCGCCACCCGTAGTTCCAGGTGCCAGCACCACGGAAGTGCTTCTCGAACAGCTCGCGCAACGCGTCCAGCTCATCAGGGCCGAACAACGGCACCAGAAAGCCCTCGACCTGCCCCTGCCGACAAGCCGTTCCGCCGTACTGCTGCTGATAGAAGACCCCGGTCTTCGCCTCGACCACCACATACAGCCAGCCGCCGGCACTCATGCCGTCAGGATCGAGGAAGACGAAGCGTCGAGAGCTCATGGCGCCAGTCTTCCGGGCTGCCCGCCACGAGCTCAACGACATTTGGCCCTGCAAGATCAATTACGAGACACGGCCTAGTGCGTCGAGGAACGCCTTGGCCTGGCCGGCTTCAGGGATGTCGAGGGAGGCGTAGATGTCGACGGCCTGTCCGGCGTGCGACCTGGCGGCCTCCGGATGCCCGAGCCGGTGGTGCGCTCGGGCCAGACCGAGGTGGATCCGGGCGAGGTTGTAGCGCTCGCCGGGGTACTCGATCGCAGCCTGGTAGTGCTCGAGAGCGCTGGCGAGAGCGTCCATGGACAGAAGCGTGTCGCCGATCAGTGTGTGCGATTCGGCTTGGCCGAACGTGTCGCCCAACTCCCGGTGCAGATCCAGCGCCTCCTGGTACAGATCGAGGGCCTCGGGATGTCGCTGGAGCTTCTGGTGGTACTCGCCGAGTTGGTTGAGGGCGATCGCCTGGCCGAGGCGGTTGCCGGTGCGCCGGTGCAGTGCCAGGGCCCGGTGGTGGAAGTCGAGGGCTTCGGGCATGCGTCCGAGTCTGGTCAGCGTGGGGCCCAGATTGATCAGAGCGATGGCCTCGACCGCCGGCTCGGGTATGTCCAGGCTGAGCTCCAGCGCCCGCTGGTGGTGGTCGAGGGCCTCCTCCAGGCGGCCCATGCGTGCCAGGGTGAGGCCCAGGTTGGTCAGGACGTGGGCCTGCCCCGTACGGTTGCCGACCTTCCGGTAGATTCCGAGGGATTGCTGCAGGAGCTCGATGGCCTGAGGGAATTCGCCGAGCTGGTAGCGGACAAGCCCGAGGTGCCGCAGTGCGGCTGCTTCGCCGACCGGATTGCCGAGTTGTCGGGTGGCGTCAAGGGCGAGGGTTCCCACCACGAGTGCCTCATGGGCGGGCATGTGGCGCTTCAGACGACGCCAGAGGATCGCCGGCAGGTCCGCCGCGTACTCGGGTAGACCGGCGTCGCCTGTGTGGCGGATGACCGCAAGCAGGTTGGACTGTTCGACGGCCAGCCAGTCCGCTGCTTCGCCTTCATCGGCAAATGCCATTGCTGTACCGCGGAGTTGGGACACCAGCGGTCGATGATGCTGTTCGAGCGGTGCAAGCACGCCCATCGCCGCAGCAGCGGCCTGGCGGTAGTAGTCGAGCAGCCGGACGAGGGCTGCATGCCGCAGGGGTTCGGGTTCCTCGCGGGTGACCAGTTCGTCGGCGAAGTCGCGCAGAAGGTCGTGAAAGGTGTACCGGAGAGCCGTGTGCTCGTTCAGCAGGTGATGGTCGTGCAGGGACTCCATCTCCTCGGCTTCTTCCACCGGGGTGTCGATGAGAGCCGCGAGGGCGTGCGGCGTGAAGTCCTCACCAGGGTGCAGGGCGGCCAGCCGGAACGCGCGCCGAAGGGATGGGTCGAGAGCCTGGTACGAGTCGAGGAAGGCGGCGGCGACGCTGCGGTCGTGGAGGGAGAGCTCTGTCTGTAACTTCTGTGGACGCCGAAGCCGCACCAGCAGCTCGACGGGGGTCCAGGCCGGACGGTGTGCCAGTCGGGCGGCGGCAATCCGAAGCGCCAGGGGCAACCTGCCGCACAGGGTGACGATCTCGTCCACGGTCGCCGCGTGGTCGGCGACGCGGTCCGAGCCGACGATCCGGGCGAACAGCGCGACCGCCTCTCCGTGGCTCAAGACGTCCAGGGGTAGGCCGACCGCCCCGTCCAGCGTGGGCATGCGCCGTCGCGAAGTGACCAGCACGAGGCAGCCCGGGCCGCCGGGGATCAACGGGCGGACTTGAGCGGCATCCGCGGCGTTGTCCAGCACGACGAGAAGCTGCCTGTCCGCCGCTTCGGTGCACCACATCTGGGCGCGCTCCTCGGTGCCTTCCGGCAGACTCAACTCGCTGACGCCGACCGCGCGCAACAGGCGTGCCAGCGCCGCACCCGGACCCAGCGGGAGCTTGCCGGGGGTGAAGCCGTGCAGGTCCAGGAAGAGTTGCCCGTCGGGGAACCTGTCGGCGAGAGCGTGCCCGACGTGAACGGCCAGAGCGGTCTTGCCGACGCCGGCCATGCCGTCGATGGCCGAGATCACCAGGGCAGACGCCGGCTCCTGGCCCTGAGCCTGGCCCGAGGCCAGGGCGAGCAGCCGGTCCACCTCGTCACGCCGACCGGTGAAGTCCGGTACGGCGTAGGGGAGTAGTCGAGGCATTACGCGCGCCGGCGACTCCGTGCTCCGCTGCGATTGCGCACGGGCTGCGGCAATCAGCTGATCCCGGTCGGCCGAGTCCAGGACCAGCGCAGTGGCCAACCGTGCCACCGACGACAGGCGAGGCCGTCGCCGCCCTGACTCCAACACGCTGATCGCGTGTGCCGAGACACCTGACTGTTCCGCGAGATCCTCCTGCGTCCAGCAGAGCAGCAACCGGTGCTGCCGCAGCAGCGTCCCGAAATCCCCCACCACGATCGCCTCCGACAGGCAGTCCCAGTCATGACAGGACCTTGACAAGGTCATCATAGAACGCCAAGAAAACGCCATGGAGCCACCGCAAGGTCTTGTCGAGGATGGTCGCAAGCGCACGACCCAGGGGGCATGACGTGACGAGGCAACAGACGGAACAGCAGAGCTACGACGCAACCCGCATCGATGCCAAGGGAGTCAGTGGACTGCCGCCCGCACCGGACGAGCGGGCTGCGTCCCGGCGCACCTCGGTGGAGCTCGAAATGCAACCGGCACAGACGGCTTCAGGGGGCACGCCAGGGCCGGACGAGGCCGACAACGCGCAGGAGTTCATCCGTCAGCTCCGGGCCCTAAGGGTCTGGTCGGGCAATCCCTCACTCCGCGAACTGGAGCGACGAACGAGTCTTCCGCGGAGCACTCTCTCGGGAGACCTGAGTCACCACCGCATCCGGATGCCGCCGCTGGAGCGGGTGTTGATACTCGTCAGCGCCTGTGGCGCCTCCGCCGAAGAGGTCGCGAGCTGGAAGGGTGCGTGGCAGCGAATCCATTTGCGGCAGCAGCAGTTGGCCGCACTATCGACATCGGCTCCGCCCGCCACCGGCAGGCAGCCCGCAGCTTCCGAAGGGGAGCCGCTGACAGCCGAGGAGCCGGTTCGAAAGGCGGCTGGTCGAGGTTTCCTGCGCCGGGGCCTGGTGTGGCCGTCGGTCTGGATCGGCGGTGTCCTGGCCCTCCTCCTGGCCACGATCACCGCGTCCGACGGGACACTGACCGGCGTTCAGCCCGGATCGGCTCACCTGGGTGTGGCTCCGGCCACAAGTCGGGCCTCATATGTCACGCGCCTCGCCGGCGATGCGAACCGCTCCGCGCTCGGCGGCGACGCAAGCGGAAACAACCTGCTGCTCAAGAGCCGGGTTGCCGAGGGCGACACCCTGGTCGTCGTACTGATGCTCACCGGAACCCTGGTCGGCCGGATCGACGTGCGAGACACCGCCGGCAACAGGTACCGGGTGGTGGCCGACACAGCTGATGCCGACAGCGATCGGCTGATCGTCCTCGTTCTGCTCAACGCCAAGGCGCTGGACAGCCTCGACCAGATCGACCTCATCTGGCCCACTGCCAAACTCAGTTACGTCACGGTGGACGAGTTCCGCGGCGTCCGCGACGCGAGTTCACTGCTCTCCGGTGGCCAGCCGGCCTCCTGTGCCCAAGGCGACCTGCTGTTCGGCGCGGTGGGCAGCAGCAGCGATCCCACCCGGGCCCTCGTCGGTGACTGGCACCCGCTCCCCGTAGTGGAGTCGGGCGGCCACCGACTCGAGTCCGCCTACCGCACCGTCGGACGCCGGGACAGTTGCGCCGCCACCACGGGCTTGGAGGCCGCCGCTTTCCTGCGCCTCCGCTGAACCCGGCCCCACCGGGAGCGTCCGACAACGACCGACAACGTCCGGGATCGTCCGAGACAGGCAGAAGCGGTGGTCACCGTGGACGCCCGTTGGCAGCATCGTCCACGGCCCCGTCAGGGTGGCGAGGGCCGCGAGTCAGGGGGAAACCATGAGGAAGAGTCGGATAGCCGCGGCGCTGGCCTCCGCCGCGCTCACCGCGACGCTCGCCGTCGCCGGCACCGGCAGCGCACACGCGGCAACGCCGAACTGCCAGGGGAACGTTGTCGACCAGAAGGACAATAACGGCTTCAGCGCCCGCCTGCTGGTGTCGTACGACGGCCGTTCCGTCTGCGTCAACACCTGGAACCAGACCGGTCATCGGGACTGGACCTGGGCCGAGCTCATCGACCCGAACGGCAACCACCACGGGGGCGACTACGCGCAGTACTACCAGTACGCCTCCACCGGCTGGTTCCCGAAGACCAGCGGCTGCTGGAAGTTCTTCGGTACGCCCGTCACCGCCGGCCAGACTGCGCCCGGATCCCAGTGGTGGTGGTACAGCCACTGCTTCTAAGCATTGCTGACGCAACGACGCGAGTCACCTGCGGGGGAGAAGCGGGTCGTTGCGGCCGATCGGGCCTCGCTGATGCCACCGCCGATCAGTCAGTGGCCCGTCCCAGCCCGCCGGGTACCGGAGGCACCGCATCCAGCAGCGCGACGACCTGCCTGACATGGTTGCGGTTGTCGCCGGTACCCCGGCAGGTCTGGGACGACAACGGCCGGCCTGCCCCGGGCCCTGTGCTTGGCGCGGCGCCGGGAATGACTACGCCGTATCTCCGAATCGGAAGCCGAACAGCCCACCAGTCTCGTGCTTGTCCTTGAGGATGGTGTTGTTCATGTAGGGGACGGCGTCGAAGCCGAGGTCGGCGGCCCTCGCGAGGCCGTCCGTGTTGAGGGTGACGATGTACTGCATTTCCTCCTCCCGGGTCACCTGGACGGCGAGTTCGAGAACTGCCTTCACCTACCGTGCGTCGACGCCGTCGTAGAGGTGGCTGCCGTGGACGAGGAAGTCGGGGCCGCGACCATGGCGATGGGCCAGGACAGCCAGGGTGAGGTCAACGTAGAAGATCACCATGTTGCCGATGCCTCGGCTGCCGTCGCTGTCGATCCGCGATGTGACGCCGAGGTGGTTGCGGCTGGCCTCGATCGCGAGGAGGGCCTGGCGCGTGCCG
The DNA here is from genome assembly GCF_024172095.1 of Kitasatospora cinereorecta. Taxonomy (GTDB): domain Bacteria; phylum Actinomycetota; class Actinomycetes; order Streptomycetales; family Streptomycetaceae; genus Kitasatospora; species Kitasatospora cinereorecta. The sequence continues at coordinate 987,919 of NZ_JAMZDX010000004.1, read as the reverse complement.
TAGAGCGACTACGCGAAGCGTGAGAACAAGAGTGTGGCTTCCCTGGTCTGCTCACCGCGCTCGTCGAAGTCCGCGACCATGGCGTGCTGCAGTTCGATGCGCTTGGCGGTGATCTGCCTGGAGCTGGCCTCCAGGGTCTGGGCGGCCTCGTAGCGATGGTGCAGAGCCCCCCGGCCTGTTGTTCTCCGAGGCGCGCGCTCCACTCGCCGGTTCGTGAGCTGCTGACACAGCTGGTCGATCTTGGCATCCAGGAAGCGGCGCCGGCGCGGCCGGGACGGCGGCCAGCAACTCGGCGACGGTCGGGTTCTCTTTGGCGGTCAGCCGCAGGTTTGCCAACGCCGAGCGTATCCCGGAGGCCACGATGCCGACCAGGACCACAAAAGCTGCGGGAAGGACCGTCAGCGCCCACCCCGCCCCGCTGTCCTCGCCGGCCTGCTCTCACTGGGCGTTTCGTCCCTGACTTTGGAGCTCAGGTTCCGCGCCAGGTCGGGGTGGCTTCGCCGGTGAGTCGGCGGGTCATGAGGCCGATCATGGCGACGTGGACCATGGCTTCGGAGCGGGCCGGGAGGGCTTCGTAGTCGCGGGCCAGTCGTCGGTGGTTCATGAGCCAGCCAAAGGTGCGCTCGACGACCCAGCGGCGGGGCTGGACGACGAATCCCCTGGTGGCGGGGTCGCGTCGGACGATCTCGAGGTCGATGCCCAGGGTGGCGGCGTGTTCGACGACGGCGTTCTTGTAGCCCATGTCGGCCCAGGCCTTGCCGACGGTCGGGTGCTCGGCCGCGACGGTGGTCAGCAGCTGTCGGCCGGCAGCGTTGTCCTGGATGCTCGCGGCGGTGACCAGCACCACGAGCAGCAGGCCGATCGTGTCGGTGACGATGTTGCGTTTCCTGCCGACGATCCGCTTCCCGACGTCGGCGCCCTGGCCGGCGACAGGGACGTTCGTGGAGGTCTTGATGCTCTGCGAGTCGATGATGCACGCCGTCGGCTCCGGATCGCGGCCCTCGGCGGTGCGGACCAGGCGCCGGAGAAGGCCGTTGAGCTGCTCGAACACTCCCTCCTTCTGCCAGCGGGCGAAGTAGGCGTAGACCGTCTCCCATGGCGGGTAGTCGTGCGGGAGGTAGCGCCAGGGGATGCCGGTGCGGTCCACGTACAGGATCGCGTCCAGCAGGTCCCGCAGGCCGTGTTCGGGAGGCCGGCCGAACGCCAGGGCGCGTTCGGTCCGGGCCTGACGCCAGGCGGTGAGGGTGGGCTCGACCAGAGCCCAGCGAGCGTCGGACAGGTCGCTCGGATACGGTCGACGATCCGTCATGATGACGGCATACTGCGGAATCCCGCATCCGCCCAGAGGCAGCGGAACCCAGGGGACAACTGTGCTCCAGTCGGGCTTCCTGGGATGAGACAGGACGATGTGCACAGTTCCGACGGACATTCGTGTAACGGCGGGACTCCCGTCACTACAGCCCCAAGAGTCACCGAAAGCGAGCAGCTTGGGCACCTCGAAAACCGCCATCAACCGACCCACTTAGGGGCGAAACGCCCAGTCAGTGGGCTCTACCTTCTTGACCGGGTTGACCGGGCCATTCGTAGGGTTGGGTCACCCAGGGGTGCTGGGTGTGGCTATCAGAGGGCTGCCTCTCGTGGCTCGAAACGCTTCGCCGCCCGGCATCCCACGACGACTCGGCCGCCGATTAGGAAGTGCGAGCAAGTCGCTGAGTAGAGCAATGCCGGCGAAGTCGTCCGTGGTACCAACAGCACGAACACGCACGTCAGGAGCACGATGAGCCGGATATGGGCGGGGATCGACAGCGGCAAGGGCCACCACCACGGCCTGGCTCTGGACGCCGACGGCAAGACCCTGCTGTCGCGGCGGGTCGCCAACGACGAACCCGAGTTGCTGCAACTGGTCGGTGACGTCCTGGCCCTGGCCAGCGGCGACCAGGTGACCTGGGCGATCGACATGACCGGCGGGGAGCCGGCCTTGCTGCTGAGTCTGCTGATGTCCCATGGTCAGGAGGTTCTGTACATTCCCGGACGCCTGGTGAACCGGGCCTCCGACGGCTACCGGGGTGAGGGGAAGACCGACGCCCGCGACGCCTACGTGATCGCCGACCAGGCCAGGATGCGCCGCGACCTGCAGCCGATCCGTCCCGGCGACGAGGCCGCGATCGAACTCAAGCTGCTGACCGGCCGCCGGGCCGATCTGGTCGAGGACCGCACCCGGTCCGTCAACCGCCTGCGCGGCACCCTGCTGAGCATGTTCCCGGCCCTGGAACGGGCCCTGGACCTGGGAAACGTCGGTCCACTCAAGCTGCTGACCGGCTACCAGACCCCCGCGGCGATCCGCCGCGTCGGGGTCTCACGGCTGGCCACGTGGCTGGCCAACCGCAAGGTCCGCAACGCAAAAACCCTGGCTGAAGCGGCGGTTGAGGCCGCCGAGCGGCAGTACACCTCCGTTCCCGGGGAGAAGACCATCGCGAAGCTGGTCCATACCCTGGCCGAGGAGGTGATGACCCTCAACGAGCACATCGCCGAGATCGACAAGCTCATCGAGGGCCGGTTTCGCGAGCACGAACTCGCCGACATAGTCGAGAGCCTCCCGGGCATCGGGACCGTGCTCGGCGCCGAGTTCCTGGCCGCCGTCGGTGGCAGCCTGGACGCCTTCGCCTCTCCAGACGCCCTTGCGGCCTTCGCCGGCGTCGCCCCCGCGCCCCGCGACTCGGGCAAGGTCAGCGGCAACCTCCGCCGGCCCAGCCAGTACCACCGAAGACTCCAACGCGTCTTCTACACTTCCGCGCTGGTGAGCATCCGCTGCGACCCGAACTCGCGGACGTTCTACGACCGCAAGCGCGCAGAGGGAAAGCGACACGTCCAGGCCGTGATGGCCCTCGCCCGCCGACGCGTCAACGTCCTGTGGGCCTTGGTCCGTGACCGGCGGTGCTACCAGGTCGCACCGCCGGTGACCGAGGCGGCTTGACAACAACATTAGGAAGCGTTTTGCGAGAGTTGGACGAGAAACGCGGTCGCCAGTTCAGGTGCAGATCATTCATCCGTTGGGTCAGGCGTGTAGTCGTACTCGTCGACGTCTAGAGCGGCACCGGTGGCGTGGAGAAACGCCAGCACCTCGCGTTCCAGGTGCCACCCCAGCAGGTCATGGCCCCCGATGATCTCTGGGGGCGCGCTGGCGAGGCGGTCCTGTCCGTCCTCATCGTTAAACTTGCGCACAACTTCCAGAACAGCGCTGGGGCCTTGACGGTCTTCGGCGTCGAGCCGCTGGGCCAGGGCCGCGATTGCATCGACGTGCGGTTCGAGCCGCGCCACGACGCGGGCAACCTGTTCGTCGACCCTCAAGCCCGGCTCACGGCATACGATCTTCCATCGGTGGAGGACCGGAACCACTTTGGGTTCGGTGAAACGGCTGCCTCGAACCTTGATCTCGTCCGGTTCGATTCCCAGCACGGCCGTCATCTCCGCGGCCGGCATGGTGAGGCTGGACAGCCCGAAGTAGACGTACTGACTGATGAACATGCGGGAAGGATAGGCGTCGTACCGGCCGGCGGCTCGGCAATAAGTACGGGGCAATGGGCGATAGGCAGGAGGATGACCGAGTCCGGGACAGGCGCGCCGGTCAGTGCTGTTGGTCGGCCACCGTCTTTGCAACGAGGGCGAACAGGCCCGGTTCGGGCTCGATGAGGATGCCGCGGGCCACCAGGCGCTTCAGCTTCGCGCGGGTGCCTTCGGTGTTCCGCGGCTCGGTGCCGAGGCCGAGCGCCTGGCAGACGTCCTTGGCGCGGAGTCCGCCCCCGGACTGCTCCATTGTGGCCAGGATCTCGCGGTGTCCGGGCGGCAGCGGCTCCGGAAGCGGGATGCCATCCTCGGCAGCCAGTTCCACCACGGTCTCGCGGGTGATCTCCAGACGCTTCAAGGTGTCTTCGGCAGTGGCGAGTTGTTCGGTGAGCCGGGCGATCTGGTCACGCAGCCGTTCGGCTGTTTCGCGGACGAGCTGCTGCCTGGTCTCGATCTTGTCCAGGAGTTCCCTCATCGACGCTCCCGCCGGTTAAAGGTGCTGGATGCCAGGGTGGCGGGTCGCGCCAGGTCGGGGTGGCGGCGCGGGTGAGGCGGCGGAGCATGACGTCGGTCATGGACCAGTGGATCACCGCCACCGAGCTGGCGGGCTTGGCCTCGTAGTCCCGTGCGAGCCTGCGGTGGAGCATGAGAGTGCCCAGGGTTTGCTCGACCACCCATCGTTTGGGCTCTGGCGTGAATCCTTTCGCGCCGGGCTCCCGCTGGACGATCTCGACGTCGATGCCGAGGGCGGCGCCGTGCTCGACGATCGCGTTCTTGAACCCGGCGTCCGTCCATGTCTTGGTCACGGTGGGTGCGGCACGGACGACCTTGTCCAGCAGCGCGATGCCGATCGCGTTGTCGTGGACACTCGCCGCGACCTTGACGGCGGCGATGACCAGGCCGAGCACGTCGGTGGCGATGCCCCGCTTGCGGCCCGGGCTCCTCTTGCCCGGATCCAGCCCGGTCGTGTCCTTCGGCGCGTTCGTCGAGGTCCGCACGGTCTGGGAGTCCAGGACGACTGCGGTGGGGTCCTCGTGTCGCCTGCGGTTTTCGTGGACCTGCCAGCGCAGTAGGTCGTGAATGGTCTCGGCGGTCCCGTCGTCGCGCCATGCCCCAAAGTAGTAGTACACCGCGCTCTTGGGCGGCAGGTCGTGGGGCAGGTAGCGCCACTGGCAGCCGGTGCGGGCCTGGTAGAGGATCGCGTTCACGATCTCCCGCATCTCGTAGCGGCCCGCATGGCCGCTGACCGAGGGATGCTTCGCCTTCCACGCGGTGAGGACCGGCCGGATCAGCTCCCAGGCCTCATCCGACAGGTCGCTCGGGTACTCGGGACGCTTACCCACATCCATCAGCGCACCGCGCCAGCGGCCCGCCGTGAAGCACCGGAACCGGACAACATGTCTTCAAGCACTACGAGAACCGCCCAAGACTCGCAGAACGCTTCCTAATGTTGTTGTCAAGCCGCCTCGGTCACCGGCGGTGCGACCTGGTAGCACCGCCGGTCACGGACCAAGGCCCACAGGACGTTGACGCGTCGGCGGGCGAGGGCCATCACGGCCTGGACGTGTCGCTTTCCCTCTGCGCGCTTGCGGTCGTAGAACGTCCGCGAGTTCGGGTCGCAGCGGATGCTCACCAGCGCGGAAGTGTAGAAGACGCGTTGGAGTCTTCGGTGGTACTGGCTGGGCCGGCGGAGGTTGCCGCTGACCTTGCCCGAGTCGCGGGGCGCGGGGGCGACGCCGGCGAAGGCCGCAAGGGCGTCTGGAGAGGCGAAGGCGTCCAGGCTGCCACCGACGGCGGCCAGGAACTCGGCGCCGAGCACGGTCCCGATGCCCGGGAGGCTCTCGACTATGTCGGCGAGTTCGTGCTCGCGAAACCGGCCCTCGATGAGCTTGTCGATCTCGGCGATGTGCTCGTTGAGGGTCATCACCTCCTCGGCCAGGGTATGGACCAGCTTCGCGATGGTCTTCTCCCCGGGAACGGAGGTGTACTGCCGCTCGGCGGCCTCAACCGCCGCTTCAGCCAGGGTTTTTGCGTTGCGGACCTTGCGGTTGGCCAGCCACGTGGCCAGCCGTGAGACCCCGACGCGGCGGATCGCCGCGGGGGTCTGGTAGCCGGTCAGCAGCTTGAGTGGACCGACGTTTCCCAGGTCCAGGGCCCGTTCCAGGGCCGGGAACATGCTCAGCAGGGTGCCGCGCAGGCGGTTGACGGACCGGGTGCGGTCCTCGACCAGATCGGCCCGGCGGCCGGTCAGCAGCTTGAGTTCGATCGCGGCCTCGTCGCCGGGACGGATCGGCTGCAGGTCGCGGCGCATCCTGGCCTGGTCGGCGATCACGTAGGCGTCGCGGGCGTCGGTCTTCCCCTCACCCCGGTAGCCGTCGGAGGCCCGGTTCACCAGGCGTCCGGGAATGTACAGAACCTCCTGACCATGGGACATCAGCAGACTCAGCAGCAAGGCCGGCTCCCCGCCGGTCATGTCGATCGCCCAGGTCACCTGGTCGCCGCTGGCCAGGGCCAGGACGTCACCGACCAGTTGCAGCAACTCGGGTTCGTCGTTGGCGACCCGCCGCGACAGCAGGGTCTTGCCGTCGGCGTCCAGAGCCAGGCCGTGGTGGTGGCCCTTGCCGCTGTCGATCCCCGCCCATATCCGGCTCATCGTGCTCCTGACGTGCGTGTTCGTGCTGTTGGTACCACGGACGACTTCGCCGGCATTGCTCTACTCAGCGACTTGCTCGCACTTCCTAATCGGCGGCCGAGTCGTCGTGGGATGCCGGGCGGCGAAGCGTTTCGAGCCACGAGAGGCAGCCCTCTGATAGCCACACCCAGCACCCCTGGGTGACCCAACCCTACGAATGGCCCGGTCAACCCGGTCAAGAAGGTAGAGCCCACTGACAGCTCTTGCATCTCGGGCGCTACTTCTCGCGAGGGAGGTTCGCGCCGCAGATCGTCTGCAAGCGCCAGCGGCGGCTGACCCTTCCCAGCAGCACAACCATTGCCCCGCTCCATCGAGGGATCCGGTGAGGTCGCTCGACGCACGACCGAACGCCAAGCGGGGCTCCTGCCCGGCCGTCCCACACAACGCCCGAATCCTGGCGGCGGGGCGGGAGCCGCGCCGGACGGCGGGCCGGACACCATGGAGCCCGGCAATCCCTCCACGCTGACCACAACCCCGAGCTGCGACCGGTGAGCCTCCTGGATGCCGCCGGCGTAGCCGCGGACCGCCCCCGAAACGCACCCTGGGTCTGCCGCGCGCCCCGGATCAGCGAGGGAAAGCCCGGCGGGCGCGCCAGGTGGTGTGCTCGCGGGAGACGGCCTCCTCGGCGTCGGCCGAGAGCTTGGACCAGGTGGACTCGGCGTCCCGGGCGGTGAGGTCCATCACGGAGAGCTGGCCGGAGACGAGTTCGAGCTCCTTCGCGGCCAGCAGGTAGGCGGCGGCGAGCGGCCGGAGCTGCTTGAGCTGGGTCCAGGCGATGACGGCCGCCGCGGCGGCGGCGAAGGCCGCGAAGGCGGGGAAGGAGACGGCGCCGACGCCCTCGGCGACGGCGGAGGCGCAGCCGAGGATGAGCAGGGCGCCGATCGCCAGGCTCCAGGAAGCCGACTGCGACTCGCAGGCCTCCGCTCGGGAGCGGTACCAGACCCGCTGGTTGTCGACCCGGGAGACCAGGTAGCGGGTGCGCCTGACGGCCAGCGGCGCGGCGCGGAGCTCGCGCATGGCCGGGGTGATGTCCGGCCGGCTCCCGGCGGGGATGATCTCCGGGTCCTCGAAGGCGCGCAGCACGTCGCCCGCCTGGAGCAGGTAGAGGTTCTCGGCCTCGGCGGAGGCGGCGGCGCCGTCGAAGGGGCGGGCCCGGACGGCGTACTTCCAGGCCAGCGTCTTGATCGACTCGGCCGCGGCCCGGGCCTCGTGCCAGCGGCCCTGTGGGTTGGCGTTGCGCAGCCGGTACCAGCAGTAGCCGGCGCCGAGGAAGGCCGCCACCGAGAGCAGCGGGGTGTACTGGCCGGGGAAGACGGAGACCACCGCCGCGCCGACCAGTAGCAGGATCTGCCAGCGGTACCAGCGGATGGTCATCCGCTGGCCGTCGACGGAGGCCCGGTCGGCCGTCCAGAACGGCTCGGGCAGCAGCTGCGCCTCGTCGTTTCCCGGTGAATCCTGTCGCACCATCATTCCCAGCCCCCTCCACACCGTGTCAGCTGAGTATTTCTGTGCCCTAACTTCCGTACAGCTTGGTTTTCGGACAGACGCGCGAGAGCGGGCCGCGGAGCGTCCGCGGCCCGCTGACACTCGAGGTCGGAACACGCCAGGACGGCTCGACGTCAGCGGACGACCCCACCCAGATTTTCGCTCCATCACGGCAGGGCCGAAAGGCCCCAGGGCTACTGACACCGACAGTGCGGCGGCGCACGGGCCCCTCACGCGTCGGCGGCCTCCAGCTGCTTCAGCGCCGTGCGGGCAGCCGCCACCCACGTTCCCGGTCTCCAGCGACAATCCGGGTGTCCACGCGGTCGAGCGGGGCGGCCTGCATCTCGGCTGGATCGAGAACAACATCTCCGACCCGTCAGACGCGTGAGTGGTCATCATCGACGGACAGCTCGTCGTCGAGGCCGACGACGCCCAGCCACTGCCGTCCGCAGGCCCCCGCGACGCCATGACCCTGCTCGGCCTCGCCCTTCGGCAACGGTCGGTCCCCGCCGAGTAGCGCTCCGCCGGGCGGCGTGTTCGGTGCACTCGGGATGGCCGTCGGTCAGCCCGCGTGCACCGGGCGCGCTCACCGTCGGATGCTCCGCCCGGATTGTCAACGACCAAGGAGATGCCCAGGTGGGCGGTCTTCGAGTGCCCGGGCTGGTGGCCATCAGAAATCCTCATCGGCGGCCCACTGCCGGGGAGTTGTCTGGCCGCTGATGGCTACTGGCCGTTACGCCGATCGGCCGATCGGCCGGGGCTCGGGACTGGTTCCGAGGGGCGGAAGGTGCGGCGGTAGGTGTCGGGTGGAACGCCGACGCTGCGGTGGAAGTGGCGGCGCAGGGTGGTGGCGGTGCCCATGCCGGTGGCGGTGGCGATGGTGTCGACGGTGGCGTTGGTGGTTTCCAGGAGTTCCTGGGCGGGGCGGATGCGTTGGGTGTGGAGCCAGTGGAGGGGTGTGGTGCCGGTGAGGTGTTTGAAGTGGCGAGCGAGGTGGCGTGAGCTCATGCCGGCCCGGCGGGCCAGGTCCTCCACGGTGAGCGGCTGATCCAGTTGCTCCAGCGCCCAGGGCAGGAGGTCTGCCAGGGGGTGGTTGCCGGGTTCGGGCAGCGGGGTGGCGATGAACTGGGCCTGGCCTCCGTCCCGGTGGGGTGGGATCACCAGTCGGCGGGCGATCTTGTTGGCGTTGGCCGAGCCGTGGTCGAGGCGGACCAAGTGCAGGCACAGGTCCATGGCGGCGGCCTTGCCCGCGGAGGTGAGGACGTCGCCGTTGTCGACATAGAGAACGTCCGGATCGACGGCGGCCTTGGGGTAACGGCGGGCCAGTTCCCGGGTGTGGGCCCAGTGGGTGGTGGCACGTTTCCCGTCGAGGAGTCCGGCCGCGCCCAGGACGAAGGCGCCGGTGCACAGGGAAGCGACGCGGGCGCCGGCCGCGTGGGCGGCTCGCACCGCTTCGACGAGGTCGGAGGGCGGTTCGCGGTCCGTGTCGGCCCAGCCGGGCACGATCACCGTGTCGGCTCGGGCGAGGTGGTCGAGTCCGTGGTCGGGTTCGAGGCGAAAGCGGTCGACGCGCACCGGACCGTTGCCGCAGAGGGAGAAGGCGTACCAGGGGTTGACGACGTGGGTCAGGTCGGATCCGAAGACCTCGACGGCCACGGACAGTTCGTAGTGGAGCATGCCGTCGGTGACGGCCAGCGCGACACTGGGCATGTCCGAAACTGTACGTGCCCTGTCGTTTCCGACACTCGTGCAGGGTGCTGCCGCGCGGCCACGATGTGTCTGCCAGGCCGCGGCGGATCGACCGCGCGGCAGATATCCGAGTGCGGGGGAGCGGTCTCATGGGGTCAGGTCAGCCGGTGGCGGTGTTCGGCGCGTACGGTCACACCGGGCGGTTCGTGGTCGCGGAGCTGGCCGCGCGCGGATACGTCCCGGTGCCCTCCGGGCGCAACGCGAAGGCCCTGCGGGAGCCGGCCGACGAGCACGGCCTCGAGGTGCGGGTGGCGTCGGTCGAGGAACCGGGCTCGCTGGACCGGGCTCTGGCGGAAACGGTGGCGGTCATCAACTGCGCCGGTCCCTTCGCGACGACCGCCGGCCCCGTGATCGAGGCCGCGCTGCGCGCGGGGATTCCGTACCTGGACGTGGCCGCCGAACTCGAGGCGAACCTCGACACCTTCGCCCACTACCGCGAGCGGGCCCACGCGGCGGGAGCGGTGATCGTCCCCGCCATGGCCTTCTTCGGCGGCCTCGGCGACCTGCTGGCCACCGCGGCGATGGGCGACTGGACCAAGGCCGACGAGGCCCACATCGCCTACGCGCTCAGCAGCTGGCACCCCACCGCCGGCACCCGCCTGTCCGGTGCCGTCTCCCGCGAGCGCCGCGGCGACGTCCGCCTGCGCTACCGCGGCGGACAGTGGGAGCAGCGCACCGACGCCGCACCCACCCTGCAGTGGACCTTCCCGGAACCGCTGGGAGTCCGGGAGGTGATCGGGGAGTTCACGATGGCGGACGTCGTCACCGTCCCTCAGCACTTGTCCATCCCGGACGTGACCACCTACATGACCGCTGAGGCGGTCCGCGACGTCGCCGCCTCCCACACGCCGACTCCGACCGCCGCCGACGAGAGCGGGCGCTCGGACCAGACCTTCCTCGTCGACGCCGTCGTGCGCTCGGGTGGTGTCGAACGCCGGGCCTCGGCCGGCGGTCAGGACATCTACGCTGTCACCGCGCCCCTGGTCGTCGAGGCCCTCGACCGCGTCTTGACCGGCCGCACCAGCACCGTCGGCGTCGCCTCCGCCGGCGAGATCTTCGACGCCCCGGACTTCCTGTACGCACTCGCCCCGCACATCACCCTCGACCTCCACCCGCAAGGCGCCTGACCGCGACGCTCCACGACGAACGGCCTCTCCCGCACTCCCGGAGATTCACCGAGTCCCGGCCTCGATCACCGAGCGTCACATTCCAACTGGCCGTACCCGGGGAATCCTGGTGGCCATCAACAGGGACTCAACTGGCCGCGCACCTGGACAGTGCCACGGCCGCCCACACGGGAACTGCCTGTCAGGAGAGACGCCGGCAGCGACGCCTTCCTCACCCACGGGACAGTTGCCCTTCATAGCGGGCTGAACCGTTGTCCGGACAGGGGCACCTGGGGGAGGACTGCCAGGTGCACCGCCATTTGCAGCCGCCCGCGCGTCTTGCCGCGCGTCCAGCAGGTCAGCCACCGTGCGCCCCCACCCGCGCCGACACCTCCTTCTACGCGACAGCCGTAGAAAGAGGACCCCTGTTCTCCCACCCGGACGCCGACCGCGAACCCGTGACTGCCGCTGCGCACCGTGCTGTGGCCGGGCCGGGCTGGACCGTCCCGGCGGAGTGGCGCCCTGAGGCCTTGGGCGGCGGTCAGTCCACGCGGCGCAGCCAGCCGGCCACGACGAGACCGACGAGCAGGTAGGCGAGCGCGGGAATGCCGTAGTTCAGCAGGGTGCGCAGCCAGCTCTGCGAGGGGGCGAAGAGGTCGCGTGCCCAGGTGGACAGCCAGTCGGCAACCTCGTGGACGGTGTGGGCCAGGTCGTTGGACGGGTTGGCGCCCAGGAGGGAGAGGGCGATCCAGAGCCCCAGGACGCCCGCGAGGACGTCGACGACGAGCATGACTGCGCGGGCCGCGCCCGCTCCTCGGTATCTACCACTCATGGCCGCCGTATAGCCCGCGTCGGCTACGGCAAGCCGGCTGGAGCGCCAACTCAAGTATTTTGTCAGCGACTTGACGAGGTCTCGACGGGTCGTCGGCGCACGTGGCGACAATCGCGGTACCTCGCCGGCCCACCGGCCCGCCCGCGGTGCCCGGTGCCGTGTCTTCGGTGAACCCGCTGCCGGATCCGTTGGCAGGTCGAGACCGGCTCCGGTCTACGAGCCGGTGAGTGATTGCGGGCGGGGACGTACTGGCCTGATCTGGGGCGCCGGTCAGACGGTGGCGGTGCGGTCGGAGAGCGGTCCGGCGACGGCGAGGTAGGTTTCCGGGAGCGTTTCGCGGCGGTGGGTCCAGCAGGCCAGGCCTTTCCGTTGTCAGTTGTCGGCGAGGACGTGTCCGACCGGGAAGCGCTGAGGGGAGTGCCGGTGGCGGGCCCGCTCCCGTGCCTCGTGGACTTCCGGCGGGCAGATCGTGTCCGCCTTCTGCAGTGGAGTGACCGCCTGGTCGGGATGGTCCTGTCGGAGACCCAAGTAACCCTCGTCGAGAAGGACTTGCCTATGTGGGAACTGGTGGAACAGGTCGTCGATGCCTTCGCGGCGTACGGCGATGGCGTCGGGCATGCGTCCGGGCGGGGGTTGCCGGCCCATAGGGTGCGGCCCACTTCGTCGGCGGCGACGCCGGCCTTCAGGGCTGAACGAGCGGAGCCGGTGAAGCGGAACGCGGATGAGCGGAGCCGCCAGACGGACGGGACGGGCCCCGGGCGGACCACCACATGAGGTCTGGACCACCTCGGGGTCAACGGTCCGGACCACCCATTGACACGCCGTCAATCCTTTAACCACTCCGGCTACACGCTGCAGATCCCCGAAGCGGTGTGGTGAACCCCACACTGGGCCGACTTCGTACCGCCGCCATCTGCCGCCCCGCCACGAGGGAGTTGCCCGTGCCCGCCGTCGAACAGCACACCCCGGTCCAGGGCCCGCCGCCCGTCCAGCGCCTCAGAGCCGGCTCCGTCGGCCTGGTCGGCGTGATCTTCATGGCCCTGGCCACCGCCGCGCCGATCACCGCGATGACCGGCAACCTGCCGGTGATCGTCGGCGGCGGCAGCGGCGTCCACGCCCCTGCCGGCTTCCTGTTCGTGACCCTGGTGCTGACCGTGTTCACCGTCGGGTACGTCGCGATGGCCCGGCACATCACCACGGCCGGCGCCTTCTACGGCTTCGTGTCGCACGGTCTCGGCCGCGTGGTCGGCATGGCGTCCGGCCTGCTGGCGGTCCTCGCGTACGTGGTCTTCGAAGCCTCGATCGTCGGCATCTTCGCCTACTTCGGGCAGCAGGCCGTGGAGGCGCAGTTCGGCCTCGACCTGCCCTGGCAGGTGTTCGCCCTGCTGATGCTGGCGGTCACCGCGGTGCTGTCGTACTTCGACCTGGAGGTCGCCTCCAAGGTGCTGGGCGTCTTCCTGGTCGGCGAGGTGGTGATGCTGGTGCTGCTGGCCGGCTCGGTGCTGGTGCACGGAGGCGGCCCGGACGGCCTGCATCCGTCCTCGCTCGACCCGACCGGCGCGTTCGCCGGCGTCAACGCCGGGGTCGGCCTGTTCTTCTGCTTCTGGTCCTGGATCGGCTTCGAATCGACCGCGATGTACGGCGAGGAGTCCCGCAACCCCCAGCGGATCATCCCCCGCGCCACCCTGCTCGCGGTCGTCGTGCTGGGCGTCCTCTACACCTTCGTCTCGTGGATGGTGCTGGCCGGCAACGGCCCGGACCAGGCCGTGCGGACCGCCACCGGCAACGGGCCGCTGGACCTGTTCCTCGTCCCCGCCCAGCAGTACCTCGGCCACTGGGCCGTCACCGCCTTCCAGTGGCTGATGGTCACGAGCGCCTTCGCCTGCGGCATGGCCTTCCACCAGTGCGCCGCACGCTACCTCTACGCGATCGGCCGGGAGGGCTTCCTGCACCCGGCACTCGGCCGCACCCACCACCGGCACGGCTCCCCGTACGTCGCCTCGTTCACCCAGACCGGCATCGCGCTGGCCGTCGTGGCCGGCTTCTGGGCCACCGGGCAGGACCCCTACGTGAGCCTCTACACGCTCACCGCGATCCTCGGCACGCTCGCCCTGCTCGTGGTGCAGACGCTCTGCTCGTTCTCGGTGATCGCCTACTTCCGCACCCACCACCCGGAGTCCCGGCACTGGTTCCGTACTCTCACCGCGCCGCTGCTCGGCGGCCTGGGCATGCTGGCCGCGATCGTGCTGCTGGTGGTCAACCTCGACACCGCGGCCGGCGCCGCCTCGAAGATCTTCTTCTTCAAGCTGATCCCGTGGATCGTCGCGGCGGTCTTCCTCGGCGGCGTCGCCCTCGCCCTGTACATGCGCGCCCGCCACCCGCAGAAGTACGAGGTGATGGGCCGTCTGGTCGTCGAGAACGCCCAGGAACGCGAGGACGACGAGCCCGTCGCCGTCGGCGCCTGACCCCCGCGCGGCACCACCCCCTGCCCGGCACCCGCACTACCGCTGCCCCCACGCAGCACCGCCCCCACGCCCCCGAAAGGACTGTCCCCCATGGCACGTTCCCTTCACGCCGACCGGATCCGGCGGACCCTCGCCGACCACGCCACCGCCGACCGCCTGCGGATGCCGGTGGCCGAGTACCGAGGCCTGCGCGACGAGGCCAGGGCCGAGCCGGACGGCGTCTCGCGCCGCACCCTGCTGACCCGCGCCGCCGCCCTCGGCCTCGGCCTGACGGGCGCCGCGCTCGCCCCCCGCGCCGCGCACGCGGCCACCCCGGTACCGGCCCGCCTCACCCCCTCCACCGCCCGGATCGCCGTCATCGGCGCCGGCATCTCCGGTCTGAACGCCGCACTCACCCTGGCCGACAAGGGCGTCGCCGCCACCGTCTACGAGGCCAACCCGAGCCGGATCGGCGGACGGATGTACTCCGGGGGCAGCCCCAGCAACCCCGGCCTGTGGGCGCAGGGACAGGTTTCCGAGTACGGCGGCGAGCTCGTCGACACCGGGCACCACGAGATCAAGCAGCTCTGCCAGCGCTTCGGACTCGACCTGGTCGACGTCACCAGCGGCCTCCCGGCCGGCGCGGAGGGCGTCTTCTACCTCCACGGCCACTACTACCCCAAGGAGCAGGCCGACAACGACTTCAAGCAGATCTGGCAGGCCATCAAGAGCGACATCCAGGCCGGCGGGTCCGGCCCGACCTGGGACAACCACACCGCCGGCTCGACCGCCCTCGACAACCTGTCCATCCGCGACTGGATCGATTCCCGGGTGCCGGGCGGACACGGCAGCGACCTGGGCTCCCTGCTCGACGTCGCCTACGCCGTCGAGTACGGCGCCGACACCGCCGACCAGTCCTCCTACGCGCTGCTGCAGATGGTGTCCTGGCAGTCCAGCCCCGGCAACTTCTCCATCTGGGGCGGCTCCGACGAGCGATACCACATCGTCGGCGGCAACGACCGGCTGCCGCACGCCATCGCCGACTCCCTCCCGGCCGGCACCGTCCGCATGGGCCACACCCTCCAGGCGGTGGTGGCCAACGCCGACGGCACCCAGACCCTCACCTTCGCCCTCGACGGCGGCGGCACCCGGACCGTGGTCGCCGACCACACCGTCCTCACCGTCCCGCTGCCGATCCTCCAGCAGCACGTCGACCTCTCCCGGGCCGGCCTGGACCCGATGATGCGCGGCGTGCTCGCCAACATGCGGATGGGCGCCTGCACCAAGCTCAACATGCAGTTCACCAGCCGCCCCTGGTACGGCAGCAGCCCGTGGACCGGGGAGTCCAACGGCGAGTGCTTCGCCGACCTGCCCTTCCAGCAGGCCTGGGACGTCACCCGCGGCCAGGCCGGCAGCAACGGCATCGCCGTCCAGTACGGCGGCGGCAGCCTCGCCCGGGGCCTCACCCCGCCGGCGCCCTTCACCAATGCCGCCACCGCCTACACCCGCAACCTGGTCGACCGGTACCTCGGCCAGATCGACACCGTCTGGCCCGGCACCCGGGCCGCCTGGAACGGACGGGCGACCCTCTCCGCCTGGCACCTCAACCCGTACTCCTGGGGCGCCTACTCCTACTGGCCGGTCGGCTACCTGACCACGTACGCGGGCTACGAGGGCACCGCGCAGGGCAACCTGCACTTCGCCGGCGAGCACTGCTCCTACGACTTCCAGGGCTACATGAACGGCGGCGCCGTCGAAGGCGCCCGGGCCGCCGCGGAGGTCCTCGCCGCCCTCGGGGCCTGACCACCGCCCCAGCCCGTCCGGATGGTCCCGGACGGGCAGGGCCGGGTGCTCACTGCCAGCGGGCGTAGAAGGTGGAGGCGCCGTCTTCGGTGGACCAACCCGAGACGCCCGGACGTACCGGACGCGGGTACCCCACCCGCCGGAGTCGAGCCCTGGAATCCGCGTCGACCTGGAAGTGGCACCGCGCGGACGACGGTGATCAGTGATGGCATGCGCGGCACGCCGGCGTCGCATGCCGACAACGGCAGGTCCGCAGGGCTCGCCCGTCGGGTCATGCTGCGGCGTGGAGGTGCTGCTCGGCGGCGTGCCAGGCGGCGACGACGGCGTGGCGGGCGGTGGTGGTGGCCTCGGCGATGTCGTCGGGGAGGTGGAGCGGGGCGCCGAGGTGGACGTGGAGGGCGGGGCGCCGCAGCGGGGCGGTGGCGAAGCCGGCGAGCTGCTTGGTGGCGCTGCCGGAGCTGAGGCGGCGCGCTCCGCACTGGCCGAGCGGCACCACCGGGGCGCCGCTGGCTGCCGCGAGCCGGGCCAGGCCGGTGCGGAAGGCGCGGGGCTCGGTGTCGCGGGAGTCGCGGCGCCGGGGCAGGCCGCCCTCGCCGTAGATCAGGACGACCCGGCCGGCGGCGAGCGCCGCCGCGGCCGCGTCGAGGGATCCGGCGGCCCTGGCCGTCCCGCGGTGGACCGGGATGTGCCCGCCGGCCCGCAGCACCCGGCCGAGGACGGGCACCCGCCACAGTCCGGCGGTCGCCATCACCACCGGCTCGGTGCCCAGCCGGTGGAGTGCGGCCAGCACCACGCCGGGGTCGGCGAGCGAGCTGTGGTTGGCGGCGACGATGCTGCCCGGGGCGACCGGGCCCGCGACCTCGGAGGTGACGGACAGGCGGCCGAGGACGGGCACCAGCGTGCTGGCGATCCGGCTGAGCATGGATGCTCCTTGGTGGCCTTCGGTGACGTGGTGCCGCCATCCTCGCGGGGCGGGGCGGTCGGCCGCCTGAGTAGCGGTACTCAAACGGGTCGGGCACCGAGGGGACGGTCGGCGGGTCAGGGGGCGGTGAACAGTCCGGGGAAGCCGGCGGCGAGCCAGGGCCGGCGGCCCCAGGCGAGCACCTTGCCGCGGGCGAGGGCGTCGGTGGCGGTGTAGCGGCCGAGCGCGATGAGGAGGAAGGCGACCGGCCCGGTGAGGATCGTGCAGTCCGGGCGGCGCGGCGGCCGGTCGCCGACCACGGCGACGCCGTCCGTGAAGGTCACCGCGAAGGCGCCGAGGCCGCGGACCCGCAGCCGGTAGCAGGCGGTGTGGCCGGCCGCGGCGGGGGAGAGCACCCACGGCATGGCCGTGCGGACGAACGGCAGCGTCAGCTCGGCGCGGTGCGGGTCGATCGGGTGCGGGCGGCCGAGGGCGACGGCGATGTCGTAGAGGTGGCCGAGCATGTGGGTCAGCAGGTAGGAGCCGAGGGTGTCCAGGTCCATCGGGCCGATCGGGGTCACCAGCGGCTCGGTCCCGGCGCGCGGGCCGGCCGCCACCGTGAACTCCCGTGCCTGGCGGGCGATCTCCGCGGCTAGTACGGCCGGGTCGCGTTCGTCCCACTCGGCGAGGGCGGCATCGTTGGCCGCGGCCAGCGAACCCGGAGTGCCGTCCCCGTACGGCCGCTCCTCGCCGGCGGCCAGTTCGGCCATCAGCCGGTTGACCTGTGCCAGGTGGGCGGCGGCCTCGGCGACCGTCCACGCGGAGCCGGGTATCGGCGTGTCGCCGCGGCAGCCGGCGAGCA
This sequence comes from Kitasatospora cinereorecta, assembly GCF_024172095.1. Classification (GTDB taxonomy): domain Bacteria; phylum Actinomycetota; class Actinomycetes; order Streptomycetales; family Streptomycetaceae; genus Kitasatospora; species Kitasatospora cinereorecta. Next base: position 970,481 of record NZ_JAMZDX010000004.1, on the reverse strand, counting down.
GGGCGACGGCGTCGTCGCCGACCGCGGTGACCGCCGCGAAGAGCGCGGTGCGTGCGGCGCCGGGGGACTGCTGGGGGAGCGGGAGGGTCATGGTGGTGAAGACTGGCCGACTCCCGGACCGCTGTCCAGACCCTTCCGGTAGGTCGTCCGGACCCGTGCGGCCCGCCGGTCGTCAGCGTCCGGGGCGGACGGTCGCCTGCGGGCGGGCGGGCCGGAGTGGCACAGTGGTCACCATGTGCGGCCGATTCGTCTCCACTACCAAGCCCGAGGACCTGGTGGGTCTGTTCGGCGTGACGTCCTGGAATCCGGCGGAGACGCTGGAACCCGACTACAACGTCGCCCCGACCAAGGACGTCTGGGCGGTGCTGGAGCGCCTCGACAAGGACACCGACGTCGTGCAGCGGCACCTGCGGGCGCTGCGCTGGGGCCTGGTGCCGTCCTGGGCGAAGGACCCGTCGGTCGGCTCCCGGATGATCAACGCCCGGGTGGAGACCGTCCACGAGAAGCCCGCCTACCGCAAGGCGTTCGCCACCCGGCGCTGCCTGCTGCCGGCCGACGGCTTCTTCGAGTGGAAGCCGCTGCCCGCCGCCGAGGGCCGCAAGGCCACCAAGCAGCCGTACTTCATCGTCCCGGCCGACGGGCAGTTGATGGCGATGGCCGGGCTGTACGAGTTCTGGCGCGACCGGACCCGGCCCGACGGCGACCCGGCCGCGTGGCTCACCACCGTCACCATCATCACCACCGAGGCCCGGGACGCGGCCGGCCGGATCCACGACCGGATGCCACTCACCATCCACCCCGACGACGCCGACGCCTGGCTCGACCCGGCCCACACCGACCCCGACGAACTGCGCGCCCTGCTGCACACCCCGGCCGACGGGCAACTGACCGCCACGGCGGTGTCCCTGGCGGTCAACAACGTCCGCAACAACGGCCCCCACCTGCTGGACCCCGTCCCGGACCCGGCCTGACCGCCCGCGCGGGGTGTCACCGCGATGGTGCAGAATCCTCGCGTGCCCGAGGAATTCGCCCCCCACCACGCCATCGTGAACGCCATCGTGGAGAACGTCGGCCGCGCCACCCTGCCCTTCCAGCAGGCGAACGCGGACCGCAACCACGGAACGGCGTTCTGGTACAACCACCTGATCGAGAGCACCCCCGAAGCGGAAACCGTCCGGCAGTACCTGGTGACCGCCGAGGAACTGACGCGGTGCGACCTCGCCCAGTGGACGCTGCGCGCCGAGCTCTGCGCACCCGCGATGAGCGCGGACCAGCTGCTCATGACCGACTTCGCCGCTGGCTGGACCCGACTCGACGGCCTCGCGGTGGCGGTGATGCCGACGGCCGGGCTCGACGCCCACGCCGAGCGCAAGGGCTGGCGGTGGACCACCGACGAGATCACCGAGGGCGTGGCCGCCTCCGCGCAGGACATCGCCGCGATCGGGGCCGGTCGGACACCGGCCTACCTCCTGGGCCATGACGTCGGTGCGGACCGGGACGAGCGGCAGCAGGCCGTCGTCGTCGGCGCCGTCACGCGGGCCGCGGACGGCGTCGTCCGCTGGGACGCCCCACTGCCGGACGGGTGTGCGGGCGGGCCGGTGTTCATCGGGCGCTCGCTCGGTGACGACCGGTTCCAGCTGGTGTGCATCGGCCTCGCCCTGCCCGGCGGCGAGGGCGGCGGCGAGGGTGCACACGCGATCGCCACCTTCGACCGCATCCGTGCCGCGGTCGAGGGCCTGGCCCCGGCCGCTCCGCGCCGGCGCTGGTGGCAGCGCCGCCGACGCTGACGAACCCGGGGTCGCCGTTCAGCCGGCGTCGCCGGGTTCGACGGTGAGGCGCCGGTCGGCGCCGGTGAGCGCGAACAGCCGTGCCACGGCCGGCGGTACGTTGGTCAGCACCAGCGCGTCGCCGCGGCTGCGGGCCCGTTCGTCCGCCACCAGGAAGGCCCGCAGGCCGCTGGAGCCGCAGAAGGACAGGCCGGCCAGGTCGACGCGGGTGGTGGTGGCCCCGCGCGCCGCGCCGGGCTGGGTGAGGGCCGACTCGAGCTGTCCCACCGACTGCCTGTCGATCTCGCCGGTGAGGCGGATGAGCGGACCGTCGGCCCGGATGAGGACGGTTGCCCGCAGGTGGGACATGGTCGCGGCCTTCTCTCGGTCTCGGCGCCGCACCGCGGTCGCCGCCGGTGGCGGCGACGGTGGGCCCTTCATCGGCGTCTGCCCCGGATGCGGATGCCGACACCTGCCATGCCGCGGAACGAGGTCAGGACGGGGCGGGGGCGCCGGCCGTCACGGCGCCTCCGCGTCCGCTGCCGGCGGCTCGGGCTCGTCGTCGTGGTGGGACTTGGCCCGGACGTCGGCCGGGGTGGGCGCGGTGATCGACCGTTCCTCGGCGGAGCGCTCCCGGGTCTTCTCGTCGGGTTCCGCGGTGTCGTCGCGCTCGGGCGTGGCCATGGCTGTTCCTCCCGCCGGTGGTGGTCCTGGGGACACTCGGCGCCTGCCCGGGATGCGGGCTCCCACACCCGCATCGAGCGGGGCGGCGGAGGAAGCCGTCGCCCCGGCCGCCGCCCCGGGTGCTGCCGGTGGCCGGCAGGTCCGGGTGCGGGGGCGGGGCGGCGGCGGTCCGGGCGGTCGAGGCGCCCGGTGGGGATCCGGGGGCTCCCGGGTCAGGCGGAGGCGGCGGTCGGCACGTCCAGGCCACGGGCGGTGACCAGGTTGGCGGTGCCGTCGACGAGGCGGTAGGAGAGGCCCACCACCGCGGCGCGGCCGGCGGCGACGGCGTCGGCGAGGATCCGCGAGCGGTCCATCAGCAGGTCGACGGTGTGCCTTATGTGCTCGGCGATGAACTCCGAGTCCTCGGTGTGCCCGGCGGCGCGGGAGGCGAGCACGCTGGGGGTGACCCGCTCGATCACGTCGCGCACGTAGCCGTCGGCGGTGGTGCCGTCCTGGACGGCGGCCCGGGTGGCCGCGACCGCGCCGCAGGAGTCGTGGCCGAGCACGACGACCAGCGGGCAGTTGAGTACGTTGACGCCGTACTCGATGCTGCCCAGCACCTCGGACCCCATGATGTGGCCGGCGGTCCGGACGACGAACAGGTCGCCGAGGCCCCGGTCGAAGATGATCTCGGCGGCGAGGCGGGAGTCCGAGCAGCCGAACAGGACCGCGAACGGGCTCTGCCCGGGGACCACCTCGGTACGGCGGGCGGCGTCCTGGTTCGGGTGCTCGGGGGAGCCGACGACGAAGCGCTGGTTGCCGGCCAGCAGCATCTCGAGGGCTTCCTGCGGAGTGGGGATCAGGGCGTCAGTCATGGCCGCAGACTACGTCCCGGCGCCGTGAGCTGCGCATCCGGGTCGCCCGGCGGCGCGGCGGGGACGGCTCACGGCGCCGGGTGACCCGCAGCGGGCCCGGCGGGCGGTTCGGGGCGCGGCTCGGGCCAATCCGCGGCGGGGACGGCTCCGAATGAGCGGTGCAAGCCGAGCACGGGCCGCGCCGCGCGGCCCCGGTCAGAGAGGCCCGCCGTGACGATGCCTGGCCCCGTACAGACGGTGTCGACCGTGTCCCCGTCCCCGCGCCGCCGCGGCGCGGGGCGTCCGCACCGCAGGGTGGCGGTGGTCGGCGCCGGCGTGGCGGGCCTGACCGCCGCGTACGAGCTGGACGCGGCCGGGGTGGAGGTGGTGCTGTTCGAGGCGGACGACCGGCTCGGCGGCCACGCGCACACCCAGGCGGTGCGCGGCGCGGACGGGCGGGAGCTGACGCTGGACACCGGGTTCCTGGTGCACAACGAGCGCACGTACCCGCAGCTGATCCGGCTGTTCCGGGAGCTGGGGGTGCGCACCCGGGAGAGCGACATGAGCATGTCGGTGCACTGCGACGGCTGCGGCCTGGAGTACGCCGGGGCCCGCGGGCCGGCCGGACTGCTGGCCCGGCCCTCCGCGCTGCTGCGCGGCCGCTACCTGGCCATGCTGGCCGAGGTGCCGCGCTTCCACCGGCGGGCCAGGGCGCTGCTCGCCGATCCGGGCGCGGGCGATCCGAGCCTGCGCGAGTTCCTCGCGGCCGAGGGGTTCGGCCGGTACTTCGTCCACCACTTCATGACCCCGGTGGTCTCGGCCGTGTGGTCCTGCGCGCCCGACCTGGCCGGCGACTACCCGGCCCGCTACCTGTTCGCCTTCCTCGACAACCATGGCCTGCTCTCGGTCACCGGCTCCCCGACCTGGCGGACCGTGGTGGGCGGCTCCCGCAGCTACGTGGACAAGATTGCCGAGCGCCTGGCGACGGTCCACCGCGCTGCCCCGGTACGGGCCGTGCGCCGGCACCCCGACGGCGTCACCGTGGTCACCGCGGACGGCCGCCGCACGGCCGCCGACGCGGTGGTGATCGCCACCCACGCCGACCAGGGCCTCGCCCTGCTCGCCGACCCGACGGCGGACGAACGGCAGGTGCTCGGCGCCTTCCGGTACTCCCGCAACCCCACCGTCCTGCACCGCGACACCTCCCTCCTGCCCGGCGCGGCCTGGGCGCGCGCCTCCTGGAACTACCGGATGGCCGGCTGCGACGCCCCGGCCGACCGGGTCCGGGTCAGCTACCACCTGAACCGGCTGTTGCGCCTCGACACCCCGGCCGACTACCTGGTCACCCTCAACGAGGACCGGCACACCCCGATCCCCGAGGACGCCGTGGTCTCCCGCACCGTCTACGAGCACCCTGTCTACACCGCCGGGACGGTCGCCGCCCAGCGGCGCCTGCCCGAACTCACCACCGGCCGCACCGCGTTCGCCGGCGCGTACCACGGCTGGGGGTTCCACGAGGACGGCTGCCGCTCCGGCGTGCAGGCCGCCCACGCCCTCCTCGGGGTCGGTGCGCCATGACCGGGCAACCCGCCGGGCTGCCCGGCCCCTGGGGCGCGGTGCTCTACCTGTGCGTCACCACCCACGTCCGTACGCGTCCCGTCCGGCACGCCTTCCGCCACCGCGGCTACCTCTGGCTGGTCGACCTCGACCACCTGCCCCGGGTGCCCCGGGCGCTGCGCCCGCTCGCCGGCTTCGACGCGCGCGACCACGTCCTCGACGCCGGGCCGACGATCCGCCAGGACCTCGACCGGTGGCTGGCGGAGCACGGGGTCCGGCTCGGTGGCGGCAGCGTGCTGATGCTCACCCAGGCCCGGGTGCTCGGACACGTGTTCAACCCGCTCACCGTGTACTGGTGCCGCGACGCCGAGGGCCGGCCGCTGTGCACCGTCGCCGAGGTGCACAACACCTACGGCGGGCGCCACCGCTACCTGCTGCACCCGGACGCGGCGGGTACCGCCGGAGCGGAGAAGGCGTTCTACGTCTCCCCGTTCTTCCCGGTGGCCGGGCGCTACCGGATGCGGCTGCCCGAACCGGGGGAGCGGCTCGACCTGACCGTCCACCTCGAACTGGACGGCGGCCGCCCGTTCACCGCCACCGTCCGTGGCACCGCCCGCCCGGCCGGGCCCGCCGCCCTGCTCCGGCTCGCGCTCGGCCACCCGCTGTCGACGCTGATGGTGAGCGCGCACATCCGCTACCAGGGCGTCCGGCTGTGGCTGCGCGGCCTGCCCGTCCACCCGCGGCCCGCCACCGCCCCGCCCGCCGCCCCTGCGCCCGTTGTCCCCACGGAAGAGGTGCCGTCCGCATGACCGTCCAGGCCGACCCGATCGCCGCGATCCTCCCGTCCACCCCGCGGGACCCGGTCGCCCCGCCGACGCCGACGCCGACCGTCGACCCGTCCCGCTGGCCGGACGTTGCCCGGGTGCCGCGCAGCCCGCTGCGGGCCGCCGTCGCGCGGCGCCTGCTGCACCGGGCGGCCGCCAGGCTCGGCATCCGGGTCGAGGCCGCCGACGGCCGGGCCCTGCGGACCGCACCGCCGGGCGCGCCGGTGCTCACCCTGCACCGCCCCGACGACTTCTTCCACCGGGTCGGTGCGAGCGGCCTGATCGGGTTCGGCGAGGCGTACCAGGCGGGTGACTGGGACAGCCCCGATCCGGTCGCGCTGCTCACCGCTCTGGCCGCCGCGCCGCAGCGGCTGGTGCCCGCCGGCACGGCGTGGCTGCGCCGCCTCGCCGTGCGGCGCACACCGGAGAGCGAGCTGCCGACGGCCGGCAACGCCCGCCGCAACGTCCAGCGGCACTACGACCTGTCGAACGACCTGTTCGCCCTCTTCCTCGACCCGACCATGACGTACTCCTCGGCGCTCTTCCCGACCGGCCCCGGCGGCGTGCCGCGGGCCACCTGGGACGGGCTGCCCGCCGCGCAGCACCGCAAGATCGACCGGCTGCTCGACCTGGCCGAAGTCGGCCCGGGCACCCGGCTGCTGGAGATCGGCACCGGCTGGGGCGAACTGGCCGTGCGCGCCGCCGCCCGCGGCGCCCGGGTGGTGAGCCTGACCCTGTCCGAGGAGCAACTGGCCCTCGCCCGGCGGCGGATCGCCGACGCGGGCCTCGCCGACCGGGCCGAGGTGCGGCTGTGCGACTACCGCGCCGCCGAGGGCTCGTACGACGCCGTGGTCAGCGTGGAGATGATCGAGGCCGTCGGACGCCCGTTCTGGCCCGCCTACTTCGCCACCCTCGACCGCGTGCTCGCCCCCGGCGGCCGGGTCGCGCTCCAGGCCATCACCATGCCGCACGAGCGGATGATCGCCAGCAGCGGGACGCACACCTGGATCCTCAAGTACGTTTTCCCAGGCGGCCAGATCCCGTCCCTGCGGGCGATCGAGGAGAGCGCCGGGCGGGACGGCCGGCTGCGGGTGGCGGCCGCCGAGGCGTACGGGCCGCACTACGCCGAGACGCTGCGGCTGTGGCGCGAGCGCTTCACCGACCGTGCCGACGCCGTCGCGGCGCTCGGCTTCGACGAGGTGTTCCGCCGGATGTGGGAGCTCTACCTCGCCTACTCCGAGGCCGGGTTCCGCACCGGCTACCTGGACGTCCAGCAGATCCTGCTCACCCGCGGGCAGGTGGGCCCGTGACCGCCCTCGCCGTCCGTCCGGGCGCGGGGAGCGCGCCGTGAACGCCGCCGCCCTGCTCGTCAACCTCGCCGTCACCGCCGGGGTGACGCTCGCGGTCATGCTGGTGGCGTTCGCGGCCGGGGTACGCACCGGCCGCCACCGGGGCGTCGACGTCGCCTGGGGCCTCGCCTTCACCGCCCTCGCGCTCACCGGCTACGGCCTGTCCGGCGGGTACGGCGACCCGGCCCGCCGACTCCTGGTCACCCTGCTCGTCACCGTCTGGGGCGTGCGGCTGTCCGCCCACATCGGGTGGCGCTCCCGGGGTGCCGACGAGGACCCGCGCTACGCCCGGATGCTCGCCAGGGCCCCGGCCGGGCCGGCCCGCACCCGGTACGCCCTGCGCATGGTCTACCTGCTGCAGGCCGCCCTCGTCTGGTTCGTCTCGCTGCCCGTCCAGGTCGCCCAGTACCTGCCGGATCCGCTCGGCGCGGTCGACTTCGCCGGCGCCGCGCTGTGGTGCGTGGGCCTGTTCTTCGAGAGCGTGGGGGACTGGCAGCTGGCCCGGTTCAAGGCCGACCCCGCCCACCGCGGCCGGGTGATGGACCGCGGCCTGTGGCGCTTCACCCGCCACCCCAACTACTTCGGCGACGCCTGCGTCTGGTGGGGGCTCTACCTGTTCAGCGCCCACCACCCGGCCGCCCTCCTGCTGCTGCCCAGCCCGCTGGTGATGACCTGGCTGCTCGCCTTCGGCAGCGGAAAACCCATGCTGGAGCGGCAGATGGCGACCCAGCCGCGCCCCGGCTGGGACGACTACGTGGCCCGCACCAGCGGCTTCCTGCCCCTCCCGCCCCGCCGGAGGTGACCTGGCGGACGGCTGGAATACGGCCGGGGGAGCGCCGGTTGGAGCGGACCGTGCGCAGTGATCAGCCAGGGGCCGACGGCCTCCACCCGCTGCTGGCGGGACGGTACAGCCCGACGGCGTTCGACCCGTCGGCGGCCGTCGACGACCACGCCCTCGCCCTGCTGCTGGAAGCCGCCCGCTGGGCACCCTCGGCCGGCAACTCCCAGCCGTGGGGGTTTCTCACCACCCGGCCCGGCGAGCCGGAGCACGCGCGCGTCCTGCGCCACCTGGCCCCCAGCTCCACCCGGTGGGCGACCGGCGCCGGTCTGCTCGTCGTCACCCTGACCCGCCGCCACGTCGGCGACCCGCTGTTCGCCTACTCGGAGTTCGCGGACTACGACCTGGGGCAGGCGGTCGCCCACCTCACCCTCCAGGCGCAGGCGATGGGGCTCGCCGCCCGCCAGTTCCGGGCCTTCGACCTGGACGGCCTCACCGCGGAGCTGCGGCCCTCCCCGGGGTGGGAGATCGTCTCGATGGTCGCCGTCGGCCGGGCCGCCGGCTTGCCGGCCGGCCCCCGCACCCGCCGTACCGTCACCGACCTGCGCGCCGCCCCCTGGGCACCGCCGGCGTGACGCCCGCGGCCACCTCGGCACGCGTACGCTCGGGCCATGACCGACCGTGACTTCGTCGTGGTGACCACGACGCACGAGGACGAGACCAAGGCCCGCGACCTGGCGGCGGCCCTGGTGCGGGAGCGGCTGGCGGCGTGCGCGCAGGTGTACGCGATCCGTTCGGTGTACTGGTGGGACGGCGAGGTGCAGGACGCCGCCGAGTGGCGGGTCGACCTCAAGACCCGCGCGGCCCTCGGCGACCGGCTGACCGCCCGGATCGCCGAACTGCACTCCTACGACACGCCGGAGGTCATCGCCGTCCCGGTGGTCACCGGCGCGGCGGCCTACCTCGACTGGGTGGCCGCCGAGACCGCCGCCGACTGAGCGGCCGAGCCGCCGAGTACAGGACGGGTTCTGTCCGGTATGCCGCCTAGCGTCGGGAGCGCAACCCCGACCGATTCCGGCACCACCGTGGAGTTCACCGTGCATTTCGTCTCGATCCGCATCATCACCGGCGACGTCGCCCGCCTCGTCGAGTTCTACGAACGGGCCACGGGGGTACGGGCGGTGTGGGCCACCGAGGACTTTGCCGAGCTGAGGACGCCGGGCGCCACCCTGGCGATCGCCGGCACTCGGACCGTCCCGCTGTTCGCCCCCGGCTCGGCACAGCCGGCGGCCAACCGGAGCGTGATCACGGAGTTCCTCGTCGACGACGTGGACCAGGTCCACCGGAACCTCACCGACTTCGTCACCGACTTCGTCACCGAGCCGACCACGATGCCCTGGGGCAACCGCTCACTCCTGTTCCGCGACCCCGACGGCAACCTCGTCAACTTCTTCACCCCGGTCACCCCGGCAGCCGTCGAGAAGTTCGCCCGTTGACACCGCGCCCCCGGGGCGGACGTCACGACCCCGGTAGCTTGATGACGCAGCGGCTGCCGGGGTCCGGCCCATCACGTCGCTCCCGTTCGGCCTGCTGCGCCACGAGACCCTGACCACCTGCGCCGCCGTGCCGGACCACGTCCTCGTGGAGATGGCACGGCTACAGCATGCGGCCGCGGTAGAAGGTGCTGCAGCGGACCGTGTACGGCGCGCGCGGGTCGGGCTCGGCCTCGGGCGTCCCGCCGTCGTACGCGGGGCTGCGCCTGATCTGCTCCTTCGAGCGGTCGACGTGCACCGTCCGCTCGCCGGGCTCGACCCGGACGACCGTGCCGGCCGGCAGCAGGACGAGCCTGCCGAAGATCCACGGCCCGGTGTGCACGATCAGGTACCGGGCGTCGACGTGCCCGGACAGCCGGTCCACGGTGCCGATGCGGCCGTCGGTGCCCTCGACGTGGAAACCGATCAGGTCGCTGCCGGCGCTGTGGCCGGCGGCCCTGGTGCGTAACCGCCGGATGGTCATGCCGTTGCTCATCGCTCGCTCCTCGGGTGTGCGCAGCGCTACCGGCGGGTCAGGCGGCCCGCCGGCCGGACTCGACGTGCTCCTTGAAGTCCCTGAGGTCGTCGATCACCCGGCGGTCGACGAAGCCGAGTGCCTCGACCAGGCGCTCCAGCAGCCCGGGCGGCTCCAGCTCCAACTGCACCATGAGCCGGGTGGTGTCCTCGTCGACCCGGTGGAAGGTCACCACCCCGGCCTGCCGGACATCCCCGGAGACGCTCTCCCAGGCGACCCGCTCCTCGGGGACGGCCTCGGTGGTCCGGGCCTCGAACTCCCGGTGCACGCCCACCGCGTCCACCACCCAGCGGGTGGCACCCGGGCCGGTCCGCTCGACGCGCACCACCCCGCGCATGAACTCCGGGAACTCCTCGTACCTGGTCCACTGCTCGTACACCGCCGCCAGCGGTGCGTTCACCTCGACGGACTCCTCGATCCGGGCCATCGCCCCTCCTCCATCCCGGGCCTCCCCGCGAGGCCGCAGGCCCGATCGGGTGCCCCCGGACCGGCGGTCCATGCGCCTTCGTCCGCGATGGCCGGATCCGACCGGTGGCCGGCCGGCCACCCGTCACCGAGCGGTGGTGAGGGCGGGTGCGTGAACCCGGCGGCAGCGGGCAGGCGGCCCCGGCCGACGGCAGCCGCCCCGGCGCACGCGAGAAGAGGAGTCGTCCGGTGTGGTGGAGTGCAGTCCGCCTGTTTGTGGTGACCGTGGTCGCGGTGCTCGCCGCGTACGGTCTGAGTCGTGCCTCGGAGGCCGTCGCGCGGCGCCTCGCCGCACGCGGCCGCACCGGCGGTGTGCCGAGACTGCTGCGCAACTGCCGTCGGCCGTTGCTGGCGACGATCGGGTGCGCCTTCCTGCTCGGCGCGCTGCCGTGGGTCGGCGCCACGCCCGCGGCCGAGGACACCCTGCGCCACCTGCTGGTCCTTGCCGCCATCGGCGCATGTGCGTGGCTCGCCGCCCGGGCGGTCGGCCTGCTCGTGGACGGCGCCGTCCACCTCGCCGGCCGCCGCCGCGACCCCGCCCAGGCCGGCCGCGCCCGCACCCAGGCCGGGCTGCTCGGCCGGATCTGCCAGGCCGCGATCGCCCTGATCGCGCTCGGGGCGATGCTGATGACCTTCCCCGCCGTCCGGGGGATCGGCACCAGCCTGCTCGCCTCCGCCGGGCTGGTCGGCGTGGTCGCCGGCGTGGCGGCGCAGAGCACCCTTGCCAACATCTTCGCCGGGGTCCAGATGGCCTTCGGCGACCTGGTCCGGATCGGCGACGTCGTCGTGGTCGCCGGCGAGTGGGGCACGGTGGAGGAGATCACCCTCACCTCGGTGGTGATCGCCACCTGGGACCAGCGGCGCCTGGTCATGCCGATGTCGTACTTCGCCTCCCGCCCGTTCGAGAACTGGTCCCGCCGGACCTCCCGGATCACCGGGACCGCGCTGATCCACCTCGACCACAGCACCCCCGTCGCCGACCTGCGCGCGGAGTTCGACACCTTCCTCGCCGAGAACCCGCTCTGGGACGGCGAGGGCAGCGCCCTGCAGATCGTCGACACCACGCCCAGCACCATCGTCGTCCGCGCGCTCGCCACCGCCGCCAACGCCGACGACGCCTTCGAACTGCGCTGCCAACTGCGCGAGCACCTGGTCGGGTACATCGGCGAGAAGCACCCCCACGCCCTGCCCCGGGTGTCCGTGACCAGGCCGCCCCGCCCGCGCGAGGCCGCCGACGCCGAGCGGCGTCGCGCCCCGTCCCCGGCGCCGCCCGCGGCCCCGCCTTCACCGGCCTTCCCGCCCTCTTCGCCGAACCTTCACGGTCGGTGGCCGCATCGATCCTCCGGCAGCGGGTAACAGGGCGCGGACCGGCCCGTACCGATGAAAGGACCGACATGGCTGCGCCCAGTGATGAACTCCTCGTTCCCGCCGACCTCGGCTTCCGGGATGCGGCAGTCGGCGAGGCTGTCGGCGGGAGCGCCACCCACGCGCTCCCGCCGACCGTCGTCGCCGACGCCGTCCGCGACCCGCGCCACGTCGCACCCGCCGACGCCCGGCAGCTCACGCGCGTCCTGCTGCGCCGGCTCGCCGACCTGGAGGAGGGCACCCGGGAGTACTCCTACGTGCGGGCCACCCTCATCGAGCTCAACCTCTCCCTGGTCGCGTACGCGATCCGCCGCTTCGACTCGCACCGCTCCTCCCGCGAGGACCTGATGCAGGTCGGCGCGATCGGTCTGATCAAGGCGATCGACCGGTTCGACCCCGACCGCGGCGTCGAGTTCACCACCTTCGCCCTGCCGACCGTCATCGGCGAGATCCGCCGCCACTTCCGCGACACCACCTGGGCCGTCCACGTGCCCCGGCGGCTCCAGGAGCTGCGGATCAGCCTCGCCAAGGCCCAGGACGAGCTGTCCCAGCGGCTGGACCGGGCCCCCACCGTCGACGAACTGGCCGAGTACCTCGCGCTCGGCCGCGAGGAGGTCGTCGAAGGACTCACCGCCGCCAACGGGCACACCGCCGGCTCCCTGGACATCGGTGGCTCCGACGACCGGGACGGCGGCCCCGGCCCGCTCGCGGACCGGCTCGGCGAGGTGGACCGCCGGCTCGCCAAGGTCGAGGACCTGGTCTCGCTCAAGCCGCTCGTCGCCGCTCTGCCGGACCGCGAACGGCTCGTCCTGGCGCTGCGCTTCACCGAGGGGCTGACCCAGTCCCAGATCGGTGCCCGGCTCGGCCTGTCGCAGATGCACGTCTCCCGGCTGCTCAGCAGTACCCTGCGCCAGCTCCGCGAAGGCCTGACCGCCGCCTGACCGTTGCTTGATCGCCACCTGAGCCCGGAGGGGACCACCACCACGATGCCGGCCGAGAACCAGCCGCAGACCAGCACCGCACGCAGCACCGGCGCACCTGCACCGGGAGTTCCGGCAGCCGGCCTCCCGATGGCCGAGCTGACCGTCGCCGGGCTCACCGTCGAGATCCGCCGTACGGACGGCCGGGCGGCCGTCTGCACGGTCGCGGGCGACCTGGAGATCGACACCCTGGCGCCCGCCGAGAAGGCGCTGACCGCACTGGTCGGTGCCGGCCCGCCCGTGCTGGTGGTCGACCTCGAACGGGTCGGATTCTGCGACTCCTCCGGCCTCAACCTGCTGCTGAAGACCCGCCTGGCGGCGCAGGCCGCCGGAATCGACCTCCGCCTCGCCGCGCCGGGCCCCATGGTCACCCGTGTCCTGGAGCTGACCGGTGCCAGGGCCGTGTTCTCCGTCCACGACTCCGTCCGCGCCGCGCTCGCCGGTGCGGCAGGGGATTAGCGCGGGGGAGGCATGAAGCGGCAGCGGACGGGAATCCGACGGACGATCCATCACCGCCGAGAACGAACGAGAACGAAAGGGGGTACCCGCACATGACGACCAGCCGGGGCACCCTCGACGGCGACCGGCCCGCCGCTGCCGCCGCGCTGCCACCCGGCGGCCAGCGGCGGCGGCTGCGCCTGGCCGGCCTGCCCAAACCCGTCGCACGGGCCAGGGAGTTCACCGGCCGCGCGCTCGCCGACTGGTTGTGGTCCCCGCCTGCGCCGGGCGTCGACCGGGACGTCGTGGAGGACGTGATGCTGCTGGTGGCCGAACTCGTCGCCAACGCCATGATGCACGCCGGCGGGCCGCTGGAACTCGTCCTCGACGCCACCGGGGAGCGCCTGCGCATCGAGGTCAGCGACGGCACCACCGACCTGCCCGCCCCGCGCCGCCCCCATCTCCCCGGCCTGCCCGGCGGCCACGGCCTGTTCATCGTCGAACGGGCCGCCGACCGCTGGGGAGCCGAACCCCACGACCGGGGCAAGTCCATCTGGGCCGAGGTCGACACCGCCCGCCTGGTCCCGCCCCGCTGATCCCGCCCGCCGCCCGCCGCCGGTCAGTGCGTGGCGCCGGTGGCCGCCGTCCCGCGGCCCGGCCGGCAGATTGGCGGGATGTGGATCAACCGGGCGGGGCCGGGTCGGCCCGGCCGCCCGGCTCAGTCCCGGCCGGCTTCCGGTACGTCGAACTGCTCGGCGGAGATGCGGAGCCGGAAGACGTGGTAGGTCCAGCCCTGGTACGCGAGGACCAGGGGGAAGAAGACGATCGCGACGACGCTCATCACCTTGAGCGCATACGCGCCGGAGGCGCTGTTGTGCACGGTCAGGTCGAAGGCGGGGTTGGTGCTCGACACCATCAGCCGGGGGTAGAGGTCGGCGAAGAACGACAGGATGGTCGTGCCGATGACGACGGTGGTCGCCACGAACGCCCAGCCCTCGTGCCGTTCGGCGAGCAGCCAGCCGGCGGCGAGCGCCGCGAGCATGGTGACGAGTTCGAGGACGTCCGGCAGGACGCCGCCGCCCGCGACGGAGTGCGTCCAGGGCTGGAAGACCAGGACGGCGAGGATGGTGAACGGTGCGATGCGGCGGGCCAGCCACAGGGCGCGGTCGTGCACCTCGCCGGTGGTCTTGAGCGTGATGAAGGTCGCCCCGTGCAGCAGGCAGAGCAGCACCAGGGTGATCCCGGCGAACACCGCGTAGCCGGAGAACAGGTCGCCGAGGCCGCCGGTGAACTCCTGGCTCTGGTCGATCGGCACGCCGTGCAGCAGGTCGCCCAGGGCGATGCCGATGAGCAGCGGTACCAGCAGGCTGCCGGTGGTCAGCAGGGCGTCCCAGGTCCGGATCCAGCGCGGGCTGTCGGACTTGCCGCGGAACTCGAACGACACGCCGCGCACGATCAGTCCGACCAGCAGCAGGATCAGTGCCGGGTAGAAGCCGGAGAACATGGTCGCGTACCAGGCCGGGAAGGCCGCGAACATCGCGGCGGCGGCGACGATCAGCCACACCTCGTTGCCGTCCCAGAGCGGCCCGATGGTGTTGATCGCCGCCCGGCGGCCGGGCTCCTCGCGGGAGACGAAGGTGTGCAGCATCCCGACGCCGAGGTCGAAGCCCTCCAGGACGAAGAAGCCGGTCCACAGGGCAGCGGTGACGATGAACCAGAAGGTGGCGAGCGCCATCGGGCGGCCTCAGTAGGTCAGGGCCGGGATCGGGGTGTCCGCGGCGGGGGGCGGGGGGAGCTCCTTGCGGGCGTACCGCGTGAGCAGCACCAGCGCCACCACCGCGAGCGCCGCGTAGAGCAGGAGGAAGACCACCAGGCTGGTGGCGACGGTGGCGGTGCTCACCGACGGGGAGACGCCGTCGGCGGTGAGCTGGAGGCCCTGGACGATCCACGGCTGGCGGCCGTTCTCGGTGAGCAGCCAGCCGGCGGTGTTCATGAGGAACGGCAGGACCACGGCCCAGACCGCCACCCGGTGGAACCGGTGCGCGCCGCTGAGCCGCTTGCGCCACAGCAGCCACAGGCCCCACAGTCCGATCAGCAGGACGACCACCGCCAGGTAGGCCATCACCCGCATCGACCAGTACTGGATGAAGATGTTCGGGATGTAGTTGCCGGGCCCGTACTGCTGCTCGTACTGGGCCTGGACGGCGTTGAGCCCCAGCACCTGGCCGTTCCAGTGGTTGGTGGCCAGCAGGGAGAGCAGGTGCGGGACGGCGATGATCTGGGTCGGGGTCATGTCGTTCTTGCCGCCGCTGATCTGGAACAGCGAGAACGAGCACGGCTGGCAGGTGTCCCACTGCGCCTCGGCGCCGGCGATCTTCATGGGCTGGTACTTGCCCTCGGTGACGCCGAGTTCGCTGCCGACCAGCATCGCCGCCAGGATCACCGGCACCAGGACGACCAGGGCCAGCCGGGCGGTGGCGTGGAAGGCGAGCGGGGCGGAGCCCTTGCGCAGCTGCCAGGCGGAGACGGCGAGCATCACGAGGGCGCCGGTGACCAGCGAGGCGAGGATCACGTGCAGGTACCCGCGCAGGAAGACCGGGTTGGTGAACAGCTTCCAGACGTCGTTGAGCTGGGGCCGGCCGGTGGCCGGGTCGACGGTGTAGCCGACCGGGTGCTGCATCCAGGAGTTGGCGGCCATGATGAACGCCGCGGACAGGGCGCCGCCCACGGCCACCAGCCAGATCGTCGCCAGGTGCACGCGCGGGGGCAGCCGGTCCCAGCCGAACAGCCAGAGCCCGAGGAAGGTCGACTCCAGGAAGAACGCGGCGAGCCCCTCCATGGCCAGCGGCGCGCCGAACACGTCGCCGACCGTGCGGGAGTACGCGGACCAGTCCATCCCGAACTGGAACTCCTGGACCAGCCCGGTCACCACGCCGACGGCGATGCCGATCACCAGCAGGGTCCCGAAGAACCGCGTGAGCTGCAGCAGTTCTGGCCGCCCGGTGCGGTGCCAGCCGGTCTGCAGCAGGGCGGTCAGGAAGCCCAGGCCGATGGTGACCGGCACGAACAGGAAGTGGTAGATCGACGTCATGGCGAACTGCAGCCTGGCGAGGTCGAGTTGACTCATGTGCTCCCCATCGCGCGATAGCCCGACCTCAGTCAAGCACGCCCCGGCCCACCCGGCCGGGACGGCACGGCCCGGGTAGCCCCATCGGCCGACAGCCGATCGGCCTACCCGGGAACCGCGAATCGCCGGAGGAGCCGGCGAGGCTCAGCTCGGGTCGTGCCAGTGGTCGCCCTCGGAAAGCAGGGTGTCGGCCTCCTTGGGCCCCCAGCTGCCGCGGCTGTACGGGTGGACGGGTGCCGCGTTCCCCAGGATGGGGTCGACGACCCGCCAGGCGGCTTCGACGGTGTCCTCGCGGGCGAACAGCCAGCGGTCGCCGTCCAGTGCCGCGCCGATGAGGCGGTCGTACGGGCGCATGTCCGATCCGGGGACCTCGCTGAAGGAGAGTTCCTCGTGCTTGGCCTGCCAGCCGCCGCCGGGTGCCTTCCCGGCCAGGGTGAGGGCGACCTGCGTCTCCGGCCAGACCCGGAACCGCAGGCTGTTGGCGGCCGGGGTGGGCCGCAGCCCGAACACGTCGTGGGGTGCGCTGCGGAAGTGGATGCTCACCTCGGTCGCGGTCACCGGCAGGCACTTGCCGGCGCGGATGAGGATCGGCACGTCCGCCCAGCGCCAGGAGTCGGCGGCGAGCCGGACCGCCGCGTAGGTCTCGGTCGTCGATCCCGCGGCGACGCCGTCGACGTCCAGGTAGCCGTCGTACTGCCCGCGCACGATGTGTTCGGGGCCGAGCGGCCGCAGCGAGGAGACCACGTTGGCCTTGGCGTCGCGCCACGACTCGAGCCCCTCGCCGGACGGCGGCTCGGCCAGCACCGTGGCGAGGACCTGCAGCATGTGGTTCTGGACGACGTCCCGGACCGCCCCGGTGCGGTCGTAGAACCGGCCGCGGTCGGCGACGTCGAAGGCCTCCGCCATGGTGATCTGGATGCTGCGGACGTGCGTCCGGTTCAGCAGCGGTTCGATCACCGAGTTGGCGAAGCGCGCGAAGAGCACGTTCTCCACGGGGTCGAGGCCGAGCCAGTGGTCGACCCGGTAGATCGCGTCCTCGGGGAAGTACTCGTGCATGGTCGCGTTGAGTTCGAGGGCGCTCTTCAGATCGGTGCCGAAGGGCTTCTCGACCATGACCCGGGCGCCCTTCGCCCGGCCGGCGTCGGCGATGCCCTTGGCGATCCGGCCGAACAGCGGGGGCGGGACCTCCAGGTAGAACAGGGCCCGCTCACCGCCGCCCATCTCCTGCGCCATGGCCCGGTAGGTGGCGTCGTCGTCGAGGTCGCCGTCCACGTAGCGGAGCAGGCCCAGCATCTTCCGGGCCGCGGGCGTGGTCGGGTCCATGCCGTTGAGCCGCAGTGAGGCCTCGGCGTAGTTCCGGAACTCCTCCAAGCCCCAGCCGCTCTTGGCCACGCCGACGACGGGGACGTCGAGCACGCCGCGGTCGACCAGGCCGACCAGGGCGGGGAAGGTCTCCAGCTTGGCCAGGTCACCGGTCGCGCCGAAGATGACCAGGGCGTCCATCTGCTGTGCTGCCATCTCTGTGACTCTCCTGCTCATCGCATGCGGTCGGCGAGGTGGTCGCCGACCCGCAGCGCGTTGGCGATGGCCGTCAGGGACGGGTTCACCGCTCCGATGCTCGGGAAGAAGCTGGTGTCCACGACGTAGAGGTTGTCCAGGTCGTGCGCCTTGCAGTTGACGTCCAGGGCGGAGGACGCCGGGTCGGTGCCGAACCGTACGGTGCCCGCCTGGTGGGCGGTCGCGCCGATCGGCATGCCCTTGTGCAGGTAGATGCTGTGGGAGAGCAGGTGGTGCTCGTGCATCCCCAGCTTGCCGAGCATGCTCTGGAGCTTGTGGCGGAGCCGCTTCAGTCCGGCGGTGTTGTTCTTCTCGTCGAGGGCGAGGTGCACGTTGCCGTCGGCGTCCAGGGTGACGCGGTTGTCGGGGGCGGGGAGGTCCTCGCCGCACAGCCAGAAGTCGACGGCGTGGTGCGCGAGGACCTCGAACGGCATGTCGGGGCTGATCGCACCGGCCCAGCGCGGGGCCTCGCCGTGGATCTGCGCGGCGTCCGACTTGCCGAGCATCTGGATGCCGCCGAGCGGGTAGTCCCAGTCGTCCGCGCCGAGGTACCAGTCGTGGAGGGCGAGGGTCTTCTGGAACGCGGTGGGGTTGGGCTCCTTGGAGACGGCCATCAGCGCCAGGTTGTTGTGGCGCATGTAGTGGCGCCCGACCACGTCGGAGCTGTTGGCCAGCCCCCGCGGGTGCTTGTCGTTGGCCGAGCGCAGCAGCAGGAGGGCCGAGTTCACCGCGCCGCAGGCCACCACGACGATGTCGCCGGTGAAGGTCTCGGTGGTGCCGTCGGCGAGGTCGGCGACCACGCCGGTGACGGTCCGGCCGGTGGGGTCGGTCTCCAGCCGCCGTACGTCGGCGTGGGTGATCAGCTGGACGTTGTCGTGCCGCAGGGCCGGGTCCACGCAGATGACCTGGGCGTCCGACTTGGCGCCGAGCAGGCAGGGGAAGCCGTCCACCCGGTCGCAGCGGATGCACCCGCTGTCGTGGGTCGCCCGCCCGTCGGCGTCCTGGGTGAGGTTCACGCCGATCGGCAGGTGGAACGGGTGCAGGCCCTGCTTCTCGAGATCGTCGCTGAGCTGCTGGATCCGCGGCTCGTGCTCGACCGGCGGGTGGGCGTACTGTGCGCTCGCCGGGCCCTCGGTGGGGTCCTCGCCGTGCCGCCCGTGGACCAGGTAGAGGTGCTCGGCCCGGGTGTAGTACGGCTCGAGGTCCTCGTAGCGGATCGGCCAGGCCGGTGACACGCCGTCGTGGTGGCGCAGCTCGCCGAAGTCCTCGGGGCGCAGCCGGAACAGCGCGGCGCCGTAGAACTTGGTGTTGCCGCCGACGTAGTAGTTGACCTCCGGCGGGAAGGCGTTGCCGTCCTTGTCGTACCAGTACTCCGGGGCCCGGTACTTGCCCTTGACGAAGACGGCGGTCGAGTCCCAGTTGTCGCGTTCGCGCGGCAGGTACCCGCCGCGTTCCAGGACGAGGACCCGTTTGCCGGTCGGGGCCAGGCGGTGGGCCAGGGTGCCGCCACCTGCGCCGGTGCCGATGATGATGACGTCGTAGTGCTGCTTGTCAGCCACGGGGACTCCGTTTCCGGGCCGGCAGCCGGGGCCGGGACCCTCTCCTTCGACGCTAGAGCGGGGGCTGCCGGAGGGCGAGCGCAGCGGGGCATCGGGGTCGGCCGGGTGAGCGCCCGCGTCCCTGCGATCACCGTGTGACACTGGTGCGGTGAGCGGTCCGCGTGTGCTGCTGCCCTGGGCGCCCGGCGAGGTGGGGGGCCTGCCCGAGGGGTGGGCCGCCGCGGTCTGGGACGGCACGGGCGATCCGCCGGGGGAGGGGGTGCTCCGGACGGTCGAGTTGTTCGTCGTTCCGTACACCTTCACCGCGGCTGCGCTGCCCCTGCTCGCCCGGATGCCGCGGTTGCGGGTGCTGCAGTCGCTCAGCGCCGGCGTCGACGACCTGGCGCCGTCCGTGCCCGCGGGCGTTACGCTGTGCAACGCGCGGGGAGTGCACGACGCGAGCACGGCGGAACTGGCCGTGGCCCTGGTGCTCGCCTCGTTGCGCGGGATCCCCGGGTTCGTGGTGGACCAGCAGGCGCACCGGTGGTCGGACGGGTTCTGGCCCGCGCTCGCCGGCCGGAGCGTGCTGATCGTGGGCCACGGGTCCATCGGCGCGGCCGTGGAGGCGCGGCTCGCCGCCTTCGAGTGCGACATCGTCCGGGTGGCGCGTACGGCGCGCGAGAGCCCGGGTGGCCCGGTGCACGCGTTCGGGGAGCTGCCCCGGCTGCTCGGTACGGCGGACGTCGTGGTGCTCACCGTGCCTCTGGCGCCGGGGACCCGAGGGCTGGTCGACGCCGGATTCCTGGCCCGGATGAAGGACGGCGCCCTGCTGGTGAACGTCGCCCGCGGCCCGGTGGTGGACACCGACGCGCTGGTGCGCGAGCTGCGGAGCGGGCGGCTGCGGGCGGCCCTGGACGTCACCGAGCCCGAACCGCTGCCGGCCGACCATCCGCTCTGGTCCGCCCCGAACGTCCTGATCACCCCTCATGTCGGCGGTCAGACCTCGGCGTTCGAGCCGCGCGCCCGCGCCCTGGTACGCACCCAGCTCGAACGCTTCACGGCCGGGCTGCCTCCGGTGAACGTGGTCCTGGGCCGTTGAGCCGGCCTCACAGGACGGCGATCGGGCTGACCGGGGAGCCCGTCCCGCCGACCAGTCGCAGCGGTGCGATCACGCAGAGGAAGGACCAGCGGCCCTCCTCGGTGCAGAGCGGCAGCACCTCCTCGAACTGCAGGTAGTCCAGCAGGTGGATGCCGAGGGCGTGGACGGCGAGCACGTGCACCGGGAAGCCGACGCCGTCGACCGGGCTGGGGGCGCAGTCGTTGTTGCTGTCACTGCCCAGCACCGCGATGCCTCGCTCGGCCAGCAGCTCCACGGCACCCGGGTGCAGGCCGGCGCGGGCGGCGGAGGCGTCCCACGCCCCCAGATCGCGTCGCCGTCGACGGTGGCCGACCCGGACGAAGAGCAGGTCGCCCGGGCCGAAGCGCACCCCCTGCGCGGCCTCGGCGTCCAGCAGCTCCTGCGCCGTCACCCACTCGCCCGGCTCCAGCCACGGCACTCCGCGCAGGCCGGGGATGTCCAGCAGCACCCCGCGGCCCACGATGCCCGCCCCGGCCAGGGCGACGGAGAGGGCCTCGGCGCCGGTCTCGGTGAGGGTGGCCGCCGGGACGCCGCCGTGGAGCGTGCCGTCGTAGACGACGTGGCACAGCGCGTCGAGGTGGCTGTCGGCGTCGCCGTGGACGTTCATCTCGATCCGGTCCCGGGCGAATTCCAGCCCCCGCCCGCGCAGCCGTCCGGCGACGGCGCCGGTCATCGGGTGGCGGGCGGGCTCCGGGTTGTCCGCTCTCGCCCTGGTCGTCACGGGTGCCGCGAGGCTCACATGACGGCCCGTGCGGACCTCGCCCACGGCGGCGAGGACCCGCGCCGCCGTGATGGTGTCCAGCGCGCCGCGCGGACGCCCGCCGGCGGGGGCGGCGGCGACGACCCGGCGGTACAGGTCGTCGAAGGCGGCCCGGTCGAGGCGCCCGGCCCCGGTGGGCGAAGGGGTCATGCCCGGCTCCTCCGCGCTCAGCGTCGCCTGATCCGGCTGTCCAGGGCCTCGTCGAGCGAGCCCGCCGCCATGATCAGCGAGAGGTGGGTGAACGCCTGGGGGAAGTTGCCCAGTTGCTCGCCGGAGGGGCCGATCTCCTCGGCGAACAGCCCCACGTGGTTGGCGTAGGTGAGCATCTTCTCGAACGCGTACCGGGCCTGCCGCAGCCGGCCGGCGCGGGCGAGCGCGTCGACGTAGAGGAAGGTGCAGAGGCTGAAGGTGCCCTCCGAGCCGCGCAGGCCGTCGGGCGAGGCGGCCGGGTCGTACCGGTAGACGAGGCTGTCCGACACCAGCTTGCGGTCCATCGCGTCGAGGGTCGACAGCCACGCCGGCTCCTTCGCCGCCAACAGGCCCACGCGCGGGATCAGCAGCAGCGAGGCGTCCAGGACGTCACCGTCGTAGTGCTGGACGAGAGCCCGCTCCTTCTCGCTCCAGCCGCGCTCCATGATCTGCCGCAGGACGGTGTCCCGGGTCTCCCGCCACCGGACCAGGTCGGCGGGCCGGCTGAACTCCTCGGCCAGGCGCAGTCCGCAGTCGAACGCGACCCAGGTCATCACCCGGCTGAAGGTGAAGTCCCGGCGGCCGCCGCGGGTCTCCCAGATGCCCTCGTCCGGGCGGTCCCAGTTGTCGGTGAGCCAGTCCAGGGTCCTGGCCGCCGCCGTCCAGCCCTGGTAGCCGGGCTGGACACCGTACCTGCGCCCCTCGGAGAGGGCGTAGAGGGCTTCGCCGTAGATGTCGAGCTGGAGCTGGTCCATGGCGGCGTTCCCGGCGCGCACCGGGGCCGATCCGCGGTACCCCTCGAAGTGCTGGAGGATCTCCTCCGACAGCTGCGGGTCGCCGTCGACCCGGTACATGATCTGCAGGCGCTCGCCCGGCAGGTCGAGCCGCTCGTGCAGCCGGTCGTTCAGCCAGCGGGTGAAGGCTTCCGCCTCCTCGGTGAAGCCCAGGTCCAGCAGCGCGCGCACCGACAGCGACGCGTCGCGCACCCAGGTGAAGCGGTAGTCCCAGTTGCGCTCACCGCCGACCTGCTCCGGCAGGCCCATCGTGGGCGCCGCCACCATCCCTCCGGTCGGGGCGTAGGTGAGCAGCTTCAGGGTGATCGCGGACCGGTGGACCGCGTCCGGCCACCGGCCCCGGTAGTTCGACTGGCGCACCCAGCTCTGCCAGTAGTCGACGGCCTCCCACAGCGCGTCGGTGAGCCCGTCGACCGTGGGCGGCGGCGGGGCCTCGCCGTCCGGTCCGCAGGCCGTCATGACGACGCCCGAGGTCTCGCCGGCGTTGAGGGTGACCCCGCCGCGGACGTCGCGGTCCGCCCGGTGCAGCGGGAACAGCGCCCGCAGATGCAGCGCCGCCCCGGGGGCGCGGAAGACGGCGTCCCCGCCGTCGACGGTCACCTGGTGGTCGGCGCGGCCGTAGTCGAAGCGCGGCCGGCAGTCGAGCTCGAACCGGACGGTGCCGCGGACCGCGCGGACCGCGCGGATCAGGGTGTGCCGGTCCGACACCCGGGTGCTGTCGTGCGGCGGCATCCAGTCGATGACCTCGCCCACGCCGTCCTCGGACATGAACCGGGTGACCAGGACGGCGGTGTCCGGGTAGTACAGCTGACGGCAGGTCGGATCGTGCTCCACCGGCGCCAGGTGGAAGTACCCGCCGCGGTCGTGGTCCAGCAGGGCCGCGAAGATGCTCGGCGCGTCGAACCGCGGAGCGGCGAACCAGTCCACGACGCCCTGCGAGGAGATCAGCGCGGCGGTCTGCAGGTCTCCCACCAGGCCGTGGTCGGCAATGGGCGGGTAGCGGTCCATGAGCTCTCCGATGTCGCGGGGTCCATGACGCAGCGTATCCGTTATGTACCATTTGTCGTGGCATGACGCGAGGTCATCGGAGGACCGTCAGGCGGCCGCGGGCCCGAGTTGCCGCCCGGTCGGGCCTGTGTCGTGATGGCTGCGGACGCGACAGCCGACCGGAGGACAGAACATGACGAGCCGACCGCCCCGGGCTTCCTCGGCTGCCGGCGGCCGGAGCGCCGCCGTGCGGACCGCCGTCGCGCTGGGGCTGGTGCTCTTCGCGCAGGCCATGCTCGCGCTGTCCCTCGTCAGTGCCCAACAACTGCTGGTGCCGCGGAACATGCCCTTCGGTGTGGTCGGGCCGCCCTCTCCCGTCGTCGCCGCCGTGGCGTCGAGAACCGGACTGGCCCTGACGGCCTATCCGGACACGTCGGCCGTCACCGGTGCGGCCGAGCAGGGCGAGCTGTACGGCGCG
Organism: Kitasatospora cinereorecta; assembly: GCF_024172095.1. Taxonomy (GTDB): domain Bacteria; phylum Actinomycetota; class Actinomycetes; order Streptomycetales; family Streptomycetaceae; genus Kitasatospora; species Kitasatospora cinereorecta. The sequence continues at coordinate 946,807 of NZ_JAMZDX010000004.1, read as the reverse complement.
TACGTCAGCGGCGGTTCGTCCGACACGCTGATCGTGGTCCCGGCGAAGAGCTTCTTCGGTCAGACCGAAGTGGAGCCGGCGTTCCTGGCGGCGGCGCACGACCTGGGCCGGCCGGTGACCGTGCAGACGATCGCACCGCTGGCCGCCACCGACCCGGTCGGCGCCGTGACCTCGCTCCTGCTGCTGCCCCTGCTGATCGGCGGGTACCTGGCGGCCGTGCTGGTCTACAAGGCGGCTCACGGCACCGCCGCCGCGCCGTGGCGCGCGGTCATTCTGGCCGGATACGCGCTGGTGGGCGCAGTGCTGACCGACCTGATCGCCGGACTGGGCATCGGCGCGTACTCCAGCAGCCACTTCTGGCCGCTCCTGCCGTGCTTCTGGCTCGTCACCTCGGCGGTGGCGCTGGCCGCGGCCGCGCTGCAGGCCATGGTGGGCAGGATGGGCACCCTGCTCGTGGCGGTGCTCTTCATCGTCATCGGCGGCCCGCCCGCAGGTGGGCTGGGCACCTACCTGCTGCCGGTCTACTGGCGCAACATCGGCGTGCTCCTTCCGCCGCAGAGCGCGGTCACGCTGATCAATCACGTGCTCTACTTCGGCGGGAGCGACATCTCCACCCCGCTCGTCGTCCTGTTCCTCTACGCCTTCGCCGGCACCGCCGTCATCGCCTGGTACGGCCGCATCCGACCGGCCAGGGCGGCTGCCCGGGAAGCCCACGGGGCGGCGCCCGCCGCTCCCGCGGCAGCTCCGCCCGACCGCCGGCGGGGCCTGATCCCGATCCTCGTGGCGCTGGGCGTCTGCGCCGTCATGCAGTGCCTGTTCGCGACGAACTACATGAGCGCCTCGCACGCCCCCAAGGCCACCGATCTGCCGTTCGGCACCGTCGGCACCTCGCCCGTCCTGGCCGCGGCCGAGCAGGCCATCTCGCTGAAGGTCACCCCGTACCCGGACGAAGCTGCGGCCAAGACCGCGATGGACCAGGCGCGGATCTTCGGCGCGCTGGTCTCCACCGGCACCTCGAACACGCTGATCGTGGTGCCGTCCATGAGCGACCTGGCGCCGCTCGACCTCGCGGTGAGGTTCGAGGCGGCGGCCAAGGCCACCGGGCAGACCCTGACGGTGCAGCAGTACGCCCCGACACCGCTGGCGCCCAAGGACCCGTTCGGCCTGGTGCAGGGCTTGATGCTGGTTCCGCTGCTCATCGGCGGGTACATGAGTTCGACCCTGCTGATGGCCGCCACCGGCCGGGCGGCCGGCCGCTGGCGCGCCGCCCAGCTCGCCGGCTTCGCCCTCGTCAGCGGCCTGCTCATCGATGTGATCGTCTGCTACTGGCTGCAGGGCTTCCCCAGCGGCAAGTTCTGGATCACCTGGCCGATCTGCGCGCTGATCGTCGCCGTGGTCGCCTTCGTCGCCGCGATCCTGCAGAAGCTGCTCGGTCCGGTGGGCACCCTGGTGACCGTCGTCGTGATCGTCCTGTTCGGCAACCCGTCCTCCGGCGGCGCCAGCGGAGTGCCGTACCTGCCCGCCTTCTGGCGCGACATCGGGCCCTGGCTGCCGCCCCGCAACGGCTACCTCCTGCTGCACCGCACGATCTACTTCGACGGCCACGGGACCGGCCAGGCCCTGACCACCCTGCTCGTCTACCTGGGCGTCGCCGCCGCCGTCCTCATCGTGCTCGACCTGCGCCGTCCCGAAGCCGCCGTGCCCGTCGACGCCACCGAAGCCGCGTCCATGGCCGTTCCGATCGGCGCCACACCCTGAGGTCCGCCCGGACCCGGAGACCCGGAAGGCCGACGGTACCGGCGCGCCGTGCACGATCCACCGGCGAGTCGCCGCGCCGCGCGCCACCATGGAGGCGGCGAGGGCGCCGGACGCGGGTCACCTGCCGGCGGCCGCAGGGAGAAAGGACAGTGCCATGATCATGGACATCTCGGTCGAACCCCTGGGTGACCACGAGTACCTCGTGACCTTCCCGGGCAGCGGCGACACGGTCCTCTCCCGTTTCCAGGCCACCGAGGCGACCGTCGACCAGTTGCGGCTGGCCAGCGTCGACGAGGAGCGGATCGTGGCGGAGACCGCGGTCTTCCTCGCCGAACGGCAGACGACGGCCGACCTCCCGCCGATGATCGACCTCGCCGACGTGGCGGCCGCCTACGGCGACGACTACCTCGAGGAGCTGGGCCGCCGCCTCGGCACCCTGTGAGCGCCGGGTTCAGCCCGCCGCGCCGCGGCTCACCGCCTCCAGCAGTCGTTCGGCCGCCACCGCGGCCCCGTCGGTGCGGACCGCGCCCGCCACAGTGACCGCCCGGGCCTGGACCTGGGGCGACAGAGCCGTGGCGAGCGCGGCCGACAGGGCCTCGACGGTCGGCAGCGGGCCGTCCACCGCGGCGCCGACACCGAGGTCGGCCACCCGGCGGGCCCAGTACGGCTGGTCGGCGCCCTGGGGGACCACGACCTGCGGCGCGCCCGCCCGGGCGGCCGTCGTCGTGGTGCCCGCTCCGCCGTGGTGGACGACCGCCGCGACCCGGCGGAACAGCCGCTGCTGGTTGACCTCGCCGACCGCGAAGCAGTCGTCCCGGTCGTCGACCGGGACGAGCTCCGCCCAGCCGCGTCCGAGCAGGACCCGGCGACCCTGGGCGCGGACCGCCTCGACGGCGACCCGGGCGATCTCCGCGGAGGCGTGCCGGGTGCTGCCGAGGCCGACCCAGACCGGCGGCGCGCCGGCGTCCAGAAACGCCAGCAGGTCGGCGGGCAGCGGGCGTTCGTCGGGCAGGAGCCACGCGCCGGTGTGGACGACGCCGAGCTCCGGGGTCTCCTGCCACGGGTCGAGCAGCGGGTCGGACGCCAGCCACGGCCGGTCGGTGAGGATGAAGTCGCGGACGCCGGAGACCGGCGGCAGGCCGACCGACGCCCGATGGGCGTTGAGCGCCTCGCCGTGCAGCGTGTCGAAGAGCTGCGCGTTCAGCTCCCACAGCGTCCGGTTGTCCGCCCCCTCGGGGGCCGGCTCCTGCCCCGCCGCCGGCAGCAGGGCGGCGGGCGGCGCGTGGTGCGGCGTCGGGAGCAGGAACGAGCAGAAGGTCGCGTAGACGTACGGGATGCCCAGCTTCTCCGCCGCCGAGCGGGAGGAGAAGTGCGCGAGGCCGGTCGCCAGGATCGCGTCGCAGCCCTGGGCCGCCGCGAGGACCGCGTCGAACTGCGCGGCCAGTTCGGCCACCCGCCGGCCGGCTTCCGCCGCCGAGGACGGCCGCGCCATCGTGCGCATCGGCCGGCCGACCGGCACCACCGGCAGGCCGACCCGGGCCAGCAGCTGCGCGAACTCCTCGTCCGGTGGCGCGCAGACGCGCACCTGCGCACCGGACTCCCGTAGCTGCGCGGCGAGTTCCACCAGCGGTTCGACGTCTCCCCGCGAGCCGTACGTCGACAGCAGAATGCGCATCCCACGCCCCCAAGTCCCCTTGATTCCTGCCCCTGATGCGGGGTCAGGGCGTCGATTCTGCGCCACCGTCGGGGTCTTGCGGCAAGGCCCCCGGGACGTTGTAGGTTGATCATGGCAGGTGGTACAGGCACAAGGGGGCGGCCGATGACGGTCGAGCGGTTCGAGGTGTCGGACGGCCGGGCCGGGCCGTACGGGCTCGTGGTCGGTCCGGACGGCGGAGTCTGGTTCACGCTGGTCCACGCCGGGGAGATCGGACGGCTCGCCGGGGACGGCACGGTGGCCAGGTACGGCCTCGACGCGCCGGACTGCGGGCCCGCGGTGATCACCGCGGGGCCGGACGGCGCGCTCTGGTTCACCCGGATGCGCGACCACCGGATCGGCCGGATCACCGTGGACGGCCGGGCGCGCTCCTTCGCGCTGCCGACCGAGGGCTGCGGCCCGTACGGCATCGCGGCCGGGCCGGACGGCGCCCTGTGGTTCACCCAGCTGAACGCCGACCGGATCGGCCGGATCACGGTGGACGGCGAGGTGACCGAGTACCCGCTGCCGACGGCCGGCGCCTTCCCGTCGATGATCGCGGCCGGGCCGGACGGCGCGCTCTGGTTCACCCTCAACCAGGCCCACGCGATCGGCCGGATCACCGTCGATGGCGAGGTCACCGTCCACCCGCTGCCCACGGCCGGCGCCGCCCCGGTCGGCCTGGCGCCGGGCGGCGACGGCGCGCTGTGGTTCGTCGAGATCGGCGCCGGCCAGGTCGGCCGGATCACCGTCGACGGCAAGGTGACGGAGTACCCGCTGCCCGACCGGGCGGCCCGGCCGCACGCCGTCGCCGCCGGGCCGGACGGGCGGCTCTGGTTCACCGAGTGGGCCGCCGGCCGGATCGGGTCGCTGACCCCCGCCGGCGCGTACACCGCCCACGACCTCGACATCCCCGGCGCCGAGCCGCACGGCATCGCCGTCGGCCCCGACGGCACGGTCCACGCGGCCCTGGAGCTGGGCGAGATCGTCCGCCTGACCTGGCCGGATCCGGGTCGCGACGGGGATCACGATGAGTGATGAGGCGCGTACAGCACCAGGAGTGAAAGGATGAAGCCCATGAGCAACGTCTACTTCGACATCACCATCAACGGCGCCCCCGCGGGCCGCATCGTCTTCAACCTGTTCGACGACGTCGTCCCGAAGACCGCGCGCAACTTCCGTGAGCTGGCCACCGGCCAGAACGGCTTCGGCTACGCCGGCTCCGGCTTCCACCGCATCATCCCCCAGTTCATGCTGCAGGGCGGTGACTTCACCAACCACAACGGCACCGGCGGCAAGAGCATCTACGGCGCGAAGTTCGAGGACGAGAACTTCCAGCTGAAGCACGACCGCAAGTACCTGCTGTCGATGGCGAACGCCGGCCGCAACACCAACGGCTCGCAGTTCTTCATCACCACGGTGGTCACCCCGTGGCTCGACGGCAAGCACGTCGTCTTCGGCGAGGTCGTCTCGGGCCAGGAGCTCGTGGACCAGATCGAGGCCCTGGGCTCGCAGTCCGGCGCCCCCAAGGGCAAGGTCGAGATCGCGGCCTCCGGCATCGTCGAGGCCTGATCCGAGGCCTCTTCCGAGGCTTGATCCGAGGGCCGGTCGCGCCGGGACCACCGCCACTGCGGCGGCGGTCCCCGGGCGCGGCCGGCCGTTTGCGTTCGATCCCCCGCGGGCCGTGACTCAGCGTGGGTCGTGCCTCAGCGGTGGCCGTCCGCCGCGGTGGGAAGAGTGGTGCGGAAGGTTGTGCCGCTCGGCGTGTCGAGGACGGTCAGCGTTCCGCCGTGGACCGAGGCGATGTCGCGGGCGATGGGCAGGCCGAGTCCGGTGCCGCCGTCGTCGCGGCTGCGCGCGTCGTCGAGGCGGGCGAAGCGTTCGAAGATCTTCTCGCGGTCGGCGGGGTCGACCGGCGGCCCATCGTTGGTGACGTCCAGGGTGAGCCGGCCGCCGGGCGGGTCGGCGACCAGACGGACCGTGACGGCGTGCCGCGCGTGTCGCTGGGCGTTGTCCAGCAGGTTGGTCAGCAGCCGCCCGAGCCACAGGGCGTTCCCCGTGACGCTGGCGTCGGCGTCGTCCGGGGTGTCGACGGTGACCGGGTGCGGGTCACCGGTGCGGGCCCCGACGATGGTGCGGACGAGGTCGGCGAGGTCGACCGCCTCGCCGGCCAGCCGGTGCCCGGAGGCGTCGAGCCGGGCGAGCAGCAGCAGGTCGCCGGCGAGGTCCTGGAGCCGTTCGGTGTCCTGCAGCGCGCCGGCCACCATGTCGGCCCGGACCTCGGGGTCGGGGTGGGTGCGTGCGACCTCGAGCTGGGTCCGCAGGACGGCCAGCGGGCTGCGCAGCTCGTGCGAGGCGTCGGCGATGAACCGGCGCTGACGGGCGCCGGCGGCTTCGAGCCGTTCCAGCATGGCGTTCATGGTGTCCGCGAGGCGGGCGATCTCGTCCTGGCTGCGCGGCCGGGGGACCCGGCGGTCCAGGTCGCGGTCGCCGATGGCGGCCACCTCCGAGCGGATCGCCTCGACCGGGCGCAGGGCCCGGCCGGTGGTCCGCCAGGTGAGGACGCCGACCGTGACCAGCAGCAGGCTGCACAGGCCGCCGAGGGCGGCGGTGGTGAGGTCCTCGGCCGCGTCGGCGGTGCGCAGCGACGCGCCGACGTGGATGGTGACCGGGCCGTCGGGCGTGTCGGCGGTCACCGTGGTGACGCCCTGGTGGTGCTCGTCGCCGAGCACGCCGAGGTTGAAGGTGCTGTGGCCCGACTGGGTGCCGGTGGGCGGGAGGACGGGGTGGCCGGCGAGGTTCTGGCTGGCGGCGATCACCGTGCCGTGCGCGTCGACGACCTGGATGAAGTCGGTTCCGTGGTCCAGCGGGAGCTGCTGGGTGAGGTGCCCGTCGGTGGCGAGGCGGGCGATGGCGGCGGCCTGCTCGCGGGCCCCGGTCTCCACCGTGTGCTGCAGGTTGGCGCGCAGCACCAGGAGCAGCGCCGCGGAGGCGGTGAGCAGGACGACGGCGACGCTGGCGCACGCGGCGAGCGTGGTGCGGGTGCGGACCGAGCTCGGGTCGAGCCGGCTGACCAGGGCGGCGACCCGGGGGTGCCCGGCGACGCGGCCCAGCGCCTCGCGGAATCTCCGGCGCAGGGCCCCGAGGCGGCCCGGCTCAGCCACCGTCGGCCGCCAGTCGGTAGCCGGCGCCGCGCACGGTCTGGACGGCGGCGCGGCCGAACGGCGTGTCGATCTTGCGCCGCAGTGCGCTGACGTGGACCTCGACGGTGTTCGGGTCGCTGTCCGGACCGCTGTCCCAGACCTCGTCGAGGATCTCCCGCTTGGAGACCGCCTCGCCGGCGCGGCGCGCCAGGTGGTCCAGGACGGCGAACTCGCGCGGGGTGAGCGGGATGGCGACGCCGGCCCGGCTGCAGGTACGGGCGGCGGAGTCGACCACCAGATCGCCCAGGACGGTGCGGCGCGGCGCGCGGCTGCCGGTGCGGCGGGCCAGGGCGCGGAGCCGGGCGACGAGCACGACGAACGAGAACGGCTTGGAGAGGTAGTCGTCGGCGCCGGTGTCCAGGGCCTCGGCCTCGTCCCACTCGCCGTCCTTCGCGGTGAGCATCAGGATGGCGACGTCGTTCCCGGCGGCCCGCAGGCGCGAGCACACCCGGTAGCCGTTGAGTCCGGGCAGCATGATGTCGAGGATGACCACGTCGTACGGGTGGTCGGTCGCCTTGGCGAGCCCGGTCGGGCCGTCGTGGGCGATGTCGACGGTGAAGCCCTCGGCGGTCAGCCCGTGCTGCAGGGCCAGGGCCATCCGACGCTCGTCTTCCACCACCAGTACGCGCATACCCACCAGGGTGGCAGGTTCCGCAGCCGGGAAGCTGAAGGCGTCTTCAGGTCTTCAGCATCCCTTCAGCGCCACCCCGCCATGCTGGGCATTGTCGTCCGGGCACAGGGCCCGGGCCGGCCGGAGGATCCGGGGCGGGAAGATGAGTGAGCCGATGGGCACCGTTGAGCCGCAGGGGCAGCCGGGCGGTGACCGTACGCGCGACGGGCGGGCCGGCCGGTGGCTGAGCAGCCGCTCCGCGCGCTGGGTCGCCGCCGGCGCGGTCGTGGTGGTGATCGGTGGTGGCGCGGCCGCGGCGGTGATCCACCACGCGGGTGAGGGCCACGAGTCCGGCGGCCGCTTCGCCGGGACCGCGAGGGGTGGCGAGCGGCACGATCGCGACGGGCAGGGCGGGACGCGCGCCGCCACGGCCGGCCGGCACGCTCCGGCGCCGCTGCCGTCGCTCGATGCCGCCGACGCCGTGGTCAAAGCCTCGTCCGCCGTCCCCGGCGGCAAGGTCGAGTCCCTGAGCGCAGTCACCGAACAGGGCGGCGGCCGGGCCTGGCGGGCGGTCGTGCTCGGCCCCGACGGGGTGCGGCACGCGGTGGTCGTCGACGGCGCCAGCGACACCATCACCGCCAACACGGTTCTGGGCGGCTGAACCGACGAGTCGGCGCGGTCCGACCGCGCCGTGCAGAAAGGAGCGACCCCCACGTGGGCGCGACGACTTCCCCGGCCTCGACCCTCCGGCACCCGGCCGCCCCCGAGCGGCCCGTCTGGAGCAAGGTGCCGCAGGTGACCGCGGTGTTCTGGGTCGTCAAGATCCTCACCACCGGTATGGGCGAGACCACCTCCGACTACCTCGCCCGCGCCCTCGGGCCGATCCCGGCGGTCGGCTCGGCCGGCCTGCTCCTGGCCGTCGCCCTCCTCGCGCAGGCCCGCTCCCGCCGCTACGTGCCGGCCGTCTACTGGTCGGCGGTGGTGATGGTCAGCGTGTTCGGCACCATGGCCGCCGACGTCGCGCACGTCGCCCTCGGCGTGCCGTACGCGGTGTCGGCGTCCGCGTTCGCCGCCGTCCTCGTCCTGATCTTCGCCGTGTGGCGCCGCACCGAGGGGACCCTCGCGGTCGAGACCGTGACCGGCGGGCGCCGCGAGGTCTTCTACTGGTCGGCGGTGATGGCGACCTTCGCGCTCGGCACCGCCGTCGGCGACCTGACCGCCGCCACCCTCGGCTGGGGCTACCTGCCGTCCGGGCTGCTGTTCGCCGCCCTGATCGCACTGCCGGCGCTGCTCCGCCGGCTGCCGGGGATGTCGCCCGTCCTCACCTTCTGGTGGGCGTACGTCCTCACCCGGCCGCTCGGCGCGTGCTTCGCGGACTGGGCCGGCGTCAGCCACCAGCGCGGCGGCCTCGACCTCGGCACCGGCCCGGTCAGCCTCGTCCTTGCCGCGGTCATCGCCGTCGCCGTCGCCGCCCTCGGCGCCACCGAGCGGCGCGAACTCCGTCCCGCGGCCTGACCACCGGCCGAAACCGGCCGACCGCATCCGTCAGTACCCCGTCAGCATCCCTCCGCATCCGGTTATCGAGGAAAGGCGCAACCGATGGACCTCCCGTCCAGCCTGATGGCTGTCAACCCGCTGGACGCGGGCTCCCTGCTGGGCGCGTTCGGCGCCCTGGGCATCGCCGTGGTGCTCTTCGCGGAGACCGGGCTGCTGGTCGGGTTCTTCCTGCCCGGCGACTCGCTGCTGTTCACCGCCGGCCTGCTGTGCACCACCGGCGCCCACAGCGGCCCCCACCTCGACCTCGCCCAGGTCCTCGCCGCGGCGGCGGTCGGCGCCCTCGCCGGCGCCCAGGTCGGCTACTTCATCGGCCGCCGCGGCGGGCCGGCGCTGCTGGCCCGCTCCCGCAGCAAACACCTGCACGCAGGGGCGGTCCGCGCCGAGGAGCTGCTGAACCGGTACGGCCACGGCAAGGCCGTCGTCCTCGCCCGCTTCGTGCCGGTGGTGCGCACCGTGCTCAACCCGCTGGCGGGCGCGCTCGGCGTGGACGCCCGCACCTTCACCCTCTGGCAGGTCGTCGGCGGCCTGGGGTGGACCTTCGGCCTGGTCCTCGCCGGGTACGCCCTCGGCTCCTCCGTCCCCAACGTCGACCACTACCTGCTGCCCATCGTCGCCGTGGTCGTCGCGGTCTCGCTGCTGCCGCTGGTGCTGGAGCTGGTGCGCTCGCGCCGACAGGCGAGGGCGCGATGACGGCCGGCCGCACCCTGCTGGCGTTCGACGGCCGTCCCGTCGACGGCGGCCTGTACCTGCGCATCGACCACTTCGCCCAGCACCTGCCCGCCGCGGCGCGGGACGCGGTCGCGGCGTTCTCCGCCTACGGGCTGGGACTGCTGGCCGTGCTGATGCTCGCCGCGTGGTGGCGGGCCCGCCATGCCGACAACGCGACGATGGCCCGGGCGCTCGCCGCGCCGCTGTGCGTGATCGCGGCGTTCGCGGCCGACACCCTGCTCAAGGGCGTGCTGCGCGAACCCCGCCCGTGCCAGGTCCTGCCCGCCGGGACCACCCTGGAGGCCTGCCCCGGGGTGGGGGACTGGTCGCTGCCGAGCAACCACACCGTCATCGCGTTCGCCGGCGCGGCCGCGCTGTGGCTGGTCGACCGCCGGATCGGCTTCCTCGCCCTGCTCCTCGCCGCGGCCATGGGTGTCTCCCGGGTGGCGGTCGGCGTGCACTACCCGCACGACGTCGTCCTCGGCGCGCTGGTCGGGACAGCGGCCGGCTACGGGCTGGCGCTGCTCGCCGGACACGGCCACGGCCTGGTGGACCGGGCCCGCTCCGGTACGCTGCGCGCATGGCTGGCCGCATGATCGGGACCGGGCGCAGGTGGGTCGCCGTCGCCGTCACCGCGTGGGCGCTGTTCGCGGTGCTCGCCGCGCTGATCGCCGCCAACGGCTGGGCGCCGTTCGGCTTCGAGCAGGCCGCCGTCGACTGGTGCGCCGCCCACCGGCCGCCCGCCGCCCGTGCGGTGGCCGTCGCGGTCACCTCGCTCGGCACCGGCGTCTTCCCCTACCTCCTGGCCGCGGCCGCCGGCGCCCTCGCCCTCCGGGCCCTGCCCGCCCCGCGGCCCCGCCGCCGGGCCGCAGCACTGCTACTGGCGCCCCTGGTGTGGCTGATCGCCGGCCAACTCGTGCGCCAGGGTCTCATGCACGCCTTCGGCCGGCCGCGGCCGCCGCTGGCGGACCGGGCTGTCGCCGCCTCCGGTTTCGCCTTCCCCTCCGGCCACGCTTTCACCGCCACCGTCTGCGCGGGCCTGCTGGTCCTCGCGATCGTCCGGGTCCGTCCCTCCGCGACGCGGGCCGCGGTGGCGGGCGCGGCCGGCTTCGCGGTCGTGATCGGCCTCAGCCGGGTCTACCTCGGGGTGCACTGGCCGCTGGACGTCCTCGGCGGGTGGCTGCTGGCCGCCGGCTGGCTGGCCGCCGCCACCCGGGTCGTACCGCGCCCGGACACCGCCGCGGCACCGGCCGAGGGATCGGGTCAGCCGGGCGGATTGGGCCGGGTCAGCCCCAGGTCGTAGGCGAAGATCACGGCCTGCACCCGGTCCCGGGCCCCGACCTTGGCCAGTATCCGGCTGACATGGGTCTTCACCGTCGACTCCGACAGCACCAGGCGCCGCGCGATCTCCCCATTGGTCCAGCCCCGGCCGACCGCGACCAGCACCTCCCGCTCGCGCTCCGTCAGCGCCGCCAGCCGCGGATCCGCGGCGGCCGCCGGCGCGTGCCCGGGCAGGCGGTGGGCGTACGCGTCGAGCAGCCGCCGGGTCACCGCGGGCGCCACCACCGCATCGCCCTCCGCCACCGCCCGGATCCCCGACAGCAGTTCCTCCGGCCGGGCGTCCTTCAGCAGGAAACCGCTGGCCCCGGCGCGCAGCGCGGCATGCGCGTACTCGTCCAGGTCGAACGTGGTCAGCACGAGCACCCGCGAGCGCCCGCCGGCCGCGATGATCAGCCGGGTCGCCTCGATGCCGTCCATGCCCGGCATCCGGATGTCCATCAGCACCACATCGGGCCGCAGCTCCGCGGTGAGGCGCACCGCCTCCGCGCCGTGCCCGGCCTCGCCGACCACGGTGGTGTCCGGCTGGCTCTCCAGCAGCATCCGGAAGCCGTAGCGCTGCAGCGGCTGGTCGTCGACGATCAGGACGGTCGTCACGCCGGACCGCCCGCGGCGTCGAAGGCGGGCGAGAGATCGAGATCGGCCACGACCGACCATCCCCTTCCGACTGCGGGCCCTGCCACGACCGTGCCACCGTACAGCGCCGCCCGCTCCCGCATCCCCGCGATTCCGTGCCCCTCACCGGCCGGGCGCGCCGCGGCCGCCCCCGGCGGACCGCTGTCGTCGACCCGCACCCGCAGCCGGCCGTCCCCGGCCGCGACCGTGACGTGCGCCCTGGTCCGCGGCCCGGCGTGCTTCAGCGAGTTGGTCAGCGCCTCCTGCACGATCCGGTACGCCATCAGCTGCACCCCGCGGTCCAGCCCGTCCACCTCGCCCTCCGACCGGTAGGCGACCTGCGGTCCGGCCGCCTGGATCCGGGCGCACAGCCCGTCCAGGTCGGCGATGCCCGGCTGCGGGGCCAGCTCCGGGCCGCCGCCGTCCTCGCGCTCCCGCAGCACCCCGAGCATCCGCCGCAGCTCCCCGAGCGCCTGCCGGCCCGCGTCGCCGATCAGCTCCAGTGCCTCCCGGCCGCGCTCCGGCGCCGCCTGCGCCGCATACGCGCCGCCGTCCGCCAGGGTGATGATCACCGACAGGTTGTGGCCGATGATGTCGTGCATCTCCCGGGCCACCCGGGTCCGCTCGGTCGCCGCCGCCAGCCGACTGCGCTGGTCGCGCTCGATCTCCAGCCTGGCCGCACGCTCCCGCAGGCCCGCCAGCTGCGCCCGCCGGATCCGTACCGCGATCCCGAGCGCGGCCGCGGCCGTCGCCGCGGCGCAGAGGAAGAACAGCCCGTCCCACACCGACACGGCGACCGACACCCGTACCGCCACCACCGCCATGCCGCCCACCACGGCGGCGCACGCCCACGCCAGATGCCGCAGCCGCCCGTGCAGCGCCAGGCTGTACAGGGCCACCAGCAGCGCCACGTCCGCGCGCAGCGCCGCACCGATCGCCCACTGCAGCACGAACACCGCCATCACCGCGCCGAACGCGGCCGTCGGCCGGCGCCGCCGCCACAGCAGCGGTGTCAGCAGGCCCACCTGCAGGGCCAGCATGGCCGGGACGGGGAGGTGGGTGAAGGCGATCCGGTGCTCGTGCTGGCCCCCGTCGTGGTCGCCGCCGACGATGCCGATGCCGTGCAGGAGGTCGGGGACGCAGAACACCAGGAACACCACGGTCACCACCGCGGCGTCCAGGATCCACGGGTGGTCGCGGTCCAGCCGCCGCAGGCGCCGACCGGCGCGGGCGAGCCGGACGACGAGCGGATGCCCCGACAGCAGGTCGCCGCCCACCGCCTCGGACGCGGCGGGGGAGGTGGTCGCCTCGTGGTTCATGGATCTCACCTGTCCATCCTGCGGGAGGGTCGGCGGGTAGCCCGGCGGGTAGCCCGGCGGGGAACTGCGTCGTCGCGGCGCCGGACCGGACCGGATCGGTCGGGTCGGGCGCCGCGACAGGCAGGCTCGCAGTCTCTCAGGCGTCGGTGCGCACCAGCCGCACGGCCGCCCCGGCCAGCGCCGCAGCCGTCCACAGCAGGAACACCAGCAGACCGGCCGTCGGCGACAGCGTCGTCGTGTCGTGGTGCAGGGCGAACATCGCCTCACCGGCGTGGCTCGGCAGGTACGGGCTGATGTGGTCCTGCCACGAGCTCGGCAGCAGCGACACCAGACCCGGAACCAGCATCAGCGACGCCACCAGCACCGAGATGCCACCCGCCACCGACCGCAGCAGCGCACCCAGCGCGACACCCGTCACCCCGACCAGGCCGAGGTACAGACCCGCGCCCAGCAGGCTGCGCACCACACCGGCGTCGGACAGGGTCATCGCGGCGCGGGTGCTCGCGACGATGCCGCTGTCCGCGAGGAACGCGACGAACACCCCGGCCGTACCGACCACCAGCGCCACCGCGCCGAACACCGCCGCCTTGGACCACAGGACCGGCAGGCGGCGCGGCACGGCGGCCAGCGTGGAGCGGATCATGCCGGTCGAGTACTCGCCGGCGGCGACCAGCACGCCGAGCACCCCGAGCGCCAGCTGCGCGAAGTTGGTGCCGAACAGCGACAGGCTGAGCGCGGTCGCGTCCGCGAAGTCGCGGTCCATGTGGCGGCCGGAGGTGATCCGCGACTTGAACTGGTACGCGGCGATCAGACCGAACGCGATCAGGAACAGCAGCCCCAGGCCGAGGGTGATCCAGGTGGAGCGCAGCGACCACATCTTCGCCCACTCCGCGCGCAGCACGCGCGCTCCGGTCACCCGGTAGGCGGGACGGGCGGGCCGCTCGGCGGCGGGCGCCGGGGTCTGGCTCGGTGCGATGGTGCTCATGCCGCGCTCCTCGAGGTCTCGATGCCGGTGGTGGTGGGGGTTCCGGTGGTGCCGGTGGTGGTGCCGTGGTACTCCACGGCGTCGCGGGTGAGGTCCATGAACGCCTCCTCCAGGGAGACCGTCCGGGTGGACAGCTCGAACAGGGCGATCGAGTGCTCCGCCGCCTTCAGGCCGATCTCGCGCGCCGTCAGACCCGTCACGAGCAGCTCCTCGGCGCCCGCCCGGCCGGTGATCTCCACCCCGGGGCCGGCCAGGACCTCGCGCAGCCGGGCCGGATCGGCCGTCGCCACGTGCACCGCGTCGCCGCCCGCCTGCCGGACCAGGTCCTGCACGGTGGTGTCGGCGAGCAGGCGGCCGCGTCCGACCACGATCAGGTGGTCCGCGACCAGCGCGACCTCGCTCATCAGGTGCGAGGAGACGAAGACGGTACGGCCCTCCTCGGCCAGGCCGGTCAGGAGGTTGCGGATCCACAGCACGCCCTCCGGATCGAGACCGTTCACCGGCTCGTCCAGCATCACCGTCGCCGGATCGCCCAGCAGCGCGGCCGCGATCCCGAGTCGCTGGCCCATGCCGAGCGAGAACGCCCCCGCCCGCTTCCCGGCGACCGACTGCAGACCCGTGAGACCGATGACCTCCTCCACCCGGCTGCGCGGAATGCCGTGGGTGTGGGCCAGCGCCATCAGGTGGTTGAACGCCGACCGCCCCGGGTGGATCGACTTCGCCTCCAGCAGCGCGCCGACCTCCTGCAGCGGCGCACGGTGCTCGGCGTACCGGCGGCCGTTCACCCGCACCGACCCGCTGGTCGGCGCGTCCAGGCCGACGATCATCCGCATCGTGGTCGACTTGCCCGCGCCGTTCGGCCCGAGGAAGCCCGTCACCGTGCCCGGCCGGACGGTGAAGTCCAACCCGTCGACCGCCGTCTTCTCCCCGTACCGCTTCGTCAGCCGGTGTGCCTCGATCATCGGTCACCCCTACGTCCACGGGGGCCGGACCGTACCGACCGCCTCACCGAGAACGCTAGATCCGCGGGCCGCCCGGACCGCGGTACCCCGGGATGATCACCGACCGGTGCGTAGTACCGCGGTACCACCGGGAGCGCCGTGGCGGTTCACGCCAACGGCTCGGCGCCGAGCTCGACCACCTGCGCCGGCCCCGCCCTGAACGCCCGGTTGGCGGCATCGGCGGCGACCATGTGCGCCGTGACGTCGTGAGCGGCCAACGCCGCCCGCGACGCCCAGCGCTCGACGAGGACGAACCGGTCCGGATCGCCCACCACCCGGTGCAGGTCGTACTGCAGGCACCCGTCCTCGGCCCGCACGAGCGGCGCGAGCCGCTCGAAGGCGTCCACCTGCTCCCGGCCGCGGCCCGGCAGGGTGGTGATCAGGATGTGCAGGCGTATCGGCTGTGACATGCCCGGGAGCGTAGATCAGCGGGCGCGGCCGCAGGAGCCGCGTCTCAGCACGCGAGCACCGGCCCCGCCCGGCGCCCGGGCCGACCCCCCGTCAGCCGGGGGCTGTGGCTACCGCCCCGCCGCACTCGCGGACGCCGGTTCCCACGGCCGGAACCACGGGTCGGGCCACGCCTCGGCCGCGGCGAGCAACGGATAGAGGGTCGCGCCGTCCACGCTCTCGCGGATGACGTCGGCGTGGCCGCCGTGCCGGGCCGTCTCCTCGATCAGATGCAGCAGGACCCAGCGGACCGACCACGCCCCGACCTCCGCGGGAAACCACGGAAGACCCTGCGGCACCGGAACGGCCTGCCCCAGGTCCGGAATACCGGCGATCACCGCGTCCGTCCGCGCGGCCGCCTCGGCGTACGCGGCCAGCACCTCGGCCAGCGTCTCGTCCGGGCCGAGCCGGAACTCGTCCGCGTCCGACTCGTCCGCCTGCCGCTGCGGCCCACGCTGCTCCTGGAGCACCAGGCCGGTCCAGAAGGTCTCGCACCGCGCGGCGTGCTTGATCAGCCCGCCGATGCTCAACTCGCCGGCGGAGGGCGTCAGTCGGGCCTGCGCATCGGTCAGCCCGTGCGCGGTCACCTGCAGCGCGCGCCGCTGGTGGGCGAGGTAGGCGGTGAGCGCCGAACGCTCATCGGCGACGGGCGGGGCGAATCCGGGCATGGCTGGACCTCTCGGCGTGCAAGAACTTGCAGCAAGTTTCAGGCGGACTCTACTGCGCGCTCCCGGCCGACGTACACCGTCCGATCGCGCCGAGACGCTCCGCCCGCTCGTGCCGGTCGAACCCGGCTTCCGACGTGACATCAGACTCGTTGCCGCGCCTGCCGGGACGGGGACACCATGGAGACCGGCATTCGAGGGAGGGGGCCCGATGATGGTCGATTTCGTTCCCGACAGGGAGCTGTACCCGTTCGAGTCGCGGTGGTTCGAGTCGTCCGCGGGCAGGGTCCACTACATCGACGAGGGGACCGGACCGGCGATCCTGTTCTGCCACGGCGCTCCGGCGTGGAGTTTCCTGTACCGCCGCATCGTGCAGGACCTGCGCGACCGGTACCGGTGTGTCGCCGTCGACTGCCTGGGCTTCGGACTGTCCGAACGGCCTGCGGGCTTCGGCTACACGGTCGCCGAGCACACCGCGGTCGTCGGCGAGTTGATCGATCACCTGCAGCTCGATGGCTTCGTGGTGATGGGACACGACTGGGGCGGACCCGTCGGCCTGGGAGCGGTCACCTCGCGTGCGGACCGGGTGAGGGGGATCGTGCTGGGGAACACGGCGTTCTGGCCGATCGACGCGATGGCCAACCGGGCGTTCAGCGCCGTCATGAGCAGCCGGCCGATGCAGCGCCGCATCGTCGAACGGAACTTCCTCGTCGAGCGCGTCCTGCTCGCCGAGCTGGGGCGCAACCTCACCGCCGCCGAGGCCGACCACTACCGCGGGGTGCAGCCCACCGCCGAAGCCCGGCGCGGACTCGCCGTGATGCCGGGACAGATCCGCGCCGCCCGCCCGCTGCTGGACCGACTCGCCCGGGACGTACCCGCCCTGCTCGGCGACAAGCCCACCGTGGCGGTGTGGGGGATGCGGGACATGGTGTTCCGGCCGAACGCCTGCATTCCGCGCCTGCGCTCCGCCTTCACCGACGTCGAGGTCGTCGAGCTGCCGCACGCACGGCACTTCATTCAGGAACAGGCTCCGGAAGCGATCGTGGCGGCGATCGCGCAACGGTTCCCGTGAGCACCTGACGTCGCCTGACGTCGCCTGGCTCGCCGGGAGGGCATGGGAGAGTTGCTGTCCGATCTGATCAACCTGGCCGTCGTGCTGCTGCGCTGCCGGTGGGAGGCCCGAACAGGGGCCGTACGGGAGAGCCGGGCCCGCCGCCGGGCGGCAAGGCGGCTGCCGTCCGGCGGCGGACCGGTCGACGACGACCCGGGTGCGTGAGGTGTGCGGATCAGCTCCAGAACGCGTCGCCGACGTCCAGGTCCTCGACGCATTCGTCCAGGTCGGTGACCTTCTCGCCGACGATCCTGAACATGATCCCGCCCATGGCGTCCAGCTGCTTGCCGCCTCGGGCGGCGGTGACGTGGTGGACGGACATGACGTGGCCGCGGCCGTCGATGAACAGGCGTTGCAGTTCGACCTGGAAGGTACCGGCGGTCTCGGTGCCGAGCCTGCGGTAGTAGTCCAGGACGGCGCTCAGCCCCTTGTGGTCGCCGGAGAGCATGTGGGTGCCGGGAACGTGGTGGGTGACGTCCTTGGCGAGGAGCTCGGACAGGGTGGTCATGTCCCCGCGCGAGAACGCCTCGTATCCCTTGCGCACCAGCGCGACGTGTGGGTGTTCGGTCATGACGGATCACCTCTCTGGCCTCGGCCCCGTATCTCCAGCCTGTCACCGCCCCGCCGGCACGACGACCCGGCGGGGCCTGGGGTGGAGGTCGGTCAGCGCGGGGTGAGCAGGCAGAACTCGTTGCCTTCCGGGTCGGCCAGTACCGTCCACGAGATCGCCGACTGGTCGATGCCGGGATCGGTGGCCCCCAGGGCACGCAGGCGGGCTTCCTCCGCCGCCATGTCGTCACCGGGGTAGGGCCTGACGTCGAGGTGGACGCGGTTCCACACGTTCTTGGCGTCGGGGGTGCGGACGAACTCCAGGTAGGGGCCGACGCCTGCGGCGGACCGCATGGTCGCGTGGTCGTCGGCGACCTCGTGCAGCGTCCAGTCCATCGCCTCGTCCCAGAACCGGGCCAGCCCCCGCGGGTCGGCGCAGTCGACCACCACAGCGGCGATCGGCCCGGTCTCCCGGTAGATCGGGCGGGGCTCCAGGACGCAGAACTCGTTGCCCTCCGGGTCGGCCATCACCGTCCAGGGGACGTCGCCCTGACCGACGTCGGCGAGCGTCGCGCCGAGATCCTTCAGACGTGCGACCAACTCCGCCTGATGGGCGGTCGAGGTGGTGGCCAGATCGAGGTGCACCCGGTTCTTCACCGTCTTCGGCTCCGGGCGGGCGACGATGTCGATGCAGACGGCCGCGGGGTCGGGGTAGGAGAAGCCCACGGGTTCGAGGTTGGTCACGCCCGGTGCCTCGCTGTCGATGCCCCAGCCGAGTGCCTCCGCCCAGAACCGGCCGAGCGCGGCGTCGTCGTGGGCCTTCATGTTGATCTGCACGAGTCGTGTTGCCATGCCGCAGATCCTAGAGCCGACACCGGCCCGCGCCGCCGCGACCGGACGCGGGGCGCGACCCGTTACCGACCCGCGGTCAGATCGGCAGCGCACCCGGGGGGACGCCGTGAACCGCGCCGTACGGCGTCAACGCCAGCAACCCGTGGCCTTCGACCGACGTGGCGGCCCCCACCTCGAGCGGATTGACGCTCAGCGCGCCGGCCAGGCTCGGAGCCATCTCCATCAGGGCGAACTCCCACTCGTACTCGGTGTCCGCCCCGTCGGCGACCAGCCGATCACGCTCCTGCCGTTCGAAGGGCAGCGGCTCGCCGATCTCCCAATCCGGCTCGCCTGCCAGATCCTCGTAGTCGGAGGCGCCACGGCGGAGGATGACGCCGTCCTCGGCCACGAGCCAGGCGGAGCCGTCGTTCCGGGCCCCGAAGAAGTACGCCTGCGCGGCCCCGTAGCGGGCGCTCAGCTCCTGGCACACGCGGGCGACGTCGTCACTGCGCTCGTCGTCGATCGGGCTGCACCAGCGTCCGACGAGGAGAGTCCAACCGTCGAGTTCCGGGGTGACGAAGACCCGGGCGTACTGCGGGTAGGGCGGCCCGTGCCGGAAATCGTGGCTGTCACTGTCGGTTGCGGCGGTGCCGAGGACGAACGTGGCCGGCTCCGGATCGCTGAGCCCGAGCAGGTCGAGCAGGCCCGCCTGGTCGCCGGTGGACACCGCAATCCAGGCCAGGAAGCACGCGGTGAGCTGCTGCGGGCTGTCGTCCAGCTGCTTGACGGCGATCAGCCGGCGGATGGCCGCCAGATCGGCCGGGTCGAGTTCACGGGGGTCGACGAGCTCGGCCAGGGTGGCCAGGGCGCCGCGTCGGCAGCCACCGGGGCCGCTGCGGCGTACTTGCCTCAGCACGGGGACAACGTCCGCACCCAGCGCCACGAGTGCCAGGCCCGCGCTGTCACGCACCGACCGGTCGGCGTCCGCAAGCAGGGGCACCAGCTGCTCCGCAGATGGCAGAGCGGCCGGACCGCACTCCCCGATGCTCCGTGCGACTGCCGCGCGCACCGCCGGTGACTCGTGGTGCAGTTCGCCGACGTGGTCGGCCAAGTGGTCCGGCCCGAACCCGCGCAGGACGTGGCTCAGACGCTTGGCCACCGTCGATCGGGCATCGGACTGTGCCTCGGCGGCGAGGGCCGCTACGACGGCCTGGAATGCGGTCCGGCCCAGCCGCTGGAGGGTGACGGTGTACATCGCCGAGGCACGGACGCTCGCGGGTCGTGCCAGCGCCGTCACGAGCGGCCCGACCGCAGCCGTGCCGCGCTGTTGCAGGGCGTCCCGTGCGGCGACGCGAACTGCGGTGTCGTCGCTGTCCAGATCAGTGATGAGGGTGTCGACCGTCGGCTCCGGCATCGGAGCATTCTGCCTCAGCCGTGTGGTGGCGCGAACAGCGGAGCGGGTTCGTCGCCACGGCGGCACACAGGGCGTGACGATCCCTGTCGGAGTGCTCGCCTGCCGTGCGACGGAGTGGTGGGGTGTGATGGAACGTCGGTGTGGGGCGGCAGTGCGTGATGTGCGGCGCCCGCCCGGCAGCACACCTGGAGGTCAGGTGCCGGTGGTGCCGTCAGGACACTCGCCATCGCGTTGCCACCAGGCGGTGATGCGTTGTCGGAACGACCGCCGGGACCGGTGCTGCCCTTCGAGTAGGAGATTCGCGACCGCCGGCAGTTCGGCGGGCATGTCGCCGAGTCGCTCCTGTTCCCAGTAGCAGGCGATCCTCCGCTGGAGATCCTCCCGGTCTACGTGGTCGGTGCGTTGAAGGATCACAGCCTCGTTCGCCGTGCTCATCGAGACGACCGCACCGTCGCAGGTGAAGGCGGCGGTGTACTCACCCTCGTCGACATCGATTGCCTCCATCCATCCCGCGGCTGCCTCGATGGAGGTGAACACCGTCAGGTCGTTGTCCTGGTCGAAGACGAACACCGGGTCGGCGGGTGGAGTCATGTCGGGAAGTGTGTCACCTCACCGGCGGAGGTCAGCGGACGGCCGTCGTTGCCGGCAGGAGGCGCTGATGCCGGACAGTCGCATCGGCGCGGGCGTATCATCTAGTTGAACGCGTTCAAAATGTGCGGCATGATCGTCGCAACGAGATCCGGGGACGGGCCCGGACCGGTGCCGCCGTGCCCTGTGTACGGGTGGCCGGGGGAGGAAGGGGGGATCGTGGCAGACATCGGAAGGACCCGCTTCCCGGCCGTCGCGGTCGCGTTGATGTGGTGGTACGAGGGCTTCTGGTGCAAGGTCTTCCCCGGTCGGGCGGACCAGCGGGCCATCGTCGAGGGGTTGCCGCTGCTGCCCGGCGGCGCGGTCACGCCGCTGCTGGTCGCCCTCGGCCTGGCCGAGGTCGCGCTCGGTGTGTGGGTGGTGCTCGGGCACCGCCCGTATGCTGCGGCGGTCGTGCAGACGGTCCTGGTGGTCGGCTTCAATGCCGGCGGCCTGCTCGTCGGCGCGCAGTACATCCCGGAGCCCGGCCGGCTGGTCGTCCAGGACCTCGGCTTCCTCGCGCTGATCTGGCTCGTCGCCGCTCGCCGCCCCGCGGACCGTGCGGCGCAGGCGGTGGGGGCGCGATGACCGGTTCCTCCGCCGCCCGGCGGTCCGTGACTGCAGCGCACGCACCGGCCCCTGCCGCCGGTACGCCGTGGCAGGCGGGTCGGCTGCTCGCCGGGCCCGCCGGCCGTCCCCGGGTGCTCTTCGGCCGGATGTACGAGGACCCGGCCGTCGAACTCGCCGTCTTCCCGCCGCCCGGCGCCCGGGTGCTCTGCATCGCGTCCGCCGGGGACACCGCGGCCGCCCTCGCCGCGGCCGGGTACGAGGTCACCGCCATCGACCTGAACCCCGTCCAACTCGCCTACGCCCGGGCCCGACTGGAAGGCGGCGCAGCCGCGCTCACCGGCACGGCCGAACGGCTGACCGGCCTCGGCCGCGCCGCGGCCGCCGCCCTGCTGCCGGCCTGGCGGCCCGCGGCCGTTGCCGGCTTCCTGCGCCTCGACGACCCCGGCGAGCAACAGCGCCGGTGGGCGGCCGAGTTCGATGGGATCGGGCTCAGGATGCTCGCCGCTGGCGCACTGCGGCCCGCCGGGGCGCTCGCCGCTGCCCTGCGTCCGGGCTTCCGGTGTGCGCTGCCGCGCGGCTTCGACGCGGTGCTGCTCCGGCGGATCGCCCGGACCGTCGCCCGGCACCCCAACGCGGCCAACGACTGGGCCTGGCGGCTGCTGCTCGGCCGCGAGCGGCCCGGTGCGGCCGCCGTTCCGACCGCTGGCGGGCAGGTGCGGCTGGTGCTCGGCGAGGTCGTCGAGCACCTGGAGCACTCCGCCGCCGGCAGCTACGACGCGGTGACGCTCTCCAATGTGGTGGACGGGCCGGGGCCGCACTTCGCCCGACGGCTGCGTGCCGCCGTCGAACACGCGGTACGGCCGGGCGGGATCGCCGTGGTCCGCAGCCTCCGCGAACCGGGCCCCGCCGGGCCGGGGCTCGCCGCCGAGGACCGCTCGATGATCTGGGGCGTGGTGCGGGCCGTCCGCACCGGGACGGACGGAGCCGACACGCGATGAAGTACCTGCTGCAGCGCCATCCCGTCCCGATGCGGACCCGCTTCGCGCACTCGCTGGTCCTCACCTACGCCCTGCCGCCGCAGGTCCTGGAGCCGCTCCTGCCGCCCGGGCTCGCCCTCGACACGTACACCGACCCGGGCGGCACCGAGCACGGCTTCGTCGCCGCCGCCCTGGTGGACACCCGGGACCTGCGGCCCGCCTTCCTGCCCGCCGGCCTCGGCGCCGACCGGATCCTCACCGGATACCGGATCTTCACCCGGTTCCCCACCCCCCACGGGCGGACCATGCGCGGGCTGAAGATCCTCCGCAGTGACACCGACAGCCGGGTCATGGTCCTCGGTGGCAACCTGCTCTCGCGCTACCACTACCGGCTCGCCCGGATCGGCAGCCGGGTCGTCGGCGACACCCTGGAGTTCCGGATCGTCAGCCGGGACGGCCGCGCCGACCTGCACGTGCGGGCCGACCTCGCAGGCGCCCCCGCGGACCTGCCGGACGGCAGTCCGTTCGCCTCCGCCAGGGACGCCCGCCGGTTCGCCGGGCCGCTGCCCTACACCTTCGAGCACGAGCCGGAGACCGGATCGATGATCGTGATCAAGGCCACCCGGACCCGCTGGGAGCCGACTCCGGTCGCCGTCGAGTTGCCGACCCCGCCGACCTTCTTCGACCACGGCCCCTTCGCGGGGACGACACCCGTGCTCGCCAGCGCCTTCCACGTCCCCGACCTCGACTACGGCTGGGAGGCCGGCCGGCGCCGCGCCGAGAACGGGGCCGCGATCGGGGCCGAGATCGGGGCCGAGCGGTGAGGCGGCGCACCGGCACCGGGCCGGACGAGCAGGCCCGCTTCTCCGGGGTGCGGGAGGTCCTCACCTACAACTGGCCCATGTACGCCGCAGGTTGCCTCGCCGTGGGCGCCGGCCTCGCGATCTCGTACCGCCTGCCCCGGCCCGCCGCCCGGCTCGCCCGGGCCGGAGCGGCCGCCGCAGCGGCCCTGCTGACCAGCAGCACCGCCGCCACCTGGTGGGTCTACGACCAGTCGGAGCTGCGTACCTTCGACTGGCTGGAGGACCTGCTCCCGGCCGGACCGGGCGAGCACCTGGTGGTCTCCTCCGGCCTGGACGAGGCCAGTCGGCCGGTGGCGGCCCGCTGGCCGGAGCACCCGCAGACGGTGGTCGACCTCTACGACCGGGCCACGATGACCGAGGGCTCGATCCGCCGGGCCCGCCGCCGCGTACCGCCCGTCCCGGGCACCCTCGCCGGACGGCCGGACCGGCTGCCCGCTGCGACCGGTTCGGTAGACACCGTCCTGGTGGTCTTCGCCGCCCACGAACTGCGCCGGGCCGACGACCGGCAGAAGCTCTTCGCCGAGTTCGCCCGGGTGCTGCGCCCCGGCGGCCGCCTCGTCCTGGTCGAGCACCTGCGGGACGCCGCCAACACCGCGGTCTACGGTCCCGGCGCCCAGCACTTCTTCCCCCGACGGACCTGGCTCGATGCCGCGGCCGGCGCAGGACTGGGACCCGTCGCGGAACGGCGGATCGGCGTCCTCGTCACCGCCTTCGCCTTTGCCTTCACGCCCACCGCAAACCCGACCGCCGCCCCGACCGGAAAGTGCTTCACGCCGTGACCCACCTGCTCACCCTGGAAGGCCAACTGCGGCTGGTGGGCGCCGCCCTGATCGCGATGGGCGCGCTCCACATCGTCCTGCCGCGGTTCATCGGCTGGCCGTCCGACCTGGCCGGGACCACCCTGCTGACCCGCCAGGTCTCGTACGTGCACCTCTTCTTCATCGCGCTGACCTGCGTCCTGCTCGGCCTGCTGCCCCTGCTGCTCGCCCCGGACCTGCTCGCCGGCGGCCGGCTCGGCACAGCGCTGCTCGCCGGGCAGACGCTCTTCTGGGGCACCCGCTGGCTCTTCGAGTTCACGGTGTTCTCCCCGAAGCTCTGGCGCGGTGACCGGCTGCGGACCGCCGCGCACGTGGCGCTGTCCGTGCTGTGGACGTGGGTGACGGCGGTGTTCACCTGCGCGCTGGTGGCGATGCTCCGCAGGTGAGTGGGTCGGCTGTCCGGGTGCGGAAAAATTCTTCGGAACCGCCTGCAACCCCCCGGGGGGATGGACGTCTATGGGATTGAGAGCCGGGAAGAGCGGGCGAAGTACCCGCGGGGGCCGGCTCGTTCCATCCATGTACGTCCGACCCTCGGGGGGTTGCGCCATGCGCATGTCCGTTGTCAGCCGTTTCGCGATGAATGTCACGTCCGGTCGGGTCGCTCGCGCCCGCCGCCTCGCGCTGGCCGTCCCGCTGGCCGCGGTGGTCGCCGTCGGCCTCAGCGCCTGCGCCGACCCCAAGCACGGCTCCGCGGCCCAGCCCGTACCCGCCGACACGGCCTCGGCCTCCGCCTCCGCGAGCTCGACCGCCACCGCCTCCGCGACCCCGACCGCTACTCCGACTCCGACCGTGCTCAACGGCACCGCGGGCAACGGACTGACCATCAGCAACGGGACCAGGCTGGTGGTCATGGACGGCGCCACCGTCGACTTCGGCACCCCCGTGCACGACCTCGCCTGGTCCCCGGACGGGAAGAGGGCCGCGTTCGTCGACGGTTCGGGCAATCTGGTGGTCGCCGCGCCCGACGGCAGCGGACAGGTCACCGTCGCCAAGAACCCCGGGGGGCAGACCTGGTCGCACCCTGCCTGGCAGGTGTCCGTCAAGGACGAGCACGGCTACGGACATGCCTACAACCGCCTCTTCTTCACGGTCGAGCAGAGCAAGGTGCTGCGTCTGATGAGCGTGCCGGCCACTGCCGCCGACGGAACTCCTGAGCCGCTGGGGCTGAACAAGGAGTCCGACGACACTGTGCCCGACCTGCCGCAGACCGGGAACCTGTGGCCGAACAGCGCCGCCGACGGCCGCCGAGCGGTCTATGCCAACCGCAACACCGGCGAGGTCTACGTCCGCGACGAGTACACCCGCCAGACCGGAATCGCGTTCGGCAAGGGCTCGGAGCCGACCGTGTCGCCCGACGGCAATGAGATCGTCTTCGTCCGCTCGGTGGACGGCCACAACCACCTCTTCGAGCAGCAGAATTTCAACGAGGCGCCCAAGGACCTCACCCCCGGCGCCACCGCCGACTACACCGAGCCGGCCTTCTCCGCCGACGGCAGGACCCTCGCGGCCCGCACCGAGCAGGGCATCGTCACGCTCCCGGCCAACGGCTCCGCCGCACCGACCCTGGTCTCCGGCTACACCGGGCTGCCTGCCTTCCGCCCTGCCAAGTGAGCGGCCGCCCGCCCGCCGGGGCAGGTCACCGGCTACACCGGATTGCCCGGGTGGGCGGGCGGGCCTCAGCGGTCGCGGGCCGCGGTCCAGGTCGGCAGGTGCTCGAAGAATGCCACGGCGTCGGCGCGCCAGCGCGTCCGCCAGGTGCCTGCCAGGGCGGAGGCCTCGCGGGCGTGGCGCTCGGCGTCGGCCTGCAGCGAGCGGTCGACGCCGTGCCGCCGTGCGACGGCGCGGACACGGTCGAGCGTGTCGTCGTCGCACTGCGGGTCGCCGATGGCGGCGTCCAGGACCGTCCGCTCCGCCGCGTCGGTGTCGGCGGCGAGCAGGGCCCGGACGACGTAACTGCGGCGGCCGGAGCGGATGTCGGACCCGAGCGACTTGCCGACAGTGTCGGGGTCGCCGAACAGGTCGAGCCAGTCGTCACGGAGCATGTTGGCGATCCCCAGGGCGGTGGAGTAGCGGCGCAGTTCGCCGTCGTGGGGCGCCGGGTCGCTGCCCGCGGCGAGCAGGCCGAGGCGCAGCGGGGCGAGGACGGAGTAGCGGGTGGACTTGAACTCGGTGACCGCATGGAGGAGGTCGAGGTCCGGGACGGGGCCGAAGTCGCGTTCCAGGTCGAGAAATTGTCCGATGACGGTGGTCGCGGCGGCGTCGGACTGCACGGCAGCCATGGCCGCGGCGCGGTCGGGCGGCAGGTCGGAGGTGACCAGGACACGCAGCGACAGGAACGCGGCCAGGTCGCCCGCGAGGACGGCCAGGCCGAGGGCGGTGTCGGGCCGGTCGGGGAACTCGTCGCGGTAGGCGTGGGGGACGGACGGTGCGCCGCGGCGGACGGCCGAGCCGTCGATGATGTCGTCGTGGATCAGGCCGTGGGTCTGGAGCAGTTCGATGCTGATGGCGGCTTCCGCCAGGCCCGGCACCGCCTCGTCGGTGGCCAGCGCGGCCGCCTCGTTCAAAACCGCCACCCGCAGCCGCTTGCCGCCGCGCAGCGACAGGTCGCGCAGCAGGTCGAGTGCGCGCGCGGGGAACCGTCCGTGCTGCGGCCCGTCGAGCGCTCCGCCCGCGGGGTCGGTCAGGGAGTCGAAGTACGCGGCGAAGCGGGCGTCGAAGCGCCGCCGGTGCTCGGTCGCGCGCTGCAGGGCGGCAGTGATCGTGTGGTCCACCGGCCCAGACTTCCATCCGCCCGGCCGGCGGCGCCAACTCCGGGCCGCGGCGCACCCGACCGTCCGGGTCGATCGCCCTCGCGCCCGCGTCGATCGCCCTCGCGCCCGGGTCCCGTACGGCTGGCGGAATCTTGGCGATCTCCGGCGTTTACGCCACTCGTCGGGCGGGCCCTGGGGATCGGAGGATGGAGGTGTCGCCGACCGGGGGAACCCGGCACGGCCGACCGGACCCGTCCCGACCAGCAGGAACCCGAGGTACGCCCATGTCCGTCACCGCTTCCGCCGAGATCACCGGCGCCGTCCTGAGCGTGCCCGCAGCCGCCCCGGCCGAGGCCGCCGCCCACTACGCCGCCCGGCTCGCCTTCGAGGCGGACGTCTCCGACGTCCACGCCGACCTGGCGTCCGGCGCACCCGGCATCGTGGTGGTCGACACCCGCAGCGACGCCGCCTGGGACCAGGGCCGCATCCCCGGCGCCCTCCACCTCCCCACCGCGCGGATCGCCGAGCTGGCCCCGCAGTTGATCGACCCGGCCCTGACCGTGGTCACCTACTGCTGGGGCCCCGGCTGCAACGGCGCGACCCGCGCCGCCCTCGCCTTCGCCCGCCTCGGCTACCGGGTCAAGGAAATGCTCGGCGGCTTCGAGTACTGGGCCCGCGAGGGCTTCGCCTACGACACCGCCACCGGCACCGAGCAGCGCCCCGTCGACGACCTGACCGCCCCGCGCTCGGGCATCTCCTGCGCATGCTGACGACCACCGCACCACCGGGCGGCGTGATCCGCCCGGCCGCCGCGGCCGACCTGCCGGCGATCGCCCGCCTGTGCGCCGCCCACGCCGCCTTCGAACGCGCCGGACCCGTCGCGGCCGACCTCGCCACCCGCCTGGAACCCGTGCTGTTCTCGCCCGATCCACGAGCACGGTGCCTCGTGGTCGACGCCGGGGACGAGCTGATCGGCTATGCCGCCTACGCCTGGGAGTTCTCCACCTGGTACGCCGCCGAGTACGTCCACCTGGACTGCCTGTTCGTCACCGAGCCGCACCGGGGCGGAGGTTGGGGACGGGCGCTGCTCGACGCCGTGAGGGAGGAGGCGGCTGCCTCGGGCGCCGCGCACCTGCAGTGGCAGACGCCCGACTGGAACACCGACGCCGTCCGCTTCTACCGCCGCGCGGGCGCCGAGGCCCGGCCCAAGATCAGGTTCTCCCTCCCTGTCCGCCCGACCGAGGCCCCGACGCCGACGCCCACGCCGATGCCGACGCCTGCGGGCGGTCACGCCACCCAACTGCCGCAGGCGTCCGCAGCCGGAGCGTGGCAGGGTTGACCTCGGCCCGAGGTCAGGCCTGACCAGGTTCGGCTCAGGGGCCGACGTACTCGTACACGCCCCCGTGAGGGTGTCGCAGCACCGCCCGCCGACCGTTGGGGGTGGGCTGCGCCGGCACCACCACGGTGGCACCGGCCGCAATCCCTTCCTCGACGGCAGCGGCCAGGTCTCCGACCGCCAGGGTGGCACTTACCCCGGCAACCCGCCGCACCGCCTCGTCCGGACCGCAGAACAGAAGGAACGGCCCGACACTCGCCAGCCGCACACCGGCGAACTCGAAGCGGTCGGCCGGCAGGCCCGTCAGCCGCTCGTAGAAGGGAATGGCCGCTTCCAGGTCGTCAACGCGCTGTCGCGCGACCACCGAGTCGATCTTCATGGGCATGCTGGAACTCCTTGTCCGGATCGCGGTTTGACTCGACATCGTCAGGCTGGTCGCCGTCATCCCTGCGACCGGGTGCGGCTCCGCTCGCGCAGCGAGATGCGGTTGCCGTCCGGGTCCGCCGTCTCGATGCGGACGCCGAAGCCGTAGTCCTCCGGCTCCGGCCGGTCGAAGGTCACCCCGCGCTCGCGGAACACCTTGAAGTCCGCCCGCAGGTCGTCCGATTCGAGGATGACCGGGCCGGGCGTCGCGCCCGGCTCGGCCGGCCGGCCAGCGGCGGCGGGGTCCCCCACAGCAGGAGCTCGACGGGCGTGCCGGGGACGCCCACGGTGAGGAAACGTCCGCCGGGGTTGGGGAAGTCGATGCGCTTCTCCAGGCCGAGCTGCTCCGTGTAGAACCTCAACGCGCGGTCCTGATCGGTGACATAGAGCGTCACGTACATGATGTTGGTCAGCATCGGGGTGTCCTTCCGTCTGTCGGTCTGTGCCACCCCACCGACGGACCGCAGCAGGGGAATGTGACAGCTGGACGGGCAACTCGACGGCTGGGGGACGCCTATCGTGGCTCGGTGAAGAAGTCTGCGATGTCGCCGGCGAGCAGGTCCGGCACCTCGGCCGCCGCGAAGTGGCCCCCGCGCGGGAAGACCGTCCAGCGGCGCACCTGGTAGAGCCGCTCGTACCAGGACCGCGGGGGTTCGCCTTCGGGCACCAGCTCGTTGGCGAACACCGCCATCGCGGTCGGGACCCGGACCAGGTCGTCGGGCCCGAGCGCCGTGCCGTGCCAGCGGTTGTCGTAGTAGTCGCGCATCGAGGAGGTGATGGAGTTCGAGGCCCACCAGACGGTCAACATGGTCAGGAGCGCGTCACGGCCGAACGTGGCGTCGAGGTCGCCGCCGCTGTCCGACCACGAGCGCCACTTGTCCAGCACCCAGGCGGCGAGGCCCGCGGGAGAGTCGCTCAGCCCGTATCCCAGCGTCTGCGGCCGAGTGGACTGCACGGCGCTGTACCCTCGCTCGGTCTCGTCCCACCGGGCAATGTGGTCGACGTACGCCAGCTCCTCGGGCGACAGCGGGGGCGTACCCGGTCCGGTGTACGGGGACATCTCTGCCGTACTCACGTGGATGCCGATCATTCGGTCGGGCTGCAGCAGCGCCATCCCGGTGGCGACCCCGGCGCCGAAGTCGCCGCCGCAGGCACCGTACCGCTCGTACCCGAGCCCCTGCATGAGCCGATGCCACAGGCGGGCGACGAACTCCCGGTCGACGCCGGCGTGGGGTGGGCGCTGCGAGAAGGCGTAGCCGGGCAGTGACGGCACCACCAGGTTGAACCGGTCGCCGAGGCGGTCGACCAGGCCGAGCATCTCCACGAAGGTGCTGGGCCAGCCGTGGTTGAGGACCAGCGGGATCCCGCCGCCGCCGGTTGCGCGATGATGCACGAAGTGGACGCGTACGCCGTCGACTTCGGCCATGCGGTGCTCGTAGCGGTTGAGCGCACGTTCCTGGGCCCGCCAGTCGAAACCGTCGGCCCAGTAGGCCAGCAGGTCCCGGAGGTAGTCCCGGTCGACGCCTTGGCTCCACGGTTCACCGGGCGCCTCGTCCGGCCAGCGGGTGCGCAGGATCCGGTCACGCAGATCGTCCAGGACCGCATCGGGCACGACGACGGTGTACGGCTCAACGTGCATGCACCGATGATAGGGACCCACCGGACCGCCCTCGCGGGAGTCGGTGTCCCGCGTCACCGATCGGCCGCCGCTCCCGGCACCTGCCGGGAGCGGCGGGGCAGCCCTGGTGGGGCCGCCCGTGGCTACTGGCAGTACTCCTCGAAGGCGGCGGTGAGGTCGGCGGCCAGTGCCTGGGCGTCGCGGCCCTCGATGCGGTGACGCGGCACGAAGTAGATGAGTTCGCCGTCCTTGAAGAGGGCGAACGACGGGCTGGACGGCGGAATGTCGGGGAAGTGGCTGCGCATCCTGGCGGTGGCCTCCAGGTCCTGCTCGTCGAAGACCGTGAACAGCCGGTCCGGGAGCCGTCCGTCGCTCTCCAGGGCAAGGCGGACCCCCGGGCGGGCCATACCCGCCGCACAGCCGCTCACGCTGTTGACGGCCACCAGGGTCACCCCGGTGTTCGCACCGTCCATCGCGGCGTCGACCTCGTCCGGGGTCAGCAGTTCCTTGAACCCGATCGAGGTCAGCTCTTCCCTCATCGGCTTGACCAGCAGCGGCGAGTACGGCATCGATTTTCTCCTCACTGAAAGGAATCGTTTGCGTACCAAGCGTATCGGTCGTGGTGTCGCCGTCCTCGTATCCGCGACCGGCGTGTGGCTGGTGACTGGTGACTGGTGACTGGAGGTCGCTCCGAGCGGACGGAAGGCCCACGCCCGGGGGGCGACGCCCGGGCCGGCCGGGGTGGGGGCCATACTTCGGCACGTGAGTGATGATCGTCGCCCCCTGGGCCAGCCGGAGTTCTCCGAACCCGCCACCGACCTGCCGACCGCCGGCGATCGGCGGCCTGCGCCGCCGATGGACCGACCCCTGTTCCTGCCACCCGCCGACGGGGAGCCGGTCGCCCCGGCCATGGCGCGCCGCCCGCTGAGCGGCGGCGGTCCGAACTTCTCCAGCAAGGCCTGACCAGGGCGCTCGCACCGTCGTCTGCCGCGGCACCGTCTCCCGCACCGCCGTCTCCCGCGGCACCGCTTTTCGCGCCGCCGGAACCGGCCCCGACCGGGTCGCGGACCCCCGAGCGCGACCGGCCATTTTTTCGAGGCCCGCCCCCTCCCGCACCGCCCGGTACCGCGTGTTCGGCCCGGTCGAGCGTGGCCGGATGTCGGCATGCAGGGCCCTTCATGTGCCGGACACCCCCGACAGATGGCATGGTGGTACGCCACAGGCGGGAGTGATCACCGACGCGCGCCGGCCGGCACCGCGCCGACCGGGCGGGCGGCGCGACCCACCCGCCGGAAGCACACCTTGAGGAGAAGGCACCAGTCTTGGCAACCGACTACGACGCCCCCCGCGACCGGGGCGACGAGAACAACGACGACAGCATCGAGGCGCTGAAGGGCCAGCGCGACGACAAGCAGAGCTCCGCGATCGACGCGGACCCCGAGGGGACCGAAGGCCTCGAGCTCCCGGGAGCCGACCTGTCCGGCGAGGAACTCACCGTCCAGGTCGTTCCCATGCAGCAGGACGAGTTCACCTGCATGACCTGCTTCCTGGTCCACCACCGCACCCAGCTCGCCGGTGAGGACAAGAACGGCCAACCCATCTGCCGCGACTGCGCCTCCTGACCGCAGCAGCGGCGGAGCCGATCGTCGGCCCGCCCCGATCGCCGGTTCACAGCCGGCCGGGCGGGCCTCCACGGGCGGGCCCTGTCCTCGCCGGACGCAACCGCGGGGGTTGCGACGGCCGGCGGGACAGTCGGTCCGATCGGACCGCATGATCGGAACGTCGGGCGGCCGCGGTTTGCTGCCGCCACCCACAGGCCGGGCCCGGTGCGCCTCAGCGCACCGGGCCCGGTCGTCTTCAGTGGTCGGCCGGTCGGGCTGCCACCGGTGCGTGCCCGTCGCCGAGACGCCGCGCCCTCGCCGATGTCCGATGTCCGGTGTCCGGTCACCGGTCGGGAACTGATGTGCGGGCAGCCTTCGCGGAACTCTCAACCACCCATGGCACGGCGTGTCTTGGCGAATTTCGCCGCACTTCGCGGCAGGCCGACGAGCGGTAGACTCCCGGGATACGCGAGCTCCACAGCCGGCAGAGGGGGTAACGTCTGGCAACAGCAGCCTCACTGTAGGCTACCGCCTGGAAGTCGAGATGTCGGCTCGCGGCGCGAGAATCGTGAGTTGCAGTAAGCGCAGAAACGCCGAGGCTGCTACGGCAGGACGAGAGGGTGGGGACGGGCCGGGGGAGCGCAGCTCCAGCCGGACCCGAGCGCAGCAGAGTACGTGGCACGTAAGGCGAAGGACGGTTCGGCACCCGGCCCCACGCGCGTGGAGCCGGTACGGCACTGTCCCCAGCCGACTCCCCAGCTCGGCCTGCGGCCCGCTGGAGACGGACTACTCCGCGCCGCGCGGAGTCACCCTCAGCCGTGGTGCCCGAAGCCGGTGCCACGGCCGGGGTCCCATGTCATTCACACCGGCCCACTGCCCTCACGGGCCCGGCCTCGATCGTTCGCGGAGTGCACGTCCGTGCAAGACAGAACTCCTCTTCCCGACCCCCCGTCCGGTGGCCCGCCCGCACCGAAGCCCCGCGGGCGCGGGCGCCGACCGGCCGCGGACCAGCAGCCCTCCGGCGGCACACCGGCTCGGCCCGCCGAGCAGCAGGAATCCGCCCCTGCCGCTGCGCCTCCGTCCGGGAAGGGCCGGTCCGGCCGTCAGCAGGGCAGCGGGGATGCCGGCCGGTCCCGTTCTTCCCGGACTCCGACCACGCCGCCCGCTGCGGCGCCGCCTGCTGCGGCGGGTACGTCGACGAGGAAGCCCGCCGGTCCTCGGGCGCGGAAGGCGACCGCCGCCGTTCCGCGTCCCCTGGAGCCGGTGGCTCCCCAGCAGGTGGGTACGGGGCTTCTCGCCTTCCTCGACCGGACCCTGGAGCGCATCTCGAAGAGCTGGCACGAGGCCGGTCGGATCATGATCTTCACCGTGATCCTCGCGGCAGTGGCGACCGGGGGCTTCATCCTGATCGCCCACGTCCTCAGCACCGGATACGTCACCATCGGCGCGGTCGGCGGCCTGGCCGCCATCGGCACCGGTGCCGGCGCCGTACGGCGCTGGAGGAACCGGCGCCAGCCGCCGGTGGACCGCCTCCCGGTGGTCCCGGACTCGTTGGCGGGGCTCCCGACCCTGTGGCCTCCGCCCGGCGAAGGCCCACCGCCGGACCGCGCCGACGGCGAACCCGGTGACATCCCGATGCCGCCCCCGAGGGAAGAGCCCGACCCGCGGGCGGCGTCCGAATCAGCAGGCTGATGTGTCGGTGGCCGGTACCCCAAAGCCTCTTGGGGTACCGGCCACCAACACATCAGCCTCAAACACATTCGGCCTCAACGTTGTTGCGGCTTGGTCATCCTCTGCAGAACCACGTCGGAAACCGCCACCGCCGCCACGGAGAAGACGCCCAGGACGGAGAAGAAGACCACACCCGCGGCCTGTCCGGTGGCATCGCCGGTCCCCAACCGCGCAGCCACAGCAGCAACCCCCAGCCCGACCAGCGTCGCGACCACCGTGTACACCGCCAGCGCACCGGTTGTGATCGTGTGTCTCGCGCGCGGGGCGGCCTGCCACGACCTGTCCACGGGGCGATCCGGTCCGGAACGCCGGGAAGTCGAAGCACTCAGGACCGGCTCGTGGGGACGACTCGGCATTTGGGCCTCCGTCAGCGTGGCCGTGCTCTTCATACCGTCCTCCCGGAAGGGTCGGGACAACTCCTATGTACCCCACGAGAGGCGAGGAGCATCCCCGCTTCCGCTGTTCGCGAGTATCAGAAGTGCCGCTCGGTGTACCGTGCCGATCCGCTGCTCACCGGAGCCATCCTCCCGCACCACGGCCTGCGCTCTCGACAAGCGGGCCCCCTGATCTCGCCAGGCGGCCGGGAAGGCGGCGTCTCGTGACCGCGGATCAACAGCGACAGACTGACGGACAGTTCAACGACCCGTCGGCTTGAAGGTTACCCTCTCGCGCTTGAACGCACTTGATTTCCCGGCAGAGTTGGTGTTGTCCGCGCCGGCGGCCGGCGCAGCCGTACGGGCCTTCCGGCCCGCGGTCGGACGTGCGTCGTCGGCTCCGTGGAGGCCGAGCCGCGACACGCCGGAACCGGCCGCCGTGGCGAGTGTCGTTCGTCACTGCCCGGGCGGCCGGTCGAGGCACTGAGTGCCAGGACGACAGCGCTCGACAACGCACGAAGCGCTCGGTAGCCCGCGACCGCGCTCGACAGTCGCCCGTCGCACCGGCGAAGGTCGCCGGCGCGGCGACACCTGTCAGGGCGGGGAGTCGCCGGCGGGTACCGGTTCGAGGAGTCCGGTCAGTGGGGTCGGAGGCCGTTGAGGAGGTAGTCGACGCGGGTGGTGGTGTTGTCCGGGTCGAGCGGGTCGGTGCCGAGCAGGAGGCGGTAGTAGATCGGGCCGAAGAGGAGTTCGACCATCGTGCGGGTAGGGACGTCGGCGCGCAGTTCGCCCGCTGCGACGGCCTTGTCGAGGCGGTCCTGCCAGGCCTTGTTGCGGGGTTCCATGAAGTCGTTGAGCAGGCTCTCGGCCAGGCGCGGGTCGCCCTGGGCGTCGGCGACCAGGCCGCGCCAGATCGTCCCGAGGCCGGTGCCGAGAGCCTCGATGACTCCCTGCGCCGCGACGGCGATGTCGGCGGCGATGTCGCCGGTGTCCGGGACGCCGGAGAACGGTCCGGTCCGGTCGTTGAGGGCTTCGAGGATGACGGCCGCCTTGCTGGGCCACCAGCGGTAGATGGTCTGTTTGCCGACCCCCGCGGCTGCGGCGATGGCTTCGACGGTGACCTTGGCGTAGCCGTCGCGGGCGGCGAGTTCGAGTGCGGCGTCGAGGATGGCGCGGTGGGAGCGCTGGTTGCGCAGATCCGGGTTCGGTGCGGGGGCCATGACCGGATTCTTTCACGAGACGGTTCGTCTCGTCTTGACGCGGTGGGTCCGCGTCGTGAACCATGTGCGTAGAGCGAGACGAGACGTTCCGGCTCGCTGGGGAGGGGCGGCGCCCCACGGCGGTCCTGACTTCAGGCAGCAACGACGGACAGCTCTGGCAAGAGGACACGCGAGTCGCCGCTGACATCGGTCGGCTGCGGAGACGCCTGGACGGCGTCCCTCGCGTGCCCGCTCGTCGACAGGTGAGTCCACATCATTCCTCGAGGCCCCTACCGGCGCCCGGCCGCTGAGGTGTGCGACCGGGCACCGGACGGTGTCCCAAGTGCGGAGGTGCAAGATGATCGGACGACTGGACGCGAAGCACATCGCGTCCGGCTGGCACGGCCGGAAACGCGGACCGGTACGGACTCCGCGGTGTCCGCTGGGTGCTCGCTGACGGCGAGCGCGCGTCGCGGAGGACGGCATCGACCTCGACCACCGCTGGGGTCGCCGCCGCGCGAGCGGCAGGGTCCGGCCCGGCGCCGCCCGGTCCTCCGCCGACGGGGCTCTGCACCCCGGCCCGGCCCGGTCACGTCGATGCGCGGGGGCAGGGGAGGACCGGGGAGGACCGGGGAGTGGCTTCCGGGCGGACTCTCCCCAACCATGACCTGGCCCCGGGGAGAGACCGCCCGAACCGACCCTCCCACAGCCCCGACCGCACCGCCCTGCTGTCTCAGCATCCGAATCGGAAAGCTCCACCGTGGCGACGCCAGGAGCGTCGTGATCGGCTCGACGAGCCCCACCGCACCCCGTCGAGCCGACCCCCCGCGGAGGCGTGAGAGTGTGGCGGGGTGACTGAGACGATCGCCGTGACCACCTGGCACCTGGAGCAGAACGCCGCTGCCGAGGTGGTGCCCGTCGCCGCGCCGGACGGACTGGACCTGCGGGTGGTCCGGGCCGAGCTGATCGGCCCGGAGTTCGCCCGGTTCCTGTACACCGCCGTGGGCGGCCCGTGGACCTGGACCGACCGGCTGCCCTGGACCTACGCGCAGTGGCAGGACTGGCTCGCCAAGGAAGGCCTGGAGACCTGGGTCGCCTGGGTGTCGGGCACCCCGGCCGGGTACGTCCAGCTGGAGCCGCACCGGGACGGCGAGGTCGAGATCGCCTACTTCGGCCTGCTGCCCCACTTCATCGGCAAGGGCCTCGGCGGCCACCTACTGGCCTACGGGCTGCAGCGGGCCTGGGACCTCCCGGACCGCCACCCCACCCTGCCGCCCACCCGCAAGGTCACCGTCCACACCTGCTCCCTGGACGGCCCCGCCGCCCTCCGCACCTACCAGTCGCGCGGCCTCCGCATCGCCCGTACCGAAACCAGCCACCAACCCGCAACCCCACCCCCGGGCCCCTGGCCGGGCGCCTGACCGGTCCGGCACGACGGCGCGGTCCGGTCAGCTTCGGCTGTCGCCTTGGCCTCCGGCGGCTCTGAGTTCGCGGGAGCAGCCGCCTGTCCGACCGGGTCCGCGAACAGCATTCCGCCGTCCACGTACTGGTCGACGACGGGCTCAGCCTGCGCCATCGGCCGAGCGGACAGGCTCGTGGCACACGAGGCAGATCCAGCGGTCACCGTCACGGACGGACCAGCCGTTGCCCCTCTTGCGCCAGGACTTCCGGCCGGCCGGTGCTCTTCAAGTCGCCATGCGCTCATCTGCCTTGGGATAGCGCCCAATCGACAACCCTCTGGTTCAGGACAGTGGCAGCGGCCCTTGCCCTGGTCGGTATCGCCACCAGGTCTGCAGCTCGACGACTGCGCCCGCATCGCGCAGAGGGCCGACCCACTTCGCTGTCACGTCATCACCGACCCCCTCCGCGAGGCGCACTGGTGGCGGCTGCGTCACGGCCTGCTTGGCGTGCCAGAGACCGATGCCCGAAAGGTTCCGGAGCGCCTTCGCCACCTCCAGGGGGCGTGGGCCCACATCGAGCAGCACGATGTCCTGGGGGGTCTCGTCGCAGATCAGCACACGCCACTCAGTCACGGTGCTCCTTGATTCGGATTCGCGACGGGCAGCGGTGGGACAGCTCGTCTGTCCTCCCGGTGGTTCCCACAGCACCCTGACCCGGTCGGCGGCGACATCGAACCCGAGCAGTGGCTGAGTGAAGCCGTGTCCGCCTTCGGGAAAGAGTCGTACCGACTTGTCCAGGCGTCGGCCGATCGCGCTCAGGAAGCCGCACAGGACGTCCATCCGCTCCTGGCCCTGGAGTTCCCGGAGGTCGACGTCGAAGTCGATCTGCTCGTGCCCGAGGAACCGGAAGATCGCACAGACCCCGGGGTCCGGCCACACGCTCAGGCTCGGGCACTCGGCGTCAGCCGGGCGGGACAGCACCGCCTCGGCCCGCGGCAGCGGGAGCACCGCGTCGCCCTCGGTGTACTCGTACGACCAGCCTTGTTCCTCGACCAGATCGAGTAGGGTCTGCCAATCCGCCACCGTCGTGCCCTCGACGTACGCATCGGGCAGGCAGCCCCCGTCGGTGGGATCGAGCAGCCAAGCGATGTGGTCGTCCCACAGCAGGTCAGCCATGCCGCCATCCTGCCCGCCTGGTCGTGCCGTGCCGACTGAATTTCCTCCAGGCCGCCCACGACCAGCGGTGAGTTCGACGGCTGCGCGTCGTGCACCCTCGTGCACCCCCGGCTGTAGTGATGGGAGAGGCTGACGGGCATTCTGCCCTCGTCCGGTCGTCGGGCCGGGACGACCTCAGCTGGCGAACCCGGCTTGGGGCACGCTGCCGGCCGGTACAGTGTGCGCAGGAGTCGGGAGACAGACGCGCGAGGCCGTCGGCACCCTGCCCGCCCACGCCGGCCGGTGACCTGCTCGGCCACGGTTCCAGGTGAGGGCACGAGGCAATCACGGGTGGAGGCCTGTCGCCTGAGCGTGGGTGGCCCTCAGTGGTCCCACCGGGGCTGTCCGCCAGAGCTGACGCCGGACCCGAGGCGGCCACCCGGACGCCGACCCGACTCCGAGCGGACGCCGCGCCGAACCCGGTCCGCGCTGCCGTCGACTGCCCGACCACCCACCCGGCTCCACCTACCGAAAGTGCTGCTCACCCATGCGACCCGAGCTCTTCACCGTCGACATCCCCGGCCCCGGACGGCTGAGCACCATGGCCAGACCTCGCGGCAACGACTGGCTCGCGGACGAGATGGCCGCGCTGAAGGACCACGGCGTCGACATCCTGGTCTGTGCGCTCACCGGCCCCGAACTCGACGAACTCGGCCTCGTGGACGAGCCTCGGGCGGCCACGGCGGCCGGGCTGGAGTTCGTCGCGATACCCATCCCCGACCTCACCGTCCCCGACCTCACCATCCTGCCCACCTTGCGCGGGCTCGCCGAGCGGCTGCACGGCGGCGCGCACGTCGTCACCCACTGTCGGGCCGGCATCGGACGCTCGTCCCTCCTCGCGGCCGCACTCCTCATCCTCAACGGGACCGACGCCGACACCGCCTGGAAGCACATCGAACGAGCTCGCGGACTCGCGGTCCCTGACACCGCCGAGCAGCGGGAGTGGACGACGGCACTGCTCGGATGAAGGCTCGGCGCGGCGGCCTCCGCCGCGCCGCCCCACGGACGTTGGGCTCTATCAGTGCTGCTCCGGGACGACCTCCACGCCGGCCGCGAGCATTGCGGCGGTGACCCGTCGGGCCACGTTCTCGTTGCAGATCAGCAGCACGGTCTGCGGATGGCTCCGGCGGACGGGCAGGTGGCCGCCGCCGGCTTCCTGCAACTGCCACTGGTCGAGGTCCGTGGTCCACATCGGCTCGAGTTCGACCACGGCGCGCTCGACCTCGGCCGCCTCGGCCGCGGCGCGGGCGCGGCGACCGTCCGGTGGTGTCGGCGGGGTGGCGTGCAGGGTGACACTCGTCAGGTGGTTCCGCCCGTCACCGGGCCGGATCTCCAGCTCCGGGGGCAGCTGGTCGCCGAGGGCCTCCAGCACTTCGGCGGCCGGGTACCCGAACAGGTCGACGTCGCCGAGGACGACAGGAGTGCCGCCGGGGACGCCCGACGCCGACCCGCCGCGACTCAGCACGACGGAACGCAGGAGCAGCTCGCCGGGCCGGTCCGTCCGGTCCGCATGGGCGGTCAGTTCGACGTCGCCCCAGCGGACGGTGTGGATCCAGGGGACTGCCGACACCGACCGGACGCGCCCGAGCCCCGCCAGGACCTCGGCCGTCGTCCGCTCGTCGGACCCGAAGCGGAAGGTTCCCGCGTCTGCGGGCAGTGCGACCCCGACGCCGGGCAGTAACTCGAACATCGGCCGATCGTGCACCGGGCCCGGCGCGGATGCAAGGCGGCGCTGCCACTGTCCCCGTTGTGCTCCGCGTCCGCGCGGAGTTCGCGGTGGCACTCCGCGAGGTTGAGGTCCGCCCGCCGTCCCGGCCGGGGCCCTGAGGCGATCCGCTGCCCCGGGGCCCCAGCCGTGCTCACCGCGTGGGCCGCGTCAGTTGCCCGCTCCGACGTAGAGGGCGACGGCGTCGCCCGCGCCGACGGTGGCGGTGAAGGTGCCGTTGGCGGCCACGGTGTAGCGCGGCCCGCTGCACCCGCCGCCGCTGCTCGGGTCGCCGTGCTGGACGTCGCAGTAACTACCGGCCGGCAGCGAGGTCTGGAACGTCTGCGTGATCGGCCCGGACTCGTGGTTGATGGCCACGTAGCCCTTGCTGCCGCGGCCGAACGCGATCGCGTTGTTGCCGTTGGACCACCAGTTGGTCACCGCGGTGCCGTTGACGGCGTTGCGGAACGCCACCATGTTGGCGATCTGCCGCCACTCGTGCTGGCACTTCCAGCCGTTCTGGTAGCACGCGGTGACGGTGCCGCCGTTGGGCGGGCCGGCGTCGATGTCGGTGAACTCGTAGCCCGAGTAGACGTTCGGCGACCCGTACGGCCACGCCAGCAGGTAGACGTTGGCGAGGGTGTAGGTGTTGCCGTACTTGTAGTTGAGCGTGGACCCGTTCCGCTCGGTGTCCCAGTTGTCGGTGAACGTACGCGAGTTGGCGCTCGGAAGGTAGCCGGCTCCCCACGAGTCGTTCCAGTTGCTCAGGTAGGCGAGCTTCTCGCTGCTGAAGATCCGCTTGAGGTCGTAGGCGCCCATGAACGCGTCGACGTCCCCGGTGCCGGTGTACTCGCCGGGCTGGACGGCCTCGCCGCTGGCGTAAATGACCTCCTGCACCCAGTAGATGCCCGGATTGGTCAGCTTGGCCTTGATGGCGGCGAGGTCGGCGGCCGCGATGTGCTTGGCGGCGTCGACGCGGAAGCCGTCGACGCCCTTGGCGATCAGGCTGTTGAGGTACGCGGCGATGGTGGACCGTACGTAGTCACTGCCGGTGTTCAGGTCGGCGAGGCCCGACAGTTCGCAGTTCTGCACGTTCGAACGGTCGGCGTAGTTGCTGATGTTGCTGCGGCAGGAGTGGAAGTCCTGGTCCTGGTAGTAGCCGGGGTAGTTGTACTTGGTGTACGTCGTCCCGCCGGTGCCCGTCCCGGAACCGGCGCTCATGTGGTTGATGACGGCGTCGGCGACGACCTTGACGCCCGCGGCGTGGCAGGCGCTGACCATGTTCGAGAACGCCGTGGCGTCGCCCAGCCGGCCGGCGAGCTTGTAACTGACCGGCTGGTACGAGGTCCACCACTGGCTGCCCTGGATCTGCTCCTGGGGCGGCGAGACCTCGACATAGCCGTAGCCCTTCGGGCCGAGGAAGTTGGTGCACTCCTTTGCCACGGAGGCGTAGGACCATTCGAACAGCGTGGCGGTGACGGTCTTGCTGCCGGGCGTGCTCGCCCCGGCGGTCGTGGGGGCGGTGAGCAGGCCCGCGCCGGCAGTCAGCGCGGCAAGAGCCGCGGCGGTGGCGCGCCGGCCGGACCTGCGCGGTGCGCGGTGCCCGCGCGGCGCGGGACTGCCATGGTCGAGGTCATGCACGGTGTCTCCTGTGGGGGCGGGAGCGGTGCAGATGGGAGCGGTGCGGGGTGGGGCAGTTGTGGGCGCAGCCGGAACCGACCTCCGGCCGGGAGGCGGCGGGACGGCACAGCACGGCACGCCCAGTGGGGGAGGGGCCCGCGCCTTGCTGCAAGCTCATTGAAACTTGCTGGAAACTTTCTGCCGCAGACCGTAGGGGCGGTGACGAGCGCCCGTCAAGGGCCTTGCCCGCGGGGCCCGTCAGCCTCCGCTGACGGGCCGTCGGGGTGGGCGATGCTGCTTGTGCGAAGCGCGCCTCGGAGTGCGGCGAGCGTCCGGCTGCTGAAGCCGTCGCAGGCGGG
Source organism: Kitasatospora cinereorecta (assembly GCF_024172095.1). Lineage (GTDB taxonomy): Bacteria > Actinomycetota > Actinomycetes > Streptomycetales > Streptomycetaceae > Kitasatospora > Kitasatospora cinereorecta. Next base: position 905,817 of record NZ_JAMZDX010000004.1, on the reverse strand, counting down.
CTCGGGCTCGATCCGAGGAAGACGTGGGCAGCGGTCGTGGCCTCGCTGGTACGCGGCACGCTGCTGGCGACCCCGTCGCCCGCCTCACCCGCAACCGGCTCCAGGACGCGGGGGGCGACGGCGCATGGCGGCGCGCCGAGGAAGAGGCTTCCTGGCGCGGCGCTACCGTCGTGCGGGTGACAGGAATCAATGCCGACCGGCGGTGGTCCGAGTCCATGCCGGCGGCCTATGAGCAGTACCTCGCGCCCGTGGTCTTCCAGCCGTTCGCCGAGGACCTGAGCGCCCGGGCGGCGGCACTCCACCCCGGGCGGGTCCTCGAACTGGCCGCGGGAACCGGCGTGTTGACGTCAGCCCTGCTCGCAGCCGTACCGTCGGCCGAGGTGACAGCCACCGACCTGAACGAGGCCATGGTCGCTTTCGGGTCCACCCGCGCCCCGGGCGCGGTGTGGCGCCAGGCAGACGCACAGCGGCTGCCGTTCCCGGACGGAGGTTTCGACCTGGTGCTCTGCCAGTTCGGCGTGATGTTCTTTCCCGACCGCATCGAGGCCTTCACGGAGGTTCGCCGGGTCCTGGCCCAGGGCGGCCGGTTCCTGTTCAACACCTGGGGCCCGCTCGGGACGCACTCGTTCGAAGTCGCGCTGCAGGCCGGGCTGGAGCGGGCCTTTCCGGTCGACCCGCCGCGGTTCCTCCCGACGGTTCCCCACGGCTACGCCGACCCCGCTGTCGTGGCCGCTGATCTGGCGGCCGCCGGGTTCGTCGTCGAGGACGAGCAGGAGCTGACGCTTCAGGGCCGGGCCACGTCGATCGTCGACCTTGCCACCGGGTATCTCACCGGGACACCAGTGCGCGCGGCCGTTGAGGAGCGCGGCGACCTGCCGGCCGTCCTGGCCACCGTCATCGAGGAGATGACGACCCGGCTGGGCCCGGGGCCGGTCACCGCTCCGATGACGGCGTACGTTTTCCGCGCTGCGGCCTGAACGCAGGACGCGCCATCGCCAAGGATGGGTGTGAGTCGACCTCGACAGGGCGCGTCGTAGGTGCGGTGCCTGGTCTGGCCGGTCCTGGACCTGCCCGGACTGCATCACCGCATGTCCCGATTGCCTTCTTGCGGGCCGAGAGCAGGAACGCCGCGTCGGCGGGCACGTACGGCCGACGGGAAAGGCCGGGTCAAGGCGGGTCAAGCCGACACCAAGACGTTGCCGGGGCGCGGTAGGGTCCGCCGGGGGCGAGGCACTGCCTGTACGTCACTGGCCGCCGTCGCCCCTCGCCCATGTCGTCGGACCGTTCGGAGAGTGTTGTGGGGAACCCGGCTCGGATAGCCCTGGTCGGCGCGGCCATTCCACTACTGGCGCTTTCGACCGCAGGGTGCACCCCCGCAGCCAAGGGCACGAACCCGGGAGGCCGCGCCGCCGCGTCGCCGTCCCAGGTCGCGCCCGCCCCGGCCGGCAGCGCCGGCGCGGTGGCGATACCGGTCGGCGCCGGGCCGAAGGCGGCGTACCTGGCCCAGGCGCAGCCGGCGCCCGGCTCGTGCCACTACCGGTACACCGCCGACAAGCAGCCGCTTCCCGATACGGCCTGCACCCCGGGCGCCACCAGCCCCGCGGTGACCCAGGCGAACATCAACGACACCATCTGCAAGCCCGGCGGCTACACCTCCGCCATCCGCCCGCCGTCGAACATCACTGGCAAGGAGAAGGCCGACAACGCCAAGTCCTATGGGTACAGCGGACCGGCGGGCGACGCCGAGTACGACCACCTGATCAGCCTCCAGCTCGGCGGAGACCCCAACGACCCCAGGAACCTGTGGGTCGAGCCACCCTCCCCGGACCACGTTGCCGGAAAGGGCCCCAACAATCCCAAGGACTCGGTGGAGACCCACCTGCACACCGCGATCTGCAAGGGCCAGACCACCCTCGCCGCCGCCCAGCAGGCCATTGTCACCGACTGGACCACCGCCGAGGCGAAGCTCGGCATCAAGCCCGCCGGAATGGCCACGCCCGACGCCTCGACCGACGGCGACTGACGCGGACGTGTCAGTGATCTCGTGTAAATCGTGCAGGGTTACTGAACGCTGAGCCGGTCCTCGAAGAACAGCGAGAACTGGTTCAGCGCCTGCTTCCAGTGTGCGGCGACGTGGTTGGCGTCGCGCGCCTTCGGGTTGATCTGCTCCCGGACCGCGAGGTAGAGCACCTTCAACGCGGCCTGTTCCGAGGGGAAATGGCCGCGCGGTTGCGGGTTGCCTTCCGCAGCCGGGAGTTGATCGACTCGACCATGTTCGTCGAGTAGACGACCTTCCTTATCGATGGCGGGAACGCGAGGTAGGGCGTGAACTCGCTCCAGGCCGCGCGCCAGGTGCGGACCACGGCCGGGTAGCGTTCGCCCAGCTCGGAGACCGTGAACGCGTCGAGGGCCTGTTCGGCTGCCTGCTCGGTCGGCGCGGTGTAGATCGCCCGCAGGGCCGGCACGAGCCTGGGGTGGTCCCTTGCCGACGACAGGCGCAACGACGCGCGGATCAGGTGAATTACGCAGGTCTGGACCGTGGCGCGAGGCCAGGTCGCGGTCACTGCGTCGGGCAGGCCTTTCAGGCCGTCGCAGGCGACGATGCACACGTCCTCGACGCCGCGGTTGCGCAGTTCGGTGAGCACGGCCATCCACGTGGTCGCGCCCTCGCCCTCGGCGCCGACCCACAGGCCCAACACGTCCTTGCGACCGTCCATGTCGACGCCGACGGCCAGGTAGACCGGCTTGGAGACCACCGCCCCGGAGCGGATCTTCACCCACAGCGCGTCGATGTAGATGATCGGCCAGACCGCGTCCAGTGGGCGGTTCTGCCAGCTCACGAGCTCGTCCACGACCGCGTCGGTGACCTTGCTGATCAGGTCCGGGCTGACCTCTACCCCGTAGATCTGGGCCAGGTGGGAGCGGATGTCCCGCACCGACATCCCGCGCGCATACAGGGACAGGATGCGGTCGTTGAAGCCCGCCAGCCGCCGCGCGTTCTTCGGCACCAGCTGCGGCTCGAAGTCGCCCTTGCGGTCCCTGGGCACCGCCAGCGTGACTGCCCCGACGTCCGTCAGCACGGTCTTGGGCGACGTCCCATTGCGGGAGTTGCCCGACCCGCGGCCTGCGGGATCGTGCTTCTCGTAGCCGAGGTGCTGGGTCATCTCGGCTTCCAGGGCCCGTTCCAGCACGGCCCTGGTGATCTCCGTCAGCAGCCCGCCCTCACCGAGCAGGGCCGCCCCTGAGGCGTCGGCGCGGTCCATCAGCCGCTCGACGACCTCGTCGACCAACACGTCCTCGGCCGCCGAGGCGACCGGTTCCTTGTCCGCCATGACTCGTCCGTCCCGCCTGGCCAGAGAACCCGAGGTCGAGTCCCCGGCCAGGCTGTCACATCACGGACTTACGCGATCTTTCAGACACGCTCACTGACGCTCACCCGCTGGCCCGCGCCAGGACCGCCGCGAACGTGGTGCCGGCTGGCTACTGGCCGCTGGCCGCGGTGGGGCGGTACGAGCACCGCCGTGTCGGCCGATTCGGGCCCTGCCCGCTAGACGGTGTGACCGAGAGCGCCGGCTGCGTTCGTGTGCGGGGCCCCGCGGCGCGGGGGAGGCCGCGGGGTCCGGGTGGTGGAGTGTCAGTGGGTGAGGGTGTGGAAGGCCAGTCGGCGGCCGTGGTCCTGGGTGACGGCCAGGGCGAACCACAGGCGCAGGACGCCGTCCACGGTGTCGTGCTGTCCGTCGCCGAGGTACTGCGGGCGCAGGCCGACGGCGGTGATGAGGGTGTCGAGGGTCGGACGGTCGGCTTCGGGGGCGGAGTAGTACATGTCGGCGGGTGTGCCGTGGAAGTCGGGTTCGGCGAGGTTTTCGCCGCCGAGGGTGTTGAAGGCGCGGGCGTAGCGGGCCCCGGGGGCGTGGCGCGCTATCAGGTCCGCGTGGTGGGCCACCGGGCCGGGGATGGTGTTGGCGGCGTCGACCACCAGCTTGCCGGTGAGGGCTTTGCCGTGGGTGGTGAGGAGTTCTTCGAGGGCGGTGGCGGGAACGGCGAGGACGACGGTGTCGGCCTGGGCGATGGCGTCGGCGACGCCGGTGGTGCGGGCGCCGCTGTCCTGTGCGGCGGTGTCGGTGTCGGGGGTGCGGGAGCCGAGGGCGGTGGGATGTCCGGCGCGGGCGAAGGCCCGGCCGAGGGTGCCGCCGATGAATCCGGTTCCGATGACTGCGACGGTGGTCATGGGGTGTCTCTCCTCGAGGACGTGGTAGGTGCGGTCAGGCGCCGATGGCGGCGATGACGGCCTGCGCGACCTTGCGGCTGGAGTACTGCTGCTGGCCGGTGACGAGGCGGCCGTCCCGGACGGCGAACGGCTTGAACAGGCCGGCGCTGATGTAGTTGGCGCCGCGTTCCCGCAGGGCGTCTTCGACGCGCCAGGGCATGATCTGTACGCCGGCGGCCCGGTTGCCGTACTCCTCCTCGAGGTTGGAGAAGCCGGTGAGGGTACGGCCGGCGACCAGGGCGGTGCCGTCGGCGAGGGTGCAGTCGACCAGGGCGGCGACGCCGTGGCAGTAGGCGCTGACGACCTTCTCGGCTTCCCAGAAGGCCCGGACGGCCCGGTGGAGGGCCGGGTTGTCGCGGAAGGTGAACATCGGGGACTGGCCGCCGGCGATCAGCAGCGCCTCGTACCGGTCGAGGTCCAGGCTGTCGAGAGCGGGGGTGTCGGCCAGGAGCGCGGCGAGGGCGGGGGTGTTCACGAAGCCCATCGTGATCAGATCCTCGGCCGACCACCTGGAGGGGTCGCGGGGGTCGGACAGGGCGTCCATCTCGACCTTTCCGCCGGCGGGGGAGGCGATGGTGACCCGGAAGCCGGCCTCGGTCAGCTCGTAGTAGGGGTGGGTGAGCTCGGCCCCCCAGAAGCCGACGGGCCAGTGGTTGTTGCTGCTGACGGTCGGGTTGGCCACGACGATCAGGACCTCGCGGGGGCGGTCGGTCAGGGTGTCGACCCGCAGGTGGTGGTCGGGCGAGGCCGAGGTGACATGGACGTTGGTGTCGGGCATGACGAGGACCTTCCGGCAGGTGAGCTGGTTTGCTCGAACTGATTGCTTGGACTCAAGCAATCATCTCAACGGAAGAATTCCCCTAACATGGAATCCATGGCAGACAAGGGCGAGCCGGTACGCGACAGCGTCGACGCCATCCTCGAACAGTGGCACCACGAGCGCCCCGACCTGGAGGTGGCGCCGGTCGGGGTGGTCACCCGCCTGGCACGCGTCCGCGCCCACCTGGACGGCGCGCTCGCCGAGGTGTTCGCCGGGTTCGACCTGACGCCGGCCGACTTCCAGGTCCTGGTCAACCTGCGCCGGACGGGCGCCCCCTACCGGCTGGGTCAGGCCCGGCTGATGGAGTCCCTCGGGTTGACGTCGGGCACTGTGAGCGTGCGCCTGGCCCGCCTCGAACAGCGCGGCGTCGTGACCCGCGAGCCGGCCCCGGGCGACAAGCGCAGCTACACCGTCCGCCTCACCGAGGAGGGCCTGGAGCTGTTCGACCGGATCGCCCCGGTCCACCTGGCCGGCGAGGAGCGGCTGCTGTCCGCCCTCACCCCCGACGAGCAGACCCGCCTCGCCGACCTGCTGCGCCGACTCCTCGCCTCCTTCGAACACACCGGACCGCGTGCCCCGCAGGTGTGGGGCATGACCCTCGAACCCGCCCGCGTCGCCCGGCTCCGCCGTGCCGCAGTCGGCCTGACCGACCGCATCGGCCTGCTCGTCAGCCACGTCGCCCCCGACGGTCCCGCCGCCCGGGCCGGCATCCGCCCCGGCGACCTGATCGTCCGCCGCGGGAGCGCCGACGTACGCACCTGCGAGGACCTCGCCGCCCACCGCGAAGGCCCGGTCGCACTCGGGCTGCTGCGCGGGGACCAGCCCCTCGACGTTGCTCTCGAGCCGACCGACCCCGACCTGACAGATTCCGACCCGACCGACCCCGACGCGACCGACCCCGACCCGACCGATTCCGACCCGGAGACAGCATGAGCCAGGACGACCCCTCCACGACCGGCGCGGCCGCCCCGGCGGCGGGCTTCAGCACCAGCCGCCTGGAGGCGTTCAGCGACGGCGTCTTCGCCATCGCGATCACCCTGCTGGTCCTGGACCTGAACGTCCCCGAGCCGGACAGCCTCGACGGGCAGTCGCTGACCTCGGCGCTCGCCCACCAGTGGCCCGCCTACTTCGCCTACCTGGTCAGCTTCCTCGTCATCGGCATCATCTGGATCAACCACCACGCCATGTGCGCCCTCGCGCGGCGCGTCGACCGGCGGACCCTGTTCGCCAACCTGTTCCTGCTGCTGACCGTCTCCGTCATTCCCTTCCCCACCCGCCTGCTCGCCGCCTACCTCACCGCTCCCCACGGCGACGCCGAGACCGCGGCGGCGATCTACGCCCTGACCATGGTCGCCATGGGCATCGCGTTCACGCTCCTCTTCCTGGCGTTCACCCGCGACGCGCGCACCCTGCACACCCCTGTCTCGCCCGAGGCCAAGCGCGCCGCGATCCGGCGGTTCGGCTTCGGCGGGCTGTGCTACCTCGCCACCGTCGGCCTGGCCTACGTCAGCCCGGTCGCGATGCTCGCCACCCATGCCGTCCTGGCCGTCTACTACTGCTTCGACCAGCTCGCCCCGGTCCGGACCGCACGGTGAGGGCGTGGGGCGTGTCGGTGATCTCCCGGGTGCAGTGGGCAGCACCGGCCGGGTGGTCGTCGGCCGGTGCGTGCGTCAGGAGCGATGGGCCGGTCGGCCGGTCGGGTTCACGTTCCGATCTCGAACTCCGGCGGCTGGAGGCAGTCGAGGCACTGCGTGTCCGGCGCGGTCGGGGTGTCGAAGAAGGAGGTGGTGATCGACTGTGCGCACGGTGAGTCGGCGAAGACCACGTGGGCGACGTACGGGACGGTGACCTCGGTGGAGCGGCTCAGAGTGCGGGCGGCGTACGGGCCGCTGCTGGGTGCGGTCTGGGAGTCGAACCCGCCCGACAGGACCAGCGTCGGGATGTCGCTGCGTGTCACCTTCCGGACCGAGCGCGGTGCCGCGGGCACGTCCCAGGCGCGGCAGTCCTCGTGGAGGAAGGCGAGTCCCGGAGCGTTGGCCAGGACGGACTCGGGGAACGACGGGAACGCCTCGCGTCCTGCCCGGATGACGTCGGCCTCGCTCTCGAACGGTGTCCATTCGCTGCAGAAGACCCCGTAGGCGAGCCCGTGCGAGAGCCTGCCGAAGGCCTGGGGGCTGAGCTTGCCTCCTGCCCACTGTTCGGCGATCCGCTGCGGATTGCCGTGGGCCAGCTCGTCGATGGACCGGGGGACGCCGGCCGCCAGGTGGCTGGCGAAGGTCAGCCAGCTCACCAGGACCCCGCCGTCCAGGACGACCTTCACCGGCTCCGCGTGGTCCGGGACGGTGACGGTGGTGGTGACCGGTCGGGCCTCCAGCTCGCTGACGAGGCGTTCGAAGGTGGACTTGAGGTCCGGGTAGCGGTCGTTGCAGGCGGGCTGCTCGGCGCAGGCGGTGAAGATGCCGTCGAAGCCCTCCCGCGCGGCTTTCCAGGTCACGGCCCCGCCGGCGAGGGACGGCGGCAGGATGCCGTCGATGCCGACGGACCGGAGGCCTTCCGGGTGCAGGCGCTGGTAGAGGAGGGCCAGGTCGGTGCCGTAGGAGATGCCGAAGACGTTCCACTGCCGGATGCCCAGCGCGACCCGTAGGTCGGCGTAGTCGGCGGCGCTCTCGGTGCTGTTGTACGCGCTGAGGTCGACGCCGCGGCTCGCCAGCCGGTCGCGGCAGGCCCGGGTCGCCTCGACGTGCAGGCGCCCGGTGGAGGGCGCGCCGTAGACGAGGCCGAGCGCGTCGGCGTTGAACTGGTCGATGTTGGGGCAGGTGAGCGCCGGGTCGGCCGAGTAGGTGCCCCGCTGGGACATGAAGATGACGTCCCGGTCGCGGTTCAGGCCGCCGCCCAGCGCCAGCGGGATCTCGGAGACCGCGTCGTCGCCGGGCCCGCCGGCGAACCACACGATCGGGTCCCGCGCGGGTCTGCTCGCTGCGGCGGGCACGACGGCGACGCCGAGGGTGATCGTGCGCCCGGTGGGCCGGGCGCGGTTCTCGGGCACGGTGAGGGTTCCGCAGCGGGCGCTCTCGAGAGCGGGAACGGGGTCCGCCGTCCGCGGACAGGGGCCCGGCTCGAAGTGGGCGCGGCCCGCGGTCCGGGCGGCCGTGCCGAGCGGCGGTTCGCTGCCGGACGCGGCCCGGGCGGGCAGCCCGGCGAGGCCGACGACGAGGACGCCGGTCGCGGCGCCCGCCAGCGCGGTCCGCAGCGGTCGTACGGCGCGCAGCGGTCGTGCGGTGAGCAGCGGTCGCGCGGTACGCCGTCGGCGGGGCGGGCGGATGGACATCATGGGGTCTCCGGTTCGGGGGTGATGGTGAACGGCTTCGGTGCGAGTCCGGCCACGCAGGCGGTGTCGGGCGCGGTCGGACGCGCGAGGAAGGAGGCCAGGACGTCCGCCGCGCACGGCGACTGGGGCACCACCCAGTGGCCGATCCCGGGGATCAGCACGGTGGTCGAACGGGGCAGCGTGCGGGCCGTGTACGCGCCCCAGCGCGCCCCGCTCTTCGCATCGAAGGTGCCGGAGAGGACGAGGGTCGGCACCGCGCTGTAGGTGGCGACCCGCTGGACGGCGGTGCGGTCCGGGACGTCCCAGGCGCGGCACACCCGGTGCTCGAAGGGAAGCTGCGGTGCCTGGGCCAGGACGGTGTCCGGCCAGCCGGGGAAGGCCCGGCGCCCCGCGTCCAGCAGATCGGCCTCCGAATAGCCCGGGACCCATTCGCTGCACGCCACGGACTGCGTCAGGCCGTGGGCGAACTCACCGATGACCGGCGTCGCCTCGGCGGCGCGGACCCGCGCGAAGCGCTCCGGATTCCCGTGGGCGAGTTCGTCGAGCGCCGCGGGGACGTCGACGGCCTTGACGGCATTGGCGACCAGCAGGTTCACCAGCGTGCCGCCGTCGAGGACGACGTCCACCGGCTCCCCGCCCGCCGGCGGCTGCGCCGTCAGCCGCAGCGGATGCGCCTCCAACCGCCGGACCTGCTCCGTCAGCAGGTCCGGCAGGCCCGGGTAGCGGCTCGCACAGACGGGCTGGGCCGCGCAGGCCGCGAAGATCGCGCCGATCCCCTCGCGGGCGCTGTCCCAGGTCCACGGCAGGCTGACGATCTGCGGCGGCACGACCGAGTCGATCGCCACCGAGCGGATCCCCTCGGGGTGCAGGCGCAGATAGGTGAGGGCCAGCTCGGTGCCGTACGAGTACCCGTAGACGTTCCACCGCCGGATGCCCAACGCCCTGCGCAGGTCGGCGAAGTCCGCGGCGTTCTCGGTGGTGTTGTAGGCGCTGAGCTCGACCCCGTCCGCCGCCAGCCGGTCGCGGCACTCCTTCGCCGCCCGCACCAGGCGCCGCCCGGTCGACGGTGCGTCGTAGACCAGCCCCACCGCGGCCGCGTTGAACCGGTCGAGCTCGGGGCAGGCCAGGTTCGGCTCCGTGTGGAGCGTCCCGCGCTGGGCCATCACGACGAGGTCGCGGTCCCGGTTCACGCCGGAATCGATCAGGAAGGGGATGCTCCCGAACGCGTCACCGCCGGGACCTCCCTCCATGAAGACCACCGGGTCGGCGGCCGGCGCCGCCGATGCGGCCGGAATGATCGCGACGGCCAGCCGGATCGTCCGCCCGCCGCGTCGCCCGCGGTTCTCGGGCACCTCGAGGAACCCGCACCGCCCGGGGACCGGCTCCGCCGTCTGCGGGCAGGCGCCGGGCACGAACCGCGCCGAACCCGCTGACACGTCCTCACGAACGGGCGGCGACAGAGCACCGCTCGGCGCCGGGCCCGCCCCGGCCAGGAGGACCACCGCACCCGCGACCAACGCCGCCCTGGTCGACGCACCCCGTAAGCGACCGCGCGCGTACCGGCGCTGCACACGCCGCCGCACCAAGGCGCCGATCCCGCGGACGGGCGGCAGACCGTCCTGCTCCCTGCCCTGCTCCACCTTGTGACTCCGTCTCTCTGACGCCCCGTCCGCCCCGGACAGGGGAGGCCCGCGTGGATGCGCGCGCCACGCGGTGCGGGCGCGCACTGACCAGCCTGCGCAGGTGGGGAGAGGTCCACCAGCCATGGGCTCCACATGGAGCAGGCCCCGCCGCCGGGACACGCGGGGGAGCGCCTGCGGAAGCGGCCCGCGGACGCCCGCCCGCATACGATCGGGAGCACTCCGCCGCCGTCCGGTCGCGCACCGGGGGAAGACAGGTGCGCGCGTGATCGCGCTGGTCGTCAGCATGGCAACGCTCTTCGCGTGGGCCCTGGTGGCCGGGCGGCTCGTCCGCTGGAGCATCACCGCCCCCGTCGCGATGACCGCGGCCGGCGTGGTGCTGACGGTCGGCCCGCACCCGCTGGTCACCGTCAGCCTGACCACCTCGGACGCCGAACGCGCTGTCGAGATCATTCTCGCCGTGCTGCTGTTCACCGATGCCATCGCCGCGCCGAAGGGCGTCGTCCGTGCGCACCGCCGCCTGCTCGCCCGGCTGTTGCTGGTGGCCCTGCCGCTGACCGTCCTCGCCGGAGTGCTGGTCGGCGGACTGCTCTTCCCGTCCGGACGCTGGTGGCTGGTGGCCCTGTTCGCCGTGGTGACCGTCGCCGTCGACCTGGCACCCGCCGCCGAACTGATCAAGGACGGCCGGCTGCCGTCCTGGCTGCGCGGCGTCCTGACCGTCGAGACGGGCCTCAACGACGGCATCCTCGCCCCCGTCTTCCTGTTCTTCCTGGCCGGCGCCGAGGCCTACGGCGACAGCGGGACGCCCTCGGGGGAGCCACTGGGGCGCGCCCTCGACGCCGTGTTCTGGGCCGTGGTCGCCGGCGTCCTGGTCGGCCGGCCCGGCGGCCTGCTGCTGCGCCGCGCCTGGCGGGCCGGCTGGACCAGGCCCTCCGCCGTCCGGCTCGGCATCCTCGCGCTGCCGCTCGCCGCCTACGGCCTGGGCATCCTGCTGGACGGCAGCGGCTTCATCGCCGCCTTCGTCGCCGGGCTCTGCTTCGCCCGCGAGGCGCGTGCCCTGCCGGCCCACGCCCTCGACCTGGTCGAGGACGTCGGCGCGCTGCTCTCGCTCGCCCTCTGGTTCGTCTTCGGCGAACTCGTCACCCAGGCGTTCACCGGGGACTTCGACGGCCGGGTGGTGGCGTACGCCGCCCTGTCGCTGACCGTCGTCCGCGTCCTCCCCGTCCTGCTCGCCCTGCTCGGCAGCGGCCTGCGCCGCGCCGACCGCCTCCTGCTGGCCTGGCTCGGCCCCCGCGGCATGGCCACCATCGTGTACGGCCTGCTCGCCTTCAACGGCCTCGCCCCCGTCGACCCGCACGCCGCCGATCTGGTCGGCCAGTTGATGACCATGACCGTCCTGATGAGCCTCGTCCTGCACGGCCTGACCTACGGGCCCGTCGCCGCCCGCTACGCGCGCTACGCCGGACGTCCCGACGGCTCCGACCCGGACGGCGCCGGGTGAGGTCGCGTCAGGATCCGGATGTCGCTCGTGCCGTACCCGCCTCGTCCGGCCCGATCGCACACGCCTGCACCAGCGTTTCGGCGGCAGTTGCTCGGCCGCCAGCCTCAACCGGCGCCGCCGCGCCAGATGTTGGCGAACGCCGCCTCCTCGATGGCGCGGCGCTGCCGTACGGCGTCCAGCTCCTGGACCGCGTCGTTGACCGCGGCGAGGACGGTGGCCACGTCGTCGTCGGTGATGTCCGGTTGCCGGCCTGGTGGCAGCCCTTCGACGCCGACGGCTGCCGCGAGGGCGGTGAGGACGGGCTCGCGCGACTCCCAACGGTCCAGCGCCGCACGGCGTCCGGCGGCGTCGGTCGGCGTCGGGCCGCCGGGCTGCGCCGCGTTCGCGCGGTGGAAGCGGGGGCGGCGGGCCGGGCCGCCGGTTCCGGGCGCTGTCCCGATCGCGCTCCCGAGCGTGGCCGCGAGCGCGGCTGCGTAGGCGGCGGCGAGTTGGCGGCCCCGCCGCCACAGCCAGTCCTCGACCGTCTCGAACGGCGGCTGTCGGACGACCGCCGCCGCGGCCTGGGCCAGCAGCCCGTCGGCGACGGGCGTCGGACCGCCGGGCAGGATCCGGGTGTCGTCCAGCTGGACGGCCCGGATGTCGAGCAGATCGATCAGCTCGGCGCCGGCGAGCGCCAGCGACAGCTCGCCCTGCTCCGGCGGTGGGCCGGCCCCCGCCTCCAGGGCGACGACCAGCAGGTCCTGCGGTGTGGTGTCCATCGGTGACCCGATCTCCGGCGGATTCGACGGCGGCGCGTGGTGCGGTGCGGGTGCCTGCTGCCAGTCTGCCTCGCCGGCGCCGCCACCGGAGGCCGAATCCCCGACGCCGCGCCCGCCCACCCGGGAGGCCCACCCGCCCGCTCGTCCGGATGCGCGGCCGCGCCGAAGGCGCCGTCGGATTCCCGCCAGCACGCCGCGGCCCGCTGCGCGAGGCTGACGGACATGACCAGGACCTACCGACCCCGGCCCATCACCCCTACCGCCCTGCAGCAGCTCCGCGTCCGCGACGACGCGGGCCGTCCGACGACCCCGTACCCCGACGGCGAGGGCGGCGCCCCGCTCCGCTGCTGCCTGCGCCCGAGCACCGTCGGCGACCGGATCGCCCTCGTCAGCTACGCCCCGCTGCGCCGGTGGGCGGCGGAGACGGGCGCCGAGCCCGGGGCGTACGACGAGCAGGGCCCAATCTTCATCCATGCCGAGGACTGCGGCGGTCCGGACGCGGGCGCCCTCGGCTACCCGTGGGCCCGCCCCGGCGCCCTGCGGGCCTTCCGGCGGTACGACGGCCGCGGGCACATCACGGGTGGCCGCCTGGTGGAGCTGACCGAGGACGCCGACGCCTGCTTCGACCGGGCCCTCGCCGAGGCGTTCGCCGACCCGGAGACCGTCCAGGTCCACGTCCGGGCCGTCGAGTACGGCTGCTACCACTTCCGCGTCGACCGGCCGTGAACACTCGCGCGCCGCTCCCGCCCCCGCCCCCGGTCCCCGCCAAGGGCAGGACCGGGGCGGGTTCAGTGGCCGATGGCCTGCTCCAGCAGGCGGTGCAGGGCCTGCTGGTCCTGCGGGGCGAGGCCGGCCAGCGGTGAGCCCTCGGTGAGGCGTTCGAGCAGGCGCGTGCGCAGCTCGGCGCCCTCGGAGGTGAGGACCAGGTGCTTGGCGCGGCGGTCGGTGGGGTGCGGGCGGCGCTCCACCAGGTTCTGCTGCTCCAGCTTGTCGATGACGAAGGTGGTGTTGGAGGGCTCGCAGCTCATCCGTTCGGCGAGCTCCCGCATGGTCATCGGCCCGCTCATCTCCCGCAGCGCGGTGGCCTGGGCCGCGGTGAGCCCCAGGGCGGCGGCGTGCTCGCGGACGTGCTCGGCGATTCGCTGGGCCAGCCCGGTCACCAGGCCGCACAGTTGCCGCTCGGCGATGACCTGTGGCTCCGGTGACGTCGTCATGCTGCCACCCTATCAATTCCGTCAAGTCATGATAATTGCAGCTTGAATGGTTCAAGCTTGATGCTTATGGTGGGTGCTGCCGCCACGGGAACGCCGGGCGGCGAGCTGACGACGACTCACAGGGCGGGAACCATGAACGATCTGACGCAGGAACGACAGCCGCGACTGAGCCGACCGGCCGGCATCCGCTCGCTGCGGCTGGGCGACCTCAAGGTCTCGTACGTGCCGGACGGCGACGTCCGCCTGCGGCCCCTGGCCCTCCTCCCGGCCACCACCGACGAGGTGTGGGCCGCGCACCCCGACCACCTGGACGAGGACGGCCACCTGGTCGGGAGCGTCGGCGCCCTGCTGGTGGAACGGGACGACCGGGCCCTGCTGATCGACACCGGCTTCGGCCCGAAGGCCCTCGCGTTCCCGGACGGTCCGCTGGCCGCGCTCCACGGCGGTGCGCTCCTGCAGAACCTCGCCGACCTCGGCCGCGCCCCCGAGGACATCGAAGCGGTGGCGTTCACCCACCTCCACGTCGACCACATCGGCTGGGCCTGCCACCCGACCCCCGGCGACGGCGGGTCGGTGTTCGCCCGCGCGGACCACCTGATCTCCGGGCCGGAGTGGGACGGCCGCGACCTCCTCGAAGCCCAGGGCATGACCGAGCAGGTCGCGGCCCTCGGCCGGCGCGTACGGACGATCGAGGACGGGCAGGAGGTCTTTCCCGGCGTCCGGGTGCGGATCGTCCCCGGTCACACCGTCGGGCACGCCGAGTACGTCATCACCGGCGGCGGACGGCGACTGATCGCCTTCGGCGACGCCATCCACGCGCCGATCCAGATCGACCACCCCGACTGGTCCTCGACCTTCGACCACGAGCCCGCACGGACCGCGGAGCAGCGCCACCGCCTCGTCGCCGAACTGGCCGAGCCCGGAACGATCGGCTTCGGCGTCCACCTCGCCGACGTGGTGTTCGGACACGTCCGGCAGGACGGGAACGGGCCCGCCTGGCGACCGGTGGATGCCTGACCCCCGCCGGGGGACCCCCGGGGCCGCCGGCGGCCTGCGGCGGGGTGGTAGAAATCCGTGGTGGACGATCACCCCGAGCCCTCGACCCTGCGTGTCTTCGTGGCACTGGCCCCGCCCGACGACGCCAAGGACGAACTGGCCCGGGCCCTGGAGCCCGCCTGCACGGGGTACCCGCGGCTGCGCTGGAACCGCATCGAGGACTGGCACATCACCCTGGCCTTCCTCGGTGAACTACCCTCCACCGCAGTGCCGTTGCTGCAGACGGTGCTGGCCGGCCGGGCGGCGTCCCACCCCGCCCTGCAGCTGAGCCTGCGCGGCGGCGGCCACTTCGACCAGCGACTGCTGTGGAGCGGAATCGACGGCGACCTGGACGGCCTGCACCTGCTCGCCACCGACGTCCGGGCACTGGTCCGCTCCTGCGGGATCGACTTCCGGGAGCGTCCGCTGCAACCCCACCTGACCCTGGCCCGGGCGCGCCGCGACGATCCCACCAGCGTGCCGCAGGCCGCGGCCGGACTCGCCGGATTCGCGGGCCGGCCGTGGCGGGCCGAGCACCTCCACCTGGTCGGCAGCAACATCGGCCGCGGCCCCGGGCCGATCCGCTACCGCGACATCGAGGCCTGGCCGTTCGGCACCGCGATCCGGCCGGGAGGCCCCGGCGCCCCCGCCGGACCGTAGCCGCCCGGTGCCGCCCGGGAGCGCCGCTCGCTGCACGCCGCTCCTCCGGTCCTCGGGCCGGCGGCGAAACGGTCTGGTGTTCGACGGGGTGAATAGGTTGGAATACGGGGGTGGATGCGAGCAGTGCGGCGGTCTTCGGGGCCGCGGTCGGGGCGTTGGGTGGCCTGGGCGGGGGAGTCGTCGCGGCGGCCGGTCAGGCCCGGCAGCAGCGGCGACAGCATGACCGGGAGCGGCAGCGCTGGCGGGACGAGGTCCGACGCGCCGCGTACGGCGGCATCCTGACGGCGACGAAGCAGCTGTCGAACGCGCTCTGGAAGGCCGCCGACCAGCTTGCGCAGCGCGATGCGGATCGGGCCGAGTGGCAGGCCCGGCACGAGGACGTCCACAACGCCTGGACCCAGTTCAGCGCCGCGGTCGCCGACGTCGGCGTGGCCGGGCCCCAGAACGTCGTGGACGCCGCGGAGGACCTGCGGCACGTGATGTACGACTGGGAGATGATCTGCACCGCCTGGACGCACACCGCGATACGCGAGGGCTCCGGCCACGTCGGCGACTTCGCCGACCGGTTCAAGGCAGCGGCCGGCGCCAAGAGGGCACCGGACCGCGCCTTCCAGGTCGCCGCCCGACGGGCTCTCGGCACGAACGACTGAGAAAGCCGCCCCGAGCCCGCCGCTGTGACTCCCGCTCGCGGCGCGGCCCGGCCGCCGATTCGGCGCTCCCCGCCCTCAAGGGGCGTTGCCGACATCCTGCGAGAACCGGTCGGTGAACTCATGGACCGCCTCCTCGACGGGTATGACCGCGCTGAGCGTGGTCCCGGCCTTGCCGGCGCCCGCGTTGCGCACGCAGTCGCCCGCGACCGTCTCCATCTGGCCGAGCGCCCGGTCCCAGCTGGCGCGGGCGACCTCGTCGGGCATCGGGCGGTACGCCTTCGCCGCCTTCACGTCGTCGAGCACCTGGCGGCAGTGTTCGGCGTTCGTGGGCGACGGATCGCTCGCCCCAAGCAGCGTCTTCACGTCCTGCGCGATGGCGGTGGCATGTTGCCCGCCGCCCTTCTTCGCCCAGGTCGCCATGGTCTCCTTGTCGTCGGAACAGCCGGCCAGGGAGGTGATCAGTACGGCCGCGGTGACCGCGGCGAGAGCGCCGCGCCCGGCGGGGCGCGGGAGGATCGACATCTTCATGGAGCTCCTTCTCGTCAAGGGTCCTGAGAGTCTGTCAGCTTCGTGTGACAGTCGGGCAGGCCGGCTGCGGCACGCGACGGGACTGGCGTTGGGCTCGTAGAGCAGGACGGGCGCGTCGAGGTGGAGGCAGCCGACAGCGGCATGCCTCACGCAGCCCCGGTCCAGGACGGGCAGTTCGACGCCCATGGCAACGCTTGCCCTTCGTGGCTCAGGTGTAGAGGCCTTCGTCGTACCGGGGGCCGTAGTGGCGCTCGAGGTCTTCGAGGGTTTCGGGGCGGTGTTCGAGGGTCTTGGCGATCACGGCGCGCGACGGGGCAGCGTCGGGGTTCCAGGTGGCGGTCTTCCAGAGTCCGGCGCGCAGCAGGGCTTTCGGGCAGTGGTAGAAGACTTCGTCGATGTCGACCAGGAGGGCCAGACGGGGGCGGTTGCCCTTGACCGTCATGCGGTCGAAGAACGGGGCGTCGCGGAGGATGCGGGCGCGGCCGTTGATGCGGAGTGTGTCGGCGCGGCCGGGGATCAGGAAGAGCAGGCCGACGTGGGGGTTGGTGAGGATGTTGCGGAACCCGTCGGCGCGGCGGTTGCCGGGCCGGTCGGGCAGGGCGATCGTGCGGTCGTCGAGGACGTGGGTGAAGCCGGCCGGATCGCCCTTGGGTGAGGTGTCGCAGCTGCCGTCGGCCGCCGATGTGGAGATCAGGCAGAAGGGCGAGGCGGCCAGCCACTGCTTGTCGTGGTCGTGGAGGCTGGTCCGCACTTTGTCGGCGGCTGTCGGCGTCGGTTCTCCGAGCAGCTCGCTCAGCTCGTCTGCCGACGCCACCTCGACCAGGCCTGGGACGTCCATGGCCGGCACCCCCTCGAACTCGATGCATGATCCTCGGCAGAGGGTAGACGAACCTACGCAATGGCCCGTCGGGGGCAGGCCGTTCGGTGCCTCGCACGGGCGGTCCCGCGCGAGACACCGACTTCCGTCACAGCAGGTCGAGGTCCTGGAACTCGAGTCCGTCGGGGCCGAGTTGGGTGTTCTCCGCGTGCTCCTGCATCCGGGGGCCGTACTCGGGATGGTCCATCAGGCCGGTGTAGGTGTCGAAGTCCAGGTCGATGACGCCCGCGAGGTCGGCGAGGTAGACGTCGAGGCCGGGGTACATCACGGCGACGTACGGCAGGTCGTCGATGTCGGTGACCAGCACCGGGTACTCGCCGGTGGAGTCGGGTCGGCCGAGGTAGAGCAGGCGGCGGGAGTCGCTGCCGCCGACGAGCGGAAGGCACGGCGACGGCAGCAGCGTCTCGAAGTCGCCGAACATGCCGACCATGACACCGCCGGTGCCGTACATCCACTCGGCCGTCTCGCCGAGCGCGCGACCCTCGAGGTCCGGCGCCCGCTCGTCGTCGTACCAGCCGATGTCGCTCAGCCAGGAGCTGTCGAAGGCGAGCCACCGGCGCAGGCTCGGCGGGAGCGGCCGGTCGCCGGCCAGCCGCAGGCGGTCGATCACCTCGGGCGCGAGCGGCACGGGTTCGGTGATGTCCGGCGCGTCGGCGGAGGGCCAGCCGTCCTGCGTGACGTGGGCGATCACCCGGTCGATCAGGGCTGCTCCGTGCATGCTCTCGTTCATGGGCGGCACCCTCCCACACCGCGCCGACAGCCGGCGCGGAACGGTCCGGGTGACGAGGTGAGGCCTTGATGCCGTCGCCGGGCGATACGGATCTGATGGGACGTCACATTCCGTGACGGGTGCGACGGTTGGAGTAGCGGCCGAACTCGGACAAATGCGCACCATGGATCATCAATAAGATCATCTGCGATAGGTGAGACGTTCGTGGACAGAGTCGTCCTTATGGTTGACCAGGTGAAGTATCAAGCTCTGATCTTGCTCAGATCCACTGTTCCTTCACACGCACAAGCCATATGTTCATAGTCATGCGAATCAAGGCACGTGTACTCACGGGAATTTCCATGGCCGCGGTTGTGACCGCCTGCCTCACCGGCACGGCGAATGCGGCCGACGGCGACTCGGCGATATCGGACGCGGTGGCGAAGCGGGCGGTCTACGAGGCTCACCTCGCCAATCTGGAAGCGGCTCCGGTCACCGCGGCCGAGGCGGCGGTCTACGCGGAGACCCAGACCTTCAAGGCCGCGGCCGAGAAGAACGGCGAAACCTCCGACAAGATCAGCGCACTGCTCTCCTCCGGCGACTGGGTCGCGTACGCGACCGAGACCACCACCACCATGGACGACCCGGGCAAGCCCGTCGTCACCGCACCGGGCGCGCTGCTCCCCGGTGAGACGGCCGGCGCCGACGCCGGTGACGCGGCGGACCCGAGCGACCCGATCGTGGCGCTGACCAAGTGGTGCTACCAGGGCAACGGCCCGACGGTCACCGTGACGGCGAAGAACGCCGCAGGCGCCAAGCTCTGGTACTACCAGGTGGGCGAGCAGTACTGCTACAACGGTCGGACGGTCACCAACCACGATGCCGACCCGTACGTCAACCACAAGGTCTACACCTGGGCGCAGGCGCTCGGCTGGTCCTGGGAGGGTCAGGACCTGACCGGCAAGAAGGGCCCGTCCTTCTACACCTGGAACAACAACGCCAAGGGCGGCCTGCAGACCTGGCGCAAGGGCACGATGAAGTACGACCCCACCCACGTCGAAATCGGCAGCTTCCAGAAGTTCCCGTGGGTCCACCTGTACGAGCGTGCCAACGGCACGTACACCTACAGTGGTGGGTACTAGGAAGAAAGCGGAGGGGGAATTCGGGCGCCATTGCTCGAAGGATGGCCGTGAATTCATCGGCCGGTCCGGGTGGCGCCGGTCCATTCTCCGCTCAGTGGGAGTGATGCAATGAAATGCGGGGCCCCGATCGGTCGACCGGTCGGGGCCCCGGGAATTCCGGCTCGGGTGAGGGGATTCACGTCTCGAGGGTCTTGGCGGCGTCGCGGATGACGTCGAGGACGAGGTCGGGGTGGGAGAGCATGGGCACGTGGCTGCTGTCGACGGCGTATGTCTTGGCGCCGATGCGTTCGGCGGACGAACGCTCCAGGTCCGGGGGCACGGTGCGGTCGTTGTTCGCGACGATGTACCAGCTCGGCTTCGTGCGCCAGGCCGTGCCCGGCACCTGCTGGGCGAACAGGTCGGGCACCGGTACGGCGCCCGTCGCGAGGACGAGCTTCTGCTCGGCCGGAGGCAGATCGCCGCAGAAGTCGCCGATACCCGACTCGAGGAGCCAGATCCGGCCGTCGGCGACGTCGATGTGGTCGAACACGGGCGTCTGCGGGAACCTGTCCAGCTGCTCCTGCGAGGTCTCGCCCTCGTCGGGGGCGAGCGCGGCGATGTAGACCAGGGCGCCCACCCGGTCGTGGGTGCCGGCCTTGGTGATCAGCGTGCCGCCGTAGGAGTGGCCGACGAGCACGACCGGCCCGGGGACGTGCTCGATGGAGCGGGTGACGCAGGCGACGTCGCCCGCGAGCGAGTCGAGGCCGTGCTGCGAGGCGGACACCTCGTGGCCTTCGGCCTGGAGTGCGGGGATGAGCTTGCTGAAGCACGACCCGTCGGCCCACAGTCCGTGGGCGAAGACGATGCTTGCCTTGCCGGCCATGATGTCCTCCGTCGTGGTGTCGAGTCCTTCGTGGTGTCGAGCCACGACGCTACCTCGCGGTGGGTGGTGGACCGGTGACTCTCCGCTCGCGAGTCGTCGTGCGATGTGCCCGGGTCGAGGTCGTCGGCGCGCCTGATGGACGTGGGGCGGAGCCGGTGGCAGATGGTGAGGGACCGCCGATCGTCCCGAGGAGTGCCGATGCGACCGACCGTTCCCGACGACCTGCCCCGGATCCGGCCGTGGCAGGTGCTGCTGTGGGCGCTCCTGCCGGTGGCGGTCACGCTCGGCCTGTACTGGTTCGGCCGCGCCCACACGCCCGACTACACCAGCAGCATCTTCGGCCAGGAGGGCGACGACGCCAACCGGCTGAAGGCCCAGCTGGGCACCGCACTGTTCGGCCTGGCGCTGGTCCAGGTGGTGCTGGCGCTGTGGATCTACGGCCGGCTGCCGGGCGCGCCCCGGCCCGCGCCGGGGCCCGTGCCGAAGGTCCACCGCCTGGTCGGGCTGCTCGCCTTCCTGGTCTCGCTGCCGATCGCCGAGCACTGCCTGGTCACCTACGGCGTGCAGCTGACCAGCCCCCGGGTGGCGCTCCACTCGATCACCGGGTGCGTGCTCTACGGCGCGTTCGTGGCCAAGGTGATCGTGGTGCGGCACCGCCGGCTGCCGGGCTGGGCGCTGCCGCTCGCGGGCGGTGTGCTGGTCTGCGCGATCGGCCTGATGTGGTACTCGGGCGCGCTCTGGTACCTGAACGGCTACCAGGTCCCCGGGCTCTGAGACCGCAGCAATTTTCCGTGTGCGCGGATGAACGGTCGCGGCCTGCGCCCCGTACTGGGGGGTGGGCCGCTCGCCAGGCCGCCTATCGCGGCCGGTGGCCCGCCGGAAGGAGCGTCGACCATGCGACGTCTCGTCTGGGCAGCCGGGCTGCTGCCCGCCCTCGCGCTGGGAGCCGCGGCCTGCGGCGGCAGCGGCGGCAGCGGCGGCTCGAAGGCCGCCCCGGAGCCGGCCACCTCCTCCCCGCCCGCCGTGTCCTCCCCGGCGCCCGGCTCGCAGTCCTCGGGCCAGGCCGCGGCGACGGGGACCCTGGTCGCGGTGAACGGCTCGAAGCTCGGCATGATCCTCACCGACAGTCAGGGCCGCACGCTGTACCTCTTCGAGAAGGACAGCGCGACGATGTCCGCCTGCGACGGTGCCTGCGCCACCGCCTGGCCGCCGCTGACGACGACCGGTACCCCGCAGGCGGGCGCCGGAGTCAGCGCCGCCGATCTGGGCACCCTCACCCGTGCCGACCACAGCGTCGAGGTCACCTACCACGGTCACCCGCTCTACTACTACTCCGGGGACCAGAAGGCCGGTGACACGAACGGCGAGGGCTCGACCGCGTTCGGCGCCAGCTGGTACGTCCTCAACCCCAGCGGCAACAAGATCGACAACGACTGAGTCCCCGGGGGCGTTGGGTCGGAGGCCCCGCTCGGGGTGGGGCCTCCGGGGGGTGGCGCGTCCGGGGGTGGCGCGTTCGTGAGGGTGTCAGGCGAGGCCGACGGCCTGGAGGGCGGTGGTCCAGTCGGTGGCGATGGCGTCCTGGGCGTCGGCGAGCGGGACGGTGCCGACGCAGACGGCCTTCTTGAGGCGGTTCTCCACGGTGTCCTTGGAGTACGCGGTCACGCCCGCGCCCGTGTCGTACCGCGGCTCGGGCCACAGGTTGGCGGGGTCCTTCGGGGCGCCGCCGAGCTCCAGCGGTATGAGGTGGTCCTCCTCGTAGTCGGACAGGCTGGTGTCCTCGTAGCCGTAGGCGGCGATCTGCCGGGTCTTCAGCGCGTTGGTGTACGAGGTCGAGGGGCGGACGGTCGCGGTCCAGCCGGAGACGCAGATCGTGGAGCCGATGGTGTCCTGGGTGACGTCCGGATTGGTGGCGCCCGGGGTGCAGGACGAGTCGGGAAGCGGCAGGTAGTCCTGGCTGCAGGACCCGGCGGCGTGGGCGGACCCGCTGCCGAGGGCGAGGCCGCCGACGGTGAGGGCGAGGGCGGCGAGGGGGGTGGACAGACGTCGCGCGGAGGACATGGGGAGCTCCGTGATCGGGGCGGCCCGGCATTCGGTGGAACCGGGCAGGTGTGCACATGACATCAGCCGCGACGGAGCGCCCGGAAGGCTGCTCGTGCGAAGTCCTGATGACTGATCAGTTACCGCTCGGTCAACGCGCGGAGACCGCCTCCGAGCTGCGCGCTTTCAGCGACGTCCGAGGGGCGGGACCGGCCCCTGGCGGGGACCGGGAGCATTCGGTGCGGGCCGGCTGCAACGGATCTGCGGCGGCGGTGCTGTCGTCCGGCCCCGTTCCGGCCGCCTGGCGCCGCCCCGGATGCCCTGCCGGGCGCGGGCTCCCGCCGGCTCGACGTCCGGGCTCCGGATCGGGGGTCAGTGCGGGAGGTGCCGCGCGCCGAGGGTGCGCAGGCCGGTGGTGAGAGCGGAGCGCTGGGCGTCGGTGAGTCCGGCGGTCAGTTCGGCATCCGTGGCCTCGGCGGCCTCCGCGCAGCGGGTGAGCAGGTGTCGGCCCTCGGCGGTCAGGGTGAGGGCCTGGCGGCGGCGGTCCTCCGGGTCGCGGACGCGTTCGACCGCGCCGAGTTCCTGCAGCTGGTCGGCGAGCGCCACGATCAGGCTCGGGGCAACGCCGAGGCGGGTGGCCAACTCCTGCTGGGAGGCGGCCGATCCGGCGTCGAGTGCGGCCAGCAGGCCGGCGTGCTTGGGCTTGAGTCCGAGCGCCTCGACCCGCGCGGCGAAGCGGTCGGACGCCAGGGCGCCGAGGGTGCCCAGGTTGAAGACGACGGTGGCGCGCAGCGCCGCCGCTCCCTTGACATCGCTCATGACGAGAATGATACCTTCTCAATATCGTTCACAGCTCGAATGATTTAGGGGGAGATGGGATGGATGTTCTCTCGGCAGTCAACGCCCTGGCCGCACTGGTGAGTGCGGGATCGAGCGTGGCGGGGGTGTGGCGTCCGGGCCTCGGCCTGCCCGCGGGCGAACCGGTCACGCTCGGGGCGCACGTGTACGCCAGGGCGTACGCGGCGCGAGCGGTGCCCCTGGGACTGGCGACGGCGGTGGCAACGGCGGTCGGCAGCGCGGCGGTGGCCTGGCCGATGCTTCTCGTGTCCGGCGTGGCCCAGGTCGGGGACTCGGCGATCGGCTTCCGGCAGCGGAACCTCGGCATGGGGTTCGGGGCCGGTGCGTTCGCGGTGCTGCACCTGGTCTCGGCCTGGTGGGTGGCCCGGTGAGCGGGCTGACGGTGGTCGATGTGCTGGCGTTCGGCGCGGAACTGGCCGTCTACGCGGCGGCCGCTCGGTGGGCGTGGCGCCGGCCCGGCCGGCGCCCCGTCCGGCTGATCGGTGCGGTGGCGGCCGTGGCCGGACTCGCCGTGCTGTGGGGGCAGTTCGCGGCGCCCACGGCGGACCACCCCCTGCACGGAGCGGCCCGAGTGGCGTTCGAGATCTGCTGGTTCGGCGCCGGTGCGGCGGCGTTCTGCGCGGGCACCGCGAGGCTGCGCAGGCGCTGACGCGGTGCGCGCGCCGTCCTTGGGCGGGGCCCCGCGGCGGCCCGCGGTCGCCTGGGGGCCGTAGGGGGTCAGCGGTGGGTGCGGATGTGGAGGTGGCCGTCGTGCGGGAAGTCCGGGGGTGCCGCAGGAAGCGTCGAGGCAAGGGGGAAGCGGCATTTGTCGGCGACGCGGCAGGACGCGGTGTTGTCGACCTGGTGCAGGAGTTCGAGGTGGAGCAGCCCGGCGTCGGCGAAGGTACCGAAGGCCCAGTCGGCCGTCGCCTCCAGCGCGCGGGGGGCGACGCCATGTCCCCGGGCGTACGCCGCGGTCCAGTAGCCGACCTCCGCCGACTCCGACCCGGGAAGGACGCCCTTGACGACCACGTGCCCCACCAGGCGGCCCTCCGTCCGGCCGTCCGGGGATTCCAGGACGGCGAACGAACGGCGGTCGCCGGCCTCCCATCCGCGCTGCTGGGTCAGGACCCACTGTTCGGCGCCGGCCAGGTCGTCGATGCCCGCGCTGGTCCAGCGGCGCAGGGCGGCGTCCTGGTACAGGTCGACGAGGTGGATCGCGTCCGCCTCCGTCCAGGGGCGAAGGACGAGCGCGGGCGCGGTCGGCGTGGCGGCTGCCGTCAGCCGTGTCGTGATCTTGTTCACCGGCCGAGCATAGGCCCCTTCCCGTCCCGTCGGACGCTGTTTCGGGCAGGCCGCCGAGCTGGTGCGGCCGCACGGTCAGGGGATGCGCATCGTCGACCGCATCGGCGCCGGGAGGCGCTCTACCGGCGGATTGCCGAGATCAGTCCGCCGGGCCGCTCCTCGCGCTGCGGCGGGGCGCTGATCGGGCGCCCGTAGGCCGCACCGCACTCGCGCAGGGTATGGCCGGTGGCCTCCCAGCCGTGCCCGGCCAGCCAGTCCACCGGGTCGTCGGGCATCTCCGAGACCCACAGGGACGCCGCCGATCCCGGCACGGCGTCCGCGCCGAAGCGCTCGATCACGCCGCGCGAGCCCAATGTCAGCCCCATCCGACTGCCTGCCGCCGACTGCGCGCCGATCCGGGCAAGCAGCAACTCCACCGCGTCCTCGGGCAGATAGATCAGCAGGCCTTCGGCGATCCACACGGTCGGAACGGCCGGGTCGTGCCCGGCGGCGGCCAGCGCGGCCGGCCAGTCCTCGCGCAGGTCCACCGCGACGGTGATCCGCTCGCAGCGTGCGACGGCCCGCTCCTGGTGCAGCACCGACGCCTTGAAGTCCAGTGGCGCGGCGGTGTCGACCTCGAACAGCCGGGTGCCCTCGGGCCAGTCCATCCGGAAGGCCCGGCTGTCCATACCGGCGCCGAGCAGCACGACCTGCCGGACCCCGGCCGCAGTGGCCTGCTCCAACAGGTCGTCGAGGAACTTGGTCCTGATGACGATGGAGTACGACACCGCGAGTCGGCGGCGGCGCGCGGCCTCGTCGTCGGGCGGCGGCGAGGAGGGCCACAGGCCGCCGGCGGTGGCGAAGGCCGCTGCCAGTGGGTCGCGGAACAGCGCGTTCACCCGCTCGGTCTCCAGCGCCCGCACCCGGGCCACCCCCACCGCCGTGGCCCACACTCCCGACGGCTGCACCCGCTCCTGCTCATCAGTCACCGCGCCAGCCTAGATGATCGATTTCAAGGAAGCCCTGTGAGTGGACAAGAACCCGTTCTCGTGGACAGCGCCAGCAGGTGCGAAGTGAGGCGCGGGGCCACTCGCACTGCGCGGCGCCCGGACCGACCGCGACCAGGGCGGGGAGGGCGCGTCGGTCGCTGTGAATTGGGTCAGGGCTCCGGCTTCCCGGGCCGGCAAGTCTCCGGTGTGTTCGGCGTGTTCGCCGCCTCCAGGGGCCACCCCGCCGCCCGGCAACATCGCGGCACGCTTGACCGTTGCTTGCTCCCTCGGGCCTCGATCCGGCTGCGCAGCGGACCCTGGACGCCGCTGACGGGCTTCGGTAGGTTCGGGCAATGGTGCTTTCCGGGGGATGCCTGACCACTCGTGACATGCGGATACGTACGGCCTGGCGGGCGGCCGCGCTGCTGCTCGCGGGTGGCCTGGCTGCCGCCTGCGGCAGCGGCGGGCCGACCGTCGGCGACAGCGATGCCTCGTGCAGCCTGTCCGCACGGCCGACGGTCACGGGCGTGGTGACGGCCTACGAAGTGACCTTGAGCGCCGCGACCGACGAGAAGGGCTACTTCTCGCCGACGGCTTCGGTCACGGTCAGCGGCGGGCAGGCGGCTCCGGTGACGACCGACGTGACCCTGGGCAGCCCGATCTCCGTCCCCCGGGACCCGGGCATCTACATCGTGCAGGCGGCGGTCCCACTGAAGGCGGACGCGCCGCACAACTACCGGGCCGTCAGCTGCCGCATGACGCTCACGGTCAACAGCAGCGGCTGAGAGATGTGCGTCAAACTCGCTTCATAGCACGGTACTTGTGAATCCTTCAGGGCCGACCGGGCGGGTTGGCGCGCCGCTCCATGAGCTCGGTGAGCCAGGTGATGTCCGGGAGGGTCCTGGCGGGGAACTGGGCGAGGTCGGGGGCGGGGGGTGTCTCGGCGAGCAGGCGGGTCACGCCGTCGCGGAGGACCCGGGGTTGGTCGAACCCGAGCTTCGGCTCGACCGCGTGGCGGGCGGGGAGCCCGGTGAGCTCCGACAGATGGTGGTCCACGCCGGGCGGGTGAGGGCCGGTCAGCAGCAGTCCGCCGTTGGCCGCGGCCTGGGCGGTCTCCGGCGCTGTGTCCCGCAGCAACTGCCCGACCAGGTCCGCCACCGTCCGGTGGGCGGGGGCCAGGACGGCGCGCAGTTCGGCCGCTGACAGCGAGACCTTGCCGGGCTCGCCGGGGCGGGCGCCGTCGGCGGTGATCACCGAACCGTAGACGGGCCCGGGGTTGCGCACCGTCGGCGAGGGGCCGAACGCGCCATCGTGGACGGCGGCCGCCCAGCACTGCTCCTGGCCGACGTCGAGCCGGTGCTCGGCCCGCAGGTGACCGGCCACCGCATCGGCCAGCCCCCGCGCCCCGCCGACCACCGTGCCGCGGGCGACGACCTCACGCCCGGCGAGGACCGCGACCGAGGTGCGTACGGCATCCAGGTGCACCACGACGCATGCGGCCGGTTCCCTCTCCGGGCACGCCCCGACCAGGGCGGCCACCGTCTCGTCGACCACCCGGAGCGCGGCCGCCGGCCACATCGCCCGGACCGCGTCCACGGCCGGCTGCACCCCCGGGTGGCCGCCGGCCCCGGGGGCCACCAGGACCACCGACCCCACCGGTGCCGAGAGTTGCATCGTCGTCGCCATGCCGTCCGTCAGCATGTCCGCCGCATACGAGTCGGCCTCTCCGGCACCCGGGTTCCACGCCAATTCCACGACCAGCTGGGAGAACCGGGCACTGCGCCCGGTCACCTGAATCCGTATCGGATCCACCGGCCACCAGAGCACGTCCGCCACCCCTCATGTCGCGCATCGTCCTGGCCGTGATGCTACGGCGCGTCCGACGGGCGACTACCGGGCGGTGCCGGGCGCTCCGGTGGAGGTGAGCAGTCGGTCGACGAGGAGTTCCGGGTAGCCGGTGGCGGGCGGGTCGATGCCGAAGATGGCCCGCAGGTAGAGCGGTGCGATGAGTTGGTCGAGGATCTGCTCCAGGGGCGGGGGGTGCTCGCCGCGGGCGGTGGCGCGCTCGCGGATGCGTTCGATGGAGTGGAGCCGGCGCCGGAAGTGCTGGGCGCGTTCGGTCTGCATGTCGGCGCTGCTGGGCATGGAGAGGGCGACGGCCCGTACCAGCAGGCGGCCTTCGGGCGTGCGGATGCTCGCGACTCCGGCTTCGGCCCAGGCGGTGAGGTCCCCGCGCAGGGTGCCGGTGTCGGCGAGGGGCGAATCCCGTTCGAGGCGGGTGGTGACGACGTCGGCGAGGAGTGCCTCGCGGCTGCCCCAACGCCGGTAGATGCTGGTGTGGTTGACCCCGGCGTGCTGGGCGATGGCGGGGATGGTGAGTTCCGCGCCGTCGGGGGCGGAGAGCAGGTCGATGACCGCTTGGTGGACGGCGGAGCGGACCTGTTCGGGGCTCTTGCGGATGCGTGCGGTCGGTTGTTTCGAAGTCACCCCTCCATCGTAAGCACAGATGTTTGCTTAAGGGCGCCCGGAGGGTCTACAGTCGTGCCGCAAGCACAGATCTGTGCTTGCGGGCGAAGGAGAGTGCGACATGAAGCAGCTGCTGTTCCCGAACAACCCCCAGTTCTGGTACGAGACCCTGCGCTCGATGAGCCACATCGCCTACGGCGGAGCCGACTTCGGCGAGGTCGTCGCCACCGGCGAGCGCATCGTCGAGGGCGACTACGAGAGCTGGTACGCCGAGTGGACGGCCACCGCCGACCGCGTGGCCGACGAGGCGCAGAAGGCGCTGGAGGCCGGCCACGAGGTCAGCGCCCGGGACGGGTTCCTGCGGGCGTCGAACTACTACCGGTCGGCCGAGTTCTTCCTGCACGGCCACCCCTGCGACCCCCGCCACGACCACGCGTACGACCGCAGCGTCGCCTGCTTCCGGGCCGCCGCGGCGCTGTTCACCCCGCGGATCGAGCCGGTGAGCATCCCCTACGAGGGCACGACCCTGCCGGGCTACCTCTACCGGGCCGACACCGGCGGTACGCCGCGGCCGACCCTGATCATGCAGGCCGGTTTCGACGGCACCGCCGAGGAACTCCACTTCAGCGGCGCCATGGCCGCCGTGGAGCGCGGCTACACGGTCCTGACCTTCGACGGCCCCGGGCAGCCCGGACCCCGGCACCACCAGGGCCTGGTCTTCCGCCCGGACTGGGAGAACGTCATCACCCCGGTGATCGACTTCGCCGAGACCCTCCCGGAGGTCGACAACAGCCGGATCGCGCTGCTCGGTTCCAGCATGGGCGGCATCCTCGCGCCGCGAGCGGCCGCCTTCGAGCACCGCCTGGCCGCGCTGATCGCCGTCGACGGCGTCTACGACCTCGGGCAGATCTCCGTCCGCAACATCCCCGGCGACCGCGCCGACGCCGAACGGCTGCTGCGCGCCGACAGCGCCCCCGAACTCGACGCCGCCCTCGAGCGGATCATGACCACCGACGCGACCGCGCGCTGGGCGATCAACCACGGCATGTACGTCATGGGCGTCGACACCCCGCGGGCGTTCAACGCCTCCTACCTCGACTACAGCCTCGCCGACGGCATCGCCGAGCGGATCCAGTGCCCCACCCTCGTCTGCGACGCCGCCGAGGACGAGTTCTTCAAGGGCCAGCCCGAGCAGCTCTACGAGCACCTCACCTGCCCCAGGACCCTCATGGTGTTCACCGCCGAGGAGGGCGCCGGAGCCCACTGCCACCCCGGCGCCATGCGCCTCGCCCTCGCCCGCATCTACGACTGGCTCGACGACACCCTTGCCAACACCCCCGCCGGCCTTGGCGCCTGAGCTCCCGCCACTTCCACCCCGGCTGCCGGCAGCGCACCGACGGCTCATGGGCCGCCCGGACCGCATGCCTCGGCCACATTGCCTACCGGCGTACGCTCGTCGCCGGCGGCGAGGCCGAGGTCCACGCGGAGCTCTACGAGGGCAGCAGGTACGCCGACCTGCCCACCTGCCACCTCGCCAAGAAGGACGGATCGGCCGTGAGTACGGAGGTCTGCGTCTTCGCCGACCTCCCCCCCGACGGCCGCTTACGGCGACTCCAGCGGCCGGGGGAGCCTGCGGCCGTGGTACCGCATGCGGCGGACCCGAGCCGCCGGGCCGTCGGCGCGATTCCGATCACCGGGCATCGTCGGTGAGGGCGATCTCCTGCTGGTCGAGATCGTGCTGGATCTCACGACGGGTCGTGTCACTGATCTCGTGCTCGTCGTACAGACGCCGCAGTTCCGTGCTCTGGATCGCCAGCACCTCGCGCCGCAACGCCGTGTAGGCGGCGAGATGGGTGCCGGCCTCGCCGGCGCCGCCCGGGGCGTGGGCCGCTTCGTCGGCCTGCTGGAGGCGGGCGTCCAGAGCGCGCCGCACCCGGTCCAGGACGAGTTCGTCGGTGATCTCGGATCCACTCTGGGCGTCGAGGTGGGCGAGGGCTGTGCGCGCGAGGCGGGCGCGGGCCTCCGCTTCCTCGCGGGCGGTGTGCTCGGGTTCGAGGGCGATTCCCGAACGGCTGACCAAGGGCGCGAGGGTGAGGCCTTGGGCGATGAGGGTGAGGACGACGACGGCGGTGGTGAGCACCAGCACCAGGGGCCGCCCGGGCAAGGCCTGGCCGCTGTCGGTGACCAGCGGGATGGACAGGGCGGCGGCGAGCGGCATGACGCCACGGGTACCGGCCCAGGTCAGGACAGCCGCCACCGGCCAGGAGTGGCGGGCGTCGGCCGGGGTGAGGCTGCTGGAGACGGGCAGCATCCACAGCACCCGCAGGGCCAGGAGGGCGGCGGCGATCGTGATGGCCTGGAGCGGCCACCAGCCCGTGCCGGGGGAGAGGTCGCGGACGAGGGCGGGCAGTTCCAGTCCGATCACGGCGAACACGACGGTTTCCAGCAGGAACACCACGACGCCGTAGACGGCGTGCAGTTGCAGGCGGATCCGGGCGTCGCTGAGTCGCTGCCCGGAGCGGCCCAGTACCACTCCCGCGACGACCACCGCCGTGACGCCCGAGGTGTGTGACTGTTCCGCGACGACGTAGGCGGCGTACGGAGTGACCAGGGCGATGACGGTCTCGAGGACCGGGTCGGCGGTCCGCCGCCGGATCACGATCACCACACCGCCCAGCGCGGTGCCGACCAGGAGGCCGCCCCCGGCCAGTCGGAGGAACTCCCCGCCCGCGCCGAGCGGGCTGAACGCGCCCGACGTCACCGCGACGGTGACCGCCACGCGGAACAGCACCAGCGAGGACGCGTCGTTGAACAGGCTCTCCGCCTGGACCAGCGTCTGCATCCGGCTGGGCAGGGCCAGCCGTCGGCCCAGCGCGGTGACCGCCACCGGATCGGTGCTCGCGAGGATCGCGCCCAGGACGAACGCCATCGACGCGTGCAGCGGAGTCAGGGCCACGGCGAGCGCACCGACCATGGCGGCGGAGGCCAGCACCAGGCCGAACACCAGCACCGTTACCGGCCGCCACACCGTCTTCAGGTCCCGCAGCGACAACTCCTCGGCGGAGGCGTACAGCAACGGCGGGAGGACCACCAGCGCGATCGTCTGCGGGGCGATGTGGAGGGCGGGCACCCCGGGAATCGACGCGACGGCGACTCCGGCCAGCACCAGCAGCGACGGCGCCGGGATCCGCCAACGGCGCGCCCCCGTGGCCACCACGGTGCCCAGGACGACGAGAAAGAGAACGACTCCCACGGCGCGCATTCGACAAGCCCTCGACTTCATCACCCGGGGCCGGCGCCGCACACCGCGACGCACCCGTTCCCCGCGCCGACCAGACTTCCCGGCACACCCGTCCCGACTTTACGCGATCTTGACGCGTCGCATAAGGCCGAGAGCGGACCCACGGGTGGCACGGGTGGCACGGGAGGGCCGATGGACTGGCGGAGAGCCCACGCTGTGATCGGGCGGGCTCTCCGGCCTTCCGCGGTCTCCGGGCCTTGAGTCAGCCGTCAGCGGGCGGCCATCCGCAGGGCGCCGTCCATCCGGATGGTCTCGCCGTTGAGGTAGTCGTGCTCGGTGACCATGGTGACCAGGCGGGCGTACTCGGTGGGCTCGGCGAGGCGCTGCGGGAAGGTCACGCCCGCGGCGAGGCCGGCCCGGACCTCGTCGCCGAAGCCGGCCATCATCGGGGTGTCGACGATGCCGGGCGCGATGGTGACCACCCGGATGCCGTACTGGGCGAGGTCGCGGGCGGCGGTGATGGTCATGCCCGCCACGCCGGCCTTCGACGCGGCGTAGGCGATCTGGCCGACCTGGCCCTCGAAGGCGGCGATCGAGGCGGTGTTGACGATCACGCCGCGCTGCCCGTGGCCGTCGGGCTCGTGCCGCGCGATGGACTCGGCGGCCAGCCGCATGACGTTGAAGGTGCCGAGCAGATTGACGTTCAGCACGGCCTGGAACAGCGCCAGGTCGTGCGGGCCCTTGCGGCCCAGGATGCGGGCCGAGGGGGCGATGCCGGCGCAGTTGACGGCCAGCCGCAGCCGGTGGCCGTCCGCGTCGATCCGGGCCAGCGCGGCGCGGACCGGCTCCTCGGCCGTGACGTCGGCGGCCAGCAGGGTGACGCCGTCCGGCTGCTCGCCGGCGGCCTCGACGGCCTTGGGCAGGTCCAGGCCGTACACGGTGGCGCCGCGGGCGGCGAGGGCGGCGGCGGTGGCCGCGCCCAGGCCCGAGGCGGCGCCGGTGACCAGGGCGGCGGATCCGGTGATGTCCATGCGAAGCTCCTCGTCGGGGTGTGGGTGTCCGGGGGCGGTCGGGTCAGCGGCCGAGGCCGCGGCTGATGACGAGCCGCTGGATCTGGTTGGTGCCCTCGAAGATCTGCATGATCTTCGCCTCGCGCATGTAGCGTTCCACCGGGAAGTCGCGGGTGTAGCCGTAGCCGCCGAGCACCTGGACGGCGTCGGTGGTGACCTTCATCGCGGCGTCGGTGGCGACCAGCTTGGCGACACTGGCCTGGCGTCCGAACGGTCGGCCGGCGTCGCGGCGCCGGGCGGCGTCGAGGTAGGTGGCCCGGGCGGAGTCGACGGCGGCGGCCATGTCGGCGAGCAGGAAGCCCAGACCCTGGTGGTCGATGATCTTCCGGCCGAAGGTGGTCCGCTCGTTGGCGTAGGCGACCGCCGCGTCGAGCGCGGCCTGGGCGACGCCGGTCGCGCAGGCGGCGATGCCGAGCCGGCCGGAGTCCAGGGCGCTGAAGGCGATCTGCAGGCCCTGGCCCTCGGTGCCGATCAGGCGGTCGGCGTCGAGTTCGGCGCCGTCCCAGTAGGCGGCGCAGGTCGGGATGCCCTGGAGGCCCATCTTCTTCTCCGGGGCGCCGAAGGACAGGCCCTCGGTGGCGCCGGGCGCCAGGAAGCAGGAGACGCCGCCGCTGCCCGGCGCGGTGCGGGCGAACAGCGCGTAGAAGCCGG
This sequence comes from Kitasatospora cinereorecta, assembly GCF_024172095.1. Classification (GTDB taxonomy): domain Bacteria; phylum Actinomycetota; class Actinomycetes; order Streptomycetales; family Streptomycetaceae; genus Kitasatospora; species Kitasatospora cinereorecta. Next base: position 873,251 of record NZ_JAMZDX010000004.1, on the reverse strand, counting down.
CCTTCCCGCCGTGGGTGATCCAGGCCTTGGTGCCGGTGATCCGGAAGCCCTCGTCCGTCCGCTGCGCCTTGCAGGCGAGCGAACCCGCGTCCGAGCCGGCCTGCGGCTCGGAGAGGCTGTAGCCGCCGACCAGCTCGCCCGCCAGGGCGGCCGGCAGCCAGCGCTCCTTCTGCGCTTCGGTGCCGTAGGAGTTCAGCGGGTGGCAGGCCAGCGTGTGGACGCTGGTGGCGACCGCGACCGCGGCCCAGCGCGCGGCCAGCTCCTCCAGCACCTGGAGGTAGACCTCGTACGGCTGGTCGCCGCCGCCGAACTCCTCCGGGTACGGCAGGCCGAGCAGGCCGGCCTTGCCGAGGGTGGCGAACAGCCCCTCGGGGTAGGTCTCGGTGCTCTCGTGCTCCTCGACCCGGGTGGCGAGTTCGCGGTCGGCGAGGTCGCGGACGAGTGCGAGCAGGTCCTCGGCCTCCTCGGTGGGAAGAAGGCGGTCGACGGCCATGGCAGGCTCCAAGTGGTACTCACAGCGGTACGTCAGTACCGCATAGCGTAGCGCGAGACTCGCCCTGGAATACTGATCCGGTGATCGAGACCTCAGCCACACCGGACGCACGGCCCACCGGACGCGGCGCCGCCCGCCGCGCCGAGCTGTTCGAGGACCTGGTCGCACTGCTGACCGGTGACGGCTTCGCCCAGCTCACCCTCGACGACCTCGCCATCCGGCTGCACTGCTCCAAGCGCACCCTGTACGGGCTGGCCGGCAGCAAGGAGCAGCTCATCCGGGCCGCCGTGGTGTACTTCTTCCGCCGCGCCACCGAGCGGGTGGAGGCCGCCCTCGCCGCCGAGACCGACCCGGCCGGTCGGCTCGCCGCCTACCTGCGTGCCGTCGCCGCCGAACTGGCGACCGCGTCAGCGGCCTTCTTCGACGACGTGGCGGTGTTCGAGCCCGCCGCCGAGGTGTACGAGCGCAACACCCGGGCCGCAGCCGCCCGGATCCAGCAGCTGATCGAGGAAGGCGTCAGCGCCGGGATCTTCCGCGACGTGCACGTCGTGTTCGCGGCGGACGTGATCAGCTCGGTGATGGTCCGCATTCAGCAGCGCCAGGTGGTCGCGGCCACCGGCCTCGCCGACGCCGAGGCCTACGCCCACCTCGCCGACCTCCTGCTGCACGGCCTGACCCGCTGAACCGGTCCGACGTCGTTCGGGAACCGTAAGGCCGCTCTCCCCGGATCGCTCCGGTACGACTCCTACAGTGGCGGGATGCCGGATCGAGGAGAGGGGACGAGGATGACGGTCGGTCATGGGACGCCGAGGGCCGAGATCGGAGTGATCGGGGGCTCGGGGCTCTACACGCTGGCGGACGACGTGGTCGAGGTCCGGGTGGAGACGCCGTACGGGCCGCCGAGCGACGCGCTGTTCGTGGGCGAGGTGGCCGGGCGGCGGGTCGCGTTCCTGCCGCGCCACGGTCGCGGGCACAGCCTGCCGCCGCACCGGATCAACTACCGGGCGAACCTGTGGGCGCTGCACTCGCTGGGGGTGCGGCAGGTGCTCGGGCCGTGTGCGGTGGGCGGGCTGAGGCCGCAGTTCGGTCCGGGGACGCTGCTCGTGCCCGACCAGTTCGTCGACCGGACGTCGGGGCGGGTGCAGACCTTCTACGACGGACTGCCGCTGCCGGACGGGACGGTGCCGGGGGTGGTGCACGTGTCGGCGGCCGATCCGTACTGCCCCGCCGGGCGACGGGCGTCCCTCGACGCGGCCGCGGGAGCGGCGTGGGATCCGGTGGACGGCGGGACGCTGGTGGTCATCGAGGGACCTCGGTTCTCCACCCGCGCGGAGTCGCGCTGGTACGCCGACAACGGCTGGTCGGTGGTCGGCATGACCGGCCACCCGGAGGCCGTGCTGGCCCGCGAACTCGGGCTCTGCTACACCTCGATCGCGCTGGTCACCGACCTCGACGCGGGTGTGGAGAGCGGTGAGGGCGTCACCCACGCCGAGGTGCTGGAGGTCTTCGCCCGCAACGTCGAGCGGCTGCGCACGGTGCTGTTCAAGGCGGTCGAGCTGCTGCCCGCCGTCCGCGCGTGCCCGTGCGGGCACGCGCTGGACGGACTCACGACCGGTCTTCCCGGGGTGCCGGGCGACTGATCGGCCGGGACCCGCGCCACCGCCGGGCGAGCGCGATCAGCACCGCGATCAACAGCGCGAGCGCGGCGGTGGCGGCCAGGACCAGCAGCCAGTTGCGCAGGTAGGGCAGCGGCAGCACCGACGGGTTGCCGTGGTCGTCACCGGCCCGCAGGACGGCCGGCAGCCCGACGGCCGAGACCGCCGCGGCCACGACCAGCCAGCCGCGCAGGACGGGCCCGCGGACCAGGCGCGCGCCGACCAGGCACAGCAGCGGGACCCACAGGCCGTCGTGCAGGACGAGCCCGCCGACCGCCCAGACCAGCACCTGCGACGGGGCGGTGATGTAGGGGTCGGTCAGCAGCCCGTACAGGCCGTAGCCGGTCAGGGCGAGACCGGCGCCCAGGGTGGCGCCGCGGAGCCAGGTGGACACCGACATCAGATCACCTCGATCCTGGCGACCCACTTGGTCTGCAGCACACCAGGCCGGTTGGGGGCGATGATCCGCGCGGGCCAGCCGTGGTCGGCGTTCAGGGGTGCGCCGTTGACCCGGAGGGCCAGCAGGGTGAGCGGGTCGCGGACGTACTGGGCGGGCATCTCCATCACCCGGTAGGGGCCGTCGGCCTCCAGCGAGGTGACGCGTACCGCGGACCCGGCGGGCGCGCCGGCCCGGGCCAGCAGGTCGGCGAGGCGCACCCCGCTCCAGCGGGCGCTCGCGCTCCAGCCCTCGACGCACGCGATCGGCAGGACGGCTTCGTGCTGGGGGAGTTCGGCGAGTTCGGCGAGGGAGAGGGTGTACGGCCGCGGTCCGTCGACGCCGAGCCGCCAGTCGGCGGGGACGGTGAGCGTCCCGGCCTGGGCGGCGGTGCGGTTGACCGGCAGCCCCTGGGAGCCCAGGTCGGGCCGGCGCGGGGCGAGCAGGTCGAGGCCGCGCAGCCAGGGCACGCTCTGTCCGGCCGTGGTGAGGGTGACGGCGCCGACGGCCGCGGTGACCGAGGTCAGGAACGCGCGTCGGCCGGGCACCGGCGTACCGCGTCGGCTCCAGTGCCGGGCGATGAGCGGGGCCTTGACGGCGATGTGGACCAGCAGGCCGCCGGTGGCCAGCCAGCCGAGCCAGAAGTGGGTCTGCCGGAAGGGGAACGGCCACGGGTACCACTGGAGGGTGTTCAGCAGGCCGGTGAAGACCTCGAGCAGCACGGCGGCGACCAGGACGGCGATGCCGAGGCGTTCCAGGGCGTGGAGCACGCTGCGGGCCGGCGGCCACTCGAACAGCCGGGGGTAGACGGTCCACAGCTTGGCCGCGGCGAGCGGGATCGCGGCGATGCCGCTGATGACGTGCAGCCCCTGGGTGACCCGGTAGCCGTTGGCCGGGCGCGCGGGCAGCAGGCCGGACAGCCAGGTGGGCGGGTCCTGGAGCAGATGGCTGGTCAGACCGGTGAGGAAGCAGACCAGCAGGGCCGCGCCCAGCCACCGGCCGAGCACGACGGCGGTGCGCGGCTCGTGCAGCGAGGAGCGGAACGCGCCGTCGCGGAACGGGCCGCGGCGCAGGGACGGCGGGGGCGTCGGCAGCGGGTGATCGAGCCGGCGTCGGATGTCGGAGAGCTTGGATTCCACCCCTTCATCGAAGCGTCCCCGCACCTCGGACGGGGGGTTCGACGTGCTTACGGAATCCGAACGGCGGCCTCGCCGGTGCGGTCGGCGACGCAACGGCGGTGGCAGGGTGGGCGCGTGATCCCCCGCCCCCTCCTGCCCTGCGCGCTCGCCCTCACCGCCCTGGTGGCGGCGCTGGCGCTGACCGTGACCGTCGGCGGAACGCTCGCGCACCGCGGGCCGCTTTACGGCTGGTACGCCCTCGACACCGCGCTCTTCGTGCTCGCGCTGGTGCTGCTGCGGCGGGTGCCGGACCGTCAGGTGGTGCCGCTGGTCCTCGCCGGGAGCTTCCTGGTCGCGGCCGCCGGGCTGCTGGCACCGCCGCGCACCAGCGACGACGCCTACCGGTACGTGTGGGACGGCCGGGTGCAGGCCGCCGGCACCTCCCCGTACGCGCACGCCCCGGACGACCCGGCACTCGCCCGGCTGCGCGACGCGGACCTGTTCCCGGTGGGGGACGGCTGCACGGGCTGGGACGAACGCCGCACGGCCGCGGGCGACTGCACCCGCATCAACCGGCCCGCCGTGCACACCATCTACCCCCCGGTCGCCCAGGCGTGGTTCCTCGCGCTCCATCTGTTCGGGGGCGGGGTGCGCGGCGTCCAGGTGGGCGGTGCGCTGCTGGCCCTCGCCACCACCGGCGTCCTGACGGCGGTCGGGCGGGGCGGCCGGCGGGCGGCGCTGTGGGGGTGGTGCCCGGGGGTCACCGTGTGGGCGGTCAATGACGCGCACATCGACACCCTCGGCGCCCTGCTGATGGTGGCCGGGCTGGGCTGCGCGGCCCGCGGACGAGCCGCCGCCGGCGGCGGGCTGCTGGGCGCGGCGGTCGCGACCAAGCTGCTGCCCGCACTCGCCCTGCCCGGCGCGCTGTCCGGGCTGCTGTCGCGCCGGCCGGTCCGGACCGGCCTCGTGCTCCTCGGCAGCGCCGCCGGGGCGTTCGCGCTGGCCTACGCGCCCCACGTCGCCGTCTCCGGAGCGGCGGTCCTCGGCTACCTGCCGGGCTATCTGAAGGAGGAGGGGTACGAGCAGGGGCACCTCGACCGGTTCGGGCTCCTGCAGGCGGTGCTTCCGCACGGCTGGGCGCCGTGGGCGGCCGCCCTCGCCCTGGTGGCGGTGGTCGCCCGGGTGCTGCGGTGCGGTGACCCGGACCGCCCCTGGAGCGGAGCCCTGCTGGTCACCGGGACGGCGCTGCTGCTCGCCGCACCGGCGTACCCGTGGTACGGGCTGCTGGTGGTGGCGCTGGTGGCGCTCGACGGCCGGTGGGAGTGGCTGGCGGTCCCGGCCGCCGGGCAGGTGCTCTACCTGGCGGGCGGGCCGGTGGCGCAGCAGGCCGCCTACGGGGCCGCCCTGGTCTGCGTCCTCGCCGTGCCGGTTCTGAGGCGACGGTACGAGCGCCCGGGCGGGGCGGCTCCGCGGCCGGCTGCGGCCGACCCGGCGGGGGTGCGGCCCGCGACGCGCGGACGGTGACTGTCGATCCGGTGCCGCGGCGGTCCCGCCGTGCGGTCAGCCGGTACGCGGACCGGCCTGCAGGGCGAGGAAGCGGCGCCCGTGCGAGACCCAGCGGTCGGTCTCGACCAGTCCGGCCCGGCGGGCACGGCGGGCCGTCGCCACGGCGCCGAGCCGGGCCCAGGAGAACGGCGGGCTCAGCCGGCCGTGTGCGCCCTCGAGCTGGACGGTGCTGTGCTCGTCGAGCTCCTGCGGCTCGACCTCGACCAGCAGGGTGCCACCGGGGGCGAGGAGTTCAGCGCAGCGTTCGAGGATCGCGTCGGGGTCGCCGCCGATGCCGAGGTTGCCGTCGGCGAGGAGGACCCCGCCCCAGCGGCCCTCGCCGGGCAGCCGGTCGAAGAGCGAGCGGCGCAGGGCGAGGGCGCCGAGGCGGCGGGTCCGGGCCACCGCCTCGCCGGTGATGTCGACGCCGAGCGCCGGGATGCCGAGGGCGAGGAGGGCCGCCACCAGGCGGCCCGGTCCGCAGCCGAGGTCGAGCACCGGAGCGGTCAGTTGGGTGCACCGCAGCAGCAGGCTGTGGTCGGCGCCGGCCGCGGGCGCGCACCAGCGTTCGACGTCGAGGGGGACGCGGCGGCCGTCCCGGTGGCGCAGCCACAGCGGCCCGCGCCCGGCGCGGACGGCATCGGCGTACGGGTCACCCCAGTCGGGCACCTGGGCCGGGGCCGTACCGCCGGCCGGGTGCGGGCCACCGGTCCGGGAGAGGGCGGGGGCGGTCACCCGGCCACCTCCGGCGCCAGGTCGAACGAGCGCAGCCGGGCGGCGAACCGGCTGCCCGGCGCCTCGGCCGCCACGCGGTGGGCGTCGGGGACGGTGTCCACATCGGTCAGCACCGGCAGATGGTGCACGGCGAGGCCGGCGGCGGTCAGCCGCTCGAGCAGTGCGGCGCCGGTGCCGGCGGTCGACATGGGCAGTCCGAGCAGCAGCTGCCGGGCCAACCGCTCGCTCGGGCGGGCCAGCCCGAGCGCCCAGAAGCCGCCGTCGGCGGCCGGCCCGTACCAGGCGTCGACGCCGGTGCGCCGGGCCGCGGACAGCGGCTCGGCTAGGGTGGCGGCCCGCAGCTGCGGAGTGTCCATCCCGACCAGGAGGGCCGGCGCGCCGGGCGCCAGCCGGGCGGCGTGCGCGAAGGCGTCCACCAGCCGGACGTCCAGGCCGCCTGCCGCCTGACCGACGACCTCCCAGCCCGCCGGCAGCCAGTCGCCCGGATCGCCGTCCAGCACCAGGAGGCGGCGGCCGGCCGGCATCGCGGCGAGGGTGTCCAGCGTGTCGGCGAGAGCGGCCTCCGCCAGGGCGGCGGCCTGCTCGGGCGTACAGGGCGGGGTGAGCCGGGTCTTCACCCGGCCGGGGACCGGGGCCTTGGCGATCACCAGCAGGGTCGGCGGCGGAGCGGCCAGCACCCGGCGCATGTCGCGGACGGCACGCAGCGTGCCCCGTACGGTGCCGGTGACCTTGGACCGGCCCGTCCGGGGCAGGTAGTCGACGCTCGTCTCGGCGATCCGCAGGCCGGCCGCCGCGCCGGTCAGGACCATCTCCAGCGGGTAGCCCGACCGGCGGTCCCCGAGCCCGAGCGCCAACAGGCGCTCGCGGCGGGCCGCCCGCATCGGCCCGAGGTCGTGCAGGGGGACACCGGTGCGCCGGCGGAGCAGGCCGGCGAGCACGGCGTTGGCGAGGCGGGCGTGAGCCGGCCACGCCGCGGCGGCCACCGGGCGGCGGCGGCCGAGGACGAGGTCCGCGTGGCCGGCCCGGACGGGATCGACGACCAGCGGCAGCTGGGCGGGGTCGAGCGAGCCGTCGCAGTCCAGGAAGCAGACCAGCTCGGCGGAGGCTGCCAGGAGGCCGGCGTGGCATGCGGCGCCGAAGCCGCGCCTCGGCTCCGTGACGACCGTGGCGCCGAGGGAGCGCGCCAGCTCGGCGGAGCCGTCGCGGGAACCGTTGTCGACGACGATCGCCCGCCAACCGGCCGGGATCCGGCCGAGCACCCACGGCAGCGCGGCGGCCTCGTCGAGGCAGGGCAGGACGACATCGACGTCCGTCGGGACGTCAGGGGATGGGAATGGGGTCACACCGGCCACGCTAGAGGCGCGGTGCCGCTGCCTGCCGTCATCGACGCCTTACGGAAGTCCTACGTCGCCGGAAGGGCGGACGGGCCCGTCCCGGGGTTCTTACGGAACCCGAACGGGGATGCCCGCACGGCCCGGGGCGGTGCCGGCGGCTCGTATGCTCGGCCGGGTGAACGAGAGTCCCCCCGCCACCGGGCCCGAACCCGCCCGCATCCTGGTGATCGACGACGATCCGACGGTGTCCGAGGTCGTCGCCGGCTACCTCACCCGGGCCGGGCACCGGGTCGAGCGGGCCGCCGACGGCCGCCACGGGCTCGCCGCTGCGCGCGCGCACCGGCCCGACCTGCTGGTCCTGGACCTCATGCTGCCCGGACTCGACGGCCTGCAGATCCTGCGCGCCCTGCGCGCCGACCAGGCGGCGGCGGACCTCCCGGTGGTGATGCTCACCGCGAAGGGCGACGAGGCGGACCGCATCCTGGGCCTGGAACTGGGCGCGGACGACTACGTCACCAAGCCCTTCAGCCCCCGCGAACTCGTGCTGCGGATCGAGTCCGTGCTCCGGCGCTCCCGCGCCACCAAGCCGGCCGCGGGCCCGGACGGACCGGTGGTCTCGGGCGACCTCGCCCTCGATCCGCAGGCCCGCCGCGCCCACCGGCAGGGACGCGAACTGCTGCTGACCCTGCGGGAGTTCGACCTCCTGGCGTTCCTGCTCCGAAACCCCGGCACGGTGTTCTCCCGGCAGGAGCTGATGGAACGCGTCTGGGGCTGGGACTTCGGCGACCTGTCCACCGTGACGGTCCACATCCGACGGCTGCGCGAGAAGATCGAGGACGATCCCGCCGCGCCCGTACTGATCAACACCGTGTGGGGCGTCGGCTACCGCTACGACCCCGTGACCCGCGAGAAGGACTCCACCACGTGAAGGACCTGCTGCTGATCGCCCTGTTCGCCGCCCTCGGCGCCGCCGGGGCCGGGCTGCTCGGCTGGGCCGCCGTCCGCCTGCTGCGCCGCCGCTCGGTGGCGTTGTCGCTGTTCTGCGTCGCGGCCGTGACCGTGCTCGCGGTCACCTCGGGGACCTTCGCCGTCGCGCAGGCGATGTTCCTGTCCGGGCACGACCTCGGCGTGGTCATCACCGTCCTGTGCATGGCCTCGGTGGTCTCCCTGCTGACGGCCGCGCTGCTCGGCCGCCAGGTGGTGGCCGGCAGCCGGGCGCTGACCGAGGCGGCCCGCACCGTCGGCAGCGACGCCGGCTTCACCGCTCCGGAGCACCCGCTCGGCCTGGAACTCGCCCAGCTCAGCCGGGAACTCGCGGCGACCAGCGGGCGCCTGGCAGAATCCCGGGCCCGGGCCCAGGCGCTCGACACCTCGCGGCGCGAGCTGATCGCCTGGATCTCCCACGACCTGCGCACCCCCCTGGCCGGTCTGCGGGCCATGGCCGAGGCGCTGGAGGACGGTGTCGCCGACCGCCCCGACCGGTACCTCAAGCGGATCCGTACCGAGGTCGAACGGCTCACCGGCATGGTCGACGACCTGTTCGAGCTCTCCCGGATCCAGGCCGGCGCGCTGTCGCTGTCGCTGTCCCGGGTGTCCGCCTACGACCTGGTCGACGAGGCACTCGCCGGCGCCCACCCGCTCGCCCGGCAGCGCGGCGTGCGGCTGGAGGGCCGACTGGTCGAGGCGGAGCCGGTCGAGGTGGACAGCCGGGAGATCACCCGGGTGCTCGGCAACCTCCTGGTCAACGCCATCCGCTCCACCCCCGAGGACGGCGTGGTCGCCGTCTCCGCCCGCCGCGAGGCCGACGAGGTGGTGCTCTCCGTCACCGACGGCTGCGGCGGCATCCCGGAGCAGGACCTGTCCCGGGTCTTCGAGACCGGCTGGCGCGGCAGCACCGCCCGCACCCCGCGCCCGGCGGACGCCGGCGCCGACCGGGGCGGCGAGGGCGGCGACAGCGGGGCCGGACTCGGCCTCGCCATCGTCCGCGGCATCGTCGAGGCCCACGCGGGCCGCGCCCGGGTGCACAACGTCGCCGGGGGCTGCTGCTTCGAGATCGCCCTGCCCGCCGTCGCCGGCTGAGGTCACGGGTCGCCGGCCTGAGGTCACCCGCGCAGCGGCGCGGCGGCGAACTCCGCCATCCCCGCGGCGAACGACACCCGCGGCCGCCAGCCGAGCTCGGCACGCAGCCGGGACGAGTCGGCGGTGACGTGCCGGACGTCCCCGAGCCGGTACTCGCCCGTCACCACCGGCGCCGGGCCACCGTACGCGGCGGCCAGCGCCGCGGCCATCTCGCCGACCGAGCGGACCTCGCCGCTGCCCACGTTGTACACCCTGGCGTCGCCCGGCGGCCGGGCGCCGACCGCCGCCAGTGCGGCGAGGTTGGCCGCGGCCACGTCGTCGACGTGGACGAAGTCCCGCCGCTGGCCCCCGTCCTCGAACACCCGCGGTGCCTCGCCCCGGGCCAGCGCCGAGCGGAACAGCGACGCCACCCCGGCATACGGGGTGTCGCGCGGCATGCCCGGTCCGTACACGTTGTGGTAGCGCAGCGTCAGGACCCGGCCGCCGCAACCGCGGGCCCACGCTGCGGCCAGGTGCTCCTGGGCAAGCTTGGTGGCCGCGTACACGTTGCGCGGGTCCGCCGGCGCGTCCTCCCCGACCAGCCCCGGCCGCAGGGCGGCGCCGCAGATCGGACACGGCGGCTCGAAACTGCCGGCGTCGAGATCGGCCGGCCGGCGCGCCGCGGGCGCGACCGGCCCGTGCTCCGGGCACACGTACCGGCCCTCGCCGTAGACCACCATCGACCCGGCCAGCACCAGGTTCCGCACCCCGGCCCGGGCCATCGCGGCGAGCAGGACCGCGGTGCCGAGATCGTTGCAGCCCACGTAGTCGGGTGCGTCGTCCAGATCGAGGCCGAGCCCGACCATCGCCGCCTGGTGGCAGACCGCGTCGACCCCGTCCAGCGCCTTCTCCACCACCGCACGGTCCCGTACGTCGCCGGGCAGGAACTCCACGCCCCCCGGCAGGACAGGTGCCGCCCCGGACGGGTGGACCGCGGGCAGCAGCGCGTCGACGACCCGGACCTCGTGCTCCTGCGCCAAAGCGCGGACGATCGCCGAACCGATGAACCCGGCGCCGCCGGTGACCAGAATCCTCATGTCCGGCGACGCTACCGGCCCGTGGGCTGCCGACAGCGGGGACCGGGGGCCGCGTCATGCTTCGGTAAGAGGCAGGGCCCCTCACCGGCCGCCGTGGACGAGTGCCGTACCGAGACGGGTGCGCCGGTAGCGGACCTCGTGGCGCCTGCGTTCTCCGACGACCAGACCCGCGTCACGCATCACCGTGAGGTGCTCCGAGACGGTCCCCGGGGCCAGCCGGTGCCGCTGGGCGAGCAGTGTCGTCGACGCCGGTTCGTCGAGTCCGGTCAGCAGGGCGGCCCGGGTGCGCCCGACGAGTCGCTCCAGAGCGCCGCCGGGGGACCCGTTCACCGGCCGCCACAGGTCGGCCAGGCCGCGCACCCGGTAGGTGACGGTCGGCTGCCAGGGCGGTTGCGTGATCACGACCGCCTCGTCCCACTTGAACACGCTGGGCATCAACAGCGCGCCGCGCCCGGCGAGTTCGACGTGTTCGTCGCCGCCGGGGTCGCGTACGAGCGTGTCGCCGCTCCAGTGCAGAGTCGGGTCGAGATCGGCGAACAGCCGGTCCAGACCGCCGTGGGACAGCTGCCGGGACCGGTACTCGAGGTCGGACTCCAGCCTCGCCCGTACCTGCGGCCACACCGGCTCGACCAGCGCCTCCCAGGCGGCGCCCACCAGCCGGGTCAGCAGGCCCAGTACCTCTGCGGGGTGGCCGAGCAGCATCCGCGCCAGCCCGGCCGCCTCCGGCCCGAGCGTCCCGTGCTCCCGCAGGGACAGCTCGATCTCCTCGCGCACGACGGAGGCAGGCGTCGCCGCGACCCGCGCGAGCTCGGTCCCGATGTCGGGGCCGGGGCCGGGCGGAGGGGGAGAGAGGAAGTCCGGGGTGTAGCCGCGGCGTGGCTGCAGCAGCGTGATCGGACGCAGGTCGAGCCCGCGGATGCGCGGCCGGGCATCGCGAAGCCACCCGCGGTGATGGGGGCCCGGGCCCGGTCCCTCGACCCCGGTCGCGATGCGGACCGCCTGCAAGGTCTCGAACAGGGGCGAGTAGGCGAACCGGCAGCGGGCCAGGTCCGACGGACCGAAGCCGAGACTGATGGCCAACTGCCGCTCCCCACCCCTGGATGCCCCTGACCTGACGTCGCGCAGCCTAGCGACATTTGGCCGGAGCCGAATCACTGGAGGGGATCCCGACCGCGCGGGCAGGATCGATCACATCGGCCGGCCCCGGTCGAGACCAGTCGCTTCCGTACGGAGTGTCACCATGCACGATCCCGTCCACCAGGCCGATCCGGCCGACCTGCGCGCCGACGTCGGTCGTCGCGCGGCCGCCCTGTTCGCCGCCATCGACGACCACGACGAGGCCGCGTTCATCGCACTGATCGACTCGCTCGCGGACGAGCTGCCGGACGGCGACGCCGACGCCCTGTTCCACCGGGCCTGCGCCCGCGACTCCTGGGGCCGTCCGGACCTGGCGGTCCCGCTCTACCGCCGAGCCCTCGAGCTGGGCGGTCCGACCGGAGAGAACCGCCGGCGCGCGGTGATCCAGCTGGCGAGCTCGCTGCGCAACCTGGGCGACCCCGCCGCCGGCCTGGCGCTGCTGGAGGCCGAGGGTGCGCGCGGCTCCGACCACCTGGACGATGCGCTCGCCGCCACCACCGCCCTGTGCCTGGCCTCTCTCGGCCGCGAGCGCGAAGGACTCTCGCTCGTCCTGGTCGCGCTGGCCGAGCACCTGCCGCGCTACAACCGCTCCATGGCCAACTACGGCAGGGCCCTGGTCGAGGACGCGACGACAGCTTGACCGGGACGACCGCCGGTCACGTCACAGCCGGACGCCGAGCCGTTCGGCGGTCGGCGCCACCGTGCGGCCGGGCGCCGTCCGCAGCAGCTCGCCGACCAGGGGATGGGTGCGGACGACCGCCGCGCCCGCGCGGTCGGCGGCCAGCAGCTCACCGAGGCCGGCCGTCACCTCACCGGCCCGGAACTGCGCGCGGGCACGGTCGATGCCGTGCCGAGCCCGGCGCGCCGCCGGCAGCCCCGAGAGGTCGACGCCCTCGATCCGGGCCAACGCCCCCAGGTCCTCGCCGAGTTCGAGCGCGGCGTGGACGGTGTGCACGGCCCACTCGCCCACCCCGAAGCCGGTCCGGCCCGCGGTCACCGGGTCGGTGTGCGCGAGCGCCGCCGCGGCCTCGGCCAGATGCGCGGACGACTGCGCCTGCAGGCCGCGCCCGCCTTCCAGGACGGCCGCGACGAGGTGCAGGGTGCCCCACACCGCCCAGACCTGCGGATCCGCCCGGCCGAGCAGCGCATCCGTCGACGCCAACCCTGCCTCCAGACAGCCGGACGCCTCTGCCACCGCCCCCGTGCAGAGGGCCAGTTCGGCCTGCAACCAGAGCGCGGACGCCGACCTCGCCGGGTCGTCGAGCGCCGCCGCCAGGTGGCGCACCTCGGCCGCCGCCAGCGCCGCCAGGTCGTACGCACCGAGGCGCTTGACCAGCAGCGAAGTCTCGTGGAGGGCGTCGGCGAGCAGCCCGGCCGGCTCGACACCGGTCGGATCGTGGGCGGTCGCGCCGCGCAGGTCGTCCAGGAGGGCCGGAAGTTTTAGGGCGAGGTCGGCCCAGGCCGCACTGTCGCGGAGCCGGGACGCCGCCGCGAGGCGACGGCGCAGCGCCTCGATGGGAGGCGGGTCCGCGGTCGCCGGGACGGGGAGGCCGGAGCGCAGCAGGGCCCGGCGCAGGCCGGGAAGGGCCCGGTGGACCGGGCCGGCGACCCCGTCCTCCCGGCCGCAGGGCACGCCCAGCAGCTCACCGGGCGACACGCCCAGGGCGTCGGCGAGGGCGTCGACCATCGCCTGCCGGTCGATCCGCTGCCGGCCCGCCTCGGCGGCCCGGAGCCAGTCGGGGCTGCGCCCGACCGCCTCGGCGACCTCGCCCCGGGTCAGCCCGAGCGCCTCCCGCTGTCGCCCTGCGCGCTGTCCCACGCACAGCGTCACGTCCATCGCCACCTCGTCCGCGCGCCCACCCGGACGCCCCGGGCGGTGCACGCCACGGTAGGGCCGCCGACCGCGCTCCGGTCCGGACACGCCGGGCGCACCTCGCCGATGTTCCGGTGGTGCGGGACCGCCCGGTCGGGGTCACGGCATCAGTGGCCGTCGTTGCCGGTCAGGCGCTCCAGCAGGCCGAGCAGGGTGGTGCGGTCGGACTCCGGCAGGGTGGAGAAGCAGTCGGCGAGCACCTCGTCGGCGACCTTGTGCCCGGCGGCGAGGGTGTGCTCGCCGGCGGGGGTGAGGTGGTGCTCGATGCGCCGGCCGTGTCCGGGGCGGCGTTCGACGAGGCCCTGTTGGGTCAGGCGGCCGGCGAGCGTGCCGAAGGACTGCTCGGTCTGGAAGGTCGCCGCGGCGAGGGTGCGGGCCGATGCTCCGGGCGAGCGGCTGATGGCGCGCAGGGCGTCCCACTGGGCCAGGGTGGTGCCGACCGTCGCCAGGGCGGTGTCGAGCGCCCGGTGCTGCCGGTACTGCGCTTGCTTGATCGCCCTGCCGAGGGCCTGGTCTCGGTGCACGGGTCGAGTCTAACTCATGACTAAGCTGGCTTATATAAGGATGTTTAGTTATCCTCGGACCATGACCACAACACGCACCGCTCACGACGGCGACGACCTCGACCTCACCCTGTCCGAGGCAGGGACCGGCCGGCCGGTCCTGATCCTGCACGGAGGCGGAGGCCCGGCCACCGTCGCCGGCCTCGCCCGGCGCCTCTCCCGGACCGCACACACCATCACGCCCGTTCACCCGGGCTGGGACGGCACCCCCCGCCCCGACCGGCTCACCGGCATCGACGACCTCGCCGTCGCCTACCTCGACCACCTGCGCGAGCGCGGCCTGGACGACGTGCTGGTCGTCGGCTCCTCGCTCGGCGGCTGGACGGCCGCCGAGATGGCCGTCCGCGACACGACGGGAATCATCACCGGACTCGTCCTGATCGATGCCGTCGGCGTGCACATCGAGACGGAACCCATCACCGACGTCCTCGCCCTCGACGCCCGCGGCCTCGCGGAGCACTCCTGGCACGACCCCGACCGGTACTTCGTCGACCCGGCCCACCTCCCGGCCGACCAACTCGCCGCCCGGCAGGCCAACATGGCCACCATGCGGATCCTCGCCGCCGACCCCTACATGCACAACCCCGAGCTGCTCCACCGCCTGGGCCGGGTCGCCGTGCCCACCCTCCTGCTCTGGGGCGAGAGCGACCGCATCGTCACCCCCGCCTACGGTGCGGCGTACGCCGCCGCCTTCGCCGACGGCAGCTTCCAGGTCGTCCCCGGCGCGGGCCACCTCCCGCAGATCGAACAGCCCGACGCCACCCACGCCCTGATCGACGCCCACCTTCGTCGCACCGGCAGGACCGGCGTCGACCCCCGGTGACGGCCGGGGGCCGGGAGGTCAGCTGCCGGCCGCCGGCGGCCGGGCGAGCGTCGCGAAGCCGGCGCAGAGCAGGCGGATGCTCCGGGTGAACTTCTCGTCCTGGCTCAGCCGGGGGAACGTCGGCCCCATGAGCAGGGGGAAGCGCTCGCACAGCTCGGCGTGGACTTCGGCGGTCACGGGCGGGGGAGCGGCGGGCCCGTTCTGCTCCTGGAGGACGAAGCCGGTGATGTGGCTGAGGAGGGTGTCGGCGGCGATGCCGCAGTCGTCGGCGGGCAGGCCGGCGTCGACGAGGGTGCCGAGCAGGCGCTCCATCAGGGAGAGCGCGCCGGTGCTCAGCATGCCGGGGCTCTCGGCGAGGAGGCGGGCGCCGCCGGGGTGCTGTCCGATGCTCCGGCGCAGGCCGGCGGCCTGGGCGTGGATGCGGTCCGGCCAGTCGGCGGCGGGCGGGAGGGCGGCGAGGGCCTCGGTGCCGGCGTCGTACGCCTGGCGGCAGACCCGGTCGGCCATCAGGGCGAGCAACTCGTCCTTGCCGCGGACGTGGTAGTAGAGGCTGCCCGCGTGGGTGTCCAGCCGGTCGGCGACCTGACGCATTGACAGATGGTGGTAGCCGACCTCGGCGAAGACGGCCATCCCCGCGTCGACGATGCGCTCCCTGGTGAGCTTCACCCGCCCACCGTACAGCTCCGTCCAACACTGTTCGAATGCCGTGCTAGCTTGGCGCCGACGAGTTTTCGAACGGCGTTGGAAAACGCCGCAACCGGGGGGAGAACGGGCAATGGGGGCGATCGTCTTCAACGTGACCACGGCCGCGCTGATGGTCATGATGGTCAACTGCGGGCTCGGCGTGGTCGGCCGGGACACGCTGCGCGGGCGCCCGGTCCCGTGGACGGCGGTCGGCCTGACGGCGCTCGCCGTCGGCGGCGTCCTGCTCCAACTGGCCTGGCCCGGTGCGATGGACGCGCTCGACGCCGACCCGGCCAGGTCCGGCTGGTGGCGCGAATTCACCTCGGTGTTCCTGCAGAACGGCGGTCTCTTCGGCGGCCTGTGGAACCTCCTCACCCTCGCCGCCGTTGCCGCGCTCGCCGAGTGGCACTGGGGCGGCCGGATGGTCCCCGCGTTCTTCCTCGCCGGCATCGTGCTGCCCGGCCGCCTCGACACCGCGCTCGGCCTCGCCGACGGCCCCAGCACCGATCCGCGCAACTTCGCGGGCAGCTCCGGCGCCACCTACTTCCTCGGCGCCACCCTCGCCCTCGCCCTCCTCACCCGCACCCGGCTCCCGAAGGAGATCGCCCTGGCGGTCGGCGTCCCGGTGCTCGGCCTCGCGATGTGGCTCGCCCAGGACAACGGCCACGGGCTGGTGTCGGTGTACGGCTTCGTCCTCGGGGCGGTGGCGTGGGCGGTCCGGCGCCGGCGGGTCGGCCGACCGCGGTCCGGCGCCCCCGCCGGTGGTGCGGGTCGGCCGGACGGAGCGTGACGCGGCGGGCCCGCCAAGATCGATATCGTGGCGGCATGACGACGCACCAGGCCGGCCCCGTGAATGTCGACGCGATGCTCGAGGACCTGAGGACGCTGGTCGAGGTCGAGTCCCCGTCGCGTGACCTCGACGCCCTGACGGCGTCGGCGCAGGCGGTCGCCGGTGTGATCGAGAACCACCTCGGCGGGCGGGCCGAGCTCGTCGAGGGCGATGCCGGGCCGCACGTCCGCTGGTCCGGCGGTGGCGAGCCCCGGGTGCTGCTCCTCGGGCACCACGACACCGTGTTCCCGCTCGGTACGCTCGACCGCCGCCCGTTCGCGGTCGAGGGCGGGCGCGCCACCGGCCCCGGGGTCTTCGACATGCTGGGCGGTCTGGTGCAGGCCGTGCACGGGGTGGCGCTGCTCGACGACCGGTCGGGCGTCGAGATCCTGGTGACCGCCGACGAAGAGGTGGGCTCCGGCACCTCACGGGCCCTCATCGAGGAACGGGCCCTCGCCTGCGGCGCCGTCCTCGTCTTCGAGGGCGCGGCCGAGGGCGGGGCCGTGAAGACCGGCCGCAAGGGCTGCGGCACGTTCGAGGTCACCGTCACGGGCCGGGCGGCGCACGCGGGTCTCGAACCCGAAGCCGGCATCAACGCCCTGGTCGAGGCCGCACACCAGGTGCTGGACATCGCCGCGCTCGCACGCCCCGAGCTCGGCACCACCGTCGTTCCGACGGTCGCGTCGGCCGGGACCGGGGAGAACGTGGTGCCCGCCGGCGCGACCGTGGTCGTCGACGTCCGGGTCGAGACGGCCGAGGAGACGGAGCGGATCGAGTCCGCGTTCGCGGCGCTGACCCCGCACCTCGACGGCGCGCGGATCGCCGTCCGGGGAGCTGTCGGCCGGCCCCCCATGCCGGAGTCCGCCTCGGCCGAACTCTTCACGACGGCCAGGCAGTTGCTCCCCGGCCTCGAGGGCAGGTCGGTCGGCGGCGGGAGCGACGGCAACTTCACCGCCGCCCTCGGCGTGCCGACCCTCGACGGTCTGGGCGCGGTCGGCGGCGGCGCGCACGCCGACCACGAGTACCTGCTGGTCGACGCCATGGCCGAGCGGGCGCAGCTCGTCGCCGGCCTGGTGCGCGCGATCCGTACCCGGGTCGTACGCGCTCAGCCTCTGCCCGGGGAACACCGTGACGTGCGTCGGGGCTGACGAGGCGCCGCTGATCGCGTGCCGGGACGGGGCGACCCGGGCCGCTGCTCCGTTCGAGTGGCGGTCCGGTCGATGGTGGCGCGGTGCTGGTACCACTGAGGTGTGCCGCCCCGTCCAACGGAGGAGCCCTGCATGCCTCGAGGTGTCATCACCCGGTACGACCCGATGTCGGGTACCGGCGTCATCACGGCCGACGACGGCAGGACGTACCCCTTCCGGCTCGCCGACGTCGCCCCGGGCTCCCGCCCCCCGACGCGCGGCGGGGGAGCGGGCGCACCAGGTCCGGACGGCGCCGGCCGTGCCCTGGCCTTTCCCCGTCCGACGCACGACAACGACAACGACAAGGACTGAGCACGCCATGACCCAGGGAACGGTGAAGTGGTTCAACGCCGAGAAGGGCTTCGGCTTCATCGAGCAGGACGGGGGCGGTCCTGACGTCTTCGTCCACTTCAGCAACATCACGGGCGGCGGATTCCGCGAGCTCCAGGAGAACCAGCGGGTCGAGTTCGACGTGACCCAGGGCCAGAAGGGCCCGCAGGCGGAGAACGTCCGCGTGCTCTGATCCGCGCCCCCGCGACGGCCTCGCCGCCCGGCACCGGCACCCCGGTACCGGGCGGCGAGCGCTGTGCGGGCCCGGGGTCTCGGAGCCAGGTGTCAGAGCCGGGTGCCGTTGACCACCAGGGCCACGTCGACGTTCCCGTGGGTGGCGTTGGAGTACGGGCAGATCCGGTGGGCGGTCCTGACCAGGTCGACCGCCTGCTCGGTGGTGACCGAGGGCAGGGAGATCCGCAGTTCGACGCCGAGCGTGAAGCCGCCACCGCTCGGCCACAGCGAGACGGACGCGTCGATCCCGGCGTCGGACGCCGTGAGGTGCGCACGCCGGCCGACCAGGTCCAGCGTCGTGCCGAAGCAGGCCGCGTAGCCGATCGCGAAGAGCTGTTCCGGGTTGACGCCCTCGCCGTCGCCGCCCAGTTCCGCGGGCTGCCGCAGGGTCAGATCGAGCTGTCCGTCGGACGTGCGGCCGCGGCCGCTCCGGCCTCCGGCGACGTGTGCGTGCGCTGTGTAGAGCGCGTTGCCCATGGTGAATTCCCTCCCGTGACCGTCGACTTACTGAACTTCCTGATCTCGAAGCTTTCACTTCAAAAACAAGAAGTCAAGAGTCTAGGATCGAGATCCGACGACCACCGGGAGGACCGATGACCACGTTCGTACTCGTCCACGGCGCCTGGCACGGCCCATGGGCGTGGGACCGCGTCGTCCCCGCGCTGCACGCCGCCGGGGCCCGCACGCTTCTCCCCGACCTGAGCGCGCCCGGCGATCACGGACTGCACGACCACGCGGCGACGGTCGCCGCTGCCGTCGACGCCGTCCCCGAGGACGACGAACTCGTGCTGGTCGGCCACAGCTATGCCGGCCTGGTCGTCCGGCAGGCGGCGGACGCCCGACCCCGCTCCGTCGACCACGTCGTCCTCCTCGACGGCTGGGCCGGGCCCGACGGGTCGAGCCTGTTCGGTCTGGCCCCCGACGCCTTCGCCACGGCCGTGCGCGCGGCGGCGGCCGCGGTCGGGGACGGCCGGCTGATCCCGGCCCCGCCCCCGGCGGCGTTCGGCATCACCGACCCCGGCGACGCGGCGTGGCTGGCGCAGCGCCTGGTTCCCCAGCCGCTGCGCACCTTCGCCGAACCCACCCGGCTGGGCCGCGCGGTCGCCCGGATACCCGGCACCGCCGTCCACTGCCGGCCGCCGACCTACCCGTTCGAGCAGTTCGGCGCGGGCGTCGGCTACCGGACGCTTCCGCTGGACGGCCCGCACGATGTGATGCTCACCGACCCGGAGCGGCTCGCCCGGACGCTCCTGGGCATCCGCTCCTTCAGGAACGGGAAGCGTGAACCCTAGAATGACGAAGTGGACCAGCGAACGTACAACCAGTTCTGCGCGACCGCCCGGACCCTCGACCTGGTCGGTGAGCGCTGGACGCTGCTGCTGATCCGTGAACTCCTGACCGGCCCCAAGCGGTTCGGCGACCTGCAGGCCGGTCTGCGCGGCCTCGGGACCGGTCTGCTGGCCGCCCGCCTCAAGCACCTCGAACGCGAGGGCCTGGCCCAGAAGGTCACCCTTCCGCCGCCCGCCCGCACCCCGGCCTACGCCCTCACCGAGGCCGGCGAGGAACTCGGCCCCGCCGTCCTGGCACTCGCCCGGTGGGGCCTGAAGTGGGCCATGGGCGAACGGCGGGAGACCGAGACCTTCCACCCCGGCTGGGCCGTGCTCGGCCTGCGGGCCTGCTTCGACGCCGACGCCGGCACCGGGCTCCGCGCGGTCTACGAGTTCCGCATCGACGACGAGGTCTTCCACACCCGGATCGACGAGGGGACGATCGAGGCCCTGCACGGGCCGGCCCAGCACCCGGACGCGACCGTCACCATGGGCGAGGAGACCTTCGTCGCCCTCACCGCGCAGGAGCTGACGCTGGCCCGGGCGATCGAGACCGGGGCGGCGGCGGTGTCGGGCGACGCCGAGGCCCTGCGCCGCCTGACGAGCCTCTTCCGGCTCCCGGCCCCCGCCGCCCGCACCGGCACTGCCGTCTGACCACCGGTCACCGGTCACCGACGGGCGCGGGCCGCCCGGTCGCGGCCGGCAGGTCCGTACGGTTCTCGTACGGTCCCGTCAGCCCGGCATCATGCCGAGCTGGCGCATCATGGCGACGGCGTCCCAGCTCCACCAGCCCTCCTTGGCCATGCCGTCCTCGAAGCGCCAGATGGTCATGCCGGTGGACTCGGCGGTCCGGTGGGTGGCGGACATGCCCATGAACTCGCCGATGTGGGTGCCGCGCCACGTCCAGCGGGTGCACACCTGGTTACCCTCGGCGATCTGGCTGTCGATGGTGAAGGAGAAGTCGAAGGCGCGGCGGTAGTTCTCGATCATCTCCTTGACGGCGGCGGGGCCGACGACGTCCTGCTCCATCGTCGGGTCGTGGTCCCGGTAGTCCGCCGCGACCAGCTCGTCGATGGCGGACATGTCACCGGTCGGCGGGTCCACCAGCATCCGGCGCGCCGCGTTCTTGAGGAACTGGTCGTCGCGGACCAGGTCGAGGTTGGTGAAGGTGGGCGGCTCCTGGCACAGCGCCACCATCTCCTGGAAGATCCGGTCGGTCTCCGGCAGCCCGGAGTTGCGCATCGCCGCCTCGTAGGAGGGGAACTCGACGATCTCCACGACGTGCCGGGCGTCCTCCCGGTCCGCACCCACCATGCTGTGGGTGGCGGTCCGCTTGCCCTCGGTCATCTCGATCCAGCTGTCCATCAGCCGATTGAGCTCGTCCGGTCGCTCCGTGCGACATTCGACGATCTGGACAAAGGTCATCTCCGACCTCCTCGCCCCCTGGTTCCCAGCGTCCGCGACCGTGCCCCCTTCACTGTGCGCTCGCCCGGGACGGTCCGGCGACTCGGGTGGGCGCGGCGGACCACGGCCATGGCAGCGGCTCCTACCTCTCGACCGGGCGGACGGTGTCACCGACGCGGACCCGACCCGGACGGGTGGCGGTGGCCGTCACCGTCGAGGCGCAGGTTGTGGGCGGCCGAGCCGGCGGTCCTCGACGCGGCGTGCAGGCGGTCACCGGCCAGGCCGCGCGCGTCGACGGCGGACTCCTCCAGCGCTTCCCCGCCGGTGGATTTGACGGGGTATCGCCAGTTCCGTCCGACCGTGTCGAGCCTCGCACGACCGTCGGTCCGGGGCGGTTCGAAGATCAAGAAATCTGCCCGGAATCGGGCAGGCGTGGCGAGGTGAGGGAAGGCGTCGAACCGGGTAGACGTTCGGCAGGGTCCCCGGTGAACGAGGAGGTGACGGAGATGTCCGGCATCAAGGTGACCAAGCGTTTGACCCAGCCCCGCCCGCGGCCGCCGCTCGATCTGCGGACGCCGTCAGGTCGTCCCCTTCCGTACTGACTTGAGGTTCGGGGGGTCCGCTCGGGCCCGGACGAGAGCCGTTCGGCTCGTCCGGGCCTGACGGGTTTTCGGCATCGGCGCGGCGCTACCCGGCTCCGCCCTCCCAGCGGGGATCCAGGGCGACGGCCTTCAGCTCGTCCGGGGTGAGCACCGGCTTGCTCCGGGTCGCCGGGCCCCGGTCGGTCGGGGCGTTGTACGCGCTGACGACCACGCGGCGGCCGTCGGGGCGCAGCGTGTCCACGGTGGTGCACAGCACCGTGTCGTTCCCGTCGACCGACTGCTGGTACGACTTGACGACCGTTCCCCCGGGGAGGGTCACCGAGGTGCAGCCGACCGGCGCGCGGTCACAGTCCAGTTGGCCGTTCAGTTTCGCGGTCATGCCGCTCTGCACCGTGACCGCGACCAGTCCGGCGCCCCGCCCGTCGTCGAACAGCGCGGTCGCGTACTCGGGGCCGTCCTCCTTCCCCGCGGTCGCCTTTCCGCGGGTGGGCAGCATCGCGAGCAGCCGTGCCTGCAGCCGGTCCTGCGGCTGGTCCGGCAGCCGGGATGGTGGTGGTGCGGCGGTGGAGGCCGTCGGCGACGGCACGGGAGAGGCGGGCGACGGGGCCGCCGCGCCGCCACCGTGCAGCAGGACACCGCCCGCACCCAGCGCCACCACCGCCACCACCGCGCCGGTCAGCCGCACCGCGCGGGACCGGCGGCGCTGCCGTTCGCCGCGCTCGGTCGCCCGCCGCACCAGGTCGTGCGGCGGCGGCGCGAACCGGGCCAGCTCCTCGCCGAGCCTGCCGTGCATGGCCTGCTCGAACTCGTACTCCGTCTTCTCGTCCGGGGACACGGGATGACTCCGTTCTAGGCAGGTGTGGGGCTAGTCGGCCGAGAGCTCGGCCAGGTCCTCGCCGAGCAGGGCGCGCAGCCGGCGCAACGCCCGCAGGCTGCGGGTGCGGGCCGTGGCCGGCGGGATCCTGAGGATCCGCGCGGTCTCCTCGACCGACCGGTCCTCCCAGTAGCGCAGCACCAGCACGGCCCGGTCGGCGACCGGCAGCCGCGCCAGCCCGTCCAGCAGCGTCAGCCGCAGGTCGGCCCGGTCGGGGCGGGCCTCGGCCGAGTCGTCCAGCCGGTCGCTGACCCGCTCCCAGAAGCCGAGGCGCCGCCGCTGCGCGAGGTAGGTGCGGACCAGGACGGTGTGCGCGTACGCCACGGGCGGCTGGTCGTGGCTGATCCTCCGCCAGGACCGGTACATCTTCGCGAGCGTCTCCTGCACCAGGTCCTCGGCCCGATGCCAGTCGCCGGTGAGCAGGCACGCCGTACGGAACAGTCGGCCGCTGCTCGCGTGCGCGAACTCCACGTAATCCGCTGGTGCCTGTCCCACCGAGGTGTCCTCCCCTGTTCTTGCGTCACCCTCCTCACATGCGGTGGTGTGCGTGCTGCGTTCCCACTGTGCTCCATGTCACAGTCGCGGAGGGCGCCGCTCGTCCCGGTCGGCGCGCGGTCGGGTGCGGCTGCGCAGGAGGTGGCGCGGCAGCAGCAGCCAGCAGGTGGCGAACCAGAGCAGGACGGCCCCGGTGAGGACCCACGCCACCGGGGAGCCGCCGGTCGCGGTCCGCAGCAGGAGCAGCAGCGCCGCCGCGAGGGTGAGCGCGAGCAGCACCAGGCCGGTGACCACCAGACGGGCGGCGACGTGGACGAGTTCGGGCTTCAGACCGCGGCCGGCCAGGAACCGGTGGATGGCCACCGGCGCGATCAGCGCCCCGGTGGCGGCCGCGCCGAACAGAACGGTGACCACGTACAGGTGCCGGTCGAATTCCGACAGGCTGCCGAACCGGTCGGTGAAGACGACGCTGAGGAGGAAGCCGAACAGGATCTGCGCGCCGGTCTGGCAGACCCGGACCTCCTGGAGGATGTCGCCCCAGAGCCGGTCGGCGCGCTCCTCGGGCGTCTCGTGGCGCCCCGGGTCGGATCTCTCCCGGTCCGCTCCCGTGTTTCGCGGGCCCGGGCGGACGGGACGGGAGGAGGTCACGGCAGCGCGCCCGGGTGCAGGCGGGTGGGTCGGCCGGTCCCGACGGCGGCCGGCGGCCGGGCCGCGCCCGCGGCGTGCGTCCCCGCGACGCCGGGCAGGGTGACCGTGTGGCGCAGTGGCTTGTTCATGGTCGTGCCCTTCTCCTGGCATCCCTCCGGCATCCCGGCCGGCAGCGGGCGCCTACCCGGGGCACCGCCGTTTACCCGCCCTGCACACGGGTGCCGTGATCGGCCGGCGCGGATCTGCCGGGTGGCGCAGCACCGGGTGCGGGGCGGGCCGGGAGGTGAGCGAATCGCCGGAGGAGGCCGGGCCGGGAGGAGGCGCGCGTGGGCGGGTTCGACGAGGTCGCCGATCGGCTGTACGCCCTGTCGCCCCGGGCGTTCACGGCGGCGCGGGACGAGGCGGCGGCCCGCGCGCGCAGCGAGGGGGACCGGGAGCTCGCCGCCCGGATCAAGGCGCTGCGACGGCCGACGCTGTCCGCGTTCGCGGTCAACCGGCTGGTGCGGAGCCGTCCCGACGAGGTCGAGCCGCTGGCCGATCTCGGGCGGGCGCTGCGGGAGGCGCAGGCGCAGCTGTCCGGGCCGGTGCTGCGGGAGCTGTCGGGGCAGCGGCACCGGGTCGTCGCCGCGCTGACCGAGCAGGCGCGACGCGCCGCCGCGGAGGCGGGTGAGCGGCTCGCGGAGGCCCAGCTGCGCGAGGTCGAGCAGACCCTCCGGGCGGCACTGGCGAGTGAGGACGCGGCGGCGGCGCTGGCGGGTGGACGCCTGATCGTGGCGCTGGAGGAGACGAGCGACCTGCCGGCGGGAGAGACCGCTCCGCCCGGGAAACCGGAGACTGCCCCCGCGCCGAAGCCGAAGACAGAGCCGAAGACGAAGGCGAAGTGGGCGGCGGCCCTGAAGGAACTGCGTGGCCGGGTGGCGCAGGCCGAGGCCGCGCTCGCGACGGCCACCGGCGAGCAGCGGGAGGCCGACCGGGCGGCGCAGCGGCTGGCGGACCAGGTCGAGCGGCTGGCCGGCGAGAGCGGAGCGGCGGGAGACCGCGTCGACCGGGCCCGGACGGCCCTGGAACGGGCGGAGGGCCGTCTCCAGGCCGCCCGCGAGGCCGAGCGGGCGCGACGGGACGAGCACGGGACGGCCCGCCGTCGGGCAGCCGAGGCCGAGGAGGCCACGGAGGAGGCCCGGACGGAGTTGGATCGCTCACGGGCGCGGCTCGCGGAGGCGGAGCGGGACGACGAGGGCTGACCGTCGGGCTCGTGGGAGGGGGAACGGCACGGCGGGGACCGGCGGCCCGCTCAGCCGCCCGGGCGCGGCGGGTGCCACTCGGCGAGCACGATGGTCGCGTCGTCGCGCAGCCGGTGGGCCTGGTGGTCCATCAGGCCGTGGATCAGGCGGCGCAGCGCCTCGGGCGCCGGATCGCCGGTCGCCATGTGCTGGACGATGGTGTCCACCAGGCGCTGCTCGCCGAAGAGTTCACCGCCGGCCGAGCGGGCCTCGGTCACTCCGTCGGTGTAGATGAGCAGCCGGTCGCCGGGCTGGAGCCGGGCGCGGTGGGTGGCCGCCAGGTCACCGTCGTACAGGCCGAAACCCAGCGGCAGCTGGGAGCGGCGGCGCAGCGCGTCCGGCAGCACGTGGCCGTCCCTGATCAGCAGCGGCGGCGGGTGCCCGCAGTTCACCCAGGCCAGCTCGCCGGTCGCGATGTCCAGATCGGCGACGACGGCGGTCAGCAGCCGGTCGGGGATCCACTCGGCGAGGGTGCGGTCGATGGTGGCGGCGATGTCCGCCAGGCTGCCGCCGGACCGGCGGGTCGAACGGCAGGCCGCCAGGGCGACCGCGCTGGTCCCGCCGGAGGCCAGGTCGTGCCCCATCGCGTCGAACACCGAGAGGTGCAGCACTCCGCCGGCCAGGCTGTGGTCGAAGGCGTCGCCGCCCACGTCGTACGCGGGCTCCATCACGGCACTCGAGGTCACCGTGCGGGTACCGATGGTGCGCGGCGGCAGGAACGCCCACAGCAGTTCGGCCTGCAGGCTCATCGGCATCCGCCGGGTGGTGCGGACGATGAGGTCGCCGTACGAGGCCCGGGAGACGATCAGCAGGGCGACCAGGCCGGCCAGGGCCTCGCAGTGGCTCTGTGTCTCCTCGTCGAGCGCCGGCGCCTCCACCCGCAGGGCCCCGATCCGCTCCACGCCGTCGACCAGCGGGAACCAGCCCACGGCCGGCGGGCCGGCGATGGTCTGGGTCCGCTCCAGCCGGTAGGCGCGGCCGCCGAGCGAGCCCTCGACCGCCACCGTGCGGCGCCGGACCTCCGGGTCGGGGTCCGGCAGCGGAACCAGCCGGTGCTGCTGCAGGTCGGCCAGGTACACCCAGGCCCGGGACAGGCCCAGGTCCACGGCCGCCTCCTGCACCAGGTCCGGGACCTCGCGCGGACCGCCCGTCCGGGCCCGCTCCATCGCCCGGGCCAGGACCCGCCCCAGGGCCACGTCGTCGCCGGTCACCGAGCCCACCTCCTCGCGGGAGTCTGTCGCAGGCGCGTCTACCCAGTGACCGGGCCGGCAGTCGGCGCCGCAGGGCTCGGACGGTCGGGACGGGCCGGTGGGGGAGCCATCCGGAAGACCGCGTCGGTGCCGGTGAGGGCGAGCAGCCGGGCCAGCTGCGCACTGGGGCCGGCGAGCCGGAAGGCGGTCGCCCCGTCCAACGCGGCCTTGCGGGCCCGCAGCAGCTCGTTGAGGCCGGCGGAGGAGCAGAACTCCAGCCGCGAGCAGTCCACCACCAGCACCAGCGGGACGGGCTCATCGGTGAGCGCCCGGTGCAGGGCCCCGGCCAGCACCCCCGCGGTGTCGAAGTCGGCCTCCCCGTCGAGGGCGAGCAGCCGTACGCCGGACGGGGCGGTGCGGCGGTCGACCCGCAGCGCGACGGTCATGGCGCTCTCCTTCCGGGTCTCCGCGGCGCCGGCGCGGCCGCGTCCCTCGACCGTGTCGTCTCCGGCCGCCCCGCGCTGCTCCGTGAGCGAAGGCCGTCGCGCGGCGCTGTCCGCACAACGAAGTCCGAGCCGGTACGGGCCGATCCGCCGCCCGCTCGCGCGAAGGGATCGTGAAGGTCCGCCGTCAAGGGCAGGGGGATTGTGGAGATTCGGCAGGTGTCGTCTGGCGTGCCGGGGCCGGGGTAGTCGCGGTTCGTGCACGTCGCCCCGCCGGGGCGCCCCGCCGTCGCAGAAAGGGTGATCCGATGCCGATGTCCACCGTTCAGCCGATGCCCGTCACCTTCCCGGACAGCCCCCTGCCCGACGTCAGCATCGACGCGGAGCTGCGCTTCGACACCAGCCGTCCCTACGCCGCCTGCCTGTCGTTCCCGCTGTCGGACTGCGGGTGCACCGAGGACCAGCTGCAGGTGTGCTGGTACTTCAGCCGCGACCTGCTGAACGAGGGACGGCACGCCCCGGCGGGCAGCGGCGACGTCCAGGTGGGTCCGGGCGCCCCGGGCGAGGTCCGGATCACCCTGCTGGGCCCGACCGGACGGGCCGTGGTCAGCGCCCCGACCGACCTGGTCGCGGCCTTCCTCGCCGACTGCTTCGCCCTGGTGCCCGCCGGTTCGGAGTCCGAGCACCTCGACATCGACGCCACCCTCGACCGCATCCTCGAAGCGGGCTGAGCCCTGCCGCGGCGCCCGCCGGGGGCCGCCGACCCGGATTCTCGCCCGCCATCGTCCTATGCTGGTCGGTGCTTCCGGTTCGGATCGCGGCGGTGGTGGTGATGGTCGAGTCCCTGCAGTTCGAGAGCGCCAGCCTCGGGGAGACGGAGGAGTTCCTGTCGGCCGCCTACACGCCGATGCGGATCGGCGGTCCGGTGGAGGACGCCCGGGTCCGCATCAGCCGCCGTGCGGTCGGCCCGGTCAGCGTCGACCGGCTCGCCTTCGGCTACCGCATGGGGTACGACGCCGCCAGTCTCGGCCGGGTCTGCCTGGTCAGCCTGCACGCCGGCACCCTCGTCGACCGCACCGACGGGCGCGAGGAGGTCTACGGCCCCGGCGAGACCTTCCTGGTCGCCCTGGCCGACCGTCCGTACCGCGGCGAGGTCCGCTCGGCCCGCTACACCATCGCCATGTTCGACACCGACCTGCTCGGCGCGGTCACACCCGCCGAGGCGGCCCGCGGCCCGCTGCGGCTGACCGGACAACGGGCCGTCAGCGCCGGCGCCAACCGCCACCTCGGCGCCGCCGTCGCCTACCTGCGCGACGACGTGCTCGGCAACCCGGCGGCCTGCGAGAGCGAACTTGTCGTCTCCACCGCGGCCCGGCACCTGGCCGCCGCCACCCTGGCCGCCCTCCCGCACACCGCGGCCACCGCGCCCGTCCCCGCCGACACCCGCGACGCCACCCCGGAGACGCTGCGCCGGGCCGTCGCGTACATCGAGGCCAACGCGGACCGGGACATCTCGCTGGCGGACATCGCCCGGGCCGCCCACGTCACCCCACGGGCGCTGCAGTACGCGTTCCGGCGCCACCGCGGCACCACACCGCTGAACCACCTGCGCGCCGTCCGCCTCGACGCCGCCCACCGCGACCTGCTGGTCGCCGACCCGCGCACCACCACGGTCACCGACATCGCCATGCGCTGGGGCTTCGCCCACCCGGGCCGCTTCGCCGGCCTCTACCGCGACGCATACCGGACCTCGCCCAGCAGCACGCTCAACCGGTAGGCGCGGCTACCCGGCCGGCGGAGCGGCGGCGACCAGGTGGCCGGCGGCGCGCAGTGCGGCCGCCGCCCGGGCGAGCTGCCCGGCGGGTACCAGGACCAGGTCGGCGTGGAACGTGGAGGCGACGAAGACCGGGATCCCGCCGGCGGCGAGCGGGGTGAGCACGGCGGCGAGCATGCCGGGCAGGTCGAGCGCGTGGGCCGTGTCGCCGCTGTAGAGGGCCGACCACCGCTCCCGGTCGGCGCCGTCCTCGGGACGGGCCGGGCGGACGACGGTGAGGCCCTCGGGCGCGCGGACCAGGGCCAGCCACTCGCCCGCCGGTGGCCGCGGCTCCCCGGCGAGGTGCTCGACGACCAGGTCGCCGGGGAGGACGCGCAGCTGCTGGGCAACGGGATAGCTCATCGGGGCAGGATAGTGCCGCGTCGGGCGACCTTTGCCCCGTCGACGGGGCAAAGGTCGCCCGACGCGGCACTGGACGGCCCGACGCTCCCGAGGCCACCGCCGCCCCTTGGGTCGGGGCGCGGCGGTGCCGGACCGGTCGTCAGAGGGTGCGGGTCAGGCGGTCGGTGAGCAGACGGGTGAAGCGGGCAGGGTCGGCGAGTTCGCCACCCTCGGCGAGCAGGGCGCTGCCGTAGACCAGTTCGGCGATCTCCTTCAGCGCCGGGTCGTCGGCGTTCGCGCGGTGGGCCGACTGCAGGGCGGTGATCAGCGGGTGCGTGGGGTTGAGCTCCAGGATCCGCTTCACCGGCGGGAGCTCCTGGCCCATTGCCCGGTACATCTTCTCCAGGGTGGGCGTCATGTCGTGGGCGTCGCCGACGATGCAGGCCGCCGAGGTGGTCAGCCGGGAGGAGAGGCGGACCTGCTTCACCTGCTCGGTCAGCGCGGTGGTCAGCCACTGGAGCAGCGCGGCGAAGTCCTGCTCGCGCTCGGCCTTCTCGGCGTCGGCCGCCCCCTCGCCGTCGGTGCACCCGTCCAGGTCGACCTGCCCCTTGGCGATGGACTGCAGCCGGTGCCCGTCGAAGCCGGGAACGCGCTCGACCCAGACCTCGTCCACCGGGTCGGTGAGGATCAGCACCTCGTACCCCTTGGCGGCGAACGCCTCCATGTGCGGGGAGTTCTCCACCATCGCGCGGTTCTCGCCGGTCAGGTAGTAGACGGTGTCCTGGCCGTCCTTCATCCGCCCGACGTACTCGCGCAGGGTGGTGGGCTTCTCCGGGTCGTGGGTGGACGCCACCGACACCAGCTCCAGCAGGGCCTCGGTCTGCTCGCCGTCCTCGACCAGGCCCTCCTTCAGCACCCGACCGAACTGGGACCACACGGTGGCGTAACGCTCGGCGTCGCCCGCCTGCATCTCCTTGAGTGCGCCGAGCACCTTCTTGACCAGCCGGCGGCGCACGCCGCGGATCTGGCGGTCCTGCTGCAGGATCTCGCGGGAGATGTTCAGCGACAGGTCGTGCGCGTCCACCACGCCCTTGACGAAGCGCAGGTAGTCCGGCATCAGCGCTTCGCAGTCGTCCATGATGAACACCCGCTTGACGTACAGCTGAACGCCGCTGCGGGTGTCCCGGGCGAACAGGTCGAGCGGGGCCTGCGCGGGGACGAACAGCAGCGCCTCGTACTCGAAGGTGCCCTCGGCGCGCATGTGGACGGTCGCCGCCGGGTCGACCCAGTCGTGGGTGATCTGCCGGTAGAACTCGTGGTACTCGGCCTCGGTCACCTCGCTGCGCGGCCGGGCCCACAGCGCCTTCATCGAGTTCAGCGTGTCGACGGTGGACGTGGTGGTGCCGTCGGCGTCGGTGCGCTCGGTGGCCATCCGGATCGGCCAGCGGATGAAGTCCGAGTACTGCTTGACGATCTGGCGGATCTTCCACTCGGACAGGTAGTCGGCCGAGTTGTCGTCGTCGGCGGACTGGTCGGCGGCCTTGAGGTGCAGGGTGACCGAGGTGCCCACCGGCAGCCCGTCCACGGCCTGGACGTCGTACGTCCCCTCGCCGTCGGACTCCCAGCGGGTGCCCGCTTCGGTGCCGGCCCGCCGGGTCAGCAGGGTGACCCTGTCGGCGACCATGAACGCGGAGTAGAAGCCGACGCCGAACTGCCCGATCAGGTTCTGCGCGGCGGCGGCGTCCTCGGTCGCCCGGAGCTTCTCCAGCAGGCCAGCGGTACCGGACTTGGCGATGGTGCCGATCAGCTCGACGAGGTCGTCCCGGCTCATGCCGATGCCGTTGTCGCGGACGGTCAGCGTCCGGGCGTCCCGGTCGACCTCCAGCGCGATGTGCAGGTCGGAGGTGTCGACGCCGAGGTCGGAGTCGGTCAGCGACTCCAGCCGCAACTTGTCCAGCGCGTCGGAGGAGTTGGAGATCAGCTCGCGCAGGAAGATGTCCTTGTTCGAGTAGATCGAGTGGATCACCAGCCGGAGCAACTGCCTGGTCTCGGCCTGGAATTCCAACGTCTCGACACTGCCGCTCACTGAGGCGTCCCCTTGTCCGTGCGGATCATCCGGTCCAGGACATGGTAGGACGCGGAGTGCCGCGCTCAGGCGGATTGGATCCCCACGGCCTCGCCGGTGATCAGCCCGATCAGCCCGGACCGTCCGCGGCGCCGCACCTCCCGCCGCTGGCGGACCGCGCCGTTGCCCTCGGTGTGCAGACGCTCCAGCAGCCGCGCCGTCGACCGATCGTCGCCCGTGGCGCGCAGGGGCGCGTCGAGATGGGTCAGCAGTCCGTCGGTCACCTCACGGGCGGAGCGGAGCCGGCCGGTGAGCGGGTCGTGCAGCCGCCCGGCCGCGCCGTGGCGGGCGGCGTGCCAGGCGGTGGCACGCAGGAACTCGGGCGGGTCGCCCTCGGCGGACGGCGGCTGCTCGAGGGTGCGAGTGGCCAGGGCGCGGACCGGGCCGACCAGCAGCACCGCCTCGTCCACCCGCAGTTGGACGTCCATCGCCCGCACCTCGACCGTCGGGTACCGCTCGGACAGGCGCGCGTGCCAGTACACCTGGCCGGAGTCGTCGATCAGGCCGGTCTCCACCAGCCGCCGGACGCGCCGGTCGTAGTCCGCAGCGTCCGCGAAGTGCGGCGGCAGCCCGGCCACCGGCCAGCGGTCGAAGACGACCGTGCGCCAGCTGGCGAAGCCCGTGTCGCGGCCGCGCCAGAGCGGCGAGTCGGCGGACAGCGCGGTGAGGACCGGAAGCCACGGGCGCAGCCCGTCGAGCACCGCGACGCCCGCCCCGCGGTCCGGGACGCCGACGTGGACGTGCATGCCGTCGATCAGCTGCTCGTCGGCGAGCACGGCGGCCTGCCGGCGCATCCGCCGGAAGCGCGGCGTCGGGGTGACCGGTACCGGCAGCCGGTCGGTGAACGGCGCGGACCCGGTGGCGGCCAGCCGGCAGCCGCACGCCTCGGCGGCCTGGGCCAGGGTGTGGCGCAGCCGCAGCAGGTGGCCGCCGACCTCGTCCAGCGAGTGGCAGACCGGGGTGGCGACCTCCAGTTGGGCCTGGCTGATCTCGCGCTGGACCTCCTCGTCGCCGGGGGCGGGCTGGAACCCTGCCGCGGCCTGCACCCGGGCGGCGCGAGTGACGGGCACACCGGTGGCCGGATCGATGAGGAGGTACTCCTCCTCCACGCCGATGGTGAGCACGCCCGGCGGCTACCCCGGTGCTCCCGGCGCCAATCGGCGTCCGGGCGAGCCGTTCAGCTGCCGCCGGCGCGGTGCTCGGCGACGAGTTTGTCGATGGCGGGGCCGAGGTAGCCGCGGGTCAGCTCGGCGCGGCGCCGGCGCCACGCGTCGGAGGCTGGTCGTGGATCGCCGTAGCGGCGCTGCCGGATGTCCTCGACCAGTTCGGCCGGCGCGCCCGCCCCGGTCAGCACGTCCAGCGCCTCGGCCTTGGTGATCAGACGCCCGGTCCGCAGCGTGGTGCCCGCCCGGGCCAGGGTCAGCAGGCCGAGGTCGATCCAGATCTCGCGCAGCCACCACTCCGGGTGGTCGAGGGCGGGACGCCAGAAGCAGGCCAGGTCCTCGACGACGAAGGCGGCCAGCTGGTCCGCGGTCACCGGTGGCAGGAGCCCGGCGGGCGGCTGCCCGTACCGGACGCGTCCGAACTCGTGCAGCTCGCGCCGGGTCACCGGGGTGATCGGGCGGCGCAGCAGCTCCTGGTGCGCCCAGGCCGGGTGGGGCCGGGCCGGGTCGTCCAGCTCCGCCACCGCCGGGTAGCCGCAGTGCAGTTGGGCGCCGAGCGGGTCGGTTCGGACCAGCCGCTCGTGCAGGCCGCTCAGGCGTTCCTGCTCGGCAGGGGTGCACGGACGGGCGAGGACGGCGATCAGGTCGAGGTCGCTGCGGCCCGGCCGGTAGTCGCCACCGGCGAGCGAACCGTGGGCCCACAGCGCGACCAGCGGGACGGCCGACCCGAGGGCGTCGACGAACCGGGTGAGGAGCTGCTCGGTCGCTTCGTCGGGCATGCGGTCAGTATGGACCCGCGCGGCGGCGGCCACGGCTGAAATGTCCCCACGCGGGCCCGAGGCCGTCGGCCCGTCGGCCGCCGGGCCGCAGTAGCCTTGGAGGTTCGCTGACGAACATGCGAGCGAGAGGAACGTGGTGGCCGTGCAGGGAAAGAATCGGGACCTGTCCACACTGTCGGAGACCATCGAACCGGCCCCGCAGACGGTCGACGAGGCCATCGCGGTGCGGGCGCGCGCGGTGGTGGCCGCCCACGCACGCGACGGGGACGACCAGCGGCTGCTGCTGGCCCTGCTCGGCCTCGCCCCGACAGCGGAGTAGCCGCAGGTCACCGGGGTACGTCACGCCCCGCGTCCTCGTCCGGGATGACGTGGACCGCGGCCTCCTCCGCGCCCGCGGCGCCGGCATCGATGCCGACGTCCGACGCGACGAGATCCTTCTCGGTGTCGGCATGGGCGCCCTCGTCCGGGGCAACCAGACGCCCGGCCCGCCGGTCGCCGACCTCCGGGTCGAGCGGTTCGCCCTCCCCGCCGGGCAGGTCGCCGATCCCGTCTCCCTCGGCGGGCGCCACCTCGGGTTCCTCCCGTGCCAGCCGTTCGCCCAGCGGCTCCCCGGCGCGCTGCTCGGCGGCCGTCACCCCGGTGCGCTCGACGCCGAGTGGTCGCTCGGGCGGTGACCAGCCCTCGTCCAGGACATCGTCGTAGTCGCGCTTGTCCAGGGCGTTCTGCAGGTCGAGGGGTGCCGCGTCGGCCTGCTCCTCCATGTCCCCGGTCGGCTGGTGGACGTCGTCGCGCATGCGGTCGGTGCTCATGCTCTCCTCACCCTCACCCTCTCCGTCGCCGTCCGGGACCGTGCGCTCCGGCGCGTACCCGCCCGATCGCCGGGCAATCGGTCGCGCGGCGCGTACGGCGGCACCGATCTTGTTTCGACCGGGCCGACCGGTGCAGACGCCTCGCGAGGCCGCCCCACGGCAGGCGAGTGGGTCGACTCCTCGCGTCGACCTGACGGGAGCGGCCGGGAGGAGGAGACGATCGAGATGAGCATCCGCCGGCGGGCACGGGCCGCTGTCAACGCACTCGCCCCGACGCCCAGGACTCAGCGGCCGGACCCCGACACCCGGCCGGCCCCGCCCGGTGATGCGCCCCGGTCGGGTGGGACGGTCGCAGACCTCCCGCTGCGGTCGGACACACCGACGAGGCGCGGCCGGCCCCACCCGCGGCTGACACCGCCGCACCCTGAGACGGAGGACGAGCAGCCATGCGAGCAGTGACTGTGCGGTCCGGAGGAAGCGTACGGGGGCGCCAATGCGCTCGGCTCGTGCGCCGTCGGGCCGTCAGTCGGCTGTGCGGCCTGCGGTCGGCCAGGGTCCGGCGCAGCTCGGGGTCTGCCGCCGGTCCGGTGTGGCGTGGGCCGGCTGGTCCGGGTGGGTGCTGCTGTGCTCGGGTGGCCGTGTCGGCGGTGGTGCCTGGTGGACGTGATGGCCCCGGCTGGTGACGCTGGTGGATGGGCCGGTCGCGGACCCCCGAGCGCGACCGACCCTCGCACGTCCCGGCCCTGCCTGCCTGCCCCACCCCGGGCGGTCCGGGTACGGGGTGGGTGTCTGCACAGCTGTCGGGGATGGTCGGGGACCGTACGCGCCGGAAAGGGACGAGTGACCGCTGTGGAGCAGAGCCGACTCGATCTGGCCGGCGAGGTGCCGGTGCTGCTGGTCAAGGTGGGCGGCTATCCACTGGGCTACGGGACGCTCGGTGCGGTCCGGTCGCTGGGCCGGCTCGGGGTGCCGGTGTACGCGATGGTCGAGGACCGGTGGACGCCGACCGCGATGTCCCGCTATCTGACCCGTGCCTTCGTCCGCCCCACCAGCGGCCGGGAATCCCCCGAGCATGTGCTGGCGATCGTCCGGGACATCGGCCGGGCGATCGGTCGCCGGTGCATCGCGCTGCCCACCGACGACGAGGCGGCGGTCCTGCTCGCCGAGCACGCAGCGGACCTCGCCCCGACGTTCCTGCTTCCTCCGGTCCCCGCCGCGCTCCCGCGGCGGCTGGCCGACAAGGGCTCCATGCGTGAGCTCTGCGGACAGTTCGTCCCCGTGCCCCGTGGCGTCGCGGTCCGCGGCACCCGCATGGAGGCGGCGCGGGCCGCCCGGATCATCGGCTACCCGCTGGTGCTGAAGAACCTGGAGCCGTTCACCCGGCTGTACCGCCCGGTGGTCCCGCACACCACGGTCGTGCAGGACGAACACCAGCTGCTGGCCTTGTGCCGAGCCGACGGCAACCTGTCGGTCCTGGTCGAGGAGTACCTGCCGCGCGAGAGTTCGGAGAGCTGGTCCACCCATCTGTGCTGCGGTCCCGGTGGCGAACCGCTCGCCGTGTTCACCGGGCGGAAGCTGCGTTCCTACCCACCCGCCGAAGGGTCCGCCACCCGGGCCTGTTCGGTGCCGAACCCCGAGCTGGCCGATCTGGCCGCCCGCCTGTGCAAGCAGCTCGGCTACAGCGGTGTCGCCGATCTCGACTGGAGGCTGGACCGGCGCGACGGCCGGTACAAGCTGGTCGACTTCAACCCCCGCACCGGCGCCCAGTTCCGCCTGTACGAGACCGTGCACGGCGTTGACGTGGCCCGTGCCCTCCACCTGTCCCTCACCGGTCGTGCGGTGCCCCAGGGGCCGCAGCTGGAGCGCTACTTCGCTGCCGGCCAGCTGGACCTGCTGTCCGCCGCGACGGCGACCTGGCAGGATCGCCACGTACCGTCCGACCTCCGACCGCGTCGCTCCACCGAACGCGCCTGGCTCTGCCGCGACGACGTGGTGCCCGCAGCCGCCATGGCTGTTCGCTTCGGCGGGCAGGCGATCCGTCGCCTGGCCGGCCTGGCCCGGCGTCCCCTGACCGGAGCCCGCGGCTGACAACCGCCGGCCGGGAGCGCGAGGAATCACCCTGGGCAGACCCTTGAAGTGTCCGTAAGGTGTGAGTTTCAGTAGAGACTATTACGCCAGGGGTTGCCTCATGCCGGAGTCGGACATCACGGAACTCGTCCGGATGTGGATCGCGGGCTGGACTGTTTCGCGTGGCTCCGCCGAGCCGGTGGACCGGCCCTGGGGCTGGAGCATCGATGTCGGCGCGCCGGCCGGCGAGGTGGCCCGGCACGTGCTGCCCGCGCCGACCGAGGCCGATGTCCGCAAGCTCGCCGAGACGATCACTGCCCCGCACACCTGGCTGAAGCTCTTCGCCGCCGGGGACAGCGTGCGCCCCTGGCTGGGCCCGCAGTGGCGGCAGGATGCGGCGGCCTTCCTGATGACCGTCGAACTCACCCCCGAACGGCCGACGGTCCCGGACGGCTACACCGTGACGACTTGGGAGCGTGGCGGGGTGCTTCGGACGCTGGTGCGGGACGAGGCCGGGCACCAGGCCGCGCGCGGCCAGGCGGGCCTGGCCGGCCCGGTGGCCGTACCGGACCAGATCGTCACCTCGGCCGACCACCGCCGCCGCGGCCTGGGCTCCGTGGTGATGCGGACGCTGCAGTCGGCCGCGTACGAGCGGGGCGCACGCACCGGCGTCCTCGTCGGCAGCGCCGAGGGGCAGGCGCTCTACGCCACGCTCGGCTGGACCACCCACGCCACGATGGCGAGCCTGGTGCTCGAGCCGACGAACGGCTAGCGCGCACCGGCCCCATGGCCCTTTCGGAAGGCTGCCGGGACGCTGAGCCATGGAGAGAGGGCGGCTGTCGAGCGGTCGGCGTTCGGCGCAGGGCTATCGGCCGCGGTGGGTGACGGGGCCGAGGAGGGCGGAGCGTTCGTCCTCGCTGAGGCCGCCCCACACGCCGTAGGGCTCGCGCACCGCGAGGGAGTGGTCGAGGCAGCGCTTGCGGACGGGGCAGGAAGCGCAGATCCGCTTGGCCGCCGCTTCGCGCTCGTCGTGGGCCTGCCCGCGTTCTCCGGCCGGGTGGAAGAACAACCGCTCGTCGGCACCCCGGCACGCCGCTTGCAACTGCCAGTCCCACGCCTGGTGGACCGGCTCCGGGAGACGCGATGTCACCGTCACGAACTGCTCCTCTCGACCATGTCGGCCCTCGTCGGGTCGACGGCACGGATGTCGCTACGTTCTTGCCGACGGGTGCGGTTCGGCACCCACCGCATGCCGGTCCGGCCACGGCGTCCGGGATCGGTCCAGGACGGGCCCGAGAGGGGTGCCCAGTCGGGGGCAGGGCGCGCGGGTGTGCGGCGAGTGGCCGCCTGCCCTGGGTGGGCAGGGATATGCGCTGCCGCTCGAAGATCCGACGAGCTGTCAGGTAGGCGCATGTCCGGGGACAGCTCAGTTCGGGGGTTCGTCGTGCTCGGTGGCGATGCCGTCGAGGTCGCGCTTCAGCGCGCGGGCCCGGGCGCGGCCGTCCGCGTCGGCGTCGATGATGTCGAGGAAGATCTGGTCGAAAGCCGGGTGCGCCTCGCGCAGGTCGCGCTTGATCCGTACGCACACCTCCTCGACCTCCTCGCTGTCCAGGCCCTCCCGCAGGTCCACCCGGGCGGCGAGCATGGCGGAGTCGGTGCCGAGCCGCATGGTGAGCAGCGCGGTGACGGTGTCGATCTCCGGCTGACCGGCGAGCAGGGTGTGGGCCTCGCGCTGCAGGTGCGGGTCGACCGCCTGTCCGACCAGCAGGCTCTGGGCCTCGTGGCCGAGCCGGTAGGCAACGCCGATGAGGAGCGCACCGATGGCCACTGCGGCGGCGGCCTCCCAGACCGAATCGCCGGTGATCTGGTGGGCGGCGACGCCGCCGGCGGCCACCAGAACGCCGAGGACGGCGGTGGAGTCCTCGGCGAGCACGGTGCGGGCGGTGGGATCGCTGGTCCGCCAGAGCCGCCGGGATCCACGGGTTCGCGCTTCGCCGCGCAGCTGGACGACCACCCGGGTGAGCGAGATGCCGTCGGCGACCAGCGCCACAGCCAGCACGACGTACACCGGCAGGAAGTCCTCGGGCCGGGTCGGCGGGGAGACCCAGGCGTGCAGGCCCTGGTAGAAGGAGAAGCAGCCGCCGGTGACGAAGATGCCGACCGCGGCCAGCAGCGACCAGAAGAACCGTTCCTTGCCGTAGCCGAACGGGTGGCGCGCGTCCGGTCGGCGGCGGCTGCGGCTCAGCGACATCAGCAGGAACACCTGGTTGAGGCTGTCGGCGAGCGAGTGCGCCGCCTCGGCGAGCAGCGCGGGGGAGGGCGCCAGCGCCCCGGCGACCGCCTTGGCCGCAGCGATCACCAGGTCGGCCACCAGCGCCACCACGACCGTCAGCCGGGTCTCCCGGTCGGCCCGGTGGTGCTTCGGTGCGGCCTGCGGGGGCAGGGGTTTCTCGTCGTGGCCCATCGTGATCGGTGAGGTCGGGGAGTGCGCGGACGCCGACCGCCTCCGGCCAGGTGTGCTCAGCCGGAGGCGGTCGGGGCCGTCTGACGCGGTGGTCAGCGCTTGGCGGCGTCCTTGAGCTTCTGGCCGGCCTGGGCGACATCGCCCTTCATCTGCTCGGCCTTGCCTTTGGCGACCAGACGCTCGTTGCCGACGGCCTTGCCGGTGGCCTCCTTGACCTTGCCCTTCGCCGTCTCGGCGGTGTGTTCCATCTTCTTCTTGGTGCTCATGACGCTCCTCGGGTCGGAGTTCCGGGCCGGTCGTGCGTCTGCCCGGTCGCGCCGCGGCCAATCGTGCTGAGGTCGATCGCGCCGGGGTCAATCGTGGCGAGGTCGGTCGTCCTGCTCGTCCGTGAACACGACGTCGACGTGCTGCTCCGGCCGCCGCTCCTCCTGGCGGGCCAGGGACTCCAGCACCTCCTGGTCGGGCATGGTCAGCGGCCGCTGCAGCAGGCTGCGGGGCCACAGGCCGCGGGCCAGCACGACGTTGGTCTCGGCCGCGTACAGCGTGATCTGCGAGGCCAGGTACAGCCAGGACAGCAGGCCGATGACGGTGGCGAAGAAGCCGTAGACCTGGGACGTGTGCCGCAACTGGTGCGAGACCAGCAGGGCTCCGAAGGTCTGGAGCACCGTGAACATCGGACCCGCGAGCAGGCAGCCGGGCAGCAGGGACCGGGTGGGGACGTCCGGCGGGGTGAGGACGCGGAAGCAGGCCAGGCACAGGGCCGTGTTGACCACCAGGGAGAGGACCAGGGCGCCGGCCCGGGCCGCGTCCCCGCCGAGCGTGGTGCCCACCAGCGTGGCGGCGCCGGTGGCCAGCACCAGGCCGGTGCCGAGCACGGCGAACAGCAGCAGGCTGCGCAGCAGCCGCGGGAAGTAGCCGGGACGCCGTACGCCCGGGATGTTCCACACCTGGGCCATCGCGTGCTGCAGGATCTGGGCGATGCCGAGCGCGCCGTACAGCAGCCCGAGCACGCCGATGGTGACGGCCAGCGCGCTGCCGGACAGCGAGTGGACGTTCTCCCGCAGCTGGCCGCCGATCACCGGGAAGTCGGCCAGCGCCGAGTCGACCACCCGGCGCTGCGCCTCGGGGTGCCCGTGCAGCGCGAAGCCCAGGGCCGTGCTGAGCAGCAGGAGCAGTGGGATGAGGGCGACGAAGCCGTAGTAGGTGATCAGCGCGGCGAGCTGGCCGCCGCGGTCGTCGCCGAACTTCTTGACCACGCCCACGACCAGCGCGGCCGGCGAATGGCGCTGTTGCGCGCGGTCGACGCGTTGCAGGAAGTCCTCCACCGCGGACACGGCGGGGTCACCGCCCGGGGTGCTCGTCGTCGCGGGTGTCGTCCGCCGGTTCGGCCTGCTGCTCGCCGACCGTCGTTCCGCCCCGGACGGTCCTGACGGTGTGCGGCCGGTCCGGCGCGTGGGCCCCGGTGTGGTCGGCCTCGCCGTGGCGGGGGTGGCGCGGGTCGGGCTCGTCGTGGTCGAGCGGGACGCCGCCGGCGCCGCCCTGGGGGAGGTCGTTCATGATCACTCCTCGGTCGGGTGCGGTCGCGCCGCAGGTCCGCGGCGCGGTGAGCGGGGACAGCGCGGTGCCGTCCGCGCCGGGACGTGTGCTCGCGTACGGGCCGGGCAAACGGCCGGGCCGGGGCCGGGCGGGCGGGCCCGGGCAAGGAAAACCGGCCCGTCCCGCATCGGCGGGCCGGGACCGGGTACGCCAAGGGAGACCACTCGGTGACGCGGACGAGAAGGGCGACATCCATGATCCAGGTATCCGTGACCGTGATCACGACGCCCGACGACCGTCTGTTGATCCCGGCCGAGCAGGTCACCGACCTGCTGCGGCAGCTGGCGAGCGAGTTGTCGCAGGGGCCGGAGGCGGACCTGTCCGACCTGGACCCGGAGACGGCCCGGGTGTTCGAGCACCTGCTCGTCGACCTCGCCGACCAGGTGGACACCGAGTGCATCGCCCTCGCCTCCGAGAGCGAGCACTGAGCCGGCCCGTCGCGCCCCCGGTCACTCACGGACCGGTTCGTACGGCGGCAGCTCCAGCTGCTCGATCCTGCGGAAGCGACGGGCGCGCCGCTCGACGCCGTGCGTACGCCGTCCGGGGTCGGCAGCGGGCGTGCTCCCGGGCGGACGCCGGCCCGCGGGGTCGGGCGCGCCGCCGCCCCCCGTCTCCGGGATGCCGAGGGTGCCGTGAGGCGGGTCGTCCTGGCGATTCATCTCCGCTCCTTCCTGATCGCCGCGGCGTGTGCCCCCGCTCCCGGCCGGCAAACGACCGACCGGCAAACGACCGACCGGCGGACGGTCCGATTCCGGAGGCTTCGGGCGGGTAGGCGCGTCGGCGACTTCCCGACCGTTTTCGAACCACCGAAGGAGGCCCGCCATGGCCGAGCGCGAGGAGCGCGACGTCGTCCGCACCAGCACTCAGGAGCTGCCCGGGTACCGCCTGCGCCGCCGCCCGCAGACCCGATCCGCCCGGGGCGGCGTGGACCGGCGCGCCGGCGGCCGCGACGAGCCCGACACCGCCGCCCGGCTGGGCGACGCCGAACTGTACGCCGTCCTCGGCGAGGACTGAGCGGGGGTGCACCGATGACAACCGACGACTTCGTCCTCGACGTCAGCCGCATCCGCGACGAGGCCCGGCAGAAGATGGACGCCGGTCCGGTCACCAGTACGTACGGCCTGGACCCGCAGGAGGTGATCGCGGTCCTCAACGACGTGGTGGCCACCGAGGTGGTCTGCTGGCTGCGCTACACGCGACACGCCATCTCCGCCACCGGCATGGACCGCGCCCAGGTCGCCGCCGAGTTCACCGAGCACGCCGGACAGGAGATGCAGCACGGCCTGCGCGCCGCCGAACGCATCTCCCAACTGGGCGGCGAGCCCGACTTCGACCCGGCGACCCTGGCCCGGCGGGCCCACACCGACTACACCACCACGGCCGACGACGACCTCAAGGCGATGCTGGAGCACAACCTGATCGCCGAACGGATCGTCATCTCCACCTACCAGGAGATCGCCCGCTGGCTGGGCGACCGCGACCCGACGACCCGGCGGATGATCGAGTCCATCCTGGCCGAGGAGGAGGAGCACGCCGACGACATCCTCGACCTGTTGGCCCGCTGAGTGCCCCGGTGGGTCCCCGCCACCGCCGGCCCGGTCCGCCCCGGCTCCCGTGGCTCCCGCGCATGCGCCTGTCCCGCCGTCACAATCGACGTAGGTTGGGTGCCGTACGGCGAAAGCTGTACGGCAGAACCGGAACCACGGAAGGCAGGAGAGCGCGATGGCGCAGCAGGTGCGGGGTGTGATCGCACGGTCCAAGGGGGCGCCCGTCGAGATGGTGACGGTGGTGGTCCCCGACCCCGGCCCCGGCGAGGCGGTGGTGAAGGTCCAGGCGTGCGGGGTCTGCCACACCGACCTGCACTACCGTGAGGGCGGCATCAACGACGACTTCCCGTTCCTGCTCGGCCACGAGGCCGCGGGCGTGGTCGAGTCGGTCGGCGAGGGCGTCACCGAGGTCGCGCCGGGCGACTTCGTGATCCTCAACTGGCGTGCGGTGTGCGGGCGGTGCCGGGCCTGTCGGCGCGGCCGGCCGTGGTACTGCTTCGACACCCACAACGCCAAGCAGAAGATGACGCTGACCGACGGCACCGAGCTGTCCCCGGCGCTCGGCATCGGCGCCTTCGCCGAGAAGACGCTGGTCGCGGCCGGCCAGTGCACCAAGGTCGACCCGGCCGCCTCCCCGGCCGCCGCGGGCCTGCTCGGCTGCGGCGTGATGGCGGGCCTCGGCGCCGCGGTGAACACCGGCGCCGTCGGCCGCGGCGACTCGGTCGCCGTCATCGGCTGCGGCGGCGTCGGCAACGCGGCCGTCCTGGGCGCCCGGCTGGCCGGCGCGGCCCGGATCATCGCCGTCGACCTGGACGCCCGCAAGCTCGCCAAGGCCCGCGAGCTGGGTGCGACCGACACCGTCGACGCCGGTTCGGCGGACGTGGTCGAGGCGATCCGCGCCCTCACCGGCGGCCATGGGGCGGACGTCGTCATCGACGCGGTGGGCCGCCCAGAGACGTACCGGCAGGCGTTCTACGCCCGCGACCTGGCCGGCACGGTCGTGCTGGTCGGCGTGCCCACCCCCGAGATGCAGCTGGAACTGCCGCTGCTCGACGTCTTCGGCCGCGGCGGCTCCCTCAAGTCCTCCTGGTACGGCGACTGCCTGCCCAGCCGGGACTTCCCGATGCTGATCGATCTGTACCTGCAGGGCCGGCTCGACCTGGACGCGTTCGTCAGCGAGACCATCCCGCTGGACGGCGTGGAGCAGGCGTTCGAGCGGATGCACAAGGGCGAGGTGCTGCGATCGGTGGTGCTGTTCTGATGGCGGCGCGCATCGAACACCTCGTCACCTCCGGCGAGTTCACCCTCGACGGCGGTACCTGGCAGGTCGACAACAACGTCTGGCTGGTCGGCGACGACCACGAGGTCCTGGTGATCGACCCCGCGCACGACGCCGAGGCCGTCGCGGCCGCGGTCGGCGACCGCCGACTGGTCGCCATCGTCTGCACCCACGGGCACAACGACCACGTCAACGCCGCCCCCGAGCTGGCCGACCGCACCGGCGCGCCGATCCTGCTCCACCCCGACGACGCGGTGCTCTGGCAGCAGACCCACCCCGAGCGCAAGCCCGACGCAGACCTCGCCGACGGTCTGCGCCTGACGGTGGCCGGGACGGACCTGGCCGTGCTCCACACCCCCGGGCACAGCCCCGGCGCGGTCTGCCTGCACGCCCCGGACCTCACCACCCTCTTCAGCGGGGACACGCTGTTCTCCGGCGGCCCGGGAGCCACCGGCCGGTCCTTCTCCGACTTCCCCACCATCATCCGGTCGATCCGCGAGCGGCTGCTCGTCCTCGACCCGGACACCGTGGTGCGGACCGGACACGGCGACTCCACCACGATCGGCGCCGAGGCGCCGCACCTGGCCGAGTGGGTCGCCCGAGGACACTGACCGACGGGTCGTCCGGGCCGCCCTGCCGAGGGCGCCCGGCGGCCGTTCCGCTCCGAGCGAGCACCGTTGAGGGCGGCCGTCCGGGGCGGGCAGAGTGGTTGCCATGAGACTTCTCGTCCTGGGCGGAAC
This sequence comes from Kitasatospora cinereorecta, assembly GCF_024172095.1. Classification (GTDB taxonomy): domain Bacteria; phylum Actinomycetota; class Actinomycetes; order Streptomycetales; family Streptomycetaceae; genus Kitasatospora; species Kitasatospora cinereorecta. Next base: position 830,132 of record NZ_JAMZDX010000004.1, on the reverse strand, counting down.
GGAGTTCGTCGGCCGCGCCGTCGCCGACGCGGCGCCGGCGCGCGGGTGGCAGGTCACCGTGTTCCACCGCGGACGCCACGACCCGCCGGCGGGCGCGGTCTCCCTGCTGGGCGACCGCGCCGACTCCGACGGTCTGGCGGCCCTCGGAGTCGGCGCGTGGGACGTCGTGGTCGACACCTGGGCCGGCGCACCCACCGCCGTACGCGACGCCGCCCGGCTGCTGGCCGGGCGGGCCGGTCACTACGTCTACGTCTCCAGCCGGTCGGTCTACGCCCACCCCGCGCCCGCCGGCCTCACCGAGGCCGCCCCCGTGGTCGACGGCTCGCCGGACGCCGGCGAGGTCGCCTACCCGCAGGCCAAGCGCGGCGGAGAGCTGGCCGCCACGGGCGCCTTCGGCGACCGGGCGCTGCTGGTACGGGCGGGCCTGATCCTCGGCCCCCGGGAGAACGTCGGACGCCTGCCGTGGTGGCTGACGCGGATCGCCCGCGGTGGCCCCGTCCTGGCACCCGGCCCCCGCGACCTCCCGCTGCAGTACATCGACGTCCGCGACCTGGCGGACTGGATCCTCGGCGCCGTCGACCGCGGACTCGGCGGCCCGTACAACCTGGTCGGCCCGCCCGGCCACACCACCATGCGGGACCTGCTCGACACCTGCGTCGGCGTCACCGGCGCCCCGGCCGAACTGTGCTGGGCCGAACCGGACACGATCCTCGCCGCCGGCATCCAGCCGTGGAACGACCTCCCGCTCTGGCTCCCGCCCGGCGACCTGCACGCGGCACTGCACGGGACCGACGTCACCAAGGCCCTCGCCACCGGCCTGCGCTGCCGCCCGGTGGCCGAGACCGTGGCCGACACCTGGACCTGGCTGCGGTCGCTCTCCGGACGGCCGCCCCTGCGCACCGACCATGCGCCGGTCGGCCTCGCCCCGGAGAAGGAGGCCGAGATCCTGCGCAGCCTCGGCCGTCACGCGGACTGAGGCTCCACGACTCCCGGACTCAGACCGGGTCCTGGGCCGGGAGCGCTGCCACGACCGGATGGTCCCGCGGGATCAGACCGAGTTTCGCGCTCCCGCCGGGGGAGCCGAGGTCGTCGAAGAACTCGGCGTTCACGGCGTTGAACTCCGCCCACTCCTCCGGGGTGTCGTCCTCGAAGAAGATCGCTTCGACGGGGCACACCGGCTCACAGGCGCCGCAGTCGATGCACTCGTCGGGGTGGATGTAGAGCATCCGCTCACCCTCGTAGATGCAGTCGACCGGGCACTCGTCCAGGCAGGCCTTGTCCTTGACGTCCACACAGGGCATGGCGATGACAAAGGTCAACGGACCGCCCTCCTCTCCGGATCGGGTCGTACTCGCTGTTCCGACGCAGCCGACCGTACGGCCTCAAGTAAGCTTGAGGTCAAACAGGAGGCGGCGCATGGCGAGCTACCCATCCGGCGAGGTCAGGGCCACCCCGGACGACTGGCTGGGCATCGGCGAGGTCAGCGCGCGGACCGGCGCGGCGGTGTCCGCCCTCCGGTTCTACGAGGAACTCGGCCTGATCGCCTCCGAACGCGACGAGCGCAACCAGCGCCGCTACCCGCGGCACATGCTGCGCCGGATCGCCCTGATCTCGGTGGCGAAACGGATCGGCATCCCGCTGCAGGACCTCCGGGAGGCGTTCGCCGACGTACCGCTCGACCGGCCGCCGAGCCACCAGGAGTGGCAGCGCGCCTCGCGCGGCTGGAAGCGGCGGCTGGAGGAGCGCCGGCAGACCATCGAGCGGCTGGAGGCCGAACTCACCGGATGCATCGGCTGCGGGTGCCTCTCGATGAAGGCCTGCGCCCTGCTGAACCCGGGCGACGCCCTCGCCGAGGACGGAGTCGGCCCCCGGCGGCTGTGAGGGGCCCGGCTTCAGTCGGCCTCCAGTGCGTCCGCCCGCCGCATCAGGTCGTCCGCGATGTCGTCCCAGTCCGGACCGAACAGCCACAGGCTCTCGGCGGCCTCGCGCATCAGCGCCGGCTCGTCCGGCCGCTGCAGGAGCACCAGCCGGTACGCCAGGTTGCGGACCCAGACCGGCAGGTACCCGTTGACCGGCGGCGGGCACAACTCGTGGATCATCGCCATGATCGACTCCGCGTCGGCGAACGTCAGCTCCTGGACGAAGTGGTGCTCGTGGTGCGGCTCGTCGCACTCCGGCGTGGGCCGGAACTCGTCGCCGTAGAGGCATCGGGCGTGCTCGGTCAGCGTGCGGTGCATGGCTCCGACCCTACGGCCGAACCGGGCCCGGCCCGCCGGCGGTCTCGCTGCAGCCGTAGGCGAGGTGGGCGAGCAGCCCGAGAACGCTGCCGAAGACGCAGACGGCCGGCCAGGTCAGGGGCGGGAACCGTCGGGTACGCGGGTGGTGCGAGATGTCGAGCATGCACAGGACGGCGGGGAGGACCGCGAGCAGCGGGACGATCGCGAACCACAGGCTGGGCGGCGGTGAGCCGAGGGCGGCGGCGGACATCGGTCCCGGCCTACGGGGCTTCGGGGGTCCGGAACTCGGCCGGCCCGCGCGGGGGCGGTCGCCGGCCCTCCGCCCGGGGCGTCTGGCCGGTGGGCCGCGGGCGTAGACCGACCCGGACATGCGCGACCCCGGACCGCTCGTGCGGGCGGTGGTGGACGGTCCGCTGGTGGCTCAGTCGGGCGTACGGTCGCGTCCCTGGCCGGCCGCCAAGCGGCGGCGGACGATCAGCAGGTCGACCGCGGTGATCCCGGCGAAGCCCGCGCAGACCGCCGCGAAGACGGCCCAGGTGGTCCGGTCGGGCGTGGGGCCGGTGCCGGAAAGGGCGGCGAGCACGGCGAAGGCGACAGTTCCGACCAGGAAGAGGGCGAGGAAGACGGCCGCGAGCAGGCGGCGCAGCTCCAGGTCGCTGCGGGCGGTGACCGGCTCGGTGCCCCGGCGGACGCCGTCCTGGGGCCGCAGCTCGGGCATGGTCCGCCCGGGGCCCTCCGGGGCGTGCGGGAAGTCGTGCCGCTCGCCCGCCCGGCGGACGTCGGGTCCCGGCTCGGACCCGGGTTTGCGGTGGACTGCCATGGCGACTCCTCGCACGGCATCGAGGGCAGTGGCTTCGTACGGCACCTACCCCGCCACCCGCCCGGTACACGGCGCACTCCTGCCCACTCGCGCGGTTTGGCCCCGGGCCGATCGGAAAGCCGCAGGTCATGGACGGATCCACACTCCACACCCCGCTCCGCGGCGTCGACCTGCCCAGCTGGCTGGACGCGCCGTCCCGATGGCAGGCCCTGGACCCGGTGTCGGACGCGCTCCAGCACGCCGTGGCCGGGCTGCCGCTCGGACCGGCCCGCGACGTGCTGCACGGCGTGCCGCTCGGCCACCCGCTGCACCCGGCGCTGGCGCAGGTCCCGATCGGCTGCTGGCTGTCGGCGAGCCTGCTCGACCTCGCCGGCGCACCGCCGGAGGCCGCCGGCCGGCTGACCGCGGCCGGACTGGCCGCCGTCCTGCCCACGCTCTGGGCCGGCTGGGTGGACTGGGCCGACCTGCCGCCGACCCACCGCCGAACCGGCCTGGTGCACGCGCTCGGCGCGGTGACCGCCGCGGGCCTGCACGTCCTCTCGCTGCGTGCCCGCCGGCGCGGCGACCAGGCCGCCGGGCGTCGCTACGGCCTGTGCGGCACCGCCGTGGTGTCCGCGGTGGCGGCCCTCGGCGCCCACCTGGCGTACCGTCAGGCCGCCGGTGCGGCGCACGCCGAGGCGGCGCCGCGGCTGGCGCCGCCGGGGTGGCACTCGGTCGGCGCGGTGGCGGAGTTCCCGGTCGGCGTCCCGGTCCGGCGGATGCTCGGCGAGGTCCCGGTGGTGGTAATCCGCTCCGGCGACCGCTTCGACGTGCTCGCGGACCGCTGCACCCACATGGCGGGCTCGCTGTCCGAGGGCGAGGTGGCGGACGGCTGCATCCGCTGCCCGCTGCACGGCTCCCGGTTCCGCCTGGCGGACGGCCGTCCGGTGCACGGTCCGGCGACCGCGCCGCAGCCGCGGTTCGAGACCCGGATGCTCACCGATCGACTGGAAGTCCGGCCGCAGGGCGGCTGAGGACGATGGCCGAGGACGTCATCGACCGGATCACCCGCGACCACCGGGAGATGCTGCGCCTCGGCGGCCGGCTGCGCGCCGACCCGGAGCGCCGCGCCGCCGCTCGGATGCGGCTGGACGCCCTGGTGCGCGGGCACGTCCGGGCCGTGGAACGGCACGTGCACCCGCTGGTCACCCGCGAACTCGCGGTCGGGCAGCCGGTCGACGAGCGGACCCGGGCCCTCGACCGCCGGATGGAGACCCTGCTCGACCGGCTCGCCCGCTCCGCGCCAGGGTCGGAGTACGAGGCGGTGGCCGACCGGATGGTCGACGCGGTCACCGAGCACGTCCGCTTCGAGGAGGCGGAGGTCCTGCCGCACCTGCGCGGCGCGCTCGCCCCGGAGCGACTGGCGTCGCTCGGCGAGCTGTACGGGCTGGCGCGGGACCGGTAGCGCGAGACCGGTGGCCCGCCCGGGGCGGGCCGGACCGGCTGCTCCGGGTCAGGTCCCGGGGGACGACGGCCCGGATCCGAGGATCCCGTCCCGAAGCGGCCGGTCCGGCGGAAGGGCGCCCGACCGGCTGCTTCGGGGCGGAGTCGACGACGTCGCGGCCTCCGTCCTGCGGGCGCTGTCGCCCAGGGCGTCCAGCGTGTGGTCGGAGAGGTCCCCGCGGACCGCCTCGAAGAGCAGCGCCTCCTCCTGGGCGAAGTGGCGGGTCGCTTCCTTCGCCAGCACCGTCAGCAGGCGGTCGAAGTCGGTGGAGCCCGCCCGGGCCCGCGACAGCTCCCGCACCAGTGCCTGGAGGGCGGCGTGTGCGGCGAGCGCGTCGTCCACCGCGGTGTCGCCGCGCGGGCGGCTGCGGCGGACCAGCGGGTAGAGGTGCTCCTCCTCGGCGGCGAGGTGCTCGACCAGGGCGGCCGAGGCGGCGTCGGCCCGTTCCCGGCGCCGGGCGTGATCGTCGAGAGGGGTTCCCGCCAGCTCGCCGAAGCGGGCCCGGAGGGCCGTGTGATCGGCCGTCAGCTGTTCCAGCAGGTCGCGGTCGTCGTGGGTGGTCATCGCTCCGACCTCCCGTCGGGGGGCAGTCACCCGCGCGTCTGCCCGGTGCCCCGACCGGAAAACCCGCCCCTGCCCGGCTGGGGACCGGTGTGCTCCGGCGGCGCCGGGGTAGCCGCCCGGCACGACCCCCGAGCCCCTGGAGGAACCGTGCGGCCGCGTCGATCCACCCCCGTCGTTCCCCGCCCCGCCCACCACCGGACGGGCCGCCGGACCCCGCTCGGCCCGTTCGGACGGCGTCGACGGTACCCGGCTCCGCTCTGCGCCCAGGACCGGGCCCGCTACGCCCGGACCGACCGCGCGTCCTCGTGATTCAGCGCCGCCCGAGCGGATAGGCGACTGCCATGGCTATCGTCAGAATCTGTGCACGTCCCCTGCTGGCGTCGATGTTCCTGGTCGGCGGAGCGGACGCGGTCCGGCATCCGGAACCGCTGGTGCCCGCGGCCCGCCCGGTGGTCGAGTCGCTGGACGAGCTTCCGGTGGTGCCCGATCGCGTCGCCACCGCGGTCCGCCTCAACGGCGGGGTGCAGACCGTCGCGGCGCTGATGCTCGCGTTCGGCCGAATGCCCCGCCTCGCGGCGGCCGTGCTGGCCGCCACCCTGGTGCCGGTCACCGCGGCCGGTCACCGGTTCTGGGAGGCCGAGGGCGACGACCGGCGCCAGCAGCGGATCCACTTCCTGAAGAACCTCTCCATGCTCGGCGGACTGCTCATCGCGGCGGGCGAACCGACCCGCCGGCCCGCACGCCGCGGAACCGTGGCCCTCGCTCAGCTGCGCGACCACCTTCCCGGGTGAACGACGCCTCGGGTCCGTGCCCCGACCACGCGGCTCCCTGTCGAACCGACCGCAGGGGGTGGGCCTGCGATGACCGTACGTGAGGGGGTCGACCCGGCTGGTGACGCCCGACTCGCTGCCGTCACCTGCGCCGACCTGCGGCAATCCGCCCCGGGGTGGACTCGAGTGTTGGTTGGAGGATTGATTTGCGCAAGGGTGGGTAGGACCACAGGACGAAGCGGAGGGATTGATCCCGCTTCGTGGCGCGGGAGGCCATCGAGCCCCCGTGCCACGGCACGGTCCCCGTGCCGGGAAGCCGTCGTCTGAAGCAGCCGGGCGGAGCGGCGTCCCACGGCCCGCACGTCCGACGCAGCGGTGCACCCTGGAGTGCCACCGTGCCGGTGCGGCCACCCCGGAACGCTCTGGGAGATGACCCCGTGTCCGCCCCCACCGATCAGGTCGACCTCGCCCTCGCCGTGCCCGATGTAGACCCCATGTACCGGCCCACCCCGCAGGAACTGCGGACGATGGGCAAGACCGAGGCCCGGGCGCTGAGCGACGCGCTGTTCCGCCGCCTCGCCGGGCTGGAGCCCGGCACCCGCACGTACAGCTACGTGCGGGGAACCATCATCGAACTCAACATGCCCCTGGTCCGCTTCGTGGCCGGCCGGTTCCGTCACCGCAGCGAGGAGCTGGAGGACATCCTCCAGGTCGGCACGGTCGGCCTGATCAAGGCGGTCGACGGCTACGACCTGGACCGCGACGTCGAGTTCGTCACCTACGCGATCCCCACCATCAGCGGCGAGATCAAGCGGTTCTTCCGCGACACCTCGTGGCCGGTCCGGGTGCCGCGCAGCGTCCAGGAGCTCTACCTGCTGGTCGCCCGGGCCTCCGACCGGCTGGAGCAGGACCTCGGCCGGCTGCCCACCACCGTCGAGCTGGCCGAGGAACTCGACCTCAGCGAGGAGCAGGCCGCCGCCGGCCTGCGCGCCGGACGGATGTACCGCGCTGACTCGCTGGACGCGCTGCGCGACCGCGACGCGGACGAGCCGGGCGGGGCGCTGCTCGACCGGATCGGCAGTTGTGATCCCCGGCTTGAGCTGGTCGACCTCCGCGAGGCCGTCCGGCCGCTGCTGGGCAAGCTTCCGGAGCGGGAGCGCCGCGTGCTGCTGCTGCGCTTCTGGGGACACCAGACGCAGTCCCAGATCGCGAGCCGGATCGGGGTGTCGCAGATGCACGTCTCGCGCATCCTGTCCGCCACCCTGACCTGGCTGCGCGAAGAGGCGGACGCCGACGTCGACGCCGACTGCGACGGCGACGACTGAACGCAAGGAACGGTTTCGGACAGCGGCAAACGGTCATACGCGCGACCGACCGACGGCGCCCGACGGTCCTCAACGGCCGCCGGGCGCCCCCACGAGGAATTGAGTCCCACGTGCGGATCAGGCACCCGTCGGAGCGCGGCGGACCGGGCCGGGCCCGGTTCGGGCGGCTCGCCGAGGCCGCCTCCAACTTCACCGCGTCCGGGCTGTTCTACGCCCTGTGCGTGCTGCTGGTGGCCGGGTACGTGACGGTCTCGGCGCTGGGCCTGCCGCTGGCGTGGCGGATGGCCCTGGGAGACGCCATGACGGCCGTCACCCTGCTGCTGATCGCGCTGCTGAAGAACTCCGAGCGGCGCGCCGAGCACGCCGTCCAACGCAAGCTGGACGCCATCGCGAACGCCCTGCTGGAACAGAAGCAGGGCGACGACCGCGACGCGCGCAAGGACCTCGAGGCGGCCATCGGCATGGACGAGGAGATCTGACACCCCTCGGGCGCCGCCAGGTATCCCCAGGTCGGAGGTGTCGGCGATGGACGGGCCCACCCTCTCCGGTCGCGGGCGTCGGATCCTCGCGGAGATCGAGGAGGACCTGCGGGCCGCCGACGGGTTGCCGGCCCGCGCGCCGGCGACGATGCTCTACTACCGCCTGGCGCGGCCGGCGCGGGCCGTCGGTCGCCTCGCGGCCCGGCGCACCACTCCGCGCCGACCGGTCACGGCCGCCGCCGTCGGTGGCTGGTGTCGCAGAACGGGAAGCGGCGGCTGCGGCGGCAGGTGCAGAGTGCCACCACGGGCCGGTCGCAGTGCATCGCGGTACCGTCCGGCAGGACCACCTCCACCGGCCCGTCGACCAGCACCGGGCCGCGCTCGGTGAGGCGGACCCGGGGTATTCGGGGCTCAGTCGCGGACACCGCGGACCACCACCAACTCCTCCTCACGTACGCCCGGCGGGATCAGCCCCTGCTGCTCGAACCAGGCGGCACGCCCGGACATCACCGGGCCGAACTCCTGGGCGCGGCGGGCCGCGACGGAGGTCCGCAGACCCGCCCGGCGCAGCGCGGCGACGGTGGCCGCGGGATCCGCCAGGGACGACTGGACGATCAGCAGCACGCCGTGCGGGGCGAGCAGCCGCGGTGCCTGCCGGCCGATCCGGTCGAGCAGGCAGCGTCCGTTCGGCCCGGCGTCCCAGGCCCGGGCCGGGCCGCGGCGGGGCGCCACCGGGGCCTCGGCGGGCACGTACGGCGGGTTGGAGACGATCAGGTCGAAGCGCGCGCCCGCGACCGGCGCGGTGAGGTCGCCGCGCCGCAGGTGGAGGGTGCGGCGGTGCAGTCGGGCATTGAGCCAGGCGGTGGCGAGGGCGAGCCGGGAGACGTCCACGGCGGTCACCTCGGCGCCCAGGTCGGCGGCGGCCAGGGCGACCGCGCCGCTGCCTGTGCCGAGGTCGAGGCAGCGCGCCCCGGCCGGTACGCGTTCGCGGCGCAGGGCCTCGACCAGGAGGCCGGTGTCGCCCTGGGCGTGGTAGACGCCCGGTGGTCGGAGCAGCATCATGGTCGCGCGTCTGCCCGTCCCGGTGCGGTTCACGCCGGATGTCCGGGGTCCAGGGTGCTGACGTCCCGGAGGGACAGCACCCGGTGGCGGCCGGGGGAGCGGTGGGCGTCGGTCGGCTCGAGCAGGTGGGCGGTGTGGTCGCCCCAGGCGGCGCGGTCCAGGATCCGGCCGACGAACCAGGCCGGGGCCCCGCCGAGGACGGGTACGCCGCCCGCGCCGGGGGTCCACGGCACATCGGCGAACTTGTCGACCTCGTCGCCGGTCCGGGCGCCGAACAGCTCGGCCAGGCGGCGGTCGGCGACCAGGTGGACGGCGGCGAACTCGGCCTCGGCGGCGATCCGGTGGGTGCGGTTGGTCCGTGAGATCCACGCGGTGAAGCGCGGCGGGTCGATCGAGCACTGCCCGGCGAAGCCGACCAGACAGCCGGCCCGTTCGCCGTGCGAGGCGGTGGTGACGAGGTACACCGGGTAGTCCAGCAGCGCGGTGAAGGCGTCGAAGCCGTCCGGGTCCACGGCGGGCTCCTTCCGATCCGGGGTCAGGCGGCCGCTGCGGGCCGCGGTGCGGTCCGCAGTGAACTGCGCCCGGCCCGCCAGGCGGTCAGCAGGTGCCGGGCGAGGCGGTCCTCGACCGCTCCGGTGGCGGCGATGCCGAAGGCGACGTCCCCGGCCAGCTCCGGCTCCTCGGCCAGCAGCGGGTCGATGACGGTCAGTCGGACCTGCTGCTCGTGGACGGCGTCGGCCACCACATGCTCGCGGTAGAACAGCGTGCCGTCCGGGCCGGCGCCGAGCCGCTCGAACGCCTCGGCGAGTCGGGCCGCCCCGGGCGGCGAGGTGATCTCGACCGCGGCGAACTGGCCCACCAGCGCGCCCCGCAGGGCCCGGTGCAGGCCGAACATCGACATCAGGTTGACCACGGCCAGCGCCGGGGCGGGGACGGCGTCCAGGTAGCGCCCGTACGCCGGGTCCAGGCCGAAGTCGGCCATCATCCGGGCGAACAGCAGGGCGTGGGCGCGCTCGGGGTGCCCGGAGCCGTACTCGTCGTACTGCACCGCCACCAGCGCCGCCTTCGCCGGGTGGGGCAGCCGCGGCACCACCCACATCTGCGGGTCGGCCTCCTTGAGGTGGTAGAGCGAGCGGTGCACCAGGTACTCGGCTGCCTGCCGGCGCTCGCCGGCGGTGAGCAGGTGGTGGGACGGGCTGTCGGGGCCGCCCGGATCGGCGGCCAGCAGACCGGCCAGCGCCTCGTCCGGCAACGGCAGCGGATCGGTGACGCGGCGCAGCTCGGTGAGGAAGCACCGCTCCAGGTGGCCGCGCAGGCGGAGCAGGTCAGGATCCCACTCCCAGCCCGGGTCGACTCCGGCGAAGCCGCGGTAGTGCAGCTCGTAGCAGAGGTAGAGGGCGAGTTGGAGGTCGTCGTCCCAGGCGGTCGGCGGGGCGTGGTCGGGGGCCGGCGCGGGCAGCGGGCCGGCGGGTGGCTGCCCCGGCGGGCCGTGCAGGCGGTCCAGGACGTGGGCCGAGAGCGGGCCCCGGGGGTGGGGCAGCGTGGGCGGCAGGTGCGGCGGGAGCAGGGGCGACACGGGTGAGGCGGTGGCGGTCATGGCGGCTCGTCCAGGGGCTCAGCGGGAACGCAGTTCGAGGGTGCAGCACTTGGGCCCGCCGCCGGCCTTCATCAGCTCGGGGACGGCGACCGGTACGGGGGTGAACCCGGCGGCGTGCAGACGGTGGGCCAGGGACCGGGCGGCGGCGGGGAGGACGACGTGGCGTCCGTCGCTGACGGCGTTCAGACCGAACACCGCGGCGTCCGCCTCGTCCGCGAGGATCGCGTCGGGGTAGAGCGTGTGCAGCAGGCGGCGGCTGGGGAGCGAGAACGCAGGCGGGTAGTACATGATCCGGTCGTCGTCCAGCACGGCCAGCGCGGTGTCCAGGTGGTAGAAGCGCGGATCGACCAGGTGCAGGGTGATCACGGGACGTCCGAGCAGCCGGGCGGCCTCGCGGTGCGCCGCCCGGCTGGTGCGGAAGCCGGTCGCGGCGAGGATCCGGCGGCCCGCGACCAGCAGGTCGCCCTCGCCCTCGTTGACCGCGCCGGCGGCGAACACCGGCCGGAAGCCGGCGGCGGCGAACCAGCGGCGGTGCGGCCCGGACTCGCCCGCCCGTTCGGGGTGGCGGAACCGGGCCACCAGGACCCGGCCGTCCACCACGGTGGCTCCGTTGGCGGTGAACACCATGTCGGGCAGCCCCGGCACCGGCTCGATCACCTCGGTGCGGTGGCCGAGCCGGGCCAGGGTGTCCCGCAGCAAGCGCCACTGGGCCTGTGCCGCCGGCCGGTCGACCGGCCGATCGGGGTCCATCCACGGGTTGATGGCGTAGTCGACCGAGAAGTAGGTCGGCGGGCACAGCAGATAGCGGCGGCGGCTCGGGTTTTGCGACGTCATCGTGCGCTCACGCCCGGGGCCCGGTCAGCTCGGGCTGATCCGGCCGCGCCAGCTGCCCGACTCGAGGCCCTTGTCCTCGATGTAGGCCTTGAAGCGCCGCAGGTCGCCCTTGACCCGCCGGTCGACCATCCCCATCATGTCCGCGGCCTTCTCGGCGACGCCCTCCGGCTCGAAGTCCATCGCCAGCCGGATCCGGGTGTGGTCCTGGTCCATGCGCTCGAACGTCACCACGCCCATCTGCCGGACGTCGCCGTCGATGGTGCGCCAGGCGATCCGCTCGTCCGGCAGCTGGTCGACGATCTCGGTGTCGAACTCGCGGGCGACCCCGCCGACCTTCGTCCGCCAGTGGTTGTGCCGGTCGCTGATCTGGGTGACCTCCTCCACACCCTCCATGAAGCGGGGGAACTCCTCGAACTGCGTCCACTGGTTGTAGGCGGTGTGCAGCGGCACGTCCACCTCGACACTTTCCTGCACCATGCTCATGGCGGTCTCTCCTCCGTCTCGGGTGCGCGCCGCGCCTACCCCGCGGTGCCGGACCCACACCGACACCGGCACCGCGATCGGTCAGCCCCGGCGGAGGTCACGGGGCGACGACCAGTACGGCCCACACGGTCTTGCCATCGGGCGCGGGCGTGACGCCCCAGCGGACCGCCAGGCGGTCGACGATGTGCATGCCGTGCCCGCGCGGGCGGGCCGGCCGGTAGGGGAGGACGGCCGGCGGCCGGTCGCTGCTGTCGGTGACCGCCACCACGATCCGCCCCGGCAGCAGGTCGACGTCGATCGCGGTCGGGCCGGGCGTGTGTGCGTACGCGTTGGCGAGCAGCTCGCCCGTGACCAGCAACAGGTCCTCGGTCCGGCGCCGGTCCATCCCGCCGGCGTCCGCGGTCTCCCCGAGCAGCCGGCGGACGAGCTTCCTCCTGTCCTGCGGGTCGGGCCTGTCGACCACGCCGAGCGGCAGGTGCCAGTGGTGCGCGGTCTCTGCCATGGCCCGAATCCCTTCGGCTCGCCCGGTATCCATGCGCCTGTCCGGATGCGGCCATGGCAACCCGATGGCGGCCGTTTCCTTCGGGCCTCGCGACCGTTTCGTCCCGCGACCCGCACCGGCGTCAGCCGGCCGAGTGCGTCGCCAGCCGGGCCACGCCGCGCAAGGCGTCGGCGAGCCGGTGCGAGGCCCACTGCTGTGCGCTGCGGCCGTGGGACCTCTCGTCGAACCGCCCGCAGGTGCCGACGTCCCGCCGCTCGTCGAGCGGCCGCTCCAGGTTGTCCGGCTCGGCGGCGGGCTGCCGCTCGTCGGTCTGCTGGGAGTCGAAGCCGGTCCGGGCCAGGTAGCGGTCCAGCAGACCGGGCACCACCGCGTTGGCGATCAGGGTGGCGGCCGTGCTGGCCCCGACCCAGTACTCGCGGCGCCTCGGGTGGTCGGCCGCGTACAGCACGGCCCGCCCCGCCACCCCCGGCTGGTAGATCGGCGGCACCGGCTGGGCCCGCCGGGGCAGCCGGGAGCGGACCCAGCCGAACTGCGGTGTGTTGACCGCCGGCATCTGCACCATGGTCACCCGCACCCCGGTGCCGGAGGCGAGCAGTTCGCACCGCAGCGCCTCGTGGAAGCCCTGGATGGCATGCTTGGCCCCGCTGTACGCGGTCTGCAGTGGGATGCCCCGGTAGGCGATCGCCGAGCCGACCTGGACGACAACGCCGCGGTCGCGCGGCAGCATCCGCCGCAGCGCCGCGCCGGTGCCGTACACGAAGCCGAGGTAGGAGACCTCGGTGACCCGCCGGAACTCCGTCGGGCTGATCTCGGTGAACCTGGCGAAGACGGAGGTGAAGGCGTCGTTGACCCACACGTCGATCGGGCCGAGCTCGTCCTCGACGCGGGTCGCCGTCGCCTCCACCGCGTCGGGGTCGGAGACGTCCACCTCGAAGGTCACCACCTTGGCGGCGCCGGCGTCCTCGGCCTCGCGGGCGGCGGCTGCCAGACCTGCGTGACCGCGGGCGATCAGCGCCAGCCGGTCGCCGCGGGCGGCGAAGGCCAGCGCGGCGGCCCGTCCGATGCCGGCGCTCGCCCCGGTGACCACCACGGTGCGGGTGACGGCGGGGGAGTTCGTCATGACGCGGCGTCTGTCCCGAACGCGCGATCGACAAACCGATCGCGGGTCTGCCGGTCAGCTGCGCAGCCGGTCAGCCGCGCAGCGCGGGCAGCACGCGGGAGGCGTACGCGTCGAAGAACTCCTCCTGGTCGGGTCCGATCTGGCCGACGTACACCTCGTCGAAGCCGGCCGAGGCGTACGCCCGGACCGTCTCGACGTGGCGCTCGGCGTCGTCGCCGCAGGTGACCGCCCGGCCGACCGTCTCGCGGGTGACCAGCTCGCTCGCCTGCTCGAAGTGGGCGGGCGTGGGGAGCAGCTGGGCGAGCTCGCCCGGCAGCAGTTCGGTCGGCCAGCGGCGGTGGACGGTGTCGACGGCCTTGTCCCGGTCGGCGCCCCAGCAGACCTTGACCCCGCCGATCACCGGCTTCCCTGGGCCGCCCGCCTCCCGGAAGGCACCGACGAGGTCGGTGTCGGGGTTCATGGTGACGAAGCCGTCGCCGATCCGGCCGGCCACCTCGGCAGCCTTGGGGCCGAAGGCGGAGACGTACACCGGCAGCGGGCCGTCCGGCGGCGTGTACAGGCGGGCGTTGTCCACCGTGTAGTGCACGCCCTGGTGACTGACCAGGCGGCCGGTGAACAGCTCGCGCATCACCGCCACCGCCTCCTCCAGCATCTGTGCGCGTTCCTCGTAGGACGGCCAGCGGTCGCCGAGGATGTGCTCGTTCAGCGCCTCGCCGGTGCCCACGCCGAGGGCGAAGCGGCCGCCCAGCAGCACACTGGAGGTCGCCGCCGCCTGCGCGGTGACCGCCGGGTGCAGGCGCATGGTGGGACAGGTGACCAGGGTGGTGACGGGCAGGTCGACGGCGCGGGAGAGGGCACCGATCATCGACCAGACGAACGGACTGTTGCCCTGGGCGTCGTTCCACGGGTGGAAGTGGTCGGAGATCGCCAGCCGGGTGAAGCCCGCCCGTTCGGCGCGCCGCGCCTGGTCGAGCAGCTCGGCCGGGGTGAACTCCTCGCAGGACAGGAAGTAGCCGTACTCGGTCATGGATCTCATCTCCTTCGGTCGGCCCCGCGGCGCGGCTACCCGGGCGCTCCGGCCCGGGGCGGACTCCCACCTGTGCAGCGGAAGGGTCACGGTCCTACCGGGCGGCTGACCGCCCCACCGCCGGTGAAACCCGCGCGTACCCGCCGCGACGCCCGCAGCAGCTTTTCCCGAATGGTCCGAATCCGCGGATACCCGGGCGGCCCGGCGGGTACGGGGAAGATGTGCTCACGATCGGCGTGGAGGAGGAGTACCTGCTCCTCGCCCCGGTGACCGGAGTGCCGGCCGCCCGGGCCGGCAAGGTGCACGCCCTCGCCGACGCCCAGGCCGCGCTCACCGAGGGCGAGGTGCAGCGCGAACTCATGCAGGCCCAGCTGGAAGTCGCCACCCCCGTCTGCGAGAGCCTCGACGAGGTCGGCGGTCACCTGCTGCGGATGCGGCACGCCCTCGCCGAAGCCGCCGAGGCGAGCGGCTGCCGACTCGCCGCCACCGGCTCCGCGCCCTTCACCGACCGGCTGACCGTCCCCATCACGACCAAACCCCGCTACCGCAAGCTGCGCCGCTCCGCCCCCGGCGTCGCCGACGAACTGCTGATCAACGGCATGCACGTGCACGTCGGCGTACCCGACCGGGAGGCCGGCGTCCGGGTCCTCAACGCCCTGCGGCCCTGGCTGCCCGTTCTCACCGGCCTCGGCGCCAACTCCCCGATGTGGCGCGGCCGCGACTCCGGCTTCGCCAGCTGGCGCACCCTGGTCTTCCAGGGGCTGCCCGTGATCGGGCTCCCGCCCGAGTTCGACGGCGCCAAGGACTACGACCAGCGCATCCAGGACCTCGTCGACACCGGCTTCATCGGCGACCGCGGCCAGCTCTACTGGCACGCCCGCCTCTCCGAGCGCTTCCCCACCGTCGAGGTCCGCGCCATGGACGTCCAGCTCCAGGTCGACGAGGCCGTCCTGCTCACCGGCCTGATCCGGGCCCTCGCCGCCCGCACCCTCGACGGCGGCGAACCGCTGCGCGGCTACCCGCCCGAATACTTGCGGGCCGCCTCCTGGCACGCCGCCCGCAACGGCGCCTCCGGCCTTCTCCACGACCCCCGCACCGGCCGCCTCGCCCCGTCCCGTGAGGTCGCCGCCGGCCTGCTCACCCACGTCGACGCCGAACTGCGCGCCAACGGCGAACGCGACCGCCTCGCCACCCTCCTCGACCGCCTCCACCACCACGGCAACGGCGCCATGCGCCAGCGCCGCACGCTGCGCCGCCACGGGCGCACCGCCCTGGTCCGGATGATCGCCGACCAGACCGTGGGCACCTGACCCGCGGCCCCGCGCCGGTGCCCGGGCAGACTGCATCTCACGGACAGTGGCGGCCACCCCGCAGGCCGGCATCTCGTTGGTTCGGCCGGCGGCGTGAATGCGGCGAGGTAGCCGTGTTCATACGGCTCCGGTCGGCCTCGCGGAGTGTACGGATGGCCCTTGGCAGGTACACCGGCTCGGAGTCCGTCAGCCGCGGTGGGCGACCCAACCAGCGCGTTCGGGGCAAGTGGTCTCCCTTCATGTCCGGAGCCGAACGACCAAAGACACCCTGACTTCGGACCTACTCGTCTAGGGTCTGACGCATGGTCACATCGCTGTGAGGGGGGCCGATGACGGGCGAGGGTGAGGAACCGGCGGGGGAGCTCCGGCCGGGCGCGAGGGTGGTCGTCACCGGCGACGTCACGGTCACGGCGTCGGACGGCTCGGTCGCCGCGCTGCACGTGGACGAGGTGACGGCGGTCGCCGCTCCGGCGGCTGCCGGGCCGCTGTCCGTGGCCGACGGTCCGCGGGGCGACGGGGCGACCGTGGTCACCGCCATCGGCGGCATCGCCGTCGGCTCGGTCCAGAACCTCACCGTGCAGGCCGCGCCGCTCCCGCCCGTCTCCTGGCCGCTCACCGTCGGCATGGTCCCCGCTCCGGACGCGGCCGCGCAGCCGCGCACCGCCGCCGCGCGGGAACTCGCGGAGGCGCTGACGGCGCACCGCACCGTGCTGCTCAGCGGCCCCGGCGGGGTCGGCAAATCGCAGTTGGTCGCGGCGTACGCGCAGCGGGCGCTGGACAGCGGTGCCAGTCGGTTCGTGCTCTGGGCGGACGCGACGGACGGGGCCTCGCTCACCACCGCGTACGCGAACGCCGCGCGGAAGCTGCAGCTGTGCGACCCGAAGGACGATGATCGCGACCGGCAGGCCGACGCCTTCCTGGAGTGGTTCCGCACGCCCGGCCCGTCCGCCCTGGTCGTCCTCGACGACCTCGCCGACCCGGCCGCCCACGCCGACCGGGTGCCGCACAGCGCCGCCGCGGACCGGCACGTCGTCGCCACCTCGAGGCGTCGCGCCGCCGATGCCGACGGGGTGTTCGGCGCGGTGACGGAACTCGGCACCTTCGAGGCCGGAGAGTCGCTCGCCTTCCTGCGCGGGCGCCTGCGCGCCCGAGAGCGGACGGCGTACCTGGCCGACGACGAGCACACCGCCCACCTGGCGGCGCTCGCCGACGAACTCGGGCACCTTCCGCTGGCCCTGGGCTACGCCTCGGCGCTGATGGCCCGTGACCAACTGACCGCCGAGGAGTACCTGGACGAGCTGCGGGAGTACGCCGAGCGTCTGGACGAGGTGCTCCCCAGTCCGGTGCCCGACCGACCCGGTGTCACCGCCGCCCTCCGGCTCTCCCTGGAGGCGGCGAACCGCCACCACCCTGAGGGCGCCGCAGACCCGGCCCTGCGGCTCGCCGCCTGCTACGACCCGGCCGGGCACCCCGATCGCCTGTGGCAGGCGTCGGAGGTGGGGGAACTGCTGATCCGTCACGGGGTCGTCGAGCCTCGCGCGTCCCGTCGGCACCGCCTCGGTGACGCGGCGCTGCGGGCGCTGCACGAGTACGGGCTGATCACCCACGACCGGCGCGCCGGGCACCGGGCCGTCCAACTGCACGCGCTCACCGCGCGCGCCGCCCGCGACCTCACGCTCCCCGCCGAGCTCGCCGCCCAGACCGCCTGCGCGACCACCGCGCTGCTCGGCCTGTGGCCCGAATCCGACTACGCCGACGCCGAGTTGGAGGAGGTCCTGCGAGCCAACACGCGCGCCCTGCATCGCCACCTCGGCGACCGGCTGTACGACGCCCCCGACGGCCCCCGGCTGCTCACCCGCCACGCCCGCAGCACCGGCTCCGCCGGACTGTTCCGCGACGCGGCGGACCTGTGGGAGCGGCACGCCGAGACTGCCGAGCGGCTGCTGGGACCGGACGATCCGGAGACCGTGGCGGCCCTCACCGGCCGGGCCGGGAGCCGGGTCGTGGCCGGTGACCACCGGGCCGCGTTGCTCTGCGCGGAGGACGCCGTCGCGCGGGCGCTGCGCATTTCGGGTCCGGACTCCGAGTCGTACCTGTCCGCCCGGCTGGTGCTGGCCCAGGCCCACACCGCGGCGGGCCGCTACGAGCAGGCCGCGGCGCTGGCGGGCGGCCTGGTCGCGGACACCGCCTCCGCCCTGGGTGCGGACCACGAGGTGGCCCTGGCAGCCCGGATGGCCGCCGCCGATGCGGAACGCGCGTGCGGGCGGCTGACGGCGGCGGCCGAGCACGAGCAGGCGATCCTGGACCGGTTGAGCCTCTCGGGTCTCCTCACCCGGCGCGACGAACTCCACCTGGAGGGAGCGGCGCTGATCACCGGCTTCCTGCGCACCGGCGACGCCCGGGCCGCCCACCAGGCGGCTGTCGGCCTGCTGAAGCGGCGGACCCAGTTGTACGGCCCGGACCATCCGGAGACCTCGGCGGCGCGGCTCGCGGTCGCCCTCGCCGCGCTGCGGGCCGGCCGGTCGGCCGAGGCCCTGGAACAGGGGGCGGCGTCGGCCGCCGCGTTGGCCGCCGCCCTCGGAGACCGCAGCGACGTGGTGCACACGGCCGGGATGGTCGCCGCGTCGGCCCTGGTCGCACTCGGACGCCCGGCCGAGGCCGTGACCGCGGCGACCGAGCTGGCGGCGTCCGCCACCGTCGGCCTCGGTGCGGAGCACCCGATCGCGCTGCACTGCGCAGCCGTCCTGGCGGGTGCCCTGACCGCCGCCGGTCGGCATGCCGAGGCCCTTCCGGTCCTGGAGCGGACCGCGGAGCTGCGGGCCCGCGTCCTCGGTCCGCGCCACCTGGACACTCAGGTCTCCCGGGCCGAACTCGCCGCCGCCAGAAACCTCGTGGGCCGCTCGGCCGAGGCGGAGGAGATCCTGCGCGAGGTGTACGAGGTGTACGTGGCGGAGCGGGGTGCCACGCACCCGGACTCCCTCACCATCCGGCACAATCTGGCGCAGATCGCCTCGGGCCAGGGCCGGGACGCGGAAGCCGCGGTCGAACTGGCCGAGGTCGTCCGCCTGCGGGCGGAGCAGCTCGGCCCCGCGCATCCGCACACCATGACGGCACGTCAGTCCCTGGCCGTCGCCTGGGCGAGCGTCGGGCGGGTGCAGGACGGCCTCGACGAGAACCGCGCCGTGGTGGAGATCCAGGCCCGGACGCTGGGCTTCGCCCATCCCGGCACCTTGCTCAGTCGCCTCAACGCGGCCCACGCCGTCCAGGCCGGCGGACACGTCGCCGAGGCGGTGGAAGAGCTCCGCGGGGTCGCGGCCGACGCCGCCGAGACCCTCGGTGCGGGCCATCCGACCTCCGTGACCGCCCGGTCGAACCTGGCGGCGTGCCTGTCCGACCTCGGTCGGCACGAGGAGGCCGTGGCATCGGCCCGGGCGCTGGTGGAGCAGGCGGCGCCGGGCGACCCCGCAATGTCGCTGCTGCGCACCGGGCTGGCCCGTGCGCTGAAGGCGGCCGGCCGGGCGGCCGAGGCGGTCGCGGTGCAGGAGGAGTCGCTCGCGGCCGCCGAGTCGGCGTTCGGCCCCGACCACCGCACCACGCTGATCGCACGCAGCGACCTGGGCAACATGCTGGTCGACGCGGGCGAGCCGGAGCGGGCGGTCGAACTCGCCCGCACCACACTGCTGGGGGCCGTGGAGCGCTATGGGGAGGACCACCCGGAGAGCCTGACGGCCGCCGTCAACCTCGGGGCGGCGCTCTACCAGGTCGGGCTCGTCGAGCAGGCGGCCGCGGTCACCGCGGCGGTCGCGGAGGCCCACGAGCGGGTCCACGGTCCGCTGTCGCCCGCCACGCTCAACGCGCGCAACAACCTGACGGTCGTGTCGGCCGAGCTCGGCCGGACCGCCGAGGCGATCGGGAACGGCCGCGAGGTGCTGGCCCGCTACCAGCAGCTGGGCGGGCCGCGGAGCCCCGACGCGCTCGTCGCCCAGGCCAACCTGGCGGCGGCACTGCGCGCCGCGGGCGAGTTCGAGGAGGCCCTCGCCCTCGGCCGCGAGGTCGTCGACGTGCGGCGCGAACTGCTCGGACCGGAGCATCCCGCCACCCTCAATGCCGAGGTCGGCCTCGCGAACCACCTCTGGGACGCGGACCTGGTGGACGAGTCGATCGACTTGGAGCGGCACGTGCTGCGGATGCGCGAGGCGGCGCTCGGCCCCGGGCACCCGGACACCAGAATGATCCGCAACAACCTCGCGCACACCCTGTCCGCCCTCGGTGACAACGCGACTGCGGCCGAACTGCACCGCAGCAATGCCGACTTCGCTGTCGAGCTGCTCGGCGCGAACCACCTGTCCGCGCTGACGAGCCGCTCCGCGCGCGCCCGTGAACTCAGCTCGGCCGGGCGGCACGCCGAGGCGGTGGTCGAACTCGAGGACGTGGTGGCCCGGGCCGATGCGGCTGTCGCGGACGCGGCGCCGCGATCCGACCTCCGGCTCTTCCTCGCCCTGACCCTCGGCGAGGCCGGGCGTGACGAGGAGGCCCTGACGCTGATGCGGCAGGTCGCGGCCGAACGCGTGGAGCGGCTCGGAGCGGAGGCCCGGGGCACCCTGACCGCCCGCACCAACGTCGCGTCGATGCTCGGACGGCTCGGCCGGACCGTCGAGGCGCTCGCCCTCCAACAGGAACTGCTGGAGATCCGCGAGCGGGTGTGGGGGCCCGACCATCCCGAAAGCCAGGCCGCCCGCGCCGAACTCGCCGTGGCGACCTACCGGGCCGGCCGGTTCGCCGACGCCGCAGCCTTGTTGGCGCCGGTCCAGGCGGCACGGGCCGCGGCGCTGGGACCCAACGATCCCCGGGTGCTGATGCTCACCGGGAACCTCGCCGGCATGCGCTCGCGGGCGGGCCTGGCGGAATCGGCCATCCCGGTGGAGGAGGACGTCCTGGCGCGGCTGGAACGCCTCGGCGGGCCGCACCACCCCACCACCATCTGGGCCCGTGGCAACCTCGGCGCCAGTTGCCGCCGGGCCGGCCGGTTCGCCGACGCCGTCCGGCACCTGCGGCGTGCCCACGAGGACGCGCTCGTCGTCCATGGCGCCGCCCACCCCGACGCCGAGGCCGTCACCGTCGGCCTCGCCGCCGCCCTGCTCGGCGACGGACATCCCGGCGAGGCGGCCGAACTCGCCGGAGCTGTCCGGGACGCCGGCGTGGCGGCGGGCAGTCCGGGGCATCCGAGGGCTGTCCAGGCAGCCACCGTGCTGGCCCGGGTCGCCCTCGCGAGCGGGCGGCCCGAGCAGGTGGCCGAGGTCGCCGGGCCCGCGCTCGCCGTCGCGCCGGAGACCATCGGACCGCACCACCCCGATACCTTGACGCTCCGTCACCTCGCCGCCGTCGCTGCCGGATCGGGGGTCGCCGAGGCGCGCGCGGCGCTGGCCGGGGCCCTCGGGGAGCGGCACCCGGAGTACCTGCAGGCGCTCGGGTGGGAGCCGCCGGAGCCGACCCAGACCCCATACCGGTGATTCGGCCGTGCTGCCGGCGGCCGCTGGTGCCGGCCAAGGGCTACCTCCCTCGTCGCCACCTCCTGCCTCGGGATTGTCCCTGCCAGTACGTGAGTGCCTGCCGGGTGGTGGCAACGTCGGGATGGTCCGGGCGGAGGACACGCAGTTGCTCGTTCAACAGATCGGTCAGAACGGTCACGGCGCCTCGTGCGTCGCCCGACTCGCCCAGCCAGTGGCCGAAGCGGAAACGGGTGTCGAAGGTGCCCGGGTCCTGCCGCCCATACGGGCGGAACTGCTCGTTGACGAGCTGGCGATAAATCGCCACTGCCCCGGCCGGGTCTCCCGCCCTCCCCTGCCACTCGGCGGCTTTGCGGCGCAGCTCGGAATCGGGCGGGCCCGTCCGTCCGTCGACGGCCGCGATGTAGCCGTCATCGGCGAGCAGATCGCGATAGACGCGTGCGACGCCCGGCAGGTCGCCGGCCTGTTCGAGCCAGTAGGCCAGGCGGTAGCGCAGCTCGCTGACCTCCTTGACCAGACGGACCCGCTCGGAAGGGTACAGCCCGTACTCCGGTCCCAGCAGCGCCAGGTGCTCGTCGATCACGCAGCGGTACTCGGCGATCGCGGAGGCCGGGTCACCCGATTCGGCCCGCAGCCGGGCGATCCGGCCGCGCAGCTTCGTCACGGACTCGTGCCGTGCTCCCAGCCGGTCGGCCGTCGTCGGCAGCAGCGTCTCGAAGTAGTCCAGTGCGGCCTGTGGCCGGCCGTCGTCCGCCAGCGTGTCGCCCACCCGGAGCACGAGGTCGTGCAGCTGATGGCCGGTGCTCCACCCGTGCCGGAGTCCGGGGTCGCCGGAGCCCAGCATCATGGCCGGGGCATTGCGGGTCAGCGCCTCGACGTTGGAGCGCAGCACGTTCGGAGGGAAATCGAGGGTGCGCGAACGCAGGTGCGGCGCCTGATCCCGCGGGTGAACCAGGAAGAACGTCATCAAGTTCGCCTCGTCCGCCGACTTCCGGGACGCGACGAAGAGCAGGTTGGCGGCCAGGTCGGCCAGCTCTGCGGCCCGGCTCGCGGACACGCCCTCGCGGATGGCTCGCTGCACCACCGGATGGACCCGCACCGACCGGTCCTGGTCCGCCGGATCGT
Organism: Kitasatospora cinereorecta; assembly: GCF_024172095.1. Classification (GTDB taxonomy): domain Bacteria; phylum Actinomycetota; class Actinomycetes; order Streptomycetales; family Streptomycetaceae; genus Kitasatospora; species Kitasatospora cinereorecta. Next base: position 807,887 of record NZ_JAMZDX010000004.1, on the reverse strand, counting down.
AGTCGAGCAGGCTCCACCGGTGCAGCAGCGCGAGCGTCTCGTCGGCGCGCTTGTCCGGCTCCGCATCCTCTGCCGGTCGGTCGGTCCGCTGCCAGTCGAGGGACCTGACCGCAGCGATCAGCATCGCAGCCGGAATGCCGTCGGAAGCCAACGGCGCCGTCAGTTCCAGCAGCATCCGCGCCGTCCCGACCGGCTCCATGGCGTCGGCGCGCTCCAGCGCGAGGTCCCAGGCGTATGGCAGCGGCAGGCTCTGCTCGTCCGGCAGCCCGCCCGGGTCCGGCACGAGGTCGGTCAGCCGCCGACTGTCGTCGCCGAGCAGGCGGAGGTAGTCGGCGCAGCTCAGACCGGTACTGGCCAGGCAGGCGGCCGCCTGCGCGAGCGCGAGCGGCAGGTGTCCCAGCTCGCGGGCGAACGCCTCCAGTTGCTCGGGCGCCTCGACTCGGCCGGAGGCGGCGAGCACCGCTGTGAGGTAGCCGAAGGCCTCGGCGGAGCTGAACGACGGCACGGTGACCACCTGTCGGCCAAGCCCCTCGCGAGCCGCGTCCCGGCGCCAGGTGGTGACCAGGGTCCGCCCCACGGGGTGGTCCGGCGGCCAGAGTCCGCGCAGATCGTCGGGGTCGACCAGGCCGTCCAGGACGATCAGCCGGCGAACCGTCTCCCCGGCCCCGCCCGGCCGGAGCCAGGCGAGGAACTCCCGCGCGCCCTGCTCCGGATCGGCCAGGTCACGACCGGTGATCTCGGTGATGGCCCGGGCGTAGGCGGTCAGGATCGCTGCGCGGCTGTCGGCGGTGATCCAGACCAGCAGGTCGAGTTGCCCGGCCTGCCAGGCGGTGCGGGCCTCGCTCGCGGCCAGCTGGGTCTTGCCGGCGCCGGCGGTGCCGACCAGGATCCGGCAGCGCGCAGGAATGTCGGGAGTATCGAGAACGGCCCGGTGCTGGAAGCAGTGTGCGGTGTTCGGGACCGCCCCGACCTGGTGCGGCCAGGTGGCCGGGGCATGCCGGCCGGCGTAATAGGCCACCTGGTCGGCGTGGCCGACGGCGAAGCTGTGGTTGCTCGCCCGCACCCCTGTGAGCGGCGGCGGTGGCGAGGTTTGTGACGGGCTTGGCTCGGCCGGTCCGTTCAGCCCTTGGACGGATCCGGCGCCTGAGGGTGGCCGATCTGCACGCCCCCGTGGATCACACCGGCGGCGACCGAGCCTTCCTGGGCGCTGATGTGCACGTTTCCGCCGACCGCCATCCCGCCGTCCCCGGCCGACACCCGGGCCTGGGTCGCGCTCTCGGCCAGCAGCTCGCGCAGCGCCTCGCCGGCGCGCTCGCGCTCGTCCTCCGGCAGGTCCTCCAGGAACGCCTCGAACCGGGCCTGCCAGGAGGCCTCCTGGCGGATCCGGAGCCGCTCCAGCTGCCCGCCCTCGGCCGCCGCAAGCTCGGTGGCAGTGCGGCTCAGCCGCTCCAGCTCGGCACTCTCACGCTGGGAGTTCCCTCGCCCGAACCAGGCGGCCACCCGGCCTCGGAACCCCTCCCAGGCCTGGGTCCCGGCCGCCGTCATCACCGCCGTCCCACCGGACATGGCCAGCGCGGTCAGCGCCTCGGACAGCATGCGCGATCCCCCCTCGTCGACAACCGTGACCCCGACCGTACCGCGAGCCGGGCGTCGTGCGCAGGCGGAAATTCCTGCGGGCAAAATGATGTGACTCCTCGTCAGCTCGGTCGGCCGAGTGGTCACCCTGAGCGCTGATGGCAGCGGGAGGCGGAAGGCGCAGAACGCCAGGGCCCCGACCGAGCGGGCGGGCGCGTACGGCACACAGAGCAACGGGCACCGAATCCCGGCACGCCGATGGGTGCAGCTCGCGCAGCTACGGCATCGGCGCCGGCGGCTGGTCCGAGCGCGATTCCTCGGGCCGCGGCCTGAGCGGTTCGCGTCGAAGGATTGCGGGGTGTGGCCGACTGCGGCGAGGGATCCGGCGTACTACCTCCGTGACGAGTGCGAGGACGGCGGCGAGGAACGCCAGGACATCGCCGGCGAGCACCAACCAGGTTTCCATGTCTGCTCCTTGGCTCTGGACTAGGCCCAGACTGCCTCCCGGCTGCGTACGATTTGTGTGCTGTCGTGTGCTGTCTGCGTCATCCGGCACAGCCGAGGCGTGTGAGCTGTTGCATCGTCAGCAGGACCGCGCGGGACACGGGACGGCGGGTGGACACCGAGGGGAGAGGCGGGGGCCGATGGGAGCCGGCAGGGGCGAGCGGGTCGACCGGTCGGCGTGGCCCGACGAGGGTCCGACCAGGAAGCTGCTGGAACTCCTCGACAAGGTGCGTGCCGAGAACGGCATGACGGGCCTGCGGACTGTTGCCCGGAGGATGGGTCTGTCCTCGCCGACGAGGGTCAGCCACTTGCTGCGCGGCGCGGGCCTGCCGGCCGACGAGCCCCAACTCGACAGTCTCGTCCGGGCTCTGGGCGGGGGAGACGAGGACGTCGTACGCGCGCGAAGGCTGTACGCGCCGGCCACTGCGGCCAGGAGCGAGGAGGCCGCCGCGACGCAGTCGGCGCGTCGGCAGAGCAGGTCGGGCTGGCTTGAGCAGGTGCGGGACATCGCTCCTGCCGGAGGTCTGGTGGGACGGGAGACGGAACTGGCGGAGCTCGCCGAGTTCTGTGCGGGTGACGAGCCGTACGTGTGGTGGCAGGCGCCCCCGTGGGCGGGCAAGTCCGCACTGCTGTCGTCGTTCGTGCTGGATCCGCCGACCGGCGTGGACACGGTCGGGTTCTTCCTCGCGGCGCACGCCGCCGACGCGGGTGCGTTCACCCATGCTCTGCTGGAGCAGTTGGCCGCCTTCACGGACCAAGCGGTCACGGCGCCGCCCGGCCTCGGCGCCCGGGACGCGTACCGCCGCCGACTGCTGCGGGATTCCGCCGCGAGGTGCCGGGCCGCCGGCCGTCGTCTGGTCCTGGTGGTCGACGGGCTGGACGAGGATCAGGGGGCCCGGCCCGGGTCAGGGCTACCGAGCATCGCATCGCTGCTGCCGAAGACCTCCATCGACGGCCTGAAGGTGATCGTCACCAGCCGGCCGGCTCCGGCGGTCGCGGCGGATCTCGACCAGGACCATCCACTGCTTCGTTGCCGGGTCCGGCACCTGGCGGTATCGCGGTACGCGACCCAACTGGAGCGCCTGGCACGCAACGAACTCAACCAGTTGCTCGCCAGTGATCCGGTCCACTGCGAACTCCTCGGCCTGCTGACTGCGTCCGGGAGCGGCCTGACCCTGACCGAGCTGGAGGAACTCACCGGGCGCGCAAGGTTCGAGATCGATCAACCGCTGGACAGCGTGTTGGGGCGAACCGTCGCCGAGCGGGCGGACCATGTCACCGTCGAGCCGCGACGCGTGGTGACGTTCACCCACGAGACGCTGCGGGCGGAGGCGACCGACCGATTCGGCGACCTCGTGCTGGACCGGTATCGCGACCGTTTCCACACGTGGGCCGACCTGTACCGGCACCAGCGGTGGCCGCAGCACACCCCCGGATACCTGGTGCGCGGGTATCCGCAGTTGCTGTTCGCCACCGCGGACTGGCCTCGGCTGGTGGTGTTGGCCATGGACCGGGCACGCCATGACCGGCTGCTCGGGCTGACGGGTGGCGCTGCCGCCGCGTTCGCCGAGGTCCAGGCCGCCCTTGATCTGGTCGGGCGGGAGAACCGCCGCAATCTGCCGGTGCTGGCCCGGCTCGCCGTCTGTCGCTCCGCCCTTGAGCACCGGGACCCGGACGTCCCGGTCGGGTTGCCGGCCGCCTGGGCGGCGCTGGGTCACACGGTCAGGGCGGAGTCCATGGCGAACAGCATCACTGATCCGGTCAGCAGGGCGCAGGCGCTGACGGAGGTGGAGGCGGTTCTCGCCGCTGAGGGCGATCAGGAGCGGGCCGATGGTGCCGCGCCCGGCGGATCGGGACCGTCACCAGCCGCGCCGCAGCCGTCCGGGAAGCCGGGACGGCCGGAGCCGGTGGCCGACGCGGTACCCGCGCGGGATGACCGCGCGCTGGCCCTGTTCGCGCTCTGCGACGTCCTCTCCCAGCACATCCCGGACAGCCGATGGCCCGACGAGCTGGCACGTGCGGCCGAACTGGCCCAGGAGTCGGGCGCCGCCTTGAAGCCGGTGCGGCAGTGGGCGGCCCAGGCAGTCGGACCGGCGTCCCGCGGGAGCGGCGACTCCACGAAAGCCCTGATGGACAAGGTCGAAACCGAGGCCGGCTCGATCGCCACGGCGAATGAGCGCGTGGAGGCCCTGGCCCTGGTGCTCGACGTCTGCGCCAGGACCGGCGACCTCGACCGGGCGGTACGCATCGCCGGCACCCTGCGGGAGGCGGCCGAAGCCCTGGAGGCCCCGGGCCGCGCGTACGCCGACGTCGTGGATTCGCTGCTGGCGCGGACGCACTACCGGGTGCGCCCGCCGGACGAGCTTCGGCGGACCGCCCGAGCGGCCGACCAGGATGCGGAGCTGACCCGAGCAACCGCGTACAACGCCCAGGCGCTCGCGCTGGCCACCCTGGCACACGCACTCGCCGTCGCCGGCCGCCGGGGCGACGCCCACCGAGTGGCAGCCGAGGCAGAGGTCGCCGCCGATCACGCGACACCCCTGTCGCGTCGGGCGCAGGCGTTCACCACGCTGGCCTGGACGTACGTGCTCACCGGTGATCGCCGATGGGGGGTGAAGGCAGCCGAACTCGCGGGGACCGCCGCCCGTTCGGCCAGCCGCCCGGACCAACTGGCCTACGCTGTCGTTGCGTTGGCGCAGGCACTCACCGACGCAGGATTCGACGAGCGGGCCGACCGCGCCGCCACCGCGGCGGTCGAACTCACCGCCGTCATGGCCGAATCGGTCGGCGACCCGGAGCCCTGCGTACAGGTCCTTGTCGAGATGGCGCGGCTGCTCGCCGAGGCGGCGCGACCGGAACAGGCCGGGCGGGTGATCGCGAACGCTGAGGCGGTGGCGGCGCGCATCGCCGACCCGTTGGAACAGGCCAGGGCGAGCATCGCCCTGATCGGCGCGCTGAACTCGGCGGGATCGCCCGGCCGCGCAGCGCGTCTGGCCGATCAGGCGGTCGACCAGGCCTACGTGGTGGCCCGCGCTGCCCAGCAATGGCATCACTTGCAGGCCCAGCTGCTGACGACCCTCGCCGATGACCTGGCCGACGTCGGTCACCCCACCCAGGCCACGAGCATCGCCCGTGCGATCAGCCACTTCCCGAGCCGACGCGCCGCCCTCGCGCACCTCGCGCGGCCGACGAATCGGCCCAAGATCGCGGCGCCCGATCCCATGAAGTCGGCTCTCGTCGGCGTCAGTCCCCAGGTCCGGCTTCTGGCCGAGCAGGCGTACGACCTCGCTGCGCGCGGCGATCACGAACAGGCAGCCGATCTCGCGGCCCAGCTCCTGGCGGCCGGCCCGTGGACCGCCGCCGTTCCCACGCTCGCGATCGTCGATCACGAGGCGCTCCTCGCGGCCGCCGAAGACCTGCTCGACAGCCTCGTCGACGCATGAAGCGGTCGTCGGGTGGGGCGGGTCGTCGTCGCGTGGCTGTCCAGCACCCCAGCTGCCCGCTCCGGCGTGGAGCGACGCCAGGCGCCGCGCCCGCACCGTACCGCCCGGGTAGGCCGCCGCTGCGGGCGGTGACGGAGCCGGCGGTTGAGCTCACCCGGTGGCGTTCACCAGGTGTTCTGCCCTGGGCTGCGGCTTCGTCGGAGCCGGTGGAGTCGAGCGGGTCAGGTGGCGCTTCCGGCTCGCAGTGATCGGCCGAGGCGGAGGACCAGCAGCACGATCCCGGAGCCGACGGTGACGGGGCCGGCCGGCACCACCGCCACCCCGAATCGGTGGCCCCGGCACGATGCGAGCACTCGCCTCCCCGGCTACCCGAACCGGCATCGCCGGCCCCACGCGATGAGCCACGACGCTCTGCCGGTTGTTTCACCAGCCGCCCGTCCCGGGTGCGCCTTTGAACGGGCCGCGGATTCGGGAGGGCACCGCCACCGGCGGGCGGGGATAGTCCCAGACGGATTCCGTGCCGGAGTCGTCGAACCGCATGACCTTCTCCCTCCGCGTCCTGTACATCCGCCCACCTTCGTCCCCACGGAGAGCGGACGCATCTCGCGGCGAATGCGCATCGTCGCAGGAGGCGCGACGGCCCAGCCGGGTCCGCCGCCGGGTGGCCGGCAAGACCGGGGAGGGCATGCCGAAGACCCCCGTCGAATGCCGGCGGGGGTCTTCTTGGCGGGCTGCCAGGAGTCGACGAGAACGCGTCCTTCGGCAGCGGGGCGGCACTGGGGCACGACGGGCGTGTCCTGACGTGGGGTCAGACGCCCTGGAGTTCCTTCACCAGTGCGGTGCCGTCCGGGATGCCCCAGCCAGTGACGGCGTCGTAGCCGGTATTGACCGGGTAGCCCGGCGACGGGGGGTTGGATCGGTTGTCGTGGCCGGTCGAGATGTCGCGGCAGACTGCTTGGCCGACTGTCTGCCCGTTGATGCTCTTGTAGAGCAGGGGAGTGAGGAAGCGCTGCCGTTTGCCTGCAGGCAGTGCGGCGTCGACGCGGGCGATCAGTGCGGCCCACACCGGGGTGGCGGCGCTGGTGCCGCCGAGGGCCTGGGGCTGACCCTCGAAGGTCACGTCGTAGCCGGGGGCGCCGGCGAGCGCGGCCACGTCCGGTACGACCCGCCCTTTGGGGGCGCCCGGGTTCAGGGAGTCGACGTCGATGTTGTCCTGCCACTGCGGGCGGTCGACGACGGCACTGACGCCGCCCCCGCTCGCGCCGCCGCCGGCGTTTCGGCGCCCCGGCGCCTCCCACCAGGACACTTCCTGGCCGGCGGACGCGATCTCGCTGCCGCCGACGGCGAGGACGGAGTCGCTGGTGGACGGGAAGCTGACATGGGCGGCGCCGTCTTCGAGCTGAGCCCCGGCTCCGTCGTCACCGGAGGCGACACAGACCGTGACCCCGAGGCCCGCCGCACCCTCAAGGCGCTTGTAGACCTCGTCACGGGCGGCGGAGGAGAGTTGGGGATCCTCCTCCGGAAGCCCGTAGCTGACCGAGAGAGCCACCGGCCGGTCCGCGATGGCCTGGTCGATCAGATCGATCCACCCCTTCTGGGTCCACGGGACGAAGTAGACCGGGATCCGAGCCGCCGGGCAGAGACCGGCAATGATCTCCACGTCCATCATCACCTCGCCCGCGCCGTCTTCGGCCTGCGGCGACAGCTGCCGGGCTGCGTGAAGGGTTCGGGGCGGGTGGAAGCCGAGGGGCACGACATCGACGTGCGGGGTGGGGAGTGTGTGGCTGGCACAGAAGGCCTGCAGATCGCTGCCGAAGTACCCGCACGGGGCGAACTCGGCGATCCCGATCTTCTGGCCCTCCCCGAGGCCGTCGGGGAAGTCGTAGTGGCGCTCGAGGTCTGCCGGCGTGAACGATCCGTGGACGCCCGTGCCCGCGCCTTGTGCGGCGGCCCGCCGCGCCACCCGCCGCTCATCGAGACCGAAGACCCCGGTCACGACCCCCGCCAGCTCGGACGGGATCTTCAACTGGCCCTCGCGGCCGCGGAGCTCGCCTTGCTCGGCAGTGCGGTAGATGCCGAGGTCCGTCTGGAAGGCGGCGTTCATGGCGCTCACCGGACCGCTGGCCACCACACTGCCCGGCTGGAGCCGGACTTCGTCGACCGTGAGGCCGTAGCGTTCCAGGACGGCCTTGGTCTTCTCGGCGTCCTCGCGCCGCTCGGTGGGGATCCGGTCGTCGATGACCACCTTCCCGCGAAGGGTGACGGTCACGCTCACCGGAGCCTGGGCGTCCGCGTCCGCCACTCGGGTCGCATCGGCCATGGAGGGCCGCTTGCTTCCTTCCAGCACCACATGTTGCTCAGTCATCGTCGTCTCCTTGGGCCGACCCGCACTCGACAGCCCCTGGCGTCGCACGTACGGCCGGCCTTGACCACTCGATGATGTCCCGCGTGTCGCCGATCCCTGCCGCCTCCGGACTTCGCACCGGCGACCGCTGTCCGTCCTGTCGATTGCTGTCCGGCCCGACGCCGGATGGCACGTCGGACGTGACCGACAGCCGGCAGCGCGCGGTCGTCAGGGGCAATTGAGGCAGTTCGGGTCATTCAGATATTTCAGGCGGTGAAGTCGCCGCCCACCGCGACACAGAGGAAAGAAATTCCGATGCCGGCGACCGCTGCGTGCGGCTGGTCCGGAACGAATTCGTTCTGCCCGTCAAACCCGGTTCAATGCTCCCCTTCGAACGCGATCGCCGGTGTCGGGACGGTGATGTGAAAGCAGTTGGACATCCCGGGGTTGATGGACATGTCGGCACGCCACCCGAAGTGTCCCACCCGTGCGAGGCTCTCCGGCGACTCCACTGCGACGGCGTTCCCGTGAATCCAACTCGCGTACGCCATGACATCACTCCTCGGGTCGATGGCGCGCGATGGCGGTATATTGCATTCGATCTGCCTTGCCGTCAGTCTCGCACCCCTACGGTGCTTCTTCAAGGGGGTGCAGGGCCGCTATACGAATACTACGTGCAGCTACTTTTATCGGTATTCTTAACTGATCGTGATCGATCCTTTGTCGACGGCGCTGTCCGCCGCCGCCGTGCCGACCACCCGCCTCCGTAGCGAGGCGCACGGGGGCTTCTCGGTACCCGGCGATGTCCTTTGGTGACGGACGAGGACCTGCGAGAGCTGGCACAGCGCTCCAACGAGGAACTGCAGTCCTGGCACTCCAGATCGCTGGTGGAGCAGGTGCGCACCGCGGCCCTGGTGCTGGCCGAGCGGGTGCGCGCACACGGCTCCCGTTGCGCGTTACCGCTCGTAGACCATCTCGGGGAAGCGCGGCGACGGGCCGTCGAGGAGGTGGTCGTCGTGGCCGCGCAGCCAGCGGTCGAGGAACGACGCGACGTAGGAGCGGGTGGACAGGACCGCGCGGTCGGGGCGGACGTCGCCGACGTCGCGGGTCAGGGCTTCCCCGCTGATCGCGCCCTGGTGGGCGAGCTGGGGCAGCAGGGACTGGGCGTCGGTGTAGGAGCCGTGGCGGGAGCCGGCGAGGGTGACGTCGGCGTGCCAGCCGGTGCTGTGCTGCCACAGGGCGTCCCAGCCGGGCTGTTGGTGGTAGCTGCCGGAGTCGGACTCCTGGGTGCCCATGAGCAGGAAGGGCCGGGTCAGGCCGTCCTCGGCGACGGTGGACAGGTGGACCCCGGTGCCGTCCGGGCCGGGGAAGTGCAGTTGGCCGTCGAGGTTGACGCCGGCCTTGAGGCGCGGATCGTCGTGCATGGTCTGCAGGGCCGTGGAGCCGCCCCCGGAGTGGCCGACCATGCCGATCCGGTCGAGGTCGAGGGAGGCGGCGAGGCCGGCCGGCAGTTGCGCGTCGTGGCGCAGCCCGGCGAGCCGGTCCAGGACGAAGCGGGTGTCGTCGACCCGGGTCTGCAGGATCTTGCGCAGGAAGGCGCCCATGTCGATGCCGGGCCGGGCCATCTGCGCGAGGAGGACGGAGGTGGCGAGGTCCCCGTCGGGGAAGGCGACCTCGGAGGCGTCGTAGGTGTGGTCGACGGTGACGACGACGTAGCCGCGCGAGGCGAGGTCCTCCACCAGGGCGGTGCCCCAGGTGCGGGGGTCGCCGAAGCCCGCCGAGTACAGCACGACGGGTCGTCTGCCGCCGGGGAGGGCGGGCGCGTCGGCGCGGGCGTGGGTGCGGATGCCTGCCCAGTCGGTGCGGCCGGGCTCGAAGCGGTTCTCGCTCTGGGCGACGCTGTCGGCGCTGCCGAAGTGGTCGGCGGCGGCGGGAAGCATGTACGGCGCGCGGTCATTGCCGGTGGCGGGCCGGGTGGTCGGGTACCAGAGGCTGACCATCAGCGTGCGGTGCTGCCCGGGTGTCCAGGGGTCGTCCCGGTGGTCGTCGGTGAGCTGCAGGGACGTCGTGCCGATCGGGTACGGGCCGGTGGGCTGCGGCAGCCAGGCCCTGGCCTGCTGCTCGGTGCCCCGTCTCGGCTCCGCCGCCGCCGCCGCGACCGGTGCGCCGATCACGCCCAGTGTCGCCGTCGCCGCCAGCAGTGCCGCCACCGCGGCCCGTCCTCGCCTGTTCATCGCCGTTCCCCCTCGTTCGGTTCCGTGTTCGCCTCGGACACGGGCGACGGTACGGGCAAGGGGAAACGGAAACCGTCGTACCGGGGTGCCAAGTCCTCTGTAGGACCCCGGTATGACGGCGTTCGGCGCTGCAGCTACTTCTTCCCGGCTGCCCGCTGGTGCGCCCTGCCGGCCCCTGGGTCCGCCGTCTTCGGCCGGGGGCCGGTGTGCTCGGGGTGGGCCGGTTGCTGCCGGCCCCGGCCAAGGGTGGGACGCGTGGGGGCCAGGTTCTGGTGGGCCGTCACGGCCCTGCCCGCCGCGCGGCTTTCGCGGGTGTGGTTGGCCCCTGCGGGGGGGCGGGTGCAGCGTCCAGCTCCGCCACCGCCGCGTCCGGCACTGCCGTCCACGCCGCTGCCCCGCCGGCCCGTCCCGCCGCACCCTCGACAGCCCACTGCCGGGCGGCACCGGACTCTGGCCGATCCGGACCCGTGGCTGGCAGAATGACCGGATGCTGAGGCGATGGGCGGCAGGGCTGGCCGTGACAGCCGCCGTGACGGCCGGGTGCGCCGCACCCGCGGACCGGTCGGCGTCGTCCGCCTCCCGACCGGATGCTCCGGCCGTCTCTCCGTCGGGCTCAGTCGATCCGACGGAGCCGTGCGTGCGACAGCTCACCTTCTACCTTCAGGGCTTCCTGGCCGGCGATGCCAGCACCGACCTCGGGGACTACCAGGAGATGGGCCTCTCTGCCGCGGAGGCACAGGCCCTGCGTGCCCTGCGTTCGCGTGCGACGGCCGCTGCATCGGAGGCGCAACTCCCGTCCGGCTGGGCCGCCGTCCAGGCCCGGGCCTCCTGCGACGCGATCGCCCGCGCCGAGGCCACCGCATCCGCGAAGCCACCCGGCTGGCCCTGACCTGCATCAACGCTCCCTGGTGCCGGCCGGGTTACTGAGCAAATCCTGACGTAGAACGGGTCGTTGTCCGACCACGGCCTCATCCAGGTGTACGACTCAGATGCCTACATCCCGGACAACGTCCGGTCGTACTCCACCAGCACCGGCAGTTGCTCCGGCGCCCGCGGCGGCAGGATCAGCTCCGCACGGCCCTGCCCGCCGGTCGCATGCAGCAGGCCCGCAGCTCCTCGAACAGCACCGAATAGCCCGGTCCACCTGCCGGTGGTCGGCTGTCTCCTGGTCGTCACCGGCTGGGCGCTCACCACCGCGGCCCCGGCAGGCGTCACCCGAACCCTCGGCCGGACCTGAGCGCGGGCGTGGTGGACGTATCCGGTTTACGGTGTACACCGCCTGGATCTCGGTGCCTCGGCCTTGTTGTCGGCCGCCTCGATCAAGCGGGCGGAGTACCGCCTGTCGCCGAGCGACGCGCCCTCGTAGGTGGACGAGAAGGGGTATTCGTCGCACTCCGGTCCGGCGCCGGCGTAGTCGCCCCAGATGTCGTCGCATGTGCCGATGGCCGTGGAGCGGCGTCACGAACGTGTCGTCGGGGTACCGGCGGTGAGGTACGCCCGCCAGCCGCCGAACCGGGTGATCTCCCGGGCGCCCCGGAGCGCTGCCGGCTCGCAGAGGAAGCCGGTGACGTGGCTGCCGTCGGCGAGTTCCACGGGTCCGAGCGCCATCGGGCGGGGAAGGGCGGCGAGCAGGGCGCCGAGGCCGGAAGCGGGGAGCTGCCACACCTCGGCCTCCACCGCGGCGCCGCCGTCGGGAGTGCGGACCAGGCCGGGTTTCGGCGGCACGGTGTCCAGCGCGTACAGGCGGTAGGCGGCGGACGTCGTGGTGGTGCGCACGAACCGGCCGCCGAGGGCGCGGAGTTGGCCGTTCAGCGGCTGACCGGTGAGGTGGGCGCCGACCACCGCCAGGGGCAGCGGTGGGGCGGTGAGGAGTGCCGCGATCCTGGCGAGCGTCCGGTCGGTGAAGGCCGCGCCGATCAGCATCACGCCGAACGGCAACCCCCTCACCTCGCCCGCCGGGACGGCGACCGCCGCCAGGTCGAAGAGGTTGGTGGAGTTGGTGAAGCGGCCGAGTCGGGCGTTGGCGCCCAGCGGGTCGGCGGCGACGTCGGCGAGGGTGGGGTGGCCGGGGGTGGTGGGCAGCAGCAGGGCGTCCGCGTCGGCGAGGGAGGCGAGCGCTCTCGCGCGGAGTGCGTCGAGCCTCGCCCGGTCGGCGAAGAGCCGGTGGGCGGGGATGCCGCCGGCCCGGGCGATGATCCCGGCCACGGTGGGGTCGAGGTCGGCGGAGCCCGCGTGCGCGTCGAGGAATGCGCCGACGGCGGCGTAGCGCTCGGCGACGAACGCACCCTCGTACAGCATCGCCGCCGCCTCGACGAACGGAGTCGGGTCGACGGGCAGGAGCTGCGCACCCGCGTCGGCGAGCCGGGTGGCGGCCGCGGCGAAAGCGTCGGCCCAGCCCGGGTCCAGCTCGCCGAGCTGCTCGGCATCGGGGACGGCGATCCGCCAGGGGCCCGGGCGGCGTTGGGGGAGGGACGGCAGTGCGCGGCCGGGTGGGGAGACCAGGTGGGCGAGCGCCCGTTCGGCCTCCGGGAGGGTGCGGGCGAACACGGTCACGCAGTCGAGCGAGGCGCACGCCGGGACGACGCCCTCGGTCGGGACCAGCCCGACCGTGGGCTTGAGGCCGACGATGCCGTTGAACGCGGCGGGCACCCGGCCGGAGCCGGCGGTGTCGGTGCCCAGCGCCAGGTCCGCGATGCCGAGGGCGACTGCGACCGCCGACCCGGAGGAGGAGCCGCCGGAGACGTAGCGCGGGTCGACCGCGTTGCGGACGGCGCCGTACGGGCTGCGGGTGCCGACCAGGCCGGTGGCGAACTGGTCCATGTTGGTGGTGCCCAGGAGCACGGCGCCGGCGGCCTTCAGCCGGGCGACAGCCGGGGCGTCGGCCTCGGGGTGGTAGGCGTAGGAGGGGCAGCCGGCGGTGGTGGGCAGGCGGGCCACGTCGATGTTGCCCTTGACGGCGAACACCGTCCCCGCCAGGGGGAGTCGGGCACCGGCGGCGAGCCGGGCGTCGACGGTGGCGGCGTCGGCTTCCGCCTCGGCCTGCGGGCGCAGGTCGATCCACACCTCGGGCCGGTCGACCTGCGCGATGCGCGCGTAGGCGGCCCGCACCCGGTGGACGGCGGTGGCGACAGCGGCAGGCGGAGTCGATCGGTTCATACGGCGACCTCGGCGACCTCGGCGGGTTCGGCGACGGCGGCAGTCCAAGGTGCGGCGACGGCGGCGGTCCGGGGAGCGGGCGCGGCGGTCTCGACGGGAGCGAGGACGAGCAGAGCGGTACCCGCCTCGACCTGGCTGCCCGGGCCGGCCAGCACGGCTTCGACGACGCCGTCGGCGGGAGCGAGGACAGGTGACTCCATCTTCATGGCCTCCAGCGCGAGCAGCTGCTGACCGGCCGTCACCCGGTCGCCGGGCTCGACGTTGACCTGCCAGACGCAGGCGGTGAACTCGGCCTCGACCAGGCTGCCACCGGCAGGCACCGCGATGTCGGTGACCGGCGGGGCGACCTCGGCCTGGGCCTCCGCGCGGGCGAACTCGCCCGCCTCCGCCCAGGCCGCGCGCTCGGCGGCGAACGCCTCGCCCTGCCGGGCCCGGAAGGCGGCGATCGAGTCGGCGTCGGCGTCGAGGAAATGCCGGTACTCGGCGAGCGAGAAGGTGCCCGGCTCGATCCTCGGCGCGAACCGGCCGGAGGTGAGGTCCGCACGCAGCTCCAGCAGTTCCTCGGCGTCGACCGGGTACCACTTGATCCGGTCGAAGAAGCGCAGCATCCAGGGCCGGCCGGCTTCGAACGCGCCGCGCTGCTGCCAGCCCGACCACACCTGGGTGGTGCGGCCGACGAACTGGTAGCCGCCCGGGCCCTCCATGCCATAGACGCACAGGTACGCGCCGCCGATGCCGACCGAGTTCTCGGCGGTCCAGGTGCGAGCGGGGTTGTACTTGGTGGTGACCAGCCGGTGGCGCGGGTCCAGCGGGGTGGCGACCGGCGCGCCCAGGTACACGTCGCCGAGGCCCAGGACCAGGTACTCGGCGTCGAAGACGGTCCGGTACACGTCCTCGACCGTGTCCAGGCCGTTGACCCGGCGGATGAACTCGATGTTCCACGGGCACCACGGCGCGTCCTCGCGGACTCCCGCCATGTAGCGCTCGATGGCCTCGCGGGTGGCCGGGTCGTCCCAGGACAGCGGCAGGTGGACCATCCGGCTGGGCACCACCAGGTCGTCGGTGGCCGGCAGTTCGTCCTCCAGCCGCAGGACGGCATCGAGCAGGCGGTCCTGCGCGAGGACGTCCGGGTCGATCCGGATCTGGAGCGAGCGGATGCCCGGGGTCAGGTCGAGGACGCCGTCGAGCTCGAGTCCGGCGAGCGCCTCCGCCAGGGCGTGCACCCGCATCCGCAGCGCCAGGTCGAGTTGCATCGGCCCGTACTCGACGAGCAGGTTGTCGTCGCCGCTTCGCCGGTAGGTGACGCAGGGTCGGTCGGCGGTCTCCGCCAGGCGGGTGAGGACTCCGCCGTCCACGATCGCGTCGCGGTCGGCCTGCGCGGGAGCGGCCGGGCGGCGGCGCAGCTCGCGGGCGGCCCGCGCCGTCACGGGTACGAAGCGCACGGTGTCGCCGGGCCGCAGCTGCCCGAGCTTCCAGCGCTGGCCGGTGACGACGGTCGCCGGGCAGACGAAGCCTCCGAGGGAGGGGCCGTCCGGGCCGAGCAGCACCGGCATGTCGCCGGTGTAGTCGACAGCGCCGACCGAGTACGGGGTGTCGTGGATGTTGGACGGGTGCAGGCCTGCCTCGCCGCCGTCCTGTCGGGCCCAGCGCGGTTTGGGGCCGACCAGGCGGACGCCGGTGCGGGCCGAGTTGAAGTGCACCTTCCAGTCGGCTGCGTAGAACTCGCGGATGTCGTCCTCGGTGAAGAACTCCGGCGCCGCGTGCGGCCCTTCGACCGCGCCGATGCTCCACTCGGCGCCGAACGCCGGACGCTCGCCACTCGGCACGGGCGCGGTCCGGCTACGGGCCTCGCCGCCGTGCAGGACGTCCCCGGTACGCAGCGCGCGACCGCCGTGGCCGCCGAACCGGCCGAGGGTGAAGGTGGCCGCGCTGCCCAGGAAGGTCGGCACGTCCAGGCCGCCCGCGACCAGCACGTAGGTGCGCAGCCCGTGCTCCTCGGGGGCTCCGACGGCCAGGGTCTGCCCGGCACCGACCGTGACCGGCTCCCACTGCGGCACGGCGGCGCCGTCCAGGGTCACCGGCGCCGGAGCGCCGGTGACGCAGACCGTCGTCGGGTGGGTGAAGCGCAGCGACGGGCCGTGCAGGGTGCACTCCAGGCCGGGCGCGCCCGGGTCGTTGCCGAGCGCTGTGTTGCCCAGCCGGAAGGAGAGGTCGTCCATCGGCCCGCACGGCGGGACGCCGACCTGCCAGTGGCCGGTGCGGCCCGGCCAGTCCTGAACAGTCGTCAGGGTGCCCGGCGCGAGGACCTCGATCCGCGGGGTCGGGTCGGTGACGGCGGCCAGCGAAGCAGTGGAGTGCGTCGCGTCCCGTACGGCGGGGTCGCGGAGGGCAGCCCGGACCAGCCCGAGATTGGTCTCGATGCCGTCGACGCGGGTCGCCGCGAGCGCGGCGTCCAGCCGGTCGAGCGCCTCGGCGCGGTCGGCGCCGTGGGCGATCACCTTGGCCAGCATGGGGTCGTAGGAGGTGGTGACCTCGGTGCCGGCCTCCACCCAGGTGTCCACCCGGACGCCTTCGGGGAAGGCGACCCGGGTCAGCAGACCCGCGCTGGGCCGGTGGTCGTGGGAGGGGTCCTCGGCGTAGAGGCGCGCCTCGACGGCGTGGCCCACGGGCGGGGGCGGCTCGGCGACCACGGCGGTGTCGCCCTGGGCGAGGCGCAGCATCCACTCCACCAGATCGATGCCGTGGACCGCCTCGGTGACCGGGTGCTCCACCTGGAGCCGGGTGTTGACCTCCAGGAAGTACGCCTCCTCGCGGGCGGCGTCGTAGACGAACTCGACGGTGCCGGCGGAGCGGTAGCCCACCGAGGCGCACAGGTCGCGGGCGGAGCCGGCGAGCCGGCGGCGGACGCGGTCGGGCAGGCCGGGGGCGGGCGCCTCCTCCAGCACCTTCTGATGGCGGCGCTGGAGGGAGCAGTCGCGGTCGCCGAGGGTGACCACCCGGCCCTGCCCGTCGCCGAAGACCTGCACCTCGACGTGGCGGGCCCGCTCCACCAGGCGCTCCAGGAACACCCCGGCGGAGGAGAAGGAGGCGGCGGCCACCCGCTGTACCCGCTCCCAGGCGTCGAGGAGTTCGTCGGCGGAGCGGCAGGCACGCATGCCGATGCCGCCACCGCCGCCGGTCGCCTTGAGCATCACCGGGTAGCCGATCCGCTCGGCCGCCGCGAGGGCCGCGGGCAGGTCGGGCAGCAGGCCGGTGCCGGGGGCGAGCGGCACGCCGGCCGCCTCGGCGGCCGCGCGGGCGGTGTGCTTGGCGCCGAACAGCTCCAGCTGCTCCGGGGTGGGCCCGACGAAGACGATCCCGGCGTCGGCGCAGCGGCGGGCAAACGCGGCGTCCTCGGAGAGGAACCCGTACCCAGGGTGGACGGCGCCCGCACCGGTGTTCTCGGCCGCCTTCAGCACCAGGTCGGGGTCCAGGTAGGAATCCTTGGCCGGCGCCGGGCCGAGCCGGACCGCGGTGTCGGCGAGGCGGACGTGTTCGGTGTCGCGGTCGGGGTCGGAGTAGACGGCGACGGTGTGCAGGCCGAGGCGGCGGGCGGTGCGGATGATGCGCGCCGCGATCTCGCCGCGGTTGGCGACCAGCAGGGTGTCGAAGGTGTGGACGGTGTCTGAGGTCATGGCGGTCAGCCCTCGTCGCTCTCGGGCGGTTCGGTGACGGTCATGCGGACGGCCGTCGGGTCGAAGCCGTTGCAGGGGTTGTTGACCTGCGGGCAGTTGGACAGCAGGACCAGGAGGTCCGTCTCGGCGTGCAGCACGACCTTCAGGCCCGGCGCCGAGATGCCGTCGACGATGCCGAGGGCGCCGTCCGGTTCGACCGGCACGTTCATGAACCAGTTGATGTTGGAGACCAGGTCGCGCTTGCCGAGGCCGTGCCGGGCGCCCTCGGCGAGGAAGTTCTCCACGCAGGCATGCTGCGACCAGGTGTGGTGCCCGTAGCGGAGGGTGTTTGACTCCTTGGAGCAGGCGCCGCCGAGGGTGTCGTGCCGGCCGCAGGTATCCTCGACCACGGTCATCAGCGGGGTGTGCTCGTTGGAGAGCAGCACCGAGCCGGTGGTCAGGAAGATGTTGCCCTGCGCCTGGACGGTGTCGGGCGCGCTGTAGCGCACGGAGGTGTCGTGCGCGTCGTAGAGCAGGAAGTCGGCGGCCTGGTTGCCGTGCAGGTCGGTGACGGTCAGCAGCTGACCCTCGCGGACGACGGCGGACCAGGCGGCGCGGGCCGGGACGGTGTCGTCGTGGACGACGCGGGCACGGGCGGCGGTGGTGGTCATGCGATTCCCCGGGCGGTGAGGTGGTCGACGGTATTGAGGAAGGCGCGGCGGCCCTCCGGGGTGGCCTCCCAGAGCGGGTCGCCGGGGGCGGTGGGCGCGGCGCGGTGGGCGAGCACCTCGAGGCGTCCGCAGGTGTAGGCGGGTCGCGGGTCGAGCGGGTGGGGGACGTTGGCCAGCAGGACGGTGACGTCCTGTTCGGCGCGGAGCGTCACGCCCGCGCCGGGGCCCGCCGATCCGGTGAAGACGGTGCTGCCGTCCGGGGCGATCCGTACGCCCTGGAAGAAGGAGACCGACGGCGGCAGGTCGCGCGGTGAGAGGCCGTTCTTGAGCGCGGCGAGCTTGAACAGCTCGCGTCCGGCGGGGGAGGGGGACTGCGCGGTGCCGTCGCCGTACCGGGCGGTGTTGCGCGCCAGGGTGGAGGTGCCGGTGAGGGCGTCGTGCCGGCCGGAGGTGTCGGCGACGACGGACGCCAGCACCCGGCCCTGGTCGGAGAGCAGCAGGTGGCCCGGGCCGAGGTAGGCGTTCCAGAGCACCTTGACGGTGTCGGCGGTGTTGAGCCGCTCCCACGGCCGGTCGGCGCAGAACAGCAGGAGGTGCGCGCAGGCGTCGCCGTCGAGGTCGGTCAGGCGCAGTTCGGTGCCCCGGGCGAGGACCCGGTGGGTGTAGTTGCCGCCCGCCACCGTCTCCGCCCACACCAGGGCCTCGGGGGCGACGCCCTCGGGCGGCGCGGGCCACGCGCGGGCGGGCAGCACCGGCATGGCGTCGACCGCCCTGCCCCCCTGGGCGTGGGCGTGGTCGCGGGCGCCCCGCGTCGATGCCGTCGCTGACAGTGTCGCCATGGATTCGACCTCCGGGTCCATATTTCTATCGCTCGACAGAAATTAGGGTGGGGCGGAGTCACCGTCATTGCCCTTGCGTTGCAGTGCAGTTACCGGACGCTCACCGACGCGCCGGAACGTCAGGAGGGTGCCGGGCGTGTGCGAGGATCGCAGGGTGAGCCCGCCCCCCAGCCGACGCGTCGGCCGCCCGCGCGCCCAGACCCGGCCCACCAGTGGACTGGAGCCCCGCGAGGAGGTCCTCGCCGCGGCCGCCGAACTCTTCACGACCGGCGGCTACACCGCGACCTCCACCCGAGCCGTCGCCGAACGCGCCGGGCTGCGGCAGGCGTCCCTGTACCACTGGTTCGCCGGCAAGGAGGAGATCCTCGCCACGCTCCTGGAAGGGACCGTCCGCCCGTCCCTGGACATCGCCCAAGGCCTGGTCGCCCGGGCCGGCGCATCGCCGGAGGCCCGGCTGTGGGCGCTGTGCCGCTCCGACGTGGCCCTGCTGTGCGGTGGTCCGCACAACCTCGGCGAGCTCTACCTGCTGCCCGAGGTGCGACTGGAGCGGTTCGCGGAGTTCCACCGTGTCCGCGACCAGCTCAAGTCCGCGTACGGCGAGCTGCTCGCCGCGACCGGCCCGGGTGCGGCCCTCGGCGCCGCCGACCTGTCGTGCCGGACCGACCTGCTCTTCGGCCTCACCGAGAGTGTCATCCTCATCCGCCGCGCCGATCCGGGCCGCGACGCGCAAGCCCTGGCGGAGGCGACGGCCGACGCGGCCCTGCGGGTCGTGGGCGTGGAGCCGCAGCAGCTGGCGCGGTTCGCGGACGAGGGGCGGGGACTCCTCGCCCGGGCGTAGCGGCGTCCCGCCGCGACCGTCGGGTCCGTTCCGCGACCGACGGTGTCGGTGCGGCCGTGTTGACTGGGCACCGTGACCGTTCGTGAACTGCTGTCCTCGCTGCCCGACCCCACCACGCTGCGCGCCCACTGCCGGGCGGTCGCGCTGCTCGACGCCGTGCTCGACCCGCGCGACCCCCTGCACACCTTCGTTCCCGACTGGCGGGAGGGGGCGGATCTGGCCCGCATGGTGAACGGCTCGGGCGACGAGTACGCGGTGGTGTTCGACCCGGCCGGGGTGTTCCTCTACGGGTTCGACCACGAGAGCGACGCCACGCCCTGGCGGGAGGACGACCGCGTGCACTGGCCCGGACTGCTGGATGGCCTACCGGCCGCGCTGTCCGCGTACCCGTCGGCGCCGCTGTTCCAGTGCGAGGACTTCTTCGACGCGACGGTGTGCCTGTGGCGGGAGACCGGCGACGGCGAATGGCGCAGCGGTCCGGTGGAGTTCGAGGACGGCGAGACGGACGGCTCCGACTGGCTGTTCGACCTTCTCGTCGACCGGAGCCCGGACGCGTACCTGCGCCACGCCGCGGACTACTACGAACTCTCCGTGGACCGCGACGCGGTGGCGGCGGTCCTGGCCGGTACCCCGTTGACCCGGCGCTCGGTCGCGGCGCTCTCCGCCTCGGCGGACTTCGCCACCGTCGCGGATCGGGCCCGCAGGATCGGGTTCCGCATCGACGAGTCCTGACGGTCGGGGTCGGCGGGGATCCCGCGTCGGCTCGACGGCTGCGCGATCTCCTGGGCCGGCCGGTCCCGTTGCCGGTCCATCGGCGAGGGACGCCGGCCGCCGCGACCGGGGCAGCTCCGACAGCCGCACCACCCGCGGGCTCGTCGGTCGGCAGCGCCGAGCATCCGGAAAGGAACTTGACGTCCCCGATCACGGCGAACCCCGCATCGATCCTGCGCAGCACCGTGGTTCGCACCCCGCGGCGCACTGCCGATCCGGTCCTCCCGCCACTCCTCCGTCGTGGAACGAATCTCCCCCGCCGCGATCAACTCCCGGGCAGACCTGCCGCGGACCGGCGGCGGGAGCCGACCGTGCGGTAGACGGCTCCGGCGGCGAGGGTGGCGGCGAGGAAGAGGACGGTGAACCACTGGAAGTACCAGTGGCCGCCCTCGGGGTCGTACACCACGGCGCGGGGCCAGGCCAGGTTGACCGTCATGAGGAGGCCGTAGCAGAGGGCGAGGGCGTTGACCGGCAGCCCCCAGCGGCCGAGCGAGAAGAGCGGGTCGCCGCGTTCGTCGCGCTCGCCGCCGTCCGGGCCGGGCCAGGTGCCGCGCAGGCGTCGGAGCAGCATCGGCCCGGTGACCATCGCGTAGGCGAGGTAGAGCATCGCGATGCAGGTGGTGCCGATGGCCAGGATCGCCGCCGGAGAGGCCAGGTCGAGCAGCACGAGCGCCGCGGCCAGGGCGCCGACCACCAGCGCGGGAACGTAGGGCATCCCGGTGCGCGGGGAGACCGTGGACAGCCGCGCCGACCAGGGGAGTACGCCGTCGCGGGCCATCGAGAACAGCATCCGGGTGCCGGCCGTCTGGATCGCGAGCGTGGCCACGGCGATCGCCACCGCGACATCCACCAGCAGGGCCTTGCCGACCCCGGCGGGAAGGCTGCTGGTGAGGACGTAGCCGAGTCCCTCGGTGGCGAGGCGCCCGTCGGTGAGGCTCGGCGCGGCGAGCAGTCCGCCGAGAACCAGCAGCCCGGCGAGGACACCGGCGACCGCGAGGGAGGTGACGACGGTCCTGGGCGTGGTGCGGCGCGGGTCGACGGTCTCCTCGCTCATCTCGCCGGCGCTGTCGAAGCCGATCAGGACGTACGCGGCGGCGAACGAGCCGACCAGCAGCGCGGCGAACGACCCGCCCTGACCGCCCGTCCGCAGGACGACGGCGGGACCGCGCTCGGCGTGGGTGAGCAGGAGCAGGACGATCAGGACCGCGCCGACGATCTCGGCGGTGACCCCGACCCGGTTGACGGCGGACAGGACGCGGTTGTCGAGGACGTTGAGGAGGGTGGTGAGGACGAGCAGGACGAGGGCGAGGACGGCGGCGTTGGCCGCGCCGGTCACGGTGGTGGGAGCGGGATCGCCGCCGACCAGCTGGAAGCCGGACCAGACGGTCGGCAGGACGACCTGCAGCGCGAGCGCCGCCGCGGCGACCACGACCACCTGGCCGACCACCATGATCCAGCCGGTGAACCAGCCGAACGCCGGGCTGCTCAGCCGGGTCGACCACTGGTAGATCGCGCCGGAGATCGGGTAGCGGGCGGCGAGTTCGGCGAAGCAGGCGGCGACCAGCAGCTGACCGGCGAGGACGGCCGGCCAGGTCCAGAGGAACAGCGCTCCCCCGAAGGAGTAGCCGAGCGAGAAGAACTGGAACACCGTCGTCAGCACGGAGATGAAGGAGAATCCGGCAGCGAAGGAGGCGTACCGCCCCATCCGTCGCCGCAGCTCCTGCCGGTAGCCGAACCCGGCGAGGGAGGCGTCGGCGGCGTTGCCGGGCGGAGGAGCGGCGGACGGGGTCCGGTCGGTGGCAACGGTCATGGCATTCCCCTGTCGCAGAGGCGAGGTACCGCCTATTCCTGTCGTTCGACAGAAATTAGGGATGGCCCGTTTCCCCCGCATGTCGCCGCCGTGTCCCGACCGTTAGTGACTCCTCTCTCGGCGGCAGCGGCCGTGATTCCCCGGTGGCGGGTCTCAGGCCGGGTGCTCCTCGGTGCCGCAGGAGTCGGCCGGCTGCGCTACCGCCGCGGAGATCGCTTCTCGGAGCGGCTGGTTCGACGAGCAGGACGGAGGTCAGCTCGGGCGGGGGTGACGTGGAGGGGTGGCTCGTCAATCGGTTCCGACCGGCACTCCCTGGGGGAACCGGAAGAGTCCGGTGGGATCGTAGCTCCGCTTGACCTGCCGCAGCCGTGCCGCGTTCGCTCCGTAGTAGGCCTGCTCCCAGGTGCTCAACTGCGGGTCGAGGTAGTTCTGGTAGGCCTCTCCGCCGGCGTACGGCCGCATCGCCGACCACACGTCGTCCAGCCACACCCGTGACTGGTCCACCCCGCTGGTGTACGTCGGGCCCGCCTCCGGGAAGTAGGCGCTGTACTGGGCCAGGAACAGCGCGCTGCGGTGCACGAAGGCGGTGTCCCCGGGTGGGATGCGGTTGACGGCTCCGCCGAGCGCGTCGAACGCCACGGTCGCGCTGCCGCCCTGCGGTGCGGTCCGCGCGTAGCGCCCCAGCCCGGCGACCAGCGTCGCGATGCCGGTGTCGCTGATGGAGCGGGTGTAGAAGTCGGACCGGGAGGCGTACGACACGCGGGTCAGCCGCCCCTGCGGGTCCTGACCCGGCAGCGTGCCCGCCAGGTGGGCGGCGGCCTGCGACCACCCCGACACCCCGCCCATCACCTGCATGGTGTCCAGATAGGGCTTCGCGTGGAGACTCACCGAGGACGGCTGAACGTCCAACCGGTCGATCAGCTTGCCCAGTTCACTCTTCGAACCGAGGTAGTTGACGGTGCTGCCGATCGCCGTCCGTCCGTCCGGCCAGGCGTCCAGGTGCAGGTTGGCCCACAGCTGGTCGGGGGCGGACGGTGCCCAGGCCTGCCAGGCCCGCACCACCGCCGCCGCCGAGGACCACGGCCAGGACAGCGTCGCGTACGCGCAGTCCACCGCCGGGTGGGTGCGGAATTCCAGCGAGGTGACCACCCCGAAGTTGCCCCCGCCCCCGCCGCGCAGGGCCCAGAAGAGGTCCGGGTCCGCCCCGGCATCCACCCGAAGCGTCCGCCCGTCAGCGGTCACCACCTGGGCGCCCGTCAGGTTGTCGCAGGTCAGTCCGTACGCTCGGCAGGTCACCCCCACCCCGCCACCCATCGTCAGACCGGCCACACCGACGCTCGGGCAGGTGCCGGCCGGGACGGTGACGCCCTGCCCGGACAGGTCTGTGTACATATCGATCAGTCGTGTCCCCGCCCCCACCGTGGCGCCGCCCCCGGATGCCGTCACGGTGTTCAGCCGCCCCACGTCCAGCACCAGTCCCGGTCCCGCGGACCAGCCCCCGTAACTGTGGCCGCCGCTGCGCAGCGCCACGGTAACGGCGTAGCGGCGGGCGAATGCCAGGCAGGTGACGACGTCCTGGGCGTTCGCCACGTAGACGACGCCGGCAGGCCGGACCGTGTCGAACTGCGGCTGGTACTGGCGACTGGCCGGGGTGTACCGGACGTCTCCGGGCAGGATGACCGTGCCCTGCACGTCCTTGGTCAGGGCCGTCCAGTCGGCGGGGCTCGCCGAGGCGGCGGACGGGGAAGGGGATCCGGTTGCCGATCCGGAGGGGGACGGCGCCGGCGGGCTGCTGATCGACTGGGCGTTCCTACCGGTGCCGGTTCCGGTGCAGGCCGCCAGGGCTGCTGTTGCGGCTGCGCCTGCTGCCAGGCGCAGCACGGCCCGTCGGTCCGGCGTGGGTGGGCGCGTCGCCGGCGGGGGAGTGGTGCTGTCGGCCATCGTCGTGCTCCGCTTCTCGGTCCGCTGTGCCGTGGGATCGGGGGCTGTCTCCAGCCTCACCGATTCTCGTGTGCAGGGACTTGGCCGGCGGCCGGGGCGCTGTGGTGGGTTGCGGTTCATCGGGCCGGGTGTGGGCCGCACTCCAGCCGTGATCGCTGAGACCACCCAGCGGTAGCCCGTGTGGGGGCGAGCTGGTGTGCACGTCCTGCCAGAACGAAGGAGTCCGACCGGAAGCCGTCCCGGCTCGCCGCCGCCGATGCCGAGGCGGTCAGGGCGAGGAGCGCGGACTCCTGGTGGCGCCGCTCCTGTTTCTTCCTCCGCTGTGCGCGGGCCGCTGATCTGCCTCAGGGAGCTCGGCATGCTGCTTGCGTTGTGTGGGACGACCCGGCGAGGAGCCTTGCCGCGGTGTGTCAGCCACTGGTGGGTGGGGGGAGGAGAAGTTCTGCGAGCAGGCCCCCGCCGGGGGCGGGGAGGAGTCGAGCGGTGCCGCCGTGGAGTTCGGCGACCCATGTGACGATGGCGAGGCCGGTTCCGGTCCCGCTGCTGGTGGTTCCGGTGACGTGGCGTTCGAAGACCCGTTTCCGATCCTTGGCCGGTACGCCGGGGCCGTGGTCCCGTACTGTGATGCGGTCGGCGGTGACGCTCACCTCGACCGGGGTTCCGCCGCCGTGTCGCAGCGCGTTCTCGACGAGGTTGCGGACGGCCTGGGCGAGCAGTTCGGGGTCGCCGTTGACGATGACGGCTTCGGTGGTGACGGTGACGCCGCTGCAGTCCGGCAGTTCCTCGACGGTCTGCTCGACCACCTGGTCGAGTCGCAGCGGGGTGAGCTCGACCTCCTGGGTGCCGGCCTCGACGCGGGCCCGGGCCAGGAGCCCGGTGACCAGCCGGCCCAGGCGGTCGACGAGACGGACCGCTTCGTCGAGGGCGGCGGGCGCACGGGTGGGGGAGGCGCTGCCGCTTTCGACCACCAGGCGCAGGGTGGCCAGCGGGGTGCGGAGTTCGTGCGCGGCTTCCGCGAGAAACTGTTCCTGCTGGTCGAGCCCGCGCAGCGCGGGCCGCATGGCCCGTCCGGACAGGAGGTGCCCGACGGCGGCGGCGGCCAGCACCAGGGCGGCGCAGCCCAGGGCGAGCCGGCGGACGAGGCGGTCGTGGGCGGCCCGGCTCTGGGCGGGGTCGGCTCCGACCAGCACGGCGGCGCCGATCCGGTCGCCGTCCCAGACGGGGGCGGCGGCCCACCGGATCTCCCGGCCGCCGGCCTCCAGGGCGATGAAAACGGTCTCCTGGTCGTGCTCGACCTGTTTCCAGATCTCGTCCAGCCCGGCCTGGTCGGGAAGAGCGGCAGGCGCGGTGGGCGCGTGACGGATCTGGGGCCGGCCGGGCGCGGGCGCCTGGATGACGGCGAGCCGCTCCGCGCTCAGAGCGAGGTCGTCCTCCGCCAGGGCGTCGAGGTGGAGGACTCCGGCGTCGTAGTAGAGGGCGCGGGCGAGGCCGTCGGCCCGCCGGCTGACGCCGTTGTCGAGATCGTTCGTGCGGGACCGGTCATCGGTGCGCACGGCCAGGACGGAGAGGACCAGCAGACACAGAGCGGTCGTCGCGGCGAAGAGCAGGGTCGTCGCCCACCGGACCCGGTGGAGGCGTGCGACGGCGGGACTGGACGGGATCACCGATCAGTGGCGGGGTCGGCGAGCCGGTAGCCGACGCCGCGCACGGTCGAGATGAGCTCGGGTGGGCCCAGTTTGCGGCGCAGCTGGCCGATGAGGACGTCGACGACGTTGGAGAGCGGTTCGGTCTGCTCGTCCCAGCAGCGTTCGATGAGTTCGGTGCGGGTGACCACCTCGTCGGCGCGCAGCATCAGGACCTCGAGGACCGAGAACTCCTTCGCGGTGAGGGTGAGCAGTACGCCGTCGCGCCGGACCCTGCGGCGCGGCAGGTCGAGTTCCAGGGTGCCTACGCGTAGTTCCGGCAGCCGTGCGGGCCGGCTGCGGCGGCACAGGGTGCGGACGCGGGCGTTGAGTTCGGCGAAGGCGAAGGGTTTGACGAGGTAGTCGTCGGCGCCGTGCTCGAATCCGGCCACGCGGTCGCTGACCGCGTCGAGGGCGGTGAGCAGGAGGACCGGCAGGGTGGAGCCGGCCTTGCGCTGGGCGGACACGAGGGTGAGCGCGTCCCCGTCGGGCAGGGTGCGGTCGGCGACCAGGCAGTCGTAGGTGTTGACCGCGAGTTTGAAGTCGGCGTCGGCGAGATCGGTGGCGAAGTCGACGGCGAAGCCGGTCTCACGTAGACCGCGGGTGATCACGGGGCCGAGTTCGGGGTCGTCCTCGACGACAAGTACGCGCATGGCGGGCGAGCCTAACGGATCGAAAAGAGCGCGAAAGCCGGGGTAGTCGTGATTGGCGCGGTATGGGTGCGGTGGCGAGACGTCGCGTAGGCAGCGCTGGGGTTTCGTACCTGCCTCATGTTCGTTTCATGGACCCGCTGACAGTCTGCGGGCATGGCAAAGATCCGTATGCGTAAGCGCGTCATCGGCATGACCGCTGCCGGCCTGGCAGCCACCGTTGCCGCGGTCCACTGTGTCCAGTCCGCGCAGGGCGCGGACTCCCGGGCTGCGGGTGCTCCACAGGCGGTGGTGCGCGTCGACCAGGTCGGCTACACACCCGGCGAGGCCAAGCAGGCCCACCTGATGACCTCCGTCTCCGCGTCCAAGGCCTCCTTCCGAGTCCTCGACTCCTCCGGGAAGGAGGTCCTCAAGGGCAAGGTCGGCTCCTCCACCGGAGGCTGGAACGGCACGTACAAGGCCGTCCACACGCTCGACCTGTCGCCGCTGACCGAGCCGGGCGACTACCGGATCGAGGTGTCCGGGCCCGTCGCCGCCGTCTCCCCGACGTTCCGCATCGCCGCGGCGGACGACCTCTTCGGCAAGCTCATCCAGGACAACGTCCGTTTCTTCCAGGCCCAGCGCGACGGCGCCGACGTGGTCCCCACGGAACTTCGCCGCAAGCCGTCCCATCTGGCGGACCGCCAGGCCACGGTCTATGACACCCCCGCCTATGCCGACGACGAGACGGTGCTGACCGCGCCCCTCAAGCGCGTCGCGGGCCCGATCGACGTCTCGGGCGGCTGGAACGACGCCGGCGACTTCCTCAAGTTCACCCACACCGCCTCCTACTCCACAGCGAGTCTCCTGCTCGCGCACCGCACGGCCGCCGTCGGGGGGCCGGAGCTCGCCGCCGAGGCACGCCACGGGCTGGACTGGCTGGACAAGATGTGGGACGACACGTCGCGCACCCTCTACGTCCAGGTCGGGCTCGGCAAGGGCGACACCGACGACGGCAGTGGCAAGATCCGCTCCGACCACGACGTGTGGCGCCTGCCGGAGGCCGACGACGCCCTCGACGTCAAGCCCGGCGACCCCGACTACCTGATCAAGCACCGGCCGGTCTTCCGCGCGGCACCGCCCGGCAAGCCGATCAGCCCGAACCTCGCGGGGCGCGTTGCCGCCACCTTCGCCCTGGCCGCCCAGCTCGACGCCGCCGAGGAGCCCGAGCGGGCCCACGGGGAACTCGAAAAGGCCGCACACATCTACGCCCTCGCAGACACCAACCCTGGCGACCGACTGGTCACCGCCTTCCCCCACGGCTTCTACCCCGAGGCGTCCTGGCAGGACGACATGGAATTCGGCGCCACCGAGCTCGCCCTCGCCGCCAAGGCCCTGCGGGACGAGCGCACGAGCGACTGGACCAGGCAGGCCGGACACTGGGCCAAGCAGTACATCACCTCGGACAGCCTCGGCACCCTCGGGCTCGGCGACGTCAGTGCCCTCGCCCACGCCGACCTCGCCCACCTGCTCGACGACGGCACCACCCGCACCGAAGTGACACGCGAACAGCTCGTCGCCGACCTCAAGCGCCAGCTCGACGACGGCAGCGCCCGCGCGGCCCGCGACCCCTTCGGGGCCGGCGCCGTCTACACCGACTTCGACTCCGTGCCCCACACCTTCGGCCTCGCCGCCACCGCCCAGCTCTACCACCAGGCCACCGGGGACCCCCGCTACGCCGCGTTCGCCACCCAGCAGCGCAACTGGGCCCTGGGCGCCAACGCGTGGGGTTCCTCCTTCGTCATCGGCGCCGGAACGACCTTCCCGCACTGCCCCGAACACCAGGCCGCCAACCTGGCCGGCGACCTCAACGGGGACGGCGACATCCTCCTCGGCGGCGTCGTCAACGGCCCCAACGCGGCAGACAAGCTCAAGGACCTCAACTCCTTCCCCACCATGCGCACCTGCCCGACCGGCCAGGGCAACCCCTTCGCCGCCTTCGACGGCCGCGGCGCCGGTTTCATGGACCACGTCGGCGCCTGGCAGACCGTCGAATCCGCCGACGACTTCACCGCCACCGCGCTGCTCGCCTTCACCCTCGCCACCGCACCCCAGGACGCGGGCACCAACACCAACTGACAACACAAACGCCCTGGCCGAGTCGGTCGTATGTCCGTAGGCGGGCGGAGCCGACCGGAAGCGGGGCAGGCCCGCCGCCGAGGCGAACACGAGGTGCGCGGCCGTACTGCTCGTCGACGTCCCGGCGGTCGGCCTGTGCCCGCGGCTGAGGACCGCGCTTACGGCGGCCGGTCGACCGTGGTTGACTTTCCGGGAGATTCCCGACGATTGAGGCACCTGGGTCGGTTGTCGCTCCTCAGCCCGTGGATCGGCAGGTGGTGGGGGCGGAAGGGGAGTGAATGCCGGAGACGTCGACGTCGAGCGCGGTGATCGGTCGGGAGGGCGAGCGCGAGCGGCTCGGCGGGCTCGTCCAGCAGGTGGCCGACGGGCGCGGTGGGGTGGTGGTGTTCACCGGCGAGCCGGGAATCGGGAAGACCGCCGTGCTGGACCTGGCCGGGCAGCTGTGCCGTGACGCGGGGATCACCGTCCTGCGCGGGGCCGCGAGCGAACTCGAGGAGCGACGGCCTTTTGCCGCCGTGCTGGCCTGCCTCACCACGGGTGAGCCGACGGCACGGCCGGACGTGGCGCGCCTTCGTGAGCTGCTTCGGGCGGAGCAGCCCGCCGTGCCGACGGCCGGCGGGCCCGGGCCCGGTTCGGTGGTCGCCGAAGCCCTGCTGGTGCTGCTCGAGGACTGGTGCGCGAGCACTCCGGTGGCACTGCTGCTGGATGACCTGCACTGGGCCGACGCCGCGAGCCTGGTCGTCCTGCACCGCCTCAGCAGGGCGCTCGAACACCTGCCGCTGCTCGTCGTGCTCACCAGTCGGCCGTTCGGCGACGGCGGTGCGCCGGGCCGGGCGCTGCGCTCACTGGCCGGTCGCGGCGTGCCGGTGGTGGAGATCCAGCCGCTGGGTGGGCGGGACGTCGCGAGGCTCGTGGCCGCGCAGGTCGGCGGCGCGCCCGACGAGGCGCTACTGGAACTGGTGGCAGGCGCAGCCGGAAACCCGTACTACGTCCAGGGGCTGGTCCGCGCGCTGGTCGAGGCCGGGCAGATTCGCGTGCGCGAGTCGGGGGCGGAGCTCGTCGACGACCCGCCGCCGGTCCCCGCCTCGTTGAGGCGGACGGTCCTGCGTCGGATCGACGCGCTGAGCGGTGCCACCCGTGAGCTGCTGCGCGTGCTCGCGCTGCTGGGCCCGGCGTTCACCGCAGCCGAGATGACAGCCGTGCTGCAGCGGTCGGCCTTCGAGCTGATGGAACCGGTGTCCGAGGCGATCGCGGCAGGGCTGCTGCGGGAGCACCCGGACGGCCTGGCGTTCCGCCACGACCTGGTCCGGCGGGTCCTGGAGGAGAGCCACGCCCCGGCCATCCGGGCCGCCCTGCACCAGCAGATCGGCCGGTCGCTCGCCGACTCGCACGTGCCACCCGACCGGGTGGCCGAGCATCTGCTGAAGGCGCCGGATGTGGGCGGACCGGACCTGCCGTGGCTCCGGTCCGCCCTCGACCGCCTGATCGCTCGGGCACCCGGACTGGCGGTGGACCTGTTGCGGCGGGCGATGGGACCGGAAACCCCCGACCTGGAGGCCGAACTGGTCGGGGCACTGGTGTGCGCGGGTCGGTTCACCGAGGCCGAACAGGCCGCCGGGCGGCTGCTGTCGGGCGGGCTGCCGGCGCCGTGGCAGGGGACGACACAGTGGTGGCTTGCCCAGGCGCTCCTCCGCCAAGGACGACTGTCCGAGTGCACGGACCTCTGTCGTGCCGCTCTGCGCGGCGGCGCCCTGACCGAAAGTCAGTCGGCGCGCTTCCACGGGCTCCTGGCGCACTGCCGCCACCTGCGCGCCGACCATGCCGCAGCCGAGCAGGAGGCTGCCCACGCAGTCGGGATCGGGCGGGACGTCGGCGACGCCGACGCGACGGCCCACGGTCTGTGCGTACAGGCAGCCGTGCTGTTGGTCGGCCGGCGCGCCGAGGGAGCGCTCGCGCTGGCCGACGAGGCGCTCGCCGTCCTCGGAGACCGCCGGACCGGGTTCGACATCCCGACGACCCCGCAACTCGTCCGGGGTCACTGCCTGCTCGTCCTCGACCGCCCGGCGGACGCGTACGACGCATTCCGGGCCGGCGTCGAGTTCGACCCGGAGGGCAGGTTCCACGCCCGGTACCGCTGCGCCTTGGGGAAAGTGGGATTCCTGAGTGGGGAGTGGGAGGCCGCGCTCGCCGAGGTACGGACCGGTCTGGCGTCAGCCGACGTCCGGCAGATCGAGCCGGAACTGCATGCTGTGGCCGCACTCGTCCAGGTCCAGCGAGGCCGACGCTGCGAGCACACCCGGTTCGTACGCGGCCTCGGTTCCGGCTCGCGGGAGCCCATCGCCGTCGGTGGCGTCCACCGGTGGGGGTACGCCCTGTTGTGCGAGTCCGAGGGGGAACCGGAGCAGGCGCTGCGGCTGCTGGTCGAGTCCTGTCGGCCGGGTCCGGAGCAGTCCGGCGGCTCCGCGCTCGCCGACTTCATGGTGCCGGACACGGCCCGGCTGGCCTTCACCCTCGGACGGACCGACCGGCTGATCGCCCTGGCGGCGACGGCGCACGAGGCTGCCGCCACGCTGCCCACGCCGACCCTGCGGGCCACCGCAGAGCTCTGCTCCGGGCTGGCCGAACACGAGCCGGGCCGGTTGGTCGAGGCTGCCGCGCTGTACCGCACGGCCTCCCGTCCGCTGTTCGCGGCACTCGCCCATGAGGTCGCCGCATTGATGCTGGCGCGGTCGGCCCGCCGCCGGGAGGCCCGCGAGGAACTGACCCGGGCGGTCGAGGCCTACCGCGTGCTCGGCGCCGAATGGCCTGCCCGCCGCGTCGCGGAAGGGCTGATGGCGGAAGGCGTCAGAGCGCCTCGTGGACGGTCGACCAAGCGCACCGCCACCGGGTGGGACTCGCTGACCGAGACCGAGCACACGGTCATCGCGATGGTCGCCGAGGGATGCTCCAACCCCGAGATCGCCGACCGGATGCGGCTGGCCCGCAGGACCGTGCAGACCCACATCTCCAGAATCCTGGCCAAACTCGACAAATCGTCACGTGTGGAACTGGCGGTGCTCGCGGCGGAACGGGCCGACCGCTGAGGACCGCCCCGGCGCCGGTGTCGACTCCGACGGCCGGGCGAGGCACCGCCGGTATGGTTCCTGGCCATGGAACAGCGCAACGCGTCCACGCCTCTGCTCGGCCGGGAGGCGCAGACCCGCATGCTCGAGGACGTCCTGTCCGCGGCCGCCGCCGGTACCGGCCGGGGCGTGCTGCTGCTGGGCGAGGCGGGGATCGGGAAGTCGGCGCTGCTGGCCGACTGCGCCGCCAAGGCCCGGGCGCGCGGTTTCGCCGTGCTGCGGGGAGCGGCCGACGAATGGGAGCGGGAGTTTCCGCTCTGGCCCTTCCTCGATCTCCTCGGTACTTCCGAGGACGACCGGGCCGCGGTGACGTCCCTGCTGCGGTCCACCGGTGGTGGGGCGACCAGTCCGGTCCACGCGGCGGCCGAGCGACTGTTCCAGATCGTCGAGCAGCGGTGCGCCGCCACGCCGGTCCTGCTGGTGATGGACGACCTGCAGTGGGCGGACGATGCATCAGCCGCCCTGTGGGGCCGGCTGGTCCGGCACGCGGAACAGCTCCCGCTCGTGGTGGCCGGGGCCGCCAGGTCCGGCGCGGACCGGGCCGTGCTGGAACCGGTACTGAACGTCCTCGAACGCAGCGACGGCCTCGTGCTGCCGCTACCGCCGCTGGACGAGGGCGACCTCGCCGCGCTCGCCGCCGTCCTGTTGGCCGCCCCGGCCGGGCCGTCGCTGCGCCGGGAACTCGCGCGGACCGGGGGCAACCCGCTCTACGCCGCCGAGGTGCTCGCCCTCCTGCGTCGCAAGAACGCCATGAGCGTCGGGCCCGACGGCGTGGACCTCCTGCCGGGCCATGAGGTGATCGCGCCCGCGGCGGCGATCTCCGACCGCACGCAGCGGTTGTCCTCCGGGGCACGCGAGGTGCTGCGGGCGGCCACCGTCCTGGGAATGGAATTCCGGCCGGGCGACCTCGCCGCGGTCCTGGACCGATCGCTCGTCGTCATGCTCCCGCTGATCGAGGAGGCTGCGTCCGCGGAGATCCTGGTGGCCACGGCTGACCGGCTGGCATTCCGGCACCATCTCATCTGGGAGGCGCTCACCGAGACCATCCCCGGCGCGCTGCGCGGCGCCATGCACCGACACGTCGCCCGGACGCTGGACCGGGTCGGCGCCGCGGACGACGAGGTGGCCACGCAGCTGATGCGGGCCGACGGGCTGGAAGCGGACGACTGGGCGGTCACCTGGATCGCCGACCACGCCCGCGAGCTGGTCGACCGGTCCCCGCAGGTGGCGGCCCGGCTGCTGGAGCAGGCGCTACGGGCTCCGGCACCTCCGGCGCCGACCGCGCTCACCCTGCGGCTGATCGAGGCTCTGCTGGGTTCGGGGCGCGGCCCGGAGGCCGAGACCTCGGCCCGCGCCGTCATCGGCGGACTCGGCACCGACCCCGACGCCGTGGCCGAGGCGTCCTGGCTGCTCGCCGAGGCACTCAATCGCACGCGGTCGCTGAGCGACGGGTTCACCGAGTCCGTCGAGGTCCTGCGCGCTGCGATGGGATTGGAGGGAGTCAGCGAGCGGGCCGCGGCCCGACTGGCCGCGCAGAGCGCCTTCCACCTGCACTGGGCCGGACACGAGGACGAGGCGGCCGCGGCCGCGGCGGCGGGCATGACCCTCGGGGGGCGGACGGGCGACGACCACGCCGTCGCGGCCGCCAGCTGGGTGACGGCCCAGATGAGCCGGAGCCTCGGTGACTACACCCGAGCCATGGCCGCTGTCGACCTGGGCCTCGAGCACTGCGCCGATGGCGCGCGGACCCGGGACGAGGCGAATCTGCGCGTCCAACGGCTCAAGATGCTGACGTCCCTCGGCCGATCCGGCGAGGCGAAGGCGGAGGTGCTGCGGCTCCAGCAGGTCCGGGACCGGCTGCCCGGCATCCACGCGTCCTCCTCCGTCGCCATCGCGGACCACCGCTTCATGGCGGGGGACTGGGACGACGCCCTGGCCGAGATCGAGTTCCTGTCCGAGGACGCCTACCAGGTCATCGCGGTCTCCTGGCACGGGTTGGCCGCCCTGGTGAGGGCGCATCAGGATGATCGCGCCCGCTGCGAGGAGCATCTACGGGCGACCCGGGACCAGAAGCTCGACGAGGTGGTGGACATCGGCGCGGCCGACTGGCTCCTCATGGCCCGGGCCGTCGTCGCCGAACAGGGTGGACGGACGGAGGAGGCCCTCGCCGCCCTCCAGAAGGCGCTGATACCCGAGCTCGCCGACCACGTCACCGAGGGCCCGGAGTGGATGCCGGTCGTGGTCCGCCTGGCGCTCGCCGTCAACGACCGGGGCGCGGCCGAGGCGGCGGCCGGCTTCCGGCCGCCCGGTCCGCAGGAGCAGTCGACCGAACGGTGGCGCCAGGCCGCCGCCTACGGCCGCGGACTGCTGGCAGCCGACCCCGAGCCGGTGCTGGCGGCCGCCGAGTTCTACGCCGCGCTGGGCCGTCCGCTGCGCCAGGGGATGGCGCTCGAGGACGCGGCCGAACTCCTGGCCCGGCAGGGGGAGTCGGCGCAGGCGAAACGTCGCCTGAACCAGGCCGTGGAGGTGTACACCCGGCTGGGGGCGCGGTGGGACATCCGGCGGGCGGAGACCAGGCTGCGCGCCTGCGGGATTCGTCAGGGTGTGCGCGGCCCTCGGGCGAGGGTGACCTCGGGCTGGGAGAGCCTGACGCCCACCGAGCTGCTGGTGGCCGAGCGGGTCGCCGCCGGCCTCTCGAATCCGGACATCGCAGCCGAGCTGCTGCTGTCCCCGCGCACCGTGCAGACCCATGTCTCGCACATCCTGGCGAAGTTGACGGTACGTTCGCGCGTCGACATCGCGCGGGAGGCGGCCCGCCGCGGCGCATGAGCGCCGACGGGATCGAAGAGGGGTGAACGCGCCGACCGGGTGTGGCCCGGGGGCGAGCCGCGGCGAGGTCGCGCCCTCCGCCAAGCCGGCGGACGGCGGCCCGAGATGTGATGCGCGCCACAGTCGGATGGTCGATTGAAACCCACCGGTGCTGCCGCCGTCATGAGTGTCGAACGTCGGTCGCCGCCGCGCTGAAGCACGTCGGATCGGTGGCACCCGGCCGGCCTTCGCGTTCGCTCCCTGGGCGCACAGCTGTGACGCCACATCGCCGTCGCTCGGGGTGTGGCGCTCGCCGGGTCATGCCCGTCGCCCAGATCCCCGTCGTGCACGCCGGTTCCCGCCTTCGAAGGGCGATTTCAGCATGCTCCACATCCAGCTCACCCGGTCCGATGTCGAGGCGATCGACGAACTCGTCTCCACCGTCGCCGGACGCCACCCATCGGCCGACGACCCCGAATTCCTCAGGGAATCCACGGTCTTCGCACAGCAGCTTCCGCAACGGCTTCGCAGGTCGCTCAACTCGTTCCGACTGGAGGAACCGGCCGGCGCGTGCCGAATATCCGGATTCCGGGTGAGCGACGACCGGATCGGCGAGACGCCGCGCCACTGGGCCGACACCGCCGGTCGGCCCGGACCGACCCTGCGTGAGGAGTTCTTCTTCGTCCTGTGCTCCTCGTTGCTCGGTGACGTGTTCGGCTGGGCGAGCCAGCAGGCGGGCCGGGTGGTGCACGAGGTCGTTCCGATCCCGGGACACGAAGGGCTGCAGATCAACTCCGGGAGCAGTTCGACCCTGCTGTGGCATACGGAGGACGCATTCCATCCTTACCGGGCCGACTACGTCGGACTGATGTGCCTGCGCAACCCACAGCGGGCCGAGACCACGGTGGCGTGCATCGAGGACGTCGAACTCGATCGCGAGGCCGCCGAGATCCTCTTCGAGCCGCGGTTCGTCCTGCGCCCGGACGAGGCCCACCTGCCCAGGAACGGCGACCCCAACCGGCCGACGAGCGCGAGGCACTCCGAGGTGATCGCACGCGGCCGTGCCCGCATCGAACAGATGCTGAGCCATCCGCAGAAGGTCGCCATCCTCTTCGGCGATCCGGCCTCGCCCTGTCTGAGGCTCGACTCCGCCGAGGTGGAACGAACCGACGACCTCGACGCCATGGCGGCGCTCGACCGGCTGTCGGCAGCCGTGGACAAGCAGTTGAACGGCGTCGTCCTGGAACCCGGCGACCTGCTGTTCGTCGACAACTTCCGTGCGGTCCACGGGCGGCAGCCGTTCGCCGCCAACTACGACGGCCGCGACCGCTGGCTCAAGCGCGTCAACATCACTCGTGACCTGCGTCGATCGCGTGACGCCAGGGTCTCGACCGACGACCGAATCGTCCACTGACCGTCAGAACAGGAAAGGCAGGATTCCCATGACCGACACGGTTGAACGGGCCGCCCGGCCGACCACCTCCGAACGGTACTCCGGGCCGCCGCTGGCCGGCGGGCCGGGCGGACCGGCCGAGCTGCGCCGGCTCATCGACATCGTCCTGACCTCACTCGTCGACGGCGCCGCCGCGCGCGGCGGCCCGCTTCCGGCCGGCGATCCGTCCGAGCTGAAGCGCGAGGTGCTGTCCTCGCTCGGCGAGGTGCTGCCGGAGGAGGGCGCCGGGCCGGACGTGCTCGGACCGCTGGCCCGGATGTTCGCGTGGGGTGCCTCCGACCTGGCCGACCCAGCCTGGTCGGCGCACCTGCTCTGCCCGCCGCTGGCCCTCTCGGTCGCCGCCGATGTGGCGGCCACGGCCCTCAACGCCGATCTGGCCTCCTGGGACCAGACGCCGGCCGGGATCGTGCTCGAAGGCGAGGTCATCGCCGCCCTGGCCGAGTTGGTCGGCTTCGACCCCGCCACCGCGGCCGGTGTCGTCACCTCGGGCGGTACCGAGTCCAACTTCATGGGGCTGCTGCTGGCACGTGACGCGGTGCGACCGCGACACCCCGGCGCGGCGGACGCGCCCGGTCCGGGCGGCGGACGGCCGAGGATCTTCGCGTCGCGGGTGGCCCACGTCTCCGTCCGACGCAACGCCGCGCTGCTCGGCCTCGGCACCTCCGCCGTGGTGCCGGTCGACGTGGACGAGAACTACCGGATGGACCCCCGGGCGCTGCACGCGGCGATGGAGCGGGCCGCGGCCGCGGGCGACGCGCCCCTCCTGGTGGTCGCCACCGCGGGCACCACCGACTTCGGCTCGATAGATCCGCTGCGCGAGATCGTGCCGATCGCCCGCGCCTGGGGCGCCTCGGTGCACGTGGACGCCGCGTACGGCGGTGGTGTGCTGTTCTCCGACCGGCTGTCCGGCCTGCTGGACCACATCGAGGCCGTCGACAGCGTCTCGCTGGACCTGCACAAGTTCGGTTGGCAGCCGGTCGGCGCGGGGGTGTTCCTCGCCCGGCGGGCGGAGACCTTCGACCCGCTGGCGGTCCGGGCGGCCTACCTCAACCCGGAGGACGACGAGGAGGCGGGCTACACCAGCAACCTGGGCCGGTCGCTGCTCACCACCCGCCGCGGCGACGTGTTCAAGATCGCGGTGACCCTGCGGGCGCTGGGCCGCTCCGGGCTGGGCGCCCTGGTCGACACCTGCTGCGAGCGCGCCCGCTACGCCGCCGACCGCGTCCGGGCGGAGCCGCGACTGGAACTCGTCGCCGAACCGACCCTGTCCACCGTGGTCTTCCGCTACCGGCCGGCCCAGGACGACCCGGTGTCCTCGGACCGGATCAACGCCGGCCTGCGCCGCCGCCTCCTGCGCGGTGGCACCGCGGTGATCGGCCGTACCGACCTGACCGGTGAAGCAGGGGGGATCCGTCTCAAGTTCACCACCCTCAACCCGAGGACCACGGAGGCCGACGTGCGCGGACTGATCGCGTCCGTGATCGCGGCCGGGGTGGCCGAGGAGGAGGCCCGGTGCGCCAACGCAACGGACAACCGGAGCAACTGACCACACGTGAGGAGAAACCTGTCGTGAACCAGACCATCGACATCCCCGGCCACACCGCCTTCGTCCTACCGGACAGGGACGCGCTCGTCTCCGCCGCAGCCGTCCTGCAGCAGTGCGAGGAGGCCGTGACCGGATGCGCCTCCGCCGTCTTCGACGAGCCCGAGCCGATCGAGCTCCTGTCGGAGGTGTGTCGGGACATGGACTGCGCCGACGTCCTGGCGGTGACCCGACGCGTGCTGACCCGCCGGAGCGACCCCGACCCGGAGCTGCTCCGCGCCCAGCTCGCGGCATGCCTGGTGGCACTGCGGCTGAGCCACGAACTGTGCAGCAGCCACGCCGAGGACTACCCGCAGGCCCGCACCTGCTCGAACGCGACCGTCCGCGGCATCGAGACGTGCCGCCGTCTCCTCGGAGAGCTCAGCTCGTGACGGGTTCTCCCCGCGTAACCCGGAAGGAAACAACCATGCTTCACTCTCCTGACACCCCGCGGGAGGCCGCGGTGACCACGCCCTCCCACGAGAGCGAGGCCGAGCTGCCGGGCGTCCTCGACCCCGACTTCCTGGCCCTCGGCCTCGGCGGCACCAACATGATGGCGATGCTGTGGAGCGTTGCCATGGGCCGGCGGGCGGTGGGCGTCGAGATGCGCGGCGACCCGTTCCTCGGCGTGCACTGGAACATCCGCGAGGATCTGTACCACCAGTTCGGCCTGATCGACCAGTTGATGCTGGAGCGGTACGGGGCGGAGGGTGTGCCACGCCGGGCCGACGGCCGGCTGTTCCGCCTCGCCGAGTGCTTCCGCAGCGCCGACACCTGCGCCGGGGACATCGTCGCGGACGAGATCATCGACGGCTTCGACAGGGACCAGCACATCTCCGGCAGCATCCACCACGTCGAGTTCATCGACGACCGCTTCCGGGGCGGCCTCCCGAACCGTGAGATCACCGTGCTCTCACCCCCGCAGCCGCCGGAGCGGCCCGACAGCAACATGATCCGCGGTGACGTCGCCGACATGCTCAACGGTGCGTCCACCTTCCAGGCGGAGGCCGCGGCGACGCTGACCCTGATGCGCCGGTACCTGGAACGGATCGAGGAGCAGGACCTGGCCCACGGCGGCGAACCCCGGGTCCGGATCTTCTCGCGGCACCGGGTGGTCACCACGGAGGGCGACGGGTTCCTCCGCCTTCCGGACGGCCGGCTGCGGATCCGCATCGAGCCGCTCCAGGAGTACGACTTCAAGGGCAGGTTCGTCCGGGTGCGCGAACCGGGCAGCGAAACCATCGAGATCGGCGTCCCGGAGCTGTTCGTGATCGCCCAGGGCTTCCACAGCAGCGACGCGAAGCGCCTGGGATTCCGGCAGCACGACGTGGAGGTGGACCACCAGGACGGCCGCGGGCCGGTGGTGGCCCAGGCGGACTTCGTGGCGGGGCTGATGGAGGTGCTGATCGACGGACGACTACGCCGGCGGATCTCCTCGATGTTCGACGCCGACGGAAGGGAGTACTGGGTCCGGCAGATCGCGGTGGGCCATGAGAACGATCCGGAAGTGGGCTGGGTCCTGGTCCAGGTGCCCGACTACATGTCGTTCGATCCCGTCGAGGCGGGACTGATCCCGGCCGGGACCGACCCGGAGTCGCCCGAGTACTTCGCCGCCTACCAGCACCTGATCTTCGACTTCTACGTCGAGCAGGCCGCAGAGGTCCTCGAGATCCCGAAGTCGGAGCTGACCAAGGTGCAGATGGCCTACGGGCCGAAGCTCTTCAGCCTGATCGAGCGGATCGGCGACGACGCACTCATCGCGCCCAACGGCGTGGTCGCCGGCGACTCCTTCGGCAACGGCCACTTCCTGACCAGCGGCGGCGCCATGACCGGCATGATCGGCCACAGTGCCCGGATCCTGCAGTACTGGCAGTCACGCGACGCCGGTACCTCCCGGACCGATGCGATCCGGTGGCTCGCGGACCGCATCAAGGAGGACACCGAGGCCTGGCTGGACGTCAGCGCCCAGGAGTACAGCCAGGCCGTGCCGATCAACTTCGGCGCGGAACGCATCCAGCAGATCACCGCGGCGAGCGGCATCGACATCAGCGATCGGGCCCACGGCATCGACGCCTCCCGGAGGAAGCGGCACTCCCTCCTCCCGCTGGACGCGTCGGACTGGCGCAAGCGCACGCTGCGCAACGGCAAGGTGCTGTCGGCGCCGCTGCCGAAGCTGCAGCCGATGCATCCCGCCCTGCGTGAGACCGCCGTCTGACAACCCGCACCGCCCCGCCTCCCACCCGCAACGGAGACAAAGTGAGCCATTCCGCCACTGCCCCGGTCCAGTACCGGACGCCCGCCCGTGAAGCGCGTACCCGTCGGTATCTCATGTGTCGCCCGACGTACTTCGAAGTCAGCTACCGGATCAACCCGTGGATGGATCCCGCCAAACCGGTGGATCGCGACCTCGCCGTCGCCCAGTGGGAGCGGCTGCGCGAGGTGTACCTGGGCCTCGGCCACCAGGTGGACCTGATCGAGCCGCTGCCGGGGACGCCGGACATGGTCTACGCGGCCAACGGCGCCACCGTGATCGACGGGAAGGTCCTCGGAGCACGATTCCGGAACCAGGAGCGGGCCGCCGAGGGACCCGCCTACCAGGAGTGGTTCCGTGCCCACGGCTACACCGACGTTCTCGACCCGCGCCATGTCAACGAGGGCGAAGGAGACTTCCTGGTCACCGGCGTCTGGATCCTGGCCGGCACCGGGTTCCGCACCAGTCCCCAAGGACACGCGGAGGCACAGGAATTCTTCGGGCGCCCGGTGATCGGCCTCGAGTTGGTCGATCCCCGGTACTACCACCTGGACACCGCCCTGGCCGTGCTCGACGACAACGAGGTCATGTACAACCCGGCGGCGTTCTCGCCGGGCAGCCGGGCCGTCCTGGAGCGGCTCTTCCCCACCGCCGTGCTCGCGAGCGCGGCCGATGCCGAGGTCTTCGGCCTGAACGCGGTCAGCGACGGCCGGAACGTGGTGCTGCCGCAGGCCGCCGTCGGTCTGGCGGACCAGCTGCGGCGGCGCGGATTCGAACCGATCGGGGTGGACCTGTCCGAGCTGCTCAAGGGTGGTGGCAGCGTGAAGTGCTGCACGCTCGACGTGCGGGATCAGCGCTGACGGCGCTTCGGAGGAACGGAGCGCCACAGTGAGGCATGCACCGGACTTCTCCCTCGCCGTCGTCATGGCGGACATCGCGCTCGTCCTGGCGGCCGGGCTGATCCTGGCCCGGCCGCTGCGCCGCCTGCGCCAGCCGCCGGTGGTCGCGGAGATCACGGCGGGGATCGCGCTCGGCCCGAGCGTGCTCGGGCTGTTGCCCGGTGACCTGCCGCAGCGGATCTTCCCCGCTCCGGGTCGCCCGCTGCTGTCGGCCATCGCCGAAGTGGGCCTGCTGCTGTTCATGTTCCTGGTCGGCTGGGAGCTGGACCTCCCCTCGCTCCGGTCCCGGCGCACCTCGGTCGCCGCGGTGTCGCTGTCGTCGCTGGCCGTGCCGTTCCTGCTGGGTGCGGCCCT
The DNA here is from genome assembly GCF_024172095.1 of Kitasatospora cinereorecta. Classification (GTDB taxonomy): domain Bacteria; phylum Actinomycetota; class Actinomycetes; order Streptomycetales; family Streptomycetaceae; genus Kitasatospora; species Kitasatospora cinereorecta. The sequence goes on along the minus strand of NZ_JAMZDX010000004.1, from coordinate 767,189 downwards.
GGCGACAGCCCTGTACGGCGGGCACAGCCAGGTGAACGGGCATCAGGTCGGCCGACTGCCCTTCGTGCTGTTCATCGGGACCGCGATGTCCATCACCGCTTTTCCGGTGTTGGCGCGCATCCTGGTGGAGCACCGGCTGCAGTTCACCGGCCCGGGCCTGCTGGCCATGACCAGCGCGGCGGTCGGCGATGTTCTGGCCTGGTCGATGCTCGCGGTGGTCACGACCGTTGCCACCACGAGCGAGCCGCGGGAGCTGCTGTCCGCGGTGGGAGGGTTCGCCGTCTTCCTGGCCCTCCTGGGACTGGTGGCGCGTCCGCTGCTGCACCGGTGGATGGTGTCCAGCACCGCCGGCGGTCGGCGGGCTCCCGCACTGCCGGCCGTCATCTGCGCGGGGATCCTGCTCAGCGGCTGGGCCACCTCGTGGGTCGGTGTCGACGCCATCTTCGGCGCCTTCGCCTTCGGGGTCATCACGCCCAGGCAGCCGCAGGAGTACCTGATGCGGCAGCTGCGGGAGCCGCTGGAGAGAGCCGGCTCGCTGCTGTTGCCGGTCTTCTTCGTCGTCACCGGCCTGTCGGTGGACCTCAGGCACCTGGGCGCCGGAGGATTGCTGGAACTGTCGGCCGTCGTCTCCGTGGCGTGCGTCGGCAAGCTGTTCGGGGCGGCCGTTCCGGCGCGGATGACGGGCCTGGGCTGGCGGGACGCGCGCCTGGTGGGGGTGCTGATGAATACCCGCGGACTCACCGAACTCGTCATCCTCAAGGTCGGCGTGGAACTCGAGGTGCTGGACGGCCGGATGTTCACGATCATGGTGGTGATGGCGCTGGTCACCACCATGATGGCCGGTCCGCTCCTGCCGAAACGGGTCGACGGAATCCCGGGCAGGGCGTCGAGCAGCCGGCGCGCGATGTCGCGGTCCCGGTGATCCCGAGGGACCGACCCGTTGCCGCCGCACCGAGGCTCCGGTGGACGGAGTGACCTTGCCGGGTCGCCGCCGACCGGAGCCTCGCACTGCGGTTGCGACGCCGCGTCCGGCCTGATCGACGCGGCACCAGCTCCCACGACGGCGCACCGATGATCGAGGCGTTGACAGCGCTCCGAAATCCCCGGCTGCCGATGAACCGGCCGCCGTCCTCGTCCGTCATGCACCAGTGCCCGGCCGCTGCCGACGGCGGCCGGGCCCGCGAGCATGAGGACCAGCAGATTGACGAACCGTCCGAACGAGCGCCGGCTGGCGCAGGTGCTGTACGCCCGACACGCCGGTACCGTCTACCCACATGCCCTGGCTGCGGCCGCCGGCGACCCGTCGCGGGCGGCGGAACTGCTGCGCCGCGCGCTGTTGGCGGTCGTCCGCCGCCCCGCGATGGCGCAGGACCGCGAGGTCGGCGACCTGCTGGCCGCGGAGGTCGGCCGGCTGGCGGTCCCGGCCGTCGACTCGCGGTGGAAGCTTCCGCGGCGGCGGCGGCGCCGCCCGCCCGCGGCCCCGGCCGCTCGGGCCGAACCCCTCGAGACCGGCCGCACGGCGTCGACGTCGTCCCGTCCGGGTCTCGCCGCCGGGCCGACCGTGCCCCTCACCCGAACGCCGCGGCCGGAGCTCATCGCCGAGGCCCTGGCCGCGTTGCCCGCGGAGCACCGGGAGGCGATCACCGAGTCGTTCCTGAGGGGCCGGACCGCTCACCAGGCCGCGGAGCTGCTCGGCCTGCCACCGCAGGCGGTGAAGACCCGCGTCTTCTACGGGCTCCACCGTCTCGTGCTCGCCCTCGAAGAACAGGAGTCGGCGTGAACCGGAATGCCGCCTGCGCCGAGCTCGGCGTCTACGTGCTCGGCGGACTGGACGCCGCGGAGACGGACCGGTTCGAGGAGCACCTGCTGACCTGCGACTACTGCCTGGGCGAGGCCGACGCATTCAAGAAGGTCCGGGACCTGCTGCTCCCGCTGGTCGGGCAGCCGGTCGAGCCCGGGAAAGATCGCGACGACGCGTCGGCCCTGCCCACGGCATCGCCCGCGGTCCCCGACGATGACCTGCTCACCGAGTTGCTGGCCGACCTGGCCCGGGAGCGGCACCGCCGCGCCTGGCGGGTCGCGGCGGTGATCGCCGCAACTGCCGCGTTGGTCTTCGCACTGCCGGTGGTCGTACTGCGCGCGGGAACCGGCAGCGTGGAAGCCTTGCCCGCGACCGGTTCCACCCCGAGTCCCGCAGTGATGCTGATGACGACCGGTGAGCTGCATCGGGCCGCCGACCCCTCCACAGGGGTTTCCGGTTCGGTGGGGCTGGAGGACAAGGCCTGGGGCACGCATGTCGCCCTCGGGCTGGGCGGGGTCGGCGGCCCGCTCACCTGCTCGCTGGTCGCGGTGTCGAAGGACGGCGGGCGGGAGACGGTGACCAGCTGGTCCGTGCCTCCCTCCGGCTACGGCGTGCCCGGCCACCCGGACACCCTCGTGGTGCACGGCGGAACCTCGTGGAGCCACGGGCAGCTCGACCACTTCGAGGTGCGGACGGCGAACGGGCGGCAGCTGCTGTCGATCCCCGTCCGGTGAGAGTCCCGGAGCGGGCCCGGTCATTCCGAGTGGGCCTGCGCCGTCGCCGCTCACAACGGTCCGACGCCTCGATCCGCTCGGCGGGGACCCGGGCGACGAGCTTGACGAGCGTGCCGGCCTCGCAGTTCACCACCCAGGCCTGTGCTTCGCCTCACACGGCCCACTGAACTCCGGGAACGGCGGGTGCATCAGTGCGCCCGCTCGGCGGACCCCCACCTCCGCCAACTGGCACGGAATCGCAGGTCAGCGGCGTGCCAGCGGGACGGCGGAGCAGCTGCACCGGACGGGCTGCTCGACTGTTCGCCGTCGACTTCGCGGCCACGAATGCCACGACGAGCGGCGCGGCGCGGGCCGGGCACCGCCGGTGCCCGGAACGTCGGCGGCAGTTGGCGGATGTCCCCGCGGTGGCGGGCCACGAACCTCGGATCGTCGAGCCCCGACCGGGGCGACCAGTCCCTGTTCGAAGGACCGCCATGACCGAGCTCGCCCCTGATGCCACTCGCCAGGCCGAGGCCGCGGCCACGCCACGAATGACCACGGCCGACTTCACCCGGCTGGTCACCGCGCACCACCGGGCCGTGCACGGCTACCTCGCCAAGCGCACCTTCGGCGACCCCCAGCTGGCCGAGGACCTCACCCAGGAGGCCTTCGTCCGGGCCTGGCACCACCCGGAGATCCTCGCCGCCAAGCAGGGCACGCCGCTGCCTTGGCTCTACCGGGTGGCCCGGAACCTGCTCATCGACCACCTGCGGGCGCGAAGCAGCCGCCCCGCCGAGGTGGGCACAACGGACCTGACGGTGTTCGCCCGCGAGTCGGAACTCGGCAGCGACATCGACCGTCTGCTGAACAACTGGTCGGTCCGCCAGGCACTGTCCTCACTCAGTGACGCGCACCGGACGGTGATCACCGAGGTCTACTTCAACCACCGTTCGCTCGCCGAGGCCGCCGAGGTGCTCGGCCTGCCCGAGGGCACCGCCAAGTCCCGCTGCTTCTACGCCATCCGGGCGCTGCGCCTGGCGTTGAGCGAGCACGGCCTGCTGCCCTGACGGAGAGCAGCGCGAAAGAGATCGACCAGACCTGCATCCCCTCTACGTGCCGGGTTCATCCAGCAGGGTTTCGATGGTGTGGCAGGCATGGCGGGCCAGAGCGGCGGTGATGGCGGCGTGTGTGTCGGGGGGGGTGAAGTGCTCGCCGAAGGTGCGGTGGGCGACGCGGTACGGCGCCGGCTGCATCGAGTACCCAAGCCAACCAGTACTGAGCACGGAACCGGCTTCCCTATCCCTCGTCGACCTCCTGGCCGATGGCTTCGTTGGCGCGGTCGATCTCGGCCATGTGCTCCTCCGCCCAGGTCCGCAGCCCTGCAAGCGCGGCTTCCAGGGACAGCCCGAGTCCGGTGAGTCGGTAGAAGACCCGTGGCGGCACGGTCGGTTCGACCCGACGCGACACCAGCCCGTCGCGGGTCAGGCTGCGCAGCGTCACGGACAGCATCTTCTGCGAGACGCCGGGCATCCGGCGTCTCAGCTCTGCGAAGCGCACCTCGTCCGGTGCGGCATCGGCGAGCGTCTTGACGGCCATGGACGTCCACTTCGTACCGATGCGATCAAGCAACTGCCGCGTTGGGCAGTGCGGATCGAACAGATCGCCGCGTGCCCCATGACCGGCGGCCCGGGCTCCTCGGGTGGTCACCTGTGGCTCACCACCTTCCCTGAAAGTGCCGTCTAGGAAGCGATCGGACAGTTACCTATCGTTCTGTGGTCACCAATGGTAACCAGTCGGGGGAGCCGTCATGTCTGTCACCACCGCACACCAACTGCGCCGCATCGCGACGAACGGCGTCGAACTCAACGTCGCAATCGCCGGGGACGGACCCGCGGTTCTCCTGCTGCACGGCTTCCCGCACACCTGGCAACTCTGGAGCGGCCTCATGGACCGACTGGCCGGACGGTACCGGGTCATCGCCCCTGACCTGCGAGGCTTCGGTGCCAGTGCACGTGCCGTCGAGGGTTACGACGCAGGCACTCTGGCCGCCGACGCCGAAGGGCTGCTCGACGCACTCGGCGAGCCCTCGGCAGCGGTGGTCGGCATCGATGCGGGCACCGCCCCCGCTGTCCTGCTCGCGCTGCGCCGGCCCGGCTTCGTGCGGCGCCTGGTCGTCATGGAGGCACTGCTCGGCCGCCTGTCCGGAGTCGAACACGTCGTCGCGGGCGGCGCCCCGTGGTGGTTCGGCTTCCATGCTGTCCCCGGCCTCGCCGAGACCGTCCTGGCCGGCAACGAGGCCCCGTACGTCGACTGGTTTCTCGACTCGGGGACGCTCGGACGAGGAGTACCCGACGATGTCCGTGCGGCCTTCGTTCACGCGTACACCGGGAGCGAGGCCCTTCGCTGCGCGTTCTCCTACTACCGGGCCCTGCCCACCAGCGCGCAGCAGATCCAGGACGCCGTCGCGACGGCTCGGCTGACCATGCCCACCATGGCCGTCGGCTCTCACCCGGTCGGCACCGGGCTCGAACGCCAACTCCGTCCCATCGCCGATGACCTGGTCGGACACCATCTCCAGGACTGCGGCCACATCATTCCCCTCGACCGCCCCGACGCATTGTTCGCGCTCCTTGCTCCCTTCCTGTCCGCCGATCTGCCGAAGTGACCGGAAGGGGGTCGAAGAATCACGGTCGGCGGTTCGGGCGTTCGTCCCAGCGGTGAGTTGTCCAGGACCCGGGACAACTCCAGGTTGTCAACGCCGTCTGCCGCGGGTGGGTCGCCACCGACATGGGCGCCCGGGCGGCGGACCGGTCGAGGCGGGCGCCGCCAACGTGCTCTGGGCCGCGACACTGCCGGACTCCGGCTCCACCGGAGGCTTCTTCCGGGTTGGCGGGCCGCTGCCCTGGTAAGGCGCGCCGATGTCGGCCGAGTGGGGCGTCCGAACCGATCGGCATGACCTGGAACCAGCTTCACCCGGCGCGCATGCTCAAGGACGCCGGCGGCATCCGGGCGTACGGCAACCAGCGCTCCGAGTGGGACGCCGGCTGCCGCTTCGACGTCGAGAATCCGGAGCACCGGTGAACGCGTCGCGTGATGGTCAGCGGTCGTTCCCCGTCTCGGCGGAGGCGAGACGCCGTCGCACGTGGTCCTTGTCCGGGTGGCCCAGCCGGGTGAGCATGGTCTCCGCTTCGTGCCAGGCCGTGACCGCCTTCGGCCGGTCTCCCCGTGCGAGCTCGTTGTCGGCCCGAGTGCCCAGTGGCCGCCGAGGGCGAAAAGGTTGCCGTCGAGTTCGGAGTTTCGGCGCGGGCGATCCGTCGGCCACCCGGGCAGAGGACGTGCCAGAGGTGGTTGGGTGTGGCGTTGTCGTCCCCACGGTGGTTCGCGCGGAAGTCGTGCAGCAGGCGGTCGACCTCGATGAAGCGCGGGTTGCACCAGGTCCGGTCCCGGACCCGACGCCTCGCGGGTGTCCAGTGGCCTGACGCCAGGCCGTAGTTGAGGATCCCGACGTCTTGACGCCACGTCAGGGGAGTGGCGATAGTGAGTGCCGGTTGACGTGAGCTGGTCGCCTCTCGCAAGGCCTTGCCCTGCCCAGGCTCGCTCCGCAGATTGTTAGCGCTCACATAGCTCTCTCCCCCACCCGTGCAGGAGCTTCCATGACCTTCCATCGGTTGATCCGCCGTGCCCGGCGGACCGTTCTTGCGGTCGGGACGACGGCCGCCCTCACCGCCGGTGTACTCACCGGTACGGCCGCCACCTCGCAGGCGGCCACCCAGGGGCCGTGCGACATCTACGCCTCGGGCGGCACGCCCTGCGTGGCTGCGCACAGCACTACGCGCGCCCTCTACGGCGCCTACGCAGGCGCGCTCTACCAGATCAAGCGCGCCACGGACGGCGCCGTGAAGGACATCGGCGTCCTCGGCGCCGGCGGATACGCCAACGCCGCCGCGCAGGACGCCTTCTGTGCCGGCACCAGCTGCCTGATCGCGGTCATCTACGACCAGTCGGGCAGGGGCAACCACCTCACCCAGGCGCCCGCCGGCGGGGCGGCCGGCGGCCCCGACAACCTCGCCAACGCGGTCGAGGCCCCGGTCACCGTGGGCGGCCACAAGGCGTACGGGGTCTACATCGCCCCCGGTACCGGCTACCGCAACAACCACACCAGCGGCATCGCCGTCGGGGACCAGCCCGAGGGCATGTACGCGGTCCTGGACGGCACGCACGACAACGGCGGTTGCTGCTTTGACTACGGCAACGCCGAGACCAGCAGCAACGACACCGGCAACGGCCACATGGAGGCCATCTACTTCGGCAACATCAAGGTCTGGGGGTACGGTTCCGGGCCCGGGCCGTGGGTGATGGCGGACCTGGAGAACGGCCTGTTCTCCGGGGTGAACACGGGCTACAACGCCAACGACCCGAGCGTCTCCAACCGCTTCCTGACCGCGATCGTCAAAGGCGCGCCGAACCAGTGGGCGATCCGCGCGGGCGACGCCCAGGCGGACGGTCTGTCGACGTACTACAACGGCGTCAGGCCCAACGCCTCCGGCTACAACCCGATGCACAAGGAGGGCGCGATCATCCTCGGCATCGGCGGCGACAACAGCAAGGGCGCCATGGGCACGTTCTACGAGGGCGTGATGACGTCCGGCTACCCCTCGGACGCCACCGAGAACGCCGTCCAGGCCAACATCGCCGCCGCCGGCTACAGCAGCGCCGCCACCGGCACCGGCACGCTGACCCCGGGCTCGCACGTGTCGCTGCGCGCCACCACCCCCTGCTGCACCGGCGACTACCTCACCCACGACGACGCGGACGACAAGGTCGGCATCTCGGCCGTCACCTCCTCCAGCCCGTCAGCCCTCAAGGCCGACGCCACCTGGACCGTCCGCGCCGGGCTGGCGAACAGCTCCTGCCTCACCTTCGAATCAGTCGACAAGCCGGGCCGGTTCCTCCGGCACTACAACTTCGAGCTCCGCCTCGGCGTGGACGACGGAGGAAGCCTGTTCGCCCAGGACGCCACCTTCTGCCCGACCGCCGGCAACAGCGGGACGGGCACCTCCTTCCAGTCGATCAACTACCCCTCGAAGTACCTGCGCCATTACAACTTCGGGACCTACATCGCCTCCAACGGCGGCTCCAACGCCTGGGACACCAGCACGAGTTGGGCTGCCGACAGCAGCTGGCTGGTGGCCCAGCCCTGGGGATGACCCGACCCGTCCGGCAGCCCGGGCCATGAGGCAGGTGGGGGCGGAACCGGCGGGTTCCGCCCCCACCGCGGGTGGTGGCGGTGAAGCTCCGGGCCCGCGGCGGGGCACCGTCCTGGTGGCCCGTCGCGGCGCCGTCAGGCCACCGGCACGCCGCTGCCGGCAATGACCTCGGGACGCAGCAACGCCGCGAGCCGCTCGGCCGGCAGCAGACCGCGCTCCAGGACCAGTTCGGCCACGCCGCGGCCGCTGACCAGGGCCTCCTTGGCGATGTCGGTGGCGGCCGTGTACCCGATGTGCGGGTTGAGTGCGGTCACCAGGCCGATGGAGTTCTCCACTGTGGCGCGCAGCACCTCGGTATTGGCGGTGATGCCGGCCACGCAGCGTTCGGCGAGGGTGAGGCAGGCCGCCCGAAGGTGCGTGACCGACTCCGACAGGGAGTGCAGGATGATCGGCTCGAAGGCGTTGAGCTGGAGCTGCCCGGCCTCTGCGGCCATGGTGACGGCGATGTCGTTGCCGATCACCTCGAAGGCGACCTGGTTGACCACTTCGGGGATCACCGGGTTGACCTTGCCCGGCATGATGCTCGAACCCGCCTGCACCGGCGGCAGGTTGATCTCTCCGAGACCGGCCCGGGGCCCGGAGGAGAGCAGGCGCAGGTCGTTGCAGGTCTTGGACAGCTTGACGGCGATCCGCTTGAGCACGCCGGACATCTGGACGAAGGCGCCGCAGTCCTGGGTGGCCTCCACCAGGTTGGCGGCGGTGACCAGGGGCAGGCCGGTGATGGCGGAGAGGTGGCGACGGGCGGACTCGGCGTATCCGGCGGGGGCGTTGAGACCGGTGCCGATCGCGGTCGCGCCGAGGTTGATCTCGTGGATCAGCTCGACGGCCTCCGCGAGGCGGCTGCGGTCCTCGTCCAGCATGACGGCGAACGCGGAGAACTCCTGGCCGAGCGTCATCGGCACGGCGTCCTGCAGCTGGGTGCGGCCCATCTTCAGCACGTCGCGGAACTCGACGGCCTTGCGGGCGAAGGCCTCCTGGAGGACGGCCATTGCGTCGAGCAGGCCGCGGACCGCGAGGACGGTCGCGACCCTGACCGCGGTCGGGTAGACGTCGTTGGTGGACTGACCGAGGTTGACGTCCTCGTTGGGGTGCAGGTGTCGGTACTCGCCCTTGGCGTGGCCCAGTAGCTCCAGCGCCCGGTTGGCGATCACCTCGTTGGCGTTCATGTTGGTCGAGGTGCCGGCGCCGCCCTGGATGACGTCGACCACGAACTGCTCGTGCAGTCGGCCGGATCGGATCTCCTGGCAGGCGGCGGTGATCGCGGCCGCCTTCTCGGGGGTCAGCAGGCCGAGTTCCTCGTTGGCGAGGGCGGCGGCCTCCTTGACGGCGGCCAGGGCGTCGATGAGGTGCGGGTAGGCGGAGATCGGCGTGCCGGTGATGGGGAAGTTCTCGGTGGCACGCAGGGTGTGGACGCCCCAGTAGGCGTCGGCGGGGACGTCCCGGTCGCCGAGCAGGTCGTGTTCGCTGCGGGTGGCGGTGGTCATCGTGTGCGGGTCCTCTTCCTGACGGGGGTGGTCCGGGCTGCGGCGGCCCGGGCAGCTGGGAGGGGGCAGGACGGTCGGTGCCGCGCCGGGACGTGCGGGCGACGGGGCGGTGGGGGACGGGCGGTGCCGGCGGCGCGTCAGGCCGCGGGGAGAACGGCCGGACGGGCCAGCGCGTCCACCGGTCGGATGCTCCCGACGGGCCGGCCGCCGCCGAGGACGGGCTCGCCCGTGAAAGGGCCGAGCAGCACGGGATCGACACCGGCCCGGGCCAGGGCGGCTGCCGCGACCGGGACGCGCGCGCGGTTCGCGCCGTCGGCGATCTTGACGGCGACGGCGCGCCCGTCGGGCAGCGCGGCGGTCTGGACGCCTTCGAAGCCGTCCTTGGCGATCAGGCCGGGCACCGCACGCATCAGTGCGGCGACGTCGCGGCCCGTGCCGGAAGCCATCTCCGGATGGCCGCGCAGCGCTTCGGCGACCCGCCGCTCGGGCGTGCCCGGCGCGCCGGTGGCGATCCGGGCGGCGGCCCGGGCGAGGCCGTGCAGGGAGACGGCGAACAGCGGGGCGCCGCAGCCGTCCGCGGTGGTCCGGGCGACCCGCTGGCCGGTGAGCTCCTCGACCGTCTCGGCGATCGCGACCTGGAGCGGGTGCGCGGGGTCGAGGTAGGTGTGCAACGGCCAGCTGTTGAGCGCGCACAGGTACAGCATCGCGGCGTGCTTGCCGGAGCAGTTCTGGGCGAGCCGGGAGGGCGGGCGGCCCGCACGGACCCAGGTGTCGCGGACGGCCGGGTCGTACGGCAGGTCCGGGGTGTTGCGCAGGTCGTCCTCGGTGAGGCCGGCCGACTCCAGGATCCGGCGGGCCCCGGCGAGGTGGTGTTCCTCGCCGGAGTGGCTGCCCATGGCGAGGGAGAGCAGGTCGCCGTCGAGGGGCAGTCCGCACCGCACCATGGCGACGGCCTGAACGGGCTTGAGGGCCGAGCGCGGGTAGCAGGCCGCCTCGATGTCGCCGAGCTGGAACCGGACCTCGCCCTCGTCGCCGAGGACGACGGCGGAGCCGTAGTGGACGCCCTCGACCAGTCCCTCGCGGACCACGTGGGCGACGGGGGAGTGCAGGGGTTCGCGGACGGCGGGCGCGTCCGCCAGGAGACTGCTGCGCATACTGCCTCGATCGGTAAGGGCTCGCTGGGAGAGGCGGCCGGTCGTGCCCCGCCCGTCCGGAGGGGACGGCGCACGACCCGGCGAAGTGCCGCCCGCCGCGGCCGGGTTCAGCGGTCGGACTCGGTCGCGGAGCCGGCGGCGGGGTCGGCCACGGGCGAAGCCGCGGCGTGCGCCAGGCGGCCGCGGATCGCGTACCAGCCGGCGACCAGCACACCGGCGATCAGCGGCAGGCACAGCACGGTGGTGCGTCCGGCGCCGCCGTCGGCGTACATGAGGACCAGGACGGTGGCGAGGAAGGCCAGCGTCACCAGTTCGGTCCAGGGCGAGCCGGGCAGGCGGTAGGAGGGCCGGGTCAGTTCGCCCGCGCGGGTCCGGCGCCAGAACAGCAGGTGGCAGACCATGATCATGCCCCAGGTCGCGAGGATGCCGATCGCCGCGAAGTTCAGCACGATCTCGAACGCGTCGGCCGGGACCACGAAGTTGAGGCCGACGCCGAGGACGCAGATGCCGCTGGTGAGCAGGATGCCGCCGTACGGGACCTGGGTGCGGCTCATCCTGGCGGTGAACCGGGGCGCCGAGCCGTTGACGGCCATCGAGCGCAGGATGCGCCCGGTCGCGTAGAGGCCGGAGTTGAGGGAGGACATCGCGGCGGTGAGGACGACCAGGTTCATCACGTCGCCGGCCGCCGGAACGCCGATCTGGGACAGCACCGTCACGAACGGGCTCTGGCCCGCGCTGTACCGGTTCCACGGCAGCAGCATCGACAGCAGGACGACCGAGCCGACGTAGAACAGGCCCACCCGCCACATGATCGAGTTGATCGCCTTGGGCACGACCTTCTCGGGGTGCTCGGTCTCACCGGCCGTGACGCCGACCAGCTCCACGGAGGCGTAGGCGAAGACCACGCCCTGGATGATCAGCAGCATCGGCAGCAGGCCGTTGGGGAAGACGCCGCCGTTGTCGGTGATCAGGGACGGTCCGGGCACGGCGCCGTCGATCGGGTGCCGGGTGGCCAGCAGGAAGACGCCGATGCCCATGAAGGCCAGCAGCGCACCGACCTTGACGATGGCGAACCAGAACTCCAGTTCGCCGAAGATCCGCACCGAGATGAGGTTGACGGTGAGCACCACCGCGAGGGCGACCAGGGCGATCACCCACTGCGGGACGTGGGAGAACATGCTCCAGTAGTGGGTGTAGGTGGCCACCGCGGTGATGTCGGCGATGCCGGTGGTGGCCCAGTTGAGGAAGTACATCCAGCCCGCGGTGTACGCGCCCTTCTCGCCCAGGAACTCCCGGGCGTACGACACGAAGGCGCCGGAGGAGGGCCGGTACAGCACGAGCTCACCGAGCGCGCGAACCACCAGGAACGCGAAGACGCCGCAGACGGCGTACGCCACGAAAAGTGAGGGTCCGGCGTCGGCGAGACGGCCGCCGGCGCCGAGGAAGAGGCCGGTGCCGATGGCGCCGCCGATGGCGATCATGTTCACGTGCCGGGCCTTCAGCGACTTGCTGTAGCCCGCGTCCCCGGCGTCGGTGTGGCCGGGGGACGGCTGGTGCGTCCCGTCCTTGAGGAGCTGTTCGCTCACGCCTCGACTCTGCCTTCCGTGGGGGTGTCCGTGCGCTTGGGGCGCACGATGTCGGTGAGGGTCGTCTCGACCACCTGGAGGTGGTGGGACATGGCCTCCATGGCGTCCTGCTCGGACCCGTCCACCAGGGCCTCGAGGATCGCGCGGTGCTCGCAGTTGGACTGCTCGCGCCGGCCGCCGAGTTCGTTGAGGAAGGTCGACTGGCGGGCGAGCGCGTCGCGGATCTCCTCGATGATCCGGCGGAAGACCGGGTTCTGGGCGGCCTCGGCCAGGGTCAGGTGGAAGAGAGAGTCCATCGCGACCCACGCCGTGGTGTCGGTCTCCCGTTCCATCCGGTCGAGGAGGTGGGCCAGGTGGTCGAGGTCCTCCGGGGTGCGGCGCAGGGCCGCGTACCCGGCAACCGGGATCTCGATGTGCCGTCGCACCTCCAGGAGGTGGCTGGCCGCGTAGTCGCCGAAGGTCGGATCCTCGACGGTGGAGGCGAGGACGAAGGTGCCCTTGCCGGTCCTGGAGACCGTCAGGCCCATGGTCTGCAGGGCCCGGAGGGCCTCGCGCAGGACGGGTCGGCTGACCTCCAGGGTGCGACACAGCTCGGCCTCGGAGGGGAGCTTGTCGCCGACGGCGTACTCGCCGCGCTCGATGGCGCCGCGGAGGTGGCTGAACACCGCTTCCATGGCGCTGACGCGCCGGGGAGCGGGGCCACCTGTCTGGCTGTCTGACAGGTTCACGAGTGTGATCCTGGTGGCTACCGGAGAGTAGTGTCAAGACCACGGGGAGATGAACGGCAGGAGGCCGGGAAACCGCGCCGCCCCGGAGCCGGCGCCGTGCCCGACCCCACCGGAGCCTTGTCATGTGATCGCGAACAAATACGCTCTCCAGCGCGGTGTCGCTGGTGGCGGTCGGGTCCATGCCGCGGTGCACCATGTGGCCGACCGTCGGGCCGGCTGGGGACCAGGACCCGCGAGCAGGGCCGGCGCAAGGCGCTGGAGGCGGACGGCGCGCGGGTGTCCCAGGTCCGGAGCGGTGACTGGAGCGCCCGCTCCGGATGCGAGGCGGGCCTGCGGATCGCCGAGGACCGCGACGTCACCGCCGTGTTCTGCGCCAACGACCACATGGCGCCGGGGCTGCTGCGCGTCCTCCACGAGGCGGGCCGGTCGATCCCGCGCGACATCGGCGTGGCCGGGTTCGACGACATTCCCGAGGCCGCGTACTTCGCTCCGCCCCTGACCACGGTGCGCCAGAACTTCGGCGAGCTCGGTCGCCGGGCCCCGGAGCTGCTGGTGGAGGAGCCGGCCGGGGTCGGCCACGCCCGTAGCCGGGGGCTGGTCCCGCTGGAGACGGTGCTGCGCCGCAGCACCGGTCCGTCCGTCCGCCGGTAGTCAACTCGGCGCGCTGCCAAGCGATTCGCTCCGGCGGCCACGGGCCGGCCACCGGAGATCAAGATTGGGTAACGGCGCAACCGGCATCTTGTCCGGCGAATTGTGAGCGCTAACAATCTCTCCAGAGCGAAGCGGTGGCACTACCTCCCGTCCGTCCGATGCGGGCGGCGGCGCCCCGGACCACGCCGAACCGGGTGCTGCCGCCCCGCGGAACGGCGCCCCCACCCGAGAGGAAGTCCCAAGATGTCCAAGAGAGTCGCGGCGTCCCTGGTCGCCGGCGCGATGGTCGTCGCCCTGTCCGCCTGCGGTTCCGGCGGCGGCTCGGCCGACGGCAAGGACTCCGGTCACAAGCTCACCGTGGGTTTCTCGCAGGTCGGTGCGGAGAGTGGTTGGCGCACCGCCAACACCAAGTCCGTGCAGGACGCGGCGAAGAAGGCCGGCATCACCCTGAAGTTCTCCGACGCCCAGCAGAAGCAGGAGAACCAGATCAAGGCGATCCGCTCGTTCATCCAGCAGAAGGTGGACGTCATCGCCTTCTCGCCGGTGGTCGAGTCCGGCTGGGACACCGTCCTCAAGGAGGCCAAGGATGCCCACATCCCGGTGGTCCTCACCGACCGCGCGGTGGACTCCAAGGACGACTCACTCTACGTCTCCTTCCTGGGCTCGGACTTCGTCGAGGAGGGCAAGAGGGCCGGCGACTGGCTGGTGAAGGAGTACCAGGGCAGGACCGACCCCGTGAACATCGTGGAACTGCAGGGCACGACCGGGTCCGCACCGGCCAACGACCGCAAGTCGGGGTTCACCGACGTCATCAAGGCGGACGCCAAGTTCAAGATCGTGGCGTCCCAGACCGGTGACTTCACCCGCGCCAAGGGCAAGGAGGTCATGCAGGCGTTCCTGAAGTCGCAGCCGAAGATCGACGTGCTCTACGCGCACAATGACGACATGGCCCTCGGTGCCATCCAGGCCATCGAGGAAGCGGGCAAGAAGCCGGGCGTCGACATCAAGATCATCTCGGTGGACGGGGTCAAGGACGCCTTCACCGCGATGAGCCAGGGCAAGATCAACGTCGATGTCGAGTGCAACCCGCTCCTCGGCGACCAGCTGATGGACCTGGTCAAGAAGGTCAAGGCCGGCGAGCAGGTGCCGCGCCGGATCAAGACCCAGGAGGGTGTCTTCACCCAGGACCAGGCCGCGGCCGCTCTGCCGACCCGCCAGTACTGACCGGACCGGTGACCGGCGGCGCCGGGCTCCCCGAGCCGGGCGCCCCGGGCTGCCGACCATGAGAGGAGGCGCGGATGCCGGCGCAGAGCGCACAGCAACCGGTCCTGGAAGTACGCGGGATCCGCAAGGAGTTCCCGGGCGTGGTGGCACTGGACGGAGTCGACTTCCGACTCTTCCCCGGTGAGGTGCACGCGCTGATGGGCGAGAACGGCGCGGGGAAGTCCACCCTGATCAAGGTCCTCACCGGCGTCCACCCGTCGGACGGCGGCGAGGTCGTCCTGGACGGACGGCCCGTGCGGATCGCCGGCCCGCTGCAGGCGCAGCTGGCCGGGATCAGCACGGTCTACCAGGAGGTGAACCTCTGCCCGAACCTGTCGGTCGCGGAGAACATCCTCATCGGCCGCGAGCCGCGCCGGTTCGGTCTCGTCCACTGGTCCGAACTGCGGCGCCGTGCGGCCGAGTCGGTGGCCGACCTGGACCTGGACATCGACGTCTCGGCCCCGCTCGACAGCTACTCGACCGCCGTCCAGCAGCTGGTCGCAATCGTGCGGGCGGTGGAGGTATCGGCCAAGGTGCTGATCCTGGACGAGCCGACCTCCAGTCTGGACCGGGAAGAGGTGCGGCAGCTGTTCGCCGTGATGCGGCGCCTGCGGGACCAGGGCGTGGCGATCCTGTTCGTCTCGCACTTCCTGGACCAGGTCTACGAGATCTGCGACCGGATGACCGTCCTGCTGGGCGGCCGCCTGGAGGGGGAGTACCTGACCGGCGAACTCCGCCAGGTCGACCTGGTCGCCCGCATGATCGGCGGCGAACCGTCCGATCCGGGGGAGCCGTCGGACAGCGCCCGGCGCGAGCCCGCCGAAGGCGCCGACGCCCCGCCGTTCCTGCGCGCCGACGGCCTGGCCCGCAGCGGCGCGATCGAGCCGTACGACCTGACCATCCGGTCGGGCGAAGTCGTCGGACTGGCCGGCCTGCTGGGGTCGGGGCGGACGGAAGCCGCCCGGCTGCTGTTCGGCGCCGACCACAGCACCCGGGGTTCGGTGCGGATCGAGGGCGCGGAGGTTTCGCTGCGCACCCCGCGGACCGCGATCTCCCACGGTATCGCCTTCTGCCCGGAGGACCGAAAGACCGAGGGCCTGATCGGCGAGCTGACGGTGCGGGAGAACATCGTCCTCGCCCTCCAGGCCGCCCGGGGATGGACACGGCCGCTCTCCGGTACCCGGCAGGACGAGATCGCCCTGCATTGGATCCGGGCCCTGGGCATCCGTCCCGGCAATCCCGAGGCCCTGGTGCGCAACCTCAGCGGCGGAAACCAGCAGAAGGTGCTCCTGGCCCGCTGGTTGATCACCGACCCCAAGCTGCTGATCCTGGACGAGCCGACCCGCGGCATCGATGTCGGTGCCAAGGCCGAGATCCAGAAGCTGGTCGCCGACCTGGCCGGTGACGGCATGTCGGTGCTGTTCATCTCGGCCGAGCTGGAGGAGGTGCTGCGGCTGTGCCACCGGGTCGGTGTGCTTCGGGACCGGCGGCTGGTGGCCGAGCTGCCCAACGACGGCTCACTCACTCCCGAGAGCATCATGGCGACGATCGCAAGCGGAGCCCAGTCATGACCAAGCACCGCCTTTTCTGGCCGGCCGTCGTCCTCGCGGTCCTCCTGCTGGCCAACCTGGCGTTCACCCCGGACTTCTTCGCGATCCGGATCAAGGACGGGCACCTGTACGGGAGCCTGATCGACATCCTGCACTTCGGTGCGCCGCTCGTCCTGGTCGCCCTGGGCATGACCCTGGTGATCGCCACCGGCGGCATCGACCTGTCGGTCGGCTCGACCGTCGCCATCGCCGGCGCACTGGCCTGCCTGCACATCAGCGAGGCGGCGGACCCGGCGAGTCCGGGCACCGTCGTCGCCTCGGTCGCGATCGCGCTGGCCGTGGCCCTGGTGCTGGGTGTGGCCAACGGCGTGCTGGTGGCCAGGGTCGGCGTCCAGCCGATCATCGCCACCCTGATCCTCATGGTGGCCGGTCGGGGCGTCGCCCAACTGGTGACGGGCGGCCAGATCATCACCGTCACGAGCGGTCCGTACCGGCTGATCGGCGGCGGTTACTGGCTCGCCGTGCCGTTCGCGGTCCTGCTCGCCGTCGTGGTCGTCCTGCTGACCGCGCTGCTGACCCGGCGGACGGCCCTCGGGCTGCTGTTGGAATCGGTGGGCGGGAACCCGGTGGCCAGTCGGCTGGTCGGCATCCGCGCGTCGGGTCTGATCGCCCTGGTCTACGTCTTCAGCGCGCTCTGCGCGGCCGTCGCCGGGCTGATGATCAGCTCCAACGTCTCCAGTGCGGACGGCAACAACGCCGGGCTCTGGATCGAGCTGGACGCCATCCTGGCGGTGGTGGTCGGCGGCACCTCGCTGACCGGCGGGCGGTTCTCGCTCGGCGGTACGGTGCTCGGCGCGCTGATCATCCAGGCCCTGTCCACGACCATCTACACCATCGGCATCCCGCCGGAGACCACCCTGGTCTTCAAGGCCTTCGTGGTGATCACGGTGTGCCTCATCCAGTCGCCCGCCTTCCGCGCGAAGGCCGTCCGCCGTAGGTCGTCGGCCACGCGCTCCGCGCGGCCCCGACCGCTGAAGACCGAGGAGGCGGAGGCATGACCTCGAACCCCATGGCCGGCGCCGTCCGGCGCGGGCGTCAGTACGTCCCGCTGCTGGTCACGTCGGTCCTGCTGGTCCTGATGTTCAGCGTCGGCTCGGTCCAGTACGACGGCTTCCTCTCCGGGCAGGTGCTGCTCAACCTGCTGATCGACAACGCCTTCCTGCTCGTGGTCGCGGTCGGGATGACCTTCGTGGTGCTGACCGGGGGGATCGACCTGTCGGTCGGCGCGGTGGTGGCACTGTCCACCATGCTCTCGGCCTGGCTGGTGGAGCGGCACGGCTGGCCGCCGTTGCTGGTGATCCCGCTGGTACTGGTGGTCGGAACGGTGGCCGGTTTCGTGATGGGGTGGGTGATCCACTCCTTCGAGATCCAGCCGTTCATCGTGACGCTCGCCGGCATGTTCCTGGCCCGGGGGCTCTGCTACACCATCAGCATCGACTCGATCTCGATCACCGACCCGACCTACACCGCCTTCGCGCAGACGCGGATCCCGCTGCCCGGAGACCTGTTCGTCTCGCCGAGCGTGCTGGTCGCGGTGGGAGTGGTGGCGGTCGCCTTCGTGGTGCTGCACCACACCCGGCTCGGGCGGAACGTCTACGCGCTCGGCGGCAGTGAGCAGTCCGCGCTGCTGATGGGGCTTCCCGTCGCCCGGACGAAGATCGCGGTCTACGCGGTCAGCGGATTCTGCTCGTCGCTCGGCGGTGTGCTGCTGACCTTCTACATGCTCTCGGGCTACGGATTGCACGCCGTGGGCCTCGAACTGGACGCGATCGCCGCGGTGGTGATCGGCGGGACGCTGTTGACGGGCGGTTCCGGCTACCTGCTGGGGACCGTGCTGGGAGTGCTGGTGCTGGGCCTGATCCAGACCCTCATCAGCTTCCAGGGCACCCTCAGCTCCTGGTGGACCAGGATCGTGATCGGCGGCCTGCTGTTCGTCTTCATCCTGCTCCAGCGCCTGATCGTCGGGCGCCGGAAGGTGTGAGGGGCCGCTCCCGGCAGACTGAAGGTTCGGGCGCTCCCGCTGGTCTTGACAGGCAACGGCGCCCACGTCGACCTCACCCAACTGCTGCGCACCCCTGCCGCCCGGGCCCGGGACCGGATCGCTGTGACCTACGTGTGGCCGCCGCTGCAGCAGATCATCGAGAGGCGATGCACGTGGCAGCCCTGCTGACGGGTGGTCGACGAAGATCGTGTACTGGTCCTATTCTGGCGCGATGTCTGAGAGCACAGCGCCGACTCTGATCTTCGTCATCGGCCCGGCCGCGGTCGGGAAGACGACCCGCCCGGCAGGCTGACCGCGCGGTGGACAGCCCGCTGCCGCGGTGTGGCTGGTCGGGCCTGGCTGCTGTCCGCGGCCAGGAGCCCGGGCCGGCCCGCTGCCGGTGGCGGTTCGCGGCTGCCGTCCCGCGGCCGTGCGGGAGGACACCCGCCGTGGTGCCGCGGGAGGCACCCTACGAGAGGTACCGGGCCAAGGCGCCAGCGACGGCGGCGGTGAGGGTAAGGACGGCGGCGAACGTGGTGGCGGCGCGCATGAGAGCCGCGGGGTGGGTGGCGCCGTCGAGGCGGGCAAGCACGCCCGCGGCCGCCGAGGCCAGGAGCGCCAACACTACGACCACGCCGATGGTGAGCAGGACGGCGGCGATGGGTCACAGTGATCTCCCGCGGCCGGCCGACTCCCTGGCTCGCGAGGGGCTGACCAAGACCCAACTCGCGGCCCGGACGGGACTGTCCCGGGCCGGCGTCCAGGCAGCCTTCCAGCACAGTGGGCCACCTCCGTCGGCCGCGACGATCGTGAAGCCGGCCCGCGCGCTGCGCCTGCCGGAGGACGAGCTGGTGGCGCTGCTGCGGACCGCAGTGCCCGGCCCGCTGGTGGTGCCGGAGCCAGGCCTGGGCAGGCCGATCCGCGAGTGGGACCCGCACCTCTGGAGGTCCATCCCGCCGGGGGCGTCACTGCCGGGTCGGGCGGGTGCTGTCCGGCTACGTGTCCCACGCCCGCGACCGCGTCCTCGCCGATGCGGTCCGCGAGGCGACCGGAGGTCAGAGCCCGATGCTGGTCCTGGTCGGGTCCTCCTCGACGAGCAAGACCCGTGCGTGTTGGCAGGCCGTTCAGCCGCTTGCCACTGCCGGCTGGCGGCTGTGGCATCCGTACGACCCGACCCGACCCGACCCGGGTTGAGGCCGCGTTCGCCGCCGTGCAAGGCGTCCTGCCCCGCACGGTCCCCGCGGCCCTCCGCACCCTGCCCACCGAGCCAGACCATGCGCCGGTCCTGATCCTGGGGACGGGCGGCCACGGCGGTGGTGGATGACTCGGTTTCCCATGGCGCGCCACTTGAGCGGTTCCTGTACCCGGATTCTGAGGGGCTGATGGGCGGGGCGGTGGAGTGCCGCTGATTTCGTCGTTCCGTGCAGCGTGCCCCGAAGACCGCCGGAGCGGGTCCGCTGGGCAGCTCAGTGTTCCGACCTGCCGGAATTGGAGTGACGTTGTTCGCCGTCTGCGCCGGTGCCGGATACGGTTGGCGCGCCAGCCAGCGACCGGGGCTGCCGCGGGCGAGCCCGTGCGCAGCCGCTCCGGTTCCGTCTGCATCGCATCTGCCAGTGGAGCTTTCAGGGTGGACGCGGCGGCCGGTCGAGGGATATCGAGCCGACGAGGGGTCGCGCCGGTTGCTGACCGCGGAGTGTTGCTCGATGTCATCAATGTGCCTGGTGGGGTGGCGTGTTGACCGCGGGGCGCCTGCGGGGCGGCGGGGCGAAGGGCGAGGTTTCCGGGAAGCGGGATGGAAATATCCGCCGCGGAACGCATCGGCCTGCTAGAGTTGCACGTAGTTGCAGTAGTGGTTCCCATGAACTTTGTGTGCGCCTGCTGATGTGTCGCGGGCGCATTTTGCTTCCCGGCTCTTCCCCGAATGGGTCATCATCGCGGCACTCGAAGCCCGCACGGTCCGGGCTTCGGACAGCCCCTTGAAGGAGATTTACTTATGGCTAATGGCACTGTGAAGTGGTTCAACGCGGAAAAGGGCTTCGGCTTCATCGAGCAGGAGGGTGGCGGCCCCGACGTCTTCGCCCACTACTCGAACATCAACGCCAACGGCTTCCGCGAGCTGCTCGAGGGCCAGAAGGTCGAGTTCGACGTCACGCAGGGCCAGAAGGGCCCGCAGGCCGAGAACATTCGTCCGCTGTAGTTCCCGCTGCCACGGCACCCGCCCAGCAGCGAGGGGCCCGCACCGCGTACACGCTCGGTGCGGGCCCCTCGGCCTTGTGCCACGACGCACGTCCCCGGCCGTTCAGGCCCCCTGGCTCCGCCACCGGCGGCCATTCCCACGCGAGACGCCCGGCGCCGCGTCCGGATCGCCGCCCTGCCGTGACATCCCACGGTTCGAGGTTCTTCGCTTCCGCCCCTTGCCGGTGAGCGTCGACCGCAGGTGACGTGCCGCACGGTTCCACCGTCCACGCCCCGCCTGTCACACTTCCGGCCCGTTCCCTTGCGGTCTCCGCCCGGCGCCCCCGCGCTGCGGAGCCTTCCTCGTGACGTGCCGCCCTGAGGAAGGTTTCCCGCATGAACCGCTCCAGTCGCCTCGCGCTCCAGAGCTCCAACTCCCGCTCCGCCGCGGGCTCCCGCTCCGGCGGCGGCTCCCGCTCCGGCGGCGGCTCCTTCTACGGTGACCGGCCCGTCGGCGGCCGGAGCTCCTCCGGCCGCCGCGCCCGTCAGGGATCCTCCGTGCAGGGCGAGTTCGCGATGCCGGTGAGCACAACCCCGGCGCTGCCGGCCGTCGAGTCCTTCGGCGAGCTGGACATGCCGAAGGCGCTGCTGACGACCCTGACCCGGCAGGGTGTCACCTCGCCGTTCCCGATCCAGGCCGCGACGCTGCCGAACTCGCTGGCCGGCCGAGACGTGCTGGGCCGGGGGCGCACCGGCTCCGGCAAGACCCTCGCGTTCGGCCTCGCCGTGCTGGCCCGCACCGTCGGCCGGAAGGCCGAGCCCGGCCGACCGCTGGCGCTCGTCCTGGTCCCCACCCGCGAACTGGCCCAGCAGGTCACCGACGCCCTCACCCCGTACGCCCACGCGGTGCGCCTGCGCCTGGCCACGGTGGTCGGCGGGATGTCGATCGGCCGCCAGGCCCAGACGCTGAACCGCGGCGTCGAGGTCGTGGTCGCCACCCCCGGACGGCTCGCGGACCTGGTCCAGCGCGGTGACTGCAGGCTGGACGGGGTGGGCGTCACGGTGCTGGACGAGGCCGACCAGATGGCCGACGTGGGTTTCCTGCCGCAGGTCATCGCACTCCTCGACCAGGTCGCCGAAGGCTGCCAGACGATGCTGTTCTCCGCCACCCTGGACCGCAACGTCGACCGCCTGGTCCGCCGCTTCCTGAAGGACCCGGTCACGCACTCGGTGGACCCGTCCGCGGGCGCGGTCAGCACGATGGAGCACCACGTGCTGTATGTGCAGAGCTCCGACAAGGCCGCCACGATCGCGCACATCGCCTCCCGCGAGGGCGGAGTAATCATGTTCACCGACACCAAGTCCGGCGCCGACCGCCTGGTACGGGGCCTGCTCGCCAACGGGGTGAAGGCCGCGGCCCTGCACGGCGGCAAGTCCCAGCCGCAGCGCACCCGCACCCTGGAGCAGTTCCGTACCGGCCAGGTCACCGCGCTGATCGCCACCAACGTCGCCGCCCGCGGCATCCACGTCGACGGCCTCGACCTGGTCGTCAACCTGGACCCGCCCACCGACCACAAGGACTACCTGCACCGCGGCGGACGCACCGCCCGGGCCGGCGAGTCCGGCACGGTCGTCACCCTGGTCCTGCCCGAACAGCGCCGCGAGATGGCCCGGATGATGACCACCGCCGCCATCACCCCCGTCACCACCCGCGTCAGCGCCGGCGACGAGGACCTGGCCCGCATCACCGGCGCCCGCGTGCCCACCGGCATCCCCACCGTGATCGCCGACCCGGTCGTCGAACGCCCGCGCCGCAGCCCCTCCACGAGCCGCAACCGGCGCCGCCGAGCCCCCCGCACCGCCCGCGCCACACAGACCGTCGCCGGCTCCCGCAACGCAGCGCCCGAGCGCACTGCCCTCGCCGCGTAGGACACCGAAGGGGTCGGACCGCGACACGGTCCCCACCCGAACGTCCCGGCCGCCGACGCCCGGCTCCCACCAACCACAGCCCCACCGCAATCCGCGAGCCAGTGTCGGCCGGCCCCGGCGGACGCCGTCAGCCTGCCTCCACCAGTGCCCGGATCGCCGCCACCACCGGCGGCAATGACCCGAAGGACCACGCCCATGACCATCAGCCTCGAACGCCCCGCGACCACCACCACGGTCGGCGACCTCATGAAACACCCGGAACTGCAGATCAGCGACGACGTCACCGCCGACACCGCGATGGACATCCTGCACAGCTCCGGCATGGACCACGTCCTGGTCCGCGCCGACGACGGCCGCTGCGCCGGGCTGCTGACCCGTCTTCACCTCGCGCCGTTCCAGGCCCGGTCCTGGTACACCGAACGCACCCCGGTCAGCGACATCGCCCTCGACCGCGCCCCGTTCGCCACCGCCGACATGCCGGCCACCGACGCGTTCGCCGCCATGCGCGCCCGCGGGTTGAACACGTGGCCGGTGGTGGACCACGACGGCCACGCCATCGGCCTCCTCGACTTCTAGGAACCGGCCGCAGGCACCAACGAGCCGATACCCACCCGCCCCGCAGAGCATCTACCGTCGGCGGCCGGGCGAAGACCGAGGTCGGGCGCGACCCGCGGGAGTGCGGCACTCCACCCGTGTTTCAGCAGCCGCTCCTCCTCTCCGCGGTGTTCTGGTCGAGGTCGCCCACGGCGTCGAGCACGTTGTGGTCCGGTCCCGGCCTGGGCCGCACGGTGAGGGCGGGGGCGGGGCGGACTGGGCGGGGACGGCCACTTCCCACTCCGCACGCCCCGGTGCCGGTGTCCTCCCCGCGGTAGCGCCCGGTGGGCCCGGCGGACCACACAGGGCCCACGGCATGGTTCGCCCGGCCGGGACACGCAGCTCAGTCCCTGCACTCGGCCCTCTCGCAGCAGCTGGCGGGCAGGCGCCGCTGCGTCGGGTTACGCGGGCGCGGTCCGGTGGCCAGGAGAAAGTCGGTGGGCCGGCCCGCTGCGGGCGGTGCCGTCCTGCTCCGGGCCGATCGGGCAGGTCCGTGTTCACCAGCTCCTCCAGGGTCTGCTCCGGGGCGGCGCCGGTCTCCTGCGCTCGCTCCAGGGCGCGCTGGCGGTGCGCCTCCCCGAGCCAGGTCCGAGCAGCGGCTTCGGCCTATGGGGTGTCCAGCGGATGGCCGATGAGGGCGTCCTCCGCCCGCCTGAGCTCGACTGCCGCGCTGCCACCGCCGGCTCCGCATTCGTAGACGGTCGCGAGCACTCGCTGCAGGACGGCCATCCCAGGACACTGGTCATTTCACGCTCTACGGGTCGTCGTCCCGCCCCCCGAGGCCCGGTTGTCGCCCTGTCGCGGCAGTCGATGACCCGGACGGCAGCGGATAGCAGAACGCGTCCTCCCCTGTCCGGCGGACAGCCTCTGCCAGGCCCTGCGAGCTGGTGTTCCGTCAACTATGCCGCAGAACAGCGTAATCCCCGTTCTCGGCCGCCCGGCCCGCCTGCACGGCTACGCTGGCGCCGACCGATGGACGTCAGGTATTTCGGGGAGGGGCGATGGTGTTCTTCGACGGCCGACGGAGCCGGACGGCGGGTCTGGCAGGTCTGGCGGCACTGGGTGTGCTGGCGCTGGCGGGCTGCTCGTCCGCAGGCGGCGGGAGCGCGGACGGCGCGTCGCCGAGCGTGGGCACGTCGGTGCGGGTTCCCTCGCCCACCCCGGCCACCGCCACCCTCGCCGTCACCGCCGCCCCGTCCGCGCCCGCGGCGGCGGCCCGCCCGACCGACCCTTGCTCGGTACTGACGAACGCCCAGGTCTCGGCAGCGATGGGCGGCACGTCCCCACTGCTCGCCGAGGGGCCGTCGAAGGATCAACCCTGGGCCTGCACCTGGGGCTCGCGGCGCTCCTACGTGGCGCTTCGCTCGGTCGACGACGTGTCCTTCGCCCAGCTCACCACGAATCCGGTCCTCAGGGCCGCCCCCGTCCCGGGCATCGGCGACAGCGCCGTCCTGCTCACCCGCGCCGAGAACGGCAGCCAACCGGAACTGCTGTTCACCCTCGGCACCGCCCACTACGGCATCGAGGCCGTCGCCGACCGCAGTGAGACCGGCGCCGTCAACGCGCCGGCCGAGTCCGCCGCCGAACAGGCCCTGGCTCGCCTGGCCGCGGCGAACCTGCACGGGTGACGCAGCCGCTTCGAACCGTCCGACGGACCATCAGCCACGGGTCGTTTCCCAGGAGGCGGGACATGGCAAGGAGTTCGTGCAGGTCACGGACTCGGAATCGGGGTGCTGGGTGAAGGCGTTCACGCCGGCCTGGTAGGCCGCGGTCCATTCGGGCGGATTCGATGCGTTCGCGGTCGGCGCGGGTGACCTCGTTCTGCCGGTGGCCTTCGACCTCCAGCCTGACGGCGCCGGCCGACGTGGCCGGCGCCCGGGACAAGCGGTTGCCGTTGGCGGCGGCCGGCGACAGTCTTGCCAGCCGTCCGGCGCTACGTGAACAGTGGCGGCCGAGAGCGGCTGTGGGTTACGGGCCGGGGACAGTCACGTAGTTGAGCGATGGGCCTGCTTTGGCCGGCCTGTGGTCCGAAGCGCGTTTCTCGCGTCCGCCCCGCGTCGGTGCTGTCAGCAGCCATCCGGCCTGCAGCGGTCAGCGCAGCGTCGGCAAGCCGATGACGCGCGCACCGCGGGGCGCGCCGGCGGCCAACTTCTCCCCGTCGGACTCGGTCGCAGCCAGGACGGTGATCCCGGCCAGCTGCTCCCACTGGAGAAGGGAGGGCTTGGGGCGCAGCAGCGCGACCACGGGCCCATCAGCGTGGCCGGCGCACAGCGGGATGCCTCCCGCCCAGCGCTGGTCGTAGTCCTCGTGCCCGAAGCGAGAACCCACGCGCTCGCCGCCTCCCGCATCCGTCGGCGCTCGTCCGCGGGCACCGACAGTCGCCAGGACCGGACCATGACCCGGTGCGGGTCGCGCAGCAGGTGGCGCGATGCCTGCGTCGTGCCGCGCCAGCCCTCGCCCGGCCGGAGCTGGCGCACCATCGCCTGGACCCGCTGCCCGTCGAGTTTTCGCTGAAGTCCCTCCCATTCGGCGGCGTCCGCGGCGTAGCGGGGGGCGGTCCAGGCGGCCGGCCATAACGTGCGGCCGTCGAGCCGCTGAGGGCGGCCGAAGCGGTGTCCGACGACGCGGTCCGCCAGGACCCAGGCCACGAAGTCCCGCAGCGTGGCGTTGGCCGGGAGCCAGTTCGGCAGGTCGAAGCGGGCCAGCCCGCCCACGACCTTCCATGGAGTGCCATCGGTGCCCGGAGGGGCCGCGAGGACCGAGGGAACGGTACCCAGCCACGGCCGGGAGCGGACCCCCACCCAGCACACTCGCACGCCGTCCTCGGCGAACCGGCCGGTGCGTGCCCGTATGTCGTCCGGGGTAATCGGTGACAGCTGCGCCTCCCACGCCATGCGGCGGCCGCCGTCCGGGGAGGCGGCCATCACATCGGCCCGCCAGGCGCCGTCCGGGGCACGGACCTCCAGTTCGGCGAACCACCCGCCGGCACGTACAGCCTGGGCGAGCTCCAGTTTCAGCAGGTGGTGCTCCATGCTCTCCTGCGCCAGGGCACACCGTGGAGCCCCGGCGTCGTGGGCGAAGAACCGCAGCCCGCCGGAGGAGACCTTCGGGTGCACGCCGTGCCCGCACTCCGGGCAGGCGAGCGGCACCCGGGGCCGTGCGCGGTGGATCGCCGGCCACTCCCAGTCGCACCCGAGATCGTCCTGGCTGGCGTCCAGCCGACCCTGCTCGGCGTGCAACGCGGTGAAGCCCATCTCTCTCCCCCCATCGGCCCGGACACCTCCCGAACCGCCTTCCCTCTCACCTGCAAAGACCTTCCCACCCGCATAGCCGGCCACCCGCTGCAGGTGCACCGAATCCTGTGGCAGTCCACCGAGTGCCCCGCGAACCTCCCGCGCGGGCGCCCGGGCAGACTTTGCGCCAGCGTTGAGCGGACCTGAATACTGCTCCCATGAGAGCGGAAATGGTGACGAAGGTCGAGATCGCGCAGCCGGGGCCGAGCCGGCTCGAAAACGGTCGCGGATGGTATCGGCAAGTGCAAGGCGTACTCGAAATCCTCGACCCGGAGTTCGATCCGGTCCGGCAGTACGACCTCGGAGAGCATATCTCGTCCTTCGCCGTCAGCCCGGATCTCTCCCGCGTCGTCGTCGGCGGGAAGGACCACATACGCCTCGTCGACGAGCACGGCAACGTCCTCTGGTCCGTACAGCACGCACCCTGGGGAACGGGGTACTCCTATTCGGGATCCTGCGAATTCTCGGCGGACGGGAAAACGATCTGGGCCACTGTCCCCGAAACCGAACTCGACTCCGACGAGGAGGACGGACTGTGGGAGGACGACGAAGTGGCTGCGGCGTCCAGCGGTGGCTGGAGCGCGCCCGAGGGCTGGGGCGACCAGTGGTGGGTGATGGACGCCACGAGCGGGAGGATCATCGGGCGTAAGTGGCTCGGGTGCGAGGCCACGGGCTCGGCGACACTGCGCCATCCGGACCAGGTGCACATGGGCCTGAGTGTCGGCGAGGGGCAGGACGGCTCACGAATCTACTGGGGCAGCCTCGACGAAGGCTCCCTGCACGTGGCCACCACGGGTGACGTATCGCGTGCTCTGGCCGACGTTCATCCCGACGGTTCCGCCTACCTGACCCTCCCGCGCGACTCGGACGGGCTCACGATCCACGACTTTTCCAGCAGGGCGGTCATCGCGCACCGGCCGAACAGGGAATTTCTCGAAAGTGGAGAGTGGCCGCTCCACGCCCGGTATCTCGACGGAGAAACTGTTCTGCTGGAGACGGTCGACGGGAAATGGAACTGCGCGCGCCATCTCGTCTTCGATGCCCGCAGTCTTGAATACCTGGGAGAGGTCACGTATCCAACCGGCATCAGCTGCGCGGCATTTCATTCCGTCCACGCCGGCACGTGGGCAACGGGCGATGCCAGTGGTCTTTATCAGTGGCGACTGGACGTATAGCCTCGCGCGCAGCCCCGGCGAGGCTGCCTGTCGTGGCGGCTTCGTCGGGGCTGCTGGGGCGGTCGGCTGTCCGGGCGCGGGGGCCGTCAGCGGGCGGCCGAGGTGATCACTGACCGAGGATCATCTGGGTGCCGTCGGAGCCGACCGCGATCGCCTTGACGCCCGCGTCGCTCTCCTTCGTCCAGCCGTAGAGGCCGATGCTGCTCTTGGCCAACACCACGCCGTCGTCGTCCAGGATCATCTGGACGCCGCCACCGGTCGCCTGGGCGGTCTCCAACGGGTCACTCTCCTTCGTCCAGCCGTAGAGGCCGATGCTGTTCTTCGCGAGGACGGCGTTGTTGTTGGCAGTGAACGAGCCGCCCCCGTACGTGTGGTTCTGGCCGTCGATCTCGTTGGCGATGATGCTGATCGAGTAGGTGCCGTTCGTCAGGTTCGTGGTGTCGAAGGCGTACGGGTAGTTCTGCGCGCCGCCGCCCGCCCGCACCTCGGTGTGGTAGCCGCCCGGACCGTCGATCACGTAGTCGAGCCAGGCACCGCACGGGCCTCGTTCTGTCTCCGGACCGGCGACCGGCCCGGTGCGCGGAGGGCGCTGGCGGCGGCCCACACGGCGGCGCTACGGACTCGGGACCTGCCCATCCTGGCCGTGGTGGCCGTGCACACGGCCGCGCTCGCCGACGCACGCGCACTGCGCCACCAGGCCGCGTTCCGCCTCGGCGCCGCCTCCCGACTGCGCGGTACGCACGACCGCACGGACCCGCAGGTGCGCGACCTTACCCGCAACGGGCGGGACGCACTGGGCGTGGACGCCTTCGCCGCGGCGTACGACGAAGGCTGGCGGCTGGACCGCGCGACGGCCGCGACCGAGGTCGACCCCGCCCGGATGCCCGGTGACCAGCAGGTGCACTGACCGACCGGCGGCGCGCGCCGTCCTCGCCGGATGCGCTCACGAGGAGATCGCCGCCCACCTCCTGCCCCCCGGCGCCCCCGAACGGACGGGGCGTCAGCGCAGTCCGCCGGAGGCGAGGATGACATCCCCGGTGATCCAACGCGCGTCGTCGGAAGCCAGGAAGGCCACCAGCGGGCCGTAGTCGTCCGGGGTGCCCGTTCGGCCCAGCGGGGTGTCGGCGATCGCCTGTGCCTCCTGGGCCGAGCCGGGGAATCCCATGGCCCTGGTGCCCTCGGTGTCCGACGGCCCCGGCATGATCGCGTTGACCCGGATGCCGCGCGGGCCCAGCTCCTTGGCCGCGACGACGGTGAACGCGTTGACAGCGCTCTTGGACGCGACATAGAGCGAGGCGTACGGCGGATGGGTGAGCGTGCCGGCCGTCGAGACGTTGATGATCGACGCGGCGCCGATGTCGTCCTGCGCGGCCAGGGCCTGCGTCGTGAGGATCGTACCCAGCAGGTTCGTGGTCATCTCACGCTGGAACTCCTCTTCCGTGATACCCGACAGCGGCGCGAAGGCGGCGACGGCCGCGTTGTTCACGAGCACGTCGACGGGTCCGTACTCCTCCCGCGCCCGCTCGAACAGCCGGCGCACGTCGTCCCCGTGGGCGACGTCCGCCCGAACCGCGATCGCCCGGCCACCGTTGGCGGTGATGCCCGCGACGACCCGCTCGGCGCCTTCCGCATCCTCCCGGTAATTCACCACGACGGCCGCGCCGGTCCCGGCCAGTGCCGCGGCGATCCCCGCACCCAGGCCCTTCGACGCGCCCGTGACGATGGCCGTACGTGCATGACTGCTGCTCACAGTGACTCCTCGAACGTTGGTGCTTGCGGGAGTTACCGTAAGAAACCTCATTTCTCCGGGGAAGTACGTACTTTTTTGTAAGCTCCTGCCGTGATGGAAACTCAGCAGGTCGAGACGGCCGCCCGGCTCCTGGCCCACGACACTTTCGACAGCAAGTGCGTGCTCAGGCCGATCATGGACCAGACGACAAGCCGTTGGGCGACACTGATCATCTCCGCCCTCATCGCCGGCCCGCACCGCTTCGCGCAGCTGCACCAACGCGTCGGTGGCATCAGTCAGAAGATGCTGTCGCAGAACCTCAAGGCACTGGTTCGGGCCGGGCTCGTCGACCGCCACGTCGCGCCCACCAACCCGCCCCAGGTCACCTACAGCCTGACGGAACTCGGTGCCGGCCTGGCCGGCCCGCTGACCGAACTCATCCAGTGGTTCGGCCGGCACGGGGACGAACTCCTCGCCGCCCAGGCGCACTACGACAGCCGGCAGGCGTCACCGCACGCGTAAGAGGCGGACCCGGCCGTCGGCAGCCGAGCCGCCTCGCCCGGGGCGGCGGCCGACAGGAATCCCGGCCCGATCTCGCCGTTGGGGCGAAAACCCTAGGCGGGCCGACCCGGATCGTCGGTCAGAGCGGCCGCGGTCAACGTGAGGTGCCGGACCAGGATCTCGGCCGCGGTGTCGGCGTCGCGGGCCAGCGCCGCCTCCTCCAGCCTGCGGTGTTCCTCGGCGCCGTTCCGGTCCAAAGTGCGCTGCGCCGACCAGCGGCGGGCCAGCTCACTCGCGGTCCACAGCCGGTCGAAGGTCTCCAGCAGTGCGCGGTTGTCGCACCCCTCCAGCAAGGTGCGGTGGAAGGTCCTGTGGGCCTCGGCCCAGGGGCGGTGTAGTGCTCGCCCTCCTCCGGCGCGTACGGCGGAGTGCGAACCAGGCGATGGTGGGAGGCGCGCACCCGGGCCTCCCAGTCGACGTCGCCGCCCTCGATCGACATGCATAGTACGACCGGTTTAATGGTTCGGCGGGCCTCCGCGATCTCCTGCCAGCGGCGGTCGGAGAAGGACGGGACCGCGAAACCGCGGTTGGGCAGCCGGTCGGCGAGCCCCTCGCCGAAACCTCAGCCCGCGGGCGGTGCGGGCCATGGCGGGCGTGTGGGAAGCCGCGCCGCCCGAGCGGTGGCAGGCCGCCCGCTTCCTGGCCGCCGGACGGGCGATGCGGCGCGCCGACGTCCATCTCACCGACGACGACCGCGCCGAGGCGCGCTCGCTGATCGACCGGGTCGTCGCCGATGCCGACTTCGCCGGAAAGGTGCTGGCCGCCGCGAACGCCTCGGTGGAGCTTCCCACCGATCCGCTCGTCGCACTCTGGCAGCAGATCACGGTGGTGCGCGAGTGGCGCGGTGACGCCCACCTCGTCGTACTCGCCGACAACGGCCTCGGGCCGTGCGACTGCCTCGTCCTGCACGCCGCGACCGGCCGCCTCCCGACAGCTCTCGCGCGAGCGACCCGTCAGTGGGACGACGAGGAGTGGAACGCGGCGACGGCTCGCCTCGTCGCGCGCGGCTGGCTCGACGCCATCGGTGTGATCACCGACGCCGGCAGCGCGGCACGCGAACGCATCGAAGTGGAAACGGACGAGCACTGCGCCGTGCTGTGGGCGCCGATCGGCACCTCAGGTGCCCGGCGCTTCGCCTCGCTCATCGCGCCGATCACCAACGCGTTCACCGCAGCGGGGGCGCTTCAGGCTGTTCGTTGACGGTCCGATCCTGCCTGCTCAGGCGGCCCGGAGGCGTTCCAGGGCGTCGGGCGCGAGGCCGACCCGGACCAGGGCGGCGGCCAGCCGGGCGTGGTCCTCCGGCGCGACCAGCTCGCCCAGGCCGCGGGAGGTGTGCGGCAGGCCGAGATCCTGCGCCGTCGCCCGGGCCCGGTCGTCGAAGTACGGGCGCAGGTCCGGCCACAC
Source organism: Kitasatospora cinereorecta (assembly GCF_024172095.1). GTDB lineage: Bacteria > Actinomycetota > Actinomycetes > Streptomycetales > Streptomycetaceae > Kitasatospora > Kitasatospora cinereorecta. The sequence continues at coordinate 736,091 of NZ_JAMZDX010000004.1, read as the reverse complement.
CGCCTGGACCTCGCGGCAGAAGATGCCCGCGCCGACCGGGCCGATCCGCGGCACCTCCCGCAGCAGCCCGCGCAGCGCGTCCACGTCGCCGCCGGCCTCCTCGCGCAGCGCCCGCAGGTCGCCGTGCCAGCGGTCGAGGACCAGCTGCGCGCCCTCGCCGAGGGCGGTCGCGGTGCTCTCGTCGTAGCGGACGTAGTGGGCCCGGCCGAGGGCGTCCACCCGGTCCTGCCAGGCGGAGGCGGCCATCGCGCGCGGCGTCCGGTACCCCGCCGCGAACAGTTCCCGGGCCGCCGCGGTGGCCGTCCCGGCCCTGATCCGGATCGAGCACAGCACGGTGAGTACCAGCAGCCGGTACAGCGGCGCGGGCTGGTCGCGCAGCGTGATGCCGGCCTCGTCGGCGTACGTCCGGCCGTGGTCGGCGAGCAGCCGGGACGTGAGAGTGTCGGTGTCGGCGGCCATCGGCGTACCACCTCGCTTCCGCGTGCAGGCCCGTACGTGGCACTTGCCCGGAATCGGCGGGTGCACGCCGATGGCCGCCCGGTGTTCCTACCGCCGGTCCGGCCGGCCGGTGCGGGACCGGCGCTGCCGGCGCCGGTCGGCCGGGGTGGCCGGGTCGAGGGCGGGTACGCGGTGGGGTTGCCCGTCGGCGTCGACCGCGACGAACACCAGGTGGGCGGTGGCGACCCGGGTGACCGGGCCGGTGAGGTTCCAGCGTTCCGCGGTGACGACCACACCGACGTCCATCGAGGTCCGCCCGGCGTGGTCGACCCGGGCCCGGACGGTGAGCAGGTCGCCGGCCCGGACCGGGGCCAGGAAGGTCATCTCCTCGACCGAGACCGTGACGGCCGGTACACCGGCGTGCCGGCCGGCCGCGGCCGCCGCCGCGTCGTCGATGAGCTTCATGACCACGCCGCCGTGGACGGTGCCGTACAGGTTGGTGTCGTGCTCGCTCATGATGTGGGCGAGCGTGACGGCGGAGTCGGCCGGGGTGCGGGTGAGTTCGGCGGGGGCGGTCACCGGTCGGCGTCCGGTCGATGGGCGTCCGGTTCGGCGCTCAGCTCCGCGCGGAGGGTGCGGGCGGCGGCGGTGAGGTGTTCGAGGGCAGGCCGGACTTCGTCCCAGCGGCGGGTCTTCAGCCCGCAGTCGGGGTTGACCCACAGCCGTTCGGCCGGCAGTCGGCCCAGCGCCGAGCGCAGCAGCTCGGCGATCTCGTCGGTGCCGGGCACCTGCGGGGCGTGGATGTCGTACACGCCCGGCCCGACCGCGCGCGGATACCCGGCGGCGGCGAGCTCGCCCGCGACGGCCATCCGCGAGCGGGCGGCCTCCAGGGAGATCACGTCGGCGTCCAACTCCTCGATGGCGGTGAGGATGTCGCCGAACTCGGCGTAGCACATGTGGGTGTGGATCTGGGTGTCGGCGCGGACCCCGCCGGTGGTCAGCCGGAACGCCTCGGTCGCCCAGGCGAGGTACGCGGCGTGGGCGCCGCGGCGCAGCGGCAGGGTCTCGCGCAGGGCTGGCTCGTCGACCTGGACGACGGCGGCGCCTGCCGCCTCCAGGTCGCAGACCTCGTCGCGCAGCGCGAGGGCGACCTGCCGGGCGGTGTCGGCGAGGGGCTGGTCGTCGCGGACGAAGGACCAGGCGAGCATGGTGACCGGTCCGGTGAGCATCCCCTTCACCGGACGCTCGGTCAGGTCCCGGGCGCAGCGGTACTCGTCGACCGTCATCGGCGCCGGCCGGTGCACGTCACCGGCCAGGACCGGCGGCCGCACGTACCGGGTGCCGTACGACTGCACCCAGCCGTGCCGGGTGGCCAGGTACCCGGTGAGCCTTGTGGCCTACTGGATCGCGCGCAGCGTGTGGTTCCGGAAGTGCTGGACCAACGCCGAGGTGCTCGCTCCGGGAAGCCAGCGCAGCGGACGCGGCTGGGCCGGCGCTGTCTGGTTCGTCCCGCTGGTGAACGTCTGGCTGCCCCGCCGGATCATGCTGGACATCGGGCGAGCGAGCGGCTTGACGGACGAACGGCTTGTGAACCTGTGGTGGGGAGCGGGCGTCCTCACCTTCCTCGCCGGCGCGGCCTCGATGTTCCGGGGCGTCCACCTGGGCGCCGTCCTCGTCGCCTGCGCCCTCACCCTTGTCCGGGCGTCAGCCCTCGTCCGGGTGATCGGCCAGGTCACCGCCGCCCAGGCCGAGGCCCTGGACCTCCCCCCCGGTCTCCGAACTCGGCGATCGACCTGTCACCGCCCAGCGGGCATGACGACCAGCGGGCCCGTCGGAGTCGCGGTCTCAGTTCGGGTCGGCCGTCAGGTGCCGGGTGATGGCGTCGGCCAGCTGGTCGAACGTACGGTTCAGGACCGACCGCCGTTCCTCCTTGAAGCGCGGCGAGGGACCCAGACCGTCGACGGTCCGCTCCCAGACGGCCATGAACGTCCGCTGCCACTCCTTGACCACCCCGGCCTCCGGCAGGCTCTCGGCGCCGTAGCCGGCCTGGACCAGCACGTGCAGCAACTCCAGGTTGCACGGCACGGCAACGCCCCAGTACTCGTCGGGCTCGAGGTCGACGGGATCGCCCGCCATCGCCTCGGCGACCTCGGTGACGAGCCGGTCGACGACGATCGACAGGTGATCCAATGCCGTGTCGCTCTCGAAGTTTCCGCTGCCCCAGGTGCCCACAGGATCTCCTCCGACGGTGGTGCTGTGCGTACGGGCCATGGAACCAGGCCGCTACGACACGGCTGTCCGCGTCCGCCCTGATTTCGGTTATCCGGGCGGGTCCGGTGGATCTCCTGAGTGGCGCGGTCGGAACCGGCTCCGCGCGCTCGTACGGTCGAAAGGGCTCACTGTGACCAACCGCTGGATGGGGCACCGCTTCCTGCTCGCCTGCTCGCTCGTGGTGGCGGTCGGCGCGATCGCGCTGCTCGCACTGGGGACGCGGAGCTCGTCGGCGGACCCGGAGCACACCATGCCCGCCATGGCGGGCATGGACCACGGGGGGACGGCCACGCCCGGGGTGGCGTCCCCCGGGCCGGGCGGCATGCCGGGCATGGCCGGCATGGCGGTCGGGGACGGCCTCACCGCCGAGCGGGACGGCTACCGCCTGGACTCCCGCGTCGGCGACCTCCCCGCCGGGCAGGCGGTCGGCTACCCGTTCACCGTCATCGGCCCGGACGGACGCCCGGTCACCGACTTCGCCGACGCCCAGACCAGGAAGCTGCACTTCTACGCGATCCGATCCGACCTCACCGGCTACCAGCACCTCCACCCCGTGATGGCCGCCGACGGCACCTGGACCGCCGACCTGGCCGCCCTGGAGCCGGGCGACTGGCGGCTGTACGCCTCGTTCACCCCGAGCGGCGGCCCCGGCCGCAACCGCGAGTTCGTCCTCAGCCGGACGGTGACCGTCCCCGGCCCGGCCACGGCGCAGCCGCTGCCCGCCGCCACCGGCAGCGCCACCGTCGACGGGTACACGGTCACCGTCCAGGGCGACCTGACCGCCGGCACGGCCGGCCCGCTCACCGTGACCGTCAGCCGGGACGGGCGACCGGTCACCGATCTCCAGCCGTACCTGGACAGTTACGCCCACCTCAGCGCCTTCCACCAGGACGACCTGGCGCTGGCCCACCTCCACCCGATCACCCGGCTCGACGGCGACCACGGCGGGCCGACGCTGACCTTCTACGCGCTGCTCGGCAAGCCCGGGAACTGGCGCGTGTACCTCCAGTTCCAGACCGCCGGGCAGCTGCACACGGCGGCCCTCACCCTGCACGTCGGCTGACGCCGGTCCGTCCCCCTCGGACGGCCGGAAAAATGCCGACGGCCCGTCGCGGCCGCTCGCTAGCATGTGCGCATGTCTGGCAACGGTGTGATCGACGTCCTGCTGATCGACGCGGAGGACGGCCAACCGTTCGGCCGCTCCGAGATGCCCTCCGAGCTCCTTCCCGAGTCCTTCGCACCGGCCACCCGGCTCGACCTCGGCGACTCCCGGTGGGAGGTCGTGGCGGCGCAGCCGGCCGAGCGGGACGCGTACCTGGCCGCCGGGCAGCTGGTGCTGACGCTCCGCCGCCTGCGGACGGTCGACCCGCAGGAGATCGCCTACACCCTGCCGACCCTCTGCGCCGAGCTGCCGCCGCTGACGCCGCCGGACGGCACCCAGGACGACCTGGTGATCCACGAGGACGAGTGGCGGCAGGCCGAGCTGGTGGAGCGGGCCCAACTCGCTGCCGTCGAGACGGAACTGCACGAGATCCGACAGATCTTCGAGCACCACTCCGCGTCGGCGGGAGAGGGCGACACCGCCATTCGGGTCTTCGACAACCTGCACCTCCGTCAGGGCCCGGCCGATCCGCTGACCGGCGCCCTCACCCGGCAGCGACTGCTCGAACTGCTCCCTTCCGACCGGGTGTTCGCGGGCGTGGCCCTGCGGGACGGGCAGGGCCGGGTGGCCGACTCCTTCGCCGCCCAGGTCGGGCCGGTCGCGGTCTACGGCCGCTGCGCGGGCGACCGGGTCACCGTGCTGGGCGTGACCCCGGCCGGGCGGGCGTCGACGGACGAGGTGCCCGGACTGGCCGCGGTGATGGCGGAGTTCGACCTGCTGCTGGTCGACTGGTGCTCGGTCCGCTGCGAGGACGCCCGCCGGTGAGTCCGGTCGGTCTGATCTTCGGGTCCTTCATGTGCCTGATGGCGATCCCGATGACGCGGGAGACCTATCGGGTGCACGTGATCCGCAGCCGCGGCGTCCGTACGTCCGGCTGGGTCGACCACGTCCGCACCGACACCGACGGGGACGGCGACCTCCAGCACTTCCCGGTGGTCCGCTTCGAACTCCCGGACGGCACCGAGGTGGAAGCCGAGAGCGCCACCGGGATGCCGCGTTCCTGCACGCTCGATCCGGGAGACCCGGTGGAGCTCGCGTACCACCCCAGCCGGCCGGAGAGCATCGTCATCTTCGGCTTCGACACGATCGCCAATGTGTGGGTCTACGGCCTCTGCACCCTCACATTCGGCGGGTTCGGCTCGTGGCTCCTGTACCTCGGGCTCACCTCGCACTGACGGCGCCTCCAACTCTCTTCACTGTTTTCAATTTTGAGGATTCGTTACCGCCAGCTCCCTTCACGCCGACCGTGCCGACCGGAAGGCTGCCACTGCCCGCCGCGGCGCGCGACCGGCGCCCGGCCATCCTGGGGAGGAACCGCACGTGCCCAACAGGCAACGACGCCGACTGCTCATGTGCGCTGTCACGCTGACCGCGCTCGGACTGACCACCAGCCAGGCCCTCGCCGCACCCGGCCCCGCCGCCCGCCCCTGGCAGGCGCAGCACCTGGCCGAGATCGGCCACCAGCACGCCCAGAAGACCGCGGCGGGCAAGGCCGCCTCCCTGTCCGCCGCCAAGGCCGAGGGCGGCGGTGAGGACGACAGCGACGAGGCGGAGAACTCCGCCGAGGCCACCGAGCAGTTCACCGAGGCCCGTACCGCCCCCGGCGTCGTCGCCCCGGGCGCGTACGGCGCCGCCTGGGCCCAGTTGCAGTCGATGCCGCACACCGGCGGCTCCTGGGACCACGTCACCGGCAAGCCGTACAACGCGGACGACCCGCGCTACCGCGACATCAACTCCAACTCCAGCGGCGGCGCCGGCCAGGTGACCGGCCGGATCACCGGCATCGCCGCCGACGACGACGGCTACGTGTACGCGGGCGGCGCCAACGGCGGCGTGTTCCGCTCCCGTACCGGCGGCGGCCACTGGCAGGCGATCTCGGACAAGCTGCCGTCGCTGTCCACCGGCGCGCTCGACCTCGACGGCTCGGGCCGGCTCTGGTACGCCACCGGCGAGTCCAACACCGGCGCCACCTCCTACGTCGGCACCGGCGTGTACGTCCTCGCCGACCCGAAGCACGGCGAGTTCCAGCCCGGCAACCGGGTCGGCGGCGCCGAGCTGGAGTCCACCACCATCCACGCCCTGCGCTTCGCCGGCGGCAAGGTGTGGGCCGCCACCAGCCGGGGCGTGTGGAGCCACTCCACCGCCGACCTGAGCGGCCCGTGGACGCTGGAGTTCGCGCCGAACCCGAGCTACCTGCCCGGCGGCGCCGACGCCAAGAACCCCGGCGCCCCGTACAAGAACATCGCCAACGACATCGCGATCGACCCCAAGGACCCGTCGAAGGTCCTGCTGGCGATCGGCTGGCGCAGCGGCGACACCTACAACGGCTTCTACGCCAAGGCGGCCGACGGCAGTTGGCAGCGGGTGGCCGCGCTCGGCGACCTGCCCACCGGGGCCGGGGACGTCGGCAACGTCACCTTCGCGCGGTCCGAGGACGGCTCCCGCTACTACGCGATCGAGCAGTCGCCGACCAAGCTCGCCACCGACCCCGACAGCGGCCTGCAGGGCGTGTACGTCTCCAAGTCCGGTTCCCCGTTCGGCCCGTGGACGCTCGTCGCGGACAAGGACAAGCTCAAGGGCTCCGGCTCGGCGCTCCAGGACGACGGCTACCAGCCCGGCATCCAGTCCTGGTACAACCAGTTCCTCCAGGTCGACCCGAACAACGCCGACCACGTCTACCTGGGCCTGGAGGAGGTCTTCGAGACCACCGACGGCGGCACCAACTGGACCACCCCCGGCCCGTACTGGAACTTCGGCTTCGCCTGCTGGTCGATCGACCCGGCCAAGCAGACCGGCGACTGCTCGCCGACCACCCACTCCGACCAGCACGCGGTCGCCGTCGGCAGCCTCCACGGGAAGACCAGCGTGTACGTCGGCAACGACGGCGGCATCTACAGCCGTCCGCTGAAGGGCACGCTCGACGCCGGCGGCCACGCCAACGACTGGAAGTCCCTCAACGACGGCACCATCGACACGCTCCAGTACTACTCGGTGGGTGTCGGCACCGACCCGGCCGGCCACGGTGTCGTGGTCAGCGGCGGCCTCCAGGACAACGGCGAGTCCGTCCTGCGCGCCCGGGACAAGGTGATGGGCTCCGACTTCGGCGGTGACGGGTCCGACACCATCGTCGACCCGAAGAACGGCTGCAACATCGCCGAGGAGTACGTCTACCTGTCCATCGCGGTCACCCAGAACTGCGCCGTCAACGACGGCTCCTGGACCACCGACCCGACCAAGGCCACCAGCTGGTCGGTCGCCCCGGCCGACAGCGCGCTCGGCGGCGCCGGCGCCCGCTTCATCGCGCCGATCACCACCGACGACAAGAACGCCGACACCTGGGTCGCCGGCGGACGCCACATCTGGGTCCAGCACAAGGGCTTCGCGATCCGCAGCGGCGACGAGTGGAGCGCCGCCTACGACCTCGGCGCCGGTCACGTCGCCTCCGCCGTAGCCTCCTCCGGCAGCACCGTCTACGCCGGCTGGTGCGGCCCCTGCAACAACCAGGGCTTCACCCGCGGCATCGCCACCGGCAACGCCGACGGCACCGGCTGGCACCAGCTGAACCTGCCCGTCGACGGCGTCCTGCCCAACCGGTACGTCTCCTCGCTCGCCGTCGACCCGAACAATGCCCAGCACGTGTACGTCGCCTTCAGCGGCTTCTCCCGGGCCTGGACCGAGGGCCCCGGCGCGGGCGTCGGCCACGTCTTCGAGAGCCGGGACGGCGGCACCAGCTGGACCGACCTGTCCGCCGATCTGCCCGACGTACCCGCGGACTCGCTGCGCCTGCTGCCGAACGGCGGCATCGCCCTCGGCACCGACCTCGCCGCGTTCTACCGCGCCCCCGGCGCACGGAACTGGCAGGTCATCGGCGACGACCTGCCCACCACCACGGTGATGCAGCTCAGGACCGGCCCCGACGGGCAGCTCTACGCCGCCACCCACGGTCGCGGCATCTGGTCCTTCGACCTGCGCCGCCTCGGCCGCGGCCACCGCGACGAGGACTGAGCCTCCGCCCGCACGCACCGCCGGTGCCCGGCCCGATCACCGATCGGGCCGGGCACCGGCGTATCCGCGGCCGGCCTCAGGCGAACGGGATCAGCATGATCGGTGCCCCGCTCGGGTGCAGCGAGCCCGCGGCCGGCTCGACCGTGACGCCGACGCCCTTGGCGGCGTCCACCGGGCCGGTGAGCAGCAGGGCGCCGTCGCTGCGGGGAAGCAGCCCGGCGGGCCGCATGGTGCCGGAGTCGTTGAACCACAGCTCGTACGTCGTCCCGTCGGCCAGGGCCGGCAGGCCGGAGGCCAGGAAGCCGGCCCGGCCGCGGCTCTCGGACCAGACCACGGTGCCGAGGCCGCTGCCGCCGGCCGCCGCCGCGGCGGCACTCCGGGCGTCGGGCGCGGTCAGCAGGTCGGCGAAGGCGTCCTGGCGCTGCTGCAGCGCGGCGGCCCGGGCGCGGGCCTCGTCCGCCTGCCGGTGCTGCTGGACGGCGAGTCCGCCGAAGCCGGCCGCGGCCGCCAGACAGGCGGCGAGCGCGAGCGTCGGCCCGTGCCGCCGCCACCGGCCGCGGCTGCGGCCCGCCGCCGGGCCGGCGCCGGTCTGCGGCGGATCCTGGCGGACCGTGGGCAGGGCCGCCATCACCCGGTCCTTCAGCGCCGCCGGCGGCACCACGGCCTCGGCCGCCCCGAGCCGGGCCAGGGTCGCGGTGAACTCCGCCACCTCCTGGGCGCAGGCCGGGCACCGGGCGAGATGGCGCTCGAACTCGGCGGCCTCCGCCGGGTCCAGCGCGTGCGCGGCGTACGCACCGGTCAGCGTGTGCAGGTCGGCGGCGCTCATGCCCCCACCCCCAGGCAGTCGCGCAGCCGGATCAGACCGTCGCGCATGCGGGTCTTGACGGTGCCCAGCGGGGCGCCGAGCAGCTCGGCGACCTCGGGATAGCTGTACCCGCGGTAGTAGGCCAGGGTCAGCGACTCGCGCTGCAGCTCGGTCAGCCGCTTCAGGCAGCGGCGGACCTGCTCGCGCTCCAGCCGGCCCTCGACCTGTTCGGCGACCTCGTCGAAGACCGGGGCGTGCGAGGCGGCGGCGACCTGCCGGTCCCGGTCGGCGGCCGCCTGGGCGGACCGGACCCGGTCCACCGCCCGGCGGTGCGCGATGGTCAGCACCCACGGCATCGCCTCGCCGCGCTCGGGCCGGTACCGCGCCGCCGTGCGCCACACCTCCAGCAGCACCTCCTGCGCCACCTCCTCCGACTGCGCCGGATCCCGCAGCACCCGCCGGACCAGGCCCAGCACGGGGCCCGCCACCGCGTCGTACAGCTGGGAGAACGCGTCCTGGTCGCCGAGCGCGACCCGGCCGAGCAGCCGGCCGAGGTCCGGGTGGCGGCGGCCGGGATCCGGCAGGTGGGCGACGGTGCTCATCCGACCCCTCCTCGGGCGCGGGCGGGGCACGGCACGCCCCGGGGGCGGACGGCGGGCATCGGGGGCCTCCCCACGGCCGCGGCGGGAGCGGGGCTCGGCCGGGTGGACTGGTCGCACTGGTTCACACCCGATGTTCGCAGCGGACGGCCCGGCGGATTGGTCGTCGCCGCCACGAGTTCCGGGGCCGGCCTGCGACCAGGACGGATGCGGCGGTCCCTCCCGCGATCGGTGGAGACGCTGCAAGCCGCCCGGTCGGGGCTGGGGCCGTCATCCACCTGCTGGCCGAACTTCCTGTGACCTCGAACCAGCAGCCGAGCCGGGGCCGGGCATCGGCCGTGCCACCGGACGAGCGCCCCACCGCGGCTCACGGCAGGATGAGAACGAGGACGCATCCGCTCCATCGCCGGCAGGTGCGCCGACCACCCCGGCGGCGCATCCAACGACCGGCTGGCCCCACCGATCGACCGGAAAGGCCCTCGATGTCTCCCCACATGATGGCCGAGCCCCTGCACGTGTACCTGAACGACCACCTCACCGGAGCGTTCGGTGGCGCAGCGCTCGCCGACCGCATGGCCCGCACCCACCCCGAGAGCCGCCGCGCGGTCGAGCTGCACCGGCTGGCCCGCGACATCCAGCAGGACCGCGACGACCTCGTCCGGATCATGCAGCGCCTCGGCGTGCCCGTACGGCACTACCGGACCTGGCTCGGCCTCGCCGGCGAACGCCTCGGCCGCCTCAAGCCCAACGGAACCCTCCTGCGCCGTGCCCCGCTCAGCGACCTGGTCGAACTGGAGATGCTGCGTACCGGCGTCGAGGGCAAGGCCGCCTTGTGGCGGGCGCTGCGGGCCATTGCCGATACGGATCCGCGTCTCGACGCGGCGGAGCTGGACCGGTTGTCGGCCCGGGCTGCCGACCAGGCCCGGACGCTGAACCACTGGCATCGAGAGGTCAGCGAGGCGGTCCTCGCGCACCCCGCTGAAACCCGCCGAGGAGACGGCGCCTCCCGCACCTGGCCGTGAACGCCGCCGCCCCGCCGGGAGATCCCGCTCAGAGCAGGATGGTGCGGCAGCTCCACGAGGTTCTCCACGCTGCGGGGAGCACCCTGGCGCTCATGTCATCTCCCGCCACCTCGACGGCGACCGGCACACCATCCAGCACCAGTGCGTCGCCGAATCGCTTCGCCTCCTTCGAAGCCGCCTCCGCCCCGATCGCGGGACGTGCGGATAGCCCTGGGTGAGGGCACCGGCGCCGTGACCGGTGCCTTCCACCGCCAGAAGGGTGGGTTCACCGCCGCGGATCTGTCTCCTGTGCGGCCGTGTCGGTCCGCGAGCCGTTCTGGCCGGGGGCGGAGTGGGCGGCGTCGGCAGTCACGTCGTGAGTGGTGTCCCCGTCGTCCCGGCGCTGCCGTCTCCGGCGCTCGTCCGATCCGGGGGTGGGGAGGGCGAGGACGGTGAGCGCGGTGCGCAGGCTGCGGACGGTGTCCTCGGCGTCGGTGAGTTCGTCGGGCGTGGGAAGGCGGGTGCCGAAGGATTGGCGGTGGTCGGCGAGGAGGGTCCGCCACTGGAGGACGGGGGTGAGCGAGGCGGTGCCCTGGGCGAGGAACCAGGCCAGTTGGCCATGGGTGCGGGCGATGCCGGCGGTGAGGTGGGCGAGGGTCTCGCGCAGGAGCTCCAGGCGTTCGATGGTCGGCAGCGCTGCCTGCGCGGCGGCCGGGCCGACGGCCTGCGCGAGGCGGTCGGCGGTTTCGCCGGCCAGTGCCGCGTCCTCCGGAGTCACCTCCCACTGCCCCTCCCGGATCTGGCGTTCCGCCTCTGCGGCGAGGGCTGCGGCCTTGGCGCGCATACCCCTGCCGGGCCGGGTGCGGAAGCCGGTGCCGTGCGGGTCCGTACCACGCCGCTCGTGGGGCCACGTGCTCGGGGTGATGGGGGGCGTACTCGTCGTGATGTCGAAGACGGTGTCGGTGTCGGTGGCTCCCAGCAGCCGGGACACCTGGCGACTCGGGGCGCCGAGGCAGAAGGCGATGCCGCGCTCGGCGGCGGCACGGCGGGCGCGCAGGAGCTCGTTGAGGCCCGAGGAGGAGCAGAAGCTCAACTGGCTGCAGTCGACCACGAGTGTCTCGGGTACGGGGGAGGAGGTCAGCGCCTGGCGCAGCGCACGGGCCAGGGCGGGTGCGGTGTCCAGGTCGGCGTGGCCGGTCAGGGCGAGGACACGTGCGCCCGGGGGCGCCGGACGGCGGCCAATACTCAGGCCCGTGTTCATGATTGCCCGCCCCTTCCGGGGAGCCTGCCTGCGGTGGGCCGCTCTTCGACCCCTTGCAGCCCTCTCGTCTTCCCACAGTCCTGGAGATGAATCAGGAGAGCGCTGACGACCGGTAGGCACACCCCCGAGGGCGCCGGGCCCGACAGCCGGCCTGCGGCCGCCGGTACGGGGTCCGGCAGGTTCGGGCGCGCGTCGGGTGCGGTCAGCGCAGGAGGGTGGCGAGGAGTTCGGCGACGGTCGGGCCGGCGTCGGCCGGGTGCCGCAGCTGCTTGGTCGCTGTGACGCTGTAGTGGTTGGTGCGGCCGCGGCGTTCGTGGCTGAGGTATCCGGCCTGTTCGAGGTCGCTGATGATGCGCTGTACGGCGCGCTCGGTGAGCAGGCACAGGTCGGCAATGTCGCGCACCCGGATACCGGGATCGCGGGCGATCTGAACCAGGACACGGGCGTGGTTGGTCAGGAAGGTCCACTGCCGCCCGGTCGCCGTACCGTTTTCCATGCCTCCACGATAGGACCTTCGTTTCACGGCAATCAAAACCGGACAGCGAATTCGTGCAATGGTTGACATGTCCGGCGAACTGGCGAACAGTGGAGGAACCGCCTCCGCCGCCGTCCTGTGCGGCGGCCGTTCGTCTGGAGATGGTTCCGTGGATCCGATGAGCAGGGAGGGGCTGGCCCGGCTCAGGTCTGTGCTGGCCGAGCGGATAGGCCCGCCCCGTGAGCACGGCGAGGACGCCGGCCGGGTGGTGCCGCTGCGCCGGCAGGTGCATCACGCGGTCGCCGGTATCGAGGCCTACCTCAGCGCGGTGGAGGCGGGGAGCGGCACCGTCGCGGGGCTGCGCGAGCAGGCCCTGGACCTGTGGCTGGGCCTGGAGCGGATCGCCTCCCGGCGTCCGGAGCCGGACACTGCGGCCGACGGAGTCAGGGGCCCTTCGCAGCCCGTACCCGTGGACTGAGGAGAAGTGTTGTGTCTGCCTGCCTGAAGTCGGAAACCGTACGGGTCGGCGACGCCCTCGTCTGCTCTTTCACCGGCGAAATGATCATGGACAGCGAGGACGTCGCCGACCAGGCACTGACCGCCGCCCTCGACCAGCGGCCGGCGCTGCTCGCCGTCGACCTGGCCCGGGTGGAATTCTTCACCTCCAGCGGCCTCAACGTGCTGCTGGCCGCTCGCTGGCGCGCGCTGGCCGAGGGCGTCCCTCTCGTGCTGGTCGCTCCCGCCCGCCAGACGGTGCGGGTGCTGGAGCTGACGGAGACCGGAGCGCTGTTCCCCGTTCACGGCAGCGCCGAGGAGGCCCTCCGGTCGATCGCGGATCCTGCCTGAGGGCCTCCAGGGCGGGTGCGGTCCCCCGGGTACCGGCTCCGCGACCACGGACACCTCCGACCGCTGCAGAGGCACACGGCCCGGGCCGCCGGCGGCAATGCCCGGGTGGTACCGGCCATGTTCCGCGTTCGGGTGCGGTGGGGGCGACGAGCGTCCTCGGCTCCCGCGGACACGGCGGGGTCAGCGTGCCGTCTTCAGTCCCGGCGCGCCGACACGGGGTGGCACTACCGCCTGTCAGTAGTAGTGGCGGCGGCCGCCGACAGCGTGGCCGAGGAGACCGGCCACCCACAGGATGAGCCCGATGACGGCCAGGACGATGCCGATGGTCCACAGGATCGAGATCCCGGTGACGAAGCCGATGATGAGCAGGATGACGCCGAGGATGATCACTGGTACTCCCTGGTGTGGTGCGGCGATCGAGACGGGCACGGCGGAGCCGGCGGAGAAGGTCGGTGCCGATCCCGTCGACGGCTGCTCACCGCCCCTCGTGGATGCACGTATACCGTCGGCGGTGTGAGGCAAACGGCCAGGCAGCGCAGCGCAGTTGTGCAGGGTGAGGACTCGCCGCCCGTCACGGGACTCCCGGGCGGCTCATGCGCCCGCCACGGGTGCGGAGGGCCGCATGGCCGAGACCTTCCCGGAGGGGGCGGCGCCTGGGCAGGGAGTAGAGGCGGGGGAACCGGGTAGCCGCCTCGATTCGAGGAGTTACCCACCAGATCCGAGGGGGCGACGATCATGCGAGCTGCCTCCGGCCGGGGAGAACGGCGCCAGCTGCCTTTCACCACCCACACCGACGGGCCCGTCTCCCTGGCCGTGGACTTCACCCGCCAGGCTCTCGCCGAATGGCACCTGCTCACCCCCGCCCCAGGCCGGCCGCCTCACCTCGCCGACGACATCCTCCTCGTCGTCCTGGAACTGGTGACCAACGCCTGCCGACACGGGAAGGGCCCACGCGAACTGCTCATCGAACACCGACCCGGCCTGCTGCGCATCGAGGTCAGTGACCACTCGTGCGCCCTGCCCGTGCTCAGCGCCGGCCGTGTCGACGGCTCCGGCGGCCACTTCGGCGTACTCATCGTGGAGCGCGTCACCCGGCGCTGGGGAACCGTCCCCGACCCTGACTACCGTGGCAAGACCGTCTGGGCCGAGCTGTCCACCGGCCTCACAGCGGTGCTCTGAGCGCAGAACGACCGACCGGACTGCGACGCCATGGGCCGTCACGACCCGGATCTGGCCCCGGTCGTGGGTTCACACCCCGGCCCGGGACGGCTCCGTGGGAAGTGCGGCCCTGCGCCGCCGCCACCCGCGGTGAGGGTGCCTGCGGGTGGAGGAGCCGCTCGGCTTTTGGCGGCTCGTGCGGCCGGTGTGCGGGGTCGAGCCAGGTGTGACGGCCGACGTGAGGGAGCTGGAGCGCGTGCGGCCCGCCGTCCTGCGCGCCACCCTCCACGCCTACGCGCTGGCCGCGCTGGTCGCCGCCGCCCGCTACGTGGTCGACACCGCGCCCGACGACGTCAGCTCGCGCAGCGCCTGCCCGACTATGTGCTCGAGCATCAGGGGCCGGTCGTCTCCGCGGTGGGCGCTGCGTTGCCCGAGGGGCCGCGTTCCTGCCTGCGCCGTGGCGGCTGTGAGGCGAACCGTTCGATGCCGGGCCGGGCCGGGTGGGGGCGCGGGCGGTGAGTGGTCAGCGGGCGATGTGGAGGACGCAGATGTCGTCGCGGCGTCGGGTCGTGGCAAGAGCATCGAGGATGCCGCCGAGCAGGCGGGGGCTTTCGGCGCAGGCTTCGACGGTGGAGGCCAGCCGGATGAAACCCTCGTCCAAGGACTGGTCCTGCTTTTCGATCAGGCCGTCCGTGTAGAGCAGGAGGTGGTCGCCGGGCAGGAGGTGGAGGGTGGATGGCTCGTACCGGGGGGCGGGAGTAGCGCCGAGCAGGATGCCTTGGGGAAGGGGCAGGTAATGGGCCTGTCCTCGGCGCAGGAGCAGGGGAGGGGGGTGGCCGGCTCGTGCCCAGGTCAGGCGTGATGTCGTGGGATCGTAGCGGGCCAGGATCATGGTGGCGGTGGTGAAGTCCCGCTGCGTGGTGTGCAGGAGCAGGGTGTTCAGCCGGGTGAGGATCGTCTCCGGCGGGATGCCGGCCGTGATGGCCATGCCCTTGGCGCTGAAGCGGAGTTGGGCCATGGTGGCGACCGCGTCCAGACCGTGTCCGGCGACATCGCCGATGACGAGCAGGGCGGCGCCGTCGGGCAGTTCGATGGCGCTGTACCAGTCGCCGCCCACGGTGAGGCTCTCCTGCTGCGGTCGGTAGGCGACGTCCACGGTGAGACCGGCCAGGCGCAGGGACTGCTGGGCCTGCGGCAGGAGGGCGTTCTGGAGACGGGCGGCGAGTCCGCGTTCGGCCGTGAGCAGGGTCTGCTGGGCGAGGGCGGTGCGCTCCTGTTCGAGCAGTTGCTCCTCGGCCTCCTTGGCGGCGGTCAGGTCCTGGAAGAAGCCGTGGACCTCGACCGGGTCGCCGTGGGCGTCCTTCTCGGCTTCCGCCACGATCCGCACGTGCCGCACTCGCCCGCGGGGTGTGGTGATGCGGAAGGTGTGGTCGATGGATCCGCCCTGCCCGAGGAGGTGCCGCACGGTGTCGTCGAGCGCGGGCAGGTCCTCCGCGAGGACGTGGGTGGGCAGTTCCTCCCATGTCATCGGGCCCAGAGAGCGCTCCCGGTCAAAGACGGCGTACGCCTGGTCCGACCAGGTGATCACGTCGTGGACCAGGTCCCAGTCCGCCCATCCCATGTTCCCGAGGCGCTGCATCACGGTCAGCCTGCGGCGCTCGCGTTCGCCACTGTCCAGCCGGGTCCAGGACACGATCAGGCCCTCTCGGCAGACCGCGGCGCGGACGGCGAACCGGGACAGGCGGGGGATGCCGGCAAGGACCTCCTCGTACTCGAACGGCTCTCCCTCGTAGCGGGAACCGGTCTCCAGCGCTTTCAGGTATCCGTTCCACAGCCCGGTGCCGGCCACGGTCGGATACGTCTCCAGCACGCTCAGCCCGACCAGGTCTCTGCCCCGGCGCGCCCCGATGTCAACCGCCTCGGGGGAGGCGGCCGCGATCCGAAAGTCCACCACCTCACCCCAAGCCTCTCGCACCGGCAGGAGAAAGATCACCGAGCCCGGGAGGGCATCCAGCATCTCCTGGACCGCCGGCACCGGCGTGGCACCGGGCAGTCCGTCGCCGCCTGGCGCTTTGCGGCGGGGGACGTATCGACTGGAGGAGAGCAACGGGTCGCCGGCCCCCGGGTCGGAGCCGTCCCCGTCCGGCCCTGACGCCCTTGGCTCCTCGCGGTCGCTCACGTAACCGAGCATGCCACGCGGCGGCATACCTTCGGAGCGTCCCGCTTCACCGACCGGCCGCGTTCCACACCCCGGCGCTTCCGGCAGTCGAATCGGTTGGGTCGTCGGGCATGGTGCTGCTCTTCGCGCGGTCGGCGCAGTCGAGGCCACCACCTGCCGGATTCGTGCGCTGACCGCTCGAGGCTGCTGGCTGAGGGCACGTCCGCCAGGACGCCTTCGCGACCGCGCGGCCGAGCCTGCGGGCGGCATGACCCGGCCTGCCGGGCGGCGTCAGGAGACGGGCACGGCATGCAGGCAGCTCCGTGGGCCCGCACCCGAGAGGGGGCCGAGGACCTTGGCCGCACCGTCGTGGATCTCCACCCGCAGACCCGTGTGCACATCCGCATAGACAGGGTTGCCGTCCGCACTGTGTTCGCCGGTGAACTCGACGGTCACGACCCGCGACGGGGCGTGCCCGCCGGGAGGGCCTGGCAGGGTGATCGCATACCGCCAGGGGTTGTTCATGGCGACACTCCCAGCTCGCCGGGCGCGGCGGTCTCGGTACTGACGGCTGTGCGGAGGACGGGGCTGACGGTGAAGACCTGGCACATGCCAGTGATCTCGAGCAGGGATCTGACGGGCTGTGACGGGCGGGCCAGAACGAGTCGGCTGTCGGCGGCCCGGGCGGCCCGGTGCACTCTCAGCAGGGAGTTCAGACCGGCGGTGTCGCAGAACGTCACGTGGGACAGGTCTACGACCAGCTGCTCGGGTCGGCTGCTGAAGGCCTTGACGAGGTGGAGTTCCAAGGTCCGGCACTGGGTGACGTCGATCTCGCCGGCGAGCCGGACGATCAGCGCGCCGTCGGTGCCGGGGGTGGTGACCCGGAGCGCGGGTGCGTTGCCGTGTCGGCTGTGAGTGGGTACGGGGTGTCGGGTTCCCATGAGCCTGCACCTCTTTGGCTCGGTGGTTTCGTTCCGGCGGTATCGCGGGTTCGGGCTCGCCGACCAGCGACGCCGTCGGCCGGCGGTCGCGCCCGGCTTGGGCCCGGGCTGTGGCGCGGCCGAGCTCGAGCGGGATGTTGGTGAGTCCGGCGAAGCGCGCCGCGGGCACCCCGGCCGCGCTGTCCACCACAGCGTCATCGTCCATCGGGACCACCGCCGCTCCGGCGCCGCGGCCGACTGCCGGCGCATGCGGGATCGGGGCACCCGGTGGGTGGGATTCGCGGGATGAACGTGTGCTGCGCCACCAGGTCGTGGTTGCGGCGCCCTCTGCGGGCGTGAGTCAGGAAGCAGGTGTCCTCCGGATCGGTGGCGGTCGCCTGCACGGACCGCTCGGTCGGTTCGCACGCGGCGGCGGGATCCCGCACGCGAACCTTCGTGTCGCGCGAGATCGTCAACAGGACCCGGGCGTGCTGGGGGGAAAACGTCCAGCTCGTACGCGGCCTGAGGTTCTCCGCCACATCACAAGTATGAACCCGCATTCCGGATTCGCCAGCCCCGAATTCGCGACCGTGCAACCGCGCAGAGCGACCGCATGTCGGGACCCGGGCCCGCGTCGCGGCGGGCGAGGAGCTGGCCTCACCGGCTGCCGTCACCACCCGGTGTCCGGGGTCCGTCGGTCCGTGCCACCCGCAGGTCGTGCGATCACCGGAGCGAGGCTGCGCCATCCGAGGGATGTCCGGCCGGCGCCCCGCGTGTCCGGCGCTGCGGGGGGCGAGCCTTTGTAACGTGACGCGGCAGACCGTCTCCGAGGTCAGGAGTGCGATGCTCAGCAGCCGGACGTTCCGTACCCGATGGCCCGCTGCCGTCGCCGCGCTGCCGGTGTTTCTTTCCGCGCTCACCGGCTGCGGGAGCAGCGGCAGCGGAGGTGGTGCCGTCGCGCTCAACTGGTACAACTTCCCGGACGACTCCGGCGCGCTGCAGCAGGCCGCCGACACCTGCAGCCGGGCATCGGGCGGCCGCTACGTCATCCACTACAACAAACTGCCCCGCACGGCCGACGGGCAGCGGCAGCAACTGGTACGCCGCTTGGCCGCGCACGACGCCGGGGTGGACATCATGGGCCTGGACGTGACGTGGCCGGCCGAGTTCGCGGAGGCCGGCTGGATCCGTGAGTGGACGGGGGCGATGAAGGAGCAGGCGACCGCCGACACCCTCGATGCGGCGGTGCAGACCGCCACCTGGAAGGACAGACTCTACGGCGCCCCCTACAACTCGAACACCCAACTGCTCTGGTACCGCGACGACCTGGTGCAGAATCCGCCGAAGAGCTGGGCCGAGATGCTGGCGCAGGCCGACGCGCTGGCGAAGGCCGGGAAGCCGCACTACGTCGAGATCCAGGGAGCCCAGTACGAGGGGCTGACGGTCTGGTTCAACACCCTGGTGACCAGCGCGGGCGGCGCGATCCTCACGCCCGACGCCCAGGCACCCTCACTCGGGCCGCCGGCCGTCGTCGCAGCGGGGATCATGCGGGACACCGCGCACTCCGCGGCGGCTGATCCGTCGCTGTCCAACCAGATGGAGGACCAGAACCGGCTCGCGATGGAGTCCGGCACCGCCGCGTTCGAACTGAACTACCCGTTCGTCTACCCGTCCATGAAGGCCAACCAGCCGGAGCTGTTCAAGCACTTCAAGTGGGCCCCCTACCCCGGGGTGACCGCGGACCGGCCGGCGACGGTGACCATCGGCGGTATCGACCTCGCCGTCGGGGCCTACAGCCGGCACCCCGATCTCGCCTTCGCGGCCACCCTCTGCCTGCGCGATCGCGACAACCAGCTCACCAACGCGCTCAAGGGCGGGCTCCCGCCGTCGCTGCGCAGTCTCTACCAGGCGGCCGAACTGACGAACAGTTACCCGTTCGCCGCCGACGTGCTGGCCGCGCTCGACACGGCGAGTGTGCGGCCCCGCACGCCGGCCTACCAGAACGTGTCCATCGCCATCTCGCACACCCTCTCGCCGCCCGCCGCGATCCGGCCCGAGAGCAGCGTCGCCACCCTCCGCGGCCAGATCCAGGACGCACTCGGTTCGAAGGGGTTGATCCCGTGAGTCCGCCCGCCGCCGAGACCGAGGCCGCCGCTCCGTCCGCGCCGGGCAGACGCGGCGAACTCTCCGAGGGCGCCCGCCAGGAGCGGCGGCTCGGCCTGCTGCTCTGCGCGCCCGCGGTGGTCGTGATGGTCGCGGTCACCGCCTACCCGATCGCCTACGCGATCTACCTCTCGCTCCAGCGCTACGACCTGCGCTTCCCCGACCAGGCGCACTGGGTCGGGTTCGGCAACTACGGGGCCGTGCTGACGTCACCGTTCTGGTGGCAGGCCCTGTGGGTGACGGTCCTCATCACGGTCGTTTCGGTCGCCGTCGAACTCGTGCTGGGCATGGCCCTCGCCCTCGTCATGCACCGGGCGATCTTCGGGCGGGGCACCGTCCGCACCGCCGTGCTGATCCCGTACGGCATCGTCACCGTCGTCGCCGCGTACTCGTGGCAGTACGCCTGGACACCCGGCACCGGCTACCTGGCCGCACTGCTGCCGGCCGGGAGCGCACCGCTGACCGACCAGTGGCAGGCCATCGGCCTGATCATCCTCGCCGAGGTGTGGAAGACCACCCCGTTCATGGCGCTGCTGCTCCTCGCCGGACTCGCCCTCGTCCCCGGCGAAACGGTGCGGGCAGCGATGGTCGACGGGGCGACCTTCTGGCAGCGGCTGTGGCTGGTCATCCTGCCGCTGATGAAGCCCGCCATCCTGGTCGCGCTGCTGTTCCGCACCCTGGACGCGTTCCGGATCTTCGACAACATCTACGTCCTGACGGGTGGCTCCAACGACACCGGTTCGGTCTCCATCCTCGGCTACGACAACCTCTTCACCGCCCTCAACCTCGGCATCGGGTCGGCGATCTCGGTGCTGATCTTCCTGTGCGTGGCGGCCATCGCCTTCCTCTTCATCAAGATCTTCGGCGCCGCGGCGCCGGGCGGCGAACCGGAGCGGCGATGATGTCCCACCGCGGCAGGACCCTCACCGGTTGGGGAGTCGTCAACCTCCTCGTGATCCTCTACGCGCTGATCCCCGTCTGCTGGATCGCGGCCCTGTCGTTCAAGGACCCGAGCACCCTCACCGACGGCAACTTCATCCCGCGCGAGTGGACGTGGGCCAACTACCGCGGCATCTTCCAGACGTCGGAGTTCACCCGCGCCCTGGTCAACTCGATCGGCATCGCCGTGATCGCCACCACGATCGCCGTCGTCCTCGGCACCATGGCCGCCTACGCGGTGGCGCGACTGCGCTTCCCCGGCAAGCGGGTCCTGATCGGCATGTCCTTGCTGATCGCGATGTTCCCACCCATCTCGCTGGTCTCCCCGCTGTTCAACATCGAGCGGGTCCTCGGCATCTTCGACACCTGGGCCGGGCTGATCATCCCCTACATGACCTTCTCGCTGCCGCTGGCGATCTACACCCTGTCCGCGTTCTTCCGCGAGATCCCCTGGGACCTGGAGAAGGCCGCCAAGATGGACGGCGCCACACCGGCACAGGCCTTCCGCCTGGTCATCGCGCCCCTCGCCGCGCCCGGCGTCGTCACCACCGCGATCCTCGTCTTCATCTTCTGCTGGAACGACTTCCTCTTCGCGATCTCGCTCACCTCCACCACCGCGGCCCGCACCGTGCCCGCCGCCATCGCGTTCTTCACCGGCAGTTCGCAGTTCCAGCAGCCCACCGGATCGATCGCCGCGGCCGCCGTGGTGATCACCGTGCCGATC
This sequence comes from Kitasatospora cinereorecta, assembly GCF_024172095.1. Taxonomy (GTDB): domain Bacteria; phylum Actinomycetota; class Actinomycetes; order Streptomycetales; family Streptomycetaceae; genus Kitasatospora; species Kitasatospora cinereorecta. The sequence goes on along the minus strand of NZ_JAMZDX010000004.1, from coordinate 715,166 downwards.
GTGATCTTCGTGCTGCTGTTCCAGCGCCGCATCGTCGCCGGACTCACCGCCGGCGCAGTCAAGGGATAGGCCCGCCCGCCGGGCGGGACAGGAAGGCAGACCGTGGCCGAGATCGTCCTCGACGGCATCACCAAGCGCTACCCGGACGGCGCACTCGCCGTCAGAGACTTCAACCTCACCATCGCCGACGGGGAGTTCGTCATCCTGGTCGGCCCCTCCGGCTGCGGCAAGTCCACCACCCTCAACATGATCGCGGGACTGGAGGACATCACGGAGGGGACCCTGAGGATCGACGGCCGGGTGGTCAACGACCGGGCGCCCAAAGACCGCGACATCGCCATGGTCTTCCAGAGCTACGCGCTCTACCCGCACATGAACGTCCGCGACAACATGGGCTTCGCACTGCGGCTGGCGAAGGTCGACAAGGCCGTCATCAGGACCAAGGTGGAGGAGGCCGCTCGCATCCTCGACCTCACCCAGCACCTCGACCGCAAGCCCGCCAACCTCTCCGGTGGCCAGCGCCAGCGCGTCGCGATGGGTCGGGCCATCGTGCGCGATCCCAAGGCCTTCCTCATGGACGAGCCGCTCTCCAACCTCGACGCGAAACTCCGCGTCCAGATGCGCACCCAGATCGCAGCCCTGCAGCGCCGGCTCGGCACCACCACGGTCTACGTGACCCACGACCAGGTCGAGGCGATGACCCTCGGCGACCGGGTCGTGGTCATGCGCGGCGGGCTCGTCCAGCAGGTCGGCACGCCCCAGCACCTCTACGACGCCCCCGTCAACCTCTTCGTCGCCGGATTCATCGGATCGCCGGGGATGAACTTCCTCGGCGCCACCCTCGAACAGAACGCCCTGCGCACCTCGCTCGGCGATCTCGCCGTCGACGACCGCCTGCGCCGACTGCTGGAGCGGCAGGACGCCCCCCGGGAGCTCATCGTCGGCATCCGGCCCGAGGACTTCGAGGACGCCGCCCTCGTCGGCGAGCGGCGCACCGGCCAGGCCTGCACCGCCACCGTCGACGTCCGGGAATCGGTCGGGTCCGACGTCTACGTCCACTTCACGCAGGAGGGCGGCCCCGCAGGCATCACCGAACTCGCCGAACTCGCCGCCGACTCCGGGCTCGCCGACACCGGCATGCGGGGCCACCGGATCGTCGCGCGCCTCGACCCCGCCACCCGCGCGGCCGAAGGCAGCCCGATGGACCTGTGGATCGACACCTCCCGCATCCACGTCTTCGACCCCGCAACCGGCGCCAACCTCACCCATCCCGAGCGCGCCGAGTACTGACCGGGAGCGGGTTCAGCGCAGGACGCCGACCGCGCGGGCGATGACCAGCAGTGAGGTCAGCAGGGCGGCGATGCTCTCGATGCTCATGAGCAGTTTGGCGCGCGTGGAGAGCGGCATGGTGTCGGTCGGGCTGAACGCGGTCGAGTTGGTGACCGAGACGTAGAGGTAGTCGGGCAGGGTGGGCACCCAGTCCGCCGATCCGCTCGCGCCGTCGGAGACCTCCTGGACGGCGTCGTCGTTCTCGTCCTGGGAGAAGCGGAAGTCCGCGAGCGGGAGCTCGGCGCGTGGTGCCTGGGTTCGGGTGACGGGGCCGCCGCGGTCGAGTTCCCAGAAGGCCAGCCCGAAGACGATGATGTCGGTGAGCCAGACCTGCAGGGCCGCGACCAGCAGTTGGCTGCCGTCCTTGACCTGGGACGAGACGAGTTGGTGGATGAGCATGCCGAGTGCGGTGAGGTTGCCGGCTCCGATCAGTGCCACGAGGGTGAGCGAACCGGCGCGGGACAGACGGGTCTGGCGGGTCAGTCGCCGGGGGTTGACGGCGATCAGCGGGACGAGCAGCAGCACCTCGAGTGCCGGAAGCAGGTATCGCGGCGCGATCAGGAGCTGTTCGGGTAGCGCCACGTAGAGCAGGATCGCCGTCAGCGTGGCCGCGACCGCGGGCAGCCGGGCCTCCCCGCGGCGCTCGTGCCGCGGATGCCGGAGCCGGGACTCCAGGCGACTTCGCGTCATGACCACGTCCCCTCGTTCGGAGCATGCGCCACGGTGTGGGGCGGCCCGCTCTGCGTCTGTACGCCGAGCGGCCGACCACACCCGGCACAGCCCCTCGACCTCTCGCCGCACCGGGCAGGCCGCTCCGCGTCGGCGGCCCGAGTGCCGTCGGCCGGCGGTGCCCCCTCGTCGTCCCCGTCCTCGGATTCGGCCCGGACGTCCTGGGGTGTCGGTGCTTCCGTTCCGCCGTTCCGCGTACCGCTCGCGAGACTCTTCGTCTCTCTTCGTCGGCGGACTTCGCCGTGTCCCTCGGGGCGGGTCCGTTCGGCGGATTGGCTGTGCCCGGTACGGGCAGACGCACAACGACCGCCCTGCCGTGAAGTGCCACGTCCAGCGAGGAGAGCGCGATGGTCAAGATCCTCTACAAGCCGTTGGGTCTGCTGTTCGGGGCCCTGGGCGGCCTCGTCGCTGGCGCCGTCTTCAGGCGCCTGTGGGCGCTCCTCGGCCACGAGGACGACGCGCCCCGAGTCACGGACCGGGACCGTACCTGGAGAGAGGTACTCCTGGCCGCTGCCCTGCAAGGAGCGGTCTTCGCCCTGGTCAAAGCCGCGATCGACCGCGGCGGCGCGGCCGGGACCCGCCGCCTCACCGGAATCTGGCCCGACTGACACCCGCCGACCGAGCGGGAGCCCTGTCGCAGAGCACCGCTCTGCGACAGTTCGGGTGCACACCTGCATGTCCGTGCCAGTGGCGTGGCTCGCCGCCGCGTGCGGCCGGCCCGGCCGTCCCGGTCGGCCCCTCGCCCGCGCACGCGGAAACCACGGGCAGAAACGTGGACATCCCCGGAGCGGGTCTCGTCGACCATGCCCAGCGTGGTCCAGCGTGAGCGAGACACTCCCGCCGGGCGCCGGCGCGGGACGGCCGATGGTTCAGCGCCATGGATCCATCGCCTCCGCCAGGGACCGGCGTGCGCGGAACAGCCTGCCGCGCACCGTCTGTTCGCTGACACCGAGCGTTCGTGCGATCTCGCCGTAGTGCATGCCGTGCAGCTCGCGCATGATCCAGCAGGAGCGCTGGTCCGGCCTGATGCCGCCCAGTGCGCGAGCGAGAGCACATGCTGCGGCGTGGACCTCGGCGGCCCGCTCCGGCGCTCCGCGCGCCGGGGAGGCCGCGGGTTCGGGCCGAAGGTCGAGGGGGACGGGGGGCACGGGGCGGCTGCGCAGGAAGCTGAGGCAGCGGTTGATGACGATGCGGTAGAGCCAGGTCCCGAATGTGGCGTCCCCCCGGAAGTCCGGCAGTCGCCGCCACGCACTCAGCAGGGACTCCTGGACAATGTCCTCGGCGTCCTGCCGATTGCCGGTCAGGTGCCGGGCGACCACGAGGAGCGCAGTGCTGTGGCGTCCCACCAGGACGGCGAACGCATCCTCATCGCCTTCCGCCGCCCGGACCGCGAGGAGCCGGTCGCTGAGCGGGCCGGTGCGGTCCGGGCGGCCCGCAGCGGGTGGGTACGGGAAGTGCCGAGGCGCGGACGCGATAGTCCGCTCGCGGCGGGGGTGGGGCCGAGGGGGTCGCTCGCGGACGCTCTCGGTGGTGTGGGCTTCTGCCGTGCTCATCTTGCCGTCCGGTTGCCGGGCCCCCTCATCCCTCCGTCTGTCCTGCGCGCGAACAGTCATGCCAACCGCGTGAGCATTTCGTGCGGGCAGCGTCCAACCATTCGGCGGGCCCGGCCGGGTCCCCACCGGGCGAGGTCAAGGAGGCCTGCCATGACGGACACGTCCAGCAGCTACCCACAGGACGACGGGCGCCCGGCAGACGAAGGCCTGCAAGGACGCGGCGCGGACAGGGCGCCCGAGGATCGGGGGAGGACGACCATCGCGGACGGCGTCGTGGAGAAGATCGCGGGAACCGCCGCTCGGGACGTTCCCGGTATCCACGCCCTGGGAGCCGGGATGTCCCGCACCCTGGGCGCGGTACGTGAACGCGTCCCGGGCGGAGGACGGGCCAGCGTCAGGGGCGGAGTGAAGGTCGAGGTGGGAGAGCGCCAGGCCGCCGTCGACCTCGTGGTCGTCGTCGAGTACGGCGTCCCCATCACCGACCTGGCGGGCGACGTGCGTGTCAGCGTCATCTCGGCCGTGGAACGCATGACCGGCCTGGAGGTCGTAGAGGTGAACATCGCCGTCGACGACGTCCACCTCCCCGACGAGGAGGACGACACCGAGAGCCGCGTCAGCTGACCGGCAGCCGCCCAGCCCTCGCCGTCGCTTTCCGGATCCAGCCGGGTGATTCCGGCGACCCAGGCGACCCGAACAAGGAGCATGTGAGATGAGCACAGCCGCACTCGGTCTGCTCGCGGGAATGGCACTGGGATTCGCCGGATACTTCGGTGGCTTCTGGGCCTTCCTCCTGGTCCTCGTCCTCGGCGTGGTCGGACTCGTCATCGGACTCCTCGCGGAGGGCGAGGACCTCAGGGACTGGCGCCGACCCCGATCCGAGGACCGGCGCCGATGACCCCGCAACCCGTCGAGCCGAGCCGGCGCGGCGCGACCGTCATCCCGGACCGCGTGGTGGCCAGGATCGCCGCGCGGGCGGGCCGCGAGGCCCTCCTCGCACAGCCCTACCGCCCCAGGCGGCCCGCACCGCCGACTCCCGACGCGTCGGCGCACGTCCACGGCGGCTCCGCCCGCATTCGGCTGGCCGTCGAGCTGCCCTACCCGATCGACCTCGCCGCAGCCGCCCGCGAACTGCAACGACAGGTGACCCAACGCGTGGGCCACCTGACCGGACTCGAGGTCACCGAGGTCGCCCTCGCGATCCGCCACCTGCGCCCCGAGGGCAGCGGCGGCCGCGTCCATTGACCAGCAGCGCACGCCCCGGCAGGCCCCTCCCCGCGGACCACCGCGAGGAGCCGCCCCGCCCGCCGCCCCAGATCTCAGGGAGAGCCGGCATGACACATCAGAACCCGGCCGTCTCCGACCCGGACCCCGAATCCGCCACCGCGCAGGGCGGTCCGCCCGAAAGCAGCCCGGCCGGCACACCCGCGGCCCACACCGAGCCCGGCCGTACGGCGTCACGCTGGTGGTCCGAGCGAAGGGTTCCCGCCGCGATCCTGGCCTTCGTCATCCTGGCAGCCTGCGGGTTCATGCTGTTCGACGTGGTCCGAGTACGCACCGGCCACACCGCCGCCGCCTGGCGCAAAACCCTCGCCGACGAACTCGCCACCCGGCCGATCGACGACCCGTGGGTCATCACCGGCGCGGCAGTGGCCGCTGCCCTCGGCCTGTGGCTGATCATCCTGGCGCTCACTCCCGGCTGCTGGCACCTCCTGCCCATGGCCGCCCCCGACAACGCGGACACACCGCAGGCCGTCCTCGACCGCGACGGCGCTGCACGACTGCTGCGCGACACCGCCCTGCGCGTTCCGGGGGTCTCCCACGCCGACATCAGGGTGCGGCGGCGCCGGATCAACGCCCGCGCGCAGATCACCTTCCGCGACCTGGAGACCGTGCGCACAGAGGTGACCGAAGCACTGACAGCGCAGCTTGACACCCTCGGCCTCGCCCAGGTCCCCCGTCTCACCGTCCGTGCCCGCCGGCGCCCATGACCGCGCCGCTGCGACGGCGACCGAGGGCCGACCGCCTCAGGAGCAGATCTGATGAACTCTCACTCCGTCCTCAACCGAACCCTGCTGACCATCGCCGGACTGGTCCTGCTGGGCGGCGGCCTGCTGGTGCTGACCGGCGGGTTGGACCTCTACCGGCGCTGGGGCCTCGCACCGCCCGCAGGCTGGCCCCTCACCAGCCCGCACGACACGCTTCTGCCGGCCCATGACCGCACCCGCTGGACAGGCGAGGACTGGTGGTGGCCGACCGTCATCGCCGCTCTTGCCATCCTCATCGCCCTCGCCCTGTGGTGGCTCCTGGCACAGCTGCGCCACCGGCACCCCGGACGCCTGCCGGTCGGCAACCCGCCCGTGGACGGTGTGGGACTCTACGACGGCGCCCTCAGCGACGCCCTGGCCGCAGACACCGCCCGGCTCCCCGGCGTCAACGAGGCTCGCACCCGCCTGATCGGTCACGCCCGGCAGCCCCATGCCACGTTCGACGTCACCCTCGATCCGGACGCCCGCCCCCGCGACGTGCACCACGCCCTGGAAAGCACTGTGCAACGCGCCCGCCAGAGCACCGGATGGGAGCATCTCCCCGCTCGCGCCACCTTGCGCGTCGCCTCCCACCGGCCCCACCGCGCGGAGTGAGCGGAGTGACCCGAGATCACCAGGGTTCAGGGCCCGGCGCGGCAGGCAGCCCACCACCGCGTGCTCAGCGCAATGATTGAAGCCTTCCCGCGTAGCGGCCCCAGCAGCGGCTTGGCCTCGCAACGCGATACGAGAAAACGGCCGAGTGCTATCAGGCGGCCGTCACCCTCGCCTCACTCCTCATGGGGGAGTGATCCTTGACGTTGGTCCCTAGCCCACCAGGCGGCGGCGCCAGTCCAGGGCGGTGACGGTGATGGCCCGGTGGGGGTCGTGATCCCACTCGGTGCGGAGGCCGGCTGCTTCGAGGGCGGCCACGACCTCGTGGCCGATGGCTGCAGTGGTCTCGGACGAGTCGTCGAAGCCGCCGTAGAGGAGCATCAGTCCGTGGCCGGCTGCGGCGGAGTCCGTGCACTGGGTGTGGAAATAGACGAAGCCACGGGCGTTGGGCCCGCCTTCGCCGCCGATCTCGGACTGGCCGCAGCTACGGCAACAGGTGAAGTTCTCGCGGGCGGTGATACCAGCCTTCTGCAGGGCGGTGAACGCGCGGGTGAGCCGCTCAGGGTCGGTCTCGCCCTGCCATGCGGCTTGCTCCGCGACCCGCTCCAGCCACAACCGGTCGGCCAGCACCTCCGCCTGCTCGCGGGAGACGGGCCGGCGGTCCTTGGTGACAAGGTACTCCTCGGCCAGTTCGGCCAGTTCGGCGCGCGAGGCGTAGCCGCCGACCAGCACCTCGCGGACGCGCTTCTCCAACTCCACGCGCTCGTCTTCGTCGAGGTCGAGCGGCGGCACCTCCCGGGCGGGGCCCATGTCCAGCAGCGACCAATTCAGACCACCGTCCCATCGGGGCTCCTGGCGGGCCCAGCCGGCCATCGCCGCAATCACGACCTCAGGCCCGTCGGCCATCGCCTGGAAGTGCCGGTCAGCGGCACCGTCGCGGTACTCCAGCGTGTAGTCACCACCGGCCTTGTGCCAGACCTGGGCGAAGACGTCAGGCAGGTCGGGTATCCGCTGGACCACCAGGAACAGGTCACCGTCACCACCGATTCGCCGGACCAACCCAGCCAGCTCCTCGGCGGACACACGGACGTGCCGCTCCCACTTCTCCGTCTTCACCACGATCTCGAGCATGCGCAGACTCTGACACACCCCTCCGACTGCAGACCTGCTGCGGCAGCCCGACCAGTCCTGATCTGTTCCTAGGCCCTCGCATCGGACACGGGGGCGAACGGCGCGTCGACCGAAGATTGAAACAGCCACTTCGGATCAGACGCGGGAGTAGGCGGCGTCGACCGTATACCGAAAGGAAAGGAAAAGATTCCCGCCCGGACCCGGAAAAGGGACGCAGCACATTCTCCGTCGCAGGTCAGGACGGAGGATCACACCGGGGGGCAGAACACGGAGCACAAAATGATCATCCTCGGAGTCATCCTCCTCCTCATCGGACTCGTCGCCGGACTTCCCTTCCTGTGGACCATCGGCGCCGTCCTGGCCCTCATCGGCGTCGCTCTGCTGATCATGGGCTCGGTCGGCCACGAGGTCGCCGGCCGCCGCCACTACTGGTAGGCACGGATGCATGTCCTCGCCTCGCCGGCGTCGCACCAGAGCCGTTCCCACCCCGCCCGGGTGGGGACGGCGCATCCGCCCCAAGCCTTTTCCCCGGAGCGGACGCTTCCTGGGTCCGGCTCCTTCTGCGCGATTCGCCCGCGCGGGACTGCGCGGATACGGACACGTACCTGGGGTCCGTGATGTGCTGCCCCAGCCCCCGGCCGCGCCGCTCACCACCACGACGGCGAAGGAGTCGGAAATGACCGGGCAAGCCGCCGAACACCCACCGCTCGAGCGCGGGGCCCGATTCGCGCGCCGTGCCGCGCTCCCTTACGACGGTGTCTCGCCCTTCCCGCGTGGCGGTGCTGCCGCGTACGAGAGGGCTCCGGCGTGGCGGTCGGCGCTCACAGCCGTCGTCGTGGCGTTTCCCTTCGTTGCGCTGGCGCTCGCGGCATGGCTGCTGTGGGGGAGTCTGATCGGTCCCGCCGACATCGCTCTCGCCGTCGCCCTGTACGCGGTGACGGGTCTGGGCGTGACCGTGGGCTTCCACCGCGGTCTCACACACGGCAGTTTCACTGCCGCCCGCCCGATGAAGGTCGCGATGGCGATCGCCGGGTCGATGAGCTTCCAGGGGGATGTGATCGGCTGGGTCGCCACCCACCGGCGCCACCACGCCTTCACCGACCGGCCCGGCGACCCGCACTCCCCGTACCGCTTCGGCACATCCGTGGCCGGCGAGCTCCGCGGACTGGTGCACGCCCATGTCGGCTGGCTCTTCAGCCGCGATGTCACCCCGCCGAGCCGCTACGCCCCCGACCTGCTGGCCGACCCGGACCTGCGGGCGGTCTCCCGGGCCTTCCCGTGGCTGTGCCTGCTGTCCCTCGGCATCCCCGCCGGTGCGGGCTGGGCGATCGGCGGCACCTGGCACGCCGCGCTGACCGCACTGCTGTGGGCCGGACTCGTCCGCGTCGCCCTGCTGCAGCACGTGACATGGAGCGTCAACTCCCTTTGCCACATGGTCGGCCGGCGACCCTTCCGGACCCGCCGTCACGACCGGGCGACCAACCTGTGGCCGCTCGCCGTGCTCTCCTTCGGCGAGAGCTGGCACAACCTGCACCACGCCGATCCGACCTGTGCCCGCCACGGCGTCGACCGCCACCAGATCGACCCCACGGCCGCCGTCATCCGCCTCGCCGAGCTCCTCGGCTGGGTCCACGACGTCCGCTGGCCCCTCCCCGCCCGCGTCGAAACCCGCCGGCGCCCCTGACCCCGGAGGCCCCCGTGGCCGTCCGTGCTCCGCGGGGCCCTCGACAGGGTTGGTCGACAGGCCGGGGCACGACGGCGGCAGCGACCGCGTGGCCGCGGGGCGCCGCGCGGCGACGGCTGCTCGAACCTCATGGCGTCCAGGGTGGGTTGAGGCTCGTCCTGGTCAATGAAGTTCGCATTCCCACGGTTCGAGGTCCGGCTCGCCCGGCGGCAGCGATCCGGTGCAGTACTTGTAGAGCCACGTCGCTGCCCTGCGCCCGGCGTGCTTCTCGTTGACAGGCTCGCCCTGCTCGTCCAGTTCAAGAACGTTGGCGAAGATGGCGAAGCAGGTCTCCGCCTGAGAAGGCGACTCGCCGAGCTCTTCCCAGAAGTCGATCCCTTCCGGCACGGGGAGGCCCAGTGAGCCACGGGCGAGCCGTCCGGCGAAGCGTCGGAAGGCGCCCGAAGCGCCGGGACCGAGGTGTGATGGCATGCCAGGAATCCAGCCGCCGCCGGCCATGGTTGCATCGCCGACCCCATGTCGGCCGCTCCGGGCACGACGGCTCCCACGGGATGACGGACCGCAACAGCGTGTCTCGGTCACGCACACACCCGGACGGCCGTCCTGAGGCATTCTGGGACATCACCAGGCGTCGAAGCAGGAGCGCCATGACCGTCGGCTCACCGCACCATCGCATCCGTGTCCCCGAGGCGTTGGCCGCCTCCCATCGTGGTGACCTCGGGCGGGCATGGGTCACCGCCCTGCCCGCCCTGGCGGAGAGCTTCCTGGACTGCGGGGACCTGCGACCGGACGGTCCGCCGGCCCACGGGGTCGTCGCGCTGGTCCTTCCGGTCGTCCGGGCGGACGGCACCGCCGCGGTGCTCAAGCTGCAGCCAGTGGACGAGGAGACCCGAGGCGAACCGCTCGCCCTGCACGTGTGGTCCGGCCGCGACGCGGTCCGCCTCCTGGACAGCGACCCCGACACCGGGACGATGCTCCTCGAACGGCTGGACGCAAGCCGCTCACTCGCCGGCGTGGCAGATGACACCGCCGCACTGCAGATCCTCAGCGAGCTCCTGGCCCCTGGTCTCCTGCGCGGCCGCGACGCGGGAAGTTCTCCCGGAACCCGGCGACCGGCTCATGCACTGGGACCTTCACTACGACAACGTCCTCGCCCAGCACCCCTCCTCCCAACCCGCGGGACGGACGCGGTGGCTTGCCATCGACCCGAAGCCGCTCGCCGGACACCCCGGCTTCGAGCTGCTACCCGCCCTGCGCAACCGATGGGACGACGTCGTGGCCACCGGCAACGTCCCCCGCGCCGTCAACTACCGGCTCCATCTCATGGCCGAGGTCATCGGGCTGGACCGCAGGCAAGCCATCGCGTGGACGCTCGGGCGCGTCCTGCAGAACGCTCTGTGGGACATCGAGGACGGCGCCAGCACGCTCCAACCGGAGCAGGCGGCCATCGCCCATGCCCTGCTCGACATCCGCTGACGAACGAGCCCATCAACACGCCCCACCAGGCGGTGCCGTGACACACCGGCACCGCACACAGGTGCGGCCCCGGCGAGGTCTTGTCAGGGAGGCAACCGAAAGGCCCGCCCTGCAAAGCTACCTCGCCTCGATGACCGCCGCCCCGGAACCGGGTCCTACCGGTCGGTCACCCGATCAGTGGCTCCCGAACTCGGGTCTGGCTCAAGTTCTGTGATCGGTGACGGTGCGTGACGGATCCTGATGCCCGGCCGGGCTTGTAGAACGACTTCCAGGTGGGTCCCGACGCGGAGGTGGCGGTGACGACCTCGGGCCGCGCTCGGCAACGAGGGGGCACCGCGGGGCGCGCCCTCAGGCCGCCGGCGTCGGCTCGACCGCGCGCGACACCTCCGCGAGGAGCGACTCGACCTCCGCTCCCCAGCGCGAACTCACCACCAGGTCCCGCGCGGGATCAACCCACAGCAGGTGGCCGCCGCCGTTTCCTCGGGCGCAACGTCCGGAGGACGGAGCCTCGGGCCAGACCGTGAGATGGTCGTTCAGCCACCACGACAGCCCGTAGTTGGGCTTGACCGGGCAGGGCCGCCACATCTCCTCGGTCCACCGGGCGGAGAAGAGCCGGCGCTCACCCCACTGCCCGCTCCGGAGGCAGAGCTGCCCGATCCGGGCCAGGTCGAGGGCGCTGATCCACAGTCCGCCACCCCAGTGCGCGCCACCGGACACCACGGGGACCCGCCGGCCGTCGAGGTCGACTGCGGAGTCCGCATAGCCATGCCAGGACCAGCTGGACGAGGCCCCGATCGGCTCCATGATCCGCTCGCGCAGCACCTCGGGCAGGGGCCGGCGGAGCAGGACGGTGAGCGCGAGGGCGGTCAGGTTGACCCGGACATCGTTGTAGGCCCAGCCCGCTCCGGGCGAACCTCCGGCCGACTCCGTCCCCTCACGGGTGCTCTGGGCATCGATCCAGGTGGGCTTGCCCCAGAGCTCGCCTTCCCACTGGCTGGTCTGATCCAGGAGGTGCCGCCAGGTGATCTTCCGTCCGTGCGCGTCGCCGAACTGCGGCAGGTCGACCGACTGGCAGACCGGCTCGTCCAGCCGGAGCAGCCCGTCGTCGAAGGCCAAGCCGGCCACCAGCGACAGGACGCTCTTGGTGGCGCTGTAGGCCATCTCCTCCTGTTCCGGGTCTCCCCAGGAGGCGAGCACCGCGCCTCGCCGCACGACGACCCCGCTCGCCCCCTGTCCGTCGAGCAGGGGGCCCACCACCTCCCGGTGCGAGACATCGGACACCTGAGCCGCCAGGTACGACGCCATGTCCCGCACGCCCGGCACCGGGCGCTCGCCCTGCTCCTTCGCCGCATGAGCCAGCCGGGCCGCGTCCACCCCAGACCACGGGTCGCCGAGATCGACGCCCTCACCCAGGCGCTCTCCAGCACTTCCCATCAACCCACCCCTTACCCGTCCGTAGACGTTCCGGATCACTCCTACCTCATGAGCGACCCGGCTGTCACCGGTGGACCGCACGGGCTGATCACTTTTGGCACTCGCCTGACGGAGCATCAGGCGAGAAGGACTCGCTTGCGCAGGAGCGGGAAGCCCGCACGTCCGAACATTTGTCGTTTCAGCATCTTGATCCGGTTGACGGCTCCTTCCACGTGGCCGGAGTTCCAGTGGGTGGTCAGTCCGGCCTGGACGGCCGCGAAGTCGCTGTTCAGGCCGACGGCGAAGGTGCTGATCCCGCGCAGGCCCGAGGTCATGGCCTCGGTGATCCACTCGGTGAGGCGATCGCCCTCCAAGAGGGTGAGCATCTCCGCGAAGGAGGTGACCAGGCCGGCGGCGGTGTCCAGTTCGGGGCAGTGCGCGAGGACGGCCTTGCGCTGGACTTCCTCGTCCATGGTGAGGCCTGCGGGGTGGCGGGTCAGCCGGCCGGTGACCTGCCGGACGGACGGTGGCGGCGGTGGCGGGGGCGAGGAGGGTCTGGCCCTTCCACTGAGGCAGGAGTGTGTGGCCGCCCCGGTAGCCGTGTTCGGTGATCTCGGCAAGAAGGGCCTTCCCGGTGACCTTCCCGCCGGTCTCCTCCCAACGCTGGGCGAGGCAAGGCTTGAAGGGGTCGAGCTTGCTGCCCCGGGGGCGCCGGCCCTTCACCATGTCCTGCCAGTGCTTGGCGTGCGCGTACCGGCGGACCGTATTGCGGCTCCACCCCAGGTGGCGGGCGACCTCGCGCATACTCATGCCGTGCTCCAGCAGTTGGTGGACCAGGGCGTGGTGGGCGCGGCGGCGGTCGGCCATCCGCCCGGTGGGGTCGGCCGGCTCCTGGTCGGCCGCGCCGGTCTCGCTGTCGCTGGGCAGCGGGGTCTCCCACTGTGGTTCCGGCTCCGGCTCGACCAGGGGGAGGCTGTTCAGGCAGGGGCGGTGGTCCATCACGGTGCGTTCGACGGCGCGGGTGAGGTTCTGCCACAGGTTGAAGCGGTCAGCCACCTGCAAGGCCTGGGGCGCCGCGGTGTCGGCGGCCTCCGCGTAGGCGCTGGCGCGGTCACGGCAGATCACCTCGACCTGCGGGTGGGCCGCGAGCCAGGGGATGAGGGTGGCGGCGTCGCGCTCCGGGAGCAGGTCCAGGACCCGGTGGCCCTTGGACCTGCTCGACGAACGTGCGCCGGGGGCACGGTCCGTCCGGGCAGGTGAACCGGCGCACCCGCAGCGCGAGTACGACCCGCCGCAGAAGGCGCCAGCCCCGATCGCCCGTATCTCCACCCGCACCGCGGGATTGCTCGTCTCGACACGAATCACCTCCACCATCGGAAGCGACGGGAACAACAACTCCCCAAGCAGGGAACAGGATTGCGTCACAGTCGCCGACTGTCGGCCTCACCTCGCGCTCTGCCGACGACTTTCGGACGATCTCCGAGCTCGACAGAACACCAAGATCGCTCACACAGCGTGACCGATCACAAAACCTGAGCCAGACCCCCGAACTCACCGAAAACACCAACCGAGGTCGAGCACGTCCCCGCCACCATCGGCCCAGTCCTGGCGCCGACCCTCACCGAGGACGTGGTGCCCACTGATGCGCAGGGGACGCGGGCGCCCGGCCCGAGTCGCGCATGGCGTCTCAACTCATGCCGCCGGCCGCCTTCAGGTCCTCGTACGCGTGGGCGGGCAACTGCGGCTCGGGGCCACGTGAGTGCGGGAGGAGAAGAGCGGCGCAGGGCGGGGTTGCTGCCGGCCGGGCGCCGTCGTGCCGGGGGCGGTCGCGGTCAGTCCGGTGGCGTGAGGAGGGTGCCGAGCGGGCCGAGGTCCAGGTTGAGGTCCTGGAGGGTCAGGCCGTAGCGGGTGCAGAGTTCTGTCATGCGGTCGTGGAGGGCCATGAGTGTGGCGCCCAGGGTTTCTTCCTGCTCGTCGGTGAGGTCGCCGGACTCCACCCGGTGGAGTGCTTGGCGTTCGATGAGCTGGCGCAGGAGTTCGACGATGGTGAGGACGAGCTTCATGAGGTCGCGTTCGACGGTGTCCGGGCTCGTGGTGATCCTTCGCGGCTGACGTGCCGGAGTCGGGTGCTGTGCGGGAGCGGAGTCGTCGGGGGTGGCCGGCAGCAGGCGGAAGGCGCGCGTGGCTGCTTCGGCGACCTCGTCGAATCGGTTCCGGCCGGTGGCGTCGCCGGTCATGGTCTTCCGGGCCGTTGTGGGGTTTCCGCGGCCCATGGCGCCGGATGCTGGTCGCTGATGGCCACGATGAGCGCGCGCAGGGAGATCCGCACCAGGTCGATGTCCGCGACGGACAGGACGATGTCGCCGGTGAGGACGACGCCGCTGCTGAGGAGACGGTCGAGCAGGTCGATGAGGGCGACCTGCCGCTGCGGCACGGGGGCGTCAGGGGTGGCCGGGAGGCCGTCGGCTGCTCTCACGGTGAGGCCTCCTCCTCCGGGGGAAGCGTGGCGAAGGAGTACGGGGCCCAGGGGCCGGTGACGGCGATCCGGACGCCTGGCAGGCCGTCGGCCGCGCGCAGGGCGTCGGTGCGGAAGGCCGCGGCGTGCTCCGCGGGGACGAGGTAGGCGTCGTTGACGACGTTCGTGCCGGGGCCCGGCGCCAGTTCACCCAGTTGGACGCGGTGGCGGACCCGGTCCACGGCGTGCAGCCGGGCAGTGGCGTCGATGCGTTCGGCCGCCGTGCGGGCCGCCTGGTAGCTGTCCTGTCTGAGGTCCTGTTCGGCCCGGCGGTGGCGGAGGTAGGCGCGGCCGGGGCTGAGGTTCTCGACGGAGGGCGGGGGAGGGGCGGCTGCGGCGTCGACGTACAGCTTGACGCCCCACTCCAGCAGGCCGGCCAGTTCGGCGAGGCGGTCGAGGAAGGCGTCCTGCCGGGTGTCGAGCACCGCACGCACCCGACCGTCGTCGAGGTGCACCGTGGCCAGACGCAGTGGCAGCACGGTGGTGTGGGTGGCGATGGCCTCGATCACGCCGTGGTGAGCCCTGGCGACATCCTCGAGCCACGGCAGCTCCTCCAGGTGCCGCCGGAGCGAGGCCTCGTCGAAGTCGCCGGAGGGTACTGAGCTCACGGCTGCCACGAGGCTTCGCTCGTGCGTGGCCCGCACCAGATGGACCCGGCAGCCGGCGACCCCGGTGACGGCTCCGACCGCCTGATCGAGGCCGTCGGCCCACCGGGCGACGGCGTAGGTGTAGGCGAGGGTCGGCCCGGTCATGGCTCGTCCCCTGCGTCGGGGCGGGTGCGGGGTGGGTTCCGCCTCGCGCGTGCGGGCCGGCGGGCCGGGGTCTCGTCGGTGCCCGCAGCGGGTGGCAGGCCCCTCTCGGCCTGCAGGGCCTCGAGCTGTGCGCGCAGGCGCCGGTTTTCCTCCTCCAGCGGCTCCCGGCTGCCTGCCCCGGAGGACAGCGAGGGGTCGTGCTCCCACCAGTCGATGCCCATCTCCTTGGCCTTGTCGACGGAGGCGATCAGCAAGCGCAGCTTGATGGTGAGCAGCTCGATGTCCAGGAGGTTGATCTGGATGTCCCCGGCGATGACGATGCCCTTGTCCAGCACCCGTTCCAGGATGTCGGCGAGGCTCGCCGAGGACTGCCCCCCGGGCGGCGCCGACCTGGAGGGGAAGGAGCCAAGGCGGTTGGCCACAGGGTCGGTCACGATCGCTTCGCCTCCTTCTCCGGCCGGGACTGCGCGATGTGTGGTCAGGTGCCGGTCTGCTGTCGGTGGGCTCTGATCTCGTCCAGCCGGTCGAGGAGCTCGTCCTCACGCCGGTCGAACGTCTCGTCGTCGATCTCACCGGCCAGGAGCGCTTTCTCCAACGCGGCGAGCTCCCGCTGTACGGGTTCGGGGTCGTAGTACTCGTTCTCGGCGGTCTCCACCACGCGTTCCAGTACCCACACCGTTCCGCGCAGCGGTGCGAGCGGGAGGGTGAGGATCTGGGTGAGCAGGCCCATGGCGACTACCCCTCTCAGACGAAGCTGTAGGCGGGCAGCGGGCCGTGCAGCCGGAAGTCGAAGTCCTCGCCGAGTTCGGCGGTGAGGCCCTTCTCCGCCGTGAGGAACAGCTGCTCGTGCTCCCGGTCCACCAGGAACGAGACGTTCAGGAAGTCCTTTCCCGTCGGCTCGGTGTTGACCTCCTGGCGGGTGTGGGGCCGGAGGGCCTCCGTGATGCCGGTGGCCAGCGCGTAGTGACGGGCCCGGACCTCCTGGGCGACCAGTTTGCCGAGGGCCAGCGGCAGTTCCGGGCCGGTGTCACCGCCGATGATCTCGTCGTTGAGCCGCCGGGCCTCGGGCGTCTCCAGCAGGATCTGTCGCAGCAGGGTGTTCTCGTCGATGGCCGCCTTCAGGTGGTACTCGACGCAGCCGTCCAGTGCGGTGAGCCGGCTCAGGTACTCGTCGTGGCGTTCGGTGAGCGCTGCCTGTACCGCCTCGTCGTCGGGCGCGGTGAGGCCGAACCGGAGCGGCAGAACGGTGCCGTCGGACATCAGGCGTTCCTGGACGCTCTGGTGTGCGGTGATGTCACGGCGTTTGGGCCTCAGCCCGTCCGGGGCGTCGCTGACGATCGCACAGAGGGGCCCGGCGCACACGCTGCGAAGCACGGACGGCGGCTCGCCCACCCCGACGAGGCCGTCCAGCCTTCGGGGATGGTCGGCGGCGGTGATGGAGTACACGTACACGGACACGTCATTCCTCCCGGCGCCGGGTCGGCCTGCGCGCTGGCCGCTCACGCTTGGGCGCGGGCCGCTCCTCGTCCTCGTCCTCGTCGCTGTCGCGGCCGAGGTGGAGGGTGTCGGTCACGGCTTCCACGGCACCGGACAGCGCGCCCTTGCTCTTGCCGTGCGCACCGCCCTCGGTGACCTCACCGACGATGTCGGTGAGCTGGGTCGGCGCCTTCCGCCCTGCTTCCAGATCGAGGCGGTTGCAGGCCTCGGCGAACCGAAGATAGGTGTCGACGCTGGCGACGACGATCCGGATGTCGATCTTCAGGATCTCGATGCCGACCAGGGAGACCCGGATGAAGACGTCGATCACCAGCCCGCGGTCCAGGATCAGCTCGAGAATGTCGTAGAGACTGCCGGTGCTCCCGCCCTGGGCAACGCCGGCCTGGCCTTGCGGCACCACTGTCACGGGTGCCTCCTCTCGCCTGCCGCCGGTGTGCCCGGCGGGTGTGTGCCCCCGGCACGGTCGGGTGTGCGTGTCACCTCGGCCGGTCGATCTGCCCTCTGCTGTAGCGGCGGACCCGCTGGTAGGAGAGCAGTTCCCCCTCCTCGTCGAGCGTGACGCGGTAGCTGGCCATCACGCTGGTCGTGTCCGGGATCCGTTCCAGTTCCACCACCTCCACGTCGGCCTGCCAGCCCTCGTCGGTCGGCTTGAGTGCCGATACGGACTCCGGTGCCCGGCCGAGCAGTTCGGCGAGTTGTTCGGCTGCGGAGCGCATGGCGCGGGCGGCCGGGAGCCGCCGATGGGGCTTGGACACCGCGCGCTTGGAAACGCGGCGCCGCGGAGCTGTTCGAGGCTCGTGCCGGCCTTCATGGTCAGGCTCGCGATCCTCGGTGATGTCCTCAGTGCCTGCGGCCATTTGCCTGCTCCGGAGTCGGTGACGTGTCGGTTGCACCCCCGGGTTCCTGCGTCTTTCCGTCCTTCTCTGCGCGAATCAGTAGTGCGTCGGTCCAGGGCCACGCCCACCCCGTGTCACCGCAGGAGTGCGTCGGCTGCCTTCCGGAGCGAGCTCGGGTGCTCGGGCCGGTGCGGTGCCGTGGCACGGACCTCCAGCATGTGAGCCCCGATCTCCTGGAGCTCCTTGCGGCCCAAAGCGTCGCGTACCTTGGGGAACCAGTCGTTCTCCTCCTCCATGTGGTGCCCCACCGTCTCGATGAGCACGGTGGTCTTCGCGTCGAACCGCTCGTCGTCGGGCGCCATCACGTCCAACTCGGCACACAGGAGGTCGGCGACATGATGCTCCTCATAGGACTCCAGGATGTCCTGCTCCAGGGCCGGCACGCGCTCGCGGACCGCCGGATACATGACCTCGTTCTCGATGTAGGTGTGGACCGTCAGGGCTTCCACGATCCTGCTCACGAGGTCGGCCCTGACCTCGGTCGCGTGTCGGTCGGCGCCTTCGAACTCCCGGAAGAGACGACGCACCTCCTTGTGGTCCTCCTTCAGCAGCACGATGGCGTCAGTGGACATGGTCGTTCCTCGCTTCCTCTCCTCGATCGGTGGAGTGTGCGCACGGCGGGGAAGGGCGTCCGCCGAACCGGCGCCGGGGCCGTCGCGGTTCAGCGGCGGGCCCGGTCAGCGGTCTCCGGCTCGTCCTCCTCGGCCTCGTCGTCGTACTCGTCCTCGTACTCCTCGGCGTCATCGTCCTCGGGAACGTCCTCCTCGTATTCCTCCTCGTCGTCGTAGTCGTCCCCGGTGTCGCCCTCCGCGGGTTCTGCGTCGTCGTACTCGTCCTCGCCCTCGGTGTCCTCGTACTCCTCGTTCTCGCCTTCCTGGTCCTCCTGCTCCTGGGCTGCTTCCTCCTCGTCCATGGCCTCGTCATGGGTCTTGACGACCTCGCCGTCGCGGATCTCGCCGCGCCAGCCCTCGGCCTCGTCGTTGGTGAGCGAGACGTAGCGCTGGAAGTTCTTGAAGTCCAGGCGCAGTCGGCGGCCCTGGGCGCGCCAGATGTTTCCGGTCTTCTCGAAGAACCCCGCGGGGTAGTACTCGACGACGAGGACGATGCGGGTCAGCGTGGGAGTGATCTCGTGGAAGCTCACTGCGCCGCGGGTGCTGCCCTTGGCGCCTTCGGATGTCCACACGATGCGTTCGTCCGGCACCTGCTCCTGGACGGTGGCCTTGAAACTCCTCTTGGACGGCCCGACCTTGACCTTCCAGTCGGTGGTGACCTCGTCGCCCTGCGAGACGCTCTGCACGCCCTTGGCGAAACCACTGAAGTCCTCGTACTTGGTCCAGTGGTCGTACGCGGTGCGCACGGGAACGCCGACGTCGAGGGTCTCGATCATGTTCATCGGCTTCTTGCCGGACTTCCGCCCGGGCTTGCCGCCGCCGAACATCCCCTTGACCTTGTCGACGACGTTGTCCTTGATGCCCTTCGCCTTCTCACCGAGGAAGGCCTTGCCCGGAGACTCGCCCTGCAGGACCCGGGCGCCAACTTTCGGCAGGACGCCCCCGTTCTCGGCGACCTCGCCGAGCTGGCCTGTGAGGTCGGAGACCTTGTCGCCGGCCTTTTCGACCAGATGTTCCACCTGGGCCCCGAGATAGTGGACGGCCTCCTCACGCAGCTTGTCGAAACCCGACTTTTCCGGGGCCTCTTGTTCTGTCGTGGCCATGGCCTACCTCCTGCGGCTGGAGCGTGTGGAGGACGCGGCGGGCGCGGTCTTCTTGGCCGCGGCCTTCTTCGCCGGAGCCTTCTTCGCCGGGGCCTTCTTCGCCGGGGCGGCGGCCTTCGGGCCCGTGGTCTTCTTGGCCGGGGCCTTGGCGGGTCCGGTCCGGCTCGCCGGGCGCTTGGCGGGCGGAGCGCTCTTCGCCGGTGCCTTCTTGGCAGCCGGTGCCGACTTCTTCGGCGCAGCCTTCTTGGCTGCCGCCTTCTTCGCGGGCCTGCGCTCGGGCGAGGGCTTCGCGTCGGCATCGTGGGTTGCCCCGGAAGACCGCCGACCGGTGCGCTCGCCGCTCGCACTGCCGTGGCGCCGCGGGGAACGCTCCTGGCGCGGCTTCTCCTCGGGTTCCTCGTCCTCCTCCGGCTCTTCCTCCTCCTCGTCCGGCTCCGGCTCGTCGTACTCGGCCTCTTCCTCCTCGTCCGGTTCCGGCTCCTCCTCGTCGTAGGCCTCTTGGTCCTCCTCCGGCTCCTCGTCCTCCTCCCACTCCTCCTCGTCCGCGTCCTGCGGCTTCGGCTTGCCGACATTGAGCGTGCGCTCGCGCAAGGTGTCCGCGAGCTCGCCGACGCGTCGGTTGGCGGCGGCGACCACAGCACGCTTGCCCGTCTCCAGGAGCTCACCCTTGACCTGCTCGTTGAGCTCCGCGACCTGCGGAACCTCACTCAGCTTGCGGAGCCCTTCGGTGGCCAACTGCCGCGGATCGAGGCCGAACCGCCGTCCGGCGATGTACGTGGCGGCGGCGAAAGCCAGCCGCCCCTTCTTCGCGCGACCGAGAACGTATCCGCCGGCCACCGCGGCGGCCAGCGCGACCTTGGTGGTGTCCTTCATCAGGTGATCCCTTCAACAAGCGCCCCTTCTCGATGAACGGGCACCGCGCAAGGGGCGGGCGCGATGCGAGGCGGTCTCCCCGGCGCCGCAGCTGCGGAGTTCCAACCGGGCTGCCTCAGCCATGCGGAACACCGTGACACGCTGTCGGGCTCCGCACCCGTCGGCGAGCGGACCCTCCAGACGTCGGCCGCACCACCGGCGGCATTCGAGTTCGGGCGGTCAGCGCGTCCGCAGGATGCGATAAGGGGACCGGCGCCGGTCAGCCGCCCCTCCGGCAGCACGGGGGGCGGTGCCTAAGTGATGCCGTGACATGCGGGCCGAAAGGGGCTCGTCCTGGCGTGCGGTGCTGCGGAACACGAGGGCGGCCTCGCTGCGCCGGCCGGTCGGGATCGGGGGCGTCGGGACCCACCGGCGGGTGCTTGCGGGCGATCCTGCGCGCCAGCGCCGCACCGCCGTACGCCTCCGGCACGTGGTCAGAAGCATCGCGTCCTCCGTGTCCGTTCCGCCGGCCGGGCGGCCCTCCGACAGCCCGGGTTCCCTGGTCCGGTGGCCGCGCCTACCCGGATGGGAAGGCCGCACACCCTGCGTACGAACAAGTCGAGGCCAATTCGATTCCCAGCGGATCAGCGGTACGGCGCCAGGGAGTGCACCGCGACCACGGTGACGGAAGCCGCGCCTCGACCTGCAAAGACGGAACGGCGAATTGACCGCGGACGACATTCCCCACAAGCGCTTGCCGCAGTGGTGACGCGGTGTCACCTCTGCGGTCTGCGGGCCGTCGAAGGCAAGGCCGCACTGTGGCGGGCGCTGCGCGCGATCGCTGACACGGAGCGCCTCGATGCGGCGGAGCTGGACCGCCTTTCGGCGCGAGCGGCAGAGCGGCCCGGACGCTGAACCACGGGCACCGCCCCTGCCCAGTGGGCGACCGCCCAGCGTTCCAGCAGGAGCCGATGGTGCACGAGGAGACCGACGAGGACCTGCTGCGCTTCGCCGGCGGCGCCCTGGTGGAGGTCTCCGGTGAACGCGTACACCGTCGGCCGGCCGATGCGCCTTCTGCTCCTCGTCAGCCCGCTCGGCATGGCGGCATGCCTTCCCGGGGGAGCGGCCGGTTCGTCCCGTGGTCGTGCAGGGCGGCTCGGACGCTGGCACAGGTGGTCAGGACGTGGCCGGCGCCGGTGATGTCCAGGAGCCGTCGGACCTGTGCGGGCGGAGCGGCGATCACGAGGTCGATGTCGGCGGCGTGGGCGGCCAGCCGGGTCCTGAGGAGGGCGTTGAGGCCGGTCGAGTCGCAGAAGGTGAGGCCGGACAGGTCGACGACCAACCGTGGGGGGCAGGCTTCGACGGCTTCCTCGAGCGCGTTCTCCAATGCGGCGCGTTGGTCCTGGTCGATCTCCCCGTCGAGGTGGAGGACCAGTGCCGTACCGGGAAGATCCGTGACGGTGATCAGCAGCGGGGGTGGGGCGTCGTAGTGGGTGGGGGAGGGCGGCGGGAGGTGCCGAGTGCTCATGGGTCGCGCTCCCTTCCGAATGGAGCAGTTGGCATGACGTGCGGGCCTGCCCGGGCCATGGCCTGGGCTGCCCCGCGGTTCTCATCCCGACCGGTCGGTGACGTCGTCGTAGGGACGGTGCCCCTGGGCCCGGGCGTGGGCTGCGGCGCGTTCGAGCTCGAGCATGATGTTCACGGCGGTTGCGGCTGCGGCGGCCGCCGGAATGGCGGCGGTGAGGGCGTCGAGCGCGCCCCTCCGGTTGCCGTTGTTCCAGTGGTCCATCGCGGCGCAGGCCCGGCGCTTCAGCTCGGCGAGCTTGGCGGCCGCCTCCGCGGGCAATGCGCTGTCGCTGGTGATGGTGTCGATGTCGGTCATCGCTTCCCTCCCCGTTGAGTGTGGGGATCCGGGCGAGTGGCCGGTCAGGAACTGGCGCCGTGGTCGTTCCCGTGCCGGTTGCCCGGACGGGTGTCGCGGCCGGATTCGGCGCCGGCGGGCGGTGAGAGGTCGGCGAACAGATCGAGGAAGCCGGCGATCTCGTGATCGGCCTCGGCGGGATGGCGGAAGTGCGTGTGGCGGGTGATGCGGTAGTGGTTGCGGCGACCGTGCCGGGTGCGGGTGAGGTAACCGGCGGTCTCCAGGTCGGTAATGATCGCCTGTACGGCCCGCTCCGTCATTTCGCACGCGGCGGCGAGATCCCGTACGCGCACCTGCGGGTCGCGCGAGATCATCAGCAGCACCCGGGCGTGCTGGGTGAGGAACGTCCAGCTCGTGCGGGCCTCGTGCTCGTTCGCCACAGGACAAGTATGAACCAAAATGCCGGTTTTGTCAGACATGAATTCGAAGCCCGGCGAGCCGGGCAGGTCGGGCGCTCGCGAGGTGCCGTCCGTTGTGAAGCTGGGCGGATCGGTGTCCCGGCCGCCTACGGTCCGGCGTGGGCGCCGACCGGCCGGAGGGCCTGCTCCTCGGCGTCGGCCAGCCAGAGGAACAGGGGCGGCAGGGCCAGCTCGATGGCGGTCAGGACCACCTGGAACCAGTGCGGCCAGCCGTGGACGGCGAGTGACAGCAGGCGTCCCAGGGCGCCGAGCAGGAACACGCCGGCCAGCCAGCGCACGGCTGTGGCGGGGATCGGCGACTGCCGGGCGGCCCAGATCCAGGCGAGGCCGTACCCGGCGAAGATCGCGCCGAGGAACCGCCCGAGGCTGTCGACGGTCGGGCCGGCCGAGCCGGCGCCCGGGGTCGCGGCGTTGCCGAGCAGGACGTGGAAGAGTCCGATCGCCACGTTGGTGTACCCCATGGCGAGGACCAGTCCCCGCAGTGCCTTGGCCCTGGTCATGGCGACCGCCACCCCTCTTAGTAGACGTGTGTCAACTAGGTGCGCCACCAGGTTACGGCCGGATAGTAGACGTGTGTCAAGTAGCATGGTCGCCGTGTCCCCCCGACAGCGGCTCAGCCCCGACGAACGCCGCGCCCAGCTCCTCGCCGTCGCCGCGCAGCTGTTCGCCGCGCAGCCGTACGACGACGTCCTGATGGAGGACGTGGCCGAGCAGGCCGGGGTCTCCCGGGCACTGCTGTACCGGCACTTCCCGAGCAAGCGCGACCTCTTCGCCGCCCTCTACCGGCAGGCCGCCGAGCAGCTGCTCGCCAAGACCCGGTTCGACCCCGCCGACACGCTGGTCGAACAGCTCGTCGAGGGCCTGGACGCCCACATCGAGTACTTCGCGGAGAACCGCAACACCGTGCTGGCGGCGAACCGGGTCCTGGCCGGGGACCGCGTGGTCCAGACGATCATCGCCGACGAACTCGACGCCCTGCGCGAGCGGCTGCTCGGCGCGCTCCCGCACGCCGACGACAGCGCCCGGCAGGCCGTGTCGGGCGTGCTGAGGAGCTGGCTGGTGTTCGTTCAGGTGCTGTGTGTCGACTGGTTGACCGAGCAGACCTGCACCCGCACCGAACTGCGCGACATCTGCATCGGTGCGGTGCTCGGCGCCATCAGACCCCTCCTCGACGAGGACCCGGCCCCCGACTGGCCCCGCTGAACAACGACGGCAGCGCTCAGCTCAGGTCAGGTCAGGTCAGCTCAGGTCGCGGAGGTCCTCGCGGGCGCGTGGCGCCTGGAGGGGCGAGAATCCGGGATCGGTGGCGAGGGCGGCGCTCAGGTCCCTCCTCGCTTCGTCGGTCCGGCCGAGCGCGCGCTCGATCTCGCCGCGGTGGTAGCGGAAGAGGGCGTTGTTCCAGCCGTGTGCGAGGGCCTCGTTGGCGTAGTCGAGTGCTTCAGTGTCGTGCCCGTTGCGGTGGAGGGCCCAGGCGAGGGCGTCGGCGACCAGGGGGTTGTGCCGGCGGTTCCACTCGGCGCGGAGCAGCTGTTCGGCCTGGGCGGGGTCGCCGTGGTCGGCCTGGTACTGGCCGAGGGTGAGGTCGTCGACGACACCGTTGGCTGCGGCGAGTTGTTGCTCCGCGGTGAGGAGCCGGTACTGCTCGCGGGCCTGTTCGGCGTGGCCGAGGGAGTCGTGGAGTTCGCCGAGTTCGAGCAGGTACTGGGGGAGCGGGACTTTGGCGATGGCGGCGGTGTAGTCGCGGACGGCGTCCTCGCTGTGGCCCAGCGCGGCCTCGGCGCGGGCCCGGCCGGCGAGTGCCGGGGTGTAGTCGGGGTCGGTGTGCAGGGCCTGCTCGTAGCCGCTGAGAGCCTCCTGGGTGCGGTTGTAGTTGCGGTCGAGCTCGGCCAGTTGGTACTGGCAGAAGGCCCGGTCGGCGGGGTCGTAGGCGCCGTCGCGGGCCTGCTGGAGGGCGGTGCGGGCGTCGTCGATGCGGCCGTGCTGTTCGAGGTCGTAGGCGGCGCGGGTGAAGGACGCCGTGCCCGGCCGGCGGTCGAGGAGCTGTTGCACGGCCTCGGTCGCGCCGCTGTCGTCGCCGAGCTGGGTCAGGGCGTCGGCGAGCACGGCGTAGGCCGGCCAGTGCGCGGGGGACACCGCGACGGCCTGTTCGGCGAAGTCGCGGGCCTGGTCGAAGAGGTGGCGGGCGTTGGCGAGGGCGCCGAGGCCCGTCAGCGCGTCCGTGTTCGCCTCGGGGGCCAGGGCGAGGGAGCGGTGCAGCGCCTCGTCGGCCTTCGGGTAGTACGAGGGATCCGCGGTGAGCCTGGCCTGCTCGACGTACTCGGCGCCCAGCCGCGCCCACCCGGTCGCGTCGCCGGGAACCTGCCGCAGCCGCTGCTGGTCGGCGGCGATCGCGCGGGTCAGCGAACTGTCGCCGACCGGTGCGGTGGACGCCGGGTGTGCGGCATCGGCCGTCGGGGAACCGTGGCCGCTCCCGTCCCTGCCGACGGTGCCGAGCGCGGCCAGGCCGCCGCACAGCGCGGCCGTGGTGATCAGGAGTGCCAGGCGGCGCATGGGGGCCTCTCGGGTCGGGCGGTGGGGACGGACCGGAGCTGTGCGGGCGGCCGCCGCCGGCGGCCACCCGCACGGGTGCGTCAGCCGGGCTGGTTGACGGCCTTGTCGTACGGCAGCGCGAGGTAGGGGAAGACGGCGCCGAACGGCTTGTCGGCGGTGTCGACCTTGTCGCCGGCCGCGAGCGCCGGGATCAGGTGGCCGGGGGTGGCGCCCTCCATGACCTGCAGGGCGATGTCGAGGACGTCGTCCGTCAGGCGCCGGCCGTTGGGGAAGCCCTGGAAGTCGCCGGCGAGGATGCCGAGCCGGTCGGGCTTGGCGGTGACCGGGGTGGACATGTTCAGGCGCAGCTCCTCGGCGGGCACGAACCGCTTGGGGTCGATGTCCTGGTTCATGAGCTGGGAGTTGAGGTCGACGGCGAAGGGCCCGTTTGCGGCCTTGGCGATGCCGGTGAGGAAGATCTCCTGGAGGTCGGTGCGCGGGGTGGCCGGGGCGGGCAGGCCGTAGATCGCCTGGACGAGCTTGGGCACCTCGGGGTCGAGGACCTTGGCGACGACGGCGGGCTGGTTGTGGTCCTCCGACGGCGGCAGGGAGTTGAACGCGTCCTTGAGACCGGCGGGCAGGACGACCTCGTTGACGAGGGGGTTGCCGAGGCGGGACACCTGCACGTACTTGCCGACCGGGTCCGCCTTGCCGGGGCTCAGCTTCAGCGTCTGCTTCTCGGTGCTCGACCACACGCCGATGACCGGGTTGCGGGTCGGGTCGCCCTTGAACGCGAGGCTGCTCTTGGGCACCTGGATGGACAGGCTGTTCACGTTGTAGCCGGCGAGGGTGTTCTGCCCGACCTCGGACAGGTTGGCGCCGTACAGCAGGTCGAAGACCCGCAGGTCGAGGAAGAACGGGTCGGCGGCCTGGGTCGCGACCGTCTGGCCGCCGCCGGGCAGTTGCACGGTCGCCTGCTGGCGCAGCTGTGCGTAGTTCGGCATCGACGCCCGGCCGGTGTCGGACGGCGCGGCGGTGCCGTGCTCGACCAGGGTGACCGGGTCGCAGCCCTCGCGCAGTTCCTGCAGCGTGTAGTACTGGTGGAACAGCAGGGTCGGGTCGGTGAGGTTGTTCACCGGCCCGTTGTTGTACAGGAAGGTGTTGGTGCCGCGCTGGTCGTCGGTGTGGAAGGTCCACCGGTAGGTGATGTCGGGCCGGCCGGTGCCCTGGGAGTCGATGTTGATGTCGTAGTGGGCGCCGTCGGCCCACGGGTAGAAGTTCGGTCCGCCGTTGGGCTCCTGGAACGGCAGCCAGTTGGCGACCAGGGTGACCGTGTCCGGGTTGTCCGGGCTGGTGAAGGCGTACACGTCGGTGTTGTCGACCTGCGGGTCGGCGGCGACCAGCGGCGCCTCGCGGTGGCTGGAGGCTGTGGAGACCCCGGCACCTGCGCCGAGGACCGCGGTGCCGGCCAGGGCCAGGCTCATGGTGGTGAGGATCGCCGCGGTGCGGGCGGTGGCGCTTCTGCGGGCGGATGGGCGGGTGACGTTCATGCGGGTGGCGTTCTCGCTTCCCTGACGGGCGGTGTCCGCTCCGGGCAGGCAGCCGCGGAGCGAGGATCCGGCTCGGTGGCCGCACTCGGCACTGTGGACCGGATCCCGTCCGGGCTTCGGGAGCGGGGCGGTCCCGGCCTGGTCGACTCACCCTCGTGGACCAGCGATCTCACTCGCCCGGCCGCACTCGGCCGCCCGATCGGCCGAGGCAGTCGCCGCTCCGTCAGTTCTCCTGGTCAAAGCCGGTGTTGTGCCGATGAAGGGCCCGCGGGCGGCTGTCGATCGGATCTTCGATCTACTCGAACTCACCTCCGAACCGCATGGCCCTAAGGAGTGATCCCGCCGCTCGGTCCGGAGTGGTACCGATCCCACCGCACGGTCCGCCCCGGATGGTGTGCGTCGGGCCGTTCGGCCCGCGCTCCCCTTCCCGCCGGGCCGGGCTTCGCCGCCGCGGCACCCGGCTCGTTCTCGGAGGCCCAGCATGGCGGTCCCGCGATTCCTCGTCCGGACGGGCACAGCGGTGGCAGGCGCCCTGCTCCTGCTCGGCGCCGCCGCACCCGCCGCCGGGGCCCATCCCCTGGGGAACTTCTCCCTCAACCACTACCTCGGCTTCACCGTGCACCCGGACCATGTCGCGGTCCTCGCCGTCACCGACGCCGCCGAGATCCCCACGCTCCAGGACCAGCCCGAGGTCGACCGCAACGGTGACGGCACGGTCGACGACGCCGAGCGCGCCGCCTGGGCATCCGAGCAGTGCGGGCAGGTCGCGCAGCGACTCCGCGCGACCACCGACCAGAGCGCGGCACCGCTGGCCTGGAGCACCGACGCGGCGCAGTTCGCCTACGCGGACGGCGCGGCGGGACTGCGCACCAGCCGCCTGGAGTGCCGACTGCGCGCCGAGCTCCGCCTCCCGACCGGCGGCACCACGATTCGCGTCGCCACCGGGAGCGACCCGAGCCGGGTCGGATGGAACGAGATCACCGCCCGCGGCGACGGCGCCACGCTCGAACGGTCCGACGTCCCGGCCACCTCGGTCTCCGACGAGCTGCGGACCTACCCGCGCGACCTGCTCGACAGCCCCAGCGGTGTCACCCACGCCGAGTTCCGCGTACGGCCCGGAGCCGGTGCGGCCTCCGTTCAGGGAGCGGCCGTGACGGCAGGCGGGTCCGGGCCCACGGCCTGGCTCGCCGCTCTCGACACCCGGCTGACCGAACTTGGTGCCGCCCGGCGCCTGACCGTGCCGCTCGGCCTGCTCGCCGTCCTGCTGTCGATCGTGCTGGGCGCCGGGCACGCGCTACTGCCCGGTCACGGCAAGACGGTGATGGCCGCCTACCTCGCGGGCCGCCGCGGCCGTACCCGCGACGCGGTCACCGTCGGGGCCACCGTCACCGTCACCCACACCGCCGGCGTCCTCGTCATCGGCCTGTGCCTCACGGCATTCTCCTCACTGGCCGGCGACGTATTGCTCGGCTGGCTCGGCGTGCTCAGCGGCACCCTGGTCGCGCTCGTCGGCGCCGGACTGCTCCGGGACGCGATCCGGCGCGCTGTTCAGACCCGGCGCCCCGACCGTCGTCCGATCTCCCACGCCGAACCGCACAGCGAGCCGGCCAGAGAACTCGCCCACGCCTCGGCCGCACCGTCCGGCCACGCACATGCCCACGCGCACCTGCATCCGCATCCGCATCCGGCCGCCCACCACGAGCAGGACCACGGGCACTCCCACGGCCACTCCCACGGCCACGGCCACCGGCACGGGCTGCTCGGAGGCGGCCACCATCACCACCACGACCGGGACGCACCCGGCCGACGCGGACTGATCGGCCTCGGTATCGCCGGAGGCCTGGTCCCCAGCCCGTCCGCACTGGTGGTCCTGCTGGGAGCCGTCGCCCTCGGCCGCACCCTCTTCGGTGCGGCCCTGGTGGTCGCCTACGGCCTGGGCATGGCCGCCACGCTGACCGCGGTCGGCCTGCTCCTGGTCCGTCTCGGGGACCGGCTCGCCGATGCCACGGACGGACCGATCGCCCGCCGACTCCACCGGATCGCCCCGTACAGCGCACTGCTGACCGCGCTGCTCATCCTGACCGTGGGAGCGGGCCTGGCCCTCCGCAGCCTGCCCGCGACCCTGTGAAAACCACCGTTCCCACCGGAGGCCGTCCATCATGACCGCACGCCCCGTAGGCCGATCCGCTGTCCGGTACGTCCTTGCCCTGGTGGCCGCCCCGCTGCTGGCAGCGTGCGGAGGCGCGGGGTCGGGGAGCTTCGACGCGCAGCCCGGCACACCGTCCCCGTCCTGCCTCCAGCACCAGCGCCAGGCGCCGGGCATCAAGTACACCGGCGGGGAGAAATCCGATCCGCGCGCCGTGCTGGAGATGATGCGCTTCTACACCGCCAACGGGACGAAGGCCTTCTGCGACGGCAAACCGCCGACCGACACCGACCGACGGTGGACCGAGTTGTACGCCGCGCTCGGCGGCGACGCGAGCCACGTCCCCCGGCCGACGCGGACGTGATCGCGCGACATCGGGGTCGCGGCTACGTTGAGGAGATCTGCTGTTGACCGTCAGAGGTGGACGATGAAACCGAGGGTCCTGGTCAACGAGGTCAAGGGCGACGGACCGCCGATCGTCCTGGTGCCCGGCGGGCTCACCGGCTGGGTGTCGTGGACGCCCCTCGCCGAGACCCTGTCGGCGAGCCGGACGACCGTCAGGGTGCAGCCGATCCACAACGAACTCGGCTCGGCCGGCGAGCGCGGGGACGCCGGGTACACCGCGGCGGTCGAACGTGAATCGCTGCTCATGACCCTGGACGCACTCGGGGTCGAGACCGCCGACTTCGCGGGGTGGTCCGCCGGCGGGCGAGCGCTCCTCGAGTTCGCCCTGGCCCATCCGGGACGGGTGAGGACGCTGACCCTCGTGGAGCCGGCGGCGTACTGGATTCTCGACGGCCTCGGCGAGTCCACCCCCGAGGTCGTCCGACTGAACCGGTTCCTGCATGCGCTGGCCGGACAGGACGTGAGCGAGGACGACCTGGCCGAGTTCCTCGAACTCGCCGGACTCGTGCCGTCGAAGGACCAGGCGCGCAACCACCCCGCCTGGCAGAGCTGGGTCCCGCACCGGACGGCCCTGTCGTGGAGCTCGGAGCAGGCCGACCGGCCCGACCGCGAGGTCGCCGAACTCGCCGGCATCCGGTGCCCTGTCCTCCTGGTCCACGGCACCGTGACCGCCGACTGGCTCAAGCGGGTCGTCGCCGTCCTCGACGAACGGCTGCCCGACACCCGAGTTCTCGAACTTCCCGGCGACCACGCCTGCCACCTCGAGAACCAGGACGCATTCCTTACCGCACTGGAGCGCCACGTGGCTTCGTGAGGAATGCGTCCTGGCCACGCAATGCCGAGGGGCCCGCACCGCGCGTGAACGCGGTGCGGGCCCCTCGCTGCTGGGCAGGTGCCGTGCAGAAGAACTACAGCGGACGAATGTTCTCGGCCTGCGGGCCCTTCTGGCCCTGGGTGACGTCGAACTCGACCTTCTGGCCCTCGAGCAGCTCGCGGAAGCCGTTGGCGTTGATGTTCGAGTAGTGGGCGAAGACGTCCGGGCCGCCACCCTCCTGCTCGATGAAGCCGAAGCCCTTCTCCGCGTTGAACCACTTCACAGTGCCATTAGCCATAAAAAATCTCCTAAAAAGGGCTGTTCGAGATCCGCACAACGCGGGCCTCGAGTCGCCGCGGAGCACCCACCCGGGACGAGCCGGGAAACAAAAATGCGCCTGCGATACATCAGCAGGCGCACACAAAGTTCATGGGAACCACTACTGCAACTGAAAACGACTCTAGCAGGCCGAGGCCCGCAGCGGGTGAATATTTCGCCCCCGGTTTCGTGGCGACCTCCCCAGCACCGTCCGGTCCCGGGCCACTGGAGGCTCCAACGCGCCCTGAGAGCAGGCCGGTTGGTGACGCGACGGCTGCCTCGCCCGCGCTGATGATTTTTTTGCCGGAGGTGCCCTTCGAGGGGGGCGGCGCTTCTGGTTTCGCCTCGACGCCCCGCCCGAGGGCGCGTCGAGGCCGCCGGTCGGCCGCAAAATTCCGGCGCGCGAGCGTGAAATTCTCCCGAAGAGGTCGCCGTCTCGCGCTCGTGCGTGCATACTCGAAGGAATGACCGAATATGCAGCTCGCCGCCCCCTGCCCACCAGCCCCTTCAAGGCCCGGACTGAGGCGCCGCCCAAGCGGTTCGCAGTCGGGGACCGGGTCACCCACGACGCGTACGGCCTCGGCCGCGTCATCGGTGTCGAAGGCGACGGCGACACCGCTGTCCTCGTCGACTTCGGATCGCGACAGGTGCGCGTCACCCCGCCGTACGGGCCCATGCACAAGCTCTGATCCCCCTCGTGGGCGGCGCCCCACAGCACCCTCGACGAGGGCCTGCGTGCCGCTTCGTCGCCCACACCTCGTTCTGTCGCGACGGAGGGCCGCCGCCGCGCAGGTCCGCCGCGGTCGTGCTCCGCCGTGCCCGCGTCACGCCCTGTACGCCGCCGGGTGTGGTCGCGGTGAGGCCGTGCGCCCTCGCGGATGAGGAGCGGCTGTGGGTGGAGTCCGCCCGGCCCGCGAGCGGGTGTCCGGGCATCAGCGGAAACCCACCTGTGCCCTGACCTGGCCGTATGCCATCCTCGCGCGGTGTCCGCACGTAACCGCCGCCTGCCCCGCGACCTGTCGTGGCCGCTCACCCCGACCGACCTGCGTGCCGTGCCCGGCGCTGAGGAGGTGGACCTGCGGTTCGTCGACCGGCCGAGCGACGACGGGACGCTGCTGCACGCCGAGTGGATCCCGCCGATCCGCTCCAACTACGGCGTCGGCCTCCACCCGAGCGTCTGGTCCACCGCACGGATCCGCATCTCGCCGCTTCCGGGCACCGAACGGGCCCACGCGCGAAGCGTCCTGCGCTCGCACGCCCTCCCCGAGCTCGCCGCCTGGATCGCCGCAGCCCGCCGAGCCCCCGAAGCGTGGATCCTCTCCCGCCGCAGCCGCTCCTGGCGCCTGGCCGGCGGCACCACCACCCACCGCGAGGACCACCAGCCGTACCGCTGACCGCGAAGGTTCCGGGTGCGGGGCGATGTCCCCCGGATGCGGTGCGCGTGGCAGCATCGTCGCGTGATCAGTCAGCCCGAGGGGAGCAGCGCCGTGGTGCAGGGCGACGCTGTGGTCAGGGCCCTGCTGACCGCCGTCGCGACCCTGGAGGATCTCGTCGCGGTGGGACACGACGCGCAGGTCGCGCTGAGCACACTGGAGGGCGTCGCCCACGAGCTCGGTGAGATGGAGTCCGACGAGCGTCGGTGGTTCGTCGAGACGTTGGAGCGCGTCGCCGAGGGCGACCCGGGCCGGGCCGCCTGGATCCTTGGTCTTCCGTACGCCCTGGGCCTTTGAGCGTTGAGTTGAGGAGTGCGGTGTTCGTCGAGATCGTCTTCGTGGGCCTGCCGATCGACCGGGATGAGGTCGAGGAGGCGTTGGAGGCCGCGTTCGGGTCCGAGGGCGAGATCACGGGTGCCGGGAGCGGGATGGGACAGTGCCATCTCGACCTGGAGATCGCGCCGGGCATGGACCCGGACGCGGCGCTCGACCGGCTCCGCGCCGTACTGGCCGGTCTCGGCGTCGAGAAACATGCGACGCTCACCGTCGGCGACTGATCCGAACACCCCGGCTAAGGGCAGGTGGAGCCGGATCGGCAGATCGGGGCGGCGGGGTCGGGGCGGGCCGGGGTGTCGGCGGTGGGGCCCCGCAGGACGGCGACGAGGGCGAGGGTGAGGAGGGCGGCGACGACGAACTGGGGGCCGGCCGTCCAAGGGGACTTCCGGCGGGCTGCCAGGACGGCGACGGTCAGGGTGAGGAGCAGGAAGGCCGCGGTCCAGACGACGAAGTGAGAGTCGGCGGCCCGTTCCCCGGCGGCGCGCTGTGCGACGGCGGCCGGGTCCTTCGGGTTCGCCGTGAACGGCCGTGCGGCGAGGTCGATGAAGAGGACGCCGACCAGGTACACCACGCCCAGGGCGACTGCCAGGCCGATGCCGAAGACGGAGTCGGCGAACAGCCTGACCCGGTCGGCGGCCAGTGCGGAGCGCCGGGATTCGGATGCGGGCCATCCTTGCGGTCCGCGGGAGAGGAACTCGGGTGCCTCGGGCATGAGTTCATTCTGTCCCGGCGTCAGGCCCGTACACCAGGCCGGTACGCCGCCGGCCGAAGATCTTCCGCCATGGCCGTCCGGCTGACACACTCCCTCCCGTGACCACACACGAAGACGTGTACGAGTGTCGCTACGGGTGGACCCCGAAAGCGATCCGCAAGCGGCGGTCCGCCGTCGTGGGGGTCGGGGTCGGGGTGTCGGCGCTGGTGGTCGGCGCGGTGAGCGGGGGCGTGCTCGGCTGGGTGGTGGTCGCGCTGGGGGTGCTCGCCGTGGTGACCGCCGGGCTCTCGGTCGGGATGACGTCGGCGTCGGTGCGCGGCGGCCGGGTGGCGTTGCGGGTCGATGCCGAGGGCGTGCTGCTCGGCGGGTACCCGTTGCGGTACGAGCAGGGCTGCGCCCGGGTGCCGTGGAACGAGATCACCGCCGTGGAGCTGTGGGTCCAGGCGACGGGCGGCATGCCGTACGTCGGCGTGCACCGGCTCACCGGCGCGCCCGCCCTGCCGAGCGGGACGGAGAACCCGGCCGCGATCCGTGCGGCGGAGCGCGCCGCCGGCCGGCCGTGGGAGCTGATCACGGCCAGCCGACCGGTCCACCTCTGGCAGCTCGACACTCAGCTGCTGCTGGAGACCATCGGCCGCCACGCGCCGAACGTCGTGATCACCGTGGACCCGGCCTTCCCGTCCGACGGCTGAACGGGCCCGCACACGAGAGCCGGCACCAGGGCCGGGCCCGGGTCACAGCAGGTCGGCGAGGTCCGCGAAGATCCGCCCGCCGGCTGCCGCGGCGGCAGGGGAGAGGGCGTCGAGGGTCAGGAAGCCGTGGATCTGCCGGCTCTCGCAGCGGTGCCGCACCGGTACGCCCGCGGCTGCCAGACGCGTCGCGTAGGCGTCGCCCTCGTCGCGCAGCGGGTCGTGCTCCGCGGTGACGACGACCGCGGGCGGCAGGCCGCCGAGTTCGGCGTAGAGCGGGCTGACGGCCGGGTCGGCGCGGCGCGAGGCGTCGGGGACCCACAGTTCGGCTCCCCAGGCGACGGCGTCCGCGTCCAGTGCCCAGCCGGTGCCCTTGGTCCGGACGCTCGGCCGGGACAGGGTGAGGTCGGTGTTGGGGTAGGCCAGGACCTGGAGGGCGGGCAGCGGTCCGTCCTCGTCGCGCAGCCGCAGGCAGGCGAGGGTGGCGAGGTGGCCGCCCGCGCTGTCGCCCATCGCCACGACCGGCCCGGCGGTCCCGGTGGTCGCACCGGCGTCCGTGTGCGCCCAGCGCAGGACCGCCACGGCGTCGTCGACCGCGGCGGGCCACACGTGTTCCGGCGCCCGCCGGTAGTCGACGGCCACCACGGCCACGCCGGCGCCGTGGACCAACCGCCGGCAGAGGCGGTCGTGCGAGTCCAGGTCGCCGATCGCCCACATGCCGCCGTGCAGGAACACCACGGTCCCGCGGTCCGCGCCCGGGTGGCGGTACAGCCGGACCGGTACGTCGCCGGGGCCGACGGTCAGGTCGGACACCGTGTCGACCTCGGGCCCGCGGACCTGCCCCGCGACCCGCGAACGCTGCGCCCGGCGCAGCCCGGCCGCGCCGAGCTCACGGGCCGAAGGCCCGGGGTCGCGGCGGACCGCCTCGACGAAGGCGGCCAACTCGGCGTCGGCCAGCTGGTGGTGGAGGTTGTCGGCTGCCGTCACTGGGTCCCCCGGTCCGGATGGTGCGGTGTCGTGGTGATCTCGCGAACGCTACCGGAGGCGCGCCGACGGGGGCGGGGGAGCGGAGCGGCGTACGGAATTCCTCGAAGAAATCCCGGCGCGGAGTGTCGGATCGGGGCGGCGGCGATCGTAGAAGGGGTGAGAGGCGGCCCGAGGGGGCGGCCACAGGACAACAGGAGACGATCCACCATGCAGTACCTGCTTTCCGTGATCTTCGACGCGCCCGGCCTCGCCACCCCGGACGAGGACGTGGCGATCGACGTGTTCAACGACCGGCTGCGGGCCGAGGGCCGGTGGGTGTTCGCCGGCGGCCTCGGGACGCCCGAGACGGCGACGGTGATCGACAACCGCGGTGGGGCGGCGATCGTGACCGACGGGCCGTTCGTGGAGTCGAAGGAGTTCCTCGCCGGCTTCTGGATCATCGAGGCTCCCGACCTCGACGTGGCGCTCGCGCTGGCGGCGGACGGGTCCAAGGCCTGCAACCGCAAGGTCGAGGTCCGGCCGTTCCTGTGACCGGAGGCGAGGTCGCAGCGGCGATCACCCGGGCCCACCGCGAGGAGTGGGCCCGGGTGGTCGCGACGCTGACCGGGCGCTTCGGCGACCTCGACACGGCCGAGGAGGCGGCCGCCGAGGCGTTCGCGACCGCGGTCGAGCGGTGGCCCGTCGACGGCGTCCCGCCGCGTCCCGGCGCCTGGCTCACCACCACCGCCCAGCGCAAGGCCATCGACCGGATCCGGCGGGAGGCCCGGCGCGCGGAGAAGCACCGGGAGGCGCTGATGCTGTCTGACACCCCCGAGCCGACCGGCACCGCGCGGCCGACCGGCGCCCTCGACGACGACCGGCTGCGCCTGCTGTTCACCTGCTGCCACCCCGCGCTCGCCGTAGCGGCGCGGATCGCGCTGACGCTGCGGATGGTCGGCGGGCTCACGGTGGCGGAGATCGCCCGCGCGTTCCTGGTCCAGGAGACGGCGATGAGCCGGCGGATCACCCGCGCCAAGGAGAAGATCAAGGTCGCCGGTATCCCGTACCGCGTGCCGTCGCGGGAGGACCTGCCGGCCCGGCTCTCCGGCGTGCTCGCCGTCCTCTACCTGGTCTTCAACGAGGGGTACCTGTCCTCGGAGCCCGGTCAGGAGGCGGTGCGCGGCGACCTGACCGCCGAGGCGATCCGGCTGACCCGGCTGGTCCGGGCCCTGCTCCCGGAGGACGGCGAGGTCGCCGGGCTCCTCGCGCTGATGCTGCTGACGGAGGCCCGGCGCCCCGCCCGGGTCTCGGCCGACGGCGAACTCGTCCCCCTCGACCGGCAGGACCGCCGCGCCTGGGACCGCGACCTGATCGCCGAGGGTCACGCCCTGGTCCGCGCCCGCCTGGCCAGTGGCCTGCCGCCGGGGCGCTACCAGCTCCTCGCCGCCGTCAACGCCGTCCACACCGACGCCCGCGACGCCCGGCACACCGACTGGTCGCAGATCGTCGAACTCTACGACCAGCTGGTCCGCCTCGACCCCTCACCGATCGTGCGCCTCAACCGGGCGATCGCGGTCGCCGAACTCGACGGCCCGCAGGTCGCCCTGGCCCAGGTGGACGGCCTGCCGCTGGACGGCTACCACGCCTTCCACGCCACCCGCGCCGACCTGCTGCGCCGCCTCGGCCGGAGCGGGGAGGCACGGGCCGCGTACGACCGCGCCATCGCCCTGGCCGGCAACGCGGCGGAGACGGCGTACCTGACCCGCCGCCGCGACGACCTGCCTGCCGGTCCGTGAGCCGCGCGGACCGACCGTTCGGGGTGGGTCGCCTGTGTGTGGGCGCGGGCAGCTGCCACGGAGTCTTGGGCCGTGTACGAGCGGACCTTCGCCTGGCGGTGGGCACCATGGCGGAGATGGCGTACCTGACCCGCCGCCGTGACGAGCTGCCCGCCGCTCCGTGAGCCGCGCGGTCCGACCGTTGGGGGTGGGTCGCTCGCCTGCTGTGTGTGGGCGCGGACGGCTGCCACGGAGTCGTGGGTCGCGTACGGGCGGACCGTCGCCTGGCGGCGGGGAATACGGAGGAGATGGCGCACCTCACTCGCCGCCGTGACGACCCGCGCGGACCGACCGTTCGGGGTGGGTCGCTTGCCGATGTCGGGTGAGGGCGCGGGCGGCTGCCGCGGAGTTGTGGGCGGCGTACGAGCGTCCCCATCGGCTGGCGGCTGGCGGCGGGCGACGCGGCGGAGACGGCCCTACCTCACCCGCCGCTGTGGCGAAGTGCGTGAGGGGCGCGGGCCGGTGGTCGGTGGGTGGCGCCGGGCGGAGAATGCTGCTGTGGCCGTGCGGATGGAAGCGCCGCTGGTGGGCCGTTCGGCGCTGATGGACTCGCTGGACCGGGCCGTGGACCTCGCCGCGGACGGGTGGGGCGGGGCGGTGCTGCTGGCGGGGGAGCCGGGGATCGGGAAGACCGCGGTGGCCGCCGAGCTCGTGCGGTACGCGGCGGGCCGGGGGACGGCGACGATGTGGGGCGCGTGCGAGGACGGCGGCGGCGCGCCGAGTCTGTGGCCGTGGCGCCAGGTGCTGGGGGAGCGGGCGGGGACGGTGCTGGGCCCGGACGGGCCGGTCGGGGACGACGCCCGGGGCGCCCGGCTCGCGCTGTTCGACCGGATCGCCGAGACGCTGCTGGCCCTGGGCCCGCTCCTGGTCGTGCTGGACGATCTGCAGTGGGCCGACCCGGCGTCGGTCCTGCTGCTGGGACACCTGGCCGTCCGGGCGCGGCGGGAGCGGCTGCTGCTGGTCGGGACGTACCGGGATGTCGAGCTCGCCGCGGACCATCCGCTGCACGCGCTGTCCGGCCTCGACGTGGTGCAGCTCGGTGGCCTGACGCCGGACGGTGTGGGGGCGCTGCTCGACCGGCTGGGCGGGCCGGTCGGCGAGGAGCCGGCGGACGCGGTGTGGCGGCGGACCGGGGGGAACCCGTTCTTCGTCCAGCAGGTCGCCCGCCTCCGGGCGGCGGGCGGGGATCGCGGGGCCGTGCCGGTCGCGGTCGGCCAGCTGGTGGCGCGGCGCCTGGCCCGCCTGCCGGACCCGACCGCCCGGCTGCTCGCCACCGCGGCGGTGCTCGGCCGGCGGTTCTCGCTGCGTCGGCTGGCGGCGGTGGACCACCGGCCGCAGGAGCGGCTGTCCGAGCTGCTGGAGCCCGCCGTCGCGGCCCGGGTGGTGACGCCCGAGGAGGACGGCGAGCACCGGTTCGTCCATGACCTGTTCCGCGAGCACCTGCTCGCACAGCTCCCCGCCGGGTCCCGCGCGCGGACCCATCTGGCGGTGGCCCGGGCGCTGGAGGGCAGCGGGTACGTCGCCGAACTGGCCCGCCACTACGCGGCGGCCCTCCCGGTCGGCCCGGTGGAGCCGGCGGTGGACTTCGCCGCGCGGGCGGGGCGGGCGGCGATGGCCGAGCTGGGGTACGAGGACGCCGTCGGGCACCTGCGCCGGGCGGTCCGGCTGTGCCCGGACGGCGATCCGCGGGCGGTCGGGCTGCGGCTGGACCTGGCCGAGGCACAGCTGAGCGCCGGGATGCGGGAGGAGGCGGTGGACGGCTTCCGGGCCGTGACGCGGGCCTCCCCGGGCCCGGCTGCGGCTGCGGCCGCCGCGCTCGGTCTGCACCGCGCGGGGGTCCGCAGCGGGGACTCCCGGCGGGAGCTGATCACCCTGCTGCAACACGCCGAGTCCGCCCTGCGCGGGGAGCCGGGCGCCGAGGCGTTGCGGGCCCGGGTGCTCGCCGCCTGGGCCCGGGAGTCGGCGGACGGTCCCGACCAGGACGTGGCGTCCGCCCGCGACCGGGCGTGCGAGGCGGCCCGGGTCGCGCGGCAGGCGGGCGACCAACGGGCGCTCGCCACCGCCCTGTTCGCACGCCACGACGTCGAGTGGGCGCCCGGTACGGCCGCGCGGCGCCTGGAGATCGCGGACGCGATGGCCGGGGCGGCCGCCGCGGCCGGTGACGCGGAGCTGGAGTTCGAGGCGCTGATGTGCCGGTTCGTGGCCCTGGTGGAGCTGGCCGATCCGCGGGCGGTCACCGCCCTGCACGAGGCCGGGCAGGCGGCCGAGCGGTCCAGGCTGCCCAGGGCCGGGTATCTGGTGCGCTCCCGGGAGGCGGCGCTGGCCCTGCTGCAGGGCCGCTTCGAGGAGGGTGAACGGCTCACGCAGGAGGCCGCCGCGCTGGCCGCGGCGATCGGCGAGCCGGACGGTGCCGGCGTGGCGGGGACGCAACGGATCGCCGCCGCGATGACCCGGGACGGTCCCGTGGGCGTGGCGCGGGCGGTGGAGGAGTCCGGGGACGCCGCCCTGCCGCCCGAACTGCTGCCGCACGCGCGCTGCTTCGCCCACCTCGCGGCGGGCGAGCCGGCCGCCGCGGCCGCCGTCCTGCGCGCCCTGCCCCCGGCCGACGCCCTGTCGGGCTACCGGTGGCAGGCCCTGCCGGGCGTGGCCTTCGATGTGGAACTCGCCGTCGCCGCCGCCGTCCCGGAGGTCCTGGCGGACCGGTACGAGCGGCTGCTGCCGTACGCGGACGAGACCGTCGTGGTCGGCGGCGCCGTCGCGGTCCTCGCGCCGGTCGCGCTCTACCTGGGCCTCGCCGCGCCGACCCCGCAGCGGGCGGCCGAGCACCTGCGGGCCGCGGTCGCCGCGGCCGAACGGCTCGGGGCCCGCCCGGTCGCCGTCCGCGCCCGCCTGGAACTCGGCCGAGCCCTGCTCGGGTGCGAGCCCGACCGCGAAGCCGGCCGGCAGCTGATCGCCGAGGCCGGTGCCGCCGCCGGGGAACAGGGCCTCGACCGGCTCCGCGACCGCGCCGAGGCGCTGCTCGCCCACCCCGGCACCGACCGCGTCTTCCACCGCGACGGCGAGACCTGGACCCTCGCCTTCGCCGGGCGCACCGCCCACCTCAAGGACGCCAAGGGCCTGCACGACCTGGCCCTGCTGCTGGCCAACCCCGGCCGGGAGATCCCCGCCACCCGCCTGCTCTCCGGCGAGGACACGCCCGCCCCCGGCAGCGACGAACTGGCCGACGGACCGGCGCGCGCCGCCTACCGGACGCGCCTGGACCGGCTGGACACCGAGATCACCGAAGCACGCGAGGGCGGGCACGCGACCGCCCTCGCCCGGGCGCAGGACGAGCGCGACGCCCTGATCGCCGAACTGCGCCACGTGTACGGCCTCGGCGGCCGCCGCCGGCGCCTCGGCGACGAGGGGGAGCGCGCCCGCACCACCGTCACCGCCCGCATCCGCGACACGCTGCGCCGGATCGACGGCGCCCACCCGGAACTCGGCGCCCACCTGTCGGCCTCGGTCACCACCGGCCGGGTCTGCGCCTACCGGCCCGCCGAACCCGTCCACTGGCAGCTGTGACCCCGGGGGCTCACGCGCCGTGGGACGCGATCCCACGCCTCTCGGTCAAGGACACCCGTCCGAGAGAGGTGATCGAAATGACGACCGTGGAAACCGCCCCGGAGACCGACCTGATCGAGCAGGCCGTGGGCACCGTCTTCGGCGACCTCGGCGCGGCCTGCACCGCACCGCTGGTGGTGCTGGGCGACCGGCTCGGCCTGTTCCGCGCCCTCGCCGGCGCCGGACCGCTCGGCCCCGCCGACCTCGCCGCCCGCACCGGACTGGCCGAGCGCTACGTGCGGGAGTGGCTGCGCGGCGTCGCCGTCGCGGGCTACCTGGACTACGACGCGGCCACCGACCGCTTCACCCTCACCGACGCATACGCCGCCGTCCTCGCCGACGACGCGGGACCGGCCGCGCTGATCGGCGTCTTCCCCGGCTTCGCCGCCCTGTGGGCCGACCTCGACCGCATCGAGGACTTCTTCCGCAGCGGCGGCGGCATGGGTTGGGGCGACCACCACCCCGCGCTCGGCGCGGCCCAGGACCGCTTCACCCGGCCCGCCTACGTCCACGGCCTGGTCGCCGAGTGGATCCCCGCCGTCGACGGGATCGCGCCGCGACTCGAAGCCGGGGCGCGGGTCGCGGACCTGGGCTGCGGCTGGGGCCAGTCCTCGATCCTGATCGGGCAGCGCTGGCCCAACACCCGGGTCACCGGCTTCGACGCCGACGACGCCGCCATCGCCCACGCCCGCTCCGCCGCCGTCGAGGCCGGGGTGGACGACCGGGTCTCCTTCGAGGTCGCCGACGCCGCCGGCTACCCCGGCAAGGGCTACGACCTGGTCACCTTCACCGACTCCCTGCACGACATGGGCGACCCCGTGGCGGCCGCCGCGCACGCCCGCACCACCCTCGCCGACCACGGCGCCGTCCTGGTCGTCGAGCCGCTGGCCGCCGACCGCTTCGCCGACGACTTCGCCAACCCGTACGCCCGGATCGGCTACGCGATCTCCACCCTGGTCTGCACCCCCTCCTCGCTCGCCCAGCCCGGGGCGGCCGCCCTCGGCGCGATGGCCGGCGAAGCCCGGCTGCGCGAGGTCCTCGCCGCCGCCGGACTCACCCGCGTGCGCCGCATCGCCCAGGACAGCGCCCCCGTCAACATCGTCCTGGAGGCCCGGCCCTGACCGTGCCTCCGGCGTCCCCCCGCCGTGGGCCCGGGGCCGGGGCGGTGGCCGCGCCGATGACGGCGGCGTCACCGCCCCGCCCCCGGACTTGGAGGAACCGTTGGTGGAGGCCCCCGATCCGCCGGACCTCTGGCTGCTGCTCGTGCTCCCGCACCGTGCGAGCCGACACCCGGTCAGCCGTGTCCGGCCGTTCGACTGCTGACAGAACGCCCGGAGGTGTGCCACGCTGTCGCCCGGTCGGCCGAACATCCGCAACCAGCGCACCGGGCCGACGCGGGGGAGCACGGGGGAGTCACCACCATGTCGCGAACAGGCGGCACCGGTCGTCGCGGCGCGGTCGCGCCGCGGACGGCGGGTACGGCCGCGGCCTGCGCCGCGGTCCTCGGGCTGGCCCTGGCGGCCCTCGCCCTGCACCCCGACGCCGACCCGCCGCGCGGCCACGACCTCGCGCCGCTCGCCCACCACTCCGGCCTGATCGGCCTGCTGGTCGCCGGGACGGCGGTGCTGCTCGGTGTGCTGGCCCGGCGGTTCCGCGCCGGGGCGAGGTCCGTCACGCCGCCGAACGCCGTGGCCGAGCGGCTCGTTGACGCGGTCGGGTGGCTGCTGGTCGCCGGCGCGGTCCTGCTGCCGGTCGCCCTCCTGCTGGTGCACGGCCGGGACGCCGGTCCGGCGCCGCTCGTCCCCGACCTGTCGCACCCCACGCCGCCGCCGATGGGGTCCGGTGCGCCGGGCAGGCCCGGCCGGGCGGTCGCCGACCTCGACAGCTCGCCCCCGCACTCGGCGGGCCACCTCGGCGCCGGGCTGATCTGGCTGGGCCTGGCCGCGGTCGTGGCGGCGGCCGTGGTGTTCGCCGTCCGGCAGTGGCGCCGTCGCGGCCTCGCCGGGCCGGCACCGGTGCCCGTGCACGGGACAGGCGGTGAGGCCACCGCCGGCCTGCTCGCCGAGGCGGTCGCCTCCGGACGGGCCGCGCTGCTGGGCGGCTCGGACCCGCGCAGCGCCGTGATCGCCTGCTACCGGGCGATGGAGACCTCACTCGCCGACGCCGGCGTCGACCTGCTGGACTCCGACAGCCCGACCGACCTGCTGAGCCGCGCCGCCCGGACCGGCCGGCTGGACGACGCCCGCGAGGCGCAGACCCTGGCGGAGCTGTTCCGCGAGGCCCGCTACTCCACCCACCCGATGGACGCCGGCCACGTCCGCCGCGCAGGCGACGCGCTGGACGCCATCGCCGCCCGCCTCGACCGCTCCGCGGCCGCCCCCGAGGACGCCCGATGAAGGCAGCACGCCCGATGAAGCCTCCCGCCCCCGGCAGCGTCGCCCACAGCCTCGCCCACGCCGCCGTCCTCGCCGTCGTGACCGAGGCCGGCCTCGCGCTGGTCGGCGGACTGCCCGCGTTCTGCGGCGGCGCCCTGGTCCTCGCCGTCCTCGCCCTGGCCACCGCCCGGTACGTGGCCGGCGCCGACTCCGAGGACCGCGGCCACCGCGACGAGGCCCGCCGGATGCACGCCCGGCAGGTCAACCTCGGCGACTGGCGGCAGCTGGTCGACCGGTCCCTGTGCGGCGAGGACGGCTACGGCCCGGTGCTCCGGCACCGCATCCAACGCCTGTACGACGCCCGGCTGCTGGAACGCCACCGGATCTCCCGCCACCACCACCCCGAGCGGGTCGCCGAACTGACCGGCCCGCAGGTCTGGCCGTGGCTCGACCCGGCCCGCACCGACCCGCCCGGCCCGCTCACCGAGTCCGACCTGCGCATGCTCGTCGACCAGCTGCACCGGCTCTGACCGCCCGGCCCCACCCTCGACCGCCACCTCCCCAGGAGTACCGTGACCACCACCACCCACCCGGCCCCCGGCACGCTGACGCCGCAGCAGGCCGGCGAACGGGCCCGCGCCGTCCTCGACGAGGTCGAGCGGGCCGTCACCGGCAAGCGGGAGGCCCTCGAGCTGGTCATGCTGGCCGTCCTGGCCGGCGGCCACGTCCTGATCGAGGACCTGCCCGGCCTCGGCAAGACCCTGCTCGCCCGCTCCTTCGCCACCGCGCTCGGCCTGGACTTCCGCCGGATCCAGTTCACCCCCGACCTGTTGCCCTCCGACGTCTCCGGCGCGCCCTTCTACGACCAGCGCACCGGCGAGATGGTCTTCCGCCCCGGGCCGGTTTTCACCCGGCTGCTGCTCGCCGACGAGCTCAACCGCACCCCGCCGAAGACCCAGGCCGCCCTGCTGGAGGCGATGGCCGAGACGCAGGTGTCCGTCGACGGGACCACCCACCCGCTGCCGTCCCCGTTCGTGGTGATCGCCACCGCCAACCCGATCGAGTACGAGGGCACCTACACCCTTCCCGAGGCGCAGCTCGACCGCTTCCTGCTCCGGGTGCGGATGGGCTACCTGCCGGTGGCGGACGAGGCGGCGATGCTCCGCGCCCGCCTGGAGCGGGCCGCGCCGGAGGCCGTCCTGACCGCGCTCACCGACCCCGCCGAGGTGCTCGCCATGCGGGCCGCCCTGGAGGGGGTCGAGGTCTCCGACGACCTGGTCGACTACGTGGTCGCACTGCTGGACGCGACCCGCAACGACCCGCAGCTCCAGGTCGGCGCCTCGCCGCGGGGCGGCCTCGCCCTGGTCCAACTCTCCCGCGCCCGGGCCGTCCTGGCCGGACGCGACTACGTCGTCCCGGAGGACGTCAAGGCGCTCGCCGTCCCCGCCCTCGCCCACCGGGTGTCGCTGCGGCCCGAACTGTGGGTCCGCCAGGTCGACGCCGACGAGGTCATCGCCGACCTGGTCGCCCGCGTCCCCGCCCCGCGCACCGCGCCCAGCACCGCGCCGAGCACCGCCCCGCGCGCCGCGTCCGAGGACGACCCGCACCGGGCGGCCGCGGCGGTCCGCGCGTGAGCCTCGCCCGCGCCCTCGGCGAGGAGGCCCCCGCCGCGGCCGAACCCCCACCACCCCCACCCGCCGGCCGACGCCTCACCGCCCGCGCCCTGCGCCTGCTGACCGTCGCCGTCACCGCCGTCACCGCCGCGCTGCTCCTGCGCGAACCGTGGCTGCTCGCCCCGGCCGGCGGCGCCGCCGTCCTGCTCGCCCTCGGCGCGGCCGGCGGCGGCCGCCCGACCCGCCCGGCCGCCACCGCCGAGGTCGCCCCGCGCCGCTGCTTCGAGGGCGACACCGTCACCGCCCGCATCACCGTCGACTTCGCCGGGGAGGCCAGCTGGCTCGACCCCGGCGTCCACCTCGGCCCCGGCGTCGAACTGCGCTCGCTCACCGTCACCGGCAACGTCCTGCACCTGGAACTCGCCGCGGCGCGCTGGGGCCACCCCTTCCTCGGCGCGGTCGACATCGACCTCCACGACCGCGGCGGACTCACCCGGCGCACCGTCCGGGTCGACCTCGGCCGCGCCCAGGTCTTCCCCGTGCCCGGCGCCGCGGCCCTGACGCCCGTCCCCGTCCACCTGCCCCCCTCCATCGGCGAGCACACCGCCCGCCGGCACGGCGAGGGCATCGAGGTCGTCGGCGTCTCCCCGTACGCGTGGGGCGAGCGGCAGCGGCGCATCCACTGGCCCTCCACCACCCGGCGCGGCGCCCTCCAGCTCAACCGCTTCGCCGCCGAACACGCCGCCGACACCGTGGTCCTGATCGACACCCTCGCCGACTACCAGGACGCCGACACCGGCACCTCCAGCCTCGACGAGTCGGTCCGTGCCGCCGCCGGCATCGCCCGCGCCTACCTGCGCAGCCACGACCGGGTCGGCATCGTCACCGTCGGCACCGCCACCCGCTGGCTGCGCCCCGGCACCGGCGACGCCCACTTCCACCGCATCGTCGAGAGCGTCCTCGACGCCCGCGACCCGCTCGCCGGCCGCCGCAAGGACCGCCACCGCCAGCCGGCCGCCCCGCTCGCCGCCGCCGTCCCCGCCGACGCCCTCGTGTACGCCCTCACCCCGCTCGCCGACCACCGCATCCTCGACGCGCTCGGCGAACTGACCGCCCGCGGCACC
The DNA here is from genome assembly GCF_024172095.1 of Kitasatospora cinereorecta. Taxonomy (GTDB): domain Bacteria; phylum Actinomycetota; class Actinomycetes; order Streptomycetales; family Streptomycetaceae; genus Kitasatospora; species Kitasatospora cinereorecta. Next base: position 670,201 of record NZ_JAMZDX010000004.1, on the reverse strand, counting down.
CCGCTGGTCGTCGTCGAAGTCCCCACCGGCAGCCCTCGGGTCGCCGCCGACGACCCGGCCGGGGCGCTCGCCCTCGCCCTCTGGCAGGCCGAACGCGAGGCCATGCGCGCCGCCCTGCGCAGCAAGGGCATCCCCGTCGTCGCCCACCACTCCGGCGAGAGCCTCGATCTGTCCCTCGCCCCCCTGCTGCGCTCCAGAATCCCGGGAAGGTCGCGATGACGCCCAAGGACCGCACCGCCCGGCCGCTCGGCCTCGCGCTCGCCCTCGCCGCCTGCAACCCGCCCGGCCTGGCCCGGCACTCCTCGCTCGTCCTGCTGACGGCCGTCGCCGTCGTCGCCGTCGCCTGGTGGGCTGCCCCGATCGTCGTCCGCCGCCCCGTCCGCTCCACCACCGGCCGGCGCGGCCACCTCGCCCACCACCGCAACACCGCGCTCGCCGCCGGCAGCGTCGTCGTCGCGGCGCTGAGCCGCCCCGGCCCCTGGATCGCCGCCGTCTTCACCGCCCTGCTGCTGGCCTACCTGCTCCTCGCCGACGCCCGCGCCGCCGGCCCGGCCGGCCTCCACCAGCTCCGCGCCCGGATCGCCCCCGTCGCCGCCTACGCCACCGGCGCGCTGGTCCTCGCCCTCGCCCTGCTCCCCGTCACCGTCGACGGCTGGGCCCCCCTGCTCGCCGTCCTCGCCGTCGCGGGCACCGCCACCGCCGTCGGCCTCGCCCTCCACGGCCCCGCCGCCGACCCGTCCGACGCAGCGGACGCCTGACCGCGAACAGGCCGCCCGTTGCTGCGCCTACGGGGTCGTGACCTGGCGGCTCCAGGGATACGGTGGTAGCAGAACAGGAAATCCTCAGCATCAACGCATCCAGCTGGGGTGCCCCGTGGCCGCACCGGGGCGCGGTGCTCGGGCAGTCCTTGCTTTCTTGTGCGGAAATCTCTCCCTCAAGCTCGGCGCCGACTCCATGGACCTGAGCGCAGGTCACTTCGGTCCGACGAGTGGCAAGCCATCGATTCAAGGGAGTAACGATGGACATGAACCACGGACTTCACGGACACCACGACGGCGACATGACCCTCGGCACTCACGGCATGCTGCTTCTCGGCGGAGAGGTCTTCTACATGTCGCATCTGCCGATGTTCATGTCGCCACACAACTTCCAGGTCATCCTGGAGGTGAGCCTGGACGACACCGACGGTTCAACGGTCCGCTCCCATCAGCATGTTGTGCCCGAAGAGCCGTACGACACGTTCGTTCCCGAAGACTTCCCCATGAGCGAGTTGGATCCGCGCGGCGCCGGTCCGCGGCGGACGTCGATCACCGGCACGATCTTCTGCGGCCACTTCGAGCGCAAAGGCGGGCAGCACCCGCCGCTCGCCAAACGCACCATCGCCACCGTCCAGAGCGTCGTGTACTTCGCGCAGCTCGATGTGGAGGCGGAGCACCAGGACGACCGGGAGCTCTCCTACCTCTGCTTCGGCCGCGGCGGGCAGTTGTACCTCGCTCACGAGATCAACGCGGCGCCTGACTTCGACCAGGTGCTCGCGGTTCGGGCCGTCCCGGGCACCGCGACCAACCCGCTCGGAGAGCGGCTGCCTGACGACGACGCCACCCTGGAGAAATTCTTCGCAGAGCGTTTCGCCGTGGCCGAACCGGTCGCCATCGGCGGGCGGAGCGACAAGCCGGACCAGCGGGTGGCTCCCCCCGAAACGGTCCATGGGTCGTTCTTCGCCACCGCGCCCCCGAGTGGATTCCACGGGTTCGGCGTGCAACTGGAGGCGGAGCGGGAGGTGTACATGGAGACCGGCGATCTGCGCAAACCCTAGTACTCCAGCTGTCGATCTTGATCACGACTGTTGGAGGGCCTGACGTTGGTAGAGACGTTGGATCTCGCCGCAGGTCAGCGGGGCGAGCCCTGACGGCGTGGTCACGGTGGTCCGTTCGATGGCGGCCGTGACCAGGAGGAATGCGTGCGCGAGCATGGCCGGCGTGGTCCAGCGATGCCAGGAGGTCCAGCGGCGGACCTGGTGCTCGTCCAGGCCGGTCAGGCCCTTCGCGGACTGGAAGGTCTCCTCCACCGTCCAGCGGCGCCCGGCCACCCTGGCCAGGGCGCTCAAAGGAACGGGTCCAGTCGAGTAGCAACGGTAGAAGGCGAGTTCGCCGGTGCGCCGGTTGCGTCGAATGAGCAACGACTGGTGACCCGTGCTGCTCGCCGGGGTGTCGATCTCTACTTGGGCCCAGTCGTAGAAGCGGTGACCTTTGGCGCCGTCTCCGGCTGAGAGTCGCTGCCATGCAGTCTTCGTTCGGGAGGGAGTGAGCCACCATGCCGGCCGTGAAGACGCCCGCGCGGGTCGGGATCGGTCGCTTGCGTGAGACGGTGAGGACGTAGCCGACCTGACGGCACTCCAGTTCGACGCTCAGGTGGGGGTCGCCGCCTAGACCTCGTCGCCGGTGACCCATGAGGCCGTGACGCCGGCGTCCAGGGCCTGGGTGATCATCTCGGTGGCCAGGGCGGGCTTGGTGGCAAACCCCGTGTGGTCCGGGATGCCTGCGGCCCGGCACCGGTCGGGGTCCTGAGTCCAGGAGCGTGGGATGTAGAGGCGCCGGTCGATGGCAGCGTGCCCGGCCGGGGTGGAGTAGACGAGGTAGACGGCGACCTGGGCGTTGTCGATTCGCCCCGCAGTCCCGGTGTACTGGCGTTGCACCCCGACGCTCGCGGTGCCCTTTCTCAGGTCACCGGTCTCGTCCACCACCAGGACGGCGCCCTGGTTGCCGAGGTGCTCGACCACGAAGTCCCGTATGTCGTCGCGGACTCCGTCGGCGTCCCAGGACGCGCGGCTGAGCAGGTGCTGCATACCGGCCGGACTGCTGTCACCGGCATGCTCCGCGGTCGTCCAGCAGTTCTTCCGCGGCAACTCGGCCAGCAGGCCCAGCACGAAGGCCCGTGCCCTGCGACGCGGCTCAACCTGGCCGAACCGGCTTGCCACCCTCGCCATTAGGTCGTCGAAACACCGGCTGCCACCGGGCAGGGGTCTACGCTGTGTCCCACGGCCATCGGCTGATCTTCGTCTGTCCACACAAGCGACGATGATCAACGGTGGCCGTGCTCTTCTACGCCACCCAGCAGTACAGGTTCTCGTCTCCCTCGCGGACGGCACGGGCCAGGTCGGCCAAGCCGCTCAGGATCCACACGGCGATCTCGGGGTCGAAGACCTCGCCGTCTGCCGCCCGCTCGGCCACCCACAGCCGGCTGACTTCAGCGAGCCGGTGCTCGGCGGCAGTGCACAGGGCATCTTGAAGGGTGCCGGAGACGGCGAGGACGAGCGGACCCTCGCCGTCGTCCGGGTCGACAACTGTCTCGGGAACATCGTTGTCAAGGACTTCCTCAAGGCTCGGACCGGTGAAGATGCCCTCCCACTCGATCAGAGCCTCCTCGACATCGAAGTTGCCGAAGGTCAGGGACTCGAAGACCCCATCGGGACCACCCTCCGCGACAGCAGCGGCAGCTTCGGCGTCCGGTGCCACGAAGAACTTGATGACGATGCTCACCGGGGCATAGTGCCTGTTCCACCGGGCCCGGTCTACCTGCCAGCGGCCAGCAGAAGCCGACCTACCGACCCGAGCTGCTGTCCGCCCACAGGCCAAGATCAAGATCTACAGCTGGTACTAGATGATCGATTCCAAGCCGTCAGTGGTCATAGGCAGTCAGCGACCGCATGACGGGCTGGCCGGTGTGCTCGTTGTGCCAGATGCCGGCGGTCAGCGCGAGGATTCGCTGAGCACGCGGACCATCACGCCGCCGGGGGTGCGGCCGCGGTGGCGTTCGAGGTCGAGTTGGCCCTTGAAGGTCTCGTTGATCGACTCGATGACCTGCCGCAACGGCTTGAACAGCTGTGATCCGGCCCGCTCAGCCTCGCCCTTGCGGGCCGGACGCAGCAGTTCGATGTTCAGGCCGGCCAGCTGCGACTCGAACTCGCGGCCGAAGTAGTTCTTGTCGCCGATCAGCGTCTGTCCTGGTGGCCGGTCGGTGACGAGCGTGGGTTCGGTGGCGAGATGTCGAGGAGTGTCTCGCGTTCGTCGGCCTTCGCCCCGGTCAGCGCGAACGCGATCGGCAGCCCGCCCAGCGTGCACAGCAGGTGCAGCCGAAGTCCCCGGAAGTAGCGAGTGTGGCTGGCGCAGTAGCCGTACTGCGGTGGCCAACTCGCGCATGACGTGCCGGATGAGCCCGGCCGCCTTCCGCAGCCTCTTGTTGTAGCCGGGCTGCTTCGGCAGGTACGGGAACAGGTGCCTCAGGTGGACCCGGGCATGCCGGAGCCAACGGGCCTCGGAGGTGTAGCCGAGCATGGCCTGCATCATCGGCAGCGTTACCAGTTCGGCATCGCTGAGCTGCGGCGTTATGCCGACCACCGGCCGCCACGGGGCGAGCTGCGGCGAACCCATCAGCAGGTCGTCGGTCCTGACGTAGAGTGCGGCCGCGAGGGAGTCCATGTCTGGCGTCACAACCTGACTGTGGACTCCCTCGTCTCATACGCGCAGCCAACCCTCGGAATCGCGGCAGGTTTGTACGCGGTGGCGTGTCGTCACGCCCAGTCCTCCGGTTCCCAGGCGAAGAGCAGGTCGAGCAGCTCCGGGTCCCCGTCGAGTTGCAGGGAGTCCGCCGAAATGCGGTCGTACCGCCAGAGGACCAGATCACTGGCCGTGCCGCGAATGGAGAGGCCTGCCGCTTCCGGGGCCTCGCCGATGGCGGGCAGCCGGGTGGTCCGTGCACCGTCGCCGTCGACCGTGAGGCGCCAGGAGCGGCCCTCGGTGGCGTGAAAGTCGAAGGCGGTGGGCTTGTGCGGCCAGGCACTCCTCGTGAAGCTGGCGATGAACAGGCTCTCCTCGACACCGTCGAGCGCCACCTCGACAGGCAGTGAGGCCGACTCGCCCACGGCGAGCTGGGCGTCGTAGGTGTGCACCGCGATCTCCTGCACCTGGTGCCGGGCGACGCCACCGGCAGTGTGCGGCGTCTGCGTGACGCCCCAGCCGGTGAAGCAGCCCTGGTCCGGACCGGCCTCCCGCAGGGCCGCCAGCAACAGCTCGGTCGAGGCGGCCAGCCAGGCCAGCACGGCCTCGCGCTCCTGCGGCGCGACCGCGTCACCCTGGGCCGGGGTCCTGGACGTGGCGTCCGGCCCGGCGGCGACGGTGGCGGCCCAGCGGCGGCGGCCCTCGCCGATGTGCTGCACCAGGTCGAACAGCGTCCACTCGGGGCAGGTCGGCACGGGCAGGTCGAGGCTGGGCGCGACGGCGATCGCGGCGCGGAAGGCGGTTGAACGTTCGTCGATCAGCCGCAGCAGATCGGGAAACTCCAGAGTCTTGTGCACGGCGGTAGTTCTACCACCATGATCCATTCGCCCGACAGCGGTTTTCCCAGCCGATACGGCGGGGAAAACCGGCCCAGGCGAGCCCACGCTCGGGCTTCCGCTACGCCACAGCCGAGCCCCGTGTCCCGGGCGACAGAACCACGATCCACTCGATCGCTCCGGTCGCCTCGGCCTCGGCCAAGATCGCGGTGGACAGCCGCTCCCAGGTCCCGTCCAACTCCCAGGTCCGGCAGCGGCTGTACACCGTCTGCTGCTGATGCTCATCCCCCGCTACTGCCGACAACCGCAACAGGAGACCGCGTTCTTGCTGTTCGGCACCTCAACGCGCAGCCCAGGACCCCTTGGAATCAATCATCTAGGTTCACCATGAGATCGGGTGCAGGCTTCATGGCACCGTCCTCCTGCGGTGCCCTAGCGTCGTGCCATGACGATTCCAGCTGGACTGAGACGCGCGGTCCTCCGGGCGCAGCGGGACACCGGTTTTCTTGCCGCGGGTGTGCTGCCTCACCTGGCGCTTGTGCCCGTGTGGGCCTGGGCGGCGGCGACTATCGCCAGGACGGGGAACTGGCTCCTTACGGTTTCCCTGTCGGCCGCCCTGGTCCTGCTCGGCACCCCGGTGCTGACGGCCGTTCAGCGGGCTCGCTACCGGGTGCTCATCGGTGTGGACGTCCCCCGGCTCACCCCCACCGCGCCGGAACAGTGGACGTGGGCCTCGACCGCCCGGTGGCTCGCGGCGACGTGGCCTTGGCGCAAGATCGGCTACCACCTCCTGCTGGGCCCGCTGCTCGCGCTGCTGGAACTGCTGGTGCTCGCGGTGGCAGCGGCGTGCGTGGCGGGCGTCATCGCCTACGCCTGGTCATGGGCGCTGCCAACCGGAGTCCGCCAGGACTGGTTCGGCTACCTGACCCAGCTGCCGGCTTACACGGCGGCTGGACTCCTCCTCCTGTGCGCCCTGCCCTGGACCGCGCGGGCAGTAGCCCGGGCCGAGGCGCGGCTGGCGTTGGGCCTGCTCGGGCCCAGTCAGGCGCAGCGGCTCCAGGAGAGGGTCGATCAGCTGACCGTGAGCCGGACCGACTTGATCGAGGCCGTCGACGCGGAGCGCCGCCGGATCGAGCGCGACCTGCACGACGGCACCCAGCAGCGGTTGGTGTCTCTCGCGGTCAACCTGGGTCTGGCCATTGCCACCTGCCCGGACCTGTCGAGTGATGCCCGCGAGGTGATCGCGAGAGCGCACCTGGAGGCGAAGGAGGCGATCGCCGAACTCAATGACCTGGTGCGGGGGCTGCACCCGGCCGTGCTCGAAGACCGAGGTCTGGACGCGGCGTTGTCCGGGCTGGCTGCCCGCACGCCCCTGCCGGTGCGGCTGCGGGTCGATCTGGAGGAGCGGGTGGCGCCCAACGTGGAGTCGGTCGCGTACTTCGTGATCTCCGAGGCGCTGACCAATGCAACGAAGCACGCCAACGCGATGCATGCAGAGGTGGTAGTCCGTCAGGTCGGCGAGGTGCTGCGAGTGCGCGTGACCGACGACGGGCTGGGCGGTGCCGACGCCGCTGGCGGCACGGGGCTGACCGGGCTGGCCAAGCGGGTCGGCTCCCTCGACGGGGCCTTCCACGTCAGCAGCCCCGTTGGCGGGCCCACCACCATCACCGCGGAGCTGCCGTGCGCGCGGTGATCGCCGAGGATTCGGTGTTGTTGCGGGTCGGCCTCATCAAGGTGCTGGAGATGGGCGGGTTCCAGGTCGTCGCGGAAGCCGGCGACGCGGAGGGGCTGTTGGCGGCGGTGGCGGAGCACCGGCCCGAACTCGCCTTGATCGACGTCCGGATGCCGCCCGGCTTCACCGACGAGGGGGTGCGGGCGGCGATGGAGATCCGTCGGCGCTGGCCGGGGACGCCGGTGGTGCTGCTTTCGCAGTACGTGGAGGAGCGGTACGCGGCTGACCTGCTGTCTGCGAACACCAGCGGTGTGGGCTACCTGCTCAAGCAGCGGGTTGCCGATGTCGCCGACTTCGTGGCGGCGGTCCGGCGAGTGGCGGACGGGGGCACGGCCCTGGACCCGCAGGTCGTCGCCCAGTTGCTGCTGCGGCGCGACAGCGACCCGCTCGCGCGGCTGACCCTCCGCGAACGGGAGGTGCTCGGCCTGATGGCCGAGGGGCGCTCCAATGCCGGCATCGCGCAGGCGCTGGTGGTCAGCGAGAGCGCCGTGGCGAAGCACATCAACAACATCTTCGCCAAGCTCGACCTGCCCGTGGTCGACGCGGACCACCGCCGCGTCCTGGCCGTGCTGCGGTTCCTCGGAGCGTCCCGGGCCTGACCTTCCCATCCGTGATCACGAGCTACGGCTGGAGTACTGGGCCGAACGAAGGGAGGTCAGCCGGAGAGCAGGAGCGCGGCGACGGCCTCCGGGGCCTCGTGCATGGCGTCGTGGCCGGTGGGGAGGTCGTGGACCCGCCAGCCGGGGTCGGCCAGGAGCCGGGTGCGCAGGTCGGTGAACGGCGTCCGGTCCGCCCACCCCGAGCAGTGGACGAACTCCCGCCGGGGGATCCGGTCGACCGCGCCGGTGAGGCGGACCGTCTGCAGGAACGAGGCGAGGGGGTGGGGGCGGCGCCGGGGATCGCCGCCGTCCGGTGGCCGCACGGCGTAGCCGGTGGCGGCGGCGCCGGCCGCGAAGACCTCCCGGAAGTGCACGTTCGTCGACGACCAGCACGACTCGCCGTCGCGCGGTACGTAGGCGTCCAGGTGCACCAGGCGCGAGATCCGGCCGCCGGCGCGGTCGGCGGCGGCCGCGATCACCATCCCGGCGTAGCTGTGGCCGACCAGCGTCGCACCGGTGATGCGGTGGCGATCGAGGTGGAGCAGGACGTCACCGGCGTGGGTGTCCAGGTTGGCGGACGCGACTGTCGCGTCGTCGTCGTCCGGCCGCAGACCGGTCAGGGTCAGGGCGTGAACGGTGTGACCGGCCCGCTCCAGCAGCGGGACCACCGCCTCGTACGACCAGGAGCCCTTCCAGGCGCCGGGCACCAGGACGAACGTCGCCATGTGCTGCTCCTTCCGTTCCCAGCCGCGGGCAGCGCGACTGACGACCACTCGGTACGGAGACCACTCTCACCGGATCGGGGCATGGCGGGTTAGCGCTACGATGCCAAGTCATGCCCATGGACCGCCAACCCCGCCGGAGCGCCGGTGCGACCTCCCAGGTGTGGCCGTCCGGCGGGCGCCACCTCTGGCCGTCCGGCGGAGCGAGCGCGGAGCAGTCGCACGCCCGCGGACACCTGGTGTACGCGGCCGGCGGCGTCCTGACGGTCCACACCGAGCACGCTACGTGGATCGTTCCCGCCAACCGGGTCGCCTGGACGCCCGCCGGGTTCACGCACCGTCACCGCGCCCACGGCGAAACCGACATGCGGATCGTCTTCCTCCCGCCGTCCCTCGCCCGGCTCGTACCGGACCGTCCCGCCGTCTTCCAGGCCTCCGGCCTGGCCCGCGAAGTCCTGCTCGCCCTGACCCGCCCCCGCGACCACGACGGCGCCGCGCCCGGCCACAACCGCTCCGCACGCACCCGCCTCCTGCGCGTCCTCGTCGACGAACTCCGCGAGGCACCTGAGCAGCCCCTGCACCTGCCGGAGCCGCGGGACGACCGACTGCGGGCCGTCGCCCGGAGGCTGTCGGAGAACCCGGCGGACAACGCCACGCTGGCCGAACTCGGGCGGACGGTCGGGGCCGGCGCCCGCACCCTCAGCCGGCTGTTCCGTGACGAGCTCGGTATGACCTTCTACGAGTGGCGCACCCAACTGCGCATCCACCACGCGCTGGTGCTCCTCGCCGACGGCCACGACACCGTCCGGACCGCCCACGCCTGCGGCTGGGCCAACCCCAGCGGCTTCATCGCGGCGTTCACCGCCGTCGTCGGAACGACCCCGGGCCGCTACCGGGCGGCCCGACTCCCGGCGACATAATGTGCGGGCCCCGACCGACCTACCCCAGCGGAGCCATGGACCACACCGCAGCACTCCCCGCACCGGCCCGCCGCACCCGCCGTATCCGCCGTATCCGCCGGGCCGTGCTCGCCGCGTCGGCGACCCTCGGCGCGGCGCTCGTCGCCTTCGTCGCGCAGCGCCCGCTGCGCCACCGCCACACGGGGTGGCACGCCTGGGTCGGCACGGTCAACGGCGTCGTGGTGCTCACGGTGGCTGCGCTGCCGCTGGCCGCGCTGGTGGTGTGGGTGTCGGCCCGCCGCCGCACGGCCGCCGGCGTCGCGCCGGAATGGGCGCGACGCAGGTCGCTGGCGGAGGTCGGCATGGTCTACGGGACGGTGCCGTGGGTGTGGATGACCATGCTGCCGGGCAGCGGGGCCGGGGTGGCGCCGCGCCGGGTGAGCCTGGTGCCGCTGCGGGACCTGATCGAGGTGGTCGCGGGTGCCCCGGTGACGGCGATCGTCCAGGTCGTCGGCAACCTGCTGGTTCTCGCTGCGCTGGGGTTCTTCGCCCCGGTGCGGTTCACGGCGCTGGCGTCGGTGCGGCGGGTGCTGGTGCTGGGGGTGGCGTGCTCGGTGCTGATCGAGACCGCGCAGTACGTGCTATGGCTGGACCGGGTGTCCTCCGTGGACGACGTCCTGGTCAATGCCGCCGGCGCCGCCCTGGCCGCGCGCGCGTCGCGCCGCTGGTGGCGTACGGCGGGCGGGGCGCCGGCGGGCCGGCCCCGGTCGGCGGTGCCGGCCGGACGCTGAGCCGCCGCTCGGGGCCGGTCGGCCTCGGCGTGAGGACGGCGGCCGCACCCGTGTGGCCGCGCGCCGGGCGGTGGCCGGTGGACGTGGTGCCGGTTTGCTGGTGATGCTGGAGGGAGGCGGGCCGGTCGCGGACTCCCGAGCGCGACCGTCGCGCGGCGTGCGTCGGTACTCGGGCGACCCCGGAGGAGCAGGTACCGCCTTGGCAACCGACTACGACGCCCCGCGTGACACCGGCGACGAGAGCAACGACGACAGCATCGAGGCGCTGAAGAGCCAGCGCGACGACAAGCAGAGTTCCGCGGTCGACGTGGACGCGGAGGCCGTCGAGGGACTTGAGCTGCCGGGCGCGGACCTGTCCGGCGAAGAGCTCACCGTCCGGGTCGTGCCGCTGCAGCAGGACGAGTTCACCTGCATGACCTGCTTCCTCGTCCACCACCGTGCCCAGCTCGCCGGTGAGGACAAGAACGGTCAGCCGATCTGCGTCGACTGCGCGTCCTGACTGATCGCTTGTGATCGATTGTGTTGACCCTTGTGGGCTCTTGGGGTGTGCAATATCGTATTGCACTGCTGTCGAGGCACCCCCACCCCCCACGCTGGAGTCGCGCATGCGCACCCCCGTCCACCGTCTTGCCTCCACCCTCACCACCCTCGCGCTGGCCGCCGCCGGCCTCGGCGTGCTGACTGCGGGCGCGGCCGTCCCGGCCGCCGCCCTCGGCAACGGCAACGCCCTCACCCCGCCGATGGGTTGGAACTCCTGGAACAGCCTGGGCACCCAGGTCGACCAGCAACAGGTCAGGCAGACCATCGACTTCATGTCCGCCAACGGCCTGGTGCAGGCCGGCTACGACACCGTCACCATCGACGACGGCTGGTCGGTGAGCCACCGCGACGGCCAGAGCGCCGACTTCGCGAAGACGTCGGACGGCGCGATGCAGCTGTACGACAGCGCCGGCCGGCCGGTCAGCGGCGCCGACGGCACCGGCAACGACCCCACCAGCGGGCACCTGGTGCCCGACCCGCGCAACTTCCCCGCACAGACCGTCAACGGCCGTACGGTGAACGGCATCCAGTACCTCGCCTGGTACGCCCACAGCAAGGGCATGAAGTTCGGCCTTTACGCGACCGACACCTACACCACCTGCCAGGGCCATCCCGGCAGCCTGGGCCACGAGGCCACCGACGCGGCCGACTTCGTCTCCTGGGGCGTCGACTTCGTCAAGTACGACGACTGCCCGTACGGCCCGACCATCCAGGGCCCGGACGGCTACACCTACTACCCGCAGGGCGAGGGCCGGGAGCTCACCCGGTCCATCTACGCCCGCACCCAGGACTTCCAGCGCGCCCTCGACGCGGCCACCGCCGCCCAGGGCAGGCCGAAGGTCACCCTGAGCCTGTCCGCGCAGCCCGCCCACACCGGCATCCCGTACCTGCTGGACCCGGCCGACCCGGCCCGCACCGACCCGGTGATCCAGGCGGCCGGCACACCGGCGCACCAGTCCCCGGGCTACGCGCCGACCGGCGTCTGGTGCGGCCAGGTCGCCAACCTGTGCCGGATCGGCGGCGACCGCGACAGCGAACTGGACGGGGTGCTCTACAACGGCCAGCTGCAGACCGCCCTGAAGTACCCGGGCAACGTGCGCCCCGGCAGCTGGAACGACCTGGACATGATGTTCACCGGCTGGCAGGACGTGTACGGCGTCTGGGGCGTCACCGACACCTACAAGGGCCACAAGCCGTTCACCGACGACGAGTCGCGCACCGAGCTGTCCGTGCTGTCGATGATGGCCGCGCCGCTGATCTCCGGCGCCGACCTGCGCACCGCCGCCGACTCCCGGCACACCGCGGACGGCTACACCTGGTCCACCGGCATCAGCGCCTCCGCCGTCTGGCTCATGAAGAACCGCGACGTGATCGCCATCGACCAGGACGCGCTCGCCCGGCCCGCCACCCTGGTCGGCAACCCGCCCGCCTCCGCCACCGCCCCGGTGGTCCTGAAGCGGGAGCTGGCCAACGGCGACCTCGCCGTCGCGCTGGTCAACCAGGACCCCGACCACTGGGCGATGCCCAGCGTCACCCTCGGCCAGCTCGGCCTGACCGGATCCGGCTACGGCTACCGGGAGGTCTGGAGCGGCGCCACCGGCACCACCACCGGTACCCTCGGCGGCAGTTGGATCCCCGCCCACGGCACCGCGCTCTACCGGATCAGCGCCGGCACCGGCGGCTCGGGCTCCGGTCAGGGTGCGGCGATCGTCGGCGACGGCCGCTACCACAGCATCTCGGCCGGCGGGACGGGCGGCCAGGTCCTGGAGGTCCAGGGCACCTGCAGTGCCGCCGTCGGAGCCAACGCCGACATCAACGCCTACGACAGCACCCACACCTCCGAGCAGTGGCTCTTCACCCCGAACGCCGACGGCACCGTGCAGATCACCGACAACTGCTGGACCGGTACCCAGGCGCACACCGTGCTGTCCGCCGGATCCGGCGTCGGCAGCGCCTACCTGCTCACCGCGTACGCCGACAACCCGTGGCAGAAGTGGCGGGTCACCCGGAACGGCTCCGGGGCCCTCACCCTCACCAACGTCGGCAACGGCCTGGTCCTGGACGCCTCCGCCGGCGCGGCGGGCTCGGTCGTGATGACGAACCCGGCCGACCCGTCGGCCGCCGGCCAGAGCTGGACCGTCGTCTCCTGACGCCCGGTCGGGCCCCGATGTCCCGCGAAGGCCCCCGCCCGGACGGTGGGGGCCTTCGCGCTGTCCGCCGGCAGGCCGTACGGGTGCGTCGGTGATCGTCCGACCGGATGACATTCGGCCCACACGCCGTCAGCGCGGCTGCCGGTGGCGGGACCTGGGCCGCTGCGGTTCCTACGATGCCGCCAGGAGCGCCGCGGCGGTTGCCGCCCGGTGGCCCACGGCCCGTGCGACGCGGGCCGCCGTCGCCCCGGTGCCGATCGGCGGGGCCCTCGCGACCCGGGGTCCCCGACCCCAGAAACGGCGGAACGCATGAGACCGACGATCCGCGGCCGGGTACGGGCCCTGTGCGCCGCCGGTGCAACACTCGCGGCCGTGGCGGCCTCGGTCGTCACCGGCCCGACCGCCCTGGCGCACGACGACGACCTCGGGCCCGCCATCGAGGCGATCATGCACAAGCCCGGCTACGAGCACGCGCAGTGGGGTGTGCTGGAGATCGACGTCGCGAGCGGGAAGGTGATCCACTCCCGGAACGCGGACCAGTTCTTCATCCCCGGCTCGACCACCAAGCTGGTCACCATCTCCTCGGCCCTGCACACCCTCGGCCCCGACCACCGCTTCACCACCCCCGTGCTGGCCACCGGGGCCCGCGACGGCTCGACGCTGAACGGGAACCTGGCCATGGTCGCCCAGGGCGACCTGACCATGGGCGGGCGCACCAAGCCCGACGGCTCGGTGGACTACACCGACATCGACCACACCGAGGCGAACCTGCCCGGGGCCAGCCTCACCCCCGAGAACCCGCTGGCCGGCCTGAACCAGATCGCCCAGCAGGTGCGCGACGCGGGCATCACCCGGGTCAACGGCGATGTGATCGTCGACCCGCGGCTGTTCCAGCCCCCGGCGCTGGACCCGCAGCCCACCCCGATGATCATCAACGACAACCTGATCGACCTGCTCACCACCCCCACCACCGCCGGGCAGCCCGCCCAGCTGCTGTGGCGGCCCCAGGTCGCCCCCTACCAGGTCACATCGACCGTGCAGACCGTCGAGGCGGGCGGGACGACCGACATCCACGTCACCGCCTCGCCCGACGGCACCCGGATCGCGCTGTCCGGCACGATCGCCGCCGACGCCCAGCCGCTGCTGAAGGTGTCCAACATCCAGGACCCCAACGCCTTCGCCCGCACCGCGCTGATCGAGGCGCTCGGCCGCGCGGGCGTCGCCGTCACCGCGGATCCGACCGGGCCCAACCCGCAGGACGCCCTGCCCGCCTCCTACGACGGCGACCCGCAGGTGGCCGCGTACGTCTCCCCGCCGTACAGCCAGTACGCCAAGCTGATCCTGAAGGTCAGCCACAACCTCGGCGCCAACCTCGCCCTGTGCAACATGGCCGTCGAGCACGGCAGCCGCAACTGCTTCGACGCCTTCCCGATCGAGCACGACTTCCTGGCAGACGTCGCGCATGTCGACCCGACCCAGTTCCAACTCGCCGACGGGCGCGGCGGCGTGGCGGCCGAGCGGGCCACCCCGAGCGGCCTCGACCAGCTCCTCGCGTACTGGCTGGGCACCCCGTACGCGGACGCCTTCCGGCTGTCCCTGCCGATCCTCGGGGTCGACGGCAGCAACGGGATCTCCTGCACCACCGACTGCCCGGCGAAGGGCAAGGTGTTCGCCAAGCCGGGCACCGTCCTGGGGCTGGACGAGCTCAACCAGCGGATCGCGGCCAGTGCCCAGGAGGAGGCCGGCTACCTGCAGACGGACGGCGGCTGCCTCCACCTCTTCTACATCGGCGTCACCGGCGCCTCCAGTGCCGACCTGACGAGCTTCATCAGCATCTTCGACGACGTCAACCAGATCTCCGCCCTGCTCCAGGAACAGGCCTCCGCCGCCGAACACCACCACCGCTGACCGGGCACCACCGCCGGTCGTCGGAGGTGTAAGCGAGCGGTAAGCCGGCCGTGAGCGGCGGTTGCCAGGGTTGGGCGCAGCAGCGCGGCGGGGCCGAAGGGGCCCCGCCGCCGGACGTCGAATGGAGACGCCTTGAAGCTCCGCCTTGCCGCATCCTCCGCCGTGATCGCCCTCGTCGCGACGGCCGGCCTGTTCAGCGCCGGCACCGCGAGCGCCAACACCACTGGGAGGGTCTGCCGCAACCCCGATGTGTCCGCGGACGGCCTGAACGTGCACACCTGTATCAGCGGCGACGGCGGCCGCACCCTGACCGCCACCGCCGACACCTCCGGCGGGAACAACACCACGATCAACCTCTGCGTGAAGGTCGTGGACGGCAGCCAGCACGACGTTCCGGGCAGTGAGAACTGCGCCTGGGGTGTGAACGGCCCGCACGGCCACGTCAGCTCCAACCCGGTCACCGTCCCCTACGGCACGTACTACGCCGTGTCGTACTTCACCAGCCCCACCTACTGGTACGGCGGCGAGAGCCGGCCGATCTCCGTCTTCCCGCCCTGCCCGCGCTGCGTCTGACCGTCTCTCGGGATCGGGGGAACATCGGGGAAGCATCGGGGGAGAGCGTCGGCCCCACCACCGCCGGGTGGTGGGGCCGACGCTCCCGGGTTACCGGGTCCTCTCGTTCGGGCCCTCGACCGCGAGGTGCTCCTGGGCCAGGGACAGGCCCTCGCGCGCGGCGTCCTGCTCGGTCCGGCTGCCGAGGCGCAGCGCCAACTCCAGGGCCAGGGCGTGGTGTTCGGCCGCCAACGCCGGGTCGCCGGTCGCCCGGTGGATGGCCCCCAGCCGGTTGTGCAGGGTGGCCCGCAGGTCGGGGCGGTCCGCCTGCCGGGCGTGGTCCAGGGCCGGGCCCGCCAGGTCGAGCCGCAGCAGCGCGTCGGCCAGTTCGATCAGGGCCTCCGCCTCGCCGCTGAAGTCCTGGCAGTCGCGGGCCGCCGCCAGCCCCCCGCGCAGGTGGTCGAAGGCCTCGCCGGGCCGTCCGAGACCCAGCAGGGTCTGGCCGAGCCCGACCAGGGCGTGCGCCTCGCTGCGCCGGTCGTCGATCTCGCGGGCGACGGCGGCCGATTCGCGCAGGGTGTCCAGTGCCTCCTCGGAGCGGCCGACCAGGGACAGGAAGTAGCCGAGGTTGCCCAGCGCGTTCGCCTCGTCGCGGCGCTCCCCGAGGCCCCGCAGCACCGGGATCGCCTGCCGCAGCGCCTCGATCCCGCTCTGCGAATCGCCGCTCGCGTTGTGGACGATGCCGATCCGCACCAGGCAGGAGGCCGCGCCGCGGGTGTCGCCGAGTTCGACCGCGAGGGCGTGGCTGCGCCACAGGGCCTCCAGCGCCTCGGGGTAGCGGCCGGACTGCCAGTACGGCGGACAATCGACCGAGTGGGGCGTCGTCGAGTTTTCGGCGTCGGGACGTGCTGCGGTCGAGGGAAGTGGGCCGGTCGGCCGGGGTGTCATCATCGCGGGACGACGGCGCGCCCGGGGCGCGGAGCGGGAAGGGTGTGGCGGTGGTGCTGGACGGGCTGGATGCGGCGCTGGTGCGGGAGCTGCAGCGGGACGGGCGGGTGAGCTACCAGCGGCTGGCCGAGCTGCTCGGGGTGTCGCGGGAGGCGGCGCGGGCGCGGGTGCACCGGCTGACGGCTGCCGGTGCGGTGCGGGTGGTGGGGATCGTCCGGCCGTCGGTGGTGGGGATCGCGGCGGTGGCGCACGTGTCGGTGAGCGTCGAGGGCCCGGCGCGGCCGGTCGCGGAGGCGGCGGCGGCCCGTCCGGCGACGTCGTTCGTCTCGTGCGTGGCGGGTGGTGGCGCGGTGCTGGCCGAGGTGCGGGTGGCGGACGACACGGCGCTGGAGCGCGAGTTCGCGGCGCTGCGCGCCCTGCCGGGGGTGCAGCGCATCGAGGTGTTCCGCTGCGCCGAGCTGCTGCGGGACGCGTACTCGCCGCTGCCGGGCGGTTCGGCGCCGCGCCCGGCGGAGGGGCCGCCGCCGGCGGTGGACGAGACGGACCGGGTGCTGCTGGGCCTGCTGCAGGTGGACGGGCGGGCGTCGTTCGCGGCGCTGGCCGAGCGGGTGGGTCTCTCCCAGCCGGCCACCCGGGCGCGGGTGCTGCGGCTGCTGGAGTCGGGGGCGGTGCACGTGACCGGGCTGGTGGCGTCGCAGGCGCTGGGCGTGCGGGAGGCGGTCGGGGTGGGTTTGGGCGTCCGGGGCGGGGCGCGGGCGGTGGCTGCGCTGGCGGTGGAGCTGCCCGGGGTGAACTACGTGGCGGCGGGTTACGGCCGTTACGACGTGGTCTGCGGGGTGGACGCCCGCGACCGGGCGGCGCTGCTCGGCACGGTCGACGCGCTGCGGGCGCTGCCGGGGGTGGCGCGGGCGGAGTCCTGGTACCACCTGGACATCGTGAAGGAGACGTACAGTTACGATCTCCCGGCCGCTCCGGCGGATCGTTCGAGCTGAGGAGTACTGACCAAGGAATTACCGAATATCGCGGAAATCGGCAGCGGAAACGTAACCGGAGATCATTGACGCGACGTTTTCGCCCGGCGTTGAATGACCGGCACCCCCCTTTCCCTCACCCCGCCGGGATGTCCGATGACCAGATCCCCCGAGGCGCCTGTCGCCGCGCTGCCCCGCTCGCTCGGCGTCTTCGGCGGCGTCCTGCTGACCCTCTCCTGCGTGACCCCGGCGTCCTCGCTGTTCATCGTGGTACCGCCGCTGCTCCAGTCGCAGGGCAGCGGCGCGGTCGCCACCCTGCTGATCGCCGCGCTGCTCTCGCTCGGTGTCGGCTTCTGCTACGCGGAGCTGGGCACGCTGGTGCCGAGCGCCGGCGGCGAGTACTCGATCGTCGGGCAGCTGCTCGGTCGGCTGGCCGGCTGGCTGGTGTTCGTGATCTCGGTGGTGTCCCTGCTGGTGATCCCGCCGATCATCGCGCTCGGCACCGCCGGCTACCTGTCCTCGGTGGTGTCGCTCGACCCGGCGGTCACCGGCGCCGTGGTGATGGCGCTCGCGGTCGCCGTCGGCGTCCTCGACATCAAGTCGAACGCGCTGATCACCGGCCTGTTCCTGGGCCTCGAAGTGTTCGCCGCGGCCGTGGTCAGCGTGCTCGGTTTCACCCACGTGCACCAGCCGCTGGGCAGCCTGGTGCACGCGGTCGTCCCGGACGGGCAGGGCGGCACCGGCCCGTTCACGGCCGGGCTGCTGATCTCCGGCCTCGCCGTCGCTCTGTTCACCTACAACGGCTTCGGCACCGCCGTGTACCTCTCCGAGGACCTGCGCGACCCGCGCCGCAGCGTGGCCCGCACGGTGCTCTGGTCGCTGCTGGCCGGTGTCGTGCTGATCACCGTGCCGGTCGCCGCGATCTGCCTGGGCGTCGACTCGCCCGACCGCCTTGCCACCGGCGACCTGGTCGCCGTCGTCGACTCCTGGGCCGGCACCACGGTCGGCACCTTCGTCAGCCTCTGCATCGCCGCCGCCATCCTCAACGCCGTCATCGTCATGGTGCTGCAGAACGGCCGCGTCCTGTACGCCTCGGCCCGCGACCGCACCTGGCCCGACCCGGTCAACCGCCTGCTCGGCTCGCTGCACCCGCGCTGGGAGTCGCCCTGGGCCGCCACCCTCGCCATCGGCCTGCCCGGCGTGGTCCTCGCCCTCGCCGTCCCGATCGACGCCCTGCTCGGCTTCACCGGCGTCGTGGTCGCCGTCATCTACCTGCTGCTCGGCTGCGCCGCGCTGGCCGCCCGCCGCGGACGCCACCGCAGCACCCCGGCGTGGCGGATGCCGCTCTGGCCGGTCGTCCCGGTGGTCACCATCGCGGTGCTCGGCTACTCGCTCACCCAGCAGACTGCCCGCGACCTGCTGATCACCGGCGGCGTCCTGCTGGCCGGCGCCGGCTACTGGTTCCTCTACCTGCGCCCGCGCAGCGCCACCCACTGGGTGCTCAGCCTGCCCGCCGACATGACCGGCGCCCCCGACGACCCCACCCGTGACGGCGCCGACGCCGCCCCGCTGAACGGAGCCCGGCTGTGATCCGCCCCGCTGCCCCGGCCGCCGACCGCCCCGCTGCCGCCGACCGCCCTGCCGACCTCGTCCTCCACAGCGCCCACGTCCACACCGTCGACGACTCCCGGCCGCGCGCCGAGGCGATCGCCGTCCGCGACGGCCGGATCGCCTGGGTCGGCGACGGCGACGACTGGCGCGCCCTCACCGGCCCGGACACCGAAGTGGTCGACGCCCGGGGACGCCTGGTGCTGCCCGGCTTCGTCGACAGCCACAACCACGTCCGGCTCGGCTCCGACGCGGACTGCGTCCAGCTCGCCGGCGCCCGCACCCTCGAGGAGATCGGCGCCCGGATCGCCGAGCGCCTGCGCTGCCACCCGGACGCCGACTGGATCGAGGGCGAGGCCTTCGACTACTCGGCGATCCCCGGCGGCCGGATGCCCACCGCCGCCGACCTCGACCGCTTCACCGGCGACCGGCCCGCCTTCGTGCTCAGCTACGACGTGCACACCGCCTGGCTCAACACCGCCGCCCTGCGCCGCCTCGGCATCGACCGCGACACCGGGCAGACCGCGTACGGCACCGTGCGGAAGGACCCGGCCACCGGCGAGCCGACCGGCTTCCTCACCGACTTCGCCGTCCGCGGCCTCTCCCGCGACGGCCACCGCGCGCTGCGCGCCGCCGGGGTGCCGTGGGCCGACCCGGACCGGCAGTACCGGCGGCTGGCCGGCAGCCTCGACATGGCCGCCCGATACGGCATCACCACCGTGGTCGAGCCGCAGAACTCGCTCGACGACCTGCCCCTGTTCGAACGGGCGCTGGCCGAGGGGCGGCTGCGCTCCCGGCTGGTGGCCGGCCTGTTCCACCCGCGCGGCACCACCGCCGAGGACCTCGCCGCGTTCGCGGAGGCGGCCCGGCGCCACCGCTCCGACCGGTTCCGGGTCGGCCCGCTCAAGCTGTACATCGACGACGTGGTGGAGCCGCACACCGCCGCGCTGCTCGAACCGTACGCCGGGCACCACAGCCACCGCGGCGAGACGTTCTACCCGCCCGAGGAGTTCGCCGAGGTGCTCGCCGGACTGGACGCGGCCGGCTTCCAGGCGTTCGTCCACGCCACCGGCGACCGCGGGATCCGCACCGTGCTGGACGCGGTCGAGCACGCCCGGACGGTCAACGGCCCGCGCGACGCCCGCCACCAGATCGTCCACGTCGAGTGCCTCGATCCGGCCGACGTGCCGCGCTTCGCCGAGCTCGGCGTGGTGGCCTGCATGCAGCCGCGGCACTGCTCGCCGGACATCGCGGGCCCCGGCCGGGACTGGGCCGAGGCGGTCGGCGAGCACCGCTGGACCAAGGCCTGGCCGATGCGCAGCCTCCACCGGGCCGGCGCGGTGCTGGCCCTGTCCAGCGACTGGAACGTCGCCGAGATGGACCCGCTGGTCGGCCTCTACACCGCGGTCACCCGCCGCGGACTGGACGGCGGCGAACCGTGGATGCCCGGCGAGACCCTCGACCTGGCGACCGCGCTGCGCGGCTACACCCTGGGCAGCGCCCACGCCGTCCACCTGGAGCGCGAACTCGGCAGCCTCGCACCGGGCAAGCTGGCCGACCTGGTGCTGCTCTCCGACGACCTGTTCGCGGTGGAGCCGAAGGCCTACCTGGACGCCAGGGTGGAACTCGGCGTCCTCGGCGGCGAGGTGGTCCACCGGGCCGACTGACGCCGTGTCCCGCTACCGGTAGGGCCCGCCGCCCCGCGTCCGCCTGGGTGCGGGGCGGCGGGCGGGAGCCTAGGGTCGCAGGTATGGGTGGAGTCGCCACTCGGCCGCACGGACGGGCCGCGGACGCGGGCAGTGACGCGGACACGGTGGCGTACCTGGACGGCCCGTTCCAGGAGTGCCTGCGGCAGGTCGGTGCGACCGCGGGAGCGGTCTACCTGCGCGACGCCGACCGCGGCATGCTGCGGCTCGCGCTGCTCGCCGGGCTGCCGCTCGACGTGCTGAGCCCATGGCTGAGCGCCGCGATCTCCGCGCCGCTGCCGGGCGCGGACGCGTACCGGGAGCAGCACTTCGTCTGGGTGGGCAGCCAGGAGGAGATGGCCCGGGCCTACCCGCGGGTGGCGGCCGCGCTGCCGTACCCCTTCGCGCTCGCCGCGCTGCCGATCACCGGAGCGCACCGCTGGGGCGCCCTGCTGCTCATGTGGCCGCCCACCCACCCGCCGGTCGCCAACTCCCGGGAACGCCGCCACCTCACGGCCGCCGCCCACCGCCTCGCCCGGCTGATCGACACCGAGGCGCGCCGGAGCCTTCCGCTGCCGCCCCGCACTCCGAGGGTGCTGGCGCCGGCCCGGGCCCCCGGCCTCGACCCGCGCCAGCACGCACTCGCCGCCGCCGACGTGCTCCAGCGCCTGCCGTCGGGCGCCTGCGGGCTGGACCTCCAGGGCCGCTTCAGCTACGTCAGCCCCAAGGCGGCCGACCTGCTGGGCAGCACCGAGGCCGACCTGCTCGGGACGCTGCCGTGGCACTCGATCCCCTGGCTGGACAACCCGGTCTGCGAGGACGGCTACCGGGCCGCCCTGGTGAGCCGGGAGCCGGTGTCGTTCACGGCCGTCCGGCCGCCCGACGACGGCCTGCTCTTCCGCCTCTACCCGGACAGCAGCGGGATCACGGTGCTGGTGAGCGAGCCCGCCGCCGGTCCGGCCGAGCCGGAGAGCGCACCCGGCCGCGGCGCCGCGCCGAGGAGTGCCGCGCACCTGTACCAGGTGGTGCACGTCGCCGCGGCGCTGACCGAAGCGGCCACGGTCCGCGAGGTGGCCGAGGTGGTCGCCGAGCAGATCATGCCCGTCGTCGACGCGCAGGCCGCGCTGCTGTACGCCGTCACCGACGGCCGCCTCGGCGTGGTCGGCCACGCGGGCTACCCGCCCGGCATCGCCGACCTGCTGGACGGCGCCCCGCTCGACACCGCGTTCAGCGCCGCCGCGCGGGCCGCCGACACCGGCCGGGCCCTGTTCTTCGGATCGGCCGGCGAGATCGACCGGTTCTCCCCGCGCCTGTCGGAGATCACCGGCAAGCGGGCCTGGGCCATCCTCCCGCTGGCCACCCACCGCGAACCGGCCGGCTGCTGCGTCTTCGCCTACGACCGGGAGCGCACGTTCGGAGCCAACGAACGCGCCGTGTTCACCTCCCTCGCCGGGCTGATCGCCCAGGCGCTGGACCGCGCGCAGCTGTACGACGAGCAGAGCCGGCTGGCCCACGGCCTGCAGCAGGCCCTGCTGCCGCGCGCCCTCGACCACCACCCGCGGCTGGAGGCGGCCGCCCGCTACCTGCCCGCCACGCGCGGCATGGACATCGGCGGCGACTTCTACGACCTCATCCGGATCGACGACGCCACCGTGGTCGCGGTCATCGGCGACGTCGAGGGCCACAACGTGGCGGCGGCCGCCATGATGGGCCAGGTCCGTACCGCGATCCGCGCCCACACCAGCGCCGGCGCCCCACCCGACCAGGTGCTGGCCCGCACCAGCCGCCTCCTCGACGACCTCCACACCGAACTGCTCGCCAGCTGCTTGTACATCCGGCTCGACCTGGCCCGCCACCGCGCCCTGCTGGCCAGCGCCGGGCACCTGCCGCCGATGTTCCGCCCGCCGGGCGGGAACTGCGCCTTCGCCGGGGTCGCCCCCGGCCCGCTGCTCGGCATCCTCCGCGATCCCGAGTACCCGATGACCGAACTCGCCGTGCCGCCGGACTCCCTGCTCGGCCTCTTCACGGACGGACTGGTCGAGGCCCCCGGCGTCGACCTCGACCGGCAACTCGCCAGGTGCGCGGCGCTCGTCGACGGCCTCGGCGAGCCGGGCGACGGGCGGCTGGAGGCGTTGCTCGACACTCTGCTGCAGGAGTGGTCCCACGACCTGCCGCGCAGTGACGACATCGCCGTCCTGCTCCTGCACACCCGGCCCTGACGCAGCGTCCGGCGCGCTCTCGTCGGGTCAGCCGAACCAGCCGGCCGCGTCGAGGCGGAAGCCGCCGCCCGGGACCATGGTCCGCAGGTCGGACTGGAGCGCGCGCAGCCGTTCCTCGCCCAGTGTCGCGGCCCACCGGGCGTGCAGCCGGTCGAACTCCACCGCCGAGCGGTGCAGCAGGTCCAGGCCCCGCGCGGTGAGCCGGATCGTCTTGCGCCGCGCGTCGGCCGGGTCGTCGACCCGCTCGGCGTAGCCGAGGACTTCGAGCCGGTCCACGGTCTTGCCGGCCGCCTGCTTGGACACGCCGAGGCGGCGGCCCAGGTCGCTGGCGCTGGTGCCGTGGAGCCCGATCGCCTGCAGCGCGAAGCCGTACGCGGGCTTGACGTCGGGGTGGCCCTGGCGGGCGAGTTCGACGTGCAACTCGTCGATGATCGAGCGGAAGCCGGCGAAGAGGAGGAGCGGGAGCTCGAACCCGTTGCGCGGATCGACAACCTGGTTTACGTTTTGGTCAACCACGTTGTCCATTCTAGCGGGGTGCGATCCGCCGTGCCCGGTGGCGCCCCTGTGGAGTCAGCCATGCGATCCGTTCCGACCGCCCCCTTCGTCCTGCACACCCCCGACACCGCCCCGCCCGCCGCCCGCCGCGCCATGGAGGGCGCCACCCGCGCCCTCGGCTACCTCCCCGGCGCCGTCGCGCTGATGGCCGAGTCGCCCCAGGCCCTCGACGGCTTCCTCAAGCTCAGCGCCCTGTTCGAGAGCACCGAACTGGACCCGCTCGCCCGCGAGACCGTCATCATGACCATCGCCACCCGCAACGCCTGCCACCTCTGCGTCGCGATGCACACCCGCAAGCTCACCGCCCTCGACGCCGACCCCGAACTGATCACCGCCCTCCGCGAACAGCACACCCTCCCCGAACCCCGCCTCGACGCCGTCCGCACCTTCACCCTGGCCGTCCTCGACCACGCGGGCGCCGTACCGGCCGAGCAACTGCAGTCCTTCCTCGACCACGGGTTCACCCCCCGCAACGCCCTCGACGTGGTCCTCGGCATCGGCGCCTACACCCTCTCCACCCTCGCCAACCGCCTCACCGACGCCCCACTCGACCCGGCCCTCACCTCGTACGCCTGACGCCGCGCCACGCCCGTTCTGTAGCAGCTTCGTCCCAAGGCGTCCCTGGCGGCGGTCGATCAGGGGTCGGCCGGTGCGGTGATCAGTACGATCCCTGGCATGAACGTGGCACTGCTGACGGGCTGGTTCCCGTGGACGGTCCAACTCGCGGCGGCCGCTGCGCTGCTGGCCGCGATCGGCCGGCGCGACCGCCGCTGGCAGCTGCGCGGGGCCCCGCTCGCGCTGGCGGCGGCGGCCGTGCTGACCGCCGTGCTCGGCCTGCTGGCCGTCACCGTGGGCGGCATCACCGACCCGCTGCCGCGCGCCCTCTGGTGCTGGCTGGGCGCCGCTGTGGCGGCGCTCGCGGTGCTGGTGGTCGGGTGGCGCGGCGCGCGCTGGTGGCGCCGGGCGCTCGCCCCCCTGGCCGCGCTGCTCGCGGTGGTGGCCGGCGCCAACGCGCTGAACGCCTCCACCGGTTACTTCCCGACCCTGGACGACGCGATCGGGGAGCTCAGCGGCAACTCGCTGCCGCAGCAGGTGACGCTGGACCAGCTCGCCTCGCTGACCGGCCGCACCAGCACCGGCCGGATCGTCCAGGTCGACATCCCGGACTCCGCCAGCGGGTTCAGCCACCGGCAGGAGCTGGTCTACCTGCCGCCGGCCTGGTTCCGCAGCAAGACCCGGCCCAAGCTGCCGGTGCTGGAGATGATCGGCGGTGAATTCGCGGCTCCCGACAACTGGGTGCGGGCCGGCAACGCGGTGCAGACCGCCGACGCGTACGCCGCCCAGCACGGCGGGTTCGCCCCGGTGCTCGTCTTCGCCGACGCCACCGGCGGGTTCAAGGTGGACACCGAATGCGTGAACGGCCCGAACGGAAAGGCCGAGGACCATCTGGTGAAGGACATTCCGCCGTACGTCGAGAAGACGTTCGGCGCCGCCGCCGACCCGCACAAGTGGGGGGTGGTCGGCTGGTCGATGGGCGGCACCTGCGCGGTGGACCTCACGGTCGAGCACCCGGACGTGTTCAGCCACTTCGAGGACATCTCCGGCGACCTCGGGCCCAATGCCGGGGACAAGCAGCAGACCATCGACAAGCTGTACGGCGGGGACGCGGCGGCCTGGGCGGCGCACGACCCGCTGACCGTGCTGGCGCACCACGCCAAGTACAAGAACGCCTCCGGCTGGTTCGAGAGCGGCGACCAGGAAGCCGCCCACATCGCCCAGGCGAAACAACTGGACGCGGCCGCCCGCAAGGCCGGCTTCAAGAGCAAGGTGGTGGTGGAACCGGGCAAGCACGTCTGGCAGTTCGCCTCGGGCGCGTTCGCCGAGGCGCTGCCCTGGCTGTCCCAGCAACTCGGTACCCCCGGCCCGCACCCGGGCGCCCCCACCCGTGCCCCGGCCTCGCCGAACTCCCCACCACCAGGCCGTTGACAGGGCAAATGGAGAACTCTCACGGGAGCGCCGTCGGCGGCCACGACGGCTGTCCTGGACGCTCCCGCCACTGGAGGCCGGCGACCACTGCGAACTCCCGGTGGTGGGTCAGCCTTCCGCCGCGTCCTCGGCCTCCCAGCGCAGCAGGTCGCCCGGCTGGCACTTGAGCACCTCGCAGAGCGCGGCGAGCGTCGCGAACCGCACCGCCTTGGCGCGGCCGTTCTTCAGGACCGCCAGGTTGGCGGGAGTGATCCCGACGCGGTCCGCGAGCTCGCCCACGGACATCTTCCGCCGGGCCAGCATCACGTCGATGTCGACGGCGATCGGCATCAGATCACCTCGTCCAGCTCGGCCTTCAGCTGCGCCGCCTCGACGTCCCGCGCGACGGCCTGGACGAGCAGCACCCGCAGCACCAGCACGATGAGCGCGACCCCCAGGATGGCCAGGCCGATCCCGGCCATGATCACGCTGACGCCCGGGTCGTCCCGCTGGCCCGGTGCGTTGACGGCCGTGACCGCGAACCACACGAGGGAAGCCGCCACGATCGCGCCGATCACACCGTCCACGTACCGGAAGGCGGCGTGGGAGAACACCGTCCCGCGCCGCACCATCGCCACCAGCCGCCACACGCAGACCAGCGCGACCTGGGCCGACGCCAGCCCCACGATCGTGAGCACGCGCATCGCGGTCAGCGGGAGCGTCCCGTCGTCCGGCTTGGTGGCCATGGCCACCACCATCAGCGCCTGCACCAGCACGGTGCCGGCGAGCACCACCGCGAGCACGGCGCGCAGCGCGCGCACTGTCAGGTTTCCCACGACCCATCCCTCCATCGAGTTGCGATGGGAATCTATCGAATTTCGATAGTCCCGGCAAGGGGTGGAGCGGAGGTGGAGCGGAGGTGGAGTGGGGTGGACGACGGCGGAAATCGGTTGGGCCGACCCGGCCGGATCTGCCACGATCGCCGGATGGGTGTATTGGACGCCGTGGCAGCCAGGGTGGCCGGTGGGGCCACCGTCGAGTTCCGGCCGAGCGGCTCGTCGATGGTTCCGCTGATCCGCAGTCGGCAACTGGTGGCCGTCGCTCCGGTCGACCCGACGAGGCTGGAGCTCGGGGACATCGTCCTCGCCCGCGTCGCCGGGACCGTGTACCTGCACCTGGTGTCGTCCCTCGACCCGGCGAGGAAGCGCGTGCAGATCAGCAACAATCGGGGCCGCATCAACGGCTGGACCAGTCACGACCGTGTGTTCGGCATCTGTGTCGCGGTCGACGGGGTACCCCGGGCCGGTACCGCGGGCAGGGCTGCGGCAGCCGACCCCGGCAACCGGCCCTGAACGGCGACGGGCCGGGGCGCGGGCTCAGTCGAGGCAGAACTCGTTGCCCTCGATGTCCTGCATGACGATGCACGAGTCGTGGCCGTCGTACAGGAGTCGCACGCGCACCGCGCCGAGCGCGACCACGCGGGTGCATTCGGCTTCGAGTGCGGCGAGGCGTTCCTCGCCGACGAGGCCGGTGCCGACGCGGACGTCGAGGTGGACCCGGTTCTTGACGACCTTGCCCTCGGGGACGCGCTGGAAGAACAGTCGGGGGCCCTCGCCCGTGGGGTCGACGCAGGCGAACCGTGAACCCTGAACCTCGGGCGGCAGCGACAGATTGAACTCGTCCCAGTCGGCGAAGCCCTCCGGCGGCGGCGGAACGACGTACCCCAGGACCTCGCACCAGAAGCGGGCGACGCGCTCGGGCTCCGCGCAGTCGAAGGTGACCTGGAACTTCCTGACCGATGCCATCCGCCCACCGTAGCAGGAGGAATGACGGACCGACGGAGGCCGCGGCACCCGCGAGGGAGGTGTCAGACCCGGTCGAGCGGTCGGTGCGGGCCGGTCGGCAGTTCGGCGCGGATCTGGCTGCCGGGCCGGACCTCACCGCCGAGGCGGACGATGCCCATGATGCCGGCCCTGCGGACGAGTTCGCCGGCGTCGTTGCGCCCGACGACCTGCTTGAGCAGGCCGGGTCGGAAGGCGTCGATCTGCAGGCAGGGGTTGCGCAGACCGGTGACCTCGACGACCGCCTCGTCGCCGATGTGCAGGAGGGTGCCGACGGGCAGGTCGAGCAGGTGGATGCCGCGGGTGGTGATGTTCTCGCCGAGGTCGCCGGGGGTGACGTCGAATCCGGCCCGGTGGAGGTCGGCGAAGAGTTCCCCGTGGATGAGGTGGACCTGGCGCAGGTTCGGCCGGGTGGGGTCCTGTGCGACCCGTGAGCGGTGCTTGACGGTTGCTCCGGCGTGCACGTCGCCCTCCACACCGAGGCCCGCGAGCAGAGTGATGCTGTCGCGGTTCGGCTTGCTGAACGCGTACGTGCCGTTGCTGCTGACTGCCGTGACCGTGCCGTCCACTGCTGCGCCCCCTGGATCGTGGTGATACCGGTCGAGAGCCTACGTGGCGCCCTTGCCGGGGCCGTCGGCGGAGAGCCAGACGGATGGCAGGTAGCCGTCCGGGGACGGAGAACCGGCCGGGGGCAGTCGGACGGCGGGGTGCGGGTCCGGTCCGAGGGCGGCCAGGACGTCGGCTGCCGGGTATCCGAACAGGTCGATGCCCTGGAGGACCACGGGTACGGCGGACGGCTCGGTCGGTGCGGGGTCGCAGCGGCGCAGCTGGACGCCGGCGAAGCCGTCCCGGTGGTACTCGGGACGACCGAGGCGGTCGGTGTGGTCGCCGGAGAAGTGCAGCTCCAGCCCCTGGTAGCGAGCGGTGAAGGCCCAACCGGCCTGGCAGACCCAGGACTCGCGGACGTCGGCCAGGGTCGCGACCGCCCACTGGGCCTCCCGCTCGGTCATGCCGAACCGCAGCACCCCGGCACCGTACGGAAGGGCCAGGCCCGTTCCCGGCAGAAGCTCGAACATCCGTCGATGATCACCGAGCCGGTCCGTCGGAGCAAGGGCCCCGCGTGGACGTGGTCAGTGCTCGGCGGCGTTGCGGAACTGGAGGGTGAGGGCCGAGGCCTGCTGGACGTCGGTGACGCCGGGGGCCATGACGGTGCCACCGGTCGAGGCGTCCTCCCAGCGGCAGATGAGCAGGTTGTTGGTGGTGGTGTGGCCGCAGCGCATCAGACCGCCGAGCGGACCGGCGTCGACGTCCTTCGCGTCCTCGACCTTGGCGCCGGCGAAGAAATTGACCAGGAGCCAGTCCAGGGAGTGCTGGGACTTCTCGGCGGCGCCCTTCGGATTCCAGGCGGCGTTCGATGCGGAGAAGATGAGGTTGGGCTGGGTGCCGCCCGGGGTCTTCGAGTAGTACCAGATTCGCTCGGAGGTGCTGTTGGCGTGCTTCGCGGCGAGGTCGGCCGCGGCCTGGCCGGTGATGAGGTGGTAGCCGGCGACGGTGTCGGGTGCGTCGACGGTCCGGTCGGTCGGCCCGGTCGCGGTGGCCGCTCCGTACGGGCTCTCGCTCCGCAGGCTCAGGAAGGTCTGCGTGAAGGAGAGGACGCAGACCACGGCGAGGCCGAGGGCGAGCAGGCCCCGGCGCTTGCGGCGGAGCGCGGTGACGCGGGGCAGTTCCTCCGGCGTGAGGGCGGCCGGATTGCGCCACTTGCGGGTGAACACCCAGGCGAGCGTGACGCCGGTGGCCAGGACGGCGGTCTGCCCGATGACGCGTCCGTACAGGTAGGCCGTGGAATGGGTGTCGATGGCGGAAAGCATGCGGGGCACCCTAGCGGTGGCCCGCGCACCGCCGCATGGTTCGTTGCCGGATGATCACGGTGAAAGCGGACGAATCGACGGCGAACAGCAGCGCATTCGTTATCCGCCGGGGCCGTCGGGTCAGCGGCGGTCGATCAGACGCTTGAGCTTGCCGACCGAGCGCTCCAGGGTTTCGGGGTCGACGATCTCGACGTCAGCGGTGACGCCGACGCCGTCCTTGATGCCGCGGGCGATGGTGGCCGCGGCGGCTTCGCGCTGGGGGGTGGAGGAGGTGTGGCGGGCCTCGACGCGGACGGTGAGGTGGTCCATCCGGCCGCGGCGGGTGAGGACCAGTTGGAAGTGGGGCGCGACGGCGGCCTCGCGCAGCACGATCTCCTCGATCTGGGTGGGGAAGAGGTTCACCCCACGGAGGATGATCATGTCGTCGCTGCGGCCGGTGATCTTCTCCATCCGCCGGAAGGCGGGGCGGGCGGTGCCGGGGAGGAGGCGGGTGAGGTCGCGGGTGCGGTAGCGGACGACCGGCATGGCCTCCTTGGTGAGCGAGGTGAAGACGAGTTCGCCGGACTCGCCGTCGGGCAGGACCTCGCCGGTGATCGGGTCGACGACCTCCGGGTAGAAGTGGTCCTCCCAGATGTGCAGGCCGTCCTTGGTCTCCACGCACTCCTGGGCGACGCCGGGGCCGATCACCTCGGAGAGGCCGTAGATGTCGACGGCGTCGATGTCCATCCGCTCCTCGATCTCGCGGCGCATCTCCTCGGTCCAGGGCTCGGCGCCGAAGATGCCGACGCGCAGTGAGGTGCTGCGGGGGTCGACGCCCTGCCGTTCGAACTCGTCGAGCAGGGTGAGCAGGTAGGACGGGGTGACCATGATGATCTCGGGCCGGAAGTCCTGGATCAGCTGGACCTGGCGGGCGGTCATGCCGCCGGAGGCGGGGATGACGGTGCAGCCGGCGCGCTCGGCGCCGTAGTGGGCGCCGAGGCCGCCGGTGAACAGGCCGTAGCCGTACGAGATGTGGACCTTGTCGCCGGGGCGGCCGCCGGCCGCGCGGATGGAGCGGGCGACCACGTTGGCCCAGGTCTCCAGGTCGCCCTCGGTGTAGCCGACCACGGTGGGCTTGCCGGTGGTGCCGCTGGAGGCGTGCAGCCGGCGGACCTGGTCCATCGGTACGGCGAACATGCCGAAGGGGTAGTTGTCACGCAGGTCGCGCTTGCCGGTGAAGGGGAAGCGGGCGAGGTCGGCGAGGCTGCGGCAGTCGTCGGGGTGGACGCCGGCGGCGTCGAACGAGCGGCGGTAGAAGTCGACGTTGCGATAGGCGTGTTCGAGGGACCAGCGGAGTCGGGTGAGCTGGAGGGCGGCCAGCTCGTCGCGGTTCATCTGCTCGCTGTCGTCCATGGCCACTCCCTGGTCACTCCCTGCAACCTGACCGAAAACCCGACCGAAATGCCGACCGATCGTTCGGTAGTCCGCCACCCTAGGGTACGGCGCGCCGGTGCGCCAGGGTCGTCTGCGGAGCGCCGCCGAGAGCTCTCCCGCGGTCCATATCGGCCGGTACGGCCCATGACAAGTGCCTTGGGGATTCTCCGACCCGCCGGGTGACACGCTGACCGCCACCACCGCCCCGGGGCGGGCCTGCGGCCTAGAGTGCGCAAGCGGTGGCCGACCGCAGCGGGAGGCCGGCGTCGGCAGGGGAGGCCGTGGTGGAACAGGACGTGGTCAGGGAGTCCGCGCGGGCGGGGCGGGTGGTGCTCTGGGAGGAGTCGGCGCGGGACGGGGCGCAGGCCAAGACGCTGATGTCGGCCGCGTTCCGGGTACGGCTGGCGCGGGCCCAGGGACGGATGTTCGGCGCGGACGGGCCGCGGCACGTGGTGTTCGCGGCCGGGTTCCCCGCAGTGTGCGGCGAGGAGTTCGAGGCGGTGCGGCGGGTCGCGGTGGAGGCCGAGGGAGCGGTCGGCGTCGCCGCGGTGTGCCGGGGGAGGAGCGCCGACGTGCGCCAGGCGCTCGCCGCGGTACGGGGCACCGCGAACGCCCGGGTCATGGTGGTGGTGCCGGCCTCCGAGGCGATGGCCCACACCATGACCCACCGCCCGGCCCGCGACGCCCTGGAGTCGGCGCTCGCCCTGGTCAAGGACGCCCGCGACACGGACGACCGGGTGGCCGTCGACATCTGCCTCGCCGACGCCTCCCGCGCCGACCACGGGCTGATGGGCGCGTACGCGGGCACGCTGACCGCGGCCGGCGCGGGCACGGTCGTGCTGGCCGACACCGTCGGCGTCCACCTGCCCGGCGAGGCCGCCGAACTGTTCGCCCGGGTCGGCGCCGCCGCCGGACCGGACGTGGTGCTCGCCTCCCACCTGCACAACGACCTCGGCCTCGGCCTCGCCAACACCCTGGAGGCGCTGCGGGCGGGCACCCGGGTGGTGTCCGCCTCCTGGCTGGGCATCGCCGAGCGCAGCGGCATGGCCGCCACCGAACAACTGCTGTTCCTGCTGGCCCACGACCCGGCCCGGACGGCCCGGCTGCTCGGCACCGACACCCCGGCCTGGTGGACCGCCCCGGACCTCACCGCCCTGCCCCGGATCGCCCGGACGGTCTCCGCGGAGACCGGCGTGCCGCTCACCGTCACCACCCCCGTGGTCGGCACCGGCGTCGGCACCATCTCCACCGGCACGCCGTTCGTCCACCCGGACCTGTTCCAGCCGTTCGACCCGGAGCGGCTGCTCGGCATCGCCCCGACCACCGTGCTCACCCAACTCGCCAGCGCCCGCGTGGTCACGGCGGTCGCCGCCCGCCTCGGCCACGTCCTCGACCCGGAGCAGGCGCGGCAGGCGACGGCCTGGGTGAAGACGCAGGCCTACCGGGCCGGCCGGGCGGTCGTCGACGACACCGCCTTCGCCGCCTACCTCGACGGGCTGCGGACCCTCCCGGCGGCCCGGTCGTGAGCGCCGGCCGGGAGAGCGCCGGCACCGTCGACCCCGACGGCGCACGGATCGCCCTGCACCGCGGTACGGCGGTGGTGCTGCCCAACCCCGCACCGCTGACGTACGTCGTCGCAGGCACCGATCCGGCCGCCGTCAACACGGCCAAGGACCGCCCCACCGACCAGGCCGTCGCCCTGTGGGTGCACGACCCGGCCACCCTCGCCGCGCTCGACGCCGTCCTCGACCTCGACCCGGCCCGCACCGCCGCCGTCCGCCGGCTGCTCGCCGAGGAGCTGGTGACCCTGCTGCTGCCGCTGCGCCCCGGTGCGGCGCGGCCCGCCTGGCTGGCCCCGGCCACCCGGGACGGCTGGACCATGCTGTTCGGCGCC
The DNA here is from genome assembly GCF_024172095.1 of Kitasatospora cinereorecta. Classification (GTDB taxonomy): domain Bacteria; phylum Actinomycetota; class Actinomycetes; order Streptomycetales; family Streptomycetaceae; genus Kitasatospora; species Kitasatospora cinereorecta. The sequence continues at coordinate 638,009 of NZ_JAMZDX010000004.1, read as the reverse complement.
CGCTGGGCACCGCTGCTGCCGGTCATCGCCGGTCATCCCGTGCTCTACGTGAGCAGCGCCAACCGCACCGGCCACCGGCCCGCGGCGACGGCGGCCGAGGCGGTGGCGATGTTCCCGCCCGCCGTGCCCGTCCTCGGTGCCGGCCCGCTCACCGGCGGCGGCCCGGACACGCGGCCCCGGGCCGCCACCACCACCCTGCGGCTGCACCCGGACGGGCGGCTCGAACTGCACCGCCGCGGCGCCCAGGACCGTCCGCATGCCGACTTCGACCGGTACCTCGACCTGGTCCGCTCGACCTACCTGCGGGCGGGGTGAGGCGCACGGACGCGCGGACGGGCGGCACGGTCACCGCCCCGGCTCACCGCCGTCCGCTGTGCCGTCCGCGTCGTTCGCAGCGTCCATCCGGCGCCAGGCAGGGAGGACCGACGGGCCGAGCGAGACCAGCAGGTACGCGCCGCCGACCAGGACCAGGGCCGCCGTCAGGCCGGCCCCCTCGACCAGGAAGCCGCAGACCAGGGCGCCGAGCGGCGTCGCCATCAGCACGCCCGCCGCCAGGACGCCCGTCACCCGGCTGCGCAGCGCGTCCGGCACGGATTCGTAGAGCACGGTCGAGACGATCGGGTTGAGGATCCCGGCGGCCAGGCCGGCGACGGCCAGGGTGACGCCGAGCGGCAGCAGGCCGGGGGCGAACGCGGCGACCAGCATCCGCGGGCAGCCGCTGAGGATCAGGCAGCAGGCGTAGAGCGTCCGGCGGGGGAGCCGGTCACCCCATGCGGCGTACAGCAGCGATCCGGCGAGGGCGCCGGCCGAGAAGAGGCCGGCGAGCAGGCCGAGGTCGACCGAACCGCCGAGGTCGCGCGCGGCGTGGACGGGCAGCAGGACGGCGCTCCAGGCCTGGTCCAGGCCGTTGGTGACCATCAGGACCAGCGTGACGGCGAGCAGCAGCCGCTGGCCGAGCAGGAAATCCAGGCCCTCGCGCAGCTCGGCGCGGTACGTCGCGAAGCCCGCCGGGGCCGCGTCCCGGCGCGGCCGGGCGGCGGGGACCCGCCGCAGGCCGAGGGCGACCAGCAGGGCCGAGACGCCGAAGGTCACCGTGTCCAGGCCGAGGACCCACTCCGCGCCGAACACCGCGATCAGCACGCCGGCGGTCGAGGCACCGAACAGCCGGGCCCCTCTGGACGCGCCGGTGTACAGGCTCATGGCCCGGGCCAGCGGGACGCCCGCGCGGTCGGCCAGATCGGGGGTGAGCACCTGGCGGGCGGTCTCGCCCGGCGCCCGGAACAGGCCGTTGACCGCCATCAGGACGCAGAGCTGCCAGAACCGCAGCACTCCGGCCCAGTGCAGGAGCGGGATCAGCCCGATGGCCGTCCCGCACACCGCGTCCGAGAGCACGGAGGCGCGCAGCCGTCCCAGCCGGTCGACGAGCGGGCCGCCGGCCAGCGCCGACACCGCCAGCGGCAGCAGGCCGCAGAAGGCCACCAGGCCGGCGCGGGAGGCGCTGTGGGTGGTCTCCAGGACGAACCACGGCACGCCGATGGCGGAGAGGGCGTTGCCGGTGATCGAGACCAGGTTCGCGGTCAGCAGGGCGACCAGCGGCCGCCGGTCCGGGGCGGTCCCCGACTCCCCGGCGCCCGCGCCCGCGTCGGTGGGAGCGGGGACGGTGGCAGTCACGGGCGGCTCGCCTGGCGCCCGTCGGTGGGCAGCGGGAAGGCGTGCAGGTGGATGCGGACCGGGACGGCCTGCTCGCTGTCGCCGTCGGCGGCGGCCCGGTCGCGGAAGCTCTGCACCAGTTCGTGGGCCCGCTCGGCCAGTTCGCGGGTGAGCTCGGGAGTCAGGCGGAGGGTGAAGTCGCTCATGTCCCAGCTGCGGCGCCACTCCGCGGGCCAGCCAGCGGCGGTGGCGAGCCAGCCGCTCAGCTCCCGGTCGTGGACGGCGGCCACCTCGTTCAGGAACACGCCCATGGCGCCGCGCACTTCGGGGTCCGGGTTCTCCAGGAACTCCTCCAGGCTGTCGAACCGGTGGCCGCGGTGCTCGGCCCGCCACCACCGCTCCCGGGTGGTACCGCGGTCCGGGTCCTCGGCGATGAAGCCGTGCGCGCCGAGCTGGCGCAGGTGGTAGCTGACCGAGGCGGAGGATTCGCCGAGCCGGGCGGCCAGCCTGGTCGCGGTGGCCGGTCCGTCCTCGCGCAGCGCGGCCAGCAGCCGCATCCGGAGCGGGTGGGCGAGACCGCGCAGGGAGCGCGGATCGAGGCTGCGCACGGCGGGCTGAGGTTCCGTCATGGACGGCAGCGTAGCGATCGCCAACGTTTCTTTGCAACGAAGTCTTTGCCTACCTCGCGGCCGCAGCGGAGCAGCCGAACGGGAGGAGGTGACTACGCCCGGCGGGCCTGCTCGGCCGCCGCCGTGATCGCGCCGTACAGCTCCGCCTTGAGCCCCAGCGCACTGGCCCGGACGTCCACCGCGCCGACCGACACCGGCTGCGCGTACCGGTCGACCGACTCGCGTACGCCCGCGACCAACGGGGCGCCCGCCAGACCGAGTTCGCCGCCGATGACGATGGCGGCCGGATTGAGGACGTTGACCAGGTCGGCCAGGACGCGGCCGAGGGTCCGCCCGGTCTCGGTGATGACCCGGGCGGCGGCCGGCTCCGTGCTCAGCTCGGCGAGCGGCGGCAGGTCCTCCTCGTTGCGCACCAGGAGCACATGGAGCAGCTGGCGGCGGACGTCGCCGATCGACACCACCGTCTCCAGGCAGCCTCGGTTGCCGCAGCGGCAGAGATTGGCGGCGCCGGGCAGCTGGATGTGCCCGATCTCGCCGGACGCGCCGGTCGCCCCGACGTAGACGCGGCCGCCGAGCACCAGGCCGGCCCCGATGCCGTGCGAGGCCTTGACGTAGATCAGGTCGTCGATGCCGCGGGCCGCGCCGTACGCGCGTTCGCCGCGGGCGCCGAGTTCGGCGTCGTTGCCGATCTCCACCGGGCGGCCGAGCGCCCGGGCGAGCGCTTCGCCCGGGTTCATGCCGAGCCAGCGGCTGAGTTTGGTCGGCGCGCGGACGACCCCGGTGCGCGGGTCGAGGACGGCCGGGACGCCGGCGGCGACGCCGGCCAGGTCGCTCCGGCGGTGCCCGGAGCGCTCCAGCGCCCGGTCGGCGAGGACGACGACGGCGTCCAGCGCCTCCTGCGGGCGGTTGTCGACGTCGAGCGCCGCGCCCTCCTCGGCGATGATCACCCCGGCGGTGGTGGCGACGGCGGCCGAGATGTGCGCGTGGCCGAGGTCGAGGGCCAGCACCACGCCCGCGCCGCGCCGCAGGCTGACGCCGGTCGGGCGGCGGCCGCGCCCGGCGCCCGGGGCGGCCTGGGCCGGGTCCTCGGTGACCTGCCCGTCGGCGAGCAGTTCGGCGACGGCGCTGCTGACCGCCGACCGGGACAGGCCGCTGAGCCGGCTGAGGTCGGCGCGGCTGACGGTGCCGTGCTCGGCGAGGACGGCGAGCAGGGCGTCCCTGGTGCGGGTGCGTCGGGCTGACACGCTCATGTCTGAACAGTACCGGCGCCGTCCCATTTCTGCCGCTGGAAGGAATTAATAATCGCTGAGTTCGTCCCCTTGACGGCAATAATCCGCCTTCGTACGGTGTCAGCGAGAGGAGGTCCCGATGTATGCGGAGCCCCTGCGCCGTTGGCGGGTAGAAATCCCCCACCTCGACGGACACCCGGCCGGCAGTCACGTCTTCATCGTCGAAGCGACCGGAGCCGAGCACGCCCTGGAGTGTGCGGTCGCCCGGGCGGAGTCCCTGGAGGCCCGCCGCCACCGTCGGGACGTCGTCCTCGACCCGACCCGCGCCCGGCTGGCCGTCATCCACCCCGGCGTGCTCTGACCGTCGCCCCCGCAGCCGGGGTCGGTCCCGGCGGCGACACGGCTAACGCGAATATCCTGCGTTAGCCTGGCCGCATGAGCGAGAAGGCGGTGGCGCGCCCCGGTGGGCGCAGTGCGCGGGTTCAGCAGGCGGTGCACCGGGCGGTGCGGGAACTGGAGGCGGAGGGCGGGCGCGGGGCGGTCGCGGTGCCGGCCATCGCGACGCGGGCGGGGGTCACGCCGTCGACGGTCTACCGGCGGTGGGGCGACCTCGCGACCCTGCTGGCGGACGTCGCGCTGGAGCGGCTGCGGCCGGACGGCCCGCCGGCGGACCGCGGCGGGCTGCGCGAGGACCTGGAGGCGTGGGCCGAGCAGTTCGTCGAGGAGCTGGGATCGCCGGCCGGCCGGCTGTACCTGCGCGACGCGGTGGGGGGCGCAGCCGACGAGGGGGTGGCCGGCCGCTGTTCGGACTACGCGGCCGAGCAGCTGCGGGCGATCGGGGTGAGGGCGGCGGGTCGCGGCGAGGCGGTCCCGGGGGTCGAGGCGCTGATGGACGCGGTGGTGGCGCCGCTGGTGTACCGGATCCTGTTCCGCCCGGACGGGCTGTCGGTGGCGTACGCGCAGGGGCTGGTCCGGGCGGCGCTGACGACGGACTGACGGCGCCTCGCGGCGGGACGGGTGCCGCTAAAGCTAAATATTTGCGACAAGGGCGCCGGATATGCCATGCTCGCTAACGCAAACATTTCGCGTTAGCAGTCGGGAAGAGGCCATGCCCCGGACTCTCGTACCGCCCACCCCACCCCGCACCCGCACTCAGACCCGGCCCCGTCGATCGCTCCGGCCCCGGATCGGTCGCCGCGGCGCCTTCGCCCTCCACGCCTGCGTCCTCGCCGGCCTGCTCGCCGCCTCCAGCGCCCCCACCCCGCTCTACGCCCGCTACCAGGCCGACTGGCACCTCTCCGCGCTCAGCGTCACGGTCGTCTTCGCCGCGTACGCCGTGGCGCTGCTCCTCGCCCTGCTCTGCACCGGGACCCTCTCGGACCACCTCGGCCGCAGGCCCGTCCTGCTCGGCGCGCTGGCCGCCGAGACCGCCGCCATGGCCCTGCTCGCCACCGCCCACGACGCGGCCGGACTGATCGCCGCCCGGATCGTCCAGGGCCTCGCCACGGGGGCCGCCACCAGCGCCGCCGGCGCCGCCCTGCTGGAGACCGAGGACCCGCGCCGGCCCGGGCGGGCCGCCCTCGCCAACAGCCTCACCCCGGTCGGCGGCATGGCCGCCGGCGTGCTGGTCGCCACCGCCCTGGTCGCCTTCGCCCCCGCTCCGACCCGCACCGTCTACCTTGTGCTCGCGGCCCTGTTCCTCGCGCAGGCCGCAGGCGTGGCGCTCACCCGGGAGAGCGCCGTCCCACGACCCGGAGCGCTGCGCTCGCTGCGACCCTCGCTCGCCCCGGCCCCGGCCTCGCGCCGCGCCCTGCTCCTCGCCGGCCCCGCCGTCGCCGCCGCCTGGGCCCTGGGGGGCTTCTACTCCTCGCTCGGCCCCTCGCTCGCCCGCCTGACCGACCCGGCCATTCCGGCGTCCGCCCGCGGCCTGGTGTTCTTCACGCTCACCACCAGTGCGGCCCTCGCCGTCCGGGCCACCGCGCCGCTGCCCGCGACCGGAGCGGTCCGGCTCGGCGCCGCCGCCCTGCTCCCGGCCGCGCTGCTGACCGCCGCCGCCCCGCACCTGCGCAGCCCGACGGCCCTGTTCGCCGCCACCGCCCTGGCGGGTGCGGGCTTCGGTGCCGTCAACCAGGGCGCGCTGCGCCTGGTCCTCCCGCCCGCCGCGCCGAAGGAGCGGGCCGGCACGCTGGCCGCCTTCTACGTGCTCAGCTACCTGGCGATGAGCCTGCCCGCGATCGGTGCCGGATGGCTCACCACCCGGGCCGGCCTCACCGTTGCCGTCCTGGCGTACACCGCCGTCATCTCCGTCCTCACGCTCGCGGCCCTCGCCGCGCTGCGGCAGTACCGCGCGCCGCACGCCTCCTGACGAACCGTCGGCCCGTTCAGGCCGTCCTGTGAACTGTCGATCATCCGCACCGCCCGAAAGGCACGGACCGCCCCCATGAACCCGACCGATGCGACCCCGCACCCCACCACCGACGCCACGGTGGCGTGGAGCCTCGGCGACATCGTAGTCCGACGGATCGACGAGATCGCCCTCCCCGCCGAGACCGGCACCTGGCTGCTCCCCGGGGCGACCGGCGAGGTGCTGGACGCCACCCCCTGGCTGCGGCCGGAGTTCGCCGACGCGAAGGCTCCGCTGCTGGTCAGCCACAGCTTCGCGGTGGAGGCCGGCGGCCTGCGGATCCTCGTCGACACCGGGATCGGCAACGGCAAGTCCCGGGCGAACCCCGCCTGGGACGGCCTGGACACCGACTTCGACGAGCGGCTGACAGCCGCCGGATTCGCCCCGGACACCGTCGACCTGGTCATCACCACCCACCTGCACACCGACCACGTCGGCTGGAACACCCGGCTGCACGAAGGCCGTTGGGAGCCCGCCTTCCGCCGCGCCCGGTACCTGACCGCGCGCGCCGAGTGGGACCACTGGGCGTCCGTCGACCTCGACCCGGCCCGCCGCCAGATGTTCGCCGACTCGGTCCACCCGGTACGCGACAGCGGGCAGTACGACGCCGTCGACGTCCCGGAGCAGGGCATCGAGGTCGCCGACGGAGTCCGGCTGGTCCCCGCACCCGGCCACACCCCCGGGCAGCTCGCCGTCGAACTGCACGGCAGCGGCCGGTCCGCCCTGATCACCGGCGACAGCATCCACCACCCCGTCCAGCTCGCCCACCCCCACCTGACCAGCTGCGTCGACGCCGACCCCGCGCAGGCCGTCCGCACCCGCAACCGGCTGCTCACCGCCCTGGCCGACACCGACACCCTGCTGCTCGGCACCCACTTCCCGCAGCCGACCGGCGGTCTCGTCCGGCGCGACGGGGAGAGCGGCCGCTACCGCCTGCACGCCGAGCCGGGCACGCCCGTTCCGGCGGCCCTCGCCTGACGGCCACCTGGCCCGCCCGCCGTCGGTCAGGCTCGCCCGGGACCGGCGGCGCGGCCGCTCCCTCGCGGGCGCGACGGGCACCGCCCGAGGCGCGCGTGCGACCCGGGGCGCCGCGGGTGCAGCCGAGGGAAGCCGGGATCCCGTAAGGTCGGCCAATGGCGAAGTACTTCGACGTTCACCCGCAGACCCCGCAAGCGCGCACCATCGGCACCGTGGTCGACAGCCTCCGGACCGGCGCCCTCATCGCGTACCCGACCGACTCCTGTTTCGCCCTCGGCTGCCGGCTCGACAACCGCGACGGCCTCGAACGGATCCGCACGATCCGGCGGCTCGACGAGCGCCACCACTTCACCCTGATGTGCGAGGACTTCGCCCAGCTCGGGCAGTTCGTCCAGCTCGACAACAACGTCTTCCGCGCCGTGAAGGCCGCGACGCCGGGCAGCTACACCTTCATCCTCCCCGCCACCAAGGAAGTCCCGCGCCGACTGCTGCACCCGAAGAAGAAGACGGTCGGTGTCCGGATCCCCGACCACCCCGTCACCCGCGCCCTGCTCGCCGGGCTCGGCGAGCCCCTGGTCTCCAGCACGCTGCTGCTGCCCGGCGACGACGAGCCGATGACCCAGGGCTGGGAGATCAAGGAACGCCTGGACCACGTCCTGGACGCCGTGGTCGACTCCGGCGACTGCGGCACCGAGCCGACCACGGTCGTCGACTTCTCCAGCGGCGAGGCGGAGATCGTCCGGTACGGCGCGGGCGACCCGTCCCGCTTCGAGTAGCGGTCCGCCGCCGGTCCGCCGCCCACCCGGCGGACCGGGACGCGGCGGGGCGGGCGCTGCCGGCCCTCGGTCAGGCCGACGATTCCGCCGTACGGTCGCCATCGGGGCGGCCGTGGAACTCCAGGACGCCGTCCGCGATCGGGTCGGACAGCAGCACCTTCCGGTCGTGCCGGTAGTCCATGACCATCCGCCACGGGAAGTCCCGTCCCTGCCGCGGCATGATGTCCTTCGCCCGCCGGATGTAGCCCGACGACAGCTCGTCGACCACGCCCGCCGCGGTCGCGTTGGCCGCCCGGTCGACCGGTACGGCAACCGTCCGGCCGGTGGTGTCCAGGTGCCGCAGCAGTCGCACCAGGTAGGCGGCGGACAGGTCGACCTTCAGGGTCCAGGACGCGTTGGTGTAGCCGAAGACCCACGCCAGGTTGGGGATGCCCTCCAGCATGACGCTCTTGTAGGTGCAGACGTCGTGCAGGTCGCGGACCGCACCGTCGACCCGGACCGTCGCGCCGCCGAGGGCCTGGAGGTTGAGGCCGGTGGCGGTGACGACGATGTCGGCGTCGACCTCCCGACCGGACGCGAGCCGGATCCCGGTGGCCGTGAAGGTCAGAATCGCGTCGGTGACGACGGAGGCCCGGCCCTCGCGGAGCACCCGGAAGAGGTCGCCGTCCGGTACGGCGCACAGCCGCTCGTCCCACGGGGCGTACCGCGGGCTGAAATGGGTCATGTCGAAGTCCCGGCCGACCCCGCGGCGCACCCCGGCCAGCAGCAGCCGGCGCGTCGCCCCGGGGAAGCGCCGGGCCGCCCGGAACACGGTGCGCTGCATCCGGATGTTGCGCCGGCGGGCCATCCGGTGCACCAGCGACTCCGGCAGGAACCTGCGCTGCCAGGCGGTGACCCGGTCGACCGACGGCAGCGAGAAGACGTACGACGGGGAGCGCTGCACCATCGTCACGTGCGCCGCCCGCTCGGCCATCGCCGGGACGAGGGTGACGGCGGTGGCGCCGCTGCCGATCACCGCGACCCGCTTCCCGGTGTGGTCGAGCTCCTGCGGCCAGTGCTGCGGGTGGACCAGGACGCCCCCGAACCGTTCGGCACCGGGAAACCCGGGCAGGTGGCCGCGGTCGTAGTCGTAGTAGCCGGTGCAGGTGACGAGGAACGAACAGGTCCACGTCTCCGTCCCGCCGGTCGCCTCGCGCACGGCGGTGACGGTCCACTGCTGCCGCTCGCTCGACCAGTCGGCGGCCACCACCCGCAGGCCGTAGTGGATCGACCGGTCGACGCCGTACTCCTCGGCGGTCGCCGCCACGTACGAGCGGATCGACTCGCCGTCGGCCAGCACCTTCAGGCCGTTCCACGGGCGGAACTCGTAGCCGAACGAGAACATGTCGGAGTCCGACCGGACGCCCGGGTAGCGGAAGAGGTCCCAGGTGCCGCCGATCCGGTCGCGGCGTTCCAGGATCGCGAAGTCCCGGTCCGGGAGCTCCCGGCGCAGCCGGCAGGCGACGCCGATGCCGGAGAGCCCGGCCCCGATGATGAGGACGGTGGCGCGGTTCGAGGTCATGGGTTCACTGTCGCGATTCGCCGGGGAGTACGTCACGTCATTTCGCGACACCGTACCTCGCGCGCCACCGCGGGCGGACGATCACCACCGGGACCGGGCAGGGGGCTAGCAGCGCGGCGGTCAGGGGCCGGCGTGGATCCAGAGGGCGACGTACGCGGCCCAGGCGAACATCGCGGTGAAGGCCAGGTGGGGGGCGAGGCGGCGCATGGTGGGGGTGCTCCTTCGGACGGGTGCGGGGCTCAGGCGAGGCCGAGCCAGCCGAGGACGGTCTGGACGAGCAGGACGGTGGACATCGCGGCGACGCCGACGACGACGGTGGTGGCGGCGATGCGGTAGCGGGGGCTGTTGGCGGCGTCGCCGAGGACGGACCGGCGGTTGGTCAGGACGAGCAGGTAGACCAGCACGATCGGGCTGATCAGGCCCTGGAGGACCTGGGTGCCGATGAGGAGTTGGATGACGTCGACGGGGGTGAGGGCGACGATCGCGCCGAGGGCGATCTGGGCGGTGAACAGGCCGAGGAAGAGCGGGGCGTCGCGGAAGCTGCGGGAGACGGAGCGTTCGACGCCGGCGGCCTCGCCGACGGCGTAGCTGGCAGAGAGCGGGACGACGGCGCCGGCCAGGGCGGAGGCGCCGATCAGGCCGAAGGCGAAGAGGAGTTCGGCGCTGTGGCCGGCGACCGGCCTGAGGGCCTCGGCGGCCTGGGCGGCGGACTCCAGCGGGCCGGTGCCGCCGATGGCGGCGGCGGTGGCGATGATGATGGTGAGGCTGATCAGGCAGGCGAACACGGCGCCGAGGACGGCGTCGGCCCGGATGAGCTTGTAGTCGGCGGGCTTGGCGCCGCGGTCGACGACGCCGGCGGCGGCGTAGAACTGCATGTAGGGGCTGACGGTGGTGCCGATCAGGGCGACGGCCAGCAGGACGAAGTCCTTGCCGGGCTGGAAGTGCGGGACGGCGAGGTGTTCGCCGACCTGGCCCCAGTCGGGGTGGCCGAGGATCATCGCGACCGGGTAGGCGAAGAAGGCGAGCGACATCACCAGGAAGATCCGCTCGGCCCACTTGTAGCTGCCGAACAGCACCAGTGACCAGAGCAGGACCGCGGCCGGCGGGATGACCGCCCACTTGGGGACGCCGAGCAGTTCGAACGCGGCGCCGATGCCGGCGAACTCGCTGACCACCAGGCCGGTGTTGGCGAGCAGCAGGCAGAACACGGCGAGCGCGGTGAGGCGGAGGCTGAACTGCTCGCGGATGAGGGCGCCCAGGCCCTTGCCGGTGTGGGCACCGAGCCGGACGGCCATCTCCTGGACCATCACCAGGGCGATGGTGACCAGCACCATGAAGAACAGCGTGCCGTACGCGAACTGGGAGCCGGCGCTGGCGTAGGTGGCGATGCCGGCGGCGTCGTTGCCGGCGTTGGCGGCGACCAGTCCGGGGCCGGCGACCATGGCGACGGCGGCGATACGGCGCCAGCCGCGGCGGCGGGTGGCGGGTGCGGCCGGAGACGGGAGTGCGGCGGGGGAGGCGCTCGTGGGCGCGGTGACGGTGTCGAGGTCGCGGGTCACTTGAGGAGCCTCCGGAAGTGCAGGCGCCCGCGCTCGGGCAGCAGGGAGTCGAGGATGTCGTCGGCGAGGACCCGGCCGAGCGGACGGCCGGTGTCGTCGACGACGAGCAGGGAGGTGGCGCGGGCGGCGACCAGGTGGTCGGCGGCCTCGGCCAGGCGGGTGTCGGGCCGGACGGTGACGGTCGGGCCGAACTGGGCGAGCCACTGGGCGAGGTCGCCGACCAGGGCGGCGTCCTCCGCGACCGCGAGGTCGAACAGCGGGATGTCGGCGACCAGGCGGCCGTCGTCGTCCAGCACGGTGACGGCGTCGATCTCGGTGCGGTGCTCGGCCTGCGCGGCCAGTTCGGCCCGGACCTCGGCGATGGTCTGCGCCGGGTGGGCGGTGACCAGCAGGGTGGTCATCGCGCCGCCCGCGGTGCCCTCGCGGTGGGTGAGCAGGGTGCGCAGCTCGGCCGCCTCGGCCTCGGGGATGCGGGCCAGCAGGGTTTCCCGCTCGCCGGGCTTGAGGTCGCGCAGGGCGTCGGCGGCCTCGTCGGGCTCCATCTCGTCGAGCAGCCGGGCGGCGTGCTCGGGCGGGGCCTCGCGGAGCAGGTTCTCCAGCTCGGCGGGTTCCATCTCCTCCAGCGCGTCGGCGGCGTGCTCGGGCTCCAGCCAGCCGAGCAGCTGCTGGCGCTCGTGGCGGCCGAGGTCCTCCAGGATGTCGGCGAGGTCGGCGGGGCGCAGCTGGTGAAGTGCGGAGCGGGAGGCCCGCAGCCGGACCTCGGCCGGGCCGTGGGTGGCCTCCGCGCCGAAGGGGGCGACGGACTGCCAGTCCAGGACGCGGTCCGGGGTGGGGCGGGTCTGCCAGCGGCGCGGGCCGAGGCGGCGCAGCAGGGTGGGCAGTGAGACGTCCACGCCGACCAGGACGGTGCGGTCGGCCAGCGGCGCGAGGTACAGGTCGGCGGCGCGGGTGACCTGGACGCCGTCGACGTCCACCAGTTGGTGGTCCATCACCTCGCGGGCGAGCAGCACCTCGCCCGGGCGGCGGACGTAGTCGCGCAGGTCGACCCGGGCGGTGCGCAGCCGTACGCCCATCGCCGCGACCTTGCCGAGGGCGTCGGCGGCGAGGAAGGCCCGGCGGCGGCCGATGCGGATGATCAGCCCGGTGACCGGGGGATAGGGCTCGGGCCCGTAGAGGCGGGCGACCACGTCGACGACGCGGCCGACCTCCTCGCCGGACGGGTTGGAGACCCGGGCGCCGACCAGGCCGGCCAGGGAGACCAGCGAGGAGCGGACGGTACGGGTGGCGGTGGCGCGGCGCGCGACCTCGACCTTGCGGTCGCGCAGCCGGGCCGTGGTCGACATGAGCAGAGTGGTGGAAGCCACGGTGAACACCCCCAGGCGCCCCGGCGGACCGGGGCTTCGGCCCGGCCCGGGACGCGCCTGCGCACCCCCTGGACCGGCACGGCGGTTCCCGGGCGCACGGCGGCGCACCGTGCCCGACGGGCGGGACGGGAATCGCGGATCAGGGGAGGAGCGGCTGTCCGGGGGCCGGGAAGGACGACGAGGACAACACGGGGAGGGGCCGACTATGACCCGGACTACTGTCCATCTCGCCTCCTTCCGTTCCCGGCCGCGAGGGGAGGTCGCGGCGGCGCGGCAGGGGGAAGGCCGGGGCACGTCGGGCCCCGGCACACCCCAACTCGTCAGAGCTTTGGCACTCCACGGCGTGTCCCCGCGAGACGGCGGGGAAGCCACTTGGGGTCACCCCTTGGGCCGGGGAGACCTGTCCTGATCCGGAGCGTCTCTCGACGGGTGGGATCAGTGGCCTGTGTCCGTGAAGACGCCTCACCGAACGAGGTGTCTGTTCAAACCGGGTCAAGGATAGGCCCCCGCCCGCCCCAGGGCCCAATCCTTGACCGGACCTTGACCGCGACCTTGACCGCGACCGGGGCGTCAGGTGGTGGGCTGGGCGGTCAGCCAGAGGCGGGCCGCGTTGACCTCCACGGCGGGCCGGTCCCAGAGGCCGGCGACGGCCTCGGCGAGATCCTTGACGTCGGTGAAGCCGGCGAACCTCGCGGTCGGACGCTCGGCCCGCATGGCGTCGTGCACCAGCGCCTTCACCACCAGGATCGTCGCCGCGGCGTGCAGCTCGCCGTCGCCGGCCGCCTTGCGGAAGGCGTCGGCGAGGGCGAGGGTCCACGCCTCGGCGGCGGCCTTGGAGGCCGCGTAGGCGGCGTTGCCGGCGGTGGGCCGGCTGGCACCGGCGGCGCTGATCAGGACGTACCGGCCGTTGCCGCTGCGGCCGAGGGCGCCCTCGAAGGCGAGCGAGGTGTGCTGGACGGTGCGGATCAGCAGCTTCTCCAGCAGGTCCCAGTCGGCGAGGTCGGTCTCGGCGAAGGTCGCGGAGCCGCGCCAGCCGCCGACCAGGTGCACCAGGCCGTCGACGCGGCCGAACTCGCGCTCGGTGCGCTCCGCCCAGGTGCGGGTGGCGTCGAGGTCGAGCAGGTCGACCGTGTCGCCGGTGACGGTGGCGCCGCCGTGGGCGTCGCGGGCGGCGTCCACCGCCTCCGCGAGCCGGGACGCGTCAGCGTCGGAGCCGACGACCGTGGCCCCGGCCTCGGCGAGCCGCAGCAGGGCCGCCCGCCCCGCCGGTCCGGCGGCGCCCGCCACCGCGACGACCGCGCCGTCCAGCGGGCCGTTGCCCTTGGTGGTGTTCACAGTGCCTCCTCGCGGCTGTCGGTCGGCCGCCGGTGCCATGATCGGCCGGGATCCCGCCGACGGCGAGGCGACCCGCCGGTCCCGCGTCGGCGCCGGGACCGGCACCACCCTTGTGGCGCACCTGAGGCCGGTCCGAGGCAGCGGGACGGTTGCCCGGTCGCACCGCCCCACAGCGACTGCGACCGGGCAGGCCGCGCGGTCGTGCAACCGGCGGCAGCCGGCCGGTCCGGGCGTACGGGGACGTGTCGAGCGCCCGACCGATGACGGCCATTCAGAAAGTATCACGATCAAACAGACGTGAACGATGATCGGGTGAAGTCCGCCTGTCCGGCGTCGGCTGATCCGGTGAATCCTGCGGTGCGTGACGGTCGGTCAAGTCTGGTGTGTGAACGGCGATATGGAACTCGGGCAAACGTGCGGTCGGGTGTGCCGGTGCGCAGATGCCGGGTGGTCGGGTGCGTTCGATTCGGTGGGTTTGTGTTCTGATCGAGCACCGAGGGGCCACACGTGCGGGTGAGCCCGCGTGACCCGGGGCCCGCCGTACCGGTTCTCGAAGCAGGAGAAGCCGGCGCCCGTACCCGAGAAAGGCCCTGCCCCGCATGTCCACGGAAGACTTCGCGATCGGATCCCGCGTGGTGCACTACCGGCAGGTGGACCGGATCGGGACGCTGGTGGCGGCCCGCCGCCGGTGGTACCTGCCAGGGCTGCGGCAGTGGCTCGTCCGCTGGGACGGCGCGGACCGGCCGGAGCGGGTCCGCGCGGGCACCTGGACGGTCGGCGCAGAGACTGCGCCCGCCCCGCAGTAGCCGGCGCCGCGGCGCCACATGTCCGTACAACTCGATGCGTTCGTCTGACGTACAGCGGGCAGTCATGAATGGTCCGCCGGGCGGTACCCAACGCCCGGTGTCCTTGTGGCACTGTCCCCCTCCCTCCGTGACACATCGAGGTCATCCCCCCATGGCAGATCTGAACCGTCGCCGTTTCCTGCAACTGGCCGGTGCGACCACGGCGTTCGCGTCGCTGTCGCAGAGCATCGCGCGCGCCGCGGCCATCGCCCCGCTGGGCACCACCGGAACCATCCAGGACGTCGAGCACATCGTCGTGCTGATGCAGGAGAACCGTTCCTTCGACCACTACTTCGGGGCGATGAAGGGCGTACGGGGCTTCGGCGACCCGCGTCCGGTGACCCTGCCGAGCGGAAAGTCGGTGTGGCACCAGACCGACAGCAGCAAGAAGGAGGTGCTGCCGTTCCGCCCGCAGGTCAACGACCTGGGCATGCAGTTCATCCAGGACCTGAACCACGACTGGGCCGGCAGTCACAAGGCCTTCAACAACGGCAAGTACGACCAGTGGGTGCCCGCCAAGACCGCCACCACCATGGCGTACCTGACCCGCCAGGACATCCCGTTCCACTACGCCCTGGCCGACGCTTTCACCATCTGCGACGCCTACCACTGCTCGTTCATCGGCTCCACCGACCCGAACCGCTACTACATGTGGACCGGCTACACCGGCAACGACGGCACCGGCGGCGGCCCGGTCCTCGGCAACCAGGAGGCCGGCTACGGCTGGACCACCTACCCCGAGCGCCTGGAGCAGGCCGGGGTCTCCTGGAAGATCTACCAGGACATCGGCGACGGCCTGGACGCGGCCGGCTCCTGGGGCTGGATCAACGACGCGTACCGCGGCAACTACGGCGACAACTCGCTGCTCTACTTCACCAAGTACCGCAACGCCAAGCCGGGCGACCCGCTCTACGACAAGGCCCGCACCGGCACCGACGCCAAGGCCGGCGAGGGCTACTTCGACCAGCTGCGCCGCGACGTCGAGAGCGGCACGCTGCCCCAGATCTCCTGGATAGCCGCGCCCGAGGCGTTCACCGAGCACCCCAACTGGCCGGCCAACTACGGCGCCTGGTACATCTCGCAGGTGCTGGACGCGCTGACCTCCAACCCGGCGGTGTGGGCGAAGACCGCGCTGTTCATCACCTACGACGAGAACGACGGCTTCTTCGACCACGTCGTCCCGCCGTTCCCGCCCGCCTCCGCCGCCCAGGGCCTGTCCACCGTGGCCACCGCCGCGGACTACTACCCGGGCAGCACCGGCTACGCCGCAGGCCCGTACGGTCTCGGGCAGCGGGTGCCAATGCTGGTCGTCTCGCCGTGGAGCACCGGCGGCTACACCTGCTCGGAGACCTTCGACCACACCTCGATCATCCGCTTCATGGAGCGCCGCTTCGGCGTCCTGGAGCCCAACATCTCGCCCTGGCGCCGGGCCGTCTGCGGCGACCTGACCGCCGCCTTCGACTTCACCGCCTCGAACGCGACCCCGGCCGCCCTGCCGTCGACCGCCGCCTACCAGCCGGCCGACCGCAACCGCCACCCCGACTACGTGCCCACCCCGCCCGCGACCGGCGCCATGCCCACGCAGGAGGCCGGCAGCAAGCCGACCCGCCCGCTGAAGTACGCGCCCTCGGTGGACGGCGTGCTCGACCCGGCGAGCGGCAAGTACGCCCTGACCTTCAGCGGCGGGGCCGCGGCCGGCGCCCAGTTCCTGGTCACCGCGCCCAACCGCACCGACGGCCCGTGGACGTACACCGCCGAGGCCGGCAAGAGCATCACCGACGCCTGGAACACCAAGTACTCCAGGGGCATCGTCGACCTGACCGTGCACGGTCCGAACGGCTTCCTGCGCCGCTTCCGCAACCCCGGCAAGACCGCCGGGCCCGAGGTCACCGCCCGCCACAACGCCACCACCGGCAGCCTCGACCTGACCTTCACCAACACCGGCAGCGGCGACGTCGTGCTCACCGTGGCCAACGCCTACGCCGGCACCCCGCAGACCGTCGCCGTCCGCCGGGGCGCGACCGTCGGGTACACCGTCGACCTGCGCACCTGCCGCAACTGGTACGACGTGACGGTGACCTCCAACGCGAGCGCCGACTTCGTCCGCCGCCTCGCCGGACACGTCGAGACCGGTGTGCCGGGCCTCTCCGACCCCGGCATCGCCACCTCCTGACGGCCCTGGGCTCCGCCGCCCGGGCACCGGTCGTGCCCGGGCGGCGACGCCCCGTACCCCGTCGACCCGGCGGTCGGTGGTCCGATCGGATGGCCGCCCGCGAACCGTCCGCTGTTCGAGTGTCGTTGGCCGGACCCGGTCGGGAGGGCGGTTAGGTTCGTGTACGTGACCGGCAACGACGTGGTCCTGGTGCTGGTGGTCGTAACCGCGCTGGGATTCGACTTCACCAATGGATTCCACGACACCGGCAATGCGATGGCGACCTCGATCGTCACCGGTGCCCTCCCACCGCGGGTGGCCGTCGCCATCTCCGCGGTACTGAACCTGGTCGGCGCGTTCCTGTCCACGGCGGTCGCCGCGACCATCGCGAGCGGCCTGGTGAACAGCCAGGACGTGACCCTGACCGTGGTCATGGCCGGCCTGACCGGCTCCATCCTGTGGAACCTCGCCACCTGGTACCTCGGCATCCCCTCCAGTTCCTCGCACGCCCTGATCGGGGGAGTGGTCGGCGCCACCATCGCCGCCGCCGGCGCCTCCGCCGTCAAGTGGCAGGGCCTGGTCGGCAAGGTGATCGTGCCCGCGGCGCTGTCCCCGTTCATCGCCGGCGCGGTCTCCGCGCTCGGCACCTATCTGGTCTACCGCCTCACCCGCAGGGTGGCCGAGGGGCCGCAGCGGCACGGCTTCCGGCTCGGCCAGGTCGGCTCCGCCTGCATGGTCTCGCTCGCCCACGGCACCAACGACGCGCAGAAGACCATGGGCGTCATCACCCTGGCCCTGATCGCCAACGGCACGCTGCAGAGCGGCGCGAGCGCCCCGACCTGGGTGATCGGCTCGTGCGCGGTGGCGATCGCGCTCGGTACGTACATCGGCGGCTGGCGCGTCATCCGGGCGCTCGGCAAGGGCCTGGTCGAGATCGACCCCCCGCAGGGCATGGCCAGCGAATCGGCCTCCGCCGCGGTCATCCTCTCCTCCACCGACTTCGGCTACTCCCTCTCCACCACCCATGTGGCCACCGGGTCGATCCTCGGCGCGGGCGTCGGCCGCAAGGGCGCGGTGGTGCGCTGGCACATCGCCCACCGGATGGTCGCCGCCTGGCTGTTCACCCTCCCCGCCGCGGCCGTGGTCGGCGCGCTCGCCTACTGGGTCGCCAACGGGATCGGCGGCACCGCCGGCGTGGCGGTGATCTTCGCGGTGCTGGTGCTGGCCTCGATCGCGTTCTGGTTCGCCTCCCGCCGACCGGCCGTCACCCCGGAGAACGTGAACGCCACCTGGACCGGCTCGGTCGTCCCGGCCGCTCCCACCGACGAGGTGCCGCAGTGAACTCCTGGATCAACCTGAACGCGCTGTGGAAGATCATGCTGGTCGGTCTGCTGGCCGGCGCCGGCCTGCCCGCCCTGTTCGCCGTCGGCCTGCGCGCCCTCTACCCGCCGGGCCGGACGGTCGACGGACCGGCCGGCCGCCCCACCGCGGGACCGCTCGGATACACCGCCGCCGTCCTCTGCTTCGCCGTCGTCCTCGCCGCGATCGGCTGGGGCATCTACGTCATCGTCAACCACAGCTGACCGCGGCCGCCGGTGCCCGCCACCGGCGGCCACGGGCGCACCCCGGACGGAGCAGTCCCGCTGGAGGCCGGTCCGAACGTGCCCGAGGCTGGTGAGGACCGCCGTGGGCCTCCCGGAGAGACGGGAGCACGGCGGTCGGCGCGCCACGTACGGGGCGGGTTCGGGGTCGGGCATCGTGGTGCGACACATGATCGGTGGTGGCCGCTGGAGCCGGCACGGCCCTGCGGCGGAACTCGTGATGAGGTGAGCGGACGTGCCCAGGATCCGGCACAAGGAAGCATTCATCGCCGTCCGGCCGCGCGAGACGGTCGAGGCCGGGGCCGCCGAGCTGGCACGGCAGTGCGAGCACCGCGCGACCGGTGACACCCGCGGGGCGCTCGCCGCGTACGCGTGGGCACTGGACCCCGCCGGGCCCGCGCCGGTGACCGGGCGGGTCGTCCGCGGACCGGTCGCCGAACTCGACCTGGCGGTCGAGGAGCGCGCCGCCATCGACCGCGCCCGCGACCCCCGGCACTCCGCCGCCGACCGGGCCTTCGCCCGCGGCGCGGCGGGCGCACTCGAGTGGCTGCTCGGCTTCAGCCCGATCGGGGTGTGAGCGGCGATGGCCACCACCGTGCCGGTCACCGGCTCCGGATATCTGCTGTGGGTACGGCTCGGCGACGGCGCCGCACCGCTGCGCGTCCCGGTGGCACCCACCGGGACGGCGGGCCCGGCCGGGTACCCGGTCTTCCGCGACCCCGAGGGCCGGCTGACCGTGGAGATCGCCCCCGACGGCCGCTGCCGCCTGCTGGCCCGCCGCGGGCTGCTCCCCGCCGCGATCCACGCCTTCGCCGCCGACGACTTCGCGCCGACGGTGTAGGGCGCCCGGCACCCCGCAGCGGCTCAGACGGTGGCGGTCGGCAGGACCCGCGCGATCAGCAGGGCCACGTCGTCCTGGGTGTCCGGCCGGAGCAGCGCGGTGAGCAGCAGGTCGCAGGTGTCCTCCAGCGGCCGCCGGGCACCGGCGACCAGGTCGGTGAGCGTCTGCAGGCGCTGGTCGATGTCCTGGTCGCGGACCTCGATCAGCCCGTCGGTGAACAGGATCAGGTCGTCCCCGGGCCGCAGCGTCAGGTCGTGGGTGCGGAACGCGATCCCGCCCACGCCCAGCGGCGGACCCGGGTCGAGCGGCACCGTGTGCGGGTGCTGGCCGGGCCGGGCGAGGACCGGCGGCGGGTGCCCGGCGGTGGCCAGACGGCACCGGCGGGTGGCCGGGTCGTACAGGGCGATCAGGCAGGTGGCCATCGTGTCGCCGAGGTCGTGCGCGGTCTCGTCGAGGTGCCCGAGCAGCTCGGCCGGGTCGGGACCGAGCCGGGCCAGCGCCCGGGTGGTGGTGCGCAACTGCCCCATGGTGGCGGCCGCGGTGATCCCGGAACCCATGACGTCGCCGACCACCAGGGCGGTGCGGTCGTGGGCGAGCGGGATGACGTCGAACCAGTCGCCGCCGGTCTCGACGGTGGTGCTGGCCGGCTGGTAGCGGTGGGCGATGGCCAGGCCCGGCGCCTGCAGGGAGTGCTGCGGCGGCAACAGGTGCCGCTGCAGCGCGAGGGCGGCCTGGCGCTGGTGCTGGTACCAGCGGGCGTTGTCGATGGCGATCGCGGCGCGGGCGGCGAGCTCGGTGGCGAGCAGCACGTCGTCGCGGTCGAACGGGGCGGGGTTGCGGGTGCGCTTCAGGTCCAGGGTGCCGAGGACGTGGCCGCGGGCGATCAGCGGTACGGCGAGGTAGGAGTGGACGCCGGCCTCCAGCAGCAGCTGCGCCGCCTCCTCGGAACGGGCGATCCTGGCCAGGTCGGCGGGCCGGATCCGCGGCACCAGGACCGGGCGGGCACTGGCGGCGGCCTGGGCGACCAGCCGGCGCCGCGGGTAGTGGGAGACCTGGCCGACCGGGTCGGCGGCCACGGTGGCGAGGGTGGAGTGCGCGGCCTTCAGCGCCATCGCCCGGAACCGGGACGGGCCCTCGCCGGTGTTCCGGCCCAGCGAACCGGGCAGCTCGGCGTCGAGCAGGTCCACGGCGGCGATGTCGGCGACCTCGGGGACCGTCACATCGGCCAGCTCCCGGGCCGTGGTCGGCAGGTCGAGGGTGGTGCCCACCCTGATCGAGGCGTCCGCGATCAGCGAGAGGCGGCGGCGGGCCTGGGCGGCGGCCCTCGCCTGCTCGTGCTGCTCGGTGACGTCGATGACCGAGATCGCCAGGCCGATCACCCGGTGCGCCTGGTCCTCCAGCCGGTAGAAGGAGGACGTCCAGGCGTGCTCGCGGCCGTCGTCGTGCGGCACGTGCCCGGTGGCGAACTCCTCCAGCACCGGCTTCCCGGACGCCAGCACCTGCCGCGTCCGCTCCTCGATGGCGGCCACGTCCAGGTGCGGGAGGACCTCGGCGGGGGTGCGGCCGAGGTGCTCCGCCGCCGGCAGGCCGTTGATCCGCTCCAGCGCCGGGTTGACCAGGACGTAGCGCAGCTCCGGGTCGAGCACCGCCAGCCCGATCAGCGCCTGGTCGACCAGCCGCGCCGACAGCGCCAGGTCCCGCTCGACCCGGTCGAGCGTCTCCCGTTCGGAGGCGATGCCCAGCGCGTACCAGGTGCTGGACGCCTGCAGCCGCATGTTGCGGAACTCCACCAGCACCGTGCGCCCGCTCTTGTGCCGGACCGGGAACGCCCCGGCCCAGGTCCCCTGGCCGGCCATGACCTGCGCGAACGCCGCCAGTACCTCGTCGCGCCCGCTCGGCTCGGTGAGCAGCTCCGCGGCGTGGCGGCCCACCGCCTCCTCGTACGAGTAGCCGAACAGCTCCTCCGCAGGCGGGCTCC
The DNA here is from genome assembly GCF_024172095.1 of Kitasatospora cinereorecta. Lineage (GTDB taxonomy): Bacteria > Actinomycetota > Actinomycetes > Streptomycetales > Streptomycetaceae > Kitasatospora > Kitasatospora cinereorecta. Next base: position 617,107 of record NZ_JAMZDX010000004.1, on the reverse strand, counting down.
ACAGCACGATCCGCCCCCGGTCGTCCAGCACGACGGCCGCCACCCCGAGCACGTCCAGCAGCCCGCCCGGCGCCATGGTGGCGTCCGAGGGCCCCAATCGGTCCGGCATGCGCGCCACCTCCTCGCCGACCCGGGCACCTCGCTCCTACCATCTTCTGCCAGTCGGCCCCCGCCCACCCGTGGTGGACGAGCGCACCGGGTGCGGGGCTACGCCCGCTCGGCCGCGCTGCGCTCCACGCAGAACTCGTTGCCCTCCGGGTCGGCGAGGACGACCCAGCCGGTGCCGTCCGGCTTGCGCTGGTCGTCCACCAGGGTGGCGCCGAGCCCGAGCACCCGCTCCACCTCCTGGTCGCGGGTGCGGTCCTGTGGCTGGAGGTCGAGGTGGACGCGGTTCTTGCCGGCCTTCGCCTCGGGGACGGTGACGAACAGCAGCCCCGCGTCCTCGATCAGCGCCATCTCGTCGCCGGGGTGGTCGTCCTCGTGCAGGGGCCGGTCCAGCACCGCGGACCAGAAGGTCGCGAGGGCGTAGGGGTCGAGGCTGTCGATCGTCACATGGCGGATCAAGGAGGTCATGCGCGGGATTGTCGTCCGTACGGTCCCTTCCGGCAACGGAATTCCCGTGTCCGGCTGTCGGCCGGGCGCGGGCTGCGGGCGTGGGCTACGGGCGGGCGGCCGGCGGGGCGGGGGCCGGGGCGGTGAGGAGCCGGCCGGTGCGGGTGGCGGTGGCGTTCGCGGTGCCGGTCCACGCGGCGGCGGTGACGAAGAGGGTGGGTGTCCCGTCGGGGGTGCCGAGCGCGCAGGAGAAGCAGCCGCGGTCGACCTCGACGGTCTGCAGCACCTCGCCGCCCTCGCGGACCCGGACGCACCGCCGGCCCGGCACGTCGGCGTACCAGAGCGCGCCCTCGGCGTCGAGGGCGATGCCGTCCGGGGCGGAGCCCTCGATCCCGGCCCAGGTGCGGCGGCCGAGCAGTCCGCCGTCCGGGGCGAGGTCGAAGGCGGTGATCCGGGACGCGTACGACTCGGCCACCAGCAGGGTGGCCCCGTCGGGCGTGATCGCCATGCCGTTGGGGAAGGCGAGGTCCCCGGCGACGGTCCGGGCCGCGCCGTCCGGGGTGACCAGGGCGAGGAGTCCCGGCCCGGGCGGCTCGCCGATCATCAGATCGAAGCCGATGCAGTTGACGTACGCGTTGCCGCGCCCGTCGGCGACCACCTCGTTCCAGGGGCGGTCGCACAGCGGACGCAGGTCGGCGTACGGGGTGAGGGTGCCGTCCGGCTCCCGGCGCAGCAGGCGGCGGTCGCTGCCCGCCACGACCAGCAGGCGGCCGTCGGGCAGCGGGTCGATGCAGAACGGGAAGGCGTCGAGGCGCCCGACGGTCTCCCGCTGGCCGTCCGCGTCGACGATGAGCAGCTCGTGGGCGCCCCAGTCGCACAGCCAGAGGCGGCCGTCGTGCCAGCGGGGGGACTCACCCAGGACGAGGCCGTCCAGCAGGACGCGGACTTCGGTCACGGCGGCGCTCCTGGGGCGGACGGGCGGGCGGCTCTCCCATGATGGCGGCCGGCCCGGCGCGTTGCACGCCGTTCCTTAGGCGAGTGTTACGCAATGTAACCGGCTGCGCATTCGCCGTCGCCGGGTCTGGCAGTAATCGTTGCAGGTCAGCGGCTACTACCTAGTGCTCCGTCCGGGAGTACCCATCGATCGGCGGGCCGTGTTGTTCACAATGGGTGGTCAATACGCTGGTGGCGCGGGGTGCGCATGGCCTTTCCTGAAATGGCAACACAACCCCTTCGAGCCTCTTGCGAGTCACCGATGGAAGCCCCTGCCGCACATACCAGCCGATACCCCACCCGTTCGACGGCCGTCCTCGACCGCCCGATTCCGGTGACCGGCCAGCCCGCCGAACGGATCGCCGGATGCGTGATGCCGGCCTCGGCGCGGTCCGCGCCGGCGATGCGGCGGTTCGTGGTGAGCACGGCCGGGCGCTGGGGGATCCCGGTGGACGCGATCGACACCCTGGCTCTGGTCGTCACCGAGCTGGTGACCAACGTCCACCTGCACAGCGGCAGCCCGGACGTGACGGTGCTGCTCGTCGTCGACGGTCCCACGGTCACCGTCGAGGTCTCGGACTTCGGCCGGTGGGTGAGCCGCACCGCCCCGCGCCGGGTCGCCGAGGACGCCGGCGCGAGCTGCGGACGCGGGTTGGACCTGGTCAAGCGCATCTCCAGCTGGTGGCTGGCGTTCCTGTCACCGGCCGGGACCCGGATCGTCGCCCGCGTGCCGGTGGACGGCGCAGTCGGCTGACACCGCATCGGGCCACCGCCACCCTCGATCGCAGCCCCAGGAGTCGACATGGCGCTCGCCACCGTCCCCGTCCCCGCCGCCGAACCCGCCCCGTGCCCCTGGGCCGACGGCTCACCGGCCGACCGGTTCTGTTCGATGCCCGCTGCGGGCCTCCGGGGTCCCCACCCGCCGGATCCAGCGCGGCTCCGAAGAGCTCCCGCTCCGACGCCCGCCGGGGCGGGCGTCCCAGTCGCCCCGGCTGCCCTCGTCCTGCAGTTGCAGGACGAGCCGATGCCGGTGTCCGCGCTCACCTGCGCCCGCGCGGACGCCAACCCGCCCACCGCCGGGATCTGATCCCGTCGCAGGCCTGTGCACGTCGAACCCGGGCCACCCGGGCACGGCCCCCACGGCTCAGGGGCCGTGCGCCCCGGGTGCAACCGTCAGGGAGGCCACCACCCGGGTGCCGGACGGCGAAGGGAAGGCCAGCCACCAGGTGCTGACGTGCCGCACCAGTTCCAGGCCCAGCCCGCCGGTGGCGGCGTCCTCCGGGATGTGGCGCGCCGACCAGCGGCTGCGCCACATCCCGGAGTCCTTGACCTCGACGGTCAGGACCGACCCGTCGAACTCGATCGCGACCAGGACGTCGACGCTGTGACTGTGCTGCACCACGTTGGTGACCAGTTCGCTGACGACGAGGGCCAGCCGGTCGACGGCCTCGGCGGGGACGTTCCAACGCCGGGCCGCCTCGGCGGCGAAGCGCCGCATCGTGGGGACGGTGCCCGGCGCCGCGTCCGCCTCTCTGACGGCGAACTCCCGGCGCGGAAGCGGCCGCGCCGGATCGACGGCCCGGTCCGGCGCGGACGGTCCGAAGGGAATCGAGGCAATGGCCATGTCTGCTCCTGGGGCGCCCCGCGCGGCGTGCATGCGCGGGTGTCTGACTCGACCGTGCCGTGATCCGATCACACCGGGCAATCCGGGTCGGCAGGACTAGGTATACCTATCCGGCGGTCCGTTCCGGATACGAGCGAGATGTCGCCGAGCACCGGTGTGCCCGCGGGGCGCTCACAGCCGCCGGACGCGCACTGTGCGGCGGGGTTTACGTTCGGTGCCCGGGCTTCGTGATCTCTCGTTAATGCCGCGTTCCTACGGTGACGACGGTGGGAGACCCCACTGTCGGACGGCGCCGCCCCACCACCGGGCCGACGCCGGCGACGAGGATCGCCGAGCGAGAGGGAACCGTGGTGACGGCACCGGGCCCGAACCCCGTCGAGACGGTGCAGACCGTCTGTTCGTACTGCGGCGTCGGCTGCGGCCTGCTGCTCGACGTCGCGCTCGACCCGGCGACCGGCCGCCGTACGGTCGCCAAGTCCTCCGGCGACCGCAGCCACCCCGCCAACGCCGGACGGCTGTGCACCAAGGGCGCCACCACCGCGGACATGCTCGCCGCCCCGGGGCGCCTGGCGACCGCGCTGGTCCGGACCGAGCGCGGAGCCGAGGCCGTACCGACCGCCGTCGACGCGGCGATCACCGCCACCGCCCGCCGCCTGCGGGCGATCCTCGACGAGCACGGGCCGGACGCGCTGGCGTTCTACGTCTCCGGCCAGATGACGCTGGAGGCCCAGTACCTGGCCAACAAGCTGGCCAAGGGGTACGTCCGCACCAGCCGGATCGAGTCCAACTCCCGCCTGTGCATGGCGAGTGCGGGCAGCGGCTACAAGCTCTCGCTGGGTGCGGACGGGCCGCCCGGCTCGTACCGGGACTTCGACCGCGCCGACGTCTTCCTGGTGATCGGCTCCAACATGGCCGACTGCCACCCGATCCTGTTCCTGCGGATGATGGACCGGGTCAAGGCGGGCGCCAAGCTGGTCGTGGTCGACCCGCGGCGCACCGCCACCGCCGACAAGGCCGACCTGTTCCTGCAGATCAGACCCGGTACGGACCTGGCGCTGATGAACGGCCTGCTGCACCTGCTGGTGGAGAACGGGCACACCGACCCGGCCTTCATCGAGGAGTTCACCGACGGCTGGGAGGAGATGCCCGGCTTCCTGCGGGACTACCCGCCCGCGAAGGTCGCCGCGATCACCGGGATCCCGGAGGAGGACATCCGCGCCGCCGCTCGGCTGATCGGCGAGGCGGGGGAGTGGATGAGCTGCTGGACGATGGGCCTCAACCAGTCCACGCACGGCACCTGGAACACCAACGCCCTGGTCAACCTGCACCTCGCCACCGGCGCCATCTGCCGCCCCGGCAGCGGCCCGTTCTCGCTCACCGGCCAGCCGAACGCCATGGGCGGCCGGGAGATGGGCTACATGGGACCCGGACTGCCCGGACAGCGCTCGGTCCTCGACCCGGAGGACCGGGCCTTCACCGAACAGCTGTGGAACCTGCCCGCCGGCACCCTGCGCACCGAGGTCGGCCGGGGCACCGTCGAGATGTTCGAGCAGATGGCGGAGGGCGCGGTCAAGGCGTGCTGGATCATCTGCACCAACCCGGTCGCCTCGGTCGCCAACCGGCGGACCGTCATCGCCGGCCTGGAGGCCGCCGACCTCGTCATCACCCAGGACGTGTTCGCCGACACCGAGACCAACGCCTACGCCGACGTGGTGCTGCCCGCCGCGATGTGGGCCGAGGCCGAAGGCGTCCTGGTCAACTCCGAGCGCAACCTCACCCTGGCCCGCCCCGCCACCGACCCGGTCGGCGAGGCACTGCCCGACTGGCAGCTCATCGCCCGGGGCGCCTGTGAGATGGGCTTCGCCGACGCCTTCACCTACGCGAGCGCCGAGGAGGTCTTCGAGGAGCTCAAGCAGGCGTGGAACCCCAGGACCGGGTGGGACCTGCGCGGTGTGACGTACCCGCGGCTGCGCGAGACCCCCGTGCAGTGGCCCGCCGCGCACGCCGACGGCCCGGACCGCAACCCGATCCGCTACCTCAACGACGGCGTCAGCCAGACCCTGCTGGAGCGCCCCGACGGCAGCCGGCCGCGGCTTGCCTTCCCGACCGCCACCGGACGTGCCTCCTTCTTCGCCCGGCCGCACCTGCCCGCCGCCGAACTCCCCGACGACGACTACCCGTTCGTGCTCAACACCGGTCGGCTGCAGCACCAGTGGCACACCCTCACCAAGACCGGCAGGGTCGCCAAGCTCACCAAGCTCAACCCGGGGCCCTTCGTCGAGGTCCACCCGCAGGACGCCCGGGCCCTCGGCCTCACCGAGGGCGACCACTTGGAGGTCGCCTCCCGGCGCGGGCGCGCCGTGCTGCCCGCGGTGGTGACGGACCGGGTCCGCCCCGGGAACTGCTTTGCGCCCTTCCACTGGAACGACCTGTTCGGCGAGTACCTCAGCATCAACGCCGTCACCAGCGACGCGGTGGACCCCGTCTCGTACCAGCCCGAGTTCAAGGCCTGCGCGGTCGCGCTGCGGCCGGTGGCCGCGCCGCAGCGGACGGCGCCGGAGCCGCCCGCGGCCGCGGTGGTGCCCGCCGCGCTGCCCGCGGTCGCTGTCGTCGGGGCGCCGGAGCCGGTCGCGGCACTGGCCGGCCTGCTCGGCGTCGCCGAGGTCGCGCCGCCGGTGCTGACCGCCGCCGAGCGGACGTACCTGGCGGGCTTCCTCGCCGGAATCGGGTCCGCGCCCGCCGACGTCGTCGGCGTGCCGGTGCTCCCGCCGCTGGCCCCCGTCGACCCGGACCGGGCCCGCTGGATCAACGGCATGCTCGCCGGAACGTTCTCCCGGACGGTGGCCGGCGGCGCGCAGGCCGCGGCGGCGAGCGAGCCCGGGACCGAGCCCGCGGTCGCGGCCGTCGGGGCGGCCCGTACGGTGGCCGTGCTCTGGGCCTCGCAGACCGGCAACGCCGAGGAGGTCGCCGCCTCGGCCGCCGAGCGGCTGGCCGCCGAGGGCTGGCAGCCGCTGCTGCTCGGCATGGACGAGGCAGGTCCCGAGGTGCTGGCGAACGTCCTGGCGAACGGGACACCCGTCCTCCTGATCACCAGCACCTTCGGCGACGGCGAGGCGCCCGACAACGGCTCCGCCTTCTGGGACCGTCTCACCGCCGACGGCCTCGCGGGGGCAGAAGCCGCCGACTCCGGGCCGGTGCGGTACGCCGTCCTCGCCCTCGGTGACTCCAGCTACGACGACTTCTGCGGCCACGGCCGCCGCCTCGACCAGCGCCTCGGCGAACTCGGCGCCGTCCGGCTCGTCCCCCGCACCGACTGCGAACCCGACTACCGGCAGAGCGCCGACCGGTGGCTCGACCAGGTCGTCGCCGCCCTCGCCGACCAGGTACCCCCACCCGCGACGGCGAGCACCGCCCCCGCGGCGCGGCCCGCCCCGCCGAGCCGGTCCGGCTACACCAAGGCCGCACCCTTCGGCACCCTGCTGATCGGCAACCGGCTGCTCAGCCTGCCCGGCTCCGCCAAGGAGGTCCGGCAGTTCGCCTTCGACACCCGCGGCGGCGACCACGGCGACCTGGTCTACGAGGCCGGCGACGCGCTCGGCGTCTGGCCCGTCAACCGCCCGGACCTGGTCGCCGAATGGCTCGCCGTCACCGGCGTCGACCCCGACGAACCGGTGACTCTCGGCGACGCCGCCGCGATCCCGTTCGCCGAGGCGCTGCGCAGCCGCCTGGAGATCGCCAGGATCACCCCGGACCTGCTGCGCTTCGTCGCCGAACGCACCGGCGACCGCGAGATCAAGCGCCTGCTGCGCCCCGACAACACGGGTGAGCTGGCGAAGTGGAGCTGGGGCCGGCAGGCCGTCGACGTGGTCGGCTCGCTGCCCGTCCGGGCCCGCGCAGAGGAGTGGGCGGGCGTCCTGAAGCGCCTCCAGCCGCGGCTGTACTCGATATCCTCCAGCCCGCTCGCGCACCCGGGCGAGGTACGGCTGACGGTGTCGGTGGTGCGGTACGCGGGCGGCTCCGGGCAGGAGCGGAGCGGCGTCTGCTCCACCTACCTCGCCGACAACGCGGACGACGGCCCGGTGCCGGTCTTCGTCCAGCGCTCCCCGCACTTCCGGCCGCCGAGCGACCCGACCACCCCGATGATCATGGTCGGACCGGGCACCGGCGTCGCCCCCTTCGTCGGCTTCCTCGAGGACCGCCGCGCCCGCGGCCACTCGGGCCCCAACTGGCTGTTCTTCGGCGAGCAGCGGGAGGCGACCGACTTCTACTACCGCGAGGAGCTCGCCGACTTCCGGGCCTCCGGCCACCTCGACCGCCTCGACCTGGCGTTCTCCCGCGACCAGCGCAACAAGGTGTACGTCCAGGACCGGATGCGCGAGCACGGCCCCCGCCTCTGGGACTGGCTCAAGCGCGGCGCCCACTTCTACGTCTGCGGCGACGCCTCCCGGATGGCCAGGGACGTCGACCACGCCCTGCGCGAGATCGCCCACCTCCACGGCGGCCTCACCGAGGACGAGGCGGTGGCGTACGTCAAGCAGCTGGCCGCCGACAAGCGCTACGTCCGGGACGTCTACTGAACGGCTCGTCGACGCCCGGACCGGCCCCGACACCCGTGCCGCCCGTCAGGGCCCCGGCGCACTGGGCCGAAAGCCTGAACCCTGCCGCACCGAAGAGATGATGGTGCGTCAGCCACCCCGGCCGCCTCCTAGATTGGCTGCGAACTCACTGGGCGAGTACCCCCGAGGAGCAGCCATGGCAGTGCAGCCGTTGGACCCGGCAACCCGGAAGGTCACCATGACGCTGGCCGCGATCGCGGCCACCGCGGCGACCCCGCGCCCCTCGGGGGAGAGCCTCGCGGCGCAGGCGGCGCGCGTCACGCTCGGCATCACCACCCACCTGGCGGACACCTCCCTCGCGACGGGCGGCGACTGGGAGCTGCTGTGGCTCGGGCTGAGCCCGGACAACGCCAACCTGGTGTACCTGGCGCAGAACATCCAGGGCGCGAACGAGTTCGCGGTGGCCGTCCGGGGCACCGTGGCCGGCAACGCGACCGACATGCTCGAGGACCTCTCGGTGGGCACCGTCGTGCCGTTCACCGCCGGCGGCTCGCCGAAGCCCGTGTCGGTGTCGCGGGGCGCCATGGCGGCGTTCACGCAGGTCGTCACGGTGAGTTCGAACGGCGCCAACCTGGTGCAGGCGCTCGACACCGCGCTGCGCAAGGCGCCCCCGAACCCGACGGTGTACGTCACCGGCCACAGCCTGGGCGGCTGCCTCGTCACCATGGTCGCACCGTACCTCCAGACCGTGCAGTGGCCGTCCGGCGCGCCGAAGTTCGCGCTGTCGACCTTCGCCGCGCCCACCGCCGGCAACCAGGACTTCGCCGACTTCGTCGACTCGCTCCGATGGGTCGCCAACGAGCACTGCTACAACGCCTACGACCTGATCCCGCGGGCCTGGGCCGACCTCGCCGCAGCCAAGGGCTGGTACCCGGAGCCCGGCCCGGCGGCCGACTTCGACGTGAAGGCGCTCCTCTCGACCATCGGCTCGCTCCCCGGGCCCAACACCTACGCCCAGCCGGGCATCCCGTTCGTGCTCAACCCCGACTACGGGCAGCCCGGCTCGTACGACCCGTACGCGACCCGCGGCTCGGTCCAGGACTTCATGGCCCAGGTGGGCTTCCAGCACAGCAACGCGCTGTACCTGACGCAGCTCGGGGCGCCCGTGGTGAGCTCCGGACCGGTGGTGACCTCGTTCAGCCCCGCGTTCGGGCCGACCGGCACCGAGCTCACCATCCACGGCAGCGGCTTCGGCACCGATCCCCAACTGATGGAGACCGTGGTCGACTTCGGCACCGTCCCGTGCGACAAGTTCACCGTCAACGCCGACGGCACGCAGATCACCTGCTACGCGCCGGAGGGGGTCGGTGTCGTCGACGTCCAGGTGACCACGATCCTGGGCACCTCCCCGGCCTCGCCGTTCAACCAGTTCGCCTACGGCGGCCCGCAGCCGGCACTGGTCCTCGACATCTCCCCGGAGTCGGGAACGGTGGAGACCAAGGTCACCGTCAACGGGCAGGGCTTCGCCGACAACCCCCAGGTGTACTTCGGGAACAAGCCCGCCACCGTGCTGTCCGCCACGGCGACCGCGATCACCGTGCGGGCGCCGCTGAAGGACCCGAGCCCGACCGCGCCCTCGACCGTGAACGTCCGGGTGCTGACCAACGGCTACCTGACCCCCGGGGCTGGCTCCGACGAGTTCACCTACACCGGCTGACACCGGGTCGGTCCGGGACCGCTGGATACGGACACTCCCGTCACCCGCGATCGGGCGTCTGCGAGAATCGACCGGTCGGCAGTCCGGGTACGAGGAGGCTCGCGTGGGCGGGGACGAGGTGCGGTCGAGGATTCCGCAGCTGCGACTGGACGAGCTGCTGGAGGAGCTCCAGGCCCGGATCGACGCTGCCCGCGGCACCCGGGACCGGGTGCACAGCCTGCTGGAGGCCGTCCTGTCGGTCGGCCGGGAGCTGGACCTGACCCAGGTGCTGCGGCGGATCGTGGAGGCCGCCGCCGTGCTGGTCGACGCCCGGTACGCGGCGCTCGGCGTGATCGGCCCGGACGGCGAGACGCTGTCGCAGTTCCTGACGGTCGGGTTGTCGGAGCAGGAGATCGCCCGGATCGGCGCGTACCCGACCGGAAAGGGCCTGCTCGGGGAGCTGATCCACCGGCCGGAGGCGCTGCGGCTGCGCGACCTGTCGCAGCACGCGGCGTCGTTCGGGTGTCCGGCGCACCACCCGGAGATGCGGACCTTCCTGGGCGTTCCGGTGCGGGTGCGGGAGGAGGTGTTCGGCAACCTCTACCTCACCGACAAGCGCGGCGGGGAGGAGTTCGACGCGGACGACGAGTCGGTGATCGCCACGCTCGCGGTGGCGGCCGGTGTGGCGATCGACAACGCCCGGCTGTACGAGGAGGCCCAGCGCCAGCAGCGCTGGCTCAGCGCGAGCGCGGAGATCACCCGGACGCTGCTGTCCGGCAGCGCGCGGCCCGAGGTGGTCGCGCTGATCGCGCAGCGGGCGCGAGAGATCACCGGGGCGGAGCTGGCGGACGTCTCGGTGCCGGTCGAGGGCACGGACTCGCTGCGGGTGGAGCTGGCGCTCGGCGATGACGCCCCGGCGCGGCTGGGCCTGGTGGTCCCGGCGAACGGCACGCTCTCGGGCGAGGCCGTCGCGAAGGCGGAACCGGTGACCACCCCGGACCTGGCCCACGACCCGCGGCTGTCCGCCGGGCCGCGGCGCTTCGAGGGGCTCGGTCCGGCCGTGGCGGTACCGCTGGGCCGGGCCGGCAGCGAGAGCGCGGGCGTGCTGCTGCTGGCCCGCCGGCCCGGCGAGCCGCCCTTCACCGAGAGGGAGATCCGTCCGCTGCTGGGCTTCGCCGACCAGGCCGCGCTGGCGCTGGAACTGGGCGAGCGGCGCCGGGACGCCGAGCAGCTGGCGATGCTGGAGGACCGCGACCGGATCGCCCGGGACCTGCACGACCTGGCGATCCAGCGGCTGTTCGCCACCGGAATGACCCTGCAGAGCGCGGCCCGGTTCATCGAGCACCCCGGCGCCTCGGACCGGGTGCTGCGTGCGGTGAACGACCTGGACGAGACCATCAAGATCATCCGTTCGACCATCTTCGGCCTGCGGGCCCGCGAGGACTCGATCGGCCACGGCCTGCGCGCCCGGGCGGTCCGGGCGGTCGAGGAGGCGCAGGCCACCCTGGGCTTCGCACCCCGGCTCAGCATGGAGGGCCTGCTCGACACCGACGTGCCCGGGGAGGTCGCGGACCATGTGCTGGCGGTGCTGGCCGAGGCGTTGAGCAACGCCGCCCGGCACGCCCGGGCCGGCCGCGTCGAGGTCTCGCTCAAGGCCACCGGTACGCACGTGGTGCTCGCGGTGCAGGACGACGGCGTCGGCATCCCCGAGCAGGGACGGCGCAGCGGCCTGCGGAACATGGCGGAGCGGGCGGAGGGCCTCGGCGGGGCGCTGGAGCTGACCAGCCCCGCGGACGGCGGGTCCCGGCTGGTCTGGTCGGCGCCGCTCGCGGGCTGAGCCCGGCCGGGGCGCAGGTCGGGGCAACGCTGCGTCAGGGCGGCGGGTGGGGAAGGGCGGGCAGGAGACGGCCGGTCACCCACTCGGGGCGGACCCGGACGGTGACGAGGTCGACGGTCGGGGCCCGCGACCCGTCCTCCGGCGGCCGGCTGCCCAGGTCCGCCTCGGCCCTGCCGAGCACCGTCACGCTCCAGCCGCTGCCGCTCGTCCCGCCGGCGTCGTTCACCTCGTCGGCCTGGAAGGCGACGAGGGCGTCGGCGACCGCCCGGAGGAACTCCGACCCGGCGGTGGTCCGGAACAGGACGCTGCCGTCGTCGTCGAGCCGGTACCTGACCGGCAGGACGGCCGGCAGCGCGCCGACGGTGTAGACGACGCGCCCGATCGACGACTTGGCCAGCAGGCGCAGGCAGTGCCACTCTTCCAGCGGTGTGGTGTCAGAGGTCATGGCATCGATGGTCGCCGTCCCGCGGCGGGCCGGGCAGAGGCCGATGGTCCCGGCCGGTCGGCCGGGTGGCCCGCCGTACGGGGACCGGTCGTCAGCGGGCGGGCCGCCCGGCCGCCCGGGCGTGGCTGTGGCCGTGCGCGTGGCCGTGGCCCGGTGCGGCCTGGCTCTGCGCCGCGAGGGTCTGGGTGGCGATGACCGCGGCCTGGACCCGGCGTTCGACGCCGAGCTTGGCGAGCAGCCGGGAGATGTGGTTCTTGACGGTCTTCTCGGCCAGGTAGAGGCGCTGGCCGATCTGGCGGTTGGTCAGTCCCTCGCCGATCAGCGCGAGGATCTCCCGCTCGCGGTCGGTGAGCCCGGGCACGTCGCTGCTCGGCGGGGCGCTGTCGCCGCGCAGCCGGGCCATCAGGCGGGTGGTGGCGCCGGGGTCGAGCATCGACTGGCCGGAGGCGACCGTACGGACGGCGGACACCAGGTCGGTGCCGCTGATCTGCTTGAGGACGTAGCCGGCCGCCCCCGCCATGATCGAGTCCAGCAGGGCCTCCTCGTCGTCGAAGGAGGTGAGGATCAGGCAGGCCAACTCGGGCATGCGGGAACGCAGTTCGCGGCAGACGGTGACGCCGTCGCCGTCCGGCAGCCGCATGTCCAGCACCGCGACGTCCGGGCGCAGCGCCGGGACCCGGGCCAGGGCCTGTTCGACGGTGGCGGCCTCGCCGACGACCGTGAGGTCGGGTTCGGAGTCCAGCAGGTCGTGCACGCCGCGCCGGACGACCTCGTGGTCGTCGAGCAGGAACACTCTGACCGGGGTGCTCATCCGGGACTCCGTGCTGCCAGCCATCTCTTCTCCGTCACTCCGGACCCCCGCAGGAGCGGTGGGTAGACCCTCGGCAGTCTGCCGGGTGCGCCGGCGGCGTACCAGGGCCGGAGGTCCCTATTGTCCCGGTGGACGGCCCCGAGGAAGCGCCCCGGTGACGGTGTGTCCGGTCGTCGGGTCAGCCCCGCCGCGGGTCTCCGTTGCCGGGCCCGCGCGCGGCGCGTCCGGTCCACACCGGTTCGACCGCGGACCAGGACCGCTGCCAGGCCGCGTCGGTCCGGTTGTTGAGGCGGGTCAGCCGGAGGCCGAGGCCGCAGCCGACGAGGGTGAGCATGCCGACGCAGCCGGACAGGCCCAGGCTGACGGCGTCGGAGACCAGATCGGCGGTGCTGGGCGGGGCCGCGGCGGGCCGACCGGCGTCGCCGACCCAGATACCGGTGGTGGATCCGGACGGGGCGGACCGGTCCAGGCCCACCTCACCGGTGTGGCGCTGCCCGGACGGGTAGGTCCACTCGGCGTCCGCCCGGTAGCGGCCGGCCTGCGGGTCGGCGACGCCGGTCGCCGCCCGGGCCGGGCCGAGGAGGACCGCGTCGACCCGGTGCAGGTGCGGCGCGGACTGCGCCGCACGGCGTGCGGTCGATGCCAGTTCGGCCCACGCGATCCCGGCCCCGAGCAGCGCCGCCAGGCCCACCGCGAGCGCGGCGAGGACCAGTGCGCGGCTGCGGGCCCGGTCGACCGCCCGCGCCAGGTCGTTGTGCTCCAGCCCGAGCGCCCGGCACAGGTGCCGGTGCAGGTACAGGTGCCGGTACCGGGGGCGGGGACTGCGGGTGCGGCGTGCGCCGGCCATCGGGGACTCCTCTACGGACGGGGTACGTGCTCAGGAGCGGTAACGGGTGAGCCGGGCCCGGCGGTACGGGGACCGGCCCGACCGGAGCAGCGCGTCGGCTGCTCCGGCGGGGCCGGCGGCTACGGCGCGGTCCCCGCCGGGCGCCGCTCAGTCGTGCGGGACGACCGCGACCGGTGCGTGGGCGTGGTGGAGCACGGCGTGGGCGACCGGGCCCAGCCGCAGGCCGGCGCGGTGCGGGCGGCGCCGCCGGCCCACCACGACCAGGGCAGCCTCGGCGGAGAGGTCCACCAGCGCCCCGGCGGCGCCGTCGATCCGGCAGTCCTCGACCACCGCCACCGTCGGGTACTTCTCCTGCCACCCGGTCATCGCCCGGGTCAGCAGCTCGCTCTCGATCACGCGGAACTGCTCCGCCTCGCTCGCCGGGGCCACCCAGCCGGCGTAGCCCCACACCGGCGGCGGCGTCCACGCGTGCACGGCCCGCAGGGCGGCGCGGCGCTCGGCGGCCTGGTGGAAGGCGAAGTCGAGCACGTCCGCGGCGGGCGCCCGGGTGTCGACGCCGACGACGACCTGCGCCCCGGCGGGGCGCCCGGCGGCCGCGGCCGGAACCAGGACGGTCGGAACGTTGCCGTGGGCGGCGGCCGCGAGGCCGACCGAGCCGACCAGCAGGCCGGCGAAGCCGCCGAGGCCACGCGAGCCGAGCACCAGCAGTTCGGACTCGTCGGCCGCCTCGACCAGGACGTCGACCGGTTCCTCGCTCTCGACCACCTCGACCCGGACGTCCAGGGCGGGGTGGGTCTCGCGGATCTCCCGCTCCACGGCGGACAGCATCCGACCGGTCGGCGAGCGGTGGTCGGCGACGTCCTCGGCGGCGGGCCGGGTGTCGTCCAGCCAGGTCCGGACGTGCAGCAGGCGCAACGGGACGCCGCGGCGGCGGGCCTCGTCGGCCGCCCAGTGCGCGGCCGCGGTGCTCTGCGCGGAGCCGTCGATGCCGGCCAGGACGGAGCGGGTCATGGGGAGTTCCTCTCGGGAGGGCGAACGGGAGTGGTGGTGCGGTTCACCGGCGGGGTGCCGGGGAGGCTCAGCGCAGCCAGGCGTGGTTCCGGACGATCGGCAGGGCGGCCCAGCGGCGTCCCAACCCCCAGCAGTCGCCCGCGCCGATGGCCGCCAGCAGGATCAGGAGCAGGGCGTAGACGAGGTGGTAGTCGGCGACGGGGTTGGTGGAGCCGCTCGCGGCGCCACCGGCCAGGTGGCGGGCCGGCGGCCACTCGGCGGCCCACATCAGGGCCAGCAGCAGGGTGCCGCCGGTGGCGGCGATGCGCAGTCCGACGCCGCCGGCGAAGGCGAGGCCGATGCCGAGCAGGCCGAGCATGAACATCCAGTCGGCCCACGCCTGGCCGGCCCAGTGGTGGAACGTCGTCTGGAACGGGCCGGCCGAGACGTGGCTGAGGAAGCCCCTGGTCGGGGAGCCGCCCTCGACCCAGGCGCCGGCCCGCCTGGTGGCGTAGCCGAGGCCGAAGGTCGTGTCGAGGAAGGCCCAGAGGAAGACGGCGCCGATGGTGAGCCGGGCGCCCGCCGCCGCGAGCCCCGCGACGACGCTCGTCGGCTGTTCCAAGGGCCGGCCCGCGGCGGGGCGGAGGGTGAGCCGGGGGGCGTGGGTGTGGTGGACGGCCATGGGGTGCGCTCCTTGTCGGTTCCGGATCCTCGGGTGGATCGGTGGCGGTGCGCCGGCCGTCGAAGGGGTGCGCTCGACGGGCGGTCGAAACCCCTGCGGGGAGCGGATCCGACCGCCGGGGCACGGATCACAGCCTGCTCGCCCGCAGCGGCCCGCGGCATGGGGCCATTGGTCACGGGTACCGGAACAACGGTCCCTGTCCGGTCCCGGCGGCCGAGCACCACCGGCGGCGGGCCGAGCGGGTGTCAGGACCCCGGTACGGGCGGGTGCGCGGGGCCGGGCGGCCCAGGCGGACGGGCCGATCGGCCCATCGGCCGGCGGGCACGGGTCGGGGAGAGTGGAAGCGTCAGCCGCAACCCCGCGCGCCCCCCAGGGAGGTGGGACGGATGCCACCGCTGCTGGCCGCGACCGGCGTTCGCAAGACGTACCGGACCGGTGCGGTCGAGGTGACCGCGCTGCGCGACCTCGACCTGACCGTGCTGCCGGGCGAACTGGTCGGCGTGATGGGGCCGTCCGGGTCGGGCAAGACCACGCTGCTGAACTGCCTCTCCGGGCTGGACGACATCGACGCCGGCCGGGTCGAGGTGGAGGGGCGCGACCTGTTCGCCATGTCGGACGCCGAGCGCACCGAACACCGGGCCCGGAGCATGGGTTTCGTCTTCCAGGCGTTCAACCTGATCCCGGTGTTCTCCGCCGCGGAGAACGTCGAACTACCGCTGATGCTCACCGGCACGCCCCCGCCGACCGCCCGCGCCCGGGCGGTGGAGATGCTGGCCCGGGTCGGGCTCGCCGACCGGGTCGACCACCGGCCGAACGAGCTCTCCGGCGGCGAGCAGCAGCGCGTCACGATCGCCCGCGCCCTGGTCGCCCGCCCGGCGATCGTCTGGGCCGACGAGCCGACCGGCAACCTCGACACCGGGATGGCCGGGCAGGTGATGGACCTGCTCACCGGGCTCAACCGGGACGAGGGCCAGACCATCGTGCTGGTCACCCACGACGAGGCGATCGGACGACGGCTGCCCCGGGTGGTGCGGATGCGCGACGGCCGCCTGGTCTCCGACACCCGGCGCGCCGACCTGGAGGCGGTGGGCTGAGCCGTGTACCCGAACCTGCTGCTGCCCCTGGTCGGGGTCGTCGGCATCGCCCTGCTGACCCTGCTGCTGGTCGCCGTCCGGCAGCCGGTGGTCCGGAGGCTGGCGCTGCGTCAGGTGGCGCGGCGCCGGACCGAGGCCGCGTTGGTGATCAGCGGTTCGGTGCTCGGCACCGCGATCATCGTCGGCGCGCTGGTGGTCGGCGACACCCTGGGCTTCTCCGTGCGACAGGAGGCGTACCGGACGCTCGGCCCGATCGACGAACGGATCGTCGCCACCGACACCGCCGTCGGTGCGGACGTGGCCGCCCGCCTGCAGCCGCTCGCCGCGGACCCGCAGGTCGACGGCGTGCTCAGCGGACAGGTGGCGCAGGCCGCCGCCGCGAGCGTCCACGCCGGACAGCCGGTCGGCGAACCGCGGGTGCTCGCCTGGCAGATGGACCTGGACGCGGCGGGCCGGTTCGGCGCCGCGGGCGGCGACTCCGGGCTGCGGGGGCCGGCCCCGCTACCCGGGCAGGTCGTCCTCAACGAGCCGCTCGCCCACGCCCTGCGCACCGGCCCCGGCCAGCAGGTCACCCTCTACCTCTACGGGACGGCGGTCGACTACCGGGTGGAGCGGGTGGTGCCCGAACAGGGCGTGGCGGGCGCCGGGCTCGGCGGCCGGGTCAACCGCAACGCCTTCCTGCCGCCCGGTGACCTGGACACGGCCGCCCGCGCGGCCGGCGCCCAGCCCCTGTCGGTGACCGTGGTCTCCAACCGCGGCGGCGTCGAGGCCGGACAGCGGCTCACCGACCCGGTCACGGCCCGGATCCGTACCGCGCTCGGGCCCGACGCCGCCCGGGCCGCCGTCGACACCCCCAAGCAGAGCGTGCTCCAGGAGGCCCGCAGGACCGGCGACTCGCTCGGCGCGCTGTTCCTGATGATCGGCAGCTTCAGCATCATCGCCGGCGCCCTGCTGCTGGTGAACATCTTCGTGATGCTCGCGGAGGAGCGTAAGCCCCAGCTCGGCATGGTCCGCGCGGTCGGCCTCAAGCGCTCCCGGCTGGTCGGCTCGTTCAGCCTGGAGGGCGCCGCGTACGCGCTGGCCGCCCTGCTGCCCGGGGTCGCGATCGGCGTCGGCGTGGGGTGGGGCGTCGCCGCGATCGCCGCCCAGATCTTCCGCAGCTGGTCGGTGGACGGCGGCGGGCTGACCATCGCCTTCGCCGTCACCCCGACCAGCCTGGTCAACGGCGCCGCCCTCGGCCTGCTGATCGCGCTCGGGGCGATCGCCGCGACCAGCGTCCGGATCAGCCGGTTCAACGTGATCGCCGCCATCCGCGACCTGCCCGCCGACCCCGGCCGCCGGCCGCGCCGCCGACTGCTCGTGGTCTCCAGCACCCTGGCGGTGCTGTGCGCGGTGGCCGCGGTGCCGGCCGTCGCCCGCAGCCAGGGCGAGCAGACCTACCTGCTGCCCGCCCTCGCCCTGCTGTTCGCCGTCCCGGCGGCGCTGCGGGTGCTGCCGCGCCGCGCGGTGGCCAGCACCGTCGCGGCGCTGGTGCTGCTGTGGACGCTGACCGCGAGCGTCATCCGGCCCCGGGTCTTCGACACCCCGTCGATGGCGGTGTACGTGATCCTCGGCAGCCTCGCCGCCTTCTCCGCCGTCGTGCTCGTCAGCGAGAACCAGCGGGCCCTGCTGGCTCCGCTGCGCCGGATGACGTCCCGGCCCACCCAGCAGGGCCTGGCGATGCGCCTGGCCGCCGCCTACCCGCTGGCCAAGCGCTTCCGCACCGGCTCGACGCTGGTGATGTACACCCTGATCGCGCTGGTGCTGGTGCTGCTCACCGAGATCGGCGGGATCATGAACGCCAGCATCGACCAGGCGGCCGCCGACGCCACCGGCGGCTACACCCTGCGCATCGACTACAACCCGCAGGCCGGCGGGACGGACCCGTCGGCCGCGCTGCGAAGCGGCCCGCTCGCCCCGCAGGTGTCCGCCGTCACCCCGCTGCTGAACGCCCGCGGCCGGTCCACCGACCCGGGACACCGCACGGCCGGCCTGCTGGAGACCGCCGTGGTCGGCGTCCCCGACGGCGCCGTCACCTCCATCGCCTTCCGGGACCGGCTGCCCGGACTCGCCGACGACCCCGCGGTCTGGCGCTCGCTCGCCGACCACCCCAACTACGTCGTCGTCGACGGCTTCTTCGGCTCGACCGGCGGACCGAGCGGCAAGCCGTTCGCCCCGGGCGACACCCTGACCCTCACCGACCCCGGCACCGGACGGGCCGAGCCGAAGACCATCGCCGGCGTCCTCAAGAGCGGCCTCGCCTTCTACCCCGCCAACGGCAACAGCGCCACCTCCTACCCGCTGATCGCGGGGGAGCGGAGCATCGCCGCCCAGTTCGGGCCGGACGCCCGGACCGCGAGCGCCCTGGTCCGCACCACCCCCGGCACCTCGCCCGAGGCGTTCGCCGGGCAGCTGCAGGGCGAGCACCTCGCCGCCGGCCTGGTCGCCGGTCCGATCGCCTCCGACGTGCACCGCCTGTTCGCCGCCAACACCGCGTTCTTCCGACTGATGCAGGGCTTCCTCGCCCTCGGGCTGCTGATCGGCATCACCGGTCTCGGCGTGGTGATGGTCCGCGCCGTCCGCGAGCGGCGCCGCACCATCGGCGTACTGCGCGCCCTCGGCTGCCAGGCCCGGACGGTCGAACGGTCGTTCCTGTGGGAGAGCGGGTTCGTCGCCCTGGAGGGCGTGCTGCTCGGCAGCGTGCTCGGCGTGCTCACCACCTGGCTGATGTACCAGAAGAGCTCCGCCTTCGCCGGGCTGGAGGGCGGCTTCCCGATCGAGTGGGGCCCGATCGCCGTCCTCGCCGGCGCCACCCTCGCCGCCTCGCTGCTGGCCGCACTCGGCCCGGCCCGGCACGCCGCCCGGATCCGCCCCGCCCTCGCGGTACGCCTGCCGGACTGAGCGGAGCGAGGCGGCCCTGCCCGACGTGGCCGGTCAGCGGCTGAAGGTGCGGCTCTCGCCCGGCCGTACGGTGGTCGACTCGCCGCGGAAGCGGATCTGCACGGGCTCCTGGCGGCCCTCGCGCAGCCCGACCGTCACCGTCCGCCGGTCGACGGCGACCCGGACGCCCCAGTGGCCGCGGTAGCGCAGCTCGACCTCGATCCCGGGCAGCGCCGACGGCAGCCGGGGGTCCAGCCACAGGGCGTCCTCCCGGATCTCCAGGCCGGTGCAGCAGCGCTGCAGCAGGTCGACCGCGCCGGCCATCGCCCCCAGGTGGACGCCCTCGCGGGTGGTGCCGCCCTGGACGTCCCACAGGTCGGCGGTGAGGGCGTCGCGGAAGTGCCGCCAGGAGGCGCGGGGGTCCGAGCGGATCAGCACCCAGGCGTGCACCACCGAGCTGAGCGTCGACCCGTGGACGGTGCGGCCCAGGTAGTACGAGGTGGTGCGGCGCAGCAGCTCGGGGCCGGCCGGGTAGCCGAGGCGGCGCAGCAGGTCGCGCAGCTGTCGGTCGGAGAACAGGTAGCGCAGCATCAGCACGTCCGCCTGCTTGGAGGCCCGGTAGCGGTTGACCGTGTCGCCCTCGGCCTCCAGGATCCGGTCGAGCCTGCGCAGGCCCGGGTAGCGGCGCCGGTAGGTCGCCCAGTCGAGCTCGGCCAGCCGCTCGTAGCCGTCGAACTGGCTGATCACCCCGTCGTGGAAGGGGACGCGCAGGCGGCGGCCGACCTCCTGCCAGCGCTCCGGTTCGGCGCCGTCCAGGGCGAGCCGTTCGGCCAGCTCGTCCCGCCGGTAGGCGGGCAGGACGTCCAGCACGTCGCAGGCCCGGGCGAGCACCCAGGAGGCCAGCACATTGGTGTACGCGTTGTCGTCCAGCCCGGGAGCGTCCGCCCACGGGTAGCCGTCGTGGTACTCGTCCGGACCGAGCACCCCGCGGATCGACCAGCGCCGGAGGGCCGGATCGAACACCGCGGCGGACGACCAGTACCGGGCGATGTCCAGCAGCATCTCGGCCCCGGCCTCCGCCAGGAAGTCCAGGTCGCCGGTGGCCTCGTAGTACTGCCAGACGTTGTAGGCGACCGCCGAGCCGACGTGCCGCTGGAGATGGCTGTGGTCGCCGAGCCACCGGCCGGAGAGCGGGTTGAGGTGCACCCGGGCGGACTCCTCCCGCCCCTCGCTCGCGCTCTGCCACGGGTACATCGCACCCGCCAGGCCCTCCTCGCGGGCGGCCTGCCGGGCGGCCTCCAGCCGGCGGTGGCGGTAGCGCAGGACCGCCCGGGCCAGTTCGGGGAAGCGCAGGTCGAGCAGGCGCAGCACGAACAGTTCGTCCCAGAACACGTGGCCCCGGTACGCCTCGCCGTGCAGACCGCGCGCGGGGATGCCGACGTCGAGGTCGGCGGAGTGCTCCGAGTAGGTCTGCAGCAGGTGGAAGAGGTCGAGGTGCAGCGCGCCGATCCCCTCGAAGTCCGCGTCGATCCGGCAGCGGCGCCACAGCGCCCGCCAGCGCAGCGCGTGGTCCGCCACGAGGTGGTCGAAGTCCGCGGCGCCGGCGGCCAGACGCCGGGCGGCGCGCAGCGGGTCACCGGTGGCCGGGTCGTGGGAGGTGTGGATCGCCACCACCTTCTCGACCGTGACCGGCTCGCCCGCCCGCAGATCCACGGTCAGCCGCTGCGCGGCCCGGCCGTCCCGGAACTCCTCGGTACGCACGGTCTCGGCCGGTCCGCCCGCGGTGCGGACCCGGTGCCGGGCGGCGAGGGCGATGCGTCGGCCCGCGCCGGTCGCGACCTGCAGCCAGAGCGTGCCGTCCGGGTCCGCGCCCGCGCCGACGGGGGAGAGGTGACGGCCGGTCAGCCCGGCGTAGCGCGGGACGCCGGTGTTGGTGACGGTGCCGTCGAGCGCCGAGCGGACCTCCAGCGGGCCGGACCAGTTCTCCGCGGTCAGCACGGTCTCGAGCGCGACCAGGTGGGGCTGGGCCTGGCTGGCGATCCGCCGTTGGACGAGCCGGGTGCGCCGGCCGTCGCGGTCCACGGCGACGGCGTGGCGGGTCAGCACGCCGCGGCGCAGGTCGAGTTCCAGCCGCTGGCCCTCCGGTGGGCCGGTGAACCACTCCCCGCCCGGCCGGCGGAAGGTGAACGGCAGCCAGTTCGGGCAGTTGACCAGGTCCTCGTGGGTGAAGGTGCGGCCGGCCACGGTCGAGGCGGTGCGGTCGTAGCAGCCCGCCAGGTAGGTGCCCGGGTAGTGCACGCCGTCCGCCACCGACTCCGGGGCGGCGCCGCGGGTGACCAGGTAGCCGTTGCCGACGGCGCACAACGCCTCGCGCAGCCCCTCCTGGACGGGATCGAAGCCGTCGTACCGCAGCGTCCACGGGTCGGGCATGACCGACGGCCCGCCGGTACGGGAGACGGCGACGGGGTCCGGGGCGTCCGGTTCCACGAGGCCTCCTCGGTCGGCGTGCGGTGGCCCTGCCCCCAGTCTGCTGGCCGACCTGCCCGCCCGCCCGGTGCCGGTCGGACCGGTTCGCCGGGCCGCTCGGCCCTGGGTCCGTCCCGGCGGATGGGCTGTGCTGGAGGCAGGGCAGCCGAGCCGACGCCAGGAGGGTGGCCGCCATGAGAGTCGCCGAGCTGATGAGCGCGCCGCCGGTCACCGTCCCGCCGACCGCGTCGGTGCGGGACGCCGCGCGGCGGATGGCGGCCGCGGAGGTGGGCTGCGTCCTGGTCGCCGACCGGGAGGCGCTCCGGGGCGTGCTGACCGACCGGGACCTGGCGGTCCGCTGGCTGGCCGCCGACGCCGACCCCGACCCGACCGTCCCGGTGGCGGCCGTGATGTCGTCGCCGGCCGTCACGGTCGGCGCCGAGGAGGACCTCTCCGCCGCCTACCGCGCCTTCCGCCGCACCGGGGTGCGCCGCCTCCCGGTGGTCGACGGCACCCGCCCGGTCGGCGTGCTCGCCATCGACGACCTCTTCCTGGACGTCCTGCAGCACCTCGCCGACCTGCTCGGCCCGGTGTCCTGGAGCGCGCTGCGCGAGGGCCCCGCGGGCCCGGGCCGTACCGGGAGTACACCGCCGACGGCGCCCTGACCCGCGTCGCCCGCGCGAGGGTCCCGCCCGGCCGATGCCGCGCCGCGACGCCGCCCGGCGGGCAGAATCGGAGGGGGCTTTCCACACGGGAGCAGGCCATGGACGAGAACCCGCTCGGTGGGTCCGAGCCGCGCGTGACGGTGTTCCTGCTCGACGACCACGAGGTCGTCCGCCGCGGCGTGAAGGACCTGCTGGAGGCCGCGCCCGACATCGAGGTGGTCGGCGAGGCCGGCACCTGCGAGCAGGCGCTGGCCCGGATCCCGGCGGTCCGCCCCCGGGTGGCGGTGCTGGACGTCCGGCTGCCGGACGGCGACGGCGTCGGCGTCTGCCGCGAACTGCGGGACCGGATGCCCGAGCTGGCCTGCCTGATGCTGACCTCCTTCGACGACGACGACGCCCTGCTGGACGCGATCATGGCCGGGGCGGCCGGGTACGTGCTCAAGCAGGTCAAGGGCTCCGACCTGGTCAGCGCGGTGCGTACGGTCGCTTCCGGACAGTCGATGCTCGACCCCGCGACCACCCGCAAGCTGATGGAGAGCCTGCGCCACCCCGAGCCGAGCGACACCGAGGCGGCCCTCGCCCAGCTCACCCCGCGCGAGCGGGAGATCCTGGCCCTGATCGGCGAGGGCAGGACCAACCGGGAGATCGGCCAGGAGCTCTACCTCGCCGAGAAGACCGTGAAGAACCACATCTCCCGGATGCTCGCCAAGCTCGGCGTCGAGCGGCGCCTGCAGGCCGCCGTGCTCGCCGCGCACGCCGACACGGAGCACGGCGGGACCGGCCACCACCCCACCCGCCCGCACTGAGCCCGAGACTGAGCCCGAGACTGAGCCCGACCGGCCCGCCGAACAGAGCCGACCGGCCCAAGCGCCGGAGGCGGCCCCGGCCGCACCGTGGACGGTGAGGGGCACCGAGCCCGCCGCCCACCGGCCAGGGGAGGCCGTGATGATGTACTGGAACGACCACGGGATGAGCGGCTGGGGCATCGGCCTGATGACCCTGACCGTGCTGGTGTTCTGGGCCCTGCTCGTGGCCGGCGCGGTCGCCCTGTTCCGCCACTTCGCGCGCACCCCGCCGCCGGACGGCCCGGTTGACCCCGGACGGCCCGACCCCGAGCAGCTGCTCGCCGACCGGCTCGCCCGCGGCGAGATCGAGCCCGACGAGTACCGCACGCGCCTGGACGCCCTGCGGGCCGGGCGCACCCCGACGCCACGCTGACCCGCGCACCCCACCGACCCGCGCACCCTCCGGGAGCCCACCATGATCCCCCCGGTCCTCGACGCCCAGACCCTGGAGACGCTGGTCTCCGCGGCGGTCGCCGCGCCGTCCGTCCACAACACCCAGCCGTGGCACTTCCGGCTGGTGCCGGAGACCTCCACGCTGGAGGTCCGCACCGTCCCCGAGCGCACCCTGCCCGCCGCCGACCCCGAGGGCCGGGCCCTGCACATGTCCGTCGGCGCGGCGGTGCTCAACCTGCGGACCGCCGCCCGGCACCTCGGCTGGGCGCCCGAGGTCCGTCTGCTCCCCGATCCGGCCGAGCCGGACCTGCTGGCCGGCGTCGAGCTGGACGAGCCGTCCGCCGCCCACCTGTCCGCCACCGGTGCGCTGTACGAGGCGATCTGGCGCCGGCACACCATCCGCTCGCCGTTCACCGGACCGCCGGTCCCGGAGACGGTCCTCGCCGAGCTCGTCGAGGCGGCCCGGGTCGAGGACGCGCTGCTCCACCTCCCGGACCGGGAGGAGACCGAGCGGCTGCTGCACCTGACCGCGGAGGCCGAGCGGCGCAGCACCACCGACCCCGACCAGCGCAGCGAGAGCCGCAGCTGGATCCAGGGGCCGGACGCCCCGCCGTACGGCATCCCGGTCTCCGCGCTCGGCCCGCAGGACGCGAGCGGACACCTGCCGATGCGGGACTTCGCCGCCCTGGAACCGGCCGAACACCTCGCGCCCGTTCCGTTCGAGGACGAGCCGCGGATCGCCGTCCTCGCCACCCACGGCGACCAGCGCCTCGACTGGCTGCGGGCGGGCATGGCGCTGGAACACGTCCTGCTGACGGCCACCGTGCACCGGGTCCGCGCCTCGCTGCTGCACCAGGCGATGGAGTGGCCGTACCTGCGCTGGGAGACCCGGGACGTCCACCGGGGCCCCGGCCACGTCCAGATGCTGATCCGGCTCGGGTACGGGCTGGAGGGCGCGCCGACCCCGCGGCTCCGGGCCGCGGACGTGTTCGACGGCTGAGCCGTCTCAGCCGGACAGCGGTACCTGCCACACCAGCTCGGTCCCGCCCCCGGCCCGCGTACCCGCCCGGAACTCGCCGCCGAGGGCGGCGGCCCGCTCGGCCAGGTTCGCCAGCCCGCTGCGCCGGCCGCCGTCCGGCAGGCCGACCCCGTCGTCGCAGACGGTGAGGGTGAGCTGGTCGCCGGCCTCGACGGTGACCTCGACCGCGCCGGCCCGGGCATGGCGGGCGGCGTTCGAGAGCGCCTCCTGGAGCACGGCCACCGCCTCGTCCGCCATCGGCTTCGGCACCGTGACGTCCAGCAGGCCCGACATCCGCAGCGCGGGCGCGAAGCCCAGCACCGCCGCGGCCCGGTCGACCACCCCGACCACGGCGGCCCGCAGCCCGACCGAGGCCGGGCCGCTCTCGCGGGTCCGCAGGCCGAAGATGGTGGAGCGGATGGTCCTGGCCGTCTCGTCGAGGTCGTCGATGGCGCGTAGGACCCGGTCCGCGGCCTCGGGGTGGTCGATGAAGCGCGTCGCCCCCTGGAGGGTCATACCGGTGGCGAACAGCCGCTGGATCGCGAGGTCGTGGAGGTCGCGGGCGATCCGGTCGCGCTCCTGGAGCAGGGCGACCTGCTCGGAGTCGCGGCGGTGCGCGGCCAGCTCCATGGCGACGGCGGCCTGCCCGGCGAAGCCCTGCAGCGGGGCCGACTCGTCCGCCTCGAACAGGGGCGAGCCCGCCGTCCGGGCCAGCATCAGCACACCCCGCACGCCCAGGTCCGCCGTGCCGATCGGCACGGCGACGGCCGGCCCGAGCCCCTCCCAGCGGGGCGGTCCGGTGGTGATCCGGGGGTCGGTGCGGACGTCCGGGCTGACCACCAGACCGTCGGTGAGGGCGGCGGCCCCCATGAACGAGCCCTGCAGCGGGAGGACCAGGCCGCGGTGGTCCCGCTCGCCCTTCCCGACGGCGATCCGCACCTCGAGCTCGTCGCTGCCGTGGACCGGCAGCGCGACCACCGCCAGATCGGCCCCGGCGATCTCGCTCGCCCGGGTGACCAGCAGGTCGAGGACCTCGTGCTCGGCGCTGCCCGACAGCAGGCTGTTGGTCACCTCGGCACTCGCCGCCAGCCAGCGCTCGCGCAGCCGGGCCCGGGCGTACAGGCGGGCGTTCTCGATCGTCACGCCCGCGGCCACCGCCAGCGTGGAGAGCACCGCCTCGTCCTCGGCGTCGAACTCGCCGCCGCCCCGCTTCTCGGTCAGGTACAGGTTGCCGAACACCCGGTCGCGGATCCGGATCGGCACCCCGAGGAAGCTGTGCATCGGCGGATGGCCGGGCGGGAAGCCGTACGAGGACGGGTGGTCGGACAGCTCCGCCAGCCGCAGCGGCTCGGGGTGCCGGATCAGCTCGCCGAGGATGCCGTGACCCGACGGCAGCGCACCGATCCGCCGGACCTGTTCCTCCGGGACGCCGACCGGGATGAACCGGGACAGCCGCTGGTCCTCGCCGATCACGCCGAGGGCGCCGTACCGGGCGTCCACCAGGGTGACCGCGGCCTCGACGATGTGCCGCAGCGCCTGGCTCAGCTCCAGGTCCCGGCCGACCGCGAGGACCGCCTCCAGCAGGCTGTGCACCCGGTCGCGGGCGCCGCGCGCGGCGTCCAGGCGGCTCTGCAACTCGTCCAGCAGTTCGTCCAGCCGCAGCTGCGGCAGGGGGGTCGGACGCTCGGATTCGCTGCCCACCGCTTCCTCCGGGTCTCGGCGACGGCGCGTTCAAGCCTCGCGGCGCTACCAGCCTAGGCGGCGCTTCCGGCCTGCGCCGCGCCATGGGCGCGGAGCCATGGGCCGATCGGCCCGGCCCGGGCACCCGGTGGGCCCATGCCCGGCGAGCCGTCCGGGGCGAGGCTGGAAGGGCAGGCACCACGACCCGAGACGGGAGTGAGCGGCATGAAGGCACTGACTTACCACGGACCCGGCCGGCGCACCTGGGGGGAGGTCCCCGACCCGGTCGTCCGCGACCCCGAGGACGCGATCGTCCGGGTGGACGCGGTGACCATCTGCGGCACCGACCTGCACATCCTCGGCGGCGACGTCCCCGAGGTCACCGACGGCCGGATCCTCGGCCACGAGGCGGTCGGCACCGTCGTCACCGTCGGGGCGGCCGTGCACTCCTTCGCCCCCGGCGACCGGGTCCTGGTCTCCTGCATCTCCGCCTGCGGCCGCTGCCCGTACTGCCGGCAGGGCGCGTACGGGCAGTGCCGGGGCGGCGGCGGATGGATCCTCGGCCACCTGGTCGACGGCACCCAGGCCGAGTACGTCCGCACCCCGTTCGCCGACAACTCCCTGCACCGGCTGCCCGAGGGCGTCACCGACGAGACGGCGCTGCTGCTCGCCGACATCCTGCCCACCGCCTTCGAGGTCGGGGTGCGCAACGCCCGGGTCGGCCCCGGCGACACCGTGGTGATCGTCGGCGCCGGGCCGATCGGGCTGGCCGCCGTCACCACCGCCCGCCTGTACAGCCCGGGCCGGATCGTCGCGGTCGACCTCGCCCGCAGCCGGCTGGACGCCGCCGCCCGGGCCGGCGCCGACGAGGTGCTGATGGCGGCCGACGACGTCGACGCCGCGATCCGCGCCCTCAGCCCCGACGGGCTCGGCGCCGACGTCGCGATCGAGGCCGTCGGCGTCCCCGAGACCTTCGAACTGTGCACCCGCGTGGTCCGCCCCGGCGGGCGGGTCGCCAACGTCGGCGTGCACGGCAGACCGGCCACTCTCCACCTCGAGGAGCTGTGGATCAGGAACGTCACCATCACCACCGGCCTGGTCGACACCGGCACCACCCCGCTGCTCCTCGACATGCTCGCCGCCGGCCGGCTCGACGTGTCCGGCCTGGTCACCCACCGCTTCGGCCTCGACGAGATGCAGGACGCCTACGACGTCTTCGCCGACCCCGGCACCACCGGCGCACTCAAGGTCGCCCTGTTCCGCACGTGACCGACCTCCGACCCGCACCGCAGAGGAGCAGGACCATGCCGACCGTCCAGCACCAGCCGTCCGGCAGCGAGGCCCTGCTCGCCGACGGCACGACCGTGACCATCCGGCGGATCACCCCCGCCGACCGGCCGGCCGTGCTCGCCCTGCACGCCGACCGGATGTCGGACGAGAGCCGGCGGCTGCGCTTCTTCGGCGCCAGCCGGCGGGCACCCGGTCTGGCCGCCGACCGGCTGTGCGCCGAACCCCGCCCCGGACTGTGCGCGCTCGGGGCGTGGGCGGCCGACGACCTGGTCGGCGAGGCCGACTACGAGGTGCTCGACGACCATCCGCAATCCGCCGAGCTCGCGCTCGCCGTCGCCGACGCCTGGCACCACCGCGGGGTCGGCACCCTGCTGCTGGAGCACCTCGTCCACGCCGCCCACGAGCACGGCGTGACCGCCTTCGAAGCCGACACGCTGGCCGGGAACCGGGCCGTCCACCGCGTCTTCGCCGACCTCGGACTGCCCGTCCACCACCGCTACGGCCAGGGCGAGATCCGCATCACCGTGCCGCTGGCCGAGACCGACGAGCACTACCGCCGGGCCGTCGACGAGCGCGGACGCGCCGCCGACGTGGCGAGCCTGACCGCGCTGCTGCACCCCGCCTCGGTCGCCGTCCTGGGCGCCTCCCGGCGCCTCGGGTCGGTCGGGCAGACCGTCCTGCGCAAGATCCGGGACGGCGGTTTCACCGGCCCGGTGTGGGCGGTCAACCCGCACGCCGACCGGGTCGCGGGCGCCGTCGCGTACCCCGATCTCGCGGCCCTGCCCGGGGTGCCCGACCTCGCCGTCCTCGCCGTGCCCGCCCCCGCCGTCCCCGCGGCGGCCGAGGCCTGCGGTCAGGCCGGGGTGCGGGCCCTGGTGGTCCTCACCTCGGGTCTGGACGCCGACCGGGCCCGGCAGTTGACGGACAGTTGCCGCCGGTACTCGATGCGGCTGGTCGGCCCGAACAGCCTGGGCATCGCGCAGACCGCCCCGGACGTGCGCCTCGACGCCGAGTTCGGCGGCGTCTTCCCGCTGCGCGGCACAGCCGGAGTCGCCGTGCAGTCCGGGGGCGTGGGCATCGCACTGCTGGAGCGCCTGGCCTGGCTCGGGATCGGCGTCTCCACCTTCGTGTCGCTGGGCGACAAGTACGACGTCAGCGGCAACGACCTGCTGCAGTGGTGGGAGAGCGACGGATGCACCGACCTCGCCCTGCTCCACCTCGAATCCTTCGGCAACCCGCGCGCCTTCGCCCGCACCGCGCGCCGGGTCACCCGCACGCTGCCGGTCCTCACCGTCGACGCCGGGCGCTCCGCCGCCGGCCGCCGGGCCGCCGCCTCCCACACGGCCGCGGCCGCCACCCCGACCGTCACCCGGGAGGCGCTGTTCCGGCAGGCGGGCATCACCGCCACCCGCTCCATCGCCGAACTGGTCGACGCCGCCGCGCTGTTGCACGCCCAGCCGCTGCCGGACGGACGCGGCGCGGTCGCCGTGGTGTCCAACGCGGGCGGCATCGGCATCCTCGCCGCCGACGCCTGCGCCGACGCGGGCCTGGCCCTGCCCGCCCTGCCACCCGGCCTCACCGCCCGGCTGCTGGCCCTGCTGCCGGACGGCGCCTCGGCCGCGAACCCCGTCGACACCACCGCCGCGGTCGAACCGGACCGGCTCCGGGCCTGCCTGGACGCCCTCGAGGAGAGCGGCGCGGTGGACGCCCTCCTGGTCTGCCTCGTCCCGACCGCCCTCGCCACCGAACCGGCGGGCGACCTGCTCCGGGGCCTGGTCGAGGGCCGGGCGCGGCGCCGCCTCCCGGTCGCCGTCGTCCGCCTCGACCAGGAGGTGCCGGTCCGCCACCTCCGGGCCGACGACGGCACCCGGTTGCCCGCGTACGCCGACGTCCGCGCGGCCGCCGTCGCCCTCGCCCACGCACGCGACCGGGCCCGGTGGCTGGCCCGGCCGGACAGCGCCGAGGCCGACGTTCCCGACCGCGACACCGTCGCGGCGCGACGGCTGGTCGACCGGTACCTCGCCGCCCACCCCGACGGCGGGTGGCTCGACCCGACGGCCACCGCCGATCTGCTGGACTGCTACCGGCTTCCGCTCACCACGACCGTGTGGGCCCCCGACGAGCACAGCGCCGTCCTCGCCGCCCGCGGGCTGCGCGCGCTCGGACACCGGAACAGCGCCGTGCTGAAGGCGTACTGGCCGGACCAGGTGCACAAGAGCGCCGCCGGCGCCGTCCGGACCGGCCTCGGGACGGACCGCGAGGTGCGCGACGCCTACCGGGAGTTCACCGCGGCCCACGGCAGCCGGATGGCCGGCGCTGTGGTCCAGCCGATGGCCGCACCCGGGGTGGAACTGCTCGCCGGCGTCGTCCAGGACGAGGTCTTCGGACCGCTGGTCGTCCTCGGACTCGGCGGCACCGCCACCGAACTGCTCGACGACCGGGCCGCCCGCCTCGCGCCGCTCACCCAAGCCGACCTGCCCGCCATGGTCGCCGAACTGCGCACCGCCCCCCTGCTGTCGGGCCGCCCCGGCAACCCGCCCGTCGACCTTCCGGCCCTCCACCGCGTCCTCGCCGGACTCTCCCGGATGGCCACCGACCTGCCCCAGCTCGCCGAGGTCGACCTCAACCCGGTGATCGCCCGGCCCGACGGCGTGCTCTGCGTCGACGCCCGGATCCGGCTGGAGCCCAGGCCCCCGTTCGACCCGTACCTGCGCCGGCTGCGCCGCCCCCGCACCGCCACGCAGGCCCCGTGAGCGAGCCGGGAGCGCGAACGCGCCGGGGCGGGCCGACCGGCCCGCCCCGACGCTCGGGAGATCAACCCGTCAGCCCGGTCAGGGAACGATCGGGTGGGAGATCTGGCAGCCGCCGGCGCCGCCGTTGTAGTCGTTCGACCAGGTGCCCTGCATGGCGAACGAGCCGGTCGCGAACGTCACGTTCTGCGCGCCGCCGACGCCCCCGGTGCCCTTCCAGGCGCACTTGTCGGCGTTCTCGTAGCCGGTCGAGTCGGTCCAACCACCCGCCGGGTTCTGGTCGGTGACGGTCTCCGAGTACTCGTGGCCGTAGACGATGGTCACGCCGTCCAGGGTGCCCGCGCTGCCCGCGTTGACGTAGTTCTGGCCGCAGGACGTCCCCATGTCGGTGACGTACGGGTCGTTGGTGAACGCGATGTCGCCGTACGGGGAGGCGGCGGCGCCGCCGGAGAGGGTGGTGTCGCCGTTCCAGTCGTGCCAGGCGCAGAACTGGCCGCCGGCGGTGTTGAAGCCGTCCGGGTGGGTGCCGGTCGGGGAGAGGACCACGTACTGGACGTTGCGGTTGGACGCGGCCGTGGTGTTGCCGAAGTGACCGGCCGCCTTCACCGCCTCGGCGGCCAGCTGGTTGCCGGTCGCCTGGTTCGGCGCGGCGGCGGAGCCGTCGACCCAGACACCGGCGAGCGCCCCGCCGGTCGGGTAGCCGACGTGGGCGGACGACGCGGTGCAGCTGGTGGAGCCGGCGGCCACGCCCTCGCAGTACTGGGTCATGACGCCGGACCAGGTCTCACCGTTGGTGCCCAGGCCCTTGAACAGCTGCTGGGCGCGCACCGCGATGCCCTGCGGGTCGCCGGAGAGCGTGGTGTAGCCGCTCGCGTCGGTGCCCTGGGTGCCCCACTGGGAGCCCATGAAGACCAGGTACACCTTCTCCGGGCCGGTGGTCACGCCGATGCCGTCGACGCCACCGCCGTACTTGAGGTTCGAGGTGCGCTTGCCCGCGGCGGCGCTGTTGGCGCTCTTCGCGGAGACCACGCCGTGGCGGTACGGGTGCGACTGCCCGGCGAACTCGTCGACCGGCTGGTTCGCGGAGGCGGGGGCGGCGGCGAAACCGGCGGCGGCGATCACCAGCGAGGTGAGGCCGGTCGCGGCCTTGACTCTCGCCCGGCGGTTGGTGGGGGACATACCCATGGTGGGGGTTCCTCTCTTCTGCCGGCCGCGTACGGGTCGCGCGGCGGCAACGGTTGCCGTGGGGGACGACTGACGGCCGGTCGGAACGCGGCGTCGCGAGCATTTCCGAGGACCGGGCGGCAGCACATCAGAGCCGGAGAAAGCGGGTCAATGCACCGGACGGTAAAGGAATTCCATTGCCTGGATCGCGAAATCCCAAAGGGCGCAGGTGGCCGACCGGTCAATGCGCGTAGCGCACTCCGGCGTCAACAGTTGAGGAATTCCATGAACTGTATGGAGGAGAAATGTGCGGGGCCCGACGGTCGGCCTTCTCCGCCGGGCCCCGCTGGGTGGATTGCCGTCAGCTGGTCTGGATCGCGGTGTCGTCGATCACGAAGCTGGTCTGGAGGGAGGAGTCCTCCACGCCGTTGAACTTCAGGGTGACGCTCTGTCCGGCGTAGGCGGACAGGTCGACGGTCTTCTGGGCGTAACCGGTGTTCTTGTTGAGGTTCGAGTACGTCGCCACCGTGGTGCCGTTGACGGTCACGGTCAGCTTGTCGTACTGGGTCGTGGTGGTGGTCTCAGCCGTGTCGATGTGCAGCCAGTAGCTGAGGGTGGCCTTGCAGCCGGCCGGGATGGTGACGGTCTGCGAGGCGCTGTCGGTGTGCGCGGAGCCGTAGCCGTTCAGCCACGCCTTCCAGGAGCCGCCGTGGGCCGCCTCGGACGCCGAGTTGTCGACCACACCGCTGGTGGTCGTCCACGGAGCGGCGGAACCGGTCTCGAAGCCCGCGTTGCCGAGCAGCTGGGTCGCGGTGCAGCCGCCGGTGGTGGACACCGTCCAGGAGAAGGAGGCGCTGCCGGAAGCGTTGGTGGTGTCCTTGGCCGTGACGGTGACCGAGGAGGTACCGACGGCGGTCGGGGTGCCCGAGATCAGGCCGGTCGAGGCGTTGATCGACAGGCCGGCCGGCAGACCGGTGGCCGAGTAGGTGAGGGTCTGGCCCGAGGCCGAGTCGGACGCGCTGACCTGCAGGCTCACGGCGGTGCCGACCTTGCCGCTCTGGCTGCCGGGGTTGGTGACCGTCACGGTGTTGCCGGTCTGGCCGCCGACGATCGGGTGCGAGATGGCGCAGGAGTTGGTGTCGTTGGACCAGCTGGCCTGCTCGGCCCAGGTGCCGAAGCTGCCGAAGGTGACGTTGGCGGCGCCGCCCGCGGTGCCGGGGGAGAGCCAGGCGCACTCGTCGGAGTTCTCCTGGCCGTCGTAGCTGCTGCCGGTGTGGTTGGTCCAACCGCCGGCCGGGTTCTGGTCGGACATCATCTCGTGCCACTCGTGGCCGAGCGTCATGGTCCAACCGTCCAGCGTTCCGGGCGAGTTGACGAAGCCGACGCCGCAGCCTGCGCCCGAGTCGATGTTGTAGGGCTGGTTGGAGAACGCGAGGTCGCCGTAGGGCGAGTTCACCGCGCCGCCGGTGAGCGTGGTGTCACCGTTCCAGTCGTGCCAGGCGCAGTACTGGTTCTGGTAGCTGTCCGGGTTGGTGCCGTGCGGCGAGAGGATCACGTAGTACGCGTCGCGGTTGGCCGCGGCCGTGGTGTTGCCGAAGTGGGCGGCCGCGTTGACGGCCTCCTGGCCGAGCTGGTGGCCGCTGGCGGCGCTCGGCGAGGCGGCCGCGTTGTCGTACCAGACGCCGGCCAGCACGCCGCCGCTCTGGTACGGGACGAAGTTGGCGTTCGCCGGGCAACTGGTGGCGCCGGCAGCCACGTTGGGGCCGTCGCACCACTGGGTCAGGTCCGCGGACCAGAGTTCGTTCCCGGTGCCGATGCCCTTGAACATCTGCTGGGCGGCGCCCGCCGCCCCGGCCGAGTCGCCGGAGAACTTGGCGTTCCCGTTGGCGTCGGTGGTCTGCGTGCCCCACTGGGTCCCGTAGAACACCAGGTAGACCTTGGAGTGGCCGCTCTGCACGCCGATCCCGTCGATGCCGCCGCCGTACGACAGCGTCTCGGGGCCGGTGGCGGCGTTCAGCGCCGGGTGGGAGGCCGCCCAGTCCTGCATCTTGGCGTGCTGCTGCAGCGTCGGCACCACACCGTGCCGGTACGAGTGCTGGTACGCCGGGCTGTACGGGTTGGCGACGGAGCCGCCCTGCGGCGACACCGGCTCGTTCGCCGCCTGGGCGGCGACGGCGGTGGTCAGCGCGCCGGTGACCAGCGACAGCGACGCGACGGCCGCCAGGGCCAGCCGTCTGGTCGCGCGGATGCGGGGAATGCCCATGGGTGGGGGAATCCTCTCTCCTGCCGTCCTTGCGTGCCGGTGGGCCCGGAGGACGGCTCGTGGCATGTCGGGGTACGGCAATGACACGGGCGGGAGGAATGCGACGTGGGGCGGCCCGTGCTTTTGCCGGCGGTGCCATGGAAGTGCTGACGCCTGGAAATGACGCGACGTCAGCAGCCGAGCAGCGGAGCAAGGGTGGGGCAGTGGAAGAAAAGCAGCGATGACGGGTCGCAGTCAACGACTGGAACGGAAGAAATGGGTGTGAGCCGTCGAAACCTCCGGCGAGGGAAAATTCTCTCCGGAAATCGGCAATGGGTCGGTACCGGTCCCGTCGGCGGGCCCGGTACGGCGGCAGCGGTCCTCACACCGGCGGCTGGACGAGGACCCGCTCGCCCTCGCCGGCCGGCTCCTCGAAGTGGGCCAGGTACCGGTGGAGCAGCCGCTCGTCCACGGTGACCGCGTTGGCGCCCTCCTGGCCGTTGCGCACCGCGAGTCGGCGCTCCAGCGTCGCCCGGTCGGCCTTGAGATGGACCAGCTCCCAGCGGCAGCCGTGGCGTTCGACCAGCGCCTTGTAGTCGTCGCGGGCGGCGCGGCTCCAGAAGCTGTAGTCGATCACGACGTCGCGCCCGGCGAGCATCAGCTCGACCAGCTCCGCCCGTTGCTCGCGGCGGACCTCCTCCTTGAGCCGGTCGAAGGCCGCCTCCTCCAGCACCAGCCCGGCGTCGCGCTGCCCGAGCCGCTGCCAGACCACCTCGTCGATGGAGAGCCGCGCATAGCCGCGTCGGACCAGGCCCATCGCGTACGTCGTCTTGCCCGCCCCCGGGAGGCCGCACATCAGTACGACCGTGCTCGCTCGTCGCATCACCCGGCCCACGCTAAGGCCTGTCTGACAGGCCTTGCGCCGGGCACCGGGGCGGCGTCACTCCGCGAGGCGGTGCGGAGCCTCCTGACCCCCCGCGGCGGTGTGCCCGTAGTGGTGGAGACGGGCGTCCGGGCCGGGGAAGAACTCCGACACCCGCCCGGTGTCCGACCAGCGCACGTCGTACGGCGGGCTGCCATCGGCGTGGTGCAGCGCGACGATCTCACCGTCGCGCCGGGCGGTACCGGGACGGGTGCCCTCGACGATGATCCGGTCTCCCACCGCGGCCCTCATCACCGACTCCGTTCGGTGCCGGCCGACTCGGTGGAGTCGTCGGAGGTGGTGACGGTGCGTCCGGTGACGGCGGCCGGCTCGACCCGTACCCAGAGCTCGCGGTCCCCGCCGGCCCACGGGTCGGGGCCGCCCCGGTGGCGCAGCAGCTCCGCGGCCGCCCGGTCGGCGAGCCTGGTTCCCTCGCCGACGACCAGGATGCTCCAGCCCGTGCGCATCGCCTCGTCGACCCGGTCGACCTCCACCGCCACCCGGTTGCCCACAGCGGCGGCGAGCGGACCGTCGACGCCCGTCCGGAACAGCACGGCGCCGTCGAGCACGCGGAAGTTCACCGGCAGCACGATCGGCCCGTCCGGCGTGGTGAGGGCCACCCGGCCGATCCCGCCGGGGGCCAGCCTCGCCCAGCACTCCGCGGCCGCCAACTCCTCGAGCCGCGGCCGCGCCGCCGCGGCCGCCCGGCCGGGCGGCAGGTCGAGCCCGCCGCCGAGGAGCTGGTCGGCCGAGGTCTCCAGCGCCACGGCCAGGCGCAGGAGCGGACCGATGTCGACCGCCGTGGGCGAGGTCTCCAGGTACTCCAGGTACTCCTCCGCCATCCCGGCCCTGGTCGCGGTCGCCGTGCGGCTCAGCCCGAGCTGTTCGCGCCGGAGGGTGATGCGGCGCCCGAGGTCGCCCGGGTTGATCGCCCGGTCCCGGTCGGACGCGTCCGATGCGGCGTGCATGAACATGGTCTCCGCTCCCTTCCGCTCCGCGCGGCGCGCGCGGCGATGGGCGACCGTGTCGGTGACGGGGCTCCGACTCCAGCCTCGCCGGGAGCGGCGGCCGCCGGGAGGGCCGGTCGGTCCCCTCGGCCCGTCCGGGCGGCCCGCACCGGTCGGCTCACCGTTGGATCAGGCGGCTGCAGCCGGAGGCCCGCCCGGTGCGGGCCCCGGCGCGGGCCCGGGCGCCGGTGGGTCGCCGCCGGCGCCGGTGTCGAGGAACTCGCGGATGCCGAAGCCGAGTGCCACGAAGAAGGTGATCCACAGCACCACCGCCCAGGTCGGGTAGGACCAGGTGGCCAGGACCACGGCGCCGATCACCAGGATCGCCGCACCGATCCAGCGCTTCCAGCGGTGCACGAAGGGCCCGACCGGGCCGAGCTTCATGCCGAGCGAGTACAGCGCGTCGCGCAGCGAGCCGATGATGCGCCGGCAGGCCTCGCGCACCGCGACGGCGGGCCGGGACGGCCCGAGCAGGAAGGCGCCGACGGCGGTGACCACGGCGACCGCGCCGACCGCCCGGATCGTGGCCCGCATGAAGCGGACGAGGGTGTCGTAGACCGTACCCGCGGCCGCCTGGTTGGCGCCCGGTGGCAGGTGGTCGAGGTAGATCGCGCGGAAGACCGTGAGCACGATGCCGAGCAGCAGCATGGCCAGCGCCACCCCGACGGCGGCGCCGACCAGCGCGCGGCGCCGGTTGACGGCCAGGAAGACGCCGCCCGCCGCGATCAGCACGGTGATGATCGGCAGCCAGACACCCATGATCTCCAGCAGCCGGAAGTACGTCTTGACCTTGCCGATGTCCTTCGACTGGAACACCACGAAGTTCGTGTGGACGTCCGGGATCTTGGCGGCCACGCCCAGACCGGCGTTGACCAGTTCGTCCTTCACCTTGGCGACGATCGGTGCGATGTCGATGGAGACCTGGTTGTTCTCCAGGACGACCGCGCCGCCGCCCTTCCCGGTGAGTGCCTTGTCCAGGGCGGTGTGGATGAGCCGGTTGGCGTCGACCCAGATGGTGGCGAACTGGTCGCTGGTGACGACCTTGTTGACGGCCTTGCTCACCAGCTCGGTGAGGCCGCTCTTGATCGGCCCGCTCAGGTTGTTGATCAGGTTGGCGGCGTTCTGCGGCACGCCCTGTTCGGCGGCGGCGTCGGAGAGCTGTTTGACCAGGGCGGTTACGTCGATCTGGTCGAGCACGACCTGGGTGACGCGGTTGGTGACGGCCTGCTGGATGTCGGGCTCGGTGGCCAGCGGGGCCATGGTCTGGACGTACCGGTCGGTGTTGCCGACGAAGTCGGACGTCCAGACCGCCAGCACGGACAGCAGGGACAGCAGGGAGGCGATCACGATGAGCACCACGGAGCCCGAGGTCCGCAGCCGGTGGTGCTGCTTCGCGGGCGCGGCCTCCAGCGCGGCGATCCGCTTGTGCAGCCGCTCCAGCTCGTCATCGCCGCCGTTCGCGGCTCCCCCGGCGGGACGCCCGCCGGGGGGCTCCTCGGGATTCGGACCGGACGTGTCGGGTCCCATCGACCGCTCCTAGGGAAACGTGCACGGGTGTCGCAAGGGCTTCCAGGAGACGGCCCGTACGGCCTGCGCACCACCGGAGGGCGGCGTTCGGGTGGTGCGGTGACGACGCGTCCGGCGGAAGGGTAGCGGCCGGTGCCCGGTGTGCTACCACGGGAGGGGCGCGCGATGCCGCGATCGTCACCTGTATCCGAGGAAGGACCGCGCATGGCGACCGGACCGGCAGTCGACAGCGCCACCCCGCCGCCGGATCCCTTCACGATCGTCCGCAACCGCGGCTACCTCGTGGTGCTGGTCGTCTCGGCCCTGCTGGGCGTCCCGATCTCGGCGGCCGCGTTCGGCTTCCTCGCCCTGGTGTCGGAAGTCCAGTCGCTCGTCTACAACGACCTGCCGAAGGCCGTCGGCTTCAGCAGTACGCCCGACTGGTGGGCCGTGCCCATGCTCGCCGTGGCCGGCGTCGTGGTGGCCCTGACCGTCCGCCACCTGCCGGGGCACGGCGGCCACGAGCCGGCCGAGGGCCTGAAGACCGGCGACACCCCCTCGTTCGCGATCGTCCCGGGCGTGGCCCTCGCCGCCGTCGCCTCGCTCTGCCTGGGCGTCGTCCTCGGGCCGGAGGCGCCGCTGATCGCGATCGGCGCGGGCCTGGCAGTGGGCGCCCTGCGCCTGCTCAAGCGGGACGCCCCGACCTCGGCGGTCGCCGTGGTCGGGGCGGCCGGGAGCTTCGCCGCGATCAGCGAACTGCTCGGCTCGCCGCTGCTCGGCGCGTTCCTGCTGATGGAGGCCTCCGGCCTGTCCGGCCCGATGCTCGGCGTGGTGCTGGTGCCCGGCCTGCTGGCCGCCGGCGTCGGCTCGCTGATCTTCACCGGGCTCGGCTCGTGGACCGGCCTCGGCACCTACTCGCTGACCCTGCACCAAGTGCCCCAGGCCGACCGTCCGAGCCTCTCCGAGTTCGCCTGGGCGATCCTCGTCGGGGTGGCCGCCGCGTTCCTCGGCGAGGCGGTCCGCCGCACCGCGCTGCGCCTGAAGAGCCACGTCGAGCGGCACCGGCTGCCGCTCACCGTGCTGGCGGGCGTCCTGGTCGGGGTGACGGCCCTGATCTGGACGGTGCTCTCCGACAAGCCCCTGTCCGGGGTGCTCTACTCGGGTGAGTCCACGCTCGGCCCGCTGCTGGCCGACCAGGCCGCGTACTCGGCGGGCACGCTGGTGCTGCTGGTGGTGTGCAAGTCGCTGGCCTACTGCCTCTCGCTCAGCGCCTTCCGCGGCGGCCCGGTCTTCCCGTCGCTGTTCATCGGTGGTGC
Organism: Kitasatospora cinereorecta; assembly: GCF_024172095.1. Classification (GTDB taxonomy): domain Bacteria; phylum Actinomycetota; class Actinomycetes; order Streptomycetales; family Streptomycetaceae; genus Kitasatospora; species Kitasatospora cinereorecta. The sequence continues at coordinate 578,797 of NZ_JAMZDX010000004.1, read as the reverse complement.
GGGAGGGCTGGCCGTGTCCCACCTGCCCGGGGTGGACACCACCACTGGGTTCGCGATCGGGGTGGGCGCGATGAGCGTGGCCATGCTGCGACTGCCGATGACCAGCGTGCTGCTGGCCACCCTGCTGCTCGGCGCCCAAGGGCTGACCGTGATGCCGCTGGTGATCGTCTCGGTGGTCATCTCGTACGTGCTCACGCTGCGGATCACCCGGCCCCCGTCGGCCGATCCACCGGCCCAACCCGGCACCGGCGCACCGCCCCGGACGGGCTGAACGCGCCTCAGCGCGGTGCGGGCCCGTCCGGGCCGGGCGGTCGGCCGCCGTCCCCCTCGTCCGGCGGCGTACGCCCGGTGTCGGGGGCGTCGGGGGCGTCGGCAGTGTCGCCGGGAAGGCCGCGCCGGTCCAGGCCCGCGTGGACGGCGCCCAGGATGACCCGGGCGGCGATGCCGAGCAGGATCAGGTCCCCGACCATCTGCACGGTCACGGTGATCCTCGCCGGATCGGTCACGGCGGCGATGTCGCCGAAGCCCACGGTGGTGAACACGGTGATCGTGAAGTACAGCGAGTCGGTCCGGTCGAGGTGCTGGGTGAACGAGCCGGGCTCGCTCCGCTCCATCAGGAAGTAGGTCACCGCGAACAGCAGGACGAACAGCGGGAAGGTCGTCGCGAGCGCCTCGACGGCCCTCAGCCGCGGATAGCGCGCGCGGACGATCGCCCAGGTCTGCCAGCCGATCAGGACCGCGACGGCGAGCAGCCCGAGCGCCAGGCCGACCACCGTGTCGCCGGTGAACCCCTTGTCGAGCGGCAACAGGTAGTACGCCGTCACCAGGCCGGTGGCGGTCAGCAGGGGCCGCAGCAGCGCGACCACGACCAGCAGCCGCCGCTGCCGCTTGGGCACATCCTCGAGCGCCGGCGGCGTCCTCATCCGGGAAGCTCCTCGACCCCGGTCCGGTGCGGGAGTACGTCAATCCCCATGAGGGCCAGGATGCCGCCTCGGCGCGGGTCGCGCGCCCGGGGGCTGCCGGGACGCGGAGGTGCGGGTCTCAGTTCGGGAGCCGCTTCGACCAGCGGGGCTCGACCAGGCTCCACTCGGCGTCCCACCGGGCGTAGCGGCCGCGGTCGAGCAGCCGGACCGACCCCTTCCAGGCGGCCAGGCACACCACCGCGACGGAGCCGGCGGTCACGGCGGCGGTGGTCAGCCCGGCGGTGACGGCCTGGCCGCCGGTGACCGGTGCGGAGGTGACCGCGTCCCGCCCGTCGACCCACAGGACGACCGGGGTACCGGCCCGCACCCCGGGCCAGATCCGGACCGTGGTGGTGCGGGTGGTGCCGTCCGCCGCCGTCCAGGAGGCGGTCACCGGCACCTTGGAGACGACCTGCGGGGCGGAGTCGACGGCGTCCGCGGTCAGATGCGCGGTCACGGTGTGCCGGGCCGCGGACTGGGCCCGCCCGGCATGCACCTCGGCCCGGTACGACTGCAGGCCGGCGGCGGCCGCGGCGACCGGGAGGCCGACCAGCACGACGGCCAGCAGGATGCGGCCCAGCCACCACTGGAACCGGTCGGAGGACCGCCGCAGCGGATTGACCCGTTCGGAGAACGCAGACATGACGTCCGCCTCCTTCCCGCCGGCGGAGCCGACCGCCGACCGCTGCCGTCCTCGGTACCCGGTGGTCCCTGTCCGGGCCGGCCGGCCTCGCGTTCCGGGTGCGCCGGGAGGCCGTGTCTCCAGCGTGCCCCCGGACCCGCCCGGCGCGCATGGGCCGCCCGGCCCCATGGCGGCGGCCGGGCGGACGCGCTCGCGGTCTGCGGCGGCGTCTACGGTGGCGTCGGCGGGCCGTCGGCCCGGTCAGCCGTGCGGGACGACCGCCACCGGGCTGTGGACGTGGTGGACGGCCGCGTGGGCGACCGGGCCGAGCCGGGAACCGAGCGCGCCGCGGCGGCTTCGGCGGCCCACCACCAGCAGGTCCGGGCGGCCGGCGGCCTCCACCAGGGTCGCGGCGGCACTGCCGCGCAGCAGCGCCGGCGACACCTCCAGGTCCGGGTACTTCTCCCGCCACGGCGCGATCGCGTCCGCGAGCCGCTGCTGCTCGCCGGCGGTCAGCTCCTCGTCCATGCCCGCGATCGCGGTGAAGGACCGGTACTCGTCACCGGTCGGTGGCCGCCAGCAGTGGATGACGCGCAGCGGCATCCCGCGGAGCGCGGCGGCCTCGAACGCGAAGCCGAGCACCTCGTCCCCGGGACGGTCGAGGTCCAGGCCGAGCACCACCTCGGCGGTACGCTCCGCAGGCTCGTCCGGGGTCCCGTCCGGGGTCTTGTCCGCGGCCTCGTCGGCGGTCCGGTCGGCGGGTTCGTCTCGAGCCCGGACCAGGACGACCGGGCAGGAGGCCCGGGCGAGCACGTGCTGGCTCACCGAGCCGACGAGGAAACCGCGGAGCATGCCGAGACCGCGCGACCCGAGCACCACCATGGAGGCGCGCCCGCTCGCCTCGAGCAGCGTGTCGACCGCCGTCGCGGGAATCTGCGTGCCGGTGACCTCGACCTCCGGCAGCATGGCCCGCAGCTCGGTCTCCGCGTGGTTCAGCCAGCGCCGACCCTCCGCCACGGCGTCGTCCGCCGCCAACAGGTGCGGTGCGGCCCACGGCCACGCCTGGACGAGTTCCAGCCGGGCCCCACGGAGCTCCGCCTCGCGCGCCGCCCACCGCGCGGCCGCCAGGCTCTGGGGTGACCCGTCGAATCCGACGGTGATCGGGCCTGCCACGGTGTCCTCCAGCAGCGTCGAAAGGTCGGTCCGCTGTCAGTCTTCCGCGCCGGGCCGCTCGGCGCAGGGTGCCGACCGGCCCCCGTCCCGGGGCCGGTCGGGCCCGCTCGCCGCCGCCCCGCAGAACGACGTACCGCGCGGGGCGCTCGCCGGCGATCCGGTGCCCCGCCGCGCGCTGCCGGCCGGATGACGGTTGGGCGCCGGGACGGTGCCGTAGTGTCGAGTCATGTCGAACTCTGACGAGCTGCTCGTCGACATCGCCGCGATGGTCGAGTCCGAGCGCAGCAACCAGATGTCCTTGACCGTGGTGGTCCCCGGCGCAGTGATCACCGGCCGGCTCGCGCCGGTGGCGCTGTGGTGGGAGCGGGTGGCGGAGGTCCTCCAGGCCTCGGACCATCTGAAGCCTTTCGCCGACCTCTTCGCTCCGTCCGCCGAGCGCACGCCCGCGCGGCCCACCCACCTCCATCTCCATCGGGCGAAGATCCTCCAGGGCGACTTCGGGCTGCCCCACACCGGTGGCATGTACCGCATCGCCATCGAGGACATCAGCGCCTGGACGGTCGGGGACCTCAGCTACTCCGACACCTGACAGTCGCGCGACACCTGACACTCGCGCAACCCGTGCCGGACGCGCCCCGGCCCGCGCTTCCCCTGCCGTGCCGGTTCCCGTGCGCGGGAAGAAAATTGCTGCCAAAATCCCCGCCGCGCTCCGAACCCTGCTATGGTCGAAGTAGTTGCAGTTTTGGTTTCCCATGAACTCTGTGTGCGCCTGCTGATCACTCGCGGGCGTATTTTTTTCTGAGATCCCGGGTGGGTCATCAGTGCGGCGAAAGACAGGCCTGTGCAGTGCGGGCCTGCAACGCCTTGAAGAGGAATTTGTTATGGCTTTCGGTACCGTGAAGTGGTTCAACGGGGACAAGGGCTTCGGTTTCATCCAGCAGGAAGACGGCGGCCCTGACGTGTTCGCCCACTTCTCGAACATCAACGCCGCGGGCTTCCGCGAGCTGCTCGAGGGGCAGAAGGTCGAGTTCGACGTCGCGCAGGGCCCGAAGGGCCTCCAGGCGGAGAACATTCGCCCCCTCGCCGGCTAAAGAATTCCCGGCTGCGCGATTCTCGATTCGCAGCAAAGCGGGGCTCGTATCGCATTGTGCGGTACGAGCCCCGGCTTGTTTTTGCGGCGCCGACGCGTCCGGGGGCCCGCGTGCTCAGCGGCGGCCCAGCAGCCTCGCCAGGAAGCCCCCGCCCCCGCCCTTGCTCGCGTTTCCGGCGCAGGTGCAGCGGTCGGCCCTGGGAACTCCGGAGAGCACCTGGTCGACGTGCATGCCGCACCCCGCGTAGCCGGCCTTGCCGCAGGTGCGGCACGTGGTGCGTCGACACATGACGGAACTCCTTGTGATCGTGCGGTGGACGTGCGTTCCTCTCCAATATACCCGGTGGGGTATTGGTCGACCGGTCGCACGTCACACCAGCTGCGCGCCCCAGGACTTGGCGCGTTCGAGTTCCCCGGCCCGCAGCGGCCCGTCGGACTCCTCCACGATGAAGCCCTCGGGTTCGGTGGTGAGGTCGTAGTGGTGCTGCGTCAGGCGCCGGGCGATGCCGTCGGCCGCTCCGCCGGAGTGCTTGATGTCGGCGCGGGTGTCGAACGCGGCGGCGTGGGTGCCGGGTTCGGTGTCGGGGAGGGAGCGGAACCAGGTGCGCAGTCCCGGGCCCTCGGCCGTGGTGGCGGCCTCGTGGGCCTGCTCGCGGTGCCCGTCCTTCCCGGCCTCGGCCTTGACGGCCATGCGGCGGCTGAGTCCGCTGGACATGCCGTGCATGTGGGTCGGGCCGCCGACGACCAGCAGGTCGGCGGTGCGGGTGAGGTCGAGGTCGGCCTGGGCGACCGGCAGGCAGCGCACCGAGGCGTCCGGCTGGGCCTCGTGGACGCCCTCGGCGATCGCTTCGGCGATCTCGCGGGTGTTGCCGTACATGCTCTCGTAGACGATCAGGGCCTGCATCGTTCTCACCTCGGTCGGAGGGCGGTCGAAGGGTGGTCGGAGGGCGGTCGGTGTGCGGGGGCGCGGGCTCAGGGGTGGTCGGGGGCGGGGACGATGACGACCGGGCAGGGCGCGCGGTGCAACAGGCCGTGCGGGACGGAGCCGAGCCGCATGCCGGTGAAGCCGCCGTGGCCGCGGCGTCCGACGACGACGGCGAGCGCGTGGGCGGAGACGCGCGCCAGTTCCTCGACGGGGTGGCCGGTGAGGACCTCGTGGGTCAGGTCGAGGTCCGGGTGGTCGGTCCGGCAGCCGGCGGTGGTCTCGTGCATCTGCCGCCGGATCTCGTCGGCGGCGAGGTGTTCGTCGAACGGCACGACCGGCGGCACCTGCCACGCCCACACCGCGCGCAGGGCGGCCCCGCGGCGGGCGGCGAGGTCGGCGGCGAACCGGGCGGCGTACTCGCAGGAGCGGGACCCGTCCACGCCGACGACCACGTACGGCGGTTCCTGGGTGGTGTGCTCCGGCGCGCGGACCACCACGACCGGGCAGTGTGCCTGGGCGCTCACCGGGACGACCACCGAGTACCCGCTGAGGAACTCCTCCAGCCGACCGAGGCCGCGGGAGCCGAGGACGACGAGTTCCGCCTCGGCCGACTCCCGGCACAGCGTGTGGACGCGGCTGCCGTCGACGAGGACCGCGGTCGCTTCGAGGCCGGGCCGGCGCTCGTGGACGATGCCGAGCACCTTTTCCAGCGCGGTGTCGCCGCGGGTGCGCAGCGCCTGGTGGTAGCGGCCGCCGTCGAAGCCGCGCAGGTCGCGGAGTTCGTCGGGGACGGCGTGGACCAGCCGCAGCGGGAGGCCGCGCCGGTCGGCTTCGGCCGCCGCCCAGCCGATCACCATGGGGTGGACGTCCTGGGAGTCGACGCCGAGTACGACGGAGCGGCGTTCAGCGGCGGTTGCCATCACTCCTCCAGCCGGTCGAGTGGCCGTGTCCGCACACGGCCGGACACCACTCACGGTAGGCAGCACCGCGCGGGGCGGGCGAGGGCCGACCGGCCCTGATGCCGGGGCCGGTCAGGGCCCGGCGATCGGGAAGGCCCGGTGGTGGAGCGTGGGGATCATGGCGTCAGGACGATCTTGCCGGTGACGGTGCCGGACTCCGCCAGGCTGAGGGCCTCGGCGGCCCGGGCGAGCGGGAGCCGGGCGGCGATGCGGGCGGTGATGTCGCCCCGGTGCAGGGCGCCGAACACCTCGGTGAGGTCGGTGCGCAGGCGGGCGCGGAAGCGGTCCTTGCCGAGGGCGCGGCCGGCCCAGATGTTGTAGAAGTACGCGCGCCGCCCGTTGGGGAGGGTGTTCCAGAGCCAGGTGCGGGCGAGGATCTTCAGGACCGGCCACTGCTTGGAGCCGGTGTCGTCGCGGGTGGAGGCGCTGCCGTAGGCGACGAGGGTGCCGCCGTCGGCGAGCAGGTGCCAGGAGTCGATCACGCTTTGGCCGCCGACGTGGTCGAAGACCGCGTCCACTCCGCCGGGCGCCAGCTCCCGTACCCGGGCGGCGACGTTCCCGCTGCGGTAGTCGACGGGGATCACGCCGAGTTCCCGCAGGGCGTCGTGGTGCCGGGCGGACGCTGTGCCGATGACCGTCGCGCCGGCCGCGTGGGCGAGTTGGACCAGGACGGATCCCACGCCGCCGCTCGCGCCGTGCACCAGGACGGTCTGCCCGGCCCGCACCCGCGCCCGGCGGTGCAGCATCTGCCAGGCGGTGATGCCGTTGACCACGACGGTCTCCGCCTCGGCGGCGCTGAGCCCGTCCGGGACCTCGACCGCGTCCGCCGCGTCGAGCACCACGTGGCTGGACCATCCGCCGACCTTCAGCAGCGCGGCGACCCGCCGCCCGGCCAGGCCCGGGTCGACCCCGGCGCCCGTGGCGAGCACCCGGCCGACCAGGTCGTAGCCGGGGACGAACGGGAACGGCGGCTGGTCGTAGTACCGGCCGCGGCGCATCTGCTGCTCCGCGAACGAGACGCCGCTCGCCTCCATCGCGACGACGAGCTGCCCGGGACCGGCCTGCGGTATGCGTCCGTGGCGGATCTCCAGCCCCTCCGGCGCCACGATGCCGGGCAGAACGACCTGGGTCATGCGGTCGGTCGTCTCCATGACCGTCCCCTTTCGTAGAGCTTGTTGTGTTCGTTAGAAGTTATAACTCCGCGCTTCAGTGAGAGTCAAGAAGGAAAGTGATAACCTCTAACAAGAGTGTCGGCGTCGGGTCCGGCCGAGGTCGGGAGGCGGCAGTGGCCGAGTCGGACGCGAGGACTCCCCGGGAGCGCTACCGCGCCCAGGTGCGGGACGAGATCAAGCAGCACGCGTGGGAGCAGATCGCCACCGCCGGCGCCTCGGCGCTGTCCCTCAACGCCATCGCCAAGCGGATGGGCGTGAGCGGTCCCGCGCTCTACCGCTACTACGCCAACCGCGACGAACTGATCACCGAGCTCGTCCGGGACGCCTACCGCAGCCTCGCCGACACCTTCCGGGAGCGGGGCGGAGCCGGCGCCGACCTCGCCGGGCTGGCCCACGCCCTGCGCGGCTGGGCGCTCGACGACCCTCAGCGGTACCTGCTGGTCTACGGCACGCCGGTGCCCGGCTACCACGCCCCGGAGGACACCACCCGGATCGCCGGCGAGATCATGGCCGTCCTCCTCGACGCCTGCGCCGCCTGTGCCGCCGCTGCGCCGTCCGTCGCTGCGACAGCTCTCGACGACCACCTCGGCGATCACCGCGACTGGGCGGGCGACCATCCGGCCCCGTCGTCGGTGCTCCGCCACGCTCTGACCGTCTGGACCCGCCTGCACGGCGTGCTGTCCCTGGAGCTGGCCGGCCACTTCGCCGGCATGGGCTTCGACCCGGCCCGCCTCTACGCCGCCGAGGTGGACGCCCTCACCGGGCGCTGACCGCCGCGCTTCCTGCGGCGCTGCGACCACCCCTGGTGTTTCGGCGCCACATCGGTAACATGAGTGCTCCTCATGTTACGTCAGGAGGCTGTCATGCCGGACCGTTACGACCTGCCGGCGGGGTTCCGCTGGGGTGCCGCCACCGCCGCGTACCAGATCGAGGGGGCGGTGGGGGAGGACGGCCGCGGACCATCCGTCTGGGACACCTTCGTCGCCCGGCCCGGCGCCGTCCGCGACGGGCACACGGGGGCGGTGGCCTGCGACCACTACCACCGGTATCCCGAGGACATCGAGCTGATGCGCGGCCTCGGCCTGGACGCCTACCGCTTCTCCGTCGCCTGGCCCCGCATCCAGCCGACCGGCAGCGGCCCCGCCAACCCGGCCGGTCTCGCCTTCTACGACCGCCTGGTCGACGCCCTGCTGGCAGCCGGGATCACCCCGCTGCCCACCCTCTTCCACTGGGACCTCCCGCAGGCACTGGAGGACACCGGCGGCTGGCTGGAGCGCGACACGGCGTACCGCTTCGCCGAGTACGCCGCCGTGATGGCCGACCGGCTCGGCGACCGCGTCCCGGAGTGGATCACCCTCAACGAGCCCTTCGTCCACACCGTCTACGGCTACGCCCTCGGCATCCACGCCCCGGGCCGGACGCTGATGCTCGAATCCCTCCCCACCGCCCACCACCAGCTCCTCGGCCACGGCCTGGCCGCCGCCGCACTGCACGAGCGGGGCCTGCGGGTCCAGCTCACCAACAACCTCACCCCCGTCCGCCCGGCCGGCCCGGCCGAGGCCGACCGCGCGGCGGCCGCCGCGTACGACGCCCTCCACAACCGGCTCTTCACCGACCCGGTCCTGCTCGGCCGCTACCCCGACCTCTCCGCCTTCGGCGTTCCGGACGACCTGTACGGCGCCGTCCGCCCGGGTGACCTCGACCTGATCGCCGGTACCGCCCTCGACGGCCTCGGCGTCAACTACTACAACCCGACCGCCATCGCCGCCCCCACCGACCCCGGTCTCCCCTTCACCCAGGCCGAGATCGAGGACGTCCCCCGCACCGCCTTCGGCTGGCCCGTCGTGCCCGACGGCCTGCGGGAGCTTCTGGTCGGCCTGCGGGAGCGCTACGGCGCGGCCCTGCCGCCCGTCACCATCACCGAGAACGGCTGCTCAGTCGACGACAAGCCGTCCGCCGACGGCACCGTCGACGACCAGCCGCGCATCGACTACCTGGCCGGCCACCTCGACGCCGTCGCCGCCGCAGTCGCCGAAGGCGTCGACGTCCGCGGCTACTTCACCTGGTCGCTCATCGACAACTTCGAGTGGGCCGAGGGCTACCACCAGCGCTTCGGCCTGGTGCACGTGGACTTCGAGACGCAGCGGCGGACGCCGAAGGCCTCGTACGCCTGGTACCGCGACCTGATCAGCGGCCATCGGGCGCAGCACGAGAGGTAGGAGCGGCCTGCTCGGATGCCGTCCTCCGTGCGCAGCAGGCCTCGGAGACCGACCACGCACGGACCGCCACCACCAGCCACGCCCGTCCGACGAACACCTGGCCGGCGGTCCCAGCTTCACCGCGGTGCGGCCACGGGCCGTCCTGCGTCTCCGCCTCTGTCACATGGACCGGGATCGGCGGCGCGCGGAGGCGTAGCGTGGTGACGGTGACGAGCCGCGCGGAGAGCGGAGCGGGGGTGCGTCTGGCAGAGCTGGTGGCCGCGCTCTCCCTGGGCGTGGACCTGGGCTTCGGCCAGCCGATGGAGCACGTGCTGCGCCAGTGCCTGATCGCCTTGCGGCTGGCCGAGCGGCTCGGCCTGGACGACGACACCCGGATGGTCGTCTACTACACCGCGTTGCTGGTCAACGTCGGCTGCCACTCCGACGCGCACGAGCAGGCGAAGTGGTTCGGCGACGACATCACGCTGAAGTCGGGCAAGTACGCCTACGAGCAGCGCAGCCTGGCAGGAGCGGCGGCGACGCTCCGGTTGATCGGATCGGGCAATCCGCCGCTGCACCGGTTCCGGGTCGGCCTGGAGTTCACGCTCGGCGGGTTCCGCGATCTGAACGGGATGATCAACTCGCACTCGGCGCTGGCCCGTGAGCTCGCCCGGCGGCTCGGTCTGCCGGACGCCGTGCAGGAGGCGCTGGCCGGCTCGTACGAGCAGTGGGACGGACGCGGCTGGCCGGGAGAGCTCAAGGGCGACGCCGTGCCGCTGCCCTCCCGGCTCGCGCAGCTGTCCGAGTACGTCGAGGTGGCGCACCGGATCGGCGGAACCGGCGCGGCCACGGCGCTGGTCAGGCGTCGGGCGGGGACGCAGTTCGATCCCGGACTCGCGGTCGAGTTCTGCCGGGAGCCCGAGGAGATCGTGGGCGGACTGGACACGGCCCGTACCTGGGAGGCGGTGATCGGGGCCGAGCCCGCGCTCGGCGTGTGGCTCGGCGAGGAGGAGTTCGACGCGGCGCTGCTCGCGGTCGCCGACTTCGTGGATCTGAAGTCCCCGTACACCCTGGGCCACGGCCGTGCCGTGGGGGCGCTGGCCGAGGCGGCGGCGCTCGGGCTGCGGATGGATCCGGCCGAGGTCACGACGCTGCGCCGGGCCGGCCTGGTTCATGGCCTGGGCCGCCTCGGCGTCTCCAACGCGATCTGGGACAAACCAGGTCCGCTGGGCGCGGGGGAGTGGGAACGGGTGCGGTTGCAGCCCTATCTGACGGAGCGGATGCTCCGGCAGTCCCCGGCGCTCGCCCCCCTGGGCGCGGTCGCCGTGCAGTATCGCGAGCGGCTGGACGGCTCCGGCTACCCGCGCGGGCTCGCGGGCGGCGCGATCTCCCGGCCGAGCCGGATCCTGGGCGTCGCGGACGCGTACCAGTCGATGATCGAGCCGCGCCCGCACCGGGCGGCGCTCCAGGCGGCGGAGGCCGCCGCGCAGTTGCACGCCGAGGTCGCCGCCGGATGCCTGGACGGCGAGGCGGTCGCCGCGGTCCTCGCGGCCGCAGGGCACCGCACGCCGCGACGCAGCGCCGGGCCCGCGGGCCTGACCACCCGCGAGATCGACGTGCTGCGGCTGTTGGCCCGCGGCTGCTCCAGCAAGGAGATCGCCGCACAACTGGTGATCTCGCCCAAGACCGCGCGCAACCACATCGAGCACATCTACGCCAAGATCGGGACCTCGACCCGGGCCTCGGCCTGCCTCTTCGCGGTGCAGAACGGTCTGCTCTGAGAGCGGGGCCGGCTCCGGGGCCGACGGCCCGGAGAAAGGCGCCGAAGATGAGGCATCCGCCCCATGTGCCGGGCACGGCACGGGCCTAGCGTCGAGGCAGAACGTCGGACCGTGAATCGAGGCAGTCATGGGCATCAGAAGCACACTGTTCGCGGTGACGTACGACCGGATGATGGCCAAGGCCGAGCGGCAGGGCCTGAGCGACCTGCGTCGCCGGTTGATCGCCGAGGCCGGCGGCCGGGTGCTCGAGATCGGCGGCGGCACCGGGGCCAACCTCGCCCTCTACGGCGAGGGCGTCGAGTCGCTGACGGTCACCGAGCCCGAGCCGGCGATGGTCCGCCGGCTGGAGCGCCACGTCGCGGAGCGGGCTCCGCGCACCACGGTCCTGCGGGCGCCGGCCGAGGACCTTCCGTTCGAGGACGACAGCTTCGACGTCGTCGTGTCGACGCTGGTGCTCTGCGGGGTGAGCGACCAGCAGCGGGCACTGCGCCAGCTCGGCCGGGTGCTGCGCCCCGGCGGGCGGCTGCTCTTCCTGGAGCACATGCGCTCGGAGGACCCGAAGCTGGCCCGCCACCAGGACCGGATGAACTGGCTGAACCGGCTCGTGGTCTGCTGCGAGTGCAACCGTCCGACGCTCGACTCGATCCGGGCGGCCGGATTCGTCGTCGACCACGTCGAGCGCCAGGTTTTCCCCGCGAGTCCGTCCTTCGTCGGCCCGGCCGTGCTGGGCAGCGCCACGCTCGCGGCCGCGACCCGGCCCGGGCCCGACGCGGCCACGGCCGTGCCGGAGACGGCTGTGCCGGAGACGGCCGCGGGCGGCTGACGGGGGGCGCTCCGGCTGATCTCCGCAACGGGTCCCGTGCCTCCCGGCTCGCCCGCGGTCGAATCGGATGTGACGGATCCCCACCCGGGCCCGGCGCAGGCTCGCCCACCGGGGGCGGTGTCGGTGTCGGGCCCGGGTGCAGTCCGGCGAGGACGGCGATTCCGGTCGATGACCTGGCCGACCGTCAGGCGCACGTGATACCGGCAAGGAAGCCGGAGTTGCCTGTGTCGGGGGTTGCGCGGGGCCGTCCGCGCCCGGTGTGACCCCCGCGCCGTGCGTCCGGGCGGTCTACTTTGCTTCGACTCGTCCGATCGGGTCGGGATCGGTTCCCAGCGCCTCACATGCGGCCTGCCAGGCCGGGTCGCCGGGGTGGAGGCGGCTGTGGAGGTAGGCCGCGGTGAGTCGCCCGACGGCGGCAACCCGTTCGGGGTTCTCGTCGGTGGTCTCGGCGGCGTCGTATCCGGCGATCCCGCCGAGTCCGTGCTCCGCCCCGAACAGGGTGAGCAGGGACTTGGGGCCGGGGGCAAGGATGTAGGGGTCGGCATGCCAATCCGGGCCCGCGTCGGTGAAGTGCCGGGGGTCGTCCTTGTCGCCTGCGACGACCAGGGTGGGAGCGGCCATGGTGGAGAAGTCGACGGCCCCGATGATCGGCCAGTGCTGGGCCATGGGCCCGTTGAAGACGTCGCCACCCCTGCCGGGCGCGGCGAGGAGTACGCCCGCCTTGATCCGCGGCTCGACCAGGTGCACCACGTTCCCCGTGTCGGGGTCGTTGAGCCCGGCGCCCAGGAGCAGGGCTGCGGTGAAGCCGCCGAGGGAGTGTCCGGCGAGGGCGACCTTGGTGTGGTCGATCCGTCCCGCGAGCTGCGGCACGGTGCGCTCGATCACGTCGAGCCGGTCGAGGAGGTGGCTCATGTCCTCGGCACGGGAGCGCCAGAAGTCCGGTGCACCGGCGGCGTCGGCGACCAGGTGGCTCAGTGTCCGGGAGGTGAGGTGGGTGGGCTGGACGACGACGAATCCCTGTGCCGCCCAGGCGTTGGCGAGCGGCGCGTAGCCGTTCAGCGAGGAGAGGTTGTTCGACGGGCCGTGACCGTGGGAGAACAGAATGACGGGAAGGCCGGTTCCGGACTCGGGAGCGGAGACGCGTACCTGGAGGTCCACGGGACGCCCGGGTACGGGCAGGACCACGGGGCTGTACGACAGGACGGGGACAGGTGCGGTGCGGGCGGATGCGCTCATGACGAGCGGTTCTCCTTACTGCGATGGGTGCCGCGGCCGGCCCCGATCGGGTGGCGGCGGGCAAGGGCAGCTGCGCCCCGCTTCGGCTAAGCTGAAGCGGAACGCTGTCCCGTTTACTATCCGGAACATCGTTCCGCTTTGTCAACGGGTGTCGGAGGGAGAGCCGTGTCCAGCGAGAACTCCACGGGGAGGGTGTCGGCCCGGAGCAAGCGGGCCGACGCGCTGCGCAATCAACAGGCGCTGCTCGCGGCCGCCGCCGAGGTGTTCGTGGCCTCCGGCGTCGACGCGCCGATCCGCCAGATCGCGGCCAAGGCGGGTGTAGGGACGGGAACGATCTACCGACACTTCCCGACCCGGGCCGATCTCGTCACGGCCGTGTTCCGCCACCAGATCGAGGAGTGCGCGGAGGCGGGGTCGGTGCTGCTGGCCGCCGCCGACTCCCCGTTCATCGCGCTGCGCCAGTGGATCGACCTGTTCGTCGACTTCCTGGTCACCAAACACGGGCTGGCCGACGCGATGCAGTCGGACAGCAGCGGCTTTGCCGCACTGCACCGCTACTTCCTCGACCGTCTGCTGCCGGTCTGCGCGCGGCTGCTCGACGCCGCGGTCGAGGCGGGGGAGATCAGGGCGGGCACCCATCCCTATGAACTGATGCGCGGCATCGGCAACCTGTGCATCGGAGGCGGAGACCCGCAGTACGATCCCCGGCGCCTGGTCGAACTGCTCCTGTGCGGATTGCAGCGCCACCCGTCGGAGTGACGTTGACGGTAACTGCTCGCCGGGCGCGGTCAAGTGTCCGCGGGGTGCGGGCCGGACCGCCGGACGCCGCGAGGCCGTCTTCGCCCGCCGCACCCGCCGCACCCGCCGCGCCCGCCGCGCTCGACAGCTGAGCCGACCCGCTGCGGCGGTTTCACCCGACGCCCTCGCCGGCGGCTTCCACCAGTGCCTGCGTGCCGATCACCGACAGCAGCGCCAGCCGTTCGGCGTCCTCGGTGCCGGGTTCGGCCGTGTAGACCATGATCCGCAGATCGCTGCCCGCGACGCTGAGCACGTCGCAGTCCAGCGTCAGCGATCCCACCTGCGGGTGGTCGATGGTCTTGCGCGAAGCCTCCTGGTGTCCCACCGCGCCGGAGTCCCACAGCTTGGCGAACCGCTCGCTGTTGCCGCGCAGATCAGCGATCAGACGCCGCAGCCGCAGATCCGCCGGGTAGCGGCTCGCCGTCGCCCGCAGGTCGGAGACGACCGCGGTCTCCAACGCCCGCCGGGACTCCGGCGTGTGGCGGACCCGGCTGCCCGAGCCGAGGAAGTTCCGCCACGCCCCGTTGCGCTCCTTGCCGTGCCGTTCACCCATCAGCGCGGTGTAGAGCGGATTGGCCAGCAGCAGCGTCCACGCCGCGTCGGAGACCGCGACAGGTGTGCCGGTCAGCCGGTCCAGCATCCGTTGCACGCTGGGCGTGATGTAGGCGGGCACCGTGCCGATTCCCGGCGCTACCAGCCCGGCGACCCGGAACAGATGCTCACGCTCCTCCGCGTTCAGTCGCAGCGCCCGCCCCAGCGCCTCGACGACCTGCTCCGACGGGTTGGTCGCCCGGCCCTGTTCCAGGCGGGTGACATAGTCGACCGAGATCCCGGCCAGCAGCGCCAGCTCCTCCCGGCGCAGTCCGGCCGCGCGCCGATGGCCGCCCACCGGCAGGCCGGCCGCCTCCGGCGGGACCCGGTCCCGCCAGCGCCGCACCGTCTGCCCGAACTCCGTGGTCGCCATGCCACCACTGTGCACCGCCCCACCGGCGGGTGCCTGGTACTGGCAGTCCCAGGAAGACCGGACGCCTGGCTGACGGCATTGCCGCGCAGCATCGTGGAGGCATGACCACAACACTGATCACCGGAGCGAACAAGGGGCTCGGCTTCGAGACCGCCCGTCAACTCATCGCCGCAGGCCACACCGTGTACATCGGCAGCCGGGACCCCGAGCGCGGGCGTCGCGCCGCCGAGCAGTTGGGCGCGCGGCTGGTCGTCATCGACGTCACCGACGACGCCTCGGTCGCCGCAGCAGCGAAGACCGTCGAGGCCGACGGCGGCCTTGACGTGCTGGTCAACAACGCCGGCGTGGAGGAGCGGGCCGAGGACAACGGCATCATCGGTGCCGCGGACGTCACCGCCGACCTGATGCGGAGCACGTTCGAAACCAACGTCTTCGGCACGGTACGCGTCACCCACGCGTTCCTCCCGCTGCTGCAGCGCTCCGCCGCCCCCGTCGTCGTCAACCTCAGCAGCGGCCTGGCCTCGCTCACCCGCGTCACCACCGCCGACACTCCCACCTACGCGTACCCCGGCGTCGCCTACCCGGCCTCCAAGGCCGCCGTCAACATGGTCACCGTGCAGTACGCCAAGGCGTTCCCGAACATGCGCATCAACGCCGTCGAGCCCGGCTTCACCAGGACGGACCTCAACGGCAACACCGGCATCCAGACCGTCGAACAGGGTGCCGAGATCATCGTCCGCATGGCCGGCCTCACCCCGGACGGTCCCACCGGCACCTACACCGATGCCAAGGGCCCGCTGCCCTGGTAACCGACCCGCCCACGACGGCCGCCCCGGCCGACGATCAAGTCCTCGCCCTGCAGGAGCATGTGCTCAGCCCATCCTGGTCACGGCCCTGCGCGACACCATCCGGCTTCCCACCGAAGGCCCACGCGGCTTGGCTGCAGAGGCAGGCGGCGGGTCCAGCCGTGAAGGTAGGCACTGCGGCTGGGGGTCAAGGGGTCGCAGGTTCAAATCCTGTTGTCCCGACCAGCGTTCTAACAGGTCAGAGGCGAGCCCGGTCAGGCTGCCGGGGCGGTCAGGACGGCCCTGGCCACCAGTCGGAGATTCCTGATCATCGGATTCGGGTCGCCCTTGCGGCTGACCAGGACGACCTGGCTGGAAGGAGCGCCCTCGATCGGGACGGTGACGAGGTTGGGGCGTAGTGAGCTACGCCGATCGCCGACCGGTAGCACGGCGATCGCCCTGCCACTCGCGACGAGTTCGAGCTTGTCCTCGTAGCTCTCGATCGGCGGCACGTCGGCCCCGAGGATCCGGTAGGAAGTCCAGTCCGCGGTCTCGAACGGGCATGGCGCCGCCTCCTCGCCGGCCAGTTCTTCCGAGGTCACCGACGGGCGGTCGGCCAAGGGATGGCCGCGTGGGACCACGAGCATCCGGGGCTCCTCGTACAAAGGGGTGGTGAGGACGTCGGCGGTGAGCGGCAGCGGGGCCCGCGCGATCAGGGCGTCGACGCGCTTGTCGGACAGCGCCCCGACGTCGCGGCAGCTCAGGTACCGGGTGGTGATCTCGGCGTCCGGGTAGCGGCGGCGCAGTTCCCCCACGGCGGCAGTGATCACCAGGTCTTCAACGTAGCCGATGGTGATTCGTTCGATCTCGGCTTGTTCGCGCACGGCCAGTTCGGCCTGGCGCGCGGCCTGCAGCAGGGCTTGGGCCCGGGGGAGGAACCTCTGGCCTGCCGGAGTGAGCCGGGTGCCCTGGGGTGCGCGGTCCAGCAATCGTGTGCCGAGATACTTCTCGAGCCGTTGGATCTGGCGGCTCAGCGCAGGCTGGGCCACGTGCAAGTCGGCGGCGGCCCGGCCGAAGTGCTGGTGCGCCGCGACCACGGTGAAGTAGCGCACCAACCGCAGTTCCAGGTCCTGTCCGAGATCGTTCATCCTTGCACCGTACGCGTCATGCCGTTTCGGCATGAGCAGGGTGCCGGATTGGTCTTGGACGGCGATGCCGCGGTGGGCCTTGACTCAAGGAGCAACGTTTCAACGTTTCCCCAAGAAGGCGACAGACGCGATGAAGGCGATCCAGTTCCATGAAGCGGGCGGGCCCGAGGTTTTGCAGTATGACGAGGTGCCGGTTCCCGAGATCGGCCCGGGCGAAGTGCTCGTCCGGGTGCACGCAGCGGGCATCAACCCGCCGGACTGGTACCTGCGCGAGGGGATGAAGGTCATGCCGGCCGAGATGAGGCCGGCCCTGGAGTTCCCTCTGGTCCCCGGAACGGACATGTCGGGCGTGGTCCAGGCGGTCGCTCCGGACGTGTCGGGGTTCGCCGTCGGTGACGAGGTCTTCGGCATGCTGCGGTTCCCCGGATTCGACGGCCGGACCTACGCCGAGTACGTGGCCGCACCGGCTTCGGACCTGGCTCACAAGCCGGCCGGTATCGACCACGTGCAGGCGGCCGGGGCGCCGATGGCCGTGCTTACGGCCTGGCAGTACCTGGTGGATCTCGGCCACGACGTGCCGTCAGTTTTCACCGGTCAGGTGCACCAGCCGGTGCCGATCACGCCAGGGATGACCGTGCTGGTCAACGGGGCTGCCGGTGGAGTGGGTCACTTCGCGGTGCAGCTGGCGAAATGGAAGGGGGCACACGTCATCGCGGTGGCCTCCGGGCGGCACGAGCAGTTCCTGCGCAAGCTCGGCGCCGATGAGTTCATCGACTACACCAGGACGCAGGCTGCGGACGTGGTCAGCGGTGTCGACCTGGTGATCGACGCCGTCGGTGGCCCGGACAGCTCACGCTTCCTGACTGTGCTCAAGCGCGGCGGCACCATGCTTCCGGTGTTCTTCGCCCAGTACGATCCGGACGAGACGGCGAGTCTGGGCATCACAGTCTCGAACATTCAGGTGCGTTCCAACGGCCCCCAGCTGGCCGAGATCGGGCGCTTGTTCGACGAGGGCAAGCTGCAGGTCGGGGTGGACAGCACCTACCCGCTGCCCGAGGCGGGCAGCGCACACACGCGAGCCGCGCAGGGCCACATCCAAGGCAAGATCGTGCTGACGGTGGTCTCGTGATCGCCGAACTCCAGCAGGCGGTGGCGCACTGCGCCCACGCCCTGGACGAGCTGAAGGTGCCCGCGCAGCTCGGAGGCGGCAACCGCGTCCAGGTCGCGAAGCGCAGCGGGTATTCGCGGCTGCGCCAGTGGTCGTCCGGCGCCGAGTTCAGCCAGGCCGTCTCGAAGTCTGGTCGGGGAACTGGTTGGAGATCCAGCGCTCCACGCCTGCGGGGGCCCGGCCCGGCGGACGACCGTCCACCGGGCCGGGCCCGCGTCTGGTGCAGCCGGCCGCAGGGGCCGGGTCCGACCGCCCGTTCAGCAGTCGGGGATGACGGTGCCGTTGTTGTCCTTGGCTTCGTCGTTGCCCCACTTGGAGAGGTAGTAGGCGGAGACCCATTGGCCGGCGGGGCCGACGTCGGGGTCGGTCTTCAGCCACCAGTGGTTGAAGCTGCTGCCGTTGCGGATCTCGCGTCCCCAGGCCTTGCAGAACACGTAGTTGGTGCCCTTGTTGAGCGTGCCGGTGCTGGTCGTGCTGGTCGGCGAGCCGTACACGGACGCGTTCGAGAAGGTGTCCACCCAGTACTTGGTGTTGGCGGGCGGCGGCGGGGGCGGGGGCGGGGTGGAGCCGCCCGGGCAGTCGGGGATGACGGTGCCGTTGTTGTCCTTGGCTTCGTCGTTGCCCCACTTGGAGAGGTAGTAGGCGGAGACCCATTGGCCGGCGGGGCCGACGTCGGGGTCGGTCTTCAGCCACCAGTGGTTGAAGCTGCTGCCGTTGCGGATCTCACGTCCCCACGCTTTACAGAACACGTAGTTGGTGCCCTGGTAGAGCGTGCCGGTGCTGTTCGTGCTGGTCGGCGAGCCGTACACGGACGCGTTCGCGAAGGTGTCCACCCAGTACCGACCGCCGCCGGGCGGACCGGGATTGCCGCCGGGACCGTAGAGGCGGATGGCGCCGTAGTAGTCGCCGTGCGAGGACAGTGCCGCCACCTGCACGTAGCCGCCGGAGTAGGGGGCCTCGGCGATGTACCCCTGCCCGAGGTAGATCGCCACATGGTGGATGGTCGACGGCGTGTTCCCGAAGAACACCAGGTCGCCCGGGAGCAGCGGGCCCGTCCCGTCGCCCCGGTAGAACCTGGCCACCGCACGTGAGGAGTTCCACTGGGTGGTGGTCACGCCGTTGATGACGTCCGTGCCGACCGCCAGGTCGTAGGCGTAGCGGACCATGCCGGAGCAGTCCAGGCCCTTCACATGGCAGTCGTTGGGGGCTCCGTTGGACGCATCGCAGATCCCGTACGACGGACCGGGCTGCGAGCCGTGGCCGCCGCCCCAGGAGTACGGCGTGCCGATCAGGCTGCAGGCCGCGTTCACCGCCGAGTTGGCCTGAGGTGCGGCACCGGAGGAGAGAACGCCGCAGGCGGGCGCCGCATGGGCCTGCTGCGCGCCGGCGAAGAAGACGGCGAAGGAGGCGAGTACGGCCAGGAACGCGGCGAGGCGCAGGACCGGAAGGGCCCGGCGTGGTAACAGGTCAACGCGCGTAGTCACAGCTCATCCTTGATCTCGTGTGCCACAAGTGGCAGGAGTGGAAGGGGGGTTGGTGGCGGCTATTCAAGCACCGCCGGTTCGACTCCGACAGCCCCCGGTGAAAACTATTTCTGCAAGCCTCACGTGCGCGCAGAAGCTCCATTGATTCCGCACGCGGCGGGCGCAGGAAGGCGCGACAAGGCTGCGCGGGTGTCCGCAGGAGTCGGCCAACTACCGTGAGACACAACGGTGTTGGTGTCCATGTGGGCCATCGCCACAGTGCGACCCGGGCATGCGTGTGAAGCAGCCGGCATTCCGCGGAGAGCGGCTCGCATTTCCCCTGGCAAGGGGACACGGAAATGCGATCCGGGTTCGCAGGGATTTCCGATCAGGGCCTCCCGGTATGGCGCGGGAGATTGCTGCGGAATCTAGTGGACGTACAGGTGGGTGGTCAGGTCGGCGAAGGAGACGGCGGACCCGCTCTTCCACGCCCGGTAGCCGGTGCCCTTGGTGAGGTCGGCCTCGAAGGTGGGGCCGCTCTCGTAGCTGATGCCGTACTGGTGGGTGCTGCGGCCCGCGTTGACGAGTTCGGTGGCCATGTCGACCAGCCGGTAGGGGTGGTCGGCGCGGGAGTTGGGCGAGGAGAAGACGTCGCTCCAGCGGCTGCCGACGGTGCCGCCGGTCGGCGCAAAGGTGGGTTTGGTGCTGGTGGCGGTCCAGGTGGCGGGGTTGTAGGTGTCACCGTCGGTCAGGTAGGACCACTTGACGTTGTCGATCGACCAGTAGCCGCTGTGCGTGCCGACCGTGTCGGTGCGCAGGTCGAGGATCGAGACGCCGTGGGTGCCGACGACCTTGTCGGTCTCGTTCGCCGAGCCGGGGTTGGTGACGACGAGCGCGGTGTCCTCGTCGATGCCGAACGCGCGGTTGTGCCCGGTGTCGGCGGCGAGGCGGGTGATGCGGCCCTCGCGGCCGCGTGTGGCGAAGTGGGTGTCGAGCAGGCCGGAGGTGAAGAAGTTGAAGCCGCCCTGGGGGCGGTAGCTGAGGTCGTCGGGGTGGCCGCCGCTGGTGCTGGTGTGTGAGCCGTAGCGCAGGCTGTCCCAGCTCTCGCCGCCGGTGACCATGTCTCGGCCGTTGGCGATGGTCGTGCCCGCACTGGTGCCCATGATGGCGGCGCCCGCGGTGAACCTGGCGCGGATTGCGGCGAGGGCGGGGGAGTCGCTGTTGTCGCTCTTCAGGAGGGTCTGGACCAGGCGGCTCTGGTCTCCGCCGCCGAAGAAGAAGCCGTTGAGCGAGTTGATCTGGTCGACGACCGTTTGGCTGGAGTTGTTGGAGATGTGGTCCAGGTCGATCGGGATCCACTGCGCGTCGGCCGCGTGGTACGTGTTCTTCAGCAGGTGGACGTAGTAGTTGCCGTTGCAGACCGAGTTGCTGCAGGTGGCCGGGTCGTCGGCGTTCGGGTCGTCGGCCGGTACGTCGGACGCCGCGGTGATCACGCCGATTCTCGCGTGGGAGGCACCCCCAGCGAGGTTGAGGAAGCTGCCGTAGACAGCGGAGTCGGTGTCGGCGAGCGCGCCGCCGGCCAGCACCAGGCCGCCGTTGATCGGTTCGGCCGCGTGGGCGGTACCGGTGGGTAGTAAGGCGCCGGTGGTGAGTGCGGCGCCGGCGAGGGCCGCCAGAGTGCGGCGGCCGACGGGCGAGCGGTGAGCGGACATGCGTCCTCCGTGGGGGAACGGCCGAGGGCGGCCGAGCGGTAGGAGCGGTGCACGAACGTGGGGCCGGGCCCGCCGAGTCGCCGCGGGCTCCTCCGAGCCATGGGAACGGAACATACAGATGGGTTGGCTCGACCGGTAGATGTAACTCTGATTTCAAGTGAATCGTTACTCTGAGTGACCGACGGGTCTCGAAGCGGTCATGTCGACCCCATGGCCGTGTCGTTGCAGACCTGTACTGCTCGTTACATCTGGATATTTGTCTGCTCGATGTGTAACTTTCGCTTCAGCTCGATGGGCCGGCCCGACGGGCCGGACACGCCAGCCCGGAAGAGGTTGCGACCATGAAGAACAAGAACTCCGGCAGATTCGCCGCTGCGGCGGCACTCGCCCTCGGCGTCGGCCTGGGCACGGCCGCGTGCGGGAGCGGCGGCGGCAGCTCCACCGCGCCGTCCGCACCCTCGGCCACCGGCCCGGTGGTCGTCGCCGGTGTCGAGATCAGGCCCGACCCGGTGCTCAACGCGGCCCTCCCGGATGCCGTGCGGAAGGCCGGCAAGGTGCGGGTGGCCAGCGACGTGCCCTACCCGCCGTTCGAGATGTACCAGAGCGAGGGAAAGACCGGGATGACCGGTCTCGACTACGAGCTCGGCCAGGCCATAGGCGCGCGGCTCGGCGTGCGATTCGAGTTCCAGGCACAGAAGTTCGACGGCATCGTGCCCGCCATCCAGGCCGGCAAGTACGACGCGGCGATCAGCGCCCTCACCGACAACAAGGAGCGCGAGCAGGTCGTCGACTTCGTCGACTACTCCGCCTCCGGAACCGGCCTCATGGTCGCCAAGGGCAACCCCGAGAAGATCGTCACGCTGGACGACCTGTGCGGGAGGAAGGTCGCCGTCGAGACCGGCACCAACCAGCAGAAGCTCCTCGACCGGCACCAGGACGCCTGCAGGTCCGCCGGCCGGGGCGCCATCGAGGTGCAGGCCTTCCCCAAGGACTCCGACGCCCAACTCGTCCTGCGCTCCGGCAAGGTCGTCGCCGACGTCCTGACCAAGCCAGCCGCGGGCTGGACCGCGAGGGTCGCGGACGACGGCACCGCCTTCGAGGTGGTCGACGACCCGGCCGCCGCCGCCGGATACAACGCCTCGCCGAACGGCATCGCGATCAGCAAGGCCCTGCCCCGGCTCACCGACGCCGTGCAGACGGCGCTCCAGCAGCTCATCGACGACGGCACCGTCGCCAAGATCTACGACAAGTACGGCGTCGCCTCCATCGCGGTCGAGCGGGCCGTCAGGAACGGCGCGGTGGACTGACATGGCAACCCCCACCCACCCGCCCGCCGCCGCGGCAGCCCGTCCCGACAGGCCGGTCGGCGCCCCGGCACCGCAGCAGCTCACGGCCGTTCCGGTCCGTCACTGGGGCCGCCGGGTGACCGCCGTCCTCGCGGTCCTCGCCCTCGTCGGCCTGATCGGCTCCCTCGCGAAGAACCCGAACCTGCACTGGGACGTCGTCGGGCACTTCCTGCTCGCCGACCTGGTCTTCGACGGCCTGGTCACCACCGTCTGGCTCACCGTCGCGGCGATGGCCGTCGGCCTCGGCCTGGGCACGCTCGTCGCGGTCATGCGGCTCTCCGCCAACCCCGTGCTGCACGGCCTGTCCGCGCTGTTCGTCTGGGTCTTCCGCGGTACGCCGCTGCTGGTGCAGATCATCTTCTGGGCCTACGCGGCCGCGCTCTACAAGCACGTGATGATCGGCATACCGTTCACCACGGTCACCTTCGTCGAGTTCGACACCAACGCGCTGCTCACCCCGACCGTCGCCGCGCTGCTCGCGCTCGGACTCAACGAGGCCGCCTACGCCTCCGAGATCGTCCGCGCCGGGATCCAGTCGGTGGACCCCGGCCAGACCGAGGCCGCGTACTCGCTGGGCATGAAGCCCGCCCTGACGATGCGCCGGATCGTGCTCCCCCAGGCAATGAAGGTCATCATCCCCCCGATGGGCAACGAGACCATCAACATGCTCAAGACCACCGCCTATGTGTCGGTGATCGCCGCACACGACCTGATGTCCAACATCCAGGACGTGTACGCGCAGAACTACCAGGTCATCCCGATGCTGGTCGTCGCCGCGCTCTGGTACCTCGCGCTGACCACCGTCCTGAGCGTCCCGCAGGCCTGGCTGGAGCGGCGCTACGGCCGCGGCACCGCACGCGCCGGCCAGGTCTCCCCACTGCGCCGGATGTTCACGGGAGCGGCAGGACTGCTCCCGGCGTTCGGCGGCTCCCGGAACACCACCGACCAGAAGGGCTGAGGCGATGCCCCTCCCCATGGTGCACGCCCAGGGCGTGCGCAAGCAGTACGGGAAGCTCGAGGTCCTCAAGGGCGTCGACCTGACCGTCGAACGAGGTCAGGTGTGCTGCCTGCTCGGCCCGTCCGGCTCGGGCAAGTCCACCTTCCTGCGCTGCATCAACCACCTGGAGAAGATCGACGGGGGACGCCTCGCCGTCGACGGCGACCTGGTGGGCCACCGGCAGGCGGGCGACCGGCTGTACGAGCTGCGCGAGGCCGAGGTGGCGGCCCGCCGCCGCGACATCGGCATGGTGTTCCAGCGCTTCAATCTCTTCCCGCACCTCACGGCCCTGCAGAACGTCATGGAGGCGCCGGTGCGGGTTGCGAGGGTGAACATCGCCGAAGCCCGTGCCGAAGCCGGGCGCCTGCTGGACCGCGTCGGCCTCGCCGACCGGGCCGACCACTACCCGGCCCAGCTGTCCGGAGGCCAGCAGCAGCGTGTGGCCATCGCCCGTGCGCTGGCCATGAAGCCCAAGCTGATGCTCTTCGACGAGCCGACCTCGGCCCTCGACCCCGAGCTGGTCGGCGACGTCCTGGACGTGATGCGCGACCTCGCCGCCGACGGCATGACGATGGTCGTGGTCACCCACGAGACCGGTTTCGCCCGCGAGGTCGGCGACACCGCGGTCTTCATGGACGAGGGCGTCGTCGTGGAGTCCGGCGCTCCTCGGCAGGTCCTCGTCGCACCGACGCAGGAGCGTACCAAGGCGTTCCTGGGCAAGGTCCTGTGAGCGCCCCCGCCCGGCCGGCCGCCGCCTTCAGCGCCCCCGCTCTGCTGCCGCTCGCCGAGAACCTGACGGACCGGTACCTGGCCGACCTCGCCGAGCTGGTGGCCATCGACTCCGGCTCCCACAGCCCGGCCGGCGTCAACCGGGTCGCCGACCGGCTCGAGGCCCGACTGCGTGGCATCGGGCTCGCCGTCGAGCGGATCCGGCCCGACCCCGTCCACGGCCGGCCGGTCGGGGACGTCCTGGTGGCCCGCCGCAGCGGCCGCCTCACGGCCGCCGACGGCGGCCGGCGGATCCTGCTGGCCGGCCACATGGACACCGTCTTCGAGGACGGAACCGCGGCCCTGCGCCCGTTCCGCATCGACGGGACCACCGCCCACGGACCCGGCGTGAGCGACGACAAGGGCGGGCTACTGGCCGGCCTGACCGCCGTCGAGATCCTCCTGCGCGCCGGCTGGGAGGACTACGCCGAGATCGTCCTGCTCGCCACACCCGACGAGGAGATCGGCTCCCCGGCCAGCCGCCCCGTCACCGAACGGATCGCCGCCACGATGGACATCGCCCTCGCTCTCGAGTGCGCACGGGAGAACGGCGACCTGGTCATCGGACGAAAGGGCGTCGCCGACTTCGAGCTCACCGTGACCGGCCGCGCCGCCCACTCCGGCATCGAGCCCGAGCGCGGAGCCAACGCCGCCCTCGCCGCCGCGTACCTCGTCGTCGACCTCCAGGATCTCAACGGCCGCTGGGACGGTGTGACCGTCAACGTCGGCGTGGTGCGGGCCGGTACGCGGGCCAACATCGTCTGCCCGGAGGCCGAGCTGTGGGTCGAGGTCCGCGCGAGCACCACCGAAGGCCTGAACCTGGCGGCCCAAGCCGTACACACGCTCGCGGCCCACAGCGTCGTGTCCGGCACCAGGACGACCGTCACCGAGCTCTCCCGCTGCCCGCCGATGGAGGACACGCCCGCCGCCAGGACGATGTACTCCGTCGCCCGCACCGCGGCCGCCGAGCTCGGGATCGACCTCGGAGCCGCCGCCACCGGCGGGGTCGGCGACGCCAACCTGATCGCCGGAGCCGGAGTGCCGACCCTGGACGGCCTCGGACCGGTCGGCGGCGCGGACCACTCCCCGGAGGAGTGGCTGGACATCTCCGGCGTGCCGGCCCGGATCGCCGTGCTGGCCGCCACCGTCGCCCGGCTCGGCCGGCGGTTGTCCGGCACCGGCGGGGGACGGTCGTTCTGATCTCCAGCACCGGTGCGGAACCGAGGCCGTACGGCACCGGGGCCGGGAGCGCTCCGACCATCGCACCCGGCCCCGAGCCACGACCGGATATCGTTCGCACAGGACACGCGAAAGGACCCCCGACATGCCGGCCGCCCCGATCGCCGAGCAGATCCGTACCAGGCTCGGCGAATGCAGCCCCGCCGAACGGAAGGTCGGCCGGGTACTGCTCGCCAACTGGCCGGCCTCGGGCTTCGAGACGGTCGCCACCCTCGCCGAGCGCGCAGTCGTCAGCGCTCCCACGGTTCTGCGGTTCGTCGGACGGCTCGGGTACCGCGGATTCCCCGACTTCCAGGCCGCGTTGCGCACCGAACTGGAGGAGCGCAACGCCTCCCCGCTGTCGCTGTACACGGCCGGCGCGGCGGTGGACCCGGGCGAGAGCGACGGCGCGCCCGGCGGGGTCGGTGGGGCAGGGCTCCTGGCGCGCGCCTCGACGGTGTTCACGCAGGCGGTCGGCCGCACCCTCACCGGGATGCCGCCGCATGACGTCGAGCGTGCGATCCAGCTGCTGGCCGACCGCAAACGGCGGATCACTCTCGTCGGGGGGCGCTTCACCGGTCTCCTCGCCCAGTACCTCGGCCTGCACCTGATGCAGCTACGGGACGACGTCCGCCTCCTACCCGACCGCGATGTCGAGCGGGCGGCCGTGCTCGGCGCGTTCGGCCGCCGTGATGTCCTGGTGGTGTTCGACTACCGGCGCTACGAGCCGGACAAGGTGACCATGGCGGAGCTCGTCCAGGAGCAGGGCGGCCGGGTGGTCCTCTTCACGGACACCTGGCTCTCCCCGGTTGCCGCCCATGCGGAGGTCGTGCTGCCCAGCCAGGTCGGGGCGCCCTCCCCGTACGACAGCCTCGTCCCGACCCTCGCGGTCACCGAGACGGTGATCGCCGGGATACTCGAGACCCTCGGCGAGGACGGGCACCGGCACATGCAGCGAGGCGAGGACATCGCCAAGCGCGCCGGGTTCTACTGAGCTCCCGCAGCCGAGGCAGTACGGCGGTCTCACCCGCCGGGCAGCACGGTGAGCGCCCGGTTCGGGGATCAGGGCAGGGCCCGCCGTGCAAGGTAATTGAGCCCTGCGGTGAAGAGCACAAGCCGGGGGCTCGACACGCGTTGACGGGGGTTCGTGCTTCGTCCCTACGGGATGGGGTGGCATCCCGCAGGGACGGTTGAGCAAACAGAGCTCCGTGCGCCGCCTGGCAGGTCTAGATCTATCCGTCCGCTGCGAGCAGTCCGGCCGGAGCCAGGCGCGACAGCGCCCGGATCGGGAGGAGCAGAGCGCAGCACACCAGCGCTACGCCCGCCGCCGTTGCCAGCAGGCCTGCTCCCGTCAGGGCAAGTGCTCGCCCGGCGAGCAGTCCTGAGCCCAGGTTCGCCAGAACCGTGAGCCCCGCGCCGGCGCCCAGCGCTCCGCCGAACGTGGAGAGGCAGACACCCTCCGTCAGCGCCAGCCGCGTCAGCTCGTGACTGCTCCAGCCGCAGGCGCGCAGCACCGCGAGATCTGCCGCGCGTTCTCGCTGGGAGAGGACCAGGACGTCGACCGCGCCCGCCGCCCCGAGAAGGAGTGAGAGCGCGACGCTCGCGAAGTCCACCGCCCGGGCCCGGGCGACCACCGCGTCGCCCAGCAGGGAGCCGGCCACCTCGCCGTGGAAGGCCAGGGTGACGCCCAGCAGCACGGTGAACGCTGCCACGCCCAGTGCGAGGCCCGCCGCGCCGAGGAGGCTGCGGCCGGGCACGCGCAGCAGGTTGCGCGCGGCCAGGCCGGGGACCGAGCGGACCGCGCGGGCCCGGCGGACTGCCGCGACCGGCGGGTTGACCGCGTCCAGCGGGCCGAGACGGGTGGCCCGCCAGGCCGGCGGCAGTCCGGCCAGCAGCGCGAGCAGCACGGCTGTGGGGAGCACCAGCGCGGCCTTCGCAGCCGAGGCGTGCAGGCCGAAGGCGGCGGCGAGCGCGTAGGCCAGCAGGGCTCCGGCGGCTCCCGCCGCCGTGCCGATCACCAGCAGCTCACCCAGGACCAGTTGGAACACCTCGCCCGCGCTCCAGCCGACGCAGCGCAGCGTGCCGATCTCGGTGCGCCGGGACCGGACCGACGCCAGCGCTGCCTGGCCGAGGAACAGTGCGCAGACCACCAGCACCAGAACGAACAGCACCGCGCTCTTCGCGTCCACCGCGGAAAGGATCCGCAGCGCGACGCCCTTCGTGGTCCAGTCCTCGACCACCCGCACGCCGCCGGGCAGCACGATCGTCTGTGGGACCGGCGAGCTTCCCACCGTCACGTCCACATCCAGCGAGGGGTACGCGTCGCGGATCGCCGCGGCCACGGCGTTGACCCGGGCCTGCGAGGCCGCGTCGACGCCGGTCACCCCGGCGACGCGGATCCGGACGGCGCTGATCGGCGCGGTCGCCTGGGCGTCGGGGGTGAGGCGGCTGCCGGTGAAGGCGGAGAGGGAGGAGAGCGTGGTCAGCAGCGTCGGCGGCTGGCTGGTGTAGCCGCCGAGGTTGCGGTCGGGCAGCAGCGGATTGCCGCCGAGTGCGGTGCGGCTCGCCGCGTCGGCACCGGTGACGGCGGGGGACTGGTACGTCTCCAGCGGGACGCTGCTGAGCGCGGAGAAGGTCCGCAGTTTGGCGGTGTCGTAGCGGCCGACGAAGTCGAGCGCGGGGGAGGGAGTCCTGTTGGATTCCACCGTGACGCAGCGTCCCAGGACGCCGCGGCAGTCCGAGGGCGGACGGCGGGTGACCGAGCGGAACTGGGTGCCGGTGTTCTCCTCGGGTACCAGCCGGACCCAGCCGCCGGTGGTGCTGTTGCTCTGCCAGACGTCGGTCGACTGTGCGGGGCGGGTGAGGGCGACCAGGCCCTCCGGGGTGGTGCGGTAGTCGACCGGACCGACGGTCCAGTAGGTGCCGGAGGACGATGCGGAGGAGGTGTCGAGGTTCTGGAACCCCGATGCGAGGTCCGTGTGCACCGTGCCGACGGTGGTTCCCGGAAGGCCTTCGACGTAGGCGTGCGCGGCGGGGCTGTTCAGTTGGTCGGGCAGGGCCGACGGGTCTGCGGCGTTCAGGCGCTGGATGTCGGCGGCGATTGTCCCGGCGCTCATCGCGCGGGCGCTGAGCAGCACCGGGACGGTGACCTCCGGCTGGTCGAAGCCGCCGGTGGAGCTCCCCGTCGTGGTGCGCGGGGCATCGTTCTCGTTGAGCATCCGGCCGGAGGTGACCGCCGAGTCGAGGCCGACCAGCCGGCTCTCCGCGGTCGGGTCGATCGCCGACAGCAGGACGGGGTAGGCGATCGGGAGGACGACGGAGGCCTTGTCCTGGCCGGATTCGCAGGTGAGGCGGGTGCGGTCGTCCGGGGTGAAGGCCGTCGGTCCAAGGGGGTGGAGCTCGAACGGGTCCACATTGGTGTACGGGCCGCCCGGCTGGCCGGTGTGGTCCCAGTTGAAGTACCAGCAGACGGCGTAGTCCTTGGCGCCGGTGCGCTGCAACTGGAGTTGGGGCTCGAGACCGCCCTGCCGCTGGGCGTTCACCGTGGCGATCGGGTCGCGCGTCAGGTAGAGGTACTGGTCGGCCAGGGGATAGCTGCCCAGGCCGGTGCTCAGCACGGGCCGGATCCGGAGCACCTGGTTGCGGGCGCCGCTGTCGAGGAAGGCGGAGACGTCCAGGGTGAGGTGGCTGTTGATCTGCAGGTAGCCGATATTGGCGACCGGCGCGGCGACGTCCACCCCGGGCAGGTCCTTGATCCGCTGGTACTGCGCCATCGAGATCCCGCCGAAGATGCCGGACAGGAAATTGGACTCGACCTGCCCGTGCTGCTGCTCCAGCGGCGTCGTGGCGCCGGGCGGCCGGATCAGCAGGTCGTAGGCGGAGCGGACGTTGGCCCGGACCGTGCCCACGGTCTCCGCCCGGCTGGTGGTGACCGCCGAGGTGAGCAGCGTGAAGCTGGTCGCCGCGACCAGGATCCCGGCGGCCAGGGCGAAGGTGCGGCCGCGTCGGCGCAGCAGTTGGGCCAGGATCATCGCGATCACGGGCGCAGCCCTCCCAGCCGGTCCAGTACGTCGTCCGACGGGGAGAGCTTGGTGTCCGAGGTGATCCTGCCGTCCTGCAGGCGGACGATCCGGTCGCAGCCAGCCGCGACCTCGGGGTCGTGGGTGGCGACGACCAGGGTCGTGCCGTAGCGCTCGCGCAGCGAGAGCAGCAGGTCGACGATCTCGCGGCCGATGACGCTGTCGAGGTTGCCGGTGGGCTCGTCGGCCAGCAGCAGCCGGGGCCGGCCGACCAGCGCGCGGGCGATGGCCACCCGCTGTTGCTGGCCGCCGGACAACTCGGCCGGAAGGGCGGAGGTCCGCTCCGCGAGGCCGACCGCGGTCAGCAGCTCGGTGGCCCGCTCCCGGCGGTCGAAGTCGACCCGGCGTGGGAGTAACGGGGCGAGCACGTTGTCCAGCACGGTGAGCGCCGGCAGCAGGTGGAAGCGTTGGAAGACGAAGCCGACGCGGCGCCGGTGCTCGTCCATCTGCCGTGAGGTCAGTGCCTTGCCGTCGATCTCGACGGTGCCGGCGGTCGGGCGGTCCATGCCGCCGAGCAGATGCAGCACGGTGGACTTGCCCGCGCCGGAGGCGCCGGTAAGCGCGACGGCGCCGCCGTCCGCGATCTCCAGGTCCACGGCGTCCAGGGCATTCAGCCCGGGATAGCCGCGAGTCACCCCGCGCAGGCTCACCACCATGGTCGATCCCCCTCTACATTGTGACAATGTACGGGTACATTGTCACAACCTAGGAGGTGTGTAAATGCCGTTGCACCACGCGGTGTTGGCCCTGCTCGCGGACGGGCCCAGCCACGGTTACGAGCTCAAGGGCCGGTTCGAGGAGGCCGTCGGTCCGCAGTGGGGCGGCCTGAACATCGGGCACCTGTACCAGATCCTCGACCGTCTGGTCCGGGACGGATACGTCACTCGTTCGCAGGTGGCGCAGTCGGACCGTCCCGACAAGACGCACTACACGCTCGCCCCCGCCGGACGCGAGGAGCTGCTGGGCTGGGCGACCAGCCCGTGGGTGCGCACCTCGGGCTTCCGCGACGAGCTCTTCCTCAAGCTCTTCGGCGCGGCCCGGCTCGGACCGCAGGCCCTGACCAGCTTGGTCGAGGCGCAGCGGCAGACCTATCTGGCCGAGTTGGGCGGGCTCACTCGGCTGCGGCGCGAGCACGCGGCGGATCCGATGGTCGCCCTGCTGATCGATGCTGCCGTGGCGCACACGAAGGCGGATCTGGAGATCGTCGACAGCGCCGAGTCCCGGCTGGCGGAGGTCGCGGCCGCCGGCGGGGTGAATCATGACGACCGGTGTGCGAGCACGGATACCCAGGGAAGACGAGCGGGCGAAACATCCGCCCGACGAGCCTGAGATCCCGGCACAGCCGGGAGTGAGCGAGGTCTGTGGCTTGCCGCTCGGACTCGGTCCACGCCCGGGCCCCTCGGTGACGTACCCGGGCATGCCGCGGGCCTCAGCCATCCGCCGGACGGTCGGCGGGATGTCACCTCGGAGGAACGGCCCCAGCTCCTCAGCCTCCCCGGCCGGGCATCAGCCCCTTGCGCGTCACGACAAGCCGCGCTTGCACAGGCCTGCACGCCGGGAGGGGTGGCGGGGGTTCTGTCCCCCGTGAGAGCTACGTGCAGGTGTCCCCTGTGAGGTGACGATTCCTGATCACGGTTTCCCTAGCGTTCAGTTCAGCCGCGGCGCCCTGGTCGCGGACCGGACAAGGAACCGGAAACGGAACCGAGGAAAGAGTCGTCATGAAACTGGTGTGGCAGATCCTGGCGGTGGTCCTGGTCGGTGCGGTCGGCGGTCAAGCTGCCACCGCGGTCCAGGACGACCCGTGGCTCTCGCTGCTCGTGGGCAGCTTGACGGTCGTGCTGTTGGTGCTCGTCTACCGATGGGTCGTGGGGCGTACCGAGCGGCGCCCGGTCACGGAACTGGCCCGCGAGGGAGCGCCCGGGTCGCTCCTGCGGGGGCTGGTGATCGGGGTCGCGATGTTCGGGTCCGTCATTGCGAACATCTCCTTCCTCGGGGACTACAAGGTCCACGGCTTCGGCTCGGCGACCGGGGCGATCGGGCTGGTCGGCTTCATGGCGGGCGCCGCCGTCACGGAGGAACTGATGTTCCGCGGCCTGCTCTTCCGGCTCGTGGAGCGCGGCCTCGGAACGTACCTCGCGCTGGCCCTGTCCGGCACCGTGTTCGGTGCGTCCCACCTGCTCAACAAGGACGCCACCCTGCTGGGCGGCGTCGCCATCGCCATCGAGGCCGGCGGCATGCTCGCCGCCGCGTACGCCGCCACTCGCTCCCTGTGGCTGCCGATCGGCCTGCACTTCGGCTGGAACTTCGCGGAGTCCGGCATCTTCGGCACCGAGGTCTCGGGCAACGGCGAGACGCACGGACTGCTGGACGCCTCGACGTCGGGGGCCAAGCTGATCACCGGCGGCGAGTTCGGCCCGGAGGCCAGCGTGTACGCGACGCTGTTCGGCGCGCTGCTCACCGTCGTCTTCCTGTGGCTGGCCCGTCGGCGCGGCCACATCGTCCCCCGGCAGCGGGCCGAGCGCGTCGACGCCCTCGCTACACTCGCCCGGTGAGGAGCCTTCAGGGGGCCGGTCAGGTGTGGCGCCGGCTCGACGTCACCCTCCGCGACCTCCCGCTCGGGACACTGTTCCTGGTCGCGTCGTTCCTGCCGGGGCTGCGCGGCCACGGGACGCAGGTCGGGGACCTGGCGACCCGCCCCTTCGACGCGTTGGCCGTCGTGGCCCTCGCGCTCGAATGCCTCCCCCTCGTGGTGCGCAGGCGGTGGCCGGTCATCTGTCTCGCGCTGGTGGCGTGCGGCTTCGCCCTCGACCAGTTGCGCGGCTACCACTCGGCCGCCGGCACCACCCTGCTCGTCGCGCTGATCAGTGCCGGCTGCCATCTGGAACAGCGCCGGCGCACCACCGTGGTCCTGCTGTCCGTGGCATACGTGCCGCTGGCGATCGCGCTTGCGCGGCTCGGCTCGGGCGGCGAGACGGCGGCGGAGTTCGCGACGTTCTACCTGACGCTCGCCCTGGCCTGGGGAGCTGGGGCGTGGCTGCGGTCCACACGGGCCGCCGAGGCCGCACGCCGCGAGCGTGTGGCTGCCGAGACTCGTACCGCCGAACGCATCCGTATCGCACGGGAGTTGCACGACGTGGTGACCCACCACGTGACCGCGATGGTCGTCCAGGCCGAAGCCGCCCGCTACCTGACCGCCGCACCCGAGCGGCTGGAGCAGTCCCTGACCACTGTCAGCGACACCGGCCGCCGCGCCCTCACCGACCTGCGTCACCTGCTGGACCTGCTCAACCCCGGTCACGGCACCGACTACGGCGTCGGCCCGGGGGAGGCCACGCAGTCCACGCAGGCCACGCAGGCCAGGACACCGGCCGTCGGCAGGGTCCTCACGCTCGTCGAGCAGACCCGCCGGGCCGGACAGCCCGTGGACTTCACCGAGCGGGGCACACCGCCGGCATCGACCGGCAGCGCCGACCTCGTCGCCTACCGGGTGGTGCAGGAAGCACTGACCAACGCCCTCAAGTACGCTCACGGCAGCCGAACCTCCGTGCAGGTTCAGCGCGGCGAGAGGGAGATCACCGTGGAGGTCAGTACGGACGGAAGCGGCTCACGAACCACCGCCGCCGCTGCCGGCAGCGGACGGGGCCTGGCGGGCCTGCGCGAGCGCGTCGACGTTCTGGGCGGCGACTTCAGCGCCGGCCGCGGCCCGGACGGCGGCTTCACCGTCCGGGCACGCATCCCCGCCGACGGCACCTCGTGAGCGCACCGATCCGGGTCCTGGTCTGCGACGACCAGATGCTGGTCCGCACCGGCCTGGTCACCATCATCGGTGCCCAGCCCGACATGGAGGTGGCGGGCGAGTGCGGGGACGGACGGACCGGGGTCGACCTCGCCCGCAAGGTACGACCCGACGTCGTCGTGATGGACATCCGCATGCCGGTCCTCGACGGCCTCGAAGCCACCCGCCTGCTGGCCGGCGTCGGAGTGCCCCACCCCGCCAAAGTCCTCGTGGTGACCACGTTCAACCTGGACGAATACGTCTACGAGGCACTGCGCGTCGGCGCCAGCGGCTTCCTCCTCAAGGACGCCCCTGGGGACCGACTGCTCCACGGCATCCGGACCGTGGCCACCGGCGCGGCCCTCCTCGACCCCGACGTGACACGCCGCCTCGTCGGGCGCTATGCCGCCCGCATCCGCCCCGCCGAGAAGACCCACCGAGACATCCCGCTCACCCCTCGCGAACTGGAGGTTCTCCGACTCATCGCCGACGGCCTCTCCAACAGCGAGATCGCCGCAGCCCTCGTCATCAGCCATGAGACCGTGAAGACCTTCGTCTCCCGCATCCTCACCAAACTTCAACTCCGCGACCGGGTCCAGGCCGTCATCTATGCCTACCGCCACGGCCTGGTCACCTGACCGGGTCCGGGCCTTCCGGAGCGCCACGAGGGCTGCATCAGCCACTTCGAGCTCTAGGTGGACGGGATGTCCCAAGGGGTGGCGCTCCCAGGGGGCTTCCGGTGATGCCGTCATCGCGCCGTGAGCAGCAACCCGGCCAGGACCGAGGCCGCGTTGGCGGTCAGCGCGGTCGTGAGGGCCGGGACCGGAGCCAGCCGCGTCGGCCCCACCAGGGCCCGCACCAGCACCGCCTCCACCAGGCAGACCACGGCCTCCGCAAGGGCGAACGCCGTCCAGTAGGCTGCCGGGGCCGCGGCGGCGAAGCGGTTGAGGAACCACCAGAGCAGCGGGTGCGTCGCACAGTTGGCCGCCGTACCGGCAGCCAGGGCGAGCCTGGCAGGTACCCGGCCGAGGGCGGTGAGCGCCACGGTGTACAGCGGCAGCTCGACGAGCAGGGTGAGCGCGAAGGCCAGCGGATAGGGCACGGTGTGCATCGTGCCACGGGGCAGGGAGAAGGAGTGACGTGACGACAGCTGCGCTGCCGGTCGGCCGGACGGCGGGCGGCGCCCTGCCGCTGGCGGGGTTCGGCACGGCTGCCGGCCTGGCGCTGGTCACGGCGTTGCGGGCACCGGCCGGGCTGGCCGTGCTGGGCCTCGCGACCTTCGGCATCCTGCACAACGTCCTGGAACTGCGGTACGTCTCGGGCCGGTTCGAGCGGATCCTGACCGGCCGGTTCCTGGCTTTGCTGCTCCTGCTGATCAGCGGAATCGTGCTCTGCCGACTGCTGCCGCCCGCTCCCGGGCCGCGAGCCGCGGAGATCCTGCTGACCTACGGGGTACTGGCCACGGCCTGTCTGTACTCGCTCCGTCCTCGCCCACTGCTGCTCGCCGCCGCGACGACCGTCCTGGTCGGGGCCGCCTCGGTCTCCCTGGAATTCCCGGCGTACCACTTCGTGGTGCTGACACACCTGCACAACCTGGTCCCGCTGCTCTTCCTCTGGGAGTGGTCGCGCGCGCTGCCGCGCGGCCGGACGGTGTTCCTCGCGGTGCAGTGCGCCTGGGTGCTGGCGATTCCGGCCCTGCTGCTCTCCGGCGCACTGGACGGCTGGTTCGCAGCCGGTACGGCCACGACCGACCGGCTGGCCACCGCCTACACACCGCCCGCCTGGCTGCACACCTCGGCGGGGCTGCGCTTCGTTGCGGTGTTCGCCTTCCTCCAGACCATGCACTACGTCGTGTGGATCTGGTTCCTCCCGCGCTACGCGCCCGACGCCGCCGCCGCCTTCGACCGACGGGTACCGCTGCTGCGCGGTCCTCGCGCCTGGCTGCTCGGCTGCGCCGTCGGCGCCGCGCTCGCCGTGCTGTTCGCGACCGACTACGCGCAGGGCAAGGCGCTCTACGCGGCCGTGGCGAGCTACCACGCTTACCTCGAATTCCCCGTTCTGCTGATGCTCGTCCTGGGGATGGCCCCGGGCGGCAGTGCTGTTGAAAGGACCTCCCGTGCCGCTCGCTGACATCGCCCCCTCGCCCGGCCCCGACGCCGTCCCCGCACCGCTCCTCATCATCGGAGTCGGCCTGCTGGTACTGGTCGGTGTCGTGGTGCTCATCAGGATGGCCCGCTCCCGCCGAAAGGACTGAGACTCCCGTCGCCACCGTCCCCGCATCCGGTGCGGGATGACCGGGCCGGTGCCCGGACAGCCGCCGTCAGCGATGGTCGTCCTCCGGCCGACGGCGGCCTTCGCGCCGGACTCTGACCGGTTCATCTGGTGAGGACGAGCCCGGCCGCACCCGGTCGTCCGCACGCGGCGGTCACCTTCAGGACTGCGCCACCGCCTCGTCGTGTTCCCCCGGGTGCCCGCTGAAGAAGTCGACCAAGCTCTGCGGTGCGCGCTCGCCGAGGCAGAGGTCGAGAATCTCGTGGGCGTCCGCGTAGAAGGCCTCGCTGCGCGGGAAGAGCTCCTTCTCATAGGCGGCGAGCGCCGCTTCGACGTCGTCGGGGTGCTGGGCGATGGCCTTGCCGAGTTCGGCACCGTCGAACATCGCCAGGTTGGCGCCGTCGCCGGACGGCGGCATCAGGTGCGCGGCGTCGCCGAGCAGCGTCACGCCAGGCACCCGGTCCCAGCGGTGTCCGTTCGGGAGGGTGTGGATCATGCGTGCCACCGGGGCGGTCTCGCCGTCGGTGATCAGCGCGGTGAGGTGCGGCGCCCAGCCGTCGAACTCGGCCGCGACCCGGGCGGTCGCGGCCGCGGTGTCGGTGAAGTCCGTGGCGGCGATCCACTCTTCCGAACGGTTCAGCTCGACGTAGGTGTGGAGGATGCCACCCGCCTCACGGTGGGCGACGATCCCCTTGCCGGGGGCGAGTGCGTACATGGCGCCCCGGCCGACCAGCGCGGCCGTCGCGGGGTGCCGCTCGTCGACGTCGTGCAGGTAGGTCTCGACGAAGGTCGTGCCGGTGTAGACGGGCCGGGCGTCGGAGAGCAGGGGCCGGACCCTGGACCAGGCGCCGTCCGCTCCGACCAGGATGGCGCTGGTCTCGGTCGAGCCGTCGGTGAAGGTCAGCTCGTGCCGGCCGCCGCCGAGCGGCCGGACGCCGGTGACCTTGCTGCCCCAGCGCACCGTCCCCTCGGGCAGGGAGTCGAGCAGGATCCGGCGGAGGTCGCCGCGGAGCACCTCGGGGCGTACCGCGGTGCCGTCGGAGGGGACGTCCAACAGCAGCGCGCCGTGCTGGTCGAGCACCCGGGCGGCGTCGCCGCCCTGGTGGATGTCGAGCTGGCCGCCCTGGGCGCGGGCCTCGGGGGAGGGGTCGGCCTCGTGGACGGTGGCGGGTATGCCGTGGATGTGCAGCACGCGTGCGAGGGTGAGGCCGCGCGCTCGCGGCCCGCCTGGCCACCGGAAGCGGGGCGATCTACTGGCACGTCGCCAACAAGGACGACCTGCTGGCGGCGGCCACCAACGACGTGATCGCCCGAGTCATGGCGGACCTGGCCCAAGGCGCGCGTCCGCGGGAGGCGATCCGGGCCCTCGCGCTCGGGCTCTTCGACGCGATCGACGTACACCCCTGGGTCGGCACCCAGCTCTCCCGCGCGCCGTGGCTGGCCGCGATTCCGCAGATCTTCGAGGGTTTCGGCAGCCGGCTGGAGGAACTCGGTGTGCCCGAGGAGGCGCAGTTCGACGCCACGTCCACGCTGGTGATCCATGTCCGCGGCGTCGCCGGACAGAACGCCGCCAACGCCCGCCTGCTCGCGCACAGGACCGATCGGACGGCCTTCCTGGGCGAGATCGCCCAGCAGTGGGCTCAGCTCGACCCCGCTCGGTACCCGTTCGTGCACCGGGTGGCGGCGCAGTTGCCCGAGCATGACGATCGGGAGCAGTTCCTGGCCGGCATCGACCTCATCCTGGGCGGCATCGAGGCTGCCCACCCGGGACCGTCCGCTCGGACCTGATTCCAACCCGAGCGGGACGGGGGCCGACCGGACGGGCCCGGTCGGACGGGGGCCGGTCGGACGTATCCCGGTGAAGCGGCCGTACGGCGTCGGCTACGACGCCCCGCAGGTGGCCAGTGCGGTTCGCGCCAGCGCGCGCAGCCAGGCGTGGGCGTGGTCGGTGTCGTAGCGCTGGTGCCATGACAGGTACACCGGTGCCGGGGGGAGTTCGAGCGGCAGGGGGAGCACGGCCAGGCCGAGCCCGGCGGCCGCGGTGCGGGTGGTGATTTCGGGGACGGTGATCAGAAGGTCGGTGCCGCGCGCGAACTCCAGCGCGGCTGCTTCGGTGGGGGCGGCCGCCACCACCCGGCGGGTGAGGCCGAGCCGGGTGAGGGCGTCGTCGACGGCGTTGCTGAGGTTTCCGCGTCGCGAGACGGTGACGTGTTCGGCGGCGGCGTACTGCTGCGCGGTGACGGTTCGGGCGCGGGTGAGGGGGTGTCCCTGCCGCACGACGGCGACGAGGCGGGTCTCGCCCACGTGCTCGGCGCGGATGTCGGGTGCGCTCGGGCGGTTGGCGTTCGCCTCCAGATCGACCTCGCCGCGTCGCAGTTCGGGGGTGTCGGTGCTCGATTCCGCGACGAAGCGCAGTCGCACGCCCGGCGCCTGTCCGCGTACGGCCGCGAGCAGCGCGGGGCCGCTGAGGGCGACCAGGGAATCGTGCCAGCGGAGTGTGAAGGTGCGTTCCAGCGTTGCCGGATCGAGTTCACGGCTCGGTGCCAGCACGCCCCGGACCTGGTGCAGCAGCTCGTGCACCTGCTCCCGGACGGCGATCGCATAGGGCGTCGGGGTCATGGTGCGGCCGGTGCGCACCAGGATCTGGTCCCCGGTCGTGCGCCGGATCCGGCCCAGACTCCGACTCATCGCGGGGGCGGTGACGTGCAGTCGTGCGGCCGCCCCGGCCACGCTGCCCTCCTCCAGCAGCGCGTCGAGCGCGGTGAGCAGATTCAAATCCAATTGCATGGGAGTAATCCCAGCAGTTCTTGACATGCATTTGATGTTAACGGAGGGGGTGGATAGCGTCGTCATCACGGCGCCGGACGGAACGCGCGTCCTGGCCCGAATCCTCTTCAACACCCCTTGCTCAGACGGGAGTTCCCCCATGTTCGAAACGCTTCAGGCCACTGACGTCACCGCCTTGGACGCCGACCTGCTCGAGCGGACCGCAGCCGCCGTGCGTGAGGCCGGTTCGGCACTGCGCGAGCGGTACGGCGAGGTGGTCCCCTACCGGACCCGCGAAGAGCTGA
Source organism: Kitasatospora cinereorecta (assembly GCF_024172095.1). Classification (GTDB taxonomy): domain Bacteria; phylum Actinomycetota; class Actinomycetes; order Streptomycetales; family Streptomycetaceae; genus Kitasatospora; species Kitasatospora cinereorecta. Next base: position 540,293 of record NZ_JAMZDX010000004.1, on the reverse strand, counting down.
TGAGCGCGCTCGCCGCCAACGACGACACGGCCCTCGGCATCCTGCGCCCCCGCCTCACGAGCCTGCGCCCGGACGCCGGCTGGGTGGAGGACGAGCTGGACGGCGGGGCGCTGCCGCCCGGCGAGTGGTGGGTCGTGGATCCGGCCGAGGGCAACGTCAACCACCTGCACGGCCTGCCCGAATGGGCAGTGACCGCCACCCTCGTACGCGACAACCAGCCGGTGCTCACCGCGGTCCACCTGCCGCTGACCGACCAGACCTACACCGCGCTCACCGGCGCGGGCGCCCACCTCGACGGCCGGCCCCTGCACGTCTCCCGGACCGCGGAGCTCGGCCTGAGCGTCGTGGCCACCAGCCAGGCCCGGCCCGACGAGGACGAGGACGTCGTCCGGCGCGTCGGAGCCTCAATCACCGAGATGCTCCTCGACGCACTCGTCGTCCGCGTCGCCGTGCCCGCGACCCTCCACCTGCTGAACGTGGCCGCCGGCCGGCTCGACGCTTTCTGGCAGTTCGCCGGCGCCCGCGCGGACCTGCTGCCCGGCGCGCTCCTCGTCACCGAGGCCGGCGGACGGATCTCCGACCACGAGGGCCGCCCCTGGACCCCGCAGAGCGCCGGCTTCCTGGCCGCCGCACCCGGCGTCCACGCCCAGGCCGTCGCCACCCTCGCACGCTGACCGAACACCACCCCACCCGCACGCACACACGACAAGGGGCCACACCCTCATGACCACGATCGCCGTACTCGGAAACGGCCGCGTCGGCGGCAACCTGGCCGCCGCCCTCACCCGCGCAGGGCACGAGGTGACCGTCGCGGACCGCACCCCGGGCGCCGCCGCCGACGCCGCCCGACGCGCCCGGATCGTCATCAACGCCACCCCGGGCGCCGGCTCCCTGGAACGACTCGCCGCCCTGCGCGACGAATTGCGCGGCACCCTCCTCGTCGACGTGTCCAACGCCACCACCGACGGACCGGACGGCCTGCCCGCCGACCTGCTCTACCCCGGGTCGAGCCTCGCCGAGCAACTCCAGGAAGCACTCCCCGAAACACACGTCGTCAAGACCCTCAACACCATGCTCTTCCCGGTGATGACCAATCCGGCCATGCTCACCCGGACGCCCACCGTGTTCCTCTCCGGCGAGGACCTCGGGGCCAAGCAGACCGTCCGCGAACTCCTCACCGACCTCGGCTGGCACCACGAATGGATCACCGACCTCGGCGGAATCCGGACCGCCCGCGCAACGGAGGCCGCGATCCTCTTCGTACCCCACGTCATCCGCTCCAGCGGATTCGTCCCCTTCGCGATCTCGATCACCCGCTGACCAGCCTTCTACGCCTGCTACCGCGACCTGATCGCTGCTCACCGGGCGCGGAGCGCGAGGCGGAGCGTGGGCTGCTCGCCGACGAATGGCGCCGGCGGCTCAGTCCTGGGTGAGGGCTTCGGCGGCGGGCCAGGTGCCGTCGGCGGGCATCTCGAGGTCTTCTGCCAGCGTCTGCCGCCACGGGGGTGGGGTGAACGGCTCGCCCCAGTAGTCGGTCACCCGGACCGCCATTCCGGCGACGAGCTCGGCGATTGAGACGTTCCGGTACACCCGGCCGTCGCCGTAGTCGGTGCTCCACTCGACGACGACGGTGTCGCCGAAGGCACGCCGCCTCCCCACCCCGAGTCTCAGCCCGACGAAGTGGGACTCCACCTCGGCGATCCGTGATCTCCCCCGGATGATTTCGCCGCTCTGCGGCCACTGGCGCACCGCATCCTCCGAAAGCCGAACGCCGAGGATGCGCTCAAGGCGGGTCGAGTGCGCGCGTTCTCCCATGAGGCGCACAGTAGAACCGATCGCCCCGCCGTCCTCGGAGGCTCGCCCTGCCCTGGCCCACGGGTCGAGCCCGCTCTGCCGGCGGCAGCCCCGCAGCCCTGGGAGGGGTCAGCGTCCAGCGGGCCCGGCGGGGCTGTCGCGACCACAAGACCTGCGCGGATTCGGCGGGCTATCGGGTCACCACGACGTGAACCGGGTAGATCCTCGGCTGCGCGTTCTGAACCCCCAGTTCGTTCAGAATCGGGACGATGACCTCGCCGAACTGCCGGAACGCCTCCTCCGACTCCCACACATCCACGACGAGCCAGCCGTCCGCCGTGGGCGCGGCGGTGTGCGAGATGAGCCCCGGCACCGGCCAGTCCTGCGGGCTCGTGACCGGTCCCGGACGGCCCGCAACCATCTCCGCGCTCTTGTCGTACTGAGCCTCGGTCATCCCCGACAGCTCGAAAACCGCCACGATCGCCATGCCGCACTCCCTTGACACCGGTCGAACTCCGACAGGCCGAGTTGACCACCCTGGCATCCCGCCCGCACACCACCCGAAGCGAACGGGTGTGTCCAGGGGCGTCGCGCCGCTCGGGACGGCAGGTTCGACGCGAACGCCCACCACATCTCGTTCGGCGCGGACACCGAGCGCACCATCATGATCGCGTCGATCCGCTACCTCGACGAGTTCGTCTCGGCCCCTCGGTTCGGCGGTCGCAGCACTCACGCCGGGTGGCCGACCGGACCCGGCGCCGCGTCGACCTCGGCGATGAGCAGGGCCACGTCGTCCTCGTCGTCGTCCGCCCGCCGCAGTGCGGTCAGCAGACGGTCGCAGGTCGCTTCCAGCGAGAGCCTCGGCCCGCGGAGCAGGCTCATGAGGGCATCGAGGCGCGTGTCGATGGCCTGGTCACGGGTCTCCACCAGGCCATCGGTGTAGAGGAGCAGCCGGTCGCCGGGTGCCAGCTCCAGGCAGGTGGACTCGAACGGGACGCCTCCGACACCCAGCGGCGCGCCCGGGGGCAGCTCCAGGAGCGTCGGGGCCCGACCGGGGCGGTCCAGGACGGGCGGCGGATGGCCGGCCAGCGCGATGCGGCACTGCCTGGCGTGCGGGTCGTGGACGACATAGACGCAGGTGGCGGTGGTCTCGCCGAGCTCGGCGGTGACGCGGTCGAGGTGGTGCAGCACCTGAGCGGGGTCGAGGTCGAGATCGGCCAGGGTACGGGTGGCGGTGCGCAACTGGCCCATCCTGGCGGCGGCGTTGATGTCATGGCCCATCACGTCGCCGACGACCAGGGCGGTCTTGTCGCCGGCCAGCGCGATGGCGTCGAACCAGTCACCGCCGGCCAGCGCGGTGCGTCCCGCGGGCTGGTACCGGGAGGCGATCTGGAGACCGACCGGCCGGGTGGGCACGTGCGGCAGCAGGTGGCGCTGCAGGGTCAGGGCCGTGTTGCGTTGGCTCTGGTACCAGCGGGCGTTGTCGATGCAGACGGCGGCGCGGGCGGCGAGTTCCTCGGCCAGCACGATGTCGTCCTCGCCGAACGGCAACGGATCGCGCAGGCGCTTGAGGTCCAGGGCGCCGAGCACCTCGCCGCGGGCGATCAGCGGCACCGCCAGGTAGGAGCGCAGGCCTGCTCGGGCCAGCACGGCTGCGGCCTCGCCGTCCCGGGCGATGCCGGGCAGATCCTCGTCCGTCACATCGGCCACGAGCACCGGACGGCCGGTGGTCACGCACCGGGTGACCAGGCGGTCGGCGTCGTACTTGGCGATCTCCCCGACCGGGTCGGCGGCGCGCAGGGCGTCGGAGGGGTAGGCCGCCGCCACGGCCAGGGCGCGCAGGGTCACCGGCCCCGCGACCGGCCCGTGGGTGGGCGCGCGTCCGCTCAGGACCGAGTCGAGAACGTCGACCGCAGCGACGTCGGCGAGGCCGGGGACGACGAAGCCGGCCAGTTCCTGGGCGGTCCGGCCGAGGTCGAGGGTGGTGCCGATCCTGATGGACGCCTGGGCGACCAGTGCCAGTCTCTGTCGGGCGCGGGCGGCCTCGGCGGCCGCGCGGTGCTGCTCGGTCACGTCCACCACGGAGACAGCCAGGCCGATCACCCGTCCGGCCGAGTCCTCCAGCCGGAAGTACGACGCCCGCCAGGCGTGGTCGCTGTCCGGATCGGCACGTGTGCGGCCGACCGTGGACTGATCCACCAGCGGCTTGCCGCTTGCCAGTACCTGGCGCATCGCGGACTCGACGACCCCGGTGTCGAGGAACGGCAGCGCCTCGCGGACTTCGCGACCGAGGTGCTGCTCGGCCGGCAGGCCGTTGATGCGCTCCAGTGTGGGGTTGACCAGGACGTACCTCAGGTCGGTGTCCAGCACCGCCAGCCCGATCGGGGACTGGGCCACCAGCCGCGCCGACAGGGCCAGATCCCGCTCGACGCTGCGTAGCGTGGCCTCGTCGGTGGCGATCCCCAAGGCATAGAGGCGGCCGCGCTCGTCCTGCAACCGCATGTTGCGGAACTCCACCAGCCGGGTGCTGCCGTCCTTGTGCAGCACCGGGAACACCCCCGCCCAGCGCCCGCCGCCACTCATCACCTCGGCGAACAGCTCGAGGATCAGGCCCCGGTTCTCGTCGGCGACCAGCAGCTCGGCCGCGTACCGGCCGAGCGCCTCCTCGGCGCTCCAGCCGAAGAGATCCTGAGCCTGCGGGCTCCACAGGGCGACCCGCCCGTCCGCGTCCAACACCGCTGCGGCCACACCCAGCAGGTCCAGCAGGCCCCCGGGTTCGGAGGCGGCAGCCCGTACCGTGCCGACCAGGGGCCGGCCCGCCTCGGAGGCGCTCATTCCCGGCCTTCCTCCTGCCTGCCGCCGATACCGGCGGCCTCGTCCGCTCCGGTCCTGTCGCTCGACCTCGCCTTCCGTTCCGGTGCCCTCCATCGTCTCTCCGCGCAGGGCCGCTGGACAGCTCGGGCGGCTGTGTCCGCCGCCCCGTGGAGACGGTCGTCGGTCACACCGACCGTGCCCGTTCGCGAACACACGGCGACGACGCGACGGCGGGCCGCTCCGCGTGCAGGCGACCAGACTGGAAAGGTGCTCCCCCTCCGGCCCTGCGACAGTCCTGGGTGGTGAACCATGGCAGAGGCCACCGATGAGGCGCGGACCGTGATTCTGACCGTGGACGACGATCCTGCAGTCTCCCGGGCCGTCGCCCGCGACCTGCGCCGCCGCTACGGGGAGGACTACCGGGTGGTCCGCGCGGAGTCCGGCGCCGCGGCGCTCGAGGCGCTCCGTGTGCTGAAGCTGCGGGGCACGCCGGTCGCGGTGATCCTGGCCGATTACCGGATGCCGCAGATGAACGGCATCGAATTCCTCGAAGCGGCGCTCGATCTGTTCCCGGCGGCCCGACGGATCCTGCTCACCGCCTACGCCGACACCAACGCCGCGATCGACGCCATCAACGTCGTCGATCTCGACCACTACCTGCTCAAGCCGTGGGAGCCGCCCGAGGAGAAGCTCTACCCGGTGGTGGACGACCTGCTGGAGACGTGGCGGGCCGGCGCCGCCCGCGCCGTGGACGTCACCAAGGTCGTCGGCCACCGCTGGTCGGCCCGTTCCTCCCGGATCCGGGAGTTCCTCGCCCGCAACCAGGTGCCGTACCGCTGGTACTCCAGCGAGGAACCGGAGGGCAGACGTCTGCTGGCCGCCGCAGGGCAGGACGGTCTGCGGCTGCCGCTGGTGGTGACGCCGGACGGCACCGCCCTCGTCGAGCCCGCCGAGCGGGACCTGGCCGACCACGTAGGGCTGTCGACCACCCCCGAGGCCGACTTCTACGACCTGGTCGTCGTCGGCGGTGGCCCCGCAGGCCTCGCCGCGGCCGTCTACGGGGCCTCGGAGGGTCTGCGCACCGTCCTCGTGGAACGCGAGGCAACCGGCGGGCAGGCGGGCCAGAGCTCCCGCATCGAGAACTACCTGGGCTTCCCCGACGGCGTGTCCGGCGCGCAGCTCACCGACCGGGCGCGCCGCCAAGCCACGAAGTTCGGCGCGGAACTGCTCACGGCGTGCACGGTCACCGGCCTGGACGTGAAGGGGGCGGCCCGTGTGCTGCGTTTCTCCGACGGCTCCGCCGTCTCGGCGCACACCGTGATCCTCGCGACCGGTGTGTCCTACCGGCAACTGGACGTGCCAGGGGCGGCCGGACTGACCGGGCGCGGGGTCTACTACGGCTCGGCCCTGACCGAGGCGGCCGCCTGCCAGGGGCAGGAGGTGCACATCGTCGGCGGTGCGAACTCCGCCGGCCAGGCCGCGATGTTCCTCTCCCGCACCGCCCGGAAGGTCACCCTGCTGGTGCGGGCGCCGAAGCTGGCCACCTCGATGTCCTACTACCTGCTCCAGCGGGTCCAGGACGCCCCCACCATCACGGTGCTCACGGACACGGTCGTCGAGGCTGCCCACGGCAAGGAACACCTGGAAGGGCTGACCCTGCGCAACCGCGTGACCGGCAGCTCCGAGACCGTCGACGCGCAGTGGATGTACGTCTTCATCGGCGCGGCACCGCTGACCGACTGGCTGGACGGCACGGTGCTGAGGGACCCGCGGGGCTTCGTGCTGACCGGCCCCGACCTGACCACCGACGGGCGCCCCCCTGCCGGCTGGCCGCTGGATCGGCCCCCCTACCACCTCGAGACCAACGTGCCGGGGGTCTTCGCGGCCGGAGACGTGCGCGCGGAGTCCGCCAAGCGGGTCGCCTCCGCGGTCGGCGAAGGCGCCATGGCCGTCATGCTCGCGCACCGGTACCTGGAGCAGTCATGACCACCGCCCGGGAGAAGTGCGACGAGCAGGAGCTGCGGACGCTGTTCCTGTTCGAAAAGCTCACTCCCGACCAGCTCACCCAGCTGTGCCGGGACGGCCACGCCGAATGGTTCGACCCGGGCCCCGTGTACCGGGAGGGCGATCCCGCGACGAGCCTCTTCGTGCTGTTCCGGGGCACCGTGGTCCTCTCGCGCAGCGTCGGTGGCCAGCAGGTGGACGTCAGCCGCACATCCCAGCCCGGCGTGTACGCCGGGGCATTCCAGGCCTACCTCGGCGACCAGGTGCCGCAGGTCTACAACAACTCGCTCCGGGTGACCGAGCGGTCCAGGTTCTTCGTGCTGCCCGCGGAAGCGTTCGCGGAGATCATGCGCAGTTGGTTCCCGATGGCCGTCCACCTGCTGGAGGGTCTGTTCTTCGGATTCAAGAGCACCCAGGAGGCGGTGGGCCAGAGGGAGAGGCTGCTCGCCCTCGGGTCGGTGACAGCCGGGCTCACCCACGAGCTCAACAACCCCGCGGCTGCCGCCGTGCGCGCCACCTCGGCCCTGCGGGAACTCCTCGCCCGGATGCGCCGCGAATTCGCGCGACTCGCGGCCGAGCCGGACCGACGCGGGGATCTGGCACATCTGAGGGAACTGCAGGACATGACGCTCGGCCGGATGGGGCAGGCCTCGGTGCTCAATCCGCTGGAGGCCTCGGACCGCGAGGACGAGATCGGCGGCTGGCTGGAGGAGCACGGCGTCGGCGACGGTTGGGAGTTGGCGCCGGTCCTCGTCGAGGCGGGTCTGGACCTCGACTGGCTGGAGCGGATCGCCGGAGCGATGCCCGAAGACCTGCTCGGAAAGGCACTGAACTGGCTGAGCTGCACGGTCCAGGGCGAACTCCTGATCAACGAGATCGAGGACGCCGCGCACCGCGTCTCCGCACTCGTCGGTGCGGCGAAGCAGTACACACAGCTCGACCGGGCCCCGTACCGGAATGCCGATGTGAACGAGCTGCTGGACAGCACGCTGCTGCTGCTCTCCGCGAAGATCGGCCCGAGCATCACCGTCGTGCGCGACTACGACCGCACCTTGCCCAACATCCCCGGCTACCCCGCCGAGCTGAACCAGGTCTGGACGAACCTGATCGACAATGCCGCCTGGGCCATCCGCAGCACCGGCGCCGGCGGCACCCTCACCGTACGCACCGCACGGGACGGGGACCAGGTGCTGGTCGAAGTCCGCGACACCGGGCCCGGTGTGCCCGCCGACGTACAGAGTCGGGTCTTCGACCCGTTCTTCAGTACCAAACCTGTCGGTGAGGGGACCGGTCTCGGTCTGGACATCTCCTGGCGCATCATCGTCAACCGGCACGGCGGCGATCTGCGACTGGAGTCGGCCCCGGGCGACACCCGCTTCCAGGTCCGCCTCCCGATCGACCCCGCAGCGCCGGACACCCCGCAGGAGCTCTCCTGAGCACCGGGAGCCCGATCGACCCGACCGTGCCATCGCGCAAGCGGGGCCCTCGGCTGGAGAGATGACGAATCGTCACCAGTCGGTCGCGGAAAGAAGTGGAGGCAGAGGTCTCGGATCCGCGGCGCGCCGCGCGTAGCCTGGTGCGCGGTGTCGAACACATGATCACCGCATCTTCGTCACGCAAGCTCCGCGAACCCATGCCATGGAGACCCCATGAGTTCTGACCGTTACCACTGGGACCGCTCGCACCCCGGGCTCACCGCCCTGCGCGAGGCCATCGAGCCGGTGCGCCGAGAGGTGGTCGGCCACCCGATCTACCGGGAGATCAACTCCATCGAGCGGGTCCGGGCCTTCCAGGAGCACCATGTCTTCGCGGTCTGGGACTTCATGTCACTGCTCAAGTGCCTGCAGCGGCAGCTGACCTGCGTGGAGCTGCCGTGGGTGCCGACCGGTCCGACCGCGAGCAGACGACTGATCAACGAGATCGTCCTGGTCGAGGAGAGCGACGAACTCGGCGAGGGCTATATCAGCCACTTCGAGCTCTACGTGGACGGGATGGCCCGGGCCGGCGCGGACACGGCGGTGGTCGAGGCCTTCCTCGGCCTCCTCGGCCGCGGCACCTCGGCGACCGAGGCCGCCAAGGCGGCCGAGGTTCCGTCCGCGGCGGCCGAGTTCGTCGCGGTGACCTGGGACATCATCGAGAACGCGCCGGTGCACTGCCAGGCCGCCGCCTTCGCCTTCGGGCGCGAGGACCTCATCCCGGAGATGTTCGAGCAGGTGGTCCGGATCGAGGACGGCGGCGGCCGGTTGACGGTGTTCAAGGACTACCTGGCCCGGCACATCGAGGTGGACGGCGAGCAGCACACGCCGATGGCGATGCAGATGCTGATCGACCTGTGCGGCGACGACCCGCAGCGCTGGGAGGAGTGCGCCGCGACGGTCCGCGGGGCGCTCGCCGCCCGCGTTGCCCTGTGGGACGGCATCCTGGCCGCCTTCGACGCCTGACCCCTGGACCCGCCGGGCCGCCGGACCTCCGGTGGCCGGCGGGCCGGGCGCGGGTGTCCAGCAGTCCACCGGTGCGGCGAGACCGACGTGGACGGCACGTACGCGCTCGTCGGTGCACCAAGGTCCCCGGCGTCGCCGTCGAGGGCCACGCCGGGCTACCGGCCGGCGCCGTCCGGGCCCCGGGTGGGCGGCGGGACGCGCAGCACCGGGAGCGCGCAGAGTACGGCTGCCACCGTGGCACAGGTCGCGGCCATGGCGAGGAATGTCCAGGCGGACGGGGCTCGGGCGATGCCCGCGCCGATGCCGCCCAGGTGGCCCTGGCGGTCGATGAGCCGGCGGACCAGGGGGATGCCGACGGCCGAGCCGACGGCGACCGCGGCAAGGGCGATGGCCGTCCCGCGGACGGCCAGCACGACGGCGGACTGGCCCGGGGTCAGGCCGATCGCCCTGAGCAGCCCGATGTCGCGGCGACGTTCGTGGAAGCCGGCCGCGGCCATGGTCAGCAGGTCGACCAGGCCGATGAGGGCGAGCAGGAGCAGGAGGCCGACGACACTGGCCCGCAGGGCGCCGGGCCGGGTGACCGGGCCGGTCGGGAGGCGGAGTTCCACCTGGCCGGTGAGACCGGCGCGGGTGGGGAGGTCGCGCTGGACCTCGGCCGGATCGTGGCCGGGGCACAGGGCCAGCTGCCAGAAGTCCGGGCCGGTGGGGTCGCCGGGGCGGTCGAGGGTGTCGAAGCCGGTGGACAGGACGCGGCCGCCGTGTTCGGGTTCGAGGTCGCGTCCGACGATGTGCAGGATGCGGGGGGTGCCGCCGGTGGTGATCCGGACCCACTGGCCGACCCGGGCGCCGAGCAGGTCGAGGGCGCCCTGTCCGGCGACGGCCTCGTCGGTGGCGCGGATCGCCCGGCCCTCGACGACGCTGAACGGGTATGGCGCGTCGGTGGTGCCGACGGCCCGCAGGGTGAGCGTCGCGGACTGGCCGGGCGCCAGGGCCTGGATCTCGGATCCCGGGTAGACACCCCGCACGGCGGGGTCGGCGGCCAGGGCACCGGTGAGCTGTGCGTCCCCGCCCGACGGCGCGGGGGTGGTTCGGCGGGCGGTGACGGACGGCACCGTGACCCCGCCGTCGGGACGGGTGACGGCGTCGAGCGTCGACCAGGTGCTCAGGGCCAGGGTGGCGGCGACGACCGGGACGGTCAGCCGGACGGCGCTCCCGGCGAGGCCCGAGCGTCGGCGCAGCACCCCGCCGAGCCCGAGCACGAGGGTGGGCGGCAGCCGTCGGACCAGGCCGAGCCGGACCGGCCGGGCCGCCATGGCGGGCGGCCGGGTGCCGTCGGTCGGGGGGACGGGGGCGACCCGGGCGGCTCGCAGGGCGGGTAGGGCGGCTGCGGCCCCGATCGCCACGAGCGCGGCGGCCATGACGGCGCCGGTGGCCGCGGTTCCGCCGGGGACGAGCTGATGGAGGGCGTCGGTGCCGCCGCCCGGGGCCGGGACGGCGCGGGCGGCGATCGCGGCGCCGCCGGCGCCGAGCAGGACTCCGGTGACGGCCAGCAGGAGCTGTTCGGTGATGAACATCCAGGCGACCTGGGCGGCGGTGAAGCCGATGGCCTTGAGGAGGGCGATGTCGCCCGTCCTGGCCTTGATCCGGGCGCCGGCCGTGCCGGCCACCGCGAGGGCGGCGGCGAGCAGGGCGGCCAGGCCGCTGAGGCCGAGGAGCAGCCCGGCGAGCCGGTTGTCCTGCTGCCGGGCGGCCCGTGCGTCCAGCCAGGTCGTGATCCGGGAGACCCGCTCGGGCCCGAGGACGCTGACCACGCGCTGGGCCGTGTACGCGGCGTCGGAGGGGTGGGCCAGGTGCAGGCCGAGGGTGAGGCCGCGTGCGGCCGGGTCGGGCTGGACGAGGTCGAGGGTGGCGGGGAGGGTCCAGCCGAGGTCGTAGCCCGCGGCCTGGCTGGGCAGCTGGTCGGGACTGTCGGCGATGCCGAGGACCCGGAGTTCGACGGGGGCGCCGTGGCTGTCGAGCACGGTCAGGCGGTCGCCGGGGTGGGCCCAGACGGCGTCGGCCGCGGACTGCTCGAGGACGATGCCGTGGACGTCGGCGGGGTCGAGCCAGGCGCCGGAGCGGAGCAGCGGGCGGGCCGCGCCCGGGGTGTCGGCGCGCAGCACGAGCGTGGTGCGGTCGGTGCCCCCCGCGGTGGGCGCTCCGTCGGGGCGCCGGCCGACCAGGGTGGTCTCGGCCGTGTGCTGGGGCGGTGAGACCGCGACCACTCCGGGTTCGCGGGCGAGCAGTTCGGCCGACGGTTCGTCGCTGCCGCCCGCGGCCGCCGCGGACGGGCGCAGGTCGATCCGGACGTCGGGCGACCCGGCGGCGCGGAACTCCCGCTGCCACGGGTCGGCGGCGGCGCCGAGCAGGCTGCCGGCCAGCAGGAGGGCGGCGGCGGTGCCGCCGGTGGCGAGGACGATCAGCAGGGCGTGGAGGCGGTGCGAGCGCAGGTCGGCCCGGATCCAGCGGAGGAGGGCGCGCACCGGGTCACCCGCCGAAGTCGATGACGTCGCGGATCCCGGTGGCGCTGCGCCAGGCGGCCGGGGGTTCCTCCACCCGGGCGTCGTCGGCGATCCGGCCGTCGAAGAGGCTGACGACCCGGTCGGCGGTGCTGGCCGCCCGGGCGTCGTGGGTGACCAGCACGATGGTGGTGCCCTGCTCGTGGTAGCGGCTGAGCAGCGCGAGGACGTCGCGGGTGCTGCGGCTGTCGAGGTTTCCGGTCGGCTCGTCGGCGAGGAGCAGCTCGGGCCGGTTCACCAGCGCGCGGGCCAGGGCGACCCGCTGGCGCTCGCCGCCGGACAGCTCCCCGGGCCCGGCGGTGGCCTTGTGCGCGAGGCCGAGGTCCGCCAGGAGTTCCTGGCGGCGTTCGCGGGCCGTCCGGGTGGACATCCCGGCGAGCACCGCCGTCAGTTCGATGTTGTCGGCGACGGAGAAGTCGGAGAGCAGGTTGCCGCTCTGGAAGACGATGCCGTAGCGGCGGCGGCGCAGGCGGGCCCAGGCGGCCTCCCGGAGTCGGTCGACCCGGCGGCCGTCGAGCCTCAACTCGCCCTCGTCGGGCCGCAGCAGTCCGCCGAGGAGGTGCAGCAGAGTGGTCTTGCCGGCGCCGGAGGGGCCGGTGACGGCGACGAACTCACCCCGGTCGATCCGCAGACTGACACCACGGACCGCGGGTATCAGGGTCGATCCGCTCAGGTGCGAACGCACCAGGTCGTCAGCGGCCAGCAGCGGTGGCGGCGTCGGCTCCGAGCCGGTCAAATGAGCTCCTCCTGGCAACGCTCCAGCCAGTCGAGGTCGGCCTGCAGGTGCAGGACGGCTCCCTCGATCAGCAGCAGCGAGGTCCGGTTGCCGCGCTCGGTGGCGGCCAGTTTGTTGAGTCCCCGCATCATGTTGATGCAGTGCCGGCGCTGGTTGTTGATCAGCGTCAGCCGGTCGGCGAGGTCGGTGTCCTCGGCCAGGATGAGCTTCATGAAGAACTCGTCCCTGACCCGCGGCCCTTCGGTGGGCGCCTCGAACCAGCCGGCGAGCTCCTCGGTGCCCTTCTCCGTGATCTCGTAGACCTTCTTGTCCGGCTTGCCCTCCTGGGTCACCTCGGTGCCGCGGATCAGACCGGACTTCTCCAGTCGGCTCAGGGTCACGTAGATCTGGCCGATGTTCGGCTGAGGGTACGCCGCGCCGAAGGTCTGCTCAAGCCCCTGCTTGAGCTGGTACCCGTAGGCGGGCTGCCGGGCCAGCAGCGCCAGCAGCTGATGGCGCACCGGGCGTCACCTCTTCCTCTTCGCTGATTACACCTCGGTCACACAGTACGGGCAGGTGGGCACCGACCAGCAGGGAGACCGTATAAAGGGACGTGCGTCGGCGCCCACCCGCTCCGGCGGACCGAAGGAGCCCCATGGAAGACCGGCCGCCCCCCGGGCACGACCCGGGCCGCCGGCGCGTGACGCGCGCGCTGGTGGGTGGGGCGGCGGTGCTCGCGGCCGGGGGAGCGTCCACCTGGTACGGCCTGGCCGGGCGCTCGCACGCCTCCGGCGACCCGGACGGCGTCGGGCCGGTCACGCTGGCCACCGGCCGGGACACCACGCGCTACCTGCGCGGGCTGCTGGCCGACTGGAACGCCGAGCACCCGGACCAGCCGGCCGAGCTGGTCGAGCTCCCCGAGGCCGCGGACGAGGTGCACGCGCAGCTGGCCGGGGAGCTGTCGACCGGCGGCAGCCGGTTCGACGTGCTCAACCTCGACGTGGTGTGGACGGCCGAGTTCGCGGCCAAGCGGTGGACCGTGCCACTGGACGAGTCGGGCTTCGCGCTGGGCAGCTTCCTGCCGCCGGTCGTGCGGACCGGCCGCTACGGCGGGCGGCTGTACGTGGTGCCGTTCGTGGCCAACGCGGCTCTGCTGTACTACCGCAGTGACGTGCTGGAGGCGGCCGGCGAGCAGCCGCCCACCACGTGGGCCGAGCTGGCGCGGCAGGCACGGACGCTGGCGCCCGCGCACGGCCTGTCCGGGTACGCCGGGCAGCTCAGCCCGTACGAGGGCCTCGCCGTCAATGCACTGGAGGCGATCCGCTCGGCGGGCGGGGACCTGCTGGCCGGCGACGGATCGGTGGTCGTGGACAGCCCGCAGGCCCGGGCCGGGCTGGAGTTCCTGGCCGGCGGCGTGCGCGAGGGCTGGATCCCGCCCGAGGTGCTCGGCTACCAGGAGGAGGAGTCCCGCGCGGCGTTCGGCCGGGGCGGCCTGCTCTTCCTGCGGAACTGGCCGTACGTCTACCACGCGGTCGGCGAGGCCGGTTCGCCGGTGGCGGGACGCTTCGGTGTGGTGCCGCTGCCCGGGCCGCACGGGCCCGGCAGCGGCGTCCTGGGCGGCTCGGGGCTGGCGGTCAGCCGGTTCTCCCTGCGGCAGCGCACCGCGCGGGCGCTGATCGGCTACCTGACGAGCCGTCGGGCGCAGTACCGCGTGCTGGCCGACGGCGGGCTGCCGCCGGTCTGGGCGGACCTCTACGAGGACCCGGAGCTGACGGCCCGGTTCCCGTACCTCCCCGTGCTGCGCACGGCGATCCTGGCGGCCGGGGCGAGGCCCGGCGTTCCGCAGTACCAGCAGTTGAGCCTCGCGTTCAGCGAGGCGGCGTTCGAGGTCGTGTCGGGGCGCCGGACCGCTGAGGCGGCGCTGCCGCGGCTGGCTGCCGACCTGCGCGCCCTCGTCGGCTGAGCCGACGCCGAGCCGGGGTTCGCCGCCCTTACCGGCGAGTACCTAACATGTATCTATGCCCGTTCGGGCACCTTAGCGCGTAGCGCCTGGAAAACTCCCTGGAACAAGGGCTTAACAGCGGTCGTGTCTGCCTGCTATACCTAACGCGAATGCATAACCGTTGGAGTAGCCAGATGCCCACCCCCACCCTTCCCGACGGCGACGTGGTCACCCTTCCGCGCGCCCGGTCACACAGCCCCCTCGCCCGCGCCTGGTGGCGCGACGCCGTGATCTACCAGGTCTACGTGCGCAGCTTCCGCGACACCGACGGCGACGGTGTCGGCGACCTCGCCGGTGTCCGGGAACAGCTGCACCACGTACGGCAGTTGGGCGCCGACGGCGTCTGGCTCAACCCGTTCTACGTGTCGCCCCAGCACGACCACGGCTACGACATCGCCGACCACTGCGCCGTCGACCCCGTCTACGGCGACCTCGCCGAGTTCGACCGCCTGGTGACGGACTGCCGGCTGCTCGGCCTCAAGCTGGTCCTGGACGTCGTCCCCAACCACTGCTCCAGCGAGCATCCGTGGTTCCGGAAGGCCCTGGCCAACGGCCCCGGCAGCCCGGAGCGGGCGCGGTTCCACTTCGCCGACGGACGTGGCGAGGCCGGCGAACTCCCGCCCAACAACTGGCGGGCCATGTTCGGTGGCCCGGCCTGGAGCCGCGTCACCGAGGCCGACGGCCGGCCCGGCCAGTGGTACCTGCACCTGTTCACCCCGGAGCAGCCGGACTTCAACTGGCGCAATCCCGACGTCGCCGCCCACTTCGAGGAGGTGCTGCGGTTCTGGCTGGACCGCGGCGTGGACGGCTTCCGGATCGACGTCGCGGCCGGGCTGTTCAAGCACCCCGAGCTGCCGGACTCGGCCGATCCGGACGTCGACGAGCGCACCCGTGACTCGGTCAACCCGCTGGCCTGGAACCAGCCCGAGGTGCACGGGATCTGGCGCCGGTGGCGCGCGATCTGCGAGGAGTACACCGCCCGTGACGGCCACCAGCGGCTGCTGGTCGGCGAGGCCTCCGTGCCCACACCGGCGGAGCAGGCGCTGTACGTGCGCCCAGACGAGCTCCACCAGGCCTTCTTCTTTCATCTGCTGCACGCGCCGTGGGACCTCGCGCACTTCCACCGGGTCATCGACGACGCGGTGCGGGACATCGCCGCCACCGGGTCGACGGTCACCTGGGTGCTCAACAACCACGACCAGGTCCGTACGGTGAGCCGGTTCGCGGGGGAGGACCCCGCCTCCGGCCCCGCCCGGGCCGCGGCCGCCGCCCTGCTGATGCTGGCCCTGCCCGGAGCCGCCTACATCTACCAGGGGGAGGAGCTCGGGCTGCCCGAAGTCCTCGACCTGCCGGACGGGTTGATCACCGACCCGATCTTCAGGCGCACCGGGAGCCGCACCGGCATTCGCGACGGCTGCCGGATACCGCTGCCCTGGTCGGGCACCGAGGCCCCGTACGGATTCAGCCCGCACGGCAGCCCGACGGCCCCCTGGCTGCCGCAGCCGGCCTCCTTCGCCGCCCACACCGCCGAGCGGCAGCGCTCCGACGCCGGATCCGTGTACCACCTGTACCGCACCGCCCTGCAGCTGCGTCGTGAACTCCCGCAGCTCGGCGAGGGCACGCTGCGATGGCTGGAGACTCCGCCCGGGGTCCTCGCCTTCGTCCGCGGCGAGGGCCTGGTGTGCGCCGTCAACTTCGGCGACACCCCCGCGCCGGCGCCGGTCGCCGGTCCGCCCCTGCTCTCCAGCGGCCCGTGCGGTGAGGGCGTCCTGCCGCCCGCCACGGCCGCCTGGTGGATCGGACCCACCGCCGCCGAGCGCATCTGACGACCAACCACCCTGCCCCCCACCCACCTCACGAAGGAAGACCCGACGATGAGACTCCGCCGCACCCTCCCTGCCCTGGCCGCCGCCGTCGTCCTGGGCACCACCGCAACCGCCTGCGCAAGCAGCGGCAGCAGCGCGGACGCGTCCGCCACCCAGGAACTGAAGGGACAGAACCTGACCGTCGCCGCCGTGTGGAGCGGCACCGAGCAGGAGAACTTCAAGAAGGTGCTGGAGGCCTTCACCGAGAAGACCGGCGCCACCGTCAGCTACACCTCCACCGGCGACAACCTCTCCACCGTGGTCGGCAGCAAGATCGAGGGCGGCGACCCGATGGACGTGGTCATGGTCGCCCAGCCCGGCGTGATCAAGCAGTTCGCCGACAAGGGCTGGCTGGCGCCGCTCTCCCCGGCCGTCACCGACGCCGCGAAGAAGAACTACGCCGGCGTCTGGTCGAGCCTCGGCACCGTCGGCGGCACCCAGTACGGCCTCTACTTCAAGGCCGCCGACAAGTCGACCGTCTGGTACAACCCCACCGCCTTCCAGAACGCCGGTGTCCAGCCCCCGACGACCTTCGACGACCTGCTCAGGACCGGCCGGACGCTCTCCGACTCCGGCACCCCGGCCTTCGCGGTCGGCGGCCAGGCCGGCTGGACCCTGACCGACTGGTTCGAGAACGTCTACCTCTCCCAGGCCGGGCCCGAGCTCTACGACAAGCTCACCCGGCACGAGATCCCGTGGACCGATCCGTCCGTGATCAAGGCCCTCACCACTCTCGGCAAGGTCTTCGGCGACCAGCAGCTCGTCGCGGGCGGCGGACAGGGCGCGCTGCAGACCGACTTCCCCACCTCCGTCCAGCAGGTCTTCGGTGCGCAGCCCAAGGCCGCCATGACCTACGAGGGTGACTTCGTGGGCGGCGTCATCGCCGCCGAGCTGAAGAAGCAGATCGGCACCGACGCCAAGGTCTTCCCCTTCCCCGCCGTGGACGGGGGCAAGGCCCCGGTGATGGGTGCGGGCGACGCCGCGGTCGTCCTCAAGGGCGCCAAGCACGCCGAGGCCGCGCAGAAGTTCGTCGAGTTCCTGGCCGGCCCCGAGGCCGCTGCTGTCTGGGCCAAGGCCGGCGGGTTCATCTCGCCGAACAGGGCGGTCGACCTCTCCGTCTACCCGGACGACACCACCCGGCAGTTCGCCAAGTCCGTGATCGACGCCGGCGACACGTTCCGCTTCGACATGTCGGACCAGGCGCCCGCCGCGTTCGGCGGCACCGCGGGCCAGGGTGAGTGGAAGGACCTCCAGGACTTCATCGCCGACCCCTCCGACGTCCGGGGCGCCGCGGCGAAGCTCGAAGCGGACGCGGCCAAGGCCTACAAGGGCTGATCCGCCATGTCTCTGCGCTCACCCCGCAGGGGCCAGGCCTCCGGTGGCGCGCTCCGGCGCCACCGGGGCCTCGCCCTGCTCCTGGTCCTGCCCGCCCTGCTGCTGCTCGGCGCCCTCGTCGTCTACCCCATCGGCTACTCGGTGGCGCGAAGCCTCTTCGACGCCTCCGGCCACCGCTTCGTCGGGCTCGACAACTACGGCGCCGCCTTCACCGACCACGCCACCCTCACCGCCGCGCGCAACAACGCGATCTGGGTCGCCGTCGCCCCGGCGCTGGTGACCGCGGTCGGCCTGGTGTTCGCGGTGCTCACCGAAAAGGTCCGCTGGGCCACCGCGTTCAAGCTGCTCGTCTTCATGCCGATGGCGATCTCCTTCCTCGCCGCCGGCATCATCTTCCGCACGGTGTACGACGCGGACCCGCACCGCGGCGTGCTCAACGCCGCCGCGGTCGCGGTCCACGACACCTTCGACGACCAGCCGTCCTACCCGGGTGCCCGGCCGCGCCCCGGCGTCGGCCTCGACCGGGTCGGGAGCGGCGACGTCACGGCGCCGGCTGCCACGCACGTCGTGCTGCTGCCGCTGGTCGGCGTGCAGCCCGACACGCTCCCGGCCGGCGCCCGGACGGCCCGCCGGCCGGACGCCGGTGACGGGGTCAGCGGCACGGTGTTCCTGGACTTCGTCCCGGGCGGTGGCGGCCACCCCGGACAACTGGGCCCCGGAAAGCAGGGCTTGCCCGGCATCGAGGTCCAACTCCGGGACGGTGGAAGGACGATCGCCACCACGACCACGGCCGACGACGGCACCTTCCGGTTCGCGGCGGCCCCGTCCGCCACGACCACGCTGGTCCTGCCGGCAGCCGACTTCGCCGCTCCCTACCGCGGAGTCGACTGGCTCGGGCCCGCCCTCGTCACCCCTGCCATCATCGGTGCCTACATCTGGATCTGGGCCGGCTTCGCGATGGTCATCATCGCCGGCGGCCTGGCCAACCTGCCCCGCGAGACCATCGAGGCGGCCCGGATCGACGGCGCCGGCGAGTGGCAGATCTTCCGCCGCATCACCGTTCCCCAACTCGCCCCGGTCCTCGGCGTCGTGTTCATCACCATGGTCATCAACGTGATGAAGATCTTCGACCTCGTCTACATCATCGCGCCCGGGCCGGTGCAGCAGGACGCCGGCGTGCTGGCCCTCCGGCTCTACCTGGTCTCCTTCGGCGGCGGCAACGACCAGGGCCTCGGCAGCGCACTCAGCGTCCTGCTCCTGCTCCTGGTCGTCCCGGTGATGCTCCTCAACGTCCGACGCTTCCGAGGGAGCCGCGCATGACCACCACCCAGGCGGCCCCGGCCGCCACCGCCTCCGCCCCCGCGCCCACCGGTCGGCCCGCCGTACGGCTCACCACCCGACTGGTCTCCCTGACGAGCAGCGGCCTCGTGCAGGTCGTGCTGATCGTCGCGGCCGTGGCCTGGCTGGTGCCCACGGTCGGCCTGCTGGTCTCCTCGCTGCGGCCCAAGCAGCTCGGCGCGACCGGCGGCTGGTGGACGGCGCTGACCCGGCCCGCCCAGCTCACCCTGCAGAACTACACCGCGCTGCTCGGCGGCGGGGACGTACCCAAGGCGCTGTGGAACACCGTGCTCATCAGCGTCCCGGCGACGCTGCTGACGGTCGCCCTCGCGGCGGGGGCCGGGTACGCCTTCGCCTGGCTGCGCTTCCCCGGCCGGGACGGCATCTTCCTCGGCGTGGTCGGGCTGCTGGTCGTACCGGTCCAGGTCGGCCTCATCCCGGTCGCCAGACTGGAGGGCGCCGTCGGGCTGTTCGGCACCATCCCCGGCGTGGTGCTGTTCCACGTCGGCTACGGACTCCCGTTCGCGGTGTTCCTGATGCGCAACCACTTCCTGGAGATCCCCGCGGAGATTCTGGAAGCGGCACGGATGGACGGCTGCGGGGAGTGGCGGATCTTCCGCACCCTCGCCCTGCCGCTCGCAGCCCCGGCCGTCGCCTCGCTGTGCATCTTCCAATTCCTGTGGGTCTGGAACGACATGCTGGTCGCGCTGATCTTCGCCGGCAACGACTCGCAGCCGCTGACCGTCTACCTGCAGTCCCAGATGCGGCAGTTCGGCAGCAACATGGACATCCTCGCGCCCGGTGCGTTCCTGTCGCTCCTGGTCCCTGTCGTGGTCTTCCTCTGCTTCCAGCGGTTCTTCGTCCAGGGAGCGATGGCCGGATCCGTGAAATGACGACCGCCGGGGCGGCGCAGCCCGTAGGTGCGACGATCGTGTGATCACCCGGCGGCATGCGGGGGACGGGCCGTCCGATCCCCGGCATGCCGCCGGTGTCAGGTCGTCCCGTACTCGTCGTGGCGGCGCAGCCAGTGGGTCTCCTCGCCGTCCTCGTGCCGGCCGAGCGGTGTCCGATCGAGGAGGCCGTAGTAGGCCATGGCAGGTTCGAGGCCGCGCGCGGTGGTGACGTACGTCCGGTGGACGGTGCCGTTCGAGAGCGCGTAGGCGCTCAGTCCGGGCCCCTCGGTGACGTACCCGAGCACGTCGGTGCCGCAGGCCTCGGCCATCTGACGCACGGTCGGCGGGATGTCACCGTCGAGGAACGGCCCCAGCTCCTCCGCGGTGTACTGGAAGCCGAGGTCGCGGTGGAAGTCGCTGCCGGCGGCGGAGACCCAGTCGAAGCGCCAGCCCATCCGCTCCCGGTAGGCGAGGAGCTTGTCGATCGGCGCCCGAGAGGAGCAGATCAGCGTGACGTCACGGGCCTTCAGGTGGACCGCGTTGGGGCTGAGGGTGTCCGCGATCGAGGAGCAGACCGGGCACCCGGCCTCGTACGGCGGGCCGAACATGAAGTGGTAGACCAGCAGCTGCGAGCGCCCGTCGAAGAGGTCCGCGAGCGACTTGGTCCCGCCCCCGGTCTCGAAGCGGTAGTCCTTGTCGACCGGCACCCACGGAAGCTCCCGCCGCTTGCGCGCGAGCTCGTCGCTTCGTCGGGTGAGCTTCTTCTCCTCCGCAAGCAGCTCCTTCCGGGCCGCCTCGAATTCCTCCTGCGTGCCGATGCTGTGCTCGGGCATGGCCTCTCCCTCCTGTCCTGGGAGCAGGACACCGCACCGCGGCGTGCGGTCACCCGCAGTGGCAGCCGGCCGTGCCTGCCACCGGGCACCCGTCCGGCCATACCTCCACCGTACGCGTGCGGTGGCGGGCCTTCGAGGCCAAGCCGAACGGCCTGATCGGCGTCGTAGCGTCGAGGAGCCGCGGACCGGGCCGGTCGGCGGCCGGGACCGGCGGTCCTCGGTGGGCGGTGAGCCGGCGGTGAGGGCGCGGTGAGCGGTGGTCGGCAGTCTCCGGTCATCGCCGGAACCGCCGAGGGGCCGGCCACGACAGAGGGAGCACGATCATGGGCGAGCTGACCGGCAAGGCGGCGCTGGTGACCGGCGGATCGCGGGGGATCGGCCGGGCGGTCGCGCTGCGGCTGGCCGCGGAAGGTGCCCTGGTCGCCGTACACTACGGCGGCAACGACGACGCCGCCAAGGAGACCGTGGCGCGGATCGAGGCCGCGGGTGGCCGGGCGTTCGCCGTCCGGGCCCGCTTCGGCGAGAGCGGCGCGCTGGACCGGCTGTTCGAGGGGTTGACCGCGGGGCTGGCCGCACACGGGGTGGACGGCCTGGACGTCCTGGTCAACAACGCGGGCATCATCTCCGGCAGTTCGATCGGGCAGGTCACCGAGGAGGAGTTCGCCGCACTGCTGGCGGTCAACGTCAGCACGCCGTTCTTCGTCATCAAGCGGGCGCTGCCGCTGCTCAACGACGGTGGCCGCATCATCAACATGGGCTCGACGGCCAGCCGGTTCGCGGTCTCCACCCAGATCGCGTACACGGTCAGCAAGGCGGCGCTGGAGGCGATGGCGCCGTCGCTGGCCAACGAGCTCGGCCGGCGGGGGATCACGGTGAACACGGTGGCCCCCGGGGCGGTGCGGACCGACATGACGGCGGGTCACACCGCGATTCCGGAGGTGGTCGCGGGGCTCGAGTCCATCACCGCGCTGGGCCGGCTCGGCGAGCCGGAGGACGTCGCCGACGTCGTCGGCTTCCTGGCCGGCCCGCAGGGGCGATGGGTGACCGGCCAGACGGTCGACGTGTCGGGCGGCACCTACCTCGGCCCCATCGTGCCGGCGTGATCAACTCCGAGGCACATCCGATGAGCATCTGAGGGACAATCACCTCCATGCGGTTCGGAATCCTCGGAGAGACCAAGGCGTGGCGCGACGACGGGGCCGAGGTGCCGCTCGGAGGGCCGGCCCGCCGGGCACTGCTGGCCCTGCTGCTGGTCCGCCCCGGTGAGGTGGTCTCCGTCGACCGGCTGGCGGAGGAGGTCGACCCGGGCACGGAGCTGTCGGCGCACGCGGTGCAGTCCCAGGTGTCCCGGCTGCGGACGGTCCTGGGACCGGCGGCGGCGATCGAGCGGGCCGGGGCGGGCTACCGGATCGTGGTCGGGCCGGACGCCGTGGACGCCCGCCGGTTCGAGCGGCTGACCGGCGAGGGGCGCGCCGCACTGCGGGACGGCGATGCGGAAGAGGCGGTCGCGCTGCTGTCCGAGGCGCTGGAGTTGTGGCGGGGGCCCGCGCTGGCCGAGGTCGCCGAACGCGAGACGGCCCGGGCGGCGGCCGTACGGCTGGAGGAGCTGCGGCTCGCAGCGCTGGAGGACCGGTTCGAGGGAGCGCTCCGCCTCGGCGAGCACCGCGCGGCCGTCCCGGAACTGCGGGAACTCGTCGGCCGCCACCCGCTCCGGGAACACCTGGCGGCGCTACTGATGCGCGCGCTGTTCGCCGAGGGCGGTCAGGCCGAGGCGCTGGTGGTCTTCGAGGAGACCAGGCGCCACCTGGCCGAGGAGATCGGCGCCGATCCCTCGGCCGAACTGTCCGCTCTTCACCGGGAGTTGCTGAGCGCCGACCGGGCGCCGGCGCCGGCTGCTCCGCCGGCGCAACTGACCTCCTTCGTGGGCCGCGCCGAGGAGGTGGAGGAGACCGCGGAGCTGCTGCGCGCGGCCCGCCTGGTCACCCTGGTCGGCCCCGGCGGCGTCGGGAAGACCCGGCTGGCCGTCGAGCTCGCCGATGGCGTCGCCGACGAGGTGTGCTTCGTCGAACTGGCCCCGCTGCGCGACGGCGCCGCACTGCCGCAGCTACTGCTGGACGCGCTCGGCCTGCGGGGGAGCGGGCTCCACCTGGACGGTGCGCGGGCACCGCTCGACCGCCTGATCACGGCGCTGTCGGACCGGTTGCTGCTGCTCGTCCTGGACAACTGCGAGCACCTGGTCGAGGAGGCCGCCGCGCTGGTGGCGCGGCTGCTGGCGGCCTGCCCGCGGCTGCGCGTCCTGGCCACCAGCCGCGAGCCGCTCGGTCTCATCGGCGAGAGCCTGCAGCAGGTCGGGCCGCTCGACGAGGACGCGGCGGTACGGCTGTTCACCGAGCGGGCCGCCGCCGTGCGGCGCGGCTTCGCCGCCGATCCCGCCCTCCTGCGGAGGATCTGCACGGCGCTGGACGGCCTGCCGCTCGCCATCGAACTGACCGCGGCCCGGCTGCGCACGCTGGAGGTCGCCGACCTCGCCGAGCGGCTGGACGACGTGCTCGGGATCGCCGCGCGCGGCGCCCGTACGGCCGACCAGCGCCACCGGACCCTGCGCTCGGTGGTCGCCTGGGGCTGGGACCTGCTCTCCGAACCCGAACGGCGGGCCGCCCAGCGGTTCGCGGTCTTCGCCGGCGATGCGTCGGCCGAGGCGGCGACGCAGGTGTGCGACGCCGACGACGACACGCTGGAATCGCTGGCGGACAAGTCCTTCCTTCAGGCCGGCCGCGGTCGGTACCGGATGCTGGAGACGATCCGGACCTTCGCCGCCGAACAGCTGGCGGCGGCGGGCGAGCAGGACGAGGCCGGCCGCGCCCACGCCCGGTACGTCCGGCAGCTCGTCCGCAGCGCCGACCCACACCTGCGCGCGGCCGAGCAGCTGACCTGGCTGCCGGTCGTCTCCGCCGTGCACGACGACCTCCTGGCGGCGGTACGTCGGGCCGTCGCGGCGCAGGAGGTGGAGACGGCCCTGGAGTTGCTCTCCTCGGCCTCGGCCTACCTGTGGATCCGGGGCGCCTCGGCGTCAGTGGCGGCCCACGCCTGCGCGCTGCTGCGGACGATCGGTGACCGGCCCCCACCCGGGCACGGTGAGGAGTACGCCGTGTGCGTGCTGCTCGCGGCGTCCGGCAGCGCCGGGCGGCCGCTCTGGCAGCAGCACCGTGCCGCGGCCGAACAGGCGCTGGCCGATGCCTGGCCGGGTGACCGGGCGGGCCGGTACCCGGTCGCGCTGCTGGTGTGGATGTTGCGCAGCGCCGGCCAGGCCGAGGCCCGGGACCGGCAGAGCGCGTTCGAGCTGGTCTCGGCCCAGCGCGACTGCCCCGAGCCGTGGGCCCGGGCGGTCGCCGGGTACGTGTCGGGATTCGGCTTCCTCGGTGCCGGCGACACCCCGGGAGCCGAGCGCGCCTTCGCCCTGGCCGCCGACGCGTTCGGCGAACTCGGCGACCGCTGGGGAGCCGCACTGGCCCTGGACCTGCTCGCCGGAGTGGCGGCCGGCCGAGGCGACCGGGCGGAGGCGGTCGCGCTGACCGACCGGGCCCTCGCCCTGGCCGAAGAGCTCGGAGCCCTGGAGGACGCCGCCGACCTCCTGGTCAACCGGGGTGACCAGTTCGCCGCCGACAACCCCGCGGCGGCCGGTGCCGACTACGCGCGAGCGGCCGAGCTGGCCGTCGGCGCCGGCAGCCCCGACGGTCTCGCGGCCGCCCTGCGCGGGCAGGCCGACCTCGCGTTGGCGGAAGGCGACCTGGGCGCGGCGCAACGGCTGTACTCCGAGGCGCTGGACCGGATCGACCCGCACTGGATCAAGGCCCTCGGCAACCGGGTGCGCACGCTCGCCGGACTCGCCCGCGTCGCCGAACTGCGAGGAGACCACCTCACCGCCCGGACCCGCTACCGGGCGGCCGCCGACACCGCGACCGAGGTGGGCCACGACGCCCCGGCCGTGCTGCGCCTGCTCGGCGTTCCCGAGACCGTCGTCGAGGCAGTGCGCCGGCGGTGAACCCGCGATGAGCACCTCCCAGCAGGCTCACCACCGGGATGTGGAGCGGCCGACCACCGACACCGACAGAGTGTCCGTCACGCCCACTTGATCGAGCACCCCATGCTCGGCCGGTGCGGTTCCGGGACGGGCCGGCCGGCCAGGACCAGGCCGATGGCCTGCCGCAGCAGGCTGCCGGTGACCGGCTTCCCGTTGCCGGGAGTCGAGTCGTCCATCGCGCCCCGGTAGGCCAGCGCGCGCCGGGCGTCGTAGAGGAAGAAGTCCGGTGTGCAAGCAGCCCCGTACGCCCGGCCGACGGACTGGTCGAGGTCGACGAGATACGGGAAGACCCACCCCGTGCGGGTGACCTGGGCGCGCAGCCCGGCGGTGTCGTCGGCGGGCGCGACGGCCGGGCTGTTGCTGCAGATCCCGACGACCGCGAGGTCCGGGAACTCGCCGACCAGCTCGCCGAAGACCTGCTCGACGTGCCGTACGTACGGGCAGTGGTTGCACAGGAAGGCCACCAGCAGGGCCGGTGCGGCGGCGAAGTCGTCCCGGGCCACGACCCGGCCGTCGATCGCGGGCAGCGAGAAGTCCGGCGCCGGTGTCCCGAGCGGGACCAGGGCGGAGGTGGCGGCCATCCGGTTCAACTCCTCCGGTCGACTGCGGCGGCAGTGCGTACACCACCATGGTCGTCCGACCGGGGCGGCGGTTGCCAATCCACCGACGCCGATCACCGTGCCGTGGGCGGAGCGGCCGGTTCGCGGGCCGCGCGGGACGGCGTGACGCTGGTGGTACGAGTGCCGTTCGGACCCGGCGGGCCGGCGCATGGGAAGATCGCTTCCCGACACCGTCCGATTCGTCATCGAGGAGCAGCTGTGACCGAGCAGTCCGGCCCGCAGCAGCGCATCGCCGATGCCATCCGACCGGCGATGCTCAACGGCCTCCAGGACGCCCAACTGATCGGCGCGGCGGGCGCCGAGCGCATCAACCAGTGGGTCGACTGGATCGCGGCGGTCGTCGCCGGCCACGTCGTCCAGCCGATCGCCGCCGAACGCGACGCCTTCGCGGACCGGGTGGACACCCTCACGGACGTCGCCAGGCGCCACCGCGAGGGATACCGGGACGCGACCCGGGACGTGCAGCTCCTGGAGACGCGGGTGGCCGACCTGGAAGCGGAGGTGGCGCAGTTGCGTGGAACCGGTGTGGCGCACGCCGATCCGGGGGCGGAAGCGGACGAGCCGGCGCAGTCGCTCCGGGACCGGCTCCGCGCCAGGCACCCCACCATCGCCGAGGCTCTGGACCGCCGGGACGCCGAGGCGGGGCCGGACCGCAACGCGGCGGACTGACGGCCCGTCGCACGGGCGGGCTGCGGCGCCGGTCGTCCTGCGCCGGTCGTCCTGCGCCGGGCGCAGTCGGCCGCCCCGGGCCGCCGACTGGCCCCGAGCCGGTCGGCGGAACAGCCTGGAAGCGGAGGCACGGGATGAACGCTTCGTACGACGTGGTGATCGTCGGGGGCGGCAGCGCGGGGTGTGTGCTCGCCGCACGGCTGAGCGAGGACCCCGAGCGGCGGGTGCTGCTCATCGAGGCGGGGCCGGACTACGGGCCCGCGGCCCTCCCGGCCGATCTCGTGGAGGGGACGCAGGGGCCGGCGGCCTCGCACGACTGGGGCCTGCGCGGAGTCGGCGTCCGCGGCGGACCGCTGCTGGACCTGCCGCGCGGACGGGTGATGGGCGGCTCGTCGGCGGTGAACGCGACCTTCGCGCTGCGCGGGCACCCGGCGGACTACGACGCCTGGGCCGCGGCCGGAGTGCCCGGCTGGGCGTTCGACGACGTCCTGCCCGCCTTCACGCGCCTCGAGTGCGACCTCGACTTCGACGCCGCCGACCACCACGGCCACGACGGGCCGCTGCCGATCCGCCGGTACCGGGGCACCGAGCGGTCCGCCGTCGCGGACGCGGCCGAGGAGGCCATCGCCTCGCTCGGCGTGCCGCGGATCGCCGACCACAACGCGCCCGCCGCGGTGGGCGTGGGACCGCTGCCGGTCAACGCCGTGGACGGGCGGCGGATCAGCACGGCCGCCGCCTACCTCGACCCCTGCCGGTCGAGGGTCAACCTCGACGTCCGCGCCGACACGCTCGTCCGCGAGGTCGTGATCCGCCACGGCCGGGTCGCGGGCGTACGCCTGGACGGCTCCGCGGAGGTCGTTCCCGCCGGCGAGGTGATCGTCGCGGCGGGCGCCTACCTCTCGCCGGGGCTGCTGCTGCGATCCGGAATCGGGCCGGCGGCGGAGGTGGCGGCCCTCGGGCGGCCGGTGGTGGCGGACCTGCCCGGCGTGGGGTCCGGTCTCGTCGATCATCCCGCCGTCTCGATCGACCTGCCGTACGTCGGCCCGGTCGGCGGCCACGCCCGGTTCCAGACGGTCGCCACCTGTCACAGCGGGCAGGCAACCGGGCCACCTGACCTGCAACTGGTGGCCGTCGGCCCCTATCCGCTCGGCCCCGGAGCCCACGGGTGCACCGTGTTCGCCGCGCTGCTGAAACCGCGCTCGCGCGGCCGCGTCCTGGCACGCTCGGCCGACGCGGCCGCGCCGCCCGACATCGACCTCGGCTACTTCGCGGACGGCGCCGACCTGCCCCGGCTGATCGAGGGTCTCCGACGTGCTGAAGCCGTCACCCGCACGCCGGCGTGGAAGGCGATCACCGCCGCGCCCGCGGCCGGCCTCCCGGCAGGACTGCTCGACGACCCGGCGGCGGCCCGCGTCTGGGTCCGGGCCAACACCTGGAGCTACCACCACCCGGTGGGCTCGTGCGCGATGGGCTCCGATCCCGGGGCGGGCGCCGTCGTCGACCACGAGGCCCGCGTCTTCGGCGTCGTGGGCCTGTCGGTGGTGGACGCGTCGATCATGCCGGACATCCCGTCGGCCAACACCAACCTGCCGACGATCATGGTCGCCGAACACGTGGCCGCCCTGCGGCAGCGGCCGCGTGGGGCGGCAGCCGAGCCGGTCATGACCGCGGGTGCGACACCCGCGCCGGTGGCACGGCCGCCCCGCGGTGCCTGAGGTTGACGGCCGCCGCCTTGGCCACTGCCACGGGGTTCAGGAAGCGCAGCGGGCCGATCACGCGGGAGGCGAACCGGTGCATGTGCCGCGCCACCGCCTGGTCGCGCGCTGCCGCCGAGTACATCAGCCGCTCCAAGGGGTTGAACGGACGGGCCCTGGCGAAGTCGGCGGCCAGGTACTGGTGGCCGCGCAGCCGGCGCCGGTGCCTGCGGGCGTACACCGCGAGCGACCGGTCGAGGTCGCCCCGACCGGTCGCGGCCGGGGCGACCGCCGCGGTCAGCCAGTGCGCGGACTGCAGGGCCCATCCGCACCCCACTCCCCACAGGGGGTCGCCGGTCAGGGCGGCGTCGCCGATCAAGGCGACGCCCGGTGCGGTCGGGTTGCGGGTGTGGAACGGGTAGTCGACCGTGCCGATGATCTTCGAAATGCGCTCGGCCGAGTCGATCGGCGGCGCCTCGGGCAGGGAACGGACGAAGTGGCGGAAGCTGCCCTCCAGGTCGTCCCGGAACGCCGGCAGCCGGTCCTTGTTCGGGAGCACCGCGACGACCGTCACCCCGTCGTCGTTGGGAAACGCGTACGCCATGTCGGGTTCGAGGAACCAGGTGTGACCGATCCCGTCGCGCAGCGGCAGGTTGCGGAAGTGCGCGAGATAGGCGAACCGCGCGTTCTCGAACCGCCGGGTCGCCACCCCGGCGAACTTCGCCACGGCCGAGTCCTTGCCGTCGGCGCCGACCACCAGGCGGGCCCGGATCTCGCGCTCGCCCTGCGGCGTCGCCGCGCGCACCCCCACGGTTCGCCCGGCTTCCCCGACCAGCCCGGTCACCCGGTGGCCGAGGAGCAGGTCGACGCCGGGCGTCTGCGCCGCCCGGGACCTGATCAACGGGTCGAGGGTGCTGCGCCGGATGTTGTACGCGTACGGCAGCTCGGGGCCCGTCGGCGCCGCCCTCGGCTCGATCCACCCCCAGCGGGTGTACCACCGGGCGTCGTTGCGGACGGCTCCCGCCTCCTCGAGAGCGGGGACGAGGCCGAGTTCGTCCAGCACCGGGTAGGCGTTGGCGGTGAGGGAGTGGGTGCAGAGCACCTTGTACGCGTCGGGGTCCGAGCGGCGTTCCAGCAGCGCGACGCGGGCGCCGCGACGCGCGAGCAGGATGGCCGCGGCGCTGCCGGCGAGGCCGGCTCCGCTGATGACGACGTCGTAGTCGGAGCCGGCGCTCTCAGGACTGGTCATGTGCGGATCGCCCCTTCGGGGTACGGTGCCGTTCGTGGGAGTGGTGCGGCCCCAGTGCTGTCAGGAACATGAGCAATTGTCAAGAGCGCTGCAGCGCACCGCTGCAGCGCTCCCCGACAGGCGCGCAGGCGCTTCCGGGCGGCCTACCGGAAGTTCTCCGGGCCGGTGGCGGCACCTGCCCGACCCGCCGGCAGCCCCGGGAGGGCCCTGCTCGGCGTGGGCGTGGCCGTCTGCCGCAGAGCGGCAGCGCCGCCGACCATCGGCAGTCGCAGCGAGGAGTGGGCCAGGTCGATGCTCAGGCGCGGCGTGGTCGGCGGCGGTTCGAGCAGGCCGCTGTCGGTGCCGGCCACGATCAGGGCGAGCCGGTGTCCGGCGGGCACCACGTGGTCGGTGCCGGCCAGGTCGAAGGTGATCGAGTAGGGCGTGCTGGGGGTGAGCGTCACCGTCCGGTCCAGCCCGGCGTAGTGCCCGAGGTCGGCCCAGCCCCGGCTGAAGATCGTGTAGCCCGCCGGTGCGGTGTCGGCCGCGGTGTCCAGGTAGCAGGCGCTGTCGCCCGGCGTACTGTCACCCCAGCAGGAGCGGGTGGTCAGGGTGGTGATGCCCTCGCCCGCGCCCTCGTAGTTGCGGATGGTCGTCGGCCCCAGATCGACCAGGACGGCGCTCAGGTGGGCGCTGCTGGTGGTGGATCGTACGGACAGGGTGATCGAGCCCTGGCCCGATATCCGCAGGTCCTGGGTGAGCGCTCCGGTGGTGAAGACCGTCTTCTCCGGGGAGGCCGAATCGGCGTTCGCGGCCCAGTCGTCCTCGCCGAGAGCCGGGTTGTCGGTGAACGTGGCGGTGCCGCGGCCGGTCGCGGTGGTCAGGGTGCCGGGCCGGAGGCCCAATGTGCCGGTCGCCGTGGCGGGCGCGGGCCAGGTGCGGTCCTGCGTCCACTGGTCCGGGGCGCGCTCGATGTCGGCGACCGGGCCGCGCTGGATGCCGTTGTCCACGCCGAGCAGGTAGTGGTCGAACCAGCTGTGCAGGGTGTCCACCCACGCGGCGCGCCGGAAGTCGAAGGGGTCCACGTGGCCGGTCTGGGACAGCCAGATCTTGCGGTCGACGCCGGTCCGGGCCAGTGCCGTCCACCACTGGGAGAAGTTGATGTCACGGACGTTCAGATCCTGCATCCCGTGCACCACGAAGACGCTGGCGCGCACCTTGGCCGCGTCGGCGACGTAGTCGCGCTGCTGCCACAGTCGGCTCCAGTCGCCGTTCGACGGCGCGCCGGCGGCGAGTCGCTGCTGCACCGCCGTGCAGTGCGGCGCGGCGGACGCGCTCTCCACCACAGCGGCCAGGTCGGCGGGGGTGCCGCTGTAGAGCGGAGCGCCGTCGGAGCGGTAGTAGTCGTACCAGGAACTGATCGCCGAGATCGGCACGACGGTCCTGAGGCCGTCGACACCGGTCGCGGCGACGCCGTTGGCGATGGTGCCGTCCCAGGACTTGCCGATCATGCCCACCGAGCCGTTCGCCCAGGCCGGCTTGACCGTGGTGCCGCCGGTACGGGCGCTGTGGCCGGCGGCCCGGCCGTTCAGCCAGTCGACGACCGCCTTGGCGGAGGTGACGTCGGCGGGGCCGCCGACGTCCACGCAGCCGTCCGAGCGATTGGTGCCGGAAAGGTCGACCAGCACCACCGCATAGCCGCGGGGCACGAAGTAGTTGTCGTAGTAGAGGGGGAAGCCGACCGGCCTGCCCTGTGCGTCGTAGGTCTTGAGCTGCGACTCGTTGCCCCGGCCGCAGCAGGAGTAGTAGGGGCTGGCGTCCATGATGACGGGGATCTTCCGCCCGGCGGCGGCCGGCTCACTCGGCCGGATGATGTCCGCGGCCACCCGGTCGGTACGGCCGTCGCCGTCGAGGTCGAGCCCGGTGTCGACCCAGACCGTCTCCCGGACGGCGTTGGCGTAGGAGTAGACGGGTTGGCTGACGCCGCCTCTGATCGGGCCGGGGGCGGCGGCGTGCGCCGTGGCGGGGCCGAGCTGGGTGGCGGTGAGCGTCGCTAAGAAGCCATCTCATTTGGCCAGCCGGCGATGGCAGATGAGTGCCGCGGCGATGGTGGCGAAGGCTGCGAAGTGGTCGGCTTTGCGTTCGTAGCGGCGGTGGAGCCGACGGAAGCCGCCCAGCCATGCGACGGTCCGCTCGATCACCCAGCGGTGCCGGCCGAGGCGGCTGGAGGACTCGATGCCGCGGCGTGCGATGCGGGTCGTGATCTGTCGTCGTCGCAGGTAGGAGCGGATGAAGCGGTGGTCGTAGGCTTTGTCGCCGTGGAGCCTGCCGGGCCGGCGGCGCCGGGGGCCGCGGCGGGAGCGGATCGGTGGGATCGCCTCGACGAGCGGAATCAGGGCCTGGCTGTCGTGCAGGTTTGCGCCGGAGATCGCCAGCGACAGGGGTAAACCGGTGCGTTCGGTGAGCAAGTGGATCTTTGACCCGAACTTGCCCCGATCGACAGGATTCGGACCCGTCAGGTCCCCTTTTTCGTGGCCCGCATGTTCACGGAGTCGACCGCGCACCTCGACCAGTCCAGCTCACCCTGCGAGCCGAGCTCGTCCAGGACCAGACGATAGAGCTTGGCCCACACCCGGGCCGCGGTCCACTCGGTGAAGCGCCGGTGGGCCGTCGGCCCGGACGGGCCGAAACACGGCGGCAACTGGGCCCACGTGCACCCCGATGTCGCCACGAACACGATCGCCGCAAGCACTTCGCGGTCCCCGTGCCGGCGTCGGCCACCGCCCTGCGGGCGCGTCGGTGCCGCTGGCACCACCCGCTGGAACAGCTCCCACAACTCGTCCGGTACCAGCCGCTCCACGATCGTCACGAGAGCAGCCTACAAGCCCAAATGAGATAGCTTCTAAGAGCGCGCCGACGAGAACCATGGAGCGAAGCAGTCTGATGGCCATACCGAATGACGGTAGATCCGGCATCCCGCCACCGGGAAGGACTTTGACAAGTCATGGACAAGTCAGGAGGAGGCGGTGCCGGGTTCCGCCGGGACGACGACGACCGGGAGGCGGGCGTGGTGGACGACCTCGGTACTGGTCGAGCCGAGGGCGAGGCGTCCCCAGGCGCCCGATCCCCGGGAGCCGACCACGAGCAGGTCGGCGTCCCGGCTGGCTTCGAGGAGGACCTGCGCCGGGCGGCCGGGTTCGCAGACGATCTCCACCTCCACGGGCGGTTCGCCGAGCTGCTCCTGCAGTTCCCTGACGGAGTCCGCCACGGCCTGGGTCACGAGATCGCGCTGCTGCGGGACGGGGCCGCTGTCGGGGCCGGAGGCCGTCCATTCGAAGCCGGACTGCCGGGCGGGGGTGTACTCGTAGGCGCAGACCGCCCGCAGGCCGGTGGCGCGCAGGCGGGCCTCGCGGAGCGCGAAGGTCACGGCCTGCCGGGCCTGGGGCGAACCGTCCGTGCCGACCACGATCGGGCCGACCGCGGGGCGGGCGACAGGATCGGTCATGGGTGACCTCCAGGGATTCGGCGGCCGTGAGGTGCGGTCGGCCGTCCGTTGCCGGGTGCACCTCTCAGCCTGCCCCGGTCCGCCGGTGGCCACCATCGCAGCCACGCGCCGCGTCCGGTCGAGGCCGACGAGTGACCGGCGGTTCGGCCGGCGTGGAGCCGCGGCGCGGCACGCTCAGGGACTGCCCAGCGTCCGGGTCGCGGTGGCGAGGCGGTGGGCGGCTTCAGTCAGTTCGGCGGGGTCGGCGGCCGCGGCGAAGCCCATGCGCAGGTGGGCGGCGGGAGCGTCGGTGGGGAAGTAGCGATGGCCCGCGTCGAGGGACACACCGTGCAGGCGGGCCGCGTCGGCGACGGCGGTGTCGGTGAGGTGGGCCGGCAGCCGGAGCCACAGGTGGAGTCCGCCGGCCGGGTGGCAGGCGAGGGTCCAGTCGGGCAGTTCGCGGCCGAGGGCGGTGGCGAGGGTGGCGGCGCGGTGGCGCAACGCGGTGGCCAGGGCGCGCAGGTGGCGGTCCCAGGCGGGGGTCGAGAGCAGTTCGACGGCGGCCTCCTGCAGCGGGCGGGCGATGAAGAAGTCGTCGACCAGGCGCATGCCGCGCAGCCGGTGCATCACCGGGCCGCGGGCGACGATCGCGCCGATCCGCAGGCTGGGCGAGGAGGGCTTGGTCAGCGAGGTCAGGTGGACGACCGTGCCGTCGCGGTCGTCGGCGATCAGTGGGCGGGGGAGCGGTGCGCCGTGGCCGAGGTGGCGGGCGAAGTCGTCCTCGATCAGGAACGCCCCGGCCGCCCGGGCGACCCGCACGACCTGCCGTCGGCGCTCGGGGGAGAGCACCGTGCCGGTCGGGTTGTGGAAGGTCGGCTGGCAGTAGAGCAGCCGGGCGCCGGTCATGGCGAACGCATCGGCCAGGAGGTCGGGGCGGATGCCGTCGCCGTCCGTCGGCACGGCCACCGGGTGCAGTCCGGCCGCGCGGGCGGCGGCGAGCGCGCCCGGGTAGGTCGGCGACTCGACCAGCAGCGGGCTGCCGGGGGCGGCCATGGCGCGGAACAGCATCGACAGCGCGCCCTGGCCGCCGCCGGTGACCAGGACGTCCTCGGGGCCGACCGTCCCCCCGGCCTGCCGGGCGAGGATCGCGCGCAGCGGGGCGAGGCCGGCGGCCGGGGCCCGGTGCCAGGCGTCCGGACGGCGGGCGGCGCGGGCCAGCGCGGCGCCGAGGGCCCGGGTGGGTTGGAGGTTCTCGTGCAGGTATCCGCCGGAGAGCGCGATGGTGCCGGGCGGCAGATCCTCGGACGGGCCGTCCGCGGCGCCCGGGTCGAAGGCCCGTCCGGCCAGCGCCACCGTCTGCCAGGAGGTGTCCGCCGCGCCTTCGTCCGACGCCCGACGGCGGTCGGCGACGTACGTGCCGCTGCCCGGACGGGTGACCACCAGGCCCTCGGCGGCCAGCTGGGCGATGGCCCTGGAGACGGTGACCGGGCCGACTCCGTGACGGGCGATCAGATCCCGGCTGGAGGGCAGCCGGTCGCCCGGCGCCAGGGCGGCGATCTCCGTCCGGAGGATGGCCGTGAGCGCTTCAGTACTGCTACCGTCGGACATGACGATACAGAATAGCGCTTTCGGCTCGCCGGTGGAACCGCTCCTCGACCTCGCCGCCCTCAGGGCCGACACCCCGGGCTGCGAATCGGTGATCCACTTCAACAACGCCGGCTGCGGCCTGCTCGCCCGGCCGGTGCTCGCAGCGATGCTCGACCACCTCCGGCTGGAGGCCGAGATCGGCGGCTATGAGGCGTCCGCGGCCCGGGCCGCCGAGGTCGCCGACTTCCACGCGTCGGTCGCCGAGCTGATCGGCGCCGGGGCGCGGAACATCGCCTTCGCCGGCAGCGCCACCCACGCCTTCACCAAGGCGCTCTCGGCGATCGACTTCCGGCCCGGCGACACCGTGCTGACGACGAGGAACGACTTCATCTCCAACCAAATTGCCTTCCTCGCCCTGCGCAGGCGCCACGGCATCCGGATCGTGCACGCTCCCGACCACCCCGACGGCAGCGGCGTCGACGTCGACGCGATGGCCCGCCTGATGCGCACCCACCGCCCCCGCCTGGTGTCGGTCACCCACATCCCCACCAACTCGGGCCTCGTCCAGCCGGTCGCCGAGATCGGCCGGCACTGCCGCGAACTCGACCTGCTCTACCTCGTCGACGCCTGCCAGTCGGTCGGCCAGTACCCGATCGACGTCACGGAGATCGGCTGCGACCTGCTCACCGCCACCTGCCGCAAGTTCCTGCGCGGGCCGCGTGGTTCGGGCTTCCTGTACGTCTCCGACCGGCTGCTCGACGCCGGGTTGGAGCCGCTGTTCATCGACATGTACGGCGCCCGCTGGACCGCCCCCGGTCACTACCGGCCGGTCGACACCGCTGCCCGGTTCGAGGAGTGGGAATTCCCGTACGCCACCGTGCTCGGCTGCGCCGCAGCCGTCCGCTACGCGCTGCGGGTCGGCCTGGAACCGGTGGCCCGGCGCACCCCGGCGCTCGCCGCCCGGCTGCGCGGGCAACTCGCCGACCTGCCGGGCGTGCGGACGCTGGACGGGGGAGCGGCTCCCGCCGCGCTGGTCACCTTCGCGGTCCACGGCTGGCAACCGGAGCCGTTCAAGGCCGCGATGGCCGCACGTGGCATCAACTCGGCCCTGAGCTACCGGGAGTTCGCGCAATTCGACTTCGCGGACAAGGAGGTGGAGTGGTGCCTGCGGCTGTCGCCGCACTACTACAACACCGAGGACGAGGTCGACGAGGTCGCCGCCGCCGTCGCCGAGCTCGTGGGCGGTGCCCGGTGAGCCGGACGGCGGCCGGGGCCGCCATCGACGCGCCGAGCACCTCCGGGCGCAGGGACAGCCTCTGGCGCAACGGCGACTTCCTCACGTTCTGGTTCGGCGAGACGGTGTCGCTGCTCGGTACCCAGGTCACCAACCTCGCCCTCCCGCTGACCGCGATCAACGCGTTCGGCGCCACCGACGAGCAGGTCGGGCTGCTTCGCTTCCTGCAACTGGTCCCGTACCTGGGGCTCGCCCTGCTGATCGGCGTGTGGACCGACCGGGCACGCCGCCGACCGGTGATGCTCGGCGCCAACCTCGTCCGGCTGGTCCTGATCGCGCTGGTCCCGGTGATGTACTGGTGGCACGCCCTCGATCTGACACTCCTGCTGGTGATCGCCTGTGCCGTGGGCATCGCCTCGGTGGTGTTCGACGTCAGCTGGATGTCGTACGTGCCGACGCTGGTCCGCAGGCCCGAGCACTACGTCGAGGCGAGCGCCAGGATGGGGAGCTCCTCCTCCGCCGCCGAGGTGGCCGGGCCGGGGCTCGCGGGTCTCCTGGTCTCGGCACTCACCGCACCGGTCGCGCTGGTCGTGGACGCCTGCTCGTACGCGGTGTCCCTGCTCTCGCTGCTGCTGATCCGTACCCGCGAACCCCGCCCGGAGCCGACGGCCGAGCGGCACCTGCTGCGCGAGCTCCGGGACGGGCTCGGATGGGTCCTGGGCAGCGGGATCCTGCGGGCGCTCGCGCTCGTCGGTTTCTGCTGCAACTTCTCGATGGTCGCGATCTGGACCATGTTCCTGCTCTACGGTACGAACGATCTCCACCTGGGCTCGTCCACCCTCGGGGCCGTCCTCGCGACGGCCTCGGTCGGCGGACTGATCGGCTCGCTGGTCTCCCGCGGGGTCATCGCCCGCTTCCCGATCGGCCGGGTCTACCTGGTCGCCCAGTCGGCCCTGCTCCTCGGCCCGACCCTGCTGGTGCCGGCCATCGGGCCGCGGCCGCTGATGCTCGTGCTGTTCGTCCTGTCGTTCTTCACCACCTACCTCGGCCTGGGAGTGGCCGGCGTCGTCATCGTCAGCCTCCGCCAGACCCTGACCCCGCAGTCGATGATGGGCCGGATGACGGCGGCGTTCCGAACCCTCCTGTTCGGTGGCGGCGCGCTCGGCGGACTCTCGGCCGGTCTGCTCGCCGGGCGGCTCGGGGCCCACGGCGCGCTGGTCGTGGCGGCGGCAGGGTCCGCCGTCGTGGTCCTCGGGCTGGTCGTCTCTCCCGTCAGCCGACTGAAGGAGATGCCGCAGTCGCCGGTGGCCGCCGCCGAAGGTGGGTGACCGGGCTCCGGCCCGTCCCGGTCCGTGCGGCTGTCCGAGTGTCTTCCGGATGCCCCGCGAGCGGAGGACTCCGGCGGCGGGTATGTCGTCCCGCACGCGATGACCCGGGACCCGTGAGGAGACCAGCATGTATGCGGTGGTGCGGCGGTACGACGGGGTGACCGATCCCGCGGAGGCAGGACGGCGAGTGAGCGAGGGATTCGTGCCCCTGCTCAGCCGGGTTCCCGGATTCGTGGCCTATTACTGGGTCGACGCCGGGGCGGGGGTGATGGTCTCCACCAGCGTCTTCCGGGACGAGGCCGGGGCCGAGGAATCGATCCGCCGAGCAGCGGAGTTCGTGCGGGACAACCTCGCTGAACTGCTGCCCAACCCTCCCCAGGTCACGGCCGGTCAGGTGGTGGCTGCCGGGTAACGAGGCCTTGGGTCGGCTTCGCCGGGCGGTGCTCAGCGATTCACCCGGCGTGCCCGGAGGTACTCGCGTCCCAGCAGGCGGAGCGCGGCGACCTTGGCCGGGCCGGCCGAGCGGCGCAGCAGGGCGGGGATGTCCGCACGGGCGGCCGAGCTGGTCAGTCCGTCGAGGCCGATCATGCAGCGGACCATGGGCCGGTGGGCGGGTGGGACGAGCCCGACCACGGCGCGGGCTTCGGCGAGGGTGCGGTCGACCTGGTCGAGCTGGTCGGCGATCATCGACCGGACGGCGGGAAGGTTGCGGGCCTGCTCCAGATCGGTGCGGGTGACCCCGTGCCGGTCGAGGGTCTGCTCGGGGATGGTCAGGCGGCCGTCGACCAGGTCCTCGGCGAGGTCGCTGACGAAGTCGAGCCGCTGGCTGGCGTCGATGAAGGTGCGACAGGCGGCCCGGTAGGCGGTCTGGTCGCCGTCCGGGCCGAGCAGGGTGGCGACGACCATGAACGCGGGGAGCGAGTAGGTGTCCAGGTAGCGCTGGTAGTCGGCCTCGGCGACGAATCCGGCGAAGTCGAGGTCGGCGACGGCCCCGGCGAGGTAGTCCAGTGCACGGTCGCGCAGAGCGGGGTGCGCGGCGATGGTGTTCAGCAGGGGGCGCAGCTCGGGATTGCCGGTCGTACCGGTGGCGAGGCTGTCGCGCACCTCCTGCTCCCAGCGTGCGTACGCTGCCTTCCGGTCGTCGAGGGGACCGCTGTCGAGGAGGGTGTCGGTGCGGTGCATGTAGGCGGTGGCCGCGATCATGTGGGGCACGAGCCGGGTCGGCAGGAGGATCTGTGCCGCAAGGACGGCCTCGCGCTTGTACTGCGCCACCTGCCGGTGCTGCCGGCTGTAGTCGTCGCGGAGGCCGGGGTCGTTGATCCCGGCCGCGTCCAGTGCCCGCTGCCACTTGCCCACGTGTCGTAGCCCTCTCCATGATCGATCGACGTCCCCGAGCCTAGTGCCGTGTTCGACATCGCCGAACAACCGATGGGGCGACCTGATCGTGGGCGGGAGGCGGGCGAGGGGACGGATGGTGCCCGTCGGGCCAGTATGGGAGGGAGGCTGCGGGTTCTCGTCGGCTCGAATGAGGTTCTTGTGATGGGCATGTCGTGGCACGGGTGGTCGCTGCCCGCTGACGGGGCGGTGCGATGACGGAGCGCGGGCTCGAGGCGGTGGCGCAGATCCTGCGGGCGGTGCCGGACCGGCTCGACGCGCAGCTCGGCGGCGTCTACCTGCTGTCGGACGACGGGCAGCTGCTCCAGCTGGTCATGACGCTCGGAGCCGCCCGGCAGTTCACCAGGCCGTGGCGGCACGTCGGCATGACCGCGCCGATCCCGGTGGTCGACGCCGTGCGCAGCGGCCGGGTCGTCTGGGTGGGCGGCGCGGAGGAGATGGCGCGCCGGTACCCGCGGGTGGCGGTCGCGATGCCGTACGCGTTCTGCCTCGCGGCCGTACCGCTCGTCGCGAAGCAGGTCACGTACGGGTCCGTGTTCGTGATCTGGCCCGCCGGGCACTCGCCCGAGCTGTCGTCCGGTGAGCGCGCCGGGCTCGACGCGCTCGCCCGGGGCCTGGCCGAAGTGGTGGCGGAGGCGGCCGGGGCGGGCCGGCCGATCCGAGCGGGCGCACGCCCCGCAGTGGCGGAGAACCGTTCCGTCGACCCGATCGGCTCGATGGTGGCGCGGCTGCCGGAGGGCGTCTGCGCCATGGACCTGGACGGCCGGCTGGCCGCCGTCACACCGGCCGCCGCCGAGCTGCTGGGCGAGCCGGTCGAGCAGCTGCTGGGCCGACGGCCGTGGGCGGTGCTGCCGTGGCTGCGCGATCCGGTGTACGAGTACCACCACCGCTCGGCGGTGATCAGCGGGCAGTCGACCTCGTTCGTGGCACTGCGGCCGCCGGACCGGTGGCTGTCGTTCCAGCTCTTCCCGGACGGATCCGGACTCACCGTGCGGATCGTCGCCGTCTCCGACGGTCGGCACGGTGGGGCCGACCGGCGTACCGAGGCACCCACCGCGCGGGCGGTGCACACCCGGCCCGGGGCGCTCTACCACCTCCTCCACCTCGCCGGCGCGCTGACCGAGGCGATCAGCGTGCAGGACGTGGTGGGCATGGTCTCCGAGCAGATCGTGCCGGCCTTCGGCGGCCAGGCCGTCGCGGTCCTGCTGGCCGAGGGCGGCCGGCTGCGCATCGTCGGGCACCGCGGCTATCCGGCCGGTCTGGTCGACCAGTTCGACGGCACCCCGCTGACCGAGTCGACCCCGGGAGTCCAGGCGTCGACCAGTCCCGTGCCGGCGTTCTTCGAGAACCGTACGGAGTTGGAGCGGCTCTACCCGGACCGCCACGAGACGCAGGACGGGATGGCGGCCTGGGCGTACCTGCCGCTGGTGACCTCCCGCAGGCTGATCGGAACCTGCGTGCTGGCGTTCGCCGAGCCGCACCGCTTCGACGTGGAGGAACGGGCCGTCCTCACCTCGCTCGGCGGTCTGATCGCGCAGGCCCTGGACCGGGCCCGGCTGTACGACACCAAGCTTGTCCTCGCCCACGGTCTCCAGGAGAGCCTGCTGCCCCGGGGGCTGCCCGCCGTCCCGGGCCTGGAGGTCTGCGCACGCTACCTCCCGGCCACCGCGGACATGGACGTCGGAGGCGACTTCTACGACCTCATCCGGGTCGGGCCGGACAGCGTGGCCGTCGTCATCGGCGACGTCCAGGGGCACAACGTCAACGCCGCCGCGCTGATGGGACAGATCCGCACCGCGGTCCGTGCCTTCGCCGCGGCCGACGCCGATCCGGGCACCGTGCTCAGCCGTACCAACCGCCTGCTGGCGGACCTGGACACGACCCTGCTGGCCAGCGGTGCCTACCTGCTGGTCGACCTCGCGCGCCGGGAGGCCCGGCTGGCCAACGCGGGCCACCCCGTACCCCTGCTGTACCGGCCGGACGGCCGGGCGGAGGCGGTGGAGCCGCAGATCGGCATGGTGCTGAACGTGGACCCCGCCGCCGAGTACCCGCAGGTCCGCATCGGCCTTCCGATCGGCACCATCCTGGTCCTGTACACCGACGGCCTCGTCGACACGCCCGGCATGGACCCCGACCGGGCGCTGGCCGACCTCACCGCCACGCTCGCCCGCCACGGCGGCGAACCGCTCGAGAAGCTGGCCGACGCGCTCATCGGCCGGGCCGGACAGGCGGAGCAGCGCACCGACGACATCGCGCTGCTGCTCGTCCGGTCCGTCCCCCGGTGAACGGCGAGGGGAAGGAGACGGATTCCGTGGCACACACCCCGCTGCTGGCCGCCCGCGGCGTCTCCAAGCGGTTCGGCGCCGTCCAGGCGCTGAGCACCGTCGACCTCGCCGTCGACGAGGGCGAGGTCGTGGCGCTGGTCGGCGACAACGGGGCCGGCAAGTCCACCCTGGTCAAGGTCGTCTCCGGGGTGGCACCGGCGGACGGCGGAGTGATCGAGTTCGACGGCCGGCCGGTCGACCTCCGCAGGCCGATCGACGCCCAGAACCTCGGCATCGCCACCGTCCACCAGGACCTGTCGCTGTGCGACAACCTCGACACCGTCGCCAATGTCTTCCTCGGCCGCGAACTGCGCAGATTCGGGATCCTCCGCGAGATCGAGATGGAGAAGCGCTGCCGCCGGCTGCTGAGCGACCTGTCCATCCGGCTCCCGAGCCTGCGGATCCCGGTCGGATCGCTCTCCGGCGGCCAGCGCCAGACCGTCGCCATCGCGCGCGCGATGATCGGCGAGCCCCGGGTCGTGATCCTGGACGAGCCCACCGCCGCCCTCGGCGTCGGACCGACCGCCCTGGTCCTGGAACTGGTCGAGCGGCTGCGGGCCCAGCGGCTCGGCGTGCTGATGGTCAGCCACGACCTGGACAACGTCCGGGCCGTCGCCGACCGGGTCGTGGTGCTGCGCCTCGGCCGCAACAGCGGCGTGTTCGACACCAAGTACGCCACCCAGGAGCAGATCGTCTCGGCCGTCACCGGCGACCACAGCACGGCCGTGAGCCTCCAGCAGAGCCTGCTGCCCCACGGGCTGCCCGAGCAGGACGCCCTCGACGTCGCCTACCGCTACCTGCCAGCCCAGTCGGGTGTCGGCGGCGACTGGTTCGATGTCATCCCCCTCTCCGGCACCCGGATCGCGCTGGTCGTGGGGGACATCGTCGGGCACGGTGTGCAGGCCGCCGCCACCATGGGCCGGCTCAGGACGGCCGTCCACAACTTCTCGATGCTCGACCTGCCCCCCGACGACCTCCTCGCCCACCTCGACGAGCTGGTCAACCGGATGGACCGGGACGAAGCCGCCGCGCGCAGCGACCCGGCGGTCACCGGGGCCACCTGCCTCTACGCGATCTACGACCCGGTGTCGAGGAGCTGCGAGCTGGCCCGGGCCGGCCACCTCCCGCCCGCGCTGGTGGCGCCGGACGGTACGGCAGTGTTCCTCGACCTGCCGGCCGGACCACCGCTGGGCGTCGGCGGCCTGCCCTTCGAGACCGCGCGGATCCAGGTGCCCGAGGGCAGCCGGCTGGTCCTGTACACCAACGGCCTCGTCGAGGACCGGCGCCGGGACCTCGACGCCGGTCTCGACCTCCTGCACGGCACGCTGGCCGCCACCGACCGGACCCCGGAGGAGACCTGCGACGCGGTGCTCGACGCGCTGCTGCCCGCGAGCTCCACGGACGACGTGGTCCTCCTCGTGGCGCGCACCCGGGCGCTGGCGCCCGACCGGATCGCCCAGTGGGACGTCCCGCCGGACCCGGCCGCCGTGTCCGGGATCCGGGCCGCGGCCGGCCGGCAGCTCGCCGAGTGGGGGCTGGCGGAGCTGGACTTCACCACGGAGCTGATCCTCAGCGAGCTGATCACCAACGCGGTCCGGTACGGCGGCGGCCCGATCGGCGTGCGCCTCCTCCTGGACCGCACGCTGATCTGCGAGGTCTCGGACACCAGCAGCACCTCCCCGCACCTGCGGTACGCCGCCGACACCGACGAGGGCGGACGCGGACTGTTCCTGGTGGCCCAGTTCGCCGAGCGCTGGGGTACCCGCTACACCCCCGACTGCAAGATCATCTGGGCTGAGCAGGCGCTGTGAGCACGGTGCTCCGGTCGAGTGCGGTGCTCCGGCCGAGGCTCACTCGGGTCGGTATTCGGTGAGCAGCAGGGCGATGTCGTCCGACCGGTGCGGGGAGTGCAGGGCGTTGCGCAGCAGGTGGTCGGCGAGATCATCGAGGCTTCCGGCCGTGGCGTGGGCCAGCGAGGCCCGCAGGTCGTCGATGCCCAGATCGATGTCCCTGCCGCGGGCCTCGACGAGGCCGTCGGTGTAGAGGGCGAGGATCGAGCCGCGGGGGAGATCCAGCCGGGTCTCCGGGTAACCGGCGGCGCCGTCGACGCCGAGGAGCGGGCCGCCCGCCAGGTCCAGCACCTCCGTGGTGCCGTCCGGACGGCGCAACAGCGGCGGGCAGTGCCCGGCGCGGACGGCGAGGGCCCGGTCGGTGCCCGGCTCGACGCGGACGTAGCAGCAGCTGGCGAGCAACCCGGGGTCGAGGTCGACCAGAAGCCGATTGGTGCCGGCCAGCACGGCACTGGGGCGGTGGCCGACGGTTGCGAAGGCGCGTACGGCGCTGCGCAGTTGGCCCATGATGCCGGCCGCGGCGACGCTGTGGCCCTCGACGTCCCCGACGACCAGGGCCACGCCGCTGCCGGTGGGGATCACGTCGTACCAGTCGCCGCCGATGTCCATCCCACTGGTGCCGGGCAGGTACCGGCCGGTGGTGCGGATGCCCGGGAGGGCGGGCAGGCGGTGCGGCAGGAGCGCGTTCTGCAGGCCGTGGGCGAGGGCGGACTTCGCGTCGTAGAGCCGGGCGCGTTCGAGTGCCTGGGCGATCAGACCGCTGAGCGCGGTCAGGATGCCGCGGTCCTTGGTGGTGAGGTGGTGGATCCCGTCGAAGCCGAGGATGCAGGTGCCGACCGGACGGTTGGAGGCGATCAGCGGCAGGTAGGCCCAGGCGCCGATGCCGTCCACGGAGGGCGCCGGGTGGGAGTCGGCACGATCCTGCGGGTACTCGACGAAGAGGGGCACTCCGGAGGTCAGCGTCTCCGTTCCGGGCAGCGGAGTGTCGAGGGGCTTGCCCTCCAGCCAGTGCAGGAAGCGGTCGTGACGGCCGGTGCGGAAGAGCAGGTGCAGGCGGCCTCCGTCGATCACGTAGATGGCCAGGTGCTGTCCGCCGAAGGCCGGGAGGAGCTGGTCGGCGACGACCTTGCAGACCTCGTCGGTGGTGACCGCCTCGGTCAGCGAACTGCTCAGCTGCAGCACGCGGTAGATGGAACCCAGGCGCGCGGGCGCCGCCTGGGCCGTCGGCGGGTCGGGTGCGGGAGGTCCGGGCCGGGAGGTGGACGACGTGACGGCCGACTCCCCGGGTTCCACCGGCGGCCCCGCCGGGGCCACTCGGCCGGTCACGCCGGTCGCGTCCGGCTGGAGGGAGAAGGTGAGCCAGCGGTCCGGCGGGCGGCAGACCAGGAAGGTGGTCGGCTGCTGCGAGACCATCGCGGCCCGGTGCCGGTCCTCGAAGACCGGATCGGACAGCCACGGCAGGACCTCCCACAGGCGGCGGCCGAGCAGCTCCCCGGCGCCGGCTCCGAGCAACTGCTCCAGACTGTGGTTGGCGTAGCCGACCCGCCCGTCCGGGGCGGCGGAGAAGAGTCCGTCCCGCAGCCGCTCCACCGCGGTGACGGCCGCGGCGCCGGCTGCGGCGTCCAGCACACAGCCGACCAGGTGGTTGCGCACCTCCTCCCCGGGTCCGTCCGGGACGCGGCCCCACAGCTCGACGGTGCGGTACCCGTCGTCGGCGCGGATGCGCAGTCGACGGGCGAGCACCCTGCCGTCCGCGACGGCCGCGCGGGCCGTGGCCCGGAGCGAGACCCGGTCGCCGGGGTGGAGCCGGGAGGCCAGCGTGTCGGCCCGCCCGTCGAACGCGCCGGGCGCGAGACCGAAGATCGCGCACAGCTCGTCGTCGGCTCCCACGGCCCCGGTGTCGAGTCGCCAGTCGAACAGGCCGACCCGTACCGCCGGGGCGGTGGGAGCCGGGACCTCGATGGGCACCGTCGCGGCGTTGTACACGAAGGCGTCCCCGCGGGCCCGGAGGTCGGCGAGCACGGCGCCGAGCCGATTGGCGATGGCCCGAAGGTGGCGGAGCTGGGCCCGGGACAGCCCTTCGTGCCCGGGTGACGCCTCCCAGATCACCGCCAGCGCGCCCAGCCGCTCCTGCCCGGCCCTGACCGGAACCGACACGGAGCCGAACGCGTACGGCAGGGCCATCGCGAGCTGGGGATAGCGCCGCATCGTCGCGCCCGCGTCGGCCAGATGGATCGTCCGCGCCGAC
Organism: Kitasatospora cinereorecta; assembly: GCF_024172095.1. Classification (GTDB taxonomy): domain Bacteria; phylum Actinomycetota; class Actinomycetes; order Streptomycetales; family Streptomycetaceae; genus Kitasatospora; species Kitasatospora cinereorecta. The sequence goes on along the minus strand of NZ_JAMZDX010000004.1, from coordinate 495,959 downwards.
CGGTAGGCCTCCGCCACCGGAATGGGGCTGTTGACCGGGATGAGTCGCCAGCCACCGAGCAGGGCCGCCGATGCGCCGCAGGTCGCGGCCAGCACGATCGACCGGTTGTCCTCGGACCGGAGAAAGACGCTCCCGGCATGGCCGCCGGCCGCCCTGACGGCCTTGACGACGGCCGCCACCAGGGCGTCCTCGCGCTCCGCCGTCACACGGTCGGCCTCCTCGGCCTCCGCTGCCCCTGCCGTCGTGCCCGTGCCCGTGCCCGGGTGCGGGTAGGTGGCCGTGTCGTCCCGGATGCGCGGCCTCGCTCGCTCCACCGGGTCCTGCCGATCCATGCCTCCCGATCTACGTCCGGCCGCCGGTGTTGTCAAGGCCGACACGACGGCGACCACAAGGCCGCCCGGTACCCGTCCGGGTCGGCGGTGATCAGGTCGTCGGTGCGGCAAGGGCGGTGGTTAGGGTCGGACCCCGGACGGGGTACGTCGCCCCGCCCGTCGCAACCGTCGAACGGAGCTCCGCCATGGGGACCGCACCCACCGCCGGACCGTCGCCCGCACGCTTCGGCCTCGGCACCGCCGCCGTGGGCCGTCCCGGCTACATCACGCTCGGCCGCGACCTCGACCTGCCCGCCGACCGGAGCGTCGAGGCGCTGCGGGCGCGGACCCACGCGCTGCTGGACGCCGCCCACGCCGCCGGGGTGCGGTACTTCGACACGGCCCGGTCGTACGGGCGGGCCGAGGAGTTCGTCGGCGAGTGGCTGGCCACCCGGCCGGAGGCCGCGGCCGACGTGGTGGTGGGAAGCAAGTGGGGGTACACGTACACCGCCGACTGGCAGGCCTCGGGGGTGCCCGTGCACGAGGTCAAGGACCACTCGACCGCCGTGTTCGACCGGCAGATCCGGGAGAGCCGGGCGCTGCTGGGCCCGCGGCTGGACGTCTATCTGGTGCACTCCGTCACGCCGGACAGCCCGGCCCTGACCGACCGCGCGCTGCACGAACGGCTGGCCGAACTGGCCGCCGGGGGCCTGCGCGTGGGCCTGTCCACCAGCGGCCCGGCCCAGCGCGAGACCGTCCGGGCGGCGCTGGAGGTGGAGGTGGCGGGCCGTCCGCTGTTCGAAGCCGTCCAGTCCACCTGGAACCTGCTGGAACCGTCCGCCGGACCGGCGCTGGCCGAGGCCCGCGCGGCCGGCCTGCTGGTCGTGGTGAAGGAGGGCATGGCCAACGGCCGCCTCGCCGATCGCAACGCCACCGGCGCCGACACGGCCGCGCTGCGCGCGCTCGGCGCCAGGACCGGCGCGTCCTGCGACGCCCTCGCGCTGGCCGCGGTCGCGGCGCAGCCCTGGGCGGACATCGTGCTCTCCGGCGCCGCCACCCCGGCCCAGCTGGCCTCGAACCTCACCGCCGCCCGGCTCGACCTCGACCTCGGCGAGTTCGCCGGCCTGGCAGCGCTCGCCGAGCCCGCCGAGCTCTACTGGAGGACCCGCGCCGCGCTGCCGTGGGCCTGAGGGCTAGGGTCCGTCAGGGGTGACGCCGGTCGAGTGCCTCGTCGCGCGCCGGCGTCCACGGCGGGGTGGTCCGTGTGCCCGACCACCGCAGCGGGCGTAGCGTCACAGGTACGGGCACGGCGCGGAGCGCGCTGCGGGGCCGGCCCTCCGGATCAGTGGCGGAAAGCGAGACGGCGTGCGGGAGAACCTCGTGCCGGCCGCCGGTGACGCGGCCGACTGGGACGAGCGGCTGGACGACGTGCTGACCGCGACCGTGGAGCAGTGCGGCGCGTCCTCGGGCGGTGTGTACCTCCTGCGGCCCGACGAGGGCGTGCTGGACCTGGCGGTCGTCCGGGGCCTGCCCGCCGAGTTCATCGCGCCGTGGACCAGGATCGCGCTCACCGCCCCGGCCCCCAGCAGCGATGCCGCACGGGACTGCCGGATGGTGTGGTCCGGCAGCCACGAGGACTTCGCCCGGCTGTACCCGCGGATCGCCGTCTCGATGCCGTACCACTTCGCGCTGGCGGCCGCCCCGATCTGCCGGGACGGGCGGCGGTGGGGCTCGCTGCTGATGCTGTGGCCCGGCTCCCGCCCGTCCCACCTCACCCCGGCCGACCGCGAGCTGATCGTCGCCGGGTGCGACCGGCTCGCCGAGCTGCTGGCCGGAGCCGACGCCGCCGGGCAGCCCGTCACGGCGCCCCTGCGGCCCCGCGTCCTGCCCCGCCGGCTGGCCGCCGCCAAGCTGCCCGAGGCCGCCGCGACCGCCTTCGCGGAACGCCTCCCGGGCGGCAGCTGCGCACTCGATCTCAACGGACGGATCACCTTCCTCACCGACACCGCGTGCGCCCTGCTCGGCGCCGAGAGGGAGCACCTGCTGGGCGCGATCCCCTGGCAGACCCTGCCCTGGCTGGACGACCCCGACTTCGAGGACCGGTACCGGGCGGCGATCATCAGCCGGCAGCCGGTGGCGTTCACCGCGATGCGCCCCCCGGACCAGTGGCTGGACTTCCGGCTCTACACCGACGGCAACGGGATCAGCGTGCGCATCACCCCCACCAGCGCCGGCCGCGCCACCACCCCCGCCCCCGGCCCCGGCGGGCACCGGCCCACCCCGGTCTCCCGCGCCGGTCAGCTGTACCAGATCATGCACCTGGCGGCCGCCCTCACCGAAGCGGTCACGGTCGACGACGTCATCGCCCTGGTGGCCGAACAGATCCTGCCGGCCTTCGACGCGCAGGGGCTCGCCATGATGAGCGCCGAGGACGGCCGCCTCCAGGTGACCGGCTACCGGGGGTACACCGCCGCGGAGATCGCCCGCTACAACGAGATCCCCCTGGACGAGCGCACCGCCCCGATGGAGCGGGCCATCACCGCAGGAGTGCCCGGGTTCTTCGACGACCCCGAGTCGCTGGCCCGCGCCTTCCCGAAGGTCCCGCAGGTCACCGGCAAGCAGGCCTGGGCCGTCCTGCCCCTCGTCACCTCCGGCCGCCCGGTCGGCTGCTGCCTGCTCGCCTACGACCAGCCGCACCGCTTCGCGGGCGACGAGCGCACCGTGCTGACCTCCCTGGCCGGACTGATCGCCCAGGCCCTCGACCGGGCGCACCTGTACGACACCAAGAACCGGCTCGCCCACGACCTCCAGCAGGCCCTGCTCCCGCATGCCCTGCCGACCGTCGACGGCCTGCGGGTCGCGGCCCGCTACCTGCCGGCGACCCGGGAGATGGACATCGGCGGGGACTTCTACGACCTCATCCGGCTCGGCCCGACCTCGGCCGCGGCCGTGATCGGCGACGTCCAGGGCCACAACGTCCCGGCCGCCGCCCTGATGAGCCAGGTCCGCACCGCCGTCCACGCCACCGCGGGCGCCGCCCCCGACCAGGTGCTCGTCCGGGTCAACCGGCTGCTGTGCGACCTCGACCCGGGCCTGTTCACCACCTGCCTGTACGCACACCTGAACCTCGCCGCGCACCGCGCCTTCGTGGTCAACGCCGGACACCCGCCGCCACTGCTGCGCCCGCCCGGCCGGTCGACCACCAGGGTCCTGGACATCCCGCCCGGCCTGCCGCTGGGCATCGACGCCGGCGCCGCCTACCCGATCACCGAGGTGGAGTTCGACATCGGCGCGCTGATGCTGCTCTACACCGACGGCCTGGTGGAGTCCCCCCACACGGACCTCGACGAGGCGATCGCCGCCGTCGCCCGGCAGCTCGACCATGCGGCCCCCGACCTGGAGACCATGGCGACCGACCTGGTGGCCGGCGCCCAGCGGTCCGGCCAACGCGCCGACGACATCGCGACCTTCCTCCTGGAGGCGACGCAACCGCGGTAGGGCCTGTCCGACACCGCCCGGCTCCTCAGCGCAGTGTCGCCGGCCCTATGCTGTGACTCCATCGAACAGGGGGACGACATGGGTGGCTGGCTGTGGGCAGTGATCCCCGCCGTGATGGTCGGCGGGGGATGGATCAGCGACAACCTCAGGCGCGCGCTGAAGACCCGCCACGAGCGGAAGCTGGAACTGCACCAGGCCGCCGAACGCCGCCAGCTCGCGCTGGACGCGGCGAACCGGCCGCCGGAGCCGGTCTGCGGTTGCACGCACCACCTCGCCAAGCACGACAAGCAGGGCCGGTGCCACGAGGTGGTCGAAGCGCCGACCGCCTGGGACGCCGAGCGCAAGCCCCTGAACTTCGAGCCCCGCCCGTGCAACTGCCAGCAGTACATCGGCCCCGAGCCGCTGGGCACGGTCTTCGCGACGGACATCGTCGACCTGCGGTGAGGCCGTGACGGCGAGCGAGGGCGCCCCGTCGGGTCCGCTGCGCGCGTGTCGGTGGCACCGTGGAGACAGGGCCACCTCGGTGCGGTGACCCGGCCGCGCGCCTGACCGCCGCGGACGGTCGCTGCTGCCAGGATGGTCGCGCGACCTTCGACAGGTGAAAGGGGCGGCCGCCGATGGTGTCGGACGAGGCCGTGATCGGCTGCCCCGGCGTGCTGATGATCGCGACCAGGGGCGCCGACGGCCCGGGCGAGGTCCTGGTCAGGATCCGGGGCGGTTCGGAGAGCTTCCTCGCCTGGTCGGAGGAGCCCCTGCCCAGGGGCACGACCGTCCTGGTGATCGAATCGCGCGGCACCCGCCAGGTCGACGTCATGGCGTGGACCGACCCCACCGCCGACCCGGGGTCCGACCGGGCCGACGGACCGCGCTGAGGAGGCAATCGAGATGTTCGGCTACCGCGTTCCCGCCCCCGACCAGGCGATGCTGATCTCCGGTGGAAGACGGGGCCTGTCGGGCTCGCCGTTCCGCGTGGTGACCGGACACGGGACGTTCGTCCTGCAGATCTTCCGCAAGGTCCGGTTCCTGACCCTGGCGATGTGCGAGGCGGAGGTCGCCGAAACCTGCGTCACCAAGCAGGGCATCGCACTGACCGCCCGGGCGGTGATCGCTTTCAAGGTGGGCAACGACACCGAGAGCATCGTCAACGCCGGCCAGCGCTTCCTCTCCGACCAGGACCAGATGTCCGTCCTGACCGGCCGGATCTTCGCCGGGCACCTGCGCTCCATCATCGGATCGATGACGGTTGAGGAGATCGTCACCGAGCGGCAGAAACTCGCCACCGAGGTGCTCGACACCTCCAAGGCCGAGATGGCGAAGATCGGCCTGATCGTCGACTCGCTCCAGATCCAGTCGATCGACGACGGCGACACCGGCTACATCGCCGCGATGTCGGCCCCGCACCTGGCCGCCATCCGGCGCCAGGCCCAGATCGCCCAGGCCCAGGCCACCCAGGCCTCCGTGGAGGCGGAGCAGCAGTCCGCCCGGATGCAGGCCGAGTACGCCCGGGAGACGGCGGTCGTGCGGGCGCGGTACTCCGCCGAGGTGGACCGGGCCCAGGCCGAGGCCGCCCAGGCCGGCCCGCTGGCCCAGGCGCACGCGCAGCAGGAGGTGCTGACGGCGCAGACGGAGCTGGCCCAGCGCGCGGCCGAGCTGCGCCAGCAGCAGCTGGTCGCCGAGGTCGTGAAACCGGCCGAGGCGGAGGCCGAGCGGATCCGGGTGCTGGCGCGGGCCGAGGCGGAGCGGATGAAGATCCAGGCCGAGGCGGCGGCCTCGTACGACCGGGTGGCGCTGGACCGGATGCTGATCGACCAGCTGCCGCAGATCGTCAAGGAGGCGGCCGGCGGGCTCGCGGGCGCCAACGTCAACGTGCTCAACGGCACCGACGGCCTGGGCGAGATCGCCGCCGGCCTGGTCGGCCAGGGCATGACGATCCTGGACTCGGTCCGCCGGGGCCTCGGCACGCCGGAGGGGCGCGTCGAGCAGAGCGGACAGCAGAGCGGACAGCAGGACGAACTGCAGGACGAACTGCAGGACGGTCGGCGGGAGATCGAACAGGACGGCGGCCAGGACGGTGGGGCGGCCGGTCTCGCGGTCGAAGGGCCCTGACCCCGGGGTCAGGTCCGAGCCGGCCCGTGCGGGGAGAGGTGCGCAGTCGGGACGGACGGCTCCGCACCCGGCGGGGTGACGGGCAGCCCGGCCGCCGCCCAGGCCTGGAAGCCGCCGATCACGTCGGTGGCCCGCCACAGCCCCAGCTGCCGCAGGGACAGCGCGGCGAAGGAGGAGGCGTAGCCCTCGTTGCACAGCACGATCACCCGCAGGTCGTGACGGGTCGCCCCGGGCAGCCGGTACGGGCACTGCGGGTCCAGGCGCCACTCGAGTTCGTTGCGCTCCACGACCACCGCGCCCGGGATCAGGCCGTCGCGGTCGCGCAGGGCGCCGTACCGGGTGTCCACCAGCAGCGCCCCCTCCTCCCGCGCGGCCGCGGCGGCCTGCCGGGGCGTCAGGCGGTCGAGCCGGCTCCGGGCCTCGCCCAGCAACTCGTCGACGCTCTTCGGGTGTTCGGACACGGTCACCACTCCTGCGGCTGCTCGACGCCCGCCGGCCGCAGCACCCGGCCGTCGCGGGTGTAGCGGCGGACCAGCGGCAACGGCGGCCAGTAGACGTGGACGGACACCGCGTGCTCCGTCCGGGACGGGTTGACCACGTGGTGAACGTGGTGCGGGCCGAACGCACGACCGCGGCCCGCGGCGAGCTCGCGACCGCGGTCCACGCCGTCGGCCAGCTCCCACGCCTCCCAGCCCGCGGAGGGCAGTTCCACGGCGATCGAGCTCTCGCGCAGCTGCCCGGAGGCCGTGGCGAAGGCGCCGCGGGACCCGCCGTGGTCGTGCCAGCCGGTCCCGGTGCCGGGCGGCCAGCCGATCACCCACGCCTCGGCGCCGCCGGGTGCGGGCAGCGCGATCCAGGTGCGGTCCTCGGGGTGGCGGGGCAGCCGGGACAGGACGCCGGGGTCGGCGGCGGTCCGGCGGGCGAACGCGAGCAGGTCACCGAGCGCGGGCCCGGCGCTCCGGGCGGGGCTCCGGGCGGGGGTCCGGGTGGGGGTGGGTACGGCGGTGCGGGGTGCGGTGGTGCGGAACACGGGGGAACCGTCCTGGATGTGGGTCGCCCGGTCGAACGGGCTGCGGATGGCGAGCGGTCCGGAGCCGACTGATCGTGCGCGCGGGGTACGGCCGCGCAGGGTACGGCGCGGGCGCCCGGTGAGAACGGGCCGACGGAGCCGAGGGCGCGGAAGCGGCGCAGTGATCAGACGGCGGGGCGACAACACAGGCAGCCGGCGTACCGGACGGTGTCCAGGTGCGTGCGCCGGAAGAGCCTGAGGTCGAGGTGTCCCACGCTCGGCAGTGAACCAGCACCCGGCGGTGCGGTCAAGCGCCGCCGCCCCGTACGGCGGGCAGGTCCGGGACCGTACTGCTGCGTACTGCTGCGGCGATGTCACACCCGTGTTGCGCCCGATGACCTTTCCCGAGGCGGCCTTGAGCGCCGCCGATCGGTGTGTGACGGTGGGCCGGACACCAACCGGGTGACCGCCGCCCAGGAGGAGGGAGGGACACCGGTGCCGCTGCCCGCGCAGCCCCTTCGGCAGCTGGGATTCCTGACCATCGGCCTGTTCGACCCGGCCGACCCCGGCCGGGGTCACGAGTCGACGCTCCGGCTCATCGAACTCGGCGAGGAGCTGGGATTCGACAGCGCCTGGGTGCGCCACCGGCACCTCCAGTACGGGATCTCCTCCCCGGTCGCGGTCCTGGCGGCGGCCTCGCAGCGCACCGAGCGGATCGAGCTCGGCACCGCGGTCATCCCGCTGGGGTGGGAGAACCCGCTGCGGCTGGCCGAGGACCTCGCGACCGTCGACCTGCTCTCCGGCGGCCGGCTGAACCCGGGCGTCAGCGTCGGACGCCCCGGCCACTACGACCGGGTCGCCTCCGCGCTCTACCCCCACACCGCCGAGGCCGAGGACTTCGGCTACGACCGGGTGCGGCGGCTGCTGGACTTCCTCCGCGGGGAGCCCGCCACGGATTTCGACGGCGTCGAGGGCATCGAGGTGTACTCGGACCGGGTCCAGCCGGTCTCACCGGGCCTGGCCGGCCGGCTCTGGTACGGCGGCGGGAGCCTGCGCTCGGCCCGCTGGGCGGGGGAGCAGGGGCTGAGCCTGCTGACCAGCAACGTGGTCCGGGCCGAGGAGTCGGAGGACTTCGCCGAGATCCAGCGTTCGCAGATCGCCGCCTTCCGGGCCCGCCACCCCGAGGGCGGGCGCGCCCGGGTCTCGCAGGGGCTCGTCGTGATTCCCACCGACAGCGCCTCGGCCGGGCAGCGCGCGAAGTACCGGGACTACGTGCGCGGCCGGACCCCGCGTACCGCCGCCCCGCAGGGACCGGCCCGGACGGTGTTCGCGCCGGACCTGATCGGAACCTCCACCGAGATCGCCGAACAGCTCTACTCCCACGCGGCGTTCCGGGAGGTCGACGAAGTCGTCTTCGCGCTGCCGTTCTCCTTCGGCCACGAGGACTACGTGCAGATCCTCACCGACATCGCGACCCGTCTCGCACCCGCCCTCGGCCGGCAGCCGACACTCTGAGCCGTCGCCCGGGAGGACACGCCGTCCGGGTGGGACACGCCGTCCCAGCATGCGGGACGCCGACGGGCTGTCCGGTCGGCGCCCTTGACGGAGCGCCAGGGCGGGACGACACTCCGAAGCGCAGATCCTCGAACGTGGGCGGGAGAGTCGTGAGGCGAGCGGAGCCGGTGATCGACGGCGTGGCCCACGCCGTCCGGCTGCTCCCCGTGCTGACGTGCCGTCGCCACATCGATCTGCAGCGGGTGTGCAGCAGCATGGCATGAGTGCCTGCTCCCCGCGGTCCGGTGGCCGTACCCGACCGGGCCCACCGCGCCGTCGCCCTTTCCTGAGCCCCCCTCACCCCGCCGGATCCGTCGTCTGCGCGTCCGCGTACCTCCGACGCCTGGGAGATTCATGTCCTCCTCGTTCCCCTCCGTCGTGCCCGCCGTCGTTCCCTCGCTCCGTGGCCGGATCGGCCACGACGCCCGCAGCGGGTTCTACCCCGCGTCCCACCGCTACCGGCTACACCTCGCACTGTCCTGTCCGCACGGTCTGCAGATCGCCGTCACCCACAGCCTGCTCGGCCTCGACGAGATCCTTCCGGTGACCCTGCTGCCGGCCCTGCCGGACGCGGGTGGCGACGGCTACCTCGCGCTTCGACCGCTGTACGAGGCGAGCTCCCACCAGCACCCCGGTCCGGCGAAGGCGCCCCTGCTCAGCGACGGTTGGAGCGGACGGATCGTCAGCACCGACCCCGCCGAGATCCTCACCGACCTGGCACGGCGATTCCGCGGCCCCGACCTGTACCCGCGCGGGGCCGAGAGCGCGATCGACACGGTCGCGCTGCTGTGCGAGCGGAGCATCGACGCTCCGGCACAGTGCGCGGGCCGCGCCGACACCGGCACGGCCGTACGCGAGGCGGCCCTGCGCGTCCTGGTCGAGGGGCTGGCCCTGATCGAGCGCCGCCTGGAGGGCCGGGACCACCTGCTGGGCGAGGAGCCGACCCTCGCGGACGTACGGCTCTGGGCCACCCTGGTCCAGCTGGACACCGTCCACCGCTGGCACCTCGACGCCACCGCCGTGCACCGCATCGCCGACCACCCGCGGGTGTGGGCCTACGCCCGCCGACTCGCCGGACACCCCGCCTTCGGCCGCCACCTCGACCTGGACGGCATCGCCCTGCGCCACCACTCCCGCTGCCTGGGCAAGGAGGCCGCCGGCGCGGCCATGCAGATCGTGGACTGGGCGGAGCACGCCCACCCGCTGGTCCGGCAGCAGGTCGACGATCCGGCCGGCGGCCGCCGCGCACGGTGATCGACGGCCGCACCGCCCGGCGTGCACGGAGACGGTGCCGTACGGAGACGGTGCCGTACGGGTGATCGGCCGCGAAATCCGCCACGTGTCGGATGCACCGGCCCTGGGCGCGGCGCACAGTTGAGGGCATGAACATCGAGCGGCGCCCGGCCGGCGAGCGGCTGTGGGGACGCACCTCGGCCCTGGTGCTGGTACCGGTCGCCCTCGTCGTGGTGCTCACCATGGTGATTCTCGAGTCGCCCGCCTCGACCCGGCTCGGCCCGCTGCTCGTGATCGCTCCCGCGCTGACGCCCTCCTTCGCGGGAGCCCGGGTGACCGCCATGATCGGAGCACTCACCGTCGCCGCCGGCGTCCTCATCGCGGCGCTGCGCGGCGGCGTCACCGACGGCGACCATCCGGCACAGCTCATCGCACTCGCCGCGGTGTCAGTGATGATCGTGCTCTTCACGGCGGTCCGCGACCGCCGCAGTCGGCAGCTCGCCCGCGCCCAGTCGGTCGCCGAAGCCGCCCAGCGCGCACTGCTGCGGCCGATTCCCGAACAGATCGGCCCGCTGCAGATCGCGACCGTGTACCTGGCGGCGGAGTACGAGGCACAGATCGGCGGTGACCTCTACACGGCGACCCGCACCGGCAGCGGGGCCCGGATGATCATCGGGGACGTCCGCGGCAAGGGCCTGGCCGCCGTCGGAGAGTCCGCCCTGCTGCTCAGCGCCTTCCGGCTCATCGCCGCCCAGCACGCCACGCTGGCCGACCTGGCGAGAACGCTGGACGGCAACGTCAGCCGGTACCTGCTCGACTTCGCCCAGACCGACCGCGAGACCGCCGAGCACTTCGTCACAGCCCTGTTCCTCGACATCCCCGACGACGCCCCGTCGGCCCGCCTGACCAACTGCGGGCACCCGCCACCGCTGCTCCTGCGCCACGACAGCGTCGTCAGCCTCGACGGCACGGGTGCCGCGCCGCCCCTGGGGCTCGGCGCGCTGGTGGCGGACGACTACCCGGAGGACGCGTTCCGCTTCGAGATCGGCGACACCCTCCTGCTGTACACCGACGGCGTGGTCGAGGCACGCGACCGTGCTGGCGCCTTCTACCCCCTCACCGAACGGGTCGCCCGCTGGACCGGGAGCACCCCGGAGGCACTGGTCAACCACATCCGCCGAGACCTGCTGGCTCATGCCGGCGGGCGACTCGGGGACGACGCGGCCCTGGTCGCCGTCCGGCGCGCGGCCGGAGAACCGGGCCACGGGCTGCACGGCCTGCACGGGCTGCTCTGAGGGCTGTCCGTCACCGCGATCCCATGTCCAGGTCAGGACCGCCGCCTTTGCGGGCGTGCGACCGGTGGGAGGGCCGGCCACGTGGGCACCGGGCCCAGGCCGGTCTCGAACCCGCGTCGGCTCGTGCCGGAGCTTCGGCGCCGAACACCCCGGGACGGTTGAGCCAGGCGGATCCCTGTGAAGGATCCTCGGCCGGGGTTAGCCTGCTCGGCATGGAACCTCGGCCCCCCGCACCCGTCGTCCTCCACGGCCGGTACACCCGGCTGGAACCCCTGACCACAGCGCACGTACCGGACCTGTATCTTGCCGGCGGCCGGGACGACGACCTGTGGCGCTGGCTTCCCGTGGTCACGCCGTACACCCTCGGCGAGATGCGCATGCTGGTCGAACAGCGGCTGGCCCAGCAGGCTGCAGGAGGGGCGGTACTGTTCGCGATCGTCCCGGCCGGCACCGGCCGGGCCGCCGGATGGGTCGCGTACACGGACGTCTCGATCGCCGACGAGCGTCTGGACATCGGCTGGCACTGGGCTGCGCGATCCACCTGGGACACCCCGGTGACAGCCGAGACCCAGCTCCTGCTGCTCCGCCACGCCTTCGAGCACTTGGCGTTCGGCCGGGTCCAGTGGCAGATCGACCACCTCGACGTTCGCTCCCAGCTCGCACTGTCGGGTCTCGGCGCCGTCCGCGAGGGCCCGCTGCGCCGCCACGCCCGGCGCTCCGACGGCACCTGGCGGGACACCCTCGTCTACGCGCTGCTCGCCAACGAGTGGCGGAGCGGTTGGGGCGCCGGGCTCTTCTGAGCGGTGGTCGGTGGTCGGAACCGCTCAGGTTTGCCCTCGGCGGGCGTCGGGCGGGCCGTCGGGCGGGCCGTACGGGGGTGACGGCCCGCCCGGCGGCGGTCAGGGGCAGTGCTTCCAGGCGAGGTGGTAGACGGTGTTGATGTCGCCGTCGGTCGAGTCCATGGTCATGAAGCTGGTCGTGGTGGCCGGGTTCGAGGTGCCGGCGTTGACCCGGAGTTCGGTGTTGATGTTGAAGTTGCGCAGCTCGCCGCACGGCGCCCAGACCAGGGCGGCGACCGAGACGCTGTCGGTGGCCTGCCAGCTGTCGTCGTACGGGCCGTTGAACTGGTGGCTGAGGGAGTCGGTCTGGGGCGAGCCCTGGAAGTAGTAGTTGGCCCGCTGGACGGCCTTCGCGCCCGTCTCGAGGTGGGCGAAGCCGCGGTAGTCGGCGGACGCGATCGCGTAGGTGAATCCCTGCGGGACGTGGACGCGCAGGTTGAGCTGGCAGTTCTTGCGGAAGTCCGTCGGCTTGGAACCGACGCCGACCTGGGCGAGGTAGTTGCTGTACGTCACGGTGAAGGCGGTGTTGTCCGGGGCGACGGCCACCGCGGCGGTGCCGGCCGGGCAGCCGGATCCGTTGACGGTCGCCACATCGATGACGATCTTGTCCGGCGGGGGTGTGGTCGGCAGGGCCGAGCTGCTCTGGGCGATCGTGCCGCCGAGCAGTGACACGGCGGCCCCGGCGACGGCGAGAGCGCGCACCATCATGGGTCTCTCCTTCCACTCGTCCGACAACCCGAGGTCTGCAGGGGGGAGGTGCCCCGCCGCCAGACCCCGCGTCTTGGTCGGAACATGACAACACGTCGGATCGGGGCCGTCCAGGGAGACGGCGCGAGCGGAACCCGCTTCATCCGCTTGCGGGTCGCCTGCGAGGTCACGGGGGAGGGAGGGGCGGGTGGGGCTACCGAATGCCCCCGGAAGGCTCACTGGGCGCCGGAAGGCTCACTGGGCGTCGGGGGACTCGCCGGCGGGATACGCCCGGATCGCGTCGATCAGGTTGCCGAAGACGTTCCCGGGCGGGATCCGCTGCCACAACTCGTAGACTTTCAGGGTCTCCACGAGGGCCGCGTCGGGCCGCGCGAGGACGAACGTGACGCCCCGGGTGGCGAGGAAGTCGAGCAGGCTGTGGAGCCGGACGCCGGCGGAGTAGTCGACATCGGCGATGCCGGCGGCGTCGAGCACCAGCCAGTGCACCGGATGGGGCGCACCGTCGACGAGGGCGGTGACCTGGTCGGCGAAGCGGCTCGCGTTCGCGTAGAACAGCTCCGCGTTGAAGCGGAACACGATCAGGCCCGGCGCGCTCTCGATCCCGGGCTCGGCGACCGTGTACGTGGGCACGCCCTCACCGGTGACGCCGACCACGAAGTCCTTCGGCCGGTACTCCCGCCGGATGACCTCGAACAGCGACAGCGCGAGGGCCAGCAGGACGCCCTGCTCGACGCCGATGCCGAACACCGCGAAGGCGGTGGCGACGGCCACGACGAACTCGTTGCGGCGCCGGCTGAGGATCTGCCGCAGACCCCGTACGTCGATGAGGCCGAGCGCCACCAGGAACACGATCCCGGCCAGCGTCGCCAGCGGCATGTCGGCCAGCAGCCCGGTGAAGACCAGCGCGACCAGGAGCGAGAGGAACGCCATCGTGAGGTTGGCGACCTGGGTGCGGCCGCGCTGCTGGTCGAGGATCTCCGTCTTGGTCGGGGAGCCGTTCACCACGAAGGTCCCGCTGAGCCCGGCCGCGAAGTTGGCGACCGAGAGACCGACCAGGTCGCGGTCGACGTCGACGCGGTCGCCGTGACGGGTCGCGAAACTGTGCGCCGTGGCCGCGCTCTGCGCCAGGATCAGGACGAAGCAGGAGATCGCGACGGAGAAGACCGCGGGCACATCGCCCGGGGTCAGTCCGGACGGCAGGCCGAGTGGGGGGAAGCCGCCCTCGACGGCACCGACGACGGCGACCCCGTGCTGGGAGGCGTCCGTCGCCGCGGACACGGCGATCAGCACGACCACCGCCACGATGGAACCGGGGAACCGGCGGGTGAACCGCCTGAAGGCCAGGATGATCACGACCGTGGCGGCGCCGAAGGCGGCGGTGCGCCAGGAGATCTCGTCCAGGCGGGACATCCAGGACCACTGCTGTTGGAACCAGTTGCCGTGGCCCTTGGGGATGCCGAGCAGTTCGGGGATCTGCGCCGTCGCCACCTGGATACCGACACCCGTCAGGAAACCAATCAGCACCGCGGCCGACAGGAAGTCGGCGAGGAAGCCGAGCCGCAGCAGCCGCGCGACAGCCAGGATGGCGCCCGACAGGAGGGCGACCAGACCGGCCAGCCCGACCCACTGCGGCGACCCCGGGACCAGACCGTCGACCCCCAGCCCGAGCAGCCCGGCGGAGAGGATCGCCGCCGTGGCCGAGTCCGCACCGACCACGAGCAGCTTCGACGAGCCCAGCAGGGCGAACGCGATCGCCGGAAGGATCAGCGTGTACAGGCCGGTGACGATGGGCATGCCGGCGATCGAGCTGTACCCCATGACCTCCGGGATCGAGACCGCCGCCAGCGCCACCCCGGCGAGCACGTCCTGACTCAGCCACGCCCGCCGGTACCCGCGCAGGGACACGGGGACCAGCCTCGTCATGCCAGTCACGTGGGCACCTCACCGCAGCCGGGGAACCGTTACGGTCCCATGGTGGCCGTCGGAGGGCCTCTGACTCCGGCATTTGGTCCGAGTCCACGGTGTCGCGGATGCCCGCGATGTGGATGGGCGTCGGTTTGCCCTGGCCGGTGGATGGGAGTACTGTTCACCAGTCGCTCGGCTGGGAGCACCGGACACGTGTCCACGCGGACGGTCCCGGGGCGGCCAATCCTTGAACCACCACTTCTGATCCGTAGCGGGTCGCGTCTTTTCGCGTCTCCGTTCGTATTCGGTGTGCGCGTTTATATGGGTTGCGGTCGGATTCGCTTTTCGGAGCGGGGATCGGCTAGAGTTTGAAACGTCGGAAGGGCCGTCAGGGTCAAGAAGGCGAAAGCGAGTCGGGAAAGAGCAGCAGCTCGGATCTGATAAGCTGGAAACACGAAAGAACGAAGCGCCCGGAGGGCCCGCTGGAAGGCGGCCCGAAGGAAGTGTCCGTTCCTTGAGAACTCAACAGCGTGCCAAAAGTCAACGCCAGATATGTTGACATCCCCGGCCGGTTCTTGTGACCGGTTGGAGATTCCTTTTGAAATAACACTAGCGAGGACGCAGTGCGCGGGGCCGCCCTATTCCGGTGGTTGCCGTGCCGCTCTTTCGCGGGTGTGGACCCGATTACGGGTAAACATTCACGGAGAGTTTGATCCTGGCTCAGGACGAACGCTGGCGGCGTGCTTAACACATGCAAGTCGAACGGTGAAGCCCTTCGGGGTGGATCAGTGGCGAACGGGTGAGTAACACGTGGGAAATCTGCCCTGCACTCTGGGACAAGCCTTGGAAACGAGGTCTAATACCGGATATGACCTTCCTCTGCATGGGGGTTGGTGGAAAGCTCCGGCGGTGCAGGATGATCCCGCGGCCTATCAGCTTGTTGGTGGGGTAATGGCCTACCAAGGCGACGACGGGTAGCCGGCCTGAGAGGGCGACCGGCCACACTGGGACTGAGACACGGCCCAGACTCCTACGGGAGGCAGCAGTGGGGAATATTGCACAATGGGCGAAAGCCTGATGCAGCGACGCCGCGTGAGGGATGACGGCCTTCGGGTTGTAAACCTCTTTCAGCAGGGAAGAAGCGCAAGTGACGGTACCTGCAGAAGAAGCACCGGCTAACTACGTGCCAGCAGCCGCGGTAATACGTAGGGTGCGAGCGTTGTCCGGAATTATTGGGCGTAAAGAGCTCGTAGGCGGCCTGTCGCGTCGGATGTGAAAGCCCGGGGCTTAACCCCGGGTCTGCATTCGATACGGGCAGGCTAGAGTGTGGTAGGGGAGATCGGAATTCCTGGTGTAGCGGTGAAATGCGCAGATATCAGGAGGAACACCGGTGGCGAAGGCGGATCTCTGGGCCATTACTGACGCTGAGGAGCGAAAGCGTGGGGAGCGAACAGGATTAGATACCCTGGTAGTCCACGCCGTAAACGTTGGGAACTAGGTGTTGGCGACATTCCACGTCGTCGGTGCCGCAGCTAACGCATTAAGTTCCCCGCCTGGGGAGTACGGCCGCAAGGCTAAAACTCAAAGGAATTGACGGGGGCCCGCACAAGCAGCGGAGCATGTGGCTTAATTCGACGCAACGCGAAGAACCTTACCAAGGCTTGACATACACCGGAAACTGGTAGAGATATCAGCCCCCTTGTGGTCGGTGTACAGGTGGTGCATGGTTGTCGTCAGCTCGTGTCGTGAGATGTTGGGTTAAGTCCCGCAACGAGCGCAACCCTTGTTCTGTGTTGCCAGCGAGTAATGTCGGGGACTCACAGGAGACTGCCGGGGTCAACTCGGAGGAAGGTGGGGACGACGTCAAATCATCATGCCCCTTATGTCTTGGGCTGCACACGTGCTACAATGGTCGGTACAAAGGGCTGCGATGCCGCGAGGCGGAGCGAATCCCAAAAAGCCGGCCTCAGTTCGGATTGGGGTCTGCAACTCGACCCCATGAAGTTGGAGTTGCTAGTAATCGCAGATCAGCATGCTGCGGTGAATACGTTCCCGGGCCTTGTACACACCGCCCGTCACGTCACGAAAGTCGGTAACACCCGAAGCCGGTGGCCTAACCCGTAAGGGGAGGAGCCGTCGAAGGTGGGACCAGCGATTGGGACGAAGTCGTAACAAGGTAGCCGTACCGGAAGGTGCGGCTGGATCACCTCCTTTCTAAGGAGCACACGGCAGCTTCGGGCGAATGTCCCGGAGTGCTTGCTCATGGGTGGAACGTTGACTATTCGGCACACTCGGTAGGGATCACTAGTACTGCTTCGGCGTGGAACGTGGGTCACCGCTTGGTGTGTCGGGCACGTTGTTGGGTCCTGAGGGAACGGAAGTTGCCTCATGGAGTGCCGGTCCCATGCCTGTTCGGGTGGGTGTCTGGTCGTTGTTTGAGAACTGCACAGTGGACGCGAGCATCTGTGGCCAAGTTTTTAAGGGCGCACGGTGGATGCCTTGGCACCAGGAACCGATGAAGGACGTGGGAGGCCGCGATAGGCCCCGGGGAGCTGTCAACCGAGCTTTGATCCGGGGGTGTCCGAATGGGGAAACCCGGCAGTCGTCATGGGCTGTCACCCATACCTGAACACATAGGGTATGTGGAGGGAACGCGGGGAAGTGAAACATCTCAGTACCCGCAGGAAGAGAAAACAACCGTGATTCCGGGAGTAGTGGCGAGCGAAACCGGATGAGGCTAAACCGTCATGGTGTGAGACCCGGCAGGGGTTGCCGTGACGGGGTCGTGGGAGTGAGCTTGATCGGTCTGCCGGCCGGTCGGCGAGTCAGAAACCGTTGGTGTAGTCGAAGGACATGCGAAAGGTCCGGCGTAGAGGGTAAGACCCCCGTAGACGAAACATCAGCGGCTTGCTTGCTCATTTCCCAAGTAGCACGGGGCCCGAGAAATCCCGTGTGAATCTGGCGGGACCACCCGCTAAGCCTAAATATTCCCTGGTGACCGATAGCGGATAGTACCGTGAGGGAATGGTGAAAAGTACCGCGGGAGCGGAGTGAAATAGTACCTGAAACCGTGTGCCTACAAGCCGTGGGGGCAGTCTTCGGACTGTGACTGCGTGCCTTTTGAAGAATGAGCCTGCGAGTTTGCGGTGTGTAGCGAGGTTAACCCGTGTGGGGTAGCCGTAGCGAAAGCGAGTCCGAATAGGGCGTCTGAGTTGCATGCCCAAGACCCGAAGCGGAGTGATCTAGCCATGGGCAGGTTGAAGCGCGGGTAAGACCGCGTGGAGGACCGAACCCACCAGGGTTGAAAACCTGGGGGATGACCTGTGGTTAGGGGTGAAAGGCCAATCAAACTCCGTGATAGCTGGTTCTCCCCGAAATGCATTTAGGTGCAGCGTCGCGTGTTTCTTGCCGGAGGTAGAGCACTGGATAGGCGATGGGCCTCACCGGGTTACTGACCTTAGCCAAACTCCGAATGCCGGTAAGTGAGAGCGCGGCAGTGAGACTGTGGGGGATAAGCTCCATGGTCGAGAGGGAAACAGCCCAGAACACCGACTAAGGTCCCCAAGCGTGTGCTAAGTGGGAAAGGATGTGGAGTCGCAGAGACAACCAGGAGGTTGGCTTAGAAGCAGCCACCCTTGAAAGAGTGCGTAATAGCTCACTGGTCAAGTGATTCCGCGCCGACAATGTAGCGGGGCTCAAGCACATCACCGAAGTCGTGTCATTGCAGCAATAGGGCCAACGCCCGCTGTGATGGGTAGGGGAGCGTCGTGTGCCGGGTGAAGCAGCCGAGGAATCGAGTTGTGGACGGTTCACGAGTGAGAATGCAGGCATGAGTAGCGATACAAGAGTGGGAAACTCTTGCGCCGATTGACCAAGGGTTCCTGGGTCAAGCTGATCTGCCCAGGGTAAGTCGGGACCTAAGGCGAGGCCGACAGGCGTAGTCGATGGACAACGGGTTGATATTCCCGTACCCGCTTTGAAGCGCCAACGCTGAACCCTCTGATGCTAAGCCCGTGAAGCCGGCCCGGAGTCTTCGGACAAAGGGACGTGGTGGAGCCGGTGACCCAACGGGGTATTAGGTGAGCGATGGGGTGACGCAGGAAGGTAGTCCAGCCCGGGCGGTGGTAGTCCCGGGGTAAGGGTGTAGGCCGTGAGGTAGGCAAATCCGCCTCACATCAAGGCTGAGACCTGATGCCGAGCCGATTGTGGTGAAGTGGATGATCCTATGCTGTCGAGAAAAGCCTCTAGCGAGTTTCATGGCGGCCCGTACCCCAAACCGACTCAGGTGGTCAGGTAGAGAATACCGAGGCGTTCGGGTGAACTGTGGTTAAGGAACTCGGCAAAATGCCCCCGTAACTTCGGGAGAAGGGGGGCCATTGCTGGTGACGGGACTTGCTCCCCGAGCTGGTGGTGGCCGCAGAGACCAGCGAGAAGCGACTGTTTACTAAAAACACAGGTCCGTGCGAAGCCGTAAGGCGATGTATACGGACTGACGCCTGCCCGGTGCTGGAACGTTAAGGGGACCGGTTAGTCACGATTCGTCGTGGCGAAGCTGAGAACTTAAGCGCCAGTAAACGGCGGTGGTAACTATAACCATCCTAAGGTAGCGAAATTCCTTGTCGGGTAAGTTCCGACCTGCACGAATGGCGTAACGACTTCTCGACTGTCTCAACCACAGGCCCGGTGAAATTGCATTACGAGTAAAGATGCTCGTTTCGCGCAGCAGGACGGAAAGACCCCGGGACCTTTACTATAGCTTGATATTGGTGTTCGGTTCGGCTTGTGTAGGATAGGTGGGAGACTGTGAAGCGGCAACGCCAGTTGTCGTGGAGTCGACGTTGAAATACCACTCTGGTCGTGCTGGATGTCTAACCTGGGTCCGTGATCCGGATCAGGGACAGTGTCTGGTGGGTAGTTTAACTGGGGCGGTTGCCTCCTAAAGAGTAACGGAGGCGCCCAAAGGTTCCCTCAGCCTGGTTGGCAATCAGGTGTTGAGTGTAAGTGCACAAGGGAGCTTGACTGTGAGACTGACGGGTCGAGCAGGTACGAAAGTAGGGACTAGTGATCCGGCGGTGGCTTGTGGAAGCGCCGTCGCTCAACGGATAAAAGGTACCCCGGGGATAACAGGCTGATCTTCCCCAAGAGTCCATATCGACGGGATGGTTTGGCACCTCGATGTCGGCTCGTCGCATCCTGGGGCTGGAGTAGGTCCCAAGGGTTGGGCTGTTCGCCCATTAAAGCGGTACGCGAGCTGGGTTTAGAACGTCGTGAGACAGTTCGGTCCCTATCCGCTGTGCGCGTAGGAGTGTTGAGAAGGGCTGTCCCTAGTACGAGAGGACCGGGACGGACGAACCTCTGGTGTGCCAGTTGTTCTGCCAAGGGCATGGCTGGTTGGCTACGTTCGGGAGGGATAACCGCTGAAAGCATCTAAGCGGGAAGCCTGCTTCGAGATGAGCACTCCCACCTCCTTGAGAGGGTAAGGCTCCCAGTAGACGACTGGGTTGATAGGCCGGATATGGAAGCCTCGTGAGGGGTGGAGTTGACCGGTACTAATAGGCCGAGGGCTTGTCCTCAGTTGCTCGCGTCCACTGTGTTGTTCTGAAACAACGACCGCCCTGCCGGCGGGTCGACAGTTTCATAGTGTTTCGGTGGTCATAGCGTGAGGGAAACGCCCGGTTACATTCCGAACCCGGAAGCTAAGCCTCACAGCGCCGATGGTACTGCAGGGGGGACCCTGTGGGAGAGTAGGACGCCGCCGAACAATTCTTCAGAAATAGCCCCTCCCGGGGAGACCCGGGAGGGGCTTTTCACATTTCCGGGCCCGGTCTGTCAGCGCTGGCCGGCCGCCCAGTCCGCCAGGGTGGCGAAGTCGGCGGCGGTCAGCCCTGTCCGGGGGTCCACCCGGTGCAGCAGTGCCGGGCCGTTGTGGTGTGTTCGGACCCAGGCGCGGTCCGCGTCGGTGATCTGGTCGTCGATCCAGGCGAACGGACGTCCCTGGGCCCACGTGACGATGTCCGGTGTCTTCCAGAACACGCCGCCCTCCGGCCGGGGCCGTGGATCGGACCAGGCGATGAAGGGCAGCGCGGGCAGCCGCAGCAGGGGCGCCAGGAAGTCGTTGGCTTCCTCTTCCCAGGTGGTGGCCCAGACGAGGTCGTACGGGAGCTCGGCCAGCGCCGGCCCGTGGTCCGGGTTGAGCCAGACCCGCAGCGGCTTGACGGGCCTGTTGGGCATCCCCCACTCGGTGAGCCGTTGCCGTTCGGCCGCTTCCCATTGCGGTGTCAGAAGCCGGTGCGTCCGGTAGCCGTCGGGACGTCTGTACGGCTTCGCCGCGTACGGATTGAGTGGTCCGTCGACGTCCACCAGCAGCACCGGCCGCACCGGCCGCACCGGCCGCATCGGTCCACCCCCATCGCTCCACCCCCTGAGATCGTTTCGGCACGGTACCGGCCGACGGTGCGGGAGGCCCAGCGGATTATTCCGCGGTCAGGCGGTGATGGTGGCGACGGGTTCGAGGCCGTAGGTCCGCGCGTAGCCGTTCTCGGTGCCGACGAGGAGGTCGACGATCTCGAAGTAGCGGTCCCAGAAGGGGGTTTCGCGGAGGGCGTCGATGAGGAGCTGGTAGGCGTAGTGGCTCTCGGCCTCCCACACCCAGACGTCGGTGACGCGGGCGGAGTAGAACTCCGTGTCGTAGAAGCGTGATCGGACGCCGGTGGTCCTGGCGTGAATGGCCGGCAGGACGTGGGTGGTGAAGGCGTGCACGCGTTCCGGGACGGTCAGGGCGAGCCACTCGGGTGTGGTCTTGAGCAGCATGAACGCGGTGACCGGCGGTTCGGTCGGGTCGGTGGGCATCAGGATGCCTCCGGGGTGGCGGGTGCGGAGAGGACGGCGGGCTTGAGGGTCTGGGCGCACCACTGCGCGAAGCCGGTGGGGGCGGTGGTGTTCGGGGTGCGGGCGATGCCGGCGTCGAGGCCGTCGTCCTTGGCGCGCTTCATGTCGACGATGCCCTGGACGAACGCCTCGTTGAGTCCGTAGCCGACGAGGGTGGTGTACAGCTCGTCGAGCGGCTGGTGTCGGTAGCGGACGGGGCGGCCGAGCTGTTCGGTCATGATGCGGGCCCGGTCGTTGGGGGAGAGGTCCTGCGGTCCGACGACCGGGACGCTGCCGGCGCCGGCCCACGAGCGGTCGAGCAGGAGGCGGGCGGCGGCGGCCGCGATGTCGGTGACGGCGACCAGGGGGGCCTTGAGGTCGGGGTGGACGGCGTCGGTGAAGACACCGTTCTCGCGGATCGTGTCGACGTCTTCCAGGAGGTTCTCGAAGAAGGACGGGCAGGCCAGCGCCCGGTAGGCGACGCCGGCGCCGGCGATGAGGTCGTCCATCGCGAGGGAGGCGGTGACGAGGCCGGCCCGGTCGGCGAGAGGGGTGGATCGGCCGAGTGCGGAGACGCCGACGACATGGCCGACGCCGTGGTCGGTGAGCGCCTTGACGGCGGGGCGGGTGAAGCCGGTGTAGGCGTCGTGCGGGGTGCGGGAGGCGTCCGGGGGGACGAGCCAGAAGACGGCGTCCGCACCGTCGAAGGCCCGGTCGAGGACCGCGGGCTCCGCGTGCGAGCCGGTGATCACCTCGACGCGGCCGCGTGCCGTGTCCGGAAGCCGGGCGGGGTCGCGCACGATCACCCGCAGGTCCTCGCTCGCGGCGGGTGCGGACTCCAGGAGCCGGGAGAGCAGGTGACGGCCGATGTTCCCGGTGGGAGCAGTAATGACGATCATGAAATCCTCGGAGGTCGTGCCGGTTCGGTACGTCCCTCATCCTGCTGACGACCGCAGTGCTGCCACAATGGGAACTTCGGCACGCAATCATTGCTCGGAATGGAATGATGCAGGTGAACAGCCCGGATCCGGTGATCGACGCCAATCTCGCCATCGCGCTGGACGCACTGCTGGCCGAGCACAGCGTGACCCGTGCCGCCGCGCGGCTGCACACCTCGCCCGCCGCCATGAGCCGCACCCTCGCCCGCTTGCGGCGCATCCTCCAGGACCCCCTGCTGGTCCGGGCCGGCCAGACGATGGTGCCCACCCCGCGCGCCCAGGCCCTGCGCGAGGAAGCCGCCGCAGTGGTCCGCAGCCTCGGCGCGCTGCTCAGCCCGGGTGCGAGCGTCGACCTCGCCGGCCTGCGCAGCACCTTCACGCTCCAGGCCGCCGACCTGGTCGGCTCGGCGCTGGCCCCCGGGCTGTTGAGGCTGGCCGAGCAGGAGGCGCCCGGGGTCTCGTTCCGGATCGGGGCCGAGGAGTGGGAAGCCGGGCCCGCGCTGCGCGACGGCCGGATCGACCTGGAGGTGGGGTCCATCGACCACGTGGATCCCGAGACCCGGGTCGAGGACCTGGTCAGCCTCCGGATGGTCGCCGCCGTCCGGTCCGGCCATCCGCTCACCGAAGGGACGCTGACCCCGGCTCGGCTCGCGGCCGCCGCGCACGTCGCGGTCAGCCGCCGCGGCCGGTTCAGCGGTCCGCTCGACACCGCCCTGGCCGAGCAGGGCCTTCACCGGCGGGTCGGCGTCGTCCTCCCCAGCCACCTGGCCGCGATGACCCTCGCCGCCCGCAGCGACGTGGTCTGCCTGGTGCCCGCCGCACAGCCCGGTGCCGCGCCCTCGCCGCTCACCCGCGACGCGGGCGCCCTCGGGCTGGTCCTTCTCGACATCCCCCTGGCCCTGCCGCCGCTGACCATCGGCATGGCCTGGCACCCGCGACACACGGCCGACGGGGCCCACCGCTGGCTGCGCGACGCCGTCCGTCGGACGCTCCGCGCACCGGCGCCGGCCCCCGGAATCACGGCGGCGGACGCGGTCGACCCCGAGCGCTGAGAAAGTGTCCAGGCGTCACTCTGCGCGCAGCGCCGTGACCGTGCGGGCGCGGGCGGTGCGGGTGGCGGGGAGCAGCGCGCCGAGGACGGCGATCAGCAGACCGCCCGCGCCGAGCAGGACGAGCTCCGCCGGCGGGTAGACGTGCAGCGCCGCGGCGGGGAAGGTCAGTCCGGCGCCGTGGGCCATCGCGGGCGCGGTGACGGTGTGCAGCGCGACGCCCGCGAGCAGTCCGACGGCGCCGCCGACCAGGCCGCCGGGGGCGACGGAGGCCAGCACCATCGCGGTGGTCTGGCGCGGTGTCATGCCGAGCGCCTTGGCGGTGCCGATCTCGCGGACGCGTTCGTGCACGTCGAGGGTGACGGTGGTGAGCACCCCGAGGCCTGCCACCGCGACCAGCATCAGGGTGAGCAGACCGGTCAGTGCGTCCAGCGCGGCGATCACGTCGCTCGACCCGCCGGCCCGGCCGCTCTCCACGGTGATGCCGAGGGGGGTGAGTTCCGTGCGGAGCCCGTCGAGGTACCGGGCCGCGTCGCTGCCGTGCCGGACGGAGATGTGGTAGCTCCGGGGTGGCAGGTCGGGGAGGGCGGCGGCGTCGGTGAGGACCTCGTTGGTCTGCGTGTGCGGGTCGAAGACCTCGCCGACGATCCGCACGGGCACCGTCCGGCCGTGGTCCTCCAGTCGGACGGTGTCCCCGACCTTCGCGCCGGCCGCGGTCAGGAAGGTCGACGGGGCGACGGCCTCGCCGGGCCCCCGGAACCAGCGGCCGGAGACCATCCGGTAGCCGGCCGCGGAGGCGTCGCCCTTGAAGGTGAAGACCGTGGTGGTGCCGGCCACGCCCGCGACGGTCAGCTCGCCCTGCCCGACGCTGTAGGACGTCCCCGTCTCCGCCCGCGCGGCCAGCGCCCGGTCGACCGCGGCGGCCAGGGCGGCGGGATCGCCCGCGGTACGGGAAGCGTCGGCGCTTGGGGAAGCGTTGGCGGAGGCGGTCGGTGAGGCGGCGGCGGTCGGCGGGGGAAGGAGCCGTACCGCGACATCGCTGGTGTCGTGGTTCTTGGCCTGCTGCACCCAGTTCGTCGTGGCGGCGATGCCGACGGCGAAGGTGGTGGCGGCGGTGCCGAACAGGATCGCCGCCATCAGGCCCGCCGCGCGCGCCGGGCGGGCGAACGGCAGGGCCAGGCCGAGGGCGACCGGCCGGGGGAGCGGCAGCCGGGCCGTCAGCCGGGTGACGTGCCGGCCGTGGGTGCGGCGGGCGGTCCGGCCGACGGCCAGGGCGTCGACGGTGCGCAGCCGGCCGGCCCGCAGGGCGGCCGCCCACGCGGTGAGCGTCACCAGGCCGAGCGCG
This sequence comes from Kitasatospora cinereorecta, assembly GCF_024172095.1. GTDB lineage: Bacteria > Actinomycetota > Actinomycetes > Streptomycetales > Streptomycetaceae > Kitasatospora > Kitasatospora cinereorecta. The sequence goes on along the minus strand of NZ_JAMZDX010000004.1, from coordinate 471,302 downwards.
CCCGCGGCCACGGCGAGGTCGATCCACGGGGCGACGACCACCGAAGTGGTGCCGTAGACCTGGGCGGTGGCGGAGAGCACCGGGACGGCGAGGGCGTTGCCCGCAACGATACCCAGCGCGGTGCCGCCGGAGGCCGGGACCAGCGCCTGGCCCAGGTAGGAGCGGACCACCAGGGCGGGGGTGAAGCCGACGGCCTTGAGGATGCCGATCCGCCGGGTCGCCGTACCGACCGAGCCGGCCACGACCACCCCGACGATCAGCACCGACATCAGGACGCCCAGCAGCCCGAACGCGACGAGCAGCGGCACGAAGAGCGCCGTGTTGCGGTCCGAGCCCCGCTTGGTGGTGAGCCAGGACTGCGCGCCGCGCACCGCCCCGGGGGGCGCGGCCGCGGTGACGGCGGCCCTGTCGGCGGCGATCCGGGTCTCGGTGTCGGCGGCGGCGAAGCGGTACAGCATCTGGTAGCCGCCCGGGGTGCCGGGATTGGTCAGGGCCGTGATCCCGGACGGGGTGACCCAGGCGTCGCCGCTGCGGCCGACCGAGCGGCCGAAGCCGACCACGGTGAGAGTGGGATCGCCGGGCAGCCCGGGGAAGTGCAGGGTCGTGCCGAGGTCCGTGATCGGGCTCGGCCAGTCGACGGACAGCACGACCTCGCCGGGGGTCGAGGGCCAGCTGCCGCGCAGCAGCGTGAGGCGGTCCACCGGGCCGCCCGGGTCGGTGCGGCCGACGACCCGCAGCGGCGGGAGGGAGACGCCGGCCGGGAGGCCGAGCTCCGGGCCGCCCTGCGGGTCGAGCGTCGCGGTGCGGAACGGCCCCGCGGCGGCGGTCACCCCGGCGGCGCGGCCGGTCGCCCCGACCTGCGAGGCATCGGCCCGGGCGGGGTCGAACTCCACCGTCAGGTGGGCGCCGTGCCGGTCGGCGAAGGCGTGGTCGAACGGTCCGTCGGAGGCCACCAGCAGGGAGCCGCCGAGGACGGACGCCGTCACCGCGATGAACGCGGCCAGCAGGATCACCACCGTCTGGACCCGCCGGCGACGCACCCCCGCCCGCACCACCCGCCCGACCCCCCTCATCGGACGGCCTCCGTCCGGGAGTCGGCGGCGATCCGGCCGTCCACCAGGGTGACCGTACGGCTCGCGCAGGCGCGGGCCAGGGCCAGGTCGTGGGTGACGGTGACGATGGTCTGGCCGTCCGCGTTCAGGTCGGTGATGAGGCGCTTGACGTCCTCGCCCGAGGCGGAGTCCAGCGCGCCGGTCGGCTCGTCCGCCAGCAGCAGGGCCGGCCGGTTCATCAACGCCCGGGCCACCGCGACCCGTTGGCGCTCACCGCCGGAGAGCCGGGCCGGGTGGGCGCGGGCATGGCGGGCGATCCCCAGGACGTCGAGCAGCTCCGCCGCGCGGCGCCGCGCCTCGGCGCGTTCGACCCCGGCCAACTCGGCCGGGAGCAGGACGTTCTCGACCACCGTCAGGTCGTCCAGCAGGTTGAAGAACTGGAACACCATGCCGACCTTGGCCCGGCGGTAGCGGGCGGCACCCGCCTCACCGAGCCGGTCCACGCGGACGCCGTCCACGGTGACTGTGCCCGCGCTCGGCCGGTCCAGGCCGGCGACGAGGTTGAGCAGGGTGGACTTGCCGCTGCCCGACGGGCCGAGCACCGCCACGGATTCCCCCGCCTCCACGGTCAGGGACACCGCGTCCAGGGCTGGCGGTCCCTCGTCGTACCGGCGGCTGACTCCGCTCAACTCGATGACGGGCGTGGACATCTGTGGTCTCCTTCGGTCCGCTTCGGCGTGCTGCCGTGACGCTGTGAAGCCTGGCGCGGAGGGGCGGTTCGGCACGTCGGCCGGGCGGGGCAAATCACATACCCCGTCAGGACCATGGCGCCCGGTGTCATCCTTGCGAGGTATCCGGAAGATGCAGGCCCATTGATCACGAAGGAGGATGTGCCGGGCCGGGGCGGTCGGCCACAATCGTGTCCGTGATGAACCTGCTCCCACCCCGCCAGGGGACGCGCGGCGGCCGATGGTTCGACGCGGCGCTGGCCCTGGTCCTCGCGCTGGTCGGGGCCCGGTACGTGTCGATCTCCGACGGCCCGGTCGACTGGCTCGGACTGCCCCTGCTGGTCGTCCTCGCACCCCTGCCGCTGGTCCTGCGCCGCCGCTTCCCAGTGGCGGTGCTGTGGGCCGTCGTGGCGCTGGCCCTGCCCACCGGGTGGCTCTCCGGCGACATCGCGTACTGGGACGGGGTGGTCTGCCTGGTCGCGATCCACAGCGCCGCCGTCCACGGTGGCCACCGGGTGGCGACGCTCGCCGCGCTGGCGCCGGCGGCGGCCGGGCTGGTGGTCCTGTGGACCGAGGCGAAGCTGCCGGAGTTCCCGAACGGCGTGATCGGCCTGCTGGTGCTGGCCCCGGTGCTGGTGGTGGCGTACGAGATCCGGCAGTGGCGGCGCCGGGTCGACGAGCAGCGCAAGCGGCTCGTGGCGCTGGAACGCGAGCGGTTCGAGGCGCTGATCCGCGCCGTCGAACACGAACGGGCCAGGATCGCACGCGAGTTGCACGACGTGGTCACCCACAACGTCGGGGTGATGGTCATCCAGGCCGGCGCCGCCCGCAAGATCATGGACAGCGAGCCCGCCCTCGCCCGCGAGGCCCTGCTCGCCGTCGAGAGCGGCGGCCGGGCCGCGATGACCGAACTGCGCCAGGTGATGGGCCTGCTCACGATGGACTCCGACGGACACGGCGGGCCCGACGGGCCCGACCCCACCTCGGTCGACCTGGCCCCCCAGCCCGGCCTGGACCGGCTCGACGCCCTGGTCGACGGGGTCCGGCGGGCCGGGCTGCCCGTCGAGCTGACGGTGCAGGGCCCGCCGCGGGCGGTGCCGCCCGCCGTCCAACTCGCCGCCTACCGGGTGGTGCAGGAGGCACTGACCAACGTGATCAAGCATGCGGGCGGAGCCGGCGGCCAGGTGCGGGTCGACGTCCGGGTCGAGTACGGCGTCGAACGGCTCCACCTCGAGATCTCCGACACCGGAGGCCGTCCGAGCGCCACCGCGGCCACCGGCAACGGGCGCGGACTGATCGGCCTGCGCGAACGCCTCGCCGTCCACGGCGGCACCCTGGAGACCGGACCGCGACCGCGCGGCGGCTTCCGGGTCCGCGCCCTGATCCCCCTGGAGGAAGCGTGACCGCCGGAGCAAGCGTGACCGGGCCGCTGCGCGTGGTGCTGGCCGACGACCAGACCCTGGTGCGCACCGGGTTCCGGCTGATCCTGATGTCCGAGGGCATCGAGGTCGTCGCCGAGGCCACCAACGGCACCGAGGCGGTCGAGGCGGTCCGCCGCACCCGGCCCGACGTGGTGCTGATGGACATCCGGATGCCCGAGACGGACGGCCTGGAGGCCACCCGGCGGATCGTCACGGACGCTGCCGACAGCCCCCGGGTGATCATCCTGACCACCTTCGACCTCGACCACTACGTCTACGCCGCGCTCTCCGCCGGTGCGAGCGGCTTCCTGCTCAAGGACGTCAGCCCCGAGCAGCTCACCGCCGCCGTCCGCCTGGTGCGCACCGGCGACGCGCTGCTGGCCCCGGCCATCACCCGGCGCCTGGTCGAACGCTTCGCCCGCCGCGACTCCGGTACCACCGAGTTGCACCGCTCCCTGGCCGCGCTGACACCGCGCGAGCTGGAGGTCATGAGCCTGCTCGGTCGGGGACTCAGCAACGCCGAACTCGCGGCCGGACTCCAGCTCTCGGAGGCGACCGTCAAGACCCACGTCGCCCGGATCCTCGGCAAGCTCGGCCTCCGCGACCGGGCGCAGGCGGTGGTGGCCGCCTACGAGAGCGGACTGATCAGCGTCGGCGGAGCCGCCGCCACCCCGTAACCCCGGGCCGGTCCCGCGCCGGGCTGGCCTCGTCGAACGTCGGCCGTCGCTTCGGCCTCAGCCCGTGATCGGGCGCAGCGCGGTGGTCATCATCGCCGCCATCCCGGAGGCGCCGTTGTAGGAGCCGACGGTGGCGTCGTTCATGGCATTGATGATGTCGTCGCCCGCGACCTGGTTGCCGTTCCCGACGACCACTGTGCCGTAGTTGCCACCCGCCGCCTCGGGCGCCTCGGCCGCGTCCGTGGCGGGCGCCTCGGCCGACCCGGTCGAGCTGCCGTTCTGGGAGCCGACGGTGGCGTCGTGGCCCGCGTTGATGAGGTCGTAGCCGGCGACCTGGTTGCCGTTGCCGACGACGACCGTCCCGTGGTTGCCGCCGGGGACCGCGTCCGCGCTCGCGGTGGTCGGCACGGCGGCGATGCCGGCGACGGCGAGCAGGGTCAGCGTCCGGGTGATGAGCCGGTTCATGAGGGATTCTCCGCTTCCGTCGTAGAGGTTGTAGGGGTGCCCTTTCTGGCGCTGGCGACAGTAGGCGCGGCTCCCCGCGCCGACGGGCGATGGTCCGCCGGTCGTGGCGTGTCGACCGGCGCGCCTGACGGCCGGTCGGGCCAATCGTCGGACCGGATCCCGCTCGGCCGTACACGTCCGCATCCGCCGGAGGCCGGGCGAACCGTCAGTGCCGTCCCGCAATGCTGAAGGTGGCGTACCGACTGCCGTTCTCTGCGCCGGCGTACGCCCGGCGACCGAGCGTGTCTCGGCCATCGCTCAGCGTATCTTCGGCCACTTTGCCGTGATCGCTTTCCGTCGCCGACGGCCGCCCCCATCCTGGAACGTTCGTCACCGATCGAAGGGAGAATGGTGAGCGTTCCACGACGACATGCGGGTGATCCCGATGTCATCGGCCAGACCGCCGCGCTGGTCGGATTCCTGCGCGAGGTCGTGCAGAGCAGCCATCAGCGGCTCCGGGACACCCGCCCCTGGGGGCCGCTCTGGCTGGCCGACCTGCCGGCGAAGGTGCCCAGGCCGTCCGACGACGACCGCCCGCTCCTGGTCCTGGACCACGTTCCGCAGGCGGCGGCGCCGGAGCTTCCGCCGGTACTGGAGGGGTGGGTCGACGAGCGGCTGTGCCGCGACGCCGATGCCGAGGACCCGCCGCTGGCCGAGGAGGGACCGCACCGGACGTGGGCCCCGGCCACGGCTGTGGGCGACGGCCGGCAGGGCGGCGAGGAGGCCACCGTCGCGCGGGGGGACGCCCCGGACGTCCTTCGGGCGTACGGATCGTGGCTCACACGCTGGCGCCTGTGGGCGGAACGGGAACGGTCCGAGCGGCCTCAACGGGAGCTCTACGAGAAGGTCTACCACTGGCACCAGCAGTTGGCGCAGCAGGACGACCAGTACGAGCTGGTTCTCGCGGTGGGTCTGCTGTCCTGGAGCGAGCCGAACGGCGCGGCCGTCCACCGGCACGTGCTCTCGCGGCGGGTGGAGACCCAGGTGGACCGGCGGACCGCGCGGATCACCGTCCACCTCACGGGAGCTGGGGCGGTGCGGCTGGAGGACCGGGACTTCCTCGACACGGACGACGGGTGGGTGCCGGAGCGTTCCGCGGCGTTCGACGAGGAACTCTCCGCGCGGCCCCTCCACCTGCTGAGCGAGGAGACGCTGGACTGCCTCTCCCAGTGGCTGGACCTGGTGCTGCCCCGCCCGGTGGCGTTCAGCACCAACTGGCGGCCGCCGAGCGGGCCGGAGGCGGGCACCAGGCTGACGTTCGCACCGGCCCTCCTGATGCGGCCGAGGGACCGCAACGCGGTCCTGGGCTTCTACGACCGCATCGCCGAGACCGTGGTCGCCGAGCGGCACGCCCCGCTCGGTCTGGCGCAGTTGGTGATGTCACTGGACTCCGAGGACCGGCAGGTCTGGGGTGGGAGACAGCCTCCCGAGCTCTTCGGTGACGAGCCGCTGTTCCCGGGCAAGACCAACGCGCAGCAGCGGTCCGTCCTTCAACGGCTGCAGCGCGACACCGGCGTGGTGGTGCAGGGGCCGCCGGGGACCGGCAAGACCCACACCATCGCCAATCTGGTGTCCGCACTTCTGGCCCAAGGACAGCGGGTCCTCGTCACCAGCGCACGGGACCAGGCGTTGACGGTTCTTCGCGACAAACTCCCGCCCGCCGTCCGGGATCTGTGCGTTCTCCTGCTCAGCAGCACCCGTCAGGACGGCGCCAACGAGCTGGAGCGCACCATCAACGCGCTGAGCGACCAGGTGGCGGCAGGGGACACCGGTCAGCTGCGGGACGAGATCCGCCGGTTGACGGAGCGCCGGTACGAGGTCCGCAGCAGGATCAAGCTGCTCACCGAGCAGGTGATCTCCCTGCGGGAGGCGGAGATCTACCAGCACCCGGAGGTCGCACCGGGCTACTCGGGAACGCTCGCCGCGATCGTGCAGAAGGTGCAGGACGGGGCGGTGCGGCTGAACTGGATCGGGAACCTTCCCGACCGGTCGCCTGCGGCGCCTCCGCTGTCGCCGGTAGAGGCGGAGGAACTGCTGGCGCTGCTGAGGGACGGGGCCGGTCAGTGGACCGGGTCCGGGGTGTTCCGGGCGGCCGGAACACTGCCGACGCCCGGCCAGGTCGCAACGGCCGTCGCGGCGAGCCGACTGAGCGTCCACGGGCTCTCGCCGGAGGCCGTCCGGGTGCGCAACCAGTTGGCGGCGCTGGAGACCTCCGTCACCGACGGCCTGACCGAGCTGCTCGGCTCCGCCAGGAGCAGGTTGCACCGGCTGGGCATCCACCGGGAGGCCGCGGACTGGGGGACCGAGACCTGGGTGGCGAGGGCTCTGGCGGACCGGCTCGGCCGACGCAACCCCGAGCTGTGGCGTCGGGTCGCCGATGTCGCCGGCGTCCTCTCGGAGGTGACCGACGACCTCGAGCGGATCGGCCTGCGCACGGTGGTCCTTCCGGAGACGCTGACACCCGAACACGCCAACCGACTGGCGGCCACGGTCCCCGCCCTCACCGCCCACCTGGCAGCGGGACGACAGCTGCGCACCTGGTTCGTGCCGAAGGCACAGCGGGAGGCCGAAGAACTCCTCAACACCTGCCGGGTGGACGGCAGGGCGCCGGCTTCCGCGGAGGATCTGCGAGCGGTCCTCGTCCACCTGCGGGCCCACGCGGCACTCGCGGCCGTCGCCGCCCGCTGGGACCAGGTGGGCGCGGCCGTGGCGGAGGCGCCGCTCGAGGTACGCCTGGCCGCGCTGCGCGAGCGGTACCGGCATCTGACGGACGTCGACGCCTTCGGCCTGATCCGCGAAAAGGTCGACGACCTCCTCGTGCGCCACGGCACGTACCTCGACCTGACCCGGCCGCAGGCGTGGCAGGACTTCGCCGAGGCCGCGTCGGCCCTGGCCGGTCGGCAGCGTGCCGAGGAGGCGTCGGCGCGCCTGGCCCGATGGCACGCGATCCTGCGGGGTGAGGACGACGGTACGGCTCCGCCGCTCGAGGCCCTGGCCATGGCCGAGGCCCTGCGCGACGGCGACGTCGACCGCTACACCAAAGAACTCGAAGCGCTCGCGGCGGCCCAGCGGCGGGACGAGCGAGGCCGGCGCTGCGCCGAACTGCTCGGAGCACTCCGCGCCGCGTCGCCCGCCCTCGCGGGGCGCCTCGAATCCGAGGCCGAGGACCCGGCCTGGGACGAGCGGCTCGGCCGACTCCGGGAGGCCTGGGCCTGGGCGCAGGCCTCCCGGTTCATCGAGGACGAGCGCGCCCCCGGCCGGGAACAGCGGCTCGACGGTGAGCTGACCGAGCACGAGGCCAAGTTGGAGGAGCTCACCGGCGACCTGGCCGCCGCCCACGGTCGCCTGCACTGCCTGGTCCGGATGACCTCGGAACAGCGCTCGGCCCTGCAGGCCTACCGCACGCACATGGCCTCGTACGGGAAGGGCAAGGGAAAGAACGCATCCCACTTCAAGGCGGCCGCCCGCAGTGCGATGCACATCGCCCAGGGGGCGGTGCCGGCCTGGGTGATGCCCATTGCCCGAGTGGCCGAGATGATCCAGCCGCAGCAGGACGCGTTCGACGTGGTGATCGTGGACGAGGCCAGCCAGGCCGGCATGGACGCGCTCTTCCTGCTCTGGCTCGCCCCGCGGATCATCGTGGTCGGGGACGACAAGCAGTGCACTCCCCCCGTCACCGGGTTCGGGCGCACCCAGCAGATCCAGGACCGCCTGACCGCCCACCTTCCCGAAGTCCCCGCGCACCTGCGGCAGCTGTACATGCCGCACTCCAACCTGTACCAGCTGCTGTCGGCCCTCTTCCCGTCGACCATCCGCCTGCAGGAACACTTCCGGTGCATGCCCGAGATCATCGGCTGGTCCTCGGAGACGTTCTACACCCCGCCCGGGCTCATCCCGCTCCGCCAGTACGGCGGCGAGCGGCTCGACCCACTGCTGACGCACTACGTCGAGGGCGGGGTCGCCGAAGGCAGGGACGGTCGGATCCGGAATCCCAGGGAGGCCGAGGCGGTCGTCGACTGCCTTGTCGAGCTGACCGCGGACCCGGCCTACGAGAACAAGACCATGGGAGCCATCGTGCTCCAGGGCACCGGCCAGGTCCGCCTGCTGGAGCAGTTGATCGAGCAGCGCATCCCCGCCCCGGTCCGGGAGCGCCACCGCATCCGGGTCGGCACACCCGCGCAGTTCCAGGGCGACGAACGGCACGTCATCCTGCTGTCGATGGTGGTGGACCGGGTACGGCGCATCGCCGGCGGTCTGCGCAGCGAGCAGCAGGCCTACAACGTGGCGGCCAGCCGGGCGCAGGACCAGATGCGGCTCTTCTACTCCGTGCCGCCGGACCAGCTCAAGCCCGGCGACCTGCGGCTCAACCTGCTCGGCTACATGCAGAACCCGCCGGCCGCGATGGCGGAAGCTGCCGACCTCGGGGCCGTGTTGCCCGACGTGCGGCGAGCGCCGTTCGACTCCCTCTTCGAGCAGCGGGTCTACCTGCGGCTGAAGGAGAAGGGCTACCACGTGGTGCCCCAGTACCCCGCGGGCAGCAAGCGCATCGACCTCGTGGTCGTGGGCGCACGGGGCCGGCTGGGTGTGGAGTGCGACGGCGACTACTACCACTCCACCCTCGAACAGATCCGCCACGACCACCAGCGCGACCGCGAACTCCAGCGCGTCGGCTGGCGGTTCTGGCGCGTCCGGGAGAGCGAGTTCGCGATCGACCCGGACGAGGCCCTGGCCGGTCTCTGGCTGGAGCTCGAGCGGTCGGGCATCCATCCGGCCGACTACACCCGGCCGTCCGCATCGCCGCGGCCGCCCGAGGACGCGCCCGCCTGGACGCCCCTCGAGCTGCAGTCCGGCGACGAACTCCCCGACTCCGAACCGGAATCCGAAACGGACTCCGAACCCGAATCCGGAACGACCGAAGGAACGGCATGAACCAGTCCCAGTCCACCCGGTACGACCTCACCCTGGACGAGAACACGCTGGAGGAACTCGCCCGCGTCGTCGCCGGCGACGACGACCTCTACTACCGCCGCGGGTTCGAGATCGCGGCATTCCTCAAGCGGGCCGGCTGGCAGGAGGTGCCCGAGTACGACGGCCAGTACCGCAGGGAGTGGGCGACCGAACTGCTGATGGAGCGACGCGACGTGTCCGGGGAGATCGAGAAGGTCCTGCTCCGGCTGGCCGACCCTCGCGAGTACCTCGACGAGCCCGCCCTGCTGGCCGAGGTCGTGGCGGCGGTCAACTCCTTCCTGATCCACGAGGGGTACCGGTTGGAGAACCCCGGTGGCAGCGCCCGGCTGGTGCCGTGCGACCCGGCGCTGGCCCATCCGACGCACTACGGAGCGACCGAACTCAAGGCGGTCATGGCCGACGTCATCGCCGACGATTCCATGGCCGAGCTCCTCCAGCGGCGCCTGGACGAGGCCCGGACCTGCTACGCCAACGGGGCCCACGTCGCGGCGATCATCATGCTCGGTTCGCTGATGGAGGGCGTACTGCTGCAGAGCGTCGTCGAGCGCGACCCCTCGCTCCTGGGACGGTCCACGGAGGACCGCGTCACCCTGCACGCGCTGATCGAGGCCTGCCACGGTGCCGGGTGGATCGGCGCGGACGCCAAGAGGTTCAGCCACGAACTCCGGGAGTACCGCAACTTCGTCCACCCCAAGGCCGAGTCCCGCCAGAGCCACCGCCCGGACCGCGACACCTTGAGCATCTGCTGGCAGGTGGTCAACGCCGCCCTGAACGACCTCGCCGAGACCCACCCCGGCCGCACCCGCCAGTCCTACCGGTGACGGCCGACGCCGTGCCGTGCCAACCGTGACCCGCTCGAAGGAGAGAGAGAAGATGGGGAAGAAGGCATCCGCCGTCCTGAGGGACCTCGTCCAGCCGTGGAGCGTGGCGCTCCACTCGAACTCCGGCCTGGCCGGGAGCGTCGCCGAGGTCTCCGCCGCGGACGACAAGGAACGGCGCGCGAAGAACAGTGAACCGCTGCGGCGCAAGCCCGGGCTGCGTGCCGTACCCGTCGCGGACCGCGGGCAGTCGATCCGCCTCACGCCGTGGAAGCTGCTGCACACGCTCGGCCGGGCCAACGTCCTGGCCCGGCAGGGAGCGGGCCGGGGGCTGGCCGAACACTGGGCGAGCCTCAAGTACTGCCAGGCGTTGAGCGGCAACCACGGAAGCTTCATGACCCTCTCCGAGGAGGGGCGCAACCCGATCCGCCACTACAAGGCCGTGCAGTCGGCGGAGCTGGGCGTCGGCTTCGCCCTGGTCGTCGCCCAGGAGGTGCTCCGGCGCCGGTACCCGGACCACTCGGTCTCGGTCGTCGACGCCGAGATCGCCCTCCGGGCGGGATGGACGTTGACCGGGAAGGAGCACGCGGCCCACCGGGCATCGAAGCGGCCGCACTTCCTCCTGGAGGTGTGGAAGCCCGGGGCGCCCTCGAAGGTCGTGCTCGTCGCCTGCAAGGGGACGCACAGCAAGCCCGCACGGGTGCATGCGCAGCTGTCCACGGCCGCCGTCCACGTCGAGGCGCTCCACATCGGGAGGCCGGGCGAGGTACCTGCCATGGTGTTCGGCACGGAGCTCCCGGGCACCGACCCGATCACCCTCCACCTGCTGGAGGCACCCGGGGACGGAACGCTGCACCTCCCCGCCGGAGCCGGGGACGTCGACCTCGACAGCCCTCCGGAGGACCGCGCCGTCGTACCGGGAATCGACCTCGCCTGGGGGACCGGCGAGAAGCCCCGGACGGTCTCCGGCTACCACGTGCGGCCCGAGGACCACGGGTGGTTCCGCCGGGTCCTCGCGCACGCGGACGCGGCAGGCCTGGCAGCCTTCACCGGAGGAGGCGAGCCCACCGCCCGCTACCTGTCGAAGCGGCAGGGAAAGCGCCACTTCGAGCAGTACACGCATGCGGGAACAGGCATCGTCCAGGACGTCGCGTACTCCGTTCACGGCGTCCCCTGCGTCGGCACCGACCACGTCTTCCGGCTGAACGGCACACGGGTGGAGGCCTTTTCGGGCGTCGCGCAGGACCTCTTCGACGACCTGGCGGCCGGCCGGGTCGAGGACTACCGGCACAAGGCGCACGCCCTGCGCACCACCTGGCCGGAGGAGCAGTGGGACACCGAGTGGAACGGGCCGGTCTCGGTGAACCCGGACGGTTCGGTGCTGGCGATCCGCGTCCTCTGACGTCCGGCCGAGCGACGGCGTCCCGGCGGCTTCGGCACGGTTTCGACCGCGCCGAAGCCGCCGGGTGCCGGTCACCGGCCAAGGCGGTACGGGGAGGACGATCGTGGCGTCGGGGACCGTGCCCGGGGTGGGATCATGGGGTGGCCCGAAGGGCGCCGGACGGTCGAGCCGAGGGAGGGGCGGTACGTGGGGGACAGACAGCGGACCGTCCGCAGGCCCCGGGACGTCCTCGCGGATGCCGAGCGGCTGCACGCGGCCGCTACCGCGGTCGTCGACGACCACCGCGGTGCCGTGGCACAGGTGGCCCAGGCCGTGGCCGGTGTGCAGGACCGGTTGGTGCGGGACCAGCTGGCCACCATCCCGGTGGCCCGGCTCAAGGACGCGACCGACGGGCGCCTGCGGGTCGCCGCGCTGGAGGCCGCCGGTCTCGACACCGTACGACACGTCCTGGACTCGTCCGTCTACGCGCTCCGGCTGCTCCCGGGAGTGGGTGCGCAGACGGCGGCCCAGGCGGTCGCGGCTGCCCGTCAGATCGCCGAGGCGGCCGGGCAGACGGTGGCCGTCCGGCTCGATGTCGACCACCGCGACCCGCTGAGCACGGCCCTGGTCGTCGCGCTCCACCGGCTGGTCGTCGCCGGACCCGAGGCGGCCCGCGCCGAGGAACTCGCGCGGGGCCTGGTCGAGGAGGTCACCGGCCTGGTCGCCACCGCCCGACCGGCGCGAGGCGTCATCCGCGGCCTCCTCGCCGGACCGCGCCGCAGACGCGAGGCACTCGCCGCGGTCGACCGGCTCACGGCCCTGCTGGCGGAGCTGGAAGCGGAGGCGGTGCCGCTGCTCCTCGCCCAGGCCTCGGCCGACCTCCTGCGCCCGCCGGCCTCCGACATCGAGGCATGGACGGACTTCGAGCACCGCTCGGCCGACTACTACGGCGTGCTCGGCGGCATCGCCGGGCCGGGACCGGCGGAGGACAGTGCCTCCGAGGGCTTCCTGCCGGAGGAGTTGTCCGACCGGGTACGGGCAGAGCCGTTGAACGAGACCCACTGCAAGGTCTCGCTCCGCGGCTACCAGGCCTTCGGTGCCCGCTTCGCCCTCCGACAGAAGCGGGTGATCATCGGAGACGAGATGGGCCTGGGGAAGACCGTTCAGGCGATCGCCGCGATGGCGCACCTGCGGGCGCTGGGAAGTGCGCACTTCCTGGTCGTCTGCCCGGCCAGCGTCCTGATCAACTGGACCCGGGAGATCGAGTCGCGGAGCACACTGCGCGCCTACCGGTTCCATGGCCAGGAGCGGGAAGCGGCTCAGTCCGAGTGGCTGCGCAACGGCGGCGTCGCGGTGGCGACGTTCGACGGACTCCGCCACCTGGAGACGCCGCCGGAGGTCGCCGTCGCCATGGTCGTGGTCGACGAGGCCCACTTCGTCAAGAACCACCGGACCCAGCGGTCTCGGGCGGTCGCCGCCTGGGCGGACCGGGTCGAGCGGGTCCTCTTCCTTACCGGGACCCCGATGGAGAACCGGGTCGAGGAGTTCCGCAACCTGGTGCACTATCTCCAACCCGACCTGCTGCCCCGGATCCACAGCGGATCGGGGGCCGCCGGACCGACGGCCTTCCGCAAGGCGGTCGCCCCCGCGTACCTGCGGCGCAACCAGCAGGACGTCCTCACCGAGCTTCCCGAGGTCGTCCACGTCGACGAGTGGGAGGAGTTCACGCCGGCCGACTTCGCCGCGTACCGGTCGGCCGTCACCGCCGGGAACTTCATGGCGATGCGCCGTGCCGCCTACGCCGACCCCGAGCGGTCGGCGAAGCTGCAGCGGCTGCGGGAGATCGTGGACGAGGCCGCCGAGAACGGGCGGAAGGTCGTGATCTTCTCGTTCTTCCGCGACGTCCTTGCGGTCGTCCAGGAGGCCTTGGGCCAGCGGGCGTTCGGCCCGATCGACGGGAGCCTTCCCGCTGCCCGGCGCCAGGACGTGGTGGACCAGTTCGCCGCCGTGCCGGGCCACGCGGTGCTGCTCGCCCAGATCCAGGCCGGCGGTGTCGGACTGAACATCCAGGCAGCCTCGGTGGTCGTCCTGTGCGAGCCGCAGGTGAAGCCCACGATGGAGAGCCAGGCCGTCGGGCGCGCCCACCGCATGGGACAGCTCCGCCGCGTCCAGGTGCACCGCCTGCTCGTCGCCGACAGCGTCGACCAGCGAATGCTGGAGATCCTGCGGGCGAAGAACCAGCTGTTCGACGAGTACGCGCGGCGCAGCGAGGTGGCGGAGTCGACGCCCGAGGCGGTGGACGTCTCGGAGCAGTCGCTTGCGGTACGGATCGTGGAGGAGGAGCAGCTGCGCCTGGCGGCCGCGGCGGGTGAGTGAGCCGCGGTGCGGGCGTCGCCGGACTCCGTCGGCGGACCAGCGGGTCAGGCCTCGGGCACCGGCCAGGCTCCGCGGCCGAGCAGGTCGAGGACGAGTGCGGCGATGTTCCACGCGTCGTCCTCGCCGCGGTGGTGGCGTCCCTCGAGCGGCAGTCCGGCGATCTGCAGGGCCTGGTCCATGCCGGGCTTCCTGCGCAGCCCGTGGGCGGCGGCGAAGACGGCCTTCGCATTGGTGTGGGTGCGCTCCGTCGGATAGCCGAACGGGTACGCCACCCCGTCGGCCTGGCTCTGGCGAGCGAACTGCCGGCGGTCGTACTCGCCCCAGCTCGCCCAGGGGCGCTGCGCGGCGCCGTACTCCTCGACGAGGATCCGGCACGCCTCGGCGAAGGTGACGCCCCGGTCCACCTCGGCTTGCGTCAGTCCGGTCAGCTCGGTGCAGAAGTCACTCACCGTCGAGCGGGTGGGGCGGACCAGGATGCGGTGCCGGGACACGCGGCGTCCTGCGGACACGTCGACGACGGTCAGGCCGATCTCGATGATCTCGTTCACCGACCCGGGCGGCGGCTGTCCGTCCCAGCAGGTGGCTTCCAGGTCGATGACGTTCAGCAGGGAGGGTTCGTGGTGCATGGGGCCGAGGGTAGGGATGCGCCCCCGGTGCCGGCATCTCAATTTCTGACCGCCTGTTAGGGTGCGCGGATGGACGATCTCGGACCTGTGGCGTGGCCGCCCGCGCCGATCGGCACCGACCGGCTGGTGCTCCGTGCGCCCGAGGCCCGGGACCGGGCGGCGTTCATCGAGTTGCTCGCCTCGCCGGAGGTGCACACCTACCTCGGTGGCCCCCGGTCGCGGGACGAGCTCGAGCGCGAGTTGGCCGAGGTGCCCGAGCGGTGGCCCGGGAGCTTCGTCGTCGAGCTCGACGGGTCGATGATCGGGCAGGTCCTGCTCCGGAGAGCCACGGGGCACCGTCGCGCTGCCGCCGCGGGGAAGGCCGATCTCGGCTACCTGTTCCTGCCACGGGCGTGGGGCTGCGGGTACGCCGCGGAGGCGTGCGCGGCGGCGCTCGATTGGCTCGCCGGCGCGCTTCCGGGCGAGCCGGTGGTGCTCACCACGCAGTCCGCCAACGCCGGTTCGATGCGTCTCGCGGCGAAGCTGGGGTTCACCGAGGTGGAGCGGTTCGAGGCGTGGGGCGCCGAGCAGTGGCTCGGCATGCGGTCGCCCGTCGCACCGACGAGGCATTAGCCGAGGCGGGCCAGGACGTGGGCGTCGAGGAAGCCCCGTTCGGAGGCCGGATCGTGGAGCAGCCGGGCGAAGGTGACGAGACCGGCCCCGGTCAGCAGCTCGACGAACCGGTCCACCGGCCAGCTGTAGGCAGGCGTCACCTTGTGGTCGAAGCGGACCGGTTCCGGCCCGTCGGTCGCGAAGAACGAGGCCAGGAGCAGGCCCCCCGGTGCCAGGACTCGCGCCTGCTCGGCGAGCAGCGCGGGCAGGTCCACGGGCGGAGTGTGGATCATCGAGTAGTGGGCCAGCACGCCGCCGAGCGCGCTGTCCTCGACCGGCAGGGCCTCCATCCGCGCCTCGTCGAACCGCAGCGCCGGATGGGCCCGCCGGGCATGGGCGACCATCCCCGGCGAGAGGTCGAGACCGAAGGCGTCCAGGCCCAGGTCGTGCAGCATGGCGGTCAGATGGCCCGGTCCGCACCCGACATCGGCCGCCCGCGGGTTCCCTGTCCCGCGCACCAGCTCGGCGAAGGTGCCGATCATGTTCCGCGAGAACGGGTGCGTCTCCAACCGATCCGCGAACAATGACGCGTACAGCTCGACGACCCCGTCGTAGGCCGCCCTGGTCTCGTCCTGGTGCTCCGTCACGGGAAGGGAACGTAGCACCCGCGCACCTCCGGAGACCGACCGTCAGGTCCCTAGGTCGTCGGACCGTCCCCGGGGCGATGACCTTCGGCGGCGAGGCGGTGGACCGTGCGCTCCAGACGGGCCTGCCGGACCTCGGGGGTGGCGGCCTGGAGGAGGGGGAGGCCGGCGAGGTAGCGGCCGGTGCGGTCGAGGGCGTGGAAGGCCCGGGCGGCGGCCGGGTCCGCCGCGAGGGCGGCGGCCAGGTCGTCGGGGACGGTGGCGGTGCGCTGCGACTCGTACGCGCGCGCCCAGCGGCCGTCCGCCTGCGCCCGGCGGACCTCGGCGAGGCCCGGCTCCCGCATCCGGCCCTCGGCGGTGAGGACCGCCACCTTCTCGACGTTCACCCGCGACCAGAGGCTGCCCGGCCGCCGGGGCACGTACTTCTGCAGGTAGTAGCGGTCGTCGAGGCTGCGCCGCTGCCCGGAGATCCAGCCGTGGCAGAGCCCGACGTCGACCGCCTGGTCGCTGGTCAGGGACGGGATTCCGGCACCCTTTTTGGCCAGCTTCAGCCAGACGCCCTCGTGCCGGGTGTGGTGCTCGCCGAGCCAGTCCGCGAACGCCTGCTCGTCGGCGAACGGGAGGACCTCCACCCCGTCGATCTCCTCCGGGTGCTCCATCCCGCCAGGCTAGCCGAGCCTGCCCGGCAGGTGCGTCCGGGACGGGCTCGGCGAGACGGTAGGCGGTCGGCCGGTCAGTTGTCGGTGGGCTGGGGGGTGTCGGCCCGGCGGGCGTGGAGGACGGTGCCTTCGAGTGGTAGCGGGGTGCGGCCGACGAGGGTGAGGCCGGCGTCGGCGAGGAGGCGGGCGTAGTGGTCGGCGCGGCGTTCGCGGCCGCCGACGTTGCAGCGCATGTGGAGGTCCCAGGCGGTGGCGAGGGAGGGCGAGTCGTCGGTGGGCAGGACGCGTTCGACGATGAGGAGGTCGGCGTCGGCGTGCATGGCGCGGGCGCAGTGGCGGAGGATCTCCCGGCACCGGTCGTCGTCCCAGTCGTGCAGGATCCGGGAGAGGACGTAGACGTCGCCGCCGGGCGGGACGTCCGCGAAGTCGCCGGCGAGGTAGGCGCAGCGCCCGTCGAGGCCGGCGGTGTCGAGGGTGCGGCGGGCGGCTTCGACGACGTGGGGGCGTTCGAGCAGGACGCCGCGCAGGTGGGGGTGGGCGGTGAGGAGGCGGCCGAGGAGGGCGCCGTTGCCGCCGGCGATGTCGACGACGGTCCGGGGGCGGGGGACGGTGTGGCCGGCGGTGACGGCCGGGTGGGCGGTGAGCGGTTCGAACATCCGGGAGCTGGCGGCCATGGACCGGTCGAAGAGTTCGGCGAGGTCGGGGTGGCGGGCGAAGTGGTCGAAGTGGTTCTCGCCGAAGAGGTGGTCGAACGCGGGCTCGCCGGTGCGGACGGTGTGGCCGAGTGCGCCGAACGACCGGTAGAACGGGCCGCCGTACATCAGGGCGAGCGGCCGCAGGGAGTCCGGGGCGTCGGCGCGGAGCAGCGCGCCCAGGGCGGTGAGCCGGTGGCCGTCCCGGTCGCTCGCCACCACGCCGAGCATGGCGAGGTAGCGCAGCAGGGTGGCGAGGGTGTCGGGGTCGGCGCCGACGGCGTGGGCGAGGGCCTCGGTGGAGGTCGCCGCCTCGGGGTGCAGGGTGTCGGGCAGTCGGAGGTCGGCGAAGACGGCGAGGGCCTGGGTGGTCCACGCGCCGGTCATCAGGCGCAGGAGCGTTTCCGCAGAGTGTCGCGCGCGGTACGCGTCGAGATGGGTGGCGAGGACGTCCCGGTGGTCGCCGGGTGCGTAGAGCTCGATCCGCCGGTAGCCGGTCTTCGCGGCGGCGGGCGCGGTGAAGTAGAGGACCGTGCCGTCCTCGTGCGGGTTGTACCCCCCGCCGTCGGCGAGCGCGCCGTGGCGGGCGAGGAGGGCGCACATGCCGCGCAGGACCAGCGGGTCCGGGCGGTCCACCTCGAAGGCGACGTGTGCCTCGTGGTCCCGGGCGCGTTCGTGCGCGGCGATCGGGGCGAGGTCCGAGCCGGGCGGGACGGTCAGCGCGAACACCTCGACCGAGCGGCCGGTCCCGGCGGGGCCGGTGACGCGCGGGCGGTGGATGTGGACGTCGAGGTCAGCCGCGTCGCGTCGGTGCCGTGCGGCCAGGCGGTCGCGGACGACCACGCTGGGCTGCGGGGCCGCATCCGCGGACAGCCCGCAGTCGGCGAGGACGGTGCGCAGGGCCGCGGGGGTCGGCGGGAAGATCAGGACGGCGGCGTGGGCGAAGCGGCAGCGGTCCACCAGGGCCCGCAGTTCCAGGGCGTCCAGGCCGGGCAGCAGGAGCGGAAGGAGGGTGGTGGCGTCCTGCTCGCGGACGAAGTCGACGGTCTCGCGTAAACGGTCGGTGTCGGTCGGGAAGATCGTGGTCATGGCGGAGCAACCTCACTTCGGTCGAGCGGAGTTGAGCGGAAGCAGGTGGTTCTCAGACGCCGACGTAGTTCTCGGCGAACCAGTCCTGGCAGCTGCACGAGGTGCGCAGCGAGGCGAGGCGGGAGCGGCGCAGGGAGTCGTGGAACGCCGCCTCGTCGCCCGCCGGGCCGGGGACGCGGTGTAGCAGGCCGACCATCCAGCGGGAGAACTCCTGGGCGCGCCAGATGTGTTCGAGGCAGCGGGCGGAGTAGTCGGCGAGGGCGTCCGGGGAGCCGTGGCGGAGGTCGTCGATCAGGGCGCGGGCGAGGAGTTCGGCCTCCAGCACGGCGAGGTTCGCGCCCTTGGCCGCGGACGGGCTGATCAGGCTCGCCGCGTCGCCCGCGAGCAGGAGGGAGCCGTGGCGCAGGGGTTCCAGGACGTCGGACTCCAGGTCGACCACGGCGCGGTGGAGGAGCGGGCCGCGGCGCAGCGGGCCGTAGTCCGAGGCGCGCATCCGCAGCGCCAGCTCGTCCCAGATCCGGTCCTCGGACCAGGCACCGGGTGGGGTGCCGCGCTCGCACTGCAGGTAGTAGCGGGTGACCTCGGGCGTGCGGGCCATGTGCCCGGCGAAGCCGCGCTCGTGCACCGCGTAGCCGACGGCGTCCAGGCTGGGCGGCGCCTCGGCGAGCAGGGCGAGCCAGGAGACGCCGTGGTCCAGGCGGTGGTGGCGGACGCTGCCGGCTGGGAGCGAGCGGCGGGCCGCGCCGTGCCGGCCGTCGCAGCCGGCCACGTACCGGCCCTGCCAGGTGCCGGTCCGGCCGTCGGCGCCGCGGACGGTGACGGAGGGGCGGTCGCCGTCCGCGCCGTGGACGGCGACCGCTTCGGTGGCGAAGTGCAGGCGGCCGCCGGCGTCCAGGTAGTGCGTCAGCAGGTCCGTCACCAGTTCGTGCTGGGGGTGGACGGTGTGCGGTTCGCGGCGGCCGAGGGTGGCGTAGTCGAGCCGGAACCGGCCGTCCTCCGTGCGGAATTCGCAGGTCGAGTGGGTCCGGCCGCGCCGGTGGAGGCCCTCGGCCAGGCCGTGGCGGTCGAGGATCCGTACGGTGTTCGCGGCGAGGAAGCCCGCGCGGGAGCGGGACTTGACCTGCTCCGAGGTGGCGCGTTCCAGGACGACGCAGTCGACGCCGCCGGCGAGGAGGAGGTTCCCGAGCACCAGCCCCGCGGGGCCGGCGCCGAGCACGACCACGTCGGCCGTTCCACGTGCTGCTCGACTGCTCTCACTGTCCGTCACGGAAAAGGATCATAGGCAGTGGGAAACGCCCCGAATGGGCGGATTCACCCGTATGGCGGCAGGGAAGAGTGATCACGGTTCGCGACACGAACCGGCGGCCGGGGCCGGACGCTCACGTGCTGTGGAGGAACACCGGGTTGGTGAGCGCGGCCATCGGACCCCACGGCAGGTCGGGGCCCATGGAGTTGCCCCTGCCCGGCGTTCCGTCGGCCCGCGGGTGGCGCACCTCGGCGCGGACGTACGAGGCGAGCGAGGCGGTGGTCCGCCACACCACCGTCCCGGCGCCGTCCGCGGGCAGCGACTCCTGGTGCAGCTGCCCCTCGTCGGTGATCAGCCGGACCGTCCCGCCCGGCACTCCCGCCACGGTCAGCCGGACGTCCACCGGGGCCTGCCCCGGCACCGTCAGCACCTCGCCGATCCCCGCCTGCAGGCCGCCACCGGTCGCCGTGAACTCCAGCTGCACGGCGGCGGATTCGGCGAGCCAGCTGTGTCCGGCCCGGATCCCGGCGAGGACGTCGGCCACGGTCAGGTCCTCGGCCAGCACCACGGTGTGCGGGGAGCCGATCACCTGCGGGGCGCTGTGCGCGTCGCTGTTGCCGACCGCGGGCAGCCAGTGCCGCCCGTCGCGGACCGCCTCCACCAGCCGGGCGTCCCAGCCGTCGACCGCCGACTCGTCGTCGTAGGTCCACGGCCCGTTCCACACCTCGACGGCGTCCGAGTCCCGGTAACCGAACTTCCACTGGCAGGCCACGTACGGGCAGAACGGGTGCGCCGGGACCACCAGGCCGCCGTGGAGGCGGACTTGGGCTGCCGTCCGGGGGAAGGCGTCATCCCGGGAGCGGTAGCGCCAGTCGACGAACCTGCCCGGCGGCAGGCCCAGCGCCAGCCAGTGCCCGTTGCGGGTGGTGACCTCCTCGCCGAGGACGATCAGCAGGTCCGGGCCGGCCAGTGGGCCCCACACGCCGTGCGAGGACGGGGTGTTGTGGTCGGTCGACACGATGAAGTCCAGCCCGGCGGCCCGGGCCCCCGCCGCCACCTCCTCGGGCACCCGGCGGCCGTCGGAGTGCACCGTGTGCAGGTGGCAGTCGCCGCGGTACCAGGCCCGGCCCCGCCCCCGCGCCCGCTCCGGCGGGTACGCGGGCACGAACGCCGGACCCGGCTCGCCGAGGCGCAGCGTCACCTCCACCCGGTAGTTCAGGCCCTGCGGCGCCACCTGGTACGGGCCCAGGACCACGTGCCAGGTGCCGGGACGGACCGGGCCCGGCAGATAGCCCGGCGTCGCCGCCGAGCGGCTGATCGCGAACTCCTGCCGGAACCCGCCCGACCAGCCCCGGAAGCCGCGGCCGCCGAGCGCCGTCCCTCGCTCGTCGAAGATGCCGATGTCGCACGCGTTGCCCGGCGTCCCGGGCGGGACGGGCGGCCTGTCGTACGAGTACGCCACCGCGATCTCCCGGACACCGGGGGGCACTTCGACCGGGAGGTACACGAAGTCGGGTGCGCCGGAGTCCAGTCGGCCGGTGAGGACGACGCTCCGCTCGGGCCCGCCGGCCCCGGCCTCGGCCCCGGCCGCGCGAGCGGTCGCCGGTGCGGCCGGGGCTGGGGCCGCCACTCCGGCCGCCGCGCCCGCCGCCAAGCCCGCCCCGGCCCGCAGGACCGCCCGGCGGCTCGTCGGTCCGCCCGTCTGCTCGACCTCGTCCATCCTGCAGCCTCCCTCGCCCCGGCCCGGCGCTGCCCGGGCGGACACCGCCGACCCTGGAGACCTACCCGGGCGGGTGAACCCCCGGTGAGGACGGTCCCACGGCGGCCGGTCGATCGGATGGCGGACGGCCCCCGTCACCTGAAAGCACGTCAGTGCTCCCACGGCGCGCGGCCCGCGCGCCAGGAGTTCCTGGTCCAGTACGTCCAGTGGGCGGGCGGGGTCGGCCGGTCGGGGTCGGGGTCGTCGGGCGGGGAGGGGCGGTCGCCGAAGAGGAAGGCGTGCAGGTCGAGCAGGTAGCCGTACAGCTCGCCCTCCGAGTAGAGGTGCAGGTCGGCCTGGGTGAGGGAGTGCCAGGTGCCCAGCGTGGCCGGTTGCTGCTCCAGCAGGTACTCCAGGCTGGTGCGAAGCCGGGCGGCCCAGGCGGCGTCGCGGGCCAGCCTGCGCTTCTCCTCGACGAGGTCCCAGCCGATGTTCGGATGCAGGAAGCAGGTGTAGAAGGTCCGCAGGCGGCTGTCCTCGCGCCAGCCCGGGATGTCCCAGGCGCTCCACAGGGCGGGCGCGGCCCTGAAGTAGCTCAGGGCGGGTGCGGAAGGTTCGGTCTCGCTCACCGAGGGGAGGACGGCGTACCCCGCCGGACGGTTGCGCCGCTCCGCCCGCAGGTCCGGGAACCGGCGGGCGCAGCCGTACGGCGGGGCCCGGTCGTCAGCCGGACGCCGGGACCGGCCGGTTCGCCGCGACAGCGGCGGGCGGCATCGACGCGGCGATCTCGCGGACGCCGCAGGTGACCACGGCGGCCGTCAGCGCGATCAGCGGGGCCTTCCAGCCCCACGGGGCGAGCGCGATCACCGGCAGGGTGGGCACCAGGTGGGCGGCGGAGACGGCGAACGCCGTCCACGCCCGGCCCGCGCCGCTTCCCGGGCGGCGCGCGGCGACCCGGTGGTGGTTCCACAGCAGCGCCGCCACCGCCGCGACGGCGGCCATCGTGCCGGCGGCGATCCGCTCCAGCGCGGCATCGGCCGCACCGTCGGGCGAGAGCGCGGACTGATGCACGCTCAGCGCGACGATGGTCCAGCCGAGCGCTGCGGCGCCCATCAGTGCGGTGAGAACCTCCGCCCGCGGTCGGGCCCAACCTGCCGCGGTACGTGCGTTGTTCGATTCCATGCCTCATCGTAGCCAGGGCGCACCGCCGCCCGCCGTCGGCCGTCCGGCATGATGGGGATCATGAAGTACGACGTGCGCCGGATCGCGGCGGGGGAGTGGCGCGAGCTGCGGTCCCTGCGGTTGGAGGCGCTGCAGGACTCGCCGGAGGCGTTCAGCACCCGGTACACCGACGCGGTCGCGCTCGCCGACCACAGCTGGCAGGAAGAGGCGCGGCGGGCCGCGACCGCGCCCGACGACGGGCTGTTCGTGGCGGTGGACGAGGACGGCGTCTGGGTGGGCACCGCCGGTGCGGCGCCGCTGACCGACATCCCGGACACCGCGCACGTCCACGCCGTTTACGTCTCCCCGGCGCACCGCGGTCCGGACGGGCCGGCGCGGGCGCTGATGGCGGCGGCGGTCGGCTTCGCCCGCGAGCACATCGCCCGCACGCACCTCACCCTGGGCGTCCGGGAGGACAACCACCGGGCCAGGGCGTTCTACCGGCGCCTCGGCTTCACCGAGACCGGGACGACGGTGCCGTACCCGCTGGATCCGGCGAAGCGCCTGTGCATCATGGCCTGCCCCGACTTCCGTACCGAGCCCCGGTGACCGCGGTGGAGGCGGCCGCGCCGGACCGGCCGTGGTCGGAGCGGCTGCTGGTCGAGGTCCCGGTGCGGCGGTGGCTGCCGGCCGGCGTGGCGCAGTGATCCCCGGCCGGGACGTCCTGGGCGACCGCTGTCGGCGGCGCCGGGCCGCGCGGGCAGGTGGGTGACCTGGCGGCGCTGCTGCGGGTGATCGGGCCGTGCGGGCGGGCATGGTGGAGGGGTCGGGACGTGGGCCGGGCGGAAGGCGGGTGGGTCGGTGCTGTCGGTCGTCGCGGGGCCGCTGGACGGCAAGCCGGTGGTGGCGCGGAACGCGGACGTGCTGCACGAGGCGGCCAGCACCATGAAGGTGGCGGTGCTGGCCGCGCTGCACCGCAGCGGGATCGACCTCGGCGCCGAGCGGCCGGTGGTGAACCGGTTCGCGTCGGCGGCCGGCGGGAGCTTCGCCAACACCCGGGAGTGGGACAGCGATCCGGAGCCGTGGCTGCTGCTGGACCGGGGCGGGTCCGCGAGCCTGCGGTGGCTGGCCGAACGCATGATCACGCACTCGTCGAACCTCGCCACCAACCTCTGCCTCGCCGCGGTCGGCCCGGCGGCGGTGGCCCAGGTGTGGCGGCGGGCCGGGGCGACCCGCAGCGCCAGTCCGCGCGGGGTGGAGGACCTGGCGGCCCGGGCGGCCGGCATCCACAACCGGGTGACAGCCGCCGATCTGGTCCGCCTCCTGCGGTCGCTGGAACCGGAGTTGCTGTCGCTGCTGGAGCGCAACGCCTGGCGGGTGGACCTGGCGGCCGGCCTGCCGGAGGGCACCAGGATCGCGTTCAAGAACGGCTGGATCCCGGAGGTCCGGAACAGCGCGGGCATCGTGTACCCCGACGACGCCCCGCCGTACGTGATCGCCGTCTGCTACACCGGCCCGCTGGCGTCGGGCCGGGACGCGTACGAACACGACCCGGCCGCCCGCCTGCTGGCCCGCCTGTCGGCGCGGGCGTGGGCCCGGCGCGGGGAGGCGCCGGGCTGAAGCCGCAGGTCAGGGGAGTTGCCAGCGCTGGTTGGCGCCGCCGTTGCAGTCCCAGATGATCAGCTGGGTGCCGTTGGCGGTGGTGGCGCCGGGGTCGTCGAGGCAGCGGCCGGACTGGGCGCTCTTGACCGAGCCGTTCGGCTGCGGCAGCCACTGCTGGTTGCTGCCGCCGTTGCAGGACCACAGTTCGACCAGGGTGCCGTTGAGGGTGCCCTGCCCGGTGACGTCCAGGCAGGCGCCGTTGTGGGTGAGCGTGCCGTTGGCCCAGGTCCACTGCTGGGCAGGGGCGTTGGTGCAGTCCCAGAGCTGGACGCGGGTGCCGTCGGCGGCGGAGTTCGCGGCGGCGTCGACGCACTTGCCGGGCAGCGCGGAGGTGATCGGGCCGGTGTGCGCGGACGGGGTGCCCGGGGTGAGCGCGAAGTTGTCGAACTGCTCGGTGCGGTACCCGGTGACGCCGAGGCCGGCCTGGCCGTTGGTGAAGCTGCGGTCGGTGGCGGTGCCGACGGTGGCGCCGTCCACGGTGGCGGTGAGGGTCGCGTCCTGGAGGGTGAGCGCGACGGTGTGCCAGCGGCCGGTGCCGAGGGCGGCGGTGGTGCCCTTGGCGAGGGTGGTCCAGGTCCAGCTGGTGTCGCTCTTGTCGAGCGACCAGGCGCCGGTGTCGCTCACCCGGAGGTGGTAGGCGTTCAGGCCGTTGTTGTTGCGGCCCTGCTGGTTGACCCGGCCGAGGAGTTCGACCGTGCCGCTCTGCTCGAACATCGTGTCGGCGGTGACGGTGTAGTTGCTCCAGCCGCCGTCGCCGATGATGGTGTACGGCGCGTTGTACGGCTCGTCGGTCCACCGGATCGGGGTGGTCGGGGCCATCTGGCGCAGGCAGGTGCCGCTGCGCCCGCCGCCGCAGGCGACCGTCTGGAAGGCGCCGTTCATGTCGGTGAAGTACGCCGGCGAGGTGGTCGCGGCGGGGGTGTCGAAGGAGTCCGCGTACGGCAGGTTCAGCGGCGCCGCGGGGGGCGGGGAGGCGGTGCCCCTGCCCTGGCCGGTCGTGGTGCTCACGGTGTAGACGTGGCCGGGCTGGAGGGTGAGGGTGTACTTGCCGTTGGCCGGGGTGACGTCCTGCTGGTGGACGAACCAGTTCGCCGGGTCGGTCGAGGTCAGGTCGGTCGACCAGACGTGCACCTGGCCGGTGGACAGGCCGCCGGTGACGGTGAAGGCGGCGGTCTGCGCGGCGGTGGCGTCCAGGGTCTCGACGACGGTGCTGTAGTTGCGGTTGTCGGTGGACTTCAGCGTCACGTAGCTGCCGTTCGCCCGGTTGCCGGCGAGGTAGCCGCTCGCCGCGTCGATGTAGTGCCAGCCGGGCGCGGTGAACTGGGTGGTGTGCGCGGTGACCCAGGTGGTGCTGCCGATGCTGTAGTGGCCGGACCAGGGCTGGTTCGCGATCGACATGCCGTCGGTGGAGAACGACAGGTTGGGGTAGAGCGCGGCGATGACGGGCCAGTTGAAGAAGCCGGTCATCCTCCCGTCCAGGTAGTCCCGGTTGATGGCGCGGGCGACCGCGGGTGCGCCGGTGTCGGCGTCCTCGGAGCCGTTCTCACTGGCCCACAGTGGCTTGCCGAGGCCCTGGGCGACGGGCGTGCTGGGACAGGAGGTGTAGCTGCCGAGGTAGCCGCAGGGGTAGTGGACGCCGACGATGTCGACGGCGTTCTTGAACGCGGGGTCGAGGTTCATGGCGTCGGCCACGGTCCAGTCGCTGTCGGCGGCGACCACCTTGGTGCCGGTCCAGCCCTTGGCCGTCAGGGTCTTCTTGAGGTTCTCGTACCAGGCCTTGTCGTAGCCGCGCTCGTTCCAGCCGCCGAGGTAGTCGACGGTGAGGTGGTGCTGGGCGGCGCAGCCCATCCAGTTCATCAGGTAGTCGATGGTGTCCTGGGACCAGAACGTCCCGGAGCCGCCGTCGATCCAGCCGGGGGCGCCCCAGGAGAGGGCGGCGATCCTCAGGTCGGGGTTGCGGGCCTTGGCCTGCTCGGCGAGCCACCACTCGTAGCCCTGGTTGCAGTCCACGGTGCCGGCGGAGTGCTCGATGCTCGGCTCGGCGCCGTCGGTGGAGTTGGTGTCGCCGCCGATCTCCAGCTTCAGCAGCTGCAGATCGGCGCCGTAGCCGGGCTTGAAGAGGTAGTCGAGCAGCTGGCCGCGCTGCGGCTCGGGGTAGTCGGCGAGCAGGCGGGAGTTGCCGCCGCCGCCCGAGATGGCGCCGACGCCGTCGAAGGTCAGGCCCGGCTTGGTGCCGTCGACGGTGATGGCGGTGGATGGTGCGGCCGGGGCGGGGGCGGCCTGGGCGGGGACGGCCAGGCCGGTGAGGGTGCTCAGCAGCAGGCTGACCACGGCTGCGGTGAACGGACGAGGGCGTGTTAAGGACCGGCGCACGAGGGCTCCTTGACGGTGGGGGCTGGAGCGGGGGCGGTGACCGAGCATGCCAAATATGGGACCCAACTGAACACCAGTCAACATCTCTGAACAGATTCGCACGCAGTGAGTCGCCTTCGGGCCGCCGTCCCCGTACGGCCCGAGGCGTGACCGACTCACCCGTCCGGCCGCACACCCGCTCAGCCGTTGCGGTGACCCGCTGTCGCCGCGCTGGCGTCCGCCGCCCCGGCCGCCGCGGCGGCGGCGGGCGCTCCGCCGCGCCGCGCGGACGGCCGGGAACCGCGAGGCCGGCGGGGTGCGGACGGTCCACGACGCGTGGTACGGGCGGGCCGCGGCGGCCGGGATCCGGCGGCCGGCGCCCGGTACCCAGAGCTACGTACATCCGGGTCGGAGTACCCCCAAAGCGGCGGATCCCTATTGTTCGCCCGGCCGCCGCCCCGGACCGTGGAGGACGGGGGGCCGCCCGCACCACCCGGGAGACCCGATGCTCACCACAGACCCCGCCGGCCCGATCGACCTCGCCGGCGCCCGGCCGGACCAGCTGCCGGTCGGGCCGGCCCCGGTGCGCACGGCCGCCTGCATCGCGGTCGCGACCGCCGCGTCGGTGCCCGCCCTGCGGCGCTTCGTCCGCGGCCTGGCCACCTCCTGGGGCCTGCCGGCCGCGGACGGCCACACCCTGGAGCTGGTGGTCAGCGAGCTGGCGGGCAACGCGGTGCGGCACAGCGGCGGCCCGGACGTCGCCGTACTGGTCCGGGCCGCCGGCGCCACGCTGACCGTCGAGGTCAGGGACGGCGGCCGGTGGCGGCAGCCCCCGCCGCGACCGGCGTCCGACGGTGGCGAGCCGGCCTGCGGCGGGCGCGGCCTCGGACTCGTCGAGGCCTACTCCACGCGGTGCGCCGTGCACGCCACGGCCGCCGGCACCCGGGTGGTCGCCGAGCTGCCGTACCGGTGACCCGCGCTCGTACGCCGGCAGGGTTCGCCCTCGGTGTGCGGGTCGAGGCCGGCGGTTCAGCCGACGAACTCCATGGCGGGGTAGCGCGGCGACGGGCCGTCCAGCAGGCGGCCGCACCCGTCGCGCAGCCAGCGGTCGAAGTACGCCGCCAGGTACGCCTCGGTGGTGCGCACCGCGTCCACCGGTTCGATGGTGCCGATGTCCCCGACCCGGGTGGCCCGGTCCAGGCCGAGCTGCGGGATCAGTGCCTCGGCGTCCGTGAACGAGGCGTGCTCGCTGCCGCGGAGCGTCAACTGCCGCTTCCACCCCGGGGTGTTGGCCAGGAACGCCTGCCACCCGGGCCCGGTGTCGGTCGGGCCGTCCTTGCCGAGCAGCAGGAACGGCCGGTCCAGGCCGTGCCGGGCGACCGGCAGCGGCGTGCCGGCGTAGTCGGTGAGGTTGCCGTCCAGGTCGACGCCGGCGGCGATGCGGCGGTCGGCGTCCATCGCGAGGGCGGCGGCGGTGCCGCCCATCGAGTGGCCGAACATGCCCACCCGGGCGAGGTCCAGCGCCCCGGCCAGGCCGTCCGGGAGCGGCTGCCCGTCCACGTCGGGATCGGCGCCGGCGTCGATCCCAGCCAGCTGGTCGAGGACGAAGGCGGTGTCGGCCACCCGGACGGCCAGCGCCTTGTCGATGAAGGCGCCGGGGTCGTCCGGCAGGGACAGGGTGGCGAGCCTGCCGTCCGGGAACTGGACCTCGGGCGACTCGTAGGTGTGGTCGATCGTCACCACCGCGTACCCGCGGCTCGCGAGGTCGGCGACCAGGGTGGTCCCCCACGTCCGGGGCTCACCGAGGCCGGGGGAGTAGAGCACCACGGGGTGGCGCCCGGTGGCGCCGGGGGCGCGCCGGACGTGCGTGGCGGTGCGCGCCCAGTCGGCCCGGCCGGCGGGGACGCCCAGGTGCAGGTAGTCGTCGACGGTCACCGCGTCGAAGTGCGCGGCCGCGGTGGGCAGCATGTACGGGGCGGCGTCCCGTGGCTGTGCGGGCCGGTCCGCGGGGCCCGCCGGATAGAACACGCTGACCATCAGCTCGCGGCGGGCCTGTCCGGGTTGCCACGGATCGGGGCGTGAGGCGTCGGCCAGGTGCAGGGCCACCTCGCCCACCCGGTACGGGCCCGAGGGCTCCGGAAGGGTGAGCCGCAGCCCGCCGCGGCCGGGCGGCGCGGGCGAGGCGGCGGCCGGGACAGCGGCGCTGAGTACCGCCACCGCGCAGGTGGCGGCCGACAGCGCGAGGCGCCCCCCGAGCCGGCTTTGAAGTCTCGTCATGTCGTCCGCCCCTCAAGCCGGTTGGTCTGCGCACCATCGGTGCGCGGCAAGGGCGAGACTACGTGTCGCCCGCCGGATCCCCGCCCCCGACACCCCCGGCGGGCCGGAACCCGTTCGACCGGGGTGGCGCCGTGGGTTCGCCATCGCCTGTGGACTCATGTCGATTCGGAACGCGGCTGCGCGGTCCCCTCTCCAGGCCCGGTCGATCGGCCGGACTTTCGAATCGCATCGAATCATTCGACCCCGCGACGGGCGACGGATTTGATGGATCCATGGCCGGAGGCACCGCGGGCACCGGCCGGATCCGGACACCAACTCCACGGCACACCACAGGACTTGGCTACTGCTGTGTGCCGTGCACGGGAAAGAGGACACGACCGTGACCAACCTGAAGAAGGCGGCCGCGCTGGCCGCGACGGCGGGACTCGTCGTCGCCGGCTTCGCGCTGGCCTCCCCGGCGAGCGCCACCTCCTGGGGCCCCGCGATCCACGAGGCCTGCGACACCAGCCACAGCAACGCGGGCGACCTGTGCTTCTTCTACAACTCCAACTACGGCGGCTCCAACATCGGCTTCTGGGGCGCCGACGCCAACCTGGGGTCGTACACCTTCCTGACCTCGGGCAACGGCCAGTACCAGGGCGTCTGGCACAACGCGGGCTCGGACGCCAACTACAACACCGTGCACGGCGCGACGATCTACGGCGCCGGCGGGCGCACCACCTCGGTGCCGCCGAACACCTCGAACAACCTCGGCGGCAACACGTACAACGTCCAGGAGTCCTTCGCCTGGTGGGGCTGAGCCCGCAGGTCCGGACCGACCCGCCGCGCACCGGCGGCGGGTCGGTCCGGACCGCTCCGCCCGGCGAGCGAATCGGCGAGCGAATCGACGAGAGGGAGGGGTCATGAGGAGGACTGCCACCGCCGCGGTGTCCCTGGGCGCGCTCGCAGGCCTGCTGGCGGCCTGCGCGCCGCACACCGGGGCCCCGCAGGCGGTCCGACCGGCGGCCGCCGTGGTCGGCCCGGCCACCGGGGCGCTGGCCGCCGGCGGCACGCTGCCCGTCCTGGCCTACGAATTCACGCCGGGACAGGTCAAGCGGCAGGGGATCGCGTACACGCTGCTGCTCAACGGCTGCCTGACCCGCTTCGGCTTCGGCGGGCTGCCGCAGCCGTCCACCGACATCCGGGACTTCGACGTGATGATCGGCCGCTACGGCGCCGACGCGGACGGCTACGCCGTCAGCGGCTACCACTACAAGCGCTACTACATCTCGGGCCGGGCGACGGACGCGCCGCCGAGCTGGGCGGCCGGGGACCGGTCCGCGGCGGGTGGGGCGCCGTCCGCGGAGCAGGAGTCGGTGCTGACCGGCAGCGTGCGGACGTACGGCGGGTCGGCGGTGCCCGAGGGCGGGTGCGACGGTGAGGCGAAGCGCCGGCTGACCGCCGGGGGCGGCTACTACGGGACCCCGGAGCTGCCCGGCCGGATCGACGCGGACAGCTTCGACCGCTCGGCGGCGGACCCGCGGGTGCGGGCGGCGGTGGCCCGCTGGTCGGCCTGCATGGCGGAGCGGGGCCATCCGTACCCGGATCCGCTGGCCGCCGCCTCGGACCGGCGCTGGAACACCGCTGCGCCGAGCGACGCCGAGCTGGCCACCGCCCGCGCGGACCTGGACTGCAAGCGCCGCACGGGGCTGGTGCCGCTCTGGCTCGGGGTCGAGCAGGAACTGCAGAACGCGGCGATCGAGCAGCACCGCGCGGAGCTGGAGACGGTCAGGGCCGGCGAGCAGGCCGCCCTCGGCACGGTCGCCGCCGTCACCGGCCCGGCGGCCTGACGCCCGATCGCCCGGGCACCGCGTGGGGAGTGCCCGGGCGATCGGAAGCCTTCCGGGAGGGTCAGTCCACGGTGAGGCGCAGCGGTCCGGCGAGGACGGAGTAGCCGTCGTTCGCCAGGTAGTACACCGAGTAGCTGCCGGCGCCCGACAGCTTGCCGGTGGAGAAGGTCAGGGCGCCGGCCGAGTTCGGCGCGTACTGCCAGCTGAGCGAGGACTGCTGGCCGGGGGTGACGCCCGCCGGGTAGATCCCGACCCAGTTGGTCGAGCTGGCCTGAGCCGCCGACGGCACCGCGTAGCGGACGGTGACGTTGCCGCCCGCGGCGACCGCCGGCGTGTTGCCGGTGAGCGTGGGGACGGAGGAACCGGTGGGCGCGAAGGCCGAGTTGATCGGCGTCGCGTAGGTGTCGTTGGCGGTGAGTCCGGGCAGGCCGAGCGCCGCCTCGATGGTGCGGGCGGTGCTGTAGTGGTCGTAGCGCTGGGTGGAGACGGTGCCGGCGGGGACGGTGCCCTGCGAGCCGACCACGACGGTGGCGATGTGGTTGGCGGCCTCGGACTGCGACTCGTCCCAGGTGAGCAGCAGCAGCGACTTCTGCTGGGTCCAGGCGGGGGAGGCGAGGACCGGGTCGAGGGTCTGCTTGAGCCAGCCGTCCTGGGTCCGCAGGCTGGTGGCGCTGCCGTTGCCGGAGCCCTCGCCGTCGTAGTAGTCGTCGGCGGCGATCCAGGAGAAGTTCGGCGTGGTCGCGGCGCTCTGCAGGTCGGTGGTCAGCTGGGTGGTGTCGAACAGGTGCGCCGCGCAGCGGGCCGGATTGCCGCTGATGTCGGTGTAGTTGATGAACGGCGCGTCGTCCGGCATGTACTCGCTGTCGTACGCCTTGGTGGTGTTGCAGGGGGTGCCCATGCCCTGCTCGTAGGCCTTCCAGCTCTTGCCGGCGGCCTCCAGGGTGTCACCGAGGTTGCGCTGCGGGGAGTTGATGTTGGGCCAGTAGGTGGCGCCGGTGGTGTAGGTGTCGCCGCCGGCGACGGCGAGGTAGTTCTCGTCGCTGGGGTGGTAGACGGCGTGGAAGTCGGCCATCGAGGCGCCGCGGGCCATCAGCGAGTGGATGTACGGCGTGTCCGCCGGGTCGTTCATGATCTGGGAGTAGTCCGTGTTCTCCATCATGATCACGAAGACGTGGTCGTACCCCGGTACGGCGGAGGCCGGCGGCGCGAGCGGGGCGGGCGGGGTGACCGGGGTGCTGAGGGTGAGCGAGAGGTTGTCCAGGTAGCCGGTCTCGTTGGTGGTGCCGAGGAACTGCACCTGGACCTGGACGGAGCGGGTGCCGGCCGGGACGGCGCCGGTGGCGCTGCGGGCGAGGAACTTGGTGGCCAGCCCGCGGTCGGTGGCGGAGACGGTGGGTAGCTTGGCCACGCCGAGCTGCTGGCCGCCGGTGCCGCGGAACTGCAGCGAGACGGCGACGTAGCCGCCGTAGACGGTCCACCCGCCGAGCCAGCCGGAGAGGTTGTACGTCACGCCGCCGCCGTCGAGCGCGGCTGCGGCCGAGGAGACGTCGACGGTCTGGGTCATGGCGCCGTCGCCCATGTTGCCGGGGGCGAAGAAGGCCGTGCCGGGCGCGGGGGAGGACGGGTAGCCGAAGCCGCCGGCCGAGTGGCACACGACGTCCGGGCTGCCGGACTCCACCGTCCAGCCGGGCACAGTGGACGCGGCGGTCCAGTCCTTGGTGCAGAATCCGGCCTCGGCGTCACCGTTGACGATCAGGTTCCCGCTGGTGGTCGCCGCGGCGGCGGACGGGGCGGGAACGGTGGCGAGCAGGGCGCCGAGAACGGTGAGAACGCTGCCGAGGGATCTCCACAGCAGTCGCATGGGGTACCTCATCCCGTGGGAGGTCGAAGAAGTTGTACGGACAACCCACATAGGTAGCGGTTGCGAGTGTCGAAGGGAAGAACGGTGCACCAAGGTCTGGCAATCAGTGCGCGGACCACTGCCGCCTGACGGTGCGTCACGCTATCGTTCCGGCGAACGGGGGATGGCGCTGCGGCGAAATGGGGTGGAGGCGCGATGCGTTCGGACCGGGTGGCGAGCGCCGCGCAGGCGGCCGGCCTCGGCGGGTTCCGGGAGCGGTACCGGTACAACGGGCTGTTCTGGCTGCTGATGTCGCTGGTGGCGCTGCCCGCCGCCGGGTGGGAGTCGGCGGCCGGCTTCGGCTGGGGCACGGTCGCGGTTTTCGCCGTCCTGGCCGGTCCCATGATCGCCCTGGGCGTGCTCACCCGCCGGAACCGGGCCGTCCACACCTTCGCGCACGGGATCGTGCTCACCGGGTTGCTCGGCCGGGTGAAGGCCGTGGCGGACTGGTCCGAGGTGCACGTACGGGTCAAGCGGGCGGTACCGCAGCGGGTCGGCCCGCCGCTGTACGCGTACGGCGTGGGCATCGGCGGCCGCGAGGCGTTCGGCTTCGCCGAGCGCCAGATCGTGGGCGGCGGCAGCGAACTGGCCGCCGCGCTGATGGAGGGGGTGCTCGCGGGCGGGCTGCGCCGGCTGGACGAGGGCGGCGAACTGGTCCTCGGTCCGCTGCGGATCACCCGGGCGGAGCTCGTCGCGCAGGCGCCGGGCGGCGCCGCCGAGGTGCGGATCCCGGTTCAGCGGATCGCGCGGGTGCGCCTGGACCTGGGCGATCCCCGGACCGCCCCCGCCCAGCGGCTGGTGGTGGCCGTGGGGGAGCGGGCCGAGGAGGTCGCCGTGCCGTGCCCGCCGGCCGACCTGGGCGCCGCGGGCCGGCTGATCGCCGCACTGGCAGGCACCCGCTTCGAGATCGGCTGAGCGGCGCCGGGGCCGAGCGGCGCCGCCGGCTCAGCCCCCCGAGCCCAGGTACCGGCGGCCCGCTATCTGCTCGAAGATCAGGTTGGTCCGGGTCTGGGCGACCGCCGGGTGGGTGGTGAGGTGGTCGACCACGAAGTCGCGCAGCGCCTCGGGCCCGGCCACGCCGACGTGCAGCAGATAGTCGTCGGACCCGGCCATGTGGAACACCGCCAGCACGCCCGGCAGGTCGGGGGCGGTGGTGCGGAAGCTCTCGTTCTGCTCGCGGGTGTGCGCCCGCAGCCGGACCGAGATCATCGCCTGCAGGGGCAGCCCGATCGCGGCCGGGTCCACCTCGGCCCGGAAGCCGCGGATGATGCCGCGCTCCTGCAGCGCCCTGACCCGGCCCAGGCAGGTCGAGGGGGCGATGCCCACCGCCTCGGCGAGGGCGTTGTTGGGCAGCCGGGCGTTCTCGGCGAGGGCGCGGATGATCGCCCGGTCCACGTCGTCGATGGGCGCGCGGCGGGCCTGCGGATTGTTCGGCACGGACCCCAGGATCCACGGTCGTGCCGATGATTCGCAAGGCGCGTGGCCAATCGGCCGAAGGATGTTCGAACGGTCTTCCGTTCGGTGGCGGAAAGTTCCATGATGGCCGGCGACCCCACCCTGCCGCCCAGCGATCCCGGGAGCCCCCTGCCCATGAGCCCCACCGCCACGTTCGACGCCGCGCCCGACATCGACGCCGCGCCCGCCGTGGACCCGGGGCCCGAGCCGGACGCCCGCGGCTTCGCCCTCCCGGCCGCCGGCCTCAGTGAGTACGAGCGCCAGCGCGCCCTGGACACGGTCGACGAGTACCTCACCCGCAAGCGGCGGCACCTGGTCGGCTACCAGGCCACCCAGGAGATGCAGCACTGCGCGCTCGACCTGGCCCGGTTCATGCCGAACAACATCAACAACCTCGGCGACCCGTTCCAGAGCGGCGGCTACAAGCCGAACACCAAGGTGGTCGAGCGGGCGGTGCTCGACTACTACGCGCGGCTGTGGAACGCCAAGGGCCCGCACGACCCGGCCGACCCCGAGTCGTACTGGGGCTACATGCTGTCCATGGGCTCGACCGAGGGCAACATGTACGCCCTCTGGAACGCCCGCGACTACCTGAGCGGCAAGGCGCTGATCCTGCCGCCGCAGGCCCCGTACGACGCGCTGCGCTACGTCAAGGCCCGCCCCGACCGGAGTAACCCGAACGCCCACCGGCCGGTCGCCTTCTACTCCGAGGACACCCACTACTCCTTCGCCAAGGCGGTCCGGGTGCTGAACGTGGAGACCTTCCACGCGGTCGGCACCGAGCTGTACCCGGACGAGTGCCCGCTGGTCGACCCCGCCACCGGGCGGCGCGAGTGGCCGGTCGAGGTGCCGTCCGCCGCCGGCCCGTCCGGCCGCTCCTGGGACGGCCCGGGCGAGATCGACATCGACGCGCTGGCGGTGCTGGTCGACTTCTTCGCCGCCCACGGCCACCCGATCTTCGTCAACCTCAACCTCGGCTCCACCTTCAAGGGCGCCCACGACGACGTCCGCCGGGTCTGCGAGCGGCTGCTGCCGATCTTCGAGCGGTACGGCCTGATCGAGCGCGAGGTGGTCTACGGCACCGACCCCGCCACCGGCGAGCCGCTGACCGACCTGCGCCGCGGCTTCTGGATCCACGTCGACGGCGCGCTCGGCGCGGGCTACGCCCCGTTCCTGCGGATGGCCGCCCAGGACCCGGCGTACGGCTGGACCCCCGAGGCGGAGCTGCCCGAGTACGACTTCGGGCTGACCCTGCCCACCCGGGAGCACGGCGAGGTCGACATGGTCTCCTCGATCGCGATGAGCGGCCACAAGTGGGCGGGCGCGCCGTGGCCGTGCGGCATCTACATGACCAAGGTCAAGTACCAGATATCGCCGCCGACCCAGCCGGAGTACATCGGCGCGCCCGACACCACCTTCGCCGGCTCGCGCAACGGCTTCTCCCCGCTGGTGATCTGGGACCACCTGTCCCGGCACTCCTACCAGGACCAGGTGGACCGGATCCGCGGCGCCCAGGAGCTGGCCGGCTACCTGGAGCGGCGTCTGCGGGAGATCGAGCGGGCGGCGGGCGTCGAGCTCTGGCCGGCCCGTACCCCGGGCGCGGTCACGGTGCGCTTCCGCAAGCCCAGCGCCGAGCTGGTGGCCAAGTGGTCGCTCTCCTCCCAGGACGTGCTGATGGTGCCGGGCGACGAGTCCACCCGCCGCAGCTACGTGCACGTCTTCCTGATGCCCTCGGTCGACCGGGCCAAGCTGGACGCCCTGCTGGCCGAACTCGCCGAGGACCCGGCGATCCTGGGCACGGCCGCCGCCCGCGGCTGAACCCCGGTCAGCCCAGGTCGGCCGGCGACCGGACCACCACGCCGTACAGGTCGGCGACGGTGGCGAGCGCGGCCCGGTGCAGCTGCTCGGCCCCCGTCGCGCCGAGCGGCCGGGTCGCGCAGGCGTCGGCGACCACGGTCGGCCGGTGGCCGCGCAGGAAGGCGCCGGCCGCGGTGAACGCCACGCACATGTGGGTCATGAAGCCGGCCACCACCACGTCCCGGTGGCCGGCGGCGTCGAGCAGCTCGGCCAGCCCGGTGTCGACAAAGGCGTCGGGCACCCGCTTGACCACCACCTCCTCGCCGTCGACCGGGGCCACCGCCGGGTGGATCGCGCCGATCCCGGCGGTGATGTCGTACGGGGTGCCCGGGCCGGCGTCGTTGACCACGTGGACCACCGGGGTGCCGGCCGCCCGGGCCCGGGCCAGCAGGTCGGCGGCGCAGTCCAGCGCCTCCCGCCACCCGGTCAGCTCCAGCACGCCGGTGGTGTAGGTGTTCTGGTAGTCGATCAGGACCAGGGTCGCCGCGGAGAGCGCGGCGGGAGCCGGGTCGAGGCCGGTGAGCTCGCGCAGGGTCGTCGAGGACATGGGAGTTCCCCCTAGATGATGTCGGTGGGTGCGGCTCGCCCGTGGTGAGCCCGCACCAGGAACGCTATGACCGGCCCCGTCATGTCGGCAATGTCGTCTAGCATGCAGAAACCGACATCGCCGGGGCGGAGGATTCATGGGCGCGGTGGACCGACTGGTCGTCATCCTGCTGTTCGAGGGCGTCGACCTGCTCGACGTGACCGGGCCGCCCGAGGTGTTCTCGCTGGTGCGCCGGGAGACCGGCGAGGAGACCGGCTACCGGGTCGTGCTCGCCGCGCGGACCACGGATCCGGTCACCACCGCCGCCGGGGTGCGGATCCTGCCCGACCTCACCGTTGCGCAGGCCGCCGAACAGCGCATCGACACCCTGCTGGTGCCCGGCGCGGTCGAGGTCGACGAGCACCGCCGGGTGCACGCCCTCGCCGACCCGGCCGTGGTCGAGCAGGTCCGGGTGCTTGCCGCCCGTTCCCGCCGCCTGGCCTCGGTCTGCGTCGGCGCGCACCTGCTGGCCGCCGCCGGACTGCTGGACGGCCGGCGCGCCACCACCCACTGGTCGACCGCGCGCCAACTGGCCGACGAACACCCGCAGATCGAGGTCGACGCCGACCCGATCTTCATCCGCGACGGCTCGGTGTGGACCGGCGCCGGCATCAGCGCCTGCCTCGACCTCTCGCTCGCCCTGGTCGCCGAGGACTTCGGCGAGACGGTGGCGCTGCGGGTCGCCCGCCAGCTGGTGATGTACCTGAAGCGGCCCGGCGGGCAGAGCCAGTTCAGCGTGCCGCTGGAGCCCGTCTCCACCACCCGGCGGATCGAGGACCTGCGCCTGTACATCGCCCGCCACCTCGACCGCCCGCTCACCGTCGCCGACCTGGCCGCCCACGCCCACATCGGCGAGCGGCAGCTCACCCGGATCTTCAAGTCCGAACTGGGCCTGACCCCGAGCGCCTACGTCGAGTCGGCCCGGGTGGAACGGGCCCGCCACCACCTCGAATCCGGCGACATGACCCTCGAACGGCTCGCCGCCGTCTGCGGGTTCGGCACCACCGACACGCTGGTCCGGGCCTTCCGCCGGACCCTGGACACCACCCCGGGCGAGTACCGGCGCCGCTTCCGGACCGTCCCCGGCTGAGCCGGCGTCCCGCGCCACCCCGGCGAGCGGGGCCGCAACACACGGGACCGGTTCCGTCGGGCGACATCCGCGGCCCGCGGCGCGGGCGAGGCGACAATGAGGCATGGCAGCGACTGAGGACCCGGCCGCGGAGCGCGGCGAGCACTGGTGGCCGGTGGCGACCGCGATCGTGACGGCCGGGCTGCTGCACGTGGCGCTGCCCCCGGCCTACCGGCTGGAGCCGGCCTGGACGGTGTTGGCGGTGCTGGGCGTCCTGCTGGCGGTGCTGGTGATCGGCGACCCCGGGCGGATCGACCGGCAGCGGACCTGGCTGCGGGTGGTCATCGAGGCCATGATCGCCTTCGTCACCGCGGCCAACCTGTACGCCGGGGTCCACCTGGTGACCGACATCCTGACCAACAACAAGCTGTTCGCCAACAACGCCACCGGCCTGCTGGCCACCGGGGGAGTGGCCTGGGCCACCAATGTGATCGCCTTCGCGCTCTGGTACTGGGACCTGGACCGCGGCGGGGCTGCCGCCCGCGCCCACCGGCCGGCCGTCAAGATCGCCTTCGTCTTCCCCGAGATGCAGCACAGCGCATACGCGCCGGCCGACTGGTTGCCGAACTTCGCCGACTACCTGTCGCTGTCGTTCTGGACCGCCACCGCGTTCAGCCCGACCGACGTCTCGGCGATCCGGCGCTGGGCCAAGTTCCTGATGATGATCGAGGCGGCCACCTCGCTGGCGGTGGCGGGCCTGGTGATCGCCCGGGCGATCAACATCCTCCAGTGACGGCGCGGTGGCCGACGGGCCGTCGGGCCCGCCGACCACCACGACCCGTCAGACCGGCACGGTGACGAACGTCGTGC
The DNA here is from genome assembly GCF_024172095.1 of Kitasatospora cinereorecta. Classification (GTDB taxonomy): domain Bacteria; phylum Actinomycetota; class Actinomycetes; order Streptomycetales; family Streptomycetaceae; genus Kitasatospora; species Kitasatospora cinereorecta. The sequence goes on along the minus strand of NZ_JAMZDX010000004.1, from coordinate 433,113 downwards.
CGGATTCGTTCACCACCGACACCGAGGCCACGTCGGCCGGGTCGACCAGGGCCGAACCGTTCAGCGTGGTGCCGGCCTTGGCGCCGGCCGGTGAGACCAGCCAGCTGCCCGCGTCCGCCTTCGCCCCGCTGCGGCCGTTGACCACCAGATGGCAGCGCTCGCCCGGAGGGAGGCCGGCGACCGCCGCGTTCACCCGTACCCAGCCCATCGCCGGGGTGACCGTCACGGTCATCCGGGCGCCGGTGGTCGGATCGGTCAGCGCGGCCGTCCTGGTCCCGGCCGGCGGCGGCGACCCGGTGGACGCCGACGGGACGGGACCGACCGCCACCGGGGGCGCTTCGGGCGCCGTGCCCCGGCCCACCGACAGCCCGACGGCGAGCACCGCCGCGGCCGCGGCCACCGCGCCCGCCCCGAGCCACGCCCGGCGCCGCACCTGCTCCGAGCCGCGCTCCCGGCGGGCCCGCCGCAGGGTCCGCTGCAGCAGCAGGTCGCCGCCCTCCGGCGGCCCGTCGATCAGGAATTCGGGCGGGACCTCGCCCAGAACGCCCTCCAGTTCGCGCAACTCGGCCACCTCCCGCCGGCAGGACGCGCACCCGGACAGGTGCCGCTCGACCTCCGCCACCTCCGCCGGCTCCAGCAGGCCAAGGACGTAGGCGCCGACCAGCTCAGCGCCCGGATCGTGCAGCTCGGCGCTCATACCGCCACCTCCTTCAGGCTGCCCGAACCGCCGGCGTACGACTTCTTCAACGCCCGCAGCGCGTAGTGCGCCCGGGACTTGACCGTGCCGGGCGGTATGCCCAACTGGGCCGCCGCCTCGGCGACCGACAGCCGCTGGAAGTAGATCGAGCGGAGCACCTCGCGGTGCTCCGGCGAGAGCCGGTCCAGTGCCTGCGTCATGACCAGCGTCTCCACCACGCCGTCGGCGTGGTCGCGCTCCACCGGCACGGTGGCGATCTCCTCCGACACCTCGGCCACCTCGGCCGGGCGGGCCGCCCTGGCCCGGAACCGGTCGGTGATCAGGTTGCGCTCCACGGTCAGCAGCCAGCCGCGCACCGAACCCCGGGCCTCGGTCAGCGCCTCGGGATTGCGCCAGGCGCGGATCAGCGTCTCCTGCACCACGTCCTCGGCCGCCGCGCGGTCGCCGGTCAGCCGGACGGCGTACGCGAGCAGCGCCCCGCCGTGTTGCTCGTAGAGCGTCCGGATCAGCGCCTCGTCGGCCGCGTCACGCCGGGCACCGGCTCGTGTCCTCGCCATCCGCCATTCCTCCGTCATCAGGTACCGGGGAGCAGCACGTACGACGCGGCCGACCGGTTCAACCGTTCCGGCGGAAATCATGCCCGGTGCCCGGAACGGCGGATGACCGGCCGCCGGGCGCGGGAGGCTGCGGGGTGGGCCTCCCGTCCGGCGGCCGGTCGGTTCCGGGGCGGGCCGGGACGGTCAGTACCCGTACGAGGTGCCGCCGGTGGGCTGGCTCTGCGCCGGGGCGGACTGCGTCTGCGCCTGGGCCTTCTTGCCGGCGGGCGTGCTGGCGAACCAGGTGCCGCCGACGCCCTGCCCGTTGGTCTGGCCCGGCGAGCTGTCGCCCGCGTACCGGTACAGCGGCCAGCCGCCCAGGGTCAGCTGCTTGGTCCCGTCGGGCCGGATGATGCTGCCGACCAGCGCCGAGTCGACGCCGGTGACGTCGACCTTGTCCTGGGCCGGGACCGGCGGCCACTTCGCGGCGCAGGCGTCGGTGCACATGCTGGCCGAGGGCTTGGCGGTGTCCTTGTCGAAGCGGTACAGGGTGCGGCCGGCCGCGTCCGTGACGATCGGTCCGAGGCCGGCCGAGGTGGCGGCGAGCAGCTTGGTGCCCTCGGTGGCGGCTCCCGCGGCGGCGCCGGCCGCGGCGGACGCGGGGGCCGCGGCCGCCGGGGCGGCGGCGGGCTTGCCGTAGCCCTGGTCGCCGCTGCTGCTGCACGCGGTCGCGGTGAGCAGCAGGGCGGCGAGCCCGGAGACGGCGAGCAGACGGCGGTTGCGAACGGTAACGGGCATGGCGAACTCCCCCTGGTGACAGGTGTGTTGGTGTGGGATGCGCCGTAAAGGCGCGTGCACCCTCCACACGGCTGCCGCCCCGGATGGGTTCAACGCCGGCGAAAAGTTTTTTCGGACCGGCCCGCGGTCAGCCCAGCGGGAGCGCCAGACCGCCCGATGCGTCCGGGTCGTCGGCCGCCAGCGCCGCCGCGATGTCGGCGGGCAGCTCGGCCAGGCCCAGCAGGCCGAGGGTGAGCGCGGCGGTGGTCCGGTGCCAGTCGGCGGCCCGCCGCAGCAGGGTGTGCCCGCTGCCGGTCACCCGGTAGCCGGCCACCTGCGCGCCCGCCGCCCGCGCCCGGGCCGCGAACAGGTCGGTGTCGGCGGGCGAGGTCACCCGGTCGCGGTCGCCGTGCAGCATCAGCACCCGGTGGCCCGCCAGGTGCCCGGTCGGCTCGTCCCGCGGACACCACGGCGCCAGCGCCACCACCCCGGTCACGCACGGATGCCCGCCCGCCCGCAGCGCCGCCCGGCCGCCCATCGAGTGCCCGATCAGCACCGTCGGCACCGGGCCCAGCTCCTCCGCCAGGTCCGACAGCGCGGCCAGCGCGTCCTGCGCCGCGTCCGCCCGGTCGCCGTTCCAGCCGCGGCAGCGGTAGCGCACCACGCCGACCGCCACCCCCGCCCCGGCCGTCCCGCGCTCCACCGAGCGGGCGAAGCCGCGCATCCGCAGACCCGGCAGGTTCACCCGGCCCGGCGCGTGCTCGCCGTACTCCTGGCCGCCGTGCAGCACCAGGACCGCCGCCGTCGGCGACTCGGGCCGCACCCGCCAGCCCAGCGCCCGGTGCGCACCCACCGTCGGGTGGTGCGCCGCCGTCCGGATGTCCATCCCGTCACTCCTGTCCGCCGAGGCTGTCACTGTACGCTTCGCCGCCCCGCCGCGGTAAGGACCGCAGGGTCGTCCGTCCCGTACCGGGCGCTGCCGGGGCCCCGGGACCGTAGGGTGGACGGCGGGGGCGGCGCCGCCCCCGCGACCCGGACCCCGGTGAACCAGGGAGAGCCATGGCCGACGTCACCACCGGCACGCCCGCCGCCGAGATCGGCGTGATCGGCGGCTCCGGCCTGTACGCCCTGCTCGACGACGTGGTCGAGGTCGCCGTCGAGACCCCGTACGGCCCGCCCAGCGACTCGGTCTTCCTCGGCGCGGTGGCCGGCCGCCCGGTCGCCTTCCTGCCCCGGCACGGCCGCGGCCACCGGCTGCCCCCGCACCGGATCAACTACCGCGCCAACCTCTGGGCGTTGCACGCGCTCGGAGTGCGCCAGGTGCTCGGCCCGTGCGCCGTCGGCGGACTGCGCCCCGAGTACGGCCCCGGCACGCTGGTCGTCCCCGACCAGTTCGCCGACCGCACCTCCGGCCGCGTCCAGACCTTCTACGACGGACTGCCGCTGCCCGACGGCACCGTGCCCGAGGTGGTGCACGTGTCGCTCGCCGACCCGTACTGCCCGGACGGCCGGCGCGCCGTCGTCGCCGCGGCCCGGGACCACGCCTGGGAGCCGGTCGACGGCGGGACGCTGGTGGTGATCGAGGGGCCGCGCTTCTCCACCCGCGCCGAGTCCCGCTGGTACACCGCCAACGGCTGGTCCGTGGTCGGCATGACCGGCCACCCCGAGGCGGCCCTCGCCCGCGAGCTCGGCGTCTGCTACACCTCCCTCGCCCTGGTCACCGACCTCGACGCGGGCGTGGAGACCGGCGAGGGCGTCACCCACGCCGAGGTGCTCGCCGTGTTCGCCCGCAATGTGGACCGGCTGCGCACCGTGCTCTTCAAGGCCCTGGAGAGCCTCCCCGCCACCCGTGACTGCGTCTGCTCGCACGCCCTCGACGGCGTCCGGACCGGCCTCCCGGGTCTCTGATGCCCCCTCCGGTCACGGTGCGTGGCGGCGGGTGAAGAGCAGGAGGCCGGCGAACCCGGCCGCCCAGGCGGAGGCCACCGCCGCGATGAGCAGCGGCAGCCCGAGCACCACGCCGGTGGCGAGCAGGGCGGAGGAGAGGACGAGCAGCACCGCCAGCACGCCGACCAGCAGCTGCGGGCGGCGGCGGAGCGCGCGGCGCAGCCGGCCGGAACGGGAGAACCGCATGGTGCGCAGCCGGCGCTCCAGCAGGCGGTCGGTGCGCAGCGCGGCCTCGATCTGACCGAGGATCAGCAGTTCACGGTGGGAGAGTGCGGGCCCGTCCATCGGCTCACCTCCGGTGCCAGCGGGCATCGTTGCCCGCGCCCCTTGGTGGTGCCCGCCGCGGCCTCGTTCCAAAGCGGGCCGCCCGCACGAGTTCGCGGCAATCGCCCGTGCATCCGCCCGTGCACCGGCCCGTGCCGCCGCACGGGCGCCGCCGGTGGGTGGCGGACGGTCAGGAGGCCCGGCGCGGGGCGGACTTCTTGGCCGCCGTCTTCTTGGCGGCGGCGGTCTTCTTCGCCGGGGCCGGCTTCTCGGCGGCGGCCTTCTTGCGCGGCGCGGCCCGTTTCCTCGGCGCCGGCTCCGCCTCCTCGGCGGGCGCCGGCTCGGCCCGGCCGGCCGCCTTCGCGTGCTCGCTCCGGGCCGCCTGCACGCTGCTGCGCAGCACCGCCATCAGGTCGATCACATCGGCACCGCCCGCCGGCGCGGGCTCCTCGCCGTGCGGGGCCTCCACCCCGGCCAGCTTGGCGTCGATCACCTGCTGCAGCGCCGCCTGGTACTCGTCGTGCAGGGCGGAGAGGTCGAAGTCCTCGGAGAGGGTGTCCATCAGCGAGCGGGCCATCTTCAGCTCCTGCGGGCGGACGGTGACCTTCTCGTCCGGCGCGATCCCCTCCGCCGAGCGCACCTCGTCCGGCCACAGGCAGGTCTGCAGCACCAGCGCGTCCCCGTGCACCCGCAGCACCGCCAGCGACTCGCGGGTCCGCATGGTCACCTTGGTCACCGCGATCTGGCCCGACTCGCGCAGCGCGTCGCGCAGCAGCACGTACGGCTTGGCGGGCGCCTTGTCGGCGGTGGCCACGTAGTACGCCTTGGAGTACATCAGCGGGTCGATGGTCTCGGCCGGCACGAAGGCGAGCACGTCGACCACCTTCTTGCTGGGCAGCGGCAGCTGGGCGAGGTCGTCGTCGTCCAGCACCACCTGGCGGCCGTCCTCGCTCTCGTAGCCCTTGGCGATCTCGCCGTACGGCACCTCGACGCCCTCGGCCTCGCAGAAGCGCTTCAGCCGGATCCGGGAGCCGTCCTCGGCGTGCACCTGGTGCAGGGTGGGACCGCTGTGCTCCTCGGTCGCCGAGTACAGCTGGACGGGCACGCTGACCAGCCCGAACGTGATGACGCCTTTCCAGGTGACCTGCGGCATAACCGGTCCTTTTCGCGGGGATTTACCACGGTATGCCCGAGCGCCAGGTCACGGAAGTCGAAGGCCGCCGACTGGTCCTGTCCCACCTCGACAAGGTGCTGTGGCCGGCCACCGGATGGACCAAGGGCGAGGCCCTCTACTACTACGCCCAGGTCGCGCCCGCCCTGCTGCCGCACCTGCGCGGCCGGCCCGCGACCTTCCTGCGCTTCCCCGCCGGCATCGGCGAGGAGGGCTTCTTCGCCAAGAACCCGCCACCCGGCCTGCCCGCCTGGGTACGCACCGTCACCGCCCCCAGCCACGAGGGCCCCAAGGAACGCGTCGCCGTCGACGACCTCGCCACCCTGATGACCGTCGCCAACGGCTACGCCCTGGAACTGCACGTCCCCCAGTGGACGGCCGACACCGGACCCGACCACCACGACCGCCTGGTCGTCGACCTCGACCCCGGACCCGGCGCCGACCTCACCGACTGCTGCCGGGTCGCCCTGCTGATCCGCGACCGGCTTGCCGCCGACGGCCTCACCGCCCACCCCAAGACCTCCGGCAGCAAGGGCCTGCACCTGTACGCGGCGCTGCCGCCCACCCCCGCCGCCCGGGTCGGCGGCTACGCGCGGGCGCTCGCCGAGACGCTCGCCCGCGAGCACCCGACCCTGGTGGTCGCCCGGATGGCGAAGGCGCTGCGCAGCGGCCGGGTCTTCGTCGACTGGTCGCAGAACGCCACCGCCAAGACCACCGCCGCGCCCTACACCCTGCGGGCCACCGCCGTCCCCGGCGTCTCCACCCCGCTCGCCTGGACCGAGGTGGAGCAGTGCGGCTCGCCGGACGACCTCGCGTTCAGCCCCGAGCAGGTGCTCGCCCGGGTCGCCGAGCACGGCGACCTGCTGGCGGGGCTGCTGGAACGGGCGGACCCGCTCCCGCCGGAGTGACCGCGGGTTCCGTGCACCGGGCCAGGTGCGGCGGGCTCAGTGCGGCTCGGCGATGAGGGCGGTGGCGATCCGCCGGAACCCCACCGAGCCGTACACCCGGGCCACCGCGTCGTCGCTCGCGCTGAGGAAGACCGTCCGCACGCCGCGCGCACGGGCGTCGGCGGCCAGGCAGGCGGTGACCGCCCGGGCCAGGCCGCGCCGGCGGGCGGCGGGCAGGGTGCCGATGCCGACCAGTTCGGCGACCTCGTCCACCCACTGGTGCTGGCCCGAGCAGAGCACCGTGCCGTCCGCGTCGACGGCCACCGCGACCGCGGACAGCCCGGCGTCGATCCGCGCGGTCAGCCGCGCCACCGAGCCGTCCCGGGCGGCCTCCGCCGTGGCGTCGGCCAGTTCGGCCGGACCGGCGGAGCCGACCCCGGTGCCGGGCTCCCCGAAGGCGAGGCGGGGAACGGCGATCGCCGCGGCGAGCAGCGGGTCGCCGGCCGGCACGATCCGGACCTCGATGCCGTCCGGGTCGCCGCCGGGCGCCGGACCGTCGCCGTCGAGGACCATCAGCGGGTGCTCGTTGACCGGCAGGCCGTCCGCCTCGACGGCGGCCCGCAGCGCCGGGGCGGTCTCGGCCACCCACTCGAAGCTCTCCGGCACGCCGAGTTCCCGCTGCCGGGCCCGCACCCGGGCCACCTCCGCCGCGCCCACCTCGGCGCAGCCGTCGACCGTCGGGCGGGCGTAGTACGCGAAGCCCGGGTCCTTGCGGACGAACAGGGTGAGCGGGCCGAAGTCCTCCGCGCGGGCGGCGGCGCGGGGGACGGCGTCGTAGAAGCGCTCGATCCGGTCGAGCAGGGTGGCGTCAGAAATGGTCACGGGGCATCCAAGCAGTTGCAAGTCCCCGCCGCACCCGATTTGCGCCTTGGTGCCGCCCCCGACGAGGGCGGCCCGGTCAGGGGTTCTCGATGGTGAAGTCGCCCTCGGCCGGGTCGCGTTCGGCCAGCACCTCGCCCACCGCGAGGCGGGCGCGCAGGTCGGCCACGATCCCGGGGTGCAGCCCGTCGGCCTGCTTGGCCGGCACGGCCAGGTCGATCCGCTGCCCGACCCGCGAGGACAGCAGATCGCTCAGCCCCGGGACGGGCGCGGCCGACAGCACGTCCACCGCGGCCAGGTCCCAGTCGGGCAGGCGCGGATGGGGGCCGATCGCGGCCACCCGGATGCGCAGGGCGGTGAGGTTCTCGACCGGAGCGACCATGGCTCACACCTCCACACGGGCCGGCGCCGCACCGAGGTCGGCGGCGGCCAGCAACTCGACCAGGGCCGCCGCGATCGGCAGCCCGGTGTGCGACTCGTAGTAACTGTAGGCGGGCATCGGGTTGACCTCGAAGCACACCCACGTCCCGTCCGGGCGGACCCGCAGGTCGATCCCGGCCAGCGACAGCCCGAGGCCGGCGGCCAGCGCCACCGAGCGCTCCGCCACCTCCGGCGGCAGCTCGTACCGGCTCAACTCGGCGTGCAGGCCGTCGCGCCCGGCGTAGCGGTAGTCGATCGCGGCGCAGTCCACCGCCGCCGCGAACACCCGCTCGCCGACCACGTGCACCCGCACGTCCCGCCCCGGCACGTACGCCTGGAACTGCGTCGGCAGCGCCCGCACCAGATGCAGCCGGGCACCGTCCGCCTCCGTCAACTCCCGGACGATGGACCGGATCCCGCTCAGCGACTTGTACACCACCCGGCCGTGGCCGCGGTGGAAGGCCCGGATCTCCTCCGGGTCGTCGCTGACCAGGGTGTCCGGTACGGCGAAGCCCGCGCGGGCGATCAGCTGCGCCTGGTACGGCTTGGAGCCGTTGGACTCCATCGCCCGCGGCCGGTTGACCACCAGGGCGTCCGCCGTGTCCAGCCAGTCGGTGAACCACCCGTGGAAGGCCGCGGTCCGGGCCCGGGCCGCCGGGTCGGCGCGGTCCGCCGGCGGGTCGAGCGGGCGCGCGTACACCGCGGTCACCGCGTCCAGCGGCACGGTGCGGCCCTCGGCGCCGACCCGGCCCGCCAGACCCGGACCGCAGACCAGGTCGTAGCGGGCCAGCCGGGTCTGGTCCAGCAGCAGGTGGTCCACGCCCGCCGCACGGGCGGCCGCGACGGCGCGGGTGAGCGGATCGTCGTCCGGGCAGCCGTAGAAGAGGATCACGCGGCCTCCGCCAGGGCGACCAGGTGCTCGGCCACCGCGGACCGCTGCTCCGCCGCCGCGAGCGGCGGGCACGCGTCCACCTCCGCCAGCACGCCGCGGGTGAAGCGCAGTTCCAGCAGGTCGCTGCCGAGCAGCGCGCCCAGCCGGCGGGACGGCTCCGCGTACCGCCCGGCGAGCGCGCCGACGAGGCGCTCGCCGCACAGCAGCAGCCGCTCGCTCGGGCCGGCACCGGGGTCGGGGAGCAGGTCCGCCGGGACCGGCGCGCCGCGGCCGCCCGGCCAGTCCAGGTGCGGGACCAGCCGCTCGCCCGGCGCCGGCCGGTCCAGCAGGCCGACCCGGGTGGCCCCGCCGCGCCGGGCCACCGGGAGGCCGCAGCGGGCGGCGTGCGCGAGCGCCGCGGTGGGCGAGAGCGACCCCCGGGCGGCGCCGGACGCGCTCACCGGACCCAGCACCCGCGGGCCGAGCCCCAGCAGCCAACTGGCCAGCAGGGCGAGGAGTTCGGTGCGGGCGTAGGCCAGGTCCTTGGCGTCGGCGCGGCGCAGGCCGACCGCCGGCAGCCGGTCGAGGCGGTGCAGCACCGCGCCGGTCTGGGCCGAGTCGAGCAGCCGGCCGTCCGGCAGCACGATACGGGTGCTCGCCCGGCCGTCCGGGCCGACCCGGTGGCTCCACCGGGAGCGGGCCAGCATCCCCGGCGTCAGCAGCAGGACCCGCTCGCCGCCGAGGCGCGCCGCGACCTCCCGCGCCACCCCGGCCGCCCCGATGTCCCCGCGCTCCGCCAGCACCGCCACCGGCCGACCCGCCTGCGCCCGCGCCGCCGCCCTGCGGCGCCCAGGAAGGGTGACCGGATCGCCCGCCGGCCGGCTGGCCGGCAGCCCGACCGCCGCGCCGACGGCCGGCACCGGCCGCACCAGGACGGCCGTGGACGCGGCCGCCGCGGCCGTCCCGGTGAGGCCGGGGCCTGGTTCCGGGCCGGTCACTGCGAGGGCAGGGTGTCGAAGGCCCGCTTGGCCTGCGGGTCGGCGTCGCCCATGGCCTGCCGCAGCGCCTCCGAACCCGCGTCGAACACCGGACCGCCGGGCAGGTCGGGCCGCAGCGCCGAGCCGATGAACGGCTCGCCCGCCGGCTCGCCGCCCACGTCCCCGTACCCGCCCTCGCGGCCGCCCTCCGGCCCGTACTCGCCCGCCAGGACCTCCTCGACCGCCTCCAGCCGGGCCTGCAGATCGGCCAGCACCGCGGCCACCGAATCGTCGGCCGTGCCGCCCTCCGGCGGGCGGACCGGCAGGTCGAACTGCTTCACCTCGATCCGGTCCTTGAGGTCCTTGCGCTCCTTGAAGGGCTCCTTGAACTCCTTCCGGACGTCCTTGCGCTCCTTGAACGGCTCCTTCGTCTCCTTGCGGGCGTCCTTCCGCTCCTTCAGCGGCTCCTTGGTCTCCTTGCCCGCGTCCTTGCGCTCCTTGCCGCCGTCCTTCAACTCCTTCGCCAGCGGCTTGCCGCAGGAGACCGAGACGCTGGCGGTCATGGTCAGCGCGGCCGCCGAGATGGCCGACAGCGTGACGCAGGTGTCCGCGCCCGCGTACGACTGCGTGCTCGGCGAAGTGGAGCCGCTGAGCGCGGTGTTGGCCGCGCTGCCGGGGAACGGGTCGCCGGCGTCGCCGCGGTTGTGGGCGGTCTCCAGGTCGCGCTTGTTGTCGGCCTGCAGCAGCCCGACCTTGTAGTGGTTCTCGTCGGTGTTGCCCGGCTTGGCCTCGTCGATGTGCCACACCAGCAGGCCCGGGCCCGGCAGCGAGCGGTCGTAACCGGTCAACTGCCGGTTCTCCACCAGGAAGTACTCGCTGCCCCCGCCGCCGTCCTTCCACAGCCGGTGCACGGTGTGGCTGGACTTCACGTCCTCGAACGACAGCGTGCCGCCGGAGGTGACCACGGTCGACGCCGCCCACCCCTGGTTCACCTTGCACCAGGCGGACGGGTGGACCGGCACGTCACCGCCGCCGCCCCACGAACCGGCGCCCATCAGGCACCAGTTGCCGACCCCCTCCGAGGTGCCGTCGGTGTCGTACAGGTCCGGGAAGCCGAACAGCAGGTGGCCCAACTCGTGGGCGCAGACCCCGATCCTGGCGTCCTCGGGAATGGTCAGATAGGCGAAGATCTTGGTGCCGTCGGCGTTCAGCTCGCCCGGCAGCGTCCACTTGTGCGACCAGATGTCGCCCGAGTTGCCGGTCGCCTCGCCGCCCGACCCGGCGTGCACCACGATGAACGCGTCCACGTACCCGTTGGCGTCGTTGTCGTACGGGCCGAAGTCCACCGCCGGGTCGGCCGCCTGCGCGGCGTCCCGCGCCATGATGTTGGCCCTGGCCTCCCCGCTCGGCCGGCCGATGCCGAAGTTGCCGTTGGCGTACCAGTCCAGCGTCTGCGGCAGCCGCAGCGGACCGACCACCTCGCCGACGATGTCGACCAGGCCGTGCGTCACCTCGCGGTAGTACTCGCGGACACTGCCGTTCGGCAGCACCCCGAGCGAGAAGAAGAGGTCCTCGAAGTGCTGGGCCGTCGCGGTCATCTCCCGGTCGGAGAAGTCCGCCAGCACCACGATCACCCGCACCGGGCCGCGCAGCGGCGCCCGGTCGGCCGCCGCCGCCTGGATCGTGGTGTACGGCGTGCCCAGCGGGAACTCGGCGGGCGGGAAGATCGTGCCGTCGTCGAACCCCAGGTGGCGCGGCGCGCGGGAGACCGCCAGCTGCCCGGCCAGCTCGTCCGCGCCCGAACGGGCCCTGGTGAGCTGGTCCTGCAGACGCTGGCGGAGTTCGGGACTGGGGGCGACGGCGCAGAAGTCGGACCAGACGGCACGCGCACCGTGGCGCGGCGGGACGAGTTCGGGCATGGCGGCTCCCTCGGAACGGATGGGGGCGGCGTATCGTGACGCATCCACTACGGATCGTAGGGATCGGCCGACTGGCGGAACGCCCGGCGCGCCGGAGCATCACGCTTTCGTGGACGCACGGCCGAACCGCGGTGGGCCCGATCACCTTCGGGCCGTGCGACGACGAACCGCCGCCGGCGTCGGCGTCCGGTTCGACCCCTGCGCGAGTGCTCTCAGCTCAGCTGCTCGGCCAGCGCGAGGATGATGCCGCTCGGCCCGCGGAGATAGCAGAGCAGGTAGCTGTCCTCGAAGCGGGTCACTTCGCCGACGAGTTCGGCGCCGTGCGGGCGGAGGCGGGCGAGGGTGTCCTCGATGTCGTCGACGGCGAACATGACGCGGTGCAGGCCCAGCGTGTTCGCCGGGGTGATCTCCGGTTCGGGGGTGATCGCCTTCGGCGTGTGGTACTTCGCCAGTTCGAGCCGGCCCGGGGCGTTCGGGATCCGCATCATCGCGATCTCGCTGCGCATGTCGTCGAGCCCGACGACGGTCTCCGCCCAGCGTCCTTCGATCGGCATCCGGCCTTCCAGCTCCATGCCGAGTTCGGTGAAGAAGGCGACGGCGGCGTCGAGGTCGTCGACGACGATGCCGACGTTGTCCATGCGCTGAATGGCCATGGCCCCGAGGATAGGGGCCGGGCCCGACGCCGTCCCGTACGCGCCACCCGGCGAGCCCGGGCATCCGACTCACGCCCGTCCGCGCAGCCACGGCCCCCACCAGGCGGGCGGCGGCGGGTCCGCGGGCGCGGAGGTCGGCTGGTCGGGATGGAGGCCGAGCGCGCGGAGGGCGGGCGCGGCGATGTTGACCGCGACGGTGCCGTGCCAGTGCCCGTCAGATCCGATGCCGCACATCAGGTCGATGCGGATGTCCTCGCCCGAGAACGGGAACCAGTCGATCCCCGGTCACGCAGTCAAAGGGTGATCAGACGGCCGGGGCGCGGCGCGCCGGCGACGTTGGGGAAGGAGAACAGGGTCACCCACTCGGGTTCGTGTCGCTCGGTCATGCCACTGATGGTGCCCGGTCGGGCGGGACACCGCGCGGGATTTTCCTCGGCGGCCAGCCGGGCGGTGGAGCCTGTGTGAAGCCCGCGAACTCGGATCGGTGAACGTACGAACGGATTTCCGGGCACACTGGCGCGCATGATCTCTGCAGCAGTCGAGCCCGACCCGATCGAACCGGGCGGCGAGGACGCCCTTGCCGTGGCGTTGGCCCGGGCGGCCGCCGAGCTCGGGCTGGAGCTGCCCGAACCGGCGGAGGTCCGGGAGGGGCGGGTCGAGTTCGGTGTGATGGACGACCGGTTGGTGGTCGTGGTCCAGTACCGGAGCGACCTCCGCTACCGGGTGCGCTGCCGGAAGCAGGGGGCCTGGCTGGCGTACGGCGTGACCGGTGAGCTCGGGGAGGCGGCCCGGGCGGTGGCCGCGTGGACGGGTGGCGCCGACCTGGAAGGGACGCGGGCGGCGGCCCCGTTCGTCGGTTTCAACGCGTGGGCGCTGGACCACGAGCGGGAGCCGTTCGACCGGGTCGAGGTGGCGTGGCGGGCGAAGATCGACCTGGCCGGGCTGCCCGCGCGGAACGACCGCCCTTACGTGCGGGCGCTGTTGGAGGCGGCCCACGCGCAGCCGAGGCTGCGCCGGCTGATGCCGGTCACCAGCCACTTCATGCTCTGGTTCTCGGCGACCGTCGAGTGGCCCTACGAGAGGGTCGGGTACTCGGTCGATCCGCGGCCCGACGGCTTCGTCGTCCGGGCAGGCGGGAAGCACGTCACCACGGCCGCGACCGCCGAGGAGTCGGTGGCGGTCGTGGTGGCCCATCTCCCGGACGAGGTCGGTCCGGCGCGCTGAGCCGTGCGGCCGCCCGGATCGGGCGTCAGGCCGTCGCGGGCACGCCGAGCTGCCGGCCGGCGGCGTGGACGGTCTGCTCCAGCAGGACCGCGATGGTCATCGGCCCGACGCCGCCCGGCACCGGGGTGATCAGCGAGGCGCGGGCGGCGGCGCTGTCGAAGTCGACGTCGCCGACGTTGCCGGGGTTGTAGCCGGCGTCGACCACGACCGCGCCCGGCTTGAGGTGCTCGCCGAGGATCAGTCGCGGCCGGCCGACGGCGGCGACCAGCACGTCGGCCCGGGCGAGGTGCGCGGGCAGGTCGCCGGTGCGGGAGTGGCAGTAGGTGACGGTGGCGTCGCGGCCGAGCAGCAGCAGGCCGGTCGGCTTGCCGAGGATGGGGCTGCGGCCCACCACCACGGCGTGGCGGCCGGCCAGTTCCACGCCGTACGCGTCGAGCAGGCGCAGGATGCCGCCGGGCGTGCAGGAGACGAAGCCGGGCAGGCCGAAGCCCATGGCGGCGAAGGAGTGCATGGTGACGCCGTCGACGTCCTTCTCCGGCGCGATGGCCTCGAAGGCGGCCCGTTCGTCGATGTGCGGGCCGACCGGGTGCTGCAGCAGGATCCCGTGGACCGCCGGGTCCGCGGAGAGCGCGCCGATGGTGTCGACGAGTTCGGCGGTGGAGGCGGTGGCGGGGAGCGCCACGTGCAGCGAGCGGATGCCTGCCTGCTCGCAGCGGTTGCGCTTCATCCGCACGTAGGTGACGGACGCCGGGTCCTCGCCGACCAGGACGGTGGCCAGGCAGGGGGCGGTGCCGGTGCGACGGGTGATCTCGGCGGCCCGGTCGGCGGCGGCCGAGATCGTCCGGCGGGCGAGGGCGGTGCCGTCCATCAGGCGGGCGGTGGGCTGGGGCATCGGCGTCTCCCGGACGTCGCGGTGGATCGCCCAGGCGCGCGGCAACGGCGTGGTCCGCCAGGCCGCTTCCCGGTGGTGGCCCACCTCAGCGCCAGTCACGACCCGCCCCAACCCTACCGGCCGGTCACTTCGCGGTGGGCACCGTCTCGTCGAGGAAGGCGAGCAGGAGGTCGGTGATCTCGGCGGGGCGCTCCAGGCTGGGCAGGTGGCCGGCCCAGGGGAGTTCGAGGTGGCGGGCGTCGGGGACGAGGTCGGCGAGCTCGGCGGCGATGGTGCGGAAGTCGGCGAAGTCGTGGGCGCTGGCGACGGCGAGGCAGCGGGCCCGGACGGCGGTCGGGTCGACTTCCGGGCGGTCGGAGGCGAACTCCTGCTCGGCGGCCAGCTGCACGTCGAAGGCGTGGCGCTGCATGGTGCGCACCAGGGCCCGGGCGTCCTCGTCGGCCTCGGGGCCGAGCCAGGTGTCGACGTTCAGCTCGACGGCGGCCGCGATGTCGCCCGCCTCGACCAGGGCGTTCTCCCGCTCGTCGAGGGCCTCCAGTTCGGCGGTCGGCTGATGGCCGTCCCGGCCGGCGCACAGCAGCGCCAGCGCGCTCACCCGGTCCGGGTGCAGTGCGGCGAGTCGCAGGGCGATCCGGCCGCCGTACGAGGCGCCGATCAGCGCGGCGCGCTCGATGCCCAGGGTGTCGAGCAGCGCGGCGACGTCCCCGTGCGGGCTGTACGGGCCGTCGGGGACGGGGGTCCCGCCGAAGCCGCGGAAGTCGCAGCGGACCACCCGGTAGCCGGCCGCCAGCAGCGCCGACCATTGGGGCTCCCACATCCGCCGGTCGCAGACGGCGGAGTGGAGCAGGACCACGGCAGGGCCGTCACCGGCCACGTCATGAGAGAGCGTCATCCGGCCGACCCTAGACGATCATGGCGGATCGGTCGTCCGGTTTTCGGGTGGGGAGCCGCCGGCATGCCGCCGTGGGCACCCGGCGTTGCATGATGGGGGAGTGCCCGAAGGAGACAGCGTCTACCGCGCCGCCGCGCAACTGCACCAGGCCCTGTCGGGACAGGTGCTGACCGCCGCCGACCTGCGGGTGCCCGCGCATGCCACGGCCGACCTGCGCGGCCGGCTGGTGCTGGAGACGGTGCCGCGCGGCAAGCACCTGCTGACCCGGTTCGAGGGCGGGGTCACCCTCCACACCCACCTGCGGATGGACGGCCGCTGGCAGGTCTTCCCGACCGGGCAGCGGTGGACGGGCGGTCCGGCGTTCCAGATCAGGGCGGTGCTCGGCAACGAGCGCAGCACCGCGGTCGGCTACCGGCTGCCGGTGGTCGAGTTGCTGCGCACCGCGGAGGAGGAGCGCGCGGTCGGCCACCTCGGCCCGGACCTGCTCGGCGCCGACTGGGACGCCGACGAGGCCCGGCGGCGACTGCTGGCCGCTCCGGAGCGTCCGATCGGGGAGGCGCTGCTCGACCAGCGCAATCTGGCCGGCATCGGCAACGTGTACGCCAACGAGCTGTGCTTCCTGGCCGGCATCACCCCGTGGACGCCGGTCGGCGAGGTCGCCGTCCTCGACCGGCTGCTGGCGCGTGCCCGGCAGATCCTCGACGCCAACAAGCTGCGCAACGGGCACGTCACCACCGGCGACACCCGCCCCGGGCGGCAGAACTGGGTGTACGGGCGGTCCCGCCGTACCTGTGACCGCTGCGGCACGCCGATCCGGACCACCGCGCACGCCGAGGACCGGCCCGCCTACTGGTGCCCGTCCTGCCAGCGCGGCCCGACCCCGCCGTGACGGCCCGGGTTCAGGAGTGCTCGACCAGGGCGGGGTGGCGCAGGTCGTCGCTGCGGACGGTGAGGTCGGCGAGTTCGCCCGGCGCGGTCTCCGTCTCGTACCGGGCGAAGGCGGGCAGCGTCCACCGCTCCTCCTCGGGGGTGCGGCGGGCCAGTGCGGCGGGGGAGAGCGCCAGATGGACCGTCAGCTCCAGCGGCAGCCAGCGGCCCAGCAGCAGCGGACCGTCCAGCAGCAGCACCCCGCGCGGCGGCAGCTCCACGTACCTGGCCCGGGTCGCCCGGTCGGTCGCCGGGTCCCAGAAGGTCGGCAGGACCCGTCCGCTGCTGCCCGGCTCCAGCGGGTCGAGCACCTCGCGCAGCAGCGCGCCCTCGTCGAGCCAGAGGTCGTGGAAGGCGTCGGCGTCGTGCCGGCCGTACTCCAGCCGCACCGACGCGGGCCGCAGGAAGTCGGCGGCGGACACCCGCAGCACCGGTCGCCCGCGCAGCCGCAGCCGCTCCTCCACCGCGTCCGCCAGCTCGCCGGGCCGGGCGGCCGGGGCGCCGTCGAACGCCACCCGCAGCCGCCGGTCGCCCTCGGCGGGGAGGGTGTCGATCCGGTCGGCGACCAGTTCGGCCAACCGGTCCGGAGAGATCGGGGTCACCTGCACGCTGAGCCACTCCTTGTCGCCAAGTCGACTATATTGCCCGGAAACTGACCGGACCGCACCGGCCGGATCGCACCGACCGGATCGCACCACGATTGCCGAGGAACCGCACCGATGCCCGAGCCCGCCTCTGAGTCCCCTGTCGTCGGCGCGCTGACCCTCGACGAGGTCGACGCCCTCGCCGCCGCGGCGCACGCCGGCCAGACCGACCGGATCGGCGTCCCGTACGTCGAGCACGTCCGCGCGGTGGCCGCCGGGCTGGCGCCGTTCGGTGCCGGACTGCAGATGGCCGGGCTGCTCCACGACGTCCTGGAGGACACCCCGCTCACCGCCGACGACCTGTTGCGGGCCGGGGTGCCCGCCGCCGTGGTGGCGACCGTGCGGCGGGTGACCCGGGTGCCGGGCACCGGGTACGAGGAGATGCTGCGCCAGGTCGTCACCGACCACTCCGCCACCCTCCTCAAGATCGCCGACAACGCCCACAACTCCCGGCCCGACCGGGCCGCCCTGCTGCCCGAGGCCGACCGGCTCCGGCTCGCCGAGCGGTACCGGGCGGCCCGCGCGGTGCTCTGGCCGGCGGTCGCCGCGGCGGACGTCCGTGCCGTGGTCGCCGTCGTCAACCCGGCCCTGCTGGCCGAGCTCGGCTGACCGGCCGGGCCGCCGTCCGGCCGTATGCAGTGTCGCCGCGCGGCCGTACCCGGTCGGCGGTGGCCCCGCGGCCCGCGCGGGAGCACGCTGGTAGGGAGAAACGCGTCCGCCCGGTCGCGTATGCCGCGCCCGCCCCATCGGTCCCGCGGCGGCACCCCCGGCCGCGCGGGACGCCGGAACATCCGAGCACCCTGGAGCCGGCGATGTCCGAGATGAACGACAGGCTGAGCGACAAGGCCGCGCGCGACGAGGACGACGTACGCGCGGCCGACCCCGAGGAAGGCATCACCTCCTACCAGAACCTGCATGCGCAGGAGGAGTCCCTCGCCGAGGGCGACCGGGACGACTCGGCGGAAGACGGCGCGCGGTGAGCGGCGCCGTCGCCCCCGGGCCGCACGTCACCGAGTGGGCGGTCCGGCTGCGGGTCACCGAGGACGGCGACCTGACCCGGGCCCACGCCGCGCTGGACACCGGCACCGGCCTGATCGAGACCGACGCCGAGGCCCGCCGCAGCCCGCTCGACCCGTCCGACCCCGCGATCGGCGACGAGCTCGCCGCCGGCCGGGCGCTGATGGACCTCGGGCACCGCCTGCTGCGAGCCGGCTCGGTCGCCGCCGAGGCCGCCGACACGGCCCGCAGTCGCGACGGACAGTGACTGTGTACGTCCGACCCGGACGTTCCAAGGAAAGTTCCCGGAACGGCGACAAGTAGTGTGCGAAACAGCTGAATCGTGACCTTTCAGCGCCCGTGGGCCGGAACCTGCCGACCCGCGGGCGCGTCACTCTCGGTGGCCGCGCACCCGTGCGGACCACGCCGCCAAGGGTGGACAAGGTGAACGACGACAGACCCATGCCCGACAGCCGTGCGGACGAGCCCGCCGGCCCGGCCAAGGACCCCTCCGGCCCCGCCGCGGGGCCCGGCCCGGACGCGCCCGGCACGGCGCCCGCCGCAGCGTCGGCCCCGGTGGGCCCCACCACCGTGGGCGGAACGCCCGTGGACGCCCGCTGGGAGCTCCCCGACTACAGCCACGAGCGCGAGCTCGGCGCCGGCGCCTCCGGACGGGTCGTCCTCGCCCACCACCGGGCCACCGGCACCCCCGTCGCGATCAAGTACCTCACCGGAGAGAGCGCCGACCACGCCTCCTTCCGCACCGAGGCGGAGCTGCTGGCGGCCCTGGAGTCCCCGCACGTCACCCGCCTCTACGAGTACGTCGAGGGCCCGCGCGGCGCCGCCATCGTGATGGAACTCGTCGACGGCATCTCGCTGCGCGACCTGCTGCGCGCCGAGGGCGCCACCGGACCCGAGGCGGCCCTCACCGTCCTCAAGGGCTCCCTGCTCGGCCTCGCCGCCGCCCACCGGTCCGGCGTCGTGCACCGCGACTACAAGCCGGGCAACGTCCTGGTCACCGTCGACGGCGAGTCCAAGCTGGTCGACTTCGGCATCGCCGTCCGCAGCGGCGACAGCGGCACCGTCGCCGGCACCCCCGCCTACATGGCCCCCGAGCAGTGGACCGGCGCGCCCGCCTCCCCGGCCACCGACGTGTACGCCGCCACCGCCACCTTCTTCGAGTGCCTCACCGGCGCCAAGCCCTTCGACGGCGCCACCCTGATGGAACTCGCCGTCCAGCACTCCGAGGCCGAGATCCCCGACAGCGACGCGCCCGAGGCGCTGCGCCCGCTGATCCGCGCCGGACTCGCCAAGACCGCCGACGAGCGGCCCGACGGCGCCGCCGAGCTCGTTGCCCAGCTGGAGGAGGTCGCCGGCGCCGCGTACGGCGAGGACTGGGAGGAGCGCGGCCGCCGCCGCCTCGCCGCCCTGGTCGCGCTGCTGCCGCTGCTGCTCCCGATGGCCGGCGGCGCACCCGCCGCCGGCGGCACCTCGTTCGCCACCACCGTCCTCGGGGCCGGCGCCTCCGCAGGTGCGGGGGCCGGACGCGCCGCCCGCCGGTTCGGGCCGCGGGCCCGGATCGCCAGCGCCGCCGGCGCCCTGGTCCTCGCCGGCGGCGCACTCGCCGGCGTCGCCTCCGCGGGCGGCAACGCGACCGAGGGACAGACCGACGTCCCCGTGCCGGAGGCCACCACCAGCTTCCTCGCCCTCCCGCCCATCGCCGGCACCGACGCCCCGCCGTCACCCACGGCCTCCGCGTCCGCCTCGGCGAGCGCCTCGCCCTCCGCGAGCGCGAGCACCAGCCCCTCGGCCTCGCCGAGCCTGGTGAAGCCGACCCTCAAGCCGACCACCGCATCCGCCGCCCCGCCCACCGGCGGCGGCTCCACCCCCACCCCGACACCCACGCCGACGCCCACCCCGACCCCCACCCTCAGGGTGGTGTCGGTCGGCCTCAGCCTCAGCTGCCGCAACAACTGGGCCTTCGTCACCCTGTCCGGCACCACCGACGGAGCGGCCGACGGTTCGCTGACCATCACCTGGTTCGACGAACCCACCAAGGGCGGCCGTCGGACCGTCCTCGGCACCAAGACCATCACCCTGCCGAAGGGCCAGACGGCGATCAGCGGTAGCTTCAGCTTCTCGTTCGCGAGTTCCACCAAGCCGTACTGGGGCGCGAGCGTCGCCACCGTGCCCGCCGCCCTGCGGGGCCAGAACTCCTGGTCCGACGTGCAGGCGAGCACCTGCGTCGTGATCGGCTGAGGAAGGACGACACACCACCATGACCACCAACCCGCCGCCCTCCCAGCCCGGCACCGACCCCGCCTCCGGGCTCGTCCTCGGACCGGTCCGCCGTCCCGCCGCACCCGCGCCGGAGCCCGCACCCGCGCCGGAGCCCGAGCCCGCGTCCGTGCCTGAGCCCGCTCCCGCCGAGGAGCCCGAGGCGACGACCACCGAGGCCGCTCAGCCCGAGCAGGCGGCCCCTGCCGCCACGCCCACCCCTGCGCCGCCGCCCACTGACGGCGGAACCGTCCAGCTCGTGATGCCCAAGGACGGCACGGTCCGCCTCGGTGCAAAGCCTGCGCCCGCCCCGGCGGCCGACCTGGACGGCACGGTGCGCCTCGGCCCCAAGCCCGGGGCCACCCCCGCCGATCCCGACGGCACGGTCCGCCTCGGCGCGAAGCCCGCGCCCGCCCCGGCGGCCGACCTGGACAGCACCGTCCGCCTCGGCGCGAAGCCGGTGGCCGCCCCGGCGGCGGACCCGGACGGCACCGTGCGCCTGCCCAAGCCGGCGCCCGACCCCGACGGCACCGTGCGCCTCGCGCCGCAGCCGCCCGTCCGTGGCGGCGACACCGTCCAACTGTCCGTACCCGCAGCCGTCACGGGGGCCGAGGACGGCACTGTCCGCCTCGGGGCGAAGCCCGCGGCCGACCTGGAGAGCACTGTCCGGCTGCCGCCCGGTGTCCCGGTCGGTTCCACCGTCGAAATGCCGGTGACGGACGGCGGCGAGGGCACCGTCCGGCTGCGTCCGGCCGGGGCGCCCGGTGACACCGTGCAACTGCACGTACCGCCGCAGGGCGACGCCGACGGCACCGTGAAGCTGCGGCCGGGCGGGTTCGAGAGTGCCACCCATCTCGACCCCGAGGTCTGGCCCACGCCCGTCTCGTCGCCGGCGCCGCCCGCCGGGGACGAGTCCCTGCGCCGCTTCGGCCCCGGTGTGCCCCCGCAGGCGGCGGCCGTGTGGCACGGCGCGGCCCAGGCCGAGCCGACCGAGCCGAAGAAGCGCAAGCGCGGCCGCTGGCTGGTGCTGCCGCTGGTCCTCCTGCTCGGTGTCGCGGGCTTCCTCGGCTGGGAGCGGTACGGGAAGCCGGTCACGGTCAGCGGTGTGGAGGTGCGCAGCGACTCCGAGGGTCCGGCGTGCGACGGCACCGCGGTGATCACCGGCACCCTGGAGACGGACGGCGGCGCGGGCGTGGTGACGTACCACTGGCTGCGCAGCGACGGCACCGACTCGGGGACGCTGAGCCAGCACGTGCCCGCCGGTCGGAACCGGACCGAGGTGGTCCTCCGGTGGACCTTCCAGGGCCGGGGCGAGATGGCGGCGACCGCCACCCTCGAGGTGCTCAGCCCGACCACGCAGAGTGCGGCGACGTCCTTCACGTACGCCTGCCGCTGAACCCAGTGGCCCGGCGCCGGCCCGGCCCCCGCGGACTCCCGAGTCCCGGCGGGCCGGGCCGGTCTCGTTCGCCGCCCGGTCAGGCGGAGGGTGCGGCTGGCCCGAGATGGTGCCAGGGGTGGTGGCAGGTCGGGGTGCAGGACCGCTCGCGGCGCCGGCGGTCGGCGACGGTGAAGAGGGCGATCAGCAGCCGGAAGGACTTGAGCTGCTCGTTCCCGGGCAGGGTGGCGATCCGGTGCAGCTGCGGGGCGAGGTGGCCGCGCGCGAGCAGGACGGCGGGGGTGTGGGTGGGCCTGATGCCGGAGCGGGCGGTGGCCTCGGGGGCGTCCTCGGTGGTGGCGCGGGCGTGGAGGCAGAGCTCGGCGAGCACGGTCAGGACCGCCGTCCGCTCCGGGGCGGCCAGGTCGGTGAACCACGTGATGCCGTCGTCGAGCGGGTGCAGCTCCTGGGCCAGGCGGTTGAGCAGGATCGTCCGGTCGTCCAGCGCGGGGAGGATGCGCGGGAGGGGGTGACGGGACATCAGTCGTCCGTGGCGACGCGGAAGGTGGTGGGGGGCTCGTCGCGGCGGGTGAGGGTGACGGTGCCGAAGGTCAGGTAGGGCACGGCGGCGGCGCCGGTACCGCGGTAGAAGCCGCCGGCGCGGGTGATCCGCAGGGCGAGGGCGGCGAGGGTGGCGGCGTGTTCCTGGTCGGCGTCGACCTTGGGCTCGGTGAGCGCGGTGTGGCCGCGGTGCTGGGCCCAGTCGCGGACGGTGCGGGAGTCCCGGCTGAGTTCGGGGAGGATGCTGGGGTTGGCCCAGGCCCACAGCCAGCTGCCGGCGGCGGCGTTGTGGGTGCCGAGGATCTGGGCCGGGGCGGTGGCGGTGCGGTCGGGGAAGGTCCAGGTGAGCAGGCCGGTGGCCTGGTCGAGGTCCCACCGGTCGGCCGTACCGAGGCCCCAGCCGCTGTGTGCCTCGGCCAGGTGCGCGACCATCTCCTCGCCCTCCCGCAGGAGGGCCGCGAGTTCGGACGGGCCGCGCCCGGTACGGGCCGCTCCGGTGGGGCGTTTGAAGAGTCGCATGCTGCAGTCTCTCAGAGGTCCGGTCGGTCGCCGCCCCAGGGTTGCGGGGCAGGGGTAGGGGCAGCGCCGGGCGGACGGGCGGTCAGATCGCCGGGCCCCAGCGGCGGACGGCGGCCGCGCCGAGCGCGGTCGCGGCGGCCAGGGCGCCCCACAGCGCGCCGGGACCGACGCCCAGCAACGCGGTGAGGGCGGCCGGTGCGAGCGCCTTGCCGAGGCCGGTGGACAGCTCCCAGCGGGCCAGCGTGCGGCCGAGGCGCTCCGGCGGTGCGGAGGCCACCACCAGGGCCGTCCCGGAGCCGGTGTAGAGGATCTCGCCGAGGGTGTACGGCACCGCGACCGCCACCAGGCCGATCGCACCGGCCGTGCCGCCCAGCGAACCGGCGGCCCAGAAGCCCAGGTAGGAGGCGGCGAGCAGCAGGCCGGCCCCGGCCAGGGCCGAGCGGCGGGCCCGGCGGCCGAGCCACACCACCACGGCCACCTGGGCCGCGATGACCAGCACGGTGTTGCCGACGAAGATGCCGGACGCCCAGGCGGCGGAGGCGTGCAGCCGGGTCACCAGCAGGGCGGGCAGCGCGACTTCGAGCACGTCGAAGCAGAAGGCGTACGGCAGGTTGGCGATGCCCAGCACCCCGAGCCGCGCCGGTGCGACGGGGACGGCGGGGGCGTCCGGCGTTTCCGCAGGCCGGCCGGCTGCCCGACGGCGGGTGCCGGTGAGGCGGAGCGAGAAGGTCAGCGCGGCGGCGGCGAGGAAGGCCATGCCGGTGACGGCGGCCAGGGTGCGCAGCGCCCCGGCGCCGCCGGCCAGGACGACGGTGGCGATCAGCGCGCCGAGGCCGAGGCCGGCGTTGCGCAGCGAGCGGCCGGCGGCGAGTGCCGCGTCGCGCGCCCGACCCTCCGTCACGGCGGTGACCACGGCGGCGTGGGCGGTCGGCCAGGACTGGTTGCCGACGCCGAGGACCACCACGGCCGCGGTGAAGCCGACCGGTCCGTCGGCCGCCATCAGGACCACCACACCGAGGGCGCGAAGGAGCAGGGCGAGGGCGGCCGCGGAGCTGCGCGCGCCCCGGTCGATCCAGCGGCCGGTGAGCGGGACGGCTGCCAGGCCGGCGAACAGTCCGACGGTGAGCGCGAGTCCGGTCCGCCCGGCGGTCAGGTGCAGCACGCTCACGCCGTACAGCAGGAGGAAGGGGCGCAGCAGGCCGGCGCCGAGCGCGTCGACGCCGAGGGCGACGGCGTAGCGGCGGGGCAGGTGGCTCCAGGGGCGCAGGGCCGGTCGGGCGGTGGGCCGGCGGACCGGCCGGTGAGCGGGGGCGAGAGTCGTGGTCATGGCGGCAACGGTGCGCCGCCGCGCCCTGGCCGGGCACGCGGATTGACGACTCCCGTCAACCGGTGGCGGGCCCGCCCGCGAGCCCTGGCAGGATCGGCGCCATGAGCCTGAGCATCGACATCACCGGGCTGCCGCCGGAGCGGCTGCTGTTCGCGCCCTCCCCGCTCGGCGAGCTGAACGCGATGCTGCACGTGCTCGCCGAGCCCGCGCACCACCCCACCCTGCACGGCTGGGCGGCCGCGACGACCACCGCGATCAAGCCGGAGCTGGCGGACCGGCTGCTGGAGGCGGACTTCCTGTGGCGCTCCTCGCGGGCCGACTTCCTGGTCCCGGCCCGGCCCGGGGCGAGCCTGACGGAGGAGCTGGACGCGGTCGACCGGATCGACGACGAGCTGTACGTCGCAGCCGCGCTGGTCACCACCTGCGGCTCGTCCCGGCTGCACTTCCGCTCCGGATCGCCGCTGACCGACCCGGAGGACCGGGAGCGCGCCCGCGAGCTGGCGCTGGCCCGCGGCCCGCGCCAGGCGGCGTTCGCGGACCGGCTGCTGGCCGACCCGCCGGCCGTACGGGCCCTGGTGCGGCGGCTGCTGGAGGACTGCGAGCAGGCGTTCTTCGCCGACGCGTGGCGGCGGGTGCTGCCGGACCTCGCCGCGGACGCCCGGCACAAGGCGGACCTGCTGGCCCGGCACGGCCTCGCCGGGGCACTGGCCGCGATCTCCCCGGCCGTGACGCTGGAGGAGGGCGGCGGCCGGCGCCGGATCGTCGTCGACAAGCTGCAGGACAACACGGCCAGCGCCACCGACCGCGGCGGGGTGACCTTCGTGCCGACCGCCTTCGGCCGCCCCCACCTCCTGGTGGTGCACGCCCGCGGCTGGCAGCCGGTGCTGCAGTACCCGATGGCGGAGGGCGGCTCGGACGACCCGGTGTCGCTGGCGCTGGTGCAGCAGCGGCTGGAGGCGCTGGCCCACCCGCTCCGGCTGCGGCTCGCCCGCACCATCGCCCGCGGGCCGCACACCACCGGTGAACTCGCCGACGCCTGGCAGCTGACCGCCCCGGAGGTCTCCCGGCACCTTGCGGTGCTGCGCAAGGCCGGCCTGCTCACCACCCGGCGGCGCGGCCGGTACGTGCTGTACGAGCTGGACCTGGGCGCCAGCGCCAGGCTCGGCGCGGACCTGCTGGAGGCGGTCCTGCGCTGAGCCGGTCGGGCGGGACGGGTCCGGGGGTGTCAGGAGGTGAGGTCGCGGCTGCCGTCGCGCCGCTGGCCGGGCAGGTCGGTGGGCTCGGACGGGTCGGGGGCGGCGGCCCCGGCCGGTTCGGCGGCCTCCGGCGCGGGTGCCCCGCCCAGGTCCGGTGCGTCCGCCGCCTCCTCCGCCGCTGACGCCGCTGACGCCGACGCCGCGCGCTGCGGCGCCGACCCGGCCGGCAGGTCGTCCTCGCTCGCCTCCTGCCCGAAATAGGTGACGCCGGGCCGCCCGCGCCATCCGGGGTCGGCGCAGACCAGCCCCTCGGGGTAGGCCGGGTAGCCGTACGACTCGACGTAGTCGGAGCGGCGCCGGTACACCCGGCGGTAGACGCCGTCGCCCTGCGGGGAGCCGTCGTCGTTGGTGTTGCCGGCGACCACGGTGATGGTGGTGGCGGTGTACGCGGTGCAGATGCCGGTGTGCTCGCCGCCGGGGCCGGACGGGTTGCCGGGCTCGCCGAAGAACACCTGGGCGCCGACCGCCGGGTAGACGGAGAGCCGTCCGCGCCGCTGGAACCAGGCCCGGCCGACCGAGCAGGAGGCGGTGTTGGGGAAGAGCGCGCCGTTGCCGCTCTCCCGGGCCACCGCGCTGACGAAGTCCGCGCACCAGCTCTCGGCCGGCCGGCCCATCTCGCTGGAGAACCGGTTGGCGTTGTTCGGCCCCTCCCGGTAGCCGACCCAGCCCTCGGCCCGGTCGATCATCGCTCGCGCGCCCGCCATTTCGTCCTCCCACCGCTCGCCTGCCAGCTGGTTTCCCTGCGAACGAGCGACATAACCGTGCGTCACGAGATATCAACCGAACGTGAAGGCGGTCACCCCGTCCGCGGTGCCGACCAGCACCCGGCCGCCGGCCAGGACCGGTGAGGCGAAGTGCGGGAGCTCGGCGCCGACCTCGGCGTGCTGCAGCACATGTCCGCTCGCCGGGTCCACCGCGTCCAGGACGCCGTTCTGCCAGTCGAGCACCCAGACCGCACCGCCGCCGACCACCGGCGAACCGGCCCGGCCCAGCGGCAGCTTCCAGGCGACCGAGAGCGAGGCGTCCGCGCCCACGCCCAGCCGGACCAGGCCGTCCTCGCAGGGCAGGTACACCGCCGAGCCGTCAACCGCGGCCCCGCCGTACGCCGGGCAGACCTGGGCCTCGGTCAGCTGACCGCCCACGCCGCCGAGATGTGCGGCGTCCAGCAGGTACGCGGTGCCGCGCTTGCCGAGGGCCAGCACGAAGCGGTCCACCCGGACCGGGGAGAGCGAGCCGAGGTCGGCGTCGACCGCGTTGTCCGCGGCCCAGCTCGCCGGGGCGAACAGGTCCGCCCGGGTCAGCTCGGGGGTGAGGGCGAGCACCGAGTCGGAGCCGTCGTACGCGCCGCCGGTGGACTCGCCGTTGCCGACCGACACCAGCAGCCGGTCGCCGTCCACCACCGGGCCCGCGCTCGCCCAGATGCCGCCCTCGCGGCCGGTCGGCACCACGTAGGAGCGGAGCTCGCCCGCGCCGGAGACCGGCACCGAGACCACCGCGCCCCGGTAGTTGCCGCAGTCGCCGAACAGGCCGCCGTAGGCGATCACCACCCGGCCGTCCCACAGGGCCAGCGCCGAGCGCTGCTGGTGGGCGAGCCGGTCGCCGGTGGGCGGCTCGGCGTCGCGCCGGACCACCGGCTCGCCGGTGGCCGCGTCCAGGCCGTTCAGCACGTGCCGCCCGCCGGCCAGCTCGGCGAGCACGAAGACCAGCCCGGTCGACGGGTCGTAGACCGGGGTGGAGGTGATGCCCAGCGGGTCGATGTTGCCGCAGGGCAGCTCGGCGGCGCGGGCCGGTGCGCCCAGGTTGCGGCTCCACACCACCGCCCCGCTGCCGGGGTCGAGCAGGTACACCGTGTTGTTCTCGGTCGCCGCCAGGATCCGGCCGCCGACCACCAGCGGCTGCCCGTAGACCGCGCCGTCCAGCCGCGCCGCCCAGGCCCGGGCGAGCGGCCCGACCGGGGCGGCGTCCGGCGCCGTACCGGTGCGCAGCGCGTCCCGGTGGTAGGTGGGCCAGTCGCCGGCCGCCGCCGGGGTGGGGGAGCGGGGACCGGCCGTCAGGGTGGACGGACCCGGTGCGCCGCCGCCCGCGCCGCCGGAGGAGCAACCGGCCAGCAGCAGCGCCGCCGACAGCAGCGCCGCGGCCCGCTCAGACCTGCGGAGCCGTCGCACCACCGCCGGCCTTCACCGCCTCGACCATCCGCTGGTGGATCTCCCGGGCGGTCTTCTCGTCGGCGGCCGGCACCGGGCTGCCCTCGACGGTGAACCAGTCCAGTGCCCCGCTGTACTGCACGGTCACCCGTGCCTCGCCCTCGATCCAGGTGGTGTGCAGCGTCAGGTCACCGGTGATCACCCCGATCTCCACCGTCTTCACCCCGCCGGTACCGGCTTGGATGCCCTGCGTCGTCCAGGTCGCCCAGGTGTTCACCAGCACCGCTCCCATCGCGCCGATCTGCTTTGCCCCATCAGGTACCCAGCCTCGGGGCACCGCCTCCCACTGTCACCCGGTCGGCCGAAAACCGCCCCTCGGGCGGGTGCCCAGGGTGGGGTCTAGCATCGACGTATGGGAGAGCGAGAGTTCGCGCTCACCGCGCCGCAGCTCGTACTCGAGACCGACGGCGACTCGCAGGTGATGAGCCCGAGTCGCACGTACGCCGTCGGGCGGGATCCAGCGAGCGACATCGTGCTCAGCGATCCGCGGGTGTCCTGGCACCACGCGGTGCTGCACGTCGGCGACGGACACTGGGTGCTCGACGACACCGGCTCCACCAACGGCACCTTCTGCGAGGGCCACCGCGTCGCCCATCTGGACGTCGGCCCCGGGACGGTGATCTGGTTCGGCAGCCCCGCCGACGGCGCCTGCTGCCGGCTCAGCGCGCTGCCCGAACCGACCGCCGTCAGTGCCCGGCAGCCGTCCGGACTGACCTCCATCACCGGCTCGTTCCGGCCACCGACCACGGTGCGGCCGCTCCCGGCCAAGGTGGTGCGGATCGGCCGCGCCCCCGACAACGACCTGGTGGTCGGCGACCTGTCGGTCTCCCGGCACCACGCCGAACTGCGGGCCCGCGCCGACGGCCGGTACGAGATCGCCGACCTGGAGAGCCACAACGGCACCTTCCTCAACGGCCAGCCGGTGCTGCAGGCACTGGTCGGCCCTGGCGACCTGATCGGCATCGGCCACTCGGTGTTCTGCCTGGTCGGCGACGAGCTGCAGGAGTTCGCCGACACCGGCGACATCGACCTCGACGTCGAGGGGCTGACCGTCCAGGTGGCGGGCGGCAAGGTCCTGCTGGACCAGGTGACCTTCCCGGTCGGCCAGAAGTGCCTGCTGGCGGTCGCCGGACCGAGCGGCGCCGGCAAGTCCACCCTGCTCAACGCGCTCACCGGGCTGCGCCCCGCCGACCAGGGCACGGTCCGCTACGACGGCCGCGACCTCTACCGGGACTACGCCGAACTGCGCAGCCGGATCGGGCTGGTCCCGCAGGACGACATCCTGCACACCCAGCTGAAGGTCCGCCGCGCCCTGTCCTACGCCGCCGAACTGCGCTTCCCCGGCGACACCGCCGCCGCCGAACGCGACGCCCGGGTCGAGGAGGTGATCACCGAACTCGGCCTCACCCAGCGCGCCGACCAGGTGATCTCCAGCCTCTCCGGCGGCCAGCGCAAGCGGGTCAGCGTCGCCCTGGAACTGCTCACCAAACCGTCCCTGCTCTTCCTCGACGAACCCACCAGCGGGCTCGACCCCGGCATGGACCACTCGGTGATGCAGATGCTGCGCGGCCTCGCCGACGACGGACGCACCGTCATCGTGGTCACCCACAGCGTGCTCAGCCTCGACCTGTGCGACCGGCTGCTGCTGCTCGCCCCCGGCGGACGGATCGCCTGGTACGGGCCGCCCGAGGAGACCCTCGACCACTTCAGTTACCACAACTGGCCGGAGGCCTTCGAGGCGTTCGAGAACGAGCGCGACCGCGACTGGGCGGGCCAGTTCCGGGCCTCCCAACCGTTCCGCCGCTACATCGCCGGCGTCACCGAACGCCCCGTCCCGCCCGGCCCCGAGCCGAGTGCGGCGGCGGCCGTCCCGGCGCCGCCGCGCCCCAAGCCCCGCCGCTGGCGCAAGCAGGTCGGCACGCTGTGCCGGCGCTACGCCAGCGCGCTCGCCGCCGACCGCACCTTCATCGCCGTGATGATCGCCCTGCCGTTCATCATGGGCGCGATGGCCCACGCGCTGGCCGGCTCCACCCTCAACGCGGACACCGCGCTCAACGCACTGCTCATCCTGTGCGTCGGCGGCGTGCTCACCGGCGCCGCCAACGCGGTCCGCGAACTGGTCAAGGAACGCACCATCTACCAGCGCGAGAGAGCCGTCGGCCTGTCCAGATCGGCGTACCTGTGCTCGAAGGTCATCGTGCTCGGCACCATCACCGTGGTGCAGTCGGTGGTGCTCACCATGGTCGCCCTGGCCGGCGTCAAGATACCGGGCGGCGGGGTGTACCTGCCGCCCCTGTTGGAGATCACCCTCGCCGTCGCCCTGCTGTCGGTCTCCGCGATGATGCTCGGCCTGCTGATCTCCGCCCTGGTCAAGAAGGAAGAGGTGACCATGCCGCTGCTGGTGCTGGTCGCCATCGTCCAGGTGGTGTTCTGCGGCGCCCTGCTCCAGCTCGACCAGATCCCCGGCCTCAACCAGCTGTCCTGGCTGATCCCCTCCCGCTGGGCGTTCGCCGCCATGGCCTCCACCGTCGACCTGCACCAACTCGTCCCCGGCAACCTGGCCGACGACCCGCTGTTCGCCCACCGGCCGGGCATCTGGCTGATCGACATGGGCATGCTGGTCGTCCTCGCCGTGGTCTACGGTCTGGTGGTCGCCAGGCTGCTGCGCCGCCACGAACCGGCCGTGATGCGGCGGTAGACGGCGGACGGCAGCCGATGAACGCGCCCTACGACTTCCGCCCGACCCACGTCGCCCCCGGCGACGGCATGCAGACCTGGGCCGGACCCGACCCGTCCAGCCCCTCGATCCGGCTCGACCCGCTGCTGCCCGTCCAACTGGTCGACGCCAGCGGCAACTGGGGCCGCATCGTCTGCTCCAACGGCTGGTCCGCGTGGGTCGACGGCCGGCTGCTGGTGCCCCTCCCGCAGCGCCCGCCCGGCACCGGACAGCCGCTCGGCACCGAGGAGGACCCGCGCCCGCTGCTCGCCGCCCTGGAACGCTCCCTCGCCTCCTACCGTCGCCTGCTCGACGACCTGGCCGAGGGCACCATCGACCTGGAGACCTTCCGGGACGGCACCCGCGACCTGCGGCTCGGCGCCGTCGTCGACGGCTCCTCGGCCTGGCTGCTCGACCTCGACCAGGGCCGCTGGTACTACTGCGACGGCACCCGCCTGCAGACCTACGCCACCGTGGAACCGGGTGAGCGGCGATGACCACCTCCGCGCGAGCCGACCTCACCGGCCACCAACTGGCCGGCTACCGCCTGGAGAAGCTGATCGGACGCGGCGGCATGGCGGTCGTCTACCGCGCCGAGGACCTCCGGCTCGGCCGGATCGTGGCCGTCAAACTGCTCGCCCCCGAACTCGCCCGCAACGACGTCTTCCGCCAGCGCTTCGCCCGCGAGTCCCGGATCGCCGCCGCCATCGACCACCCCAACATCGTCCCGGTCTACGAGGCGGGCGAGGCCGAGGGCATCCTCTACATCGCGATGCGCTACGTCCGCGGCCGCGACCTGCGCGCCCTGCTCGACCGGGAGGGCCCGCTCTCGGTCCGCAAGACGGCCAGGATCGGCGTCCAGGTCGCCAGCGCGCTGGACGCCGCCCACGCCCGCGAACTGGTCCACCGGGACGTCAAACCCGGCAACATCCTGATCGCCGAGGGCACCGACAGCGAGCACCCCGAGCACGCGTACCTCACCGACTTCGGCCTCACCAAGAAGTCCCTTTCGCTGACCGGCCTCACCAGCGTCGGACAGTTCGTCGGCACGCTCGACTACGTCGCCCCCGAGCAGATCTCCGGCAAGCCGGTGGACGGCCGCTGCGACGTCTACAGCTTGGGCTGCGTGGTCTGGGAGATGCTCACCGGGAGCCCGCCCTACCAGCGCGACGACGACCTCGCCCTGCTCTGGGCCCACCTCAACGACCCGCCCCCGACCCTCTCCGAGCGCCGCCCCGAGCTCGGGCCCGAGCTCGACCGGGTGCTCGCCCGGGCCCTCGCCAAGGCCCCCGACGAACGGTACGGCAGCTGCCTGGAATTCGTCGGAGCGCTGCGGCTCGCCGAGCACACCGCCGGCGGGGGCGGCGGCGCGGCCGTACCGGTGGCCGAACCGACCGCCGTGTCGGAGCAGCCGGTCGCACCCGCGCGGCCCGCGGCGGCCGTGGCGGAGGCTGCGGTCGGGTCCGGTGACATCGCGGCGGAGGCCGAGGTCGAGGCCGAGCCCGTGCCGCCCCCGCCGTGGGCCTGGCCGGTGTTCGGCGTCCTCGACCCCGGCGGGGTGGCCGGCGCCTGAGCTGTGCGTGGCGGTACGACTGCACGGTGGTACGGCCACCGGGCGGTGTGGGGAGGGTGTGTGGGGGTTCGGGGGCCGCATATTCCTGGTCGGACGGGTGGTGTGCCACATTGTGTGATCGTCGGACTCGGCGTCCCGGCGGTGAGAGGTGGGCATCCGGATGGGCGTGTACATCAGCAGACCGGCGGTCCACCTGCCCGCCCACCTGATCCCGCGGCAGCGGATCCACGACGACATGGTGGACCGCCACGGCGACCACCCCCGGCTCGGCACCGTCCGGCGGATCCTCGCTCAGATGCCCGCCGAGCGGCGGTTCTCCCAGCCCTGGGAGGTCGTGGTGGCCGAGCGCGGCCTCGCCGAGCGCAACCGCACCGCCTTCGCCGACCTGGCCGCGATGGGCACCACCGCGGCCCGGCACCTGCTCGACCGGTACGGCGTGGCACCGGACCGGGTGGACTGCGTGGTCACCAGCCACTCCACCGGCGACGCCGTCCCCGGACTCGACGTCCACCTGGCCGCCGAACTCGGCCTGCGCCCCGACGTCCGGCGCCGCCCCCTCACCCAGCTCGGCTGCAACGGCGGCGCCCACGGCCTGGTGATGGCCGTCGAAGCCGTCCGCGCCAACCCCGGCTCACTGGTCCTGCTGGTGGTCGCCGAATCGCTGTCCAGCATCTACCACCACGGCGACACCGGCGTGGAGATGATGGTGTACAAGGCGCTGTGGGGCGACTCCGGCACCGCCGTCCTGGTCTCCGACCGGCCGCTCGGCCCCGGCCTGCGGGTCGAGGACACCTGGGAGTACCTGCTCCCCGACAGCCACCGCCGCTACCGCAAACGCCTCGACGAGACCGGCGTCCACTTCGACTCCGAACGCAGCGCCCCGCAGAGCATCAAGGGCATCTCCCCGGCCCTGCGCCGCTGGCTCGCCCGACCCCTGCCCGGGGCACCGGCCGCGGACGGCGGGCCGTGGCCGCTCGACTTCACCGTCTCGCACACCGGCGGCCCGGCCATCCTCCGGGACCTCGGCGAGCAGCTCGGCCTCGGCGACGAAGCCCTGCGGCACTCCTGGGACTCGCTCGACCGGTCCGGCAACCTCGGGGGAGCCAGCGTCCTCGACGTCCTCGACCGCACCCACGCCGCCCCGCCCCCGGCCGGCGCGACCGGCCTGCTGATCGGCTTCGGCCCGGGCTTCGCCGTCTCCGCGCTGAAGGCCACCTGGGTGGGGTGACGGCCGGTCGGACGTCACACCCAGGGCGGTGCGCCGGTGCCCTCGGCCCAGCGGGCGAGCGAGCGCCGGTCGTACGCCCGAATGCCGACCAGGCGACAGAAATCGGCCGCCGCCCGGGTGAAACCACTGGTGGTGACGACCGCCGCCAGGTCACAGCCGTGCACATCCCGGTACGTCCCGTTGACCTTCTGCACGTCCGCCGACGTCACCATGGTCCGCGGCCCGTACCGCTTCGCCTGGATCAGGATCCGCCGGCCGGTCGGCGCCACGGCCAGCACATCGGCCGCCAGGTCGCCCGCGCCGCCGACCACCCGCACCCGGGTGCAGCCGTCACGCTCGCACAGGAAGGCGAGCGCGTGCTCGAACTGCTTCGGCGTCATCGCGAGGTACCCGCCGATGTGCCGGGACTGCGCGGCCCGCGCCTGGAACAGCTGCCGGCTCGCCGCCGCCCGGCGCCGGTGCAGCACGGCGGCCACCACCGCCCCGACCACGATCAGCAGCACCACCACGACCAGGTGCCGGGCCAGCCAGGAGACCACCGCGCTCACCACGACGATCGCCACCAGGGCGCCCGCGATCAGCAGCAGCGCGTTGTCCCGGGACGACCGCGCACGGCGGGCCGGTCGGCGGCGCACGGGCCTGCGCGGTCCGGTCCGGCGGGATACGGGTCGTCCTGCCACTTGGCTCCCCCTCCGGACCGTCGTGTGCGTACGAGCGTACGGCCGGGGCGGGGAGGGGCGCCCAGGTGTGCGGGGAGATTGACCGGATTCAGCCGGTGGCGGGCGGTACGGGCTGCTGCCGGCCGGGGCGCCGCAGGTGCGGGGCGGCCAGGCCGCCGAGCAGTCCGGCGACCGCGCCCCAACCGGCCGCGATCGGCACGGCGGTGAGCAGGTTCGGCTGGAGGGACACCGACCCGTTGCCACCCAGACCCAGCAGCGACAGCCCGTACACCGCCGAGATCCGGGTCGCCAGGCCGATCAGCAGCATCGCCACCGCGAGCGCCACGGCCAGGTGCAGCGCGTGCCGCCAGGCGGGCAGCGCGACGGGCGCCCGCCAGGCCGTCGCCACGCCCGCGAGCAGCACCAGCACCGCGGCGAGCGGCAGCAGCAGCCACATGCGGCCGTCCTGGTCGGCGAGGGTGGACAGGTCCAGGGTGACGTTCTGCCGCGAACGGAGCACCGCCGCGAGCGGCTCGGGGAACGGCAACCCCAGACTGCCCGACACATGGCCGTCCCAGGACGCCCCGAGACCCACCCCGAGCGCCAGCCACGCCAGGTTCGGCAGCCCCAGCACGATCACCGCCAGCGTCTCGCGCGGCTGACTGCCCACCACCAGCGCCACCACACCGCCGACCACGCCCAGCCCCAGGTACACCAGCACCAGCGTCAGCACCGCGTGCGCCGCCGGACGCACCGACGCGTGGAAGCGCACCAGCCGGCTCGGCAGCGGCGTCCGGCTGGACACCGCCACGGCCAGCACCACCGCGATGAGCAGCCAGAGCAGCGCATGGCCCACCGCCGGACCCGGATCCACCCGGAACCCCACCACCGGCTCGGCACCGATCGCCCCGCCGATCTCGTCCAGCAGCGGCTCACCGGTCGACACCGTGAACGTGTGTCGCGCGGCCGCCGACAGCACCAGGGTCACGGCCGTCCAGACCACCGCGAACTGCACCAGCCGTAACAGCAGCTCACGGCCCCCGACCACGGCGTGGCGGCGCAGCGGACGCAGGAACAGCACCCCCGCCACCAGCGCTCCCGTCACGCTCACCGACAGCGGCAGCGCGGTGATACCGCCCTGCGCCGTCGCCACGAACACGGCGCTGCCGTCCAGCTGCGCCGGAGTGCCGAACGACATCAGGACGGTCGCCGCCACCACGGAGCCGAACCCGCCGCCCGGCAGCGAATCCGCCCCGGCCAGCCACAGGCCCAGCGACGCGACCACCAGCATCGCCGCGAACGCCGCCACCGTCGCCAGCAGGGCGGACGCCCAGCCGCGGACGGCGACCGGGGCACTCTGACTCACCTGCACGCCGGGCTCCCGGGGAGTTGGGGGTGGGCCGGACCTTTCCAGCTTGGTCCACGGCCGGGCGGACGGCGAGTTGCGGGCGGTCCCGGACGCGCGCAGAGAATGAGACGAGCAGGCGTCCCCGCACGCTCGCGGGGGAGTGCGGGGGAGTCCCGACCGGGAGGAGATCCGGTGAGTTCCCAACCGCCGTCCCAGCCAGAACCGCCGGACCGGCAGCCGACCGTCCCCGCCGCCTCCCAGCCACCCGCGGAGCCACCCGGCCCGCCGGAGCCGCCGGATCCGTCTGAGCCGTCTGAGCCGTCGGATTCGGCGGACCCGGCGGACGGGACGGATCCCGACGAGACCCCGACCGAGGTGACCCCGGCGCGGCCGACGGAGGTCGCCCACCCGGCGCCTCCGGCGGAGGGCGGGGACGAGAAGGCTGCGGTGACCCCGGCGTCGCCGAGTGGGGCCGCGCCGGTGGCAGGTGAGCCGGTGGCAGCTGAGCCGGAGGGGGTGGGCGAGGCCGGCAAGGGCGTCGCGCCGCCCGCGCCGACGCAGGTCGTTCCGGTGGCGGGCGAGGAGACTCCGGTGGCCCCGGCGGCCTCGGGCGCGGAACCGCCGGAGCCCACGCGGGTCGTACCGGCGGTGGACGAGAAGGCGACGCCTCCGGCGCCGCCGACCCAGGTGGCCGATTCGCCGCCCGCCCCGCCTGCCCCGACCGAACTCGCCGGTACGCCGCCTGCGCCGACCGAGGTGGCTGCCGAGGCGCCGCCGTCGGGTCTCGGGGCCGCGGCGCGGGCCGCTTCGGACGAGGGGCCGCCAACCGAACTGGCCGGGGCTGCCCCCGGCGCGCCGCCGTCGCAGCCGCCGCCGTCCCGGCCGTCCGAACCTCCGCCGTCGGGGCGGCCGTCGGAGCCGCCGCCGTCCGGGGGCGGGACCGGGCCGCGCACGCCGGGGGCGGTGGCCGGCCTGGCGGCCGGGGCAGCGGCGGCATCCGGGGCGTCGGGGGCGTCGCAGCCGCCGTCCGGACCTCCGGCCGGGCCGCCGTCGGGGCCGCTGTCCGGGCCGGGGGCGGCGCAGCCGTCCGGCGGCGGGGCGGACGCCGGTCTGACCGCGGGGACCGGGGCGGTGCCGGGCGGTGCCACACCGCTCGGGGCGGCGGGCGGTGGCGGGGCGTCGGAGCCGCCGGTGCGGGAGGTGCCCGGTGCGGGTGGCGGCGGGCGTCCGCCCTGGTGGCGCAATCCGCGGATCCTGGCGGTGGCGGCGGGCGTGATCGTGGCGGGGGTGGTCCTGGGCGTGGTGCTGACCAGCCAGTCGTCCACCAACTCGAGCAACCAGGCGTCGGGTCAGCAGCAGGTGGCGCTCCAGCCGGTCGCGGCGACGGGTCAGGACCCGTTCACCGGTTCGGTCGCCGCCGAGCAGCCCGCCTCCTCCGCGTACGCCTCGCCGGCGGGGGCGACCCCGTACGCCTCACCGAGCGGCACTCTCAGCGGTGGTGACGCCGGGTTGTACGGCGGCAGCCAGAAGGTGGCGAGCTGCGACGTGCCGAAGCTCTCCGGGTACCTCGCCGCCAACCCGGACAAGGCGCAGGCCTGGGCGGGCGTCGAGGGCATCCAGCCGAACACCATCGACGCGTACCTGAAGGGCCTGACCCCGGTGGTGCTGCGGGCCGACACCCGGGTGACCAACCACGGGTACAGCAACGGCCAGGCGACGCCGTACCAGGCGGTGCTGCAGTCCGGCACCGCCGTGCT
Source organism: Kitasatospora cinereorecta (assembly GCF_024172095.1). GTDB lineage: Bacteria > Actinomycetota > Actinomycetes > Streptomycetales > Streptomycetaceae > Kitasatospora > Kitasatospora cinereorecta. The sequence continues at coordinate 396,740 of NZ_JAMZDX010000004.1, read as the reverse complement.
GGTCGACTCGTACGGGGTGCCGCGGGTGCGCTGCGCCTGCGGGAACCCGCTGAAGCCGCCGGCGGACACCGGTGCGAGCACCTCGTACTCGGGCTCGGCGTGGTCCTCGTTCTCGCCGGACCACGTGGTGACGGTGACTCCGGCGCCGAAGAAGGTCGACTCGATGGTGCTGATCGACCCGAAGACCGGCAAGCCGTTCACCCGTCCGGTCGGCGGGACCGGGCAGAACGACACCAGTGCCTCGCCGTCCGCGCCTGCCTCCGGCGGCTCGTCCTCGCACGGTCCCTCCTCGGGTTCGTCCTCGGGCTCCGGTTCGGGATCGCCCGGCGGGCCCTCGTCGAAGCTACCCGGGTCGCAGTCGCCGAAGTCCGGTGGGCAGTCCGGCGCCTCGTCGGCGTCGTCGTACTCGGCCGGGGTGGCGGGCCCGTCGTCGGCGGCCGGCGCGTCCTCGTACGGCAGCCCGGCCGGACCTGGTTCCGCCCCCGCCCAGTGAGGTCCGCAGGCGCCGGGCCGGCCGGGTCGTCTCCGACCCGGCCGGCCGCGGGCGCGGGAAATGACACGTGCGTGCGGGCCCGCCCGCTCGTACGATCCGACGCATGATCACACCGACCGCCGGCGCGTACCGCATCTCCACCGATCCCGACCTGCTCGACCTCGACCTCGTCCACCACTGGCTCTCCACCGACGCCTTCTGGGCCCTCGGCCGCAGCCGCGAGACCGTCGAGAAGGCCGCCGGCGCCTCGATCAACTTCGGCGCGTACGACGGCGAGGGCCGCCAGGTGGCGTACGCGCGGGTGGTCACCGACCTGGCCACCTTCGGGTGGCTGTGCGACGTGTACGTCGACCGCGAGCACCGCGGGCAGGGGCTCGGCACCCGCCTCGCCGAGGCGGTCCGCGACCACCTCGCGCCGTACCGGCTCAAGCGGCTGATGCTCTCCACCCTGGACGCCCACGAGGTGTACGCGCGGGCCGGGTTCGTCCCCTTCGCCGAGCCGCAGAATCTGATGATCATCCCCGGGCCGGCGGCGCCGTGAGCCACGAGCTGCCGAAAGAGGGGAAGTACGCCCGGATCGAGCGCGAGCGGCGCTTCCTGCTGGCCGCGCCGCCCGACCCGGCGCGGGTGGTGGCCGAGCGGCGGATCACCGACCGGTATCTGGCGGGGACGCGGCTGCGGCTGCGCCGGGTCGAGGAGATCGGAGAGGGTGGGGAGGTGGTGTACAAGCTCACCCAGAAGCTGCCGTCCGGGCAGGACGGGCACGTGCAGGGACTGATCACCAACCTGTACCTCTCACCCGAGGAGTACCGGGTGCTGGCCGCGCTCCCGGCGGCCGAGCTGCGCAAGACCCGGCTCGCCGTACCGCCGTTCGGCGTCGACGTCTTCGGCCCGCCGCTGGCCGGACTGGTGCTGGCCGAGGCCGAGTTCGACGACGAGGAGCAGGCGGAGGCGTTCCGGGTGCCGGCGGAGGTGGCGGCCGAGGTGCTGGCCGAGGTGACGGACGACCCGGTCTTCCGCGGCGGAGCGCTCGCCTGGGACGGGCCGGAGCCCGTCCGGGAGCGGCTCGCCGCGTACGGCCTGACGGTGGGAGAGCAGACCTGAGCCGTCGAGGCGTCAGGGCGTCAGCGCATCAGGTCCAGGACCGCACCGGCGGGAGCGGCCAGGTGGGCGGCGCGGGGAGCTCGCCCGGGCGGTCGGTGGTGAGCACGGCGGCGGGGGACCGGCCGCTGAGCCAGCCGAGGAGGAGGTGCGCGGGCGCGGCGACGGCCGGGCCGGTCGCGGCGAGCGTCCAGCGACGGTCCAGGTCGACGGCGTGGACGGCGTGGAGCGGGAAGTCGCGGGCGGCCAAGGCGGCGAGGGTGTCGTCCAGCGCCCACGCCACGTAGTCGGCCGGCCAGTCGGCGGTGGTGTGTCCGGTCGCCAGGTCGGTGTGGTGGGTCTCCAGTTCGCGCCGGCAGCGGTACAGGGTGAACCAGGCGGGGTGCGGCCAGCCCGCCAGTGCGGTCACCGTGGCGTCCCAGGCCGGGGCGGGCATGCGGCGGGCGTCCACCAGGAAGGCGGCGAGACTCCCGCGGAAGTCGGCGACCGGATCGGCGTCATCGGCGTCCTCGGCGCCGATTTGGGGGTGCTGCGGCTCGGCGCCGGTACGGGCCAGGGTGATCAGGCGGCGGTAGGCGTCGGCGGCGCGGGCCAGATGGGTCAGCACGTCCGCGCGGGTCCAGCCGGGGAGGGCGGACGGCTCGCGGAGACCGTCGGCGGTGAGCGCGTCCGCGGCGGCCCCGATCCGGCGGCCGGAACGGGCGAGTTCGTCGATCAGCGCGTCGCGCTCGGCGGCGGAGGGAGGAGTCATGGGCGTGATCGTCCCAGGCGCGCCGGGCGACCCTGCCAGGTGGGTCACCGCCGCAGCGCGCGATAGCGCTTGAGCAGCGCCGTGAGCCTCACCGGGTCGGCGGCGCCGTTGAGTTCACGCACCAGGTCGTCCGGGCAGAGCTCGTAGTGGTCGCCCCACCAGCGCCCGACCTTGTTGTCCCGGATGCGGTAGCCGCCCGGCACCCCGCGGGCCACGTAGCGGCGCCGCCCGCTCACCGGCCGCCGCCACGGTTCTGACCCGCGCCGGTCGGGCTGCCACGGCACGGGCAGCGGTGCGCCCGACTAGCCCAGCCCGCCCGCTTCTTGACGGAGGCCCGGCACGGCAGGCCCGCGAAGTGGTGGGTTGCGCTGCGGAAGTGCATGCGCGGAGTATCGCGACCGGGCCGACGGGCGCCCAACGATTTTGATCGAACCGCAACGGGGGCGCGCTGGACGGGGCCGTGCCCGTACGACCAGAGTGGGGCCATGCCCGCACCAGGCCCCGACGCGAACCGCGCCCGCTACGTCGACCTGCTCCGCGGGGTCGCCATCCTGCTGGTGGTCCTCGGCCACTGGCTGATCACCGCTCTCGTCCGCCACCCCGACGGCACCATCACCGCGCCCGAACTCCTCGCCACCGTGCGGTGGACGCAGTGGCTGACCCTCGGCTTCCAGATCATGCCGATGTTCTTCCTCGCCGGCGGCTACGCGGCCGGCGCGTCCTGGTCCCGCCACCTCGCGGGCGGCGCGGGCGGCGCATGCGATCCAGGTGGCGGTGCGGCGGCCGGTTGGGTGCGGGCTCGGGCCGTCCGGCTGCTGCTTCCCGCCGCCACGTACACCGGTCTCGCGCTCGCCGGGCTCGGCGTGGCCCGCGCCGCGGGGGCGGATCCGGGGCTGCTCGGGATGGTGGGGTGGGCGCTGGCGATGCAGTTCTGGTTCCTGCCGGTGTACCTGGTGATCAGTGCGGCGACGCCGTGGCTGTACGCGGCGTACCGGCGGTGGGGGCTGGGGTCCGTCGCCGCGCTGGGTGGAGCGGCGGTGGTTGCCGATGTCATCGACCTGGCCGGGCGCGGTAGTTGGCACGGCTGGGTCGGCACGCTGAACTACCTGCTGGTGTGGGCGGTCGCGTACGAGCTCGGATTCGCCTGGCAGGGAGGGGAGTTCACCGGGCGGCCGTGGCTCGGGTGGGCGCTCGCAGGCGGGGGCGCGGCGGGGTTCGCGCTGCTGGTCGGGTACGGGCCGTTCCCGGTCAGCCTGATCCTGGTCACCGGCGAGGAGGTCAGCAACACCGACCCGCCCTCGGTCGCCATGCTCGCCTGGGTGCTCGCGCAGTGCGGCCTGTGCCTGGTCGCCGCGCGGCCGGTCGAACGACTGCTGCGCTCGGAACGGCTGTGGCGGACGGTCCGGCCGCTCGGCCGGGCCAGCATGACCCTGTACCTGTGGCACATGGTGCCGGTTCTGGTGGTGGCGGCGGCCTTCTACCTCACCGACCTCGCGCCCGAACCGGCCGTCGGGTCCGGTGCGTGGTGGGCCTGGCGGCCGGTGTGGCTCGCCGTGCTGGTGGTCGGCCTGCTCGGCCTGCTCGCCGCTCTCCGACCCCTGGGCCGGGCGCTGACCGCCCTCGCCGCGGCAGCCCGGCCGCAGGCACCCGTTCGCCGCCCGTACGCGCTGCTCGCCGGAGTCGTGTGCACCGTCGTCCCCCTCGCCACCTGGGCCACCCGGGGCTTCGCACCCGACGGCACCCCGTCCCCGGCGGCGGTCGTGGCCTTCGCCGCGGGCGTGGGACTGATCCTGCTGCCGCCCCCGCAACACCGGCCGGCCCGAGCCGCCGAGGAAGCGCAGGCAGGCGGCTGACCTGCGCGCGTTTGTGCAGCGCGCGGGTCAACGGCCGGTCGGGTCCGTTCCGACGGCGCGGGTCCAGACGGGGAACGGGGTGAGGTTGGGCCGGGTGCCGGTGAGGAAGCGTTCGACGATCGGGTGGAGGTCGTCGGTGGGGGTGTAGGCGCTGCCGAAGGGCAGGTCGTCGGCGGGGACGGAGCCGGTGCAGCAGCGGAGTTGGTCGGCCTGGACATCGTGCCAGACGTAGAAGGTGGCCGGGCCCGTGTGGTGCGTGGCGCGGATGCGGGTGCGGAGAGTGTCGGCCGTGCGCTCGAAGGCGGCGACCACGGCGGGGGCGGTGACGGCGGCCCGGTCCTCATGGTCGGCCAGGATCAGCCAGGTGTTGGTGCCCCACTCCTCGCGGCGGTCGGCGGGATTGAGGGCGAGGGGTTCGTCGGCGATCTCGGCGATCCAGGTCAGCAGCACGTGCTCATTGTCGTGGAGCGGCCGGGCCGGTGCGGGCGCGGGGCCCGCACCGGCCGGCGAAGGTCAGCCAGTGGTGGGAACGACGGTGGGGTCGATGGCAGTCATGCGGGTGCGGGCGGCGTGGGCCTCGGCGGGGCGGCCGAGGGTGTCGAGGTGGTGCTGGTAGGCGTCGAGGGCGGCGAGCAGCGGGGTGCGGCGGATCGGGTCGGCCGGGTCCATGGCCTCGGCGGAGGCGACGGCTTCGGCGAGCAGGGCGAGTCGGGCCTCGGGCAGGTGGGCGGTCTGCCGGGCGAGCTTGAGGAGCGCCCGGGTGAGCTTGGGCCGGTAGACGTCCGGGCTGATCGGGGCGAGCAGGCGGAAGGCCCACACCAGTTCGGACGCGGTGAGCTTGCCGGAGCTGAGCAGCAGCACCCGGGCGCTGGTCACGATGTCGTTCTCCATGGGTCCCCCTTCGTTCGACCACCCCTCCCGGTCGCGCCCCGCCGGGCCGGCGGGGCAGGACGACGCACGCACCGGAACCCCGGTCGACGGCGCGACGGGATCCCGGTACGGGGGAGGAGTGGAATGCGCACGAGTCTGCCCGGCGGCACGGCGCCCGACAAGATCGACAAAGGGTGCTCTCGGTCCTACCGCAGGACGGCCCCGACCGGGCATGATGGATTCGACACTCGCCGCACGCCCGGTCGGGGACGGAGCGGTCTGCGACCCGTCGGAGCGTCAACTCTGCGCGTGGGCCACCGGATCAGTCACCGGTGGTGCCCCAGAAGAACAGCTCCGTCGGACGGCCTGCCGCGTCGTGGACGACGGTGCAGCAGCCGGAACCTCGACCGAACGGCGGGAACCAGCCGTCACCGGCGCGTTCGACGGCCTGCTCGACGGTCTCCCTGGTGGGGCTCGCCGTCCCGAACAGCTCGACGACCTCCGGGCCCTCGACCACTCGGACCTCGCCGGGCTCCTCGGTGTCGGGCTCGCAGCGGACCACGCGGTCGACGTCGAGCACCGAGTGCGCCGGCTCCTCGTCGAGCCGTCCGCTCTCCGTGAGCGCGGCCAACGTCTCGATGCCCTCCTCGCGGTAGTACTCGGCGTCGCGCGCGAAGACGGCCGCGCGGAGGCTGTCGAGTGCCGCCTGCTCGCTGTGCTGCAAGGGCGTGACGTACGACCAACTGCTCGCTCCCATACGGGCGACCCTACCGAGGTCCGCGAGGTCAGAGGTCGAGCTGGTAGGTGAGCGCGGTGTGGGTGGGGCGGTAGCCGAGGACGTGGTTGACGGCGCGCATGGGGGCGTTGGAGTCGGCGGTGTCGGTGAGCAGGCCGGCCAGGCGGGGGTGGCGGCGGCGGGCGGCGAGGACGGACTCGGCCTTCATCCAGGTGCTGAGGCCGCGGCCGCGGTGCTCGGGCAGGACGCCGGTGCCGTAGTGCTGGGCGTCGCCGGTGCCGTCGCCGGGGACGACCAGTTCGGTGAAGCCGACGACGGAGCCGTCGGACTCGTCGACGGCGGCCACCGTGTGGAGCAGTTCGCCGCGGCGGGCGACCGCGGCGGCGGCGTCGAGGACGCGTGCGGCGTCCCAGGTGACGGTGCCGTAGTCGGTCTCGTCCATCGGCATGTCGTCCATCGCCCGGCGGGAGGCGGTGAAGGTGGCCAGCAGCTCGTCGGGGACGGCGCCGTCCCAGGAGACCAGCCGGTAGCCGGGGTGGGGGCGTGCCACGAGGGCGGCGAGGGCGGCGGGGTCGGTGTCCGCGAGGGGGAGGCGGGCGTGGCGGAGGGTGAGGACGGGGCGGAAGCCGCGGGCGGCGAGGAAGGCGTCGGCGGGGGAGCCCTCGTCGGCCTGGGCGAGGAGGCTGCGGCGGCCGTCGGCGCGGGCGGCGTCGGTGGCGGCGGCGAGGAGGCGGCTGCCGGTGCCTCGGCGGCGCTCGGCGGGGTGGACCTGGAGGTCGAGCTCGGCGAGGTGCTGCTGGCCGGGCGCGGTGAACAGGCGCAGTGAGGCGCTCCCGAGCGGATGCCCCGCTGCGGCGGAGGCCAGCCAGACCAGGCGGCGGCCGGAGGTGGCCTCGGTGTCGGTGAGCGGGGCGGTGATGCGGACGGTCAAGGGGGCTCCAGGCTGCGGCGGTGATCGACTCGCCGGTACGGAACCAGCTGCGGGGGAGCGCGGGCAAGCGGATTTGCGGCCGTCGCCTGCGGGCGCCCCGGCCTGCGGGCGCCCCGGTTCAGGCGAGGAAGGCGCGGAGCAGGGTGGCGGTGGCCTGAAGGTGTTCCTCGGTGGCGCGGCGGGCGGTGGTGGGGTCGCCGCCGAGGATGGCGTGGGTGATGGCGTGGTGCTGGTGGGAGGCGTGGTCGATGTTGCGGCCGAGCATGGGGATGGCGTTGAGGAGGTCGTTGAGGCGCATGCGGGCGTCGGCGATGGCGGCGGCGAGGGACGGTGAGCCGGTGAGTTCGCCGATGGCGAGGTGGAAGCGGGAGTCGCACTGGCGGTACTGCTCGACGCTGGCGCCGTCCGCGTCGGCGAGGCGTTGCAGCAGGTAGGCGCGCTGGTCGTCGGAGAGTTCGCGTCTGGCGGCGAGGTCGGCGGCGCCGGTCTCCAGGACGAGGCGGAAGGCGAGGGCGTCCTCGAGTTCGGCGCCGAGGTCCTGGGCGGCGCGGCGGAGCTGGTCGACGTCGGGGGCGGGGAGCCGGTAGGTGACGAAGGTGCCGCCGTACCGGCCGCGGCGGGCTTCGACGTAGCCGGCTTCCTGGAGGGAGCGGAGGGCTTCGCGGAGGGTCTCGCGGCTGATGCCGAGGCGGGTGGCGAGGTCGCGTTCGGCGGGCAGGCGGTCGCCGTGGGCGAGGACGCCGAGCTTGATCGCCTGAAGGATGCGTTCGACGGTCTCCTCGAAGGCGTTGCCGGTCCTGACCGGCCGGAAGGCCGCGTCGACCTGGCCGTTCATGGGTGTCTGCGCTGCCTGATCCACGCGGGCATCGTACCCACGTGCGGGCCGGGGACGGGGGTGCGGAGGGGAGCTTCGGTCGGTTGATCGTCAGCTCTTGACGTGGTGCCCCGCCGGGGTGAACGATACGGCCCAACCACCCAATGGAACGAAAGCAGACCATTAACCCCCACTGACCCCCAGGGGTGCGCATGACTCCCGAGCAGCATTCGCTTGAGCACCATGGCACATCCGTGTTTCCGGCAGATAGCACCGCCGCGGACACCGGCACCGAAGCCCTCGACGCCGACGAACTGCGCCTGCGCGAACTCGGCTACACCCAGGAGCTGGCCCGCTCGATGTCGGGCTTCTCCAACTTCGCGGTCTCCTTCTCCATCGTCTCCATCCTCTCCGGCTGCCTGACCCTGTACGGGATGGGCATGAACACCGGCGGCCCGGCCGTGATCACCTGGGGCTGGCCGCTGGTCGGCCTGCTGACGCTGTGCGTCGGCCTGGCGATGGCCGAGATCTGCTCCAGCTTCCCCACCGCGGGCGGCCTGTACTACTGGGCGGCGAAGCTGGCCCGCACCAAGGGGCCGGCCGCGGCGTGGTTCACCGGCTGGTGCAACTTCATGGGCCAGGTCGCGGTGACCGCGGGCGTCGACTACGGCGCGGCGTTCTTCACCAACGCCTTCCTGGACCTGCAGTTCGGCCTGTCGGCGACCCCGCAGCACACCATCGAGATCTTCGCGGTGATCCTGCTGCTGCACGGCCTGCTGAACACCCGCGGGGTGCGGCTGGTCGCGCTGCTGAACAACGTCAGCGTCTGGTGGCACGTGGCGGGCGTCGCGGTGATCGTCGGCGCGCTCGTCCTGGTGCCGTCCCACCACGCCTCGGCGTCCTTCGTGTTCACCGAGTTCGTGAACAAGACCGGCTTCTCCAACGGCTTCTACGTCGGACTGCTCGGCCTGCTGCTCGCCCAGTACACGCTCACCGGCTACGACGCCTCCGCCCACATGACCGAGGAGACCCACGACGCCGCCCGCTCCGGCCCGCGCGGCATCGTGAACGCGATCGTGGTCTCGCTGGTGGCCGGCTGGGTGCTGCTGCTCGGCATCACCTTCGCCATCCAGGACTACGACGGCGAACTCGGCTCCTCGACCGGCGTGCCGCCCGCGCAGATCTTCATCGACGCGATCGGCCCGAGCGGCGCCAAGCTGCTGCTGCTGATCGTGATCGGCGCCCAGTTCTTCTGCGGCATGGCCTCGGTCACCGCCAACTCCCGGATGATCTACGCCTTCTCCCGGGACGGCGCGCTGCCCGGCTCCCGGCTGTGGCACCGGATCAACCCGCGCACCCAGACCCCCACCAGCGCGGTGTGGCTGGCCACCGGCGGCGCCCTGCTGCTGGGCCTGCCCGCGCTGTGGAACTCCACCGCGTACACCGCGGTCACCTCGATCTCGGTGATCGGGCTCTACATCTCGTACGTGATCCCGGTCTGGCTCCGGCTGCGGCAGGGCGACGCCTTCCCGCGTGGCCCGTGGCATCTGGGCCGCTGGAGCAGGATGATCGGCACCGTCGCGGTCGGCTGGACGGCCGTGATCACGGTCCTGTTCATGCTCCCCACCGTCAGCCCGATCACCGCCGTCAGCTTCAACTACACACCCGTCGCGGTCACCGTGGTGCTCGGCTTCGCCGGCCTGTGGTGGCTGCTCTCCGCCCGCAAGTGGTTCACCGGCCCGCGCGTCCACGGCCCGACGGACGAGACCGGCGACCGGCCCGCAGAATTGGAGATCCGATGAGTACCCCGAGGCTCACCCTCGACCGGCTGCGCGATCTGGTGGCCGAGGGCGCGGTGGACACCGTCGTCCTCGCCCTCACCGACATGCAGGGCCGGCTCCAGGGCAAGCGGGTCGCCGCCGAGTACTTCCTCAGCGACGTCGTCCCGCACGCCGCCGAGGGCTGCGGCTACCTGCTGGCCGTCGACATCGACATGAACACCGTGGACGGCTACGAGATCTCCTCCTGGGAGAGCGGCTACGGCGACCTGGTCATGGTCCCCGACCTGGACACCCTGCGGATGGTGCCCTGGCACCCGGCGACCGCCATGGTGCAGTGCGACGTCACCCACCACGACGGGCGGCCGGTCACCGTCTCGCCGCGGCAGATCCTGCGCCGCCAGCTGGACCGGCTCGCCGCCTACGGCTGGCACGCGTACGTCGGCACCGAGCTGGAGTTCATCGTCTTCAAGGACAGCTACGAGCAGGCCTGGGACAAGAACTACCAGGGCCTGACCCCGGTCAACCAGTACAACGTCGACTACTCCATCCTCGGCACCGCCAGGATCGAGCCGCTGCTGCGCCGCCTGCGCAACGGCATGGCCGGGGCCGGCCTCACGGTGGAGTCCGCCAAGGGCGAGTGCAACCTCGGCCAGCACGAGATCGCCTTCAAGTACGCCGAGGCGCTCACCACCTGCGACGACCACTCGGTGTACAAGACCGGCGCCAAGGAGATCGCCGCGCAGGAGGGCTACAGCCTGACCTTCATGGCCAAGTACAACGAGCGCGAGGGCAACTCCTGCCACATCCACCTCAGCCTGCGCGACGGCGAGGGCCGGCCGGTGATGGCGGGCGAGGGGCAGCACGGCTTCTCCCGCACCATGGAGCACTTCCTCGCCGGACAGCTCGCCTGCCTGGGCGAGTTCGCCCTGCTGCTCGCCCCCACCGTCAACTCCTACAAGCGGTACGTGGCGGGCAGCTTCGCCCCCACCGCGATCGCCTGGGGCCGCGACAACCGCACCTGCGCCCTGCGGGTGGTCGGCCACGGCCCCTCGCTGCGCTTCGAGAACCGGGTGCCCGGCGGCGACGTCAACCCGTACCTGGCAGTGGCCGCGCTGATCGCCGCCGGACTGCACGGTGTGGAGCACCAGCTGGAGCTGGAGGGCGAGTTCACCGGCAACGCGTACGCCTCCGACGCGCCCCGGGTGCCGTCCACGCTGCGCGACGCGGTGGACGCCTTCGACAACAGCGAGGCCGCCACCGAGGCCTTCGGCAAGGACATGGTCCGCCACTACGCGCACGCCGGCCGGACCGAACTGGCCGCCTACGACGCGGCGGTGACCGACTGGGAGCGGCGCCGCGGATTCGAGCGGCTGTGACAAACGCACCACTGATCGGCATCACCACCTACCAGGAACCCGCCCAGTGGTCGGTGTGGCAGCAGCCGGCCTCGCTCGTCCCACAGACGTACGTCGACGCGGTGGCCCGGGCCGGCGGCATCCCGGTGCTGCTGCCGCCGCAGGCCGGCGGCGCCGAGCGCCTCGCCGCGACCCTGGACGGCCTGGTGCTGGCCGGCGGCTCCGACCTCGACCCGGCCAGGTACGGCGCCGAGCCGCACCCGCGCACCGGCCCGCCCCACCGGGCCCGCGACGACTGGGAGTCGGCGCTGCTGACCGCCGCCCTGGCGGCGGACCTGCCGGTGCTGGGCGTCTGCCGCGGCATGCAGCTGCTCAACGTGGCGCTCGGCGGCGACCTGGTCCAGCACCTGCCGGACGACAGCCACCAGCACGTGCCGGCCCGCTTCGTCGCCACCGCGGTACGGGCGGCCGACGGCAGCCGGCTGGCCGGGATCCTCGGCCGCTCCGCCAAGGTCAACTGCTACCACCACCAGGCGGTCGGCCGGCTCGGGGACGGACTGCTGCCCACCGCGTGGAGCGAGGACGGCACCGTGGAGGCGCTCGAACTGCCCGGCCGGCGCTTCGTCCTGGGCGTCCAGTGGCACCCGGAGACCGACCCCGAGGACCTGCGGCTGTTCCGCGCCCTGGCGACCGCCGCGACCGCAGCCACCACCGCTGATCAGAACGCACGCGACGCGCAAGGAGCCGCATGAACGACCAGCCCGACCGCTACGACGTGGTCAACCCGGCGACGGAGGAGGTGATCACCACCGTCGACCTGGCCGGCCTCGCCGAGACCGACGCCGCGATCGCCCGCGCCAAGGCCGCCTTCGAGGGCTGGCGCCGGGTCGCCCCCGCCGACCGGGCCCGGCTGCTGCGCGCCTTCGCCGCCGCCGTGGACGCCGACCGCGAGCACCTGGCCGCCCTGGAGGTCGCCAACGCCGGCCACACCGTCGGCAACGCCCGCTGGGAGGCCGGCAACGCCCGCGACGTCATCGAGTACTACGCGGCCGCCCCCGAGCGGCTGTTCGGCCGGCAGATCCCGGTGGCCGGCGGCCTGAACGTCACCTTCCAGGAACCGCTCGGCGTGGTCGGCGTGATCGTGCCGTGGAACTTCCCGATGCCGATCGCCGCCTGGGGCTTCGCCCCGGCGCTGGCCGCCGGCAACACGGTGATCGTCAAGCCCGCCGAACTCACCCCGCTGACCGCCCTGCGACTCGGCGAACTCGCCCTGCAGGCGGGCCTGCCGGAGGGCGTGCTGCAGATCCTCCCGGGCCGCGGTCCGGTGGTCGGACAGCGTTTCGTCACCCACCCCGACGTGCGCAAGGTGGTGTTCACCGGCTCCACCGCCGTCGGCAAGGCGATCATGGCCGGCTGCGCCGAGCAGGTGAAGCCGGTCACCCTGGAGCTCGGCGGCAAGAGCGCCAACATCGTGTTCGCCGACGCCGACCTCGCCAAGGCCGCCGCCACCGCGCCGTACGCGGTCTTCGACAACGCCGGGCAGGACTGCTGCGCGCGCTCCCGGATCCTGGTCGAGGCCTCGGTGTACGAGGACTTCATGGCCCGGCTGGAGACCGCGGTGCGCGGCGTGCGGGTCGGCGACCCGAACGACGAGAAGACCGAGATGGGTCCGCTGATCTCGGCCGCGCACCGGGAGCGGGTGGCCTCCTTCGTCGGCGACCCCGCCTTCCAGGGCGCGGCGCCGGACGGCCCCGGCTTCTGGTTCCCGCCCACCGTGCTCACCCCCGCCTCGCACGACGACCGCGCCTTCACCGAGGAGATCTTCGGCCCGGTGGTCAGCGTGATCCCCTTCCACGGCGAGGAGGACGCGCTGCGGATCGCCAACGCCACCGAGTACGGCCTGTCCGGCTCGATCTGGACCCGCGACGTGGGCCGGGCGCTGCGCGTCGCCCGCGGCGTGGAGGCGGGCAACCTGTCCGTCAACTCGCACTCCTCGGTGCGCTACTGGACCCCCTTCGGCGGGTTCAAGCAGTCCGGCCTCGGCCGTGAGCTCGGCCCGGACGCCCTCAACGCCTTCACCGAAACCAAGAACGTCTTCATCTCCACGGAGGAATGAGCAGCATGACCAAGCGACTTGACGGCCGGGTGGCGGTCATCACCGGCGCCGGCAGCGGCATCGGCCTGGCCACCGCGAAGCGCTTCGCCGCCGAGGGGGCGAAGGTGGTCTGCGTCGACCTCGACGAGGAGAGCGGCCGCAAGGCCGCCGCCGAGGTGGGCGGCCTGTTCATCCAGGCCGACGTCACCGACGAGGACGCGGTCCGCGCGATGTACCAGACCGCGGTGGACACCTACGGCAGCCTGGACATCACCTTCAACAACGCCGGCATCTCCCCGCCGGACGACGACTCCATCCTGGTCACCGGCCTGGACGCCTGGAAGCGGGTCCAGGAGGTCAACCTGACCAGCGTGTACCTGTGCTGCAAGTACGCGATCCCGCACATGCAGCGCCAGGGCAAGGGCTCGATCATCAACACCGCCTCGTTCGTGGCGGTGATGGGCGCGGCCACCTCGCAGATCTCCTACTCCGCCTCCAAGGGCGGCGTGCTGGCGATGTCGCGGGAGCTGGGCGTGCAGTTCGCCCGCGAGGGCATCCGGGTGAACGCGCTGTGCCCGGGGCCGGTCAACACCCCGCTGCTGCAGGAGCTGTTCGCCAAGGACCCGGAGCGGGCCGCCCGCCGACTGGTGCACATCCCGCTCGGCCGGTTCGCCGAGCCGGAGGAGATCGCGGCTGCGGTCGCCTTCCTGGCCAGCGACGACTCCTCCTTCATGACCGCCAACACCTTCCTGGTGGACGGCGGCATCTCCGGGGCGTACGTCACCCCGCAGTAGTCCGCACCGGACCGCGGCGGACCGGGACGCGAACGGGCCGGGACGCGAACGGGCCGGGCGCCCCCACAGCGGGGTGCCCGGCCCGTTCCGTCGGCCGCGTGGGTCAGCAGTCGTCGTCGTCGTCCGAGTCGGTGATGGTCGCGTCGCCGCCGGTGACGATGGCCCGGCCGCCGCCGTCGATCGTCGCGTCGCCGCCGGTGACCACGGCGAAGCCGGCGTCGTCCGAGTCGTCGATCGTCGCGTCGCCGCCGGTGACGATCGCCGCCGAGTGGTGGTGCGGACAGTGCTTCTCCATGTGCGGCTTCATGTGGTGCCCGCCGCCGTACGCGGACGCGGAGCCCGCGGCGGCGAAGAGCGCGATGCCCGCGGCGAAGGAGACGGCGGTGACCTTGGCAATGCTGGGACGCATCAAGTCCTCCAGGGGATTGGTGTGGTCGCCACCGACTATCCGTCGCCCCCGCCCCCGCACCGGTCAGCCGGCGCGTGTCGTCACCCGTAGGGTGATGGGTGTACGTCCGATTGACGCAGGCGGGGGCCGGCCTGCCCTCACCCGTGGGGCGTGCCGATCGGGAGCTCCAGCTCGAACCAGACCACCTTGCCGTCGCGGGTGGAGCGGCTGCCCCAGCGGTGCGCCAGCTCGTTGATCAGGTGCATCCCGCGGCCGCCCTCGTCCTCCTCGCGGGCCCGCCGCAGCCGGGGCAGCCGGCTGTCCACGTCGGACACCTCGACGGTCAGCAACTGGTTGCGGAACAAGCGCAGTTGGACCGGCGCACCGGCGTGCACCAGGGCGTTGGTGATCAGCTCGCTGGTGAGCAGCTCGGCCAGGTCGCCGAGCGAGGTCAGCCCCCAGCGCTGCAGCGTCTGCCGGGTGAAGCGCCGGGCGTGTCGGACCATCGCCCGGTCGCCCTCCAGGGTCAGGGTGGCCAGCTGGTCCCCGCCGACCGGACCGGCGTGCGCCATGATCACGGCCACGTCGTCCTGCCCCGCGTCTGCGGCCAGCGCCGTCAGCACCACGTCGCAGGCGCCCTCCAGGGTGGGCTGGCGCTCGGCGACGGTCCGGCGCAGCAGGTCCAGGCCCTCGTCCAGATCGTGCCCGCGCCGCTCGACCAGGCCGTCGGTGTAGAGCACCAGCAGCCCGTCGTCGGGCAGTTCGAAGTGCATCGACTCGAACGGCACCCCGCCCACACCCAGCGGCGCGCCCGGCGGCGGGTCCAGCAGCCGGGCGCTGCCGTCCCGCTCGGAGACCACCGGTGGCAGGTGGCCCGCGCTGGAGAGCGTGCAGATCCGGTCGACCGGGTCGAACACCACGCAGACACAGGTGGCGAACTGCCCCTCGCCGAGCGCCGCGGTCGCCTCGTCCAGCCGGCGCAGCACCCGGGCCGGATCCATGTCCAGGGTGATCAGCGTCCGTGCCACGGTGCGCAGTTGGCCCATCGTGGCGGCGGCCCGGATGCCGTGCCCCATCACGTCGCCGACGATCAGCGCCACCCGCCCGCCGGTCAGCGGCACCACGTCGAACCAGTCGCCGCCGACCTCGCTGATCACACTGGACGGCAGATAGCGGTAGGCGATCTCCAGACCCGGGGTGCGGTGCACGTCCTGCGGCAGCAGGCTGCGCTGCAGGGTCAGCGCGGTGTCCCGCTCCCGCCGGTAGAGCCGCGCGTTGTCGATGCACACCGCCGCCCGCGCCGCCAGCTCCTCCGCGAGCGCCACGTCCGCCGGGGTGAACGGCTCCTGATTGCGGGTCCGGATGAACTCCGCGCCGCCCAGCACCGTCCCGCGGGCCAGCAGCGGCACCATGATGTACGAGTGGACGCCCGCCTCCAGGCTCGGCTCGATCCGGCTCGGGTGCGCCACGATGCGGCGCAGCGCCGCCTCGTCCACGTGCGGCACCAGGATGGAGCGCCGGGTGCGCAGGCTCTGCGCGTACAGCTGCGCCGAGCGGGACGCGCCGCCGACCGGATCGGCGGCGTGCGTCATGGTGCCGTTGTCGTCGATCTCGCCGACCGCGACCGCCCGCAGCAGCACCGAACCCGTGGACGGCACCAGGTTGGGCTCCTCGCCCTCCAGCACCGACTCCAGCAGGTCCACCGTGACGAAGTCGGCGAACCGCGGGATCACCACCTCGACCAGCTCCTCCGCGGTGCGGTAGAGGTCGAGGGTGGTGCCGATCCGGGAGGACGCCTCGTTCAGCAGCGCCAGCCGCTCCTGCGCGGCGCCGGCCGCCTCCAGCGCCCGCTGGCGCTGCTCGGCGGCGTCCCGCTCCCGGGTGTACAGCAGCGCGTTGTCGATCGAGACCGCCGCCCGGGCGGCCAGCTCGGAGGCGAGCGCCATGTCGGCGTGGTCGTACGGCCGGTCGGTGGTGGACCGGTAGAAGGTCGCGGTGCCGATCGCGGCGCCCCGGGCTATCAGCGGGATCACCATCAGCGAGCGCACCCCCTGCTCGCGGACGGCCCGGGCCCGGTCCGCGTCGTCGGCGAACCAGGACATCGCCCGCTCGTCGGTGCGCGGCAGCAGCACCGGGCGCCGGTGCGCCAGCGCCCAGGCGTACGGGGTGGTCGGGTGGAAGCGGTGTACCGAGCCGGTCGGCGCGATCGGGTGCATGCCGCTGCCCGGGACGGTGTGGAAGGCCAGCCGGCGCAGCACCGCCGACCGGTCCGCCTGGCCGGGGGAGGGCGTCGGCTCGCCGCGCACCAGGGCGTCCAGCACCTCCACGATCACCGTGTCGGCCAGCCGCGGCGTCGCCGTCTCGGCGAGCTCGCGGGCCGTGGTGGCCAGGTCGAGGGTGGTGCCGATCCGGGCGGACGCCTCGTTCAGCAGCGCCAGCCGCTCCTGCGCGGTCTCCGCCGCCGCCAGCGCCCGGCGCCGCTGCTCGGCCGCGTTGCGCTCCCGGGTGTACAGCCGGGCGTTGTCGATCGCGGTCGCCGCCCGGCCCGCCAGCTCGTCACCCAGCGTGATGTCGGCCTGGGCGATCGGCTCCCGGTCGGAGCGGCGCGACCAGACCACCATGCCCAGCACCGTGCCGCGGGCCACCAGCGGGGTGATCGCCACCGGCCGGGGCTGCTTGCCCAGGTAGGCGTTGAGTTCGGCCGCGGGCACGCCCTCGGCCAGCAGCGGCAGGTCCCAGTTGGGCGCCGTGACGGTGCGGGCGGTGTCCATCGCCCGCGCGTACGCCGAGTCGTCGGGGAGCACCAGCACCGCCTCGGTCGGCAGGTGGCGGGTCGGGTGGTCGGGGTCGACGGTCGCCATGGCGAGCCGGCGCACCTTGTGCGCCACCGGGTGCCCGCCGGACGCCGCCGGGCCGTCGGGGTGCGGCGCGCCGGCCGCGGTGACCCCGTCCGGGGCCGGCGCGCCACCCGGCTGCTCCTCCTGGCCGGTGATCAGGTGCTCCAGGGCGAACACCCCGACCGCGTCGGCCAGCTGCGGGACCACCGCGTCGGCCAGCTCCCGCGCGGTCTGCCGCAGGTCCAGGGTGGTGCCGATGCTCGCGGTGGCCTCCGCCAGCATGGTCAGCCGCTGCTGGGCCCGGGTGGCGGTGATCTCGGCCTGGAAGCGCTCGGTGATGTCCACGATGGTCGAGGAGACGCCGAGGATCCGGCCGTCGGGCTGCTGCAGCCGGAAGTACGAGGCCGACCAGGCGTGATCGTGCGTCGGATCGCCCGGGGTACGGCCGTGGGAGCGGGTGTCGACCACCGCCTCGCCCTCGGTCAGCACCCGCCGCATCACCGCCTCGATCTCCTGGCCGTTGATGCCCGGCAGCACCTCGGTGATCCGCCGCCGCAGGTGCTGGTCGACCGGCAGGCCGTTGATCCTGGCCAGGGCCTCGTTCAGCCGGACGAAGCGCAGCTGGGCGTCGTACACCGCCATGCCGACCGGCGACTGGGTGAAGAACCCGTCCAGCACCGCCAGGTCCGACTGCAGCCGGCGCAGCGCCGTCACGTCGGAGGCGACCGCCAGCACCAGCGGCCGCCCGTCCGCGCCGGCAATCGGGTGGGTGCGGAACTCCAGGTTGACGTGGTGTCCCTGCTGGTGGCGGACCGGAAAGACGCCCGACCAGGCCCGCCCGTGCAGGATGTCCCGGAACAGCGCCAGCACCTCGGGCCGCTGGTCGTCCGTGACCAGCAGCTGCGCGGCCGGCCGCCCCACCGCCTGTTCCGGCCGGTAGCCGAGCAGCGCCTCCGCGTCCGGGCTCCAGTGCAGGATCCGGCCGTCCTCGGAGATCAGCGCGGTGGCGATGGGGATGGTCAGCAGGCCGTCGAAAACCGACTCGTCGGCCTCGGCCTCGGCCGGAGTCCGACGCGTTCGGGGGATCCTGCCGTGCTTGTCGGTGTCCATCGGACCACCTGCCGCTCAGGCGCTCACCGGGCGCTCCGCCCTGCCATCCTCCCATGACGCCCGTCCCGGGCCCATACGGCAACCACAAGCGGTTCCGGCAGCCCCACGCGTGTGCCGCGCCCGGGTCGAGGGGGTCGCCCGGACGGGCGCTTGCGCGGCGCGCGGCCAGGTGCATCGGCGGGTGCGGAGAGCCGTGACGGCTCGGTCCGCGCAGCGCGGCGGCGGGGCCGCCGACGGGGCTCGGTAGGCTGGCCGGATGAGTACGGGGAGTGAGGGCCGGTGAGGCGCAGGTCCGGAGTGCCGGCGAGTCCGCTGCCGCAGCGGGACGGGATCGACCCGGTGCACTTGCGGCTGCCCCAGGAGGGGGAGTGGCCGACCGTCCGGGCGTACCTGCTGGAGCGTTACGGCCGCGCCGTCGGTCCCGAGCGCATCGCCGCGATGCTGGCGCGCGGCGAGTTCGTCTCCGTGGACGGACCGATCGGCCCCGACGCGCCCTTCGCCCCGGGCGCCCACCTGTGGTTCCACCGGGACGAGACGCCGTACGAGGAGCCCGTCCCGTTCCGGATCGAGGTGCTGCACCGCGACGACCGCGTGGTGGTGGTCGACAAGCCGCACTTCCTGGCCACCACCCCGCGCGGGCGCCACATCACCGACACCGCGCTCGCCCGGCTGCGCCGCGACCTCGACCTGCCCGCGCTCAGCCCCGCCCACCGGCTGGACCGGCTGACCGCCGGCGTGGTGCTGTTCGTCGTGGACCCGCGCCACCGGGGCGCCTACCAGGGCCTGTTCGAACGGCGGCTGGTCGGCAAGGAGTACGAGGCGATCGCCCGGTACGACGCCGCGCTCGAGCTGCCCGCGCTGGTCCGCAGCCGGATCGTCAAGGAACGCGGGGTGATGGCGGCCCGCGAGGTGCCCGGCGAGCCCAACGCGGAGAGCCTGGTGGAGCTGGTCGAGCACCGCGACGGCCTGGCCCGCTACCGGCTGCTGCCGCACACCGGCCGGACCCACCAGCTGCGGGTGCACATGAACGCGCTCGGCGTGCCGATCCTCGGCGACCCGCTCTACCCCGTGGTGCGGCCCGATTCGGAGCCCGAGGACTACGACGCGCCGCTGCAACTGCTCGCCAGGGCACTGGAGTTCGCCGACCCGCTGAGCGGCGAACGGTTCCGCTTCACCAGTCGCCGCACCCTGAGCGCCTGGCCCGGCCCCTGACGGCCTGTCCGCCGGTGCGCGGCGGCCGGTGTGCGGGCGCAGTGTATTGACGGCCAGTCTAATAGCTTCTACCTTCGCGGACAGACCCACCGCCGCGAAGGAGCCTGCCATGTCCGCGCCCCACAGCCTGCGCGACCGCGAGCGCACCGCCGAGCGCCTGCTCGCCTCGTCCGCCAAGCTCTCCTTCGACCCGCTCAAGGACGTGGACTGGGCCGCCGAACCGATCCCCGGCCGCTACTACTGCCCGCCCCGTCACCTCTCGCTCTACGGCACCGCGCTGTGGGACGCGCTGACCGAGGACCAGCGGATCGAACTCAGCAAGCACGAGACCGCCTCCGTCGCCAGCGTCGGCATCTGGTTCGAGGAGATCCTCATGCAGATGCTGCTGCGCCACGCCTTCGACCGCGACCCCACCACCGCGCACGTGCAGTACGCGCTCACCGAGATCGCCGACGAGTGCCGGCACTCGGTGATGTTCGCGAGGATGATCTCCTGGATGGGGGTCCCGGCCTACGGCGCCGGGCGGGTCGCGCACAACCTCGGGCGGCTGCTCAAGGCGATCTCCACGCACAGCCAGACCTTCGGCGGCACCATGTACGTCGAGGAGATCCTCGACGCCTTCCAGCGCGAGCTGATGAACGACGAGAGCCTGCAGCCGCTGACCCGGCAGGTCTCGCGGATCCACGTCATCGAGGAGGCGCGGCACATCAGCTACGCCCGCGAGGAACTGATGCGCCGCCGGCTCGGACCGATCCGCCGCCGCTACGAGCAACTGTTCATCGGACTGATCGTCTACTACTCGACGACCAGCCTGATCAATCCGCGCCTGTACGCGGCGGTCGGCATCGACCCGAGGACCGGCCGTGCAGCGGCCCGCCGCAACCCGCACTGGCGAGCCGCCAAGGTCGAGCTGGCCGCGAAGGTCGTCGGCGTGCTCGACCGGGCCGGCCTCGTCGGACGCGCCAACCGGTGGATGCTACGGGCGGCGGGCGTCGTCCACTGACGCCGGACCGGCGGTGCGGAGGCACCGCACCGCCGGTCACGGTCGTCGGACCCGGGGTTGCGCGGGCTCAGCCGAGGTGGAGGACCTGGCCCGGCTGGATCAGGTCGGGGTTCTGGCCGACCACGCCCTGGTTGGCCTGGTACAGCTGCGACCAGCCGCCCTGGACGTTCTGGTTCGCCGCGATGGTGGACAGCGTGTCACCGGAGTGCACCGTGTACGGCTGCGGAGCGGGCGGCGAGGCCGGCGTGGCCGCGGCGTCGGCCTGGGCGGCCGGCGGGGTGGTGGCGGTCGCCGTGGACGGCGTCGCACCGGGCGCCGTGGTGGCGCCCTGGCCGTTGTGGTTCCCCTGGTTCCCCTGGTCGCCCTGGTTCCCCTGGTTGCCCGGGGCGGGCGTACCGGTCGGGGCGGTCGTCGGCGCCCCGGTCGACGGGTCGGTCGGCGACGGGGTGGTGGTCGCGCCCTGACCGTTCTGACCGTTGTGGTTGCCCTGGTTCCCCTGGTCGCCCTGGTCGCCCGGAAGGGTCGGGGTGGCCGTGGGGGAGGTCGGGTCGGTCGGGGTGGCGGTGTCCGGCTGGGCCGGGGTGGTCGGCGCGGTGGTGGCCGGGGCCTGGGCGGTGTCGCCCGCCGCGGGAGTCCTGGCGGCCGAGAGGGTGTTCTGCTCGTACACGTCGCGGTGGCTGGTCCAGTACCAGTTGCCGTCCTTCTGGTACCAGTAGACGCCCGAGTGGAGGTCGTACCCCCCGTAGCCCGGGAAGACCGGGGCGGCCTTCGTGGTCGGGTGGCTGCCGTCCGGCTGTGCGCCGACGGTCTCCGCGCCGCGGCTGCCGCGCAGCGAACCGGTCTCGTCGGCCGAGTCGTTGGTGTCCAGCTGGCCGGGCGCCGAGGCGATGCTCAGACCGCTCTGCTGGGCGCAGGAGGCCCAGGCGCCGGTGCCCTCGGCCGCCAGCACCCGCTCGGCGACCGCGATCTGCTGGCTGCGGGTCGCCTGGTCCGCCCGCGGGGCGAACTCGGTGCCGCCGTAGGCGGCCCAGGTGGCCGAGGTGAGCCGCAGGCCGCCGTAGTACCCGTCCCCGGCGTCGGCGCTCCAGTTGCCGCCGCTCTCGCACTCGGCGACCTTCTCCCAGGTGGACACCGGGGCGGCGTGCGCCGCGCCGACGGCCATCAGGGGCAGTGCGATACCGACTCCGGCGACGCTCGCAGCAGCGATCGCCTTCTCGGCCTGGGTCTGACGGCGGTGCCGGCCCGAACCCGTGAAGAGCATGACCAAGTCCCTCTCTGCACGCCTGCGAGGTGAGCTGTCGGGTTCGGACCGGAAGGAGTCGGCCCGGCCGGCGCCGCGGAGACCGCGACGGACGGCTTCACCCCAAGCCGCGTGGGGACGGCAGATGAACGTGGGTCCCCCGCCCCTGTCCAGAGTCGGATCGTCCCTCCCGCAGCACGGTGGACAGGGCTAGGCGTTCCGCGCTCGGTGCCCGCTTCAGCGGGCTGACACCGAACACTATTCAGTTGAGGTGACCGATCACAAGCTCGTACCGTGAGCATCACGGACATGTCACGTTCTCCGCGTGAGCGTCGTCCACAAACCACAGCAGCCACACACGCACCGTCCGCGGACGCCCCTCCCGCGCCGGTCGTTCGAACTTCCTTCCACGGTTGTTCGCCCCGCCGTCGAAAACCGCGTGCCGGGCCGGCCGCCCGGCTGCCAGGATCGCCCGCATGGAGACCGACCAGCTGCTCGACCGGGCCCGTGACCTGTGGTGCCACCTCGCCGGCGCCCCCGCGGTGTTCGGCCCGCCCGGACCGGAGAGCGTGGTCGTCGCGCCCGCCTCCGGGCTGTGCCCGCCCGGCTGGAGCGGGGTCGTCGTACTCGGCGGCGAGCTCCTCGCCACCGCGCCCACCGAGGCTGCCGCGCGCTGCCTCCGGCAGGCCCTCGGGCAGCTGCCGTCCACCGACTGGACCGACCCCGCCCGGCTCGCCGCCCACCTGCCGCTCGGCGACGCGCTCGGCCCGGCCGCCCTGGCCTACGTCGCCGCCAGCGACTTCCGCCCGGCCCCGGCCCCGGCCCAGGCCGCGGCGGACGGCCGCGCGGTCGAGGAGCTCGCCGTCGACGGGGACGGCGTCACCGCCCTGCTCGCCACCGTCGACCCCGCAGACGCCGACGAGTGCGGTCTCGACGGGATCACCTCCCCGGCCTTCGCCGTCCGCGACCCCGCGGGCCGGGTGGTCGCGGCGGCGGGCTACCGCCGCTGGCCGCGCGACACCGCCCACCTGTCGGTCCTCACCGCTCCCTCCTCCCGCAGTGGCGCGCCCGCCCGGCCGCCTCCCGCGGCGTGGCCGCCGCCCTGGGATTCCGCGAACTCGGCACCCAGCTCAGCCTCACGTTCCGACCCCCCGGCACCTGACGCCCGCCCCCCGGCGGACGCCGGCCGCGGCGGCCGTAGGATCGCGGCCATGCTCACCGTCGCCACCTGGAACGTCCTCCACCGCGTGCACGCCGAGAACTGGGGCAGCCACGTCCTCGACCGGTGGCCGCAGGAGCCGGAGCGGATCGCCGCGGTGTCGGCCCGGGTGGCGGCGACGACCGAGCAGGTGGTGGCGCTGCAGGAGGTCAGCGGTGACCAACTCGCCTCACTGCGCGAGGCATTGCCCGAAGGCCGGACGATCCGCGCGCTGCGGTACCCGCGGGTGCCCGAGCCGCGCCGCGTCCCGAACCGGCTCGCGGACCGGACCGAGCACCTGGTGCTGGTCCTGGACCGGACGGCCGAGGTGGTCGCCGCCGAGGCGTTCGCCGACGCCCCGGGGAAGGGCCTGCTGGCGGTACGGGTCGACGACGTGCTGGTGGTGGCCACCCACGTCGCCACCGGCGACCGGCGCCCCGGTCAACTGGCGCGGCTGGCCCAGGTGGTGGCCGAGGCCGGAGCCGAGCAGGCGGTGCTGCTCGGCGACTTCAACGCCGACCGGGCGACCGTCGCCGCCGAGTTGGGGGAGGGCTACCGCGTCGCCGAACTGCCGCCCGGTGCCGGGCCGACCCGGCCGCGGGACATCGGCGCGGCCAAGTCGCAGTGGATCGACCACGTGGTCGTGCGCGGCCTGGACAGCCGCGGCGCCCTCGTCGAGGACGTCCGCGGCCTCTCCGACCACAACCCCGTCCGGGCCGTGGTCGGCCGCTGAGTCGACCCCGACGGCCGCCCATCGCGGACGGCCGCCGGAAGGCGGAGATCAGACCAGGTCGACGCCCGGGTACAGCGGGAAGCCGGCGAGCAGCTCGGCGGCCCGCTTGGTGACCGCCTCGCGGACGCCCGCGTCCAGGCGGTACTGGGCCTTGGACGGGCGACCGTCGGCGGTCGTGGCGGGGGCGGTGGCCCGCAGCACGGTGTCGATCAGGTCGGCGATCTCGTCCATCTCGGCGGTGCCGAGCCCGCGGGTGGTGAGCGCGGGGGTGCCGATCCGCACGCCGGAGGTGTACCAGGCACCGTTCGGGTCCTGCGGGACGGCGTTGCGGTTGGTGACCACCCCGGAGTCCAGCAGCGCCGCCTCGGCCTGCCGCCCGGTGAGGCCGTGGCCGGAGACGTCGGCGAGCACCAGGTGGTTGTCCGTGCCGCCGGTGACCAGCCGGGTGCCACGCCGCAGCAGGCCCTCGGCCAGCGCCTGCGCGTTGTCCACCACCTGCTGCGCGTACTGGCGGAACTCGGGGCGGCGGGCCTCCGCGAAGGCGACCGCCTTGGCGGCCATCACGTGCGACGGCGGCCCGCCGAGGACCAGCGGGCAGCCGCGGTCGACGTGCTCGGCGAGCTCCTCGTTGCACAGCACCATGCCGCCGCGCGGGCCGCGCAGCGACTTGTGCGTGGTGGTGGTGACGATCTGGGCGTGCGCCACCGGGTCGAAGTCACCGGTGAGCACCTTGCCCGCGACCAGGCCCGCGAAGTGCGCCATGTCGACCATGAGGGTGGCGCCGACCTCGTCCGCGATCTCCCGCATCAGACGGAAGTTCACCCGGCGCGGGTAGGCGGAGTAGCCGGCGACCAGGATCAGCGGGCGGAACTCCCGGGCCGCCGCCCGGATCGCGTCGTAGTCCAGCAGTCCGGTCGCCGGGTCGGTGCCGTAGCTGCGCTGTTCGAACATCTTGCCGGAGATGTTGGGCCGGAAGCCGTGGGTGAGGTGGCCGCCCGCGTCGAGCGACATGCCGAGCATCCGCTGGTTGCCGAGGTCGCGGCGCAGCTCGGCCCAGTCCTGCTCGGTCAGGTCGTTGACGTTGCGCACGCCCGCCCGCGCCAGCGCCGGGCTCTCCACCCGCTGCGAGAGCACCGCCCAGAACGCGGTCAGGTTGGCGTCGATGCCCGAGTGCGGCTGCACGTACGCGTGGTCCGCGCCGAACAGTTCGCGGGCGTGCTCGGCGGCCAGCGCCTCGACGGTGTCCACGTTGCGGCAGCCCGCGTAGAAGCGGCGGCCGACCGTGCCCTCGGCGTACTTGTCGCTCAGCCAGTTGCCCATGGCGAGCAGCACGGCCGGGGAGGCGTAGTTCTCGCTGGCGATCAGCTTGAGCGAGGCCCGCTGGTCCTCGATCTCGGCGCCGATCGCGTCCGCGACCCGCGGCTCGACGGCGCGGACCACGTCCAGCGCGGAACGGAAGGCGGTGTCGGCGGCGGCGCTCGCGGCCGTGTGCGGCGCCGGCGACGGCGCGGCGGAGGGGGTGGGGCCGGGAACGGCGGACGGGACGGGGCCGGGAACGGCGGACGGGGCGGCCAAGGCGGTCTCCTCACGGATCATGGCGGTGCATGACGGAACGGACGGCCCAGGCGCACGGCGACAGCGTGACAGGTCACGGAGCCGCTTCCCGATGGTCGAATCCATCCCTGCGCGCCAGTCACGGCTCGCGGTGATCGTAGCAACAGGTGAATCACCTGGCGGGCACGGCGGTCCGGTCAGGACACCTTCACCCACGCCGGTGACGCGTACTCGCTGCGGCTGCTGTACCTGCACATGATCACCGAGTACGCCCGCCACAACGGCCACGCCGACCTGCTGCGCCAGCACATCGACGGGGTCACCGGCGGCTGACCCGGACCACCGGAACCGGCCGGAGCCGCCGCCCGGCGCTACGATCTTGGCCGCAGTGACGCGGCGTCAGAGCCGCGCCGCCGTCCGACACGGGGAGAGGTACACGTCATGACCACCACGGGGGGATCCGCGAACGGCACGCGCCGCCGGGCACTGTTCACCGGAGCGGTCGCCGGACTGGCCGGGGCGGCCGCGGCGACGGTCGCGGGCGCACAGCAGGCAGCGGCGGCCACCGGCGGACCGGACTGGTTCGACGTCAAGCTGTACGGCGCGGCCGGCGACGGCGTCCAGGACGACACCGCCGCCGTCCAGCGCGCCATCGACGACGCCGCCAAGGCCGGCGGGACGGTCTACTTCCCCGCCGGGACGTACCCGGTCAGCCCGACCGCCGGGGCGCCCGCGCTGACCGTCGGCGGCAACGGGGTGCGCCTGGTCGGGGCCGGCAGCAAGGCGTCCACGCTGGTCAAGCGCGGCGACGGCATCCTGCTGCGGATCTCCGGCCCCGGCACCGACCGCACCGGCGCCACCCACCGCCGCTACTGCGCGGTCCAGGACCTCGGCCTCAACGGCAACAACCGCACCGGTCTGCTGCTGGAGCTGTACTACAACGACAACACCTACGTCCGCGACGTCTACCTGACCAGCAACCGCGACCTGTGCGTGGACGGCGTGGAGTTCTGGGACTCCCGGTTCTACAACCTGGTCGTCGAGTCGTGCACCGGCACCCCGGACAGCCCTGACCAGCCCAACGTCTGGCTGCGCAACTCCGCCACCGCCACCAGCGGGGCGTACGGCTACAGCGAGGACAACACCAACCAGATCCACTTCATCGGTTGCCGCTGGGAGAACTTCGGCACCGGCGCGCTGTGGATCACCCAGGGCGCCCAGATCCCCGGCAAGTGGAACAACCCCAACGGCATCTACCTCACGGACTGCAAGTTCGAGACCTCCGCGATGCAGGGCGGCCCGCACCTGAAGACCGACGCCAACTGCAAGCACGTCCACGCCGCCAACATCTACGCCTTCGCCGGCGGCTTCGCCCAGAACTACCAGAAGGCGCAGAACATCATCGCCTGGGCCGCCACCGCCAGTTCGCTGGAGAACGTGCTCATCGCCAACGGCGGCTCCGCCACCGTCAACTCGGGCGTCGACCTCTACTCCGGCCCGGGCTCGACCGCCGTCCTGCGCGACGTGGTCGGCATCTACGGCACCAGGCCCACCGGCAGCCACCTCTACTTCGAGCCCAGCGCCGGCGACTTCCTGATCGAGAACTGCCACGGCAGCACCGGCAGCCAGGCCGGCGGCACCGTGCCCACCAGGAACGAGCCCAACCCGCCGTTGCGCCTGGTGGCCGGACCGGTCACCGACGCCTCCTTCACCCGCCCGCCGCTGGACGGCACCATGGCGGTCGACACCGCCAACCGGCGGCTGTACGTCCGGGTCGGCGGCGCCTGGCTCTGGTCGGCGCTGAACGCCTGACCCGGCGTCCCCACGCGGTGGGGCCGCTCCGGAACCGGGACCGGCCCGTCCCCGCGGTGGCTGCGGGGACGGGCCGGCGCCGTCGGGTGGTCGGGCCGTGGGTGCTCAGCAGGGGCCGTCGTCGGCCCAGGGGCCCCACTGCCCGCTGCTCGCCGGGTTCTCGTTCAGCGTCCACCACTTGGCGTGGTACTTGTGGCCGCTGTACGAGACCTTGTTGCCCGCCACGTACGTGGTGGTGGCGCTCCACGCCGGGTCGGTGCAACTGCCCGGCGGCTGGCTGGTGGGCGGTTGGGTGGTGGGGGGTGTGGTGGGTGGGGTGGCTCCGGCGAATTTGACGGTGTATTTGGTGAAGTCCCAGTCGTTCTGGGTGACGCTGGAGCAGGAGCCGGAGAGTCCGGGGTCGACGGTGCCGGTGCATTGGCGGTCGCGGTTGACGGACCAGTAGGTGTAGCGGGCGAGTTTGTGGGTGGTGGCGTAGTCGAGGAGGGTCTGGAAGTCGTTCTGGTGGAAGTACTCGGCGGCGTCGGTGCGGCCGTTCATGAGGGAGACGCCTTCGTGGGCGTAGGCGGTGGTCTCGTTCCAGCCGAAGGTGGTCTGGAGGATCTGGTTGAACTTGGTGAGGGCGTCGGTCTGGGCGGTGGCGCTGTTGAAGCCGCCGTCGAAGGGCATGATGGAGTAGTTGTCGGGGGTGAAGCCCTGGGTCTTGGCCTCGTTGAGCATCTGGGTGCCGAACCAGCCGGTGCCGGCGTTGGTGCCGGCGGTGGTGATGGAGATGTAGAGGCCGGGGTTGTTGTGTTGGAGGATTTTGGCGGCGCCGATTTCGTTGTGGATGGCGGCGGTGTTCTCGTATTCGGGTTCTTCGAGGTCGAAGTCGAGGGCTTTGAGGTTGTACTTGGTGATGACTTTCTGGTAGCCGGCGGCGGTGGCTTCGGGGGTGCCGCAGGTCTGGCCGAGTTTGGTGCCGCCGTAGCCGCCGACGGAGACGGAGACGTCGCCGCCCTTGGTGCGGATCTTCTGGATGACGGCGGGCATGGTGGTGTCGGTGTCGATGGGGGAGGTGCCGCCCCAGGCGGGGGTGCAGCCGCCCTGGTCGAGGATGAAGGCGAGTTGGAAGGCCTTCTGGCCGGTGGCGTCCATGACGGCGGCGGGGTCGGGTGGGTTGTTGTCCTCGGGCATGAGGTAGGGGGCGGAGGCGTACCAGTTCGAACCGAGCGCATCGGTCGCGGCGGACGCCTGGCCGGCGTCGACGGCGGCCACGGCGCCGGCCAGCAGTCCGAGGGCGGCCAGCGCGGCGGCCGCCGTGGAGCGGCGGCGCCGGCGCCGGTGGGTGGGCGCCGGGGCGGCGCCGGGCGGGGTGACGGCGGACGGTGGGGGCAGTGCGCGTTCCATCGACGGACCTCTCGAGGAAGCGGCGAGGACGCGTCCGCCCGCACGGGACATGGGGGTGCGCGGGCGGTCCGCGGTCGGGGACCAGGCCGGGGTGGACGTGACTGCCCACTGGTATAGACCTGCCCCGAGCGTCCGTCAATCCCTACTCTCTGGTGGGGCCTTGGGGGATGTAGGTCTCCAGGCCGCGCAGCAGGACGTCCACCTTGAACAGGAAGCGCTGGTCGCCGTCGCCCGAGATGAGCGTCTCGGCCAGGCTCGACATGCGGGGGAACCGGTCGGCGGGCAGGCGGGAGAGGTAGTCCTTGATGCTCTCGAAGTACGCGTCGATGTCGGTGCCGCCGCTGATCCGGTTGACGTAGAGCGAGGCCTCGTAGGCGTCGGTGTCGATCAGCTGGCCGAGCGCGTCGAGCGCCCACGCGGCCACCTGGGCCGGCACCCCGGCGCGCAGCAGCAGGTCGAACAGGAACTCGGTCACCCGTAGCTGGTTGGGGCCGATGGGGACGGAGCCGAGCGAGACCAGGGTGATGTCCCGGTGGGCGGTGAAGACCCGCTGGGCGGCCAGGCAGACCTCGGTCACCTGCTCCTTCCAGCGCTCGGGCTCGGCCCGCTCGGGCAGCACGACCTCGCCGGTGATCCGCTCCAGCATCAGCTCGCAGAGCTCGTCCTTGTTGGAGACGTGCGCGTAGAGGGAGGCCGGGCCGGTACCGAGCTCCTGGGCTACCCGTCTCATGGTGACGCCGCCGAGACCCTCGGCGTCGAGGATCCGGATGCCGGTCTCGACGATCACGTCCCGGCTGAGCGGCTGCCGGGGATCGGCCTTGCGCGCCTTGTGCCAGGGGATCTCGGGCATCGCCGAGGACATGGGCCCACCTGCTTTCAGTGATCATCCGTCGGCGAACATCGTACCTCCGGCGAACAGTGTTCGGACAGCCGAACACTGTTTGACAGAACGCTGCTCGTCGCGTAGAACAGTGTTCGTCGCAGTAAACGCTGTTCGTTCGCATCTCAGGAGCATTCCGGTGTCCGACACCCCGTACAAGTGGCGATGGGTCGCGCTGTTCGTGATCCTCGCCGCGGAGGTCATGGACCTCCTCGACTCCCTGGTCACCAACATCGCCGCCCCCGCCATCCGCTCGGACATCGGCGGCGGTGAGTCCACCATCCAGTGGCTGGGCGCGGCGTACACCCTCGCCATGGCGATCGGCCTGATCACCGGCGGCCGCCTCGGCGACATCTTCGGCCGCCGCCGGATGTACCTGATCGGTGCGGTCGGCTTCACCCTCGGCTCGATTGCCTGCGGCCTCGCCCAGGAGCCCGGCCAGCTGATCGCCGCCCGGGCCTTCCAGGGCCTGCTCGGCGCCGTCATGCTGCCGCAGGGCCTCGGCATCCTCAAGGAGATCTTCTCCGAGAAGGAGCAGGCCACCGCGTTCGGCATGTTCGGCCCGGTGATGGGCCTGTCCACGGTCGGCGGCCCGATCCTGGCCGGCTGGCTGGTCGACGCCGACCTGTTCGGCGCCGGCTGGCGGATGATCTTCCTGATCAACATCCCGCTCGGCCTGTTCGCCATCGCCGGCGGCCTGGCCTTCCTCCCCGAGTGGAAGAGCGCCCGGGCCGTCCGTCTGGACCTGGTCGGCGCGCTGCTCGCCGCCGTGGGCTCGGCGCTGATGATCTACCCGCTGGTGCAGGGCCGCGAGCACGACTGGCCGGCCTGGGCCTTCGGCCTGATCGCCCTGTCGGTCGCGGTGTTCGGCTTCTTCGGCTGGTACGAGAGCCGGCGCAGCCGTACCGGCGGCGACCCGCTGGTGGAGCCCAGCCTGTTCGCCAAGCGCGGCTTCAGCGGCGGCATGGTCCTCGGCCTGATGTTCTTCTCCGCGATGACCGGCTTCTGGCTGACCTTCAGCCTCTACACCCAGCTCGGCCTGCACTACTCGCCGTTCAAGGCGGGCCTGGCCGGCATCCCGTCCTCGATCGGCATGGTCGTCGCCTTCGTCCTCTCGCAGGGCCTGCAGCGCTTCGGCCGCAAGGTGATGCACGCCGGCCTGATCGTGATGCTGCTCGGCGTCGGCGGCCTGATCGTCACCCTCCAGCTCGCCGGCACCGGGGTCACCCCCTGGGAGCTGATCCCGGCCCTGGCCGTCACCGGCTTCGGCATGGGCCTGGTGATGGCGCCGTTCTTCGACACCGTGCTCGCCTCGGTCGAGCCGCACGAGACCGGCTCCGCCTCCGGCACCCTCACCTCGGTCCAGCAGCTGGGCGCCGCGCTCGGCACCGCGATCCTCGGCACGGTCTTCTTCGAGCGGATCAAGACCACCGACTTCATCAAGGCCGAACAGTTCACCCTCGGCGTCGAGATCGCCATGCTGGTGGTCGTCTTCGCCGCGGTCTTCCTGCTGCCCCGGCACGCCCGCCCGCAGGGCGAGACGGAAGCCGGCCCGCAGGACGGCGAGCCCGTCGCGGCCGCGGCCACTCCGTCCGCCCCCGAACTGACCGCCTGACCGGCGCGGACGGTACGTCCACCGACCACCCGCCCCGCCCCGCCCGCACCCCGGGCGGGGCGCGGTGCTGTCCGCGTCGTCTCCTACGATGACCGCCATGGAATCTGGGGGGCCGACTGACCGGCTCATCGACGGGCGGTTCGAACTCCTGCAGCGCCTCGGCGGCGGCGGCATGGGCGTGGTCTGGCGCGCCCGCGACACCGCACTGCACCGCGAGGTCGCACTCAAGGAGGTCCGCCCGCCGGACCCGGCCATGCTGGCCGCCGACCCGGCCGCCGCCTACGAGCTGCGCGAACGCGTGCTGCGCGAGGCCCGGGCCCTGGCCCGCCTCCAGCACCCCAACGTCGCCACCATCCACCACATCGTGGACAACGCCGAACTCCCGCACCCCTGGCTGGTGATGGAACTCGTCCCCGGCGGCTCGCTCGCCGACCGCCTGGACCAGGGCCCGCTCCCCGTCACCGAGGCGGCCAGGATCGGCCGCGGCGTCCTCGCCGCCCTGCGCGCCGCGCACGCCGCCGGCATCCACCACCGCGACGTCAAGCCCGGCAACGTCCTGCTGCGGCTCGACGGCTCGCCCGTCCTCACCGACTTCGGCATCGCCGCCATGCAGGAGGCCACCAGCCTCACCGCCACAGGCTCGCTGATCGGCTCGCCCGAGTACATCGCCCCCGAGCGCATCCGCGGCCAGGAGGGCAACCCCGCCTCCGACTTCTGGTCGCTGGGCATGACGCTCTACGTCGCCGTCGAGGGCCACCACCCGCTGCGCCGCGCCACCACCTTCGCGACCCTGGCCGCCGTCCTCGACGAGCCGGTGCCGCCGCCCATCCGCTCCGGCCTCCTCGGCATGGCGCTCGCCCGCCTGCTGCAGCGCGACCCGGCCGCCCGACCCGGCGCCGACGAGCTCGACCGGCTGCTGGCCGCCGCCGAGACCGGTGCGGCCACGTCGTACGCCGCGACCGAGCGCGACTCGCTGCGGCCCGGCGGCGGCAGCGCTGCTGCCGGAGCCGTGGCCGCTGCGGGGACGCCGTTCCCGGACGCGGGCGGCTCCGGCACCCCCTTCCCGGGGAGCCGGCCGGGATGGCCCACCCCGCAGGACGCCGTCCCGACCGGCGGCCACACCCCCGCGCCGTGGGGAGGCGCCCCGCCGACCGCCGCCACCGGACCGACCGGCGGCTGGGGCGGCGCTGCGCCGTACGCCCAGACCGGGCCGATGAACCCGGCCGGGCCGATGCACCCCGGCGGCGCCTACCCGCCCGCCGCGGGCGGAGCCTGGGGTGCCCCGGGCGCGCCCACCGCACCGCACGGCGCGCTGCCCGGCGCGCTTCCCGGCAACAAGCCCGCCAACCCGCGCCGGACCGGGCTGATCGTCCTGGCCGCGGCCGTCCTCGTCGCCTCGGGCGGCGTCGCCTGGCAGCTCAACCAGGGCAGCGGCAACGGCGGCGGCTACAACGCGGGCACCACCCGCAGCCCCGGTTCGGACAGCGGCGTCGGCGCGGCGGGCGGCTCCGGTGCCGCTGGCGGTGCCTCCGGTGGTGCGAACCCGACCGCAGCCGGGAGCGCCACGCCCAAGGCGGCCGGAAACTCGGCGGCCAAGCTCGACCTGCTCACCCCGGCCGGGATGCGGGCCGTGGTCGAGGCGCTGCGCAGCGCGAACGGCAGCACCAAGGCGTCGGACCTCACCGTCTACCCCGAGTACGCCAGCGCGAAGGCGCCCACCGCCGCCGACCCGAAGGACTACGACACCTGGGACTACCGGGGCGGCAAGGCCACCAAGGAGGAGCACTTCGGCGGCACGTACGGCTCCAGCGACATGGTCTTCGACCTGCAGCTCTTCAACTGGGACGTGCTGCCCGGGCTGCTCCAGAAGGCCGCGGAGACCCTTAACGTCCCCAACCCGACGAGCCGCTACGTCATCGTGGACGGCGACTTCTCCACCGACGGTCAGCCGACCATCCGGGTCTACCTGAACAGCGACCACGGCAGCGGCTACCTGATGGCGGACCCGAAGGGCCAGATCATCCGGACGTACCCGCGCGGAAGCTAGGGTCCGTCGTCAAACCCCCGCCTGCCCGGCGGCGCCTGGGCACGCACCTCGCCGCGTTGTCGTCGGTCGCCGATGCTCCGCACGGACTCCCTCCTCCGCCTTGCGATGCACGCACCCAGACGCCGCCGGGCCCGCCCTTCGGGCGGACGACGGGGGTTTGAAGACGGACCCTGGGCCCTCTCGTCCGGCTCGCGCCGGGCGCCCACCGCCGGAGCACCCCCGCCAGGTGCTCCGACCTGCGGGTCAGCCGTTGCGGCGCACCCGCAGGGCCCACGCCACCAGCGGGGCCTGCAGCGGCAGCCGGGCGAGCGCCGCGGCCCGAAGCGGGGCCGGCCGGTGGCGCCAGTCGTACGCCATCTTCACGTTGGCCGGGAAGACCGCGGCGAATAGCCCCGCGGCGGCGAGGGCTCCGGCCCGGCGGGTGCGCGGCAGGGCGATCGCCGCGCCCACGGCCAGCTCGGCCGCACCGCTCAGGTACGTCCAGGCGCGCGGCGAGCCGGGGAGGGCGCGGGGGACGATCGCGTCGAACGGGCGCGGCGCCGCGAAGTGCGCCACCCCGGCGCCGAGCAGCAGTCCGCTGAGCAGGCGGGCGGAACGGTCGGCGGAGGCGGGCATGGTGCTCCTCGGGCGGTGCGGAACGTCGGGCGAAAGGTTGTTACCGGAGAGTAGTCCGGTCGGCTCGTCGGACGGAAGAGCCGATGTCCGTGCGCCGTTGGCGGACGGACCGTCAGCAGCCCGGTGCCGGATCCGGTGAACTCGCCCGCCCGGCTCGGCAATCCGCCGTCCCGTTCGGGTTCGTCCGCCGCAGCGGAATCGGGCGGCCACGGTCCGTGCCTGGCATTTTGTCTTTCTGTTCTGTTCACTGGGAATTCTCAAGGTGAACGGAGGACCCCGCCATGGAGTGTCCACACGAACCCGGTTTCCATGCGGCGGTCCGGATCGAGTACGGCGCTGCCGTCCGGGAGTTCGGGCGGCTGCTCTCCCACGTTCCCGCCGACGGCTGGCGGGCGCCCACCCCCTGCGACGCCTGGACCGTCCGGGACCTGGTCAACCACGTCACCGCCCAGCACCTGTGGGTGTGCCAACTGCTCGCGGGCTACACCCCCGAGCAGGTCGGCCGCCGCTTCGACGGGGACGTCCTCGGCGTCAACCCGGTCGGCGTCTGGGAGATGGCCGTGCGCAGCGCCACCCGCGCCCTCGCCGAACCCGGCGCCCTCGACGCCCAGATCCGCCCACCGTACGGGCTGCGCGACGCCGGCGGATTCGCCGCCGAGCTGATCGCCGAAACCGTCGTCCACGCCTGGGACCTCGCCCGTGCCCTCGACGATCCCGGCCGAATATCCCCGGCCGCCGTGGAATTCGCGTTCACCGAATTCCGGCGCTACGGCGGACTCGCCGCCAGCGGCCGATTCGCTCCCGGCATCCCGGTCGACGCCGCCGCCGACACCCGTACCCGCCTGCTCGCCCTCACCGGACGCGACCCCGCCTGGCATCCGCGCGTGCCGTAGACCGCCCGGTCCGCCGGTGCGGTGATCCAGTGGTCCGCTGCAGGAACGCTGCGAGCTGGCGCGCCGCCTGCCGGCCGGTGCACGCTGGAGACCGGACCGACCGACCAGGCCGGAGGTGCGGTATGACCCGCCACGACACCTCGACTCCCGAGCCGCCCGACGACCCGCCCGACGACGCGCCCGTCGTCCCCGAGGAGGGGCTGTTCGGGCCCGGTGCGGTGTCCTGGACCGTCCACGCCGACCCGTCCATGCTGCTCGGCGGCCTGCGCGCCCTCCTCCTCCAGGCCCTTCACCCGCTCGCGATGGCCGGCGTCGCCCAGCACTCCGCCTTCCGCAAGGACCCGTGGGGCCGCCTCTACCGCACCGCCTCCTTCATCGGCGCCACCACGTACGGCACCGGCGAGGAGGTCCGCGCGGTGGTCGACCGGGTGCGCACCGTGCACCGGCAGGTCCGCGGCATCGACCCGGTCACCGGCCGCCCGTACCGCGCCGACGACCCGGAACTCCTGACCTGGGTGCACTGCTGCGAGATCGGCTCCTTCCTCGAGGTCGCCCGCCGCAGCGGACTCGCCCTGACCGACCGGCAGGCCGACCGCTACGTGGCCGAGCAGGTACGGGTGGCCCGTCTGGTCGGCGTTCCCGCCGGCCGTCCGGTGCCGCGGAGTGTCGCCGAACTCGACTCCTACACCGCGTGGATGCGCGGCCGCCTGCTGCTCACCCCCGCCGCCCGCGACGCCTTCCACTTCGCGTTCGTGCCGCCCCTGCACGGCTGGGCGCTGCTCGCCACCCCGGCCCGCCCGCTGTGGGGCGGCCTGGTCGGCTGCGCCGCCGGACTGCTGCCGCCCTGGGCGCGCCGGATGTACGGCCTGCCGGTCGGGCCCGCCACCGACCTGCTCGCCACCGTCCAGGCCCGCGGGTTCCGCGGGCTCGCCCTCCGGCTCCCGCCCCGCTGGCGGGAGGGCCCGCACCTGGTGGCCGCCCGCGACCGCTGGGCGGCGCTGGACCCGGCCTGACCGGACCGGGAGGCCGTCGGCTCAGGGGTTCGGCCGGTCCGGACTCCGGTCCGCATTTCGGTCGGAGTCGTGGTCGGCCAGCGTGTTCCAGAACATCAGCTCGTAGGACTGGAGCATGCCCCCGTACTCGCGAGCCTGCTCGATCGCGGCGGCATCGGGCGTCAGGGCCTCCAGAACGGCCACCGCCGCATCGTCCGCGGTGGGATCGGGCTCGGCGAAGAAGTCGAAGAAGGCGCAGGCGGCGTCGTCGAAGCCGTAGTGGCGTCGGAGCCCCTCCGCGACCGTCCCGCAGTAGGCGCCCCAGGCGGCGAAGTTCGCCGACAGCGCCAGCACCACGCCCGCCGGGTCGGCGTTGAGCGCCAGCCAGGCCAGGTACGCCGGGTACGCCTGACAGCCCGCCAGCGGAGCCCGCGCCTTCGCCTCCTCCGGTGTCAGCCCGCAGCGCCGGCTGAACTCGTCCAGCGCGCGCAGTGCCGTGCTCTCACCGGCGGCGAGCCCGGCGAAGTACCCTCCGGCCGGGTTGTCGGCGCAGCGCGCCGCCAGGATCAGCATGCTCCGCCGGTCGCTGGCGATGATCCGGTACTGCTGGACCGCGAGCCCGCCCAGCACCTCGCGCGGCGCTTCGCCGGCCGCCACGGCCGCCACCAGCCGGTTCTCCCGGTCGCCGAGCGCGAGCTCACGCCGGACCTCGTCCAGCACCTCGCGCATTCCGGTGCTCATGGCGGCGCTCCTCTCCCAGCCCTCCGGAGTCCGTACGGAGACCCGCCGACCCCGCCGACCCGACCACCCTAGGCCGCCGATCGGCCCGCGGCGCCGATCACCGCGCGGGGCGACGACGGTTCGGCCCGACCGGCGTAGCGCGCACGCGGGTGTGGGTCCTGCCCGGGGGCTCCGGTGGAGCCCACGGTGCGTCAGCTGAGCTGTCCGGGTGGGGTGCTGGGTACAGGTAGCGGGGTGGGGTGAGCACCAGGGTGAACTGGGTGGCCTGCAGGATCGTGCGGCGGTTCGTGCTCGTCCAGCATGGTGTGCGGAAGGTCGGCCCGATCACGGGCGGGCCGCGCACGAGGGAGGCCGATCCGATGGCAGCACAGCGGAGGACAGCACAGCGGAGCGCAGGGCAGTCGACGGTCGCGCGGCCGGGCGCAGGCCGACGGAGCGACGGGCGACGGGCAACTGCGCGCCGTGGAGCGGCGGTGACGGCGGCGCTCGCCGTCCTCATGGGAGTCGGCTGCACGGCCGCCGGCGCCACGAACGCCGTGGGCGCGGCCCCGCGTTCGCGCTGGGAGGGCGTGTGGCAGACGGACGGCTACGGCCGGGTCGTCACCGTCGACCACGGCCGGCTCCTCACCTACGACCTCTCGGCGGCGGGCTGCCTCCCCGGGCTGATCACCGCCGACCAGGAGGGCGGGCCGGACGGCGCGGGCGCCGTGCGCTTCCTGGTCGACGGCAGGCCGGAGCTGACGATCCGACCGGGCGGCCGACCGGGCGAGGCGGTGTGGAACGCCGCTGCGGACGTGACCGACATCCACCTGCACCGCCTCCCCGCACTCCCGCCCGCCTGTCACCGGGCCACCCCGCCCCACGACCCGCTCGCCGCCTTCGACATCGTCTGGACGACCTTCGCCGAGAACTACCCGTTCTTCGCCGCCAAGGGCGTCGACTGGGTGGTGGCCGGCGAGCACCAGCGCGCCCGGCTGAGCGAGCGCTCCACCGACTCCGAGCTGCTCGCCGTCCTCGGCGACCTGCTGCGCCCGCTCGGCGACGCGCACGTCGGCGTCGTCGCGGGTGCGGCGGGCGGCGTCTGGCAGCCGAGGCCCGGCACCCTGCCGGTCACCGATCCGGCCTTCGGACCGCGGGCGGCCGGGCTCACGGCCGACGAGCTCGGCACGGCCGAGACGGAGTTCGCCGGCGGGCGGATCGGGTACGCGGAGTCCGACCGGATCGGGTACCTGCGCATCGGCTCCTTCCAGCACTACACCGAGGCCGACGACCACACCGACGACAGCGCAGAACTGTCCCGGGTGCTGGATGCGGTGTTCACCCCCGAGCGGACCTGCGGACCGCACGCCCTGCGCGGCCTGGTGCTCGACCTCCGGCTGAACGGTGGCGGCTCGGACCGGCTGGGCCTGCAACTCGCCGCCCGTCTCACCGACCGGCCCTACCTCGCCTACGCCAAGCAGGGACGCGACGATCCGCACGACGCCGACCGCTTCACCCGCCCGCAGCCGATCGAGGTGCGTCCGGCCGGCGGGTCCCGGTACAGCGGCCCGATCGCCGTCCTGACCAGCAGCGGGACGATGAGCGCGGCCGAGAGCCTCACCATGGCGCTGATGGGGCGCTCCCCCCACCCCGTGCGGATCGGCGCGCCCACCCAGGGCGTCTTCTCGGACGTCCTGGAGCGCACCCTCCCCAACGGCTGGACGTTCGGGCTCCCCAACGAGCGCTACGTCACGAGCGACGGCCGAAGTTTCGACGGCGCCGGCATCACCCCGGACATCGCCGTCCCCGTCTACACCGAGGAGGAGTTCGCGTCGGGCCACGACTCGGCCCTGCGCGCGGCCCGCGCCCTGTTCCCCTGACCGCATGCCCTCCCCGTCGGCAGCACCTGTGCTCGACCCGCCCACACGTCCGGCCCCGGCGGGCGCGTCGGACCGGGACGGCCGCGGCCCCGAGCGCATAGTGGGAGGCGTGCGAGAACCAGCTCCCCTGGTGAGCCGGCGGGCAGTCCTGGTCGGCGGACTCGGCCTGGTGCTCGGCGCCGCCTGCGGGTGCTCCAGCGGCGGTGGTTCCCGCAGCGGGGGAGCGGCATCGGCCTCGCCCGGCTCGCCCACCGCCCCGGCCGCCTCCGGCGCGGGCAGCCCCACCGCGACCACCTCTGGATCCGCGTCGGCCTCCGCACCTCAGGGCACGGCCACCCTGCCAACTGCCACGCCCTGGCGCCCCGGGCCGGGCGAGGTCCAGCCGGACGTGAAGCTGCGGGCGGTCGAGCTGATCGAGGCACTGGGCACCTGGGGCCCGGGCGGCCAAGGGCTGGAGGCGGCCCGGGGACGGGTTGCCGCGCTCGGACTGCCGCCGCAGCTGGCCGACCAGGCCGGGCCGCTGCTGCCCGCAGCCGACGAGGCGGTGGTGGAGGTGATCGACGCCCAGTACGGCGGCATCCTGTCGGACTCGGCGAGCGTGCTGGTGGTGTGCCGGCAGTGGTCCGCCGCCGGCTCCACTGTCACCGCCGGCGGTACGACGGTGGACGTCCGGCTGACCGCCGCGAGCCCCCGCTGGAACGTCACCGCCCTCCACCCCGCCGATCCCGGGCCGGCTGCGGCCAAACTGCCGACACTCGCCGCCCGCGTCCTCGCCCAGCCCCGGATCGTGCTGCCCCCGGCAGCCGTCGCCGACCTGCGCAGCGGCATGGTGCACGACAGTGTGCTGCAGGCCATGCTGACCCTGGCCGGTCCGTACAGCTTCCAGGTCAGCGTGGTCCGCTCCGGGCACCCGTTGGATGTGTTCGGTACCGACCGGCCCAGCGACCACCCGCTCGGCCGGGCCTTCGACACCTGGCAGATCGACGGCCACGCCGTCGTCGACCCGGCCACGCCGCACGACCTGGTCGACGGCTTCATGCGGGCCGCCGCCGCGGCCGGCTCGTACAACGTCGGTGGGCCGCGGCAGCTGTCCGGCGGCACGACGTCCAATCAGTTCTTCACGGACGACACCCACCACGACCACGTCCACGCGGGCTTCAGCAGCTGATCGCCAGCTGCTCGGCCTCGGCGCCGCGCCCGGCGTCAGCGACCCATGCGCAGGTCCCACACCGTCAGCGTGGTGTCGAGCTCCCCGTACGAACCGGCGTCGTAGTGGGCGGCCGTGACCTTCAGGACCCCGATCGGCGAGCTGCCCTCGACCACGCAGACCTGGTCGCCCACGGAGACGTCGAGCTCGTTGCGCTTCTGCGTCAGCAACAGCTGGCGGCAGCCCTCGGCCGTCGGCTCGCCGGGTCCGGACCAGGGAGCGACGGTGCCCCTGACCATCATCCCGCTGCTGCCACTGCGTGCGGCGCCTGGCCGGAGGTAGGTGCCGTTCCCGGCGGCGGGCGGGTCAGCCGTGAGGTCGACGCCCTCCATGCCGAGGCGGAACGCCCCCGACCAGCGGACCTTCGCTCCCGAGCCGGGAGCGGCGGCGGTCCCCTGAGCCGAGGGAGCCGCGACCCCGCCGGCGTTGGGTGAGCCCTGGGTGCCCACGGTGACGGTCACCTGGGGCGCGGGAGCCGAGGTCGGCGGCGAGCCGCCACCGCCCATGAACGCCGCCACCGCACTCGCCACACCCGCGGCGGCGCTGACCACCGCGGCGACCGCGCCCCAGATCTTGACGTGCGAGCGCTTCCCCGACGACTCGGCCGCCGAATCCCCGGAGGCCTGCCCGGACGACTCCCCGGACGAGGGTCCGGAGGGCCGGCCCGGGACTTGGTGGAAGCCCTGACCGACCGTCGGCGGGTGCGGGGACGCCGACGTGAACCCGGGCTGGGTCGGCTGGGATGACGGATCGTAGGACGGGTGCTGCATCAGATCCCCCGATGAGTGCAGGAATCGCCGTGCTGGGGCCCGGCGTTCGGCGCTGTTGCGCTGCGTAAATTACTACAGTGAGCCTCGCCCACTCCCCGTCCGCTCCCTGCTCGTTGACGGTCCGTCTGCCGATCATGGCTGCGGCGCGCTACGGTCTGTGCACAGGAGGTGGCGGAGAATGCCCGAGCAGCAGTGTCCCGCGTGCGGCGGAACCGGTGTGACGGAACGGACCGATCACACCATGGAGCTGGACGCCGACGGGAAGCAGGTCCCCACGGTCCACCGGTAC
Organism: Kitasatospora cinereorecta; assembly: GCF_024172095.1. Classification (GTDB taxonomy): domain Bacteria; phylum Actinomycetota; class Actinomycetes; order Streptomycetales; family Streptomycetaceae; genus Kitasatospora; species Kitasatospora cinereorecta. Next base: position 356,782 of record NZ_JAMZDX010000004.1, on the reverse strand, counting down.
ACCGCGCAGTGCTCGACCTGCGGCGGCACCCGGGTGGTGCACCACTGATGCGGCTCGTGTTCGTCTGCCAGGGCTGCGGGTGCCACTACTTCCCGCCGGTGGGCCTCGTGTGGCCGGACGGCGCCCGGGCGAGCGCGGTGTGGTGCGCCGGGTGCCGGACGGAGGCGGCCGAGCGCGGCATCGAGGAGCCGGCCGAGCTTGCGGCGGTGGCGATGATGCTGGCCGTCCGCGCCTACCAGGCGGCGCTCGCCGCACGCCTCCAGCGCGAGCAGGCGGAGCGGCCGGACCGCCGTCCGTCCCGGCCCGCCCGCACCGCCCGCGGGCAGTTGCGCCCCGGCGGCGCCCGCACTCGCCTCGGCTGACCCCGGGGCCGACCCCGGGGCCGACCCAGGGGCCGACCGCGACGACTGCCGGAACGCGCGGGTGCCCCCGCCCGAGGGGCGGGGGCACCGCGGTCCGGCCGGTGCTCGGCCGGTGCTCAGCTCTGGACGTCGTGCTCCTTCACCAGGTCGAGGTTGCGGAAGGTCGGCGGCCCGTCGCACAGGGCCTTGACCTGCTCCGCGAACTCCGCCGTCTCGGGACGGCTGGAGTTCTCCATCGCCTGTTCGTACGACGGGAACTCGACGATGTTCAGGTAGACGTTCGCGTTGTCGCGATCACGGGCGTGCACGGCCCGGGTGGCCAGGCTCCGGCCCGCGTTCTTCTCCACCCAGCGGTCGAGCAGGGCGTTGAATTCGTCGATGCGACTGGTCTTGTACTCGATGATCTGAATGAACCTCACGGTTCGACCTCCTCGGCTCAGCGGCGCTCGGCAGGCGGTTGGCGACTCCAGCGTCACCCACCCGCGCGGACCCCGCAAAGCCGGTCGGCCATCCGGGCTTCCCGGCCCGCGCCCGGCAGGGAACCCGGAGCCGGATCCCGGAGCCGTACCGGTCACCCCGCCGGGACGGTGTCGGTGAAGCCGGTCCCGGCCGCCCGGTAGCCGGAGACGGCGGAGGCCACCTGGGCGGGGGTCAGCACCTGGTCCTTGACGAAGTACAGGTAGTCGACCTGCTCGGTGTACGTGCGCGGGGTGGTGGAGGTCTGCCCGGCGAGGTCGATCAGCCAGTGGTTGAAGTCGATGAACTGCGGCGTCTCGGGCAGATAGGGCTCGCCGTGGACGGCGACGACCTGGCCGTCGATGAAGTACGTGGCGCTGGTGGCGTCGATGGTGAGCTGGAGGTCGTGCCAGCCGTCGTAGGAGCGGCGCTGCTCGCCGTGGGTGTTGACGGCCTGCCACGGGTCCGGGTTGTAGGTCTCCCAGGTGGTCTCGTACATGATGTTGCTCGGCTCGCCCCAGCCGCCGTTGGGCAGGTACTCGAAGTCCTGCTCGCTGTAGTTCGGGTCCATCGGGGCGGCGAGCGGGGTGAAGGCGAAGAAGGTCTGGTTGACGTGGTCGCCGTCGGGTCCGCCGGTGGGCGTGTCGTCGAATCGGACCCGGGCCGCATACGTGCCGTTGCGGAACTTCCGGGCGCTGGTCTGGATCTCGGTCTCGCGGGTGCCGGCCGCGGTCCCGTCGGTGGTCAGGGCCAGGTTCATGGTGCTGGTGCCGCCGGTGGTGGTGAAGGTGAGGTCCTGCGGCGACCAGGTGGCGCCGGGGACGCCGGGGCCGCCCTGCCCGGACTTGACGGTCCAGCCGTGCTGCTGGACGGCGGGGTCCGAGCTCGAGGTGTAGCGGAAGTCGTCGAAGAGGGCGGCGGCGTGCGGGTCCGGCGGTGGGGTGGAGCCGGTGGGGGAGGGCGAGGGGCTGGGCGACGGGGAGGGGTCGTTGCCGGCCGGGGCGGTTCCCCAGATCAGGGTGGAGCCTTCCTGGAGGGTGACCCGGTTCCAGTCGGCGTACGTGGTCCGGTCGGCGCCGAAGGAGTAGTCGTCGGACTGGGTGAGGGTCTGCCAGTCGGAGCGGTAGAAGCGCAGCTGCATGTCACCGGTGGACTGTCCGGGGGCGAGCGAGCCGGCTCCGCCGGTGAAGCCGATCTCCAGGTAGCGGTCGGCGGTGGCGGTCGGGTGGGCCGGGGTGCCGAAGGTGCCGGTGATGTTGGCGCAGCCCTTCACCGCCCAGGAGCAGGCGAAGCGGTAGGTGACCGCGGGACCGTCGGCCTTGAAGTAGTAGCGCAGGACGACCCGGTTCAACGGCACCGTGGTGCTGCCGGTGTTGGTGACCTGCAGCCACGGCTCGGACTGGTCGGCGGTGGCACCGCCGGCACTGGTCCGGTACTGGACGCTCAGCGCGTCGCCGGCTGCCGAGGCGGGACCGGCGAGGGCGAGGCCGGTGCAGGCGAGGCCGGCCGCGGTGGCGGTGGCGAGCGCGGCGCGCAGGCCGGCGGGGAGGCGCAGTCGTACGGGCACGGTGATCCCTTTCCGTGGGGAGTGGAGGTGCGGGATGACGGTGGTGCGGACGGCGCAACTGCGGACGGTGCACGTGCGGGTGGTGCGACTACTGGTGGTGCAGCTCTGGGTGGCGGGGCCGCGGACCTACCGCACCGCCGCCGTGACACCGGCCTCGGCGCCCGTGCGGTGCTGGATGCCCAGGGCGGCCAGGCGCGGGGCGTGGTGGGCGAGGGCGGGCAGGAAGTCGGTGGCCCAGTCGGAGGCCGGGTTCCAGGCGCGGTCGGCGAGGGCGCACAGCCGCGGAAACGCCAGGTGGTCGAAGTGTTCGGGGGTGCGGACGAACTCGGTCCACAGCTGGGCCTGGGTGCCGAGCACCCGGTCGGCCTCGGCGCCGGTCCAGTGCCCGGGGGCGGCCTCGTGCGCGTGGACGGTGACCAGGTCGACCACCGCCCCGGCCTGGCCGAGCGGTTCGTCGGGGTGGCTGCTCTGCGGGTAGTCGAGGTAGGTGGAGCGGTGCGGGGTCATCACCACGTCGTGGCCGCGGCGGGCGGCGGCGAGGCCGTGGTCGCCGTCCTGCCAGGGCATGACCACGAACGCGGTCGGCAGCGCCGCCGAGTTGCTGTCCTCGGCCCAGCAGACCGGCCGGCGCCCGGCGTCCAGCAGGTACGCGCCGATCTGCGCGAGGAACCAGCCGTGCAGCTCCTTGGGGGCGCCGAGCCCGAGTTCGGCGGCCCGGGCGAGCGCGGTCGCCGAGTTCTCCCACTCGGTGACCGGGCATTCGTCGCCGCCGACGTGGATGTACGGGGAGGGGAAGAGGTCGAGGGTCTCGCCGAGTATGGTGCGGCAGAACTCCAGGACCTCGTCGTGGACGCCGAGGACGGTGTCGCACACGCCCCACTCGGTCCACACGTCGAGTCGGCGCTCGGGCCGGTTGCCGAGGTGCGGGTAGGCGGCCAGGGCGGCGCGGGAGTGCCCGGGCATCTCGACCTCGGGTACCACGGTGACGCCGCGTTCGGCGGCGTACGCCACCAGGGTGCGCAGTTCGTCCTTGGTGTAGGCGCCGCCGTGCGGCTGGTCGTCGAACCGGCCGGAGCCGGCCCGGCCGATCATCGAGCGGGCGCGGCGGGAGCCGATCTCGGTGAGCCGTGGGTAGGCGTCGACCGGCAGCCGCCAGCCCTGGTCGTCGGTGAGGTGCAGGTGGAGGACGTTGAGCCGGTGCAGGGCGAGCCGGTCGACGGTGCGCAGCAGGAGGTCCAGCGGCTGGAAGTGCCGGGCGACGTCGACCATCAGGCCGCGCCAGGGGTGCCGGGGCCGGTCGGTGATCTCCACGCCGGGCAGTGTCCAGGGCACGCCCGCCACCGGTCGGTCGGACAGGGCCTCGGGCGGCAGCAGCTGACGCAGCGCCTGGACACCGGCCAGCAGTCCGGCCGGGGCGGAGGCGGCGAGCCGGACCCCTTCCGGGGTGACGCTCAGCCGGTAGCCCTCGGCGCCGCGCACCGCCGGGTCGAGGGCGAGTCGGACGCTCCCGTCGGCGGCGGGCGGCAGTGGAAGTCCGGTGGCGGGGGCGAGCAGGGTGCGCAGCAGCCGGGCGGCCGGTTCGGCGGCGGGATCGGCGTGGACGGCGGTGGCGGTGTCGAGGGTGAACCGGCCCGGGGTGCGGACGAGGCGGACGGGGGTGGGGAGGATCACGGGCTTCCGTCTCTACGAGAGGGGACAGCTGGTCAGACCGATCGCCTTACCAGTTGTGCTCACTGGTAAAGGAAAATGGCATGGACCACTGGGGGAGTCAAGGCTGGGGTGGAAGGAATCCCGGTTCGCGGGCGCGCGGAAGTGCTCTATCCTTGGCGCGATTTCACACCTGATCACCGGAAGTGGTCAGGACAGGGCGAGGGGGAACAGCCGATGGCCGGGACGATCGTGGTGCACGCGGAACCGCCGGGGATGAACCGGGCGCGTACGCTCGCCGTGGTCGTCGACGGGGTCGCGGTCGGCGAGGTCAGGCAGGGCGACACCGCGCGGTTCGAGGTCCCGGCCGGGACCCGCGCCGTGCGTGTCGTGGCCAAGGACCGCACCGGCTCCAACACCGTGCCGGTGGAGGTGGCCGAGGGCCGCGACTGCCGGGTCACCGCCCGGGGGACCGGTCTCGGGGCCACCCTCCTGCTCCCGCTGGTGGCGGGTTTCGCGGTGCCGCCGATCTTCGCCGTGGTGACCATCATGGTGGTCGGCGCGGTGCTGTACGCCGTCCCCGGCCTGCTGTTCCGGGTCCGCGCCGAGGGCGACGCCGAGCCCGGTCCGGCGGTCGCGCCCACCGGACCCGCCGCCGCGGCGGCGGCGGAGCCCGGCGCGGGCCTGTGGTGGGAGTCCGACCCGGCGCTCGCCAAGCGCTTCGCGAAGCGGTCCGAGAGCTGACCCCGGTCCACGATCCATCCCCGCTCGCGGGACTAGGCTCGGGGCGGCGGTCGGCCGAACGCAGCAGGAAGGCGGTGCCCATGGTGCGCGACACCTCCGGTCCGGCGTACAAGCGCACCCGGGTCCGCGACTACCTGCGGGACTTCGTGGAGTCCCGGTCGCCGGGCGACCCGATTCCCTCCGAGCGGGCCCTGTGCGAGCAACTCGGCGTCTCCCGGCCGACGTTGAGGTCGGCGGTGGACGAGCTGGTGGCGACCGGGCTGATCGTGCGCGAGCACGGCCGCGGGATGTTCGTCGCCCCGGCGAAGATCACCCAGGAGCTGGCCGCGGCCACCGAGGACCACGCCTTCGTGCTGCCGCGGGCCGCCGGGACGTGGACCAGCCGGGTGCTGGAGTTCGGCACCGTCCAGGCCGGTGCCCGGGTCGGCCGCAAGCTGAAGCTCTCGCCCGCGGTGGAGGTCTGCTACATCGCCAGGCTGCGCCTGGTGGACGGCGAGCCGATGGCGATCGAGTACCTGCACCTGCCCGCCGCCCTGGTCGCGGGGCTGCAGGCGGAGGACATGGTGGCCGGCGACTTCTACGAGCTGCTGCGCGACCGGTACGGCGTACGGGTGCACGAGGCCGTGCAGTCGATGGAGCCGACCGTGGTCAGCGAGAAGGAGGCCCGGCTGCTGGACGTCCCGGTGCTCTCGCCCGCCCTGCACGTCGAGCGGCTCACCACCGACCGCGGCGGCCGCCCCGTCGAGTACGTGCACTCGCTCTACCGGGGCGACCGCTACCGGATCGTCTCCCGCCTCGCCCTCGGCGACGCGTCGACGCCTACGCCATAGGCAGCCGGCAACCAGCAGCAGCCCGGCGTCAGCGGCTGCGCAGGATCGCCCCCAGCACCGCCGGGCGGAACAACGCGGTCGGCGGAGCCACCAGCGACAGCACCTCGTGGAACGCCTTCGCCACCGCCGGGTCCTTCGCCGCGCCCACCAGCACCCGGTCCAGGAAGCGGTGCTGGGCGCGGAGCAGGGCGCCGGACGGGCCGCCGGTGGTGGCCTTGAAGCGGACGTCCTCGGTGCTGGACATCACCCACGGGTTCTTGGAGACGGCCGCCACCGCCCGCCGGGCGGACCGCGCGGCGGCGTGCCCGATCCCGCCGTTCTGCTCGGCGCTGCGCCGCAGCTCGCGGGCGCCGAAGACGGCGACCGTCACACCCTGCCCGTACACCGGGTTGAAGGTGCAGGCGGCGTCGCCGACCACCACCAGCCCGTCCGGGGAGCTGCGCTCGTAGTGCCGCCGCACACCGGGGCCCGGCACGAAGCCGCGGACGTCGCCGGCCGGTTCGGCGGCGGCCAGTGCCTCGCGGATGGCGGGGTCGCGCAGCTGCGCCAGGTGCTTGGCGAAGCCGGCCTCGCCGGGCTCCGGTTCGGCGCCGCGCATCCCGGCCAGGCTGACGATCCAGCGGTCGCCCTCCACCGGCAGCAGCACGCCCAGGCGCGGCGAGTCGGGGGCCTTGGTCTGCAGGTAGATGGCCTCGCAGCCGAGGTCGGCGCCGGCCGGCCGGTGGAACAGCCGGGAGGAGTAGGTGGCGCCGGCGTCCACCCGCTCCTCCGGGACCGGCCGAGCGCCCAGCGCCTGCAGCCAGCCGGCCAGCGCGGTGGAGCGGCCGGAGGCGTCCACCACCAGCTCGGCCGGCAGGTCCCGGGCCTCGCCGCGGTCGGCGCCGCGCTCGCGGACCTGGACGCCGGTCAGGGCGGCGGCCGTGCCGAGCAGGCCGACCACCTCGGTGCCCTCCAGGAACTCGATGGTCGGCTCGGTGCGGACCCGGTCCAGCACCACGCCGTCCAGCACCGGCCGGGTGCAGGAGAGGAAGGCCAGCCGGGAGACGTACTCGGCCATCCAGCCGGCCGAGCTGAGCCAGCGCAGGTCGCCGGAGAGCGCGACCCGGACCGCGCCCGCGTCCAGCAGCTCCTGCCGGGTGCCGGGCATCAGCTCCTCGAGCGCGCGGTGCCCGGCCTCCAGGATCAGATGGGCGTGCCGCCCCTGCGGCAGGCCGGCCCGGAAGGTGCGCTCCGCCGGGTAGCGGTCCCGCTCCACCACCACGATGCGTTCCGCGTGCCCGCGCAACGCCCAGGCCGCGAGTGTTCCGGCCAGTCCGCCGCCGATCACCACGGCCGTGCCCCGCCCCGGGGCCCCCTGAGAGGAAGTCATGGCACGTACCGTAGTGGAACGAGCGGTCCGGAGTGATCGCCGTCCCCGCGCGATCGGCCCGACCGGCAGCGCTTCTGACGCCGGATCGGATCCCGCGCACGCCCGAAACAGTCATGATCGGACGAAGTGAGCCAATGTGCGACATGCGCCGGTCCGTCCACCCCCGGTGCGCTGGAATGGGCTTTCGATCGCCTCCGAGAACGGACACCCGAGGTGGAGATGACGGTGGTGGACGGGCCGGCGTGCCCGAACTGTGGCCTCCTCACAGGATCGCGGTCGCCGGGAGCGGCCCGCGAACGCTTCGAGGGCCTGCTGGAGACCGCACCCGACGCCATGGTCATCGTGGACGACACCGGCACCATCCGCCTGGTGAACGCGCAGACCGAGGCGCTGTTCGGCTACGACCGCGAGGAGCTGCTCGGCCGCCCGGTCGAGGTGCTGGTCCCCGGCCGCTACCACGCGGACCACGCCCGGCACCGCAGCGACTACACCGCCAACCGCCAGGTCCGGCCGATGGGCGCCGGCCTCGACCTGCACGGGCTGCGCAAGGACGGCACCGAGTTCCCGGTCGAGATCAGCCTCAGCCCGCTGGAGACCGCCGACGGCCTGCTGATCTCCGCCGCTGTCCGGGACGTCACCGAACGCAAGGCCGCCGAGGCCGAGTTGACCGCACTGTACGAGCAGCAGCGGCACGCCGCGCTGACCCTCCAGCGCAGCCTGATGGGCACCCCGCCGGACGTCCCCGGCCTGACCACCGCCAGCCGCTACCTGCCGGCCACCCAGGGTCTCGGGGTCGGCGGCGACTGGTTCGACCTGATCCCGCTGGGCGCCGGCCGGGTCGGCGTGCTGATGGGCGACGTGATGGGCCGCGGCCTGGAGGCCGCCGCGATCATGGGGCAGATCCGGTCCGCCGCGCACGCCCTGGCCAAGACCGGCATGGAGCCCAACGAGCTGGTCCGGGCGCTGGACGCGGTGGTCGCCGACCTGGCCGGCCCCGACCAGCTGGTCACCTGCTGCTACCTGGTGATCGCCCCCGACGCGGGCGAGGTGACGGTCTGCTCGGCCGGGCACCTGCCGGCGCTGATCGCCGGGCCGGACGGCGGGGTGCGGGTGCTGCCCGCGCCGGTCAGCGTCCCGCTCGGCGTCGGCGACGTGCTCCACCAGCAGCAGACCACCGCGGTCGAGCCCGGCGCCCTGCTGCTGCTCTACACCGACGGCCTGATCGAGACCCCCGGCAGCGACATCGAGGACCGCCTCGACCACCTGGTCGCCGCCCTCGACCGGGCGTACGCCGGTGCGGACTACGCCGCCCGCACCGCCACCCCGGCCTCGGCCCCGGACCTGGAGGCGATCGCCGACGACCTGCTCGCCTCGCTGCTCCCCGACAGCGACGGCCACGACGACGTCACCCTGCTGCTGACCCGGTTGCCCGCCGCGCCGCTGGCCACCACCACCGCCGACTTCCCGGCCACCGCCGCCTCGGTCGCCGAGGGACGTTCCTTCCTCGCCAAGACGCTGCTCTCCTGGGGCTTCCTGAACCTGGTCGACGACGCCCGGCTGCTGGTCTCCGAGGTGATGACCAACGCCGTCCGGCACGGCCAGGGCCGGGTGCGCATCCAGGCCCGCTACACCGCCCGCGAGCTGACCGTGGAGGTGGCGGACGACAGCCCGCGGCTGCCCCGCCCGCGGCTGGCCTCGGACGACGAGGAGTCCGGCCGGGGCCTGGCCCTGGTGGAGTCGCTGGCCGACACCTGGGGCGTCCGCCCCTCCGGCACCGGCAAGGCGACCTGGTTCAGCTTCGACCTGACCCACGACCACCGGCCGGCCGACGCACTCGGCTGAGCCCGAGGCCGACGCACCCGGCTGAGCCCGCTCAGCCGCCCGGGGTCGCCCGCCGGAAGACGTACTTGCCGAGCTCCCAGAGCAGCAGCAGCGCGAGCGGCGCGAGCAGCGCCCAGCCGAACTGGCCGACGGTGAGCTGGTGGGTGCCCAGCATCCGGCGGAACGCATCCATCCCGGTGACCAGGACGGCCAGCACGAACTCGGCCAGCGCGGCCACGTTCATCTGCTTGCTGTCGAAGGTGGACGGCGTCAGCGCGGTCTCCCGCTCGGAGCGGCACTCGTAGGCGGCCACGATCAGGCAGAGCGCGAAGGCGGTGAAGGCGATCGAGCTGCCGATCTCCACACTGCCGAAGCGGTGCTCGCCCAGCTTGATGAGCAGCAGCAGGAAGACGGTGACGACCAGTCCGCTCAGCCCGACGGTGACCATCACGGTCCGGGTGAGCACCGACTCGCCGCGCAGGCGCGGAGTGCGGCGCATCAGACCGGGGCTGGCCAGGTCGAAGCCGAGCGCGAAGCCGAACGGGGCGTTGACGACGAAGTGGATCCACAGCACCTGCGGCGGGGTGAACGGCTCGCCGGCCGCGATGTTGAAGACGGTCGCGCCGAGGAAGGTCAGGACGAAGGTGACCAGCAGCATCAGTACGAAGCGGATGTACTTGGTCAGGTTGTCGTAGAGCTTCCGGCCCTCCTCGACCGCGTACACGATGGTGGCGAAGTTGTCGTCGGAGAGGATCATCCGGCCGGCGTTCTTGGCCACGTCGGTGCCGCTGCCCATGGCGATGCCGATGTCGGCGGCCTTGATGGCGGGGGCGTCGTTGACGCCGTCGCCGGTCATGGCGACTACCTCGCCCTTCTTCTTGAGGGTGTCGGCGAGCAGCACCTTGTGCTCGGGCGCGACCCGGCCGACCACCCCGATCCGGTCGATCCGGGCGAGGCGTTCGGCCTCCGGCAGGGCGGCGAACTCGGCGCCGAGGATCGCCTCGCCCGGGATGCCGAGCTGGCGGGCGATCGCCTCGCCGGTGGTGACGTCGTCGCCGGTCACCATGCGAACCCGGATGTGCGCGGACTGGGCGCTGGCCACCGCCTCCCGGGACTCGGCGCGCGGCGGGTCGACCATGCCGACCAGGCTGGTCATGCTGAGGTCGGTGACCAGGGCGAGCAGGTCGCCCTCCGGGTCGAACCCGGCCGGGTCGAGGTCGCGGACGGCGGCGGCCATCACCCGCCGGCCCTCGGCGGCGATCCGCGCGCTCTGCGTCTCGGCCCGGCCGGCCAGGTCGGCGTCCCAGGGGACGGCCCGCCCGGCGGCGAGGGCGGTGGTGGCACGGGCGGTGACGGCGGGGGCGGCGCCCTTGACGAAGCAGCGCACCACCGGCCGTCCGGACGCGTCGACGGCCGAGTTGAAGGTGGCCATCAGCTTGTACTCGGGGTCGAACGGCAGGGTGGCGAGCCGGGGGTAGCGCTCGCGGGTCTCCTCGATGTCGAGGCCGGCCTTGTGGCCCAGCACCAGCAGCGCGCCCTCGGTCGGGTCGCCGACCACCGTGCCGTCCACCAGCGTGGCGTCGCTGGCGACCAGGTACGGCAGGATGGCGTCCTCGAGGCCGTCGACCGAGCCGGCGGCGTGCTTGATCCGGCCCTCGAGGCCGTAGCCGGTGCCGGAGACGGTGTAGCGGTCGGTGGGGCTGAGCACCTCGACGACGGTCATCTGGTTCATCGTCAGGGTGCCGGTCTTGTCGGAGTTGATGGCCGAGGTGAAGCCCAGGGTCTCCACCGAGGGCAGCTCCTTGACGATGGCGTTGCGCTTGGCGAGGTTGAGGCTGCCGACCGACAGGATCACCTGGGTGACGGTGGGCAGCGCCTCCGGGATGGCGGCGATGGCCAGCGACACGGCGCTGACGAACAGGGCGTCCCAGGCCTGGCCGCGGCTGCGGCCGAGGGCGAACATCACCACCATGGTCAGACCGGCCGCCGCGGCGATCCACAGCGTCAGGGTGTTGAGCTCCCGGGTGAGCGGGGACTCCTCCTTCTCGGTCGCCGACAGCATCCCGGAGATCTTGCCGAGCTCGGTGCCGCTGCCGGTCCCGGTGATGACCAGCACGGCGCTGCCGTGGGTGACCGGGGTGTTCATGAAGGCCATGTTCGACTGGTCGCCGGGGCCGAGCGGTCCGGCGGGCAGCGTCCGGGCGTCCTTGGCCGCCGGGACGCTCTCGCCGGTCAGCGCCGACTCGTCGATCTGCAGCGCGCTGGCCCGCACGATCCGCCCGTCGGCCGGTACGGTGTCGCCGGCCGCGATCAGCACCACGTCGCCGACGACCAGCTGCTCGGCCGGGATCTCCGCCTCGCTGCCGTCCCGGCGGACCCGGGCGGTCGTCTTCATCATCGAGCGCAGCGCGTTCATCGCGCTCTCCGCCTTGCCCTCCTGCCGCAGGCCCACCACCGCGTTGAACAGGGTGAGCACGATCAGCAGGATCGCGGTGCTCCACTCCTGGATGGCCAGGGCGACGATCGCCGACGCGACCAGGATGATCTGCATGTAGCTGCGGTACTGGTCGAGGAAGCGCAGCCAGCCCGGCCGGGCCTGCTCCTCCGGCAGCGCGTTCGGGCCGTACGCGGTCAGCAGCTCCGCCGCCCGGGTCGCGGACAGGCCGGTGTCCGGGTCGACGCCGTGCCGGGCCGCGACCTCCTCCGGCGGTGTCGCGTACCACTGGACCGACGCCCCGTCAGCCCCCGGCCCGCCAGGCTGCGCCGCCATCGCCCGCACCTCCGCTTCCTTGTCCGTCTCCGCACCGCCGGGCGAGCCGCCCGGCGGCTGTTCCCCGCCGGCCCCGCTCAGTCGCCGTGCTCGGCCGCGTACGGGTCGCGCTCCGCGCCCTCGGGTGCCTCCCCCTCCAGCTGCCGCTTGGCGGCGAGCAGTTCCTTGCGGGCGGCCTTGCCGACCTCCGGGTAGCGGGGGTCGAGCTCGATGAGGGTGTGCGCGAGCACCGCCGCGGCGCAGATCCGGGCGAACCACTTGCGGTCGGCCGGCACCACGTACCAGGGCGCCCAACTGGTGCTGGTGGCCGAGAGCATCTCGGAGAAGGCCCGCTGGTACTCGTCCCAGTGCGCGCGCTCGCGGATGTCCGCGGCGGAGAACTTCCAGTTCTTCTCCGGCAGGTCGATCCGCTTCAGGAAGCGGGTGCGCTGCTCCTCCTTGGAGAGGTTGAGGAAGATCTTCACCACCGGGAAGCCGTTGTCGCACAGGTGCCGCTCCCAGTCGTTGATCTCCCGGTAGCGGCGCTTCCAGACGCCCCGGCCGCGGGCGTCCTCGGGCAGCCGCTGGCGCTCGAGGTTCTCCGGGTGCACCCGTACCACCAGGACCTCCTCGTAGTGCGAGCGGTTGAAGATCCCGATCTCGCCCCGGGCGGGCAGCTGCCGGGCATAGCGCCACAGGTAGTCGTGGTCGAGCTCCTCGGCGGAGGGCACCTTGAAGCTGCTCACCCGGACGCCCTGCGGGTTGACCCCGCTCATCACATGGCGGATCGTCCCGTCCTTGCCGCCCGCGTCCAGCGCCTGGAGGCAGAGCAGCACGCCGTAGGTGTCCTGGGCGGCCAGCCGGGACTGGTACTCGGCGAGCAGGGAGACGCCGGTGCGCAGCAGCTCGGTGCTGTCGCGCTTGCGCAGCCGGGCCCGGTAGCGGGGGTCGAAGTCCCGGGCGAGGTCGACCTTCGAGCCCGGCTCCACCCGCAGCGGTGCGATGAACTCCGCGATCCGCCGCGCCTGTTTGTCCGTCATCGCCGTCCCGCTTCCGCTCGGGCCCGGCCCGCCGCGCGGCGGGCAAGGGTACCTGTCACCCTCCGGCCGGCCGGACCACCCGGCAACCAGGGTTCGCCCATTCGGGTCTCAGCTGTCGGGGGCGCCGCTCCACTCGCGGTAGGCGGCCACCGCGGTGGGCAGGGTGGGGAAGATCCGGTCCTCGCCGACCGAGGCGGTCATCCCGTACCGGTCCAGGTCGTCCCGGAGGTCCTGCTTGACCCGGGCGAGGGCGAACACGATGCCCCGCTCGACCAGCTCGGCCCGCAGCGCCTCCACGGAGTCCAGCGCGGTGATGTCGACCTCCACGTTGGCCTCGGTGTTGAGCACGAACCAGCGGACCGGTTCGGGCTCCTCGGCGACCGCGGCCAGCGCGCGGAGGCGGAAGTTCTCGGCGTTGGCGAAGAACAGCGGTGAGTCGTAGCGGTAGATCACCAGGCCCGGCACGGTGCGGGCCAGCGGGTAGTCGTCGATGTCGTGCATGCCGGCGAGCCCCGGCACCAGGCCCTGGACGGCGTCGTGCGGGCGGGCCACCCGGCTCAGCAGCTCGGCCACCGACAGGCCGACCGCGACCAGCACCCCGTACAGGATGTCCAGGGCCAGCACGCCGATCAGGCAGCCGACCGCCAGCAGGAACTCCCCGAGCCGGAAGGACCGCAGCCGCCGCATCCCGGCCACGTCGATCATCCGCAGCGCGGCGAAGACCACCAGCGCGCCGAGCACCGCGTCCGGGGTGTAGGTCAGCAGCGGGCTGAGGAACAGCAGCACCGCCAGCACCGCCACGCCCGCCGCCAGCATGTACGCCTGGGTGCGGCCGCCGGCCGACTGGCCGATCGCGGTACGGCTGGCGCTGCTGCTCACCGGGAAGCCGTGCAGGAAGCCGGCGCCGATGTTGGCGCCGCCGAGCGCGAGCAGCTCCTGGTTGGCGTCCAACTGCTCGCCCTCGGCACGGGACTCGAAGGCCCGGGCGGTGATGATGACGTCGGTGTAGCCGACCAGCAGCACGCCGGCCGCGGGCAGCACCAGGTGGCGCAGCTCGCCGAAGTCCGGCACGGACACGCTCGGCAGGCCGGCCGGGATCTTGCCGATCACCTCGATGCCGTGCTGGTCGAGGTGGAAGAGCGCGACCACCGCGGTGGCGAGCACCACGGCCAGCAGGGGCCCCGGCAGCCTGGGGAAGAACCGGTTCATCGCGAGGAGGAAGAGCAGCGCTGCCACGCTGAACACGATGGTGGCGGTGTTCGCCTCGGAGAGGTGCTGCGCGAAGTACTTCAGCTGCGGACCGAACCCCTCGCCCTCCACGTCCACGCCGGTCAGTTTGGAGAGTTGGTCCACCATCATGATCAGGGCCACCCCGGCCAGGTAGCCGATCAGCACCGGGCGGGAGAGCAGGTCGGCGACGAAGCCGAGCCGGGCCAGCCAGGCCGCCACGAACAGCAGGCCGACCACCACCGCCAGGGTGGCGGCCAGCACCGCGTAGCGGCCGGGGTCGCCAGCGGCCATCGGGCCGACCACGGTGGCGGTCATCAGCGCCGTGGTCGACTCCGGGCCCACCGACAGCAGCCGCGAGGAGCCGAGCACCGCGTACACCGCGATCGCCGGCAGGATCGCCCACAGGCCCGCGACCGGCTGCAGGCCCGCCACGCTCGCGTACGCCATCACCTGCGGCACCAGGTACGCCGCCACCGTGCCGCCGGCCACCACGTCACCGCGCAGCCAGGCCCGCCGGTAGTGGCGCAGCACCGCGAGCCCGGGGAGGCCGGGAACGAGACGGCGGCGCCACCCGCCCGGCGCACCGGCGGCCTCGCTCATGGCTCTCCTTCCGTCACCCCCCACCGGCCATCATGCGGCCGGTCCCGGCGCCACCGGCGCAGATCCGTCCGGCGCGTCCACGCCGTGTCATCCCGCCACCCTCCCGCAGCGGGCCGTCGGGCCGTCCGGGTGGAGTGCCGTCGTCCGGACGGCCGCGCCGCCGCGCCGGACCGGGCCGGTGCGCGCACCATGGTGCCCACCGCGCGACACCGGGGAGGTTCCGTGCGCACCGACATGGAGACCCAGTGGGCCGGACCGTGGGCGGCGCACGCCCGCGCCGCCGGCGGGGGACTGGTCGGCAATCTGCTCGCGGACCTCGCCGACGACGTACCGCGCGGCTCCAGCACCGTCGTGCTGCTGCTGCCGCTCGGGTCCGCGGCCGCCGCGCTGCGCACCGCGCCCGCGGACCTGCCGGCGGCGCTGGGCCGACTGGCCGCGGCGGGCCTGCTGAGCTACCGGCTCGACGGGCGCGCGGGGGACGAGGAGTACGCCGAGGTGACGCTGCACCCGGCAGTCGAGGCGGCACGGGCGGGCTGACGGTACGCCCGCGTCGAGCCGTCCCCGCCGCCGTCCACCGAACCGGGAGCACACCCGCGCCATGCCGACACCCTTCACCGTCCAGGACTTCACCCGGCGGATGGAACGCGCCACCGAGGCGGCCGCCCGGGCCGGCCTGTCCGGACTGGTCGTCACACCCGGCCCCGACCTCAGCTACCTGACCGGCTACCGGCCGGTCGCCATTACCGAGCGCCTCACCGTCCTGGTCCTCGCCCCCGGACGGCCGCCCACCATCGTCGTCCCGCGGCTGGAGCGCCCCGACGCCGAAGGCGCCACCGGCGCCGCCGCCCTCTCCGTCGTCGACTGGGCCGACGGCGGCGACCCGTACGCCGCGGCCGCGGCATTGCTCGATGCCGGCGGCCGCTACGGGGTCTCCGACTCCGCCTGGGCGCTGCACCTGCTCGGCCTGCAACGGGCGCTCCCGGCCTGCCGCTATGTCGCGCTCACCGAGGGCCTGCCGATGCTGCGCGCGGTCAAGGACGCCGACGAGATCGAGCGCCTGGCCGCCGCCGGAGCCGCCGCCGACCTGGCGTACCACGGCATCCTCCAGGTGCCGTTCGCCGGCCGGCGGGAGACCGACGTGGCCGCCGACCTCGCCCGGTTGCTCCGCGAACACGGCCACAGCCAGGTCGACTTCACCGTGGTCGGCTCCGGTCCCAACGGCGCCGACCCGCACCACGAGGCGGGGGAGCGGGTGATCCGGGCTGGCGACACCGTCGTCCTCGACTTCGGCGGGCTCAAGGACGGCTACGGCTCCGACACCACCCGCACCGTCCACGTCGGCACCGCCGTCCCCGACGAGGTCCGGCGGGTGCACGAGACGGTCCGCCGCGCCCAGCAGGCCGCGTTCGAGGCCGTCCGGCCGGGCGTCGCCTGCCAGGAGATCGACCGGGTCGCCCGGGCCGTCATCACCGACGCCGGGTACGGCGAGTACTTCATCCACCGCACCGGCCACGGGATCGGACTGACCACCCACGAGCCGCCGTACATGGTCGAGGGCGAGCAGCAGCCGATGGTGGCCGGGATGTGCTTCTCGATCGAGCCCGGCATCTACCTGCCCGGCCGGTTCGGCGTCCGGATCGAGGACATCGTCACCGTCACCGAGGACGGCGGCCGGCGCTTCAACAACACGCCGCGCGAGCTCGCGGTGGTGGCGTGACAGGGTCGGCCCGCGAGACCGGTAGGGATTGGCCCGCGAAGTCGGCGCCGGATTGCACCAAGTCCGTTGTCGGCGGCGCTAATAGAATGATCATCATGAACGAGCAGACGAGCCTTCCCGCCTTCGCCCCGATCCTCACCCGCGCCGCCGACGCGGAGACCACCAGCGACCCGAGCAGCACCATGGCCCTGCTGGCCGACTTCGGCACCGCCGGCAGCCCGATCACCAGCTACCGGTCCTCCTTCGCCGAGGGCGCGGTCGGTGCGCCGGCGCACTTCCACACCCGGGCGGCCGAGATGTTCTTCGTCCTGGGCGGCTCGCTGCAGGTGCTGCTGGGGGAGGAGCTGACCGTCCTGGAGGCCGGCGACTTCCTCCTGGTGCCGCCGCACACCCCGCACGCCTTCGCGGCGGCGCCCGGCGCCGAGGCCGACGTGCTGTTCGTCTTCACCCCGGGCATGCCGCGCTTCGACTACCTGCGGCTGCTCGGCCGGGTGATGCGCGGTGAGGCGAGCCCGCAGGAGATCCGCGACTCCTCCGAGCTGTACGACAACCACTACGTGGACAGCCCGGTCTGGAAGCAGGCGCTGGCGGAGCGCGGCTGACGGGAAGCCGCCCGTTCCGCGGGCGGGGGTGGACAGACCCGGCTTTATTTAGGTTAGCCTTACCTTCCATGAGCAGCGTTCACCTGGCCGTGTCCACGGCCGGCTACACCATGCCACCGTTGTGGCGGGTCCTGACCAAGTCCGGCTACTTCCTCGGCCTGTGCGGGGCGATCGGCGCCACCGTCACCTATGCGACGGCCGTCCGCCCCACGCTGCGCGCCTCCCACGACCAGGCCGACGACACCGCGGTGCTGCGGCGCCGCACGGCAAGCTACCTCGCCTGGGCCGGCGTGGTCCTGCTGGTCGCCGGCTACTTCCAGCTCGCCGCCAGACTGGCCCGGGCCGGCAAGGGCATGCCCTTCGCGGACGCCCTTGCCCCCGGCCGGCTCTGGGACTACCTCCGGGCGCCCGCCGCCAAGGGTGCCTGGATCGCCCAGGGCACCGTCTACCTGGTGCAGAACGCCGTCCTGGTCCTGACCGCGGCGGTGCTGATAGCCCTGTTCCTGCCCGCGGCCCGCCGCCGGCTCGACGCCCTCGCCCTCACCGCCCTCCCGCTCTCGGTCGCCGTGACCCTGATCGCCGCCGTCCCCGCCACCGCGCCCAAGAACGCCGAGAAGGTGCTCGACCTGGCCCTCGACCAGGTCCACATCGTGGCCGGCACGGTCTGGCTCGGCGGCCTCGCCGTCCTGGTCGCCCTCGCCGCCACCCGCGGCCGCCTCGGCGACGGCGCTGGCGCGCTCTGGGCCGACCTGTGGCGGCGGTTCAGCCTGGTCGCCATGGTCTGCGTCGGCGCGGTGACCCTCTCCGGCCTGTGGATGAGCTGGAAGCACGTCGGCGCCGTCGACCAGCTCTGGACCACCGGCTACGGCCTGTTCCTGCTGGTCAAGGTCGCCCTGGTGGCCGGCCTGGTCACCGCCGGCGGCTTCAACCAGTTCTGGCTGATGCCGCGGATCGCCGAAGCGCGCCGCACCGACCAGGAGGCGACGCTGCGACACCTGACCCTGCGGCACTTCCCGGCGGTGGTCTGGGGCGAGGTCGTCCTCGGACTGGCCGTGCTCGGCGTCCTGCCGCTCCTCAGCGGCTCCGCCCGGACGGAGGGCGGCAGCCCGCAGGCCGAGTCCTCCGCGGGTGTGTTCGCCGCCGGCGCGGCGCTCGTCCTCGCGCTCGCCGTCTCGCTGTACTTCACCGCCAAGGCCTCCGACGCGATCGGGCGGCGGCGCGGCGCGGCCGTACCGGCGGCCTGATCTCCCCGTTCCCCAGGAGTGGACCCCGCCGAACCCGGCAGGGTCCACGCGCCTGTCTCCGTAGGACGGTCGTCGCGGGGCCGGGACCGGTTGCGGAGGGGACGGTCACGCGGGGCGGGGCGGCGCGTAGAAGGCGGTGGTGGCGGCGACCGAGGCGGCCGCCGCCTCCGGCCCGGCGCCCGCGGCGAGGTGCGCCGCACCCCACGCCGCGCTGCTGCGGGTGATGAAGTCGCGGGCCTCGTCGGTGTCCTGCCACGCCGCCGCCTCCGCCGGGGCGACCGGCCGGCCGGCCAGGAACAGCCCCAGGCCGAGCAGCGTGAGGTCCCAGCCGACCCCGACCGCGCCCGGACCGTACTGCTCCCACATCGCGGGCGGTACCACCGCCACGTGGTCCAGTTCGAAGACCGTCCGCTCCGCGCCCTGCCGGGTCAGCCGCAGCTCCACCTCGCTGAAAGCCGCGGCGTCACCCATCACCCAGCCGATCCGCAGCAGCGACGGCGCCTCGCAGCGCAGGATCCCGCCGCCCGCGTTGCCCTCCAACTGGTAGTGCCCGCCCTGGCGGAGGTCGCCGCCGACCGGCAGGAACCACCGGCCGATCCGCTCGGGGTCGGTGACGGCCGCCCACACCCGCTCGGCCGGGGCGTCGTACGCGCGGCGCAGCAGCACCCGCCGGGCCCGCTCGCCGCCGACCTCCCGGGTGCCGACCTCGCGGTGGATCGCCGCGATCTCCTCGGTGGTGTCCATCGCTGCGCTCCCGTCGGGGCCGTCCGTCCACGCAGGGACGGAGCGGCGTGCGAGGGCGGGCCGGCGTGCGGCGCCCGCCGGTGCCGCGTCCCACTATGTGCCGCCGCCGCGGCCCGGCCGCAATCCGACACGCGTGCGCTGGTCCCGATGGGGCACGGTCCGCCACCGGGGCGGCCGTTGCCCGCAGACTTGCCGGTATGACCACGAGCTGGGACGTCCGGGAGGCCGGGCCGGCCGACGCCGAACACCGCGCGCTGCTGCTGCCCGGCGGCCTGTGCAGCGCCGTGTGGTACGAGGACGTGATGGCCGAACCCGCGCTGGTCCGGGCCGGTATCGCCACCGTGGCGGTCACCCTGCCCGGCTTCGGTGGAACCGAGGCCCCCGCCGACGTGACGCTCGGCGCGTACGCCCGGATGCTGGCCGACTTCGCGGCGGAGCGGCGGTGCGATGTGCTCGTCGGTCACAGCCTGGGCGCCAACGTGGCGTTGGAGATGGCGGCCTCGGGCCTGTTCATCGGACCGGTGGTGCTGCTCTCGCCCACCTTCTCGCGGGCCGACGAACCGTCCTTCCTGGGGGCGATGGACCGGATCGGACAGGTGCCGGGCCTCGGCGCCGCCGCCTGGGCCGGCCTGCTCAAGGTGATGCCGCGCAGCATGAAGAAGGACCTCCCGCCCGCCCGGGCCGACGCGCTCGCCGCCGACCTCGCCGCCAACTCCTCG
Organism: Kitasatospora cinereorecta; assembly: GCF_024172095.1. Lineage (GTDB taxonomy): Bacteria > Actinomycetota > Actinomycetes > Streptomycetales > Streptomycetaceae > Kitasatospora > Kitasatospora cinereorecta. Next base: position 337,341 of record NZ_JAMZDX010000004.1, on the reverse strand, counting down.
GCGGCCGGCCGCCGCATCGTCCACGAGTACTACCGCTACCTCGACCGGCACCCGGCGCTGGCCGGGCGGCTGTGCGACGCCGGCGTCCCGGCCTGGGTGGTGCGCGGCGACCACGACGAGATCGGCTTCCAGCCGAACGAGCGGCGGATCATCGAAGCCTGCCCGCGCGTCCGTCTGGTCGCCGTCCCCGACGCCGGGCACGCCGTCCTGGTCGACCAGCCGGCCGCCGTCGCCGAGGTGATCGTCGAGGCGGCGCGGTCGGAGAGGTGAGCTAGTGCCTGACGCGGCACTAGCCGGCGGCTACCGGTCGAGGAGCACGTCTGGCTGCGGCGGCGGGACAGGGGCGAGGACCGCGCGGAGCCGGGTGACACCGCGGCGCCAGCGCGGGCCGTCGCCGCTCTCGTCCCACAACTCGGCCAGCTCGGACTCCTCGGCGAGAATCCGGTCGAGGGCGTCCACCGCGATCGCCCGCAGCTCCGGCGGGAAGACGGGCAGCACCTTGTCCGGGCCGAAGCTGGAGGTGACCGGTTCACCACCCGGACACTGGGAGGCGACCAGTGCGGCCGCGGCCACCGCCTCCTCGCCGTCCGAGGCCTCGATCTCGCCCCGGGCCCGGGCGGCCCGGCTCAGCGTCGCCCGGACCAGGCCTTCACGGTCCTCCGGCGCCGACTCGTCGAAGGTGAAGGCGAAGTCGGCCGCCGTGTCATTGTCGAACGGCCCGGTGTCCCACGTACCCATCAGACCCTCCTCGTCCACGTGTTCGAGGATCCTCGCACCGGCCACTGACAACGCGAGGCGTCAGACGGTGACGGGCAGCGCCGTCAGCGCGCCGCTGCGCAGCGACCGCCGCCGGCCGAGCGCCCCCGGCTCCGCCGCCAGGGCGAGCCGCGGGAAGCGGTGGAGCAGCGCCTCGACCGCGACCTCGTTCTCGAGACGGGCCAGCGCCGCGCCCACGCAGTGGTGCGGACCGCGACCGAATGCCAGGTGCCGGGGGCCGGCCCGGGTGGGATCGAAGACGTCCGGGTCGGGGAAGACCGACGGGTCCCGGTTGGCGGCGGCCCAGGACAGCCAGACCCGGTCACCCGCACCGAGGCCCCGGTCCGCCAGCCGCATGTCCTTGGTGGGGAAGCGGCGAACCGCCAGCACCGCCGGGGAGTCCCACCGCAGGACCTCCTCGGTGACGTCCGCCAGGTCCAGGCGGCCGGTGCGGACGGCGGCGAGGTGGTGCGGGTGGGCGAGCAGGGCCAGGACCGTACTCGACACCAGGGCAGCCGTGTTGTGGTAGCCCGCGAAGAGCAGCAGGAACAGCATCGCGAGCAGCTCGTGCTCGGCCAGCCGGCCGTCACCCGCGGCCGCGATCAGGTCGGAGAGGAGGTCGTCGGCCGGGGTGCGGCGCTTGCGGGCCGTCAGATCGGCGAGGAAGCCGAGCATCGCGCGCATCGCCTCCCGGGAGCGGGCCGGGGCACCCGGATCCGGGGAGAGCAGGGTGTCCGTCCAGGACCGGAAGTCGACCCGGTCGGCCTCCGGGACACCGAGCAGGTCGCAGATCACGGCGATCGCGAGCGGGTCGGCGAACTCACCGACCAGATCGCCCGAACCCCGGGCCGCGATCGGGTCGAGGAGACCGTCGACGGTCGCCCGGAGGCGGGGGCGGAGCCCCGCGATCCGGCGCGGGCCGAGCGCGGCGGCCGTCAGGCGGCGCAGCCGGGCGTGGTCGGCACCGTCGGAGTTGAGCAGGTGCGCGTCCAACTCGGGCGGGAGCGAGTCGCCGGCCGTGCCGCGGCTCCGGGCATGCCGCTTGTCGAGCGCCAACCGGCCGTCCGCCGCGGCGGCGTGGACCGCCCGGTAGCCGGTCACCAGCCAGACCGGGCACTCGTCCGGCGCCACGGCCCGGTGCACCGCGCCGCCCCGCCGGTGGAGGCCCGCGTACGCGGCGTGCGGGTCGTCGAGGAACGCCTCGTCCAGGCGGACCGGTTCCGGCGGGAGGGAGGGCGGGGGACCTGTGATCGGCACGGGGCGACAGTCTGCCAGGGCGCCGGAGACGGCCGGACGGCGGGCGTGACGCGTGCACGGCGTGGCCGGGAGAGGGTGTCTGACGGTCTATCATCAGGCATGGCTGCTGAGCTGATTCGCATCGTCTCCCGCTCCTCCCCGATGGCGCTCGCCCAGGTGGAGCGCGTCCGCGTCGAACTTGCGGCGCTCCATCCCGGAATCCGCACCGAGGTGGTGCCCGTGACCACCTCGGGCGACCGGTGGATGGGGGACCTGGCGGCGCTCGGCGGGAAGGGCGCGTTCACCAAGGAGGTCGACGCCGCGCTGCTCGCCGGGGAGGCCGACCTGGCCGTGCACTGCCTGAAGGACGTCCCCGCCGACCGGCCGCTGCCCGCCGGCACGGTCTTCGCCGCGTACCTGGAGCGCGACGACATCCGCGACGCGCTCGTCCACCCGGGTGGACTCACGCTCGACCTGCTCCCGGCCGGGACCAGGATCGGCACCTCCTCGGTCCGCCGGATCGCCCAACTCGCCGCCTCGCACCCGGAGCTGGAGTGCGTACCGATCCGCGGCAACGCCAACAGCCGGCTCGCCAAGCTCGACGCGGGCGAGGTGGACGCCCTGCTGCTCGCCGTCTCCGGCCTGGAGCGGATCGGCCAACAGGACCGGATCGCCGAGGTGCTGAGCGTGGAGGCGATGTGCCCGCCGATCGGCGCCGGCATCCTCGCCCTGCAGTGCCGTGAGGACGACACCGCCACCATCGACGCGGTCTCCGGCCTCGGCCACCCCGGGACGTGGCGGGAGGCCGCCGCCGAGCGGATGTTCCTGCACGTCCTCCAGGGCCACTGCAACGCCCCGATCGCCGGGTACGCCAAGGCCGAGCGGGACGGCCGGCTGTCGCTGCGCGGACGGGTGTTCTCCCCGGACGGCAAGCGGATCATGGACGCCCACGAGTGGGCCGGCTCGCTCAGCCCCGAGGACCTCGGCACCTCCTGCGCACTGGCCCTCAAGCGGCAGGGCGCGGCGGAGCTGATCTCCGGCATCCCGCACTGACGTCGCCGTCGGACCGCCCGGATCGGCTGTCGGTGCACGTCGGGCCGGGCGGTAGGGTCGCTACCCGCGGGCGACGGGGCCCGCGGGTAGCGGGAGGTACGAACCGGTGGACCGTCAGGACGATGCGCTGCGGTACGACGTGTCGGTGCCCGGGGACCCGGCCGGGGTCCTGGCGGCCGCCGAGCAGGCCGAGCGGGCCGGACTGGACCGGCTGGTGGTGGCCGAGACGGCGCACGACCCGTTCATCCAACTGGCCCGCGCCGCCGACCGGACCAGCCGGATCGAACTGGCGACCGGCGTCGCGGTGGCGTTCGCCCGGACCCCGATGACGCTGGCCTACCAGGCGTGGGGCGTCCACGAGGTGTCCGGCGGCCGGGCCGTCGTCGGCCTCGGATCGCAGGTCAAGCCGCACATCGAGCGCCGCTTCGGCATGCCGTGGGACCGCCCGGCGGCCCGGATGCGGGAGTACGTGCACGCGGTGCGGGCGATCTGGCACAGCTGGCAGACCGGCGACCGGCTGCGCTTCCGCGGCGACTTCTACACCCACACCGTGATGACGCCGGTGTTCGCGCCGCCGCCGGTCGCCGCCGGCGTCCCGCGGATCCTGCTCGCCGGGGTCGGACCGCTGATGACCGTCACCGCCGGCGCGGTCGCCGACGGGTTCATCAGCCACCCGTTCACCACCGTCGAGTACCTGCGCGACCGGGTGCTGCCGGGCGTCCGTGCGGCGCGCGCGCAGGCCGAGGCCGACCGCGAGCCGTGGACGGACCGGCCGTTCGAGATCGCCGGCAACGTGCTGGCCGCGACCGGCCGCACCGCGGAGGAACTCGCCGCCAACCGCGCCGCCCTGCGCGGGCGGATCGCCTTTTACGCCTCCACCCCCGCCTACCTGCCCGTCCTCGCCCAGCACGGCTGGCAGGACCTGCACGAGGACCTGCACCGGCTGTCGCTGCGCGGCAACTGGCAGCGGATGGCGGAACTGATCGACGACGAGGTGTTCGACGCGTTCGCCGTCGCCGGGACGGTGGAGGAGGTCGCGGCGGAGATCCACCGCCGCTACGCGGGTCTGGCGACCCGGCTGTCCGTCAGCTCCCCGGACGGCACCGACCCGGCGCTCGACATCGCCGTGCTGACCGCCCTGCGGGCGCTGGACTGACGGAGGGAGGCCGATCCCGGGGCCGGCGCACTTCGCTGGTGTCGCCACTCCCGGGGTCGGCCTCGCAGTTCCCCGAGCCCCCTAAATGTGCCAGGTGGTGCGGACGACTTCGCGTTCGGCGGCGGTCAGGTGGAGGGCGGCGGCGAGCCAGCTCGCGGCGTAGCGGTCGGCGTCCGGGTCGCCGAGGCGGCCGAAGGCGTCGCGGCGGCGCCGGTCGGCCTCGCCGGTCAGCCCGGACAGCAGGTCGGCGGCGGTGTGGAAGCCGGTGCGCCGCAGGGCGGTGGCGTCCGACCGGGCGGTGCCGCTGCGCTGGGCCTCGGCGAGGGCGCGTCGGCCGCCGGCGACGGCGAGTTCGACCTGACGGCGGACCCGCCAGAGCGGGGAGTCGCCGAGCGGGTCGGGACCGGCGCCGACGGGTGCCGCGTGGGCCGCGCACTCCTCCGCGGAGGGCAGGTGCGTCCCCTGGAGCAGGTCGTAGCCGAGGTCGGCGCGGCCCTGCCACTCGGCCGGCAGCCGCAGCGTGGCGGGCGCACCGGGGACCGGGGCGACGGCCAGCGGCCGGAGGGTGGTGGCCCGGTCGGGCTCCACCCGGGCGAGCACCCGGATGCGCAGCCCGGGGCGGCCGGCGAGGCGGGCCAGGTTGGCGGTGTGGGCCAGGTCGGGGTGCCGGTTGGCGGCGATCAGGTGGATCAGCGGACCGTGCGGGGTCCCGGTCGCCGGGTCCAGCTCGCGGGCGAGCACGGTGTCGGCCTCCGCGCCGAGGACCAGCAGGTCGCAGCCGACCGGTCGGCGCAGCCGGTCGGTCTGTTCCGGGTCGGCGAGCGGGCCGTCGGCGAGGCGTTCGGCCACGGCGTCGGCCAGCGGGCGGGTGAACAGGGCGGCCAGCGGGCCGGACTGCCAGTCCAGGCCGGGGACCGGGTTGGCCCGTACGCCCCGGCCGGAGCCCAGCCGCCCGTCCGCCGAGACCGTGGCGCCGGAGATCAGCAGGCCGCCGCGGGACAGCGCGGCGTGGTCGAGGGCGGCGGCGCCGACCGAGACGGGGGCGGTGCCGGCGGCGCGGGCGCGGGCCGGTCCGCCGGGCTTGACGTCGGCGACGGACAGCCAGCGGCCGTCCTCGGTGACCAGGTGGGTCACCACGCCGCCGTAGCCGGTGGCGGCCAGCACCGGTTCGCGGCAGACGCCGAACACGCGCAGGGCGCCGCCCGGGCGGTAGGCGCGGCGGGCGGTGCCGAACAGGGCGCGGTCGGCCGGGCCGGAGCGCAGCAGTGCGGTGGTGAGCAGGAGTTCGCGCAGCGCGGCGGCCAGGTCGGCGGTGCGGTGGCTGCCGTGCCGGGCCCGGGCGGAGCGCAGTCCGCGGACCACGCGCAGGGCCGCGGCCTCCGCGCGGTGCAGGTCGGCCAGCCGGGCGGTGTGGGCGGCGCGCAGCAGTTCGGCCTGCGGGACGGCCCCGGCGGCGGGCACCCCGGCCGCCAGGGCGGCCGCGGCGGCGGCCCACAGGTCCGCGGCGGCCGCGGCCTGGGCGGGGGTGGGCGTCACGGGTTCGGCGGGCTCGGGCTCCGCGGAAGCGTCTTCGGCAACCGGTGCCGCCGATTCGGCGCCCGTTCCGGATTCCGGGGACTCCGAGGGGGTGTCAGGGGCGGCGGCCGGGTCGGCGAGCGGGCAGCAGCCGAGGACGGCCGCCCGGTGCAGGCAGCGTGGCGCGAGCAGGCAGCTGCACCGCGCCTGGTCCTCCGCGGTGACCGCGCCACCGGGGCCCGGGACGAGGGTGACCACGGCGTCCTCGCCGCAGCGGACGGCGACGCCGTCCAGGCCGTCGGCCGGGGCGGCGAGCGGCAGGGCGGCGTACTGCTCGATCGCCGCGTCCAGCTTCTTGCGCAGCCGGGAGGTGAGGGACTCCACCGCCGCCGCCAGCACCTCGGGTGCGACGGGCGGCAGGCGGAGGTCGTCGGCAGGGGACGTCGGGGTCATCGGGTCTCTCCCCGGAGGCGGTCGCCGACCCAGCGGGCGAGGGCGAGCGGACTGAGTGCGGCCACCGGCATTCCGGCGGCGACGAGTTGACGGGCCACCGGCACCGAGTAGCGGGGCGTGCCGGAGTCGTCCAGCGCCGCGCAGCCCATCAGGTGCACACCCGAGGCGGCCAGGGCCCGGACCTCGCCGAGCAGGCCGCCCAGCGGGTAGCCCTCCTCGAAGTCGGAGACGACCACGACCAGGGTGCGGCTGGGCACGGTGACCAGGGAGCGCGCGTGGGCGAGGCCGGCGGCGATGTGGGTGCCGCCGCCGACCCGGACCTCCAGCAGCAGGGACAGCGGATCGCTGACCCGCTCGGTGAGGTCGGCGACCTCGGTGGAGAACGCCAGGAAGTGCGTGGACAGGGTCGGCACCCCGCCCAGGACCGCCGCGGTGAGGGCGGACCAGATGACCGACGCCTCCATCGAGCCGGAGACGTCGACCAGCAGGATCAGCCGCCAGTCCGCCTCGCGGCGCGAGCGGGTGCTGAACACCGGCTGCTCGGGCACCACGACGGTCCGGCCGTCCGCCAGCCGGCGGGTGTGGGCCAGGTTGGCGCGCAGGGTGCGCGGCAGGTCGATCCGGCCGCCCGGGCGGCGGGTCGGTCGCGGGGTGGCCAGGCCGGTGAGCGCGGGGCGCAGCCGGGTGGCCAGTTCGCGGGAGAGCTCGTCGACCAGGCGTCGCACCAGGGGCCGCAGCCGGGCGAGTTGGTGCTCGGGCATGCCGCCGGCCAGGTTGAGCACCGAGGTGAGCAGGTCCATGGACGGGCGGACGGAGGCCGGGTCGAGCTCGGCGAGGACGTCGGTGCGGCCGGCGTCCGCGGCGGCGGCCAGCACCTCCTCGCGGACGTCGGCGCCGAACAGCGCCTCCAGTTCCTCGGACCACTCCCGGGCGGTCGGGAAGGACGCCTCCTGGCCGCCGCCGGTGCCCGAACCGCCCTGGTGGTCGGCGCTGCCCTCGCCCCGGCCGGCGCCGTACAGCTCGTCGAGGGCGTGGGCGTAGCGGCGGGCGCCGCCGGCCAGGCGCTCCGGCTCGCGGCCGAGCAGCAGGCGCCAGCGGTCGGTGGGCGACAGCCGGCCGGCGTCGGACGACGGCGCCGGATCGACCACGGGTGGGGTGTCCTCGGCCGGGGCGGTGGGGGCCGGGGTGGTGGGGGAGGGCCCGGTGCCCGGGAGGCCGAGAGCCGCGAGGGCCTCGGCGGCGGCCGCGTCGGCGGCCGTCCAGAGGGCGATCAGGTCGGCCGGGGCGGCCAGCGTCAGGTCGAGGCGGTCGCCGAGCCGTTCGGCGACGGTGTCGAGGAGCCGGCCGCGGCCGGTCGGGCTGAGCGCGTCGAAGCCGGCCCGCAGCGCGGGGAGGCGGTCGAGGAAACCCCGGTCGGGCAGGGCGTCGATCCGCCCCATGAGCGGGCCCAGCGCGTCGGGCGCGTACTGGAGCAGCGGGCCGCCGGCCGTCAGCAGGCCGGTGAGCAGCCGGGCGAGGCGGCGCCGGCCCTCGGGCTCGCCGGCGGCGTCGACCCAGCCGGCGGCGCGGGCGCCGAGGCGGTCGGCGGCGTCCAGGTCGAGCAGGACGCGGCAGGCCAGGGCGGCGCCCTGGACCAGCGGCGAGCCGGTGGCGGCGAGAGCGGCGAGCGCCTCGTCCATCCGCAGCCCGAGCCGGTGCTCACCGGCCCGGGTGGCGAGGGCGACGAGGGCGGCGGCGTCCGCCGGGTCCTCGCTGCCGGCCAGGCCGGGCAGCCCGCGGACCGCCGCGTCCAGCAGGGTGGCGGCCAGTTCGGCGGCCTGCGCCCGGGTGTCCTCGGTGGTGCCGGGCAGGTGGGCCAGCCGCAGTGCCTCCAGCAGGTCCAGGGCGGCGAGGAGTTCCGGCAGGGTCGCGGTGGCGGGCAGCAAGTGCTCGGCCTCGGTGAGCCGTTCGGCCACCAGGGCGGGCAGGTCGCAGCGGGCCGCGGCGCGCAGCCCGGCCAGCAGCTGCTCGCAGGTCGGCCCGCCGTCCGCAGCCTGGCGGCGGGCGGTCTCCCGCAGGGTGCCGGCGGCGGCGATCTCGGCGGTGACGCCGCGGACGCCGGCCAGGTCGAGCCGGACGGCGGCCGACGGCGTCCAGGCCATCCGCCAACGGGTGGTCAGGGCGGCGCCGTCGCCGGTGCCGGCGACCTCGACCGGTGTGCCGTAGCCGATGCCGCAGACGTCGAGCCGCTGGAGCAGCACCTCGCGGCGCCCGTCCAGCGGGGAGCGCAGCGGGTCGAGCCGCAGTTCGCGGGAGTCCGGGTCGTCCGGGCAGGGCAGGCGCAGGGCGGTCAGCTCCGCCTCCACGGACGGGCCGAGGCCGGAGCGCGGGGTGCCGGGCGCGAGCCGCCCGCGCTCGGTGCCGACCAGCACCGTCTCCAGGGCCCGGGCCAGCGCCCGGCCGCGGCCGAGCGGTTCGCCCTGGCCGAGGACGGCGGTGACCGCCTCCAGCAGTTCGCCGCGGCCGGGCGCGGGCAGGCCGCGCAGCCGGGCCAGGTCGCCCGCCAGCCGCAGGGTCTCGGCGGCCTCGCCGGTCCCGGCGGGGTGGCCGGCGGCACGGAGCTCGCGGCACACGTCGGTGATCGCCCGGGCCGCCGCCCGCTGGACGCGCTGCGGGTCGCCCTGGGCGCCGAGCACGGCCTGCTGCCAGCGCGGGTCGCGGATGCCGGCCGGGTAGCCGGACCGCTCGTCGAGCAGGTCGAAGGTGTACGGGACGAGCGAGGTGACCGGGGCGTCGTCCGCGGTGGCCGACGGTGGCGCCGTCGGCGCGGGGTGGTCGCCGTCCTCGGCGGGCAGGGCGGGGCCGTGGAAGGCACCCACCAGCGCGACCACCCGGCGGCCGCCGGCCGCCGCGTCGGCGATCACGGCGCGCATGTGCGCCTCGCGGGCGAGGTCGCCGGCCGGGACGCCGCCGCGGGCGACGGCGTCGCCGCGCAGCGCCCAGCCGACCGCCAGCGCCGCCCGGCGGACCGCCTCGGGGTCGCTGCCGGGCGCCCGGACCTCGACCGAGCGGTCCCACAGGTCGTCGCCGTCCCGGCCGGTGCCGGAGGCCTGCAGCGCGGCGGCGTAGGTACGCCCGGCCGGCCGGGCGCCGGTCCCGGCCGGCGCGGCGTCGGCCGTCCAGCCCTTGTCGGCCAGCGGCAGGTCGCAGCAGCGGACCTCCACCCCGTGCTCGCGCGCCCAGCGGATCGCGGCGAGTTCGGGCGAGAAGTCGGCGAACGGGTAGAAGCCGAGCCGGCCGGTCCCGTCCGCGCCCGCGAGGGCGACGGGCGCGAGGGTGCCGGGGTCGGCGAGGTGCGGCAGCCAGGACTGGAAGTCGGCGGGCAGCTCCACGCAGAGCACCTGCGGGTCGGCCCGCTCCAGCAGCGCCGGCACCACGGCGGCCAGCGCCGGGCTGTGGTGCCGGACGCCGATCAGGTACGGCCGGGTGCAGCCGGCCAGGGCGTCCACCGCCCCGCGCGGGTCGGCGGGGTCGGTGGCCGGGGCGGTCGGGGTACGGGGCTCGGTCACCGCAGGTTCTCCCGCAGGTCCCAGAGGCGACGCCACATGGCCGAGCCGTCCTCGGCGCGGCGGCGCACCGGGCCGTCCCAGTAGCCGAGCAGGCGGCCGTGGTCGGCCGCGTCGTCCTTGCGGACGGCGCCCAGCAGGTGGCCGGGGACGAGGTCCAGCACGTCGCCGCCGGGCAGGTAGGCGCGGGCCAGGCCGAGCGAGGCGGCGACGTGCACGGCCTCGGCGGTGGACATCACGGTGCCGGGCCGCTCCACGTCCCAGCCCTCGGCCGAGCGGCCGGTGCGCAGGTCGCGGAAGACGGTGACCAGGACGTCGAGCACCGCGTCGTCGACACCGAAGGCCGCCCCGGCGCGCTGCACGGCGGCCGTGGCCTGGGTACGGACCAGGGCGGTCTCCGCCTCGGCGTCGGCGATCGGGTGGACGGTCTCGAAGTTGAAGCGGCGCTTGAGCGCGGCGGACATCTCCGAGACGCCGCGGTCGCGCAGGTTCGCGGTGGCGATCACGGTGAAGCCGGGGACGGCGGCGACCGTGGCGTCCGGGGTGCCCGACAGCTCCGGCACGCTGACCCGCCGGTCGGAGAGGATCGACACCAGCGCGTCCTGCACCTCGGGCAGGCAGCGGGTGACCTCCTCGATCCGGGCGACCCGGCCGGTGCGCATCGCGGTCATCACCGGGGAGGCGACCAGCGCCTGCGGGGTCGGCCCCTGGGCGAGCAGCAGCGCGTAGTTCCAGCCGTAGCGGAAGGCGTCCTCGGTGGTGCCGGCGGTGCCCTGGACGGTCAGCTCGCTGGTGCCGCTGACTGCGGCCGCCAGCAGCTCGGAGAGCATCGACTTGGCGGTGCCGGGCTCGCCGACCAGCAGCAGGCCGCGCTCACCGGCGAGGGTGACCACGCAGCGCTCCACCAGGGCGCGCTCGCCAACGAACTTGGGCGCCACCACCAGCTTGGCGGGCAGCGCGCCGTCCTTGCGGCGCTTCGGCGGCAGGCTCAGCGCCTCGCCGCCGCTGCCGCAGACGAAGGTCACCACGGCGCTCGGGGTGAGCGCCCAGCCGGGCGGGCGGGGGCCCTCGTCGAAGGCGGCGAGGAAGGCCAGCTCCTGCTGGTGGCGCTCCTCGGCCGGCAGGATCTGCCGGGCCTGCGGGGCCGCCTGGTCGGGGGTCGTTGTCATGATGCGGGTCCTTCGGTGCGGATCGGGGAAACGGTGGTCGGACCGGGGTGCGGCGCGCACGGCGCCGCACCCCGGGTGGGGAACGCCGGGTCAGCGGCGGCGGCCGCGCCGGGCCCTGGGCGCCTTCAGCTCCTCGAAGCGGGGCAGGTCGCCGTCGAGCAGGCGCTGCCAGGCCCGGCGGTACAGCCCGGCCGGCGGCTCCGCCGGCAGCTGCACGCCCAGCGCGGTGGAACCGCCGCCGAGCAGCAGCGGGAGCTTCCAGGTCTCCAGCGGCAGGTACGGGCTGCGCTGCTCGCTCCAGCCGCCGGGCAGGAACAGCGTGCGCCCGGCGCGGGTACGGGAGGCCTCAACGACCAGGTCGGTCGCCGCCAGCTCGGCCCGGGCCGCCTTGAGCCGGGCCGGCCGCCAGCCCGTCCAGCGGGCGGTGTTGCGGTCGGTCGGGTCCGGCATGGCCAGCAGCATCAGGTACAGCGCCGCGGCGTCCGCGCCGAGGCCGTGCTCCGCGGCGACGGTCTCGACCAGGTCGGGCACCGAGCGGGTCGGGTCCTGCGGCCACCAGGTGCCGTCCGCGCCGCGCTCGCCGGCGGCCGGCTCGCCCGGGTCGGCGAGCAGCGCCTCGAACGCGGCCGAGCGGGCGGCCGCCAGCGCGGCCTCGGCCGGGAACGGCTCGGTGGAGTTCTCCCGCAGCGCCGGCAGGTACGGGTCCTGGCCGGCCGCGTCCAGCAGGGCTGTGCGGATGCCCGGCGCCGGCTGGTCGTCGTGGGTCGCCATGACGATCGCGCCGTACCGCTCGTACGTGTCGGTCACCTCGCCGGCGGCGCCGGCGACCTTGCGGAAGTTCGACAGGCTGACGTACCGGCCGAGGTCGAGCATCAGCTCCGGGGCGGCCAGCCGGGCGCGGACGTCGGCCAGCACGGCGGGCAGCGGGGAGCGCAGCGGGTCGCCGGCCGGCAGCCGGTGGGCCAGCCAGCCTGCCATCGCCACCGCGCCGACCAGAGTCTGCGCGGTGAAGCCGGGCCGCGACTCGACCGGCACCACCCGGTCGCCGCGGACGGTCCAGGCCAGGTCCTCGGTCAGCTCCCGGGACGCGGCCGGGTCCAGCACGGCAGCGAGCGCCTCGCGGGACTTCCAGCCGGTGCGCACCGCGCGGACCGCCTCGGCCAGCAGCGCCTCCGGGACGGCCACCCGGCGGCCCACCCGCTCGTTCCACACCCGGGCGGCCGCGGCCACCTCCGGGCCCTCGGTCCACAGCAGCACCGGGTCGGCCGGCACCAGCGCGGCCAGCAGCGCCCGGCGGGTCGCGGCGCCGAGGGCGCGCAGCTCGTCGCGGGCGACCGCCGCGTCGGCGACCTTCAGCCCGAGCAGCGCCCGGGTCTCGGGGGGCAGGAAGTTGCGCTCCCAGCCCTCCACGTGCGGCAGGCCGGCCACCACCAGGGCGGCCATGGTGGCGGTGACGCCGGTCAGTTCGGCGAACCGGGCGGCCGCCTCCGGGAACCACGGCGCCGGCTCCCGCCCGGCCGCGTACGCCACCAGCTCGGCCATCCGGTCGTCGTCCGGGCCGCCGTCCAGCGGCTCGGCGGAGACCTGGGTGTACGGCTCGGGGACGGCGAACGCGCCCGCCGGGTCGTGGAACAGTGCGGTCGCCTCGGTGTCGCCGCCGGTCGCCACGTCGGCGTCGACGAAGAACAGGAACGCCCCTCCGCCGAGCGGCAGCAGCCTCTTCCGGTCGCCGTGGCGGACCGTGCCGTCCCGGCCGACCAGGTGACCGGCGGCCACCTTCAGCCGGACGGTGCGCCAGCGGGCCGTCCCGGCCGGGCTGGTGAGGCCGAGTCCGGCGAGCAGCTCGAACAGGCCGGTCAGCGCCGCCCGGTCCTCGGGCCGCGCGGTGGCCGACACCGCGCGCAGCGCCACCGCCGAGGGCAGGACGGGCAGCATCGCCCAGTCGATCCGCTCGGCCGGCGGCTCCACGGCGTCCAGGTGCACCGTGCCCGGCGCGGCGGCCACCGCCTCGGGCGCAGTCGCCGCGGCCAGGAAGGCCAGCTGCTCGGCGGCGTAGCGGGTCGCCTTGTTGTTGTACCAGCTGGACATGGCGCCCAGACCGCTCAGCGCGGGCTGGATCTCCCGGTCGCCCGGGCCGGGGGCGACCGTGCCTGCGGTGGCGCCGCCGGCCAGCTCCAGCTCCAGCCGCTCGGTGACGGCCTGCAGCCGCTGGTACGGGGCGACGGCGTAGCGCACCACACCGGCGATGCCCGCGAGCAGCGCGTCGGAGGTGACCTCCGGCAGCAGGGCACGGATCGCCTCGGGCAGCGTGTCCGGCTGCTGCGGGTCCACCGCGCAGGCAGCCTTCAGCAGCGCGGCCGCGGTCTCGCCGTCCAGGCGCCGCAGCGCCGCCGAGCCCTGCGCGTCGCGGGCCCGCAGCAGGTGCCAGAACCGCAGCGGCGGCAGGATCAGGGTGCCCTCGGCGAACGCGCCCGGCGCGTTGTCGGTGCGGGCGGTGGTGGTGGTGACGCCGTCGGCGTCCACCAGGCGGATGCCGTAGCTGCCGTCCTGGACCACGGCCTGCGGCTGCTCGGCGCCGGGGAACTGGACCAGCCGCACCGGGGTGCCGGTGCCGGCGGGCACGGTGACGCTCCGTCCGGCCAGGTCCTCGCCGCGGCGCGTACCGTCCGGCAGCGCGATCGAGCGCCAGCCGAGCAGGCCGTCCACCGGCACCCCGGCGGGCGCCGGGTCGGCGGTCGGCGCGGGCAGCACCCAGCCGGCCTCGTACGTGCTGCCCGCCGGGGCGCCGCGCAGCGCGTCGGCGAGGAACGCCGGCTTCGCGGCGCGGCCGAGCTCGCCGGTCGCCGGGTCGAACTCCATCCAGGTGTACGGGTCCTCGCCGCCCGGGTCGGCCCACACCCAGAACGACCGACCGTCGCCGATCACCGCCCGCTCGGCGGGCAGCGCGGTGTCCTCGGCGTGCACGGTGCCGACGCCGCCGGTGCAGCCGCCGCCCGCCAGCGGCAGGCTGTGCGAGGTCAGGGTGCCCAGCCAGGTGGTGCGGGTGCCGCGCAGCCCGGTCGGGTCGGTCATCGGGAACACCCGGTCCGCGGCGGTGTGCCAGTACCCGAGCTTCTGGTGGTTGTTGGCGCGCGAGGTCCACTGGACCAGCAGCGAGCCGTCCACGTAGTGGAACCCGGTCTGGTAGGCGTCGCCCGCCGGGATCCGCAGGTCGTGGGTGAGCACCGTGCCGTCGGCGCCGAGCACCCGGGCCTGCGCGGCGCCGGCCGCGATCAGGTGCGGCCAGGCGTCGGCGACCACGATCTCGTCCACGTCCTTGCGGGCCACCAGCTCGCCCGCCGCCTCCTCCCAGGCCGGCCAGGACAGCTCGTCCAGCAGACCGGCCCGCAGGGTGCGCGCCATCACCGCCGCCACATCGGTGGCCGCGGCCGCGCGCACCTCCTCCTCGGCCAGCACCAGGACCTCGCCCGGCAGCCAGCCCAGGGTGTGGAAGGAGCTCAGGCACTCCGGCAGGCCCGCGGCGAGCGGCCGGCGGGCGACCTCCGCCATCCAGTCGGCGAGCATCGGGCGCCCGCCCGGCGAAGCCGCCAGCACGGTGAACGCGTGCCGGCCGTCGTCGTCGTTGGACAGCCGGGACGCGCCGGTGTCGAACGCCGGCCGGAACCGCCGGTCGGCCTCCAGCGCCACCAGGTCCCGTCGCTCCTCCTCCTGCGCCCACTGCTCCAGGCGCAGGAAGGCGTGCGGACCGGGGTCGCCGACCGGCACGCCCAGGGCCAGCAGCTGGTCCAGCAGCTCCACGTCGATACCGCTGAAAGCGACCGTCGTGCCCGCCGCCGCGTGCTCCTCGCACAGCCGCCCGGCGATCAGGTCGACCAGCGGGTAGAGCGCCGGGATCCGGGCCGGGGCGTTCCACCGCTCCCCGCGCCAGGCCAGGAAGCGGCCGAACCAGCCCGCCGCGCCGTCGGACGGACGCTCCTCGGCCGGCAGCGCCCCGTCGTACAGGCCCGCCGCGGCGCCCGACTCGGTCAGCAGCTCCAGCCAGAAACCCGGCAGGTCGCTGTCGTGCGAGACCGGCATCAGCTCCAGCAGCCGGCCGCGCACCGCGGCGTCCTGCCTGGCCAGCGCCAGCAGCGCCCCGCGGTGGCGCTGCCACCAGCCCGCGGCCGCGCGCAGCGTCGCCGGCAGGGTCAGCAGCTCCGCCAGGTAGGCGGCCTCGGCCTCCTCCGGGTCGGTGCCGGCCGCCTTGGCCAGGCGCCGCAGGTCGGCCGCCATCACCGCGGACGGCTCCAGGCCGCCCGCCGTGCGCCGCACGCACAGCCGCCGGAACCGGTCGAACGCCTCGGCCGCCGGCACCCGGGCGCTCAGCTCCTTGGCGTACCCCGACAGCACCTTGACCGGCAGCGCGCCGGCCAGCGCGAACTCCAGGAACACCGCGTCCAGGCGCTGCTCGTCCAGGGCCAGGCCGTGCTGCGCCTCGGCCTTGCGGGCCCGGGCGAACATCTGTGCGGCGTACTGGGAGTTCTCCACGCCGAGGAAGACCCGGCCGGCCTGCTCGTAGAAGGTCGGCAGGAAGTGCGGCACGGCGGCGGCCAGCCGCTCGGCGATCTCCGTGTAGGTGTCCAGCGCGGCCTTGGGGCGCGACACCGCCTGCTTGGCGACCCGCTCCAGCTCCGGCATGATGCCGAGCGCGTGGTGGCCGTCCTGCGGGTGGTGGGCCAGCACCCACTCGGGGAAGCCCAGTGCCTGACGCAGGCCCAGGCCCACCTCGGCCGGCTCGCCGTCCGCCGCCAGGCCGAGGAAGCCCAGCGCCTGGTCCTCGGCGGCGCCCAGCTCGGCCACCACCAGGCGGACCACCACCCGGTCGTCGAGGCCCGGGTGACGGTAGGTCCGTGCGGTCAGCGGCACGGCGCGCTCGCCGGCGCCCTCGGTGCCCGGGGGCAGCACGGCGCCCGCCAGCAGCAGTTCGGTGGCCTGGTCCTCGGTCATCCCCGTCCCCGTCGTCGTTCCCGTTATCCCCGTCATCGGCTCGGTGCTCATGCGGTCTTGTCCTCCTCGACCGTGCGGCCGGCGTACAGCGCGGCGGCCATCCGCATCCCCTCCGACCAGGCGACCGGGCCGACCTCGCGCAGCGGCAGCACCCGCCCTTCGCCGTCGCGCCAGCACAGCGCGCCGGTCTCCGACTCGCCGTCCCAGTACGGTTCGCCGATCCACACCGCGGGCTCCAGCGTCCGTCCGCCGTCGCGCACCCGGGTGGTCGCGTAGCCGCCGGAGACCCGGTAGCCGAGCGAGGTGGCGCGGGCCGCCAGGCCGAACCGGGAGGCGAACCGGCCGCCGGTGAAGTCGGTGACCTCGGTGGCCTTCTCGGCCAGGTCGTCGGGCTTGCGCCAGGTCGCCCGGTGGATCTGGTCCACGCTCTGCACCACGCCGAGCTCGGCCGCGAACTCCCGCAGGTCGTCCAGGTCCTCCAGCAGCACCGGGTGCGGCAGGGTCACCGTGGCCGGGGCGATCCGGACGGTCTCGCCGTCCAGGTCGACCAGCCGCAGACCGCCGTCGGCGGTGGCGTCGCGCAGGAAGCCGACCTCGTCCTCGCCTTCGCCGACCACCACCAGGTCGCGCAGGGCGGCCTGCCAGGCCTCGTCCGGCCAGACCCGGGCCAGCAGATCGGTCGGCACCGGCAGCGAGGAGACCATCCACGCGTCCACCTGCTCGCGGCAGGACGCGGCGTGCCGGTCCAGCCAGGCGGCCAGGCGGCGCAGCCGGTCCGTCTGCGGATGCTCGCGCACCGCCTTCGGCAGCGACTTCAACTGCCGCCCGGCGGAACGGCCGGCCGTCGAGCGGGCCGTCACCCTGCCCTCCACCAGGGCGACCTCGTACCCGTCGCCCGCCGCAAGCCAACCCATAACGACCCCACCTCGTGCTCTTCACGTCGTCGGAAAACCCCGCAGCCGACCGGGGGTTCCTCCACCCCGTCCGCGGTGATGTCGGAAAACGTAGCGGCCGCCGCCGACAGTCCGGTCCCGTCGGCCGCTGGTCGCTGCACGCACCAGCCGTCCGTCGCGGACCGAGGACCGACAGGACGTGCTGCAGATCACACCTGATGGTCCGTGGCTGCACCGATGAGGATGTGTTCCGGGCCGATCCGGTTCCGGTTGATCGGGTTCCGGGCGATCGGGGTCCGGCGGTAGGGTCCGACGGCATGGACGCAGGCGTGGGTGGGACGGCCGGGTACGGTGTGGCGGCCGCGGAACTGGCCAAGCAGTACGAGAGCGTGACGTTCGCCGAGGTGCACCGGGAGCTGCTGCAGTTCTTCCCCACCTCGCCGGTCTCGGTGCTGGACGTCGGCGCCGGCAGCGGCCGCGACGCGGCGGCGCTCGCCGCGCTCGGCCACCGGGTGGTGGCGGCCGAGCCGGTCGCGGAGTTCCGGGCGATCGGGCAGCGGCTGCACGCGGAGCGGGCGATCGAGTGGGTGGACGACGCGCTGCCGGAGCTGGCGCTGCTGAGGGGCCGTCGGGAGCGCTTCGACCTGGTCCTGCTGACCGCGGTCTGGATGCACCTGGACGAGCCCGAGCGCGCCGCCGGGATGCCGGCCCTGGCCGCGCTGCTGGCCGACGGCGGCCTGGTGGTGCTGTCGCTGCGGCACGGCCCGGTGCCGCCGGGCCGGCGGATGTTCCCGGTGACCGCGGAGGAGACCGCGGAGCTGGCCCGCCGTAGCGGCCTGGCCGCCGTCCACCGCACCCACCGCGGCGACCTGCACGGCCGCCCCGGCGTCAGCTGGACCCGCCTGGTGCTGGCCCGCTGAACCGGCGCCCGCCGGGCGGGAGGTGCCGGACAGGTCTCAGGACCCGCTGGGCCGGCGGAGCCAGAAGCGCGTGGCGGGGGCGGCCCGCAGCGGCGCGGCCGGCGGCGGGGGCGGGGTGCGGACCGGGAACGGGGGGAGTTCGGGGCGGTCCAGCCAGGCGGTGAGCAGGTCGCCCACCGGCCGGTCGGTGGAACGGGCGACGTGGGCGACGAAGTCCGCGGTGGTGACGACCGAGTGGCGGTTGAGCGTGGCCCAGCCGCGGAGCATGCGGAAGAAGGCGTCGTCGCCGAGCGCGACGCGCAGGGCGTGCACGGTCAGGCCGCCGCGCTCGTAGACGCGGTCGTCGAAGAGCAGGCGCCGGCCGGGGTCGCCGATGCGCAGGTCCTGGGGGAAAGCGGTGACCTGGCGGTACGCGGCCTCGGCCTTGTGGTGGGCGGAGGGGCCGCCGGAGCGCTCCGACCAGAGCCACTCGGCGTACTTGGCCAGGCCCTCGTTGAGCCAGATGTGCTGCCACCCGGAGATGGTCACGCTGTTGCCGAACCACTGGTGGGCCAGCTCGTGCGCGACCAGCCGTTCGAACCTGCGGGCGCCGTCGACGTGGTTGGTGCCGAAGGTGGCCAGGCCCTGCGCCTCCACCGGGACGTCCAGCTCCTCGTCCGCGACGACCACCGTGTACTCGGCGAACGGGTACGGGCCGAACAGCTCCTCGAACAGCGCCATCATCTGCGGCTGCCGGGCGAAGTCGTGTTCGAACTGCGGCTGCAGCCGGGCCGGGACGTACCCGGTCTGCGGCACCCCGCCGCCGTGCGGCTCGGTCAGCGGCACCGGCCGGTACACGCCGATCGACAGTCCGACCAGGTAGCTGGCGGTCGGCGCCGGCTGGTCGTACACCCAGGTGGTGGCCGAGGCGCGGGTGGTGCGGGTGAGCAGCCGGCCGCCGGTGACCACGGAGTACGCGGACGGGGTGGTGACCGAGATCTGGTAGCTCGCCTTGTCGGACGGGCGGTCGTTGCAGGGGTACCAGGACGGTGCGCCGACCGGCTGGCTGGCCACCAGGGCGCCGTCGGTCAGCTCCTCCCAGCCCAGCCCGCCCCACGGGCTGCGGACCGGCTTCGGGTTGCCCGACCAGTGCACGTCGACGGTGAACGCGGCGCCGGCCGCCGGGGCCTTGGCGGGCTTGATCCGCAGCTTCCCGGCGCGGTGCGTGTAGTGCGCGGCGCGGCCGTCCACCAGCACCCGGCCGATCCGGAAGTCGGCCAGGTCCAGGGCGAACTCGCGCAGCGGCGCGCCGACGCCCGCTATGGCGTTGATCCGGGCGGTGCCGGCGAGCCGGTTCGGTCCGGGCCGGTAGTCGAGGGTGAGCTCGTACCGGTGGGCGTGGAACCGGTGGTCGCCGTTGTTCGGGAAGTACGGGTCGGCCGCTGCGACGACCTGCTTGGGGCTCACCGGTGCGTTCTCTCCGTGCGCGGTCTCGATCATGGCTGGTGCCAGGCCTCGATCGGGTTGCCGAGCCAGCGGGTGTCGGCCGGGACGGTCTCCGCACGCATCACGAGGGAGGCCGGGCCGAGGGTGGAGCGTTCCCCGACCGTACTGCCGGGCAGCACGATTCCGCCCGGGCCCAGGGTGGCACCCTCGCGGAGAATCACAGTATCCAGCCTCATGATCCGGTCATGGAAGAGGTGAGTTTGCAGCACACAGCCCCGGTTGATGCTCACCCCGTCGCCCAGGGTGACCAGGTCGGCCTCGGGCAGCCAGTAGCTCTCGCACCACACCCCGCGCCCGACCCGGGCGCCGAGCGAGCGCAGCCACAGGTTGAGCAGCGGGGTGCCCAGCACCCGGCCGACCAGCCACGGCACCGCCAGCACCTCCACGAAGGTGTCGGCCAGCTCGTTGCGCCACACGAAGCCGCTCCACAGCGGGTGCTCCACCGCCCGGAACCGGCCGACCAGCAGCCACTTCGCGGCGACCGACACCACACAGGCCGCCAGTCCGGAAGCGAGCAGCACCGGGCCGGCCAGCAGCGGCCGGTCCAGCGCGCACAGCGCGGCCACGGTCAGCACGGCCAGCGTGGACGAGGCGAACACCGGCACCAGCCGGCCCAGCTCGGTCAGGCCGCGGGCCCACATCAGCCGGGTCGGCGGGTCGTAGGTGCGGCCCGCCTCCGCCCGGTCGGCCGAGCGGGGCAGCCTCACCGGCGGCATGCCCAGGTACGAGCTGCCGCGCTTGGCCTTCTTCGGGGTCGCCGAGAGCACCCCGACCAGGCCCCGGTCGGGCACCGAGCGGCCCGGCGCGGTCATCCCGGAGTTGCCGAGGAACGCCTTGCGGCCGATCTCCGCCTTCCCGACCCGCACCCAGCCGCCGCCCAGCTCGTACGGGGCGATCAGGGTGTCGTCGGCGAGGAAGGCACCGTCGCCGACCCGGGTCAGGCTGGGCAGCGCGAGCACCGTCGACACCTCGGCGCGGCGGCCCACCCGCATGCCGAGCAGGCGCAGCCACACCGGGGTGATCAGGCCGGCGTACAGCGGGAACAGGGTCTCCCGGGCCAGGTCCATCAGCTGGCTGACCGTCCAGGCCTGCCAGCCGACCCGGCCGTGCAGCGGGTGGTAGCCGGTGCGCAGGCCGACGCTCAGCGCCCGCACCGCGGCCAGCACCAGCGCCGCGTACGCCAGCCCGTACGCCAGGGTGGCCGGGACGACGGCCAGCAGGGCGCCGCGCAGGGCGGTCGGCAGGTCGTCGCCCGGGTGGACGAACAGGCCCGCGATCAGCAGCGCCGGGACGGCGGACAGCAGCGGCAGCAGGGCCAGGCCGAAACCGGTCGCGCCGTACACCGCGGCCCAGAACGTGGTGCGGTGCGGACGCTGCTTGGGCCAGCCGCGCTCCGCCTTGCCGATCTTGACGGCGGGGGCGCCGCCCCAGCGCTGGCCGGTCGGGACGTGCCCGGTGACGCCGGAACCCGGCGCGACCTCGGCCCGCTTGCCGACCCGGGCGCCCGGGAACAGCGTCGAACGGGTGCCGATCACCGCGCCCGACCCGATCCGGATCGGGCCGATCTCCAGCCGGTCGCCGTCCAGCCAGTAGCCGGACAGGTCGACCTCGTTCTCCACCGCGCTGCCCTTGCCCAGCTTCAGCAGACCGGTCAGCGGCGGCAGGGTGTGCAGGTCCACGTCCTCGCCGACCTTGGCACCCAGCGCCCGGGCGTAGCGGATCAGCCACGCGCCGGACAGCTCGTCGGCCCCGGACGCCTCGGCGAGGCGCTCGGCCGTCCACAGCCGCAGGTGCACCGAGCCGCCGCGCGGGTACGTGCCCGGCTTGACGCCGCGCAGCAGCAGCCGCGCCCCGCCCGCCGCCAGCGCGATCCGGCCCGGCGCCGAGAACAGCAGCAGCGCCCCGGCGCCCACCGCCCACCAGGACGCCGTCGGAGCCCACGCGTAGCCGCCGAGCAGGTGCAGCACATTGCCGAACGCCAGCAGCGCGACGCTCCAGCGCAGGCCGGTCACCGTCGCCAGCGGCAGCAACAGCAGCAGCTGGAGCAGCCCCGCCCGGGCCGGGGTCGGCGCGACCGTACGGGCCCGCCCGTCCGCCTGCGCGGAGCGCTCCAGCAGCCGGGCCAGGCGCCGCAGCGTCGGCTGCTGGTAGATGTCGAGGACGGACACCGCCGGGTAGCGGGTCCGCAAGCGGGTGGTCAGCTGCGCGGCGGCCAGCGAACCGCCGCCGATCGCGAAGAAGTCGTCGCCCGCGCCGCGGACCGGCACACCGAGCACCTCGGCCCACTGCTCGGCCAGCCACGCCTCGGTGCCGTACAGCTGCTCGCTCGGTCCGGACTGCTCCAGATCGGGCAGCGGCCACGGCAGCGCGTCGCGGTCCACCTTGCCGGAGGTCCGGGTCGGCAGCTCGTCCACCGCGGCGAGCAGCGGCACCAGGGCCGCCGGCAGCTCGGCCCGCAGCCGCTCCACCGCCGACTCCCGGTCGAAGCCCTCCTGGGCCACCAGGTAGCCCACCAGCAGCTGGTTGCCGCTGCGCGCGGTCCGCACCGCGGCCGCCGCGCCCGCCACCCCCGGCAGCGCCTGCAGCGCGGCGTCCACCTCGCCCAGCTCGATCCGGCGGCCGCCCAGCTTGATCTGCTCGTCACCGCGGCCCAGGAACACCAGGCCCTCGGGCTCCGCCCGGACCAGGTCGCCGCTGCGGTAGGCGCGCGCCCAGCCCAGCGACTCCAGCGGGGCGTACTTCTCCGCGTCCTTCGCCGGATCCAGGTAGCGGGCCAGGCCCACGCCGCCGATCACCAGCTGGCCGCTGCCGCCCATCGCGACGGGCTCCCCGGCCTCGTCCACCACGGCCAGCTCCCAGCCGTCCAGCGGCAGGCCGATCCGGATCGGGCCCTCGCCGGTCATCAGCGACCCGCACGCCACCACCGTCGCCTCGGTCGGACCGTAGGTGTTCCACACCTCGCGACCCTCGGTGACCAGCCGCTCCACCAGCTCCGGCGGGCACGCCTCACCACCGAAGATCAGCAGCCGCACCTCGTTCAGCGCCTCCGCCGGCCACAGCGCCGCCAGCGTCGGCACCGTCGAGATCACGGAGATCTCCTGCTCCGCCAGCCACGGACCCAGGTCGGCGCCGCTGCGCACCTGCGAACGCGGCACCGGCACCAGGCACGCCCCGTGCCGCCACGCCAGCCACATCTCCTCGCACGACGCGTCGAACGCGACCGACAGACCGGCCATCACCCGGTCGCCCGGGCCGATCGGCTCGTCCTGGAGGAACATCGCCGCCTCGGCGTCCACGAACGCCGCCGCGCTGCGGTGGCTCACCGCCACGCCCTTCGGCCGGCCGGTCGAGCCCGAGGTGAAGATGATCCACGCGTCGTGCTCCGGGCCCGGGTCCGCCGCCTCGTTCCCCGACGGCTTCACCCGGCTCAGCTGCGCCTCGGCACCGAGCACCGCGTTCACGTCCGCCTCGCCGAACACCAGCTCGGCCCGCTCGTCCGGGTCCTCCGCGTCCACCGGCACGTACGCGGCGCCCGCCGCGAGCGTGGCCAGGATCGACACGTACAGGTCGTTGGTGCCCGACGGCACCCGGATGCCCACCCGGTCGCCGAGCCCGATCCCCGCCGTCGCCAGCCGGCGCCGCAGCCGCTCCACCTCCGTGGCCAGCGCGCCGTACGTCAGGACCCGGCGGCCGTCGTCGAGGGCCGGCTCGTCCGGGTACGCCGCAGCCGTCGCGCGCACCACGTCCACCAGCGTGCGGACGGCGGGCGCCGGACGGCCGGGGAACAACGCGGGCGGCGCCTCGGAGTGGGTCATCACAGCCAACACGGTCCTCGTCCATAGGTCCCACGGCCGGCAACCGAAGGCGATGAGAAACAAGACAACCCGATCGAGTCTACCGATCAGGCCGTGCCGGGCGGGTGCAGCCACGCTGGAAGGCGGCCGTGCGGGGCGCGTCCGGTGGCCGGTAGTCGCCGGTCGTCACCCGTTGTCACCGGCGCGCGGCGGGTCCGGCGAGGGGCCGTGGTCGGGCGATCGGCGGTGGTCGGCCACCCCGCGATCATGGACCCCGGGGCGGTTCGGCAGACTGCTGCCGGCGCGGGCCGACGGTCGGCCCCAGCACCGCACCCGAGGAGGACGATTCCCGTGACGACGGCCGAGGACCGCTGGTTGATCGCCGGACTGGGCAACCCGACCCGCTGGTTCGCCGGCACCCGGCACAACGCCGGCTTCCTGGTCGTCGACCGGCTTGCCGAACGCCACGGCGCCCGCTTCCGCAGGCACGGCCTGCGCTCCCGCGTCGCCGAGATCGAGATCGGCGGACGACAGGTGGTTCTGGCCAAACCCCAGCTCTTCATCAACCTCTCCGGCCGCCCGGTCGCCGCCCTGCTGCGCAGGCACGGGATCCCGGTCGACCGCCTGCTCGTCGTCCAGGACGACCTGGACTTCCCGTTCGGAGTCGCCCGCCTCAAGCGCGGCGGCGGCCCCGCCGGCCACAACGGCGCCCGCTCGATCAACGCGGCGCTGCGCACCCGGGACTACCTGCGCCTGCGCTTCGGCCTCGGCCGCCCGCCCAAGGGAACCACCGTCGGCTCCTTCGTCCTCGCCGCCTTCACCCCCGAGGAGCAGCAGACCCTCCCCACCCTCCTGGACCGCTGCGCCGACGCCGTCGAAACCCTCGTCACCGCCGGCCTCGGCCGCGCCCAGTCCGAGCTGAACGGGGCCGGCGCCCCGCGCAGGTGACCTGCCCGCGCGCGGTCGCGGCCGGTTGAGTGCAGGCGCAGGACGGGGATGCAACGTCGTGCTCGGCCACTCGGGAGTCCTGGCGCCAGACCTGACGCGTCGTCAATATCCTTTGTTCGGCCACGTGTCCGGAAAACAGTGGATAGGATCCGGCGGTGTCCGGGCGCGCCGGTGTGGTGTGCTCCCGTTTGAGGTGAGGGCCCCTCATGACCACCGCCACCCCGCGGCCGACGGCCGACGTGGACGTCGCCAACATCGCACGGATCTACGACTACTACCTGGGCGGGCTCTACAACTTCGCGGTGGACCGCGAGAAGGCGGAGCGGATCAAGGCGATGCTGCCCAGCGTCGACCTGCTCGCCCGGGCCAACCGGGACTGGCTGCGCCGGACCGTGCGCTTCCTGCTGGCGCAGGGCGTCGACCAGTTCATCGACCTGGGGTCCGGCCTGCCGACGGTGAACAACGTCCACGAGGTCGCGCACGCCGGCAATCCGCAGGCCCGGGTCGTCTACGTCGACCACGAGCCGTCGGCGGTCCTGCACGGTGAGGAGATCCTCGCCGAGGTGCCGCTGGCCGCCATCATCGAGGCGGACGGCCGCGAGCCGGAGCAGATCTGGTCGCACCCCGCGGTCCGTGAACTGATCGACCTGAGCCGACCGGTCGGCATCCTGATGGGCGGCCTCCTGGTCTTCGTCGAGGACGAGGATGACCCGGCCGGCCTGGTCGCCGCCTACCGCGACGCCGTGGTTCCCGGCAGCTACATCGCCATCTCCCATCTCTCGCAGGACCTCGCCGACCCCGAGACCCGGGCCCAGGTGGGCCGGATGACGGAGGCGTACCGGGTCGGTGTGGGGCAGCAGTTGTACGTCCGGGACCGGGAGACGATGACCTCCTGGTTCAAGGGGATGGACCTGGTTGAGCCGGGCGTGACGCTGATGGCCGACTGGCGGCCCGACCCCGGCCAGGCGGTCGACGCCCAGACGCCGTCCCGGGCGCTCGGCTACGGTGCGACCGGGCTGGTGGTCTGACGATTCGCCGACGCGGCCGCGGCCTGCCGGGGTGGGGTGAACTCCACGTCCCTGGCAGGCCGTTGCCGGTTCGGCGGGTGTCAGTTGCGGCGGGTGAGCTTCGCGAGGGCCTGGTGGAGACGGCCGCGCGCCAGCAGGCGGAGCTGGTCGGCCTTGCCCGGCTCGTTGAAGATCACGAAGTTGTCGTAGCGGTGGATGCCCTTGCGTCCGGCGACGGCGTGGGCGGCGTCGCGGACGGCGGCGAGGTCGGCGGAGGTCAACTCGAGTCGGTGCTCGGCCGGCTGGTAGGTGGCGCCGATCGGGTAGTCGCGGCGCCGGCGGCGCTTCATCTCCACGTGGCAGCCGAGGACATGGGTGACGGGGTTGGTCTCGGCGAAGGCGACCAGCCGGTCCAGGGTTGCCCGGAAGGCGGGGAAGTCGAAGGCGTACAGGCGCCCGGGGTAGACGGTGTCGCCGGTGAACAGGATGCCGGTCCACGGGTCGTAGCAGGTGATCGCGGCGGCGTGGTGGCCCGGGGAGCCGAGGATGTCCAGCACCCGGCCGCCGAGGTCGAAGGTGACCGCGCCGGTCGGCCAGCCGTCGCCGAAGCCGAAGAAGTCCCGTACCGCCTCGGGCTCGCGGGCCACCACCGCGGTCTGCGGCCGGTCGGCGAACTGGGCGTCGGCCGCGACGTGGTCGCCGTGCCCGTGGGTGTGCGCGACGACCAGGCCGTACCCCTCGCGCGGGTGCCGCTCCAGCCACTGGTCGATCAGCCGGTCGACGGTGGCGCGCAGCGGGAACAGCTCCGCGTCCTCGGTGGCGCCGGTGTCCAGCAGCAGGGCCCGCTCCTCGCCGAACAGCAGGAACAGGAACGGCGCCTCGTAGGTGACCCGCTTGCTCTGCCGCAGGATGACGGTGTGCTCGTCGTAGTGGTGGACCTGGAGGTTCGGCTCACCGGCCGCGCCATGGACCCAGGCGACGTCGAGCGAGCCCGCGACGGGCGCGCCGGTGGTGAAGTCGATCGTGCGGTCAGTGGTCGGACTCATCCTGATTCTCCCCCGATTCGAGATCCGGCAGCGGTGTCGCCGCCATGAAGTACCGGACGTGGTGCTGCCCGGGCCGGTGCCGGGTGTTGCCGCTGTTCCTGGTCCGTTCGACGTACGGCGCGAGGAGTGCCTTCCACTGCTCGCGCAGGTCGGCGGCCTCCTCTGCGGAGAGCACCGCGAGCGCGGTGACGATGCCCGCCTTGCGGCGCCAGGCGGTGGACTCGGCGTCCCGCCGATCGGCGTGCGCCAGGATCGCGTGCATCTGCCGCTCGATCACCAGGTGCTCCAACTCCTGCCTGAGTGCCGGGCTTTCGGCCGCCGCGATGCGGATCGGCCGGGTCGGGTCCGGCACCTGCCAGAGGCGTTCGCGTCGGTCCCGGCCGGGACCGGCGTCCTCGACGAAGCCGTACTTGGCGAGTTGGCGCAGGTGGAACGAGCAGCTCGCCTGCGAGGTGCCCAGGGAGCGTCCGCACCGGGCCGCGGTGGCCGCGCCGGTGGCGGTCAGCAGCTCCAGCAGGTCGAGCCGGAGCGGGTGGGCCAGGGCCCGGATCGCCTTGGGATCGCTGATCTCCATATGTCAAAGAATACTTTGACATCTCGAAGTGTCAACGGGTTCTTTGGGATTGGGTTGCGGCTTCCCGGTGCGTGAAGAGCGCCAGGGCGGGGTTGGCCTGACGCCGGGTCACGGGATCGAGTCGGCGAACCGATGACCGCCCGGGATGTTCAACCGGGGCGGGGTGGTGAAGACTGGCCCGCATGACCGATCAGCGCCGCCCGCTGGGCCTGCCGAACGCCGCCGCGCCGGCCGCCCACCGCCCCGCCACCGGGGACCGCCGCCCGCTCCCACCGGTGGACCGGTCCCTCTTCCTGCCCCCGGCCCCGGAGGAGCCGGCTACCGCGGCCCCGGGCCGTCGTCGTCTCGCCGCCGGCGGTCTGACCTTCACCACCCCGGAGTCCTGACCCCGTACGACCCTGTACCCGACGTACCGATCAGAGGCAGGGTCCTGGGGTGGTGCGGACGCGGTGGGCGAGATCGGTGAGGGTGGGGCCGAGGGGCAGGTCGAGGCGGGTGGCGGCGAGGTCGTCGGCGCGGGTCGGACCCTGGTTGACGATGGCGACCGGGGTACCGGTGCGGGCGGCGTGGCGGACGAAGCGCAGACCGGACATCACGGTGAGCGAAGAGCCGAGGACCACCAGCGCCTGAGCGGCATCCACCAGCTCGAAGCAGTGCTGGACCCGTGGTTTGGGCACGGATTCGCCGAAGAAGACCACGTCCGGCTTGAGCACCCCGCCGCAGGCCTCGCACGGCGCCACCCGGAACCCGTCCACCAGCTGCTGCGGCAGCTCCGCGTCCCCGTCCGGCCGCAGGACCGCGCCCGCCTCCCGGAACCCGCCGTTCAGCTGCTCCAGCCGCCGGCCGAGCTCCTCGCGGGCGGTGGTGCGCCGGCAGTCGAGGCAGACCACCCGGTCGAGGCCGCCGTGCAGCTCGACCGCGTGGCGGGTGCCGGCGGCGTGGTGCAGACCGTCCACGTTCTGGGTGATGACCGCCGAGACGTGGCCGGAGCGGCGCAGCTGCTCGACCGCGAGGTGCCCGGCGTTGGGCTCGGCCCGGGCGATCGTGTGCCAGCCGGCGTGGCTGCGGGCCCAGTAACGGCGGCGGGCCGACTCGCTGCCGGTGAACTCCTGGTAGGTCATGGGCGTGCCGCGCCGTCGGCTGCCGGTGGCGCCCCGGTAGTCGGGGATGCCCGACTCGGTGGACAGCCCCGCGCCGCTCAGCACCACGACGCCGCGCCCGGCCACCAGCCGGAGCAGCGCCGCGAAGCCGTCCTCATCGGCCGTCCGGCCGTCGTCGTCCACCGTCGCAGGCACACCCATGCCGCCCAGGGTAGGACGCGCTACCTCATTTACGGCCGCCCCGGTCACGGGCCGGTCGCTGCGGGAGCGCGGTGGCGGGTTACGGCGAGGAGGGCCATGTCGTCGTCGCGGGGCCCGCCGGTCCACCGCTCCACGTCGCGGACCAGGGCGTCCAGGGCGTCGTGCGGCCCCCGGAACGGTCCGAGCGGGGCCAGGCCGGTCACCGGGTCGTAGAACGTGCCGCCGCCGTCGCGGGCCTCCGTCACGCCGTCGGTGACCAGCAGCAGCGTGTGGCCCGGCGCGAACGGCCACACGTCCGGCACCGGCCGCGACAGTCCCAGGGCGCCCATGCCGAGCGGCAGCGCCGGATCGCTGGCGTCCAGGCGCCGCACCCCGCCGTCGGCGCCGTCCAGCAGGTACGGACCCGGGTGGCCGCAGTTCAGCACTCGCAGCTCCGCCGACCCCGGGGCGAACTCCACCAGCAGCGCGGTGATGAACCCCTCCATCCGCAGCTCCTCGCCGCGGTGCGCGCTCTCGCGCCCGAGCGACCCCTCGAGCGCGTCCGCGAGCCCCACCAGGTCGGCCTCGCGCGAGGCGTTCTCCCGGAACGCCCCCAGCAGCACCGAGACCGCCGCCACCGCCGGCAGGCCCTTGCCGCGGACGTCCGCGATCAGCATCCGCACCCCGTACGGCGTGTCCTGCAGCGCGTACGCGTCCCCGCCGATCAGCGCCTCGGTCTGGGCGGCGCGGTAGCAGGCCGCCACGGAGAGCTCGCCGACCCGCTCGGGGGGATCGGGCAGCACGGCCTGCTGCGCCGCCTCGGCGACCGAGCGGACCGTGGCCAGGCGGCGCCCGTGGCGCGCGAGCAGGCGGTTGAGCCAGACGCCGAGCAGTGCGGCGAAGAGCGTGTTGGCCAGCTCCAGCCAGCCGGCCCGGGTGCCGAGCGAGCCGTCGCGGGTGGTGAGCACCAGGATCCCGACGATGTTGGCGGCGCCCACCGCGATCACGTCCCGCAGCGGGAGCAGCGCACCCGCCAGCACGGCGGCCGCGGCCAGCAGTGGGTCGCCCCAGTAGTCGGCCGGTTCGAGGGCGTTCCACACCAGCCCGCCGACGATCAGCAGCCACGGCGCGACCCGCACGTAACGCGGCCACTGGGCGGACATCGGTGTCATGGGCGACACCCGCCTTCCTGCTCGGGGAGGCGGTTGCCACCGATCCTAAACGGCCGGGGGAAGGAGTTCAGGGCGGCGACGGCGGGCCGCCCCGGCGGATCACACACGGGCCGGTGACGCCGGTGGGGGCGATGGAGACAGCGAAGGGTGGGCGAAACCGGTTGCGGGGGTGGCCGGGGGGCTGGGAGCGTGCGGGTTCCGTACCTGCGACGAGGGTCGAATGACGATCTACTTCTACGGCGCCGACGACGTCCCCTACGGCTGCTTCTCGAACTTCTCCGCGCACAGCGTGGAGCTCGACGGGCACCTGTGGCCGACCTCGGAGCACTATTTCCAGGCCCAGAAGTTCATCGGCACCCGGCATGCCGATCTGATCCGTCGGGCCCGTACGCCCCTGCGGGCCGCCGAACTGGGGCGTGATCCGTCCAGGCCATTGCGGCGGGACTGGGAGCGTGTCAAGGACGACGTGATGCGCCGTGCCGTGGCGAGCAAGTTCCGGGCGCATGCGGACATCCGCGGCATCCTGCTGTCCACCGGCGACGAGGAGATCGTCGAGGACACCCTCACCGACCACTACTGGGGCCGCGGCAGGACCGGTACCGGCAGGAACATGCTCGGCCGGATTCTGATGCGTACCCGCAATCGCCTCCGGGAGGAGGAGTTGCCCGGGTTCCGGGTGACGCCGGTCGGGTAGGGCGGTCACCCGGTGGCGGCGGCGAGCTGGAGGCCGGCGCTGTCGAGCAGCATGTCCAGGGCGGCCGGGTAGGCGCTGTCCTTCATCCGGGCGGCGAGCAGCGGGGCGGTGGCGGCGATGTGGGGGTGGGTGTCGGGGGGCAGGTGGGCGTAGGTGGACTCCCACATGTCCTCGTCGGACGCGCGGGCCGCGGCCGGGAGGGCGAGGGCGGCCGCGTCGAGGGCGGCGAAGGCGAGGCTCTGGTCGATGAAGGCGTGGTAGATCCGGACCGCGGCGGGGTCGGGGAAGCCGGCGGTGCGCAGGACGCGCAGGATCGCCTCGTCGGCCTCGAGCTCGCGGGGGCGTCCGCTGACCCTGCTGGCGGTGAGGACGGCGGCGTGCGGGTGGGCGAGGTAGGCGCGGTGGATGCCCAGGCCGAGTTCGCGCAGGTCGGGGCGCCAGTCGCCGGTGGCGGTCCAGCCGCTCAGGGCACGTCCGATGAGTTCCTCGCCGATGGCGAGGGTGAGGTCGTCCATGCCGGTGAAGTAGCGGTAGAGGGTGCTGGGGTCGGCGCCGAGGGCGGCGCCCAGGCGACGGGCGGTGAGGCCGCCGGCGCCGTGTTCGCGCAGCATCCGCAGCGCGGTCTCCACGATCAGCCGCTCGGAGAGGACCGCGCCCTGCTTGGTCGGGCGCCGCCGGCGACGGTCCGACTCGGGTACCACCTGCTTGGCCATCGCCCGCTCCTCCCGGCGTCCCGGACACCCCGCCGTGGGGCGTTCGGCTTCCGGGGTGAACCTTATGCCAACGCCATTGACGCTGTCGGCGAGGCGGCGGTTTCATCACCTCACCGAGAGGCGAGAGCCTGGGAGAGAGATGAGTTCCGCCATGCGAGTACTGCTTGTGGGCGCCGGCGGCGTCGGCACCGCCATCACCCGGATCGCCGCCCGACGCGACTTCTTCGACCACCTGGCGGTGGCCGACTACGACCTGTCCCGGGCCGAGGCGGCGGTGGCCGCCCTGGGCGCGGCGGGCGGACGGTTCAGCGCGCACCGGGTGGACGCCTCGGACCGGGCGGCCGTCACCGCGCTGCTCGCCGAGCAGCGCTGCGATGTCCTGCTGAACGCCACCGACCCGCGGTTCGTCATGCCGCTGTTCGAGGCGGCCCTCGAGGGCGGCGCGCACTACCTGGACATGGCGATGTCGCTGTCCCACCCGCACGCCGAGCGCCCGTACGAGCTGTGCGGCGTCAAGCTGGGCGACGCCCAGTTCGAGCAGGCGGGGGAGTGGGAGAAGGCCGGCCGGCTCGCCCTGGTCGGGATGGGCGTCGAGCCGGGCCTGTCCGACGTCTTCGCCCGCTACGCCGCGGACGAGCTGTTCGACGAGATCGAGGAGATCGGCGTCCGCGACGGCGCGAACCTGACCGTCGAGGGGTACGACTTCGCGCCGTCGTTCAGCATCTGGACCACCATCGAGGAGTGCCTCAACCCGCCGGTCGTCTACGAGGCGGGCCGCGGCTGGTACACCACCGCGCCGTTCAGCGAGCCCGAGGTGTTCGACTTCCCCGAGGGCATCGGCCCGGTGGAGTGCGTCAACGTCGAACACGAGGAGGTGCTGCTCGTTCCGCGCTGGGTCGACGCCCGGCGGGTCACCTTCAAGTACGGCCTCGGCCAGGACTTCATCGACAAGCTGAAGACCCTGCACGCCATCGGCCTGGACCGCACCGACCCCGTCACCGTCAAGGCAGCGGACGGCGGCAGCGTGCAGGTCTCCCCGCGTGACGTGGTCGCGGCCTGCCTGCCCGACCCGGCCGGCCTCGGCGACCGGATGACCGGCAAGACCTGCGCCGGCACCTGGGTCAAGGGCCTCAAGGACGGCCGCCCGCGCGAGGTGTACCTCTACCACGTGGTCGACAACCAGTGGTCGATGCGCGAGTACGGCTCCCAGGCCGTGGTGTGGCAGACCGCGATCAACCCCGTCATCGCCCTGGAACTGCTCGCCACCGGCGCCTGGACCGGCACCGGCGTGCTCGGCCCCGAGGCCCTGCCGCCGGGGCCCTTCCTCGACCTGCTCACCGCGTACGACAGCCCCTGGGGCCTGCGCGAGCAGTAGGCCGTCCCCCTTACGCCGTCCGACCCCCAGGCCCGAGCAGAGGAACCACCCGCCATGCACCCGACGCCGACCTCCGGCCCCGCCGCCACCAACGGCCGGGTCTCCTTCTGGTACGCCGGCGCCCCCCTGCCCGAACGGCGCCCGCCGCTCCCCGGCGACCTCCAGGTCGACGTGGCGATCGTCGGCGCCGGCTACACCGGCCTGTGGACCGCGTACTACCTCAAGCAGGCGCAACCCGACCTGCGGATCGCCGTCCTGGAGAAGGAGTTCGCCGGCTTCGGCGCCTCGGGCCGCAACGGCGGCTGGCTCACCGCCGCCCTCCCCGGCCAGTTCCGCCGCTTCGCCGCCGCCCGCGGCGAGGCGGCGGCCGTCGCCATGCAACGCGCGATGATCGACACC
The DNA here is from genome assembly GCF_024172095.1 of Kitasatospora cinereorecta. Classification (GTDB taxonomy): domain Bacteria; phylum Actinomycetota; class Actinomycetes; order Streptomycetales; family Streptomycetaceae; genus Kitasatospora; species Kitasatospora cinereorecta. The sequence continues at coordinate 305,172 of NZ_JAMZDX010000004.1, read as the reverse complement.
GTGGACGAGGTCGCCCGCGTCGCCGCCGCCGAACGCATCGACTGCGACCTGCGCAAGGACGGCGAACTCTCCGTCGCCACCAACCCCGTCCAGCAGCGCCGCCTGCTCGACCGGCTGCCCGCGCTGCGCCGGGAGGGCTGGGGCGAGGAGGACATGGTCCTGCTCGACCGGCACGACCTCGCCGACCGGGTGCGGATAGCCGGTGCCGACACCGCCCTGTGGACCCCGCACTGCGCCCGGATCCAGCCCGCCAAGCTGGTCCGCGGCCTCGCCGCCACCGTCGAGCGGATGGGCGTGCGGATCTACGAGGGCACCGAGGTCACCCACATCCGGCCCGGTGCCGCCGTCTGCCGGCAGGGCACCGTCCGGGCCGACCAGGTGGTCCGCGCGCTGGAAGGCTTCACCGCCCGGATGCCCGGCCACCGCCGCACCTGGGTGCCCATGAACAGCAGCCTCGTCGTCACCGCGCCGCTCCCGCCCGACACCTGGCGGGAGATCGGCTGGCAGGGCGCCGAACTCATCGGCGACGAGGCCCACGCCTACTGCTACCTGCAGCGCACCGCCGACGGCCGGATCGCGATCGGCGGCCGCGGCGTCCCCTACCGCTACGGCTCCCGGATCGACACCCGGGGCGAGACCCCCGCCGTCACCCAGGTCCAGCTGCGCGACCTGCTCCACCGGCTGTTCCCCGCCACCGCCGGCACACCGATCGACCACGCCTGGTCCGGGGTGCTCGGCGTGCCCCGCGACTGGTGCGCCACGGTCGGCCTCGACCGGTCGACCGGCCTCGGCTGGGCCGGCGGGTACGTCGGCCACGGCGTCACCAGCGCCAACCTGGCCGGACGCACCCTGCGCGACCTGATCCTCCGCCAGGACACCGACCTCGCCCAGCTGCCCTGGGTCGGCCGCCGCGTCCGCCGCTGGGAACCCGAACCGCTGCGCTGGCTCGGCATCCGCGCCCTCTACACCGCCTACCGCGCCGCCGACCGCCGCGAGTCCGCCGGCCTCGGCCGCACCTCCGCCGTCGCCCGCGCCGCCGACCTGGTCAGCGGCCGCTGACGCCAGTCGCTGGCGGGTGATCATCGCAGCAGCCTCCGACAGCCGGCCCCGAGCGGGTCAGAACATCGTGTTGTCGTTGGCCGAGGTGGGCGGGACGAGTTGGAGGACGTCCCAGTGTTCGACGATGCGGCCGGCGTCGTCGAGGCGGAAGATGTCGATGCCCGCGTACTCCTCGCCGGGCCAGAGCTGGCGGCAGTGGAGGATCACGTGGTCGCCGTCGGCGAAGGCGCGTTTGATCTCGACGCGCTTGCCGGGGTATTCGGCGGCCATCCGCTCGAAGTAGGCGATGAAGGCCTGCTTGCCGTCACCGACGTGCGGGTTGTGCTGGGTGTAGGTGTCGCCGGCGTACTTCTCGATGGCTTCGGCCGGGCGGCAGTCGTTGAACATCAGCTCGTAGAACGCCCTGACGGTGGCCTTGTTGCGTTCGTGATCGGTCATGGGGTCACGGTACGGGGGAGTGGTCGCGGGGTGGTGGTGGCGCGGTGGTGCGGGTCGGCAAACCCATCCGGCATGTGTCCATGACAACGCGTCAGAGGTCTGGACCGGTGGCATGGCGTCGACATAGGTTCGGTGACACGCCATCCACACCGTCCGCTCGAGAACCGGAGGGAACATGCGCGTCACCCGAAAGCTCACCACCCTGGTCGGAGCCCCGCTCGCCGCCGCCGCGATGCTGGCCCTGGGCGCGGGTACGGCGAGTGCCGCGATACCGGTCAACAAGCCGATGAACGGCACCGCGACGTACTACGACGACGCCGGCTTCGGCGCCTGCGGGACTCAGATCAACGCCGCCACGCAGCTGCTGGTCGCCGTCCCGCACAGCTGGTGGACCACCGCCAACCCGAACAACGACCCGCTCTGCAAGGGCATCTCGGTCAAGGTCACCTACCGGGGCAAGTCCATCACCGTGCCGGTCAGGGACAAGTGCCCGTCCTGCGACTCCACCCACCTCGATCTCAGCAAGCCGGCGTTCGCGACGTTCGCCCCGCTGGGACAGGGCGTGATCAACGGTCTGACCTGGCAGTTCGTCCGGACCGGGCTGGCCGGCGGGACGGTGCCGATCTCCGCTCCGGTCACCGGCTCCGCGATCGGCTGAGCGTCGGCCGTCGGGCTGGTGCCGGACGGCGGGGAGGTGCGAGGGTGGGCGCCATGATCGGACGTCTGTTCTCCCTCGTCGTCGACTGCCCCGACCCGTCCGCCCTCGCGGCGTTCTACCAGGACCTGCTGACGCTCTCCCGGGTCGAGGACACGCCCGAGTACGTCGTGCTCCGCAACGCGGCGGGCACCGAGACGGTGACCTTCCAGCGGGTGGCCGACTTCCGGCCCCCGCGCTGGCCCGACCCGGAGCGCCCCGCGCAGATGCACCTGGACGTGCTGGTCGAGGACCTGGACGTGGCCGAGCCGCAGGCGCTCGCGCTGGGCGCGACCCTGCTGGAGGGCTCGGACAAGCCGATCGGCTACCGGGTGTACGCCGACCCGGTGGGTCACCCGTTCTGCCTGGTCACGGCCGAGGGGGTGACCCCCGAGGCGTGAGGCGGAGGGTGGCACGCTGGCCCGAACGTGTCGAACGTCAGGGCCGCGCGGTCGGCCTCCCCGGCCGGTCCCGGCCGGTGGCGTAGAAACGGAACGGCGCCGCCGGCCGCCTGCCCCAGGGGGAGTCCGGACGGCCGCCGCCCCGGGCCGTGCTCCACCCGTACGGCCCGGCCGCCGTCCCACCCCGGGTCAGGGAGCCGCCGTGAAAGCCCTCGTCGCCACCGAGTACCAGGCGCTCGACCGCCTCGCCCTCGCCGACCGGCCGATGCCGTCCGCCGGCCCCGGCGAACTGGTGCTGAAGGTCGAGGCGGCCGCCCTCAACCCGCTGGACCTCGCCCTGGTGACCGGCGCCGCCAGGGAGCTGTACCCGGTCCGGCACCCGCTGGTGGTCGGCATGGACGTGGCCGGGACCGTCGAGGAGGTGGGCGCCGGCGTGGTCGGCTACGCGCCCGGAGACCCCGTCCTCGCGTTCGTCGGCCAGGCGGGCGCGGTCGCCGAGTACACGGTGGCCGCACCCGGACCCCGGCTCGCCCCGCGGCCGCCCGGCCTGGACGCGGTGCGCGCCGCCGCCCTCCCCGAGTCCGGCATGACCGCGGTCTGCCTGCTGCGGGCGGTCGGCCTGCGGGCGGGGGAGAGCGTGCTGGTGGTCGGCGCCACCGGCGGCATCGGCCTGTACGCCGTCCAGCTCGCGCACTCCCTCGGCGCCCGGGTGATCGCCACCGCGACCGCGCAGGACGCGGCGTACGTCCGGGAGCTCGGCGCGGCCGACACCGTCGACTACCGGGAGCGCGACGTGGTGCAGGAGACCCTGACCCTCGTCCCCGCGGGGGTCGACGTGGTCGTCGACCTGGTGAACCGCGGCGACGGCCTGGCCGAGAGCGCACGGGCGGCCCGGCCCGGCGGACGCCTGGTCTCCCCGCTGTACGGGCCGCCCGACCTCGGCCGGGAGGTGTCGCCGGTGTACATCGGCTCCTTCACGCCCGAGCCCGGCGACCTGGAGAGCCTGGCCCGGCGCGCCGCGGACGGCACCCTGCGGGTCGAGATCGGCGCCCGGTACCCCTTCGCCGAGGCTGTCACCGCGGTCACCGACTTCGCCACGAAGCACATCCGCGGCAAGGTCGTCGTCACCGTCCCCTGACCCTGACGCTGACGCGGGGAGGCGATCCCCGCAGAGTCGGCCGCGATCTCTCGCGGCGTCTTCTACCACTCGAACCCCTCCGATGACAGAATGTCATCATCCTTTACGGGGAGGAGCGGACATGGCCGCCGAGTACGACGCACAGGTCCTCGTCATCGGAGCCGGCCCGGCCGGCTCGTCGGCAGCGGTGCACCTCGCCCGCGCCGGTGTCGACGTCCTACTGCTGGAGAAGGACGCGTTCCCGCGCGACAAGGTCTGCGGAGACGGACTGACCCCGCGCGGCGTCCACCAACTGCTGCGGATGGGCATCGACACCACCACCCCGGGCTGGCGGCGCTCGCGCGGGATGCGGCTCTACTGCGACGGCCGCCAGATGGACGTGGAATGGCCGACCATCGGCCGGTACCCCGACTTCGGACTCACCCGCAGCCGGCACGACTTCGACGAACTGCTCGCCAACCACGCCCAGGCCTCCGGCGCCCGGCTGCTCACCGAGACCAAGGTGACCGGCCCGGTCACCGACACCACCGGCCGGGTGGTCGGCGTCACCGCCACCAGCCGCGGCAGCGACGAGCCGGTCACCTACCGCGCGCCGATCGTCATCGCCGCCGACGGCGCCTCCGCCCGCACCGCCCTGGCCACCGGCTGGCAGCGCGACCCGCGCACCCCCCTCGCCACCGCCGCCCGCCGCTACTACCGCACCGACGCCTTCGCCAAGGACGAGTTGCTGCACCTGTGGGCCGACCTCAGCTGCGCCGGCACCGGCGGCACCCTGCCCGGCTACGGCTGGCTGTTCCCGCTCGCCGACGGCCGGGTCAACCTCGGCCTCGGCGGCGTCCCGCACCACCAGCACGGCAACACCGACCTGCGCGCCACCTTCCGCCAGTGGATCAGCCGGCTGCCCGCCCACTGGAACCTGGACGAGACCACCGAGGACTCCCCGCTGCGCAGCGCCGCCCTGCCGATGGGCCTCAACCGCCGCCCCCAGTACCGCCGGGGCCTGCTGCTGATCGGCGACAGCGCCGGCATGGTCAGCCCGTGGACCGGCGAGGGCATCGGCCAGGCCATGGAGGCCGCCGCGATCGCCGCCGACACGGTGACCCTGGCCCTCACCCGGACGCCGGGACCGGGCCGCGAGCAGGTGCTGCGGAACTACCCGAACGAGGTGGACCGCCGCTGGAACCGCTACTACAAGCTGGGCAACACCGTCGCCGAGCAGGTCTTCAGCCGCTTCGGCTACCGGCCGCTGCTCAACCGGCACCTGATGAACAGCCCGGCCGCAGTCGGCGTGCTCACCCGCCTCTTCGCCCACCTCAGCTCCTGACGGAGGACCGTACCTCGTGACCCTCGAACAGCGCCGGACCTCCCGGGTCCTGCTGGTCGACGACCGCGACCGCCTGCTCCTGCTCTGCGGGCGCGACCCGCGCCGGGCGGGGGCGCGGTGGTGGTTCACGGTCGGCGGCGGCGTGGAGGAGGGTGAGCACCCGCTCGACGCCGCGCTCCGCGAGGTGCGGGAGGAGACGGCGCTCTCCCTGCCCGCCGAGCGGCTCGGCCCGGTGGTGTGGACCCGGCAGGCGGTGTTCAGCGTGGACGGCCGGGGCTTCGACCAGTTCGAGGAGTACCGGTTCGCCCGGCTCAGCGCGGGCGAGGCGAGCCGGGTCCGGGTCGGCACCGAGGAGGCCCGCTACGGGTACCACTGGTGGTCGGTCGAGGAACTGGCCACCACGACCGAGGCGGTCCGCCCCAAGCGGATGGCGAGACTCCTGCCGGACGTGCTGCGCGGCGTGACCCGCCGCGCACCGCTCGACCTGGGCCGCTTCGACGAGGACTCCGACCCCGAGTAGCCGGGACGCCTCCCGCGGCGCCGGTCGGACGTGCCGGAAACTCGTCGAACAAATCTGGCGCCGGGGTGCAACAGGATCCGCCGCCCGGAGCGTTTGCCAGGCATGGACCTCTCACCGACGACTCGTCAGGCGGCCGCGGCAGCGGCACCGCCCGACTTCCTGGAGTTCGCCGCCGCCCGCGGCGGCCCGCTGTACCGGACGGCGTACCTGCTCACCGGCGGCGACCGGCACCTCGCCGAGGACCTGGTCCAGGAGGCCCTGAGCCGGGTGTTCGTCCGCTGGCGGCGGGTCTCCCGGCTGGAGAACCCGGCCGGCTACGCGCAGAAGGTCCTCTTCAACACCTTCGTCTCGCACCGCCGGCGCCGCAGCAGCCGGGAGTCCGCCGCGCACGAGCTGCCCGAGCCGGCCGTCCTCGACGCCGACCCCGCCCTGCGGGTCACCCTGCTGCAGGCCCTGCAGACCCTCTCCGCCCGCGACCGGGCGGTCGTCGTGCTCCGCTACTGGGAGGACCGCAGCGTCGAGGAGACCGCGGCCATCCTGCAGCTCAGCTCCACCGCCGTACGCTCGCGCACCCACCGCGCCCTGCACCGGATGCGGGCCCTGCTCGGCGACACCTTCGCCGAGCGCGCCGCCGGCTAGCCGACCTCAACGAGCCCCATCAGGAAGCCTGGTATCCGCCATGTCCTTCGAAGACGAACTCACCCGTGCCCTGCGGCAGGCCGTCGACGACGCACCGCCCCCGTCCGTCGAGGGCATCGCCTTCGGCGCGCACCAGCGCGGTACGCGCCACAAGCGCCGCCGTGCGGTGTTCGCGGGCGCCGCCGCCGTCGTCCTGCTCGCCGGGGCCGGCACGCTCGCCGCGCAGCTGCGGCCCGCCGCCACCGTGGCGGCCCCGGCCGCGCAGCCGTCCACCACCGCGCCTTCCACCGCGCCTTCCACCGAACCCACGGTCACCGTCGAGCGGATGCTGGACCTGCTCCGGGAGCGTCTGCCCGGGGCGACGTTGAGCACGCCGGTCGGCCTGGTGCGAGGCGGGGACGACCAGCACGCCCCGGTCAGGACGGCGTCGGCGGCCTTCACCGTGACCGACAGCCGCGGCTCGAGCAGTGTCCGGGTGATGGTCGTCCGGCTCGAGCCCCGGAACCCGAGCACCACGACGTACTGCCCCCCAGGGTCGACCCCCACCACCTGCACCGTGACCGCCCGGCCCGACGGCTCCCGGTTGACGGCGTACCGGCCCGAGGCCGCCCTCGGCGGCGAGCAGGTGTGGGTCGTCACCCTGCTGAAGCCGGACGGCACCCAGGTGATCGCCGATTCCGGCAATCTCCCCGGCCCCGGCAGCAAGGCCGACGGGCCGACCCGCGACGCGCCGGTGCTCGACACCCCGCAGCTGTCCGCCCTCGCGACCGACCCGGTGTGGCAGTCGGTGTCCGACGCGATCGCCGCCGGGAGGACCGTACCGGGTGACAGCTGACCCTCCGCCCCGGGAACCGCCCGGCCGCTCCCAGAACGTCCGAATGTCGACGGTGGTGGGAACGCGAACTGATGGCTCGTCAGTTGATCCGAACGGGGACGATCACCCCGCGGTGCCGCCCGGCACCGCGGGCGGCCCCCGCGGAACGACCCGCCGACCCATGTTCAGGAGAACCACCGTGCGCGTACTGTTCACCGGCCCGGCCGCGCCCAGCCACCTCTTCCCGATGGTGCCGACCGCGCAGGCCCTGCGGGCCGCCGGGCACGAGATACTCTTCGCCGTCCCCGAACCGTCGGACCAGCTCAGGCTGGCCGGCTTCTCGATGATCGAGATCGGCGACGGCACCACGCTGCGCGAGGCGTTCCAGGCGTCCAGCGGAGGGGCGACCGCGAGCTACGCCCGGCCGGACCTGACCCAGGACCAGATCCTCGACATGGCCGCCGCCGCCTTCGCGTACGCCTCCCGCCCCACCGTGGACGACCTGCTGGAGATCGCCCGGTCCTGGGGAGCCGACCTGCTGGTCCACGACTCCTGCATGGCCTCCGCCCAACTGGTCGCCGCCAAGCTGAGGATCCCGGCGGCGCTGCAGAACTTCGGCATCACCTCCGGCCTCGACATGGCCGCGCGCCTCGCCGGCCACGTCACCGACCTGTACGAGAAGCACGGCGTGGCCGGCCCGGCCGGGACCACCCCGCTGAACATCGTCCCCGCTTCGCTCGGCGGCGACCCGGTCGGCCTGCGGATGCGCTACGTCCCGTACAACGGCGGCGGCGTGGTCCCGTCCGGCCTGCTGCGCCGCGGCGACCGGCCGAGGGTCGCCGTCACCCTCGGCACCGTGATCACTCAGGTGGACGGCGTCCAGGCGATCGCCCCGCTGATCGAGGCGGCCGCGGCGGTCGACGCCGAGTTCCTGCTCGCCGTGGGTGACGCGGATCTCACCAAGCTCGGTACCGTTCCGGCCAATGTGCGCCCGCTGCCGTGGGTGCCGCTGGCGGAGCTGCTGCGGGTCTGCGACGCGGTGGTCCACCACGGCGGCGGCGGCAGCACGCTCACCGGTATGCAGGCCGGCATCCCCCAGCTCCTGCTGCCGCAGGGCGCCGACAACTTCGCCATCGCCGACGTCATGACCGGCTCCGGCGCCGCCCTGAGCAGCGCCTCCGCCGACGTCGACGCGGCGCTCCTCACCCGGCTGGTCGCCGACCCCGACCTCCGGGCCTCGGCCGCCCGCCTCCGGGCCGAGAACGAGGCCCTTCCGACCCCCGCCGACCTCGTCCCCGACATCGAGGCCCTCGCCGCCGGCCTCCACTGAGCCGAATCGTTTCGGTACGTCACGCCGCCGCAGGTCGTCCGACCTGCGGCGGCGTCGCCGTTGCGGGGTCAGGCGGGCGGGGTGACCGCCGTGGCCAGGTGGTGGAGCCCGGCGCGGATCCGACGGTCGCCGAGTTCGGGCAGCAAGGCACCGACGTGTTCCGCCGACAGCGACGCCAGCAGCGCGTGGGCCACCTGGTCGGGGTCGGGCGCGCCGACGAGCAGGATGGCCAGATGGCGGTGCCAGAACCGGTACGCCCCGATCCGGTAGCGGGCACCCGGTGAGGCGGTCTCGGACATCCGGACCAGCGCCAGGTGCCCCAGCAGGTAGTCGAGGTAGGCGTCCAGGAAGGCGTGCACGCGCTCGGCGGCAGGGGCGCCGGGCCCCAGCGGCGGCGGACCGTGCAGCACCGCCTCCTGCAACACCCGCTCCCTGTTGTCCAGCAGGGCCACGGCCAGCCCGGACTTGTCGCCGAAGCGCCGGAACAGGGTGCCCTTGCCGACTCCGGCCGCCGCGGCGACCTGGTCGAGCGAGACGGCCTCCACCCCGTGCTCCTCGAACAGCCGTGAGGCCGCCTCCAGGACGGCCGCGCGGTTGCGGGCCGCGTCGGCGCGTTCCTTCGGCGGTGGTGACAGCAGGAGCTCCAGCGGTACCGGTGGCGCCGTCGGTACCGGTGCCGCCGGCGTCACTGGCAAACCGGACTGCGGTCCGCTACTCTCGTTCATATCTGGACTGTAGTCCGATTCCCAGGGAGGCGCCAGCATGGCCACACTCATCACCCGCGACGAACTCAGGGCGGCGATCGACGGCGGAGCCGTCACCGTCCTCGACACCCTCGGCGGCGACTACTACGCCGACCAGCACCTGCCCGGCGCACTCGCGCTGACGCCCGGTGAGGTCGACAGCCGCGCCGCCGACCTGCTGCCCGACCGCGACGCGGCGATCGTCACCTACTGCTCCAACCCTGCCTGCGGCAACAGTGGGCAGGTCGCTGCGCGACTCACCGCCCTCGGCTACCGCAACGTGCGGAAGTACCGGGAGGGCATCCAGGACTGGGTCGAGGCGGGGCTGCCGGTGGAGTCCGGCCTGTCGCTCGAATCGGCCTGACCTGCCTCGGGCGGCACCCGGGGCGGAGCGTCAGGCCCCGGGTGCCGCGCGCCGCTCGTGCCGGGCGCGGGCGAGCCGGTGGGCGGTCCGCAGCAATTCGCGGACCGCCGTGTCGGTACGCGGGCCCGGGTTCACCACCGCCAGCCACCCGAGAGCCCCGTACACCGGGTGGGCGATCACGGCGTCCTCGGCGCCCGGATCCAGCGGGCCGTGCCCGGTCCAGCGGGCGAACTCCCCCTTCCCGGCGGCCACGTTCACCCGGAACGCGTCCGGCCGGTCGAGCCGGGAGGCCTCGTCGCCCGGGTAGTCCTTGGTGACCAGCGTCGCGAACGGCTGGGCCGAGGCGGGAGCGGCGCCGTCGGGCGCGAAGTAGAAGAAGGCGTCGCCCCAGCTGATCTCCGGCGAACCGTCCCCGGGCGCCGGCCGCAGGGTCAGGACGCCGCCGAGGCCGTCCACGAAGCTGATGATCTCGTCCATGGTCATATGCTCCAGCGTGGCATTCACGTGCTTGTGGAGACTTGACCCGCAGTGGAGGGCGATTCGGCATGGTACGTCTCAAATCAGCCGGAACCAGCGGCCTCCGTACCGCCGAGATCGCGCGGCGCACCGGGTACTCGGCGCAGCAGATCCGCAACCTCGAACGGGACGGCGTCCTGCCACCGGCCGGACGCACCGGCACCGGCTACCGCACCTACACCGAACTCCACCTGCGGTCGGCCCTCGCGTACCGCGCCCTCGCCGCCGGTGTCGGCCCGGTCGAAGCCAAGCGGATCGTCCGGGCCGCCCACCACTACCCCGCCTCCGACGAGGTGCTGCACCTCCTCGACGCGGCCCACGCCCGTCTCCACACCGAACGCACCGACCTGCGGCACGCCCAGGATGCCGCCGCGGCCATCTCCGCCGAACCGATCACCGACGTCCGCGCCGCCGACGCGATGACCGTCACCGAACTCGCCACCGCCCTCGGCGTCCGCCCCTCCACCCTGCGCCACTGGGACACCGAAGGCCTCGCCGTCCCCGACCGTGACCCGGACCGCGGCGCCCGGCGCTACACCCCCGCCCAGGTGCGCGACGCCCGGATCGTCCACCAGCTGCGGCAGGCCGGCTACCGCATCGCACCGCTCCGCGCCCTCATGCCCGAGCTGCGCCGCGCCCGCCGTACCGATCAACTCGCCACCGCACTCGCCGCCCGGGACGCCGCCGCCACCGCCCGCTCGAAGGCCCTCCTCGACGGCACTGTCGCGCTCGGCGCGGTCCTCGCTCCGGCACCCTGAGGGCCGTTCGGGTCAGATCGCGGCAGGAACGTAGCGCCTCGCGATCAGCCACGCCGTCGTCCGCCACCGGGCGAAGTACGCGGCGCAGTACGCCTCGGGGATCGCGGGAACGGCCCGGTCGAGGGCGTCGATGCAGCGCCACAGGACGGCGATGCGGTCGTCGTCGAGCTCTCCCCTCAGTTCGCACAGCGTCACGGCCGCCAGGTCCGCGTCGAGGAGGATCAGCTCCACCCCCGCGACGTCGACACCCCGGAAGCTCGACGGGTACGGCGCGCGGCAGTGCTCCTCCCACCGCCGGGCGAGCGACTCGTCGGAGTCCGCCCCGGCGTCGGGCGGCGCGGGGAGGAGCAGGCCAACGGCCTCGAAGACCGCGCCGACCAGGGCGACCGCGCGCAGCGGCAGGACAGCCGCACTCGTCACTTCGCCCCGGGTCAGCAACCCGGCGACCCGGCAGCCGGGTTCGAGCCGGGCGGCCGGATCGGCCGGGAGGAGACCTTCGCCCACCGCGCGGTCGATCAGCTCCCGGACCGTACCGGCCGCGCCCAGCCGCAGGGCGAGCGCGCGCTCCAGAGCGAGCTGCGCGTGCGCCACCGCGACGGTCGCGAACTCGAAGCGGTAGTAGGAGTGCCGTACGAGCTCACGCGCGGTCTCCAACGCGCTCACGACCTCCGCGGCTGCGTGGGCCGGCAGCACCAGTCCGCCCACCAACTCCTCCATGCCGGCAAAGTCGGGGGCGAGGTCACAGCTGCGGGGATCCGGAACCGGGTCCGGGCCGTACGGGCCGGCCGGCGGTGAGGAAGTGCGCACCGGCCGAGTGTCGCCGCCGCTGGGCACCGGTGCGAGCGAATTCCGACCGCGCGCCACCGAACCGCGGGCGGGATGGCAGGATCCCGTGCCATGGACGCCAGAGCGGAAAGTGACGAGGCGTACGTCCTCGACCTGTGCGACGAGTACCTGGATGAGCGGGCGTCACGACAGCACCGGTTCGACTGGCTGCGCGGCGACCCGGGAACGAACGGCCGCCGGGCCCGGCTGCCGGTCGACGGCTACTGGCCCGGCCGCAGGCTCGTGGTGGAGTACCGCGAACGGCAGCACGACGAGCCGGTCGCCTTCTTCGACAAGCCGGAGCGGACGACCGTCAGCGGAGTGCATCGCGGCGAGCAGCGGGCGCTGTACGACGCCCGCCGGGAGGCCGAGATCCCGCGGCACGGACTGCGGCTGGCGGTCGTCCGCCCCGCAGACCTGGACGCGGACGCCAGGGGGCGCCTGCGCCGGCGCGACCGAACCGCGGACCTGGCGGCCGTCGCCGCACGGCTGGCACCCGTCCTGGAGACCTGGCCGAGCTGGTCGAGCGACGAGGACCGCGTCGTCCACGCCTTCCGCACCCACCTCACCGGCGACGGCTGGCGCATCGTCGCGCCCACCGACCCGTACACCGACCTCGAGGCCGAGCGCGATGGCCGGCGGCTGGTCGCCGAGGCCAAGGGGCGGACCAGCGAGCCGGGCATCGACGCCGACATCGCCTACGGGCAGTTGCTTCGACGCATGACGGCGGAGTCGGCGGACGTGCGCTACGCGCTGGTCGTGCCGTCCGAGGGTGTGCGGGCCGCGCTCCGGGTGCCGCTGCGGGTGCGGGAACGGCTCGGCATCGAGGTCTACGCCGTCGGCGCGGACGGAGGTGTCACCCTCGCCGACGGCTGAGCGTGCTTCACCAGTCCGGGCTGACGTCGCTTCCGAAGCCGCCGCCGGCGGGGCGCTTCTCGAAGTGCAGGTGGGGGCCGGTCGCGTTGCCGGTCTGACCGACCCGGCCGATCTCCTGCCCTGCGCCGACACCGGCGCCCGCGCCGACCAGCCGCTCCGAGAGGTGGCAGTACCAGAAGTCGGAGCCGTCGACGCGAAGCACCAGGTAGTGGCCGAAGCTCGGGTCGTCGTCCGCCCGGCTGATCGAACCGTTGAGCACCGCGACGCACGGCGTGCCCTCGTCGGCCGCGTAGTCGGCGCCGGTGTGGTAGCCGAGGCTCCAGTGCGAGCCCGGGACGTGGTAGCCGGTGGTGATGCCGTGGTCGGGGACGGGGGAGGAGGCGCGACTGCCGTTGTCGCCGTTGGGTGACGGGACCTGGAGGCGGTCCCAGGACGTCTGCCCCGGGATGCCGTCGGCGTCGCCGCCGGAGAAGCCGAGCTTCTGCTGCCACGCGGCGTAGGACGCCTTGTCGGCGCCGCCCCACGAGGGACCGGGGCCGACCTGGTAGTGACTGCACCCCTCCGCGACGAGTCGCTGCCCCATCGCCGTGATGATCGGACTGACCTGTCCGTCATGGAAGAACCCTGCTCCTGGGAAAGGCTGCAGGCCCATGGCCGGGCTCCTTTCTGCTGGGTCTGTTCTGTGGTGGGCGGCTCGGACGCCGGGGCCGCCGGGCCCGGCGCCGCCGTCCGGGCATGCGGGCGCCGCGTCGCGTCACGAGGACGCCACGCCTGGAGGCCGCACCAGCCGGGTCGTGTGCCGGGTCCCGCGAACTCGGGCCCGTGCTGCTCAGGGCCGTTCGGGTCAGGCCCTTCACCTCCACCGTGCGCCGCCTCGAGGGCGAACGCAACACCCCGGCGTGGAGCCGGGCGGGCTGTTCGACAGTGCGTCACGGCGGCGGCGTCAGCCTCACGAAGCGTTACCGGACTCGCCTGACGGAGTCTCACGAGCGCATGCTGCGGAACGGGAGGACGGGACCCGGGGGCCGGGATCCGACCGCCGGGTCAGGGACTCGCGGGGGTGAGGCCGGCGGTGCGGGCGGCGAGGCGGGCCTGGGTGGTGAAGAGGTGGTCGCGGGTGGCGGGGTCGAGGGCGTGGAGGTGGCCGTGGGCTTCGAGGGTGACGAAGCCGTGGACGGTGGCCCAGGCGAGGATGGTGGCCTGCTCGGTGTCGGGGACGAGGGGGTGGCCGAGGCGGCCGGCGGTGGCGGTGTCGGCGAGGAGTTCGAGGACGTGGTCCATGGCGCGGCGGCCGGCCACGGCGGTGGGGCCGTCGGGCGGGGCGGCGTAGCCGGGGACGGGGCTGCCGAAGATGAGGGCGAAGCGCTCGGGGCTGTCCTGGGCCCAGCTGCGGTAGGCGCCGCAGGTGGCGAGGAAGCGGGCGTCGAGGTCGTCGGCGGGGACGGTGCCGCGGGTGGCGTCGAGGGCGTCGGAGAGGCTGTCGTAGGAGTCGGTGACGAGGGCGGTGAGGAGTTCGTCGCGGTCGGCGAAGTAGCGGTAGAGGGCGGGTGGGGTGAGGCCGAGGGTGCGGGCGATGTCGGTGAAGCGGAGGTTGGCGCTGCCGTGGTCGCGGATCAGGTCGAGGGCGGCGTTCTTGATCTCCTCGACGGTGGCCGCGCGGGCGCGTTCGCGCCGGGTGGGCGCGGTGCCCGTGGCGCCCGCGGTGGGGGTGCCGCCGCCTGCCGCGGTCCTCGCCGGCGCTTTCCGGGTCGCCTCTGCCGCCATCGTTCCTCCGTCCGTCCGCGGTGAGCCGCGCCACATCGTTGTCGGGTCGTTTTGACAGTGTGTACCCGTCGAGGGCTACGTTACGCTCCATTATCAGCGTTACGAGGCTTCACGCTTTTCTCGGAGGACGTCATGCCCCAGACACCGAGCGGTCCGCCCGCCGGGCTCCAGCGGCCGGGACCGCTGGGACGAATAGCCGGCTGGAGCTTCCGGCACCGGGGCCGAACGGTGCTGCTGTGGCTGCTGGCCATCGGCGTGGCGTTCGGCCTGTCGGCGGGCCTCGGCGGCAAGTACAGCGCCGACTACAGCGCGCCGGGATCGGACTCCAAGCAGGCGCAGGAGTTGCTGGCCCGTGACTTCCCGGGCCTGGGCGGCGAGTCGATCGGCGTGGTGGTGCACGCCGAGGGCGGGGTGGCCGGGGACGCGGCCCGCGCCGAGGTGCAGGGCATCATCGGCCGGATGGCGCAGGTCCCGCACGTGGCGGCCGTGGACGACCCGTACGGGCCGCGCGGCAAGGTGTCGCCGGACGGGAAGACGGCCATGGGCCAGCTGCACCTGGACGTCGCCAACGCCCCCGACATGCCCAAGGACGACACCAAGCGGCTGCTCGACCTCGCGGGTGGGGCCCACGGCGGGCTGGAGATCCACCTCGGCGGGATGACCGTCCAGCAGGCGGAGCAGGGCGCGATCGGCTCCGAGGGCATCGGCATGGCCGCCGCGGCGCTCATCCTGGTGGTCACCTTCGGGTCCGTGGTGGCCGCGGGCCTGCCGCTGCTGACCGCGCTCGGCGCGCTGGCGGTCAGCAGCCTGCTGCTGCCGGTGCTGGCCGCGGTCATGCCGGTGCCGGACTGGTCGACGTCGCTGGCCGCGATGCTCGGCATCGGCGTGGGCATCGACTACGCGCTGCTGCTGGTCACCCGGTACCGGGAGTGGCGCAGCGAGGGCCTGGAGCCCGAGGCCGCGACGGTGGCGGCACTGGACACGGCCGGCCGGGCCGTGGTGGTGGCCGGCCTGACCGTGGTGGTCAGCATGCTCGGACTGTTCGCGATGGGCCTGTCGTTCATGCGCGGCGCGGCCGTCTCCGCGGTCCTGTCCGTGCTGATCGTCCTCGCCGCCTCGGCGACGCTGTTCCCGGCGATGCTCGGCTGGCTCGGCCGGCACATCGAGCGGCTGCGGCTGCCGCTGCCCCGGCGCCGCCCGGACGCGGGTGTCGCGGTCGGCGCGGGCTGGCTGCGCTGGAGCCGGCTGGTGGAGCGGTACCGGGTGCTCGGCGCGGTGGCCGGCGTGGCCGTCCTGGTGGCGCTGGCGGCGCCGTTCCTCGGCGTGCGGTTCGGCTTCCCCGACGCGGGCAACGACCCGGCGGGACGGTCCAACCGGCAGGCGTACGACACCGTGGCGGCCGGGTTCGGGCCGGGCAGCAACGGTCCGCTGCTGCTGGTGGCGGAGCTGGCGCCCGGCACCGGCCCGGACGCGGTGGCCGGTCTGCCGGCGGCGCTGGGCAAGGTCGCCCACGTGGTGGCGGTGACGCCGCCGGTGCCGAGCGCGGACGGCCGCGCGGTCCTGCTGACGGTCGTCCCCGACAGCGGCCCGCAGAGCTCCGCGACCGGGAAGCTGGTGCGCGAGCTGCGCGACCACGTGCTGCCCGAGGTGGCCGGGACGGGCGTACGGGTGCACGTCGGCGGGGCGACCGCGGCCGCGATCGACAGCACCGCGAACATCTCCCGCCGGATCCCGCTGCTGGTCGGCGGCGTGGTGACGGTGTCGATGCTGCTGCTGGTCGTCGCCTTCCGCAGCCTGGCCGTCGCCCTGAAGGCGGCCGTGATGAACCTGCTCTCGGTCGGCGCCTCGTACGGTGTGGTCGCCCTGGTACTGGAGGGCGGTTGGGCCGGGAAGCTGATCGGCATCGACAACCCGACCCCGTTGCCCGCGTTCGTGCCGGTGCTGACCTTCGCCGTGCTGTTCGGACTCTCGATGGACTACGAGGTGTTCCTGGTCAGCCGGATGCGCGAGGCGTGGCTGCGCACCGGTGACAACGCCGAGTCGATCGTCGGCGGCCTGGCCGGCACCGCGCGGGTGATCACCGCGGCGGCGGCCATCATGGTGGCGGTGTTCGCCGCCTTCGTGCCGTCACCGGACCTGCCGATCAAGGTGATCGGGGTCGGGATGGGCTCGGCGATCCTGATCGACGCCACGCTGGTGCGGCTGCTGTTGGTGCCCGCCGTGATGCACCTGCTCGGCCGGGGCAACTGGTGGCTGCCGGCTTGGCTGGACCGCCGCCTGCCGCAGCTGCACGTGGAGGGGCACACCGAGTTCTACCTGCCCGCGGACCGGCCCGAACTGCCCGAACTGCCCGAGCAGCCCCGGCCCGCGGCCACCGTCGCCTAGCGGCACCGGTCGGAAAGAGGCAGTGGCCCTGCGGGATTCCTCCCGCAGGGCCGCTGCGTTTTTCCGGAGGTCAGAAGGTGAAGAGGAAAGCGGCGTCCGCGAGGACGAGCACCGCGGTGGCGAAGTGGATGCCGAACGCGGCGGCCCGGGTGCCGCCGTTCCGCAGCACGACAACGGTGTCGCCCAGCGGCACCAGGGCCACCGCCAGCATGTACCAGGCCTCGGCCCGGAGTCCGACCGCGACCAGCAGGGCGAGGCCGATCACGCCGGAGGCGAGGTCGCGCACGCCTTTCACGGTGAGGTAGGCGGGGTCGCCGTTCGGCGCGGCCGGGACGCCGTATCCGGCGGCCGCAGCGCGCGGGACCAGCAGGAAGCGCGCGCCGATGAAGAGGACGAGCAGGTCGAGAACGGTGGAGAAGCCGTACGCGAGGGTGGTGGCCACGTCCGTTCACTGCCCTTCGGAGCTCGGTGCCGCGGCCGTCGCACCCGGGTCGGTGGCACCGGACGCCTTGGTGGCGGGCAGGCACTTGCCGAGGGTGATGAACAGCAGCACCAGACCGACGGTCAGCAGTACGTGCCCGAGGCCCGCGACGAGGGCGATCGCCTCGCCGGACTCCCGGCCGAGCACGGTCAGGATGCCGTGCAGGGTCATCATGCCCACGGTGACCACCAGGCCGGCGTTGTAGATCCGGAAGAACCAGGCGAACAGCCCGACGGAGGACAGGGTGAACTGCTTCTCCAGCACCAGGACGATCAGCATGAAGAGCATGCCGAGCGCCAGCACATGGGTGTGGACGACGGCGAGCTGGGTGTCGCCGTGGAAGTCCTTCGCCTTGGTGAACTCGCGGTAGAACAGACCGCTGAGCAGGCCGACGATCATGTAGGCGTGGGCGGTGTTGAGGATCTTCCTCATGGACGGATCTCCCCCGTGGAGGTCGTGGAAGCGATGGCGCCACCACCCTTGCGTGCCGCCCGCCCGGAGATCAACGGCGGAGCTGACAACGCGTCATAACCGTTGTGCGATGGATATCGAGGCGGCTGCATGCCGGCCGGTGACCTCCCGACCTCCCCAGGAATCTCGACATGAAGTATCTTGATGTCGAGATTCATGTCGGGAGAACGGATCGGGGGCTCGCCATGCGGCGTAGCGGGAACGGACTGGTTGCGCAACTGCGGCAGCCGCCGGGCGGACGGGACGGGCGCACGATGCTGCTCTCCCAGTTCGTCGACCGGACCGGGACGGGCCTGTGGTCGGCCGCCTCGGTGCTGTACTTCACCTTCGTCCGCGACCTCGACGCCCGCCAGCTCGGCCTGCTGCTCGGCATCGGCGCGGTCGCCGGGATCGCCGGCTCCCCGCTCGCCGGGCGGCTGGCCGAACGGCTCCCGGTCCGCGGCCTGCTGATCACCTGCCACCTGCTGCGCCTGGGCACCATGGCGCTGCTGCTGGTGGTCGACCGGTACGCCGTGCTCCTCGCCGTGGTCGCGCTCACCTGCCTCGGCGAACGGGCCGCCAAGACCCTGGAGATGCTCTTCGCCACCCGGGTCGCGGGCGAACGCCGCGGCGCCTACCAGGCCCTGTTCCGCAGCGTCGCCAACGCCGGTTACGCGCTCGGCGCCGGCCTCGCCGCAGTCGGCCTGGCGGTCGGCACCGTCGGCGCGTACCGCGCGCTGATCATCGCCAACGGCCTCTCCTTCGTGCTGGCCGCCGCCCTGGTCCGCCGCATCGGCGAGCCCGCCGGGCACGGCCTGGTGGTGGCCCGGCACCCGGACGGCGGCGCGGCCGGACCGGCCGTCGCACCGGCCGCGGCGCCCAGCCCCTGGCGCGACCGCGGCTACCTGCTCTTCGTGCTGCTCGACATCCCGCTCAACCTGGACGACTCGGTCCTCAACGTCGGCCTGCCGCTGTGGCTGGTCCACCACACCGGCGCACCGCACGCCCTCGTCCCCGCCTTCCTGGTGCTCAACACCGTCCTCGTGGTGGTCCTCCAACTGCGCGTCTCCGCCTGGGCCGAGGGCCCGCTCGGAGCCGTCAAGGCGCTGCGCCGGTACGGGCTGACGCTGCTCGCCGCCTGCCTGCTGCTGGCCGCCGCGACCGGCGGCGGCGCCCTGGCGGCCTCCGCGGCGCTGCTGGCCGCCGCCGTCCTGGTCACCCTCGCCGAACTGCTCCGCTCGGTCAGCTCCTGGGAGCTGGCGGTGAGCCTCGCCCCGCCGCACGCCCGCGCCTCCTACCTGGGCGTCGCCGGGATGGCCCAGTCGGTGCAGAAGTCGCTCGGCCCGCTGCTGCTGACCGGCGTGGTGATGACCGCCGGACCGCTGGGCTGGATCGCGCTCGGCGGCGCCGCCACCGGCCTCGGCGCCCTCCAGCGGCGGGCGAGCCTGCGCCGGCTGGCGACCGCTGGCGCGACCGCGTCGGTGGCGGGCCCGGCGGAGCCGGCTCAGCCGGTCGGGAAGAGCACGAAGTCGCGGTAGGGCCGCGGGGCGCCGCTCCCGCCGAGTTCGTCGAGGCCTCGGCGGATCTCCCGCAGATGACCCGGGGTCAGCTGCAGCGGCGGCTCGTCCGGCTGGTAGGTGGTGCGGATCGGGTAGTCGACACCCGGCGTGGTGGTCATCTCGATGTGGCAGCCGAGCACATGGGTGACCGGCCGCCGGTCGGCGAACGCGATCAGCCGGTCGATGCTGCGGGTGAACGCCGGAACGTCCTCGATGTAGAGCCGGCCCGGGTAGACGGTGTCACCGGTGAACAGGATCCCGGTCGCCGGGTCGTAGAACGTCACCGCCGCCTCGTGGTGCCCCGGAGTGGCCAGGCACTCCAGCACCCGGCCGCCGAGGTCCAGCCGCGCGACCTCGTCCGGATCCGCGTCGAGGCCGAGGAACTCCCACACCGCGGCCCGGTCCGCCCCCACCACCGTGGTGTCCGGCCGGCCGGCGAACTGGCCGTCGCCGGCGATGTGGTCACCGTGCCCGTGGGTGTGCAGCACCAGCAGCCCGTACCCCTCCCGGGGCCGGCGGGCGAGCCGCTCGGCCAGCAGTCCGTCGACCCTCCGGCGCAGCGGGAAGTGCGCCGGATCCGCGGTCGCGCCGGTGTCCAGCAGCACCGCTCGCTCCTCGCCGAACAGCAGGAACAGGAACGGCGCCTCGTAGTGCACCGCCTTGTTCTGCCGCAGGATCACGGTGTCCTCGTCGTACGCGTGGACCTGGATCTCCGGGCCGGTGTCGTGCTTGGCCGACGGCGACCCGTGGATCCACGCCACGTCGATCGGACGGGCCACCGGCACGGAACCGGTCACCTGCGGGTCGGGGGCCACGGCGTCTCCTCGGGTGCGTCGTCCAGACCGGCCGGGGGCGGGCCGGGTAGGGCGCACATCCCGTCCGGGGCCGGCCCGGCCGGGCCGCCGCCGGGGACGCTACCACCGCGCCGCCGCGGTCGGTGTGGCTGCCGCGCCCGAGGTGGGGGCGGTGCGATCGTGGGGGTGGAATGTCCGCACCCTTTGAGGCAGGCAGGTGCCGCGTCGGATGAGCGGGGAGGTCAGCGCCGCCGGACCGCTGGGACGGCTGGCCCGGGCGGCGGGGAGGGCGCGGCGGGATCCCGGGGTGGCCGCGACGGCCGGGCGGCGGGCGGTGCGGGTGACGCTGGCCGCGGTGGCCGGGTTCTACGTGGGCCTGTACGGGCTGGACCGGCCGGTCGCGGCGACGTACGCGTTGTTCGGGGCGGTGGCGATGGCCGGCCTGTCCCGGATCCCCGGGACGGGGCGGCAGCGGGCCCGGGTGGTGGCCCAACTGCTCCCGCTGGGCTGGGTGCTGCTCACCCTGGGCAGCGTGCTGGCGGTCCGGACCTGGGCGGCCGTGCTCGGCATGCTGGTGGTCGGGTTCCTGCTCGCGTTCGGCGCGGCGGCCGGGCCGCGGCTGGCCGGCGCCGCGCCCGGCCTGCAACTGCTGTACATCCTGCCGTGCTTCCCGCCGTACGCCCCGGACACGCTGGGGGAGCGGCTGGGCGGCATGACGTTCGGCCTGGTGCTGCTGATCGCCGCCGAGGCGTTCGTCCTGCCGGACCCGCCCACCCGGTCCTACCGCGACCTCGCCGCGGACGCGACGGACCTCGCCGCCCGGTGCGCCGGCCGGCTCGCCGAGCAGCCGTGGAAGCTGCCCGGCGGCGAGCGCGAGGCCGCCCTCGCGGCGATCCAGGGCCTGCGGCTGTCGAACGTCCCCGAGGCGGAGCGCCCCGCCGGCCCGTCCCGTCGCGAGCGGGCACTGACCCATGCGGGCCGGGCGGCGCGCGTGCTGCTCGCCCATCTCGGCGAGCTGGACGCGCGGGCGGACGGCCCGCCGGGCCCGGCCCGCGCCGCCCTGCTGCGGCAGGTCGCGGCCGCCGCGGACGGCTCCACCCGCGTCCTGCGCTCCGGCCGGCCCGCGGACCCGGCGCCGATCGAGCAGGCGGCGCACGACTTCCAGCGGCTGCGGAGCGGCGAGGCCGCCGACGGCCCGCCGGCCGGCACCGCCGCGCTGCGGCGCGACGCGGTGCTCGCCGAGACCGCCGAGGCCGCCGCCGCCCTGGCGGCGACCGCGTACCTCGCCACCGGGGCGCGGAGCGCCGCCGAACCGCTGCGCCGCAGCGAACTCTGGTACGCCGACCGCAGCGACGCCGCGCTGTGGGCGCACCGGTTCCTCGCCCACCTGCGGCCCCGCTCGGTGTACTTCCAGAACGCCGCCCGGCTGAGCGTGGGCCTGGCGGCGGCCCGGGCGGTCGCCGGGGTGCTGAGCCTGCCGCACGGCTTCTGGGCGATGCTCGCCGCGCTGACCCTCACCCGCAGCACCGCCGCGCTGACCCGGGAGACCGTGCGGCTCGCCCTGATCGGCACCCTGGTGGGCGCCCTGGCCGGCGCCGGGCTGCTGGTGGCCGTGGGGCACCGCTCGGACGTGTACGCGGTGATCCTGCCGGTCGTCATGCTGGCGACCTTCTGCCTGGGGCCCACCCGGGGCGTCGGCTGGGCGCAGGCCCTGTTCACCCTGACCGTGGCCACCGTGTTCGCGCAGCTGGCCCCGGCCGGCTGGCACCTGGCCGAGGACCGGTTCCTGGACGTGTTCACCGGCTCGGTGATCGGCATCGTGATCGGCCTGGCCGCCTGGCCGAAGGGCGCCCATCGCCAGCTCCACCGCGACCTCGCCGAACTGCTGCGCGCCGTCGCCGCGTCCACCGTCGTCACCACCTCCCGGCTCACCGGCCGCACCGACGGGCAGCGGCAGCCGCGCCTGCTGGACGCGCTGGTGATGGCCGAGAGCACGTACGCCCAGTACCAGTGCGAGGTGCTGCGGCCGCGGCCCGCCGGCGACCGGCCCGACTGGCAGGCCGCGCTGCTGGCCGGTCACCACGCGCTGCGCGGCGTCCGCCGCTTCCAGCGGGACGAGCCGGACTCCGCCGGCGCGGCGGACGTGGTCGACGTGGTCGAGATGGACGGAGGCCCGGCGCCGCTGCCGGTCGACCCGGTCCTCGGGCGGGCGTCGGACGTCGCCCGGATCTACGCCGACACCGCCGCGTACCTGGCCGGCGCCGCCGCCGACCGCCCCGTCGTCCCGGCGGCGGTGCCCGAGCCGGACTCCGCCGGCGCGGCGGCGCCGGCCCGGCCGCTGCTGTTCGACGTGTACGCCTGGCTCGACAGCCTCCGCCGCGACGCCTCCCGTCTGCTCGACTCACCCCTGCCACCGCCGGGCGGCCAGAGCACCCGGGCCTGATCCGGCCGTCGCCCGGTCGGGGCACCTCGCGTTGACATTCTTGCACTGCCGGTGCAACTGTTTTCGCTGCACTCGAAGTGCAATGAATTTGCCGAAGGGAACCACCGAAACCGATGTTCGCCACCCTCGGGCGCCGCTGCGCCCGCAGCCCGAAGCGGGTCCTCGCCGCCTGGCTGCTGCTGCTCGTGACCGCCGTCGCGGCCGTCCTCGCGTACGGCGCCGTCACCAGCG
Source organism: Kitasatospora cinereorecta (assembly GCF_024172095.1). Lineage (GTDB taxonomy): Bacteria > Actinomycetota > Actinomycetes > Streptomycetales > Streptomycetaceae > Kitasatospora > Kitasatospora cinereorecta. The sequence goes on along the minus strand of NZ_JAMZDX010000004.1, from coordinate 282,626 downwards.
AGACCGTCGCCCTGCCCGGCAGTGACAGCCAGGCCGCCAAGGACGTCGCGGACACCGCCTTCCCCGCCTCCGCCTCCGGACGGCAGCCGCTGGTGCTGCACACCCCCGCGCAGGCCGCCCCGCTCACCGCCGACGCCCAGCGGACCGCCGTCGACGAGACCGCCCGGGCCGTCGCCAAGGTGGCGCACGTGACCGCCGTGACCGGCTTCCTCGACCCGGCCGGGCACTCCGCGCTGAGCGCCGACGGCCACACCGGCTACCTCTCGATCGACCTCGACGTACCCGCCCGCGACCTCACCTCCGGCACCACCGCGGCGATCGTGGCAGCGGCCGCCCCGGCCACGGCGGCGGGCATCGAGGTCACCCCCGGCGGCTTCCTCGCGGCCGCCGCCGACAAGCAGCCCACCCGCTACAGCGAACTGGTCGGCCTCGTCGCCGCCCTGCTGGTCCTCCTCGTGGCCTTCCGCAACCCGATCGCCGCCGCACTGCCCCTGGTGATGGGCGTCCTCGGGCTCGGACTCACCCTGCCCGCGCTCGGCCTGATCGGGCACCGGATGGACATCCCGTCGGCCGGGGAGACCGTCGCGGCGATGATCGGCCTCGGCGTCGGCATCGACTACACCCTGTTCTGCCTCACCCGGTTCCGGGAACTGCGCGCGGCCGGCGTCCCGGTCGAGGAGGCGGCGGCCCGCACCACGGCCGGCTCCGGCAAGTCCGTCGCCTTCGCCGGCACCGCCGTGGTCGCCGCCCTCGCGGGCCTTTGCCTCGGCGGACTTCCCCTGCTGTACGCCCTGGCACTCTGCCCGGCCGTCGCGGTGCTGGCCGCCATGGCACTCAACCTGACCCTGCTGCCCGCGCTGCTCGCCCTGCTCGGAGGCCGGCTCGGCAGCGCACCCGCGCCCGGGGCCGACCGGCCCGGCGGCTGGTCCGCGGTCGCCCGTACCGTCGTCGCCGGGCCCTGGCGCTGCCTGCTGCCCGCGCTCGCCGTCCTCGCCCTGCTGGCCGTCCCCGCCACCCGGCTGACCCTCGGCCAGCTCGACGCGGGCGACAACGCCACCACCACGGCAGGCCGCACCGCCTACGACCGGCTGGCCGACGCCTTCGGCCCCGGCTTCAACGGCCCGCTCCAGGTCGTCGACACCCTGCCCACACCCGCCTCCGGCGCCGGCGACCAGCGCCTCACCGGCCTGGCCGCCGAACTGCGCCGGGCCGACGGCGTGGCGTCGGTCGGCCCGGCGGAGCTGTCCGCCGACGGCCGCCTCGCCCGCTGGCAGGTCGTCCCCACCACCGCCCCCGCGGACCCCGCCACCGCCGCCCTGGTGCACCGGCTGCGCGAGCACACCCTGCCCGCCGCCACCACCGGCACCGGCCAGGTCGTCCACCTCGGCGGCACCCCCGCCGCCCAGACCGACCTCAACGACCGGATCGCCGACCGGATGCCGCCGATCGTCGCCTTCGTCCTCGGCGTCGCCGCGCTGCTGCTCCTGCTCGCCTTCCGCTCCCCGCTGGTCGCGCTCAAGGCCGCCGTGATGAACCTGCTCGCGGTCGGCGCCGCGTACGGCATCCTCACCGCCGTCTTCCAACTCGGCCACGGCGCCGCCGTGATCGGACTCGACGGGCCCGTGCACATCCCCGGGTTCGTGCCCCTGCTGATGTTCGCGGTGCTGTTCGGGCTCTCCATGGACTACGAGGTGTTCCTGCTGAGCGCCGTCCGCGAGTTGTACCTGCGCCACGGCGACACCCGGCGCGCGGTGGTGTCCGGCCTCGGCTCGACCGGACCAGTCATCACCTCCGCCGCGCTGATCATGGTGAGCGTCTTCCTGAGCTACCTGCTCTCCGACGACCCGGTGGTGAAGATGTTCGGCATCGGCCTGGCCTGCGCGGTGGTGCTGGACGCGACCGTGGTCCGCGGCATCCTCGTCCCGGCGAGCATGGCCCTGCTGGACCGCGGGAACTGGTGGCTGCCGCGGTGGCTCGCCCGCCTGCTGCCCCACCTGGACATCGAGGGCGACGGCCACCCGGAGAACGAGGAGGAGCTGCCGGCCGTGGAGGCCGTGCCCGTCCCGCTGGGCCTCACCCGCCTGCCGTGACCGGCGCCCGATGTCACAGTCGGCGGGGCTGTCTCGTCCCCCTACCGGAGACCGAATCCGGAGATCAGGAGGGCGAGGGCCATGCGGGTGTTCGTGGCAGGGGGAAGCGGTGTGCTCGGGCGGCGGCTGGTGCCGCAGCTGGTCGCGCGGGGGCACCAGGTGACGGCGACCACGACCACGCCGGTCAAGCTGGGCGCGGTCCAGCGGCTGGGCGCGACCGGCGTGGTGATGGACGGCCTGGACGCCGACTCCGTCGCCGAGGCGGTGGACGGGGCCCGGCCGGACGTGATCGTGCACCAGATGACGGCGATCTCGCAGGCGCACGCCGGCAAACCGGACATCAAGCACCCGGACCGCTGGTTCGCCCTCACCAACCGGCTGCGCCGCGAGGGCACCGACCACCTGCTGGCCGCGGCCCGGCGCAGCGGCGTCCCGCACGTCGTCGCCCAGGGCTACGCCAGCTGGAACGGCATCCGCGAGGGCGGCTGGGTGAAGACCGAGGACGACCCGCTGGACATGCTGGAGGGGACGGCCACGCAGTTCGGACTGGAGACGCTGCGCTACGCCGAGCAGGCGGTCCTCGGCGCGGGCGGCGCGGTGCTGCGGTACGGCGCGTTCTACGGGCCGGGCGCCATCGACGACCAGGTCGAGCTGCTCCGCAAGCGGCAGTACCCGCTGGTGGGACGCGGCACCGGCTACAGCTCCTGGGTGCACCTGGACGACGCGGCGAGCGCCACCGTCCTCGCGGTGGAGCAGCGGGCCCGCGGCGTCTACAACATCGTCGACGACGAACCGGCCCCGGCCGCCGAGTGGCTGCCGTACCTGGCGTCGTGCGCGGGTGCCAGGCCGCCGATGCGGGTGCCGGCGTGGCTGGCCCGGCTGCTGGCCGGGGACCAGGCCGTGGCGATGATGCTGGAGGGGCGCGGATTCTCCAACGCCAAAGCCAAGCGGGAACTCGGCTGGCAGCTGCGGCACCCCTCGTGGCGGCAGGGCTTCCGGGCGGAGCTGGCGTGAGGCGGACGGAGGAGGCGCAGGAGGCGCAGGAGTTCGAGGAGCTGCGGCCGCTGCTGTTCTCCATCGCCTACCGGATCCTCGGCAGCGTGAGCGAGGCGGAGGACGCGGTGCAGGAGACCTGGCTGCGCTATCGGCTCTCGGCGACCACGCCCGTCTCCACCCGCGCGTACCTGTCGGCGACGGTCACCCGGATCGCGATCGACGTGCTGCGGTCGGCCCGGGTCCGGCGGGAGGAGTACGTGGGGCCGTGGCTCCCGGAGCCGCTGCTGGCCGACCCGTACCAGGACCCGGAGCGGTCGGCGGAACTGGCCGAGTCGCTGTCGACGGCGGCACTGCTGCTGCTGGAGCGGCTCAGCCCGCTGGAGCGGGCGGTGTTCGTGCTGCGCGAGGTGTTCGCGTTCGGGTTCCCGGAGATCGCGACGGCGGTGGGCCGCTCGGAGGCGGCGTGCCGCCAGCTCGCGGTACGGGCGCGCCGTCACATGGACGCCGGCCGGCCGCGGTTCGAGGCCGACCGCCACGAGCGCGAGCAACTCGCCGAGCGGTTCTTCGCGGCGCTGCACGAGGGCGCGGTCGAGGACTTGCGGGAACTGCTGGCCGCCGACGTGTCGCTGGTCGGCGACAGCGGCGGCAAGGCGCCGCAGCTGGGCCGGGCCGTGGCCGGCGCGGACGCCGTGGCCGGGGTGCTGGTCTGGTACCGCGGGCGCCTCGCCAGGGCGGGCGTGGGCTGGGAGGTGTGCGAGGTGAACGGCCAGCCCGGCGCGGTGTTCCGCGCCCCGGAGGGGCGGGTGCTCAACACCTGGGCGCTGGACGTGCTGGACGGGCGGATCCGGGCGATCCGCTCGGTGGCCGACCCCGACAAGCTCGGGCACATGGGCCCGGTGGCGGACGCCTGGGCGCTCGCCCGCGCGGCGGACCTGCCGGCCGGACGTTCTCCGGGACGGGGCCGGGCCGGCGGGGGAGACGGCGCCGGGCCTGAGGCCTGTCTGACCATTCCCGCCGGGCGGCCGCCGCCGGAGCACGCACCTTGCCGGCTTGTCGTCGGTCGCCGATGGCCCCCAGCCTTCGGCCGGGAGGTGCCCCCACCGCATGGACTCCCTCCTCCGCACCGCCGAGCCACGCTCCCTCCTTGCCCGCCAGCGGGCAGGAGGGGCCCATCAACGCCGCCCGCTGATCCGACGGGAATGGTCAGACAGGCCTTTGGTGGCAGGCTGGGGGTGACAGCACCGTGAAAGGGGGCAGCCATGGCCGCGATCAAGGAGAGCATCGACATCGCGCGCCCGCCCGAGGAGGTCTTCGCCTACCTCACCGACCCCTCGCACATCACCGAGTGGCAGGAGAGCGCAGTGGCCGCCAGGCCGCTCGACGACGCCCCGCTCCACGTCGGCTCCCGGGTGGCGGTCACCCGCCGGTTCCGCGGCCGGGACATGCCGATGGTCTCGGAGGTCACCGAGTTCGACCCGCCCCGCAGCTGGCGGATGCACGGCATCGACGGACCGGTCCGCGGCGACGTCCGCGCCACCGTCGAACCGATGGGCGGCGGGACCCGGTCCCTGGTGACCCTCACCCTCGACTTCGAGGCCCACGGGATGGGCCACGTCCTCGTCCCGCTGGTGGTCAGGCCGTCCGCGCGCAAGGAGATGCCGAGGAACGAACAGAAGCTGAAGGAACTGCTGGAACACTCCGGCTGACCGCCGTCCCGCCCGGCCTTCAGGGGGCGCTGGTGGGGCGGTCGGGCTGGGGTTCCTTGGTGACGGTCTCGGGGGTGGTGGCGGTGACGCGGGTGCCGGGGTGGGTGAGGGAGCAGAGGAAGGCGAGGCCGAGGGCGACGGCCATGCCGTAGAAGACGACCTGGTTGGCCTGGGCGAAGTCCATCTGGATGTCCTGGAGGGAGCCCCGGATGGCGGTGGCGACGGGCCCGCTGCCGGTCGGGGCGCTGCCGTCGCCCTGGCCGGTGATGGACTGGGCGACGTTCTCGGCGACGGAGTGGGCCTGGGCGGAGGGCAGTCCCTTGGCCTGGAGGGTGTCGGTGACGCGGTCGACGGTGACCCGGGTGAGGAGGGTGCCGAAGACCGCCATGCCGAGGGCCGCGGAGTAGTTGCGGACGGTCTGGGTGATACCGGTGACCTCGCCGTAGGAGGCGTCGATCGCCCGGTTGGCGGCGTCGGTGGAGGCCGGGGCGAGGAGGAAGCCGATGCCGGCGCCGGCCAGGGCCGCGTACGGCCACTGGTCGTGGATCGACAGGTCGGTGAGCTTCCCGGCCCACAGGGCGAAGCCGACGCAGCCGACGACCGAGCCGAGCTTCATCGCGGGCCGGGCGCCCTTCCGGTCGAGGATGCGGCCGCCCCACTGGGAGGCGACGGCGAACCCGGCGAAGAAGTACAGAAGGTACAGCGCGGCCTGGTTGGGCGAGGAGCTGAGGCAGACCTGGGCGTACACGGAGGCGAAGAAGAACACCGGGACGAAGGCGAGCATCGCGAAGAACAGCACGGCGTTGTCGGCGGCGAACGCCCGGTCGGCGAACACCCGCAGTTTCACCAGCGGGTGGCGCCGGCGCAGCTCGTACCGGCCGAAGACGACCAGGATCGCCGCGCCGCCGACGATGCAGACCCAGGTGGCGGGGCCGGTCCAGCCCCAGGAGGGCACCTGCTGGAGGCCGAGGACGCTGAGGGCCATGCCGCCGGCGACGAGGACGGCGCCGGTCACGTCGAGCGGTTCGCGGCGGGGGACGTCGCGGATGCGGGCGAGCAGGGTGAGGACGACCGCGATCACGGCCACCGGGACGTTCACCCAGAAGATGGCCCGCCAGGTCCACTCGGTGAGCCAGCCGCCGAGCAGCGGTCCGAGCGCGGTGAGGGCGCCGGAGAGGCCGAAGAACAGGGCGAGGGCGGAGCCGCGCCGCTCCACCGGGAACACCGTGATCACCACGGCGAGCGCGGCGGGGAAGAGCAGGGCGGCCCCCAGCCCCTGGAGGGCGCGGAAGGCGATCAGCCAGGTCAGCGCGGCGCTGCCGGACGGCACCAGGCCGCACATCGCCGAGGAGACCACGAACACCACGGTGCCGATCAGCACCATCCGCCGGTGTCCGAGCAGGTCGGACAGGCGCCCGCCGAGCGCGAAGAACGCCGCGAGGGCGAGCAGGTAGGCGTTCACCACCCAGCGCATGCCGGAGGAGGTGAGGTGCAGCTCCTGGGTGATGTTCGGTGCGGCGATGGAGACGATGGTCTGGTCGATGAAGGTCATCGCGACCGCGAACATCATCGCGGCCAGGGCGAGCCGTTCGTTCCCGCGCGCCTTCGCGTCGACGCCGCCGCGGCCGGAGGGGGTGGAGCCGGTGTGGGTGTTCACAGCGACCACGATCGCGGAGGGTGAGCGGCGCCGCACTCCGGCCCGTCCCGCCGGGTGACGGACCGTCACGCCGGGACCGGCAGGCGCGGCCGCCGCTCGGTGGTGTCAGGGGCCGGGCAGGAAGCGGGCGATCTCGGCTGCGACGGCGTCCGGGATCAGCGAGGGTGCGAAGTGCAGTTGGTCCGGGAACGTCGTGCGGGTGACGTGGGGGAGGGCGTCGGCGAGCCGGTCGAGGGTCTGCGGCATCGGCTGCCAGGTGTCCGCGCCTCCCATGACCAGGGTCGGCACGGTGACGGCGGACCACCGATGAAGGTCCGTGGTGTCCGCGGCCATCGATTCGAGGTCGCGGCACCAGCCGTAGGAGTCGTCGGGTTCCTCGTCGGCGGGCTCGCCCGCGTCCATGAGGGCGAGCAGGGCGGCCGGAACGCGGGCGACCTCCGCCGCCAGGAGGAGGCCGGCCTGCCGCCGGTCGCCGCGGGCGGTCAGCTCCTCGTACCGGGCCAGGACGGGGGTGAGTTCCTCGCCCGCCGCGTAGAGCGGCGGCTCCCAGAGGACCAGGGAGCGGACCGGGAGTCCGGCCGCCGCGGCGTGCAGGGCGACGGTGGCGCCGTAGGACATGCCGACCAGGTGGACGGGCCGGCCGATCAGGTCGATCAGTGCCGCGAGGTCGCCCACCTCGTCGGCGAAGCGCTTCGGCGAGCGGCCCGGTCCGCTGGGGGCGTAGCCGCGGCGGGCGGGCGTCCAGAGTTCGAACCGGTCGGCCAGCCGGTCGGCGACCGGCTGCCAGGAGTGCAGCCCGCCGCCGGAGCCGTGGACCATCACGACCGGCGGCCCGGATCCGATGCGCCGACAGGTGAGGGCGGTCCCGTCGGGGGATGCGACGGACACGAAGGACGCTGGCGATTCGACCGGGTTCTGCATGATCCGACCGTCGCACGGCCGGCCCGGGCCGAGCCACCGAATTTCCGCGGGCGAGCAGGTGAGGGGGTGTCAGGGGGTCGGGCTGTCAGGGGCGGAGGAAGGCGGTGAGGGCGGCGGCGACCTCGTGCGGGTTCTCGACCTGCGGGTAGTGGCCGGTGGGGGGTGGGCCGGCGAGTTCGGTGACGGTGGCGTGGGGTGCGCGGGTGCGGATCCGGGCGAGGACGTGGGCGCCGCTGATCGGGTCGGCGGGGCCCCAGAGGTAGAGGGTGGGGCCGGGGTGGGTCTCCTGGGCGGTGTTCCACCGCGGGCCGTGGGTGCGGCGTTCGTCGATGTAGTGCAGCAGCAGCGGCGCCAGCAGGTGGCCGTTGTCGCGGGCGACGGCGAGCCACATGTCGTGCAGGACGCGGTCGGGGACCGGGCGGCCCAGGACGCGTCGCATCGAGGCCCGGAACCGGCGCTCGTTCATGGCCCGGACGAGCAGGGGTCCGAGCGGTCCGTGCAGCAGGCGCTGGGCGAGGACGGGCCGGTGCAGATCGGCGTAGAGGCCGCCGTTGAGCCAGGCCATTCGGGTGATCCGGGCGGGGTCGCGGGCGAGCAGCTCCTGGGCGACGCTGACGCCGTAGTCGTGGGCGACCAGGGCGGTGTCGCCGATGTCGAGCCGCTGCCACACGGCCTGGACCAGGTCGGCCTGTTCGAGCAGCGAGTACGGGTGGCGGCGCGGCTTGTCGCTCTCGCCGAAGCCGAGCAGGTCGAGGGTGGTGACCCGGCAGCCGTCGGCGGCGAGGGCGGGGACCACGGCGGCCCAGTCGTGGGAGGAGGTGGGGAAGCCGTGGACGAGGGTGACCGGCCGGCCGTCGGCGGGCCCGTCCTGTCGGACGAAGAGAGAGTGCTCGCGGCCGCGCGCGGGGACGCGCAGGCGTCGGCCGCCGGCGGTCCACTCGGCCAGGGGCGGCAGGGCGGCGGTGTCGGTCGGGGGGTTCACGGGGCCTCCCGGCGCCGATCGAGGCCGTCCAGGAGCGCCTGGAGGCCGAAGTCGAATTCCTGGTCGCTGTCGGGGGCGTTGAGCAGCTCCGCGTGGGCGCGGACGACCGGGTGGGTGTCGGCGGGCAGGCTCGCGAACAGTGCGGCCATGGCCATGCGTTCGGCGGCGGTGCGGGCTGCGCCGCCGGCGTCGAGCTGGGCGGCGCCGATGACGAAGTGCATCACGGTGAGGTAGGCGTGCACCGCCGACTCCGGGGTCCAGCCGGAGCGGATCAGCAGGCCGAGGCCCTGCTCGCGGGCCCGGAGCGCGTGCGGGCCGAGCAGCTGTCCGGCGACGAACAGCGGTGCCACGGCCGGGTGGTGCCGCAGCACGCGGCGGAACTCGCGGGCGCCGGCCTCGGTCGCGGTGCGCCAGTCGGGGCCGTCGACCGGGAGCCGTACCTCGGCGAGGACCCGGTCGACCAGTTCGACCAGGAGTTCCTCGCGGCTCGCGACGTGCCGGTAGAGCGAGGTGTGCCGGGTGCCGAGGCGTTCGGCGAGCCGGCGCATGGTGAGCGCGTCGAGGCCGTCGTGGTCGGCGATCGCGAGCGCGGCGTCGGTGATGGCCGCCAGGGTGAGCCCACCGACGCGGGGGCGCCGACGCGACCGTTCCCCGTACCGCTGCCGCCACCACGCGGCCGAGCCGGGGACCGGGGGCACGGTGGTCGGGTCCGTCACCGTGTCCTCCCTCGACGGTCGTGGGCCTGGAGGCGCCCATCATGCGTCCAGTGGACGCATTTCGCAAGGGGGTGTGGGCCGCGCAGGCCCGGGCCGTCCGGTCAGCGCGCGGTGGCCGGTGTGTCGCGCTGCGGGGCGATGCTGGTGTTGAGCGGGCCGACCGGCGCCGTCCGCGGGCCGCCGTACCGCTCCACCGCCTCGGCCACGATGGCGCTCAGCCGGGCGTGGTGGGCGCCGCGCCAGTAGACCTGCTCGCAGGCGGTGCACTGGGCGAACACGTCGTAGGAGCGCTCGGTGCCGTCCTCGAGGTGCCGGCGGACTGTGGTCTTGGCGGCCTCGCGCAGGACGCCGTTGCAGGCGGTGCAGCGCGTCCACGGCTCGAGCGGGGGCGCGAACCGGGAGAGCACGTCCTGCAGTTGCTCCTCGGGACGGTGGCTGTAGACGTACGCGCCGGCCCAGAGTTCGCGGCGGTGGAGCAGCCCGCGGTCGCGGGAGAGCATCACCCGCTGCTCGGCGGCCGACCGGGCGGCCAGCGCGGCGTCCCCGATGTCCACGCTCTCGTACGCGGCGTCGACGCCGAGCAGGCGCAGCCGGCGGGCCAGGGTGCCGAGGTGGACGTCGAGCAGGAACCGCAGCGGGCCGTCGAGGTGCTGCGGCCGGGCCACGGCGAGGACGGACACGTGCTGGCCGTGCGCCGGCAGATGGGAGGCGTCGGCGGGTGCGCCGTCCACGGTCAGTCCGCCGACCTCGGTGAGCGGCACGCCCAGGGACTCCACCACATGGCCGAGGGTCGAGGTGCCGTCGACCTGCACGGCCGTCGAGCCGGCCCGGCGGCGGGCGCCGACGAAGGTGTGCAGGGAGGAGGGGAAGTCGATCCGGATCTCGGGCTTGTCCACACGGCCAGCATGCCAGCGCGGCCGGGTGGCGGTCACCCGGGTTTCGGGCGCTGCGAGCGGGCGGGGCTCAGGGGGTCGGGGGCTCAGGGGGTCGGGGGCAGGGGCTTCAGGGGCGTTCGAAGTACTGGAGCACGCCGCCGACCGAGAAGCACAGGGCGCCGGTGAGCGTGCCCCAGTTGGCGATGTCGACGTTGACCAGGCTGCCGGTGGCGGGGCGGGTGTACGCGGCGAGGGCCGAGACCATGAACAGCACCGAGCCGAGCTGGTTCACCGCGACGATCCACCAGCCGAGGTCGCGGGCGATGATCCGCGGCCGTCCGTGGCAGACCTCCAGCACGGCCAGGTGGCCGGACGTCAGGAAGAGGATGCAGCCGATCACATCGGGCACCCAGATCAGCCGGTTGACCTGCTGGACGTTCAGGCCCTGGAGGAAGGAGTCCAGCAGGTTCACCCCGAAGACGACGGTGCCGCAGAACAGCAGGAAGGCGCCCAGCCAGTCCAGCCGGTGCGGCTCGTAGCTCCACCACCGCCAGCGGCGGGTGACCAGGGCAGCGGTGCCGACCACGTGGCGGGGCGCGTTGACCGTCTGGAGCAGCGAGGTGTAGCCGCCGGTGTTGAAGAACAGGCCGCCGGCGAAGTAGATCGAGGCACACGTGGTGGCGTCGCCCGAGCCGAACTGGGCGACCCCGGCGCCCGCCGCGAAGAGCGCGCCGCCGATGACGAACGCGGTGGCGGCAATGGCGTTGAGCCGGCCGAGCCGGGCGACGGCGACCGGGTCGGCGGCAGCGGGCGCGGCCGGGGCGGTGGACGTGGTCGGGGCCCGTACGGCGAGGAGCGCCCGCCGCCGGGCCTTGCGCGACTCCCAGACCGCCGTGCCGCCGTCGGGCAGGCGCCAGGTGGCCCGGGTGGTGAACGGTCCCACGCCCTCGGTCCGCGGCTCGGCCTGCGGCTCCGGTCGCTGTTCGGGTTGCTGTTCGTGTTGCGCCACGGACCGAGGGTAGATCGCCGTCCGAGCCGCCCGGACGCGCAACGCCGGGCGGCTCGGTGGGCTCGGTGGGGGAGGACGGGGGGAGGTCGGCCGGGTCAGGCCGGCAGGTGGCCGTGCGCCTCGGCGGCGAGCTCCTGCCAGCCCGACCAGGTCTTCAACCGGTCGGCGTAGACCTGGTCGAGGATCGCGCCGCCCTGTGTGCCGAACAGCACCCGCAGTGGCGGCTCGGGGGAGTCGACGACGCGCAGCAGTGCCCGGCCGGCGGCCGCCGGATCGCCGAGGTCGAGCGTCCGCGCGAAGGCGGCAAACCCCGCGCGGGCAGCGTCGTACTGGGGGAGGACGTCGGCGTGGACGGCGCCGGCGATCGCGTCGGTGGCGTACGAGCCCGGTTCGACCAGCGTGACCCGGATGCCGAAGCCCGCGACCTCCTGGGCGAGCGACTCGCTCAGCCCCTCCAGCGCCCACTTGGAGGCGTGGTAGCCGCCGCCGAGCGGGAACGCCGCCACGCCGCCGACCGAGGAGATCTGGACGATGTGCCCGCTGCCCTGCGCGCGCAGGTAGGGCAAGGCCGCCTGGACGACCCGCAGCGGGCCGAACAGGTTGGTGTCCAACTGCTCGCGCAGATCCCGCTCGGACAACTCCTCGACCGCGCCGAAGAGTCCGTGGCCCGCGCTGTTCACGATCACGTCGAGCCGGCCGAAGTGCTCCTGGGCCCGCGCCACGGCGGCGTCGACGGAGGCCCGGTCGGTGACGTCCAGCCGGAGCGGGAGCACCGCGTCGCCGTACGCGGCGACCAGGTCGTCGAGGTCGGCGGTGTCCCGGGCGGTCGCGGCCGCCCGGTCGCCGCGCGCCAGGGCGGCCTCGACGAAGCTGCGGCCGAGGCCGCGGGACGAGCCGGTGACCAGCCAGATCTTGCTCATCGTGTCTTCCGATCCCTCCGGGGCGGGCGTGGTGCGCCGCCGTACACCCTGAGGACGAGCGAGCCCGGTCGGCTGTGACATCGACCCCGCAGGCGGTCCTACCGCTGCCTCGCCTGTGTCGCCGGCGTCGTGTGCGTCGTGGGGAGGGCGAGCCGGGCGCCGAGGGCGCGCTGGGCGGCGGCCAACCAGGCGACCGGCCAGCGGAGCAGTACGTACAGGCAGAGGGCCCAACCGCCCGCGTGCACCGCCCAGATCCCGGCCATGGTCGGTCCGCCCCAGGCGTCGTGGTAGTCGGTGCCCGCGTACCAGAGCGGATAGCCGACGTTGCGCACCGAGTTGACCAGGGCGAACCCCAGGAGGAGGAAGGCGGGGACGTCCAGCGGGAGCCCGAGGACCACCCGGGCGAGTGCCCGCGGGCCGGTCCAGGCACGGCCGCCCCACAGCCGGGCGGCGCGTTCGGGGCGCCCGGTGAGAGCGAGTCCCGTCGCCACCGGGCCGGCCGGCAGGGCCAGGAACGCCAGGGCGGCGGTGCGGGTGGTGGTGCGGGTGGTGGTGCGTCGGTCGGCGGGCATCATCCGGCTCCTGACCCTCGGTCGGCTGGGGCCCGATGGTGCGGCGGGATCGCCGTCGGTGTCGTCGTACCGGGGTGCCGGATCCGCCGTCATACCCGGGCGGCAGGCGGGGGCGGGCCGAGGAGGCGCCGGAAAAGCGGGCGGGCCGTCACCGACTGTTTCGGTGACGGCCCGCGGGGCTTGCGGTGCTCACGCGTTCTGGCTGGTCAGGCCCTGGCGAGCGCGGCGGGCGAGACGGTTCTTGCCGCGGGCGGCGCGGACGGCGAGGCGGTACTCCTCGGCCTCGCGCAGGCGCTCGTTGATGGTGGCGCGAGCTGCATCGAGCTGCTGGTAGGTCATGGTGTCCAACCCCCTGGGTGGTGGGTGGCCCGCCGACATCGCTGTGATGTCGGTCCCGGAGGCCGCCCTCGTGCTAACGATTCTACACCAAAACTCGCCCGCTGCCCTTCATTTATGTCTTGAGACTGCAACAAGCGCCTGCCTATCGAAGGTCAAACCGTGAATCGGCCCCGTGAGGCGGACGGCGTCGGGCATCGCCGCAGGTGGGGACGGTGCGCTCGGCGGAGCGGCCCGGTGCGGAGTGGGCGGGGGCGTGGGACGCTGGGAGGGACCACCGTTGAACGGCGGTCACCCCCCTTTCGGGTGGGTGGCCACCCCCGCCGACCGGGTGCGCCGACCGGCGTCGGGACGTACCTCGGCGCCCGGCCCTCACGCGGGGCCCCGATCCGCTCCGCCCGCGTGCACGGGTCGTGTCAACGAAGGAGAAGGCCTCATGTCGGATGAAGGGTTGCTGGGCGACCAGGTGTACCAGCCCGACGGCTCGCAGGACGTGCAGGACGACATCGGACCGCTGGAGCCGGAGGACACCCTGGACGACCGCGGCCTCGAGTCGGCGCTCGACGAGGGCTACGCGCCGCCGGAGCGGCCGCTCGCGGTGGGGCGCCACGGTGAGACCGCGAACGAGCAGCGCAGCCGCGAGAGCCTTGAGCGGCGGCTGGCCGCGGAGCTGCCGGACGTCGTGGGGGCCGACGGGGACGGCATCGGCGACGTCTCCGGTACGGACGGTGAGCCCCTCGACGCCGAGGCGGGCGACCGGCGAACCGGCCGGCTGGTCGTGCCCGTCGGCGCGCTGAGCGACACCATCGCGGAGGACGTGGGGATCTCCGGCGGTGCCGCCTCGGCGGAGGAGGCGGCCATCCACACCACCGACGACCCGGAGGCGATCATCGACTGACAGCCGGCCGACCGCCCCGGGGCGGTTGAACGGTCCGGGTGGTCGAAAGGTCCGGGCGGTTGAACGGTCACCGGTCACCGGTCGGCGATCGGCGGTTGTGCGTCGTCCGTCACCGCAGGCCGTCGAGCGCCTCCGCGGCCCGGTAGCCGGCGGGCACGCCGGGGACGAGGACGATGTCGGCGGCCATGTGCTGCGTGCGGAGCGGCAGGATCTCGCGGTAGGCGGGCGAGTCCCACCAGGCGGTGGCCTCCGCCATGCCAGGGAACTCGATGACGATGGCGTCGCCGTCCCACTCGCCCTCGACCGCGCGCCGCTCCTTGGGCGCGTGGACGAGGAACCGGCCGCCGAACGGCTCCAGCGTCGCGTCGATCCGCGCCAGGTACTCGAGGATGCCCGGGCCGAGTTCGACGGAACGGACGTGGGCGATGGCGTAGGCGGTCATGGTCTCTCCCCTGCGGGCCGGGTGGTTCGCTTCCTGATGACCACGACGCTACGGCGTCCGCCCGCAGCGGGAATCAGTCGTGCATAGGTAACCCCTGACCATCGTTCGGAGGATGCCCCTGCGGTCAGTTCGGCGGGTCGACGGCGAGCAGGCGCATGGTCAGGGCGGCGAGCGCGGTGTCGGTGTGGGCCGGGTCCGGGGAGACGGTGCGCCGGAAGTTCTGGGAGGCGAGGAGGGAGATCAGCCACCAGGCCCCGGCGGTGGGGTCGAGGTCGGCCCGGACGCTCCCGTCGGTGCGGCCGTGCTCCAGCAGGTCGGCGATGGTGCGGGCGAGCGCCTGGTTGGCGCGGCGGGCGGACTCGAGGATCGCCGGCTCGCCGGAGAGCGTCATGGCGTCCTCGAACAGCACGCCGAGAGACCCGCGGGCGTGGATGCGGGTCAGGTGTTCCGGGGCGAGCAGTTCGCCCAGCCAGGTGCCGATGTCGGGGCAGCGGTCGGCCCATGCGCGCAGCCCGGCGGACATCCGCTCGGCCGCGTGGTCTAGGACGGCGGCGAAGACCGCGGCCTTGGAGCCGAAGTTCTGGAAGACGACGGGTTCGCTGACGCCGACCCGGCGGGCCACCTCGGACATCTTGCCGCGCTGGTAGCCGACTTCGGAGAAGACCTCGGTGGCGGCGTCGAGGATCGACGCCCGGCGGTCCTCCGCGCTCAGGCGGGGGCGTCGGGGCTTCCGGTCGGACTGGGGGGCTGGCACACCGGCATCCTATCGGCCCCTTGCCATGGGACTTAGTGGCGACTAAGTTGAAAGTACTTAGTCGCCACTAAGAAAGGTTCCGGCATGGAACTCGCACGCTTCCTGCACGGCACGGCCGACGCCCGCACCGGCGGGCAGACCATCACCCACGGGCGCTCCTACGAGCTGTTCGGCACCGTCCTGTTCGGTGGCCGCCGCCACCGGGTCTTCACCCGCCTGGCCGAACTGAGCGGCGCGCGGCCCGGCGACCGTGTCCTCGACGTCGGCTGCGGCACCGGCTACCTCACCCTGCGCCTCGCCGACGCCGTCACCCCGCGCGGCAGCGCGGTCGGCATCGACCCCTCCGCCGACGTGCTCGCCCACGCCCGGCGGCGGGCCGGTGGTCGCGGCCAGTGCACCTTCCGGGACGGCATCGCCGAGGAACTGCCCGTCGCCGACGGAGAGTTCGACGTCGTGGCGAGCAGCCTGATGATCCACCACCTGCCCGAACACGTCCGTGCGCGGGCCGTCGCGGAGATGCGCCGCGCACTGCGGCCCGGCGGACGGCTGCTGCTCGCCGACTTCCGGCCGCCGAGCAACCCGGTCGCCCGACACCTGATCGGCGCGGTCACCGGGCCCGTGATGGAGCGCAACCCCGTCCATCTGCTGGGGGCGCTGGTCGAGCAGGCCGGGTTCACCGAGGTGCGGACGGGCGATCTGCACCCGTGGATCCACTACGTCCGGGCCGTCAACCCGGGCCCGGACGCATGAGCGGGGCACTGCGGGCCAATCGCGCCCTGCGGGCGGCGGCCGTCGGGCTGGTCCTCGGCGGGGTCGCCTTCCACCTGTGGCTCGGCGCCCGGCTTCCGCTGCTCGCCGTCCCGGTCGGTCTGGCCTGCCACCTTGCCGCCGGCCTGGCGGCCCGCCGCTGGGCGCGCGGCCGCGCGCGGGCCGCGGAGGCGGGCGCTGCGCAGTAGGCCGCGGGGACGGGGCAGTAGGCGGCCGGGGCGGGCCGTCGCCGGTGCACGCGGTGACGGCCCGCCCGTATCGCGGGGGTCGGATCAGTCGGATCAGCCGCGCTCAGCGGTCCTTGAACTCCTCGATGGCCGCGCGGATCGCCTGCGCCATCGCTTCGCCACCGCCGTGACCGGAGTCCTCGACGATGTGCAGCCGCGCGCCCGGCCACGCCTTGGCCAGCTCCCACGCCGTCTGCACCGGGCTGCCCATGTCGTGCCGTCCGTGGATCAGGATCGCCGGGATCCCGGCCAGTTTGCCCGCGCCCCGCAGCAGTTGGTCCTCCTCCAGCCAGGCGCCGTGGCTGAAGACGTGGGCGCAGATCCGGACGAACGCGATCTGCGCGTCGATCTCGCGGTCGCTGTACATCCCCGGCGGGGTGTGCGGCTCGCCGGAGATCACCGCGTCCTCCCAGGCGAGCCAGTCGGCGGCCGCCTTCTCCCGGACCGCCCGGTCGGGGTTCTCCATCAGCCGGGCGTACGCGGCGAGCAGGTCGCCGTCCCGCTCGTCGGCCGGGACGCCGTCGCGGAACCGGTCCCACGCCTCCGGTCGGAACCGGCCCGCGCCCCGGTAGAGCCAGTCCAGTTCGGCGGCGCTGGTCGTCGTCACCACCGGGATGATCATCTCGGTGACCCGGTCCGGATGCTGCTGCGCGTACGCCAGGGCGAGGGTCGACCCCCAGGACGCGCCGGTCACCAACCACCGGTCGATGCCCAGGTGTTCGCGCAGCCGCTCGATGTCGTCGATCAGGTGCCGGGTGGTGTTGAGGCTCATGTCCGCGGCCGGATCGGCGGCGTGCGGGGTGGACCGGCCGCAGTTGCGCTGGTCGAAGCGGACGACGCGGTAGCGCTCGGGATCCCACGCCTTCAACGGCCGCTGCGGGGCGCCCGATCCGGGACCGCCGTGCAGGCTCACCACCGGCTTGCCGCCGGGGCTGCCGTGCTGCTCGTAGTAGATCCGGTTGCCGTCGCCGGTGTCGAGGAAGCCGTGATCGTAGGGACTGGTCGGGGGATACGGATCAGTCATGACCGCAGATCCTATGCGAAGGATCCCAACTCGGCTGCTGTCGTGGGGAGTCCCGGCCGTGGTGGCCGCTGCGGCCCGCGACCTGGTGGCGGAGGCGGCAGCGGGCGCGCCCTCGACACCGCCCGCCGACTCACCGCCGAGGCGCCGGCGGCTCGGTGGCGCGGGCGCGCAGGCGTCGCAGCATCCGGGCGTCCTGGAACCCCACCGCCCGGGCCGCCGCCTCCACCGTCGTGCCGTGCGCGATCAGGTGTTCCGCCCGCTCCACCCGCAGCTCCTGCTGGTACCTGAGCGGGCTCAGCCCGGTCGCCGCGCCGAACCGGCGGGTCAGCGTACGCTCGCTCACCCCCACCGCCCGGGCCAGGTCGGCGAGCGCCAGGCCGTCGGCGAACCGGGCGTCGATCAGGTCCTGCGCCCGGTGGACGGCGTCGCTGACGTGCGCCCGGTGGCGCAGCATCGCGCTCGTCTGCTGCTCGTCCCCGTTGCGCCGGGCGAAGACCACCATCGCCCGGGCCACCTGGGCCGCGACCGCCGGACCGTGCCGCCCCGCCACCAGGTGCAGCGCCAGATCGATCCCGCTGGCGATCCCCGCCGAGGTCACCACCCGGTCGTCCACCACGAACAGCACGTCCCGCACCACGTGCGCCTTCGGATGGAGCCGCGCCAGCTCGTCCTGCAGCTCGTGGTGGGTGGTGCAGCGGCGCCCGTCGAGCAGCCCGGCCCGGCCGAGCGCGCCGGCGCCCGCGCAGACGCTGGCCACCGTGCCGCCCACCCCATGGTGCGCGGCCAGCCGCCGGAGCGAGTTCTCGCTGATCTCGCCGGTGCCCAGCAGCCCGGGCGCCCGCCAGCCCGGCACCAGCAGCAGGTCGTCGGCGGTCAGCTCGGGCCACTCCGTCCCCGCCCGCAGGGTGATGCCCTGGGCCGTCGGCACGTCCTCCCGTTCGGCGACGTAGGCGACCTCGTACCCGAGACCGAGGTCCGCCGCCTCGAAGAACACCTGGGCGGGCCCGGCGAGGTCCAGCAGATGCAGCTGCGGGACCAGCAGGAAGACCACCTTGCTCACGATCCGGTCAGCTCCTCGCGGGTTCGGCGGCGGGTCGGCCCCCGGTCCTGTGGTCAGTCCGTCAGTCCGTCGGTCCGGCGGTCAGCTCGACGACGGTGGCAATCCGGGCGAACCGGCCCGCCAGCGCGTACTCGGTGCGCGCGACGATCTCGTCCGTACCGAGCGTACGCGGGTCGGCCAGGACCTCTGCCAGGCTGCGGTCGGCCGGGGCGTCCCGGTGCGGGATCGGGTGGGTCGCGGTCGCGTCGATCGCGAACACCACCTGGTACCCGAGGTCGGAGGCCACCCGGGCGGTCGTCTCGCAGCACTGCTCGGTCCGGATGCCGCTGATTACTACCTCGCCGACCCCGTGGAGGGTCAGCAGCTGCTGCAGGTTGGTGGTGGTGAACGCGTTGTGCGAGGTCTTGGTGACGACCGGCTCGCCCGCGGCCGGCTCCAGCCCCTCGATCGGCCGGACGAAGCCGCGCGCCGGGTCGAAGACGGTGTCGCTGCCCGGCTCCGAGTGCAGGACCCAGACCACCAGGTCACCCTTGGCCCGAGCGGCCTCCACCAGCCGGTTCACCTGCTCCACGATCTTCGGATTGGACACGGCCGCCCAGTTCTCGCGCTGGCGGAAGGACTCCTGGACGTCGATGACGACGAGTGCGGTGTTCATGCCTCCATCCTGGCCCCGGTCGCGGCGCCGGATGAAGGCATGATCACGCCCGCTCCCGGAACGATCCGGTCACCGGCCTTCGGATCGCAGGTTTCCGCCGTCAGGCTGGTGCACCGACATCACGGCGGGCCAGCAGGTAGGCGCGGCGGGTGCTCGCCTCCTGCGGGTGGCTCGCCCGCTCGAGCCGGGCCTCGACCGTGAAACCGGCCTCCCGCAGCGCCTCGGCCACGGTCTCGGCGGTGAGGAAGTGGAAGTCGAGGTCGACGTCGTGTCCCCACCACTCGGTGAGGCGGTTGACCTCCGAGCCGAGGTGGAAGGCGACCAGCAGCAACCCGGAGGGCCGCAGGACCCGTCGCATCTCCGCGAAGGCGCCGAGCAGTTCGGACGGTTCGAGGTGGATGACCGAGTAGAGGGCGACCGCCGCGCCGAACTCGCCGTCCGCCGCCGGGAGGCGGAGCAGGTCGCCCTCGCGGAACTCGGCCGCGCCATGGTCGCCGGACCCGGACCCGGACCCGGTCGCGCCGTGGTCGCGGCGGGCGAGAGCGACCATGGCGGGGGAGAGGTCGATGCCGACAGCGCGTACGCCCCGCTCCGTCAGCCATGCTGTGACGTGGCCGGGGCCGCAGCCGAGGTCCGCGACGGGATGCTCGGTGCCGGCCTGTTCGAGGAGCGCCGTGAGCAGCGCCCGGTCCAGCGGCTTGTGCGCCAGTTCGCCGCCGATCCGGGAGCGGTACTCCTCGGCGACCGTGTCGTAGCTGCGGCGGGTCCGTCCGTGGTCCTGCGCACTGCTCGACGCGCCCGACGCGCTTGGTGGCGATGCGAGTTCGGTGACGAGGCGGCTCGCGGACGGGACCGGGACGCCGTGGCGCCCGGCCGCGCGCAGCAGGGCGCCGCCGATCGCGTCGAGTTCGAGCGGGCGACCGGCCTGCGCGTCACGCTGCATGGACGACCTGCTGTCGGCGGGGAAGGCGTCGTACCTGTGCAGGACGTCCTCGGCGGACATAGGCGCGCCGCAGGCCCGGGCGACCGCCACCGTCTCGCCGACCAGCGCGGCCAGTTCGCCCCGCCGCTCGGTACGGACGGCGCCGATCGGCTGCCGGTGCCGGGTGGTGAGCAGGGCGAAGGGGGCGAGGAAGGCCAACTTCCCCCACAGCGCAGCGTTCTCGTCCGCCAGGACGCGGGTCGTCACACCGGCGTCGGTGAGCAGGGCGGCCGCCGGGCCGAGCCGCTCCCGCTCGCCGACGAGGTCGATCTCGACGAACGGGCTGCCGTGTTCGACGACGCCCGGTGCGGTGCGGGTGGCCTCGACGCGGACCACAGCCGGGACCACACGGTCCGGGCCGAACCGGCCGCGCAGGGTGTCGATGTGCTCGACACCGTTCAGCAGCGGTACCAGGACGCCGTCGGCGAGCAGCCGAGGCGGGACTCGGTCGTGGGCGGCGGAGAGCGCGGTGCTCTTCACCGTCACCAGGCACAGGTCGACGCGCTCGCGCAGCTCGGTGTCCGCCTCGACCGCGGCGGTGAACTCGCCGAACTGCCTGCTGCGGACCCGGATTCCGTCCCGACGCAGGACGGCGGCGGTCTCCCCGCGGGCGATGCAGATCACCCGGTGGCCCGCCCGGGAGAGCAGCGCGGCGAGCAGGCCGCCGACGCCTCCCGGACCGAGCACGGCGACGGTCGAACGGGCGGAGGGAGAAAGGGGAGCGGACGCGGACACGGCAGAGCTCTGCCCGGATTCGGACACGGCGGGATCCTCTCGGTTTGCGGGTCGACACCCGGTACGGGTTGCCGCCCTGGGGCCCGCCGCGATCATCCACTCCGCCGTCGGCCCCGTCAATCCCCGCCGGGGTGGGCCGATTCGCCCGCGAATGACGTCAAGTGGCCTGGTGTGCAGGTCGGTAAGCGGCGACTCCGGTCCTTGTCACACGTTCGGGTGGTGACGGCGATTCGCATCCCTCGGATGGAGTCCGCCGGGCGAGCATGTCACTGACAGTTCGTCATACCTCTTATTTCTGGAAGGCGGCACAGCCATGCCCATTGACGGAGCCGCGGAGAACCCGTTCGCCCTCGCCCCCGACGACATCGCCAGGCTGGAGGCGATCCGGGACGCGATGCTCGACCCGTCGCCGCGTCGCATCGGCCGGCTCGACCAGTGGGGCCTCGCCGACACCTACGAGACGCAGGCGGAGATCGCCGAGTACCGGGAGGCCCCGATCGTCATGACGGACGGGACCGCGATCGACGCGGGCCTGACCGTGCCGCGCAACCTCGCACCCGGTCAGACCTGTCCCGTCATCGTCATGCCGGCCCCGCTCAACCCGCTCGGCCGCCTCGCCTATTTCGGCATGATCCCGCGCTGGGCGCTCGGCGGCTACATCGTCCTGACATACAGCCAGCGCGGCCTGGCCCAGTCCAAGGGCGAGATCCAGTGTGCCGGGCCCCAGGACGTCGCCGACGGCGGCGAGATCCTCAACTGGCTGACCCAGCACGAGGGTGTGGACCCTGAGCGGATCGGCTGCTTCGGCGCCTCGTACGGCGCCGGGACGAGCCTGCTGCTGGCCGCGGCGGACCCCCGGGTGAAGGCCGTGGCCGGTGCCAGCGCCTGGGGTGACCTGTTCACCTCGCTCTACGAGAACGGCACCCGGCACATCAAGGCCTTCGAGGCGCTGGTGAAGCTGTTCGACGAGGAGCGGTGCTCCAAGGAGTTCCGCAACGTCATTGACAAGATCAGGCGCAACATCATCGACGACGAGGTCAAGGAGTTCGCCCGACTCCGGTCGCCGATGCAGCACCTGAAGACCTACAACGAGCGCGAGCTGCCGGTCCTGATGACCACCTACTGGCACGAGACGATCTTCTCCGTGCCCGCCGTCGTCGACCTGTTCACCGGGCTCCAGGGCCCGAAGTCGCTGCTCGTCCAGATCGGCGACCACGGCAACGGCGAACTGCTCGGCCTGTTCGGCGGCGTGTCCAAGCCCACCGAGATGGCCTACCGCTGGATGGACCACCACCTCGGCGGCCACGCCGGCGACGGTTCGCAGCCGCAGTTCGGCATCCGCTCCGAGTACATGCACAACCTCCTCTCCAACCTCTCCCACCGCGACTGGGCCGCCTACGCCCTGCCCAAGCAGCGCTTCCACCTCGGCGCCGTGCCCGCCGGGCAGCAGGACGCGCCGATGGCGGCGGGGCAGCCGCAGCCCGGCTGGACCCGCTCCGTCCAGGCCGCCGGGCCCGACACCGGGATCGTCGTCGCCCCGAAGCTGATCCAGACCGGCCTGGCCGAACGCACCGGCCTGCCCCACGTCTACAAGACCGCCGAGATCAAGCGCGACGTCGCCGCCGTCTGGACCACCGCGCCGCTCGAGCAGGCCATGCGCGTCCAGGGCGACCTGGAGGCCCGGCTCACCGTCAAGCCGCAGGCCGAGAACGCCACCCTCATCGTCTACCTGCTGGACTGCGACCCCGCCACCGGCCGCGCCGGCATCATCACCCACGCCCCCTACACCCTCGCCGACCAGCAGGCCGCCACCATCACCTTCCGGCTGCAGCCCGCCCACTACGTCCTCGCCAAGGGCCGCCAGTTGCAGCTGATCGTCGACAGCTACGACCCGTTCTTCGCGGACGACAACACCATCCCCTCCGCCCTCGAGATCACCTCCCCCCAGGGCAGCGAGTCCTACATCGACATCCCCCTCGCCCCCCTGCCGTAACGCCACCCGCCCGACGGGCCGGTCCGCCGCACGCGGACCGGCCCGCCCGGCGTCCACCCATGGTTGGGACAACAGAACGACCGCGCCGGCACACGCCTGAGGCTTTCGGACGGAGCGCATCCGTCCTGGAGCTTGTGTAGGCCTGCCTCAAGGCGCCGGCGCCGGCAGAGGCCTGCTTCCCAGGGCGTCGGCGAGGGCATCGCTCTGGGTTCGAGTGAGGTTGAGTGCCCACAACACCGCCGATTCATCCGATTCGGGCTCAGTGTGTTGGTGGCTGCCACCACTCAGAGGGGAGTCGGCGCCGCCACGGCGCCTGGCTGAAGGCCGGCTGTTTCGAAGGAGATGGTCAGCCGTGTCCTGGGCAGAGTCCTCGGGTTCTCCGATGGCCGTGAGAGCGGCGTTCACCCGGGTTCGCGCTTCCGGAGGCAAACCGTCGTCGGCGAGCAGCGGCAGCAGAAGCAGGAGCCGGGCGGCGGTGTCGTGCACGCCGGGTGCGGTCAGGTCCGGCGTCTCGGCGATGTGCACGATGTCGCGCCAGGACAGGCCCGGGCCGTACCAGTCGCCGTCAAAGCTGGACAGGTCCTCTTTCCGAGGCCAATCCGGTTGGGTCAGCAGGTAGTCGATCCCGTAGTCGCCGATGAGGTTCCGGTAGACGACGACAGCGCTGTGACCGCCGTGGAAGGGGATGCGGAACGACGGCCAGGCTTGATCGTCCAGGAGGACGTCGGCCAGGGCGTCCGTGTCGGCGCCGTCATCACCGAACCACTCGGGTTCCGGCCGCGCCTCACCCGAGGTGAACCGGCACGTGGCCAGCAGGTGATTGGACCAGAACCCGGCGCGCTCAAGCAGCCGCTCACCCGCGACCAGCGGCCCGTAGTCGTATCCCTTGATCAGCACGGACCGGAGTGTCTCAGGCCCCACCGACACGTCTCCGCCGCCGACCCGGGCCGGTCGACCGCTTGCCTTCGATCGAACAGGCATTCGATACTGGGGGTGTGAGCACCACCAGCCCCTCCCGCCAGTACTACGGACGCCCCGCCCGCCCGGGGCGGCAGCCCGGCGACGCCGAGCCGGCGCCTCCGGCGCTGCTGGAGGCGTCCGGGCCGTGCCAGGAGGACCGGACGTGGCGGGCGGTGCACATCAGGGTCGGCGGGGAATGGCGCACCGGGATCCTGACCGTCTGGCGCCGTCCGGCGCGCAGCCGGGTGTGGGTGGCGCACGTCCGCTGGGGCGAGGATCTGGCGTGGGGCTGGTTCATCTACGACCGGGCGACGATCAGGCAGGTTCCCGTCCCGCCGGACGCACAGGCGGCCGGGCGGCCCCAGCGGCGAGGGGAGTGAGGCCGCCGCGGCGGGTCGGCGGGCCGGATGTGGTGGCGGTCACTTGTCGACCGGCGACTGTCATGCTTTGATCACGGTGAGTTTGTGCGGGTGGTCGGCGCGTGATCATGGGCCGGCCCCGCAGTACGTCATGTCGGGGGTGATTGGCCGTGTTCGCAGACGCATGCCCGGCCGGAGGCGGCGCCGAGCCGACTCCGGCGGAACTGCGCGACCTACAGGCACGCGCGGACGCGCTGGCGCAGGACGTGGCCGCCATGCGGGCTCGCCTCACGGGCCAGTCCGAACTGCCCCGCGGGGTCCGCAACGCCCTGGCCGCCTCCGTCGAGGACGCCCTCGCCCTCGCCGCGCAGCGGATCGGCACGGCCGCTGAGAAGCTCGCCCGCGTACGCGCCGCCCAGTGGTCCGGGGCGTGCACGGCCTGGTGGGGGGTCTGCCCCCACTGCGGGCCCACCCTCATGGCGGAGGACGGCCGCTCCTGGTGCCGCCAGTGCGGCACCGCCTGGAACTACGACCGCTCCCAGGGCCCCTGCGGCGAACCCGGCGCCTACCTCGCCATGGACGCCCTCGGCGGAACCGTCCTGGTCTGCGCCGCCCACGGCCGCTACATGCAGGAACGCCTCGAGGGCGGGCTGCTCCTGGCGATCCCCACCTCGTAGGGTTGGGCCGCTCCGGGACTGGTGCCCGGGCAGCGCGGTAGCCTGCGGCGGTGGGAAAGACGGTCTCGTACCTGGAGATGACGGCGCCGGGCGAGCTGCGACCGGCCGAGGCGGTGGCCGGCCTCGGGCTGGCGCGGCTGGACCGGTCCTCGCCGCTGGTCCGCACGGTCCAAGCGCGGGTGGGGGCCGACTACGGCTGGGACAGCGCCACTCGCACCGAGGATCAGTGGGAGGCGAAGATCCGGGCCCACCCGTTGCGCCAGTACTGGCTCGTCACCCACGAGCGGGAGCCCGCGGGCGTCGCGTACCTGGAGCCGCAGCCCGGCGGGGACGTGGAGATCGTCGCCTTCGGGCTGCTGCCCGCGTACGTGGGGAAGGGCCTGGGCGGGTACGCGCTGACGCTCGCCCTGCGGCAGGCGTGGGACACCGAGCCGGTGGAGGCCGAGGCGCTGCGGCGGGTGTGGCTGCACACCTGCTCGCAGGACCACCCGAACGCCCTGCGCAGCTACGAGAAGCGAGGACTGCGGCGCTACCGCGTCGAGGTCGAGTGACCGGCGCGGCGCCGGCGTCAGAGCGGGTCGCCGAGCGGTCCGTACTCGTCCACGAGGTGCTCGGCCCAGTGGGCGGCGAAGTCGGGCTGGGTGCCGTCCGCGTCGGTGAAGCCGTACTCCCGGTAGAGGCCCCATGTGGCCAGTGCCCGGCCGGTCTTGGCGATGACGTCGGGGTCCGCGGCAAGGGCGGCGACGGCGCGTCCGAGGTAGGCGGGGGACTCGGAGTGGGCGAAGTTCGGGTCCTTGGCGGCGCCGTCGCGCCAGGTGGCCTCGGTCACGCCGAAGTGCTCCAGCATGGCCTCGGAGCGGAGGAAGCCCGGGGTGAGGGCGACGGCCGCGACGCCGTGCGGCTCCAGTTCGGCGGCCTGCGCGACGGCGAGTCGGATGACCGAGGACTTCGCGAGGTCGTAGAAGAAGGAGCCGCGGTAGCGGGCGGTGTTGCCGTCGGTGACCTCCACGACCAGGCCGCTGCGGCGGGCGACCATCAGGGGGAGGGCGAGGCGGCTGGTGATCACGTGGGTCTCGACCGCCTGGCGCAGCAGCCGAAGGCCGGTCTCGAGGTCCTGCTCCCACAGCGGGTGCGCCCAGTCGGTCAGCGGGTCGCCGCCCCAGACGGAGTTGACCAGGACGTCGAGGCGCCCGTCCTGCTCGGCCGCGATCCGATCGACCAGGGCCCGGACGTCGTCGGGGTCGCTGTGGTCGGTGCGGTGGGCGATGCCGCGCCCGCCGGCGGCGGTGACCCGGGCGGCGGTCTCCTCGATCGTCTCGGGGCGGTCGAGGGCGGAGCGCCCGGCGGCGCTGCTGCGTCCGGTGACGTACACCGTGGCGCCGGCGGCGCCGAGTTCGACGGCGATGCCCCGGCCGCCGCCGCGGGTGCCACCGGCAACCAGGGCCACCTTTCCGGCGAGCGGGCGGTCGTCGGTGGTCATGATTCCTCCGGGGTCCGGGTGGTGTCGTCCTGGTGGGACGGACGGTGGGGGGAGAGTGCGGTGTCGAGCTCGTGCCGGATCCGCTCGGCGAGGGTGCCGGTGCGCTCCAGCGCCCAGGTCACGCCCGCACCGGTGACGACCGCCTGGACGGAGCCGGCGAGGGCTGCCACGTCGGTTCCGGCGTGGAGCTCGCCGGTGGCGACGGCCTCAGTGAGCAGCGTCTCGATCGCCCGGCGCTGGGCGCGGTGGACCGTGAGGGCGTGGGGGTAGAGCTGCGGATCGGTGAGGTCCGTGCAGAGGAACGCGAGGTGGTTGGCGAACCGCTCCGGTGTGTCCAGCGGGGCCGCCCATTCGCCGGCCAGCGCCGACAGGGCGGAGAGGGCGGTGAGGACCGATCCGGGTGAGCGGCGGACCCGCTGGGGAAGGGCGTCCGCCTCCCGCGCGGACTGCTCGGCGAGGGCGGCGAGCAGCCCGGCCTTGGAACCGAAGCGCTGGATGAGCGTCCCGGGGACCAGGCCGACCTCCCGCGCCACGGCGGCGAGCGTCAGCCCGGTGGGGCCGAGCCGACCCATCACCTCGGCGGTCGCCCGCAGGATCGCCGCGTCGTCGAGCCCTCGGGGGCGTGCCACTGCCGCATCCTTCCGTCGTTCATAAATGACTGTTCATTCATTAAAGCGCACGTGGGTACGGATCGCACGGATCGGACGGATCGCACGGTGAGGGCGCGGTTGCGGACGCGTGAAGGGCTGCGACAGGTCTGCGAGCACGGCCCGGTCGAAGCCTCGTACCTGCGGGCCATCGCCGCGTTCGCGGAAGAGAGCGGCGTGCGGGAGCCGGCGGGATCACGTGACCGCCGTGGGCTTGTGGCGTTAGGCACTTTGCGGGCCGGAGGAAATGATCACCGGCCTGTTCCGTGATGAGCCGTGGGAGGCGTACATCGTGTTGACCGGTGACTCGTTCAGCAGCAGCACCTTTGCCATCGAGTTGGGCAAGTTTCAGGTTGAGACCGTTCAGTCCGTATCGGGGCTGCAACTGGAGCAGGACGTCGTCGAGGTGCGGCAGGTCTCACCGACCGGTGAGCTGCTTGTTCGCAAGCAGCCGGGGGCGCGCAAGAGCGGTGAGATCACGATCACTCGTGGCATGGACAAGAGCACCGCGTTCACCGACTGGATCAAGGCCACTCTGGTCAACGCCGACCTCGACGCTGCCCGCCAGAACATCACGATCGCGTTGAAGGATGCGAAGGCGCAGACGGTCCGCCGCATTCACCTCAGCAACGCCTGGGCGTCCCGCTGGGAGGGACCGTCGCTTGGAGCCTCCGAGTCCGGGCCAGCGACGGAACAGGTGACGATCACCTACGAAGACATCACTGTCGAGTAGTTGCCGAGTTCTGGCCGGCGGCCGCCCGCCGCGATCCTTTGCGCACGCGGGCGGCCTGGCTGTCGGCTTCTCCGGCGGCGAGCAGCTCAGGAGACAGTCGCATGGCCGGGCGGTTCCTAGCATCCGCCGTCGGGGCAGGTCGGGTCACCGGCGGCGTGGGCGAGGTTCTGTTCGAGGCGCTCCAGGGTGTGCAGGGCGGCGGCCTGCTCGTCGGTGGACAGGCCCGCGGTCACCAGGTCTTCGAGGCGGCTCCAGGCCTGTTCGACCTCGATGCGCAGGGCCTGGCTGGCGGCGGTGGGTTCGACGAGGGAGGCCCGGCGGTCGGTGGGGGAGGGGCGGCGGCGGACGAAGCCGGCCTGCTCCAGGCGCTGGACGGTACGGGTCATGGTGGCCGCGTCGGAGTCGAGCAGGCGGATCAGGTCGGTCTGGCGCTGCGGGCCGAGTTCCCACAGGTGCATCATCACCAGCTCCTGGCCGGGGTGGAGGCCGACGCGGCGCAGGAGCTGTCCCGCGTACATGCGGTGGAGGCGGGCGAGTCGGAAGATCGCGTGGCTGATGGGACCGCCAGCGGCTGCGGCCGGGACCGGGACGCTGGCGCCGGTGGGTCCGCCCGGGGCGCCAGGGGCGTTCGGGGTGGGCTGGGTCATCAGGTCTCACTTCCTTGATCGATCAGTCAACGGTAGCGCCAGGTCGTGCCTGCATCGCGACAGCTCGTCACGTCGACACATCCAGGCAGGTCACGGCATGTGATGTGGGTCACAGTGGTGGCGTGGAATGGGTCCGCGGATTTACCTGTTCGGACAGGTAAATCGCTCATCGTGCGTGAGGAAGAGACCATGACCACAGCATTCGACCCGATCGTCGTCGGCGGCCGCCACCTGGCCAACCGGATTGCGATGGCCCCCATGACGCGCAGCCGCGCCCACGGCCCCGCCGCCGAGCCGACGGACCTGACGGCCACCTACTACGCGCAGCGTGCGAGCGCCGGGCTGATCGTCAGCGAGGGCATCCAGCCGTCGGCCGTCGGCCAGGGCTACCCCGACACCCCGGGCCTGCACACCGAGGGTCAGGTGCGGGCGTGGCGAAAGGTGACCGAAGCCGTGCACCGCGAGGGCGGCGTGATCTTCGCGCAGCTGATGCACACCGGCCGGATCGGCCACCCCGACCTGCTGCCCGACGGGCTGGTGCCGGTCGGCCCGTCGCCGGTCGCCGCCCAGGGTCAGGTCTACACGAGTGAGGGGCCGAAGCAGTTCGTCGAGCCGGCGGAGCTGAGCGAGGACGCGATCCTGCGCACCGTCGCCGACTACGCCACCGCCGCCCGCAACGCGATCGAGGCCGGCTTCGACGGCGTCGAGATCCACGGCGCCAACGGTTATCTCATCCACCAGTTCCTCGCTCCCAACTCCAACCGGCGTACCGACGGCTGGGGCGGCGACACGGAACGCCGGATCCGGTTCGCCGTCGAGGTCGCCACCGCCGTGGCCGACGCCATCGGCGGCGAGCGGGTCGGCCTGCGGATCTCGCCCGGGAACCCGTACAACGACATCGCCGAGGACAACCCGGGCGAGGTCTACCCCGCCCTGGTGGAGCGGCTGGCCGGCCTGGACCTGGCCTACCTGCACGTGCTGGAGGGGCCGGACCGCGACCTGACGCTCTCGCTGCGCAAGGCCTGGCCGGGCGCCTTCGTGCTCAACCCCTTCACCCATCCGGCCACTACCGGCCCGGAGGCGCTGGCCCTGATCGAGGACGGCACCGCGGACGTGATCGCCTTCGGCGCCCTGTTCCTGGCCAACCCCGACCTCCCCGCCCGCCTCGCCGCGGACGGGCCGTTCAACACCCCGGACCAGTCCACCTTCTACGGCGGCGACCACCGCGGGTACATCGACTACCCGACGCTCGCGGCCTGACGCTCCGTCCGTGCCGCATGCTCCGGATCCGGGGCGTGCGGCACGGGCCGGGCCGCAGGGGTCACGCGTCGGGGTCGGGGGCGAGGGCGGTGCGGGCGGTGGTGAAGAGCCGGGCGCAGCGGCGGGTCATGGCGTCCACGGACTCGTCGGGGTGCCTGATCCACCAGCGGACCAGGGTGGTGGCCAGGCCGCGCCAGGCGTACGCGAGCAGGTCCCTGTCGAGCGGGTCCGCGCCGAGGTGGTCCGCGTCCGGGCTGTGGGCCGGGCCGGAGCGGCGGAGGACGTCGAGGCTGCCGGTCTCGGCGAGTGTGTCGATGGCGGCGCGGTAGTGGGCGGCGCGGCGGGCGGGTTCGCTGTCGGGGGGCAGGGAGGTGTCGTACAGGACGAACCAGGCTTCGCGCTGTCCTTCGAGGGCGGTGAAGAGTGAGTGGAGCACGCGCAGGGGGGTGTGCGGGCCGGTGGCGCCGCCGTCGGCCATGGCGGTGCGGATGGCGGCGAGGAGCCGGTCGCCGACGGCGTTCAGGCAGGCGAGGTAGAGGTCCTGTTTGGGGCCGAAGTACTGGTGCAGCAGGGTCTTGGTGACTCCGACGCGCGCCGCGACGGCGGCGAGCGAGGTGGCGTCGTATCCGCGCAGGCCGAACTCCTCGGTGGCGGCGGCGAGGATCTGCTGTTCGCGGTCGGCGCGCGGTACGCCCTTGGTCCCCGCTCGGCTGGTTCCCGCTCGGCTGGTTCCCGCTCGGCGGGAGGGAGGCATTGCCATGCCATGGATCTTACCCTACGGTAATTTACCAATCGGTAAGTTCATGTCGCCGTAGCCGTCGCAGCCGTCGGAAGGTCCCGCCATGACCGCAGGAGCCGCGCCCCGCCCGTCCCGTACCCGCTCCTGGTGGGGCTGGGGATGGGCCGACGCCCACCCCGACGACGCCGAGTGCACGGCCATGGGCGCCCTGGTCCCCGGCACCCTGGCCCGCCCCCTCCCGCAGCCCGAGGTGGCCGACCTGCGGATCGGCCGCCCCGCCGTCGAGCCGCCGGGAAGCCTGGCGCCGCTGGTCACCGCGGATCCCGGCCCGCGCGCCGCACACGCGATGGGCAAGGCGTACCGCGACGTCGTCCGGGCCCTGCGCGGCCGGCCGGGACGGATCCCCGACCTGGTCGCGTTCCCCCGCCGCGACCGGGACGTGGCCGAGCTGCTGGAGTGGGCGGGCGAGCAGCGGGTGGCGGTGGTCCCGTACGGCGGCGGGTCCTCGGTCGTCGGCGGCGTCGAGTACCGCGGCGACGAGCACCGGGCGGTACTCTCCCTCGACCTGACCGCCATGGACCGCGTCCTGGAGGTCGATGCCGACGGCCGCGCCGCCCTCGTCCAGGCCGGAATCCTCGGCCCCGACCTGGAGGACCGGGTCCGGCCGCACGGCCTGACCCTGCGCCACTTCCCGCAGAGCTTCGAGTTCTCCACGCTCGGCGGCTGGCTCGCCACCCGGGCCGGCGGCCACTACGCGACCGGCCGGACCCGCATCGACGAGTTCACCCAGGCGCTGCGGGTGGTCACCCCCGCCGGGACCGACGAGTCATGGCGCCTGCCCTCCTCCGGCGCCGGGCCGTCGCCCGACCGGCTCTTCCTCGGCTCCGAGGGCGCGCTCGGGGTGATCACCCGGGCCTGGATCCGGCTGCAGGAACGCCCCCGCCACAAGGCGTCCGCCTCGGTCGCCTTCACCGGTCTCGACGCCGCGCTGCGCGCCGTGCGCGACATCGCGCAGTCGGACCTGCTGCCCGCCAACTGCCGCCTGCTGGACGCCGGGGAGGCCGCGCTCGCCGGGGCGTCCGCGGACGGGTCGGCGGTCCTCGTCCTCGGCTTCGAGTCCGCCACCGCACCGGTGGAGGACCGGCTCGCCCTCGCCGTGGACCTGGCCCGCGCCCACGGCGGGCGCCCCGGCCCGGAGGCGGCGTCCGGCACCGCCGACGACGGCGCGGTGCGCGCCTGGCGGTCCGCCTTCCTGCGGATGCCCTACCTGCGCGACGGACTGGCCCGGATGGGCGCCGTCGTGGAGACCTTCGAGACCGCCGCCACCTGGGACCGCATCCCCGCGCTGATCGCCGACGTCCGGAGCGAGCTCGGCGCCGCCGCGAGCCGGGCCACCGGCCACCCCGCCCTGATCAACTGCCGCCTCACCCACGTCTATCCCGACGGCGCCGCCCCGTACTTCACGGTGATCGCCGGCGGCCGCCCGGGCGACGAACTCGCCGTCTGGGACGAGCTCAAGGCCGTCGCCGCCGACGTACTCCACCGCCACCGGGCCACCATCACCCACCACCACGCCGTCGGCCGCGACCACCGCCCGGCGTACGACCGCCAGCGCCCGCAGCACTTCGCGCTCGCGCTGGGCGCCGCCAAGCGGGCGCTCGACCCGCACGGGATCCTCAACCCGGGCGTGCTGGTGGACGGCTGACGGCGCATCCGCCGGACGCCCGCCCTCCGGTGATCCGGCGGAGTGTCGCACCGCGCCGCGCGGGTGCCGGCGGCCGAAGCCGACACACCGTCTTTACGGGCGCAACGCCCGCGGGGAAGCCCCGAATTCGCGTCGGCACGCCTTGTTGAACGCCTGAAGGTCCGGGATTCCCACCTGAGTGGCGACGGCGTGGATCGACAGGGTCGAGTTGCGCAGCAGGTGGCGGGCGACCTCGAGCCGGCGGCGGCGCAGGTGGCCGACCACGGTCGTATCGAGCTCGGCACGGAACAGGCGGGTGAGATGGTTGTGCGAAACCCCCGCCTCCCGGGCGATCCCGGGGACGGTCAGTGGCCCGGCGAGGTTCGCCTCGATGTACGCCAGCGCCGTGGCGACCGCCGGGTGAGGCCCGTCCGAGCGCGCCGCCGCCGACTCGGCGATGGACCACAGCACAGTCCACAGCTCCGCCGAAGCGCGCCTCGGCGTGCGCGGGTGGGCGGCCACGGCCCGCGAGAGTGCGTCCGCCAGGTGCGGAGCGTCCACCGACAAGTCCTGCGCCACCGGGACCCGACGCGGCTCGCCCACCTCCTCCGTCTCGAAGTGCGCATACACGTGCTCGGACCGGCCCCGGTAATGGAACTCCACGACCGAGCCCGGCGGAGTCAGGGTCACCCAGTTGGGACGGACCTCGTGCACCGTCCCGTCGATGATCACCCGGGCCCGGTAACGGTACAGATGGAGCTGCCAGAGCCCGGGCAGCCGGAAGACCTCCCGGTCGACCGCCGTGCCGTGCACACCGACCCCGAGCTGTGCCACGAGCGGCGGAGCATCGAGGAAAACATCTGCGCACAGGGGCTCGGCCATGGTGAAAAATTACCAGAACTGGGTGAATCGGACCCATGTGGCGATGCCCCTGTCGATCCTAGGCTGCAGATATCCGACCACCGGCCTTCCCGCTGGTGCCGCACCCCCCGGAGCATCCTCGTGCCCATGCAGCCCTGGTTCACCGATGCCAAGCTCGGCATCTTCATCCACTACGGGATCTATGCCGTCGACGGCGTGCCGGAATCCTGGGCGTTCTACAGCGGACAGGTCACCCGCGAGCGCTACATGGCGCAGCTCGACGGCTTCACCGCCGCCCACTACGACCCCGCGTCATGGGCTGCGCTCTTCGCCAGGGCCGGGGCTCGCTACGCCGTCCTCACCGCCCGCCACCACGACGGCGTCGCCCTGTGGGACAGCGACCACGGCGGGCTCGACGTCGCCCGGCGCACGCCCGCGGGCCGGGACCTGGTCCGGGGATTCGTGGACGCGGTGCGCGGTGCCGGCCTCCGGGTGGGCCTGTACTACTCCCATTCGGACTGGAACCACCCGGACTACGCGAGCGTGTCGTACCCCGGGTCCCGCGAGGAGCACGCGCGGACCCACCCCCTGGTCGTGCCGGTCGACGGACGGGAGGATCCGGCGGCCTGGCGCCGCTATCTCGCCTACCGGGACGGACAGGTGGCCGAGTTGATGGACCGCTACCGCCCAGACCTGCTGTGGTTCGACGGTGAGTGGGAGCGCAGCGAGGAGCAGTGGGGCATTGACGCGCTGGCCGAGTTGATCTCGGCCTCGGGGCCGGACACCGTCCTCAACGCCCGGATGCTCTCCCGCGGCGACTACGCCACCCCCGAGCAGGGGCTGCCCGTTCGGGCGCCCGACGGGCCCTGGGAGCTCTGCTTGACGGTCAACGACTCCTGGGGCCACCAGCACGCCGACGGGAATCACAAGAGCGTGCGTCAGCTGGTCCGCTACTTCACCGAGACCATCGGCATGGGTGGGAACCTGCTGCTCGGAGTGGGCCCGAGGGAGGACGGGACGATCCCGGCGGAGCAGGCCGAGCGGCTCGAGGGACTCGGCGCGTGGATCGCCCGGCACGACGCGGCCGTCCACGGCACCGATGCCGGACTGCCGCCCGGCCACCACCACGGCCCGAGCACCCTCTCCGCCGACCGCCGCACGCTCTACCTGATCTGCCCCGACATCCCCCGCGAGTACGTCGCACTCAAGGGACTGCGCACACCGGTGAAGCGGGTGTCCGTGCTGGGCTCCGGAACGGAGCTCGGCCACCACGTCACGGGCGGCCACGGGGAGGTGCCGGGCATCACCTGGATCGACGCTCCGGGCGCCGCGGACCTCGACGAGTACGCGACCGTCCTCGCCGTCGAACTCTCCGACGACCTCGACCTCTACCGGGGGCGCGGACGGCAGTGAACCGGCCTGCGCCGGCGGTCAGCCGGCCGGTGGGCGGGCTCCCGGCAGGGAGGCGGGCCCCGACGGGCGGGTGGGTCAGAGCTTGAACGCCTTTCGGGGGATCGCGTCGACCAGGTCGCGGGCGGTGGCGAAGGCTTCGTCCTCGTCGAGGCGGTGCTCGGCGACGAGTTCGGCGAGCAGGCCGCAGTCGAGGCGGCGGGACATGTCGTGGCGGGCCGGGACGGAGCAGAAGGCACGGGTGTCGTCGACGAAGCCGGAGGTGCGGGTGAAGCCGGCCGTCTCGGTGACCGCCCGGCGGGCGCGGCGGATCGCGTCGGGGGCGTCCAGGAACCACCACGGCGCGCCCGCGAACACCGATGGGTAGAACCCGGCGAGCGGGGCGATCTCGCGGGAGAGGACGCTCTCGTCCACGGTGAACAGGATCAGCTGGAAGCCGGGCGCGGTGCCGTAGCGCTCCAGCAGCGGACGCAGGGCGTCGGTGAACTCGACGCGGACCGGGATGTCGTGGCCGGTGTCCGGGCCGAAGCGATGGAGCGTCGGGGTGTGGTGGTTGCGGCGGATGCCCGGGTGGAGGGTCATCACCAGCCCGTCCTCGCAGGACATCCGGGCCATCTCCAGCAGCATGTGGCGGCGGAAGGCGGTGCACTCGGCCGCCGTGGCCGTGCCTGCCAGGGCGGCGGCGTGGATCCGGGCGGCGGTGGCCGGGTCGAGCGGGTCGGTGCGGACATCCGGGTGGCTGTGGTCGGCGGAGGTGGCGCCGTGCGCGACGAAGTACCGGCGCCGGGACTCCAGGGCGCGCAGGTAGCCCGGGTAGGTGGTGGTGTCCTCGTCGGCGGCCTCGCCCAGGCGGGCGACCGCCGCGGCCCAGCCCGCCCCGGCGGGTTCGAGGTAGCGGTCGGGCCGGAAGGTCGGGACGACCCGGCCCCGGAAAGCGGGGTCGGCGGCCAGCGCGCGGTGGGCGGCCAGGTCGTCGCACGGGTCGTCGGTGGTGGCCAGTACCTCGATGCCGAAGCGGTCGAACAGGGCACGCGGGCGGAAGGCGTCCTCGGCCAGCCGCTCGGCGATCCGATCGTAGAGGCGGTCCGCGTTCGCGGCGTCCGGGCGCTCGGTGACGCCGAAGATCTCCGCCAGCTCGGACTCCAGCCAGTACCGCACCGGCGTACCGCGGAAGACGTACCAGTGCTCGCAGAGCCGGCGCCACGCCACCCTGGCCTGCCGCTCGGTCAGCGGCCCCTGCCCGACGCCGAGTTCCGCCAGGCCGACGCCGCTCGCGTGGAGCAGCCGGGTGATGTAGTGGTCCGGCGTGACCAGCAGCGTCGCCGGGTCGGGGAACGCGACGTCGTCCACCAGCGGCCGCGGGTCGACATGCCCGTGCGGGGAGAGGATCGGCAGCGCGCGCACGCTCGCGTAGAGGCGCCGGGCGAGCGCCCGCACCCCCGGGTCGGCGGGCAGCAGCCGGTCCGGGTGCGGACGCAGGGGCACGGAAGGGGGTGACATGGGGTGGAGTGTCCGCCGCCCGGCCCGGTGGTGGCAATCGCTTGCCACCAGTTGCCGCAGCTCCTTGCACCCGTCCGAGGAGTGCGTAGGGTTCCCGGTATGACGGTGCGGGCGGTTCGCGGAATGCCGGCGGCGGAGGTCGAGGTCTCCGTGGGGCTGGTGCGGCGATTGGTGGCGGAGCAGCACCCGGACCTGGCGGGGTTGCCGGTCGAGGTGCTCGCCAACGGCTGGGACAACCTCGTGTGCCGACTCGGCGACGAGTACCTGGTGCGGCTGCCCCGGCGGGCCCTGGGCGCCGAACTCGCCGCGCACGAGCAGCGGTGGCTCCCCGAGCTGGCTGCCCGCCTCCCGCTGCCGGTGCCGGCGCCGGTGCGCACCGGCCGGGCGACGGAGCACTACCCGTGGTCGTGGAGCATCGTGCCGTACTTCCCGGGCCGGACGGCCGCGGAGCACGAACCGGGCACCTGCCCGGCAGCGGCAGCCCAACTCGGCCACTTCCTGGCTGCGTTGCACCTCCCCTCGGCGCCGGACGCGCCGGTCAACCCGCACCGGGGGATCCCGCTGGCCGGTCGGGCCGAGGGCGTGGTGAGCGGGCTGGCGCACCTCGCCGACGCCGCCGATCGGCGCGCCGCGCTGCGCGTGTGGGAGTCGGCGACCGCCTCGCCGGTGTGGGACGGCCCGCCACTGTGGCTGCACGGCGACCTGCACCCGGCGAACATCCTGATCGACGGGGAGCGGATCAGCGCCGTGATCGACTTCGGCGACCTCACCTCGGGCGACCCGGCCGCGGACCTGTCGGTGACGTGGATGCTGTTCCCCGCCGAGCAGCGCGCGGACCTGCGGCAGGCGTACGGGCGGGCCGACGACGCGATGTGGGAACGGGCCCGCGGATGGGCGCTCGCCCTGGCCGTCGCCTTCCTGACGCACTCGGCCGACAACCCGCTGATGGGCGGCATCGGCGAACGGGCCTTCCGGGCCGTGCTCGCGCCGTAATGGCTGCATCGCTGTGTCAACTCGGTGGCCGCGGGCCCGCGATCGGCGGTTGAATGCCGGTATGAGCCACGTCGTCGACGTCATGATCTCCCTCGACCCGGACGACCGCGCCGCCGCCGAGGAGTTGAGCCGACGGCTGCGGGTGGCGGCCCCATGGCGTGGCGGAATGCGCCCGGAGGACGAGGTGTACGCCGGGGTGATCGACCACGCGGACCTGCCCGGGCTGGTCGCCCAGGTCGGGCGGATGCCCTGGCGGCGACCGGAGTGCGTGCAACTGTTCGTGAGGGAGCAGGAGAACGGCAACGTCCGGATCTGGAGGTTCCACGGCCGGGAACTGACGAGCGATCCGGACGGCGGACCGCCCGACATCCGCACGCGGCTCGCGCTCGCCACCGACATCGAGCTGCTCCATGACATGCTCGTCGCCGCCGTCAACTGGCCACCCGGGCGGGACATGCCGCGCGAGGCCGTGCTGGCCGACCCGCACAACGCGCACTACGTCGACGGCTGGCCCCGCGACGGGGACCTGGGCGTCGTCGCCGTGGCAACCCACGAGGAGAACCGGTGGCTGCCGGTGCCGGTCGGCGCCGCCTGGCTGCGCCACTTCAGTGAGGACGATCCGGGCTACGGCTTCATCGGCCGCGGCGTGCCCGAGTTGAGCATCGGGATCGACGCGGCGCATCGCGGCCGGGGCGTGGGCACGCTGCTGATCCGCCGCCTGCTGGCGGAAGCCCGCGCGGCCGGCGTCGAGCGGGTGTCCCTC
This sequence comes from Kitasatospora cinereorecta, assembly GCF_024172095.1. GTDB lineage: Bacteria > Actinomycetota > Actinomycetes > Streptomycetales > Streptomycetaceae > Kitasatospora > Kitasatospora cinereorecta. The sequence goes on along the minus strand of NZ_JAMZDX010000004.1, from coordinate 245,595 downwards.
AGCGTCGAACGCGACAACCCCGCCGCCCGGCTGTACCGGCGCGAGGGCTTCCGCGTCCACGACCCGCGCGAGGGCGAGGCCGCCCTGACCATGCTCGCCGACCTGCGCGGACAGCCGTAGCGGCCGGCGCGGTGGAGTGTGGCGCTACTCCCCGGTGGTGCCGTCGATCAGTTCCCGGACGGCGTCGAGGTGTCCGGCGTGCCGCGCGTACTCCTGGAGGACGTGCATCAGGATCCAGGCGAGCGTGGGCCGCGGCTTCGGATCGTCCGGCGCGAACCGGCCGCCGACCGCGCTGACGTCGGAGAGGTCTGGCGCGGCGACGATGGCCCGGGTCTGCTCGCCGAGCGGGTCCGGCAGTTGCTCCGCCAGGAAGCCCCAGCGCAGCCGGCGCCGCTCCATGTGCGCGAGGTGGTTGACCAGTTCCAGCGGCGACCAGCCGGAGGGCAGCCGGGTGGCCCGCAGGTGCACCGAGGTCACGGTCGGGCTCGTGCAAGCGGACGGTCACGGTGGTGCGCCTTCTTCGCCGCGCCGAGCGGCCGGTCGTACGGCACGCTCATGGGCGAACCCGCCGCCACCGGCCGGGTGCCTCACCGGTCGTCGTTGCCCAGCGCGGCCACCAGCTGCGGCAGGGCGCCGCCGCCGACGGCGAGGGCCAGGTGGTCGTGGAAGTCCCGACTGCTGACGATCAGTCCGTCGCGGACCCGCAGGACCTGGATGTTGGCGCAGCCGAAGCTCCGCCCGGTGGTGCGGTGGTGCACCCGGTAGTCCCACTCGGCCACGACCACCTCCGGGTCGTCGGTCTCCCGGACGACCACGTTGGCGGCGGTCAGGGCCAGTGGCGAGCGCTCGGCGACCGCGGCGAACCGTTCCTCGAGCACGGCCCGGCCCTCGAACCGGCGGGGTCCGACCGGTTCGAAGACGGTTTCCACGACGGCGTCCTCGGCGTACAGGGCGCCGAGGTCGGAGAACCGCCCGGCGGTGATGCCGTCGAGCAGCCGGTGGAAGACCTCGCGCGGGGTGGGCGTTCCGGACATGATCGGCCTCCTGGCGTCGTCCGTCGGTAGAATCGGACCGGCGACTCCGGTTCGATCCGGGTCCGACGATACGGAGTGTCCAGTCCGGTTGTCCAGGGGGAGGATTCACCCTGGAAGGAGAGGAGTTGACGGCCAGTGAGCGGAACCGGCGGTACCCAGGAGCGTCCCCTGCGAGCCGACGCGGCCCGCAACCGGGCCCGGCTGCTCGAGGTCGCCACCGAGGTGTTCACCACCCGCGGCGTCGACGCGCCCACCGAGGACATCGCCCGGGCCGCCGGTGTCGGTGTCGGCACCCTCTTCCGTCACTTCCCCACCAAGGAGGCACTGTTGGAGGCGGTGATGGTCCGGCGACTCGAGTCCATCGCCGCCGGGACCGCCCGCCTCGCCGCCGCCGGTGAACCCGCCGACGCCTTCTTCGACGCCTTCCGCCTGGTGGTCGACCGGTCCGCCGGCAAGGACGCGTTCACCCGCGCGCTCGCCGCTGCCGGCCGGAATCCTCACGCGGCCCTCCGGGAGACGTCCGCCGCCATCCGGGCCCACCTGGGCGAGCTCCTCGCCGGCGCCCAGGACGCCGGAGCCGTCCGGCCCGACCTCGACCTGCCCGAACTGATCGCCCTCCTGGTGGGCGCCAACTCCGCCCTGGAACAACTCGGCGCCGACCCCGCTGCCCGCGAACGGATCCTCACCGTCGTCCTCGACGGCCTCCGGCCCCGCTGAACCGCCACGTCCGCCGCCGGAACCCCCCTCCGCTGCCGCGGGCCGACGTCGATAGGGTGGGCGGCAGGTCGGCGGAGGGGACGGTGGCCGGGTGGGTGAGCTGCGTCAACTGCTGCGCGAAATCGAGGTCTTCGCGGGGGAACTGCCCGATTTCGACCCCGTACTGACGCCGGACGATCCGGTCGAGCTGTTCACGCAGTGGCTCCACCACGCGCTGAGGTCCGGGGTGCGGGAGCCACACGCGACCACGCTGGCGACGGTGGACGCCGAAGGCCGCCCGGCGGCGCGCGTACTGATCCTCAAGGACGTCGGCGACCGCGGCTGGCAGTTCGCCTCCGACGCCGCGAGCCCCAAGGGCCGCGACCTGACGGCCCGTCCGTACGCGGCACTGACCTTCTACTGGGCGGCGCTCGCGCGTCAGGTGCGTATCCGGGGACCGGTCGCCCCGGAACCGCCGGAGGCGTGCACCGCAGACTTCCTCGCCCGGGGCACCGGCGCCCGCGCCGAGTCCCTGCTCGGCCGCCAGTCGCAGCCGCTGGCCGACCTCGACGAGCGGGACGCCGCGGTGGCCGCCTCCCTCGCCCGGCTGGAGCGCGAGCCCGAACTCGTGTCCCCGACCTGGACGCTGTACACGCTGCGACCGGACTCGGTGGAGTTCTGGCAGGGCGACCGGCAACGCCGGCACCTCCGCCTCGCCTACCGGCCGACGGCGGACGGCTGGCACAAGCAACTGCTGTGGCCGTAGCTGCTACGGCACCTCGACCCATCGCGACCCATCGCGCCGCCTCGGCGCGCCCGACCGGAAAGGTCCGCATGTCCTCCCTTCCCACCCACCGGCTGTTCTCGTACGGCACCCTGCAACTGCCGGAGGTCCAGCTCGCCCGGTTCGGGCGGCTCCTCGACGGTCGGGCCGACGCCCTGCTCGGCTACCGCCTCGGCTACGTCCGGATCGCCGACCCCGAGGTGATCGCCGCCAGCGGCTCCGACCGCCACCCCCTCGTGACCCCCTCGACGGACCCGGACGACGCCGTCGAAGGCTCGGTCTTCGAGATCACCGACGAGGAACTCGCCTCCGCCGACGACTACGAGGTCGATGACTACGCGCGCACCAGTGTCCGGCTCCGCTCCGGCGGCACCGCCTGGGCCTACCTCGCCGCCCCGGCGGACGCGTAGCACTCGGCGGGGCCGGTCCCGGGAGGGGCCGGCCCCGCCGGCGGCAGCGGGAGGTCAGCCGGGGAAGCGGTACGCGTCGGCGCCGATCCAGGCGGCGATCCAGTCGGGTGTGCCGTGGTGGCCGCCGGAGGCGACGAGAGCGAGGACGGCGGCCTGGAACTCGGCCGGCGGGACGTAGCCGTGGGCCGTGACGTAGTGCCAGATCGTCGTCGGGGCGGCGAACACGGTGTCCGCGCGCCCGGGGACCCGGATCTCCGCGTTGGCACGGATGTCGGCCGGTGTTCCCATGGTGCCGGCCGGGACGTCCGGAACGGCCGACTGCGGACACAGCCGGCAGCGGTGGAAGCCGCGGGTCGCGTTGAAGCGGGCCGCGTGGGTGACAACCTCGTGCAGCGCGTCGGCGAACGCCCGGTCCACCGGCCCCGCACTGCAGGTGGAGCCGAGCCAGCCCACGCAGAGCCGGACGTAGCCAGGGGTGAACCTGAGGTACCCGTGCGCGGTCGCGACCAGTTCGGGGCCGTCGCCGTACGGGCTGAGGTCGGTGAAGTGGACCATCCGACGGTGATAGCAGGTGCGCGGCCGCGACCGCCAGGGGCGTGCGGTGACGAGCGGTGACGATCCGTCGGCTCGGGGCGCGGCCCCGCCCGCGGGGAGGTGGGGCGGGGGCGGGGCCGCGGGCTTTCAGTGGCCGAGCTGGTCCTTGATGGCCTTGCCGGCCGCGGCGACCGCGGGTGGGACGGGGTCGCCCTTGATGGTCTGGTGGATCAGGGTGTTGAACGGGCCCCAGATGGCGGACATCTGCGGGATCGAGGGCAGCGGGACGCCGTTCTTGGCGGCCTGCTCGAAGGCGGTGACGTCGGGGTCGGTCTGGCGGGCGTGGTCGAGGGCGTCCTTGAGGGCGGGCATCCGCGGTTCCGCCTTGAAGAGGGCGTCGGCGAGGTCGAGGTTGCCGAGGGTGGAGAGGACGAACTGCTGGCCGAGGTCCTTGTTCTTGCCCTTGCTGGAGACGAAGAAGGACTGGACACCGACGAACGAGCGCGCGGGCTCCTTGCCGGCGAAGCCCGGGACCGGGGAGATCGCGTAGTTCATCCCGGCGGACCGGACGTCGGCGAGCCGCCACGGACCCGAGACCAGGAACGGCGTTTTGCCGGAGGTGAAGGCGGCCGCCGAGTTGTCGGAGTTGTAGCTGTTGCGCAGGACGCCGGAGCCCTTCTCGCCGAGCGCCGCGATCTTCTCGAACGCCGCGACCGACGCGGGCGTGCCCACACCCATGTCGGACGGGTCGGAGTCGCCCTGCGAGTCGGTGCCGAACAGGTAGCCGCCGCCGGAGCTGAACAGCGGGTACATGTGGTACGTGTCGCCGGACTGCCCGTCCGGGGAACTGACGGTGTAGCCGACCGCCTGCGAGACCTTCCCCGCCTTGCGCAGCGACTCGCCGGTGGCGACGAGCTCGTCGAAGGAGCGCGGGGCGTCGGGCGCGAGCGCGGTGTTGCGGAACAGCACCAGGCTCTCGACTGCGTACGGGATCGCGTAGAACTTGCCCTGGTACGTGACGGCCCGGCGGGCGACGTCGACGTAGTCGCCCATCCGGTTGTCGAGCACCTCGATGGGGTCGATCAGCTCGTTCTGTACGAGGTTGCCGATCCAGTCGTGGGCGCCGACCATGACGTCCGGGCCCCGCCCCTCCTGGGACGCCTTGACGAACTCCTCCTGCTGGTTCTCGGCGATCGCGACGACCTCCGCCCGCGCGCCCTTCTTGGCGGCGAACGCCTCGGCGAACGGGCGCAGGACGTCGGCCCGCTTCTGGTCGGCCCAGATCACCAGCGTCCGGTTCGAGCCGGCCGCGGCGTGCGGGGAGGCGCCCGTCGAGCCGCAGGCGGACAGGCCGAGTGACAGGCAGATCGCTCCGGCGAGGAGTGCGAGGTGTCTTCGCACGCGTGGCTCCAGTCGAGAGGGTGGGGGCCCGGCCGGAACCGCCGGGTGCGCAGAAGCTAGCAACGCCCTCTCGCCAGGGCAAGATCTTGCTGAAAATTACAGAAACTTTTCCGGGAGGTTTCCCGGCCGCTCCGGACCGCCGCCTGAACCGCCGCCTACTGGCCCACCCGCCCGTCCACGCACTCGCGCAGCAGGTCGGCGTGCCCGCAGTGCCGGGCGTACTCGTCGACCCGGTGCACCAGCAGCTCCCGGACCGCGATCCGCTCCCGCCCCACCCGGGCGCCCGGGTCGCCGTGGCGGGCGAGTTCGGCGTCGGTCGCCGCCTGCTCCCGCTCCAGATCGGCGAACGCCGCGTCCACCAGGGCCGGGTCGCCGACGGCGCCGTCGAAGTCCGCGTCGCGCTTGCCGTACAGCTTGGGCAGCGGCTCGCCGTCGGTGATCCAGTTGCGCCAGTCCCGCTCCACCTCGGCGAGGTGCCGGACCAGACCGAGCAGTGACATCGTCGAGGGCGGCACCGAGCGGCGTGCCAGCTGCTCCGCGTCCAGGCCCTCGCACTTCATCCGGAGGGTCAGCCGGTAGTTCGTCAGGAAGTCACGGAGGGTGGCTAGTTCGCCCTCCGGGCTCGGGCCCTCGCTGTTGCGCGGGTCGCGATCGGGGTCGGCCCACATGTCGGGGTGGACGGTTGCCTCGGTCCAGCGCTCGGGTCGATCGTTCACGTTCATGCGGTGCATGGTGGTCGGTGCCCGCCCGCGCCGCCACCGAGTTTCGCCGCACGCGCAGCACCTCGCCGGAGAACCGGGCTCTCGTCAGCGCGGCTTCGGGTAGCGGCGCGAGTGGCGCATCAGCGCCCGGACCTCCTCGGCCCGGGCCACGTGCTCGTCCGACGACAGCCGGCGGCCGCCCTCCAGGTCCTCGGGCCGGACGTCGACCACCGTGCCGTTCGGCCGGCACCACGCGCACACCCGCGACTCCGCCAGCAGCCAGCCGTCCTCGCACCCCAGCGGGCACTCCGAGGCGGCCACCAATTGCATCGCCACCTCGTCCGCCCGGTCCGCCAGCTCACCCGGCGGCACATGCGCGAACCGCTCGTACCAGCGCCGCTCGATCCGCTCCCGCAGCACGCTCGGACCCACGTCCTCCGCCAACTGCCGCGCGATCTCCTCGCGGACCGCCCGCGGCAGACCGCCGCGCCCCTCCAGCGCACGCACCAGCGGTCCCGGGAACGCCCCGGCCACCCACACCGCCGGATCCTGCCCGAACGCCAAGAACGCGCTGCTCACCATGTCACCATCCTGCTGCCCGATCCCGCGGGGCGCCGCCCGGCGAAAGCCCGCCAGCCGGTGTCGGCCCGCACCGCACCTCACCTCGACCGTAGCGGACCCGCCCGGACGGCTTCGGCGGATTGCATCCGATAGGCCCGGATTCGGCGACGCCGCAGCAGATCCGGCCGGTTGCGGACGGTTACGGGCGGCCGCCGCGGCGCCCCGTGCCCCGGAGCGCCAGCACACTCAGGACGAGCATCAGGACGCCCAGCGGCACATGCACCGCCCGCACGTGCGCGATGCCCAGCACCACCTGCACCGAGGCCAGCACCAGGGACCCGGTCGCGTACAGGATCGGTCTGGGCGCCGCACCGCCCGGCCGCCACGCCAGCACCGCTGCCAGCACGTACAGCATCGACGCCCCGTACATCACCCGCGCCCCGACGCCGTGCACCATCTCGCCGTGGGACGTGACCAGCAGCAGCCCGGCGGTGGTCGCCTGGAAGAACAGGGCCGCGGTCTGCAGTGCGACTGCGACCTGGAGGAAAGTCAGGCTGCGCTGCTTCGCGATCATCGGTGCGGTCATGGCACGGTCCCCTCGTCTGCCCCGCGCGACGCTCGCGCGGCGGTGGATCGGTACGGTCTCGGTGGTGCGACGACGCGGGCCGGTGAAATGTGAGGCGGGACGCCTCACCATCCGGTGCGCTGCTTCGTCGTAGGGGTGGAGCGCAGGGTCGAGCGGAGGGGGAGCAGCGGCATGAGCAGCACATCGGGGTCGCCGGAGGACGGCGGGCGGACCGAGCCCGCCCTGAGCGCGGTCGTCGGCGAGCGGCGCCAGCTGATCAACCTCTGCTACCGCCTGCTCGGTTCGCTCGCCGAGGCCGAGGACGCCGTGCAGGAGACCTACACCCGCTGGTACGCGATGGCGCCGGAGCGGCGCGACGCCGTCGAAGCGCCCGGCGCCTGGCTGACGACGGTCGCCACCCGGGTCTGCCTCGACCTGCTCGGGTCCGCCCGCGCCCGGCGCGAACGCTACGTCGGCAGCTGGATCCCCGAACCGCTGCCCGACCGGTCCGAGTGGGCCGGCGCCACCCTCGGCGGCGACCGGACCGGCCCCGCCGACCCCGCCGACCGGGTCACCCTGGAAGAGTCGGTGACCATGGCCTTCCTCGTCGTCCTGGAGTCGATGACGCCGGCCGAGCGCGTGGCGTTCGTCCTCCACGACGTCTTCCGCTACCCCTTCGCCGAGATCGCCGACATGGTCGGCCGGACCCCCGCCGCCTGCCGCCAACTGGCCACCTCGGCCCGCCGCCGGGTCCGCGCCGCCCAGGCCCCGCAGGCTGCCTCGGCCGGACAGGCGGGCGCGGTGGTACGGCAGTTCAAGCAGGCCTGGCAGGCCGCCGACATTGCCGCCCTCGTCGACCTCCTCGACCCCGACGCCAGGATGACCGCCGACGGCGGCGGCCTGGCCGGCGCGGCCCTCCGCCCGGTCGACGGCGCCGAACGCATCGCCCGCTACCTGGTCCACTTCGCCGACCGGGCCCCCGGCCTCACCCTCCTCGAACGCACCGTCAACGGCCACCCCGGCCTGATCGCCCAGCACGCCGGCCGCACCGTCACCGTGGCCGCCTTCGCCCTCGACGCCGGCCGCATCACCCACATCTGGGCCGTCCGCAACCCCGACAAACTCCGCCCCTGGAACACCGACTCCCGGACCTGACCCACCGCCACCATCCGCTGCCCCGTAGGGTCGCCTCCGGAGAGAGTCCGTTCCGGCGGGCCGGTGGACCGGTCGCCGTTCGAGGAGAGTGAGATCGCCGATGAACCAGTCGTCGCAGCAGGGGCCGGCCGTCACCGCCGGGATGCGGGTGCGCATCGCCCGACCGTCGCGGGACCTGGCCGCGGTCGAGCGGTTCTACGTCGGGGCGCTCGGGCTCGACGTGCTCTGGCGGACCGAGGAGAGCGTGCCCGGGGAGCACGACCTGCTGATGGCCGGGCCGGCCGGCGGCACCTGGCACTTCGAGTTCACCCGCGACCCGCTGAAGCCCCTCGATCCCACGCCCACCGTGGACGACCTCTTCGTCCTCTACCTGGCCGGGCCCGTCGAGGACGCCCTGGTGGACCGGCTGATCGCCGCCGGGGGCACCCGCGTCCCGGCGCACAACGCCTACTGGGACGAGTACGGCGTGACCGTCGCCGACCCCGACGGCTACCGGCTGGTCCTGTGCAGCCGCAGCTGGAACAGCTGACCGCGCCCGCCCGCAGGGAGAGCGCTGGCAGAATCGGGGGATGGACGTCCCCAAGCTGTTGGAAGCCGCCTCCTTGCTGGTCCCGGAGGAGACCGCCACCGAGAACGACCTCACGGTCAACGACGTCTGGGACTACCTCATCCACGACGAGTGGGAGGTGGCCCTCGGGCTGCTGGAGGACCTTGGCGACGTCCAGCCGCTTCCGGTCGGCTTCTGGGAGACCCTCGCCACAGCGGCCGAGCACATGCAGCTGAGGAAGAGTGCGGCCTGGTGCCATTGGCGCTGCTACGAAGCCCGTCACGGGATCATCCGAGCCGACCTCACCCTCCGGCCGGCGAACGAGAGCCGGCGGCAGACCCCCTTCTCGGGAGCAGGGATGCTCCGGCCGATGTGGAACATCGGAAACCGAACGCCGACCGGCGAACCGACCCTCGACATCGCAGTCCTCTGGGTCGAACTCACGCCCCTCCTGGGGCCCGGCGAGCGATCCTCGGTGCGACTCGCACCCCTCGACCCCTCGCGGTGGCGTCACCTCCGGCCCGGCCGGACGATCGCCATGCACGAGGACCGGACCGTGGGTGGAACTGCGGTCCTCCTGGAAGTCCACGGTCCTGCGGCCACAGCGACCGCGTAGCGCACTTGCGGAGCAGGGGGTCAGGCGTCAGCGCGGGATGCGGTTGTCGGCGCTCAGGACGTCGCCTGTCGTGTTCGAGCCGACCGCGTGGCGGAGTGCGCCGATCGCGGGATCGCTGATGGAGACGGTGAGGGTGTAGCGGGGCTGGCCGGTGATGGTGTTGGACGAGTCGGTCGGCGCTTGGAGGGACCGCTGGACCGCCATGCCGTCGAAGCCCGGGCAGAGGGCCTGGACGGGCAGGGTCAGCGAGGCGGAGCCGGCGGTCTCCGGGCTGATGCGGATCCTGCCGTCGTCGGTGCGTTCGATGGAGTCGTCGAGGGCGACCGGCAGGCCGTGCGCCCCGCCGATCAGTCCGTCCGGGCCTTCGATCTCCACGGCGACGCCCTCCGGGCCGAGCGGGGCGGTCAGGTCCAGCGGCCGGGTCGCGCCCGGGCCGAGCAGGAGGTCGATGGTGAAGTGCCCGGGGTCGTCGGCGCCGTGGATCCAGAACCCGCGGCGAACGTGGCCTGCCAGCCCTCCTTCGCGGCCTTCGCGCCGGACCGCTGGGCGGCGCCGAAGGGCGTCCGCGCGGTGGCGATCTTCCCGACCATGCAGAGTGTGGCGCACGGCGACCGGTCGGTCGGGTGCCTGTACGACGCCCGGTCGGCGCCGGCCACCGCGTCGCTGCACACGGACCCGTCGGGCTTCACGGCGGAGCAGCGGGCCTACCTGGCGGCGGTGGAACCGTTCGACGCCGCCGACGCGGGGTCGCTGGACCCCGGCAGCGGGCTGGTGAGCGGGGACGACCTGGTGGGCTGGAGTCGGCGGATGGCCGACGGCGAGCAGCGCACCGTCGCCGCGCTGGAGCAGGCGAGCGTACCGGAGGCGGCCCGTCCCGAGCTCGCCGCGCTGCTGGACCGGCACCGTGCGGCGCTGACGGCGTGGCAGTCCGCGGCGGCGGCCACCGGGGCCGATGCGGTGAAGGGGCCGCTGGCCGCCGCGCTGGCGGCGGACCTGGCGGGGCAGCCGCATGCCGCGGCGGTACGCCGCGCGCTCGGGCTGGCCACGGCCGTGCCGGCCGGCAGCGGGGCGATCTGATCGGGCGGGCCGGCAGTCGCCGACGGGCCCCCGGCGGTGTGTTTCCTCGCATGGTCGAACGGTCGGGCGGCGTCGGTTCGTTCCCGATCCGGGTGTGAGGTTTCACCCAGCCGCCGGGCCTGTCGCGGCAGGACACGACGGTCCCATACTCGGGCACCTGACGGGTCGACGGTTTCGAGGAGTGCAGTGAGCACAGCGGCAGTGGTGGCGGCGGGGACGTGGAAGCTCGGTGACCTGGAGGTCAACCGGGTCGGCTACGGGGCGATGCGGCTGACCGGCAACGGGATGATGGGCAATTCGGACGCCGCGCCGATCGACCGCGAGGCCGCCGTGCGGCTGCTGCACAGCGCGTTCGAGCAGGGCGTCAACCATGTGGACACCGCCGCGTTCTACTTCTCGCCGCTGCGCTCGGCGAACGAGCTGATCAACCGGGCGCTGTCGACCTGGCGCGGCGAGGTGGTGGTGGCGACCAAGGTCGGCCCGGGACGCGACCCGTCCGGGGAGTGGCTGGGATCCGCCCGCCCCGACCAGCTGCGCGGGCAGGTGGAGGAGAACCTGCGCCAGCTCGGCCGCGACCACCTGGACGTGGTGAACCTGCGGCACAACGGTCCGGCGACGGACTCGATCGCCGAGCACTTCGGCGCCCTGGCGGAGCTGCGCGAGGCGGGCCTGATCCGGCACCTGGGCCTGTCCAACGTCCGGCCGCACCACCTCGCTGAGGCCCGGGCGATCGCGCCGGTGGTGTGCGTGCAGAACGTGTACGGCCTGGAGTGGCGCCTCTCGGACGAGAACGGGCTGGTCGACCTGTGCGGGGAGCACGGCATCGCGTTCGTGCCGTTCTTCGCCATCGCCGGCCGGCGCCGCGAGGCCGCCGCGGATACCGGCAGCGAGGCGGGCACCGGCGCGGGGGAACTCGACCGGCGGGTCCTGGAGGTGGCCCGGACCCACGGTGCGACGCCGGCCCAGGTACGCCTCGCCTGGACGCTCCACCGCGGTCCGCACGTCCTGGCGATCCCCGGCACGGCCGACCCGGCGCACCTCGCCGAGAACATCGCCGCGGGCGCCCTGCGGCTGTCCGGGGACGAACTGGCCCTGCTCGGGGGGACGGACAGCCCGGCGACCTGAGAATTCGCCCCCACATCCCGGTGAAACCCGGAGGCGTACCCGACGCGTGGTTGCAGTCGGGACCGCGAACGACGCGGTCGACATGGTGACCATCGGGAGTGGGGGCGGCCGTGGCCGGTTCGGGCGGACGGAAGGTGCGCAGCGGGGTGATGCTGGTGGGGGCCAGCGTGGTGGCGGGAGCGGTGGTGGCGGGCGTCGCGCTGCCGGCGGTGGGGGCGGTCGGGCTCGGCGCGGTGTCGGCGGTCGACGACTTCGACAGCCTGCCCGACGACTTCAAGGAGCCGGCGCTGTCGCAGGTGTCGACGGTCTACGACGCGCAGGGCGGGGTGATCGCCACGGTCTTCGACCGCGACCGGACCGTGGTGCCGGCCGAGGCGATGTCCCCGTACGTGCGGACCGCGCTGGTCGACATCGAGGACAACCGCTTCTTCGAACACGGCGCGGTCGACCTCAAGGGCGTGCTGCGCGCGCTGGACAAGAACGCCACCTCGGGGGGCACCGTCCAGGGCGCGTCCACGCTGACCCAGCAGTACGTGAAGAACGTGTTCGTGGACGCGGCGGGCGACGACCCGCAGAAGGTGCAGGAGGCGCAGCGCCAGACCCTCGGGCGCAAGCTGCAGGAGCTGAAGTACGCGATCAAGGTCGAGGAGACGCTGACCAAGGATCAGATCCTCACCAACTACCTGAACATCACCTTCTTCGGCGAGAAGGCGTACGGCGTCGAGTCGGCCGCGATGCGCTACTTCGGCGTCCACGCCAAGGACCTCACCCTGCCGCAGGCCGCGATGCTGGCCGGCCTGGTGCAGTCGCCCAGCGGGTACGACCCGGTGGTCAACAAGACCGCGGCGAAGGAACGGCGCGACACCGTCCTGCGCAAGATGGCCGAGTACGGGCACATCACCCAGGAGCAGGCGCAGCAGGCGATCGCCACCCCGCTCGGCCTCAACGTCCACCCCTCGCAGCAGGGTTGCATCACCGCGCAGCGCGGCGAGGGGTTCTTCTGCGACTACGTGCGCAAGGTGGTGCTCACCGACCCGGCCTTCGGGCGGACCGCCGCCGAGCGGCAGGCGCTGTGGCAGCGCGGGGGCTTGCGGATCCGCACCACCCTGGACCCGAAGGCCCAGGCGGCACTGGACGCCTCGGTGACCCGGCACGTCTATGCCGCCGACCGGCCGGCGACCGCGATGAGCATCGTCCAGCCGGGCACCGGGAAGATCCTCGCGATGGGCCAGAGCCGGCCGTACGGGGTGAGCGCGGAGCAGCACCAGACGCAGATCAACCTGAACGTCACCAAGGCGATGGGCGGCGGGCTGGGCTTCCCGACCGGGTCGACGTTCAAGCCGATCGTCGCGGCGGCCGCGCTGGAGAAGGGCATCCAGCCGAGCCAGAGCTACACCAGCGGCTACAGCATGCCGTGGCCGGCGATGAAGGACTGCGCGGGCGGGAAGTTCCCCTCGGCCGGCCAGGTGCACAACGACAGCCAGAACCTCACCGGGGCATTCGCCATGCCGGCCGCCATGGCCCAGTCGGTCAACACCTACTTCGCCAACCTGGAGGCCGACACCGGGCTGTGCGAGGTCTCCCGGATGGCCGCGAAGCTCGGCATCACCGAGCAGGCCGGCGGAGAGAAGCTGCAGGTCGTCCCGTCGATGACGCTGGGCAGCAACGACCTGACGCCGCTGGGGATGGCGAGCGCCTACGCTGCCTTCGCCGCGCACGGCACGTACTGCGCGCCGACCGCCGTCGCCTCGGTCACCGGGCCGGACGGCAAGGAACTGGCGGTGCCGCAGGCCGCCTGCTCCGAGGTGATGTCGGCGACCACCGCGGACACCGTCACGGCGATGCTCAAGGGCGTGGTCCAGGACGGCACCGGCAGCCAGGCCGGGCTCACCGACCGGGACAGCGCGGGCAAGACCGGCACCACCAACGAGAGCCGCCAGGTCTGGTTCGTCGGCTACACGCCCGAGATGGCGGCGGCGACCGTGGTGAGCGACACCGAGGACCCGAAGCCGCTGGACGGCCAGCGGATCGCCGGGCACGTGGTCGAGCAGGCCTTCGGCGGCACCCTGGCCGGGCCGATCTGGCGCGACGCGGTCGGGGGCGCGCTGGCCGGCGTCCCGGCCGGCCGGCTCGCGGACGTGCGGCTGCCGGACCCGCGGCAGCCGGACGCGAGGCAGCCGTAGGGTCCGGCCGTGCCCCCTCCTCGGCCGAGGGGGCACGGCGCGCCACGGGGCGGACGGGCGGACGGACGGGCGGACCGCCGCTGCGGCTCAGCGGGCGCTGCCGAGGTTCCGGTCGTGCTCGGCGCCCTCCAGCATCAGGGTGGTCTCCTCGATGCGCAGGAAACGGCCGTCGGCGGCGAACTCGCCGAACAGGTACACCTCCATGCGGACGGTGGAGCCGTCGGTCTTGGTCACCGTGACGGTGTGCCGGTCCGCGTACCGGTCGCCGTCGACGAGCTCGTCGTGCACCTCGACGGAGCCGCCGGCGACGACCTTGCGCAGGTGGGCGATGTGGGTGAGGAACTCGGTGCGGTCGGCCCAGCTGCCGTCGGTGCGCTGGCGGTACGCGGGGTCGAAGTGACGGTCGGCGGCCTCGTCCAGGTCGAGGCCCGGGGTGAGGAGCAGGTCGGTCAGGGCGGCGCGGATGTCGGTGCGGGTCATGGTGACTCCTGGGTCCGTGGGGCGATGTCGATGCGTGCCTCAAGCACGCAACCGACAGTACAGCAAAAGCGTGTGCGGCGCACGCTAATCTTGGACGGTGACCCACTCGACCGGACACGACATCGCCGAAGCCCTCGGGCTGCTCCTGCGGCGCGACACCCGCGCCCGCCTCTACGCCCGCCTCACCGACGGACTGGGGGAGGCCGTCGACGACCTCACCTACCCCGTCCTCAGCGGCCTCGCCCGCATCGGCCCCAGCAGTGCCGCCGACCTCGGCCGCGAGATCGGCCTCGACCGCACCACCGTCACCCGCCGCGCCGACCGCCTCGAACAGGCCGGGCTCCTCCAACGCCGCCCCGACCCCGCCGACGGCCGCGCCACCCTCCTCGCCCTCACCAGCGAAGGCACCCACCTGGTGGCCGTCACCCGGCAGCGCCTCGCCGACGTCATCGAGGCCTCGCTCGCCGCCTGGCCGTCAGCCGACGCGGAAACCTTCGCCCGGTACCTGCGCCGCTTCGTCGACGAGGGACCGTTCGCCGCCGACTAGCGTTGCGGGGTGCGGGCGTGACCACTGAGGGGCGCGAGGAACTGCGCGACCTGCCATCGCCCTACGTGAGCTGGTGGTCGGTCGCGCAGTTCCTCGCGCCCCTCAGTGGTTGATCGCTTGCCGCAGCTGGAGGACGCTGTCGGGCAACTCGCGCGTGGTGGGGCTGCGTTGGGCGGTGGGCAGGAGGTAGAGGCGTTCGCAGTGCCAGCCGGCGGCCTCGAAGGCGGTGAGGTCGGCGAGGCCGTGCATGGCCAGCTCGGTGCCGGTGGCGCGGGCGGCGGCGGTGAGGGTGCGGGCGGAGGCGGGGGAGAGGACGTCGCAGATCCAGGCGCCACCCGCGCCGACCGCCTCGGCGATCTCACCGGCGAGCGCGCGGACCTGAGGCTCCGTGAGGTAGGTGAGCAGCCCTTCGGCCAGCACGAGGGTGCGCCGACCGACCGTCCGAGGTCGCAGCAGTCGGGCGAGGGCGGAGAGGTCGCGGAGGTCGCAGCGCAGCCGTTCGACCGGGACGGCTGCGTCCGCGGCGGGCAGCAGGCGGTCCTTGAGGTCGAGGACGGGGGCGCAGTCGATCTCGACCACCCGGCAGCCGGCCGGCCAGTCGAGGCGGTGGGTGCGGGCGTCGAATCCGGCGCCGAGGTTGACGCACACCTCCCAGGTCCCGTCCGCCAGCAGGTCGGTGAGCAGCCGGTCGACGGCCAGCGTGCGGGCGACGACGACCGGCGTCCCGGCGGTGTTGCGGGTGATGCGGCGGACGGGCTCCGGGCAGAGGCGGGCGAAGCGCTCGGCGTACGGGTCCCGCAGCCCGCCGTCCGGTGCGCCGGTCGCCCGGGCCCGGGCGAGGGCGGTGAGGAAGGCGGTGGCGGGGACGTGGTCGGCGGGCACGGTCACTCCCAGCGGAACAGCCGGACGGCGGCGGCCGTGCCGAGCACGACCACCCCGGCGAGGACCGAGAGGTCGAGGGCGACGTCGGCGGAGCCGTCCAGCCAGGCGTGCTGGAGCAGTTCGACCGCGTAGGTCGCGGGCAGGGCGTCGCTGATCCGCTTCATCGCTGAGGGGAAGATCTGCAGCGGGACGGTCGCCCCCGAGAGGAAGATCATCGGGAAGTAGACCAGGTTGGCGACGGCCACCGCGGCCCGCTCGGACCGGGCGACGGCCGCCACCACGCCGCCCAGGGCGTACATCGCCAGGGTGGCGAGGACCAGCGCCCCGGCTGTGGCGGCGGTCGCCGCCCCGGACGGCGGCAGGTGCAGGTCGAAGAACAGGCACCCGGCGGCGACCAGCAGCAGTGCGCCGAGCAGGCTGAGTGCGATGTTGACCAGGCCCTGGGCGACCAGGAACGCCGAGGCGTCCACCGGTGTCGCCCGGAAGCGCTTGAGCACCTTGCGGTCGCGGTACTCGGCGAGGCCGAGCGGAAAGCTCATCAGCCCGGTGACGGAGACCACCAGCACCAGGTAGGCGGGCACCGACATGTCGACCGTGCCGCGGCCGTCGAACTGCTGCGACGGCTTGTTGCCGTAGATCCCGCCGAACATGCAGAGCATCAGCACCGGGAAGGCGAGGGCGAAGAAGACGGGTGCGAAGTTGCGCATCATCCGCCGCCACTCGAACCGGAGGATCGGCCACAGTGTCGCCATCTCAGGCCCCCTTGTTCCCGGCGGCGTCGCCGACCAGCCGCAGATAGGCGTCCTCGAAGGTGGGGGTGCGGCGGCCCACCGCCGACGGGGGGAGTCCGGCGTCCGCGAGCAGGCGCACGATGCGGTCGTAGTCGGCGGGGAAGCTCCCGGTGAACTCCACCAGACGGGGCGTATCCGGCGAGCCCGGCAGCCGGGTCAGCCCGAGGCCGTCGAGTCGTTCCTCGACGCCGGGCGAGAGACCGTCCGAGGCTCCGAGGTCGACCGTGAAGGTGGACGGACCGGCGTGCGCCGCGGTCAGCCGGGCCGGTGTGTCGAGCGCGACGATCTCCCCGGCGCGCAGCACGGCCACCCGGCCGCACAGCGCCTCGACCTCGTCCATCGCGTGCGAGGTGAGCAGCATCGCGACGCCGCGCGCGGCCAGGTCGAGCACCGAGCGCCAGGTCTCCCGGCGCTGGTGCGGGTCGAGGCCGGTGGTGAGCTCGTCGAGGACGACCAGGCGGACGTCGCCGATCTGGGCGAGGGCCAGCGCGAGTCGCTGGCGCATGCCGCCGGAGAGTTCGGCGATCATGCTGCGGCGGCGGTCGGCGAGGCCGAAGGAGTCCAGCAGCGCGGCCGAGGCGCCGGGCGCCCGGTAGATCGCCTCGTACAGGTCGCACAGCTCGCCGACCCGGGCGCGGCTGGGGAATTGGGACTCCTGCAGCTGCATGCCGATCAGGCGGGTGACCGCGTCGCGGTCCCGGCGGGGGTCGTGGCCGCAGACGGCGACCGTGCCGCCGCGGACCGGCCGCAGGCCGCCGACCGCCTCGACCACGGAGGTCTTCCCGGCGCCGTTCGGACCGACCAGTCCGAACACCTCGCCGGGGGCGATCCGGAACGAGACCTCGCGCACCGCGACGAACTCCCCGTACGCGACGGTCAGCCCCTCGACCCGCACCACCGCCTCGGGCCGCGACGGCGACGGCGACGGCCCCGGCGACGGTGCCGGTTCGGCGGACGGCTGGTTGGCAGTCACAGGCTGAGCCTCCCGGTGGCCGGGCGCGCTCCGGGGGACGCGGAGGCGCTGAGGTTGGTGTAGAAGCCGGCGAAGGACATGTGCAGCACCAGGGCGGGCAGCACGCTGCCGGTGGCCGCGGTCAGCAGGCCGCCGACCACGCCGAGGGTGAGGCTGGAGGTGCCGAGCACGTACGCCTGGACCCGGGTGGAGACCAGGGCGACCTGGCCGGCCGCGAACAGGCAGGTGCTGATGGCGAGGGCGAGGAAGAGGCCGCTGCCCAGCGCCCCGAGCCCCAGCAGGACGGCGCCGCGGAACAGCACCTCCTCGAACAGGGCCGCGACGGCCGGGACGATCCACCGGTAGTGCCGGGGCAGCGCGAGAATCGAGGCGATCCACTGGATGCGCGCGATCTCGCCGGGGACGTCCACCCGCGGGTCGGCCCGGTAGAGCAGCGACACGCAGAGGATGTTGGCGCTGGAGGTGCCGAAGACCGCCAGCAGCAGGGCGAGCAGCATCCCGGGTGCCGGAACGCCGAACAGCCCGCTCAGGGTGAGGGGCGTGGCCGCGAGCAGGGCGGCCAGCGCCAGCGTGCCCAGGACCAGGTAGACCACCGTGCCGAACACCGCGAAGGCCGGCTCCGGGCGCAGGCCGGTCCGGCCCGCCAGCCACAGCGCGGTGCGCCGCCGGCGCGCCGGGTCGTTGAACGGCAGCCGGTACAGCGCGAGCCACCCGGCGACCACGGCGGTGGCGAGCGCGGCGAAGGCGGGCACGCTCATCCGGCCGCCTCCCGTCCGCCGCTCACTCCTCCACCGGCCGCCCGCTCGCCGCGGCCCTGACGGACCGCCAGCGCGAAGACCGCCGCGTTCTGCGCCAGGTGCGCCACCAGCGGCACCGCCAGGCTGCCCGACACCACCAGGAGCAGCCCGAAGACCACCCCCGACAGCGTCTTCTGCACCACCGCGAGACCGCCGAAGAACAGGTGGCCCACCGCGTACGCCACCGCGGCGGCCGCGACCGCGACGCCCACCGGCAGTCGCAGCCGCTCGTGCAGCACGCCGATCCACAGGCCCCGGTACAGCAGCTCCTCGGCGACCGCGGTCACCAGGATGGCGGCCGCGTACCCGCCGCCGGCCGGACCGCCGCCGCGGTGCACCGCGAGGCGCAGCCGTCCCGTGCCGTCCAGCAGGCGGGGCACCGCGCCGACCGCGAACTCCGCGCCGACCAGCGCCGCGCCGACCACGGCGGCGGCCACCAGCCAGGGCGCGCCGGCCCGCCAGCCGGTCAGCGCCGCCGGGGCGAACCCGCCGTCCGCCGCGACGGCGACTGCCAGCGCGGTCACCGCGAGGTACGCGGCGGGGGCGCCGATCAGCCCCAGCCGGGCGGCCCGTCCGCGGTCCGCGCCCGGCCGCGCCGCCGGCCCGAACGCGGTGGCGACGCGGACCAGTTCGGCGGGCGCGACGGTGGCGACCAGGACCAGCAGCTCAAGGGAGCGGGTGTGGGACCACATGGGTCACACCCCCATGACCGAGCATCCGGGGATGGCCCTTCGGCGGGAACCCGGGCAGGCACATGCTCAGCAGCTCCGGGACGACCGCCCGGACCACCCGCCACGGGGTGTCGGCCAGCTCCGGCGGCGTGAAGTCCAGGTAGCCCGCGTACTCGCTGACGCCCGCGAGGTCGGCCAGCAGCCGGCGGATCGCCGCGGTGTCGTCGTCGGCGTAGCCCGGCAGCCCGGCGAAGCCGACCCGCCCGTCGATCCGGCTCTCCACCGCGGCGAGCTTGCGCTCCGCCTCCCCGGGCGCGGCGAACCACAGCACATTGGTGTCCAGGTCGGTGTAGGCCGAACCGGCTTGCGCGAAGTGCACGTTGGGCAGGTCGAAGACCGTGCTGAACATGCCGATCCCGAGGATCGCGGTCGCCTCGGCCGCGCCGCGCAGCAGCGCCCGCCGCGGATCCGGATCGGCCTGCAGCCCGAAGGCGATGTACGGCAGCTTCCCGTCCCGGCGCACCAGGGTCACCCCGATGTTCGGCAGCGGCAGCTCCGGCCGGGTCAGCAGGCTGGCCCGCACCTCGTACGGCCCGTCCGGGGCCAGCCCGGCCGCCGCGAGCAGCTCGCGGCCGTCCCCGTCCAGGTCGATCAGCGGCGCCTTGGCGCCGGTGTACCAGTTGAGGACGAAGGCGTCGATCTGCACGGCCTCGACGAGCGCGCCGAGCAGCGCCCTGTCGAGCGACACGTGGGCCGCCGTCCCGGTCGAGAAGGACGGGGTGAACATCTTGTCGGCCGCGGTCGGGTTGCTGCGGAAGCCGAGGAAGACCAGCTGCGCCGGCAGGTACACCTCCTCCCCGGGACGGGTGAGCGACGGGCAGGCGATCCATGCGATCACGTCGTCCTCGGTCGGCAGCTCCGGCGAGTACCGGTGCATCATCCGGCCGATCTGCCGCTGCTGTTCGGCGTCGAAGATGCCCAGCAGCTCCAGCGGCAGGCAGCGGTGCCGGGAGGACAGCGAACGGTGGGAGGCGTACTCGATCCGGTCCGCGAACAGCGGCATCGCCATGATCGCCGCGTAGCGCTCCACCGACTCGCCGGTGAGCCGGGTCACCGCCTCCTCGTTGGTCGAGCCGTAGCCCGCCAGGTGGTACTGCATCTGCATGTGCGGGTCGTCCAGCGCGAGGCGGTGGTACTGCGGCATCGCCGCCGTGGCCGAGCGCAGGTACGGCTCGCCCTCCACCGCGGCGACCGACACCAGCATGCCGGGCAGGATCCCGCCCTGGTTGCCGCCGATCCGCCCGTACCGGGCGAGCGCGTCGGCCATCCCCGGGTGGCCGCCGATCGGGATGGTGCTCACCGGCCCCCTCCCAGCGCCTCGCGCACGTGCCGGTCGACGACCACCCGGCTGCTGAAGTTGATCTCCCGGACGATGTCCCGGGCGACGTGGCCGCAGGCCGGACACGTCCCGATCCGCAGCACGTCCTGCGCCTGGATCTCGTACGTCGGCAGGTAGATCGACAGGGCCCGGCCGAGGAAGCGGGAGGTGCCGAGCGAGCGCAGCAGCACCGCCTCGTTCACCAGGTGGGCGCAGATCAGCGACTCCACGCCGTTCGCCCGGCCGGGGCCGGCCGAAGCGGTGGCCCCCACGAAGGCGTGGTAGCCGATGTGGTCCTCCAACCGGGCCAGCGAACGCTGCTCGAAGCACTCCAGGCAGCCCGTCCGGGGACTGTCCGCGCCCACGACGGTGGCGAACGGCCCGTCCACCAGGCCCACCACCACCGGCTTCTCCAGGTGGCAGGCCAGCCGGTTGAGGTTGCGCAGCGCCAGGATCGAGGCCTGCCCCAGGTGCACCACCAGCGAGTCGCAGTGTTCCACCGCCGCGCCGAGGCGCTTCAGCGCGTCCGCTGCCGCCAGACCCCCCATCCCGGAGGTCAGGTCGGCGCCGCGCAGCCCGTCCAGGAAGTCCGCCGGCAGCAGCTCCAGCGGCAGGCCCAGGCTCTCCGCCTGGGCGGCCACGTATGCGGCGGCGCTGGGGGAGTCGGCCGCGAACGCGACCGTCGCCTCGGCCGAGCTGCCCGCGCCGTACAGGTCCAGATTGCCGAGCAGCGCCCGGGCCATGTCCCCGCCGCGCTCGGCGGCGCGGTCGAAGGCCAGGAACCCGGCCTGCCGCAGCTCGTTGACCGCCAGCTGCAGATTGGCCCGCTCGACCGGCGTCAGATCGGCGGCGTCCGCGAACGTCCCGTCGGCCGGCTTGCCCGCCGCCAGCGTCTCGAACAGGGCGGTCATCGCCGCCCGGACCGCGGGCGACTCGGCCCGCAGGTCGACATTGACCTCGGAGAAGTTCCAGATGCCCCAGCGCAGCCGGACCACCCCCGGCTCCACCGCCAGCAGCCGGACCGAGGTCGCCAGGACGACGCCCGCATCGGAGGGTGCAAGGGTCATGGCTCAGGCCTCTCCGTGTCCGAGGAGCGTCAGATGGACCACGTGGCGCGACGTGCCGTCGCAGCCGAGCGTCCGCTCCAGCGTCTGCTTGTCGTACCCGCCCTGGTCGCAGCCGATCATGCCCAGCGCCGTCCGGGCCAGGTGCACGTTCTGCGAGATCCCGCCGACCTCGATCAGCGCGAACACCAGCCCGCTGTCCCCGTACTTCTGCGAGTTGACGTAGAGGTCGTAGACGTACACCAGGGCGAACGCCACCTTGTCGAGCTCCACGTCCGCCGTCCACAGCTGGCGGCTCAACTCCAGCGGCTGCGTGGTCGGCCGGTACGGGAAGAGCGTGTGGCTGTGCGGCTGGTACTCGTACGCGCCCGGGGCCAGACCCTTCACGTGCTGCGCCAGCACCGCCAGCCGCACCGGGTACAGGCCGCCGCCCGACGGCGCGTTGCGCAGCGCCACCGCCGCGTCGCCGTCCTGCGCGGTCGGCACCGGCAGGCTGCCCGACACCCCCTGCGCGTGCCACAGCACCGTCGCCAGCTCCTCCAGCGACGCCGGCTTCCCCGAGAAGCCCCGGCCACTGCGGCGGCTCGCGACCGTGTCCGTCAGGCCGCTGCGCAGCCGCCGGTGCGAGGGCAGCGCGATCGCCCCGTCAAGGCGCTCCTGGAGGTCGCTGTGCGCACTGGAGAGCACGGCGTCATGGCCGTAGAACCGCGACACCCCCAACTGCATCCCCAGGTCCCGTCCGCTGCGGCGGTGGTTGAGCAGCAGCTCCTCACCGACGAAGCCGTGCACGGCCTGGCTCCACCGGCCACGCACCACCGACTCCGGGGCCCGCACCACCGTCGTCGCGCTGTACATCGACACGGACGTGTGCTGCTGCCCGAAGGCCGCCACCGTGGTGACGTGGCTGTTGCGGCCCAGATATTCGGAGACGGCTTCCTGCGAGTCCTTCAGTGACATCTCGGCCTTTCGCTCGACGAGGGTGTGCGCGACGGGGCCTTGCAGTGCCTAGCAGTCGTACCTGGGAACCGGTGCGTCGGGCGGGATCGCACGACCCCGCCCGACCTCGGGGGACTACCAGCTGCAGCACGAGCTGCAGCAGCAGTTCCCGCCGCCGCAGGTGGTGCTGGCGCCCGGAGCGACCTGGACGAATGCACCACCGGTCGCCGTGCTGCCGACCTGGCTGGAGAAGCTCAACATGTTTCCCTCACCTCCCATCGAGGGCACGAAGGAGAAGGATCCGGCTGGGTAGCCGCCTCGGAGCGTAGCAGTCCGCACAGCGCCGGGGAACGGCCTCGTCAGGCTTCAATTACCGTTCAGTACAGTTCATTTGACCGACCATCAGATGTCACGGTCGACGGCTCCCGGAAAAAGCGGTTGGGCCCGGGCCGACGGGGCTGATAGCGTCGGGGCAGCCGTGAGAGAACGCAAGGAGGTGACACCCGATGAAGGCCGTATCCGTGTGGGTGCTCCCCTCTGTCGTCACGGCAGGCGGCTGACCAAGGTGTCGCCGGGAGCGCCTCGAGAACGCACTCCCGAGAGGCAACACCTATGAACGCTTCGCATCCCGCCGCGGGCACCGGCGAGCACGCCGTCCACGTCACGCGGCTCTCCGACACCCAGTGGCACGCCCTCGAGGGCGACCGGGTGGTCGGCCACGGCGACGTCTCGCCCCGACCCGACGGACGGCTGTTCGTCAGCGTCGACGTGTGGCACGCCGCGCACTTCGCCCCCATCGCCGACGCGATGCTGGCAGACCTGCCGACCCCGCTGTACACCGTCGTCGACGAGAGCGACCATGACACCGCCGCCGCCTGGGAACAGGCCGGCTTCACCGTCGCCCGGAGAGAGCAGAACTACCTCCTGCGCACCGACCCGCAGCTCACCGGGCCCGGCCCGGTGCAGCCGCCGTCCGGCATCACGATCGTGCCGTCCGGCGAGGCCGAGGAGGGGCCGCTGCGCGCCCTCGACCGCATCGTCCGGGACGAGGTCGAGGCCACCGTCGGCTGGTGCACCATGCCGGCCGAGGTCCGGCCCCGCCCGGCGGGGGACACCGTGATCGACCCGTCGATGTACGCGGTCGCCCGCCACGGCGACCAGTACGTGGGGCTGCTCCGGGTCGCGCAGCTGCCCCGGCAGCCGCGGATCGGACTGGTCGCCGTCCGGGCCGACTGGCAGCGCCGCGGTGTCGCCCGGGCCCTGCTCGCCCACACGCTCGACGCACTGCACCACCGCGGGAAGACCTCGGCCTACGCCGAGGTCGACCGCTCCAACGCGGCGGCCGCCGCCCTGTTCGAGGGCGCCGGCGCCCGGCCCGCCGGTGGCAGCGTGGAGTACGTCCGCGGCTGACGCCCGGCCCCGCCGCCATCCCCGATTCCCCATCCCCACCCCGGCGACACCGCCACCCAACGGAGAAGTGAGAGACCATGACCAAAACAGCAGGGGGCATCGAAGTCGAGGGCCTCGTCGTCGAGTGCCTGCGCAACGCCACCTTCAAGGTGGAGCTCCAGAACGGGCACACCGTGCTCGCCCACATCAGCGGGAAGATCCGCAAGAACTACATCAAGATCCTCCCGCAGGACCGGGTCCTGGTGGAGCTCAGCCCGTACGACCTCACCCGAGGCCGGATCCGCTACCGCTTCCGCTGACCGGCCCCGCACCGGGCCCGGGCCCGTCCTGCGACAGTCGGAGGCTGTCGAGGACGGCGTCCAGGACCGCCCTGTTGCGGGCCCAGTCCGCACTCGGCGCCGACAGGTAGACGGAGAACAGGGTGCCGCCCCGCTCGACCGCCAGGCAGGACACGCGGTACTCGCGGGTCTTGCCCGTGAACGTGAAGTCCCACACCGCCGCAGGCAGGCCCTGGTAGGTGGTGCGCTCCATCCGCAACCGGCGGTACCCGGGGAGCCTCCCCGCGGCCGTCGAGCGGGCCTCGTCGCCCTCCCAGTGCTCCAGCGCCGGGGCGTCGGCCGGAGCGACGAGACCCAGGCGCAGGCTGACCTGGCCGGCGGCATCGACGTAGTTGATGCCGCCGGTCAGGTCGGGGTCGGCCAGCGGCTTGCGGATCCACGCGTCCGGGACCAGGAAGGCGGCGCCGAGGCCGCTCTCCTGGACCGACCGGTAGCCCTCGCGGGGCGTGGCCGGTGCGGAACCGGTCGCGGTCGGCGTCTGCTGCTGCGTCTGCGCCTCACCGCCGCCGTGCTTGCGGCCGAGGTCCAGGGCGGACGGGCCGGCGATCGCGGCGGCCAGCACCACCGCCACCACGACGGCCCGCCGGGCCGCAGTCCGGCGGCCGGTCCGCTGCCGCCCGGGCGCCGCGGCGGGAGCCGGTACGGGGTCGGGGGAAGGGGTGGGCCTCGGCAGCAGCGCCGTCCCGCCGGCCACCGCGAGAGGTCCGTCGCCGCCGGCGTCGGCCAGGGTCCCGACCTGAGGAAACGCTCCGGTGGACGTGTACGCAGTCGGGCGGCTCGCGACGGTCGTGGCCAGGTCCGCGACCGGGAGCACCGCCGTACGCTCCCCGGCGGCATCGCGGAGCAGCAGCCCGGCGGCCTCCGCCGACGGACGCTCGAACGGCTCCTTCGCCAGCAGCGCTTCGATCAGCGGCGCGAGCGGCCCGGCGCGCAGTGGCCGCTCGAGCGGATCCGAGGCGACGGCCATCGCGGTCTCGATCGCGGTCGGCCGCCGGAACGGCGGCGTCCCCTCCACCGCCTGGTAGAGGGTGGCGCCCAGGGCCCACAGGTCGGAGGCCGGGCTCGGTCGGCCGCCCCGGATCAGCTCCGGCGCCAGGTAGTCGACCGACCCGACCAGCTCGCCGGTCCTGGTCAGCGTGGAGTCGTCCGCCGTGCTGGCGATGCCGAAGTCGGTCAGCACCACCCGCCCGTCCAGCCCGAGCAGGACATTGCTCGGCTTCACGTCGCGGTGCAGCACCCCCGCCGCGTGCGCCGCCCGCAGCCCGGCGAGCACCTCGCACCCCAGCCGCGCGGTCTCGGCCGCGGAGAGCGGACCGCACTCGGCGAGGGCGTCGCCGAGCGTCCGGGACGGGACGTACTCCATGACCACGCACGGCAGCCCCCCGTCCTCGACCACGTCGTGGACCACCACCACGTTGCGCTGGTTGATCCGGGCCGCGCTGCGCGCCTCACGGCGGGTGCGCTCCAGCACCGTCGCCGTCTCGGCCGGGGACAGCTCCGGGCGGACCCGCAGCTCCTTCAGCGCCACGTCGCGGCCGAGCAGCTCGTCGCGGGCCCGCCACACGGTGCCCATGCCGCCACTGCCGATGCGGTCCAGCAAGCGGTACCGGCCGGCGATCACCCGATCCTGGTCCACGTCGGCCCTCTCTTTCGGGTCGCGCCCCCGTGCCGATTCCCTGCCCGCCCGCCCCCCGGCCGTCACTTCGTCCCAGCACAGTACAGGTGCCCCCGACCCGTCCGCCTCCGCAGTCGCATATCGGACACCGCCCGGCCCCCGCGACCGTACGGTCGGCGCCGCGAGGTGCCGCACGCGGTGGTCACCCTCCGTACGTCGGCGGACGGCAGGGCGTCGACTGCGGGCCTCACGGGTGATCTTCGTGCGGGTCGGGGGTGCGAGCGCGAGGCGGGCGGAGGGTTGCGGCCGAGACTGCGGGCATGAGATCCGTCCGTTCGACCTCCGTGCCGCGCCTCGCCGCGGCGACCGCGTTCACCGCCCTGGTCGCCCTCGTCGCCCCGGTGACGACCGCCGCCGCCGCGGGCGACGACAACAGCCACCGACGGCCGTGCGTCGCGTCCCGGCTGCCCGCGCACGGCCGGGCGGCCGACATCATGCGGATCGCCGAGCAGGCGAAGACGGACATGGACCTCAAGTCGGTGATCCTGCGGGTCACCGTCGACGGACGGGAGGTCGTCACGGGCGCGCTCGGCGAGTCGATGACGGGCGTACCGGCCGAGCCCGCGATGCACTTCCGCAACGGCAACATCGCGATCAGCTACCTGGGCACGCTCCTGCTGCGGCTGGTCGACGAGGGCGCGGTCGACCTCGACGCCCCGGTGTCGCGCTGGCTGCCCGACCTGCCGAACTCCGAGGGCATCACCCTGCGGATGCTCGGCGACTCCACCACTGGCCTGGCCGACTACGTCACCAGCCCCGGCTTCGGCGAGTCGGTGTACGCGGACCCGTTCCGGCAGTGGTCGGCCGAGGAACTGGTCGCCATCTCGACCCGGCAGGACCGCTGGTACGACCCCGGCACCAACTGGAACTACTCGCACGCCAACTTCGTCCTGCTCGGCGCCGCCATCGAGAAGATCACCGGGACCCGGCTCGACGTGCTGCTCCAGCAGAAGGTCCTCGGCCCGCTCGGCCTGACCGAGACCGCCAACAGCTACACACCCGACATCCCGACCCCCGTCCTGCACGCCTTCACCGCCGAGCGCGGCACCTACGAGGAGTCCACCTTCTGGAACCCCTCGTGGACCACCGCCCCCGGCGCGGTGGAGACCACCGACATCTGCGACCTCGCCCGCTCGGCGGTCGGCATCGGCTCGGGCGAACTGCTCTCCCCGGCCTCGTACCAGGAGCTGCTGAACCCCGGGACGGTGGGCCTCGGCACACCGACCGCCAAATGCCCGCAGACGGTGTGCATCGCGCAGACCGAGGCCACGCACTACGGGATGGGCGTGCTGGTGGTGAACGACTGGATCGCCCAGCACCCGCTGTTCTTCGGCTACTCCGCCGCCCAGGCGTACCTGCCGTGCGAACACCTGGCGATCGCCGTCTCCACCACCAAGGGCCGCAACGCCCCGGACGGCCACACCGCGCACATCATCACCCAGCGGATCGCCGCCGCCCTCGCCCCCGACCACCCGATCCCCGACTTCGGCTGAGGGCGCGGGGAGCGCCGACCACCAGCCGACTACCACCAGTACGCGGGATAGCAGGGCGCGGTGCGCCTGGCCCGCGAGGTCGCGGTGCCGGCCAGCACGAGCAGGACGGTCGCGGCCGCGAGGGTGAGCAGGAACGGCACGGGCCGCGGCGCCTGGAGGACGACGATGACGGCGGTGGCCGCGCCCGGCGAGTGCGGGGTGCGGGTGACCATCATGACCGCCAGGGCCAGTCCGCCCGCCAGGGCGGCCGCCCACATCGAGCCGCCGAGCACGGTGAGGACCGCGTAGCCGGTGGCCGCGGCCACCAGGTGCCCGCCGACCACGCTGCGGGGCTGCGCCAGCGGCATGGTCGGACTGCCGTGGATCAGGGCCGCGCTCGCCGCCAGCGGCGGGATCAGGGCGGGGCGGTGCAGCAGGGCGCCCGCCGAGACCAGGAGCAGCAGCATCGCGCTGGAGACGCCGGCGGCGTGCAGCAGGGATCCGGCGGACGGCGGGGCCGGGGCGCGGCCGGTCAGGAGGTGGAGGGCGGTGCGTGGGCGGGCGGCCCGGTCGGTGCTGATCGTGGAACTCCGGAGGACGTCGGGCGCGACGGATCGGCCCGGCCGCGGGCGCGCGGACACGGGGACACGCGGGTACGCGGACAGGGAGGGGCGGGGAAGCGGGAACGGCCTCCGCTGTCCGCCCGTGGCGGCAGCAACGCCCGCGTGGTCGACGCGGCAGGGCCATGCGCCGACCGTCGGATCCCGGGCGGCGCAGTCCTCGGGAAGGAAATCTACCCGGGACGGCCGCCCCGGCCCCCACGGGGGTCAAGGGCCAGAGGTCAGCCGTCCGTCCCGATCTCCGCCGTGAATTGGGCGAACTCCGCGAGGAGCCGACGCGACGCCGCCCGCATCGCGGACCGGGTCATGCCGGCGACGTGCGGGGAGAGGGTGCAGTGCGGATTGTCCGCCAGCAGCGAGGAGAATCCGGCGCCCTCCGCGTCGAAGACGTCCACGGCCGCCCGCCACGGTCCGGACGCCGGATCCCGCAGCGCCCGGTCGAGGGCGGCCTCGCCGACCACGCTCGCCCGGGCCGTGTTCACCAGGACCGACCCCGGCCGCATCAGCCGCAGTTCCCGCGTCCCGATCAGGCCCTCCGTCTCGGCAGTGGCCGGTACGTGGACCGACACCACGTCACAGCCCGCCAGCAGCTCGTCCAGCGACCCCGCCCGACGTCCCGGCCAACCGGCCGCCCGCTCCCGGGTGAACCGCGGCGACCCGAAGACCCACACCTCGGCGCCGAACGCGCCCACCAGCTCGGCCACCCGCCGGGCCACCGCCCCGGACCCCACCAGCCCCACCCGCGCCTCCGCCAGGCCGGGTGCGGGCAGATCCGCCACCGCCGCGTCCCAACTGCCGGCGCGCAGCGCGGTGTCGCGTCGGGATACCCCGCGCAGCGCGTCCAGCATCAGCGCGACGGTCAGCTCGGCCACCGCGCCGGCGTTGGCCCCCGGCGTGGTGCGGATCGCCACCCCGAGGCGGCGGGCCGCCGCGTGGTCGAAGGTGTCCGAGCCCGCCGCGGCCCGTCCGACCAGCCGCAGGCGCCGCCGGAGGCCGTCGGCGGTGGCGCGCTCCAGCACCGTGCGGGTCAGCGGGATTCCCGCCCGGCACTTGAGCGCCTGGAAGCCGCGACCGCCGTCCTCCAACCGCCGGGCCAGCTCCGGCTCGGAGAACCCGTCGAAGTCGACGGTCTCCCACGCGGCCGCGATCCGGTCGCGCAGGGCGGCGTCGGCCACCCGCCGGAGGTTCACCGTCGGCGTCAGCCCGAGGGCGTCGAGCGCGGCGAGTTCCGTCAGGGCGTCCTCGCCGAGTGCCGGATCCACGACGAGGACCCGGCCGGGTGCGCTGGTCATGTGTTCCGCGGTCCGATCAGTCGTCCCATCAGGTCCCGAACGGTGCGCGGGCCGCCCTGCTTCGGGTGGACCTGGTCGATCAGCCGGTTCAGATGGGCCTCCAGCGCAGCGAGGTCGAAGCAGGTCGTGATCGGCAGGGTCGGATGCGGCCGGCAGCTCCGCCTGAGCGCCTCGGGCAGCCCCTCGAAACCGAGGACCCGCTCGTGGGCGACCCGGTGCAGTGCGTACTCGACGCCGTCGATCTCCTCGATCGGCAGGTCACCCTCCCAGGCGTCCTCGTACCAGCGGCCGGAGATCCGGCTGACGAAGACGAGCGCCCGCCCGCCGACCTCCAGCGGACGCTGGCCCCAGTGGGCCGGCTTGCCGACGAAGCGGATCTCGGACCCCGCCCTGCCGTCGAAGACCCGGGACGAGTACACCTCTTCGACGAGCGCGGTGAAGTGCTGCGGGGCCGGCTTCCCCGTGACGGTGAGTCTGAGCAGGTCGTTCCGCTCCACCTTGTCCTGCAGAAACGTCATGAGCTGATTGTCGTATGGCAGTCGACGGTCTTGACCCGCCCTTGGGGAACCGGTCAACTGGACGCAGCGAGATCACGGGGGGCTCGGGATGAATCGCGCACGGGTGGTGCCGGCCTTCGGCGCGGCCACGGTCCTGCTCCTCTCCGGCTGCTCGGCCGGGGACGGGCCGTCACCGGCGCCGGCCGCGCCCGCGCCGCCCCCCTCCGCTGCCGTCGCCGCGCAGCCGTCCGCCGCCGCGCCGCCACCGATCCCCGACGTGCCGCCCGCCGAGCCGGGGCGGCGGACCCTGCTGCTCGCCCCGCTCCGCGAGGCCGGCGCCACGGTCGGGACGGTCACCGCCCAGCCCGGTGACCTCGCTTTCACCCTGGTCTGCACCGGCGGCGAGGTCGTCGTCCACCTCGATCCGGTGTCCACCGCGACCGTCCCGTGCCCGACCGGGGCCGTCACCCCGTTCCACAACGTCCATCGCCTCGACTCCCGCCAGGACGTCGGCGTCAGCGTCGAGGCGTCCGCGGGCGTGCGGTGGGCCCTGCGGATCGAGCAGTAGCGGCACCTCCGGCTGTGCGTCAGGACGGGGCGAGGACAGAGAACTCGTGGCCCTCGGGGTCTCCGGAGACACGGAACTAGCGGTTCTACGACAGGGCCGAGAGTGCCCCGTCCGGGTCGGTCCCGGACGGGGCGAGAGAGTACCAATTCGCGGTGCGGTGGTGCGGCACTGCCCAGCAGTCACGCGACCAGAACCGGGTAAGCCCGTCGGTCCACGGTCCACGGTCGACAGTCGTTCGGCGTACGGGGGTCGTAGCGGACCGCGTATCAGGCTCCGGCGAGGATCTGCCACCCGTCCCGCTCGCACTGCCGCAGGCCCTTCGTGTTGCCCCGGCGGGTGCCATCGGCGAGTTCCTTCATGAAGGGCCGCCCCATCACGCCACCGCCCCGGCGAGGGCAGGCGCGTCGTCGGTCAGCTCTGCCCAGCACACGGCTGGGTCGGGCAGGTCATACGCCGTTGCGAACAGGGCCACCCGCCGGACCCGCGAGCCTGTTCCTGGTTCTCCGCACGATCCTTCCGGCGGATCATCTCCCCGTGGTACGTCTTCTGCCACCGAGGCCATGCCGCCTCGGCCCGTCGGGCCCGCTCGGCGTGCAGCTGCGCCTCGGGGGTGCGCTCCCACTGTTCCAACCAGAGCGGGACCAGCCGAGCGGCCGGAGGCAGCGGCATCGTGCGGGCGAGCACGTGCGCCGGAACCGGCCGAGTCGGGGCGCAGATGACCCGCTTCGGCACTGCGAGCTGTACAGGCTCGGTGGGGCCGAAGATTACGACCAGGGGGCGGGGTCGGCGGTGCTGGCCCCGAGCCGGCAGGACCAGGCGCAGGGCGGCCCGTAGGGCACGGGCGACAAGGTGACGCATGTCGGCAGCTCCTCATCGCCTATCTGGAGGAGAGGCAGTTCCTCGACTTCCACGTGGACGAGTTCGGGTTCGGTGAGGCCAATCTGATCCTGTGTCTCAAGCACGAGCGTCCCGCCGCAGCTCCCAGTGTGAGCACTACCGTCTTCATCGGCGCTGACGGCTACCGTGCGTGCGATCTCGCAGCCGGCGAGTGCGTTGTATTCGATGGGGCGATCACCCCGCACGGAAGGACTCCCCTCGGTGCCGGAGAACGCATGATCCTCATCAGCTTCGGATTCCGCGCGCGTGATGCGGCCAAGCGTTCGGCCGCTCACCTCCCGGCGGCCCCGCGCTGAGACGGTGAGCGCCTGCGCTTTGCGTTGGCGCCGGATCGATCTCCCCAAATGCAGAAAGGCCCCGCCCTGCCCCCTTCTCTTGATCTGTCACGCTCCGCGCAAACGGCTCTACCTGCGGCGAGAGTCCTTTCCCTCCCTGCCGCGCCAGGCGGGGAGGGCAAGGGGGTGCCCGCCTCCCTTGGGCTCAGGACCGACGGTCTCGCCGGTCCCGATCTGCCCAGGGGTAACGGTTTGATGACGCTCCGTCATGGGAAGATCCACGCCGCGTCGGCAGCGAGCCGGCCAGTGAGGAGACAGGCATGTCTGACGAGCGGTGGAACTCCGCAATCTCGAACTTCCAGACCGGAGCCAACGACGGAGACATCATTGCCGTGGCGATGAAGACGGCGGCTGTCAGGCCCAACTCAAAGGGACCGGCCCCGGTCCAGGACACGCCCGAAGCCAAGTGGGTGACGGTGCACGCTGGCCTCAAGGCCGCCAAGGTGACTGGCCTCGAATTCACCTCTCCCGCCGAGGTCAACCCCGAGGACGTGGCCACGCTCAGCCTGCGCTACGACAACGGTCAGCCCTTGATCGTCGTCAGCAGCGGGAAGTACATTCCGGCGAAGCTGGAGGACCCTCACGACTCACGCACCCTCGCGCTGGAAATCGTGGACCTGCGAGACCCCGAGTTTTCGCCCGAAGAGACGTACAGGCGTTTTGAGGGAGTCGGGGGCAATGACCTCGAACAGACTGGTGAGCTGGAACGCATTCCGGCCGATCAGGTCAATCCCGCAGAGGTAGCGCGGTTGGCGTTGACCTACCGGTACAACCTGCCTGCCATCGTCGCTGGCGTCGGGCAGTACGTTCCGACGTGGCTGCCGGTCGTTGACGGGGCGGGAAACCTTGTAGCGGCCTACAAGACTGTCGTGACCGAATCCGCGCTCATCCCGGCGGACCAGGTCAACCCCGAGGACATCGGCGCGCTCAGCCTGCGCTACGTGGACAATCAACCCCACCTTGTGGTCAGTGCCGGAACGTACGTTCCGGCGGAACTCGCAGTTGACAACACGTCTGGGACACCCGTGGCGACGGCCCGTCTAATCGCTGCCGGTGTAGTTGTCTCAGGGGCGGCGTCGGGACTTCTTGCGGACTACATGAAAGTTGGGTCGGCCGAGCAGGACGATTTCACGTTCAATCTCTACATGGATACGGCCGGACGGAGCACGGGGCCGGCGCAGATTGAGCCCGAGGCAACCGGCTTGGGAGAGATCCCGTCGACCGTCGTCACGCCCGAGATCGCCGACGCGACACTTCTCCCAGCTGACCAGGTCAAGCCCGAGGACATCGGTACACTGTCGATCGAGTACCGCGACGGTCAGCCCGTGATCGTTGTCAGCGGCGGGACAGCCATCCCGGCGGGGCTCACTGTGGTTGATGGGTCGAGTACGCGAGTCACGAAGTACCAGATGGGACCTCCCGCACTGTTCGAGATTCCGCGAGATGATTCCCCCAGGCAACGTTGAAAGCCCCACGCTTCCTCGATCTGTGACGCGGGCGGGAGAACGGTGAATGCTCCCGTCCGCGTCAGCACACCTCACCCCCCGACCCGCACAGGAGACAGCCATGTCCGAGACCACGCCCAACTCAAAGGGACCGGCCCCGGTTCAGTACACGCCCGAGACGACCGAGCCCGTGCTGATCCCGGCGGACAAGGTCGCCCCGGAGGACATCGGCACACTGTCGATCGAGTACCGCGACGGCGGGCCCGTGATCGTCGTCAGCGGCGGAAGCGTGATTCCCGCTGCGCTCGCCGTAGTGGATGCGTCCGGCAATCCTGCCGCGCGGTTCCAGCCCCTGGAGTTGGACGACCTCATGCCTTCCAGCTTCAACCAGTACACCTTCAGCAAGAACGACCCGATCAATTTCATCGACGTAAACGGCAACTGACACCCAAGCACGTCATGACGGCGGACGCCGGCGGTCGAAGTCGCGTCGGGTCTTCGCCCTGTGGCACGGGCGGCAGAGTAGCCACGCGTTCTCGTCGGTGTCCTCGCCGCCGAGGGCGAGCGGGGTCCGGTGGTCCACGTCGACCAGCTCGGCGGGGAAGGTCTCGCCGCACAGCCCGCAGACCGCGGAGCCCCGCTCGGCGCCACCGCGCGCGGCCCTTTAGCTCCCTCGTATCAGCGACTCTACTGAGTTGCCGATACGAGGGACCTGTGAAGCTTCGGCCTTAGGGCTCTGGCTGAATCACCGGTGGCTCAATTGGGCTGCCATCTGGTAGCCGAGGTGTCACGTCCACAGCCAGCAGTCGGCCGGGATTCCCCGGGTCGCGCATCGGCTGGATTCCGCGCGGCATCGGCGCTCCACCGTTGAGCACCGGCAGGCCAGTTGGGGAGTCCGACCATACCGGCCGCCCCTGTGCGTCGCGGGGAAGTGCGGATAGGTCCCGTCCGGGCCGGGGTCGAGCGCGTCCAGCGTCATGTCAGTCCGCCGCTTCAATGTAGGCGTTCCGCTTGGACTCAAGTTCCTCCGCAAGGGCGGCACCAATCGCGGCAGCGGCGTGGTCAACAGCGCTGGTGATGACCTCGATGATGCGCAGGTCGTACCAGCGCTGTTCGGGAACAGTCCGCGGGACGCCGAGGCCTGCGCGTTCTGCGCAGCGATGATGACCTTCTCGCGCTTGTATCGCTCGGCGCGGTGCGCGACGTAAGCGCGGAGCCATTGCTCGGCGGAGAGGAGTTCAAGGAACTCGGTGTGCAACTCGTTGCCGCGGGCAGACCGGTCAGCGGCCTGTGTCGACCACGTCGTGAGGAACTCCTGGTCATGCTCGGCCGCGCGCTCGGCGCAACGAGCCTGCTGGGTGTCCTGCGCAACTGCCAAGGCTGCCTCGGCTTCGGCGAGCGGAGCCGCGAACTTGTCGGCCTGGGCGCGCAGCTTGGCGACCGTGTCAGCGGCCTTGGAAACGTCGGTGCTCATTTTCAGGCCTCACGATCGGCCGGGGCGGAAACGTTGCGGCCGAGCTGCTTCGCAGCAGCCTTGGCCGCCTCGTAGTGGCCGAGCGACAGATGCGCGATCGCGCCCATCTGGTCGTACTGGTCGGGACGGTTGCGCTTCATATCGGCGAGCCGCTCCATGGTGGCGCTGAGCTGGAACTCGTCGGCGCGGAGACGGAGCCGCTTGGTTTCCGGTCATCGTGGGTGTACTGGTATCGGCTGACGGTGCTCACCGGTGCTCCTCTGTCTGTCGATGGCAGAGACCCTTGTCTTTCGGGGTCGCCAGTAGAAGAGGGGGACGAATTCCCGGGTGGTGATGGGGTGACGTTGGAGAGGGTGAATCAGGTTTTCTCCACACTTGCAGTGTCGTCGTGCCGGTCCCCGTTGTTGATGCTGCGGGAGTCCAGCAACGCCCCGATCCGGTCGAACTCCTCGCGGGTCATGATCGGCTGTTCCGTCGCCGTGATCGGGTTGCCCGCGCGTCCCGGACCGGCTTGCCCCGGTGCAGCTTCCGGCCGAGCAGCGTCTCACTCCGCAGCAGCCTGGTAATGACGCTCGGGGTCCACTTGAACACGGTCCGGACGACGTGTTGTCCCTTGGCGCTGCCCGTCTTGCCGCCGCGCTCTCGGCCCATGGCCGACCCCGCCGTGTTCCTTGGACAACCGGATTGCTCGGACGCCTCGCAGTGTCCCGGTAAAGACGGTGCCCTCCGTGCCGGGCAGGCTGCCAGTAGTCATGTCCTCCGGAGAGGGGGACGAATTCCGCTGGTCACGGGTAAGGGTGGCGGTCGGCACCGGGGGTCACTCCAGAACTGGTAGTCCGGAGTGTTGGGGTCGGCGAGGACCGTCCACGGCACGTATCGCCCTGGCCCACGTCGACGGGCGTCGCACCGAGCGCCCGCAGGCGCGCGACCAGATCCGCCCGATGGGCGGCGGAGCCGGTGGCTGGGTCGAGGTGGACCCGGCGATGCTACGCGCCGCCCGCAGCGCAACGCCCGCCGCAGGCGTCGGTACCTGCCGGAGTGAACAGCGGTTCGGGAGGTCGATCGTTGCCGGAGTGCATGGTCGGGCGCATCCTCAGGCCGGGGCCACCTGCCTGCTGACGATCCAGGCGTGCTTGCCGATCTGGCGGACGCGGGTGAAGCCGTGCTCCTCGAACAGCTCGACCGTGCCGCTGAAGAGGAAGCCGCTCTGGGCCCGGCGGCCGAGGGTGGTTTCGGAGATCGCCTCGACCAGGCCGCCGCCGGCGTGGGCGATCAGGTCGAGGGCGCCTTCCAGGGCGGTGCGGGCGATGCCCTGGTGGCGGTGGCGGCGGTCGACGTACAGGCAGGTGATCCGCCAGTCCGGGAGCGGGGGCGCGTCCTGGTCGTACGCGCGGCGGTGCTTGATGGCGGGGAGTTCGTCGGGCGGGCCGTACTGGCACCAGCCCTGGGCGGCGCCGTCCTCGTCGAGGACGAGCGCGGCGTGCGCCCGGCCGGTGCGGACGCGCTGCTCCTTGACGGTGCGGTGGTCGATGCCGGGCCGGCCGCGTTCGGGGTGGTAGCCGATGCACCAGCAGCCGCCGAAGATGCCGTTGTTGCGTTCGACGAGTTCGGCGAAGGCGTCCCAGGTCGAGGCGGACAGGGGGCGGACGGTGAGGCTCATGGTCGAGGTCCCCGTTCGGGCGGAGGGCTGAGGGCGGACGGCGGAAGGCGGTCAGGCCCGGGAGGCCGCCGCGGTGAGGACGCGGGCGAGTTCGGCGGGGGCGGAGAACATCGGCCAGTGGCCGGAGTCGAGGTCGACGAAGTCGACGTGCTCGGCCCGGGCGAGTTCGGGGGCGTCGCCGGCGGCGATCCAGGCGCGGGCCTGCTCCGGGGTGAACTCGGGGCAGACCACGGTGACGGGGACGCCGTAGCGGCGAGGGTCCGTCAGGCGGACCGTGCCGCGGGCCACCTGCTCGGGTACGGGGATCGCGTCGGCGGCGATCCGGCTGCGCAGTTCCTCGTCGAGGTCGGCGCTGTCCGGACCGGCGAACGGGCCCCAGCCGGGGAACGGCATCACGCCGTCGCGGATCTCGAAGAAGTCGGCGTACGCCTGCCCGTCCGCATGCGGGAAGCCGCCGATCAGCACCAGCCCGGCCACCGCGTCGGGGCGTGCGTCGGCGGCCAGCCAGCCGAGGGTGCAGGCGGCCGAGTGAGCCACCAGCAGGGGCTTTTCGGCCGAGGCGTCGACGGCGGCGACAACGGCCGCGAGCTGCTCGTCGAGGGTGGCCGAGGTACGCCCGTCACCCTGGCCGGGGAGGGTCAGCGGCCGCGCGCGGTGCCCGAGCGCCTCGAGGGCGGGAGTGACGGCGTGCCAGGCGGTGCCGTCCAGCCAGAGGCCGCCGATGAGCAGGATGTCCACAGTGAGGTCCCTTTTCGGGTCGAGGGGAGTCGAGGGGAGCGGTGGCAGAACACGCGTCCGGAGAGGCGTTCCGGTACGCGCCCGGCCGGGGTGTTCCCATGCTAGGAGCGGTTGCGGACGATCTGCTTCCTGGTTGTCGGGCGGGCCGTCTACGCTCTGCGGGGTGTCGACCGGAACGAGCCCCACCGCCCGCGCGCTGCGCGCCCTCGAGATCCTGCGGACCCGGCCGGGCACGACCGCCGAGCAACTGGCGGAGCGGCTCGGCGTGACCGATCGCGCCGCCCGCCGCTACGTCGCGATCCTCCGCGAGGCCGGCATCCCCGTGGATTCGGTGAGCGGCCCGTACGGCGGCTACCGGCTGCGGCGCGGCACCCGGCTGCCCCCGGTGGCCTTCACCCAGGGCGAGGCGATCGGCCTGGTCATGGCCGTCCTCGACGGCAGGCCCGCCGCCACCGAGCCCGGCGACCTGGTCGGCTCCGCCCTCGGCAAGGTCGTCCAGGCACTGCCCGAGGAGGTCGGGCGGCAGGCGGCCGCCCTGCGCGAGCACGCCGCCGCCGCGCCGGACCCGGGCGCCGCCTACCCGGATCCCGCCGTCACCAGCGCCCTGGTGGACGCGATCGCCGCCCGCCGACGGGTGGCGATCACCTACCGGAGCGGGGCCGGCAACCGCTGGCAGGCCGAGGTGGACCCGTGGGCGGTCGTCGTCCGCCGGGCCCGCTGGTACCTGCTCTGCCACTCCCACCGCGCGGACGCCGTCCGCACCTACCGGATCGACCGGGTGCTGGCGGCCGAGGAGACCGCCACCGGGTTCCGGATGCCGGACGACCTCGACCCGGTCGCCCTGCTGGAGGAGAACCTGGGCGCCGGGTGGGCCCATCCCGTGCGGGTGCTGTTCGAGGCGCCGATGGCGCAGGTCGCCCCGTGGGTCGGGCCACCGATGGGACGGCTGGAGGCGGCCGGGGACGCCGGAGAGCACTGCGTACTCGTCGGCAGCACCCGCAACCCGGTCATGTACGCGGGGGAGTGGCTGGCGGCGGTGCCGTACCCCTTCCACGTCCAGGGCGGGACGGAGCTGCGCGAGGCGGTCGCCGCGCTGGCCGCCCGCCTCGGGGCCGCCGTGGGCCGCTCTCGGGAAACGGATTCGCGCGAAGTGCCCGGCGTACCGTAGAGTCTGGTTCACCGACGCGGGGTGGAGCAGCTCGGTAGCTCGCTGGGCTCATAACCCAGAGGTCGCAGGTTCAAATCCTGTCCCCGCTACTGAAGGCCGGGTCCGGTACGCGTGAGACGTACCGGGCCCGGTCTCTTTTCGTGCGGCTGGCGGCGTTCGAAATCCGGTTGCCGGTGGAGGTAGGCGCCCACGATCCTCCTGGGATGGACCTCCCACAGCGAGTGATCGAGCTGGACGACCTGACCCTGCGCCCCTTCGACGCGGAGGCGGACCTCGCCGAGCTCGTCCGCGTCATCGACGAGTCGCTGGACCACCTGCGCCCGTGGATGGCGTGGGTCGCCGACCACAGCCCGGCCACGACCGCCGAGTTCCTGGCCGGCCGCGCGGAACGCTGGGCGAGCGGCGACGAGTGCACCTGGGCGATCGTCCTGGACGGGGCGATCGTCGGAGCCTGCCAGCTGTTCCGGCACGCCGACACGCCCGCCGGCGGCCGCGAGATCGGCTACTGGCTGCACCCGGCGGCCACCGGCCGCGGCGTGGCCACCCGGGCCGCCCGCGCCCTGGTCGACCAGGCCTTCCGCCTCCCCGGCGTCGAGTACGTCGAGGTCGTGCACGACGCCGCCAACCACGCCAGCGGCGCGATCCCGGCCCGCCTCGGCTTCACCGAACACCTGCGCCGCCCGGTCGAGCGCCTCGCCCCCGCCGAGACCGGCGAGGACCAGATCTGGCGGCTGACCCGCCGGCAGGCGGACGTTCCGGTCTGACCCGCCGTCACCCAGTGTTCACGGCCGGGCTCCGGGCTCGCCCGGAAGGTATCCGGCTCGGTTCGCCGGCCGGCGGGCGCGTCGAGCGGCGGGTCAGCGCGGGCGGCGCACAGCCTGCCCGGGAGCGTCGGGCTGCGGCTCGTCGACGAGTTCGAGGTCTCCGGGAGCCGCCTCCCACTCGATCCCGCCGCCCACCGGGCGGACGAAGACGCGGTGCGAGACCAGGCGGCCGGTGTCGCGTTCACGCTCGACCAGTTGACCCGCGATCGTTCCGGTCATCCGGTTGTGGCGGTGCCGTACCAGCTTTCCGTGATTTGCGTGGACGGGAGCGCTCACCGTTATTCCGATCGGCACTCCGAACAACCCCTTCGCCCTCGGTCCACACCGTTGCCGACCAGCATGCCCGACCGTCCCCGCCGCGGTCACGGGTCACTTGGCGGCCTGGAGGCGCACAGGGCGGACGAGTGCGGTACCCGTCCTTACGGTGTGCGCCCGGCGTACGCGGTGACCGATCGTCGGACAGGCGGCCGCTACGGTGTTCGAATGGCGATGCGTGGTGGCGGGGTACCCGATGAGTGGCAGGACCTGTTCGTGGGGATCGAGGCGGTGGCCGCGCTGCCAGGGATCCGGTCGGCCTGGCCCTCCGGCCTGAGCCACGGCCAGCCGGGCGACGTGCTGGTGCGGTTGCTCGGTTTGGTGACCGGCCTGGAGATGGAGAAGCTCCCGGTGGAGGCCGTCGAGGCCGGCATCGCCCACCCCCACCGCCGGGTGCGCATGCGCATGGCGGAGCACCAGCGCGGCATGAGCCTCGACCAGTGGGTCCGGCTGATCGCCAGTGAGCCCGAGGGCGTGTACCGCCGGCGCATCCGGGCGATGGCCGCCTGGCACTGCCCCCGCCCGTCAGAGGCCGACTTCGAAGGCTGGGCCGGCGACCCGGACCCGCAGGTCCGGCTGCGGGCCCTCTGGTTCCGGGGCCTGCCCGGACACGTGGCCGCAGCCCTCGCCGCCGACCCCGACCCCGAGGTCCGTACCGCTGCCTGCCGCGAGGCCTGGCCGCACCTGGACGCCGAGCGGCGCTCCGCGCTGGAGAGCGACGCCGTACCGCAGGTCCGGGAGGCCGCGCAGAAGCGGGCGGGCCTCGACCGGCCGATGGCGCTGGAGGAGTACGACGCCCTCGGGACGACGGAGCAGTGGCTCGCGGCCCGCGAGCAGCACCTCGACCCCGGCCTGGCACGGCACCTCCTCCGGTACCCCGAGTACGGGCTGCGCGCCACCCTCGCCGAGAACGCGTGGCTGGAGGCCGACCTGGTCGCTGCCCTGGCCCGGGACAGCGACGACCGCGTGCGGGCGGAGGTCGCGGTCCGGCCCGATGCCACCGAGACGATCCGCGCCGAGGTCACCGCCGGCCTGCCGGCCAACCATCCCCACCCGAGGGTGCTGTGGGTCGAGGACCTCCACGACGACCCCGACGCGATGCGACGCCTTGCGTCCTCCGCGAGCATCGCCATCCGTCGTTCCGTCGCGCGCGCCCGCCGACTGCCGCCGGACGTCCTGGATCGCCTGGCCCGCGACCCCGAGAGTTCCGTACGCTCCACCCTCGCCGGCCACAACGAGCGTGCCCCCGTGGACATGCTGCTGGACGCCGCGTTCGGCTGGCCGCACCCGTGGCCGGTCCTGAACCGCCCCGACTTCCCCTTCGACGGGCTCAGCGGCCTCGGGGACGATCCGGACCCCATGCGGCGCCGACTCGCCCTGTACGCCCCCGACGCGACCGCCGACCTCGCCGAGCGCCTCGCCGACGACCCCGACGAAGGGGTGCGCTTCCGGGCCGCGTCAGACCCGCGCCTGTCGCCCGCCACCGTGCTGCGCCTGCTCGCCTCCACCGACCGGGACTTCGAGGAGTTCCGCAGCACCCGCGGACTGCCCGTCCCCGCCACCCATCGGATCCGCGCGGCGGCCATCCGCAACCCCCGACTGCCCGTGCCCACCCTGATCGGCCTGCTCCGCGACCCGGACACCGCCCAGAACGCGGCCGCCAACCCGGCCATTCCGGCGGCGGTGGCGCACCGGATGATCGACCTGGTCGCCGGCGCGGACTGAGGGCGTCGGCGGGGTTGTGACGGCGGGTTGGCGGCTCGTTGGGCGGGTGGGGTCGTATCGTCGTGGTGCAGGGCGTCGGCGGTTGCCGCGCTCCTCGGTGCCGGCCCGGCCGCTCCCCCCGTGCGGCCGGGCCGCGCTGCGCCCGCGGGCGGATTGCTGCGGGCCCGGGCGTCAGGCGAGCAGGTTCCAGTTTTGTGGCAGGTCGGCGGTGCCGAGGTCCCGGATCTCGGCGGGCGGGAACGCGGGCCAGGTCCGGGTGGTGTCGTGGCGGCGGTTCAGGCGGTGGTCGAGGAAGCGCTGCACGCGGGTCAGCCCGTCGGCGGCCTCGGCCGGCGCGAGGCGGCCGTCCGCGAGGGCGGCGGCGTAGTCGTCCAGGTCGAGGAGGCGGTACGGGTGGTCGGGCGGGCCGACGATCACGTCGATCCACCGGTCGTCAGTCCTCAGCAGGCCGGGGGCGGCCCACTCCAGCGACACCAGGTCGCAGTACCACCAGCCCCGTTGCCCGGGCGGGAACGCCACCGGCTGGTCGATCTGCATGTGGTCGTCGAGCAGCACGAAGGTGCGCTGCACGTGGTCGGTCCCGTCCTGGTGGAAGCCCCAGTCGTAGGCGACGACGCTCCCGCGGCGGATTCCCGCCGCCCGCAGTCGGCCGTCGCGGAGGACGGTCACCGGTTCGTCGTGGGTCACGCGGCACCGTAGCAGTCAGCCGCCGCCCATGCCGCCCTGGCCGGCGATCATGGTGAGGTTCAGTCCGGCCACCGCTCTGGCGAGGCCCGGGGCGTGGTCGGCGAGGCGGTCGGTGAGAGCGGTGATCCGCTCGGCGTGGGCCTTGCGGTCCTGGCGGGAGAGGACGAGGCGCAGGTGTCCGTGGGCGGCCAGCGCGGCGAGCGTCGCGTCGGCGAACGGCGCCGCGGCGACCGGGCCGTGGCCGCGGACGAGTTCGGCGATCCGCACCTGGAGGTCCAGCGCCTCGCGCGGGTCGTCCATCGCCACCGTCCGGTGCGGGGCGACCGGGCCGTAAGGGTCGCGGTCCGGCATGGTCATCACGCCGAGGGCCGCGAGCTGCTCCTCGGCGGCTTCGAGGGTGTCCTCGCGGCCGCGTCTGATCCACGACTTCCAGGTGCGGGGTCGATCGGCGAGTTCGGCGAGCAGGGCGTCCAGGACGCCGTCCCCGGTGGGCTCGGCGGAGGCGACCTCGACCCGGCCCGCCGCGTTCTCGGTGGCGGCGCCGCGGTGGGCCAGGTCGGCCAGGGCGGCGGCGCGCAGCAGGTAGCCGGCGCGGGTGCGGTCCTGCAGCGACTGGGCCCGGGTGTCGAAGGCCAGCAGGTAGGCGGCCAGATGCAGTCCTCGGCTCATGGCTTCGACGATACGGGCGGACGGGGCGCCCGCCATCAACCGACAGGACCACCCGCCCATCCACCTGAAGGAGCACTCCGCGGTTGTAAAGAGTTCTTTCTAAAGATAGCTTTAGATGCATGACAGAGGAGCGTCCGGTACCCGAGGTGCCACCCACCGTCCGGCTCAGCGACCCGCGCGCGCTGCGGGCCTACGCCCACCCCACCCGGATGGCGCTGGTCGGCCTGCTCCGCCGCGAGGGCCCGCTCACCGCGACCCACGCCGCCGCGCTGATCGGCGAGTCGGTGGCGAGCTGCTCGTTCCACCTGCGCCAGCTCGCCAAGTACGGGCTGGTGGAGGAGGCGGGCGGCGGCCGCGGGCGGGAGAAGCCGTGGCGGGCCACCGCCCTGTTCACCAGCTGGGACACGGCCGCGGAGGACCCGGCCGCCGCCGAGGCCGCCGGCGCCCTCCAGCGGACGGTGGTCGAGCGGTACGCCGCGCTCGCCCAGCGGTGGCTGGAGGTACAGCGCGGCGAGTCCCCGGCATGGCGCGCGGCCGCGGGCGTCGGCGACACCGTGCTGCACCTCACCGCCGGGGAACTCGCCGAGCTCGGCGCCCGGATGGACGAGCTGACCCGCCCGTACCTGGCCCGGCTCGGCGCCGGCGCCGAGCGCCCGGCCGGCAGCCGCCCGGTGCTGCTGGTCCGCATGGCGCTGCCGACCGACCTGCCGTCCGGAGCCGACGAGGAGCCTGAGCAAGCCGAGAAGGAGTCGCCGTGAGCGCCACGACCGAGTCCGCACCGCATCCCGCACCGCATCCCGCCCCGGCCGAGGCCCCCGTCGAGGACGCCGGGCGCCGGCTGATACCCGCGCTGCTGCGGGTCGCCGAGTTCCGCCGCTACTGGACCGGCCAGACCATCTCGGCGGTCGGCGACCAGGTCACCGGCATCGTACTGCCGCTGGTCGCGGTCGGCACGCTGCACGCCGACGCCGGGTGGATGGGCCTGCTGACGGCCGCGGGCTGGCTGCCCAGCCTGCTCTTCGCCCTGCACGCCGGCACCTGGGCGGACGGCCGGTCCGACCGCCGCCGGGTGATGATCGCGGCCGACCTCGCCCGCGCGGTGCTGCTGCTCACCGTGCCGGTGGCGTACCTGCTGGACGTGCTGACGCTCACCCAGCTGTTCGCCGTCGCCTTCGTGATGGGCAGCTTCTCGGTGCTGTTCGACGTGTGCAACGCGCCGCTGTTCGTCGCCGTGGTCCCGGACGGGCGCTATGTGGAGGGCAACTCCCTGGTCAACGGCAGCCGTGCGATGTCCTCGGCCGCCGGGCCCGGGCTGGGCGGCGCCCTGGTGCAGGTGCTCGCCGCGCCGCTCGCCCTGGTGGCCGACGCGCTCTCCTTCGTGGCCTCAGCGTTCGCGCTCGGCGGCATCCGGCCCACCGAGCCGCCGCCCGAGCCGCGCGCCCCCGGCCGGATCTCGGCGGGGCTGCGGTTCATCACCACCACCCCGATCATGCGGGCCGCCCTGCTGGGCACGGCAACGCTGAACCTCTTCACGTTCATGATCGCGGCGCTGTTCGTCCTGTACGCGACCACCGAACTCGGCCTGTCCGCCGGCCTGCTCGGCACGGTACTGAGCGCGGGCGCGGTCGGCGGCCTGCTGGGCGCCGCCCTGACCGGCCGGATCAGCCGCCGGATCGGCCTCGGCCGGGCGCTGGTGCTCGGGCTGATCGCCTACCCCGCGCCGCTGCTGCTCGTGCCGGCGGCGCACGGCGGCACCCTGCCGGTGGTCGCGCTGCTGCTGGCCGCCGTCTTCCTCTCCGGGATCGGCGTGATGATCCTCGACATCACCATCGGCTCGCTCTTCGCCGCCGTGATCCCGGACCGGCTCCGGTCCCGGGTCGCCGGGGCGTACCAGG
Source organism: Kitasatospora cinereorecta (assembly GCF_024172095.1). Lineage (GTDB taxonomy): Bacteria > Actinomycetota > Actinomycetes > Streptomycetales > Streptomycetaceae > Kitasatospora > Kitasatospora cinereorecta. The sequence continues at coordinate 201,983 of NZ_JAMZDX010000004.1, read as the reverse complement.
CGGTCAACTACGGTATCCGGCCGCTGGGTTCGCTGCTCGGCGGACTGCTCGGCAGCACGCTGGGCCTGCGGCCGGCGCTCTGGGTGGCCGGGATCGGGGCGCTCACCTCGTTCCTGTGGCTGCTGCCGTCGCCGATCCCCGGCCTGCGCTCGCCGGCCGACGCGGAGGCGCGGAAGGCGCCCTGAACCGCTGACACCGGTTCAGGCGGCGGTGCGCCGCGCCTCGATGAACCTGCTGCGGGTCCGGTCCGGGCCGGGGCGGCCGTGCTCGGCGGCCGGGTCCTGCGGGGTGGCGGCGACGTGCCGGCCCATCTCCAGCAGCAGCCGGCTGCCGGGCGCGGAGCCTCTCAGTGCAGGGCCGGCGCCACCAGGGCGGCGGCGCGGGCGACGAGTGCCTCGTCGGCGGGGGCGTCCGGGGCGGGCCCGGTGGACAGGACGGCGAGGACCAGTGGCGTCCCGTCGGGGGTCCAGGCGAGGCCCACGTCGTTGGTGGTCCCGTAGCTTCCGGTGCCGGTCTTGTCGGCCAGGCTCCAGGTCGACGGGAGGCCGGCCCGCAGGCGGGCGGCGCCGGTGGTGTTGGCGAGCATCCAGCGGGTCAGCTGCCGCCGGTCGCCCGGGGTGAGGGCCCGGCCGAGGAGGAGGTGCTCGAGCGTGCCGGCGATGGCGGCCGGCGTCGTCGTGTCGGTCACCCGTCCCGGCTCGGCGGAGTTCAACGCGGGCTCCCAGCGGTCCAGTCGGGTCACCCGGTCGCCGAGGGAGCGGCAGAAGCGGGTGACCGCCTGCGGCCCGCCCAGCTCGCGCAGCAGCAGGTTGTCGGCGGCGTTGTCGCTGTACTCGAGGGCGGCGGCGCACAGGTCGGCGATGGTCATGCCGCCCGCCAGATGCTCGGGGGTACCGGTGATCGGCGCGTACCCCGCCTCGGCGACGTCGGCGGCGGTGTAGTGGACGCGCCGGGCGAGCACCTCCCCGTCACGGTCGAGGTCGCGCAGGACGGCGGCCGCCGTCACGATCTTGTGGACGGAGCAGATCGGGAACAACTCCTGCGCCCGGTAACGCACCTGCGTGCCGGTCACGGTGTTGCGCGCGAAGACGCCCAGCCGGGCGCCGTGCTCGCGTTCCAGGTCGGCCAGCGCGGTGACGGTCGCCGCGCCGCCGTCCGCACGGGCCGCCCCGCCGGTCGGCACCGTGACGGCCAGCACCGTGCCGGCGCCCATGCCCAGGACCGCCCGGCGGCTCATGCGTCCCTCGTTCGTCGTCATGCCGGAATCCTCTCCAAAAGTTCGTTCCCCATCGGAGAGGGACACCGCTGAGCCCGATCCGGTTCGCCCGGCGCGCCGACCGTCAGTGGTGGAACAGGCGCAGGCCGGTGCGGGCGAGGGTGATCCCGTGCTCGCGGCAGGCGTCCTGGACCTCGTCGGAGCGGATGGACCCCCCGGGTTCGGCGATGTACCGGACGCCGTGGCGGTGGGCGTGGTCGACGTTGTCGCGGAACGGCAGCGCGCCGTCCGAGACGAACGCCACGCCCGTCAGACGCCGGCGCCACAGCTCGCGCTGGTCCGGGGTCAGCAGATAGGTGGACGTGGACAGCGCCCGGGCCAGCCGCTGCTCCTCGTCCGGGGTGAGATCGCCCTCGATGAAGCGGATCTGCCAGTTGATCCGCTCCTGGCGCCGCGTCCCGGGCCGGAAGTCGAGGGCGCGGACCGCCGGGTGGCGCCGCAGCCACCAGGTGTCGACCTTGGCGCCGGCCAGGCGGGTGCAGTCGACCCGGGACTGCTGGCCGGCGCCGATCCCCAGCGTCATGCCGTCCCGCACGTAGCAGACCGAGTTGGACTGGGTGTAGCGCACCACCGCCGCCCCCAGCAGCAGGTCCTGCACCGCCGAGTCGGGCAGCGCACCGACGACGGGCGAGTCGAACAGGGCGGTGGTGAGCGGGGCGTGGTCGCGCTCCTGGGTCAGCCGCAGCCCGAAGACCTCCCGTGTCTCGTACGGCGGAGGGGTGAACGCGGGGTCGGCCTCCAGGACCAGGAACTGGCCGTTCTTCTTCCGGCCGAGCGTCGCCACCGTGCCGGGCTCGTAGCCGGGGGCGACGATGCCGTCGCAGACCACGCCGCTCAGCAGCTCGGCGAGCTCGGCATCCACCGGGTGGGAGACGGCGGCGAAGTCGCCGTACGAGGACTTCGGGTCGGCGTCCCGGGCCCGCAGGTAGGCGCTGGTCAGCTCGCCGACCACCGAGTCGCCCACGCCGTGGAGCCCGGCGGTCACTTCGTCGATCGGCCCGGACACGGCGGCGCCGGCCGGCGACACGTGCTTGAACGAGGCCGCCGCCGGCCGCCCGAGCGAACGGCTCGCCTGGTGCACCAGCTGCCAGCCGTTGAGCGCGTCCAGCAGGTTGATCAGCGACGGCCGGCCGTGCAGCACCCGCAGCGGCCACCGGTCGGCGGTCAGCGGTGCGGCGGGTCCGGCTGCCTGGTGCGGGTTGGTTCCGTAGCGCAGTTCCATGTCCTGGCCTCCTCAGCGGGATGTCGCTGACGGATGCGCCCAGGCGGTCGACGCTCGCATCGGAACACGGCCGCTCCCCGGTGGTGGTCCACCCTCGCCAGTCGCGGCCGGGCACAACTCTAGCGGCAGGACGCCGCACTGGGGCGGGTCGGCAGGTCGGGTCGGGTCGGCGGGTACGGTCGGCGGGCCGACTTGAGGGATCCGCGATTTCGGCCGACCGTTCAGGAGGGACGGTCCCGACGACGGGAGTCACGATGGGCGCGAGCGACGACGAGCCGGGCGACGGCGCGACGGTTCGGCTGCCGCGGGCCGGGCTGCTGCTGCCGTACGCCGAACAGGGCGCGCGCACTGCGCTGCCGCTGGTGCTACTGCACGCCGTCGGCGACTCGTGGCGCTCGTTCGGGCCACTGATGGCCGGGCTCCCGGAGACCCTGCACGTCATCGCACCGAGCCAGCGCGGGCACGGCGGGGCGGGCTCGCCGTGCCCGCGGGGTACCGGCCGGCGGACTTCGCGGCCGACCTGGCGGAGTTCCTGGACCGGACGGGCGTCGAGCGTGCCGTCCTGGTGGCGGCGTCCAGTGCGGGATTCACCGCATGCCGCTTCGCCGCGGCGCAGCCCGCCCGGGTCGGCGGTCTGGTGTTCCTGGGCTCACCGGCCCGGCTCGCCGACACACCCGGGGCAGGCGCGATCCGGGCGTGGGCCGACGCGCTCGCCGACCCGCTCGATCCGGCAGCCCTGCGTGCCCTGGTCGACTCGCTGGTGAGCCGGCCCCTGCCCGAGGAGTTCGCCGAGCAGATGGTGCGGGAGAACCTGCGGGTGCCCGCCCGGGTCTGGCGCGAGACCGTCCACGGGCTGCTCGACGAGCCGCCGCCGACCGGACTCGACGCGGTGACCGCTCCCGTTCTGGTGGTGTGGGGCGACCGGGACCGGATCCTGCCCCGCTCCGACCAGCAACGGCTGGCCGCCGCCTTCCCGCAGGCCACCCTGCTGGTCCACGAGGGCTCCGGCCACGTCGTCCACTGGGACGAACCGGCCCGTACCGCCGCCGACCTGACGGCCTTCGCCGCCACCTGCGCCCGCCGGACCTGAGCTCCCGGCCGGCCCGGCGACGGGCCGTCACACAACGACCTCCAGGTTCGGTGACGCTCTTGAACTCCCGTTCACCCGGCCGTTTCCGGGACGGTGCACGCTGCTGCCCGCACGGGGCACCGAGATGACGCACACCGGGAGACAGCAATGACCAGAAGGCTCTACGCGGCCGCCGGCCTCGCCCTCGCGATGACCGTGGTGCCGGCCACGGCCGCGACCGCGGACGAGGACGGTCCGACGCGCGGCGCCCGCGCGCCGTTCACCCTCGCCGTGTACGGCGACGCCCCGTACGGCACCACGCCGACCGACACCACCGAGTTCGACGCGACGCCGGCGTTCATCGCCTCGGTCAACGCCGACCCGAACGTCGGCACGGTGATCCACGTCGGCGACATCCACTCCGGCAAGCAGTACTGCACCGCCGCGTACGACCAGTCCATCGCCGCGCTGTGGAAGACGTTCGCCGACCCGCTGGTCTACACCCCGGGCGACAACGAGTGGGCCGACTGCCACAAGGCCGGTGAGGGCGGCGGCAAGTACAACGCGGCCACCGGACAGATCGACCCGGTGCTCGACCCGGCCACCGGCCAGGCGGTGGACTACGCGGCCGGCAACCCGGTCGCCAACCTGGACCTGGTCCGTCGGACCTTCTTCCCGACGCCCGGTCACACCCTCGGCAGCGGCACGCTGCGCGTCCTGTCGCAGGCGCAGCTGCCGCACCCGCTGCACCCCGAGGACGCCCAGTACGTCGAGAACGTACTGTGGGTCAAGAACGGCACCCTGTTCGTCACCGTCAACGTGCCCGGCGGCTCCAACAACGACGCCGACCCCTGGTACGGCGCGCCGACCGCGTCCCAGCCGCAGCTCGACGAGGCCGCCCACCGCACCGCCGCCGACCTGCGCTGGCTGGACACCGCCTTCGCGCTCGCCCACCTGGGCGGCATCTCCAGCGTCGTGGTCACCACCCAGGCCGACATGTGGGACCTGGACGGGAAGACCACCGCGCACCTGGCGAACTACGAGCCGATCGTGGACAGCCTGGCCTCGCACACCACCGCCTTCGGCAAGCCGGTGCTCCTGCTGGTCGGCGACTCGCACGTCTACCGCTCCGACAACCCGCTCAGCCAGGGCGCGCCGTGCACCGGCGACCAGGGCGTCTGCTCGTACGACGCCTGGAACAGCCACCCGAACCACGAGGTGCCGAACTTCCACCGCATCGTCGTCCACGGCAGCACCGTGCCGCTGGAGTGGCTGAAGCTCACCGTCACCCCGGGGGCGCAGCACCCGACGACCGCCACCTCGTTCGGGCCGTTCAGCTGGACCCGCGTCACCGACAGCTGACCGGACCCCTCGTCCGGCTTGCCGCCCGGCGCCCACGGACGGGTGAATGACGGGACGGCGGGCCGGGGTCGAGGTGCAATCGATTGGACCGGGGCGGCGCGGGCAACGGCGCCCGCGCCGCCCCGTCCCACGTCGGAGCACCACGACCGCCCCACGACCCACCGCCGAGGAGGAGTCCATGCGATGGGCTCTCCCGGGCGCCGCCTGATGGGGCTGCCACCGCCGGGCTGGATCCCGCCCGAGGAGTTCGTCCCGACCCTGCCGCACGGCATCGCGTACGCGGCCCTGCTGTTCCGGGACCGGGCCGAGCGGGTGCTGACGCTGCGTCCGGTGGTGAACCCCGGGGCGCTCGACCTGCCGGGCGGCCTCCTCGACCCGGGCGAGGACCTCTACGGATGCGCCCGCCGCGAGACGGTCGAGGAACTGGGCTTCCTGCCCGCCTGCGTGGAACGGCGGGAGCCGCAGCTGCTGGTGCTGTCCTTCACCGGTCCCAGGCCGCCGTGGCCGTGGCGGGTCGGCGCGCTCTTCGACGGCGGCGTCCTCACCGACCACGAGATCGGCCGGATCACCCTCGACCCGACCGAGCACAGCGCGTACAGCCTCACCGGCGCCGACGAGTGGGCCGCCCACGCCGACCGGCGCGGCCGCCGCATCCTGTACGCCGCCGCAGCCGCCCGCTCCACCGGCCGGACCGTCTACCTGAGGCCGCTCGACTGACGCACCGTCACCACATCGTCGCAGAAACGGCGGAATCCCTTGTCGGAGGCGCCCCCGGACGCCTACCGTGCGGACGGGGAGAACAACCGCACCGGGGCCGGGCGGGCCCCCGTCCCGGTTGAACTGGGGGGAGAAACGCCGTGGCCGACACGGGAACCAACGGGATCGACGGCACGCTGCGCCGGATCGAGCAGCGACTGACCACCGCCGCGCGGACCATGATCGAGCAGCGGGCGCAGCTCGGCGCCTGGGCGCAGCCGCCGGCGCCGAGCGACGCCGAGGCGCTGGCCAACGTCAAGTCCAGGCTGGAGATCGCCCGGTACGCGCTGAACGAGGTGCGCGAGGGAAATCTGATCTCGGACGCCGACCCGGGCGCGCACTTCGCCTGGCTGACCGCCTACGTCCGCGAGCTGACCGCCCGCGTCGCCGAGGCCGAGGCGACCGGGGGATCGGTGGCGCAGCTGCGTACCGCGCTCCAGCAGTGGGCGAAGGGGGAAGGGGCGGACCCCGGCCGGCTGGTGGCCGCGCTGGTCGACACCCTGGTGGCGCGCGAGCGGCAGCGGGTCGCCGATGCGGCGGCCGCCGCGCAGGCGCTGGCGGCCCGCCAGGCGGCCGCCCGGCAGCCGCGGGTGCGCACCGACGAGGAGATCCTCCAGGAGGCGATCCGCCGCAAGCGGGCCGAGGCCGGTCCGGCGTTCGACCCGGACCAGCGGCGGCTGCCCGGCGACGTGAAGTCCGTGCTGGTGGTGAACGGCGCCGAGTACCACGGGGCGAACGGCCGCGGCGGCCAGCTGTCGGCGCTCACCCTGGCGCTGGTCCCGCAGCTGGTGGACCGGCTGGAGAAGTGGACCGAGACCGGCTGCGCCGAGGTGGCGGCGCTCGACCGCTACCTGGTCCAGGCCAACTTCGGCTCCGCCGCTGCTGCGATGACCGCCATCGACCAGGGCGCGCTCAGGGGCATGCTGATCGGAACGGTCTGCCTGTACGACCGGACCGCCCACCACCCCGGGACGTGGGAGGTGCGCACGCCCTGCGAGCAGTGCCAGCAGTGGCTGAAGCGGGCCGGGATCGCCGCGTACACCAAGGGTGCCCGGAGCTGACCGGCGGTGCGCACGGGGCGGCTACTCCTGCGCCGCCCCGTGCGCGTCCAGGACTTCGCGGACCGCGGCGTGCAGCGCCGCCCGGTCGTTGTAGAAGGTCATGAAGGTGTCGTAGCGCGGGTCGATCAGGCGCAGCGCGGCAGCCTTGGTGAGCTCGACATTCTCGGTGTCCTCGGCGAGCGGGGCGCGGAGCAGGTCGAGCAGGACGGGTCGCAGGGCCGGGTGGTCCCGGTCCTGCACCAGTTGCACCAGGGCGACGCGCTGCGGCCAGTGGTCCAGCGTCCAGTAGAGGCGGACGAGGTCCTCGATGTGTTCGGCCCGGACGTCGGGGCGCGCGAACTCGATCTCGACCCAGGACAGGGACTGGACGAGGGCCTCGAACCGCTCCACCGCACGCATGCGCGGCATCCTATGCCGTCAGGCGTCGGGCGTCAGCCGAGGTCGACGGACCGGCTCTCCTCCAGCACGTGGTACCCGGCGCTGGTGTACAGGCCCATGGCGACGTCGTTGCCGCCGAAGACGTTGAACATCAGCGCCCGGTCCCCGGCGGCCAGGGTCGCGGCGTCCGAGACGGCCATCGCCGCGCGACCGTACCCCCGGCCGCGGTGGGTCGGGTCGACCGCCACCGAGTAGAGGTAGCTGACGCCGGGGAGGTAGCCGTGGTTCAGCCACGCCACCCCGACCCTCGATCCCTCGGCCTCGATCACCAGGACCGTGGTGGCCGGCGTCCCCAGCCCCTGGGGGAGCAGTTCGCGGAACTCCTGCTCGGCCTGGGTGCGCGCCTCCTCGGCCGTGCGGGAGCCGGAGCGGACGATGTCGGCCACGTAGCCGTCCTGCTCCTCGCGGACCCACTCCGGGTACTCGGCCTCGGTCATCGGACGGGCCGTCACGCCGTCGACCGGTCCGGGCGCGGAGCCGATGGCCTTGAACCTGACCTGCGAGCGGACCGGGTAGTCGGTGAACGAGGGGTGCGGCTCGGCCAGCCGTACGGTCACCCGCTCCGCCGCGTGCTCCTCGCACCAGCGGCGCGCCCATGCGTGGGCCGCGTGGCGGTGGGCGCCGTCCGGGTCGGTGTCCGGGGCGGTCCACAGGTCGACGATCCGGCCGATGGTCCGGCCCTCGCGTTCGACGGCGCCGACCACGACCTGGCCTATCCGCTGCCCGTCCGGGTCGGTGATCGCGGCGGCCGTCCAGCCGTGCGCCGGGTCCAGCAGCTGGTCGACCAGCAGCTCCGCGGCGGGCACCGGCACGCCGGCCGCCCGGTAGGTGTCGAGGTGGCGCCGGCGGAAGGTCGGGTACCAGTCGGCGGTGTCGGCCAGAGGCGTAGGTGAGGACATGCGGGCAGACTAGGCGCAACGTCCCGCCCGCGCCCGTGATTTGCCCACGATCGGTACCGGAGCGCGGGGGCGACAGCGGTGACCGAGCGGGTTCACCGGGTGCGCTCCGACGCCGGCCGGCCTGGTGGGTGATCGGAGTGTCGGACGGCGCGGCTACGATCCCGGCCATGGGCTACACCACGACCTTCACCGGCCGGATCGCCGTCGAGCCGCCGCTCAACGAGCAGGAGATGGCCTACCTGCGGAAGTTCGCCGGCACCCGGCGCATGAACCGTGACAACGGCCCCTACTACGTCGACGGCACCGGCTCCGCGGGACAGGGCCGCGACGCGGACATTCGCGAGTTCAACAAGCCCCCGACCGGCCAGCCCGGACTGTGGTGCCGGTGGGAGCCCACGGACGACGGGGCCGCAATCGAGTGGAACGGGTCAGAGAAGTTCTACGCCGCCCCCGAGTGGATGGCCTACCTGGTCGACCACTTCCTGAAGCCCGACGCCCAGGCCCAGGGCGAGCCCGGGTTCGAGCACTTCACCTTCGACCACGTGCTCAACGGTGTGATCGACGCGCAGGGCGAGGAATCCTGGGACACCTGGCAGTTGATGGTCGGTGACAACACGGTCTCCACGTCGGGGCCGGTGGAGCCCGAGACGGCGTGGATCTGCGGGGGTTGCATCACGGTGATCGCGGATGAGGACACCGTCTGCTGCCCGGGGTCCGAGCCGATGCCGACGTACGTGGAGTAGGTTGCTCGCACCACCGACAACCTGGCGCTCAGCGGCGGGAATGGAGCAGGGCGAGGACCGGACCCCAGGCGGCCTCGCCAAGGGCGGCGTCGGCGGCGGGTGTGCCGCCGTAGTCGAAGACCGGGGAGGGCGCGGCGGGGGCCTCGCCGGGGAAGCGGGGGCGGTGGCCGGCGTCCGCGTGGCTGATCACGCGGACCGGGGCGCCGGCCGCCCGGCGGCGCGCGGCCAGCTGGTCGGCGTACCGGACGGAGGACCACATCCGGTCGTCGCCGCCGGCGATGAGCAGGAGGTCGGCACGCGCCCGCTCCACCGGAATGGCGGCGGCGTCCAGGTGCGCGGCGAAGGTCCGCTCGCTCTGCTCGTACCAGCCGCGGATCGCCACCGGACCGTCCGACTGCCGGCCCTCCAGCCAGGTGTCGTCGTGGGGGACGAAGGGCAGCGGGCGCCCGCGCCAGGTCCACGAGCAGCGGTACGGGCGGTCCTGGCCGTCCGTACCGGGCCCGACGTTGCCCCAGACCAGGGAGGTCGGGGAGAGGGCGACCACCGCGTCGACGCGCGGATCGTGAACCGCCGTCAGCAGGGCCGCCTCGGCGCCCTTGGAGAACCCGACCAGGCCGACGCGCCGCACTCCGTGCGCCTGCAGCAGGTCGACGGCGGCGACGAACGTCTCCAGCGGTATCTCGCAGATCCCCGGCGGCTGCCCCGGCCCGCCGAACCAGCGGACGGCCAGCGCGAGGATGCCCTGCTCAGCGAGGAGCCGGGCACGCTGCCGGTCCACCCGGCCGCTCGATCCCGCCAGCACCACGACGCCGGTCGTACTGCCCCCGGCCGGCTCCAGCAGCACGGCCTCCCAGGGCGATGCCAGCTCGTGCTCGACGACGTCCAAGGCCCGTCCCCTCCCCGGTGGAACCAGTCTTCCCGGTAAGAAGTCTAGGCCACATGAGTCGGTAGACTACTTATCTCGTCCGCTTGAGTATCCCTCGCGAACCGGCTATACATACTCGGTATGCAACAGGTTCCACAGTTTCGAGGGGGAGTCGTGTCCGGATCGCATGCGCAGGCAGTGCTGCGCCTGGAGAAGGTCGGCCGGGTGCACGGCGGTGGCGCGGGGGAGGTGTCCGCGTTGTGCGAGGTCGACCTGACGGTGCACGCGGGCGAGTTCGTCGCGGTGATGGGGCCGTCCGGCTCCGGGAAGTCGACGCTGCTGGCCCTGGCCGGCGGACTGGACCGGCCCACCACCGGCCGGGTCCTGGTCGAGGGAGTGCCCCTGGACGGGCTGAGCCGGCGCCGGCTCGCCGACGTCCGGCGCCGCTCGGTGGGCTACGTGTTCCAGGACTACAACCTCATCCCGGCCCTGACCGCGGCCGAGAACACCGCCCTGCCGAGGGAGTTGGACGGAGCCTCGGCCCGCACTGCCCGGCGGGAGGCGCTCGCGGCGCTGACCGAACTGGGCATCGGCGAGCTGGCGGACCGCTACCCCGACTCCATGTCCGGCGGCCAGCAGCAGCGGGTGGCGATCGCCCGCGCCCTGATCGGCGAACGCCGACTGGTGCTCGCCGACGAGCCGACCGGCGCACTGGACTCCGCGACCGGCGACGCCGTCCTGGAGGTCCTGCGCGGACGCTGCGACGCCGGGGCGGCGGCGGTGATGGTCACCCACGACCCGGCGCACGCCGCCTGGGCGGACCGGGTGGTCTTCCTGCGCGACGGCCGGATCACCGACGAATCGGTGCAGCAGCGGATCGAGGCCGTCCGATGAGCGCCGGGTCGTGGCGGGCTGCGCTGCGGATCGCCCGCCGGGACGCACGGCGGGCCAAGGGCCGCAGCGCCCTCGTCCTGGCCATGGTGGCGCTGCCGGTGCTCGGCGTCGCCGGCGCCGACGTGGTCCACCGCAGCGGACAGCTGACCGCCGCCGAACGCTCCGACCGGCTGATGGGCCGGGCGGACGCCCTGATCGGCGCGTACGCACCCGGCCGGGCCGTCGAACAGGCGGTCTTCCCCGACGACGGGGTCCGCACCCTGCCGCAACCGGCCGGCACCGGCCAGGTGCCCGCGGCGGACGGCGAACCCGCCGCGCTGCTGACCGCGTTGCTGCCGCCCGGCAGCACCGTGGTGCCCGCCCGCACCGGACCGGTGACCGGGGTGCACACCCCGGGTGGCCTGCTGCCGGCCGGAACCTTCGAGGCCGACCTGACCCGCCCGCTGTGGCAGGGCCGGATCAACCTGGTGGCCGGCCGCGCGCCCGCCGCCCCGCAGGAAGCCGCCGCGACCCGCGCGTTCCTCACCGAGAGCGGGCTGCACCTCGGCGACACCGTCACCCTCCAAGGACTCGAGAACGCACCCTTCACGCTGACCGGGACCGTGGAGGACCCCGGCGACCTGCGGAAGGTCGAACTCGTCGCCCGGCCGGGCACGCTGTACGGGGCCCTCGACGCCGCCCAGGCAGCCGCCGGCCTCGCGCCGCTCGGCGACGGGGCGCAGGAGGCCGCCGCCCGCAAGGCCGCCTGGCTGGTCGACCTGCCCGCCGGAGCCGGCCTCGACTGGGACCGGGTGCGCGAGTTCAACCGCCACGGCTACACGGTGGCCGCCCGGCAGGTGGCCCTCCACCCGCCCACCGCGGCGATGGACCGCCAGGAGGCGTTCGGCGCCGCCGACCAGCGCGAACGCACCATGATGGCCGCGGCCACCACCGCCGCCCTGGCACTGCTCGAAGTGGCGCTGCTGGCCGGACCGGCGTTCGCCATCGGCGCCCGGCAGGCCAGGCGCCAACTCGCCCTGCTCGGCGCGGCGGGCGGACGGCCCGGGCACGTCCGCGCGGTGGTGCTGGCCGGCGGCCTCGTCCTCGGCGCAGCCGGGGCCGCGCTCGGCACCGCCCTCGGCTGCGCAGCCGTCACGCTGCTGCGCCCCTGGATCGAGCAGGCCGGCGGCAGCCGCTTCGGCCACCTGGCCCTGCGACCGCTGGACCTGGTGCTGATCGCCGCGACCGGCGTGGCCACCGCGCTGCTGGCGGCCCTGCTGCCCGCCGTCCAGGCCGGCCGCCGCGAGGTGCTCGCCGCCCTGACCGGCCGCGACACCGTCCGCCCACCCGGTCGGTGGGTCCCGCTGCTCGGCGCGGCGACCGTGGCCGCCGGCGCCGCGCTCGCCCTGTACGGGGCGGTCGCCGGACAGACCGGCGGGCCGCCGGTGGTCGCCGGACTGTCCGTCCGCACCCTCTCGGTCCTGGCCGGCGCGGTCACCGCCGAACTCGGGCTGCTGCTGCTCACCCCGCTGCTGCTGGCCCTGTGCGGCCGCCTCGCCCGCCGACTGCCGCTCGGCCCCCGCCTCGCCCTGCGCGACACCGCCCGGCACCGCTCCCGCACCGCGCCCGCCGTCGCCGCCGTACTCGCCGCAGTCGCCGGAGCGGTCGCCGTCGGCGTGTACACCACCGGATCGCAGGCCCAGGACCGGGCCGCCTACCAACTCCGGCGACCGGTCGACTCCGTCCAACTGGAGACGTACGGCGACGCGGCCGCCCTGCCGCAACTGCGCACCGCGCTCGCCCAGGACCTGCCCGACCTCGGCGAACGCGCCGACCTCTACCAGGCCGAGTACGTCTTCTGCCAGGGCTGCCGCGCCACCGTCTACGCCGAGGGCGGCCAGCGCTACGGACGGGCCGTCACCAGCCCGCTGCTGGTCGGCGACGCCGCGGTCCTGCACAACCTGCTCGCCCTGCACGACCCGGCCGCCGAGGCCGCGCTCGCCGCAGGGAAGGCCGTCGTCACCGACCCCGCCTACCTGCACGACGGCCGGGTGCTGCTGCAGATGCAGGGCGCCGGCGGCGCGGTACGGCAGGAGAGCCTGGACGCCGTCCTGGTCGAACGGCCCGCCGACCGGCGCTACGTGCCGCTGGTCGTCGGCGCGCAGACGGTCCAGCGGATGGCCGGCCTGTCGGTGGCGCCCACCGGATCGATCTGGCTGCCCTCCGCGCCCACCCCGGAGAAGGCCGAACGGCGGGCCGCCGCCACCGTCGCCCGGCTCGCCCCGCACTCCACCCTCGACGTGGAACGCGGCTACCGGCCGACCGACAGCCTGATCGGGGTCGCGCTGAGCGCCTTCGCCGCCGTCGTGGTCCTCGGCGCGGCGGTGGTCGCCACCGCACTCGCCGCCGCCGACGCCCGCCGCGACCGGGCCGTGCTCACCGCGATCGGCGCCCGCCCGCGCACCCGGCGCACCCTGGCCGGCCTCCAGGCCGGCCTGATCGCCCTGCTCGGCGCCCTGCTCGGCACCGCCGCCGGAGCCGTCCCGGCCTTCGCCCTGCTGCGCTCACGCGCCGCCGGACAGCCGGGCGCACCGTCGGTCCACCTCGCCGACGCACCATGGCCGACCATCGCCCTGCTCGCCGTGGCGCTGCCGCTGCTGGCCGCCCTGCTCGGTGCCGCCCGCAGGGACCGGACCGGCCCCTGGCGCGGGTAGCCGGTGGCGGCCTGACCGCCGCGCGGTGGCACCGATACGCAGCTCGGCGGTATATGTAGTCGCATGACAGAACGTGCGATGCAGGAATCCACCCTGCTGCTGCTCACCGCCCTCGCCGACGCCCCCCGGCACGGATACGCGCTGATCAAGGAGATCGACGCGATCTCCGGGGGGCGGGTGACGATGCGCACCGGCACCCTCTACGGGGCGCTCGACCGGCTGCTCCAGCAGAACCTGATCGAGGTCGCCGCCGAAGAAATCGTCGACGGCCGGGCCCGCCGCAGCTACGCCCTCACCGACGCCGGACGCGACGTCCTGGCCACCGAGGCCGAACGGCTGCGCGCCGTCGCCGCCGAGGCCCAGCGCCGCCTCGGCGGCCCCGCCGTCCACGCGCGCCGGGCCCTCGCATGACCGTCCGCACGGCGGCGCTGCGGACCGCCATCGCCGCCTACCCGGCCCACTACCGCCGCGACCGCGGAGCCGAACTCGCCGACGTCTTCGCCGACACCACCGCCGACGCCGGCCGGCTCGCCACCGCCCGCGAAGCGCTCGACCTCGCCGCCTACGGCCTGCGGCTGCGCACCCGCCTGACCGCCACCACCCTCGGCGGCCGCCTGCTCGCCACCGCCGCACCCCTGCTCGCCGGAGCCCTGCTCGGCGTCGGACCCGTCCCCGGACTCGCCGACCCCCGCACCCACACGATCCGCGTCGCCGCCCGCGCAGGCCTGACCCCGCCCTGGACCGACACGCCCGGCCACCTCGCCGTCCTCGGCCTGACCGTCGTCCCCGCCCTGCTCGCCGCCGCGGCCGCCCTCGGCGCCTGGCGCGCCGCCCGCGTCCTGGCCTGCACCGTCGCCCTGCTCGGCGCCCTGCGGATCGCCCTCGCGGCCGCGGACACCCAGGACAGCTGGCTGCTGCTCTACACGGCGACCGCCCTGATGCCGTACCTCGCCGGCGGCGTCCTGCTGCTCGCCGCCCCGCCCGACCTGCTCGACGAACCGCGACGCCACTCCCGGCCGCTCCTGGTGGGTCTCGGCGCAGCCGCCGGCTTCGCCGCGGTGCGGGCGCAGGGCGGGTACGACACCCGGTACCTGATGGACGGCTGGTGGCCGCTCCTGCTGCTGCTCGCGCCCCTGCTGCCGGCCGTGCTCTGCGCGGCCCGCGGCCGACTCGACGCCGCGGCCGCCGGGCTCGCCCTGCTGCCGCTGACCGCCGCCTTCAGCCTGTTCAGCCTCTGGCAGCAGGCCGGCGGAGTCCTCGGCCTGCTGCCCTGGGCGGTCGCCGTCGCGCTGGCCCTGACCGCCGCGGCCCGCCTCCTGGCAGGCCGTCAACCAAGCCCGGCCGCCGTCGGACCGCTGGGCTAGTACTGTCCGGGACGGTCAGGTCGATCGGGTCGGTGCCGCGGGCGGGCCGGTTCGACTGTGCGGCCCGGGCGGGCATCGCGCTGACCCGCACGATCACCCGTCATGAACCGACCTGCCATCCCGACCGCACGTTCCGCCGCCAGTCCGACGGGCTGACCCCGCGCGCCCGCTTGAATGCCACACTGAAGGCGAACGCGTCCTCGTACCCCACCCCGCGCGCCACCGCTGCGACGGTCTCCTCGGTGTCCCGCAACAGATCCGCCGCCAGGGTCATCCGCCAGCCGGTGAGGTATGTGAGTGGGGGCTCGCCGACCACGCCGGTGAAGCGCGCGGCGAAGGTCGCCCGGGACTGGCCGACCCGCGCGGCGAGTTCGGCGACTGTCCATCGGTGCGCCGGGTCCTCGTGCAGCATGCGCAGAGCGTCGCCGACGACCGGGGTGGCCAGCGCCCGGTACCAGGAGGGCGGTTCGGCCTGCGGTCGGGCGCACCAGGCGCGCAGCGCCAGCACCAGTACGACGTCCAGCAGCCGGTTCAGGACGGCGTCCTGGCCGGGCTCCTCCTGGGCGACCTCGGCGGCGAGCAGCTCCAATGCCGCCCGGCTGCGCGGCCCTGCGGGCACGACCGCCAGTGGCGGGAGCAGGCCTAGCAGGCGCTCGCCCACGTCGCCGCAGAGTTCGTAGGCACCCCGAAGCAGGGTGGTGGCGCCGGACAGTCCGTCGCCGTACGTGCGGGGTGCCAGGTTCTGCCAGGCAGCCGTCCCGCTGTCGATGACGTGCTTCCTTCCGTCGCGGATCAGCACCTGCGGAGG
The DNA here is from genome assembly GCF_024172095.1 of Kitasatospora cinereorecta. Lineage (GTDB taxonomy): Bacteria > Actinomycetota > Actinomycetes > Streptomycetales > Streptomycetaceae > Kitasatospora > Kitasatospora cinereorecta. Next base: position 186,533 of record NZ_JAMZDX010000004.1, on the reverse strand, counting down.
AGTGCCCGGGGCGTCGGCGATCGTGTACTGGTGGGTGCCGCTGATCAGGGCGATGTCCCCGGTGGCCAGGAGCGCCGGTGCGGTCTGCGGGTCGTCGTCGAGCCGGACTGCCGCGTGGCCGCCCAGGGTGGCCACGACCGTGAGCGGAGGGGCGTCGGCGAAGGTCATCGACCACGGTGGCCGCTGGATCAACTGCCGGATCTGCGCGTTCCTGGCGCGGGCCCGGTGCAGCAGATCGCTCAGGACGTCCATGCCGGCCACGCTAGACGATCACAAAGGGATTGGCGACGTTCTCCCATGGATCGTCTGCCTCCCGCCGGGGTTGTCTGGAAGGCATGAAGACCATTCTCGTTCTCGGCGGTACCGGCACGACCGGCCGCCGCATCGCCCGCCGCCTGACGGCCGAGGGCCGACCGGTCCGTACGGCGTCCCGCACCGGCGGCGACGTCCACTTCGACCTGGACGACCCGGCGACCTGGGCGCCCGCCCTCGACGGCGCCGCCGCCGTCTACCTCATGGAGCCCAACCTTCAGCCTGGCGTGGACCTGCAGGCGCGCTTCCCGCGCTTGGTGGCCGACGCCGTCGCCGCCGGCGCGCGGCGGCTCGTGCTGCTGTCCGCCCACGGTGTCGGCCGGGCCGACGACGGCCACCCGCTCAAGGCCGCCGAACAGGCCGTTCGCGGTTCGGGCGTCGACTGGACCATCCTGCAACCCGACTGGTTCGCGCAGAACTTCAGCGAGTCCTTCTGGCTGCCGGGCGTCCTGTCCGGCATGCTCGCCCTGCCCACCGGTGACGGGCGCACGCCGTTCGTCGACGCCGAGGACATCGCCGAGGTCGCCGCCGCGGCGCTGACCGAGGACCGCCACAGCGGGCAGACCTACCAGCTGACCGGCCCACGGGCGATCGGCTTCGGCGAGGCGGTGGACCTGATCGCCGCCGCCACCGGCCGGACGGCCCGTCACCTCGACGTCGACCCCGATGCCTTCGTGGAGCGCATGGTCGCCGAAGGTGTGCCCGTCAGTGTCGCCCGTCTGCTCACCGGCCTGCTCGTCGACGTCCGCGACGGCCGGGGCGCGGGCGTCTCCGACGGCGTTGAGCGGGCGCTCGGCCGGCCATCGAGGTCGTTCGAGAACTACGTGGCCGAGGCTGCCGCCGCAGGCCGCTGGAACTGACCCGACGGGCCACTGGCTGCCGGCCCGCCCGGCAGCCAGTGCCGCCACCGGAACCGCCGGGCGGATCCAGAACAGCCAGGTCGGCCGTCTTGGGTGCATCACACGAGTACGGATCAACCAGGGGCGGGCCGCTGTTCGCGCGGATGCCGTGGCCGCCCGCCTGCCCGCCTGCCCGCCTGCCCGCCTCCGTCCGGGGCCCGGCAGAGCGGCGGAACCGGAGCGAAAGGCCGTGCCGACTACGACTGGGCCTGGATCGAGAGCAATGCCGATCGGCACCGGCACCTGCTGATCCGCCGTACCCCGCACAGCGGCGAATTCGCCTTCCACCTGTACTGGCCCCCCAGACGGGTGCCGCTGTCCGAGCTGGTCAAGGTGGCCGGGACCAGATGGTGCATCGAGGAGTCCTTCCAGGCCGCGAACGGGCAGATCGGCCTGGACCACTACCAGGTCCGCCACTGGACCGCCTGGCACCGGCACATCACCCTGGCCATGCTCGCCCTGGCCTTCCTGGCCGCCCTCGCGGCCGATGCGACGCCGGCCAGGGCTGCACAGCCGAACGGCTCGCCCGCGGCACCGACCTGATCGACCTGACCGTCCCGGAAATCCGCCACGCGCACGCCTCCGAGGACCTCCTGGTGGCGGACCCGGAAGCCGGCGATCGTCGCGGGGTCGGGGGCAGCCAGTCGCTCAGGTCGGGGATGTGCCCGACAGTCCTTTGAGCGTCAGGTGCCGGAGTTGTCGACGAACCCCACGATGTCGAGGAATTCGACGGTGGGCGGGACGCCGTAAATCCCCGGCACCTTGTCGACGAGCTCCGCCGTGAAGAAGGCGCGGGCCTTGTCCTCGTCGTCCCACACGTAGAAGTTCCTTGCCCGAACGCCGTCTTCGTCGAGCATGAAACTCTTGAAGCGAAGTCCGGCCATCCCTTCGAACGGTCCTCGGAGTTCGCCGGCAATCTTTGCGACAGTTGAAAGATCGAACTTGTCGGTCTGCGTGAAAGTCACGAGCACGCCGATCATCGGGCCTGCTTTCGCTTGGGTGAGCAACGGTCGATCGAGTGATGCTAGAGGCGGATCCTAGTGTGGGTCGCCGGAAAATTCTGGCCGTTGAGCCGCGAGTCGGACGTGCGGTTTTGCGGTCGGCGGTGCGGACCGGGTTCGCGTCTGGCACTGCGCGGGCGAACGTCAATCGAATGGGCGGGCGATCTGGCGCGCATGTCCGACCCGTAGTGGCTGCCGCGCCCACTTTGCATGGAGGGAGTCGTGAATCGCGAGCGCTGTGACGAAGGCCGGCCGCGATGGTGTCTGTGCGGCCTGCAGAGAGCGTCAGGTCGGCTGCTGTCTCTCCACGGGGACCGACGGACGCAAGGAATCAGACCCGCCGCATCCGGTAGACGCAGGTCCGGTGTCACCGGCCCGTACTGCCAGGCACGTTCCAGGCCGTATCCCTCGTTGCCGACTTTGCCGGAAAGCGCGGCCACCCACGGGGTCCGATCGTCACGGATGTTCCACATCGCGGTGAAGGCGCCGTCCTTGCGCAGCACCCGGTGAATCTGCGGCAGCGCGTCCTGCGGAGTGAACCGGTGGTATGCCTGACCGACCACGGCGGCGTCGACGGACTCGTCCGGCAACGGGATGTCCTCGGCGCTGCCGGCGAGTACCCGCGTGCCCGGGTGGCGTTCGGCGGCCACGGCGCGCATCTGCTCGTCGGGCTCGACCGCGATCACCTCGTGTCCCGCGGCGCGCAGGACACCGGCCAGGAGCCCCGTGCCCGTCCCCAGGTCCAGTTCGCGCACCGGCTCGGCGCCGATGGCCCAAGTGACCGCCGGCACCGGGTAGGTGGGCCGGATCGAGTCGTACAGGCGGGCCGCGGAACCAAAGGACAGCGCAGAGGTGGAAACGCTTGTGAGCGTACCCGGATTCGGGTCACCGCTGCGGGTGTGGCGTCAGCCCAGGTACGCGCTGCCCGGACCCGACCTGTGGTGGTGGCGGCGACACACCCGCATCCTCACCGGAGACCTCGGGCCCTCGCTTCGCTCGGCCGGTGCCGTCGGCACCGACCCGGGCACAGCGGGGCCCACCGTCCGGTGAGGTCACGGGACAGCCCTGAGAAGAGAAGGTCGGCGTGGGCCGCCCTCCCGCATCGCTCTCGGGGCGGGCAGACCGGCAGGTTTCGCGCCGCCGACGACCGGAGGTGTCGCCCGCCGGCCCGAAGGAGCAAGGGCTCCAAGGGCGACCGACCACAGCCACGACGCAGCGGCCGGCTGGAGCACCCGTGCGCGTATCGCCCGAGTCGGTTCGTGACGGACCCAGGGTGCGCGTTCGGCGACGACCACGCGGGGGCTGATCCTGCGGCGGCTCGGCGGGGTCAGACGCGGCGGATGGTGGAGATCGGGAGGGCGTCGACCTTCATGGTCTTGACGACGTCGCCGGTTTGGGGGGCGTGGACGACCAGGCCGTTGCCGATGTACATGCCGACGTGGCGGCGGTCGCTGTGGTAGATGACCAGGTCGCCCGGCTGGGCGTTGTGCCAGTCGGTGCCGACGTTGGTGCCGACCGTGGCCTGCTCCTGCGAGGTGCGGGGGAGGGAGACGCCGGCCTTGGCGTACGAGAAGACCATGAGGCCGGAGCAGTCGAAGGTGCCCGGGCCGGTCGCGCCCCACTTGTACGGGGAACCCTGCTGGTCGAGGGCGGTCTTCACCGCGGCTGCGGCGTAGCCGCTGGCCGGGGGCAGCGTGGACGGGTCCACGCGGCTCGCGCTGCGCGAGGCGGTGTCGTCGGTGCCGCGGAGGATCGCGGCCCGGTCGGCGGCGCTGAGCGTGCTCAGCAGCTTCTGCGCCTCCTGCAGCTTCTTCTGGACGTCGTTCTTGGCGTCGTTGAGCGCCTGGGTGGAGGAGTCCAGCTCGGCGAGGACCGAGGTGGCCTCCTGCTTCTGCTGGTCCAGCCGGCGCTGCTGGTCCTGGAGCGAGCGGAGGGTGTCGGCCTGAGTGTTGGCCGCCTGGGCGAGGCTGGACGCCTGGGCCAGGTAGGTGTCCGGGTCGGTGGAGAGCATCAGCTGCATGGAGGGGTCGGCGCCGCCGGAGCGGTACTCGTCGGCGGCGACCGCGGAGAGCCCGGCGGCCAGTTCGGTCATCTGCGCCTGGCTGCGGGCCACCTGGTCCTGCAACTGGTCGGCCTGCTTGCGGAGCTGGTCGGCCCGCTCCTTGGCGCCGTTGTACTTCTCGGCGGCCTGTTCCTGCTCCTCGGTCAGCTTGTCGACCTGAGCCTTGACCTCGTCCTTGTTCGGCTGGGCGGGCGCGGCGTGGGCACCCACCTGGGCCGACAGGGCGACCGCGGTCGCGGCGGCACCGGTGAACAGGGAGACCCGTACCCGGCTCGGCTGCTTCGGACGGCGGTGGGAGGCCAAGGTCTAACTCCTTCTTCCAGTTGGACTCACTCGTTCGAGCGAAGGTCCGGAATACAGGTTTGACGACTGACCGTAATCAACTTCCCGGCGGACGTCCACTCCGGCCCCCACGAACTCCTATTCCGAATACGCGGGCTGGTCGGCCGTCAGGTCCGGTCGCGGCAGGTGCGCCGTCCGGGGGAGGGCGCCGAGTGGCACCCGGGCGTGCGGCCCGCCCGGCGTGATACTCGGACGGTGTTGAGCAGCCTCCGTGACCGCGTGCTCCCGGACCACCAGCGGCGGTCCCTGGAGGAGTTGGAGGAGGACCTCGACCTGTCCGCCGGGGACCGGCGCTCGAAGCAGTCGGCGTTCTGGACCATGCTCGTCCTGGCGGCCGTGATCGCGGCCGCGGGCGTGCTGACCGATTCCACCGCCACGGTGATCGGTGCGATGATCATCGCACCGCTGTCGACACCGATCATGGGGATCGCCCTCGGCGCCGTGCAGCGCCGGCGCTCGACGGCGGCGCTGTTCGTCCTGTGCGGCGGTCTGCTGGTGGTGGCGATCGGCGCGCTGGCCTCGCTGGTGGTGCCTGCCTCGTACGACCTGCTGTCGGACAGCCAGATCTCCAGCCGCACCTCGCCCGGCCTGCTGGACCTGGTGTCCGCGCTCGCCACCGGCTTCGCCGGAGCCGTCGCCCTCAGCCGCCGGGACGTCGCCGCCGTCCTGCCCGGCGTGGCGATCGCGATCTCGTTGGTGCCGCCGCTGGTGGTCACCGGCGTCTGCGCCGGGCAGGGTGCGTGGTGGCTGGCACTGGGGTCGTTCGTACTGTTCGTGTCGAACCTGGTGGCCATGGTGGTCGCCGGCATGACGGTGTTCGGCGGCCTCGGGTACGCCACGGCGGGCCGCCAGCGCGGGGAGAAGTCCGAGCGCCGGACCTACCTGGCGCTCGGCCTGCTGTTCGGCGCGGTCGGCCTGCTCCTGGCCGCGAACACCGCCGGCATGGTCCTCGTGCAGCTGTGGACCACCCGGGCCAGTGACACCGCCGCCACCTGGCTGGCCGATGTGCCCGGGTCATCCGTCGTCAACGTCCAGGCGCACTCGCGGACCCTCTACATCCAGGTCCGGGTGCCGGGCGACCTGCCCCCGATCTCCTCCCTCCTCACCGACCTCCAGGGCCAGGTACCCGACGGGGTGCCGGTCGTGGTCACCACCACCGAGGGCCGGCAGATCCAGGCCGGACGGGTCGGCGGCTGAGCTGGCGACCCGCCCGGTCGCGTTCCTACGCTTCCGCTGATGCCGCACCGGGTCCGTGGACGGTGAACGCGAAGTCCCGCCGGGCCTTCGCCTCCGGCGCCAGCGGCAGCCGGATCCGCCCGTCCCGGACCATGCGCCGCACCGCCGTCCGGCTGAGGCCGAGCCCGCGCATGAGCAGCCGCTCCACGCGGACCGGCGCGGGCAGCTCGAAGCCGACCACCACCCGCAGCGGTGACGGGTCGTCGAGAGCGTCGAGGGCGTGGCGCGGGGTAGGAGCAGGGGTCTCCAGTTCCCAGCTGCCGGACCAGTCGAGGCGGTACGCGTTCCGCGCGGCGAGCGACGCATCGATCGTCAGCTCCCGCACCACGGCCGGGTCGTTGTTCTCGTACGCCACCAGCCGCGCGGGCTCCAGCGCCGAGACGTGGACGCGTTCGTGGACGGGCACCTTGGACGTCCGGTCGCACCCCGCACAGCTCAGCAGCAGCCAGACGTCGAGGAGCTTGCCGCTCGCGTTGACACGGATCTTGCCCGAGGGCCGGTGCCGCGTACCGGGACAGTCCGGGCAGGGCCGGACGACGGAGGGCAGCGCGGACTGACGCACGGCCCAATGGGCCTTGCGGTCGGTATTCATGAGTGTGGTTGCTTTCAGGACTCGGCAGCAGCGCGGCGACGGGCCGCTGCTTCTGCCAGGGACGGATGCACACGAGGGCGCACGTCATCGCCCCGGGGCCGAGTCGTCGGGCTCCGGGTCGATGGTGCGGCGGGTCGGTCTTCGCTACGTGGCAGCCGTTACAGGTCCATGCGGGTGATCGTGATCGACACCGCGGCCCGACGGCAACCCAATATCGGGTTGCCGTCGGCCCGTTCGGCCGGATAGGAAGCTCGCATGCTCAGAGGCACAAAGGTCGGGCTCAGGGCCCGGCACGAGGAAGACATCCCGGTCCTGCGGACCGAGCTCTACGACGACGTGGTCAACGGCTCGCGGGCCGAGGGCAGTCCGTGGCGGCCGATCACACCCGGTTCGAAGGACCCGCGGCTCGTGGTGGACGACACCAACCAGGGAATGGTCCAGTTCTCCGTGGTCGACCTGGCGGCCGACACCCTGGTCGGCACCGCGACGCTGTGGGGCATCGACACCCACCACCGCTCCGCCCACATCGGGCTGGGACTGCTGCCCGCCGCCCGCGGCCAGGGCTACGGCAGCGACGTCGTCGCCGTGCTCTGCCACTACGGTTTCGTCGTACGCGGCCTGCACCGGCTGCAGATCGAGACGCTGGCGGACAACCACGCGATGCTGCGGGCCGCCGAGCACAACGGCTTCGTCCGCGAGGGCGTGCTGCGCGCCTCGGCGTGGGTGCTGGGCGAGTTCCTGGACGAGGTGCTGCTCGGGCTCCTCGCCCGGGACTGGAAGCCGGTGTCGTAGGGTCAGAGCCCTCAGTGCCCTCAGCGCCCTCAGTGCCCGGGCATCACGTGCGCGAGCAGGTCGTGCAGGGGCGCCGGGACGTGCGCGGGGTCGAGGGCCTCGACCAGGAGGTGGCCGTAGCGGATCTTGCGGCCCTTCTTGGTGCCGAGGAAGCGCCGCAACTGCTGGTGCGGGGGGCGGCCCTGCTGCGCGGGCTGGCGGACGAAGGTCCGCCACGCCGGGAGGTCGCCCTCGGCCCGGACGATCTCCTCGACCCGGGCCACGCCGAGGGCGCGGATCAGCTCGTCCTCCAAGTCCCGCGCGCAGGTGAAGTACCCGTGGCGCGACGCACCGGCACCGGCCCGCTCGAAGCCGCGCTCGTAGAAGCGCTGTTCGCCCTCGTCGCACAGCCCGGCGAGGCGCAGTCCCAGCCCCGTCGGCCCGAGCAGCGCGGCGTACCGGCCGACGTTCATTGCCCCGCCCATCGGCAGGACGCACACCCCTTCGGCGGCCAGGTCCCGGCCGCGGCGGGCAGCCAGCGTCTCGACGGCCGCGGCGTCGCTCGGTCCCTCCAGCAGCACGGCGGTCCGCACCCCCAGCCCCTCGGCCAGCTGCCCGGCCGGACCGCCGGGGCTGCCCGCCGCCCAGGCGGTCACCGCGTCCCGGAACGCTCGCATGTCCGTCATGGACTGATCCTGCTCCCGGTCGGGCCGGCACGGCACCCGATTTATCGCATGACCGTGCGCACTCAGACGGCTCTCATGATCGGGCCGTAGCGTGCCCGGTGGCCGGGCCGGGCCCGGCGAGGTGGAGTGAGCAGCACTCCGCGTCGCGGGCCCGGCCTTGCCGGTCAGCGGGTTGCTTCGGCCAGGGACTCGCGGGCTGCGGCGCGGAACTCCTCGTCGCCGCGCACGAGTTCGTTGTACGAGCCCGAGCCCACGATGCGGCGGTCGCCGTCGGCGAGCCGGCCCAGGTGGGCGAGCTGGGCCGGGGTGAACGCGGTCGGGCCCAGGACGGCGAGCGCCTCCAGGGCGGCCAGCGCGGCGTTCCGGTACGCGCCCGGCCGCAGGCCGCGAGGACCCGGTCGGCGAGGTCGGTCAGCGGCACGCCGGCGGGGCGGTCGCTGCCCGGGTCCAGGGCCACCAGCGCCCGCGCCGCAGCCGGGGCGGTGCCGGGCCGGTCCAGCAGCGGGAGCAGCCGGGGGGCAGCGGTACGTCCGGCGGGGCCGAGGAGCGCGGCGGCCGACGCCGCAGCGGCCGCCGTCGGGTCGCCCCACCAACTGGTGGTCAGGGTGAGACTCTCCAGTACCACGGCGAGCAAGGTGTCCTGATCGCCGGTCAGTTCCCGGACCGCGAGGCCCGCGGCCAGGCGTGCCCGGAGCACGGGGGCGGTGGCCGGGCTCCCGGTCGGTTCGGCGAGCAGCGCGAGGAGGCGGGGGAGCAGCGGACGGGCCTGCTCGCCGAGCGGGGCGAGGGCGTCGAGACCGTGGGTCTGCGGGCCGTCGGGCTCGTCGAGGATCTGTCCCAGGACGGCCACCAGGGACGCGGCCTCGCCGGTCATGGCGTGGAGCTCGGTCGCCGCCCTGAGACGGTCCGCGAGCCGGCCGCTCCCCGCGCGGGCCCGCAGCGCGGCCATCGCCTCCGGGTGGGGCTCGGCGTCCGCCACGGCGGCGAGTGCCCGGCCGGCGGCGACGGGGTGGTGCGCGAGCGCCGCCACCAGTTCGGGTGTCGCGGACCGGGCGGCCGGGCCCCAGCTGCCGAGCAGACCGGCCAGCAGCACCGGCTCGTTGGTTCTGGCGGGCCCGGACGGTGCGCGGTCCCCCGGCGTCGCGGTGCCGGCTGTCACCGCCGCCAGCCGGGCGCGGACCGCGTCGAGCAGCGCCGGGTCGTACGGCAGCGGCGCCGGTGGGCGCCGTACGGTGCGCAGGAAGGCGGACTTGAGGGCCAGCGGCCGGTCGGCGAGGTGCCGGGCGAGGAGCGCCGTCGCCTCGGGCGCGCCCAGCGCCACCAGGGCCTCCAGTGCCCGGTCGGCCGATCCGTCCGCCCCCTCGGCGAGACGTGCCAGGGGCGGTACCGCCTCCGGCGCGGGCACCGCCCAGTCCCGCAGGGCGGTGATCACGTCGCCGGCGGTCGCCGGATCGTCCAGCAGCGGCAGCATCGCCGGCAGCAGCCGGGCCGGTGCGGACCGGGAACGCAGGACCAGGCGGTCGGCGGCCCAGGTCGCCTCCTCGACGGTGGGCCGGGCGTCCTCGTCACCGGCGCACAACGCGCGCACCGACTGCGCCAGTACCGCGCGGACCAGCTCGATCGCCGCGTCCACGCAGCCGTGCGCGTGCAGGCCGACGGCAAGGTCCGGGAGCGGGTCCCGCCCCCAGGGGTCGCCGGCCGCGTACCGCCGCAGGGGTGCGAGCGCCACCACCGCGGCGGTGTGCTCCGCCGTCCACGGGCGGCCCGTCTCCACCCGGGCCAGCAGCGCCGCCGTCCGCACCGGCGGCGGCTGCGACGCGGACCGGGCCGCGTCGCACAGGTCGCCGGCCGCCTCCCCGGTGACCTGGACGCATGCCGTCAGAACGTCCGCCCGGACCGCCGGATCGCTCTCCGCCGTCCAGCGCTGCCGCAGTGCCGCCCCGGCAGACGGCGCCGCCGCCGACCCGCACCGGGCCACCGCGTACAGCGCGAAGCGCCGCACCTCGGCGTCCCCGTAGGCCAGCAGCGGCAGGATCGTCGGCACCTGCGCGACCACCGCGGCCCGGACCGCACCCGGACGCGGCGTGCCGCACTCGTCCGTACTCCCGGCGGCCGCGCCCAGCATGTCGAGCAGGCTCGCCGACCGCACCCCCGCCACGGCCAGGCCGGCCAGGAAGGGCGCGGCCACCGCGGTGGCCGAGTACACCGAGCCCTGGTGCAGGAGGCTGCTCCACAGCTCCTGTTCGGCCTCCTCGCCCTCCTCGTCCCCGGCGGGCAGGGCACGCAGCAGACCGGGAACGTCGCGGGCGGGGCCGTAGGCGTGCTCCACCTGCGACCAGTCGATCCGGTCGACGTCCGCGAACAGGGGGGCGAGATCCATGCGGTGGATCATGCCAGCCGGTTCCGACAACCCCGTGCGGGGCGGGTGCGCAGGTCAGGACGGTCCGAAGACCTTGCCCGCCTGCCAGCTTCCGGCCTGGTGGACGTACTGCTGGAACCGGCCGTCGGTGCGCAGGACGACGGCCTGGAGGGCGAAGTCGAAGCTGCTCTCGGTGAGGCCCAGCACCTCCGCGACCTGCTCGCCGAACGTCGCCCGCAGGGACCAGCTCGGGGTCGGGGACTGGTTGTCGAGACACCAGTGCTGGACCGTGCCGCGCGAGGGGACGCAGAGGTGGAAGTCGCCGACGGCGGTCGCGGTCGCGGTGACCGACTGGTTCTCGATCATCACGGGCGAGCCGTGGACGTCCGCGGCGAAGACGTGGAGCGGCTGCCAGCCCCCGGGGGCGTCGCCGCGCCGCCAGTGCTCCATCCGGCCGGTGTCGAGGACGCAGACCACGTCGAGCGTGCCGTACGTACCGATGTTGGTCAGGACGAGCGAGGCGCCGCTGTACTTCACGTGCTGCGCGAACGTGGCGGCCACCTGCCAGGAGCCGCCGGCGGGCCGCCGCCAGTGCTGCAACTGCCCGGACCTGCCGAGCCGCACCACGACCTCCAGATCCCCCGGCGCTCCGACGTTGCTCTGCAGGAACCCCGGAACGCCCGCGGCGTCGGTCGGACCGAAGACCCCGCCGTCGCGCCACACCTTGGCGGCCGGGTCGTGGTACCAGTGGCGCAGCCGGTCGCTGCGGGTGGTGTGGAGGCACTCGAGGTCGCGCCGGTAGGTGGTCGCGGTGAGGGTCGGCACGTAGGCCAGGTCGCCGGCGCCGAACGCCGGGCCCGGTGTCCAACTCCGGTACGGCGTCGTCTCGTTGTCGCACGTCCACTGGCGCATCCGGTGGTCGGCCGCGGGGGCGAGCAGCTGGAAGTCGGTGTGCCGGACGGGGCCCCCGCGGGCGAGCAGCCCGCCGTTGTGGGTGCGGCGCATGGTCCACGGGTCGGGCTCCGGGTTGATCAGGCAGTACATGCCGTTCTGCTCGAAGCCGAGCACGCCGTACCCGATCCGGATGTAGCCGCCCTCGCCCCAGCTCGTGCCCCAGGAGTTCCTGGCGATCCAGCAGCCCTGCCCGTCGTCGTAGCCGACGATCGCCAGCGCCTGGCTGCCCAGCAGCGGACCGCCGCCGGTGTGCCGGTAGACGCCCGAGGAGTAGGCGGCGAAGTCCGGGTACACCGGGAAGAGCGCCAGAGCCGGGCCGTAGGCGTCCAGCCACCGCTTCTGGTCGGCAGGGATCAGGCCGAACCAGGTGCCCTGCGGCGCGAGCACCGTCCGCCCGGGCCGGTCGGGTGTCGGCCGGTACGCCGCGTTGGTCGTGGTGTACGGCCAGCACGCGGGGTCGCAGATGCCGTTCCTGGAAATCCAGGTGCCGTAGTCCTGGACGGACCCGGGGTCGGCGCACCGCAGGCCGAGCCCGTCGTGCGGATCGCCCTCCGAGCGGACGCACCAGACGCAGTGCTCGATCCGCACCATGCTCTCGATGACCGCGGTGAAGGCGAAGGCGAGGCCGGCGTCGCACGGCCCCTGGTCCCGGACCTGCGTCACCCACGCATGGCCCCAGCGGTCCCGCCAGTCGACCGCGCCGGCCGGGAGTCCGGTCGCCGTCCGGCGGGCCTGCAGCATCGGATGCGCCGCCGGGTGCTGCTCCGCCAGCTTCGCCAGGTCCGCCGGCTCGACCCCCGGCATCGGGAACGCCTCGACCGGGACGGGGCCGAGGCCGGACGGCACGACGACCTCCACATCGTCGGCGGGCCCCGGATCAACAACCCAACCGGCACCCGTCTCTCCCACCAGGCGCCGGATCTCACCGTACGTCACCATCAGCATGCGTCCTCTCCACGCGGGCTTCCACGCCTCCGCTCCGAGCGGCGCAGACGTGCACGAACCATCGTGTGGCGGGCCGTCGGCTCACGCCAGCCGGGGTCGGGGTCGTGGCCCGGCGCTCCTTCATGGCCGAGCCTTCGTGGCCGATCCCGGGGGATGCCCGATTGCGGGAGGATGGCGGGATGGAGCTGCGGATCGTCGCCACCGACCTGCCCGGCCGAAGCTGCGCGCCGGGTCCGGGGTTTCCCGGCGCGGACGAGGTCCACGGCGGGGTGCAGCGGCGCGGCCGGCCGGGAGAGCTGCTCGGCCTGCGGCCCGGCGACGCGCCCGACGCGACCTGGTCGCTCGAGTGCGCCGCCGTCCGGACGCCGCGCGGCGTCGACCTGCGCGGACCGTACCTCCAGGGCGGGCCGCACGCCCGGTTCGTCTACCTGTCCTGGGGCTCGGTCGACCGGGCCGGGGGCTTTGCGATGTTCCGGCGCGCCAAGCTGATGCTGGACGCCGTCGAACCGGAGACCGTCGAGGCGGCCGTGGTGTCCGGGGTGCTTGTCGCCCGGCTGGGGCTCACCGACGGCAGGGGGAATCCGCTGTGCGCGGCGGTCCGCCCGCCGGCCGTGACCTGGTCGGCCGGTTGAGCGCGGTGGTCCGCCCGGGGTGGCGGGCCGCGCAGGTCACCGGAAGCGGTGCAGGTTCTCGGTGAGGAAGGCCTCCAGGGTGCGCGGGGCGCGCCCGGTGAGGCGGTGGAGGGTGTCGTCCGGCGTCTCCCGGCGGACCCTCGCGAGCTGCTGGATCTCGACCACATGGGTGGCCAGCCAGTCCGGCATCCCGGCCCGGGTGGTCAGATGGGCGTGCAGCTCGGACGGGCCGAGGTCGACACAGTGGATCGGCCGGCCGAGCAACTCGCCCAGCAGCGCAGTGAGTTCCGGGTGGCTGTAGGCCCGGCCGCCGGTCAGCGGGTACGTGCCGCCGGACAGCTCGGGGCGAGTGAGGACGGCGGCTGCGGCGTCCCCGATGTCCCGGACGTCCACGTAGTTGCACCGGGCCGTGCCCATCGCGCTGTGCACCACCCCGGCGGCGGCGATGCCGGGCGCGAGGAGCAGCAGCTTCTGCATGAAGGCGTACGGCCGCAGCACGGTGGTGGGGATGCCGGAGGAGCGCAGCCGTTCCTCCACCAGATGATGGCCGCGGGAGACGGCGACGGGTGAATCCGGTTCGGCGGCGGGGGCGGAGACCTTGACGATGTGCTCCACGCCGCAGTCGACGGCCGCCTCGATCGCGTTCAGCTCGTACCGGACCTGGTGCGGGCCGTTGGCCATGGTGAGGAACAGCTGGCGGGCGCCGTGGAACGCCGCCCGCAGCGACTGCGCGTCGGCGGCGTCGGCCGGGCGGATTTCGGGCCGGGCGGGTGCCAGTCGGTCGCGTGCGGGTCGGTCGAGTGCGGTGGCCAGGGTGGCGGCGAGGCGGCCGGGGTCGCGGCTCAGGGCGCGGGTGGGCACGCCGAGGGCGGCGAGGCTGTGCAGGGTGGCGCCGCCGGTGGCGCCGGCGGCGCCCATGATGACGATCACGGTGTCTGCCTCTCGGGTTGGGGGGTGGTGCGGATCCGGTGCTGCGGGGCGCGGGTCGGGCGGCTGCCGCGCCAACGCCAGGTGGTGATGGTGGCCGCGATCGCCGCGGAGACCGGGAGGTCGATCGGCAGTCGCCCGGGCCACGGGCTGCCGGCGAGCGCCGGGACGTGCGGCAGCCAGTGCGCGGCGGCGAGACCGGCGGCGAGGCCGAGCGTCGCGGCGGCCAGACCCAGGGCGGCGGCCGCGAGCGGACGCGGTGTCCGGGCGGGCCCGGTGCGGACCGGTCGGCGCTCCAGCACGGCACCGAGCGCGGCGGCCACCAGGGCGGAGGTGCCGCCGATGGTGGTGAGTGCCGCCGCGACCAGCTCATGCCGGCCGGTGGCGACCCCGCCGAGACCGGCCGTCAGGGCGGGCATGGCGTACGCGATCAGGACCTCGCGCCACAGGACGAAGGGTGGGGGAGCGCCGTCGGCTCTCTTGCTCATGGGTTGTCCTTTGTGTCTTGATGCTTAGGCGCCTAAGATTAGTGCTTAGGTGCCTAACTATGTGGGTGAAAAGGAGGCGGGTCGCCGTCCGGCGGCCCGCCCGGTGAGGGTCAGTCCTCGGTGAGTGCGTCCATGCCCGCCACCACCCGGGCCAACAGGTCCAGGAAGGTGGCGCGCTCCTCGGGGGTGAGCCCGCCGACCAGCGCCTGCATCCGGGTGAAGTGCTCCGGCGCCAGGTCGCGCAGCTTGTCGGCGCCGCGCGCGGTCAGGACCACCACATTGCCGCGCCCGTCCTCGGTCGACGGCCGCCGCACCACCAGGCCCTCCCGCTCCAGGCCGTCGACCAGGCCCGTCACGGTCGCCCGCGAGACGCCGAGGCTGGCCGCGAGCCGGGAGGGCGACTTCTCGCCGCCGTGGTCCTCCAGGTCGGCGAGCAGTCGGTAGCGGCCCGTGGAGAGACCGAAGCGGCCGAAATGCACCTCGCCCGCCTGGGCGATCCGGGCGCCGGCTGCCATCAGCCGGGCCGCGACCAGGACTGCCTGCGGATCGGCCGTGAGGCCGTAGCGGGCGATCTGGCGGCGGGCCTGGTCGAGAGTGGGAGCGCCTTGGTCGGTCTCGTGGGGCTGGGTCACGAGAAATAATATGGCACCTCATCAGATTCCGGTCAAGCAGACGGAGTGCCATAAGTTGCGCACCGTACCGGCGTTCGCGCCCCGGAAGTCCTCGGCACCGTCGAGCGGGGCGAGTTCGGCGGGGGCGTGCCAGTCGTGGGCGGTGAGACGGGAAGGTGTCCCGACGGCGGGGAGCGGGCATCACCTCGGCAGCTGTGTGAAGGTGCCACGTCGCTCGGGGGGATGCGATGGGTCGAACAGTTCTCGTCTGCCGATGTGCGGTTGTCGCCGCACTCCTTGCTCTGTCCGCCTGCCACTCGTCGGCGCGTCCCGCACCGCCGCCGGCGGGCAACGGGCCTGCGACGGTCGATGCCCGCCAGGTTCCCGTACTGGGCAGCGAACCGATGGCACCGCGCGACCGCTGGATCCTCGACCGGCTGCTCGAGCAGCCGGTGCCGAAGGGCTACGCCGCGCCCACGGCCGACAACCTGGTGGTCCTCGACGACTCTGCCGACAATGCCCGGGCTGCCTGGGTGTCCGACCGGAAGCGCATGTGCCTCGCCGCGCTCGAAGCGGATGCCGACGGTGACCGGGCGACGGAGATCCACTGCCTCAGGACACCCATGACCGCAGCCTTCTGGCCGGACATGTTCGGCCCGGTGGTGCTGGGTGACGAGTTGTCGGGCGGCCACCGCGAGGACTGGACCGCGGTGGTGGTCGACTCCACCGAGCAGGTGGTCCTCTACGACGGCTCCACGCCGGTCGTCGACCCGGTGCAGCAGCGGACCTTCCGTACCGCGGACGGACTCGTCGTCTCCTTCGTGTCCTTCCGCTCGGTGGACGACGTCCTCGGCCCCATCCCGGCCGACCGCAGCCGGGAGGCGCAGCTGTGCACCCGGTCGAAGTCGGTGTGCAGGACGGCCATGCCGATCACCTGGGTGACCGCGTCACCCGGTGCCTGATCCCGCTGCGTCACCGATCAGGTGGCTATGCGGGCTCGGCCAGGGCGTCGCGCTGGAGCTGTACAGCTGCCGCCAGGCTGAGCTTCGGTTCGGCCTGGCGCAGGGCCCGGACGGCGGCGACGGAGTCGGGGGCGCCGGTGAAGCCGACGGCGGCGAGGCGGGATCGGACCCAGTCGGCGCGGAGCCTGGTCTCGGTCGCCGCGGCGGTGGACCGGACGAGTGCGGCGGCGCGTTCCAGTCCGGGGCGCTCCTCGGGCGGGGCGTCGGCGAGGGCCCGGTCCAGGGCAGCCGCGAGGGTGTCCGCGTCCCGGATGGTCAGGACGACGTTGTGCTTGGTGCTCATTCCGAGAAGTCCGGTCATGGTGATCATCGTGGTCGCCGTGTTCGCGGTACAGCAAGGGGACTTGAGGAACCTCGGAGGTTCGGGTCAGAACTGCTCCCACCGGACGAGGTCGTCCCAGGCCGGCCCGCCCGTGCGGCGGACCGGGGGAGGCTGCTGCGGCGACGGGTGGCCGAGGCAGACGATCAGCTCGGGCCGTACCCCGTCCGGTGCGCCGAGGAGGACGGCGACCGCCGCGCGGCTGAACGAGGTCACCGGGCCCGCGCCCAGTCCCAGGGCGTGCGCGGCCAGCAGCATGGTCGCCGCGGCCGTTCCCACGTCGATGTACGGCCCGGGGTTGCTCTCCGGGAAGCCGTAGGCGCGCACCCCGGCCCAGTCGACGCAGACGACGATTGCCGCCGCCGGATGCTGCAGCATCCCGGGGGAGACCATCCGGATCGCCCGCAGCAGGCCGGGTCGGGTGACGGCCACGTACCGGTGGAGGCGGCGGTTTCCGGCGTGCGGCGCGTACCGGACGCTGTCGAGGACGGCCCGCAGGTGCTCGGGGTCGACCGGCGCTTCGGCGAGGGCCCGGACCACGCGGCGGGTGCGGATCGCCCGCAGGACGGGCTCCGCGTCGACGGCCCCCGCGTCGGGGGCGTCCGCGGGCCGCTCGCCGCTCATGAGGCCGCGCCGAGGTCAGGTGAGGCGAGATCGGGTGAGGCGAGCAGGTGGGCTGCGAGGGTGCGGCACAGTGCGTCCAGCCGGTCGACGTAGCCCTGCGGATCGCCGGCCCGGACCGAGGTCTCGGCGTGCCCGCGCCGTACGTCCTGCAGCAGGGCCCGCAGCCGGTCACCCGCGTGGGGCTCGATCATCTCGGCGAGCCGTCCCGCTGCCGTGAGCAGCCGCAGGGGTGCGTACTCGGCGGCCTCGTCCACCTGGGTGCGGGCGGAGCAGATCAGATAGGCGAGGAGCTCGACCGCGTCGCCCTCGGTCAGGACCAGTGCGCTGCGCCCGGCTCGTTCGGGGCCGCCGCCCATGGGCACTCTCCGTCCGTCGCTGCCGTACGACGGCCGCCGGCTCGCCGTCCCTGCCCCCAGCCTCGCCCGCGCCCGGACGCCTCGCACTCCGATGGCCCGGACGCCGGGCCGACGGTCTCCAGGGTCCAGCTGTCCCGGCTGCCGATTGTCATCGGTCCCTGTCACGCTGAGGAGTGGTTCCCGGGCGTCGGCCGGGGCGCGACCGGACGGGGGCGGTGGCGGTGGCGGTGCAGGACGGGCTGGCGCAGTGGGGCGGTTCGCTGTACCCGCTGCGGGTGCGGGAGGTACGGGGCGGGCTCGTGCCAGAGGCCGACTCCGGGCGGGAGGCCGGCCGGAGTGGGTTCGCTCCCTGTCTGGCGACGCTGGTCCGGCTGTCCGCACCGCGGGACCTCGGCGCCGGGTCCGTCCCGCTGTGGTTCCTGGAGGCGCTGGCCCGCGCGGGGCACCTCGCCCGTGCGGCCGAGGCGGCGTTCGCGATCGGTGACGAACTCCGCCAGGGCGATGCGCTGCTGACACTGGTGCAGGCCGCGGCCGCCGCGGGGGACCTGGACGGCGCGCAGGCACTGGCCGAAGCCATCCCGCTGCGGCAGTATCGCGACCGTGGGTCGGTCGGCCTCGTACCGGCGTGGGAGCGGGCCGGCGAGCGGGACCGGGCGGTCGCCCTCGCCGAGGCGATCCGCTACCCGCACCACTGGGGCACGGCCTGGGCGCTGCTGGCGAAGGCGGCGGCGGACGGCGGCGACGTCGCGGCGGCACGCGCGTTCGCCGAGCGCGCCGAGGAGATGCTGTTCCCCGACGATCCGTTGACGGCGCGGGTTCTCCTCGTCCTCCTCGACGTGGCCACCGTCACCGGCGACCACGGGCGGGCGGATTGTCTGGCCGACCGCCTGGAGCGCTCGGCCCGGTCCCGGGGTGCCTCCGGGCAGGGCTTCGACCTGGACCGGCCGCGTCCCCTGACGGCGGTGCTGCTGCGCGACCTCGGCAGGGGCGACCTGCGCCGGCTGGACGCCCTGCTCGGCGACCCGCACCGGACATCCGTCGACGTCCAGGTGATGACGGACCTGCTCGAGGCGGCCACCGCGGGCTCCACCACGCAGACGGCCCTTGCCCTGGCGGAGCGGGCGCAGACGCTGCTCGCCACCTGCGGCACGTCGTCCGGTGAGGCCGTCGCCCTGTGCACGGCGGCGGCGCGCATGCTGGCCCGGCACGGGCACGTCGAGCGGGCCGAGGCCTTCGCCGACGCGATGCGCGCTCCCGACCTGCGAGCGGGGCGGCAGGCGCAGATCGTCCGCGAGCTGGCGCGCGGTGGTGACACCGTACGGGCGGAGGCGCTGGCCCGTGCGATCACGGACGGTCGGGCGCGCGCCCGGGCGCTGGTCGCGGTGGCCGACGAGCTGGCCCGGCGCGGGGAGACCGGGCGGGCCGAGACCCTTGCCCGCACGATCGAGGACCGGTGGGCCCGGGACCACGCCCTGGTCGCCGTCGTCCGGGAGCTGGGCCGCCGCGGCGAGACGGACCGCGCGGAGACGCTGACCCGGTCCATCGCCCACCGGTCGACCCGGGCCCGCGCCCTGACGGAACTTGCCGAGGTGGCGGAACCGTCCGCGGCCCGCCGGTCGGCCGTCCGGGCGGCGGCGCTCGACGGCTGGTGGCAGGTCCTGCCGCTGCTGGAACTGGTCGCGCCCGACGCACTGGTGGCCGCCGCCGACGCGTGGCCGGACGGCCGACCGGGTTGACCGGCCGTCAGCGGTGATCGCTAGCCTCCCTCCATGAGCGCGAAGCTACCCCTGGACAGCCCCCGTTGGAGCGAACTCGGCGGTGTCGCCGTTGACGAGGTGCGACAGGTCATGGCGGCGATGGAGGCCGTGACCGCCGGCGGCTCCGGTGACAGCTCCGGCGACGGTTCCGGCGACGGGTGGTACGAGGTCTGGCGGGGCGTGGCCGACGGTGTGATGCGCGAGGACATCGTCCTGGACGGCGCCTACGCCGTGCTGCCGCACGTCGTCGACACGGCGTCGGCGTTGCCGCCGGAGCGGTTCGTGGAGTTCTGGGTGGATCTGGGCTTCCTGGTGACCGCGGCGGGCCGCCGCCCCGTCCCGGCGGATCTCCAAGCCGGTCTGGACGCCGCGCTCCGCCGGGCCGAACGGTCGGCGGTACGGGCCCTTCTCGCGGCCGACACCCCCGCGGTGGAGTGCGCCCGGCTCGCGCTGTCCTGCGTCGCCCTCACCGGTCATCACATCGCCGAGGTGCTGTGGCGGTTCCTCGACCCCGAGGAGACGTACCTCGTGCTGGTCTGTCCGGAGTGCGACACCGAAACCGAGCTGGCCGACTTCCTCGTCGACCCGGTGCGGCCGCCGTTCGAGGCCCCGGCATCGCCCGACGCCGAGGCCGACGCCGACGGCGGGCGGGATGGCGGGCACCCGTGGGGCGAGGTCGCGGCCGCCCTGCGGGACGACGCGCTGGGGGAGGGGTGGGAGCCGTTCGTGCGGGTCGCGCGCGAGGTCGCGGCGGCCGGGGTGCCGCGCGAAACGTCGGGGCAGGCCGTCCTGTGCCTGGCTGCCGCCATGGTCGCCGTCAAGGGCGCCCCCGGCTGGGCCGGAGCGCAGTGGGCCAGGACGCTGATGCTGCTGACCGGCTCCCACCACTGCCCGGACTGCGAGCAGACCTGGACGACGGCCGACTGCCTGGTACCGCACCCCGACGGCGCCCGCCCGTACAGCGACGGCCCGGCTGTCCGGTCGACCCTCGACGGCAACCGCCCGACGGGCGGCGGGCGCAACCGGCTCCGGCGCGACGGGAACCGCCTGCTCACGGCCGACGGCACACCCGGCGGCCAGGTCACCGAGTTCGGCGCCCCCGAGGCCACGGCGGGCGAAGGCGTCAACGCGCTGGCCGTCGTGGTGCGCCCCGGCCTGCCGACGCTCGTCGTCGGCGCGGGGGACAGCGGCACGCTGCGCCTCTGGGACCCGGCCGACGGACGGCTGCGCCTCGGCCCGCTCACCGGACACCCCGACCGGGTCCGGTCGCTGACGGCCCTTGCGCTGCCCGACGGCACCGTCCTGACCGCGAGCGGCGGGGACACCGGGACGGTCGGCCTCTGGGACGCGACCACCGGGCAGCCCGTCCTCCGACCGGTCGGCAACTGGCTCGGGGAGGTGATCGGCATGTGCGCCGCCGCCCTTCCGGACGGCCGGACCGTGCTCGTCACCGCAACCTCCCGGGGCGCCGTACGGCTGCGCGACCCGCGGACCGGCGATCCGCTCGCCCGCCTCAACCCCCAGGGACGTCCGATCACCTCCGTCGCCGCCGTCCCGATCGCCGCCGACCACACGCTGATCGCCGCCGCGGACGCGCAGGGCGACGTCCACCTGTGGGACCCCACCGTCGACGACCTGTGGGACCGCGGCGCAGCCGTACCGCCGAACGCCCGGACGCTCGGCGACCTCCGCCACCGGGTGACTGCGGTGGCGGCGGCGCCCGCGTACGGCCGCACGCTGCTGGCCACCGGGGACCGCAACGGCGTGGTCCTGCTCTGGGACCCGGAGACCGGGCGGCCCGTCGGCGACGGACTGCCCCCGGACACCGCCGGCGGCCCGGTGACGGCTCTCGCCGCCCTCACCCTGCCGGGCCGGCCCGGTGTCGTGATCAGTGGCAGCAGGCAGGGGCGGAGCGTGCGGATCTGGGAGCCGGAGACCGGCGCCGTCCGTCGCGTCGAGCTCGACGTGGCGGTCACCTGCCTCGCGGCTGCCGCTGCCGGAAGCGGTGTCGAGGTGATCGTCGGCCACGACCTGGGTGTCCTGCGGCTGTCGGTCACCGCACAGCCGGTCGGCCCGGTGAAGTCCTCCTGACGCACGGAAACGCCCGGGCGGACACGAGGTCCACCCGGGCGCTCCGGTGTGTCAGGCCGTCTCTCGGTGCGTTCCTGCCGTCAGGGCCCAGATGACGAAGACGTCGATGGCGATCAGGACGATCGACCAGAACGGGTAGTACGGCAGCCACAGGAAGTTGGCGATCATACTCAGTCCTGCGGCGATCACACCGACGGTCCGTGCCCACACCGCGCCGTTGAAGATCATGAAGCCCGCCAGCACGATCACCAGACCCAGGATCAGGTGGATCCAGCCCCAGCCGGTGACGTCGAACTTGTAGACGTAGTTGCCGGTGACGACGTAGCGGTCGTCGTTGACGATGGCGCCGATCCCCTGGAAGACCGCCATCGATCCGCCGAAGATCATGAGGCAGGCTGCGAAGGTGGTCCAGCCGGTCGCGAACCGCTTCCGGCTGACGCGAGCACCCTCCGGTGCATCGCCGACATTGCTGGCCATGCTGGGTCTCCCTCGGTGAGGTGCGTCGCCCGTTCCCGTGCGACCCGGTCGGAGTCCTCCGTCCACCAAAGGTCCCACGACTGCGATGTCGGTGCTACTTCGGAGCTGGTTCGGAGCTGGTTCGGCGTTCCGGCGGCGGGGCTCGTCCGCTTCGGCGGCCGCCACCCGTGTGGCGCAGTGTCCGTGCGGCCGGTGCGGTGGCTGCCTACGGTCGGAGGGCGCCCGGCGGGCGTCCCGGTGCCCCTGCAGGGGGCCGGACGGAGCAGAACGACACCTGGAGATGACCGGACATGCCCACCACTTCCGAGACCCCCGTCCTCGACACGCTCATGGCCATGACCGCCGACTCGATCGAGCGGTGCGGCCTGGCCCCCGACATGCTGATCCTCACGCGGATCGCGGCGCTCGCGGCGATGGACGCACCGGCCGTCTCCTACCTCGCCCACCTCGAACCGGCGATGCGCGAGCACATGACCGCGAGCCAGCTGCAGGACGTGCTGGTCGCGATCGCGCCGATCGTCGGCACGGCCCGGGTGATGTCGGCCGCTACCCACATCACCGAGGCGCTCGGCTTCGCCATCGCGGTCGCCGAGGCCGAGGTCGAGAACCAGGGCTGACGCCGACGGATCCTGCACTCCTCCGCACGGGCCGGCGGCGCGAGGTCGTCCGTCCGGCCATGGCGGCGCGCGGGCAGCGGGAGCGCGCCATGGCAGAGGCCGCGGTGCAGCGGGGAGGACGTGACCACGGTTCACTGGCCGGCCACGACCCTGAGCCGACCGGCGCGGAGCGCCCGGTCGGGGCGCCCGGGTGGACGGACCACCCGGGCGCCCCGCGCGTGCTCGGATCAGCCGAACGCGACGTCGCCCACCCTGCCGAGGGCCCGGAGCAGGCTGTCGCGCTCCCACTGGACCACCGTCGCGGCCGACCAGTCGAAGCCCCACCCCGGACGCACACCCCGCGCCGTCCACCCGTCCGGACGCCGGAGCGGAACGGTGAGCCCCGCCGTCCGCGCGGCGAGTGCCGCCTCGCACGCCTCCCGCGCGAGCCACAGGGCCTGCGCGCCGCTGTCGGCCTGCCCGACGAGGACATGGAGACCGTGCCGATCGGGTCCGACGGTGCTCCTGATCGGCACGTCGACCCGGAACCAGAGCTGCTCCATGACGCCATCTCCCTCGCGCTGCGCCGGGGTGAATGTGCGGGTAGCGGGTCCTGATGAGATGTCAGGAGACGTCAGAAGACGTCAGCAGGGGCCGTCGTCGGCCCAGACGCCCCACTGACCGCTGTTGGTCGGGATCTCGTTCTGGGTCCACCACTTCGCGTGGTAGTTATGCCCCTGGTACGAGACCTTGTTGCCGTTGGTGTAGACGGTCGAGGCGCTCCACGCGGGCTGGGTGCAGGTGCCCGGCTTGCCCGTGGGTGAGGACGACGGCGAGGTCGACGACGTCGGCGAGGCGGACGAGGTCGGGGGTTGGGTGGTGGGGGGTGTGGTGGGTGGGGTGGCTCCGGCGAATTTGACGGTGTATTTGGTGAAGTCCCAGTCGTTCTGGGTGACGCTGGAGCAGGAGCCGGAGAGTCCGGGGTCGACGGTGCCGGTGCATTGGCGGTCGCGGTTGACGGACCAGTAGGTGTAGCGGGCGAGTTTGTGGGTGGTGGCGTAGTCGAGGAGGGTCTGGAAGTCGTTCTGGCGGAAGTATTCGGCGGCGTCGGTGCGGCCGTTCATGAGGGAGACGCCTTCGTGGGCGTAGGCGGTGGTCTCGTTCCAGCCGAAGGTGGTCTGGAGGATCTGGTTGAACTTGGTGAGGGCGTCGGTCTGGGCGGTGGCGCTGTTGAAGCCGCCGTCGAAGGGCATGATGGAGTAGTTGTCGGGGGTGAAGCCCTGGGTCTTGGCCTCGTTGAGCATCTGGGTGCCGAACCAGCCGGTGCCGGCGTTGGTGCCGGCGGTGGTGATGGAGATGTAGAGGCCGGGGTTGTTGTGTTGGAGGATTTTGGCGGCGCCGATTTCGTTGTGGATGGCGGCGGTGTTCTCGTATTCGGGTTCTTCGAGGTCGAAGTCGAGGGCTTTGAGGTTGTACTTGGTGATGACTTTCTGGTAGCCGGCGGCGGTGGCTTCGGGGGTGCCGCAGGTCTGGCCGAGTTTGGTGCCGCCGTAGCCGCCGACGGAGACGGAGACGTCGCCGCCCTTGGTGCGGATCTTCTGGATGACGGTGGGCATGGTGGTGTCGGTGTCGATGGGGGAGGTGCCGCCCCAGGCGGGGGTGCAGCCGCCCTGGTCGAGGATGAAGGCGAGTTGGAAGGCCTTCTGGCCGGTGGCGTCCATGACGGCGGCGGGGTCGGGTAGGTTGTTGTCCTCGGGCATGAGGTAGGGGGCGGAGGCGTACCAGTTCGAACCGAGCCCGCTGGAGGCGGCGGGGGCGCTTGCGGACGCCAGGGCGTCACCGCCGCTCAGGGCCGCGGTCGCGCCGGCGGCGGCCAGACCGAGCGCGGCGATCGCCGCCGCGGCGACGGCACCGCGTCGGCGGCGATGCCGACCGGGGGTGGGGGAGTGGAGCGGGGCACGTTCCATCGGGGACCTCTCCGAGGCATGGGGGACCGCCGCCCGGGAGATGCGGGGCGGCGCTGGGCGCACAACGGTCGGCACCCGTGCGCGACGGCGTCGGGTGCTGCGGCCGCGAGGTGCGGCCGCCCCCGTCCGGACGGGGCAACTCCCAAACTGGACTGGACCACTGGCCGGGTCAAGGGCCCTCGACCCGGCTTGGGCCTTCCTTAAGGAAACCTTCGGGAAGCGCTCTCAGGAACCTGGGAGCCTGAGCGGGACCGGAGCGGGTCGGAGCGGGAACGTACCCGGGCCGGTCCGGTCGCGACGCCGACGGGGCCCCGGCGGGGCTCAGTGCTCGGCGGACTCGCGGAACTGGAGGGTGATGGCGGCCGTGTCCGGGATCGCGGTGTGCCCGGTGACCACCAGGGTGCCGGTGTTGGAGGCGTCCTCCCAGTGGCACAGGGCGAAGCCGTTGGTGCTGGTGTGGCCGCAGCGCAGCTGCCCGCCGAGGGGTCCGGCGTCGACCTGCTCGGCGTCGCCGACCTTGACAGCGGCGAAGTAGTTCTCGAAGAGCCAGGCGTAGGAGTGGTCGGCCCGAGTGGCTGCCGCAGTCTGATCGCCGTGCACAGTGGAGGCGCAGAACAGCAGGCTGTGCTCGGTCCCGCCCGGGGTCTTCGAGTAGAACCAGCACTTCTCCTGGCTGTCCTGGAGCTGACTCTCCGGCGAGATCCCGGATGCCGGGTGGGCGGTGATGAGGTGGTAGCCCGCAACGGTGTCGGGTGCGGTGATGATCCGGTAGGTCGAATCGAGGGGCATGCTCGGACCGGGACCCATGGAGCGGGTGGCGTCCACCGCGATGGCCGCGGAGAGCGACGTGACGGCCACGGCGAGCCCCAGCCCCAGGAACCTCCTGCGCTTCCTGCCCAGGGCGCTCGCCCCGGCGACCTCCTCCGGCGTCGCGGCGACCGGATTGCGCCACCTGCGGGTCAGCCACCAGACAAGGCCGGCGCCGCCGCCGACCATCAGGAACCGGCCCAACGCGCCGCCCGCAACGTACCCGGACGAGTGAATGTCAATGGAACCCACCATGCGCGGAACCCTAGGGGTTCAATCCCTCTTCCGGAATAAGATATTCCGCTCTTGTGTGAGCAAAGTGGGCGCAAGCGCCACCGGCTGCAGCGCATTCGTTATGTGCCGGACCCGGGGAGGCGGTGCGCACACGGCCGTTTCCGTGACACGCCGTCAGGACAGCGCGCTGCTTCGGCCGGTCCGGTGGAGTCGTGGGTGATGATGAGTCCGCTGATCAACGTCGACCTGAGTGGAGCGAGCGTGTCGAACATCCCGGCTG
The DNA here is from genome assembly GCF_024172095.1 of Kitasatospora cinereorecta. Lineage (GTDB taxonomy): Bacteria > Actinomycetota > Actinomycetes > Streptomycetales > Streptomycetaceae > Kitasatospora > Kitasatospora cinereorecta. The sequence goes on along the minus strand of NZ_JAMZDX010000004.1, from coordinate 161,186 downwards.
ATCTGCGATTCGCCGAGTCGCACGAGTGGGCGCGTCTGGAATCGGACGGCTCGGTGGCGGTCGGACTCAGCGACCACGCCCAGCAGGCGCTCGGCGACATCGTCTTCGTGGAGCTGGCAGAGGTCGGCAAGTCCTTCGCGGTCGGCGACGCCGCCGGTGTCGTCGAGTCGGTCAAGGCCGCGTCGGACATCTATGCGCCGATCAGCGGCGCGGTGATCGCCGTGAACGAGGAACTGGGCGACAGTCCGGAACTCATCAACGAGGAGCCGTACGAGACCTGGATCTTCAAGCTCAAGCCCTCCGACAAGGCCGAGCTCGACCGGCTCCTCGACGCTGCCGGCTACCGGGCGGTCATCGGCGGGTGAGGCAGTGCGATGTCGGCCCCGTTCCCGCCCGGACGGCAGCGTCGGGCGCCGGTCCGTCCTAGCGCGCCCGTGGTCACAGTTCGAGGCGGTACCAGGTGCGTCGGTCCTGGAACTGCAGCCATGCCCGACCGCCGCGGCAGACCGGGCGGCGCGCCCAAGTGGCGGGCCGTGATCCGTCCGGGAGCAGGAGCGGGGCCGCGGCCACCGTCTCGACCACCGAGGGGCCTGCTCGCGAACTGGTCGCGAGGCAGGGCCCTCTATCCGGTGATGCCGCTCCCCTCCCAGGTCGCGCTCGTCCACCACGGTTGGGCCGCCCACATGATCTTCTCCCCGTACGGGGTGGGGAAGTTGGGGCTGGGCGGACAGCCCTGAGCTCGGAGTCGGCTCGTCAGAGGAAGTAGTGGGCCAGGGCGAAGGTCAGGAACGCCGCGAGCGAGAGGCGGTTGATGAGCAGCTGGGGGCGGCCGATCGGCGGCAGGGTGGGGGTTTCGAGCGGGCGGCGGGCGGGGCGGTGGGCGAGCAGCGTGATCGTTTCGGCTGCTTCGGCGGGGGAGGAGGGGCCGCCGAGGTGGCGGTGCAGCAGGCGGCCGGGCAGGCTGCCGCGGCTGTTCTCCCGACCGTCGGTGAGTTTGATGACCAGGCTCCCGCGGTGCACCGCGGCGGCCTTGACCTGCGCCCAGGGGATCCGCTGGTGCCGCAGCGCCCCGGCGGTCGACACGCCGTCGCGGTCGATCGAGATCTGCCAGCCGAGGGCCGCGACCGTCCAGATGAAGGCGCCGCTGCCGAAGGCGAGCGGACGGAGCAGGCCACCCACCAGGGTGTGGGGGCTCGCCAGCACGACGAGCCCGGACAGGAGCGCTGCGGTGAGCGGCCCGGCCGTCATGCGGAGAGCCGCAGGCATCCCGAACACCCGCGCCGGCTCGCGCGGCGCGTCGGGGAGGTCCGGGACGGCGGACAGGGTCTTGGCCGCCAGGGCGGGGACGGCCAGTTCCTGCTCCAGGCGTCCGGGCTTGCGGCGCACGAGTCGCCGGGGCAGGGGGCGTTCGTCGGCGATGTCCGCGACCCAGTCCGCGCCGGGCGTCGGCGGACGGTAGACCAGGACCTGCGCGGATGCGCCGTCCGGACCCTGGTAGAGCAGCCCCGGGACGGGCCGGCCGGCCTGCTCCAGGATTCGGGCGGCCTCGTCGACGCCGTACGCCTCGAACTCGTCCGCGTGGTCGGCCTGCTTGCTCAGGGTGTCCTCGTGCAGCCAGGTCGGGTCGTTGTCGTCGGTCGCCGTGTAGCTGCAGCTCTCGCGGACCCGCATCCGCCACACGGCGGGTAGGCCGGTGTCCTCGCCGACCGGGTGGATCGCGGGGGAGCCGTGGCCGTCCAGCGTGACCTGGACGGCGAGTGCGGGCGCCCCGGGCTCGGTGAGGGCTCGTCGGCGGCGGACGGAGCGGGCGGCGGAGGCGAGCAGCAGGATGCCCAGCGTGCCGGACGCGGTGGCGCCGGCGGCCCAGCCACTCGGATCGAAGGTGTCGCCGGCGACCAGGACGAAGCCCTGCTCGTCGGCCAGCACGACCAGCGGATCGCCGGGCTTCGGGGTGTCGTCCCACACGTTGTCCAGCCGGGCGGTGGTCGCTCGCCTGCTCCCGGGCAGCGGGAAGCGGACCTCCACGTAGTCCGGGTCCGCGGCGACCACCGTTCCCTCGACCCGGGTCGCGGCGGCGGCGCGGGTCTCGCTGTCGTTCAGGTCGACGGCGCCGAGCGCCGCGAGGACGGCTGCGCCCGTCAGCAGCAGGGCGCCGAGCGCGCGTCGGATCCAGGGCGTCCAACCGGTGGTCGGCGCCGCGGTGGCACCTGCCGCCGTCCACGGGTACGGGAGCGGCGGTCCCATCAGGGTCTCCACCTGGGCCCGGGCTCGGCGGCGGCCGAGCTCCACCCGCCCGAGGGCTGCCGCCAGCAGGCCGTGGGCCAGCAGCGAGGCCGAGTTGGTGAGCTGGTTGGGCAGGCCGTCCGGGATCAGCCAGAGCAGGCCGCCGGTGACGGCGGGTACGAGCCAGAGGTTTCGCGGCCTGGCCAGCAGGACGAAGAACTCGGCGACCAGGAGCGAGGCCGCGAGCACGGCGGGCCATCGGGAGACGTCGGAACAGGCGGTCGGGGTGGGGCAGGAGGTGTCGGACACCATCGCCAGCAGCGCAACGGCCAGCGGGAGCAGGGCGAGCCAGCGGGTCTCCCACCGGCGCCAGACGCGCGTCGCACGCCACTGGTCCGCGGCAGCGGGGGTGAACGGCGGGGCGGCGGGGAGCGGCGGTGCGGGAAACATGCGGAGATGATGGCAGGCTGCTGCCGGCGGCCAGGTGCCGGGGTGTGCGTTCGCGCAGGCCAGGGGCTCGGAGAGCGGTGGTGCGGAGCGAACGGGGACACCGGTGGGTCCGCCGCCCCTTCGGATCGCGGTCCGAAGGGGCGGCCGCCCGGGCTCAGTCGGTGGGGCAGCGGGTGCCGGCGGCCGGCATGGTGCCGTCGGTCAGGAAGGTGTTGACGGCGTTGGTGATGCAGGTGCTCTTGCCGTAGCCGGTGTGGCCGTCGCCCTCGCGGGTGAGCAGGGTGGCGTTGGCGAACCCGGCCGCGACCTTCTCCGCCCAGGCGTACGGGGTGGCCGGGTCGCCGGTGGAGCCGACGACCAGGATCGGCGCGCTGCCGGTGGCCTTGACGACGTGCGGCTGCTCGGTCGAGTGGGTCGGCCAGGAGCGGCAGTCCGGGTCGAAGAGGTCCTTCTCGGTGAAGTGCGCCCCGACCAGCGGGGCCTGCTCGCGGACCTTGGCCAGGGCGGCCTGCAGGCGCTCGGCGCTGGGGGTCTCCGCCCCCGGGTCGGCGCAGTGGATGGCGGTGTAGGCGTCGAACATGTTGCTGTAGTGGCCGTCGGTGTCGCGGCCGTTGTAGCCGTCCGCCATGTCGAGGAGGTAGTCGCCCTTGCCGCGCAGCATGGCCCAGCCGACCGCGTTGCGCAGGTACTCCCAGGACTTCTTGTCGCCGTAGAGCATGCTCAGCGTGCCGGTCCAGCCGGCCGTCGCGGTGAGCTTGCGGCCGTGGCCGGCCGCGAGCGGGTCGGCGTGCAGGCCGTCGAGGAAGGCGGCGAGCTTGCCCGCGGCCTTGTCGGGGTCGCTGCCGAGGCTGCAGTGGTCCTGGTGGGTGCAGTCGGCGGCGAAGGCTTGCAGCGACTTCTCGAAGCCGGCGAACTGCTGGACCAGCAGGTCGAGTTAATCGGCGGTGGGGTCGACGGCGCCGTCCAGGACGAGGCGGCCGGTGCGGTCGGGGAACTGCTCGGCGTAGCTGGAGCCGAGGTAGGTGCCGTAGGAGAAGCCGAGGTAGTTGAGCTTCGGGTCGCCGAGGGCGCCGCGCAGCACGTCCAGGTCGCGGGCGGCGTCGCGGGTGCCGACGTGCGCCAGCAGCTTGCCGGACTTGGCCGTGCAGGCGTCCGCGTACGCCTTGCCGTGGTCGTCGGGGCGGTCGTCGGCGGTGGCCCAGGCGTCGTGGGCGGCGTCGTCCAGGCAGTGCACGGAGGTGCTGGCGCCGACGCCGCGCGGGTCGAAGCCGACCAGGTCGTAACGGTCGTTCAGGGCCTTGAAGCGCTCGCCGCCGTGCTGGACCTCCTCGATGCCCGAGCCGCCGGGGCCGCCGGGGTTGAAGAGCAGGGAGCCGAGCCGCTGGTCGGCCTTGGCGGCGGGCCGGCGGGTGAGGGCCACCTCGATGGACTCGCCCGCGGGGTCCGCGTAGTCGAGCGGCGCGCGCAGGCGGCCGCACTGGAACGAGGACTCGTCGATCTTCTCGGTCTTCGGGTCGTCCGGGCAGGGCGACCAGGCGATCTGCTGGGTGTAGAAGCCCTTCAGCGCGGGGTCGTCGGCGCCCGTGGGCTTCGCGGAGGGGCTGGGCGCGGCGGCCGAGCCGCTCGGTGCGGCCGGGGCGGGGCGGCGGTGTGCGGGGTGCCGGTGCAGGCGGCGAGCGCGGCGAGTACGGCGGTCAGGAGGGCAGCGGGAAGCGCCCGGCGAATCGGCCGGGTAGTACGCATGATCACTGCGCATACTTATCATCTGGCGATCACATGAGGCATGTCGTTATCACTGCTGGACGGACCGTCAGGCGCGTTCCGGGGTCGTCGGCCGCCCGGCTCAGATCACCGAGCCGGCCTTGATCACGTGCTTCAGGTGCTTGTCGGGGCGGGTCAGGACGACGAGGTCGGCGAGCGGGTCGCCGTCCACCACGAGCAGGTCGGCGTGGGCGCCGGGGGCGAGGGTGCCGATCTCGCCCTCCATCCGCAGCAGACGGGCGGCCGTGGTCGTCGCGGAGCGGATGATGTCGGCGGCGGGCTGGACCTGGGCGCGCAGGGTGAACTCCTCCAACTGCGCCGGGTGCAGCGGTCCGAGGAGATCGCTGCCGTAGACCAGGTTGACGCCCGCGCGATGGGCGCGCTCGAGGGCGGCCAGTCCGTGGTCGCGGACCTCGGTGAGCTTGCGGAGCGAGGCCTCGGGCAGTCCGGAGCCGGCGCCGAGCCTCGCCGTCTGCTCGTACGCGACGAGCGTGGGTACGAGGAAGGCGTCGCGTTCCAGCAGCAGTCGGACGCTGCCGTCGTCGATCAGGTTGCCGTGTTCCACGCAGCGCACGCCGGCCCGCAGCGCCCGGTCGACCGCCCGCGGGTGGTAGGCGTGGACGGTGACGTAGCGGTTGTGGTTGTCGGCCTCCTCGACGGCGGCCCGGATCTCCTCCTCGCTGTACTGGACGGCGGCGATCTCGTCGTGCGGGGAGGCGACGCCCCCGGAGAGCAACACCTTGAGATGGGCGGCGCCCTTGCGGAACTCGTCGCGGGCGGCGGCCCGGACAGCGTCCACGCCGTCGGCGATCCGGCCGAAGTCGGGACGCGACTGGCAGCAGGCGTGCGAGTCGTGGCCGAGCGGGCGGAGGTCGCCGTGGCCGCCGGTCTGGGACAGCGCCTTGCCGCCGTGGATCAGCCGCGGGCCTAGGGCGAGTCCCTCGTCGAGCGCGCGGGCCATGCCGTGGTCGGCGCCGCCGACGTCGCGCACGGTGGTGAAGCCGCGGCGGAGCATCCGTTCGGCCTCGGCGAGGGCCCGGACGGTGAGGTAGCCCGGGGTCCAGTTCGCCACGGCGGCCAGGTCGAGGGTGGTGACCAGCAGGTGGACGTGGGCGTCGATCAGGCCGGGCAGCACGGTGGCGCCGGCGGCGTCGACGACCCGGACGCCGTCCCCGACCGCGGGCGGGCGGCCGGTGCCGGTCTCGGCGATCCGGCCGTCGGCGACCTCCAGCCAGCCGGGTTCGGTGCGGGTGCCCGTCTCGGGGTGGAGCAGGTGGGCATGGGTGATCAGCAGTCGGGTCATGGGGAGGTCCCTCGCGGTCCGGTTTCAATACGACCTGTATTGAATACACCATGTATCGTGTTCCTGTGAATCCACCCCAGGACGGCCCCGCCGCCCCCCGACCGCCCCGGCGCCGCGTCCACACCCGGGCGCGGATCCTGGCGGCGGCGAGCGACCTCTTCCTCTCCGTCGGCTTCGCGCGCACGAGCATCGAGGACATCTGCGCGGCCGCCGGGTACACCCGAGGCGCCTTCTACTCGAACTTCGCGAGCAAGGAGGACCTGCTGCTCGCCCTCTTCGACGCACAGGCGGCGGACCGGATGGCCGAGTTGGAACAACTCGCGGCCGCCGGAGCCGCGATGACGGCGCCGGAGCGCGCCCGGCGGCTGGTCGAGGCGCTGCTGCGGGTCGAGCCGGCCGAGACCGGATGGATCCTGCTCTTCCTGGAGTTCCGCCTCCTCGCGGCACGCTCGCCCGAACTGGCCGCCCGGGTCGCCGAGCACGACCGCGCAGTGTCGTCCGCGCTGGCCGCGGTGCTGGAACGCACCCTGCCGGAACTCGTCCCCGCCGGAGCGGACGCCGCCCAGGCCGCCGAGGTGATCCTGGCCGCGCGCGAAGGCCTGCTGGCCCGGACGGCGGCGGGCGGCCGGGCGGCGGAGCAACTGCTCGGCGCGACGGCGGCGGTGCTGTCGGGCCTGCTGGCCTGAGCGCGGCCGTCGCGGGCGTCGTGAAGGCTCTTCCCGGAGGTTGCGCCCACACATCCTCTGTCGACGTACAGTAGGCGCACTCAACGGCGTGTCAGTACACCGACAAGAAGGAGTGGTCCCGTGGCCTCTCACCTCAGGCAGGGTGCCCGTCGGCGGATCTTAGCGGCGCTGACGGCGGCGCTGTTCGGCATCATCGGAGCCACCGCGGTCGCCGCGCCCCCGGCGGCCGCAGCCGCAGCCGCAGCTGATCAGCGTCACGCCATCTACGCCATCGCGCACCGGGTCGACACCCTCGGCGGCATCGACGCCGCGCTCGACCACGGCGCCAATGGCATCGAGATCGACGTCTGCGCCTGGTGGAACCCGAACGAATGGCGCGCCTACCACGACTGCTCCTCGGCCGGCGACAATCGGCTCGGCCCCGGCTTCGACAGCATGATCGACCGCATCGTCGCCAACGCCCACGCGGGCCGCCGCCTGGCGCTGGTCTGGCTGGACATCAAGGACCCCAACTACTGCGGAGAGCAGCAGAACCGCGGATGCAGCGTCGCCGGACTGCGCGACAAGGCGCAGCGGCTGACCGCCGCCGGGATCCAGGTGCTGTACGGCTTCTTCGAGTACCACGGCGGCAGCACCCCGGACGTCGGTGGCCGGGGCTGGCAGAGCCTGGAAGGCAGGCTCGGTCCCCTGGAGGGCATCACGACGACCGGCACCCGCGACCAGGCCCAGGGCGCCTTCAACCGGTCCGGTACGGGCTTCCCGGCCGGGCACCGGGCGATGGACTACGGCGACAGCGACATCACCAAGGGGTTCGGCAACTGCACCGAAGCCGGCTACAACACGTGCGCCGAGCTGAAGAAGGGCGCCGCGGACCGTGACGCCGGACGGCTCGCCGCCGCCCTGTCCTGGACGACCACCTACAACGACCCCTGGTACGTCGACAAGCTGCTGGGGGAGGGACGCGTCGACGGCATCATCGCCGGCTACGGTGCCTTCACCGGCGTCCGCGAGTACGACAGCGGCTGGCAGTGCGCCAACGCCGTCAACCTCGTCCGCGACTGGGTGAACCGCCACAGTTCCACCCACCGGATGGCCACCGGCGCCGACCGCCTGTTCCACTGACGACCACCCGGCAGCCGGCCGTCTCACATCCGGGACCTCAGCACGTCGACCTCGCAGCCCGGCGCGAACGGGTCGAAGCCGTGCTCGATCAGCCAGCGGACCACCAGCAGGCTCCGCAGCGACCACCAGGCGTGGACCACGTCGAGGTCGATGTCGGTGCCGTAGCCGGCGAGGACGTCGTCGAGGTGCTCCTCGTGTCCGAGCGTGAAGGTGGCGAGGTCGTACAGGGCGTCACCCCGGCCCGCCTCGGACCAGTCGATGATGCCGGTGACCTCGTCGCCGTCGAGGAAGACGTGCGCGATCTGCAGGTCGCCGTGCGTGAATGCCGGCGTCCACGGTCGGAGTGCGGCCTCGGCGACCCGGCGGTTGCGGGTGACCAGCTCGGCGGGCAGGAGGCCGTTCGTCACGAGCAACGCGCACTCGTCGTCGAGTTCCGCCGCCAGCGCGGCGGTGCTCCGGCCGGCGCGGCCGGGCCGGGGCGGCAGGGGCGCGTCGTGCAGCTTCCGGATGGCGGCGCCCGCCGCGGCCCACGCCGCCGGCGACCCGGTCGACGGCCCGCCGAGGCGCCCGAGCGTCGTCCCCGGGAGTGCGGCGAGCGCGAGCACGGGCGGCCTGCGCCACAGGACCTCCGGGGTCGGGACCGGCGCGAGGGACATCGCCTCGACCTCGGCGTCGATGCGCGCCTGATCGGGGTCCACCTTCAGGAACACGTCGCCGACGCGCAGGGTCGCGCGCTCGGAATGGGCGACGACGACTTCGACCTCATCCATGGGCGACCAGTATCCCGGGGGTGACCGCCGACGTCGCCGGGTTTGTCGCGGTCGAGGGTGATGCCGTCCAGTGGTGCCGCCTCCCGCGGGGCCGGCGCCGATGTGCCGGCCCGCCCGCGTGGACGGTCGCAGGAGACCGAGGCGGCGGAGCGCCGCCCCGGCCGTCAGTCCGAGAAGTCCTGGGTCATCCACACCGTGCCCGAGGAGTCGCGCAGCAGCTGGATCCCGATGTGGTGGAAGGCCGGGTTGAGGATGTTCCGGCGGTGGCCGTCGTTGGGCGGCTGCTCGGCGAGCATGTCGTTGGTGAGCCCGACCGCCATCTTGGCTATCGCCTCCGTGGTGTTCGCCATCGGGCCGCCCTCGCCGATGTTCTCGCCCGCAGTACCCCACTGCACACCGCCGGCGTGCTCGCGGTCGCCGAAGGCGGGCTCGCCCGGGCACTGGTGCTGCAGCCCGCAGCCGGCCGCCATGGTGTGGTTGTGCGCGTTGGCGCTGGTCTGAAGCCCGGCGAGGATCTGCAGCGGGGCGACGCCCTGCGCGGCACGCGCCTGGTTGATCACCGCGAGGACCTGGCTCGTCGCAGCGTCCAGGCCCGCGCTCGAACCGGAGTCGGCGCCGCCGCCGCCGGCCCCGGCGCCGGCCTTCGGGGTTGCCCGCGTCGGCGACGCAGCCGCCCGCGGGGTGGTCGGCGCCGCCGAAGGCGTGGCGGACTGCTGCACCGGGGTGGTGCTGACGGAGGCACTGGGCAGCCGGGTCGGCCCGGTCGACTGCGGGTCCGGCGCCGACAGGGGCACGTCCGACGGGCTCGGCGTCAGCGGCACGTCACCGACCGGCAGCGACGGGTCGGGTGCGGCCGCCGCCCGGCCGTCCTGCGGGCCGGACGCGAACAGTGTCTTGCCGCCGACCACCGCGGTGGCCGCCGTCGCCGCCATCGCGACCACCGCGAGCAGCGGCTTCGTACCGGGCCTGGACCTCGCGCGGTGCCGTCCGTTGTCGCCCCTGCGGTGCGACCCGCCGCCCGCCCGGCGCGTGGACGGGCTCGGCGCCTGCCGGACCAGCTCCTCGGTCTCGTACTCCATCATCTGTCTCTCCTCCGGTCGACTGCCTTCGAGACAGGAGACCCCCGTGCGCGCGACGGATAACGAAAATCGCGCGAGTGTTCACGGAAGCTGTCGATGGTAGCCGGTCAATCGGGAGATCCGGTCGTATGCAGATCGGATGGTGGGGTGTACGGCTGATCGGAAATGGGGGAGAAACCGACAAAATGCCCGGCGGGCCGTGTTCCGTCGACCCCGCTGCAGCCGCCGGCGGGTGCGGTCAGCGGTACTCGCAGAGGTAGGCGGTGTCGCCCTCGACCTTGAGATCGAACGCGCTGTCGCCCGGGACATCGAACCGGCTGCCCGCGGTGAACGTCTCCCACTCGTCGGCACCGGGCAGCCGGACGGTCAGGGCGCCGCTGATCACGTGCATGGTCTCCGGGGCGGCGGTGTCGAAGGTGTAGGCGCCGGGAGCCATGACACCGATGGTCGCCCGGGCGTCCTGCTGCTTGAAGGCGATCGACGTGACGGTGCCGTCGAAGTACTCGTTGACCGTGAACATGGGCATCCCTCCGGGGAACGGGCGGGAACGAGCGGGCTGCACGCCCCGCGCGCGACTGGTTGTCGGCAGCGGAAAACTACCGGTGGCGCCGCCCGGGACGGCGGTCCGTCTCAGCCCGCGAACTCGCTCAGAAGCACGCCGGCAGTTCCGAGCGGTGGCCTCGGCAGCGACCTGGTCCGTCGTCGGCAGCCGCCTGTAGCGTCCTCGCGACGGTGGTTGGAGCAAGGCGGACCAGGTGAGGCTCGTGGGGGACGTGATCGGCGCGAACGGGGCTGCGGCCGGAGAGGGTGCTGACGGTCCCACCTCGGACCAAGGGGGCGAGCCGCACGAGCTGTTCGAGCCCGAGATCCGCCGTACCTTCCGGACTGTCGCCATCGACCGGTTCGGAGGCCGCTCCATGCCTGTCCAAGCGGCACTCCTCTTCGGGCCGGAGTTCGGCCCGTGGCGGTCGGAGAGCGAGTTCCTCGGTGAGTTCTACAACGAGATCCACCACCAGGACACCTGCGACACATACACCGCGGAAGGCGTTCGGCTCCTCACCGCGCTGGCCGTCGACGACCGCGTTCCGCCTCGCGACCGCTTCGACCTGGTCAGGATGCTCCTCAGCATTGCCACCGAGGCGGACCGACACACAGCCGAGTACTGGCCCGGCCGTCACCCGCAGGCGGACGCGGCAGCCGCCTCCCGGGCGAGATCGGCAGTAGAGGTGCGGCTGGCCGGGATCCTCGCGCGCTGGGACACCGAGTGCCTGGGCGTGCGCCTCGGCCTCGCCGCCTTGGCAGCCGCCTTCCCCGCGGCGCCCGCTGCCGTGAACCTGCTGCCGAAGGTGGAAGCATTCGCCGAGGCCCATCGGCAGGACTCGCGAATCGCTGGCTACCTGCGCTTCGTTCTCATCCTCGCCGGCGCGAAGGACAATCAGGTATTTGCGGAGGTCGAGTCCCTGACCGGGTCCTACTGGCGCGCCACGCACCGGGACGCGCCTGTGCCGGCCCGTGCTGTGCACCTGCTCGACCAGATGCTTGTGCGGATGCGGTCGCTGTTGCTTGCACAGCGTCCATGACCGTCGGTCGAAGCGCAGTACGGGTGGGCCGTTTCCGGGGCCTTCAACTGCGGACGGCGCCTTTGAGCCACAGGAGATGGACCGGGAGGCCGTTGCATTCGGCGTCCCGTGCACTAATACGGGCGTCCTCGTCTCCGGCTGCTGGGCACGTGGCCGAAGTCGGACGGGGCAGGTTGATCACCTGCCGCCAGGTGGACGGTGGCTGTGCTCACGAACGCTTCAGGAACCTCAGGGCGAACGCTGCGAACACCAGGACGATTCCGACGTTCACCATCAGCCGTTCCCAGAGGTGGTGCCTGAAGAACAGGATGTCCACGCCGACCACGACAGCCACCAGCGCGATCACGTAGAGCACGACGACGGTCTGTCTTCCCATATGTCCTTTCTACTCCGTGCGGTCGCGGTGCGGGCGGGCCGACGAGTGGGCCGGTTGCCTCGGCAAGATCGCGATCGGATAGCCTGCCCGGCGCCGAAGGACCATCGACGGAAGCGGTGACGTCAGTAGTGACGAGGGAGAGCAGCGAAGGGTCGGTCGGAGCCGGGGGTGGCGGCGGTACGGTGCAGCCGGCTGGGGCGGGGCGTGGCGTCGCCCTGGGCTGCTTGGGCGTCTTCCTGGCCGTAGTCCTGGGTTTCATGCTCATGGCGTGGCAGGAACGCACCATCGTGGACGCCTGGACCTACTGCTCGGACCAGGCCGCCCAGGTCGCGATCGACACGTCACCGCGCCTGGCTGCCGAGGTCGCCTTCGACCGGTCCACGGTGCGGCTCCTGGTCTACATCATGTGTTTCCCGGTCGGGTTCGGCCTGGGGCGCCTGTTCATGTGGGGGCGATCGCGGCGGGCTGCGATCGCCGTCGGCTGCCTGCTGGGGGTTGCGGTGTGTGCGGCGGTCTTCGTCGGGGACTTCGCGCTCAACAACGGTGAGGTGGCGGGCGCCTACCTGCCCGGGCGGTGTCCGGGCGGGCGGCCGCCGTGGTGGTTCTCCTGGCTGCCGATGAGGGTGGGGTAGCAGGCCGGGCCACACCCCGGCACCCCTTGTTCTGCTGTTGCACGGCGGCTTCTGGCGCGAGCCGTACGGCCGGGCCGAACTGTCGTCGCCGGCACGGGACCTGGCCGCGCGCGGCTGGGCGGCGGTCAACGTGGAGTACCGGCGGGTGGCCGGAGACGTTTCTCGACGTCGCCCGGGCCGTCGACGTCGTTCCCGGCGAGGTCGGCCGGATCGTGGGTGCGGCGGTGGACACCGACCGCGTCGTGGTGCTCGGGCACTCCGCCGGCGGACACCTGGCCCTGTGGGCGGGACCGCGCCACCGCCTGCCCGAGGGATCGCCGGGCCGGCTCGCCGAAGTGCCGCGGCTCACCGGGGTGATGGCCCTCGCCCCGGCCGCCGACCTGGCATGGGCCCACGACCTCGGTGGCGGCCCCGCCGAGGTCGCCGACCGCTACGCCGCCGCCGACCCCGCGGCCCTGGGGCGCGGACGTGCGTCAGCGGCGCTTCGCGCCGTTCGGCGGGTGCTCCCCGACGAGTTGGAGGTCGGCCGGTGCGGCTTCCCACTCGATTCCGCCGCCGACCGGGCGGACGAAGATCCGATGCCCCAGCAGTTTGCCCGTCTCGCCGTCGCGTTCGACCAGCTGCCCGGAGATCGTCCCGCTGCGCCCGTCTCTCCTGTGGCGGACGAGTCGCCCGTGATCGGGGTGGGCCGGGTTGGTGACCGCTACGCCGATGGGCAACGCGTTCGCCGCCTTCCTCTGCTGTCGGGGATCCGTCAGGCCAGCATGTCTGACATGCCGCCGCCATGCCGGACTCCTCAGGAAGTTCCCAGGAAGCGTTGCGGTGGATGTCATCCGAGGCGGACACGGCGGACCGGCTGGGCGGAAGCGCCCCCGGGAGGTCCGGGGGCGCTTCGGCGTCGTCGCGGGATCAGTGGGTGAGGGTGCTGCTCACCTGGGTGAGGCCGGCCGGTCCGGTGGCGGACAGGTCGTGGAACAGGTTGGCGGTGACCTGGCCGCCCGCGCCGACGGTCCACAGGTCCGGGGTGCCGTCGGAGTTGATGTCCGCCGCCTGGAGCTGGACGTCGGCGCCGGTGTTCCAGCCGGTGGCCATCGGGACGGACTGGTACGTCAGGGCGCCGGTGTCCGGGTCGGCGGCCAGGTCCTTCCACAGGTCCAGCTCGCCGGTGGACTTCTTCCACAGGAACAGCGCGGTGCCGGTGCCGCCGCCGGGGGCAGCGACCTCGGTCGAGGCGATCGTCCAGTCGTTCCAGTCGGTGGCGCCGTCGGGGGTGCGGACGTTCAGCGCCGTCGGCATGTCGAACATGCCGGGGATCGGATACGCCGGGTAGATGCTCAGCGCCGTGCCGCCGGAGCCGTCCGGCGCTATGCCCAGCAGGTCCGGGAAACCGGTCGCGCGGCCGGAGACCGTGCCGGCCTCGGCGACCTGCGAGGGGTAGCTGCCGGACCAGTCGGAGAGGTAGCCGTTCACCCCGCCCGTGGGCAGCGGACCACCGCTGCCGTCGCCGCCGCGAACGCCGAGGTGACCGGCCCGGATGCCGCCCGGGTAGTAGAACAGGAGGTCCTGGAAGGAACCGCCGGTGAACCGTCCGGTGAGCGGCAGCGCGCCGTCCCAGTCCGACGGGGTCGGTTCGGTGTTGAAGCCGGGGCCGGCGGCGCCGATGTTCACGGCCGGGCCGACATGGCCGTCGCCGGTGCCGGGGGCCAGCCAGATGCCCGATGGAAGCCCGTTGCGTCCACCGACCGTCACCAGGTCGGGGATACCGTCACCGGTCAGATCGGCGGTCGTCAGGTTCGGCGGCGGCGCCGCGGCGGAGAACTCCAGCCGCGCCTGGCCGCCGACGTTGCCGCCGGGGGAGAGACTGGTGACCGTCAGCGTGTTGACGGCCCGACCGGGCGTCAGCGCAATCACCGCACGGCCGGCGTCGGCCCGGACCTCCACCGGGGCGCCGTCGTTCAGCTGGTACGAGTAGCCGGCCGGCACCGAACCGTCGGCCGGAGGCGCCACCGTCACCGTGACCGGCTTGCCGATCACCGCGCCGCTCGGCGCCGCAGCGACCGGCGCACCCTGCCGGGTCGGGTCGAAGGAGAACCGGCACTGCGGCGACCACTGGCTCTTGCGGCCGTCGGCGTCGGCCCGGAACTGCCACACGAAGTCGGTGATCCGCCCACCCGCGGCGTTCTCGAACGTCGCGGCGGGCACCACCACCACCGCCTCCTGACCGGACGTCACCGCCAGCCTCCCCGCGGCTGCCACCGCCGTCTCCGGCCGGTCCGCCCGGACGAGCCGGAATTCCGCGGTCAGCGCCGTACCCGCCGGATTCTGCATCCGGGCACGGAAATCGACCTCGGTGTCGCCGAGCACGGTGCCACCCGCGCACGCGCTCGCGGGCGAGGTGGCCGGCGAACTCACCGAGGGACGGTCCTTGTCGGCGGACTGCGCCGACGCGGGCTGCGCCGAACCCACGGCGATCAACACCACACCGACGGCAGCCGAGGCCGCGGTCGAACGTCCGAGATGACGTGAGGAAGAAGAAGAGTGCACGTGCGGATCGCTCTCTACCTGGGGACCGGCAGGCCCCGAACGGCCCACACCGTAGCGTGGACGCTTCGACGTCGCACGGAATTTCGATGCCTGGTCAGACCGGCTGCTGCGACCGCCCGTTCCCGGCTGATGAGCCGGTCAGCCAGCCACGGACTCGCGTGCGGCGGTGTCCCAGAGTTCCATGCCGGCGCGGAGGAGTTCGCGCACCGCAGCGGCCTCCTCGTCCGTCCAGGAATCGTCGTCGTCGGCGGTCGGGTCGAGAGCCGTGCCGCCGAAGAGTTTGTCGTAGGCGCTGTTGTGGACCGGTCCCTGCTCGGGCAGTGGCGCGCCGGTCGTCAGGCTCCGGGAGAGGTCCTCGAAAAAGTTCCACGCGTCCAGCAGCAGGACCTCCCGTACCGGAGCGTCTCGGGGATGCTGCATCCACCGCCGGACGGCCGCGAGGTCGAGCGCGGCCGTGTCCTCCCCGTCCTCCCACACCAGCTCCCAGCCGTTGCGCCGACAACACTCGCTCATCGCGGCAAGGTCGGGGAAGGTGCGGAGCCGTCCGAGACCGTCGACGACGAGCCGGTCGACGTCATCGCCCTCCCCGAGCCGCCAGATCAGCAGCAGATCACCTGTCCGGGTCGTGATTCGGTACGGGTAGTGGTCGGCCATACGGCGGTCTCCCTGGGGTCGCGGCGGCAGCTGCCGGGTGGGCCATCCTGCCCGACGTCGAACCGGACCCCGGCACCGCCCTGCACAGCGGCCTGTCCTGCGGCGGCGGTGTCGGTCCGGCGGCTGCTGAAGCATGCTGGGAGGGAGGTCCGTCCGGAGGGGTGTTCCGGTGATCCACTCCTGTGCACGGACCCCCATCAGGACCGTGTCGCAGGCCGGCGTCCTCGGATCCTCCCTCCAACGGTTCGCGAGCGATGTCGCGGCCTTCCTCGACCGCGACCGTCCGTGACCAGACCCGGCAGCGCCGGCCGGCGGTCCGGCCGCGTGCCCTGAACGACAGGAGCAACCATGTCCACCGACATCGGCATCAGCCACGAGGTGCTCGTCACGGACCCGGAGCCGATGGGCGGAACCCAGCCGCTGCCCGACGGGCAGCCGCGCACCTTCCAGCCCAGCGCGGTCACCCTGATCAGCGGTCGGCACGACGCCGTCCTCGTCGACCCGCCCCTGACCCGCGAGCAGGCGGAGCGGGTCGGCGACTGGGTCGAGGCGAGCGGAAAGCGGCTGATGTGGATCGTCGCCACCCACGGGCACGGCGACCACTGGTTCACCGCCGGGATGCTCGCCGAGCGATTCGGCGCCCGGGTCGCCGCCTCCGCGGGCACGATCGCACAGATGCACCACAACACGCAGGCCCGGGGCGTGCTGTGGGACGTCATCTGGCCCGACCGGATCCCACCGTCCCCCGTCACAGCGGTCACCGTTCCCGGCGACCGCCTCAGCCTCGAAGGGCACGACCTCGCCATCGTGGACGTGGGACACGCCGACAGCGACGACTCCACCGTGCTGCACGTGCCGGACCTCGACCTGGTGGTGGCCGGCGACACGATCTACAACGGGGTGCACATGTACCTCGCCGACTCGGCCGACGGGAACTTCGGCCCGTGGCGCAAGGCGATCGACACCGTCGCCGCGCTCGGACCGCGCCGGATCGTCGCGGGACACCAGAACAGGAACCGCGACGACGATGCGCAGCGGCTCATCGCCGAGACCCGCCGGTACCTCGACGACGCGGAGGCGGCCCTGGCCGCCCACGACACCCCCGTCGAGTTCTTCGACGCGATGATCGGGCACTACCCGGAACACCTCGGCCGCACGGTGCTGTGGATCAGCTCCCGGGCCCTCTACCTCGCCCGCGAGGGCGGCGACCCGGTCCGGAACCTCCTCGCGGCCTGGATCCCGCCGACCGACCCGCCGGAGCCGTCATGACCTTCGCATACGCCTCGATCCGCACCCGGCAGGACGCGGGAGTCCTGTTCGCCACCCTCGACGCCGGCCCGTTGAACCTCATCGGGGTGGACCTCGTCCGCGACCTCGTCTCCCTCGTGGCCACGCTGAACGCCGACCCGGGTGACGTGCGGGTCGTCGTCATCGACAGCGCCGCACCGGACTTCTTCTCGGCCCACGTGGACCTCGCGGCGGTCCCGCAGTACACGGCGGAGGCCGCGAAGGCCGGCGGCCCCGGTGACGCCTCGCTCGGCATGCTCCTGCACGCGCTCGCGCACGTCCCGGTGATCACCATCGCCAAGGTGCGCGGCAGGGCCCGCGGCGGCGGGGACGAACTCGCCCTGGCCTGCGACATGATCTTCGCCTCGCGAGAGAAGGCGGTCTTCGGCCAGTTCGAGGCCGGCACGGGCGCCCTGCCCGGCGCCGGCGGCATCCAGCACCTGACCAGGCGGCTCGGGCGTACCCGCGCCATCGAGGCCGTCGTCGGCGCCGACGACTTCGACGCCGACCTCGCCGAGCGCTACGGCTGGATCAACCGCGCCCTGCCCGACGCCGACCTGGACGGCTTCGTCGAACGTCTCGCCAAGCGCATCGCCGGATTCCCGCCCGAAGGCGTCAAAGCCGCCAAACGCGCCATCAACGACCTCACGCTCCCGGACCGGGCGAACGTGCGCTCCGACGCCGCCACGTTCCAAGGTCTGATCGCCCGCCCCGAAACCCGTGAGCGCTTGGACCGCCTCGCCGGCCGCGGCCTCCAGACACCCGGCGAACTCGAACGGGACCTGGGCCGGGCCGTGGCAGAGCCGTAACGAGGGCACGGCAGGAACGGTTGCAGGCCACCGGCCGCAGAGAGACGCTCGGAGCGGGCCAGCTCACCGCAAGGAGCGCACATGTCCACGATTCACCTGCATCAGACGATCGCCGCCACACCCGAGGAGTTCCTCGCCGGACTCACCGACTTCGGGCCGGGACGCTCGGAAGTCTTCGGCAACAGCGCCGACAAGTACCTCGAGGTGCACGACCGGGGCCCGCACGAGGCCGACGTCACCGAGGGCTCGGCGGGAATCTGGGAAAGGCTGCACTACGACTGGTCCGACCCCCGCCACGTCGTGATGACGACCACCGACTCCAACGTGTGGGGCGGCGGATCGGGTCACACCTACACCTTCACCCCCAGAGCGGACGGGACGACCGAGGTGGACGCCGTCGTGGTCCGCGAGGGCAAGAACCTCAAAGGACGCGTACTCGGCGTGGTCGTCGGCACCGTCGGCAAGCGCCACCTCTCGAAGGCCTTCGCCAGGACCGGCGAGGCCATCGAAGCCCGGCACCGGGCCAACGCGGGCATGTGACCGAAGCCCCGAAGCCCCGGAGCCCGGCAGCATCGAATTCCCGGCGCAGGACACTAGCGGGGCTCCGGGCGGTCCAGCGGGAAGTGGCGGATCACCGACGGCTTCCAGGCCCGCTCGGCCGGGTCGTGCCTCAGCGCGAACTGGCTGATCACCCGCTGGCCACCCTCGTAGTCGCTGTACAGCACGTCGACCGTGAGCAGTTCCCCGGCGTCGATCGCGGCGGTCAGCGCCCGGAACTCCGCAGCCGACGGGTCGCGGAACGCGCCCTGCCAGCAGCCGTGGTCGCCGGGCGCCAGGAAGATGTCCCGGACGTGGGCGGTGAACTCCGCCAGCGGCGGGCGGGCCCGCTCGGTTCGCACCTCGGGGGTCACGTGCCAGCTCTGTAGCACGGCCAGGCCGGTGCCGACGTTCCGAAGCGAGATGGCCAGCAGCACGATGTCCTGGTGGACCTCGACCACGGCCCCGCCACCGGGGACGGTGACGATCCGGCCCTCCACGAAGCGGGCGGTCAGCTCCGGGTCCTGCTCCCGCGAGGACACCAGCAGCGGCTGCTGCCCGGCCAGCAGCGTGCGCTCGGCCGTGCGGGCGGAGCGGTTGGCGGAGCGGACGGAGGCGAAGGTCGCCACCGCCAGGACGAGAGTGCCGCCGGCGGTGGCCAGCGAGGAGATGGTCGCCCAGTCCGTCACGCCCGCAGGCTAGCCCCGCCCGGGACCGCCCGCACCCGGCCGCCGCTCAGAACGCCTCGGCGAAGAGCACCACCTGCGGGGCCTCCGCCTGCCGGCTGTCCGGCGCGCCCGGTCCGCAGGTCACGTCCGCGCGGGTGCCGGGCTCCGGCGTCGGCCGCGGCCCGGACCGGGAGCAGGGGGCGCAGCGGGCCGCGGTCGTCACCGTTGGTGTTCAGATGTGGGCATATTCATCGAAGTTCAGGCGCGGACACTAGGGTGCCGGCGCGTACGCGTGGAACGGGTCCGGTCCGGTCTCCGGCGCCGAGTTCGTACGGTCGGTGACCGAGACCACCCCGTCGACCGAGCGGCAGAGCCGCGCCACGAGCGGGGCCAGCCCGGACGGATCGATGGTGCCGCTGAGCACCACGCGGCCCTGCACCACCTCCACGCCGACCAGGGCCGGGCTCACTCCGTCGACCTTGCCCAGCACCTCCTCGACGATCTCGCGATGGATCAGCCGGTCCTCGCGGAGGAACACCCGCAGCAGGTCGCCCCGGCTCACCAGCCCGGCAAGCCGCCCCTGCGCGTCGACCACCGGCAGCCGCTTCACCCCGTGCGCGGTCATCAGCCGGGCGGCGGCCACGACGCTCGCGCCGGGCGTGGTGCACAGCACCGAGCCGCTCATCAGTTCCGCCGCGGTCACCGCGGCCCGACCGGTGGCGGGGCCGCCGCTCGGGGTGGTCTCGGGTGTGAGCGACAGGTCGTCCTCCTGCGCCGCCAGTGTGCGCAGCAGGTCCGCCTCCGAGACGATGCCGACCGGCCGGTCCTCGGCGTCCACCACGGGCACCGCCGTGATGTCGAACTCCGCCAGGACCGCCACGATCTCCCGGAACCCCGTCTCCGGTGCCACGCGGACAACGTCCCGGGTCATCACCGACTCCACCGTACGGTGGCCCATGCCCGCCTCCCTGCTGCCGTGCCCCGATCCTTGCCCACCCCTGCCCCCAACGGTAGGGCCATTGGGCCTGTTTACGAACTGTCTCCGGTGACCCTGCGCACCGTGCGCTCCCGGGAAAGACGCGGGTCCGTTCGGCCGCGTCATGGGAGGATGCGGCACGACCGGGAGGAGAGGGGCGCATGGGACTCGACTACAGCTACGAGATCTTCACGCCTGCCCGGAACGTCACCCGGGCGCTCGCCGAACTCGTCCAGCTCGCGCCGCGACCCCGCCGGAAGCCTCCGCTCACGCTGACCATTCCCGGCGGCGACCGACTCGTCGTCCCGTTCACATCCCACTTCAAGAGCGACCCGGTCGACTGCTCCGCCGGCGGCACGCTCGAACTCGACACCTCCCTCGTGGTCGGCGTCGACGACGCCGTGCGCGAGTTCGTCGAGGGTCACGGGTTCGAACTCGACGAGCTCGGGAGGGCCGCGATCGGGTACATCTACCTCACCGTCCGGTTCGCGCCCGCGGAGCACCCTCGCTACGCCTCGCTCCAGTTCACCGCAGCCACCACGGGGATGAGCCTGATGTTCGAGCAGTCCGCGAGCGTCAGAGCGGTGTTCACCGGCCTCGCCGCTGCCAGCGGGGGAGTGTGCTGCGTACTCGACACCGAGATCGACTCCGTCGAACTGTGCTGGTTGAACGGCCGGTCGGCCCAGGAGACGGTTCCCGGCCCCCGCTTCGCCGACTGGAGTGACGTCGTGGCGACCTGGCCCGACCAGGACCAGTGACGAACCACCGGAGGTGAACCACCGGTCCCGGGGAGGGGCGGCAACGCTGCGTGAACGCTGCGTCTCCGGGGAGTGGAACGCGAGAGCCCGCACGTCGCGGAGTCGGTCGCCGAGGCCGCCCGCGGTCCGTCGCCTCGATGAGCGGCCGGGACCGCGCGGGCGGCCTTGGACCCGCCACCCATCCGTTCGGCGCCCGGCAACGAATGACCGGTGAAGCACCTGGCGGCGCGCCGATCGTGCGAAGGGAGCACCACGGATGGTCACCGTTGAACGCAGGATCACCATCGAGCGGCCCGTCGGCGAGGTTCTTGCCTACCTGGCGGACTTCGGCAACACGCCGGAGTGGGACCCGGGCACCGAGAGCTGTACCCGGATCGACAGCGGACCGGTCGCCGAGGGTGCCACGTGGCTCAACGTCTCCCGCTTCCGCAGTCGGCAGACCCGGCTCACCTACCGGTTGGAGCGCTACGACCAGGACCGGCTGGTCTTCGTGGGCGAGAACCGGACCGTGACCGCCACCGACGACATCACCCTGCGTGCGTCGCAGGCAGGCACCGTGGTCGTCTACCGCGCGACGCTGCGTTTCAACGGCCTGGCGCGCCTGGCCGGCCCGTTCGTGCGACCGACGTTCGAGGACTTGGCGGACCGGGTCGCCGAACGGCTCCCGCGCGTCCTCGTCGCTGCTCCATGAGCGCAGGCCCTGCCGGGCGCGGGGGGTAGGACGACGAGTGAGAGGAGTGAACCGTGCGGATCCGGGGACTGAAACCGCTGTCCCGCCTGTCGGACGGCCCCGGGCAGCAGAACCGTCCGGCGCCGCCCCCGTCGCTCCGGAGCTGAGAACCATGCCAGTTTCTCAACACCACAGGTCGGAAGACGACTTTGTCGATCTGGTCTGCCGCGCCGTCGCGAAGGGTGACGGGCCGGCCCTGGACGTGCTGCTCGCCGTGCTGGAGGTCGTGGCGGACGAACCGCTCCTGGATCGCCTCGACGCGGCGATGGGCCGCCACCACCTTCCCGGACAGGGCCCGCAGGGCGGCACCGACCGCCCGGTCCGCTGAACCCGCACGAGGCGAGGCTCTTGAAGGCGTGACACAGACCGTGGAGGCCCAGTTGGGCCCCCGTCAGCGGTCGTGCGGTGGGCCGGTCGAGGCGTCCGGCTGCTCCGTCAGGACATGCTGCTGTTGGGCCGCTGCGGGCCGGACGGCGGTGGTGAGGGCGTGGACGAGGGCGTCTACCAGTGGGTCCGTGCAGTCCGCGGGGTGGGCGGTGACGATCCGGCTCGGGGGGTGGCCGTCGACCGGGACGAAGGCGATGCCCGCCCGGGCGTGTCGGAGCGAGGCCCCGGCCGGCAGCAGGCCCACCGCGTTCTCCCACAGCACGCTGTGCAGGCACTCTTCGACCGACGTCACCACCGGGCCGGGTGAGTCGTCGTCGGCGGCGAGCCAGTAGGCGCGCCAGCGTGGGTCCGTCCCGGTGGGCAGGCGGAACCGGGAGCGCTCGGCCAGCTCGGTGACGTGCAGCCGGTCGCGGCCCGCGAGGGGATCGTCGGCGGGGACGGCGGCGACGACGGGCTCCACCGCGAGCGGGCGGACGGTCAGACCGGTGGTGTCGAACGGCAGTCGGGTCAGCGCCACGTCCACCCGGCGCTCGCGCAGGCCGGCACTGGGGTCGGTGATCGGCGCCTCCCGCAGCCGTACCCGCAGTCCGGGACGGCTGCGCCGCAGGGCGGCCAGGGCCGCCGGGCCGGCGTTGAGACCGGCGCCGGCGACGACGCCGATGACGAGCACCCGGTCGGCCTCGGCGTCGCGTACCCGCTCCCGGGCGCGGTCGGCACGCTCCAGGAGGTCGCGGGCCTGCGTCAGCAGCACCTCGCCGGCCGGGGTGAGCCGGGCGCCGGTCGGGATCCGGTCGAAGAGTCGGCAGCCGAGGTCCGCCTCCAGGTCCCGGATCCGGCGGCTGAGCGGTGGCTGGGCGAGGTGCAGCCGGGCGGCCGCGCGGCCGAAGTGGCCCTCCTCGGCCACCGCGACGAAACAGCGCAACGCCCGCAGGTCCATGACCGGCCACGATACCGACAGCCGACCCGGCCGTTCGAAACCGGTCTTGGACGGGCCCCGGAGACCTGGGCTGAGGTGGTGTCGGGCGCCGGACAGCAGAGTCCGCCCGCCCGTCGACCGAGGAGACCACCGTGTACGAGCACCCCGACGACCTGCATCGCGCCCGCAAGGTGGGCCGCGCCGCCCCGGCGG
Organism: Kitasatospora cinereorecta; assembly: GCF_024172095.1. GTDB lineage: Bacteria > Actinomycetota > Actinomycetes > Streptomycetales > Streptomycetaceae > Kitasatospora > Kitasatospora cinereorecta. The sequence continues at coordinate 138,725 of NZ_JAMZDX010000004.1, read as the reverse complement.
AGTTCGCCGCCTGGCTCGCCTTCCAGGAGGCGGTCGACCGGGAGGACGGCGCGGTGCCGCGGCGCTACCGCGAGCTGATCTCGGTGGCCGTCGCCCTCGTGACCCAGTGCTCGTACTGCCTCGACGTGCACACCGCGGCCGCCCGCCGACACGGCGTCAGCGCCGAGGAGCTCGCCGAGACGGCCTTCGTGACAGCCGCCGTCCGGGCGGGCGGCTCGCTCGCCCACGCGCTGCTCGCCGACCGGCTCTTCGAGCAGCACGGCCACGACGGGTGACGGCGGCGGGGCAGTGGTGGGAGGTGGCAGGGCGGCGGGATCAGCAGTTGCTGGGGGCCGGCCGGTCGGCGAACCGGTCGGCGATCCAGTTCAGGTACTCCTGCTGGGCGACGAACGGCACGGTGTTGTGGGTGGCGCCCTGGTAGGTGGTGTACTCGACGGGCTGGGAGAAGCCGCAGGCGCGCTTGATGTACTGCTCGGTGGAGTGCGGGTTGATGACGGTGTCGTCGGTGCCCTGCATCACCAGCACCGGTGTCAGGCCGGTCGCGTAGCCGGGGGTGTTCTCGTAGAAGCGGTTCCGCCAGGAATCCGGTACGTCCTTGATCGGCTGGAAGAGGGTGTCCAGCTGGTGTGCGTCGCCCACGTTGTTCTGGATGACGTCGGCGAAGTGCTCGATGCACGCGGTCGCGTCGCCGGCGAGGGCCTGGATTCCGGCCGGTCGGAGGACGTCGGCGGCCTTCAGTTCCGGGTAGGCGGCGAGGAACCCGCGGTAGAGGTTGATGCGCAGGGCCGCGTTGTGGGACTCGGAGGAGTCGCTGCGCGGACCGGGCAGCACCTTGCCGTCGAGCTCGGGCCCGATGTCCGCGGCGGGGGCCAGCGCGGCCACCCCGACCAGGTCGACCCCCGGGGCGTACCCGGAGGCGTCCTGCCCGACGAACAGGCCGGCGCCGCCGCCCTGCGACCAGCCGAGGACGGCCGTTCGGCTGCCCGTGTGCGCCGCACGGATTTTCCCGGCGGCGAGGACGGAGTCCAGGACGTTGCGTGTCTCCGTCCCACCCACCACGTACTGGTGCACGCCCGGGGTGCCCAGGCCCTGGTAGTCGGTGGCGACCACCGCGTCGCCCGCGGCGAGGAAGTCGGTCAGCGCGGGGACGCCGACGTCGATCGAGTACGGGCTGCCGTAGGTGAAGTAGTCGATCAGGTCGACGGCCGGGTCGGGCGCCGCCGAAGGCGCGCACTGGCGCGGGCCGCCCACCGTACCGTGCGCCCACGCCACCACGTTGCGCCCGTCCCGGGGCGAGGGTCCGTCGGGCCAGACCAGCAGCCCGGACACCGCCACCGGGGTGCCGTCGTGCAGCGTGGAGCGGTACAGGATCCGGCAGGCCCGCGCATGCTCGGGAGCGGGGACGCGCCGCGCCCAGATCAGATCCCCGTGTCGACCTTCCGGCAGCGGGGACGGGGGCTCATAGAAGTCCGGACCGTCCGGGCCCACCCGAACCCCCGGTGCGCACAGCCCGCTCTCACCACCGGGCCCCTCGCCGTGCCCCCAGCCGTCGCCGGCCGCCGCCGCGATCGGCTGGGCCACCGCGACCAGGGCGAACAGCATGGCCGCCACCGCGTTCGCCCGCATCCATGCCCTCATCCGCAAATCGCCTTCCGTGCGCAACGTGACCGATTGTCACATTCTGTGATGATGCTCACTCAGGTCGAGGAGGGCTGCAATCGCAGCGGCCGGCGGGCGCGGTCGAGGACCGAGGTGGCGGCGGGCGCGGCGACCTGACCCGCTGGATGTCCAACGGGGGTCAGGAGAGCGTGGGGACCTCGCCGCCCGGGGTGAGGGTGACCTCGACGCCGGGCAGGCCGCGGGTCCAGCGGTCGGAGACGGCGGCGAGGGTGTGGGCGTCCAGGGGCGTGCGGCCGAGGCCGACGGCGAAGCGGGCGCCGGTGGGAGTGGTGGCGAAGGGGCGGGGCCAGGCGTGCGCGTCCGCGGCGCCGGCCTCGTCGAGGGCGGCGAGCAGGGCGCGCATCCGGCCGCGGACCTGGCCGAGGAGTGGTTCGAACTCCGCGGCCCCGCCCGCCTGTACGGTCACCACGGCCCAGGCGGCGTGCCGACGGTGCAGGGGTGGCGGGGCGAGGAGTTCGGCCCGCGCGCCTGCGTCGGTGGTCGACGCCTCCAGGATCTCCCAGGCGCGGTAGAGCTCCTGGGCGAGCAACTCCCGGCCGCCGGCGGTGACCTGGGCGGTGCAGGATCGGACGGGGGCGGTCGGCGTGGCGATGGTGATCGGTTCGGAGGGCACGGCGACCGGGCCGACGGGTTCGCGCCAGTCCCAGGCCGCCCAGCTCCCGAAGAAGTGCAGCAGCAGGTCCCGGCCGTCGAGGTCCGGTGCCTCGCGGACGGTCCGGGCGGCCAGCACCGCCCAGGCGAGGCCGGGCAGGCCGCCGAACGGCGCCGAGTCCAGGCCGCGGGCCTTCGCCCACGCCTTGACCTCCCGGGTGAGGGCGGCGAATGCGGCGTGCCGCGGGCCGACGGCGGCCGACAGCGCGTCCGCGTCCGACACGGCGCTCAGCGCCACGGCGGCCGCCTCGCCCAGCTCGGCGCGTCGCGGGACGGCCTCTGCCGGGTCGAGCGTCCCGGTGGGGACGACCACCAGGTCGACTGCGAGGGCGTCGACGGCGAAGCGCAGGCCCGGCACCCGGGCGCCGGTCACCCGGCGCAGCCGAACGGCGTCCGGCAGCGCGGCCGCCACGCGGGCGGTGAGCTCCGCGAGATCGGGCTCGCCGGGCAGCGCGACGACCAGGTCCAGGTCGGCGCCGGGCAGCGCGCAGCCGGTGCGCCGCGATCCGGCGAGGTGCAGGACGCCCTCGCCGAGCGCTTCGGCGAGCCGCCGGGTGGTGCGGGCCGCGAGCGCCTCCTCGGCAGGACCGGGAGCCTCCACCGGGACGGGCTGCTCTGCGGCGGGCTCGGGCAGCCACTGGAGTTCGCCGGTGCCGAGCGTGAGCACGGCGCGCGGGCGCATCGGCTCGTCACCGCGCCGCGACAGCAGGACCAGCTCGCCGACGGCCGCCTCGGCCGCGGGCAGCCGGGCGGCGCACTGCGCGGCCAGCCGGTCGGCGTCCGCGCCGCGGCCGAGGCTCAGGTGCGGGGTGAAGCCCTCCGAGCGCCCGCGGCAGCGGGGGAACCGGTGCAGCAGGGCCCGGTGCAGCGCCTGCCACGGTCCGGCGCCGTCGGCGGCCGGGTCCAGCCAGACGGTGGAGTCGCTGCGGTGCCCGAAGCTGCGCACCCCGGCCAGCCGGGCGGTGAACGGTGCCGCCTCGGCGGCGGCCTGCGCGAGCAGCGGCGCGGCCCGTTCGAACTCGGCCTCGGGGACGAAGCCGTACAGCACGTTGACGTGCGGCGGCCAGCGGTGGATCTGCGGGTCGTGCACGGCACGGACGGCCTGGATTGCGGGCCACAGCTCGTCCGGCGGCCGCCAGGCGAGGGCGGTGCGCGCGGTCGGCGCGACGTCGAGGACGCCGCCGGGTGCGGAACCGGCGGGGCCGAGTTCGACCGCGACGCCGTAGTGGTCGGACGGGTGGAGGCCGTCCGCGCTCGGGCGGTCGCCGAGCAGGACGGCGGAGCGGGCCTGCGGGCCGCCGGGGCGCAGCAGGACGCGGTCGAGCCGGGAGGCCCGGCCGGAGAGCGAGGAGACGGCGGCCAGCGGATTGGCGCCGGGGTCGAAGGTGGGGGTGTCGTCCGCAGGGCCGTGCACGGTGCTCCATGCGTCCTGCAGCCCGAGGATGGCGGCCGGGCCGTCGGGGCCGCCGCGGCCGTCGTTGAAGTCGCCGGCCAGCACCAGCTCGCCCTCGACGCCGGCCAGGCCCTCGGTGACCCGGGCCAGTTCGGCCCGCCGACGGGCGGGCCCGTCCTCGGTGTGGTCGCTGGTCAGGTGGGTGGCGGCCACGGTGAGCGGCCCGCTGCCGGTGTCGACGACGACCGCGGCGAGCGCCTTGTGCGGGCCGAGCACGTGCCGGCCGGCCTCCAGCACGGGCAGTCGGCTGAGCAGGAGCAGCCCGCAGTCCGGTACGTCCGGGCCGCGCGGGTCGGTGCCGACCGTCCAGCCGTCCCGCAGCCACGGCTCGCGCAGCAGCAGGTCGACCAGGGCCGGTTCGACCTCCTGGAGGGCGATCACGTCCGCGTCCGTGCGGGCGATTGCCGCCAGCAGCAGCGGACGGCGGCGCGCGGTGTCGATCCGCTCGCTGTCGTAGCGGTCCCAGAGGGTGTTCCAGGTGACGATCCGCACGGTGGCGCGGGCCGGGCCGCCCGTCGGGCGGTCGGCGGGCCGCCAGGCGGAGCCGTCCCAGGTGTGCGGGGTGCGGGCGGTGAAGAACGGGGCGTGCAGCCGCCGCCCGTCGCGGGCCCGGCCGGCCGTGGTGGTGTCCAGCCGGTCCACCCCGGAGGCGCGGTCCCAGACCGTCTCGCCGTCCGCCTCGACGGACAGCACCCGGTGCCAGGGGATGTCGCCGCCCGGGGCGAAGCCGTCCAGCGGGACGCGCTTCGGGTCGGCGCCGCGCTGCTGGACGAGCAGCACGAACCGTGACGGGTCGAACCGGGCGTCCCAGCGGACGCGGTGGTAGACCTCCTCGCTGGTGCGCATCAGGCGTCCTCCCCGCCGATCGTGCCCGCCGTGTCCTCGACGGCGCCGGCCTCGCCCACGTACCAGGTGCGGTGCGCCTCGCCCGCGTACGGCGGGCCGAAGCGGCGCAGCTGAGCGGCGAGCACCCCGGACGGGACGGGGTGCGGCCGCACCGTGTTGCGGCGGACCAGCTCGGCCTTGCCGACCAGCAGGACCACCTGGGTGACCAGGGCGTCGCGGCGCTGCGCGATGCCCTGGACGAGCGAGCGCTGCTGGCGGTTGAGCGAGGTGGCGTCCCACACCACGGTGCCACCGCGGGCGAGCGCCGCGTCGAGGCGGTCGAGGCCCGCGCGCAGGATGTCGGCGTTGGCCCGCTGGTCGCTGCGGTCGCCGCGCTCCTCGCGCAGCGCGTCCAGCGAGATCCGGGCGGCCGTGGCGGGCAGGCCGTCCGCGAAGACGCTCTTGCCGCTGCCGGACGGGCCGACCAGCTGCACCAGGTGCGGGAAGGCGCCCGAGCGCCACCGCCAGGCCGCCGCGACCGCGTCCTCGACTCCGGTCACCCGGCCGAGCGCGAACGCCTCGCGGGCCTCGGCCCAGCAGCGATCGGCGGCGTCCGGCCCGAGCTCGGCGAGCGCCTCGCCGAGGCCGGTCCGCAGGGCGGCGAGCGGGGCCTCGCCGAGCAGCCCCGCGTCCTCGGCGTGCAGCGCCGACCATTCGGCCTGCTCGCGGGCGTCCGCCGCCTCGGCGTCCGCCCGCCCGGCCGGGACGGCGGCGGCCACCGCGTGCAGCACGCCGAGGTCCGCGGCCACCGCCAGCCGGACGAGGCCGGCCCGACGGTCCTCGTCCGGGTACGGGCGCTGCAGCGCCGGGTGGAGGCCGACCAGGTCGGCGACCCGGCGGGCGAGCGGCATGCCGAGCGGTCCGGCGAGCGAGGCGGCGAGCCGGGCCCGGTTGCTGCCGGGCAGCGCCGCGGCCAGCACACCGGCCAGCCGGGCGTCGCCGCGCCGGCCGAGGACGTCGAGCCGGGCGCAGACGTCCTCCACCGCCGCCCCGGCAGCCTCGGTGACTTCGACGGCGGGGTCGAGCCCGGCGGCCGCCAGCAGGGCCGGCAGGTCGGCGGGCGCACCGGAGCGCACCGCCCAGAGGGCGGCCGCCGGGCCGAGGCCGTTCTCCACGACCGCCGCGTGCATCCAGTGGGTGTCGGTCTGCACGTGCTGCGGGCGCACCCACTTGGCGACCCGCAGCCCGAACTCCTCCCGGGCGAAGCCCTCGACGGTGCGGACCACGTACCCCTCGACCCGCTCGGTGTCGAACCGCAGGGCGCGCAGGGCCCGTTCGTCGAAGGTGCCGCGCCACAGCACCCGCGGCGCCGGGACGCCGAGGCGGCGCAGGAAGCGCACCGTGTCGTCCCAGCCGAGGCAGCGGTCGGTGGCGTCCCAGACCGAGAAGCCGTAGAACCAGCTGTCCAGTTCGCGGTAGGCGATCGAGTGCCGGGCGAACATGTTCTCCCCGCACACCCGCCACCCGGCCGGCGCCAGCGGACCGATCCGGCCCTGCAGGCCCTTCACCCAGGCCCGCGCGGGATGGTGGCCCGAGTCGAGCGAACGGGCGTGCAGGCCGTCCCGGTAGAGGGTGGTGTTCTCGCCGTCGAGCTTCTCGGTGACGACGACCTCCCGGCCGCGCAGGCCGTCGAGGCCGCCGGACCGGACGTCGTCCGCGGAGGCCCCCGGCGACCAGGGAAGATGCGGGGTCCGCGGGTAGCTCACACGCATGATCCGCTCCTGGTCGGGGTGATGGGGACCCCGTCACCTTAGGAGGCGGCCGCGTCCCGTTCCACCCGATTTCGCCGCCCCGGCGCATCCTGGGGCATCCCGGGCCGGGCTCAGGCGGTGGTGGGGGTGAGCAGGATCCAGATGTGGCCGAAGGGGTCGCGGAGCATGGACTGCCGTGCGCCGTACGGCATGTCGGCGGGGGGTGAGAGGAGCTCGGCGCCGGCGTCGACGGCTCGGGCGGTGAGGCCGTCGACGTCCGGTACGTAGACGTGGAGGGCGACGGACGGCCGGGACCTGTCCGGGGTGGCGAACGGGGCGTCGGCGTCGCCGAGCATCAGAGTCGCCCCGCAGACGGAGATCTCGGCGTGGACGATGCGGCCGGCGTCCCCGTCGAGCCGGAAGAGCTCGGACGCTCCGAACGCGGCCGTGTAGAACGCGATCGCGTCGGCGGCTCCGTCGACCATGATGTGGGGGATGACGGTGTTCCGGTACTGCTCGGGGATCTTCATACGGACGACGGTAGGCCGCGGCGATCGACCCGCGCCTGAGGCAAAGGCCTCGCCCCGGCTCCTGCGCCGGACGTAGGACCGGAGCCGGTCGGGAGCGGAACTCCCCGTCGTACGCGCCCACCTGGCGATCCGTTTGCCGTACCGTGGCCGACGACGATGTGGAGGAGACTCGCATGAGCGCCCAGCCGGAACACCTTCCCGCCCCGCCGCCCGCTCCGGCCCCGCGCGCCGCCGCCCGGCTGCTCACCCGCATCCGGAGCCAGGAGGAGGACCGCAGGACGCGTTGGCTGCAGGCGTTCGAGCGGGACTGGGCCAAAGCGCTGGACGACTCGCGCCAGACGTACGACCTGACGCCCCTTCACGAGGTGGTCCGCGCCTGGCAGGTCCGCCTGGACAGCGCGCCGGCCGTCGACGCCTTCGTCGCCGGCGGGATGGACGACGAGGACGGCATCGACCTCGACCGGCTCTGAGGAACCCGCCACTTGAGGGATCGGGTCCGGCCCGTCCGCGGCCCCGGGGCCGGACGCGCGGGCTGCGGCTTTTCGACGTGCGGTCGATGAACAGATGACGCCACGTCAAATACTTGAGCATGGCTCATGTTTGCCGTTCCCGAATGGGCTACCGGCCGGTACCTTCTGTCATGCCCCGGTCTGCCAACCTTCCCGGCGCGCCCGACCGTCGACCCGAAGGAACCCTCCACATGGCCGTACCCAAGCCCACCCTGTCCACCGTTGCGGCCTCCGCCGTCCTCGCGCTCTGCGGCTCCCTGCTGGGAGTCGTCGTCGCCGGCCCGGCCGCCGCCGCTGACACGGCCCCGACTCCGCAGCCCGCCGCCACCGTGCCGGCGACCCTGGCCCCCGCGACCGGCGGCCCGGCGAACGCCACCCTGGCGGACCCGGCCCGGCCGGGCGCACCCGCCGCCGCGCCCGTCGCTCAGAACCTCGCCCTGTCCTCCTACGACCCCGGCACCGGCAGCGCCGTCCTCGCGCCCGCCGCGAACACCCCGTCGATCGCCGCCAGCCCCGCCGGTCCCGCCGGCGACGCGGTCAAGCCCGGACAGCTGATCGACAGCCCGCCCACCGCCGCCGCACCGCACGGCGCACTGGTCGCCGTGACCGGCGTCCGGCAGGCGGCCGACGGGACGGTGGCCGTGAGCACCCGGCCCGCCACCCTGCCCGAACTGCTCGGCAGCACCAGCGCCGCCCTGCACACGGCGATCGACCCGGGTTCGTTCCATGTGGAGCCGCAGCTCAAGGGCATCCAGGTCACCTCCGACCTGGGCCCCGTCAGCGGCCACGGCTCGATCTCCGGCGGCATCGGGCTGAAGGCCGACGCCACCGTCCCGCTGCCGAACGGCTCCACGGCGACGCTCGCCGGCTCGGTCGAACTCGACCCGAGCGTCGACTTCTCCTACCAGGGCGCCACCGGCCTGATCGACCCCCAGCAGGCGCGGATCGGCTTCGCGCTCGGCGCGCACGCCGACTGGCACGTCAGCGGCACGTTCACCGGCGGCGTCCCGATCCGGATCCCGATCGCCACGTACAGCGCCAGCCCCGTGGTGATGGTCGGCGCCCTGCCCGTGGTGATCAACCTGGCCTTCACCCTGTCCGCCGACATCAGCGCCGACGGCACCGTCACCCTCGACGCCGAACAGTCCTACGACGGCAGTTGGGGCGTCCACTCCGACTACGTCAAGGGCCCGGGCTGGACCACCACCACCGACCCCGGCACGTCGACCGTCTCCCCGCTGAAGCTCAGCCTCAGCGGCGCCGCCTCGGTCAAGGCCGGCCTGCTCGCCGAGGGCTCGATCGCCCTCTACGACACCGTCGGCGTCAAGGCCTCCATCGAGCCGTACCTGCGGGTCGCGGCCGACGGCACGGTCGTCCTCGACCCCGGCAACACCGCGCCGATCGACCACGGCACCGTCACCCTCTACGGCGGCATCGCGATCGACGGTGCGCTGATGGCCCGCCTGGTGATCCTCGGCACCCCGGTCCTCGAGAAGGACCTGCCCTTCCTTGCTTTCCGCCGCGAATGGCAGCTCACCTCGCTCACCACCGGCCAGGCCCCGGCGCACGCCGCCACCTGGACCCCGCTGGTCGCGGACGCCGGCGACGACAACCGCTCGGCCTACCTGACGGCCCGGGCGGACTGGGACAGCGGGGCCCACAAGGCCTCCTGCCCGGACGGCGGCCGCCTGGTCGGGCTCAGCCACGGCGGCGACCGCGGACTGTGCACCGACGCCGCCAAGGCCGACCTCTGGGCGGCCGACCGGGCCTTCACCGTCGTCCACGACGAGACGAACGTGACCGCCGACTGGGCCTACGGGTACACCAAGGCCCAGTGCCCGACCGGCTCCTTCGCCACCGGCTTCAGCCGCAACGGGCGAAGCCTGGGAGTCCTCTGCGCCAAGGCCGCCGGCCCGCTCTCCACGGTGACCCGCACGGTCTGGTTCGACAAGGGCGACAACCGCCCGGCTCCGACCGGCGGCGACTTCGCGTACGGCTGGGCCAAGGGCCAGTGCGCGGACGACGAGTACGTCGCCGGGGTCGCCTACAGCCAGCCCTGGTACGAGCTGTGGGCCTCGCGCCCGTACGCGATGCTCTGCGCCAAGCTGGTCTGACCACACCCCGGGGGCGATGGCCGCGGCGGTCGCGATGGCTGCGGCGGTCACCCCCGGGCTCTCACCGCTCCACGTAGTGGACGGTCTGCATCATGCCGAGGTCCTCGTGGTGGAGCTGGTGGCAGTGGGCGATGGTGCGGCCGGTGAAGTCCTCGTACGCGACGAGAAAGGTGACGGAGTCGCCCGGGCCGACCGCCGGCGAGGCCGACGCCGGGACCGGTCAGGATTCGAGAAGCCTCGGCGGCCGGGCGGCCCCTAGCGTGGTGGTCATGGCAAACACCACTTCCACCGCAGCCTCCACGTCCATCGCGTCCGTCACCCTCGAGGTGGCCGATGTCGACGCCGCCCACCGCTTCTACCGCGCCTTCGGCGTGGACACCTACATCCGCCTCCGGGCCTCCGAGGCGCACACGGCCGGATTCTGCGGCTTCACCCTGGCGCTCACGGTCTCCGGACCGGCCACCGTCGACGGCTTCGTCGGCGCCGCCGTCGACGCCGGCGCCACGGTGGTCAAGCCCGCCGCGAAGTCGCTGTGGGGCTACGGCGGCGTCGTCCAGGCCCCGGACGGGACGATCTGGAAGATCGCCACGTCCGCGAAGAAGGACACCGGACCCGCCACCCGCGAGATCGACGACGTCGTCCTGCTGATCGGCGTCGAGGACGTCAAGGCCACCAAGCAGTTCTACGTCGACCGGGGCCTCACCGTGGCCAAGAGCTTCGGCGGCAAGTACACCGAGTTCGCCCCCGGGCAGGCCAGTCCCGTCAAGCTGGCGCTGTACAAGCGCCGGGCCCTCGCCAAGGACCTCGGCGTCCCCGTCGACGGCACCGGCTCGCACCGCATCGTCCTCGGCAGCACCACCGACACCTTCGCCGACCCGGACGGATTCGCCTGGGAGGCCGCCGAGTCGCCCGCCCCGACGGCGTCCTGACGGCCGGACGGCGCCACGGGTGCGCGAATTCCGGTCGACCCGGCGAGCGGCGGCCACTACGCTGCTGCCCGGCTGGACACGCACTGCCGATCGTCGCTGCCCCTCCCCGCCCACGCCGGGATGCCGGGGCGCCGCCGACCAAGGGGCCCCCGGGCGCCCGTGTCGATCACCGTGCCGAATCATCGGGCGGGGAGCGCGTGGGCAGACCCGCCGGGATGCGACCGCACCGTGACGAAGAAGAACCGACCGACCCCGGCCCGGGCCGCCCGAACGGCCCAGCACGCGGGCACCACCACCCCGTACACCGCCCTGCTGCGCGCCGCCCGCACCCGGGCCGCCGACGAGCCGACGATCGAGGCGCTGACGGCGCTGCTGATCGGCAACACCATGGCCGTGGGACCGGACCCGGCCGGGCGGCGGGCGTGGGCGTCGGCCGCCGCCGAGGCGCTGACCTCCCTGACCCGGCGGGACGGCGCGGAGGCGTACCCGGCGGCCGCACAGGTCGAGCTGCTGCCGGCCGGCGAGCCGCAGGAACCGCCGTTCGCGGTCCTCACCGTGGTGGCCTGCCGCGCGTGGACGCGGGCGGGGGAGTGGCAGCGCGTGCTCGAGGACGTCCGCGACGCCCTCGACCCGGCCGCCGACCCGGTGCCACTGGGCCGGTTCGCCGCCGTGCTGCCGATCGGATCGGCTGCCGCCGACGTCCGGCGCGGCAAGCGTGCGGAAAGAGTGGTGTTCGCCGCCCGGTCCGCCGCGGCCGACGTCGAGTTGCAGGCCGCGCTCGCGGCCGGGCCGCGGACGTGGCCGGTCCCGTACTGGCCGGAGTCGCAGGACCGGCAGGCGCCGTACCGCCCCGATGCGGCGTACTTCCGGGCCGGCGGACAGGACCCGGAGCAGTGGGCCGGGACGCTGTGCCTGCGGTGCGGATGCACCGTGGCGCGGGCGTGCCCGCACTGCCCCGGCTGCTACTGCGCCAACGACACCTGCCCCGATCCCGACCTGCGCCACCGGCAGCAGCACCTCACCGACGTGGGCGGATACCTGCTGACCGTCCGCGTCCCCGCCGGCACCGACGAGCGCCACCTCGCCCAGCGGGCCGCCGACACCGTACGCAGCGTCACCCGCCGTACCACCGGCGAGACGTACCCCGCCGCCGCCGCGGTGCTGCGCCTCGACGAGCCGTGGCGGACGGTGTCCGGGCCCGCCGGCGGCCTGGTGGAGGCCCGGTTGCTGGTCTGCTGCGAGACCGTACGCGACTGGGACACCGACGGTGAGCTCGACCGGACCCGGGCGGACCTGGCGTACGCACTCGAGCGGGTCGGCGGCGCCGCGCCGCCGGCGCCGTGGGGGAAGCCCGTCGCCCGGCTGCTGGAGCCCGCCGAGGCGGACCGCCTCCGCGGGCGGGCGGTGTGGGCCGTGGCCACCCGCGACGCCGACCCGCTGGTGCGGCGCGCCGACGGCGGGTCGCGGTAGGGCGAACGCGCCTTCCGGCCGGTTGTCGGACCCGGGGCGTACCCTCCGTCGCACAGGTGAGAGGCGGCCGAACGGAGCCGCCGCGACACTGAGGAGACGTCATGCCCGAGTACCTCATCGCCTTCAACGACGAGTGGGTGCCCGACCACACCGGCGAGGAACTGCGCGAGAAGGCCGCGGTCGTCAGAGCGCTGGTGGCGGAGATGAAGGCGGCCGGGGTCCTCGTCTTCACCGGCGGCGTGGACGACGCGGCCCCGGTGTTCAGCGTCGACGCGTCGAGCGGCACACCGGTGTTCACCGACGGCCCGTTCGCCGAGACCGACGAGCACCTCGGCGGCTTCGCCGTCGTGGACGTGGCCGACGAGGAGGCCGCGCGCCTGTGGGCGGGAAGGATCGCGGTCGCCTGCGGCTGGCCGCAGGAGGTACGACGCTTCCGGCTGCCGATGAACCGTCAGTGAGCACTCGTCGGCCCGGATGCTACAAAGGGCCCGACGTTCCGTCACCTCAACCGCCCGCCCTGGAGTGTGCCATGCCCGAGACCGAGCCGTCCTTCCTGATGGCGGTCGAGGACGTCTTCGGGTGCCACCCCCACGGGACGTACGTCACCGGCGAGGTCCTGCAGGGCGTCGTGCGGGTCGGGGACGAGCTGGAGGTCGTCGGCCTCCTGCCCACCCGCCGCATCACGGCCGAGAAGCTCGGGGTGTTCCGCAAGCAGCTGACCGAGGCCCGGGTCGGCCAGAACATCGCGGTCCTGATCCCCGGCATCAACCGTACGCAGGTCGCGGTCGGCCAGGTTCTCGCCACCCCGGGCACGGTCCGGCCGCACAGCCGGCTGCGGGCGACACTGCGCGCGGAGACGGCGCTCGGTACGGCCCTCCAACTGCGCTTCGCGGAGCGGTCGGAGGTGGTGGAGGCGACGGTGCACCTGCCGGAGGGCGCCGACGCATCCGCGCTCGACGGGCCCGCGCCCGCCGGGCCCGCGCTCGACGGGCCCGTCGAGATCACGCTGGACCGGCCGGCCGTCTTCGAGCAGGGGACGGAGTTCACCGTGGTGATCCAGACCCGCGACGTCATCACGAGCACCCGCCACCTCGGCACCGGCCTGGTCGTCGAGGTGCTCGACTGAGGCCCGTCCCCGGGGCCGTCCCCGGGGACGGATGGCCTGCTGCTGCCGGTTCAGGCGGTGGCGTCCGCCAGCCACAGGTCGGGGCCGAACATCTCGTACCGGATCCGGCGGGCCGGTATCCCGGCCCGGAGCAGCTGCGCGCGGGCCTCGCGCATGAAGGGCAGCGGCCCGCACAGGTAGACCCGGGCGTTGCCGGGGATCACCGAGCCGGTCAGGTCGATCCGGCCCGGGTGCGCGTCCGGCTCGTCGGCCCCGGGCTGCTCGTACCAGAACTCCACCCGGGCGTCCGAGAGTTGACCGGCGAGCTCGCGGGTCCGGGCGCGCAGCGCGTGCTCGCCCGGCGAACGGTCGGCGTGCAGGACGGTGACCGGTCGGGTCGAGCGCGTCGCGGTGAGGTGTTCGAGCATGCCGACCATCGGCGTGCAGCCGATCCCTGCGGAGACCAGGACCAGCGGGTTGTCGGTGTCGTCGAGGACGACGTCGCCGAACGGCGCGGAGAGCGTGAGCTCGTCGCCGGGCTGCACCGTGTCGTGGAGCAGCGCGGACACCTCGCCATCGGGTGTGCCGTGGCCGTGTACCCGCTTGACCGTGATCCGGCGCAGTTCGGCGTCGGGCGCGGAGGAGAGGCTGTACTGGCGCAGCTGGTGGACGCCGTCGGGCATGCGTACGCGTACGCTGACGTACTGGCCCGCCCGGGCGCCCGGCGCGGCGGCGCCGTCGGCGGGGCGCAGCAGGAACGAAGCGGTGTCCGGCGTCTCCCGGACCCGGTCGACCACGGTCCACCGCCGCCAGGTGTCACCCGGTACGACGCCCGCGTCCTGGTAGAGGCGCGCCTCCTGGGCGATGAGGGCGCCCGCCATCAGCCAGTAGACCTCGTCCCAGGCGGCGGCGACCTCGGGGGTGACCGCGGCGCCGAGCACGTCGGCGATGGCGGCGAACAGGTACTTGTGGACGATCACGTACTGGTCCTCGGTGACACCCACCGCGACGTGCTTGTGCGCGATGCGGTCCAGTACCGCCTGCGGGTACGTGTCGGGATCCGCGACGAGGGCGGAGGCGAACGCCGCGATGGAGCCGGCCAGGGCCTGCCGCTGGGTACCGCCGGCCTGGTTCCCGCGGTTGAACATCCCGTCCAGCAGCTCCGGACGGTCGGCGAACATCGTGGCGTAGAACCGGGTGGTGATCTCGTCCAGGGCCGCCCCGACGGCGGGCAGGGTGGCGCGGATCATCGCGGCCGACTCGGCGGAAAGCATGATTCTCCCCAGGGAGTTGGAGGTACGGAGGGACTTCGACCGCTCGTTTCGCCGGCCGGTTACTGGTCTACCAGCGCGTTTCGCCCGGCTGCGCGGGCCGAAGGTCCCTGACCGCTTCCCGTTCGGCTCTGGCCCCTGTCGCGACGGCCGAGCGGCCGGCCACGCCCGACGGTGCTCCCTCGGTCCTGCGGCGTCGAAATCCGGTTGCGCCGTGGTGAACGATGAGAGGTGTGATCACCGAGGAACGTGCCGTGGAGCTGGTCGAGGGCCTGTTGGCGAGGAGTCGCCGGGAGTCTCCGTGGATGGCGCGGCTGCCCGGGCTCGCTGTCGTCGCGGTGGAGGAGCATGCCTTCGGATGGCTGGTTTTCTGGCAGTCGGCGGAGCACATCCGCACCGGGGAGATCGGGGCGATGCTGGCGGGCAACGGGCCATTCCTGGTCGACCGGCAGGACGGCAGCATCCACAGCATCGCGGCCGTCGGGTTCGGCGGCGGCGGGTGGGAGGAGCACTACCTCCGGCAGATCAAGGGCGTCCGCCCGCCGGAGGCGGCCGATCCGCTGCTCGCGGCGGTCCGAGCGCTCGTGCAATCCGACGGGACGATGGCCGCCATCCGGCATGTACGGCGGCAGGCCCCGCTGTTGGGACCCCAGCAGGCGAAGGCCTATGTCACGGCCGTCCGGGACGGCGACGACCCCCCGGAGGAACTGGCCGTCCTCATCCCGAAGCCCGCGGCGCGTCCGTCGCCGCAGATCGAGACCCTGGCCGGCCCGGTTCAGTAGCCTTCGGTGGCGGAGACCTCGCGCCCGGGCGCCGGTCGAGCAGGACGGCGTCGGTGTCGGGGTGGTTCAGGTCGACCAGCTCCGCAAGCGCATCCACGGATCGCACTGCACACCCTGCGTCGAACGTCGGGCTGTGACGAGCTCCCTCCGACGACGAAGCGGAGGGGAAGAGCCGCAGGGCTGGACCCGACAGAACGCCGGTGACACTCCCTGGGTAGCCGGCACGGTCACACTCCGGTGGAAGATCGTCAAGGATCAGTGGCAGTGGAAAGTCACCTCCGCCGGGCAGGCCTGGTGGTCTGCTCGGTGGCCGTGGCTATGTCGGTCTGCGGCGATATCGTTCTCGGATGTCCGAACTTGACCTCCGAGTGGATCTGCCGGCGGCTTTGACCAGCCCGTCCGCTGCGTTCGCGTTTGTCGAGCGGTTCGCCGAGAACCTCGGCGCTCCTGTGCAGCCCGAGGACGGAGTGCCCGAGGCGGAGTTGACCGCGGCCGAGCAGCGGCTTGGCCTCGCTCTGCCCGGTGCGATGCGCGAGTGGTACGCCCGGTTCGGGCGGCGCCGGGATCTCTTCCACGCCCTCCGCTATCCGTACGCCCCGGAGGACCTGGAGGCGGAGGACAGCGTGCTGATCTGGCAGACGGAGAAGCTCTTCTGGTACGGCTTCGCGATCCCGCTCGACCGCGTCCACGAGTCCGACCCGCCGGTCGTGTGGGACAGCTACGAGGAGGGCAGCGAGTGGGAGCCGTATGCGGACCGCTTCTCGCTCGCCTGCATCGAGCTGCTGATCACGCAGAACCTCCTGTGCGGCGACAACGGCGGCCAGCGACGGGAGCGTCTGCCTGGAGACGCCGAGTACCTGGAGCGGCACCTCACGGAGGTGCCCTCGCTGTACGGGCCGGAGGCCTGCGACGGGCTGCAGCGGTGGTTCGTCGGCCGCAATGTGCTGGTCTGTGATGACCGCTCGGACGACGGCGTCGAGCTCGGGTGGTTGCAGTACAGGGCATTGACGCCCGAGGCCGCCGACCGCCTCCAGGCGGAGCTCCCCGGCAAGTGGCAGGAGATCATGGACTACTGACCGCCTGCCCGTCGCCCAGCGCCGGGCGGTGCCGCGGGCGCAGGCGAAGCGCTCTTCGGAGGAGGCGTCAGCCCGGGTCCCGGCCACGGGACCGACGGCGAACGACGCGGCCCGGATTCGGACCGACCGACTCCCTGGCCGGCGTGGCGCCCGGAGGTGTCGGCGTGCCGCCCGCGCGCCTGGCAGCGCCGAGTACGGCTGCCCGCCAGGGCCCGGTGGGCACGGCTTCACGCGGTGTGGTCGCGGCCGTCCCGTGGGGCGAAGGCAGTGAGGGCGTCGGCGTCGCTCGCGCGGGCGTGGAGGTAGTAGTCGGCCCAGGCGGCGATGTCGGGGTAGGCGGAGTCGCGGGTGAGCCGGGTGACGGCGGCGTCGGTGTCGAAGCGGGTGGTGCGGAGTTCGACGCCCGGCCCGAGGAGGGCCCAGTGGGCGCCGGTCCGGCCGTAGGGCATGCCGACGCTGCCGGGGTTGACCACCAGCCGGCCGTGGGCGAGGCGGACGTACGGCATGTGGGTGTGGCCGCAGACGACCGTGCGGATGTCGGGGTCGAGGCCGGCGAGGACCTCCTCCCAGCGTTCGAGGCGGGAGTCGACCAGGACCACCTCCTCGTCGTCCCGGGGTGTGGCGTGGCAGAACAGCACCTCGCCGAGTCCGTCCACGGTGAGGGTGGCCGTCCGCGGGAGGGAGGCGAGCAGGTCGAGGTGGTCGTCGCGGAGCTGTTCGGCGGCCCAGGGGCCGATCGGGTCGGGGATCGTGTCGCGCTCCTTACGGCGGTACTCGAGGAGTTCGCGGTCGGCGTTGCCGCCGACCCACCGGACGCGGTCGCCGAGACCGCTCAGCAGGTCGAGGACCTCGGCCGGCTGCGGACCGGCGCAGATGTCGCCGGTGAGCACGATGCGGTCGGCCGCCCGCACGTCGGGTTCGGCGAGCACGGCCTCCAGGGCCGGCAGGACTCCGTGGATGTCGGACAGGACGGCTGTTCGCTTCGGCATGGTTTCCACCGTGCGGGTGCGGACGGTCGGAGCGCAGGTTGTTCGCCCGGCGCGTAGCCCGTACGGAGCCGGGGCGGTTCAGCCGTGCCGCGGTCCGCGCGCGGCGGCGACCGCGTCCGTGTACAGCTCGGTGGTGAGGTCGTCCACCGCGACGCCCAGGTCGGCGAGGACGCCGCGGACGACGGCCAGCGCGCCGGGAAGGTCGCCCTCGTCCTTCGCCATGGTCTCGACCTCGAGGAACGTGCCGTCGATCTCGGGCACGCGGACCAGCGTGGCCAGGAGCCGGCGGCCGTCCACGGTGAAGGCGTAGCTGCTGCACCGCTTCTCGAAGGCGATCCGCGGCACGTGGCCGAGGCCGCGGAGGATGGCGTGCGCCGCGTCGCCGTCCTCGACACCGGTCTCGTACTCCGGCTTCGAGCCGGAGGCCGCGTCGACCCTGGCTCCCTTGTACGTGAGGACGGTCCGGGTGCCGCCGGCACCGTGTACGGTCCGGATCCGCAACTCCCGGTCGCCGCCCATCAGCTCACCGGCCGGGTCGTCGTAGTAGGTGTCGCGGTACACCTCGTACCGGCCGGGGCCGTACGCGTCCTCCAGCAGCGCCCGCATGCGCTCGGGGTCGTGGACGCGCGCCTTCAACTCCGCCTCGATCACCGTGGCCGCCCCTGCCGTCAGCGGACCACGGGGATGGCGCCGGAGCGCCAGTCCGTGAGCCGCTTGCGGATGCTCGCCACCATCGGCAGGCCGTCGGTCTCCTCCGGACGGAACCAGCCCACCTCGTGCGACTCGCCGGACGTGCGGAGCCCGCCGCCGACCGGGCGGCCCAACAGGCAGATCGAGAACTCCTGCCGGACCTCGCCGTCGTCGTACGCGAGGATGTGGCCCGGGTCGGTGTAGGTGCCGACGATGCCGGCGATTTTGATCCGGATCCCCGTCTCCTCGAGCGTCTCCCGGATCCCGCACCCGGCCAGCGACTCGCCCAGCTCCATCACGCCGCCGGGCGGCGCCCACATGCCGTTGTCGGTGCGCCGCTGCAGCAGCACCCGGCCCGTGTCGTCGACGACGATCACGGACGCGGCCGGTACGAGGCTGTTGGGCTTCGGGGCGTCCGGGTCGTCCTCGTAGTCACGCCTCGCCATGCTGCACCTCCGGGTCCCACGCGATTCGGATCGGGGAGTCGTCGCCCACTTTACGGTCGGGATCGGGCCCGCGACCGCGCCGCCGAAGCCGCCGCGGCGTCCGCCGAAGCCGCCGCGGGGCGGACCGCGCCCGCGACATGACGACACGCCAGGCGAGGCCCGGTCGGTCGCGATCGGAAGGTAAAAGATGGGCAAAGTGGCGGGCTGGTTCGCCGGATCGGCTCTCTCTCCCTATGAACGCGCGGCCGCACCGGCCGTCGGTCGTCCGTCGTCCGCACCGAATCGAGGATGGTCCCGTGAACGATCTGCCCGTATCGCCCCTCCGTGCGCTGCCGGACGGGAACGCCGAACTCCGCGTCGTCCTCACCCTCAGCTGGAACGACGTCGCCTCGCTCGGACGGGAGGCCGGTCGGCTCGCCACGCGCCTGCAGCGCGCGGTCAGCCTCGACGAGGTCGCCAGCCAGCTCCTGGCCGCCCGGCCGGAATCCGCCACGCTCGCACGGGCCGCCCGTGGCAACCCGGCCCTGGAGCAGCCCGCTGCGGCCCTCGCCCCGCAGGTGGAACAGGCACGGCAGAGCACCGAGTTGATGATGCGGTCGCCCGCCGCATCCTCGCCCGCCACCGCCTCGCCCGCCGCTCCCGCGGCGGACTCGACCGCACCCGCGGCGACCGCCCGGACCGGCCCGGCTCCCGCCCCGAGCCTGCCGACCGCCGTGGCACCCGCCCCGACACCGGCCGCCCCCTCCGCCCCGGCCGTTTCGGCAGTACCTGCCCAGGCGCCGGCGGCCTGACCACTCCCGTGCGGCGGCCCGGCGCCTGCCCCGGCGCCGGCGCCGCCGCACGGGAGCGGCGGATCGCCGGGGGTGGCGGTGGTGCTTCGGTGGGGAGGGAGACAGGCGCGTTGGGGCGCCCGCATCCGACTGACGGCTGATCGGAGCCGCGGTGGCAGACGGTTCTTTGTGGACGGACAATCCATTGGGAGCCAGCAAGCAATGGAGGCGGCATGACCGACCCGCAGACCATCCTCGAACAGGCTCGCCAGGGCACGGTGCCGGCGAACTGGCGGGTCTTCACCAAGAAGCGGGGGAAACTGTCCGGCCTGCTGCGTGGGTCCTCGCACGACCCCGATCCGCTGCTGGTCATCACCCCCGACGCCGCCGTCGAATACCGCGACGCGAGCACGACGCCGGAGGTCGTGAACTTTGCCGAGCTTGCCGCGGTGGACCTGAAGGTCCGCGGGCAGAGCTTCTCCGACAGCACCATCGTGAACATCTCCGCCTGGCTCGATCTCCGCTACCGCAGCGGCAGCAAGGCGAAGTGGCGGCCCGCGTCCTTCGGGGACGGCTTTCAGGCGATCCAGGGATTCCTGGAGGCGTACGGCGCTCACAGGGCCCAGCGCGGCGGCTGACGACCACCGTGGTCGTGTGCCCGGCGCCTTGGCACAGGGACGGTCCTGGCAGGGTCCCCCTGGTGCGCGGTACGGTGCGCCGATGTCGGCAATCAAGAAGTTTCAAGTCACCTTTGACTGCGCAGAACCTGAGCGCCTGGCCCGCTTCTGGTGCGAAGTGTTGGGGTACGTCATGCCGCCGCCGCCGGAGGGGTTCACGACCTGGGACGATTTCAACCGCACCCTGCCTCCTGAGAAGCGGGGATCGTGGTCCGCCTGCAGCGATCCCTCTGGAGTGGGCCCGCGCCTGTACTTCCAACGAGTTCCTGAAGGCAAGGTCGTCAAGAACCGGGTGCATCTCGACGTTCGGGCCGGCACCGGGCTGGTGGGCGACGAGCGCCTCGCCGCGCTCGAAGCCGAGTGCGCACGACTGGTCGCGCTCGGTGCGACCCACGTGCGAACGCTGTACGCCGATGAGGAGAACGAGTCGTGCATCCCGATGCTGGACATCGAGGGAAACGAGTTCTGTATCGACTGAACATCCTCCGAGCCGGGCTGGTCCGGGACGGTGGTGCCGGCATGACGGCGGGGGAGGGAACTGCCGGGGTCGACGGTGCCGGTCCGAGGCAGGCGGGTGGTGTGGTGTCGAGTTGTCGCCACATGCCTGTCTCGTCGTAGACCTCCCAGGCTTCGGCGATCCTACCGTCGGCGAGGCGGAAGATCACCATCTCGTCGACCGCGCAGGCTGGAAATGCGGCGGCCAGGGCGGCTAGGTTGGAGGTACGGCCTCATGCCGCCATCACCCCCGCAGCCTCCAGGGCGGGCCGATGGCCGGTGCCCACCGGTGCGGTGGATGCCTGCGTGCGGGTGCTGGGAGCGTTCGGCCCTCGGCAGCCCGCGCGGCCGGCGCGGGCGGGGTCGAGCCGGGTGTGACGGCCGACGAGGAGGATGCCGCCATGGCTGCTCCGGTGAACCGCGGCGAGATCGAGGCCGACATCAAGGAGACCCTGGGCCTGGTCCCGCACTTCTTCAGTGCCATTCCCACCGAGCTGCTCGGCCCGGAGTGGGAGATCTTCAAGCGCATCGAACTCGGTGAGACGCTCATTCCGAACAAGTACAAGGAGCTGATCGGGGTCGGGCTGCACGCCGAGACCAAGTGCAAGTACTGCAGCCTGTTCCACACCGAGGCCGCCAAGCTCTTCGGCGCCACCGACGAGGAGATCCAGGAGGCCGTCCACTACGCCAAGGCCAGCCTCGGCTGGAGCGCCTACATCAACGGCATGCAGGAGGACTACGACCAGTTCGCCGCCGAACTCGCCCAGGTCACGGACTACGTCCGCTCGAAGGCCGGCTGATGGAGCTGGAGCGCGTGCGGCCCGCCGTCCTGCGTGTCACCCTCCACGCCTACGAGCTGGCCGCGCTGGTCGCCGCCGCCCGTTACATGGTCGACACCGCGCCCGACGACGTCCCCACCGAGTCGCTGCACCAGCTCGCGCAGCTGCTGGCCGACTACGACCGGCAGCTGCGCACCCTGCCGGCGGCGGTGCCGCCGACAGGGTGAGCCTCGCAGAGCTTCGCAGGGCTACTCGCGGTGAAGCGCCTCGCGGGTCAGAAGGCGACGATGCCCTCGCCGCCGACGCCGTTCGGGACGGTCTGCGAGCCGAGGGCGGTGAGGGAGCCGTCGTCGTTGATCGCGAACTCGTCGAGGATGCCGTGGACGCCGGTCTGGGCGTACAGGTAGTGCCCGTCGGAGGAGACGGCGGCGTCGACGGTGCCCGGGTCGGTGGGGGTGTTGCCGAGGGCGGTCAGGCTGCGGCCGTGGTCGGCGGTGCGGAAGCCGGTGAGGGTCGAGCTGCCGGCGTTGGAGGTGTAGAGCAGGTCGCGGACGGCGACGATCCAGCAGGTGGCCGCCTGGCCGGTGGCCGCGGAGGCTTCCTGCGTGACTGTGCCGTCGCGGTTGACGGTGACGGTCGCCACGGCGTTCGTGCCCGCCTCGGCGAGGAACAGCCCGCGTCGGCCGTTGGGGACGAACGCGAACGGGACGGCCCCGGGCAGCTGCGTGGTGACGGGGGTGTCGGCCGGGGCGCCGGAGCGGTCGAGGCCGAACACCAGCAGGCTGCTGCCGTTCGCCTTGGTGGTGACCACGAGCTGGGAGCCCTCGCCGGTGAAGCCGACCTGTCCCGGGGTGTTGGTGAACTGGGGGGTGGCGTTCGGGTCGAGTCCCAGGCAGCGGTTCCAGTCCGCCTCCTCGTGCAGGCGGCCCCCGTGGACGGTGTAGCCCTGGACGGAGCCGCCGTCCAGGGCGTTGAGCACGTACACCACGTCGTCGTGGACGGCGACGCTGACCGGGAAGCGGCCGCCCGAGCCGACCACCTGCCGCAGTGCGAGCCGGTCGCCGTCCACGGCGAAGACGGAGACGGTGTCGCTCCCGGCGTTCACCGCGTACAGCAGGGCGTGGCGCGGGTCGTAGGTGAGGGAGCCCTGGGAGGCGAGGTGGTCAGCGACCGAGCCGTCGAGGACGCCGCCGAGGCCGTGGGTGTCGTAGGTGGCGGCCTGGGTCAGGTGCCCGTCGTCCGCGCGGCGGTAGGCGATGACCTGGTTGCCCGCCGGGTTGTCGTTCTGGACGAACACGGCGTGGTTCCCGCCGTGGGGACGGCCTGCGCCGCCGTGCGCCGCGGACGCGACCGGGGCGCACACGGCCGCCGTCGCGAGGGCGGTCGCGACGGCGACGGCGAGACGGGTGATCTTCTGCACGGTGTCCTTGCCTCCTAGAGGAAAGCCCGCGACTGTTCCGTCGCGGCTGCCGCTCGCAAGGTATGTGACGATGTGTCGAAAATGACGGATTCGTGGTGGTTCGGCCGGTCGCGGTGTCACGGCCGGCCCGGCGGGGCGGGTGTCGTCGCCGCGCCGGGCTCGGACGGCCGGTTCGGCCGGTCCGGGGGCGTCGGTCAGTCGAGGGTGACGACCAGCTTGCCCAGGGCCGTCCCGGACGCCATCACCCGGTGGGCCTCGACGATCTCGTCGAAACCGAACACCCGGACGGGGCGGGCCCGGTGGGTGCCGTCCGCCACCTTGGCGAGGATGGCGTCGAACGGCACGGCGGAGAGCGGGAATTCCGGCGTACCCAGGACGAACGCACTGCCGAAGAAGCTGAGTTGGACGCCGCTGGGCAGGTCGGCGAGCGGCGCGAAGTCCTGGACGGGGGCGAGGCCGCCGAGGAAGCCGAGCTGGCAGACCCGCCCGCGCGGCCGCACCGCGGCCAGGGAGTCACGCAGCACGCTGTTGCCCACGATGTCCAGCACCGCGTCGACCTCGATCCCGCGGGACCGTACCTGCGGGGCCAGCTGTCCGTCGTCGACCAGGACGTGCGAGGCGCCGATCTCGCGCAGGAGCCCGGCCCGCCCCGCGTCACGGGTGGTGGCCACCACCGTCGCGCCGTGGTCGCGGGCAAGGCTGACGGCGGCCTGGCCCAGCGCGGACGTCGCCCCGCGCACCAGCACCGTTTCTCCCGGCCGTAGGGCGAGGTTGCCGTGCAGGGCGCTCCACGCGGTGGCGTAGACCTCGGGGACGGCGGCCAGGTCGGGCCAGGGCAGCGACGTGTGCACCGGCACCACGTTGCCCGCGGGGACGGTGACCAGTTCGGCGTAACTGCCGTTGCGGGTCCGGCCCATGCCGCCGAGAAGGGCGACGACGGCCGTTCCCTCGGCGAGCCGGCCGCTCGGGTCGTGGGCGACGGTGCCGGCGCACTCGATCCCGGTGACCGGAGCGACCTCGCCCCAGGCTCCGCTGCGCATGTACGTCTCGGCATGGTTGAGGCCGAACGCCCGGACGCGGACGAGCACGTCGCCGTCGGCGGGGCTCGGGTCGGGGAGCTCGGTGGCGGTGAGGACCTCGGGGCCGCCGTAGGACGAGATGACGATGGCGCGCATGGCGCTACTCCGTTCTTGATTATTCTTGAGTGGGCATTCAACTATGGGGCCGAAAAAAGGGCCGCCACGGAGTGTGGCGGCGAGCCGCGGGTGCGGCGGGGCTCAGGTCAGGCCGACGAAGGCGTTGTCGACGATCGCCCGCAGGACCGCTTGGTCCGGGTTGGCCTTCCCCACGACCATCAGTCCCTGGGCGGTGGCGACCAGCAGCCGGGCGGCGCCGGCCGCGTCCAGATCGGCCCGTACCTCGCCACGCCGCGCTGCGGTCGCCAGCGCCCGGGTCATGCAGTGCTCGAGTCGGGCCAGGTGGCCGCGCACCACCGCGGCGGCCTCGTCGTCCTCGGCGGCGTTCTCGATCGCCGTGTTGACGAGCAGACAGCCCTGGCGGCCCTCGGGGCTCAGCAGGTCGCGGACCAGCCCGTCGAAGTAGCCGCGGACCTCCGCCACCGAGGCGCCGGGGGAGTCCAGCTCGCCGAGCTTCTGCGGGACGACGAGCTTGGAGTAGCGCTCGAGCGACTTCAGGAACAGGGCGCGCTTGCCGCCGGGGAAGGCGCTGTAGATGCTCCCCGGCTTGACCCCCGTCGCCTTCACCAGGTCCTCGATGGACGTGGCCCGGTAGCCGCGCTCCCAGAAGCGCCGCATGGCAGCGTCCAGGACCTGCTCCGGCTCGAACTCCCGCGGTCGTGGCATGGGAAGAACATACATGAGTGATCATTCAAGAACAAGCGCCCGTACGATCCACCGGGCCGACGCAGCGAGCCGGGAGCTGTCCTCGGCGGACGGCGTCCCGGCCCGCGTCACCTACCGTCCGGTGAGGGCCCGACGGTCCGGACTCACCTCAGGTGCCGGTCGTAGAACCGGCCGCCGTCCTCCAGTTCGAACCACGGGGTGCCGGTGTGACCGCCTAGGTTGGCGTGGAGCGTCTTCTCCTTGGTGCCGAAGGCGTCGAACAGGTCCAGGGCCCGCTGCCGCGGGTTGCCCTCGTCGTCCCACTGCAGCAGGAACAGCAGCGGAACGGTGACCTGCCGGGCCTCCTCGCGCTGGGCGCGGGGCACGTAGCCCCCGGCGAAGAAGCCTGCGGCGGCGATGCGCGGTTCGGTCACCGCCAAGTGGATGCCGAGGGCGGTCCAGCCCGAGTACCCGACCGGGCCGTCGACCTCGGGAAGTGCGAGAAGCGCGTCCAGGGTGGTCCGCCACTCCGGGACGGCCTTCTCGACCAGCGGGCCGACGAAGGACTCGAAGATCTCATCGACCGGCTCGCCGGCCTGCATGGCCCGACGGAGATCGGCGCGGGCCCGATCGTCGGCGGCGGACCGGGGCCGGTCACCGCACCCGGCGGCGTCGATGGTGGCCACCGCGTAGCCGCGCGCCGCGGTGTACCGGGCCCGGGCCACCAGCCGCGGCTCGCGCCTGGGCAGGCCGTTGTTGTGGGCCATCAGGACCAGCGGGGCCGGGGCGGATCCGGGCGTCCAGAGGGTGCCGGGGATCTCGCCGAGGACGAATTCGCGCTCGACGACGCCGTCGTCGAGGTGCTGTTCGGAAGTGAAGTGCACGGTCGCGCCTTTCGGGAGTGCTCGTGAACGGCGCTCCCGGACGACCTATCGCCCGACCGTGACCCCGGAGGGGAGCACCCATGTCGAAACTGCGTTCACGGGTACCACCTCCTCGTTCTCTCGCACGGCCTCCGGAAACGTAGCAGGGGCCGTCGCCGTCCGCCAAGCGACTTCCCGTGCAGCCGCCGCCCGCGACGAGCGCGTCACCGTGACGTCGTGGTCGTCGCCGCCCTCGCGGCGAAGTCCGGTGACAAGCGTGTGCCGTACAGGGAGACTGGCGGCACACCGCTACGAGTTGTCGAGTCTGAAGGGCAGAGAGTGGCACTGGCGAAGAAGGGTTCCCGCCGCATAGTCGTCGACGGCGTCGAGTACCGCTGGCGACTGAGCAGGAAGCACTGGTGCTGCGACTACGACCTCAGCACCTTGGCGTACATGGTGGAGGACGCGGCTCGTCCCGGAACGACGCTCGTCGTGGAGACCGGTCGGCCGGTCGTCCTCGAACCGAGCATGGTGCCGACCGAGGTCGTCCTGCCGCGCGAAGTCGCCTCGGGCATCCGGGCCGCGCGGACACAGGGCTGGTCGCCCAGCTCCGACGGTTCGCCGTTCAAGCTGCACCATTCCTCGGTCTGACCGGGCCTCGTACTGCAAGAGGCGCGCCCGGGGTCGGAGGCGACCACGTCGCCGGCGGGGCCGTACATCAGGTCGCCGGGGGCTGGCCGATGGCCGAGCCAGCTCTCCACCTGGGAGGTCGGGTACCCGGTCAGCGGGCCTCGTCCAGTCGTACTTGGGGGTCGCTCTGTGCGTCCACGGCCGTGCGAAGAGGCCCCGCTGCCGTTCGGCGGTCGGGTCCGGAGCCCGGACGGCCGTGGGCGGTTGGGGGTCCGGCCTGGCGGCCCCAATGCCGCGGTGCCCTTCGGCTGCTTGGCCGACCATCGGCCGCCCGGACCCCTGCTACCTTGGCGCCTCAGATCTCGATGCGTCGTTGCCACCACGGCAGGTGTTGTGGAGCGAACGGGTCGTTGACTGTTCTGCTGAGGATACGGGCGTCGACCGGAGCCAGCGCGGCCCGTAGTTGGCGTCGAGCCCGGGATCGCAGGTTCCAGGCGGCCACTTCGAGCAGCGTGCGGATATGCCCGGTCGGGACGTCTGTGCACCCGTAATGCCACTCTTCAGCACTGCGGGGCCGGCCGGCTCTCAGAGCCCAGCGCCGGAAGGCGAGTGCGACATCGCCCTGCGGCAAGCCTCGTTCGCGCTCGAATGTGGCGATCTGTCG
Organism: Kitasatospora cinereorecta; assembly: GCF_024172095.1. Taxonomy (GTDB): domain Bacteria; phylum Actinomycetota; class Actinomycetes; order Streptomycetales; family Streptomycetaceae; genus Kitasatospora; species Kitasatospora cinereorecta. The sequence continues at coordinate 112,315 of NZ_JAMZDX010000004.1, read as the reverse complement.
GTTTGCCGAGGCAGAAAGCCCCGGTATGACGGTTCGTCTGTCGTGCCTGCTGTCCCGAAGTGGGAGCTGGGACCTGATCTCGCCCGGTGTCCGGCGAGGCATGTGGACTTCCTGAAGATACCCGTGCTGGCAAGGTCCCCGAACGCTAGCCCAGCCGCCCACGATCCTCAAGGTGCGGCCTGAAGGCAGTGGCTCAAGGGGTGCTCGTTCCGACCCGGACAGCGCAGCGCCCGAACCCTCCTCACTGATCGGGCGCGTGCCCGGGTCTCAGAGTCGCGGGTGGCCGTAGCTGCAGCGAACGCCCCAGGTTCCGGTCGGAGCGAAGGTCTCGCCGCTTGCTCGTGTCACTGTGACGTCCATCTTCATGCCGTCGAACAGGATCCGGTCGCCCGGTGCGAGGAACAGCGGGCTGGTCAGCTCGCAGAAGTAGCCGTCGTCCTTTCCGAGGTTATTGACCATCACGAGCCGCGGGACCGGGGTGACTCCGTCAGTGGTCAGGCGCATGCCCCGGATCGTTCCACGGAGGTGACGGTCGCCGCGACCGGTTTCGAAGCAGCGGCCGCGTCTTGAAGGTCGAGCTCACCGCCGCCCTGGCCTCGCCGGTGGGCCTCCGGGTGTGAGGGGGCAGGGCCTTGCGGAAGTCGCGCGGCCGGCCGCGGCGGGATTTGTCAGGCGTCCAGGACCTGGTTGCCGCGCCTGACGACCGGCGGTTCCGTCGACCACGGGAAGTTGATCCAGTCGTCGGTCCGCTTCCACACGTACTCGCACTTCACGAGGGAGTGCGACTTCTCGTAGATGACGGCGGAGCGCACCTCGGCGACGTGGCTGAGGCAGAAGGTGTGCACCAGCTCCAGTGTCTTGCCCGTGTCGGCGACGTCGTCGGCGATCAGGACCTTCTTGGCGGAGAAGTCGATCGCCTGGGGGACGGGCGCCAGCATGACCGGCATTTCGAGGGTGGAGTTCACACCTGTGTAGAACTCGACATTCACGAGGTGGATGTTCTTGCAGTCCAGCGCGTACGCCAGGCCGCCGGCCACGAAGACGCCGCCACGGGCGATGCTCAGGATGAGATCGGGCTCGTACCCGTCGTCGGCGATCGTCTGCGCGAGTTCGCGCACCGCCCGACCGAATGTCTGGTAGTCCAGGGTCTCGCGCTTGTCAGTCACAGTGTTCAGTCTCCTGGGTGGTCGGCCGGGCGGCGAACACCGGCGCGCCGAGGGCGCGCCGCCCACTCGACTCGGTGGCGGTTCCCGTCCTCGTGGCTCCCGGCAGCCCGGACGCGTCGTCTTCTCCGACGCCTCCTCCAATGGCTGGTCGGGATTGCAGCGGGTCGGGAGGCCCTGTCAGCTTGGCATAGTCCTTATACGGACTTACTGCGGATTCCGATGATCCGCAGGTCAACTGCCAGGCGAACAGGAAGGTCTCATGCTCACTCGGAACTCGGCGCGAAAGATGCGGATCGGGCTCGGTGTCACCGCCGCGATGGGCGCTCTCGCCCTGACTCTCACTCCCGCAACCGCGCAGGCGACCGGCGCGGCACCGGATGTCCACCCGGCGATGGTGTTTCCGGAGGTGGATGTGCAGGTGGTGGACGTGACGTCGCTCTCCCAGATCCCGGGAGTCGGCTCGCACGCCCGCCGCGAGGTGAACGGCAAACGTATCGTCTACCGCGCCAGGCTGTTCACCAACAATCTCGGCGGGCAGTGCCTCGACGGCGACACCGTCACGCTCGGCAACAACCCGGCCAAAGTGCAGCTGTGGCACTGCACCGGCGCCGAGAACCAGGTCTGGTACTGGTCGCAGGTGGCCGGTCAGCCCGAGGGCCGGTACAACATCCAGAACAGCGTCAAACTCCAGTGCCTCGAAGGCGACAGCGCGGCGATCGGCACCGACGGCGCCAAGGCGCAGCTGCGGAGCTGCAACGGCGGGAGCAATCAGGTCTGGCTCTGGGACGGCGGCGGCGTCGGCAGCCTGAGGAACCTCGACGGTAACCAGTGCCTCGACGGCGACACCGTCACCATCGGCACCGACGGCGCCAAGGTGCAGCTGTGGCACTGCACCGGGGTGCAGAACCAGACCTGGACGTTCCACGACTAGCGGGCCGGCGTCCGTACCCGGCCGGCCCCGACGAGGTGGCGATCCGAAGGCCCGCATCTGACGGGCTCGGCGCCGGCGCCTGCGGACGTCCCCGGAGTCGGGACACTCCCGCCGTCCGGACGCGGGTCACCGCACGATCAGGGACGACCCCTGGTCCGTACGGCGGCCCGCGTCCGAGGGGCGCGGTTCCCGGCGTCCCCGGCGGGACCGGCTCGGGTCAGGCGGCGGCGCGCTCGGCGGCGGCGAGGCGGACGCAGACGGCCACGCCCTCCATGGCCGCGCGGACCTCGTCGACCGACGGGAAGGACGGGGCGAGCCGGATCTGGCTGTCGCGCGGGTCGCGGCCGCCGGGGAAGGCGGCGCCCGCCGGGGTGAGCGCGATGCCGGCCTCCTTGGCCAGCCGCACGACCTCGGACGCGCAGCCCTCCGGGACCTCCAGGCTGACGAAGTAGCCGCCGCTCGGACGCGTCCAGGTGGCGATGGAGCCGAGTTCGCGCTCCAGCACCTCGTACACGGCGGCGAAGCGCGGCTCCAGCAGGGCCCGGTGGTGCTCCATGTGGCTCTCGACCGCGGCGGCGTCCTTGAAGAAGCGGGCGTGGCGCAGCTGGTTCAGCTTGTCCGGGCCGATGGTCTGCGCGGCGGCCAGGCGCGCGTACCAGGCCATGTTGGCGGGGGAGGAGCCGAAGAAGGCCACGCCGGCGCCGGCCGCGGTGATCTTCGAGGTGGAGCCGAAGACAAAGGCGCGGTCCGGGTGGCCGGCGTCGGCGCAGGCGGTAAGGATCGGCAGGATCTCGGTGGGCTCGGCGGTGAGGTGGTGGACGGCGTACGCGTTGTCCCAGAACAGGCGGAAGTCGGGGGCGGCCGTGGGCATCGCGGCGAGGCGGCGCACCGTCTCGTCGCTGTAGCTCTCGCCGGTCGGGTTGCTGTACTTGGGCACGCACCACATGCCCTTGATCCGCGGGTCGGCGGCGACGAGTTCCTCGACGACGTCCATGTCGGGGCCCTCGCCGGTCAGCGGGACGGGCACCATGGTGATGCCGAAGCGGTCGCAGATCGTGAAGTGCCGGTCGTAGCCGGGCACGGGGCACAGGAAGCGGATCCCGTCCACGTCCGCCCAGCGCTGCTCGGCGCCCGGGAGCACCGAGAGCATGGCGTGCGCGACCATGTCGTGCATCACGGTGAGGCTGGCGTTGCCGCAGGCGAACAGTTGCTCGGCCGGGACCTGCAGCGGCTCGGCGAAGACCGCGCGCAGCTCGGCGAGGCCCTGGAGGCCGCCGTAGTTGCGGCAGTCGGTGCCGTCCGCCGACTTGACGTCGCCCGGCTGGAGGATCGTCAGGAGGGCGTCCGAGAGGTCCAGCTGCTCGGACGAGGGCTTGCCCCGGGTGAGGTCGAGCTTGAGGCCGCTCGCGCGGAGGTCCTCGTAGGCGGCGCGGGCGGCCGCGAGATCCGCTGCCTGCTCCGGCCCGACCGACGGTGACGTGGACGGCTGTGACATGGGTTCCCCTCCGGGGTGGCTGCGGTTGGGCCGGGGACTGCGCCGCCCAATCTACCAACGCTCCCGGGTCCGCCGGCCGGACGGCGGGGCCGTGACCAGCTCGGACTCGGTGTCGTGGTGCCCTGTCCGCCTTCCCGCGGCTCGGCGGCCTTCGGTTCGCCGAGCCGCAGGAGTGCGTCAGGAGGCGGGTGAGGCATGCGCGGAGGGGAGTCGCCGGGTGTCGCCGCCGAAGGGGAGGAAGGCGGTGCGGCTGGCGAGCAGCCAGACGCCGTCGACCTTGCGGAAGATGTCCTCGTAGTGACCGACGTTCGCCGGGAGAACGGGCTCGACCATCCCGCCCGGGTAGCCGTCGACCCGGTAGGTCGTCAGGTACGAGACGGCCCGCGCGGTCGCCTCGTTCTCGACCGTGACCAGGATGTTCGTCATCAGACGACGTGACAGCCGGTCGGCCGGGCGGGAGGCGAAGTAGGCGCGCAGGGCCTCGCGCCCCTCGACGTGCCGGTCCCCGAAGGGCCAGTGCCAGGCACCGTCGGGCGTGAACAACTCGGCCACCGAACCCGGGTCGCCGAGGTCCAGGCGGTGGACGAAGTCCACGATGATGCGCTCGCAGGCGCGTTCCGCGAGCAGCCGGTCGATCGGGGAGATGATCATGTCGTCCATGCCCCTTTCTACCAGCCCCGACAGGCACCGGGGCAGCGAGTTTTCGGCACCGTCCCCGGCGGGGCCCGCACCACGATCCCGACCCTCCGCATTAGGCCAGTCGGTGAGGGGCAGCGCGTTTTGCGTCGCCGTCGACCGCTGCTCGGGCCCTCGCACCGTCTAATGGAGGCGCGGCGCGGTGGTGCACGCGCTGCGAGGTCCGAGGTCGCGACGTCTGAGTACCCGTCACCAGGAGAAGCGGATGAATCCGATGAGCAGGGCCGGGAACGCGGCCACCCCGTACGAACCGGCGCCGCGATGACCAGCACGCCGTCCACTGCCGGCAGCGCCCGGAAGCACGGGTCGAAGCGTGCCGCGCCCGCCAGGCCCCGGCCGCCGAAGGCAACTCCACCCGCTCACCCCGCCCACCTGACGCCCGCCGAACGCGCGGCGAAGGGCGAGGCCGCCAGGAAGGCCGTCCCGCTCGGCGCGCACGCCGGGTTCGACACCGGCCCGGACCGCGCGGACCCGGTGGCGATCCTGGAGGGTCAGGCCGACTCACGCGTCGCGGAACTCGTGCCCATCCGCTACGGCCGGATGCTGGTGTCCGCGTTCACCTTCTATCGCGGCGCCGCCGCCGTGATGGCCGCGGACCTGGCCCGCACCCCCGCCTCAGGCTTGCACGCACAGCTGTGCGGCGACGCCCACCTGTCGAACTTCGGCCTGTTCGCCTCTCCCGAGCGCCGCCTGATGTTCGACGTCAACGACTTCGACGAGACGTTCCCGGGCCCGTGGGAGTGGGACGTCAAGCGGCTCGCGGCGAGCCTGGAGATCGCGGCCCGGGAGAACGACTTCACCGCGAAGCAACGCGCCAAGATCCAGCGTGCCGCCGTACGTGGATACCAGCGGGCGATGGCCGACTTCGCGGGCATGCGCCGGATCGACGTCTGGTACGCCCGGGCCGACGTCGACGACATCGCGGAACTGCTGGCGGGGCAGCTGAAGAAGACCGCCCGCAAGAAGCTGGACAAGACCATCGCGAAGGCACAGGCCCGCGACAGCCTGCGGGCCTTCGGCAAGCTCACCGAGGTGGTCGGCGACCGGCGCCGCATCGTGGCGGATCCGCCGCTGCTCGTGCCGATCGCCGACCTGCTGTCCGAGAAGGAGCGGGCCGTTTTCCAGGCGATGATCCTCGACCTGCTGCGCCGCTACCAGGCCACGCTGCCGTCGGACCGGGGTGTCCTGCTGGAGGGCTACCAGTTCGTCGACATGGCCCGCAAGGTCGTGGGGGTGGGCAGCGTGGGCACCCGCTGCTGGATCGCCCTGCTGACCGGGCGGGACTCGGACGATCCGCTGTTCCTCCAGGTCAAGGAGGCACAGCCGTCCGTCCTGGCAGAGTTCCTGCCGCACGGCCCGACCCACGGGAACGAAGGCGAGCGCGTCGTCCGGGGGCAGCGGCTCATGCAGGCGGCCAGTGACATCTTCCTGGGCTGGGAGTCCGTGGAGGGTGTCGACGGCCGCCACAGGGACTTCTACGTCCGCCAGTTGGCGGACTGGAAGGGGTCCGCCGACATCGGGCAGATGGTCCCCGGCGGACTCGCCCGGTACGGCGAGCTGTGCGGGTGGACCCTGGCCCGGGCCCATGCCCGCTCGGGGGACAGCATCGCCATCGCCGCGTATCTGGGTGACGACAAGGAGTTCTCCCACGCGATCGCGGAGTTCTCGTCCCTGTACGCGGACCAGAACGAGCGCGACTTCGCCGCCCTGGAGCAGGCCGAACGCGACGGGAGGATCGGCGTCGAGCGCGGGTTGTGAGCTCCGGGCTGGGTGGGCTGTGCGTGGGGTCAGTGCCAGTAGCTGGGGGTGTCGCTGCCGGGTTGGTTCCAGGCCCAGACCAGGAAGGTGATGACGGCAGCGACGACGAGGACGGCAAGGACGAAGCAGCCGAGGGCGCCTCGCCGGTTCGGGCGGTTGATGTCGTCCACTGGGCCCCCGGGTGTCGAGTCCGACGTGAATCCGAGCGTGGCTGACAGATGGGCGGAGGGCAAGGGCGCAGCCGGTGCGAGGCCGTCCCACCGGCGCATGCCCGGCGCGCCGGCGCTCCTGGTCGCTCAGGTCTTGCGGGCCCCGGGCCCCGGCTGCCCGCCGGCCGCAGCCTGCGGGCCGGGTCAGGGACGGACGTGGTCGGAACGGTCGCCCGGCTGCGCGGCAGGGGTCGGCCCGGCGGGCTGCCGGGCCGCAGCCGGGCGGATGACCCGGCAGGCGAAGACGGTGTGCGCGGCGATGACGAGCACCGCGGGGAGCCCGCCCGCCAGGAGAACGAACGCGGGCACGATGTTCGCGAGCAGCGCGAGGGGGAGGCGGGCGTTGCGGCCACGCGACGCCCATGGGGCCACCATCAGCAGGGCGGCCAGGACCGGGGCCCCGATCAGCAGGGCGGTGATGCCGGCGATCTGGAGGTACTCCTCCAGCGGGGAACCAGGGAGGCCCGTGCCGTAGACCGTCCCTCCACCGGCGAGCGCGGGCAGTGGGGCGAGCAGTGCCACCGGGGTGAGGTAGTAGGCGGCGTAGTGGGCGGCGGCCCGCCCGGTCCAGCGCACGGCGGCCCACCCGTCGGCCGCCCAGGAGGGGGCGCCGATGGCGAACGGGAGGAGCAGCAGCGGCGCCACGAGGAGGAGCAGGAGCCCGACGTCCCCGCCCGGGAGGTCCTGGGTGAGTTCGAACACCCCGAGGTAGCCGACGGGCAGCGCGACGAGGGTCGTCACGGAGAACGAACGACCGATCGCGCAGGCCAGACTGCGACCGGCCGTCCGGCCGGGCTGGAACGCTTGCACTCACCCTCCTCAGTGGAGTTGAACGTGTTCAAAACTATTGGCTGCGGGCGGTTCCGGTCAAACGGCGGGGTGCCGAGCCGGGCAGCGGGCTGGTGTCGACGTACCGGATCTCGTAGACCCGCTCGGTGAACCTCCAGCCGTCCCGGGTACGCCGGTAGCGGTCGTGGTAGAGGGCGTAGTTCAGGTGCGAGGTGCCGTCGTGCAGCCGTCCGAGCTCGGCGACGTACGCGCGGCCGGTCGCGCTTCCAGCCGATGGTGGTTGTCCGTTCCACCGGTGACGACGGGGCAGCAGGCCGGAATGTCAGGCGGCCACCCGCATCACATTCCGAGGGGTTGCCTCGTCGTACGGATGAGAGCAGATGGCACGGAGAGATCGACGAAGGAGAGTCCGGCACCATGAACAGCCCGTCCGAAGCAGGAACCGACCACACCGACCCGGTCCTCGGCACGATCATGGCCGAGCGGCGTCAGCTGATCGGCGTGGCGTACCGGCTCCTCGGTTCGATGGCCGACGCCGAGGATGTCGTGCAGGAGACCTACGCGCGCTGGTACGCCATGACCCCGCACCAGCAGGACGCCGTCGAGTCCCCCGGGGCCTGGCTGACGAAGGTCGCCGGCCGGATCTGCCTCGACCAGCTCCGCTCGGCCCGGGTCCGACGCGAGAGCTACGTGGGCCAGTGGCTCCCCGAGCCGCTGCCCGGACGGCCGGAGTGGCTGGACGCGTACCCGGGAGACGGCACGGCGGCCGACCCGGTCGACCGGGTGACCCTCGACGAGTCGGTCACCATGGCCTTCCTCGTCGTCCTCGACTCGATGACCCCGGCCGAACGCGTCTCGTTCGTCCTGCACGACGTCTTCCGCTACCCCTTCGCCGAGGTGGCGGAGATCGTCGGCCGCACCCCGGCCGCCTGCCGCCAGTTGGCGTCCTCGGCCCGGCGACGGATCGACGGCCCCCGAGCGAACGCCACCCCGGAAAGCCGACGAGCCGGCCTCGTCCGAGACTTCCAACGGGCCTGGGAAGCCCAGGACATCGAGGCGCTCATCGGCCTGCTCGCCCCCGACGCCACGGCCATCGGCGACGGCGGCGGGCTGGTGAACGCCGCGCTGCTCCCCGTCGAGGGCAGCGAGCAGATCGCCCGCTACCTGGTCGAACTCCTCGACCGCGTACCCGGCCTGACGGTCTCGCAACACACCGTCAACACCCAGCCCGGCCTCACCGCCCACCTGGACGGCGTGACCGTGGCGGTCTTCGCCTTCGACGTCGAGGACGGCCGGATCAAGCGCATCTGGGCGGTCCGCAACCCGCAGAAGCTCCGTTCCTGGCCGACCCGCGCCAGCTCCGCCCACACCACCGCCCACACCACCGCCCGCCCGACCGAACCGTCGTGACGGACAGCGCCGGACAACCCCGGGAAGCACACCGCACCGACGGGCTTCCTCACCTCACCACCGACAGGAGCACCAGATGAAGCACCGCATCGTCGTCCTCGGCGCCGGCTACGCCGGGACGTACACGGCCGGGAACCTGGCCCGCCGCCTGTCCCCGGCGGACACCGAGATCACCGTGGTCAACGCCGCGCCGGACTTCGTCCAACGGCTGCGGCTGCACCAGCTCGCAGCCGGCGAGGAGATCACCGCCCCGAAGCTCGCCGACGTCTTCGCCGGCACCGGGATACGGCTGCGCCTCGCCCGGGTCACCGCCGTCGACCCCGAACGCCAGGTCGTCGCCGTGGCCGATGCCGACGGACGCGACGGCGAACTCGGCTACGACACGCTCCTCTACGCACTCGGCAGCCACGGCGCCGACCACGGCGTCCCCGGCGTGGCCGAGCATGCGTTCGACATCGCGAGCCGGCCCTCCGCGCTGCGCCTGCGCGAGCGCCTGGACAGCCTGGGCAGGCGGGGCGGCGGAGAGGTGCTGGTCGTCGGCGACGGGCTGACCGGCATCGAGACCGCCACCGAGATCGCCGAATCCCGGCCCGGCCTGTCGGTGACACTGATCGCCCGCGCCGAGCTGGGCGCCCCGCTCTCCGCAGCCGCCCGCAGCCACCTGCGCCGGGCCTGCGACCGGCTGGGCATCACCGTCCTGGAGCACACCCGCGTCGAAGCCGTCGAAGCGACCCGGGCACTGTGCGCCGACGGCACCGCCGTCAGCTCCGACGCAACCGTCTGGGCCGCCGGATTCGCCGTCAGCCCCATCGCCGCCGCCGGAGGGCTGGAGGTCACCGGGAACGGTCGGATCGTCGTCGACCGCACCATGCGGTCCGTCTCGCACCCGAACGTCTACGCCGCCGGCGACAGCGCCTACGCCATCGGCGACAACGGCCGCCTGCTGCCGATGTCCTGCGCCACGGCCGGATTCACCGGCATGCAGGCCGCGGCAGCGATCGTGGGACGCCTGACGGACCGCAGGATCGCGACCACCAAACTGCAGTACCTGGGCAACCACATCAGCCTCGGGCGGCGGGACGGGATCCTGCAGATGGTCGACGGCGAAGGGCAGGCGACACGGTGTGTGGGTGGCCGAACAGCCGCCCGGGTCAAGGCCGGCATCCTCAAGGCGTCGCTGTGGACCACCTCGCACCCGACCTTCGGCCTGCCCAACCGCCGGCACCACCTGGTCGCCGCCTCGACCGCGGCCGCCGAGAGGTCGCTCGCGTAGCCGGGTACCCGGAGCGCGGAAGGACAGCGGGGCACCGCGGTGCTCCCAGCCGCGCGGACGCCGGCATCAGCAGGACGGAAGCACGCAGGCTTCGTCCCTGAGCGGTTTCGGCCCACCGCGCCGGTTCCTCCTCCGAGCGGAAACACGGGTGCACGACACTGCGCTCACCGATTCCGTCAGGGCGGGGACCACTGGGGGGAGGGGCAAGCTTTACCCTTCGCCGGCCCGGTGGTGGGCGAGCCGCTGCCATGATGGGTCGGCCATGTCCGTGACCGCCGCACCCCAGCCGTCCCGCGCGGCCGCGACCGACGTGCGGCTGGTGCGGGCGGCGGCGTTCGCCACCGCGAGCGTGACACTGGCCTCGGCCGCCCACGCGGCCGCCGGCGGCCCGCTCGGCCCGGGCCGGATCCTCTGCGGCTGGCTGCTGGCCTGGGCCGCCGCCGCAGCGGGTACGGGCCGCGAGCGCACCCTGCTCGCCGTCGCCACCGCGATGCTGATGAGTCAGCTCGGCCTCCACCTGTTCTTCGTCGCCGGCCACGCGCTCCTCGCGCCTCCCGCGGTCCGGCCCGTGACTCCGGCCATGGACGGTATGGCGGGGATGGATGGCATGCCCGGGATGCAGGGCGCGGCCGGGCACGTGCACGGCGCTCACCTCCCGTCCCCGGGCGGGGCCCACGCCGCCGCCCACACCACTCTCCTCGGGCTGTCGCCCGGCATGCTGGCCGGCCACGCCGCGGCCGCGCTCGCCACCGGCTGGCTGCTGCACCGCGTCGACACCGCACTGTGGCGGCTCCTCGGCCTCGCCCGCACCGTCCGCGCCACGGCGCGCCACTGGCGGGCCCGGATCGCCGACACCCTCGACCGACTCACCGGCCGCAGCTCCGCCCCGCTCGCCGGGCCCGCACGCACCCGGCGCCCTCCCCGCGCCCGTACGCACCGCATCCGGCCGCTGCTGCTGGACCACACCCTGGTCCGCCGGGGCCCGCCCGGGGGCGTGTACGCGTAGCCGCCCGGCGGGGACCGTGTCCTCGCCGTCGGTGGGCTGCGCGACCCCGCCGCCGGGCACGGCCGTGGAACGGCCGCCCGGCCGTCGTGCACCCCCGTACACCCCATCCCGCACGTCGCGCACCGCGGCGGCCCGAGGGCCGCCGTGCGGAGCCGCGTCGTGCCGATCTCCCGGACGGAGACCCACGCTCCATGCGTTCGATCACTTCCCGCCGTCTCACGGCCGCGGCCCTGCTCGCCGGTTCCGTCGTCCTGGCAACGGCCGTGCCGGCGTTCGCCCATGTCACCGTGCAGCCCGGCACCGCCGCCCAGGGCGACTACACCGCGGTGTCCTTCCGCGTACCCGACGAGAGCGACACCGCCTCCACCACCAAGCTGGAGGTCAACCTGCCCGCCGACCACCCGGTCGCCTCGGTCGCCACCCGACCGCTGCCCGGCTGGACCGCGACCACGGAGAAGACCAAGCTCGCCGCGCCGATCAAGACCGACGACGGCGACGAGATCACCGAGGCCGTCACCAAGATCACCTGGACCGCCGACGCCGGTGCGAAGACCGCACCCGGCCAGTTCCAGGACTTCACCGTCGCTCTAGGCCCGCTGCCCACCGACACCGACAAGCTCGTCTTCAAGGCCCTGCAGACCTATGACGACGGCAACGTGGTCCGCTGGATCGAGGACAGCAAGGAGGGCCAGCCCGAGCCCCAGCACCCGGCTCCGGCGCTGACCCTTACCAAGGCCGCCACCGACGGCGACGGCCACGGATCGTCCGCCGCGCCCGGCGCCGCCGCCCACGCCGCGCCGCCCGCGAGTGGTTCGGCCGCGTCGAACGATCCCACCGCGCGCATCATCGGCGTGATCGGCATCGTGGTCGGCATCGCCGGCACCGCCCTCGGCGTGTTCGGCCTGCGCCGCCGCACCGGTACGCAGTCCTGACCCCCGGTCCGGGCGGTCGCCGACCCGGCGGCCGCCCGGACCGCGCGCCACCGAGCCCCGAGCCGTCCGTGGCTGCGTTCCGGCCGTCGGCTACGACTGATCGGTGGCCCGGAACGGTTTGGCGCGCAGCGCCTCGCGGCTCCAGTAGCCGGTGGTCTGCTCCAGCCACTCGACCGTCCGGGCGACCCGGCGTTCCAGCTGCCACTCGGTCTCCTGGTCGAGGATCGCGCGGGCCATCGGCTCGAAGCCCAGGGTGAGCGCCCGGATCCTGGTCCGGCGCATCAGCTCCCGGTCGATGTCGACGCGGCCGACACCCCACTTCTGCGAGAGCAGCCAGGCTGCGTCGAGTGCGGGGTCGAAGAGCTGGGCCGCATCCCAGCCCAGCACGCCGACCAACCGCCTCGACCCGTCCCAGAGCAGGTTGGACGCGTCCAGCGCGCCATGCACCAGGGAGGGCCGCGGTACGGGCAGGTCCCGCGCCTTCGTGATGCGTCGACGCGCCTCGCGACGTCCGGCCCGTGGCAGCCGCGGAACCACCTCACCGAGCATCAGTTCGGCCCAGCCGTCGCCGCCGACGCCCTCGTGCGGAACACCGAGAACGTCCGCCAGCGGACCGCAGTCGACCTCGCGCAAGGCGCCGAGCAGCGATGAGAGCTGCTGCGTCCCGGCAAGAACGAGGTCCGAGTGCACGATGCGCGGGGCAGTGAAGCGCCCGTACATCCAGCTCAGGGCGACTGCGCCGCGTCCGTGGACGGTCACCACCTCGGACAGCGGTTCCGGGACCTCGAACGGTAGGCCCAGCCGCGCCAGGCGGCGCAGCAGCTCCGTCCGGCGTGGCAGCGCCGTGGCGGCGGCGGGCGTGCGCGCCACTCGGAGCACGGCGGCCCCCGGCAGTCGCAGCTCGTCGTGGGAGGAGCCGCGCAGGAGGTGCGCCTCGTGCCATCGCTGCCCCGGCAGCGTCGCCTCCGCGACGGCCAGCAGTTCCTCGTCCGCGCGTTCGCTTCCCCCGGTCATCCCGGCAGGGTAGGGCGGTCCGGTGAACACCGGGTGGTGGCACTGGCCCTGGCGATTGCGTCCGCGCGGTTCGGCGGGCGGCAGCGGGCCGCAGCGGGCGGCGGCCCAGGGTGAGACCGGTGAGCCGGCACGGTGACCCGTGACTGCGGCTCACTCAGTCCCGGCCGCGCCGTCCCTGTTCTGTCGTGCCCGGTGCACCAGCAGCGCGACTATCGCGCCGCCCGCCGCGACCAGCGCCACAAGCCCTCCCAGCAGCAGCCACCGCGACCCGCCCGTCCCACGGGAGGACGCTACCGGCACCGTGGATGCCACTGGCGAAGGCGAGTCCGAGGCCGAGACGGTCACCGACGGGCTCGCGCTCGGCGTCGGCTCCGCTGAGGCGCCGACTGCCGCGCTGCTCGGGGTCTCGGCCTGGGGCGTCGCGGACGCGTCGGCGGCTCCCGAGGTGGCCGAGCGCGTGGCCGAGTGCGTGGGCGTGGGCTTCGGCTCGGCCGAACGGCTCGTCGCCGCCGGGGTGGGAGCAGGGGCAGAACTGCCGTAGCGGAACGTGGTCTGGGGCGGAGTTCCCAGGTTGTCGAGCACCCCGCTGACGTACTCGCCCGAGGGCGTCATCAGCGCATAACTGGTCAGACCGGTACCCATCAGGTGCATGGTGCCGCGGGCCGCGTCCGGCCCGAGGGTGACCTTCGCCTGGACGGTCATCGAACCGTGCGGCTCGATGAACAGGACCCGCTCCCGCTCGTAGAGGGCCCAGCCTCCGGTGGCGTCGGCATGGTCGGACGCTCGCCATCCACCCGTCGCCGGGTCGTTCCACAGCACGCTGATGCCGGTGTCCTGCTTCGTGCTCTCCTGTGCCGTGTTCCACATGCTCAGGTAGAAGCCCATCACGTTGATCCGGTACTGCGAGGTCGACCGGACGGTCATCGTCACCGTGAAGCTCCCGCCGACCGGCAGCGACGAGGGGACCCCGCTCATCGTCTTGCTGGTCGACCCGTTGCCGGCGGCCGACGCCGACCCGGGCAGGAGCAGGAGAACGGCGGCAGTGAGCACAGTTGCCAGGCCGACGCGACGATTCATGGGACCCCCGGAGAGCTGCAGGTGAGCCGCGGCTCCGCCGTATGCGGAGCAGGCGGCGCCGCATGCTAGCAGGCACCCCGACGGCGGGTGGTCGGTGGATCGGTGCCAACGCCCTGCCTCTCACGGCCGGTTCCGAACCCGCCTCGCCGGTAGGTGGCCGGCAGGGCGCGAGCCCGAAGCCGTTCAGGACCTCGACGCCATCCCGTCGAGGACGCGGCCGGAGCCCGGCGGCAGCGGCCTCCGGCCCCCGGTGGCGACGCAGTGCGCCCGTGCCGATGGGAGGCAGGTGTCCCCGCTTCACTCGTCGGCAGGCACGCGCAGCCTCCGAACGAGTGACCGGTCGTGCATTCGCCCCACCCGGAGGGCGGGCGACGGGCAGGCTCGCTGCATGTCGGGTGTTTCCCACCCGGATGGAACTCGCGTCGATGGGATGCCCCGTGCAGTGGCTGTCGTTCATACTCTCGCTCGTGCTGGGCCTGATGGGCATGCTCGGGCCTCGACTACCGGACGCTTCCTCCGACTTGTCCACCCCTGCGCCCTACGGGAAGGCGCAGCCGGTCTTCCGGGACACCTTCGACCGCGTGAGCGTGGGAGGCGGCGGGACCTGGGGCTGGAAGACCGGCGCCTACAGCGGCAACTGCACCGACAATCCAGGGGACTTCAAGCTCGACCACCTGACACCGGACGCCCTCAGGGTCGACAACGGCACCCTCGTGATCACTGCCCGGCCCGCCGCCGACGGCCGGTGGGACACCGGACTCGTCACCACCGGCGACTCCTGCGGCTCGGGCGGCAGCGGCGCCCAGATCCGGACCGGCGACATCCTGCTGGCCCGCATCCGCCTGCCCGCAGCCGACTCGGGAGCCTGGCCGGCCCTGTGGACCTGGCGGGACGGACGCAACGAGATCGACGTCTTCGAGTGGCACGGGGACCGCCCCGGCGTCGCGGAGTTCGTCAACCACGTCCGGGGCGGAAGCGGCACCTACACCTCGGACGCCGTCCGGCCCGGGGCCTGGATCTACGTCGGCGCCCGGTTCGGCGCGAGCAACACCGTCTGGTACGTCGGCTCCGCCCAGGACCGGCTCGAGATCGCGTACCAGGACCATCGGGGCGTGGGAGAGGACTTTGCCGCCTTCCCGGTCCTCAGCCTCTCGGTGAACAACGGGCGTTACCACCACGCCCCACCCGGCAAAGTCCCCGTCGACCTGGCGGTGGACAGCATCACCGTCTACCGCCCCGCAACTCCCTGACCGCCCCCGGCACCCACCGGCCCGGGATGGTTGGACGCCGCGCTCAGGTGACGCTTCCCGCCCGTAGCGACTGGCCGAGGTAGAGGACCAGCAGCACGAGCCCGAACCCGAGGGTGACGGCGCCCGCGCTGTTGGAGTCGACGCCGTGCACCGTCAGGAACGGACGGACCAAAAGGTAGAGCGCGGTGAGTACGGCGGCGTTGACGGTCTGTGCGAGCGGCCGCCATGCCAGGTCGTGGAGGTCGGCGGCGCCGGTCGACACCGACAGCGGTACGAGGGCGATACCGACGAGGAGTGCGAAGAAGACGAACAGGAAGCTTCCCTCGCTGTCCTCGCTGTGCCAGGTCCAGCCGGTCCGCACGAAGCCGGGGAGGTCCTTCGTGTCGTTGACGACGGCTCCGAGCTGGGGGGCGGACGGCGCCCACAGCGCCAGGACCTGGCTGCCGGGGTGCGGCTCGTCGACGGTGAGCCCGTACGCGGTGACCTGCGGGCCGCCCGGCATGGCGAGGACGAGGTCGGCGTGGTAGCCCGTGACGTCGCCGTCGTCCTCGACCTCCCGGACATCGGAGGCGGCGATCACCGTCGCGGTGACGGCGGCAGCACCGGCCTGCTTCAACTGGCGGACGTGTTCACCGCCGTCCATCGCGCGGAGCGAGCCGGGCACTGCCGCGGCGAGCGGAATCAGGACCCAGACCGCGGCATGCCGCACGTACACCCAGAGCTTGCCGCCGAAGCGCACCGGCGCCCTCGGCCCGAGATCCTCCCGCGCGTCCTGCTTGGACAACGACACCCGGCCGGCCTGCGCCCGCGCCCTCGAGCGCAGCGCGGCGCGCAGCCAGAGGGCGGCCACCCGCAGCCAGAGCAGTCCGACGCCGGTCCACCCGAGGACGAGCAGGCCCCTCAGCGGCTGCACGGCACCGCTCCCCATCCCGCAGGCCCACACCACCGCGACGCCCAGCACGGCCCACGCAGCCACCGCGCAGCACCGAACCACCCACGTCAGAACGTGTCCCACCGCGACCCCCCGTGATCGATTTCGGCGGAGTCTCCCATACTCGTTCGCTCGCCGTTCGACGTTTCCGGCGAGACCGGTGGGTGCCCGTCCGGGCGGCGTCAGAGGGCGGGCCACCCGTGATCGCGGACTGGGGTAGGGGGTAGGGTGCCGCGGTCGTTGTCGCCCGGGACGGTCGGGTGATCTCCGTGAAGGGGCGTGCGCGTGTCAGGTCCGGTCGGGTCGCCGCAGAGTGTCGAGCCGTTGACGTCCGACGTGCCGTCTCGCTCCCGGTGGAGCGCGGGAGGCGCTCCGCGTGCCTGGATGTGGATCGGGATCGCGGGTGCCGTGGGCCTGGTCGCCGTGCTGGTGGTCCCGTTCGCCCCGCGGCCGGCCGACGGTGAGCACCCGGTACCGGTCGCCTCGCTCGCACCGGGCAGCTGCGTCCGGTTCCCGTCCAAGTCCGCCGACCCCAAGGTCCGTCACGAGGACTCGGACGGGGTGGCGCTGCTGCGCGAGGTGGTGCCCGTGGCGTGTACCGAGCCGCACCGCGGCGAGGTGGTCGCTCAGGCCGCCCTCGACCCGGAGCGACTTCGGTACAACGATCTGTCCGCAGCCTCGCACGCCGCGTGCCGGGAACCGTTCGCGGACTACAACCCCGACTTCTGGGCCCTGCCGGCCAATGTGGGCATCACCCTCGTACCGCCGAGGGAGCAGGACGTCGCGCAGCACCCGCTCGCAACCTGCCTCTACATCGGCCTGTCCGCCCCGCTCGCCGGCCCGTTGCGGGCGGATCCGTCCCGGCTGACCGTCGGGCAACGGCGCTACCTGGACGCGGTCCGCCCGTACGACGAAGTCTCCGCGGACGGCCTGGACGCGCGGGAGTCGATCCGCAACGACCAGCTCACCGCGTGGGCGAAGGAGATGGCGGCGGCCGAGCAGCGAACGCTGGACGAACTGCAGCGCATCGGCGCCCCGACCGGGGCCGAGCAGCCGTTCGCCGTCGTCCTCGACCAGCACCGCAAGGGTGCGGCCGCCTGGCAGGCCGCGGCCGCCGAGACGACGCCCAAGGAGATCCACCGCCGAATGGTCGATGCCCGGGACGCCGAGCACGCCGCCATGGACGCCGACCAGGCCGTCCGCGCGGCACTCGGTCTGTCGACCACGATGCGGCCTCGCGGCTACTCGCTCTGACGGTCCGTCCGGAGGTTCACTCTTTCAACCGGTGCGGACGGCGGGGTCGGGCACCGGCGTCGGGCCACGGGACTGCGGGCCCTGACACGGCAGCTGTAGTTCGTGATGTGTAGCGCATCGCCGCCGGTCATCGGGGTGGGGGGTGGCGGCAGAGATGGGAACGGCCGCCACGATCGTGATCGTTTATGACGACGAATCAAGACGCGGCGGCCGTGGAGGCAACCGTAGCGCAAGAGGTCTGGCGGGACGCCTTCGGGGAGGTGACGGGCCTGGTGGCGGGGTGTTTCCCGCGCCGGGAGACGCGGCGGACCTTCGCCGAGATGACCGAGGCACTGCTGATGGGCATCGAGCGGGCGAATTGCTGGACCCTCGCGGAAGCACTGGGCCACTCAGGCCCGCACCGGCTGCAGCACTTCCTGGCCCGCGCGGTGTGGGACCACGACGCCGTGCGGGACCATTTGGCTCGCTGGGCGGCACGCCAACTCGCCGATGACCGGGCGGTGCTGGTCGTGGACGAGACCGGCGACGAGAAGTCCTCCATGGACGCGGTCGGCGCCGCGCGGCAGTACTCCGGCGCGCTGGGCGGGATCGGCCTGTGCCAGGTCGCCGTCCACCTGACCTACGCGAGCCGGTTCGGGCACGCGCTGCTGGACCGGGCCCTGTACCTGACGAAGGACTGGGCGACCGACGACGAGCTCCGCGAGCTGACCGGCGTGCCCGACGAGCTGGTGTTCGCGACCAAGCCGCAGCTGGCCGCCGCGATGCTTCAGCGCGTCCGCGAGGCGGGGCTGCCGGCCCGCTGGGTGGCCGCCGACGAGGTCTACGGTGGGCGCGAACTGCTGCTGGCCGTCCGGGAGCTGGGCTACGACTACGCGATCGCCGTCCCCAAAGGCCACCGCATGGCCACCCCGGCCGGGACCTTCACCGCCGCGGCACTGCTGACCCGACTGCCCCGACGAGCCTGGCAGCGGCTCCGGACCGGCCACGGCACCAAGGGCGACCGCCACTACGACTGGGCAATGATCGAGATCGTGCCGGACGACACGCCGCCCGGCCACGACGAAGGGCACGGCTGCCTGCTGGTCCGCCGCCACCGCTACACGCGCGAACTCTCCTTCTACCGCTGCCACTCCATCACGCCCGTCGCCCTGGCCGACCTCGTGGCGACGGTCTGCGCCAGGTGGCGCGTCGAGGAGGACTTCGCCGCCGCGAAGTCCTTGACACGACTCGACGAAGGCCAGGTGACCTGCTGGAACTCATGGATGCGCTGGAGTCTGGTCAGCCTGGTCGCGGCTGCCCTGCTGGCCGTCGCCCTCGCCCGCACCCATTCCGCGGGCCCGACGCCCGAAGCCGAGCTGATCCCGCTCACCCGCCCTGGACTTCTCGCCTTGCGGCGGGCCACCGTCCTGCCCGAGCCCCGCCGCGACCTGGCCCACGTCCTGCACTGGTCGTGCTGGCGCCGCCGCCACCAGCACCGCGCAGCGGCCTGCCACCGCCGCTGGAACGAGACCACCGCTACCGCGACTACATAACCGGCGAACCGCCAAGATCACGAACTACACCTGCCGTGTCAGTTCACTACCCTCGAGGAGGATTCAGGCCGCGGCCCCGGTGGTCGGAGCGGGGGAGCCGAGCGTGATGGCACCCGGGACGGTCGGAGGAACGCTCGGGAGGCCGAGCGAGGCTCTGACCGCGGCCTTCTTCGTGTTGCTGCTCATGGAATGCTGGGCGGCGGACACCTCACGCTGCTGTGTGGCCGTGTCAGCCGACTGCTGCGCCGCGCGGAGATGCTGGAGCAGCTCTCTCATCTCGCCTGCCCGGTCTGCCACCGGCTGCTGGGCCTTGCCGTCCCAGGGGCAGAAGTCCAGGACCTGTACCGCCGAGGTCCCCGACTGGAGGAGGGTGCCGGCCCACGCGCGGTAGGCCTCCGGGGCATGCTCCACGAATGTGGCCGGCACGAGGGCCGCATCCACGAGGAGACGGGCCTCGGCGTCCAGATAGGCGAGCTGTTGCGGCGTCAGTCGGGACCGGTCCTGGCGCAGCGACGACGTCATCCCGCCCGTGATGTCGAACGTGCAGATCGCAATGGACCTGCCGGGGCTCTGCATGCCCGTCCGGTCCGGATCGATGTGGCTGGGCATGACGTTGTCAGGGATCGCCCAGTCGTCCAGCGCGTAGCCGGGACGCAGCTTCTCGCACTCCCGGTAGCTCTCCAACTCCCCGCCGGGGTAGGTCGCGCCGTGGAGTTCCGCGATCGCGTAGACCTCCCCGCGGTGCGGTCGACCGCACGGGACCCGCCACACCACCGTGACTGGCCCGAACGAGGCCTGCGTCGTCTCCCCTTCGGAGGGCGCGAAGAAGCAGTCCCCGACCTTGAGATCGAGGACGGCCACCATCCTGGGCGACGCCTCCTGGCCCGGCGTAGGCGAGCTGATGCCCTCACTCCGGTGCCCGGAGGCGAACCAGATCCCGGCGATGACCATCATCGGCATGGCCAGCAGCAGCCCGATGCCTGCTCTGCTGCGGCTGCCCCGGCGGTTGAAGTTCGACACGGCTGACCCCCCGTCGCGCTGCGTGCCCCCACACGAATCCTGCGCAGACTGTAGCGAACCGCCGGAGCCGACGGGCTCGGAGCGCACGTACCGCGCCCGTCCGTGCGACACCTCGGACGGGCGGACGCAGACTGGGGAGGAGCGACCTGCGGGAGGTGGTCGGTCATGCGGACCCGGATGGCCTGCGGCGCGGCAGGAGCCGCGGTGTTACTCTTCGCCACCGCCTGCGGATGCGGCACCGGGAGCAGGTCCTCCCCGGTCACCACACCGCCGGCACCGGCCGCCGCGACCGTGACCGCGACGGCCACCGCCACGGTCACCAAGAGTGTCGCGCGCTGACCAGCGGCAACGCACCACAGATCACGAACTACAGCTGCCGTGCCTGACCCAGGGCGGCCAGGGACAGTCTCAGCGCGGGTCATGTCCGTCGAGCTTCCGCCGGCTGAGCCCGGACCGCTTCCGGCCCGGAGAGACCGCCCTGCTGGGCGGCGCCCCGGCCGACGGTGAGCCGCAGCTGGGCCTCCGCGCTGAGATTTGCTGGGCCGTCAGCCTGCGGCGCTGTCCACGAGCTGCGCCAGGTGGTCGGCGGACTCCGGGGTGAGGCGGTAGAAACCCTGGAGGGAGATGGCGCGTTCGAGGCGGCCGTCCGCCACGTGCTTCAGACCGCGGGTCCGGCCTCGGCGGTTGCGCCAGGTCAGCTCGCCGAGCAGGTCGCCGGGGATCGGTACGTCGAAGCGTACGGGTGTGGCCTCGACGTGGACCGGCTCGGCGCCGCAGCCGCCGGCTCCCAGCATCGACCAGTCGCCGTGTTCGGGGAACGCCGGCTCGTTCCAGCCGGCCGGGGCGGTACCGCAGCACTCGCCCCGCTCCCGGTCGACGATCCGCATCCGGCTCACCACGTGCACCACGCACCGATTGACGTGCACCGCGTACACCTCGTCACCCGGCTGGGCGCCGGACCAGGCGGGCAGGGAGGTGTGCACGCCGCTGAAGGCGACCGGCGGCCGCTCACCGACACGGCCGGTCCGGCGGAGGGCATGGCACACGTCATGGGTCCACAGCACGGTGAAGGCATCTGGCATGTCGGCGATCATAGGAACGATCACCGACAACCCCGCCGACCGCGCAGCCATGGGCACCGCCGCGCCGATGTCCTGTGACGGTTGGTGACGGTCTCCAGTGACAGATTCATGCACGAACCGGTGGTCGGGCCTCCGCCCTCGTGACACCACGTGTGCCCCGGCCGAGTAAGTAACGCGCAGTAATTGACGATCGTTCAACTCTCTCCCATGACGGTTTCCCTGTTTCAGTCTGACCGTGGCACCCGCCAGTGATCAGGCCTAGGCTGGAGGAGGAAATCGTTCATGTCTCGCCATCTTCGCAGGGAAGGGATGCCCGAGTACGGGCTTTCCCCGGCCGCGCGAAGCTTTCGCAGGGGATGACGGCGTGTTTCTCCGCTCGCCGGCGAAGTGGAACCCGGGGATGTAGAGACGATCCCGCCCAAGGAGGGCGACATGCCCCAGCAAACGGAATGGCGCTTCTGCAGCAGATGCAGTGCGATGTTCTTCGACGGCTACGCGGACAAGAGCCAGTGCGCCGCAGGTGGCGGTCACGCAGCGGCCGGTTACGACTTCTCGCTCCCGTACGACGTCGAGGGGACGCCGACAGACCAGACCGCCTGGCGCTTCTGCGGCAAGTGTAAGGAGATGTTCTACGACGGCGACCAGGACAAGGGTCGCTGTACCGCCGGAGGCGGTCACGAATCGGCAGGATTCCTGTTCGTCCTGCCGCACGACGTGCCCGGAGCGGCGCACACGCAGGACTCGTGGCGCTTCTGCGTACAATGCCGCGCCCTGTTCTACGACGGAAGTCCACAGAAGGGCCTGTGCCCCGCCGGCGGCGGCCACGCCTCCGCGGGCTACAACTTCGTACTTCCCCGCCTGCCCGCCAGAGGCGACCCCGTCCCCATCGATGACAACTGAATCGCTCTCCCCGCGGACGGCTGACACTACGCGACCCCAGGGACAGGGCTCCGGCGAAGGCTGATTCAGATTTGGTGCGGTCTCAGGGAGACCAGGCCTACCGGGTCGGGCCACCGTCGGTTGTCTGTGACGATCGGTCAGGTTGCTGCCGGCTGGTGTGGTAGCTGTCGGACATGCAGTGGTTCGAGTCGGTCGTCTTCGCGTTGTTTCCGCCGTTCGTGGCCGGGGTCCTCCATCGCCCCCTCATGGCGGCACTCGATCTCCCGGATGTCTGGAAGGGGTGGTGGATTCCGGCGTGGATCGCGCGCCGCGTCCCGGCTCGGGTCATCCCGAGTCCGGCCGACGTCGCAGGCCACGGGCCGGTGCACTCGTCGCCCGCGAAGCTGAATGAGCACTGGTGCAGCGGAGTCCGACGATCCTGGGGCCTCGAGACGTGGGCCTCGATCTTCGTCATCCTCCCCGCAGCGGTGGCTGGAACGCTTGCCCTGGGCGGCCTCGTCCTCACCGTCCACCCGAGCAGTTCGGACGATGCGCAGTTCGCGCGGGAGCACACGCTGGGGTTCTTCTCGCTGTCCGCGGGTCTGGGCAGCGCTGCCGTGCTGTGGTTCCTCCGGTCGCGCAGCCTCTACCGGCGCAGGCTCGGAGCGAGCCTTCCGCTCACCTCGGCCTTCCACCTCGCCCGGCTCCTTCGCGACTGCTCGGCGGCGGCCGCCGGCGGCCTCGCGCTGCTGGAACTCGACCAGCGGGTCGCCCGCTACACCAACCAGCTGGGGTGGTTCGCGGCGTACGGTGTGGACCGCGAGCGGCGGCGCGCCGCGCTCCAGCCGCACATCGCCCGGGTGCAGCTGGCCGTGGAGACGGAGATGTCGAACGTCCTGCGGGACGGCCCCGACGCTGTGCCCCGTCTCGCCCGCCTTCTCGCCACGCTGCTCGATCGATCGGTGCAGGGACGCTGGATGGGTCTGCTGGAGGAGTCGGACCTGCCCACGGAACGGACCGAGCTGGTCGCCCCGCGCGGGGACAGGCATGACCGCTGGGTCCTGCTCGGCGGCAGCGTAGCGGCGGCGGCTGTCATGGGTACCGCGATCGTCGCCGGCCTGCCCGCCGCCGCGGTCGCTCCCGCCGCGCTGACCGCGCTGATCGGACCTGCGGTGATGTGGGGAAGCGACAAGCTGGGCACCAGGCGTGAACAAGCGCAGATCGTGGCAGCTGCTGTCAGCGCTGCGGGTTCGGCCGCCGCGGAACCGCCCGCATCCGCAGAGAACCCCTCAGCGGCGGGGGTTCCTGCTCCCAGGGCGTAGCAGGAGCGGGATGGCCGCCGCGTTTCCGGCCGAGCCGATGAGCGTCGGCGGCGCTCCGGTGAGCCGACAGTCCCACTCCGATTGGTCCACGGCGCCGGGCTGACGCCGGTAGGCGCGGATGGGGGCCGATCTGTCAGTCAGGGCCGCTCCAGTCGAACGGGAAATGCTTGCTGGACTTGCCGCTGCGGTTCCAGCTGAAGCCGAAGGCGTCGGCGTGGTCGGTGGTGGCGCGGCCCCAGGTGGCGATCTGGCCCGGTCCGACTTCGGCGCCGGGGGCGTTGTGGAGCTGCACGCGTCCGCCCTCGGGGGCGGTGGGGCCGGTGAGGGCTTCCACACGGGCGGTGACCCGGCCGGGGATCTCGACGCTCCAGGACCTGAGGTCGTCGTCGATCTCGACGGTGATGGGGGCGGCGTCCATGCCGCGCACCTCGGTCTCGGCGAGTTCGCCGAACCGCTTCGGCCACCCGCCCACCTGGCCGCTGAAGATCGTGCCGAGGGCGGCACGCTGCTGGTCGTCGGCGCGCTCGTCGATGAAGAAGGCGGCCCGCGAGTGGGTGGCTTCACCGGCCCAGATGTTGCCGGTGAAGGCCCCGAGCATCACGAAGTTCAGTCCGTCGAGCGAGACCTCGCCGTACCGGCCCTCACGGATGTGCCACACGAGCACGCCGTCGCAGTCGCCCTCGGTCGGGGGCTGGGCGAAGGTACAGGGGCAGGGTATGGCGCACTTGCAGGTGTCGAACCAGTCGCCGACCAGGTGCCACGCGGTGCTGGTGGTTGTTTCGGTCATCGGGCCGACCTCCTCACCCCCCGCTGTCGCATGCTTCCAAGACTGATGAGGCTGTCGCGCATGAAGGCCCGCAGGCCGCGTCGGCGGAGCGGCCTCGTCTCCAGCATGCGCCGGTCCCGCACCGCGCCGCATCCGTACGCGGCTGTGGCCGGGTTTTGCCGTCGGCGCACGTGTGCTGTTCTGGAGGGACCAGGCAGGAGAGCAGCATGCGTACCGTCACCGTCGAGAAGCAGCCGCTGCGAACCGGGGTGCTGATGCCCGCCAGGGATCTTGCCGTGGCGTGGGGCCTGATCGTGGTGATTGCGGCGCTGGCCTGGGTGTTCACGGTCGGGCAGGCCCGGGACATGGGGATCGAGCCCGGCACGATGGGGATGGCGCTGCCGCTGTTCCTGGTGCTGTGGCTGGCGATGATGGCGGCCATGATGCTGCCGTCGGTCGCGCCCGTGGCTGCGACCTGGGCCCGTGGCATCGGCCGGCAGTCGAACGGCGCGGAGCGGGCGGTACGCACCACGGAGTTCCTGGGCGGCTACCTGCTGGTGTGGACGGCTTTCGGCCTGCTGGCGTACGGCGGTCTGGCCCTCACCGGGCACCTGGTGGAGCGCGAACCGGACGCCGGCAAGTGGATCGGCGCGGCCGCGTTCGCGCTGGCCGGGCTGTACCAGTTCGGTCCGCTGAAGTATGTGTGCCTGCGGCACTGCCGCAGCCCCATGGCGCAGCTGATGCGCTACGCGTCCTTCCGGCCGCCGGCGCGGGACCTGCGGGTCGGGCTGCACCACGGCGGGTACTGCCTGGGCTGCTGCTGGGCGCTGATGGTGGTGCTGGTGCCGCTCGGGGTGATGAACGTGGCGGCGATGGCGGGGATCGCGGTGGTGATCTTCCTGGAGAAGCTGTGGCGCCACGGGCCGCTGCTGGCCCGGGTGACCGGGGCGGCGTTCCTGGTGCTGGCGGTGCTGGCGCCGTTCCAGAGCTGGCTGCTGCCGGGGCTGACGCCGAGCGGCATGATGTAGCTCCGCGCCGATGAACCGGTCGCGTTCGCCGAACGGGCCGCCCTCCCGGCCGGAGGGGATCCGGCCGGCTGCCGGCCGTGCTGCCGATGGCCACACCGACCTCTACGACCCCGGCGTCCGGGACTCCATGCAGGCGTTCGCGGCGGGCGAGGACACCCTCGCGCTGGAGGCGGCCGCAGCCCTCCGGTCGGCGTCGCAGGCGGTCGACCGGCTGCGGTCGCACGGTGCGGGGGGACGTGGGCTCAGCGCGGGGGCGCTCGACGTCCTCGCACGCCTGGGTACGGCCCCGGACGAGGGGCTGAGCATCGGCGAACTGGCCCGCGCGGCGGGGGTGAGTTCCCGGAACGTCAGCGGCCTGGTCGACACGCTCGAGCGTGACGGGCTGGCGCAGCGGGTCCAGGACCGGCGTGACCGCCGGTCGGTCCGGGTCGTGATTACCGAGGCCGGCCGCGACTGGCTGGACTCCTTCCGGCAGCCGACGCAGCGCGCCATGTCCGCCGTCTTCCAGGGCTTCACCGAGGACGAACTCGCCCGGTTCCGCGACCTGTGCCTTCGCGTGGTCCGGAACCAGCAACGCATCGAGCAGTACCTGAGCGCGGCCCCGCGCGACCAGCCGGCCCCCTGAACCGACAACGACGGAGCACCGTATGACCACCGGCTCGGCCACCGCAGCCACCCGACGTACCGTCAGGGCCTACCACGAGGCCCGGTTTCGGGGAGACGTCGCCACAGCCGCGGCACAGATCGGCGAAGGCTTCGGCTTCCGCAGTCCGTTCATCACCTCCGACAGCCCGACCGGCCACCTCGACGGCCTGGACGGGCTCCTGGGCATCGTCACCGGGGTGGAACTGATCAGCGAGCTGTACGGCGAGACCGAGGCCACCCTGGTCTACGACGTCCACACCGTCCCGGCCGTCGGCATCACCCAGCACACGGCCGAGCACTTCCGGCTCGACAGCGGCCGGATCACCTCGATCACGCTCATCTTCGACTCCGGCCCCTGGCAGGCCATCATGTCCGCAGCCGGCCCGACCAACGACGAGGCCACCACCCGGGCGTGACCGGCCGCGTGCCCTCACACGACGCCAGGCCGGGCCGGTCGGTCCGCCACGCCACAACCCCCCACCGCGCGGGACGCTGGTGTCCGGCGTGCGGCTCTCGCCGGGTTCGGCTAGAGCCGTTCCACGGCAGGCCGACGACCGGGCCTGCTGCGGCCGGCCACCAGGTTTCCACAGGTCGGACCCGGGTGGCGTCGACCCGGTTCGCGTGCCACCGCCCCGTCCCGGATCCGCGCGAGGCGGGCCGGAGCGGGGCGGCGGGCGGCGGGACTTGGCTCACCGCGTGGGTGCGGTCCGCATCACCCCTCGATCCGGTGCGTCGACCAGAACGAGGTCAGGTCGGTGGTGGTCGCCGCCTGTGCTGCCGCCTTGAAGTCGGCGGTGGTGGAGATGCCGTACCGGTGGCTCGTCGCGTAGTCCTTGAGGAGCTTGGTCATGGCGGTGTCGCCGATGAGGCGGCGCAGGTCGTGCAGGGCGCACCTGCCGTAGCCGTACACGACGGTGGAGTAGCGGGAGGAGTTGGCGTCCCAGTAGGCCATGGAGTTGGTGATCTTCTCGTCCGGGGAGCTCCAGTGGACGTTGTTCCAGCAGCCGGTGCCGGTCTCGCCGAGGGCGAGGTCGGTGGCGTAGGAGGTGAACGACTCGTCCAGCCAGGGGCTGTTGTACTCGTCGTCGCCGACGATGCCGTACCACCACTGGTGGCCGATCTCGTGGGTCAGGGCCTCGCTGCTGACCTGGTCCAGGACGAAGCCGGGGTACTCCATGCCGCCGAACCAGAAGAAGTCGTCGAGGACCACGTCGAGTTCGCCGTACGGGTAGGCGCCGAAGCGTGCCGCGTGCGCGTCCACGGCGGTCTTGGCGGTGTCGAGCATCGACTTCGCGTCGGAGGTGCTGGTGCCGGAGACCGAGTACACGTTGATCTTGGTGCCGGCGGCCGACGTGCCCGAGATCTTGGCGAACGGACCCGCGGCCCAGGCGAAGTCGCGCACGCTCGTCGCGGTGGCCTTGGTGACCGTACGGCCGGAGGTGCCCGGGGTGTCCACCGAGGTGCCGGTGGCCGGGACGGACAGGGACGTGGGGTGGTCCAGGGTCACCGTGAAGTCGGCGGCGAGGGAGTAGAAGGACTCGCCGTTGTCCGTGTACGGGTCCAGGTGCCAGCCCGCGCCGTCGCGGACCGCGAGCACCGGCAGCGCGTTGCCGATGAAGCTGAACGCCCCGTCGTGGCCGAAGCGGTCGGCGCCGCTCGGTACGGCTATGGAGAGGTCGAAGCCGACCGACGTGGACTGGCCCTGGTTCAGCGGGGCGGGCAGGGTGACCTTGAGGGCGGTGCAGTTGACGCTGAGTGCGCCCGCGGTGCCGCCGGTCACCTTGGTGACGGTGATCGGGGTGGTCGGGCAGGTGCCGTGGTAGTTGTCCCACAGCCGCAGGTAGACCTCGTTGAGCGGGGTGGCCGAGGTGTTGGTGAAGGCCACGCTCTCGTGACCGGTCCAGTTCTGCCCCGTGGAGTCGCTGGTGAGGTTGACGGTGTACCCGGGCTTGCTGGGCGTACGCGTGCCGTCGGACGGCGGGGTCGGGCCGCCGGAGACGTCGAGGGACACGTCGTCCAGGACGAAGCTGGTCTGCTGGCTGGAGTCCTCGGTGGCGGTGAAGGCCAGGGGGACCGTCCGGCCGGCGTAGGAGCTGAGGTCCAGCGTGCGCTTGGTGTAGCCGGTCGCCGCGTCGACGTTGGACAGGGTCGTCTTGCCGGTGCCGGTGCCGTTGACCTTGACCTCGAACGTGTCGTAAGCGGTGGAGCCGCTCTCGGCGGTGTCGATGTGCAGCCAGTACGTCAGGGTGGCCTTGGCGCAACCCGCCGGGATGGTCACCGACTGGTTGAGGGTGCCGGTGGCCGCGTGGCCCTGGCCGCCGAGCCAAGCGAACCGGGCGCCAGTGTGCGCGCTCTGGCCGCTCTTGGCACCGATGACGCCGGTGTCCCCGGTCCACGGCGAACTGCCGCTCTCGAAGCCGCCGTTGGTGACGACCTGCGTGCCGGTGCAGCCGCCCGCGCCCTTGATCGTCAGCTTGTACTGCGTGGTGTGCCCGGTCGCGCCGTCGCCCTTCACGGTGATCGTGTACGTGCCGGGGGCCGCCGACGACGTGGTGGCGACGGTCATCGTCGAGCTCTTGCCCGAGGTGACCGAGGCCGGGCTGAAGGAGACCGTGACCCCCGCCGGGGCGCCGGTGGCGCTCAGCTTGACCGTCTGGGCGGAGCCGCTGGTGGTCGTGGTGGAGACCGTGGCGGTCGCCGAGGCGCCCGGGTCCACGCTGCCCGTGGAGGGGCTGACCGACATCGAGAAGTCCTGTGCCGGGTTGCCGGAGCAGGTCGGGTCGCCGCTCTGCGTGGGTACGTTGACCGCGTCCCAGGCGGCCTTGGCCTTGTTGAACAGACCACAGGTCGCGTCGAGGTTCTTCGCGGCCGTCAGGGTCGCGGTGCGGTACTTCGCGTACGTGATGCCGCTGGTCTTGAGCAGCATGCCGCCGTAGAAGATCCTGCCGGCGTTCTGGATGCCGATGCCGGTGACCGTGGAGGCGTTGCAGGTCGGGCTATTGGGCTTGCCGCCGCCGGGGGCCGAGCCCTCGGCCAGTAGGTAGAACCAGTGGTTCATCACGCCGGCGGCTTCGTGGTCCGGGGTGTTCGGGATCGCCGAGGAGTAGCAGTTCGGGTGACCGAGCTGCGCGGGGTCGTACATGTTGCGGATCGGGCCGGTGCCCAGGATGTTGGACTTGTCGCCGACCAGGTAGTCCGGGGTGTCGTACGGGGCGGGCTCGTTGGCGTACGCCTCGGTCAGCGCGCCGAAGATGTCGCCGGTGGCCTCGCCGATCCCGCTCTCGTGGTCGAAGCCGCCGGGCGTGTACTGGTCGATGCCGTGGCCGAACTCGTGGCCGACGACGTCCATCGAGGCGATCCACTCGCCGGCCGGGTTGTAACCGATGTTGACGCTGGAGCCGTTCCAGTAGGCGTTGTTCTCGGTGATGCCGACGAGGATCGGCCAGGTGCCGCCGTTGCCGTCGTGGCCGTTGCGGCCCAGCCAGTTCTTGAGCATGTCCCACTCTTTTTCGGCCGCCCACATCGCATCGACGCAGCCGGTCTCCTTGCTGGTGGGATTGCCGTTGCCCCAGGAGTCCGTGGACTTGGTGAAGACGTCGCCGAAGTCGTCGGCGCAGTACAGGCCGGGGCGGCTCGGGTCGCGCAGCGAGAACGTGCTGCCCGACTTGGTGGAGTTGATGGTCAGCGGGTTGGGACCGTTCCACTTGCTGGACCCGGTGGCGGCCTCGACCTCGTCGTCGGTGGCGAGGACCTCGCGGCTGATGGCGTCCACCCAGACGTGCAGGCGGCTCGGCGCGGTCTCGGTGCGGCCGGTGAGGACCGTCTCCCAGGCCAGCCGCGCCTCGTTGTTCGCCACGTGGACGACGAGGCGGGGCGCCTCCGCCTTGTCGACCGACTTCAGCTGCGCCCGGCTGGTCTGCTCGGCAGCGGCCGCGGTGATCCGGGCCTCGGTGGAGACGTCGATCCTCGCCGTGGTGGCCGAGGAGACGGCGCGGACCTTGCCCTCGCCGTCCGCGAGGACGACCGCGTCACCGCCGACGACCGGCAGACCGCGGTAGGTGCGCTCGTAGGCGACCGAGTAGAGGCTGTTGATCCAGGGGGTGACCTGGCCGCGGGCGTACTCCTCGGACGGGCCCTTGGCCAGCGCGTCGAACCCGCTGTTGACGGCCTGGTCGGCCGCCGCCACCGCCCGGCTGAACGGGGTGGGCGCGGGGGCCTCGGCGGTTGCGCGGGAGTCGGCCGCGGCGGCGGAGGCTGCGGGCAGCGCTGTCACACCGAGGGTCACCGCCAGCGCGACGCCGGCAATGGCGAAGTTTCTTAACACCGTGGCTCCTTGTGGGAGTGAGAGACGGGGATGGCGGAGGCCACCACGACCGGGCCGGCGGTGGCGTTGTCGACGCCCTTGACCGAGCCGTCGGGGGTGGTGTGCGCGACCGGGTCGCCGCCGAGGACGGGCAGGCCGGCGAAGGTCCGGTCGTCGCGGGTGTGGCTGTGGCTGTGCGGGGAGCGGTCGGCGTCCTCGAGCACCGAACGCGGCTTCGGCGCCTCGCGCGCGCCCGGCTGCAGCGCGGCCGCGGTCCGGGTGGCGCCGGCGATCCAGACGCTCACGGCAGCGACCCTGCGGGGGACCGTAACAACGGAACTCCTTCTGCGATGGCCCGGAGTGGGGCCGGTGACGGCCGGACGGCCCGGTTGCCGCTCGGACGGGACTGGAGATGCGCCGTGTGTTACGCAGCAGTGACTGGCGTGCGCATGTCACTACGTACCGCCGGGCGGAATCCTCGCCGAGGAACCGTCAGGGTTGCCATCCGTAGCCCCGGTTCAACGGATACGTACACATCGCGAGGGCTCCCGTATGGGACGACTCGCATCGAGGTCGCCCCACACCGGGACGCACCGACTGCCGGACCGATCGACTCAAGTCCGGTACGCCCAGGCCGACCTGGCCCGCCCCCGAGAGCCGGGGTGGCGTTCCTCGCCGCCCGCGGGCCGGCTGTTGCCGCGCCGGTCGGAGGCGGTCCACGAACTGCACCCGGTCCTGGACCCGAACGCCCCGGCCCATGGCCGGTCGACCTGTCCGACATCGAGACGAACCCGCTGCTCCCCGGCCCGTTCACCGCGGACGGCTCCCGGCCGACCTGGTACTCCACGGTGAAGATCGCCTACGCGGCGGAGGAGGTTAGTGCCCGGGTACGACTGCTGGCGGGCCGACCGCGGCACGAGCACGCCCCTGCCTCGACCCATTCACAGGCGGCTCCGGGCGGCGTACGTCGACACGACGGCCGCCCTCGGCGCACCTCGCTGCGCCTGGGCGTCAGCCCGGGGTACCTCAGGCACCAGCGCAGCAGGCCGACAACCTCAACCCCGAGCAGGTGGCCGAACTCGACGCGCTGGACGAACTGCGGCGCATGGAGCCCGGACTCCTACCCCGCCTGCTCGCCCACCTCATCGCCGGCGGAACCGTGGACGGCCCGGCGACTGCACCGGATGCGGCGCGGACCCAACGCGCCCGTATCCGCAGCGAGAATGGCATCCGCTGGGGCGGACGACCCCTCGCCGACGCGGCACGAGAGCCTGGTGAACCATCTCGGGTAGAGCGTCAGGTAGTACGGTGGCCTGCTTCAGCCGTCACGGCGCTGCTCGTAGCGTGACACCGCGTCCAGCAGCCAGGTGTCCGCCCACTCCGTTCGATCGATCGGGTCGATCAGGCGGGCGCCCTCCACGCAGCGGGGGTCGTCGGCGTCGGCGAGGCCGCTGACGGCCTTGATGCGGACCAGCTGGTCGTCTTCGTCGAGGAATCCGGCCAGGATGTCGGCGACGGCAGGACTGCGGCTCTCGAATGCGTAGAGTCGCTCGCACACGGTCCTGCGGACGCCGGCGTCGGGGTCGCGGGCCAGTGCGGCGAGCACGTCCAATGCCTCAGGGTGGGTGTAGGCGTATCGCGTCCGGTGCAGTGCCCACGGCACCTGGATGCGCACCTGCGGGTCGGGGCGCGCGCGGAAGGCAAGCCCCGCCTCCTCGATCCTCGGGTCGTCGAGTTCGGTCAACCCGCGCAGCACCGCGAGCACCGCCGTGTCCGTCTCCTCGACGACCCACGGAAGGAGGACGTCCAGCGCCCGTCGCTCGAACGGGCACACCCCCGAGAGGATCGGACGGTCGCGGATGGCAACGAGCCGCACGACGCCCGCAGCGAACAGCCGGCGTAGGGGATCGGGACTGGAGCGCAACGCCAGGTTCGCCTCCCATGTCTCCTCGTCGAGCCGGTCGGCGAGCACGGCCATCGCCTCCCCCCAGTCGGCGTGTCTCCCGTCAGCGCGGACGACTGCCCGGGCGAGCAAGGCCTCGAACGACGGGTGCACCCCGAACTCCGCCTCCAGACGGGTGAGAACGGCGGCATGACCGTCGTACGCACTCACGCCTCCGAGCGTGATCACGTCATACTCGTTGAAGCTGTAGTGGTCCGTGATCCTGTGGATTTCGGCCGAGCCAGCCGTGCCACCGATGCCGAGGCGAATTACGCCCGTCGAGACCGCCGTCCGGCGGCCGCCGGACGGCGGGCGGCGGCTTGAGCCGGAAGGTGCGGAGGCTCTGCGTAGAGTCGGCTGGGCTCAGGCGCCCCAGCCGTAGGCGTCGTGGGTCGAGAGCTCTCGCCAGAGCGTGGGCTCGATCTTTGCGGTCACTCGAGCGGCTTCGAACAGCGGCTGGATCTCGGACTCCTGCTCCTTGAAGAACGACTCGAAGCTCTGCCGGTCGGGCCACTCGTCCAGCACCAGCACGCTGTTGCCGTCGTCGGAGCCGTAGAAGCGGTGCGCGATGAGTCCGTGGCGCTTTGCCGCTTCGAGGATGCGCTGCATCTTCTCCGTGTTGCCCGTGGCGTACTGTTCCAGCGCCTTCGGGTCGCCGGCGGCCTCCAGGCTCATGATCACAGACATGGGTTCTCTCCTCTTCGCTACTTCACTGACGGACTCGTACTGGGATGGTGGCGACAAAGACCGGCGGAACCGCGGTGGACACGCTGTGAGCGGCTTGAAGTCAACGTGTCGGCGCATTCCCTGAGGGCCGGTCCCATCGCGTGCGGCATGCCGGGGTTCCGTTCCGGCGAGAGCGACGGCGCCGACCGGCTGGTCGATCCCTTCCGCTCGGCTGGGCCGCGCAGCCCGCCGAAACAGCCTCGGCCTACGTCTTCCCGGCCTCCCCGGGGCCTCAGGAACGCAACCGGTGGCGGTTGTCGATCTCCGTGGTGCGGCAGGAGAGGCCCGGCCTGGGCAGCTTGCTGCTGTCGGCTCTTGCCGTTGCTCGGCGTGTGACCACTCGTACCAACACCCCGGCCCTGGCACAGGGCTGAGCGCCCCAGGAGGGCTCACTGTCCAGGTGTACGGACCGTCGGTGCCGGACCGGCCCGGCGCGCTGCTGCGGCTGCCCTCCCGTCGGTACCTCGCCGGTTCGGGTGGTTGATGTCGGTCAGTGGGGCAGGCCACGGCGCGGACGGCTGCCGGTGCGCCGTCGTGGTCGTGCCACCCGTTGAGGGTGCTGATGCTGCGCTCCGGAGCGTCGCCGGCGTGCAGCCGAATCTCAGCTGCCGCCTCCGCCGCCGGTGGAGCCGCCGTGGCCGAGCGCTCCCCACTCGATCCGCGAGTGCGGGTTGTCTTGAGGGGGAGGGGGCTCGGGCCGTCGGTGGTGCCGGACGAACAGGTCCACCGGCACGACGGGGGCGAGGAACTCGTGCAGTTCGTGGTGGAGGGCCGCTGTGTCGATCTGCGGGCTCAGCGTCGCGGGTGGGATCCGTCTGTGCGCCAGCAGGACGGTCAGTGTGATCGTGACGGTCTCGGGCCTCGGGTCTCCGTCGTACGGCTCCTCGGTCGAGTGGTCGATCCGGATCCGCCGTACCTTGGTGAGCGGCCTAGGCCGGCCCGTGCGGGCACCCCGGACGACGGCGACGGTGGCCGGCGCGGCGGCCGGGGAGAACCGGAGCCGGTGCACATTCAGGACGAAGGCCGAGGACACCGTCAGCAGCGCCTGGACGGTGGCGTACAGCGCGCCGGCAATCCCGGCAGCCACCCGGACCGGGCCCCACCCTGTACCGGCGAGCAGCATGACGATGTAGACCGGCAGGGCGAGGAGCGCGCCGAAAACGAACGCCAGGGGCGCGGCACGTACCGCATCGAGGGAACTCCTGGCGGCGTACCGGAGCGACCCGCCGCCTTCGCGGAGGACCAGGTCGATCACGTCGGGATCCGAACGGTCCACCCATGCCGTCTCCATGACACAACGTTAGAGCGGCGCTGCGGGCTACGGAAGGGCGAGCGCAGGGTGGCCGGGTGGGGCATGTGCGCTGCTGGTTGCCGCGGGTCCGAGTGCGGGGGAGCGGACGGTCCGGCGGTGGCCGACCCGGTCCCTGCCCGTCGAAGCCTCAGTTACGGATGCCGTAGACGACCTGGCCGGAGGTGTGGTCGATGATGAATGCCTGGTACGAGTGGCCCGGGCCGTCGTAGTACCACGGAGACTGCGCACCACTGTAGGAGTCCCAGCCGAACCGGCCGTCCAACAGAGCGAACTCGCAGCGGCCGTCGGTCCGGGTCGGGTCGATGGCCTGGAAGTTGTGGTACCGGCCGTCGCTGTAGAGCTGCAGCTCGATCTTCTGGTCGGCGGTGCAGTTGGCGGTGCTGAGCCAGTGATCGCCTTCGTTGGCGGCGAAGGCCGGCGTGGACAAGGTTAGGGCGAGCGGCGCCTGCGCCGAGGACGGCGACGGCGGTCCGCAGCGAGTACGGCGAGACAGCATGAGACGGTTCCCTGGGAGATATTGGGGGGAACCGAGAGCATGAGGCCGTGTCGGAGACCGGCGGCAGACGGCTCGGGCTATGACAAGTGCCGTCCAAGGGCGTCCGGGGACCGGCTTCGGTCACCCCGCTGAGAACCATCCCGAACCCGCACTGTCTGGACCTTTCCCAGGCCGAGGTCCGGAACCTGACCGTGCTGCGCTACTTGGTGCTCACGGGGTGTCGACGAGCGGCCGGCCCTGTCGTCGCGCCCGACGGCCGGGGAGGGTGCTCGGTCACTGCCTGATGGCCAGCCAGATGGTCACGGCCGCGGTGGCGGTGAGTACGGCGTTGAGTGCGATCCGGCGGTCTTCGGTCCTCAGGTGGACGGTGATCGCCCCGGTTTGGAGGAGTACGAAGCCGATGGCCGCGGCCGGTGCCAGCGAGGGGGCGATGCCGGTCAGCGGCGGCAGGATCAGGCCGGTCGCGCCGAGTATTTCGACCGCGCCCAGGGCCCTGAGGGCGGGCAAGGGCGTGCGGTCGACCCAGGCCATCATCGGTCGGAGTTGGTCGCGGCTGCGGATGGTCTTCAGCGTGCCTGCGTAGAAGTAGAAGAGCGCGAGCGGTCCCGCGGTGATCCAGTAGGCGATGTTCATGGTTCCCGTTCGTGGGCCACCGGTTCACGGGGACCCGTCGATTGAGTCGATCGGTGGAAGGGCCCCGGTGGTCGTCCGAGGGCCCCAGGACGCCCGAACGCGGCGGCGCCACCGCCCTGGCGGTCGAGAGGCGGGTGACTGGGCCGGGCGGCCGGCCTCAGGGGAGGTCGGCGGCGGGCTCGGTCGCGTAGCGGCGCATCGCGTCGATGTTGGCCCGCGGCGTCAGCGGTCGGCCGCCGGTGAGCTCCTCCTGGAGATCCCGGAAGTACTGCACGTACAGGTCGGGGGTGAAGGTGCTGAGCATGACGGCGGGTTGGTCGCCCGGGTTGGCGAAGGTGTGCGGGGTGCCGGGCGGAACCATCACCAGCGTGCCCGGGGTGGCGTCGTACTCCTCGTTCCCGACGGTGAACCGCACGGTGCCGGCCAGGACGTAGAAGCCCTCGTCATGTCGGGCGTGGCGGTGCTGAGGCGGCCCCTGGGTGTGCGGTGCGAGGACGGACTCGGCGATCGCGAGGCGGTGCCCGGTGTGGCTGCCGTCCTCCAGCACGCGCATGCGCGTGGTGCCCAGAACGATCGTCTCGCCGTCGCCGGGACCGACCACGGACACAGCGGGGTCGATCTGCGGCTGCCCGGACTTCGATTCTTCGGTCATGTTCACGAGTGCACCGCCGACGGCCTGCCGGTGTCCAAGACCTGTCCCGCAGCGCCGATACCTCGCGGGTATCGTTGCAGCGTGGAGCTACGGACCTTGCAGTATTTCGTGGCGGTCGCCGAGGAACTCCACTTCGGCAGGGCCGCCACCCGACTGCACATGACTCAGCCACCGCTGAGTCGGGCGATCAAGCAGTTGGAGACCGAGGTCGGGGCCCGGCTGTTCGTCCGCTCGCCCACGGGGGTCACGCTCACTGCGGTGGGCTCGGTGCTGCTCGACGAGGCGCGGGCCCTGCTCGACCACGCCGACCGCGTCCGGTTACGTGTGAGCGCGGCGGCCGGAGCCGCGACCATCACCGTCGGCATCCTGGGCGACGGCACCGACCCGGGCGTGTCCAGGCTGGCCGCCGCCTACCGCCGGACCCACCCCGGCATCGAGATCCGCATCCGCACCACCGATCTGACCGACCCGACGTGCGGGCTGCGCGCCGGACTGGTCGACGTCGCCCTGACCCGGGCGCCGTTCGACGAGACCGCCCTGACGGTACGTGCGCTGCGAGCCGATCCGGTCGGTGTGGTCCTGCGAGCAGACGATCCGCTGGCCCGCCGCGACCGGCTGCGCCTGGCCGAGCTGAGTGACCGCCGCTGGTTCCAGTTCCCGCGGGGCACCGACCCCGCCTGGCAGTCGTACTGGAACGGCGGCCGACCGCGCGAGGGCCCGGTGGTGCGCGCCGTCCAGGAATGCCTCCAGGCCGTGCTGTGGAACGGCACGGTCGGCCTGGCCCCGCTCGGCCACGACCTGCCCGCGGAGCTGGCCGTGGTGCCGCTGATCGACATGGCGCCGAGCCGCGTGGTGGCGGTGTGGAACGAGGGTGACACCAACCCGTTGATCCGGTCCTTCATCGAGATCGCTACAGCCGCGTACCGTCACCGAGCACCAGCGACCAGCATTGACGCTCACGCTCGTGAACAATGAGCCGTCGGCGGTAACCGCCCATCCCGAGTGCATGTCGAAGTCTCGCTCGCCCGGGCCATGGCGGCACGTCCACTGGGTCGCCTCTCTCGTAGCCGGGGTGCTCGGTCGCCTCCGGGGCCAGGGCGCGTTCCAGTACGAACGGCTCAGCCGAAGGGGTTTCGCCGTCGGTCATGTCGGTCCGTCCCGGCCGGCCAAGACCCGGCGGGGCCTCGGCCGGCCTGTCGGATCACGGACTTGCACAAACCTCCTGACACACCCGGATCACGGCAGCACTGCCCGTCGCGGTCGATCGTTGTTGTCAGGGGGTCACGGTCACGGTGAGGGTTTCGGGGTTGCCGCTGTTGTCCTGGTACACCGCATCGCCGCTGTAGACGGCGGTGATGGTGTGGGGGCCGGTGGTCCGGAAGACGGTGATGAGTCCGGCTGCGGCGCAGTTGCCGATGGAGACGTTCACCCGTGACGTGCCCAGGGTGGTGTGGGTGGTGGCATCGGTGAACGTGACGGTGCCGGTGGGCCTGGTCGTGGAGCCCGGGCCCGGGCAGATCAGGTCGCTGAGGATCACGGGCGCGCCGGTGCGGGTGCGCTGGGGCAGCGCGGTCAGGTAGGTGGTGACCGGCTTGCCCACGGTGTAGCTGATGATCACCTGACCGTTGTGGTTGGCGGTCCCGACGGTGGACGCCGTGTACGACGTCCCGGTGCCCGTGGGGGTGGCGAAGCTGCTGCCGCCGCCACCGCCGCCTCCGCTGCCCGCGGTACCGGTGTTGTTGACGGCGCCGCTGCCGCCGCCACCGCCGGCGAAGTACCCGCCGCCGCCGCCCCCGCCGGCACCGGTGGCGGTCGCGGCGCAGCCGCCGTCGATGCTGCCGCCGGTGCCGCCGGTACCGACCGTGGTGCCGGCGAACCCGCCACCCGGTCCACCCGGGGTGGCGCTGCAGGGCTGAACGCTGCCGGCGGCCCCGCCTGCACCACCGGTGGTCGTGCTGGTGCTGCCGCCGCCCCCGCCGTGGCCCGCTGCCCCGTTGCCGCTGGCGCTTCCGTCGGTACCGCCGGTGGCATCCGGCGTGACTCCGCCGTTGCCGCCACTGCCGCCCGGAAGGCTTCCCCCGGTGCCACCGGCGGCGCCGCCGCCCCCGGCGACCACCAGGAAGGAGCCCGCGCTGACGCTGGAGGCACCGCCCCCGCCGGGGCCTTCCGCCCGGAAGTTCGGGACCGAGATGCCCCCGCCCGGGGCGCCTCCGTTGAACCCGCCGGTGCCGCCCGTACCGCTGCCGTTGCAACCCTTTCCGCCGGTGCCGCCGACGTTGACGGTGACCGTCATCGCGGAAGTCGTCTGCGGGAGGGTGGTGACGACTCGGGCCCCCGTCCCGCCCGTCCCCGTGACGGAACAGGTGGTGCCGCTGTTGTCGGCGCCGCCGGCGCCGTCGGCGGTGATCGTGACCACGGCGTTCGCCGGGATGGTGAGGCTCTGTGAGGCCCCGGTGTAGCTGAACGTGAACGAGGGGTCCGCCGCTCGGGCCTGCGCCGGAGCCGCGGCCGGCGGGGCTCCCGTCGGTGCGGCGGCTGCGGGCAGAAGTCCGGTGCCGGACAGTGCCATGCACAGTCCCGCGACTGCCCCCGCCCGCCGCCACTGCTCACGCGGGCCGGCGCCTGCGCCGGCTCGACGTCGCGGTTCCCCTGCTTCGGCAAGGGCATGTTCAGGGGCCTGCTGTCCGATCACTGATGTCTCCTGACGCTATGGCTCGGGGGGCGATCGGAGTGACAGATCCCGCGTTCCACCGACGGGCCGTCCCAGCGCTCTGACGGGGCCCGCCGGATCCTGTCCGACCACTCGTCATGCGACCTGTGCGACTGTGGTCTCCCTGACCCGGCCCCTGATCGACACACACAGCGTGACGGCTGGGAGGTTCGTGCGCCCCGATTGCTCCGAACGCGGCATGTCATGCACCGTCACACCGGATGGGCGACCGAGGTCTCGGGGTCTGCGGAGACCCGGCTGCTGGAGGCGGTGCGGCGCTACGGGCAGCGACGTGACGGTTGATGCGGTCAGCCCCTGGCCGTGGCCGTGACGGAGTCGCCCCGGGTGGGGTGCGCCCCGCGACGCGGCGGCGCCGCGGGGCATGTCGCACCGGACATTGGCCGGCGACACCGGCAGGTGCTCCTCCGGGTGCGGTCCGCAGTGTGCGATGGCGTCATGAGGCCTGTGTTGACGATCAGTTCCGGTGCTGTGGAGGGCAACGGCCGGGACCCCGTCGAGGACCGTGCCGCCCGCCCACTGTGCTACGGGCATGGCTCCTCTCCGGGGGCCGCACGAGTTCTAGCCGTAGGCGATGTGTTCGATTTCGATGAGCTTGGCGGCGTCGATGCGGCCCTCCTCGATGGAGAGCAGCCAGGGCAGCAGTTCCGACGCGGCGTGCAGCTCGTTGTAGAAACCGAGGCGGAGATCGGCGAGTTCTCCCCACCGGAGCCAGCCGTCGAGGGCGTCGGCGAGATGTCGATCGGCCGGCTCGGTTCGGGTCGCGGACCAGATCGCCAGCCACGGGGCGAGGGTACCGGTGCTGACGGAGACCGTCTCCAGTACGTCGGTGATGTGCCGGCCCGCGGGGTGTTCGTGCAGGGCGGACTGCCACCAGACGTGCCACACGTTCTCCAACGCGTCGCGCTCCGGCACCGGCCAGTGGCGCCAGCCGGCGGCGAGCAGTCGGGACGCGACGAGCCCGTGGTCGACGTGCAGTTGGCCGGTGACCAGGGAGCGGATGATTCGGGGTGTCATCCGGCGGTACAGGGCCGGGAAGTCGTCCCAGTGGTCGACCGACTTGGCTGCGACGGAGGAGATCAGTTCCTGCGGCACGAGGCCCGCGGGGCCGGTGAGTGCCGCGAGGTCGGTGTCGGTGTAGCAGTGGGTACAGCCACCCACGGTGAACGACTGCTCGGAGATGGCGGCAAAGGCGGTGTCCAGCGCGTGGAGGGCGTCCTGGAGCTGCTGGCGCGGGTTGGTCACGGGCACCTGCCGGGGGACCTCATCCGGGTGACCGGAGAAGAGAGCGACGCTACCACCACCTGACAACTCGCCAGATCAGCAGGGGCCGTGGCGCTGCGCACCGGCAGCACCGCCCACGGCCACCGGTCACCGGTTCAATGACCGCCGAGTGCCGGCCGGTCCAAGGCTGACAAGGACGTCGCGGAGTGGCTGCCGCCCGCAGCGGGCTACCGCCGTGCCTGCCGCGCCGACCGGACTGCGCTGAAGACCCGCTGGGGCCTGTCGGTCGACGGGCACGAAGCTGCCGCGCTGCACCGCCTCGTCGGGCCGGGTTGGCAGCGAGGGGAGCCTGAACTGGCCGAATCCTGTTCGCCGACGGGCGGGGCGTGCGGTGCGGGGAGCCGGTCGTCACGCCCTCCTCGCCGGTCGCGGGTGTTCGGGTCAGCCGGTCGTGAGGGCGAAGGGGCCGTTGTTGGCGAAGACGAGC
The DNA here is from genome assembly GCF_024172095.1 of Kitasatospora cinereorecta. Lineage (GTDB taxonomy): Bacteria > Actinomycetota > Actinomycetes > Streptomycetales > Streptomycetaceae > Kitasatospora > Kitasatospora cinereorecta. The sequence continues at coordinate 72,347 of NZ_JAMZDX010000004.1, read as the reverse complement.
TCGGCGAAGTTCTGGCCGATGCGACGGTGCCCTTCGGGGCCAGGGTGGATCGCGTCCGGAAGGGGGAGTTCGTCGTGGTCGCTCTCGCCGTAGAGGTCGAGTCCGTCGAGGTAGTGGAGGTTGGGGTCCTCGGCGGATCGCTGACTGACGATGTCGGCGAGGATGTCGCGGACGATCGTGAGCGTCAGCCGTCCGGCGGCGGTCTCGGCCGGATCACCGGTGGCCTTGAAGCGGAGGGTTCCGCCGGAGAGGTCCGGCATGAGGGGGCCGGGGGTGTGCTCGTGGGTCGGGCACAGGATGGGGGAGACCAGGAGCAGGGGGGTGGTGGGGTGGCCTTCGCGGATGGTGTCGAGGAAGCCGTGGACGGCGGGGACGAAGGCGCGCAGCCGCATGGCGTCGCTGTTGACGATGTTGATGCCGAGCTTGACGCTGATGAGGTCGGCGGGGGTGTCGCGCATCGCACGGGCGGTGAACGGGTCCGCCAGCGCGCTGCCGCCGAATCCCAGGTTGATCAGTTCCACACCGCCTGCGGAGGCGGCCAGGGCGGGCCAGATGGTGCTGGGGAAGACGGCGTTCGAGCCGTGGCTGATGGAACTGCCATGGTGCAGCCACACCCGGCGCGCCTTGTCCGGGGCCGGCTCGACGGGGCCGTCGGTGCGCAGGGCGATGACCTCGGTGATCTCCGCGTGCGGGAGCCAGATCTCGATGTCCTTGTCGCCGGCGGGGAGGCCGGTGAAGTGGGCGGTGCCGGCGGGGCCCGGGGTGAACTCGGCGGTCTGGGTCTGCAGGGCGGTGATGGTGAGGAGGTTGCCGCCGGCCACGGTGGCCTGGGCGGTGAGCCGTCCGTCGACCAGCAAGTCGTAGACGCCGTCCGGCGGGGGCGGGAAGCCCCGGTAGACGCGCTTGGTCGGCAGGGTGTCCAGGTCGACGGTGGTGGCGGTGGTGCGGAAGGCCAGCCGGACACCGGAGGGCTGGGCCTCGGCCACGGCCAGCCGGTCGTCGGGTATCTGACGGCGTGCCCGTGCGGGCAGCCGGTGCGGCAGCAGGCCGTGGGCGGTCTCTTCGAGGTCGAGGTGTCCGCGCAGGAAGTCGGCGGTGATGGGGGTGGTGATCAGGTTCTGTTCGGTGCTCATTGCGTGGGGCCTTGGGATTCTGGGTTGGGGTGTCGGTCGGTACGGGGATGCGTTGCGGGTCACGCGGCAGGTCGGGGAGTGGACCGGCTCCGCAGTGCGGTGTCGAGGCAGTCCAGGGTCCAGTCCCACGACTGCTGTGCGGCGACGTCCGTGTGGTCGAAGGCGCCGGCGGCTTCCAGTGAGGCGTAGCCGTGGAAGACGCTGCCGAGCATGCGGACCGCGTGCGTCTGGTCCGGCTCCGCCAGGTCGTAGCCGCGCAGGATCGCCCGGGTCATCTGCGCGTGTCGGACGCCGGCGCTGGCCGCGGCGGTCTCGGGGTCGAGCCGGTACCGGGCTGCTTCGTAGCGGCCGGGGTGCGCCCGGGCGTAGTCCCGGTAGGCGTTCGCGAAGGCCGTCAATGCGTCCTTGCCCGCGCGTCCGGCCACGGCGTCGGCCACCCGGTCGGCGAGTTCCTCCAGCGCGAGCAGCGCGATCCGGGTCTTCAGCTCGTGGGAGTTCTTCAGATGCGCGTACAGGCTTGCCTGCTTCACGTCGAAACGCCGGGCGAGCGCGGAGAGGGTCACCTGGTCGAATCCGACCTCATCGGCGAGTTCCGCACCGGCGAGCGTCAGCCGCTCCGGGCTCAGTCCTGCCCGAACCACAACCATCACCTATCTCTCGTTTACCTATGGCTAGTGTGCATTTGCCTATAGCTTATAGGCAAATGCTGAAGCGCTGTGGTCGGCCGTGGTGAGGTGTGGCCGGGGCAGGCCCGGCTCGTGGACCGTGTCCGGGATCACACCGTGGATCGTCGGGCAGGCGAAATGCGGTGGCTGTTGCCTCGGTTGTTACGGCACGTATTCAATGCACGTGCACATACCGTCGCCTCCTGCGAGGAACATCCATGACCGTCGCCGCGTCCTCCGCCTCCCGCGCCGCCGAGATCCTGTCCCAGCCGGTCACGCTGAACGGCTTGACCGTCCCCAACCGCATCGTGATGGCGCCGATGACGCGCATGTTCTCCCCGGGTGGTGTCCCCGGTGAGGACGTGGAGTCGTACTACGCCCGCCGTGCGGCCGCAGGCGTGGGCCTGATCGTCACCGAGGGCACCTACGTCGGCCATGAGTCGGCCGGGCAGAGCGACCGGGTGCCGCGGTTCCACGGGGAGGAGCAGCTGGCCGGGTGGGCGAAGGTGGCCGAGTCGGTGCACGCGGCGGGTGGCGCGATCGTGCCGCAGCTCTGGCACATCGGCATGGTGCGCAAGCAGGGCGAGCCGCCCTACGCCGACGCTCCCGCCGTCGGCCCCTCCGGGCTCCGCGTCGACGGCACCGAGGGCGGCGGCAAGGCGATGACCCAGAGCGACCTGGACGACGTCATCGGCGCCTTCGCCGAGGCCGCCGCAGCTGCCGAGCGGGTCGGCTTCGACGGGGTCGAGCTGCACGGCGCCCACGGCTACCTGGTCGACCAGTTCCTGTGGGCCGGGACGAACCGTCGTACCGACGCCTACGGCGGTGACGCAGTGGCCCGTACGAGGTTCGCGGCGGAGATCGTGGCCGCGGTCCGCGAGCAGGTCTCGCCCGACTTCCCGGTGATCTTCCGCTTCTCGCAGTGGAAGCAGGGCGCGTACGACGCGAAGCTCGCCGAGACGCCGGAGGAGCTGGAGGCGATCCTCGCCCCGCTCGCCGCGGCCGGCGTCGACGCCTTCCACGCCTCGACCCGCCGCTACTGGCTCCCGGAGTTCGAGGGCTCGGACCTCAACCTGGCGGGGTGGACCAAGAAGCTCACCGGCCGGCCCACGATCACCGTCGGCTCGGTCGGCCTCGACGGCGAGTTCCTTCGGGCCTTCGCGGGCGAGGGAGCCCCGGTGCAGGGCATCGACAACCTGCTCGACCGTATGGAGCGGGACGAGTTCGACCTGGTAGCGGTCGGCCGCGCCCTGCTCCAGGACCCGGAGTGGGCGGCGAAGGTCCTGGGCGACCGGCTCGGCGAGCTGGAGCCGTTCAGCGCCGCGGCGGTGAGGACGCTCAGCTAGCACGTCGGTACGTCGGTACGCCGGTACGCCGGTACGTCAGTGCGACTTGGCGGCCGAGCCCGTTGAGCGGGAGGCCAGCTCCCGAAGCCGGCGCTGCTCCTGCCGGTGGCGGCGCCGGCCCGATCGTGGGAGCTGCTGGGTCTCCAAGCGGGCTCTGTGGGAGTCGGCGAGGCGGGGCCTTGCCGCCCGGCCGCTCGGCGGCATGCTGCTCACCTACCGGCGTCCGGCCACACCGCGTACGGGCGCAGCAACGCGTGCGTCGGCGACTCGGTCGACGCCTACCTGGCCGATCTCGGGCCGGTCGGGCGCGGCGCTGCCTGCTGACCGGTGCCTACGCGGCCGGAGTGTCGGTGGCGGCGAGGTCGCGGCGTTGCCCGGCGATGGCGTCGGGGTTCCAGCCGAGGCGGGGGACGGATGCCAGGAGCAGACGGGTGTAGGGGTGTCGGGGGGAGGCGAGGAGGTCGGCGACGGGCTGGTGCTCCACCGTCCGGCCGCGGTACATGACCAGCGCTTCGTCGCAGACATAGCGGACGACCGCCAGGTCGTGACTGACGAAGACCAGGCCGATCCCGGTGTCGCGGCGGATGTCGGAGAGCAGGTTGAGGACCTGGGCCTGGACCGAGACGTCCAGCGCCGACACCGCCTCGTCCAGCACCAGGACGGTCGGCTCCACGGCCAACGCCCGGGCAATGGCCGCACGTTGGCGCTGTCCGCCGGAGAGCCGGCGCGGCAGTGCGGCGGCCTCGCGGTCGCCGAGGCCGACCTGGGCGAGCAGTTCCCTCACCCGGGCGGCCCGGTCGGACGGGGAGAGCGAGCCGTGCAGCCGCAGTACACCGTCCACGGTGGCACCGATGCTGAGGCGGGAGTCCAGCGAGAGGTACGGGTCCTGGAAGACCATCTGGACGGCCTTGGCGCGGGCCAGGCGCGCCGCCCGGCCGCGCGTCCGGGCGGCGAGCGGGGTGCCCTGGACCAGGATCTCGCCCTGGTCGGGGCGCTCCAGGCCGACCAGCATCCGGGCGGTGGTGGTCTTGCCGGAGCCGGACTCGCCCACGATCCCCAGGGCGCCGCCGGGCCGCAGCGAGAAGGAGAGGTCGTCGACCGCGACGACGGGGGTCCTGCCGGCCGGGTAGGACTTGCGCAGGCCGCTCACCTGGAGCGGCAGACCGGGGTCGGTGGTCAACGGTTCTCCTCGGTGGCCGGGGCGGCGAGTGCGGGCGTGGCGGCGAGTGCGGGCGTGGCGGGGTCGGGCGCGGTGGCGGGCCCACCCAGGGCGGTGAGTTCCTCCGCCCGGTGGCAGGCGACCAGGCCCGTCCCCACGGGGGCGAGCGCCGGCGGAGCCTGGTCGCAGAGTCCGGGTCGGACGAAGCGGCAGCGGTCGGCGAAGGCGCAGCCCGGTGCGCTTTCGGCGAGGCTCATCGGGGTGCCGGGGACGGGCACCAGTCGGGTGAGCGGGCCGTCCAGCGGCGGAGACGATCCCAACAGTCCTGCGGTGTACGGGTGTCGGGGTGCGGCGAGGAGCCCGGCGGCGGTGCCGGTCTCGACGATCCGCCCGGCGTACATCACGTAGATCCGGTCGCAGGTGGCGGCGGCCAGGTCGAGGTCGTGGGTGATCAGCAGGAGGCCGAGGCCGTCGTCGCGTTGCAGCCGGCGCAGGGTGCTCATGATCTCGGCCTGGGTGGTGACGTCGAGGGCGGTGGTGGGTTCGTCGCAGAGCAGCAGGCGCGGTTCTGCGGTGAGCGCGCCGGCGATCATGACGCGTTGCAGCATGCCGCCGGACATTTGGTGCGGGTACTGGCGCAGATGCCGGGGCGGGTCGGGCAGGCCGACCGCGCCGAGCAGTTCCAGGGCGCGGGCCTCGGCTTCGGCCCTGGACCTGCCGCCGACGAGGCGCAGCTGCTCGGTGAGGAAGTCGCCGATCCGGCGCACCGGGTTGATGCCGGCCCGGGGGTCCTGGAAGATCATGGACGCCTTGGACGTGCGCACCGCGCGCAGGGTCGCGGCGTCCGCGCCGACCAACTCGGCTCCGTCGACCCGGACCTGGCCGCCGGTCTCGGCGCCGTCCGGGAACAGGCCGAGCGCGGCGCGGGCGGTCACCGACTTGCCCGACCCGGACTCGCCGACCAGGGCGACGGCCTCGCCCTCGGCGACACTCAGGCTGACACCGTCCAGGATGGGACGGGCCATCCCCGGCAGGGCGACGTGGAGGGCTTCGTACTCGAGCAGCGGCATCAGGATTCCCTCCCCGCGAGCCGGTCGCCGAGGTGCTCCCCGACGACGTTGAAGGCGACGACCACCAGCACGACCGCGACGGCCGGGACGATCGCGGACAACGGCTGCCCCTGGAGGACGGCCGTCTGGCCCTGGTTGATCATCGCGCCCCAGTCGGGCGTGGGCGGCTGGACACCGAGGCCGAGGAACGACAGGGCGGCGAGGTCGAGCAGCGCGTAGCCGAAGTTGACCGTCGACTGGGCGAGGACGGTGGGCACGATGCCGGGCAGCAGCCGGCGCAGCGCCACGAAGGCGGCCGCGTGGCCCTGCACCCGGTAGGCGGCGATGTACGGCCGCACCTTCTCCTGCGCGGTGAGGCTGCGCACCAGCCGGGCGGTGTACGGCAGGTAGGCGACAGCCATGGCGAGGACCGGCGCCGAGAGCCCCTTGCCGAACAGGGCGACCGCGAGGATCGCCAGCAGCAGGGCCGGGAAGGCGAACACGATGTCCAGCACCCGGCCGACCACGGTGTCGACCCAGCCGCCGCGCCAGGCGGTGAACAGACCCACCGCGATGCCCGCGACGGTGGAGAACAGCACCACGGCGAGCGGACCGACCAGGCTGGTACGGGTGCCCTCGACCAGGGCCGAGAAGGTGTCGTGGCCGCCGCCGTCGGTGCCGAGCCAGTGGTCGGGGCCCGGGCCGGCGAAGCCCTCGCCGAGTTCGCCGTACGTCGGGTCCTGCGGGGCGAGCCAGGGGGCGAACAGCGCCGCCAGGACGAAGACGGCGAGGACCAGCACGCCCACGCGGGTCAGCGGGCCGCCGCCGAGCCGCCGCAGGGTGCCGAGCGGCCTGCCGAGCAGGGACGTCGAGCTGCTCATCGGGCTCCTCCCGCCGTGCCCACGCGCGGGTCGATCAGCGGATGGACCAGGTCCACCAGGGTGTTGACGACGACGAAGGCGGCGACCACCAGCAGCACGATCGCCTGGACGACCTGGAAGTCCAGCTGGTCCACGCACTGGACCAGCAGCGAGCCGATCCCGGACATGCCGAACGCGGTCTCCACGATCGCGGTGCTGACCAGCATCCCCGAGACCAGCAGCCCGCCGACGGTGACGATCGGTCCGAGCGCGTTGCACAGCACGTGCCGCCGGATCACGGTCCGCCGGGGCAGCCCCCGGCTCAGCGCGACCTCCACGTGCTCGCGCCGCAGTTCGTCCAGCATCGCCGAGCGGGTCACCCGGGTGACCAGCGCCATGAAGGTCACCGACAGGGCGATCGCGGGCAGCACCACGTGGTGCAGCCGGTCCAGTACGCCGGTGCCGTTGCCGATGGTCGGGAACCAGCCGAGGTTCACCCCGAAGAGCGAGCGCAGCACGATCGCCGCCACGAAGGAGGGCACCGCGGCGCCCACCGTCACCAGCAGCAGCACGGCCGAGCCGGTACGGGTGCCGCGCCGCAGGGCGCCGACGATGCCGGCGCCGATCCCCACCACGGCGATCATCAGGGTCGACACCCCGACCAGCAGCAGGGTGGCCGGCAGCCGCGACGCGAGCACCTCGGCCACGCTCTGGTGGAACAGGTACGAGCGGCCGAAGTCACCGTGCAGCACGCCCTCGAGCCAGTGCCAGTAGCGCACCGGGAACGGGTCGTCGAAGCCGTACTGCTGCCGGATGGTGGCGAGTTCCTGCGGGCTCGGGCTGCGGCCCTTGACCAGGAAGCCCGCCGGGTCACCGGGCGCCAGGTACAGCGAGGAGAACACCAGGAACGAGGTGACCAGCAGGGTCACCGCCATGCCCAGCAGCCTGCCCGCCGCCGACCGGGCCGCCCCGAGAGCGGCGGCAGCGGTCATCCCACGGTGCATCTCTCGGTGCATCCCTCGGCTCATCGCTCGGTTCATCCCTTGGCGCCGATCTCGGCGGCCCACGGGTAGTAGAGGTAGGCGATGGACGGCCGGACGCCGGTGATCCGCTTGCCGAGGAAGACGCTGACCGGCTCGGTGTACAGCGGCAGCCAGGGCAGCTGGGTCATGGCGATCTGCTGGGCGGTCCCGGTGGCGGCGGCGTGCGCGGCCGGGTCGTACGAGCCGATGGCCTGGTCGACGGCCGCGTCGAACGTCGGGTCGGACCAGCCCCCGTAGTTGCTGAACGCCCCGGTCTGCAGCGAGCCGTACATGTCCAGCGGGTCGGTGATCGAGGTGTACCAGAAGGTCAGGAAGAGGTCGATGCCCTCGCGGGCGGCCGGGTCGGTGAACAGTGCGGTGTACTTGTCCGCGGCGATGGTGTCGATCTCCGGCTTCAGCCCGATGGCCGTGGCGGCCTGGGCGACGGCCTGGGTGATGATGGTGGTCTGGGAGTCCAGGGGGCTGGTCGCGATCACCACCTTCTGACCGGCCACCCCGGCCTTCGCGGCGAGCGTCTTCGCCTTCGCGGGGTCGTACGGGTACTGGGGCAGCGCCTTGAGCAGGTCCGTGGCGCCCGGTGCGCCGTTCCAGTTGTTCGCCGTCACCAGGGAGTCGGCGACCTCGCCGACCCCGGCGGCGCCGGCCTTGACGATGCCCTTGCGGTCGATGGCCATCAGCAGCGCCTGCCGTACCTCGGCGTCGCCCAGCGGGCCCTTGAGGTTGTTGACCACCTCGCTGGCGACGGTGGTGTTCTGGCCGAAGTAGAGCGCACCGCCCGGGGTGGACCTCAACTGCCCGTAGGCGCCGGCCGGAACCATCCAGCCGCCGTCCACCTCGCCGGTGCGGAAGGCGTTGACGCGGGTGGTCGGGTCGGCCAGGAAGACGAACTTCACCTGGCCGGACTTGGCCTTGAGCTGCGGGTTCCAGTAGTCGTCGAAGCGCTTGAGCACCAGCGACTGGCCGGAGGTCCAGGAGGAGAACGAGAACGGCCCGGTGCAGTTCACGCCGCCGGTCGGGCTGCCGTAGTCCTTGCCGGCCCGGGCCAGGGTGGCGGCCGACTCGACGACGCCGGGGCCGGCCGCGAGGTACTTGTTGAAGGTGGAGTCCGGCGACTTGAGGGTGACGGTGACCTCCAACGGCCCGGTCCGGTCGATCGACCGGACGTTGCGGTACTGGTTGGACCAGACGCCGGCCACCTCCGGGTCCATGTTGCGGCGCAGCGAGGCGACGACGTCGTCCGCGGTGAGCACCGTGCCGTCGTGGAAGTGGACCCCGGGCCGGATCTGGTAGACCCAGGTGGTGGGTGTCGGGTTGCTGAACGAGGCGGCAAGGTTCGGCGAGGCGGTCAGGTCCGGGTTCCAGCGCAGCAGGCTCTCGCAGACGTTGGCGAGGATCTGGTTCGGCGGGAAGTCGAAGGCGTAGGCGTAGTCGATGGTGGTCGGCTCCGCGAAGAGCGACCAGGTGAACGAATCGATCCCGCCCGCGGCGGCGGGCGTCGTGGCGGTCAGTTGATAGCCGGGGGCGCCGTCGGCCCGGTGAGCGGTGCTGCCGCACGCGGTGGTGGCGAGGGCGACGGCCGCGGCGACGGCAGCCAGGCGGGTGCGGGGGCCGGGTCTCATGGGCCTTCTCGGGGCGCGGGGGCCGGGTCTCATGGGGTTCCTCCGGGGTGTGGGGGCGGAAGGTCCGGGCAGTGGGTCAGGGGGCGGCGGTGAAGACCGCTTGTCCGTCGATGTACGTGCGCAGCACCCGGGTGAGGCCGATCTCCTCGGCGGGGTGCGCGAAGGGGTCGCGGTCCAGGACGACGAGGTCCGCCTGCTTGCCGACCTCCACGGTCCCGGTGACGTGGTCCAGGTGGTTCACCCACGCGCTGCCGGCGGTGTACGCGGTCAGCGCCTGAGCGAGAGTCAGGGCCTGTTCCGGGTAGAACGGTTCACGCGGCTTGCGGTCGGCCGAGGCGTTGGGGGCGTCCACCGGAACGGCCCGGTTGACCGCGACGTGGATGCCCCAGATCGGGTTGGGGCTGCTCACCGACCAGTCGCTGCCGGCCGCCAGGCGGGCTCCGGCCCGCTGCAGGTCCCCGAACGGGTACTGCAGGGCGGCGCGCTCCGGGCCGAGGAAGGGGATCGTCAGCTCGTCCATCTGCGGCTCGTGCGCCGCCCACAGTGCCTGGATGTTGGCGGTGGCGCCGAGTTCGGCGAAGCGGGCCAGGTCGTTGGGGTGGATCACCTGGAGGTGCGCCAGGTGGTGGCGGTTGTCGCTCGGGCCGTTGGCCTCCCGGGCGGCGGCGAGCGCGTCGAGGGCCTCGCGGACGGCGCGGTCGCCGAGGGCGTGGAAGTGCACCTGGAAACCCGCCCGGTCCAGGGCGCGGACGGCTTCGGTGAGCAGGTCGGGGCCGACGAAGGTGAGCCCGGAGTTCTGGGTGGGGCAGCCGCAGCGGTCCAGGTACGGCTCCAGCATGCTCGCGGTGAAGTTCTCCGCGATGCCGTCCTGCATGATTTTCACGGTGGTGGCGCTGAACCGTCCGACCTGCCCGCCGCGGCGGCGCTCCTCCAGGTCGGGCAGCTGCTCCAGGCCGCGTTCGCGGTCCCACCAGAGCGCGCCCACCACCCGGGCCCGCAGCGAGCCGTCCGCCGCCGCGCGCAGGTAGACCTGGTAGTTGTCGGGGTTACCGGGGAAGGCGCCGATCATGGCGTCCTGCCAGCCGGTCACCCCGAGGGAGAACAGGTGCTGCTGGGCGACCAGCAGGCCGGCGTGCGCCTCGTCCGCCGTCGCCACCGGGACGTGGGCGGCGACCAGGTCCATCGCCCCCTCCTGCAGGGTGCCGACCGGACTGTCGTCCGCCGTCCGCTCGATCCGGCCGTCGACCGGGTCGGGGGTGTCGCGGTCGACGCCGGCGATCCGCAGCGCTGCCGAGTTGACCCAGGCACCGTGGCCGTCCCGGTTGGTCAGCAGGACGGGCCGGTCGGGCACCACGGCGTCCAGCATCGTCCGGGTCGGGACGCCGCCCGGGAAGACGTCCATCGACCAGCCGCCGCCGCAGATCCAGGGCGCGTCGGGGTTGGCCCCGGCGTACTCGGCGACCACCGCGAGATAGCCGGCCACGGTGCGCTCGGCGGACAGGTCGCAGCGCAGCATCTGCACCCCGGCCACCGCCGGGTGCACGTGGGCGTCCTGGAAACCGGGGACGAGCAGGCCGCCCGCGAGGTCGACCACCTCGGTGTCCCGGTCCGCCAGCAGCCGGACCGACGCCTCGTCGGCGACCGCGACGATCCGGCCGTCGGCGACGGCCACGGCGGCCTCGATCGGGGCCGGCCCGGTGGCGGTGAAGACCCGTCCTCCGACGAAGACGGTGTCGGCCCGCTGCCCGCTGTGCGCCGGACTGCTCTGTATCACGACGAAACCTCCCCCTCGGCGGGCCCCTCGGCGGGCGGGCTCGCTCGGCGTTGTTGTTGAGGAGGAGTGAACGGCAGCGCAACAGTGTTGTCAACGGTGTTGCGCCAACTTGCCCTCGCATCGATACACTGTGGTCACCATGGAGAAGCCATCCCTGACTCCCGCCCGCACCAAGCGCGTCGGCGCTCAGCTGACCCCCGAGGCGATCATCGAGGCGAGCCTGCGCATCGCCGCCCGAGGCAGCGCCGACGCCTTTACCGTTCGACGTCTCGGCGAGGAGCTCGGTGCCGATCCGACCGCGATCTACCGGCACTTCCGCGACAAGGACGAGCTGCTGCTCTCCGTCGCCGACCGAACCCTGGGCGAGGTGCTCGACAGCATCCCGGCAGGCCTGGACTGGAAGGGGAGGCTGCGGGCGCTGGCCGACGGCTCGTTGGCGGTCGCCCTCAAGTACCCGGCGGTGAGCTCGGCCATGGCCAGTCGCACCACCAGGCGCGGCAACGAGTTCCGCGTGGTCGAGCTGATCCTCGGGGCGGTCGCGGAGGCCGGACTGGACGGCATCGACGCCGCCGTCCACTACCGGATGGTCGGCGACTCGCTGCTGGCCGCCGTCGGCCAGCGGGCCGCGTACCTGCTCGTCGACCCGGACGTGCGGGCGGGCGACGACGCCGCATGGAGCGGTGAGTACCGCAGGGTCGACGCCGAGGGCTTCCCGAACATCACCCGACTCGGCCGGGAGCTGGCCGAAGTGACGCACGATCAGATCTTCCGGGCCAGGGTCGAGGCGCTGATCACCGCGATCGAGCGGCGGGTCGAGGACGTCCGCCGGGCGTGATCCGGAGCACGGCGCGGGCGTGACGCCGGAGTGGCGTGGGGGGCGGTGCCGTCGTCGGGATCGGCACAATTGCGCGCAACGCTGTTGACAACGGTGATGCGCGAGCGCTTCACTCACCGCAACTCGAAGAACGCGTCGGGCACCACGCCGCCGCACGAGCCTCTCCGACCTGTCTCCGCCTGCCGGTCCCCCCACTCAGCGCCGCAGGGAAGCCACCATCCCGAGAAGAGGCACCACATGCACCGCGAACCCACCCGCCCCCACGCCGTCCGCCCCTACGCCACCCGCTCCGGCTCGCCCTCCGGCGACCGGGCAGGCCTGCCCGACCCGCTGCGGGCGGTCTTCGCCGCCTTCGGCGAGGCCCGCCGGCGCCGGATGCCCGTCGCAGAGGTCGCCGGCGAGCGAGCCGAGCGGGTCGAGCGGGTCGAGCGCGCCAGGACGGCCGCGGTCGAGCGGGCCGGGGCGGGCCCGAGTCGCCGCCGGATCCTGGGCGCCGCCGGTGCGATCGCCGCCGCCACCGTGCCCGCCGGGCTGCTCTCCCCGTCCCGGGCCAACGCCGCCACCGCACCGAGAGTCGTGATCGTCGGCGCCGGCCTCGCCGGCCTGCGCTGCGCCCACCAGCTGTGGAACCGGGCCAAGCCGGTCGCCTCGACCGTCTACGAGGCGGACACCACCCACCTCGGCGGCCGCTGCTGGTCACTGCGCGGCTTCTTCGACGGCGGCCAGGTCGGCGAGCACGGCGGGTCCTTCATCAGCTCGACCGACAAGGCCGTCCTCGGCCTGGCCACCAGCCTGGGCCTCCAGCGCGAGTACGCCAACGGCGGCGGGCTGGACAGCGGCGACTACGCCGGCTGGGTCGACGACACGCTCTACAACGGCAGCCAACAGCAGGACGACTGGGTCGCGCAGGCGTACGACGCCTTCCACGCCTCCTACCAGGCCATCGGCACGCCCCGCTACAACAGCCACACCGCCGAGGCGTACCGGCTCGACCAGCTGTCCTGCCTGGACTACCTCGCCGAGATCGGCCTCCCCGCGGACTCCCGGCTCGGCCAGCTGATCCAGTCCATCCAGCTGCAGTCCGGCGGCGAGCCCGGGCAGTCCTCGGCCCTGGGCATGATCGGCTTCCTCGGCGCGTCCAGCACCTTCGACGGCGCCCGTGGCTTCGACGAGAAGTACCACCTGGTCGGCGGCAACGACCAGTTGGTCACCGGCATGGTCGGGCAGCTGCCGGCCGGCACCGTCCGGCAGGGCTACCAGCTGATCGCCCTGGCGCAGAACACCGACGGCAGCTACACCTGCACCTTCGACCACTGCGGGTCCACCGTCTCCGTCCCCGCCGACCACGTGGTGCTGGCGCTGCCGTTCAGCACCCTGCGCAACGTCGACCTCTCCCGGGCCGACCTGTCGGCCCTGAAGCTGACCGCGATCCGGGAGCAGGGGATGGGCCAGAACGGCAAACTGGTCGCCCAGCTCACCCGGAAGACCTGGCCGGCACTCGGCTACAACGGCATCTCCAACACCGGGCCGCTCGGCTACCAGACCGCCTGGGACGGCTCGGTCAACCTGGGCGCCGCCGGCTCACCGGCCCTGCTGGTCAACTTCCCCGGCGGTGACGGCGCCCGCGTCCGGCTCACCGGCGCCGCGCACGGCCCGGCCCCGGCCGCCGACGTGAACGCGTTCCTCGCCCAGATCGAACACGTCTACCCCGGCACCACCGCCGCCTACAACGGCAGGGCGTACGAGGACCACTGGTCCCTCGACCCGTGGCACCTGGGCGCCTACCACTACTACAAGGTCGGGCAGTACACCTCCTTCGCCGGCTACGAAGCCGTCCAGGAGGGCCGGATCCACTTCGCCGGCGAGCACACCGACGTGGACAACGCCACCCTCAACGCCGCCGTGGCCTCCGGCGCCCGGGCTGCCGGCGAGATCCTCGCGCAGCTCTGACCCCGGCTCCCGGACCGGCAGGAGCACCCGGTGGCCACCGCCGACGGCAGCGACTCGTTCCGGTACGCGGACAGTGGGAACGGGCGCCGCGTCCGCCGCTGCCCGGCGACCCGGCCGCGGGCCGGACATCGGCCGGCCACCCGACCGCGACCCGGCGTCGGTCGGCCTTGCCTTGCACGGCGGGAACGCCGCCGGCCCGGTACTCCAGGGCGCGTGGCAGGCAGTCGAGCCTGTCCGCGTCGCGGGCGCAGCGTGCTTTCGGCGCGGCGCCGTCCTCGAACTCGGCGACTGCGGCGACGAAGAGCCGTTGGACGGCGCGGTGAGCTCCCGCGATCTGGTCGGCCGCGGCCATGCGGGGTCGGCGGCGGTGACGTATCGCCTGCTCATGGAGGTGAGGTCGCCGATTCGGGCCTCGGGTGGATCGAGGAGGGTGCACAGGGGGGGTGGTGCGCGCCGGGGCCGTCTCCGCGGGTGCGGCCAGGGACACGGTCAGCCCCGAGAGGACCTCGGCCGCCGCGGCCCGGGCCGGCGTGCAGGCGCTCGTACAGTTCCCGGAACCGGGCCCTGCTCTGCGGCCGGCCTGGTTCAGTCGCGTTGTCGGTCGAGGGCCTCGTCCAGCGTGCTGGCCGCCATGATGAGCGACAGATGGGTGAACGCCTGGGGAAAGTTGCCGAGTTGTTCCCCGCTGGGGCCGATTTCCTCGGAGAACAGGCCGACATGGTTGGCGTAGGTGTGCATCTTCTCGAAGGTGTAGCGGGCCGGGCGGAGCCGGCCGGCGCGGGCGAGGGCGTCCACGTACAGGAAGGTGCAGAGGCTGAAGGTGCCCTCCGAGCCGCGCAGTCCGTCGGGGGAGGCGGCTGGGTCGTAGCGGTAGACGAGGCTGTCCGAGACCAGGGTGCGGTCCATCGCGTCCAGGGTGGACAGCCAGGACGGGTCCCGTGGCGAGATGAAGCCGACCCGTGGCATGAGGAGCAGGGAGGCGTCGAGTACGGCGGCGTCGCCGTAGTGCTGGACGTAGGCGTGCGCGTCGTCGCTCCAGCCCTTCTCCATGACCTGGACGAGGATGGCGTCGCGGGCCTTCGTCCAGCGCTCGGTGTCGGCGGGGCGGCGGAAGTTGTCGGCCAGGCGCAGGCCGCGGTCGAAGGCGGCCCAGCACATCACCCGGCTGTAGGTGAAGTCTTGACGCCCGCCGCGGGTCTCCCAGATGCCCTCGTCGGGACGGTCCCAGTGGTCGGCCAGCCAGTCCAGGCTGCGGGAGAGGATCTTCCAGCCCTGGTATCCGGCCTGGGTGGCGATCTCCCGGCCCTCGGAGAGGGCGTACATCGCCTCGCCGTAGATGTCGAGCTGCAGCTGGTCGGCGGCCGCATTGCCGAGCCGCACCGGGGCGGAGCCGCGGTAGCCCTCCAGGTGACCGAGGATCTCCTCGGTCAGGATGGGTTCGCCGTCGACCCGGTACATGATCTGCATGAGCTCGCCGTCCCGGCCCGCAGATTCGCGCAGCCGGTCGCCGAGCCAGTGGGTGAAGGCGGTGGCCTCCTCGACGAATCCGAGGTCGAGCAGGGCCCGGACGGAGAGCGAGCCGTCGCGGACCCAGGTGTAGCGGTAGTCCCAGTTGCGTTCGCCGCCGACCTGTTCGGGCAGGCCCATGGTCGCGGCGGCGACCGGTGCGCCGGTGGGCGCGTAGGTGAGCAGTTTGAGGGTGATGGCCGAGCGGTTGACCATGTCGGGCCACCGCCCCCGGTAGCGGGAGCCGCGGACCCACTGCTGCCAGAAGTCGGCGACAGCCGGGGATCCATCGTCATCGAACCGGTGGACATGGCCTTTGTCGGCGGCAGCACCGCGTCCGCACAGCAGGGCCTGATCACCCACACGCCCGTCTGGGATCAGGTCGAAGCACGGATCCGGGCCGAGGGCACGTACGCACCGAGCTTCTACCTGTACCTGGTCATCGCGGGACTCATCGGGGCGGTCGGGATCGTCACCAACTCCCAGATCCTGATCGTCGCGGCCATGGTGGTCGGTCCCGAGTACGGAGCGATCGTCAGCATCGCACTCGGGCTCTACCGCGGGAACCACCCACGGATCCGGCAGGGGCTGCGAGCCCTGCTCGTCGGCTTCCTCCTGGCCATCGCTGTCACCTTCCTCTTCAGCGTGATCATTCGCTGGTTCGGCTTCGAGTCGGAGGCGTTCAGACGAGGTATCCGGCCGGTCTCCGAGCTGATCGACACACCCAACTTCTTCTCCTTCGCCGTTGCGGGCCTGGCCGGCATCGTCGGCGTGGTCTCGCTCACCGAGGCGAAGACGAGTGCGCTCCTGGGTGTGTTCATCTCCGTGACGACGATCCCGGCTGCAGCAGACATCGCGGTCTCCGTCGCCTTCGGAAACGGGGCCGAGGCCTGGGGCTCGTTGGTACAGCTCCTGGTCAACATCGCGGTGCTGATCGTGGTCGGCACCGCCACACTCCGCTGCCAGAGGGCGATCTGGCGTCGGGTCACCGCGCGGGATGGCTGACCAAAGCGTTCGCGCGGGACACCTCCGGCTTCGCCGCGGCTGCCGCCCGTGCGACGGCCGGCTCCTGGTCCTCGGCGATGCCGATCGCCGTCAGCAGGTCCTGCTGCTCCTGGTCGAGCCCGGCCCACCCGGCCCGCTGCGCCCGCACCCACCGGCCGAGCGCCTCGCCCTCGAAGTCGGTCTCCACCGGCAGCGCCGCCCAGTCAACCCGGCCGTCGCACTCCAGCCACCACTGCCGGGCCACCACGTGGGCGCGCTGCCAGGTGATCGGCCAGGTCGGGCACCAGAACGGGTCGATCTCCTCCAGCGCCCGCCGTCGCTCGGGCGCGAGGGATCCCGGCTCGCCCGCGGGCACCGGAAGCAGCGGCGAGGCGTTTCTCCAGCCGATCTTCGAAGGCCGAAGCCCCGCGCCGGACAACCGGGCGGGGCTCGTGTGGTGTGGCCGTGGTGGCAGAGCTGGGCGCAGCTGCGGCAGATGCGGATCTCGCCGTTGTAGGTGCGGATGGATTCCATGGCGGGAAGGTAGCGGCGTGCGCGCTGGGCGGGCCGGCCCGAGGGCGGGGTGGGGCCACCGCGGCAGGTAACGAACCGGCACTTCCCGTCGGTAACCGCGCCGTCACTGCCAGCATGTGGCGCAGCATTCCACCCAGTACGAAGGATCACTGTGCGACCCGCAACCCTCCTCGTGGCAGCCGCCCTCCTGACTGCGACCGCCTGCAGCAGCAGCGCCTCCCCTGCCACTGCGCCCGCCGCCTCCGGCACCGCAGCTGCGGCCGGCGCCGCTGCCCCGAAGCCGGTTCCCGCCAAGGACGCCGCCGCCGTCCTCGCCTCCCTCGCCGCTGCAGTGCCGAGCGCGAAGCAGGGCACCGTGGTCACCGAGGCAAGCGACGCCAACCACCTGTTGGGCAGGCCCGGCCAGTACACGAGCAAGGTCACGTTCACCGACTCGCGCATCCAGGCGGCCGACGTCGATGGCTTCAAGGAAGACGACGTCGAGCGTGGCGGCGCGGTCGAGGTCTTCGCCAGCGCGAAGGACGCGCAGACCCGGGCCGCGTACATTCAGTCGGTCGTGAAGGGGTTGCCGGCGTTGATGGAGTACGACTTCGTGCACGGGCCGGTGGTGGTCCGGGCGTCCAGGTTCCTGACGCCGACGCAGGCCGGCGAGCTCGACAAGGCCGCGGCGGTGTTCGGGGCGGGATCGTGACCTGCGCAGCGGGCACGCCGCGGCGGGGCTGTCGGTGGGGGCTGGGAGCATGCGCGACATGAGTGATCTGAAGTGGCGCGCTGTCTCCGAACTGCGCCTGGCGGCACGGCTCGTGCCGAATCCGAACAGCTCGTCGGAGCTTCTCGACCGGCTGAACCACGTCCGTGTGGCGATCGAGGGCAACCTGCTCCACATCGATCCGCGACAGCGGACCGGGCAGGAGGTGGACAAGTCGGAAGAGTACGACGTCACCGTGGTCCCGACGTCGGCGGTGGAGTACATCCGGTACCGGGTGACGCCGGCGTCGCCGCGGGTGACGGTCGTGCGCTGAGCCCGGCCATGACTGTGCCCCGCCGCGAGCAGCACGGCGGGGCACAGTCGCATCAGGACGTGGTGCGGTCCCAGATGCATGACCGGCCGGACCGGACGAATCTGGAGGTGGGCCCTGGAGGTGAGCGATGGCAGACCGTCTCTTCGATTCGATGGACCTCCGCCAGGCAGTAGAGATCGACGACCTGGAGCCTGTGGAGCTTGGAGAACCGGAGCTAAGCGCCGTGCTGGACGGTTCCAATATCGTTTACACGGCCGCTGTGCCGTTCACGGGCTCCAAGGAACTCCTTCTCGCCAGACCCGAAACCCAGGATGGGCGCACGAACCTTCGCTCAATGGGCCTCACAGGGTCCGTGCAGGACGGATCTGTCCACCTGCAGTCTCGACCGCGGGATCATGCAACGGCCAGCAGCAACGATGGCGAAACGTGGCTTGGCCTCCAGCTCAACAACCTTCGAACGGTCGTCCGGGACCTGAACAGGGCCGTCGCCGAACGGAAGCGGGTGCGGGCCCATAAGGCAGAACTGGATGCGGCGGACCTGGCGGCGGCTGAGGAGAAGGTTCGGGCGATCAACGAGGAGTTTCAAGCCCGCAAGAAGACCACCTGAGCCTCAGCGTGATGCCGGCACGCGACGAAGCCCCGAGTGCCCGTCTGAGCGCCTTTCAGGGGCGGGTTGGACGCGAGGGCGGGAGGGCTGTCGGGTGGCTCCAGCCCATCACCGCCCGGCTTCCCGGACATCCCCGCGGTGGCCGGGCATCGGCGGCACGTGACCACCGTCCGGTCGGGTAGCGGCTCGTCATACCGGCGACCGGTCGGTCCCTCCCGCTTCACGGCTTCCCGCATGCGGTGCGCAGCGGCCGGCCGTCGGGCACCTCGTGGACGACGGTGCCGCGGCGGATCCGGACCCGGCGCAGCGCGGCCAGGTCGATCACCCGGCGTTCTCCATCCTGGCGGCCTCGTACGCCGCGTAGGCGGCCTCGGCCTCCAGGCTTTCCGCCACCTTCACACCGTCGTCCTGCGGGACTGCCACCCCGACCACCGGGAGCAGCCCTGGAAACTCGTCCCCGACCGCGACCCCGCCGCCCTCCGCCTCCACTTCGCCCCACGGACCACATCCAGCGACTACGCCGACCACCTGCTCGGCCCCGCCGACATCTGGCCGGGCCCGGCCAAGGCCGGCTCCCCACTCGTCCACCGACCCAACTACTACAACAAGGACGACTTCCTCTTCACCGCGAGCTGACCTCGCCCGCCCCCACCCCTCGCGGGCCTGCTCCGGGGCGAACACGTCACCCGCGGTCCGACCCCGTTCCCTGGCGTCCGGCCACGCTTGTGCCGTGCCGCGGCGGCAGACACCCGGCTTGCCGCGCGGCCGTCGGAGCCCCGCCCCGGCTGTGGCGGGTGCCGTGCCGTGGGGCAGGATGGCTATCCGTTCGAATGTTCATGCGCTCCAATGTGAGTGGGCGCAGCACGACCTGACAGGCGACAAGGTGACGACACATCTCGTACAGCGGCCGGCGGCGGCCCGTTTCCTCGTCCTCCACCCTGCGGGGGCGGGGCGGTGACCCGGGACCTGGTCCTGCACGACTGGCTGGTGGCGGGCATCGCGCTGGCCTCCGGCTGTGTGGCCGCTCTGGTGCTGCGGGCTCTGATGAAGTGGCTGGGCAAGCATGCGGCCAGGACCAAGTGGAGCGGGGACGACGTCATCGTCGACGCGCTGCACGCGATCGTCCCGTGGGCGGCCGTGGTCGCCGGGGCCGCGGTGGGAGCTTCGGCCCTGCCGCTCACTGCGCGGATCGGGGGGCTGGTCGACCAGTCGCTGACGGCCGTGCTCATCGTCATCGCGACGTTCAGTGCGGCCCGGGTGGTGGCCGGTCTGGTGCAGTCGGTGGCCGCGTCCCGGACGGGCGTCGCGGGGTCCGCGACCATCTTCGTCAACATCACCCGCATCGTGGTGCTGTCGCTGGGCGTCCTGGTGGCCCTGGAGACTCTCGGGGTGTCCATCGCCCCGCTGGTCACCGCCCTCGGGGTGGGCGGTCTCGCGGTCGCGTTGGCGTTGCAGGACACCCTCGCCAACCTCTTCGCGGGTGTGCACATCCTCGCCTCGAAGACGGTCCAGCCGGGTGACTACATCCGGCTCACCAGCGGGGAGGAGGGGTACGTCGTCGACATCAACTGGCGCAACAGCGTGGTGCGCAACCTGTCGAACAACCTGGTGATCATCCCCAACGGCCGCCTGGCGCGGACGAACATGACGAACTTCTCCCGGCCGGAGCAGAAGCTGTCGATCCTGGTCCAGGCCGGCGTCGGCTACGACAGCGACCTGGACCACGTGGAGCGGGTCACTCTCGAGGTGGTCGACAGCGTGATGGCCGACATCAGCGGTGGCGTGCCCGACCACAAGGCCGTCGTCCGTTTCCACACCTTCGCGGACTCCAGGATCGAGTTCACGGTGAAGCTGGGCGTCGGCGAGTTCAGCGACCAGTACCGGATCAAGCACGAGTTCATCAAGCGCCTGCACCAGCGGTACCGGACGGAGGGCATCTCGATCCCCGCGCCCACGCGCACGATATCGCTCCAGCAGGACAGTGCACCGTCGTCCCTCCCGCCGGTTCCGCACCAGCGGGAAGCGTCGTCCGAGGCGCTGGCGGACCGCTGACGCCGGCCGACCATCGGTGATGGCCCGTCAGGGTGGGTTCGGGGTTGGGTGGCCGCGGAGTCCGGGACGCGCGGGAGACGACGCTCGTCCCACCTGCGACGGCCATCCGTTACCGATCCGCCTCAGATCTCCTGGCCGCCACACAGGCAGAGGGCGACACGCCGACAGGTTGATTCCTGTCGGCTTCTGCGAACCCAGAAGCGCTGATGACGGGTGGACCCCGTCGGCCCATCCGTGGGCGACGTCGGGGTCGGGCAGGTCCCGCTCCTGGAAGGTGCCGCGGTCGTCGCGCCACCGTCCGGTCAGCCCGGTCAGCCCGGTCAGCCCGGTCAGCCCGGTCAGCCCGGTCAGCCCGGTCAGCCCGGTCAGCCCGGTCAGCCCGGTGGCGGTCGCGGGCGACAGGCCGGCCGTGCCGCCGAGGAACTGCTCCAGTGCAGGAGCGATGTCACCGGACGACAGCCCGTGCAGGCAGAGCAGCGGCAGGACCTCCGGGATCTTCGGCGACCTGCGGCACCACGCCGCGAGGATCTCCGAGGACAACCGTGTGCTCGCCGGCCCTGCCGTCGAGGCGGCAGTCGTTCACACAGGAGGCGGTGGCCTCGACCGGGCCGGCCGGGGTGACCGCCGACCGGAGCCGGCGATGGCCGTTGCGGGCCACCGGACGCCGTCCATGCCGGTCGGACTCAACCGCCAACTCGGCCAGGTACTGGTTGACTTCCACCTCCAGCGCAGCAGCCAGCAGCCGTCGGGCGCCCGCGCGGGCGATCTCGTCGATCAGGGAACCGGACTCGGTGGAGCCGTCAGCGGTGACTACGCTGAGCACGGACGTTCCGTCCCTGCCCGCGCTGCAGGACTGGCCCACTCGGAGACCGTCATGGATCGGTCGGGGCGGTACGCCCTCCACGTACGTCCCCGCTCCGGTCCACAGGTCCGGAGCATGGCTCGGCGGCTCGACGGCGGAGCGCGAAGCCGGCCCCGGCGGTTCGGTCGACTGTTGCCGCAGCTGGATGCGCTGCCAGGCCGACTTCCAGCGTGCGCATTCCTCGGCGGACGCGCCGAAGGCGGTGACCAGCGCCAACACCCGTTCCAGGGGCGGGAGACGACTCCGCTGATGGCTCAGGTCTCCCGACAGGGTGCTGCGTGGAAGGCCGGTGCGGCGCTCGAGGTCGCGCAATGACGGGCTGCCCGACCACACTTTGAACGCCTGGAGTTGGCGAACGAACTCCTGCGGCGTGGTTGCTTCGTCCGAATCGGGCATCGTGGCCGAAATCTGCTCCGATAACCGGTCTGAATGCCCGTCGATGGGTTGCTCGGCCATATCTCCCCCTCCGAGGGATCGACCCGATCGGCCGATCCGGCGTGTGCCGGGGACCATCCTGGCCAACGCTTCCTAATGTCGGTGTCAAGCCGCCGTGGTCACTGGAGGTGTGATGTGGTAGCACCGTCGGTCACGGATCAGCGCCCAGAGGACGTTGACCCGTCGGCGGGCCAGAGCCATCACGGCCTGGACGTGTCGCTTGCCCTCCGCGCGCTTGCGGTCGTAGAACGCCCGCGAGTTCGGATCGCAACGGATACTCACCAACGCCGAGGTGTAGAAGACGCGTTGGAGTCTTCGGTGGTAGACGACAGGCCGGTGCAGGTTGCCGCTGACCTTGCCCGAGTCGCGGGGCGCGGGAGCGACACCGGCGAACGCCGCCAGGGCGTCCGGGGAGGCGAAGTCGTCCAGGTTCCCGCCGACGGCGGCCAGGAACTCGGCGCCGAGCACGGTGCCGATCCCGGGGACGCTCTCGACTATCCCGGCGAGTTCGTGCTCGCGAAACCGGCCCTCGATGAGCTTGTCCATCTCGGCGATCTGCTCGTTGAGGGCCATCACCCCCTCGGCCAGGGTGTGGACCAGCCTGGAGATGGTCTTCTCCCCGGGGACGGCGGTGTGCTGGCGCTGGGCGGCCTCGACTGCCGTCTCGGCCAGGGCCCTGGCGTTCCTGACCTTGCGGTTGGCCAGCCACTTCGTCAGCCGCGTAACGCCGGCGCGCCGGATCGCCGCCGGGGTCTGGTACTCGGTCAGCAGCTTGAGCGGGCCGACGTTGGTCACGTCCAGGGCCCGTTCCAGGGCCGGGAACATGCTCAGCAGGGTGCCGCGAAGGCGGTTGACGGCGCGGGTGCGGTCCTCGACCAGGTCGGCTCGGCGGCCGGTCAGCAGCCTGAGCTCGATCGCGGTCTCGTCGCCGGGGCGGATCGGGCGCAGGTCGCGGCGCATCCGGGCCTGGTCGGCGATCACGTAGGCGTCGCGGGCATCCGTCTTCCCCTCGCTGCGGTAGCCGTCGGAGGCCCGGTTCACCAGGCGTCCGGGCAGGTAGAGAACCTCCTGGCCGTGCGAGATCAGCAAGGTCAGCAGCAGGGCCGGCTCCCCGCCGGTCATGTCGATCGCCCACGTCACCGGCTCGCCGTCGGCGAGGGCGAGGACGTCGCCGACCAGCTGCAGCAGCTCGGGCTCGTCGTTGGCCACCCGCCGCGACAAGAGGGTCTTGCCCTCGGCGTCCAGGGCCAGGCCGTGGTGATGGCCCTTGCCGCTGTCGATCCCCGCCCATATTCGACTCATCATGCTCCTGACGTGCGTGTTCCTGCCGTTCGTACCACGGACGACCTCGCCGGCATTGCTCTACTCAGCGACTTGCTCGCACTTCCTAATCGGCGGCCGAGTCGTCGTGGGGTGCCGGGCGGCGAAGCGATGGAAGCCACGAGACGGCAGCCGGCTGATAGCCACACCCAGCACCCCTGGGCGACCCAACCTTACGAATGGCCCGATCAACCCGGCTCAGAAGGTAGAGCCGGCTGAGCGCTCCATGGCGTTTGCTTGGCGTTCTATGATGCTCCCCTGTCAGGGACCCGTCAGGGCTTCAGGCCGGAGTCGCTGTCGGCGGTACGCGTCCGGGACTGCCGGGCCGTTCCGCCGTCGTCACTCCCACAACGTCACCACCGTTCGGAGGCGATCATGCCGGGGGAATTCGGAACGCTGCTGCGAGAGCACCGGTTGTCGGCCGGTTTGACGCAGGAGAAGCTCGCGGAGCAGTCAGGCGTCTCGACGCATGCGATCAGCGTGCTGGAGTCGGGACGGCGGCGGCCTCGGCTGTCGTCGGTGATGCGGCTGGCCATGGCCCTCGGCCTGGACCCGACCGACCGCGACCGACTGCTGGCCGCAGTACGCGGAGAACCGGAGCCGCAGCCGGGCAGGGAGCCGGCCGAACGCACGGTGCCTCGACTGCTGCCGTACGCTGTGCCGGACTTCACCGGACGGCGCAGCGAGGTGGAGCGGCTGCTGGAGCTGGCCGCCGGAGCAGGGAGCGCTCGTCCGCTGGTGATCTCGGCCATCGACGGCATGGCCGGCGTCGGCAAGACAGCCTTGGCCGTCCATGCGGGGCACACCCTGGCCGACCGGTTCCCCGACGGGCAACTGTTCGTGGACCTGCACGGTTTCACTCCGGGCCAGCGACCGCTCGAAGCGGGCGCGGCGCTGGCGAGTCTGCTCCGGGCGGTCGGTGTCAGCGAGAGTGCGCTGCCGTTGCGCACCGAAGAACGCGCCCGGCTGTGGCGCACCCGGGCGGCCGGCAGGCGGTACCTGATCGTGCTGGACAACGCCGTCGGTGCCGAACAGGTCCGCCCGTTGATCCCCGGTGACCCGCGCTGCCTCACGCTGGTGACGTCCCGGCAGCGCATGCCCGAACTGGACGGGGCGGTCGGCGTGCCGCTGGACGTGCTGAGCCACGACGAGGCCGTCGAGCTGTTCGCCCGGATCGTCGGCCGAGACCGGGTCGCCGGCCACACCTCCACCGTGGACGAAATCGTCGCACTCTGCGGCAGGCTGCCCCTGGCCCTGCGGATCGCCGCCGCCAGACTGGCCCATCATCCCGCTTGGACGCCCGTCGAGTTGTTGCAGCGGATCCGGCGTCCGCAGAACTTATTGACCGAACTCTCCGACGGCGACCAAGGCGTTGCGGCGGCCTTCGTGGACTCCTACCACGCCCTCCCGCCGGCACAGCAGCGGGCGTTCCGGCTGGCGGCGCTGCACCCGGGCGAGGACTTCGCGCCACGCGCCCTCGCCGCCCTGGTGGACGCACCGCTGGACGAGACCGAGGAAGTCCTGGAGTCGCTGCACAACCACCACCTGCTGATCGAGCACACGGCCTTTCGGTACACCCTCCACGACCTGCTGCGCGCCTTCGCCGGTGAACTTCTCGCCCACGAGGAACCCGAACCCGGCCGGCGGGCTGCGCTCACAAGGCTGTTCGACCACTACCGTCACGCCGCTGCCTCGGCGATGGACCGACTGGCCCCGCTGGAACGGCATCATCGGCCGCAGCCGCCCGCGCCCGGCGGTACCCCCCTGGTGTTCGCCGACCGGACGGAAGCGGCGGACTGGCTCGCCCGGGAACAGGCCAACCTGCTGGCGGCCGTCCGCCACGCCGACGACGCGGATCTGCCGGAGTACGTGGCGGACCTGCCGGCGGTGCTCTGGCGCCATCTCAAACGCAACATGCCCGCCCAGGAAGCGCTCGCGCTGGGTACCCGCGCCCTGCGGGCCACCCGGCAGCTCGGCAGTCCGGCCGGTGAGGCTGCCGCGCTACGGCATCTCGGGCTGGTCCAGTACCAGCTCGGCGACTTCCCCCAGGCGCTCGACCTGCTCCGCCAGGCCCTGGAGATCCAGCAGCGGATCGGGAACCGCAGCGGTGAGGCCCATGTTCTGGCCAACCTGGGCCTCACCCTGACCCGGATGGGTCGCCTGGGAGAGGCCCTCGACCACCAGCGGCTGGCGCTGCAGCTCAGCCGGGACATTCCCGAGCCGGCGGTCGAGGCGATCGCCCTGACCAACCTGGGGCCCACACTGACCAGACTCGGACAGCTTGAGGAGGCCCTGGACTACCACCGCGAGGCGCTGGAGTTCCACCGGCGCGGCGGCAACCGCCTCGGCCAGGCCATCGTGCTCAACCAGTTCGGCGAGCACCAGCAGAAGCTGCAACGCCATCCGGAGGCCCTCGAGCTGTACCAGGAGGCGCTGGAGCTGCACCAGGGCCTCGGCGACACCTTCGGCCAAGCCGAGTCGCACACCCAGCTCGGCGATGCCCTGCTGGCGATGGACGCTCCGGCGAGTGCCCTCCAGCACTACCGGGCCGCGATCGAGTACCTCCCCCACACCGGTGAGCGGTACAACCTCGGCCGCATCCACTACGGGCTGGCACGCGCGCACCAGCGCCTGGGTCGACCCGACACCGCTCGGGAGCACGCCGAACAGGCAGCCGAGATCCACACCTCGCTGAACGTCCCCGAGGCCGACGAAGCCCGCGCCCTGCTCGACTCGCTCACGAGCTGACCCGGACGGCGTCCCGCACCGTTCGGGGCACTGCCCAGCACCTCGACCGAGCCCGCGTCAGGTCCCCGCGGCAGTCGGAGGTGGGAGCGGACCCGCAAGGGCCCGCTCCCGTCCCGCTCACCGCGTCCTGCTCAGTTGATCGGGCCGCAGGCCCAGGTGTTGTTGTGGGCCGTGTCGATCAGGCACGCCTCCAGGCTCTCGCCCGGACCGTCGTAGAACCACCCCTGCTCGGCCGAGCTGCTGCTCGCGCCGCCGCCCATCCAGCTCCAGGTGTTCCGGTTGAAGACACCGAACAGGCAGTGGCCGGGGTTCTGGGTCGGCAAGATCTCCATGTAGTCGTGGTAGTTGGACCCAAGGGCGATGTTCTCGATCGCCGCACAGCCACCGGTACCGAACGCCCAGCTGCCCTCGGCGGACTGGCTGGCCTGGGAGGCCTGGGCCGAGGTCGCGGTCCCCATCCCGATCCCGGCCATCGCCACCGCGGCGATCACGGCAGCCGCGGCGCGCTTCCTGGTCCTGGTGAATCGCATGGAATTCCTCCAGTGAGTCGGTTCCGCCCCGGAGTCGGCACCGGGACACACCCCGAATCCCAGCAACCGGCGGACCGTGGGACAACCGGTCGAGCACGCTCCCGGATGCCCTCGGACCGCGGCGGCCACCCCGGGGCACCGGTCTGCCGCCGTCACCGCTGCGCCGCGGTCCCCGGGGGTGCGGCTCCGGCCCACTCCACCGGTCGCCGCCGGTACCGTGACCCTTTCGTCGAGTGGTCGCCGCTCCCTGGAATGGCGGACCGCCTACGGCTCCTCCGACCCGGTGCGTGACGGGGTGACCACCTGCACCGCGCCGCACCACCGTGCTCCGGTGCCGGGATCCCACTGTGGGTTCGGCTTCGCCTGTTCGCCCGGTGCGGTCACTGTGCGACCGCGGGCTCGCCCTGCTCCAGGACGACCGGGATGCCGTCACCCGCGGCCTGGGCCAGTCGGTCGTGGAAGGCCTG
The DNA here is from genome assembly GCF_024172095.1 of Kitasatospora cinereorecta. Classification (GTDB taxonomy): domain Bacteria; phylum Actinomycetota; class Actinomycetes; order Streptomycetales; family Streptomycetaceae; genus Kitasatospora; species Kitasatospora cinereorecta. Next base: position 45,847 of record NZ_JAMZDX010000004.1, on the reverse strand, counting down.
GGAAGCCACGCCCTGAGCCGTGGTGGTGACCCGGACACCCGAGGCGTCGGTGGTGGCGGAGACGCTGTAGAGCGGGAAGCCGACCGCGGTGGGGCCGAGCGCCGAGACCCGTGCGGCCGCGCCGTCGAGAGTTCGGTGGGAGAAGCGGCACAGGTAGAGGTCGAGCCGGGACAGGTCGATCTTCGGATCGGCCTTCTTGGCAGCTGCCGCGAGGGCCTGACCGCGGGTGAGGTCGGTGACGCACAGGGCGACCCGCCCGACCGGGTAGTCGGTGATCAGTGAGCCCCACACGTCCGCGAAGGCACCCCGGCCCTGCGTGCCGACTGCCTGGGACAGCTCCCCGGCCTCCGGCGTGTTCGCGGGTGTTCCGCCGAAGTCGGTCGGTGGTGCGGTGGGCCGCTGGTGCTGCCACTGGGCCTGTGTCGGGCAGGCGCCTGGGCCCGAACCCCGCGGACTCGCGTCCGGGCTCTGCGGGACTGCGCCCTGCGGGGTGGACGGTTGATGCTGACCGGCCACCGTCGAGCTGCCGCAGCCGGCGACGAGGACGGTGGCGAGCATGAGGACGGCGACGCGAAGCCGTGAGGGCATGTCGACTCCAGGGACAACCGGTTCCGGTACAGGTCTTCGCTGTGACGCATCGTCATGGCAGACGGTTCCCTCGGCCGTGTCCGCTCCCGCCGGTCTCCCGCGTCCGGCGGCCGGTACGGTCAGCAGAGCCGTTCGCTGGACAGACTCTCTCCTGGCGCGCGGGCCACGGCTCGATGCACTTGAGCGCGGTCCGCCGGGAACCGAGCGGCCGGCCGGCGGGTACGCGGCCGCGCTCGAGACGTGCAGCGGCTCTCTCCCGCCAGGTCCTCGGATGCCGGGGCCGCCCGGTCCTGCGGGGGCGGCGGGTGCGATCGGCGGTGGATGGGCAACGGGCGGCCGGCGCCGTGCCCTGTACGGACGGTCCGGACAGATCGTGGGGCGTCGGTGACGGATGACAGGGGCGGTCGTGGGAGCGTGCGCCGACGGGTGAGACTGGAGCCGGAACGTCGCGAGCGTGCTGCTCTGGCAGGTCGGCAGCGGCGGTGACCACCTGGTGCTCCAGAACGACGGCAATCTCGTTCTGTACACGCCCCCGGGCGGGCCGGTCTGGGCCACGAACACCGGCGGGCAGGTCTGAGCTGCGGCAGGCGATGCCGGGACTACCCGGCGCCGGAGGGTCGGGCGGGGGACCGTCCACGGCCGAACATCGGCACCGCGGTCGAGCCGACCGGCCGCTCCGTCCGCAGGCAGGTCCGGGCCGTCGCCGCCATCGAGGCAGACGCTGCCGCGCTCGGCGACCGGCCGTGCTCACAGCCGAGTTCGGCTGACCGCCACTCATTCCTGCAGGCGGCTCTGGCTGAGTCCGCGGAGCAGCCCGGTGAGCCCCGTGTTGGGACTCACCGGGCTGTGGGGATCTGATCCGCTCCCCGAGGTTGCGGGTCTACGCCGGCGACATGGCAGCCGCCCGGCGGGTGTCCGGGGAGAGGATGCTAGGGGCGGCTGCAGGAGCCGTTCTGGGCTCCGCTGGTCTGCTGACCGGTGTGGAAATTCCAGGTGCCGCTGTATGCCGCGCAGTCCTTCGCCTTGCCGTTGCTGTAAGTGATGTGGAGGAGAGACGCGGCGTACCAGCTGTCCTCGTTGTTGGCGTGGACGTAAATGCTGGGAGAGCTGACCGAGGGGCCGTCGAGGGAGCCGACGGTAGCGCTGCTCCTGCCGTCGTTCGACCACAGGGTGCCCTGGATCCAGGTGCGGACCCACGCGCCGGTGATGCCGGGGTGTGCCGTGGTGCGGAAGCTGTTGTACCAGGTGAACGTGGAACGGGTGTTTCCGCAGTAGTCGTACTCCACGGTGACGAACCCGGCCTTCACCCACGTGCCGTTGCCGTCCTGGACCCACTCGTCCGCGACCGAGCCCTCGCCGGTCCACGAGCAGCCGGTGACCGCGTGCGCCGGTGCGGTCGCCGCGACAGCGCCCGGAACGGCCAGTGCGGCCGCCAGGACTGTGTTGCCCAGAAAACGCTTGATGCGCATGCAACTCCCTCTCTCCGGATATCTGGTGAGCGGCGCCGAGAATTCGCTCGCCGTCCGCCCCTCTAGCGTCGGGCAAGGAGGGCTGCCGCTCCATGGCGTTGACTTGGCGTTCGCCTGACCTCCGTAGCCCGCGACCGCGCCGTGTAGCGAATGGGGCTCGCCCACCGACCACAGGGAGCCCCAGTCGCCGGCAGCACGGGTCAGAGAGGACCAGACACCCCGGCTGTAGGAGGTCTTCGTCGATGTGAGCCCGGTTCTGCGGCCGCTGTACGAGGTCGGTTGGGGGCCCTGGGTGGGTGTGGGACCGGCCGGTGGCCGACCGGATGTCACTGTCCGACCCGCTCGACGCCGACCGGTCGGCCGTCCTCGCGGTTGTCGGCGGACCTGGTTCGGGAAAGACCACCCTGCTGGAACACACCTCCGTCCGGCTCGCGTCCGGCCGGCACCATTGGCTGAGCGACCACACCGCCCAGACCCGCGCAGAGCGCTACCGCTACGACCCCGACCACGACGACGCTCTCCAGCACGCGCTGGGCCCACTGGACCACCGACGCCGCCCACCGCGGCCTCGCGGGCACCGCCGCCCGGCCCCTCTGCACCGCCCTGGAACGCGTCGGCCTTTACACGTTGACCGACGATGACCACCAGGCCGTCCGCGACCTCACCCGACACCTCGACCCCGCCACGCTGCGCCACGTCATGAGCTGGTTGGAACGCACCCGCACCGCGGCCCTCGCACTGCGCGGCGAGCAGGTCCCGCCCACCCGGCCCTCGGCCCGCCGGAACCGCTTCTAACCCTTACTCACGGCAGAGGTGGGGCCGCCGCGTAGCCGTGGTGAGCGGGTCTTCTCATCGCCCTGCGGCGGCCGCTTCAGGGCGTTACGGATTGGCGGGCGGCAGGGGGAGTGCTACGGGATCAAGCTCCAGCCTCATTGCGCGGCGCATGGCGTTGAAAGCGTCGAACCAGGTTTGGCAATCTTGCTTGAGTTCTTCCCAACTGGCGTAGGTCTTGCCATCGTTCAGCTTGTCCCGTAGGTCGCGCATGCCGCGCAGGGTCTGGTCGGACTGGGCCACGATGTCCGGCGGAGCCGTGATGGACAGTTGATAGCGCAGCTCGTACACGCGGCCGTTCTGATAGGCGAGGGTTGCCTGGCGCGCGCGTTCCGGCCAGGGCTGATCGCTGAGGAGGACAGCTGCGTGCATTTCGTTCCATGTCTGTGCCACGGCTGCGAGGAAGGCGGCATACAACTCTCGCTTGACCGCGATCCGGTGAAGCGCTTCCTCCCGGCGCCATCGGGACCGGTCCGCCAAAGAAGTGGCGCCCACGGCCATGACTCCGCCAACGACGGTACCGACGATCGTCCCCCAGTCCACGACTTCAGGGTATGGGCTGAGCACACGGAGAAACAGACGTGGGTGAAGACTGCCTACGTCAGCATGCTGTCCTTGGCGGACTGTCCGACGCCCGCGGGCGGAGTGCCGGCTCTGCCGTGCGGTTGGAGGGATATGGACCGCGTCGGCCTCTACACGCTGACCGACGACGACCGCCAGGCCGTCCGCGACCTTACCCACGACCCAGACCCCGCCACGCTGCGCCTGGTCATGAACTGGCTGCAGCGCACTCGTGCCGCGGCCCTCGCACTGCGAGGCGAGCCGCTCCGCCCAGTACTCCAGCTGTAGATCTTGATCTTCATGGTGGCGAGCATGCCGTCAACATCGACAGCGGCCACTACGTCCCCGGTGGAGGGCGTGTCATCATCCTGAAGGTCCACGCCGGTCAGGACCACCGACCGTGCGCCGGTTGACGTGAAGTCGCCGGAGATCGAGCAGCCGTGGGAGCCGCAGTGCTGGTCCGTCACGCGATAGATGCCCGGGATCCCCCGGCCGGCGTGCTCTGCGCTGGCCGGCCCTATGTCGGTGATCCCCCTGCCCACCACGCCGAGCAGGAACAGCAACGGGATCGCAAGGCCGCCCCAGAGGTTGAAACGGCCGACTCCTGGGTCGTCTCGGCTGGTTCGCCGAGGTTCAGGGATCACCATGCAGTCCTACCACCAGGCCCGTTGCTGCGTGCCTCCGGGGACGGTTGGCCACGATCACGGACCGCGTCGATCATCGGCCAAGTACTGTGCCGGGCCGGTCACCCTGTCGGCAGCCGGACACTGCATCGAGGCCAGGGCTGCATCACGCACAACGGCCATGACGCCTCCGGCGGCTCGTACGGAGGAATCCACTGCGGCTGATGGCTCGACGGCCGGGAGGCAACGGCCTCGCTCGGCCGGGCAGTTCCGGGCGGCGGGTCGCTCCGGCTCGATCGATGCGGGGACGGCTGCCATGCTGGGAGGTGAGGGCCTTCTCGTGCCCTGTCCCGACGCACAGACCGCGCGGCACTCCAGGTCGCAGCGGTCAGGGTGATCGGCGTCCGGGAGTTCGTCGATCTCGAAATGTGAAGCTCCAGCTCGAAGCTCTAGCCAGCCTCGTGGAGGTGGCTCGGTATGTCCAGAACCATGTATGACGCGGTGACGGTCGCCAACATTCCGTCCGAGGCGGAGATGGTCGCCGGGTACGTCGACGGCAAATTCGCCAACATGACCGAGATGTCGGCCAGGTTCCCGCAGGCGGTCCATGTGCCGATCGCCGTCTTCCCGTCGACCAACGCGGGAGTGGTGCTCGACGTGGAACCCGGCGACGCCCGGCCGGATCAAGCCCCGGGATGGGTGCAGATGCGCCGGAGTGCCGGCGTCGACCCGACGGTGTACTGCGACTCGAGCAGATGGCCGACGGTGCGTGCCGCCTTCGACAGCGTCGGCGTGGCGCAGCCGCACTACTGGATCGCGGACTTCGACGGCGACGCGTCGATTCCCGCCGGGGCGGTCGCCAAGCAATACCAGAGCACGCACGCCTTCGACAAGTCGGTGGTCGCCGACTTCTGGCCCGGGGTGGACTCGGCGCCGCAGCAAGGCCCCGGCTTCCAGCCGTTCCCCGGTGCTTCGTTCTTCACGGCCGGCCGCCGCAGTCCGATCATCGCGGCGATGCACGAGCGCCTCGTTGCCGTCGGCTGCAACCGCTACCAGTCGAGCCTTGACAAGGATGTCTTCGGGAGCGGAGACGTGGCGTCCTATCGGGCGTACCAGCAGAGCCTGGGCTTCTCCGGCGCGGACGCCGACGGTATCCCCGGCAGCACGAGCTGGGACAGGTTGCAGGTGCCGAGGGTCGTGTGATCACAGCGGATGTGCCGCCTCCCGGCGACGCACCGCCGGCTCGCCCTTCCACCGCCGGGAGTCCACCTGCTGGGCTTCCGGCGGTCAGTTGTGTCGGCGGGCGGCGGGGGATCGCGGACGGCTTGCCGACGGCACCACGGGTTCACCGGTCGGGCCGGGTTCACCGCCCAGGCATTCGCCGCCCACGGGTTCACCAGTCGGGGCTGACGTCGCTTCCGAATGCGCCGCCGGCGGGTCGCTTCTCGAAGTGGAGATGCGGTCCGGTTGCGTTGCCGGTGTGGCCGACCCGGGCGATCTGCTGTCCTGCGCCTACGCCCGCGCCGTCGCCGACGTCTCGCTCGGAGAGGTGGCAGTACCAGTAGTCGGAGCCGTTGGCGCGCAGGACGAGGTAGTTCCCGTAGTCATTCGGGGACTCGCCCGTGTGGCTGATGGAGCCGCCGAGGACCGCGACGCACGGTGTGCCCTCGTCGGCGGCGTAGTCGGCGCCGGTGTGGTAGCCGAGGCTCCAAGGCCCGGGGATGTGATAAGCGGTGGTGACGCCGTGGGCGGGGACGGGGGAGTCAGCACGGTCGCCTGTCCCGTTGGGGGCCGGGACTCGGAGGCGATCCCAGGAGGTCTGGCCGGGGATGCCGTCCGCATCGCCGCCGGAGAATCCGAGTTTGCGCTGGAACGCGGCGTACGACGCCCTATCGGCGTCACTGAACTCGGGACCGGGCCCCACCTGGTACTGGCTGCATCCTTCCTCGACGAGGCGCTGGCCCATCGCGGTGATGATCGGGCTGACCTGTCCGTTGTGGAAGAACCCTGCTCCGGGGAAAGGCTGCAAGCCCATGGTCGGTCTCCTCTCTGCTGAGCATGGACGAGTGCCCCGGCGGCGGGGCGGAGCGGGGCTGCGGCAGGTGTCCCCGCCCGGACGCGCCGGTTCCGCGCCACGCGCACGCCGCGCCGAGAGGTGGACCAGCCGGGAAGGTGCCGGGTCCCTGAACTCGGACCCCGCGCCGGTAAGGGCCATTGGTGTCGGACCCTTCACTTCCACCGTGCGCTGTGGCTATGGCGACTGCAACGCGGGAGCTCGCGGGGCGCCCGGCCGGCGTTCGGCGTCGCCGAGGTCCGCGGTGCGCCGAGCCTGGATGCCGTGAACGGTGAGGATTCGCTCCCGGCCTCGCGAACGGCGGTGCCGCCGGATCCCAACGGATCAGGGGCACCGGCCGTCAGCCGCGCGTCATCAGATGCGAGCCGCCTTCCGGCGGCCGGCGACGATCTTCGCGGCCGCCAACACCACCGCGCGACCAGCGAGAGGATCATCTGCTCCCGGCCGTCGGCGTTCACGTACACGCGCAGCGCCCTGGAAGTCGCCCGAGAAGCTAACCGTACGGATGTGGCTGTTCCCCTACCTCACCTGGGCCACCATCGGGCTGATCGGCTTCGTCCCCTCCACAGCCCCGCCGGCTCCGCGCCGTCGGGCAGGACCGGGGTCGGCCATGTCTCGTCCGGTGTCCAGGCGGGCCACGAGCCGGCGAACGGCCCGATCCTGCAGGAGCCCGAGGGGACGGCTCGCGGGCCTGCTCGACGCGGTGGTGGTCGGCGTCGGTGACGGAGCCGAGGTGGAGGGCGGCCTGGTCCACGTCCTGGAGCTGGTGGGCCGGCCGGTGCCGGACACGCCCGTCCACCTGTAGCCGCTCCGCTGGCCCTGCCCTGACCGGCGCCCGGCCCGCTGCGTCCGGGCCACCGGGCGGAGCTGTCGCACGCCGCACGCCGGCGCCGCTTGCGGCGCAAGCGCGGGGCGGGCGCTGCAGTACGACTGGACCGATGCCGCCGACAGGCCGTCGCGCGCGGCATCTCCGTCCACCAGCGAACAGGGCTTCTGAGGATCGGTGGGTGCCGCGCCGGGCGGTCCCGGGGACCACACACCCCCCGGGCCGCCCCCTGACCCTCGCCGCCTCGAGCCGCGTCCGGCCGGTGCCGTTCCGCAGCCCGGCGCGGTCAGGGCTGCGCCGCCGGCCGTGGCCTGTCGGTCGTGGGTCCGAATCTGCTGTGCCCGTCGTTGCCCTGTCAGCGCTCGAATATGGCCGGCTCAGCAGGGGATGGTCGTCCAGTCGGCGTCGGGGTCCTTCAGATCGCTCATGGTCGACAGGAAGGCGAAAGGGGTGCCGATACCGATGGGGGTGCCGGTGCGGATGTACGTTGCCAGGGGTGAGGAACTGCACTGGCGCACGTCGATTTCGCTGCCGGTGTAGTTGACGCCGCTGAACAGGCAGAGATAGCCGCTGCCGGTCCGGCCGCGGCACGGACTGCCGATGGGGGCGAGTGCCGCCACGGTGTACGACGGCCCGGGCGAAGGAGCGGTAGCGCCGCCCTGCCTCTCCCCACCCGTAGCTGGAACAACGCAGCGCTCTTGACTCTCGGTCGGGGGAAGTCGTGCGACAGCCTCCCACTCGCCCAGCGGCGGCACCGAAACCGTTCAAGCCTGGCCCGGGACAGCCTCGCGGCTCGGAGGACAGGCAGTGGGTCGCGCGTCGCGATGTCGGGAAGGCGGTCGGACGCGCCGGAACGGTCAAGGACTGGGAAGTCCGGCGAGGATGGATTCCAAGCTCAGGGCGGGAGCGGTCAGGAGACCGGGAGGGGGGTGTCGGAGCGGTCGTGGGCCGTGGTGCCGAGGGTGAGGAGGGCGCTGCGGGTGGTGGTGACGGCGGCGCAGTTGTTGGCGGCGTAGGAGAGGGCCAGGCGGTGCCGGTCCAGCGAGAAATCGGCGACCGCGTCGGCGATCAGGAAGGGCTGGACGTCGTGCGAGAAGGCGTCCACGGCGGTCATCAGGACACCGACGTGGGCGTAGACCCCGCACAGGATCAGCTGGTCCCGGCCGCTGTCGCGGAGCAGATCGAGCAGCCCGGAGCGGTGTAGGGCGCTGTAGCGCCACTTGGTGAGCACCCGGTCGTGCGGCTGCGGGGCGAGGGTGGCGACGATCCGGCGGTCACCGGGTTCGGCGCGCATGCCGGAGCCCCAGAAGTCCTTGAGCAGGCCGCGCTGTTCGTCGTCCATGTCGCCCGGCTGGGCGGAGTAGACGACGGGGACCCCGAGGTCGGTGCAGCGGGTTCGCAGCAGGCGGCAGTTGTGGAGGAGTTCGGAGGCGGGCGAGCGGTCGGCGGTGAACGGGCGCAGGAAGTACTCCTGCATGTCGTGGACGAGCAGCACGGCGCGGTCCGGGTCCGGGCTCCAGGACACCCGGCTCTCCGGTAGGTCGCGTTCGGTGGGCATGGGGTACGGCGGGATGGGACTGATACTCAAGGCGGGCCTCGTCAGGGTGTGGTGGCGGGTGCGGCAGGTGCGGACACGGCAGCGGCGGGAGCAGCGGACGCGGTCGCGGTGGTCAGGGGCGCCAGGCCGCCGCGACGGTCAGGGACTGCTCCGGGTTCAGGCGCGGGTCGCAGAGCGTGGTGTACGGGCCGAGCCGGCCGGCGTCCGAGAGGGACGAGAGGTCGGCGACGCACTCGGCGACCGGGTCGGGCGTCGCCTCCAGGTGGAGGCCGGCCGCCACCGCGCCGCCCTGGCGGACCGCCGTCAGGAACTCGCCGATCTCCTGGACGATGGCGCTCAGCGCCCGGGTCTTGCGGCCGCAGGGGGCGCTGACCGTGTTGCCGTGCATCGGGTCGCACAGCCAGTTCACCGGGTGGCCGGCCTCGCGCACGGCCCGGACCAGGTCGGTCAGCCGGCCGGCGGCCCGGCCCGCGCCGAAGCGGGCGATCAGGGTCAGCCGGCCGGGCACCCGATCCGGGTCGAAGGCGCGGCACAGTTCCAGCAGTTCGGCGGGGGTGCAGCCGGGGCCGACCTTGCAGGCCACCGGGTTGACCACGTCGGCCAGCAACCGTACGTGGGCGCCGTCCGGTTCGCGGGTCCGCTCGCCGATCCACGGCCAGTGGGTGGAGGTGAGCAGCAGCCGACCGTCGGACGAGCGGCGCAGCAACGGCAGTTCGTAGTCCAGCAGCAGGGCCTCGTGGCTCGTCCAGACCACCGGGTCGGGCAGCGGGGACCAGGTCTCCTCGTGCCGGCGCAGCTGGGCCATCGCCCGGGCGGCGGCCCGGAAGCCGGTGACCAGGCGAAGCGGGTCGGGGCGGCGGGCCATCGGCTGGGGTTCGGGCGCGTTGACGACGAGGCCCCGGAACACCGGCAGTTCGACGCCGTCGACGACCTCGGTGGGCCGGGAGCGGGGTTTGGCGAACTGGCCGGCGATCCGGCCGACCCGGAGGACCGGCATCCCGGTGTTCATCCGCAGCACTCCGGCGAGCGCGTCCAGCAGTCCCGCCTTGCGGGAGATCGCCTCCGGGGAGCAGTCCGCCGGGTCCTCGGCGCAGTCGCCGGCCTGGATGACCAGCAGGCGCCCGGCGGCCGCCTCGGCGAGCAGGGTGCGCAGCTGGCGCACCTCCTCCCAGGCGACGAGGCCGGGCAAGGCGGCCAGGTCGGCGCGCACCTTGTCGACCAACCAGCTGTCGCCCCAGTCGGGTTGCTGTCCGGCAGGGCGGCTGCGGTAGGGCAGCAGCTCCTCCTCGGACAGGGCAGTGCGGAAGGAGTCCAGTGCGGTGAGCGTGCCACTGCGGGCGATCACTTGCGCTCCTCGGCAGAGACAGCGGACGGGACGGCGGGCGGGACGGCGGGCGGTACGGCGGCGCCCGGCGCAGCGGGAGCGCCCGGCTCCCGTACCGCCGCGGCGACCGCAGCGGCGACCCCCGGGGCCACCCGCGGGTCCAGGACGCTGGGAACCACCCGGTCCGGCGCGAGCTCCTCCGCCGCCAGGGCGACGATGGCGTCCGCGGCGGCCAGCATCATCCGCTCGGTGATCCGGGGCGCCCCGGCGTCGAGGGCGCCGCGGAAGAGCCCGGGGCACGCCAGCAGGTTGCTGATCTGGTTGGGGTGATCGCTGCGTCCGGTGGCGACCACCGAGGCGTGCCGGGCGGCCAGTTCGGGTGCGATCTCGGGGGTGGGGTTGGACAGCGCGAACACCACGGCCCCGGGCGCCATGGCTGCGATCAGCTCCTCCGGCACGGTCGCCGAGGAGACGCCGATGAAGACGTCGGCTCCCGGCAGCACGTCGGCGAGGCCGCCACGCAGTCCGCGTGGATTGGTCAGCTCGGCCAACTCGGCCTTGGCGGGAGTGAGTTCGGGGCGTTCCCGGTGAATGGTGCCGCGCGAGTCCAGTACCACGACCTCGCCCGCCCCGGCGGTGACCAGCATCCGGGCACACGCGCTGCCCGCCGCGCCGGCGCCGGAGACCACCACCCGCATCGACGACAGCGGCCGGCCGAGCAGGTCGGCCGAACTGCGCAGCGCCGCCAGCACCACGATCGCCGTGCCGTGCTGGTCGTTGTGCATCACCGGGCAGTCCAGGGCCGCGTCCAGGGCTCGCTCCAGTTCGAAGCAGCGCGGCGCGGAAATGTCCTCCAGGTTGATCGCCCCGAAGGACGGGCGGAGCCGGACGAGCGTCTCCACGATCTCGTCCACGTCCCGGGTGGCCAGCACCAGCGGAACGGAGTCCAGTCCGCCGAGCGCCTTGAACAGCGCGGCCTTGCCCTCCATCACGGGCAGCGCGGCGGCCGGGCCCACGTCGCCCAGGCCCAGTACGGCGGTGCCGTCGCTCACGACGGCCACCAGCCGGTGCGCCCAGGTGTAGTCGGCGGCCAGTCGGCCGTCCTCGGCGATGGCCCGGGCGACCCGCGCGACGCCGGGGGTGGAGATGGCGGACAGCGCGCGGGCGTCCAGCGGGGTGATGGGCACCAGGGTGCGGAGCTTGCCGCCCCGATGGGCCTGGAATATCTCGTCCTCGGTGAGCCTTTCGGCACGGTTCTGATGGGCGACCGACACCGGCGTCCCTTTCTCGGGGAGTGGCGGGAACTGGGGGCACTGGCGGAGCACTGGCGGGTGGATCCCGGGAGCTGTTCGGGGGCGTCCGGGAAGGCCTCGGGGACCCTCGCGGGGCGCAGGAGAGCAGGAGGCTCGATGGTCCGCAGCCGGCTGTTCCGCGACCCGGAGGTCCGTCACGAAGGTGATCGTGTCCGACGCTAGCCGCGGTCTCGACACGGGCGGAACTACTCGACCGAGTGGGTCTGCTCCACCTGCTTGCGGTATTCCCCGACTGACCTGCGCATTCGAGTAGTTGTGACCCTCCCGGCCATGCGGAAGTGTGATCGGCATCCCCCCTTCCGCTCATTCCAGCCGTTCCAGGAGGCGCCGTGATCGGGCACAACCCGCCGCTGCACGACGTGGCCCCGGGAGGTCTGTTCGACAGACTGCTCGCGCCGGGCGGTGAGCCCGCCGCGTACGCCCTGCTGCACCGTCCGGAGAGCGGTGCGGCCGACCGGGTCGAGGTGGTGGCCGGCGAGCTGACCGAGCCGGCCTCGCTGGCCGAACTGCCGCTCGGGACCGGGCCGGAGGCGTCGGCCGGGGCCCGGCACGAGCTGCTGGTCGTGGTGCCGTTCCGGCAGGTCGCGGAGCGGGGCTTCGCTGCCCCCGACGACGGCGCCCCGCTGCTGGCGCTGCGGATCACCGAGCAGGAGACGGTCGACCTCGCGGACGTGCTGCGGCTGCTGCCGGACGACCCACTGGCGCTCTCCACGGCCGAGTTCGAGCTGGAGGACGAGGCGTACGTCGGACTCGTCCGGACCGTGCTCGCCGAGGAGATCGGGCGCGGCCGCGGCGCCAACTTCGTCCTGGAACGGCCCTTCGTCGCCGCGATCGACGCGTTCGGGGCACGGGCCGCGCTGTCGGTCTTCCGCCGGCTGCTGGCCCAGGAGCGCGGCACCTACTGGACGTTCCTGGTCCGCGCGGGCGAACGCTGGTTCGTCGGGGCCTCACCGGAGCGGCACGTCAGCGCGATCGGCGGGGAAGTGGTGATGAACCCGATCAGCGGGACGTACCGCTACCCGGCCGACGGGCCGTCCGTGCCCGGGCTGCTCGACTTCCTCGCGGACCGCAAGGAGACCGACGAGCTGCTCATGGTGGTCGACGAGGAACTCAAGATGATGGGCCGGATCTGCGAGGACGGCGGGCGCGTCGTCGGCCCGTACCTCAAGCCGATGGCGCGGCTGGCCCACACCGAGTACCTGATCAAGGGGCACAGCACCCGGCCGGTGCCGGACATCCTGCGGGAGACCCTGTTCGCGCCCACGGTGACCGGCAGCCCGCTGGAGTCCGCGTGCGAGCTGATCAGCCGGTACGAGCCGCGCGGGCGCGGTTACTACAGCGGCGTGCTGGCGCTGGTCGGCCGCGACGCGACCGGCGGACAGTGGCTGGACTCGGCCATCCTGATCCGCACCGCCCGGATCGACCTGGACGGCCGGCTGCGGATGGGTGTCGGCGCCACCCTGGTTCGGCACTCCGACCCGCAGGCGGAGGTCGCCGAGACGTACGCCAAGGCGGCGGGGATGCTCGCGGCCGTCCGAGGGACCCCGGACGGCGGCGCCCCGGCACCGGTCGCCACCGGCACCGCGACCTGGGCGGAGGACGCCCGGATCCAGGCCGCACTGGCCGGGCGCAACGCCCGGCTGGCGCCGTTCTGGCTGAGCCGGGTGGGCGGTGGCCCGGGCGGTCCCGCAGTCCGGGGCCCGGCCGGGGGGCGGGTCCGGGGCCGGGTGCTGCTGGTCGACGCCGAGGACACCTTCACCGCGATGATCGCCCATCAACTCGCCGCTCTCGGAATGGAACCGGAGATCCGCCGCTGGGACGCCCTCACCCGGGGCGCGGACAGCCGGATCGAGCTCGACGGAGCGGACCTGGTGCTGGTCGGCCCCGGCCCCGGCGATCCCCGGGCGGCCTGCGACGCCAAGATCGCCACGCTCCGCGCGCTGACCCGGCAACTCCTCGACAGCGACCGGCCGTTCCTGTCGGTCTGCCTCGGCCACCAGGTGCTCGCCGGTGAGCTCGGCCTCCCCCTGGTCCGCAAGGCGCGGCCGAACCAGGGCCGGCAGCAGGTCGTCGACCTGTTCGGCCGGCTGCGCCGGGTGGGCTTCTACAACAGCTTCGCCGCACTCGCGGACCGCGACGACGTCACACCCCGCGGCCGGGCCGGGACCGTCGCGGTCAGCCGGGACGCCGCCACCGGCGAGGTGCACGGCCTGCGCGGACCGCACTTCCGGTCGCTGCAGTTCCACCCCGAGTCCGTCCTGAGCACCGACGGCTTCGACATCCTGCGGGAGTCGGTGACGGGGCTGCTCGCCGTCCCGGCCGAGGCGGTGCGGGTTCCCTGAACCCGGGCCGACGACTGGGACGACCCGCCCGCGCCCGCCATCCCGCACGACCACCCACCCGCTTTCCTTCCGGTGAGGACCTGTCATGCCGAAACTGATCGTGAGCAACCAGCGGACCGACGAGATGATCGGCGACCTGGGCTCGCTGACCCCCGAGTACCGCCGCTACGTGGCCGGCCAGGCCCAGCGGATGGTCTGGCTCGCCGAGGAGGGCGACGTCCTCGTCCTCCCGGTCGGGCTGGACGAGGAGTTCCTCTCCTACGTCGCCGCCCTGAAGGGCATCGACCGCGCCTCCTGGGCCGTCGTCGTGCCGCCGGTCGGCAGCCTGGGCGAGGACGTGCTCTCCCGGGACCGGCTGGAGGCCCCGGAGTTCGTCGCCCGGCTGCGGGCCGCCGTGCGCGAGCACGAGGTCCGCACCATCCTGCCGTTCCACTTCGACCGGGTCAGCGTGCGGCTCGCCCGCACCCTCGGGCTGGACGAGCACACCCCGGGCTTCCCGTTCGCCGCGCAGAGCGGCACCGCCCTGCTCAACAGCAAGGCCGCCTTCCGGGCGCTGGCCGTGGGCCACGGCGTCCCGGTGCCGTTCGGCACGGTCACCGACGACCGGCAGGAGGCGGAGGTATTCCTCCGGGAGGCGCTCGACGCAGGGCAGCCGGTGATCGTCAAGCAGGACTTCCACGTCGGCGGCATCGGCAACGAGATCGTCAGCCCGGTGCCCGGGGTCCGCCCGATCGGGGCGACCGGCACCGAACTCGTCACCGACCGGGACGCGCTCGCCGCCCACCTGGACCGGCGCTGGCCGCACTACACCGGCCCGCACCGGGGCCGGGTCGTCCTGGAGCACTACACCCCCGAGTCGCCCGCCATCTACGCGGAACTGCTCGTCACCGACGAGGGCGTACGGCTCGTCGGCCACGGCGAGATGCGGATGAAGCCGGTGATCAACGGCCTGATCGTGCCCGCACCCTCGGTGCGGCTGCCCGCCTTCGCCGACTTCCTGGACCACTCCCGGCAGCTCTCCGGGACTCTCCACCGGATGGGCTACCGGGGCAGCCTGAGCGTCGACGCGATCGTCACCCCGGACGACACCATCCTGGTCAACGAGATCAACGGACGGGTCGTCGGCTCCGCGCACATCCACCGGATCGGAGAGGAACTGGTCGGCGGCGACTACACCGCCGAGCGGGTCCTGATCGAGAAGCGCCGGGTCGCCTTCCCCGACTTCCGTACGACCCTGGACAAGCTCACCGCCGCCTCACTCGGCTTCGACCCGGCCACCCGTACCGGCGTGGTGGTCACCGTCCACGACAACGGACGCACCGGCGGCTTCGGCGGCTGCTGCCTGGTCGCGGAGGACGACACGGCCGCGCGGGTACTGGAGGAGGAGGTGGACGCGTTGTTCGGGAGCGCGGGCGAGTGACCGGGGCGGGCCGGCGGAACCGGTCGCAGAAGACACAGGTGACTGACGGGCAAGTGCGCGAGGACCCAGGTGCGCGAGGACCCAAGTGAGCGAGGACGCACGTGAGTGAAGGCAACGGGAACGGCAGCGCGCCGGACACCGCGGAGGCGGACGCCGCCGTGAAGCACGAGGACCGGGCCGGCCCCCCGGCCATGGGGTACCGGGAACTGCTCGCCCGCCGCGGGGTGCGCCCCTGGCTGCTGGTCACCCTGGCGGCGAAGCTGCCAGTGGCCATGGCGCCGCTCGCCCTGGTGTTCCTGGTCCGCGACACCTCCGGCGGCTACACCCTGGGCGCGGTACTCGGCGGGGCGTACGTGGTGGGCGAGGTGGTCGGCGCGCCGCTGCTCGGCGCCCGGCTGCACGGCACCCGGCTGCGACGCGAGCTCTCCCTCGGCCTGCTGGGCGGCGCGCTCGCCTTCGCCGGGCTGGCCCTCTGCCACTCGGCGCCGCCCGCCCTCGCCGTGGCGCTCGCCTTCCTGGCCGGCGCCGCCCCGGCCGCGCACGCCGGCGGGCTGCGCGCGCTGCTGGTCGCCGCGGTACCGGAGCACGGCGTGCCCCGGGCGCTGAGCGTGGAGACCACGCTGACCCAGGGCATCTGGGCCGTCGCCCCGGCAGCGGTGGCGTTCCTGGCCCTGTCCGCGGCACCCGGCGCCCCGCTCGGGCTCGCCGCCTGCTGCGCCGCACTGGCCGCGTTCGGGGTCCGGCTGCTGCCCGACGTCGGCGCCGATCAGGAGCAGGCCGGCCAGGGATCCGGTCAACAGGTCTCGCGGCGGCGGGCATTGGCCGCCGGCTGGCCGGTCTACCTGACCAGCGCCGCCGCGATGGCCCTGCTGGCCACCGCCGAACTGGTGCTGCCCGCACTGCTGGAGTCCCGTGGGCTGCAGGTCAGTTGGTCCGGCCCGCTGCTGACCGCCTTCTCGGTCGCCAGTGTGGTCGGCGGCCTGCTGTACGGCGCCAGGCGGTGGCCCGGCGGGCCGCGGGCGCAGAGCCTGGTTCTCCTCGTCGCGATGGCGGTGTTCGTGGCCGTGATCGCGGTGCTGCCCGGCCTGGTGGGCATCGCCGTGGGGCTGATCCTGGCCGGCGCGTTCAAGTCGGGGGTGATGGTCACGCGCAACCTGTCCCTGCGCGAGCGGGTGCCGGCCGGGATGCTCGCCGCCGGATACTCCGTCATGTACGCGGTGCAGGGCGTCGGCTACAGCCTCACAGCCTCGCTCGCCGCGCTGATCCTGGCCAACGCCGAGCCGGGCGCGGCGGTGTTGTGCGGCGCGGCACTGACCCTGCTGCTCACCCTCGTCAGCGCCTCGGCCGAACGCCGTTCACACAGAGCGCAGTCGGAGGCCCACGGCATCCCCTGACCGCGGACCGCACACGAATGCTCCGTACCCGTCACATTTAACGGCTTGTTCATGCCAGAGCCCGATCGAGGATCGTAGAATTCCATTCGTGCCCGGAACTTGACACCGTCCCGGGCACTATGGTGATCCAACGCGAGACGATCGATCCGCGGCCACTCCACGGACCGCGGACACGGGAAGAGTGGTGTGAACCCATTGTCCTTGCCACTGCCGTCGGCGGCGCCCACCGGCGCCGCCGCTCCGCTGGTCGGCACCACCGCTCCGCTGGTCGGCACCACCGAGAAGCGCGCGGACTCGACACTCCTGACCTCCGCCCGCCTGCTCGCCGCCCAGGGCAGCGCCGCCCAGATCAGCGCCCTGCTGCGCGCCCTCGTCACCGACCCGCTCGGGCTGCTGCGGGCCCTTGCCTCGGTCGGCTCCCTCGACCGCGCCGTGGAACTCCTCGACACGGCCCTGACCCTCGGCCTGCCCGCGGAACTCAACGCCCGCCTGTGGTGCCTGCTGGTCGAACTGCGGCTGGCCGGCGGCGACGTCCGCCGGACCCTTGCCGCCGCGGAGGAGATCCTCGGCCGCGACACGGCCGAACTGCCGGACACCGTACGCAGCGCCGTGCTGGCCGGGCGCGCCTTCGGCCGGTACTTCCAGGATGCCGACCGGGGCCGCCGGCATGCCGAGTCCGTACTGCGCGGCCACGACGAGCGGATCGCCCCGGACGCCGAGGTCCTCGCCGCCACCGCCGTCCTCTCCGACCTGGCGCTCGCCGACGGCCGCCTGGCCGAAGGACTGCGGCTGGCCCGGGCCGCGGTGGCCGGCGCAGCCGCCATGCCCTCACCCGTCTGGCGCGCCTACCTCCACCTGGTGCTCGCCGACCGGCTCGTCGACGTCGGCGCCCACGCCGAGGCCGAATCCACCGTACGGACCGCCGGCGTCGACCTGCTCGGGCTGGGCGGCGGGATGGACTCCGTCGTCGCCCTGCACCGGGCCCGGCTGCTGGACCACCGGGGGCGGCTCGCCGAGGCCCGCGACGAGGCCCAGCAGGCGCTCACGGCCGCGGTGTGCCAGGGCACCCTGCTGTACGTGCCGCCGCTGCTGGCCACCCTGGGGGAACTCGCCCTCAGGTTCGGCGACCACGACGGCGCCGAGGCCTTCGTCCGCCGCTACCGCCGGATCCTCGCCGACGGCGCCAGCCGACTGCCCTCACCGGTCTACGACTGGGTCGAACTGCAGGTCACCGCCGCCCGGCACGGCGCGCACGCCGCCCTGGAACAGCTCGAACTGCACTACCCCGACCGGGCGCAGCGGGCCGCGCTCTTCACCCGCCAACCGGGCGCCGCCGCCTGGTTCGTCCGGACCGCCCTGGAGGCCGGGAACCCGCACTGGGCCGCGATCGCCGCCCACGAGGCCGAGCGGCTGGCCGAGGACAACCGAGGCATCGCGCCCCTCGCGGCCGCCGCAGGGCACGCCGTCAGCCTGCTGCACGGGGACCCGGACGGCCTGGTCCGCGCCGCCACCGAACACGGTCACCACTGGGCCCGGACCGCCGCGGCCGAGGACCTCGCGGCCCTGCTGGACCCCCGATCCCGCCGCCGCGCCTTCGCACAGCTCCCGTCGGCGGCCGTACCGGCCATCCCGACGCCGGTGCCGGTGCCGACCCTGCACGTCGCCGACCCGGGCGCCCGTGCGGCCGAGGAGAACGCCGACGCCCTGAGCGACGTCGAACGCACGGTGGCCCACCTGGTCAGCCAGGGCCTCACCAACCAGCAGGTGGCCTCCCGGATCCACCGCTCCCCGCACACCGTCAACTACCACCTGCGCAACATCTTCCGGAAGGTCGGCCTCAGCTCCCGGGTCGAACTCGCCCGCCTGGCCCACCTCTGGGCAGCCGACCACCCCGGCATCGCCGACCATTCCAGGCCCGTTGCCCCGGCAATGGGCTGATCCGTCGCCGAGCGCCGACGAGGTCGGTGGTGCTCATTCGACCACCGTCCATCGCGGCCCCGGCCGACCACCAGCAGTTGCCCGGAGAGCGTGCGGAAGGTCCGGTCCGGCACTGCGGACGCATCCTGGTGGTACACAGGAAAGATCGTCAGAACCTTGGTGAAGGTCTGCACGTGACTGAGTCTGTTCAGCGGTGCAGCTCCAGGGTGAGGACGGCCTTGGCCGCTGACCTCAGCCAGTTCGGACTGCAGCGGGTGTGGCGGAGGATTCGCCGGCGCTTGAGCGTGGCCACGCCGCGTTCGACCGGGTAAAGGAGTCGGGCGTGGGCCCCGGTTCAGCGATCTCTGCCCGACGCTGAGCTCCTTGCGCGGTGGGCGCCTGGTTCGGCAGCTGGAAGTACGCGCTGCCGGCGGGTTGTGGTGATCGACGACGTTCCGGGGATGTCTTGGGCGTCCGCGATGGCCCGGACGGGGTTCCAGCGGCCGGTCGGCGGGATCGGGGCCGGACCTCGGCGGGCTGGTCGTCGGGTCGAGATGTCCAGTCCGGCCCAATCCGGGCGGGATTGGTACCAGCTGATCGAGTTGTGCGCGTTTCGGGCGGTCCTGGCGGATGCCACGGTGTGTACGACCCGGTCGACCCCAAATGACCGGCTGCCGCTGGGGCTCAAGGGCTCCGGGGCCGCGATCGGCTCGAATCCGACCGCCGGATCCCCGAATGGCGAGCGACGCGGCCCACCCCCCTTCTGGGAGAGCGGCGGTGACACATCATCATTTGACGGTGCGTCCCCGGAAGCAAACGTGGCGGTCGACTTTTCGCGACGGAATTGCCAGATCCGTGAATCACCGATATTCCTATGCATCGCTACCGGGATGCAGCGCCTGAATTCACACTCCCTCCAAGGAACGACGTGCCCATACCCATGAACGAGGCCACCCCGGACGCCGGCGCGGCGCCGGAAGGCTATCCGGCTCACGTGCAGGAGAAGCGGTCGAACGGATTCGCTGTCGCATCGCTGGTCTTCGGCCTCATCGGTGGACCTGTCCCCGGTATTTCCTTCGGAATCGCCGGTCTGAACCGTGCGAAGAAGGTCGGCGAAGGCAGAGTGATGTCCTGGGTGGGCATCGCCCTGTCGGTCCTGTGGCTCATCCCGGTTGCCTACCTCGCCCCGCACCTGCTCAAGGCGTCGAACGCGGGCTGCATCTCCGCCAACGACACCGTCGCAATGTATGGCCGCGAGAAGCTCACCGCGGACAAAGACGACCCCAACGCCTTCAAGGCCGATCTCCAGGCTCTGGTCAGCGGGCTCGACGCCGCGGCTGTCAAGGGCGGCGAGTCCGACGCGGGCTCGGCGATCCAGAAGGTCGCCGATGACTTCAGGGAACTGGACAAGGCGTACGAGAGTCGAACGAAGCCCAGCCCGGACCTGGACACCCGTCTGGACGCCGACGCCGCCAAGCTCGACTCGGCCTGCGGGGCGATCGGCAGCTGACATTCGCCCCGAGGCGGAGTGCGGGCCTGTCGTGAAAACTGACGCGGCGGGGGCCTGCGCGTCGTCCGGATTCCAGCGATGCGGTCATCCCACGAAGGGGCACTGCCATCCTGGACGGCGCGTGCCGGGTGCGACAGACGGGGCGGGCAGGTCGGCAACCCTGTCACGTGCAGCAGGGCCGCCCTTCCCGCGGTTCACCGTCGGAACCAAGGCCGGCACGCCGGAGTACGGCTGCGCCGGCAGTCCGGTCATCTCCTTCGCCGCCGAGGCGACGGCCGGCAACACCCGGCTAGTCTGCGGGTGGCAGAGGGTTGCCGTCCGGTCGGAGCGTCGGCGCCGGGCGGTGCCGTCGAGTCTTCGCACCCATCTGGTCCAGGGCCCGGACCAGGTGGTTTGCGGCCAGGACCCGGCCCTGCGAGCCGGGCCAGAGGCCAGCGATGTCGGCTACGTGCTGACGGTCTCCTGCGCGACCAGGATCCGGATCAACCAGGGACGCACCGCGATCCGCGCGGACCGAGTCCCGCAGGCCGATGGCCTGCCCGCCGTGGGGTACCCCATGGGTCAGGTCTCGGCGTCCACCGCTGGGTCGTCGATTCTACGATCGCCCGGCTCCACGGCTTCCGCCGCCTACGCATCCGCTGGGAGCGACGGGACGACATTCACGAGGCGTTCCTCGGTCTCGCCACCTGCCTGATCACGCACCGACACGTCCAACGCCTTGGGACACAATCCGTGTGGACGGCGCAGCAGCAACATGCACCTGGCGCCCCCATACCTGCTGGACCTGGCCGCACTCATCTCCCCCCGTGTCACCGCCATGCCCGTGCTGAGTGCTGCCGCCGATGGGTCCGGCGGCTTCGGGGGACCCCATGCGACCAGACTGACGGGGGCTTGCCGTCGTGGTCCAGTGCCGGGACCTCGGGGGGATCCGGCTTGCCGCAGGACCTCTTTGATCTGTGGGGAGTCGGCGGTCAGTGGGTGGGGCTGTGCGAGACGCCTGGTAGGGGAAGCGGGGTGGCGGACACCAGGGTGATGCACTCGGCCCTGGTCGTCCGTATGAGGATCTGGCCGGGTGGGCAGCTGGTCGGTTCGGGGATGGGGAAGTTGGTGGGACGCGGCCCCGGTCCGGCCGGGGTCGACCTGGTGGCGGTCGGTTTGGTGCTCTGCCTGGTGGCTGAGGGCGTGGGATGTGTGGGCGGTGCGGACGTCTCGGCGGCGGGGGTGGCGCTTGCCTCCGTGGGCGACGGCGCGGGTGTGGGCGAGTCGGACGGTTCGGTGGACTGGCTCGAAGTGGGCGGGGCGGCCGCAGACGTCGGGCTGGGCGCGGGGGCCGGCGGGGTCGCTGGGGTGCCGCCGAGCAGCGCCACTCCCGCAATGGCCGCCAGCACCAGGACACCCGCTCCGGCCAGCAGGGCGTGCGCCGGCTTCGGGTGCGGTCGGGTGGCTGTGGTGCGGCCTTCCGCGTCGCCTAGGTCGTTCATGGTGTGTACTCTCGTCGCGGTTCGCCGGGTGGACCGCGTGATCGTAGCGCCCTGCGCCGCCATTGCCCCGCGCCCGGGGGTTGGGGCGATCAGCAGCACTGTTCCGGGGCGTCCTCGACCAGGCCCATGATGGCGAGGACCTCCGCGTTGGCGAGGAAGACCGCGGGGCCCTGGTGGTTGTCCGGCATGGCGGTGGCCTCGTCGGCGGTGAGGCCGATCCAGCCGATCGCCCCGCCGCCGATTTCTGCGGGGTCGAGGCCGTGGCGGGCGCACAGTGCGCGGTGGGCTGCAGTCAGGTAAGCAGCCCAGGTCGGGTGGTCGGCGGGGTAGGTGCCGCTCAGCTCGTTCAGCCAGCCGTCGGCGTGGGCCCGATACCGGTCCGCGGTTCGCGAAAGTCGCTGACCAAGCCGCACGGGCCCTCCGCCGGGCCGGCCGGTCCGCGGTGTGGAGGCGGTGCCACCGACTGCGCGCGTGGTGGTCGGCGCAGAGGGTCAGGGTCATCGCGGGCGTTGCGGCGGAGGAGTCGGTGGAGGCGTCGACGGCGACGGTGACGTCGGCACCACAGCGGTGGATCGCGGTCTCGTGCATGCCGCGCCTCCTGATCTTGGTCGGGCCTCGCGCCACCCGAGAGCCCGGACGAGCCCACGGCACGGCCGTTTCTGACCCGTCTCACCGAAGTTTGACCGCCGGTATCAGGGGGTGTCGTTCTCGACGGTCGGGGAGTAGACGACGTTCGGGTTCGTTGGGCTGCTGCTGGGTGTGGGGTTAGGTGGTGGCGCAGTCCAGGATTCGGCCGTCGGACGTGCCGACGAGCAGGCGGCCGGGTTGGGTTGCGGTGAGCGCGGTCGGGACGGCTGGGGCGCCGGCGATGGTCAGCCGGTGGCGCCAGCGGAGGGTGCCGTCATGGAGGTCCAAGGCCAGGAGCTCGCCGTCGCGGTAGGCCAGGTAGGCGGTGTCCGCTCGGGTGTCGAGGTCGGTGGCGACGTGGTCGGTCCGGAAGATCCAGCGGGGCACGCCGTCGGCGGCCGCGCGGCGGACGACGAAGGAGCCGCCGGGCTGCAGGCCTCGGCCGTCATAGACGGTGCCGGCGTACACCAGGTCACCGTCCCCGGTCTCCGCACCCGGGCCGGGGAAGTGCGTCTGCCCGGGCTCCCAGGAGAGCGGGAACAGGGGTTGGGCGCCCGGCCCCTTGGGGGAGCGCGCCGCGAGCCAGTCCTGCTTGGGTCCCCGGCGGGCTCGTGCGACCTGGCGAACCTAGTCCCGGCTGCCGCGCCGGATCCGCAGGCGGTCTCGCCGGTCGACGTACGCGGTGGTCCGATGCTGGATCAACAGGCCGTCGGTGAGGGCGGTGCCTACGGACCGCTCCGGGGTGCCCTCCTCCTGGTCGAGGGTGGCCAGGACGGTGCTGTCCGGCAGTTCCTCGACGGCCAGGACGTGGCGCCGGGGCTCCCAGTCCGGGCTCGGCGCGGAGAGCGCTCGATGGGCTTCGTCCCGTCCGTCGGGGCGCGGGGCGGGTACCCGGGGGCCGGCCAGGTCGGCGGCGGTGAGCGAACGGGGTGCGGCAGCACGCCAGTCGGGCCGCCGCACGACGGCGACGTGGCCCTCGGTGTGAGCCTTCCGTTCGTCCTTGTAGTCGTCGGGCGGTGCCATCAGCACGCGCAGGGCCTGCCCGTCGAGCCAGGTCAGTCCGAGGACCTGGCGGCCGAAGTCGTGCTCGATGAGGGTGGTGGCGGAGCCCGTTTCCCAGTCGAGCAGGAGCAGCTCGCCCTCGAAGAAGTAGCCGCCGTCGTACTCCCCGGTCCCGACGGCGAGCAGGGGTTCCGTCGGGTGGAAAGCCAGGGCGTGCACCGGGAACCGGGTCCGGAGCACGGTCCGGCAGCCGAGGTCCCCTACGCCGTACACCGCCACCGTCGCCATCTGGGCGAACCCGGGCTCACCCGCCACGGCGAGCAGACCACGCCCCTCGTCGGACACAGCCAGGACAGGCTCACCGGCCTCGGCAAACGGGCGCTCACCGAGGACGCGCAGGACACGGAGCGGGGAGGTCATACCGAAGATCCTCCCAGCCGGTGCCGTCGCAGTCCTCGCGGCAGCCATCCAGGATCTCCATGTGAGGCCAGTGTGACGGAGCACCGTGGTTTGCGAGTGATCGCGGAAGGACCACAGGTCTGCGGCCTGGCCTTGCGCGTTAGTTTGCGACTGTGGAGCACGGTAGTTTGCGAGTTCGCGGTTGCCCTGGTCGCTGACGGTGCTGGTGGGCTCCGTTCATGAGAGCGGGTTTCTGGTCCAACTTGAACAAAGCCAACGTGGGCGAGGCGCGCCGACTGCTCAGACCAGGAACCTCGCCGGACTTCTCGGATACCGGTGCAGCTACCGTTTTGGCATGCGTGTCTGCCGGGGCTGATGCAGTTCCACGCGCGGGTGGGTACGACGAGCGGGAGCACCTTTCGCAACAACCCCGGGGTTCGTTACCGCGGAAAGGATTCAGCACGAAGAGGGGTACGACGAGTGTCTCGGACAGCACTGTTTTTCGCGCGGAGCGTGGTGGCGGGGGGATTGGCACTCTCCCTGACCGGATGTTTCATGTCCGACCCGGAGGGGTGGCGGTTCGGGCTGAGGGTGTCCGACGGGCGCTACGAGGTGAGGATTCCGCTCTGCCCGGGGGAGAAGACAACCGAGGTCCGCATCACGACCCCGGTGCTGTGGACCGCGGCCCGGTTGAACTCCTGAGGCTGGGCAACCCGCTCTCCGGGAGGGCGAGGTCCGGTTATGTCACCGTTTGGTCCGCAGGCGCCTTGGCGACGGCGACCGGCGAGTTCTCGGACCACCGGGTGCTTCACGACGTCGACAGGCTCCCGAAGCTGTTCGAAGTCGGGTTCAGCAACTCCGATGGCCCGGTGGCGGCCGACGTCGTGGATACCGAGAGGGCCGCTGCCGAACACCTGGCGGCAGGTGCGAGTACTGGACCGGTAGAGGTGCGATGACCGGCGCGGAACTCGACCGTCAGCTGGGCTGCAGCTCGCCCCGGTCGTAACCGCACGGACCCGCGCGGACGGAGCTGGAGCCCCGATCAGGCCTCGGGCTCCAGCTCCGTCGTTTCCGTCCGTCCCGGCCTTGTTGTCATTCCCAAGGGGCGATGCGGCGAGGGTGACAGCCGCCCCTTGTCCGGGTGCACACGGCAGTTCCACTTCCACTCCTGCCACGTCGTGCCGGGCGTGTTCCGGGCCGCGGCGTACGCCACCGTCCTGCTCTCGCCACCGTGGCCGACTTCCGAGGTACCCCCGACGACGTTGCCGACGCCGTCAAGGCCCAGTCCCGCCCGTGCCCCCGTGGTGCGTACCGGGCGCCACTGCTTCGCGGTCCTGGAGAGCTGGGGAACTGCGAGAGCAGCGAGGTGCGGGTTTCAGCCGGTGGCAGCACCTCCGGGCCTGTCCACCCAAGCGTGTTCGGTCGCGACCCTCTTCTTGGTCAGGTTGCGCAGGAGGCGTGTTCCTGGTCGTTCGACCAGGCGGTGGGTCAGCCATGCCGCTGCCAACATTCCCACGGTGAGCAGTGCGAGCAGTGGCCAGCCGCCCAGAGTCGGCTGGAACACATGGATGAGGTTGATGCCGATTGCCTGATGGAGGAGGTACAGGGGGTAGGAGATCGCTCCCGCCACTGGCAGCCATGCCCAGGTGATCCGGTCTGTCCGGCCCGAGGCGACGAGGTACATGACGCCGTACATCGCGCTGACGGCGACGGTCGCGAGCGAGGCCCTGCCGTGGGTGCCGCAGATGGCGGACATCCGGGCTTGGGCGAGGAGCCACGTCAGCGCGAGGAGCGAGAGCAGTTCGCCGTCGACTCCTCCTCGACGGCGGACCAGGTAGAACGCCACCCCGGCGATGAAGAACGGGGCGTAGCTGGCGATGGCGAGCGTCACGATGAGTGGGACGCCGGACTGGGGCGCGAGGACCGCAGCGAGCGCCCAGATCCAGCAGAAGGTGGCGACACGCCGATCGTTCGTTCCCATCCACATCACCACCGAGAACAGGATGTAGAAGCGCAGTTCGACCCAGAGCGTCCAGTAGACGGTGTCCACATTTTCGACGCCCAGTGGCATTTGGAGCATCGACAGGTTGGTCAGTGCCTGGGTGGCCGTGACATGCTGCGTGTCCGGGTAATGGGGGGAGAAATGCAGGTACGCGGACGTCAGGAAGACCGCGAACCAGTAGGCGGGGAACAGGCGGATGATCCTGCCGCGCCAGAATTTCCCGAGCGAGCTGCCCCACGCGGACATGGAGATCACGAACCCGCTGATCATGTAGAACAGCAGTACCCCGAGGTGCCCGTATTCGGCGACGCGGTGCAGCGGATGCAGGCGGTCGGTGGACTGCTTCCACAGTTGCCGCCCGTCGTCGCCGAGATAGTGGAAGGCCAGCACCATCAGGGCCGCACACAGCCGGAGGCCGTCGAGCACGAATATTCGCGGTGACCTTACGCGTCTCGCGTAGTCAACTCTCGCCTCGATGACGTTCGAGGGCGATTCGGTAATTGTCGAGGATGACAAGTCTGTTCCTGGGTCTGAAATGGCTGACAGTGCAAAGTCGGTATTGGGCGGAGCAAGTGGTGCGGTAGCACGGCGGGCAGTGCCGCTCAGGAGCGATCAGCGCCGGTCGGGCGCCGGCGTCCGGAGGCATCGTCCGGCGTCCGCCGAGGTGATCGGGGCGTGTCGGCACAGCCCTGCCGGGCCGGGAGCGGTCGGGTTGGGACGCGCCTTCGGAGGTCCGCTGCCGGGACAGGCCCGCCCTCACTCCTGCCGGTACGGCGCTCTGGCGCGATCACTTCCGCGCCCTGAGGGCCCGGCGGCCCGTAGAAGGCTCCGGACAGGCCTCGTGCGGGCTCTGCGACCCGCGTACATGACGCCCCTCGTCCCCCTGCGCAGACAGCGGAACTCGGCCAGGACTTCGGTGCGCCCGGAGCCCGGTGGCCTGGTCGTGGCGCGGAGGCAGCTGAACGCGGCGTCGGCTTCGACGCGCGGATCATGCCGAGCGCGTCGGAAGCGGGTGATCTTCACGGGGGTCCTCGTCAGCTGTTGCGCGCGAAGTTGTTTGGGCCCGATCGTATCGGGGAGTCCGGAGGCGGGTCTCTCTGCCCGCCGCCGGTGTCAGCACGCGCGTTCCGCTCGTTACGGGGAGCGCCCCGGGCCGTGGCCCGGGGCGGTCGTGGTTCGCTGCGAAGGCGGTCTCGGGGTTCAGATTTTCCAGACCTGGTCGGCGAAGGCGGGGTTGCAGTCGTACACGAGAGCGGCCGCGCCGGGTCCGGGGGTGCTCCACGGGATGTACATGCAGCGGTTGCTGTAGCCGTTGCGGAGCTGGTAGCCGCCGCCGGTGACGGGGTCGAGATACCAGACCTGGTCGGTGAAGGCGGGGTTGCAGTCGTACTGGGTGACGGGGACGTTGTTGCCGGGCGTGGTGTAGGAGACGAACAGGCAGCGGTTGTTGAAGACGTTGCGGAGTTGGTAGCCGCCGCCGGTGACGGGCTCGATCTTGAAGAGCTGGTCGGTGAAGGTGGCGTCGCAGTCGTACTGCTGGGCGGGGGCTCCGTTGTCGGGTGTGCGCCAGGAGACGAAGAGGCAGCGGCTGCTGAGGCTGTTCTTGACGGATGCGCCGGGGGAGAGGATGTAGCCGGGGGTGCCGGAGAGTGCGGCGGTCTGGGCTGCGGTGAGGGCTGTGCCGTTCCAGGCCTGGATGGTGGAGAGGGCGCCCTTGTAGTAGGTGTCGTAGGTGTCGGCGTGGAGGGCGTTTCCGGTTCGGAGCTTGCCGGTGAAGCCGGTGACGGGGGTGTGGGTCTTGGTTCCCGCGCTGACGCCGTTGACGTAGAGCGTCATGGTGGTGGTGGTGCTGTCGTAGGTGGCGGTGAGGTGGGTCCAGGCGCCGGTCTGGACGGTTCCGCTGCCGGGGGCGGGGTGGGCGCAGTCGTAGGTGGGGGTGGCGGTGTCGGCGGTGGCCATGCAGAAGTACCACTGCTTGGTGGTGGGGTCTGCGTAGAGGCTGATGCCTGCGGTGTGGTTGCCGTCCTGGGAGAGGACGGTTCCGCTGGTGGTGTCGGGCTTGGCCCAGGCGGAGAGGGTGAAGCTGGTGTTGGCGGTGACGGCGGGGGTTGTGGTGGTCAGGGCGCCGGTGGTGCCGTTGAGGTGGACGTCGGGGTTGAAGAGGTCCTGGCTGCTGTAGGTGGCGTCGGGGTTCGGGCCGCTGAGGGTTGCGGTGCCGACGGTGTCCTGGGCGGTGAGGATGTGGGTGGTCTGGTCGACGGTGTTGTCGCCGAGGGGCCAGGCATGGGTGGGGGCGGTCAGGGGCTGGTTGGCCTGGGTGGCGAGGGTGGTGCCGTTGAACAGGTTGGCGGTGGCCTTGCCGGTGGAGTCGACGGACCACAGGTCCGGCGTGCCGTCGCGGTTGATGTCGGCGGCCTGGATGACGGGCTTGGCGGCTGCGTTCCAGCCGCTGTCGGCGAGCTTGAGCGGGGTGGGGGCGCCGGTGCCGCCGGTGAGGTCCATGAGGTTCTGGGGGCTGTAGTAGTAGAGGGCGCCGCTGGTGTCGTTGCGGGTGAAGAGGGCGGGCAGGCCGCCGACGAGGGTGGTGGTGATGGTCCAGCCGGCCCAGCTGCCGGTGCCGGTGGGGCTGGTAGTGGTGACGTCGATGGCGGCGGAGGCGCCGGCGAAGGCACCTGGGCTCACGCTCGCCTGTTCGACCTGGAGCTTGTTGTCGACGAGGAGGATGAGCGCGGGGAAGCCGTTGACGGGCACGTCGTTGAGGGTGTTGTAGAGGGCGCCGCCGTTGGCGACCTGGGTGGCCTTGCTGCCGGCCGCGGTGGTGAAGACCTTGTCGGCGACCTTGGCCGAGGTGCCTGCGTCGGCGGTGAAGGCGGAACCGTCGCCGTTGCCGAAGAGGACGGATGCGGTTCCGGTGGCGGGGTTGTAGTCGAGGATGTCGTTGAAGCCGTCGCCGGAGGCGAAGTGGCCGGCGATGGCCTGGGTGGTGTTCCAGTCGGCCGGGCTTCCGGGGGTGTTGAGGAGGTTGCCCTTGACGCCGATGTTGTCGGCGGCGGTGTTGAGGGTGCTGGTGCTGATGCCGGAGGACAGCCACAGGCCCGGGGGGAGGGTGGCGGTCTTGCCGACGACGGTGAGGTCGGCGCGGCCCTGGCCGGTGAAGTCGTTCTCCGGCGCGGTGGCGGGGGCCGCGGCGTCGATGGGCAGGACGGCGGAGTCACCGATGTTCCCGCCGACCGAGACGGCGGTGACAGTGAGGGTGTTGACCCGGCGCGTGGGCTTGAGGGTCACGGTGGCGTTGCCGGCGGAGGCCGTGACGGTCTGCGGGGCGGCGCCGTTCAGCTGGTAGAGGTAGCTGCTGGGCGTCGGCGCCGAGGGGTTCGCGGTGAAAGTGAAGGAGGCGTCGGCGCCGACCTTGTAGGTGGTCGTGTTCTGGGTGATGCCCGGCCGGCCGGGCACGGAGACGTCGAAGGTGAAGCGGCAGGTCGTGCTGGTCGGGCCGTTGGTGATGCCGTCGCTGGCGTAGACGTTCCAGGCGAACGTCGTGGGCTGGCCTGCGGCGGACTTGGCGAGCGTGTCCCTCGTGACGTTGAGCGAGGACGAGGTCCCGGAGGTGGCGTACAGGGAGCCGGTGCTGCTGGAGGCGATGCTCTGGCCGGTGGTGGTGTTGACGAGGTTGAAGCCGACGCCGAGCGAACCGCCGTCCGGGTCGCTGACGGCCGCGAACAGGGTCACGTCGCCGTTGCCGACCACCGTCGGCGTGCTCGCGTCGCACGCGGTGGACGGCGAGGTGACGAGCTGGCTCGGCGTGTTCGGCGCATGGTTGTACGTGGTCGACATGTACATCGTCGACGGCTGGAACTTCTTCCACCCGAGCGAGTCGGACTCGTCGGAGGCCTTCAGCGCGAGGGTGACGTCGACCGAGTTGTTGTTCGCCGCGGTCTGCATCACCGAGGTGGTGTCGAAGCCGACCGATGCGGCCGGGCAGTCGTTGGACCAGCCGTTGGCGACGGTCTTGGTGTCGAGCCTGCTGATCCATCCGGGCTGGTTGTTCCACGTGGTGGTGTCCGAGATGGCCCCGGTCCACCACAGTTCGACCGGCTTGGCCGTGCAGGAGGCCGACCAGGTCTCGGTCGCGTAGAAGCGCGACGAGGTGACCTGGGCGCCGTAGATGCTGCTCGGCACATTCATCCGGGTGTAGGTGCGCCCGACGTAGTAGGGGGACTCCCAGCCGTTGTAGCCGACCCGCAGGCCGGTGCTGTCGGAGGTGTGCCAGTAGCTGGTGCTGCCGTAGTGGGAGTTGACGTACGTCCAGGCCTGGGCGGAGCTGCCGGCGGACGCGTAGGTCGGGTCGATGTACAGCGGCCAGACGGTGTTCTGTCCTGACAGCAGTGCCGGGTCGGGGGTGAGGGTGATCGTGCCGCTGCTGAGGCCGGCGGCCAGGGGGGCGGTGTGGGCGGTTGCTCCGGGCTCGCTGGCGCTCGAGAGGGCGGGTGCGCCGCTGTGGGCGTCGACCTTGGTGCCGGTGGTCGGGTCGGTCACGGTGGGGGCATTCGTGTCGACGGCGGAGTCCCAGACGCCCTTGACCGGGGCGGGGGCGGAGAAGACGGTCCTGCCCTGCTTGTCCCGGGCGGAGATGTTGCCGGCCGCATCGGCGGCCAGGTCGACGCCGCTGGTCTTCGTGGTGAAGGCCAGCGACTTCAGGGCCGGGTTGGCCGCGGCGGTGGCGTCCTTGACGACGAGGACTTCCGAGAAGCCGCCCTGCTGGTCGGCGGTGACCTTCAGGTCCACACCGGTCAGGAGGGCGTAGGTGGCGGTCGGCCCGTCCAGGGCCGGCGCGGGGAGGTTCTTCGTCAGTGAGGCGGGAAGCGTGACGGACAGGGTGCGGCCGGCGGACTTCATAGAGGCCAGGGCGCCGCTTCCGCCTCCGGACAGGGTGAGGTCGCTCGTGGTCAGAGCGGGGCCTATCGAGCCGTCGGAGCGCTTGACGAGCGTCGCGTCCAGCGGCTTCCACCCGTTGGTCGTGTGCTTGCGGACCGGTGCGAGGGCCTGGTTGAGCGTGAAGCTCCCGTCCGGGTTCGCGGTCAGCTGATCGGTGGTGGTGGTCGCCGCGTCCACCGGGACGGCCTTGCCGGTCGACTTGGCCTGAGCGGCGGCCCGAGGCGCCGTGACAGCCGTCGGCGCTGGCGCCGGTGCCGGTGCGGTGCCCGTGGTGCTGGCGTGTGCCACGGGTGCCACCGCGCTCAGGGCCGCCGCCGCAAGCCCTGCGGCCAGCCCTGCGGCCAGATTTCTTGTAGGTGGTGTGGAGGGGCGCATCAACGGAGTTCCTCTGCTCATTCCTGTGCGTGGCTGTGGAGTTCCGGCCTTCCCCGCGCCGGAACATGGCGCAGCCTGGGTGTTTGCCGAGGCTATCCCGGGTCCGTGTCACGTCCTTGGGTGGTTTGCCTCCGCTATGCCACTTATGTCAGCAGCGCGCCAGGTAACAAATCCTTCAAATTTCGGCTGTGTGCGCAGGATTGACGGTGACTCAGCCATGTCGTCGCTGCGATAGTCGACCCGAGCCGGCTGTTGATCACGCCGGGGGTGGGTGCTGCCCGCGTGCAGCGACGAACAGCAGAGGTGCGACCTTCACATGCTTCGAACCGCTGACGGACCCCGACGTGGAGTGTCCCGGCCGTGGTCCATATCTGGGCACCGCCGTCTTCGATGGCTGGGGGTGCTGTGTGCCGCCACCCTGACCGCGTCTCTGACGGCGGCTCCGGCGTTCGCCGCCGCACCGGACACCGCGCCGCCGCCGGTGCCTGGCATTCCGTCGGTGAAGGTCGGCCGTCCGCTCCAGGCCCAGCCCATCCATCCGAAGGACGACACCAAGCGCACCTACAAGCCGAAGGCCACCGCCTGGCCGAAGGCCGCCTCGGGCACCGCAAAGCCGGCCGCCCCGACGGCTGGCCAGGCCGAGGGCGCCAAGGCACAGGTGTCCGGAAGCCCGGTGTGGGTCCAGACTCCCAAGCCTGCCGACGGTGCCACCGCTCCGGGCAGTGTCGCGGTCAGTGTCCTGGACCATGCGAAGAGCACCAAGCTCGGCGTGTCCGGTGTGGTCTTCAGCATTGACGCGGGAGCGGCCGGCGGCAAGCTCCGCGTGGGCCTGGACTACTCGTCGTTCGCCGAGGCCTACGGCGGCAACTACGGCTCCCGCCTGCAGCTAGTGTCCCTGCCGGCCTGCGCGCTCACCACCCCCGAGGTGCCGGCCTGCCGCGTCCAGACCCCGCTCACCACCGACCGCGACCCGCGCTCGAGCACGGTCTCCGCCCAGGTCGAGGTTGGCACCGCGGCGGCCGCGACGCCGTCGAAGATCGGCACGACGGTCCCCGCGAGCACCGACACCGGGTCGCACGTGGTCTCGGCGGTCTGGTCCGGTGACACGGCCACGGCGGTGCAGGCCTCGACGGCGTCCACTCCGCAGGTCCTGGCCGCGACCGTGTCCAGCGGGCAGGAGGGCTCGGCCGGAGGCTCCTACTCCGCCGGAGCCCTGAGCCCGAGCGGCTCGTGGACCGGCGGCAGCTCCGGCGGCTCCTTCACCTACAGCTACCCCGTCACCGTCCCCGGCGCCACCACCTCCCTCACCCCGAGCGTCTCCCTCGGCTACGACTCCGGCGAGGTCGACGGCAAGACCGCCAGCACCCAGGCCCAGGCCTCCTGGCTCGGCGACGGCTGGTCCACCCCCGACTCCTTCATCGAGCAGACCTTCATCCCCTGCTCGGACAGCCCCGAGGGCAGCCCCTCGCCGTCCGCCACCAATGACGAGTGCTACGCCGGGCAGATCCTGACCCTGTCGCTGAACGGCTCCTCCACCTCGCTCGTCTACGACGCGTCGAAGGGCACCTACACCTCCAGCGGCGACGACGGCGCCAAGATCGCGCACATCACCGGCGCGAACAACGGCACCGGCACCTACAACACCGACTACTGGACCGTCACCGACCGCTCCGGCACCGTCTACTCCTTCGGCCGCAACCAGCTCCCCGGCTGGTCGGCGGGCAAGCCGGCCACCAACTCGGTCGACTCCATGCCCGTCTACTCCGCCCACCCCGGCGACCCCTGCTACAACGCGAGCGGCTTCAACGCCTCCGTGTGCACCACGGCCTACAAGTGGCACCTGGACTACGTCAAGAACATCCAGGGCCAGGCCATGGCCTACTACTACGCGCAGGACACCAACTACTACGGCCAGAACAACGGCGCCACCAACACCCAGTACGTTCGCGACTCCCACCTCGCCCGGATCGACTACGGCTTCCTCGACGGCGGCGCCTACAACACCGTCCCCGACCAGGTCTCCTTCACCACCGCCCCCCGCTGCGTGGCCACCACCTGCGACCCGATCTCCGCGGGTAACAGCGCCACCCAGTACCCGGACGTGCCGTTCGACCTGATCTGCGCCTCCGGTGCGACCTGCTCCTCGCACTCGCCGTCGTTCTTCTCCACCGTCCGCCTGAAGCAGATCGCAACGACGCAGTACGACACCGCCTCCGCCGGCTACAAGCCGGTCGACAGCTACGGCCTCGCGCAGACCGAGCCCCCGACCGGGGACGGCACCTCCCCGACCCTGTGGCTGTCCTCCATCACCCGCACCGGCAGCGACACCAGCGGCGGCGGCAGCGGCACCATCACCCTGCCCGCGGTGACGTTCGGCGGCACGACCATGCAGAACCGGGTCGACACCACCAACTTCCCCGGCATGTTCCGCTACCGCCTCACCTCCATCACCGGCGAACTCGGCGCGGTCACCGGCATCACCTACGGCCTGCCCAACCCCTGCACCCCCGCCTACATCGCCACCGCCAACCCGGCATCGAACACGGGCTCCTGCTACCCGGTGAGCTGGACCCCGCCGTTCTACAGCGCCCCGGTCACCGACTGGTTCCAGAAGTACGCCGTCACCCAGGTCCTCGAGACCGACATCACCGGCGCCGCGACCGACAGGACCACCACCTACGACTACGCCGGCGGCGCGGCCTGGCACTACGACGACAACGAGATCGTCCAGCCCAAGTACCGCACCTGGGGACAGTTCCGCGGGTACGCCACCGTCACCAGCCGCAGCGGTAACGGCACCAGCGAGCACAAGACCAAGAGCGTCACCGACTACTACCGGGGTATGGACGGGGACTACCTCACCCCCACCACCACCCGCAGCATCACCCTCACCGACTCCCAAGGCGGCACCCACGCCGACAGCCCACAGCTGTCCGGCAGCGCCCTGGAGACCTCGGCGTACCTCGGTGACGGCGGCGTGGTCGACCACTCGAGCATCACCTCGTACTGGATCTCGCCCGCCACCGCCACCCGCACCCGCACCGGCCTTGCGGCCCTGACCGCGAACACCGTCAAGCCGGCCGAGACCTTCACCCGGCAGGCCGTCACCACCGGCGGCAGCACCACCTGGCGCTACACCGAGACCGACAGCACCTACAACGCCAACACAGGCGACGCCGGCTTCGGCCTCCTCACCGCCACCTACACCCACACCGTCCCGGTCAACGCCGTCTACGACGCGTGTGCCACGGTGACGTACGCGCCGGCGAACACCACGCTCAACCTGATCGGCCTCGCCGCCTCCCAGGAGAGCGACTCGGTCGCCTGCGCCGGCTACACCCAGGGCGCCAAGCCGTCCGCCCCGGCCGGCTACAACACGCTCACGGCCCCGGCCTCGGTCAATCGCCCCGCGCAGGTCGTCTCCGCCACCCGCACCTTCTACGACGACCCCAGCTTCTCCACCGCGTTCCCGCAGGCCGCCGCGCCCACGGTCGGCAACGTGACCATGGTCCGCCAGGCCGCCGACTACACCGCCGGCGCGTTCACCTGGCAGACCGCCAAGCGCGCCACCTACGACACCTACGGCCGCCCGCTCGTCACCTACGACGGCAACGGCAACGCCACCACCACGGCCTACACCACCAACGCGGTCGGACTCACCACCGGCCGGTCCGTCACCAACGCCAAGAACCAGACCGCGAGCTCGACGATCGCCCCGGTCCGCGGCCTGCCGCTGACCGCGACGGACGCGAACGGCGTTGTCTCCACCACCCGGTACGACACGCTGGGCCGCCTCACCTCGGTGTGGCTCAACTCCCGCCCTACCACCGCGGCGGCCAACCAGGTCTTCGGCTACACGGTGTCCCAGACCTCTGTGTCCGGGACCACCACTCAGAAGCTCAACGACGGCCTCGGTTACATCACCTCGTACACCCTGTACGACTCCCTCGGCCGTGTCCGCCAGACCCAGGACCCCACCCCCATGGGCGGACGGCTCCTCAGCGAGTCGTCCTACGACTCCCGCGGCTGGGTCCGCAAGAAGAACAACGCCTTCTGGGACAAGGACAACAACCCCGTCCTGGCGCTCGCGCCCTCTCCCCAGGACGCCACGGTCCCCAACCAGGACGTCTACACCTACGACGGCCTCGGCCGCACCGTCGTCGACACCTCCTTCAAGTACTCGGCGGTCCAGGAGGTCACCACCACCGTCTACAACGGTGACCGGACCACCGTCGTCCCGCCGGCCGGCGGCACCGTCAAAACCACCGTCGTCGACCCGCTCGGCCGGACCGTCGAGCTCGACGACTTCACCGCCCGTCCGACCGTCGCCCCGCCCGTCGACCCGTTCACTGGCACCTACACCGTCTCGGGCGGCACCAGCCAGGCCATCACCTACGGCTTCGACGGGCACGGCAAGCAGAACACCACCACCGCCGCCGGATCCACCTGGACCACCACCTACAACCTGCTCGGCCAGGCCACCGGCAAGACCGATCCCGACGCCGGCGCCAGCACCATGACCTACGACGGCGCCGGCAACCTCAAGGAGTCCACCGACTCCCGCGCCAAGACCGTCAGCTACACCTACGACACCCTCAACCGCAAGACCGCAACCTACGCCGCCCCCGCCGCGGGCCAGTCCAGCGCCAACCAGCTCGCCGCCTGGGTGTACGACAACGACAACGCCGTCGCGAACGTCACCTACCCGATCGGCCACGCCACCACCACCACCGCGTACAACGGCGGCGCCGCCTACATCACCCAGTCCCTCGGCTTCAACGTTTTCGGCGAGTCCCTCGGCGACACCTACACCATCCCCTCCAGCACCGAAGGCGCCCTGCTCGGCAAGAACTACACCTTCAAGCACAGCTACACCCCCCACACCGGCCTCCTCGACAACGACACCCTGCCCCTCGGCTCCGGCCTCCCGTCCGAGATCGTCGGCCACGCCTACAGCACCGCCTTCGACCTGCCCGCCGGCCTCGGCACCACCAGCTACAGCTACGTCCAGGACGTCACCTACGACGCCTACGGCCACGTAGGCCAGACGACCCTCGGAGGCGACACCAACCTCGGCTGGATCACCAACACCTACGACGACCACACCGGACGCCTGACCGACCAGCGCGTCTCCCGCTCCAACACCGGCACCCCCAGCGACGTCGACCTGCAGCACTACGACTACGACCTCGCCGGCAACACCACCCGGCAGACCTCCACCCGCCTCGGCGCCACCACCGAGACCCAGTGCTACCGCTACGACCAGCTGGATCGCCTCACCACCGCCTGGACCGCCACCGACTCCTGCACAGCCACCCCCACCCCCGCCGCACACTCCACCGTCGGTGACGCCATCACCGGCGGCGCCTACTGGACCGACTGGGCCTTCGACCAGCTCGGCAACCGCACCACCCACACCGACCACTCCACCACCGGCGGCACCGACACCACCGTCACCTACACCTACAACGGCAACGGCGCCGCCCAGCCCCACACCCTGACCTCCACCAGCGCGAGCACCAGCTACCGCTACGACGCCACCGGCAACACCACCACCCGCACCACCCCCACCGGCGGCACCCAGAACCTCACCTGGGACAACGCAGGCCACCTCACCGCCATCACCGGCGGCACCGCAGGCAACACCAGCTACGTCTACGACGCCGACGGCCAAGTCCTCCTCCAGAAGGACCCCGGCACCACCACCCTCTACCTCCCCGGCCAGCAGGTCACCCTCAACACCACCACCAACACCCTCAGCTCCGTCCGCTACTACGCCCTCCCCGGCGGCGGCACCGTCGTCCGCACCGGCACCGGCACCAACTACCGCTTCGAAATCGCCGACCCCCACGGCACCAACGGCCTCAACCTCGACAACACCGCCCAAACCCCCACCTGGCGCCAGTTCACCCCCTACGGCGCCCCCCGCGGCACCCCCGCCACCTGGCCCGACAACCGCGGCTTCCTCAACGCCCCCACCAGCACCGCAACCAGCCTCACCACCGTCGGCGCCCGCCAATACGACCCCATCCTCGGCCGCTTCATCAGCGTTGACCCCGTCCTCGAAACCACCGACGCCCAACAACTCGGCGGCTACACCTACGCCGGCGACAACCCCATCGGCGGGAGTGATCCGACGGGCCTGCTCCGCCAGCCTGACTTCTACGGTGGCGGCGAGGCAGGTGGGGCAACATGCGAACAGGAATGCCAGGATGATGCGGCCGGGAATCCTGAGTTCTCCGATATTCCCGAGGACAAGCATGGACCCTGCACATTGTCAGGCGGGGCGTGTGGAGGGCCCGGCAGCTCGATTTCAATGAGTGACGTTGGAAAATTTTGGTGGGACGTTGCTACGCAGCCTGTCCGGGACGGCTGGAATTGCGGATGGAATCATCAAGACGAGGCATGCATGTGGACAGCTGTCACCATGTTCACAGCCGGGGAAGGCGCACTCCTCAAGGCCACCCTGGGTGACCTAGCCGCCACAGAGGGTGGAGCTGCCGAAGTTGGAAATATCAGACTCCTTGAAGGTGGCGAAGGCGTTACAATCCTCGGGGGGAAGTACAAGACGCCGAACGTTCCCACCCTGAAGGCGATGATCAATCCTGGTGGCGGGGAAACCAACTGCAGGGCATGTGCCGTCGCGCTGGATTACCTGCTGGCCGGAAAGCCCGCGTCGGCCGTTCCTTGGCTGCAGGGTGGAGATAAGAAGCTCATCGAGCAAATTATGGGCCGCCGGTTCCATGTTCGTAGTTTGAGTAATATAGTAAGTGACATAAATAAGTCGGGTGACGGTGCAAGGGGGATCGTGATTGGATATATCCCCCCCACTGCGAAAACTCCAGGAATCTATCACGCATTCAATGTTTTGAATAAAAAGGGTGATGTGCTATTCCTTGATGGACAAACCGGACATGCGAATTATGTTTCAAGAATGACTAACTTTCAGTTTATGGCGACTAATCCCTAGTGGTGGCAGGGGCTTTGTCTGCGGATATCGATTTTGCGCGACAGGTGGCCGAGGAATTCGTCTCGAGCCTGGTCTCCTTGCCTGGCGAGGAGCTCGTAGTGGATCCTTGTCGATATTACGAGATCGATGGGGCGGTTATTTTCCCGTGTAACTCGAGGGAGTTTTTTGAGGGAACTGGTGAATCTTATATCGGGGCGCTCCCGGTTCGAGTCGACGCGCAAACTTGGCAATGTCGATTTCTGACGCTTAGTGAAGTTCTCGAAATGTAAATCTCATACGCGCGAGTTTGATCGGATGTTTCGCCAGCCGTTCACTCGCTAATCTCATCTTTCATGGCGGCCCGTCGGTTCACCGGCGGGCCGCCCCTTTTCCACGCCTGAACCTGCACCCCTACATCTCCTCTCGGCGAAGAACACGCTGTCGCAGTCGAAGGTGTCCACGCCCTCGGACAGCACCTTCACGGAGGAGAGGATGTAGCGCAGGCCCCGCCCCAGGGTGTGAGTGGGTGGGGTGGCGTCAGCGGGTTGGGTGGCAGTGGGTTGGCTGAGCTCAAAAGCTTGTTGAGCTGGGCTTCTCATGGTCGAGGTCGTGGATCTTGGCTGTCGCCAGGCTGACCAGCAGGCCCGCACTGTCTGCTCGACGCGCTGGACAACCCGGACGACCGGGCCTCCCACGACCAACGCCAGAAGGAGAGGGACGCCTGTGCGCGGGGGTGGGCTTGCTCGACCGCTCGACCGCTCGGCTGCATGTGCGAAGAGCGCTGTGACTTCCGGGTCACGCGGATGCTTGCGATCCCTGGGTACGCCCGCCTTCTCCGGGCCTGCACCGATCCACCGGCCGCGCCCGGCTGCGCCCACGGGGCTGGGGCCCGACCGGTCCGGCCGGGTTTCACCGGTCCGTCCATGCCACCTCGCCGGCCCGGTTCCGCAGTGCCTTCGGCAGCCTTCTGCTCCGCTCGTTCTCGGACGCCCCGGGTCCGTCCTTCCGGCTGGCCTG
Source organism: Kitasatospora cinereorecta (assembly GCF_024172095.1). Lineage (GTDB taxonomy): Bacteria > Actinomycetota > Actinomycetes > Streptomycetales > Streptomycetaceae > Kitasatospora > Kitasatospora cinereorecta. The sequence continues at coordinate 7,310 of NZ_JAMZDX010000004.1, read as the reverse complement.
GGCCGTCTGCCTCTGTTCGGGGCCGGTCGCCGGTGGCTGGCCCGGGGAGAGCCCCGCACCAGAGGGCCGCCAGGCCGCACCTCGGCCTCGCCTGCCCTGCGCTGTAGCCCGGTCCCCGTGCCGCCCCGGGGAGGTGACGGTTCTTGTATCTCCGCCACCCCGTACAGCCCGGCCCCGCGTCCCCGCGGAATCCGGCCGGGGCGGTGGCGCCGCCAGCGCACCCGTCGGCCGCGGCGTGCTGCGCCGGGTTCCGGGTGGGCGGGGTGTCTGGGCCGGGGTCTGCTCCCGGGAGACCCGGTGCCCGTGCCTGCCGCAGCGCGGGTGTCGGGTGTCTGCGCGGCCGGGCGGCGGGGTACGGGGGCGGGGCCGAAACCGAGCTTCGATGTGATCTGAGTCACTTCCCGGGGGTGGGTATCCGGATTCGGGTGGTTGGGGGAGTGGTTGTGGGTGAGGTCCGGGATGCTGGGCCGACGAGACGTCAGATGCCAACGACTGCACGAGAAAGGGGACCGACCGATGGGGTCGCCTCTGCTCGGGTCGGGACCCGTGTGGGCCTTCGCGCCCATGCTGGTCCCGCCCTTGATCTTTTTCGCTTCGCGTCGCCTGCTGGCTGCGGCGGAGCTGATGCTCCGCCTGCAGCACAGCGTGGTGATGGAACGCGAGAGACGCGCCACCTTCGTGGAGGTGGTGCGGGCGCTGCCCGCGGGTGGTGCCGTGGTCCAGTTCGAGGCCGGGGCGCCGCTGTGGGCGGTGTGGGTCCCCGGTGAGACGCCGGACGCCCGGGCGGCGCTGCGGAGCGCTGCGTGACGAAGGACGCTTCCATCAAGGACGCGGCCGGGGAACCGGAGTCGTACTCCGGGTTCCCGGACTTCGTCGCCCGGACGCGGCCCGCGCTGTGGGCCGTGGCGCTGTACGAGAGCCGGGGCGACCACCACGTGGCCGAGGACGTGCTGCAGGACGCGCACCTGCGGCTGTTCCGCTCCTGGGAGCGGATCAGCGGCCGGCCCGGGAGTCTGAAGGCGTACGGGCGTACGGCGGTCCGCAACGCCGCGAGGGACTTCTACCGGCGCCACCGCAGGCTGGTCGTGGTGGAACTGCCGGCCGAGGACGACTTCACCGTGTCGTGGGACGGCGCCATGCCGCACGCCGATGCCACGGACCTCGGGGCGCTGGTGGTGGAGCTGATCGGCCGGCTGCCCGAGCGGCAGCGGACCGTTGTCAGCATGGTCTACCTCGAGGACAAGACCTTCGAGGAGGCTGCGGCCGCGATGGGCAGCGTGAAGCCCGACACCGCGCCCGCGTCGGCCCCGTCGGGGTGGCCGGTCTCGACCTCGCGGATGTGCCGGCGCCACGTGAGCGCCCGTTCCCGGGCCGCCGCCGGGGCGGTCTCGAACAGGCCCCACTGCGGCGCCGCCTCCGCCTTCCCGTCGGCCTCGGGGCCGGTGAGGGCGAACGTGGGGTCGGCGAACAGGCGCCCGGCCAGCACCACTTCCTCCCCCTCGTCGGCAACCAGGTGGACGCGCTGTCCGGCCAGGCCGACGACCTGCCAGCGCGCCCCCCGGAAACGGACCTGCCCGCCGACCGCCAGCACCGGACGCCCGCCACGCCGCCGCGGCGCCGCGCTCACATCCCACCCCCGCCACAATCGCCGGCCACCCCGGCTGTCCCCATCCCGCTGCTTCCTGCCATGGCTTGTACGGATCCCGGGCCGACGAGGACGCCCTGGTGCAGCGGGCGTTCCAACGACACACTCAGCCGGCCGTGCCACAGGGTGTGGAAGACGGCGGGTAGAACCGTCATCGGGGGGCCGAGCGCCTGAACGCCTTCCAGGAGCGGCCGCGGCCGCTCGAACGCCTCCAGCAGCGCGTCCGCCACCCCGGGGCGGCCCTGGTAGCGGGGATGGCGGTAGCCGGCCAGCCACCTCAGGTTCGCCGCGAACACCGCATCCAGCGGCTCCAGGCGCCGGTAGTGCCAGCCGACCAGGTCGCACGCCGCCCGGGCCGCCTGCGCGCCGCGCAGCGCCCGCTCACCGCCCGCCTTTGCATGCCCCGGGCAGTCGGCCAGCAGGGCGGTGCCGTCCGCGTAGCGCGCGAACAGCTGCGGCACCCACGAGCGCACCGAGCCCCCATGGTCGCGCCACACCAGCCGCACCGGCCGCCCTGCCAGCCCTGTCACCTGCGGGTCGCGGTCCAGGACCATCAGCTGGGCGCGCATCGCGTTGGACCCGGCGACCACGTGCCGCCCGGTGGTGGCCGACCACCACAGCCCCGGCCCCCACCGCCTCCCGGGCGGCACCGGGAACGCGGACACCGGCGCCAGGTCCTCGAAGGCCACCGTCACGCAGGCGTCCTCCCACCGCTGCCGCACCTCCTGGCCGACCGGATCGAGGAACACCGCCTCGAACCCCGCCCGCCCATCCACATCCACCGGGCCCGCGGACCCACCCGCCCCGGCCCAACCGTTCACGCTGCTCACGGTTCTCAGCCAACCCGCCACACACGCCCACGCGGACGGCTTTCCCCGTTCCCGCCCCACCCCGTGACCTGGTGCGGTAGAGCGCCCCATACGCACCCGCGTTCTCACCCGGGCCCACACCCCACCACCAAGCCCAAGCCCGGTGCCGTCCTACACAGCGCCGGCCTGCCCCGGCCCGACGACCCGCCAGACCCCTTCTATCGCACCGCCCGGCCACCATCCCCGAGCACCTCGGCGAGCGCATCCGGGGACAGCCCCGCCCACGCCGCGACGTCCTCGACTCGCACTCCGGCCTCCAACGCGGCCCCCACCGTCTCCCGCACCGCCTGCTGCAGCCGGTCGATGCCGCAACCCAGGCCCTTCAGCAGCCGCTCCGCCGCCTCCGCACTGCTGCCCCGCTGCGCCCCGCGCAGCTGGATCAGCTGTTCCTGCGCGTCGTCCAGCAAGTTGCCGATCAGCGCGCGCCGTTCAGGCGCCACCGCCGAGCGCCACACCGTCCCCGACCCCGGCAGCTTCGCTTCCTTCGTCAGCGCCCGCAGCTGCGCCGCCATGCTCGTCGGCTGGAGCTCACGGCGCACCCACCACAACTCGTCCCTGTGGCCGCGGGGCACGGCCGCGCCGCGGCGCCGGCGGATCACCGCTCCACCACGCGATCAGCGGCCCGCCGAAGTCGACCGCCGCCAGCGGCCCCAACCACCGGCGCCCCACCCGCTCACCCAGCTGCCGGCAGAACGCCCCGTCCGCCGGCAACGCCCGGGGTCGCCCGGCCCCGCTGTCCTGCCAGACCAACTCGGCCATCACCGGATCCAGCAGCGCCCGCGCGACCTCCACCACCTCCGGGAAGACCGCCGCGTCCCGCGCCACCGCCCGCCACCGCCAGAAGTCCCCGCTCGCGTCCCCGCCCGCCAGGGCGTGCAGCCGCGCGGGCCACACCCGCTCGTCCGGCCACTCCAACGCCAGATCCCACCACCGGCACACCACCGCATACGCCACCGCGAACACCTCCCCAGGCCCAACCCCCGCCCGCACCGCACGCCTCGCCACCCGCACCCACCGCCGCTGCGCCTCGACGATCTCCGGCAGGCCGCGCACGTCCAGGAACTCCAACGCCTGGTCCGCATCGGCGTCCAGCAGCCACCGCCCGTGCCGCGTACACACCCGCTCCCACCGCTGCGCGTACCGCATAACCCGCACCGGCGCTCCGGCCCGCCGGGCTGCGCACCACCGGCACCCGAACGCCACCGGCCCCACCGCCGCGCCGCCCACCCGCCACACCGCCCCAGGGCCGCTGCCAGCCGCCTGCGAGGCCAGTTTCTTGTCGTCCAGCCCCCACGCCGGCAACGCCCGCCCCAGCACGTCCTCGTCGACCCCGCACAACCCGGCCAGTACCCGCCGCCCCGCCGCATCCGGCAGCACCTCGGCGTCCGCCCGCAGCGCACCGCCCTCATGCCGAGGCTGGTGGCTGAGCAACTGCCAGTGCGTCAGCACAGCGGCGTCGTCCAGGCCGTAGCGGGCAGCGACCCGGCTAACCAGCGAGAAGGTCGTCTCCCCGGCGATCGGAGAGATACGGAAGACCACGGAAGCCATGAGCCCAGCCTTGCGGAGAACAGCAGAACCTGGGTGAAGTTCCGCGTTCCCGTCACCAGCCGACTTGGCGGCTGCACGGCGAACGCCGCGCTGGTCTCCGTCCCGGACGATCCGTGGTGGGAGGTGCGGGTGCTGCACGCGAAGCTCTACCCGCCGCCCCACCGCTGGGTGTGACCTGTTTGGGTTGTTGGGCGTGGAATGGCCCCGTACGCTGGATTGTCTGGACCTTTGGTTGGACCTGTTGGGGGTGTCCGAGGGTGGTGGGTGTCCGGGCATTGGTAACTGTGTGTGGTGGTCGATGCAGGTCGGGGTCGGTGGGGCCGGGGCGGGGGTCGGTGGGGTGTGGTGGGCGGGTTTTCGGGTATGAATTCCGCCGGTAATTCCGTTGGGTTGTTTTGGCGGATTGGTTGCTGGTGGTGGTGTAAATTCGCCTCGCTGCGCCGCCGTTCGGGGCCGTGTGCGGGTCGCGCTGCGCCGCTGTCCTGGCTGCTCGGACACCCCCGCCACCCCGCCGGCTCACTGACCTCGACCGGGACGGCGCCACCCTCTACGACCGCATGCTGCGCCTGACCGGGGCCCCCGCACCTCCAGCGCTCCCGCCGACGCGGTCGAGCTCGGCCGGCACTCGCCGACCTGGCCGGCCTGACGCCGGTCGCACGGTGCTGCTCTGGGACTCAAACCCCCCTCCACGACGCGCTGCGCGGCCTGAAGGTAGAGCCTGGCCGGATCCTGCCGGACGGCTACCAGGGGTGCAGCACCTGGAGATGACTGTCATGCTGTGGCGGGCCGACCTCGACCCGCCACCGGCCACCACCGCATCCCCACCCCGCCAGGTACCGCGGACCGCCTGCGGCTCCGCCGGATAGTCACAGCCCGACCTGTCCAGTACCTGGGCGAGACCGGCTGCACGGCCCTCCTGAGCGCGTCACGGGCGCCCAGCCGATGTTCCCCTCAGCACGCTGCGGCCTGATGCTGCCAAGGAGCCGAAGCGCGGTCCGCCAGTTCGGTGGGCCGCGGCTTCTCCTATCCAGTTCGTTGTGACCGCCGGGGAGCACAACGTCGTGGTTCGCGCGTTGCGAGTGCACGGGGATCCGCCGTACCACCTCTTGCCATAAGGAACGTGCGTGCTCACCTTCACCTTGGAACAAACTGCTTGATCGACATCGAAGAGAACCGGCCTGCTGCCGCGAGCGTGCAGACCTTGATCGAGCGCCATGACGCTGGCATTGCCATAGTTCGGCTGGCGGCCACGACTGCGGCGGAGGAACCAAGCCGGACGGGTCTGCACCGAGGATCGCGGCTTTCCAGCGGCGGGTTGTGGCCCGCGGGGCTGGACCATCTCGAGATCCTCAAGCCGGTCGTAATCTGGGACTACAACTTCACCTACTGGGACTGGGCAGTCTGGGGCAACGAGTCGACCGGCAACCGAACTCGAGGCAATCCACAACGTGCTGTTTCCCGACGCACCGTTCGATCATGACCAGGCAGTGCCCGACGGTCTGCCGAACGCAGAACAGGGCGGAACGCAAGTGGCGGAACCAGCGGCTGGATGGTCTGGGGCTGCACACCCACATCCAGGCGGGTGCTGACGTGTACGTCACCTCGGACCAGAACTTCTTCAAGGAAACGAAGAAGTCGCCGCTCGCGGCGCTGGGCGCGCACATGATCATGCCCCCACACGAAGCCGTGGCCTACCTAGACTCGCTCTGAGGCTGGCAACTTACTGTCGGGCGGCCTTCCTGGCGCCCGACAGCTTTCCTGACGGTGCACGCGGGCGGCGGCCCTGCGCCTGGAACGCCGGCTGCGCCCGGACTCGGCGACTGCGTCAGCGGTTCGAATCCTGGCTGTCATGATGGGCGTCAGCCCAAGGGACCGGCCGGTGAGCTCGGCGACGTCCGCCGGCACGCCCACACCGGGGGCGAGACGGCCTTCGCCACCGCTGCCGACACATGCGCCGAGTGGCGTGCTACGCCGCCGTCCGGGGCGGGGTTGTTGGGTGCACTCCGAAGCTGGCCTGTTGCTCCTTGCGCCGGTCCAGGTAGCCGCCCGGGCCAAGGTGACCGGGGCCAAGGATGGTGGCCGGTCTTCGTCGAGGAGTGCCGGCGTCCGGAACCGAGGCTTCGCCCCAGGCCGACTCCTGGCCGCTCGGATCGAGCCGGGACTGGTTCGCCGGCAGCCGCGGACTCGCGTACCGCGCGTCATCCGGATCACCTACCGCCGTGACCTCCGGCCGACAGTCCCACCGGCCACGAGCACCGGGACGACGAGCACGACCAGGAGCGCGCCGTCGTCAGCCCCGGTGCGACTGGTCGGGGTACTTCCGGCACACCTCGTCGCCTTCGTCGTCGCACAAGCATGCGCTGCACGCGGCGCACAACTCTCAGCTGTCCTCGCAGCGCCGTGGCGGGTAGGTCATCTCCTCCCCGCACCACTCGCACGTCCTGGTGGGCAACCGCTCCGGGATCTCACTGCGTTCACGGATGCTGTGGATGTCGTCCTGGTCGTCGCCCTGCTGCTGATTCGTCACGGACGAAACGTAGCTGACAAGATCATCTGTAGTGCTTTAGACGCCGCTGCTGCGCCCGCCGGTCTGCCTGCCGTTCGGGGTGGCCGCCCGCTGTGCCCCGCCTTCTTGCCTGTTGTGCTGCCGTTCGGGCCGGCCCTCGTTCGGGCTTGGCGGGTCTGTTGGGTGCCGGGATGCCGGTGCCTGAGTGGTGGGGGTCTGGGTGGCCGTCAGGCCGCCGTGGAGGCTGTCGCCGGAGTGGCCGGCGCGCTGTCGCGTTACTCAGGTTGAACTCCTGATGTCGGGTGGCTGAGCCCGGATCCACCGGTCTGGGGTCAGCAGCAGCGATCCGGCCCATCAGCCACCATTCCCATGGCGACCAAGACCTCGGCATCGGCCAGGAAGGCCAAGGCGGCCCCCATGTCGCCGCCGTGAAGCAGCTCGGAGGCAGCCATACCGATCCAGGTCACAGCGCTGTCGCCCTTCATGTGGCCCGGGTCGAGCCCGTGCATTGCGCAAAGCCGTTGGTGCGTCGCAGAAAGGTAGGACGGCCAGTCGTCGTAGTCGGCGCGGTCCAGGCCGCTCAACTGTCCGAGCCAGGAGCCGGCATGGGCCCGAAGGACGGCCTCGGGTTCACGGAAGTCGTGCATCCATCCACACCGCTGTCCAACGCTTCCACCCGATCGTTCGACCGTCTGGAATCCCAGGAGCCAGGTGCTGGCCGCCCCACGGTGGCGCCACACGG